>CAVQXJ010000001.1:0-148592 GCA_963717745.1 uncultured Acidobacteriota bacterium
TCGTCCCAGTGCGCGCCGGAAACCAGAGGCATCGGCGGTGAGCCTAACATAGGGTCGGCCCACCGAGTGGTGGCATGCCGGCCTTCCCCATCCCGATGTCAATCCTGTTGCGCGGTAACAATTCCGGCAGGTCCGCCGTTTGGCCAGATACGCGCCCGTCGCGGCTTTCGGGGGGGTCGGGCGGCCAGCGGATTGCTCAGCAGTCCACCGTGGCGTGGTTCCCGCTGATCGTCTCGCCTGGTCGCGATGGTGACCGTCGCGTACCAGGTGTCGTCCCGGGGCCGGATCACCGGCCGCGCCATCGTGGCCTTCGGGCTCGCCGCCGGCGGCGTCATGGCCTTCCTCGATGGGTTCATGCTCGGCGTCACCGAAGAGAGCCGCGCGCGTTACGGACGCGTGTCGTCGGGGGTGGTGGTCGAGAAGTTCAGCTCATCGGGCGCGCAGGGCACGCGACGGATCGGCCGCCGGGGCGGCCGCGACCAGCAGCACACGCGGCCGGTCGTCACGGCGAAGGGCTTTGCCTTCTACGAACCGCTTGCGCGCCTGATCGTTACCGGGTCCGCGGAGGCATGGGTCGTCGACTACCGGTTTCCGTGCGCCGGCCGCCGCGGGTGTTCCGACCGTGACTTCGTGACCGAGAAGGAGTGGTTGCCCCTGCGCGCGGGATCCACGGTCAACGTGCGGCAGGCGGACTGGGAAACGACGACGTCGCGGATCGATGGCCGCCCGCGGTGGGCACTGGCGTGTGCCGAGCTCGGCATCGGTAGTCTTCTGCTCACGGCGGCCGGACTGATATCGGGACGGCTCGTGCTGTTTCGCCGCCGCCGCCGGCTGACCGCGCCCGCGGTCGTCACCGCTGTCGAACGAGTGAAGGACGGCGACGAGACGCGATGGCGGATCCGCTTCGCGTTCTTCGACCGTCACGGGCAGGCACGGGAAAGTGCCGATCAAGTCGCTCAGGGTTCCTGGAAGACAGGCGATTCGTGCGTCGCCGTCTATGGCCCGGACCAGCCCGATCTCGCGACGCTGCAACCGGCGTCCGCGCAGTCGGCGTAGCGTATCGCCTCTGGATCGCGAATCGTGTAGCCAATCGCAGAATCCCTGGTCCACCCGCGCGACGAACGCGTTGGAGGATTGGCTGTCCTTTTGCCCGGCCAGAAAACATGCCTCCGGCCGACCGTGATGCGGTTAGTCTTCCACTCGCGAGCGCTGCGTCGCGCTCACGAGAACCGTGGCTCGAGTGATGTCCCTCACTCCTGGTGCCCAGTGCGGCGGATACGAGATCGTTGGACCACTCGGCACGGGTGGCATGGGCGAGGTCTATCGCGCACGGGATTTGAAGCTGGGCCGCCACGTCGCGATCAAAGTGCTCGGTGCTGAAGCACTGGCCAACCCTGGCGCCGTCCGGCGGTTCCAGCACGAAGCCAAAGCGGCGTCCGCATTGAACCACCCCGGCATCGTCACCATCCACGACGTCGGGGAGCTCGACGGCCAGTTCTTCATCGTGATGGAGCTGGTCGAAGGCTCGACGCTCCGGCAGGTGCTCGGACGCGGACGGGCGCCGCTCAAGAAGACTCTTCACATCGCCAGCCAGATGGCCGATGCGCTCGCGAAAGCCCACGAAGCCGGCATCGTTCATTGTGATTTGAAGCCCGAGAACGCCATGCTCACCGGCGAGGGGCACGTCAAGATCGTCGACTTCGGGCTGGCGAAACTGACCGATCCCGCGGCGATCGCCGCCACCCACACCGACGACCCGGACGGCGACCGAACGACCGAGCGGATCGTGTTCGGCACCGTCGGCTACATGTCGCCGGAGCAGGCGAGCGGCAGCGTCGCCGATTTTCGGGCCGATCAGTTCGCGTTCGGCGCCATCCTGTACGAGATGGCAACCGGCAGCCGTGCGTTTCACAAGGACACCGGAGCCGAAACGCTGTCGATGATCATCCGCGGCGAGCCCGAGCGTCCGCTCGACTTGAATCCGTCGCTGCCGCTGCCCCTCGTCTGGATCATCGAGCGCTGCCTGTCGAAGGATCCGGCCGAACGCTACGCGTCGACGCGTGACCTCGCCCGCGATCTGCAAACGCTGCGGGAGCACCCGACTCACGGGACCGTGCTCGAGGTGCCGCGGCTCGCGACGCGCCTGCGGCGTCCATGGCTGGTCACGGCGTTGGCGGCGCTGACGGTTCTCGGCGCTGCGGCAACGGTCGTGTACTTCGCGACGCGGGGAGGTCCGGCGCCTGCTGCAGGAAACCCGTCAGCTCCAACCTTCAAGCAGCTCACCTTCGGGCGCGGCCTCATCCAGAACGCGCGCTTTGCGCCGGACGGCCAGACGATCGTTTATGCCGCCGGATGGAGCGGCGGCCCGATGCGGCTCTTCGAGACGCGCCTGTCGGGGCCCGAGTCGCGGCCGATTGGCCCGCCGGCGGCCGGCCTGGCCAGCATCTCCTCGACCGGCCAGATTGCGCTGATTCAGAACTGCCAGCTCGATTGGGGGAGCTGTGTGGGCACGCTCGCCACCATGCCCTCGGCCGGAGGCGCGCCCCGCGAGGTGCTGGAAGACGTCGTCAGCGCGGACTGGACGCCCGACGGGCAGCAGCTCGCCGCCATCCAGATCACCGGGGGCGAGTACCAGCTCCAGTTCCCGATCGGCAAATCGCTCTACACAACGCAGGGCAAGCTCGGATGGCTGGCCTTCTCGCCTCGCGGCGACCGGCTCGCGTTCATCGAGTATCCCCTCATCTCGGACGAAGCGGGTGCCCTCAAGATCATCGATCTGGAAGGGCGCGTGACGACGCTCTCGAGTGGGTGGAGGACCGTTCGAGGAGTGGATTGGTCGGCGTCGGGCGACGAGATCTGGGTCACGGCAAGCGATCAGGGAAGGCGGTGCAGTCTCTACGGTGTTTCGCTCACCGGGACGAAACGTCTGTTGTTCCACGCGCCCGGTGACGTCATGTTGCTGGACCTGTTTCCCGATCGCCGCGCGCTGCTGGCGACGACCGACCCGCGCACCCACATGATCTGGTCGAGGGGCGGCGAGGAGCGCGACCTGTCATGGCTCGACTGGTCGACGGCAGCGGATCTGTCAGCCGACGGAAAGACGGTCCTGTTCTACGAATGGGGCGAGGGCGTCGGCGCATCGCCGTACGTGTGCCTGCGCACCGCGGACGGGTCGGACGTCGTTCGGCTCGGACCGGGGAAGGCGCTGGCCCTTTCGCCTGACGGCCGCTGGGCGCTTGCGCTGCAGGAAGGTGCGCGTCCCCGGCTGGTGGCGATGCCGACCGGCGCCGGGGAGATCAGGCCCCTTCCTGCGGAAGGACTCACGGACTTCTACTGGGCGAGATGGTTCCCCGATGGACGTCGCATCCTCGTCGTCGCGTCCGACGCCGAAGCGATTCCCCGTTCCTATGTCCAGGACTTCGAGACCGGCAAGCTCGAACCGATCGGCGAGAAGGGGATGCTTGCGGTGCTGCCCTCTCCCGAGGGTCGGAGGATTCTGATCAGTGACCCGCTTGGATCGTTTCTGCTTCTGCCTCTCGACGGCGGGAAGCCGCTGACGATCGAGGGGTTGACATCCGAGGACTGGCCGATTCAGTGGAGCCCGGACGGAAGATTTCTGTATCTCCGGCGCTCGGAGGATGGCGTGCTGAAGATCTACCGCCACGACCTCGCCAGCGGCGAGCGCCGCCTCTGGAAGGCGCTGGCGCCCCGCGATCCCGCCGGCGTCATCGGGATTGCCTCCGGTCGGGGCGAGCTCGCGATGACCCCGGATGGACGGGGCTACGTCTTTACCTACTGGAAGGCGACCAGGAGCCTGTTTCTCGGCGCGGGATTCCCCGACTGACCGCGGTGCGACATGACCGCGGTGCGCTTTGACAGACCGCGGTGCGCCGCTTGACTCCCGCAGGTCGGCTGCTTAGAGTACGCGAACCACCCTTTCAACGGATCTGTCCCCTCACGTCGTGGAGGCATGCCATGAAGCGGATATTCGGCCTGATGGTAGTCGCGGTCATGGTCGTTGCTGCTGGCCCCGAGCTCAATGCGTGCGGCGACAAATCCCTCTCGGCAGGTGGCATCCGCATGCAGCGGGCGCAGGCCGCACGCTATCCCGCGTCGGTTCTCGCGTACGTGCCCTCCAACTCACGGATTTCAACGGCGACCCGCGAGCTGAAGCTGGAGGAGATGCTGCGCTTCGTCGGACACCGGTATCACCAGGTGACGAGCCTCAGCGAGCTCCGCACCTCGATCGAGTCAGGACGGTTCAACATCGTCGTCGCCGATCTCGCCGACGTCGCCGACCTCGAGCGGAGCCTGGGTCCCTCGTCAGCCCGCGTCGTCGTCGTGCCGGTGGGGCCGAAAATGACCAAAGCGGAAACCCGCGAGGCTCAGAAGCAGCGCCGATTCCTGATCACTGCACCCGACCGGGCCGTCGAGTATCTGAGGACGATCGCCGAAGCCGTCCGTTTCGGGAGCGCCGGCTCGCGTCAGGGTTGACGTCGCGGCGCGATGGGGCTGTACCACCGACCGGGCGCGACTGCGGCCGCGGTCGTTGCGCTCACGTTCCTGCAGCTTGCGGTTCCTGCCCGCGCAGTCGCACAGTCAGCCTGGCTTCCCTTCGCCGGGGAAGGCAGCCTCTCGCTGACGTTCCAGTCCCTCGACTACGGCGGGCATTACGACGAGACCGGCGCGAAGGCCGAGAGCATCGGGGAGATCCAGTCGTACTACGGCATCGTGCAATTCGAGTACGGGCTGACCGATCGACTTGCGGTGAACGCGCGGCTTCCGTACATCGCTTCGAGGTATACCGGCTCACCGGATGAACCTCTCCTCGTCTTCATTCTCGACAAGTACGAGGAGTACCGCCGCACCAATCCCCAGGCTGGCCTGTCAGTCGATACCGGCGACTACTACGGAACCTTCCAGGATTTCCTCTTTACGCTCCGATACAACCTCCTGGAGCGGGGGCTTACGGTCACGCCGGTCATCAGCCTGATTGTGCCCAGCCACGAGTACCGGACGATCGGTGAGGCTTCGGCCGGCCAGAATCTGGTGGCCCTGCAGACCGGTGTGAACGTGGGCCGGCTGCTCGACCCGTTCGCGCCGAATGCGTACGTCCATGCGCGGTACACGTACTCGTTCGTGCAACGCTTCCGTGGAATACCACTCGATCGCAGCACAGCGGAGTTCGAGATCGGTTACGCGATCACGCCGACCGTGTCCGTCCGCGGACTCGCCAACTGGATGAGGACGCACGGCGGGATTCCGTTCGACGAGGCGCTGAAGGACCTCTCGCTGTTCCTGGAGCACGATCGCCTGCTCTCGAGCCGGCATTGGCACGTCGGCGCCGGCGCGACGGTGACGCTCACCGACGCGCTCGATCTCGATGCGGCCTTTTCCACGTTCGTGGCGGGCGCAGCGGCGCGGTATGGGATTGGCGTGAACGTCGGGCTGACCTGGCGCTTCCTGAAGCCGCGTCTGCCGCCGTCATCGTCTCGCGCGCCCTCGGGCGCGTTCGCGCGTCCGCTCAGCGGAATTCGCTCTCGGTAGAGCCCGAGGCGTCGGCGACCTGGAGCACGAGCGCGAAGGGGCCGATTCGAAGATCGTCGCCCGGGTGCAGCCTCCTCGGAGCGGTCAGCCGGATCCCGCCAACGTACGAGCCGTTCTTGCTCCCGAGATCCTGCACGGTCACAGCCACGCCGCGGACGGACAGGCGCGCGTGCTGCCGGGACACCTTGGGCGAGTTCAGCCTGATGTGGGCGGCAGCGTCGCGTCCGACGATGTGCTCGCCATTCGCGAGTGGGAATTCGCGGCGTCCACAGACGAGAGAGCAGGCGGCGGGTCCGGCCGTGGCCCCTGATTCCGGCAAGTGAGCGTCGAGCCCGGCGGCAAAGGCGTATCCGCAGCCGTGGACCGTGCGGATAATCCCCGAGTCGTCCGTCTGTCCGATGGCCCTGCGAGTCTGGCTGACGACCTTCGCCAGGCTGGCATCGGAGACGAACACTCCCGGCCAGATACGCTCGATCAGCTCGGCCTTCTGCAGCACGCGCGGCCGGTTCTCGATCAGCAGCTTGAGAAGCTCGAATGCCTTCGGCGGGAGGTGGGCTTCGTGACCGCTGCGAACCAGCTGTCGCGCGTCGAGGTCGAGTAAGCAGTCGGCAAATCGAATCTTCACTGCGTCACCAAGTGAGCAGCTCCGATCCTATCAGCGGTCAGCGTCAGGCCAGATGCGAGCCGTCTGCCGATCGCTGAACGTGGATCCCTGACCGCTGATCACACCATCCCGCGATTTCATGAAAAGGGTACGAAACGGTCAAGACCGGTCCCGCCTGAAGCTCGATACTCCATCGGTCGATTGAGTGATCCGATTGATCTGAATTGATCTGAGAGGAGGCGCTATGCGCCAGTTCAAGAGCAGTGCTTTCGCCCTGGGGGGAGCCGTGATCGCAGCGCTGACGTTCGGTTCACCGGCATCCGCGCGTGCGGCCACACACGTCGTCCATCCCGGCGAATCGATCCAGGCCGCAATCGATGCCGCGGCCCCGGGCGATACCGTCGTCGTGAAGGCCGGCACGTATCGCGAGAGCGTGGCCATCCACACGAACGAGCTCACCCTCAGAGCCCAGGGCAACGTCACCCTGAAACCCCCGCGCTACGGCTCCAGCGAATGCTACTGGCCCGGCCATGACGCCGGGATATGCGTCACCCCCGCCGACGGAGACCATTACCGCGTACGCGATGTGACCATCACCGGTTTCCGTGTGCTCGACTTCCAAGGTAGCGGCATCTTCGGCTTCCGCACCCGGAATTTGAAGGTGTCGGACGTGGTGGCGACCAACAATGCCGCCTACGGCGTCGCGTCGTTCGAGGGGATCGGCACGATATTCACCGGCAACTCGGTCACCGGCAGCCACGATGCGGGCATCTACGTCGGCGACTCCCTCGATGCCAACGCCGTGGTCAGTCACAACCGTGCCTGGGGCAACGCGCTGGGCATTCTGGTGCGTCACAGCCAGAAGGTGATCGTGTCCAACAATGCCTCGTGGGGCAACTGCATCGGGGTGTTTCTGCTCGCCGATGGCCAAGCGGGCGGCAGCGGCCAGAGCGCGGTGCTGAACAACGAGGTGACTGCGAACAACGAGGTCTGCCAACAGTTTGCCAACGCGGGATTCCTGCCGGTTCTCGGCGGCGGCGGGATCGTCATGGCGGGGTCGCAGCACAACGCCGTGCTTCACAACGTCGTGACAGACAATCGAGGCGATACGCTGTTTTCCGGCGGCATCGTCCTGATTGCGACGCCGCGCGCCAACGCGGATGGGACCTTCGATGCGTCGGTCAACAACCTGGTGTTCCTGAACAGCCTGCGCGGCAACCGCCCGGCTGACATCGTGAACGATGAGGCGAGCCGTCCGAACCTCATCGTGGGAAACCGCTGTTCCACGTCGATGCCGCAGGGCCTCTGCGGATCCTGAATTCGCTCTCAGCCGTCAGCTCAGTCGGGACCGGATCGCCGGGATCCGCTGACGCTGACGGCTGCCCGCCGTGTCGAACGAGGCCGTCAGGTTTCCCGAAGGCACCGTGCTCTCCGCAGCGCCCGTTACTTCGCGGCCGGCGGCGCCCTCATCGTGCCCGTAAAACCACAGCGCACCAGGAGCGCTTCAAATCGTGGATCCAATCGGTACGGATCCCATTTGGGATCGACCGGCAGATAGATGAGATGAACGTCGCGAACGTCGAACGCCCGATTGAGCCATTCGAAGACCGCAACATGTTCGCCGAGGCCAGCGTGGACCACCGCCAGCGCGTACGGCGGCACATAGCGCTCGAGTGAAAGCCTCTCCAGGGTGGTCAGCACTGCACGGGCCTTGTCACGACGGCCAGTCCTGGCCAGGATGTAGCCACTGAGCGCGACGGATTTGCTGTTGGCACCTGAGAAGCGAGCGGCGACGGCGAGTGCGTCCAAGGCCAGCTCCGGCTGACCGGATTGCTCGTACGCCTGTCCACGCATGATGTGGCCAATCCAGAATTCCTGGTCCAACGCGATCGCCTGGCTGGCGTGGTCGAGCGCCGCCTGATAATCGCGCGCCTGAAACGCCATTTGCGACGACAGGGCGTAGGTCATCGCATTCTGAGGATCGAGCTCGCGCGCGCGGCGCATGGCGGCCAGTGCCTCGCTGTGCCGCCCCGATTGCGAGAGCGTGTGGCCGAGCGATGCGTGCGCCCACGCATACCGTGGATCGAGATCGATCGCCCGCCGGAATGCCGTCTCTGCTGCCGGCCAATCCCATTCGAGTATCCAGTTCAAATATCCAACCGCGTAGTGAGCCTCGGCGAGATCGGGGTTGGCGCGGACGGCCCTCCGCGCCGCGTCCCGGACGCGAGACCTCACCTCGAGCGGAGCGACGTCGCTGTTGATCGGGCTGGCCGAATGGGCGGCTGCCAGCGCGGACCAGGCCAGCGCATACTCCGGATCGAGCGTCGTCGCGCGCTCGTAGTGCTCGATCGCCTTCTGGGTCGTCGCCGGCGTGCGTTGGTTGGCGAAGGTGAGGCCGCGCAGGTACTCATGGTACGCGGCGGCAACTCGTGGGGCTCGCCGCGCCAGGGCTTCGAACCGCTCCGGAGAAAGACGGAATCGGATCTGCTCGGCGATCGCAGCGCCAAGCTCCTGCTGCAACCCGAGCATGCTGGTGAGCTCGCGGTTGTAAAGCTGCGACCACACCTGGACCTGGTCGCGCGCACGAATCAGCCTGGCCGTGATGCGGACCCGGCCGCTCTCGGTCCGAATCGAGCTCTCCAGAAGGTAGCCGGCGCCGAGCTCGCGCCCGATCTCGCGGAGGGACCTGGCCTCACGGCTGGCGAGCGTGGCGGACCTTCGACTGACGACGCTGAGGCGGTCAGGGTCGATCTGCCCGAGCCACGCGATGATCTCCTCGGTCAGGCCGTCGGCCAGGTACGCTCGATCTGGATCGCTGCCAAGGTTCTCGAAGGGCAAAACGGCGATGGTCGGATGTGAAGATTCAGGCGTCGGCGCCGGCACGGAATCGGGCACAGCAGCGACCACCTGAACCGGGGCGATGAACCGATATCCCTTTCCCGAGACGGTCTCGATGAAAGCGGGCTTGTCCGGTGAATCACGCAGGGCCCGGCGGATCTTGCGAACGGCCGTGTGCACGCCGGTTTCGACGTCGACGAAAACGTCCTTGCCCCACAGCCGATCGACGATGTCTTCGCGAGAAAGCAGCTGACCCCGCTGCTCGACGAGCATGATCAGGAGGTCCATCGGCTGCCGTTCGAGCCGAATGGGCCGGCCGCTTCTACGCAGCTCGTATCCCGCCACGTCCAGCTCGAAGTCCCCGAAACGAAGCGTCTCACGTGGGTTGGATTTCCGCATCGAAGGCACGCTCACGTGTCCCTAAGGGTCACTCGCCCCGCTACTTAGAGGGTCAGGAAAAAAACAGGATCGCATCAGCCGCCCTCCATGGGCGGCCGATGCGCCAGCGTTCAGGATAGCGCCTCCTGGTCAGCCGGCCAGCATCGTGCTGGACCGGCGACCCTCTTCAGGAGGCACAGACATGACGCGGAACACTTCGAAACAGGCCGGCAATCGTGTGATGACGGTTCTTTGTCTCACCGCGGCTCTCTTCACCGTCGCCACCGGCGTGGCCCGGGCCCAGGCCGACGCCTTGTCTGCCCGGCCCAGTCTTGTCGGCACGTGGGCCGTGCAGGTGACGCTTCGCGACTGCGCAACCAGGGCTCCGCTGGGTCCCCCGTTCAACTCCCTCGTCACGTTTCATGGCGACGAAACGATCAGCGAGACCGCAGCCAGCCTGGCGTTCGCCCCTGGTCAGCGCAGTCCAGGACACGGCACATGGACGCGGAAGCGCGGGCACACCTACGGGCAGGAGATGATCGCCCTGGTCCTCTTCGACACCGAGCCGAATCTGCCGGCAACACCGACCTTCGACCCCACCAGACCTGTTTCACCCGGGTTCTTCGCCGGCTGGGTGACCGTCAACCATACGGTCCGCTTCACTGGTGCCGATCAGATCGCGTCGACCGGGACCAACGGCTTCTACAAGACGAACGGCGAGTTGTACCGGAGCGGCTGCTCGACGGCGACCGGCCGGCGCTTCTAGTCAAGCTCATGACCTCGGTCGACAGGTTCGTCGGCCAGCAGCTTGTCACGGCGCCTTCGGCGCGTCTCGGCCTTCGGCCGAGGGACGAGACGACGACACGACGACACGACGAAGAGCTCGAGTGAGTCTCTTCGACGGATTGGGTCCCGCTGGCGGTACCGCGCTTCGCGCGGTGCAGGAGTGAGGATCGGCCAGACTACAAGCAGCCGATCCTTCCCTCACGGCTGCTTGTGATCTGGCCGATCCTCACTCCCGCGACTCCGGCCGGAGGCTCCCCGAGGCCGGAGCGCCGCCAGCGGTCAGCGTCGTTGATATTTCACGGAGCAGCCAGCGCACGACAAGCAGACTGATGGTCGAAGCACCCCGGCCAGGTCATAACGTCGTTGTCGTCGTGTCGTCGTGGGGCTGAAGGCCCCCGCCGGAGGCGCCGTGATCCCGATCGCAGTGTGATAGCGGCTGACGCCGAATTCACCCAAAAGGTAACGGGCGCAGCCGCGGAGTTTCGGAAACCGCATCGCTCCAACAGGCGCGAGGCGGCGATGGTGAACCTTGTCGTCAGGCACGGCAGTCACGGCCTGGCGCCATACTTCCGCAACGTCGCTTGGACCTCCGGGTTCCCCTCGGCCATGGCGATGAGCGACATCGGCTCGCCGTTCCCCGGCGCGTTGATGTCCGCTCCAGCCGCTACGAGTCGATCGACGACGGCGGAGTAGTCGCTTCCGCGCGCCCTGCGATGGACCGATCCGAACGCGGCCCACCCGAGCGGCGTGCTGAGGTGAACGGGATCGCGACTTTCGATCCCGACGCGCCCGCGCTGGAGGATCGCCTCTACCAGCATGGTAGTAATATCCGGACCAAATACATCCATGCGAGTACGCGCTGGACACAGCCTTCTTGTGTCCAGGGTCGACCCTGGACACGGTATCTTGTGCCCGACCGGCGCCACTTCCGCAGTCGCGGTCGATCGGCAGAGAAAAATCGCCAACGCGTCCGTCTAATCACTCACTCGATCGACCGATCCGAGTCGAGCCAGCAAGAGGAGTGGCGGTCATGAATCAGGAGAAGCGCAGGCAATTCAACGAGCGGTTTCTGCAGCGACTGATGGCGCGGCGCCCGCAGGACCGGGGGGGCCTGGAGCAGCGCCTGCAGACTGAGACGAACCGCCTGGAGCCCGAGGCGGCGACGGAGGCTCTGGTGGTCGATCCGTCGGGACAGATTCGACGCGATCCGCGTGACCTCGCACTCGAAACGATTGTCAACCGCGAGCGGCCGGTGTTGTTCGTGAGAGACGGGAACTTCGATACGACCGAGGTGACCGCCTTGGGGCCCGAGGCCGTCGAGCTCGTCGATCGCATGAAAACGCACGGCCGCCGGCTGGTGTCGCTGCTCCCGCTGATCGGCCGCATTGACGTGGTGAACTTTCCCGGCGACTTCGTCGGCACCGGATGGTTCGTCGACACCGACATCGTCGTCACCAATCGCCACGTCGCGAGCTTGATCGCGCGATGGGATGGGCGCAAGTTCGTGTTCAGCCGCGGGATTGCCGGTCAGACGATCGGGTCGTCGTGGTGCAATGCGCACGAGTTCGACGATCTGGCGCCGGATGCCAGTCGAGTCTTCACGGTGACCGAGGTCCTCTACATCGAACCCGACCGCGGTCCTCATGACATCGCATTCCTGAAGGTCGAGCGGCGGACCGATGGCCGCGGCCCCTCGTTCATTCCTGTGGCGGCGGCCGACGCGCCCGATGAAACGCCGGTGTGCGTGATTGGTTATCCGGCGCGAGCCCCAAGACGTGTGATTCCCGATCAGGAGCTGATGAAGCAGCTCTATCGCGATCGTTTCGACGTGAAGCGTGCGGCTCCGGGGTTCACCAGTGGCGTCGAACGGGATTCCACAACTCATGACTGCACGACCCTGGGCGGCAATTCCGGCTCGGTGGTGCTCGATCTCGCTACCGGTGCAGCGGTCGGGCTTCATTACGCCGGGATTTACGAAGAGGACAATTTTGCGGTACGGGCGTCGGTGTTGGCCGACTACATCCAACGAAAGCGCTGGCACTCGCCGCCGATTATCGAAACCGGGTTGGCCCGGGCCTCGACGGCCGGTGCCGTCGGACCCGTGCGGCCTGCGGTGCCTTCGGTGCCACCCAGGGCGACGAGGGCGCCGGACACCGGCGCCGCCACCGGGGCTTCGGTAACCATTACGATTCCGCTGACGCTCACCGTCCACGTCGGCATGCCGCTGGCGTCCATCGCGGACGGCGGTGTCGCCATGCAGCGCGGCACCCTCGCGCAGAGCTCGGGCGCTCTCGGGGGTCCGTCGGCGGGTGGCGGTACTGCGGTTGCCGCCGCTGGCAGTGCCCCGCCGCCCAATGTCGTGGTGGACGTCGCCCGCGTCGAAGAGGTGCTCCCCGATTTCTGGGATCACAAGCCAGCGGGCGTGATCGCGGCGAGAGTCGGCTACTTCGACAACGGAGACGAGATCGGCGATGTGCCGTGTATTGCGGCGTCCGTCACGCCATCGTTGTTGTCGAACGTCGAGCTCGGCGGACCGGCCGTTTACAAGGGGGTGCCCGTCCGCTACTTGCCAGCCGACATCGACGAGCAGGTGCAGGCACTGCCGATCGTCGAGTCGGTTGACTCGATTTCCTACGACGATGATGCGCGAACGGGCGAGCAGTTTTCTCTCGCGCCAGTGAACGAGTTGATGGACGTCGTGATGCACGTCGGTCCCGAGTACTCGTGGGAAGTCCTCGAGAAATTTATCGACGATTCGCGGGGCCGGCTGGTGTCGGCGATTTATGAGTTTCACGCCCGACACGTCAAGGACGCCATCGAGGCGCGGCTCGATGCCGGCGGTTCGCTGCAGCTCGTCATGGACAACGCGACGTTCGGTGCGGTGCACAACGCCAACGATAGTTTTGACCGCGAAGCGGTCTTTGACGATTGGGCGGAGCGCTTCACCTTCAGCCGCGTGGTCGCGCCCGAGGGGAGAGCGGGCCTCATCTCGGATTCGTACCACATCAAGGTGTCCGTGCGGGATGACGACACATTCTGGCTCTCCTCGGGAAACTGGAAGGCCGGCTCCAGCCAGCCGATCATCACCCAGCAGCAGCGCGATGAGGCAGCCACCGAGGATCTTCCAGGCAATCGCGAATGGCACGTCGTCATCAAGAACAAGAAGCTGGCTACGCGGTTCCGCAATCACATCATCCAGGACTTCGCGCGATCCGAGGAGCTGCGCGGCGACGTCGAAACGCCAGGGATGCTCCAGGACATCCTCGTCGACATCCCGATTGAAGAGGCCGTGGTCCTGGAACGGCGGCCACCGGGCCGGGTTCTCGAACCGATCACCCTCAGCCGGAAAATCAAGGTGCGTCCGCTCCTCACCCCGGACCGGGAGGGCGCGGTCTATTCGGAGGCCGTGCTTGAGTTGATTGAATCCGCGCGCACCAGCCTGTTGTTCCAGATTCCGTACATCGGCATGCCGCCAAACCCGCGGCAGGATCGTGGCTTCATCGATCAACTGATCGACGCCCTCACCGGCAAGCTGAAATCGCTTGACGACGCGCGGGTGTTGCTGCGTTCGGGCGGCCAGAAATTCTCGGCGCCCGCGCACGCGGCATGGTTCTTCAAATCAAAAGGAGTCGATGTCAAGAATCGCGTGCGAGTGATTCAGGATCACCACACCAAGGGGATGATCGTCGACGGAAAACGGGTGCTGCTGGGCAGCCACAACTGGAGCAAGCCGGGAGTGTCATTGAACCGGGACGCCTCGCTGCTCTTCGACGACCAGGCCATCGCCACATACTACGGCGAAGCGTTCGAGATTGATTGGCAGCGGGCCAATCCGGTGACGCCGAAGAAGTTCGTGAAACCCGAAGCCGTGGTGCTGGAAGCGGTGGGGGACGCGCCACCGCCAGGATTTCAGCGAGTGCGGTTGGGGGATCTGGTGAAGGAGGATGACTAGCCCGGCGTCCAGCAGTGCGTCCAGTGCCGATGACCGCCCTCAACTGGCTGGCGCTGGTCAAGACGGGACGGTTCGTTCTTCAGAACAAGAACTTCAGGGCCAGTTGGACGACGCGCGGATCGCCGGCGGCGGTGATTGTTCCGAACGCCGCTGATCCGACGGTGGTGTTCGGCGCCAGGAACGGCGGCGTGTTGGTGACATTGAACACTTCACCCCGTACTTCGAAGGCTCTGACAGTCGAGAGCGGTACGCGACGCATGACCGCAACGTCGAGATTGCGATAAGCCGGCCCCCGAACCGGGTTTCTGGAGCTCGAGCCGATGGTGAAGGCGGGCGCCGGCGAGAAGGCGCTGGTATTGAACCATCGACTGACCGATCGCTCGGCCGCCGGAAGCGTCGGCTCGCCAACCAGGTTCGGACGTTGCGTGCCAAAACCGGCGAACGCGTTGTTGTTCGTCGTCTGCGTCACGGCGAGCGGCATACCGGATTGCAGCGTGAGCACGCCGGTCAGGGTCCAGTCGTTCACGAGGGCTCCCATCACACCGCTGCCGCGACTCCGGCGACCGGCGCCAAACGGAATGTCCCACACGGCCGACGCCACGAAGACGTGGGGAATGTCTCCGGTCGAATAGTCGCGTTCGAGCTTGCGGTTGAAGGAGTCCGACACCGGGAAGTTGGCGACCGGCCCCGTCAGGATCGAAGCATCGAACACCGACGAAGCATCGTCGACGAGCTTCGAGCGTGTGTAACTCACCAGATACGACAGGCCGCGCGCGAGGCGCTGCTCGAGCTTCGTGTAGAAGCCGTGGTAGATGGTCGTGCCCACGTTGTTCCGATACAGGCTGACCGCCGTGTACTGCGGATAGGGCTTGAGCAGCTGTGCGACGGTGATCGTCGGGTCGCCGAGCGACGACGAGCGCGGGATGGTGCCGAAGTACGGATTCGGCACCCGCTGCAGAAGCGAGGGGCCTTGCGCCAGTTGATCGACGGTCAGCTGATTCAGGTTGGTGTCGGGAAGGCCAACGCGGGTAATCTTCGACCCGACGTACGCGATCTCGGCCGCGATGTGAGGTGTGAGCTCCCGCTGCAGCGATGCGTTCCACTGCTGCACGTACCCGGAGCCGAGATTGCGGTCAACGGAAAACACTCCCTGCCCGATGCCGGCATCGGGCGTCAGCGGGATCGCCTGCACACTGGGACCCGCCGCGAGCGCGAATGCCGGCGTGATGTTGTCCAGGGTCCGCTGCGACACGGTCTGGAGGAACGGAAAGACCGGCGTTGTGAACGGCGTCGTGATGCCGGCCATCTCGATCCACACCAGCCCATAACCCACGCGCGCCACCGTCTTGTCGGTGATGCGTCCGACCATCCCGAGCCGTGGGCCGAAATTCAGCTTGTGGACCTGGCGGGCCGCCCGGGGCTGACCGCCGCGGCCGAGGAACTCGAGCTGCTGCGTTTCGAGATTGAAGATGGCCCCCTGGTCGTTCTCTTCGGTGGACGGGAAGTTCAGGGTGTAGCGAACGCCGGCGTTGACGGTCAGACGATTGGAGAGCCGCCAGTCGTCCTGGACGAAGTACTCCTGGAAGTGGGCGCGATTGCGGATCTCCTCTTGCTGAAGGTCGATTGAGAACTGCTGTATCTGTCCGAGCAGGAAGCTCGCAAGTGGCGTCCCGGTGTTCGGCGTTCCCGGGAGATCGGTGAACAAGTTGCTGAAGGTGAAGGACCCCGTGGGCGCCGGTGGCTGCAGCACGTTGAGGCGCGTCCATCGCAGGTCCGCACCGATCTTGACGGTGTGCCGTCCTTTCAGCCAGGTCAGCGTGTCGGCGATCTCGGTCACGCTGGTGCTGAAATCCGTGGCCGTGTTCGACGGCGAGCCGAGCTGCTGATAGCCGCCGATCAGGAACGTCGGCAGGGTATTGGGAAACTTCGCCGTCGCAGGGATACCAGGCAGATTCAGCGCCGAGGACGCCGAGGTACCGAGCTCGGCCGCGGTTCGGCCCACGGCCCGGCGCGTGTCGCCGATGCGGAGGTCGTTCAGCAAGGTGCTCGAGAAGATCCGCTGATAGCTGGAGGCGAACGACCATGACGAGGTGTGCTGAGGCCCCAGCGTGCCTGTCATAACCCCACTGCCCTCCGGCAGTGGCGTCACCGGGAGGAACTTCTCCTGGAATCGCGTCAGCCGTCCAAATACCTGGTTGCGACTCGCAAGCCGTTGGTCGATACGAAGGCTGAACTGATCCTGATCAACGGTTTCGTTCTCGGTCCGGCGATAGTTGTTGGCGGTCCCTTCACTCGTCGGCAACGGGTAGCGCTCCAGCAGGCCGCGCGCCACCGGATCCATGCGTGTCACCGGGATCGTGTTTCCGGGGAAGGGGGTCCGCGTCACTCCGCCGGGGACGGGGACCGTTGTGGCGGGGTCGTAGATGGCTGGCACCCGTCCTCCGATCGCCTCGGTGAAGATGCCCTGACGCTGGCGCACGGTGGGCACAGTGGAAATCACCGTGCGTCCGATGGTCTGTCGCTGCCCCTGATAGTCGAGGAAGAAAAACGTCCGATCGCGGCGAACCGGACCGCCCGCGACACCTCCGAACTGGTGACGACGGAACCGCGGCTTCACCGGATTGCTCGCGGCGAAAAAGTTGCGCGCATTGAGCGCTTCATTTCGAGCGAACTCGAAGAGCGTGCCCCGGAATGCATTGCTCCCGGACTTGGTCGTCAGGTTGACCACGCCGCCATTGAAGCGGCCGAACTCGGCCGGCGGACTGTTGCTCTCGATCTTGAACTCCTGAATCGCGTCCACGTTGGGGAAGAACGCGACCTGTCCCGGTTCCGGCTGCAACACCGAGATGCCGTCGAACAGGTATTCATTCGTACGTGGGCGTCCGCCATTGATGCGCGGCAGCGGCGCCGCAGGCGGTGGAGGTACCGCGACACCTGGAGCCAGAGCGGCGAGCGCAATGAAAGTGCGGCCATTCAGCGGCAGATCAACGATCTTCCGATGGTCGATGACGTGTCCCAGGCCGGAACTGCCGCTGCGGAGCAGTGGTGCGTCAGCCGTCACCGTGACCGCCTCGGTCACGCTGCCCAGTTGCAGTTGGAGATCCAACCGCACCGTTTCGCCGGTGGCAATCCGGACCCCCTCCCGAATCAACGATCGGAAGCCGTTCCGCTCCGCACGGACGCGATAGAGGCCTGGCGGTAAAGCAGGAATCGTGTAGCCGCCGTCCGTGCCGGTTACGGCGGTGCGCGTCAGACCGGTGCCGACCTCCGTCGCAGTGAGGAAGGTCCCCTGCGCGGCGTTGCCCGCCTGGTCGATCAGCCGGCCGGACAGCGCCCCGGCCCCAAGTTGTGCGTGGACGGATGCCCCCGCGACCCACAGCACCAGCGCAAGCGCCCACAACAGCTGCCCCCGTCGTCCGGCCATCCAGCCTCCAGAGGGTCAACTGTAAGTCGCGTCGAAGTGACGGTCAAATCGGCTCAAAGTGGCTCAATCCAGTTTTACCGCAGCCATTGCGGTTGCGTGAACGCGCCGTTGCCGGCGACATCCCACATCGCGAAGCGCACCCATTTCTTGCCCGTGGCAGGCGGCGTCGGGGAATCCAGCGGTGGACTTCGTCCGCGAATGCGCGTGATACCAGTACCCGCCCTCGGCATCGAGGATCTTCTGCATGTCGGCGGCGTTGTTGCCCGCGTGGTACACCTTGCCGTAGGTGGGGTCGTTTTCGGTGAACGGACGGGGCCCCTCGGCCGGCGCCGCCGCCACGGCCGCCGGGGACGTTCACCTTCGACCAGTCGACATTCTCCGGCCACATGACGTTGTAGTGCCCGCCGAAGGCGACGCTCGGCTCTTCCCACGGCGCGACCAGGAAGTCCTTGTCCGAGAGTCGCCGCGACACTTCGGCGTAATCCTTCTGGTCCCGGAAACGCGCGGGCCCGTAATCACCGGCCGCAGGCTGTCGGCATGGAAATCGCTCAGGCCGATGACGTTGAGGCCGATCGCCTTCATCGCCAACAGCGCCTCCGCCAGTGTCCGAACCCGTCACTCAGGTCCGTGGGCGATCCGTCGTAGGGGTCCGTCTGAAGGTGGACGTTACCATCGTCCGTAGGTAGGGCCGAGGACGCGCGTTCACCGGGGCGGAGGCGCGGGGCCGCGCGATCGTCATCAACGAAACCATGGCCAGGCGCTACTGGCCGGATCGCGATCCGATCGGCACCAGACTGCGGCTGATTGGAACGAGGATCACCAGGAGGACAGCACGACGAGGCAGGCCGGAGGGCCGCCGCATCCACACTTGATTCATGTCGTGTGGACAGGTCCGGCTCTGCCTGTTGTCG
Source organism: uncultured Acidobacteriota bacterium (assembly GCA_963717745.1). Classification (GTDB taxonomy): domain Bacteria; phylum Acidobacteriota; class Vicinamibacteria; order Vicinamibacterales; family 2-12-FULL-66-21; genus JACCXG01. The sequence continues at coordinate 18,441 of CAVQXJ010000001.1, forward strand.
TAGGCGCCGGCGCCTGAATCGGACTCTCGGATCCGAGGGCGCCGGTGAGCCAGCATCAACGCCCTGAAAGGGCAGGGACCCTTCCGGTCAGCGCCGCGTACTCTTCGGAGACGTAGGCGATCACGTCCGCAGGTTCACTTCTCTCCCTCAGCGTCGTCAAGAGATCGTTGAGCGCGTCCGCGTCGCCTGCGCCGTGGCCGGAGGCCACCACGTGCAGCGGAGCCTTGCCGCCGTCGAAAAGACTGACGTGCGTCGATGCGTCGGGCAACAATGGGCGGTCCCACTCGAGTGCAAATCGCTGTTGGGCCATGTCACACCTTCTCGATTCGGCTCTTCCACTCTGTCTCCGCTCTCCGAGCCGGGTAGCGACGTGAAAAAGACGGGCGGCCCGAGGGCCGCCCTTGTTGAAAGGAGTTGGCGAATGCTCTAGCCCGCCATCTCCAGATCCGACTGCGCCGCGGCACGGGCGCGCGTCACTTCGGCTTGTGCGTCCAGCTCGGAATTGAGCTCGCGGATCGCTTCTGCCAACGACTGATCCCGGTTGAGCACGCGATCCTTGAGCACCATGAACGGTACTTTCGTATTGCGCGCCGCATGCGCCACCGTCATGAACTGCTCGGAGCTCTCGAAGTCGGCAGCCGCGATCTCGAGACGCGAGCCCGGATTGAATACGGCCTTCGCGCGATCGCGCAGCTCCGGGTCCCACAGTTCGACGGCGATCGAATGGATCGTGTTGGAGGCCTTCGCCGGCGCGACCGCTTCATGCGCGCGAGAAGACGAGACCCTGGCCCGCGTCGCGGGCCGGTCGGCCTTGACCGGCGCCGGCGCGCTTGTTGCGGCCGGTTGCGTCGCGACGGCCTCTTCAGGCGCAGTTATCCCGGACCAGTTATCTCGAATCGTCGGACCGGTTATGACTCCGAGTGCGAAAAACGCGACGAAACCTGCCGTGAGCAAACCGGCTTTACCGAACGTCATCCCTGTCCTCCTTGTCAGAGCGGCGGCGTTCGCCGCGTGCCTTTCGGTGGCATTCTGCAGCCACAGTCGAGCAGCCTCACATCCGTATGAAGAGTGCAACGGGCGCGTCACTTTCGATGCCTTGTTCGCCTGGGACAGCACAACTCGAGCCTGAGCAAGCCCTTAGCCGAACCACATCCGTGGCGATGGTCGGGCTTGGGACAGTAAAAGATGACTTGGATATCCAGACGAGAGGAGAGGACTTACACACCAGGCGCTGCGCCGAGGCCCGATCCGTGGCGATGGGGCGGCGGCTCGTGTTCGGCGATCAGGAAGAGATGGGGCTCGGCGTGCGCGTGGCCACGGAGCTCACCGAGCAGAAGGGCGGGCTCGTCGTCAACAGGGATGGCGTCACCGGGGCGAAGACGGTCTGGGGCAAACCGGCCGCCTGGGCGACCTATTCGCGGGAAACAGGCGGACGCATCCAGGGAGTCGCGATCTACCCCGCCGCGTCGAATCCTGATCCGACGTGGTGGCACCGCCGGGACTATGGGGTCATCGTCGCGAACGGATTCGGCAAGCGCGCCCTGCCCGCCTCGGCGGACGGAACGCTGGTCGTGAAGTCAGGCGACTCACTCACCCTGCGGTATGACGTGCTGCTGTTCGACACGCCCGCCGCCGCGCCGATTGATTTCGCGGCGGCTTACCGTATGCTCCAGTCGGATTCGAGACCCGCTCGATCAACAACAGCCGGCGGAAGGTGGTGGCCAATGAACGTGCTCTATTACTCGCCGCGCGGCGTGCGTGGCGATGGCGTTCACACCCTGGACGTCGGCGTCAAGCGAGACGGCGTCGATGTGCGATCCCGGCGCGCGTACGTGTGGCACTAGTGTCGCGACACTAGAACGTGAACTTGCCTCCCAGCTGGACGATGCGCCGGCCGAAGTTGTTCGTGTTCAAGCCGAAGCTCGTGCTGTTCATGCTGTTCACCGGCGCGCCGTAGTTGTCCTGGTTGAACAGGTTGAAGGCGTCGGCGCGCACGGTGAACAGGACCGTGCCGGGCAGATCGAACCGCTTCATCAGTGAGAGGTCGGTGTTCCACCAGGTCGCGCCGCGTTCGCTGTTGCGGGGCGCGTTGCCGTTCCCGAGGCTGTTGGCCAGCGGCAGGTTGGTCGAACCGAGCGGCACCGTGTAGTAGCCGTTGTTCGTGAAGGTCTTGTGGTCGTTGTCCCAGACGAACGACCCGGACGTGTTGATGTTCGGCCGATCGGACAAGCCGGCGTCGGTCGCGTCCCCGTTCGAGTCGACGCCCGTGATGATCGTGAACGGCTGGCCAGACTGCCCGGACGTGACACCCGCCAGCTGCCATCCGCCGATGATCTGGCCGAGCACTCCGGTGCGCGGCCCGGGAATCTCCCAGATGTAGCTGACGGCCAGCCGGTGGGGGCGGTCGAACTGCGAACGGCTCCACTCGGTCTCGTAGTCGAAGATGCTCTGCGGGCGCTGGTTGGACTGGCCGGTACCGCCCTCGCCAAGCGACGCGTCGTTGTTGCTCATCCACTTGCTGTAGGTGTACGACGAGTTCACCATCAGGCCCCGACTCAGGCGCCGGTTGGCGGTGACGAACAGCGCGTTGTATTCCGATTTCGCCTCGACGTCGTTGCCGGCGGGCCCCACGTAGCCGGGAATCAAGGTGCGCACACCGAGCTCCGGGCGCACGCGGCGGGCCTGCACCGTCGGAATGCTGCCGCCCGCACGGACCGTGGCCGCTTGCTCGGGCGTCAGGACAGCCGGATTCGCGATGACCTGATTGATACCTTTGGCGCCGCGGCTTCCCGAGTACCCGACCTCGAAGAGATACCTGCCGATTTCACGCTGCATGGTGAGGCTGTAGAAGCGGCTCTCCGGGTTCTCGAGGTCCTCCGGCATGTTGGTCCAGGCGTTCAGCGCGTTGAACACCGGTGTGGTGCTGCCCGTCAGCTTGTTCGGGTACAGGTCGAGGATGTTGTTCTGGATGAGCGTGTTGACGTTGGGGTTGGTGGCCACCGTGAGCAGGTTGTAGAAGATCACGTCATAGCCGATGCCCCAGCCGCCCCGGATGACGGTCTTCCCATCGCCAAGGAGCCGGTTGCTGGTATTCGGGCTGTAGGCAAAGCCGACTCTCGGCGCCCAGTTGTTGGTGTCCGGCTGCGCCGGGCCGGGGACCATTGAGCCCTTCACCTGGGGATCCGTCGTGCCGAACATCCCGAGCGGGACGTCGGACCACTCGTAGCGAAGACCGAGGTTCAGCGTCAGCGCCGACGAGAGCCGGTAGTCGTCCTGCACGAAGAAGAACGACTGCCACTGCTTGACCTGGAAGCTGGCGGTCTGCAGCGCCTGCGCGACCCGCGAGGCGCTGTTGTTCATGTAGGCCTGCAGGTTGTCGAAGGTGAACGATCCCTTCGAGTCGAACGCGGCATTGTTGGTCACGTCGTTGAGCCGGACGTCGGCGCCGAACTTCATGTTGTGCCTCGCGGCACTCCACGTCACCGTGTCCGAGAACTGGTACGCGTCGGTGATGCGGCTCTGCGGGAAGTTGGTGGCGCCGCCGATGTTGAAGAGGCCCGTGATCGTAACGCTCGGGCTCTGGGGATCGTTCTCGGGGAAATCCAGGTTCCGCCGGACCAGCGAGAACCGGAACTCGTTCAGCTTGTTCGACGAGAATGTGTGCGCGTTGCTGGCCGCGAGATTGGTGTCGACCAGGTCCTGCGAGGCCGCGAAGCGATCGCCGAAACCGACATTGGAATTATTGTCGTCGATTCGGTCGTTCAGCGAATACCGCACCGTGATGTTGTCGCTCGCGAACGGGCGATAGTCGCCGCGTCCAAGCCAGGTGTGATACATGCTCGGGTCGATGACCGAGACGTTGGTCTGACCGGTCTCGATCGGCACGCCGTTCACCAGCTGATTGTTCACGTTGCGGAACACGGGACTCGCCCCGTAGACGTCCTGGAGGTACGAAATCTGGCGCAGGACTCCCTGGCGGCTCGCCGCTGACTGGCCGTCTCGCATCGGAACGTTCTGAAGCGCCGCGTAGCCGGCCTGTGTCGGGATCCGGATCGTCGTCGGACTGGGGCGGTTGGCCGGGCGCTGCGAGTCCCGCTGGTAGAGACCGAAGAAGAACAGCTTGTCGCGGAGCACCGGGCCGCCGAGATCGCCGCCGAGCTGATGGCGAATGAGCTTGGGGGGCGTCGTCAGGTTGTTCGCCTTCTCGATGATTCGTCCGCGAATTCAGGCCGCTCGACTGGTAGTAGTCGAAGAAATCTCCCTTGAAGCGGTTCGAGCCCGATTTCGTGATCACGTTGATCTGGCCGCCGCTGTTCCGCCCGAATTCCACGCTGTAGGGGTTCTGCATGACCTGGAATTCGGCCACCGACTCCGGCACGATCTGCGAGGTCGCGATCGTCACCGAGATGTCGTTGTTGTCGGATCCGTCGACCATGTAGTTGTTGTTGCGCGGGCGGTTGCCGTTGATCGCGTAGGTGCCCTGGCCGGTCGTGCTCGACGAGTTGGGCACCGTCAGGACGAGATTGTTGATGTTGCGCCCGCCGGGCAACGGCAGTTCCTCGACGGACCGCGCGTTGATGCTGGTGGCGATGGTCGGGTTCGTCTTGTTCAGCCCCGCCGTGCCGGCGTCGGCGGTGACCTGCACCGTCTCGCCGACGCCGGCCGGCTCCAGCCGGACATCGAGCGGGGTCTCGAGCGCGGGACGGACGTCGACGTCGCGCTGCTCCACTTTGCGGAAGCCCGAGAGCTCCGTCGTGACGATGTAGCGGCCTGGTTCGAGCGCCGGGACGCGATAGAAGCCCTGGGCATCGGTGACCACGGATTGCATGGCGTTGGTCGCCACGCTGGTCACCGTCATCGTCGCGCCGGGGACGACCGCCCCCGAGCCATCACGCGCCGTGCCGGCGATGCTCCCGCGCGTCATCTGCGCGAACCCGACGGCCGGCAACAGGATCGCGGCCAGAACGGCGACGCCTGTGCGTGCCGCCATCATCTTCAAGGGGATCATCCCTATCCTCCTGCAATGCGTTGGGTCGAACAGCGTCAAGGGGCCAACTCACGGCCCCATGGTGTGAATGGCTCATATTACGCCGCGGAACGCCTTTTGGACGTGATCTATCTAAGCTTTTTGTGGCTGGCGATTGGGACGAGTTGCGGATCTGGAGGGGCCGGCGTCATCGAACGATTGAATTTGCCCGATCGGAACGAGGGGATTTCGGGCGGAATCCTGTGGCTCGAGGTGGCGTCAACGCGCCTGATACACCCGCACGTAATCGACCTCGAAGCGCGCTGGAAACGCCGTCTTCGACGGATCGCCGCCCTGGGTCCCGCCGACCGCCAGGTTCAGGAGCAGATACTGTGGCTCGCGGAACGGATTGGCCGCCGTGCCATCCTGGTTGACGGTTCGCGACAGCAGGACTTCGTTCAGCTGTTCGCCGTCCACTGACAGGACGATCGCGCGTTCATCCCAGTCCATGCGCCAGGTATGAAACCGGTTGGACCAGTCATCGGCCTTGAAGCTGTCGATCGGCTTGCGCGAATCGGCCCAGATCGCCTCGAAGCGCTTCGCACCGCCCCACGCGACATTGGCGAGGAGGATGCCGCGGTAGTACTCCATGATGTCGATCTCGCCGTTGTGCGGCCAGCTGCCGGCGGTGCCGAGCGTCCAGAACGCCGGCCACAATCCAGCCCGGGTGTCGATGCGCCCGCGCATCTCGAACCGGCCGTACCGCCAACTGTGCAGCCCACGCGTCATGAGGCTCGCCGACGAGTACTCCGCATACTCGCGGCTGCGCTGCCAGTCGCCGGCCCCTGCCTCATAACGTGGATTGGCCACCCGTTCACGGCGTGCTTCGATGATGAGGAGGCCGTCGGCCTGCCGTGCATTCTGAGGCTGGTACCACTGCAGCTCGCGGTTCCGCACGAACCCGTGCTCATAGGTCCAGCGCGTCGGATCGGGTTCACCCGCGCGGTTGAATTCGTCCGCCCACACGAGCGAATACCCTGGGTAGCTCGGCGGGGTGTCTGCCGGCGGCGCGGTCTGCAGGGCGACCACGGATGCGGCAGCGGCCGCGACGCAGATCGAACTGACGGACGCGAGCACCAGATGTGCTGTCGGCATGAGCGGAGTATAGCGGGGCGGCTCCGGCGTCAGACGGCCATCGCTACTGCAGCTCGTCGTAGCGCACCGCAACGATCTCGAGACGCTCGGGTCCGCGTGGCGCGCGCAGCGTCACCGTGTCTCCGACCTTCGCCGTCAGCAGCGCCCTGGCCAGCGGAGAACGCCAGGACACGCGGACATCGCTGGAATCGAGCTCGTCCACGCCCACGATGGTGACCTCGCGCTCGTCGCCGGTCTCGTAGAGGATCGTCACGGTCGCGCCGAAATGCACCCGTTCATGGGTCCGCCCCGCGTTGTCCACCACCACGGCCCGGTCGAGACTCTTCGACAGATAGCGGATCCGCCGGTCGATCTCGCGCAGCTTCCGCTTTCCGTAGATGTAGTCGCCGTTCTCCGATCGGTCCCCGTTGCCGGCGGCCCACGTCACGGTCGTCACCACGGGAGGCCGCTCCACCTTCCACAGGCGTGCGAGCTCCTCCTGGAGCCGCCGGAAGCCGCCTGGCGTGATGTAGTTCTTGACCTCGTCACTCATCGGAGCCCCAGCTTCAGAACGCGCGGGGTCCTTCAGGCTCAGCGATTGACGTGCTCGTTGCTGGCCTGCTGCGCATGCGCGAGCTGCTCCAGCACGTCCGCGGTCTGTTCGAGCGAGATGCACGCATCCGTGATGCTCTGGCCGTACACCGCCGGGCGTCCAGGCACGTAGTCCTGACGGCCTTCGACCAGGTGGCTCTCCAGCATCACGCCGAAGATCCGGTCGGATCCCTCGCGAATCTGTTGACAAATCGATGCCGCCACGAGCGGTTGGCGGCGATGATCCTTTTCGCTGTTCCCGTGCGAGCAATCGACCATCACGCGCTCGGCCAGCCCCTGCTTGGCGAGCCTTGCCGACACATCGCCGACGTGGGTCGCGTCGAAGTTCGGACCTGAATGCTTCCCACCGCGAAGGATCACGTGGCAGGCGTCGTTGCCGGAGGTCTGAAAGATCGCCGACACCCCCTGCTTCGTCACTGACGGGAACCAGTGTGCCGAGCGCGCCGCCAGCACCGCATCGATCGCGGTGTGCACGCTGCCGTCGGTGCTGTTCTTGAAGCCGACCGGCATCGACAACCCCGAGGCGAGCTCGCGGTGGACCTGGCTCTCGGTCGTGCGCGCGCCGATCGCCACCCATGACGTCAGGTCGGCGATGTGCTGCGGAATCTGGATGTCGAGGAACTCGGAGCCCGTTGGCAGCCCCAGATCGTTGATGTCGAGCAGCAGTTTGCGCGCCAGGCGGAGCCCCTTGTTGATGTGGAAGCTCTCGTCCAGATCCGGGTCGTTGATCAGTCCCTTCCAGCCAACCGAGGTGCGCGGCTTCTCGAAGTACGTGCGCATGACCACGATCAGGTGATCGGCATACCGCGACGCCAGGCGCGCCAGCTGTCCGCCATACTCGAGCGCCGCCGCCGTATCGTGAATGGAACAGGGCCCGGCGATCACCACCAGCCTCGGATCGTGTCCTTTCAGCGCGTTCGCGATCGCCGTCCGCGATGCCGCGACGACGTTGGACGCCCGTTCGCTGATCGGGATCTCCTCGTGAAGGATTGCCGGCGGGATCAGCGGCCGCACCTGACGGATCCGGAGGTCATCGGTTTTCTGGAACATACCGTTACAAACAGTAGCAAAAAGCAGCAAAAGGGCGGAAGTGAAGTGCGCTCACGGGCTGCTCGACGACATCCCCAACAGATGTCTCACCTTTGTGCGCCGTAACACTTCCGCCGGGCTCGTCGTGACGCTATTGGCCCAACGCTGAACCTGCTGGACCGTCAACGAGTGGAGCGTCGAGGGTTCCCGCACGGCAATCTCCAGGCGGGTTCCCGGGCCCAGCCCCTCGATCCAACCGTCCTTCTTGAGTCTGGCCAATCCGAGGCCGGCGGCTTCGTAAAGCGTATCGGCCTCGACGTCCACGCTGTGAGAGATGCCGGTGGCGCTCTTGAAGCTTACAGTGCAGACCCGCAGCGACACGGCAGCATCGTAGCATTTTCGTCTTGTGTTCGCCCCCGGCGACGTCGGAGCCGGAGCCGATACAGGCTGCTACTCCTTCAGGGCGGCGATCGGATCGATGCCGGCGGCCCGGCGCGCCGGCAGATAGCTCGCCAGCATCGTCACCATCCCGAGTACCGCGAAGACGACGAGATGTGTCGGCACGTCGGTCGCAGCGACGCCGAACAGGAGGCTCGAAATCAAGCGTGTCAGGAACTGGGCGGCCACCGCCCCGGTGACGAGCCCGATCGCCAGCAGCCGGCCGGCCTCGCCAAGCACCTGTTTGAGCACGAGCGATCGCGTCGCTCCGAGTGAGACCCGCACGGCGATTTCGCGGCGTCTCTCGACGACGAAGTACGCCATGACGCCGTACAAGCCGACCCCGGCCAGGACCAGCGCCAGCGCGGCGAAACCGCCGAGCAGCAGCACCACGAACCGCCGCGCCCGGATTGCGCCGGATTCCGCAATCACCTGACGCATTGGACGAACGTCCCACCAGTCCATGCCCGGGTCCACCTTGCGGAGCTCCGCCGGCAGGACATGGGCGACGCGAGGCATGTCCCGCTCCGTCCGCGTACGGATCATCAGGAACATGTCGTGCTCGACAATCTGCGTATAGGGCCGGTAGATCGTCGCCGCCGGCGCCTCGTCCAGATTCGCCTGGCGGATGTCGCCGGCAACGCCGACGATCTCGCGCCACACGTTCTCGACCGGTCCCGCGGCGGCGCAGCACGCCATCGGCGCCCGCTCGTTGATGCGAATCCACCGGCCAATCGGATCGTCGCCGGGAAAGACCTGGCGTGCCAGTGTGTCGCTGACGATCACGACCGGCGGTGCCCCCCCGGCATCGTGCTCGTTGAACGCACGCCCCTTGATGAGCGGGATGCCCATCGTCTTGAAATAGTCGGCACTGATCAGGATGTCCCCGGCACGCGGTTCCTGCCCCTGAGCGCTCACGGCACGTCCGCTGACGGCAAACGTCTGCTGCCGGCCACCATGCACCGGCGGACGTGAGGACACCGCAACCGATTCGACGCCGGCAATCGTCCGCACCTGATCCAGCGCCGCCCGCCACCTCGTGACCGCGGGATCGAATTCACGCCCCGCGTCCGACCCGGTTTCGAGCAGTCGATCGGGTTCGAAGCCATCGGTATTGCCGTAGAGGCCCACCAGACTGCGGATGACCAGTCCGAGGCCCACCAGCAGGACCACCGAGAGCGTCAACTCCGCCACCATGAGCGCCTGCCTCGTGCGGCCGCCGCGCGGTCCGCGCGACGTGTGGCCGGAATCCCTCAGTCCATGATTCAGATCGACCCGCGACCCCTGCCACGCCGGGGCGAGCCCGAACGCCATACCCGTCACGATCGAGACGACCAGGCTGAACGCCAGCACCCGGCCGTCGAGCGAGACCACCATCCGCTCGGGAACGTAGCCGCCGGCGACGGCGAGCGCCACCACCGAGTCCTGCAGCCACCACGCGACGAAACAGCCCAGCCCGCCGCCAGCGAGGAACAGGACCATGTTCTCGATCAGGAGCTGCCGGGCCAGCCGGATCCGGCTGGCGCCAAGCGCCGCCCGTATCACGCACTCCCGCGTTCGCGTCGCGGCGCGGGCGAGCAGCAGGTTCGCGACATTCACGCAGGCGATCAGCAGCACCAATCCGACCGCGCCGAGCATCAGGACGAGCCCTCGTCCGGCTGACGGGTCCACCGAGGCGTAGTACTTGCCGAGAGGGGTGACCAGAAACCGGAGATTGACGTTGGTGGACGGGTAGGTCGCCTCGAGGTGGCGCCCGAGCACATCCAGTTCTGCCTGCGCCATCGCCAGCGTCACGCCCGGCCGCAGACGGGCGACGACGTCGAGGTCGCGGTGATCGCGTGCCGGCGAGTAGGTTGCCGTAACCAGGGGTCTGAGGAAATCCGCGCCGTAACGCAGCACGTTGGGAGGGAGAATACCGAGAACGGTGAAGCTCCGGCCGTCGACACTGAGCGTTCGCCCGACCACGTTGACGTCCCGCGCAAATCGACGTTGCCAGTACGCGTCGGTGAGGATCAGCACCTCGTCGCGCCCGTGCAGAAAGTCTTCAGGCAGGAATCCGCGCCCGAGCGCGGGGCGGACACCGAGTGTGGACAGCCACTGAGCGGTGACGAGAGCGCCGAGGGCGAAGTGGGATGAACCGCCGTACTCGACCTTGAAACCCGTTCCGTCGTCGCCGGCAACCTGCTCGAAAACGCGGCTCCGTTCGCTGATGTCGTTGAGGTCCGCGAGCGACATGTTGTCGATGGGCTCAGCGGCGGTATTGCCCCAGATCTTCACCAGACGATCGGTATCGCCGTACGGAAGCGGCCGGAACACGATTGCATCGACGACGCTGAAGGTGGCCGTCGCGGCGCCGGTGCCAAGGGCGAGCGTCAGGACGGCGGCGGTCGTGAAGCCGCGATTCCTGACCGCCATCCGAGCGCCGTACAGACAGATCCCGGCGGAGCTGCTCCAGGGTTGCCGACAACATATGTAATCCCCTCCAGCGGCGGCGTTACAGGCAGGAGTTGTACCACTTCACCTGGCGGGGAGTGTGGCGTCCGGCTCCAGCCGGAAGGCTGCGGCCGGCGTTGAACTTCCGCCCCTTCGACAAAGCTCAGGGGCGTCCCGCGCTCAGTCGAGGGACGCCTGAAGGCGGAAGCCACGAGCCGAGCGCCGCGAGGAAGATGGCGGCCGGATCGTTCGGTTCTGGGACGGGGTGGTCCCAGCGGTGGTTCAATGTCGGAGTGAACACCGCGAAATCAGCGTGCCGGGGAACAGACACATGAAGCTCATTACCGAACCCGATGACGGAATCCAGCCGCTCCTGCGCCTGATCAGGAGCGCCAGGAAGTGCATCGACATCGCGATTTTCCGATGCGACATCAGGGCGCTCGAGCGCGAGCTGGCGGCCGCGGTCGCGCGCGGAGTGCTGGTAAGAGCGCTGGTGGCGCACACCAATCGCGGCGGCGAGCTCGCACTGCGGGCGCTGGAGCTTCGGCTGCTCTCAGCCGGCGTCACGGTGACGCGCACTGACGACGAGCTCGTCCGCTACCATGGGAAGCTGATTCTGATCGACCGCGTGACGCTGTATGTGCTCGGCTTCAACTTCACGGCCAACGACGTGAAGAGCCGCAGCTTCGGGGTCCGGACCAAGAACCCGAAGGTCCTCCGCGACGTGCTGGCGTTGCTCGAAGCCGACCGGACACGCGGCGAATTCAAGCCTTCCGCTCCCGACCTGGTGGTCAGCCCTCAGAATGCCCGGAGGCGCCTGACGCGGTTCCTTCGCAAGGCGAAAGTCTCGCTCGACATCTACGACCCAAGCGTGACCGACGACGGGCTGATCCGGGTCATGCAGGAGCTCGCGGTGAAGGGGGTGGCGATACGGATCCTCGGTAAGCTCGAAAAGAAGTGGCAGGGAAACGACTTCGACGCGCGCCCGTTCCCGGGTCGCTTGCACGTGCGCGCCATCGTTCGCGACGGCCGGCGCGCCTTCGTCGGCAGCCAGAGCCTGCGCAAGCTGGAGCTCGACGAGCGCCGTGAAGTCGGCTTGATCGTGCGTGAGGCGCAGGTCGTCAAGGAGATTCAGCGCGTCTTCGAGCAGGACTGGGCGCTGACGAAACAGGCCTGAACGGACCAACGGACGAGCGGCCCGTGGACCCACGATGACGGTGCGCTACTTGAAGATGCCCTCGAAAGCGCCGTGGTCGAACAGCTCTTCGGGTTTGACGCCCGTGCGCCGGGCGGCCCTGGCACCGGCACTACGGCAAGTGCCGCTCTGCAGAGTGGGTTCCGTGGCGGGAGAGAGCGAGCGGTCACGCCGCCACCCTGAATAGCCGACCCGCTCGACCTGCCGCTGCACCCACAGCTCGCGCATGACGTCGTGAAGCTCCTCCACACTCAGGTCGGGAGCGAACGCACGCAGCTCCGTCGGTTCGTAGCTGCGCTGCGGCTCCATCCGCTCCACCACTGACATCGCTCTTATACTCAACCCCATTGTCGATCTCCGCAGCCGTGCGACCTGTTCTGGCACAAAGGCACAAAACGAGGCCGCGATGACCTCACGCTCCGTCTCGAAGCACGCCGCATGCCACGATGGCCTGCGGTGTTCGACGATTCTGATGTTGTGACGACGAGCGCGGCGTCCTGGTTGGTTCGGAGCAGCCGGGGCCCGACCGCTTGGACTGGCAAAGGGGTGAAAATGCGGACCTTCCGAGTTGTCAACGCCACGCTCATCCTTCCCGACCGCGAGATTCCTGGCGGGGCGATTGACGTCGACAATGGACGAATCCGTGGCGTCGGGCGGCAGCAGGCGCTGAGCGAGTGGTCAGGACCGACGGTCGATGCCGGCGGTGGTTACGTGACCCCTGGGTTCGTCGATCTGCATGTGCACGGCGGCGACAACGCCGACTTCATGGACGGCACCGTCGAAGCGTTCGAGACGGTGGCCGCCGCACACGCGCGTCACGGAACGACCAGCATCGTCCCGACCAGCACGGTGGCCCGCCACGAGCAGACCCTCGCGTTCCTGCAGAACACCAGGTCGCTGCGCCTCCACGGCGCCCAGCCGCAGCGTGGCCTGTGCCGGGTCGCCGGCGCGCATCTCTATGGGCCGTACTTCAACGAAGAGAAGGTGGGCTGTCATCCCAGGGACCCGGCACGTCCGCCGATTCCGGCCGAGTACCAGCAATACCTCGAATTCGCCGATGTGCTGCTGACCGCAACGTGCGCACCGGAACTGCCGGGCGCCGCGAGTTTCTATCGCGCTGCCGCGTCGAAGGCGGTTCGGCTGAACGCCGGCCACTCGAACGCGACGTGGACGGAGATGGCGGCAGCGTACGAGCTCGGCATGCGGCATGTCGATCACCTGTACTGCGCGATGAGCAGCGTGTCGTCGCTGCGGGAGCGGTGCGGCACGCCGATGCAAGCCAGCATGCTCGAGTTCGTCCTCGCGACCGCCGACATGACGACGGAAGTCATCGCGGATGGACGCCACCTGTCACCGGAGCTGCTGCGGTTCGTGGTGACCGTGAAGGGTGCGGACAGGACGGCGCTGGTGACCGATTGCAGCCGCGCCTTGGATCAGCCGCCGGGCATGTACACGTTCGGCCCGCTGGATGGCGGCGAGACGTTTTACAACGATGGCAGCGTCGGCTTGCTGCCGGATTCCCCGAACCTCGCGAGCAGCGTGCGCGGGATGGACTTCATGGTCCGGCACATGCACCGGCAGGTCGGCCTCGATCTGCCGGCCGCCGTGCGCATGGCGACGCTGACGCCGGCGACCATCATCGGACTGCAGGACGAGATCGGCAGTCTCGCCGCCGGAAAGCGTGCGGACCTGCTGTTTCTCGACGCCGATCTCACCGTCACCCGCGTGTTCATCGACGGCGAAGCCGTTACGCTCCGCCCGTCACCTCAGTGATCGGAAGGCGGCGCGTTACTCGTATCTGAGCGCCCGCGTAGGATCGATACGAGTTGCGCGGCGCACGGGCACGTAACACGCCGCGAGGGCGATCGACGCAAACAGCACGGTCGTTCCGGCGAAGGTGATGGGATCGATTGCGGGGACACCGAAGAGGAATCCGGCAAGGACACGGCTGATGGCCGCGGCGACGGCCAGACCGATGAACGAGCCGACCAGGGTGAGCGCCGCTCCTTCCCTCAGGACCATCCTGATGACATCGGCCGGCTGCGCGCCGAGCGCGATACGAATGCCGATCTCGCGGGTCCGACGCGTGACGGCGTACGCCGTCACCCCGTAAATCCCGATTCCCGTGAGCAGCACGCCGACCATCCCGAGACTGCCCGCTACCGATGCGGCCACGCGCTGCGGCGCCAGGCCGAGCGCCACCGAGTCGTCCAGAGTCTGCGCGGTCACGATCGGCAGGTTCGGAGTCATCGAGGCCAGCAGCGACCGGAACTGGTTGACCAGGCGCTGCCCATGGGTCGTCCGCGCCACAATCGTGATGTTCGGCAGGTACTGCTGCTGGAACGGAACGTACACCCAGGCGCCCGCGAGACCATCAATCAGGCTGCTGGTCTGGATATCGCGCGCCACGCCAACCACCAGCAGCGGCCGCATTGGAGTGGTCGGCCCTTGCGGGCCCCACGTCGGTTGCAACAGGTACTTGCCGACCGCGTCCTGTCCCGCCCAGAACTGCCGCGCGGCCGCCTCGCTGACAATGGCCACCGGTTGGGTGCCCCTGCGGTCGGCGGCCGTGAAGTCTCTTCCCGCGGCGAGCCTGGTCCGGAGCGTGGCGAAGTAACCAGGCTCGACCACGTTCCAATCCACGGTGACAAAGGCTGGTGTGCCCGGCGATGCGCCGACTGGGAGGGTCAGCGCTTCACGTCTCACCTCGAATCCGCCCGGCAGGCCGCTGGCGATCGTCGCGGTTTCGACCCCCGGCAGCTGGCGCACCCGGTCGATCAGCTCGCGAACGAAGGGCGGGCCGGTCATGTCGGTGAGGCGGCCTTGCGCCAGATCGATCGATATCAGCTCGACCCCGTGCCGATCGAAACCCGGATCGATCGAGGCCGCCCGCTGAAGTGCGCGTACGAACAGGCCCGCGACGATGATGAGGACGATGCTGAATGTCACCTGGCCGATGACGAAAGCATGCCGCAGACGCAGGCGGCCGATGAGCGGCACCTCGTTTCTCAGGCCCGACATCACGTCCGATTTCGATGCGTCGAGCGCCGGCGCCAGTCCGGACAGCAGCGCCGCCAGCAGTGAGAGTCCCACCGTAAAGGCGATGACGCGGCCGTCGAGGGTGAGCGCGAGCGACACTGGAAAGGGCAGTGTCGGGAGTCGGGAAACCAGCACTGACGTCATCCATCGGGCCAGCAAGGCACCGGCCGTTCCGCCAAGCACGAACAGCAGGCCCGTTTCCGTGAGCAGCTGCCGGATGAGTCGCGCCCGCCCCGCGCCAATCGCGAGACGCAGCGCCATCTCCTGACGCCGTGCCGCCGCACGCGCCAGGAGAACGCCGGCGACGTTGGCGCACGCGATGATCAATACCAGCGACACGATCGCCATGAGCAGCGTGACGAATGCGACGATCGGTCCGCTGTTTCCCGGAACCGGCGAGAAGGCGAGCAGCCGTAACCCCGTCTGGCGATTCTGTTCCTGGTACTCCCGTTCGAGCGTCTGGCCGATGACGTCCATCTCGGCGGCGGCCTGGGCAATCGAGACGCCCGGTTTGAGGCGCGCACCAATGAGGAACCGGCCGGCGCCGCGGTCGGTGAGCGTCGCTGCCCCTCGAGGGGTCAGGCTCGCGACCATCCCGACGGGGACCCACACATCCAGTGTGCGCACGCCCGTGCCATGGAATCCCTGGGACGCGACGCCAACCACCGTAAAAGGATGCCCGTTGAGCGTCAGGGTGCGGCCGACAATGGCGGGATCCTGGTCGAAGCGCCGCGTCCAGAAAGAGTGACTCACCACGATAACCGGACTCGCCCCGGGCTGGTCGCTCTCGCCCGCGTCGAACAACCGCCCGGCGGCCGGGAGGGCGCCGAGCACGGTGAAGTAGTTGGCCGTCACCACGCTGCAAAAAATGCTGTCAGCCTCGCCGCCGCTGCCTGCGCCGCCGCCGACGCTCATCGCCTCCGGAAATCGTGAATACGCGTACAGCCCTTCGACGGTGGTGGCGCGCTGGCGGATGTCGAGATAGTTGGGGTACGAGCTGGGGCCGAAGCCAATTCCGCTCCGGCTGCGGCCGATGTCGACGAGACGGGACGATTCGACCAGGCCGGGAGGGGGCTGGAACAGCAGCGCGTTCGCCACGGTGAAGATCGTGGTGTTGGCGCCAATGCCGATGGCGAGCGACAGCGTCGCGGTGATCGTCAGGACCGGGTTGCGGCGCAGCAGTCGGGCCGCGTGCCCCAGGTCCCGTCGCGCGTCGCTGAACCACGAGAACGGGCGGCCGTTGAGAAGCATGACGTCAGCTCCACGTCAGGAGCGCGCGAAATCGCTCCCGAGAGTCGAAAAGTGCATGACCGGTGAACACCGCGCATCAGTGGTGCGATGCCGGCGGTTATACGCGCGGCCGCGACCGGCGGTTGCACACTCGAGCCGGTTCGGCCCGATCAGGCCCAATCGACGACGCTACGCTCAGCAGTGGGAGTGCCGACCCGATCGCTGATCGGGGAACATCCCAGCGCAGCCCGGCGTGTGCAGATCGGCACAGCCGCGCTGGAGATGTCCTGCTACGCCACAATCGACGATTCGGGCAGGCGCCGGCGTCGGCGGACGACTTCCACGTAGCCGTGCCGCGGGGCGTGCAGTTGGACAGGGTCTTCCGCCTGGAGGAGACACGCACCGTCTCGAACGACTGGGTCGTGCGGTACGACAACCGGCTGTTGCAGATCGAGCGGCAGAGTGGCCGGCCGCCGGCGCGCAGCACGGTGCGGGTCTATGAGGCCATCGATGGCCAGCTGGAGATTCGCTATCGCGATCGCGTGATGCGCTGGACCGACGTGCGGCCGCAGCCGCAAACCGACCCGGTGCAGCCGGCCGCGGTCCAGGTCCGACCGGCACAGCCCTCGGTGGGTCGAGTTTCGGCGCACCGCGTCTGCGACGACCATCCGTGGCGCCGGAGCGTGGAGCAGTTCCGGATCGATCAGCAGCTGGCCGCGGATCGCAAAGCCTACGCGGCGGTGAATCCGTGAAAGCGCCCGTGGAAGCTGCCCGAGCCGTGGACGCGACGAGCACGCGCCCACCGCTCGTTGGAAAACTACAGAACAGTTTTCCACAGCTCCCACAGGCATCATCAACCAGGGGACATTTCTAATGAGTTAAGAACGGGGACATTTCTAACGAGTCGTGACACCCGTGCTGCTTGGTGTTGACAGACGACACCAATCGGTTTAGTGTCGTCTACCGACACCAATGCCTCGCGCGCCAATCCCCGACCTGCTGCCCGGCACCCTCGACCTGCTGATCCTGCGGACCCTGCAGACGGAGCCGCGGCACGGCTGGGCGATCTCGGAGCGGATCCAGCAGATTTCCGACGATGTCCTGCAGATCAACCAGGGCTCGCTGTATCCGGCCCTGCATCGCCTCGAGCATCAGGGCTGGATCGAGGCGGAATGGGCCGTGTCGGAGCTCGGCCGGCGGGCGAAGTACTACCAGCTCACCGCATCGGGGCGCCGCCAGCTGGCGGTCGAGGCGCGCGAGTGGGAGCGTATGTCGGCCGCGATCGGCCGCGTCATGAAGCTGGCCTAGTGTCCCTCCGCGACTGGCAATTACGCGCGCGGGCCTTGTTCGCGCCGCGCCGCGTCGAGCGCGAGCTCGACGACGAGCTCGCCTTCCATATCGAACGCGAGGCACAGAAGCTCATCGCCGAAGGCCTGAGCGTGGCCGACGCACGGGCGACGGCACTCGCACGCTTCGGCCCGGTGCCGCTCGCGGCCGACGCGTGCCGCGATGCGCGCGGCACCGGCCTCGTCGACGACACGGTCCGGGACATCGTCTACGCCCTGCGCACCTTCAAGCGCGCTCCGCTCGCCGCCCTCACCATCGTGTCCACGGTGGCGCTCGGACTCGGGCTGGTCGCGGTGGCATTCACGATGCTCAACGCGATGCTGTTTCGCACCGATGCCGTGCCGAACGTGCACGAGATGTTCGGCGTGACGCGGTCACCGACCGGCGGCGAGCGCCAGCCTTTCACGCGCGCGCAGTTCGACGCGCTGCGGCGTGACACGGCCGTCTTCACCGACGCCTATGCGGAGGTGTCCCAGGTCGCCAGCTACGTCGATGGGCGCCTGATGTTCGGCACGTTCGTCACCGGCAATGGCTTCCAGGTGCTCGGCGTCGCCGCCGCGATGGGACGCACGCTGACGCCAGGGGACGACCAGCCATTCGCGGGACACCCGGTGATGGTCCTCAGTCATCGCGGATGGGACCGGCTGTTTGCGCGCGATCCAGGCATTCTCGGGCGCCGCCTGCTCCTCAATGGGTTCACCTTCGAGATCGTCGGCGTGATGCCCGAGCAATTCCGCGGACTGGTTCTCGAGCCCGACGACTACTGGGCGCCGCTCTCCGTGCTCGGTCACGTTCGCCCGATCCCTCACGGCCGCGAAGCGACCGTCGGTGTCTCCATCGTCGGTCGCCTGAAGCCGGGGATGTCATCTCAGACTGCCCGGGCGGGGCTCGCCGTCTGGGACTCGGGCCAGCCGGATCACACGCCGACCGCCCCTTCGACGAACGCGCGGTCGTCCCAAGCGACGTCGAGAGACGAGCGCCGCGCCATTAGTCTCGTGCGGAGGCGCGGCACCGTCGAGCCGACCCCCAAGACGTTGCTCGTGTTCGCCCCCCTGTTCTTTGCCTTCGGCCTCGTCCTGTTGATCGGCTGTGCCAACGTTGCCAACCTGCTCCTCGCCAGGGGAGTGGCGCGACAGCGTGAAATTGGCATCCGGCTGTCACTTGGGGCGACGCGCCGCCGCATCGTCCGTCAGTTGTTGACGGAGAGCCTGCTGCTGGCGATCCTCGCCGCGGTGGCCGGCTTCGCGATCTCGCGCGTCATGCTCGCGGCCGTCATCAACGCGGTGATGAGCAGCATGCCACCCGATATCGGCGACATCCGATTGATGGTCCCCGACGCGGACTGGCGGGTCGCGCTCTTCCTCATCGTCGGTGCCGCCATCTCGACGATGTTCTTCGGGCTGGCCCCGGCACTGCACGCCACGCGGATCGAGCCCATCCGCACGATCCGCGGCGAAGTGGTCAGGGACGGGCGGCCGGGACGGGCGCGCAATCTCTTGATTGGCCTGCAGGTGAGCGCATCGGCGCTGTTGCTGATTTCGGCAGCGGTGTTCTTGAGAAGCGCGTTCGCCGCAGCGGCGTTCGATTCCGGATTGCGGACCGCCGACACCCTGGTCGTCCAGATCGGAAACGAGCGAACCCGCACCACGCTCGTCAACGCGGTAACGGCCGAACCGACGGTCGCTGCCGTTGCCGCGTCGTGGCCCGACGCGCCGCGGGCGGCGTTCGCCGAGACCAGCGGAACCAGGACAGCGGTCGCATACAAGCTCGTCTCACCGGAATACTTCGGCGTGCTCAACATCGCGGTCACGCACGGCCGCGCGTTCACACCGATTGAGCGCACGCCGACACTTGCGGTGGCGGTCGTGTCCGAAACCGCCGCGCGTACCCTGTGGCCGAATCGCGATGCGGTCGGACAGGTCCTGCGGCTCGAGCCGGACCTCGCATCGCAACCGCGGAGTGCGGACGACTTGTCCGCCGTAGCGCCCGGCGCGAAGGCGGAGCCGGCGCTCGAGTCGCGAACGTTCACGGTGGTTGGCGTCGTCCGCGATGTCGCAGGGTTGCGGATCGCCCCCTTCAAGAAGGCCGTCGTCTACGTGCCGACGAGCGCGGCGACGCCGGGGACATCGCTCGTCGCGCGTGTCCACGGCGATCCTGAACTGGCACGACAGGCGCTCCTCAATCGATTGAGCACGATCGACCCCACCATGGCCCGCGAGGTGATTACGATGCGGACGCTGGCCAGGATCGACACCTACTTCCTGCAGATCGCGTTCTGGTTGACGGTGGCCGTCGGCGGGCTGGCGCTGGCCCTGACGCTCTCTGGCCTGTTCAGCGTGCTGTCGTACCTCGTCGAGCAGCGTACCAGGGAAATCGGGGTGCGGATGGCGCTCGGCGCGGCTGCGCGAGATGTCACGCGGCTGCTTCTGTCGCAGTCGCTCCGGCCGGTCGGCATTGGCCTGGTCATCGGCGCTGGTTCCGCCGCCGGCCTGGCCGCGCTGCTGCTGGCTACGCCGGCCGCCGCCACCATCGGCGAGATCGTTCACGTCCTCGATCCGGTCGCCTATGCCGTGAGTCTGCTGATCATCATCGCTGCCTGCCTGCTGGCCGCCTCGATTCCGGCCAGCCGCGCCGCCCGCCTCGACCCGACCCGCGCGCTTCGCCACGAATAGGCCCCAGCCTTCGCTCACGTGAGCTGACGCCGACCCGTGAGCTTCGGCTCGGCAAGCCCTCGACCAATCTGTGATCTTGCGACCGATTTGTAAGCGATCGGCGCTATCCTGTTGGCCTTTTGCCGTTCAGGGCGGGGTTTTTCGCGCCGGCATTGTCCTGGCAACTCCAACCTGCATCGGCCCAGTAGTGACACCATGCGAATGACCACCATCCGGCTCCCTCCGCCGTTGCGGAGATGGGTCGAGCATCCCTGCGCGCTCGTGGCGGCGATCGGGTTCCTCCTGTCCGGCGGCGCCGTCCTGCGACCGCTGCCGGCACAGGCGCAGACCGTGGCCACCCTCGAGGTCATGGACTGGAACATCCACCACGGCTTGGATACGAGCGGCGCGAACAACCTCGAACGTGTCGTCACGTGGATCGTGAACGTCAATCCGCACGTCGTGTCGCTGAACGAAGTCGAGAAGAAGAACGGGTACAACGATAACGCCGACGAACCCGCCGTTCTCGAATCGGCGTTGGAGTCGCGGACGGGTGTTCCGTGGTACGGCTGCTTCGCGCAGCGCGAGGGCGCCGCGACCGGTCAGGGCAATCTGATCCTCAGCCGCCTCCCGATCCAGTCGTGCGACCCGCAGGTGCTCAGCGCAGCGCGGTCGGTGGCCCGAGCGACGCTCTCGGTCGGCAATGTCGTCGTCACGGTCTTCTCAACCCACTTGGATGACGCCTCCGCTTCCACGAGGACCGTGCAGATCGCCGAGCTCTCGAGCCTGACGGCGACCGCGCCGGCAGAGCGCATCCTCATGGGAGACTTCAACGCCAGCGCCAACGCCGCGGAGTTGGAGCCGCTGCGAACCGGGTGGGACGATGCCTGGGCGGTGGCGGTGGCTGGCGGTACCGCAGTCTCGTACCCGGGAAACACGGCAGGCAATACCAGGAACGGCCGGATCGACTACATCTGGCGGTCGAAAAGCGGAGCGAGGCTGACGCTGCAGTCTGCGCAGGTGTACGACACCGGGACGATCTCCGACCATCGGCCAGTCTCGGCCACCTACGCCGTCGGTGGTGTCTTGCCTGCGCCGCGTCCTCCAGCCAACGTTCGCGTCGTCGTCCGGTAGTGCGGGGATCGAGCCGGCACTGCCTTCTCGTGGCAGGATACGGTCGTGGTCGAGCGCAGTCATCCGGTGAGTACGGTCTGTCCACCGCAGGCGGCGGCTGCCGTCAGCGGGTCGCCGTGAATAGTCTCCGGCATTGGCAATTTCCTCGGATCCGTGCCGGCACATCGCTTGCCTTCTCATGAGCCAGGTCAATCGTGACCGTCGGAAGGAAGGTCCAAGTGACTCGCATCAGAACCGCAACCGTAGCACTACTCCTGGCGTCGTTCGTCGGCCTGTCGCCGGCAAGCGCGATGGCCCAGGGCAGGGACCGACGGGACCGCCTACGAAGACCGGTGGGATCGGCGCGAGGACCGGCGAGACCGCGAGGAAGATCGACGCGATCGCGCGGAAGATCGGCGCGATCGGCGTGAGGATCGACGGGACTGGCGTGAAGATCGCTTCGACGCACGCAACGGCTACTGGGACGCGGCGCGCTATTACCGGCGTGACGATCGGCAGTATCGTCCGCGACGGTTGGGCAGAAACGACCGCATCTACCGGGGCTCGGACAACCGCTACTACTGCCGGCGTGACGACGGCACCACTGGCCTGATTGTGGGCGGCGTCGCCGGTGGCGTGCTGGGCCACATCATCGCTCCCGGCGGGTCGAAGACGCTCGGCACGCTCATCGGCGCCGGCGCGGGCGCGCTGATTGGCCGGGCCGTCGACGACGGCGACGTCGTCTGCAGGTAAGCGGGGAGGGCCGGGGCTCTCGTCCCGGCCCGATCACTGCGTCAGCCATTGGCGCTCGCGGCTCTCTAGTCCTCGCAACCTCGCCCACCTCTTCAACGGTGTGCCCTCGCCGTCGCCCGACGGTTCGAATCCCGCTTCACCCTGTTCACTTGACGCGCCAGTGGAGGCGTGAGACGGTATCGGTGCGTTCAGTTGGACGCGACCGGACAACCGCCTGCCTTGGACCGAGGACTCCACGATGGCGACCATGCGACAGTGGCTGCTCAAGGTGATCACCTTCTTTCGATCCGGCCGCGCCGACGCCGAGCTCGAGAGGGAGATCGCGGCGCATCTCGCCATGATCGAAGACGACCTCCGGCAACGGGGCCTCTCGACGGAGCAGGCGCGCGCCGCCGCCCGGCGGTCCTTTCGCGGGGTCGACCAGGCCAAGGAGCGCCATCGCGACGCGCGGTCGCTGGCGTGGCTCGAGGACGGCAGGCGGGACCTGTATTACGCCGCCCGGACGATGTCCAGAACCCCGGGCTTCACGATCGCCGCGGTCCTGACCCTGGCGATCGGCATCGGCGGCACCACGGCGGTGTTCAGCGTCTTCAACGCGGTCCTGTTGCGGCCACTTCCTTACCCTTCCGCCGACCGGCTGGTCGTCGTGTTCGAGGAGAACGCGCGCGCGGGCTTTCCGACCGATGCCGTCAGGCCCCGGAACTACGCGGCGTGGGCCGCCGACAACGAGGTGTTCGACTCGCTCGCGGCGGTGGCCGAGCTCGGTGTCGTACTCGGCGGCGGCACCGAGCCGGAGCGGATTGCCGGGCGCCGGGTGACGCGCTCGTTTTTCGACCTGCTCGGCACGCATCCGCTGCACGGCCGCGCGTTCACCGAGGCCGAGGACCGCCCGGGCGGACCGCTGGTGGCGATCCTCAGTTACGGCCTGTGGCAGCGGCGCTTCGGGGGCGACCCGGCCATCATCGGCCGCGACATTCTGCTGAGCGGCGAGCGGCACGTGATCGTCGGGGTGATGCCGCAAGGATTTCAGTTCCTGCAGAGCTATGTGAGCGTGTGGGTGCCGGCCGCGTTCGACAGCAGGACGCTGGCCGCCGGCGGCCGGTATCTCACCGTCGTGGGAAGGTTGAAGGCCGGCGTCACCGCGCCTGGCGCCGCGGCGAATCTGGACGCGATCGCAGCCCGGATGTCCCGCCTCTATCCCGACGACGAGCGCTGGAAAGCGCTCCGCTCCGTTGCGGTGCCATTCGATCGGCACGTGTCGGGAGCCGCCCGGCGCCCGCTGCTCGTGCTGCTCATGGCCGTGGGTGTCGTCCTGGCCGTAGCCTGCGCAAATCTGGCGAGCCTGCTGCTGGCCCGGACCGCGGCGCGCCGTCAGGAGCTGGTGCTGCGCGGCGCGCTCGGGGCATCGCGCGGGCGGGTGATCCGTCAGTTGCTCACAGAGAGCGCGCTGCTTGCCGCACTCGGGCTGGCGCTCGGAGTGGTGCTGGCCTGGTGGGCGTTCGCATTTCTGGAACGCCTCGTTCCACCAGCCATGACGCTGTTCGCGCGCCCGTCGCTCGACGGCCGCACGCTGGCGGTCGCGGCACTGACGGCGCTGGCTACCGCGATGGCGTTCGGGCTCGCGCCCGCGCTCCATACGACTGCGGCCGGCGTGAGTGAGGCCTTGCGGTCCGGCGGCCGCAGCACGTCGAGCGGGCAGAAGGCGCGAAGCAGTCTGGTGGTGGCGGAAGTCGCAATGACGGTGGTCCTCCTGGTTGCCGCAGGCCTGTTGCTGGACACGCTGTATCGGCTCCGATACGCCGACCTCGGCCTCCGGCCGAAAGGGGTCCTCACGCTCCGCACCGCCCTGCCCGGGGAACGCTACGCTGATGTCTCTCGCCGAAGGCGTTTCTACGACGCCGTGCTCGAGCGGGTCGAGCGCGTGCCCGGCGTGGTGGCTTCCGGCTACACGACATCCGTCCCGCTCGAGTGGAAGGGCGGGACCAGCGAGTTCGCGATCGACGGAAAGGCGCCGGATCCGGCGATGACGTATGACGCCAACCATCGGCAAGTCAGCGCGGGCTACCTGCAGGCGATGGGCGTCACGCTGCGCGAGGGACGCTTCTTCAGCCCGGCCGACGACGAGCGCGCCAGCATGGTCGTGATCGTCAACCACGCCATGGCCCGCCGTTTCTGGTCCGGCGAACCGGCCGTCGGCAAGCGGATCGCCATCGATCCCGCAGCCGGCACGGTCGTGTGGCGCACCATCGTCGGTGTGGTCGGCGACGTTCGTCAGATGGGCCTCGATGTTCCGGCCAGGGCGGAAATCTATATTCCGTATCGGCAATTCGACTCGCAGCCCTGGTTTGCCCCACGCGATCTCGCGGTGCGCACCACCGGCGATCCGCTCGAGCTCGTCACCGCGATCAAGCAGCAGATCCACGCCGTCGATCCGGCCCAGCCGATCTCGAACATCCGGACCTTCGAGGATGTCCTGGACGAGGAAGTGGCCGCCCGGCGTGTAGGCACGACCACGCTCGTGGCGTTCGCAACGTTTGCATTGGTGCTGGCGGTCCTCGGCATCTACGGAGTCATCGCGTACTTCGTCGTGCAGCACGTGCCGGAAATCGGCGTGCGACTCGCACTGGGCGCTCAACCCCGCGACATCATGACGTTCATCGTCGGCAAGGGAATGACGCTGGCGGCGATCGGGGTCGGCGCCGGCGCGCTGGCGGCGCTCGCCACCGCCCGCCTCATGTCCAGCCTGCTTGCCGGCGTGTCGGGCAGGGGACTCGTGATGTCGCTCTCCGCGAGCGCGCTTCTCCTGGCCCTGGCCTTCGTCGCGAGCTACCTGCCCGCGCGGCGCGCCATCCGCAGCGATCCCATCGCCGCCCTGCGCGCCCAGTAAGTATGATCCGGCAGCGGAGGGCGTCATGCAGGTCAGTCCATATCTGAGCTTCACCGGACAATGCGAGGCGGCATTCAAGTTCTACGAGCGGTGTCTGGGCGGTCAGCTCGGTGCGATCTTCCGCTACGCCGGAAGTCCAATGGCGGATGACGCGCCGGCCGGCTGGGGGGACAAAGTCATGCACGGCAGCGTGACCGTGGGTGGCCAGGTGCTGATGGGCGCAGACGTCGCACCGGAGCGGTACGAGGAACCCAAAGGCTTCTCGCTCTCACTGCAGATCCAGAGCACGGCCGACGCCGAACGCATCTTTCACGAGCTGGCGGAGGGTGGCGCGGTGACGATGCCCCTCGAGAAGACGTTCTGGGCCGCGCGGTTCGGCATGGTGGTCGATCGTTTCGGGGTCCCCTGGATGGTCAACTGCGAGGGATCCGATCAGCCGTGAAGGCCCGGTTCCGGTTCGCTACTCCACGCGCCCTGTGGCTCGCGGTATACGGGTGCTTTCAGCGGCAAACCGGGGAATTCGACGGCCAGTGAGCCTTGACAGGAGGGCCAGGAGACCAGGAGGAAAAACCAAATTCTATTTCTCCTGATCTCCTGGCCCTCCTGTGATCGCGAGCGTCGCGAAGTGCCCCGGTTGCCAGTCCAAGCGGCCCGATGCTCGCCCCAGCAGCGAGACGGCGGATCCGATGGCCGTTCTCTACGGCTCCGTCACCCCCGCGAAGATCACGAGATCGGCGAACTACCGTGCGGTCAGCATGTGGGTCGAGTGGCTCATCAGATCCCGCCCCGCGGCCCCCAGTAGTTGACAGCCGGCGCGCCGATGTCTATTGTCTGTAGACATCAGACAATGAAAGCCAGGGCGGCCATCCGCATCGATCTCGGGTCGCCGGTCCCGGCCTACCGTCAGATCACCAGCGCGCTGCGGGCGCTGCTGGTGGCCGGGGCGTTTCCGGTCGGGCAGCCGCTGCCGACGGTGCGGCAGCTCGCGATCGATCTCGGGGTCCACCACAACACCGTGGCTGAGGCGTACCGCGTCCTCGCAGACGAGGGCTGGCTGGACCTTCGCCGCCGTCACGGCGCGATCGTGCTCGACCGGTCGCGGCCGAGCGCGCCCCGCGAAGCCCGCTCGTCGCTGCTGCAGCGGCTGCGCGAGCTCACCGCCGAGGCGCACGCCGGGGGCATGGCCCCCGCGGTCATCGCCGAGACCATGCGATCGGTCGCCGCGCAGTTGAAGGCCGGCAAGCTGACCAAGGCCTAGTCCCCTGGAAACGTGATGACTCACACAATTCCCGGGCGGGGCATCCCTCCTCCACCCCACCGCGCAACAGTCCGCGCGGCGGGGACCCCGGGGGCTGGCGGCGTTGCTCATCGCTCACATATGCCCAATATGCTCGCTCTTCGCGCCTTGCCAGCCGGGCGCCGCGCTCCGGGACTTGTGCAAGTCATCACGCTTCCAGGGGACTAGATGACGACGATGCTGGGGTTCATCGCGCTGGTCGCGGTCAGCGCGCACCTCGCGCCGCACCTGAGCCGCCGCGACATCTTCTTCGGCGTGACCGTCTCGCCGGGCTTTCACGATCTGCCACTCGCACGCACCGTCTCGCGACGGTATGCGGTCGAGGTCTGGCTGCTGGCGCTGGTGGCCGGGGCGCTGGTCGCCACCTCACCGATGCCGGTCGTGTCCGGAGGGATGCTGCTGGTGCAGACCGCTGGCGCGACGGTGGCGTTCGTGAAGGCCCGGGACGCGGTGCGTCCGTACGGCGCCGCGCCAGCCACCATCCGCGAGGCGGACATCGGGCCGCGTCCCGGACTGCCGGGCGGACTGGTCGCCCAGCTCGGGCCGTTTCTGATTCTGCTGGCGTCCGCGATCTACGTCGGGCTGCACTGGGACGAGGTCCCGGCGCGGTTTCCGACCCATTGGAATCTGGCCGGGAGGCCCGATGGCTGGACGGCCAAATCCGTGGGCGGCGTGTTCCGCGGATTCGGGGTCGGCGTGGTCGCGTGCACCATGATGTGGTTCACGCAGTACGCCGTGCTGCACTGGACACGGCTGCCGCGCGTGACGGGCACCGACGGCGACCACAATCGCCGCGCCCGTCAGGTCAACCTGATCGCGACGCTCGCCGGGGAGTACCTGGTTGCGTTGCTGCTGTCCTGGGTCGCGGTGATCGCGATGTTCGCCGGCGAAGGGACGCGCCCGCGGCTCCCGCTCGCCTTCCGGGTGGCGCCGTTCGCGCTGTTCCTGTTTGGCGGCTTGCTGATCCGCGTGGTGCGCCGCGTGGTCGTGGCCGACAGCCCACCCGTAGGGGACACCACCCCCGACTCGTGCTGGATCTTCGGCCGGCTCTATGTCAACCGCGCCGATCCGACCCTGTTCGTCGAGAAGCGCACCGGCCTGGGCTACACGCTCAACCTGGGGAATCCGTGGGCGTGGCTGGTCATGGTCGTCTTTTTCGGCGCGATCGCACTCCTGTTGATGGTGGCGTAAATCGCTGCAATACGGCCAGATTTTCAGCCTAGCTCGGGCAGGATTGGACACGGTCGTCTGAGGCCGTACACTTCGGGCACAGGGAGTGTCCCCATGCTCAGGTGTGTGGGTCGCAGCACGGTCTCCGCGGG
Organism: uncultured Acidobacteriota bacterium; assembly: GCA_963717745.1. GTDB lineage: Bacteria > Acidobacteriota > Vicinamibacteria > Vicinamibacterales > 2-12-FULL-66-21 > JACCXG01. The sequence goes on from CAVQXJ010000001.1 coordinate 45,887, forward strand.
CATCGGCGGCGGCGTCCTCGTGCTGACGATCGCGATCTTCACTCATGTCGGTACGGCGGTCGAGCCGCAGGGCGCATCCCCGGCGGCGTCGCGGCCATCACCCGGATCCGCAGCGAAGCAGACGGCGGCGTCCCGGCCTTCCGGCCGGGCCACGCCGATGGTCGACTTCGAGAAAGAGATCAAACCGATCCTCTCGGAGAACTGCCTCGAGTGTCACAGTCAGGACAAGCGCAAAGGGGGGCTCTCGCTGGCGACCTATGGCGACGTCCTCGACGGCGGCAAGGACGGCGCGGTGGTGCGCCCCGGGAGCTCGGCGAGCAGCCTGATCATCGCGCGCGTGAAAGGTGAGCAGGGCGACCAGATGCCGCTCGACGAGCTGCCGTTGAGTGACGAGCAGATCGCCACGCTGCGGCGATGGATCGACCAGGGCGCGCGGCTGACGCCGACCTCCGCGGCGGCGCCGGCGCCGTGGGAAGCGCCGCTCGCGCTCACCACCCCGACGGTACCGGCAGCGGTGTGGCCGGCCTGGAAGCGGCCCGCCGATCGGCTCGTCGCGTCGTACCTGTCGAAGGCCCGCGTGTCCCAGCCGGCGCTGATTCCCGACGCAGCATTCGCGCGCCGGGTCTATCTCGACGTGTGGGGCCTGCTGCCGTCGCCGGCCGCCCTGCAGGCCTTCGTCGCCGACCCGGCGCCTGACAAGCGCGACCGGCTCGTCGCGACGCTGCTCGCCGACGACAAGAAGTACGCCGCAGCACTGGATTTCGTTCTGGAACGACCTTCTTCGCAACGAGGACGGCCAGACGTATTTCTCCGAGCAGAACGGCCGCAAGAGCATCACCGAGTGGCTGATGCCGGCCCTGGTCGGCAACATGCCGTACGACCGAGTTCGTGGCGCGCCTGCTCAATCCCGGACAGCCGGGCGATCCCGAAGGATTCCTGATCGGCGTCAACTGGCGCGGTGAGACCAGCGCCGCGGTCATGCCCTGGATGCAGGCGTCGCAGAACACGGCCCAGGCGTTTCTCGGCGTCAACTTCAAGTGCAACGCCTGCCACGACAGCTTCGTCAGCAAGTGGAAGTTGAAGGACGCGTACGGACTGGCGGCGTACTTCTCACCCGACCCGAAGCTGCAGCTCTATCGGTGCGACATCGCGCGCAACGAATACGCTGAACCGGCGTTCTTCTATCCGGAGCTGCACCGCCCGGCCGCCTCGTCTTCCCTCGCCGATCGCCGGGCGGCGGTGGCGGCCATCTTCACCGACCCGCGCAACGGCCGCATGCCGCGGACCGTCGTCAACCGTTTCTGGACCACGCTGGTCGGGCACGGCATCGTCCCCAACTCGGATGAAATGGACGGCAAGCCGTGGAGCCCCGCGGTGCTCGACTGGCTGGCGAGCGATTTCGTCGCCCACAAGTACGACCTGAAGCACCTGATCGCGACGATTCTCACGTCGCGCGCTTACCAGATGCCCGCGGTGGCTCGCACCGGCGAGCCGCCGGCGCGCGACTATGCCTTCCGCGGCCCGGAGCTGCGCCGCCTCACCGCCGAGCAGTTCGCCGATGCGCTCGGCACGATTACGGGCGAATGGAGCGTGCTGACCGGGGGACAGCTCGGCATCACCGGCGGCGGAGGCCGCGGCCGCCCGCCGGGTCCACGCACCGACTCGGATTCTCCGACGAGCGGCATCTACGTGCGTGAGTACCGCAACATCTCGTCGCACCTGACCCGCGCGCTGGGACGGCCGATCCGCGATCAGGTGACCTCGATCCGAGCGATCGACGCGACGACGCTGCAGTCGCTGGAGCTGGTGAACGGCGAGATTCTCACCAGCTGGCTGACGCGCGGTGCGAAGCGCCTGCTCGGCGAGCTGCCCGACGATCCGCTGAGCCTGTTCAATGCCCCGGTCGCCGGACGCAATCTGCAGCCGCGCGCCTTCGACGCCGACATCTCGCGCGCGTCGAAGCTCTGGCTGATCATCGCCGACACCGGCTCGAACGCGCCGGAACGCGTGCTGCCGGTGTTCGTGCAGGCGGAGTTCGTCGGCCCCGCCGGCGTGGTGCCGTTGTCGTCGCTGACCCCGCTCGACGGATCGGGCCTGCGTGCGGCCGGCGCGGTGGCGGGGCGGGTGCCGGTGAAGAATTCGTCGCGGCTCGTCTACGACATCTCCGGCAAAGGCTTCACCCGCTTCCGCGGCAGCCTCGACGTCGACAACCCGCGCGCCGAGATCGGATCGACGCTGAATCCGGCCATGCGGTTCTTCGTGTTCGACGCGGAGCCGAACATGAGCCGCCTGCTGCCGCCCGCCGAGGGCACGCCGCTGCCGGGTCCGGCGCCGGTAACCACGGTCCGCGCCGCCGTCGACCACATCTTCTGGTCGGCGCTCGGGCGGGCGCCGTCCGCGTCCGAGCGTCAGGTGGCGGAAGCGGCGATCGCCGACCCGGCCCGGCCGGGCAAGGCGTCGCCCGAGGCCGTTGCCGATCTGCTCTGGGCGGTGCTGATGAAGCCCGAGTTCCAGTTGATCTACTGAAAGCCATGTCGATGCCCTCGGAGTTGGCAGTTCGGACTTGACGAGAGACTGACGATGACCAAAGAAGAACGCCGGATCTATCAGAAGCTGACCCGTCGCGGCTTCATGGGCGTAACCGCCGCCGGAACGCTCGCCGCGCTCGTGGGGCACGAGCCGAAGCGTCTCGCCGCGCAGGCCGCCGCCCCGCGCCCGGGCGCGACCGCCGATGCCGTCATCGTGCTGTGGATGGCCGGCGGCATGGCGAGCACCGAGACCTTCGATCCGAAGCGCTACACGCCGTTCGCGCCCGGCGTGCCGATCAAGGACGTGCTCAGCACCTTCCCGACCATCGACACCAAGGTCGACCACATCAAGTTCACGCAGGGGCTCGAGAAGATCGCCGGGGTGATCGACAAAGGCGCGGTGATCCGGACCTTCACCGCCGCGGACCTCGGGTTCATCCTGCACTCGCGGCACCAGTATCACTGGCACACCGGCTACATTCCGCCGCAGCCGATGGCGATGCCGCACATCGGATCGGTGATCTCCCGCACGCTCGGGCCGAAGAACCCCGACATGCCCGCCTTCGTGGCGATTGGTCAGACCGTCGAGGGGGCCGGCGAAATCGCGACCCTGAAGGCGTTCCACACCGCCGGGTTCCTCGGGACCGATCACGGTCCGTTCCTGATCGTCGATCCGCAGGACGCCGCATCGGCGGTGCGCCCGCCGAAGGAGCTCGGCGACGCGCGCTTCGCCAGCCGCCGTCAGCTGTTCGAGAAGCTGCTGGCCCAGGAGCCGGTTCACCAATACGGCAGCGCATTCCAGCGCGAGGCGGTGGTGAAGTCGCTGGATGCCGCGGATCGGCTGCTGCGGTCACCGTCGGCCAAGGCGTTCGATCTGTCGAGCGAGCCGAAGGCTTCGTTCGATGCCTACAACACCGGCCGATTCGGCCAGGGCTGTCTGCTCGCACGCCGGCTGGTCGAGGCCGGCGCCCGCTATGTGGAAGTCACGTCCGAGTACATCCCGTTCGTGTATTGGGACACGCACGAGAACGGCCATCAGCGCGCCGCCGACATGAAGAAGGTGATCGATGCGCCGATCGCGCAGCTGGTCCGCGACCTCGACGAGCGCGGGCTGCTCGACCGCACCCTGGTGGTCCTGGCGAGCGAGTTCAGCCGCGACGCCGTCACCGAAGGCAAGGTCGGCAAGGAAGTGAAGGATCAGGCGATCAACATCCCCGACATCATGGCCGAGCCGCGTCACTACGGTATGCACCGTCACTTCACCGCGGCCGGCTCGGTCCTGATGTTCGGCGGCGGTATCAAGAAAGGGTTCGTCTACGGCAAGACCGCCGACGAGCGGCCGTGCACGACGATCGAGAAGCCGATGCCGGTCGAGCACCTGCACGCCACGATCTACCACGCCCTGGGGATTGCCCCCGATCTGGCATACGTCGCCGAGAAGCGGCCGGTCTACGTCACCACTGACGGCAAGGGGATTCCGGCTCTGGAGTTGTTCGGGTAGCGCCCGGTCTGGCGCTCTACTCTCTGATCCAATCTCCCCGTCCGCGGGTTCGCGGTTCGCGGGTTCGCGGGTTCGCTGACAGAGCCGATCGAGCCAGTTGGGATGAAGGCGTCGCAACCAGCTCCTCGCGGGGTCTTCCACCCAGCTGCTCCGAACGGCTGCGTGGTTCTTGCGAACCCGCGAACCCCCGAACCGCGAACCCGCGGACCACGGACCCGCGAACCGCGGACCGCGGACCGCGGACAGCGGATTAGTCAGGTTCGCCAAACAGCGCGAACCCGGCCCAGAAGACGGGGTGTTCGGGGAGCCGGATCTTGCCGAGCGGCGTATCGACTTGCAGCGTGCCCGTCCGCAGCTGGCGCAACAGCCGCAGTTGCGCGCCGCGGAGTGCCCGGGCCTTGCTGGCGCCCCCCAGCCACGTGCGGTAGAAGTCGGGCAGCAGGCGGTTGGCCGCCTGGTCGGCCACGTCCCACACGCTGGCGATCAGCGACGGCGTGCCGGCATAGATGAAGGCCCTCGCGAACGTGGCAATGCCGTCGCCCCTGACCCGCCCGTCGGCCGATCGGCAGGCGCTCAGTACGACCAGGTCGGCGTCGAGGTTCAGCTCGTAGATCTCGCGCGCGGTGAGCAGGCCGTCGGATGCCGCGCTGCTTGGAGCTCCGGGCTTCGGGGTAACGGCCAGATAGGAGCCGAATGGATCTTCGTCTTGCACAATCGCATGGGTCGCGAAGTGCAGGACCGCCTTACCCGTGGTCGCGGTGCGAATGGCCTGCTTGGTGGCGTTCTCACCGTTGAGGGCGGTGACGCGCGCGGCCGGGATCAGCCGGGCGATCGCCCGTGCCTCGGCCCGCGCTCCCGCCAGCCGCGGCAAGGGTGCATCGAGCTTCGAGACCACCGGCGGCACCGGATCCGCGACCAGCAAGACGTCGCCGGTGCGGGACTGCGGATGGCGGCGTGAGGCGGTGAAGTCGAGGACCGCGCCGGCCGGGACGTAGTGCAGCGTGTAGTCTTCGAGCAGGTAGCGTCCGCGCGCATCCTGCAGCGCCGCGAAGGACAGCGCCGCGAGTGGACCGTGGGGCACGATGGTGACGAGCGCGCCCGGCTGGCGGGGCAGCACGCCCCGAACCGGCTTCACGACCAGGTCGTAGAGCTGTCGCCACGCGGGTGCGGCCTGCCGCTGGAGCGTGATCGAAGCCGCGCCGCGCGTGGTGAGGGTGCGCGGGGCCGGGCGGGCCGCTTCCGGCCGGGGCGGTCTCGGCGAAGGGCGACGTCGCGCGGATCAGCTCGGTCAGCCGCGATTCGCGCACGTCAACCGAGGCGTCGTGCATCTTTCCTTGCGGGTCGATCACCCAGATGAACAATCGATCGGCGGTGACCCAGTACGCGAGCAGCGTCGAGTGGAGCCGGCGTGCGGTTGCCGCCAGATCCTCGACCGTCGCCGCCGGCGCGGCCACTGCGCTCGACAGATCGGTACGCGTCCCGCTGCCGGGCGACCCGCGAAAGATCAGCGGCAGACCATCGAGTGACCGCGACTCGGGACCGCCCGGTCCCGGCGGCGAGATCGGGCCGCGGGGTCGCAGCGCCTTGCTCGCCAACAGGTCGACGAACGCGCGCGAACGGGCGAGCTCCGCGGTGGCGAGTGCCTCCGGCGCGCGGCCCTCGCGCAGTTGCAGCGCAATCGCCCGGCTGTAAATCGCTTCCTGCGCGGCGCTGAACTGCTGTTTGAAGAAGTCCGCCGGCACCAGCGTGGCGCGAATCGCCTCGATCTTTTCCAGGGCGGCCCCGATGTCCGTCAGTGCCCCGTCACTCTGCCCCAACGCCGCGCGGACTTCGGCCCGCAGGTCCAATGAATACAGGCAATCCAGATCGCGGGGCGCGCACCTCGCGAGCGCCTTTTCCGCCATCGCCATCGCATCGTCGCGGCGGCCCAGCTTCAGGTAGACCTTGCCGAGCTCGCGCATGCGCATACTCGGGTAGACGTCGAGCTGCCGCGCCAGCACGCCCTCGAGGATGGTCGCCGCCTCCGCATAGGCGCCTTGTTCGATTTGCGTGTTCACGAGATTGGCGCGGAGGAAATCCTGGATGCGTGGCGAGCTCGTTCGCTCCGCCAGCCTGAGCGCCCGTTCGAGGTAGATCCTGGCCTGGGCCGGGTTTCCGAGCGTCTGGTGCGTGACCCCGACGGCGTTGAGGCTTTGCAGCAGCTCGAACGGCGAATCGGTCGTCTCGTGGATGGCCAGCGCCGCGAGCTGGAACTTCAGCGCCTCGTCGCTGCGCTGGTGCGCGCGGTAGAGACGGCCCATGCTGTTGTAGACCCGCCCCAGCGCCACGCGATCGCCAATCTCCTCGAAAGCGGCAGCGGCCTCGGTCAGCACCTCGAACGCGTCCTCGTACGACCCCGCGGTGAACAGATGATCGGCGAGCGAATGGAGGGCTCTTGCCTCGATGGCCCGATCGCCGATCTCACGAACCTCGGCGATCACGCCCCGGAGGAGCCGCAGGTCTTCGCCGGGCTCGAGCGTGGCCACGCGCACGATCTGGAGCGTGGCGCCCGCGCGGCCGCGGACGTCACCGGCCGCTTCGTACGCCGCGAGGGCGCGACGGGCGCGCATCGCGGCTTCCCCGAGGTCACCCGTCATTCCGGCGATCATGCTGAGGAGCTGGTTGGCACGGCCGATCCCCGGCTGGCTGGCGAGCCGATCGAAGATCTCGGCGCACTGCGAAACCTGGGTGCGGGCGGACGCGTACTGAGTGCGGTAGTAGTCGGCTTCACCCGCATCGCAGAGTGCGGCTGCCCGCTGCTGCTCGGTCGATTGAGCGGCGCGATCGGCTGTGGCGAGGGCCGGTTGTTGCGCGGCTGGTGCTGCCGAGACCCATACGACTGCAGCGACGGCGGCGGCCGCGTGACGTCCGATTGTTCGATGGCTCATCGAGCCCCGAGCTGCTTCAAGGCGTCACAGGCGGGCGGTGCGCGCCGGCTGGTGCCGCGGCACAAGGTGTCGAGCCGCGCGCGGGCGTCGGCCGGACGCCCCGTGCGGTGCTCGGCGATGGCGCGATACCACTCGACGTCGGGTGCGAATGCCGTGTCGGCCAGCCTTGCCGCCGTCTCGAGCGACTCGAGCGCGTGCCGATCGTCGTTCAAGAACAGCCGCGCGATGCCGCCATAGTAGAAGACCTCGACGGCCGACGGATACCGTGGTTCGAGCGTGGCGAACGCACGGTCGGCCCGTGCGTAGTCTCCCAGGCGGAATGCGTCGAACGGGGGCTTCAAGTCGGCGAGGAGCTGGTTCCCGGCCGTTGCTCCGCGCCAGGTCAGCGCGGCAGCGCTCAGTGTCATTTCCGGCTGGTCGAGCCGCAGTGGAACCGCCGGCACCGGCGGCGGGGCGGACACCACCTCACGAGTTCGATCGTTTGAAGGCACCGGCGATGGCGGGGCCGGATCGCGCCAGGTCCAGAGCGCCAGGGCAACGGCCGCGAGCGCCGATGCCGCGATGGCAGGGCGCAACCAGCGCCAGCGACCGGGGCGCGGCTCGGGCGCCGACCCGGTCTTCCGGATGCGCGCGAACAGGCGATCCCGATCCTCCGGCGACAGCGACGTCTCCGCGGTGTCCAGCCCTTCGAGAGCGCCCGGCTCCAGGCATCCGCGGCGATGAAGCCCGCGACATCGGCCTGCAGGTCCGCCGGCAGCGCATCGTAATAGCCGGCCCGCAGCAGTTCGAGCGGCGGGTCGTTTTCGTGCCGCGCCCGCAGGGCCTCCAGATCCGCCTGGACTTCCCGCAGCGCTTCCCGTTCGTCGGCGTCCCAGCCGTCGAGTGGCGAGCTCATGCTTTCGACACTCCATATGTCTTTCGAAGCAACACCAGTGCGTACTGAAGGTGCCCCTTGACCTGCATCTCGCTCAAGCCGGTGGTCGCGGCAACTTCGGCCCGCGTCATCCCCTGCACGTATCGCAGGATCACACACGCGCGGTGAATCGGCTTGAGGTCGGCGCTCTCCAGAATCCATTTCTCCATGGGTGGTGGCGCCCCGGGGGGAACCCTCCGCAGCTCCTCCCGATGACGGTCTTCGACCACCCGCCGCCGCCACCCGTCGCGCGCGCGGTTGCGGACCACGGTGAGGAGCCAGCCCGGGAGCAGCGATTGATCGATCGACGTCAAATTGCGGAACAGCGCAAGGAACGCCTCGGCCGTCAGGTCCTCTGCTTCCTCCTTGTTGCCGGTGAGACTTCTCGCAAATCGAAAGACCGACTGGACGTGCTGGCGATACAGTTCCTCAAAGGTCCCCATGTTGAATACGGACTAACCGCCGGTTTGGAAGACGTTGTCCGCCGAGCCAATCCCCGGACCCGGCGTCCGGGGCGCGTCCACCATACGTGGCGGCTCAGCCGGCGGTCAACCGGTGACGCCCGCGCTCGCGAACCGTGCCGCGCACCAAGGGAGGATGGACTGCCAATGACCGCACGCGAGCTGCTGCTCGAACCGCTCGAGTTCCTGGCGCCGGAGCGGGCGCTGGATGGGCTTTCACCGGACCTGGCGGATCGCCGCCTCGAGGGTGCGAGCCATTCCATCGCCGAGATCGTCGCGCATCTTTCGTTCTGGCAGGGTTGGTTCTCCCGCCGGTGCGGCGGCGAGGACGCGCCGATGGTCGAGCGCGCGGCCCACGGCTGGCCGGCGGTCGCTCCCGGATCCTGGCTGATCGTCCGGCAGCAGTTCCTGGACGGACTGTCTGGACTCGTGGCGTGGGCGGATGCCGCCGGCAGTCTCGAGACCCCGCTCGCCCCGGCGATCCAGTTTCCCCCGCTCGCGCAGTACTCACGGCGCGACGCGCTGGTGCACGTCGCCAACCACAACGCGCACCATCTCGGCCAGGTGATTCTGCTGCGGCAACTGCTCGGCGCGTGGCCGCCGCCGGCCGGCAGCTGGACCTGGTAAGAGCCGCACGCGTCCGTAGTCCGCGGTCCGCGGTCGCGGTTCGCGGTCCGCGGGTTCGCGGTTCGCAAGAACCACGAAGTCGTTCGAAGCCATCTGGGCGAAAGACCCCGCGAGTAGCTGGTTGCAGCGCCTTCAACCCAGCCGGCTCGATCGGCTCTGTCCGCGAACTCTACGGACCACGGACTGCGGACTACGGACCGCGGACTATGATCGAGGTTCAATGGCCAACATTCTTCAATCCCTCCCGATCGGCGAGAAGGTCGGGATCGCGTTCTCCGGCGGGCTCGATACCAGCGCCGCCCTGCACTGGATGCGGGCGAAGGGCGCGATTCCGTACGCCTACACCGCGAATCTCGGCCAGCCGGACGAGCCTGACTACGACGAGATTCCGCGCCGCGCCGAGCAGTACGGCGCCGAGAAGGCACGGCTGATCGACTGCCGGGCGGAGCTGGTCGGCGAAGGTCTGGCGGTGCTCCAGTGCGGCGCGTTTCACATCTCCACCGCCGGCGTCGCCTACTTCAACACCACGCCCATCGGCCGCGCCGTCACCGGCACGCTCCTGGTCGCCGCGATGAAAGACGACCACGTGCACGTGTGGGGCGACGGCAGCACGTTCAAGGGAAACGACATCGAGCGGTTCTATCGCTACGGTCTGCTCGCCAACCCGAAGCTGCGGATCTACAAGCCGTGGCTCGACCAGGCCTTCATCGATGAGCTCGGCGGCCGGGCCGAGATGTCGGAATACATGCGCCAGGCCGGCCTGGTCTACAAGATGAGCGCCGAGAAGGCCTACTCGACCGACTCGAACATCCTCGGCGCCACTCACGAAGCGAAGGATCTCGAGCAGCTGAGCTCGAGCGTCCGGATCGTCGACCCGATCATGGGCGTGCCGTTCTGGCGTCAGGATGTCGAGATCAAGCCGGAGGAAGTCACGCTGCGCTTCGAAGAAGGGCAGCCGGTCGCGATCAACGGATTCGAGTACAAGGATGCCGTGGAGATGATCCTCGAGGCCAACCGCATCGGCGGACGCCACGGCCTCGGCATGAGCGATCAGATCGAGAACCGGATCATCGAGGCGAAGAGCCGCGGCATCTACGAGGCGCCCGGCATGGCGCTGCTGTTCATCGCCTATGAACGGCTCATCACCGGGATCCACAACGAAGACACGATCGAGCAGTATCGCGAGAACGGCCGCCGCCTCGGACGGCTGCTCTACCAGGGCCGCTGGTTCGATCCGCAGTCGATGATGCTGCGTGAGATGGCGCAGCGCTGGGTCGCCCGCGCCATCACCGGTGAAGTCACGCTGGAGCTGCGGCGGGGCAACGACTATTCGATCCTCAACACCGTCAGCGCCAACCTGACCTATCACCCCGAGCGGCTGACGATGGAAAAGGGCGCGTCGGTCTTCTCACCGCAGGATCGCATCGGTCAATTGACGATGCGCAACCTCGATATCACCGACACCCGCGACAAGCTGTTCACCTACATGAAGGCGGGGGTGTTGACGCCGGCGGCCGGTACGACACTCCCGCATCTGCTGGAGGGGGACGCCGGCGACGAGGAGTAACGTCAACGCCGGAGCGGCGCCTGCTGGCTCTGACCGTGGAGGAGGGCGAGCCAGCGGCTCAGTTGCCCGGCCGCCTCGTCCGGGGTCTTGCCGTAGAACGGCATCAGTGCGGCACAGCCGCCGGGCACTCGTGCGATCTGCGCGCGCCACCGACCAAGGCCGACGCTGGACACCTCAATGAGGTATTCGCGGCCATTGATGACCTCTTCGTAATGTTGCACGTATTTCCCGTCCGGTCGAAGCGAGTAAATTGTGGGGTGAGGTGACACGGATTCTAACGGCTGGCCCGAAGCGTTCAAGCGAAAGGAGAATCGAAGGCGCATCAACACAGTGCAACGGCCAGCTTTTGCGCCCGAACGTCGAAAAAATAAGTGAGTCGACGACCGTTCTCCACAGGCGATCCACGATCCTTCAACAGGTTTTCAACAGTGGTGTTCTTGACGGGCCCAACGGCGGGCTTTACGCTCTTTCACACCTCGATGTCGCGCCGAAAATTCTCGCGGCCGGGCACCGTCTCGCGCGCGGCGGCCGCCGTGTGCACGGCGCTGCTCGCCGGAGGGGTCGCCGTGACGCCGGCCGCCGGCCAGACACCCGCGGCGACGCCCGCCCCCGCTGCGCTCTACCGCGTGTTCCTCCAGGACGGCGGCGTCCTGGTGAGCTACGGCGAGTTCGCACGGGTCTCGGATCGCGTCGTCCTGTCGATCCCGATCGGGGGGACCGAGGTCAGCCCGGTGCTCCACGTGATCTCGATCGCCGAACAAGACGTCGAGTGGCAGCGGACGAATGCCTATGCGCAGGCGGCGCGGGCGCGGCACTACGCCGCCACCCAAGGCGAGTCCGACTTCGCGCGGCTGACCCGCGAGGTGGCCGACACTCTCTATCAGGTCGGGGCGACCGACGATGCCGGCAAGCGGCTGGCGATCGCTGAAGCTGCCCGGCGCCAGCTCGTCGACTGGCCGCAGACCCATTTCGGATATCGGGCCAAGGAGCTCCAGCAGATGACGACATGGCTCGATCAAGTCGTCTCCGAGCTGCGGGTCGCGGCAGGGCTGTCGAGCTTCGATCTGGCGCTGGTTGCGAACGTCGTCACCCCTCCCACGTCCACCAGCGAGGTCCTGCCGGCGCCGACGTTTCGCGAGCGGCTCGAGAGTGGGTTCGCCGCGGCCCGCCTCACTTCGGACACGCCCCAGCGCATCTCCCTGCTGCGTTCGATCCTGGACGTGCTGGCACCGTCGGCTGGCCCGGCGTTCGCGAACAGTTGGATGGCGGACCTGCATTCGCGCGTTGAAGCAGATCTGGCGGTGGAGGTCGGGCACGATCGCGACTATGCCCAGTTGCGCGCGCGGGCGCTGGCAAGAGCCACGGTATTCGAGCGCCGTGCCGACGTTCGATCGCTCGAGAGCGTCGTGCAGATGGGTGCTCGGCGAGGACCAGCGGCTGCAGCAGGCGCGTCCCGCCGACGTTGCCGCGTTGCTGGCGACACTCGACGTCAAGCTCGACGCGGCGCGCCGGCTGCGGCTGGCGCAGGATGCCTGGGCGCTTCGGCTGGACGTTCTCAGCCAGTATTGGCGGGAGGTCCGAACCGGTCTCGATCGATTGCTGGGCGTCCGCGAGTGGCTGACCGCCGTCCGCCATCTCGATGGCCCGTCGCCCGGTGCCCTGCGCCAGCTGTCCGGCCACGTGACCGCCGCCCAACGCGAGCTCGGCGCGGTGCAGCCACCGCCCGAAGTCGCCGCCGCGCATTCGACGCTGCTGGCCGCGGCCGGCATGGCGGTTCGGGCGTCCGCGACGCGATTCGACGCGGTGCGGTCCGGCAGCATGGACACCGCCTGGCAGGCGGCGTCCGCGGCGGCCGGAGCCCTGATGCTCCTGGATCAGAGCACGCTGGAGCTGCGGCGCATCACTCGCAGTTCGCAACCACCACCACGTTGATCACTCCCCGCGTCACCAGGCTGCTGCGCGCCTCGGATCTCCGCACCTTCCAGTCGGCGATTGCCGGTGTGGTGCCTGATGGCTTCACCGCCCGCGCCACCGCCATCGTCGTCCCGAGTCGAAGCGCCGCCGAGGAGTTACGGCGGACGCTCGAAGAGCTGGCGCTGCCCGACGGTGTGCTCTGGCCGGGGTCTAGAGACCCCGGCCCCACAGCAGACAAAGACCCTGCCGACGCGGTTGCGGTGATGCCGGATCTGGTGACACGCGGCGAGCTCTATTCCCGGCTGCACGCACACCTGCCGGCGGCCGCCCCGATGCTCACCGAGTTCGATCGGGAAGTGCTGCTGCGGCTGGCGGCCGACGATGCAGCGGCGGCGGGAGCGACGCCCCCCTTCCGGCTCCGGCCCGGTCTCCTCGCCGCGATGCTGGCGTTCTACGACGAGCTGCGGCGGCGCGGGCGCACCATCGACGCGCTGGATCGCAACATCGGAGACAAGCTCGAAGCCGGGCGCGACAGCGACCGCGGCGCGGAGCGCCTGCTGCAGCAGACCCGCTTCCTGGCCGCCGCGTTCGCGGCGTTCGAGCGCCGGATCGGCGACAGCGGCCGGATCGACGAGCACGCACTGCGGACCTTCCTGCTGGCGGACACCTACCGGTCACCCTACCGCCATCTGGTGATCACGGTCGCCGATCAGGCTGCCGACGCACGCGGCCTGTGGCCGGTCGACTTCGACCTGCTGTCCCGCATCCACGGTCTCGAGCGCATCGACATCATCGCCACGGAAGCCGTGCTCGCCGCGGGGTGGCACGAGCGGCTGCACGATGCGATGCCGGGTCTGGACGAGCATCGCGTGGCCGGGGCGTCCGCGGCGCCGCTGCTCGCGGCCCCGGCGGCCACCGCCGGGGAGGACGGGCCGGTGGTCTTCGTGTGCCGCGACCGCGAGGAAGAACTGGTCGAGGCCGCCCGGCGGATCAAGCGGCGGGCCCGCGAGAGCGCGACGAGTCGTCTGGAGCGGGTCGGCGTCGTGTTCCAGCGTCCGCTGCCGTACCTCTACCTGGCGCGGCAGGTCTTTACCTCCGCGCGGATTCCGTATCAGGCCGCCGACGCGCTGCCGCTGGCGGCCGAGCCGTTCGCGGCCGCGCTCGACCTCCTGTTCGTGGTGGCGGCCGAGGACGCGAGCCGTGTGTCGCTGATCGCGCTGCTCGCGTCGCCGCACTGGTTGTTTCATGATCCACGCGACCCCGAGATCGCGGTTCAGCGGGAGCACGTGTCAGCGCTCGATCGAGGTACTGCAGGACTCGAAATTTCTCGGCGGCTGGGACGAGCTGGCGCGGTTGTCAGGACTGGCGCCCGCGCGCCTGGCGGGACGTGCCCGGGAAGCCGCTCGATGGCGGGCGGGTGAAGTGGCGATGGCGGCGGCCCTCGGCCTCGCACCCCTGGTTCAGCACATCAAGCTGGCATCCTCGGCGTCGCAGCAGATCACAGGTCTGCTCGATTTCGTGGCGCGCTACGAGGCACCATTGGACCCGGCGTCGGACCTGTACGAACGCCATTGGCGGGCGCGCACCGCGGTGCTCGGCGCACTGGCAGCACTCCGGGACGCGCATCAACGCTACGACGATCGGCCGCAGCCGATCGCCGAGCTCGTCGCGACCATTCACCGATGGATCGAGGCGCAAACCTTCGCTCCGCGTGCCGGCACGGACGGCGTCCGGCTCCTCGACGCCGACGCCGCGGCCTTCGCGCGTCTGGACGACGTGCACGTGGTGGGGCTGGTGGAGTCGGACTGGCCGGAGCGCGGCGGCGCCAACATTTTCTATCCGGTGTCGCTGCTGCGCGATCTCGCCTGGCCGGCGGACGCCGATCGCCTGGCCACGGCGCGCGCGCGATTCGCCGACCTGCTGGCGCTGGCCGGTGAGCGCGTCTCGGTGTCGTCGTTCACGCTCGAAGAGGACTCGATTGTGTCGCCGTCGCCGTTTCTCGAGGACGTCGGTGGGGCAGGGCTGACGATCGAGCGCGCCGAGACCGGCGCGTCCGTCCGCATCTTCGAACACGAAGCCCTGTCGGTGTCGCCGGTCCGGCCCGAGATTGCCCGCGGCGACGCGTCCGCCTGGCTCTCTTTGCGGACGACCCGCTCGTCTCCGGAGGACATGCGCTATCACGGCACGGTCGGTGCGCGTGAAGGCACCATGTACGCGGTGAGCCGCGTCGAGCGCTACCTCGAGTGTCCGTTCAAGTATTTCGCCGGCCAGGTGCTGCAACTCGAGGAGGAGCGCGAGGACGAATCAGGGCTGACCGCACTCGAACGCGGCCAGTTGCTGCACGGCGTGTTCGAGGCGTTCTTCGAAGCGTGGCGCGCGCGCGGCCGTTCCGGGGTGTCGGCTGAGGATCTGGACGAGGCGCTCGCGCTGTTCGAGGACGTGGCCGAGCAACAGCTGCAGGCGCTGCCCGAAGGAGACCGCGCGCTCGAGCGCACCTATTTGATCGGATCCGCCGCCGCGCCGGGGCTGGCCGGGCGCGCCTTTGCCGTCGAGATCGAACAGGGCATCGGCGTGACGGAGCGGCTGCTCGAGTACGCGTTCGAAGGCACGTTCGACTTCGAAGGGGAGTCCGGTGCGCGCGCGGTCAGGGTGAAGGGCAAGGCGGATCGGATCGACGTGCTCGAGGACGGGACGCTGCGGATCGTGGACTACAAGCTCGGTCGTGCGCCAAAGACCGGGCGAGCGCTGCAGCTGCCGATCTACGGGATCTGTGCCGGGCAGCAGATCGCACGCGAGCGCGGCACGCCGCTGCCGATCGCCCGCGCCGGGTACGTCGCCTTCAAGGAGAAGAACGCGTTCGTCGACCTCGCCGGCAAGTCCGGCGACATCGCGGCGGCGCTGCGCGATGGGCAGCAGCGGTTCCTCGACGCGATCGCCGGCATCGAGGGGGGCCAGTACCCGCCGAGTCCCGACGAACCCTGGACGTGCACGCGGTGCGGATTCGCGCATGTCTGCCGAAAGGACTACGTCGGTGACGAGTGACCGCGGCTCCGGACGGCGCGGTCCCGGGTCGCAGCCCTCCTTGTTCGACGTTCCGGCCGAGGCCGCTCCCGTCCCACTCGATCCCGACGCCGCGGCCCGGGTGTTCGCGGCGGATCCCCGCAACAACGTGGTCCTCGAAGCGTCGGCCGGCACCGGCAAGACCTCGGTGCTGGTCGCGCGTTACGTGAACCTGCTGCGGGCCGGGATCGACCCGGCGAACATTCTCGCGATCACCTTCACCCGCAAGGCGGCCGCCGAGATGCGCGAGCGGATCGTTCGCGAGCTGCGGGGAGCGGGCGAGCGGTCGGAGCCGGATCGCCGGCGCTGGCTGGAGCTGCGCGACCGGCTCGGCGACATCGCCATCAGCACCATCGACGCGTTCTGCCTGTCGCTGCTTCGCGAGTTTCCGCTCGAGGCCGATGTCGATCCGGCCTTCGATCTGGCCAACGAGACCGAAGTACCGCGGCTGATCGCCTCGTCACTGGATCGGACGCTGCGGATCCTGGTCGGCCAGGCGCGCAGCGATACCGACATCGCGCTGGTGCTGGCGCAACTGGGCATCTCGCGCACCCGTGAGGGGCTGGCCACCCTGCTCGATCGCCGCCTCGTCGCCTGGGACGCGCTCAACCGCTTCCTCGCACGCGGTCCGCGCGATCTGACGTCGTCAGCGATCTGCGGCGCCGCCAGCGAAACGCTTCGTGGCACGCTCGAGGCGATTCCCGGTGGGTTCGAACGGTTCGTGGCCGACGGTCCGGGGGCGCATCCCCGGTACGCGCTGTTCATTCGGGACGCCCGCCGGCTCGCCAGCCTGCGTGACGCGCCGGACCGGACGATTCGCGCGGTGCTCGAGCGGGTGAGCGGACACTTCCTGACCAACGAGGGCAAAGCCCGCAAGGGCACCACCATCCATCCCTACAACACCACGCACTACCCGTCGCGGGATGCGATGCGGCGCCATCGCGACGCCGTCATGGCGACCGCGCCCGCCATCGAGTCGGCGATGTTCGCGTTCAACCGCGATCTGAACGTCGTGCTCGCGCGGGGTGTCCGGCGGATGTTCGCGGTTGCGCTGGAGCAGTACCGGCGTGCGCTCGACGAGCGATCGGTGCTCGATTTTTCGGACGTCCTCCAGAAGGCGGTCGAGCTGCTGCGGCGGATGGACGAGTTCTCGCAGAGCCGCTTCCGGCTCGAATCGCGCTACCACCATGTCCTCGTCGACGAATTCCAGGACACCAGCCGCGCTCAGTGGGAGCTGGTGTCGCTGCTCGTCCAGGCGTGGGGCGAAGGACTCGGTGTCGCGACCAATCCCTCGATTTTCGTGGTCGGCGACCGCAAGCAGTCGATCTATCGGTTCCGGGACGCCGAGGTCGGCGTGCTGGAGCAGGCCGCGCAGTTCATCGACGGGATTCGTCCGGACCGCCGCTCCCGTCGATCGATCGCACGCAGCTTCCGGGCGGTGCCCGACCTGCTGCACTTCGTGAACGACCTGTTCACGGAGATGTCGCAGCCGGTCGGCGCCCCCGGCGAGTTCACCTACGACGAGCGCGATCGCTTTCCGGTCGGCGATGCGCCCGTTCCGAACGCCGGGACGCGGGAGCCGACGCTCGGACTGGCGGTCGCGGACACGCCGGAGGAGTGTGCCGCGGCGGTGGCCGAGGAGGTCGAGATCATCCTGCGCAGCGCCACCGTGCGCGACAAGTCGGCCGGCACGCCGAGGCAGGCCAGGGCCGGCGACATCGGCATCCTGTTCCGCTCGCGATCGAGCCATCGGGAATTCGAGCACGCGCTGAACCACCGCGGGATCCCCACTCACGTGTACAAGGGGCTCGGCTTCTTCGACGCCGACGAAATCAAGGACGTCGTCGCGCTGATCCGGTTCCTCGCCGACCCCACGTCTTCGCTGCGTGCCGCGGCGCTGATGCGATCGCGCTTCGTGCGGCTCTCCGACGGCGCGCTCACGCGGCTCGCGCCCGCGCTGGCGTCCGCCCTCACCGGCGGCGAGTTGCCGCCCGCGTGGACCGATCTGGACGAGGAGGATCGGCGCGTGCTCGAACAGGTGCGGCCGGCGGTGACGCGCTGGCTCGACGCGGTGGATCGGATCCCCCCCGCCGAACTGCTTGATCGCATCGTCCGCGAGACCGGGTACGCCTTCGAGCTTCGGGGGCCTCGGCGGCGGCAGGCCTGGGAGAATCTCAAGAAGATCCGTTCGCTCGTACGGCGGATCCAGAACAGCGGCTATGCCACGATTCCCCGCGTGGCCGAGCATCTGATGTCGCTGACCGGCGGCGACGAATCCAACGCCGTCGTCGAGGCGCTGGATTCGGTGAATCTGATGACCGTGCATGCCGCGAAAGGGCTCGAGTTCCCGATCGTGTTCCTGGTCAACGTCGCGAAGGGCGCGAGCGGTCCGCCCAAGCCGGTCCGGGTCTCGGTCGACCTTCTCGAAGAGCCGTCGGTGAGCGTCGGTCCCTTCATTTCCGATACGGACGAGGCGGAGCGGGAGCGGGAGCGTCACGAAACCCGTCGTCTGCTGTATGTCGCGGTCACACGGGCGCGTGATCGCTTGTATCTGTCGTCCACGCTCAAGGAGGGAACACTCGTGCCTGGCCGCGGCAGTCTTGCCGAGGTGCTGCCCGAGTCGTGCCGGAAACTGCTCGGCCGCGCCGCGACCGGTTTTCCTCAACTGGACACCGTCGGTTGGACCGGCGTCTCGGGTCGTGAATACGCCTGGCGTGTGTGTCGTTCGAATACGACCTCGGCCGAAACTCGTCCCCAGATCGCCCCTGAGGAGGCGACCGGAACCGCGGCCGACGACTTCGAATCACCCGCGTCCCAGCCGCCTCGTGAACGAGTCTCCACGGGTGAGCTGATCGCCGGCCCGGAACCGCCCGTGCGGCGTGACCAGGGAGCGCGCTCGGACCGCCTGCTCGGCATCGTGATTCATCGCATGTTCGAGCATGCGGACACGCTGAGCGCTGCGGGTGCCGGCGAATCTTCTGATGCGTCCGGCGCGGCGGCGGCGCGGGCCGCCGCATTGTGTCGCCGGATGTTGCGCGACGATGAACTGCTGTTGCTCCCCGATGCCGAGGCATTCACGGCGCACGCGACCGACGTATGGCTCGGCGCGCAGGCCCGCTCCGACGTGCAGGAGGCGCTGCGAGGGCGGACCCGGTTCTACGAAGTGCCGTTCTCGCTGGCCATCGACCATCGAATCGTGCGCGGAACGATCGACTGCGTCGTCGAGAAAGAAGATGAGGCTTTGCTGGTGGTGGAGCTCAAGACGGGTCGCGGCCACCCTGCACACCAGCGGCAACTGGAGTTGTACGTCCGCGCCGCGCGATGCCTTCGCGGCGACGCACGCGCGGTGTCCGGCACGCTGATCTATCTCTGAGACCCCGCTGTGAGACTAAAGTCGCGTTCGCCTCAGAGTCCGCTTCAAAACGGACCACGGATCACGCAAATGTGACTGCTGACGAATCTGGTTGTGTCGTCGGGTCCCCAGGGAATGTGACTCCGCGCGCCGTCACGGATTTGGGTGCGAGGTCAACGCTTAACCCTATCGAGCTGAGCGAGTTCGGGCCGGACGCTTGGGGTGGCGACTCGAGCGGCTGACCAGATGCTGCGTGAGCATGTCCCCTTCGGATGTCAGCACCGAGCACCGAGCGCCCGGCCGAATCTCTCGATAACTCGGGCGATCCAACATTTTCCGGCTCCGGGGAACCATTTACCCTCCATCACGGTCTAACTGATTACTTGGCGCCAGGATTGCAACGGGTCCGAGCGACGGGAGGTGCGGTATGGTAGTTCCTGCGGGGGCGCTGAATTACGTCAAGCCGACGACCACGGTCTTCGAGCTCGAAGCGCTTGAAGGTCTGCCGTGCGGGTGCGTGGCGGCGGCCTATCGCGCGCGGCCATGGGAAGTAGCGGTTGTTTCGCTCGAAGCGAAGGGGCCCTATTGCCTGCTCAATGGTCACGCCAACGGCCAGATCCTGCGCCTTGGCGATCCGTCGGAGTTCGACGACGAGGAGACGGACGAGTAGAAATCCGGCGGTCCATTGCTCCCTGCCTCTCGACTTCCTCACCTGTTTTTCTTCAGGCTTGAAATAGATTGGTCGTCCTGGCCCGCAGCTCGCGGGCCCAGGACACCTCATCGCTGGCCTTCAAATCACGCGCTTCCCAGAAGATCGTCATTGCGTCAGGGGAATGGCGTCCCGTAGAATTCGAAGGTTTGCGAGTCACGAATAGGAGTACCGCATAGATGCCGCTGACGTGTCCCAGCTGCGGGAACGACCGGAACTTTCTGGTCAAGACCCTGCAGATGCATGTAGTGCAGTTGCGCGAGGATTCCCGCGTCGAAGCCAGTGAAGAAGGGCGTCCGGCCGTTATCGAAGTGCTGTGCGACGAATGTGAGAAGGAGCTGAATTTCGCGGACTTCGACGAGCAGGTCCGCAACGAGCTGCTGTTGACCCTCGGCGCCCGTTGATCCCGCGCTACTCCTCCCCGGCCTCCGCTTCCTCGAAATAGTCGCATTCCGGGCAGATCCACTCGCGCGTCACACGGGCGGGGGCTTCCCTCGTGCCCGGAATGTGGTCGCGCAGCTCGCGGACGCTGAGACGCATCGTCTCGCCGCACATCGGGCATTCCTTCATTGCCGGATTGTAAACAACGCGTCCCGATTCTGCGCAGCCGCCGGCGCGGAGTCGCGCACGTTGTTGACTTCGCTGCTGAAGGACGGCACTCTTTCTGCAGGAACCGAACCGGCGTATGCGTGACTACTACGAGGTGCTCGGCGTCGCTCCCGATGCGGGCGCCGAGGAAATCAAGCGGGCTTATCGGCAGCTGGCGCGCCGCTATCATCCCGACATTTCGGGGGACGATCGCGGGGCCGCGTTCAAGGAGCTTGCGCGCGCCTACGACGTGCTGCGCGATCCGTCGCGACGGCGCCGCTACGACGTCAGCGTCTGCGGCAGCGGCGCCGGCAGCAGCTCAGTCGTGGTTCTCCGACGAAATCGCCATCGACTTCCCGTCGGTGTCGAGCGTGCTGGACAGCATGCGCGACGCCTTCTTCACCGCTGAGCCGCTGGTCACGCTGTCGGCGGAGATGGTGCTCACCGCGCGAGAGGCGTTCGACGGCGTCACGGTGCCGTTCGACGTCCCGCTGCGCCGCACCTGCGGCCGCTGCGGCGGCCGCGGTGAGGTCTGGACCGAGTGGTGCGCCGCCTGCGGCGGCCTGGGGGAGGTAGCCGCCTCCCATCCGGTGCACGTGCTGGTGCCGCCACGGGTTCGCGAGGGGGCGACGTTCCGGTTCAGTGTCACCCCGCCAGGCTCTCCCTCGACCATCATCGAAGTCCGCATCAGCATCCGCTGATGGCGGCGCATCTCCACCTTCTCTGGGTCCTTCAGCTCGTCTGGGGCGCGCTCGGCGTGCTGTTGGGCGTGTCCACGCTGCTGCTGGCGGCCGGGGCCGCCGCGATCGGCTGGACGACGCAGGGGGACGAAATTGCCGCGGGCGTGACCGCGATTGCCTTCCTGATCTGCGCGCTCCTGCTGCTGGCGGCGGGGTTCGCGAATGGCTGGGCAGGAAAGGCGTTGCAGCGCCGGCAGCCGAATGGCCGGCTCGCCACGCTGGTCCTGGCGGTGCCGAATCTGTTCATCCTGCCGTTCGGAACCGCGTTGGGAATCTACGCATTCTGGGTCCTGCTGCACAACGAAACCCGCGGCAGATTCGAGCCCGGGCGGATCAAGCTCGGGACGCGCGCGGACGCGGCCCATGGCTGACGGCGTGAACGACCCTCAGCTCGCCGATCTCGGCCGGACGGTGTCCGGCCTCGACCCCAACGTGGCCGCGGCGCTCGCCTATGCGGTCGGCTGGGTCTCCGGCATCGTGCTGCTGGTCTTCGAGCCCAACCGGTTCGTCAGGTTCCACGCGCTCCAGTCGACGATCGTGTTCGGCGCGCTCTCGCTCGCCTGGATGCTGGCGCTCTCGGTGCCGATCCTCGGCTGGATTGTCGCGATTTTCATCATCCCGCCGGTCTCCGCGGTGCTCTGGCTGCTCCTGATGTACAAGGCCTATCAAGGCGAGCGCTTCAAGATCGCGGTCGCCGGCGACATGGCGGAGCAGAGGGTGTGAGGGCCGGCTGATACAATCGTTGTGATCCTATGAGCTCCGTAAGCGAAGCTGCCGTTCTCGATGCCCTGCGAGGCGTCCGCGATCCCGATCTGCATCGCGACATCGTCACCCTCAAGTTCGTGAAGAACGTCCGGATTGATGGCGGGCGCGTGGCATTCACGATCGAGCTGACGACTCCGGCCTGTCCGGTCAAGGATCAGATGCGGGATCAGGCGCGGGCGCTGGTGCTGGCGCTGCCGGGGGTGACCGCGGTCGACATCGAGATGACGGCGCAGGTGCGCACCACCAACGCCGCGGAGATGGGGAAGACGCCGGTCGAAGGGGTGAAGAACATCATCGCGGTCGGCGCCGGGAAGGGCGGCGTCGGCAAGACCACGGTGGCGGTGAACCTGGCGATTGCGCTGAGCCAGTTCGGCGGCCGGGTCGCGATGATCGACGGCGACATCTATGGCCCGAACGTGCCGATCATGCTGGGCATCAACACCCAGCTGACCACCGACGGAAAGAAGATCCTGCCCGCCGAGCAGTATGGGATCCAGCTGGTCTCGATGGCGTTCATGACCGGCGACGACTCCCCGGTGATCTGGCGCGGTCCGATGCTGCACGGGGTGATTCAGCAGTTCTTCCGTGAAGTGCGATGGCGCGACATCGACTACCTGGTGGTCGACATGCCGCCTGGAACCGGCGACGTCGCGCTCAGCCTGGCGCAAAGCGTGCCGGTCGCCGGCAGCGTCGTCGTCACGACGCCGCAGACGGTGTCGATCGCCGATACGCGGCGCGCTGTGCGCATGTATCAGAAGCTGAACGTGCCGACGCTCGGCCTGATCGAGAACATGAGCCATTTCGTCTGTCCGACGTGCCGGCACGAGTCCGACATTTTCGGCAAAGGGGGAGGCGAGACGCTGGCGACGGAGCTGGGATTGCCGTTCCTCGGCCGCATCCCGATTTACGAGCCGATCCGCATCGGCGGCGACACCGGCGTGCCGATCGTGATCGGCGAGCCCGATTCACCGGCGGCCCGGGCCTTCCGCGCCGCTGCCGAGCAGCTCGCCGCGCAGCTGTCGATCGCCGCCTACACGAAGAAGCCAATTCCGCTCACTCCGGTGCTCTGATGCAGACCCTGTTCACGACTCTTTTCGCCCTGGTGTTCATTGGCAGCGGGCTGGCCTCCGGTGCCCAGGCGCCGTCATCGTCTTCGACCGAGCCGTTGCGCGGCATCGTGAAGACCTATCTCGACATTCACGGCCTGCTGACCCAGGACAAGTTCGACGATCTCAAGGGGCCGGCGGGCACCCTGGCGGCGCAGACGGCGGCGCTCGGGAAGGAGGGCGCGCAGCTGGCGCAGGCGGCGACCGCGTTCTCGGCGGCCAAGGACCTCAAGCTGGCACGTGATGCGTTCGGACCGCTCAGCGACGCGCTGATCGCGCGGGTCAAGGCCGACGGGCGCGCCGACCTCGCGTCCGATCTCCGGGTCGGCTACTGTCCGATGAATCGCAAGTCGTGGATCCAGCGGGAAGAACTGGCGCGCAATCCCTACTACGGCACCGCGATGGTGACGTGCGGCTCGGTGCAGCCGGTCAGCGCGCCGCGACAGAAGTAGACGCTCACGACCCTCGCCAGTCCTGTCACTCTCGCTTTTCCCCGAGCGATCGGCCCAGAGTTGGCGCCGGCGATGCCGCCTGCGGTGAACAACCCCCGAGGATGCAGCACCTCCGCCATTAGCGGTTTACGATGGGCTGAATTGCCAGTACGATCCAACTGTCATCTCGGTTCGTGCTTCTTATGAACATTCCCTTCGTGCGTCACCGGCTCGACAACGGACTCGACGTGTTGATCCACTCCGATCAGAACTGTCCGATCGTCGCGGTCAACGTCTGGTACCACGTCGGGTCGAAGAACGAACGGCCCGGGCGCACCGGTTTCGCCCACCTGTTCGAGCACCTGATGTTCGAGGGGTCGGAGCACTACGATCGCGGCTATTTCCATCCGCTGCAGGAAGCGGGCGCCCTGCTGAATGGCTCCACCAATGCCGACCGCACCAACTACTGGGAGGTGGTGCCGTCGAATGCGCTCGAGCTCGCGCTCTGGATGGAATCGGATCGCATGGGCTATCTGTTGCCGGCGCTGACCGATGCGAAGTTCGAGAACCAGCGCGACGTGGTGCTCAACGAACGCCGTCAGCAGTATGAAAATCGCCCGTACGGTCTCGCCGGAATGGCGATCGTCGCGGCGCTCTATCCGCCGGATCACCCGTATCACTGGCTGACGATCGGCGCCGCCGAGGACATCGTCGCGGCGAAGATCGACGACGTCCGTGAATTTTTCCGGACCTACTACCGGCCGTCGAATGCCTCGCTGTCGATCGCCGGCGATGTTCACCCGGACGAGGCCCTCCGTCTCGCCGAGGCCTACTTCGGGGAGCTCGAGGCCGGCGATCCGGTTCCGCCGTTCGTGGCGACGCCTCCCGACCCGGTGGTTGGAGAGAAGCGGCTGGTGCTCGAGGACCGCGTCGAATTGCCGCGACTCTACATGGCGTGGCATTCGCCGGCGTTGTTCGCGCCTGGCGATGCCGAGCTCGATCTGGTCGCCGAGGTGCTCGCCAGCGGCAAGACCTCGCGGCTCTATCGCACCCTGGTGTTCGAGCGGCGGCTGGCGACCGAAGTGGCGGCCTCGCAGAACTCACGCGAGATCGGCAGCTTCTTCCAGATTGTGGCGACCGCCGCGCCCGGACGCACGCTGGTCGAGCTCGAGCGGGCGATCGCGGAGGAGATCGCCGGGTTCATCGAGTCCGGGCCCACCGCAATCGAGATGGAGCGGTGCCGGGCCCAGGCGGAAGCCCAGTTCGTGTATCGCCTTCAGACCGTCGGCGGATTCGGCGGCAAGGGCGATCAGCTGAACGCCTACAACGTGTTCCTGGGGCAGCCCGACTACTTCGATCGCGATCTGGCGCGCTACACCAGCGCCAGCGCCGCCGCGCTCCAGCGCGCGGCCGCCGACTGCCTGCGGCCCGAGTCCCGGGTCATCCTCAGCGTCATTCCGAAGGGCCGCACCGCCGTGGCGCTCGCGGATGCCGCGCCGGCGGCGGTAGCCTGATGGCGGTCGATCGCTCGACGCTGCCGCGGCCGGGGCCACCTCTCAGCTTCAACTTCCCGGAAATGCGTCGAGCCACCCTCGACAATGGTCTGCGGATCTGCACGATCGAGCACCACGAGGTGCCGCTGATCACCTGCTTCGTGCTGATGCCGATCGGATCGTCGCAGGACCCGGAGCAGCAGCCCGGACTTGCCGCGATCACCGGCGACCTGCTGGACGAGGGCAGCGGCGATCTCGACGCCCTCGCCGTGCACGAGGCACTCGGCCGCATCGGCGCCCATCTCGACACCGAGATCGGCGCCGACGCCACGCTGCTCGAGCTCACCACGCTCGAACAGTACGCGCCGCGGGCCCTGGGGCTGCTGGCGTCGATGGTGACGGCTCCGCGTCTCGACCAGCGCGATTTCGATCGCGTCCGCGAGCTGCGGCTGAACCGTCTCGTGCAGCTCCGCGATCTGCCGCCCGCGGTGGCGGATCGGGTATTCACGCAGTTTCTGTATCGCGATCATCCGTACGGACATCTGCCGATCGGGACGGAGGATGCGCTGCGCTCGCTCCTGCTCGGCGACGTCACCGCTTTCCACCGCTGGGCCTACACGCCGGCGCACGCCACCGTGATCGCGGTCGGCGACGCCTCGCACGAGCGCCTCGCCGCGCTGGTCGCCGGGGCTTTCGGCGACTGGACGACCCCCACGGATCCGGGACCGCCGCTGCTCGACGTGGCCGCGCTCGCGGTCCCGCCCCTCGAGGCCGGCCGCCTGGTCACCGTCCATCGCGCCGGGGCGGCGCAATCCGAGCTGCGTATCGGCCACATCGGCCTTCCCCGCAGCTCGCCCGACTATCACGCGCTGCTGGTGATGAACATGATCCTCGGCGGACAGTTCGTCAGCCGCATCAACATGAACCTGCGTGAGGAGAAGGGCTACACCTACGGCGCGCGCACCAGTTTCGAGTTCCGGAAAGGACCGGGGCCGTTCCTGTTCCAGACCAGCGTGCAGTCCGACGTCACGGCCGATGCGGTCAAGGAAGCGATCAAGGAAATCGAGGCGATCCGCGCCGAACGGCCGGTGACGGGCGAGGAGCTCGAGCTGGGCCGTGCCGCGCTGACCCGCGGCTATCCCCGGAACTTCGAAACCGCCGAGCAACTCGGCCGCGCTGCGGTCCAGCTTGCCCTGTACGGCCTGCCCGACAACTATTTCACCACCTTCGTGCCGAAGGTCTTGTCGATCGATCAAGCGGACGTTACACGCGTGGCGCACGATCACCTCGATCCGGACCGTCTCCTCAGCGTGATCGTCGGCGATCGAGACACGGTCGCCCCGTCACTCGGCGCGCTCGATCTCGGGGAATTGTCCGAAGTCGCGATCGCGTAGTCGGGTCGCTCGTCGAGCCCACCCACCGTAGGAACCGTTTCGCCCATCCGTCCGTCCAACACACAATCCCGCCGGGCTCCAGTTTCCGGTGCGGGGTGTAGACTGTGACCGAGATCAGCTATGACCGCCGGACGTATCAGCCTCAGCCTCGTCGGCGTGGTCGGCGTAATGGCCGTCGCGCTGGCCGGCGCCACGATCTGGCTGCTGGTGACGCAGCCGGTCACCGTCGCCGACGCGGTGGCGCAGGGCGAGGTGTCGCCGCTGGTCCGCGCGCTCGGCGTCGCGCTCTACGAGGCCTTCCAGGGGCTATTGAAGTACTTGTAGCTTAGTCAAATCCCAGGCTCCAAGCTCCAAATCCCAACCACTCCCAAGGCCCAACTCCCAAGCACGACTCCCAACGTCCAAATCCCAATTGCACCGCGTTGGGAGTTGGGAGTCGTTTTGGGAATTGGTGTTGGGATTTGGCAGTTGGGAGTGGTTGGGATTTGGAGCTTGGAGCTTGGGATTTGACTACAGACTCTTGTTCAAGAATCGGCAAAGAGTTATCCCGTCAATCCACTTGAACGGCGTGACGCCCGTGCTGTAATGCCCACAGGGCAGCACGTGCAGGTCGTGCGAGATGTCACGGCGGCGGAACTCGTCGACCAGCATGCGCGACAGGCGAACCGGGAAGGTCAGGTCGTAGCGCGCGTAGACCAGCAGGATCCGCTTGTCTCTGACCCGATCGATATAGGGGAGCGGCGAGATCGGCAGCCACAGCCGGCGCAGCTGCTCGAGCTCGATGTGGCCTTCGAGCCCGTCACGCACGTGCACGGTCGACAGCCCCTCCCACACCACGTCGGCAAAGTAGGGGGAGATGTGATTGAGCGCGGCCGCCTTCACCAGCGGCTCGTGCGCCGCGGTCAGCATCGACAGGCACGAGCCGAGGCTGGTGCCCAGGATGCCGATCGACTCGTACCCTTCACGCGCCAGCCAGGCGATCGCACGCCTCGCATCGAGCACCGCCTGGCGGCACACCTGTGCCGTCCGGCCGATGTTGGCGCTGACGATGTAGTCGGCGCGCCGGAGCTCCGGGGGCCGGCGCTCGTCGTGATACGGCAGCGTGAGGCGCAGCGCCGACAGGCCGAACCGGTTGAGCAGCTGGCACAGGCCGACATGTCCCCCGGCGTCGGCATTCCATTGCGGCAGCACCACCACGGCGCGGCGGCGGCCTTTCGGCGACTGGCTCGGAAAGAATCTCGCACGAACGACGTTGTTCTCGAGGTGCGGGGTGCGCACCGCGCTTGGGAACGACAACCGATCGCCGTCCAGCAGGTACTCGCTGGTGGCTTCGAGCGCAAAGAAACGATCGCTCTCGGCGAGCATCGTCGCCGCCCAGCGCTCGAGCCGGTCCGAGTCGGACCCCCCGGCGGTCTCGTCGTCGAGCCAGTCCGTGCCCCACTCGAACGGCCGCACGACCCGATCGGTGGCGACGGCGGCGAGGCGCCTCTCCCATTGATGAAATACCCGTGACAGCACTGGTGTTGGCCTTCCGATCGGGCGCGAACGCCGCTAGTGAATGATGGTTTCGAGCGCCGCCGCGACGTCGAGCAGCCGCTCCGTGCGGCCGCGCTCGCCGACCAGTTGCAGGCTGCGGGGCAATCCGTCGGGACCACGGCCGGCGGGAAGCGCAATCGCGGGATGTCCGGTGATGTTGAACAACTGGGTGCGGCTCAGCATCGTCGCGCGCACCGGCTGATCGACGCCGTCGACGGGAACGGTGGCGGCACCAACCGGGGGCGCGGGGATCGGCAGCGCCGGCAGCAGCAGGGCGTCGCACCCCTCGAGCGCGCGATCCACCGCCGCCGTCAAGTGGCTGCGCAGGCGCATCGCCCGCACATAGTCCTCGGCGAGCATGTAACGGCCCATCTCGAGCCGAAGCCGGACGCCGGGCGAATACTGCGCCGCGTGGCTGGCCAGGATTCGGGCGTGATAGCGCGCGGCCTCCGGCAGGCAGATGTGGAGGTAGACGTCGGGCGTACACGCCGCATCGGCGATCGCGATCTCGCGCAGCGAATAGCCGGACTCGCGCACCCGGACCAGGCCGTGCTCGAGACAGGCACGGGTGGCTGGGTCCAGCCGATCGAAGAAGTACGGGCGAGGCACGCCGAAGGTCAGGCCGCGACCCGCGGGAGCGACCTCGTGGATGCTCGAGCGCTTCATCGCCTGGAACAGCAGGCTGGCATCGGCCACGGAGCGCGCGAGCGGGCCGACGTGATCGAGCGTGGCGCTGAGCGGGACCACGCCGTCGCAGGGCAGTTCGCCGAACGACGGCTTCAGTCCGACCACCCCGCAGGCCGCGGCAGGAATGCGGATGGACCCACCGGTGTCGGTGCCGACCGATCCGAAGCAGGCTCCCTCGAGCAGCGAGACCGCCGACCCGCCGCTCGAACCGCCCGGCGATCGCGACGTGTCGAGCGGGTGGCGAACCGCGCCGAATGCGCTTTCGTCGCTGGTGGTGCCGAATGCGAATTCGTGCAGGTTGGTCTTGCCGATGACGATCGCGCCGGCCTCGCGCAACCGTTGCACCACCGGCGCGTCCCGGCCGGGGGTGCGTGCCGGGACCTTCGATCCGGCAGTGGTCGGAGTGCCGGCGACGTCCAGCAGATCCTTGACCGTGATCGGAATACCGTGCAACAGCCCGCGATACGCGCCACCAGCGATCTCCCGGTCGGCCTGGGCGGCTTCGGCAAGCGCCGCTTCACGCATGATCAGCGTGAACGCGTTCAGCTCTGGCCGCGACGCCGCGCGCGACAGCGCCTCGGTCACGAGCTCGACGACCGACAGCCGGCGCCGGCGCACCAGCACCGACATCTCGGCGATGGTCCCCAGTCCAGGCCTGGGGGTCATGGCTGCTCCCCGGACGGTGCGTCGGCGTCGCCGTCCGCGATCCGGGCATCCGCCTCGCGCAACGCGTCGGTCGAGCGGGCGAGCGTTTCCAGGAGCGGCTTCAGTTCCGGCATGCCACGCTGCTCGGCATCGGCGACCGCGGCGGCGAGCCAGGATTGGACGGTCATGTTCAAAACGTCACCGTGCCGCGCAGGGTGATCGGGATGGTGATGAACCGGTGTTCGACCGGTTCCGCGAGCTTGTTCCAGGCGAACTTCACGCCGAGCTCGACCCCAATGGGGCCGACGTCGAGTCCGCCACCTCCCTCGGCGAAGTACCGGCTGCCGTCCCCGAGCTCGGTGGTCAGCCGGCCGACTCCGACGGCGACGAATGCATGGCTGCCCAGGCCCCACCCGGGTGCACGGTCGGCCATCATGATGCCGATCGCGCCGTCGTAGGCCCTGCCGTCCACCATCGCATAGCGTGGGAAAGGAGCGGGTCCGACGAACTCGATCTGGATCCGCGGCAGGGGCACGATGCTGCCGCGCAGCATCAGCGTGGCGCCGCTGCTCATGCCCAGGGGATACAGCGACGCGCTGAGGCCGCGCTGGCGGCGGCTGAACTCGACGACGTCAATCAGCGTCGCCTCGTCTCTGGTGCGATATTCGTAAGTTTCTCGCTGCGCACTCGCCACTTCGCGGCCGAGCAGGTCCTGCAGGGGATGCTCGCCGAAATGCAGCGGCTCGGTGAAAATCCAGTCGTAGCTGACCGAGATGAAGTGCCGGGGCGGCCGATCCGGCTCGTAGGTCTGCGCGGAAACCAGCGACGACACGGCGCCGAGCATCAGCAGAGCGAGAAAAGGGATGCGGGAGCGCACATCCACAGAGTAACGTACGGCCGTGGATGCCCGCATCCTGGCCGCGGTGATGCCGGCGCCGCGCCAGCCGGTCGAGATCAGAGAGTTTCCCCGGCCGGATCTTCCTCCGCAGGGTGCGCTGCTTCGAACCGCGCGCGCCGAAGTGTGCGGCACCGACGTCCACCTGTGGCACGGCCGGCTCGCCGGCGTACCGTACCCAATCATCCCGGGGCACGTGTCGGCGGGAACGCTCGACCAGATCCGCGGCCGCCTCGACGGCCTCGACGGCACCACGCTGGTCGAAGGCGATCGCGCCGTGTTCTTCGACGTCCACCGCACCTGCGGCCGCTGCCGTGCCTGCACGGTGCATCGCACGCCGACCCGCTGCCCGGCCCGACGGGTCTATGGCATCACCGATCCGGCTTCCGACGGCCTCTTTGGCGGATGGTCGCAGGCGATCTATCTCGAGCCCGGCGTCGGTGTGGCCCGGCTGCCCGATGCGGTCTCGTTCGACGACTACATCGGGGCCGGATGCGGTCTGCTCACCGCGGTGCACATCCTCGAGCGCGCGGCGCTCCGCCCGGCCGACCGCGTGCTCGTACAGGGTGCCGGTGCGGTGGGGCTCAGCGCGGTTGCCCTCGCCCGGCTGGGCGGCGCCGGCCTGGTCTCGGTGATCGGCGCTCCAGCGGCGCGCCTCGACCTGGCCCGGCGGATGGGCGCGGACCATGTCTACGACCTCGATCAGACCACTCCGGCGGAGCGTCTGGCGGACGTCAGAGCCCACACGCACGACGAAGGCTTCGACGTCGTCATCGAGGCGGCGGGGTCGGCGCGTGCCATCGAGGAAGGGCTGGACCTGGTTCGTGACGGCGGGCGCTACGTGATCGCCGGACACTACACAGACGTCGGATCGTCCTCGATCAACGCGCATCGCCAGATCAACCGCAAGCATCTCGAGATTCTGGGATGCTGGGGCAGTGAACCGGGTCATTTCCTGCGTGCGCTCGCGATTCTCGAGCGGCACGCCGCCGTCGTGCCGTGGCGCGAGATCGGCCAGCGAGTCTACCCGTTGACCCGCCTGAACGGCGCACTCGCCGACGCGGAAGCGATGCGGATCACCAAAGCGGTGGTCGATCCATGGGCGTAGCCCGCGAACCCGCGAGACCGCGCGAGTCGCGCGAACCCGCGAACCGCGGGTCGCGATCTCCTTGATTTATGAGACACACCAAGATCGTTGCGACCGTGGGGCCGTCGTGCAGTTCGCCCGCCGTCCTCCGGGATTTACTGGCGGCGGGCGTGGACGTGTTCCGGTTGAACTTCTCTCACGGCTCGCACGAGTCGCACGGCGCGTCGTATGAGGCGATCCGCCAGGCGGCCGCCGACACTGGCCGGACCGTTGCCGTCATGCAGGACCTGAGCGGACCGAAGATCCGGACCGGTCCGCTCGAAGGCGGCCAGGCGGTGACGCTCACACCCGGCCACTCGCTGCGAATCGCCGCCGGCGATCGGCCCGGCACCGTCGAGCGCATTTACACGCCGTACGAACCGCTCGTCCGATCGGCCAAGCCCGGCGACCGGCTGCTCCTCGACGACGGCCGGATCGAGCTGCAGGTGCAGGAGCGGCGCGACGAGGAGCTCGTGACGGTCGTGATCAATGGGGGACCGCTGGGGCAGCACAAAGGCATCAACGCTCCCGGAGTCGCGCTTCCCGCCTCGTCTGTGACCGAGAAAGATGGCCAGGATCTTCGCTTCGGGCTGCGGCTCGGCGTCGATCTCGTTGCCTCGAGCTTCGTGCAGACGGCTGGAGACGTGCTGGCGGCGCTCGACATCATGCGCGAGGTGGGGCGGGCCGTGCCGCTGATCGCGAAGATCGAACGGCCGGCGGCGGTGGACAATCTCGACAGCATTCTCAGCGTCGCGCAGGGGGTGATGGTGGCGCGCGGCGATCTCGGACTGGAGATGCCGCTCGAGAAGATCCCGCGGGTGCAGAAGCACATCATCCGGCGCGCTCGCGCGATGGGGGTGCCGGCGATTCTCGCCACCCAGGTGTTCGAGTCGATGCGGCTCGAGCCGCGGCCGACCCGAGCCGAGGTCAGCGACGCCGCCAACGCGGTGGACGAGGGTGCGGACGCGATCATGCTGGCCGGAGAGACCGCGGTCGGCGCCTATCCGGTGCGCGCTGTCGAGACCCTCGACGCGGTGATTCGCGATGCCGAACAGGCGCCAACCGCCGAGCGCATCGTCCCTGAGATGCACCCCGCGGGCAGCCTGCACGGCCGCGCCGTGTGCGAGGCGGCGGTCGCGCTCGCGGCAACGGCGCAGGCGGAGGCGATCGTGGCGGTCACCCGCGCGGGTCATACCGCGCGCCTGCTGTCGTCGCTGCGACCCTCGACGCAGGTGTTCGCGGCGACCGCGAGCCAGGACGTGGCCGGCGCCTGTTCGATTCTGTGGGGCGTGACGCCGCTCCTGACCCAGGCGGGTCAGCTCGACCAGCTGGCACAGATGCTGGTCGAACGCGGCCTGGTCCGGAGCGGAGCGATGGGGGTCTTCGTCAACGTCAGCGCCGAGCTCGATCTCACCGACGCCAACTACGTCAACCTGCAGCGGTTTGGCTGACGCGGACCGGCCACTACTTCTTGCGCAGCGACTGGGCGTAGGCCACGACCGACCAGATCTGCTCCTTCGAGAGATCGTCCTTGAACGCCGGCATCTTCGGGCTGCGGCGGCCGTTCAGCACTTTGTAGAACACCACGCCGTCAGTGTTGCGCTCAGCGCGCTTGGGGTTGGTGAGGTTCATGTCCTCCGCGTGATCCGGATCCGCATCCGGACCGTCGCCGAGCCCCTTCGGGCCATGGCACTTCTGACACTTGTCGGTGAACACTTTCTTGCCGATCGCCAGGACCTTGTCATCGACCGTCAAGGGACTCTTGGTCTCGGCCGCGTCGGGGGGCAGGGTCCATCCGCTGGTCGATTTCTGCTGGACTGAAGCGGCTCTGGCGAACGCAACTGTGACTAGCGACAGGGATGCGGCAACGAGGATGCTGTGGATCAGAGTGCGGCGACGGTTCATGCGAGACCCTCCGGACCGGCAATCCGAAAATGATACAGTTTTTCGGATATGCCCAAGCAGCGGCTGGCGCACCCGCCTCACTCCAAGCAGCCTCTCGCGTATCACGACCAGGAGTTTCTCGAGAGCCCGGATGCCCGTCCGATCCGGCTGCTCGCCGAGTACCTCGAGCCGGCGCGGCGCTTCAGGCTGGAGAACATTCAGGACACGGTGGTGTTCTTCGGATCCGCACGCGTCCACAGCCGGGAGGCGGCCCAGCAGGCACTGCAGCTGCTCCAGAAGAAGCGCGGGCGCCGCACCGCCGACCACGCGATGCTGCTCAAGCGCAGCCGCAAGGCGATCAAATGGTCGCGCTACTACGAGGAGGCGCGCGAGCTCGCCGGCCGGCTCACCACATGGAGCATGTCACTCGAGGATCCGCACCGCCGGTTCGTGGTCACCTCCGGTGGCGGGCCCGGCATCATGGAGGCGGCGAACCGCGGCGCCTTCGAAGCCGGCGGGAAGACGATCGGGCTCAACATCCGACTGCCGTTCGAGCAGGGTCCCAATCGCTACATCACCAAGGGGCTGCACTTCGAGTTCCATTACTTCTTCATGCGGAAGTTCTGGTTCGCCTATCTGGCGAAGGCGCTGGTGATTTTCCCAGGCGGCTTCGGGACGCTCGACGAGATGTTCGAGATCCTGACGCTGGCGCAGACCCGCAAGTTGTCGAAGAAGCTGCTGGTGATCCTGTACGGCAGCGAGTACTGGAACGAAGTGTTCGATCTGCGGCCGCTGGCGGATTGGGGGGCGATCAACGAATCCGATCTGGATTTGTTGTGCCGCGTCGATTCGGCCGACGAGGCGTTCGAGGAGCTGAAGAAGTTCCTCGAGACGCATCACATGATCCCGCAGACCGCGCAGGAGCAGAAGGCGCCGGGGATCGCCAAGACCCGGGGGTAGGGAGCTGATGGATCACGACGAACGCACCAGACTGATCGCGCAGTACCGTGACGGGTATTCGGCGATCGCCGAAGCGCTGCTGAAGATCACGCCCGAAGAGCTGGACGCACGGGCGGCGCCGAACCGCTGGACGGCGCGCGAGATCGTGCACCACCTCGCCGACAGCGAAACGACCTCGGCGATCCGGCTCCGGCGGTTGCTGGCGGAGGACAACCCGCAGATTCAGGGCTACGACCAGGAAGAGTACGCGCGCCGTCTGCACTACGAGCGGCCGCACGAATCGTCGCTCGAGCTGTTCCGCTACGCGCGGATGGCAACCGCCGAGCTGCTCGAGTGTCTGCAGCCGGCCGACTGGCTGCGCGAAGGCACCCACAGCGAGAGCGGCCGCTACACCGTCGAGACCTGGCTGCGCATCTACGCAGAGCACGCGCACCGCCACGCGCGGCAAATCCTGGAGGCCCGGGCGGCGAAGACATGAACTGACGCGGTCAGTTTCCAGTTGCCAGTTTCCAGTGATCTTTTTCCTGGCTACTGGCTACTGGCTACTGGCTGAGTACATCAAGTACCGCTCGCGGGTCCGCCGAAACGCTTCTTCCTCTTCGCCCCACGACGCGACCAGCTTCGCCACATCGCCGCCGGCGTCGATCGACGTGCGCAGGCGATCCGATCCGAACAGGATGTCGATAGGCCACTTGTCGTGTTCGTACTCGTAGGGCGGCTGGCGCCATGCGAAGGCGGTGGGGCTCTGGCGTCTGAATTCGTCGACGAGCTCGACCGCGGCCCGGACGGGCTGGAACGCCTGACGGTCCAGCACGTGCAGTTGACAGCCGCCGCACGTCTGTTTCGCGTGCTTCTGGAACGTCGGCTCGAAGAACGTGGCCCGGAAATGGACGCCGGGCAGGCCTCGCGCATTCATCGCCGCCGCGAGTGCCTCGCCGTCGATCCCCGGCGCGCCGATCAGCTCGAAGGGGCGGGTCGTGCCCCTGCCTTCGGAGAGCATCGTGCCCTCGAACAACACCGCGCCCGGATAGACGATCGCGCTGTCGAGCGTGGGAATGTTCGGCGACGGCATCACCCACGGCAGGCCGGTGTCGTCGAAGTACATCGCGCGCTGCCAGCCTTCGAGCGGCACGATGTCGAGCGCCGCCCCGATCGCGAACTCCTGATTGAACAGGCGCGCCAGCTCGCCGATGGTCATGCCGTGGCGCAGCGGAATCGGAAACTGCCCGACGAACGATACGCATTCCGGTCTGAGGAGCGGCCCTTCGACCGCGACGCCGCCAACCGGATTCGGGCGATCGCAGACCACCACCCGGACGCCGTGACGGGCGGCGGCGCGCATGCAGTTCGCCATCGTGTAGACGTAGGTGTAGACCCGGGTGCCGACGTCCTGCAGATCGATCACCAGGACGTCGATGTCGCGAAGCATCTCCGGCGTCGGTTCGCGGGTCTCGCTGTACAGCGAATGGATCGGGATGCGCCGCCGCGCGTCGAGGGCGTGCGGGGTCTCGATCATGTTGTCCTGCAAATCGGATCGGAACCCGTGCTGGGGACCGAACAGCGCGACCAGGTCGATCCCGGGATCGTCGGCCAGGACCTCGGCGGCGTGGCGGAAGTCGCGCCCGATCGAAGCCGGGTTCGAGACCAGGGCGATGCGGGCATCCGCCAGCAGCGAACGGTCCTCGTCCAGGAGACGTTCGAAGCCGGCCCGGACGGTACGGGTGGCGGGGGCGGTCGGGGACATGCGATGGATTATACGCGCCGCTTCGAGAGGTGCCGCGCCAGGCAGGCGGCCCGCATCGCGTCCGCGAAGGTGTTGCAGCGGAAGCGGTGGAGGTCCTGGCGATCGCTGCGGATCAGCACCAGATCCCGGTTCTGCGGCATGGCCCGGCCCACCGCGTGCCAGGGGATCGTCACCGCCCGGGCGCCGCCGATGAAGACCGCGCGGAGGTTCGTCAGCAGCAGGGTGCCGCTCGGCTGCGCGGGATCGTCCGGAACGCTGACCGGGGCGCTGAAATAGCAGTGGTCGGCCCCGACCGCGCGATGGCCGGTCGCGATCGCTGCGGGTCCGTGGGTGTCGAGCGCGGCGCCCAGCTCGACGAGCGCGTCGAGTCCCTCGAGCATCTCGCGCTCGATCTCGAACCGCTCCTCGTCGGGGCCCGCGGCGTCGAGACGGGCGCGCAGCGCCGCCGCGGTCGCCGCGTCGGGGTGCTCAACCGCGGCCGCCCAATCCGTGCGCCACTCGCGGGTCCATGAATCCTCGGCGCCACTGCGCCGCAACCAGTCAAACCATCCCATCCCGCAGCCGTCCGCTCCGTTCGAAAATCAGCCGCGCTGACGCGTGGCCGAGTTCTGTTGCTGTTCACCACAGTATCAGGAGCGGTGAGAAACCCGTGCGGTACCGGGCATCGTGCTTGCACGATGCCCTCCCGCGCCATCTCTCTGTTCGGGATATATTGACGGAAAGAACTCGCGTGATAGTCGCCGTGGTCAACAACAAGGGCGGAGTCGGCAAGACCACCACTGCCGTCAACCTCGGAGCCGCGCTCGCCTCGCCGCAGAGACGCGTGCTGCTCGTCGACCTCGACAGCCAGGCGTCGGCGTCGGTCTGGTGCGGCGTGCGCCGCAGCCGGCTGCGTCCGTCGGCGGCGAGCGTGCTGCTGCACGATTTCCCGGTGGCGCAGGCGGTCCGGCCCACCGCCACGCCCCATCTCGACATCCTCGCCGGCTCGATCGAGCTCGCCAATGCGGATCTCGCACTCGGCGATGTCAAAGGCCGCGAGTCCACACTGAAGCAGGCGCTGAGCCAGCTGCGTTCGCGCTATCGAGACCATGGTCCTCGACTGTCCGCCGAGCCTGTCCCTGGTCAGCGTCAACGCCTTGGTTGCCGCCGACGGCGTGGTGGTTCCGGTGGCGCCACAGCCGCTCGCGCTGGAAGGGCTGAGTCATTTGATCGGATCGATCGAGACGGTGCGCCGCCGATTGAGCACGCGCGCGCGTCTGCTCGGGCTCCTGATCACGATGGCCGGGACGGAGAGTGCTCAGCTGCAGGAACGACTGCGCGCCGAGTACCGCGACCTCGTGTTCCGTACCGAGATCCACACCAGCCGTTCGCTCCAGGCTGCCCCCGCGGCGTCGAAGACCATCTTCGGTCACGCACCACGGTCCAAGGCGGCGGATGCATTCCGGCGTCTCGCCGGCGAAGTCCTCGAGCGGCTGCGCATCGCGCACGCCTGACCTGGCCGTCCCGGCCGCCTCACTGGCAATCCTGGTGCCGATCCGTTCTCAATGGTGGGGGCGGGCTTCGGCACTGCCGTTCGGTATTTAGTGACGGAACTGCCGGCGCGGCCATGGTTGCACCGGAGTGTTGAGCTTGCGTAAACTACCGGCACACTATCGAATACGGGCCGGCTCATCCTTGCGACGCGCGTGACATTCAGGATGTCCATAATCTGGCGCGGGCGGCCGGCGCGACCACTTCGGAGACTCTGTGCATGACGCGTCGGCGTAAGACGGCTCCCGTGAAGAGCGCGGATATTTTCGCCCGGACCAAGCGCGCCCCGACTGGCGCGCGACGTCCAGGCCGGCCCCCGGTTCACGAGGAAGCCTGGACCAAGGTCACCGTCGTGCTCTTCAACCGTCAGATTGTGTTTCTGGATCGGCTCGCCGCCAACATCAGGGCTCAGAGTGGGGCGGCGATCAGCCGGGCGCAGTTGCTGCGCTCGCTGGTGGACGCGGTCGCCGACGCGGACATCGACCTGACGACCTCGACCTCCGAAGCCGACCTCAAGACCACCCTCCTCGCGCGCCTCGGCCGTTACCGCCTCGGCTCATAAGCGAGCTCGCTGGCAGCCAACCTCGCGTGTCAAGGGAGAAGGCAGAAGGGAAAAGGGAGAACCATACCTTTCCCTTATCGACGACACGTCCAGCAAGCTGCTAGGTCAGTTCCCGCCGCCGCGAAATCGGCGCTCGTAGACCGTATCGGTGATTTCCATAGCGCCTCTCGCCGCGGGGCATCCCGTCGGGCGGCGTTGCTCCTCGCTCACATACTCCCGGTAGGCTCGCTCGTCGCGCCTGGCCAGCCGGGCCGCGCGGCGAGATCACTATGGAAATCACCGACACGGTCCACTAGGATGAAATGGATGCGGGTGTTCCGCGCCGCCGCCAACGATCGGTCGAAGACGACGCTGCTGCTCGGTGTGGTGGGCGCGCTGTGGTGGTCCGCCGCCGCGGCGCAGTCCGAGCTGGTGATCCACAAGGAAGACACCAAGCTGTATCACCGGCCCACGTGCGACGTGATCCGCGATATGAAGGGCGTCGTGGCGATGACGCGCGCGCAGGCAGAGTCGCGCGGCTACAAGCCGCATGCCGGATTGCGATCCCGAAGTGAGCAAGCCTGGCGCGCCAGCGGCTCCCGCCTCCGCCGCCGCCGCGGCGGCGCAGCCGAAACCCACACCGCAGATCGTCTACGTCGACGGCGGCAAGTATTACCACCGGAAGGACTGCCGCCGGTTGGCCGCGAATCCCAAGGCGGCGCGCGCCGAGCCGCTCGACGTGGCCGGCAAGTCGCTCTGGCCGTGCCCGGATTGCCGTCCGCCCGTGCGTCCCCGTCAGGGGACGTCCCCGCGGCTCGGGCGTGTCCGCTGAGTGCGTGGTGTTCGTCGGACTGCCCGCCTCGGGGAAGTCCACGTTCTACCACCAGCGATTCGCCGCCACCCACACCCACATGAGCAAGGATCTCTGGCCTGGCGCCGCCAACAAGAGCGCGCGTCAGGCTCGCGAGCTCCGCGCCGCGCTCGGGGCGGGCACCTCGGTGGTGGTCGACAACACCAGCCCCGCGGTCACGGACCGCGCCGAGGTGATAGCCATCGCGCGTGAGTCCAACGCCCGGGTCATCGGCTACTACTTCGCCGCGACCACCCGCGAGGCGATCGGCAGGAACCGCGGCCGCACTGGAAAGGCGCGAGTCCCGGAGGTCGCCATCTTCACTACCGCGAAGCGGATGGTCGTCCCCACACGCGAGGAGGGGTTCGACGAGCTGTGGCGGGTGGTGATACAACCGGACGGCGCGTTCGATGTGGCGGCGCTGTAGCTTTCGGCCCCGCAGCGGTCCCGAGCGGGGCCGATGTTGGGCGCCGCGTGTCAAGGGAGAAGGGAGAAGGCAAAAGGGAGAACCCGGAACGCCAGAAGCAGAAATTCTCCCTTCTCCCTTTTCCCTGCTCCCTTGACGCGCGGGGCGTCAGCCCCGCCCCTAAGCAGCGACGCCTGCCATCAGCCGCATCACCGACGCCTGGGTCGCCGTTTCGCGCGACAGCTCGCCGGCGATCCGTCCCTCCCGCAGCACCAGGATCCGTGTCGACAGGTGGAGCACTTCCGGCAGCTCGCTCGAGATGAGAATGACCGCGCAGCCATCCGCGGCCAGGCGGTCGATCAGCGAGTGGATCTCCGCCTTGGCGCCGACGTCGACGCCGCGGGTGGGTTCGTCGAGGATGAGGATCCGGCACTCCGCGGCCAGCCATTTGGCGAGCACCAGTTTCTGCTGGTTGCCGCCCGAGAGCCCGGCGGCGATCACGTCCGGGCTCGCGGCGCGCACCCGCAGCCGATCGAAGTAGGTTCTGGCCCGCCGGCGCTCCTCACCGCGCCGGATGAACAGGAAGCGCGACAGCCGGGTCAGCGTCGCGAGCGTGGTGTTGCTCATCGCGCTCATCGACAGCACCAGACCCTGCCGCTTGCGATCCTCGGGGACCAGGCCGATGCCGTGGGTCATGGCGATCTGAGGGCTCGTGAGCGCGACCGGCTGGCCGCCGACGGCAATCCGTCCGGTCGCCTGGCGATCGAGGCCGAACAGCGCCTGTGCGATCTCCGATCGTCCCGCGCCGACCAGGCCGGCGAGTCCGAGCACTTCGCCGCCGCGGACGCTGAACGAGATGTCGCTGAAGCCCGCGGGGCTGCTCAGTCCTTCGACCCGCAGCAGCTCCGGCCCGGGCGCGGCCTGGACGTGGCCGGGGAAGTATTCATCGAGCCGGCGCCCGATCATCAGCTCGACCAGCGCTGCACGGTCGACCGACGCGATCGGCCTGGTCTCGACATGGCGCCCGTCGCGCAGCACGGTCACCGCGTCGCACAGCCGGAAGATCTCGTCCATCCGGTGCGACACGTAGATGGCGGTGACCCCGCGCGCTCGCAGCCGATCGATCAGGTCGTACAGCCGGTCGGCCTCGTGCTGCGACAGGCTGCTGGTCGGCTCGTCGAACACGATGATCCGGGCGCCGCCGCCGATCGCCGCGGCGATCTGCACCACCTGCTGCTGTCCGATCGTCAGCTCGCGCATCCGCCGGCGAACGTCGATCGCCGCGCCGGTGGCCGCCAGCATCTCGTTCGCGCGCCGCACCATCTCGCGCGGCGACACGAACGTCGCGGTCGAGGGCAACGACCCGAGGCACAGGTTCTCGGCCACCGTCAGGTTGTCGCAGAACGCCAGCTCCTGATGGACGATGCCGATGCCCGCCTGCAGGGCCGCCTGCGGACCGGCGAAGTCGCTCGGCCGTCCCTCGACGATCACCCGCCCCGAGTCGGGCCGATGGATGCCGCCGAGAATCTTGCCGAGCGTGCTCTTGCCCGCCCCGTTCTCGCCGCATAACGCGTGGCAGGTACCCGCGGCAATCGAAAAGCTCACGTCCTCGAGCGCCAGCGCCCCCGGGAAGCGTTTGCTGACGTGATCGAATGTGACTGACATGGTCGTCAGGGGATGCGTGTCGGTTGCCAGCTCCCAGTTCCCAGTAGCCAGTCAAGGAAGTAACTGGAAAACTGGTAACTGGAGACTGGTTACTTCATCTTCACGTATTCATCCGGCACGTCGGTGAAGCCCCAGGTCTTGAGCTGACGGGCCCAGGTGCCGAGGGTCTCCTTCGAGACCCGCACCAGTTCCATCGGGATGATCACCGGCACCTCCTGCTTGAGGTGCACCTTCTCGACGATCCGGTGCACCGAGTCGTAGCCCCACAAGTAGGTCGGCTGTGCGAGCAGCACCGGCGCCAGTCCCTTCTCGACATACGCGAGCTCGGCCGGCAGCGCGTCGACCGCGACGATCTTCACCTTCTTCGGATCGAGATCCGTCAACAGCGTCTGCGTGAACAGCGGCCAGCCGCCGATCATCGCCCAGCCCTGGATCTGCGGATACGCGTTCTGGGCGCGGATCACTTCCGCGGCGGCGTCCTGCGGCGTCTCGACGTGATAGAAGGTCTCGACCACCTTGATCCCCGGGTACTTCTTGGCCGCGTCCTTGACGCCGTCGACCCGCTTGCGCAGATTCGGCGCGTTCTGGTTGCCGGCGAGGATCGCGATGCTGCCCTTGCCGCCCATCTGCGTGGCGAGCTCGTCCATCACGGTCTGGCCGGTCTTCATGTCGTCCACGCCGTAGAAGGCGAATCGCTTCGACTCGGGCGCATCGCTGTCGAAGGTCATGACCGGGACGCCGCGCGCCACCGCGTCATTGATGGCGCCGGTGACCTTGCCGGCGTCCGAACACGAGATCAGCGCCGCGGTGGCCCCTTCGTTGACCGCCTGCGCCAGCCGCTGCGCCTGCACCTGACCGTCTTCGGCCGGCGGCGTCAGCCACACGATCTCGATCGGCACGTTGTGCTTCTGCGACAGCTCCTTGGCGGCGACCTCCGCGCCGGTCCGCGCGGAGAGGAAGACGGGGTTGGTGGAGCTCTTCGCGATCATCGCGATCTTGATGCCCTGACTGCTGGCGGCCGGCGCCGGCGCGGCGCTCTGCTGCTGGGGCTGGCGGTTGCATCCGGCGGCGACCGCCAGGATCATGCCGACGGTGACGGCCGCGGTGCTGATCTTCCTCATCGTGATGTCTCTCCCTTATCGAGCGTGTCGAG
Organism: uncultured Acidobacteriota bacterium; assembly: GCA_963717745.1. Lineage (GTDB taxonomy): Bacteria > Acidobacteriota > Vicinamibacteria > Vicinamibacterales > 2-12-FULL-66-21 > JACCXG01. The sequence continues at coordinate 87,585 of CAVQXJ010000001.1, forward strand.
TGCGGCCGAGCGGCCGGCCGCCCGGGCGAGCCGCCGCGCGGTGAGGCGGGCGTTCGCCTGATCGAGCGTGACGGCGACGATGATCGCGCAGCCGATGATGATCCATTCGTAGTTCTGATCGAAGTGCAGCGTGCGGATCGACTGGCGAATCAGCACGATCAGCACCGCGCCGAGCATCGCGTTGACCGCGCTGCCATGCCCGCCCGACAGGCTGGCGCCGCCGACCACCGCCGAGGCGATCACGTACAGCTCGTAGCCGGTCGCGTCCACGCACGACGCCGAGCCGTAGAAGCTCGCCCCCATGAACGCCGCGATGCCCGCGGTCAATCCGGAGATGACGAAGACGCCGATCTGGATCCGTCCCAGCCGCAGGCCGGAGAAGCGGCTCGCCTCGGCGTTCCCGCCGATCGCGAACACGTGCCGCCCCATCACCGTCCGCTGCAGATAGATGGATCCGGCGACCGTCACCGCGATCATCACCAGCGTCGGCACCGGATACAGCGACTCCCCGAGCCCCAGCGGCGCCTTGGCGATCGCCGTGAGCGCCCGCGGCAGCCCGATGCTCTCCGCGTTGCTGCTCACGAACGCGATCCCCCGCAGAATCCACATCGTCCCGAGCGTGATGATGAACGGGTGGACGCCGAGGCCGACCACCATCAAGCCGTTGACGATGCCGCAGAGCAGGCCGACCCCGAGTGAGATGGCGAGACCGGCGACCGCGATTCCGCCAGGCGCATCCAGCGCGGCCCCGCGCAGGACCATCGCCGTCGTGACCCCGGCCAGCGCGTAGATCGACCCCACCGACAGATCGATCCCGCCGGAGATGATGACGATGGTCGCGCCGACCGCCATGATCGCGAAAAAGCTGGCATCGGTCGCGGTCTGGATCAGCGTGTACGAATTGAGGAAGTTGTTGACCGTTTCACCGGTGACCCGGTCGGGGTGCGAGCCGGCGAACACGGTGAGCAGGGCCGCGAGACAGAAGATGACCAGCAGCAGGCCGGCCTGCGCCGAGCTGAGGATTCGTCCAAACATCGGATGCGACCCGTTAGTGTAGTCGTTCTGGCCCCCGGGACCGTTTCGAGTCGGCGGTTCTCCGATCCCGGTTCGCTCTGGGCCCACTCCCGACACCTCTCCGTTACACCTCGGCAGTGGTTTTGCTTAATCGCCCCCGAATAGTCATGAGCGCGCGACTGATCGTGCTGGCCGGCCCACTCTGTGGCGAGGCGTTCCCAATCGATGGCGTCGATACGGTCCTCGGCCGCGATCCGGCGATCGGACTGAGCATTCCGGATCGCATGATGTCCCGCCGCCACTGCGCGGTTCAGCTGGAGGGCGGGCGCTTCATCCTGCGCGATCTCAACAGCTCCAACGGGACCTCGGTCAACGGCATTCCGGTGCGGGAACGCGCGCTCGAACACGGCGATCGGATCCGCGCCGGCGATTCGATCCTGATGTTCCTGCAGCCCGAGCCGGAACCGGCGGCCGGGTCGGAGCCGCTGGAGGATCGCACCACGCGCATGCCGGTCACGCTGGCGGCGCGCAGTGATTCGGAGGTCCCGCCTGCCGCCCGCGACCTGGTGGCGGAAGTCCTTTCGGGGCGGGTCGCCCTCCAGGCGCACGACATGGTGGGGGACAGCGAGGCGATGCGCCGGGTCTACTCACGAATCGTGAAGGTCGCCCCCTCGGACTGCACCGTACTGATCAGCGGCGAGACTGGAACCGGGAAGGAGCTGGCGGCCCGTGCGATCCATGAGAACAGCCGGCGCGCCCGCCGTCCGTTCGTCGCCATCAACTGCGCGGCGCTGACCGAGTTCCTCCTCGAAAGCGAGCTGTTCGGCCACGAACGGGGCGCGTTCACCGGCGCGGTCGTGCAGAAAAAGGGCAAGCTCGAAGTCGCCGACGGAGGCACCGTCTTCCTCGACGAGATCGGCGAGCTGGCGCCCGGCCTCCAGTCGAAGCTCTTGCGTGCGCTCCAGCATCACGAGTTCGAACGAGTCGGCGGCACGCGCACCATCAAGGTCGACGTGCGGGTGATCGCCGCCACCAACCGCGACCTCGCCGCGGCGGTCGCGGCGGGCACCTTCCGGCAGGATCTGTGGTACCGGCTCAACGTCGTCAGCCTCACGATGCCGCCGCTGCGGGACCGGCGCGCGGATATCCCGGTGCTGGCGGCGCACTTCGCCGCCAAGTTCGGGCGGGGGCGGGCGGTGTCGCTGTCAGCGGAGGCGGTGGCGGTCCTCACCGCGCACGATTGGCCGGGGAACGTCCGCGAGCTCGAGAATGCGATCGAGCGCGCCGTCGTGCTCGGCGCGTCCGACCGGATCCTCGCCGACGACCTGCCGGAATCGCTGGTCGAAATGGCCGCGGGTCGGGCGCCGGATGATGCAGCGACGATGTATCACCAGGGAGTCGCCGACGTGAAGCGGCGATTGATTCTTGGCGCGATCCATCGATCGGGCGGGAACTACACCGCGGCGGCCAAGCTGCTTGGTCTGAACCCGACCTACCTTCATCGGCTGCTCCGCACGCTGCAACTGAGAGACGCCGCCGAGCGGCGACTAGTGCCCATCCTGACCTCTCCCTCGTCATGAGGCTGTCGCCAGGCGCCAAGCTCGGCCCGTATGAGATCACCGCGGCCGTCGGCGACGGCGGCATGGGCGAGGTCTATCGCGCCCGCGACACCCGGCTCGATCGCACGGTCGCGCTGAAGATTCTGTCCGGCACGCTGTCGAGCTTCGACGATCGGGTCAGCCTCGAGCGCGAGGCGCGCGCGGTGGCCGCGTTGAACCATCCGCACATCTGTACGCTCCACGACGTCAGCGGCGACAGTGAGACGCCGTTCCTGGTCATGGAATACGTGCAAGGCGAGACGCTGGCGGCCCGCCTGGCCCGCGGTCCGTTGCCGGTGCGCGAGACCATCCGCTGCGCCATTCAGATCGGCGAAGCGCTGGATCACGCCCATCGTCACGGGGTTCTCCACCGCGATCTGAAGCCCGCGAACATCATGCTGACCAAGGCGGGCGTCAAGGTGCTCGACTTCGGTCTCGCCACGTTCCGCACCGCGACCCCGGTGCAGGTCCCGATGGACCACACCCCGAGATTCGATGCGCAATTGACCTCGGAGCGGGGCCTGCTCGGGACGGTCCACTACATGGCGCCCGAGCGGCTCGAAGGGCGGGAAGCGGATGTCGCGTCGGATCTGTTCGCGTTCGGCGCGGTGATGTACGAGATGGCGACCGGACGACGTGCGTTCGAGAGCAGCAGTCCCGCCGGCGTGATCGCCGACATCCTGCACACCGATCCGCCGCCGGCGTCGAGTGTCGTGCCGGGCGTGCCCGCGACGCTCGACTGGGTGATTCAGAAAGCCCTGACGAAAACGCCCGAGACCCGCTGGCAGGCGGCCGGCGACCTCGTCGAGATTCTCAGGTGGATGGCCAGGACGTCCGCGGCGCCGGCGCCGGATGCCGGGCGGCGGCGATCATGGGTGCCGGTAGCCCTGGCCGGCCTCGCGCTGGTCATTGCCGCAGCGCTCTCGTCATCCCGGTGGCTGCGGACCACGCCGCACCTGCCGGCGATGATGTTCTCGATCTATCCGCCGGCGACCGGCGGATTCACTCCGACGGCCTCCTCGGTGCAGAGCCCTCAGTTCGCGCTGTCGCCGGATGGCCGCCGCGTAGTCTTCGTCGCGGCGCTCGAGCGGGAGCCGTCGCAGTTGTGGATTCGCGAGCTCGGCGCGCTCGATCCCCAGCCGATCGCCGGGACGCAGGGGGCCGAATATCCGTTCTGGTCGCCGGACAGCGCCTCGGTGGCGTTCTTCGCCGGCGGCTCGCTGAAACGGATCGATCTCGCCGGCGGCCCGCCGCGCGTGCTGGCGTCCGCCCTGCACGGCCGCGGCGGCGCCTGGAACCGTCAGGGCCTGATCCTCTACGCGCCGACCACGCAGGATGGTCTGTTCGCGGTGGGGGCCACCGGCGGCGAGCCACGGCCAGTCACGAGCGTCGGGCCGGCACTCGGGGAAGCCTCGCATCGCTGGCCGCAGTTCCTGCCCGACGACCGTCACTTCATCTACTTCGTTCAGAAGACCTCGCAGGAAGGACACGGCATCTATCTGGGTGACCTGGACCAGTCGCCCCCGCGCCGGGTCCGTGCGGCGCCGGCCAGCGCGGTCTTCACGGCGTCCGGCCACCTGCTGTTCGTCCAGGACGATGTGCTGATGGCGGCATCGTTCGACTGGAAAGCCGGACGGCTGGAGGGGGAACCGGCGCCGATCGTCTCAGCGGTGGCGACGTCGAGCAGCTTCTATGGCGCGTTCTCCGCGTCGCAGACCGGACTGGTGGTGTATGCGAGTGGGGAAGGCACCGCTGAAGTGGTCTGGATGGCGCGGGACGGACAGCGCGCGGCGGCGGCGCTGCCGCCGGGACAGTACGCGGACTTCCGGCTGTCGCCCGACGACCAGCAGCTGGCGATCGCGGAAGTCGATCCCGAGACGCACCGCCCCGATATCCGCGTGCTCGATCTGATCCGCGGCTCCAAGCTGCGCATCACGGCCGATGCGGCGACCGATGCGTCGCCGATCTGGTCGCCCGACGGCCAGCGAGTGGTCTTCCGATCGAATCGCCGGGGTGTCCACGACCTGTTCGTGCGCGCGTCCAACGGCACCAGCGAGAGCGCGCCGTTGTTCCGCAGCGGCAACGCCAAGTATCCGACCGACTGGACGCCCGACGGGGGCTCGATCGTGTACCACACCTACGAGAGCGCGACCGGTGCCGACATCTGGATGGTGAGGGCCGACGGCTCGCAGGCGTCGCCGCTGCTGAACGGACCGTTCGACGAGATGCAGGGACAGGTTGCGCCCGGCGGCGCGTGGATCGCCTACACCTCGACCGAGACGGGACACCCGGAGGTGTACGTCCGCAGTCTCTCCGACCCGACGTTGCGATGGCAGGTGTCGGCCGGTGGCGGCCGCGATCCCCGCTGGCGGGGCGATGCCGGGGAGTTGTTCTACATCTCCGCCGATTCAGCGGTGAATGCCGTGGGATTCAGCGCCGGCGGGCCGACGGCGCCAAAGCGGTTGTTCCCCGTGCACGTCGCGCCGCCGGGGCTTCCCTACCTCAGTAGCTACGACGTCACCAGGGACGGGCAGCGGTTCCTGATCCGGGTGCCGGTCCACGATCTCAGTTCGGCGCCGATCCATGTCGTGACGGACTGGCGCGCCCTCGCTCGCTAGTCCCTGATTCGCGCCGCTGGTCCCAATTCCGCGTCGCCACTGCAGGTGACCGCCAGCCAATCCAAGCGTTTGAATCGCCGTCTCGCGGGGACCGGATCCCAATGGGAAGTGACGAGCGTCCATCCCACCTGTTGTTCTACAATTCCTCAACAAAATTAGCATTCACCGGATCAGCCACGTGATTCGTCCCATATTGGTTCGTGGCACCCAACGTGCTGACTACCCCACTTTCCGGTTCGTTTTTGGGAGGACAGGATGATGAGACTGCGTTCGACCGCGTGGTTAGCGGCCTTCGCGCTGGTATTTGGCGTCGCCACCGCGGCGGCTCAGTCCCAGACGGGCGAAATATTTGGCAAGGTGAGCGACGAATCCGGCGCGGTGCTGCCGGGTGTCACGGTCACGTTGACGGGGCCGAGCCTGCTGCAGCCGCAGGTGGCCGCGACCTCGGACGCCGGCTCGTACCAGTTCCCACGGCTGACGGTCGGCACCTACAACGTGAAGTTCGAGCTGCCCGGCTTCAAGACCATCGTCCGCGAGGGGATCGAGGTCACGGTCGGGTTCAGTGCGCAGATCAGTCCGCAGCTCGGCGTGTCCGCGGTCCAGGAAGTGGTCACCGTCACCAGTGAGACGCCGCAGATCGACACCAAGCAGACCGGCACTCGAAACACCTTCACGCTGGAACAGCTCCAGGCCATCCCGTCAGCGCGCGACCCCTGGGTCATCCTCCAGCAGAGCGCCGGCATCGCCATGGATCGCGAGAACATCGGCGGCAACATGTCGGGTCAGCAGTCCAACTACGTGTCGCGGGGCGGCAACCCGACCAACAACAAGTGGTCGCTCGACGGCGTCGACATCACCGACATGTCGGCCACCGGAGCGTCACCGGCCTACTACGATTTCGACTCGTTCCAGGAGATGACCATCAACACCGGTGGCGTCGACGTGACCCAGCAGACCGGCGGCGTCGGCATCAACCTGGTGACCAAGAGCGGCAGCGACAAGTTTCGCGGCTCGTCGCGTTTCTTCCTGACCGACGAGTCGGTGCAGGCCAACAACATCGACAGCGGCCTGCGCGGGCAAGGCGCGACCTCCGGGAATCCGATCCAGAACATCAAGGACTACGGCTTCGAGATGGGCGGCCCGATCAGCCGCGGCCGGGCCTGGGTGTGGGGCGGCGTGGGCAAGCAGACGGTCGACGTGGGTGTGATTGGGTTCTACCAGCCCGGCGCCTGCGCGGAGTTCAAGCCCGGGGGCACGCGTGATCCGCTCTTGGCCTCGATCGAGGAGGTCAATGGGTGTCTGAACACCGATCGTACGCTGCTGATGCAAACGAACCTGAAGGCCGAGGTCCAGCTGTTCAAGGGCAGCCGTCTATCGATCTTCAACAACTTCAACAAGAAGGAACGCAACGCACGCGGCGCCAGCGACCTCAACCCGATCGAGACCACCACGCCCCAGAAGGCCGTCGACGAGAGCTTCGGAAAGTACCTGTGGAACACTGGGCCGAACCCAACTTACAAGTTCGGCAATCAGTGGGTGATCAGCGACCGGCTGCTCGTCGACGTGCAGTACGCGCACATCGGCAACAACTTCACGCTCGGTTTGCAGTCCCCCGACCTCCGCACCACGCAGCCCACCTTCGTGGTCGGCAACGGCATGAATGGACGGTCGGCGGCGGAAAGCGTCTTCATCCGCCCGGTCAACAGCGTGACCTTCAATTCGACGTACTTCCTGCCCGGCGATCTGGGGCGCCGATCACTCGTTCAAGATCGGCGGCTACTGGCGCGATTCGAATACGACGTCGATCAACCACACGGGTGGCTACGCGACGGTGCGTTTCCCGAGCGCCGTCGATCAGGACTGCGCCGCCCTCGCCGCGTCGAATGCGACCGATCCGACCCGGTGGTGCCACGCCGATCTCACCCGTGACGGCTACTCGGTCTACCGCCTGGCGAACAACGCGGCCTATGTGCAGGACACTATCGCCAAGGGCCGGGTCACCCTGCAGCTCGGGCTTCGCTACGACTACAACAAGGACACGGCCGAGGCATCCGGCATCGTCGCGAACCCGCTGGGCGGTCCCTGGCTGCCCGCCATCAATTTCACCGGCGCCGACCCCGGCGTGGCGTTCAACGACTTTTCACCGCGCCTTGGCGTCACCTACAACTTGACCGGCGACGGCCGCACCCTCGCGCGGGCGAATTTCGCGCGGTACTACGGCCAGGTCGGCAATGGCGGTGTCGCAGCGACCATCAATCCGGTGAGCTCGACGACGCTTCGGTATCCGTGGACCGACGCCAACGGGAACAAGGTCGCCGAGGCGGGGGAGATCGTCTTGAGCGCCGCGCCGCTGAACACGGTCGGCAACTGGACGGCCGCCAATCCCGGCAACACCGTGTCGGCGAACTCGGTCGATCCCAATCTGAAGAACGACACGACCGACGAGTTCATCATCGGGCTCGACCGCGAGGTCGGCCGCGGGTTCGCGGCCGGCGTCAACTATATCTATCGGAAGTACGGCAATTTCCTGTGGAACGACCGCGCGAACTTCACCACCGCCGACTGGGTGCCGGTGTCGTTCACGCCGGTCTCGTCCGGCTCGGGCTCCTGCCCGGGCGCCGAGAATCGCACTGAGGCAGGGCGTTGCGGGACCGTCACTTACTATCAGCCCACCTTCCAGCAGCCGACGGTCATCACGCTCAGCAATGTGCCCGGCTACGAGCGCGTGTTCAACGGGATCGAGCTGACCGCGCGCAAGCGGCTGTCCAGCCGCTGGATGATGAACACCAGCTTCACCTACAACACCACCGACGTGCACTTCAACGACTTCCCCGGTGCGGCCAACCAGTCGAGCGGCTACCGCCGGGACCATTCCGATTGGCGAGGATCCGACCAACCGCGGGGTGCGCGACGGCGGCCAGTACCGACTATCTGACCTCGGGCAGCGGTATCGGCAACGTCTACGTGAACGCCAAGTGGCTGTTCAAGATGAGCGGGCTGGTCGAGTTGCCGTACCGGATCAACGTCTCGGCGTTTCTACAATGCGCGACAGGGTTACCCGTTCGAGCAGGGGATCAACAGTCCGAGCCGCCCGAACGGGGCCGGCACGGTGTTCATCGTTCTCGATCCGGTCGGCGAACGCCGGCTGCCCAATTACCACAACGTCGACCTCCACGTCGAGCGGCCGGTGAGCATCATGACGCTGCGGTTCACGCCATCGATTGACGTGTTCAATGTCGGCGAACATCAATACCATCCAGGCGATTCGCGGGGCCCAGAACACCGTCTCGAACAACGGCGCCGGCAACGCCAACCAGATCCAGGCGATCGTGGCGCCGCGGGTGGTGCGTTTCGGCGTTCGCGTGAACTGGTAAAGCGCGTCAGCGACGCTGCGGTTTTTCGACAAGGCCGGTCCCCGAGTGGGGCCGGCCTCTTTTTTCGCTTACCGCCGTCGCGCGGAGCACGAAGGCGGGTGGGGCTATGATCCGCAGCTGATGCTCTTCCAGATCCTCTGGATGATCGCGACCATCGCCGCGCTGCTGGCGGTCTCCGCCGCCGGCTTCTATCTCCTCTGCTATGTCACGCTCTCCGTGGTGCGGCTGTTTCCGCTGATCGGCAGGCGTCATCGGCATCAGCGCTGGGCTGAACTGAACCGCGCGGCCGCGCGGCGGCCTTCCGATGATGGATGATTGGAGTGAGGCCGGTTCAGTTCTTCCAGCCGCACTGCCGCGCCGATCCTCGCAACAACTCGCTGATCCCGCTGACCTCGAAATTCGCGGTGGCTGGCGGCGCGTTGTGCGGATCGAACCCGAACCGCAGCGAGTGCGACTGCGCGAGCTGCTGCGCGAATGCCGTCCCGTCCGGTGCGAAGAGCGCATCGTGGTCGTCGGAATCGGGCCAGCGCTCGGTCACGCCGGCGCCGCCGTCGAAGGCCACGCGAACCGTGTGATTACCGTCCTGGGTTTCCATCCGGGCGGCCGACTGCGTGAAGACGAACGACTCCGCGTGGCCGTCCTCGCACCGGACGACGAGCACCGGCGTCACCGCGCGAGTCCAGATGTGAATCTTGTCGAGGGCTGCCAGCTCGAATGCGACGCTGTTCCGCTTGTCGCCAACCCAGCGGCCGTCGGTCATCCGATTCCATCGGGGCGCCGCGGCGGCCGAATCCGGCAGTGACGAGCGGTCTCGCGGCGGTGCGGCTGGTCTGGCGGGCGGGGCTGCATGCGCATCGCGCGGCGGTGCGGCGGCGGGTGTCGGTGACGCCGACCCGCGACTGCTGAGGATCGTGACAATCAGTCCGGAGGTGACGAGAAGCGCCGCCCCGGCCATGATCAGCCGGCGGGCGCCGCCTGATGCCGATGGGACGGTGACCTCCGCCGGTGCTTCGGGCAGCGCCGATGCGGCATCAGCGTCAGCGTCAGCTGGCGTCACCGCCGGCAGAGAGGCGAAGAACGACTCAACGAATTCGAGCGGTGGCTGTGCCTCAGGCAAGGTGCCGCGCGGATTGGAGGGGGCGTCTTCGACCGGCGTTACCAGGGGCGGCCCGGCCCGCTCCTCACGCTCCTCCGACGGCAGGTACTCCAGCGCGTCGTCGCACACGTGCCCGCAGTACTCGCAGGTGAACGCCGCACTGGCGATCGCTCTCGTGCAGCCGTCGCATCGCTTCCAGGTCATGTGCCTGGATCGTGGGGGCAAGCGATGTACCACCCGGATCGACCCACGTTTACCGAGGTGAACTCGAATGCGGGGCGGCGACGGCCCTCCGAGCCCCCGCAGATCCGAGACCCGAATGACAGCTTCGTCGTCAGCCGGGTCTGAGCCAGTGGCCTGTATCCGCTGAATCGGTAGCGGATTCGGAGCGCGGCGCCCGGCGGGCAAGGCGCGACGACCGAGCATACCGGGAGTATTTGAGGGAGGAGCAACGCCGCCAGCCCCCGGGGCCCCCGCCGCGCGGACTTTGCGCGGTGGGCCCCGCCCGAAAGGCGCTACCGATTCAACGGATGCAGGCGACTAGAGTCAGCCTTTCGGAGAGGGATCGTAGCGTGGCGGTGGCTTCCGGGGAAGCGCCCGCTGTCCGGACGCCTTTCGGTCGGTCTGGTCTTTCATCTCGCGGCGGAGCTGGCGGAGGTCGTCGGCCAGTTCCCGGAGCCGTGCATGGATTTGCTCTTCTGCGGAACGTTTTTCCACGGTATGTGTCGTCTATCGATACGGAGTACCCCTTCCCCCGTCCGGTGTAAACATAATGAAAGCATGGTTAATGCCGTAATGAAATACGTAACAGCCGAGGTCGCTCGCCGGGGTGTTGACGGCTTCTGACGACCTGCATATTGTCCTCATCTCATGAGCGTCGAAGACTTGTGCTGCGATGTGCGGCTGGCCTGGCGCGGATTGACCCGTGCGAAGGCGTTCAGCGTCGCCACGATTCTGACCCTCGCGCTCGGCATCGCCGGCACGACCGTGATGTTCACCCTCGTTCGCGGTGTGCTGCTGCGTCCGCTGCCGGTGCGCGATCAGGACCGCCTGATCGTGGCCTGGAAGGAGCTGCGATCGTCCGGCTTCACCCATCATCCCTTCGGCGATCTCGAGATCGAAGCCGTGGGGCGGGAGAGCCGGTTGATCGAGGCGGTAGCGGGAGGCGACGCGAACGGCGCCGGCCGCGCGGTCGTAACCGAGAACGGGGCATCCAGCTACGTGAACTTGGCCATCGTGACCGGCCGCTTCTTCGAGGTGCTGGGCGTGGACGCCCTCCTTGGGCGGCCGCTCGGGCCGCCAGACGATGTCGAGGGGGCCGAGGACGTGGTGGCGATCAGCCATGCGTTGTGGACCCGGCGATACGGACGAGCGCGCGACATCATCGGGCGCCGGATCAGCATTGATCAGAAGCGGTTCACGATCGTCGGCGTGATGCCATCGGACGTGGACCACTCCGGCGGCGCCGAGGTCTGGAGGACCACCCGATCGTTCGGGACCACCGGACCGTTCGGCGATGCCGCCCGTCGCGAGATCGACCTGATCGCGAGGCTGCGTCCGGGCGTCACCCTCGAGCAGGTCACGAGCGAGCTCGCCGCGCTGACGCGGCGGTTCGACGAGCGTGCGCTGCCTGGGCGGATGCGTGATCTGGTTCCGGTGGTGCGCTCCTACGAACAGGCGGTGGTCGGCAACGTGCGCGCGCCGCTCGTCGCGCTCCTCGCGGCGGTCGGGCTGGTGCTGCTGATCGCGACCGCGAACGTCGCCAATCTCTTCCTGATGCGGGGGGAGGCGCGCCGGTCCGAGCTGGCGGTTCGCGAGGCGGTCGGCGCCGGCCGGTGGCGCATCGTCCGGGAGCTGCTGGTCGAGAGTCTCACGCTGTCGCTGCTGGCGGCGGTGGCGGGACTGACCTTCACCTGGTGGAGCCTCCAGGCGCTGCTCGCCGTGGTTCCCGACGGATTGCCGCGACTCGAGTCGATCCGCGTCGACCTGGTGGTGGTCGCGTTCACCGCCGCCATCGCGTGCGCGACCTGCTGTCTGGCCGCGGTGGCGCCGGCGTTGTGGCTCCGAGACGTCGATCTCGTGTCGCAGCTGCGCGGCGGTGATCGAGGCGCGACGAGCCCTGCGGCACGGCGCGGGCGACGGGGTCTGGTGGTCGCACAGGTTGCGCTCGCCGTGCTGGTGGTGGCCGCCGCCGGATTGATCATTCGCAGCCTGCTGCGGCTGCAGTCGGCCGACACCGGCTTCGCGGCGCCGCAGCTGGTCTTCGTCGAGCTGACCTTGCCCGCCGGCACCTACGACAGCCGGGCGCGGCACGCGCAGTTTCTCGAACAGACCATCGCCAGCCTCGAGGCCGCGCCAGCGATTGCCGCGGCGACGCCGGTGAACGTGATGCCGTTCTCGGGCGACGGCGGTTGGGACGTGCCGAGGTTCACCGCCGAAGGGCAGGCCGCCGATCGCGCGGCGTCCAATCCCTCGTTGAATCTGGAGTCGATCTTCCCCAATTATTTCGAGTCGTTCGGCATTGCGCTGACGCACGGCCGCGCGTTCACGGCCGCCGACCGGCAGGGCAGCGTCGCCGTCGCGATACTCAGCGACGACGTCGCGGCGCAGTTGTGGCCCGGCGCCGATCCCGTCGGCCGGCGGATCAAGATGGGTGGACCGGCTTCACCCGAGAGCGAGAGCTGGCTGACCGTGGTGGGAGTGGCCGCATCGACGCGCTACCGGGAGCTGGCGCGGCCGCGCCCGACGCTCTATCTACCCGCGGCGCAGTTCCAGATGACTGCCGGGATGTTCGTGGTGCGGACCACGGCGCCGCTCGAGCTCGTGTCGAGGATCGCCAGGGAACAGATCCGGCGCGTCGATCCGAACGTCCAGGTGGTGCAGGTCTCTCCCTATACGCGGGTGCTCAATCGCCCGCTCGCCCGGCCGCGCTTCAACGCCTTCCTGCTCGGCGCGTTCTCGACCGCCGCGCTGCTGTTGTCGGCGATCGGTCTCTACGCGGTGATGTCGGCCTTCGTCCGGCAGCGCGACCGTGAGATCGCGGTTCGCCTGGCGCTCGGCGCGACCTCGGCGCACGTGCGCGGTCTGGTGTTGGGCGAGACCGCCCGGCTCGCGGGGCTGGGCGCGCTCACCGGTCTGGCGATCGCGGTGGTGGCGACGAGGGCCATCCGCGGTGCGTTTCACGACGCCGTGTCGCTGGACCCGGTCATGCTGCTCGCGGCCGCGGCCGTGCTGATCGCCGCGTCGATGCTGGTGTCGCTGGTGCCGATGCGGCGGGCGGTGCGGGTCGACGCGGCCGCCGTGCTGCGCCAGTGATCTGCGCGACCGTCAGGTGATGGTCTCGGCGCGGCCCTCGTCCTCCTGAGTGCCGCGCAAGGCGTCGACCAGGCGTAGCAGGTCGGTCTGAAAATCCGGATCCGGCCGCAGCTGCATCGCGGTGCGAAAGGACAGCGGCTGCAGCGAGACCGGCAGGCGCGCGGGCGGCGGCACGCTCGCGCCCTCGACCATCACCGGTACGACCCTGAGGTTGCGTTCGAGCGCCGTCTCGATCTCGATCCGCACCATGTCGTCGGGGTCGTCGAGCCGGCGCCGGCCTTCCCGGGTGGCGGCGTCCAGCCATTCCATGCCAATCACCACGAGCACGACCTCCGACTGCGCCAGCGCGCGGCTGATCACCGTGCGGTAGTCGTCGCCGGCGGCCTGACGATCGACGTCGAGGAACAGGCGTTCCCGTTCGAACGCCTGGGAGAGATGATCGAGAATCCGGCCGACCGTTTCGAGAGTGTCCTGGCGCCGATAGGAAATGAAGATCCCGAGGCTCGACGGCGGCTCGTCCGAGAGCGCGCCGGTCGGCCAGCGCACCAGTCGATGCGTGGCGAACGCGACGTAGCCGAGGAGGGCGATCGACCACGCCGTGAAGACCCAGGCGGACTCGGGACTCACGTACGCCAGGAGCCCGAACAGCACGGCGGTCGGCAGGATGACGGCGATCACCGCGAATCCCGTTCGGCGGGCCAGCGGTTTGCGCAAGCTGATCATCATGCCGAACAGGAACGTCGCACCGCTCGAGATGACCCCAGTCGCGCCGAGGATCCACTGGCCGGCGGCGGTGGCATCCGGCAACAGCGTCAGCGCACCGGCAGTGGCCACCAGGCCGCCCATCGCGAACAGGAGGGAGAGCTGCGACAGCCGGCGCAGACTCCTGGTGTCGTTGAAGCGGGACGGAGTCATCTCACGGTCGGGCGAGTGCCTGCCAGATCCCGGTCTTCTCGAGATGGACCCGGCCGGGGGAGGGGCTCGGCGTTCGCACTTCCGCCTCCGATCGATCGGCGCGGCGCTCGAACTCGTAAATCAGCGCGCTGGTGTAGTGCTGCGCCGAGTACGAGTGAGCTGGCGACATCCGGCGGCAGGCGCAACGAGCCTGATGTGATCCAGGCGCGCGCCTCGGCCGAGGTCGGCGCCCGCCCGGCCGCGGCGAAGTCCTGGTCCGTGACGGTGAACACGATGACGCGATAGAACCCGGGCGGCGCGTTGAAGAGCGCACGGATGTGATCGATGAAGCCCGCGCGCACGGTGGCTGTTTCGACCGCCCATCGCGCCGGCGCGTCGACCGGCGAGGCGTCCGGCCGGATCTGCTCGATGCGGGACACCAGCGCGAAGCCGCCGGGGATCGAGTAATAGCTCCGCTCCCCGTACCCGGCGGTATCGAAGGCGGCCTCGAGCCGCCGCGCCGCCGATCCCAGGGTCGGCTGAGGGCCGCCCGCCACCCACTCCCGCACGATCGTGGCGAACGCGGAATACCGCGGTGGCGGCCAGGGGAAGGCGGGCATCGCCAGAGCGGGAGTCGCGGTCACCGGCGGCACGTCGGCCGGCGGTGGTGGTGGCGCCGACCCCGAGCTCGGCGGGGGTTCCCCCCCGGCGGTCGCCGGTGGCATCGGCGCGGGCGACCCGGCGCAGCCCGTGGCCGCCATCAGCGCCGCCAGCACCAGTGCCGTCGAGATCGCGCGCGTCGCGCCAGCCCACATGGTCGATCCGTTCCTCCGCCGGGAATGCCGCGCTGAAGCCGTCAGCCCGTCTGGCCGATGCTCGCGCTGCAGGACATGGTAACAGCCCGTGATGAAAGTCTGGCGTCGCACGAGACGGGCGAGGCGCCCCGCCGGCAAGGCGCGACGACCGAGAATACCGGGAGTATTTGAGGGAGGAGCAACGCCGCCGGCGGGGATGCATCGCCCGTCGAATGCAGCCAGACTTTCACCACGGGCTGTTAGACCCAGACCGCGTGTGGAAAATGTGACCGGCCAGGATGCCGGATGGGTGCGTGGATCAACCCGGGGGATCAAAGGCGCGCGACCGGCGCTCGGTGGGCGGTGAAGGAGTGCGGAAGGTCGGCGTCGAGCTATGCGCCCGCGGAGAGCCTTCCCCTTCGGATACCGACCACCGACCGCCGATCGCAGGTTCCTACGATCGCAGCGCTGCACGACGGCTTCGTGATCGGATCGTAACTATTCGAAGACGTTACGCGGCGCTCCGCACCGGCGCCGACGGTCTGAACAGGGATTGAGGTGGAATGGCGACCGTGCTCACTCGAGCACGGTCGGAGTCGGTCGGGTTATCGATCGGAATGAAGAATGATGGCGACGACCGCGGGGAGATCCCTGCGCCAGTTACGCGTTGGCGCGCCTTCTTTTTGCCCAGCGCGCCTTCTGCGCATCGGAGATCCGCTTGCGGGCGGCCGCCGACATCTTCCGGGGACCGCGGCTGCTTCCGGCGGTCTTGGCCCGCTGGCCCTTTCCTTTCCTCGCACCTGCCGACGTCGATACCGCGCTGGTGTTCGACGCGGTGTCAGTGGCTGAGGCCGCCTCGCTGGAGGTCGCGCCGGAGCTGCGTCGCTGGGCCCAGTAACGCTTCATGCGTTCCCGAACCGCTTCCCGCTGCGCGGCCGACATACCGCCCCGCCGCCGCCCTCGACCGGCCGCCGCATCCGGAGTGCGCTTCTGAGCGTCCCGCGCTCCGGCCTGCTTGCGAAGCTCCGGGAAGGCCTGGTAGATACTGGCCGCTTCCTTGTCGATCTGCAGGAGCCGTGCTTCGGCTCCAAGCAAGGCGTAGCGGCGAAACTCACTATCGTTGAGAGTGTCTGTCATGGAGTAGATCCTATGCTTCGCTCAACTCTCGTGGCAAGTAATCCTTCTTGGTTCTGTATCTGCCCAGTGTTAGGAATTGCTGGCAAAATCGCTACTCGGACAGTATTCTGAGCCTTCGACCGTCTGACGCCCATCATCCCACTCCGACCAATCACACCACTCCGGCGTCTAACGAGACTTGTAAGACGCTTGTCAGGAGGTGTCGCATGATCCGGTGCGGGGTTGTGGTCATGGTTGCAGCCTTGGGGTCGAGTCTGCCCGTCTCTGCTCAGTCTGTCACTGGGCAGGGCACGGCGAAGCCAATCCCTTCTCAAGGTATGGCGGCGGTGCGGGAGTTCCCCAAGGACTCGAGAATCGGCTACGTCGATCTGGAACGAGTCGCGGCTCTTTCGAGTGAAGGGAAGGCGGCCACCGCGCAACTGGCGGCGCTGCGCACGAAGAAGGCGGCGGAAGTTGCGGAACGGAGCAAGCAGGTCGAGCTGCTGCAGCAGAAGCTGTCGGCCGGCGGCGCGGTGCTCAACGAAGCGGCGGTCACCAGGCTGCAGCGGGAGTTCCAGCGCGCGCAGCTCGACTTTCAACGGTTCAACGAAGACGCGCAGGCCGAAGTGCAGGACACTCAGCAACAGTTGTGGCGCGCCTTCACGACCCGCCTCTTCCCGGTGGTCGGGCAGGTTGCCACCGAGAAGAACCTGTGGGCGGTGTTGAGCAGCGAGACGACGCTCTTGTGGCACCTTCCCGCGATCGATCTGTCGGAGGAGATTGCGAAGCGGCTGGATGCCTGCGCCGCAGAAATAGCGCCAGCCGGTGTTACAATGACGGCTTCGGCTCCGCGCCGAAGCACTGCACCTACCGGCCTCGCGAAAGTGGCGGAATTGGCAGACGCACCAGCTTGAGGGGCTGGCGGTAGCAATACCGTGGGGGTTCGAGTCCCCCCTTTCGCACCAACCTTCGCTCATGACTCACGCGAAGGTTGCCCGCCGTAGCCTTGGCGAAGGCGGGCCCCCGACGCCGAAGTGAGCTACGGCTGGCAAGCCATTCGACTCGCCTGTCGCCTGTCGCCTCGCCTCCGGCGAGCCGTCAGGCTCGCTCATGGCGGGCCACCCATCAAGTCGAATGTCCTGAGCGAGCCCCGGAGGGGCGAGTCGAAGGACCCTTGCCAGCGCGCGCGAGTCGGCTGATAGGCCAGGCGCCCGTCTCGCCGAAGCGGCGCAGCCGCGAAGGCGGACCCCACCCCGACGCCCGACGTAGAATGTGCCGCCCGTGTTTCCCAAGCTGGCGGTGCTCTTCTTCTTCTCCGGCGCCTGTGCGCTGATCTACCAGGTCCTCTGGCTGCGACAGCTCTCGCTGATCTTCGGCGTCACGGTGTACGCCGCGAGCACAGTGCTCGCGGCCTTCATGGCGGGGGTTGGGATTGGCAGCGCGGCGGCCGGACGGCTGTCCGAGCGGGTGCGCCGTCCGCTCCTGTGGTTCGGCGCGACCGAGATGCTGATTGGCTTGACCGCGCTGCTGTCGCCGCTCGGGCTGGATCTCGTCAGCGAGGGCTATGTGCGGGCGGTCGTCGGCGTCGAGTCGCGTGCCGTGCTGACAATCGTGCGGCTGCTCTGTTCGGCGGCGATTCTCCTGCCCCCGACCATCCTGATGGGCGCGACGCTCCCGCTGGCGCTCCAGTCGTCCGTGCTTGGGACGACGAGTCATGTCCCGCGCTTGAGCGTGTTGTACGGCGTCAACACCGCCGGCGCGATTGTGGGCTGCCTGCTCGCCGGCTTTCTGCTGATCGGCGGTGTCGGGATCGACGCGACCTTCCGGATCGCGGCCGCTGTGAACCTCTCGATCGGGGCTGTCGCGGTGGTAATGGCGCGAGCGCTCCCTGCCACGCCGGGCCTGCCCTGGCACACCGCGGAATCCCCGGCCGTCGGGGACTCGCCGTCGCCAGTGCGATCCGGCGCGCGCCGCCTGGTCTTCGCCGCGTTCGTGCTGTCAGGCCTGGCCTCGCTCGCGCTCGAAGTCGTGTGGTTCCGCACGCTCGTGCTCTATTACCCGGCCACGACTTACGCCTTCAGCGCGATGCTCGCGATCGTGCTGACCGGGATCGCGGCCGGAAGTCTGATTGCCACTCCCATCCTCAGATGGCGCGAGCCGTCACTGTGGTGGTTCGGAGCGCTGCACGCTGCCGCTGGCGTTGCCGCCCTCGCGGGCGCCCGGCTGCACGGCTCGATGTATGACCCGGCGTCGGCCGCGACCGGGCTGATCCGCGGCGCGACGATCGCCATCCTCCCCACCGCGCTGTGTGTCGGAGTGGCGTTTCCGGTCGGCGTCCGCCTCTGGGCTGGCAACGCCCAGGCCACCGGACGGCAGCTGGGGTCGCTGTATGCGGGCAACGTCGCCGGCGCGTTCGCCGGATCGATCCTCGCCGGGTTCGTCCTGCTGGCGCAGTTTGGCAGTGCTCGCAGCCTGGTGCTGATGGCCGGTGTCAGCCTCGGCGCCGGAGTGGTGCTGCTGATCGGTGATCTGCGCCGGGCGCCTCGTACCAGCGCGGCAATCGGCGCTGGTCGCGATCGGCCTGTTCGCGTCTCTCGCGAGCGACATCCCAGATCCCTTCATGGCCGGGCTCACCAGACGCTATCCATCAGCCGGCCACATCTTCATGCGTCACGAAGGCGTGCAGACCACGGTCAGCGTGCACATGCGCGAGATGGGCGGCCGGCAACTCTATCTGGACGGGTTGCACCAGGCGAGCGATGGCCGCGACGTCGTGACGCTGCACCGCCAGATCGGACACATGCCGGTGATCCTGCACCCGGAGCCGGCGCGTGCGCTGGTGATTGGCCTCGGCGGCGGCGCCACCGCCGGCGCCGTCAGTCTCCATCCGGATCTCGACGTCGACATCGTCGAGCTCGCCAGCGGCGTCGTGAAGGGCGCGGAGTGGTTCACGCACATCAACGAAAGCGTCCTGTCGCGGCCGAACGTTCGCCTGCACCTGGACGACGCTCGCAATCATCTGCTGCTCGGGCGCGGCAAGTACGACGTGATCACGGCTGACGTGATTCAGCCCACCCACGCCGGCGCCGGCCTCCTGTACTCGCGCGAGTACTTCACGCTGGCCCGCCGCGCACTCACCGACACCGGTGTGATGGTCCAGTGGATCGGGCTCCGTTCGCGACAGCACTACGAGCTGATTGCGCGGACCTTTCAGCACGTGTTTCCGGAGACCACGGTCTGGGTGAATGGGTCGCTGCTGATCGGGTCGGTCCGCCCGCTGCGGGTCGATGCCGCGCAGCTCGCGAAGCGCTTTGGGGTGCCCACGCTTCAGCCGTCGCTGACCGCTGCCGGATTCACCGATCCGGCGGCGCTGCTCGCCCACTACGTGGCGGGCCCTGACCATCTGCGCCGGTTCATCGGGAGCGGACCAGTCCTCACCGACGATCGTCCGTTGCTCGAGTACTTCCTGTCGCTGCCGCACGACGAACGGCCGCTCGATCTGAGCACCCTCACGACCGGCGACGCGCCACCCGGCAAGTGAGGCGCCCACGGCACCTTCGGCGCGGCGTGCGCTTAATGCGTGCACCTCACGCTGTCACGGCGCCTCCGGCGCGGCTCGGCCTTCGGCGCCTTCGGCCGAGGGACGAGACGACGACACGACGACACGACGAAGAACCACGCGATCGCGAGCCCGCTGATTCCAAAGAGAGCGGCGGCGGCGACCGTGACCTCAGATAGGAACGGTGGAAGTTGATAGGCCGGCGCCGGGTCCGGCGGCGTGGCTTCCCGGGATGAGGCGTGGTCGTCCTCCTTGACCAGGATCCCCGATAGCGCGTACCGCATCTGGTAGCGAAGCGAGGTGCCGGCGAATGGCGGATCGGACGCCCGCCGGCTGCGCCACCGCAGGCGTATCCCGTCCAGCGAATAGTCGTCGAGGTCGTCCAGTTTGGGGTCTGCGACCATCGGCCGGAACCCGCCGTCGCGGAATCTCGAGAGACTCTTGAACGAGAACTGGCCCCGCCGGACGGTGAGCGTGCGCTCGCCACCGTTCCAGTCGCCCGTGAACACCACCGTCTGCTCCTCGTCGACCTGCAGCTGCCGTTGCGGTCCAGTTGGGCAGTGACGGCGACGTTTTCCCAGCGCAGTGTGCGTTGCGCAGCTCCCCTGGCCGCACGTCGAGGTCAAGGCCCGCCAGCGCCACCGTCGTGCCGTATCGCTTGTGCACGCCCGCCAGCGCGGCGAGGGGAGCCGCCGCCGATTCGGCGCTCGCGCCGCTGCGTTCCCTGGCCGTCTGGCGAACCGGGGTGTGGTCCGCCCCGCCGAGGGTAGCGACGGCCGTTCAGGAATTGACCGATGAAGGTCGGCCGCACGAGATAGTGATAGGTCGTGAACAGCACCGCCAGGCTCACCACGAGGATCAGCGGGAACTTGATGCTCCAGTGCCATGGCAGCCGGCTCACGACGATCTGCAGTGCGGCGACGACCGGCAGGTGGACGAGGTAGATCCAATAGGACGCGTCCGCGACATAGCGGATGGCCGGATTAGCGTGCGCCAGGAACCGGGTCGCGATGCCGAGGACGGCGAGCGACCAGCACCAGAGCGCCAGGGCATAGCCGAGGGCGAATCCGAGTTTTGCGCCCCGCGTGGCGATCGGCACCAGCGACGGTGTCACGCCGGCCATCGAGAGACACACGGCCGTCGCGATCAGGGCCACGGCGAGATGGACAGGCCACAGTCGTCCCCACACAGCGAGCAGATCCGGCTGCCGGTGGATCAGCCATCCGAATGCGACCGCGGTGCCGTAGCCGACGAGCGAGGCCAGCTCGGGGATGACCGACCGATCGGGGGTCGGGATGCCGAACCAAGCGATCCAGTCGTGCCTGAAATACAGCGCCGCCGCGACTGGCAGCGCGATCGCGACCACGGCGGTACCGGTGCGCACCAGCACACCCACGACCGCGTCAGCGGCCCGCCTGATCGAGCCGGCTCGATCCAGCCTGACGACGGCGGCGCGGGCGGTCAGGACCAGTGCGTAGAGCACGAGCAGGTAACACGACGACACGACGACAACGACGTGGAGAACGCAACGGGCCACGACGGAGTCGGTGGTGGCTATTCCTGGTGCCCCGGCTGGATATCAACGGCTCTTCCCGTTGGCGGCAACGACGGCCCTCCCGGGCCGTCGTTGAGAGGAGTGAGGGTCAGTCGAATCCCAAGTAGCCATCCTTCGTTTGGGCTACTTGGGATCCGACTGACCCTCGCTTCTCTCGCCGCGCGAAGCGCGCGGCGCCGCCAGCGGGCAGCAGCCCTTCGAAGTGACTCACAAGGATTTCGTCGTGTCGTCGTGTCGTCGTCTCGTTCTGGCGCCAGCCTTCGCCAAGGCTACGGCTAGGGTCTCGCCGAAGCGCTTCGCGCGAAGGCGGACGGAGCGCCAGCGCGCCGCAGGCCCCGTGGACACGATCGCAGCGTGACAGCCGCCGGCCCTCGAATGCTGAAATGGGCTAGCTGTCGGCGCTCTCGGGCGTGAAGGTCACGCCAGCGCGCTCGCGCGCCAGGGTCGAGCGGCGGTGCGCCTCGTCTTGGAGATGCGGCTGGACCCGGAACGGCTGTTCGCCGGGCGCGGGGGTCTTTCGTTCATACGTGCCGTCGGAGCGTAGACAACGGGTCTTCACGTTGTCCCGGAACATGGCCCGGAGCGCATAGAGCACCACGTTCTTGTGCGCGGGCCCCTCGATCGGGAACATCAGCTCCACGCGCTTGTCGAGATTGCGGCTCATCCAGTCCGCGCTCGACAGGTAGACCTGGTCGTCGCCGCCGTTCAGGAAGTAGTAGATCCGCGAGTGCTCGAGGAACCGATCGACGACCGAGATCACTTCGATGGTCTCGCTGACGCCGGACACGCCGGGGCGAAGCGCACAGATCCCGCGCACGTTGAGCTTGATCACGACGCCAGCCTGCGACGCGGCATACAACGCGCCGATGATCTCGTCGTCGATGAGCGAGTTCATCTTGGCGACGATCTCCCCGGGTTGCCCCCCCTCGGCGCGGCGGCGCTCGCGCTCGATCAGTTTGATGAACCGCGGCCGGAGGTGGGTCGGCGCCATCACCAGCTTCTTGAGGCGCGGCGGATCCGAGTAGCCGCTGAGCGCGCTGAAAAACGCGGTCGCATCCGCCGCGATCGCGGCCGACGAGGTCATCAATGCAAAGTCCGTATAGACCCGCGCGGTCCGCTCGTTGTAATTGCCGGTGCCGAGATGCACATAGCGCCGCAGCCCGTGCGGCGTCCGCCTCACCACCAGGCAGATCTTCGCGTGAGTCTTGTAACGGCGGACCCCGTAGATGACGTGGGCCCCGGCCTGCTCGAGCGCCCGCGCCCACTGAATGTTGCGCTCTTCGTCGAACCGGGCGGTCAGCTCGACCAGCACGGTGACCTGCTTGTTGCGCTCGGCCGCCCGTTGCAGCGCGGCGATGATCGGGGAGCCCACGCTGGTGCGATAGAGCGTCTGCTTGATCGCGAGCACCTCGGCGTCGTCGGCCGCCTGCGCGACGAAGGCGACGACCGGGTCGTAGGCGTCGTAGGGGTGGTGCAGCAGCACGTCGCGATCGTCGAGCACCTCGAACAGGTTGGTCTGCTCGTGCTCGCCGAGGACACTGGCCGGCTGCAGCGGCGGCTCGCGCAGCGCATCGAATCCTGGCAGCTCGGTCAGTCCGAACAGCACGCGGAGGTCGAGCGGACCCGGGACGGCGTAAACCTCTTCGGGCCAGATGTCGAGCTGATCGCGCAGCAGGGCGATCAGTTCCTCCGAGGCGGCGGACTCGACCTCGAGCCGGACGACGTCGCTGCGGCGGCGGCGTCGGACTTCGCGCTCCACCACCTCGAGATGGGTTCGCCCACCTTCGTCGTCGAGCTCGAGCTCGGCGTCGCGGGCGAGCCGGATGACCGTGGTCTCGACAATCGTCTGTCCGGGAAACAGCTGTGCGATGTGCGCTCTGATGACATCCTCGAGGAGGACATACGTGTAGCCGTCGCCGCCGGCCACCGACACCAGCCGCGTCAACACGGCTGGCACCTGGACGATCGCCAGCCGCCGCTCGGTCTCGTCAGGCGCGGGCTCGAGCAGCAGTGCGAGGTTCAGGCTGAGCGACGAGAGCAGCGGAAAGGGGCGCGAGACGTCGATCGCGAGCGGCGTCAGCACTGGAAGAACGGCGTCGCAGAAGAACGTCGCCAGCGCGGCGCGCCGCGACGGCTCGAGCTCCGCGACGGTGAGCAGCCGGATCTGGGCGGATACGAGCGCCGGCCGCAGCGTGTCGTTCACCAGGTCATAGAGCGACGTGACGAGCGCATGGGCGCGCCGGCGGATGGCGGAGAGCTCCTCGCGCGCGGCGGGATCGGTCACCGCGTCTTCCTCTTCGACGCTGCGCTTGACCGCGGCGACCCGCACCATGAAGAACTCGTCGAGGTTGGCCGCGGTGATCGAAGCAAACTTGACGCGCTCGAGCAGCGGCGTCGAGGGATCCGCCGCTTCCTCCAGCACGCGTTCGTTGAACGCGAGCCACGACAGCTCACGGTTGATGAGAAGCGACGGGTCCGGGATCACGAGACGACTCCAACCCGGCGAATGACCAGCTGGCGCCCGAACACTTCGGCGAACATGTCGGCCCGCGCGGTCGCGGCCAGCAGCTCCATGGTGAGGTCGCCGTCGCCGTCGAGCTCCAGGACCCAGTTGCTGCCGCGCCGGACCAGGCGGACGTCCCGCACTTTCTGGGCGTGCTCAGCGTCGAGGGCATTGACCAGACGGAGCAGCGCCCCGAGCTTGTTGACGATCAAGCGATCGGTGCGGTCGAGCGCGATGAACGGCACGTGGCTGTCCTGGGGTAGTCCCCGGCGATGGTAGCGGGCGATGTTCGAGACGATGGCGGTTTCCTCGTTCGACAGCCCGAAGATCTGCGACGCGGCGAGGATGTACTGGGAATGCTTGTGATGCGCGCGCAGGCTGACGTAGACGCCGACGTCGTGCAGGAGACCGGACACCTGCAACAGCAGCCGTTCGCGGTCGCCGAGCCCGTGCTCGGCGCCAAGCTCGTCGAACAGCCGGGTGGCGAGCATGGCGACGTGCTGGCCATGGTCCCGATCGAAGCGGTAGCGGTGTCCCAGCGCCTCGGCGCTCGCCAGCACCTGATGCTCGAAGTCTTCCGCCGTAACCCGGTTCTTCGGCTCGGCGACGTCGAGCATCACGCCGGCCCGAAGCGAGGCACTCGACACGATGAGGCGGCCGCCGGCGGTTTCGGCGAGGAGCGTGCGATAGACGAGGAGCGCCGGCAGCAGGGTTTCGGCTTCGACCGCCGGCAGCCGGAACCGATCGACCAGCCCGTCCTCGTCCAGGCGCTCCACCTCGTCGCAGAACGCGAGAAACTGGTCGCGCGCCATCTCCCGGACGTCGGCGTCGGGCTGATCGGTCAACTGGGACGCCACGAACCGGACGTCGCCGCCGATCGCGATCACGTTCGCGATGCGATCGAGCGGGATCTCGACGCGGATTTCCTCGACCACATTCGCGATGTAGCGCTTGAGCAGCGCCACTTGCAGCTCCTGGGTATGGCGGCGCAGGTCGAGCTGCTGGCGGAGTCGAATCGCGCCGAGCGCATACACGCCCGAGCGGGTGGGCTGTCCGCGGCGGAGCAGCGTGAGGCTGGTGCTGCCGCCGCCGACTTCGATCAGCAGCGCGCGCGCCGACTTGAGCGCGGGGTGCCGGCGCAGCGTATGCCGGACCGCCATGTACGCCAGGCGGCTTTCTTCCGCTTCGTTGATGATCTCGAACCGGATGCCGGTGCGCCCCTGGATCCGATCGAGAAACATGTCGGCGTTGCGGGCCTCGCGGACCGCGCTCGTCGCCACCGCCCGTCCGGCTTGCACCCCGTACCCGTCCATGATTTCGCGAAAGCCATCCAGCGCCTCGAGCGCGGCGTCCATGGTCTGCGATCGAATCACGCCGCCCGAGAAGGTGTCCCGCCCGAGCAGCACTCCGCGCGACGCCTCTTCGATCACCCGGACGTTCCGCTTCGAGTCGATTTCGGCGACGACCAGCCGGATCGCGCTCGCCCCCATGTCGAGCACACCGATCAGTTCAGTAGCAACGGCCGGGGTGTCTGTCATCGATGCTCAGGAGTGAAACAGTGATGTTATCGCGGGGACGATCGGCGGTGTCACGAACCAGTAACGTCGTCAGTTTCCAGTTTCCAGTTTCCAGTTCGCAGTCTGAAGTTTTCCGCTCCGTGGTCTTGCAATCCCGAAAACGTGCCAGCCGCCTCGTACTGGCAACTGGCAACTGGCAACTGGCAACTGGCTACAACAGGAACACATGCGCGAGGCCGAGGAACAGGAAGAACCCCATGCTGTCGGTGGCGAACGTCAGGACCACGCTCGAACCCTGGGCCGGATCGCGTCCGCCTTTCGACAGCGCCAGCGGCACCACGACTCCGACAATCGCCGCGTTCAGCAGGTTGAGGAGGACCGCGCTCATCATCACCAGCCCCAGCGCCGGCGAGTGATAGACCAGCATCGCGAACAGGCCGACCAGCGTGCCCCAGAGCGCCCCGTTCAGCAGTCCGACCGTCAGCTCTTTTCTGAGCAGGTGCCACGTGCTCCCGCGGTTGAGCTGGTCGAGCGCCAGCGCCCGCACCACGAGCGCGACCGTCTGGTTGCCGGTGTTGCCGCCGATGCTCGCCACGATCGGCATCAGGGCCGCGAGCGGCACCAGCTGCCGAATCGTCCCCTCGAAACCGCCGATGACCCGCGACGCGATGAAGGCGGTCGCCATGTTGACGGCGAGCCACGGCCAGCGGTTCCGCGCCGAGTCGAGCACCGGCGCGAACAGATCCTCCGACGTGCGAAGACCGGCGAGGCCCAGCACATGGTTTTCAGACGACGTCCGGATGAAGTCCATGACCGAATCGGCCGTGACCCGGCCAATCAGCTTGCCGCGGTCGTCGACCACCGGCGCCGACAGCAGGTCGTAGCGCTCGAACGCGGTCGCCACTTCCTCCGCAGGATCGTAGAGATGGAACCGGCGGAGCCCCCCGTCCATGAGCGAGGCAATCGGCGCCGACGGATCCGCCACCAGCCGCGTCCCGAGCGGCACCGCGCCCACCAGGACGTTGCGCGGATCGACCACGAACAGCCGATCGGTGTGGGTCGGCAGCGTGCCGAGCCGGCGAATGCCCGAGACTGCCTCTTCGGCGGTCTGCGAGCCCTGCAGGCTCAAGACGTCCTGGGTCATGAGCCGGGCGGTCGAGCCCTCCGGAAACGATCGGCTCTGCTCGACCCACGATCGATCCTGCGCGTCGAGCGCCGCCGAAAGCTGGCTGAGGATCGGCTCCGGCACCGACGCCGAGGAGATAGCGCAGATCGTCGGCATCCAACTCTGACAGGATCACGAACAGGCGCTCGGCCGACGTCTGCTCGATCAGCGACTCGCGAATGGTGACGCTGACCTCGACCAGCGCCGCACCGGCCAACGCCGGGCGGAGCCGGCCCCAGACGATCACCCGGTCGTCTGGAGGCACCGATTCGAGGATGCTGGCGACGTCGGCGGGATGGAGCGAGCGGAGCCGCATCTCGAGCTCGACGAGATTCTGGCGGCGCTGCATCTCTTCGAGCAGCGCACTGCGCGGCGTCTGTTGCCGGCGTGCCACGCTTTCCAGCAGACCGTGCTTGGCCAGCAGTCCCTTCACGTCTTCGATCTGCTGTTCGAGTCGAAGATCTGGTGTGGATTCCATGACGGCCCAGCGTACTGCAAGCGGCGTCAGCGGACCGCGATCGCAGCTAGCGCACGGCGGTGCCGATCGTCGGCTGGACCTGTGCGGTCACCGCGCCACGGCTCCCGCACGTGGTTCGACGCTCGCGGCCCGGGGCCGCGCACCAGCCTGTGGCGACGTGCGGTAGCTTCGGAACAAGGGCTCGAGCGCGGAGCCCCAGGTGCGCCCGGACGCATGGACGCGGGCGGCGGCGCCCATCTGCTGGCGGAGCCCCTTCGCACGCAACAGCGCGCCGGTGCGCTCGGTGAAGTCGGCCACATCGGCGGAGCGGCAGGCGAACCCGGTCACGCCGTCGGTCATCTGTTCGATCGGCCCGCCCGCTCTCGACACGACGACCGGCAGGCCGCACGCCTCCGCTTCGAGGACCACGTTGCCGGCGGTGTCGGTGTCGCTGGGAAAGAAAGAGACATCCGCCGACGCCATGATGGCGCTCATGTCCTGGTGGGCCACCCGCCCCAGGAACACGGCGTCGGGACACAGCGCCCTGAGCTCTGCGCTCATTGGACCTTCGCCGGCCACGATGAGTCGATACGCCGTGTGCTGCCGGTAGAGCAGCGACTCGAGCGGCTGCAGCATCGCGAGTCCTTTCTCACGCGAGAGTCGCCCTGCGTACAGCAGCGCCGGCCGCTTGTCGCACACGTGCCACGCCTCGCGGAGCGCATCCGATCGCCGCTCGGGCGTGAAGGCCCGGGTATCGACGCCCCGCGGCCACACGGCCATGCGCTCTTGTGCCCAGCCCTTGGCGCGGAGCCGATCGCGAGTGTCGCCGGACGGGACCAGCACCTGACCGCAGGCGCCGTACAGCCATCGCATGTAGGTGTCCATGCCCCGGGCAAGCATCTGCGACCCGGTCAGGAGATGGACGTGTTCGGCGAGATTGGTGTGGAAGCTGCCCACCGTCGGCAGGCCGAGGCTGGCCGCAAGGTGCTTCGCGGCCAGGCCCACGGGACCCGGCGTCGTGATGTGGACCAGGCCGATGTCGTCGGCGGCGAGATGACGGCGGAAGTCCCGGAGCGGCGGCGCGTACATCCGCATCTCTCCGTACCATGGAATGGGCACACCGAACGCGGCCAACGCCAGATAGTCTGGTCCATCGCTGCAAAGCTCCGATGCCGTGTAGATCCGCGCGTGGACGTCGTCGGGCAGATGCCGCAACACCGCACGCAGCGTGGTCGTGACGCCGTTGGTCTTGTCGAAGTCGTTGTCGGTGAAGATGGCGACTCGCATCACGCGACCTCCTTCTGACGCCGAGACACCGCGCCTCGGGCGTCGGCAGTGAACGGGTCGCGCGCTGGGAAACGTCGCGACGGCGGGAGGCCGGCTGGAGACCGCGACCGGCATTCACAGCATTGCAGGTGGTCGCGACGCGGATGTGGAAGCGCGGAGACGGGCGGGTAAAATTGCGCGCGAATCGCGGCGCGCGGCGATCACAGCCGGGGTGGCGTGGTTGGCGCCGGATCGGCGGCCGACGGCGTACCACGTTCGCGCGCCGGCACCACCTGCCGCCAGCCGTCCTGGAGCATCCGCAGGCGCCATCGTTCTCCCACCGCAAAAGCCTCGTCTGCGCGTGCGCACCGTTCTTCGAGGAGCAGGTCGCGGCCGATCAGCACCCGGACCTCCCATTCGTTCCGCCGCGCGATCAGCGCGCACCGGGCGCTGTGCTCGCCGCGGAGCATGGTCCACAACGTGCCGACGTCTTCGGCGTCATCCTGATGCGACGAGGCCGGCCGGCGTGTGATGCTCATGGGTCCTCCGAAGTCGTAGCTTCCGGGGCGGGTTCCCGGCTCACTTCCACGATTGGGACCTCAGTCTAGGTCGGCGCTGTGATGACGGTATGAATCAGGTGCCAATCCTCTGCGACGTCTTGCATTTGCGAAACCGGGGTCAACTGGAAAGAAAAAACAGCTCGACAGGCAACCTGCCAGCGGTCGGCTCCGTCTAACTACGCGTTTGTAGAACTAATATGCCCAAAGGCGATTTCCTTGGTGAATTCGAGATCTACGTGATGCTGGCGCTGTCGCATCTCGACCCCGATGCGTACGGGGTGACCATCCGGCAGGAAATCACCAGCCGGACCGGTCGCGAGATCGCCATCGGTGCGGTCTACGCGACGTTGTCGCGGCTCGAGGAGAAGGGGCTGGTCGCACACACGCTGTCGGACCCGCTGCCGGTTCCCGGGGGCCGCACCCGGAAGCACTTCGTCCTGACCTCGGCCGGCGCGCGCGCGCTCGATCACGCGACTCGCATGCTTGCCCGCATGATGCAGGGCTGGCGCCCGCGTCCGCAGCACCAGTAGCCATGGCCGGACCGGTCCCAGGCATCGCCCGTTGGCTGCTCCGGTTCGCCGCGGGCTCCGAACATCGAGAAGCGCTGCTCCTCGACCTCGAGGAAGAAGCGGCGGCGCGCGCCGCCGTCGACGGAACGGCCGCCGCCCGGCGGTGGAGCTGGCGGCAGATCCTGGCGTCCATCGGACCGCTGCTGGTTCGTCGCGCCGAGACATCACTTACGGCACTGAGGGGAATCCAGATGCGAGCATGGCGAGGGTTCGGAGCGGATCTGGCGGTGGCGGGACGCCGCCTGCGTGAGGCGCCCGGCTTCACGGTGGTGTGCGTGCTCACCCTCGCGCTCGGCATCGGCGGCAACACCGCCGTGTTCACCCTGATCGACCGCGTTCTACTCAAGCCGCTGCCGGTCGCGCGTCCTACCGAGCTCTATCGCGTCGGCGACACCGACGCGTGTTGCGTGAACTCGGGCA
Source organism: uncultured Acidobacteriota bacterium (assembly GCA_963717745.1). Taxonomy (GTDB): domain Bacteria; phylum Acidobacteriota; class Vicinamibacteria; order Vicinamibacterales; family 2-12-FULL-66-21; genus JACCXG01. Next base: position 116,975 of record CAVQXJ010000001.1, read on the forward strand.
CGCAGGGGTCGCCCTTCTCGCTCTTCTCCTACGATCTCTACACGCACCTGCGAGATGCGGCGCCGGAGTTCAGTCATCTCGCCGCGTTCCAGGCCATCACGCGCGCGGTCACGATCGGGCGCACCAGTGGCGACACACCCGCCGAGACGCTGGATGGCCAGTTCGTGTCCGGCAACTACTTTCAGCTGTTCGAGCTGTCGCCCGCGGCCGGGCGGCTGATTCAGCCGGACGATGACGCGCGTGGCGCGGCGCCGGTCGCGGTGCTCAGTCACGCCGCGTGGCGCGACCGGTTCCAGGCCCGCGCCGACATCCTCGGGCAGCCGGTGACGCTGAATGACGTGACCGCGACCATTGTCGGGGTGACGCCCGACGGATTCTACGGGGACACGCTGCGGCCGAATCCGACCGACCTCTGGATGCCGCTGTCGAGCGAGCCCTTGATCCAGCCGGCCGCCCGGCTGGTCGACTCGAAGGGGCTGCACTGGCTCTATGCGATCGGCCGGCTGAAGCCGGGGGCGTCGATTCCGCCGCTGCAGGCGCGTCTGACTGCGACGCTGCAGCACTGGTTCGGCGGCGTCGAGCTCTCGCCGACTGAGCGTGCCGAGATTCCACGGCAGCGCATCAACGTCATTCCTGCGGCATCCGGGGTGGGGAACATGCAGGCGTTCGTCTCGCCATCGCTGCGGCTGCTGCAGGGGCTCGCCGCCGCGGTGCTGCTGATTGCGTGCGCCAATCTGGCCAGCCTGCTGCTGGCGCGTGGGGCGGCGCGGCGGACCGAGATGGCGATGCGGGTCGCGCTCGGCGCGTCCCGGATGCGGTTGGTCGGGCAGCTCCTGATCGAGTCGATCCTGCTGGCCTGCGTCGGTGGACTGGTCGGACTGATGGTGGCGTTCGCGGGAGCCAACGCGATCATCCAGCTGGCGTTCCGCGGCGCCACCAGCGTGCCGGTCGATCCGTCGCCGTCCTGGCTGGTGATCGGGTTCGCGTTCGGCGCCTCGCTGTTGACTGGCGCGCTGTTCGGCGCCGCGCCGGCGATCGTCGGCTCGCGGTGCGACCCGATCGAGGCGATCCGCGGCGCCACGCGGACCACCGGCGATCGCGGCGGCCGGCTGCGCGGGTCGCTGATCTCGCTGCAGGTCGCGCTGTCGCTGGTCCTGATCACCTGCGCGGGACTGCTCGGCCGCACCATGACCCGACTCGAATCGCAGGACTTCGGGGTCCGCCTCGAGAGCCGCTATGTTGCCAACCTGGCGCCGTCGCTCACTACGGTGGGTCCCGAGGAGCTGGCGTCGATGTACGCGCGCATGCAGGACCGGCTGCTGAGGATTCCTGGTGTTCGGAACGCTGCGTTCTCGCTCTATGCGCCGATGTCGGGCGACAACTGGTCGGCCCGCATCGTGGTTCAGGGCGTCGATGCGACCGAGCGGCTGTCCGCCTCTTGGAACCGCGTCAGCGCGGGTTACTTCGAAACGGTCGGGACGCCGTTGCTGCGCGGCCGGACCTTCGACCCGCGCGATCGCGCCGGGTCGCCGCTGGTCGCCATCGTCTCGCAGTCGTTCGCGAAGCGCCATTTCGGCGACGCCGACCCGATCGGCCGGCACGTTGGCCAGTCGGTGCCCGAGATCGAAATCGTCGGCGTGGTCGGCGACGCCAAATACCAGGACGGCCGGCGGGCGCCGCGCGAGATGTTCTTCATTCCCTACCTGCAGGAAACCGCCGACAGCCGCGCCCGCGCCATCCAGATGGGCGTGAAGCTCGATCGATCGCAGTATCCGCAGGCGATCGAGCTCCTGACCGACGGCGCCGTGGCCGGCCTGGAATCGGACGTGCGCCGCGCGATGGCCGAAGTCGATCGCCGCATCACGGTCCGTTCGATGGTGACGATGGACGAGCAGGTCGCGCGCGCGTTCAACATGGATCGTCTGATCGCCCGGCTCACCGGCACCTTCGGCCTGGTCGCGGTGTTGCTGGCGTGCCTGGGGTTGTACGGCGTGACGGCCTATTCGGTGACCCGCCGCACCCGTGAGATCGGCGTGCGCATGGCAGTTGGCGCAGCCTGGCCGCGCCTGGTCGCGACGATCGTGCGATCGGCGGTGGTGCAGGTAGCCGTGGGTGCGGCGGTCGGGCTGCCGGTCGCGTTCTTCGCCGGACGCTACCTGGAAGCCCGGCTGTTCGGAATCAGCCCGCACGATCCGCTGGCGCTCGCCGCCGCCGTCGGCCTTCTCGGGCTGTCGGCGGCGGTGGCCGCGCTCATCCCCGCGGGGCGGGCCGCGCGCATGGATCCGGTGAAGGCGCTGCGGGTGGAATAGCACAGCCCCCCGGCCTCGCGGCGACGAGGTGCTCTCAGACGCTGATGGGCGATGCGAGGGCCGGTGAGCTTTTCCAGGAGGGCCAGGAGATCAGGAGAAAGATAAATTTGAATTTCCTCCTGGTCTCCTGGCCCTCCTGTAAAGATCACTGCCCGTCGAATTGCCCCTGGAGCATCTGGAAGCAGCACAGCGTGGGGCTCGTGGGCCGGCGCCGTGGGAGTGCTGGGAAGGCATCGCGGCGCGGCGCCGGGTATAGTGCTGGCGTCGACCACGGAGCTTCGCATGAGATTCATCGCGCTCGCCCTCTCCTTCGTTTGCGCCGTCGCCTCCGCCGGCGGCCAGCAGCCGCCGGCCCCGCGCCAATGGATCGATCCCGCCACCGGCCACCGCGTGGTCAGGCTGTCGGAGGAGCCGGGCAGCACGACGTTGTATTTCCACGACAACGCCTTCTCGGCGTCGGGCGACAAGCTGATGCTCCGCACCCCGAAGGGCATCGCCGTCATCGACGTGGCGAAGATCGGCACCGAGAGCGCTCCGCTCGAGATCGTCAGCGCGACCGGGCGGGGCGGGTATTTCGCTCGCCGCGGCCGCGACATCTATCTCAGCGCCGGAGCCGGCAATTCGGGCGGCGGACGCGGCGAGGCGCCGGTGATGGCGGTCAACGTCGATTCCCGCGCCGTTCGTGAGGTGCCGCGCGCCCGCGGTCTCCTCAACGCCGATGAAACCGTGGCCGTGGTGAAGAACGCGCGCGCGATCGATCGTGATGGCAAGTACCCCGCGCCAGCCCCCCGGCCGCTGATTCCCCAGCTGCAGCGGATGTTCCCCGGCAAGCGGATGGAGGATCTGACCGCCGATCAGCAGTACTCGGTAAAGAAGGAAGATCAGCTCGCCCCGCGGGCGCTGAATCCGGGGCTGCAGTCCTTCATCTTCACCACGCTCGCAACGGGCGAGTCACGCGAGACCGGCTTCCAGTACGGCGATCTGAATCACCTGCAGTTCAATCCGGTCGACCCCGGCCTGTTGCTGTATTGCCATGAGGGGACCTGGCACGAGCTCGATCGTACCTGGACGATCCGGACCGATGGCAGCGCGAAGCGCCTCGTGCACAAGCGCACGATGGACATGGAAATCAATGGGCACGAGTGGTGGAGTTGGGACGGCAAGACCGTCTGGTTCGACCTGCAGACCCCGCGCAGCCAGGTGTTCTGGCTGGCCGGCGTCAACGTGGAAACCGGCAAGACGACGCGCTACCGCGTCGAGCGTGACTGGTGGAGCATCCACTTCAACAGCTCTCGCGACGACACCATGTTTGCCGGCGACGGCGGTGACCCCTCGCAGGTCGCGTATGCGACCGACGGCATGTGGATCAATCTGTTCCGGGTGCAGCCGAACGGCACGCTCGCGCGCGAGAAGCTGGTCGACATGTCGCGGCACAACTACGTGACGGGCCGCGGCGGCGTCGAGCCCAACGTGCACGTCACGCCCGACAAGAAGTGGGTGATCTTCACCGGCCAGTTCGCTCCCGGCGAGCGGCACGTCTATGCCGTGGAGATCGCCAAGTCCCGCTGAGGGGCTCGGCGAATCGATCGTGCCGTAGCTCATGTGCGACGATCGCTCCATGCCCATCGGTCTCGACCAGCTGCGGCGGTTCGCTGTCGCCCGCAGCCTGTTCACCCCCACCTCGCTGAAGCAGGCACTGCAGCAGTTCGGATTCGTTCAGGCCGATCCGATCCGGGCGCCCGCCCGGGCCCAGGACCTGACGATGCGGCACCGGGTCGTCGACTACCGCGCCGGCGATCTCGAGCGGCATTACGCGGCGCTCGGGATCGAGGAAGACTTCTTCATCAATTACGGTTACGTGACGGCTGATGTCCACGCACTGATGCACCCGCGCCGGGTCGTGCCCGCCTGGCCCGACGGACGGCGAACGCGGTCCGAGCGCCTGCTGGCATTCGTCCGCGAGCAGGGCACCGTGCATCCGCGCGACGCGCACGAGCGCTTCGCGCATGGAACGGTGACCAATTATTGGGGTGGATCGTCGAACGCCACCACCCACCTGCTCGACGCGCTGCACTACCGGGGCCTGCTCCGGGTTGCCGACCGGCGATCCGGCATCCGCCTCTACTCCGCGCGCGAACGCACACCGCTGCCGCTCGATCGGCTGCAGGTCCGCGCCCGCATCGATGCCCTGATCGACGTCGTCGTCGGGATCTATGCGCCGCTGCCCCGCCCAAGCCTCTCGACGATGGCCCGATTGCGGTACGCGGTGCCGCAATGGCGCGGCGAACTGAAGGCGGGGCTCGGACGTGCGTTGGAGCGGCTGTCGCGGTGCCGCGTCGACGGGGTCGACTGGGTCTGGCCGGCAGGTGAGTCCACCGATGGTGCCGATCCTGGCGATACGGTGCGGCTGCTCTCGCCATTCGATCCTGTCGTCTGGGATCGACGGCGGTTCGAGCTGTTGTGGGGATGGGCGTATCGGTTCGAGGCCTACACCCCTGCGGTCAAACGGAAGCTGGGTTACTACGCGCTGCCGCTGTTGTGGCGCGATCGGGTGATCGGGTGGGCCAACGTGTCGTGGCGAGCGGGCGAGCTCGGTGTCGATCTGGGCTTCGTCGAGAGCCGGCCTGCCAGCCGCGGATTCAAGCGCGCGCTCGACTCCGAACTGGATCGGATGCGGGCGTTTCTTGGCGGGGCCTGACCGCCTTTCGCGGCAGCCGTGCGCGGGCGGCTACTTCGGTGGGCCGGCCGGTTTCTCGGTCGCCGGCTTCGCCTGCTCCGGCTGCGGGAGCGTGGTCGGCTGCTGCTGCGGCGCCGGCGCCGGCTTGGTCGGTTCGAGGGGCGGCTGGGCCACCGGCGTGGTGACGGGCGTGGCCTGGGGCGGCGGCGTCCCAGCGCCGCGCATCAGCGAGCCGGCTCCGGGGCGGCCCAAGATGCTCAGGATTACCGCGCCCACCATGAAGACTGCGCCGAGCACGGCAGTGGCGCGGGTGAGCACCGTCGCACCGGCCCTGGCTCCGAACGCGGTCTGGCTGCCGCCTCCGCCGAACGCGCTGGCGATGTCGCCGCCCTTGCCCTGCTGCAGCAGCACGACCAGCAGGAGGAGCAGGCAGGAGAGCACGTACAGAGAAGCGGCCACGTAATAAAGCATAACGGGTGATTCTAACATCGTTCAGCTGGTCGATCCAGCTGACCGGCACTGGGAGTGGTGGTGGTCGCGGCGGCATTCAGGGCGCTGCTGATTTTTGCCTTCAATCTTTCACCCCTGAGGCGGGCGCCGACCTGCACTATAAGTGCGCATGAGTTCGATGAAGACTTCGGCCTGCCTGATCACCGTCGCTGCTGACCATGACCTCGATCGCTGGCGGCGCGATGGGGCCGCCGCAGGCTCCGACCCCAGCTGATGTCGCCGCGAAGATGAATGGCACCTGGACGCTCAACAAGGCGCTCAGCCCGGATCTCGAAGCCCGGCCGGCCGAGGGACGCGGGCGGCGCGGGGGTGGCGCCCTGTTCTCCCTCGCCGTGCCTCAGCGCGGCGGGCGCGGCGGCGGTGGCGCCTCCGGACCGGAGCCGGCGAACATCATGCCGGAGGAAGTCGCGGCGCAAGCAGCGCTGACGTTGCTGCACCAGGTCGCGCTCGAATTCCGGATCGAGGCCACCCCGACCGCTATCTCGTTCATCGAGCCGCGAGGGCAGTGGGACTTCAAGATCGACGGCAAGAACACGAGCATGGCCGTCCCCGGGGGCGCCATCAAAGTGAAGTCGCGATGGGAGCGCGGTCGGTTGCGCCAGGAGTTCTCCAGCACCCAGCGCACCCTCATCAAGTCGTGGGTGATTGATGGCGACGGCCGTCTCGTGCTCACCGAGCGCGTCGAAAGCCTGGCCTTCAACTCCAAGGAATCGAAAGCGGTCTACGACCGTCGCTGAGCGCCGCGTTACTCGGTCTGCCGGCTGCGCACGACGATGTCGCGGAAGCCGCTGACGTCCAGGCTGGCCCCGCCGACCAGCGCCCCATCCACGTCGGGGAGGGCGATCAGCGAATGGATGTTGTCGGGCTTCACGCTGCCGCCATAGATGATGTGGCACTGGTCCGCGGCGGGGGCGCCGAACCACTGCCGGATGCGGGTGCGGATGTGCGCGTGGGCTTCGCCGGCCTGTTCGGGGGTCGCGTTCCGGCCGGTGCCGATGGCCCACACCGGTTCGTAGGCGATGACCAGCGCGGCGACCTGATCGCCGCTGATCCCGTCGAGGCCGGCCTTGATCTGCCGATCCAGCACCGGCAGCGTCTGCTCCCCCTCGCGCTCCTCGAGCGTCTCGCCGATGCAGACGATCGGCGTGAGCGCGGCACCGAGCGCCGCGGTCAGCTTGCGGTTGACGCTCTCGTCGGTGTCCTGGAACAGCCGCCGCCGCTCGGAGTGGCCGATGATGACGTACTCGGCCCCGGCTTCTCGCAGCATGATCGCGCTCACTTCGCCGGTGAACGCCCCTTCCTTCTCCCAGTACAGGTTCTGCCCGGCGACCCCGATGTTGGTATGGCGGGCCGCTTCGGCGACCGCGTGCAGCGCCGTGAACGGCGGCGCGACGACGATCTCGACGTCGGTGAAATCCTTGACCAGGCCCTGGAACTCTTTGATGAACACCACCGCGTCGTGCACGGTCTTGAACATCTTCCAGTTGGCGGCGATGAACGGGGTTCGCATCACGTGATCCAATCAGCAGGTAGGGCGGGGGCTTCCACCTGCGCTAAAGCTACGGCGGACGAGTCAGCCCCCGCCGATGCGGCTGTCGCCGCTATTGCAAAGCCGCGACCCCCGGCAGGATCCGCCCGCCGAGGAATTCGAGGGACGCGCCGCCGCCGGTGGAGATGTGCGTGATCCGATCGGTCACGCCCGCCTTCGCCACCGCCGCGATCGAATCGCCCCCGCCGATGACCGTCGTCCCCGTGACGTCGGCCACGGCCTTCGCCACCTCGATGGTGCCCTTCGCGAAGGCATCGATCTCGAACACGCCCATCGGCCCGTTCCAGATGACGGTCCTGGCCTCGCCGATCACCGACATGTAGGTCGCGATCGTCTTCGGCCCGATGTCGAGGCCCATGCGGTCGCCAATCGAAGGATCGGTGACGTCGAGGATTGCGGTCGGCACGCCCGCTTCGAGCTTCGGTGCGACGACGTGATCGACGGGCAGCTCGAGGCGCAGACCGCGCTCCTTCGCGCGCCGCTCGAGGTCGCGGGCGGTGTCGAGCAGGTCGGCCTCGACCAGCGACTTGCCGACTTCGACCCCGCGTGCCTTCAGGAACGTGTAGGCCATGGCGCCGCCGATCAGCAGCGCGTCGACCTTGGCGATCAGGTTCTCGATGACCTCCAGCTTGTCGGATACCTTGGCGCCGCCGAGCACGGCGACGAACGGCCGGTCGGGATGCTCGAGGACCCGCCCGAGATATTCGACTTCCTTGCCCATCAGCAGCCCGGCGGCGGCCTCCGTCACGTGATGGACGATGCCCTCGGTGGACGCGTGCGCACGATGCGCGGATCCGAACGCGTCGTTCACGTAGACATCAGCCAGCGCCGCGAGCTGCTTCGCGAACCCCGGATCGTTCTGTTCTTCCTCGGCATGGAACCGCAGGTTTTCGAGCAGCACCAGGCCGCCCTTGCCGGCCGCGTCGATCGCCGCGCGTGCCGGCTCGCCGACGCTGTCGTCGGCGAACTGCACCGGCCGGCCGCCGAGCAGGCTGGACAGCCGCTCGGCGATCGGCCGCAGCGAGAACTCGGGGTCCGGCTTGCCTTTCGGCCGGCCGAGGTGTGACGCCAGGATTACGGTGGCGCCTTTGTCGAGCAGGTATTTGACCGTCGGCAGCGACGCCCGGATGCGGGTGTCGTCGCCGATCACGCCGTTCTTGATCGGCACGTTGAAGTCGACGCGCACCAGCGCCCGTTTGCCGGAGACGTCGAGATCCGACAGCCTTCTCGACGCCACTACAGGCCCTTGTTCTCGAGGAACCGCAGCAGATCGACGCAGCGGCTCGAATAGCCCCACTCGTTGTCGTACCACGACAGGACCTTCACGAAGTCGCCGTCCATGACCGCGGTGTAGGCGGCGTCGAGAATCGACGAATGGTCGTTGCCGCGGAAGTCGATCGAGACGAGCGGCTCCTCGACGAACTGCAGGATACCCTTGAGGCTGCCCTCGGCGGCTGCCTTGAACGCGGCGTTCACTTCTTCCTTGGTGGTCTTGGTGCCGAGAATCGCCGCGAGATCGACCACCGACACGTTCGGCGTCGGGACCCGCATCGCGATGCCGTCCAGCTTGCCCTTGAGCTCCGGCAGCACCTCGCCGACCGCTGAGGCCGCGCCGGTGGTGGTCGGGATGATCGACAGCGCCGCGGCGCGCGCCCGCCGCAGATCCTTGTGCGGCAGGTCGAGCAGCTGCTGATCGTTGGTGTAGGAGTGCACCGTCGTCATCCACCCCTTCTTGATGACGAACTTCTCGTGGAGCACCTTGGCGATCGGCGCGAGGCAGTTGGTCGTGCACGAGGCGTTGGAGATGATGTGGTGCGTCGACCGGTCGTACTTGTCGTCGTTCACGCCCAGCACGATGGTGATGTCCGGCTTCTTCGCCGGCGCGGTGATCACCACCTTCTTCGCCCCGGCGGTGATGTGCTTGGCCGCCGCATCGCGATCGGTGAAGATGCCGGTCGACTCGAACACCACGTCGATGCCGAGGTCCTTCCACGGCAGCTGGGCCGGGTCCTTGATCGACAGCACCTGGAACTGGTCGTCATTGACGGTGATCCGATCACCCTTGGCGGAGATGTCGGCCTTCAAGTTGCCGAGGATCGAGTCGTATTTCAGCAGGTGGGCGAGCGTGTCGGTCGTGGTGAGATCGTTCACCGCGACGATGTCGATTTCCCGGTCGCCCATGGCGGCGCGCATGATGTTGCGGCCGATGCGGCCGAACCCGTTGATCCCGACTTTGATGGCCATTCATTCCTCCAAATGGCGGGGGCCCCCTGCCCGTCCGCCAGGCTCACTTCGCTCTGCGAGCCCTTCTTGGCCCGCTCCGCTCCGTTCGCGTCTACCAGTAGAAACCATCGATTCTACATGAACGGCTTGCGTGGTGGTCAATCGCGGTCTAGAGTACGGCTTCGGTCATGTACACGATTTACAGCATCGCGATCGTGGTCTTTTTCGCGTTGCTGTCGCCGTATTTCGTCTACCAGGCGCTGCGCTACCGCAAGTACATCCGGAACCTCCCGCAGCGGCTGGGCTACCTGCCGCTCTCGTTCAATTTCGACGGCGACGAGTCGATCTGGATCCACGCCGTCTCGGTGGGCGAGGTGCTGACCGCGCGCGCGCTGCTGCCGCAGCTCCGCGAGCGCTATCCGCGGCTGCGCATCTTCCTGTCGACCACCACCATGACCGGCCACCACGTGGCGCGCACCAACGTCCACGACGTCGACGGCGTGTTCTACTTCCCGCTCGATCTGCCGCCGATCGTCCGTCGGACGATGAAGGTGGTGAAGCCGCGGATGTTCGTGATGATGGAAACCGAGCTGTGGCCCAACCTGCTGCGCGCGTGCCGCAGCGCCGGGGTCAAGACCGCGCTGGTCAACGGCCGGATCTCGCAGCGCTCGTTTCCGCGCTATCGCCTGGCCCGCGGCTTCTTCCGCCGCGTCCTCGCCGACGTCGACCGCTTCTGTATGCAGAGCGAGGAGTCGGCGCGGCGGATCGTCGAGATCGGCGCCGATCGCGACCGCGTCACCGTCACCGGCTCGCTGAAGTTCGATTCGCTCGAGATGCCGGGACCGGCGGTGGCCGATCGCGGACCGAATCGGGTGTTGCGCTATTTCCGGATCTCGTCCGGCCGGCCGGTGATCATCGCCGCCTCGACTCTCAAAGGCGAAGAGGAGACGGTCCTCGAGGCCTTTCAGCGGATCCGGGCGTTGTGGGGCAACGCGCTGCTGATCATCGCGCCACGCAAGCCCGAGCGGTTCGACGAGGTCGAACGGCTGGCGCAGAAGCCCGGCTGGCGGGTGGCGCGCCGCCTCGATCTCACGGTCGATTCCGAGCCGCGCGTCGACGTCGTGATCCTCGACACCATCGGCGAGCTCGCCCAGCTCTATCAGGTGGCCACCGTGGTGTTCGTCGGCGGCAGCCTGGTCGATGCCGGTGGTCACAACATCCTGGAGCCGGCGGTGTTCGGTAAGCCAATTGTGTTCGGGCCGCACATGCACAACTTCGCGGAGATCTCCCGCACCTTCATCGAGAGCCGCGGCGCGATCCAGGTGCAGGCCGACGCCGAGCTCGAAGACGTGCTGGTCGATCTGCTGTCCGATCCGGTCAAGCGTGCGGGTCTCGGCGCCGCCGCGCGCGCCCTGGTCGAGGCCAATCGCGGCGCCCGCGGGCGCACCCTCGCCGTGCTCACCCAACTGCTGCCATCCGACGCGCCCGGCACGGTGCTGCCGTTCCGCGCCCTCTGATCGGCGGCGACTCGCTGATGCCCGGCCGATCGGGGACCCTGTGTTGAGCACCTTGTACGCCGCGATCGCGCGCCGCCGCCGGGAGCGCTATGCCGCGCGGCCGGACCTTCGTCGGCGGCTGCGCGCGCCGGTGATCAGCGTCGGCAACCTCGCGGTCGGCGGGCGCGGCAAGACGCCCCTGGTCGCGACCATCGCCGGGATGCTGCTCGAGATGGGTGAGCGTCCCGCCATCCTCAGCCGCGGGTATGGCCGGGCCCGCAACGAACCGGGCGTCGTCGTGGTCCGCGATCGGCACGAGATCCGCGCCGGACTCGAGTCGGCCGGCGACGAGCCGTTGATGCTGGCGCGGCAGTTGCCGGGGGTGTGCGTGTTGACCTGTCCCGATCGCTATCGGGCCGGCACGGTGGCGGAGCAGGAGCTCGGCGCGACGGTGCACGTCCTCGATGACGGCTTCCAGCACTTGCAGCTCGATCGTGACATCGACCTGGTCATCGTCGGTCGTGAGGACGTGGCTCGTCCCGTGACCCTTCCCACCGGGCGCCTGCGCGAGCCGCTCGACACCATCGTCGCCGCCGATGCGATTCTCGCCGAGGACGATGTGGTGATCGAGTCCGCCGGATTCGATCTGCCGGTCTACCGCATCAGGAGAGAGACGCCGACCGATCGAGGCGCGGCCAGCACCGCCGCGGCGGGCCGTCCGGTCGTCGCGGTGGCCGGCATCGCTGCTCCCGAGCGCTTCTTCAGCGACCTTCGTGGCGCCGGCTGGTCGGTCGCGGAAACCATGGCCTTCAAGGATCACCATCGCTTCAGCGCGCGTGACATCGATCGCATCGCGGCGGCGGCCCGCGAGGCGGGCGCGGCGATGATCGTGACGACGGAAAAGGACTACGTCCGGCTGCTGCCGTTCGAACCGTGGCCGCTGCCGATCGTGTTCGTGCCGATCTCACTGCGTCCGGAGCCGTTCGATCGGTTCCGGGACTGGATCGGTGCGGAGCTGTTGTCGACCCGCGGGAGCGCGCGTGGCTGAGCCCGTGCTGCTGCGCCACCGCATCGAATACGGTGCGGTGACCGCGGTCGTCCAGTTGGCCCGGCTGCTGCCGATGCCGGTCGTGCTCGGCGCCGGCACGCTGCTCGGCACCGCGTTCTATCTGTTCGACGGCGGGCACCGGCGGCTCGCGATCAGCAACCTTCAGGCGGCGTTTCCGCTGCGCTCGCCCGACGAGTGCGCCGCGATCGCGCGTGGCATGTTCGCGCACTTCGGGCGGCTGCTGACCGTGCTGCTGAAGTTCAGCACGATGAGCCCGGAGCAGATGCTGGCCCGGGTCGAGTTCGAAGGGGAGGATCGGGTGCGCGCCGCGCACGCCGAAGGCCGCGGCGTGCTGCTGTTCACCGGGCACTTCGGGTTCTGGGAGATCAATGCCCTGGTGCACGCCCTCGAGATCGCGCCGATGGCCGTGCTGGCGCGCCCGCTCGACAATCCGCTGCTGCACCATCTGCTCGAGTCGGTCCGGCGGCGCACCGGCAACTCGGTGATCTACCGCCGCGGCGCGATCCGCCGGGTGCTGCGCGCCCTGGCCGACAACCAGGCAGTCGCGATCCTGATCGATCAGCACATCCAGTCGACCGACGCCGTCATCGTGGACTTCTTCAATCGCCCGGCCGCGACCACCTCCGCGCTGGCGGCGCTGGCGCTGCGGACCGGCTCGCCGGTGGTGCCGGTCTTCGCGCTGCCGCAGCCTGGGGGGCGGTTCCGGATGGTTTACGAGCACGCGGTGGCGCCGCCGCCGAACGGCGATCCCGACGCCATTCGCGCCTTCACTCAGCGCTGCACCGACGTGCTCGAGATGTATGTCCGGCGCTATCCGGATCTCTGGCTGTGGATGCATCGCCGCTGGCGGGACGTCGACGGGGCGGCGAAGGTGAAGGGCATGTTCCCGCGCGCGAGCGCGGAAGAACAATAACCCGCGGTTCGCGGGTTCGCGGGTTCGCGGTTCGGATCGTGCGGATCCGCACGCCGGTGATCACAAAGACGGTCGTAGCGCGGGGCTTCCGCCGTCGCTAAAGCTATGGCGGACCGCCATAGCCTTGGCGAAGGTGGTCGGCCCCGCGTCACAATCGCGTGGCTTCCGCCTAGGCGGAAGGAATCGGAGGAATCGGAGGCTCGTGTTGAAGCCGGCCATCGGGCGCATTCTCATTCGCGCGCCCAATCCGCTCGGGGATGCGATCATGGCGCTGCCGGCGATGGCGGCGCTGCGCGCCGCGTTCCCGGACGCGCAGCTGATCGTCGCCGCGGTGCCGGCAGTCGCGCCGCTGTTCCAGGAAATCACCCAGGTCGCGCCGAATCAGGTGGTGGTGGCCGACAAGCGCCGCGAAGCCGCGCAACTGCGTGAGGCGCAGGCGGATGCGGCGGTGCTGTTCACCAACTCGTTTCGCACGGCATGGGTCGCTCGTCAGGCCGGCATCGGACAGCGGTGGGGTTATCGCGCGTATGGACGATCGCTGCTGCTGACGAGAGCGATCGGCAGGCCGCGGCGGCGCGTGCACCAGTCGGAGTACTACCAGCACCTGGTGCGGGAATTGGGATTTGCGGCGCCGGGGTCTTTAGACCCCGGCGAACACCCGCGGCCCGCCATTCAAATCACCGAGGCCACGCGCGCCCGCGTCGACGCCTTTCTGCAGACTCTGGGCGCCGACCGATCCGGCCCGCTCGTTGGCTTCGCGCCGGGCGCCGCCTACGGCCACGCCAAGCGATGGCCGCCGGATCGCGTCGCCGGCGTCGTCAGTCGATTGCACGCCCGCGGCGTCACCTGTGTGCTGGTCGGCGCCGGCGGCGATCGCGACGCCGGCCGCGAGATCGAGTCCTCGCTGCCGTCCGGATCGCGGGTCGTCAACGTGATCGGCCGGACCGATCTGCGGTTGCTGGCCGGGTTGCTGGCGGCGTGCCGGGTCTTCGTGTCCAATGATTCCGGCGCGATGCACCTGGCGGCGGCGGTGGGGGTGCCGGTCGCGGCGATCTTCGGGCCCACCGACGAACGTGTCACGGCGCCGCTCGGCGATCACGACGTGATCGCTCAGCAGGTCTTCTGCCGCCCCTGCATGTTGAGGGACTGCCCGATCGACCACCGCTGCATGCGGCGGGTCACGGTGGAGATGGTGTTCGACACGGTCGTGCGGCGGCTCGACGCGGCCCGCACGTGATCGGCGGGTTGCTCGCGGCTTCCGAATGCTCCCAGTCGCAAGGCGGGCGATTCGCTGGCCTGTGAGCTTAACAGGAGGGTCAGGAGATCAGGAGGAAACCAAAGATTTTTCTCCTGACCTCCTGGCCCTCCTGTGATCGCGAGCGTGCGAATGACCCCGGTCGCGACTCCAAGCGGCAGGTTGCTCGCGGCGTAGGGCGGCGGAGAGATCGCGAGGAACCGTGGGATAGAATCGTCGTTTGCGTCCGGCCCGCGGGCGCCAACCGTATCACTGCCGTCCCTGCATGCTGAGAGACTCGATCCACGACCGTCGCATCGGCCGGGTCAGCGCATCTGCCGCGGTCACCCGGCCTGCGGCTGACGGCCGCGCGGAGCGTCGCGCGTGAGGCCGGCGGTGTTTCTCGACCGGGATGGCACGCTGCTCGAGGAGGCCGGATACCTCGATCGGCTCGAGCGCCTGGTGTTCTTCTCGTTCGGCATCGACGCGGTCAGGCTGCTGAATCGCGCCGGCTACGCGGTCGTGATCATCACCAATCAATCGGGGGTCGGCCGCGGCCTGTATCAGGAGGAGTTCGTGCACCGCGCCCACCAGGTCGTGGACGAGCGCGTCAGGGCGGGCGGCGGCCACATCGACGGCTACTACTACTGCCCGCATCATCCCGAGGCCGAGGTCGAGGGATACCGTCGCGACTGCGACTGCCGGAAGCCGGGGCCCGGCATGCTGCGTCAGGCGGCCGAGGAGCTCGAGCTCGATCTCTCCCGCTCGTTCACGGTCGGGGACAAGTGGACCGACGTGCAGGCCGGCGTTGCCGCCGGGACCCGAGGCATCCTGGTGCGGACGGGATACGGACGATCCAGTGAAGCCTCGTCGAAGAGGCCGGTCGAGCCCGCCGCCATCGCCGACGATTTGATCGCGGCGACGGCGTGGATTCTGCGGCAGGCGTGATGGCCCGCACCTCCCCCACCCGCGATCGTCTGCTGTCGATCGTCGACGAGTTCGCCGGCGTCCGGGTCGCGGTGCTCGGCGACCTGCTGATCGACGAGTTCATCTACGGACGGATCTCGCGAGTGTCGCGCGAAGCACCGGTGCTGATCCTCGAATACGACTCAACCGACATCGTGCCGGGCGGGGCAGGGAATGCCGCGAACAACGTCGCGGCGCTGGGTGGCAAGGCGATCGCCATCGGCGTCGCCGGCGACGATGAGCCGGGCCGGCGCCTGCTCGACGCGATGCGCGAACGGATCGACGTCCGCCACGTGGTCACCCACCGCGGCCTGACCACGCCGACCAAGACCCGGATTCTGGCCGGCGGTGTCCATTCCGCCAAGCAACAGGTGGTGCGCGTCGATCGCACCGCGCGCGGGCCGATCCCCGAACCGGTGCGGATCGCGATCTCGCGCCGTGTGTCGAGCGTCCTCGGCCGCTGCGACGCGCTGCTCGTTTCGGATTACGGCACCGGGCTCGTGACCCCCGCGCTGGTGCGGCTGGCGCAGCGCATCCTGCGAGGTCCCGGACCCATGCAGCCGCCGGTGCTGATCGACTCGCGGTACTCGCTGCTCAACTACCGCAAGATGACCATGTGCACACCCAACGAGTCGGAGGTCGAAGCGCTGCTGGGGGTGCGCATCGGCGAGGACAGCCGCGTCCTCGAGCGGTCCGGCCGCACCGTGCTGGCGCGGACCGGCGCCGGCGGCGTCTTGATCACGCGCGGCAGCCGGGGGATGGCCTTGTTCGAGCCGGATCGCCCCACCGTGCACATCCCGATCTCCGGCTCGGATCAGATCGCGGACGTGACCGGCGCGGGCGACACCGTCATCGCCACCATGACCCTCGCCCTCACCGCAGGGGCGACCCCGGAAGAAGCGGCGCGTCTCGCGAACTACGCCGGCGGCCTGGTGGTGATGAAGCGCGGCACCGCCACCGTGACCGCCGGCGAGCTGGAAGCCGCGATTCGCGCCGATCGGGCCTGAGCCGGCATGGCTACCGTTCTCGAACGCGATCGGCTGGTCGGGCAGGTCGAACGCGATCGCGCCGCGGGCCTGAGCATCGCCTTCGCCAACGGCTGCTTCGACCTCCTGCACGTCGGCCACGTTCGCTATCTGCAGGCGGCCGCGCAGGAAGCCGATCGCCTGATTGTGGCGGTGAACGACGATGCGACGGCCGCGCTCAAGGGGCCGGGCCGGCCGATCATGCCGGCGGCGGATCGCGCCGAGCTGATTGCCGCACTGCGCGGCGTCGATTACGTGGTGGTGTTTCCCGAACCGACCGTCACGCCGTTGCTGACGCTGCTCCGGCCGGATGTCCACTGCAAGGGCACCGACTACACCGTCGATTCAGTACCCGAGCGGGACACCGTCCGCCGCTACGGCGGACGGATTGCCATCGTCGGCGATCCCAAGGATCATTCCACGCGAGACCTGGTCGCGCGCCTTCGCGGATGAACTTCCTCATCGTTCGTCTGGGGGCGCTCGGCGACATTGTCCATACCGTTCCGGCGGCGGCGGCGCTGCGCCGCGCTCGTCCCGATGCGCGCATCGACTGGGTGGTGGACGCCCGCCACGCCTCGTTTGTCAGGCTGGTCGACGGCATCGACCGCGTCGTGCCGCTCGAGCGGCCCACCGTCGCGGCATGGCTTCAGCTGGTGCAGAGGCTGCGGCCGGCGCGGTACGACGTGGCGCTCGACTTCCAGGGGTTGATGAAGTCCGCGATCATCGCGCGCGCATCCGGGGCGCGGCGGGTCGTCGGCTTCTCGATCTGGCACCTGCGTGAAAAGGGCGCGCGGCCCTTCTATTCGGACGTGGACGACGGCGCGCATGTGGCGCACGTCGTCCAGAAGAACTTGAAGCTGCTGTCGCTGGTCGGCGTCGAGACGACCGCGATCGAGTTCCCGTTGCGGCACTCGCCGTCGCCGGTGCTGGCGCAGGTCAAGCACGAGTCCGTGGGGCGGCGGATTGCGCTGATCAATCCGGGAGCGGCTTGGCCGAACAAGCGCTGGCCGGCTTCGAGATTCGGCGAGGTCGCGGCGTTCCTCAAAGAGGTGCGCGGGCTCGCTCCGTTCGTGCTGTGGGGACCAGGCGAGCAGTCGCTCGCCCAGGAGGTGGTGGACGCGTCGGCAGGCGCCGCGAGGGTCGCCCCGGCCACCACGACCGCCGATCTGCTGGAGCTCTCGCGCGACGCGTCGCTGATCGTCTCGGGCGACACCGGCCCGCTCCACATCGCCGCCGCCGCCGGCACGCCGATCGTGGCGATCTTCGGCCCCACCGATCCCGACCGCAATGGACCATGGAGCGCAGACGATGTGGTGGTGTCGCGCTATGGCGCCTGCGACTGTCACTATCAGCGCCAATGCCGCCGCGCGTCGTGGTGCCTCAGCGACGTCACGGTCGCGGAGGTGACCGCTGCGATCCAGCACCGGCTCTCGAACGCGCCGCCGACCGCCCAGTCCACCGGCAGCCGCTCCCAAGAGCATTACAGGAGCTCAGGAGATCAGGAGGCATGACCGGACTCTTGATCATTCTTACGCGCAGGCGGCGGGGCCTCTTGCGCCGACGCGCATGACCAGGGTCTTGCTCTTCCTTGCGCGCAAGAGGGTACCCATCGGCTTCGCCGCCGGCGTCGCCGTGTTGTGGCTGGCGCGTCCGACGCCGCGGTCGTTGACGATTGGCGCGTTGGTCGCCGGCCTCGGCGAGCTGGTCCGGATCTGGGCCGCCGGTCATCTCGAGAAGGGGCGCGAGGTGACGATGTCGGGGCCGTATCGGTTGACGCGGCATCCGTTGTATCTGGGCTCGACGATGATTGGCGTCGGCCTGGCGGCCGCCTCGGCGAGCGTCGTCGTCGCCGCGCTGATCGGCTTGTACCTGACCGTGACCCTGAGCGCGGCAATCGCGACCGAGGAGGCGCACCTGACCGAGAAGTTCGGCGCTGCCTATCCCGAGTATCGCCAGGGCCGCGTCGCGGGCGTGTCGCGCCGGTTCAGCGCAGCGCGGGCGATCCGGAACCGCGAGTACCGCGCGGTGTTCGGATTGCTGGCCGTCCTTGCGCTGCTCTCGTGGAAGGCCTTATAATCCTTCTTTTGGTGGACAGCCTGGCGGGCCTCGCAGGTGCCAGTACCGGGGGCGGTTAGCTCAGTGGTAGAGCACCGGCCTTACACGCCGGCTGTCGGGGGTTCGAAACCCTCACCGCCCAGACTTCGCTGGGGGAGGTGTGATGACAACACGCCTCACGTAATCAGCTTCGTCTAGGCTGGCGCGACCCAAACGGTTTCGCCATGGGACGACCGAGCGCATGAACTCACGCGAGGTCGTCTCGCCGTAGCGCCGAAGGCGCGAAGGCGGATTGACAACCTATCGTTCAACGGGGTCGTAGTTCAGTTGGTTAGAACGCCGGCCTGTCACGCCGGAGGCCGCGGGTTCGAGCCCCGTCGACCCCGCCAACTACAACACTCAGTGTAAGAAGGACTTCTCGGATCGGGCGGGAGCCTGCTTGCGAAAAGGCCGGAGGCCGCGGGCGGGCTTCTTTGCAAGCGGTTTGCAAGCGGGGCGGAATCGATCGAACTGCTGCATGGACGCATGCAGGCCGCGGAGCGTCGCGTTGAGGTACGTGCTGGTTTGCTGGAGCGATGCGTGCCCCAGCATGTGCTGCACATGGTGGACGGGCCAGCCGCTTTCGACCAGCCGTGACCCCCCTTCATGCCTCAGATCGTGGAAGTGCAGATTGATCGCGCGATACGCTGCCTCTGACTCGGGGCTCAGCCTCGTGGTGCCCTTGTCATTCGGCGCGGCCTTCTTTTTCCAAATCCAAGCTGGTTTGTGACCGTGAGCTCGCAGGACCGTCGTCTGCCAGGCTCGTCGAACACTGCCGACCGGTTCGCCGACGTCGTTGCCGAACACGTGGGCCGACGGTGGGAACGGCACGCCGGCAGGACTGTCGCGCCGGGCCTCCAACACTCTTCGCAGTCGGATAGAGATCGGAATGATTCGGTTCTCGCGGTCCTTGGCGTGCTCGGCTCGGATGACAATCTCCCCTCGCTCGAGTGAGACATCCCCCCACCGGAGGGTGAGTAGTTCGGCTTGTCGACAACAGGTTTCGAGCGCCGCAACGATGAGCGCTTGAAGGTGGGGTTCGGCTGACTGAAGCAGCTTCTGCTCCTCGCCTGGTTCCAGACGTCGGTGGCGTTGGGCCTCCTTTCGGCGACGGACGACGTCCGAGTCGGCCCCCAGCATCGGCGTGCTGCGGTAGCCCTTCTTGACCGCCCATTTGCTCATCGCTCGAATCAATTGCACGTAGTGATTTCGGGTGGATGACGAGCGGCCCAAACGCACCAGGTGTTTGATGAACGCCTCGAGATCGTCCTCGGTCACCCGCTGGACGTCTTTCTCGCCCAGCGGCCGCCCCTCGATCGACTGAAACGCAACGAGCTGTTTCACCATGTAGGCATCGTCCTGCCACGACGCTTTCCCTCGGTCCTTGCTGTATCGCTCCACAAAGCGATCCCCGAACGTCTTGAACGACACGCCATCCTTGTCTTCGCTTGGCGCCTGTTCGGCGGCAGCACGGCCCGCGAGCGCCCCGCGGAATGTGCCGCTGCGAATGTCATCGCGGATCTTCTGGGCGATCGTTTCTGCTTCGGTCTTGCCAGTGACCTCCTTGCCCACGTACCGATCCAGACTGAATCGATATGGAACGCCTCGCCACGCGAAGTTGAAGTGCCAGGAATGAGGGCACTTGGCCCATCCCCGGCGCGGGCACTTGCAAACTTTCCGAAGCCCAGCGTTTCGATGCACCGCCACGATCCCGCCCGCATCTAGTCGTCGTTTCCTTTCGTGTGTCACGTCTGCCTCCTTCCGTCGATTGCCGTCGACAGTTGTCGCCACGGTAGATGGCCGCTGCCTCGTCTGAAGCGTGCACCTCCTTGGCACCTAAGCGTCTCGCCCGGTCCTGGGTACGATCGGGTCGACAAGGGAACGGCTCTGGGCAACAGGTACGAATCGGACGTCGACATGCAGATTCTGCTCGCCCAGCAGCCATTCGTCGACCCACGTTTCGAGAAATCTCAACTCTCGTCGTCCTCCGATCCGTGCGGCTCGAAGCTGAGTGGCTCGAACCGCCCGGTAGATTGTTTTTGGTCCAACCCGTGCGCGATCTGCCGCCTCGCGTACTGTCAGCCAGTGAATTTGAGACTCCATGATTCACCTCGAATTGTCCGGAACGAATGTTCGGACGCCGCCCGCGGCGACGTCAGGCTGTCTGCACTAGGAGTCAGACGAGACCGCCCTGACCGTTGTCGCGGCGAAGCTGACGACATCCGCAAGAGCCGCAGTCCGCGAATCAAGGTCGTGAGGCGCCGTCGTGACGAAGCGAAGTGGATCCGCGAGTGGTGACCGATTCTCACCGTGATCGTCTCCGTGGTCGACTGCTCAGTCATGAGGTCCTCCTTCTTCGGGATCCCGCGCCGCTTCGATGAATGCCCTCCGTGTGAAGTGCCGAGGCCGAGTCAAGGCCGCGCCAGCCGGCGAGCGCAGCGAGCGAAGCCTTGACGCGGCCGAGGACTTCCACAGAATGCGAAGATCGGAGCGGCGAGCATGGACCGACGCTCCGTGCGACACAGACACGACTACATCGCCTTTGACGTGGCCATGGTTGGCTCCAGACTGCCGTGGCCCTGAGAACGCTTGGCAGTGGCTGGTTCGAGCAGGTCCTGAGGACGCCGTCGAATCGGGGTGGGACGCACGGCCCTGGGAGCGCGTGCGTGAGGACGAAAATCGATCAATACAACCATACAGTGACTGAGTCAATACGAAATTGTGGAAGTTGTCATTTTCAGATGCGAGCATACGCACACTAGCTTCACCGGAGCCCGCCCTGAGGCTCCCGCCCGTACTTCCTCGCGTTCGCTACCTTCTGCCCAGCTCGTGTTCCGGCCACGGCGCCTCACACCGGGCGTTCCACTCGGCCAGGACCATCATGGCCTCCTCGTCCGAGAGAGAAGATTCGACAGCAGATGCAAAGGGTCTGGAGATCCCCGTGCTGTCCGGCGTTAACCGGCTCAACGTGGCTGAGAAAGGCACTCGCCCGCGCTGCCACTCGCGACGGAGTGCGATCGCCCCTCCTCGCTCCTGCCGCCAGTGTGCTGTGGTCGTGTGCGGCGGATCCGCCAGCGCGCCCGACGACGATATACTGGGCCATGGCGCATGGGATCGAAGGCCAGTACCGCGTTGGCGCGCTGGTCGCGGCCATCGTCGGCAGCGCGCTCGTGCTCCCGCCCGTGCTGCACTGGCTGGTGATCCTGCTGGTCGCCGCGCTCGCGGGTGCCGCGTGGGCCGCGCTGCCGGCCGTCCTCAAGGTCACGCGCGGCGTGCACGAGGTGATCTCGACGATCATGATGAACGCGATCGCCTTCGGGCTCGCCGCGTTCCTGATCCGCCGTGACCAGTTCGGCATCATCATCGGCAACAACGTCTCCACCGAGCCGATCCCGGAGTCGGGGCAGGTGCCCGGCATCGACCTCGGCGACCGCGGCACGATCTTCGGGCTGACGTTCCTCGCGGTCGTCGCGGCCGCGGTGTACGGCATGGTGATGAACCGGACCCGGTTCGGGTTCGAGCTGAAGGCGTCCGGCCTCTCGCCGACCGCGGCCGCCGCGGGGGGCGTCAACGCCAAGAAGATGATCCTGGTGTCGCTGCTGGTGTCCGGTGCGGTCGCCGGGCTCGTCGGGATGCCGGAGATCCTCGGCCGCGACCACGCGTACACGCTGAACTTCGCGTCCGGCTACGGTTTCGCCGGCATCGGCATCGCGCTGCTCGGCCGCAACCACCCGGTCGGCATCGCGTTCGGGTCGCTCCTGTGGGCGTTCCTGGAGAAGTCGAAGGGCGCGCTGGACAACGAGGGCGTGCCGAAGGAGATCGCGACGATCATGCAGGGTTCGATCGTGCTGTCGGTGGTCGTCGCGTACGAGATCGTGAAGCGGGTCGAGCTGGCCGCCGAACAGCGGCGGGTCGGTCAGGCAACAGGTGCCGCGGTCGAGCCGGAGGCTGCCAAATGAGCATGATCAGTGTGCAGCCGGACGCGGCCGGCATGACGATGACCCCGCCCCCGCGCAAGCGGGTGCTGCCCGGCTGGGCGATCTTCCTGATCGGTGTCGTCGCGGTGGTCGGCGTGCTCGCCATGACCTCGTACCTGACCGGGCAGCCGGCGCTGACCTCGTCGGCGACGATGCAGAACACCGTCACCCTCGGCCTGCCGATCCTGCTGTGTGGGCTCGGCGGTCTCTGGGCGGAACGCTCCGGCATGATCAACATTGGCCTCGAGGGCATGATGATCATGGGCACGTGGGGCGCGGCCTTCGGCGGCTACCACTGGGGACCGTGGGTGGCCGTGATCTCCGGCATGATCTTCGGCGCGCTGGGTGGCGCGCTGCACGCGGTCGCCACGGTGTCCTTCGGGGTCAACCACATCGTGTCCGGTGTCGCGATCAACCTGCTCGGCGCCGGCCTCACGAAGTACCTGTCGACGCTGATCTTCGAACCGCTGTCGGACAACCCGCGTGACTCGCCGCCGATCGAGCGGTTCGACACGTTCTCCGCACCAGGGCTCTCCGACTGGCTCGGCAGCCTCGAGCAGGAGCAGCGGGTGATCATCTCCGACGTGGCCGGGCTCGTGCGTGGCCTGGTGACGAAGGTGTCGCCGATGCTGATCATCTCGATCCTGCTGGTGCTCGCGACGTACTACGTCCTGTGGCGCACCCGGTTCGGCCTGCGGCTGCGGTCGTGCGGCGAGAACCCGGTGGCGGCCGAGTCGCTCGGCGTCAACGTGTACTTCTACAAGTACACGGCCGTGATCGCCTCTGGCGCGCTCGCGGGCATCGCGGGCGCCGCGCTGGTGCTCGGCTCCAGCCCGTCGATCTACCAGGAGGGGCAGACCGCGAACCGCGGCTTCATCGGCCTCGCCGCGATGATCTTCGGCAACTGGCGGCCTGGTGGCACACTGGCGGGTGCCGGGCTGTTCGGGTACGCGGACGGCCTGCGGCTGGCGTCGACCCCGGAGACCGTGCACGCGCTGCTGTACGCGGCGGTGATCACAGCCGGCATGCTGGTGGTGTGGCAGCTGTACGTCGCAAGTGGACGACCGCGATGCTGGCGGCGATCGGCGCGGTCGCGGTGTACGCGCTGTACTACGCGACCGACGAGCTGCCGCAGGAGTTCCTGCCGTACACGCCGCACATCATCACGCTGGTGGTGTTGGCACTGGCCGCGCAACGACTACGGCCGCCAGCGGCGGACGGTATGCCCTATAGGCGAGGTGAGGGTGACTGAGCGGAGCTTGCGGAGCGAACATCATGACTGACTGGGAGAAGCTGCGGACCGCCGCTGTGGAGGCGGCCCAGCTGGCTTACTGCCCGTACTCGAAGTTGCAGGTCGGTGCGGCGGCCCTGGTGGACGGCGGCCGGCTCGTGACCGGTTGCAACGTGGAGAACGCCGCGTACGGGGTCGGGTTGTGCGCCGAGTGCACGCTCGCCGGGCAGCTGCGGTTGACCGGCGGTGGCCGGTTGACGGCGGTCGCGGTGCGGAGCGGGTCGGGTGAGTGGCCGATGCCGTGCGGGCGGTGCCGGCAGATCCTGTTCGAGCTGGGTGGGCCGGAGTGCGTGCTGGACACACCGGCCGGCCCGCTGCCGATGTCGGAGGTCCTGCCGTACGCGTTCGGCCCGGCCGATCTACCGTGAGCGTGTGAAGCACACGGCTGTCGACGTCATCCGGGCCAAGCGTGACGGCGGGGTCCTGTCGGACGACCAGATCGACTGGGTCATCGCTGCCTACACCCGGGGCGAGGTGGCGGAAGAGCAGATGTCCGCACTGGCCATGGCGGTGTTCCTGAACGGCATGACGCAGCGCGAGACGGCCCGCTGGACCCAGGCCATGATCGACTCGGGTGAGCGGCTGTCGTGGCCGGTGCCGACGGTCGACAAGCACTCGACCGGCGGGGTCGGCGACAAGATCACGCTGCCGCTGGCGCCGCTGGTCGCGGCCTGCGGGGTGGCGGTGCCGCAGCTGTCCGGGCGCGGGCTCGGCCACACGGGCGGCACGCTGGACAAGCTGGAGTCGATCCCGGGCTGGCGTGCTTCGCTGTCCTCGTCGGAGATTCGCGACCAACTGCTGTCGGTTGGCGCGGTGATCTGCGCGCCGACCGACGGGCTGGCACCGGCCGACCGGAAGCTGTACGCACTGCGCGACGTGACGGGGACGGTGGAGTCCGTGCCGCTGATCGCGTCGTCGATCATGTCGAAGAAGATCGCGGAGGGCGCGGGCGCGCTGGTCCTGGACGTGAAGGTCGGCTCGGGTGCGTTCATGAAGTCCCTCGAGTCGGCGCGGGCGCTGGCGTCGGCGTTGGTCGCCATCGGGACCGCGCACGGCCAGAAGGTGACGGCGCTGCTCACGGACATGTCGGTGCCGTTGGGTCGTGCGGTGGGGAACGCGGTCGAGGTCGCCGAAGCGGTTGATGTACTGAGGGGTGGCGGGCCGGCGGACGTGGTGTCGCTGACGGTCGAGCTGGCGTCGGAGATGCTGTCGCTGGCGGGGGTTTCGGCCGATCCGGCCGCGGTGCTGGCGTCGGGCGCGGCGTACGAGACGTGGTGCCGGATGATCGCCGCGCAGGGTGGCGATCCCACTGCTGAGCTACCCGTTCCCCGGCACGTGCACGTGGTGGAGGCGCCCCGGGATGGTGTCGTGAGCCGGTTGGACGCGTGGGGCGTTGGTGTGGCGGCGTGGCGGCTGGGTGCTGGCCGGGCACGCAAGGAGGACCCGGTCCAGGCGGCGGCGGGCATCCTGTGCCACGCGAAGCCGGGCGACACCGTGTCGAAAGGCGAGCCCCTGCTGGAACTGCACACCGACACTCCGGACGCCGTGGACGGCGCGTTGGCGGCGCTGGACGGCGCGTACGAGATCGCGGACGAGGCGCCGGCGGGAACTCCGTTGGTGCTGGACCGAATCCGCGGCTAGGACCGCTCGTTCGTCAGTGACCACCGCGAGAACCTGGTTGGCACATAGGGATGGTCGGGGCGGCACAGCCAGCCGGTCGTGACGGTCTCCTTCACGGTGACGCGGGCCGGGCGGAACGTGGCAGGGTCGATGACACCGCTGTGCCGGACCACCTCGTCGAAGAACCAGTCGGAGGTCACCACCACGAGCACGCCGGGTGACTCGCGCAGCGCGTGCTTGACGGGTGCCGCGTCGAGGAGCCGAAACGCGCGGTTGATGGCGGGCGCCGTCACACCCCGGTCGTCGAAGGCGACCTCGCCGGCGTGCAGTGCCATCCGCAACCGGATCCGTTCCTCGGCCGAGTGGAACTTGTTGTGCTGTCGCAGGCCATCCACGAGCGCGTACGGCAGCGACTCGATCAGTAGGGCCTTGGGCACGTGCGGCGGCACCAGGACGAACGCGCCGTCACCGCAGTCGTCGACCCGGCAGTCGGCCCATGGCAGGCCGGTGTCCTCGAAGGCCCGGCGCAGCGCCCGGCCCAGCCCGTCCCGGACGGCCAGCCGGTGCGGCGTCGTCCGCCACTCCTGGCCGTATTCCTCGACGTCGACGACGAGCACGCTCCGATGCACGGCCAACCGTGTGCGCCTCATCTGCAAAGGGGGCCGTCCCCGCCTACCAGCGGAAACGGCCCCGTAGGAAGCTGCGGGTCAGGCCAGTGCGGCCAGTGCCGTGTGGGTCAGGACGCGGACGCCTGTGAGCAGTGCGCGCTCGTCGATGCGGAACGTCGGCTGGTGGATGTCTGGCTGGGGGCCTTCACCCGACCACACGCCAAGGCGCGCGAACGAGCCCGAGATGTGCTCCAGGTACCAGCCGAAGTCCTCGCCGCCAGACGACTGCTTCGTGCTGGTCACCGCGCGTTCGCCCAGTGCGGCCTCGACACCCGCGCGGAGCACGGCCTCGGACTCGACGTCGTTCACCACCGGAGGCACGCCGCGGCGATGTTCCAGCTCGAAGCCGACGCCGGTCGGGGCCAGCAGGGACTCGACCAGGCCCGCCACCAGCGGCTCCAGGTCGGCCCACACCTCGTGGTCGCCGGTCCGGAGGGTGCCGCGTAGCAAGCCGTCCTGTGGCACCGCGTTCGGGGCCTCGCCCGCGTGCACGGCACCCCACACCAGGACCGTGCCAGAGCGGGGGTCGACGCGGCGGGACAGCAGTGCCGGCAGGCCGGTGATCACCGTCCCGAGTGCGTGTACCAGGTCTGCCGTCAGGTGGGGGCGGGACGTGTGGCCGCCCGGGGACGTCAGCCGCAGTTCCAGGAGGTCGGTCGCCGACGTGATGGCGCCTACGCGGGTGCCGACGCTGCCCACCTGCAGTCGCGGGTCGCAGTGCAGGCCGAAGATCGAGCTGACGCCGTCAAGGCCGCCGGACGCGATGACGTCCAGCGCGCCGCCCGGCATGACCTCCTCGGCCGGCTGGAACACCAGCCGTACGCGGCCGGGTAGCTCCGGTGCGGACGCCAGTGCGAGGCCCGCGCCGAGCAGCATCGACGTGTGGGCGTCGTGGCCGCACGCGTGTGCGGCGCCCGGCACGGTCGACGCGTACGGCAGGCCCGTCAGCTCGGTGACCGGCAGTGCGTCCAGGTCGGCACGCAGGGCCACGCACCGCTCGCCTACGCCGATGTCGCAGATCAGACCGGTGCCGGTGTCGAAGAGCTTCGGGCGCAGGCCCGCGGCCGAGAGCAGACCGGCCACCAGTTCGGTGGTGTTGTACTCGCGCCGGGACAGCTCAGGATGCTGGTGGATGTGCCGGTACCACGCGACGACGTCTGGCGCGTTGCGTCCGAGCCAGCCGTCGAGCCATGCCGGCCCTCGGCCGGCTCCGATGTCCTCCACACTCCGCATACTGACGCCCTCGTCGGTGATCAGCACGCCGGCCCCGTCCTCGGCGGCTGTGCCGCCATCCTTGGGCAGGTCAGATCGCGAGTCGAGCACTGTCACGCGATGCTCCCAAGGTTCCGTGAGTTCGCCATGATTTGCCAATCCTGCCCCATCGAGGTGCGAGGAACGCTCAAGGTTTCCTGGTGAACCGGTTGCCGGTACGACCAGAGCGCCGAACGGCGCGCGTCCCTTCAGCCTCGCTAAACGATCTCCATCGGCCAGCGGCCGACCAGATCGTCTACTTCTTCGCGTTCTTCCGTTTGATGCTGCGACCCCAGATCACGACGCCTACCAGCACAACGGAGGTGATTCCCATGACGAGCTTGCGCCGGTCTTCCTGACGGTCCGCCTCTGTTTCGGCTGGATCGAGGTCGACGGTTGGCGCGGTCGTCGCGGTTGCTCCGGATGGCGGCGGTGTCGTCGTCTGTTGCCCGGCGACGAGGCCGTAGTCGCTCTCGGAAGACTGTGGTTCAGCGAGGGCGTGGACCGGAAACAGCGCCACGACGATGCTCGTGAGGGTCACGAAGAGCAGTCGAGTGGCGCTGTGCATGTGACAAGCGTAGCAAGTGGGCGAGCTAGTCAGTGTCGGTGGCGGCGAGTACAGCCATGACGACCGCCGCGACGAAGACAGACGACGCCGATATCCCACTCCACCCGTTAGAACCAGTCGTTGGCCGCGTCGAAGATCGACCACGTGCGCAGTCGGCCGGGCCGCCGGCGAGTGCCGCCACCGAGCGCCACGTCGCCACCCGGCCGTAGGCGCCGCCGCGCCGTGGTACGCGCCGCCCGCGGCCGCGGCGGAGAACAGCATCGCCACCACCTGGTCCAGGTCAGCGTGCCGCAGCGCGATCCCGTCGCCGGCGAGGACTCCAGGCCAAGTGACTCCATCGTCCTCATGCCGACCTCGCGGGGCCAGCGGCGAGGCGAGCGTGAACAGCGCCGCCTCCGCCTTGCCGTTGCCGACATGCAGCCAGGTGGTCACGGCGGCGGTCATGTCCGGCGGGGTCGGCTGCCTGGTGGCGTCCGGGACCACACCTGAGGGTGGCAGCGGGTCGGAGCTCCTGGGCCGAGCGGCTGCTCGTCCGCGGCGCCGAACTTGGTCACCGGCAGCCGGGCCTCGCCAGGCAGCGGCGAGAACGGCAGTCGGCCAGCGGGTGCCCGGCGAGCCGTGCCGCCAGTCGCCACCGGCCACCGACACGCCCCGCAGCACCAGCTCGTGCAGCACGCAGGCGCCCAGCTCCGTGCCCATGCCCCACCGGCGTCCGGAGACCGGCCAGCAGCCCCAGCAGCACGTCGTCCGGCTGCCCCTGCGCGAACAGCGCCGCGAGCCTCGGCACCGCGACCGTCGGCAGGCCGCCGCCGGCGCGATGCGAACGCCGCGAAGGCCCGACCGTCGGACGGGTCGAGTGCGAGTACTCCGCACGTGGTCGAGGGTGCTGGCGAACGCCCAATGGCGCGCGGAGTCCGGCAGCTCCACGATCGCCTGCCAGAGCGCCTCCAGCTGGTCGATCTCGCCGGCCACCGACCACTCGTCGAGCGTGGCCCAGTAGGGCTTGATGTCGGAGCAGTCGCCAGCTCGGACAGCGTCCGCTCGTCGACTCAGTGGAGAACTCCTTCAGGATCCGTTCCGCGGCCAGGGTCGGGGTGAGCGTGCCGTCGGCGACCTCCTGTTCCAGCGACGGCGTCAGCGCGCGCACCCCGGGATGCTCGGACAGCCTGGTCAGCAACGTCTCCCGGACCATGGTCCACGTCCAGTCGACCTGCTGGCGCCGCCGCTTCGCGGCCAGCTCGCCGGACGCCGACAGCGCGTCGTGGTGCCGTCGCACCTGCTCCCAGACCTCGTCCAGGCCGGCGCCGGTCAGCCCGCTGCAGGTCAGCACCGGGGGCGTCCACGCGTCCGGCCCGCGCAGCAGCCGCAGCGCGCCGGCCAGCTCCCGCGCGGCCTTGCGGGCGTCCAGCTCGTGGTCGCCGTCGGCCTTGTTGACGGCGATCACGTCGGCCAGCTCCAGCACGCCCTTCTTGATGCCCTGCAGCTGGTCGCCGGTGCGGGCCAGCGTGAGCAGCAGGAAGCAGTCGACCATGTCGGCGACCGCGTCTCGGACTGGCCGACGCCGACGGTCTCGACGAGGACCACGTCGTAGCCGGCGGCCTCCATCACCACGATCGTCTCGCGGGTCGCGCGGGCGACGCCGCCGAGCGTGCCCGAGGTCGGCGACGGCCGGATGAACGCGGTCGGGTCGACGGCCAGCCGGCCATCCGGGTCTTGTCGCCGAGGATCGAGCCGCCGGTGCGGGTCGACGACGGGTCGACGGCGAGCACCGCGACGCGGTGGCCCGGCCGGTCGAGCGCGTGCCGAGCGCGTCGATGAACGTCGACTTGCCCGCGCCGGGCACGCCGGTGATGCCGACCCGGTGCGCGCCGCCGGCGTGCGGCAGCAGCTCGACCAGCAGCTCCTGCGCCAGCGCGCGGTGGTCGGGCCGGCGTCGACTCGACCAGCGTGATCGCCCGGCGACAGCGTGCCGCGGTCGCCGGCGAGCACGCCCTCGGCGTAAGCCGCGACGTCGATGTGCCCGGGCCATCAGTGCAGCGTCGGTGAGCTTCGCGCGAGCAGGTCGGTCGGCGGCGTCGGCGATCACCGTGCCGGGCGCGAAGATCGCGGCCGCGCCGGCGGCGCGCAGCGCGTCGAAGTCCTGCGGCGGGATCACGCCGCCGACGACGATCATGATGTCGCCGCGGCCGAGCGCGGCCAGCTCGTCGCGCAGCGCGGGCACCAGCGTCAGGTGACCGGCGGCCAGCGAGTTGACGCCGACGATGTGCACGTCGGCCTCGACCGCCTGGCGCGCCACCTCCGCCGGGCGTCTGGAACAGCGGGCCGACGTCGACGTCGAAGCCGAGGTCGGCGAACGCGGTGGCGATCACCTTCTGGCCGCGGTCGTGGCCGTCCTGGCCCATCTTGGCGACCAGGATGCGCGGCCGGCGGCCCTCCGCCTCGGCGAACGCGTCGACGACCCGGCGCGCTTCCTCCACGTTGGACACGCCGCCGACCTCCTCCGAGTACACGCCGGAGATCGTACGGATCTGCGCCGGAGTGCCGGCCGTACACCTTCTCCAGCGCCTCGGAGATCTCGCCGACGGTCGCCTTCGCGCGGGCGGCGTCGATGGCGAGCGCGAGCAGGTTGCCCGTCGCCGTCGGCGGCCGCGGTCAGCGCGTCGCAGGGCGCGCGTCGACGGCGGCCTCGTCGCGCTCCGCGCCGCAGCCGCCGCAGCTTCGCCAGCTGCTGCGCGCGCACCGCCGCGTTGTCGACCTTCAGCACCTCGATCGTGCTCGTCGGCGTCGGCGAGCCGGTACTTGTTGACGCCGATCACCGGCTGGCGGCCGGAGTCGATGCGCGCCTGGGTGCGGGCGGCGGCCTCCTCGATGCGCAGCTTCGGGATGCCGGCCTCGATCGCCTTGGCCATGCCGCCGGCGCCTCGACCTCCTGGATGTGCGCCCACGCCTTGCGCGCCAGGTCGTAGGTCAGCCGCTCGACGTAGTCGCTGCCGCCCCACGGGTCGATCACCCGGGTGGTGCCGGACTCCTGCTGCAGCAGCAGCTGGGTGTTGCGGGCGATGCGGGCGGAGAAGTCGGTCGGCAGCGCGAGCGCCTCGTCGAGCGCGTTGGTGTGCAGCGACTGGGTGTGCCCCTGCGTCGCCGCCATCGCCTCGACGCAGGTGCGGACGACGTTGTTGTAGACGTCCTGCGCGGTCAGCGACCAGCCCGAGGTCTGGCAGTGCGTGCGCAGCGACAGCGACTTGTCCGTTCTTCGGCTCGAACTGCTTCACGAGCTTCGCCCACAGCAGGCGCGCGGCCCGCAGCTTGGCGACCTCCATGAAGAAGTTCATGCCGATGGCCCAGAAGAACGACAGCCGCGGCGCGAACGCGTCGACGCCAGCCCGGCGTCGATGCCGGCGCGCAGGTACTCGACCCCGTCGGCGAGCGTGTAGGCCAGCTCGAGATCGGCCGTCGCCCCGGCCTCCTGCATGTGGTAGCCGGAGATCGAGATCGAGTTGAACTTCGGCATCTGCTGCGAGGTGTAGGCGAAGATGTCGGAGATGATCCGCATCGACGGCTGCGGCGGGTAGATGTAGGTGTTGCGGACCATGAACTCCTTGAGGATGTCGTTCTGGATGGTGCCCGCGAGCTGCTCCGGCGGCACGCCCTGCTCCTCGGCCGCGACGATGTAGAGCGCGAGGATCGGCAGCACGGCGCCGTTCATCGTCATCGACACGCTCATCTTGTCGAGCGGGATGCCGTCGAACAGCTGCCGCATGTCGTAGATCGAGTCGATCGCCACGCCGGCCATGCCGACGTCGCCGGCCACCCGCGGATGGTCGGAGTCGTAGCCGCGGTGGGTCGCCAGGTCGAAGGCGACCGACAGGCCCTTCTGCCCGGCCGCCAGGTTGCGGCGGTAGAAGGCGTTGGACTCCTCGGCGGTCGAGAAGCCGGCGTACTGGCGGATGGTCCACGGCTGGTTGACGTACATCGTCGGGTAGGGGCCGCGCAGGTACGGCGCGATGCCCGGGTAGGTGTCGCAGGAAGTCGAGGCCGGCCAGGTCCTCGCCGGTGTAGAGCGGCTTGACGTCGATGCCCTCGGGCGTGTCCCACGCCAGCTCGTCCGGGTCCTTGCCCGTGGCGTCCTGTACGGCGGCCTGCCAGTCGGCGGCCGGGCCCTGCGCCGGGTCACCGAG
>CAVQXJ010000002.1:0-360727 GCA_963717745.1 uncultured Acidobacteriota bacterium
ACCACCGAGCGGCTGAAGCTGACGCGCGAAGCGGCGGAGAAGCTGGGGCACCGGGAGCGATTCGCCAAGGCTCCCCTCGCGGTGTCGTTCTCGGAGGAGTGGCACTACGGCCTCGACGATCCCTTCGACCGGCGGCACTCGAAATCCTTCGTCAATGCGCAGGGGCAGCAGCAGGGCACCTGCATCCATCTCGGCCACTGCGACATCGGATGCGAGGTGCGCGCCAAGAACGGCCTGGATCTGACATATCTCCCGGTCGCCGAAAAGCACGGTTGCGTAGTGCGGCCGCTGCACGTGGTGCGTCGCATCGAGCCGCGCGGCGGCGGCTACCGCGTCGAGTTCGACCGCATCGTCCAGAACGCGCTCGTTCGAGGCGAGGTGACGGCTGACCGGGTGTTCCTGGCCGCGGGCAGTCTCGGCTCCACGGAGCTGCTGCTGCGGGCGCGCGACGAGCACCGGACGCTGCCGAACCTCTCGCGAACGCTCGGCCGCGGATGGTCGCCCAATGCCAACGTCCTCTCGATGGCGTTCTACCCGCCTGAGCGCGTCCGCCAGTCGGTCGGTCCGACGATCACCTCGACGATCGACTTCATGGACGGCGCTACGACCGGGCAGCGGTTCGTCGTTGAGGACGATGGATATCCGAACCTGCTCCTCAGCGCGTTGCGGGCGTCGATCGGCGACGGGGCCGGCGGCGGCCTCGGCCGCTCGCTGCGGGAGTATCTCGAGCAGCGTCCGGGCCCGAAAGATGCCCTCAGTGGCGCGATGTTGTGGCTGGGCGCCGGCGTCGATGCGGCCGATGGCGAGCTGCGCCTCGATCGCAGCTGGCTGCCGCCATTCCGCCGCTCACTCGGTCTCGAATGGAACGCGGAAGGCTCGCGCGGCGTGATCGACGCGACGCTGGCGATGCACCGCCGCATGAGCGAAGCCACCGGTGGCCGCCCCGGCTCCGATCTGGGGTGGCGCCTGTTCAGGAGCCTGCTGACGATTCACCCGCTGGGCGGCTGCCGCATGGCCGCGACGCCGCAGTCCGGCGTCGTCAATCATCTCGGTCAGGTGTTCGGCTATCCCAACCTCTTCGTCGTGGACGGCGCGGTCGTGCCGGTGGCGATCGGCCGCAATCCGTCACATACGATCGCCGCGCTCGCGGAACGGATCGCCGCACATGCCGTCTGAGCGGAGCGTAGTCAAGCGAGAGCGGATGGCCGACGGTGAGATGCCGCATTGTGCTCGAGACGCCACCCGCCGGCGTCGACTACGCCCTGCAGAAGGGCCATGGTTCGGCGTTCGAGACTGTCCAGACCCAGCGATCCGCCGGCCGCGATCTGCAGTTCGAGTTCACCGCCGAAGTACGGGCCGGATCGGCACCCGACCTTCGGGGCGCGTTCATTCAGGGGCCGCGTGGTGGCCGATTCGTCTACATCGACATCGGGACGATCGCGGGTCAGACTGACACGCCCTGGAGTCGCCGGCTGAAGGTTCCGTTGACCGGCATCACGGAGGCCATGATGCGCCGCGCCTCCGGCCCGGGCGAGGCCGTCCTCGAGGCCCGCGTTCCGGGGACCGGCCGAGACGGCACTCCCGCGTGCGCATCGGTCAAGGATTTCACGGGATGGAAGGTAGACCATCGGCCATAATCGGCTCGCCGTGACCACGAGAACCTTCGCGCGGTGTGTGCTCGCCGTCCTGGTCGGTGCAACCGCTTCGGCGGAGGTCGTGAAGGTCACGATCGCCTCGCGCGCGCCGGTCGCGGATGGCGTTGTGTTCGGAGCTGCCGGCCCCTACGAACGGCTGACTGGTACCATCGAATTCGCTGTCGATCCTGCCAACCCACACAATACGCCGATCGCCGATCTTGCCTCCGCGGCACGCGACGCCGACGGCCGTGTGCACTTCACCGCGACGCTGTAAGTGATCCGGCCCGTCACCGCGAGCCAGGGCAACGGTGTGCTTCCAGTCGCGGCGGCAAGGGGCTGCTCGGCGGCTTCAACGGCGGAGCGCCGGCCCAGGATCCGATTGGCACGGCCAACGTGGGCGACGGCTTTTTGATGCGCGAAGGCTACACGCTGGTCTGGGTGGGCTGGGAGTTCGACGTGGCGCCGAATCTGGTGCGCGTGGAGGCGCCGGTGGCGACGGTCGACCCGGCGCGCCGCTGACCGTCGAGTTCATCCGCGACGCGGCGTCGCCCACTGTCGCCCTCGACCGCGAAGCGCCGACTTACTTGCCGGCGGCGCTCGAGGACATGTCGGCCACGCTGTCAGTACGTGACAGCTACTGGCGCGAGCCGTCGATCATCCCGCACGGCCAGTGGCGGTTCGTGGCGGCGAAGGACGCGCCAACGCTGGCCCTGGACGGTGGATTTGCGGCGGGACGCACTTATGCCGTGACCTATCGGCCCGCCGCGGCGGTTGTCGCCGGCGTCGAGATGGCTTCCATTCGCGACGCGGCGTCGGCATTCCGCTATTGCACGGATCTGCCGGTGCAGGGGCGCAGCGCGTATGTGTATGGAGTTTCCCAGTCAGGCCGGTTCCTCCGGCAGTTCCTGAACGAGGGCTTCAACGCCGACGAGCGTGGCCGGCGGGTCTTCGACGCCGTCTGGACCCATGTCGCCGGTGCGGCGCAGGGTTGGTTCAACGAGACCGATGCGAGGCCCCGGCATCTGGCGCCGTTCAGCGCGACCCGCCGACCGTTCACTGACGATCCCGCGGACGGAACGCGCGATGGCCTGCTGTCGCAGGAACGCTATCTGCTGAAGGAAGACCTCGAGGCAGTGATCGCCCACGCGGAGAAGCACTGGAGCGCCGGGACGATCGCGACCGCCGCTCGACTTCCGCTGGAGACACGCCCTAGTCGTAGTCGCGCGGAGCGCCATACAGGAAGAGTAGAGAGCCGGTCAGAGTGGAGTTGCCGAGGGTTGGAATGGTTTCGACCATACGTCGGCGAGACAGTTCGTATGGATTAGCGGCCTGGGTTGTCGCTGATCAGTCTCGCGGCTCATCAACGGTGGCCGAGTTGGCGAAGCGGCGCGGTCAGCCACAACAAAGTTTGCCCATCGAGCGGGCATAACACCCGTCGGAATTATTCGAACCGCTTCATCAATTCAGTCCGTGCGCATGTGGACTCGCTGGAGCGGCGTACGTCAAGAAGCTTCGAGACCGCGGCCGCTCGAACCCCTACCCCCGGGCCACCGCCACAATGTAGCGGCATTCACTGGCGCCGTCGTTGGCAAAAGTGCATGGTGCGGCTTGTCCTACCGCGAGACAATCGCCACGGGTAAGCGTGTGCACCGCCGACCCCTCCCTGAACGTGAGGGTGCCGTTCAGCACGCAGATCTGAGTGTGGACGTAGGTGTAGGCCTCGGCGGGATACGACACGCGAGCCCCGGAGGGGAGGCGGATCAACGTGAGTTGCAGGGGCGCGTCGCCAGAGGGCGAGAGGGCGCGTCGCACGTAGCCTGTTTCGGGGTCTCTCCACACGGGCTGATCGGCAGCCCGCGCCAGACGCTCCGCCGGGCCGGCTTCAACTCGCTTGAAGAGCGTCGACAACGGCAGCGCGAATGCAGCACAGACCTTGCCCAGCAAGGAGGCGGTTGGCCTCGCCTGACCCGCTTCGATCTTCGCGATCATCGCCCTCGACACGCCCGACCGCGCGGCCAGTTCCGCCACCGACCACTGCCGCTCGTTCCGCTCGGCGACGATGCGCTCCGCGAGCCGGCGGTCGAGCACCTCTACGCTGGTCGTGCCTTCGGTCGAGCGGCCAAATGGCCTGGCGCGACGATCTGTCACTATGGTAGACACTGCAACTACTATAGTGTATAAACGGCGCGGTGGCGCCTACCGAGCGGTTGATCCGCCACGCTGAAGAAGGCGACCTCGCCGGGATCCTCGCGATCTACAACGACGTGATCGCCTCGTCTACCGCGGTGTACACCGAGACGCCGGCGTCACTCGAAGACCGTCGCACCTGGTGGGCGGAGCGCAGGGCGCAAGGGTTCGACGTCTTCGTCGCCGTGGAAGGGGCAGAAGTCGTCGGGTTCGCATCGTTCGGCCCGTTCCGGGCGTGGCCCGGCTATCGCTTCACGGTCGAGCACTCGGTCCACGTGCGTGCCGACCGGCGCGGGGCGGGCGTCGGCACCGCGCTGATGCACGAGATCATCGCCGCCGCCCGGCGGCAGCACAAACACGTGTTGATCGCCGGCGTCGATGCGCAGAATGCCGCGTCCATCCAATTCCACGAGCGCCTCGGATTCGAGCGCGTCGCGCACTTCCGCCAGGTGGGATTCAAGTTCGGGCGTTGGCTGGATCTCGTTTTCCTGCAGTTGATGCTGGAATCCTGAAAGGGGTCAAGACTGGCGGTTGAGCACGGCCAGGTGGTTCCGCACCTCGGCCCGCGCACTGATGAAATCCCCGTGCTCAATCTTCAGCTCGCGGCTGATCTGCCGGATCTCGTTGTCCTCGCGGACGGCCACCGACTGATCGGCCGCGGACACCGCGAACAGACACCGCAGCAGTGCGAGCCGTTCCTCGACCGTCGTGAGCGCCGCGAATTCACGCGCCACGATCAGGTTGTGCGTCCCGCCGAGACGGCGGAACTCATCGACCGCCAGGCTGACGACCGCGGAAGCCTCTTCCGCCGTGAGCGATCCCTCCTGCGCGACCAGCCGCAGCATCAACTCGCGCTCGGCGTCAGTGACGGCGTGATCCGCGAGCGCGACGCGGCCCAGCAGGTACGCGAAGGTCGAAAGATACCGCGCCCGCCGTTCGTCGAGATGAGCAAGCGCCGACGCGACGGTGTCGAGGACCTCCGGTTCGTCCTTCGGTTGATCGATGCCGAGCCACTTGAACACGTCGCTGCCGAGGCCCATCGACGCATTCTTTCACGTGAGCCGCCTCGGGCTAAACTTCAGTCGATGGTGTGGTGGCTGATCGCGGGCTTGGGCGCACTGTTCCTGGCACACACGGCGCCTTTTCCGTTCCTGCTCGAGCGGTTTGCGCCGTCGCGGTCGATGTGGCGAATGCCACACGCCGCCGGCGCTCCCACTGTCTATCTGACCTTCGACGACGGCCCGAACCCGGCGGCGACTCCGCAGCTCCTGGACGCGTTGCGTGACACCGGGGCCGCCGCCACATTCTTCCTGATTGACGCGCATCTCACCAGCGACACCGCGCCGATCGTCCGGCGCATGTTCGACGAAGGCCATGCGGTGGCGCTGCACGCGAACACGCGGGCGCTGATGATCAAGTCGCCCGACGCACTGGCGACCATCCTCACCCGCAACGCGGATCGGATTGAGCAGCTCGCCGGGACGCGCCCCTGCCGGTTGTTCCGCCCACACGCCGGCTGGCGGAGCGGCACGATGTATCAGGGCCTGCGAAAGATCGATCACAAGCTCGTGGGATGGAGCTGGGGACTCTGGGACTTCAATTGGTATCGACCGCGTGAGGCACGCTCCCTCGCGGATCGTCTGGCCCGCCGCGTGTCGCCCGGCGACATCGTCGTGATGCACGACGGTCACCACGTCAACCCGCGTCCGGACCGTCAGTACGCCGTCGAGGCCACGAGACTCCTGGTGCAATCCCTGAAGCCGAGAGGGTGGAGCTTCGGGCGGCTTTGCGACCCGCACGCCGGCTGATGGCGCACTGGCGCTGACGGCCGGATACGCCGGTTCACTTCTCGCGCGCCGTTTTCAACTCCTCGAGCTCCCGAGCGATCTGCTCCCGGATCTTGCGCCGCTTCCGCTCCTGGAGCGCCCGTTCGATCGGCTTGAACAGCAGATCCAGATCGATGCCACAACACCTCGACGCCCAGTCCCGCGATTGCCGCAGGAGCGGCGTCGGCTCGAGGTCCTTCCGAAGTTGCTCTTCGAACGAGAGCATGTAGCTGCGGACTTCCACACTGGTCTCGAACCGCGGCACTTCCAGCTGCAGGGGCAGGTTGATCACGAGGGCGTGCAGGTCAGGCTCGTCCACGGCGGCCCGAATCCGCTCGAGCGAGACGGGCAAGTCGGCGCCGGGCGGCGGCTGCGCCGTGGCAGGCGCGGGAGACTGGCCAGCAACGAGAACGGTCAGTGCCAGCGTGCCGATTGCCACGCAGCCTAAGACGTAGATCGCCGGTGTGTCGGCGGGATTTCTTACTTCCCGAGCTTTCTCAGCGTGCGCACGACGCGCCCGGTCTCGCCGCTCTCCAGCCGCACGACCGCCCGGACCACGTAGTCGCCGGCGGGCAGGGCCCCGACGGGCACGGCGCCGGAGGCGATCACGCGGCCGGCGTCAGCCGCCGTGAGCACCAGCGGCACGGCCACGAGCGGCGGGCCGTCGAGATCGCGCGCCACCTCGACCCGTGCGGAGATCGGCAGGCCCGCGACGCCACCATAGATGTCGAAATACGCGATGGCGGTCGGTTCGGATCCGAACTCGAGCTGCGGCACGGTGCTGCCGCTGCGCGACACGCCCAGCATCAGCGAGCCAAGCGACAGCGGGCCGACCGGGACGAGCGCGGCGTCGATGGTGTCCTCTGCGGCTCCCGCGCGCGCCGCACTGTCGATGGCCGCGACGCGAAGGCGATACGTTCCGGGAGTGACCGCCATCGCCCCGAGCAGCGGACGCTCCGACGCGGACTTGGCAAACCAGTGCGCGACGACCTGGCCGTCGCCGGCGACCAGGATGGCTCCCGCGGACTCGAGCGACACCGCCGGATCGGCCGGCTCGATCACCACGCCGAGGCGGAGCTTTCCATCCGCCTCGCGCACGGTGAAGCCGCCGATCCGCAGGCGCAGGTCGGGGAACACGTCGCCGGATGCCAGCAGATCGGGCACTGCGAGGCGGGTCGTGCCGGAGTGCGCCGGCTCCGCCAGCCTGATCTCAGGCCGCACCCGCAGCGTCACACCCCGGCGAGCGACACGTACGGCGAGCGATCGACTGCGGCCGAACACGTCTCCAGTCACCGGCTCGAGCTCGGCGGCGTAATAGCTCGAGCTCTCGCCTGCCACGCGCAGCAGGGAGGCGGTCCCCGCGTCGAGCGGCAGCCGAGCGCCGCCAGTGACGCCGACGAGATGCTCGGTGCCTTCCAGCGGGTTGTCC
Source organism: uncultured Acidobacteriota bacterium (assembly GCA_963717745.1). Lineage (GTDB taxonomy): Bacteria > Acidobacteriota > Vicinamibacteria > Vicinamibacterales > 2-12-FULL-66-21 > JACCXG01. The sequence goes on from CAVQXJ010000002.1 coordinate 7,080, forward strand.
GAGCCGAGGTCGCCAAGGCCGCCGATGGTCGGCCGCCGGGGCGCCGTGCCGATCCCGACATCGGCCGGTTGCATCACATAGAGGTTGGCGCGCGCCGCGCTGGCCGCTGTCGCCACGTGCTTGAACTGGTCCACCGGGAGCTCGCACATGCCGGGCGCCAGTCCCATCGGGGCATCGCGCCGGGGAGCGGCGAGACCGGCGGTGAAGAGCACCAGGGTCAGCGGCGTGGTGCGCGTCCCCTGTTCCTGCAGCCATCCCTGGAGGGATTCCAGGAAGCGGCGCGTCCGGCAGGCGAAATCGGATCCGGTCTCGGTGCGCGATCCCTGGCCGGTCACCCGCGCGATCGCCAGCCGGATCCGTGCCTTGTCGGAGGTGAAGGGCAGCCTGACCCCGCCGAAGGGCAGCGCGGCCACCGTGACCTGATCGGCGGGCGTGAGCTGCGCCAGCAGCCCCTCGACCGCGCTCTTGAAGAGCGGATCGCGCCCCGGGTCGAAGGACTCCTGATCGACGACCAGCACGAAGCGGCGGCCGGCCACCACGCCCTCGTTCGTGCCATACGGCGCCGGTACCCGGCCTGGCCCGCTCGGAGGCGCGGCGGTCACCTTCCGGAGCGAACGGATAGCCCGAAGGCGGTCGCCGATCCGGATTTCGATCTCCGACGATTGGAGATCCGCGATCGGCGCGCCGCTGGCATCGACCGCCACGAAATCAACCGTGAGGCCCGCCGGACGCTCGGCTGCGACCGCGGACTGGCGCGCCGACAGGGGAGGTTCGAGACCGGCGGTGAGGATCGTCCATGCCGACACGGTCGCCACGAACATGCGACATGGGGACGACATCGGTGCCTCCGGTGAAGAGTCCAGGGGTGTCAGGCAGTGAATCGTGAACGGGCGGAGGGCCCGTTCATCGCCCGTTCACGATTCACTGCCTGACACCCTCCGAAAACCCGCGATTGCCTACCAGTTGAACCGGAACGTCAGCTGGCCGACCCGGCCGCCCGGATCGTAAGTGTTGCTCGCGTCCGTGTAGGCGCTCGTGACTTTGAAGATCGTCGCCGCCGTGCCGGCAGCCGTGTTGGTGCCGGAGCCGCCCACCAGGGTGAAGTTCGGCGTGTCGAACACGTTGAGCATGTCGAACCGCACCTCGATGTTCCGCGTGCCACCGATGTCGATCCGCTTCGCCGCGCCGACGTCGAACCGCTTGAACCACGGCGCGAGCGCCATGACGTTGCGTGGCGCGCAGTCGCCGGCCCTGACCTGGAGGCAGTCGGCCGAGTTGGCTGGCGCGAGGTAGCGCCCCTCGGGCGCTCCCAGGCTCGTGGAATAGCCGCTGACCGTGGTGTTGCTCGTGCTGAAGGCCCGGCGCGTGTTGAGGATCACGTCGTCAGGCAGCATCCACACTTCGTCGATGCCGGTCGCCGGATTCTCCTTCTTGTAGAACTTGTACATGTCCTGGAGATCCTTCGCGGTCATCCCCACCAGGCGTATGTTGCCGAAGTCCATCACCACCGTCTGCACCCGGCCGACGCCGGTGATGCTCCAGCCGCCCACCAGCGTGTTGAGCGCCGGGTGGAGACCGCTGCCGAACCGTTCTCCGTGGCCGAAGGGCAGCGTCCAGTCCGCCTGCACCTTGATCGCGTGGCGGACGGTCGGATTGTTGGTCACCGGCGCGTCGGTCGAGGCGCGGCCGAAGCTGAAGCCGTCGAACTGCGACCCGCCTTCGAAGGCGTACTGGTAGTTGACGTTGGCGGAGAAGCCGTTCGACAGCCGCCGCCGCAGCTCGAGCTGCAGCGCGTTGTACTTGCTGAACGCGCCGCTGTCGGTCACGTTGGCATTGGCGACATCCGGGTTGACGATGAAGAAGTTCGGCGAGTAGCCGAGCGCCTGCGCCTGGTTACGCCGTGTGAGGTTGCCATCGAGATCGACCGCCGCCGCGTTGGGGTTGGGGTTCGGGGCGGCGAGCCGGCCGGAGATGGTGGAATTCGCCCAGGTGTTCGCGGCGTTGGTGTAGGCCGCTGGGTTGGTGGCCTCGCGGCTGCCATTGAGATACGCCAGATAGATGGGCAGCGGGGCGGTGCCGGTGTTGGCGCCGAAGTAGGCGAATGATCCCGAGCGGGCTCGCGACGCCCGAGGCATTGTTGGCCGCGAGGTTGCGCATCGCCAGCCTGAACTCGTCCATGAATCCGTTGGCGACGAGGTTCTCCCCGCGAATGGCGGTGCAGCCCTGGGCATTGCTGGTGGCGCAGTTGTAGTTGATCGAGCTCCATTCGTTGTCGCCGCGGTTTCCGACGTAGCGGATCTCGATCGCCATGTCCTTCGAAATCGGCCGCGCGAAGCCGACCATCCAGTTGCGGACCCGGGCGATCTCGATGTCGGGCGCGAACGCATTGAGGCTGTCGGCCCGGCCCGCGCCGACCGCGATCGGGTAGGTCGGATCCGGGTTGAACGACGCGGAGGAGAGGCGATTGGTTTGCGACAGCAGCACCGGCCACGACTGCCCGGCCGGCACCAGTCCGGTGTTGGCGGTGCGGCTCAAGGAAATGGACGCGCCGCGGTTGCCGCCATAGAGGTCGGTGAACCGCGTCAGCCCCTGCCGCTCGTAGGCCTCCGAATATCCGGCGCGGATCGTCGCCTGGCTCGGATCCCCCAGGATCGCGCGCAGGAGGCCGGACTGCACGTCGGGCCGCCACGCGATGCTTGCCGACGGCGCGAAGTTGTTCCAGTCCGTCTTGTAGCCCTCCGAGCCTTTCTCGAGCAGGATGTACTGCGGCGCGGCGCCGCCCGACGCCCGGGATTGCAGGAAGTTGCACCTGCTGTACTGGCCGCCGTCGCCCAGACCGGAGCGGCCGCAGACGCTCGCCATCGTCACGGCGGACATGACGTTGCTGCTCGGGGCGAACGGGGTCAGCACGTCGTAGCGGATGCCGCCGGTCAGCGTGAGGTTGGGGCGCAGCTTCCAGGAATCCTGCGCGAACATCCCGTAGACCCGCATGCCGCCCGGAAGCGTGCTCGGCGCGAGCTCGACGTACTTGCCCGAGGAGTCCAGCACCGCCTGGCTGTTCACCTGGCTGACGCGGCCGGTCAGCACCGCGTAGGTGTTGCGTGCGGCGGTCAGCTGCGCGCTCGAGGCGCCCGGGAAGTTCGTGGTGTTGAACAGGCCGATGGCCGGATCGAAGTCGGTATTGAACCCCAGCGTGATCCCGGGAACGATCTGCTGCCCTGAGGACTTCGCCGTTGAAATCAGCAGGTTGCCGCCGAGGGTCATGGTGTGCGACTGCCGCTGCCAGGTCAGCGTCTCGTCGATGCTGTAGGTCGGCGCCGATCGCCAGCTCGGCGTGTTGGAGGTGTGCCAGTCGGTGGTGTCGCCCGGCGTCGTGATCGCGAAGCCATTCCCGTCGGCGAACGAGCTCGGGTCGTTGCGCGAGGCGATGCTCGAGCCGTACCCGAAGTTCGAGGCGCCGTAAGTCGCCGTCAGCCCGCCACGCAGCTCGCTGACGATGTTCTTCGAGAACACCGAGCGGAGCGCCGTCGCGATCAGCGGCCGTGACGACTTGAAGTCACGCTGGTTGGGTGCGCCCGGGAACCGCGGATCGGCGTTGTTCAGGTAATCCGGCGTCCGCTTGGCGACGATCTGGGAGAACGATCCATTCAAGCGGTGGTTGTCGGTGACGTTGTAATCCAGGCGGAACGTCGGCTGATGCTCGAACAGCTCAGCGGGGCTCTGCCAGACGTAGGAGTCGTAGAGCGGATCGGCGTTAGCGCTCCGGGTGCCGGTGATCTTCGTCGCCGCGTCGATCAGCCCGATCAGCTTCAGCGTGGTCGGGTCCTTCGCCGCGATCTGCCCGTTGGCGGCCGCCAGCGTGAGCAGGTTGACCTCGCGCACTTCGGTGCCGAACTGGTAGCGGAACCAGCCGTCAGCCACCCGCGGATTGAACACGGTGCGCGTGCGCGTGAAGCTGTTGGGGAAGCGGACCTGCTCGTAGTGCGCGAAGAAGAACGCCTTCTGGCGGCCGTCGTAGAGGCCGGGAATCACGATCGGCCCGCCGGCGCGTCCGCCGAACGTATGCAGCTTGACCTCGTTCTTCCCCTGGTGATTCACCTTGTTGAAGTAGTAATTCGAGTTGAAGCTCGGGTTCCGGTAGTACTCGTAGGCACTGCCGGTGAAGCGGTTCCCGCCCGCCCGCGTCTGAAACGCCATCGTCACCGCGCCGGCCCCGCCCCCGACCTGAGCGCCCGCCGCGGCCAGGGTGACGGTCACGGCTTCGACCGCGTCCTGACGCGGCGTGACGGAGGCGAAGAACCCGTCGGTGTTGCGCAGGAAGTTGTCGTTGTTGCTCACGCCGTCCAGGGTGATGCTCAGAAAGCCTTCCGGCAGGCCGTTGATCGTCGAGTCGCGGTTGGTGCCGGTGGTGTTGACGCCGGGCAGGAACGCGACCGCGTTCAGCGCATTGCGGGTCGGAGTCGGCATCCGGGTCAGCTGGTCGGCGTTGAGCGTGGCGGCAACCGTCGCCGTCTCGGTGTTGACCAGTTCAGAGCTGCTCTGGACCGTCACGGTCTCGCTGAGACTGCCGATCTCGAGCGTCAGCGGGATGGTGATCGGCTGGCCGATCGCCAGGCGTACGGTTTTCGCCTCGGCTGTCTTGAATCCGGTCAGGGTCGCCGTCACGGTGTAGGACCCGGCCGGCAGCGCGCTGAACTGATATCGGCCCTCTCCGTCAGTGAGGACGTCCTGGGCGGCACCCGACGACTCGTTCTTCACCGAGACCGACACGCCGGGAAGAATGCTCCCCTGGGTGTCCTTGACCACGCCGGCAATCGACGCGGTTGATTGCGCGGATGCGCCTGACGGGTCCAGCACGCCGAGCAGCGTCACGATCACGGTGCCCCAAGCCGAACGCAACATAGATTGTCCTCCCCGGACATCCGGCCGGATGTCCGTCCCTCCAAAGGCGGTTGTTCAAACTTGCAAGTAGCGCGGAGTCTAAGGTCGAGGACCAGGGACGGTCAACTTACAGATTGGGATGAATAGCGGAAAATCGGTGACGAATATGTAGCGCCGAGGGAGGAAGGTGACGGGAAATAGCTGGCGGCTGGGTGCTTACAGCCGCACTCCGGCAATGCTGCGGCCTGTGAATTTCCGCAGGAGGGCCAGGAGGTCAGGAGGGAAACCCATGGATTTTTCTCCGGATCTCCCGGCCCGGTCGGTCTACGAGGCTCTATCTAGTAAGTGGGTGACGAACGCCGACCCGGAGGCGCCAGACCTTGGCGCTTCGATCCGGCGGATGTGACCGTCGGGGAGGGTAGCGATCCGCGGCCGCCGTCTGACGTATCGGTGGCGCGTCCAGTCTCGGTGAGCATTTCGGAAGGCGTGCACTGGTGGGGTCCCGAGTCCGCCGCATCCCAGACACAGCCGCCCTCAGGTGTCAGCTTCCAGCGTCCGAGCGTCGGACCCGGCCCGTCGCACTGATCGTCACCCGAATCGGTTGAATCCCAGTAACAGCTGCCATCGTCAGCGATCTTCCAGCGACCTTCGTTTCCGTTCACCGCACTCGTCGCGGCCGCCAGGCCCACGACAAGCAAGATGAGCCACGACCATCTCGCACTCATGAGCTTCATTTCACACCTACTTTCACGTCAGACAGGCGCGAGCGCCCCTGCAAGGTCTCTGCCCGCCTCCCAGGATCCCAAGGCCCGGCGCGACGTGCGTTCGCTAAACTGCACGACTGTTCGACAATCGGCCTCATTTCAACGTTTGGACGTGGGCGGGGGCTCGCGGGTTCTGCGCGGGCTGCGTGTTCCTGCGCGTGCAGCGTTGATCGAGCGTACCCATTTGTGATCACGCTGTCCTGAATACGGTACGGGCGGGCGCCGCAGCCCTTTCCTCCTGGAACTTCCTGGAACTTCCTTGACACCGGCGCGCGCGGTCCGTAGCGTACGCGCGAGTCCAGCCGGGCTTCGCGCGTCAGGCGCCTCTCGGCACGGTCCGTCCGCCCTCTGTCAAATGGTCGTGAAAGGAGATCCGGTAATGAACAGTGCTTGGTCACGGCTGTCTTCGGTGCTTCAGCGCAGGCGTGCACGATACGCCGTCACCACGGCTGCCGTGGTTCTGCTCACCCTGGGTGGCTCGCAGGTGTCGCTCCAGGCCCAGGTCCTCTACGGGTCGCTCGTCGGGAACGTGGTCGACGAATCAGGTGCCGCCCTCCCCGGCGCATCCGTCACCGTGACGCACAAGGAGACGGGGGCCACGCGGGAGGCGGTTGCCGACACGAGCGGCGGGTATCGCTTTCCCAACCTCCAGTCCGGGACCTACACCCTGACGGTGAAGGTGGACGGCTTCCGCACCTTCACACGAGCCGACCTGCCGGTGACGCTGAACAACGTCACCCGCGCCGACGCGGCGCTGCAGGTCGGACAGTTGTCCGAGTCGGTCACGGTCTCAGGTGAGCGCCCGCTGCTGCAGACCGACCGCGCGGAGGTCCGCTCGGAGCTGAAGGCGCAGGAGCTGGTGAACCTGCCGGTCTCGATCAACCGGAACTACCAGTATCTGCTCCGCGTGCTGCCCGGGTTCACGCCGCCGGCCGAAGCGCACTCGGTGCCATCGAATCCGTCCCGCGCCCTGGTGTTCAACGTCAATGGCGCGAGCCGCAGCTCCAACAACATCCGCATCGACGGGGTGAGCACGACCAACATCTGGCTGCCGCACGTGGCCGCCTACGTTCCTGCACTCGAATCGTTGGAGACCGTCAACGTCGTGACCAGCAGCTTCGACGCGGAACAAGGCCTCGCCGGCGGATCGGCGATCAACGTGCAAATCAAGAGCGGCACCAATAACGTCCACGGCTCGGGCTTCGAGTTCTACTCGGACGAGAGGTTCAGGACCAACAACTACTTCTCGAAACTGAACAACACGCCCAAAGGGGACTGGCGCTACAACCAGTTCGGGGGCACGCTGGGCGGGCCTGTGCTGCGCAACAAGCTGTTCTACTTCGGCAGCTATGAGGGCACCCGCGATCGGCAGTCGCTGACGCGCACCTTGTCGGTGCCGACCGCGGCGCTCCGCAATGGCGATCTCAGCGTGTCGACGCTGCCGATCTACGATCCGCTCACCGGCGCCGTGAACGGCTCGGGCCGGACGGCGTTCGCCAACAACCAGATTCCTCAGGGCCGGATCGACGGCACCGCCCGCAAGCTTCTGGCCGCGCTGCCGCTGCCGAACCTCCGGAACCCGGACGGCACGATCGCGGAGACCAACAACTACTTCGCGGCCGCGCCCTTCATCCTGAACCGCCACACGCTCGACACCAAAGTGAACTGGAACGCCTCCGAAAAAATGAACTTCTTCGGGCGGTTCAGCGTGCTCGATTTCAAGACCGAGAACGGCACCAACTTCGGCAACGAGCTGCAGGGGCAGCCCCTCGGCAGCAGCAATCCTGGCCGCGGCGAGGGCAACACCTACAACTACTCGCTCGGCAGCACCTACATGTTGTCGCCGACGATGGTCATGGATGCGCACCTCGGGTTCGTCCGGATGAACAGCGGCGTCTCGCAGACCGATCTCGGCGAGAACAAGGGACTGACCTGGCTGGGCCTGCCAGGCACCAACGGCGACAAGTTCTATGAGGGCGGTACACCGTTGTTCGATCTCGATACCTTTGCCGACCTGGGCACGACCGACACCTTCATGCCCTATTTCCGCAGCGACGACCAGCTGCAGGCGGTCTTCAACACCAGCTGGACCAAGGCTGGTCACAACATCCGGTTCGGGACCGACATCTATTACCAGGCGCTCAACCACACGCAGCCGGAGATCAGCGGCGGCGACAGCTTTGGCGCCAGGGGCGGATTCAGGTTCCAGGCGGGCACGACCCAGTTGCAAGGCGGCCAGACCGGGAACCTCTACAACGCGTTCGCCTCATTCCTGCTCGGCCTGCCGAACCGGGTCGGGCGGCTGAAGCTGGCGGAGCCCTACACGACGCGCAACTGGCAATACAGCCTGTACATCCGCGATCAATGGCAGCCGACCTCGAAGCTCACGCTTTCGTTCGGCACACGATGGGAGTACTTCCCCGTGCCGACACGCGCGGGTCGTGGCCTCGAGCGCTACAACGTCAACACCAACCAGATTGAGGTCGGCGGCGTGGGATCGGTGCCGATGGATCTGGGGGTCAAGGTCAGCAAGACGATGTTCGCGCCCCGGGCCGGCGTCGTGTTCCGCGCGAACGAGAAGACCGTGCTCCGCGCCGGCTTCGGCCTCACCAACGATCCCTACTCGCTGGCGCGGCCGCTGCGCACGAATCATCCCGCGGTGCTGAATCTCCTGGTCGACGCGGCGAATCCGTTCCAGTTCGTCAGCCCGACGTCGGCCGGGATCCCGCCGATTGCCGAGGTCAGTCTCGGGGACGGCCGGATTCCCGTGCCGAGCCCGATCACCGTGTTCACGCTGCCGGACGAGTTCAAGCGCGGTCACATCAAGTCGTGGAACACGGCGTTCCAGCGCGACCTGGGCTGGGGCTTCTCCGGCGAAGCGGCCTACGTCGCGACCCGCCAGGTCGATCAGCTCGGATTCAAGGAGCTGAACTGGTCGCCGATCGGCGGCGCACAGGCGGGCCGTCAGCTGAATCAGAAGTTCGGCCGCACCGGCCAGACCCGGTTGATTGCGCCGATCGGGGACAGCAAGTACGACGCGCTGCAGACCCGTCTCGATCGACGGTTCCGGAATGGCTTCCAAATGGCCGTCAGCTACACCTACTCGAAGGCCACGGGGATCGCCGGCAACGCCAACAGCGATGGCGCGCTCCGCATCAACATTCCGGAATACTACGACCTGAACCGTGCGATCGGCCGACTTCGACCGGCCCCACAACCTGAACATCACCAACATGGTGGAACTGCCGTTCGGGACCGGGCGCCGCTGGCTGTCGAGCGGAGGCGTCCTGGCACAGATCGTCGGCGGCTGGCAGGTGAACAGCATCGTGAGCTTCTACAGCGGGACGCCGTTCAGCGTGACCGCCGCGGGCACGTCGCTGAACGCGCCGGAGAACGATCAGCGCGCGGACCAGGTCAAGAGCGACGTCGAGATCTTCGGCTTCGCCCCCAACCAGGCCTACTTCGACCCGCTCGCCTTCCGGCCGGTGACCGAAGCGAGATTCGGAACCGCGCCCTTCAACGTGCTCCGGGGTCCGGGCGTCAAGACCTTGGATCTCGGCATCTTCCGGCAGGTGCCGCTGGGTAGGCAGGCCAACCTGCAGCTGCGCTTCGAAGCGTTCAACGTGACCAACACCCCCCGGTTCGCCAATCCCGGAGCGAACGTGTCCAATCTCCGCCTGAACCCCGACGGCACGGTGCAGAACCTGAACGGGTTCGCGGTCATCACCGGCACCACCGACGGCAGCGAGCGGCAGATGCGGCTCGGCGTTCGATTCGGCTGGTAGCCGGTCCACTGCAGTCCGGAGATCGGGGGCCGCCGCCGATCTCCGGACACCTAGTCGCTAGCCTCAGCCTCGCTGGTTCGCCGGCCAGTCGCTTGTCACGGCGCCTGCGGCGGGCTTGCGGCCTTCGGCCGCACAACGACACGACGACGCGACGACAACGACGTAGAGCTCTGTGAGTCTCTTCGACGGACTATGTCCGCTGGCGGCGCCGCGCTTTGCGCGGTAGCAAGAGTGAGCGATGGGCCAGATCTACGCTGCCAGCGGCATGCACGAAGCATGCCTGCGGCCGACGTCACCCGATGCCGTCATAACGTCGTTGTCGTCGTGTCGTCGTCTCGTGCTGGCGCGGAGCGCCAGGCGCCGCAGGCGCCGTGATCACGATGGCAGCGTGAGAGCGGCTGCCGCCCCAATCAGCGCACCGGCCTCGCATCGGTCATGGAGCCGCGGCACGAAATCGTGATCGTCGCGCGCGAGTCGTAACCACGGTCGCAGCTGAGCTCGAGCGCGGCGCCGTTTCACGTCCGAGCCCATCTGCAATCCCGCCCATGTTTGCAGGCGCATTTGCGTTTCAAACGTGACCCGCGATGGGCCACGCTTTGCCGGCGCCCCGGCATATCCGTTGCCCCTATAGGCCCGACGACGACGCGCAAGACAAGAGCGCGCGCCGGTAATCCCAAACAACTGAATCGATTCCCGCGGTGGCGCGCCAAGCCATCGGTATCGGAGTTCCCCATGAAGTTCCGGACGATTTCAGCGCTCGCCTTGCGCACCGCGCTCCTCCTGCCCACGGTCCTGATCGGCACCGCGGCGATGGCCTCGGCGGCCGACCCGCAGGTCAAGGTCATGACCTACAACACGCATCACGGCGGGACCGTCGCGACGCCCGCGACCACTGATTTCCAGCTCGACACGATCGCTGCCGAGAACCCCGACGTGGTGGTGCTGCAGGAAGCGTATTCGACCCAGCTGGCCTATTACGTGAACGGCCTCAATGCCCGGCAGAACACGACCGCGTGGCACGGCAGCTTCAACAAGACCTGCAAGGCCGGCGTCGAGCCGACGTGCACGACCTACACCAGCGAGAGCGTGATGATCCTGACCAAGCTCACGACCGTGGCGGTGACGTCGCGGCTGATCTGGGCGAAGGACTCGTATCACGTGGCGCGCGCGACGCTGCGGATGGTTGTGGCGCTGGCCGACGGCACGCAGGTGAACGTGTTCGTCGGCGCACCTGCCGGCGCAGTCGTCGGGCGCGACGGCGCGCACGACCTGGGTGAACACCTTCAAGACCTGGGCGGCATCGTTCGCCGGTCCCAAGCTGGTCGGCGGTGACTTCAACGACTGGCCGGACGCGGCGCCGATCACCTCGATGAAGCAGCAGTACAACGATGCCTGGGAAGTCGGGGGCGTCGGCCCGGGGCTGACGCACGTCAAGTCCGGCACGCTGACCCTCTACAGCCGCATCGACTACTGGTTCGCGGACAAGACCTCGGGGATGGCCCTGAACAACGTCACCGTCGCCGGCGACGTGAACGATTCGGATCACCTGGCGGTGGTCGCCACCTACACGGTGCCCTCGACCGCGCCGGTCGTGCCCCACCCCGATCGTGCCGGCCGAGACCCAGACGACGGTGTTCGCCGACCGTTTCGATGCGTTCGACGCCACCCAGTGGCCGACCCGGGTCATCACCGGCACACAGGACGCGACGGTGCCGGTGGCGGTCGCCGGCGGCCTGCTGCGGATTGGCGCGCTGAAGGAATCGCTGACGGGCACGCACTACAACGGCATCAGCAGTGCGGCCTACAACGTGTCGAACAACGGCTGCGCCGCGGTGCAGCTGGCGCAGGGCCTGAACCCCGCGACCACCGCCTACGCGATGTTCGCGGTGGTGCGCGACACCAACAACTTGTATCGCTGGTATCAGTCTGGCGACGCGCTGGTTGCCGAGAGCAAGATCGCCGGCGTGAAGAAGACCCTGGTCGACCTGCCGTACTCGGCGACGGCCCACCAGTTCCTGCGGATTCGCAAGGAAACCAACCTCGCGACCGGCACGCAGGACGTGGTGTTCGAAACCGCGCCGGGCACCGACGGCGTGCCCGGTGCCTACACCGAGCGCTACCGCAATACCTGGGCGGCGGCGGTGAACGCGAGCGGCCTCAAGGTCGAGATCAAGGCCGGGACGTCGGTGGCCGAAGCCGGCGCCGGGACCGCCTCGTGGGACAACGTGCTGGTCGCGACCAACTGCAAGTAGCTTCCGCCTTGAACCCTTGACGCCGCAGCCAGCGTCAAAGAGCGGACGGCACCGCTACGAGTAGCAACGGGTGCCGCACCTCTGGAGGATTGCCCGCATGAAACGTGTCCTGCTCGCCGTCTGTGCCGCGGCGCTCATCGTTCCGTCCGTCCACACGCAAACCGCGCCCGCGCAACAACCGCCGCGTCCGCAGCTCGGCCCGACCCAGTGGACGGTCGATTCGTCGCACTCCGCCGCCAACTTCAGCGTGCGTCACATGATGGTGACCACGGTGCGCGGCCAGCTCGGGCCGATCAGCGGCTCGGTCGACTATGACGGCAAGGACGTCCGCACGGTGAAGGCCGACGTGAAGATCGACGTCAACGGCCTCAGCACGCAGAACGTCAAGCGCGACGGCCATCTTCGGAGCGACGACTTCTTCGCCGTCGCCACTCACCCGGCGATCACCTTCAAGTCGAAGCGGGTCGAGCCCGGGACCGGCGGCGTCTTCAAGCTGATCGGCGACCTGAGCATCCGCGGCACGACCAAGGAGGTCGCGCTCAACGTCGAAGGACCGACGCCTCCGGTGAAAGGCATGGGCGGCATGCGGATCGGTGCGACGGCGACGACCAGGATCAACCGGCTCGAATACGGGCTGAAGTGGAACTCGATGGTCGAGGCCGGGCCGGTCGTCAGCGACGAAGTGAACATCACCATCGACCTCGAGCTGACCCGCCGTCGCTGCCGGGCAGCACGCCGTAGATTCACGGACCGCCGCTGCGATACGGGGCAAAGTCCTCCCACACCTGCTGCAGCAGGCCGGGGTCCACGACCCTCGTGTCCCCCTTCTGCGGTTCCTTCTCGGAAAACAGCGTCAGCTTGACGGTGCCGCACTTCGGCCCGAGGGCGCCGGGATCGAAGGCATAGAGCCCTTCATAGATGGCCTCGGTCTCCGAGACGCGCTGTTCCAGCTTGAAGCGGTGGATCGGCGTGACCTCGGCGTCGCCGCAGAATGCGCGCATGCGCGAAAAGCCCGCCTTGAACCGCTTGATGGGCGGCAGCGCGACGCCTTGCGTTCGCGCCGCGAAGCGCCCGACCGTCGTCCAGAATCCCTCGACCAGCCGGGGCGTTGCCCGGATCAGGAGCACGGGCGGGTACTCGGACACGTAGTCCGCCCAGGTCCCGAACTCCGACAGCGTGTGCAGGCGCAACTGATCCGCGTCCGGCAGGCGAGCGCCGCTGTACCCGAGCCGGTTGCCGGACTGCTCTGATTCCAGCCTGCCCAGATAGGTCAGGACCGGTGTGATGAGCGCGACGTCGAACGTGTCGGACGGCACTTTGTAGGCGGTCACGCGCCCCGAATGCCGTGCGGCGGCAGCCTTCAAGCCAGCCACCGGAAACGTTGGTCCCGGTTCGGTGGGCAGCGGAGCCTCGCTGGGCCGCGCCCCACCTGTCATCTTCTTTTCTGCCAGGGCGATGACGTCGCAGACGAAGTCGTCGCGGATGACCCGGGACGTGCCGCGGTCGGTCTGATCCTTGTCGTCCAGGATCGACGTGATGCCGATCACGTCGCCGGTCGCCGTGAACACCGGTCCGCCGGGAGCTCCGCGCACGAGCAGCAGATCGGAGACCAGCCCGCGCGCGTCGAGCGTGATCACCGAGCCGGACGTCAGGCGCTTCTGCTGGCGGAAGGGCGCGCCGATCGCGAAGAGCTGCTGCCGATCGACGACCGGCGTCTGTTCGGCCCGGCGGCACGGCAGCGGCAACGGCCGAAGCGAGGCCGCGGCTTTCGGATCGATCCAGAGGACCGCGACGTCCCGCACCGCGTCCGCGGCCAGCACGATCGCCTCGACTCGGCGAGTGGCCGCGACCTGCACCTCGATGGATGTGGCGGTGCCGACCACTCGCTGATTGGTGGCAATCAGTCCGTTCGCGTCGATCAGCACGCCGGACGCCGGACTGGTCGGCGTCCAGAGCGCGACCACGCTGTCCTGCCATCGCGACAGCAGGAACGACGGGTCGGACTCCGGCCCCTTGGGCGGGGCCGCCGGCCCGCTGGTGTCCGCATTCGCCGGGGTCAGCTCGAGGACGGTGTCGCGGCCGGCGACGATGTCGACGAGCTGCACCCATTCGTAGGTCTTGCCCTCGAACGCCACCGCGCGTTCGGATTCGACCGTGTAGTTTCCCGCCCGCAGCTTCACATCGACGGTGCCATCCGCCCCGGTCACGATCACGCGCGGCGGTGCGCTGGTCGGATTCTCGCTGAGGAGGAAGGCGTGACGCGACACCGGCGCCGGTCGCGATTGCGCATCCACCAGCGACACCTTGATGCGGAGCACGCCGACCGCTTGACCGGCGATGCCGGGCGTGAGCATGAGGACGAGCGTCGCAAGGGCCAGTCCGCGGATCATGAGGTCATCGTCTCTTTGCGCCCGGCGGATGTCAACGCGCTTGGGCGAAGCGGGCTGCGGTGCAAGCGCCCGCGCGTCAAGGGAAAAGCGGACAGAACGGCGCAGAACGGGAGACTCACAGACAATTCCGGATCCCGAATCGACCCGGTCCGAGAATTGAAAAACAGAGCACCGGAGTCTAGCGCCGTGACGAAGCGATCCGCGAAGCCGCCTGCGCCAAGGCTACGGCGGGCAGGCCCGCGAACCGCGAACCGCGAACCGCGGACCACGGACCACGGACCACGGACTACGGACTACGGACTACGATCTTTGTCTCCTCCATATAATGCCAAGCCTGGAGTGTGCATGCAGCGACGAGTGCTTGGCAGCAGCGGATTCGAGATTTCGACGATTGGTCTGGGGACGTGGGCGATCGGCGGACACCTGTGGGGTGGGCAGGATGCCGAGGCGAGTGTCGGCGGGATTCACGCCGCGCTCGATCACGGCATCAACTGGATCGACACCGCGCCCATCTACGGCTCGGGTCTTTCGGAAGAAGTGGTGGGGCGCGCGGTGAGGCAGCTGCCGCCGTCGACGCGGCCGATGATCTTCACGAAGTTCGGGCTCGGCATCGACAGCGACGCGCCGAACCGCTCCGCGACGGCTGCGGAGGTCCACGCGGAATGCGAGGCCAGCCTGCGGCGGCTGGGCGTCGACCACATCGACCTGTATCAGCTGCACTGGCCGGCTCCGCAGCCGATTGCCGAGACCGCGGCGGCCTGCGGCGAGCTGTTGAAGGCAGGGAAGATCCGCGCGATCGGTGTCTCGAACTTTTCCGTGCCCCAGCTCGAGGAGTGGCGGGCGACTGGTGTGCCGCTCCACTCGGATCAGCCGCCCTACAGCATCCTGCGTCCGGCTGCGAAACAGGAGGTGCTGCCCTGGTGCGCCGCGCACAACGTCGGCGCCATCTGGTACTCGCCGCTCTTCAGGGGACTGCTGTTCGGCACCTGGTCGAAAGACAAGACGTTCCCCGCCGATGACGGGCGGAGCACACACAAGGACTACGCCGGCGTGCGTTTTCAGCGCCACCTGCAGGCGGTCGAGGAGATCCGGGCGCTGGCCGCGGGGAGCGGCCTGAGCGTGTCCCAGCTCTGCGTCGGCGTGCTGCTCCAGACGCCCGGCCTGACCGGCGTCATCGTCGGCGCCAGGAACGCGCGGCAGGGCGGAGTGATCTCGAGTCTTGGCGTCGGGGTCACCGCCGAACAGGCGGCCGCCGTGTGGGCGATCGCGGAGAACCTTGCGAAGGACCTGCTGACGCTCTAGGCAGCAGGCCAATGAAAACCCCCGCGCCCTTGTCCCTTGTCGGCGTTATTGTTTCAACCGACTAGCCCCGTGCAGCAGAGCGCCTCTCTCGAATACGCGGCCCGGATCGCCGCGCGGACCGCCACTCGCGATACGTTGATCGCATCCGACGCCCGCTTCGCGTATGCGCGGCTGGCGGTTGTCGCCGGGACCGCCGTGCTGGCGGTCGCCGTCTGGCGCGGCGCGCTCGGCGTATGGTGGCTACTACTGCCGGTCGCGTTGTTCGCATGGCTCATGCAGCGGCACGACCGGGTCCTGCGCGCGCGAGACGAGGCCAGCCGCGGCATCGAGTTCTACCAGCGCGGTGTCGCTCGGCATCGAGGATCGCTGGCGGGGCAGCGGCGAGCCCGGCGAGCGCTTCCGCGACGACCGCCACGTCTATGCGAACGATCTGGATCTGTTCGGCTCCGGTTCGCTCTTCGAGCTGCTGTCCCAGGCTCGGACCCGCCTCGGCGAGGAGCTGCTGGCGCGATGGCTGACATCCCCGGCTGAGCGCGCTGAGATACAGGCGCGCCAGGACGCGGTGCAGGAGTTGTCGGGCGCGCTGGACCTGCGCGAACAGCTCGCGGTAACCGGCGTCAACGTCCGCAAGAGCGTGCACACCGATCGCCTGCTCGCATGGGCCGAGTCGCCAATGCCGCCCAGGCGCGCCCTCGAGCTGCTCACCTGGACCGCCACCATCGCTCTGGCGCTCGCCATGCTGTTCTTTTCGACGACCGGCGGCTGGTGGCCGCTTGCCGCGCTCGTGGCGCTGCAGTTCCTGGCGTTCCGCGGGCAGCGCGAGCAGATGAACGCGATCGTCTCGGGAACGGATCCGGAGACCACCGCCGATTTCGTAGCCGACGCGCTGACCCATCGAGCGCTGGATCTCGACGTCCTCGCGGGCCTGCTGAGCATCCTCGAGCGGCATCCTGTCGACGGCGAGCGGCTCCGCCGGCTGCGGGAGACGTTGACCATCGACGGGCAGCCGACCTCTCGAATCATCCGGAAGCTGCATCGGTACGCCGAGGTGCACAACTCCGAAAAAAACGCCGCGGTGGTTCCGCTGGCGTTCTTCCTGTTCGGCCAGCTCGAGCTGGCGCTGGCGATCTCGGCGCTGCTCCAACTGTCGCGTCCTCACGTCACGCTGGCGGTGGCGCGATGGCGCAGCCGGCACGGCGGCCAGGTGCGGGTGTGGCTCGAGACCATCGCGCACTTCGAAGCGCTGACCTCGCTGTCCGCCTATCGGTACGAGCATGCGGCGGACCCGTTTCCGGAGCTGGTCGGCGGGTCGGCGGCGCTCTTCGACGGGGTCCAGCTCGGACACCCGCTGCTGCCGGACGGCCGGATGGTCCGCAACGACGTGCACCTCGGCGCCGGCACGCAGCTCCTGGTGGTCAGCGGCTCGAACATGTCGGGGAAGAGCACGCTGCTGCGGACCCTGGGGATCAACGCGGTGCTGGCGATGGCCGGCGCGCCGGTGCGGGCCGCGTCGCTGCGCCTCTCACCGCTGGCGATCGGGGCGACCCTCCGCATCCAGGACTCGCTGCTCGAAGGCCGATCGCGGTTCTACGCGGAGATCACCCGCATCCGTGAGCTGTCGGACCTGGCGTCCGGCCCCAGGCCGCTGCTGTTCCTGCTCGACGAGCTGTTCCATGGCACCAACTCGCACGATCGGCTGGCGGGTGCGGCCGGCGTGCTCCGCAGCCTGCTCGATCGCGGCGCGATCGGGCTGATCACCACCCACGATCTCGCGGTGACGGCGGTGGCCGACGCGCTCGAGGGGCGCGCGGCCAACGTGCATTTCGAAGACTGGTTCGACGGCGGCGAGATGCGCTTCGACTACCGCATGAAGCCCGGGCCGGTCACGCACAGCAACGCGCTCGCGCTGATGCGCGCGGTCGGCCTCGACGTGGGCGGTGCGTAGTGAACGGCTCACGTCCACTGGTTTGGAGCAACCGGGTGCTTTCAGCCGCGGATGGGCAAGTCGATGGCCGGTGGATTTACAGGAGGTCAGGAGATCAGTAGGAAAAACCAAAATTTGTCTTTCTCCTTACCTCCTGACCTCCTGTTAAGTTCACAGGCCTTCGAGTCATCCGTCCGTCCGCTGCTGAAAGCAGCCCCGAACCCGCGAACCCGCGACCCGCGAACCCGCGATTTCCTGTTGCACTCGCGCCGCGCCTGCCTTATGCTCAGCAACCTTACTAAGAATTCTATATATGGCCAAAAACGACGCGTTGCAGGGGGCGCTCCCCATCCTGGTGCTCAAGGTCCTTCATCGGCGGGGGCCGCTGCACGGCTACGCCATCACCACGCAGATCGAAACCGCGTCCCAGATCCTGCGCGTGGAAGAGGGATCGCTGTATCCCGCGCTGCACCGCCTCGAAGAAGCGCAGCTGGTCACCGCGAAATGGGTCGTCACGTCCAACAACCGGCGGGCGAGGGTCTACGAGGTGACCGACGCCGGCCGGCAGCAGCTCGAGCGGGACGAACAGCGCTGGCGCGCCGTCACGCTCGCGGTCGGGCAGCTGCTCGAAGAAATTTGAACCGCGAAGGGAGAGAGCCATGTCCTGGTGGTCACGGCTGAGCAATGCGCTGCGATCCTCGCACGTCGACGACGACCTGGATGAGGAGCAGCGCTTCCACATCGAATCCCGCGCCGCAGATCTCGAAGCGCAGGGACGGTCGCGGCGGGAGGCGCTGGCGCAGGCGTCGCGGCAATTCGGTCATCGGCTGCAGCTGCGCGAAGCCAGCCGCGAGGTCAAGCTCTCGAGCCGCGCCGAGTCCCTGGCACGTGACGTCCGGTTCGGGCTGCGTCTGCTGCGGAAGGATGCGGTGGTGTCGGCCGCCGCGGTGGTGTCGCTCGGACTGGCAATCGGCGCGTGCACGGCCGCCTTCTCGCTCATCAATGCCCTCATCCTGCGCGAGTTGCCGGTCCACGATCCGCACGGCCTCGCCTATCTGACCCGGACCGGCCCCTCGGTCGACCCGCGGTTCTCGACACTCACCAGCTATCCGTTCTTCGAGCGCGCCCGTCAAGCGCTGTCGCCGCACATGGACGTCTTCAGCCTGAGCCACCAGTCACTCCGGCAGGCCCGGCTGCCCGATACCCCCGACATCGAGGAGAAGCTGCAGACCCAGTTCGTGTCGGGAAATGCCTTCGCGGCGCTCGGCGTTCACGCGGCGCTCGGCCGTGTTCTCGCGCCGTCCGACGATGTGACGCCGGGGGCGCATGCGGTGGCGGTGATCAGCCATGCGTTCTGGACGCGCCGATTCGCCGGCAATCCGGCCGCGCTCGGCCAGTCGATCGGGCTCGAAGGCCAGTCGTTCCAGGTCGTCGGCGTCGCGCAGGCCGGCTTCACTGGCGCCCAGCCCGGGATCCTGACCGACGTCTGGCTGCCCAACCGGATGTTCCAGCGCGACACGTTCACCGCCGCGAACTGGAACTGGCTGCAGGTGTGGGGCCGGCTCGCGCCGAACGTGACGCGCGACACCGTTCAACTGGTGGTGAAGACGATGCTCACGAACTTCGAGGCGGAGCAGGGCGCCGGAAGATCTGACCGCAGGCAGCAGGCGGCAGCATCGGCGGTCGAGTTCGTCGACGCCGCGACCGGCTACTCCGTGGTGCGTCATGAGTTCGAGCGGCCGCTGCTCGTGCTGGCGGGCATCGTCGGCGTGGTGCTGCTCATCGCGTGCTCGAACGTCGCCAACCTGCTGCTCGCACGAGGGGCCGCGCGGAGCCGCGAGATGGCGTTGCGTGCCTCAATCGGCGCAGGGCGGGGCCGCCTGGTGCAGCAGGTGCTGGTCGAAGCGGGACTGCTGACGCTGGGCGCGGCCGCGATCGGCGTCCTCTGCGCGGTGCTTGAGCGTCCCGCTGATGATCGGCATGTTGACCACGAACGAGAATCCGGTCTATCTCGACGCGCGACTGAGCTGGCGGGCGCTCCTGTTCGTGGCCGCGCTCGGCAGTGTCACCACGGTGCTGTTCGGGCTCGCGCCGGCACTTCGGGCGTCAGCCGCCGCACCCGCGACGATGGCCGGCCTCGGCAGCCGGGGCGAGACCGCCAGGACCGGAGCGACCCGCTCGCTGGTCGCGGCGCAGATCGGGTTCAGCCTGATGATCCTGTTCGTGGCGGCGCTCCTGCTGCGCTCGTTCGACCGGCTGCTCGCCGTCGATCTCGGCTTCACTCCAGAACGCCTGACCCTGCTGTCGGTCGAGACGCGAGCCCGGTTCGAGCCGGCCCAGGCGCGAGAGATCGGGCGCCAGCTGCTCGAGCGCGTCCAGGGGATGCCCGGCGTCGAGAGCGCGAGCCTCTCAGGTTGGGCGCTCTTCAGGGGCTGGTCGAACGGCAACAATCTCGAGCTCCCGGGAGGAGCCCGCGCGCAGACGTTCCGCCTCGCCGTGTCCGCGCAATTCTTCCAGACGATGGGGACACGGGTGCTGGATGGGCGTGAGCTCCAGCCGCAGGACAGCGATGCGGCGAGTCCGATGCCGGTGGTCGTCAACGAGGCGTTTGCGCGGAGCTATTTCGCCGGCGAGCGCGCGGTCGGCCGTCGGATGGCGACCGAGGGAGGCGGCGAACAACGGAAGACCTATGAAATCGTCGGCGTGGTCGCCAATGTCCGCGACGGCTCGGTGCGAGGCGACTTCAGCCCGTTCGTCTTCTCGCCGATCGGCGATGCGGATGGCACGCTCGAAATCCGCTCGTCGCTCGATTCACGCGTGCTCGCGGACCAGGTGCGTCAGGAGCTGCCGCGGGTCCACGCCTCGCTCAAGCTCGTGGATGTCACCGACCAGCGCGCGCTCGTCGGCAATACGCTGCTGCGCGAGCGATTGCTGGCGGTGCTGTCCGGCTTTTTCGCATCGCTCGGGCTGGTGCTGGCAGCGGTCGGACTCTACGGGGTGCTGAGCTACGCGGTCGTCCAGCGCACACGCGAGATCGGCATCCGCCTGACCCTCGGCGCGCAGCCGTCGGCCGTGGTGCGCTCGGTGCTCGGCCGCGTCGGCCTCGCCGTCAGCGTTGGCGTCGTCGCGGGCGTGAGCGGCGGGATGTATTTCGCGAGGTTCGTTCGCGCCCTGTTGTACGAGATCGAGCCGGCCAGCGCGTCGAGCGTGGCGCTGCCGGTGCTGGGCCTGCTGGCCGTGGCGCTGCTGGCGTCCTGGCTGCCGGCCCGGCGCGCCATCCGCGTGGATCCGGCGCAGACGCTGCGGATGGAGTGAGTACTCGAACAGCGCACGCCCCACAGCACCGTGCGCACCGGGCACAATGCGCAGCGCACGGGCCACGGTTCCGCTTCGCGGCTGGCACGACGACACGACGAGACGACGACACGACGCAAACCTTTGTCAGTCACTTCGACGGACTGCCGTCCGCTGCCGGCGCGAAGCGCAAGCGTGTACCGTGGGGCAGGGGGCAGTCGGGTTATGCCGTCGTGCAGCGTGTGCCGTGGGGCAGCAGTCGCCGCGCCGTGATCACTCGATCTCTGGAAACCGCGCCACGCTCGCGCGGACGGTGGTCGGGCACAGGGTGCCGTCGGCGCATTCGGTCTCGAGGATGCGGACCACCTCGGGCGGCGCCAGGCCGGCACGATACGGCGGTCGGCGAGCAGCGCATCGGTGATGTCGGCGACCGCGAGCACCGGCAGACGAGGGCGCGAGCCGATTTGGGAGCACCAGGCCGCCGGAGCAAGAATCAGACCCTGGCGGCTCGGCGACGGATCCCCGAATTCATCCGAGGTTTTCGCCGAGCCGCGACCACTCTCCGATGTCGCCGATGACCGGAATCATGACCCGGTGTTCCAGGGCGGAACAATCGTCGACAAGGAGAAGGGAGTTTCTCCCTTGTGCCTTCTCGCTTGACACGGGGGGCGTCAGCCCCCTAGTCAGGATCGGGCGGGACCACGAGCAGGACCTGCGCGCCCCCATCGGTCCAGAGCTCGCCGTGGTGTGTGCCGGCGTCGGCGTGCAGGAAGTCGCCCGGTCCGAGCCGCCGGCCGAGCGTCAGCACCGAGCCGGAAATCACGTAGCACTCCTCGTCGCCGTCGTGATGGTGCGGCGGAAAATGCGTGCCCGGCTGCACGTCGAGCAGGAGCGTGCGGTATCCGCTGCGCCGGTTCACCGACAGGACCTTCATCCGGATCCCCGGCACCGGGTGCGGCACCCAGTCATCGTCAGCGGCGAAGCGGAACGCGAAGCCCGCCGGCGGCGCGGCCTCGACCGTGATCCGCGCCATCAGACGCAGCTTGACCGACGGGGGCGGCTCGGGACCGACGACGAGGTTCGCCAGGGCGACGGTGACCTCGTCATCGAATTCCACGAAGTCGGTTGAGTGGTCGGTCATTGTTCGATGTACCTGCCGTCGAGGTGTCCGCGGAGCGTCTGCATGCCGCTCCGGATCCGGGTCTTCACGGTGCCGAGTGGCAGCCGGTGCCGCTCGGCCAGCTCCGAGTGCGTGAACCCGAGAAAAAACGCCTGCTGAATCAGGTCGCGCTGATCGACCGGCAGCGCGGCGAGGGCGCGCTGGATGTCGAGCTGCTGCTCCTCTGGCACTGAGCGGCTGGCCGGGGCCTCCTCGGCATCTTTCGTCGCGCCGCCCGTGAACGCGCCCGGGCCCCTCGTCTTCGCGCGCAGCCGATCGATCGCCCGGTGTCGTGCGATGCCGACCATCCATCCGACCGGCGTTCCCAACGCGCGATGGAAGGTGCCGGCCCTGCTCCAGACCTGCACGAACACTTCCTGCAGCACTTCCTCCGCCTCGTCCTGGTTCCTCAGCATCCGCAGCACGAGACCGAAGATCAGCCGGCTATGCCGATCGTAGAGCTCTCCCAGCGCGGCCGGATCCTGGCGGGTGATCCGATCGAGCAGCGCCACGTCTGCGCGCGTCGCGTCGGCCGTTGGCGGAGAGGGCAAGGGCAACCGCGGAATCCTAACGTACCGGCGGCAGAATGCGCGAGGGGAGCGGCGGGGGAGGTGACGGAGGTTCCGGATCTTTTCCGATTCCTCCGTTTTCTCCGTTGCTCCGTTTTTGAGATCCGGTACCTCGATCTACCTCCTCCGTCTCAATCTCCTGTTGAGATGGAGGGATGGTGTGCTGTTGGGAACAGCCCTCCCTCCGCGACGGTGTAACCATCGAGCTTCGACCAGCACTGACGTGCAGATTGGATGAACGATGACGGACAAACTGGGACCCGAGGACCAGCTCGACAGAGCCACTGCGATCGTTCTCGAAGCTGATCGGCAAAGTGGCAACGTATCGTCGGAGCTCGACCGCGAGACGATGGTGGCCGCGGTGGCGGAGGACCTCGCGACCCTCAGCGCAACGGCGGGCCGGGACGAGGAGCGGCTCGCCAAGGTTGAAGCCCAGACGCAGGTGCTGGCCGGGGCGGTGATCGCCATCGCCGAGGTGTCGGTCAGCATCGCCCCCAGCATCAAAGCTGTCAAAGCCGAGATGTAGTGGGCCGGCTTCCGTCACGGTTCTCCTTATTGAGACCCCCGCACAGCCAGCGGACGCAGATGGCAAGGCGGGAGTCCCCGTCAGGATGGAATTGGTGACCATGGCGCCTCCACGCAAGACGATCTCGAAGCTCCCGATTCCTCGCGGCGGTCCGGCCCTGCTCCTCGAGCCGTCGGACGAGACGCTCCTGAAAACCGGCGCCCTCCAGAACGCCATCTTCAACAGCGCCAACTTCTCGAGCATCGCCACCGACGCCAATGGCGTCATCCAGATCTTCAATGTCGGCGCCGAACGGATGTTGGGCTACACGGCCGCGGACGTGATGAACAAGATCACGCCGGCCGACATCTCCGATCCGCAGGAGCTGGTCGCCCGCGCCAAGGCGCTCAGTGTCGAGCTCGACACCTCCATCACTCCCGGCTTCGAGGCGCTGGTCTTCAAGGCCTCGCGCGGGATCGAGGACATCTACGAGCTGACCTACATCCGCAAGGACGGCAGCCGCTTCCCGGCGGTCGTCTCCGTCACGGCGCTCCGCGACGCGCAGGGCGCGATCATCGGCTACCTGCTGATCGGCACCGACAACACGGCGCGGAAGCGCGCGGAAGAGGCGCTGCTCCAGGCGGGCGCGTTGCAGAGCGCGATCTTCAACAGCCCCAACTTTTCGAGCATTGCGACCGATGCGAAGGGGGTCATTCAGATCTTCAACGTCGGCGCCGAGCGGATGCTGGGCTACACCGCCGCGGAGGTGATGAACACGATCACGCCCGCCGACATTTCCGATCCGCAGGAGCTGATTGCGCGCGCCACCGCGCTCAGCAGCGCGCTGGGCACGCCGATCACTCCCGGCTTCGAAGCGCTGGTCTTCAAGGCGTCGCGGGGCATCGAAGACATCTACGAGTTGACCTACATCCGCAAGGACGGCAGCCGGTTCCCGGCCGTGGTGTCGGTCACCGCGCTGCGGGACGCCCAGGATGTGATCATCGGCTACCTGCTCATCGGGACCGACAACACCGCGCGCCAGCAGGTGGAAGAGGAGCGGAGGAAGCTCGACCAGGGGCTCCGCGACCAGCATTTCTACACCCGCTCCCTCATCGAGTCCAACATCGACGCCCTGATGACCTGCGACCCGCGCGGGATCATCACCGACATCAACCGGCAGACCGAGACCCTCACCGGATGTACGCGGGACGAGCTGATCGGGGCGCCGTTCAAGAACTCCTTCACCGATCCGGCGAGGGCCGAGGCGGGCATCAAGCGGGTGCTGAACGAAGGCAAGGTCACCAACTACGAGCTCACCGCGCGCGCCAGGGACGGCAAGGAAACGGTGGTGTCCTACAACGCGACCACCTTCCACGATCGCGATCGGAAGCTGCAGGGGGTGTTCGCGGCGGCGCGCGACGTGACCGAGTTGAAGCGCGTCGAACAGAAGCTGGTGCAGAAGAACGCGGAGCTCGAAGACGCCAGCCGGATGAAATCCGAATTCCTCGCCAACATGTCGCACGAGCTGCGGACCCCGCTCAACGCCATCATCGGCTTCTCCGAGGTGCTCCGCGACGGCCTGCTCGGCGACATGACCGAGAAACAGCGCGGGTTCATCAGCGACATCTACGGCAGCGGCAAGCATCTCCTCTCCCTGATCAACGACACCCTCGACCTGTCCAAGGTGGAAGCCGGCAAGACGACGCTCGACCTGGAGATGACGCCGGTGGGCCCGATGTGCGCCAACAGCCTGTCGATCATCCGCGAAAAGGCGGCGAGCCGCCGGATCCATCTCGAGCTGGATCTCGGAGACGAGGATCAAGGGTCGATTCGGGCCGACCCTCGCAAGGTGAAGCAGATCCTTTACAACATGCTGTCCAACGCGGTGAAGTTCACGCCGGAAGGGGGCCGCGTCACCCTCCGTGCCAGGCAGGTCCGGCGCACCGCCGTGGGGCAGGTGTCCGGGCCCTGGACCGGCCGGTGTTTTCCGGTCGCTGATCACGCCTTCGCCGACTTTCTCGAGATTCGGGTCACCGACACCGGAATCGGCATCGTGCCCGAAGCCCTGGGGCAGCTGTTCCGGCCGTTCAGTCAGATTGACAGCGGGCTGGCGCGCAAGTTCGAGGGCACGGGCCTCGGGTTGGCCCTGGTGAAGCTGCTCGCCGAACTGCACGGGGGATCGGTCGCGGTGGAAAGCGCCGCCGGGGAGGGCTCCTGCTTCACCGTGTGGCTGCCGCGCCGGACCTCGCCGGACGCGGCCAGTGCCCCGATCAACGAATCGGCACCCCAGAGCATCAAGCCGTCGGCTGGTGCGCGCGTCGCGCTGGTGGTCGAAGACGACCTCAAGTCGGCGGAACTGATTCGCGTCCAGCTCGAGGCGGAGGGCTTCACGGTGCTCCACTCCCCCTCCGGCGAGGCGGCGCTGGCGATCGCGGTGCAACAGCCGCTGGTGCTGATTACCCTCGACATCATGCTGCCCCACATGGACGGATGGGAATTCCTCGGTCGCGTCAAGCAGGTGCCGGCGCTCTCGGCCATCCCCGTCGTCATCATCTCGATCGTCGCGGAGCGGAACAAAGGGTTCGCGCTCGGCGCGGCGGCAGTGCTGCAGAAGCCGATTTCCCGTGAAGACTTATATAGCGCCCTGGTGAGTCTCGGCCTGTTTCCGATCTCGGAACCGGGCACGCTCACCGTGTTGGTCGTGGATGACGATCCCGGCGCGGCCGAGCTGGTCGCGCGGCGGATCGAAGGCCTGGACGCGATGGTGCTGCGCGCGCACGGCGGCCGGGAGGCGATCGAGACCGCGCGGCGCGAACATCCGGACTTGATCGTGCTCGATCTGATGATGCCGGAGGTGAATGGCTTCGATGTGGTGGAAGCGCTCAAGGCCCACGCGGACACCGCTCGCATTCCGATTGTGATCGTCACCGCGAAGGACATCACGGCCGGGGATCGCGCCAGGCTCAATGGCTATGTCTCGACCATCATGGAGAAGACCGAGTTCGACCCTGACGTCTTCACCGCGGAGATCCGGCGGGCCATGTCCGGGCGTGCACCGGACGCCTGAGATGGGCACCGTCCTGCTCGTCGAAGACAACCCCGCGAACATGAGGCTCGCCGTCGCCCTGCTCGAGTCGGCAGGGCACTGCGTCATCAACGCCACCGACGCGGAGACCGGCCTGACCCTCGCCCGCCATCAGCATCCGGAACTGATCCTGATGGACATTCAGCTGCCCGGCATGGACGGCCTCGAAGCGACCCGGCTGCTGAAGCAGGACGAGGCGACGCGAGGCATCCCGGTGATCGCGCTGACCGCCCTCGCGATGAAGGGTGACGAGGAGCGGATTCGCGCCGCCGGCTGTGACGGTTACATTGCCAAACCGCTGGACTACAAGGATTTCCTGGCGGTCATCGCGGCCCGGTTGGAGACCTCGGCCAATCGGGACACGACCACGCCCGGAGACCCACGATGACTGCGACCCTCGAGGTCGGCCAGCGATCCGCCCGAGTGCTGATCGTCGATGACGAGATCCGCAACCGCACGTTGATGGAAGTGATGCTGTCGCCGGAAGGGTTCATCTTGCAGACGGCGGTCAGCGGTGAGGAAGCCTTGCAGATGGTGGCGGAGGAGGCCCCGGATCTGATCCTGCTCGACATCATGATGCCGGGGATCGATGGCTATCAGGTCGCCGCGAAGATCAAGGGCGACCGCGCCACCGCGAACATCCCCGTGATCATGGTGACCGCGCTGGACGATTGCCAGTCGAGGCTGTTCGGATTGAGCGCGGGGGCCGAAGACTTCATCACCAAACCCGTCGACCGGCTCGATCTGTGCGCACGCGTGCGGCACCTGCTGCGGGTGAAGGCGCACAGTGATTACCTGGATCAGTATCACCAGACCCTCGAAAGCGACGTCTCCGCGCTCACCGTTGATCTGCGCCACGAGCGCGAGCGCGCCCAGCGCTACCTCGACACGCCGGGCGTCATCGCGGTGGCGCTCGATCCGGAGGGGCGGATCACCCTCGTGAACCGCTACGCCTGCTCGACCCTGGGGTGGACGGCCGAGGAACTGCTGGGACGCGACTGGATTTCACAGTGCGTGCCCGAGCGCATCTGGGATGCCCTCAAGGGCAAGTTCCGGGAGTTGATTGGGGGAGAGCTGCCGCTCCACCAGAACCCCATCGTCACACGCGACGGCGTGGAGCGGCTGATCGAATGGCGGAACACGGTGGTGCGGGATGACGGCGGACGCATCACCGGCTCTTTCAGTTCCGGCACCGACATTACCGAGCGGGCCGCCGCCGAGCAGGCCGTGCGGAATACCGAAGATCGGATGCGGTTCGCGCTCGAGAACGCCAACGTCGGGACCTGGGACGTGGACTTCGCCACCGGCGTCACGCGATGGTCCGAGATTCTGGAGGCTCAGTTCGGACTGCCGGCGGGGACGTTTGGCGGCACCTTCCAGGCTTTCGTCGATCTCGTCCACGCCGACGATCGCGAGCTGGTACGCGAGACGATCGCGGAGGCGACGCGATCCGGCCGCGATTTCTCCTACACGCACCGGGCCATTCTGCCGGACGGCACCCTCCGGTGGCTGACCGGCTCCGGCCGCGTCCTTCTCGGCGAGCGGGACGAACCGGTTCGCGGCGTGGGGATCTGCCAGGACATCAGCGAACGCCGCCGGCTGGAGGCGCAGAATCAGCACTTGCAGAAAATGGAAGCGGTCGGCTGCCTGGCCAGCGGCGTGGCGCACGATTTCAACAACCTGCTGACGGTAATCCTGGGATTCTGTGAGCTCGTGCTGACCGATCTCAGCCCGGACGATCCGCGGTACGCCGATATTTCAGAAATCCAGACCGCCGGCGCGCGTGGTGCGGAGCTGACCCGACAATTACTGTCATTCAGCCGCAAGCAACTCATCGAGCCGACCCGCCTCGACCTGAACGCCGTCGTCGCGGGGATGCAGTCGATGCTCGGACGCCTGATCGGCGAACACGTGAAGATTGTCGTCGCGCTGCGGCCGGACGTGGCGCACATCGTGGCTGATCACGGCCAGGTCGAGCAGGTCGTCATGAACCTGGCGGTGAATGCCCGGGACGCGATGCCCCACGGCGGGACGCTGACGATCGAGACCGCCAACATCGACCTGGACGAGCACTACGCCGCGGCGCATGCCGAGGTGAAGCCGGGCGCCTACGTCGGCCTCACCATCACGGACACCGGGACGGGGATGACGCCGGAGGTGCAGGCCCGCCTGTTCGAGCCGTTCTTCACGACCAAAGGGCCCGGTAAAGGCACCGGGCTCGGCATGGCGACGGTCTACGGCATCGTGATGCGAAGCGGCGGGAGCGTCGGCGTCTACAGTGAAGTCGGGAAGGGCACCGCGTTCAAGGTGTATTTTCCACAGGCCGACCTGCCGGCGACGGCGGTCGACGGGCCTGCGCCGTTGGCCCCCGCCCACGACGGGACACAAACCGTCCTCGTGGTCGAAGACGAGGAGAGCCTCCGCGAGCTGTCCAAGAGGCTGTTGCAGCGGCACGGCTACAACGTGCTGATCGCGGTCGACGCGGCCGAGGCGCTGCGGCTGTTCGAGGACAATCCGTCCATCGACGTGCTGCTGACCGATGTCGTCATGCCAGGGGCGAGTGGACCGGAGTTGACCCGGCAGCTCATCGAGCAGCGGCCAGCCCTTCGGGTCATCTACATGTCGGGGTATACGGAAGAAGCGATCGTCCAGCACGAGGTCATCAGGTCTGGGGTCGCCTTCCTCAACAAGCCCTTTACCTTCGAAGCGCTCGGAGAAAAAATCCGCGAAGTCCTCGAAGGGTAGCAGTCGCTGAAAAGTGTCGCCGACAAGGGATAAGAGATGCCTTCTCCCTTCTCCCTTGACACGCGGGGGTCTTCATCCGCCGGCTAGCGCGCGCGGCGCCGCGAGTGCGAGATACTCTAACGCCAGCGTGCCTACCGAGATCGATTGCCGAGACATCCTGAGCGTGCCCGAATTCGAGGAGCGCGCCCGGCGGCTCATGCCGCCGATGGCCTACGAATTCGTGGCCTCCGGCGCGGCGGACGAACATACCCTGCGATGGAATCGCGAGGCGTTCGATCGGATTCGCCTCCGCCCGCGAGTGCTGCGGGACGTGTCCGCCGTCGACACCCGCGTGGCGCTGCTCGGCGCGGGAGCTCGCATTCCCGATCCTGCTCGCGCCCACCGCCTATCACCGCGTCCTGCACCCCGAGGGGGAACTGGCCACCGCGCGCGGTGCGGCCGAGGCGGGCGCCACGTGGATCGCCAGCATGGGCACCACCACCGCCCTTGGCGATCTCGCCCGCGCCGCGACCTCGCCATGGTGGTTCCAGCTCTATTTCCAGTCCGACCCGGCGTTCACGCGCGACGTCGTCCAGCAGGCGGAAGCGGCCGGCTGCGAGGCCCTGTGTCTGACCGTCGACTCGCCGATCATCGGCGCCCGTAATCGTCAGGCCCGCGCCGGGTTCCGGCTGCCTTCGGATGTCACGACGCCGCACCTCTACGACATCGGCCACCGCAAGCAGGCCATCATGGATCCGCGCCGGGTCGCCGCGACGTGGAAGGACGTCGAGTGGCTGCGCGCGCTCACCCGGCTGCCGGTCGTGCTCAAGGGCATCCTCGATGCCGAGGACGCCGAGCTCGGCGTCCAGGCCGGAGCGGCGGGCATCATCGTTTCCAATCACGGGGCGCGGAATCTGGATACGACGCCGGCGACGATCGATGCCTTGCCCGAAGTCGCGGAGCGGGTCGATGGACGAGTGCCGGTGCTGGTCGATGGCGGGATTCGCCGCGGCACCGACGTGCTGAAGGCGATTGCGCTCGGTGCGCGGGCGGTGCTGATCGGGCGGCCGTACTGCTACGGCTTGAGCGTGGCCGGGAGTGACGGCGTCCGCCGGGTCGTGGAAATCCTGCGTGCGGAGCTCGAGGCGGCGATGATGCTGTCGGGCGTCGCCGCGATCGGCGCCATCGACCGGGCGGTGTTGTGGGATCGTGCTCCCGTCACCCGACGCAGGGAGGGCGAGCCCTCGTGACCACGGCGTCCCCGGCGGCGCTGCTCTGCCGCGGTCTCACCAAACGATATGGCGATGTTGCGGCGGTCGCCGGCCTCGATCTCGAGGTGCGCGCCGGCGAGTGCTTCGGGATGCTCGGACCGAACGGTGCCGGCAAGACCACCACGGTGGAGATGTTCGAGGGGCTCCGTGTGCCCGACGCGGGCGAGCTCGAGGTGCTCGGCGATCGCTGGCACGGCGACAACCTCACGCTGCGGGCGCGGCTTGGCATCCAGCTGCAGGAGACCAAGTTTCCCGAGAAGCTGACCGTGGCCGAAGTGGTGACGCTGTTCCGAAGCTTCTATCCGCGCGGCCTCGCGGTCGAAGACGTGCTCACGCTGGTGGCGCTGCACGAGAAGGCGGCGGCGCAGGTGCGCACGCTCTCGGGCGGGCAGAAGCAGCGGTTGTCGCTCGGCTGCGCGCTGGCCGGCGATCCGGAGCTGCTCTTCCTCGACGAGCCGACCACCGGCCTCGACCCGCAATCGCGCCGCCAGACCTGGGAGATCGTGGAAGGCCTGAAAGCGCGGGGCCGGACCGTGCTGCTCACGACTCACTACATGGAAGAGGCGGCCCGCCTGTGCGATCGCGTCGCGGTGGTCGACCACGGCAAGGTGATCGCGCTTGGCACGCCGCGCGAGTTGATTGCTTCGCTCGGCGCCGAGCACGTGATCGAGTTCACGGTCGGCGACGGCGGCGCGATCGACGACATCGACCTGGCCGCGCTGCCGACGGTCGAGAAAGTGGGGCACGATGCGGGCAGCTGGCGGCTCACCGTCCGCGAGGTGCACCGGGCGGTGCCGGCGCTGTTGAACGCACTGTCGGAAAAGGGACTCGAGCCGACCGGGCTCACCACCCACCATGCCACTCTCGAGGACGTGTTCATGTCGCTGACCGGCCGGAGGCTGCGTGACGGCTGATCGCAAGGCGACATATCCCGTGCGCGGCCCGCTCTTCGAGCTGACCCGGGCCCGCGTCTACGAGCTGATCCGCGAGCCGGAGGCGATTTTCTGGGTCTTCGTGTTCCCGATCGTGCTGGCGGCGATCCTCGGCCTGGCGTTCCGCAGCAAGCCGCCCGAGGCGTTGCCGGTGGCCGTCGTGGCCGGTCCGCACGCCGAAGCGCGGCTGGCGGCGCTCACCGGCCCGGATCTGAAGCCGACGATTGTCACCGAGTCGGAGGCCCCACAGGCGCTCGCCCGCGGCCGCGTCGTCCTGGTGGTGTCGGCGAGCGACGTTCCGTCGTATGCCTACGACCCGACCCAGCCCGAGAGCCGCACCGCGCGGCTCGCCGTCGACGCCGCGCTGCAGCGCGCCGCCGGACGCACCGACGCCTTTGCGCCGGGTCGCTCGGAGGTCACCGAGGTCGGTTCCCGCTACGTCGATTTCCTGGTGCCGGGCCTGCTCGGCATGAACCTGATGGGCACCGGGATGTGGGGGATCGCGTTCTCGCTGGTCGTGGCGCGCAACGGCAATCTGCTGAAGCGGCTGGTGGCGGCGCCGGCCCGCAGGAGTCACCTGCTCGGCGCCCAGCTCACGTCGCGGCTGATCTTCCTGATCCCCGAAGCCGGCGCGCTGCTCTTGTTCGCCTTCTTCGTGCTCGGCGTCCCGATGCGCGGATCGATCCTGCTGCTGATCGCGGTCTCGCTCCTGGGCGCGCTGGCGTTCAGCGGCCTGGGCCTGCTCACCGCGGCGCGGCCGCGCACCATCGAAGGGGTGTCGGGCGTCATGAACCTGGTGATGGTCCCGATGTGGGTGTTCTCGGGCATCTTCTTCTCGACCGAGCGCTTCCCGGCGGCGATCCAGCCCTTCATCCAGGTGCTGCCGCTCACCGCGCTCAACGACGCGCTGCGCGGCGTGATGCTCGAAGGCACCGGTCTGATGGCGCTGCTGCCGGAGCTCGCGCTGCTCGCGGCGTGGGGGACAGTCAGCTTCGCGGTGGCGTTGAAGATTTTCCGGTGGCAGTAAGCGGATCGATATAATCCGCGACATGCGCACCATCACGTCCGTCGCATGTCTCCTGCTCGCCGCCCTCATCGTGCTTCCGGCGTCGGTGGTGGCCGCCGGCCTGCCGCAGGACAAGCCTGCCGACGTCGCCGGCACCTGGGCCATCACCATCGAGATCGGCGGCAACACCGGCACGCCGACCGTCACGCTCAAGCAGGATGGCGAAACGCTGACCGGTAACTATTCGTCGCAGGTCTTGGGCGAGCAGAAGGTGACCGGCACCATCAAAGGCAACGCCATCACCTTCGAGCTCACGGCGTCGCTCGAGGGCAACGCGGTGAAGGTCGTCTACAGCGGTACCGTCGACAAGGCGACGATGAAAGGCAAAGTGAGCCTGGGCGAGCTCGGCGAGGGGACCTTCACCGCCAAGAAGCAGTAGCGCGGGGTCCTTCCGGGCCGGCGACCTCGGGCCGCCTTTCGCCCTTCGACGATGCTCAGGGCGACCCTGAGCTTGTCGAAGGTCGCTGTCACGCGGCATTCATGTCCACGGCGCCTGCGGCGCGCTGGCGCCGTGGACACGATGGCAGCGTGACGGTGAACACTGCGCGCAACGGATCTCAGGGTCTCCTGCCGCAGCCCTTGGCGTCCCTGTTGCAATTCGTCGCCGCCGGACGTCGTTGCGCTCAACCTCATCAACACGACAGTCTCACGTCTCGAGCTCGAGAGCGCAGCCTCTGCCCAGGAGGTGCCCATGCGTCATTCATCGTTGGCACGAGCAGTGTGCTCGACTCTGATCCTGGTCTGGCTCGTCGCCGCGTCGGCCAGCGCACAAGTTTCCTCGTCTACGATCCAAGGAACCGTATCCGACGCCAGCGGCGTGCTGCCCGGCGCCAGCGTGATCGCGCGCGACGCGCAGAGCGGTTTCACCCACGAAGCGGTGTCGGAGTCCGACGGCGCGTTCACGCTGGCGGGGCTGCGGCCGGGCCGCTACGAAATCACCGTCGCCGTCTCCCAATACAAGCCCGAAGCGAAGACCGTCGAGGTGCTGGTCGGTCAGACCGTGACCCTCAACTTTCGGATCAGTTCCGACGTCGTGTTCGCCGAGTCGGTGACGGTGGTGGGCAACACCCGTCTGGTCGATACCCGCACCTCGGAGGTCACGACCAACGTGACCCAGGAGCAGCTGCGCTACCTCCCGCAGAACAGCCGCAACTTCCTCAACTTCGCGGCGCTCGCGCCAGGCGTGCGGGTGTCGGACAACGAGTTCCGCAAGGAGTTCTCGGCGGGAGCGCTGCCGTCGCAGAACATCAACGTCTTCATCGACGGCGTCAGCTTCAAGAACGACGTCATCGACGGCGGCCTGGTCGGCCAGGACTCGAGCCGGGGCAACCCGTTCCCGCAGAGTGCGGTGCAGGAGTTCCAGGTGCTGACCCAGAACTTCAAAGCCGAATACGAGAAGGCGGCGAGCGCGATCATCACGGCGGTCACCAGGAGCGGCGCCAACCGGTACTCGGGCGAGCTCTTCAGCTTCTATCAGGACAAGAGCCTGGTTCAGAACGAGGCCATCGTTCGCGACCCTGCCGGGGTGTTCGTCAAGGGGGCGACCACTCCCAAGCCGACGTACGACCGCTGGCAATGGGGCGGGTCGTTCGGCGGGCCGATCGTCAGGGACCGCGCGCAGTTCTTCGGGTCGTACGAAGAGAACCGCCAGGACCGTGCGGCCAACGTGCTGGTCGGCACCGTGTCGACCGCTCCGGCGAGCCTGGTGCAGCGCCTGCGCGCCTTCGAGGGGGTCTTCACCAGTCCGTTCCGCGAGAAGCTGCTGTTCGGCAAGGCCACGTTCCAGCCGGCCGTGGGACAGCAGGGCGAGATTACCTACAACTGGCGTAACGAGACCGACATCCGGGGATTCGGCGGCCAGGGCGCGAGCAACAGCTTTCAGACCGCGGAGAACGTCAGGAACCGGGTCGACTCGGTCCAGGGCAAGTGGCAGATCGGAGGTGGGCACTACCTCAACGAAGCCTACGTCTCGTACCAGCGCTACCGGTGGAACCCGATGCCGGCGAACCCCGACGTCATCGGCGAGAACTTCGAGGGCCTGCTGCGCATCGGCGGCCGGGACACCGAGCAGCGAATCGGTACAGCAGCGTGTATCGGTACGCGACGATTACGCGCGATTCCTGAAATGGGGCGGCAATCACACCGCCAAGGCCGGCGGCGTCGTGAGCCTCGTCGACTACGACGTCCAGAAACGCCTCAACGGCAATCCGTTGTTCACCTATCGCGGCGACATCAGCTGGGACTTTCCGGCGCGCGCGAACTACGGCGCGGGCAACCCCGACCTCAGCGCACGGAACTATCAGTTCGGACTGTTCGCGCAGGACGACTGGGCGATCGGCGCGAGACTGAGCATAAACCTGGGCCTGCGCTGGGACTACGAGTCGGACATGTTGAACAACGACTACGTGACGCCGGCGCACGTCCGGGCCGCCGCGGCCCCGTTCGTGGACAGCGCCCGCTACTTCACCGACGGCGACGATCGGCCGGCGTTCTTCGGCGCCTGGCAGCCGCGGCTCGGATTCTCCTACGACGTCACCGGCCAGGGGCGCACGGTGGCGTTCGGCGGATGGGGGCGCTACTACGACCGCGTGCTCTACAACTCGACCCTCGACGAACGCTTCCGGCTGCAGTACGCCGTGCGCACCTTTCAGTTCTCGCAGAGCGGCGGCATTCGTGACGGGGTCGAGACGATTCCGTGGAACCCGTCGTACTTGAGTGTCGCCGGCCTCGAAGCGATCGTCGCGCAGGGGCGCGCGCCGAATCCGGAAGTGTTCCTGATCGCCAACGACGCCGAGCCGCCGGTCTCCGACCAGTGGTCGCTCGGCGCGCGGCACAGCATTCGCCGGCCTGGTCGCGTCGGTGACCTACAGCGGCATGCGCAGCCGGAACCTGTTCACGTTCATCTTCGGCACCCGGCGGCCCGATGGCACCTGCTGTCAGACGGTGCCGGGATTCGCGAACATCCTGATCTCGGATCCGGACGGCCGCAAGGCGTGGTTCGACGGCCTCTACGTCCAGGTCGATCGGCCCTACAGCGGGGGACGGGTGAAGCACGGCTACAGCATCACGTATACGCTGGGCCGCTCCGAACAGACCGGCGGCGATCTCTTCAGCCTGGACTTCCCGAGAGTCGCCGACTATCCCCGCTATCCCACCGGCGCCGACGAGCGGCACCGGCTGGTGATGACCGGGATCGCCGGGTTGCCGTACGGCGTCGTCGCGAGCACGTTCATCACTCTGGGATCCGGCACGCCGTACACGATCGACGATCAGTCGCTGGGCGGCGGGGTCAATCAGCGCCGGCTGCAGCGCAACGGCGGGCGGCCGGAGCAGTTCACATTCATCATTCCCGATGCGTGGGCGTACCGCAGCCTGGACCTGCAGCTGGAGAAGGCGTTCCGGCTGCACGATGCGCATCAGGTGTCGGTCATCTTCCAGGGGTTCAACATTTTCAGCTTCGACAACTTCTCCGGCTACCAGGGATTCATCCCGACGCTGCCGGGCACCAACCCGAATTTCGGCCGGCCGAGCAGCCTCATCGATCCGGGCCGGCGGCTGCAATTCGGCCTGCGGTATGGGTTCTGAGGCTCGCGAGGATCGGCGGGGGCTGAAGCCCCCGCCCTACGGTTGCCGAGGGGGCTCTTCAGGGTTTTTCAGGTGTAGAACGGGGGCTTCAGCCCCCGCCAAGACAGGGCTCATCGTCACCTTGCTGCTGGTGCTCGCACCGGCGGCATGTGCGCCGCGTCCCTCCGCGTCCCGTCCCAGCGACCGGAACCGCGCCGCGCGCCTCCGCTCTTCGGCCGCAGACGACGCGCTGCTCGAAGATCTCTCGAAGCGATCCTTCATGTTCTTCTGGGAACAGGCGGACCCCGAGACCGGAATCGTGCGCGACCGCTCGCGCACCGACGGGTCGCCCGTGACCGGCGTCTCGCGGGACATCGGCAGCATCGCCTCGGTCGGCTTCGGCCTCACCGGACTCTGCATCGCCGCCGAACGCGGCTGGGTGCCTCGCGCGGCCGCCGTCGGGCGCGCCCGGACGACGCTGCGATTCTTTGCGGAGCGCATGGAGCACCAGCGCGGCTGGTTCTTCCACTTCGTGAATCTCAGAACCGGCGCTCGTGAGTGGGCCAGCGAGCTGTCGTCGATCGATTCGGCGCTGCTGGTGGCGGGAGCGCTGACGGTGCGTCAGTGCTTCGCCGACGACGCCGACGTGGCGCGTCTGGGCGAGGCGATCTACCGGCGGGTCGATTTCAGCTGGATGCTGGCCGGCGATCCGGGCCTGCTGTCGATGGGATGGAAGCCCGAATCCGGCTTTCTGACATCGCGCTGGGATCACTACTGCGAGCTGATGATCCTGTATCTGCTCGGCATCGGGTCGCCAACGCATCCGATCCCCGCGGAGTCCTGGCGTGCCTGGCGCCGGCCGACCGTCACCTTCGAGCGCTATTCCTACGTCGGCGGCCCCCCGCCGCTGTTCGTGCACCAGTACGCGCACGCATGGGTTGATTTCCGCGGATTCAGAGAGCGCGAACCGCCGCGGATCGACTGGTTCGAGAATTCGGTGGTTGCCACGCGGGCGCACCGCGCCTTCAACCTGTCGCTGGCCGGGGAGTTTCCCGGCTACACCACGACGGTGTGGGGCATCACCGCGTCGGACAGCCGCAAGGGCTACGTCGCCTGGGGCGGGCCGCCACGCGAGGGACCGATCGACGGCAGCGTCGTGCCGAGCGCCGCGGCCGGCTCGCTGATGTTCGCGCCGGACATCACGCTGCCGGTGGTGCGCGAGCTGCGGCAGCGGTTCGGCGATCGCATCTACGGGCGCTATGGGTTCGCCGACGCGTTTCACCCGACCGACGGGTGGGTGAATCCGGACGTGATCGGCATCGACGTCGGCATCACCCTGCTGAGCGCCGAGAACCTCCGCACTGGCCGCGTCTGGCAGTGGTTCATGAAGAACGCCGAGATCCCCGCGGCGATGGAGAAGGCGGGTCTCGCGCGGTGACCGCGTCGCGACGGCATTCGCTGTCACGCTGCCTTCGTGACCACGGCGCCTGCGGCGCGCCCGGCCTCCGCGCCGGAACGAGACGACGACACGACGACACGACGAAAACCCTTGTGAGTCACTTCGAAGGACTGTGCCCGCCGCCAACGGGAGAGCCGCTGATATTTCGAGTCGAGCGGGGCACTGACGAACAGGCCCCAGAATGCCGACGTGGCCAGGTGCGTTCATAGCGTCGTTGTCGTCGTGTCGTCGTGTCGTCATCCGGCCGAAGGCCGATGCCCGCCGCAGGCGCCGTGGACATGAAGGCAGCGTGACAGTGACAGGCGGTCGAACCCAGCCAGGATGCCCCGCGACCGACGATCATGTGCCACGTGCTCCGCTCGCGGGCGAGATAGAATGCCCGCACTTCAAAAACCGATGGCCTCTTTCACCACCGCGCGGCCGTCCACAGTGGTGCGCGGAACGCGATTCGTGACACGTGTGGTGACCCTCTCGGGCCTCGTGCTCCTGCCGCTACCGCGAGCTGGCCGCGGCGGCGCGGTAGAAGCGGCTGATGCATAACCACGCCTGTCAACGGAGAAGGCAGAAGGGAGAAGGGAGAACTTGACGTCGTTCCTGATCTGGACGTGCCTGATCGTGACGAGCGCGGCACTGCCGCAGTCGCCAGGCAGCGCACCCGCTTCTCCGGTCCGCGACGCGTTTCTGCGGGCGATCGAGCGGCCGCGGGTCCCGCTCGAACCGACGGTGCGGCCGCGTGCGGACAGCGGTGAGGCCGTGATCGAGGAGATCGCGTTCGCCTCCGAAGCGGGACAGCGGGTGCCCACCCTGTTGTTCAAGCGGCGCGGCGGCACCGGAAGACAGCCGGCGGTGATTGTGCTGCACGGGACCGGCGGATCGAAGGACGGCATGGCGGCGCGGCTGCGCGAGCTCGCCGCGAGAGGATTCGTGGCGGTGGCGATCGACGGGCGGTATCACGGCGAGCGCACCGGCAGCGCCGCCGCCGGCCTGCCGGCCTATCAGGCCGCGATCCTCCGCGCCTATCGCACCGGCCGCGAGCGTCCGTTCCTGTTCGACACCGTGTGGGACGTGATGCGGCTGATCGACTACCTGGAAACGCGTGCCGACGTCGATCCGCGCCGCATCGGTCTGACCGGGATTTCCAAGGGAGGCATGGAGACCTACCTGGCCGCCGCGGTCGATCCGCGGATCGCGGCCGCGGTCCCGCTGATCGGGGTGCAGAGCTTCCGCTGGGCCCTCGATCACGGCGCCTGGGATTCGCGGGCCTGGACCTTGCGAGAGGCGGTCGTCGCGGCCGCGGCCGACGCGGGTGAAGGGATCGACGCACGGTTCATGCGCAAGTTCTACGACCGCGTCGCCCCCGGGGTCCACACCGAGTTCGACGGCCCCGCCATGCTCCCGCTGATTGCTCCACGCCCGCTGCTCGTCATCAACGGCGACTCCGATCCACGAACCCCGGTGGCGGGCGTACGCGCGTCGGTCGACGCGGCGCGTCAAGCCTACCAGGCGCAGGGCGTCCCGGACCGGGTCCTGCTGCACCTGCAGCCCGACACCGGCCACCAGGTCGGCGCGGAAGCGGACCGGATGATGCTGGCCTGGTTCGAGAAGTGGTTGAAGTGACGCCGGGTCGGAGGCTGTTCGCTGTCACGCTGCCTTCGCTGCCCACGGCGCCTGCGGCGCGCTGGCGCTTCGCGCCAGGACGAGACGACGACACGACGACAACGACGAAAACCTCGAGAGTCGCTTCGACGGATTCTGACCGGTTGGCGGCGCCGCGCTTCGCGCGGTCGCAGGAGTGAGGGACTGAGCGGATCACAAGCCGCCGGGGCTTCGATGGAGCGGCTTGTGATCCGCTCAGTCCCTCACTCCTGCGGGCCGCCAACGATCACAGCCGCTGATATTCGGGGGGCAACTCCGAACAACCCGCAGCGACGATCATGGCCGGTTGCTCTTTGTATTTCGTCGTTGTCGTCGTCTCGTCGTCTCGTCGTCGTCGTGCGGCCGCAGGCCGCCAGCGCCGCGCAGGCGCCGTGGACACGATCGCAGCGTGACAGCGAACGCCGCCAGTCAGGAGCAACGCTGGCGCTATGATCGACCATCATGACCGACAGCTGGCCGGCCCTCCGCTACGACGACTGGAAAGACACCTACGCCACCCTGCACATGTGGTCGCAGGTGGTGGGCAAGGTCGTGCTCGCGCAGGCCGTGCCGATCAATCACAGTTGGGGCATCTCGCTCGCGGTGAGCGCCCGCGGGCTGACCACGCCGACGCTGCCCCATGGCGATCGCGCCTTCACCATCGCCTTCGACTTCATCGATCACCTCCTCGTCATCGAGACGACCGACGGCGATCGACGGGTGCTGCCGCTCGAGCCGCGCACCGTCGCCGACTTCTACCGGCTGGTGATGACCACTCTGCACGAGATGGGGCTGCCGGTGAAGATCTGGCCGGTGCCGGTGGAGATTCCGGCGCCGATTCCGTTCGAGCAGGACACGGTGCACCGCGCCTACGAGCCGGAGCTCGCCGCCCGGTTCTGGCAGATTCTGCTCCAGGTCCATCGCGTGTTCACGGAGTCCCGCGCCGCGTTCATCGGCAAGTGCAGCCCGGTCCACTTCTTCTGGGGCGCCTTCGACCTCGCGGTGACGCGCTTCTCCGGCCGGCCGGCGCCGCCGCGCGACGGTCCGGCATTCATGCGCGAGGCGTACTCGCACGAAGTCATCAGCCACGGGTTCTGGCCCGGCAGCGGGCCGGTGCTCGAGCCGGCGTTTTACGCCTATGCGGTGCCGGAGCCGAACGGCCTGAAATCGGCAGCGGTCCGGCCGGACGCCGCCTTCTATCATCAGGAGCTGGGCGAGTTCATCCTGCCGTACGAGGCGGTGCGGCTGGCGCCATCGCCGGCCGCCGCGATCGCCGACTTCATCGAGAGCACCTACGATCGCGCGGCGACCCTGGCCGGCT
The DNA here is from genome assembly GCA_963717745.1 of uncultured Acidobacteriota bacterium. GTDB lineage: Bacteria > Acidobacteriota > Vicinamibacteria > Vicinamibacterales > 2-12-FULL-66-21 > JACCXG01. Next base: position 46,962 of record CAVQXJ010000002.1, read on the forward strand.
GGGATCGCGCCGCCCTGGACCGACAACGCGAGTGAAGCATGCCGCGCTGCCGCGGCAATGATTCCTTCCGGCGCGCTCGGGACAGAAGTTCTCCCTTTTCCCTTCTGCCTTCTCCCTTGACACGCGGAGTCTGTCATCCGCCGGTCCGCCATCACCTCCGCTTGTACCTGAGGCTCACCGTCGTCTGCTCGTCGAGGACGAGCGGCCGCACGAACCGATAGGATGTGCCGGCGCGCGGCATGTCGATCCGCACCGGCAGCACCCCCGCGACTTTGCGCTGCATGTTGACCACGTTCTCCGATGGCGCCTGCTGGATCTCGTCTGCGCGCGCGTCGAGCCGGTTGCGTGCCTCCGGTGTCTCTGCCGAGACCATGACCGTCTCGGAGAGTCCGGCGACGGCCATGCGGAAATCGATCCGCCGGGGCGTCCCGTCGAAGACGAAGGAGTGCGCGCCGGTCGAGAATCCGGCCAGCTCGCTGGTGACGGTGACAGGTCCCACCGGGACGGCAGACAGCCGATAGAGTCCGCTCGGGTCGGTCACGACGGTGCGGCGCTGCCCACCTGAAGACAGCGCGATGGTGACGCCGGGGAGCACGCTGCCGGCTTCGTCGATCACGCGGCCGATGATCTCGCCAGCTGCCGCTTCGGTGGTCGTCGACACCTGCGCCATGCTCGGGGGCGGCGGTGCGGGAGAGGCCGCGAGTCCCGCCCGCCCGATCGGCATCACATTGCCCGCAATCGGCTTGGCGGAGAACTGCCCGGGCAGGAACACCTCCCATTCGAGCAGGGTCACCGGGATATCGACGGTCGCGAGCACCATCTGCGCATCGCCGCTCTTGGCCAGGGGCTGGCTGCCGTGAAGGTAGACGAACGACACCGTGTACGGACCGTCCGGCCTGAAGTTGGCGCGCAGCAGCGGGACGCGGGTGCCGTCGGGGCCGCTCACCGGCCGGGCCGTCTCTCCCGCGACCTCGGTCGAGAGGATCGACGCGCCGGGCGGCAGCGTGACTTTCATGAACGGCTGGGCGCGGTTGCGAATCCGGAGCGTGATCTCGGTCAGCATCCGGCCCTCGGTGGTCACCAGCGTCGTCGCGATCGCCCTCTCGGCAATCGCTGACAACACCGGCGCATCCGGAAAGCGCTTGACGTCGAGCGCGAGCCGGCGCGTTTCACCGGGGCGGCGCTGATAGCGGAACGCGGCGAGCAGCGGCTGCCGGGTCAGCGAGCGCAATGCGGGGTTGATCTCGCGCACGTCCATCCGCCGCAGCGTGTCGTCCGCGGACGGGGTGACCTCCATCGTCCCGAGCCCTTCGATCGCCAGCTCGCCCGACTCGCGCTGGACGCCGGCCACCGTGGGAAACGAGGTCTCCGCCTTGAACGACCCGGGCCCGTGCGGCTGCTCCATGGTCAGCACGAACTGATGGCGGCGGCGCTCCGGCTCCCGAACGGTCAGCTGCACGGTGTCCCCCTTCACGTCGTAGCGATCGAGCGTGCCGCCGCTGATCGATGCGAGCGTGTAGCCGGCGGGGAGCTGCACTTCGAAGGCGCGTGGCTCGCCCCGGACGATGACGACGTCGACCAGGCTCGAGAGCCGCAGGTCGCCATCGCCGATGGTGACGAGCGACTTGATCTCGCCGAGCGTGCGGACTTCGACCGGCGTGGCCTGTCCCGCGTTTTCGCGCACCGACCACGACACGCGGGTGCGTGAGCCCGGGGTCAGCGTCAGCCGGACCACGGTTCGCCGGTTGCTGGTCTGCTGTTCGGTGATGAGCCCAGCCTCCACGCGGACGTCGACCGCCTCTCCCGGCAGGTCCAGCGTCGCAGTGCCGGTGCCGGATGCCGCCTGCGGCAGTACGACCGACGCGCGGCCGGGTGTCAGCTCGATCGACGCGGTCCATTCCAGCACCACCGCGAACGGGGCGGGGCCATTCAGAATCGCCGAATGCACCTCGGCTTCCTGCACCAGCGGCAGCACGCGGCCATCGCTGCGCGCATCGATCAGCGTCGTGGACGACACGAGCGGGACCTTCACGGAGCCACGCTGGAAGACTTCGCCTTCGAGACGGAGCGTCCCGCGCGCCACGTCGGCGTCGACGCGGCCGGCGAGCTCGGCGCGCGCGACCACCGCCGGTATCGGCGGCTGATCCGGTTGGGCCGGCTGCGAGGCGGCCCGATCGACCAGGCGGTCGTATTCGGTCACGGGCAGCGTGACGGTGCCGGGGGCGCGGTCGGGTATCGGTGGAAAGCTCTGACCTGCGGCGGCGGCCGGGGTGAGGCCGAGCAGCAGGATGGCCACCGGAAGCATCGAGACCGTCGTACGAACGTGCAGAATTCGCGGTTCCATGGCGCACCTCACCATCGGCTTTCTCGTTTGTAGGAGAACTCGATTGACGGCGCCTGCGTCTCCGCGGTCAGCTCGGAGACGAGGAAGACCGTTCGGCCGAAGTTCGGGAAAGGGACGTCCACCGGCAGCGGGCCGGTGCTGGTCCGCCCGGCGGCCGGAGGCGCGGCCGATGTGACGGCGTCGCGGGCCTCGCGCTCGCGCAGGTCCCGAAGCTCATACAGCTCAGACCGGGCGACGCCACCGGAGCGAAGAACCGCGGTGAACGGCCCGGTGTCCGACTCGACCCGAAAGGCACCGACATCGGGAGTCAGACCGAACCGCGGCGAATGATGCAACACCACGCCGGTCCGTGCAGTTGGCAGATCGAGCGCGGGCAGTGCGAGCCTGGCCCGGCCCCGATCGCTCCATGCTGACGTCCGCTGGATGTAGGTGAGCTCGACCGCGAACGCGGGATTCTCGTTGTCCGATCGGCCTTTTTCGAGCGTGAGCAACAGCGCCCCGCTGGCATCGACCCCGGGCCGGAGTGGACGGCCGCTGACGCTGGCGCTCCACAGGGTCGCCCCCTCGGGCAGCCTGATCGCGAGGAACGCGCGCTGGTTGTTCCGCACCGCATACCGTCCGCGAACGAGCGTCTTGCCTTCCTCTTCGACGAGGGCGTCGTACCTCGCTTCCTCGACCGATGCGGTCAGGACCGCCTGCGGCGTGTAGCGCGCCACCTGCAGCGACAACGCGCGGGGCGTGGTACCGGGCTGCGCGCGATAGGTGAACGCCAACATCGACGGCGATTCGCGGCCGCGCACCGGCGCGCCGAGCTCGGACGGATCGGCCGGGTCGAGCCCGCGCGGATCGCGTCCCGCGATCTCGCCGGAGCCCAGCACTTCGACCGCCACGCCGCCGGTCTCGCGTTCGGCGGACGGGAGGCGGATCAACGGCACCGCCACCACGCCATCGCGGGGCGCGCGCAGCTCGCCGGTGATGGTGAAGACCGCATCGGCCTCGATCGGCTGCAGAAAGCTCACGCGCAGCGGTCCGCCGGGCTTCATGTCCCAGTCGGCCACCAGCCGGCCGGCGACCTGATTGACGGTGGCGCCGTCCGGCACGGCCACGTCCACGAACGCCGCCGCCCCCTGTGTGACCTCGATCTGGATCGAGGCGGACAGCGAGCTGGCATCCTCGCCGAGTCCGACCAGTTCGGTCACGCTGCCGCGCCACTTCAGCGGCGCCGACGAGCGCTCCTCGACCCGCCGCTTCCACGACATCGTGAGCGGCTGTCCGGCGCGGCCGAATGCCACCCAGCGGCCGTCAGGTTGTTGCGCGCGCTCGGCGAGGACGCCGCCGGCGACGGTGACCGCGATCCCTTCGCGAGGCACGACCATCGCCACGCGCGAGACCGCGCCGCGAGACGCGGGGATGGTGATCGTTTCGACCCCCGCCGACACGCTGAGCGGCGCGACGATGTCGAGCGTGATCACCACGCGCCCAGGCTTGGACAGCAGCAGATGCGGAGTGGGGGTCTGGACGATGGGCACCGCCCGTCCTTCGATCCGCGCGCCGCGGACCAGCAGTCCGGCCGGCACTTCGACGCGGATCCAGCCTTCGGCGAGGACATCGACGGTCACTCGCGCTTCGCCTGACGCGACCGCCGCGGCGGCGCGAAGCTCGTATTCCACACGCGTAATCGCCGCCTCGACCGGCGGTGGTGCGGGTGGACGAGTCGGCGGAAAGGCGCGAAGCCGCAGCGCCCGGTAGTCCTCGACCGGGATCACGACCCAGCCGTCGGCACGTGGCGGCTGCTGCGCGTGCGCGCCGCCAACCGAACACGCGATCACGAAAGTAGTGGTTACGAGGCGGCGAACCGCCGTCTGACATGCTCGCTGCGCATCTCGCATGAATTTGCGGCCTCCCGGCGCACAAGGGCGAGCCAGGACAATGCAATGTCGTAACCCCCGGCGACTGACGGTTTTCGAAGGTGAACTGTCGGAAGCGTGGACGTGGAATCCAGAAAACCCGACCGGACCGATCCCAAAACCGGGAGGCACCGGTCCCGTGCGCGCGGGCCCCGTGCATCCCCTCGCCGGGTTCAGCCGTGACTGTCGGGTCGGCGACGTTTGAGTCGGGTGCCTGTCGAAGCGGGGACAAATATGTCAGTCGGGTCACGGATTCATGCGCCAGAATGTGCCGCACGCCCGGGCAGCAGTCTTGCTGGGGCCGTCGGGTTACCCCAGGAGGACATTGATGCACGACACCATCCAGTCGAACGAGGGATCGCTGCTCTGGACGCTCGAAGAGATCGGACGTCTGGTTTCAGGAAGCGGCGACCCGGCGGAAACGCTCGACAACGTCGTGCATTTGATTCAGCGGCGGTTCGACACCCAGGTCTGCTCGGTGTACCTGCTCGAGCCGGACCGCAGCCATCTGGTGCTGGCCGCGACGATCGGCCTTCGGCCCGACTCGGTCGGACGCGTGCGGATGCCGATTCACGAAGGGCTCGCCGGGTTGGTGGCCGAGGAGCTGCGTCCGCAGCTCGTCTCCGACGCGGCTTCCCATCCGCGGTTCAAGTATTTCCCCGACGCCGGCGAGGACGCCTATCGCTCGTTCCTGGGTGTGCCGGTGATCGACCGCGGGCTGCTCCAAGGCGTGCTGGTCGTCCAGACCGTCGAGTCGCGCACCTTTCCAGCAGACGAGGTGCGGATGCTGACGACGGCGGGCGCGCAGCTGGCGCCGATCGTCAGCGAGGCCAGGCGGCTGAAGCAGTTCGTCGCGCCGGCGCACCAGAAGCTGCAGGCGCTGGCGCGGAACCTGTGGTGGAGCTGGGACGACGAGACCACCGGCCTCTTCCGGCAGTTGGATCCCGTGTTGTGGCGTGAGCTGGGCCGGAATCCGATCGCCCTGTTGCAGCGGCTGCCGATCGAGACGCTCGAGGAGCGGGCCGCGCAGCTGGCGCTGCACAGCCGCATCGACTACGCCTATCGCCGGCTGCGCGAGTACCTCGCCGACGACCACACCTGGGGCGCGCGGCATGCGGGAGTGCTCTGGGCCAGGCCGGTCGCCTACTTCTCGGCGGAGTTCGGGCTGCACGAGTCCATCCCGATCTACTCCGGCGGTCTCGGCATTCTGGCCGGCGATCACATCAAGAGCGCGTCGGATCTGGGAGTCCCGCTGATCGGCGTCGGCCTCTACTACGACCAGGGCTACTTCCGGCAGCGCCTCGACGCCGAAGGCTGGCAGCACGAGGAGTACATCGACGTCGACAGTGCGGTGCTGCCGCTCGAGCTCGCCACCAGCCGCGGGGTGGCGGTCACCATCACCATCGAGACGCGCACCGGTCCGATTCATGCGCGGGTCTGGAAGCTCGCGGTCGGCCGCAACACCTTGCTGCTGCTCGACTCCAACGTCGACGGCAATCATCCCGAGGATCGCGAGCTGACGGCGCGGTTGTACGGCGGCGATCACCGCATCCGGATCCGCCAGGAACTGCTGCTCGGTGTGGGTGGCGTCCGCGCGCTCCACGCCATGGGCATCTTTCCGGGCGTCGTGCACCTGAACGAAGGACACAGCGCGTTCGCGTCGCTGGAATTGACGCGTCACCGGATGACCACCGAAGGCATCGACGCCCACGAGGCGATCCGGCGGGTGGCGCCGCAGGTGGTCTTCACGACCCACACGCCGGTGCCGGCCGGCCACGATCGGTTCTCGTCAGCGCTGGTGGAGGAGCATCTCGGCCCGCTCGGCGACAGCATGGCCCTCGATCACCAGGGGCTGATGGCGCTCGGGCGCGTGAACCCTCACGATCACCACGAAGAGTTCTGCATGACGGTGCTGGCGTTGAAGGTCAGTCGCCGCGCCAACGCCGTCTCGTCGTTGCATGGTCAGGTCTCGCGCGCGATGTGGGCCGGGCTCTATCCCGGCTGCACCGAGGAACAGGTGCCGATCGGCCACATCACCAACGGCGTGCACGTCCACACCTGGCTGGCGCCGCAGATGCGCCAGGTCTACGACCGCCACTTCGGTCCCGACTGGCCGGGCCGCGCCGGGGATCCGGGCTTCTGGGAGCAGATCGTCCGGGTCGACGATGGCGAGCTGTGGGAGACCCATCAGACGCTCAAGGTGCGCCTGGTGGAGGCGGCGCGGCGGCGCGCGGCCGCCCACGCGCAGCAGCGGGGCGAGACCCGCGAGACCATCGCGCAGCTGCGGCGCGCCCTCAGCTACGACGCGTTGACGATCGGCTTCGCCCGCCGCTTCGCGACCTACAAGCGCGCGGCGCTGCTGTTCCAGGATGTCGAGGCGCTGGCGGCGATGGTCAACGATGCGCGGATGCCGGTGCAGTTCGTCTTCGCGGGCAAGTCGCATCCGCTCGACCATCCGGGCAAGAGCCTGCTGCAGCAGATCTCACGCCTGGCCCGCGATCCGCGATTCGCCGGCAAGATCGTGTTCCTCGAGGACTACGACATCAGCGTCGGGCGGACGCTGGTGCAGGGAGTCGACGTCTGGGCCAACAACCCGCGGCGGCCGCTCGAGGCCTGCGGCACCAGCGGGCAGAAGACCGTCCTGAACGGCGGCCTCAACATGTCGATCCTCGACGGCTGGTGGGCGGAGTCGTACGACGGCCAGAACGGCTTCGCGATTGGCGGCGGCGAGACCCACACCAACGTCGCGGTGCACGACGCGCGCGACGGCGACGCGCTGTTGCGGGTGCTCCAGGACGAGGTGATCCCGCTCTACTACGACCGCGACCGCGACGGCCTGCCGCGCCGCTGGATCGCCCGGATGAAGCGCGCCATCAGCACCCTCGGCTGGCGCTTCAGTGCGGATCGCATGGTCAAGGACTACGTGCTGACCTCGTACATTCCGGCCGCGGGGGGCACCAGCCGTCACATGATCTGAACCGCGGTCCGCGCTCCGCGGTCCGCAGGTTCGCGGTCCGCGGTCCGTGGTCCGTAGTCCGACAGAGCCGCTCGAACACACTGAGTCGAACCAGCTGCTCGCGACCGGCTCAGTCCCGAGTCTGATCTACCCAGATGGTGCGAAGGCTCTGAAGGCTTTCGAACAGCCGAGACCGCGGACCACGGACCGCGGACAGCGGACCGCGGACCGCGGATCGGATTGCAGAGCGAAACGCGGGCCGCGACCCGGTCGTAGAATGCCGAGTGCCCCCTCGTCTTCGTGCCAGAACCACATCCGTCCTCACCACGCTCTTTGCGCTGCTGTCGTTTGCGGAAGAGTCATTTGCCGTCCAAGAGCCGTCAGCCCCGCGCCAGCCGCCGTCCACCGCGGCGTCGATGCGACCGCCGGCGATCTTTCTGGATTGCGAATCGTGCTTCGTCGACTATCTGCGCGCCGAAGTCACCTTCGTCGATTTCGTGCGGGACCGCACCGAAGCCGACGTCCACGTGCTGATCACCCGCGCTGGAACCGGTGCCGGCGGCAGCGAATACACGCTGCAGTTCATCGGCGCCCGTGCCTTCGCCGACCTCACCGAGACCATCCGAACGGTCACGACGTCGTCCGACTCCGAAGACCAGGTGCGGCGGCAGCTGGCGACCGCGCTGCGGGTGGGCCTGTTGCGCTACCTGTCGCGCGACGACGCTGCCGCCGGGCCTGGCGGTGACGGTCCGCACCGGAGCCGGACCGGATCGGCCCGGTGGCGTGGACCGGTGGAACAACTGGGTGTTCAGCCTCCAGGGCTCCGCCCGTTCTCCGGAGAAGAGTCGAGCCGCGAGCGTGAGCTGGGCGGCGAGCTCAGCGCCGACCGGATCACGCCGGACTGGAAGGTGACGCTCGGCGTCGAGCTCGAACATGCGGTGGAGGAGTTCGATCTGGACGAGGACGAGCCGGTCCACGTCGAGCGGCGCGAGCGCGACTTCGGCTGGGTGGTGGTGAACGGGCTCGGGGAGCACTGGTCGGTGGGCGCGACCGGCGACATCGAATCGTCGACCTTCGACAATATCAAGCTCTCGGCGTCCGCGGCGCCCGCGGTCGAGTTCAATGTCTTTCCCTATTCGACCTACACTCGTCGCCAGCTTCGCGCCCTGTACGCGGTCGGCGTCTTGCGGAACCAGTATTACGAGTCAACCTTGTTCGGGAAGCTGGAAGAGACGCTGCCGTTCCACCAGGTGTCGCTGTCGTACGAGCAGCGGGAGCCCTGGGGCTCGCTGCAGGCGAGCACCGAGTGGTCGCAGTATCTGCACGACATCAGCAAGACCCGGCTCGAGCTCGAAGGCCAGCTCTCGCTGCGCGTCGCCCGCGGCTTGTCGGTCTCGGCCGAGGTCAACGCCTCGCGCATCCGCGATCAGCTGGCGCTGCCGGCGCGCGGCGCGACGCCTGAAGAGATCCTGCTGCGGATTCGCCGTATCCAGAGCGGCTATGAATACTCGGTGGGACTCAGCTTGACCTACACCTTTGGTTCCATCTTCAGCGCGGTCGTCAATCCCCGCTTTGGCCAGTAGCGGGGGCCCCTCATTGCTCAGAATGCCAAAAGTGCCAAGAATGCCAAAAGTTTGAGAACTCACATCGCGTACTTTTGGCAATTTTGGCATTCTTGGCATTCCTGACGACTCGATTCAGCCTGGTCAAGTGGCTGGTGCCCGTCGCCGTCGGCGGCCTCCTCTGGCTGTCGCCGTCGCCTGCCGGCCTCACCCCCGCCGCCTGGCAATACACGGCGCTGTTCGTGTTCGTCGTGGTCGGCCTGATCACCGAGCCGGTGGCTGCGCCGGTGATGGGATTCATCGGACTCTGCACCGCCGCGGTCTTCCAGCTGGTGGCGCCCACCCCCGCGGGGTCGGTCCGCTGGGCGCTCTCGGGCTTCAGCAACGAGGTGGTCTGGCTGGTGTTTTCGGCGACGACCTTCGCGCTCGGCTACGAAGCGACCGGCCTCGGGAGGCGCATCGCCCTGCTGCTCGTGCGGACCCTCGGCGGGAGCACGCTCGGGCTCGGCTACGCGATCGCCGCCGCGGATCTGGTCCTCGCCCCCTTCATGCCGTCGAACACCGCCCGCAGCGCCGGCACCATCTATCCGGTCGTGAAGAACATCCCGCCGTTGTACGGGTCGACGCCGGCGGTGAACCCGCGCGCGATCGGCGGCTACCTGTGCTGGACGGCGTTCGCCACCACGTCGGTGACCAGCTGCATGTTCATCACGGCGCTCGCGCCCAATCTGTTCGCGGCGGAGCTCGCCCGGAAGATCGCAGGGGTCGAGATCAGCTGGATGTCATGGATGATCGGCATGCTTCCGGTCGGCCTGCTCCTGTTCGTGCTCACGCCGGCGGTGACCTACGTCGTCTATCCGCCGACCATCAAACGAGGACCTGAAGTGGTCGGGTGGGCGGCCGCCGAGCTCGCGTCGATGGGGGCAATCTCGCGTCGTGAAGTCACGATGGCGCTGCTCGCGGTTGGCGCGCTGCTCGGATGGATTCTCGGCGGCGCCATCATGTCGCCGGTCATCGTGTCCCTGATCGTGATCTCGCTGATGGTCATCACCGGCGTGGTGAGCTGGGACGACGTGATCGGGAACAAGTCGGGCTGGAACGTGCTGGTGTGGTTCGCGACCCTGGTGGCGATGGCCGATGGGCTCAACCAGGTCGGGTTCCTCACCTGGATCGCGCAACGAAGCGCCGCGGGGCTGGTCGGCCTTCCGGTCCTGGCCACCGCGGTGCTGCTGATTGGGCTGTTCTTCGTCCTGCATTACCTCTTCGCCAGCACCACTGCGCACGCCACCGCCGTGCTGCCGGCGTTTCTCGCGGCGGTCGTCGCGGTGCCCGGGATGCCGGTGCGGCCGGTGGTCTTCACGCTGCTGTATGCGGTCGGACTGATGGGCGTGCTGACGCCGTATGCGACCGGACCGGCTCCGGTGTGGTTCGGGGCGGGATACATTTCGACGCGGGACTTCTGGAAGCTGGGGGCGATGATGGGCGCGCTGTACCTGTTCGCGCTCACCGCGATCGAGCTGCCGTATCTGCTATATGTCAACTGAGAGACTATGAAAACCTACAGAATCGCCGCGATTCCCGGCGACGGGATTGGCCAGGAGGTCGTCCCGGCCGCGACCACCGTGCTCGACGCGGCCGCCGCCCGCTCGGGCTTCACGCTGGCGTGGGAGCAATTCGGCTGGGGCTCGCAGCATTACTTCGACCATGGCCAGATGATGCCGTCCGACGCGATCGATCGGCTGCGGCCGTTCGATGCGATCTTCTTCGGCGCGGTGGGGGACCCGCGCATCCAGGACAACGTCACGCTCAACGGCCTGCTGCTGCCGATCCGCCGCGCGTTCGATCAGTACGCGTGCGTGCGTCCGGCAGTGCTGTATGAAGGGGTGCCCTGTCCGCTCGCCGGCAAGACGCCGGGCGCGATCGACTTCGTGGTCGTGCGCGAGAACACCGAAGGGGAGTATGCGCAGGTCGGGGGCGTGCTCTATCCCGACAACCCGCACGGCGTTGCGGTGCAGTCGGCGATCTTCACGCGGCACGGGACCGAGCGGGTCATTCGCTACGCGTTCGAGCTGGCGCGGCAGCGGGGCAAGAAGCAGCTGGTGACGTCGGTCACCAAGTCGAACGCGCAGGGCTTCAGCATGACGTTCTGGGACACGGTCTTCACCGAAGTCGCCCGCGAGTACTCGGATGTCCGCACCGAGTCGCTGCTGGTCGATGCCGCGTGCATGGATCTGGTGCGGCGGCCGGAGTCCTTCGACGTCATCGTCGCGTCGAACCTGTTCGGCGACATCCTCACCGATCTCAGCGCCGCCATCACCGGGAGTCTCGGCCTCGCGCCGAGCGCGAACCTCAATCCAACGCGCGCCTTTCCCTCGATGTTCGAACCGGTCCATGGCTCCGCCCCCGACATCGTCGGACGCGGCGTCGCCAACCCGATGGCGCAGATGCTGTCGGGAGTGATGATGCTGGATTTTCTCGGCGAAGCGGCGGCGTCGGCGCTGGTCGAGCGGGCGGTGCTCGCCGTGCTCGCCGCCGGACAGGACGTCACGCCGGATCTGGGCGGCACCGGCACCACCGCCGGGGTTACCCAAGCGGTGCTGGCGCGCGTGAGCGGCTGAGCGCAGACCCCGCTCCTCGCGGTATCCGGGTGCTTTCAGACGCTGTTGGCCAATGCGCCGGCCTGTGAGCTTTTACAGGAGGGCCAGGAGATCAGGAGGAAAACCATTAGGTTTTTTCTTCAGTTCGAAGGCCGGTGAATTGAGCAGGAGGTCGGAGCACCGGAAAACCAATTGTATTTCTCCTGATCTCCTGGCCCTCCTGTAAAAAGCTCACAGGCCGTCGAATTGCCCGCTTGGCCTCTGAAAGCGCCCGGATGCCTCGAGCCAGACGGCGCCCTCGAATTGCCCGCGAGGCCGCTGAAAGCGCCCCTACGCCGCGCGCCCGACGACGGTTGGGGTCAGACCTTGCTCCGACCCCGGTCTGACCCCCTCGGCGCCGCGGGGTTGCCCCGGCCGCCAAGATCCGTGAGAATGCGCGAGTCGAAACAGGAGTGGGACATGAGCCATTCGTCAAGGAAGCGTGAACGCCGGATGACGCGGCGGGAGTTCGTCGGCGGGGCCGTCGCGGCTGCCGGCATCGTGACTGGCGCCCCGGCGCTGCTGCGCGGGCAGAATCTGAACAATAAGCTGCGCATCGCGTTCATCGCGTGCGGCGGCCGCGCGAACGCGAGCCTCAACGAGCTCACCATCACGCCGGGCCGTGAGGGGGGCGGCCGCGGCCGCGGTGGCGCCCCGGACCCCGCAGCGGGCCCGCATCCAGACGAGGACGTCACCATCCTCTGCGACGTGAACGACAACGCGATCGAGACCGCGTCCGCCCGCTTCCCCAAGGCGCGCCGGCTGAACGATTTCCGGAAGGTGTTCGACCACGTGAGCGAGTTCGACGCGGTGGTCGTCGCCACCGCCGAGCACACGCACGCGTTCGCGACCTACCTGGCGCTGACCCACGGCAAGCACGTGTATTGCGAGAAGCCGCTGACCTACAACATCTGGGAGGCGCGGCTGATTCGCGAGACCGCCGCGAAGTATCCAAAGCTCTCGACCCAGATGGGGAACCAGGGGCACGCGTCGCCGATGCGGCGCAGGGTCAAAGAGGTGCTGAATACCGGCGTCATCGGCCCGGTGCGCGAGGTGCACGTCTGGGCCGACCGGGCCTGGGGCCTGCAGGACGCCGCCTCGGCCGAGAAGTTCGACAAGCCGCACGGCTTTTACCAGGGCATCCAGATCGTCGACCGGTTCAAGGAGGAGATGAAAGCGCCCGACACGATGCACTTCGATCTCTGGCTGGGGCCGGCGCCGGCGCGGCCGTTCCACGAGACCTACTTCCCCGGACCCCGTTGGTACCGCTGGTGGGATTTCGCCAACGGCACCATGAGCGATCTCGGCAGCCACGACAACGACGTGCCCTACACCGTGCTCGACATCCGGCAGCCGCTGACGATCGAGGCGTATTCACCGAATGGCCCGATGGCGCACAAGGAGCTGGCCCCGGCCACGATGCGCGTGACTTATGAATTCGCGGCGACGGCGCCGGGAGCGCCACCCGTGAAGCTCGTCTGGTATCAAGGGGACGTCAAACCACCAGACTGGGTGCCGGAGTGGGGCGGCCGCTCGAACCTGTTCATCGGCGAGAAGGGCATGCTGCTCAGTGCGGGCAACAACGTCAAGCTGCTGCCGGAGGAGAAGTTCAAGGACTTCGAGATGCCTCCCGAGACGCTGCCGCGTTCCCCCGGCCATTGGGTCGAGTGGGTCAACTACGCGAAGGGCGAGGGCCCGGTGCCCGGATCGAACTTCCAGTACTCCGGGCTGGACCACCGAGGCCAATCACCTCGGCAACGTCGCGTACCGCACCGGCAAGAAGCTCGAGTGGGACTATCAGAACATGCGCGCGAGCAATGCGCCGGAAGCCGCGCCGTTCATCAAGCGGCCGACTTACAGCAAGGGCTGGACCGATATTTTGAAGTTCTAGCGATCGCAGGGCGTGACTGTACGGCGGGGCCTCCAGCCCGGTCGACGACATCAGCTGACGGAGATTCGAATGCTCACACGACGGGATTTCGTGAGGCACGCGGCCGGTGCGGCCGCCGTGCCGGCACTCGCGGCGGCCGCGTCGTCATCGGCATCGGCGCAGGCTGGGTCTGCCTCCAAGCCGCCCGTCAACCCGGTGCCGGTGCGGGTCGGCATGACCGACTGGAACCTCGGCCAGCGCGGCGACATCGCCAAGATCGCGCTGGCCCGCGAGATCGGGCTCGACGGCATCCAGGTCAGCGTCCAGTATCCGACCGACGGCAAGACGCCGACCCTGCGCGATCCGGCGACGCAGGCGGCGTTCCGCCGCGCCGCGCTCGACAACGGCATCCAGATTTGCTCGCTGGCCATCGGCAACCCGGGCAAGTCGCGGCTGCCGATGCACACCAACCCCGCCTTCGGCATCCTGCTGGTCGAGGCGGTCGAGATCGCGCACAACCTCGGCACCAACAACATCCTGCTGCCGATCCTCGGCGACAGCCACATCGACATGACCAATCAGTGGCAGGTCGACTCCTTCGTCGCGATGATGAAGGAAGTGGCGCGCTACGCGGAGAAGCACGGGGTGGTGGTCGGCCTCGAGGACTGGATCTCGGCGGAGGACAACATCAAGCTGCTCGACGCCATCGGATCGGACCATGTCGCGGTCTACTACGACGCGCACAACATCGTGCCCCGCGTGAAGGACATCTACGCCGAGCCGAAGATGCTGGGCAAGCGGATCCACCAGATCCACGTGAAGAACGCCAACATGCTGATGGCCACCGCCGGCGGCAAGCTGGACTGGCCGCGGATGGCGCAGGAGTTCCAGGACATCGGCTATCGCGGCTGGTATGTCCTCGAGACCGGGTCGCCCACCAAGGACATCGTCGCCGACACCCGCGCCAACATCGAGTACGTGAAGAAGACGTTCAGGATGCCGCCGGCGGCCGGTTGATCAGCCCCAATCGGCCTCCCAGCGGCCCGTGGCACCGGGGTGCTTTCAGTAGCAAGACGGGCAATCCGATGGCCGGTGAGCTTTACAGGAGGGCCAGGAGGCGCCGTGGTCGGCGTCGCCCTGGCCTACGGCTCGATCGACTGGCTGCAGGCCACGGTCCGGAACCTGGAGAACCCGCCGCCGTCGTGGATCACCTTCGACGTCGACGCGCCGGTGCTGATCTTCACGGTGCTGGCGACGCTCGGCGCGGCGGTGTTCTCGGGGCTGCTGCCCGCGGTGATCTCGTCCAGAGCCAACGCGGTGGAGGTGCTGCGCGATGGCGGCCGCGGCAACACCAGCCGCAGCGTCTCGCTGATCTCGCGCGGGCTGGTAGTCTTTCAGATCGTGGTGACCTGCGTGCTGCGGTGCCGCTCCGCCCGCGCATCGCCAAGGTGGATCCGAACCTGCCGCTCTACTTCGTCGGGACACCGAAGCACCAGCTCGAAGGCTTCGTCGCGCAGAACCGGATCATCGCGACGATGTTCTCGATCTTCGGGGTGGTGGCGATCGTGCTGGCCTCGGTCGGCATGTACGGGGTGATGTCGTTCTCGGTGAACCAGCGGCGTCAGGAGTTCGGGGTGCGGATGGCACTCGGCGCGCAGTACACGCGCATCCGCCGCATGGTGCTGCGGCAGGGGGCGGCCCAGCTCGCGCTCGGCCTGGTGCTCGGACTGGGCCTGGCGTTGACGCTCGCGACGGTAGCGGGGTCCGGGATCCAGAACATCCTGTTCGGCGTGAGCGCGCGCGATCCGCTGACCTACCTGACGGTGACGGCGGTCATCACGCTGGTCTCGCTGATTGCGACGCTGGTGCCCGCGCGGCGCGCGACGAGGGTCGATCCGATGGTGGCGCTTCGCGCGGAGTGAGCGAATCCCTAATCCCTAATCCCTAATCCGAAATCCCTAATCACGAATCCCGAATCCCCGAATCCCGAATCCCCAATCGGGACGGTCAGCGATTAGGGATCGTGATTAGGGATTCGGGATCGGATTAGGGATTCCGGATTAGGGATTCGCGATTAGGGATTCATATTGCGCATCGCGAAATGTCCAAGCGATGCGGCCCCGTCCCTGGCTTCACTTAAACGTTTAAGTAGCCAGACATTGATGTCACCGAAATCGTAGCGAATCCGCGGCGATCGCCAGATCGCGGCGATTTGATGCTGCGAAATATCCCAAACGCTCCAGAATTCCCTCTGGGGAACCGTCACTCGAAGGTAAGGTCCGCCCATCTCTGAGACGCTGGCGCAGCCTGATCGGTGGTGTGCGCCGGCGTGCGTCGAGGGAGGATCCATGCTGTCGAGATCGAGAACTACCTGTTGGAGTGTCTTCAGCGCCGTGCTGGTTGCCGCGGCGCTCACCACGAGCGCGGCTGCCGCGCAGACGTCGACCGGAACCATTTCGGGAACCGTGCTCGACCCCCAGAAAGCCATCGTGCCCGGTGCCACCATCACCGTCACCAACGAAGCCACGAGTGACGCCCGCGTCGGCGTGACCGATGATCAGGGCAACTTCCAGGTCACCAACCTGCAGCCGGGGACCTACACGGCGCGCATCGAGCTCGCCAGCTTCCGGGTGTTCGAGCGCAAGAGCATCGTGCTGAGCGCCGGTGAGCGGCTGTCGATCGGCACCATCTCGCTGGAAGTCGGCAGCCTCGGCGAGACCGTCACCGTCGAGGCCCGCGGCTCCCACGTCAACACCGCGGAGACCCAGCACGCCGGGGTGATCACCTCGCGGCAGATCGAGCAGGTCCAGGTGCTCGGCCGCGACGTCACTTCGCTGATGCGGCTGCTACCGGGCGTGCGCTATGAGAACACCGTGGACTCGCTCGGCATGAGCTTCGGCACCGACGTGCCCAACGTCGGCGGCGCGCGCCGCGATTGGAGCAACGTCATCGTCGACGGCGTGGTCGCCAACGAAGTCGGCGCCAGCAACCTGATGGCCCAGCAGATCAATCTCGACGCGATCGCCGAAGTCCGCGTGCTGCTCAATTCGTACCGCGCCGAGTATGGACGCGCCGGCGGCGGGCAGGTGCAGATCGTCACGAAGAGCGGCGGCACCGCGTATCGCGGCAATCTCTACTACTACGGCCGTCACGAAAAGCTGAACGCCACCGACTTCTTCCTCAACCGGCAAGGCGTCAAGAAGCCGCGCTACCGGTTCAACACCTACGGCGCCAACCTCGGCGGTCCGGTGCCGAAGGCCGACAAGAAGCTGTTCTTCTTCTATTCGATGGAAGCGCCGCTGGTCAGCCGGCCGGGGCCGCTGCGCAACTGGACGATGCCGACCGATGCCGAGATGGGGGGGGACTTTTCGCAGACGCTGGATTCGCAGAACCGGCTGATCAACATCCGCGACCCGCAGCGGGAGGGCGCTTGCCCGGCCACCGGCGCGCCTGGCCCGGGTTGCTTCCCGGGGAACATCATTCCGCGCGAGCGGCTCAACTCGAACGGGTTCGCGCTGCTGAACATGCTGCCGCGTGCCACCAACTTCGATCGCGCGTTCACCCAGGGACAATTCAATCACTCGACCCAGGAGGGCGCCGAAAACCCGAAGATGAACAACGTGGTCCGGGTCGACTGGCGGCTCTCGAACAACGACAGCTTCTACTTCACGTTCAAGGACTGGTACTCGGATCAGCGCGGCAGCGAGATCACCGCCGGCCCGGCGAAGTGGGGCTTCTTCAACACCCACTACCTGAACACCGATCGCGGGATGAGCGTGAACTACACCAAGATCATCCGCCCGAACCTGGTGCTCGACGCCGATGTGGGTACGCGTCAGCAGACCGAGCAGTTCTATCCGCTCACCGAAGCGGACTGGACCCGCATCAACCGCGACACCGTCGGATTCACCGTGGGGCAGTTCCACCCTGAGCTGAATGCCCGCAACGTGATCCCGAAGGTGAACTTCAACACCACCAACCCGCCCAACTTCACCTTCGACAACCGGCTGGTCGATCAGGGCGTCGCCTGGCTGTCATCGGGGCGGACCAACCTGACCTGGATCGCTGGCGACCACTCGATGAAGGCCGGCTTCTACTTCGAGCAGTCGCGCAACTCGGAAGGCAGCGGCGGGGTCGGCGCCGGACCGTGGGCCGGCCAGTTCAACTTCAACACCGACACCGCCAATCCGTTCGACACCAACCACAACTTCGCCAACGCGCTGCTGGGATCATTCCAGAGCTACTCCGAGATCGACGCGTTCTCGGAAGTGAAGGGCCGGCGCAACATCTCCGAGTTCTACGTGCAGGACACCTGGCGGGCCAACCGGCGGCTGACGCTCGACTACGGCGTGCGCTTCCTGTGGTATCAGCCGTGGCATTCGGCGCAGCCGGCCTCCGTCTTCGTGCCGGAGCGCTACGATCCGGCCAGGGCCCCCCGCTTATGGCAGCCGGCGCGGATCAACAACGTGAACGTGGCGTTCGATCCGGTGACCGGCCGTACGATGCCCAACGTCTTCGTCGGGGTGTTCGTGGAAGGCACCGGCGATCGCGCGAACGGTATGGTCACCAACACCGATCCGGACTACCCACTCGGCTTCCGCGACAACCAGGGGATCGAGCCGGAACCGCGCTTGGGGATCGCCTACGACCTGACCGGCGACAACAAGACCGGCCTCCACGCGAGCGTGGGCGTGTACCACAACCCCCACGTCAACGCCAACGGCATGGACGCGATGGCGCGGAATCCTCCGGTGCAGAACACGCCGAGCATCATCTTCGGGACCATGGATACGCTGCTGGCGGTGGGCGCCGCAGGGGCGTTCGCCAACCGGCCGAGCAATGTGTTCGGTATCGAGCGCGACGCCAAGACGCCGGTCAGCTACAACTACTCGGTCGGCGTGCAGCGCGAGCTCGGATGGGGCACGGTGCTGGACGTGACCTACGCCGGCTTCCAGATGCGCAATGGCGAGATGGAAGCCAACATCAATCTGATCCCCGATGGCGCCCGCTACCTGGACGTCAATCCGCAGAACGCCGATCCCCGGACGGCGACCGCCGCCAAGCCGGCCGAGTTCCTGCGGCCCTACCTCGGGTATCAGAACATCACGATGCGCTCGCATTTCGGCGAGGCGTCGTACAACTCCCTGCAGCTGCAGTTGAACCGCCGGTACATCAACGGTCTGCAGTTCGCCATCGCCTACACCCTCGGGAAGACGGTCAGCGACGGCACCGCGTTCAACGTGCTCCGACCACAGGACTCGTGGAACATGGGGCCGGACGGCTCGACGCAGTTCCACAATCTGGTCCTGAACTACACCTGGGACGTGCCCGGCGGCAGCCATCTCTGGAACAACGCGTTCACGCGCGGGCTGCTCGACGGCTGGCAGCTGTCGGGAGATACCGGCCTGGTCAGCGGCGACTGGTCGGGCGTCACCATCTCGACGACCGACAACTTCGACTTCACCGGCGGCGACGGCGGCACCGGTGGGGATATCGGCGGCGGCGGCCGGACGGTCCGACCGTCGATCGTCGGCGATCCGATCTGCCGCGACAATTGCGATCCGACGCCCGGCGGCACCGGCCGCTATCTGAACGTGAGCGCCTTCACCCGGCCCGCCGGACGCGGCGACTACGGCAACGCGGCGCGGACGTTCTTCCGTCTGCCGCCGATCGTCCTGTCGAACATGTCGATCTTCAAGAACTTCCGGGTCGCCGGCCGTCAGCTGCAGTTCCGCTGGGAGGCCTACAACGTGTTCAACCAGGTAAACTGGAGCGCCATCAACACCACCGCCCAGTTCAACCCGGCGGGCGAGCAGGTGAACGCCAACTTCGGCCAGGCCACCACGGCGCGCGCGGCCCGAGTGATGCAGGGAGCGATTCGGTTCACTTTCTGAGCTACGCTCGAACGACCGGGTCCGTCGATCGCGGCTACGAGGTGCTTTCAGACGCGGCCGGGTTGTTCGAGGGCCGGTGAGCTTAACAGGAGGGCCAGGAGGTCAGGAGGAACCAGTAAGATGTTTTCTCCTGATCTCCTGGCCCTCCTGTAATCACGGTCCTGGGAAAGGTCCCGGTTGCCGCTCCAAGCAGCAAGGGTGGTTGGGCGCGGTTTTCGAAACGAGCGATCTCTTGATGCGTCGACGTCTTTTCCAGTCACTACTGCTGGCAGCAGTGCTCGGTCTTCCTTCCGGCGCGGCCGCGCAGAACCCGCATCTCATCGTCTACGAAGGGGGCCAGGGGCCGGGGCGCGGCAAGCACATCGTCTTTCTGGCCGGCGATCACGAGTATCGGTCGGAGGAATCGCTCCCGGCGCTGGCGCGGATCATGGCGCGGCGCTACGGGTTCAAGTGCAGCGTGTTCTTCACCACCAATCCGCAAACCGGCTACATCGACCCGGGCAGCTCGCACATCGCCGGGCTCGAGGCGCTGCGGACCGCGGACCTGATGGTCGTGTTCCTGCGGTTTCAGGATTTCCCCGACGGCGAGATGCAGCACATCGCCGACTACCTCGATCGGGGAGGACCGGTGGTCGGATTCCGGACCGCGACCCATGCCTTCCAGATCAAGCGGCCCGACGCGAAATTCGTGCGCTTCGACTGGCAGAACAAGGGAGATTTCGCGGGTGGATTCGGACGGCAGATCCTCGGCGAAACGTGGGTGTCGCACTACGGCACCAACCACAAGATGAGCTCGCGGCTGATCCTGGAGCCGTCGCAGGTCAGCCATCCGGTGCTGCGCGGCGTGAAGGACGTCTGGGTGCAGTCGGGGGGATACACGGCGGATCCGCTGCCGCCGAGCGTGATCCTCGCGCGCGGCCAGATCCTCAACGGGATGACGCCGGACTCGCCGCCCAACCCCGACAAGCAGCAGGTGCCCGTCGCCTGGGTGCGGTCCTACTCGTCCGCTTCGGGCAAGACCGGACGGGTGTTCACGACCACGCACGGCGCGTCGGAGGACCTGTTGAACGAAGGGTTCCGGCGCCTGGCGGTCAACGGGTTGCTGTGGGCGGCCGGGCTCGAGAACAACATCACGGCAGATGGCAACGTCGGCCTGGTCGGGCCGTATCAACCGACGACGTTCAACTTCAAGGGCTTCGTCAAGGACGTCAAGCCGGCCGAGATGGCCGGCTGGGACACGCCGATTCCACCGAAGAAGTAGCTGTATTCCATGCTCAGAAAACCTCGCTTCTGGCTGTTCCTCGCCGCGGCGGTCGCGGTCGTCTCGCTCACCCCCGAACGCCCCGGCGCGGCCACGCCGTTCGTGCTGCGCGCCGGCGATCACATCTGCATCGTCGGCAACCAGCTCGCCGAGCGCCTGCAGTACGACGGGTGGCTCGACACGCTGCTGCACGCGCGCTTTCCGCGGAACGACCTGGTCATCCGCAACCTCGGCTTCTCCGGCGACGAAGTCGCGACCCGTCTGCGGTCGAAGAACTTCGGCAGCCCGGACGAGTGGCTGAGCGGCAACGCCGAGGCGATCGGCGGGTATCAGGAGAACCGGCTGAAGGACGCCAACACCAAGGCGGATGTCATCTTCGCGTTCTTCGGCTACAACGAGTCGTACGGCGGCGACGCCGGATTGCCGGCCTTTCGAAAGCAGCTCGACGCCTGGCTGACCCACACGCTCGCGCAGAAGTACAACGGCAAGACGGCGCCGCGCGTCGTGCTGTTCTCGCCGATCGCGCACGAGGACCTGCGCAACCCGGATCTTCCCGACGGCCGTGAGAACAACGCCAGGCTCGAGCTGTATACGCTGGCGATGTCGCAGGTGGCCGCGGCGCACGACGTGCGGTTCGTCGACCTCTTCGCGCCGAGCAAGGCGCTGTTCGCGGCGGCGAAGACGCCGCTGACCAGCAACGGCGTCCACTTGAACGAGGAGGGCAACCGCCGGATCGCCGAGGTCATCGACCGCGATCTGTTCGGCGCGCCTCCTCGCGCCTATCCGCGTGCCTTCCTGACAGCGCTGCAGCGCGCGGTTGTGGACAAGAGCTTCCAGTGGTTCAACCGCTACCGCACCACCGACGGCTTCGCCACCTACGGCGATCGCGCGTTCCTGACCTTCATCCGCAACAACCCGCGCAACGTCAACCCGGCGACCGTGAAGTTCAACAAGGAAGACGTGCTGCCGACCAACTACGAGGTGCTGCAGCGCGAAGTGGACGTGCTCGACCACATGACGACCAACCGCGATCGCCAGATCTGGCGCATTGCGCGCGGCCAGGGTCCGAGCCCCGCGGAAGTGAAAGTGGGCGACTCCGACACGCCCCCCTTCATCGACGCCGGAACCAACGAGCCCGGCAAGGGACCGAACGGCGCCCACATCTATCTGGACGGCGAGCAGGCCATCTCGCAGATGAAGGTCGGCCCTGGCCTGAAGGTCGAGCTCTTCGCGTCGGAGAAAGAGTTTCCCGAGATGGTGAACCCGGTGCAGCTCGCGGTCGATACCCGCGGACGGCTGTGGGTCGCGGTGTGGAAGAACTATCCCCACTGGCAGCCCAAGACGCCGATGGACGACAAGCTGCTGATCCTCGAGGACACCAACGGCGACGGCAAGGCCGACAAGCGCACGGTGTTCGCCGGCGATCTGAACAACCCGACCGGCTTCGAGTTCTGGAACGGCGGCGTGATCGTGTCGCAGGCGCCGAACCTCGTGTTCCTCAAGGACACCAACGGCGACGACAAGTACGACACCAGGCAGATCCTCATCGGCGGCATGGACACGGCCGACACCCACCATGCGATGAACAGCTTCGTGTTCGATCCCGGCGGCGCGCTCTACGTCCGCGAGGGGATCTTCCATCGCAGCCAGGTCGAGACCCCGTGGGGACCGGTGGTCCGACAGGCCGACGGCGGCGTCTTTCGCTTCGAGCCGCGGACGTTCAAGTTCGAGACCTATATCCCGATGAACTTCCCGAACCCCCACGGCCACACCTTCGACTCATGGGGACGGGACATCATCTTCGACGCCACCGGCGGACAGCCCTACTACGGGCCGTCGATGTCGACCAAGAAGTACTACCCGGCGATGGAGTCGACCAAGGCGCCGCGTCCCGGCCAGGTGCGCACCCGCCCGGTCGGCGGCAGCGAGATCATCTCGAGCCGTCACTTCCCGGACGAGATGCAGGGGAACCTGGTCGTGCTGAACACCATCGGTTTCAGGGGCGTGCTTCAGTACAAGATCACCGAGGACGGCGCCGGCCTGAAGATGACGGAAGTCGACCCGATCATCGAGTCGGCGGACGAGAACTTCCGTCCCGTCGACGCGGAGATCGGGTCCGACGGCGCGCTCTACATCGCCGACTGGCAGAACCCGATCATCGGCCACATGCAGCACAACCTGCGCGACCGGTCGCGCGATCGCGAGCACGGCCGCGTCTATCGCGTGACCGCCGTCGGCCGGCCGCTGCTCAAGCCGGCGCCGATCGCCGGCGAGCCGATCGATCGGCTGCTCGACCTGCTGAAGGAGCCGGAAGACCGCGTCCGCTATCGCGCCAGGATCGAGCTGGGCGGCCGCAACACCAGCGACGTGCTCGCGGCGCTGAACACCTGGATCTCGCGGCTCGACAAAGGCAGCCCGCAGTACGAGCACCAGATGATGGAAGCGCTGTGGGTCCAGCAGTGGCACAACCGCGTCGACCAGACGCTGTTGAAGCGCATGCTCCGATCGAGCGAGCCGTGGGCGCGCGCCGCCGCGACGCGCGTGCTCTGCTACTGGCGCGACCGTGTCCCCGACGCGATGGAGCTGCTCAACACACAGGTCGCCGATCCACATCCGGCCGTGCGCCTCGAGGCGGTCCGCGCCGCGAGCTTCTTCAAGACGCCGGACGCGATCCGCCTCGCCAAGTCGGTTGAAAAGGATCTCCAGGATCGCTTCCTCGCCTACACCTACCAGCAGACGATGACGACGCTGGAGGGGCTCGTCAAGCGGGAGAGCACCACGACCGCGAACGCGCCGGCCGAAGCCAATACGACCGCGACGGCGCTGCCCGATCTCTCTGCCGCCGCCATGCGCCGGGATCTGCGCGACAAGGGCGTGCAGACGATCAACATCGGCACGATTCCGGAGCAGATGATCTTCGACGTCCGCTGGTTCGTGGTCGAGGCCGGCAAGCCCGTGCAGCTGACCCTCAAGAACGCCGATTTCATGCCCCACAACATCGTCATCGGCCAGCCGGGGTCGATCAACGCCATCGGCAACGCCGCCGCGACCATGCCGGCGCCGACCGCCGCCAACGCCCGGGCGTATGTGCCCGACCTGCCGTCGGTGATCGAGGCCTCGCGCCTGATACAGCGCGACGAATCCGACACCATCAAGTTCACCGCGCCGGCCAAGCCCGGCCAGTACAACTTCGTCTGCACCTTCCCCGGCCACTGGGTGCGCATGTACGGCGTCATGCTGGTGGTGCCGAGTCTCGACGCCTTCGAAGCGAAGCCCTCGGTGCCGAACGATCCGATGACCGGCAAGCCGTACGACGCGCAGCGGGTGGGGGCGAAATGGACCGTAGTCCGTGGTCCGTGGTCCGTAGTCCGGAAAACCCTTCGGACATTGCTCTCGAGGGTTTCGGACCGCACGGACTACGGACCCGAGCGGGTTTTGGGGAGTGTGCAGAACGAGACAGTCAGCACCAGCCCGGCCGTGATACGGTCGCGCCTATGTGGAACACAAAGCTGCCGCCCCGCCCCGCCGTCCACGAGTGCCCGTCCTGCCATCAGCCGCAGACCAAGATTCAGCGGAAGCTCAACGAGACGCAGCTCGGAGCCACCTGCTTCGTCTGTGCCCGGCCGGAGTGCTCACTCGGGATGAACCTGACCAAAGTCGACAACTGGGTCGCGGTCTAAGGACCCTGGTCGTCAGCTCGGCGGGTACCGTCCGGTCCGGCGCTCACTGGTGCAGCACCACGCTCAACAGCGAGTTGTTGATCTTGAGCCCGCCGTTGTACTCGATGAACCCGAGCTTTCTGAACTTGTTCATGAAGTAGTTGACCCGTGATCGGGTCGTCCCGACCATCTCGGCCAGCGTCTCCTGCGACAGCTTCGGCACCGTCCGGGGGGTGGTGTCCTCCTTGCCGTAGCGGGCGAGGAGGAGCAGCGTGCGCGCCAGCCGCTTCTCGCTCGAGTTGAAGAGCTGATCGACGAGGTCCTCTTCGATCCGGATGTTCCTCGCCAGCATGTGGCTGATGAAGCGGTCGGAGAAGTCCGGGTGTTCGTGGAGGATGCGGATCATGTCCGCCTTCTGAATCCGCAGGATCGCGCTGGGTACCACGGCCGCCGCGGTCCCCATGCGCATCGCCTGCCCGGCCAGGCACCCCTCCCCGAAGAAGTCCCCCGGACCCAGCATCGCGACGACCGCTTCCTTCCCCGTCGATGACAGCACCGACAGCTTGACCCCTCCCTGGACGAGATAGAACACGCTGTTCGCCAGTGAGCCCTGGGCAAAGATCCGCGTGCCCCGGGCGTAGCTCCGGGGACGGCACGGGATCCCGGCGGAGCTCAAAAATGCCCGCACATCGAAGGCGGGAACGGCGCGGGGCGCACGGGGCATCGCTGGAATCATCGCACAGGGTCCGCGGGCCGCGATCCGCGGTCCGCGATCCGCGATCCGCAAGACCTGACAAAGCCATGCGAAACATCTGGGTGGAAGAGGCCGAGGTCAGTCGGGCGCAGAGCCTTCGACCCAGCTGCTTCGGACGGCTCGGACCCGGACCAGCGGATAGCGGACCCCGGACTGCGGACTGCGGTGATCGTATACTCCTACCTTCCACGGTACCGCTCCCAATACCGCTGTCGATGCCAAATCAAACCATCAGAAATTGTTCCGGAATTGCCCTGACTGCCATCGCCGCCCTGACCCTGGCGGGATGCGGGCGGCCGCAGACCGCACAGGCCAGCAAACGTGAGGGCGATCCAAAGCCGATCGCCGTCGCCGTCGTGCACAAGGCCTCGGTGCCGCGCGCCGTCGACGTCGTCGGCACCCTCGCGGCGGTCGATCAGGTCACCGTGTCGTCAGAGGCCGACGGCAGGGTGCAGAAGATCAACGCCGACCTCGGCGATCGGGTCCGCGCCGGCCAGGTCCTCATCCATCTCGACGACGAGAAGCAGCGCTACGCCCTCGAGCAGCAGCAGGCCGACCTGGCGCGCGCGCTCGCCCAGTACGGCGCCCCCGACCCGGAACACCTTCCGGACATCGAGCAGACCCCGGAAGCCAAACGGACCAAGGCCGACCTGGCCCAGGCCACCCAGTCGCTGGATCGCGCCAATGAGCTGTTCAAGCGGACGTTGATTCCACAGCAGGCGCTAGACGATGCGCGCACGGCGGTGGAGACCAAGAAAGCCAGCTACGACGCCTCGCTGCACAACGCCCGCAATCTGCGCGCGAGCATCCAGTCCTCCCAGGCAACGATGAAGCTGGCGGGGCGCCAGCTCCGGGATGCGGAGATCCGCGCCCCGTTCGACGGCTACGTGGAGAAGCGGCTGGTGAATCTCGGGGAGCTGGTCAAGGCGCAGATGCCGGTGATGGCGATCGTCCGGCTCGACCCGCTGAAGGTGATCGCGGAGATCCCGGAAAAAATGGGGCCGTGGATCACTGACGGCCGGTCCGTCGAGCTGCGTGTCGATGCTTATCGCGACCGGACATTCGCCGGAAAGGTCACCCG
Organism: uncultured Acidobacteriota bacterium; assembly: GCA_963717745.1. Taxonomy (GTDB): domain Bacteria; phylum Acidobacteriota; class Vicinamibacteria; order Vicinamibacterales; family 2-12-FULL-66-21; genus JACCXG01. The sequence continues at coordinate 72,886 of CAVQXJ010000002.1, forward strand.
GATCAGCCCGGCGGTGAATACCGCGACGCGCGCGTTCTCGTTCGAGGCGGTCGTGCCCAACCCCGACGCGGTGCTGAAGCCCGGAACGTTCGCCCGCGTGCACGTCGAGAGCGGGAAGGTGGACGACGTCCTGACCGTGCCGCATGCCGCGCTTCAGTACCGCTACGGTGTCAATCGCGTGTTCGTCGTGCAGGGCGACCGGCTGGCGGTCCGCGAACTGGAAGTGGGCGAGCGCCTCGGCGACCGCATCGAAGTCACGAGCGGCGTCAAGGCAGGCGAGCGCGTGGCGATCACCGACGTCGAGTCGCTCGCGGACGGCGCCCTGGTCGCGGTGACGGCGAAGTAGGGAGTCCGCGCATGTTGTCCGCGTTCTGCGTCCGTCGTCCGGTCTCGGCCACGATGCTGGTGATGTCCCTGGTCGTCCTGGGGACCGTCTCGTTCCGCGGCCTCGGCGTGGACCTGTTCCCGAGGGCCGACCCGGCGACCGTCAGCGTCACCCTGCTCCTGCCCGGCGCCAGCCCCGACGAGATGTCGTCCTCGGTGGTCGAGCCGATGGAGGAGGCAATCAGCGGCGTGTCCGGGATCGACGAAATCCAGTCCCGCATCGCCGAGGGGCGGGCCAACCTCACGGTTCGCTTCGTCCTCGAGCGCGATCTCAACGACGCCTCCAATGACGTGCGCGAGAAGGTGGCCGGGGCGATCCGCAACGCGCCGCCGGCGTTGCTGCCGCCAGTCATCACCAAGGTCGATCCCGACGCCGACCCGGTGCTCTCGCTCATCGTCTCGTCACCGGGGATGAGCTTGCGGACGCTCACCGAGCTCGCCGACAAGCAGATCGCCCGCGCCATCCAGACCGTCAACGGAGTGGGCCAGGTCAGCCTGTCTGGCGGCCGCGCCCGCGAGGTCCACGTCGTCGTCGACATCGAGAAGCTGAATTCTTACGGCCTGTCGATGGCCGAGGTCCGCGACGCGATCGTTGCGGAGAACGTCGAGATTCCTGGCGGCACCGTCGAGCAGGGAAAAGGGCAGCTGCTGCTGCGCACGCTCGGCCGGGTCGACGCGACCGCGAACTTCAACGACATCGTGGTGGCGACCAAAGAGGGCACGCCAATCCGCATCTCCGATCTCGGCCATGCCGAGGACAGCTTCGAGCGGCCGACCTCGGCCGTGTGGATGGGGGACTCGCCGGCGGTGATGCTCGACGTGCGCCGTGCCATGGGAGAGAACACGGTTTTGGTGATTGAGGGCGTCCGGGCGCGGCTCGAGGCAGTCGAGCGGACGCTGCCGCCGACCGTGAAGCTGACGGTGATCCGCGACGATTCGCGGTTCATCCACGCCTCGATCGGGTCGCTCCAGGAGCACCTGCTGTTCGGCGCGCTGTTCGCGACCGTCGTCGTCATGTTCTTCATCAGGAATCTCCGCGCCGTCATCATCTCGGCGCTGGCGATTCCCGCTTCGATCATCTCGTCGTTCACGCTGATGAGCGTCATGGGCTTCACGCTCAACAACATGACGCTGCTGGCGATCACGCTGGCGGTCGGCATCGTCATCGACGACGCCATCGTCGTGCTGGAGAACATCTTCCGCTACATCGAGGAGAAGAACTGTTCGCCGTACGAGGCGGCGATCGAGGGCACCCGCGAGGTGGCGCTCGCGGTGATGGCGACGACGCTGTCGCTGGTCGTGATCTTCCTGCCGATTGCCTTCATGAGCGGCTACGCCAAGCGGTTCATCAACCCGTTCGGCTGGACGATGGCATTCGCGATCATGGTGTCGATGCTGGTCAGCTTCACGCTGACCCCGATGCTGAGCTCGCGGTTCCTCAAGCTCGCGGACGGCACGGCCGACCACAAGACGAAAGAGCAGGGTTTCTTCCACTGGCTGGACCAGTGGTACACGCGCCAGGTGAACTGGGCGCTCGATCACCCGACGCTGATCATCGCGATCTCGGTGGTCACCGTGCTGCTCACCGTCCCGCTCAACCGCATGGTCGGGCGCGAGTTCGTCCCCAACGAGGACATGGGCGACTGGACGGTGCACGTCGACGCGCCCGAAGGCACCTCGCTCGAAGGCACCACGGAGGTGGCCTTCAAGCTGCTGAAGGAGATCAGCGGCATCGAGGGCGTCGCGCAGATCGAGCCGTCGATCGGCGTCTCGGGGATGGCTGCGAGCTCACCGACGCATATCCATTTCCTCTGTCAGGCGCTGCCGATCGAGGACCGGAAGAACAGCCAGGCGGACATCATCACCGAGATGCGGCAGCGGCTGGCGGCGTACCCGTCGTACCGTCCGTCGATCACCTCGCGGAACGCACTGGGCAGCGGTGAAGGGCAGGGCGGCTTCCCGATCTCGGTCAACATCCTCGGGCCCGATCTCGGGCAGATCGCCGAGTACTCGAAGCGGGCGCTCGAGGCGGCGCAGCGGCTGCCGAGCCTGGCCGAGCCGAAGATCAACCTGAACATCTCGAACCCCGAGGTGCACGTCGCCGTCGATCGGAAGCGCGCCGCGGATCTGGGCGTGCGGATGTCGACGGTCGGGAACACGCTGCGGCTGGCGGTCTCCGGGGACGATCAGATCTCCTTCTACAAGGAGGGGACCGAACAGTACCCGGTCAAGATCCGGGTCCGGGAGGATCAGCGCCGCGACATCGAGGAGATCGGACGTTTGACGGTGCCGTCGGCGAACGGACCGATCCGGATCGACAACATCGCGCGGATCGAGCGCGGCCTCGGGCCGACCACGTTGCAGCGCTCGAATCGGCAGTTCACGGTGTCGCTCAATGCCGACGTGGCGCCGGGCCATGCTCTGGACGAGGCGGCGAACGACGTGCGCACGATGCTGGCCGGCCTCGACATGCCGCCGACCATGTCGTTCCGCATGCAGGGCCAGTCGAAGATCCTCGACGAGACCACGGCGAACCTGATGATGGCGATCGGGCTGGCGATGATCTTCGTCTATATGGTGCTGGCCTCGCAGTTCGAGAGCTTCCTGCAGCCGATCGTGATCATGCTGGTGCTGCCGATCGCGGTGCCGTTTGCGCTGTTCACGCTGTGGATCACCGGGAGCACGCTCAACCTGTGGAGCGCGCTCGGGATGCTGCTGCTGCTCGGCATCGTCAAGAAGAACTCCATCCTGCAGGTCGACTACGCCAATGTGCTGCGCGCCCGCGGCGTGCCGCTCCGCGAAGCGATTGTCGAATCCTGCCGCACCCGGCTGCGGCCGATCCTGATGACCACCACCGCGATCATCGCCGGGCTGATTCCGACGTCGCTCGGCATCGGCATCGGCGGCACCGGCCGCGCCGCGATTGCGGTGACGATCATCGGCGGCCAGTCGCTGTGCCTGTTCCTGACCCTGCTGCTGGTGCCGGTCGCCTACGTCAAGTTCGACGCGCTCGAGCGCGCCCTGGTCGGCGACGGGGCGCGTGGGTGGCTGCGCCGGGTTGCGGCCGGAGCGAAGGGCCGCTTCCGGCCGGCGCCGGACGAGGCCTGAGTCGCTACCCGCGATCCGTGGCCCGTGGCCCGTGGCCCGTGGCCGTGGTCCGGCAGAGCCACTCGACGATCTGGGTGAAAGGCGCCGCTCACAGCTTGTCACGGCGGCTTTCACCCAACACTCTCGAAGGGCTCAGCGCGGACCACGGACTGCGGGCTACGGATTACGGAGTCGCGCCAGCCAGAAATCAAGTCTGGCGGTCTCCGCCACGCTCATCGTCCCGACTTTCGTTCCCAGCTGCATCGTGGTGTGACTGCCTGGCACGTAGGCGGCCCAGCGGGCCAGCCCGGCGCCGTTCGGGTCGGCCTTCCGGGCGAAGTTGACCCAATAGGACGAGACCGTCTCAGTCAGCGACTTGTCGATCGGCTCCCACGGACGATCCAGCTTGTCGAGGGTCTTGAAGACGTACGGCACCTCGCCGGTGTGGAATGCCCCGAACTCCGGGTGGGCCGGCCACGGGATCGGACGGTCGAAGTAGTAGGTGTAGATCCGCTTGGTGATCTTGTGCTGATCGGCGGCCCAGAGATCCAGCGAGACGCGGGCCCGATCGCGGCCGGCGGCCTTCTGCGCGGCCGGGACGTCGGCGTTCGACGCGGCCGGGTAGAGCTTCAGGAACGCCGATCCCTGTTCGCCGTAGACGCGTTGTGCGTCACTCTCGTATGCCGCGGTCGACGGCTTCGATGCGGCGCCGAGTGCAGCGCCCGCCACGCCGAGGTCGTCCGCAGTGAATCCGACCATCAGGGGCACCTGATCCGCAGCCGGCGTCGCGGTCAGCACCCACCCGTCGTTGAACGGGCTGTTCGGCACGGTCACACCGCCGCGGCCGCCGCCGGCGGACGCGAAGAAGACGTTGGCCGGCAGGGCGCGCATGTCCGCGAGCGATTTTGCCCCTTTGGATTCCACGAACGTCGCGCCGGCGGCCTCGCGTTCGGCGAGCGTCGCGGCGCCGCCCAGCACGTTGCGGCCGAGCAGCCCGGGACCGCTTTGCGCGATGGCGCGGGCGAAGAGGCCCTTGGCGAGCGGCGCCCGCATCAGATTTGCCACCGAGATCGCGCCCGCCGACTGGCCGAAGATCGTGACTTGCGTGGGGTCGCCGCCGAACGCCGCGATGTTGCGCTGCACCCACTGCAACGCCGCGACCTGATCGAGCAGGCCATAGTTGCCCGAGGATCGATGTTCCGACTCCTTCGTGAGCTCGGGATGGGCGAGGAACCCGAGCGGCCCCACGCGGTAGTTCACGCTGACGACGAGCACGCCTTTCTTCGCGAGCTCGGCGCCGTCATACACCGCGACCGCGCTCGACCCTTCGTTGAAACCGCCGCCATAGATCCAGACCATCACCGGCGTCCGGGCGTTCGGCGTCTTCGCCGCGGTCCAGACATTCAGGAACAGGCAATCCTCGCCGATCGGTCCCTGCGTCATGAACTCCTCGGTCCATGGCAGCCGTGAACCGGCCTGGTTTTGCATGCAGCTGGTGCCGAACTTGTCGGCCTTGCGGACGCCCTCCCACGGGAGCGCCGGCTGCGGCGGCCGCCAGCGCAAGTCGCCGATCGGCGGCGCGGCGAATGGAATCCCCAGGTATGCGCTGACGCCTCCGGCGGTGACACCGGAGAGCGCTCCCGCGTCGGTCTTGACCACGTCAAGGCGGGCGCGGAGCGGGTGCGTCGCCAGGAGCATACCGAGCGAGCACAGGAGAGCTGCCGTCCAGCGGGGCGTCTGCATGGGCCTATTGTGCTTCATCGCCTCTTCGAACCGCTGTTCGCTGTCACGCTGCATTCGTGCCCACGGCGCCTGCGGCGCGCTGGCGCTTCGCGCCAGGACGACACGACGACAGGACGACTACGACGTAAATGCTTCGGCCACGACGGAAACGTCCGGGCATCTCCTGAGTGCCCTGAATAGCGCCGCAGGCCACGTATCAACGGCTCTCCCGGCTGGCGGCGCCGCAGTCCTTCGAAGTGCCTCACAGGGTTTCGTCGTTGTCGTCGTGTCGTTACCCGGGCGCGCCGCAGGCGCCGTGGACACGATGGCAGGGTGACAGCGAACGCAGCCGTCGTATGCTCATGTCGACACACAACCGAAAGGACTCGAATGGTTCGACGTTTCTGGCTCCTCGCGCTCGTAGCTCTGATCGCGTTCGTCCCATCGGCCTCATTGACGGCTCAGCAGCCGGCATCTCCGGCGACGCCGGCCGGCCCGCCCGCCGGGGAGGGACGACGCGGCGGCGGCCGCGGCGCACCAGCGGTGAAGTCGCCCGAAGTGGCCGCCGACGGGCGGGTGACCTTCCGGCTCCGCGCACCCAACGCGAAGGACGTGGCGGTGGCCATGGGCGGCAATCGCCTAGCGATGCAGAAGGACGAGCAGGGCGTCTGGACCGCGACCAGCGACGTGCTGGCGCCGGACTACTACACCTACGCGCTGGTGGTCGACGGCGCCTCGATCAACGACCCCGCGAACCGGCAGGTGCAGACCTCGTACGCCGGGTTCCAGTCGATGTTCGTGGTGCCCGGGCCGCACCCCTGGCTGCCGGCGCCGGCCGTGGCGCGCGGCGCGATCGCCCGGCACACGTTCCGGTCGGCCGTCGCGAAGGACGAGCGCAATTACTTCGTCTACACTCCGGCCGGCTACGATGCCCGCCGGTCGCGTCCGTACCCGGTGCTGTTCCTGCTGCACGGTCTCGGCGATGATGCGGAGCGGTGGATGAACGGCGGTGCGGCGAACGTGATCCTCGACAATCTGATCGCGCAGGGGAAGGCCCTGCCGATGGTGCTGGTCACGACCCTCGGATACGGCGTCGACAACGGTCCCGCCGGGGCGATGGCGCCGGAGAGTGTGACCGGCTACACGAAGATCCTGCTGGACGAGGTGATGCCGGCGATCGAGCGGTCGTACAACGTCAGCCGGAACCGTGAGGAACGCGCCATCGCCGGGCTCTCGATGGGGGGCGCGGAGACGCTCTACACGGCGCTCAATCACCTCGACAAGTTTGCCTGGATTGGATCCTTCAGCGGCGCATTCGTGATGTGGCCGGGCGCCACTTCGGCACCGGCGGCGCCCGCTCCGGTTGCCTCGGGCGCGGCCCCCGCTGAGAGTCCGGCTGCCGCAGCCGCAGGCGCGGCCGGTCCCCCAGCCGCCGGCGGCCGCGGCCGCGGCGGCGCGCGCACCGTCGACGTCAGCGCGTTCGACAAGAACTTTCCCACGCTCGACGCCAAGGCCAATTCGAAAATCAAGATGCTGTGGATCACCTGCGGCACCGCCGATTCGCTGATCGCGGTGAACCGTCAGTTCAAGGACTTTCTGCGGGCGAAGGGCGTGCAGTTCACTGAACTGGAGTCGCCCGACGTCGGGCACGTGTGGCCGTACTGGCGGCAGAACTTCACCGAGTTCGCGCAGAAGGCGTTTCAGCCGAGCCGCTGAGTCGCGCGGTCACTTCAGCACGATGCGCTCGGTCACCTTGCCCGCGTCGACCGGCCTGACGGAGAACGCGGGATCGCTGCGCATCGCCGCCGTGACGAACGGGTCCCCCTCGAACACGATCTCGAAGATCTTCGGGGCACGTCCGGGGGCGCTCACTTCGAAGTGGATGTGCGCAGGGGCGCGGCTGTTCGGATACGAGCCGGGCTTCACCGTCGAGAAGGACCACGCGCCCCGGCTGTCGGAGCGCAGGAACGCCTTGAGCCGCGGATTCCGATTGTCGCTCGCCGGCTTGACGCCGTAGTACCCCTCGTGATCGGTCTGGTAGATATACAAGGAGGCGCCGCTCACCGGAGCGCCGTCGGCGCCGACCACCACGCCGCTGACGGTGAGCGGCAGTCCCGGCTCGCTCGACGGGGTGAGGCGTGCGGTGGCCGGCGCATTGGCGGGCGCCTCGTGGACCGATTGCGCGAAGAGCGGCGGGCCGCCCGCCGAGAGTGCGGCCGCTAGAAAGACGAGCGACGAGCAGTGCCGGAGGGCGTGGAGCAGGCGCATGAAGACCTCACTCGGCGCATCCTCTCACGGTGCCGGCCGAATGGAGCGGTCCGGCCGATCTTCGCGGTGACGAGCGGCGGGACCGGGCTTCCGGGCCTCGAGCCCTACTTCACGACCCGTGTCAGCACCGCCGTGCGTTCCGGTCCCTGTCTGGTCAGCCACGCCTTCAGTTGATCGTTCTCCCAGGTGCCCTCGATCGTCTCCGTCTCGCCTTCGATCGTCACCTTGAAAGTGAAGGTGTTCTTCGAGCTCGTACCGTCGGTGATCGGACTGGTCTCGCTTTCGCGGGTCAGGGTGCCGCGAAACGATCGATCGTCGCCGGTCAGGTCGAGCGTCAGGCTCATTCCGTTCGGAGTCTGACCCTGCCACTTGCCGACGAGGCCGGCCTTGACGCGCTTCAGCGTGATGACGTCGGTCCGGCCGTTCCGATCGCGCCACAGCTCGAGCTCGTCCCCCTTCAGCTCTCCTGAGAATCCTTCCGGCTGACCCTCCAGCGCGGCCTTGAACGTCAACGTGTTCTTGGTGATCCTGCCGTCGGTGATGGTCATCGGCCGCGCGCGGATGGTGAACGTTCCCGCCAGGGTGGTGTCCGTCGCGGTGAGATTCAGCGCGGCGTTGAGCCCGCTACTGGTGGATTCCTCCCACTTGCCGGCCGGCCCGGTCTGCCCGGCGGCGTCGGCGGCGAGGAACAACGTGAGAGACAGAACGCTCAGCATGCTTTTCACAGGTGCAGTCCTTTCGACGCGCGTGGCCTCCGCGCCTGTCCCTATTACGCCGGGGCAGAGGGATGGTTAACAGCGTCCGTGCATTGAGACCCTTGAGCGGGGAGTAAGGTTGCACACGCCGGGCGGCCGTCACGCTGCCTTCGTGTCCACGGCGCCTGCGGCGCGCCCGGCCTTCCGGCCGGGGACGACACGACGACACGACGACACGACGAAACCCTCGTGAGTCGCTTCGACGGACTGACTGCCCGCTGACGGCGCCGCGCTTCGCGCGTGCGATCGGCTCGTCCCTCACTCCTGCAACACCGGCCCCGGAGGGGCCGCCGCGCAGCGGGCGAGAGCCGCTGATATTTCAGGTAGCGAAGCCTCTAAGAAAATGCCCGGTGGGACAGACGTGGCCGGTTGCTTACGTCGTGTCGTCGTGTCGTCGTGCGGCCGCAGGCTGCCGCAGGCCGCCTGCGCCGGCAGGCGCCGTGACAGGCGCCGCAGGCGCCCGTGGACACGATCGCAGCGTGACAGCGAACAGCCGTGGAACCATTTGACTACAGCTGTCGTCAATGCTACCGTGCTGACGACAATTGTAGTCAAGGGGGCATAACGTGGCGCAATCGACCATTGGCGAGCAGGAGCTCGCGCTGCTTCGGCATATCGCGGATCGCGGGGCGGTCTCGGTTGCCGAGACGGTCGAGCGGTTCGGGAGCGAGCGTGGCCTCGCCAGGTCCACGGTCCTCACGATGATGGAGCGGCTTCGCAAGAAGGGACATCTCGGCCGCCGGCTGCTGGACGGCATCTACCACTATCGCGCCCGCACTTCGTCTGCCGATCTGTTGAAGGGCGCGGTGCGGCACTTCGTCGAAGGCAAACTGAACGGATCGGTGTCGCCGTTCCTGGCCTATCTGTCGGAGACGCGCGACGTCTCCGACGCGGAGCTGCGCGAGCTCGAAGCGATCGTGGCCCGGCTGAACGCGGACAAGCGAAAGGAACGATGATGCTGGCAGCCCTGATTCGTGCCTCCCTCGAGGGCGCTGTCCTGGTGGCGGGCATCTGGAGCCTCGGGAAGCTGTGGCCGCGCCTTTCGGCTCGCGTGCTGACGATGCTGTGGTGGTGCGCGGCGGCGAAGTTCCTGCTGGCGATCGTCTGGATAACGCCGATCGAGCTGCGGATCCTGCCCGCGGCAGCTGAAGCGCCTGTGACGCAATCGGTCGTGTGGCTGAAGGCGGAAGCCACGAGCGCGCCGGGAATGGATCCAATCACCGGCGATTCCGCGCCGCGCGTCGGCTGGAGGTCGCTGCTGCTCGGGACCTGGTTGGGCGGTGTCGCGCTGGCGCTGTCGTTCAGTGCCCGTCGATGGCGGACCACGGCGCGCATCGTGCGCCGTGCCGAAGCCGCGCCGTACCAGACCGAGCTCTTGGCCCTGGACGTGGCGCGGGCGCTCGGTCTGCGACGTGCGCCGCCGATCCGCGTATCGAAGGACGTGGCCACTCCGCTGGTGGCCGGGATCCTCGAACCAACCGTGGTGCTGCCGGCCGAGCGGTTCGCGGCGTTGTCGGTCGCCGAGCAGCGCATGGCGCTCTGTCACGAGCTCGCGCACGTGAAGCGCGCCGATCTCTGGCTCGGGTGCGTCCCGGCACTGGCCGAGCGCATCTTTTTCTTCCACCCGCTCGTCAGGCTCGCGGCACGCGAGTACGCCCTGTGCCGCGAAGCCGCGTGCGACGCGGCCGTCATCGACACGCTCGATACGTCTCCTCAGGAATACGGCCGGCTCCTGCTGGCGCTCGGCGTGACGCCTCGGCGCACCGCCGCGGCCGCCGGGGCGCCCTGGTCGTTGTCGACACTGAAACGGAGGATCACCATGCTTGCGGAACCCTCGTCGCATTCACCGGGCACTCGCGCCCTCGCCGCGGCCGCGGTCGCTGCCGCCATCCTCGCCATCGTTCCACTGCGCCTGAGCGCGCGCCCGCAGGCGGCCGCCGCGCCGGCGGCACCAGCCGCGCTTGCGAGAAGCGCGCAAGTCGAGTCGAGGGACTTCCTCAACTACGTGCTGTTCGTCGACGACACCACCCACACGTCGGGGACCAGAGGCGACGTCCGGACCGCGAGGCAATACCGCCGCAACGGAGAACGGCTGCTGTGGTTCCGGCACCGCGGCGGCGAATACGTGGTTCGGGATCCGCGGGCCATCGACCAGGTCATCGCGATCTGGCAGCCGGTGAACGAGCTCGGGGAGGCGATGGGAAAGCTCGGCGAACGCCAGGGCGGCCTCGGGGCACGGCAAGGGGAAATCGGCGAGCGACAGGGCAGGATTGGCCAGGAGCAAGGGGCCCTCGGCGCGAAACAAGGCGCGCTGGGTGCGCGGCAGGGAGTTCTCGCGGCGCGCCAAATGATCACCTTCACCGACGCCGGGAAGCGCGAGATCGACGCCGAGTATCGCAAAATAGACGACGAATTCCGGGCCCTCGATGTGCAGATGAAGGCGCTGGATGCGCGCATGCGCGAGCTCGAGAAGCCGATGGGCGACATCAACGTCCAGATGGAAGGGCTGAACCGCGAGATGGAAGGGCTCAGCGACAAGATGAACGAGGCCTCGAACCGGGCGCAGAGCCAGATGGCCGCGCTGATCGAGCGCGCGGTGTCCAGCGGCGCCGCGGTGCCGGTGAAGTAGCTCCGGCTGGGCCTCGAGACGGAGGAGATGTACGGAGGTACCGGATCTCAAAAACGGAGCAACGGAGAAAACGGAGACGTCGGAGAAGAAAAATAGGTTTTCTTTTCCGTTCTCTTCGTTGGCTCCGTTGCTCCGTTCTTGAGATCCGGTACCTCATCTGCCTCCCCGGTACCCCAGTCGTGAGTCCAAGCAGCAAGACCGGTCGGCAAAGAGAGGCCCGCACTTGGTGTAGTGTTCCGTAAGCTCGGCTGGCGACCATTGGGGGGCGGCACCGGGCAGCGGGAGGCGCCTCTTGATGCGTAGGGACCGGGTTTCGTTCTTTGAACAGTGGTGTGGTCGCGGCGGTGGCAGCAGGCTCGTTGCGATTACGTTCGGAGTGGCCGTCGCCGGCGCTCTTTCCGTTTCTGGCCAGCAAGGCCCGCGTGAATGGCGCGACTACGCCGGCGGCCCTGACAGCTCACGGTTCGTCGCGGCGACGCAGATCACCAAGGCCAACGCCCACCAGCTCGAAGTCGCCTGGTCCTATCCAGCCGGACTGACCGACTTCAACCCCGTCGTCGTCCGTGGCACGGTCTACGGCCGCGGCGAGGGCAACTCGTTCGTGGCGCTCGACGCGGCCACCGGCAAGCAGCTGTGGAGCTATGGCGGGGTCGAGAACTTCAATTCCCGCGGCGTGAATTACTGGGAGAGCCCCGACGGTAAGGACCGCCGGCTGCTCTTCAGCGCCCTCAACATGCTGCAGGCGCTCGACGCGGTCACCGGCGAGCCGATTGCCTCGTTCGGGACAGACGGGAAGGTCGATCTTCGCGTCGGGCTCGATCGGGATCCAACGACCTTCAACCAGCAGACACGGACGCCCGGACGGGTGTTCGAGAACCTGCTCATTCTCGGGTCCGCCACCAATCAGGAGTACGCCTCGGCGCCCGGCGACATCCGCGCGTTCGACGTCCGCACCGGCGCGCTGGTGTGGACCTTCCACACCGTGCCCCGCCCAGGCGAGCTCGGGTACGACACCTGGCCGAAGGACGCGTGGAAGACCATCGGCGGCGCCAACAACTGGGGAGAGCAATCGATCGACGTCAAGCGCGGCATCGTCTATGTGCCGACCGGAAGCCCCAAGTACAACTTCTATGGAGGCAACCGGCCGGGGGACAACCTGTTCGGCGACTGCATCCTCGCGCTCGATGCCCGGACCGGCAAGCGCCTGTGGCACTTCCAGACCGTGCATCACGACATCTGGGATCTGGACAACAACTCCGCTCCACAGCTGACGACCATCCGCCACAACGGCCGGGCCGTCGACGTCGTGGCGGTCGCGAGCAAGACCGGCTATCTCTACGTGTTCGACCGCGTGACCGGCCAGCCGATCTGGCCGATTGTCGAACGGCCGGTGCCGCAGGGGACCAGCGTCCCTGGAGAGGTGCTCTCGAAGACGCAGCCGTTTCCGACCGCGCCGCCGCCGTTCTCGCGCCAGAAATTCACGGCCGACGACGTCAATCCGAACATCCTGACGGCGGAGGAGCGCGCCGCGTTCAAGGAGCGGATCGCCAAGGCGCGAAACGAGGGCCCCTTCACGCCGATCGGATTCGACGAAGTCGTCCACATGCCCGGCAACCAGGGCGGGTCCAACTGGGGCAGCACCGCCGGCCACCCGACCGACGGCACCGTCTACGTCATCGGTTTCAATGTGCCGACGCTGATCAAGCTGCTCAAGCCGGGCGAGACCCGCTCAATGGGGGGCAAGCAGGTCGTGGTCCCCGAGGGCCAATACGTCACCAACGGCTTCGGGCTGTTCCCGACCATCGTCAATCCGCCGTACACCACGTTGACGGCCTACGATCTGAACCAGGGAACCATCAAGTGGCAGATCGGGCTCGGCGACGACCTGCGGCTGATCGGCCAGGGCATTACCGGCACCGGGTCCGCGATGACGACCAAGGGGGGCATCATCGCGACCGCGACCGGCCTGCTCTTCGTCACCGCCGCCGACCGCAAGGTTCACATCTACGACAGCAGCACCGGCAAACAGATCTCGGAACTGCCACTCGGCGGCATGACCAGCGGTGCGCCGTCGATGTATGAGCTGAATGGACGGCAGTATCTGCTCGTGACCGCCACCGGCCGGCCAGAACCGGGCACGCCGCCCGTGGGGATTGTGGCCTATGCCTTACCGGCTCGGAGCAAGTGAGCCTGGAGCTGATGGAGCGGGGCGGAGGTACCGGATCTTAAAAACGGAGCAACGGAGAAAACGGAGGAATCGGAAAAGAAAAAATATGTTTTCTTTTCCGTTTCCTTCGTTGCCTCCGTTGCTCCGTTTTTGAGATCCGTTGGCTCAATCGCCTCCGTCGAGGCTCCCTTTGCTCATCGATCGAAGTAGGGCCTCACGATTCGGCGGGCCGCGTCCAGCTCGGCCCCGAGGCGATCGATCAGCGATCGCCGTTCCATGACCTGTTCGGTCGAGGTCTGCGCCAGCCGGCCTCCGAGCTGCTGCACACGCTTGAGGTGCTCGAGCAGCTTGGGGACGCTCACTACGACCAGCTGCTGGACGATGTCGTGGACGTCGAAGGAGAGGGCGGAGTAGGTGATTCTGCCGTCCTGGACTTCGACGCGCTGACGCAGCCGGAGCTTGCCGCAGGTTCCGCTCGGTTTGAAGATGCCATAGCCTCCGAGATCGAGCGGGCCTTCGTGGGTGCCGGTGGCGAGCAACTCGACTTCGACGGTGGTGGGCGTCCGCGGGGTGATGGCGTCCACGGTCAGCACCGCGTCCGGAAAGGCGCCGATCCACATGCGGGCGAAATCGAGGTAGCCGGCGGGGCCACGCTGTTGACGCCCGGTGACCGCATGCTCGAGCAGCGCGTCGTCGGAGAAGAGGGTCGCGGCCTGTTCGAGGTGTCGGGCGTTGAACAACGCGTAAAGACGCTGAATCAGTGCCTTGGTCTCGGCCATCGGGCTCAGTCTACGACGATCGGCACGGGTGCCGTTTCGATGTGGATGAGGTGAAGGTCGTAGGGAGGTCCCAGACGGAGCCGCCAGCAAAAGCCAGCGGCTCCGGAATCACGGCACGCCCGCCACCGCTGCGGAGCAGAGCCGGTCTCACAAAATCGCTACTTTGGTGGAGGAGCGATGAGGTGAATGCGCAGTCGCGATTCAATTGAAAATTTAGCGCTGTGTCCGGCGGATGTCAAATAAGCGCTATTTCCACCCACTGGACTTCCGGGTGAAGCGCGCCGGCAGCTCGGGTTTCCGCTCCGCAGGAGGAGGCTCCTCCTCACCGGCAGCGGCCGCGATTTCGCGTTCGAGCTCCTCGTCGTTGGGAAGCCCCGCGAGCTGGTCCACGAACAGCAGCGACTGTTGTGAAGGGATTTCGAACTTCTTGCCGCAGGTCTTGCACGTGACCTCGTCTTCGACTCGAAGCAGGTAATCGCGCAGCTTGGCGAACTTGGCGCGATCCTCCTCGCCGGCGCCCCCGGGCAGCCGATCCTTCTTGGTGCGCCGCACCCAGCGCACGCTGTATTCGGAGGTCCGGCGGCACTTCGGGCACTGGTAGCGGGCCTGGCGGGATTCCGGGCGGTCGGTGAAGAATGCGCGTTCGTCGAGAGCCATGCCCTTGATCCTAACAACGAACCGCCGTCCGCCGCTCAGAACTGTCAGAAAGCTCGCGAAGACTTCATCTGCGCCCGCGGCACGTCGTGTGTGACACGTTTCATCGAACGACAATCGCCCTGAGCGGGCGGATGTAGATGTTCCGAATCGCGACCGGTCCGTGGTCCCCCTGGATCATCAGCGGATGCTGCGCGGCTTCGGCGACCGGCAGATGGGCGCGAGTGGGACCGGCGACGTCCACGTCCTTCTGAATCAGCTGCCCGTTGAACAGCACGCGCTGGAAGTGGGCGGGGGCGGTCTTCTTGCCAGACGGGTCGAATCGCGGCGCCCGGAACCAGGCCTGATAGGTCTGCCACTCGCCGGGACGCCGCGAGGCGTTGACGAGCGGCGCCGATCCGCCGACGCCGCGCTCGTCGATCCACTGATGGTAGATGGCGCCACCGTCGGAGGTGGTCGGGGCGTCGGTCGATCCCCAGCTGTCGAACACCTGGATCTCGTAAAGCGCCTGGAGGTAGACCCCCGAATTGGAGCCTTTCGCCAACATGAACTCGAGGTAGAGCTCGACGTCGCCGAAGGTGCGCTCGGTGCAGAGGTTCGCGGTGCGGCCGGTCCGGCCGTTGAGGATGACGCCGCTCGGCGCCGGCCTGCCGTTCAATTGGGTCGGGCCGAGGAACCGCTCGAAGCGGACCGACCTGGTGGTGAACCACTCGCTCTTCGCGCCGGCCTCACACGCCTTCCATCCCGACAGATCGCGGCCGTTCAAGAGCGGCTCCCAGCCGTCCTCGAGCAGGTAGGGCGGGTCGCCGTGCGGTTCGCCGTCCTGCACCGCCGAATAGCCGGCCGGAGGCGGCTGCTGTGGCACGAGCGCGGTGAGCAGGACGACGGCGAGAAGCAGGCGCATGCGACGCGACTATAGCGCGGTCCGGCGGAACTCGCTCAACGCCCGGTAGATCTCCCGCCGCGCCCGGTTCATGCCGCCGAGCGGACGATGCTCGGCGAGGGCATGCCAGGGGTTGAACGCCATTTGCTCGCACCGGCTGATGCGGGCCGGATCGTCGACCGACTGCGGCGGAATCCTGATCCGAGCCACCGTCTGCCAGGGCGAGACCTCCTTCGTCCACTCCACCATCGCGTTCTCGATCGGAGTCCTGGCATCGTCCACGAAGAACTGGACCATCAAGTCGAAGGACGCCTCGGTCGAGGACAGGTGGGCGCGCAGCGCGTCGCGCAGGTAGCTGTCCGTCCGTCTGCTGGGCAGTGTGCTGGTCCGCGTCGAGGTCGGACGCGTCATGTATTTCACGACCTTGCCGTCGCCGAACGCATACGGCGTGGTGCTCCAGTACGGAATGTCGAGGTGGCAACTGTGATTCTGGCGTGACGCCAGCACGACCCGCGCGGCATTGAAGTGGGTGGCGAAGTACACCGCCCGCCGCAGCCCGGACTCGTTGGCCTTGAGCAGTGCCATGAATTCGCGCGCATCCGGCGCCGGCATGACCGGATGACTGTTGAGCACGAAGTCCTGCCGGGTCTGGCCGCTGGTCAGATTGGTGCCCGGGACGTCGAGGACCCCGATCGTCATCCCGCGCGAATCGCGGTCGCGGTCGGTAGTCGAGGTGGCGTTGGCAAACCTCACCACCGCCTTGTAGGTGCGCGGTGCAGCAAAGACGCCGACGCGCAACCGCTCGGGGAGGTCAGCCGGGACGGTGAGCTCAGCCTCGACGCAGCCGGTGGCCCGTCCCTGGTTGAAGCGCAGGACCTCGCCGTTCTTACCCGGCGGCCGGCTCGCGCTGGTGCGCTTCAGAAACTCGATGAACTCCGCGGTGAGCTTCGTCTCGTCCTGGGTGGGCGGCTCGTCCACAAGTGCAGTAGGCATGTGTCCTCCCTCAGGGGCTTGTTCCGAACGCGGCCCATCTTCATGGGCTGGGAGGCACGGAGTCAAGCGGACGGGAGGAGACGGGACGGGAGGGGACGGTCGGGAGGGGACGAAGGTACCGGATCTCAAAAACGGAGCAACGAAGAAAACGGAGGAATTGGAAAAGAAAAAATACTATTTCCTTTCCATTCCCTTCGTTGGCTCCGTTGCTCCGTTTTTGAGGTCCGGTACCTCCGTCCTGTCTCCCTCGCCGCTATGGTAGGCTCCACCCCCGGGACAGGAGGGCGCGCATGGCAGAACGAGAAGCAAAGACGCGGCGGGACTTCATCCGGCAGGTGGGTGCCGTGGCGGCGGTGGCGGCGGCATCGGCCAGCCAGGCGACAGCCGCGACGCAGCCGGCGGTCGCGGCGAAGGGCCGGGTGATCGGCGCGAACGATCGCATCAACGTCGGCTTCGTCGGCTGCGGCGGCCGGATGAACACCCACATCCGCCGGGTGATGGAGCGCAGCAAGGAGACCGGTGACGTTCAGGCGGTCGCCGTCAACGACATCTGGGACAAGCGGAAGCAACGGGCCCGCGAAGCCACCGGCGTCGACGAGCGGTCCGTCTACCACGACTATCGCGAGGTCTGCGCCAGGCCCGACGTCGACGTCGTGGTGATTGCCTCGCCCGATCACTGGCATCACGCCCACACCATGGAGGCGCTGCGCAACGGCAAGGACGTCTACCTCGAAAAGCCGATGACCTACACGGTCGAGGAGGCGAAGGAGATCGCCGAGGTGGTGAAAGCGACCGGCCGCGTGCTCCAGGTCGGCAGCCAGTACACCTCGATGGATCACTTCTGGAAGGCCAAGAAGGCGATCGCCGACGGCCTGCTCGGCGAGGTGATGTGGGCATCCGGCGGCTTCGGGCGCAACCGGAATCAGCGCGGGGAGTGGAACTACGCCATCGACGCCGAGGCCACCGAGAAGACGCTCGACTGGAAAGCCTTCCTCGGCCCGGCCCCGAAGCGATCGTTCGATCCCGAGCGCTACTTCCGCTGGCGCAAGTACTGGGACTATTCCGGCGGCATCGCCACCGATCTCTTCTACCACACGGTGTCGCCGCTGCTGCTGACCGTCGGCGGCGAGTTCCCGGTCCGGGTCACGGCGTCGGGCGGCATCTACAAGCAGAAAGACCGCGAAGTGCCGGACACGTTCTTCATGAACGTCGACTATCCGGCGTGGACGATGCAGCTGGCGTGTTCGGTCGGGAGCGGCGTCGGGGCGCCGCTGGTCATCCACGGCAGCCAGGCCACGCTGTTCGTCGCGCAGAACAGCGAGAGCCTGTCCAACACGCAGATGGAGATCGTGCCGGATCAGGAGTATCGCGACGAGTTCACCAAGAAGACCGGCAGCGACGTGCTGAAGATCGACGTCAAGCCGATCCCGCGCGGCGGCCATCCGCACCTGGACAACTTCCTCGCCTGCGTGCGCTCACGCCAGGAACCGAACCTGCCGGCGCGGCTCGGCTACCAGGCGATGGCGGCGATCGCCATGGGGGTGCAGGCCTACCGGCAGAGCGAAGTGTTGTTCTTCGATCGGCGCCGGGAGAAGGTCACGAACCGGCCGGTGACGACGTAAATGACGCTAGAACCTGAAGCGCAGGCCGAACGTGCCCAGGCGGGGCATGCCCCCGAGGGGTTCTTCCTGTATTCGCGCACCCGACCCGTCGTTGACGACCTCTGCATCCACGAACCAGGCGTTCGCGTGGTTCAGCACGTTGAGGCCCTCAACGTACAGCTCCCAACGGCCGCTCCCGCCGCGCGGACGATAGGCGACCCGCAGATCGATGCGGGACACCATCGGCATGCGGGCTGAGTTCAATTCGGCGACGCCCCTGGCGCCACGTCGAGCCGCGAAGCGATTCGGGCCGGTTGACACCGGCACCAGTCGCGAACCCACTTCCCGTGTCGCCACCCGAACACCCGCCGGCGGCGTTCGCGGGAATCCCGATGCGGCGCGGGCGGTGCCGCCGATGACCCAGTTCCTTGCCGCTCGCCAGTTCCACACGACGGCTGAGCGAGTGCGCGCCAATCGTAGCTGAACGGGACGCTGCGGCCATAGATCTCCTGCTGCGTCTGACTCAAGGAGTACGACACCCAACCCGTGAGCCGCGGACGCGTCGGGCCATCCGCACGGGAGAGAAAGAAGTCCAGCCCGTAGGCCTTTCCGCGGCTGTCGTTGGTGGGCACGCTGGTAATCAGCGGTGCGGTCGGAATCCGCGGCTGCAGGACCGCCGGAAAATCGTACCGTGCGACTCGGGCCAGCCGCTCATCCTCGGTCTCGAGGCGCCCGACGATCAGATCGCTGAAACCCTTGTAGTACGCCTCGACGCGTCCCAGCACGCCTGGAGAGAAGTTGCGATCGAGGCCCACGACCACGTGGGTCGCTCGTTCGGGACGCAGGTCGAGGCGCCCGGCCGCCGTCAGGTCCGTGAAGTGGGCGGCCTGCAGAAGCTTTTCGTATCCCGGGCTCTGCGTATAGAGTCCCGTCGCCGCCGTCACTCGTGTTGATGTGTTCAACGCGATCACTGCGCTCATCCGCGGTGACAGTGAGGCGCGGCCGTTCAGGCCGCTCCAGTCCCACCGCAATCCTGGAGTCAGCGTGATCGCTGACGACAGCCGTGCGCGATCCTCGATCCAGACGCCGCCTCGCGTCGTGCTCCGCGAATGATCGAGTTGCTCCGGGAACACGCCTCCCAACCACACCGCGCCGCCGCGGAACAGCCCGAAGGGATCGCGATCGTCGAAGGTGGTGAACGCCACGTGCGTCCGCAGTCGATGCCACTCCTTTCCGGCCTCCAGCTGGTGGCGGCCGATGGCCGGAAACCGGATCTCCTCGCGCAGCGACAGATCGTCAATCGACAGATGGCGAATGAACTGATCGGGCTCGCGACGGGAACGCCGGGCCGGTCTCTTCTTCGTCGCGGATATCAATGAGATCGGTGTTCCGCGACCAGGCGACGATGCTGGTGGACGAGCGCGCGACACCGGGGTCAAAGGGTGGCGGTGACCAGATCGTTGCGCGAGTGGATTTCGGCGCGCTCCCTCGGTTTCGTCGTCCGGCGTGATGCTGGTGGTTTCACGGCTGCGCAGACCGAGCAGCGACAGGCGCCGGTTGCCGGGGAGCTGCCAGGCGGTCTTGAACTGGGCGTCGTTGAACGAGGGTAGATCCTGATCGATGAACCGCTGCGCCACGAGATCGTAGTAGGTCCGGCGCATGGTGGCGAGCCACGACCCCTGCCCCGGTCCTGGGAGCCGTCCTTCGCCGATGATGTTGGCGTCGGTGATGCTCAGCGAGGACGATCCGCTGAAGCGCCGCCCGGCGTTTCCATCGCGGTTTTCGATGAGGACGACGGAGGACAGCCGGTCGCCGTACTTGGCGCCGAAGCCTCCCGCCAACAGATCGAACCGGCTGACCGTCTCCGGATTGAACGCACTGGTGATGCCGAACAAGCGATAGGGATTGTGAATCTCCACGCCGTCCATCACCGTCAGGTTCTGGTCGGGCGCTCCTCCGCGAACCGACAGCTTGCTGCCGAGCTCGTCGGTCCCGGCGACTCCGGGGAGGAACTGGAGCGTCAGGAACGGATTATCGAAACTGCCGGCGGTCGAGAGCACCTGGCTCGGCGCGAGCGGAATCGCTGCCGGTTCTTCAGCGGCGGCGCCGGCGCGGTCACCTCGAGGCGCTCCTGGAATCCTTCTTTCGGAATCAGCTCGATCTCGATGGGCGCCACCCCCTGTGTGGTGGCGTCAAACGTGATCGTGCGTGGGGCGTAATCGCGAGCCCTGATTTCGATCTTCCAGGGTCCGAGGGAGACGTCGAACTGGAAGCGTCCCTCGGAGTCGGTGACCACCGTGCGGGAGCCGATCGTGATCTCGGCTCCAGCGATGACACGACGCAACACGACGTCGAGCGTCCGGCCGGTCACGGTGATGGTCTGGACGGCGGCGACCCGCACGCCGAATCCCATGATCCCGCAGATGCAGAGAACCGCGATCGTCCGGCTTCGAGGCGGTCTCACACACATGCGCGGACTCCTGCTCTGGCGAGCGGTTCGGCGCTGGCGGCCGCCGTCCCTCGTTAGACGCCTGCGGGCGGGTGAAAGCCTGACGGGCGCTTTTCGGGTCGCCTCGGCCCAACGGCCTACCGCGGCCGCGTCATGAAGGCGTCCAGCGCTTCGTAGCGCGGGCGCTGCGGATCGGGCTTTGCGGCGATCTTCTCGTCGAGATGGAGGACCTGACCTTTGCCGCCGGTGTACCGCGGCCATTTCGGCAGGCCCTTGGCCTTCGGCTCGCCGGTGCGGGCGAACCCCGCCCAATAGCTGGTCATCGCGTCGGAGAGCGTGCGATCGATGGGTTCCCAGGGCACACCCTTCCGTGAATCGAGGCTGCCGAAGACGTACTCGATCTCGCCGGCGTGGCGGGCGCCGATGTCGCGCGCGGTGGCCGGGAAGCCGTTCACTTTTTCATCGGCGGGCACGGGAATCTTGCGATCGAACGAGTAGCGGTAGACCGGCGCCCGGCCGGTCCGCGCGTGCGACTCGATCCATTTCCAGGTGCCGTAGCCGATGAACATGTCGCTCGCGAGCGAGGCGGCGGACTCCAGCGCCTCCGGATCGCTGCCGGCGGGGTAGGCCTTCAGGATCGCGTCAGCATCCTGACCGTAGCGCTTGCGGGTTTCGTCGGTGAAGCTCTGGGCGGTCGCCTTCTGTTTGGCGAGCACCACGCCGCTCCTGACCTCGTCGGCGTTCCACCCGGCGAGCAGCGGCACGCGCGCCTGTTTTCCCGCGGCGAAGATCGCCGCCACGTCCTCGGGCAGGAAGTAGCCATCGACCGTGGGCGAGAACCACGGCTGGATCTTGAGGGCGGCCTGCAGCACCTCCTCGGCGGGCTTGGCGCGCAGCGCCGCGATCGAGTCCGCTCCGAGCGCGGTCGCGAACTTGACCCCGGACTGCTCGCTCGCCGGCAGCGCTTGAGGGACGAGCGGTCCGCTCCCGAAGTACGCGCCGCTCTCGCCAATCGCCTTGTGAAAGAGCCCGCGCGCCACCGGCGACGCCATCAGCGCGCTCACCGCGAACGACCCGGCCGACTCGCCGAAGATCGTCACGTTGCCGGGATCGCCGCCGAACGCCGCGATGTTGTCCTTCACCCACCGGAGCGCGGCGACCTGATCGAGCATGCCGTAGTTGCCGGACGCGTTGCGGCCGGACTCCTTGGTCAGGTCCGGATGCGCCATGAACCCGAACACCCCCAGCCGATAGTTCAGGGTCACGAGCACCACGCCCTTGCGGACGAAGGCTTCGCCGTCGTGGCGCGGCTCCGGTCCGGCGCCCGCCTGAAAGCCGCCGCCGTGAATCCACACCATCACTGGCAGCCGCCCCGACGGTGTCGCCGGTGTCCAGACGTTCAGGTTGAGGCAATCCTCGCTCGGCGGCTGCGGAAAGACGATGTCGCCGAAGATGGCGCCTTGCATGCACTGCCGGCCCGGCTCGGTCGCGTCGCGGGTCCCCTCCCATGCGGGTGCCGGCTGCGGCTCTTTCCACCGCAGATCGCCGATCGGCGGGGCGGCGTAGGGGATGCCCTTGAAGATCCGCACCTGACCGTCGGCGCTGGTGGCGCCGCGCACGGCGCCGGCGGTCGTCTTCACCTGGGCGCTCGAGGCGCTGGCAACGGTCACGGTCAGCATGGCGGTGATGGCGAAGTGGCGAAGGGCAGTTGACATGGAACAGAAATCATACCCAATCGCCAATCGCCCGGGTCAGCGCCGGCGGACGTTGAAGCCGGTCATGATGCTGATGCGCGGACCGTACTTCGAGGTGGCCACCGCGAAGTTGAACGGCACGTGGAGCGCGCCGGTCTTCATGGTGACACCCGCCGCGAGCACCAGGCCGACGCCGACCGGCGTGATGTTCGGACCGAGGCCGAACTCGGTGCCGCTGGCCGTGCGCAGTCCGACCAGCCAGTTGAGCGACGGCAGCGCGACGCCCTGATCCAGGCCCGAGATCAGCGGCACCCATTCGGTGAGCATGGTGACGCCGTCACCGTTGGTATAGAGACGGCGTTCGAACTGCCAGCCGAACTGCGAGATCATCGGCCGCACCGCGATGTCCTGCTCGCTGAGCAGACGGTCCACCGTCTGCTGCGTGAGCACCGTCAAACCGAAGCGCGGTCCGGTCATGTCGACCGTGTCGGTGACGCCCCGGGGCCGCGACTGCGGCCACGCCGCCGATTGGCTCCACGCCGGCGCGGATGAGCCGAGCACGACGCACACGGTCACTGCCAGTATCCACGGAACGGTCGATCGAATCTCTGTCGTCATCACTAACCTCCGACGCGAAGAGTAGTGCGCGCGGGGAGGGGAGTCGTGAGGAGGGAATGAAAAAAGGGTGAGCGTTCGAATCCCTAATCCCTAGTCCCTAATCTGGAATCCCTCATCCCGCATCCCGAATCCCGCATCCCGAATCCCGCATCGGTGCGCGGATCCGCGACGGCAGCCCTCGCGCGCCGAAGGCCGCGGATTGGGATGAGGGATTGGGATGAGGGATTCGGGACTAGGGATTCCAGATTAGGGATTAGGGATTAGGGATTCACTCCCCGCGCAGCGCGCCCATCGGCTCGATCCGAGTGGCCCGCGCGGCGGGTAAGACGCTCGCGGCGATCCCAATCGAAGCGAGCAGGATCGCGACCGCGGCCAGGGTCAGCGGATCCCGGGCGCTGACGCGAACCAGGAAGCTGTTGAGGAGACTGCCGAGCGCCAGCGCGCCGCCAAGCCCCAACGCGAGTCCCAACCCGAGCCGCCAGATCGCTTGACGCATGAACAGCAGCAGCACCTGACTCGCACGGGCGCCGAGCGCCATGCGGACCCCGATCTCCTGGGTCCGGCTCGCCACGCCGTGCGCGGTGGTTGCGTAGAGCCCGACGACGGCCAGGACGACGGCAATCGCCGCCAGGAGGGCGAACCACGTGCCGAGCAGCCGCTGCGGGTAGCCGGCGCGCGCGAGCGCCGCGTCCATCGGCTCGACGCCGAACATGGCAACGCCCGCGTCCATGGTGCGCAGTGCCTCGCGGAGCGTGCTGACGGCCGCGGAGACACTCGGTGCGCGCGCGATCACGGTCATCGACGGCGCCGGCTCGGCGTAAGCCTGCCACGGCACGAACACCACCGGCCGATCCGGTGCGCCGCGGGCGAGCGTCGGAATCGTCGCCGCGATGCCAACGATTGTCAGCCACGGCGAGGTCGTATCCCCGGCATTCTCGGTGAGCCGGATGCGCCGGCCGATCGGGTCGGTGTTCGGCGAAGAACGCGTCGGCGAACGTTTGATTGACCACCGCGCGCGCGGCGCCGGCGGCACCGTCCGTTTCGGCCAGCGCCCGCCCGCGGACGATCGGCAGGCGCAAGGTGCGGAAGTAATCGTGATCCGTCGGCAGGAATCCGACGCTCGGCACGGGTTCGCCGGCCGTAACAGGACCGCCGTCGATCGACAGCAGCCGGCTGGCCGACGGTTCGAACGGCGTCGCCGTCACCAGCGTGGCGCCCTCGAGCGCTGGCGCCGC
Source organism: uncultured Acidobacteriota bacterium (assembly GCA_963717745.1). Taxonomy (GTDB): domain Bacteria; phylum Acidobacteriota; class Vicinamibacteria; order Vicinamibacterales; family 2-12-FULL-66-21; genus JACCXG01. The sequence goes on from CAVQXJ010000002.1 coordinate 96,804, forward strand.
CGCCATGCGATCCGTCAGCTCGCGGAGAAACTGCTGTCGCCTGACCGCGTCGTATTTCGGCGCCGGCAGTGTGAATCGGGCGGTGACCAGATCGGAGACGTCGATGACGACGTCGGCGTGGGTGGTGGCGACGAAGTTGCGCCAGAGGAGGGCGGTCGCTGCGAGCAGCGTCATCGTGAGGGCGAGCTGACCGACGATCAGGCCGCCGGTCCAGCGCCGCGCGGCCACCGATCCGCTTCCCCCCTTGCCGCCGTCCTTCAGCGTTCCGAGGACATTGGTGCGCGACAGGTGCAGCGCCGGCACCAGCCCGAAGGCGAACGTCGACAGGAGCGCGACCAGCCCGACGAAGAGGTAGGCGGACCGGTTCATCGACAGATCGACCCAGTAGGGCGTCGTGTCGGGAACCGCGGCGCCGGGATCGATGATGTTGAATCCAACGGCGAGCAGTCCCGCGCCGACGCCGGACACCGCCACTCCGACGCCCCCCGCCATGACGGCGATCAGCACGCACTCGATCAACAGCTGCCGGACGACCCGCCAGCGGGTAGCGCCGAGCGCCAGCCGGATCGCGATTTCTCGCGCGCGGCTCGTGGCGCGCGCCAGCAGCAACGCGGCGAGGTTGGCGCAGGCCATGAGCAGGACGAACGCCACTGCGCCCATCAGCGTCAGGAGGATCGGGCGTGTGCCCTGGCGCAACCCGTCGAGCAGGCCTTCGACGGACACCGTCACGCCGGCGTTGGTGTCGGGGTACACAGTCGCCAGGCGGGCGGCGATGCGGTCGATCTCGCCGCGGGTCGCGTGACGGTTCACGCCCGGCGCGAGCCGGCCGATGACGTTGAGATTGCCGGCCGGCGGTCGACCGCTCGTGGGCGCGGGGGCCGCCGACAGCGGCTGCCACAGCTGCGTGATCAACGGGTACTTGAATCGGGGGGCCATCACGCCGATGACCGTTGCCGGCACGTCGTTGACGCGCACCGTCTGCCCGACGATCCGGGGATCGGCGCCGTAGCGATTGCGCCAGAGACTGTCGCCCAGCACCACAACGGCCGGCGCGCCGGGCCGGTCGTCGTCCGCCCGGAACGTGCGGCCGAGCACCGGCCCCCGCCCGAGCAGCGGGAACAGGTTCGCGGACACGAACGTGCCGCGCGCCCGCTCGGGAGCGCGCCCCTCCTCGGCGATCGTCATGGTCGCATCGAGCGACGCGGCGAGATCGGCGAACGTGGCCGATGCACCCCGGTATTCGGCGAGCTCGCGCGGCGACATGCCGCGGCGGCCCGCACCCTGGTTGGTGACCGACCGCAGCAGGACCAGCTCGCCCGCCCGCTCGAACGGCAGGTCGCGAATCAGCGCGGTGTTGACCAGCGTGAACACCGAGTTGGTGACCCCGATGCCGAGGCCGAGCGCCAGCACCGCCGCGATGGTGAACCGGCGATCCTTGATCAGCAGCCGCACGGCGAACTGAACGTCCCGCGCCGTGAGCTCGAAAGACGACAAGAACCGGGAGGGGAAGGTGCGCATGGTCGGGGAGGATGCCATAAATGCCCGTGGTAGGGAACTGCGCTGTCCGCAATCAGCAGTCCGTTGTCCGCGGTCCGCGGTCCGTTGTGGCTCGAAGAGGTCGGGTTGAAGGCAGCGGTTCACCACCCCCTTCACCCGGCAGTCTCGGGCAACCCTGAGTCTTTGCGGACCGCGGACTGCGGACCCGCGGACCGCGACTCAGATCGCGACTAGCGCGTACTGTCGCTGCTTCGTGATGGCGGGCTGTGCTTCAGGAATTTGTCGGCCCAGGGAATGAAGTACTTCCAGTTGGGACCGTCGGTGTGTCCGCCGTCGTGCTGCCGCCACGCGAGCTGGCCGTCGAGCAGGCTGACGTTGACCGCCGGCATCTTCTCGGTCTTGTAGTCGTCCGATGTACCGAGATCCTTCGCGCCGAGCAGCCGGAACACCGGACCCGCGGCAACGGTGGCCATGTAGCTCCCCTGCTGGTCCAGCCACTTGGCGTCGCCCTTCTCGGGGACGCCATAACTGATGAACGTGAGCCGGGGTGCGCAGAGCGCGATCAGCTGATGCGCGTCGACCGGAATGTCGCCGGCGTTCTTACTGCCGAACGTCGCCTCGGCAGCACCGTACTTGAGGAAGTTCCCGGCCATCCAGTGGTATTCGCCGCTGCCGGTCAGGTTCTCGACCGCCTCGCCGAAATTGCGCCGGTGCAGCTTGGCGCCCCCTTCTCCCGACGATCCCACCAGCACCACCGCGAACCGCGTATCGAACGCCATCGTCACCAGTGCGGCCTTGCCGTAGCGCGACACGCCTTCGATGCCGACCCGCCTGGCGTCGACGCTCCGATCGGTCTCGAGGTAATCGAGCGCGCGGCTGGCGCCCCACGCCCAGGCGCGAAGCGAGCCCCAGTCGTCGGGCTTGCGCCGCTCACCTTTGTTGACGAGGCCGATGATGCCCTTGGTGAGGCCGGCGCCGTTGTCGGCCTGCACGCTGGTGGGATTGAGGAAGGCATAGCCCCAGCCGCCGGCGATCAGCTGATCGGTCGCTGGCGGATCGCCGCCGGCGGCGCCCGGAGGCGGACCGAAACCGCGGCGCCCTTCCGGCACGGGCTCGCCCGGCAGCAGCCCGCCGCGGAACATGACCATCAGCGGCACCGGCCCTTTCGCGTCGGCCGGCGTGACGAGCACCAGCTGCATCTCCACCATGACTGACGGGAAAGACGAGTTATCGACGCGCCCAACCAGCCGGCGGCCGATCACGGGACGTCCGGCGACCTCGGCCCTCAGGGTCTGCGTCACGGCCCACGTTACCGGCGGGACGTTCTTCGGGACACGGCCGATCACCTCGCGCTCGAAGGCCTCGACAATCTCCGGACGCCGCTGCTTGCGCCACATGTCGGCGCTGGTCACCTTGCGTCCGTTGTTGAGTGTCAGGACTTCCGGCAGGTTCGGATACGGGTTGGCCAGCGCCTCGTCGTAGTTCGCGTGATTGGGCTGCTGTTCGTTGCCGCTCGGGCCGGGTCGCAGGCGCTTGATGCCGAGCTGTTCCAGCATCTGCCGATGATCTTCCTGGGTCGCCTTCGCGGTTTCAGCCGCGGCCGCGGACTGCGGCGGGGCCGGGGGCGGCGTCTGCGCCGGTTGCGGCGCCGGCGGCTGCGCCGGCTGGGGAGCCGGCTGCTGCGAAAGACTCAGGACAACCAGCGATGCGATCGAGAATCTCATCATGATGATGTGGTCCACGTTCGAGCGGAGGAGCCGCCGGATGGATGGTGCGATGCGGATCCTATCCCATATGGAACCGGTTTTAACAACGGCGGTCTGCCTGTTCTCGGTCTGGTTGGCGCTGCCGGACGCGCCGTCGGCGCAGGCCCCGACTCCGCGGACGCCGACGCCGGTCGTGGAGCCCCTCAGGGTCATCGACGACAAGGAACTGACAGGGCATCAGGTCTGGACCGACGAGTTCGATCGGCCGGGGTTGCCCGACCCGGCGAAGTGGACCTACGAGGTCGGAGGCGACGGGTGGGGTAACCGCGAGCGGCAGTTCTACACGAACGCCCGTGCCGAGAACGCGCGCGTCGAAGACGGCAGGCTGATCGTCGAAGCCCGGCGCGAGCGATGGCAGGGCCAGGACTACACCTCCGCGCGCCTGACCTCGCGACAGTCGTGGCGCTATGGCCGGATCGAAGTGCGCGCGAAGCTGCCACGAGGGCGGGGTACGTGGCCGGCGATCTGGATGCTGCCGATGAAGGGCGAGTATGCCAAGGGCGGCTGGCCGGACAACGGCGAGATCGACATCATGGAGCACGTCGGTTTCGATCCCGGCGTCATTCACGGGGCGGTGCACACGCGTGCCTACAATCACGTCGATCGCACCCAGCGCACCGGGCGGACGACGGTGGAGACCGCGCACGACCAGTTCCACGATTACGTCGTGCAGTGGAGGCCGGGCAGCATCACCGTGTCCGTGGATCGCATCCGCTATTTCTCGTTCGACAACGAGCGGCTGAAGAACCCCCAGGCGGACTGGCGGCAATGGCCATTCGATCGCGACTTCCGCCTGCTGCTGAACCTTGCGGTGGGTGGCAACTGGGGCGGCCAGAAAGGCGTGGACGAGTCGATCTGGCCTCAGCGGCTCGAAGTCGACTACGTGCGGGTGTATCAGCTGGGGCCCTGACCCTCGCAAACCTTAGGGTCCCAGCCCCCGTCTAAGCCAGACAATGTGTTCGCACCCGGGGCGTTCGGCCAGCCTCCTTGTTCTCCGACTCATCATTCTGCTGCTCATCATTCCGGGGATCGCGGCGGCACAGACGCCCGGCGCAGCCACGCCGCTGCGGGCCACCCGCCTCTCGACACCGCCGGTCATCGACGGCGCCCTGGACGATGAGGCGTGGGCAGGCACACCGCTGCCGACCGACAAATGGCTGTCGTACAACCCGCTGCACGGCGATTCCGTCCCGCAGCAGACCGCGGTCTGGGTCGGCTACGACAGCGACGCGCTCTACTTTGCGTTTCGCTGCGACGACGCCGAGCCGTCCCGGATCAAGACGTCGATCACCAGGCGCGACAACATCTGGAGCGACGATTGGGTCGGCTTCAGCCTTGACGCGCTCGGAACCGGGCAGACCTCGTACCACCTGCTGGTCAATCCGAGCGGTATCCAGCTCGACATGCTCAACACCGCCGGCGGCGGCGAAGACACCTCGCCCGACTGGGTATGGCAGAGCGCCGGGCGCGTGACCGCTACCGGCTACGCGGTCGAGATTCGTCTCCCGCTTCAATCGATCCGCCTCAAGGGCGGCGCCGACGTGCAGATGGGCGTCCTGTTCTGGCGCCGCATCAGCCGTGTCGGCGTATCGGTCTCCTGGCCCGCGCTCGAGCCGGGCAAGTGGGTGTTCCAGAAGCACGCGAAGCTGGCGTTCACCGACATCACCGCCCGGCCGACCCGCGAGGTGATTCCGTCCGCGACCTTCTCGCGCGATCAGGAACGCTCCCGGCCCAGCGAGTGGGGCGATGCCGACAACCAGGGGGATCTTGGCGTCAGCGTGAAGTGGGGGCTGTCTTCCACGGTCACCCTCGACGCGACCGTCAATCCGGACTTCAGCCAGGTCGAGAGCGACGCGTTCCAGGTCGAGGTCAACCAGCGGTTCCCGATCTTCTTCTCCGAGAAGCGTCCCTTCTTCATGGAAGGGGCCGGCATCTTCAATCTTGGCGGTAACGGCTCGGGCGATGCCTCGATGCTCTACGCGGTCCACACGCGGAAGATCGTCGATCCGATCTTCGGCGCCAAGCTGACCGGGTCGCTCGGACGCGTCACCTTCGGCACGCTGACGGCCGTCGACCAAGCTCCGGGACGCACCGCCAGCGACCTCGACCCACTCAGTGGCAAGGAGAAGCTGTACCAGGTCGCGCGCGCGCAGATGCGCCTCAATGCCGGCAGCTTCGCCGGGGCGATGGCAACGATGACCGAGCTGGCGGGACGGACCAACCTGACCGGCGGCGCCGACCTGAGCCTGAACTTCAAAGGCGCCAACAATCTGAACGCGTTCGTCCTCGGCTCGAACACGACCGGTGGTGACGATCGCGGCAGCGGCATCGGGATGCAGGCCAACTACGGATTCAGCTCGCGGCGGGTCAGCCTGCAGTCCCAGGTCGAGCACTACGGCCGCGAATTCGTGATGGACACGGCGTTCCTGAATCGCGTCGGACTGACGTCGGGCTGGGGCTACGCCGACTACAGCTTCTATCCGGACAAAGAGCGCCACTCATGGATCCGCCGGATCAGTCCGTTCACGTTCATGCAGCGCGGCCGCGACCGCATTCAGGGCGGAGACGACTACGTCGCGGTGAGCGGCGTACGACTGAGCCTGACCAGGCAGGGGTTCGTCCGCGCCGATCGCGTGCTGTCGCAGGAGGCCTGGCGCGGCGCGGAATACCAAGGCGATCAGTGGCGGGTGTGGGGCGACATGCAGGTCCTTCGCTGGCTGAAACCGTCGTTCTTTCTCAGCCGCGGCTCATCGCTCTACTACGACGAGGTCGATCCCTTCGTCGGTCCGTCATCCTCGGCCCGCGTGGGCGGGCTCATCCAGATCGGCGGCCGGTTCAGCGAGGACATCCAGTTCTCGCGCAACGTCTTCGACCGGCCGGGCACCGGCGCGCGTGTCTACACGGTCAATCTGATCAACACGCGCACCACCTACCAGTTCACCAGGGAGCTGGCGATCCGGTCGATCGTGCGGTACGACAGCCAGCGACACCGTGTCCTCACCGACTTCCTCGGTTCCTACGATCTGCGGCCGGGCACGGTCGTGTATGTCGGCTACGGTTCGCTCTTCCAGAAGCGCGCGTTCCGCGACGAGGCGTGGATTGATGGGGAAGGGGACTACCTGACCACGCGGCAGGGACTGTTCTTGAAGGCGAGCTACCTGTATCGCTTCTGAGTTGACCGGCCGCTATTTCTTGTGTGACGCGATGTACGCCCGCACGAACTCTTCGAGGTGCGGCGCGCGCGAAAGACCCACCTTCTTCGCTTCCTCGAGCGCGGCGTCGATGGTCATGCCGTCGCGCAGGACCCGCCGGATCATCCAGAACGCCCCGACGCGAATCGCCGCGGTGCAATGAATGAACATCGGCCGGTTGGCCGGGTCGTCAGTGATCTTCAGGAACTGGTCGACGTCGGCATCCGAAGGATTCTGATAGTTGACCGGGATGTTGAAGTACTTCAGCCCGGCCGCGGCGACCGCCTGCTGCTCCTCGTCCGCGCGATGCTCGACTGGCTGGCGCAGATTGAGCACCGCCTTGACGCCATCGGTCTTGAGCGTCGCGAAGTGCTCGGGCCGCGGCTGACCGCCGGTGCAGAACTCGGGCGTCACCTGCAGGAAGTTGCGGATGTCGGGGAGGGCGGTTCCAGCGGGCGCCTGGACGGTGAACAGCGCGAGGAGCACGGTCAGCATGGAGGGATTGTGACACTGGGGCGCGGGCGGTTGCCAGTTTCCAGTTTCCAGTAACGGCATCCTCTTCGCCTGTTAACTGTTAACTGTTAACTGGCAACTGGCAACTGGCAACTGGCAACGACGACTTGCACTTCCCCCCTCTTTGGCGTTCAATGCCTGAATGGCGAAACGGTTCCACATCTCCCGACGCACCTTCCTCGGCCACTGCACCGCCATCGCGGCAGCGACTGGATTGCCGCTGTGGTTCGTGGAGCGCGAGCTGTCGGCGGCGTCGCAGACCCCGACGCCGCGAAGTGCCAACGATCGGCCGGGTCTCGCGCTGATCGGCTGCGGCGGGATGGGGCGCGGTGACATCAAGAGCGCGAGCCGTTTCGGCGACGTGGTGGCGCTGTGCGACGTGGACACCAACCAGGCGGCGGCGGTGGCGAAACAGTTCGCGGCCAACCCGAGACCGCCCGAGGTGATGACCGACTTCCGCCGCGTGCTCGATCGCAAGGACGTCCAGGTCATCGTGAACGCGACGCCGGACCACTGGCACACGCTGATCAATCTGGCAGCCGCGGCGGCGAAGAAGGATATCTACGCCGAGAAGCCGCTCACCCTCACCGTAGACGAGGGGAAGCGGCTGGTGAAGGCGGTGCGCAAGGAGAACGTGGTGCTGCAGACCGGGACGCAGCAGCGCAGCAACAAACTGTTCCGGCTGGCGTGCGAGCTGGCGCGGAACGGCCGCATCGGCAAGCTGACGCAGGTCACGGTCTACCTCCCGGCGGGGCTGCGGGAAGGTCCGTTCAAGCCGGTGCCGGTGCCGGACGGTTTCAACTGGGACTTCTGGCTCGGTCAGGCGCCGCAGGTCGAATACCTCAAGGAGCGCACCCATCAGACGTTCCGGTGGTGGTTCGACTATTCCGGCGGTCCGGTCACCGACTGGGGCGCCCATCACAACGACATCGCGCGCTGGGCGATCGGACTCGATGGCCCGACCGATATCGAGGCGAAGGCACTCACGGAGCCGATCCCGGGCGGCTTCACGACGCCGTCGGAATTCGAGGCCACGCTCGGCTGGGCCAACGGGGTGAAACAGGTGGTCAAGACCACCACCGACGACAGCCCGTTCGGCGTCGCGCTCAAACCGGACGGCCAGCGCAACGGCGTCAGGATCGAGGGCACCAGCGGCTGGATCTGGGTGAACCGGACGACGATCACGGCGAGCGACCCGGAGATGCTGGATACGCCGATGACCGATCCGAAGGTGAAGCTGGAGGTCAGTGACGATCACATGGGGAACTTCTTCGAGGCGGTGCGCAGCCGCAAGGATCCGGTCAGCCCGGTCGAGGCCGGCCACCAGTCGGCGATCGTCGGGCACCTGATCGTCATCGCCCTTCGCACCGGAAAGGCGCTTCACTGGGACGCCGCCAAGGAGCAGTTCGTCGGCGAGGGCGCCAAGGATGCGAACGGGCATCTCGCGCGGAAATTGCGCAAGCCGTACGACTATGGGTTCGGGGGCGCGAAGACCTAAGCGCGCGTCGTCAGTTTCCAGTTTCCAGTTTCCAGTGAGAAAGAAGCCCTTGCTGGCAACTGGGAACTGGAGACTGGTTACTGACACCCTCTCTCAATACTCCGCGAACGCATCATCGGGAAAGCAATACAACCAGCGCTCACCGCGCTCGGCCGAGGCGACCACCGGATGGTGGCTGGCGTGCGCGTGCTTGCTGGCGTGGCGGTTGGGCGACGAGTCGCAGCAGAGCGTGGCGCCGCACGCCTGACAGGTCCGCAGGTGCACCCACGTCGAGCCGATCTTCACGCACTCCTCGCACTCGTGCGCTGTGGCCGTCTTGACCTTGTCGATTGCTTCGATGTGGGAACAGGCGCCGTCGCTCATATGCCCGATTGTGTCATGTCGCCGCCGGACGGCGCGCACTCGACCATGTGCCGCCCCGACTGTTGCCTGCCGGCCGCCACCACCTCGAGGCCGGCCTGCCGCGCGAGCGGCCGGAATTCAGCGAGGCTCCGGGCGCGGCCCCCGACCAGGACCAGCATCAGCAGCTCCGGCGCCGGACCGCTATCGCGGTCGGGCGACACCTCGTTGACGAGGACGACGCGTCCGGTGGGACGTGCGGCTTCGGCACACCGCGCGAGGACCGCGACCGCCTCGGGATCGGGCCAGTCGCTCAGCACGCTCTTGAGCAGATAGAGATCGCCGCCTGCAGGGAGCGGATCGAAGAAGCTCTGTGCCGTCATCGTCACTCGATCGGCCACGCCGGCGTCTTGAAACGTCCGGCCGGCGCGCGCGACCGTGGCCGGCTGGTCGACCAGGGTTCCGCGCACGGCGGGGTGGGTCCGAAGCACTTCGGCGAGCAGCGTGCCGGTGCCCCCGCCGACGTCGACCACGTGCCGTACCCCGGTCCAGTCACCGGACAGCAGGACCTCGGGGTCGGGCACACCGTGGCCGAGCGGCCCCATCAGGGCGTCGAACCGCTCGGCGATCGCCGGATGTGCCTGCAGATCGTCCCAGAACGGACGGCCGAAGACTTCGTGATATGCCGGCCGTCCGGTTCGGACCGCGGTGAGCAGAGTGTTCCAGGCGTGGGCCATACGCCCGCCGAAGCTGTCGAGATCGAAGCCCACCAGCACGCCCTCGTCCAGCAGCGGCCGCGCCGCGTCGTTCAGCGCGAAGGTGCCGGGCGCCGGCTCTTCGAACATCCCTTTCGCGATCAGGTGCCGCAGCACTCGATGGAGCGCGTCGCGATCCGCGCCGGCCGCGTCCGCGAGATCACCGATCCGCCGATGGCCGGCGTCGATGTGGTGAGCCACGCGCAGCGTCGCCACGACATGTACGCACCACGGGGTGCAGAGGTCGCTGAGCGACCAGATGTCAGTCATCCCAGTACTTGTACCAGCTACAGAAGTTTGGAGCCACAGGTGCGTGCGGATGGATCGCGGCGTGTCGCGACCGCGTCGCGCCCTCCCCCCGTCGGCCCTCTCCACGTTCACTCGGCAAGTTGCCTTGGTCGCTCGTCCCGCGCAGCGGTTGGTGCGGCCCATTCAGCGTCGCACGCGCTCGCGGCGCGCCGCTGCGGACCCGCGATTGCTCGACCGCTCCCGGCATCACAGGTACGTGAGGTAGTGGCGCTCGACGCGTGAGAGCGCGGTCGACCGCGAACTCGAGGAGGCTCAATGACCAGTTCATCCGTTGCCGGGACGTCGTGCCGCGCGCGCCGGCTTTTCAGCTTGGCCCTGACGCTGGCGCTCGCCGGCGCCGGTCCCGCGGCCGCGCAAACGCTCTTTCAAGGCCGGATCGATGTGACCGTGCAGGACGCCCAGGAGCGAAGCGTTCCGGGTGCGGCGGTCGAGATCGCCGGGCCCGCCACCCAGCAGCAGACCAGCGACGCGAACGGCGAGGCGCATTTTCTCAATCTCGCGCCTGGCATCTACGTCGTCACGGTCACGCTGCCGGGATTCACCACCTATCGCAACGAGACCGTGCGCGTCGGCGGCGGATCGAGCGTGCCGCTTCGCGCCACGCTGCAGGTGGGCGGCATCAGTGAGACCGTGCAGGTGAATCGTGAAGCGCCGATCGTCGATCCAGGCCGGCAGACGGTCACGACCGGCGTGTCGTACGAGGAGCTGCAGCAGCTGCCGTCGGCGCGCGATCCGTGGGTCATCCTGCAGACCGTTCCGGGCGTGGTGGTCGACCGCGTCAACGTCGGCGGCGCTGAATCCGGGCAGCAGTCGAACTACATCGCGAAGGGAGCGGGGCTCGCGGAGAACACGTGGAACCTCGACGGCATCCCGGTGACGGATCTCGGCGTCCACCGGCAGCTCGCCGACCTACTACAACTTCGACATGTTCCAGGAGATGAGCGTCACGACCGGCGGCGCCTCGGCGACCAACCCGACCGCCGGCGTGCAGTTGAACATGCAGTTCAAGACCGGCGCGAACCGGCCGAGCGGCGCGGCGCACATCTACGGCGCCGGCGAAGGGCTGCAGAGCACCAATCTGCCCGACGAGCTCGCGGACCTGGCCGGCGAGAGCGGCAAGGGCAACCGGATGAAGGATCTCACCGACGTCGGGTTCGATCTCGGCGGGCCGGTGCTGCGCGACAAATGGTGGGCGTGGGGCTCGTTCGGCCGCACCGAGAGCACGCTGTTCACGCTGAACGGCGACCCCGACAAGACGACCCTGGAGAACGTCGCGCTGAAAACGACCGCGCAGATCACTCCGCGGATCCGGCCGGAGTTCCTGTTCTTCCGCGGCAACAAGACCAAGATCGGCCGCGGCGCCAGCCCGCTGCGCGCGCCGGAGACGACCTGGGACCAGAGTGGGCCGACCCCGCTCTTCAAAGGCCAGGTGAATCTGGTCCTCGCGAACAACGTGTTCCTGACCGCGCGCACCGGGTATGTCGGCAACGGGTTCACGTTCGATCCACAGGGCGGGCTGCAGGCCTCCGCGTATCGCGACGCCGGCCGGGTCCGGCGCGGATCGCACTACTTCTACACCACCGATCGTCCGGACTACAGCACGCTGGTCGACGGCAACTGGGTGCGCGGTGCGCACGAGCTGACCTTCGGCGGCAGCTGGCGCAAGACCCGCGATGACGAGACGCTCGACTATCCGGGCAACGGCGTCGACAGCCTGCACTCGTCCGACTTCGCCACGACGCGCAGCATTCAGGCATGGGTGTGGCGGCCGTTCTTCGCGTCGAGCGAAACCGTCAATCAGAGCGTGTATGCCGGCGACACCATCAAGGCCGGCCGCCTGACCACGCAGCTCGCGCTGCGCTACGACCGGGCCTACGCGTCGATGCGGGAAAGCGCGCAGCGCGCGAACCCGGGGTTCCCGGATCTGCTGCCGGCGATCACCGCACCGGCGGAATCCAAGATGATCGATCTCGGCCTGTGGTCACCGAGGGTCGGCGCCACGTATGCGCTGGACGAGAGCGGCCGGACGCTGCTGCGGGCCAGCTATGGGATGTTCGGCAGCCAGCTCGGCTCCGGCACCGTGCAGGGGTTCTCCGCGGCCTCCACGGCGATCCTGATTTACGCCGCGACCGATCGCAACGGCAACAACATCGCCGACCCCGGCGAGCTCGACGAGCTGCTCACGTGGACCGGCGTCGATCCGGAGCATCCGGGCTCGGGCGTCAATTTCAATCGCGTCGATCCCGACCTGAAATCGCCCAGGACCCATGAAGTCATGGTCGGGCTCGATCGCGAGCTGGCGCCGAATTTCGGGGTCAGCGCCGCCGTCACGTGGCGGCGCTTCAACGACGTGATCTGGAGCGGCGTCGACCTGACGAGCGGCAACACCATCTACCCGCTGGTCGGCGTGACGCGGGCCGACTACGTGCAGGAAGGCGTCGCCGCAGGGAACGCTGCCCCGCTCGGCGCCTACAGTCAGGCCTACTTCGCCCCGCGCGCCGACAGCCTGCCGGTCGGCAACGGCGGTGAATTCCGCAACCGCCCCGACTATCACCAGCGCTACCTCGGGCTCGAGCTGCAGGCCACCAAGCGCATGTCGAACCGGTGGATGGGACGGATCGGGTTCTCCACCAACACCCACCGCGAATACTTCGACGACCCCTCGACCGCGGTCCAGGATCCGACCCCGTCGACCACCTGGCCGAACATCGATGGCGGGGCGTACGTGACCCAGACCAACGGCAGCGGCAAGAGCGAGATCTACCTGCTGCTGCCGCGCTATCAGTTCACCGCCGGCGGCGCGTATCAGCTGCCGTATCGCATCAACCTCGCCGGCAGCCTGGTGGCGCGCGAAGGGTTCGGCCAGCCGTTCTTCGCGACCGTCGAATCGATCGATCCGTCGCTGCCGGAAAAGCGGGTGCTGCTGGTGGATCCGGACGACAACCGCCTGCCGGGCGTGTTCACGCTCGATCTGCGCGCGGAGAAGACGCTCGGGTTCCGCGGCTCGAACCTGACGTTGACGCTCGACATGTTCAACGTGCTGAACTCGTCGACGGCCCTCGGCCGCCAGTACGACGCGACCGCGACCGGCGCGACCGGGTTCAACAAGACGCTGGAGATCATGAACCCGCGGCTGATCAGACTGGGGGCGCGCTTCCAGTTCTGAGCTGCAGTCGGGCGTCATTCGCTGTCACGCTGCCTTCGTGTCCACGGCGCCTGCGGCGCGCTGGCGCTGCGCGCCAGGACGAGACGACGACACGACGACACGACGTAAGAAACATTGTGAGTCACTTCGACGGACTACTCCCGCTGTCGGCGCCGCGCTTCGCGCGGTGCAGGAGTGAGGGTCGAGCCGGATCACGAGTAGCCACGCAAAGGCGCCGGCTACTCGTGATCCGGCTCGACCCTCACTCCTGCAACACCGGCCCCGCGAGGGGCCGGCGTCGCCGGCAGCGGGAGAGCCGTTGATATTTCAGGTAGCGAATCCCCTCAGGAAATGCCCGGCGGGACAGACGTGGCCGGTTGCTCTTACGTCGTTGTCGTCGTGTCGTCGTGTCGTCGTGCGGCCGAAGGCCGAGGCGCGCCGCAGGCGCCGTGGACACGAATGCAGCGTGACAGCGACAGGCGTCAAAATCAGCGCAGATAGCGCTGCAGGTCGGCCAGATACGTGTCCAGCGTGGCGGTGTGGCCGAACACGAACCGCGACATCACTCGGAACAGCGGGTTGTAGACTTCGCCGTTCTCGGTGATCACCAGCCGGGTGCCGCTGTTCTCTCCGGTCAACGAGTAGGTCCAGGAGCCGCCGAAGGGCAGTGACCGGTCCACGATCCGCGTCACCAGGCGCCGGGGCGGCTCCGCGGTCTCCATCTCGAAAGTGATGTCGTTGTCCCCCCGCTCGCGCCAGCGCAGCGCGGGGGTGGTGGCGAGCACCTCCACCGTCTTCACGCCCGATCGCCACGCCGGAAACTTCTCGACCTCGCGCAGCGCGGTGAAGACGCGGTCCGGCGGTACGGCCAGCCACACATCGCGCGTCGCCACGTGAGCGACCGGGAGCGCGTAGCCCACCGCCACGATCAGCAGCACCAGCGCGACCAGCCCCCCAACAATCAGGATCAGGATCCGCAGCACGACTCGCTCCTTGATTAGCTGTCAGTCTTGCTGAACGCTACCATCAGCAGCTCAGCCGTGTATAATCCGGCGCTCACGACAAGCGGTTGTTGGTCCATGCAACGAGCGGAGGACTCGTGCACGATTCGACTCCCTGCCATGACGACGGTTCGGCGCTGGAGCGCTGGAATCGTCGATTCCGCGCGGGCGCCGTCCTGGTACTGGCGCTTGCGGCCGTCAATCTGTTCGTTCGGCTCGACCGCGAAGTGGTCACCGAGTGGGACGAGGCCCTCTATGCGATCAGCGCCGCGGAGACCGTCCGGCACGGCCACTGGATCGGCACGACCTTCGATGGCGCGCTCGACTACTACAACACCAAGCCGCCGCTGAACATCTGGCTGATTGCCGCGTCGTTCAAGGCGTTCGGCATCAGCCTGTTCTCGTTGCGGGTGGCGTCGGCGGCAGCGGCATGGCTGACCGTGCTGGTGCTGCTGCTCTGGGGCCGCCGCGCGTTCGGGGCCGCGACGGCGCTGTTGGCCGGGCTGGTGCTGAGCGCCACGTATGGGTTCCTCTACGTGCACTCCGGGCGCAGCGCCAACACCGATGCGCTGTTCACGCTGCTGATCCTGCTGACCGTGGTCGCGCTGTGGAGCGGCCGCGAGCGGCCGTGGCGGCTGGCCTGGCTGGGCCCGATCCTGGCCGCGGTGTTCCTGCTGCGCGGCATGGCGGTGCTGATGCCGTTGATTCTGGTCGCGACCGTGCTGGTCGTCGGCGGGCGTCACCCCGAGCAGCGCCGCTGGCGCCCGCTCGCGACCGCCACCGTCCTCGGGATGGTGCCGATCGCCGCGTGGGCCTGGGCGCGCTGGCGGCTCGACGGGACGCAGTTCCTCGGGCGGATGTTCCACTACGACTTCGTGGCCCGGACCGCGACCGCGCTCGAGGGGCACACCGGATCGCTGCTCTACTACCCGAACAACCTGCAGAAGGATCACTACGCGTGGCTGGTGGCGGCGGTGGTGGCGCTGCTGCTTCTGCCGCTGTCGCGCCAGCGGTTCCGCCACATGTGGAGCGAGCTGCCCGGCCGTCCCTACGAGCAGGCGATCGCCGGGGCGTGGCTCGGGGTGACGGTCCTCATCCCGACGCTGATGCAGACCAAGCTCGCGTGGTATCTGAATCCGTTCTATCCCCTGTTCGCGCTGCTGGTCGGCCGGACCTTCGCCCAGGGATTCGTTTGACTCACATCGTCCAGCGTCGCGGTGCGACGACGAGTGCTGACGGGCGCGGTGGTGATGGCACTGGCGGTCGCCGAGGGGAAGGCGTTCTTCTACTCGTTCACCATGCGCGATCTGAGCCACACGGCGCAGGGGCTGCTGCTCGCCGAACGCGAGAACCTGGCGGGCAAACGGGTGTTCCAGGACACTTGGAGCCGCGCCGACCGCTTCGTGCTCGAGCACGTGGTGGGCGGCTACGCACTCGAAGCGACCGGCCTCGAGGGTTTCGTCCGCACTGCCCGCCGCGGCGACTACGTCATCGTCCCTCAGCCCGACGGCCACGGCCCGGAGATCGAACGGGTGCGGGCCAATCGCCGCCATTTGTTGTGCCGGCGCAGGGAGTGATCATGTCCGCGGTTCGCGGGTCGCGGTTCGCGGAGGCCGATCGAGAGAAGGGGGTGAAAAGCGCTACGACATGCCCCAGTGGCGATCTTTCACCCCCAACCGCCGAGCGGCTCCGGCCGCGAACCCGCGACCCGCGAACCCGCGAACCGCGGACATGATCACTCCCCGTTCCAGCCGCTGATGATCGTTTCGCGCAGATCGAAGCCGAAGGCGCGTTCGCTCACGGCGAGGATGGGCGGGCCCTGCAGCCGTTTGTAGACCGAGCGGCGCATGCGCTGGAACGCCTCCTGCACGACGGCGCGGAAGGTGGCGGAGGTGTGCTTGTCGTAGACGGTGCGGCCGTCGGGATCGGGCGCGAACCGGGCCGGGTCGAGCGCGCGCCGGTCGAACAGCGTGATCAGTTCCGACGCGCTGCGGCGGCGCTCCGCCAGCTCGCTGACCACCGGCGCCATCACGTAGTAGTCGAAGGGATCGAACTGCCCCTCGGCGAGCTCGGCCGACGGCTTCAGCGTGAAGGTTTCTTCCGGGACGATCTCGCGGCCGTGCCGGATGTTGACGTGCCGGGCGAGCCGGTAGACGTCGGTCTTGGACAGGTCGCCGATCACCGAGATGCCGCCGCACATGTCGCCGTAGAGGGTGGCGTAGCCGAGCGCGATCTCGGTCTCGTTGCCGCAGGACAGCAGCAGGGCGCCGCTGTCGTTCGATTCCGCCATCATCAGCAGGCCGCGGATCCGGGCGTGGAGATTCTCGCGCGTCAGCGAGCGCTGAATCGGGTGGGCGTGCCGCTCGAAGGTCGTCCGCAGTTCCTCGTCTATCGACGAGATCGGAATGACGCCGTACCGGACCCCGAGGGCGGCGGCCAGGCGCTCGGCGATCGACCGGGTGGTCCCCGTGTTGTACGGCGACGGCAGGTTGTAGGCGCGGACGTGGTCGGGCCCGACCGCGTCGACCGCAATCGCCAGCACCAGCGCCGAGTCGATGCCGCCCGATACCGGCACCACCGTCTCGGTGAACTGGGTCTTCCGCATGTAGTCGCGGAGTCCCATCACCAGCCCGTCGTAGATTTCCCGCTCGCGATCGATCGGCGGAAGCTCCGCGATGGCGTGCGGCGCGGCGCCCTCGCCCAGGTCGACGACCAGCAGCTCCTCCTCGAACTGCCGCCCGATCGCGATCAGGCGGCCGTGCCCGTCATAGACCAGGCTCTCGCCGTCGAAGGCAATCACGTTCTTGCCGTTGTCGGCCGCGCCGACGGTGTTGACGTAGACCAGCGGCCGGCGCACCTGCGCCACGTGGCGTCGGATCAGCGCATCACGCTCGTGCCGCTTGCCGGGATAGAAGGGTGAGGCGTTCAGGTTCACGATGACCGTCGCGCCTTTGGCGGCGAGCTCCGGCAGCGGTTTGACGTCGTAGAAGTCGTCCCACATGTCCTCGCAGATCGAGACGCCGATCGGCGTGGAGCCGGACGCGGTCGGAATCTCGACCGGTTCCCGCGACTCTCCCGGGGCGAAGAAGCGCTTGTCGTCGAAGTAGCGGTAGTTGGGGAGCAGCGCCTTGTGGGCGCGCTGCAGGATCCGGCCGTCGCGGACCACGGCGGCGGCGTTGTATTTCCGCACCGTGCCGTTGTCGTTGCGCTGGTGCAGGTCGTAGTCGATGAAGCCGACCACCGAGGTGATGCCGCGCGACGCCTCGGCGATCCGCGCGATCGCCCGATCGTTCGCGGCCAGGAAGTCGACGTTCTCCACCAGATCGCCGATGCAGTAGCCCGGCAGCACCATCTCCGGCGACACCAGCAGGTCGGCCCCCTGCCGCGCCGCCTCGGCGATCGCCTCGCAGATCTTGTCCGCGTTGCCGTCGATATCGCCGCTCACCGGATTGAGCTGGGCTAGAGCTACTCGCATGTGGAGTGAAGTATGTCAAATCCCAAATCCCAAGCTCCAAATCCCAACCACTCCCAACGCCCAAATCCCAAAACCAACTGCCAACTACCAATCGCCAATCCCTCTTGGTTCGGGACTTGTCTGGGCTTTGTTGGGTTTGGAGCTTGGGATTTTGTTTGGGATTTGGAAGTTGGGAGTGGTTGGGATTTGGGATTTGGAGCTTGGGATTTTGGAAATTGGTCGCGCTCGAGCTCTCAAAGGGCGACCGGTTTCCCTGTGCGCGCTGACTCATAGGCCGCCATCGCGGCGGCGAAGGCGTCCCTGGCTTCCCGAATCGACGCGATTGGCGGGCGGCCCTGGTCGAGGCTGTCGATCAGATGGCTGAGCGGAAACGGCGCCGGCGGCGCGAAGGTCAGCGCTTCCGGCTGCCGTTCGAACACCCAATCGGCGGCCCCTGCCGCGAGCACCGCGCGTCCCGGCGTCCGGAATGACTGATCGGTCATCTCGCCGCGCGAGCCGATCACCTCAAGGCGGACCACGCTGTTCTGTTTCGGCGACGGCCCGGTCCGGCGGGGCGCGTTGATGGTCCACGACGCCTCCAGCGTGGCGAGCACGCCGTTGGCGAACGTGAACGTCGCCATGCCCCAGTCCTCGACGGCGATGTCGGTGTGCACCAGGTTGGCCATCCGCGCGTCCACCCGCACGATCTCGCTGCCGGTCAGGTAGCGGAAGAAATCGATCCCGTAGATGCCCTCGTCGATGAAGGCGCCGCCCGGCACGAAGCGCGGGTCCGCGAACCACCCCGGCGCCCCCGAGCAATACCAATCCTCGGCAATCGACCACCGGCAGGTCTGGTGGATCAGCCGCACGTCGCCAATCTCGCCGGCGCGAATCCGGGTGACGAGGTCGGCGATCCGCAGCCGGCCGATCGCCTGAAACGGGAAACAGGCAACGCCGGACGACTCGACCGCCTCGACCATCCGATCGGCCTCGGCCACCGTCATCGCCATCGGTTTCCCGAGGACCATGTGCTTGCCGGCACGCGCCGCCGCGATCGCCACGTCGGCCATCTCCGATACCGGCGTCGCGATGTGGACGATGTCCACGTCCTCCCGGTCGAGCAGCTCGCGGAAATCGTGGTAGCCGGGGACCTTGAAGGTCGAGGTGAACTCCTCGAGCTTGCCGGCGTCCGGCGCCGCCGCCGCCACCAGCGAGGCCCGCGGATACTCGGGCAGCGCGCGCGCCAGCCCGTACGCCGAATACCAGTGTCCCAGCCCGATCACCGCCACTCTCCACGTCTTCGTCATGCCGGCTGCCCCCGATCCCGTCGATTGGTGTACCTTGAGTCCATGTCTCTCACGCGCGCGCGCGCCGCCGCGCTGTTTCTCTTCGCCGCGGTCCTCACCGTCTCCGGCCAGCAATCATCTCCGCTCAATCGCCCGTGGCCGCCGGAGGTTCAGAAGGTATCACCGGATTCGCCGGCCCTTTCACCAGCGGATGCGCTGAAGACGTTCTACATGCCGCCCGGCTACAAGATCGAGCTGGTCGCGAGCGAGCCGCTGATTCAGGACCCGATCGTGATGGATTGGGACCGGCAGGGACGGATCTGGGTAGTGGAAATGCCCGGCTTCGTGCCGAATCTGGATGCCCCCGAGCCCTACATGGAGCCGATCGGCAAGGTGGTCGTGCTCGAGGACACCGACAAGGACGGCGTAATGGACAAGCGCACCGTTTTTGCCGACGGTCTGGTGCTCGCGCGCTCGCTCAAGGTCCTGGATCGCGGCATCCTGGTCGGCGAACCGCCGAACGCCTGGCTGATGCGCGATACCAACGGCGACCTCAAAATGGACACCAAGGAGTCGATCACCGACCTGTATGGCCGCCGCGAGGCGCGGGTCGAGCAGAACACCAACGACTTCTACTGGGGCATGGACAACTGGATGCACACCGCCAACGCGGACACCTTTCTTCGGTTGAAGAACGGGAAGTTCGAGGTCCGCAAGACGCTGATGCGCGGCGAGTGGGGCGTCACCCAGGACGACGCCGGCCGGATCTACCGGAACACCAACGAATCATCGGTGCACGTCGATTTCGTGCCGACGCCGTATTTCCTGCGCAACCCGGCGCTGGTGCGGACCCGGGGCAGCTACGAGGCGCTGCGAGACGAGGCCAACGCGGTCAATGTGGTGTGGCCGGTGCGGCCCAACCCCGGCACCAACCGCGCGTATCAGTTCGGCATCGATCGGCCGGACGGGACGCTCCACCGCTTCACCGCGGTCTGCGCGCCTCAGATCTACCGCGGCGACCGGCTGCCGGCGGAGGTCTACGGCAACATGTTCGTCGCCGATCCCGCCGCCAATCTGGTCAGCCGGATCGTGATCGAAGACGACGGCCGGACGCTGCGCGCGCGGAAGGCGTACGAGAAGGGGGAGTTCCTGGCCTCCACCGACGAGCGCTTCCGCCCGGTCTGGCTCTCCAACGCCCCCGACGGCACCTTCTACATCGTCGACATGTACCGCGGCGTCATCCAGCAGCGGGCGGACATCACCGAGTATCTCCGCGATCACATCGTCAAGCACAAGCTCGAACAGCCGAACGGATTCGGGCGCATCTATCGCGTCGTGCACGAGACGACGAAGCGCGATACGGCGTCGGCGGCGGCGCAGTTGAGCGGCGCGCAGCTGGTGGAGCGGCTGTCGCATCCGAACGGCTGGTGGCGCGACGCGGCGCAGCGGCTGCTGGTCGAGCGCGCCGACAAGTCGGTCGCCCGGAGCCTGACGCAGCTGGCCGCGACGTCGAAGGATTGGAAGGCGCGGCTGCATGCGCTGTGGACGCTCGATGGCCTCGACGCGATCGAGCCGGCGGCGGTGGTGGCGGCGCTCGACGATCCGGCCAAGGAAGTGCGTGCGTCCGCGATCCGCATCGCGGAGCGATGGCTGGGTGAGCCGAACAGCCCGGTGCAGGCGGCGGTGCTGAAGCGGCTGGACGACAAGGAATGGCCGGTGCGTCACCAGTTGGCGGCCTCGCTCGGAGTGATGACCGGGGCGGCGCGGGATCAGGCGATGGTCACGCTGCTCGATCGCAACGGCGACGATCCGATCACCCTGGATGCGGCGTTGAGCGGCCTGCGCGGCAACGAGCTGGCGGTGCTCGAGCGGTTGCTGCAGGTCGCCGGCGGTGCGACGCCGCAGCGGGAAGCCGCGGTGACGATGATCGCGGCGACCGTGGCGCGCGGCGCGCAGGAAGCGGCGGTGACGAAGCTGCTCGGCGTGATCGGCGACGAGAGTCATCCCGCCTGGCAGCGGGCGGCGCTGCTGCGCGGCGCCGAGGTCGCGCTCCTTGGCGCGGCGATGCCGGGAACGGCGGGGCGGCGTGGCGGCGGTCCGGCTGCGGCGCCGGACGCGCCCTGTCCGACCTGTCCGGGCGGGCGTGCCGGTCCCGGTGGCGCGTATGCGTTTCCGCAGGCGCCGCGGCCGCCGCCGGCGCGCCAGGCTCCACTTCGGTTGAACGCCGAGCCGGTGTCGTTCTCGGCGCTCGCGGCCAAGGGCGGGGAGCTGGGCGGTCGCGCCGAAAAGCTGCTGGCCCGCGTCGAGTGGCCCGGCAAGCCGGGTGCGGCGGCGCCGATCGCACCGCTGACGCCGGAGCAGCAGAAGCGGTTCGGGGCCGGGCAGGAGGTCTATCGCAACGTCTGTCAGGCGTGCCACCAGCCGGATGGCCGCGGGATGGACAAGATCGCGCCGCCGCTCGTCGGTTCGACGCTCGCGCTCGCCACGGCGGAAGTGCCGGTCAGGATCCTGCTGCACGGCAAGGAAGGCCCGGTAGGGCTGATGCCGCCGGTCGGGCAGATTTTCACCGACGAGCAGATCGCCGCGGTGCTGACCTACATTCGCCGGGAGTGGGGCCAGGGGGGCGAACCGGTCGAACCGGCGGCGGTTGCCGCGGTGCGGGCGGCCACGAAGGGACGCGCGCGCCCGTGGACGGAGGCTGAGCTCGCTGCGCTCGCAGGGAAGAAGTAGAAGACAGAACAGAAGACAGAAAGGACACCATCTTGAGCCGTCTGGACCACCTGACATTTCCGATCGTCCAGTTGTCGCTGGACCTGATCTCTCTGGACGAGGCGCTCGCCACGGCCGCGATTGCGGTGGAGGCGGGCGTCGACTGGCTCGAGGCGGGCACGCCGCTGCTGCTCGCCGAGGGGCTGCACGCCGTCGAAGCGCTGCACGCGCGCTTCCCCGATCATCCGATCGTCGCCGACCTGAAGACGATGGATGGCGGCTATCTCGAAGCCGAGATGATGGCGAAGGCTGGTGCGGATCTGGTGGTGGTGATGGGTCGCGCCCACGAGGCGACCATTCGCAAGGTGGTCGAGGCTGGGAAGAAATACGACATCAAGGTGATGGGCGACAATCTGGCGGCCGACGATCGGGTGGCCAACGCCGTCTGGATGGAGTCGCTCGGCGTCGACTTCATCGTCCATCACATCGGCTTCGACGAGCGCGGATTGATCAAGGGGTTGAGCCCGCTCGACGAGCTGGACCAGGTGGTACGCGCGGTCTCGATTCCGGTGCAGGCGGTCGGCGGGCTGTCGATCGAGCAGGCGATCGAGTGCCCCTCGCGCGGCGCCCCGCTGGTGGTGATCGGCGCGCCGCTCGTCATCGACGGCGCCGCATTCCGCCCGGCGGACCGCGAGCTGTTCCCGGTCCTGCAGCGGATCTGCCGGGAGATCAAGGCATCGAGTCCGCGGTCCGTAGCCCGTAGCCCGTAGTCCGACAGCGCCGTTCGCATCATCTGGGTGGAAGAGCTCGTGACTGGCTGGTTGCCGCGGCTTGGACCCAGTTGGCTCGATCGACTCTGTCGGGCCACGGACCACGGACCACGCATACGACAATGAGGAGCACTTTATGGAAAACAGACGCCGGTTCTTGCAGACCTTGACGGCGGTGCTGGCGGCCGCGCCGGCCGGCCTTTCGGCGGCGCAACAGAAGCCCACCGCGGCACCGGGCGGGAAGCCGTCGCCGCCCAACCCGGTCACGCTGCGCAAGTCGACCCTCATCTCGATGCTGCCGCGACAGCTCTCCTACGCGGAGCGATTCGCGATCGGGAAGGAGGCCGGGTTCGAGGCGGTCGAGATGCAGACCATCGCCGCGGACGCCGAGGCCGCCGAGATCAAGGAAGCATCGGCCAAGACCGGCCTGAAGATTCACTCGGTGATGAACTCGGATCACTGGCGCTTTCCGGTGTCGAGCGGCGATCCCGAGGTGGTGGCCAAGAGCGTCGCCGGAATGGAGACGTCGATCAAGAACGCGAAGCTGTGGGGGGCGGACGCGGTCCTGCTGGTGCCCGCCGTGGTCGATGCGAAGACTTCGTACCGCGACGCCTGGACGCGCTCGCAGCGCGTGATCCGTGAGCGGCTGCTGCCGCTGGCGCGCGAGCAGAAGATCATCATCGCGGTCGAGGAGGTCTGGAACAAGTTCCTGCAGAGTCCGCTCGAGTTCGCGCGCTATGTCGACGAGTTCGAATCCCCCTGGGTCAAGGCCTACTTCGACGTCGGGAACGTGGTGATCAACGGCTTTCCGCAGGACTGGATTCGCACGCTCGGCTCGCGGATCGTGCGGCTTCACCTGAAGGACTTCAGGGCGGCGCGCAAAGATCAACCGTACCAGTTCACCAACCTCGGCGAAGGGGACATCGATTGGCCGGAAGTGCGGCGCGCGCTCGGCGAAATCGGCTATTCAGGCTACATGACCACGGAAATCAGCGGCGGCGACCTGGCCTACTTGAAAGACGTGTCGGCGCGGGTCGACCGGTTCATCGCCGGCGAGGCGCCGATCGTCAAGCCCGCCACCGCAACCGAGAAATAAGCTCGCTGAAGTCCGCCGGCGGCGGCGCCTCCAGCTCGATCCGGCGCCCGTCCTCCGGGTGCCGGAAGACGAGGCGGTACGCGTGCAGCGCGTGCCGTCCGAATGGAATCGGCCGCAACTGGTCGGGCCCGAACACGTAGCGCCGTTCCCCGACCAGCGTATGGCCACGCAACCGCGCCTGAATGCGCACCTGGTTGCGGCGGCCGGTGTGCAGCCGCACTTCGAGCAACGACGCGCCGCGGAGGGGCTCGAGCACCCGGTAGTGGGTCACGGCCTCAGTGGCGCGCGGGTCTCGCGGGTGCGTCTCTTTCTGGATCAGCGCCTGCTCGTCCCAGACCAGGAAATCCCGCCAGGTCCCGGCGTCCGGTTCGGGCTGGCCGTAGACGATCGTCAGATAGGCGCGTTCCGGCTCACGGCGTTTGAACTGTTCCTTCAGCACGATGCTGCGCCGCGCCATCCTTCGCGAACAGCACGAGCCCCGACGTGTCCTGGTCGATCCGATGGACCGGGAGCGGCCGCCGCTTGCCATGCGAGCGGAAACGCTGTTCGAGCTGGTCGTAGACCGACGGCACTCCGCGGTTGCGCTCGAGTGGCACCGACAGGATGCCGGGCGGCTTGTTCACGACGACCAGCCGCTCGTCCTCGTAGACGATGGCGAGGTCGTCGACGACACCGGTCCGTGGGCGCGCCCTGGCGCTGCCGGGGCGATCGGTCCACAGCCGCACGTAGTCTCCCGCGAGCATCGGGCGCGCGGCGTCGGCGAGTGACGCCTCCTGGCCATTGAGGTAGACCTTGCCTCGTTCCAGCGCCGAGGCTGCCCGGCTTCTCGATCCGAGGCGGGTGCCGGCGGCCAGGTACTTGTCCAGGCGGGCGCCCGCTTCTTCCTCTGTCACCGTCCACTCGCTCAGGGTCAGTCTCCGATACCATCATAGAAACTATCTTGGACGACAACCAGATGAACACTCCTGCTGCCGGCCTCATCGCCGCGGCCATTGCCGGATCGACGGTCATCGCCCAGTCCGGGCCGCCGGCTGCGGCGCCCGTGGCCGCGAAGACGCCGCATATCACCCGCATCCACGACTACACGCTCACCGACGACTATTTCTGGCTGCGCCAGAAGGGGAGTCCCGAGGTCACCCGCTACCTCGAGGCGGAGAACGCGTACACCGAGGAGGTGATGCGGCCGACCAAGGGGTTGCAGGAGACGCTCTACAAGGAGATGCTCGGGCGGATCAAGCAGACCGATCTGAGCGTCCCTGCTCGAATCGGCGAGCATTTCTACTACTCCCGCACCGAGGAAGGCCGGCAATACCCGATCATGTGCCGGCGGCACGGCAGCATGAGCGGCGCCGAGGAAGTCCTGCTGGACCTCAACACGCTGGCCGAAGGCCACAAGTTCCTCGGCCTCGGCAGCTACGCAGTGAGCGACGACGCCAACTGGCTGGCCTATTCGCTGGACACGACCGGGTACCGGCAGTTCGTCCTGCACGTGAAGAACCTGCGCGACGGGCGAGAGTCGACCGAACGCATCGAGCGAGTCGGATCGGTCGCGTGGGCGACCGACAGCAAGACGATCATCTACACCACCGAAGACGCGGTCTCGAAGCGCTCGGACAAGGTGTTCCGCCACGTGGTCGGCGCGGCCGACAGCCAGTTGATCTTCGAAGAGCGGGACGAGCTCTTCGACGTCTACGCAACCCGATCGCTCGACAAGCAGGTGATCTTCCTCAACTCCGGCGCCAAGACCTCGAACGAGGTCCGGTTCCTGCCGGCGGCGACGCCGGCCGCGGCGCCGAAGGTGGTGGCGCCGCGCGAAACGGATCACGAGTACGACGTCGATCACTACAACGGCGAGCTCTACATCACGACCAACCGGGGCGCCAAGAACTTCCGCGTGGTCAGAGCACCGATCGCCGACCCGTCCGAGCCGAACTGGAAGCCGTTCATCGACCACCGCCCGGCGGTGCGGATCGGCGGGCTGACCTTCTTCGCCAATCACCTCGTGGTGTCCGAGCGTGAAGGTGGATTGAGCTATCTCCGCGTCATCGACCTGCGGACCCGCGCGGCGCACCGGATTGCCACCGAGGAGCCAGACTACGCCCTGTCGCTCGCCCCCAATCCCGAGTTCGATACCGTGACCGTGCGATTCAACTATCAGTCGATGGTGACGCCGGCCTCGGTCTACGAATACGACCTTCAGACGAAGCAGCGGACGCTGCTCAAGCGGACCGAAGTGCTGGGCGCCTACGACCCGGCGAACTACCAGGCCAGGCGCATCTGGTCGGTGTCGCGCGACGGCACCCGCGTGCCGATTTCGATCGTCCATCGCAAGGGCACGAAGCTCGATGGCACGTCGCCGTTGCTGCTGTCTGCCTATGGGTCGTACGGCGTCTCGCAGTCGCCGACGTTCTCGTCGAACCGTTTGAGCCTGCTCGATCGCGGGGCCATCTTCGCGCTGGCGTACGTGCGCGGCGGCGGCGAGCTCGGCGAGGACTGGCGCGAGCAGGGCCGCATGAAGCAGAAGATGAACACCTTCACCGATTTCATCGACTGCGCCGCGCATCTCGTCGAGCACAAGTACACGGCAGCCGATCGCCTGGTCATCCAGGGGGGCAGCGCCGGCGGTCTGCTGATGGGGGCGGTGGTCAACATGCGGCCGGACCTGTTCAAAGCCGCGGTGGCCCAGGTGCCGTTCGTGGACGTGATCAACACGATGCTCGATTCGTCGCTGCCGCTCACGACCAGCGAGTACACCGAGTGGGGCAACCCGAACACCAAGGCGGACTTCGACTACATCATGAAGTACTCGCCCTACGACAACATCAAGGCGCAGCGCTACCCGTCGATGCTGGTGCACGTATCGGTGAACGACAGCCAGGTGCCGTACTGGGAAGGCGCGAAGCTGGTCGCGAAGCTGAGGGCCACCAGGACCGACAGCAATCCGCTGCTGCTGAAGACCAACCTGGGCGCCGGCCACGGCGGCGCCTCGGGCCGCTACGACGCGTTGCGCGAGATGGCGTTCACCTATGCCTACATGCTGTGGCAGATGGGGGTTGGCGGGGACTGACGTTGACGCGTGTCAAGGGAGAAGGGAGAAGGGAGAATTCGGGAATTTACCGCAGAAATAAAAGGTTCTCCCTTGTGCCTTCTCCCTTCTCCCTTGTCATGCTACTTAATCGCCCTGCCCACACCCGGCCGGCCGGCGGTCCAATCGACGCCTATCCAGCTCGCCACCGTCGCCGCCGCCTGATTGGTGTGGAGGGGCGCATGGTCGCGCCATTCGCCGCGTCGGGCCATCGCCGGGCTGATGAAGGCCATCCAGGTTTCCTGCGCCCCCTCGATCTTTGCGCCGTGAGTGTTCCAGTCCTTGATCGTGCGGCCGCGGCCGTGATCCGTGGTGATCAGGATGTGGGTGCGCTGATACTCCGGCTGCGACCGCAGCCAGGTCCACAGCTCCTTCAGATAGCCGTCGGTGCGTGAGAGGGCGTCCAGGACGCGGTCGTACCGCCGATCGTGCGCCCAGTCGTCGGTCTCGTCCAAGGCGAGATAGAGCGCCCGAGGGCGTGCGTTTCGAAGGTGGCTCATCGCCAGGTAGAACGTGTAGGCGTCGTAGCGGGCCGAGTCCCAGGCGGTCGGGGTCTGGAACTGCATGCGGCTCAGCTCGGCTCCCGCCGGGTCGTCGGTCTCGAACGGCTCGTAGCCGGCGTTGATCGTGATGCTTCCCGGTGTGTGCTCCGCGATCTCGTTGAACACTTCCCACGATCCGAACGCCGCGACCGCCGCCGCGGGCAGCGACAGCCGCTCTTTGATCTCCTCCAGCACGGTGCGATACGGGTTCTGCACCCGGTCGTTGCTCTTGATCACGTCGTCGTGCGCCTCGCCGGTCAGGATCTCCGAGTAGCCGGGATACGAGAACCGGTGAGTGTTGGTGAGAGTCACGGTGCTCTTCAGCGCGGCGTTGCCGGCTATCGAGCCATGCCTCGCCATCAGCTCGCGCCAGAGGAACGGCATCAGCTTCTCGCGCCGCTCCTGCGCCGTCGCCGCGTGGAAGCGCTTGTAGGCCGGCTGGTCCTCCAGCTTGGCGTCCTTCGCGAGCGTCGAGCGCAGGATCTCGACGTCGAGCCCGCCGAAGATCTCGGCAGCCCGCACGCCGTCCAGCGTGATGAGGATCAGATTGTCGCGCGTTGCCGGCGTCTGCCGCGCCACCGGCGCGCCGCCACACAGCACCACGGCGATCAGCAACAGCGAGACGCGTTTGATCATGGTGAAGGAGTCTACTATCGCCCTGTGTCGGCTTCGTTACCGCGCCGGCGGATCGTAGGTGCCCACATCCTTGCCCGCCAGATATTTTTCGAACCATCCGACGATGTGCTGGAGACGTTCGACGCGGTGCCAGGGACGGCCGCTGCGGGACAGTTCGTGGCTCTCGCCGGGGAAGCGCACCATCACCGTCGGCCGCTTGAGATACTTCAGCGCCCGGAACAGATCCTCGCCGCCGGCTGACGGCGGCGTGCGGAAGTCCTCGTCGCCCAGGATGAACATCAGCGGGGTCTGGATCTTGGTGACGTAGGTGATGGGTGAGCGCGCGGTGAACTCCGCCGGATCCTCGAACGGCGCCTTGTGGAACCAGGTGGGCGTGAACAGCGTGAAGTCGGCGGTGTACCAGAAGTTGGTCCAGTCCGAGATGTCGCGCTGGCTCACCGCGGCCTTGAATCGCGTGGTCTGGGTGACCACCCAGTTGGTGAGCAGGCCACCGCCGCTGCCGCCGGTCACGCCCATCCGCTTGTCGTCGATGTAGCCCGTCTTCAGGATCGCGTCCACGCCGGCCATCAAATCCTTGTAGTCGTCGCCCGGATACTTGAACTGGATGATGTTGCCGAATTCCTGCCCGTAGTTGGAGCTGCCGCGCGGATTGGTATAGAGGACGACGTACCCCTTGGCGGCCATCCACTGAAACTCGTGCGTGAACGTGTTGCCGTAGGCGGAGTGAGGACCGCCGTGGATTTGCAGGACGAGCGGGTACTTCTTCCCTGGGTCGAAGTCGGGCGGTTTGAGGATCCAGCCCTGCATCCGCTTGCCGTCGAAGCTCTGATACCAGATCTCTTCCGGCTCGTTCATCTTCAGATCGGCGAACAACGCGTCGTTGAAGGTCGTCAGTTTCCGCGGCGCGGCGCCGGACGGGCCGTCCGTGATGAACAGATCCCCGAGCACGGTCGGCGTCGAGATCACCATCGCGAACCGCGCCGCGGCGGCGTCCGCGGTGTACGACATCAAATCCTGCGCGGCGATAGTCCGCTCGACCTTCCCAGTTGCGGCGTCCACCGCCGCGAGGACCGCGTTGCCCTGTTCGCCGACCCGCACGAACACGCGGTTCCCGTCGGCACTCCAGATCGGCGCCGCCGGCAACTGGCCGCGAGGTGCCCGCTGGTCGCCGCCGATCGCGCCGCCCATGTCGAAGTCGTAGCCGGTCGTCAGGTTGCGGGGCGTGCCGCCGGTGCGATCGACGACCCAGAGATCGGGCTGATCGTAGGAGCGCTCCGGCTGGGCGTTCGCCGTCCCGATGAAGGCGATGCGCCGGCCGTCGCGCGAGAACGCAAACGGCCCGACGTTGCCGTCGATGCTCGCCACCCGGCGCGGCTCACCGCCCTCGAGGGCCACCGCATAGAGATCCGTGTCGCCGGGGTAGTAGGTACGACTCGCGACGGCGATCGGCAGTGAAATAGAGCTCCTGGCCGTCTGGAGACCACTGATGGTTGGCGGCTCCGAACTCGCCGGACGTGATGCGGCGTGGTGGCGCGGGCCGCGCCGCCGGATCGCCGATCGCCACGGTCCAGATGTGGGTCGGGCGGTCGGCATCTACGAACCCGCTTCCGGCAACGCCGTTGGCCCGGTATCTCGCCTCGGTGATGACGCGGACGTCGCTGACGCGTTTATCGGGTACTGGCCGGTTTGGTGCTGCCGGGGAGTTCGGCGGGGCGGGCGGTCGATGAGAACGCGATGCTGCGGCCGTCGGGAGACCAGGCCGGATTGCCGGCGCCGCGCGGAATGTCGGTGGCGGCGCGAGGTTCGCCGCCGTTCATCGCCATCACGAAAATCTGCGGCGGTTGGACCCGGCCTTCTGATTCGACCGCCCGGACGAAGGCGAGACGGCTCCCGTCCGCCGACCAGCGGGGCGCGGTGTCGCGTGGCCCGGTGGTGAGGCGCCGCGCCGGCTCACGGCCGGAGGCGTCGGCAATCCAGATCGACGTTTCGTACTGATCCTTCTGTCGATCGATGCCCACCCGCAGAAACGCCACCCGCGAGCCGTCGGGCGCGATCTGCGGATCGGCCACCCAGACGAACGAGAACAGGTCGGTCTCGGCGATGGGCCGGCGCTCCGCGGCCGACGGTCCCTCCGGAAACGTGTGCGACGCGACGACACACCACGCCGCGATCAGGACCGGCAGGCGGAGTCGTCTCCGGCGAGGCATGAGGGCAGTGAACATCGCGAGACCCTTTCATTCGAGGCCGTCACGATTGAAGTGGGACGATCTTGACCAGGCGTTCGGGGAGCGTGAGGAGCCCCACGGTCGGCTTGACATCGAACCGGGCCGGGCCGGCCGCGCCGGGATTGATCACCAGCGTCCCGGTCAGCTCCTTCACCAACGCCCGGTGCGTATGACCGTAGATCAGAATATCCGCATCGTAACGCGCGACCAGTGCCTCCGGCGTGGGTGATCCGAGCTCGTGGCCGTGACTCATATGAATGCGGTACCCGTCGACTTCGGTGTCGAGGCTGTCGACGAGCGCTCCGTCGCGCGCATCGACGTTGCCGTAGACCGCATACACCGGCGCCAGCCCCCGCAGCGCGTCGAGCACCGCCCGATTGCCGACGTCACCGGCATGGAGAATGAGCTCGACGCCTCGCAGTGCTTTCAGCGCCGAGTCGCGCATCAGGCTGTGAGTGTCGGAGATGAGGCCAATCTGCATGGTAGAGGTCTCCGACCGAGCCGTCGAAGTCAACCGCGCGGAGGACTAACATCGCAACCTTGTGATCCAAACCGATCACGAAATCGTCGCTTCGACATTCTACCGGGCGGAAAACTCGAGCGGCCAATGGCTCAGCGTTTGCTTTGGTTAATTGGTACCCCACAACTCACGGCGCCCTGCGTCGCCTTCTACTGCACTCGTCACTCGGCTGCGACGCTTTTATGAACATCTGCTGCCCGCGCTGCGGCGGGCTCGCCGAACCTGCCGGGCACGAGGATGCCCGTGCGTTCTTCCAATGTCCGACCTGTTCGCGGGTCTGGGCCACCCACATCTCTGCCAGCGCGAGCCACGACCTGCCGGCGTCGATGGCGCCGCGCGTCCTGATCGCGGACGACTCCCGCGAGATGCTCGGACTGTTGACCGCCTGGCTCGAAGACGAGGGCTGCGTGGTCGTCGCGGCCTCGTCTGGCCGCGAAGCGATTGACTCGGCCAACGCCTACAAGCCGGACGTCGCCTTCGTCGACATCGTGCTGCCGCCGCCCGACGGCTTCCACGTCAGCGAAGTGTTGACCCGCAAGATGGGGATGGCGGTGGTGCTGGTGACCGGCATGTCGTCGCCGGACCCGCGGCGGGTCGAGGAAGCGGGAGCGCTGCTCCTGCTGAGAAAGCCGTTCGCGCGCGAAGCGCTGGTCGATGCGTTGACGCTGGCGCTGGAGCAGCGCCGGCGGAAGGAAGCGTCCGGCGGGACCGCGTTGGCGACGCGGTAGGAGCCCCGGGTTACTCGCGCGCCCGTTTTCGCAGCGCCCGGCGGATCTCGGCAATCATCAAATCCGGTGCGCTCAACCCGTCGTCGAGAATCACCACCGGGATGTCGGCGGGGGCCGCCCGTCGCAGCGCCTCGGGGTCGGTCACGTGTCCGACGATCAGGTTCGGCCGCAGCGCGTCCATGACGCGGGTCGCCTCCGCGAGGGTATGGGCCGGGGCGACCGCGAACCGCAGCTTGGCGAGGATGGCCTCACACCGCGCGCCACTGTCGGCGTCTTCGTCGACGAGCAGCACCAGCGGCGCGAATCCCGCCTGATCGCTCGTACGACGCCCGCCGCGCGACCGGTGCCGGCGGTCTCCGCCCTGACGCTTGTCCGGCACGCCGGAGCTCCGAGGAAAGCTGACAACGGTTCCCACGGCGGCAATTATACGGGGCCGGCTTCGCGGATTTTCTTGACCTTGCTCTCCCGGTCCGATTCGAACCGCTCCAAATCGCGCCGCAGCGCGTCGTCGAGCGTCTGACGCTCCTGGGGGTCCAGCGTTCTTGATGGTCTCGGAGTGATGCATGATCCGCCGCTCGGCGACCCGCGCGTCGTACACGCTCCGCGCCTCGGCGATCGCCGCGCGCTGCTCGTCGGTCAGCGGCTTCTCGGTGATGCCGGCATCGGCGTCCTTCTTCTTCAACCGCTCCATCACCAGTTCCAACGCGCTCTTGGGTGTCTCGCTCATGGCAATCGCCTCACCGGCTGTCGACCATTTGAAGTCGTGCGCATTCCATCTCCGTGTTGTACCACAGCGCTGGGCGGGGGCCTTCAGAGGGTGTGCGGAATGGCCGGGTCTGGCGCGGACCTTTTCAGACCGGGAACGCCAGGGTCTAAAGACCCCGGCGCCACAGCGAGGGACGGAAAAGGAGTTCTCCCTTTTGCCTGCTCCCTTCTCCCTTGACATGCGAAGCTCTAAAAAGTCCGTCGGCGGCCCTCCGGTATACCCGGATGGGTCCGCCGACGCTAGCTAGGCGTCCCGCCGTCCCGAGGAGGGGCCGCACGGAGAGCGCCCGAGCTACTGATGCGGACTGCAAACGGCGTGCTGGCGGACGGCGATTTGAGCGGTTGCCCTAAGCTGCTGATAACGTGTGGCTTAGAGCCATATTTCGAACCTGTCCCGCCGGTCGTCCCAGCCCTGCCCAAACCGGTATTGCTCTTCGTTGAGGTCATTGTTCCGACCGGAAGGTGACATTTCCGCCGTCGACCGAATCAATCGGAGTAGATCGCGGCGAACACCACGAAGATCCCCAGCACCGCAGCCGCGGCCGCGCCCGCTCCGATCGCGATCGCGCGCCCCACGCCGTTCCCCGGCAGATCGAGCTCCACGGCGACCACGTCGCGCAGTGGGACCTCGATCGGCGGCTCTGGAATGCGTGAGCGCCGCTGGATCACCAGTGGATCGGCGTCGTTCCGCATCAGCGTGCCGCGAATCTCCTCTCCGTCGGTGCGGCTCAGGCGAACTCGTGAGCCGACCCGCAGCTGCCGGACGTAGTCGGCCATCACCTTTGGATCCGCTGCGTTGGAACGCGCCGGCGCAGGGACGGCACGCGCCTGGGACATCCGGCTGGTCGCGCAGCCGGACAGGGTAAGAGTGGTGACGAGCAGCAACGATAGGACTTTCCTCATAAGGCTCCACAGCTACGGTGTCTTGAGTTGTCGAACGAACCGGGTGACCCGACACCAGGTCAGAAGTCCACGCCGAGACCGAACCGCCACTGCACGTCTTCGGTGCGGCGGCCTCCGATGCTGACGCGCAGCTCGGTGACCGCGAAGGCCTTGCGCGCCATGTACGCCTTCACGCCGGCGGTGAGCACGCCACGGCCCGACAGGGTGGTGCGCTGCTCGGCCTCCGTGCGGGGCTGAACCAGCCTTTGCTGCCGTGTCACCGGGTCGAACACGTACACCGGATCCGCTTGGGTTTCGACGCGATCCCAGACCGCGTCGACGCCGGCGCCGACGTAGGGATGTGCCCATTCGTTGCGGCGGAATTGATAGAGCTGCATCACGCTGACGCGCCGGGTCGAGAACTGGTTGTGGACCGGCACCCACACCGTCTGATTGTTGGCAATCACCAGCGGCACCGGCGAGTAGACACTGGCGGTGGTCGTGGCACCCACCTCGATTCGCGTGACGTGGTGATCGGTCCAGTACCGGCCGCCCCCGAGGCTGAAGCCGGCCTGGGAGCGCCAGTCGTTGTAGTCGCTGAGATCGCCCTTGTTGGCGTTGACCCAGGCGACGGTTCCCGACATGTCTCCCTTCATCACCGGCGGCCGGCCGGCGTCCTGCGCCAGGAGCAAGGCGGGAGCGGCCAGGAGGAGCGCTGTCGCGGCAAAGGCGTGAAGCCGTTTCATGCCCTGTAAGGCGCAGACGCCCAGGGAGCCGGCTCACGGCCGCATTGCGAGGCCCGGTCGAGGCCCGTTATAGTCCCGGCGATGTTCGCGACCTTCGTGTGCGTCGGCCTTCTGCTGGTGGCGCCGGCGCAGTCGCCGCCCGAGCCCGATCCCCTCCCGCCGGCCTATGCCCAGGCGCTGGCGACCTATCGAGATGGGGATCTCCGGGGCGCGGTGGCGCTGCTCGGGACGATTCGTGAGGCGAAACTGGCCGATGCGGCCGATGCGCTGTGGATCCCCGGCACGCTGTCGCGCGCCACGTGGCTCGGCCGCATCCGCACCGCGATCCTCCTGCTCACGGAAGCATGGTTTCTGAGCAATGCGACAGGCCCGGCCCTGCGGCAGGCACCGTACCTCAATGCCGCCCGAGGGATGGCCCGAAGGCTCGTGCGGATGGCCGAGGATGGAGAGCTCGGGATCGGCGACAAGGAGCGGCGCTTCGCGCGCGACTGGTATCTGCTGGTGGTCTCCTATCGCCACGGCGCGGCGCAGGTGGGCTGGAGCCGCGCCTATCTGGCCGAGGCACGGGAGCTGTTCCCGAATGATCCGCATGTGCTGGTGGTCAGCGGCGTCGATCACGAGATAGTCTCGGAAATGAGCAAGGGGTACCTGCCGCGCGTCGGCAGCAACGGCCAGACCCTGGGCGACGACCCCATCAACCCGGCGAGAGAGCTCGAGAAGGCCGAAGGCTTCCTCCGGCAGGCGGCGGCGCTGAGTCCAGGCCTGGTGGAAGCGCGGCTGCGCCTGGGCCGCGTGCTGTACCGGCGCGGCGAGCTCGCGGACGCCGCCAGGGAATTGCAGGCGGCCCACACGCTGACCGATCAGGAGCAGGTGCAGTACCTGGCGTCGACGTTTCTCGGGATGGTGGCGGTCGCTCGCGGCGATCTGGACGGCGCCGACCGGTGCTACGCCGACGCGCTGCGGCTGTTTCCGGGCGCGCATGCCGCGATGATCGGTCGCAGCGAGGCCGCCTATCTGCGTGGGCGATCCGCCGAGGCCGCCGAGATCGTCATCTCGCTGCTCCGGCAGGAGGGCAAGGACGATCCGTGGTGGTTGTATCTCGCCGGCGACTGGTGGCACTTCGAGGCACGGCTGCTCGGGCTGCGAACCGAGGTACGCCGTTGACGCGGCTGGTGGCGTCGGTGGGGGTCGTGCTGCTCCAGATCGCCGTGGTCGCGCAGACCCCGCAGCGGTTCCGGTCGGCCACCGAGCTGGTCAGCATCGACGTGCTCGTCACCGACGATCGGCAGGTCGTCACCGGCCTCGCCGCCGCTGACTTCGAACTGCTCGACAACGGCGTGCGGCAGACCATCGACCAGCTGTATATCGAGCAGCTGCCGGTCAACGTCGTCATGGTCCTCGACACGAGCGGCAGCGTTCAAGGCGAGCGGCTGCAGGCGCTCAAAGCCGGCGCGCTGTCGATCGTCGGCCGGCTGCGCCGCACTGACCGGGCCGCGGTGATTTCGTTCTCACACCGGCTCACCATGCCGTCGGCCCTCACCGGCGATGCGGTCATGCTGCGGAAGGCCATCGCGGGATTGACCGCCGAAGGGAGCACGTCGCTGCGTGATGCGGCCTATGCGGGGCTGGCGATCCGCGGGGCCGACACCGGGCGGACCCTGATCCTGCTGTTCAGCGACGGGCTCGACACCGCCAGCGTGCTCGACGAATCGCGGGTGATGGCGGTTGCCGCCCGCTCGGACGCCATCGTCTACGCGATTGGCGTCCGCGACGACCAGGTCGTCACCGCCACCGGACGGGTGATCGCACAGGCCGGGGTCACCGACGATCGGTTCCTGGCCAGGCTCGCCCGGGAGACCGGCGGACGCCTTTTTCACGCGCAGCAGCATCGCGACATCGAAGCGACGTTCACCCGTGTCCTCGAAGAGTTCAACAGTCGATACGTGCTCGGCTACACGCCGCGCGGCGTGGCGCCGGTCGGCTGGCACAAGGTCGACGTCCAGCTCAAGAGCAAGCGCGGCAAAGTGCTCGCGCGGCGCGGATACTTTGCCGGCGACTGACCACGGTCCTGATCGCCGGTCCAGCGCCCCGACGCTCGCGGCATCCGGGTGCTTTCAGCGGCCACCTGGGTGATTCGCTGGCCGGTGAGCTTTTACAGGAGGGCCAGGAGATCAGGAGGAAATCATTGATTTCTCTTCCAATAATTCTTTCTCCTGATCTCCTGGCCCTCCTGTCCACACGAGCGTCGCTAATTGCCCGAGCACCACTCCAAGCGCCCCAGACGCCCCGAGCCCCGACTCACCGCGTGCCCGGCGGCGTAGCAGTCGCGGGCGCGGCGAGGTCGTTCCAATTCAAGAGCGCGTTGAACACCATGTTGAACTCGCCGTGGTTCTGCCAGCGGTAGATCGGGTTGTTGGCGAACATGATGACGCGGCCTTTGCCGGTGAACCCGCCGGGGACGTCGATCGCCAGCGGGCGGTCGCGGATTTCATCGGCGCCGCGCATCAGGCCGCTCAGCACGGCGGCGTCGCCGCCGACGTAGCGGGCGAGTACCGTGCCGCGATCCGACTCGGCCACGCTCAGGAGGGGCTGGCCCTGGATGTATTTGATCGGCATCACTTTGTCGGTGTAGCCGTAGAACACCGGATGGTCGAGGCGCAGCACGTCGGCGTTGACGAGCGGACGTGGCGCATAGAAGTTCGCCGAGGTGGTCGCCGACGCGTCGACGGTGCGGGCGAGCCCGAGATCGGCGGGGAAGCGCGAGGCGGTGCCCATCGTGACCAGCGTGCCGCCGGCGTCCAGGAATCTGGCGAATGCGTCGACGCCGTCGCCGCCCATGCCGCCGGTGATGTCCGGGGACTCGCCATACATGCCGAGGAACTGGTATTTCGGATCCTTCAGATACGGCACCGGGCGCGCCGCAGGCGGCTGGAAGACGGACTGGCGGGTGAGCGTTTGCGTCGGCATCACGATGACGTCGAAGTCGGCGCGCAGGTTGCCCTTGCGCACCCGCTCCTTGTAAATCAGCTCGAACGGAATCCCGAACTTGTCGAAGGTGTAGCGGACCCAGCCGATCTCCTGCGTCCCGGTCCACCCCGAGTAGATCGCCACCCGCGGCAGATCGGCCTCGTGCATGGCCACGGTGGGTCGCGACGAGACGGCCACTGCGGTCAGCCCCAGCTCCTGCACCGCCGCGCGGGCGGCGGCGAGGTCGGCCGGCGGCGCGATCGCGAACGAGCCCGCGGGCAGTTCCACGCCTTCGATCGTGACGGCGCGGTCGGTGATCTTCATGGGGACGTTCCGCAGCTTCCAGCGGAATGCCGCCATGTTGGTGGAGCCGTAGTGCGCGACCAGGAGCCCGGCGGTCCCGCTGCCGCTGACTTTGCCCTGGACGCTCGTCGTGGTCACCGGGGTCATGGCGACGTCGAGGATCGCCTTGTCCTTGATCTCCCGGACGTCGACCAGCATCGCCAGGCCCATCGTCCAACCGCTGTCGTCGTAGGTGCGGAGGTTGGGATCCGGGTAGCTCTGGCGCTCCAGCAGGTTCTTGGCGAGACGGCCGTACGGCTGATCGCGCTTGATCACGTACGCGCCGCCCGGGAATTTGCCGTCAGCCAGACTGATCTCGCCGGTGGTCCTGCCGATTTCGATCCCCTGCGCGCGCAGGATGCGAAGCAGCTCCACCACGCGCGTCATGTCGCGCTGGATCGGGATGACGAAGCCGAACGGCGCCTCGGTCTTCCCGGACTCGATCGAGTTCCGAGTCTTCTGGTAGAAGTTCTCCAGCACCAGGTTGGGAATCATCGCGGTGAGCTGCAGGCCGGAGAGCACGCCGGTCTGCATGTAGTTCGCGTTGTTGCGGCGCGACCAGTTGTTCAACGCGCCCGGCGGGATCGGCAGGCCCCGATACCATTCGCGGGGCTGGCTCCCGCCGCGACCCGTCGGGGCGGCGGTCGCCGCGCCGCGTCCAGGTGGGAGGTCGGCGGTCACTGCTCCACGGCCAGATCCGCCTTGTCCGGCCGCGCCTTGGCGTCCGGTTGATGGCGCACCAGCGGCCACCGGCGCAGCGGATGGTGGCGGCGTGGGCGTCGTCCGGGAACCAGCCGCCGCGGGCGCGGACGGCGCTGCCGCGGGCGGCGGCACCACGGCGGGAGGCGTGATCTCGCTGCCCCCCTGCGTTTCGTACATCCGCATCATGCCGTTGTGGTTGTAAGCCACCGATCCCAGGTAGCCCGGCGACCATCCGTCCATGAAGGCATGGGTGTACACACCCGGCATGCCCCACTTGGTCATCTGCGCGAGCTCGAAGTTCGAGAAGAACGGCAGCTCGGCGAACAGGATTGGATCGAGATTCGGGTTCTGCGGAGCGGCGCCGCTGTAGGTGTAGAGCAGCGGCTGCGATTCGTGCAGGTCGTGCATGATCGGCGGATGCGCGGTGAAGTACCAATCGGTGATCGCGCGCATCGACACCTGCGACAGATTGATGTCGCGATTGTTGTCATGAAAGACGTACTTGCCCCAGTACGGCACCCCCGGTGTGCCGCCGCGCCCGCCACCGCCGCCGGCGGTGGTCTCGGCACCTTGACCCGGTTCGGCCTGGCCGCCACGGCCGCCGGCCGGGAGCTGCAGCTCGCGATTGCGATAGAACCAGTCGACGTTGCGATCGCGGCCGTCGGGATCGGCGACCGGAGTGATCGATACGTAGACGTTGTCGCGAATCTGCCGGATGAGCGGTGACGTCTCGGTCGCCAGCCGATAGGCGAGCTCCATCAGCATTTCTGAAGGGCCGGTCTCGCCGCTGTGCAGCCCTCCCATCAGGTGGTATTGCGGCTTGGTGGCGGCGAGCAGCTGCCGGATCTCGGCGTCGGAGCTGCGGCGCGGATCCGCCAGCCGCGCCAGGTTGTCGCGATTCTTTTGGAGCGCCTCGAGGTTGGCGTCCGAGGAGATCCAGACCACCACCAGCTCGCGATTCTCGTCGGACCCACCGATCGGCTCGATCCTCACGCGTCCCGGCAGCGCGGTCTCGAGCGCGCGGTAGTACTTCACGATGTCGGCGTAATAGGTGAGCTTGGCGGGGGCGCCGACGTGATAGCCGAGCACGTCCTTGGGCGACGGTACGCCTTTGACCTTCGGCAGATGATCGACGAGCGGGCTGCTGAAATAGGGCTGCGTCGTCCACTCCCTGACCGATGTGGCGAAGTCCTCGTCTTGCGCCTGCGCGGGATCGCGTGTCTCCGTGACCATCTGTTGCGCCGGCATCGCCACGACGGCGAACGCGAGCGCGAGCACGACGAGCGTCCAGCGTCGGGAAGCGGGCGGCATGGAATGAGGCTCCTGGGGAACGCGCGGTGAAGCTCGGAATCTTAACAGCTTGTGCGAGGATATCGCCATGCACACACCCGCACTCTTGCTGCTGATCGCGCTGTTCCTGCCGGTGAATCAGGACCGCCCCGCGGCGGCCCGCGGAACGCTCGCACAGATGGCGTGGCTGGCCGGCGACTGGGCCGGCACGATGGGCCGCGCGTCGATCGAAGAGCGGTGGACGCCCGCGGCCGGCGGGGCGATGCTGGCGGTGGCGCGCACTGTAACGGACGATCGCCTGGCCGCGTTCGAGTTCCTGCGAATCGTCGAGCGCGCCGGCAGCCTGGTGTACATCGCCCAGCCGAATGGCCGGCCGCCCACCGAGTTCACCTTGACGCAGATCACCGCCGACAGCGCGACGTTCGAGAACCCGAGCCACGATTTTCCGAAGATGGTTCGCTACACGCGGCGGCCGGACGGCAGCCTCGAGGCGCGGGTGAGCGGCGCCGGCGGGGAGCGGCCCCAGACGTTCGTGTTCGCGCGTCAGGTAGCGAAGCACTGAGCATGACACTCGATGAATTCCGGCAGTCGTTGACCGGGGCCGCACCGCCCGCTGATCTCCCCGCGGCCCTGCAGGCCCTCTGGCACGATGGGCGAGGCGACTGGGAGGCGGCCCACAACGTCGCCCAAGACGTCCCCGATCCCGACGGCGCCTGGGTCCATGCCTATTTGCATCGCAAGGAAGGGGACGCGGGCAACGCCGCGTATTGGTACCGGCGCGCGTCGCAGCCGGTGTGCCGCCAGTCGCTCGATGCCGAGTGGGCCGCGATCGTCGAGGCGTTCCTCAGCCGGGACTAGTTCCCTCCCCGCCGTCCCCTGCGGCGAGCAGGCCTCGCTGCTCGAACACCCGCGCGGACACGTCGGCGATCGGCGCGTAGCGCTCGGCGGTGGTTCCGGCACATCCCGTCAACACCGCCAGGACATACGGCGCGCGGCCGGGCAGGAACACGATCCCGGCGTCGTGCGTCGCGGTGGAGATTTCGCCGGTCTTGTGCGCAATCCGGGCCGCCGCGCGGATCGCGGGTGGCAGGCCCGCGGGTATGCCGCTGCGGGAGGTCTGCCCGCACAGGATGTCGAGCATGCCGGCGGTGTGGGCCTTCGAAGCGAACCGGCCGTCGAGGATCGCCCGCAGCAGCCCGGCCAGGCCATTCGCCGTGACCCGGTTCGAGAGGCCCGCCTCGAACGCGCGATCGTCTTCGACGCCGCGCACCAGGTCCACGCCCGTCGATTCATCGATCCGCGCAGCTGCGAGGATCCGCCTCGCACGTCCGACGCCCACGAAGTCGAGCAGCACGTTGGTGGCGAGGTTGCCGCTGACGACGATCATCCGGCGCGCAAGGTCGGATACCGGGAGCGTCCGGCCGATCGACGCATGCGTGTCGGCGTCGGTGTCGCGCGCCGCCTGCACGCTGAACGGCGTGCCGCCGGTCGCGCTGGGAAAGACGTTGCGGACCAGCAGCCGATGTCCCGGGTCGAGCCGCTCTTCTTCGAGCGTCCGGTAGACACAGGCGAGGATCGCGATCTTGATGGTGCTGGCGGCGTGGAACCAGCGGTCGCCGTCGACGGTCCACGACGTGCCGGTCTGGTAGTCGAAGACCGCGGCACTCACCGGCGACATGGTCAGACCATAGCGCAAGACGTTACAATACCGACCTTCGATGCGACCTCGTGTGGCGTTCGGCCTTGCCGCCGGACTCTATCTCCTGCTCACCATCGCGCTCACCTGGCCCCTTCTGCTGCATCCGGGCAGCCGTGTGCCGAACGATCTGGGTGATTCGCTGCTGAACATGTTCATCCTGGCGTGGGACGCGCGTCAGGTGCCGTTCACGCCGCAGTGGTGGCATCTGCCGCAGTTCTTTCCGATCCCGGGCGCGATGGCGTTTTCCGAGCACCTGCTCGGGCTGTCGATCATCGCCACCCCGATCATTGTCACGACCGGGAACGTGCTGCTGGCCTACAACGCCGCGTTCTTCCTGTCGTTCCCGCTGTGCGCGATCGGCGCGCACCTGCTCACCTACCAGATCTCGAAGCGCCACGACCTCGCGCTGGTGGCCGGGCTCGCCTACGGCTTTGCGCCCTACCGGATGGCGCAGTTCGCGCACGTGCAGGTGCTGTCCAGTTATTGGATGCCGTTCGCGCTTGCTCGGGCTCCACCTCTACGTGCAGGACCCGCGCTGGCGGTATCTCGCCCTGTTCGCGGTCTCGTGGTATTGCCAGGCGCTCGCCTGCGGTTACTACTTCTTCTACCTGTCCGCCCTGGTGGGGCTGTGGCTGCTCTGGTTCGCGGTCGGACGGATCCGGTGGGTGGACTTCGGACGTCTGATGATCGCCTGGGGCGCCGCCGTCGTCGCGTTCCTGCCAATCGCGTTCGGGTACCTGAAATACTCGAGCGCATACGGGCTGCGCCGGTGGCCCCTCGAGATCCAGTCGTTCAGCGCCGACGTCGCGAGCGTGCTCAAGGCGTCGGGCAATCTCAGGCTCTGGGGTTGGCTGAACGTCGTGGATCGCCCGGAGTCGGCGCTGTTTCCCGGTCTCGCCCTCATCACGATCCTCACGGTGGGGATCGTGCTCGCGTGGTCGACCGCCGCGAAGGGCAACCTGCAGCGGCTCCGGGCGACGCGGATCCTGCTCGCCGCTGCAATTGTCTTCGCCCTGGTTGCCGCCACTCCGCTCTGGCTCGGTCCCTGGAAAATCGACCTGTTCGGCATCCGGCTGCTGTCAGTGCGGACGCCGCACAAACCGTTCTCGGTGGCGGTCCTGCTCGCCGGGGTCGCGCTCGTGCTCCACCCGTCGATCCGCGCCGGGTGGGGGCGGCGATCGTCGCTGGCGTTCTACACGCTTGCGGCCGTCGCGATGTGGTTGTTCTGCCTCGGACCGGCGCCCACCCTGATGGGACAGCCGATCCTCTACAAGGCGCCCTACGCCTGGCTGATGATGGTCCCGGGGGTGGAGGGCGTGCGGGTGCCGGCGCGCTTCTGGGTGCTGGCGACCTTGTGTCTGGCGGTGGCCGGAGCGCTGGCGCTCGGATATATCGTCGAGCGATGGACGCGTCTCCGCCGTCCGCTGGTCGCGCTCGTCTCGGCGCTCCTGGTGATCGAGGCCTGGCCGACCGCGTTGCCGCTGATTCCGCCGCCGGACTGGCGGCCGTCTCAGACCTCGGCGGCGTCGCGGCTCGAGCTGCCCATGGGATCGGTGCCCGATCTGATCGCGCTCTACCGCGCGACGCAGCATCGGCGCCCCATGGTCAACGGCTACAGCGGTTACTTCGCGCCGCACTACGGCGCGCTGCAGGAACTGCTGGCACGAAAGAACCCCGCCGCACTCGGTCATCTGGCGTCGTTCGGTGAGCTCGAGGTCGTGGTGAACCATTCCGGCGACGAGGATCGCGGCTGGCGCACGTTCCTCAGCGGCCAGCCGGGCGCGCAGGTCGCCGGCGAGACCCAGGACTACACGGTCTACCGGATGCCGCAGCGCGACGACCGCTTGCGCGTCCCGCAGTTCTCGGCCGGCTCGCTCAACCCGGCGCGGATTCGCGCGTCGCTCGCCGAGGACCGGGTCAATCAGATGACCGACGGCAACCTGATCACGCGGTGGGATACGGCCGGCCCTCAGGACCCCACCAACGTCGTCACCGTCGATCTCGGCGCGCCGAAGCAGGTCGAGGGCATCGAAACGCAGATCGGCGGGTATCTCGCCGACTTCCCCCGCGGTTTCGCGGTCGACCTCTCGGAGGATGGCTCAACCTGGACGACCGCCTGGGAAGGGGAGCCCGCGCTCATGGCCTATGTGGCCGCCCTCGAAATCCCCCGGACGGTGCCGCTTCGCTTTCCGCTCGGCAACCGCCGCGCTCAGTACATCCGGATGCGTCAGACCGGCGCCGATCGGGTCTAC
Source organism: uncultured Acidobacteriota bacterium (assembly GCA_963717745.1). Classification (GTDB taxonomy): domain Bacteria; phylum Acidobacteriota; class Vicinamibacteria; order Vicinamibacterales; family 2-12-FULL-66-21; genus JACCXG01. The sequence goes on from CAVQXJ010000002.1 coordinate 139,514, forward strand.
TACTGGTCAATCGCCGAGCTGAAAGTCTACGGCTCCTAGCCGCCCGAGCTCGTCAAATCCCAAGCTCCAAGCTCCAAATCCCAACCACTCCCAATTCCCAAGCCCCAACGAAGCCCTGGCTTCCCACGCGGGTTGTTTGGGAATTGATTGGGACTTGTGGGAGTGGTTGGAGCTTGGGATTTGGAGCTTGGGATTTGTCACCCCCGCTCGCCCTCCGCGGATCCACCCTTGCAATTGAACGAGGGGAGGCAAAATACATGGGACTTCGAGACAAGTACGCGTACGCCATTTCGCAGGCGAAAGGGAAGTTCGACGGCGGTGCCGAGGAGCGCGACGGCAAGCTCTACTTCACCGGCAGTGTGAAGACGGAGAACGAAAAGAATGAAATCTGGACCGCGATCAAGACCATCCCCGACTGGAAGGACGAGATCGTCGCGGACATCAAGGTGACGGGGGGCCCGGCCGCCGCGGCGCCCGCGGCCGCCGCGAAGACCTATACCGTGAAGGCCGGCGATACGCTCAGCGCCATCGCCAAGGCGGAACTGGGCAACGCAAACGCTTACATGAAGATCTTCGAGGCGAATCGCGATCAGCTGAGCGATCCCGACAAGATCAAGCCGGGTCAGGTGCTCAAGATCCCGGCATAAGGACCGGTCGCGGCCGAAGGTCTCGGGGCTCAGGGTTCCGTCGGACCCGAGTCCTGGACCTGCCGGCCGGGTCCCCGAGGCGGCGCCGGGCCGGTTCGGAGGGCGTTGTATACTCTCCGGGCTACAGGACAGCGGGCGAACCCGGTTTCCCGGATTCTCAGCCACCGCAACGGCGAGCAGGCGTGCTCGACCGTCCGACCAGCGCGAGTGGCGTCCGTCCGTCACGTCATCCCGGTCAGCCACTGCGAGGCTGCGTTCAGGAGCTGGCATCCGTGGCCCCGTGCACAGTGTTCGTCGTCGAAGACGATATCGATACCCGCGACATGATGGGCCGGTTCCTGGAGCTGGAAGGCTTCAGTGTGGAAGTGGCCGCCAACGGCAAGCAGGCGCTCGAGCGTCTGAACGCCGGAATCCACCCCTGCGTCATCCTCCTCGATCTGATGATGCCGGTGATGGACGGCTGGCAGTTCCGCTCGCAGCAGGTAAAGGACGCGTCGCTCGCGTCGATTCCGGTCATCGTGGTGTCGGCGGCCGGCAAGGACCGGATTGCCGACATCGAGGCCAACGCCTACCTGTCCAAACCCGTCGATCTCGAGCAGCTCCTCGCCGAGGTCACTCAATACTGCTCTGAATAGGTCCACCCACCCGAGGCCGGTTGTTGGCGCTGGCCGCGGCGGCCGCGGTCTTCCGCAGCCGGGACAGCCGATCGGCCAGCAGCGTGCTGAGGCGACCGTCGATGCCGTAGACGTCGCGGCGGAACTGGAGCACGCCGTCGGCCGAGACCCGTGCGGTCCAGTAACCGAGATACACGGGAATCGCCGTACGCAGCTTCACGGTGCGTTCTTCGGCGGCGTTCATCGCCTCCTGGATCTTCTCCCGCGTCCAGTCCGGCTGATCGCGGAGCACGTATTCGGCGAGCGCGGTCGGATTCTCGAGCCGCACGCAGCCGTGGCTGAAGGATCGGCTCGCCCGGGCGAACAACGAATCGGCCGGCGTGTCGTGCAGGTAGACATTGAACTGGTTCGGGAACATGAACTTCACGAGCCCGAGCGAATTGTGCGCGCCGGGCCGCTGTCGAAACCGGTATTTGCTCGGATCGGCGAGATCGATCGACGACGGATCGATTGGGGTGCCGGTGGTATCCACGACTTCCATGTTGCTGCGCTCGAGGAAGCCGGGGTCCTTCAGCACTTCCGGCAACGTCTCTCCCTGCGCGATGTCGGGCGGCACGTTCCAGTACGGGCTGAATACCAGGTAGGTCATCTCGTCGGCGAAGATCGGCGTCTGCGTGTCCTTCTTGCCGACGACGACGCGCATGGTGAGAGGGACCTGGTTGCGGTCCCAGACTTCCAGGCGGTATTCGGGGATGTTGACGAGAATGTGCCGCTCGCCGAGGTCCCGCGGGAGCCAGCGCCAGCGCTCGAGATTGAGCGCGATCTGGCTGATGCGCTGCTCGAGTGGCACGTTCATCTCCGCGATCGTCGCCGCCGACACGACCCCGTCGTCGGTCAGACCATGACGGCGCTGAAAGCGCTTGACCGATTCCTGGAGCTCGACCGAGTACGCGAGCATCTCCAGTGACTGCGGCTCCGGTGTAGTCGCCCGACGCGGACAGCCGCCCGGCAATCATCGCGACCGCGGGACTCTTCTGACCCGGCTTCAGCTTCGCAGTAGCGGGAACGACGGGCCAGCCACTCTTGGCGGCCTGCGCGCGATACTCGCCGAGCGCCTTCCGGAGCCCCTGGTATTGCGGATTCTCGGGCGTGAGCTCGCGCAGCGACTTCTCGATGCGATTGTTCTGCAGCGCTTCCTCGAGACGCGCCGTGGCATCGAACTTCTCCGGACGAATCTGCCAGCTCTTGTCTGCCTGCGCCAGGTCCGACAGTCCGTCGGCAAGGTCGGAGGCGTATTTCAGATACAAGTAGGTCAGCCAGACGTCCTGCTCGCCGGCCTCAGCCGGCTCGAATCCCTTCTTCGACAGGAATCCTTTCGACGCAATCTGATGCTTCTGTTCGAGCAGGGCGAGGTTATAGAGCTGCGGATCGAGGCCTTCGAGGGGGGCGCTGTTCAGCGCGGCGAACAGTTCGGCCACGTGGGGGTGCGGGTTCGTTCCATCGATCCACGCCGGCTGGTGCTGGCGACGCTCGTAGAATTGCTTGGTGAGCTGCCACAGCTTCCTGCCTTCGGCGTCGGCGGTGACATACGGCGGACGCGCCTGCGCGAGCGTGCGCTGGAGCGATGCGCGCACCTCGGATTTTTCCGCTGCTCCCGCGCTGCAACCGGCGGCGAGCAGCAGCGCCGCTGTCAGCGTCATCGTCGTCGTAACCACACGCGCTGACCTGATCCCCATGGGCCCCCCCAGGCCGCGATCTCGCGGCACCACCGGAAGCCTTCAGAGCAAGGGGGGTGCCGTCCGACTGAGCCGCGCAAATCCGCGATTTACCGTGATTTATGACGACACGGCGATGATCCGGGCGGAAGTGTAACGTTGCCTACACACTCCAGAACAGGAAGCGGCCGGCGAAAACGGCGAGCTGAAGCGGAAGAGCCGATGGCGCCCGATCTCAACATGACTGCCGCTGGTCTGCTGCACGACATGGCGGCGCTGCAGGGCAATCAGCGGTCTCAACTGGGCTACCAGCGCGCCGCGAAGGCGGTCATTGGCTTGCCGCTGCTGGTCTCCGACCTGGTGCAGGCGGGCACGCTGCGGGAGGTGCCTTACATCGGGCCGTCGAGCGCGCGCATCATCGACGAGCTCGTCGCGACCGGTGGCTCGGCCACCGTCGAAGCCGCGGTCGCGGCGTCGTCCGCACACGGCGCCAAGGTGCTCGAGCTGCGGCAGCTGCGCGCGAATTTCCTCAGCCAGCTCGCGATGGAGCAGGCCCTCGCGCGGCCGGCCGCTGACGGGGTCGTGTCGAAGGGCGCCTTGCGCGGCGATTTCCAGATGCACTCCACGTGGAGCGATGGCGGTGAACGGATCGAGGTGATGGCGCAAGCGTGCCTGTCGCTCGGACACACGTGCATGGGGATCACCGATCATTCTCATGGACTGCCGATCGCGCGCGGGATGAGCATGGCCGACGTCGTGCGGCAGCATCGCGAGATCGATCGCCTGAACACGCGCCTCGAGGGGGGCTTCAGGGTGTTCAAGGGGATCGAGGCGAACATCCTGGCGGACGGCGAGCTGGATCTGCAGCCTGAAGAGCGTTCGGCGTTCGAGTTCGTGGTCGCGTCGCCGCACTCGCAGCTCCGCCGGGACCACGATCAGACCTCACGCATGCTTCGTGCGGTCCGGCAACCGGGCATTGCCATTCTCGGCCATCCACAGGGACGCATCTTCAACAGCCGGCGGGGGGTGGTCGCGGATTGGCCGCGCATCTTCGCGGAGGCCGCGAAGCGCCGGGTCGCGATCGAGATCGACGGCAACTGGCACCGTCAGGACGTTCCGTTCGATCTGGCGGCACAGGCGCTCGACGCAGGCTGCCTGTTTGCGCTCGACAGCGACGCACACTCGATCGGCGAGCTGCGCTTCACCGACTACTCGATCGCGCACGCGCGGATCGCGGGGATTCCCGCTTCGCGGGTGATCAATTGCTGGAGCGACGGGGAGCTCTCCGAGTGGATGAAATCCCTAATCCCTAATCCCTAATCCGGAATCCCTGATCCCGAATCCCGAATCCCGAATCCCGAATCAGTGCGCAGCCGAGCGCCGACTCCGGGGCTCCGATGCGGGATTCGGGATTCGGGCCAATTCGGGATCAGGGATTCGGGATCAGGGATTCGTGATTAGGGATTAGGGCTTAGGGATTTTTCCCCGCCCGCTTGAGGTCGTCGTAGTCAGGCATATAAGTCTTGAGCCCCTTGGCGGGCGTATTCTTCGAATAGCCGGCGACGAGCTGCGCGCTGTAGCGGGCCGGGAAGAAGTCGAACGCGTCCTTCGGGTCGCTGTCGATCAGCTGCAGATCGGCATCGTGCATCGTCAGCTTGCCGAACCGGATGTCCCCGCCACCGAAATAGACGTAGTTCCTGGCGCTCGGCGACGGCCGCGTGAGCGGCGCGGCGGGCTTGGCCCCGTCGTCGAACGCTTGAACGATGCGGTTGCCGCTGACGGTGACGCGGGCGAGCCGGCCGGCGATCTCCGGCGGCGGCAACACCTGGCCGGCTGCAATGATGATGTCGTTGTCCTGAATCTCGATGCCCTTGCGGGCTTTGACGTTCATCACGTCCTCGAGCTTCAGGCCGAACAGCTCGAGCAGCCCCTTCGCCGGCACGCCGACCGCTTTCATCGATTCCGTGTGCAGCCGCATGCGGCCATCTGTGGTCACCGACACGCTCGCCTTGACCGAGAACGGCACGTCGATCCCCTTGTGCAGTTTTCCCTTCAGCGCGAGCTGCCCATGGTCGGTCTGTACGGTGAGCTGCTTCACGGGGGCGCCGTCGTAGCCGAAGACGAACTGATTGAGGAGGTTCTGCAGGCTCATCACGTCGAGCGACAGCTCCGCATGACGCAGGTGGAGCACGAATGACCGCTGGTCGTCGAAGACCGGCGGTGCGCCAGCCGTCCGGCTGACCATCGTGCCGCGCAGGTTGGCGACGTCGAGCACGATCCCGTCGGCGGCGTGCAGCCGCACGTTCTTCATTTCGATCTGCACGCCGGGGCCGGCGGCGCGCAGGGTCAGGCTCAGCGCGAAGAGCGCTGCGATCGAGCAGCTGAAGCAGGGACGAAATCGCACGTCGCCGGACTTACCCGCAATGCGTGTGCCGGCCCATGCGAGTGCGGCGATGGTTCTCCCTTTTCCCTTCTGCCTGCTCCCTTGACACGCGCGTCTTTCGCGCGCCCCGTCAGCCCCCGACGCGCCGCGATCGCGCAGCCTGGTAGTACCGCGACGGCAGCGCGTGTCCGACTCGCGACTCCATGAACCGCGACGCGTTCATCAGCGCGTCCAGCTCGATCCCGGTCTCGATCCCGAGGCCGTCGAGCATGTAGATCAGGTCCTCGGTCGCCAGGTTGCCGGTGGCCCCCGGGGCATAGGGACATCCGCCGAGCCCGCCGCACGACGCGTCGAAGGTCGAGATGCCGAGCTCCAGCGCCGCCAGGACGTTCGCGGCGGCCATCCCGCGCGTATCGTGAAAATGGAGAGCGATTTTCGAAAGCGGCACCCGCTCCGCGACCGCCTCGACGACCGGTGGGACCCGGCCGGGATGGGCGATGCCGATGGTGTCGCTGACCGCTACCTCGAAGGCACCCATCTCGACGAGCGCCGCCGTCACGGCCGCGACCCGCGTCGACGGGCACGTCCCCCTCGAAGGGGCATCCGAACGCCGTCGATACGTAGCCGCGGACAGCGAGACCAAGCTCGGCGGCGCGGGCACAGACGGCGCGATAGGTTTCGAGGGACGCGTCGACGCTCTGGTTGATGTTGCGCTGACTGAACGACTCGGATGCGGCGGCGAACACCGCGACCTCGGTCACCCCCGCGCCATGCGCGCGTTCGAGTCCGGCAAGGTTCGGCACCAAAGCCGTGTAGCGCACGCCAGGACGGCGGCTGATTCGAGCGAACACTTCGGCCGCATCCGCCATCTGCGGCACCCATTTGGGGCTCACGAACGCCCCGGCTTCGATGACCGGCAGGCCGGCGGCGGACAGCAGATCGACGAACGCCACCTTGTCCGAGGCGGCGATCGCCGCGGCTTCGTTCTGCAGGCCATCGCGCGGCCCGACCTCGACGACCGTGACCCGCGACGGCCTCATGGCTGCAGCTCCACCAGCTCCTGTCCGGCCTGCACCAGTTCGCCTTCGCGGCAATTCACTCGTGCGATCGTGCCGTCGGCGGGCGCACGCACCGGAAGCTCCATCTTCATCGCTTCGAGCACGATCAGGATGTCACCGCGTCGGACCACCTGACCCGGCTGTGCCTCGATCCGGCGGACGGTCGCCGGCATCGGTGCCATCAACGATCCCGCAACGCCCCGCGACCCACGCCGGCGGCCGGGCCTGCTCGACCTCGAACGTGAACACGCGGCCGTTCAGGAACACCCACTGCGTCTCAGCCCGAGCTGACGGCATATGCGACGGTGTGGCTGGACCCGGGCGCACCGCGCTCTTCGCTCGATTCGGTCCGCCGAAACCGCATCGCGGCATCGTCCAGCTGCGCCACGTTCAGGACAACGTCGTTCACGCTGATTCGTTCGTCCGCCATCGCGACCCGATACTCGGTGCCGTTCGCATCGCGCAGCGTGATGGTCCGGTCAGCCATGGTGACGCGACACTACCGTCCCCACCCGCGCAGCGACACCCAGGGATCGCGGGCGGGCAGGCCGGAATTCGCAGCGCTCCGGTCCGGCGCCTGGCCGCTGCTGCCGGACTCGATGTGGCGCTGCCAGGCAATGGCTGCCGCGGCGGCCGCTTCGAGAGGGGGCGGCGACGCCGGTGTGAGCCCGTCGAGGTGGTCGTCGATGAAGCCGGTGTGAACCGCGCCGCGGCGGACGTCGGGATGCTCGAGCAGCGCGATGAGAAACGGCACGTTGGTGCGGATGCCGAGGATGGGAAACGCGCGCAACGCCGCGGCGGCCCGCGCGAGTGCCCCGTCGCGCGTCTCCGCCCGCGCAATCAGTTTCGCGATCAGCGGGTCATAGTGCACGCCGATGCCGTCGCCCTCACGCACGCCGGAGTCGATCCGGATGCCCGGCGCCGAAGGTTCCCGATACAGCAGGAGCCGGCCGGCCTGAGGCAGGAAGTTCTCCGCGGGATCTTCCGCGTAAATCCGGCATTCGATCGCGTGACCGCGCTGCGTCAGCGCGTCCTGAGTCCAGGGGAGTGGCTCGCCCGCGGCGATCCTCAGTTGCGCGAGCACGAGATCGACGCCGACCACCGCTTCGGTGACCGCATGCTCGACCTGCAGGCGCGTGTTCATCTCGAGGAAGTAGAAACGCGCGTCGGCGCCGTCGCCCTCGAGCAGGAACTCGACGGTGCCGGCGTTCCGATAGCCGGCGGCGCGCGCGGCCGCCACCGCCGCCGCGCCGATGCTCGCGCGAAGCGCGGCGCCGAGCGCGGGGGAGGGGCTCTCCTCGATCACCTTCTGATGACGGCGCTGGAGCGAGCACTCACGTTCGAAGAGGTGGACGACCCCACCGTGGTGATCGGCAAAGACCTGGACTTCGACGTGTCGCGGCTGTTCGATCAGCCGCTCGACGTAGAGCGTTCCATCGCCGAAGGCCGCCTCGGCCTCCCGGCGCGCGGCGCCGATCAGCGGCGCCGCCTCTTCGCCGGCGCGTACGATCCGCATGCCCTTGCCGCCGCCGCCCGCCGAGGCTTTGACGAGGACCGGATATCCGAGCGCTTTCGCGGCCGCCGCCACACCGTCGTCGGATTGATCGGACGGCGTGTCGCCGGGCACGATTGGCACTCCGGCCCCGGCCATCAGCGCGCGCGCCCCGATCTTCGATCCCATGCGCTCGATGACCCCGGCCGGTGGACCGATGAACACCAGATCCGCCGCTTCGACGGCGCGCGCGAACGCGGCACGCTCCGACAGGAAGCCGTAGCCGGGATGAATCGCGTCCGCGCCGCTGCGCCGCGCCGCGGCGATCAGCGCGTCGATGTTCAGATAGCTTTGAGCCGGGGCCGCCGGCCCGATCGGCTCGGCCTGATCCGCGAGCGCGACGTGCAGCGCACCGGCGTCCGCGTCGGAGAACACCGCAACGCTTTCCAGCCCCGCCTCGCGGCAGGCGCGGATGATCCGCACCGCGATCTCGCCGCGATTGGCCACCAGCACGCGCGAGAAGCGCCGCACCGGTTCAGTGGCCATCGGGCAACCAGGGCGCGCGCCGCTTCTCCAGAAACGCGCGCATCCCGGCCTGGCCCTCCTCCGAGACCCGCTGCCTGGCGATCGCTTCGGCGGTCAGCCCGGCGACGTCGGCCGGCGGGACGCCAGCCACCTGCGCGATCAGTCGCTTCGCCGCGGCGACCGCGCCTGGTGCGGAGCCGATCAGCTCGCGCACGTACATCTCGATCCGCGAATCGAGGTCCGCCTCCGGCACCACCGCATGCACGAGCCCGATCTCGCGCGCCCGCTCCGCGGAGAATCGCGATGCCGTGAGGAACAGCTCCCGCGCCGCCGACTGCCCGATCTTCGCGACCGCGAACGGCGAAATGACCGCCGGCAGGATGCCCAGCCTGGCCTCGGTGAATCCGAAGATCGCGTCCTCGGCCGCGACCACGATGTCGCAGACGGCAGCGAGCCCGGCGCCACCCCCCAGCGCGGCGCCATGCACGCGGCCGACGAGCGGCACTGGCAGCGTGTCGAGCGCCAGGAACATCGCGGACATCAGGCGGGCGTCGCCGACGTTCTGGTCGTGCGAATAGCCGACCATCCGGGACATCCACGTCAGGTCCGCGCCGGCGCAGAATACCTTGCCCTCGCCGCGCAGGACCGCCACGCGCACGTCAGGGGACAGCGGCCCCCGGGCCCAGTCGGTCAGCTCCGAAATGAGGTGGTCATCGAAAGCATTCCGGGTCTGCGGCCGGTTCAGCGACACCGTGACCACCGGCCCGGCGACTGAAATCGTGAGGGATGTCATGGGTCGCAAATCGCCCGGCGCTCACATCCGGAACACGCCGAAGCGTGAGCGGGCGATCGGCGCGTTGAACGCCGTCGACAGACCAAGCGCGAGCGCCTGCCGCGTCTCGGCCGGATCGAGAATGCCATCGTCCCAGAGCCGTGCGGAGGAGTAGTACGGGAGACCCCTCGCGCTCGTACTTCTCGAGAATCGGCGTCCGAATCGCCGCCTCCTCTTCCGCACTGAGCTCGCCCCCCTCGCGCGCCAGCTGATCGCGCTTCACGGTGGCGAGGACGCCGGCGGCCTGCTCGCCGCCCATCACCGAGATTCGCGCGTTCGGCCACATCCAGAGGAACCGCGGGTCGTAGGCGCGCCCGCACATGCCGTAGTTGCCGGCGCCGAACGAGCCGCCGATGATCACCGTGAAGCGCGGCACGCCGCAGTTCGACACCGCGTGCACCATCTTCGCGCCGTCCTTCGCGATGCCCGCCCGCTCGTACTGCCGTCCCACCATGAACCCGGTGATGTTCTGGAGAAACACCAGCGGCACGCCGCGCGTGCCGCACAGCTCGATGAAGTGCGTGGCCTTCAGCGCGGATTCCGAGAACAGCACCCCGTTGTTCGCCACGATGCCCACCAGGAAGCCATGCAGTCGTGCGAACCCGGTGACCAGCGTCGTCGCGTAGCGCTCTTTGAACTCGTCGAACCGCGACCCGTCGACCAGACGGGCAATGATCTCCCGCACCTCGTAGGCGTGGCGGGTATCCGCGTTGACGATGCCGTAGATCTCGCGTGGATCGTAGGCGGGGTCTTCGGGAGTGGTGAGATCCGGGGGGCCGGGCTTGTGTGTGTTCAGCGTCGAGACGATGGTCCGCGCCAGATAAAGCGCGTGCTCGTCGTCTTCGGCCAGGTAGTCGGCGACGCCGGAGAGCCGGGTGTGCACGTCGGCGCCTCCGAGCTCCTCCGCCGTGACCTCCTCGCCCGTTGCCGCCTTCACCAGCGGCGGGCCGCCGAGGAAGATGGTCCCGGTGCCCTTGACGATGATGGTTTCGTCGGACATGGCCGGGACATACGCGCCGCCGGCGGTGCAGGAGCCCATGACCACCGCGACCTGCGGGATGCCCTCGGCCGACATCCGCGCCTGATTGAAGAAAATCCGCCCGAAATGGTCGCGATCGGGAAAAACGTCGGCCTGGAGCGGGAGGAAGGCGCCGCCCGAGTCAACCAGGTAGATGCACGGGAGCCGATTCTCGAGGGCGACCTGCTGGGCCCGGAGGTGTTTCCTGACCGTCATCGGATAGTAGGTCCCCCCCTTGACGGTGGCGTCGTTGGCGACGATCAGCACCTCGCGCCCCGAGACCCGGCCGATCCCGGTCACGATCCCGGCCCCGGGCGCCTCGTTGTCATACAGGTCCCAGGCCGCCAGCGGCGAGAGCTCCAGGAAGGGCGACCCCGGATCGAGCAGCCGATCGATACGCTCCCGGACCGGAAGTTTGCCCTGTTCGCGCTGACGCTGCAGGGGTTTAGGGCCACCGCCCTGTCTGACGGCCGCCGTCCGCTCCCGCAGTTCCGCGACCAGGGAGGTCATTCGTTCCTGGTTGATCTGGAACCCTTCCGAGGTGGGGTCGATGTGTGTCTCGATGACGTCCATGGCTGCCGCAACCGCGGATTATATGGGGTCCCGAGGTCCGCAGTCCGCGATCCGGCGTCCGGGATTCGCGGGCAGGGCCTGAAGGCCCTAAATGTGACATAGGAAGTCGGCTTGCCCGACGTAGCCGCCCGGGGCGAAGGGGGCGGGAGTCGGGTGTAGTCCTACACGACAAATGTCAACATGCTGACACCGATGGGGCAATGTGTATAATTCTTGCGCGTCACGGTTGGCTGCGTGTATCGTTCGGGCGTTCAGGCAGACGGATTCGTTATGACGATAGCCAAGAAGAAGAATCGAGTCCTCGCAATAGACGATGAGCCGGCCATGATCGAATGGCTCAAGATCCTGTTGGAGCACGAGGGCTACGAGGTCCGGACCGCGATGATCGGCACGCGCGGGGAGGAGATCTTCAAGACCTGGAAGCCCGACGTGGTCGTCACGGACATGATGCTGCCGGACGCCGACGGCCTGGAGCTCCTGCGCAAGTTCAAGCAGACCTTCGTCGACACCGAGGTGATCGTGATCACCGGGCACGGTAGCGTGCCCAAGGCGGTCGAGGCGATGAAGGCGGGCGCGCACAGCTTCGTCGAAAAGCCGATCGAGCCGGACACCCTGCTGGCAATGCTCGAGCGGGCGATCGAGCGGCGGGATCTGGTCGGCGAGAACCAGCTCCTCAAGCAGAAGCTCGAAGGGCAGTTCCGCTTCGGGAACATCATCGGCAAGAGCAAGAAGATGCACGAGGTGCTGGAGCTGGTGGAGAGCGTCGCCGGGAGCGACGCCAACATCCTGATCCAGGGAGAGAACGGCACCGGCAAGGAGCTCATCGCCAACGCGATCCACTACAACAGCAAGCGGGCGAAGGGGCCGTTCATCAAGATCAACTGCGCCGCGATCCCGAAGGATCTGATCGAGTCGGAGCTGTTCGGCTACAAGAAGGGGGCCTTCACCGGCGCGCAGACCGACAAGGAAGGTCTGTTCGAGATGGCGGAGGGGGGCTCGCTGCTGCTCGACGAGATCGGCGAGATGCCGCCCTACCTCCAGACCAAGCTGCTACGGGTCCTGCAGGAACGCGAGTACCGGCCGATCGGCAGCGACCGGATCGTGCGGGTCGACTTCCGGCTGATCTGCGCGACCAACATCGATCTGGATGCGGCGCTGCGCGACGGCAAGCTGCGCGAGGATCTCTACTTCCGGATCAACACCATCACGCTCCGGGTGTCGCCGCTGCGCGAGCGGACCGAGGACATCCCGCTCCTCTGCGAGCACTTCCTCGAGAAGTACCGCCAGCGCCATCAGCGGAACGTCAAGTCGATCGCCCCGGCCGCGTATCACGTGCTGATTCGCCACCGCTGGCCGGGCAACGTCCGCGAGCTGGAGAATGTCATCGAGCGCGGCGTGCTGGTCTCGAAGGGCACCGAGATCACGGTCAACGATCTGCCCGAGTCGCTGCGCACCGAGTCATCCACGACCACCGAGTTCGTGATCCCGCCGCACCGCACGCTGGCCGAGATCGAGAAGATGGCGATCGTGCAGACGCTTCAGCGCACCAACTGGAACAAGCAGGAAGCCGCGCAGATCCTCGGGCTGTATCGGCCGACGCTCTACAGCAAGATGAAGAAGCACGACATCCAGGACGGCGCCAAAGGCGCCCGGCGGGCCGCGTCAGCGTAAGAACCGCGATCCGCGGAGCGCGATGCGGACTGCGGACCGCGGATAACGGATAAGGTTGGCTAGCGCCTTGCACCTCGGCCGATCGTGCGTCTTTACGATCTCGCGATTGGAATCCTCGCCGGTGCCGGCGATCTTGCGCTGTTTGGATTCCGCGCGGCGCGCGAGTCTCTCCTCCCACCCTTCGAATTCAAAGAGACGGTCCGTCAGCTCTACGAGCTGGGCCTTCGTTCGGCGCCCTTGATCATGGTCTCGGGCATGGCGGTCGGGGTCGTGCTCTCGATGCATACCCGGGCGTCGCTCGAGCGATTCGGCGCCGAGTCGATGATTCCAGCGGGACTGGCAATTGCGCTGGTGCGCGAGACCGGGCCGCTCACGGCCGGGCTGCTGCTGTCGGGCCGGATCGGCGCCGGTATCGGCGCCGAGCTGGGCGCGATGAAGGTCACCGAGCAGATCGACGCGCTCGAGGCGAGCGCGGTCGACGCGTTCAGGTACCTGGTCGTCACTCGCGTGGTGGCCTGCGTCATTGCGTTGCCGATTCTGACCACGCTGATGAACTTCGCCGGGATGCTGGGCGGCTACATCGCCGAGTCGGCTGCCACCGGCATGTCACTCACGCATTACTTCGACCGTGCCTTCTCGCTGATCGAGATGACCGACTACATCCCGGCGACGGTCAAGACGATGGTGTTCGGGTTCATCATCGCGACGGTCTCGGCGTATCTGGGATACACGACCGAGTCGGGCACCGAAGGCGTCGGCCGCGCGTCCACTCGCGCCGTCGTCATGTCGTCGGTCGGGATCATCGTCGCCAACGTGATCCTGGTGCGGTTGATCTTCTTCATCTTTCCGAAAGCTGCCGGCGGATGATCGAAAGGGCGAAGCAGGCGGTTGCGGACGACCCGCCTTCGCTGGTCGCTGAGAATGCGTCGCGACCAGCTACGGCGAGGTCTCGCCATAGCGCGCAAGAGTTGGACCGCGCGAAGGCGGATGGACCGGCAGTGCGGCTCGACGGCGTCAGCAAGACCTTCGGTAGCCGCTGTGTCCTGGACAACGTCTCGTTCGACGTGCCGGCCGGTTCGGGCTTCATCATCATCGGCCGGAGCGGCACCGGCAAGAGCGTGACGCTCCGCCACATCGTCCGGCTGGTGTTGCCGGATCGCGGCAAGGTGTTCGTCGGCGCCGACGAGATCAGCAGTCTGACGGGCGCCGAGCTGTCGCGCGTCCGCCGGAAGATCGGCTTCCTCTTTCAGAACGCCGCGCTCTTCGATTCGATCAGCGTGGGAGAGAACGTGGCGTTCCCGCTGCGCCGGCACACCCGGCTGCCGGATCGGGAGATCCGCGATCGCGCCGCGGCCAAGCTCGACGCGGTGGGACTGGGCGCGGAGTACGACAAGATGCCGGCCGCGCTCTCCGGAGGCATGCGCAAGCGGGCCGGGCTGGCGCGCGCCATGGCGCTCGACCCGCCGCTGCTGCTGGTCGACGAGCCGTCGGCCGGCCTCGATCCCATCACCACCGATGAGATCGATCAGCTGTTGCTCGATCTGAAGAAGCGGGGCGGCACCACCCTCATCGTGGTCACTCACAACATCCCGAGCGCGAAGCGGCTCGGCGACAGGCTCGTCATGCTGCACGAGGGGCGGATCGCCGCGAGCGGCACGCCGGCGGAACTGGACCAGAGCTCCGATCCGCTGGTGCGGGCGTTCATGTCTTCACAACATTCCGGCTGAGGCAATCGATGGGAAAGGAGCGACTCGCGGCGGTTGGGGCATTCGTGCTGGGCGGCGTGCTGCTGTTCGCCGCGGGGCTGTTTCTGATCGGCGACCGCCGCATGCTGTTCAGCGACACTTTCCAGATCTACGCGGAGTTCAAGCAGCTCGCAGCGCTCGATACCGGCGCCAAGGTGCGGGTGGCCGGCGTCGACGCCGGCGAGGTCGAAGAGATCCGGGTACCCAGCGGACCGTCCGGCCGGTTTCGGGTCAGGATGCGGGTCCGGAGCGATCTGCGCCCGCTGATCCGCGTCGACTCGGTCGCCCTGATTCAGAACGATGGGCTGGTCGGCAACAAGTTCGTCCAGATCCAGACCGGGACCGACGCCGCGGCGGCGGTCGCCGATCAAGGCACCATTCAAAGCCGGGAGCCATTCGACATCGCGGATTTCATGACGGCGATGAGCGACACCCTGGTGACGGTGAACAAGATGCTCGCCGAGGTGAGGGGCGGTATCGACACCGCCTTGTCCGCCTTGACCTCGACGGCCACCGATGCCCAGACCCTGATGCGCGACATGAGCGGCGAAGTCCGCGCCATCCTGGCTTCCGCCGACAACGTCAGCAAGGACATCAAGGCGATCATCGGCAACGTGCGCGCGGGGCGCGGGACGGTCGGCAAGCTGGTGAACGACGACGCGCTGTACGCGAGCATCAAATCGATGGCCGGGGATGCCGAGAAGGCGATGGCGACCGTACGGCAGGCGAGCGAAGAGGCACGCGGGGCGATTGCGGATTTCCGGGGCGATAAAGGACCAATCAGGGGGCTGACCGGTGACGTGCAGCAGACGCTGCAGTCCGCGCGCGACGCCATGGCCGACCTCGCGGAAACCACCGAGGCGCTGAAGCGCAATTTCTTCTTCCGCGGATTCTTCAACCGCCGCGGCTACTTCGACCTGGACGACGTGAGTGTGGCGGATTACCGCGAGGGTGCGCTCGAATCGAAGGATCGGCGGGTGCTCCGGATCTGGCTCGACACCGGCGTGCTGTTCGAGAAGGACGCCAGCGGCGTCGAGCGGCTGGCCGAGGGCGGGAAGACCCGGCTCGATTCCGCGATGTCGCAATTTCTACGCTATCCGCAGAAGAATCCTTTCGTGGTGGAAGGATATGCTCAGGACGCGACCGGCGATGCGCGTTATCTCAACAGCCGCAGCCGCGCCCAGCTGGTCCGCGACTACGTCGTCGGGAAGTTCAAGCTGGACCCCAACTACGTGGCGACCATGGCGATGGGGGCAGAGGCGCCGGGAAGCCCTACTGGCCGTGAATGGAATGGCGTCGCGCTGGCCCTGTTCATACCTACTTCGGCAGTCAAGGGACCCTGAAACCACGTGCGACGTGCCACAGTGCACCGTGCAACCTGCGGTGCGACGTTGCTCAGGACGGGTGCTACGGCCTGTGCCATGTGCGACGTGTTACGTGCAACGGCCGACTCTGGCGTGGCACGACCTTTGATACTCAATTGCTGGCTAGACAGCTGTGCGAAGACTGGCTGCGGCCAAGGAGGCGGATGTGGACGAGCGATCGCGAGTGCTGATGGCGACCTTTCTGGGTGCTGTCGTGGGCGGGGTCTGGGGCTGGCTCTACATGACAGAGAGCGGACGGAGGGTGCGTGACCAGATCGAGCCGAAGCTGGACGACTTCATGACCGAGATGACCCGGGTGCGCGGCACGGTCGAGAAGGCGCGAACGGCTGCAAACGAAGGGTGGCGGTCACTGAACGACGTGGCGGGCACCGCCTCGGGACGCTGGTCGGCCTAGCGCCGGTACAAGGGGGCAGGATGGGGGATCTGCAGATAACGAACGTCGCCTTGATCATCATGGCGGTCGTCAGCGTACTCGAGGCACTGGTGCTCATCGGCATCGGGGTGGGCGGGTTTCTGATGTACCGGCGGGTGATGCAGCTCGTGAACGATCTCGAAGCGCGGCAGCTCGCACCGCTGCGCGAGAAGGTCGAGGGGATCCTGGGCGACGTGAAAGCGGTGACCGCGCGGGTGAATTCCGAGGCCGAGCGCGTCGATCAGGCCATTCACGGAACGATCGATCGCGTGGATCACACTGCCGAGCATTTGAAGAGCTCGGTGATGGACAAGGTGAACAACGCGGCAGGTATGGTGCGCGGCGTGCGCGCGGCCATCGTTTCGCTGCTGCACACGGACCACAGGCCGAAGCCGCCCGCCACGGCCGAGGGACGGCTCTAAACCGGGCAATGACGCGGCCGCCGATCGGCTGCAGGAGGAGGGTTTCATGGCATACGAATACGATCGATACGAACGGGAAGATGGTGGCGGCTCGTTTCTGATGGGGCTGCTCGCGGGAACGGTGCTCGGCGCCGGGCTCGGGATGCTGTTCGCTCCGAAGGCCGGCATGGAGCTGCGCAATCAGCTGTCGGAGCAGACCGGCAAAATCAAGAGCACCGCGAACGACGCCTATTCACAGGCATCGGAGAAGGTGAGCCAGATGGTGGATCGCGGCCGCGAGGCCTACGATCGCGCCCGCAGCGGCGGCGGGATCAGTGGCGCGCCCCCGGCATCGGTCCCCGGCACGGGCTCGAGCTCGACGAGCGGCTCCGGCGCCGGCAGTGGTGGCTACAACACCGGATTCGGCAACACCGGGACCGGCGGGTTCGGCACCGACAACCGGGGCTAGACTCTCGCCCACACATCGCCAGGATTGCTGGTACTGCCAACATCTTCAGACCGGCCGCCGCCGCGGCACCTGAAATGTTGGCAGTTGTGACACTGTTGGCAGTCTTGGCCATGTGCCCTTCTTATGACTGAACCTCAGGCCGAACGAGTCGCGAACATCCTGCTCGGCATTGCCGCGGCCGGTGCTGCCTTCTACATTCTCAAAACGCCGTCGCTGCGCCGGATGGCCTGGGGGTTGGCCCGCACGGCGCTGACCGCCAGCGGTCCAGCATGGCTGCTCGCGGAGACCAGGCGCGGGTGGGACGACCGAACGGCGCCGTCGACCGGCCGCGATATGATCAGCGGGTGAGTGCGCCGCCCGCGCCCGTACCACGGCGGCCGGGCGACCAGCAGACAGCACCATCCCCTCGCCCCGCCGACGACAATCCGCCCCGGCCCACAGCGGCCTATCTGAATCGCGCGGTCCTGCGCGTCAAGGGCGAGGTGAGACTGACCGCCCTGGCGATCTGGCGTGGAGTCGTCGGCGTCTACAACAGCGACGACATGACCTTCTCTGCCTCGATCGCTTACTACTCGCTGCTGTCGCTCTTTCCGTTTTTCCTCCTCCTGTTCTCGGCCATCGGCGGCATCACGACCAGCGAAACCGATCGCCAGGAAGTGCTTGGCTTCGTCCTCCGATATTTCCCCCGTCAGTTCGACTTCGTCACCTCGCAGTTGAACGCGATGCAGGAAGCGCGGGTCCCGCTCGGGATCGCCGGCAGCGTCCTGATGGTCTGGGCGGCGATGGGCGTGTTCGGCGCGATCACTTCGGCGGTCAACCACGCGTGGGGCGTCGACAAGCAGCCGAGCTATTTCAAGCACAAGATGATCTCGTTCGTGATGCTGGTGATGGCCAGCCTGCTGCTCATCGCCGCGCTCGTTCTGGTCAGCGCCGTCAACGTAGTCGAGGCCCGGTGGTTCGAGGCGGTGCTCGAACGGCATGCCGCACTGCGGGCGCTGCAGGGGTTTGCGGTGAAGTGGGCGAGCACGTTCGCGTTCATTTTCGTGGTCGGGCTGGTCTTCTACTTCGTGCCGAACGCCAAAGTCAGGTTCCGGGACGTGTGGGTGGGGGCGATCGTGACCGGCTTGGCGTGGCGCGGAGCGCTGGCCGGCTTCTCGTGGTACGTCCGCGATTTGACGCAGTTCGATGACGTCCACGGCTCGATCGGCGCGGTCGTGGTCTTCCTGATCTGGATCTATATCTCGGCGGTGATTCTCTTGTACGGAGTCGAAGTCACGGCCGCCAACGCCCGACTGAGAAGACGGCGTCCCGACGAAATCCCCGCCGCTCCGGCGCCGCGCATCTGATCAAATCCCAAGCTCCAAGCTCCAACTCCCAACCACGCCCAACCCCCAAAGCCCAAACGTAAATTCCAACTCCCAAAGCCCAATCCCTCGCTGGCGCCGTTTTGGGATTTGCGATTTGGGATAATTTGGGATCTGTGTTTGGGATTTGGCGTTTGGGAGTGGTTGGAGCTTGGATGTTGGAGCTTGGGATTTGCTCCGTGGCAATCGCGCCGGCCGCCGCGTTCTCCCTGATCTCCGTGACCGACGAGATCGCAATGGGACGTGAAGCGCAGCAGCAGGTCCGGAAGTCAGTGCCCCCGGTGTCCGATGCGCAGTTGAACGCCTATGTTGCCGGCGTCGGCAAACGGCTCGGGGCGGCGGCGCGCGGTCCAAAGTATCCGTACACGTTCTCGATCGCGAACTACCGCGAGCTGAATGCCTTCGCGCTGCCGGGCGGACCGGTCTGGATCAATCGCGGCATCCTCCACACGGCACGCAGCGAGTCCCAACTCGCGGGCGTCCTGGCGCATGAGATTGCCCACGTCGCCCAGCGCCACGCCGCCAGTCAGATCACCAAGCAACTGGTCACGAACGGCTTTCTCGGACTGCTCGGCGCGGTGCTCGGCAACGATCCCGGCGCGGCGCGAACCGCGCAGGCCGGAGCGCGCGTGCTCGCCGGGGGCTACATGCTGAAGTTCAGCCGCGACGACGAGCGCGACGCGGATCGGATCGGCTTGCAAATCATGCAGCGCGCCGGTTGGGACCCGAGGGGGCTGCCGGAGTTCATGGAGATCCTGCGCCGCCAACAAGGGCATGACCCCGGATCTGTCGAAGTGTTCCTCTCGTCGCACCCCGCTCCCGCGGAGCGCGCCGCCGCGCTGCGCCGGACCCTCGGCGCACGCGCCAGCGGGCGTCGCGACAGCGCCGCGTTCCGCGCCGCCAAGGCGAGAGCGCTGCGGATGCCGCCGGCGAAGAGCATGAAGTGACATGAAGCGACCGGCTGTTCGCTGTCACGCTGCCATCATGATCACGGGCCACTCCTGCCGCCCGCGGAAAGCGGGGCCGCCGCCAACGGAAGCAATCCGTCAAAGTGACTCACAGGGTGTCGTCGTGTCGTCGTGTCGTCGTTTTTGCGGCCGAAGGCCGCAATCCGCCGAAGGCGGCGTGACAAGCAGCAGGCGCTGAGTCGAGCGTCGGCCCCTCACTCCTGCCACCGCGCGAAGCGCCCCTGGACACGATTGCAGCGTGACAGCGACCAGCGCCGAAACAGCGTGGCGAGAGAGAGGTAAGACAGGGAGCTTCCGAAGAATGCTCCCTGCACCCATATGGCAGGTTGTGGTGGCGGGCCTTGTTGCCCCAGCGGAACGCCGGGGCGGCGGGCCGGATGTTTCTATCCGACGCCCATTCAAGGAGCAACCACAATGCCAACTGTGAAATGGGTGTTTTCCCAATAAAAACGCGAAGTGACCGAAAACGCTGTGTAGCAAAGCTGTGCTGTTCGGGGCACTGAGTGTGTAAGGGCAGACATATCCACGGCGGGTGTGGTCCGAGTGCTACCCACACGGCCGAGATTCAAGGGGCCGTGGAGGGGGGGTCCATGGGAGGGAAGGGCCCGTCATGGTACTGCCGGCGCGCCGCCAGCGGCCGGGGTGGGGGCCGTCTGGACCGGCTCAGCTGGTATCCGTTGAGCAGGATCGCGGCGCCAAGGATGATGAACGCGCCGCCAATGCCCAAGCCGACGTTGGACGCATCGGCGGTGACCGTCAGCAACACCGCGAGGGCCATCCCCAAGCCGATGATGAGCGTGCCGGCGGTCCGCCACCGTTCGCTTCTGAGGCTGTCGCCCTCGAATGGGGCGACCGCGCTTTCGAACCCGAGCGGATCGGTCTCGGGCGCCGGGACCAGACCGCGCTGGATCATCGCCAGCCGCTCACGATGCTCCATCTCGCGGACGGCGCGGCGACTGGTCATCGCCATCCACAGCACGCCAAGCGCCGCAACCACGACGATCGATATCGAGATGAGCACGACTACTTGTTCGTCCACGCCTTCTCCCCTGTTTGAACCGTTACATTAGACCAGCCGCTCCGGCCAATTGTTTCAGCGGCTCCGCGAAAGGTCGTGGCGGCCAATGAAACAATTGCGCCCCCCGGGGACTCTAATATTCGCGGCGGATGCAGTTCGACGAACGTGAGCTGATCGAGCGGTGCCGGTCCGGCGACGACACCGCGTTCGCCGAGCTCGTCGACCGGTACAAGGATCTGGTCTACGGCCTGATCTACCGGATGGTGCCGGATCGCGGCGTGGCCGACGATCTGTCGCAGGAGGTCTTTCTGAAGGTCCACCGCGGCCTTCCCTACTTCCGTGGCGAGGCCCGGCTGTCCACCTGGGTGTTCCGCATCGTGCAGAACGTCTGTGTGCAGGCGCGGAGCGGACGGCGTCCCGACGCCTCGCTCGACAGCGCTCCTGGCGACCAGCCGCGTCGCGAGCCTGGCTCGATCGACGGCGCGTTCGGGAGTATCGAGGATCGCGATCGGCTCGACAAGGCGCTGGCTCAGCTGCCGCCGAACTACCGGCTGCTGGTCGTCGCCCACTACGGGCGCGGAGTCCAATACGAGGCGCTCGCCGAAGCGTTGAACGTGCCGTTGGGGACGGTGAAAACCCATCTCTATCGGGCAAAGCGGCGGCTGCGGGAGCTGCTGGAGAAGTGAGCTCGCTGATGCACTGCCGGGAAGTTCTCGAACTGATCGAGCCAATCGCGGCCGGCGATCTGCTGCCGGACGACCAAGTGCGGGCCCATCTGCAGAGTTGTCCGCCGTGTGCCGGTGCGCTGGCGTCGGCGCGGCGGGTTGAAACCCTGCTGACCGGCATGGACGTCCCGCCGGCGCCCACCGCGTTCACGTCCGCGGTGCTGCAGCGGATTCGGCGCGACAAGTGGCGGTCGGAGCAGAACGTGGATCGGCTGTTCAACGTGTCGATGGTCGCGGCGGTCCTGCTGGTGGCGGGCGGGCTCGCCGCCTTGCTCAACGTCGACGGGATGTTGTCGTTCTCCGGGTCGGTGTTGATCTTTCTGAAGGACAGCACCCGCGAAACCGCGCGGACCGCGGCGCCGACCGTGGCCACCTACGTCGCGGCACTCGGCTTGCTCGCCTCGGCGCTCGGGATGTGGTGGTGGGCTGACCGACGCTTGGAGTTCTAGCGTCGGTCAAGTTCCAAGCTCCAAGCTCCAAATCCCAACCACTCCCAACCCTCAACTCCCAAATCCCCACCAACCCTCGCGCAGGCGGCTGCGTTCGGGAGCATGGGATTTGGTAGTTGGCCTGTTGGTTTTGGGATTTGGGAGTTGGGAGTGGTTGGGATTTGGAGCTTGGAGCTTGGGATTCAGGAAGGATAGACTCCGCCGCCATGCCCACCAAGACGTCCGCCCGCACGATCCCCGAGTATCTTCGCGGCCT
Source organism: uncultured Acidobacteriota bacterium (assembly GCA_963717745.1). Lineage (GTDB taxonomy): Bacteria > Acidobacteriota > Vicinamibacteria > Vicinamibacterales > 2-12-FULL-66-21 > JACCXG01. Next base: position 161,234 of record CAVQXJ010000002.1, read on the forward strand.
GGATCCGGAGCGCCGCGCCATCCTCTCGGCGGTCAGGAACGTGGTCAACCAGCACCTGCCCGAGGGCTACGCCGAAGGCATGGCCTTCGGGATGATCGGCTGGTTCGTGCCGCTCGAGACCTTCCCCGACACCTATAATGGCCACCCGCTCTGCTACGCGGCGCTCGCCGCCTGCAAGAACTACAACACCCTGTATTTGATGGGCCCGTATGGCGACCCGAGGCAGCGCAAATTCCTCCAGGAGGAATTCAAGCAGCGCGGCCTGAAGCTCGACATGGGCAAGTCGTGCATCCATTTCAAGACGCTGGACGACCTGCCGCTCGACGTCATCGGCACCGTGATTGAGTGGACGCCCGCGTCGGCGATGATGGCGGCCCACGAGGCCTCGCACGGCAAGAAAACCTCACGCGGGCAGAAAAGCGCCCGCGCCCGTTGAAAGGGCTGTGTCGGCCCTTTACACGCTCGCGAAGTAGCGAGCCTAGACCGGTCGCGCGGCGGTCATCATCAGGTTCTCCCGCCGGCGCTCGAAGAGCGCCGCGGCGGCCCGGAACAGCACGAGGCTGATCCCCTGGCAGATCGCCGTCCAGACCAGGAGCAGCACGGCAGCCAGCCCGGGCCGGCCGCTCGACGCGCCGACCATCAACGAGATCAAGAGGCCTGGCAGCGACGCGGCCAGGAACGCCAGCATCCCCAGTAGTCCCGCCGCTCCGTGTGCATTGCTGTTCCGGCCGATGCTGTTGAGATCGACCGGCCGTGGAAACACGGCCGACAGCATCGCGGCCACCGGCGCCACGATCAGATACGCCGAGAACAGTGTCAGTGGGATGCAGAGCCACAGCCGTGGGTCGCCGGACGGAAACAACGCCGCCGAGCCGGTGACCCCGACCGCAATCTGAGCGGCGACGACGAGGCCGTTGCCGATCGCCTTGCCGCGGAGCAACGCGCCGATCTGGAGCGGCGCCAGCAGCGCCATCGTCAGCCCGGCTCGATCGACGGCGAATTGATTCATCGCCAGCGGCAGGATCGACATCAGCGACACGAACCCGCCGAACGCCGCGAGGCCGAGGCCGTTCTTCACCTGCCAGGGCCCGATGTCCAGGCCGTCGCGACTGCCCGCCATCATCGCGCCGAACAGGCCGAACACCACCAGCGGCGACAGCAGCGTCGCGCGTCCGCGCGGCGTGCGCAGCACCAGCCGTAGCTGATTGACGGCAACCGCGGACACCACCCGTGACGTGGCTGGGACATGCCACCGCGAGGCGCTCTCCGAGGTGGTGCTTCGCGTCGCGCCGGCCGTGCCCGGCGAGCTGAGGAAGCGTCCGAAGGCGACCATCGCGACCGCGTGAAGCGCCAGTGTCAGGCCTCCGAGCGTCGCGACGGCGGCGACGCCCGGTGTGCGTTCCGCCGCGGATCTGACCGCCTTGACATACATCTCAGAAGGGACCGCCGCCAGGGCAATGCCACCGATGTTCGACCACCATCGCTGCCGTTCCACGGACCGGGCGCGCTCGGTCGCGGACGGCGGCGGCCGGTCGTGCCCCTGGGCAAGCAGCCCGGGCAGCATGGCGGCGATCGGGAGAAAGACCACGATGATCAAGCCGAACAGCTCGGCTCGCCTCCGGTCGCGGGTGATCAGGTAGACGGCGCTGGTCATCAGCTGCGTGAGGCCGATCAGCGCCGCCAGCAGCAGGAGTCCCGCACCGGCCGCCAGCAACGCGACGCCAGTGTTCCCCGCGGCGGCAATGCCGGCCGGCAGCGCGACCACGACCACACCCGCGAGGACGAGCCACGGGTCGGCCAGCGCGGACATCGACTGCGTGAGGTAGAGCACGCTCCTGGGGATCGGCAGGAGCAGCAGACGGACGGCGTTGGTGCGCTCCGCCGCGGACAGGAGGATTGGCCCTGCGATGGTGAGTCCGCATGCGGCGATGAGTACTACCCGGACAATGGAGAACGCGGTCGCCGGCTGACCCTCTCCCAGCGTCCATCCGGCATAGACGGCGATTGCAGCCAGCGCCGCCGCCGAGGGCAGCATCATGATGGCCACCATCGCCGGCGCCAGCTGCTCGAAGGCGACCGAGAATCGCTCGATGACGTCGCGGCTGCCGCGGCGCTCGAGCGAGTTGATCAGGATCCGCCAGCGCAGCCACGCGAATGCCCGGAGGATCCGCCAGGTGGAAGGACCGCTCATGGCGTCAGAACCAATCCAGGTCGGCGCGCAGCTGCGCGTCGCCGCCAACCATGCCGATGAACAGCTCTTCGAGCGATTGACCGGGGCCGGCCTCACGCAGCTCCGCCACCGGCGCCTGCGCGACCAGACGCCCCTTGACGATGACGCCGATGTGCGTCGACAGCCGCTCGACGATCTCGAGGATGTGGGACGTGAGGAAGATGGTGCCGCCGCGCGCGACGAACGACTGCAGCAGATCCTTGATCTGCCGCGACGCGACCGCGTCGATGCCTTCGAACGGCTCGTCCAGGAACAGCAGCCGCGGCGCCGGCAGTAGGGCCGCCGCCAGCGACAGCTTCTTGCGCATGCCGTGGGAGTAGTCGGTGACCAGGGTGTTGCCGGCCGACTCGAGCGCCATCAGCTTCAGGAGATCCGCCGACCGCGCGCCGGCGGTCGCCGAGTCGATGCCATGCACGTCGGCGACGAAGCGCAGCGTTTCGCGTGCGGTGAGCCGGTCGAACAGCGCGAGATCCTCGGGCACCACGCCGATCTTCCGCTTCACCGAAACGGGATCGGCCAGCGGGTCGATGCCGAGGATGCGCATCGACCCCGCCGAAGGCCGGAGGAGGCCGGTGAGGCACTTGATCGTCGTGGACTTGCCGGCGCCGTTCGGTCCGAGAAAGCCGTAGAAACTGCCGGCCGGCACGGCGAGATCCACCGCGTCCACCGCACGAAAACTGCCGAAATCTCGGGTCAGCCCCCGCGTCTCCACCGCCAGTTCCATCGCGCGATTGTATACGTCGCGAAATGGCAGAGGCTCGCCCGGCATGTGATGTGCTGAAGAGAGCGAGCGAATCGCCGGTCGAGGTCTGATTGGAGGCTGCGGAGTGGACGTTCAGGCACTGCTGCTGACATCGGGACGAGCCGTTGCCGTCTACGTGCTGATGCTGGTCGTGGTCCGGGTGTTGGGGAAGCGGACCATCGGCAACTTCTCCGCGTTCGATTTGCTGGTCGCGCTGATGCTCGGCGAGGTCGTCGACGAGATGATCTATGGCGACGTCCGGTTCATTCAGGGCACCGTCGCGATTGTGACGATTGGCGCCGTCGCCTATTTCGACTCGCTGCTGAGCTTCTGGAATCGTGGCATGGAGGGGCTGCTCGAAGGCAAGCCAACCCTGGTCATCAAGCGCGGCGAGTTCCATCGTCCCGGGATGCGCCAGGAACGGATGTCGGAGCACGACGTCCTCGGCGCGCTGCGAAGCCGGGGTGTTCGGGACCTCCGGGAGGTCGAATACGCCGCCGTCGAACACGACGGCACGCTGAGCGTGATGCCGTTCGACTGGGCGCAGCCGGCGATCAAGGCCGATATCGATCCCAAGATGGCGAAGGCGCGCCAGGCGGCGATTGGAGGGCAGGACGAGCCGCCTCCGCACAAGCGGACCGATTCGGCCGCCGCCTTCGGGATCGACGCGGCGGAACTGCGCTGATGGATCCGCTTCGCATCGCCGTCCGCGCCGTGTTCGTGTACTTCTTCGCGCTGGCGCTGGTTCGCGCCACCGGCAAGCGCAGCGTCAGCCAGGGTGACATGGCGAGCTTCGTCCTCGCGATCATCCTGGGCGATATGTTCGACGATGCGCTCTGGGCGGAGGTGCCGATGTCGGAGTTCGTGGTCGGCGCCGGAACGCTGGCGCTCGCGCACGTGCTGGCCAGGACCGAGTATGCGGCACGTCGGCGTCGGCGCTGGTCTCAGCAGCGGGGTGTCACGCCGTGAAGGCGGCGCTTGCGATTGTGGCCATCATCGCCGCCGGCCTCGGGGTGCCGGCGGTGGCCATTCACTTCGGAGATCGTCAGACGTTCGTGGCGCCGCCGGACGCGGTGCTCGAGAGCTTCGCGCGCGAGGTCGGCGAATGCCGGTACGACATGGCCACCCGGTACCTGTCGACGGCACTGTCGCGCACCGTCGATGCGGAGACGCTGCGGGCGCGATTCGAGCCACAGCGCCGCGAACTGGGCGACCTCAACAATGTCGACACGGAGATCGAGTGGATGGATCGGACGCGCGCCTCCGCGAGCGCGACGATCGAAGCACAGCGCGGCTCGATGAAGTTGATCGTGCCGCTGGTCTGGGATCACGGGGTGTGGGCGATCGACGCGCTTCCGTGACCTGCCGCCTGAAGGCGGAACGGGCGGCGGGGCCTGAAGGTTCAGGTGTCCAGCGCCGCCTTCAGCGCCGCGGTGAACTGCGGCACGTCGTCGGGCTTGCGTGAAGTGATCAGGTTGCCGTCCTGCGTCACCGGCCGATCGACATACAGCCCGCCCGCGTTGGTCACATCGATCGCGATCGACGGCCAGCAGGTGAGGGTGCGGCCCCGCAGGACCCCGGCCGAGATCAGGAGCTGCGGCCCGTGGCAGATGGCGGCGACCGGCTTGCCGTCGGCGGCCATCTGGCGCGTCAGGTCGACCATCGCATGACGCATCCGCATCCGGTCGGGGGCGTAGCCGCCCGGAATCACCAGCGCATCGAAGTCGGCGCTGTGGGCAGCGCCCGCGGCGATGTCAGACGTGACGACGTGCCCGCGTTTGCCCGTGTAGGCGCGTCCCGCCAGCGGCCCGACGATCGTGACGATGATGCCGGCCTCCTGAAGACCGGACACCGGCCCGGTGAACTCGTAGTCCTCGTATCCATCCTCGACCAGGACTGCCACGCGCTTGCCCGTCAGACCCATGGGGCGATTGTAGCGCGGCCTTCACAGCCTCAGCCTCAACTGCATCGAGGATGGTACGATCGCTCGAATGAACAACTGTCTTGATCTCAGGCGAGGCAGCGGCGTAATTCGATGAATCGCCTTGCCGCCGAACGAAGCCCCTATCTGCTCCAGCACGCCGCCAATCCGGTCGACTGGTATCCGTGGGGCGACGACGCCTTCACCCGTGCGCGGGAGGAGGACAAGCCGATCTTTCTTTCCATCGGCTATTCGACCTGTCACTGGTGTCACGTGATGGAGCACGAGTCCTTCACGAGCCCGCCAATCGCGGATGCGCTCAATCGCGACTTCATCTCGATCAAGGTGGATCGCGAAGAACGGCCCGACGTGGATCGCGTCTACATGGCGTTCGTGCAGGCGACGACCGGATCCGGCGGGTGGCCGATGACGGTCTTCCTGACGCCGGACTTGAAGCCGTTCTACGGCGGCACCTATTTCCCGCCCTCGTCTCGCTGGGGCAAGCCCGGGTTCTTCGATCTGCTGTCGGAGCTCAGCAAGGTGTGGAAAGGGGATCGGGCGCAGGTCGAGCGCGCCGCCGCCGAGCTGTTCGATCGGCTCCGGCTGGTCACCTCGTCGCGCGGCGCCGGCGGACAGCCGGCCGTCGCCGGAGACGAGTCGCTGGATGTCGCGATCGAGCAGTTCCAGATGGCCTTCGACACCCGGCATGGCGGGTTCGGCGAGGCGCCGAAGTTTCCCCGTCCGTCCGAGCTGCTGTTCCTGCTGCGCGAGCATGCCCGGCGCCGGGCGGCCGGCCGCGGCGCTCAGGCACCGCTCCTGATGGCGACGGAAACGCTGCGCGCGATGGCGCTCGGCGGCATGCGCGATCACATCGGCGGCGGATTCCATCGCTATTCGGTCGACGCCGAGTGGCGGGTACCCCATTTCGAGAAGATGCTGTACGACCAGGCGCAGCTCACACTGGCGTACCTCGAAGCTGGCCAGGCCTCGGGCGAGGCGTTCTTCCTGGACGTCGCCGACGACACGCTGCACTACGTGCTCCGCGACATGACCGGCCCGGGCGGCGGTTTCTATTCCGCAGAGGACGCGGACAGCGTGCCGCCGGAGCACGCGGGCGACGCCACAGCGCACAAGACCGAAGGCGCGTTCTACGTGTGGACCGATGCCGAGGCGGCGGCGCTCTCCGGGGCCGATGTCGATGTGGTCCGGCGCGGGTTCGGGATCGAAGAGGCCGGGCAACGCACCGCACGATCCACACGGCGAGTTCTCCGGCAAGAACCTGTTGTATGTCGCGGAGTCGGTGCACGACATCGCGATTCGCACCGGGCGCGGTGAGGAGGACATCCGAGCGGCGCTGGCCCGCGCCCGCGCGGCGATGTTCGACGCCCGGGCGCGTCGTCCCCGGCCTCATCTGGACGACAAGGTGCTGACGGCCTGGAACGGCCTGATGATTGCGGCCTTCGCGCGCGCCGCCCGCGTGCTCGCCGGCCGGCCGCAGGCGGACGACTACCGCCGCGCGGCACAGCGCGCCGCAGGCTTCATCCGATCGACGCTGTGGGACGGCGAGGCGCGTCGACTGCTGCGACGCTATCGGGACGGCGACGCCGGCATTCCTGCGTACGCGGAGGACTATGCCTTTCTGATCTTCGGGCTGCTGGAGCTGTTTCAATCCGATGGCGATTCGGCGTGGCTGTCGTGGGCCATCGAGCTCCAGGGGCTGCAGGACGAGCGGTTCTGGGACGCGAAGGAGGGCGGCTGGTTCAGCACCAGCGGAGACGATCCGACCGTCCTGCTGCGGCTCAAGGAGGACTACGACGGCGCCGAACCGTCGGCCAGCGCGGTGTCGGTGCTCAACCTGCTGGCGCTGTCACACCTCGTGCCCGCTGACGAGCAGCACCGCAAGATCGAGCAGACGCTGGCGCGCCTCGGGCCGGGCATTGGCACGGCCGCGCGGGCCGTCCCGATGATGCTGTGCGCGCTGTCCGCGTGGCACGCCGGGATCGGACAGATCGTGGTGGTTGGCGATCCCCAGTCCGCGCACACGCGCGAGCTGGAAGGTGAGCTGGCGGCCCATTACCTGCCGTTCGCGATCCACGTGCCGGTCGTGCCCGGCCCGACGCAGGACGGCGCTGGCATCGCACCTGGATTTCATCCGCGGCATGACCGCCGGCACCGGCGCCGCCGCCTATGTGTGCCAGAATTTCACCTGTCAGCAACCGGCCGCCGACCGGGAAGCGCTGCGAGCCTCGTTGAACCCTTGAACCCTTGAACCCCAAATGACCTTCGACGTCGAGATCGTCCTTCGCGAGCGCGATTACGCGATCACCGAACAGATTCCCGCGCCAGGCGCCGGCCGCCGCACGCCCGCCGAGTGGAACGACAGCGACGTCGAGCAGCTCCTCAAGGACATCCTGCTCGCGATCGAACGTGCCCGGAACCCGGAGTCCTCGCAACGCTACGTCGCACTGCGCGGGTTCAGCTGGATCGTGGAGCCGACCAGCGACGGCGTGGTGATCGCCATCGAGATTCCGATGGGGGCCGCGGTCGCCGGCCCGTTCCCGGTCGAACAGGCCACGCTCGATCGCATCATCCGGCGGGTCGTCGCTGCCGCGTCTCCCCATAAACCGGTCGTGCACTAAGGACCCGGTCCTAATTGCAGTCCTGTCGTCACGCTTACGGAAGCGATGACGTTTCCGGCCTCGCTCGCTTGAAAGTCCCCGCCAATCGCATTGCACGAATCGGCACCCGGTTTGCCTTACTTCAGTACGGACTCCCTCCAAATTTTCCGGGCCCGCGATGAAGCTACCCTATCGGATCCTCGTCCTGGACGACGACGAAAATGCCCTGTCCGGCATCGTGGAACTGCTGCGCGATGCCGAGTATGGCGTGACCGGCGCGGTCACCTACGACGCCGCCAAGCGACATCTGGAGGCGGGCTCGTTCGACCTGCTGATCACCGACGTCCGGCTGCGCGGCTTCAACGGGCTGAACCTGGTGATGAAGTGCCGCTCGGACTACCCCGACATGGCGGTCATCATCATCAGCGGGTACGAGGAGCCGCTGATGGACCTCGAAGCGAGCCGGTACCAGGCGACCTTCGTCAGCAAGCCGATCCGTCCCGCGGCATTCCTGGAGACGGTGGCGCACTGCCTGTCGAACGTGCGGCGGGAGCGCCGCTGGCCGCGCAAGCGCGTGATCGGCGGATTCCGCGTGACCGCCGCCGGCAAGCCCGCCGCGGTCGTCGACGTCTCGTATGGCGGTCTACGACTGGAAGTGTCGAGCGAGACCAACCTGGCGCAGTCGTTTCCGGTGGAACTGGCGGGCATCGGCCTGCAGTTCGACGTGCAGGCGGTGTGGTCGTGCCCGACGGAGAAGGGCAACGGCCTGTTGTGCGGCGCCGCCATCGACCGCGATCAGATCGCCGCCGCCCACACCTGGCGCGCGATCGTGGACCGGCTGTCAGCGTAGGCGCGCTTCAGTCGATCTCACGGATACAGAATCTCCACGCTCCACCCCTCCCCCTCACGCACATACACGACGCGATCGTGCAGACGGTCGGCGCGGCCGAACCAGAACTCGATGCGCGCCGGGATCAGGCGGAAGCCGCCCCAGAACGGGGGACGGGGGACGTCGCCGCCGGCGAACCGCTGCTCGACCGCGCGGTACTCCTGTTCGAGCGTTTCACGCGACGTGAGCGGCGCGCTCTGCCGCGACGCCCAGGCGCCGAGCTGGCTGCCGCGCGGGCGGCCGGCGAAGTAGGCATCGGACTCGGCGCCGCCGAGACGCTCGATCGTGCCTTCGATCCGGATCTGCTCCTCGATCGCATGCCAGTGGACGCAGATCGCCGCGTGTGGATTCTCGTCGAGCTCCCGTGCTTTGCGGCTGGTGTAGTTGGTGTGAAAGACGAACCCGCGTTCGTCGGCCCCGCGGAGCAGCACGATGCGGACCGACGGCCGGCCCTCGCGATCGGCCGTGGCCAGCGCCACCGGCGCGGGGTCGATGCCGCGCCCGGCCGCGCGTTGAACCGCCGCCTGGAACTCGGCAATCGGATTCGCACTCGCCGCTTCGCTGCCGGTCATCGCTGATCGCTCCGCATCGCGCTTCACCCCTCTTCAGTGCCTTCGAACCGCTCCAGCACCCGCAGGAATGCCCGCACATCGGCGGGCGGTGCGCTCTGCAGCGCGCGGCGCTCGAACGCCTCCAGGTGATCCATCACCCGGCGCGCCGCCGTGCGGCCGGTCTTCGTCAGCTTCACGACGAACGTCCGGCGGTCGCGCTGGTCCGAGGTGCGCGCGACCAGCCCCCGTTCTTCGAGCCGATCGAGGATGCTGGTCAGGGTCGAGCGCTTGTGCCCGAAGGCGCGGTGCACCTCGCCGATTGTCGATTCACCGGTATTGGCGAGGAACGCCAGGACGTGCGCTTCGGGCTGGTTGACCGCGGGATCGTCGAGGCCGGCGATGTGCAGGCCGATCCGATGGGTCGCGCGGTGAATGTGCGGGATGAGGCGAAGCGCCATGAGTGCCGGGGATTATAGCGTCAGCGCAACGCGCGAACCGATGCCGGATCGAGCAGATCGGGCCGCGCCACGGACCAGCGTGTCGACCGTCGCCCCCGGTCCGAGCGCCGCTTTCGCGTCGGCCAGGACCGTCACCCACGCGGTGGTCAGCGCCGCATCGAACTTGTCGGGTTGACCCGCTCGCGCCGCGAACGTGCGCAGGCCCGCCAGCAGCCGCCGCTCCGCTTCGGCTCGGCCGAACCACGTCAGGTAGCGCCAGGCGACTCTGATGTGCTCGCGATGGCCGAACGATCCCGGCGGCGAGCGTCCCGCGCTCGAACTCGTCGATCAACTGGTCGTCTGTCATACGATGACAGATATTACGATATCGGATGTAAATGCGCCAGCGGCTGTCGTGGTCGGATCCCGGCGTCGGGGTGCTTTCAGCCGCGGAGGGGTGATTCGAGCGCCGGTGAACTTGAGAGGAGGGCCAGGAGATCAGGAGGAAAACCATTCTTTCTCCTGATCTCCTGGCCCTCCTGTGATCGCGAGCGGGCGAGCCGCCGCGGTCGCCACTTCGAGCAGCAGGTTGATCGAGTTAGGGGAGTGGAGGTCGCGGGCGCTCAGGACACCGCAGGTGTGAGAGTGAAGAAAAGCGGCGGGGCATGCCGGGACGATAGCGCATGTCCAGGCCGAGGAACTCCATGCAGAGCGGCGCCAGGTCGACCGAGCGGAGGCTCCGTGGCAGCCGGTGCCGTACTCCGGCGCCGGCGATGATCACCGGGCTCAGCGAGTCGAGCGCGTGCAGAGCGCCGTGGGACGCGCCGCCGACGTGCGCCTTTCCGCCCGGCACTTCGAACTCGGACCCCGGTCGCGCAGTCAGCCACAGCTCGCCGCTTTGTTCGAGGTCGAGCGCGCCGGCGATCCGTTCGAACGCGTTCGGGTACTGGTCGAACTCGATGCGGCCGTCGTGGTGGTCGAGGCCGAGCGCCCGCGGTTCGCCGCGCCACTCCCAGCGGCCGCCGAACGCGTCAGGCGTGCCGCGATGCAGGGCCCGGCTGAACTCGAGCACGCCCCGCCGGGTGGCGACGGTATAGCCGTCGGTCCCGGGCCTGGTGAGAGCGGTCCGCCACATCAGTTGGTCCACCCTCGGCTCGGCGAGCGTCTCGCGCACCATCGCGGTCATGCGATCCGGCGCCGCGTCGCGGACATATACCTGAGCGGCGCGCATATTGGGGCAGATCATGACCTCGTCCCGGCCGGTCCACGGCCGGCCGAGCGTAGCCTGGCGGAAATTCGCCAGCACGCGGTCCAGACGAATCACTGCCTGTTCCGGGTCGCCGGAGACGTCGCAATGCCCGTGATCGGAAGTGACGATGACGGTGGTGTCGGCGAGGACGCGTTCGAGGCCGCCGCCGGCGTCGAACGCGTCGCCGAGCAGGCGATCCACGCGCTCGATCACCGGCAGCGCCGCATACGGGCCGACCTCGTGGCTGCGGTAGTCGTTGTCCGGGAAATAGGCGATGGTCAGATCGGGGCGCACGGGCGCCGCGAACAGATCCGCGAGCATCGCGCCGGTCGAGGCGTCGTCCATGCCGAAGCGGTGGAGCAGTCCACCCTTTCCTTCGACCGGCCGTCCGGCCACCGGGGTACCGACGAAATCACCCAGGTTCAGGATCGAGGGCCCCTCGACCGTTTCCGAGAGCGGCACACCTGGCACGGCGGCCATCACCCCGGGCATGCGCACTTTGTGGGCATGGTTGCCTCGGAACACCAGGTAGTTCAGACAGGCCGCGGTGCGGCCGGTGCGCTCCACCATCTCGAACAGGGTCGGTGCGCGGAGACGGTCGCCATTGAGGCGCAGCAGGAAATCGTTGAGGAAGCGGCCGAAGCCCTCGCGGGCGATGACCCAGAAATCGTCGCCGTAGTAGGCGACCTCCTCGCGGCCGGCGTCGTACCAGGACGCGCCGGCGATCCCGTGCTCGGCCGGGTAGGCTCCGGTCGCGATCGAGGTGGTCGCCGCCGGTGTGATCGAGGGAAAGATCGACACCGACGCCTCGTGCATCGCACCGGCGTCGGCGAGCCGCTGCAGCGTGGGCAGACGGCCGGTATGCACCGCAGGGCACACGACGTGCGGCGTGGCTGCGTCGATGACGACCAGCAGCAGCTTCATCAATCAGCGGACGCGGAGATGATCGACGACGTCCTTGACGCCTTGCGTCTCCCGCGCCAGTTGCAGCACCCGCTCGCGCTGCGCCGCCGAGCCGACCTGTCCCGTTACCGTCACCGTGGTCCCGTTGGTGTCGACATTGACGTCGAGGGCCTTGACCGTGTCGTCCAGCGCCATCTTGGCCTTGATCTTCGCGGTGATCTGGCCATCGGCGATGGCCCGCCGCGCCTCGTTCGCGGCCGCCGCGGTTCGTTCGCCGACCTCAGCCCCGACCTGGCGCGCCCGTTCCGGATTGACGCCGGACGTGCCAACCGCCGTGGTGGGCCGCTCCACGTCGGCGACGCGGTTATTCCCCCACCACCCGAGCAGGAACGCCGCCCCGGCGACCACGACCACCAGGATAATCACCAGCCTGACGAGTGCCCTGACCATTTCACACCTCCGCGCTAAGGACCAAAGTCCTGAGAGCGCAGGTGAGCAGTACGGGTGCCAACGGTCGCGCAGAGCCGTGGCTCGACTTCCGGGCGCTTTTGTCGATCTGCGTGGTCCTGACAGGTGGTCGAGCTGGCGCCGAGGCCTGAGGGTGGGGAGCGCGTTACTCAGTGCGGTAGTTGTTCGACCCCGCCCTGAGGACCCTGGTCCTTACCAGACCTCGCCGGCCCGCCATTCGGCTGACAGCGGTTCGTCGAGATCCAGATCCGGCGGCGTCCGGTCGGTCCGGAGAATCATCACCGCTTCGTCCGGCGTGGCCTCGAGCCCGCCGCCGGTCCGTATCGACAGCGGTCCGCGCCACGACTCCCAGCCAAGCCGTGCGTAATAGCGGTCGTCCGACGGCGACAGGGCGCCGAGATCGTAGTCACGGATTTCTCGAGCCAGCCGCCGCAGCACCTCGGTCGCGAAGCCGCGCCGCTGCAGCAGCGGCCGGGTCGCCACCGCCTCGACGTAGGCCGTCCGGAGCGGGGGACGCGTCCCGGCGTGAAGCTCGCGAACGACCCACATCGCGTGCGAGACGATCCGGCCGTCGGCGCGAGCGATGACGTGCACGCCGGGCCCGAGCAGTCCGAACGCGCCGGTGAAGTCTTCCTGATAGGCCTCGGTGCAGAGGTCGGCAATCCCTCGCAACGTGCTCATCGAGATCGCCCGGGACTCCGCCACTTCGATCGAGAGCTCGCTCACGCAGCGATCACCTCGAGGCTGTGCGCACCGGGCTTGCTGTGGAGATGTGCAGTCGCTGCCGGCATGTCTCCCTTGCTGGTCGCCTCGAGATCCCCCTCGAAGCGCTTGTCGATCGTCATCCGGCCGAGCGTCGGTTCGCTGCACTCCTGCGGCGTCAGCTTGACGACGAATGTGCCGGTGCCGAGCGCCACCGGCCGAGAGTCGCTTCGCTGCACTCCTGCGGCGTCAGTTGACGACGAAGTGCGCTTGTCGGGTCACGCCGGGCTTCCTCCCTATCGTTCGCTCGTGTGTCGGAAAAAAAGACGGGGCGATCTTAAGGCATCAACCAGCGGTGGCTCTTGACGTCTGACGGCGCGCAGAGATTGCGGAACGGCGCCTTCTGTGGCATTATGAACGCTCCCTCAATGACTAACCCACAGAGTCCCGGGCGCGAGCCCGACGGTGCTTCGCGTACGCCCTGCCCGCATTGCCAGGCGCGCGAGGTGATGCTCGGCACACGCACCGATCGATTCGTCTACCTCCGCTGCGCGGCGTGCGCGGAGGTCTGGGCCATTCCCGAGCGACGCCGATTTGTCCGCGTGCGAGTCGATCAGCCGGGGGACGCGTCCGAGCGCGATCCGAACGAAACCCGCCTGTAGAACCCGGCGAAAACCCCAGGAAAACCGACCGATCTGCTACAATTCGGTCCAGGCCGGGGTGGCGGAATTGGCAGACGCTCGGGACTTAAAATCCCGTGGCCTTCGGGCCGTCCGGGTTCGATGCCCGGCCCCGGCACCAATCCAATCAATCACTTACGGCCACGGCTGAACCGCTTCACCTTGCCGCCGGGCCCGATTTTGTCCCTGCGATTGTCCCTGCCGCGGAATCGAGCGTGGCCGCGCCGGTCTGCAGGTCGGTCGGACTGACGATGTCGTAGCGGTCGAACACCGATCGCGTCTTGTGGCCGCTCATCGCCATCGCCACCCGTTCCGGGCTGCCGGCCCGCACGTAGTTGCGTTACCGCCGTCCGCCGGAAGTCGTGCAGGAGCTTCCCCGCACAGCCGACCGCCTCGCGCTGTGCGCCACGCCTTGTAGAAGTACTGATCGGCTTCCCGGCCGGTGAAACACCCGCGGCGTGATTGCCTCCCGAGTCTTCGCCACGGCCTCGCTGACGGTCTTCTGCCCTCTTAAGAGTGCGCAGCGCCGCTGTGAGGTAGATGGTCCTCTCGTAGTTGTTCTTCGGTGCTGCCGACGTCCAGCGTGACGGTGCGGCCTTCAAATCGACATGCCGGCCAGGTGCCCGCCCGTGGCCGCACAGGCTCGCTGTGCGGGAACGAGAGTATTCTTGGGATGTATGGGCCGACCAGCCGTATTTGTCTCGATGGCACTGTTGCTGACCGCTTTGGGCGCTGCCGGGCACGCACAGGAACGCCGAGTGATTTGTGTCCTGGTTGACGATTTGGGCTTTGGGGCGTCGGATCAGGAAAACGGCGCGAAGTTCTGGGCTATCCTTCGAGATGAGGTGGTACAGGACCGGATTTGCCCGGTTCGCCGCAACCGGTTCTGCCGTAACATCCGATCTACCAACCCGCCAGCAGCCGCAGCCTCCAGCACGCGATGGAACAGCTCGGCGCCGCCGCTTCAAGACAGCAGGCCGTCCGACCCGATCAAATCATGGGGCGCGATCCGCGTGTCGCTGGGCACCGCGTCTGACGTGGTGGGAAGTCTGGCGCGGCTCCAGAACCGCGATAAGCAGTTGCTGCTACTGACCTCCCGGTCTTCCGTCAACGGCTCGTTCGGGGCCAGCTTTGCCCGCAATGGGGAGGCAGCACCGCCGGACGTCACCGACGACGTAGCGGCGGTTGTTGCCGTTGCCAAGGCAGGGAATGTGACGCTCCGCGTCGTGAGTACCGCCGATCCTCAAAGCGCCGCACTACTTCGAGCCTTGCGCTGACGGTGCTGGCGGATCGGTTAGTGGTGTGAGGCAGGGCTGGACTCAGCCGATTCCGATCTGCAGCGCTCGGAGGTGTTCCGGTCGCAGGATGACGTGCTGACGGCCGGCGAGACGTGGAAGCGGCGATGATCAGAAGGGCTGGGCGTGACGCCACGCCCCCTGCACGAGGTGGGATGGGTGGGTCTGCGAGCAGCATCCCGAGAAGGTCTCACCGCATGACGACTGTGTCGGTCACGAGACGTACCAGCTGCCATGGATCGGACTGTCCTCCCCCTCGTGTGGGTTCCGGAAATTCTGGCCACTATTTCCGGAAATTCTGACCACGTCGTCCTGCTGATCTGACTCCGTCTTTCATCGCCTCGTCAAGGTTGACGTGCAGGGTGCGGACCGACGGGCCGTCGAGCCGAAGGAGCCGGCCGCGCTCGAGGACGCGGTCGATGATGGCCTGCGCGAGATCCTCGTCGTGCGAGCACGCGGCCCCAGCGCCTTCAGCGACTTGTTGGTGGTGAAGATCATCGAGCGGTGGCGGCGGTGGCGCTCGTTGACGACGTGGAAGAGCATGTTGGCGGCGTCGGTGCCGTAGGTGAGATAGCCGACTTCGTCGACGACGAGGACGGCCGGATGCGTGTAGGTCGGCAGCGCCTGCGCGAGCTCGCCGGCGCGAAACGCCGCCGAGAGGTCGTCGATGAGCGCGGCGGCCGTCGTGAAGAAGGCATCGAAGCCGTTCTGAATCGCGCGGTAGGCGATGGCGATCGCGAGGTGCGTCTTGCCGCGGCCCGGCTTGCCCGCCAGAAGATCAGCGAGCGGCCTTCGGTGACGAAGTCGGGCGCGAGCGCCGAGCCGAGCATGTGCAGGCGCAGCGACGATTGATAGGTGAAATTGAAATCGTCGATCGTCTTGAGAAACGGAAAGTGCGCGCGCCGCGTGAGTCGCGCGAGCCGCGTCTGCTGCCGATGCGCGATCTCCTCGGCGACGAGCAGCGTGAGGAAGTCGCCGATAGGACCAGCGCTCCCGCTCGGCGCGCTGCACGAGGTCGCGCCACACGCGGCGCGCATTGGCGAGGTGCAGGCGCTTGAAGAGCGCGTCGAGATCGGTGATCGGCGGCGATCATGACCGGCCTCCGACGCGGCGAGAGCGATGCCGCCGTGCTCGGCCGCGTCCAGGTGCTCCGCTGCGCTCCGCCCCTGCGGGCGCCTGCGGCGACCTGGACCCGGCCTGCGCGCGGCAGCCGAGGGGCCGCTATCGTCGGAGGCCGGTCCGTGACTCGTCAAACGGCAAGGGCCGGCGTCGGCGTGCCCGAGGTAGTGCGCGATGTACTCGGCGCCGATCGCCTGCTCGGCGAGGCCGCGCTCGAAGGCGGCGCGCAGCGCGGCGTCGCCGTGCGTCTGCAGCAGCGCGTGCAGCCGCTCGACATCGTGAATCCACGTGCTGCGGGCGGCGATGCGTGAGCTCGGTGAGATAGGCGAGCGCGGCGGCGCCCGAGATCGAGCAGGTGCTGGCGCTGCAGATAGCGGCGCGCGCGTTTGCCGGAGACCGCCGCGACGCGCTGCGGCGCGATGCTCGGGCAGGATCGAGCCGTCGCCCGGGCTGCCATTGCCGCACATGCTCGGCGCCGAAGCGGCCGGCGACGATGCGGACGCGATCGCGATAGAGATACAGCGTGCCGGGCAAGCCGATCGCATCCGGCGGCATCGAGTACGGATGCCCGTCGTGCATCACCACGCCCGTCGGCCCGACGCTGACGGGAATGCGCAGCGCCAGGTCCGCCGGCGCGACCTTCAGCGGCCGCAGCCGGGCGCGCTCCTCGGCGATCCGCGCCGCCGGCGGCACGCCGGTCGCCCGCGACGGCCGCACGCGTATTCGCCTCGGTGAGCCACTCGCGCAGCTGCCGCTCGAGATCCTCGCGATCGAGGAAGCGCCGCTGCTTGAAGAAGGAGCCCTTCACCCAGCCGACGAGATTCTCGACGCTGCCTTTCTCTTGCGGCCGATACGGCCAGCACACTTCGACGCCGATGCCCGAGATCGAGCGCGACGCCGGCAAACGTCGGATTCCACTCCGTGACCACGCCATCGCGCCCCCACTTCAGCGCGATCGTCTTCGGCCGATCGAAGACCGCCACCAGCGGAATGCCGCCGAAGGCGGCGAGATGATCGACCAGCGCGCGCACGAGCGTCTCGACGCGCTCATCGGGCACGAGCGTCACCTCGACCCAGCGCGAGTACTTCAACCGCGAGGCGAAGAAGTGCACCTTCGTCTCGGTGCCATCCTGATAGCGTGACCCACACCTCGCCGAAGTCGTGCTGCGAAAACTCGCCCGGCAGCCCCTCAAACCGCACCAACGGCGTGACGCGTGCGGACGCGCAGCGTCTGCGCCAACGCGTACAGCGCGCTCTTGCCGCCCGTGTAGCCCGGCTAGCCGCGCGCGGTGCAGCAACTCCACCGATCGCAACGTCGCGCTCCTCGGTCAGCGGCCTGCACGAGCGACCTCGCGATACGCCTCGGCCTTCGACGGGCGGCCGATCTGGCGCCGCGCGCGCTCCGCGGCGTTATCGACCGTCGTGACCGCGGCTTCCGCGGCGACGCGGCGCGCCGTCCGCACGGAGACGCCGCTCAGCGCCGCGATCTCCTTCCACGTGTGGCCCGCCCGGCGCAGCACCTGAATCTCGTGTCGCTTGAGCATGTCGATCATCCTTTCCCTCGTCGGAGGCTGAATCCCCGACGATTTTCTGGCCCGGTAGGGCTACCGGGAGGTGGTCAGAATTTCCGGAAAGGATGTGGTCAGAATTTTCGGAACCCGCACGTGCACACCAAGCTGGCTGAATTAAGAGGAGTGGTCGCAAGCCTCGAGGAGCTCACGCCGGTCTTCTGGCAAATCAACAGACCCTCAATGAAAACCTTAGAGCCCTCGGTAACGAGACGAGCAGGCACTTCGCGGAAACGGATTCTTCGCTGCGTACCGTAAGGGCCAAGACGGATCTCTTCTTGGTCGAAGTGGGTGGTGTCGGGGCGGTTTTCTTTCGAGCCGCAGATCCAGCCGCCGCGCGTTAACGACCTTCCTCCGGCCAGGAAAGCCGAAGGCGACGGACCAGCCGCCAAGCCGGAGCCACTCCTACCATCCGTATAGCGATGCGGGCGGGGCAGGGTATGACCGCTCGAAACCCGATACTGACCTGCCCCCCGCTATCCGCCACGCCCTAGCATGAGAGTCCTCCGTTCAGAGGAGGACCGATGAAACGGAGCAAGTTCATCGACGAGCAGATCCTGCCGATCGTCCGAGAGGGCAAAGCTGGGCGGAAGGTCGCCGACCTAGTTCGCACCCGAGGCATCACGGAGCAGACCTACTACCGCTGGAAAGCCAAGTACGGCGGTATGGAACTGAGCGAGATGCAGCGGCTGAAAACAGCTGGAGGATGAGAATCGCCAGCTAAAGCAGATCGTCGCCGAGGAGGCAGGTCATCGCGGGCACCTGCTTTTCTGGAAGGTGCTCGTCCTGGATGCCAGCCCTTCGGCATCCGCGAACTGTCAGAACTCCAATGATTTCTTCGGTCGCACGGTTCGAATTCTGAGACAGCGGTCGTTCTGGTTTTGCGACAGCGGTCGTTTTGGGACAGTTTTGGGACAGTCGGGGTGGTTCAGTTCAATTTGCGCTAGAATCCTAGGGAATTTAAGTCGGGGCGTAGCGCAGCCTGGTAGCGCACCTGCCTTGGGCGCAGGGGGTCGCTGGTTCGAATCCAGTCGCCCCGACCACTTTCCTCAGAAATCCTCGTAAGTCTCACTCCTGGAATGAGTTCTCGGCGCGAGCTCTGTGCGGGCTCGTTCGCCCCGAATCGCCCTCCTCCGCCCGTTTTCGCCGCAAAGTGGTCACAAAATTGGTCACACCCAAACCGCATCTAAGTGATGCAACTGAAGGCGCTTGTTGGCGAAGCGCCGTCAGAAAGGGCCACGCACGGCTCACCCGGTCGACGCCTGTCGCAGGTCCTGTGGCCGGACAGCACCCGTCCCCACTCGTCTTCCAGGAGGCTCCTATGGAGGTCTCTATGGACCTCGATCCCCGTTGGAGTGATGACCCGCGCGACGACAGCCCACGACGATGTCCACAGGGAGGAATCAGACGAGAGCTGAACAAGGCAGGCGCGGCGCCTCGTCCGATCCTCTCGAACGAGACTCGCGCGACCCGCGTGAGGTGTTCACGCGCGATCTCGACCTGCCGCGCGGCCCGAACCGCGAGCGCGTCTGGGGGCGTGACTTCAACGTCCTCCTGCGCGGCTCGGAGTCGCGTGCCCTCGCCACCGTCGGTGCGTTCCGGGTCACGCACGCCGACGATCTCCGCGACGGTCGAGGCAAGCCACTCGATCCCCGCAGCGGCGACCTCCGACATCTGCGCGAGCAGAAGCTCGTCCGAACGATCCCGATCCCCGAGGGCCGCTCGATCGTCGTCCTCACCGAGCGAGGCCGCGACGTCCTCGAACGCAACCGGCATGAGCGCGGCCAGCACTTCTACGCCGGCCTCCAGCGCCCGCGCGAGTTGCTCCACGACGCCAAGGTCTATCAGGCGTACGAGCGCGAGGCCGAGCGGCTGCGCGAGGATGGTGCGGTCATCCATCGCGTGATGCTCGACACCGAGCTGAAGCGCGAGTACCAGCAGTTCCTTCAAGAGCACAACCGCGGCAAGTCCGACAGCGACGGTCGTCCCGATCGGTCACCCGACGAGATCGCACGCTGGGCGACGGACCACGACCTCCCGGAGAAGGACGGTCACGTCCAGTTCCCCGACGCGCGCATCGTCTACGAGGACCGGGACGGCCGCGAGCACACGCGTGACATCGAGGTGGAGACGCTCAACTACCGCGGCGCGCACGCGGCTTCCAAGGCCGCGTCTGGGTTCAGTCGCCACAGCGCCGCCGGCATGCGCGTCGTGGGCTCACGTGGGGCAGGTGGCGGAGGCAGCCGTCGCGGCAGCGGCGGATTCGCCTTCACGGCAAGCACCGGCAGGACGGGTGGTCGTCCTCCCGATCCGAGGCTCATAGAGGAGTTGTTGCGATGAACTTCGATCACGCCGTCGGCACCATCGTCTCGAAGGGCTTCACCGAGCGGCAGGCGCGATTCCTGGTGCTCGTCGCGCGTCACTCCGGCGTCTGCGTCATGCGCCAGTACTCCGCGTTCGCAGGCGTGGTCTTCGGCCATACCACGCGGAGGTTCTTCACCAAGCTCGAACGCCTCGGTTGGGTCTCGACCTACGACTGCGCGCGCAAGCGGGCGCGCATCTACCACGTGCGTCATCGCGAGCTGTACGAAGGCATCGGCGATCCCGAGTCACGCCTGCGTCGCCCGCCGACCGTGCCGCGGGCGCTCGAGCGCATCATGCTGCTCGACGTCATCCTGAGTGAGCCGGAGATCGTCTGGCTGACGACGTCCGAGGAGAAGATGGCGCACGTCTCGGCGTTCACGGCCATCACGAAGGACTCGGTGCCGCAGATGACGACGCCGCAGGGGAGCTATGAACCGGTGCGGTACTTCCCGGACCAGGCGCCGATCGGCCTCCATCCCGACGGGCGGTGGATCTTAGTCTGCCTGCTCACACAGGACGCCAGGCGCGAGTTGCGGAGCTTCCTCGAGCGGCACCTCATGTTCCTCGCCGCTCTGCCGACCTGGACGCTCCGTGTCGTCATCCCTGGCCACATGGCCGCCCATGGGATGCGTTTGGTCGACGACGCGCGACGAGGCCTGCGCTGGCGTTTCGACGGACAGTTCCGCGACGACCTCCGCTGGTACTTCGAAACTCGAAGAGCCGGTGGCAACCCGGACGCTGTGTCGGACGATGACGAGCGCGCACACCGGGCGAGACTGCGCCGGTTCTCCGGCCTCGGGTTCTCGGCGCTCTACCCGCTCTGGGTCGCGCAGGGCGACGACGTGTTCCCGACCGTCGCTGCTCGGGTCGGCGACGCCTTGTTCCGTGAGGCTGGCGTCATCGAACCGCTGGTGTTGCCGCATGCCTACAGCCACCTGGCGCCGCTGGTGGGGGTGGCGTAGGGAAACGGAACGCCTCACGCTGCTCGTGGCGGTCGAGTCGAGTCGGAGCCCAGACCCGTCGCGGTGTCTCGAACCGCACAGCCAACCCGTCGCCGGGATCCGCCCACGACCTCCGGCGGACGGCCGCTTCGTTCATGGGGGAAGATAACCCTTCACGCTTTGCAGGGCACGGACCAAGAGGTCCGCAACGCCAAGCGTTTCGGCGCCACGCCGGAGATACTCGCGATCGAGCGCTCCTCCTTGGACGAGGAGAATGCCAAGCACGTCGCGCCACTGTCGATCGGACGCCTCATTTCCGAGGCGGAACCATCGGAGCTTCTGCAACAGGATGTCTTCCGGCGTGTGGACATACAGATACCGATCGGGATTCTCCGACACTTGAACGCGGCGCCGGCGGCCGATCTGCTGCTGGTCCAGCGGAGTACCGCCGGAGATGAACACGTCCACCTTGATCGCTGACGCCCGGTGGATGAGATTCACACTGGAGCGCTGCCGAATGGCGCGGCGAATCGCCTCTTCATCTGCGTAGAATCCTGACCCCAATGCCGCCAGGAAGCCATCGATGTCTGGCTCGGTCATGTCGACCACCATGTCGACGTCGAGCGTGGTCCGCGGCTCACCACCAAGAGAGCTGGCAACCGAGCCGCCCACGAGGTAGAGCAGTCCGCACGCTTCACAGGCGTCGGCCACCTGCAGGGCGACCTGAATCGGACCGGGCGTCACATGTGAGGGCCGAGAATCTGAGCAGCGTCCGGATACACCTGGCGGACGAGGGTGGGCCCGAGTTGGAGCGCCGCGAGCCGAATAAAGCATTCCCGGTCTGAGGCGTCGGGGTGACGCTGGCGGATTCCAGACAGGGCAAGGGTCACGACGTCACGTGTCGCCTGGCTCATGGCGGCTGCCTTTTCCACCGGCGTCATGCGTCGCCAGGCCTCGATCTGAAGACGTTCGACCTCAGCGCTCGTGTCGCGCGAGAGGATCGCCGATCGGTCTCTGGGGTCGGACTCAGGCACAGGTCGATTATAGGGCCGCCCAAACCAGTGCGTCATTCACGAACGTGGCCCGATGCGCCTGTCACGGCGCCCGCTATGACAATCATCGTGCCGCAACGACCAACACGACTCGCCACATCGCGCGAGTCTATACCTCGCCCGGGGCGCCGCGGACCGGTCAGCCCAGACCTTGCGACCCCCGCTTCGCCTCGTGTAGCCTGCCCTCACCAACACCAATCCGAACGGACCGAGGGCTTGACCTGCATGATGAATCGCCGTGAACTGCTGGCCAGCCTGGCCGCGCTGGGGGTCGTGGCGAGCCCGACGACAGCGACGGGACAGACGCGACCCCTCAACATCCTCTGGCGCAACGCCTGGGCGATCGTGAACATCGGCGACATCGGGCATGTGCCCGGCGCGCTCGCGCTCCTGCGCCACTACATTCCCGAGGCCGCCGTCACCCTCTGGGCCCAGCAGGATCTGGTCTTCCGCGGCACGATGGCCCAGCGCGCCCGGTTTCCCGAAGGGAGCGTCGACGCGACCACGGTCAGCCGCAAGGTCATCCCGGATCTGAAGGTCGTCTACGGCAGACTCGACGAGGCCGGCCGCGCCGACGATCCCGAGCTCGAGGCAGCGGTCGCCGCCGCCGACATCATGGTGGTCGGATCGGGTGCCGGCGTGAACGCCGGCGCCGACCTGCTCCGCTTTCATGCGCGGACCAAGAAGCCGATCGGCATCTTCGGCGCCACCACCGACTCGTTCAACTTCACGAACTTCGCCGACGGTGACGCGTCGACCGACGTCCAAGCCCTGCGCGCGTGCCGCTTCGTGTTCACCCGCGAGCGGACATCGCTGCGTCTGATGGATGGCGAAGACGTGGATGGTCCTGACGGCGCTGCCCAGGACAACCCGAAGACGACGGTCAACGAGACCATCAACCGCGCGCCCATCACGGTTGATCTGCGCGGCCTGAACAAGGCCTTCGTCCCCGACACGACGTTCGCCTTCCCGGTCCGCGACGACGCGTCGGCCGATGTGTTCATGAAGACGCACGGTCTGGAGGAAGGACGGTTCGTCTGTGTCCTGCCGCGCCATCGCTGGACGCCCAACACCTCGCCAACGCGACAGGGCGAGTCCAGGGAGGTCTACAACAACTATTACGCGAAGGCGGATCACGCCAAGCTGCAGGTGGCCATCACGACCTACGTCCGCAAGACCGGGAACAAGGTGGCGCTGGTCCCGGAAACGATCTATGCCCTGGACGTGCTCGGTCCGTGGCTGAAGGACGGTCTGCCGGCCGATGTCACGGGCCATGTCGTGGTGATGGACCGGTTCTGGCTGCCCGACGCGGCGCAGTCGCTGTTTGCACGCGCACAGGCGGTGGTGAGTCTCGAGAATCACTCGCCGCTGCTGGCCGCGGCCGCGGGCACGCCGTTCGTGATGGTGCACCAGCCCGAGGACTCGTTCAAAGGCGACATGTTCATCGACATCGGCCTGGGCGACTGGTACGTGCCGGACATCAACAGGGCGACCGGCGACGATATCGCCCGCATGCTGATGGGCATCGTGTCCGACATGCCCGCGGCCCGCGCGAAGCTCGCCAAGGCGATGGCGTTCGTCAACGAACGTCAACGCTTCGGGATGATGGAGGTGCGACGGACGCTGGGGCTGTCGACTGACGGCACGCCCGGATTCCCGGACCGGGTCTACAGATAGACAGGAAGGCACCTTCAGCAGCCGACCACGATCTTCCTGCCATGGAAGGACTCGGCTATCGACACAGGGTCGAGCGTGTAGCTTCCCTAGCACTAGTAGACCGGCATCGCTGACTGGTCAATCGGGCAGCGCAAGAGCGACGAGTGTCCCGCCCGCGGGCCGGCCAGACTTTCCACCGCCCGCCGAGATCACCACGTACTGTTTGCCGTTGACCAGGTACGTGCTCGGCGTTGAATTCGCGCTGAAGGGCAGCTTCGCTCTGCCACAGGATCTTCCCAGTGGTCTTTCTCGAACGCGCGGAACGTCTCGTCGGCGCTCGCGCCGATGAAGATGAGCCCGCCGGCCGTCACGACCGGACCGCCGTAATTCTCGGTTCCGGTCGGCGGTATGCCCCGCTTCGTCAGTTCCTGGTATTCGCCGAGCGGCACCTTCCATTTGATCTCGCCGGTATTCAGATCGACGGCGTTCAGCGTTCCCCAGGGCGGCTTGATGGCTGGGTACCCCTCGCCGTCGAACCAGCGCCGGAACCCTGCGAAGGCATAGGGCGGACCAGGCCGCGCAGGCCCGTCCGCACCCGGCGCTGTCGCGTCCGCAGCTGCCGGGCGCTCCGTCCCATACAGGAAGTCGACAATGCCGCGGCGCTGCACTTCCGGCAGCTGCGCAAAGGGAGGCATGCGACCGCCTCCTGAGGTGATCACCTTCATGACGTGCTCGGGCGACAGACGCTCCGGCAGGTTGAGCAGCGACGGCATGCCGCCGGGCGCATCCCCGGTTCGGTCCATCCCGTGGCACGACGCACAGTTGATCAGTACTGGCGCTCGCCGCGAGACACGGGGGCGCCGTCCGGACCACGAGTCGGAATCATCTGGTAGGACCAGGGAATCTCGTTGACGTTGGCGTACAGGATGCCGTCGGGATCGGCCGCCGCGCCACCCCACTCGAATCCGCCATCAGGACCAGGGAACAGGATGGTCTGCTTGAGGCTTGGCGGTGGCATGGCGCCAAACGATCCTTCCCGTTTGTACCGCTCCGTCGTCAATGCGCGCGCGGCCGGAGAGATGTCGGAGATGTCGTTCTCCGTGTAGATCTGGCGGATGAGGGGGGCTGGCTTTTCCGGCACCGGCTGCGTCGGCCAGGTCTTGACGCCGGCAATCCTCGACTCGTGAGCCGGCCTCTCGTGCACCGGCCACAACGGTGCGCCCGTCACCCGATCGAACACGAACAGCAGACCGTGCTTGGTCCCCTGCGCGACGGCATCGATCCGGCGGCCGTTGTGGGTGACGGACAGCAGCGTCGGCGGGCATGGCAAATCCAGGTCCCATAAATCGTGATGCAGGATCTGATAGTGCCACAGCCGCTTTCCCGTATTGGCGTCGAGGGCAATCAGCGAATTCGCGAACAGGTTGGCGCCGAAACGGTCGCCGCCCCAGAAGTCGGGTCCGGCGGTCTCGGTGGACACGTAGACGATGCCGCGCGGTTCATCGACGGAGTGACCGGACCAGTCGGACGCCCCGCCGATCACTCTCCAGGCCTCGGCCGGCCACGTCTCATGGCCGTACTCACCGGGCCGCGGAATCGTCCGGAATATCCACTTCAGTTCTCCGGTCCGCACGTCGAACGCCCGGATTCCGCCCGCAGTCTCCTCGCTGATCAGGCCGCCGACGATCAGCAGGTCCTTGTAGATGATGCCTGGCGTATTGAGCCTGGTCGGCGGGCGTGCCCCCGAGACCAAGCCCTCGCCCGAGATGGATGGAGCCGTTGTCGCCGAAGTTGCGAATCACCCGGCCGGTGCGTGCGTTGATCGCGTAGAGCCACGTTCCTGCCGACGTGAAAATCCGGCGGTCGTCGCCGCTTTCCCAATAGGCGAGGCCGCGTTGCCTGTTGCCAACCAGATCGCTCCGCTCCGACAGCGGATCGAACCGCCACATCTCCTTGCCCGTGGCCGCATGCAAGGCGATCAGCTTGCGTGACGGCGTGGCGGTGTAGAGCACGCCGTCGATGACCAGGTTGTTGGTCTGGTACTCCCCCTTGTCACCCGTCTCGAAAGTCCAGGCGACCTGCAACCTCGTCACGTTGCTGACATTGATCTGGTTGAGCGTCGAGTAGTGGGTCGTGCCCTTGTCGCCGAGATAACTAGACCAATCCCGACCGGCGCCGAAACCAGCCTTGGCGGGCGCTGTCGATGGGGATCCAGGTAGTGGTGCTGACCTCGAAGACGCTGCCGGCGACGTCGCCCGCGTGCTGCAGGCGGCGACGGCGAGTGCCACCGACGTCAGCGCGCTCAGCCAGATCCAGGCGATGCATCTTCCCTTCGTCCGTGCGGTCATCGGCACCTCACGACTGTGTCGGATCTTCGAGTGCGACCCATTGTATGCGGTAGCCCAGCCGCCCGGCGTCCCTCTCGGTGTGAACCGCCCCCGAGACTTCCTTGCCGGAGGTGGGATGCTTCAACAGCAGGTGACTGCCTTTCCCGGACCGTACCTCGACGAATCCCGCAGCCTTCAGCTTGCGGATCAACCCGGCCAGCTGCCCGATGAGTGGCTGGCGAAAACAAGCCGGCTTCATGGCTCGCTCAGGGCATTCACGTGAGCGTGGCTCGCGAGAGCGAGCAGAGGCGCAAGTCGAATGGTGAGCCTAAAGTTCGCGAGTTGGAACCAGGTCGACGGGTGGCTACGCCAGATCGAGGGCCTGCGGTTCGTCGCGTGACCCGGTCCATGGCGGTTGCTGGCAAACACTCAGGACTTGCACACCCGATCAGCATAATCCCAGGCGGAAGAAACGCCGGTTCGCCGAGCACGAAACGCACCAGATCAGCGAAACGTGCCTCGGCGCGAACAGGCGGCCGGCGTGCCCCCCCGCGACGCGGATCGCCGAGGGGCGCGTGGGTCGGCTTTCGAACGGGTGCACCGTGCGCTCAGCGTTCAAGTCGAGGGCGTGAATCCCGAGCTGGAGACCAGACACTCCAACCGGACCGAGTCCTTCAATCCGTTCTGCGACTCCCGAACTGCGACAGGTACGTCAGTCACTGCCGGGCGCCGGCGGCCACGGCAACGACGGCATCGAACGCAGGCCTCGGCTGCCTGTCCCTTCTGAAGAGCAGCGGGTAGTTCATCCTGCCTGGCACCGGGTAGTTGTTCTTCCACGACATACCGTCGTGCGCGCCCCAGAATGTCACCCGGTCGATCTTGTCCCTGCGGTTGTAGAAGATGCGGAACAACTCTGCCCATCGCGCCGTCACCTGCCGCTCCACATCGTCGGGCAGCCCGCCGCGGTACGGATCGAGATAGGCCTCGAACTCCTCGAGCTGGAACTGCGGATCGCTCATGACGGTGCCGATGACCTGCCCCTCGCGCGTCAGCGGCAGGACGTCGACGTCGAGCTCGGTAATCATGACCTTGACGCCCAGCGCCGCGAACGCGTCGATCGCCGACTCTATGTACTCGCTCTTCGGGTAGTTGAGTCCCCAGTGTCCCTGCATCCCGATCCCGTCGATCCTGATGCCCGCCGCCTTGAGCATCTTCACCATGCGCACGATGCCGTCCCGCTTGGCTGGCCTCCAGGTGTTGAAGTCGTTGTAGTAGAGCTCGGCACCGGGTGCGTACTGGCTGGCGAAGCGGAACGCCGCCTTGACCAGCTCGTCGCCGTTTCCGACGGCGTTGACCCACGAGGTCGGCCGGTACGAACCGTCGTTGTCGATCACCTCGTTCACCACGTCCCAGGCGTGAACGCGCCCCTTGTAGCGACCCGCGACCGTCTCGATGTGGCTGCGCATCCGTTCGATCTGGGCCGCGGGCGGGTTCGCCTTCCCCGATTCGTCCTGGAAGAACCAGGCCGGCGTCTGGTTGTGCCAGACCAGCGTGTGACCGACGATGAACATGTCGTGGGCCTCGCCGAAGGCGACAAAGGCGTCGGCCGGGCCGAAGTTGAACTCACCGGGCCGCGGATTGATGGGGCCCGCCTTCATGGCGTTGTCGGCCGTGATGCTGGCGAAGTGCCGCAGGACGAGGTCGCGCGACTCCGGGTCCTTGCCCGACACGATCACGTTGTTGACCGCCGTGCCGATCGTGAATGCGTCTTTGAAGACGTCCTTCAGCGCAGGGCGGTTCTGGATGGTTTCGACGAACGCGTCGCCGCCCAGCAGCAGACAGACACCCAGGGTAGAAATCGATCTGATCATGGTTTGAGTCTCTATTTCGTAGCCGCTCACCCATCCCCACCCGAGACCAGCGCAGCCATCGCGTCTCGTACCATACGTCGCAAGCGTCACCAAGGCGACCATGGCCGGATTACCGAGGCACACGTACTCAACGCTGCTGTTGCAGACCGCGCACCAATCACCTACGTCAGCCAGCAGCACGGACATCGGGACGCCTCGATCGCGCCACGGTCTACGCTCATTGGCTACCCAATGTGTCGCGCCGCGTTGATCGGCTCGACCCGCTACAACTGGACGCAACCCCCGCGCAACCGGAGGCGGTTCCGACGACGAATCGACCGACTGTAAGTCGTTGTTTTGAAAGGTGAGCCGCCTCGGAATCGAACCGAGAACTCACCGAATTTATAGTTCGGGCTTAGTCTCGGCGTTATCGCCCGTCCCATCAAGCGTTTCGCATGGGTATCTCCTCATCGAGCAGGCGCCGCCGCTCAATCAGGACACGCTCGTCGCGGACCTCATACGAGCGCGCGACATGTTCAGGCAGTACGAACGCGGAGCTGCAGGGTCACAGACCGGCCGGGCGTCACGCGAGGCTCGCCTGGAGGTCGCCTTCGAGGAGTAGATCGCGTATATAACACCGGCAACGGCATAGGAGATCGCATGAATCGCAGGGCTCTCTTGAAGACTGTCGCCGGGGGCGTGCTCGCCAGCCTTCCGGCCAGGACCGGGGCGCAACGGCAACGGCAGACGACCGTCGCCATCACGGGCGACCGCTTCCTGATCAACGGCCGCCCGACGTATGAGGGGCGGACCTGGCGCGGGATGCGGATCGAAGGGCTGCTGATGAACGCGCGGATGGTTCAGGGCACGTTCGATGATCTGAATCCCGAGACGCGGGGCAAATGGGGCTACCCCGACACCGGACGGTGGGATCCCGAGCGGAACACGCGGGAGTTCCTGGCCGCGATGCCCGAATGGCGCCGGCATGGTCTGCTCAGCTTCACGCTGAACCTGCAGGGCGGCAGTCCGCAGGGATACTCGCAGGACCAGCCCTGGCACAACAGCGGGTTCCATCCCGACGGCTCGCTGCGTCCAGAGTACCTCGCCCGTCTCGAGCGCATTCTCGATCGCGCGGACGATCTCGGCATGGCGCCCATCGTCGGCTACTTCTACTTCGGTCAGGACCAGCGCCTGCAGGACGATGCGGCGGTGAGGCGGGGGGTGCGGGAGGCGACGAACTGGCTGCTGGAGAAGCGCTACCGGAACGTCCTCGTCGAGATTGCCAACGAGGCGGACAACCGGGCGTACGAGCAGCCCTTGATCCGGGCGCCGCGCGTCCACGAGCTGGTCCAGCTGGCGCAGTCGATCGCCGTGGACGGCCGGCGCCTCCCCGTGAGCGTCAGCTTCAACGGGGGCACGATCCCGCCGCCGAACGTCGTCGGGGTCGCCGATTTCCTGCTGCTGCACGGCAACGGCGTGCCCGAGCGGGAGCGTGTCGCGCGCATGGTGCAGCAGACCAGGGAGGTGCCCGGCTACCGGACCGTCCCGATCCTCTTCAACGAGGACGATCACTTCGACTTCGACAAGCCCGACAACCACTTCACCGCCGCCGTCAGCCAGTACGCGTCCTGGGGCTACTTCGACTACCGGATGAAGGGGGAAGGGTTCGACGAGGGCTACCAGAGCGTGCCGGTGAACTGGGGCATCAGCTCCGCCCGCAAGCGGGGCTTCTTCTCGCTGGTCGCGGCTATGACGGAACGCTGAGGGGGAGTGACCGACCTCGATCGGATACTGCGGAAGGGCAGCGCTGGACGACCTTCTACTCTGCGGGATCCGTCTGCCACCCAGCAGCCCAGGGCCCCGGATGCGAACGATTGGCTGCGATTTGGGCTCAGTTCGTCCCCCGGTTCGCAATCACGACATCCAGCATGCGAATCCGCTGACTTCCCTGAGTCACCCAGCTCTCGACGTGTACACCCAGGTCGCCATACCCCTGGTCGTCGCTGATGATCAAAGGAATGTTGGGGGCTGCGCCTGGGCGACGGCAGGGCGCTCGGCGGCATGCCCGAGCGCTGCGAGCAGGAGAATGGCGCTTGCTGCACCAGCTGTCATCGCCGCAGGGAAGCGCGTCGCAGTCATGTCCTCGGGCCTTTCGGAATCGACTGGGCATTGTAGCTGCTGGCGCAGCGATCCTTCCGGCTGAAGTCAAAGCCACAAGGTGCTGCAGCCGATTCTCGTCCGGGCAGGTGCATCCGAGCCGCGCGGCGCGCACGCTGCGCACTGGCGCTTCCCTCAGCGGCGCCGCGGGAGATAATCCGGCAGCCATGCCAAACTATCGACATCTCGAACTGCTCGAGCAAGGCGTCGATACCTGGAACGAATGGGTACGACGACGGACCGAGACGCCCGATCTTCGCGACGCGAACCTCGCGGCTCGCAACCTCAGGGGCTTCGACTTCAAGGAGGCGGACTTGAAGCGGGCCAACCTCGCGGAAGCCAATCTGCGAGACGCCAGCTTCACTGATGCCTACTTGAGAAGGGCCAACCTGACTGGTGCCGATTTGACCGGAGCCCGGATGCGGGCGGCCAATTGTCGGCACGCAGTGCTGCGCGGCGCCACACTCGTGGACGCGTACCTGAGACGGGTCGACCTGAGCTATGTCGACTTGAGTGAAGCGAATCTGACCGGCGCCGATCTCGAGTACGCCAGGTTCGTGGACGTCAAGCTCGATGGCGCGACGTTGAAGAACTGCTCCATATACGGCATTTCCGTCTGGAACGTCGCTGGCACGCCCAAGGAACAGTCGAATCTGATCATTACCCGGAGGGCCCTCGACGAAGACGATGCCGATGTAGCGTCTGGCCCCTCACCAGCGCGTGACCACGTCATCACCGTCGACGATCTCGAAGTCGCCCAGTTCGTGAACCTGCTCGTCAACAACGACAAAATCCGGAACGTCATCGACACCATCGGCAACAAGGCGGTCCTGATTCTCGGCCGGTTCACTCCTGAACGAAAGGCGGTCCTCGACGCCATTCGCGAGCGGCTTCGCGCCTTCAACTTCGTTCCGATGATGTTCGACTTCGAGCGACCGGCGCCGCGTGATTTCACCGAGACCATCAAGATTCTCGCAGGGCTGAGCCGATTCATCATTGCCGACATCACCAAGCCGCGAGCGAGTCCGCTGGAGCTTCAGGCGGTGATGCCCGACTACATGATTCCCTTCGTGCCGATCATCCAAGATGGCGAGGAACCGTTTTCCATGTTCAGGGACCTACAGCAGAAGTACGGGAGCTGGGTCCTGGACGTGCTTCGGTACGACACCGCCGAGAACCTTCTGGCAGTCCTCGACAGCGCGGTCATCGGGCCGGCGATCGAACTGGAGCAGAAACTCTTGGAAAGAAGGGCGGCCGACATCCGCACCCGCCACGTGCACCAGTATCTTTCCTCGAATCGACCGGGTGACCGGTCCTGCTAGCTCCAACGTGAAGGGGTTCTGTGCGGTAGAGTGGCTTAATCAAGCCCAGGGGAACATCACATGGGAGCGACCGGATTCGGACAGAGAATAGCGGACGGGGCGCTGTTTCGGACCTTGAAGAAGCAGGCTGCGGCGTATCTGCGGGACCCACAGAAGCTGTCCCGGTTGGTGCGCAGCGCCAGTGACAAGGCGGCGTCCATAGGGCGGAAGAGGCCTCTGGACGAGGTGTGGACCTCGCTGATGGCGTTCTTCAGGCTGATACGTGCGGTTGTGCGCCGCGAGTATACGGAGATGCCGTGGCAGAGGCTGGTGCTGATTGTCGCTGGCGTCTTGTACTTTCTCACTCCGATTGACCTCATACCAGACTTCATCCTCGGCGTGGGGTACCTGGATGACGTGGCAGTCATTGGGTGGGTGATAAAGGCGGTCCAATCCGACCTCGACGCATTCATCATGTGGGAGTCAGCACGAGCGCAAGCGCAGCCGAACAGCTCGGTATGAGCGACGGTGTGCCGGTCCGTGCCAACTCATCAGCCGACTGCCCGCGGCGTCACTCCAGCGGCCGCAATCCTCCATCGTAAGTTGCTGAAGGGGCGCTCCTGCGGCGTGTTCGCCCACACGTCGGATGAGCGCCACGATGCGGAAGCCGTTTGTCAGCCGAGACGCGAGTCCGCCCTGTTACTCCGGTGTGCGCCGGACGCTGGGGCCGTCGACCGACGGCACGCCCGGATTCCCGGACCGGGCCTACAGATAGACAGGAAGACCCCCTTCAGCAGCCGACGACGATCTTCCTGCCGAATTGATTGGGCAGCGGGCAGTTGATTATCGGCGGACCGACTTCTTTGCGGACCTGGACCTCGCGGCCGGTCTTGACACTGACTTCTTCGCCGCCGGTCTTCTCGCTGCAGTTTTCTTGGCCTTGGTCTTCGTTGCAGACGTCTTCTTGGCGGTGCTTTTCTTTGTGGTCTTCTTCGGAACTCCGGCTTTGGCGGTGAGCGACCTGACCGCCTTGCCGACAGGAATTCTGCTCACCTGCTTTGCGGCAGACGTCGCGGCAGCCACAGCTTGCGTTGGCACGGCGGGTTCGCCCTGCTCGACGCGATAACCCATCACGGCTCCCGCGAGACCTCCGACGATTGCGCCTGCGGGCCCGGCGACTAGGCTGCCCGCGACTGCGCCAGTCACGGCACCGGCAGCCTGCTTGGTGAGTGGGACGTTGGAACTCGGGTTTGATTTCTTTGCCATGAAAGCAGTCTATATGCGATCTGCACGTGCTCAGCGCCCTTCCCGGTGAAGAAATGACCTCGAAATGTGAGACGGAGATCGCCAGCAGCGAGATCGTCCTCTCGTCACGGTGATCCGGGGTCGCGCGGGGCGACGACGTGTTCCCGACTGTCGCGGCTCGGGTCGGTGACGCCTTGTTCCGTGAGGCTGGCGTCATCGAACCGCTGGTGTTGCCGCATGCCTACAGCCACCTGGCGCCGCTGGTGGGGGTGGCGTAGGGAACGGGCGCTGATCTGATGCGCCATGAGGGACTTCTCCGACGTTTCCGGCATTACCGTTCGGACACGAGTTTTTGGAGGAGCCAGTCATGGAACGTCTCATCACGCCAGACGGAATAACCGTCTTTTACGAACCGGGGGGCAGCGGCCCGCTTCTCGTGCTGGTGCACGGCGGCTTCAGCGATCACCACACCAACTGGGAATTCGTCGAGCCGGCTCTCCGCCAGAACTTCACGACCTGCGCTATCGCCCGGCGCGGACGGGGCGAGACCGACGCGACCCAGGGTCACAGCGTCGAGGACGAGATTGACGACTTGGTCGCTCTGCTCGAGGCCCTCAAGGAGCCGGTCTTCCTGCTCGGTCACTCCTACGGCGCGCACTGTGCGCTGGGCGCCGCCCATCGCCTCCCGGAGCGGGTGAGGAGGCTGGTGCTCTACGAACCGGGCAGGCCGGACCTCTTCCCGAGCGAGGTGCTGGCGCAGCTCGAAGCGCTGGCCTCGATTGGCGACTGGGACCAGTTCGCGCTGACGTTCTTCCGCGATGCGCTCCACGTGCCGATCGAAGAGCTCGAAGCAGTGCGGGCCTCGGAACTCTGGCCGCCGATCGTCGCGGACGCCCCCGCCTCGCATGGGGACATCCGCGCCTTGACCAGGTACAAGTTCGAGGCAGGGCGATACCACACGCTCGACATGCCGGTGCTGCTGCAGATCGGATCGGAGAGCCCGCGAGATCTCTATGTCACCGACGCGCTCGCCGCCGTGCTCCCGGACGCGAGCATCGGCGTGCTCCAGGGTCAGGCTCACGAAGGC
The DNA here is from genome assembly GCA_963717745.1 of uncultured Acidobacteriota bacterium. Classification (GTDB taxonomy): domain Bacteria; phylum Acidobacteriota; class Vicinamibacteria; order Vicinamibacterales; family 2-12-FULL-66-21; genus JACCXG01. Next base: position 194,586 of record CAVQXJ010000002.1, read on the forward strand.
ATGACGACGGCGCCCGGCATATATGCCGAGGCGGTGACGACGTTTCTTCTCGGGCCTCCTCAGGTGCTGGCTGTGACGGGCCGCGACCGTTCCAAAGCGTCGACACCTGGGCGTGGAACCCAAGGTGTGTCGGACACGAACAGGACGGGCACGTCACACCCACCACAGAACAGCTTTTAGACGCGTGTCAGCGAGCGGAGGCGCAACCCCTAACCGCAGCGCCACGGGCGCACCTGCCGCGACGAGACGTTTGAGCTCGGTGCTTCGTTCGGTTCGCGCTCGGGACCGGGTGTCGCCTCGATGAGATCCGCGGCATCGATCCGGAGCGCGACATCGACTGGCTGCGCGGGACCGTGCACGTCATCGGCAAGTTCCGCAAGGAACGCGACGTGCCGATGCAGCCGGATGCCCGGGCGGCGTTGGAGGAACAGCTCCAGGAGGAAGGCAAGCTGTGGAGGCAGAATCCGCAGCGGCTACGTGAAGTGCTGGCGCAAGGGCTCGGTGCGGGCGAAGATTCCGTCGCTGACCCCGCACGTGCTGCGCCACACCTTCGGCACGCGCTGGCTTCAGGCCGGCGGCGACATCTACAAGCTGTCGAGGATCCTCGGACACTCGAGCGTCGCGGTGACCGAAGCACACTATGCGCACCTGCTGAAGGAGGATCTCGTGGCCGCGAGCCAGCAGGTAAAGATTCCTGTCGCGCCGAGGTCCGGCGGCAATGTCGTAAGGCTGCGACCTCGACAGAGCGCGGGACAGAGTTGAGGAAGGTGTCCGGATCGCGGCGTCGCCGGTCTGTCCGGTGCGGCAAGGATCTCATTCTTCGAGCAACGTTTGAAGGTCACGGTTGCCGTGCAACATACGAATGATTTCAAGCGGCTTCGTGTCGGGACGGTAGATCAGCATGATCCTGAGCACCAACCAGAATCGTACGTCCTGGGGAGTGAGGGCGAGCCGAAGATGGCCGATTCCTGGGTTGTCGGCGAGGAGCAGCATCGCATCGTCAAGTGCGTGCACGACGTTCAGGGCGGCACTCGGATTGTCGCCTTCGAAGTACTTCAGGATCTTCAGCAGGTCGCCCGTGGCGGCCCGCGTGAGGACGAACTCGCTTACGGTGCTGATCGGAGTTTCTGTCTGAGTTCCTCGAAGAATGCCCGACCGTCGCTCAGCTGGCCGGCCTTCGCCTGCTCGACGCCGATTTCGATCTCGTGTCGCAGTTCGGTGAGCACGGCCTCGCGGTCCTGCTCTCGCTCCTCGAGAAGGTGGAGACCTTCTCGCACGGCCTCACTGGCTGTCGCGAATCGTCCCGATGCGACGCGCTCTTGGATGAACGCTTCGAGCTGCGGCGTCAAGGTGATCGTCAGCTGCGGGAACTTCGACACATTCACCATTCTTTCATGGCGTCGCGCGGATCCGGTGCGCGAGTCTCAATCGTCTCCACGATCCTCATCGATCAGCTGCTTTGGCGTTCCGCGCCGAAGACGGGTGTCCGGCCAATCCTCGAACGCATCGCGTCGCTCCAGTGGCGGTCGCATCACGCCAGTGGAGATGAGTTCATCGAATCGACGCTTCACCTCCTCATGCGGCACGTCCAAGCCTGCATCGAGTTCCGCGATGCCGCGTTCCATCTTAGAGATGAACACGAGCGTCTCGATCACGTCGTCGATCATCGCGATCAGCCGGCAGCTGTCGCAGCAGTTGATGATGCGATCGCGCGTGAGTCGGACGGACACAATCGAATCTTACGCGTGGTCGCCCTCAGTCACCGTGCCCCACGGCGGTTGGCCGCATGGGTGGTCACAAATTTGGTCACACGAATTTTCAGACCCTGAAAAGTATTGGGAAATCAGCGTATTTCGCGCTCTCTGGGGCTTGCCTTGGGCGCAGGGGTCGCTGGCCTGCCCGCCGTGGCCTTTGGCAAGGTGGGTTCGAATTCAGTCGTCCCGACGACGTTCTCAGAAATCCTCACACACCCCACAATCACCCGCGACCTCGAGTGGCCACGCGGCCAGGAATTCGCCGCGATGCGGAACGCTGGTGAGTGCGGCAACGGATGTGATGGCGGCCCAGCCGACGTGCGAGGCGCTCATGGTTGAGCAGGGTAACACTGACGTGGACAGCCGGCCGTCGGTGACCGTAACGATAGCGCGGCTCTCATCGCCGTGGACGCTCAGAAGCTATGGGCGACGACGTGGCAATTGATCGTGGACACTGTGAAACTCGGTCGCGGTCCAGTGGTGTCAGCCGTGACGTGGACTTTCAGGTGGCGTTCAACGCGATGGGCGCCGCCGACGTCGACCGGATCGCGTTCGGCGGCTGACCGCGACGATGGACTCGGATTGTTCCCGTCGACTAGGGTACTCGGCGCTGAATCCTCCATACCATGGTCGCCAACAGGGCGTAAGTGATGACCATGAAAGGCGAGGCAACGAACCACGCTCGTACAGTCGATTCGCTAACGCTTCGAATTCCTGGGACGAAGGGCCAAATGGAGAACGCCGCCTCTCCAACGAGTATCACCAGCCCTCTAGGCTTACTGCGATCGCTCGCGCGAGGTCGATGAACCGCGTGCGAGGCCGAGCCTTGGCTCCCGCGTGCACCTGTCGCTGGAGGGCTCCGTGGCCCCAGAGCAGAATCGGTACGGCATATCGAAGCTTCCAAATCACTCCGGGACGCGAACTTGATTCGGCGATCCATTCACGTGTGAACAGTTCACGAGCGTCGGTCTCCCTCAGCTTGCCCGCGGCTCGCCTCAGAGCCTTCGCCAACCAGATGGGGATCAGAATGCCGAGGTCATTGCTGATGACGTTCACCAATACTGGAATGACCACCATGGCGATGAGCCAAGCGATGAGGGTCATCCTGACGTCTCCTGTAGGGCGGCCCACGGGCTTACGGCGCTGACCTCACGGCCGGCAAACTCAGCGCCGGCGGCGGTCAACCGGTAGAGCCGTCGCTGTGGCCGTCCAAGGACGCTGGGATTGTCGGTCTTCCATGCGGCCTCCAGGAAACCGGCCTACTCCAACCGATACAGGAGCGGGTACATGGTGCCGGAGCTGATGCCCGCACGGTCCATCACATCGGCGCCGGCGAGCTGTGCTCGAACGCTCTCGCGGTGAGCCTCGAAGAAGGCGCGGAGCACCTTCGGTGTGCTGAACGTCATCTTGATCAGCTGCTTATCACCCATGCGCCCAGTAGCCTACATAGCTAGGTCGAGTATCGTCAATAAGGGGAATTGGCACCGGTGAGGGGGCGCTGGCTGGTCGGCGCGAGTTCCGAACGGGTTCGGTGCCCAACCGGTGGGCGCTCGCGATTCGGGCGGAGACGTCGAGTGGGTGCCATACGGCTGCACGCTGCAGCCGGCACACGCCTGCGATCAGGTGCGAGACGAGGGCGGAGCATCATCGCACAATGGCGCGTGGAACTCGCGCCGAGGGTGAGCCGATGACGCTGTCCCATGCTTGAACTACTTCAAATACCCCAAAGATTGGAACGACGGCGCTTGGGACATCCTCTCATTGGCACATGTGGTGAAGACACGCCTCGAAGGAGGTAGAGTCAGCCGTGGTTGACCATCGGTCGCCGTCCGAGGACAAGATCCGCGTCTTCCGGTCACTCTTCCGCGGTCGGGAGGATGTGTACCCGCGCCGGTTCGAGAGTCGGAAGACGGGCCGGTCAGGCTACGCGCCGGCCTGCGCAAACGAGTGGGTACGCGGAATCTGCGAGAAGCCTCGCATCAAGTGCGCCGAGTGTCCTCACAGGCGATTCCTCCCAGTGACCGACACCGTGATGTGGTGGCACCTCTCCGGTGCTGACGACGCTGGAGAGCCTTTCGTGGCGGGTGTCTATCCGCTGCTGCTCGATGAGACATGCTTCTTCATCGCAGCGGATTTCGACAAGGTCGGCTGGGAGCAGGATGCCCTGGCCTTCGTCAGCGCCTGCCGCCGGCTGAATCTTCCCGCCGCTCTCGAACGTTCGAGGTCTGGATGTGGCGGGCACGTGTGGCTGTTCTTCGACGAGGCTCTGCCGGCCTCGCTGGCTCGGCGTCTGGCCTCACACGTGCTGACCGAAGCCATGGAGGATCGACCTGACATCGGACTGGACTCGTACAATCGGTTGTTTCCCAGCCAGGACACGCTGCCCCACGGCGGGTTCGGCAACCTGATCGCTTTGCCGCTCCAGAAGCGGGCGCGCGACCAAGGCAACAGCGTGTTTCTCGACGAGAACCTGATCCCATGGCTGGATCAATGGGCTTTCCTGGCGAGCTTGCGCCGGATTGGCCGCGCGCAGGTAGAGGCTGTCGTTCAGGATGCTGAGCGCCATGGTCGGATTCTCGGCGTTCGTCTGCCGCCTGACGATGAGGATGCTGAACCCTGGGCGGCGCCTCCGTCTCGGCGACAACCAGTCCCGCTCCTGGCTGGCGAGCTGCCGACGAATCTCGAGCTGGTCCTCGGCAATCAGATCTATATCGCCAAAGAGGGGCTCCATCCGGGTCTCAGGAACCGGCTGCTTCGCCTGGCGGCATTTCAGAATCCTGAGTTCTACAAAGCTCAGGCAATGCGGTTGTCCACCTACCAGAAGCCGCGTGTGATCGCGTGCGCCGAGGATCACGGGCACCACATTGCGTTGCCCCGCGGCTGCCTCGAGGACATTCGACAGACACTTGGATCGCTTGGCATTCATCTGACCGCTCGGGATGAGCGCTGCGGTGGGACATCTCTCGATATCGCCTTCTGCGGCGAGTTGCGTCCGGAACAGCAAGCCGCGGCGGACGCGCTTCTGAAGCACGACACCGGGGTACTGGCGGCGACGACGGCCTTCGGGAAGACGGTGGTTGCTGCGTCGCTTATTGCCCAGCGCGGCGTGAACACGCTCGTTCTCGTCCATCGTCGCCAGCTACTCGACCAGTGGATCGATCGGCTCTCGACCTTCCTCGGCCTGTCTGTCAAGTCGATCGGCCGCATCGGCGGGGGACGAGACCGTCCCTCCGGAATCGTCGACGTGGCAGTGATTCAGAGCCTCTTCCGGAAAGGCGTCGTCGACGACCGCGTCGCAGACTACGGTCACCTGATCATCGACGAGTGCCACCATCTCTCGGCGCACAGCTTCGAGCAAGTGGCTCGCCAGGCGAAAGCGCGTTTCGTGCTGGGGTTGTCCGCGACCGTCGCGCGCAAGGACGGGCATCACCCGATCATCTTCATGCAGTGCGGGCCCGTGCGGCACCGCGTGAATGCCAGGGTGCAGGCGGCGGCCCGTCCGTTCGAGCACTACGCGCTCGTGCAACCGACGTCGTTCCAGCCGGCCCGCACGGCGGAGTCCGACCAGCGTCGCGAGTTCCAGGCTCTGTATCAGGAGCTTGTCGACGATGACGCCCGCACCCGGCGCATCTGCGACGACGTCACGCAGTCGGTCCGCGACGGCCGTTCTCCGCTGGTTCTCACCGAGCGCAACGAGCACCTGGACCGCCTCGAGCAGGGCCTCGCGGACGGCGTTCAACATCTGGTTGTCCTGCGAGCAGGTCTTGGCAAGAAGCAACGACAGGCCGTTACCGAGAAACTAGCGCTCATCCCCCGGGACGAGCCGCGAGTGATCCTCGCCACCGGCAAGTACGTGGGCGAAGGGTTCGACGATCCTCGCCTCGACACGCTGTTCCTCACGTTGCCGGTCTCATGGCGAGGGACCATCGCTCAATACGCGGGACGCCTGCACCGACTCTACGACGGCAAGCGCGAAGTGCGCGTCTACGATTACGCCGATCTCAATGTGCCGATGCTGGCGCGGATGTTCGACAGGCGCTGTCGAGGTTACGAGGCTGTCGGCTACACCGTTCTACTCCCTGCCAGCGCGATTCCTGGCTGGCCCACCGACGTCATCCTGCCGTCAGACCCGGTGTGGAAGCGTGACTACTCGGGCAGCGTCCGGCGGCTGGTGCGCGACGGCGTCGACACGCCGCTGGCCAGCCTGTTCGCCCACGTGGCGCGGACGGTCCCGCCTGATGCGGACGGCGCACAGCGCGCGCGGAGTTCCACGGAGGCGTTTCTCTACAGGAGACTGGAGACGCTTACGGAAACCAAGGGCCGTTTCGCTGTCAACGCGACCTTGCCGGTCCCGTTCGATGGCATGGGGAACCTGGAAGTCGACCTCCTGTGTGCCGACGCACGAGTGGCTGTGGAACTGGACGGCGCTCAGCATCTTGCCGACCCGGCTGCGTATCGCCGCGATCGGCGGAAGGATCAGTTGCTCCAGGAGGACGGGTATTTGGTGCTGCGCTTCCTCGCTGAAGACGTCGGCAAAGAACTGGATATGGTGCTCGGTGCGATCGTGCGAGCCTTGAGCCAGCGCGGCACGATCGCGTCGGGCACGAGACTGAACTTCGTCAGGGGAGGGCGCCCGTGAGGACTCTACGCGGGAATCTCGGTACTATGCCAAGCTGGATGACATCCCCCATGGCCGCGCAACGTAAACCCAATGGCATCCGACAAGCCCGCGGCGGTTCAATCGGACACGCGGCGATGTGTAGGAGGATGCGGTGACGGGAGTGAGCACGATGACCAAAATGACAACGAAAGTGCCTTCGCATCTCTGGCTGGTCGGAGTGATAGCCGTGCTGTTCAACGCCATCGGTGCATTCGACTATGTGATGAGCATGGCGCAGGGTGCCAGTTACATGGCCCGCGCGGGCATGACGCCGGCGCAAATTGCACACTATCAGCAGATGCCGATCTGGATGACTGCGGTATGGACCATAGGTGTGTGGGGCGCCATGCTGGGTTCAGTGCTCATTCTGCTGCGCAACAAGCTGGCCTTTCCGGTCTTCGCCGTGTCCCTGGCGGCATTTCTGGTCAGCCTGATCTACACCTATGTCCTGACTGACGGCGGCGAGATCATGGGCCAAGGCATGGCGATTACGAGTGTCGTCATCACGGCGCTGCTGCTGTTCTTCATGTGGTACTCGTGGATGATGACGAAGCGGAGCGTGCTCCGCTAGCCACACCGATGGACCGGACTTCTGGCCCTGTCGATCGCACGTCCTCCTCCCAGGCCAAGATTGCCTTCTTCCGGTCGCTCTTCCGCGGGCGCGAAGACGTCTACCCTCGTCGATTTCACAGCCGCAAGACAGGAAGGTCCGGCTACGCGCCTGCGTGCGCCAACGAATGGGTGCGCGGCATCTGCGAGAACCCCCGCATTAAGTGCGCCGAGTGTCCCCACCGTCGATTCCTGCCAGTCACCGAACGAGGTCATCCGATGGCACCTGTCCGGCCACGACGAGGCGGGCCAGCCCTTCGTCGCCGGCGTTTACCCGATGCTCTTCGAGGAGACGTGCCACTTTCTGGCGGTTGATTTCGACAGGGCGAACTGGGCTGAGGATGCCGGCGCGTTCCTCGATACCTGCCGTCGCCTGGATCTTCAGGCTGGACTCGAACGGTCACGATCCGGGCGCGGCGTGCACGTGTGGCTCTTGTTCGATGAGGCCGTTCGATGGTGTCGGGACGCTGGAGGTCGATCTCCTGTGCGCGGATGCCCGCGTGGCGGTGGAGTTGGACGGTGGCCAGCATCTGGCGGATCCGGTTGCGTATCGCCGCGACCGGCGTAAGGCCAGTTGCAGGAGAACGGCTACCTGGCCCTGCGATTCCTTGTGAAGACGTCGGCCGGGAGTTGGGCCTGGTGCTCGATGCCATCTCGAGAGCGCTCAGTCACCGCGAATCAGCGATTCCGACGACGGCCCCGCTGAACTTCGTGAGACGCGGGCGAACGTAACTGAAAATGTGGTCAGCCGCATTGCTGTAGTCGACTCCACAGGCCAACGCCATCAGACCCACCACGATCTCGTCGGCCACTCTGACGACGGCGTACCGGGCGACATCGGTGTCAGCGACGTCGTCCACAGCATGATCCTCGAGGACTCGGAGGGCCAGCTTCACACGAGCGACGTTCTCGGGAGAGGCGTCGATCAGGAGGTCGATGTCATTGGTGGTTCGCGCACCGCCGTGGGCGATCACGGCAACGCCCCCGATGAGGAGGTAGCGGCCCCGGCGTCGTTCAGCGCGCGGCAGATCCGGACGAGGTCTTCGATTTGAGGCTCGCGTGCGTACGGGCCATCGTGCGCGTCATCCACGCGTCCGCCTCCTCGAAACTGTCGAAACGGTACACGCCTCGTGGCACCACGTCCCCGGTGCCACGTACTGCAGCGAGTGTGTGCTGGAGAGTGCCTGAGTTGCCGCCGCTCACTCGCCGACGCCCGACCGTCTTGATCATCGGGGCAATTGTACATGCCGCAAAGGAGCATTGCTGCCGGAGCACCCCTACCTGTACTGCGATTCGTTGCTGGAGGCGTGGGCAGGTTGGACCGAACCGCCCTGGCCCCGGATCCTTCTGAAGGGCTGTCCGGTGCACCTCTACGCGGCCCGCGCGAAGCTCGCAAGGATGGCGTTCGTCCACGCACGTCAACGCTTCGGGATGATGGATGTGCGACGGGCGCTGCGGCTGTCGACCGACGGCACGCCCGGATTCCCGGTCCGGATCTACAGATAGACAGGAAGGCACCCCGCAGCAGCCGACCACGCTTTTCCTGCCGTGGAAGGCCTACTCAATCCGTTCTGCGACTCCCGAACTGCGACAAGTCCGTCAGTCACTGGCGGGCGTTGGTGGCCACGCCAACGACGGCATCGAACGCCGGCCTCGGCTGCCTGTCCCTCCTGAAGAGCAGCGGGTAGTTCATCCTGCCTGGCACCGGGTAGTTGTTCTTCCACGACATACCGTCGTGCGCGCCCCAGAACGTCACCCGGTCGATCTTGTCCCTGCGGGTATAGAAGATGCGGAACAACTCCGCCCATCGCGCCGTCACCTGCCGCTCCACATCGTCGGGCAGCCCGCCGCGGTACGGATCGAGGTAGGCCTCGAACTCTTCGAGCTGGAACTGCGGATCGCTCATGACGGTGCCGACGACCTGCCCCTCGCGCGTGAGTGGCAGGACGTCGACGTCGAGCTCGGTAATCATGACCTTCACGCCGAGGGCCGCGAACGCGTCGATCGCCGACTCTATGTACTCGCTTGTCGGGTAGTTGAGTCCCCAGTGTCCCTGCATCCCGATCCCGTCGATCCTGATGCCCGCTGCCTTGAGCATCTTCACCATGCGCACGATGCCGTCCCGCTTGGCTGGCCTCCAGGTGTTGAAGTCGTTGTAGTAGAGCTCGGCACCGGGTGCGTACTGGCTGGCGAAGCGGAACGCCGCCTTCACCAGTTCGTCGCCATTTCCGACGGCGTTGACCCACGAGGTCGGCCGGTACGAACCGTCGTTGTCGATTACCTCGTTCACCACGTCCCAGGCGTGAACGCGCCCTTTGTAGCGACCCGCGACCGTCTCGATATGGCTGCGCATCCGTTCGATCTGGACCGCGGGCGGGTTCGCCTTCCCCGATTCGTCCTGGAAGAACCAGGCCGGCGTCTGGTTGTGCCAGACCAGCGTGTGACCGACGATGAACAGGCCGTGGGCCTCGCCGAAGGCGACAAAGGCGTCGGCCGGGCCGAAGTTGAACTCACCGGGCCGCGGATTGATGGGGCCCGCCTTCATGGCGTTGTCGGCCGTGATGCTGGCGAAGTGCCGCAGAACGAGGTCGCGCGACTCCGGGTCCTTGCCCGACACGATCACGCTGTTGACCGCCGTGCCGATCGCGAATGCGTCCTTGAAGACGTCCTTCAGTGCGGCGCGGTTCTGGACGGTTTCGACGAGCTCGACGCCGAGCAGCAGACAGACACCCAGGGTAGAAATCGTTCTGTTCATGGTTCTAGTCTCTATTTCGTAGCCGCTCACCCATCGCCACCCAAGACCAGCGCAGCCATCGCGTCTCGTACCATACGTCGCAAGCGTCACCAAGGCGACCACGACCGGATTACCGAGGCTCAAGGTCATGATCAGGATGATGTACGTCTCTGCGGAATCGTCGGCTCATCTTCAGCGCCGGAGCGCCAGTTCACGCGCAACTTGCGAGGGAGGCTGCGATCGCTAGGGCCGACGCAATCCTCAACACCTCCAGAGCGGCAAGACTGCAAAAATGGGACGGGGTTCGACGAGAGGTTGACGCGCGAGCTCCCCGAAACCAAGCTCGCCGCGTGCGCGAAAGCGATTGGTGGTGAGCCGCATGGTCGCGAGTTGGAACCAGTTGGAGAGTTGGCTGCGGCAGGTTGAGGTACTCCGGACGGTGGGCATGATGCCGCGCATGTTTGCCGGCCGCTCCCGACTGGTTGACTCTGCGAGGCTCAGCGAGACTTAGCGCGCCGTTGTGCGGAAGTGCCTAGCGCGAGGATGACCACCTGGCCGGCCGTTGGCCACCGCTGCGAGCCGTCCGTTCCGGCGGCGTGCCGAACCGGCGACCTCAGTCCCAACCCCTGGATTGCGCCCGACCGGAGTCTCACCGTACACTCGCTCTTCCTCGGTTGAACGCACCATCCTCATCTTCATCACGACTCATGGAGAGATCAATCAATGACCGATACGGCGGCCGCAATCAACGCGACCAATCTGGGCTGCTCGATCACCTGCAAGGATCTGGCGGCGTCTATTCGCTTCTACCGCGATGCCATCGGGTTTGCGGTGGCTCGGACGTTCGAGAACGAAGGGAAGGTCGTTGCGGCGGTGGTCGCCGCGGGTGATTGCCACATCGTCCTCAACCAGGACGATGGCAAGCTCGGTTGGGACCGGATCAAGGGACAGGGTTTCTACCTGCAGATCAACGTGGCGGGCGCTGCCGATGTGGACGCGGCTGCTGCGCGGATCAAGGCCGCGGGTGGAACGCTGCTGAGTGAGCCGGCGGACCGTCCTTGGGGCGCACGCATGTTCCAGTTCAACGATATGGACGGGTTCAAGCTCGGGGTGTCCACACCGCTCGTGGGATAACACCCGCAGCACTCATCGCGCCGTCGCGGTCCGCTTCACGAGGCGCTTCGGGGCGAGTCTGACTGTCTCGCCCAGCAGCGGCGTTCATGTGGCCGTCCGGCGGCAGCGTGGTGAGTGGTCTGCGTCTCGCGCTGTTCGGCCACAGACCGCTGGCCGAACACATGCGGACGGGACTGCGGCGTTTGACTCGGCGCGCGTATCCGCGCTGGGGGAGGCTGGTGAGCCAAAATTTCGCGAGTTGGAACCATCCGCCAATGGGTGAGCCGAGTCGACGCGTTCCGACGACGCCGCATGCGCGACTCGTCGCGTCATAGGCCCGCCGCCCGAGACTCGGTGATCGTAGTATCTCCGATCCAATACGAGTCTCACGGCGGCGAGAAACAGTTGGAACCAGATTCGGGAATGGTTGAGGCGCGTGGTGTCACTCCGCCAAGCCGCGTGATGGCCTGGAACCGCCGCTGTTGCCAGGGCAGCTGCTTCGAACACATGATCGCTTTCTCGGTCAGCCGTTCCACCCTGTAGTACAGCGGAACTGTATTAGCCCGCCTCTGTAGGCCGACTTGGCGTGGGTCGTGTCTTGCATTCACAACCGGACACGATGCTCACAATTGCTCTGTCTCACCTGCTGGGCCGCGGTGTGCGCCTGGAGACGCACGAAGCGGTTGCGCTCGCACGGGAGCTGCTGGCACACCCCTGCGGTATTCCGACTCCCGAGAACATCCAGCTCGGTTCCGACGGCTCGGCATCCTGCACCAGCACCGCCGGCGTGCCCTCGGTGGCGAACGTCGCCCAGCTGCTGCTGACGCTGCTGCCGGCTGGTACCCCCAGCGTGCCGGCGCCGCTTCGCTATGCAATCGCGCGCGGGCTCGAGGCGGTCGAGGCGCCGCCCTTCGCGTCGCTGGGCGAGTTCTCGAGCGCGCTGGAGCGGTTCGAAAAGGGGGCGCGCCGCGACGTGCTGAGGGGCGTCCTCCAGCGCGGCGCCCGCCCATCGCGGCCGATCGCGGCGGGGATCGCCGTGGCACCAGCGCCGACGCCCGTGCCGCCGCTCGCGGCAGGGCTTTCGGTGGCGCTTCGGCCCACCGTCGTTCCGTCGCGGCCGACACTCGTGGTCCGCACACCGACCGCGTCCTCGAACGATCTGCTACCGCCGATCGCTGCCGCCCCGCCGATATTCAGGTCCGTCGGCGCCGACGGAGAAGCGGGCTTGCCTGTTCATGCATCGCGGCGCTGGGCACTGGCGGCCGCCGCGGCACTCGTCGCGTCGTTTGCCGTGGGCTACGCCATCGGGGACGGAATCACCGACCGGCGTGCCGCGACACAACCATCTCGTTCCGCGCGCGTGTCGGCCGGGGACTCGGCGGCCGCACGTGCAAGGAACGATTCGGCTGGGAACCCGGCGGAAGTAGAACCGAGGCACGAGATCGTGCGCGCGCCCCACACCTCCTCGGCTGACGAGATCGTCCCGCCGCCGGCGGCGGCCCGTGCCGATGCCTTGGCGAACGCGCCGACCGGCCCCGTTGAACGCGTCGGTGAGCAGGTCAGAGCCATCCGGGCCGTCCGCGCGACAAATGCCAACGCCTTCTCTCCGGCCTTCGCATCGGACGGCACGGCGATCTTCTTCCACACCGGCGGCGAACGCGACCCGCGCAGCACGATCGAAGTCGCGCCCACCGGCAGCCAGACAGGTGAAGATCCGGGCATCACGACGCTCGTCGATGACGGCTCGCACAACTATCACGCGCAGCCATCCCCGGATGGCCGCTTGGTGGCGTTCGACTCGGACCGGGACGGCGAGCGTGGTATCTACGTGGCCAACCGGGATGGCTCGCAAGTCCGCCGGGTCAGCGGCGCGGGCTACGCCGCGGTGCCGACGTGGTCGCGGAATAATCAGTGGCTCGCTTACATCCGGTCCGAGACGGACAAGCCCTCAGTGTGGAATCTGTGGGTGCAGGCGGCCGCTGGCGGCAGTGCGCGCCGCGTCACGAACTATCGATATGGCCAGACGTGGGCGGCCTCGTGGTTCCCTGACGACCGCCGCATCGCCTACAGCCACGAGGACACGCTGATCGTGACGGACCTGCGGACCGGCGCGGCCACTCGCTATCGGACGCCCGTCAAGGGGCAGTTGGTGCGGACGCCCGCGGTCTCGCCGGATGGCACGAAGATCATCTTCCAGGTCTTCCGCCACGGCGCCTGGCTTCTCGACCTTGCCGGTGGCTCGATGCAGCGGGTGCTCTCGGATCCGACAGCGGAGGAGTTCGCCTGGTCGCCGGATGGCCGCCAGGTCGCGTTCCACAGCCGCCGCGACGGCCAGTGGGGGATTTACGTGCTGTCGCGCAGCTAGCGCGCGAGTATGCCTGATCACATGTACCGTGCGAGCTGCATTGGAGTTCTCGGCGTGAGCGTCAACTCCTCATCCATTGCCTCGTCCCCGCGTCGCCCGGCGCGGAGGAGCGCACGCGCCACCGCATGGCGTGCTCGTGGGGCTGAGCAAGCCGGCTTCATTCGTTCGGAGTCGCGGTGACTCATGCAACGCATCAGGTTTCCACGGGACTAGCAGGCTCGGGCGCAGGGGGCACTGCTTCGAAAAAGACTCTCGCCGCGGCTGCGTGCCCGCTCACCCCCCAACCGCCGACAGATCGAGCCGGCTGAGACGCTCCGGATCGGCCAGGATATCGATCTCCACGATCTTGTCGCCGGCGATCGTGAAGCCGAGCACCGAGAACACGCGGCCGTCGGGACGGCGCGACACGAAACCAAGATGGCCGTTGACGAGCACCAGCTGATTGGACAGGCCGCTCCTCGAGAACGTCGCGGCCTGTTCGGCGACGGCGGTCGCTCCTCGCACCACCCTTGACAGGCCCGCGAGCGCCCCGGCATCAGCCCGCAGGACGATGTCCGGATCGAGCACGGCGACCAGACCCTCGAAGTTGCCCTCCCGGGCGGCGGCCATGAACGCGTCGACGACGCGCCGCTGCTGACGCAGGTCGTGGTCGGCCTGCGGGGCTTTGGTCTGGACGCGACGCCGCGCGCGGCTCGCGAGCTGACGCGCGGCAACGGGGGAGCGATCCACGATCGGCGCGATCTCGTCGAACGTCATGCCGAAGACGTCGTGCAGCACGAACGCGAGTCGTTCCGCCGGGTCGAGGGTCTCCAGCACCACCAGGAGCGCGAGCCCGACCGAGTCCGCGAGAATCGCATCGGACTCCTGGTCCGCGTCAGCGCGGGTGATCACGGGATCGGGTACGTGTGTGTCCAAGGGATCCTCCCGGCGCGAGGTCCGCGTTCGCAACATGTCCAGGCATACCCGCGCCACGACGGTCGTGAGCCAGGCGCGCAGGTTCTCGACCTGGCTGACATCGGTCCGGCCGAGCCGAATCCAGCCTTCCTGGACTGCATCTTCGGCTTCGCTCGCCGACCCGAGCATCCGGTACGCCACCGCGCGCAAGTGCGAACGGTGTTCTTCGAATTGCCCGGTGAGCTCCTCAGGTATCGGCATCCGTCACATTCCTCCGTCGCGGTCCGTCATGGTAGTGACTGACGGGCCAAAACGTCGATGATGTGACAGAACCGGAGCGAAAGACCACCGAAGTTGCACCTGTGCCCGATCCGCTTCGGCTCATGTTCAAAGGAGGTCCCATTGAACTGGAACGGCTGGATTCGACAGACGCACCGCTGGGTGTCCATTGCCTTCACGCTGACGGTCATCGCCAACTTCATCGCCCTGTCGCGGGGAGGCGGAATGCCTCCCCCCTGGGTGACCTACTCGCCCCTGCTCCCGCTCGCGTTGCTTCTGATCACTGGTCTGTACATGTTCGTCCTGCCGTATGCCAGCAAGTGGCGCAGGGGGGCGACGCGCTGACGTACGCTCTACCAGCGCATCAGCTGCGTGACCTGAATGAGATTGCCGCAGGTGTCGGTCAGCTTGGCGATCTTTGAGCCGGTCACGTCCGTGGGTGGCATGGTGAACTCGGCGCCGCGCGCTTTCATCCGCTCGTAATCGGCCTGCACGTCGTCGGTGAAGAACATGACGGCGGGCTGGCCTTGCTGGAAGATCGCCTGCTGGTAGGCCTTGGCCGCCGGGTTGTCGTCGAGCGCCAGCTGCAGCTCGGTGCCGTCCTGGTCCTCTGGTGAGGCCACGGTGAGCCAGCGAAACGGTCCTTGGGTGAAGTCGGCCTTCTTCACGAAGCGGAGCACGTCGGTATAGAAGCGCAGGGCCCTTTCCTGGTCGTTCACGTGCACGGTGGTCAGCTTGATCTTCATCGGTCCACTCCTTGACGTCACATCCGCGGGCGGTGCCGCGTCACTGCTATGACGAAACGCGACGGGAGAATGTGACCGAGACGAGGACGTCTGACCGATGAACGAACGAGATTATCTGGCCGGGCGATTTTGATGGCGCCCCGTACTCAGCTCCGGGTCTCGTCTCCCTCCAGCACTACCTTGGCGGCCTCGGCCAGCATGGCCAGCGCCCGGTCGGCCGGATAGGCCTCTCCAGCCCTCAGCGGCGGGGGACTTGGGGCGATCGGCACCAGCCGGTCGCCCGTCTCGTCGCGCAGCCACAGTGCCAGCAGGTAGAGGGCCGGAGCGCGCACGACCGACACTTCCACTTTGCTTTGTCCCGCGGTCTTCGCCGCCTCCGCGATCGCGGCGGCCAGTCCACGGTGCAGCGGGCCTGTCGCAAATCCCGCGAAGCTCAGACCCGCTGGTGGCCCGGCGCCTTTCCGGCCTGGCTTGGGCGGCGTGAGCTCGATCGTTCCCCGCACTTCACCATCGGTGGTCAACGTGGCCAGCCATCCCGTCGGTTGTGCAGCGGCGAGTCCCTTACCGGCGGCGACGGCGTCGGCGCCGAGATGGTGGACCCTGACTGGCGCCGAGACCGCCGCGCGCTCGCGCGTTCCCAGCGGCACGGCACCGTGGCCGACCAGTTCCGCCACCGACGCGTCGAGCACCTTCTCGAATCCCTTTGGGGGCTTTTCGGTCAACAAGGGCATGACGATCTCCTTTTCAAGGCTGAGTGCGGTAGGAGTGCGTCCAGGTTCCGGTGCCCTGGTATCCGGAGACGAACACGCTGTAGTCGACTACGCTGTCGCCGTACCAGGGGTCGGAAATGCGCAGCCTCCTCGCCGTGCTGCCAGCCCCGGCGAGCTGCCCGAACAACCCCTCGAAATAGCAGACGATCGCCATGAAGTGACCGCCGCCGCCGCTCCATCCCTGGCGGGCACAGGGCGGGCGGCCGCTGTTGATCAGCGACTTCACCGTCGCAAAAGACAACGTGCCCGAGGCCATCGAAAGCAGACAACCCACGCGCGTCAGGGCCCGGTCCAGATACCAGGGCTGGTTACACCCGGCAGAGGATCCGTTGGTGCAGCAGGTGGTCTGCCCCAGTTCGGCATTCACGATCGTGCACTGCGTCCAGGTGGACCCCGCGTCGTAGAAGTGAGAGACGCTGTTCGAGACGGCGGCCCAGCACCACTGTGTCTGCTGCTGGTGCTCGACGGTCAATCCGGAGCATCGAGCGGAGCCCAGCACCCTGATGAAGCGGATGACCCGCCAGTTCAGCGAATAGGCAATCAACTCTGGCCGCGCCGGGGCCTGTTTGACACGCCGCTTTGGCTTGACCCTGGTCGCGGCGGTTCGCCTCGATGTCGTTTTGACGGTCGCGCTCCGAGCCATGCTCTCCCTCCCACGCTTCACGAATGGGTGACGAGAACCCTCCGAAGGGGAACGAGGCAAATGGCGGTGCGCCCCCGGAGGGTAGCCCAGTTCTGATGTGTGCGCGATTATTACTCCGCGCGACGAGTTGTCAAGCGCGAACGCCGGAGAGTGGGGATCAGATGATCCGCTTCATGCCGAGAGGTGCGGGCCGACCACCTTGGCGAGCTCGAACATCGTCACCTGCGGCTTGCCGAAGATGGGCAGCAGCCGCGCGTCGGCGTTGATCGCGCGCTTGTTGGTGGCGTCCTGAAGACCATTCGCCTTGATGTAGTCCCACAGCTTCTTGATCACTTCTGTGCGAGCCAACGGCTCGGTGCCGACGACGGCCGCGAGCTCGGCGCTCGGCGTCATCGGCTTGCCGGTGGACTTCCGCGGCGCCTTGGGCTCGCCACTTTTCGCTGCCTTGCTCGCCTTGCCCCGGGCGCTGACTTTCTTCGCCGGCGCCGGCCCGGCCGCGGCCGCTTCGCGTGCGGGGCGTGCCGCCGCGCGCGGTCCGCGAGATGGATACTTCGACGGCGCAAACTCGAAGTTGACCTTCCCGGCTTCCTTGTCCCAGACGAGAAAGGCCTTGAACGGACGTCGCGTGCGATTCGAGATGAACTTCTCGAGCTGATCGGTCTTGCCCGTCGCGAGCAGCTTCATCATCTGCGCCGGTTCGATCGGCTGCTGCAGGATCACCTTCCGGCTCTTGAAATCGCAGGTCGGCTCGGGCTTTGCCTCGGTGCGCACGGCGTTTTCGCAGACATAGCTGGATGGTGTCTCGAACACGCGACCGCCGTCTTTCGGGCAGATCCCCAGTGGCTCGTCGGCGGAAAAGTCCACGAGCTCGCCGGTGTCCTTGTCGTCGTTGCCGAAGTCGAACTCGAGCTTCCAGTTCTTTTCCTCTTCGTTGAACTTGAGAATGATCGACGCCGTGAACGGCCAGCCTGCTTTCGAGCGGAACCCTTCCAGCGGGCCGATCCGCTTGTCGGCCAGCAGCTGCTCGACCTCGGCACTCTCGAAGGTTCGGGCGCCCGGGTTCTTGCCGAACGAGAACCCGCAGCCGTTCCCGTCTTTGCCGGTACACGCATAGCGCCGATAGTTCTCGACCACCACGCCACCGCAGTTGGGACAGGGGGTCGTGAGCGTGGAGTAGTCGCCGGGCACCGTATCGTGGTCGTATTCCTTCGCCTTCTTGACGATGTGGTGCGTCATCTCGGCGATCTGGCCCATGAACTCCTTGCGCCCGAGCTCGCCGTGCTCGATCTGCGCGAGCTTGTATTCCCATTCACCCGTGAGCTCGGGCTTCGAGAGCTCCTCGACGCCGAGGCCTCGAAGCAGCGTCATGAGCTGAAACGCCTTCGGCGTCGGAATCAGCTCGCGACCGTCACGAAGCATGTACTTCTCGTTGAGGAGACCTTCGATGATCGAGGCGCGGGTGGCCGGGGTGCCGAGTCCCTTCTCCTGCATCGCCTCTCGAAGCTCGTCGTCTTCGACGTACTTTCCGGCGCCTTCCATCGCACCAAGCAGCGTCGCCTCCGAGAATCGCGCCGGCGGACGGGTGTTCAACGCCTTCGTATCGGCCTTGTCGACGCGCACGGATTCCCCGGGCTTCACGGGCACGAGGCTCGGGGTGTCTTTCGAGCCTTCGTCCTGGGCTTCCTTGCCATAGATGGCGAGCCATCCGGCGCGGACCAGCACCTTGCCCTCGCTCTTGAAGCTGTATCCCTCGGCCACCGAGATGCGCGTCGTGACCAGGTATTCCGCCGACGGAAAGAAGACGGCCAGGAACCGGCGCGCGACGAGGTCGTAGAGCTTCTGCTCGGCTTCGGACAGGCCCTTCGGCGCCTCGAGCGTCGGGATGATCGCGAAATGGTCGCTGACCTTCGCATCGTCGAACACGCGCTTGGTCGGCTTGATGTACTGACCGTCGATGGCGGTGCGCGCGTGTGAGCGCAGATGGGCCATGCTGCTCTTGGCCAGCATCTCGAAGGTCTGACGCACGACCGGCAGGTAATCCTGCGGCAGGGCCCGCGAATCGGTTCGCGGATAGGTGAGCGCCTTGTGGCGCTCGTACAAGCTTTGCGCAATCGAGAGCGTGGTCTTGGCCGAGAATCCGAACCGGCCATTCGCCTCGCGCTGGAGCGAGGTCAGATCGAACAGCATCGGGCTCGCCTGCGTCGTCGGCTTGGCTTCCTCGGTTACGGTGGCGGGCTTGCCGCGCACGGCATCCGCGATCTCCTGCGCCTCGCCCAGGCTCCAGACGCGATCCGCCCTCAGTTCGGCGTCATCCTCGCTCTTCTTCCACTTGGGATCGAACCATTTGCCCGGATAGTCGCCGGCCTCGGCGAGAAAGCTGGCATGGACTTCCCAGTATGCGCGGCTGACGAACTTGCGGATCTGTTCTTCGCGCTCGACGACGATGGCGAGCGTCGGGGTCTGCACGCGGCCGACCGTCGTGAGGAAGAAGCCGCCGTCGCGCGAGTTGAAGGCGGTCATCGCTCGCGTGCCGTTGATGCCGACCAGCCAGTCGGCTTCGGACCGCGACCGCGCGGCATCGGCAAGTCCGTGCATCTGCTCGTTGGTGCGCAGCGCGTCGAACCCGTCGCGGATCGCCTGCGGCGTCATCGACTGCAGCCACAACCGGCGCACCGGCTTGTTGAGCGGCTTGCTGCCGCTCGCGTACTGCATGATGAGCTGGAAGATCAGCTCTCCTTCCCGCCCCGCGTCGCACGCGTTGATCAGCTCGGTGACGTCCGGACGCTTGGCCTGGCGCACCACGGCCGCGAGCCGGGCCTTCGTGCGATCGACGGGCTTCAGGTCGAAGTAGGGCGGAATCACGGGCAGGTGCGCAAAGCTCCACTTGCCGCGCTTCACATCGAATTCTTCGGGCGCCTGGATCTCGAGCAGGTGACCGACGGCGCTCGTGACGACGAAGCGCTCGCTTTCGAAGTGCTCGTCGTGCTTTTCGAACTTGCCGGCGACAGGCGTGAGCGCCTTGACAATGTCCTGTGCCACGGAGGGCTTCTCCGCGATCACCAAGGTTTTCCCCAATAAGTCCCCGATCAAAAGGCCAGGCCGTCCGCCGGGCTCGCAGAAGGTCGAAGGCCGGTAATCGCTCAGCGCCCGCGTAGCGTCGGCACCAGAAGTGGCGATGCCAGTCTGGGTACCATACCCCGACCGATAGAGCCGGTAAAGGACGGGGCACCCTGGCCGTCCTCTCGACGCGCCTGAGTCGGGGGTCGCGCCACCCGGCCGCAGGGCCGTCCCGGCTACGGTCGCTCGGGTAGGTGCCGAGCCTCGATCGTCAGCCCGGCGGGCCAGAATCCGACGTGATAGATTTCATCGTTCAGCCTGATGAAGCTCGCCACTTTCGAGATCCCGACTCCTGCCGGCCCCTTCCGTCGTCTCGGCGCTGCGGTTGACGATCGGATCGTCGATCTGGCGGCCGCCTACGCCGCCTATCTCGACCGCACCGACCCCGGCTGCGACGCCGATCGGCTCGCGGCCCTCCTTTTTCCGGCCGATATGACGATGTTTCTCGGCTCGGGCACGCTCGGGCGCGACGCCGCCGAACGCGCGATCGAGACCGCGGCCACCACCGAAGAGGTTCGCGGTGCCAGAACCAGGTACCGGGTGCCGGCCGGCGCGGGCGACGACGAGATCCGGCTGCTGGCGCCGGTCGCGCGGCCGCGTGTGCTGCGCGACTTCCTCACCTTCGAGGGCCACACGAAGCAGGCCTTCAAGGCGCTGGGCCGCACGGAGCCGATCTCGCCTCTCTGGTATGAGGTGCCCGCCTACTACAAAGGCGATCCCGACACGGTGATCGGGCCGGAGGCAAGCGTTCAGCTCCCGCCGTACTGCGAGAAGTTCGATTTCGAGCTGGAGCTCGCGATGGTCGTCGGCCGGCGCGGGAAGAACATCGCGAAGTCCGACGCGCCGCGCTACATCGCCGGCTACACCATCTGGAACGACTTCAGCGCGCGCGATCAGCAGATGAAGGAAGCGCCGCTCGGCATGGGGCCGGGCAAGGCGAAGGACTTCGACGGTGGCAACGCCATCGGCCCGTACCTGGTCACGGCCGACGAGATCGATCCGGACGGACTCCGGATGATCGCGCGGGTGAACGGCGAAACCTGGACCGATTCGAGCAGCGCCGGCCGTCAGTTCTCGTTCGCCGATCTCGTCGCCCACGTGTCGCAGTCGGAGACCATTCATCCCGGCGAAGTCTGGGGATCGGGTACCGTCACCGGCGGATCGGGTCTCGAGCTCGGCCGCTGGCTGAAGCCGGGCGATGTCATAGAGCTGGAGGTCGAGGGGATCGGGGTCTTGAGGAACACTGTCACGAGATAGGAGCGAAAACAGACATGTATGTAGTTGCCGCGCAGTACTACGCCCAGGAAGGCAAGGACGACGAGATTGCCGCGATTCTGAAGACGATGATTCCGATCTCCCGCGCGGAGCCCGGGTGCGCACTCTACACGGTGAATCGATCGGTCGAGGATCCGCGGAAGTTCCTGCTCTACGAGCAGTACCACGACAAGTCGGGGTACGAAGCGCACATGGCCACCGAGCCGTTCAAGGAGAACATCCTCGGCAAGGTCGTGCCGATGCTGGAGAGCCGGGTCCGGAATTTCTACGACGTGGTCGAGCCCTGAGTTCGGGCGATGGCGATTGAGAGCAGGAACCCGGCCACCGGCGAGCTGCTCGGCTCGTACGAGGCGCTCGACGCCGCGGCCATCGTCGAGCGGCTCGGGCGGGCGGCCGCGGCATTTCAAGTCTGGCGGCGGACTTCCTTCGCGGAGCGCGCAAGGGTCCTGAATACGGCTGCCGATCTGCTCGAGGCGGATCAGGCGCGCCTGGCGCGCCTGATGACGCTCGAGATGGGCAAGCTCCTGCGCGCGGCCAGTGACGAGGTCCTGAAGTCGGCGCGCGGCTGCCGATACTACGCGCGGCACGGGGCGGGATTCCTCGCAGACGAAGAAATAGCCACCGAAGCCAGCCGGAGCTACGTTCGCTACGAGCCGATGGGCGCCGTGTTCGCGGTCATGCCCTGGAATTTCCCGTTCTGGCAGGTGTTCCGGTTCGCCGCGCCGGCGCTGATGGCCGGCAACGTGGTGTTGTTGAAGCACGCGCCGAACGTGCCGCAGTGCGCGCTGGCCATCGAGAGCCTGCTCCATCAGGCCGGGTTGCCCGAAGGGGTGTTCCAGGCGCTGCTGATCGAGGTGGAGCAGGTGCCCGCCATCCTCGAGGACGATCGGGTTGCGGCGGTCACGCTGACCGGCAGCGATCGCGCGGGACGCGACGTCGCGAGCCGTGCCGGCCGGGCGCTGAAGAAGACCGTGCTCGAGCTCGGTGGCAGCGATCCCTTCATCGTCATGCCTTCGGCGGATCTCGCGCACGCGGTCGCCACGGCCGTCAAGTCGCGGACGTTCAACAGCGGCCAGTCGTGCATCGCGGCCAAGCGTTTCATCGTGGCCAACGCCGATCGCCGACGACTTCAGCGGGCGGTTCGTGGCCGCGATGGCGGCGTTGAAGGTCGGTGATCCGCTGGATCCGGCCACCGAGATCGGACCGATGGCGAGAGCCGACCTCGTCTCTGTGCTGTCGGCACAGGTCGCGGACGCCCGCGCGCGCGGCGCTCGCGTGCTCACCGGCGGTGAGCCGCTCGAACGCCCCGGCCATTTCTACCCGCCGACCGTGCTGATCGACGTGGCGCGCGACTCGCGGGCCTACCGCGAAGAGCTCTTCGGCCCGGTCGCGACCATCTTCAGGGTCAACGGCGAAGACGAGGCGATCGCGCTGGCCAACGACACGCCGTACGGCCTGGGCGCCAGCGTGTGGACCACCGATCCCGCCGAACGCGATCGGTTCGTCGCATCGCTGGAGGCCGGACAGGTGTTCGTGAACGCCATGGTCGCTTCCGATCCGCGGGTGCCGTTCGGCGGCGTCAAGATGTCCGGCTACGGGCGCGAGCTCGGTCCGCACGGGATCCGTGAGTTCGCGCAGACCAAGACAGTGTGGATCGGGTAGGGGGTGTCAGGCAGTGAATCGTGAACGGTCGCTCCCGACCCACACGGCGACCGTTCACGATTCACTGCCTGACACCCTTAAAACCGGAATCTCAATCCGAGCCGGAACAGGCGCTCGTCGATGCCTTCGCGGCCGCTGTTGGCGGTGCCGCTGATGATGCCGAAGTTGCTGGCGTTCACGCTGTTCTGAGGGTTCGCGAAATGCGGCGTGTTCGTCAGGTTGAACGCTTCCATCTGAACTGGATCGCCCGGCCGCCGCCCAGGCCGAACTCACGGAAGACGCTCAGATCGAAGTTGGCGAAGCCCGGCCCACGCATGCTGTTGACGCCGGCCGTGCCGAACCGCCGCTCGGTGACGGCGCGAAACGCCGACGTGTCGAACCACGGTTGGCCGGGCCCGATGCCGCCGAGACTCTCGACCTCGTCCTTCACCTGGTCGGCGAACTGCGTGCTGCCCGGCAGGTCCAACGACGTTCCAGACGACGTGATCGTGAAGGGGGCGCCCGAATAGAGGCTGAGCAGCCCATTCACCTGCCAGCCGCCGAGCAGCGTGCCGCCGATGCCCCCTTGGTTCAGCCAGCGCTTGCCGCGGCCGAACGGCAGTTCGGCGACGAACGTTGTCTGGAAGTTGTGGGGCCGGTCCTGCGGCAGCCGCGCCTCGTTCAGCGAGAAGTACTCGAGCGCCTGGACCTGCGGAGGATTGTCGCTGAGCGTATCGCAGCAGATGCCGAACGCCTTGGACCAGGTGTACGCGACGTTCACTTGCAGGCCCTGCGCCAGCCGCCGCGCCAGCGAGGCCTGCAGCGAATCGTAGTCGCTCCACCCCGGGTTGCTGAGAATGCCGGTCGCCCCGCTCCGCCCGAATCGCACGAACAGCGGCCGCCCGGCGTTGCCGGCGCCGATCACCTGGCCGGCGTTGGCGTCCATGATCTGGTTGATGTCGCGCTGCCGGGTCGCGACGTAGCCCACCTGTCCCGTGAATTTCCCCGGCAGCTCCCCCTGCACGGTGGCGTTCCACGAATGGATGTAGCCCCGCTTCGGTGCGGCCGGCAGCGCGCGCGCGCTGACGTTCAGCGGCACGGTGATGATCCCGCTGCTGATGTCCGGGACCGTGATGGCGGGGATCCCGTCCGCCAGCCGCCCGGCCGGCTGCAGCGCGTTCGGCTGCGGCAGGCTCAGCGAAATAGACGAGGGATAGTTGCCGAGGATGTTGCGGACGAAGGCCAGCGGATAGGGATCGTAGTTGATGCCGTATCCGCCGCGCACGACGATCGCCTCGGTGACGCGGTAGGCCAGGCCGGCACGCGGAGACCAGTTGCCCTGGCCCATGTCGTAGCCGCAGTCGGCCGGCACGGGGCCGACGCCGCAGATCAGCATCTGATTCGTGTCGGGGTCGTAGCGCTCGAGGCCGCGCGTCGTGCGCGTGCCCATCGGAAAGCGGTCGTAGCGCAAGCCAAGCGACGCGGTCAGCTTCCGGGTCGGCTGCCACTGGTCCCGCGCGAAGAAGCTGAACTGCCAGTTGCGGCTGCGCGTGTAGTCGTTCTCGAAGGGAATCACGCTCTTCGAGATGCCGGTCGGCAAGCCGAGCAGGAACGCCGCGATGGTGTTGAACTGATTCCCGGCCGGGCCGCCCTGGATCTGGGTCGGACCCCCGCCGAACGTGAAGCTGCCGGAGCCGTCGCCAAGCTCGTGGCGGTTCATCGCCTGACGAACGATGTCGCCGCCGAATTTCAGGGTGTGCGCCCCCTTCGTCCAGGTCGCGTTGGCGGTGTACTGCAGCTGCCAGTTGTCGTCGATGTAGGGCGAGTGGCTGCTCCCGGCGTAGCCGATGTTCGAGTAATTGGTGATGTTGAAGTGGGGCCAGCCGCCGTAGAGGCGATCCCCGCCGTTGGTGCCGGGAATGGCCAGATAACCGGAGCCGAGGTTCTCGCCCAGTCGATCGGGCTCCGACGTGACTTCGATCGTCGTGACGCCCAGATAGGCATCGACCAGGAACGTGGGTGAGACGATGTGCGACACGCTGCCGGTGTAGGTGTAGGTGTCGCCCAGGCCGGTGCCCGCTTTTGCCGCGGTCGCGTTGACGGGCAGGCCGCCCAGGTCGCCGAACATGGGTGGGTTGCGGAACTCGTAGCCAAGCCACCCGATTCGAGCCACCAGCCCCAGCTTGGCGGTCGGGTTGTAGTTCACCTTGGCGTCCACGTTGTGCCGATCGAACGTGTAGTCCCCGGTGGCGAAGTAATTGTCGGCGAGTCCGGGAAGGTTCGGGAGCGGCAGACCGGCGATGAGCTTCTGCACGATCGGATCGAAGCGCTCGCGCGGGATGATGTTTCCAGCGAACGCCGTGCGGCCGCTGCCATTGGCCGCGCCGGTGAGCGGGTCGTAGATCGGCGTCGCCGAGGCGGAGAAGTCGCCATTCCGCATCGCGGCGGTCGGCACCGTCCCGAAACGGTTGGCCACCTGACGATCGAGAGTGCCCTGATAGCTTCCGAAGAAGAATGCCTTGTTCCGGAGGATCGGGCCGCCGAGCGTGCCGCCGAACTGGTGCTGGCTGGTCTCGGGCTTCTTTTCGGTGGCCGGCAGGAAATAGGGGCGCGATTTGAGCGCCTCGTCGTAGAAGTACTCGAAGCCCGAGCCGCGAAATACGTTGGTGCCGCTCTTGATCAGCACGTTCGCCGACATCCCGCCCGACAGTCCCTGATCGGCGTCGAACGTGCTGGTGGTCACGCCGACCGATTCGATGGCCTCCAGCGCCGGGACGTAGGCGGCGACGTGCGGCAGCCAGAGGTTGTTCGAGATCGCCCCCTCGATGCGGATCGAGTTCGCGTTACGCGTCGTGCCGTTCGAGCTGAACGCCAGGCCGCGCGCCGGGTTGACCGCCACCGAGTGCATGTTCTCGGGCGGCGAGATGCCGGGCACGGTGACGAACAGGTTCTGATAGTTGCGGCCGATCGGCACCGGCAGGTTCTCGAGCTGCACCGCCGGGATGTCGGTGCGCACTTCGGCCCGATCGGTCTGCAGGATCGCCGCACCCGCGGACACCGTGATTTTTTCGGTGAGCTGTCCCACTTCGAGCTGGCTGCCGACTCGCATCACGCTGTCTTCCGAGACCGCCACATCCGTGACGATGAACTCCTTGAAGCCGGAGAGGTTCACACGGACCGAATAGGTGCCCGGCGGGATCGTCGCGAAGGTCACCACGCCCGCGCTGTTCGTCACGCCGGCCCGGCTGCGATTGGTGCCGGTTTCCGTGATGGTGACGTCCGCGCCGGGGACCGCGCTGCCGCTCTGATCGCGCGCTTCGACCACGATCGAGCCGTAGCGCACCTGCGCATGGGCCAGCGCCGGCGGCCACGCCATCCCAGCGACCGTCAGCGTCCACAGCAGTGCACAACTCAGGGCGTTCATGTAGCCTCCCTCTCGTCTGGTTCGGCCGCGTCGTGAAAAAGTCTTCACCCTTGGGGGTCCTTTTTGGTGGACTGTTGATATAGCGAACTTTAGCGGTAAAGTAAGCTCCCTTTGCCGGGGTGTCAGGCAGTGAATCGTGAACGGTCGCGCCCCGAGACACCCGGCGACCGTTCACGATTCACTGCCTGACACCCTTAGACACGCTCCGGAGGACGCGATGGTCTGGGCGATCCGATTGGGATTCAGGTGGGTCACCGCGGCGGCCGCGGTCGGGCTCCTTGCGGTGGTCGCGGCGGGCCAGAGCTCCGCGCCGCGACCGGCCACGGCGCCGTACACGACGTGGAGGGACTACGGCGGCTCGGCCGACTCCATGCAATATTCCGCGCTCGCCGAGATCGACAAGACGAACGTGAACCGGCTCGAGCAGGTCTGGTTTTATCCGGTGGCCGGCGACGCCGCGCGCCTGCCTTTCAACCCGATCGTGGTCGACGGGGTGATGTACGTCACGGGCGTGAAAGACGTCGTCGTCGCGCTCGACGCGCGGACCGGAAAGCCGATGTGGACGTCGACCGAGCAGGCCCCCGAGCGCGGTCTCACTTACTGGGAGAGTGCCGACCGGTCCGATCGCCGCCTGCTGCTCAATACCGGCGGCGGGCTCCGGGCGATCGATGCCACCAGCGGCGCGCTCATCAAGTCGTTCGGCAAGGGCGGGTTCGTCGACATGCGGACTGGCGAGCCGCGGCGGCTGCCCGGGCCGAACAAGACGCCCGGCCGCATCTTCGAAAACCTGATTGTCGTCGGATCCAACCCCGGCGAAGGCTACGGATCGGCCCCCGGCGATCTGCGCGCCTACGACGTGGTCACAGGCCGGCTGGTCTGGACCTTCCACACCATTCCGCGCCCGGGCGAGCTCGGCTACGAGACCTGGCCGCCCGACGCATGGAAGTATGCCGGCGGCGCCAACACGTGGGGCGAGATCACGATCGACAGCAGGCACGGCATCGTGTTCGCCCCGACCGGCTCGCCAACCCACGATCTCTACGGCGCGGATCGCGCCGGCGACAACCTGTTCGGCAACTGCCTGCTCGCCCTGGACGCGCGGACCGGCAAGCGGCTCTGGCACTTCCAGACCGTGCACCACGACTTGTGGGACTACGACCTCACCGCCGCGCCCAAGCTCCTGACCGTGCGCCAGAACGGCAAGCCAGTCGAGATCGTGGCGCAGGCAGGCAAGACCGGCTTCCTCTACGTGTTCGAGCGGCTGACCGGAAAGCCGCTCTGGCCGATCGAGGAGCGGGCGGTGCCAAAGAGTGACGTGCCGGGCGAAGTGTCGTCACCGACGCAGCCGTTTCCCACGAAGCCGGCGCCCTTCGCTCGCCAGGCGTTCACCCCGGACGATGTGAATCCGTTCGTGAGCCCGGAGGAGCAGGAGAAGCTGCGCCAGGCGGTGCGGGACACCGACTACAAAGGCGTGTTCTCGCCATCAAGTCATCTGCGTCATCACATTCAGTTTCCGGGTGCATGGGGCGGCGCGAACTGGGGAAGCGTCGCGGCCGATCCCGGAACGGGCATGCTCTTCGTGCGTAGCCTGGAGATGCCGAGCTATCGGCGGATGGCGCTCAGCGCGGAGCGTCCGGGCCCGCCGGCGATCAAGGGCGGTCCGCGGGAACAGGATGGCTACGCGGTCTACGCGCAGATCTGCGCCGGCTGTCACGGCCCCGGTCAGGCGCCGATGCGAACGCCGGCGAAGCTCGGCCCGGATGGCTTCCGCCAGCTGATTCGTCAGGGGAAGGAACAGATGCCGGCGTTTCCCGACGCGGTGTTGAGCGCGGACCGTGTAGACGCCGTCGAAGCGTATCTGCTCAGCCTGCCGCTCGCCGATGCCCCGGCCGAGGAGTCCAGTGGTGAGCGGATGCTGCGCCTGCCGCCGAATCCGAATCGCTACTCGGGCCCGGCGGCCCGCTATGCGGGTTCGTTCTCGGCGGGTTGGTATACGAGCAACGGACTTCCTGCCGTCGGGCCGCCGTGGACCCAGCTCGTGGCGTACGACCTGAACGACGGCACGATCAAGTGGCGCGTTCCCGACGGCCAGGCGCCGGGACTCGCGGACAAGGACATCCCGCTGACCGGCACGGTGCGGCCGCGTAACGGTCCGGTCGTGACGGCCGGTGGACTCGTCTTCGCCGCCAACTCACAGGATCGGATGCTCCGCGCCTACGACCGGGAGACCGGCAAGGTGCTCTGGGCCCACGAGCTCGAGGCGAACCCGGAGGGCATTCCCGCGGTCTACCAGCTCGATGGCCGCCAGTACATCGCCTTTGCGGCCGGCGCCTCGTGGGGGACGGGAACCGATCCGGTGTGGAAGAACCCGTTCCACCGCAAGCCGGCGCGGCTCGAGGCGCAGGGGTACTACGTGTTCGGGCTACCGGGAAGGGGTGTCAGGCAGTGAATCGTGAACGGTCGCCCTCTCATACACGCGGCGACCGTTCACGATTCACTGCCTGACACCCAGGAGGACAGGTAACTTGATGCGCACCCTCAGCTCCGTCGTTTTGATTGCCGCCCTCGCCGGCTCGCTCGGTTTGCTCGCGGAGGCGCAGCCGAAGCCGGCATTCGACCGGGCGCC
This sequence comes from uncultured Acidobacteriota bacterium, assembly GCA_963717745.1. Lineage (GTDB taxonomy): Bacteria > Acidobacteriota > Vicinamibacteria > Vicinamibacterales > 2-12-FULL-66-21 > JACCXG01. The sequence continues at coordinate 223,236 of CAVQXJ010000002.1, forward strand.
CGATGCCCTCGAGCGGGTGACGTGGCGAACGCGCACGCTCGTGAGTGACGACCGGCTCACCAACTGGAACTTCGCCATCCCCGGCGCTGGACTGTCGTTCCTCGAGACCGTCGTGCGAGCCGACGCAGCCATCGTGACGTTCGTCGAGGCCTCCAGCACGCAGCGAATCGACGCTGGAGGTTCGCGGACGTTCGACTCTGCGCTCACCGCAGAAGAGATCGCCTCGATCAAGAGCCGCATGGGAGAGGTCCGCCTGCTCACTTATCGAATCGAACAAGCCGGCAGCCGGGAGTCGATCGAAAAGGCGCTGCGGTTTGCCAAGGACATGGGAGCCGAGACCGTCGTCGTGCCGGCCGGCACATCGCTGGATGGCCTGGAGGCGGCTGCCGATCAGGCGGGGGTCAACGTGGCCGTCATGGTGGACAGTGCCCGGCCGGCCGCGCTGTTGAATGCGCTGGCGGGGAAGGGCAAACGGATTGGCGTCGGCATCGACACCGGTCTGTGGGCGCAGGAAGGCGTGTCGGCCGCCGACGGTCTCGCCCTGGTTAAGGAGCGACTGCTGTACCTCAGGCTGCGGGATCGGTCCGCGCGCGGTCAGGGCGGCCAAAACGTGCTCCTCGGTCAGGGCATCGGCGATCTGAAAGGGTTGTTCCTGGATATGGAGCGGCTCCGGATCAGGCCCGTCTCGATGACGCTCGACCTCGCCGGCGTAATCACCGCCCCCGGTGATCTCTTCAAGGCGATCGACGGGTTCGAAACTGTCGTGCAGCCGGCGTACGGGATCAACTTCACCGCCTTTTCGAAGACGCGTCCGATCCGGTGGGACGTGGTGATGCCGGCGAAAGGAGAGACGCCGAATCCCGAGACGCTGCGGAAGGCGGGGGACGACGTCCGGGCGAAGATCGTCGCGGCCATTCCGAAGCAGGCCTACGCGGCGCCGAAGAAGCGGCGGAAGCTGCTCGTCATCGAGAGCCTGCACGGCATGTCGCACAACACGATTCCGCACACCAACGTGATGATCGAAGAGATGGGGAAGATCACCGGGGCATGGGAGGCGGTCTTCAACAACGATCTCGACAATCTCAAGTATCCGAAGATCAAGGAATACGACGCGGTGTTCCTGAACAGCATCGTCGGGGAGCTCCTGGCCGAACCTGCCGTGCGCGACGGACTCGCGCGGTTCGTGAAGGAGGGGGGCGGACTTGGCGGCATCCACGGCACGCCGTGGGCGTCGCGCAACTGGGACGAGTTCGCGGAGATGATCGGCGCGCAGAGCGCGCCGCACCGGATCGAACAGGGTGTGATGAAGGTCTACGACCCGGCCAGCCCGCTGATGAAGCCGTTCGCCGGCAAGGAGCTGCCGTTTCGCGAGGAGTACTACCGCTTCGAGCACGAAGGCCGGGGGCGGCTGCGGTGGGACACCGTGCGCGTCCTGCTGACGGTGGCGCTCGACGATCCGAAGATCGAACCGCGCCCGTGGAACGGCTACAAGCGTCCCGACAACATCTACCCGGTCGCGTGGATTCGGACCTACGGCAAGGGACGGGTCTTCTACAACTCGCTCGGCCACATGCCGGAGACGTTCATGACGCCGGAGGTCGTCGGGCATTTCCTCGCCGGTCTGCAGTTCATGCTCGGCGATCTCGCGGCGGACACCACCCCGAACCCGGCGAGCCGGGGCTCGGGGCAGTGACCGGGCTCGGAGGCTACGAGAGCAGCCTGGCGATGTTGTCATGCCCGCGTTTGGTTGCCCACGCGAGCGGCGTGGCCCAGGATGGATCGTCGGGCAGGCTCTTCGCCGCGCCGTGTCGGAGCAGGAGCTCGACCATCTCGAGCTGACCGAACTTGGCCGCCCAGGCGAGCGGCGTCGAACGGAGGTGCTCGTCACGCGCGGTCAGATCGGCGCCAGCCTCGAGCAGTTTCTTCGCCTCCAGCAGATCGCCCTTGCGCGCCGCCTCGTGGAGCGGCGAGATGCGCAGCCAGTTGAGCGCGCGCGTTGGCCAGTCTTCACCCGTGTGTCCCTGCGTCGGTTTGGCGCCGTACGAAAGGAGCAACTGCTCCATGCGCCTGTCGGGGCGCAGTTCCTGCGACACCCACAGCGCGTCGCCCGAGCTTTCGACCGGCGGATTCGGAAAGGCGCCGCGCTCGAGCAGGAGCTTCGCGATGTCGTAGTGCCGATGGAAGACGGCCGAATAGAGCGCCTTTCCCTTGGGCGCATACTGCTCTTCCGGCAGATTGGGGTCGGCGCCGTGATCGAGCAGCACCTGCACGATGTCGATGCGCCCGGCGGCGGCGGCATTCGACAGGGGCGACCCGACGGCGAGGTAGTAGCCCTCGTGCTCGCCAATCCTGTTGGCCAGCGACGGATCCTGACGGAGCAACTCGCGCACGCGGCCGATGTCGCCGGTGTGACACGCCGTCGGCAGATCGATGAACGCGCCGCGCGCCTTCAGGTGGGCCATGACGTGTGCGGCAGTCACCGGCCAGTCGCGCGGCACATCGCGCCAGCCGCGGTAGAAGTAGTCGCCATTGGTTACGTGAATGGGCCGAGCGCCGTCCATCCTCTGGGCGTTGATGTCCGCGCCGCGCCGCAGCAGCTCGTCGATCGCGTCGAGCTGTCGCGTCATGGTGGCCCAGTGGATCGGCTGGCTGGACCGCTTGTCGCCCTTGCCGACGAGCGCCGGCTGCGCGTCGAGCAGCGCGCGCATCTCTTTCAGATCGTGCTCCCGCAGCGCCAACGCGACCGGTTCCCCCTGCGGCGATGCGTTGAACTTCGTGTCGAACGTGTGCGTCAGCAGCTGCTCCATCTCCGTGTAGCCGCGATCGCGTGCAATCTCGATCGGATCATCGTCCATCCAGAGATCCAGCGGGTTGCAATCGTGCTCGAGCAGGAAGCGAACGACGTCGATGCGATTCTCGCGCACGGCGAAGTACAGCGGCTTGCGATAGTCGTAGTGCGACCGGGCCAGCGACGGATCTTTTGCGATGAGCGCTCGTACGGCTGTCGAGATCGCCTGACGCACAGGCCTGAATGAGCGCCCACACGTCGGTGCCGCGTCCTTGCGACCACAGAAGTTTGTGATCGGATTTCAGCTCCGCTGGTTGCAGCATGCGGTTGGCCGGCTGCATGGATTCGACGTGGTGTACCAGCTTCGGCCAACTTTCGAACCCGTACTCGCGCGCGAGCGCGTGCTGCGCCGCGGCAAGACTCACCGATGGATCGGCGGCGCGCAGCGTCTCGAGATGTTCCTTGGCTTGTTTTCGGAGTTGCTCGAGGGACGGACGTTCGGGCAGACGACGGCGACTGGGATCGGACATGACGATCTCCTTTCGGATAGTGCCCGCGTCCGCTCGACGGGCTGAAAGAAGATCGCAGATGGTGACGAAGCCTGGCTCAGGTGGGCTCAGCCCTTCCCGCGGACGGGGTGCGTCCTGTCACGCGGGATCATTGTACGCACGATTCCACAGGCCGGCCAAAGGGCACGGGTCCGTTGGCCCGGCACCGCGATCCTCGACGGCGTGGATCTACAATGCGCTCTCGGAAGCCCGGTCCCTGGACGAGTTCTGGCGCTGGGCATACTCGGCGCGTCGGCGACTACGACAGCCCGCGACCGCAACGTGTCGCAATCAGCAAACGACAGGGAGCGCCGTATGGCGAGGACCGAATATCTGACGGAGCTCGGGCAGGATGTCGGCTACGCGCTGCGCATGCTGCGCCGCGCACCCGGCTTCACGCTCGCCGCCTTGACTACTCTGGCGCTCGGCATCGGCGCCAATAGCGCCATCTTCAGCGTTGTCCACGGCGTCCTGCTCGCGCCGCTGCCGTATCGTGATGCCGGCCGGTTGTATCGCATCACGACCCTCTATCCGGACGGGACGGCCTACTCCCTCTCGCCACCCGATTTCATGAGCGTGCGAGAGCAAACGCGAACCCTCGAGCAGGTGGAGGGATTCTCGGGCGGCGTCTACACGATGCTCGACGCCGGCGAGCCGCGCGAAGTGCGAGGGACGAGCGTCAGCGATCGTCTCTTTGGCCTCCTCGGTGTGGACGTCGCACTCGGCCGAGGTCTGTTGCCGGGCGACACTCAACCGGGGCACGAACGGGTGGCCGTGCTCGACCATGGGTTCTGGCAGCGGCAGTTCGGTGGCGATCGCAGCGTGCTCGGCCGCAGGATCAGGATCGCCGGCTCGCCGGTCGAGATCGTCGGCGTGCTGGCGCGCGGCACCCGGTTGCTCGACGCCGCGGATGTGTATACGCCGCTGGTCTACAACGACACGTTCAGCGCGGCGACCGCGAAGGGCAGACGCGGTGAGTTCCTGACGGTCATCGGCCGTGCGAAGGCAGGCATCTCGCTCGCGCAGACTGATGACGACCTGCGGCGAATTGGCGGTCAGCTGCAGGTGGCGTTCCGCGAGACCAATCAGGCGTTGACGTTCAACGCCTTGCCGCTCACCGAGGTGATCGTGGGCGACGTGCGAACGCCGCTGCTCATTCTGCTCGGCGCCGTTGGCTTCGTGTTGCTGGTCGCCTGCGCGAATGTCGCCAACCTGCTCCTGGCGCGCGCCTCCGCACGTCAGGCGGAGCTGGCGGTCCGATCGGCGCTCGGTGCCGGCCGCGTACGGCTGCTCCGTCAGCTGCTGACCGAGGCTCTGGTCCTCGGGACCGCTGGTGCCGTGCTGGGCCTGGCGATGGCGTTGGTGGCGACGCGCGCGCTGGTGGCCGCGCAACCGGCCGACATTCCGCGGTTGGAAGACGTCGGTGTGAACGGCATGGTCGTCATCGTGACGTTTGCGATCGCGATCGCGACCAGCGTCGGGTTCGGGATGTTGCCGGCGCTTCAGCTCACCGGCGCGCGCCTGCCGACCGCCTTGCGCGAGAGCACGCGCGGTGGCGCGAGTGTCGGCGGGCAGTGGATGCGATCGGCGCTGGTGGTCGCCGAGATGGCGCTTGCGGTCGTCCTGTTGATTGGTGCCGGGCTGTTGATCAGGAGCTTCGTCCAGTTGACTCGCGTCGACCCCGGGTTCCGCGCCGACCAGGCACTCTCGTTCCGAGTCGTGCTCCAGGGCGAACGATATGCCCAGGATGAGCCCACCCGCATTCGCGTCGCGGAGTTCGAGCAGCACTTGAGACGGTTACCCGGAGTCTCGACGGTCGGCGCCACCAGCCTGCTCCCGCTCAGCGGCCGCGGCGCGATGGTCGGCTTCGCCGTCGAGGGCGCGCCGCCCCCGCCGCCGAATGTCAATGCCGAAATCGCCTTGGCCAGTGCCACGCCCGACTACCTTCGGGCGATCGGAGCGACGGTCAGGCAGGGCCGCCACTTCAGCGCTCAGGACGACACCGCTGCGCCGCGCGTCGCGATCGTGAACGAGGCCGCGGTGCGACGATGGTTCGCTGGTCAGAATCCGATCGGCCGCCGGGTCATTACCAATGGTGCGCCGCGCGAGGTCGTGGGCGTCGTCGCCGACCTGCTGCAGCGAAGCGCCTCGGACCCGGTGGCGCCGATGGTCTTCGTGCCGTTCGCGCAGCGGACCATCAGGTCGATCAAGATGGCGGTGCGGACGACCGGCGATCCGGCGGCGCTGGCGCCGGCGATTCGCGCCGAGATCCGGGCGCTCGACGCCGATCTCGCGATTGCCGACATCACACCGATGACACAGCTGGTCCTCCGATCGCTCACCGCGCCGCGCTTCTACACCAGCCTGCTGGCGCTCTTTGCCGGCGTCGGCCTCGTGCTGGCGGCGATCGGCGTGTTTGGCGTGATGAGTTATGCCGTGGCGCAGCGGGTCCGCGAGATCAGCATTCGTCTCGCGCTCGGCGCACTGCCGCGCGAGGTGCTGCGGATGATCCTCGGCCACGCCCTCGGCCTGTCCGCGATCGGCGTCGTCGTGGGCCTCGCGGGAGCGATTGGACTCGGACGCGTCATTCAGGGCCAGCTGTTCGGCGTCGCACTCCTCGATCCCGTGACGTTGGTCGGCGTCCCGCTCGTGCTCGGCGCGAGCGCAGGGCTGGCGAGTTATCTCCCGGCACGGCGCGCGATGAAGCTCGATCCAGCGAGCGCGCTGCGCGAAGGGTGAGAAGGAATCTTCGCTCTGTGATGCGCTGGCTCGCCGATCTCCTCGACGACGTTCGCTATACGTGTCGCACGTTGCGCCACCATCGCACGTTTGCGGTCGGGACCATACTCACCCTCGGACTCGGCATCGGGGTCAACACGGCGGTCTTCAGCGTCGTCAATGCGCTGCTGCTTCGGCCGCTGCCGGTGAGCGGGGGTGAGCGGCTGGTGGTCCTCGGCAGCCGTGGCTCTGGGACGGCGGCCTTGGGCCCGATGTCGTTTGCCGACCTCCAGGATTTTCGAGCCGCGACGCGAGACGTCCTCGACGACATCGCAGGGTATAGCGTCGGTTTCATCGGGCTCGCCCCGGAACACGGACCCACCTTCGCGCTGCGCGCTACGGCGGACACGCGTCCTGCCCGCGTGCTGGCGACGTGGGTCACCGGAAACTATTTCGAGCTGCTCGGCATCCAGCCGGCACTCGGCCGGTTCATTCAGAGCGCCGAAGGAGCGCCGGGACGGATCGACCCGGTCGTCGTGCTGGGTCACGCGACGTGGCGCCAGCGGTTCAACGGCGACTCGGCCATCGTCGGCAAAACCGTGCGCCTCAACGGTCGAGTGTGCACGATTGTCGGCGTCGTCCCACCAGGGTTCGCCGGTACGTTCGCGTTCTCCGCATCGGAGGTGTACCTGCCGATCACCTGGGCCCCAGGTTTCCTGCACGATGACCGCGGCGGCCGGATCCTGCACACGCTCGCGCGACTGCGAAACGGCGCTACTCTCCAGCATGCACAGGCGGTTGCCGATCTCGTCGCAGGCCGGCTGGCGCGGGAGCATCACGAGACCAACGCCCACGTCGGCGTGACGGTAGTGCCCGAACGCCTTGCGCGTCCGGAAGAGAGCAATGCGCAATCGAACCAGTACGTGGCGGCAGCTCTCCTTGGGCTCGTGGCGCTGGTGTTTGTCGTGGCTGCGGTCAATGTGACGAGCCTGCTGTTGGTGCGTTTCCTGAGCCGGCGAAAGGAGCTGGCGGTGCGCCTCGCGCTCGGGGCCGGCCGTGCGCGGCTCGTTCAACATCTCCTGGCAGAGAGTGCCGTCCTGTGCTGCCTCGGCGGCGTTGCTGGCGTCGCGTTCGGTGCGGCGGCGGCGCGCGCGCTGACGCTGGTGCGGCTTCCCGGAGATCTCCCGGTTCGTTTCGACTTTTCACTCGATCATCGCGTCGTGGTGTACGGGCTTGCGGTCACCGCGGTGACGGCCATCATCGTCGGCATCACGGTGGCGGGCCGTTTCTCGAAGACGACCATAGACGAGGCGCTCCGCGACCGGGGGTCTGGTGCGACTCCGAGTCGGGACGGCGAGCGCATGCGCAAGACACTCGTCGTCGCGCAGGTGGCCGTGACCGTCGTGCTGACGCTCGCCGGCGGGTTGTTCGTACGCGGCCTGTCAGCGGCACAACGTGTCGATCTCGGATTCCTCCCCGAGCGTGTGCTCAACGTCCAGATGGACGTCGGACAGGTGGGGTATTCGGAATCGAAGGGCCGCGCCTTCTTCGATGCCGTAGAGGCTCGCATACGCGCGCTTCCGGGCGTCGACGCGATGGCCTACGCATTCTCGGTGCCGTTTGGATATGTGAATCTCGGGTGGTCCGTGCACGCCCCGGATCAGCTCGCGGCGCGGAGAGAACACATCCGCGCCGGCACGAATATCGTCGACCCGCAGTACTTCTCCACTCTGTCGATCCGCATCGAGTCCGGCCGTGGCTTCACACCGGCGGATGGGCGAGACGCACCCCGGGTGGCGATCGTGAACCGCCGTCTCGCGGACCTGTTGTGGCCAGATCAGGACGCGATCGGTCGCCGGTTCAAGGAGGTGACGGAAGACAGCCCCTGGATGGAGGTGGTTGGCGTCACGCCGACGGGAAAATATCAGTTGCTGTTCGAAGATCCGCTGCCCTACTACTATGTGCCGATCGCGCAGCACTACACGGCTCTGAGAGTGCTCCACGTCCGCAGCAGGCTGTCTCCCGAGGGAATCACCCAGGCTGTGGAGCGCGCGATTCACGGTCTCGAGCCTGACCTTCCGCTCTACGACGTGCAGACCATGACCAGGGCCTTGGACAGTGCGCGCGGCCGGTTCCTCGTGCGCGCGGCCGCTCTTTTCGCTGCGCTGCTCGCGCTGCTCGCCCTCGTGCTCACCGTGCTCGGACTATACGGAATGGTCGCGTACGTGACGAGCCAACGTACGCAGGAAATCGGCGTGCGAATCGCGCTCGGTGCCACGGCGCGGAACGTCGTGCAGCTCGTCGGCACCGAGGCAGTCAGGCTCACGTTGCTCGGCGCCGCGATTGGGTTCGCGGGTGCGTACCTGAGCGCCCCGCTGCTCCGACGCCTGCTGTTCGGTGTGGCGCCGACGGATTGGGTCGCGTTCGCCGGTGCCCTCGTGGGTCTGATCGCGGTGACGGCCGCTGCGACCTGGATGCCCGCGCGGCGTGCCGCGCGCATGGATCCGCTGCGCGCCCTTCGCTCTGAATAGCGTGAGTGTTCATGCGCGGCGATGGTGCGGCGGATACGAGGTCAGGACACCCAACAACCGTCCTGGCACGCCGCGCCATAAATATGGCACAATGACCTCATGCGCACGACGGTCGATATCCCCGATGGAATGTACCGCCGGCTGAAGTCCCGGGCGGCGCGCGAGGGCAGCTCGACCAGGGCGCTCATCCTGCGTGGCGTCAAGGAAGTGTTGAAGACCGAGCGTCGGAAAGCCGGCGCCCCCGTGTCATTGCCGATTGTCCGGTCCAAGCGTCCTGGCACGGTGGCCCTGAGCAATGCCGCCATCTACGACATCGCTTTTCCCTGACATCAACGTCTGGGTCGCGCTCACTTACGAGGGGCACGCGCACCACTCGAACGCCGCAGCGTGGTTTGCAACGGTGTCACGTGATGCGACCCTGGCTTTCTGCCGATTCACGCAACTCGGCTTGCTGCGGCTGTTGACGGCGGAAGCCGTGATGAACGACGAGGTCATGTCCCAGCCGGAAGCGTGGGTGGCGTATGACCGATGGCTCGAGGATCCACGCGTCGAACTCGTTGGCGAGCCGGCGGAGATCGAGACCCGCTTTCGGGCGCTCACGCGCCTTCGCCAGCCAGCCACCAAAGACTGGGCCGATTCCTACCTTGCCGCGTTCGCGACCGTCGGACAGCTGACGCTGGTGACCTTCGATCGGCGTCTGCGGGCAAAGGCGAAGTCGGCGATCCTGCTGGAGTAACCCCTGCGCGCCCTTCGCTCTGAATCGCGTGAGTGCGGGCTGGCGGCAATCAACGGAAGGGAGGGCTCTCATGTGGTGGCGCATGCTCTGGTGGGACCAACTTCGTCAGGACGCCCGATCGGCGATCCGTAGCATCGCGAAGTCACCGGTGGCCTGCCTCGTCGCGGTCGCGTCGCTCGCCGGCGGAATCGGCGCGACGACGGCCACGCTGACGCTTCGCAACGCGATCTTCTACAACCCGCCGCCGCTGTATGCGCAGCCGTCCGAGCTGTCGCGCCTCGAGATCAGCACCCCCGAGCGGCGCCGCGCCGGGATTCCTGGCGCGCTCTTCGACACCTGGCTGGCTGATGGCGTGTGGCAGGGCAGAATGGCCGCCGCGACCGCGGCTCGTGGTGCCGAGATTCGGGTGGGCGATCGAGTGGAAACTCGTCCAGTCCGTGCCGGGACCGCCGACCTGTTTGCGATTCTCGGCGTGCCGCTGGCGCTGGGTCGTGCGTTCCCGGCCATGCCTGAACCGGACGGACCGCCGCCGCTGATCATCAGCTTCGCCGTGTGGCAGACGCTGTTCGACGGCCGCTCCGACGTGATCGGAACGACCGCCTGGGTGGGTCAGCGAGCGCACGTGGTCATTGGCGTGACGCCGGAGCGATTCTGGTTCGGCTCGTTGCAGGCGCCGCTGTGGACGTACTTGCCGCGCGAGGGCGCCGCCGCCCAGCCCGCGCTCGACGTTGTCGTGCGCCGTCCCCGACAGCTGTCGATCGCGGCTGTGGCCGAACAGCTCCAACACAGCGCTGAACCGTACCGCCAGCGCCAGCCGGCGGCAACGCGCGACGTGCGCGTGGTGGCATCCGGCATCGGTGGCACTGGACTCGGCGATCAGATGGCCGTGGTGATCCCCTACCTGGCCGGCGCCGCCGTGTTCCTGACACTCCTGATCTCGTGCGCGAACGTCGCGATTCTGATGTTCGCCCGCTGGACAGGCCGGGAGCGCGAGATGGCCATTCGCTCGTCGCTCGGAGCGCGGCGCGGACGTGTCGTGCAGCTGCTGTTGACCGAAGCCGTGTTGCTGGCCATCTGCGGTGGTGTGCTGGGCGTCTGCACGACATTCGCGCTCCGTGGACTGTTCGTGCGCAATATGCGGGGCGCTCCCAATTTCGACCTGTCGATCGACTTCGTGATCCTGTTGCAATCAGCCGCGGTCACGATCGCGGCCGGCATACTGGCCGGCATTGCGCCGGCGCTCTACGAGACGCGCCGCCTTCAGACGAACCCGCTACGGCTGCTCGCGACCTCCGACCGCGCCCGGCAACGCTGGCGGCACACGCTCGTCGTGCTCGAGATTTCGGTGACGGTCGCGTTGATGGTGGTCGCGGCGGGACAGATCGACGCCTCGCGACGGATGCTGTCATCTGGCGTCGGATTCCCGACGGCGCCTCTGATGACGGCGCGCGTGGAGAATCCCGGAGGCGTGGATGTGGCCCGTGTGCTCGACCTGCTCCGGGCGATGCCCGGCATCGAGGGCGCAGGAGCCGGTACCGCTTTCCCGATGGCAGTCGGAGCGCCCACGGAGCGTGTGTCGGCCCCCCCTGGTTCCATCGTGGTGGCAGCGGAGCGCGTATCGATCACTCCGGACTATTTCACGACCCTCGACGTGCCGCTGCGCGCGGGCCGGACATTCACCACCGCGGATGGGAACGGGCAGCCACGCGTGGCCATCGTCAACGAAACGCTTGCCCGCCAGCTGTGGGGCGACCGCAATGTCGTGGGCGATCGGCTCACCGCCGGTGGGCAGGCGTATGAAATCGTCGGCATGGTCGCCGGCTACGCGCGCGGCCCGATGCGTGGACCGGTGCCGCGATACTACCTGCCGTTCGCGGTCGAACCGTCACCGGTCCGCCTGCAGGTCATCGTTCGTGCGACGCAGGATCCGCGGCCGCTCGTCACGCGGATCCGGCAGGAAGTCCGACATCTCGGCCCGAACTACTCCGTGCCTTCGGCATTCGCGCTCGACGACGTCATCGAAGTGGGGGCCAGGGAGATGCTCGCATTCGGCGTGGCGATGAGCCCCTTACTCGCGATTGGCGTCTTCCTGACCGCGACCGGCATCTTCGGCGTGCTCGCATTCGCCATCACGCGGCGCGCGAAGGAACTGGCGCTGCGAATTGCCCTCGGCGCCGGCCGGAGTGAGATCGTCCGCGTGGTCATCGTTCAGACGCTGGGATTGGTGACGATCGGCTCCGCGCTCGGCGTCGCGGTCACGCTCGGCCTTTCCAGGATGGTGGGGGCGGCCGGCGGTGGCGGAAGCTCATTCGGCACTCCCGGCTGGGAGGCCTTCGCCATTCCGGTGCTGCTCGTCCTCGGCGTCGGCGCGCTGGCGAGCTGGATTCCGATCGCACGCGCCCTGCGAATCGATCCGGCGATGGTGCTCAAGACGGAGTGAGAGACGCCGTCGGACGACTGCTCAGTACCCGATCCGGCGGAGGGCTTCTGCGCCACGGCGCTCGCTCAGCTGCGCCAGATACAAGCTCGGCGGTGACACAGGGACCCCGGGAGACTCGATGGTCTCCGAGGGAATCTCCGGGATCGCGATCGCGTTCCCGTGCCACGACACCGGCGTCGGACGACCGGTGCATCCGATGCACCAGTTCTTCGCGCCCGGAGGCTGCTGGATCAGCAGGTAATCGGTCTTGACGTTCCACGCGACCGCCCAACCGACGCTCCAGCCGTGGCCGGACCCGGCGTACTCGCGGTTTGCGAACGCGAGGTTCGGCCGGCGGTCCGTGCCGTTGAGGAATTCGCTGCTGTCCACGAGCAACCCGGTGGCCCAGCGCTGGTGCGGCGCCACACCCGCTTCGTCAGCCTTGAAGTTGAGCACGACATTCGGTCCCGTCACGCCGGCTTGCGTGACGATCGGCCACACCCGCTTGCCCCGCACGGTCGAACGGTGCACGAGAATCTGCGTCCCGGAGATGGCGATGTCGGCTGGCGACGCCGCTCCGCTGAAGGGCACCGTATGGCGGATGTGGATACCTTCCAGGGTGATCCGGCGGGTGGTCGGGCCGAGCGTGATCGTGTTCTGAGTGTCGACCACGGCGATGTCGCGAGCCCAGGCATCGCTGACCGCGTTCATGCGCAGCAGCGTGTACTGGCCCTCGGTGATGGGGGCGTCGCGCGGCGGAACGACGACGCGAAGTGATTCGACGCCCACCTGTTCGATGCGGCCCGGAAACACGTACTTGACGATCGCTGCGCCAGGCGGGTTGAGGTGCGCGGCGTCGTAAGAATCCGACAGCGGCACATCCAGCGTGACGCGGTCGCCCGCGACAGACGCAACCGTGCGATCGGCGTCGATCGTCGTGCCCGGCGCGATCCACACCTGCGGCTTGCCGTCGCGGCTCAACTTGTCCATGTTCATGAAGCGAATCCAGGCGTCGGTGACCGGCCGCCGGATCAGCACGTGGTCGCCAGGCTTGAACCGTGCGGCTCCATCGACGCGGACGTGACCGGTTCCTGACGGGACGTACGCATCCACGATCGCCGCAGGCGCGCCATCCGGCTGCCACGTGCCGGTCCCGGTCATGTCCAGGAATCGATGCGGCGGCCCCGTCACGCTCATGACGGTGCCGGTGTCGCCGGAGCCGCTGCCGCGGAGCACGACGCCAGTGGCGGCGATGCGCAGCGTCCCACTCACTTCATACGTGCCAGGCTGCAACAGCACGGCGCCGCGAAAGCCATCGGGCCCGATCGGCGCGCGCGACACCTCGTCGAGCGCGGCCTGAATCAGGGCCGTGTTGTCACCCGCCGATGCGCCGAGCCTGCGCACGACCGGCACCACGGGCAGGGCCACGCCGCCGCCTCTGTAGCCCGCGTGCGAGAAGTCCATGACCCGGTTGCCGCGTGGATCCGCCGCGTAGCGCAACGTCTGCTGGGCGTCCAGGTACACCCATTTGGATCGACCCTGCCCGGCGAGTGTCAACGTGGTGAAAAGGACGAGCAGGAAGGTCGTAACGGGCTTCACGGCGTCCAATTGTAACCGTGGAGTCATAGACCCGCCGATGAGGCGACGAAGGTACCGGATCTCAAAAACGGAGCAACGGAGATAACGAAGAGAACGGAAAAGAAAAAATATTTTGTCTTCTTCGTTTCCTCCGTTCTCTCCGTTGCTCCGTTTTTGAGATCCGTTCCCTCGATATGTGGCTGGCGAATCGACGCCGGATCTGACCTCGGCGGCCGCGGGCGTGCCGTATGATGCGGCAACGAGGAGCATCGATGATTTCTCACCTCACATACCGCCCGCGCGACGGGATCCTCTTCGGCGCGGTGGCCGGCAGGACGATTCGGCTGGCGACTCTTCACAGTCAGCCTGCCATGGCGATGGACGCATGGCGTCAGGCCGCTCAATCCGCCGGGAGCCGTGTCGTCGGTTGGCCCAAGCAACAGGAGATTCGTACGGGCGTGCCGGCGGGGTCGGTCCAACACAGCCTGACGGTCGCCGAGAACGCCGCCCTCGAGATCTACGATTATCCGGGAGCCTACGCGCAGCGTTTCGATGGCGTTGATCCGGGTGGCGCGGCCGGAGGCTCGAATCACCCGCATCACGTTCGCATGGTGTGGGTCAGGTTGGCACCCGGAACCCGATTCCCCGGGGGCGGATTCCACCTCCATGGCCCACCCCCATGTGGCAATCCAGGGTGCATCGTGATCGGCCAGGATTGGGAGTCGCTGTTCCAGGCGCTCAAAGCGACGGGGCGAGTCTCCTTCGCCGTCGAGCTCTGACTCACGGCGTTGAGCGGACCGAGCCGGCGAGTGTCGGCCTCGACGCCATCTAGATGACCATCGTCTTTCTCGCTACGGCCGCCTTGTTCGTCGCCTGGAGCCTGTCCGCGCTCTGGCACCAGCGGTGGGCGCGGCGGCTGCCGCCGCTCGAGGCGCTCGCCGCACCGGCCGGATCGGACACCGACGTGCGCTGCTCGGTGATCGTCGCCGCGCGCGATGAGGAAGCGCGCCTCGAAGCGACGGTTCGCCATCTGCTCGCGCAGCGCCACGTCGCACTCGAGGTGATCGTTGTCGACGATCGATCCACCGACGCGACCGGCGAGATCCTGCGGCGGCTCGCGGCCGAGGATGCCCGCGTTCGTGCGATGCGCGTCGAGCACCTGCCGGACGGCTGGCTGGGCAAGTCACACGCGTGCCACGTCGGCGCCAGTGCGGCGACGGGCGACTGGCTGCTCTTCACCGATGCCGACTGCTGGCTGAGGCCGGACGTGATCGCGCGTGCGCTCGGTGTCGCCGCTCGAGATGCTGCCGATCACATCACCCTGACGCCCGGCATCGCCGCCGAAACGCTCGGCGCCCAGGCCTGGCACCTCGCGTTCCTGGGAAGCCTGGGGAACTGGATGTCGGGCGTGAATCGCGATCGGCCGGGCGCACACCTCGGCATTGGCGCGTTCAACTTGGTACGGGGCCCCGCCTACCGCGCCTGCGGCGGCTACGAAGCGCTGCGTCTGACGATTGTGGACGACATCAAGCTGGGCCTGCTGCTGCACCGCGCCGGAGCACGCACGCGCGCGTTCCTCGGCGGATCCGACGTGGAGTGTCATTGGGGCACCACCGTGCCGGGCATGATGAAGATCATGGAGAAGAACTACTTCGCCGCGGTCGATTTCAGGGTAGGCCCGGTGGTGGCGGGAGCCAGCGTCGTCACGCTGATCGCGGGCATCTGCCTCCTCGGCTTGTGGACGGGAACCCCCGCCGGCATCTCCGCGGCGCTCGCGCCGTGGGCGCTGACGCTTCCAGCCGCCGTCTTCGCGCGGCGGTTGGGATGGCCTCCAGCCAGTGCGGCTCTCACACCGCTGTTCTACCCGGTCTTGTTCGTCGCGGTGGTGAACTCGGCGGTCGTGACGCTCCGGCAGGGCGGGGTCCGGTGGCGCGAGACGTTCTATTCCCTCGACACCTTGCGCCGGGGCAACGTCCGGTAAATCTCACCCGCCGCCCGCGTCGCGAACTCCTATGAGCTGCTTGATCCGTGCGCCGTGATGGCAGTCGGCTAATATCCGACTCGATGCTCGACGGATGGACAGACCGAGTGCCACCCCTGCAGGGCGACCTGACGACGCTTCGCGAAGTCGCCGCATCCGACGTTCATACGCTGTTCACCTTGTTCTCGGATCCTGCCGTGACCGCGTACATGGCTCCTCCGCCGCCGACGCTCGCCAAGTTTGCGGGATTTGTCGAATGGTCACACCAGCAACGCGCGCAAGGCCATGGCGTCTGCTTCGGAATCGTTCCTGGTGGCATGAGGGCAGCAGTCGGGATCCTCCAGGTCCGCCTGGAGCCAACGTTGTCAGACGCCGAATGGGGATTCGTGCTGAGTTCTCATTTCTGGTCCACGGGCGTGTTTTCCGACGCGGCCAACGTGCTCGTGGAGTTTGCGTTCACGACCATGCACGTTGAGCGTCTCGAAGCGCGCATCGCTCTGCGCAATCGGCGCGCACACGCCGCCGTGCAAAAGCTCGGTGCGCGGTTCGAGACGGCGCTCCCGCGGTCGTCACCACAGGGCATGCCGCGCGATCCCGAGTCGGTGTGGACCCTGCGGGAACACGACTGGCGGAACCGGACGCGCGATCCTCGTGTCTCAGCCCACGACGCGGCGCAACGGATCCGGACGGCGGTCGAAGCGGCGGAGAGCGAGGTGCGGCGAAGCGACGCGCCTGAGACGGTCGAACCGTATCCGTTGTTCCTGTTTGACCGCCGCCGACGAGAATGATGCGGCGCGGCCGAGTTGCGACGGGCTGACGCAGAGGATGTGTGGGAATGTGCAGCGACAGATAGCTCACTAGCCGGTGACGCGAATGGCTACCCTGGCCGGGGCCAGAGCTCCGCGAGCGCACGCGCGACCGCCTCGTCGGCGACGCCCACGTCGTTGTGCCCGCCGCGCAGTTCGAGCATCACCTTGCGCCCGGGAAATCTGCCGAACAGGGCCCGTGCCGCGTCGAGGGGGACCAGCCAGTCGCCGGGCGCGTGCACCTGCATCACGGGGACCGTCACGCGTGACGCCTTGGCCATCGAGTCGAATCGCTGCGACGCGAGCAGGGACACCGGCGCCCAGAAGTAGAGGCGAGCGGCGGTCGCCGGCACCGAATCGATCGCGCTGAGCAGGAGCAACCCGCCCGACGGCACACGGGTGGCCAGTTCCACGGCGACCGCCGAACCAAGCGATCGCCCTGCGAGGATGATCCGATGAGGCGGCACACCGAGCCGGAGCGTGAGGTGCCGGTAGGCGGTCTCCGCATCCTCGTAAAGGCCGGATTCGGAGGGGGTGCCGGGATTTCGGCCGAAGCCGCGGTAGTCGAACGCGAGCACGTTATAACCCGCGGCGCGCAATGACTCCAGCTGGCGGCGCATGTGGCCGTGAATGGTGCGTCCGCTGGGTGGGCAGAACAGGATCCAGTAGGCCGACGGCCGGTCCGGTGCGAGCGACAGCGCGTCGAGCGGGACGCCATCGGCGGTTCGCAGCTGGATGAGGCCCGACCCAGGCACCGGCGCCGGGCGTCGCGAGCGGCGTGCCATGAACACGAGGCTTGACTCGTTCGTCCAGAGACACGCCACCGACCCGGACCACAGGCTGGCGGCCATCACGGCCAGCACCGTGGGCCAGAACGCCCGCGGCCGCACGCGCGGCGGCTGCGCATCGAAGATAAAGGGCCGGGTCGTGAACGTCCGTTGCAACGTCAGGTCTGACACCGGGCAGCCGCGTTTGTTCCGCCTGAAGCTGTCGGAACGCACGAGCCCGCGGACGGCCTTTCCGGCTTCTTCGCAGGCACGTCCGCGAAGCCTCAATCGTCGTGAACGGGGACGGGCGTCTTTTCCTTCACCACCGTCGCGACGATCGCCAGCGACGTCGCATCGCGTATCAGCTGCGGCGCCGGAACCCCGGCGCTGCGGCACAGCGCCGCAAGATCGGACTCCGATCGCTCGATCAACTTCCAGTCGGCCATGTACTCAATCCATACCCGATACGGATTGTCCACCGCGATGTTCGTGAAGACGATGCGGCCGCCCGGAGCGAGCATCTGCCAGGCGTCGGTGAGGGTTCGAGTGATGAAGCGGTCGCTCAGATAGTCGAAGAGGCCGCCGGCGAGCATCAGATCGAACGGTCCATACCTCGCGACGCGGCGCAGCACCCGTGGGACGAAGCCTTCGACGAAGTGGCAGCGGTCCGCGATCGATGCGAGCTTCTCGCGCGAGAAGGCGAGGGCATCGGGATCGCTGTCGCAGAGCACGACCGAGGCCGACGCGGGTATCTGGTCGGCGACCGCGCGCACGTCCGGGCTGCTGCCGCAGCCCACCGAGAGGATGCGGCAGTGCGGAGAGGCGGCCAGCGCCTGCCGCATACACGCCGCCTGGACGCTGACCTTGTTGCGGTGCTGCTGGGCGATCGCCGCGGTCAGCGCGTAGGTCTCGATCGCATGGGCCAGTGTTCCGGCCGGCGCCTGGTTGCGGCCGCTCCACAGCCATTCGATCGTTTCGAAGTCTCCGGGATAGCCGCGCGGCCAGCGCTGGAGCCGGGTGACGAAGGGCGATTCTCCGTGAATGGCCCGCGCATGTTCGACGACGCGGCGGATGTCCGCGTCGGTGGCGCCCGCCTCTTCGCAGCGGGTCAAGGCGTGGCACAGCTCATGGACGACCGAGACAGCGCGGTGATAGTGACGTGCCCGGCCGGAGCCGCTGGCACGGGCCAGGGACTCGAGCTGCCGGCAGGCGATCGCCAGGAGGCCAAGGGCTACCTCGGGATCCTTGATGACGTCGAGATGATCGAAACTCGCAGCTTCGAGTGTGCTGTGCACGGCCGTCCTCCTCCGGAACGGGCGAGGCTTCTGTGCCCCGCGCCATCAGAGACGGACGCATTCGCGGTTTTCCGCCGGCTCTCACCGGCGCGGCCCCGCTGGATTTATCATTCCTCAGCGCACGTCGATGCCCCCACTCACGCCGGACCCCACGAAGATCAAGACCTTCCGCACCGCGGCGGCGCTCGCGCGCTGGCTGCACCGGAACCACGGGCGCGAGACCGAGCTCTGGCTGAGGGTCTACAAGAAGGACTCCGGCATAGCATCGATCACCATCGCCGAGGCGCTGGACGAGGCGCTGTGCTGGGGATGGATCGACGGCATCCGAAAGGCGCTGGACGAGCAATCGTTCCTGCAGCGCTACTCGCCGCGGCGGGCGAAGAGCGTCTGGAGTCAGATCAACCGCGACCACGTCGCCAGGCTGACGGCCGCGGGACGCATGACGCCGTTCGGTCAGCGGCAGATCGACGCCGCCAAAGCCGACGGCCGGTGGGACGCCGCCTACGCGCCGCTCCGCAGCGCGACGGTCGAGACCATCCCCGACGATCTGCGCGCCGCCATCGAGGCCAGCCCTCTGGCCCGCAAGACATTCCGGACGCTGGGACGTCCGAACCTGTTCGCCCTGGCCTTTCGTACGAACCAGATGAAAACCGCCGCTGGCCGCGCGAGGAAGATCGCCGCCCTGGTGGCGATGCTGGCGCGTGGCGAGACGATCGTGCCCTAGCCTAGCCTGGCGCCGTCGCTGACATCCACACCCACCCGAGGTCCATCGTAGGAGAAAGGCTGACGGCGATCCCGAAGGGGTCGGCTGGACGACGGCCGCCGGTGCGACCGGGCACGCGACATGCACTCGGCTTTGAACAGAGATCCCCGCGTCAGACACTGCGGCAATGCCCACGATGATTTCGAGGTCAGCCGCAATAGGTGAGTGCGCCATAAGCGCACGAACCTGTGCGCACACAGCCGTGCACGTGGGCGGTTTCGGCCGCATGGCCGCAGAGCTCCGGGGCCATCTGTCGAGAGGAATGACGACCGTTCGATGCGCTGGCGTGAATATCGAGAAAGCACCCCGCCGGCGCGGACGCGGTCGCGCACGAAACGCGCGGTGTGGCGAAGGGGCGTGTCCCGGCCTGGTGGCCTGAGGCGATCGATCATCGGTGTCGTCGTGCTGATGTGCGGCATCACCTCGACCGCTCAGGACGTCACCGGGCCTGCATTGAAGGCCGCTTTCGTGTATCAGTTGCCGAAGTTCACCGAATGGCCGCCCCCGGCCATCGCCCCCGACAGTCCGTTCTCACTGTGTGTCCTTGGCGAAGCCGTCGTGGGCGAGGCCTTCGAACGGATGGTCAAAGGGCGCGACTACGGCGGACGTCGAATCGCCGTTTCCCGGCTCGCGCCCGGAGCGACGGCCCTGGGCTGCCACGCGTTGTATGTCGCGCAGGGCGCGACCGGCGTGCAGGCGGTCCTCGCGGAGGTCCGCGAGCGGCCGGTGCTGACGATCAGCGACATCGACGGCTTCACCAAGCTCGGCGGCATCACGCAGTTGTATTTCGATGGCGGTCAATTACGGCTGTTCATCGACACTGCGGCCGCGAACCGCGCCGGGCTCAAGATCAGCTCGCGCCTGCTGAAACTCTCGAAAGAGCCATGAGTCATCGCTACGCGTTCAAGTCACTCGCTCGACGTTGCGGCGCGGTAATGCTGCTGGCGCTGCTCGGCGCCGCGGCGCCCGCGTCCGCCCAATCCTCGCTGCCCGACCTCAACATCGAAGAGCTGATGAAGCTGGACGGCGGGCAGGTCTTCGGCGCGTCAGAGCGCCTCCAGCCCGTCACCGAGGCGCCGTCGTCTGTCTCATTCGTGACCGCCGAAGACATCCGGCGGCACGGCTACCGCACGCTCGCCGAGATCCTGCGTGGGGTGCGAGGTCTCTATGTGACCGACGATCGCAACTTCAGCTTTATCGGAGCCCGCGGCTTCGGCAAGCCTGGCGACTACAACAGCCGGATCCTGCTATTGATCAACGGCCACCGGGTCAACGACAACGTGTTCGGGCAGGCGGAGATCGGCGCCGAGTTCGGGCTGGATCCGTCCACGTTCGAGCGGGTCGAGATCATTCGTGGCCCCGCCTCCTCCCAGTATGGCGACAGCGCTTTCTTCGCTGTCGTCAACGTGATCACCAAGACCGGCGCGTCGATCGATGGGGGAGTGGTGACGGCCGAGGTCGGGATGCTCGGCACTCGCACGACCCGGGCGAGCGCCGGACGGCGATTCGCCAACGGCGTCGACCTGGCCGTCTCGGCCGCCTTGGGCCACAGCGACGGCAACGGGCGGCTGTATTTTCCGGAGTTCGATGCGCCGGAGACCAACCACGGCATCGCCCGGAACCTCGATGCCGAGAGCGTCCGTCAGTTCTATTCGCGGCTGTCGTTCAACAAGGTGACGGTGACCGCGGCCTATGGGACCCGGACTCGCGAAGTGCCGACCGCATCGTTCGGCACGGTCTTCAACGAGCAGGCGTTCCCCGAGCAGACGACCGATCGTCATACGCTGGTCGATGCCGAATATTTGCGGACGATCCGCGGCACGAAGGCGGCGTTCCGGGTGTCCTTCGACCAGTTCTCGTACGACGGCGACTATCCGTTCGCCGGCGACGAGAGCCGGCCGCTCCTGCTGGGCCGCAACACCGTGGTCGGCTCGCGCTGGAGCGCCAGCGCACGCGGGACGCGGACGCTGCCGGGACGGCAGATCCTGACGGCCGGCGCCGAGTTCATCGACAACTTGCGCCAGGATCAGAGCAGCGTCTTCCTCGACTCCCCAGGCGGCGGCGTGCAGGACGTGCTGGTGGATGCTCCACGCTCGTCGCGTCAACACGCGCTCTATTTTCAAGACGAGATCCGCATCAAGGATTCGATCATCCTGAACGGCGGACTGCGCTACGACGGCTACGAGCAGTTCACCCGGGTCACGCCGCGCGCCGCGTTGATCTTTCTGCCCTCGGCCAACCAGTCCTTCAAGTACCTGTTCGGGCGCGCCTTTCGCGCGCCGAGCGCCTACGAGAGCACCACGTTCTACTTCGGCGACTCGGTGGAGCAGCTCCAGCCCGAATCCATCGATACCCACGAGCTGGTGTGGGAACGCTACTTCAACGACGCACTGCGCACGTCGGTGTCGACCTATTGGTACAAGGCGGAGCGTCTGCTCACACTGGTACCCGACGACACCACGTTTCTGGGGTCCCGGTACGTCAACGCGGGGGAAGTCCACGCCTCGGGGGTCGAGCTCGAAGGGCAGCTCCGCATCACCAGCAACGCGCAGGCGCACTTCAGCTACGCGCTGCAGCGCACCGAAGATCAGGACTCGCAGACCGAGCTTCCCAACTCCCCGCGTCACATGGCGAAAGGTCGGCTCAGCATTGCCGGTCCGTCGCGTGGATCTTCGATCGGTGTCGAAGGTCTGTTCATGAGCAGCCGACAGACGCTCCTCGGTTCGCGCCTCCCACCCGCCGGCACGGTGCACCTGACGGTGATCCAGCCGCTCGGCCGGGCATGGGATCTGCTCGTTCACCGCCCGGAACCTGTTCGACGTGACCTATGCCGATCCGGCGTCGAGCGCCCACCGGCAGGATGCAATCACACGGAACGGCCGGACCGCACGCGTCGGTCTCACCTGGAAGTTCTGGAAACCCTAGTCCCCTGGAAGGGTGATGACTCGCCCAATTCCCGGGCGGGGCATCCCGGTTGGCGGCGTTGCTCATCGCTCACATATGTCCAATATGCTCGCTCTTCGCGCCTTGCCAGCCGGGCGCCGCGCTCCGGGATTTAGGCAAGTCATCACCCTTCCATTGGACGGGACGCCATGACAATCGCATCGCATCCCCCTCCGAATGCGTTGTCGCCGCTCGGACGGGCTGAGGATTCTCCACCGGCCGCACCGGCCTCGACTCATTTCATCGGCCTGGTCCTCGACGACGATCCGGACCTGCTGCAGGCCAGCTACGCGCTGCGCTATCAGGTGTATTGCCGCGAGCGGCACTTCCTGTCACCGGACGACTATCCCGATCAGCTCGAGACTGACGCGTTCGACCAGCATGCGATTCACGTGGGTGTGATCAACGCACAGAGAGAACTGGCGGCCACCGCGCGGCTCATACAGCTCACGCCGGCGGGGCTGCCGTCGTTCGATCACTGTACTTTCTATGCCGGGGTCAACGTCTTGCGCGACCTCGACCGCCGTGTGGTCGAAGTGTCGCGGCTGTCGGTCAGCCGGACCTATAACCGGCGTGCCGGCGACGATCATTTCAGTCTCGGGAGCGCCCCGCCGCGCACTGACGGCGGGGAGCGTCGCAGCGGCGGCGTGCTGGTGATGACGCTTTACAAGGCGCTGTATCAGGCGTCAAAACGCCGCGGGATTGCCAACTGGATGGCGGCGACCGAGCGTTCGCTGCAGCGGCTGGTCACCAGGAGCGGGTTCCCCTTCCGGCAGATCGGGCCCGAAACCGACTATTACGGTCCGGTGTCTCCCTACCTGTTGGATCTGTCGGAATTCGACGCCAACATCATGAGCGGCCGGTTTCCTCCATTGAACGATTTCATGGACGGCCTCGAACCGGAGTTCAGGCCGGATGGCGCCCCGGCCCCCGCCGCGGTATGAGCCGGATCGATCACGACGCCAACGATCGGGTGCTGCGCGCGTTTCAGCATGCCGCCGGCCTGCCGTGGTACCGCACGCTGCTCGACGAGCACGGTGTGCGCCCGCCGGACATCACCGACGCCGCCAGCTTCATCGATCGTTGCCCGGTGTTGAACAAGAGCAACACCTTCGATCGCTTTCCCCTGCACGAGCTCGCGCCGCGGGTCTCGATGTCCGAGCTCGCCAGTGTGCTCACGAGCTCCGGTCACGGTGGGCGGTTCTCGTTCGGCCTGACGACGCGGAAGGATGCCGGCGAGAGCGCGTCGGTCATCGACTACGCGCTCGATCGCGCATTCGCGGTCGAATCGCGCCCCACCCTGGCCATCAACTGCCTGCCGATGGGGGTGACGTTCTCGTCACGGGCGATGACGGTGGCCACGGTCAGCGTGCGGGAGGACATGGCAGTGGCGCTGGTGCGCGCGTTCGGCGGCTACTACGAACAGATCCTGCTGGTGATGGATCCGCTGTTCGCCAAGCGGCTGACCGATTACGCGGCGGCGGAGGGGCTCGACTGGAGCCGGTATCGGATGCAGGTGGTGATCGGTGAAGAGGTATTCGGCGAGCACTTCCGCGAGTACCTCGGGAGGTGCCTCGGCCTGCATCCCGATCGGCCGGAGGACGGCTACGTGATGTCGTCGTTCGGGGTTGGCGAGCTCGGCCTGCACCTGTGCTACGAAACCCCGGCGACGATCGCGCTGCGGCGCGCGATCCGCAGCGACGCGGCGCTGGCCCGCGATCTCCTCGGCGGCTCGCACGACGAGGGCGCGGTGCCGGCGATCCTGAGCTACGAGCCACGCCGGACCTTCATCGAAAGCGTCGACCCCGATCCGCACGGCTACGGGTGGCTGACGGTCTCGATGCTCGATCCCGAGCTGCCGGTGTCGCTGCTCCGCTATCAAACCGGCGACACCGTCAAGATCCTCGAGCGCGATGCCGCGGTCGAGGCGCTGCGGAGTCACGCCGCCGATGCGAGCGCGCTGCCGCAGGATCTGCTGGCGCTGCAGGGGCGGGAGAAGGATCGCCTTCCGAACGGCTCGCACGTCGCGGTCTACAAGGATGCGCTGTACGCCGATCCGGCGATTGCCAGGCAGGTGACCGGCGCCGTCCGCTTGACGTTCACGGGTTCCGACTGCACCGTGCACGTGCAGTTGATACCGGGTGCGACCGCGGACACCGGTCTCACCGGGCGCTTGATCGAGGTGCTGCCTGCGGCGGCGCGCCCGGCCGACGTGGTGTGGTGGTCCTACGAGCGCTTTCCGTTCGGGATGACGCTGGACTACGAGCGCAAGTTTCGACAGTACGTGGGCGGGGTCTGACGGACCGCTGAGACCCCGCCTGTCAAGGGACAAGGGACAAGGGAGAAAGACAAGGGAGAACTCCCGGATGTGGGTCGAGTAGTAGGAGCTTGTCCCTTGTCCCTTATCCCTTGTCGTTGCCGCGCGGCTTGCGCGCGGCAACGATTCCCCGCGCGGCCGCGCCCTCGGTGTAGCGGCAGCCGGAAAACCCCGCCTCGACCAGATACCGCTCCATCTCCGCGGTCGAATAGCAGCGCCCCTCCGACGCGTGCATCAGCAGCACCGAGTATTCAGCCACGTGCAACGGGCCGGTCTTGGTGGCGTTCAGGAACGCATCATGGACGATGACCAGCCCTCCGGGGGCGAGTGCGGCGAACGACTTGTTCAGGAGGTCGGTGACGGTCGCGACATCCCAGTCGTGGAGCACGTTCGAGAACAGATGCACGTCCGCACCGGCGGGCAGCGGATCGACTAGCATGTCGTTCGCGATCACCGAGACGCGATCGGCGAGGCCCCGCTTCGCGATCGCGGCGGCGGCGACCCGGTCGACCGGAGGCTTCTCGAGCACGGTGCCCCGCAGGTGCGGGTGGTGGGCGGCCAGCGCGCAGGCGTAGATCCCCGATCCTCCTGCGATATCGAGCAGGTGCTGGTGCGGCCGCAGGTCGACGGCGCGGGCCACGAACTGCGAGAGATAAATTCCGCGGCAGTCCATTGCCGCGGTGAATGCCGCGGCGAACTCCTCGCGCTCCATCGACTTGTGCCAGTCGTCCTTGGCCTGGTGCGTTCCCCAGTTCGCCGGTTTGCCGGTGCGCAGCACGGTCAACAACTCCGCGGCGACCGGGCGATCCGCGACCGTCGGGTAGTAGGGGCCGAGATACCAGGGTGACCCCTTCACGAGATGGTCGCGCGCGGTATCCGTCACGGCATAAACGCCGTCGGCTTCGCGCACCAGGCCCATCGCGGCGAACAGCGTCAGCATCACGTCGGCCGGACGCGGCGTGATGCCGAACGTCGCGCACAGCTCCGCGAGTGTCGATGGCTGCCTGGCCAGCGCCGAGAACAGGTCGAGATGCAGCCCGGCGATCAGGAGATCGGGCGCGTGCAGCGCGTCGCGATAGCGGTAGAGCAGCGTCGGGTCGGTGGCCGGCGACGAGAGGAAGTCGCTCATTGTCGAGACGTTCGGAGATGGTCGGAGGTACCGGATCTTAAAAACGGAGCACCGGAGCCAACGAAGAAAACGGAGACGTCACTAGTGTTTTGGTTTCCAAAAGAAATGTCTTTTCCGTTGCCTTCGTTGGCTCCGTTGCTCCGTTTTTGAGATCCGGTATCTCCGCACTCGACCTCCGGTCCGACGTCTCGCCAGAGCTCAGAACGCGTCGGGGACGGTCACCGGAATCCGGCCGGTGAGGACCTGCATCCATCGCCAGGCCGCGTTGGTGAGGATCACGATCACCGACACCATCATCATGATCGTCAGCCCGGTGTTGAGGTAGCCCTGGAAGTGCAGGGCGGGATTCGGTCCGATCGCCATCGGCCAGAAGTTGTCTGCACGCTCAGCACGCCCGCGGTCAGGGTGGTCACCGCCACGAACGAGAGCGGCAGCAGCGTGACCCACGCATAGCGCGCCTTGCCGCTGTTGATGATGATCGTCGTGCCGACCGCGAGCGCGACCGAGGCGAGGAGCTGGTTGGCGATCCCGAACATCGGCCAGATGGTGCTGATGCTGCCGGTCCAGATGAAATAGCCCCAGGCGCACACCACCAGCAGCGTGGACACCACCGATCCGGGAATCCAATCCTGTCGGGCCATCGGCGCGTAGAACTGACCGAAGAACTCCTGCACCAGAAAGCGGGCGACCCGGGTGCCGGTGTCGATGGTGGTGAGGATGAACAGCGCCTCGAACATGATGGCGAAGTGATACCAGTAGTCCATCAGGCCGCGCATGCCGGGCAGGCCGGTGAAGATCTGCGCGATGCCGACCGCGAGCGAGACCGCGCCGCCGGGGCGGCCGGCGACGGTCTCGCCGACCGCGCTCTCGAGCTGCGGCAGGTTGACCACCGGAATGCCGAGGGTGGCGAAGGTGGCGGGCGAGGTGTTGATGGCGAAGTAGTCGCCCGGGTGCATCGCGGTCGCGGCGACGAGCGCCATGATCCCGACCAGGCCCTCGATCAGCATCGCGCCGTAGCCAATCGGCCGGATGTCGCTCTCGCGGTCGATCATCTTCGGCGTGGTGCCGGAGGCGATCAGGGCGTGGAAGCCGGAGATCGCCCCGCAGGCGATGGTGATGAAGGCGAAGGGAAAGACCGGTCCCGGAATGATCGGCCCGCCGCCGGCGGACGAACGGGCCGATCGCCGGCATCTGCAGCACCGGGTTCACCACCATCACCGCGATCACGAGAAAGATGATGGTGCCGATCTTCATGAACGAGCTGAGATAGTCGCGCGGGCAGAGCAGCAGCCAGACCGGCAGCACCGACGCGATGAAGCCGTAGATGCCCATCGCCACGATCAACTCGTTCGCGCGACAACTGGAAGAGCGGCCCCCACTCCGACGCGGCGATCGGCTTGCCGAGGATCACGGCGAGCAGCAGGCCGGCCACGCCGATCGCGGTCGCCTCGGCGATCCGCCCCTTGCGGAAGCGGTACATGTAGAGGCCCATGAACAGGGCCAGCGGAATCGACGTGCCGATGGTGAACGCGCCCCAGGCGCTCTCGTGCAGGGCGTTCACGACCGCGAGCCCGAGGCCGGCCAGGGCAATGACGATGATGAAGAGGATCGCGACCGCCGCGGTGGCGCCGGCGACCGGCCCGATCTCTTCCCGGGTGATCTGCGCGAGCGATCGTCCTCCCCGCCGGGTCGAGGCCCAGAGGATGATGAAGTCGTGGACCGCACCGGCCAGGCAGACGCCGGCGACCAGCCAGATCAGGCCCGGCGCCCAGCCGAACTGGGCGGCCAGGACCGGCCCGATCAGCGGTCCGGCGCCGGTAATTGCGGCAAAATGATGACCGAACAGCACGAAGCGGTGGGTCGGATGATAATTCTGCCCATCATTGCGCAGGTGCGCCGGGGTGATGCGCCGATCGTCGAGGGCCATGATCCGGGCCGCGATGAAGGCGCTGTAGTAGCGATACGCGATCGCGAGGATACAAAGGATGGGCAGGATGAGGTACAGAGCGCGCATCGGGGGCGCAGTGTATCAAAATGACCGGTACACCCATTGCACGGGGGGCGGCATGGCAAAAATTCGGGCGTCCGTGACGTGGCGCCTTTCTACGCTCGTTCTCGCTCTCGCGATCCTCGCGATCCCGGTGGCGGCCCAGGCCCAGGGCGGGTATTTCGGCCGTAACAAAGTGCAGTACCGGAAGTTCCAGTTCCAGGTGCTGAAGACCGAACACTTCGATATTCACTTCTATCCCGAAGAGGAAGCCGCGGCGCGGGCGACCGCGCGGATGGCCGAGCGCTGGTACGCCCGCCTCTCGAAACTGCTGAACCACGAGCTGCGGGGCCGCCAGCCGGTCATTCTCTACGCCAGCGCCCCGCACTTCTGGCAGACGACGGCGCTGGAAGGGGAGATGGGCGAGGGGACGGGCGGTGTCACTGAAGCCTACAAGCGACGTATCGTCCTGCCACTCGCCGGCCCGCTCCAGCTGACCGACCACGTGTTCGGCCACGAGCTGGTCCACGCGTTCCAGTACGACATCACCAACACCAACGTCAGCTCCGGAAACGGCGGAGCCCTGAACCTGCCGCTCTGGTTCATCGAAGGGATGGCGGAATATCTGTCGATCGGCCCGGTCGACCCCCACACCTCGATGTGGATGCGCGAGGCGGCCAGGCGCGAGAAGCTGCCCACCATCGACCAGCTCGATGACCCCCGCTATTTCCCGTATCGCTACGGCCATGCCTTGTGGGCGTATATCGGCGGCCGATTCGGCGACGAGGTCGTCGGGGACATGCTCCGGGCAGGCGGTCTCTCCCGCGGCGGCTACGAGGTGGCGTTCGAGGGGGTGCTGCAGGTCAAGACGGCGGACCTCTCGAAGGAATGGCACGACACCTTGTTCCAGGCCTATCGGCCAATCGCCGAGGCGACCAAGATGCCGGCCGACATCGGCCGTCCGGTGATCAAGAAGCGCCGCGAAGGGGAGCTCAACGTCAGCCCGGAGCTGAGCCCGGACGGCTCGAAGGTGATCTTCTTCTCCGAGCGTGACCTCTTCTCGATCGATCTGTTCGTCGCCGACGCCAAGACCGGCGAAGTGCTGCGCAAGATCACCGACACGGCGACCAGCGCCCACACCGAGAGTCTGCAGTTCATTGCCTCGGCCGGCGCGTGGGATCAGACCAGCAAAAAGTTCGTGTTTCCTGGTATCGCCAGAGGACAGGCGGTGCTCACAATTGTGGACGTGGACCGCGCCAAGAAAGAGCGCGAAATCGCCATCGCCGGCGTAGACGAGGTGCAGAATCCGACCTGGTCGCCCGACGGCAACTCGATCGCATTCTCCGGCATGGCCGGTGGCTTCACCGACCTGTTCGTCTACGATCTGAGCGCGAATCAGTTGAAGCGCCTGACGACCGATCAGTTCGCCGAGCTGGATCCCGCGTGGTCGCCCGACGGCAAGACGCTGGCGTTCAGCACCGATCGCTTCACGACCAATCTGCAGACCCTCGTCGCCGGCGATTTCCGGCTGGCGCTGCTCGACCTCGCCGCGGGCACGATCCGGACCGCGGGCGGGTTCGAAGGCGCGAAGAACATCAGTCCGCAGTGGACGACCGACGGCAAGGCGCTGTACTTCGTCTCCGATCGCGGCGGCATCTCGAACATCTATCGCACGGAGTTCGGTGGCGCGACGACCCAGCTCACGAACCTGCTGACCGGCATCAGCGGCATCACCGAGCTGAGCCCGTCGCTCTCCGCCGCGGACGGACGTCTCGTCTTCAGCGCCTACGAAGACAACGGCTACACCATCTACGCACTGGAGACGGCCGCACAGTTGGCCGGCGTGCCGGTGCAGGAGCTGCCGATCAACGCGGCGGTGCTGCCGCCGCGCAAAGAAGGGGCGGGGCCGGTGTTCGCGGCGCTGGAGAATGAAACGCTCGGACTGCCGCCCGAGAGTGCGGCCGCGGTCCCCGCAGAGGAATACAAGCCGAAGCTGGGTCTCGACTTCGCGGGTCAGCCGACGATCGGCGTCGGGAGGGATCCGTTCGGCACGTATGCGGCCGGCGGCGTGTCGTTCGTGTTCAGCGACATGCTCGGCAACCACACGCTCTACACCGGCGCGCAGGTGACCAGCCGCTTCGACGAGTTCGGCGGCACGGCGACCTACATCAACCGCACGCACCGGTGGAACTGGGGCGTCTCGCTCGACCAGACGCCGTACGTCTATCGCACGTTCGGCGCGGGGATTTCGGTGGTGCAGGGTGTGCCAGTCTACGTCGAGGAGGAGTTCCGCATTCTCCAGATCGACCGCTCGCTGTCCGGGCTGATCTCCTATCCGTTCTCCCGATCGCTGCGCGTCGACTTCAGCGGCGGGGGGCGCCAGATTGGATTCAAGCAGGACCAGACGACGCGGTTGTTCGACTACAACTCCGGGCAGCAGCTGTCGCAGGATCGGACCACCATTTCGGACGAGCCGATGTTGAATCTCGGCGAGGCGTCGGGGGCGCTGGTGTTCGACACCGCCATCAACGGCATCACCAGCCCGATTCGCGGCAGCCGGTATCGCCTCGAAGCGGCGCAGACGACGGGGTCGCTCACGTTCACCGGTCTGACCGCCGACTTCCGCACCTACCTGATGCCGGTGCGTCCGTTCACGTTCGCGTTCCGCGGGCTGTATTACGGCCGCCACGGCGGCGATGCGGAAGACCAGCGGCTGCCGACGCTGTATCTCGGCTATCCCGGGCTGGTCCGCGGCTACGACTCCGGATCGTTCGAGTCGACGGAATGCGGCATCACGGCCGACGGATCCTGCCCCGCGTTCGATCGCCTGCTCGGCAGCCGGGTGGCGATCTTCAACGCCGAGATCCGCTTCCCGTTGTGGGGCGCGTTGGGGGGCAGCAACTTCTACGGTCCGCTGCCGATCGAGATGGCGGTCTTCGCCGACAGCGGCGTGGCGTGGGGGCAGAACAACAGCCCGTTCTTCGGCGGCAGCAACAAGGAGCCGGTGACCAGCGTCGGCGCGGCGATGCGCGTCAATCTGTTCGGCTTCGCGGTCGGCGAAATCGATTTCGTCCGCCCGCTCGACCGGCCGGGGCGTGGATGGCTCTGGCAGTTCAACCTGATGCCGGGCTTCTAGGGAGCTTCGCTGTCAAGGGAGAAGGCAGAAGGGAAAAGGGAGAACTAGATCGACTCCAGCTGCTGGTAGTGGTGGATGTCGTGGCCAGCCATCTGCGCCGCGATCCACCACACGTTCAACGTCCCGAACTCCGGGTGCGTGAACGTGCGTTCCCGCTGCTTCGTCGTCAGTGCCCGCCACATCCCCAGGTTCATGTCCCGCAGCGATGTATAGGCGTTCAGTGCGGTCCGGGCGGCCATGCCGCTGTCGAGCGGTATCCAGTCGTCTTGTGAGAACGACTGCGCGTTGTACTCATCCTGGCTGAGCGCATACCGGGCGCGCGTCGTCAGCGCCAGCTCGGTCTGCGCCAGGTGGATCAGGATCTGCCGGGCGCTCCATTTGCCAGTCGCATAACTGCGTTCGAACTCCGCGTCCGTCCAGCCGTCGACCAGGGCTCGAATCTTCCCGGGGGTGTCGCCGAGCGCCTCGAGCGGCTCGCGATCGCCGAGCGGAGCGCCGTAGGGGTTGGGGGCAATCTGAGTCATCGGGAGATAATGGCCGGTGTCGATGGGCAGAGGGCAACCCCCAAATCCCTAATCACTAATCCCAAGCTCCCTAATCCGCAATCCCTCAACTCCCAAATCCACTGAATCCCAGATCCCTAATCCGAACCTCGCGAACCCGCGGAACCCGGACTGGACAGCGGACAGCGGAGCAGGGAGGGGACGACCCTCGTAGACAAATCGGGGCGCGTGCCGCGTCTATAGTTTGTGCAGCATGACGGCGGATGAGCCGGAAGATGATCTTGGCCGGCTCTATGACCGGTTTGGCGCCGCGCTCTACCGTTATGCGCTCATGATTCTCGGCCGTCATGACGCGGCTGAGGATGCCGTGCAGCAGGTCTTTCTCGCGCTCGTGCGGACCCGTGACGCGCGGTTCCGGGAGCCCGAGCACTACCTCCGGCGGGCGGTCCGCAACGCCTGCTACTCGCGATTGCGATCGCCGGCACTCGTCACCGCCGATCGTCATCCTGATTCGAGCCGTCCGCTGCTGGAGCTGGTGCCGGATCAGCCGGCCGGACGAGCGAGTCCCGAAGATCGGCTCGCGCTGGAGTCGGCGATCGCCCGGCTGCCGCCGGAGCAGCGCGAAGTCCTGCACCTCCACGCGTTCGAGGGGATGACTTTCAAAGAAGTGGCCGAGGCGACTGGCGATCCGCCGAACACCGTGGCCAGCCGGTATCGATACGCGATCGAGAAGCTCAAGCTGTCCCTGTCGGAGACGACGAAATGAACGACGACCAGATGGAAGACCTGCTCAGACGTGTGCGCCCGGTCGGGCCCCGTCCGGAGCTTCGCGCGCGGATCGTCGCGGCGCGGCGGCCAGCCGCGCGAGCCTGGCCGTGGGTGAGTGCGGCAGCGGCGCTGCTCGCGATCACAGTCGCCCTGCCGAGGACCAATGGGCAGTCACCAGGACGCACGCTGGAGTCCACTTCTTGGGAGATAGAGCAGGTCCTCCTCGCTGAAATGCTCGGCGGCGATGCCGAAGCGCGGCGGCTGGCGGAGCAGATCGTCGCGATCAACGAGTTGCGCGCCGCCGTTATTCCAATTCCGCCGTCAGCCACGAATGTTGAGAGTCAGTGATGAACGATCACCTGCCACGTCCGGCGCGCATTCGACCCGGTGTCCGCCGCGCCGCCATCGCCGCTTGCATTGTCCTGCTGCCGTTTGCCGTGCGCGCGTTGTGGGAGCACGTCGAGATGCGGCGCCTGCTGCGCGAGATGGACGGGATCCTGGCCAAGGGGGAGCCGGTCGTCGAGTCGGGATTCACCGGCACCACTGATGAGCACAAACGCAGCGCCACTCAGTACCTGGCCGCGGCGGTCCTCGCATCGCAGACCCGTGCGCCGGGCAGGGCCGCCGCGACGGAGCTGGCGGAGTGGATCGGTGCGGGCGTGGCTCGCAAACACTCGGACGCGGAACTGGCGGAGCAACTCAAAGGTGTCACCGACGCGCAGCAGGACGCGTTGCGGCTCACGGATTCCGCCAACCGGCTCGAGTTCCGAGGGTTCAATCCCGGCCACGAGTTCAGCTATCGCACCTCGAGCCTGATGTTGCTCGCGCAGGTAGTGGCGTCGCGGACGCTGCAGCTGGCGCTGGACGGCAGGGGCGACGAGGCTGCTCAATCCGCTGTCGCCTCGCTCAGGCTGCGGCCGGTCGCCAACGACCTGTGGATGAGCGTGGTCTGGCCGGACCATCAGGTCCCGCCGGTGCTCAGCCTCTCATCGATCTCCGAGGCCGCGCTCCGCGACCTTCAAGGCGCGCTCGAAGCGAGCGAGCAGACGTTCGACGCGGCGAAGATCCTGGTCGATTTCCGGGCGCGGATGCTCGAGGCGATCTGGGGACAGGTGTACGGAGATCCACGCAGTCCGCACTCGTATCGTTTTCGTCCCGCCGGCGTCGGCCAATGGGTGATGCGGCCGTGGCTGGCGCACCAGTTGACCAACGACCTGCAGATCTGGGACGAGATGATCGACGCCGCGCGCCGGCCGTGGCCCGAGAAGGTGTCGGCCGTCAAGGCGGTGCGGGACAAATACGCGTACAGGTATGAGCGTCCGGTCGGGCGCCAGGGACGCTTCCTGCCTCGATTGGACGGCTTCGTGCCGGATGGACTCCGAGACCTCGACATCGAGCGGTTCGTAGGGGATCGCGCTTCGCGCATCGCCGTGGCCATCACCCGCTACCGCCTCGCGCACGGAGGGAGGCTTCCCGCCAGGCTCGAAGAGCTGGTTCCCGGCTACCTCGCGGCCGTGCCACAGGATCCGCTGTCGGGCGGGCCGATGCGCTTTCGCATCGAGCCAGGCGCGTACACGGTCTACAGCGTCGGCCTGGACGGTGATGACGACGGTGGGGACCTCGCCTCGGAGCTGAAGGAGATCATCAAGCGTGGCTGGGGCCGCAGGCTAATCCGTGGTCAGGACGTTGGCGTTCGGGTGCTCGTGAGGGAAGCGACCCATGACCGATAATGAAAGGCATTGGACGTCCACATTCTGGAGAGCGAACATCTCGGCACCAGCCGCCGCATCACCGTCCTTCGTCCGGCAACTGGGGGCACGAGCACAGCGCCGGCGCCGGTCCTGTATCTGAACGACGGGCAGAATCTCTTCGATCCCACACGAGCCTTCGCCGGCAACACCTGGCGGGTCTCGGAGACCGTCACCCACCTGGTCGCTCAGCAACGCATCCCCCCTCTCCTCATCGTCGGGATCGACCACGGCGAGGTGCGGCGCGCCCGGGAGTATCTGCCGGTCGAAGACGAGCGCAACCCGCATGCGCGCCGGCCTCTGGGTCGGCAGTACGTGGAGTTCGTGACACGCGAGGTCGTCCCGTTCGTCGAGCATCATTATCCGGTGTCGCGACGCACCTCCGGACGGGCGTTCGGGGGCTCGTCCTACGGCGCGGTCGCCGCGTTGCTGACGGTGCTGGAACGGCCGGGCATGTTCGGGCGGCTGCTTCTCGAGAGCCCATCCTTATATGTCGGTGGACGGTTCCTGCTGCGAAAGGCGCGGCGCGCGCCACGCTGGCCGGCGCGGGTGTATCTCGGTGTCGGGACCGCCGAAACCTCCCGTCCGGACCTCAACCGGGAGACGGTCGAAAACGTGCGGACGCTGGAATCCCTCCTGCGCGGTGCCGGTCTCGGGCAGAAACGGCTGAAGGTGGTGGTCAAGGAAGGCGCGAGCCATTCGGAAGGGGCCTG
Organism: uncultured Acidobacteriota bacterium; assembly: GCA_963717745.1. Taxonomy (GTDB): domain Bacteria; phylum Acidobacteriota; class Vicinamibacteria; order Vicinamibacterales; family 2-12-FULL-66-21; genus JACCXG01. The sequence continues at coordinate 257,410 of CAVQXJ010000002.1, forward strand.
GGCCGACCGGTTGCCGGAAGCGCTGGCCTTCTTGTTCGGGTGACCCTTTCAACCTTCGGAGGGGTGTGGCCGTCCAAGCTGCCATGAAAATGCTCCTCGCCTCCAGCCTCTTGACCGCGTCCGTGCTGATATCCGGACCGGTCGATCAACAGCCCGCCGGCTCGGCGGCAGCCATGTCGGGCACCTGGCGGGCGCGGCTGTCGGAGACCTGGACTCGCCGGGACGGCGAGCGCTGGGTGTCGTTGAATCTGCAGCGCGACGGCAATCACAACTACGGCACGTCGGTGCGCCAGTCCGAGCTCGAGGCCGCCGGCATCCGCGGCGAGTCGTTCTCGGGCAGCAACGTGCATTTCTCGCTGCCGCGGGCCGCCGGCCGGTTCGAGTTCGAGGGCTCGTTCGACTCGGGCCGCGGCGGCGGGACGTTCCGCTTCACGCCGGACGCCGCGTTCATCTCGTCGCTTCAGAAGACCGGGCGTCAGGTGTCGACCGACGACGCCCTGCGGCTGGCGCTTCATGATGTGGATCAGGCCTTCATCGCGTCGATCGAGGCCGCCGGCTACAAGGGCGTGAGCGTCGAGGATCTGATCAAGATGCGCATCCACGGGGTGGACGCCGACTACATCAGCGGCCTGCGAAAGGCCGGCTACACCAGCCTGTCCGTCGAGGATCTCATCAAGACCCGGATTCACGGCGCCACCCCCGCCTACGTCGCCGAGATGCGCAACGCCGGCTATACCGGCCTGTCCATCGACGACCTGGTGAAGACCCGGATTCACGGCGCGACCCCGGCGTTCATGCAGGAGGTGAAAGCCGCGGGCTTCGAGCGGCTCTCGGTGGACGATCTCGTGAAGATGCGGATCCACGGCGTGTCCGCCGACTTCATCCGCCAGATGCGCGCCCTCGGCCACAAGGAGCTGACCATCGACGACATGGTCGGCATGCGGATCCACGGCGTCAGCCCCGAGTTCATGAAAGAGATCAGCGCGCTCGGCTACCCGAACCCGCGCATCAAGGATCTCGTCGCGATGCGGATTCACGGCGTCACCGCGGCGTTCGTCAAGGAGCTGGCGGCGCTCGGCTATACCAAACTGTCGATCGACGACCTCGTGAAGATGAAGATTCACGGTGTGACCCCGCAGTTCATCCGCGAGCTCAAGGATCTCGGTTACGGGTCGGTGGCCTCCGAGCGGCTGGTGCAGTTCCGCATCCACGGCGTGGATGGCGAGTTCATCCGCGAGGTGCAGAAGGCCGGCATGAAGGACATGACAGAACAGGAGCTGGTGGAGTTCAGCATCCACGGCGGCCGCCGCTGGCTGCGCCGGACACGTTAGCGGGGCAGAGGAAGAGAACCCCGCGTGTCAAGGGAGAAGGCAGAAGGGAGAAGGGAGAAAGGCTAGCGGGCGAGAAGGTAGTCCCGGAACGCCCGGAAGGCGGCGCCGCGATGGCTCAACAGGGCCTTCGTGTCATCGTCTACCTCGCCGAGGGTGCGGCCGAGCGGCGGGTAGAGGAAGATGGGATCGTAGCCGAAGCCGTTCCAACCTCTCGGCTCGGGGGCGATCGTTCCCTCCACCACGCCGTGCGATTCGAATACGACGCGCCCATCCTCGGCAAACGCGACGGCGGAGACGAACCGCGCCGCGCTCGTTGCCATGCCTTGTGCGGCGAGCAGCTCGTAGATTTTCATGAATTTCACCGGGTAGTCGTAGCCGTGCCAGCGCGCGGAGTGAATCCCGGGTGCCTGGTCGAGCGCGTCGATCTCGAGACCCGAATCATCCGCCACGCTGGGCATACCTGTCACCGCGGAGTAGTAGAGCGCCTTCAGCCGCGCGTTCTCGGCGAAGGTGGTGCCGTCCTCCTCGGGTTCCGCAACCGGAGGCAGGTCGGCAAGCGCCAGGAGATCGGCGGGAACGCCGCGGAGGATACCGCGGATTTCGCGAGTCTTCCCGGGATTGGTTGTCGCAATCAGAATGCTCCGGGGGCCTGACGACTCCATCGCTATTTCAGCGGCCCGGTGACGGCACGCTGCATCTCGACCAGAGTGCGGATGCCGCCGTCGGCGAGCTCCATCAGGCTGTCGAGCGCTCCACGCTCGAACGGCGGCCCCTCGGCCGTGCCCTGCAATTCCACGAACCGTCCGTCGCCGGTCTTGACGACGTTCATGTCGACGTCGGCGCGCGAATCTTCTTCGTAGGCGAGATCGAGCATGGGAACGCCGCCGACCACGCCGACGCTGGTCGCCGCGACGAAGTCCTGGACCGGAATGCTGCGCAGCACGCCGGCGTCGCGCAGCTTGCGGAGCGCGAGCACCAGCGCGACGAACCCGCCGGTGATCGACGCCGTCCGGGTTCCGCCGTCGGCCTGGATCACGTCGCAGTCCACCCAGATCGTCCGTTCGCCGAGCTCGTTCAACCGCGTCACCGATCGGAGCGATCGGCCGATCAGCCGCTGGATCTCCTGGGTGCGGCCGCCGACCTTGCCGGCGCTGGCCTCTCGCTGGGTGCGGGTCGAGGTGGCGCGCGGCAGCATGCCGTACTCCGCGGTGACCCAGCCCTTGCCGGTGTTGCGGAGGAACGGCGGCACGCGCTCTTCGACGCTCGCGCTGCAAATCACCCGGGTCTTTCCCACTTCGATCAGGACCGAGCCTTCCGCGTGCACCAGGAAGCCCGGCGTGATGATCGTCTCGCGCAGCTGCCCGGCCGCCCGGCCGTCGATTCGGGTTGTCATCAGTTTTCTTTCTCCGTTTTCACCCACTTCAGGTTTTTCTCGAGCGGATGTCGCAGATCGACATGACCCGCCAGCGTATCGACCTCTTTGCCGTCGATCAGGATCTGCACGCGCGAGATCGCCGGCAGGTTCACCGTCAGCGCATCGACGATCGCATAGACCGTGAACAGCTCGTCCAGCGCGCCGCCGGTATGTCTGGTCCGGGCATCAGGGCTCAGGTCCACGAAGGCATCCCGCTGACAGCTCGCGGCCGCGGCATCGCAGTCGCGTTCCGTCACGTACACCCCGCGCAGCGTCGTCCCGGCCGGCACCGCGGCGGCGAGCGGCTCGGGCGCCGCCCCGAGCTGGGTATGCACGATCCAGCGCGCCTGTTCGGACACCGATTCACCGAACGGCACTTCGCGCTGCGCGCCGACGAGCGACATCCCGTCTTCCGAGACGTAGTACAGCGTGGCGGTGATCTTGCGCTCGGGGATCGGCACCGCCGGCGCAGCGGCCGGCGTGGCCGGAGCGGGCCGGCCGTACCATCGCGGCAGACCGTAGAACAGCAGCCATGCACCGGCGATCGCCACCGCCGTGATGACGATGACGGGCGCCGCGCGGCGCGGCATCAGCGGCGTGCTCCAGGGGCCGGCGCGGCGGGCGATCGAGACGACACGCCCTGGCTGTCGCGGAACCGGACGAGGCTGTCGACGAGCGCCTGAACGATGGACGACTGGAACGCCTCGGAGGCGAGCTGCTTTTCCTGCTCGGGATTCGAGATGAAGCCCATCTCCACCAGCACCGCCGGCATGTTGGCGCCGACCAGGACGCGAAACGGCGCCTGCTGAATCGCGCGCGGGCTCATCGGCACCCGCTCGCGCAGCGATGCTTCGATCAGGCGCGCGAAGCTGGCCGACTGCTCGATATGACGGGCCTGGGCCATCTCCCACAGGATGACTTCGATGTCGCGCGTGCCGCCGCCGAACACCGGCAGCGCCTCGCCCTCACCCTGGGCCACGCGTTGCGCCTGTGCGCCATAGTCGGCGAGGCTCAGGTAGAAGACCTCCGCGCCAGCGGCCGACAGGCGCACCGACGCGTTCGCGTGCAGGCTCAGGAACACGTCCGCCTTGTTGTTGTTGGCCACCGCGGCGCGCTCGTCCAGGCCGACCGTGGCATCCGCATCCCGCGTCAGGATCACCCGCGCGCCGAGACGACCTTCGATTGCCGCCTTGAGCCGCCGGGCGACGCCGAGCGTGACATCCTTTTCGAGCGTGCCCTGCGCACCGCGCGCGCCATGCTCGTCGCCGCCATGCCCGGCGTCGATGACGATGGTCCTGAGACCGCCGACCGGCGACGACTCGAGCAGCGAGGGCTCGGGCGGAGGGGGAGGGGTTGCGGTGGCAGGCGGCGGCGTGGCCGGAGTGGGCTCCGTGGTCTGCGCCACCACATCGATGACGATCCGGCCGGCGCCCCGCTCGCCCGCGGCGTCGGCGGCGCGAAACGACGCGAACCGCGGACCGAGGTCGACGGCGACCACGATCGGCGGCTCGGCCACGCGCAGCGCCTGCACCAGGTCGGGCAGCGGAGACGCGGGCAGCGCCGCATCGAGCGCATCGGCGTCGAACCTCACCAGCAGCCGTCCGGGTTCCTGGGTGATGGCGTGCGGGGTCGCGGGGAGCACGTCGAGCGTAATCCGTGCGAGCGCGCCCCCCTGTGGCTCGATGCGCGCGGTGATCCGGGGCACGCGCAGATCGCCGGTCACGATCAGCCGCGACGGCCGCCGCAGCTCCAGCCGGGTACCGAGCGCCGGCCCGAGCGCCCGCGGCACGAAATCAATCGGGACGAACCAGCTCCGGCCCTCCTTGACCGGCGGCGCCGGCAGCGACACCATCCGGCCGGCCGCGGAGGCCAGCGCCTGCCCCGCGGTCAACGCGATGGTCTGCGTCTTCGTGGAGACCGTCAGTCCGCCCGCCAGCGCATCCTCGCGCAGCGTCAGGTCGAAGATCTTCGCGAGATCGTCGAGCGCGAACATCTCCTGTCCGCTCATCTGACGCACAGCGAGCGGGCGCCGCCCGTCGCGCATGAGAACGGTGTAGGGGGCCGGCGCCGGCGCGGCGGGCTGGACGGCCAGCGCCGCGAGCGCGGCCGTCATGAGGGCCAGGACGGCCACCACGGCAGTGACCGACGAGCAGGCGACCCGACGCGCGGAAGCGTCTCACAGGCAAAACGCTTCAATCATAAACTGACGTCCCGGGTCAGGGGGCAGGCTCGTACCAGTCAGCGTGGGGCGACCACTGGTGGCAGGACAGACAAGCCGTTTGTTCCCACTCCTTCGTGCACTGGGGACAGACCCCGGCGGTATCGAAGGTGTTCCATCGGCAGTAGCAGCCCGGGTCGCAGTACCAGCGATCGCCCCTGCCCGGCTGCCATCCGCAGCGCGGGCAGCGGATCCGCCGTTGGCCGGGACCCAGCTCCCCCTGCTTCGATTCCGGCGTGCGCCGATGCACCAGGAAGGAGAGACAGGTGAGTGAGAGCAGGATTTCGATCACGATGGTTTCCAATCTCGCGTCATTCGACGAGAAGAATCACGTCCCGGGTTTCGGCCAGGGCGGCTGGGTGAACAACCCGCCGTCGACCCAGAGGGTCTGGCCGGTGACGAAGCCGCTGTCGTCGCTCGCCAGAAAGCGGACCGCGCGTGCGACGTCCTCGGGGAGGCCGACTCGCCCGAGCGGAGTGACGGCGCCCCAGGTGCTGGCGTAGTCATCCATCTCCCGCCGGGTCCGCTCGATTTCGATGGCGCCCGGCGCGACGCAGTTGACGCGGATGCGATGCGCGGCCAGCTCGACCGCCGTGACTTTCGTGAGCATTTCGATGCCGCCCTTGCTCGCGGTGTAGGCGGCCAGCCCGGGAAACGGCACCTTGTTGCAGCCGGAGCCGATGTTCACGATCGCACCGCCGTGGCTCCGCATGTGTCGGGCCGCCGCCTGGGTGCAGAGGAAGCAGCCCTTCAGGTTCGTTCGGATCACCAGATCCCACTCGTCTTCGGTGACGTCGAGGAACGGGGTCCACGTCTGCACGCCGGCGTTGTTGACGAGAATGTCGAGCCGCCCGAAACGCGCGACGACCTCGTCCATCATGCGGCTGACGTCCACGGCGTTGCCGACATCGCCTGGCAGGGCGGCCGAGCGCACTCCGGCGGCGGCGAGATCGGCCGCGGTGGCCTCGGCCAGATCGGGCTCGACGAGGTAGTTGATGGCGACGTCGGCGCCGCCGCGGGCGAGCTCCAGCGCGATCTCGCGGCCGATGCCGCGTCCACCGCCGGTGACGAGCGCGGTGCGGCCGCCGAGCGAGGATCCGGCCGGGGCTGGCATGACGCCGCTACTTGCCCATGCTCCAGCCGCCGTCGATCAGCATCGGCGTGCCGGTCACGAATGCCGCCTCGTCGCTGGCGAGGTAGAGCACCGCCGCGGCGATCTCGTCGGGCCGGCCCATTCGCCCAATCGCCTGACTGCCGGCCATTTCACGATACGCCGCCTCCGGATCGGGATACTCGCGCAGGCGCGCCTTCACGAACGGCGTCTCGACCCGGCCGGGGCAGACGCAGTTGACGCGGATGCCGTCGGTCGCGTGATCCATGGCCATCGCCTTGGTCAGCCCGACCACCGCGGACTTGGTCGTGACATAGGCCAGCCGATCGCGAATGCCCAACACACCGCCGATGGAAGCCATGTTGATGATGACGCCAGATTTGCGGGCCAGCATCGGGCCGATGAACGCCTTGCTGACGTTGAAGACACCGCGCACGTTGACGGCGTAGAGTCGATCCATGTCGGCGCCGCCGGTGGTCACCACGGTACCGACATGGCCGACCCCGGCGTTGTTGACGAGGATGTCGAGCCCGCCGTGCGCGGCGTGCACCTGCCCGGCGAGCGCCGCGAGCGCCGCTTCGTCGGTCACGTCGAGCTCGACGAACTCGGCCTGCCCCTTGTCACCGCCAATCGCCTCGGCCACCCGCTGGCCATTCGCCGCGTCGCGGTCCGCGATATACACGTGCGCCCCCTGGCGCGCCAGCGTGTGCGCGATCGCCTCACCAATCCCCGAGCCCGCGCCGGTGACCAGCGCGGTCTTGTTGTCTAGTCGGAACATGGGGAGTGATTGTATCGAGTCGCGGACCGTTGTCCGTTGTCCGCGGTCCGCGGGTTCGCGGTTCGGGAGTCGGGGGTTCGCGCTGGTGGTTACGCACATCGAGCCGCTTGGATCAGCAACTGCGGCCGGCGTAACCCGAGGGCCGCCTGTAAGAGTCGCTACCTCCAACCAGCCCAGCGCGCTGAAAAATGAATGCTGACGGAGCTGTGGAATCAGCGAGAACGTGATTCGTCTCGCATGGCTTGCCAGCCGTAGCTCTCGCAACGGCACCGACTGGCCCGCCTTCGCCAAGGCTACGGCGGGCACCAACCTTCGCGTGACAGGAGAGCGAAGGTTGGTGGAGGCGGCGGGATTCGCACCCGCGTCCGAAAATACTTCCCCGCAGGAATCTACGATGCGTATCCGCTTCTATTTTGTCGCTCCCGACGTGTGGAAGCGGCGAAGAACCGTCGGGAGCCAACCCCAGAAAATCTTATCGCTGACGTCTGAGGCACCCGTCAGCAACCAGCCTACTAAAATGACATCCACTCCCGGCCCGCAGGCTGACCGGGGTAGACGCTCACAGGTTCTTAGGCTGCGAGTGCGAGCTGCGTGTCCGCAGTTAGTGTTGTTTCCATCTTTTGTCGAGGGTGATGGTCCTCGGCACGCATCCTGCGAAACCGTACCTCCGTCGAATCTAGGTCGCCCCCAAAGGCGTCGTTCCTCATTATGAGGAACCTCGATTGTACGGCCCCCGGGGAATCGCGTCAAATTGCTGGTCTGGTTGAAGTTGCGGCTCGAACACCGCTTGACTTGCCGGATCGGGGACTCCGATAATGCCGAAAATGCCAGATGATCCTCTTCGTTCGGCGATCGACGCTATTCGTAGCCGTCTGCACGACGAATTGGAGGCCCAGCTTACTCAGTTGAGCACCCGGCAGCACGAAGAGCTCGAGGTCGCGCGCCGGGCTGCCGAGGCTGCCGCCGAGCAGCAATGGTCGGCGAAGGTCGAGTCGGTGCGCACGGAGTGGACCGCGCGGCTCGAATCCGAGGTTTCGGCAGTGCGGGCCGAGGCGGAACGCCGCATGGTCGCCGAATCCATGCGGCTCCGGGTCGAGGCCGAGCAGGCCGCTGCCGAGTCAGCGGCGGCGGTGCGCGAAGAGCTGGAACGGGCGCTGGCGCACGAGCGGGAGCGGGCGCAGACCGAGATTGGGGCCGAGCGCGACCGAGTCGCCGCAGAGCGGAACCAGCACCAGACCACGCTTGACGGGGCGCGCGCAGAGCTCGAAAACGTGCGTCAGGAACGTGACACCACGCGTCAGGAACTCGACAGCATCCGCCATCAGGCGGACGGGGTGCGTCAGGAGCTCGACCAGGTTCGACAGGTCCTCCACCAGAAAGACGATGAGCTTCGGCGCACCATGGAAGCCCTGGATGGGAGACGGCACGATTTTCAGCAGAAGGAAGAAGAGCTCGAGCGCGCCAGGCAAGAGCTCGAGCGCAGCCAGGGGGAGCTGGAGGCGGCTCGTCAGGAGGGCAGCAGCGCGCGGCAGGCGGGAGACGCCGCCCGGGGCGAGCTGGAAACGGTCCGCAGCGAGATCGCCGCGCTGGGGCAGGAGCTCGGCGCCGCGCGGGAGCAATCCCAGACCGGCACCCACGAGCGCGAGGTGGCGCGGCAGCAGCTGGAGGCCGCGCGCGAGCAGCTCGCCGCCGAGAGCCGCGAGCTCGATACCACCCGCAACGATCTCGAAGCCGTCAGACGCGCGAGGGATGAAGCGATCCACGCGCATCAGACCCTGACCTACAAAGTCGATCAGGAACGGCGGGCGCGCGAAGACGAAGGCCGCCGTCAGGCCGCGGCCACCCTCGCGCTGGACGAGGCGCGCGTCGCCGAGCGTCAGGCGCAACTGGCGGTCGTCGAGCGGCTGCTCGTGGCGATCCGCTCGATGGATGCCGGAAAATCGTTGACCGACGTCCTGTCCGCCCTGACCGTCGCCGCCGCCGCCGAGGCGCCGCGAGTGGCGCTGTTCGTCGTCAACGGCAGCGAGCTCCGCGGCTGGAAGAGCGTGGGATTCGGGACCGAGACGTCGCTGCAGGCGAACGTCGCGGATGAAGGGCTGCTCGGCGAAGTGCTGCGACGCCGTGAGCCGATCGCGACGGCCAACGGCGACGGCCCCGCCCCGCCGGCGTTCGCCGCGCTGCCCGCCGATCGCGCCGCGATCGCGGTCCCGCTTCTGGTCGCCTCGCAGGCGGTCGCGGTGTTGTATGCCGACGATGCGGCCGACGGTTCGCCGGCGACCCCGTCGTCGTGGCCCGAGGCGGTGCAGATTCTCGGCCGGCACGCCTCGGTGAACCTGGCGCATCTCACCGCGGCGCGCGCCGCCGAGGTGATGCGGCGTTCGATGCCGCAGGCCGCGCCAGCCGCCGGGTCGAAGCCGGAGAGGGCGGAAGACGGCACCAGCGCCCGCCGCTATGCCCGTCTGCTGGTATCGGAAATCAAGCTCTATAACGAAGCCGCAGTGCAGGTCGGCCGGCAGAAGCGCGACCTGCTCGAACGGCTCAAGCCGGAGATCGAGCGCGCGCGGAAGTTGTATTCGCAGCGGATTTCGCCCAAGGTCGATGCCCGTGGCGCGCTCTTTCAACAGGAGCTGGTGCAGACGCTGGCCGACGGGGACCCGTCGCTCCTGGGCAATCCCGCGTGAACAGACGCGCGTTCCGTGCCCTGGTTCTGGCTGGCGCCACTGTGTTGTGCGGTGCCGCCGAGCCGCGGCTGCACGCGCAGAAGCCGCTCGCGGCCACCGATCACCCGACCCTGCCAAAGAACGAGAGCGATCTGTGGCTGGTCCCCTCCGCCAATGACCGCTCCGCGCGTCTCAGCGCGACGTCGCAGGCCTTCGCGGCCGCGGTCCGTCGCTACCGCGATGGCGACCATGCCGCCGCACTGAATGCTTTGACCCGCCTCTCGCCATCGCCCGCGCTGGACGACTACGTCGACTACTACACCGGCCTCGCGCGGCTGCGTCTGAACCAGCTGCCCGAAGCGAAGAAAACCTTCAGCGCCATCGTCGACCGCAAGCCGCAGGGAGCGGTGGCCTCGACCGCGGCATTAGCGCTGGGAGAAACCGCGGAAGCTGCCGGTGACTACCGGGCCGCGATGGAGATCTATCAACGGCTCGCCGACACCAAGGAGCTCGTGACAGACGAGGTGTTGTCGCGGCTCGGACGATCGGCGCTGAAGCTGAACGATCGCAAGACGGCGGCGCAGGCTTATCTGCGTGTCTACTATGAGTTCCCGCTCACCGATGCGGCGACCGCCGCCGCCTCCCAGCTGCAGGCGCTGCAGGATCAGATCGTCAAGTCGGGCTATCAGTCGGATCTCGGACGGGCGGCGATGCTGTTCGGCGCCCGGCGCTACGCCGAGGCCCGCGGCGCTTTTCAGGACCTGCAGCGGGTGGCCAGCGGTGACGATCGTGAGCTGGTCGATCTCCGGGTCGCGGAGTGCGACTTCTATTTGCGGCGCTACGATGCCGCGCGCGACGCCGTCCGCCCGTACATGGAGCGTGCGTCGCGAAAGGCGGAAGCCCGATTCTTTCATCTGTCCGCGTTGCGGGAGCTCGGCGCGCACGAGGAGTACGTTGCGCAGACACGCGCGCTGATCGCCGATTTCCCCGGCGACTCATGGTCCGAAGAGGCGCTCAACAACCTCGGCACCCACTATCTCGTGACCAACCAGGACGAGGCCGCGGCGCAGGCCTTCGCCGAGCTGTTCGAGAAGTTCCCGACCGGGACGCGGGCCGAGCGCGCCGCCTGGAAGGCGGGATGGTGGAGCTACCGGAAAGGCGACTTTGCGGCGACCGTGCGCACTTTCGAAGGGGCCGCCGCGACCTTTCCGCGCTCCGACTATCGGCCGTCATACGTCTACTGGGCGGCGCGGGCCCACGCCGCACTCGGACATGGCGAAACGGCCGATGTCCGCTTCCGTCTGGTCTTTCACGACTACGGCAGCTCCTACTATGGCCGGCTGGCCCGCAAGTATGTGGCCCGCGCCGGAGGGGCCGATCCGGCCGCCGACCGGGCGGTGGCCGCGGCATTTCAGAGTGCCGCGACCGCCGCGCCACCGCCGACCGCCGACCGCATCCGGCTGCTGCTCGCGAGCGGACTCTATGACGAGGCGCTCGACGAGCTGCGATTCGCGCAGCGTCAATGGGGCACCAGTCCGGCGATCGAAGCGACCATCGCCTGGGCGTATCACCAGAAAGGCGAGCTGCGACGAGCGATCACGCTGATGCGGCGGGCGTACCCCCAGTCGCTGACGTCGACCGGACATCTGCTGCCCCCGGCGATGCGGCAGGTGCTGTTCCCGCTGGTGTACTGGGAACTGATCAAGAAGCACGCGAACACTTACGATCTCGATCCCTACGTGATGGCCGCGCTGATCAACCAGGAGTCGACGTTCGACCCCGGCATCAAGTCGCCGGCCAACGCCTGGGGCCTGATGCAGGTCGTGCCGTCGACCGGCCGCCAGCTCGCCCGGGCGCTCGGGATCCGGCGATTCTCGACCGCCAGCCTGACCCACCCTGAAACCAACGTCCGGCTGGGGATGCTGTATTTTTCGCGGCTGGTTCGCCAGTTCGGCGGCACCTACTACGCGCTCGCGAGCTACAACGCCGGCACGAGCCGCGTGGTGCGGTGGAAGTCGGAACGGCCCGGCATCGACGAAGACGAGTTCATCGACGACATTCCGTTTCCCGAAACGCAGAACTACGTGAAACGCATCCTCGGGACCGCCGAGGACTACCGGATGTTGTATGGCCGCGACGGCGGCCGGCCGCAGTCGCCGGTGTTGGGGCGGTAGTCAGTTCCAGTTTCCAGGTCGCTACACCTGTCTTGGCCAGCTGGCTACTGCCCCCCTCACGGAAATCCGACAATCTCGTACAGCGACATCATCCGATCCGACGCGAGCTCTCGCAGGTAGGGTCTGAACGGTTCGAGCCTGCCCCGGATCTCCTGTTCCCGCGGTCCGAACATGTCCCAATGGACGCCGACGTAGCGGACCCCGTACTGCTTCAGCAGCGCGAACGTATCGGTTGTCGGAAACGAGTCGAGCACCAGGGCGTTCTTCCGGAAGTCGGCCGGGATGTGATCGCTGTAGCCGTTGACCAGCGGATGCCAGTGCGAGGTGGACAGGAACATGTACTGGGCGTGGAGGTGATACGCGACACGGCCACCGTAGAACGGAAACTCGGCGACCGGACCTCGCGGCATCCGCGCCAGCAGCTGGTAGGGCCTCGGAAAGGGCGCGGTCTCGTGCCAGGGAAACGGCGCGGTATTGAGCTCGAGCAAGGCGACAGCGCCGATGATCGCCCCGGCCAGCACCTGACGCCGCCTGGGCAGCCTGGCGACCGCGAGCGCGGCGAACAGCCCGAGAATCAGCGGGATGATCACGCCGAAGCGGGAGGGGGCGCGAAGGAAGTCGAACAGCGGGACCGCGTGATACAGCGCGAGGTAGAACCCCGCATCGGGTCCGAACGACGCCCACAGCGTCAGCGCACCAAGCGAGCCATACAGCAGCACGGTCTCGCGATCGCGGGTCGACGGGCCCGCCTCGAGCGGAGTCGAGGGGTCCAGCGGATCCGGCGGCCGCGGCTTCCACGCCGCCACCACCAGTCCGGCGAGCCCGAGCGTCGTCGCCACCAGGCCGGGAAACAGCACTTCGTTCCAGCGGCCGGCGTGAGCGCTCAGTCGCAGCAGCCAGCGGTGCGCGTGCGCGGACGAGGCCATGTAGCTGGCAAGGTTCGCCGAATAGCGTTGGCTGTCCTCAATCGTTCTCTTGAATCCACCCTCCTGGATTTCGAGGAACGGAATGAAGAACGGCAGCACGCACAGCACCGAGACGGCGGCGCCGATAGCGAGACCAGCCCAGTAACCGCGCACTCGCCACAGTCCGCGGCTGATCGCGAAAAAGAGCGCGGCGTATCCCACCATCAGGCCCGCGAAGATCCCGTAATAGGCACAGGCGAGCGCCTGGGCGGCGAGCATCAGGCCGAGCGCCGCGCCCTTGCGGACGCCGGGATCGTCGGCGAGGCGGTGCAGCATCAGCAGCGAGAGCGGAATCCCGCCGGCCATCAACAGTTGGATGTGGGCGGTGTGGGAAAAGAAGTACGGACAGAAGCCGAACACGACGGCGGTAACGATCGCCGCGCCGTCACTGCCGGTCAGGCGCCGCGCGAGCAGCCAGGCCCCGATCGTCGACGTGCAGAACGCGAACAGCAGCGCCGAGTTGTGGGCGACCAGCGGATTCCGCGTCAGGAGCCACCCGGGAATGCCGACGATGCCGGCGACGATATTGAGCTCCGAGAAGGCGAGGGCCCAGCGGTGCGGATGAAAGATGTTGGCGTCGAAAAGCTGTCGAGGGTCAGACGTCAGCGCGTGCGCCACCCAGCTGACGTTCCAGATGGCATACATCCCGTCGGCGTCGACCCCGCGGGTCCGCCCGTAGGTGCCGAACCCGGCGGCGAGCGGCCAGGTCATCGCGATCGCCAGGGCCAGCACCACGACCAGGCCGAGCGCCGCGCGCGCCACGCGGCGGGCGTGAGGTTGTGGTCGAGGCCCGATGGAGAGCATGTAGAATGCGGTCATTCTACCAGCCGGTCCCGCGCGCGCGGCCGCATCGGCTGCGGCGTTCGGCGGGGCGGCACCTAATGACGGTCCTTCACTGTCACGCTGCCTTCGTGTTCACGGGCGCTCCGCGCGGGGGCACGACGATACGACGATACGACGATACGACGACAACGACGTAATGCTGTGGCCACGAGGGAACGTCGGGGCATCTCCTAAGTGCCCTTTGCTATGACCAGCCAGCCACGTATCAACGGTTCTCCCCGTTGGCGGCGACGCCGGCCTTCGGCCGACGTTGACAGGAGTGAGGATCGGGAAGATCACAAGCAGTCGGGGTCTTTGAATGGACTGCTTGTGATTTTCCCGATCCTCACTCCTGTCACCGCGCGTAGCGCGGCGCCGCCAACGGGCAGCGTCCGTCGAAGTGACTCACAAGGGTTTTGTCTTACGTCGTGTCGTCGTGTCGTCGTCTCGTCCTGGCGCGAAGCGCCAGCGCGCCGCAGGCGCCGTGGACATGAACGCAGCGTGACGGCCGTGGACATGAAGGCAGCGTGACTGTGCTCGCCCCGCTCGGGGCATTCCTGATCACCGCGGTCACGGCATGGCTGTCACTCGGGACCCTCGGCTTCGCGGGGGCCAGCGGAGCGCGGATCGCGGTCCTGCCGATCTCGATGACGGTCGCACTGGTGGTCGCCGCCGCGGTCCTGGTGGTGGCCGGGCTGCACCGTCTGGGCGCATCGCTGCGTCCGCTGGCCCTGCTCGCGTTGCTGCTGCTGCCATGGCTGCCGTTTCCGGTGCCGGCCGCGTTTCTGCTGTGGGTGCGGCCGTTCTCGCTGCTGATCTGGGTCGCGGTGCTGGTGTCGATGGTCGCATCGCTGCCGAATCGCAGCCGCTGGCCGGCAGCCGTCGCGGCGCGTCCCCGGCTCACCGCGGGGCTTCTGGCGGCGCTGATCTTCGCGATCTCGGCGTGGCGGGTCGCGCCGATGATCCCGGGCGGCGACGAGCCGCACTACTTGATCATCACGCAGAGCCTGCTGATCGACCACGCGCTCACCATCGACGATGTGCATCGCCGCGGGGACTACCGTGCGTACTACGGCAGCGAGCTGCAGCCGCACGTGCAGATGCGCGGGAAGAACGGCCGGATCTATTCGGTCCACGCCCCTGGTCTGCCGGCGCTGGTCGCGCCGGCGTTTGCGATCGGCGGGTACCGTGCGGTGGTCGGGTTCCTCGTTCTCATCGCTGCGGCCGGCGCCGCCCTGGCGTGGCACGTCGCCTGGCTCGCCACCCGTCGCAGCGATGCCGCCTGGTTCGGATGGGCCGCGGTCACGCTCCCGGTCACCGCGATCTTCCAGAGCATCACGGTTTACCCGGACGGGCCAGGCGGCGTGCTGGCGCTGACCGGGAATGTGGGCGCTGCTGCGGGCGGAGGACGAGTCGAAAAATGGCGAGACGCGATTGCGCCCGTGGCTGCTCCATGGTGCGGCGCTGGCGCTGCTGCCGTGGCTCCATTCCCGGTTCGCGGTGCTGGCCGGCGGACTTGGGGCGCTCGTGCTCCTGCGGTTGTCATCGACCAAGAGCCCGGCCGCGAAGGCGGTGGCGTTTCTGGGCATTCCGGCGATCAGCGCGGTGCTGTGGGTGGGCTACTTCGTCGCCGTCTATGGGCGCCCCGATCCCAGTGCGGCGTACGGGCCGGGGGAGATTGGATCCTTCAGTTTCGTGCCCGGTGGGCTGGGCGGCTTACTGTTCGATCAGCGGTTCGGGCTGGTGACGTATGCGCCGGTGGTGGCGGTCGCCTTCATCGGTGTCGCGGTCATGCTCGCGCGGCGTGAGACGCGGCGCCTCGCGCTCGAGCTGCTGTTCGTGGTCATTCCCTATCTGCTCACCGTCACGCACTTCGCGATGTGGTGGGCGGGATGGAGTCCACCGGCGCGGTTCTTTGCGCCGGTCCTGCCGCTGTTCGTGGTCAGCGCGGCCACCGCATGGACCTTCGCCCGCCACCGCGCCGCCCGCGTGCTGGCGCTGGTCTCGGTGGTCTTGACGATCTGCGCGTCGACCGCGGTCGTGATCGTCGATCGCGGCCGGCTGGCGTTCAATACCCGCGAGGCGCCGTCGCTCTGGTTCGAGTGGATGGGGCGGCTGGCGGACCTCACGGCGGCCACGCCGATGTGGGCGCGCGATACCGACACGCCGCTGTTCCGGGCGATCGCGATCTGGATCGCTGCCGCGGCGGTGGTCTGGGTCGGGCTCGCCGCTCTCGACCGTGCGGGCCGGGTACGCCAGAACATCAGCTTTCACGTGGTTGCGGTCATCGCGCTCGCGGCGGCGGTGATGTTCGGCTCGACCATCATGTGGGCGTTCCAGGGCACCAACGGAAGGACGGCGTCGCCGTCGCAGTTGCAACTCCTCGAAACGGTGGCGTCCGAGCATCGCGCAGTGGCATTTCAGCTCGACCCGTTCGCGCGGCTGCCGCTCGCCGACGTGCCGGCGCGGCTGCGGATCGAGCTCTTTCGCGCGCCGGGCAGGCGTCCTGCGGCGCGCGAGGTGGCGCCGCTGTTCGCGCTGCCGCCGCTGCCGGCCGGCCGCTACCGCCTGTCGCCGGTGTCGGACGACCCCCGCGGCTGGCTGATGGTTGGCGTCACCCGCGATCCGCGGGACCCCTTCGCGCTGCGGACGGTCCAGCTGCCGGTGCCGCCGTTCGAGCTGCAGTTCCCGGTATCGCTCCGCTCGCTGGTCGTGCGCGGCGACGAAGATGCCTGGCGAACCGTGCGAGGCCTCGTCGTCGAGCCGATCGTCGTACAGCCGCGGGCCCAGCGGCTCACCGCGGAGCTGGCCCGCCGTGCGGTGAGATACGGAGGGGTGACGACGTATTTCATGGACGATCGGAGCTTCCCCGAGCCGCAGGCGTTCTGGGTGGGAGGGGCGCGGGACGCGGCGGTCGTCCTGCAGCCCGACACCGCGGCCGCGACGGTGACGCTCCTGCTGCGCAACGCGCCGGTCGACAACCGGATCGTGCTGCGGGCCGGCGACTGGACGCGGATCCTGGAGATGGCGCCGGGCGAGGAGCAGCGAGTGCAGGTGCCGGTCGAGGCCGGCCAGGGGGCCAGCCTGCTACGGATCGAGGCCGGCTCGGGATTCCGTCCGTCGGAACGCGAGCCGGCGAGCCGCGATCAGCGGTTCCTCGGCGTCTGGGTCAGAGTCGAGGGGTGAGCGAGAAGTTCTCCCTTTTCCCTTCTGCCTTCTCCCTTGACACGCGGGGCGCCCATCAGCCCGCCAACCCGGCTCAGAAGCGGGCGACCGCCCCGAAATAGAGCCCCTTCATCTTCAAGTCGCCGGTATCGGTCTCGACCTTGTAAAACACGCTGAGCGAGCGGTAGCCGACCTGCGCGCCGATGTATTTGTTGAAGTTCACGGTCCCGTAGAGATCGAAGTCGTAGTAGCGGGCGCGATAGTCCTCGTCGATGCTCTCCGGCAGCTTGAAGAACGTGAACTCGCCGGTGATCGACACGTTCGGCACCACATAGACGCGGCCCGCCCCGCCGATCGCCGGCACCGGCGCCTGTGCCTGCGCGAACTCGCGGCCGATCAGGGCATTGCTCAGCGCCGCTTCCACGTCGGTGTGCTTCAGGTCGAGGACCAGGCCGAAATATCCGCGGTCCTTGTAGATGAAGTCGTACTCGTAGCTGAAGCGCATCGCGTTCCACTTCAGTTCCGCGAGGACCGGCAGGGACACGTTGAATCGCTGCCCGTTGAAGACCACCGACCTGGTGATCGTCGCTTCCTGCTCGTAGGAGATCGGAATGAACTCGTAGCGAAGCTTGTGCTTGCGCCCTGGACGCAGCACCACGCGCAGCTGTTTGAAGACCTTTTTCTCGAGACCGAACTCCTTGACGAAATCAATCTGATCGCCGGGGATGCCAAGCCCCTCGCTGGTAATGAGCAGGGTGGGCGTCGGGTTGAAGAGCGCGCCCGAGACCTCCACGTGATAGCTCTCGCCGGTCGCCGGATCCGACAGGCTGACGCCCCCGTACTGCGCGGACGCAGGAACGGCAGCCAGCATCAGCGCGACGCCGATGACCGTGACACGAAAACGATGGTGCATTTCGAATGCTCTCGCCCCGGAAGAAATGACGCACACGCCCCGTCAGCGCGCCGGCCCGCTGGGAACGGGCCGCACCCAAGCCTATACTCCGGCCGCTGTCACAGTCCACCCTTGGGGGCGGTCATGGCTGGCGCGGAGTCGGTGATCGGAAGGCGCTCGATCTTGTGTCGGTCGAATGCCCCGCCGGCATCAGCTCCGGCTCAGCAGTCATGATGAGGACCTGGGACCGGCGGCCCGGCGTGAGGGGCTCGGCGGTCGGCGCTCGGGGATCGGCGTTGGGACAAAACGCGGGACAAGATCCTCGGCACCAACCTTGCGAAGTTCGCCGGCACGCCGCTCGACCAGTCGGGCACTACTCGAGAATCGCCGGTTTTCACACGCGTGGCCGCCGGAGATCCATCGGCGTGGATCAGTGCATTCGATCGAGCGTAGCCTCCGCGTAAGAGCTCTTTCGCCAGTCGTAACCGCGCGGATGCTGGATTTCTTTTTCGACAGACGGAGGAATGGAATGACCAGGTACGTCGTTCGGTGTGTGTTGGCGTTGCTCCTCGGCGTAGCTCCGGGCTACGCGCAGCAGGGAACCACGGAAGTGCGCGGCCGCGTACTCGACGCGCAGGGCGCCATGTTGCCGGGGGTCACGGTGAACGTGCGCAACCAGGACACCGGCATGTTCCGCGAAACGATCTCGAACGCCGACGGCACGTTCTTCGTCAGCGGGATCGTGCCGGGACGGTATGAGATCGCCGCCGAGCTGCAGGGATTCAAGAAATTCCTGCGCCGGGACGTGGTGCTGGAGATCGGAAAGACCGCCACGGTCGACGTGCCGCTCGAAGTCGGCCAACTCTCGGAAACGGTGAACGTGTCCGCCGACTCGCCGCTGATCGACACGAGCTCCAAGGAAGTCGGCGGCAACATCACCGGACGCGAGCTCGTCGATCTGCCGTCGATCAACCGCAACTTCATCGGGTTCATCGGGCTGCTGCCGGGAATCGTACCCAGCATCAGCACCGAATCGTTCGGCTCGGACTCGATTTCGGTGAACGGCTCCGACCCGCGGAACAACAACTACATGCTCGACGGCGGCAACAACAACGACGACGTCATCGGACAGCGGGCCGGGACCCAGGCCCGGACCGCGCTCGAATCGGTCCAGGAGTTCCAGGTCATCACCAACCAGTTCGACGCCCAGTTCGGGCGCACGACCGGCGCGATCATCAACGCGGTGACCAAGAGCGGCACCAACGTCTTTCACGGCAGCGCCTTCGGCTTCGCTCAGGACGCCGATTGGACCGCCAAGGACTATTTCGCCAGGACCCGCGAGCTGAGCAAGCCGGACACGCAGCGGCGCGAGTTCGGCGGCACCCTCGGCGGTCCGATCGTCAAGGACCGCGCTCACTTCTTCGGCAGTCTCGAGCGCGTCATGATCGATCGCGGTGCGGCGCTCGTGTTTCCGAGCCGGCCGGATCTCAACTGGAGCCCGACCACGCAGGACCGGGTGTGGAACACGCTCGCGAAGTTCGACCAGCAGCTGAGCGCGGGACAGACGTGGAGTCTGCGCTACCTGCGCGAGGCTCTCTCCGCAACGGAACCAGGCCATCGGCCAGGTGGCGCCCGGCGCGATTCGAGAAGAGGACGACAAGGATCAGACCGTGGTCGCCGCCGTGTCGTCGGTGTTCGGCAACACCAAGCTGAACTCGCTGCGGATCGGCTGGACGCAGGAGGACGTGTCGTTCGGCAATCCCTGCTTCAACGGCAATGGGCGCGACCAGGCCGCCTGCGACCCCACCCTGGCGTTCCAGACCTTCACCGACCAGCAGGCCAACACCGCGCAGGCGCGCGTGAACGACGCCTACCAGATCGAGAACACGTTCACCTGGTTCGTGCCGAACAAGGGCGGCGATCACGACATCAAGCTCGGAGCGCAATACGAGTACATCGAGGCCGACAATCTGGCGCAGGACAACTTGAATGGCACCTTCTCGTTCGGCCAGAACGACCTGCCCTTCGACCGCAACAATCCGCGCACCTATCCCGATCGCCTGACTATCCGCGTGCCCGGCCAGGGGCGCGTCTTCGAGAAGGCGCACTACTTCTCGGTCTTCGCGCAGGACAAGTGGAAGCTGACCAACCGGGTCACGGCCACGATCGGCCTCCGCTACGATCGCGAAGAGATTCCCGTCCCGGAGCGGAACAATCCGGACTTTGCCGACGTGAACGACTACCCGGTCGACGGTGACAACTTTCAGCCGCGAGTCGGCGTGTCCTACAGCCTGGATCAGGCCGGCCGGCGGCTGGTCCGCGCCGGATACGGCCGCTTCTACGACAAGACGCACTTCGAGATCATCGGTGGCCTGTTCAACAACGGGCTCTTCTCCGAATCGTTCACGGTCAACTTCCCGACCACCGCGGCGGATCCCGGCCCGCGCCTCGGACAGTTCCCGACCGACCCGTTCCTCGTGAACGGACCGGTCCTCAATCGCGAGCTGCTGAACCAGCGGTTCCCCCCCGGCAGCGCGCTGAGGAACGCCGGCAACATCACGCTCGACAATCCGAACCGCGAAATTCCGCGATCGGATCAGGTGTCGGTGGGCTATGAGCACCAGATCGGCGGGACGATGTCTGCCAGCGCGGATTTCGTCCACGTGGCCGGCCGCGGCCTGTTCATGACCTTCGACAAGAACAAGGGGGTGCGTACGACCACGGTGTCCACCAGCCCGGTCGTCCGCCCCGATACCACGCTCCAGGCGGTCAACACGTTCATCAACGTCGGGGAGACCGAGTACGACGCGCTGCTGCTGCAGCTCGAAAAGCGGCTCGCGCGCGGGTTCAGCGCGCGCGTCTCGTACACGCTGTCGTCGGCGCGGGGCAACACCAGCTCGAATGGCTCCGGCGCGATCAACTTCCAGGCTGGGCAGGACCTGAATCTGGGCCTCAACGAAGGAGCCAGCGACTTCGATCGCCGTCACAACCTCGCCGTCAGCGGGCGCCTGCTCGTGCCCTACACTCACGGGATGACGTTCAGCTGGGTGGCACGCGCGCTCAGCGGGCTGCCGTTCACGCTCACCAACAACACCATCGACGTCGATCGCAACGGCACGCTGTTCGATCCCATCGCTGCCGGAACGTATACCGGCGGCGGTACGCGTGCCGCCGACAACTACTCGGCGGACTTCGACGGCGGACGCAACGGCGCTCGAGGCCCGGGCTTCTTTCAGCTGGATACGCGCTATGGGTGGCGGCTGCCGCTCGGCCAGGGCCGGACGCTCGACGTCTCGGCCGATGTGTTCAACCTCACGAATCGCGCGAACTTCGCCAATCCGAGCGGCAATCAGGGCGCGTTGGCGACCTTCCTGGTGCTCTCGGCCCTGCGCGACGGCGCCGCGCCGATGACGCTCCAGGTCGGTGCGCGCTTGGGGTTCTAGCGGCTGAACCCCCCCGCGTGTCAAGGGAGAAGGGAGAAGGCAAAAGGGAGAACTGACGGATTCGCGCCAAGAAATAGGAGACTCCCCCTTCTCCCTTCTCCCTTTTCCCTTGTCGGCGTCAGGGGGACGCGATCGCTATACTCAGGAGAGATGCGTCCCGCCTTCCGCCGGCTCCTGCCATTCCTGCTCGTCTACCGGCGCCAGTTCGTCATCGGGCTGTTCTGCGTGGTCGTCACCACCGTCATCCAGTTGCTGTCGCCCTGGATCCTCAAGTACGCGATCGATGACCTGAACACCGGCGTCACCCGCGCCAAGCTGGCGTTCTATGCCGGGACGCTGCTCGGCGTCGCGTGCGTCGGCGCGGTGTTCCGCTACCTGATGCGGCAGATTCTGATCGGGGCGTCCCGCGACATCGAATACGACATCCGCAATGCGGTCTTCGCGCGGCTGCAGCAGATGCCGCTCGGCTATTACCAGGCGCGGCGCACCGGCGATCTGATGTCCCGGGCGACCAACGATCTGAACGCGGTCCGCATGATGATCGGGCCGGCGGTGATGTACTCCGCCAACACCATCCTGGTGTTCGTGGTGGCGATCGTCCTGATGCTGTCGCTCGACGCCCGCCTGACGATGATGGCGCTGCTGCCGCTGCCGCTCGTGACCGTCATCGTCAAGTATTTCGGCAGCGCCATCCACAAGCGGTTCGAGGCGATCCAGGAACAACTGGCGCATCTGAGCGCGGTGGTCCAGGAGTCGCTCGCCGGCGTCCGCGTGGTCCGCGCCTACAACCAGCAGGCCCACGAAATCGAACGGTTCAGCGAGGCCAATCGCGAATACGTGCGGCGCAACCGCGTGCTGATCCGCCTGCAGGGGCTGTTCTTTCCGAGCATGACGCTGTTCCTCGGCTTCGGCTCGCTGCTGGTGCTGTGGCTCGGCAGCCGCCACGTCATCCGCGGGGAGATCACGCTGGGAGAGTTCGTCGCGTTCAACGCCTACCTGGTGATGCTCAGCTGGCCGATGATCGCGTTCGGATGGGTCACCAACATCCTGCAGCGGGGCATGGCGTCGTGGAAGCGGATGATGGAGGTGCTCGACGCGGTCCCTGAGATCGACGACCGTCACGTCACCGACGCCGGCCGCGTGGCGCCGCTCACCGGCGCAATCGAGATCCGCGACCTGGTCTTCATCTATCCAGGCTCGGAGCGGCCGATCCTCGACCACATCTCGCTGACGATCCCGGCCGGCCAGACCGTCGCGCTGGTCGGCGCGACCGGGTCGGGCAAGTCCACGCTGATTCATCTGATCCCGCGCCTGCACGATCCGCCGCCCGGCACCATCTTTCTCGACGGCGTCGACGTTCGCGAGATCCCGCTGCACCGGCTGCGTGGAGCGATCGGTTTCGTGCCGCAGGAGCCGTTCCTGTTCTCCGACACGATTGCCGACAACGTGGGGCTGGGCGCGGCGGCGGCGGCTGACTTGTCCGCCGGAGCTTTAGCGAAGGCGGAAGGCGGAAGCCACGAGCACGCGGCAAGCGAGCGGCTGGAGAGCGCCGCGGCGATTGCGCGGCTCGACAAGGACATCACGACATTTCCGAAGGGCTACGACACCCTGGTCGGCGAGCGGGGCATCACCTTGTCCGGCGGCCAGAAGCAGCGAACCGCCATCGCCCGCGCCGTGATGCTCAACCCGGCAATCCTGGTCCTGGACGATGCGCTGTCGGCGGTGGACACCTATACGGAGGAGGAGATCCTGAAGCGGATGCGGGTGTTCATGCGGAACCGGACGTCGATCCTGGTCTCGCACCGGGTGTCGACGGTGCGGCACGCCGACGTCATCGTGGTGCTGCAGGACGGCCGGATCGCCGAGCAGGGCTCACACGACGAGCTGGTCCGGCGGGGAGGGATCTACGCCGATCTCCATCGGAAGCAGTTGTTGCAGGAGGAACTCGCGGCGAGCTAACGCAATGCCAAAAATGCCAAAAATGCCAAGAGTGCCAAAACTGGGGGGCACTGCCGCGCGTTTTCCACCCCCGCACTTTTGGCATTCTTGGCCCTTTTGGCATTTTTGGCATTCCTGAACAATGTCGGTCCACGACGAAGAAATCCTCGGCAAGGCCTACGACTCGGTGCTGATGCGGCGGCTGCTGCGTTACCTGCTGCCGTACCGCGGCCAGGTGGCGCTGGCGCTGGTGGCCATCATCCTGGCGGCGGGGCTGCAGCTCGCGCAGCCGTACCTCGTGAAGATCGCGATCGATCGCCACATCCAGCCCGGGAACCTCGCCGGTCTGGACGGGATTGCCGTGGCGTTTCTCGCGATTCTGCTGGCGTCGTTCACGCTGGAGTTCCTCCAGACCTGGACGCTGCAGCTGACCGGGCAGCGCATCATGTTCGACATGCGGCTCCAGATCTACCGGCACCTGCAGCGGCTCGACGTCCAGTTCTACGATCGCAATCCGGTCGGCCGCCTGATGACCCGGGTGACGACCGACGTCGACGTGCTGAACGACATGTTCACCGCCGGCGTGGTCTCGATCTTCGGCGACCTGTTCATGCTCACCGGCATCATGATCGTGCTGGTGGTGATGGACTGGCGGCTGGCGCTGGTGGCGTTCTCGGTGCTGCCGCTGATCGCGATCGTGACGCAGTGGTTCCGCCGCAACGCCCGGGAATCGTACCGCGTGGTGCGGACGCTGATCGCCCGGATCAACGCCTTCCTGCAGGAGCACATCACCGGCATGTCCACGGTGCAGCTGTTCCGCCAGGAAGACCGGACCTTCGGGCGGTTCGACGAGATCAACCGCCGGCACCGCGACGCCAACGTGCAGTCGATCTTCTACTACGCGGTGTTCTACCCCGCGATCGAGGTGATCGGCGCGCTGGCGGCGGCGCTGATCATCTGGTTCGGCGGCGGATGGACGATGGCCGGGACGCTCACGCTCGGCTCGCTGGTGGCCTTCCTGCAATACTCGCAGCGGTTCTTCCGGCCGATCAGCGACATGTCCGAGAAGTTCAACGTGCTCCAGGCCGCCATGGCGTCCTCCGAGCGCATCTTCAAGCTGCTGGACACGCCGGTGAAGATCGCACCGGACCAGCGATTCGACCAGCCGCCGGCCCGCGCGCGGAGCGCGGCCCTGCGGTCAACAGGGGATCGGGCCACCAGCGGCTCGATCGTCTTCGAGGACGTGTCGTTCGCCTACAACGAGACGGACTTCGTCCTCCGGCACGTCTCCTTCGAGGTGAAGCCCGGAGAGCGGGTCGGCATCGTCGGCGCGACCGGCGCCGGCAAATCGACGTTGATCAACCTGATCCTGCGCTTCTACGACACCACCAGCGGGCGCATTCTCGTCGACGGGGTCGATGTCCGCGACCTGGAGCTCCAGCCGCTGCGCGACAAGTTCAGCCTGGTGCTCCAGGACGTGCACCTGTTCTCCGGCACCATCGCGTCGAACATCAGGCTGGGCAGCACCGCCATCACCGACGCCCAGGTCCGCGCCGCGGCCAGCGCGGTCCACGCGGACCAGTTCATCGCGGCGCTGCCGCAAGGCTACGACCATCCGGTTGCCGAGCGGGGCGCCACGCTCTCGGTCGGCCAGAAACAGTTGCTGTCGTTCGCCCGGGCGCTTGCGTTCGACCCGGAGATCCTGGTCCTGGACGAGGCGACGTCCAGCGTCGACACCGAGACCGAGCTGATCATCCGCGATGCCCTCAAGGTGCTGATGGCGGGCCGGACCACGCTGGCGATCGCCCACCGCCTGTCGACCATCCAGGACATGGACAAGATCCTGGTGATGCACCATGGCGAGCTGCGTGAGGCCGGCACGCACCAGGAACTCCTGGCGCGGCGCGGCATCTATTACAAGCTGTATCAGTTGCAGTTCAAGGATCAGGAGTTGGGGGCCTGACGCTCGACAAGGGACAAGGGGTGCCTTCTCCCTTCTCCTTTGTCAGCGTCAGGCCCCCAGCCTACTGTTTGGCGACCTCGACCGGGGGGACGGGCCATTCGGGTCGCGGGGGCAGGACGGCTTCCCGCTGGCGGAACAATCGATCGACCAGCCGGGGGGCGCTGTTCCGCGGATTCCAGCCCATCCGGAGGACGGTGGCCATCATCTGCCGCCGGCCGAGGACGAGCGCTTCGTCGCAGTTCCACACATAGATGTCCAGATGCCGGCCGTGGACCTTCGGACCGGTATCCATGACGGTGTAGATGCCGTTGTAGCGCTCGGGCAGCTTGTCGATCTGGACGACCGAGCCGACCGGGAGCAGATCGGGATCCGCGGCGGCAATCCCGGAGCGCACGTTGACCCCAGACGCGGTGGTGGTCCCGCGGCAGTATCCGGTTGCCGTGAACGGGAGGCGAACGCCTGGCGCGGGAGCGGCCTTCAGCTCCTGGTCCGATTGCCTGGCGGCAAATCGGGAGTCCATCATCGTGACCTCGTAGAGCGTCGCGAACGAAACGACCGCCACGAGAGTCACGAGGAACTTGCGCCCGATGGAGCGATTCAAAAACATAAGTTTCGGTTCCCCTGGGGCGCTGGGGGACTCCTAACTCTAAACGCCCAGGCCCCCCGGGTCAACCTGCAGCTCAGCAATACGAATTCGGGCAAGTACTTACATTTCCGGATGTTGCGAGCGATGCAGTCGCTTCCGATGCGTCGTGATCATCACGAACGCGACGCGGTAGGCGAGGAGGGCGAGCAGTGTCGCCGCCACGGTCGATCCCAGCGTGAAGGCCCAGAGGACGGGTCTCAACGCTCCGGCGGCGGTCCGGAACTCCGTCCACGACAGGTTCTTCATCGCGACCAGCAGCGCCTCGACCGCACCGGGAGGAACCGACGTGCGCAACAGGGAGGCGCCGAGCCAGGTCGCCAGCGAGTAGTACGGCACCAGGATCCAGGGCAGGTTGGAGTAGACCCCGAGCAGCACGGCGACCCGATTCAGGTTCAGTGCGAACGCGAGAATCAGGCCCAGAATCGTGTGAAACCCGAGCAGGGGAGAGAAGCCCAGAAAGACGCCGAGCGCATAGGCGGCGGCGGTTCGCTGGGGCGTGTCGTGGGTGTGCAGCAGCTGCTCGAGCCACACCCGAACCCGAGGGAATCTCACCACGCGGGCTAGTGTCCCGTCCCAGTGGTTCGCGACACAAGTCCCGGGCGGGGCATCCCGCCTCGCAGCGTTGCTCCTCGCTCAGATACTCCCGGTATCCTCGCTCGTCGCGCCTTGCGATCCGGGCGCCGCGCCCGGGACTCATGCCACGATCCACTGGGACGGGACACTAGTCAGAAATGAGTGAACCCTGACGGGAGCGGCTGGGAGACGCCATCGGTCTCGAGCAGAATAGCAGGCGCCGCCGTGAGCTCGCCGATTCGAGTGACGGGCACGCCGCGGGCCTGTTGGATCACGGTCCGGAGCCGTCCGCCGCGCCGTGGCGACACCGTGAACAACAGCTCGTAGTCGTCGCCGCCGGCCAGGGCGGAGGCGACCGGGTCTTCCCCCGCCGCCGCGAACCACCGCCGCGCGGCGTCCGGGATGGGAATCGCCTTCGCGTTGACGATCGCGCCGGTTCCACTGGCGCGGGCAATCGCGGTCACTGCGTCGGCGAGGCCGTCGCTGAGATCCATGCACGCCTTTGCACACCGGGTGCGTCCCAGAATCGCGCCGATCCGGGTTCTCGGCGTGGGTCGCCGGTGCCGGGCGGTCAACGCCGCGATGTCCTCCGGCTCGGCCTGTCCAGCTCCCCGGTGGCGCCGGAGCCACCCCAGGCCCGCCGCGGCGGCGCCGATGGATCCGGTGACGTAAAGGGCGTCACCAGGCCGGCCGCCCGACCGGGTCAGCACCCGCCGCTCACGGACGTCGCCGACGGCGGTTACGTCGAGGATCAGCGGGCCTGGCGAACGGGCGATGTTGCCGCCGGCGAGCGTCACCCCCGCCTCCGCGGCCATTTCCGCGAATCCGTCCAGGAGGGCATCGACCTCGGCGACGGTCAACCGCTCCGGCAGAATCAGGGACAGCAGTGCGAGGCGCGGCGTCCCGCCCATGGCCGCGACGTCGCTGACGTTCACCGCGAGCGCCTTGTAGCCGACGTCCGCGAACGAGGAGAATCCGAGGTCGAAGTGGATGCCCTCGACCAGCGCATCCGTGGTCAGGACCTGCAGCTCGCCTCGCGTCCCCGCCGCGACCGCGGCGTCGTCGCCGATCCCGGTGTGGAGGCCTTTGGAGACGGGGAAGCGCTCGCGGATGCGCTCGATGAGCGCCCGTTCGCCGATCGTGCCGATGGAAGGGGACTGGCTGCTACCGGGCGTATTCAACAGCGCGCGTCTCGCGGATGACCGTGACTTTGATCTGACCGGGATATTCGAGCTCGTTCTCGATGCGGCGGGCGATGTCCTTCGAGAGCCAGACCGTCTCCTCGTCTGAGATGCGCTCGCTCTCGACCAGGATCCGGATCTCCCGGCCGGCCTGCAGAGCGAAGGCCTTCGACACCCCCTCGAACGAATCGGCGATGCCTTCGAGCTTCTCGAGCCGCTTCACGTACGACTCGAGAATGTCGCGGCGGGCACCGGGCCTGGCCGCCGAAATCGCGTCCGCCGCCTGCACCAGCATCGCTTCGAGCGACGGCCAGTCGATGTCCATGTGGTGAGCCGCGACCGCGAGCAGCACCGGCTCCGACTCACCGTGCTTCCGCAGGAAGTCGAGTCCGAGCTCGAGATGCGTGCCCTGGAGATCGCGGTCGATGGCTTTGCCGATGTCGTGCAGGAACGCGGCGCGGGTCGCGACCGGCGAATTGAGGCCGAGCTCCTTGGCCATGATCCCGGCCAGGAACGCGACTTCCTTCGAGTGATTCAAGACGTTCTGGCCGTAGCTGGTGCGGAATTTCAGCCGCCCCATCAGGCGCAGCACCTCGGGGTGCAGGTCGTAGAGGCCGAGCTCGAAGGCGGCGGCTTCTCCCTCGCGCCGCACCGTCTCCTCCATGTCGACCTTGACCTTGGCGACGATCTCTTCGATGCGGGCCGGGTGGATCCGTCCGTCGGCAATCAGCCGCTCGATCGCCTGCCGGGCGATCTCGCGCCGCAGCGGATCGAAGCTCGAAAGAATGATGGCGCCGGGCGTGTCGTCGACGATCAGCTCGACACCGGTCGCGGTCTCGAGCGCGCGGATGTTCCGCCCCTCGCGGCCGATGATCCGCCCTTTCAAATCGTCGCTGGGCAGGTCGACCACCGACACGGTGGTTTCGATGGTGTGCTCCGCGGCGCTGCGCTGGATCGCATCGACGACGATCTGCTGGGCGCGTGCGGCCGCGGTCTCGCGCGCCTCGGTCTCGAGCCGCTTCACCAGGTTGGCGGCATCGCGCCGCACCTCTCCCTCGAGCTGCTTCAGCAGCACCTCGCGGGCCTCTTCGGCGCTGAGCCCGGCGACGCGCTGCAGCTCTCGCTGCCGCTCGGCCACCAGCTGCTCGGCGCGCGCGCCGTTGGCCGCGGCCGCTTCTTCGCTGCCGGCGACCTGGCGCTCCCGCGCGCGCAGGTCCTGTTCGAGCCGATCGGTGGTGGTGAGCCGGTCGGCCAGCGCGCGGGTCTTGTCGGCGAGCGCCTGCTCGAGCGACAGGATCTCCTGGCGCCGGTCGCGCAGCTGGTGCTCCGCCTCGGCGGAGATCTGCTGCGCCTTTTCCCGCGCGTCGACGATAGCTTCCTTGCGAAGGCGCTCGGCGTCGCGTTCCGCCTGTTTCAGCACGGTCTGGGTGCTGGCTTCCGTCTGTTCGAGCAGGCGCTTGATATCGGCCCGGGCGTCGAGGGTGGCCTGTTGCTGTTCGTCGGCGCGAGACTGCGCGGATCTCGCGCGAGAGCTGGAAGTAGACCAGTACGGGAACGATGACCAGCCCAGCCGCGACGAGCACGATCACTATCGTGGCCGCTGAATCCATGGGGATCCCGTCTCTATAGATGAAACCTGGCCGGGGGAGGTCAGGCGATCAGCTCGTGTTAACAAGAGATAGCAGGAAAGGCCCCGCTTTGCCGTGTGGGGAGGTCGGATGAACCTGCTCAAAGCAGGTGGAACCGCTGCACAAGCCACGCTTTAGGCTTCCTCTTGCAGAGGCATGCACACCACGCAGCGTCGCGATTCTCTTATGGGATGAAACATCGGCTCAAACGAGCCTCCGAACCATCACGCACAAAGCAGGGAACTCAAACTCCGCGGTCGATCTTACAGGTGAACCGATCCGGGCAGCAAGGGTTGCGGGTGAAAAACTGCGAAATTCTGGCGGCTTTTCGGGCGGCTTCCAGGGGACTAGCGGGCCGCGGCTTGCGGCTCGTCGAGGCCGAGCGCCAGGTCGACCATCCGCTCGAGCGCGGCGGCACGGCGGGTGAGCGCCGCCTGATCGTTCTCGACCTCGTCGCAGGCGCGGAAGAACTCGTCGGCGATGTTCAGCGCGGCGAGCACCGCGAGCTTCAACGTGTCGCCGGCCGGCGACTCGCGCGCGGCCAGCCGCATCTTCTCGTCGACATAGGCCGCCAGCTCCGCCACGTACTCCGGCGGCAGTCCGCTCCGGATCGGATAGCGGTGCCCGTGAATCTCGACGTTGACCACGCGCGAGGATTCCATCAAACCTACAAGTTCAGCCCTTCAATCTGCTGCAGCATCTCGTCGACCCGCGAGCGGATCAGGTCGCGCTCTTCGCGGAGCGCCAGGATCTCGCTGCCGGTCGACTCGGCATCCACGAGCCGCGCCCGCGACGATTCGAGCTCGCGCGTGAGCTTGGCGTTCTCTTCGAGCGCGACGGCGTTCTCGGCGCGAAGGCGGTCGACCATCCCGACCAGCAGCTTCACCTTTTCTTCAAGCCGATCGATCGGCTCGAGCTCGATCGATCGCGTTGCGATTGCGGATTTTGCCACGGACATGCCCCTGCGAAACTAAGGGTCCTGGTCGGAATAAGGTGGCCACCTTGGCCGCCGATGCATCCCGCCGGGCTACGTTGCTCGTCGCTTACATACGCCCGGTATGCGCGCTCCTCGCGCCTTGCCGGGCGGGCGCCTCGGCGCCCAAGCTGACCACCCTATTCCGACCAGGACCCTAAGCGCCGCCAGCCCGCCGGCCGGCCGGAAACGGTTGATGTCTGAATCAGCCCGGTCAGCGCTGTTCCGCGCCGTGGCTGGCTCTGAGCGCGGCCACGATCGCTGACATCGCCATCTGCACTTCGTCGTCGGTGAGCGTGCGGTCGGGAGCTCTGAACGTGAGCCGCAGCGAAAGGCTGACCTGCTCGGCCGGAACGCCCTTGCCCGTGTAGCGATCGAACTCGACGATCGAAACCAGCGTCGGCGGTGCTGACGAACGGATAGTGCCACGAACCGTGGCCGCAGGCAAGGTGTCGGGCACCAGCATCGAGACGTCGCGCACGATCGATGGATAGCGCGGCAGCGACTCGGCGCGGAAGTCGTCGCCCGCGGCATTCGAGAACAATGCCGCCAGGTCGAATTCAGCGACGTAGATCTCCTCCGCGGCCGGGAATCCGCGCGCGGCCGCCACCGCCGGCAGCAGTTGACCGACGATCGCGATCGCGACCCGTGTGCCCTGCGCGTCGATCGACGCGGCGGCGGCGCGCCCCGGTGCGAGAAAGGCGCTCCGAAGACCGGTGAACTCCGCCCGCACCCCGAACGTCGCGCAGACGCGCTCCACCACGCCCTTGAGATCGAAGAAATCCACCTCGCGCGCGCCGGTCGACCAATGCGCCTCGTCTGCGGCGCCGCACCAGACCGCCGCGGCGGCACGACCCTCACCCGCGTCCGCTGTGAAGCGGCTGCCGGTCTCGAACAGACGGATGTCCTTCCGGCCGCGCCGGCGGTTGTGCACGCAGGCGTCCAGCAGGCCCGGCAGCAGCGATGGCCGCAGCACCGCGTACTTCTCCGACAGCGGATTGGCGATGGCCGCCGGCTCGGTGCCCTCGGGACAGAAGGGCAGGGCCGCTTCGCGTTCGACGAAGGCGAACGTCATCGCCTCGGAGAACCCGCTCGCGGTCAGGAATGTCTTGAGGATCCGTTCGCGTGTGATGGCGGGTTCCGGCGCCGGCTGTGGCGTGACCAGCGGCGGGAATGCCGCCGGTATGCGATCGAATCCGAAGTGACGCCCGACCTCCTCGATGAGATCCGCCTCGCGGGCCACGTCGACCCGCCAGGTCGGCACCGTCACCCGCCAGCCGTCACTGGTGGCCGTCAATCCGAACCCGAGCGGCTCGAGCAGGCGCGGCACGTCTTCCGCCGGCACTTCCTGTCCCAGTAATCGCGTGATTCGCGACAGCCGGAGCGTGAGCGACACAATCGGCCGCCGGGACGGGTATCGATCGACCACCGGCCCGGCTGGACGGCCGGCGCCAATCCGCTCGAACAGCGCCGCGGCGCGCGCCAGACCCGCCGGAGGCCCCTCGATGTCGCCGCCGCGCTCGAACCTGATCGAGGCTTCGGTCTTCAGATTGAGCGCCTTGCTCGTCCGCCTGACCGAGGCGGGCTGGAAGTACGCGCTCTCCAACACAATCCGGGTGGTGCCGGCGTGGATCTCCGAGCTGCGGCCGCCCATCACGCCGCCGAGCGCCGTGGCGCGCTCCGCGTCGGCGATGACCAGCATGTCGGGGTCGAGACGCCGTTCCACGCCGTCGAGGGTCGTCAGCGTCTCGCCCGGCAGCGCCCGCCGGATGGCGAGCCGTCCACCCTCCAGCCGCGTCAGATCGAACGCGTGCATCGGCTGGCCCATCTCCAGCATCACGTAGTTGGTGACGTCGACGATGTTGCTGATCGGCCGGACGCCGGCCGCTTCGAGCCGTTCGGCAAGCCAGGCCGGCGACGGTCCGATCGTCACGTCGAACACCTGCGCGCAATACCGGGGACAGAGCTCGGGGTCTCGCAGGTCGACGTCGATCGACGCGTCGCCGCTGACCACGGCCGTTCCGGGCGGGAGCGGACGCAGCGGGGTCTGCCAGATCGCCGACGCCTCGCGTGCGATGCCGACGTGATTCAGGCAGTCGGGCCGGTTGGCCGTGATCTCGAAATCAATCACGCCGTCCTCGACCGACGCCACCTCGAACCCGCGGAGCGCGATCGCCGCCGCCACGGCCTCGACGTCGGCGGGGACGTCGACCAGCTCCGCGAGCCACTGGATGGACGATCTTCACGGCTGGAACTGCTCCAGGAAGCGCAGGTCGTTCTCGTAGAAGAGCCTGATGTCTTCCACGCCCCACTTGAGCAGGGCGATGCGCTCGATGCCCATGCCGAAGGCGAAGCCGGTGTAGCGCTCGGGGTCGTAGCCGACCGCCTCGAACACTGCCGGGTGCACCATGCCGCTGCCGAGCACTTCAATCCAGCCGGTGTGTTTGCACATCGCACAGCCGCGACCTGCGCACACTGCACAGCTGATGTCGAGCTCGGCGCTGGGCTCGGTATAGGGGAAGAAGCTGGGTCTGAGCCGGACCTGCCGCTCGGCGCCGAACAGCTCGCGGGCGAACGTCGCCAGCGTGCCCTTGAGATCGGCGAGCGACACTCCCTCGCCGACCACCAGCCCCTCGACCTGCGTGAACATCGGGGTGTGCGTGAGGTCGAACTGGTCGCGGCGGTAGACGCGGCCCGGAGCGATCAGCCGCACCGGCGGCTGGTGCTGCTCCATGTAGCGGATCTGCATGCCGGAGGTGTGGGTCCGCAGCAGCGTCGCCGCGCTGCCGACCAGCGACCGCACCGGCGAGGCGAGGTACAGGGTGTCCTGCATGTCGCGCGCGGGATGCTCCCGCGGCATGTTGAGCGCTTCGAAGTTGTGGTAATCGTCTTCGAGCTCGGGGCCTTCGATGACGAGGAACCCGAGACGCGTGAAGATGCCCTCGATCCGCTCGCGCAGCAGGCTGAGCGGATGGCGGTGACCGATCGCCGGCGCGCGGCCGGGCAGGGTGACGTCGACGGCGCCTTTGGGCGGACGGGTCTCGGCGGCGGCGTCAATCCGCTGCGAGAGCACGGTTTCGATGTGTTCCTTGGTGGCGTTGGCGAGCTGGCCGAGCCGCGGCCGCTCTTCGGCGGGCGCGCTGCCGAGGGACTTCAGCCACACCGACACCAGGCCGCCCTTCCGCGACAGATATCTGTCGCGGAGGGTGCGGAGGTCAGCCTCCGTGCCGGCGCTGGCGAGGTCCTGCTCGAATTGCTGGCGGAGTGCTTCGAGGGCTCGGATCGGATCCGACATCCCCCTCAGGCGTGCGCGGTCGGCGCCGAAGACGGGGTCGCGTCCGCGGCCGTCTTGGCAAGCAGCGCAAAGGCTGCCGGGCTCGTGACGGCGAGGTCGGCGAGCTGCTTCCGGTCGATCGTATTGCCGGCGGCCTTCAGGCCGGCGATCAGCCGGCGATAGGTGATCCCGTTCTCGCGCGCGGCGGCGTTGATGCGCACCACCCACAGCCGGCGGAAATCACGCTTCTTGCGGCGGCGGCCGACGAACGCGTACTTGAGCGCCGTATCGACCGACTCCTTCGCAGAGCGGTACAGCTTGCTCTTGGTCTGGTAGAACCCTTTGGCGCGGGCGAGCAGTTTCTTCCGCTTGGCGCGCCGGACGTTTCCTCGTTTGACTCTAGGCATGTCTTGATCTCTGGCTGGCTCAGTACGGCATCATCAGCCGCAGCTTCGCCTGATCGGCGTCGGCTACGGCATGGGTGCCGCGCAGCTTGCGCTTGCGGGCGCGGCTCTTGCTCGTGAGGATGTGGCGCTTGAAGGCGCTGCTCCGGACGAACTTGCCGGTGGCGGTCTTCTTGAAGCGCTTGGCCGCGCCCCGATGTGTCTTGAGTTTCGGCATGACTGGTTCTCAACGCGCGCGCGGCGCTACTCCTTGGGTGTACTCTCCGACGCCGGCGCTGGTGCCGCCGCCTCTCGCTCCGACAGCGACACGGGTGCCGCCACTTCCTGCTCCGACAACGACACTGGTGCCGCGACTTCCCGCTCCGACGGCGACGCAAGTGGCGCCGCTTCCCGCACCGGCTTCGGCGCGGTTCGCTTCGCTCCGGCCCGCGCCGAGAGAATCGTGTGCATCTGATTGCCTTCCTGCCGGGGCGCGGTCTCCGCGATCGCCACCTGGGCCAGATCGTCAATCAGCCGTTCCAGAATCCGCCGCCCGATTTCCGGGTGCGCCATCTCGCGGCCGCGGAAGAAAATCGTCGCCTTGACCTTGTCGCCGTCCTCGAGGAAGCGCTCGATGTGCTTCTTCTTGAACTGATAGTCGTGCTCGTCGACCTTCGGCCGGAACTTGATTTCCTTGACCTCGATGATCTTCTGGTGCTTCTTGGCCTGCCGGGCGCGCTTCTGCTCCTGGTACTGATAGCGCCCGAAGTCCATGATCCGGCACACCGGCGGGTTGGCCGTGGCGGCAATCTCCACCAGGTCGAGCCCCTTCTGGCGGGCGATCGTCAGCGCCTGCTGGGGTGGCATGATCCCCAGCTGCGTCCCGGTGTCGTCGATGACCCGCACCTCGCGGACCCTGATCCGTTCGTTTACCCGCGTGCGGTCTTCCCGTCGGGGGCTTCGGTCGAAAGCTATAGTAAACCTCCGCTAAATTGACGCGACTGGCGCCGCCGCCGCCATGCGGGTGCGCACTTCTTCGCCCGCAGCCTCGATGAACTGCGCCGTGCGCTGTGCCCCCTGATCCCCACCGGCCCGGTGTCGCACGCCGACGGTGCCCTCGGCGGCCTCCCGGTCGCCGACCACCAGCATATAGGGGATTTTCTGGATCTGGGCTTCGCGAATCTTATAACCGATCTTCTCCTGCCGGTCGTCCACCGTGGCCCGAAGCCCGGCCGTGACCAGCTGGGCCCGCACCGAGCTGGCATAGCCGAGGTGCCGATCCGCGATTGGCAGCACGATCGCCTGCAGCGGCGCCAGCCACAGCGGGAACGCCCCGGCATAGTGCTCGACCAGCAGCGCGATGAACCGCTCGAAGCT
Organism: uncultured Acidobacteriota bacterium; assembly: GCA_963717745.1. GTDB lineage: Bacteria > Acidobacteriota > Vicinamibacteria > Vicinamibacterales > 2-12-FULL-66-21 > JACCXG01. The sequence goes on from CAVQXJ010000002.1 coordinate 292,319, forward strand.
GCCGAAGATCGCCCGATGAATCACGATCGGCTGGTGTTCCGCGTTGTCCGCGCCGATGTACTTCAACCCGAAGCGCTCCGGCATCTGGTAATCGAGCTGGATCGTGGCGCACTGCCACTTCCGGCCGATCGCGTCGGTGATGTCGAAGTCGATCTTCGGCCCGTAGAACGCTCCGTCCCCGTCGTTGACGGTGTAGGGCTGCGCCGCGGCATCGAGCGCCTGCCGCAGCGCGGCCTCGGCGCGATCCCAGGTCGCGACCTCGCCCAGGAACTGTTCCGGACGCGTCGACAGCTTGGCGCTGTACTCCAGGCCGAAATCCGAGTTGACCCGCTGCACCAGACGCAGCAGCGACTCGACTTCGGACGCGATCTGATCCTCGGTCACGAAACAATGCGCATCGTCCTGCGAGAACTGACGGACCCGGGTCAGTCCGCCCAGCACGCCGGAGGCCTCGTTGCGATGCAGCGCCGTCTGTTCGTGGAACCGCAGCGGCAGATCCCGATAGCTGCGGACCTCGCTGGCGTACACCAGCATGTGGCCCGGGCAGTTCATCGCCTTCATGGCCATCTGCTCCCCCTCGGCCTCGATGAGGAACATGTTCTGGCGGTAGTGCTGCCAGTGGCCGGAGGTTTCCCACAGCGCCTTGTTGAAGACGAGCGGCGTCTTGAGCTCCACGTAGCCGGCCGGGAACAGCACCTCGCGCATGTAGTTCGCCAGCAGGTTGTAGAGCGTCGTCCCCTTGTCGAGCCAGAACGCGGCGCCGGGCGCCCACGGATGGAACGTGAACAGCCCCAGCTCTTTTCCGAGCTTGCGGTGATCGCGCTTCTTCGCTTCCTCGATCCGCTGCAGGTGCGCCTTCAGATCGCTTTCGCTGAAGAAGGCGGTCCCGTAGATCCGCTGCATCGGCTGATTGTGCGAGTCCCCCTTCCAATAGGCGTTCGAGGTGTTCAGGAGCTTGAACGCCTTGAGCCGCCCCGTGGAAGGCACGTGCGGGCCGACGCAGAAATCGACGAAGGTGTCGCGGTCCTTGATGGTGTAGCAGGACACCTCGGACTGGCCGGCGGTCTTCTCTTCGATCAGCTGCACCTTCAGCGGCTCGTGCTTCGCCGCGAAGAAGGCGCGGGCTTCGTCGCGCGGGACCATCTGGCGCTCGTAGGGCAGATCCTGCGAGGCCAGCTCCTTCATCTTCTTTTCGATCGCCGCGAGGTCCTCGGGGACGAACGGACGCTCGACCACGAAGTCGTAGAAGAAGCCATCCTCGGTCGCGGGACCGATGCCGCACTGGGTGCCCGGAAACAGGTTCGTGACGGCCGCCGCCATCAGGTGCGCCGTGCTGTGGCGGTAGAGCGCCAGCGCTTCGGGGCTGGTGGTCGTGACGATGCGCACCCGTGCGTCCGCCTGGAGGGGATACGACAGGTCGACCATGCGGTCGTCGACGAAGGCCGCGAGCGCCGCCCGCGCCAAGCCGGCCGAGATCGATGCCGCAACGTCCGCCGGGGTGGTCCCGGCGGGCACGACACGGCTCGAGCCGTCCGGAAGCGTGACCGTGATGTCGCTCATGGAATCGTGCGGATTGTTTCGTCGGACAACTTTCGCGTGGCTTGCCAATCCACCTTCGCGCTTTGCGCTACGGTGGACAAGCCAGACTGGCTTGCCAGCCGTAGCTCGCCTCTGCGTAAGCTCGGCGAGCGAAGGTTGGTAGGCACGGGCAGACTCGAACTGCCGACCTCCTGCGTGTCAAGCAGGCGCTCTAACCAACTGAGCTACGCGCCTATATCAGTCAAAAGTGGCCTTGCCGAAAACGACAGTTTAGCAGAGTCGGGGGGAGCCGGACAAGAACTGACGCAGCATCATCGCGGGTGGAAGTGAGGAAGTTGACGACCAAAGCCTGAATCGAAAAGGGAGAGCCGCGTCTCCCTTTTCACCAGTCTGCTAGTTCACCGCTGACTTCAAGGCTTTGCCGGCGCTGAAGCGCACGACGCGGCGCTTGGGAATCTTGATGGCGGCACCGGTCCTCGGGTTCCGTGCGGTCCGCGCTTTGCGCTGCGCGGTCTTGAAGGTTCCGAATCCGACGAACGTGATCGCCTGACCCTTCTTGAGCGACTTGGTGATTCCCTGGATGAACGAGTCGACGGCCGCCGCCGCGGTCACTTTGCTGAGGCCAGTGTCCTCGGCGATCTTGGAAACCAGTTCTGATTTGTTCATGCGCCCCCTCCGAAGCAGAAGCAGAGATGTCCGCGCGGGCGTGATGACGTGCGCGCGAGCTCAAGATGTGCGCAGCGGTTATACGCTCGCCTCAGAGGGGTGTCAACAAATCACGCGACTTTCTTGCGGAGATGTTCGAGCGCGGTGTCGAGCATCACGTCCTTGTCGGGCGCGGCGGCGCCGAACTCGACGTCGGGCTCTTCGACACGCACGTCGGGCTCGATGCCCTTGCCGTGGATCGGATCGCCTTTGGGCGTCAGGTACTTCGCGTAGGTGAGCCACAGCCCGCGGTTCTCGGGCAGTTGCACGAGCTTCTGGATGCCGGCCCGTCCCAGGGTCCGTTCGCCGACGATGTCAGCGCGATCGTTGCCGTCCAAGGCGGCGATGAACAGCTCTGCGGCGCCGGAGGTGCCGGTGGTGACGAGCAAGGTGATCGGCAGATCGCTGACCGCCTCGTTCGGCTTGGCGTCGATGGTGACCCGATCGGTCTTCTCGCGCCCAGCCTTGACCGCCAGCGTCCCGGTCTTCACGAACAGGCGCGCCGCCGACAGACCATTGTCGAGCGGACCCTCGGCGGTGCGCCGCAGATCGATCAGCAGCGACTTCGCGCCGGACCTGGCGAGGTCCGCCGTCTGCTTCTTGATGTCCTCCGACGCCGTCCCCCTGAAGCTCGCGACGCGGACGTAGCCGATGTCGGTGCCGATCAGCCGCGACAAGACCGCCGCGCCTGCCGCTTTCTCGCGCACCAGCACGACGTCGTGCGGTTCGGCGGCGCTGCCCCGGATGACCGTGATCGTGACCTTCGACCCCGCGGCGCCACGCAGCAGGCGGGTCCCCTCGAACACGGACATGTCACGGGTCGGCTTGGTATCGATGGCGCGGACGAAGTCGCCGGTCTGCAGCCCCGCCTTGGCGGCGGGGGAGCCGTCCCGGGCGGCGATCACGCGCAGGTAGTACTGTCGGGTCAGCTCGATCCCGACGTCGCCGTCCGGCAGCGTGTCGCCGGCCGCCACCAGCTTGACCTGTTTCGCATCGAGATACGCCGAGTCCGGATCCAGACCGTCGGCGAGCCCGCGCAAGGCGCCTTCCATGGCCTTGTCGACCTTCACATCTTCCACGTAGTTCGACATCACCAGCTCCACCACGTCGTTGAAGACGCGCAGGTGGCGGAACACGCGGTCGCCGGACGAACGCTCCTGCCCGATCAGACCGCCCACGATGACGAAGGCGAGGACGGGCGAGGAGACGAGCAGGATGGAGAGTCGAGTCTTCGAAGTCATGAGTTCAAGGTTCCGACTGTCGAGATCAGGGACGCTTCTTCAGCCATTGTAAGGGATCGACGGCGGTGCCGTCGACGCGTAACTCGAAGTACAGCGCAGAGTTGCCGGCGGGATTCCGTCCCACCGTTCCCACCACCGCCTGCGGGTCGATCCGCTGGCCCCGCACCGCTCCCACCGTGCCGAGGTAGCCGTAGAGTGAATAGGCCCGGGCGCCGTGGTCCACGATCACGAGATTGCCGTAGCCTTCGAACTGATCGGCGAACGCGACGCTGCCCTCGTGGATGTTCCGGACCGGCTGACCTTCCCCGGCCCCGATTTCCATACCGTTTCTGACGACGGCGGTGCCGAAACGGCTGGTAGGCTGCCGGCCGAAGGCCCGAAGCACCCGTCCGGCCAGCGGCCACGGTAGGTCTCCACGGAAGGGGCGCAATGGCAGGGGTGTGGCCACGGCGGCGCGACCTGACTCGATCTGCGCGAGTGAAGACTGCAGCTTCTGCTGCGCCGCCGTGAGCTCGCCGACCAGTTGCGCGTTCAGGTCGCGCCGGGCGTCGATGGAGGCCACCAGCGCCGTTCGGCCCGCGACCGCCTTGTCCGCGGCGGCGCGTGCCCGGAGCGCTTCGGCCTGAAGCCTGGCGATCTCCGCAGCGCGCTCCTGCAGCGCCTTTCGCTCACGCGCCAGCGCATCGAGCGTGGCGTAGTGCTCCCTGATGCGCCCCCGGTCGATCTCGGTGATCGCCGAGGCGGTGCGATAGGCGCGGCCCAGTGCCTGCAGGTCGTCGACATTGAGCAGCAGCCGCCAATAGCCCGCCCGGCCCATCTTGTAGAGCTGCTCGAGCCTGGCTTCGACATCCGGCAGCTGCGCCGCGGCCTCCTGCGCGAGAGTCGCCGCCCGGTTCTCCGCCTCATCCAGCTTGTGCTGGACGTCCATCCGATCGCGCTCGATCCGCGCCAGCTGCTCGATGCTGATCTGACGCTCCAGCTCCAGCTTTCGCAGGTCGATCAGCACGGTCCGTTCCTGCGCGGCGAGGGCATCGGCTTCCCGCTGCAGCCCGCGCAGACGGTCTTCGGTCCGCTTCGCCGCGGCCGCCGCGCGATCGCGATCCGAGGAGCCCGGCGTCTGGGCGAAGAGGACCGGCAGGCACACGATCACCAGGCCCGGCAGGACTACCCACCGCAGGGCGGCGGCCCGCCTCCGGAGGCCACGGATTGGCGATCGGTGCGAGCAGAACATCACGGCACGTCGTTCAAAAGAAGGCCTTGCCGTCGGTACCGGCCGGGATCTGAATCCCGAAGTACTTCAGCACCGTCGGCGCGATGTCCATGATGGACGGGGACGCCGAAGTGAGCCGACGGTTGGCGATCAGCACGCCGGCCGTCGTGGCGAAGTCGTAGCCGCCGTGATCGCCGCTCCACTTCTTCATGTTGGGATACACCAGTCCTTCCGGCGACCCGCCGAGCGTCGTCTGCCAGGAGACGCGATAGCCTTCGTGCATGCCGATCTGGAGCTCGGAAGCGTTGCCGAGGAACTCCCCCGAGTAGATGTCATCGCGCTTGTACACCGAGCGGATGATCGGCGCACCGTCGTCGGGATCGGTCATGGTCGACAGCTTTGCGCTGAGCTCGTCGGCCAGCTGGCTCGCCTCGGCACCGGGGCTGACGATGCCCCGCGATTCGCGGCCGCGCAGGTTGAAGTAAATCTGGCCGATGCCCATGGCGTAGGCCCGGGTTCGCGTCCAGTCGACGTTCTCCCAGAACGTGCCCCCTCCGAACAGGTCGTTGAGCTTCTTATCGGCCGGCCGCTGTCCCTGCAGCGTCATGTATCCGTTCTGCACGAGCCAGGTGTTGAGGTTGACCGCCTTCCGCCATGAATGGAAGCCGTGATCCGAGACGACCAGGATGGGCGTGCCCGGATCGACCCGCTGCATGACTTCGCCGACGAAGCCGTCGGCGCGGCGATACACGCTTTCGATGGCGCCGCCGAACTTCGCCGCAAGCGCCGGGTCGTACATCGGATGCTTCGGGTCGATGAGCCGCCACATCATGTGCTGCACCCGGTCCGTCGACTCGATGACGCCGACCAGCAAGTCCCACCGGCGCGCCTCGAGCCGAGTCAGGATGACCTGGGCGCGATCGTCGAACGCACGGTAGAGATCGTCCATGAACGTCTGCTCGTCCATGCGGGCTTCGTTGAGCGGCCAGGTCGCCTCCGCCCAGCCGAGCGTGCGGTAGGGCCCGATCTCGTCGAACAGATCGCCGGCGAATCGGGCCGGGTACGACATCGGAATGGGTGGCGCGTCCGGCTTCCAGTTGACCGGCGAGACGTAGAGCTGCAGCTCGTTGTCGGCGTTCATCAGGAGCAGCTGGGCCATCCCGCGGATCCGGAGGAGGAAGTTGATCCGGAACTCGAGGTCGACCCACTTGCTCCACTTGCCGGGCTGAAGCGAGATGGACTGGCCGCCAAGGTCGACGGTCGCACTCTTGGTGGCGCGGTGCCATCGGACGGTCATCGGCAGCCGTACGTCCTGGCGTCCCTGTAGCTCGGTGAGCCGGCTTCGCTCCGGCTCGGACAGCGCCGGACCCTTGCCGCGAATCTGCTCGACCTGCTGACGCACGATCGGATTGGGCGGGCCGATCAGCTCGGTGCGGGCGACGTCGTTCTCGACCAGCAGCCGCTTGAGGATGCCCCCCATCTCGGTGTTGCCTTCTTCGTAGCGGCTCAAATCGCTCGCGAAGTAATAGAACGTGCCCATGGTCCCGCGGATGTCGGGAAGCGGCAGGCCGGAGAGCAGCTCCCCGTTCGGGAGGTCTTCCGGCGGAAACGTGACCGGCACCGTGAGGATGCTGCTGCGGACGCCGGCGCGGCCCGCGGTCGTCCAGAACGAGGTTCCGCCGCGGATGGAGTAGACCTTCGGCTTCGCGATCGGCACGTACCCGAGCAGAAATCGCGCCGGCTGGCGGCGGACCATGCCGAGATCGGGCAGGTAAGTCGCGGTATCGCGAACCAGGAAGTCGTAGATGTTGTGCTTGCCCGGGTTGACGCCGGTGGCGAACGAGGCCCACGCGGTCGGGGACTCCGCCGAGTGCGTAGTGCCCAGCGGGTAGAGACCTCCCTGATCGATCAGGCGCTTGAAGTTGGGGAGCCGTCCGTTCTGCACCAACTGCCGGACCAGGTCGGGATCCATGCCATCGAAGCCGAGGATGACCATCTTCTGCCAGTAGCGGCTCGGCGGTGCGGACCGAGACCGATAGGTCCAGAACCCGGCGGCGACCACCAGGACGACCAGGATCGCCGTGACGGGCATGACTCGGAATTTCATGAGAGCGGTCGATTATTCCACGTCCCGCCTACGCGCTTCGCGCTTCGGCGGGCAAGCCCCGGGGAGCCTCTGCGGGCAACCCTCGCTTGTCACGGCGCCTGCGGCGCGTTGCGGCCTTCCGGCCGCAAGAACGACGACACGACGACACGACGTAAATGCCGGTTCTCTTCGAAGGGCAGCGGGGCAGAGCCGCTGATATATGCGTGGGGTAGCAAGCGCCTGGCAAGCAGATTGACCCTCGAATCACCCCCGGCCAAGTCATAGCGTCGTTGTCGTCGTGTCGTCGTGCCTAGCGCGAAGCGCCACCGTGATCGCGATGGCAGCGTGACAGTGGCGTCGCCGCGGGCGTGCTACCCTCGAATCGATGCGGGCGCTCGGAATCGACTACGGCCGGAAACGGATCGGGCTGGCGCTGTCGGATCCGACCGGACTTTTGGCCCGTCCATGGAAGACGATCGCCGCGGCCGGGTTGGATCGGCAGGTGGCCGAGCTGTCGCGCGAAATCGAGTCGCTTCAGCGCGAACCCGACGGGCTCTCGACCGTTGTCATCGGCCTGCCGCGCCGGCTGTCCGGCGAGGCCAACCAGCAGACCGCCCTTGTGCAGTCACTGGTCGATCGGCTGGCCGGTCTGATCCCGGTGCCGATTGCGGTGCAGGACGAACGGTTGTCGAGCCACGAAGCCGAGCAGCTGCTGTCCCGGCGCGAAAAGGACTGGCGGAAACGAAAGCCGCTGCTCGATGCGGCGGCGGCCGCCGTCATCCTGCAGGACTACCTCGACGCGCAGCCTCGCGCACTGCCGGACTACTGAAAACATGAAACGTGCGGTTCTGGTGTTGGCATCGGTGCTCGTGCTGGCGGCGGCGGCCGGCGGGGCGTGGCTGCTGATTGGATCGGCGCGACCCTTCAAGGGCTACGCGGGGGTCGAGCAGTTCGTCGACATCCCGCCGGGCGCGGGGCCGTCCTCGATCGGGCGGCGGCTGGCCGAGAGCGGCGTCGTGCGCGATCAGGTCAGTTTTCGGGTGGCGCTGGCGAGGAGCGGTCAGGCGCGACGGCTGCAGGCCGGCGAGTACCGGTTCGACCGGCCGATGAGTACGCGCGAGGTCATCGACAAGCTCGCCAGAGGCGAGGTCTTCCTTCGTCCGATCACCTTCCCCGAGGGGCTTACCATCCGTCAGATGTCGGAGATCTACGAGCGCGAGGGTGGCGGCTCGAAAACCGAGTTCCTGCGCGCGGCGCGCAACGGCAAGCTGATTCACGACATCGATCCCGGGGCGGACGATCTCGAGGGCTATCTATTCCCGGATACGTATTCGCTGCCGCGCAAGGCCACCCCGGATCAGCTCGTGCAGAGCATGGTCACCGCGTTCCGCGACGTGCTGACCCCGGAGATCGTGCAGCGGGCCGCCGCGCGTGGCCTGTCGGTCCGCGAGCTCCTGACGCTGGCCTCGCTGGTCGAGAAGGAGACCGCGAAAGCGGCAGAGCGGCCGGTGGTGGCCGCCGTCTACGCCAACCGGCTCCGGATCGGGATGGGCATGCAGTGCGATCCCACCGTGATCTATGCGCTCGAGCGGGTGGGCAAGTACACCGGCAACCTCACGCGCGACGACCTGCGCTTCGACTCGCCCTACAACACCTATCGCTATGCGGGACTGCCGCCCGGACCGATCGCGTCGCCGGGGCGCGCCTCGATCGAAGCCGCGGCCTCACCGGCCGACGTGCCCTATGTGCTACTTCGTGAGCCGGAACGACGGGTCGCACGTGTTCTCGGTCACGCTCGACGAGCACAATCGGAACGTCTTCGAATACCAGCAGAAGCCGTTCAGGCATTGAAACTACGGTTGGTAGTACGCGCGGCGCGTTGCTAGAGTCGCGCGATGTCCCCAGGAAAGATGTGGCTGGTCGTGTGCCTGACCGCACGGCTCGCGGCCGTGCCAGACGAGGCAGGGGCGGAGACCATCAAGGGCAGCGTGCGCGACGTCTCGGGCGGCGCGGTCGCGGCCGCTCAGATCGTGCTGACCACGCCCGAGCTCACCGTGGTGGCCGCGACCAGCTCTGACGCGCAAGGGCTTTTCTCGCTGAGCGCGCCTGCGGCCGGGACCTATCTGCTCATCACCCGCGCGCCTGCCTTCGGCGAGAGCCGTCGCGCCGTCAGCGTTCAGCCGGGCACGACCGCATCGATCGAGGTCGTGCTGCAGGTCGGTCCACTGAAAGAGGAAGTCACCGTCGCCGCCGCGCGCGATAGCGTCGACACGCTTCGACTCGCCGCGCAACCGGTGGCGGTCATCAGCGCTGACGAGATCGCCACCCGCGTGAAGACGGTGGTCGCGCAAGCGGTTGAAGGTGAAGCGGGCGTTCACCTCCAGCAGACCAGCCCGACGATGGCCGGCATCTTCGTCCGCGGCCTGACCGGCAACAAGGTGAATGTGTTCGTCGACGGCGTGCGCTACTCGAACGGTGCCCAGCGCGGCGGCGTCAACACCTTTCTGGACCTCATCGATCCGGACGGACTCGAGCGGATCGAGGTCGTCCGCGGACCGTCGAGCGCCCAGTACGGCAGCGACGCGCTCGGCGGCAGTGTCCAGTTCTTCTCGAAGCCTCCCGCCGTCGGTCTCCCAGCGGGGCCTCGCTGGGGAGGCACCCTCAACGTCGCCGGCGGCACCGGCCATCGCTATGGCTCCGGCTCCGCAGTCGTCGGGTACACCGGGCCGTCGCTCGGCATCACCGGCACGGTGACCGGCCGCCGTGCCGGGGCCCTCCGCCCGGGCGGCGGGATCGACTCGCACGCGGCAGTGACCCGTTTTCTGGGCGTCGCCTCCGATGTGCTGATGGACGAGCGGCTGCCCGACACGGGCTTCCGGCAGGTTGGCGGCGCCGCCCGCGTCAACTGGCAGATTGAACCCGGCACCAACCTGGTGGCCAGCTACATGACCACCGCTCAGGACGGTGGGCAGCGGTATGACCAGCTGCTCGGCGGCGATGGCAATCTCGTATCGGAGCTCAACGATCTGACCCTCGATCTGTTCTCGCTGCGGGTCGAGCGCCTCGATTTCGGGGCGTTCGACCATGCGTCGTTCTGGTACTCGGTCAACAGTCAGCGCGAGGAACGCGTGAACCAGGGCGGGAATGGCAACCCGACCGCGACGATCGGGCACGAACCGGAGCGGACGACCGTGCACGGCGTTCAAGGCGTGCTGACGCGGCAACTGTCACGCCGTCAGGCCCTGACCGTCGGCGCCGACCTGTATCTCGAGGGGCTGACCTCCGACTCGTTCAACGTCAACCCGGTGTCCGGCGCGGTGTCGCCGCGACGGCCGCGGGTGCCGAACGGGGCCACGTTCAGACAGGGCGGCGGGTACGCGCAGACGACCGTCGATGCGGTCCCCGAGCGCGTGCGTCTCGTGGGAGCGCTTCGCTATGGCGGCGCCCGTTACGAGGCACGCGCCGCCGACAGTCCCAGCGTCGGCGGCGCGCCGCTCTGGCCCGACGACCACCTGGCGGTTGGCGATCTGACGTTCCGAGCGTCGGCCGTGATCACGCCAGACGATCGATGGGCCTTCCTGGGTTCGCTGAGCCGCGGTTTTCGCGCGCCTCACATGACCGACCTCGGCACACTCGGGCTCACCGGTTCCGGCTTCGAAGTCGCCGCGCCGGATGTCGCCGGGCTCGGTGGAACGGTCGGGACGACCGCGGACGCGGCCGCCGTATCGACCGGAGACGGCGTCGAGCAGGTGGGTCCCGAAAGCAGCCTTCAATACGAGGGGTCGATCAGATTCCGGAACCGCGTCTGGCGGACGGAACTGTCGGTGTTCGTCAACAACGTCTACGACAACATCCAGAAGCAGGCGTTGATCCTGCCGCCCGGCGCGATCGGCCTGGCGCTCGGCGGCCAGCCCATCACCTCGCAGACCACGAGCGGCGCCGTGTTCGTCGCCGCCACCACGGTGCCGGTGCTGGTACGCGCCAATTTCGACAACGCGCGAATCTGGGGCATCGAGCACAGCGCCGACATCCAGGCGCACCGCGACGTCGCCGTCCGCACCGCGTTCACCTACCTTCGCGCCACCGACACGACGACCCACCTGTCGCCGAACATCGAAGGCGGCACGCCGGCGCCGCAGTTGTGGGCATCGGTCCGCTATTCGCCAGCCGCGAGCCGCTGGTGGGTCGAGCCATACGCCCATGCCGGCTGGAAGCAGACCCACCTGTCGTCGCTCGATCTCGGCGACCGCCGCACCGGGTCGGGGCGCACCCGCGCCTCGATCCAGGCGTTCTTCCGCAACGGCGCGCGCGCCCGCGGCTGGGTCACCGCCGGCGCCGACGGCATTCCCAACAACGCCGACGACATCCTGACCGCCACGGGGGAAACGCTCCTCCAGGTGCAGGACCGGGTGCTCGGCGTCGGCGTCAATTCGTCATCGCTGTGTCCGGAGCTTCCGGGATATGCGGTCTTCGGCATCCGCGGCGGCGCCCGGATCGGTGCCCACCAGCTCCTGATCGATTTGGAGAACTTGAGCGACGAGAACTATCGGGGCATCAGTTGGGGGGTCGACGCGCCGGGTAGAGGGGCTTCGGTTCGGTTCATCACGCGGTTCTGAGAAACGAATCCCTGATCACTCATCCTAATCCTCAATCCCGTGCTCCGCATCGCGGCAATGGGATTGAGGACTCGGAATAGTGATCAGAAAATTCCGTTCACCGCTCGCTGCCGATCGTCGCCCGCGGCCTTACTCGCCTTTCAACTCCACAATCGGATCCCTGTTGGCCGCTCGGACGCGGCGACGTCATCGTGGGGAGGACCACAACGCAGCACTCGGGCTGATCGCAAGGACACCGAACGACCACTCGGGCGGGATCGTCCGGAACAACTTCATCTACCGCCGCGGCGCCGGCGATTCGGCGATCCACGTTGCCGACTCGCCCAACACGCAGGGCCTGCACAACTCGATCTTCATCTCAGGCACGTACCCAGCCCGATCGAGTACCGCTTTCCTCACACGACGGGCATCGTGATCGCAAACAACGTGCTCGATGGAGGAGTGCAGGCACGAGATGGCGCCGCCGGATCGGTCTCGGGCAATCACACCACCGGAACGGCGGCGCTCTTCGTCAATGCCGCAACGGGTGACCTGCACCACAGGCCGACGGCCACCGCGCTCTTGAACAGGATCGTGACGCCACTCGTCAACGCCGCCGTCGACTGGGATGGCCATGCCCGTCCGGCGGGCCGGACCGATGTCGGCGCCGACGAATTCCCCGAAGGCGCCACGACCCCGCCCAGCCCTCCAACGGGCCTGCGTATCGTCCGCTGAGGCGCACCAGGCCCAGCCGGGTGAACTACCGGGTTTCGGACCAGTGCGGGTGCGATCGTCGGATCGGCTTGAGCGCTTCGGCGACGGCCTGGCCAATGCTGCTGCCCTGGCGCCGTCCGGCACTCACGGCATGGCGGAAGTGGATACCGGCGTAGAGGCGCGATAATCCGTTCTCGTCCGCCGCGTCCGAGACGCGCTTGAACGTGCGCGTGACGCCGGGCAGCGTCAGGCTGGTCGCCGTGAATCGCTGCCGGTCGCCCAGGATCTCAATCAACACTTCGGCGGCGGCCCAGCCGAGCACCGTATGCGTCGAGGGATAGTCCGGCACGGGCGGGGTGACGAGAAACGGCTGCCAGCCCGGGTCGGGCGTCGTCTGCGGGTTGTGGTCGGCGGCCGCGTTGTGGATCGCCGTCACCGGACGCCAGAAGCGGAACCGATATTTCGCCTCGAAGCCGGCGATGAACCCATCGGCCATCGCGAAGTGCACCAGCGCGAACGTCCGGGCCGCCTCCCACGGATCGAGGCCCCGCTGACAGACCAGCGTGTTCGCGATGCGATTCCAGCCAAGGGGCGAGTCCTCGTACCAGAACCCGGCGATCTCCGATTGATCCGGTGTCCGCCGCGTACTGTTGATGTCGCCGATGGCCTTCACGTACGCCAGGTCGAGGGCGTACTTCGCGCTGGAGAGCGGCAGGGGACCTTCGAGAAGGTGGTCGCGGAGGTCGATGATGAACGGCTGGACGCTGCCCCAGCCGGGCTGCGCCGCGAAGTTGAACGGCGGCGTGAACTGATATTCCCCGGGACCGGGCCGCGGCACGTAGACCGGCTCCGTCCCCTCGTCAGCGCCGTCCCCTTGGCGGCGTGCCAGCGTCGCCTGCGCCGCGGCCCGTCCGGTCGCGACGCCGCCGGCTTTGGCTGGCCCGGCGGCGATCTCCGCCAACGCTTCCGCATAGGCGCTCTCGACCAGCGCCGCCTGACTCGGCACGAGTGCGAGGAGGACGTCGTGGGCGGCCGCCGCCACCGCCGCGTCGATGTTCGCCCGCGGTGCGGCGGTCAGCCCCGGGGTGTACGACTCGAATCGCCGCTGGATGGCATTGAGCGCGTCGTGAATCGCCGCGTGAAATATCGCCAGCGTTCGTGACTGGTCCATCGGGTTCGTGCCCTGCGTGGGTGTGACAGCGGCTTCGGCGATGGCGTTCCAATGCGTCACCGCGTTGGAATGACGGTCATGGACGGCGCGGAGCGGCTCGGCATGCTGCGCCTGCGCCGATCCGGCGACCACAGTGGCGACGATCACGAATGCGGCGAGGCGCCTGGACCGCGAGGCGGACAACAGGGACACGAACGTCGCGAGGGGATGGACAGACATCGAACGACTCCTATCGAATTGGTTGATGAGCGCGAGACGGCGCCGTCCGAGTGGAACGTGCCGCCTCTTCTCGGTATGCCGAAAAAGGCGCGAGCGTCCCTCACGGACCGCTCGATGCCACCGGTCGTGACCGGCTGGCACCGAAATCCACTACTGATTCAGCGGATACAGGCCGCTACCTGCAGCGCGGCGGCGCGGCGACCCCGTAATAGGATGAGTGGATGGGGAAATCGTACGACGGCATCACGCCGGCATTGTCGGAGTGGATCGAGCGGCAGCACATGTTCTTCGTGGCGACGGCTCCGCTCGCGAACGATGGGCTGATCAACTGCTCTCCGAAAGGGATCGATACGTTTCGGATCCTGGGACCGCGTGACGTCGCGTATGTGGATCTCACCGGGAGCGGCATCGAAACGGCCGCACATTGCCGCGAGAATGGCCGGGTCGTCTTCATGTTCTGCGCGTTCGAAGGCCCGCCACAGATTGTCCGGTTGCACGGAACGGGCGAGGTCTACCCCATCGGCTCAACGCAGTACGACTCGCTCAGCGCGCGCTTTCCTGTCTACATCGGCAGTCGGGCAATCGTCCGGGTGCGGCTGACGCGAATCAGCGATTCGTGCGGCTTCGGCGTCCCGCAGTACCGGTATGCTGGCGATCGCGATACGCTTCTTCGCTGGTCGGAGTCGAAGGGGGAGGCCGCGCTTACGCAGTATCGCCAGGCAAAGAACGCCCGAAGCGTCGAGGGATTGCCAGGCCTCGCCGTCCCTCCGGCTCGTTCGACATAGCACCGCCCGCGCCTCGGACCGTTAGACCTGGTAGTCGTAGAGCATCGGTGGCTCTTTGTCGAGCAACCGCAAATACGTGTACAACTGCCCTCGATGATGCCAATGCTCGTCGTACGCGAACACCAGATATTGCCAAGCCGGATAGGTTCCGAACGGCGAATTCACGGGGCGCGCGACCTCGGCCTCTGACATCGCTCTGAAGATACGTTCGGCCGCGTCGTGACACGCGCGAGCGTATCCGACAGCGCCAGCGACCGTCGCCAGCGCGCTGACGGCAGCCGTGTTCGACGGGTCCTCGGGATTCGATCGGTTTGCCAGTGCCATTGTGAACGAGCCGTCCCGCGCACCCTCCGCCAGCGCCTGCTCCTGGCCATAGATGTGAAAAATCAGTTCTCGGGGCGTTCGCATCCCGGGCTTGGGACGGAAGCCGAGCTCATTGTCGGCAAACGTCTCGATGGCTCGCAGGGTGATTCCCTGCACCGGGTTGAAGAAGTCCCGTTTGTCGAGCAATTGCTGTCTGGTCATATGCTCCTCGATACGCGCCGCGAGCTGTTCCTCTGGATCCCTGCCCGTCCCGTGGTGACACGACTAGCTGGCGCGATGAGCCCGCCGTCTGAGATTGAGCCGTCCACCCGCCAACGCCGCCACCGGCCCGGCGGCGAGGAATGTCAACCCGTACCAGAGCGGCGCGCTCTCAGGCACGGTCACCAACAGCACAACGACAACAAGGAAGATAATTCCCGCCAGAACCGATGCGGCTCCCTGACGAATCACAGCCGCGACGTATCCGCCAAGGACCATCGTCGCCAGCCCGAGAATCACGCTGAGCACAGTCGCCAGGCGAGGATCCGGCCGGAGCGATGGGGATTGCCCTCCTGCACGGCCGAAGCTTCACCGACCGCGACGGCCCGACTGGACCCAAGGTGGCGATCCTCAACGAGGCCGCCGCGCGCACGCTGTTCCCCGACGGCCACGCCCTCGGCCGGCGCATCGGCGAGTCGCTCGAGAAGTCGGGCGAGTTCGAGGTCGTCGGCGGGTGCGCGACACGAAATACGCGAGCGTCCGCGAACCCGGCCCCCCGACGATGTATCGGTGCATCTGGCAGACGACGCAGCGGAACCTGCACGTCGTCCTCAGGACCGCGGGCGAGCCGCTGGCGATGGCCGAGACGGTGCGGGCCGCGATGCGCGAGATCGATCCGACGCTGCCGGTTCAGGAGCACGTCCCAGACCGAACACATCGCCCAGCGGTTCGCCCAGGAGCGGCTGTTCGCCCGGGCCTACGCCGGGTTCGGCGCGCTCGCCGTGCTGCTCGCGTGTATCGGCCTGTTCGGCCTGACGAGCTACAACGTGGCGCGGCGGACCAGCGAGATCGGCGTCCGCATGGCGCTCGGCGCCGAGCGGTGGACCGTGGTCGCCATGGTGATGCGCGAGTCGATTCGGCTCGTCGCCATCGGCATTGCGCTGGGTCTTGCCGCGGTCCTGTGGGCCGGTCGATTCGTCCAGACGGTGTTGTACGGCCTGTCGCCGAGCGATCTCCTGACGATCGGCGGCGCGGTGGCGCTGATCGCCGTCGTCACGGCCCTCGCCGGCGTCGTGCCGGCGCGGCGCGCCTCGAACGTGAATCCGGTCGAGGCCCTGCGGCAGCAATAGGCCGGCAGAATCCGCTGAGGTGAGCTTGCCGTTACCGATCTTGCACCTTAGGCGGTATGACGCTCCGCCGGTCGGCACTTGCGATCATCGCCGGATGCGCGCTCGTCCTGTTGACAGGTCGGGACCTCGCCGCCCAGCCGGCGGACGCATCGCCAGGCCAGCTCGGCGGCTCGGCCGGCGTCGTGTTCTTCTTACCGACGTTCGGTGCGCGGCTAAGCGTTCCGCTGCGTTCGCCTCTCACCTTCGAAGGAGTCGGTGAATACGTGCCTCTGACGTTCGACGACGACGGTGCGACGTCGTTACTCTTCCAGGCGCAGCTTCGGCACCGGTTGGGTCGCCGACAGGCATGGCGAGTGCACGCGACGTACGGCGTAACGCTGTTCGGGCAGTACACCCATCGCCGCGAGGTTCGTGAGCCGCGTCCGGATGGCTCCGTCATCGTCTTTCCGGGATACCGGCGGATGCACATCGTCCGACCGGCCGGGGTTCACGCCGGTTTCGGCGCCGAGCGACCGTTGTCGGATCGCGTCGTCGTTCGATGGGACGTGCAGGTCCTGGTCGCCGCTGGCCAAACGTCGATTCCGATGCCGCGGGCCGTGTTTGGTATCGCATGGCAGCGCGGGACACGCCAATGAGCAAGTCTCTGCTCGCGTTCATGATCGCAACGGTGGCTGCAGCGGGTTGCGGCGAGGTGCCGGAACCGCTCGTCATTCCTGGACCGACCGCGCCAAGCCGCACCCCGACGGAGCAGCCGCTCGTGTGGGACTCGCGCGAGGAGCTTCTGGACTGGGTGTCGAACGCCGTCACGCGTGGTCCGATTACCGTCGAAGGTGACGGCGCTGCCGCGTTCATCCGCGTCAGGCTCGATGTCAACGACTACGTGCTGCGCGGGCCGGATCTCGAGCCGCCGGCTGCCGGCGTGCGAGGCGCGCGCATTCGAGCGCGGCTCCGCCCCGATCGATCGAGGCCATCACAGGCGGCGGACGAGGAGGTCCATCTGTATTTCGAGGTCATCGACCCGGTTGTTCCCAATGCGCAATCGTCCCTGCGGATTGGGGTTCCGTCCGGCGAGGAGTGGCTGGATCTCCAGCTCAGGCCCGCTCTGTACTGCTGTCTTCAGCCGCTCACAGTCAGGTATGCCTACGTTCCTTTCCGCAGCACGTCGCCCGCCACGATGGAGATCGACCGTATCGAGTTGACGAAGTGAGCCATCAGCCAGGCAGGGCCGCGATGACATCCAACCGAAGCGCTCGACGAGCGGGTACCAGGCCGGCCATGAGCGCGACCGCGATGACGAGATATGAGTGGTACATTTGTGCATGTGGGCCCCCGCGGCTTACTCGCCTTTCAACGCGACGATCGGATCGCTCTTAGCCGCACGGAGTGCCGGCACCGCGCTCGCGACGAACGCGACGAGCGCGAGCAGGCCCGTCACCGCCAGGTAGGTCGCGCGATCCTCGGCGGTCACGCCAAACAGCAGACCCTCCAGCAGTCGCCGCAGCAGCCACGCCAGGATCCCGCCCGCGGCAATCCCGACGAGCGACATGCCGGCCGCGCTGCGCAGGACGAGCATCAGGATGTCGCCGCGCCGGGCGCCGTGCGCGACGCGGATCGCGAACTCCTGGCGCCGCAGCCCGACAGTGGATGCCATCACGCTGTAGACGCCGACCGCGGCGAGCAGCAGCGCCGCCACGCCGAACACGCCAATGAGCGTCGTCGAGAAGCGCTGCGGCCGCACGGTGGCGGCGACGATGTCCTCGAGCGTCCGCACCTCGCCGAGCGGCAGTCGCGCGTCCATCGACCGCAGCACCGTCCGCAGTCCCGGCACGATGGCGGTCGGGCGATCGCTGGTCGTGCGGGCCACGATCGAAAAGGTGTTCAAGTACGGATGCTGCAAGTACGACTCGTAGACCTGCGGCGATGCGTGCTCGGCGAGCCCGATGGACTTCACGTCGCCGACGACCCCGACGATCTCACGCCAGGCGTTGTCCCCCTGGGTCACGCGGAGACGGCGTCCGATCGGATCGACGCCCGGGAAGAATCGATCCGCCATCGTCTGATTGATGACCACGACACGCGTGCCGCCCGCGCGATCCGTCGCGTCGAGCACCCGGCCCTTCAGGAGCGGCGTGCCAGCAGCGGCGAAGTAGCCGGCGCCGACGGCAAAGAAATTGACGATGGGGCGCTGATCGCGCGGCAGCGGTTGCCCCTCGATCTCGAAGCCGCCCCTGAACGCGTCGACCATCGGCATCGGCATCGCCAGGCCGATGGCGGCCACGTCGGGCAGCGCCCGCGCCCGCACGAGGAACTCGTGCAGGAAACGTTCGCGCGGCTCGCCGGGCGGGTAGGCGTCGGCCGGCAGGCTGAGACTCGTGACGATCGCGCGTGCAGGAACCAGCCCGGGCGGCTCGCCGAGCAGGTTGACGAAGCTGCGGATCAGGAGCCCTGCGCCGACGAGGAGCAGCATGGCGAGCGCCATTTCGGCCGTGACCAGAATGGTCCGGAGGCGCCGGGCCGGGGTGGCGCCACCCTGGCGTCCACCGGCCGCGAGCAGCACCCGGACGTCGGGCCGCGAGGCCACCAGCGCCGGGATCAGCCCGAAGAGCAGCGGTGTCAGCGCCGCGAGCGCGATCGCGAACGCCAGCACCTCACCGTCGATTCCGATCGTCCCCTGGCGCGGCAGGGCATCGGGCACCAGTCGGAGGAGCGCTCGCAGCAGCCAGGCCGCGAGCAGCACGCCGGTTGACGCGCTGATCGCGGCGAGCGCGACCTGTTCGACCACGAGCTGACGAAGCAGCCGCCCGCGCGTCGCGCCGATTGCCGTGCGGATCGCGAGCTCGCGATGCCGGGCCGCGCCGCCGACCAGCAGCAGGTTGGCGACGTTCACGCAGGCGATGAAGAGCACCAGCGCGACTGCGCCGGCGAGGACGAGGAGCGAACGGCGCACGTCCTGCACCGTGTCGTCGCGGAGATCCGTCAGCTGGACATCCCAGCCGGCGCTGGCCGGGTTGACCTCACCCAATCGGGCCGATACCTCTTTCAGGTCTGCCTGCGCGCGCGCCAGGGTGACCCCCGGCGCGAGCCGGGCGATCGACGACAGGAAATGGCTGCTGTAGGCGCGGCGCTCAGCGGCGGAGAAGGCCGCGGGCACCCACAACTCCGTCTCGGCCGATGGAAACGCGAACCCGGGCGGCATCACGCCGACGATCGTCGCGGGCTGTTGATCGACGCGAATCGTCTGGCCGACGACGCCGCGGGCGCCGCCGAAGCGACGCTGCCAGGTCCCGTGCGAGAGCAGCGCGACTTTCTGAGCGCCGCTCTCGTCATCGGACGGCAGGAACGCGCGGCCGAGCACCGGAGCCACGCGCAGGATCGCGAACAGATTCGCGGTTACCCGATCGGCGTGCACGCGCTGCGGATCTTCACCGCCGCTCTGGAAGTTGACCTGCACGCTCTGCCAGGCGCCGATGCCTTCGAACGCCGTTGCGTGATCGCGCCAGAACAGATAGTGTGCGGGCGAGACGGCGAACTGGATCGTGCGCGGTGGGACCTGTTCCGAGAGGTTCACGAGGCGCGACGGCTCGTCGTACGGGAGTGGCCGGAGCAGCACCGCGTTCGTCACGCTGAACGTCGCCGTGCTGAACCCGATGCCGACCGCGAGCGTCAGCACCGCCGTGACCAGCGCCCCGGTGTTTCTCCCCAGGCCGCGAACGGCCTGTTTCAGATCCTGCAGGACTGTCTCCATCTGGCCTTCTCCTGATCGCTGGCCGCTCAAGGACCATGCCAGCCCCAGCCTGTGAAATGCCCAGACAATCCTACCGGCCGAGGATCGCGTGTCGCGCGGGTGGGATTGCCGTTCGCAGGAAAGCGACAGGGCGGCGTCCAGCCGAGCGTACCGCGTGAGGCATGGACCCAAGAGCTGCGGTTCGACGTCGGTCCTGTGGAGGTTGTTGTAGTATCGGTCGCCGAGCTCGCCGGTGGAGACTGGCAGCGCGCATTCGCGCGGAAGGAGAGGTACGTATGGCCGGGACCTCCAGGCGAGATTTCCTGCAGCAGGCAGGCGGCGCGTCTGCGGCGATTCACGATGTACCCCGGCCGTTTCGCCTCCGCGCATTTGCAGGGCGTGGATACGACCGCCGGCATGAATCCGACAGGGCGGGGAACGCTCACGGTGAAGCCGACGCCCGAGCAGCTCGCGGCGCAGGAAGCTGGACGGGCCGCGCGAGCCGGCGGCGGTGGTGCCGCGGCGGCACGTGGGGCCGCCCCCGGCGCTGGCCGGGCCACCGCGGGTGCTCCGGCGGCGGCTGGTCGTGGAGGTGGCGAAGGCGGCCCCCTGGCGGTCGGCGAAGACACGGTCGACTGGGTCAAGGTATTTCAGGCCGCCAAGATCGGTGGCCTCAAGAACTACTTCGTCGAGCAGGGTTGGGACATCACGGTACGGAGCGTGGCGTTTCTCAAGACGCTGGACGTCCCTTAGCAGTGATCAAAGCCGGGCGTTAGTCCCCTGGAAACGTGATGACTCACCTAAGTCCCGGGCGGGGCATCCCGGCTGGCGGCGTTACGCATCGCTCACATATGCCCAATATGCTCGCTCTTCGCGCCTTGCCAGCCGGGCGCCGCGCTCCGGGACTCGTGCAAGTCAGCACGCTTCCAGGGGACTAGTCACCGATGACAGCTCCCGGGCGTACATTTTCTATCCGTGCGCATCTGCTGCTCCTGATCTTCGGGACGCTGCTGCCCGCCGTGGTGATTGCGCCCGTGCTGGTCCGCCGCGTCGTCGCGGCCAATCGCACCGCGGTGGAGCAGCGGCTGCTCGAGACGGCGCGCGCCGTGGCATCGGTCGTCGATGCGGAGCTTGCCGGCACGATACGGGCCTTGCAGGGCCTCGGCGAATCCGACCGGCTGACGCCCGGCGAGATTCCAGGCTTCCACGGGCAGGCTCAGCGCCTGCTCCTGACCCAGCCGACCTGGTCCGCCGTGAGCCTTTCGACGCCCGACGGTCAGCAGATCGTCAATACCGCAACACAGGCGGTCGCGGACAAGCTGCCCGTGGTGGCCGACCGCGGGAGCTTCGAGCGGACTGTTGCCACGAAGAGGCCCGTCATCGGCACTCTGCAACGCGGACAGATCACCGGCCAGATGGGTTTCGTCGTGCGGGTACCGGTCCTTCGCGACGACCGGGTCGAGTACGTCCTGACTGCCTGGATTACGGCGGAGAGATTTGCGGACGTGCTTCGGCGTCATGCGGCGCTGTCGGATGAGTGGGTGCGGGGGGTCGTCGATGCCAACGGCGTCATCGTGGCGCGCTCACGCGACCACGAGCGCTTCGTCGGACAGCGGGGCACACCGGCCTCGCAGCGGCGGCATGATGAAGGCGCCGAGGCTGTGTTCCGCGACGTCTCGCTCGACGGCACGGCCGTCTACGGCGCGTTCAGCCGGGCACCAATCTCGCACTGGATTGCCGGTGTGAGCGTGCCGGCGTCGAGCGTCGATGCGCGGTTCAGGGAGTCGATGGCGGCGCTGGCCGGCATCGCGGTGCTACTGCTCGGCGTGGGTGGCGGCGGCGCCTATTTCATCTCGCGCCGAATGTCGCGCGAGCTCTCGGAAGCGGCGGCTGAGGCCGAGGCGATCGCCAGCGGGCTGCGGCCGTCGCGCGCCAGTTCGCGGGTCACCGAGCTGCAGCGCCTGCTCGACGCGCTCGACCGATCGGCGGCGCTCTTGGAGGAGCACCAGCACGAGCGCGACGAACAGGTCACCCGGGCCAACGCCGCGCGCGCCGAGGCGGAGGCCGCGGACCGCGCCAAGGACGAATTTCTGGCGATGCTCGGCCACGAGCTCCGGAACCCGCTGGCCCCGGCACTGACCGCCGTGCACCTGATGAAGCTGCGCGGCGCAGCGGATACGACCCGCGAGCGCGACGTGATCGAGCGCCAGATCCGCCACATGGCGCGGCTGGTCGACGATCTGCTCGACGTCTCCCGCCTCCGCCGGGGCGCGATCGAGCTGCGCCGGGAGCGCTTCGAGATTGCCGACGCGGTTGCCCGCGCCGTGGAAATGACGTCGCCCCTCTTTGCCGAGAAGCAGCACCGGCTCGAGGTGGACGTGCCGGCCGGACTCCAGATCGACGCCGATCGCATCAGGATCGCGCAGGTGCTGTCCAACCTGCTCTCGAACGCCGCGAAGTATTCCGAACGCGGCGCACACGTCCTGTTGCGCGTGCGCGAAGAGGGCGGCCACGTGCACATCGAATGCCGCGACACGGGGATCGGCATGCCGGCCGATCTCGTGCCGCGCGTGTTCGATCTCTTCGTCCAGGGCCAGCGCGGTCTCGATCGACGGCAGGGCGGACTCGGATTGGGCCTCACCGTGGCACGCACGCTCGTGGAGCTCCACGGAGGCACCATCGAAGCGAAAAGCGGAGGCACGGGACAGGGCAGCACGTTCGTCGTGCGCCTGCCGGCGGTGCCGGCGGTAGCGGCGAGTCCGGTCCAGGAACAATCACCGGCGCCGTGGAAGCCGCAGGCGCACATCGGCCGCGTGCTGGTCGTCGACGACAACCGCGACGCCCTCGACATGCTCCTCGCCGCGCTGACGGCCGCTGGCCACGACGTGATCGGCGCTTCGACCGCGCGGGACGCGCTCGACGTGGCGGAGCGGCTGCCTCCTGCGGTTGCGGTGCTCGACATCGGGCTCCCGGACATGGACGGGTACGAGCTGGCGAGTGCGCTGCGATCGCTCGACCAGGATCGGCCCCTGCGCCTCATCGCGTTGACCGGCTACGGCCGCGCCCAGGACAGGGCGACCGCGAGAGCCGCCGGGTTCGACGCATTCTTTGCGAAGCCGGTGGAGATCGACGCGCTGCTCGAGTCGATCGATCAGCCCCGGGCCTGACGCGGCCTGCTGGCCGCCGGTCCGCGATCGCCACAAGTTACTCCGTTCGTAACGCGACCGTCGGCTCAATGTTGAGCGCGCGGCGTGTCGGCACCACGCAACCCAGCATGCAGACGCCCAGCATGACAAGCCCGTAGCCAATGATCATGGCCATCCCCTGGAGAGTGAGGTCGCTCTCCGAACCCGGGAACTCGGTGTTGTGGAACAGCGTGGCAGCGGTGAAAATGATCCCGGTGCCGACGACGACGCCAAGCGCGACTTGCATCAGGGGACGGCGGAAGGTGGCGACGACGACGCGCCGGCGGCTGGCGCCGAGGGCCACGCGCACGCCAATCTCACGCGTTCGCCGGGCGACGGTAAACGACAACACGGCGTAGATCCCGGCCAGCGACAGAACGAGGGCGACGCTGGACAACACGACCGTGATGCGCAGCCACAACGTCATCACCCACAGGATGTCGTTGTTGGCCTCGTGGGCGCGCTGCACGCCGACGAGCCGCAAGGATGGATCGACGGCCGCGGCAACGTCGCGCACCTGCGGCGCGAGCGTCATCGGATCGCCGCCGCGGACGTGCACCATCATGTGAATCTGATCGAACGAATCCGGCGTGCCTGGAATGTAGAACCCTGCGGCGCGCCCGGGCTGGGTCGGCGCTCCGGCGCCGAGCTCGCGCACGACGCCGATCACTTCGTACCAGTCACCCGGTCCCGCGGGATCCTCCGGGTTCCCCGGCCCCCAGCGCCGTGAGGGCGGCCCAGGGTAGCGGAAGCGCACCTGCTGACCAACCGCATTGCGGCCCTGCAGGATCTGATCGACGAAGCCCTGATCGACGATCGCCACACGCGTACCGGGGACGGCGTCTGCGGTGGTGAACCCGCGGCCGGCACGGACCGGCGCGTCCAGTACCTCGAAGTACGACGGATCGACGGCCGCGATGGTGGCCTCGCGCAAGGGAGGCTCCGCGTTCGAGCCGCCCGCTGACGCCGATGCGCCGCCCTCCGACTTCGCTGAAGCTACGTCGGACAAGTCGAGGTCGTAGCCCATCTCGATGATTTTCTGCGGGTGATTCGTCGTCGGTAAGTCCTCTGTGAACGTCACGCCACCAACGCCGGGCTGCGCGGCCACTCTTCGGCGAAGCTCGTCGAGCGTGGCCGCCAGCCGCGCGTTGCGCTCGCGCGTGGCGGCGTCGGCGTTCGAGCCGCCATCGACCGGGTCATCCCGTTCGATTTGCACGGCGAGGTATCGCCCGGTTGCGAATCCGGGATCGAAGTCCTGGACGCGCCGCAAGAGAAACTGTTCCATGTAAACGACCGCAGGGAACATCACCGTGGCCGCCACCTGCGCCACGATCACCACGGTCCATACGCCGCCGAACTGCAGGCCGCCGCTGCCGGCCGTGGTCTGCTTGAGCCGATGGCCCATGCCGCGCGTGATTTTCATCGCCGGCGTGATGCCGGCGACGGCGGCGCCCGCCACCGTCAGTACGATCGCGACGGCGAACGCGGCCGGGGACAGGCTGAGATCGAACCAGAAGGGAAGGCGGCCGAGGTTGGTCTCGAGAAACGTCACGCCCCAGGTACAAAGGGTCAAGCCGGCAGCGGTAACGCCCACGATCGCCGCGACACTACCCAGAACCAGCGCTTCAGCGAACATCTGCGCCACGATGCGCCCGCGGCTCGCACCGAGCGCGGTCCGGACCACGAGATCGGCTTCACGCGATGCCGCGCGCGCAAACAGCAGCAGGCCGACGTTGCCGCAGATCAGGGTCAGCAGCATTGCGGTGAAAAAGTAAAACGAGTACATGAGGGGCTGGTCGCCGGGGCCACCAGGCGCGGCCATCATCGCGTAAGGCCTCACGCGGGGCTCGAGATGCTGATGCGTGGCCGGTGACTCCGTCGCAGCACGCCGGCCGGCCGTTGTCACCTCCGCTTGCGCCGTTTGCATGGTTTCGCCGGGGGCGAGCAAGGCAAAGACGGTAATGGCGGGGCCCGAGCGCGGTTTTTGATCCAGAACGGTGGTCTTGAGCGGCAGCCACACGTCGTGCGAGACCGGGAACTCGAAGCCCTCACGCATGACCCCAACGATCGTAGCGGGCTCGTTTCCCAGCTGCACCTCGCGTCCGAGCACGTGTGGATCACTGCCAAACCGCGTGCGCCACACGTCGTAGCCAATGACCGCCACGGCCGGCGCCGCGGGCTGTTCGTCGGCTTCGACCAGTACCCGGCCCATGAGCGGCCTGGCGTCGGCGACGCGGAATCCCGAGACGCTCATCTCCGCCACGTTGACGGGCCGCGCATCGCCGGCGGCGACGATCAGGTTTCGGCTCGAGTCACGCCAGGCGCCGACGTCGGCCAGCGATCGGAGCGACTGCTGCCACTCGAGGAAGTCGTGGAGGACCTGCTCCTCTTGAACGTTCGCCGCGACGTCGATGCTGCGAATTTCGACCAGGCGCGCGCCCTGTGGAAGCGGCAGAGTGGGATGGACGAACAGGCCGACGACCTGGAAGATGACGATGCCAACCCAGATCGCGAAGGCCATCGCGACGCCTCCCACGATGGTCAAGCCGGGATACTTCAGGAGCATCCGGCCGCCGAGTTTCAGGTCCATGGGCCAGCCGGCGAGCGACCGGAACATCCGGGCTTCGCGCTGATGTGCCTTCACCTGCTCGACGCCGCCGAATGCCCGCAGGGCGGCGTAGCGCGCCTCCTCCGCGTCCATGCCCCTCGCGATGTACTGATCCTCGAGCAGCTGCAGGTGCGAGCGGATCTCGCGCGCCAGCTCCCGTTCGGCGCGGCTCGAGCGAAACGACGACAGCAGGCGGAGGATGGTGAGGCGCATGCGCTCAGTTCTCGAGCCGGAGCGTGTCGACCAGCCCGGCGAGCACCACGACGTTCTTGTCTCCACTGGACATGCCAGCGGAGAATGCCAGCCTCTCACTGGAAAGTCAAACAGAGAGCTCCGCGTGGCACATTCTGCGGGATGCCGTGCGATCCCTTCGACGGTCGCCGGCATACGCGATGCTGGTCATCGTGTTTCTGGCCGTCGGCATCGCCGCCGGCACCATCACGTACTCCGTCGTCGACGCAGTCGTCCTGAGGCCGTTGGCTCTCGAACATGGCGATCGACTGGTGTCGGTATCGACGCGCGACGATCAGTTCAAGCCACGCATCTCGGCGGGGGCGTTCCGAGAGATGTGCCGCAACGATGGCGCCTCCATTTGGAGCGCAACAGGTGTACCAAGGTCGAGCTCACGAGTTGAGCGACTGAACCGGGGTTGTCCTCTATCCATAGCCTGCGTGGAGAGCGATGCATGCGCGAATATGGGACGAGAACGTTCGGGAAGGGTACAGTTCAGCGCGGACGGCGGCCTGGCTGAGGCAGATCGAGGGGCTCCGGCGCGCGGCGTGAACCGGCGTGCGGCCGACGCGACTTCCCGTAAGCTGGAGCCTGGAGGTCAGTCCATGGCAGCGCTCGATTGGTCCCAATGCCCCGCGGTGGAGAGCATTCCCGGCAAGGTCAGCGGCGCGTGGGTGTTCAAGGGCACCCGAACGCCCGTCGCCCTTGTATTCGAGAACCTCGAGGACGGCATGACCATCGACGAACTCATCGAGCAGTTTCCCGTCACGCGGGAGCAGATCAGGGCAGTGCTGGAGTTTGCCGCCCGGAGTCTGGAAGTCCCCGTACCTGCGCGCTGATGCAGGTGCTGTTCGACAACGGAGTGCCACGCGGCGTGGCGTCGGTCCTGAAAGAACACGTTGTCGAAGAGGCTCGAGACCGCGGGGGACAGGCTCACGAACGGCGACTTACTCAGCGCCGCCGACGCTGCAGGCTTCGAGATTCTCGTGACGACCGACCGCAGTATTCGTGATCAGCAGAACCTGTCGAAACGTGTGATCGCTATCGTCGCTCTGGGCAAGAGCAGCTGGCCGTTGATCAAGCGGAGGTTGCCGGAGATCGTGGCCGCCGTCGATGCTGCAACTCCCGGCAGCAACACGGAAGTCGAAATTCCCTTCGACCCCGATCTCGGCGGCAGCTGAACCTCACACCGATCGCCCTCGACCGGTCCTCACCTTCTGGCGACGATGCTATTGTGCCCGAACAGGTGTGCGTGGCTGACTGCCGGGATGGTCAAGAACCCCGCACGTCCTGGTTGAGCGCATGAAGCTGCGTGTACGCTCGACTGACTCAGACGTGAGTTCGCCGCCGGATCGTGCAGCTCGCGGGAGCGGATCTCATTCGATGGGAATTCTGACGACTGCGTGCGTCCAGGCACAGTGCTCAGCCAGGGGCACCGTCTCGACGACATTTCGCAAAGCAGAACTTCTCGAAGGGGCTGGACGGACAACGTAGAACTTCGCGTTGGTGAGCCGAATTTTCGCCAGTTGGAACCAGCTCCAAGGGTGGCTGCGCCAAATCGAAGGCCTTCGAGCCGCCCGATGAGTCCGCGTGCTGGCCGGGGTTTGGTGCCAAATCCGAAGCGAACTTGTTCTGTGGAGCGCACGTGCCCTGGTCCCGGTGCCGAACGCGGCATGGAGGCCGACCAGGACACCCTCTCAAGGCTTCAGGGTCTTTCCGAATTCACGTAGCTCTCGTATTACATCCGCCTCGTTCGACAGGAACATATACAAATTGGCACCCTGGAGCTCGACGACCTTCGCGTTCGGCACACCGGCCAGCAGATCGCGCTGCCACTTCTTCACCATTGCCTGGAGACTGACGTAGCCCTGCTCGAACGCCGCTCGCTCCTTATCGTTCTGCGGCGGATACTCCTTCAACGCCTGCTCCTTTGTCGTCGTTCGATAGACGGCCACGACCGGTACCCGGATGCGGGAGTAGGGCGGTCGGACGTTGTTCTCTTCGACGATAGCCTTGCGGATCGCAGGCTCGATCGGCCGCTCGGACAAGAGTCGTTGCTCAGCCTCTGGAAAGACGACGGGCGGCGTGGGCTGGGGCACGCGCTTCGGCAGATTGGCCATGTCGACGGGCACCTGCTCGTAATCTGCTTGCGTGAGGGTTGGGTCCTCGGCGGCGTCGAGGTACATCAGTCCGCCCACGCGATCCGAATGGTCGGCGCCGAGCGCGTGCAGGATCCCGCCGCCGCACGAGTTGCCCACGAGGATCGGCTTTCGGATGTCGAGTGCGGTCATGACCTCGAGGATATCGGCTGCGCGGCGCTGCGGGTCGTAGCCGGTCGGCGGTCGATCCGAGTTCCCGACACCGCGCCGCGTCACGGCATAGACGTGGAACTGTTCCGTCAGCTTCGGCGCGATATCGTCGTAGACGTGGCCACTCAGGTAGCACCCTACGAACACGATCGGACGCCCGGTCCCACCCCAATCGAGCACCTCGAGCTTCACGGCCGAGTCGACGGTTATCATTCGCACCTGATGCGACGACGGATCGCGCCAGGACGGCGCGTTCTGGGCGGCAAGCGCATAGACAGCCATCTGCAATGCGAGCAAATGATTCATAGAGACGAATCTCCCGAGTTTCCAATGGTAGGACGCCCTCCAGTCCGAAGCAAGGTTCCGTCCTGCCTGGGAGCTCAAATCAGTTGTGCTGCCATCGTGGTCTGGCGCGGGTGCCCGCCGCACACCTGCCGCTATCCAAGTTCGATGACCAAATGGATCGTGATGCCGGTCGCTGTCGAATCAACAGCCTTGGAGCTGGTGAGCCGGATAGGAATCGAACCGCGGAGCGGCTTCGGTCCTACACTTCTCACGAGAGTCGGTTAGCGCCGGTCACGTCGGCCCTGGCACGTCGCACCGCGTGGTGCTTGCCCGTTGCACGTGACCGCCCGTGCCTACCGCTCCCCCCACTTCAACTTCTGGCGCAGCACGTCGAAGTAACTGCGCTCCGTCGATCGCACGAGACACAGCGGCCGCGTCGCCCTTTCGATCACCACCACGTCGTCGGCCTGCAGCGCGTGGCCGGACTGGCCGTCGAAGGTCACGAACACTTCGTCGTTCCCGTTCATGACGGGCTCGACCGAGACCGTGGAGGTGCCGGCGACGACCAGCGGCCGGTTGGTCAGCATGTGTGGGGCGATCGGTGTGAGCAGCATCGCGTCCACGACCGGCTGCACAATCGGCCCGCCCGCGGCGAGATTGTAGGCGGTGGACCCGGTCGGGGTGGCGACGATCAGCCCATCGGCCCGCACCCGCATGACCCGGTCAGGGCCGATGCAGACCTGCAACTCGATGATCCGCGACAGCGCCGCCTTGGTGAGGACGACGTCGTTCAGCACGATCTCGTCGGTGAAGACGCTGCCTCCGCGCATCGTCTTGGCGTGGAGCATCATGCGCTCTTCGATTGGCGCGGTGCCCTGGAGGACCGCCTCGAGCGATGGATACAGATCGTCGAGGGTGATTTCGGTCAGGAAGCCGAGGCTGCCGAAATTGACGCCGGCGATCGGCACGTCCGCGCCGGCGCGCGCCACCCGCCGCGCCATGCCGATCAGCGTGCCGTCGCCGCCGAGCAGCACGATCAGGTTGCAGGCGCGCGGGAGGTCGTCCTTCGAGACGATCTCGCGCCCGCCGGTGATCCCGGCGAGCTGCGCGGTGTAGGTCTCGAAGATCGCCTGCAGTCCGCGGGCGTCGAGCCACGCGGTCAGCTCGACGAGCACGCGGGCGGCGGCGTCGACCCGCGGCTTCGCGACCAGGCCGACCCGGGTGATGGGATTGGACGTCATACGCCTCGGAGATGGAGCAGGAACTCCCGGTTGCCTTCCATGCCGGTAATCGGCGACTCGATCAGGCCGGCGCGCCCGAGTCCCAGGCCGGCGGCGGCCGCGGTCACCGCTTCGACCACCCGGTGCTGCACCTCCTCGTCGCGCACGATACCTCCTTTACCCACGTCGTCGCGGCCCGCCTCGAACTGCGGCTTCACCAGCGTGATGACGTCGCCGCCGGGATCCAGCAGCGGTGGAATCACCGGCAGGATCTGCCGCAGGGAAATGAACGATACATCGACCGTGACCAGCCCGAAGCGGCGCGCGTCCTCGGGCAGCTGCTCCGGCGTGAGCGTTCGCGCGTTCATGCGCTCGAGCACAATCACCCGCGGATCGGTGCGCAGCTTCCAGTCCAACTGGCCGTGGCCGACGTCGAGCGCGACCACCCGGACCGCGCCACGCTGGAGCAGCGCGTCGGTGAACCCGCCGGTCGACGCGCCGATGTCGAGGGCGGTGCGCCCGGCCGGCGAGATCCCGAAGGTGTCGAGCGCGTGGGCCAGTTTGATGCCGCCGCGCCCCACATAGGGATGATCGGGAACGTCCAGGGTGACCGCGGCGTCGGCCGCCACGGTGGTCCCGGCCTTGCTCGCCGTCTGGCCGTTGATCCGCACCTGGCCCGCCAGGATGAGCGCCCGGGCGCGCTCGCGGGTCGCGACCAGGCCGCGCTCGACGAGCGCCGTGTCGAGGCGGTCGCGCTTCTTCAATGCGTGCGCGCCACCACCCATCGCGCGATCGCCGGAAGCTGACCGCCGATCCCCGCCATCGCGAGCGCCTCGAGCGCGCTGTTCATGCTCGTCTGGGCGCGGCGCCTCGACTCTTCCAGACCATACAACGCCGGATACGTCGGCTTGCCGGCGGCGGCGTCCTTGCCGGCGGTCTTTCCGAGGACCGCCGAGGCCCCTTCGACGTCGAGGATGTCGTCGACGATTTGGAACGCCAGGCCGACGTGGGTGCCGTAGGCGGCCACGGCGTCCAGGACCTCCGCCGGCGCTCCGGCCATCACCGCACCGGCGACCGCGCTGGCACGGAGGAGCGCGCCGGTTTTTCGCGCGTGCATCTCGCGCAGGCCGTCCTCGCCGAGCGGCGCCGCACCGGGTTGGGCGGCCTCGAGATCGAGGGCCTGGCCGCCGACCATGCCCTGCGCGCCGGCGGCGTTGGCGATCGTCTCGATCGCTGTGAGCTTGCGCCGCGCCAGCTCGCCCGCCGGAATCGCGGGGATCGCCTCGGCCCGCGGCTCGCGCGTCAGCAGGACGAACGCCTCGGTCAGGAGCGCATCGCCGGACAGAATCGCGGTGCCTTCGCCGTAGACCACGTGGGCCGTGGGCCGGCCGCGGCGCAGTGTGTCGTCGTCCATGGCCGGGAGGTCGTCGTGTACCAGCGAGTAGGTGTGAATCACCTCGATGGCGCAGGCGGCGGGCAGCGCCGCTTGCGTGGCGGCATCGGCCCCGAGGCCGGCCGCGTCCGCAGTGGCTTCGGCGGCCGCCAGGGTCAGCATCGGCCGCAAGCGCTTGCCGCCGGCGAACACGCTGTAGCGCATCGCATCGGTGATGACCGAAGGCGCCCGCTCACCGGTCGGCAGGAATCGATCCAGCGCCTGCTCGACCAGCGCGCGCTTCGCGTCGAGCCATACCCGCAGCGCGTCCTCGGGCGTCACCGGGCCTTGCCGCCCTCGTCTGGCGGCGTCAGTCCCATCGCGGCGTGCGCCGGTCTGAGCTCGCCGCGCTCGTTCAGGATCTCGAGCCGCCGCTCTGCTTCCTCGAGCTTGGCGTGGCAGAAACGCGACAACTGGACGCCACGCTCGTAGAGCTCCAGCGCCTTCTCGAGCGTCAGGTCGCCTTCTTCCATCTTCTTGACGATGGCTTCGAGCTCCGCGCTCGCCGATTCGAAGTCCTTAATGGTCGGATCCATGGGCACTGCGCACTTCGCAGTCGATCTCTCCTTCGTGAAGCGTGACCCGGACCACGTCGCCAGGCGCCACGGCCGACGCCTGACGGATGATTGCGGTGCGATCCTCGTTCCAGCACACCGCGTAGCCGCGCGCCAGGACCGCGAGCGGACTGAGCATCTCCAGGCGTCCGGCGAGCGCGGTGAAGCGTGCGGCGGTCCGCTCGTGGACGCGCCGGGCGGTCACGTGGAGCCGGGTGTCGGCGGCGGCGAGCCGCGATTTGATGGCGGCGAGGCCGCGCCGCACGTCGCGGGCCTCGAGCCGGGCGGCGCGCGCCTGATGCTCGCGCGCCCGACGGGCAACCAATGCGGTGGTCGCCCGGCGCAGTCCGTGGGTCAGTTCCGAGACGTGACGGCCCTGCATCGCCACCCGCACGTGCCAGCCGGCGAGGCCGCGGCGGCTGGTCAGCACGTGCAGGACGTTGCGCCGGCGCTGGATGCCGTTGCGCATGGCCGCCTGGAGACGCCCGTGGAGGCGCTCGATTCGCGCGTGGAATTCTTCTTTCGCCGTCACCACCATCTCTGCCGCCGCCGACGGGGTCGGCGCGCGCAGGTCCGCGACGAAATCGGCAATCGTGATGTCCACTTCGTGACCCACCGCGGAGATCACCGGCACCGGGCAGGCGGCGATGGTCCGTGCGAGCGACTCTTCGTTGAAGGCCCACAGGTCTTCAATCGACCCGCCGCCTCGCCCGACGATGATGACGTCGACGCCGGGCACGTTGGCGATCGCCTTGAGCGCCTTGCCGATGTCGTCGGCGGCGCCTTCCCCCTGAACCCGGACCGGCCGCACGACGATGTGCGCATTCGGGTGCCGGCGGCTGAGCACTTTCAGGATGTCGCGGAGCGCGGCGCCATCGAGCGAGGTGACGATGCCGATCTTGCGCGGCAACGCCGGAATCGGGCGCTTGCGATCGGTTGCGAACAGCCCCTCGGCGTGCAGCTTGCGCTTCAACTGCTCGAACGCCAACTGCAGGGCGCCGCGGCCGTGCGGCTCGAGGTGTTCGCAGACCAGCTGATACTCGCCTTTGGGCTCGTAGACGCTCAGGCGTCCCCGCGCCACGACGTGGAGGCCGTCCTCGATCTTGAATTTGAGGTAGCGGTAGGCGGTGCGGAACATCACCGCCTTCAGCTGCGCGGCCGGGTCCTTCAGCGTGAAGTAGACATGGCCGGTGTTCCACACCCGGCAATTCGAGATTTCTCCCTCGATCCACAGCTCCCCGAAGCCCGACTCGAACGCGGTGCGAATCTCTGCGGTGACATCCGACACGGTGAGCACCCGGCGCCGTACGCGGGCCGGGGCGATCTCGTCGCGGGGCTGTGGTGCGTCTTCGAACGGCTCGTCGAACAGGCCCGGCATGTCAGCCACGCGAATGGGCGAGGGGACCCTTGGCGGGCGGCGCCGAGCCCGCCAGCGCCTCAATCTCATCGTGGGACAGGTTCAGCCGCTCGATCGCCGTCGCCCGGCCGGTCGCCTGGTCGGCGGTGATGACGACCGCATTGAGCCGTCCGACTCCCGACGCCGCCTCGAACCTGGTGGGCATGGCGTTGAGGAACCGCCCGAGCGCCGCTTCGACCGTGACGCCGATGATCGAATCGTGCGGCCCGGTCATGCCGACATCGGTCAGATAGGCGGTCCCTTTCGGCAAGACCCGCTCGTCGGCCGTCTGCACGTGGGTGTGGGTGCCGAGCACGGCGGTCGCGCGGCCATCCAGGTGCCACCCCATCGCGACTTTTTCCGAGGTCGCTTCGGCGTGGAAGTCCACGATGATGACCCGCGTCTTCGCGCGGAGCGCCTCGATCTCCCGCAGGACGACCGCGAAGGGGT
Source organism: uncultured Acidobacteriota bacterium (assembly GCA_963717745.1). Classification (GTDB taxonomy): domain Bacteria; phylum Acidobacteriota; class Vicinamibacteria; order Vicinamibacterales; family 2-12-FULL-66-21; genus JACCXG01. The sequence continues at coordinate 325,630 of CAVQXJ010000002.1, forward strand.
CGTCGAGCGGCGTCATGAACACACGCCCCATCACGTTCACCACGCCGACCGGCTCGCCGGTACGGGTGCGTCCCAGATATGAGCCGCGTCCCGGCACTCCGGCAGGAAAGTTGGCGGGTCGCAGCAGCTTGGTCTGTTTCGGGATGTAGTCGAGCACTTCTTTCTTGTCCCAGATGTGGTTGCCCGACGTCATGACGTCGATGCCATAGCCGAAGAGCGCCTCGGCGATGTCGCCGGTGATGCCGAATCCCGCGGCGGAATTCTCGCCGTTGGCGATCACGAAGTCGATGGCGTGACGCTCGATGAGCGCCGGCAGACCCCGGCGGACGATTTCGCGCCCCGGCTTGCCGAAGATGTCGCCGATGAACAGCAGTTTCATCAGGATGCGGTCACGTCAATGCGGATCTCGCGGCCGCGCCGGTCGTCGATCCGGGGCAGGAAGATCCGGAGCTCGCCCGCCGTGAGCGAAGCGCGGGCAGTGCCCGCCTCGAACGCCCCCGCGAGCCGGACGGCCCGGACGAATCTGCCGAAGGCGCGCTCGGCCAGGTGGAACGCGGCCTCCCGGTGCCTGCAGGAGGCGGGGAGCTTCCGCCCGGCCACGATCAGCGTGCCTTGCGAGAACAGGACGCGGAGGGCTGATCGCGGGACGCCGGGCAGGTCCATCAAGACCTCGACGCCGGCGGCGGTTTCGACGACATCCATCGGGGGAGTGCAGTCGCCTGCGGAGGCGGGTCCGCTCTCGGACTCGAGCCACTCTCTCAACCGGGGATCGTCGAGCAGTTCGCGGTGTTCCCAATAAATGTGCCCCACGGTAGCCGGTATTGTAGCCCGGACCTGGAGCGGTCGGGTTCACCGGGGGTGGAGGTGGTCGTTTACTGCCGGGCTCAATATATGAGCGTTGTTAACGCAGTTAATATGCTTGACAACAGCTAATGCGCTGCGTATATTCGTTGCAGTCAAATTCCTCGGGCACCATCCCGAGTCGCACATAGGAGGAAGACATGGCAATCGTTCGGTGGGAGCCGGCGCGGGAGCTCGCGTCGATGGAGATCGACCGGCTGAATCAGATGTTCTCGGAATTCTACGGCCAGGCGTTCTCGCGAGCCTGGGTGCCGGCGGTCGACATCTACGAGACCGACGCGCACGAGGTGGTCCTGAAGGCCGAGCTGCCCGACATGAAGCGCGAGGACATCAACCTCACCTTCGAGAACGGGGTGCTCACCCTGAAGGGAGAGCGCAAGTTCGAGCAGGAGGCGAAGAAGGAGAACTTCCAGCGCATCGAACGGCGTCACGGAGCGTTTTCCCGCTCGTTCACGCTGCCGAACACGGTCGATGCCACCCGCATCAGTGCCGCGTACAAGGATGGCGTCCTGACCATCCGGCTGCCGCAGCGCGAGGAAGCGAAGCCGAAGCAGATCGCTGTCGCCGTCGAATAGAGGGCCCAAGACAACGGGCCGGGACTCCTCTCGGCCCGTTGTCTTGTACTGAGGAGTGAACGGCGACGAGGGACAAGGGATAAGGGATAAGGGATAAGGCAGAAGGCAGAAGGCAGAAGGCAGAAGGGAAAACCTCTCTGTTCCGGTGCAAGTCCGTGAATTTCTCCCTTGTCCCTTCTCCCTTGACATGCGGGGTTTGGCGTCAGCCCGCTACTCGGACGGCCCCGGCCACTTCCCGCTAGTAGTTCATGGCCGATTCGGGTAGCCTATTGAATTGACCATGGCGCAAAACACCGATTCGAAGGACCACGCGGACGCACCGGCGCAGTCTGCCGCTCCCATCACCAGCCGCTTCCTGTTCGTGGACGTCGCGGCCCAACGCGCCAAACAGCTCCGCCGCGGCGCCCTGCCCAGGCTGCACCGCGCGCATGTGTCGCCGCACAAGCTCGAACGGGTCGCGATGGAGGAAGTGCGGCAGAACATGATCCTCTACACCCTGCCGACCGTCGAGGAAGTCATTCGCGGCCGCGGCCGCTCGAACGACTGACGGCGCGGTCAACCGCCTCCAGCCCGCCACGGCGCCCAGGCACCTGGCTGCACCCGCCCGGCTCGCGTGGGTCGGAACTTCCCAGTTGATCGACGCGTATTCGGCCTTGAAGGAGGCGGCCGTCGTGTGGCCGCAGTCAGCCGATGATCGAACTGAGCGCGCTTCTGCTGGCCGCCGTCGCCGTGCTCGGCCTCGTCTTCGCCGCGGGTGTCATCCTGAAGGCGATCTTCTGGGTGGTCTTCCTGCCCATCCGCCTGGTGTTCTGGCTGATCGGCAGCCTGCTGCTGTTACCGCTGCTGCTGCTCAAGCTGCTGGGCGGCATCATCTTCCTGCTCGCTCTGCCCATTCTCGCCATCGTCTTCGGAATCGTGACCGTCGCGGTCGCGTTCTCAGTGCTGATTCCCTTGATCCCGTTGATCCTGCTGATTGCGGTGATCTGGGCTGTGGCACGCCCCCAGCCGATCACCGGCGGGGCCTGACCACCTTCGCCAAGGCAACGGTGGTCCGCCACGGCTTCAGCGACGGCGGAAGGGCTTGCGAAGAAATTGCGGCAGGCGCCGCAATCTTCACATCCTGCCTGAAAGGCGCCCGCCCTCCGGCGCGTCTCAATCCCCACCCACGCCGGGCGGTATCCGCTCGTGCCAGTCAGTCGCGTGCTGGTACGCGGCAGCGGCCCGCAACAGGGTCGTTTCATCCATCTTGCGCGACGTCAGCTGGAGCCCGACCGGCAGCATCGCCGAGGTGAAGCCGCACGGCACCGTGATGCCGGGCACGCCCGCCAGATTCGCGCCCACGGTGAACACATCCGCGAGATACATCAGGACCGGGTCGTCGGTGCGTTCGCCGAGCGGAAACGCCCCGGTCGGGCTGGTCGGCAGCGCAATGACGTCCGCCTGTTCGAAGGCCGCATCGTAGTCGCGGCTGATCAGCGTGCGGATCTGCTGCGCCTTGCGATAGTAGGCGTCGTAGTAGCCGGCGCTCAGGACGTAGGTGCCGAGCATGATCCGCCGTTTGACCTCGGCGCCGAACCCCTGTCCGCGGCTGCGCTCATACATCTCGGTCAGCGTCCGCTCGCTGCCCTGCGCGCGAATGCCGTAGCGGACGCCGTCGTAGCGCGCCAGGTTGGAGCTCGCCTCCGCGGTCGCGATCAGGTAGTACGCGGCGATGCCGTGGCGGCTGTGGGGAAGGTCGACGTCGACCAGCGTCGCGCCACGGTTGGCCAGAACCTCGAGCGCCTGATGCACGGCGTTCAGCACGTCCGGCTCCACCCCGTCCGCCATCAGCGCCCGCGGCACGCCGACGCGCAGACCGTTCAACGAGCCGTCGCTCACCGCGCCGGTGAAATCGGGCACCGGCGCTTCGACCGAGGTCGCGTCCCGCGGATCGTGTCCCGCCAGCACGCTGGTCGCCAATGCCGCATCTTCGACCGTCACCGCGATCGGACCGATCTGGTCGAGCGACGACGCGAACGCCAGCAAGCCGTAGCGTGAGACGCGGCCGTAGGTGGGCTTGAGGCCGGTCACTCCGCAGAGCGCCGCCGGCTGCCGGATCGATCCACCGGTGTCCGAACCGAGCGCCAGTGGAACCAGCCGGGCGGCCACCGCGGCCGCCGAGCCTCCGCTCGATCCGCCGGGAATCCGCTCCGGATTCCACGGGTTGCGGGTCACGCCGTAGGCCGAGTTCTCGGTCGACGACCCCATCGCGAATTCGTCGCAGTTGGTCTTGCCGACGATCACCGCGCCGGCGCTCTCGAGCCGTTCGACCACCGCCGCATCGTAGGGCGGACGATAGCCCTCGAGAATCCGAGACGAGGCGGTGGTCGGCATCCGGCGGGTGCAGATGTTGTCCTTGAGCGCGACCGGCACGCCGACGAGCGGCAAGTGCATCAGCTCATCGAGACGGCTGTCGATTTCCGCGGCGCGCGCCAGCGCGCCTTCCTCGTCCACGTAACGGAAGGCGTTGAGCGTGCCGTTCGCGCGGCGGATGCGATCGAGCGCGGCGCGGCAGACCTCGGTGGCGGAGACATGGCCGGACGCGACCGCCCGCCGGATCGCCGCCGCGGTGGTGGGCAGCGTCATGCCCCGAGCACCCGTGGTACTTTGAAGAGGCCCGCGTCGTGATCGGGATCCGGGGCACTCTCCAGCGCGGCGGCACGCGGCAGCGAAGGCCGCACGTCATCCGTGCGAAGCGGGGTGCTGAGGGCGAGCGGGTGCGAGGTCGGCTCGACACCCTCGGTATCGACCTCGCGAAGCTGTTCGGCGTACTGCAGCACGGCGGTCAGCTGCCGCGCGAAGAGGTCGCGCTCGTCGGCGGTCAACGACAGCCGCGCCAGGTGCGCGATGCGCTCCACTTCTTCGGGCGCAAGGGTGGAAGACATTCGGCGATGCTAACACGGCCGATCGCGGGTTCGGGGGCTCGGGGGTTCGCGGGCTCGAGGACTGCGAGGACACGGGAATTCCGAGAACCAATGGCTAAGTCCGTTCCGAACCCTCGTATGCCGAACCCGCGAACCCGCGAACCGCGAACCACGCTGACGGGTCATGCCGACTAGACCAGCCGCCGTCGCAGGCACGTGGTACCCGGGGACCGCCGGCGCGCTCGCGCGTGACGTCGACGGCTACCTGCAAATGACGTCGCCGTGGACCGACGGGCCGATCACGGCGGTGCTGGCGCCGCACGCCGGCCTGATGTTCTCCGGGCCGGTCGGCGCGCACGCGTATCGCGCCGCCGGATCGCAGCCGTTCGACGTCATCGTGCTGGCGGGACCGTCGCACTTCGTCGCGTTCGACGGCGTGTCGATTTTTCCGGAGGGGGCGTTTGCGACGCCGCTGGGGGAGGCGGTCATAGACGAGGAGCTCGCCCGCGCGGTGATGACCAGCCCGGTCGTCCGCGCATTCCCGGCCGCCCACCAGCGAGAGCACTCGCTCGAGATGCAGCTGCCGTTCGTGCGGCGGGTGTTCCCCGACGCCACGATCGTCCCGCTGGTCATGGGATATCAGACGCGCGACACGATCGTGGGTCTGGCCGACGCGTTGAGCGCCGCCTGTCGCGGACGACGAGCGCTGCTGGTGGGCAGCACCGATCTGTCGCACTATTTCGACGCCGAGACGGCGGAGAAGCTCGATCGGCGGGTGCAGTCGCACGTCGCGGCGCTGGATCCCGAAGGACTGCTCGAGGTGTTCGAGGAGTATCCGGAGCGCGAACGCGGACGCTACGTCGCGTGCGGGGGCGGTCCGGCGATCGCGGTGATGATGGCCGCCCGGCAGCTGGGCGCGACCGGCGCTCGCATCCTCAAGTACGCGCACTCGGGTGAAATCTCTGGCGACTATTCCGGGGTGGTCGGGTATCTCGCGGCGGCGTTCGGCACTTTCCAGGCTGAGACGAGGCCAGGTGACGGATGTTGACCGGGGAACAGCGGCAGACGCTCCTGGCTCTCGCACGGGCGTCGATCGAGGGGAGAATCGCCGATCCCACGATGACGGTGGAAGCGGTCACGGTCGACTGGCCCGAGGCGTCCGGCGTGTTCGTGACCATCAAGCGACGAGGACAGCTCCGGGGCTGCCTGGGGACGCTGCAGAATCGCGACGGCCTCGCCGCCGAAGTGGTGCGATGCGCGGCCGAATCCGCCACCGAGGATCCGCGGTTCCCGCCGGTGACCCGCGAGGAACTGCCGGAGCTGACGCTGGACGATTTCGGTGCTCGGCCCGCTCGAGCCGATCGCGCCGCGGCCCGAGGCCTTCACCATCGGCGTGCATGGGCTGGTGGTCGAGCAGGATTTTCACCGCGGGCTGCTGCTGCCGCAGGTCGCCACCGAATGGGGCTGGGACGGCGAACAGTTCCTGCGCCAGACCTGCGTGAAGGCCGGCCTGCCGCCTGACGCGTGGCGTCACGGTGCGCGCGTCTACCGGTTCGCGGCCGAGGTCTTCGGCGACTGATGCCGCGGCTCGGGGCCCATCTGTCGATCGCCGGAGGTCTGCCTCGCGCCGTCGACCGCGCGGTCGCCACCCGCTGCGAGGCGCTGCAGATCTTCACCAAGTCGGCCGGCCAGTGGCGTGCCCGCGTCCTGCCCGAGGACGAGATCGTGCTGTTCAGGCGCCGGGTCGCCGACACCGGAATCCACCCGGTCGTCGCTCACAACAGCTATCTGATCAACATCGCCGCCGCGGCGCCGGCGCTGCGCGAGCAGTCGCAGGCCGCCCTGCTCGAGGAGTACGATCGCGCGGATGCGCTGGGGCTGCAGGGGCTGGTGATGCACCCCGGGTCCTACACCACCGGCAGCGAGGCCGAGGGGATCAGGCTGATTGCCTCGGGGCTCCGCACGCTGCTTCGCGCGCGGCCCCGCGCGGCCCCGTTGATCCTGCTGGAGCACACCGCCGGACAGGGCACCAATCTCGGTCATCGCTTCGAGCACCTGGCGGAGATCCTCGCGCTCGTCGACGGCTCGCCGCGGGTCGGCGTCTGTCTCGACACCTGCCACCTGCTGACCGCGGGTTACGATATCTGTTCCGAAGAGGGCTACGTCCACACGTTTCGCGAGCTCGATCGGCTGGTCGGTCTCGATCGGATCAAAGTGTTCCACTTGAACGATTCGAAGAAGCCGTGCGGCAGCCGCGTCGACCGCCACGAGCACATCGGCAAGGGGTGCCTCGGTCTGGAGCCGTTCCGGCGGATTCTCACCGACCCGCGGTTTGCCGGACTGCCGATGCTGCTCGAAACGCCGAAGCTGGACACGCCGGAGAGCCGGCGGAAGAGCGACGTCGATCCGTGGGATGCCCGCAACCTCCGCACGCTGCGGCGGCTGATGCGAACATGAGTTGAGTGAAAAAACACGATGCGAACGCGCTGGTTGATCGTTGTCGGTGTCCTGCTGATCGTGACCGCCCTGCCCGCGCCGGCGCCGGCCTGGGGATTCGAGCCCCACAAATACATCATGGCCCGCGCGATCGCCCTGCTGCCCGCGCAGATCCGGCCGTTCTTCCTCAAGTATCAGACCACCATCGTCGAACACGTGGTCGATCCGGATCTGTGGCGGACCGCCGGCTGGGAGCAGGAGCCGCCGCGGCATTTTCTCGACATGGACGCCTATGGTCCGTATCCCTTCCCGAACTTCCCGAGGGATCGGGACGAGGCGATCAAGCGCTATGGGCTCGAGTTCGTGGAGAAGAACGGCCAGGTGCTGTGGCGCGGCGCCGAAATCTACCAGAAGCTGGTCGAGGCGTTCCGTCTGCAGGCGCCGTACTCACGCGACAACATCAAGTTCTTCTCCTCGGTGCTGACGCACTACATCTCCGACGCCCACGTGCCGTTTCACGCGGTCCTGAACTACGACGGCCAGCTCACCGGACAGTGGGGTATCCATTCGCGGTTCGAGACCGAGCTGTTCGAGCGGAATCGCGCCATCCTGCGCGTCGTCCCGAAGCCGGTCGGTCCGGTGGGCAACCCTCGCGACTTCATCTTCGAGGCGCTGATGGCGAGCTTCCCGCTGACTCAGACCGTCCTGGATGCGGACAAGGCCGCCATCGCCGGCCGCGAGGTTTACGACGATCGGTACTTCACGATGTTCTTCAGCAAGGTCCGGCCGATCCTCGAGCGCCGTCTGAGCGAGGCGATCACGGCGTCGGCGTCGATGATCACCGCGGCGTGGATCGAAGCGGGCCGGCTGCCGGTCCCGCTCGAACAGCCGCGCACGCCGCGGAAAGTGCGGAAGTCGTAGTCTTCAGTAGCCGAGCCTAGCCAGTCAGCCAGTAGCCAGTCGGCAGGTAGTTCCGGGTTTACTGGAAACTGGAAACTGGAACTGGAACTGATACCCGTCAGTCCTTCTGCTTGCCGAAGCGGCGCGCTATCAGGCGTTCGACCGGCTCCAGGACCAGTAGCGCTGCGATCGTGATTCCGGTCGCGATGAAGGCGAGGTGATAGGACCCTCCGCCGGCCGCCACGCCAACCGCGGCATTCACCCACACCGTCGCCGCCGTGGTCAGCCCCTGGACGCCGGCATCGGTGCGCATGATCGCGCCGGCGCCAAGGAAGCCGATGCCGGTGACGATCTGCGCGGCGATGCGTCCCGGATCGCTGCCTGCCGGCGCCAGCTCGAGCGACATCAGCGTGAAGAGCGCCGATCCCACCGCGATCAGGATGTTGGTCCGGAGTCCGGCGCTCTTCTGACGGATCTCCCGTTCGAAGCCCAGCATCGCGCCCAGCACAGCCGCGGTCAGCAGGCGGCGAATCAGTTCGGCATCGGCAATTGGTGGCATCGTGGCATCTCGGTTGCACCTCCAGTGCCAGCCGCTGGAGCGGCAGGAGGCGCATCGACATGTTGTGGACTCTCGTCGTGATTCTGGTCGTGCTGTGGGCGGTCGGCCTCGCGGTCAAGGTGACCACCGGCTTGATTCACATCCTGCTGGTGATTGCGCTCGTGATCATCGTGTTCCGCTTGATCAGCGGGCGCAAGGTCGTGTGATCAAGGGTTCAAGGGTTCGAACCCCTGAACCCTTGAACCGCGATATCGTAGACCCGTTCATGGACGTGTACCTCGTGCCGGTCGGTCCCCAGCGTTACGAGCTCTATTGCGAGATCCCCGACGAGCCCGAGGACGCCCCGCCGGACGAGCCGAAGGGGTTTTTCCGGCGGATGTTTCAGCGGTTCCGGCAGACCATCGCCGACGCCGAACGGGAGCGTCATCACGGTCCGCCGCAGGGGGCGCCGCGAGGATGGGCGGGACGGCTGCGTGCCAAGGGGATGCGATGGGTGGCGGAGAGCATCGCCGAACAGAAGCTGCTGTGGCATTTGCGGAAGCAGGATGCCGCGTGCCTGCACTACCCCGATGACGTGGCGGAATCAGAGGCGGTGGCGATTCTGCGCGATCAATTGGGTCGCGACCTCAAGAAACACCGGAATTGGCTGGCGATCGACTCGGTACTGATGGCGGTGCTGGGCGTCGTCCTCTTCGCTATTCCCGGCCCGAACCTCGTCGGCTATTACTTCGCCTTCCGAGTGGTCGGGCACTATCTCTCGTTTCGTGGCGCGAGCCGGGGCCTGAACGGGATCGCCTGGCAGCAGGAGTCGACCGCCCCCTTGACCGAGCTGCGCCGGGTGCTGGGGCTGGACCCGCTGCAGCGAGAACCGCGCGTCCACGCGGTGGCGGCGACCTTGCGGCTCGAGCATCTCGTCACCTTCTTCGAGCGCACCGCGGTGTCCACGTGAAGCTGCGCGATCTGGCCGTCCGCCTCGACTGCACGCTCGAGGGGGACGGCGACATCGAGATCGCGCGGATCGCGGCCATCGAGGATGCCGGCCCGGGCGACCTGACGTTCTTCGCCAACCCCAAATACGCCGACGCGCTCCGGCACACGCGCGCATCGGCGGTGATTGCCGCGCCGGCAGTCACCGGCGTTCCCTGCGCGATCGTCCGCACTGCCGATCCGTACCTGACATTTGCCCGCGCGCTCGGAGTGTTCGCGGACGGCTGGCGTCCCGCCGCCGGGGTGCACCGGCACGCGCTGATCGAGGCGGGCGCCATGGTCGCCGCCGATGCCAGCGTCGGCGCGTTTGCGTTCGTTGCCGAGGGCGCCCGGATCGGCGCGCGCACCATCCTTCATCCACATGTGAGCGTCGGCCGGTTTGCCGAGATCGGCGACGACTGCGTCATCCATGCCCAGGTCTCAATCCGCGAGCGCGTGGTCCTCGGCAACCGGGTCGTGCTGCAGGACGGCGTGGTGATTGGCGGGGATGGTTACGGCTTCGCCCGGCGCCGCGACGGCAGCCACGAGAAGATTCCCCAGATCGGCCGGGTGGTGCTGGAAGACGACGTCGAGATCGGCGCCAATACGACCGTCGACCGTCCAGCCGTCGGCGAGACCCGCATCGGGGCCGGCTCGAAGATCGACAATCTGGTCCAGGTCGCCCACGGCGTGAAAGTGGGGCGCCACGTCCTGCTGGCGGCCCAGGTGGGTGTCGCCGGCAGCAGCGTGATCGAGGACCAGGTCACGCTCGCCGGGCAGGTCGGGGTCGCCGGCCACATCACCGTCGGCAAGGGAACGGTCGCCACCGCGCAGACCGGCATTCCCAATTCGGTCGAGGCCGGCGGTTTCATCTCCGGCTATCCCGCCATTCCCAACCGGGAGTGGCTCAAGGCCTCGGCGGTCTTCCGGAAGCTGCCGGAGCTGCGCCGGCTGGTCTCCGATCTCGAGCGGCGAATCGCCGAGCTCGAGCTCGAAGCCGGGCGCCGCTCCTGACCTTCCCAACCTTTCTGCGATAATCGGGTCCCATGCCTTCCACTGCCCGGAAGCGATTGGCTGCTGCGGTCCTGGCCGTCGCCGCGCTACTCGCCGTCGATCCCACCGCGAGGGCGGCCGTCCGGCCTCCGAAGCTGAACTACACGATGACGACGCTGGCCAACGGCCTGCAGGTCGTCTTTCTGGAAGACCATTCGACGCCGATCGTGCACGCCGAGCTCTGGTACCACGTCGGTTCGAAGAACGAGCGCGAGGGCCGCACCGGCTTCGCGCACCTGTTCGAGCACATGATGTTCAAGGGCTCCAAGAACGTCGAGCCCGAAGGTCATCCGTCGTGGATCTCGAGCGTGGGCGGGCAGAGCAACGCGTTCACGAACGAAGACGCCACCGTGTTCTGGCAGACGTTTCCGGCGCAGTACCTGCCGCTCGTCCTCTGGCTGGAAGCGGATCGGATGGCGTCGCTCCGGATCGAAGAGAAGGTCTTCCAGACCGAGCGCGAGGTGGTGAAGGAAGAGCGCCGGATGCGGGTCGAGAATCAGCCGTATGGCCGGCTGAACGAGATCGTCTACGACCAGGCGTTCACCAAACACCCGTACAAGCATCCGACGATCGGCAGCATGAAGGATCTCGAGGCGGCCTCGATCGAGGACGTGCGCGACTTCTTCCGGACCTTCTACGTTCCGAACAACGCGACGCTGGTGCTGGTCGGCGACTTCGACTCGCGCGAGGCCGGCAACCTGGTGCAGCAGTATCTGGGGCGCATTCCGAAGGGCAAGCCGGTGCCCCGCGACATTCCCCAGGAGCCGCCGCAGACCAAGGAACGGCGGGTGCGGCTCGAGGAGAACTGGCCGCTGCCGGCGGTGGTCGTCGCGTACCACATCACGTTCGACGGGCACCCGGACTCGTATCCCCTGCACATCGCCTCGAAAGTGCTGTCCGACGGCGAGAGCTCGCGGATCTATCGCAAGCTGGTCTACGAGAAGCAGCTGGCGCTCGCGGCGTTCGGTGGCGGCAACATCATCGAGGATCCCAATCTGTTCTTCGCGGTAGCGATCGTTCAACCGGGGCAGAAGCCGGAGGAGGCGATCAACGCGCTGATCGCCGAGCTGGAGCGGCTGCGCACCGAGCCGATTTCCGACGCCGAGCTGCAGCAGGCGAAGAACCAGTTCGCGCGCGACTACATCCTGACCCGCGAGTCGAACAAGGAGAAGGCCTCGCACCTCGGGCACGCGGTGGTCATCCATGACGACATCAAGACCGCGGACGGCGAGTTCGACATCTTCATGAACATGACGGCCGCCGACGTGCAGCGCGTCGCCCAGACCTACTTCAAGCCGGAGAATCGCCTGGTGCTGACGATCATGCCGCGCGGGGCAGGCACCGGGGGTGGCCGTTGATCCGGCGGCGCGCCGCGGCCGTGCTCTTCATCCTGCTGATGATCGCGGTGGCCGGCGCGCGGCACAGTCGCGGCGCAGGTGGCCGACTGGCCGTCCGAGCGCCCGCCGCGGCCCCTTGCCGCACGCGACGTCAAGTTCCCGCCGTACGCCTTCAAAACGCTGTCGAACGGGCTGCAGGTGATCGCGGTCTCGCATCACGAGCAGCCGGCGGTCAGCCTGCGGCTGATGATCCGCGCCGGCGGCGCGCAGGATCCCGCGGATCGGCCGGGCGTCGCGGCGCTGGTCGCGGCCCTGCTCGATCAGGGCACCACCACGCGCTCGGCCGAGCAGATCGCCCACACCATCGACTCGATCGGCGGGGTGATCGGCGCCGGTTCCGCCACCGAGTACACCTTCGTGCAGGCGATCGTGATGAAGGACAGCTTCGCCCTCGGCCTGGATATGGTGTCCGACATCGCGAAGAATCCCGGGTTCGCGCCGCAGGAAATCGAGCTGCAGCGGAAGCAGATGCTGTCGTCGCTGACGGTGAGCTACGACGACCCCGAGTATCTGGCCGGCGTGGTGTTCGAGCGGCTCGTGTATGGGCCGCACCGTTACGGACGGCCCGACTCGGGTACGCCGGCGTCGCTCGCCGCCATCACCCGCGACGATCTCGTCAAGTTCCACAAGACCTGGTTCGGGGCCAACAACGCCATCCTCGCCGTGGTCGGCGACGTGACCACAGACGAGGCGTTTGCCGGCGCCGAGCGCGCGTTCGGCGGCTGGGGCAAGGCCGCGAGTGCCGCGGCGCAGGTCGAGGAGCCCGCCGGCTCCGACCCGGCGCTTGGTGATCATCGATCGTCCCGGGGCCGTGCAGACCGAAATCCGGGTGGGCAACACCGCGCTGCCGCGCAAGCATGCCGACTATCTGGCGCTCGACCTCGCCGTCAAGATCCTGGGCGGGGAAGGGGGCAACCGGCTGCACCGCGTCCTGCGCTCCGATCGCGGCCTGACCTATGGCGCTTCGGCGGATCTGAACGCACTCAAGGATGCGGGGACGATCGTCGCCGATACCGACACCCGGTCGGACTCGACCGGCGAAGCGCTGCGGCTGATCGTCGACGAGATGTGGAAGCTGCAGCGTGAGCGGGTGGGCGAGCGCGAGCTGAGCGACGCGCAAGCCTACCTGACTGGCAGCTTTCCTCTGACCATCGAGACGCCGAGCGCGATCGCCGCGCAGGTCCTCAGCGCGGTTTTCTTCGGTCTCGATCTCGAGGAGCTCCAGAACTTCCGGGAACGCGTCAATGCCGTGACCGTCGACGACATCCAGCGCGTGGCGCGCACCTATCTTCGTCCGGACCGGCTGTCGATCGTCCTGGTTGGCGACGCGTCAAAGTTCGAGAAGCAGCTGCCCGGCGCCGGGTTCGCGCAGTTCGAGCGCATCCCGGTCAGCGAGCTGGATCTCAGCGTGCCCGGCTTGCGGCGGCGCTCGGCGCCCGGTGCGGGCGGACGGGTGCAGCCGATTAGCCTGAGGTTCCCGGCGGCGGCCGCCTTCGCCAACGCTCCGGCGCCCAAGCGCGAGCAGCCTGAAGACGCCGAGGCGCTGATCCAGCGCGCGGTGCGCGGCAAGGGTGGGCTCGCCCGGCTGAAGGCCATCCGCACCATCCACGCCGTCTCGGATACCGTGGTCGAGGCCCAGGGAAAGAAGCTGACGATTCCGACCACGATCCGGATCCGCTATCCAGGCGCGTTCCGGATCGACAGCGAGATGCCGGCCGGCCCGGTGTCACAGGTGTTCGACAGCGGGACGTTCTGGGTCCACGACGCGCGGGGCGCCAACGTAGCGCCGCGCCCGGCGGCGGACTCGATGCGGGGCAACATCCAGCGCGACGCCATCGGCCTGCTGCTCGCGCTGGCCGACGGACGCGTGAAGGCGCGGCGCCTCGAGGACATCCGCGTCGAGGGCCGGATGCTGCCGGTGCTCGACGTCGATCTGAAGCCGGGCGGTCCGTTGACGCTGGTGCTCGATCCCGATTCCGGGCTGATCCTGCGCGAGCGATATCCGGCGCCGGATGCGGCCGGCCAGATCGAGGAGCGCTTCGCCGACTATCGGGATGTCGACGGGATCAAGGTCGCCTTTTCGGTGACCGTCGCCCATCCCCAGCTTGGCGACGTGGTGCGGATCATGCGCACAGTGGCGTTCAACGTGCCGCTCGATCCCGCCCTCTTCACCCGGCCCAGCTGACACTCGCAGCCGCCAAGTGCGCGTGATGATTTCCTGCGGCGAGCCCTCCGGCGACATGTACGCCGCCGAGCTCACGCGGCACATCCGCCTGCTGGAGCCGTCGGCGGTGATCACCGGCTTCGGTGGCGAGCGGCTGCGCGCCGCCGGCGCGGACCTTCTCGGCGACTTCCGCGGCCTGTCGGTCACCGGCCTCCTGGAAGTCGTTCGCCTCCTGCCGAGAACGTTTCAGATGTATCGCCGCCTGGTCGCCGCGGCGCGCGATCGGCGTCCCGATGTCTTCGTCGCGGTCGACTTCCCGGATTTCAACTTCAGGCTCGCCCACGCGCTGCGACGGCTGGGCGTGCCGGTCGTGTACTACATCAGCCCGCAGTTGTGGGCGTGGCGTCCGGGACGCATGAAGACGATGAAACGGCTGGCGGACCGTGTTCTGGTCATTTTTCCGTTCGAGGAGCGCATTTATCAGGATGCGGGCGTGCCGGTCGAATGGGTCGGCCATCCCCTGCTCGACGTGATGCCGGCGCCGCGGCCGAAGTCCGAGATTGCCGCCGATCTCGGTCTGCGGACCGCCGATCCGATCGTCGCGCTCCTGCCCGGAAGCCGCCGCAATGAGGTCGCAGCCATTCTTCCCGGTCTCGTCGCCGCCGCGCGGGAGATCCGCCGCCGTCTCCCGGCCGCGCAGTTCGTGGTGGCGCGGGCGCCTCACGTTTCCGCTCGCCTGCTCGAACCGCTCGATCCGCTCGATCCTCCGGCGTTGATCGTCGAGGGACGCGCCGATGACGTGCTGGGCGTCGCCGATGTGGCGCTGGTGGCATCGGGCACGGTGACGGTGCAGGCTGCGCTCCATGAGTGCCCGATGGTCGTCGTCTATCGGCTCTCGCCGCTGACGTATCGGCTCGGCCGCAGGTTCGTCCGCGTCGACACGTTTGCAATGGCCAACCTCGTCGCCGGCAAGCGAGTCGTTCCCGAGCTCATCCAAGACGATTTCCAAACCGCGCGGGTCGCCGAAGAAGCGTTGCGCATCCTCACCGATCCGGTGCGCGCCGGTGAGATGCGGCGGGAGCTTGCCGAGGTGCGGGCGCGTCTCGGCACGGCGGGCGCCAGCGCCCGGGCGGCGCACGCGGTGCTGGACGTGGCGCGTCGCGGCCTGACACGTGTGCGATAGACTGCAACGATGTCCGCGCGCCCCTTCCTGTGGTCGATCTGCTGTCTCTTCCTGATCGCGCCTCACGCCCTCCGCGCGACCGTGCTCCTTCCCGCGGAGTTCCGTGAAATCGTGAACGGCGCGGACATCATCGCCTACGGGCGGGTTGTCGAGACCGCGGTAGAGCAGAGCGACGATCGCAAACAGGTCGACACGCTGGTGACCTTTCAGGTCGGCACCTACCTGAAAGGCGGCCCCGGCGACTCCATCGTCTTCAAAGTCCCCGGCGGCACGATCGGACGGTACCGCAACGTGCTCGTGGGAGCGCCGCAATTCGCCGCCGGCGACGAGGCCGTGCTCTTCCTCAACAGCCGCGGCCGCGAGGTGCCATCGATCTTCGGTCTCAATCAGGGCGTCTTCCGCGTCGCGCTCGACCAGGCACGACGCCGGATGGTCACGCCACCGCTCCTGGCGAGAGGCAGCGTGCCGGAGACGGTGGTGCGAGGCGCGGCCGGCCGCCGGCCGCTGCCGCTCGAAACGTTCGGCGCCGAAGTGCGGGCGGTCCTGAGCGACGCCGGCCGGAGCGTGCGATGAAGCGCGGCGCACTGCCGCCCCTGGTGGCGCTGGCACTGCTGGCCGCCACCGTCCCCGCGCTCGGCTACTTGAAGCTCGGGACCCGCGTCGGAACGGGGACCGCCAACCTCAAGTGGACATCCCAGCCGATCCGTTACTTCGTCACCGATCGCGGCGCGACCGGTGTGACCGCGCAGCAGTTTCAAAGCGCGATGGCAGCGTCCTTCGCGGTCTGGGACGCGGTCGACAGCGCCGAGCTCTCGTTCACGCTCGGCGGGGTGACATCGGCCAATCCGACGACCGGCGACGGCATGACCGTGCTCGGCTATCAGAATCGTCCCGATCTCGATCGCGTTCTCGGCGCGACCAACTTCATTGTCGACACGACCACCGGCGAGATCGTGGAGTCCGACATCTTCTTCAATTCCGCCTTTGCGTGGTCGACCGAGACCGCCGGCGTGACCGGCCGGCAGGATCTCCAGTCGATCGCCGTCCATGAGGTCGGCCATCTGCTCGGGCTGGGGCATTCGGCGCTCGGGGAAACCGAGATGATTGCCGGCGGCCGGCGCGTGCTCGGTGCCGAAGCGGTCATGTTCCCGATCGCGTTCGCCTCGGGAAGTATTCACGACCGCAGTCTGAAGCACGACGACATCGCCGGCATCACCGACATCTATCCCTCGGCGGAGTCACGGCGTTCCCTGGGCAGCATCAGCGGCAAGGTCACCAAGAACGGCGCCGGCGTGCTCGGCGCGCACGTGATCGCGTTCAACACCCGGACCGGCGCGATGGTCGGCGGGTTCTCGCTGAACGCCGACGGCGCCTTCACGATTGCCAGCCTCGAACCGGGTCCCTACGCGCTGCGCACCGAACCATTGGACGACGGCGACATTTCGAGCTTCTTCGATGCCAGCCTCGCCATCGACGTGGATTTCCGTGTCAGCTTTCACGATCGCATCGTCGTGGTGCCGGTCGGCGGCGGTGTTCGTGACGTCGCGGTCAAGGTGACCCCCAAATGAGGGGAGCGACGGGTTGCTGGGTCATCTGCATCTCGGTGCTGTGCCTGACCTCGGTGGCCGAGGCCCAGGTCTACATCGGCCGTGATGCACCGCGGCGGGGCATGTTCGAGCTCTCCGGCGGCGGCATGTTCACTTCGGGCTTCGACCTGGGGACGTTGACCGCGGAGTTGACGCGAAGCACTCCCGCCGAGACGTTCGATCTCTTCACGAGCGAGGCGAAGGTCGCGCGGTTTCCGGGAGCCCTCGCGCGGATTGGCTTCTATCTGAGCGATGGCGTTTCGATCGAGGGGGGCGTGCGCTACGCGCGTCCGCGGCTCTCGGTGCGGTTGTCGGGGGATGCGGAATCGGCCGCGGATACGACCGCAGAGGAAACAGTCTCGCACTATCTGTTCGAAGGGTCGCTGGTGTGGCACCTGCGTCATCTGTCGTTCGCCTCGGGTCGGGCCATCCCGTATCTCGCCGGCGGCGCCGGCTACCTGCGGGAGCTCCATGAAGGCAATCAGCTGGTCGAAACCGGGCAGGAATATCACGCGCTCGGCGGGTTGAAGTACTGGCTCGGATCGGGCGCCAGGCGGTTCGGCCTGAGCATCGAGGGGGGCGTGTCGGCCCGCAAGAAGGGGATCGACCCCGACGACGCGCTGCGTCCCCTGCCGGTTGTGTTCGGAGGGCTGTCGTATCTGTTTTGAGGGGTGTCAGGGAACCGACTCGTACTCCGCTTCGAACGATCCACCCTCAACCCGATAGAACGCAATCGTGCGTCCCGCCCAGTCGGCGCCGCTCTGCCCATTCAGACCCACGGCGATGCCTCGATAGTGGTCGACACGGGCGCGGTGGACGTGACCGCAGAGTACCGCCGTCGCTCCAGCGGCCTGCGCTGCTGACCAGAACCGCTCCCGATCATCCGCGCCGATCTCCATCGGCACCACGACTCGCCACCGATCCAGCCACGACGGGCGATCGGTACCCGGTTGGCTCCACTCGTACGGCGAGATCGGGAGCGGATAGTGGTGGGTGAGAATCACCAGTGTGTCCCGTGGCGGCAGGCGCGACAGCCACGCGATCTGCGTCCGGCCGATCGCCCCTCGCGCGTGATTCAGGCTGATCTCGCGGCCGCGAATGGAAAACGGCCGCCACGGTGACGGCACGGTGTCGACCACCGCCAGTCTGACTCCGCCAGCCAACTGCTTCGCGAACGGCGCCCGTGCCGCGACGCCCGGGGCGCGGGACTCGATCCGTCGATAGAAGCGGGCCCTTCGCAATCGCGACCAACGGCGGCGGATCCCAGAACCGGAGCGCCACGCGCAGGAGATCGCGCCGGTCACGGGGATGACCGCCGCTGGATGCGAGGTCGTGATTGCCGTGCAGGATGGTGACTCGGTCCGCGGACAGCAGTCCGCGCTCGCCGAGCGCCGCGAGGACGACGTCGAGGAGAGCCGGCTGCCACCGGTCGAGGAGATCGCCGGTGATGACGAGGTGGTCCGCGTTACGCGACCCGATGCGATCGAGCTGCCGGCCGAGCTCGACCGCATCGGCTTCATCTCTCAGATGCAGGTCTGACAGATGCGCGAAGATCACGCGTCAAATCTTGGTGTTCAGCGTCGAATCGTCTGACGGCATGACCGGATCGTCGTCGTCCTCGATCGGCTGATCGTAGCGCCGCGGCGTGTGCAGGGGGTCGCGGTAGAGCAGTTTGTCGTCCTCCAGGTGGCGTGCGATACCGCCGTGGTCCGCGGCCTTGCTCTTTCGAGATGCGTCGTTGGGCTGCTCTGCCATGGTTGGGCCTCCACCCGGAACGAATCGCAAGCCGCGTACCACGCCGCGCCGCCGGCGGCCGTTCGCCCGCGATCAGGTTGTCATATGATCGTGGGATGGTTTCGCTGAATTCTTTCGACACGCGCACGTGGCTCACCACGGGTGGCCAGACCAGCCGGATCTTCAGCCTGCCGGCGCTCGAGAAGCGGGGTTTTGCCGGGGTGGCGCGGCTGCCGTACTCCCTGAAAATCCTGCTCGAGAACCTGCTGAGGCGCGAGGATCGCCGGTTCGTGGATGCCGAAGACATCGAGGCCCTCGCCGGGTGGGACGTCACCAACTGCAAAGTGCAGAAGGAGATCGCGTTCACGCCGGCGCGCGTGCTGCTGCAGGATTTCACCGGCGTGCCCGCGGTCGTCGATCTCGCGGCGATGCGCGACGGCATCGTCCGGCTCGGCGGGGACCCGCGCAAGGTCAATCCGCTGCAGCCGGTCGAGCTCGTCATCGACCATTCGGTTCAGGTCGATCATTACGTCGAAAAGAACGCCGCGGACCTCAATGCCGCCCTCGAGTTCACGCGAAACAAGGAACGCTACACGTTCCTCCGCTGGGGGCAGGACGCGTTCGACAACTTCCGCGTCGTGCCGCCCGACACCGGCATCGTCCATCAGGTCAACCTGGAATATCTCGCCCGAGTCATCTTCAAGGAGACCGTGGACGGCGAGATCGTGACCTATCCGGACACGCTGGTGGGCACCGACTCACACACCACGATGGTCAACGGCCTGGGAGTGGTGGGCTGGGGCGTCGGCGGCATCGAAGCGGAGGCCGCGATGCTCGGTCAGCCGATTTCGATGCTCATCCCGGACGTCGTGGGATTCCGGCTGGTCGAGCGGCTGCCGGAAGGGGCAACGGCCACCGATCTCGTCCTGACCATCACCGAGCGGCTGCGCAAGCTGGGCGTGGTCGGCAAGTTCGTCGAATTCTACGGGCCTGGCCTCGAGTTCCTGACCATCGCGGATCGGGCGACGCTCGGCAACATGTCGCCGGAATACGGCGCGACCATCGCCATCTGCCCGATCGACGACATGACGCTCGACTACCTGCGCCTGACCGGCCGCGACGACGCGCACGTGCAGCTGGTCGAGGCGTATGCCAAGGAGCAGGGACTGTTCTGGACCGCGGAAGCGGTTGATCCGATCTACACCACCTCGGTCGAGCTGGATCTCTCGACGGTGGAGCCGAGCCTCGCCGGGCCGAAGCGGCCGCAGGACCGCGTCTCGCTGCGGCAGGCGAAATACAAGTTCCAGCAGGCGCTCGAATCGATGTTCTCGGAGCGGAAGCCCAAGGCGCCGCCGGCCGCCAAGACCGGTGAGGACACGCTCCCGGCGCTGGCCCCCGCCACAGCGGCGGTGGCCTCTGAAGAGAGCACCGTCCCCGGCATGGAGGGGCTCGATCACGGTTCGGTGGTGTTGGCGGCAATCACGAGCTGCACCAACACCTCGAATCCGAGCGTCATGATCGGTGCCGGGCTGCTGGCGCGGAACGCCGTGAAGCGCGGCCTGAAAGTGAAGCCGTGGGTGAAGACCAGCCTCGCCCCGGGGTCGCTGGTGGTCACGGAGTATCTGAAGGCGGCCGGCCTGCTGGAGTATCTGGCAGAGCTCGGCTTCAACATCGTCGGCTACGGCTGCACGACCTGCATCGGCAACAGCGGTCCGCTGCCGGAACCGGTGTCGGGCATGGTCAAGGATCGCAACCTGATCGTCGCGTCGGTGCTGAGCGGAAACCGGAACTTCGAAGGGCGGATCCAGAGCCAGGTCCGCGCGAACTATCTCGCGTCCCCGCCGCTGGTAGTCGCCTATGCGATCGCCGGCAAGATGCAGCTGGACCTGACGACCGAGCCGCTCGGTGAGGACAGCAGCGGCCAGCCGGTCATGCTGAAGGAGATCTGGCCGACCGAGCGTGAGATCCAGGAATCGATGCTGGGATCGGTGAAGTCGGAGATGTTCCGCGAGCAGTATGCGCATGTGTTCGAGGGGGACGACCGCTGGCGGTCGCTGCCGATCCCGACTGGTGAGCTGTTCGAGTGGACCGACGATTCCACCTACATTCGGAATCCCCCGTTCTTCGAGGGCATCACCGCCGAGCCGACGTTCCCCACCGACATCCACGGCGCCCGCGTGCTCGCGATGCTCGGCGACAGCGTCACCACCGATCACATTTCGCCGGCGGGATCGATTCCGGCCGACAGCCCGGCCGGGAGGTACCTGATCTCGAAGGGGGTGCCGCCGTCGGAGTTCAACTCGTACGGCGCCCGGCGCGGCAATCACGAAGTGATGATGCGCGGGACGTTCGCGAACATCCGGCTGCGCAACCAGCTCGCGCCCGGCACCGAAGGCGGCTGGACCGCGCTGCTGCCGGAAGACACGGTGACGACGATCTACGACGCGTCGGTGAGTTATCGCGCGCACGGCGTGCCGCTGCTGATCGTGGCGGGGAAGGAATACGGATCAGGCTCGTCACGCGACTGGGCGGCCAAGGGCACGCTGCTGCTCGGCGTCAAAGCGGTGCTCGCCGAGAGCTTCGAGCGCATCCATCGCAGCAATCTGGTGAACATGGGCGTCCTGCCGCTGCAGTTCCAGGACGGCGAGACGGCCGCCACCTACAAGATCAACGGACGCGAGAGCTACGACATCCTCGGCGTCGGCGAGTCGTTGACACCGCGCGGCGAGGTCACGGTCCGGGCCACCTGCCCCGACGGCACCGTGCGCGAGCTGCTCGCGCTGGTGCGCATCGACACGCCCGAGGAGCTGGTCGCATTCCGCCACGGCGGAATCCTGCCCTACGTGCTGCGCCAGCTGCTCCGGCAGTAACCGCGACAATGATCTCCGCTGGCGAGATCAAGCGTGAGGCAGCCGCCGCGGGGTTCGATCTCTGCGGCGTCGCGCCGGCCGCCGATCACGTCGAACTGCGCTTCTTCCGCGAGTGGCTGGATCGCGGCTACGCCGGTGGGATGGATTACCTCCATCGCTCCGCCGATCGCCGCGCCGACGTGCGCCACGTGCTGCCGTCCGCGCGCTCGGTCATCGCCCTCGGCACCGTCTACAACACCGCGCACCCGTACTCGACCGACCGCGCCGATGCCACCCGTGCGGAGATCGCCCGGTATGCGTGGGGTGACGACTATCACGACGTCATTCAGCGCCGGCTCGAGGCGCTGCTCGGGCGGCTGCGAGCGGCGTGCGGCGACCGCTTCGAAGGACGCGCCTACGTCGATACCGGGCCAGTGCAGGAGCGCGTCTACGCGCAGTACGCCGGGCTGGGCTGGATCGGGAAGAACACCTGCCTGATCAATCCGGAAATCGGCTCGTGGGTCTTCCTGTCGGAGATCATCTGCAACCTCGATCTGGAGCCCGACGAGCCGATCTTCGATCAATGCGGGACCTGCACGCTGTGCCTCGCCGCCTGCCCGACCGGCGCGCTGGTCGAGCCTGGCGTGCTCGACTCGACCCGGTGCCTGTCGTATCTGACGATCGAGACCAAGGACGCCATTCCCGAGGAGCAGCGCGTGGCGATCGGGGCACACGCGTACGGCTGCGATATCTGCCAGGAAGTCTGTCCGTACAACCTCACCGCCGGCACGGCCTCGTCTCCGGATCCCGCCTGGCAGCCGCGCGACGGGCTCGCCGCGCCCGCCCTGCTCGATCTCTGGCAGCGGACCGACGACGGACTGCGGGCGCTGCTCAAGGGCAGCGCGATGAAGCGCGCCGGCGTGCGCCGGCTGCGGCGCAACCTCGCGGTGGCAATCGGCAATGCCGGGGATCCCGCGGCGGCCGAGGTTCTGGAGCGGCACGACCAGCCGCTCTGCCGGGATCCGCTGGTCGAAGAGCACATCGCCTGGGCGATCGGGCGACTGGCGGTGGAGACCCCCGATGCCTGAGCGGCGGAAGCGCGGCGCGGCCGAGCCGCGGCCGGGCGAGCCGGTGCGCGAGCTGCTGCCCGAACGGCCGTCGTTGCGATCGGTGCGCGAGGTGGCCGCCGGCTGCAAGGCCTGCGATCTCTACAAGCGGGGGACCCAGACCGTGTTCGGGGAGGGACCGCGCAAGGCGGAGGTGATGCTGGTCGGTGAACAGCCGGGTGATGCCGAGGATCTGGCGGGGCACCCGTTCGTCGGTCCCGCCGGACGCCTTCTCGACGCGGCGCTCGCCGAAGCCGGCATCGATCGCCGTCAGGTCTACGTCACCAACGTCGTCAAGCACTTCAAGTGGGAGCCACGGGGGAAGCGGCGCATTCACGCCAAGCCGAACGCGGCCGAGATTGGCGCCTGCCGGCCCTGGCTGGAAGTCGAGATCGCGCTGGTCAAGCCGCGGGTGCTCGTCTGCCTCGGCGCCACCGCGGCGCAGGCGCTGCTCGGCCGATCCTTCAAGGTGTCCCGCCAGCGCGGCACGCTGGTGCCGTCGCCGCTCGCGCCGATTGTCACCGCGACGGTGCATCCGTCGTCGATCCTCAGGGCGCCCGATGACGAGACGCGCCGGGAGGAGATGCGGCGGTTCGTGCAGGATCTGCGACAGGTTGCCCGTGAGATATCGAAGTCATGACTGAACAAGATTTTCAGCCCTCGCTGCTGCTGTCGATGCCGCAGATGCAGGATCCGAACTTCGCGCGGACCGTGGTCCTGCTCTGCGACTTCACGCCCGACGGGGCATTCGGCCTGGTGATCAATCGCCCGACCGATGTGGCGGCACGCGACATGGCCCGGCTCATCCCGCCGGTGATCGGCGGCAACAATCTGCCGCTGTATATCGGCGGGCCGGTACAGCCGGAGGTCGGCTGGATTCTGGTCAACGAGTCGCCCGGTTCAGGGGAATATCGAACGGTTCGCGAAGGCTTGTACCTGTCGTCGTCGCCGGAAGTGCTGCGAGCGGTGCTGGAACAGCAGCCGGCGCCGCGCGCGCGGGTTATTGCCGGCTACGCGGGGTGGGGGCCGGGACAGCTGGACGAAGAGCTGGCGGATTCAGCGTGGCTGATCGGCGACGCCCACCTCGATCTGGTGTTCGACGTCGACGCGGCGGTGATGTGGGAGACCGCGATCCGCCGCCTCGGCGCCGATCCGTCGACGCTCCAGCCGTCCCACGGCGTGCACTGACCACATTCCTACGCTGGCCGTCGCTCGACAGTCGAATTTTCGGGTAGCTTGCGGCGCTGCAATAACAGGAGGGCCAGGAGACCAGGAGGAAACCAATTGTTCTCCTGATCTCCTGGCCCTCCTGTGAAGAGCAGAGGCGGTGGGTTCACCGATCCGCCATTGAAAGCCGCTGGCTGGTGGAATCCAGAGGCAACCGGCGCTACTTCAGGACCTCCGCGAAGTAGTCGAGCGCGCGCGGATCCCTGGACTGGCCGAGCCAGAACATCGCCTGTTTGCGCACGGCCGGGTTGGCATTGGTGCGCGCGACCTGGATGAGCAGCGGCACTCCTTCGCTCTTCGGCAGCTGGCTCAGCGCGAAGACCGCCTTCTTCTTCACTTCGGTATCGGGATCCTGCTCGATCCGCTCGGTGATCGCCGCCGCGGCCTTGCTGCCTGCCTTCTGCGCCAGCCAGAAGATCGATTCACCGCGGATGCTGGTGTCGGCGTTGTTGCGCGCGTTGTCGATCAGGACGTCCACGGCCTCGGCTTCCTTGCTCTGTGTCAGGCCGAACACCGCCTTCTTCTTGACCTCCTGCGAGGGGTCGTCCTTGACGACTCTGCGCAGCATCTCGAACCCGCGCCGGCCGCGGCTGTTGCCGAGCCAGAACGGCACCTTGACGCGGACGCTCTGGGGCTGCGAGGTCGCGAGCAGCCGCTCCAGGCTGGCATCGGCCGCGGTGTCTTCGTGCAGGGCGATGGCCGTGATCGCGCCGTCGAGCACGCGATCGCGTCGGTCGGTGCCTGGCTGCGAGGTCACCAGCGACTCCAGCAGCGCCACGCTTTCGGCCGGCCTGACGCCGGACAGCCAGGTGATTTCGCGGCCGCCGGCGTCGAGCTGGCAGTCCTCCGAGAACACCCGCACCCGCTCGACCTGACGGTTGACGACCCGGAAGAGCACCACCATGGTGTCGGCGCCTTCGAGCTTGATCGGCCCGCCCGGCGCCGCGGCCTGCGGCGTCCGCGACGTCAGCGTCAGGCCGTCAACCGACGGCTCGAGGCTGCACATGCCGCAGCAGGCCTGCCCGACCATCGTGCCGTTGACGAAGGTCGTGCCCGAGTTGGAACAGCACATCATCCGCTCGCCGTCCACGACCGGAACGCTGTAGCCGATCCACCCGGTTCCGGCCTGCGCGTTGACCGCGGCGCGGAAGCTCTGAGGGAGACCGGCTCCCGGCTGACTGGTGACCCGGCCGTTGGTGAGCCGGGGTGGTTGTGCGACGGCCACGCCGGTCAGGGCGGTGGCCGTCGTCACGAGGAGCGCAGCGGCGAGGGTCGCGAAGGTCCTCGACATGGTGTGGTCCCTGGTCAGTTCAGGAGGACTACTTCAGGAGCTCGATCATGTAGTCGGTCGCCACCTTGGAGCGCATCTGCGACAGCCGCGAGACGATCTCCTTCTTCAGGGTGATGTCCTGTTCCTTGCGGGCGAGGGCGACCAGCGCGGTCGCGTTCTCCTGGATGAACAGCGCGTTGACCACCTGCTTCCGCACGTCGAGGTTGGTGTCGCTGGCGTAGATCTGCACCAGGACGTCGCCGGTGCGCGAGGTGCGCATCACGCCGAGCGCCCGCACCACGTCGCGCCGCAGCTCGGGGTTCTGTTCGGCCTTCGCCAGCTCGATCAGCCGGTCGACGCTGCCGCCGTTCTGCATCGTGCGGATGATGCGCCGCTTCACGTCGAGCAACGTTTCCTTCTGATAGAGCTGCCACAGCTCCTCGTGGGCGCCCATGTTGCCGAGCTGACCAACCGCTTCGGCGCGGAGCTCGGGATTCTGCTCGCCCTGCGCCGCCTTGAACAGGCGGTCCTTCTCGCCCGCGACCATGAACGCGCGGAGGATCCGGCGCTTGACGTCGACGTCCGCGCTGGAACTGTAGACCTCGGCCAGGACTGCGCGCGACTCTGGGCCGCCCTGCACGCCGAGGTACTGAATCGCCTGGCTCTGGAGGTCCGGCGTCGACGATCCCTTGGCGTAGTTGCGCAGCACGTCGCGCGCCTTCGGCGATTTGCTCTGCGCCAGCACGAACAGCGCCCGCTGCTTGACCTTGCGCGACGAGGTGCCCTCGAGCACCTTCTCGAGCATCGGGATGGCCTCTTCGGGCGACGTGTTCTGCAGCGCCTGCAGCGCCATCAGCTTCACTTCGTCGTCGGACGAATCCTGCGGCCGCACCTGCTGTCCGACATCACGCCGGACCTCGGCTTCGAGCACCGTGGCCTGCTTGCGGTAGGGGCTGCTGGGATGATTCTTGGAGAGCTCCGCGATGGTCGTCAACGCCTCGCTGCGCTGCCCAAGCCGGTTCTGCGAGAACGCCTTCCAATACAACGCGGCGTCGATCTTGCTGCCTTTGACGTCGATGACGCGATTGAAGTACGAGAGGGCGCGATCCCACTGGTATTGGTCGGCGGCATCCTGGCCTTGCGAATACCACTCCGACTCGCGCTCCCGTTCGCGCTGACGGAGCTCGGCTTCGCGGTCGCGCAGCTCCGCTTCGCGGTCGCGGCCACGGTCCTGGTCGAGCTCGAACGCCACCCGATCGAACGCCATCCGGTCGACGGCCGCCAGGGCGTCGGCGGCGGCGAACGGCACGAGGGCTATAGCCGGCCTCGCCATCTTCATCGCGTCGGCCGCGGCGCGCATCGCCGGTCCCGCCAGCTTGACCGCGTCCATCGCGTCGCGCATCGCCGGCCGCGCGAGCTTCACGGCGTCGAGGGCGTCGAGCATGTCGTCAGGAATCGCGACCGGCACCGGCGGCGGCAAGGGCGTCGACGGCAGTGGCCGTGCGACGTCGGGAACTTTCGTGGGAGGCTGCGCGGCCGCGGGTGCGGCCGCCAGCGCAATCAGCAAAGCCAATACAGATCGGTTCTTCATATCGTCCATGTTTTCTGCGCGCCTGGCTCGGGCCGGCGCTGCCACAAGGGCGGGGTCTGCCGCCGATGATTGATTGACGGTTCTTCCCGGTCAGCGGTTAGGGTCCCGTCAGGAACGGGGCCCCGCCTGGCGCTGAATGGGCGCTTTCTGACGTTCACGAATCTCCGAGGCGATCACGCGGACCTTGAACAGCAGGTCGCGCGATTCGATCCGGCGCCGCACGTCGGCCAGATCCCGCGACGACCCGGTCTCCGGCGTCGCGGCCACCTCGGTCAACACCCGCTCGATCTCGTCCAGCAGCTGGCTGAGCCCGACGTCGCCGGTGTCGTCGGCGGTCTGCCGATACAACCGGCTGTCGGCCAGCAGCTGCTCGGCCCGCGATCGTTCTCCCGAAATATCGTCGCTCGCATCGTCGGCGACGCTCACGAGCTCGACCAGCGCCATCTGCGATCGATCGAGGTGCTCGCCGACCTCGGTGAGCAGGATGCGCTCGCGCATCTGCTCCGCCGGCGTCGCGGCCGCGGTCGCCGGCGAGGGTGTCGCGGACGGCGAGAGCGCCCTTCCCGCGAGGAAGGCGCCGATGACGAGCACGACGACCGCGGCGGCGAGCGCCAGCGGCGCCGGCGATGTCAGCAGCCACGCCACCCAGCCGCGCCGCGCGGGCTTCAGAGCGGGCTCGAGCCGCGCCCACACCGTGCGTTCGAATGACGGCGGCAGATCGATCGCGACCGCGGTCTCGTCGATCGACGCCAGCACGCGCTGCAGCCGGGCGTACTCGGACCGGCACAACGCGCACTCCTGCAGGTGACCGGCCGCGCTCCGCTCGTCGGTCGCCCCGGTCTCGCCGTAGTAGTGAAGAATCAGGTCGTCGTCTGTGAGGTGCTGGGTGGCCATGTTCGTTGTTCCCATGCCGGTCAGCTGCGCGCGCCGTCGGCGGCCAGCGGCTGTTCGTCCGGCTGTGCGACAAACGGCTCGAGCGCCTGCCGCATTTTCTTGACCGCGCGAAAAATACTGTGCTTCGTCGCGTTGGTCTTCAATCCGAGCGCCTGACTGATTTCGTCGATCGATTGCCCTTCGAAGTGGCGCAGCACGAATGCCGCCCGTTCCATCTTGCTGAGCGCGCTCATCGCAACGGAGATCCGGCTCTGGACCTCCGCGCTGAGCATCAACCGCTCGGGCGACGGCAGGCCGGGTTCCGCCGATTCGCCGGCACCGAATTGTTCGAGGTCGGCGGCGTCGTGTCCGGCCTCCCGGTGGGGCCGGGCGCGAATGAGATCGATGGAGCAGTTGACCGCGATCCGGTGCACCCAGGTGCCGAAGTTGGCGCGCGATTCGAAGCGGCTCAATTGACGGTAAGCCTTCAAGAAAGTCTCCTGGACCACGTCCTCGGCGTCGGAAGCGTTGCCGGTCATCCGGTGCGCCAGCCTGAAGACAGCGCGGCTGTGACGCTCCACGAGAGCGCGAAACGCTTCGCTATCTCCGTCGCGGGCCAGGGCGACCGCGGCGGCGTCCGTGTGCGTCATCCAGTTGCTTAGACGGGGGTTGTGGCGACGGGTTAGGGTCGCGTCAGGAAAACCAAGGTATTCCTGACGGGGCCCTTGGTCGCCCGGGCGGGTTCAGTCGAGCGCCAGGCGGACGCTCGCGGCGGCGGAGTTCTCGGGATCCTCGGTGGGACGGGTGACGCCGGTGGGCCTGAGCGTGGCCAGAATGCCACGCATCCGGCCGATTTCACTATGCAGCGCGGCGATGCAGGCCTCCTGCGTTTCATGCGGCACGGGCGTGGCGACCCCGCAAAACGGGCAGATTCCGGAGGCCGCTGGCTTCTGCATCGCGGACATATTTGGCGGTTCCGTTGTGCACCTTCGCAGGGAACAGGACCAACGATAAGCAAGATCGAAACCAGACCAGCCAGTCAGGAATGACCCGCCAGCAAGGCCCGAATGCCCGCGGCCAGCGGCGTCATCGGATAGCTGAGTTTCTGGACGCTACGAACGCTGTCCAGGGGCCAATCGTGTGTCAGGATCCGGACGGTGCCCCGCGTCAGCTGTGGGGGCACACCCCGCCTGGCCCTGACGTCCGCCGCGAGCCCCGCGAGATGGGCCAGCGCGGTCGGGATCCGCCGCGGCAGCGGCGCGCCGGTCAGGTCCCGCACGATCTCGAACGCACGTTGCTGCGCGGCGTTTTCGCCGCCGGCGATGTAGTCGTCGCCCGGATCGCCGCGCTCCATCGCCCGCACGTGCGCGTCGGCCACGTCTTCGACGTACGAGAACGACCATGTGCGTCCCGCGCCGATGATGCCGGGCAGCTTGCCGGCGAGATGGTCGCGAATCATTTTCCCGACCAGATTCCCTTCCGACTCGATGCCCGGCCCATAGACCACCCCCGGTGTCACCGACACGATCGGCACGCCGCGCCTGACGGCCGCTCGCACCACCTCCCGGGCCCGCACTTTCGAGCGTTGGTAGTCGTTGGCTTCGAGCGGCCGCCGGCGCCCGGCGGGCGGCAGTGCCAGAAACGACGATGTGACCACCAGCCGGGGAGTGCCGTGCCCGGCGCAGACGTCGACGACGGTCTCGAGTCCGCCGACGTTGATGCGGTCGAAGTCGGCCCGGTCCTTCTGCCAGACGCTGACGAGCGCCGCGGTGTGGATGACGCCGTCCATCCCGCGCGCGGCCGCGAGGAGCGCGTCGCGATCGCGGACGTCGCCGTCGATGCGCGGGACCGCGAGATCGGTGGCCGCGAGCGCCCGCCGCGCGAAGACCGTCGGCCGGTGTCCGTAGCGTAACAGCGCCGCGACAATCGCCCGTCCGAGATAGCCGGTGCCGCCGGTCACCAGGACGTTCATCCGTGCTCCCTCCGTACGATTCCCATGCGCACGACGCAAGAATGCCACGGTGCGGAGCAGACTGATAAGCTTTCTGGATGCTCAAGCGGCAGCGAACCGGCTCCGTGGTCTGCGCGTCCTGCGGCTCGCTCGTCGGGGTCAACGACGACGTCTGCTATTCGTGCGGCCGCCGCAATCCCGGCCTGTGGGGATTTGGCCGGTCGCTTCGCGAACTGGGCAACGACCTGGGCTTCGTCACAGTCGTGATCTTCGGCTGCGTCGCACTGCACGTCGGCGGCGCTGTTGCTGACCGTGTCGATCGGCGAGCCGAATGGCATGAGCTCGGTCTTCTCGATGCTGGGTCCCAGCACGAGGGCCCTGGTCGCGTTTGGCGCGAGCGGCGAGCTGCCCGTGTTCAGGATGGGCCGCTGGTGGTCGATTCCTGAGCGCCGGCTGGCTGCACGGCAGGGCTGCTGCACTGGGGTTCAACATGATGATGGGTCCGCCAGCTCGGGCCACCGACCGCGGACATCTACGGCGCCGCCCGAATGGTCATCATCTACACGATCGGCGGCGTGGTCGGGTTCATGTTCAGCACCGTTGCCGGATACGTGCTGCCGGCGCTGCCGATTCATCGCGCGGCGGGTCATTCACGATCGGCGCCTCGGCGCCAATCTTCGGCCTGGTCGGCAGCCTGATGTACTACGGCCGCCGGGGCGGCAGCAGCCTGGTTCGATCCGCGGTCATGGGTTACGTGATGAGCGCGGTGTTGTTCGGGATCCTGATGCCGGGCATCGACAACTGGGCACACGCCGGCGGCTTCGTCGGCGGGTATCTCGCGGGGATGTGGCTCGATCCGTTGAAACCCGAGCGGCTGGATCACATGGTGATGGCGGTCGGGTGTCTCGTAGCGACCGCACTCGCCATCGCGGCGTCGCTGATCACCGCGGCGATGGCGTCATTCTGGGGGTAAAGGGAATCGGCGTGGCTTCCGGCTTCAGCCGTCCTTCGGCGGAGCTCAGGACGGCCCTGGGCTTGTCGAAGGGCCGGAAGGCTGCGATCGCCCCGTCACCGCGAATAGAGATCGATGATCCGGCCGATCGCCCGGCGGCAGACCGCGCAGAACCCGACCCGGTCGCGGGTGAACATGATGCAGTCGGCCTGCGGCCGGTAGAGCCCGCGCGCCTCGTAGGACGCGCCCTCGAACGCGCCGACGGCGGTGGCGAAGGGCCCCGATTTCAGCCGCCGCTCGTCGGCGTCGCGCTGGCGCGTGAAGTGCGCATCCATCTCGTCTTCCGGCGCGTTCCGCGCGCGAATCTCCCGCCGCCTGGCCTGAAACGTCCGCGACTGCTCCTCGAATTCGCCCTTCGGCCACGGCGTCGGCAGCGGCGTTCCAGCCGTGACGAGGTCGCGCCACTTCAGCGCCGCCGGATCGAGCAGCGCGGTCACGTTCGGCTCCCACGGTTCCTTCTTGATCGGGGTGCCGGTCTCATAGGCGACGTCTGACGTGTAGTACTCGTCGGCCAGCGCGGCGAAATGGTGGCCGAACTCGTGGACGAACACGTACTCGGAGAAGCCGCTGTCCACCGACGCGGTCGCCTGGTCGTTGAAGATCCCGCCGCCGCCGTAGGTCCGCTCGTTGACGAGGATTTCGATGAACTCGTAGGGCGCCGCCGCCGCGGCATCGCGCAGCGCGCGGTTGTCGAGGGTGAGGACGTAGCGTTCCGAATCGAAGATGTTGTATTCGGCCGAGAGCGGCGTGCGGCGGAAGACGCCGGCGTTCGGCCGGTTCACGCCGCTCTGCGGCGAGGGAAGATCGAGGCCCCGGACGTTGAAGTCGCCGCGCCGGCTCTTGAACGGCTCCTGCGCGAACAGGGCGCTGACCAGCCGTTCGGCATCGCGGTGGAACTTCGGCAGCTCCGCCTGGGTGTAGCCCTCGCTGATCAGCAGCAGATCGACCTTGCTCGCCGCCGGGCCGCTCTCGAACACCGTCCAGACCGTGCCTCGCGCGGGCGGCACCCCGGCGTTCACGAAACGCGAGGCGGGATCCACGTCGGTTGACCACACCGTCGCGAACTCGTTGTTCGAGGCCTGCCGCTTCTGGATCTCCACGCGAACCGGCTGCGCCCGGCCATGGGAACCGCACCGACTCGTGGAACGAGCGGTGCGCCGTCCGCGCCTCCGCGGTCGTTTCCCACTCGCCATACACCGAGGCGAAGCCGCGCGAGTAGAGCAGCTGACCACTGGTGACGTCTCTGACCTCGGCTCGATACGGCCCGAGGTTGGTCGCGTCGACGAGCTGGGTGCGGCTCCCCGGCCACGGGCCGTCGTTGACCACCCGATCCAGCGCGAAGGTCTCGCCGGCACGCGGGCCGCCGGTGTGGACATAGTCGACGCGCAGCGTCCGGTCGAACGCAATGGCGGGGGTTGAAGGCCCCGCCCCGCAAGAGGGTGAGGCGGCATGGCGGTGCTCGACGACGCGATCCACATCAGGGCGAGGAGCAGGGCGATCATGAGGCGTTCAGTATAATTTCGCGGTGCGGAAACCCGTCGTCCTGATCACCGGCGCCGGCGGCGAGATCGGGCACGGGCTCATCGAGCGCCTCTCGGCCCAGTCGCGCCGCGCCATCGTCACGCTGGATCTCGCCCGGCTCGACTCGTCTTCGGCTCCGCTGGTCGACCGGGAGATCACCGGGTCGATTCTCGATCGGCCGCTGCTCGAACGGGTGCTCGCGGAGTATCGGGTCGAGCTGGTGTTCCATCTGGCGGCGCTGCTGTCCACCCGCTCCGAGTTCACGCCGCTGTCGGCGCACCAGGTCAACGTCGAGGGCACGCTGAACCTGCTGGAGTTCGCGCAGCACGAGGCGGAGTCGCACGGCCGGCCGGTCATCTTCATGTATCCGTCGTCGATCGCCGTCTATGGACTGCCGAACCTCGCGGAGAAGGAAACGGCGGGCCGGGTCAGGGAGGACGAGTACACGCATCCGACGACCATGTATGGGTGCAACAAGCTGTATTGCGAGTATCTCGGCCACTACTACTCGCGGTTCTACAAGCAGCTCGCGGCGGAGCCGGCGAGCGGACGCGTCGACTTCCGCTCGGTCCGATTCCCCGGCCTGATCTCGGCGGTCACCATGCCCTCCGGCGGCACCTCCGACTACGCGCCCGAGATGATTCACGCGGCGGCGAAGGGAGAGCCCTACGCGTCGTTCGTGCGGCCGGACGCGCGCATTCCGTTCATGGCCATGCCCGACGGCGTCGAGGCGCTGCTGCAGCTCGCCGCGGCCCCTCGCGAGGCGCTGACGCGCACCGCCTACAACGTGGCCGCGTTCAACCCCTCAGCCGAAGAGGTGAGCCAGGTCGTCACCCGGGCGTTCCCGGATGCCGAGATCTCGTGGGAAGTGGACGCCAAGCGCCAGGGCATCATCGACACCTGGCCCGCGGCCGTCGACGACAGCGCCGCACGGCGCGACTGGGGCTTCGCCCCGCGCTACGACTTCGAACGCGCGTTTGCCGACTACTTGATTCCGACGATCAGAGAGCGATATTCGCGGGGCTAGCGGCCCCCTGCTTTCAGCGGCACTCGGGGTGGTTCGCAAGGCCAGTGAGCTTTTACAGGAGGGCCAGGAGATCAGGAGGAATGCTTTTTTGTTCTCTTGGTGAAGGCCTGGGCCTACCGGCACCAAAGCGATCAGTAGAAAACAAGAATTTCTCCTGAACTCCTGGCCCTCCTGTTAAAACGGCGCGCGGCAAACCCCGAGAGCCGATGAAAGCAGCCGAGTGCTGCGAGCCGAGGGGCGAACGTCGCCGCCCGTCAGCTCTCCTTGGGAATCCACTCAGGCGGGGGCGTGATCTCGGGGGCCGGTGGACCACCCGGGTCGGGGCGGCCGCTGCCGGCGAGCCGGCTGATCGCGCGGACTGTCATATCGTGATCGCACGGGATCTGGCAGGACAGGCGGACGCCGCTGACGCCCTTGGCGGTCAGCACCTGGCGCTCCGCGACGGTCATCATGTCGGGTTCGCCTTCGATGAATTCGACGCGGCAGGTGGTGCAGCGTGCGTTGCCGCCGCACGCGTGCAGGATGTCGACGCCGGCATCCTGTTCGATCGCCAGCACCAGGCGCTTGCCGGCTTCAACTTCGATAGTGGGAAACCCTTCAACGGTCAGCTGTGGCATAAGGCATCGATCATAGTCCCTTATCGGTGACCGCTGCAGGCGGTGTGCCCTCCGCGGCTCGCGATCTCCCTGGCGCGCGCCAGCGCCGCTTCGATGCTGGGACAGACGTTGTCCGCGCCCACGTGCTCGTGGAGACCGGCCGCGCGCATCAGCGCGGCGGGCTGGTCGCGGGCGCCGCACAGGATCAGGGTGCGGCCCGAGCGCCGGAGCTCGCTGCCCAGGTCCTCGAGCGCGCGGATGCCGGTCGCATCGATCGCGGTCATGTTGCGCAGGCGGATGATCACCTTCGGCGGCAGCCGGGCGAGGTGGTCGGTGATCGCCGCGATCTTGTCGGTCATGCCGAACATGAAGGGGCCGTGGATGCGGAACACGACCACGTCCGGCGG
Source organism: uncultured Acidobacteriota bacterium (assembly GCA_963717745.1). Lineage (GTDB taxonomy): Bacteria > Acidobacteriota > Vicinamibacteria > Vicinamibacterales > 2-12-FULL-66-21 > JACCXG01. Next base: position 359,377 of record CAVQXJ010000002.1, read on the forward strand.
GATGCGCTTGTCCTGCAAGCTGTGCGGGCGTCCGGCCTCGACGTACTCGGGCGTGACCCTGGTCACGGTCGTGGTGACCGCGACCCGGCGGATGAACAGCAGCGCGGCGAGGATCATCCCGACCTCGACCGCGAGCGTGAGGTCGGCGAACACGGTCAGCGCGAATGTGACCAGCCACACCGAAATGTCCGTCTTGGTCAGTCGCAGCAGCTTCGGCACCTCGTGCCACTCGCCCATGTTGTAGGACACCACCAGCAGGATGGCGGCGAGCACCGGCATCGGGATGAAGCGCGCGAGCGGCGCGGCCACCACCAGCACCAGCAGCAAGGTCACGGCGTGCACGATGCCCGCGACTGGCGTGCGGGCGCCGCTGCGGATGTTGGTGGCGGTGCGAGCGATGGCGCCGGTCGCCGGCAGCCCGCCGAACACCGGCGATGCGATATTGGCAATGCCCTGTGCGACCAGTTCGACGTTCGGGTTGTGCCGGTCGCCGCTCATCCGGTCGGCCACGACCGCCGACATCAGCGACTCGATGGCGCCCAGCATCGCGACGGTCAGGGCTGGCCGGATCAGCGTGGGGATCAGCGCCGCATCGAACCGCGGCAGTGACGGGGATGGGATGCCTGACGGGATACCGCCGAACCTCGATCCCACCGTGTCGACATCCAGCCCGGTCAGTGCGACCGCGGCGGTGGCGGCGAACAGGACGACGATGCTGCCCGGCACCGCCGGCAGGTACCGGCGCAACACCAGCATCACCGCGAGCGCCGCGATGCCGAGCGCGGTCGCCGCCGTGGAAAAACTGCTGGCGTGCTGCGCCAGGGTCGTCATCCGCGCCGCGAACGCCGCCGGCACCGCGTCGATGCCGAGACCGAAGAAATCCTTGATCTGGGTGCTGGCGATCAGCACCGCGATTCCGTTCGTGAACCCGACCACGACCGGACGCGGCAGATAGTCGACCGCTGTGCCCATCCCGGTGACGCCGAGAAGCACCAGGATGACGCCGGCCATCATCGTGCACATGAACAGCCCGTCGACGCCGTGTTCGGCGACGATGCCGGCCACGACCACGACGAACGCGCCGGTCGGGCCACCGATCTGGTAACGCGAGCCCCCCAACGCCGAGATCAGGAACCCGGTGACGACGGCGCAGTAGATGCCGGCTTGTGGCGGGAGCCCCGACGCGATCGCGAACGCCATCGCGAGCGGCAACGCGACCAGGCCGACGGTGATGCCGGCAACGGCGTCGCTCAGGAAAGTCGTGGCCGAATAGCCCGGCAGCGCCCGTATCAGCGCCGGGGCCCAGCGTGCATCCATGAAATCGAGCGGAGGGAGCGCGCGAATTGTAGCA
>CAVQXJ010000003.1:0-471013 GCA_963717745.1 uncultured Acidobacteriota bacterium
CCGCCCCGTTCTTATCAAATTTTCTTAGATAACAACGGGAATTCAACGGGAATCACACGAGACATAAACGGGAAGTAAACGGGACGGAAACGGGAGGCAGACGGGACGATAACGGGACCGACACGGGAGGTAACCTTAGGATAATAAGGTAGTAACAGGGTATTAACCACGTATTTACCTGCATGTTATCATATGCCTAGGGATAGCTAAGGCAATGGAATACGCCGGCTACATGTTCCTAAATTGGAAACGATCTTTAAACTCAGTAACCCTGAGAAGAAATAAAAAGAGCGAACCGATTAGGCTCGCTCTTTCATTATAAGAAGTCAGAGAATTTAAATGTCATATACAATCCCCATTTCCAAATTTTCAAATCACCAAATTATCAAATGGCCAAAGTCGCCAACACACTATTCATACTCCTCACCGCTTCCGCACTCTTATCAATCTGCTCCTGCCCTTCATCGTTGAATTTGTGGTCAATGATCTTTTCCCAGCCGTTCCGGCCTACAATCACGGGAACGCCGAGGCAGATATCTATTGGCCTATTCACCATCCAGGTACACGCAGCAAGGCAATACTTGCTCTCGTCGCGGACGATGGCTTCAACCAGATGCGCCTGCTGCGCCCGGTGGATACCATGCGGGGTGCCGAGAAGCTTGGTAAGCGTAGCGCCGCCCACCATGGTATCAGCCGCAATCTTCTTCATGCTTCTGCATCAAGGAAGGTGAATCCGGAATGCCGTCATATGTAGCCAACCTTGTCAACGGGATCATCGTGGTATCGCCGTGGCCGCCTACTACGGATGCCTGCAGGTCGTTCGGGCTGCATTGCATGGCCTGTGATAAATAATAGAAACGGGCGCTGTCAAAATGCCGCCCATGCCGATGATGCGTTCTTTGGGAATACCCGCCTGCTTTAAGCCAGGTAGGTCATGGTGTCCATCGGGTTGCTGATCACGATAATGATGCAATCCGGGGAATATTGTAAAAGATTCTTGGTAACTGTCTTTACGATGCTGGCATTGATGCCGATCAGCTCTTCCCTCGTCATGCCCGGCTTACGCGGGATGCCGGAAGTGATCACGGCTACGCTGCTGCCCGCCGTTTTGGTATAATCATTCGTGCTGCCGGTGATCTTTGTATCAAAGCCTTCCAGCGGGCAGTCTGCATCAGGTCCATCGCTTTTCCTTCTGCAAATCCTTCCTTGATGTCTACGATCACGAGCTCATCGAATAATTGCTTGCGGGCAATATTATCCGCACAGGTAGCGCCTACTGCGCCCGCGCCTACAACAGTTACTTTCATTTTTTGGGGGTTTATTTTAAGCTTCTTTTTGCCCCGCAAAGGAAGTTAAGATTCAAGATTCAAAATTCAATATTTAAGATTAAGGACGGACCGGTAGGCGTATAGGCGGGGAATCTTTTAACTATCCCACCGGTTTTTCTGTATTCCCTTTAACTCTTCCATAAGAAGAGAAATTCTATTTTCGGCCTCATATCCAAAGTCGAATGAAATACCTTTTTTCTGCAATTTTATTGCTTGCCGTTACCGGTGTGTTTGCCCAGGGAAACCCCGGCCTCAGCGCCGTATATGATAAGGCACAGGGCGCCGTTAAGCTGCGTTGGGAACATACTGATGAGCGCATCAGCAGCTATATCCTGCAAAAAAGCAGTGATAATGTTTTCTTTACCGATGTTTATACAAAGAGAGCTTCGGGCCTTGAGGAAGGCGCTATTTTAAAGTTCACCGATGAACGGGCTTCCACAACAAAGAATTATTACCGCCTTAAAATATTTCGCGAAGCGCCGCCTATGAAGCCACTTTGCCCGTAACCGTCATCAGCGGCAACAGCGAAAAAGGTTGGGCCATTTATCCCATTCCTGTTGGCTCCGTGCTGCACCTGCAATATACCGGCACGGCCCGCATTGAAGGCGTGATCAGCGTGCAGATACAAAATGTGAATTCCGGTCAAATATTCAACCGCATGCGGATGGCATCCACTACGCGGAATATTGATATCCCCGTAGATAACCTTGGCAACGGCATTTATGATATCCGGGTTTTCGTGGAAAATGAAGTTACCTGGAACCAACGGTTCGCCAAGTAGTAATTTGATGATTTGGTAATTTGATGATTTGGTAATGAAAATGCATAGGGTGATTGGAATTTGCAAATGTGCAAATTTGCAAATTTGCAAATGGAAATGCATAGCGAGATGCTTTGAAGTTTATTCCTGTACATGCAGGATATCCTCGCACAATCCAAGAAAACGGTTCATTCTATTAATTGAAGGGTAACAGTGGTGGCTTGCCACCCCGCAATTACAATAAAATATTTCATTAAAACCGATGTGCGGCTTCAGCAGTGACGGGACCGGAATAAGCAACTCAGCAGAGATCATCAAACCAAAAAGCTTTGCATTTCCTGTCATCTGTCATCTGTCAACTGTCATCTTTTTTCATCTGTCACTGTCATCTTTGTATTCACCATCATAACCTTTCCGCTATCCTCTCCCACGGATCTCCGGCTTAAACTCCGCCTTGAACTTTCCTTTCTTATCAAAAAGAAAAATGCCGGGAACATATGCATATTAAAATATTGCCCGAGTGCAAAATCGTTCATCGTTCCCATGTGTATATTGGGATAAGCATCAAACCCATGCTCGTTGTAAAACTTTTTGGTGAGCGCAAATGAAAGCGGCGTGGCCATCACGAACTGTACTTTCTTAAAAAGGTCCACATGCGCCAAAAGATCTTTTATTGAATTTACGCAATGCTCGCAATCCGGGCTGAAGATCATGATGATCGTTTGCTTTCCTTTTTCCAATTGCTCATGGGTAAATACGGCGCTGTCCGGCAACAACATCACCCGGAACGGCGGGATATGCGCCCTTTGGTAAGCGGAACAGTATCGGTTCGCTTTTGCGCAAATGCGCCTGCAGCAAAAAAGATACTCAGCAGGAAAATTGAACCGGCTCATCGGGAGCTTTTTTACGAAAATAGTGTTTATAAAAAAAAGGCGGCCCCCGGGGCCGCCTTCGCAGAACATTTTATATTTTATTTAATTTTCAATACGCCAAACCTTGTGCGTTTCTTGAACATCTTTATCAGGTCAGAGGAGATCAGGTAAGAGGTTTCTGTCATCCTTGTCGTATTTCTGGCAACACGATAAAATCCTCATCGTCGTTATCATAAATAGCTTCGCGGTGCAATTCGCCTTTTGCATCGATAGTAGCTGCTACCAGCGTAGAGCGCTTAAAGTTCATTACATCATCGGCGCTTTGTCAGGCCGCGGTCCACGTTGTCCTTATCATCATTGAAAAGCAACACGAGCTTGTCTTTGTACACCAGCGGGAAATAGCCCAGGAATAAATTCGCATTCACGAATTTTTGGTTCTTCGGAACGCGGGTAAACACGGCCTTGCCGTTCTTATCAATATTTGTGTTCACAATATCCCCTTAATAGTATTTATAATAAGTAGTGCTCCGCCCTGTCCTTGCATCATAAGTGGTAATGAGGTCGAGGCGGTAATATTCACTTACAAGGTCCACGCTGCCGTTGCTTCTTGCCAGGATCTGGTCGACGCCAAAGTGCTGGTACAGGCCCGGGTCCTTTTGCTGTCGCTGGCAAAATTATCTTTATCTACAAGCGTGAGCAGCTCTTCGGGGAAGTGGACCATCTTTGGATTTTTCACTTCCGAGGTATTCGGATCGAACACGGCATAAAACGCACCGGTGATGCGCCCGTTGTATTTTGTTTTATATAAACCCGCGGCAGTTACTGTTCCTTTCTTATCATAGATCAGTTTTGTTCCTTCGATAAAATGATTGTCGAGGTTGAAGCTGATCTCTTTCGCTTTTTCTGTTGCGTTGGAATACACAAACAGCTTATAAATGTAAGAGGGGGTAATTCTTTCACCGTTCTCTCTTACCCTTTCCCTGGTAACTTCTTTATCATAATGCTTCAGGGCTACGTAAACTTTTCCGTCATCCGTGATATCCTGGTCATACAATGCCACGAAGCGTTGGTTGATATCCAGCTCCACTTCCCTTCCTCCCCCCATATTTTTTTCAGGTCGGTATCAAAAACGCCCACGTAAAATTTCTCAATTCCCCTTTTTTCTTTCCGGTCCTTCTGCAAAGATCATCAGCTTGCTGCTGTCGGAAGATAATTTATAAGAAACATCGGCCTGGTCGCTGCGGCTGTCTGATTCAAAGCTGCCTAAAGATATCTTCGAAGAAGGCGTTAAGGTCTTTTCGTTGATCTTCAATGCATACAACGTCGTGGTCTTGCTTTCCTTATCGTATGTATTATACATAAAGAAAATATTATTGCCGTATTTTTCAAATCCTTTTATCACGGACCGGTCTTCATCAATGTCGAGCACTTTTTCTTTAATGGTCTCGCTGTCTGATTCTACCAACATCAATGTGCACAAAGCATTTTCCCGCGGGAGAGAACATGGATTGCCCTTTCATCTCTGTTTTCAGCACGATGAATTTGCCATCTGCCAATGGCACGGCATCATCAAAATCATATTTAAGTTTTGCATTATTTCCCCAGCTCACATCAAAGTGTTGTGCATGGGCAATCGTGGAAAAGCATGCTGCGAATAGCGTGCAGCAAAGCAGTTTGGTAAAAACAGTTTTCATTTAGTTTTGGTTTGTTAAAAATAGTGTTGCGAAAGTAATACGAACAGTTCATGAAAGCCGCCTTTGGGCGGTTTTTTTACGGGACGATCATTCACATTGTATCTTGACATAAACAAAATTTTCCGCTACTTTTGCAGCCTATTAAAACAAACTATAATGGCAACTACAGCAGACATGCGTTCAGGGCTTATCATTAAAGTGGACGGTAGTTTATACACGGTCATTGAATTCGGTCAAAATAAAACGGCCCGTGCCGCTGCAAAAGTGTGGGCAAAATTAAAAGGTGTTGACAATAACCGTACGATCGAGCAGACCTGGAACAGTGGTGAAACAATCTTCCCGGTTCGTGTAGAAAAGAAAGCTTACCAATATTTGTATAAAGATGATACGGGTTACAGCTTTATGGACGCTGGAAACATTTTGAACAGATCACCGTTCCTGAATCAATGGTAGATGCGCCTAAGTTTTTAAAAGATGGCCAGGAAGTTTCTGTATTGATCAATGGCGAAACCGACCTGCCAATGGGAGTGGAATTTCCTGATAAGATCGTATTGCTGGTTACCTACAGCGAACCCGGAATGAGAGGCGATACTGCTACAAAAACACTAAAGCCTGCAACTGTGGAAACAGGTGCCACTGTAAACGTTCCCTTATTTGTAAATGAAGGAGAGCTGATCAGGGTCAATACAAAGACCGGTGAATATGTTGAAAGGGTGAAGTCTTAAATGGATAATTTACTAATGTATAATGGATAATTGCGTAAGCAGTTATCCATTTTTTATTTCATTTCTACAGTCAAACGCTTTTCCTCAAATTGATTTTTATGCCATTTTCAGTGATTTTTCCTATTTCCATGCATTTTTATTCAAAAAGAAGCTGTTTTTTGCCATTTTTCAAAAAAATATTGTTAAATTAAAAAATCATTTCCTATCTTAGCCGCCCGATTCAATATTGAAATAAACCAATTAAATAAACTAATATGGACATTAAACAAATCCAGGAGCTGGTAAAGCTCATCAATAAAACCAATATTGGCGAAATTACAATTGAAGAAGAAGGTGTTAAGATAACCATAAAACAAAAGAAAGACCCGTTCAGCAAATAATATATACAGGTGGACAGTCCGGTTCTTACAGCCCTGCACCCGCCGCTGCACCAGCAAATCAGCCTGCGCACCTGCTGCTCCTTCCGCCCCCGGCTGCAGCTCCAAAAGCAGATAATTATATCACCATAAAAAGCCCGATGATCGGCACATTTTACCGCCAGTCGGGCCCGGATAAGCCAATATTTATAAAGTAGGCGATGAAGTTACCCCCGGCAAAGTAGTTTGCATCATCGAAGCCATGAAGTTGTTCAATGAAATTGAAAGTGAAGTAAAAGGAAGAATAGTAAAAGTATTGGTAGAAGATGCCAGCCCGGTGGAATATGATCAGCCATTGTTCTTGGTGGAACCTGCTTAAGAAATGTGCAAATGTGCTCAATGTGCTCAATTCGAAAATGACAGGTTGCATTTCATCTCATAACTTAATTCTGATCATGAAAAAAGAATTGTTTGAAAAAAATCCAATTTTAAAATTATCTTTTGATTTTTCTTTAATGGTAATTGAGTATTGTGAAACATTGAAGCATGAAAAAAAGTATGTTATTAGCAAGGCAATTTTAAGATCAGGTACTTCTATCGGTGCAAATGCATGGAAGCACAAAATGCTGAAAGTAAAGCTGATTTTATTCATAAAATGAAAATTGCGGCTAAAGAAGCTGAAGAAACTCAATATTGGTTATGGCTTTGTGAATATTCAACTACTTATCCTGATTGTAGAAAACTTGCAGAATAAACTTGAAGAAATAAATAAAGTATTAGGAAAAATTTTAGTCACAGCTAAAAGAAATAATTGAATTAATTAATTAGATTAATGTTTTGAATGATGAATGCATTTTCAAATTAGCCATTTTCAAATTTTCAAATTAAATTATGTTTAAAAAAATATTAATTGCCAACCGGGGAGAGATTGCATTGCGTGTTATCCGTACCTGCAGGGAAATGGGTATTAAAACGGTGGCTGTTTATTCTACAGCCGATAAAGACAGCCTTCATGTAAAATTTGCTGATGAGGCAGTATGTATTGGCAAGCCCGCAAGTGCAGACATCTTACCTGAACATTCCGCACATCATGGCTGCAGCGGAAATCACCAATGCAGATGCTATTCATCCCGGTTATGGATTTCTAGCAGAGAATGCAAAGTTTGCCAGATATGTGCTGACCATGGCATCAAATTCATCGGCCCAACGCCTGACATGATCAATGCGATGGGCGATAAGATCACTGCAAAAGAAACCATGATCAAAGCCGGTGTACCTGTTGTTCCGGGTGTGAAGGATTATTGGAAAGTGTTGAGCAGGCAAAGGAATCGGCAAAAGAATGGGTTATCCTGTAATACTGAAAGCTACTGCCGGCGGCGGTGGTAAAGGAATGCGCGTGGTATGGGAAGAAAGCGAAATGGAAAAAGCTTTGACAATGCCAAAACAGAAGCAGCTGCTTCATTTAAAAATGATGGCATCTACATGGAGAAATTTGTGGAAGAGCCACGGCATATTGAAATACAGATTGCCGGCGACCAGTTTGGCAATGTTTGTCATCTGAGCGAAAGAGATTGCTCTATCCAGCGCCGTCACCAGAAACTGGTGGAAGAATCCCCTTCTCCTTTCATGACGCATGAATTGAGGGAAAAAATGGGTGAAGCGGCCATCAAAGCGGCACAGGCAATCAATTATGAAAGCGTAGGTACCATTGAGTTCCTGGTAGATAAGCACCGCAATTTCTACTTCATGGAAATGAATACCCGTATACAGGTAGAACATTGCGTAACAGAAGAAGTGATCAACTATGATCTTATCAAAGAACAGATAAAAATTGCCGCAGGTGAAAAAATCAGCGGCAGAAATTATGAACCGCAAATGCATGCCATCGAATGCCGCATCAATGCGGAAGATCCATACAATGATTTCCGTCCATCACCGGGCAAGATCACTGTACTGCACCAACCCGGCGGGCATGGTGTGCGTGTAGACAGCATGTATATGCGGGCTATGTGATTCCGCCTTATTATGATTCCATGATCGGCAAACTCATCGCCGTTGCACAAACCCGTGAAGAAGCCATCGATACCATGACCGCGCATTAAGCGAATATGTGATTGAAGGTATAAAAACCACAATTCCTTTTCACCTGCAACTGATGAAGAATGAAGATTTCAGAAGCGGAAATTTCACTACCAAGTTTTTGGAAGGCTTTAAAATGCAATAGCATTGAAAACCTTTACCAATACCGAGATCGGGCAATACTACTATCTCAGCCAAACACATTACGAAAAGTTTGGGACCTGCAACGCAGCAGATCCCTGCATTATGGCTATTGGGATGAAAGCACGAAGAGCTTCCATGAAGCATTGCTGAACATCAATAAAATTCTTTGTCAAAAAGTCGGCATCAATGATCAAAGTATTGTGCTCGATGCCGGTTGCGGCATCGGGGGTTCTTCTTTATGGCTGGCAAAAAATATCGGCTGTAACATCAAGATTGGCATCAGCCTCAGTAAAAAACACAGGTAGCCACGGCAAGTGCGCTCGCGGCAAAAGAATCATTAAGTAGCCTTGCATTATTTGAGCACAATGATTTTACGGCTACAGGTTATCCCCCGGAAAGCTTTGATATCGTTTGGGCCATTGAAAGCGTTTGCCATGCAAATGATAAAAGCAAATTCCTCGAAGAAGCATTCCGGATATTAAAGAAAGGCGGCAGGCTTATCCTTGCAGATTTTTTTAAAAAAGAAGGGCTTGACACACGTGATGCATCATTGATACAACGTTGGGCCAATGGTTGGGCCATTGATGATTTTGCTACGTTGCAAAATTTTATTGCCGATGCAAAAGCGGCAGGGTTTACAAATATTTCTGTGGAACATGCGCTCACTAAAAATATCATCCCCTCTGCAAAAAGATTATACCGTGCCTGGTTGTGTGGTGTGATCGGCGGTTTCCTGTATGGCCTGTTCCACCGCAAAGCCACTGTTTACGGCAAAGAAAATATTGATACGGCTTATTTACAATATAAGGCATTAAAGAAAGGGCTTTGGACCTATAATATCGTGCTGGCGGTAAAATAGTTCCGTATATCCTGTAAATTTGCAGGCCGTCAACTAAGCAGAAAACACTCATAACTCAACACTAATAAATTTGGATCTTTTACTCAAAGCTTACGCATATGTGTACTGCCAAAGCCATGGCAGAGACCTATGAAGCCAACCGTGCCGTTTGTAAATACGTTCACAGACTTCCCGCGGGCATGAAGCCATTCAACTGGCAACGGCATTTCATTTGCTCCCCTGCGATTTTGTCAGTCCTTATTATCGTGATGAAAGTATGTTGCTGGGCCTCGGATTTTCTCCTTATACGATCATGCTGCAATTGCTTGCAAAAGGCGAAGATATTTTTACCGGTGGGCGAGAATATTATTCCCATCCCAATTACCGTGGTGAAGATAAGCCTACGATCATTCATCAAAGCAGTGCAACAGGCATGCAGGCAATTCCTACAACCGGCATTGCGCAGGGAATAAAATATTTAGAAACAATAAATTCCGAATTATATAAAAAAGGGCCGAACGGTGAATCGCCTGTTGTAGTTTGTTCACTCGGTGATGCAAGTGTAACCGAAGGAGAAGTGAGTGAAGCTTTCCAGTTTGCCGCTTTAAAACAGTTGCCGATTATTTATCTGGTACAGGATAACGACTGGGGCATCAGCGTTACTTCTGCGGAAGCAAGAACGTCAATGCGTATGAATTTATGCAGGCTTTAAAGGAATAAAAGATAAGTATTGATGGAAATAATTTTGTGGAAAGCTTTAACACCATGCAAGATGTGATCAAGAAGTGCGGGAAACGCGGGCCATAACTCGTCCATGCACGTGTGCCTTTACTGGGCCATCATACAAGCGGCGTAAGAAAAGAATTTTACCGAACAGAAGAAGATCTTCGAAAACATACTGAAGATGATCCTTTGAAATTTAGAAATGCATTGATTGCAAAAAGGAATACGAAGACATTAAAAGAATAGAACGCGAACTGAAAATTATCAGCAGAATTTGATAAAGCAGTTGCTTCACCTGAACCTGATCCTGCTAAAGTAGCGATCATGTTTTTGCGCCAAAGTAACGGAAGAAAAAGGCGACGTTCCCCGGGAAAAAGAAAAAGTGTAATGGTAGATGCGGCGCTATTTGCGATCCGAGAGAATAATGGAAGATTTTCCGGAAGCTGTTTTGTATGGACAGGATGTAGGCCGAAGGCTGGGCGGTGTATTTCGTGAAGCCGCTACGCTTGCGGAAAAATTCGGTGATCATCGTGTTTTCAATACGGCGATCCAGGAAGCATACATCATTGGTTCTACAGTAGGAATGAGTGCTGTCGGAGTAAAGCCAATCGTAGAAGTGCAATTTGCAGATTAATTTATCCCGGGCTAAATCAACTCGTAACAGAGATCTCGAAAAGCTGTTATCTCAGTTGCGGAAAATTTCCTGTGCAAACTTTCATACGCGTTCCTATTGGTGCATACGGTGGCGGTGGTCCTTATCACAGTGGAAGTGTTGAAAGCACATTGCTTACTATCAAAGGAATTAAAATCGCTTATCCTTCCAATGCTGCGGATATGAAAGGCTTGATGAAAGCGGCATTCCTTGATCCGAATCCTGTTGTAATGCTGGAACATAAAGGCCTTTACTGGAGCAAGGTGCCGGGTACTGAAGATGCGAAGATGATTGAGCCCGACAGGGATTATGTGTTGCCGTTGGGAAAAGGAAATATTGTATTGAAGGCATATGAAGAAAAAATATAACGGCGAAACCTGTTGTATAATTACTTATGGTATGGGTGTGTATTGGGCGAAGGCTGCTGCAAAAAATTTTACGGCCAGGTAGAGATCATTGATCTGCGAACATTATTTCCTTTAGATGAAGAGTTGTTTTTGCTACTGTAAAAAAACATGGAAAATGTTTAGTGCTTACAGAAGAGCAACAAAATAATTCTTTTGCGGAAGCCTTGCAGGAAGAATCTCAAAAGCATGTTTTAATTTCTGGATGCTCCTGTTGAAGTGTTGGGTGCGCTTGATCTTCCTGCAGTTCCGATGAATATTGGTTTGAAAAGGAAATGCTGCCGAATGCGGATAAGTTGTCACACGGATAAAGCAACTATTGGCGCAATAAAAAACTTGCAGCGGGTTAATGCTGAACGTCATAATTTTTTTAGGTCACTCTCCGTTTTAGATATTACCGGTTAAAATTGAACCGACTTTTCAACGTTGATAACTTTTTGAGTGCACCGATAAGCTTTTTAATGATGATAAATTTTAAAAATTATTTCTTAATTCTTTGACTCATCATGAAAGAAGAAGATTAAAAAGGGAATACTAAAATTCTGTTAAGGCGGTTTATTCCCTTTAAATGATCCTTCCGTCTTTCATCACCACCATACTGTCGCTCATCTTTGCTAACTCTTCGTTGTGCGTAACAATCAAAAATGTTTGCTGCAGCCTGTCTCTTAATTCGATAAAAAGTTTATGAATTCGCGGCCGTTAGCGGAATCAAGGTTGCCCGTTGGCTCATCTGCCATAACAATTGCGGGCTCATTTATAAGTGCCCTTGCAACTGCTACTCTTTGTTGTTCGCCACCGGATAATTGGTGAGGTTTATTTTCCAACCTGTTACCAAACCCGAGAATATTCAATAATTCTTTTGCTTTTTGTTCCGTGTCTTTTTTTTTTTACCCGCTATCCAGCCGGGTATACAAACATTTTCCAAAGCTGTAAATTCCGGCAAAAGGTGATGGAAATGAAAAATGAAACCGATATTTTTATTGCGGAATTTTGCAAGGGTATTTCCTTTAAGCTATCCGCTCTTTTCGTGCAGGATTACTTCTCCTTTATCGGGCGTATCCAATGTCCCCAAAATATGAAGCAAGGTACTTTTACCTGCGCCTGAAGAGCCGACAATGCTTACGATCTCTCCTTGCTGATATTCAGGTCTACACCCTTGAGCACGTGCAGCTTACCGTAATATTTTTCTATTCCCTTTGCTTCTAACATGTGCACAAAATAATTAAGGATAGATACACTGATAATATGAAATATCGGCATGATCAAAGTAAAACAAAATCAGAATTAAAACATATCCGGATTAATTATCTGCCGTATTTCATTGAAGATCTATTGCTTTAAACGGTTCCAAAAAGGGTGTGTAAAAAACACTTTTGGTTATTTCGGTGAAAATATACATTTGCACAAAATTAAACGACCTCACGATGTTTTGGACTCTGAACTTGCCTCCCATCTTGAAGACGCACCTTGGCCGGCCACAAAAGATGAATTGATCGATTACAGCATACGCAGCGGTGCTCCTATCGAAGTTATTGAGAACCTCCAGGAGCTGGAAGATGAGGGAGATCTTTATGAAGGATTGGAAGATATCTGGCCGGATTATCCAAGCCAGGAAGATTTCTTTTTTAATGAAGACGAATACTAAAAGTATTGCTTATTTAAGATTTAATATTTCTAAAAATCAAAAGCCCTTTCGATATTCGAAAGGGCTTTTATTTGAAGTATAAATATTATTTTATATTATATTATTTTCCCCCTGAACACCAATTTTCTCCATTACATAATTGCTTACGCCTGTTGTGGAATAGCCGCCGTCATGAAATAAATTTTGCATTGTAACCATTCTTGTAAGATCGCTGAATAATGTGATGCAATAGTTTGCACAATCTTCTGCGGTTGCATTTCCTAATGGTGCAATGGCATTTGCATAATCAAAGAAATCTCCGAAGCCTTTAATCCCTGTTCCGCGTTGTTTTTGTAGGCGATTGGGAAACGGTGTTGATACGTACTTTTTTATCTACCCCGTAATGATACCAAAGCTGCGTGCAATACTTTCCAGCATCGCTTTGATATCTGCCATATCAGTATAAAAAGGATAAGTTCTTTGTGCCGCCATATAAGTAACGCAACCACGCTTCCCCATTCGTTAATGGCATCAAGCTTTTTCGCAACCGCAAGCATTTTGTGCAGGCTCATTGCGCTTACATCAATTCCTTTTGCAAAATAATCGTAGTTGCTTTCGGTATACGGGATCTTCTTGCGGATGTTTACACTCATACCGATAGAGTGCAACACAAAATCTATTTTACCGCCCAGCACTTCCTGGCTTTGCGTAAAAAGTTGTAAGTTCCTCGACGCTTGTTGCATCAGCAGGGATAATCGTACTGCCGGTCTTTTCTGCCAGCTTGTTGATCTCGCCCATGCGCATAGCAATAGGCGCATTGGTCGAAACAAATGTGGCTCCTTCTTCATGCGCCTTTTCCGCTACTTTCCATGCGATAGAATTTTCATCCAATGCACCTGTAATGATCCCACGTTTTCCTTTCAATAAATTGTACATAGCCTAATTTGAAAATGTGAAATGTGAAAATGTGAAAATGAAAGTCATCTCCAATTTTCGATTTTATTCTATAGTTTAAAATTACTTAATAATCCAAAAAGAGCACGCTGAACTTTATGTTTTCGAATTGAGCCATTTTCAAATTTTCACCCAGCGACCGCAAGCGCCTCACCGAGCCCTATATGACGACCCGCCTCAAGGGCACCGGCCTCGGCCTCGCGATCGTCGCCAAGATCGTCGAGGAACATTTCGGCCAGATCGAATTCGGCGACGGCCCCGACGGCGGCTCGGTCGTGCGCTTCGATCTTCGATGTCGAGGCGCTGGCGCCGGCTCGGCCGCGACCGCTCAATCACCCCTACGAAAACCGCGATCGGTTAAGGACATGGCATTGGACATTCTCATCGTCGACGACGAGCAGGACATCAGGGACTGGTCTCGGGCGTGCTCGAGGACGAAGGTTTCTCGACCCGCACCGCGGCGAACAGCAGCGAGGCCTTGCAGGCGCTCGCGGACCGGCGGCCGTCGCTGGCTCTTGCTCGACGTCTGGCTGCAGGGCTCGAAGCTCGACGGGCTTCAGCTCCTCGAGGAGTTCAAGCGGCGCGATCCGACCTTGCCGGTGCTGATGATCTCCGGCCACGGCAATCTCGACACCGCCGTCTCGGCGATCCGCCAGGGCGCGGTGGACTTCATCGAAAAGCCGTTCGAGGCGGGCCAGCTCGTCCACCTCGTCTCGCGCGCCACCGAGACCGATCGCCTGCGCCGCGAGAATGAGGCGCTGCGGCAGCAGGTCGGCAACGAGATGGAGCTGACCGGCACCAGCGCCGCGATCAACAATGTCCGCGCGACGCTGAAGCGGGTCGCCGCGACGGGCAGCCGGGTGCTGATCTCCGGGCCCGCCGGCGTCGGCAAGGAAGTGGCGGCGCGCCTGCTGCACAATTGGAGCCCGCGCGCCAAGGGGCCGTTCATCGTCGTCACCGCCGCGCGGATGACCCCGGAGCGGGTCGAGGAGGAATTGTTCGGCGCCGAGGAGGGCAGCGAGGTGGCCCGGCCCGGCCTGCTCGAACAGGCGCATGGCGGCACCCTCTTCCTCGACGAGATCGCCGACATGCCGCTCTCGACGCAGGGCAAGATCCTGCGCGTGCTGACCGATCAGAGCTTCACCCGGGTCGGCGGCCAGCGCACCGTCCGGGTCGACATGCGCGTCGTTTCGTCGACCTCGCGCATCCTGTCCGAGGAGATCGCCGCCGGGCGCTTCCGCGAGGACCTCTATTACCGGCTCAACGTCGTGCCGGTGCATCTGCCGGCGCTGGCCGAGCGGCGCGAGGACATGCCGTCGCTGGTCCGCCATTTCGCCGCGCGTTACGCCGCCGACCAGCGCGTGGCGACGCCCGAAATCTCCGATGACGCCATGGCGGCGCTGCAGGCCTATGACTGGCCCGGCAATGTCCGCCAGCTGCGCAACGTCATCGAGCGCACGATGATCCTCGCCCCGGGCGAGCGGATCGGCCGCATCGACATCGACATGCTGCCGCCCGAAATCCTCAACGAGCAGGCGCAGCTCACCCGGGCGAGGCGGTCAAGGCGATCATGGGCACGCCGCTCCGGGAGGCGCGCGAGACGTTCGAGCGCGAATATCTGAAGGTCCAGATCCGCCGCTTCTCCGGCAACATCTCGCGCACCGCCAATTTCATCGGCATGGAGCGCTCGGCTCTGCACCGCAAGCTGAAGGCGCTCGGCCTCGGCGACACGCGCGGGCGAGGAGGAATAGCCCGGCGATGACGCGCGCGGCGCCCGGCGCGTGATATTGAAGGCGCGCGACGGCGCCTGCCGCCAAGAGCTCCGGCCGAGAAGAGACAAATGGCCGACAAGGTCAACAATCTGCAGGACATGTTCCTGAACAGCCTGCGGCGCACCAAGACTCCGGTGACGATGTTCCTGGTCAAGGGCGTCAAGCTCCAGGGCGATCATCACCTGGTTCGACAATTTCTCGGTGCTGCTGCGCCGCGACGGCCAGGCGCAGCTCATCTACAAGCATGCCATCTCGACGATCATGCCGGCCCATCCGGTCGATCTCGGCGGGCTCGCAGGAGGCCTTCGCGGAGAGCTGCGAGAAGAAGAAGCCGGCTCTGCTGCAGGAATCTTCCTGACCGCGGTCGCGCAAGTCGGGCGGGCCGGTGACGATGTTCCTGGTCAACGGCGTGATGCTGCAGGGCGAGATCGCCGCCTTCGACCTGTTCTGCATGCTGCTCGAGCGCGACGGCCTGTGCCAGCTCGTCTACAAGCACGCCATCTCGACCGTGCAGCCCGACCCGCTCAACTTCCAGGAAGCGCAGGCCGAGGAGTCGAGCGGCTGAGCGTCTTCAACCGGGATCCGGACGACGAGGTCGCGCCGCGGCGCCCGCGCCGTGATCGCGCTTGCCCGACCTCGGCAGCGCGAGGCGCGGCGCGACGCCGAGGCGCGGCTCGACGAGGCGGCCGGCCTCGCCGGGGCGATCGGCGTCGCGGTCGAGGACCGGCTCCATTTCCGCATCCGCCAGCCCAGGCCCGCGACCCTGTTCGGCTCGGGCCAGGTCGAGCAGATCGCCGACGCGGTGCGCAGGCGGAGGCCGAACTGGTCATCGTCGACGCCGCGATCACGCCGGTCCAGCAGAAGAATCTGGAGGAGAGACCAAGGCCAAGGTGATCGACCGCACCGGGCTGATCCTCGAAATTTTCGGCGAGCGGGCGGCGACCGCGGAGGGCCGGCTGCAGGTCGAGCTCGCCCATCTCGATTATCAGGCCGGGCGGCTGGTCCGCTCCTGGACCCACCTCGAGCGGCAGCGCGGCGGCTTCGGCTTCCTCGGCGGCCCCGGCGAGACCCAGATCGAGGCCGACCGCCGGCTGATCCGCGACCGCATGGCGCAAGCTGCGGCGCGAGCTGGAGCAGGTCGCGCGCACCCGCGGCCTCCACCGCGCCCGCCGCCAGCGCGCGCCCTGGCCGGTGATCGCGCTGGTCGGCTACACCAATGCCGGCAAATCGACCCTGTTCAACCGCCTGACCGGCGCCGACGTCATGGCGGAGGACCTGCTCTTCGCGACGCTCGATCCGACCATGCGCGCAGATCTCGCTGCCGGGCGTCGACAAGGCGATCCTGTCCGACACGGTCGGCTTCGTCTCCGATCTGCCGACCCAACTGGTCGCCGCCTTCCGGGCGACGCTGGAGGAGGTGATCTCGGCCGATCTGATCATCCACGTCCGCGACATCGCCCATCCCGACAGCGACGCGCAGCGGGCGGACGTGGAGAAGGTGCTGACGGAGATCGGCGTCGGCGAGAGGCGTGCCGAGGATCGAGGCCTGGAACAAGCTCGATCTGCTGGGCGGCGAGGAGGCGACGCGGCGTCCTCGCGGAAGCCGCCCGCCGCGACGACGTCGTCGCGCTTTCGGCGCTGAGCGGGGAAGGGGTGGACGCCCTCCTCGGCGCCGTCGCCGAAAGGCTCACCGCAGGGCACCGCGCTACATACCATCACTCTCGACGCCGCCGACGGCGCCGGCGCCGCCTGGCTCCACGCCCATGGCGAGGTGCTGGACAGCGATGGCGGGGAGACGCGATCTATGAGGTGCGAATGGCGCCGCGGGACTATGAGCGTTTCGGATGCGGCATGGCAGGCGATAAGCTGCATTGGTACTGGCGGCCTCCGCTCGGCGCGTGACGCTGGGCAGGCGCTTCCGAGGTTCTGCGCGTGACATGAACGGACGGCGATCGTTTGGCGACAGTCGCCATGCAATGTCGCCGCCATCGCCATCGCCGTTCGATCAGCCTGCGCTGCCGTGCTTCTACGATGCGGGATCGGAACGGAGCGCCTTCGCCGGCGAGGCTGGGCGGCGAACGCTGAGTCGCGGCAGAGGCCATCCGCTGCCGGACGATGCCGTGCCGTCGCCAGGGCAAGCTATTCGACGGTCCGAAGCCTGCGACCGGCGCCTCGATCGTGAGCGGATTTCGGAGTCCGACAGCAGAGATCAGCACTGCGACAGTCGCTGCTGAGGAAGCGGTGCTGGCGGGCGACGCCGTCGGAGATCGCCGATCGCTACATAGCTCGATTCAGCGATCAGGAGCTCTGCGCTCTTGACGATAGGCCGCCGTTCGACCGCCCGATCGGATGCGCCGACGGTGCACCGTCGTGATGCTGCGTCGATCGAAGCTGACCGCGCTCGACTTGCGACGTGTCGCCAACTCGGCGATCGAGCCGGTCGTCGAGCGCTGCCTGACATCCGGCAGACTTTTCGGCGCTCCGCTGCCAGAGCGCTTCCTGCTCATCCAGCGAGCGTGGCGAAAGCCTCGCCGGCCTCAGCCTCCATCGCCCGGAAGCGCCGCTCGAACTTCGCATTGGCGGCGCGCAGCGCGGCTTCCGGGTCGATGCCGAGCTTGCGCGCCCAATTGACCACGGCGAAGAGCAGGTCGCCGATTTCCTCCTCGCGCTCGTCGTCGGCCGCGGCCGCTCGACCTCGGCCAGCTCCTCGTCGATCTTCGCCCGGCGCCGCTCGGGATCGGGCCAGTCGAAGCCGGTGCGGGCGGCGCGCTTCTGCAGTTTCTCGGCGCGCAGCAGCGCGGGGAGGGCGAGGGCGACGCCGTCCAGGGCGCTGGCATGCGCCCTTCGCGCCGCGCTCCTCGGCCTTGATCTGCTTCCCAGCAGGTGATGGCCGCCTTCGGCCGCATCGCCGAAAATATGCGGATGGCGGCGCTCCATCTTGTCGGCGATCGCGGCCGCGACGTCGTCGAAAGTCGAATGCGCCGGCTTCCTCGGCCATGCGGGCATGGAAGACGACCTGGAGCAGCAGGTCGCCGAGCTCGTCCTTGAGATCCGCCATGTCGCCGCGCTGGATCGCGTCGGCGACCTCATAGGCTTCCTCGATCGTGTAGGGCGCGATCGTCGCGAAAGTCTGGACGCTGTCCCATTCGCAGCCGGTCTCCGGATCGCGCAGCCGCGCCATGATCGCGAGCAGCCGTTCGATCGGCGAGTGCGATCGCTGACGGGGGAGGCCCCTTTCTCATCCATCACAAAGTCCGATAATATACATTATGTAAAATATATCGTCTGTGTGAGAGGGCGTTCAGGGGCGCAGCACCAGCGTCTGCCCTTCCACGCCCCAGCCGCGAAGGCTCGACAGGAAGTTCATGCCGATCACGTTGGTCGCAAATCGCCGCGCGAGATGTGGACGGCGAAGTCGCTGCGCTCGATCGGCCCGAGCCTGAGCCGCTCGGCGCGGCCGCGATCGACCATCGACCGGGCCGTTGGCGGTCTCGACGATGACGCCGAAGCCGCCGCTCGGCGCGACGCCGGCGCGCTCGCGCCGTCTCGCGCGAGATGCGTCGTCACGGTGGCGCCGCTGTCGATCAGGAAGCGCTCGTGTGGCCGTTGAGCTCGGCATCGACCCAGAAATGGCCGTCCTCGGCGCGGCGGATGCGCAATTCGCCGCCGCGCGTCTCCTGCCTGTCGCTGCCGGTCGCGCCGCCGAGCACGCGCCGGCCGAGCGCCAGGAAATCGTCGCGCAAGCGCGAAGATCGCGAACACGGCGGCGAAGATGAGCAGCCAGCCGAGCGACCATCTTGAGCGTCTGGCCGAGCGGCAGCCGGCGCACCGCAGAGGCGCTGACGACGAGCACGAGGCAGCCGAAAAGATAAATCAGAGTAAGCGGCTTGGTCGCCGTTGCTCACAATTCGATCTCCAGCCCGTCATAGCCCGGCTCGACCCCGTCGGGCAGCTCGGCGCAGCAAGGTGCGATAGTCCATGCTGTTGTCCATATGGGTCAGGATCGCCGCGCTTCGGCCGCAGCTCGCGGATCCATTCGAGCGTGTCGGCGAGATGCGGATGGGTCGGATGCGGCCTGCGGCGCAGCGCATCGACGATCCAGACGTCGAGCCCGTCGAACAGCACGGCCATTTCGTCGGTCAGCTCGTTGAAATCGGTCGAATAGCCGATCGAGACGCCGCCCGCGTCGAAGCGCAGGCCGGCGCTGGTGATCGGCGCCGTGCGGCTGATCGACGGTGCGCATCGAAATGCCGGCGAGATTGATATGGTCGGGCAGCAATGTCGCCGGAAACGACCGACGGATAGCCGCTCTTGCCCTTCGAAGGCATAAGCGAAGCGGCGCTTGAGCGAGTCCAGCATGTCGGCGCGGGCATAGCCGGCCACCGGCCGGCCGCGCGCGTGATAGAGCTGCCTGCAGATCGTCGATGCCGTGGCAATGATCGGCATGGTCGTGGGTCCAGATCACCGCCTCGATGTCGCTCGACCCGCGCGTCGAGCAATTGCTCGCGCAGGTCCGGGCTGGTGTCGACGAGGATCCGCGTGTCGCCATGGCTGACCAGGATCGAGACGCGGCGGCGGCGGTTGCGCGGCTCGTGCGCGGTCGCAATCGCCCCAATCGTCGCCGACCCGCGGCACGCCCGAGGAGGTGCCGCAGCCGAGGATGCGGACCTTCACGCCGCCGCCTTGGTGAAGAGCGTGCGGAAATTGGCGCTGGTCGCCGCGGCGAGCGCCTCGAACGGCTCGCCGCGCAAGCTCGGCGAGGAAGCGCGCCGTGTCGGCGACGAAGGCCGGCTCGCAGGGGCGGCCGCGATGCGGCACCGGCGCGAGGAAGGGCGCATCGGTCTCGATCAGCAGGCGATCGGCGGGATCGCCTTCGCCACCTCCTGCAAGTCGCGGGCATTCTTGAAGGTCACGATGCCGGAGATCGAGATGTAGAGGCCGAGCGCCAGCACCTTGTCGGCGAAGTCCTGGCTGGCGGTGAAGCAGTGGATCAGCGCCGGATAAGCGCCCCTTCCCCATCTCCTCGGCGAGGATCGCGTAGGTGTCGTCCTCGGCGTCGCGGGTGTGGACGATCAACGGCAGCTGCGTCTCGCGCGCCGCGGCGATGTGGGCGCGGAAGCTCTGCCGCTGCCGGTCGCGGTCGCGAGTGGTCGTAATAATAATCGAGCCCGCTCTCGCCGATGCCGATCACCTCGCGGATGCGCGGCGCTTGCTCGACCAGGGTCTCGGTCTCGACGTCGGGATGGAGGTCGGCCTCGTGCGGATGGATGCCGACCGACGCCATGACGTCACTTTCCCGCTCGGCCAGGCCGATCACCTCGTCCCATTCGGAGGCGCGGGTCGAGATGTTGAGCATGCGCCGACACGCCGGCGGCGCGGGCGCGCGCGAGCACCGCCTGCTGGTCCTCGACCAGGCCCTTATAGTTGAGATGGCAATGGCTATCGATGAACATGGCGGGCATTTAGCCGCCGCGCGGGCCAGCGTCACCTCCCCGCTTCGCCCGCCTCCTGCGCGGCCATGCAGCCGATCCGGTAGGATTCGCCCTGGCGCTCGCGATCGAAGTCGCCGTCGCCGGCAATCGCGATAGCCGCGCTCATATTCGCGGCGCCGATAGGGGCTCATCTCGCGCGACGCCGGGGATCACGGGAGGCGTCGGCCGCCTGTGCTGCGATTCTCCGGCGCGGCTCGCGTGGCCGACGACCGTCGCTGCTTCATGCGGCTGGTCGGGGCGGCATTGGCGAGCGGCGCCGCATCGTTGCGCGGCGCGAGCAGCGTTCGAGCCGACCTTCCGTCCCCGCAGCCGGCCACCAGAGGAGCGCGACTGCTGCAGAACGCGTGCCGAAGCCGCGCGTCTCAGGCGTCGCGCCGGCAGCTCCAGCCGCGGGAAGATCGGCGTCGGCAGGCGCCAGGGTGAAGCCGGAGGCGGCGAGCCGCGCGTAGCGGCTCGTCGTCGGCGAGCGCGGCATAGTCGCGCTCGTCCGCCGGCACGCCCATCGCGTCGAGCAGCTTCGCCGCCGAGGCCGGGATGACCGGCTGGATGGCGATGGCGAGGTCGCCGATCGCCTCGTAGAGCGTGGCGAGGACCGCGGTCATCCGCTCCGGATCGGTCTTGCGCAGCGTCCAGGGCGCCTGCGCGTCGATATATTGGTTGCAGGCGAAGACGGCGCGCAGCCAGGCCTCGATGCCCTGGCTGAGCGCCAGCGCCTCGAAATGCGCCGGCACCTCCTCGCGCGACGGTCTCGCCGCACCAGGTCGAGCAAGCGCGGCGTCGGCCGCGTCGCCCTTCCCTCCGCTCGGCAGCATGCCGTCGCAATTCTTTGCGATGAAGGACAAAGTGCGCTGGGCGAGATTGCCGAAGCTGTTGGCGAGATCGGCATTGACCCGGGTGACGATCGCCTCGGCGCTGTAGCTGCCGTCCTGGCCGAAGGTGACTTCGCGCAGCAGGAAATAGCGCAGCTGATCGACGCCGAAGGCGTCGGACCAGGTCGACCGGATCGACGACGTTGCCGAGCCGATTTCGACATCTTCTCGCCGCGCGAGAGCAGGAAGCCGTGGCCGAACACCTGCTTCGGCAGCGGCGATGCCCGCCGACATCAGGAAAGCCGGCCAGTAGACGGCGTGGAAGCGCACCACGTCCTTGCCGATGATGTGGAGATCGGCCGGCCAGATATCTGTCCGCAAGCCTCTGCTGCCGTCGGGATAGCCGACGCCGGTGATATAATTGGTCAGCGCGTCGAGCCAGACGTACATGACGTGGCGCTCGTCGCCCGGCACCTTGACCCCCCAGTCGAAGCTGGTGCGCGAGATGGAGAGGTCGGTCAGGCCGCCCTCGACGAAGCGCAGCACCTCGTTGCGGCGGCTCTCGGGGCGGATGAAGTCCGGGATTGGCCGCATAATGAGCGAGCAGCCGCTCCTGATAGGCGGAGAGGCGGAAGAACCAGCTCTCCTCGACCGTCCATTCGACCAGCGTGCCCTGCGGCGAGAGCTTCTCGCCGCTGTCGGCGACGACCAGCTCCTCCTCGCCATAATAAGCCTCGTCGCGGACCGAGTACCAGCCTTCGTAGCGGCCGAGATAGATGTCGCCGCTCGTCCGCCATCGCCTGCCAGATCGCCTGGCTGGCGTCGGTGGTGGGCGGGCTCGGTGGTGCGGATGAAGCGATCGAAGGAGATGTTCAGCTTCTCGTCCATCTCCCTGAAGGTCAGACGACATTTCCTCGGCGAAGACGGCCGGCTCGACGCCCCGCTCGCGCGCCGCCTGGGCCATTTTCAGGCCATGCTCGTCGGTGCCGGTGAGGAAGAAGACGTCGCGGCCCGTGCAGCCGCTGGAAGCGCGCGATCGCGTCGGTGGCGATCGCCTCATAGGCATGGCCGATATGCGGGCGGCCGTTGGGATAGCTGATCGCGGTGGTGATGTAGAAGGGCTCGGCCATGCGCGCGGCCTAGCGGCCTTGCCGGAGCGGCTCAAGCCGCGCGCCGACCCTCGTCCGGCGCGAGCGCGGCGAGCATGCCGGCCAGCTCGAACACCGTGCTCGGCGGATCGAGCGAGAGGCGGCGGGCGCCGCCGGCGAGCGCGACGGCGCGCTCCCACAAGCCGAGCGCCTCGGCCAGCGCCGGCGCCGCGCCGCTCGCTGCGCCGCCGCGGCGATGCGCCGACGGCGCGCGGGCGAGGAAGGCCTCGTAGCGCGGCTGCGCCGACTTGAGCGACGAGGCTCTGCGCCAGCGCCGAGCGGCGCGGCATTGGTCGGATCGCCGTCGCGGACCAGCGCCGCCATCGCCGCGTCGAGCGCGCCGATGTCGAGCCCGCGCCAGGCGATGGCGCGGCCCGGCGCGCCCTCGCCCGACGCGCGACCAGCGCCGCGATCTCGCTCGTCGTCGGCGTCGGGCAGCGCGGCGCGCAGGGCTGACGTCATGGCGTCATCGTCGAGCGGCGCGAGGCGCAGCAGCCGGCAGCGCGAGCGGATCGTCGGCAGCAGCCGCTCGGGCGCATGGCTGACCAGCAGGAAGAGCGCTGTTGCGGCGGCGGCTCCTCGAGATTCTTGAGCAGGGCGTTGGCGCGCGCCTGCGCTCGAGATCGTCGA
This sequence comes from uncultured Acidobacteriota bacterium, assembly GCA_963717745.1. GTDB lineage: Bacteria > Acidobacteriota > Vicinamibacteria > Vicinamibacterales > 2-12-FULL-66-21 > JACCXG01. The sequence continues at coordinate 23,005 of CAVQXJ010000003.1, forward strand.
CCGCGTCGATGATCACCGACGCGCCAGGGCGACAGCGAGGCGGTGGTGTCGAACAGGCGCTGCAGGCCGCGGACCTGATCGACGGTGATGCTGCGCGCGAGCTCGGTGCCGCTTGTCGCTCGGCAGCCGCTCGAGCCGCATCAGATCGGGATGGCTGCCGGCGGCGACCAGACGGCGCGACCGGATGGTCGTCGGGCACGTCGAGGCCGGGCGCGTCGACCGCCGGCCCCGCCCCTTGCGCCAGCACGCGCAGCGCCGCCTTGTCGGCGAACAGCGCCTTGCCGACGCCCTCCGGCCCGGCGAGCAGCCAGGCATGGTGGAGCCGCCCGGCGTCGAGCGCCGTCGCGGAAGGCGGCGACCGCGTCGTCATGGCCGAAGAGCGGGCGTCACAGCAGATCCTCGAGCGCGGCGAGCAGCCGCGCCGTGACCTCCTCCGCCGAGCCGCGCGGCGTCGATCGACGCGGAAGCGGTCCGGCTCCGCCGCGGCGAGCCGGTCGAAGGCGGCGGCGACGCGCGCGATGATAGTCGCGCGTCGCGGCCGCCGATCAGGTCGGCGCCGCCGGCGTCGCGGCGCCCGCGCGGCGCTCGCGCCTCCGTCGTCCGGCAGGCGCAGCAGCAAGGTGCGGTCGGGCAGGAGGCCGTGGCTGCCGATCTCGTGCAGCGCGCGGACCGCGCTCGAAGCCGAGCCCGCCGGCGCCGCCCTGATAGGCGATCGAGCTGTCGACGAAGCGGTCGCAGAGCACCCATTTGCCCGCGTCCAGCGCCGGCCGGATGGTCCGCGCGACATGGTCGGCGCGGGCGGCGGCGAAGAGCAGGGCCTCGGCCTCCGGCGTCCAGCGCTCGCTCGCCTGCAGCAGCAGCGCGCGGATCGCCTCGGCGCCGGGGCTGCCGCCGGGCTCGCGCGTCTCGACGACGTCGAGGCCGCGCGCGCGCAGCGCCGCCGCCAGCGCCTTCAGCCTGGGTCGACTTGCCGACCCCCTCCCCGCCTTCGAGGCTGATGAAGCGGCCGCGCGCGTGCGCTCACGCCAGCCCGACGAGGCCGTGCAGGCCGGTCCAGATGCGGCCGAAGAAGCCGGCCTCGCCGACCGCGTTCTCGGCGACGAGCGGCGTGACCTGCGGCGGCATGTCGCCCGTCTCGACGACCAGGTCGGCGATATGCTGGCCCTGCGCGATCGGCGCCTGCACCGGGCCCTGATAGACGATCCGGGCGCGGATGTTCTGGCCGAGCCCGGCCGGATAGGTGACGCGCGATGCGCGCGCGGCGCGACCAGGCCGACGCTCGCCGCGTCGCCGCCCTGCACCTGCGCCTCGGCGATCCGCTCGCTCTGGCGTGAGCAAGGGCCGCGACTGCCAGGCGTTGAAGCCCCATTCCATGAAGCGCACCGATTCCTCGATCCGCTGGTTGAAGCTGCCGAGGCCCGGCGACGACCATGACGATGCGCCGCCCGTTCTGCTCGGCCGAGCCGGTGAAGCCATAGCCCGCCTCCGCGGTATGGCCGGTCTTGAGCCCGTCGGCGCCCGGCGACCCGGCCGAGCAGCGGATTGCGATTGCCCTGGGTGATCGGCTGGTTGCCGCCCATCGTCCGGCCCCAGGTGAACTCGCGCATGCCGTAATATTCGCGGTAGAGCGTCGGGATAGGTCGCGGATCGTGCGCCGCGGCGAGCGTGCGCGAGGTCGCGCGCGGTGGTGTAGGTGACGCCGTCGTCGGGCCAGCCGACCGGATTGCCCCAGTTGCGAATTGGCGAGGCCGAGCTCGCGGCTCTTGCGGTTCATCAGCGCGACGAAGGCGGCCTCGGTCCCCGAAATGCACTCGGCGAGGACGACGCGTGGCGTCGTTGCCCGAAAGCGTGACGATGCCGTGGAGCAGGTTGCGCACGCTGACCTGCTCGCCGGGCGAGAGGAACATGGTCGAGCCCGCCGCCGGCCCGTGCCAGCGCTGCCAGGTCTCGGGCCGCACCGTGCACATCTGGTCGGGCTCGAGCTCGCCGCGCTTGATCAGGTCGAAGGCGACATGGGTGGTCATCATCTTCGCCATCGAGGCGGGCGGGATGCGCCGGTCGGCATCCTTGGCGTAGAGCACCGCGCCCGAGGAGAGATCGATCATGAAGGCGATCGGCGCCGGCGGTCTCGAAGGGCGGCGCCTGCGGCCGCGGCCGGAAGCGCGATGCAGCGAAGCTGAAGCAGCGAGATAGAACAGAGCGACTTGCGGATCATAGCATCTTGAGTCCTGGCCTCAAGCTCAGCGCGCGACCGAATCGGCGAGCAGGCCGACCGTCAGCGCGTAGAAGTTCGAGCAATTATAGTCGAGGATCGCGCGATAGTTGCCGTGGTCAGAGATAGGCGGTCCGCCCGGCCCGTCCGGCTCGATCAGGGTCGCCTGCGCGTCGTCGGGAATGCTGCCCATCGGCACGACGCCAAGCCGCCGCCATTCGCCGACGCTGAGCCAGCGGCTGTGGCGGGCGAAGACCGGGGCGCAGCGCGGCGCGCGCATCGCGATTGGCGATGGCGCGCGCGGTCGAAGCCGGCGCGGCACCCGCGCCGCCACGCCCCAGGGCAGGCCCGGCCGCCAGCCGGCGTTGCGCAGATAATTGCCGATCGAGGCCGAGCGCGTCGAGCTGAGCTGCGCCAGATGTCGGCGCGGCCGTCGCCGTCGCCGTCGACGCCGAGGCGGATATAGACGCTGGGCAGGAATTGCGATTGGCCGGTCGCGCCCGCCCAGCTGCCGGTCAGCTCGCTGCGCGGAAAGCCGCGGTCCATCATCTGCAGGGTGGCGACGAACTCGTCGGTGAAGAGCTCGCGGCGGCGGCCCTCATAAGCGAGGCTGGCGAGGCTGTTGAGCAGATCGAAATTGCCCATGATCGCGCCATAGCCGGTCTCCTTGCCCCAGATCGCGACCATGCACCGAGGGCGGCACGCCGTAGCGCCGGCCGATCTCGGCGAGGCGCGAGGCATTGGCGGCATAGCGGGCGCGGCCGCGGTCGATCAAAGCCTGGGTGATATGGCGGGCGCGATAGGGCGCGAAGGGCGGAAGCCGGGCGCCGCTGACGCCGGGCGTGCCGCCGGGCTGGTTGCGGTCGAGCTGGACGGTGCGCGACGAAAAGACAAGGTCGGGAAAGACCCGGTCGATCGTCGCGCGGCTGACCCCGGCGCGCTGCGCCTCGGCGCGCAGCTGCGGCAGATAGGCTTCGAAGCCCGCCTGGCTGAGCCCGCCGCCCGCCGCTGCTGACATAGGGCCGGGGTTGCGCGACGGCGGCGCCGGCTCGAAGGGCGGCGCGGCCGGCAGCCCCGCCACAAGGAAAGCCACCGCCAGAAAACGCATCACCCGCATCATCACACCCTTATTCGCCGCCCCTCCCTATGGCACGGGCAAGGATTCGCTGGGAAGGCCGAAAGGCGCATGGCTTGCACGTTATGGCGCAGCCGCTATCTCCGGATCGCCGGATGGGTGGCCGAGTGGTTTAAGGCAGCGGTCTTGAAAACCGCCGTGGGTGCAAGCCCACCGTGGGTTCGAATCCCACCCCATCCGCCAAGCACCCGAGCTGTGGATTGCTTCGCTCCGCTCGCAATGACGTGAGGGAAGACCGTCATTGCGAGGAGCGCAGCGACGCGGCAATCCAGCACCGCGCATTCGCCGCGCTTTCCTACAGTCCGGTGTTTCTGCTATGTTCCCGCCATGCCTGTCTCCCGAGAACCTCTCCGCTCGCCCTTGTCTTCCCTCGTCGGCACCTGCAGCTCGAACGGCGGCGTCGCGGCACCCGCCGCAAAGCTCCGAATCATCCAGACACGGAAAGTACGGCGTGACCCAGCCGTCGTCCTCGCGCTTCCACGCCCGCGAAGTCTTCGTCCCCGTGATCTTGGCGTCGTTGGGGGTATTTCCGTAGAGCAGGCCTATCCGGGCGGACCGCGACGCTGGACCGTTCAAGGGCCCGAGGTTTTCGAGCATCCGGAGTGTCTCCCGCGCCTGGTCGCGCAGCAGTTCGTTCCGCGGATATAGCGCCAACGTATGCGGACCGGTTCGAGGCACGTCTGCGCGGGCGGCGATGTCCAGGATCGCGGGCAGGTAAAACGCCAAGGTCTTGCCCGACCCTGTGCCTGCGGTGACGATCCGACCCGCAGGGTGAGGGTCGGCCAACGCGTTCGAGATTGATTGCGTTGCCTGCGCCTGGAATCGGGCTAGATCCTTGCTCCCGACGACGCGGCGCACGACGTCGCCTTGTCCGCGGTCCAACTGTCCCGCGTCGCCAGGTCGGCAATCAGACGCTCCGCCGTCACGGTCCTTTCGGGGTACCACCGCGGGGACACTCGCAGGCGATAGTCGGCGACCAGAGCATTCGCGTGACGCCACCAACCGGGCTGGGATTCGTCGCTAGGAAGGAGTTGCCGGAGGGTGCGCGTAGCCGCAGCGCCTCCGCCATCCGAGTGCGATATTTCGGGGTGGTGTCCGGGATCTGATGTAGCAGCCCAGCGTCTAGGAGATGGTCGAGGTACTCGTATTCGGTCAGTGGCGCAGCCGAGGGTCGCTCCCGGGAGTCGCGATCCAGTTGGCCGTCGATGGCCCGGAGCACATCATCCTTGCTGAGATAGCCGTCGACCACACCCCAGGAGAGCAGCGGCAACTCCAGATCCTCCAGGCGACTGAGCAAGTCGGGAACGCCGGCCCACTTCTCGTCTCTCATCGGATGCTCAGGGTGATGCGCCCAGCGGTCGCGGCATCCATGCGGAGCTCGGCCAGATCCTCGTCGGAAAGGTCCGCGAGGGTAACCCCCCCTGCAGCGATGCGGGCCCGCAGGTCCTCGGGGTCGACCGCTTCCTTGATCGCGGCGAGATCCTCACGGGCGCCGTCGAGCGTGACCTTGTAGGAAGTGATGAGCGCTGGCGTCGGGACGTCGGTCGCATACTTGCGCAGCACCTGGATGCGCTCACGTGCCTGGTTCGCGTGGGCACCGAACGGTGAAAGCGACTCCTCGTCGAGAGCGTCGACCTGGCTCTCTGCCCAGCCCCGCCAGACCTGCTTGTTCGTCCCCCTGATCGAGTCGCGGAGACGGGTGACGTCTACAGAACGGGCCGTGAGGTACTGCGCTGTCGGCCGGCCGACCAGTTTTACATGTTCGCGCAGTGCGTCCGCGGGCTTCCGGAGGCCATCGATGGCCGAAACTGGAACCCCGGCGCGCACGAGGGCGCGGCGGACGTTGAGGTCCGAATCCAGTTCGCCGAGCAGGCCGTTGAGCTTGTGGAGCGCAGTAGCTACTTGCCCCTGCGCTTGAGCCTCGCCCTCGTTGTCGCGTTTCGCGCGCGCTAGCGCGCCCAGGCGCTTTGCCCGAATCAGGAGGTCCTCGACGATGCCCTCATCAGGCATTGGCCTCGTCCTCCCTTCGACGCTCACCGATGTCGCCTCTTCTGGTGGGGTCCCTGTCCCGTGGTGTTAGGTGGTGCGACGAGTCGGTCCCGTCACCCTCTGGATCTTGGAGAATCTGAAGCCACGTCGCGATCGTCGCCTCGATCTCGCTATCGAGATCGGTCACAGCGCCACCATCGGAGGCCGCTTCACGCAGGCCGGCATCAATCCAATCTGACGTCGCCTCCAGGTAGTCGGCGATCAGAGCCAGATCGGGGCCGACATCGGAGCCGACCAAGATGAGTCGCGTGATTCCCGTCGCGCCATCGGCGTCGATCAGCAACTTCTCCACAGTGGCGACGCCAGTGGCATCCCAGGACTTAGCGGCGTCGTTGCGGGCTGCCAGAGCGGCCAGATCGCTTACTTTGACGAGTCCCTGCGTGTGCCCGCGTTGGCGGCGTCGATAATGGCACCGACGGTCTCGGAATATCCGACTCCGACCGGCATGTGCACGCGGATCCGCGAAACCAGTCTCTTCCAGTGCTCCAACTGGGTCGGCACCAGGCGATCGAGGGCCTTCCGCTTCCTCTCGATGTTTCGCACCAAGATGGGACGTGAGTGGACCGTCGTCCAGGGCCCTGGCCTTAGCCTCGCGGACAATCGGCAGGAGGCGATGGATGTCCACGGCGTGCACTGCACCGATTCCCTGGGCGGCACCGATACCGGAGAGGAAGCGTTCAACGATGTCGCCACGCTCAGCGACATACGCGGTGTACGCGTCCCACCACTGCGGCGCACGGGCGCCTGCGCTCAGACGCGGTTGCCGGCGATCGGACCAGAGCACCGCGTTGACCAAGTCCAGATCCTTCGCCTTTTCCGGCACCCGCCCGCACGGCCGCGCCGAGAAGCAACGACGCCGCCGCATCAATCAGGGACGCGTCATCGACCGCAAGGGCGTGGATGACCCGCTTGCGTACCTCGTCGATGACCGTCTCGGCGAGTGCGTCCAGTCGTGGTAACGCTTCGCCAGCGCGATCCGGAAACCCGGCTCGCAGCAAGACCAGACCGCGGAATACGGTCGCCATCCTGGCAGTTCGCCGCACCACCAGGACCGGGTTGGGGTTCTGGATGTTCTCGCCTGCATCTTCGATCGAAATGCCGCGAGCATTTGTCGGGATGCACTCTCCTCAGCGTCGCACTATCTGGGTCCTTGATCACCGGATCGAACCATGCGAGCCGGGCAAGGATGGCCTCGCGAAGCACTGAACGCATGTCGTTGGCCAAGGCCTGGGGCAGGGTTTGGCCGTTCGACCAGTTGTCGATGGCCTCGAACTGCCGTTGGACAGAGTTGGGATTCGCACCGGCCTTGGTGACGGTGCTGCCGGCGACGATTGCCATACACGGGTGCCTGCGCTTCCGGATGCTCCGACCAGTCGCGTCGACCTCGGTCGGGCTCCGCGATATACGACCGGATGCCGACGGCGTCGAGGTCCACCATCGTCTGATTGCTGTGATAGCCCTTGTCCGCAATGATCTCTTCCAACGCCTGGGGCGCCTCGACGTCGGCCTGCGCGTCTTCGGTTTGATCCGCCGCGGCCTCGCGGTTTCCACGATGGTGGTCGTGTCGCCTTCGTCAGCCCCTTGCAGCGTCACGGCGACAATCGCGCCGGTGTCCAGATCCACAGCATGCTCGGCCTTGTGCGCCAGATGCGTGCGGCCATCTTTCATCTTCGTGACCTTCGCATCCGGATCGTGCGGATTCTCCACTCCTTGTTCGACCTCTTCTTCTTGCGCTTGCGGTCCAGTCGCGCCAAGTCTTCTCGCGTCGGTGTCTCGATGCCCGACTCCGTGGCCAGGCCCGTCAGGAACTCTTGATAGTCTTCTCCCGTATCCCGCCGCACGATGCTCCGCATCGCCGCATTGGCCTCCAGCGTCGTCGCATCCACGCCCACCGTCTTGCCCTTGAGCAATCCGGCCTCAGCGAGCCGCTATTGGATCCACGTAAAGACTGCTCGATGGGTCTCGAGATCGATCAGCCGCCGCGTGCGCGAGATCGTCGAGTGATCCGGCGCCGCTTCATCCAACCCGAGTTGCAGAAATTGGCGAAGCGCCAGCGAATCCCCTGCCCGCCAGGCGATCCCGCGCTCCGAATCGATGCCCTCGAAGTAGCCGACCAGCAGCAGCCGAAAGTACATGCCAGGCGTCAGGCTCGGGCGCCCCATGGTGTCGGCGTAAAACGAGCGGCACTCCCCTTCAACGAACTCGTCGAACTTCTGCTCGTCCAGCAGGGCGTTCAAGCGTCGATAAAATGGATGCGCGGCCGTCGTCGGCAGATCGGTGGTGGAGATCCAGAGATCATGCTGACGCCGTCGCTTGCGTCGGGTGCCCATCGCCATAGACGACAGTGTAGAACGGTGATCGATCCTGTCGATCCCTGCTCAGTGTTCCGCGACTTTAACCACGGGCTGCTGGGTGCCATCGGGGCGGTCGCGAAGCCAGGCGTGGACTTGCTGCTCACGTTGGCTTCGACCGCCAATGCCGGCATCTTCTGGTGGCTGTGCCGGCGGGGGAGCGGTCGATCCGGTTCTCTCGGATGATGGAGAGCGGCGGCCTGCTGCTCAACTCGGCCATCGGCGCCTTCCTGGGGCGCTACCTCCTGGCCGGGTTCGCCCGCGATCATTCGCTCGTGAGCGCGCGAGGCAGTCGCGATGGCCGACGGCTACGTGTCGATGCTGCAGCTGGGCGGCATGGCGATGATGGTCGCCATTCGCGCCGCCCTGATCCCGTCGTCGCCTCGTCGCACCATCATCGTCACCGCCTTGTTCGGCGCTCCCGATGATCCTGGTGACGACCGTCCTGGTCCCGATCGCCGACGGCGGGCTCGCCTGGCGCGCGCTCGACTCGGGCGCCTATCCCTGGCTGCCGGCAACCACCGTCATGATGTGGGGCTTCGCCATCATCACGTGCACCGTCATCTCGTGGGTCATCTACGGCCTCCGGGCCGAGGTCCGCGAGGCGCGCCGGCTCGGCCAGTACGTGCTCGAACGGAAGATCGGCGAAGGGGGGATGGGGGAGGTCTACCGGGCCCGCCACGGCATGATGCGGCGCCCCTCGGCGATCAAGCTGCTGCGGGCCGATCGGGCCGGCGAGGTCAACCTCCGTCGCTTCGAGCGCGAAGTCCAGCTGACCGCGCGTCTGACCCACCCCAACACCATCACCATCTTCGACTACGGGCGAACCCACGACGGCGTCTTCTACTACGCGATGGAGCTCCTCGACGGCGCGACCCTGCAGCGGATCGTCGCGGTCGACGGCGCGCAGCCGCGCGGGCCGAGTGGTGCGGATCCTGACGATGGTCTGCGGCGCGCTGACCGAAGCCCATGCCATCGGCCTGATCCATCGCGACATCAAGCCGGCCAACATCATGCTGTGCACGCAGGGCGGCGAGCGTGACGTCGTGAAGCTGCTCGACTTCGGCCTGGTCAAGGAGTTCGAGGTCGATCGAGACGTCGAGCTGACCGGCGCCAGCGCCGTCGTCGGCACCCCGCAGTACATGGCTCCGGAGTCCATCCTCGCAGCCGGACTCGGTCGACGCCCGCACCGACATCTACGCCCTGGGCGCGGTCGCCTACTACCTGCTCGCGGGGGTCGAGGTCTTCGACGGCAAGTCGATCGTCGAGGTGTGCGGCCAGCACCTCCACCAGGAGCCGCAGCCGCTGTCGGCGAAGGGGATCGCGATCCCGGCCGAGCTCGAAGCGATCGTGCTCGCGTGTCTCGAGAAGGATCCCGACCGCCGCCCTCAGAGCGCCGCCGAGCTCCGGCGCCGGCTCGAGGCCTGCGCGGTCGAGCCCTGGGACGGCGCCAGAGCGCTGGCCTGGTGGCACGAGTACCACCCGATCTCGACAGCTACGGGAAATACAACGCCGGCGACGCTATGACCATCGGGGTGGACGATCACACCCGATCGTCGAGCACTGACGGTTTGAGTAACAGGCCCCTCTCAACGTCCGTTGATGAGCTGTGACGGCAATTGTAACTGGCAGTAAATCGCTCGATCACGTGCTGCGGCGAGGCTCGGCAAATCAATTGATTGAGAATCGTGCCGCCATCAAGAGACCCTTTAACAGTTTTTCAGCCCTCGATTCGCAGCACGCCGCGGCGCCTACCACGCATCGGAGCGGAGGAGAGCAGCTCCCCACACAGGGGATTTCTCCACTGTGGTGCCGAAAATCCCGCAGTCCCTCTTCACTGCAACGGCAAGAATCGTGTAATCTGAAGGTATTTTGCGCGTCGGACGTGCGGTACGCCCGTTGCCATAGAGATGTCCAGCGACTAGGAGGTCTGATGGCGAAGACGATGAAGGCGGCTGTGGTACGCGCGTTCGGTCGGCCACTCGCGATTGAGGAAGTGCCGCTGCCGACGCCGGGACTAGGCGAGGTATTGGTCAAAATTATGGCGAGCGGTGTCTGTCACACGGACCTGCATGCCGCGGATGGGGACTGGCCCGTGAAACCGGCGCTTCCCTTTATTCCCGGGCACGAGGGCGCGGGTATCGTGAGTGCGCTCGGCGCGTGCGTCACCGGCCTGAAGGAGGGCGACCCGGTGGGCATCGCATGGCTGCACGACGCGTGCGGATCGTGCAGGTACTGCATCAGCGGAGCGTCGTCGACCATGCGCGCGATCATCAGGAGTGGTGCGGTGAGGGAGCTGACGAGACCGACGGGCTGGCGACGCTCTGGCTCACGATGCACGGCGATCCGCCGCGTGAAGCGCTCAGCTACGTTGCGGCAGCAATCACGCGACGGACGGGGCGCCTATGTCCACCGGAAGGAAGCCCGTGAAAGGGTGGAGTCTAGTGGGTCAGTTTGGCATGGAGGCCGCTTATGGAACCGCAGGGTGGCGCGTACGTTGAGGGCTTCGCAATTCAAGTCGGGTCAATTTGGGTGGCCATCCCCATTCTGGTCGCCGTCGTGTTCGGCCTCTGGAAGCTCGTGAAAATCGTTTGGGCCGCATTTTCAAACTGACCCACTATCGACTACTCGCGGAGGATTGATCGGCACGAGCTGTTCGCCGACCGCCAACGGCACGGGGGCCGGCCGCGCGATGACATCACGGGCCAAACTGTGTCCTACATGGCTGACGAAACTCTCCTGCTCACAAAGTGAGGTGTTCGTGACCACCGGTCTCCAGGTCGGCGCGCATCGCTCGAAACGGGGGCGAAAGTGGCCTCGGTCCGGCGGAGAGTTTCTGAACGCTCGGACCGCAGGCGATGCACCAGCGCGGGCGAGACGTGCAGCGCGGTCGCTGCGGCCCGCGTGCTCAGTCCGGCGGTCCGGGCTAGGTCGTCATCGGTGAGCTGATGGCCGGGGCGGCCGATGTGGCGGCCAGCGGCGCGCGCACGGGTGTGCGAGGCGCGGACGCGTTCGCCGACGCGGGCGCGCTCGAACTCGGCGATCGCGGCGAGGATGTGGAGCTGCAACTTGCCGACGGGCGTCGTGGCGTCGATGCCCTCGGCCAACGTGACGAACGCGATCCCAAGCGCGGTCAGTTCGTCGATAAGGGTCACGACTGACGGCCGCGCCACGTCGTGAGCAACTGGCTCTCCCGGGCCCACGTCGACTCGATGGTTCGACGCGGGTCAGATCAGAACGAGATCCCCGGGAGACGTCGTGCTCCGCGGCCCGCCCTCATGCCGCTGGCGATTGACGACCTGCTCGTGACGGTCGACCATTCGCGTGTAGTTCCGGTTCTTGATCTTCAGCGCCTCTGTGACAGCCGGATGGTTGCCGGCTTCATCTGCGACCGGCAGCGCGAGCCTCGAACGGAGGTAGACTCAGCACCGAAACCGCTGAGCGTGAGGAGCCGACCGAGTGTTTAAATTTATGGCCTCGCCCATGTTCTGGATAGTGGCCGTGATGTTGGCCGGGGGCGCATTGGGGGGAGGGGTCAACTATTTACTCGCCAAGCCAGACGATGTGCCACCCCCAAGCCGTAAGAGAAGCCTGCTCGTGGGGATTGCGGCGTCGCTATGGTGCCACTTTTCCTGAACATGATCTCCGAGCAATCTGATCGAACTCATAAAGGCCGGCGATGACTTCAAGCTCTTGGTCTTGCTCGGATTCTGTTTGGTCGCAGCGATTTCTTCGACCGCTTTCATTACGACCATCTCGGATCCGTGTACTAAGTGAGGCCAAGAAGGCCACCAGGACGGCTCAGGAAGCAAAAGAAGACATCAAGGAAGTACAAAGCGCGATTGAACCGATCGTTGCAAAGGAAACCGAAGGCGAATCCGTCGGTAGTGAAGAGGGCTTCGCCAGCAGGGCGCAGTCACAAACATTCGACAATGACGAAGAAGTAGTGCTGAAGACCCTTGCTACGGGCAGGTGGACTCTGAGGTCGCAGTCCGGTCTGGCCAGGGACTCAGGTGTCGATAAAGCAAAGGTGGCCGAAGTGCTGACATCTCTGTCGGGCCTTGGCCTCGTTGGATCCCGCGTTATGGGCAAGCAAGGGATGCGCTGGTTTATCACTGAAAGAGGACGTTCGGCCATTGGGGGCTGAGTCATGTTCCAATCCGAAGAACCTCGGTTCCACCCTTTCTCGAATCGGTTGGAGGCCAGCGGCCCGCGACCCGCAAGGGGATCCAGGTAGAGCAGCCGGGACTCCGACGCCGACATGATCGCCAGCAGCCTGCGCTTGCGCTCGATGAGCCTCAGGGTCGGTCAGGTCCTCACCCTCGATTGAGAGCACGTCGAAGGCGTAGTAGAACGGCCAGCCCCGCCGGAACAGGGGGCTTCTTGAAGTTCGTCCGGCCGTCTGGTTCCAAGCAGCAGATTTCGCCGTCGAGTATGGCTTGATGCGCGCGGACCGCGTGCGCGATCTCCTCGGCGAGCAGCGGACATCCCTTGAACGTGTGGCCGTTATTAGCTCGCAGCGGTGGCCGCGCACGATCGCCAGCGCCCTCCGAATCACCGCACGCGGCCGGGACGCTCTCGCGGGCTCGGCTCGCATCGACAGCCGCTACCTGCGGCAGTTCCCCGAATTCTTGGAGTTCGCGAAGGGCGGCGACGGGGAGACCACGGCTGGAGGCGAGGAGAGGCCACCGATCACGCCACCCGTAACGCCGGAGACGACTCCGGAGGAGCTGATCGAAACGGGGTATCGACAAGTGCAGCGCGCCCTGGCTTCGGACCTGTTGGAGCGAGTCAGGTCGGCGACGCCCACCTTCTTCGAGCGCCTTGTCGTCCAACTCCTGGTGGCGATGGGCTACGGTGGGTCGATGGAGGATGCGGGGAAGGCAATCGGCCGCTCCGGCGATGAGGGGATCGACGGGATCATCAAGGAGGACCGTCTTGGCCTCGATGTGATCTACCTCCAGGCCAAGCGATGGGAAAAAACCATTGGCCGTCCAGACATCCAACAGTTCGCAGGTGCCCTCCAAGGCCAACGGGCGCGGAAGGGCGTCTTCATCACCACCTCCAACTTCAGCGCCGAGGCGCGACAATACGCCGAGCGGATCGAGACCCGGATCATCCTGATCGACGGCACCGAGCTGGCGAAGTTGATGATCGCCCACGGAGTTGGAGTAACGCCGGTCGCGGTCTACGAGTTGAAGCGGGTGGATTCTGACTTCTTCGCTGAGGAGTGACTAGTTTTGCGACCGTCGGCCTCCACCACTGACACGGCCTTTCCCTGCTGGATAGTCAGGCTGTGTGTCGGGTGCGCCGGCGCCGCCGACGCGGTGGCCGGGCGGCTCACATCGGCACGGCGTCTGGCCGGAGCTGTTCCGCACCCCCGCATTCCTCTGGTCACTGACGGTGGCCTACTCGGTCGGCTCGCCAGCTGCGACGTCATCAACGTCCCCGGCGGGCGCTGGCGAGATGCCCAATAGCGTTGGGGAGGCGTTCGCCCTGACCATCGCCTTCGCGCGATCGAGGAGCGCCTGGCTCGCGGCTGCCAGTTCCTCCAACTGGCTGACGTCCAGCTTGCTGAACAACTCGCGCTCGGCGGCGAGCCGCTCCGCGTAGATGCCAAGCGACCCCGTAAGTTCGCCTTTCGTGACGACCGGCGCGTCGAGGCCCAGCAGCCGCGAGCGGCGCTCAAACACGCGGACCCCGGCGCTCACCGCTGCCGCGCTGCCTTCTTGGATGCTCGGCCAGAGCCCGGAGGTCATCCCATCAAGGCGCTCCAGTTCCAGCGCCCGAAGCTCGGTCGCCTCCCCGACGGCGGTCTCACGGAGCGCGGCGAGTTCAGCACCGACGTCCGCATGGGCGGTGTGCACGTCGACTCCGAGCCGTTGGGCGACCTCCGGTAGGAGGCGCCCGCCTTCCGCAATTCGAGCGCGAGGACGCGTCGCTCGGCGATCGCCTCGACCTGTCAGGGCCGGGCGCGCCGCTGCCGGCGTTGCGCGTCTATGCCGTTGCCCCCTGGCCGGCGGCAGTCAGGGCGGCGGGGGACAGAAACATTGGGAATCCGTCGTCGTGGCATCGTGACCTCATATAGATGCGAACAGCGCTCGTACCGTCTAGGGGAGCTAGCGCCGCCGCGACCGTGGCAACTGCGCTGGACTACACGGGTGACGCCCGGTTTCGCCAGGATCGGAGGCCAATTGGAGACGACCCCCCCAAATTGGGCATTGCCTCAGCAAAAAGCCTGATCGCACCAGGGGTTCGGGACCGAGGGGTCGAAGGTTCAAATCCTTTCGCCCCGACCACTTTTCTCCTTTTCCCTAGAGAATCCGTAACACTCGGTTCGGCTGATCACTCGGTTTCTGCTGCGAGTTTCCGTGCTCGGAACCGAGTGGCCGGTGGCTGCAATTCAGCAGGCCGCAGGATCACTCCAGATTTGTCGCATTCGGCGGTAGCGGTCGTGGCGTTCCAGGTAGCCCTTGAGGCAAACCGCTACCCCGTCACGCTACCCGGACGCCGCTGAACGGGCCGCGTTCGCGACGCGCGCCCCAGCGAACACTCACTTGGTCATTATCGAAGGTGTAACAGCGAAGGGCTGCGACTCTCCTGAGGTAAATGCGACGGACGCCGGGAACGGGTGATTGAGCGTAGAGAGGCCCGGCTCCTGTGCGTCGTCCAGCCTGTTCGGCTCCTATGCGATGGGCGGCGTCGTCGACATCATCACCCCGGGTGCCGGCGGCGCGCGAAACGGCCATCGATCTCCAATATGGCGAGAACAACCGCGTGCAGGGCAACCGCTATCATGGCGCGGTCGTCCGGACGCGCTCTTCCTACAGCTTCAACGCGAACGTCACCGGCTCCGATGGCTTCTATTTCCCATGGCTTCTGTTCTGTGACCGACGAGGATCGCCGCCCCATCGATACACGCCTCGCATCAAACCTGGTGAACCTGCAGGGGACAGCCGAGGTGTTCCTGGATCACCGTCGAGTACCTCGTTGCCCTGCTGGTGCTGGCCCTGACCGGCATGCTGATGGAGACGGAGCACCCTTGAGCGCTGCTCCGAGGAGCCCAGTCAGGGTGTTGCCGCTCGATCCGGGACACCTCCACGCGCTGCGAGTCTCCGGTCTTCGTAGTCCAGGCACCGGTTATCGAGCGGTCGCGGTTCGCCAGCCCTGGCAGGCGGGACGAGACAATCAGGCGAGACGAAACGACTTAATTACCCCCTCGTGATGACTGCTGGCCGCGATGCGGCGCCTCGGGTTGCGGTCAGAACCGGAACTGGTAGCTGACTTCGGCCATGCGCGGCATCCCGACCAGGACCTGGTTCGCCGTCACCGCCCATTCGACATAGAACGCATTCGTCAGGTTCTTGCCGCGCAGGGTGATGTCGCCAGGTCCGATGCGCCAGCTCGCCTGGGCGTCGAGCACCGCGTAGCCGTCGACGCGGACCGTGTTGGCGTTGTTGGCGAAATACTGGCCCTGGCCGCGGACGCCCGCGCCGATCGTGAGCGGCGCGCCGCTGAACCGGTAGGTCGCCCAGACGCCGGCGGTGCGCTCTGGGACGTTGATCGGGACGTTGCCGGCGCGGTTGGCGCCGCCGGCTTCGATCAGCTCGTCGAACTGCACGTCGCATGAACGAGGCGTGGGCGTCGATGCGAAGCGCGGGAGTCGGGATGGCCGACACCGAGAGCTCGACGCCACGGGATGACTGACGCCCACCCTGGACCGTGATATTGGGATTGGTCGGGTCACGGGTCAGGATGTTGTCCTGGGCGACCTCGAAGGCTGCCGCGGTCAGCTCGACCCGGCCCTTTCCCAGAGTGCTCTTCACGCCCGTCTCCCACGATCGCCCCGTCGTCAGATCGAACCGCGCGTTGGTCTGCGAGATAATCGGGACCGTCGACACCGGAGCGACGGCGGAGGTGAGCTGCGCGAAGAGCTGGGTCTTGTCCATGAGGTCGACGACCACCCCGATGCGGCCCGAAGCCGGCTTGAAGAGATGGCCGAATTCGGTCTGGACGCCGGTGTTGAGGTCGTTCACCCGGCGGTCCACGTCGAACCGATCGAGGCGTCCACCGCCGACGACCGTGACTCGCGGCGCGATCGACAAGGCATCTTCCCCGAAGACCGAGGCCACCGTGAGTGTCGTGTCGAAATCGACGAAGCTGCCGGCGCCGGGAAAATTGTCCGGCGTTTCGGCCGGGAAGGTGCCGCGGTCTGGCGCAAACGGATCGACCGAGGTCGTCGTGCCGAACCGGCGCGGCATGAAGAACGTGTTTCGGCTGACTTCGACGCCCGCCGAGAGGCGGTTGCGCCGCCCACCGAAGCGGCGATCCGAGGCGAGCGTGAGGCGGTCCCCATAGAACTGGTGATCGTGCGTGATGCTGGTCGACGCACGCGTCACGAGGCCCCGGCTCACGTCGAAGCCGTAGGTATCGGCGTTCTTCCACTCCCGTAACGCGTCGTACCCGTACGACGTCGTTGG
This sequence comes from uncultured Acidobacteriota bacterium, assembly GCA_963717745.1. Taxonomy (GTDB): domain Bacteria; phylum Acidobacteriota; class Vicinamibacteria; order Vicinamibacterales; family 2-12-FULL-66-21; genus JACCXG01. Next base: position 39,232 of record CAVQXJ010000003.1, read on the forward strand.
TCAGCCGCCAGCGGCTGACAGCCGCCAGTCCAGACGCCCGCGCAGCCACGTGGCGTGCGACTGGTTCATGCCGTCGGTGACCTCGAAGTTCACGTCGCGCATCTCCCGATCGAGCACGAATCCACGGCTGTCGGTGACCAGTGCGCTGCCGTCTCTGGCCACGGCCGTTGGCACCAGCGGGGTGCCCCAATACGATGTCTGGTAGTCGTCGCGAAAGTGATCGACTGACAACGACAGTGTGGCAGCAGGGGAGAGCTTGACGTCGACGGTCCCGCTGACATTCAGCGCCGCGGTTTCGGTATCGTCAACGTAGCCGCCGTTGCCCCCGAACACCGCGTCGACGCGATAGGCGGCGCGATCCCCACTGCCGATCGGGCCGGTGTTCCCGAACGCCGCCCGTCCGTTCCGGAGCGAGCCGAAGGACACGAGCGCCTCACTCCGCCGGCGTGCGAAGTCCGGCCGTTTGGTGACGAAGTTCACCGCGCCCGCCAGCGCGCCTTCCCCATAGAGGACGGACGCCGGCCCCTTCAGCACCTCGATGCGGTCGAAGTTCCAGCTCTCGAAGTTGCGCATCACCATCGACGAGGTCGAACTGCGCGTGCCGTCGTACAGGGTCGAGATCGCGGCAGCCGTGAAGCCCCGCATCGAGGTCGCGAAGGTGGAGGGGAGATTGGCGGCGGTGACGCCGGGAACCCGCGCGAGGGCCTCGGTGGTGGTCGCGAGCCCGCGTGACTGCGCCTCGGAGAACGTCATCACGTTGAGGGTTGCCGGCGTCTCCCGGGCCATGAGGCCGAGTCGACTGCCGGCAGCCGCCGGGGTATCCAGCGTGGCACCGGGCGCCACGCCGGACACGGAAATCATCTCCGATGCCACGACGTTGCCCAGCGTGAGGTCCGCGGCCGTCGTGGTGCCTGCCTCGGCGATCTTGACCTCCACACTGACGGGAACCAGGCCGACATGCGTCGCGACGACGCGGTAGATGCCAGGTGGGAGGCCTTCGAAACGGTAGTGACCGCCGGTGTCCGAGCCCACCGATCGGCCTCTTCCCGCGACGGTCAGTTCTACCCGGGCACCGGCCACCGGTGCGCCGGTCACGTCCCGGACGGTGCCCTGAAGCGCACCGACCGTTTGAGCCGTCGCCGGGGACGTCAGAAGTACAACCAGGCCAATGAAACAGCACACGCGATTCACGAGAGCGCCTCGGGTGATGGCGCGGGGTGTTCAAGCCCCGCGCAGCGTTAGAGAAGCGAGAGCGGGACCAGTGCCGCCGACAGTCCTTTGTCCCCTCGCCAGACCAGCAGGAGCGAGTTGTCGAGGCGGACCATCTGCGCCATTCCAGTGGTGCGGCCCGGGGAAGCCGCGCCGGCCCTCAGGAGGGGACCGGCCTGTCCGTCTGCCGTGACGCGCCGCAGTTGAAGCTGACCCTCGCCATTCCCCAGGCCTTCGAGCCACGCCACCGCGACTGAGCGGTCGGGCAGCATGACGAGTGCGCCGCGCCCCACCGGACGACCTCCGTCCACCACAGTCGGGGACCCGAACGATGCGCCGGCGTCGGTCGAGAACGCGACCTTCATCCGAGGCACGTCACCTGCGGCTGTGAACCAGGCCGCGGCGAGATGTCGGCCCTCAGCCGCGAGCTCCGGGCCGTTGGTCGGGCAACCGGCAATCTTCCACCCGTCGCGATGAACGGGCCGTGGCGCCGTCCAGGTGCCCTGGACCAGACGGACGATGGCGATGTCCCGGATCTCGCCGGGCTCGTGATCGCGATACGCCGCCACCGGGCCATTGCTGGTGGTGGCGAAGGCGGTGGGACAACAGCTGCACGTGTCGCGGTCGATGACCGCTGGACCGGACGCCCTGCCGGCCCGTCGACCGAGACGTGGCTCAGCGTCATCGTGTGGTCGGCGGGGTCGTGCGAGACCGGCCGCGGCGGAGTCAAATACACGGCGTTGAAACCGGCGCGTCCTGGCAGCAGCGAGACGAACCCGCTGTAGGAGTGGATGTTGTCCAGGCCGTCGGCGAAGACTTCCTTCCACGTCACGCCTCGATCCCGTGACACGGCGACCCGGATGCTGTTGTTGTAGGAGCCAGGCACCGGCTTTCCGGGGTTGATGACCGGCCACTGGGCCACCAGCGCTCCGTCACTCGTCGCCGCAATGGACGGATGATCGGCCCAGTTCGAGAACAGGTCGTCGCCTTCGGCGATGGTCCGCGGCGCACTCCACCGTCCCCGGGTGTACGAGGAGAATCGAAAGGCTCTGCCTCGGCCCGACGGTTCCAGCCAACTCAAGACGGCACCGGCGGCGCCGAGACTGGCCAGGGAGTACATGCCCGCGTCCAAACCGCTTGGCAGCGACAGGGTCGTCACACCGCCGCGGGTCTCACCGGCGGCCACTCCGAGTGCGAGGCCGGCCCCCAGCAGGATCAGTCGCCGAGTGAAAGGATGCATCGGGCAAGTGTAGGGACGCAGGGAAGGGTCACACTGCGACACGTTGTCGCAGGCGAGACGACGTTGAAACGATTGAGCTCACCAGGGGCTGCGAGCTTCGGTAGACTCAACGGGACTTCGATCGACTGTGGCCACACGCATGAACAGCAGGACGGAATCCCAGGCGGCACAACGAGGAGGCGATCAGACGCCCCATGTTGTGATGCCGTGGCTGGTCCGGCTGCGGTGGGCGTCGGTCATCGCCCTGGCTACGGCGGCGTGGGCCGCGCACGTGTTCTGGCGGGTCAGGTTGCCGCTCCCGTCGCTGGTGGCCTTACTGGCGGCGCTGGCCGTGACCAATGCGGCGCTGGCGTTCCAGCTGCGTTCTCCGGCACCCCGCCGGATCGTGGTCGGAGCGGTCCTCCTGATCGACGTCGGCCTCCTGACCGGGATTCTCTACCTGGTGGGCGGCCCGCTCAATCCATTTGGCATCGTGTTTCTGGTCGGCATCACCGTCGCCGCCGTGGCACTCGGCTACCGCTGGGCGATTGCGCTCGGTGTCGTGTCCAACGTCGCGTACGGCTTCACGTTTTTCTATCACCGGCCGCTCGAGTTCATCGACCCGGGCGCCAGCAGCGCCGTGCTGACCCTCCATCTCTCCGGCATGTGGGTGGCGTTTGCCGCCGCGACCGGTCTGATTGCCTACTTCGTCGGCCGCGTATCCGAGGCGCTGGCGCAGCGAGAGAGCGAGCTGACCGAGGCGAGGGCGTCGGTGGCCAAGAGCGAACGGCTCGCGGCGTTGTTCGCGCTGGGCGCGGGAGCGGCCCACGAGCTCGCAACTCCCCTGAGCACCATCCGCACCGCCGCGGGCGAGCTCGAGCGGGCGATCAATCGGCGGCCCGATCGTTCCAGCGCTGACGTGGACTTCATTGCGATCATTCGCGGCGAAGTGGATCGCTGCACCGTGGTCCTCGATCACCTGAGCGGCCGCGCCTCGCCGACCTCGGACGGGGACTCCCAGGTGCCGATCACCCGCCTCGTCGAGGATCTCCGATACCGGCTGGGCGATTCGCTGGCGCAGCGACTGGACGTCAGTGTGCCGCCCGGGGCGCAGGCCCTCGACGTTCCCGCCGAGCCGCTCCGCCAGGCGCTTATCGCCCTGCTGCGGAACGCGTTCGACGCTTCGGGTCCCGATCAGCATGTGACGATGCGGGTGGCGCAGGCGGAGGGACTCCGCGTCGAAGTCATCGATCAGGGCCGCGGCATGGACGAGAGCGAAGCGGCGCGCGCCGGGGAACCGTTTTTCAGCACGAAGCCCGCCGGGGCCGGCCTGGGACTCGGCCTTTTCCTGGTCCGGGCCTTCGTCGAGCAGATGGGCGGCACGCTGCGCCTGCAGTCCGCGCCAGGTGAAGGCACGTCCGTCACGCTGGAGCTCCCGGCGAGATCGTGATGTCACGGATCGTGCCGAACATCCTCGTCGTCGAGGACGACAACGCGTTCCGCACCATCCTCGTCAATGCGTTCAGGGACCGCGGATACGAAGCGGAAGGCGTCGCCGACGCCGCTGCAGCCATTCGAGCCGCGGAGAAGGACAGTCCGGAAATGGCGGTCGTGGATCTCAGGCTCCCTGACCAGTCCGGCCTCGACGTCGTGCGACAGTTGAAGGCCATCGACCCATCCACCGCCATCGTCGTCCTGACCGGGTACGGCAGCATCGCGACCGCGCTGGAAAGCGTGCGGCTCGGCGCCGTCCACTACCTGACCAAGCCCACCGACGCCGACCGCATCCTCGCCGCCTTCCAGCACCCCCTGGCTTCCCGGCCGCGCGATCTGACAACCGAGCCGCCGTCGCTCGCTCGGGTCGAGTGGGAGCATTTGAACCGCGTGCTCACAGACTGCGCCGGTAACATCTCCGAGGCCGCCCGCCAGCTGGGCATGCACCGCCGCTCGCTCCAGCGCAAGCTGTCGAAGTATCCCGGCGACCGCTGATCGTCACGCCGGCCGGCCTTCCGCCTGAAGGCGGACGCCACGAGTCCAAAAGCCATCGTGTGGCGTCCGCCTTCAGCGGAAGATCGGCCGGGCAACTCTAGAACGACATCCGCACCCCGAACTGCAGTGTCCGTGGATCGCCGACCGCAGTGACAGTGTTGAACGAGGCGATCGGATTCGAGGGATACGACCCGGTCCCGAACGTGGTGTTCCGGGTGATGGGATTGACCCGATCGGTCAGGTTGAACGCCTCGATCAACGCCTCGATCCGATTGCCTCCACCGAGCTGGAAAGACCGGCTCACGCGGAGGCTCATGGTGAAGAAGTCGCTGCCCGTACCGGCATTCCGCGGAATGAAGTCGACGGCGCGGACGTCGAAGTTCGCGGTCGAGACCGAACCATCGGCGAAGGGACGCCCGGCCGTGCCCTGGAGGCTGTTGACGCCGGACACGATGTTGAACGGCAGCGACGAGTAGTACTGCACCATCGGTACTGGCCTGGAAGCCGTGGCTGAGATGGTCCCACAGGGTCGTAGCGGGAGTCGTGGGCGTGTGGGCCGAGGCGCTGACGACCAGGCGGTGCCGCTGATCGTTGTCGGAGCGGCCCCAGTCCTTCATCACGTTGGTGGGGTCGGTCGGCGCGCTGAAGAACGCCTCCCCGAGGTTGTTCATCGATTTGGACAGCGAATAGCTGACCCGCAGCGACGCCCAGTGCCGAGGCCGCTGCAGGAACGTCACGTGCAGGCCGTGGTAGTTCGACTCGCCGGCCCCCCGGTACTGGCTGTTGTTCATGTATTGCGGGACCGGACGGCACCCGTTGTTGGTGCCCGCCGCCACGCAGGTCGGCACGTTCTGGTTGATCGACATCAGCAGGTTCTCACCGCCCAGGTACTGGTAGCCGACCGTCAACACGCGGCTCCCGCCGAGCGCCTGCTCGACCTCGATATTGGCCTGCGTCGAATAGGCGTTCTGCAAGCCCTTGTCCATCGTCGTGATCGAGACGAGCGCCGTCGAAGGCAGGCGATCCGGCAGGATGTTGGGAAACACCGGCGCACCAGCCTGAGACGGGAGGATCCCGGACACCTGTGGCTGGCGCAGTTGACTGATGTCGGTGGTGTTGCCCGCCGAGAGCAGCGCGTTGGCGGCCGCCCGCATCGGCACGCGATCGAAGAACACGCCGGCGCCGCCGCGGACGACGAAGGATTGCGAGGCGGTCGGCGCCCAGACGACGCCCGACCCGCGGAGAGACGTTGTCGGTATCGGTGGTGATCGTCTCCAGGTACTGCAGGTCGTAGCGCAAGCCCAGATTCAGGGTCAGCCGCGAACTCGCGCGCCATTCATCCTGTAGGTAGAGACCGAGGTTCGGGTTCTGCTGCGTGATGACCGGATTGCCGAAGGTCTGAGCAAAGCCGTTATACGTGCTGGTCAGGAAGTTCGCCATCGAGGAGAACGTGTAGCTCCCACGGAAAGTGCGCAGGAAGGTGATCGTGTCGTCGTTGTAGAGAAAGTCGACTCCGGCCCGCAAGGCGTGCGCACCGGCGCGATGCGAGAGGTTGTTGACGATCTGGAACAGGGTATTCTCACGGCTGGTTGGACTGCTCCCGAAGGTGCCGAAGGTGGCGACCCCCGAGATCGTCACCTGCGGCCCGACCAGGTCGGTGGAGAAGGCCTTCAGGTTCCCGCGCGCGACCTGCACGCGGGTTTCGTTCACCGTGCCGGTGATCAACGCCCGGCTGGCCCAAGTGGGCTACCAGGGAATGCCGGTGGAAACCGGCATCTATCCCAATCCGGTGAAGAGCCTGAACATCCTCGGCAAGGTCGATCACCAGATCAGCGGAGCGGATCAGCTCAGCGTGCGCTACGCGCTCTACGACGTGACCTCCAGCAACGCGCGTGGCGTCGGCAACCTGAATGCGCCGTCAGGCTCGACCGGCCTGGACAACATCGACCAGTCACTCGCCGTCGGCAACGTGTGGACGCTGTCCCCTGCGACATCCTGTCGCAGGGCAAAGAAGAGCTCTGATGGTGGACTTACAGATGCTTGGGCAGGAAAACCCCTCTGACGGCGGGTCGATCCCGACCGGCGCTGGCCATCAAGCCTGTTCACGGTCCGTCATCGAGACAACGAGGAAAAACGTGGATGCAACGGAAACGGTCGAAGGTCACGGGCATCGTCCTGGCGGCGTCGGTGGTGGCGATGGCTTCCGCCAGCGCACCCAGCGACGCGACGGTTGCGATGGGCGTCAGCGGCCGTTCCAACGCCAACGCGTCAATCGCGACCAGCGGCTCGTTTGCCGGTGTCGTATGGGCGACCCGTACACCGGACGGAGTGACCGACATCTACGCCACGACCAGCCGCGATGGAGGCCGGTCGTTTCGCGCTCCCGTTCGTGTCAACCAGATCGCCGGTGAGGCAAGCGCCTCAGGGGAGCAGCCGCCTCGCATTGCCCTGGTCCCGCGCAAGACCGGTGATCCCGTGGTGGTTGTGCTGTGGACCGTCAAGACACCGGCAGGCACGCGTCTGGTCACCGCGCGATCTCTTGACGCCGGGCGGTCCTTCGGGCCCGCGGACGTGATTCCTGGCGGCGATGCCGCCGGCAGTCGCGGCTGGGAGTCGACCGCCGTGCGCGGAAACGGCGACCTTGTGGCCGTGTGGCTGGATCACCGGGCGGTGCCGGCCCGTCCGGCCGCCACTCCCGCAAACCGCGCAGCTGAGGAGGGACGCTCTCGCCATTTCCATGAGTCGACGCGGCAGCTGGCGCGGCAGGCCATCACGCGCGGCCCTCCGCGCCAGCTCGCGCTCTCTCAGACCTGGGTGATCGTGCCGTTCACGCCGTCCGGGAAGAAGCCGCCGCTTCTCGTTCCGCCCGCGTACACGATACTCAGCACCTCGCCAGCCGAGCGCGCCCGGCTGAAGCCGTTGCCCTCGACGAAGAAGAGTCGTCCGTTCGGGAACCCGGCGATGGGGACGGCCTTGCTGTCCACCTGGGGAACCGCCAGCCTATTGTCGTAAGCGAGCAGGCGAAGAATCCCGGCATGCTGGGCCTCGGTCAGCGCAATCCGCGCGGCGGAGTCCAGGATTCTCTGGTTGTCGATCAGCGGCGCCGCGCCGCCGTAGGCGCTGACCCCGACGTCCTCGAAGACCGCCGCGAGCGTCAGGAACTCTGCCTGACTGTTGAATCCCGTGTTGAGCGCCGCGAGGTTGATCGACGGTTTGGCGACGGCGTCGCCCTTCAGCGCGGTGCGGAGAAAGGTCACGTGGTCCTTTTCGTCGAGCAGAATCTGTTCCGCGATGAACATGGTCCGACCGTCCAGGGCGACTTTGCTGCCGCCCGAGGTACCGCCCGACCGTCCGCGGCCAGTCACTCCAATCCCGTCCTCCTGAATCCGACGGCCGGTGACGGCCACGTTGTAGAACTCCGCCTCGAGGTACTCGAGGTTCAGCGCGAAGTTCAGGATGTCAACTTCCGTGACGCCCTGTGCGAGCAAATCGACGCTATTGCCCAACGCGACCGCACTGTATGCGGCCGCGCCACCCACCATCATCCTCTTGGCAAAGTCCCGTCGCGCCACCGAGCTCGACAGCAACCGCTCCAGACCCTGCCGCTTTGTACTCTTTTCCACAGCGCCCCCCTGTTGTTCGTTCGAAGCCCGCCCGATTGACGCCGGACGATCGACTCCGACAGCTTTACGCGCGCAACCCGAATTCGGATGTGCGGCAATAGACGAGCTGCGATAGAGAGGGAGATGCGAGGAGAGAGGGCAGTGCTGCGAGAGTTGTCAAGATGGTAGCCCATCGGACCGCGTTCGCGACTGAACCCGCATCGAGATCCGGGCGATTCGCGATCTGACTAGAAGTCATCTCATAAACACCCGCAGCAAGATCAGCCAACAGGCAAGGTGCAACATGCCCAGGAAGTTCTCCGATAGCGTTCGTGCCGCACGACGACCCGTCCAACTGCGGGATGAATTCAGCGCCCGATGTCCGGAACATAGTCCACGATTTCCTCGATCACCCAATCAATCCAACACTTGGCCTGTTTCAAGTAGCTCCGCTTCGCCTTCTGACCGAGCGAATTGCGCGCTTCACCGAACACGTTGGTTGCCGCTCTGACATCCTCCGGGGCGACTCGGCACCGCACCCTTGCCTGAAGCGCATCCTGGCGCTTGTCCGACGCACCGTCAGACGTGCGGGAGAGCTCTGGAGAGAGGAACGCGACGATCTCCTCGAACACCGCCAGTTCGCCAGCCGTAAGGTGTCGGCGGTTCTTGTCGAGCCACCGTTTCACATGCGTCTGAACGATCCTCGCTCTGTTCTCGGCGGTGAGGGAATCGAAACAGGCGCGTCGCTCGGAAGCGCTTAGCTTCATGAAATCGCCATACTCGATCCCGGGAGCTGAAACCTGAAGACGAGTCGCCAGGGCCTCCAGCCAGAATGACGTGCGCGTCGACCGCGCTGACATGCCGGACCGGCGGGGACGAACGACTGCCAGGTCGAGGCTGTCCGACGATGTGCCGTGAGGCCCGCTGAGCTCCGGAACTCGAACGACCGCGTTAGCCACCTCGATGACCTGACCATCTGCCGTCGTCACCGCCGACAGGGTCGTGCGCAGCACCTGCCCGTGGGCGATGACGATACTCAGGGCCAACAGCATGGCCACGACCACTGCACTGGCGAGGTTCGATCCCAATCTCACTGGCGCCTCCGCCCGAGTTGCTGTTCGAGTTCGTCACGCCGTTTCGACAGCTGCGCGACCGTGCGCCTGGCCCGCACCAACATGACGGTCGCTATCCCGATCATGAGTGCGCCCATGGCGGCGGCGACGAGCGCGCTCCGGCTAGACGTCGCATATCCTACGACCAATGCACCGACACAGAACACGACGCTGAACCCGACGGCCATGCGTCCTGCGGCTACGCGATGCCGGCCAAACAGGATTCGCCGGTTCGAGAGCACCCACACCGCGAAACTCACCCAGCTCAGACCGATCGCGGCCAGGACGGCGAGCGCGATTGACGCCCGCAACGGTAGTGCGGGCTCGGTAACCAGGAGCGCCGACACGATCACCGTCATCGTCGCCGCCGCCAGCAGCAATCCCACGTAGCCCGTACGTGCAGTGAGCGATAGTTCAGACGCCGTCACCCGACGGAGGTCATCGATCAACGGCGTTTGCAGTGTGTCATCGGTCATGGACGTATTCCTCTGGCGGTCATGGCCTGGCGTAGCAGCCGTCTGGCTCGGAACAGGCGCGATTTCACCGTGCCGACCGGAACCTTCAAGGCCTCGGCGACCTCGCTGAGTGGCAGTTCCTGGAGGTAGAACAGCGTGACGGCTTCCCGTTCGATGATGGGCAGCTCGGCGAGCGCACCCTCAAGCTGCTGTAAATCCTCCGCATCGTCGACGGCCGACGGGCCGGCCGCTATCTCGTCGACGTCGACGTCGGCCGTGGGCGATCGGGCGTATTCCTGGCGGAGCCGATCCATCAGCGTGCGTCGAGCGATGCCGAACAGCCAAGCCCGCAGCTTCGATCCGTCCCGCAGCCGCGGGATGCCCCGAATCACGCGAATCCAGACATCCTGAAAGATCTCCCTCGCCGCGTCGTCGTCGCCGACGAGCCGACGGACGAAGGACCAGAGGGGCGTGTGCCAGCGCGCAATCAGATCATCGAATGCGGCGGGCTCCCCGAGTTGGCAGCGTATGGCCAGCAATTCGTCCTCAGCCGGGCGGTGGGTGGGTGTTGCCATCGTGGTTCTATGTCTGTAGTCGGAGCACAGGCCAAAAGGTTCACGGCGCACCCATTGCCGGACGAATTTCGGCTGCGCTGAAGATTCCGAGCGCTCAGCGGATAGTTGAAGCAGAGAGATGGACGACGCCGAAGCGGTACGCCAATGCCGGGCAGGACGCGTGGAGGCTTTTCACCATCTGGTCCGCCGCTACCAGACCCGGGCGCTGGCGCACGGTCGCGCCCTCACCGGCAACGGCGCGGATGCCGCCGATGCGGCGCAGGACGCGTTCATCGATGCGTTCCGGAATCTGCACCAGTTCGATGGCCACCGGGAGTTCTAACCGTGGTTCTACGTGCTGCTACGCAATCGTTGTTTCAAACAGCGCACTCGTCCCGGCACGAGATCCGAGAGCGGGCCGCTCCCGGAGCGCCAGGCGGCCGCCGGTCCGTCGGCGGAACAGGCGATCGATCTCCACGCAGCACTGGCGAAGCTGGATCGGGACGATCGGGTCGCTCTTCACCGCGGTCGCGCGAAGAACTCCGTCATCAGCCGGCGAAGCAGCGACACCGACAGCAGCACGGACAGCAGGTTGGGCAGCGCCATGAGGCCATTCAGTGTGTCCGCGATATCCCAGACGAGGTGCAGCGAACCGACCGAGCCGAGATAGATGAACACCAGCCACAGCAGTCGGTAGGGCACGGCGGCCCTTGGGCCGAACAGGTAGACGATGCCCGTCTCTCCGTAGTAGCTCCAGCCGATCACGGTCGAGAACGCGAACAGCACGAGGCTAACGGTGACGACGATGTTCCCCCAGGTGCCGGGAAGGCCCGTTGAGAACGCCGCGCCCGCGAGCGCCGCGCCGCTGGTTCCCTGCGTCCAGCTGCCAGTGACGAGCACAACGAGCCCGGTGGTCGTGCAGACGAGAATCGTGTCCACGAATACTTCGAAAATGCCGTACAGGCCCTGTCGCACGGGGTGGTCGGTCTGCGCCACGGCATGCACGATGGGCGCGCTGCCAAGCCCGGCCTCGTTTGAAAACAGCCCGCGCGCCACACCGTAGCGGAGCGCCATCATTAGCGTCGATCCGGCGAATCCTCCGGTGGCCGCCGTGCCGGTGAACGCGCCGTCGATGACCAGGCCGACGGCCGCCGGGAGCTCGGCGGCGTACCGTATGAGAATGACGAGGCCGCCAACCAAGTAGAAGAGAGCCATCGCCGGCACCATGATCTCGGTGACCTCGCCGATGCGGCGGATGCCTCCGAGAATGACGGCGGCTGTGATGATCGCCAGCACGACGCCGGTGATCTGCGGCGACACCCCGAAGCTGGCCCGCAGGCTGTCCGCGACCGAGTTGGCCTGGACCATGTTTCCGATCCCGAACGCGGCGAGCGCCACGAGCGCCGCGAACGCGGATCCGAGCCAGGGCAGTCCAAGGTTGCGGAGCGTATACATCGCGCCACCACGCCACACGCCGCTGGTATCCCGCTCTCGGTAATGCAGCGCGATGACGATCTCCGCGAATTTCGTGCACATGCCGAGAACGCCCGATATCCAGAGCCAGAACAACGCCCCTGGCCCACCGATCGCGATGGCCGTCGCGACCCCGGCGATGTTGCCGACGCCGACGGTCGATGCCAACGCCGTCGCCACGGCCTGAAACGGTGACACGCTTCCAGGCGCCAGCTTCTTTTGCGTGATCTTGCCGAGCACCTCGCGGAATGTCAGGGTCAGGTAGCGGAACTGGGCGCCTCTCGTCGCGATGGTGAGCAGGACGCCCGTCCCCAACAGGAGCACGATCGTCGGCCAGCCCCAGACATAGCCATTGAGCCAGCCATTCCACCGGGCCATCAGATCGAGCATGCCTGTCGCGCTCCCTTCGAACATCGGTCTATTGTCGTCCAGGGGCTCCGGTCTGCTGTTGTGGACTCGGAGAAGGAGCTGGGCCCGGCCAGGCCGAACTGTCGTAGCGAACGCAGGCCACGATACCAAAGGTAGGCGGCGATCAGCGCGACGCCGATCCCAACCCAGATTTCCGACCACAGCACCGTCCCCGACCAGGCGGCGGCGATCGCGAACGGCACGCCACCTTCGAGCCTGTAGCCAATGGCACCGGCAACCACGAACAGCACGGCCACCGCAGTCGCGGTGAACGCGCCCCACAGCGGACTCAAGGAGCGGCCGTGGGAACGCCGGTACACGAACCAATGCCATGCGGCCACAAACGCCAGCAATGCAGCCAACGCCAAAATTGCGACGATTCGCTCCATGGTGTGGTGACCCCTTACTTCGACGATCGAGGCAAGATTCGCGATAGCCCAATGGCAATCGGAGCCGCGATGAAACTCAAGAGTGCCCCCATCTTGGTTTCATCCAGCGCCGCCCCGGGCGGAAATGCTGCCGTCGCAAAAAAGAGCGAGACCGTAAACCCGATGCCAGCGGCCACGCCCACCACCAGTAAATCCCCGCCCCGCAGCCCTGGCGGCAGATGTGCGCCAGCCAGCCGAGCGACTGAGGACAAGAGGACGATTCCCACCGGCTTTCCGATCAGGAGCGCAGTCACCACGTAGTACGTGCCCGGCCCGATCTGGGCGAACGGGACGCCCGCGTTCGCAAAGCCGAAGAGGAGCAGGACGAACTGCACCGGCGTCGCCCACCAGTGCTCGAATCGATTGAGCGTATCCGGCAGACGATGCTCGCCGGGTGCGAAGAGTCCCTGGTCGCGGCCGCCATGGGGCATGAACGGCACGATCGGAACCAGCGCGAGGGCAGGATGAAAGCCGCCCCAATACAGCGCGGCCCACGAGAGGACTCCGGGACCGAGCACGTACGGCCAGAAGCTGCGAATCTGCCGTCGCCTGAGCCACAGCGCGGCCAGCACGGCCGCGGTCATGAGCACGCCCAGCGCCGTGAACGAGAGGGCGCCCGACGGGTAGAACACCGCCAGGATGATCAGTCCCAGCGCGTCGTCGGCAATGGCCAGCAGGAGCAGAAACGGGACGGCCGGATGCCCGGCTGGAAAAATAATGCGCGCGATCATCGCTGAAAATGCGATGTCGGTCGCACAGGGGATCGCCCATCCTCGGGCCAGCTCCGCGGGTCCGCGAAGCGTGGCCAAGCCCACATAGATCAACGCGGGCGCGATCATGCCGCCCACCGCGGCGGCGAGGGGCGACAGCGCACGCCGTGGGGACGCGAGCGGCCCGCCCGGCAACGTGGCCTCGAATACCTCTTTGGCGGCCAGCGCAAAGAAGAAGACCATGCCAACGTCGTTGACCCAGAAGTGCAGGGGGTGGGCGAGATGATCGTAGGTATCGTGGTCGATGTTGGCCCAGGCCACGGCCGCGACGGTTCCCGCGAGCAACAGCAGTGAGTTTTCGAGGATGAAGCGCGCGGCCGCTGATCGCCTGTGGGTCATGGGTGTGCGGATGGGCCGTCAGGCGACCGCCGCTGCGCTGCGTCGCGAGCTTTCAAGAAGCCAAGCAGCAGAAAGAACAGGCCCATGAGGAGGAGCACGTGTCCAACTGTCTCCGCCCTGTAGGCCCCAAGGACACCGAGAAACCAACCCGCGAGCAAGACGAGCGCAGTCGTGAAGAGCATGTGGCCTCCTGAGGGCAACCCGACCAGCCCGGAGGAGTGGTGCGGCTGCCTATGGAGGTCGTTGTGAGATGTCCAGCGAAGTGCGCGGACAAAGGGGCAGGAGTGCAGACCAGCGTCACCGGGCTGGAAAGTGCTCGGGTGATCAGCGAGAGCGCGAGTGCTCCCCGAGAAACACTGAAAGGCGATGTGTGGAGAAGTCGCCAGCCGAGCCTGCAGTCCATCCTCCTGGTCTCGCAACGACCAGAGGATGGCGGCCCGACCATCCATGAACCTGCAGCGACGTCCGCTGCACCCTTTGTCTCCGAGCTCCGTTCAGTATACGCGAGAGCAACCCAATGCCGAGCGTGCGACAGCCGTCGCACGCTCGGCCGGGGTCGGATCGTCCGACGTCAGGCGATCTCGGTGCTCATCCTCGGTTGCACGAGGCCACTGTAGGCCTCCATCCCGTGCTCGCCGACATCGAGGCCCTCGACTTCCTCTTCCGCCGAGACGCGGATGCCGATCGTCACCTTGAGGATGATCCAGGCGGCCATGCTGAGCACGAACGTCATGGCGCCGACCGCGCCGATGCCGACCAACTGGGTTAGCGTCTTGGATACTCCGCCACCGAGCAACAAGCCGCCTTCGTTGGCAAACAGATCCGACGCACAGCGTCCCGAACACACCGTTCACGAGATGGACGCTGAGCGCGCCGACCGGATCGTCGAGCTTGACGCGATCGAAGAACAGGACGGCATAGACGACGAGGACGCCGGCGACGCCACCGATAATCACCGAGCTCCCGACCGAGACGACGTTGCAGGGGGCGGTGATCGCCACCAGGCCTGCCAGCGTTCCGTTGAGGATCATGCTGAGATCCGGTTTGCCGAGCACCAACCATGCGGCAACGGTCGCAGTCAGACAGCCTGCGGCTGCCGCCATGTTGGTGTTCAGCGCGATCAGAGCAATGGCGGTGGGATCCGCCGCCATGGTGCTGCCCGGATTGAACCCGAACCACCCCAGCCAGAGGATGAGGGCGCCGAGCGTCGCACTCGTCATGTTGTGCGGCAGTATCGGCCGGACCGTGCCATCGGCGGCGAATTTTCCCAGCCGCGGGCCGAGCACGATGACGCCCGCGAGCGCGGCCCAACCGCCAATACTGTGCACCACCGTCGAACCGGCGAAATCGACCGAAGCCCATCTTCGACAGCCAGCCGCCACCCCATGCCCAGTGTCCGCCGATCGGATAGATCAACAGCGACAAGGATGAATGAGAACACCACGAACGACACAAATTTGATCCGCTCGGCCACGGCCCCGCTCACAATCGTCGCGGCCGTCCCGGCGAACACCAGCTGAAAGAAGAACTTGGCGTAGAGCGGCACCCCGGTCCAGTTGAGCGCAGCAAACACCCCCTGATAGGCGTCGCCCGTGGCGGGACTGTTGTCGGCGCCGTGCAACAGCCACCCGGAGAGCCCGAGGTAGTCGGATCCATTGCCGAACATCAGCGCGAAGCCAACCACCCAGAATGCGACGGATGATGCGGCAAACACGATGAAGTTCTTGGCCAGAATGTTTACCGCATTCTTCGCTCGGCACAGGCCACTCTCCACCAGAGCGAAGCCGGCATTCATGAAGAACACGAGGAACGCGGTCAGGAGCACCCACAAGGTGTCCAGCGCCACCTTTGTTTCAGGGTCGATCGCCGCCTCGGACAGAGACGGGGTCGCCAGTGTGAGGACGAGCAAGAACCCGATCAGAAGTCGCCGTCTCATCAACCTCTCCTTGATGCATGGCCGCTGGTGGCCCTGTGGTCGAAACGATGGAGCCGATTGCTTCGGACGGTGCAAGAGGAAGGCCGAGCTGGTCAGCGGCAAACACGTTGGAGGACTTCGACGGAGTCGCTCCTGGCCCTCGTGGCGTGTGACAGATGTGTGGTCTTAGCGCCAAGTGGATACGAAAATGTCTGCAGACGCGCCCAACCTCGGCGTCTCGGGCGCCGCGCCGTCGAATGGGAGAGCCCTTAGCGCGGCCTACGGTCGCCCCTCCTCATGCGCCACCAGCCCCACTGAATCAGGCCGGCCAGCGCTATTCCGGCGACGAGCGGCATGACCGGCGCATGGGGAAGCAGTGCCGCCAGGGTCAGCAGGCAGGCCCCGGCGAAGCATTGCAGCCGGACAGAACCTGGATCGCGGTCTGGCATTCGAGCGGCTCTCTTACAAAGAGCCGCCGCTCTCTTCAGCCCCCAAACGACTGTCAGCGGCTCTGCGCTGGCCGTTTCCTCCAGGCGAGCAGCAGCGGTGAGAGCCACACCAGCACGGTGAGCAGGCCAAGGGCGGCCGCCACCGGACGCTCGAAGAACGCGGCAGGGATTCCCGCGCGCCTTGATCATCGACGTTCACGAGGTTCTGCTCGAGCATCCCGCCGAGCACGATCCCGAGGATGGTCGGCGCAATCGGGAAATCCGTTGGCTTCCATCAGGTAGGCGAGCAGGCCGAACGCCAGCATCACGCCGACGTCGAACACCGAGTTGTTGATCGCAAAGGCGCCGACGACGCAGAACAGCAGGATGACCGGCATCAGCACGCTGCGCGGGCACGTGCAGGACGTTCTTCGCCGATCTTGATCAGCGCCCAGCCGAGCGGCACCATCAGCAGGTTGGCGAGGAAGAAGATGATGAAGACGGCATAGATGTTCTGCGGATGTTCGATGAAGATCGCCGGACCCGGGTTCAGGCCCTTCAGGTAGAGCACGCCGATCACGATGGCGGTGATCGAATCGCCCGGGATGCCGAACACCAGCGCCGGAATCCACGCGCCGGCGAGCGCCGCGTTGTTGGCGGCGCTCGCTTCGATCACAC
Organism: uncultured Acidobacteriota bacterium; assembly: GCA_963717745.1. GTDB lineage: Bacteria > Acidobacteriota > Vicinamibacteria > Vicinamibacterales > 2-12-FULL-66-21 > JACCXG01. The sequence goes on from CAVQXJ010000003.1 coordinate 55,811, forward strand.
CCTCGATGTGTCCCGTCCCGAACTTCTCCGGGGTTCTGGAGAAGCGCTTGGCCGATGCGCGTACGCAATCCAGGCCGCGATGTCGGCGCCGGCCCCCGGCAGCGCACCGATCGGCGTCCCGAGCACGCTGCCTCGCAGCGCCGAGCAGGGGGTATTGTCTGAGCAGCGCCGCCCTGTCCCTTGAAGACGCCAGCCGATGTCTTGCTTCGGCGCCTCGAACGGGCTATCCGCGGACACGGCGTATCGCGCGACTTCCGACACCGCGAACATGCCGATCATGACCGGGATCAGCTGGAACCCGCTCATCAGACTCGACCGAGCCGAAGGTGAATCGCGGATAGGCGGCGGGGTTCTCGAAGCCCACGCGTCGCGACGAGGAGCCCCAGCATCAGCGAGACGAGCGCCTCTGAGCGGATCGCCCGGCGACACGAAGACAGCCGCCGAGTAGGCCCATCAACACGAGCCAGAAATATTCGAAGGAGCTGAACTTCAGCGCGGCATTGCGCGAGCCACGGCGCGGCCGTCGACGAGCACGATCGTCCCGAACAGGCCGCCGAGCGCGGAGTACACCAGGCCGGCGCCGAGCACCGTTTCGGCCTGCCCTTGTGCGGTCGATCAGCGTAGGCTTCGTCGCAGTACGCGGCCGACGCCGGGGTCCCCGGCATCCGCAGCAGCGCGCCGGGCACGTCGCCCGCGAAGATCGCCATCGCGGTGGCCGTCACCATGCAGGCCACGGCCGGGATCGGCGGCAGGAAAAAGGTCACGGGCACCAGCAGGGCGGTCGCCATCGTGGCGGTGAGTCCGGGGATGGCGCCGACGAACAAGCCGAAGAAGGCGGACGCCAGGACGACGCCCAGGACGAGAGGATCGAGGACCTGCTCGAAGCGCCAGAACGATGTGCGTCTACCAGGCGACGCCCTCGAGGACGCCCCACGGGAGAGGCACCCGCAGCAGGCTGTAGAACGCGTAGTGAATGAGCCAGGGTGACCGCGAGCGCCAGCGGCAGCGATCCGCGCGCGGGGCACGTCGAAGGCGAGCGAACAGCACGCTCAGGAAGACGAACGCGGTGATGAAGAAGCCGAGGCTGCTCGACGACCAGCGCATAGAAGAGCAGGACTGGCGAAGACCAGCGCGAAGTTGAGCACCATGCGCGGCCGGCGGATCCACGCCTCCGAACTCGACTCGCCAGGCGCCGCGGCGTCGCGTCAGTCCCGGAGACGATCAGAGCAACGCCGCAGCAGAGTCAGAGCCCGACGCCGATCAGCATCGGGAAGACGCTGACGGACCGATGGTCTGGCCGGGCATCGAGGGAAACGATGGCGGCTGTCGACCACGATGGCCGAGCCGGCGATCGGATCAGCACGACTCGACAGCGTGTGGTTGAGCGTCATCCGCGTTTCATTTCGGCGAGCCCGACGGCCTTCATCACCGCGCCCATCTGCGTGTCTGAGGCGGACATCATCTGCGGCGAACTCGGCCGGATCCGCCCACCGCATGCCGAAGCCGCGGTTGGTCATGAACTCCCGGTACTCCGTGGCTGTCGTAGGCCTTCTTGACGGCAGCCTGCAGCCTCGTCTGGATCGCTGGCGGCAGATTCGCCGGCGCGGCCGATGCCCCGCCACGACTCCCATGGTCCAGTTCGATCCGATCGCCTGCTCTGCCGGTCGGAACCTGTCGGATACAGCGTCGACCGGCGTCTCGTCGAGCACGGCAAGGCTCTTCACTTTGCCGGCGTCGATCAGCGATCGCCCCTCCGGGTGCGACCCGGCGACACGATGTCGATGCCGCCGGCGACGAGATCGAGCATCGCGCGGCGCGCTGCCATTGCTCGGCACCCAGACCACGGATGCCGGCGGGATGCGCTGCTCATCGAGCAGGCCGGCCAAGCGCGACGTGCCAGATGCCACCTTGGGCCGTGCCTGACGCGTTGAGCTTGCCGGGGTTCGACCTGATCGCCTGCAGCAGATCGGCGAGGTTCGCGTACGGTGAATCGGCCGGACCTGAATCGCCGCTGCGTCGAAATTGACGGAGCCCAGCGGCGTGAACGACGCGCCCGTGAGATCGGTCAGTCCCTGATGATGCATCATCGCGATCTCGACGGTGACGATGCCGAGCGTGTAGCCGTCGGGCGCGGCGCCGACGCAATCGCCTGATGGCCGACGACGCCACTGCCGCCGGTGCGGTTCACGACGTTGACCGGTTTGCCGAGGTCTCTCTCGATCAGGCCGGCCATGACGCGAGCGACCGCATCGGTGCCGCCCCGGCCGCCCACGGCACGATCAAGGTCAGCGGCCGCGTCGGATACTCGGTCGCGCGGGAGCAGCCGCTCGCGATCAGCACCGCCACCATCAGCCAGGAGGACAGGACCACAGACTCAGATCTCTTCATCGATTAATCCAGTTGACACGCCGGACCGGCTCCACGGGCGAGCCATCCAAGAGGATGGGCCGACACACCCATCATTCCGTCCAGACCAATAGTCGTCCACCTCCCGCGGTCCGGTGATCGATCACGACTCGAGGACCGTAGCGTCGGAGCTCGTCCGCGGTGATCCCGAGCCGCTGAAAGCTGAGCCCGGTGCCCTCGAGCGCAAAGTCGGCCGCCGGTGCCTTGATCCGAAAGAACCAGAACGGAATTCGAGTTTGGACCAGCCGATTGGTGTCGGCACGATAGGCCGACACGATGATGCGGTCGAGAGGCGCCGCCGTGTCGTCAGCCGGCGCAGGGGCCCTATTGATCACCGTCCCGTCCGGACTGAGGCTCAGGATCGGCACGGCGGATCCAAGTCGGGCGCTCAGAGCGTCCAAGCGTCGCATCGCGTCGGCCGGTCCGATGACCTCGCTCGATGTCGCCCGCCACGCCATCACCGCGAATAGGCTGATACCCGCGACGCCGCAGACCAGCAGAACCACGCCAACCCGGGACCAGCGAACGGCCATGTTCTCTCAACCCCGCGGATGTCCAGTGTCTCGCAACCCAATCAGGCGACAGCGGATTGTATGCACATGTCGGGGCGCGGAGCGCCCCGTGTCCGAGGTGGAGATGAGTCGTAGCTCGAGTTCCGGCATGGAAAGGAGCCGAGCGTCCCCGAGACGGTACGCCCACAGCGGCGCTGACGTGTCACCGATCCAATACGCGGTACCTGTTGTGCGCACAGAACGAGCTTCGGTAGCCGTCATTGGTGGCCACACGTCAACAGCATCGGCACGAAAAGCCGAGACGGCGATAGAATCGAGTCATGACTCGCGCTCGGTGGCTGGTTCCGGCCCTGGCGCTGATGGTCGCTACCGCGGCAGCGCCGGGCGTGCAGGCTCAGGCGATGGAGCGACCGACGGTGGTGGTCGCCGAATTGGACGGCATCATCCAGCCCATCTCCGCCGAGTACCTTACCGGCGTGATCGACGACGCGGACCGCTCGAGCGCCGCATTGGTCGTCGTTGTCCTTCGGACACCTGGCGGACTGCTCGAGTCCACGCGCACCATCGTTTCGCGGATCATCTCCTCGCGCGCACCGGTCGTGGTCTTCGTCGCCCCGTCGGGGGCGCGGGCGGCGTCTGCGGGCTTCGTCCTGACACTTGCCGCAGACGTGGCCGCGATGGCCCCTGGCACACACATCGGCGCCGCACATCCGGTGTCCGGCGACGGTCAGAAGATGGACGAGACCATGTCCAAGAAGGCCGCGTCGGACACCGCCGCATACGTCCGGTCGCTCGCCGCGGCGCGCCACAGAAACATCGCTCTGGCGGAGCAGGCCGTCCTGGAGAGTCGAGCCTTCACCGACGCGGAAGCGGCGCGCGCCTCGCCGCCGCTCGTCGAGGTGATCGCCACGGACGTGCCCGATCTGCTTCGGCAACTCGACGGCCGCACCATCACGCGGTTCGATGGCCGGTCGGCGGTGCTGCAGACACGCGAGCCGCATCTGCAGGCGATCGCGATGTCGCGGCGGCAACGGTTCCTCGGTGCGATCGCCCATCCGCAGATTGCGTATCTGCTGTTGACGCTCGGCATACTCGGCCTGACGGTGGAATTGTGGAACCCTGGAGCCGTTCTGCCCGGCGTCGCCGGTGGCCTGAGCCTGCTGCTAGCGTTCTTCGCATTTCAGGTCCTCCCGGTCAATGCGGCCGGCCTCCTGCTGATCCTGTTCGGCATCGGGCTCCTCGTGCTCGAGCTGAAGGTGCCCAGCTTCGGCGCGCTGGGCGTGGGTGGTGCGATCAGCCTGTTCTTTGGCTCGGTCCTGACCACTCGCGGCGTGCCCGGCGTGCAGGTTGGACTCGGCGCGATCGTGCCGGCCGTGCTCGTTCTTTCGGGAGGCGTGCTGCTGCTCGGCCGCCTGGCGCTGGCGGCGCAGCGGCTGCCGCCGGTCACCGGGGTCGACGCGATGATCGGTCTACGGGTGCAGGCCCGATCGACGATCGTCCCTGGCGTGCCGGGTCATGTCGCGATCCACGGCGAACTGTGGCGGGCAGAGAGCGAGGCCCCGATCAACGCCGGCGGATTCGCCCGCGTGACCGCGGTCAACGGGCTCACGCTGACAGTGGAAGCTGACACTTCGCTCACGCGGACAGGAGACGCTGCATGGACGGCCTGAACATTTCCCCGACGCTCATTCTCGCGGCGGTCGTCGTGCTCTACATCATCAGCTCGATTCAGATTCTCGCCGAGTACGAGCGCGGCGTGATCTTTCGCCTCGGCAAGCTGCTCCCGCGGCCCAAAGGTCCCGGCGTGGTGCTGGTGTTCCGGCCGCTCGACCGTATCGTCCGGATCACGCTGCGCACCGTCGTTCATGATGTGCCGCCGCAGGACATCATCACGCGCGACAACGTCTCGGTGAAAGTGAACGCGGTCGTGTTCTTCCGCGTGATCGATCCGCTGAAGGCGGTGGTCGAAGTCGAGAACTACGTGTACGCGACGTCGCAGCTGGCCCAGACCACACTCCGCAGCGTGCTCGGCCAGGCGGAGCTGGACGACCTGCTGGCACAACGCGATCGGCTGAATCAGGAGCTCCAGCAGATCCTCGATCACCTCACCGATCCCTGGGGAGTCAAGGTCTCAGCGGTCGAGGTGAAGCATGTGGATCTGCCGGACAACATGCAGCGGGCCATGGGCCGGCAGGCGGAAGCCGAGCGTGAAAAGCGCGCGAAAATCATTCACGCCGAGGGCGAGTTGATCGCCTCGGACAAGCTGGCACAGGCCGCCGCCATCATCGACCGGGAGCCGTCAGCGATCACGCTCCGCTACTTGCAGACCCTCACAGAAATCGGCGTGGAGAAAAACACCACCGTGGTGTTCCCGCTGCCGCTCGACCTGCTGCGCATGATCTCCGGCGCGCCGCCCAGGCCGGGCGCCTGAGCCAGCGCGCACCGGCATGTTGTGAGGATCGCGCAACAGCCGTTCTCAGTGAGCGTCTGACGTCGGTCTGGCGGCGTCGGCTTGGCTGCGCAGGGCGAGCCACAGGCCGGCACCGATCTCGGCGACTGCGGCCGCGCGCGTCACGTCGGGGTGTTGTGCGAACCAGTCAAGTGATCGCCCCCACCACTCCGGGCCGCCACGCCACAGAAGACAGTGGCGCGATGGACTCAGCAGTCCAAGGACGCCGTCGCCAATCATCAACATCCCCGCCGACTCCGCCATGCGGTCCGTCGTGATTTCTGTAGTCATGTCGCTCACCTGTTCTCGGTCCCCCACCCTCGCCCCGGCTTCCACGTGACACCCGCTAAGGCGCCTTTGTGACAGTCGGGGTCTGAAGCGTGGAGGAAAGAAGGGACAGCAACTGCGAGTAGCGTGCCTCGGCGTCTTGGGTGCGTTTGGAATAGGCCGCCTCGGACAGACCCTGCTGCTTCCACCGGCCGTCGAACAGCGTCTGAATCGTTCCCTTCTCGTAGAGCACGTCGACGCCATCTCCTCCTGTTCGGAGGCCGTCACCGCCCGCATCCATAATGAAAAAGCGACTCTGCTGCGCCGCTGGCTGATGCAACGCCGTATAGACATCACGATAGTTCTGCTGGGTCAGGAGCGCCTGCAGTTCGGCAGTGGCCGGGTATTGGGCCGACACGACCAGCAACTGAGCGTTGGGGATCAACAGCGCTGCGACGAACCGATCCGGAGCCTCGGGATCCTGGGCCGCGATCGCATCGAGATGCCGCCCGGTCATCGCGGATGCCAGGCGGGCGGCCAGCGCTTCGGAATCCTGTTGCCGGGCGCCGGCGGCAAGCCCGGCGCCGAGCAAGCTGACGATGACCGCGCACCCAAGAGCCGACCGGCTGTTAATCATGGTCACGGTGTCCTCCAATAGTTTGTACTCAAACGTATTATACCGCCAATGATGGCCGCCGCGGCCATTAGCGCGTTCGCGTCGCGGAAGGGTCGCGCACCGTTGGCTTCACGATGTCGCGGAGCGTGATGACGCCCAACACTCGCCTGACATCGGTGCGGCTGACCACCGGCAGCAATCCATCGGAGCAGCCCAATCGCTCGACCACGACTTCGATAGAGCGATCGGGATGAACGTGGGCGATCTCGGCGCTGCCAAGGAGCGAGTACAGAGTCGCGCTTTGGGCGTCCGGTGCCGGGACCGACTCGAGTTGGCACGTGTGACGATCCCGTCGAGGTGATCATGATTCCCGACCAAGGCCGCCGGCCTGTCCTCGGCCTGCAGCGTCAGCAACGCGGCTCCAGCCGCGATGTCCGGATCGAGAAACCGGGGGAGACCCTGCATGATGTGTCCGGCGGTGCGGCGGGAAGCCGTGCCGAACGGCGCGGCGGGAAGATGGACGCCGTCCTGTTCCAGTAGCGCGTGATACACCGGCGCCGGCTGCAGCCGTCGCGAAATGGCGAAGCTGAGCATATTCGCGACCATCAACGGCACCAGGAACTGATAGTCCTGCGTGATCTCGAAGATCATGAAGACCGATGTCATGGGGGCGCGGATGATGCCGGCGAATAGCGTTCCCATTCCCGCCAGCGCATACGCTCCGGGGTTGGCCGTGGGAAAGGGCGCCACCAGGTGCACGATCATGCCGACGGCACCGCCAGCCATGGCCCCGATGTACAGACTGGGGGCGAAGATGCCGCCGGCGTTGCCCGACGAGTAGGACACCACGGTCGCTCCCAGCTTGACGAAGCAGAGCAGGAACATCGTGCGCAGCAGCAGGCCGCCGTGTGAGGGCCTGGTCGATGTACTCGTCGCCCACGCCCATGACCTGCGGCGCACGGACGATGACCGCGCCGATGACCAGCCCACCGACAGCTGGCTGCCACGTCGTCGATGCGGGTAAACGGCGACAGGCGCCGGCCGCCGAGGAGCGCCTTGCAGAACAGCACCGAGATCAGTCGGCCGAAGAGGCTCGGTTGGGGACGTCCGTGCTGAGCGCGACCAGCTCGGAGATGCCGCTCTCCGTCTGACCGTGGCGGAGGAGAAAGTCAATCAGCTCCAATCTGACTTGGCGCCGTCGTTTCTCGTCCTCTCGCGGCCATGGGGCGTAGAGCGTGCTGTGGTAGTACCGCACCGCTTCGGCGATGTCCGTTCGGGCTCGCGGCGGGGCGGGCGAGTTGAAGATTGACCTCCGGATGTTCCGGCGCCGACTCGCGCAGGGCCAGCAAGCTGGCGCGGACGGCGTCGTTCTGGTGCTGGCGGGCGAGCGCGCCGGCAAGCGCGAGGACATACTTCGGCTCCTGGCGATTGGTCACCACGGCGCGCCGGAATGCCGTCACGGCCCGTTCGGCCTCGCCGTCGGCCAGGAGCTGTGTCCCACGTTCATACCACTCGGCGCCGTTGCGCCGCGTGGTGTCGCGATTGCTTTCAGCCAGGGCGCGAGTCACGAAGAAGGCCGCGACGGCGAGTACGCCGAGCTGAAGCAGCTGCACGATCTCGCGGTGGATCAGACGCGCCCGGGCATCATTGGGGGTGGCGGCTGGGTCTGTCGCCATGTTGCCGACCCGCTCACGGGCCATCTACTACCGGGCCGGGCGAGGCATGAGCGCACAATTCCAAACACAGACCGCGGTCCCGGCCAGGAATATGATCACCCCCAACGACACTTCCGGCCCGACCGCCGCCGAGAGCAGGCGCATCGGCTCGGTGAGGAATGCATGGCTGCGCCGCAGCGTCGTCGGAAAGAACGCGAGGTTGAAGCCGAGGAACATCAGCCAGAAGCCGAGCCTCGAAAGTGAATCGCGGCGGGCGAATTCGGTCGCACGGGGCAGGTGAGCGAGCGCGGCGAGGAGGAAGATCCCGACGCCCCAGAACAGATACTGCAACCGGGCAAACGCGAGCACCGTCGTGTCGACGGGAACGCGCATGGGCAGCATTTGGGCCAGGAAGCTGTTGAACATGCCGAGCAGCAGAATCGCACAAGAGCCCATTAGGAACAGCGCAGTGAGGGTCATGTTCGCTCCTCTCATAGCGTGGCGGCGAGAACGAAGGGGGATCTGGCCGTAGACGGATCGACCATAGAGGTCTGGTCTCGAACGGTCTGCCCTGAGCGCGCACGGCGACGGCGCGGATTACATTGTGCCGCCGGTAAGCTCGAGGAGACCGCCGTCCGCAGCCGCCGGTGCCGCCAGCAGTCGCAACAGCTGGCGGACCGCACGGTAGTCAGTGACACGGTAGCGGGCTGACGCCAGCACCGGTCCGACGGCGACGGTGATACTCGTGTCAGGCAGGGCGCGAAAGAGATCTTCGTCGGTCTGATCGTCCCCGAATGCGACGGTCAGCCGGTGCTCCCGGTCGCTCGCATTCTCGTGAGCAACGACCGCCTTGCTGATGCCGCGAAATCGGACTTCGATCACTTTCCTCCCTTCCAGCACTTCGAGCGGCTGATTGCTGAGCGCGTCCCCGAGCAGCATCCGGAGCTCGTGCGCCTGGCGCGCGCCAAACTCCCGCTGGGCTCCGCGGAAGTGCCAGGCCACGGTAGCTGACTTGAGTTCGATGCGCGACCCTGGTGTGCGATCGGTGAAGTGCTGGAGGATCGGCAGCAGCTTCTTCGTCCAGTCGACATCGACCGGGGCGGCTGGGGCCCAGGACGCCTGCGGAGACGGCCGATGCCAGAACCCGTGCTCGGCCCAGAGCACGAGCGGCAGGTGACCGAACCACGTTTCCAGGATCTGATGAGACCGCCCGCTGACGATCGCTGGTTCCAGCCAGGGGCAGCAGGTCAGGGTTTCCAGCAACGTCATCAGCTCCGCGTCCGGTGCGGCCAGTTCCGGGGATCGCGCGAGCGGCACCAGGGTGCCGTCGTAATCGAGCAATAGCCGGATGGGCCGGTCTCGCGACGCCGCCGAGAGTACCGCAGCGAGGGGGGCAGGCGGAATACTAGTCACACCGACCTTCGAGGTCGGGCGCGAGGCGGCGAGGCCTCTGAGAAAATCGGTCGCCCAGGTGTAGACGTCGTACTCGGCGACACGACGTCGAAGCGACTTCATCCGCGCCCGTCGTTCGTCGATGGTCATTGCCAGGCACCGCTCGAGGGTATCCGCCACTGAGTCGACGTCGTAGGGGTTGACGACGACCGCGCCATCCAGCTCGGAGGCGGCGCCGGCGAACTCGCTAAGCATTAGAATGCCGTCCTCGTCCACGCGGGAGGCCACGAACTCCTTCGCGACCAGGTTCATTCCGTCGCGGAGCGGCGTGACAAGCATGACGTCGGCGGCGAGAAAGAGGGCGACCAGTTCCTGTTCGGACAGTGATTGCTGTACGTAGTGCACCGGTGTCGAACGGAGCGTGCCGCAGGCCCCGTTGATACGCCCCACGCCCTCTTCGACTTGGCGCTTGAAGCGCTGGTAGGAATCGACTTCTTCGCGCGACGGGAACGCGACCTGAATGTAGCGGATCTCGTCGGTGAGCCCGGGATTCCGCTCCAGCAGACGCTCCACCGCCTGTAACCGCCGCGGAATGCCTTTGGTGTAGTCCAGCCGATCCACGCCCAGCAGAATGGTGCGCCCGCCGGCATCTCGCTTGATGGTGGCGGCGCGCGCGGCGACCTCGGTGTCGAGCGCGAGGGTCGTGAAACGCCCCGCATCGACCCCCATCGGATATACAGCGAGACGGATCTCACGACCATCGAGGCAGACCCGGTCGATATCCGCCTCGACGCCGCTCACGTGCAACAGTGACGCTACGAAATGCCGCAAGTACGCAAAGGTGTGAAATCCCAGTAGATCGGCGCCCAGGAGTCCCTCGAGGATCTGCTTCCGCCAGGGCAGAATCCGAAACACTTCGGACGAGGGAAACGGGATGTGGAGAAAGAAACCGATCCGGGCGTCGGGCAGCCGCTGCCGCAGCAGGCTCGGGACGAGCATCAACTGATAGTCGTGGACCCAAATCGTATCGCCAGGCCGATACTGGCTGGCCGCGGCTGCGGCAAACAGCTCGTTGGCCTCGCGATACACATCCCAGCCAGCGGCATCGACCGGCACACGATCGATGAGGTAGTGGAACAGCGGCCAGACCACACTGTTGGCGAACCCGTGGTAATAGCGGTTGATCTGATCGCCCGACAAGTGCACGGGGACGATGTGGCGATCCTGGAGCTCGCGGTCGGTTCGCTCGCGCTGCAATGGGGTGAATGCTGACAGGTCTCCCGGCCACCCGATCCAGAGCGCATCTGACTGCTCGTGCCATGGCCGCAGCCCGGTCGCCAACCCCCCGGCGGCCGGAGCGAGGCGGACGGAGTCGCCGTCGACACGGACGGTGTAGGGCAGACGGTTCGATATGATCAGCAGCCGACCATGATCCACCGCGGCAGTGTATCGCATTTTATTTTGACCTCAAACTAACTAATATGACGCACATGAACCGGACGATGACTGACGACAGCAGGGGCGCACGCCTTCCCGAGGTCCTCGACTTCATGCAACTCCTCTGGGCGGTCGTCCATGGCGTCGAGCGCAGCTCGAAAGGCATGGCGGCCGATCTGGGCGTCACCGGGCCCCAGCGTCTGGTCCTGCGCGTGGTCGGGCTGTTTCCTGGCGTCTCGGCCGGCGATGTCGCGGCGGTGTTGCACGTGCATCCGAGCACCCTTACCGGCGTGCTGCAGCGCTTAATCGCACAGGGCATGCTGGTCCGCGTTGCCGATCCGGGTGACCGGCGACGTGCGGTGCTGCGCCTCGCGGCCAAAGGGGCCGGGATCAATGCCAAGCGCCGAGGCACAGTAGAGTCCGCGGTCGCCGCCGCCCTCGCGGAGGCGCCCCCTGCCGACCGTCTCGCCGCCCGTCGCGTGCTCGAGCGGCTCGCTCAACAGCTGGGCGCCAATGCATCGGCTCTCACCAGTCGCGCCCAGGCGAAGACCAAGCGCCGCAACGCCGCGACTCGACGGCGATCCTGAGCGGCGCTCGAGTCCGTCACGAGCCGCTGCTCTCAGAGAGGATCGTCGTGTCCTGCTGCAGGGCGCCCGGCGGCCGATCCAGATAGGTCCCCGGCGACAACAGGATCTGATCGATCGCCAGCCCGTCCTCCCGATTCTGGATGCGGAGCGTATGGGAGCCCGACGCGGCGAAGTAGATTTCTGGCCCGAGCACGCTGACTCCCCAGCCGTTGTCCTGCCACCCCCAATCCTGTATATCGCAGCCGCTGCAATCCTCCAGATTAACGACCGCGCTGTCAGTGGTGCCGATCCGGAACGCCGGGACCCCCGCGTCATCCACCGCGTCTGAAAACTGCACGTGCACCGAGTCGTTGCCCCAGTAGTCGGCATCGGCCCGCCCTCGGAGCCACAATCGATATGGACGGCCCGCCTCCGCCACAAATTCCAGTTCGGCGTACGTGACAGGAGCGGCCAGGGCGTTGACGATTTTGGGGGTTCCTGAATCGATGCTCGCGAGCGCCTGCCCGCCTGCTGCGGTCGGATCGGGACTGACCACGAACCCGGTGCCGGTGATGACGGCGCGCCCACCGTAGATCACGACGTCGTCATTGGGCGGCGGCTGAGATTCGTCTCCGGGATTCTCGGGATAGATCGTCGCATCCGCCTTGGCAGTGCCCGGCGCCAGCCGCAGAAACGTGGACGACGAGAGGAGGATCTGGTCGATGGTGATCCCGTCTTCCCGCCGCTGCACGCGAATCGTCTGCGGGCCGTCCGCCGCGAAATAGAGGTCTGGTCCCAAACCGTCCCAGCCGTTGTCTGCCCAGCCCCACCCATCGAGGCCGGCGCCGTCGCCTTGCTCGATGCACACCACGGTGGACGTGGTGCTGCCGATCCGGTAGACGGGCACGCCGGTCGAGGAGACCGAGCCCGCGAATTGGACGTGGACGGAGTCGTTGCCATAGAAGTCGCGGTCGGCCCGGCCGCGCAGCCAGAGGTGATAGGGAATGCCCGCCCTGGCATAGAACGTCAGCTCGAAATGGTCCGTCGGCGCCGCGGCCGCCACCGTGACCTTCGACCGGCCGGCATCTGGGTTCGTGATGCGTGCGCCCCCCGCCGCGGTGGCATCAGCCTCCGGCGTCCACGCCCCCTGGATCACCGGCGCGCGCGCCGCGTACAGCACGATGTCCGGATCGCCGGAATTGACCGGTGCACCCTCGGTGGTGAAGCTGAACACCGGTCCCTCCGCCGCCTCGAACGCCATCGTCTTGGCAACGATCCGCCAGTAATACGTGGTGTCCGGCACCAGTTGCGTGATGTCGTAGCGCCGGTCGTTGCTGGCGCTGGTGCTGGGCCCCAGCGGCACGTTGGCCGCGAGGAGGGGCGGGTCCGGCTCCGTGCCGAAGTACACGTCGTAGAGATGGGCCCAGATCCCTGCGTTCCACTGCAGCGTCACTGCGGTTCCCGCCACGATGGCTCCGTGCAAGGGAGCGACGTTGTCCGGCTGGCCCGGCGGGAGGGGCTGGAAGGGTTTGGTCTCGAGGCGGCCGGTTGCGTTGGTCCACTTTCGCTCGAACTGGTCGGAGAACCAGGTGAACCAGTCAGCCTTGTGCGTGAAGTAGTTGTGCTCCTCCTGTGAACTGCTCGATGGCGAGGTCCAGTTGGAGGAACCGAAGATCGTCAGGGTCTGTGCTTTCAGCAGCACGGACTTCTGATGCATCAGGCCGGCGTGGGCGCGGTGGCGAATCTGTGCCCCGGCAGCGTAGAGCCGGTCAACGTTCCACGAGTGCCAGTAACGCGACCGATCGCGGTACTGCTGTGGCTCGGTGATCAGCCGCACCGGCACACCGCGCTGGAGCGCGCGAATCATCGCATCGGTGTGAGCCCGATCGGTGATGCGGTACATGGTCACGTCGATCGCGTGGGTCTCGGCGTCGTAGCTTCTGATCGCGCGGCTGCGGTAGCTCTCACGCGGCGGGAAATTGAGCTCCGGATCCTTCTCGAACACCGGGTAGCGTCGGACCAGCGGCCGGGTGACGTTCGCGTAGTCGCCGTAGGCGGTCTCGTCGGTCCAGAGATCGTCGTACTTAGTGCGGAAGCTGTCGACGACCGCCGTTTCGTCGGTGAAGTAGATGACCTCGTCGATGTAGTTCTCGTAGGGCGTGGTCGGCACGAATGCCGACGTGTAGTTCGCGGCGCTGAACTGCACGGTGTTCTGGCCCTCGAACAGCATCATCTTCCAGTGCAGAATCCCCGACGCGATCCGTCGGCGCATCGGGATCCCTGCGTCCTCCAGCTCTTGCAGCCGATCGCGGTTCAGCGGATACGAGCTGTTGGCCCGCGGATCGACCAGCACGCGCACCGGCACACCTTCAGCGATCTTCCGTTCCAGCGCCGCGGTGTACCGGGCATCCTCCATGAACCAGAAGGCGACGTCGATGCCGACCCGCTCGTTGCGAATCAAGTCCAGCAGGGGGGTGCGGCAGTCTTCGTACGCGGTATCACAGAGGCGATCCGCTGCAGCGGCCGCCGACGGCGCGAGCATCGCCAGTGCCAGCGTCGCGATCATCGTTCGCATCGACCGTGCCTCCAATCACTGGTCCGGCGGCCGCCGACCCGCAGGGCGGTGTCGCGTTGCCCATTGTGGGAATGTGGCGTCTACAGTAAACGGGGGAGGACCGCACCCACGCTGTGCCGCCACGCGCGACGGGTGGGCGGACGCCGGGGCCATTTGCAATTCGCGCACCATCACCAGTCGCCAGATAGTTTGTGGTCAAATCAATAAGACAAGTCGAGGAAACGATGGCGGTGCGGCTGTCGTAGCTCGGAGGAGGAGGACTCTCTGCGCGTTGTGCTGCAGGTCGCATGGGCCGGACTGCGCCGTCACCGTTTGCGCCCCGCCCTGACCGTAGTCAGTCTGATCGTTGGCGTGGCCGCGGTGATTGCGATCGTCGCGCTCGGCGCCGGCGCCCGCGCCGCCATTGAACGGCAGGTGGCCTCGGCCGGCACCAATCTCGTCATCGTCAGTGCCGGCAACTGGACGGCCAGGTGGCGTGCGGCTAGGAATGGGCTCCTCGAGCCGCCTGATTGCGGCCGACGTCGCGGCGATCCGCGCCGAGGTGCGCGGCATCGCGGCCATCAGTCCGCTCGTCCGGTCCCGTCAGCAGTTGATCAACGGTCGACAGAACTGGGCGGCCAGTGTCGAAGGCGTAGGCGCCGAGTTGCTCCGGATTCGGCACTGGCCGCTCGCCAGCAGCGTGTTTTTCGCGCCTGGGCAGGTCGAGAGGGCCGAGCGCGTCTGCGTCCTGGGCGCGGCGGTCTCCCGCAGGCTCTTCGAGCCGACGGTCGATCCAATCGGCCGACAGATCCGCATTGGCGCGCATATCTTCCGGGTCCTGGGGATCCTCGCGCCGAAAGGGCAGTCATCGGGCGGACTGAATCAGGACGACACCGTGTTCGTACCAGTCACCACCGCCCAGAAGAAGCTGATGGGCGTCACCTACCTCCGCAACATCTACGTGTCGGCCGCCACCGCGGACGACGTGGCGCGAGTCGCCGCGGATCTCCGGACGCTGCTCCGTCGCCGGCACGAGATTGGTCCCGGCGCACCCGATGATTTCCGGGTCCGGACGCTCGACGAGATTCTGGCGGTGCGCATGCGAACCGTCAGCACCATGACGACGCTGATGTCGAGCGTCGCCGCCGTCTCTCTCCTGGTCGGCGGGATCGGGGTCATGAACATCATGCTCGTGTCGGTGGCGGAGCGGACGCGGGAGATCGGCATCAGGCTCGCCGTCGGCGCCCGCCAGCGTGACCTCCGTTGGCAGTTCCTGACCGAGGCGCTGGTCATCAGCGGCGCGGGTGGCGGTATCGGCATCCTGACCGGCGTAATCGGGGCGACGCTGCTGACCCGGATGATGGGATGGCCGACCGACCTGGATGGGTCGACGACACTGGTCGCGTTCCTGTCTGCGTTGCTGACCGGCGTGTTTTTCGGGTGGTATCCCGCCAGCCGGGCCGCGGCCACCGATCCCATCGAGGCGTTGGGCCACGACTGAGATGTTGCATACCGTCCAGCGGTCACCGGCTTTTGATACAATAGTTTGAGGTCAAAAGATTGACCTGGGGCGTGGATGTGAACAGAGCAGGCGAAACATGGACACCTTGGCGCTGCGCGACTTGGGGACGACGCCACTCGGTCAGCGACCGGCCGGTGGCACTGCTGACCGTCCGGCGGCTCCGCGCGTGCTCGGCTGGCGCGCCCTGGTCGGGACGCTGTTCTTCATCACGTGCGCCAGCACCGTCATCGGCGGGCGGGTGTGGCTGCAGCGCCACGCGCTGACGCCGCTCTTCATCGCCCCGATCGATCTGCGCGCCGCGTACGTCGACAGCACACCGGTGGTCGTCACGTTCACCGCCGGCACCGAGCGCGTCAGCGTGACCACCACGGCCGACGAGGTTCGACGGAACGTGACGCTCTGGCGTCGGATGGATCTCTCGAACTGGAACGAGGTCCCCGTTCCGCTTCGGCAGGAGGCCCTCGACCGGATGATCGCGCGGTATCGTGCCGTGGTGTGGGAGCCCCAGGTGTGGGACCGGATGGACGAGTTCCAGTGGGACGCCGTGCCACAGCCGATTCGGACGCTGGCGTTTCGCGAAATGGTGGCGTATTGGGCCGGGTACTACGATGTCGGCGGGCAATACGAACTCCCACCGCGTCTGGTGTCCGACACCCTGGCCGCGATCGTCATGTCCGAGTCCTGGTTCAATCATCGAGGCTTGCTCGTGAATCGCGACGGCAGCCGTGACATCGGTCTCGGCGGAGCCTCGGACTTCGCCCGGGAGCGACTCAGACAGCTGTACCGCACCGGCGTCGTCGAGGTCGAACTGCCCGACGAGGCCTACGTGAATCCTTGGCAGGCCACTCGATTCGTCGCCATCTGGATGTCGTTGCTGCTCGAGGAGGTGGACGGCGATCTCGAGCGGGCCGTCCGCGCCTACCACCGCGGTACCGCGAATGCCGACGACCCCCTCGGCTTGGCCTACGGCGAGACCGTGCATCGCCGGTTCACCCGCTTCATTCGCAATCACGATGCGCCGGCCGGCTGGGACTATCTCTGGAGGCGAGGTCGTGAACTCGAGCGCAGAGAATGGCCATGGATGGAATGGCGATTGGCGCCGAATCCGCAGGCTCCCGACCGCATCTAGCAGGCGCGCCGGGCGCCCGTGGATCGCCCTGATGACTTCGACGTTGTCCATGAGAAGATCGCGTCACATGCACGATCGTCGGGTGGACAGCCCACTGGCTGATCTTTCTCAATGACCGAGCGACGACTCTCGGAAGCCGCAGAACACTTCCTGCACAATCGCATTGGCTCCATGCTGCATTTGGACATCCTGCTGTTGTTGCGACGGGATGTTCAACAATGGTTCACGCCTGCGGCGCTCGCGGCGGCGCTGCGGGTGTCGGTCGATTCCGCCGAGCGCGCGCTCGAGCACTTGGGCGCGGCGAATCTGATCGACGTCAAGATCGGCAACAGCTTGGCCTATCGGTTCGCGCCGATCGATGACGGGGTTCGGCCATCGATCGATGAGATCGCCACCATGCACTACGAAGATCGTCGATCCCTCGAGATCGCTCTGGCCAGATCGGGTGGCGCCGGAGCCGCGCGGGCCTTCGCCGATGCCTTTCGGTTGCCCCGAAAGACGCCCCATGCCTAGCCTGGTGTATGCCCTGTGCGCGGTCACGAGCGTGTGGTGTACGGCCCTGCTCCTGCTGCGATACCGGGTACAGCGTGAACGGCTGCTGCTCTGGAGTGCGCTCTGTTTCGGTGGTCTGGCGCTCAACAACCTCCTGCTCTTCGCTGACTACGTGCTGTTCCCAGCGATCGACCTCTCACTGTACCGGAGTGCCTCGGCGGCGGCCGCCATGTTGGTGCTACTCGGCGGGCTGATCTGGGAGAGCTGATCGGCAATGGGTGACTTCCTCTACGGAATTGCTGTGTGCGGCGCGGGTGGTGCCAGCCTCTTCTTTCTCAAGTACTGGGGAGAGACGCGAGACCGGCTCTTCCTGTTCTTCGCCGGCGCGTTTGCGGTGCTGGCGGTGGACTGGGTGTTCCTTGCCGTGTATCACCCGGCGGGCGAGTACCGGCATCTGTTCTATATCTGTCGACTGCTGGCGTTCGGGCTCATTCTGGCCGGGATCTGGGACAAGAACCGCACCCGCTGACCGGGGTCCTCGCGACGACGGTCGCTCCTCAATACCTCGCACCACCTGACCACCCGTCAGCAAGCTCGCGCATTGAGGATGCCTTTCTAATCGTTGCCGTCACAAACGCGGGCTAGGCTTGTTCGTGGCAACCACGCGCAATCCCCGATACGTGGCGATGCTGGCGCTGGTGGCTGCGCTGATTCTGGTCGCGGGCTGGTTCGGGCGGCCACGCGATATTCCGGACGTGCCCGCTCCGGTGCCGTCTGAGACGGAACTGGAAACACTGGCCAGGCGCGCCGAGCGGCGCTCGCTGGAAGGGATGGCGCGGTACTTCGAGGGAGTGTCGCGTGAGGCGGCGGCCTCGATCGCGCGGCTACCGAACTATCGTATCAGCGGGATTGTCTGAAGCGACGGGCGGCGAGGGGGTGAAATGGGCGTCTGTGCCGCGCACATTCACCGTCGACGCCGTTCGACCGGGCAGCCGCGAACAGCGGGCGGGTCTGCAGCCGGGTGACCAGCTGTTGAGACTCGATCACGTCGAGCCGCGCACCCCCGATCACGTCAATCGGCGGTTGCGCGACCCATCGCCGGTACTAGCCTGCGATGCTATCATCTAATAGTTTGAGGTCAAAGTGTTGTCTCGCACCGTGCTGCTGGCACTCTCGTCGGCGCTTGGGATCCGATGGACCATTCGACTGGGGCGTCGTTCCGCAGCCGGTGCACGCAATACTGTCGAATGTCGCCATTCTGAAATGGAAAGATCGGAGCTCTTTCGCATGAGAGTCATCGGTGCGCGACGAGAAGCTCGAGGACTAGCCGGACAAGTTCGACTGGGCAGTTGGTGTGGATTGTCTCGCACGCTTCACGATGCCCGGAGGTTCGGATCTTGGAATCGTTGTGCTTAATCGTGCTGCTTCGCTTGTACTCGTCGTGGGGGACAGTGAAGACGATCGGGAGATCTACTTTAGGGGACTTCAACTGGCAGGATTCGGTGTTGCCTGCAGCAGCAGTGAAGTAGACGTCATCGCGGTCGCGCGGTCCATCTCCCCGTCAGTGATCATCCTGATAATCGACCGGCCGGAGCGGGATGGCTGGCAGATGTGCCTCAACCTGCACCTCGACCGGGCCACGGCGCATATCCCGGTCGTAGTACTCACTGCCGCTATTCGGCCTGACGGTGCCAACCGACAGATGGCACAGCGGATGCCGAATTGCGCATCCTTCGTGGCAAAACCCTGCGATCAATGTCAGTTGGTCTCGGTTATTGAGCGTGTGATCTCAGGTGAGCGAGCGATCGAGGAGGTGCATTGGCCGAGAGATGCCGGCGGAACCTGACGGGTCCCATCCACCGAAAGCTGCGGCGCCTTCGATAGTGCCAAGCCGCAGACCTTTCCGCTGGCAGGAGATCCGGACCGCCGACGTAAACTGCCATCCGCTGGAATCGCACCACTCGCGAATCACGATGCCGTCTCTACGGTGAGGGTGACAGTTCGATGGCCCAGACTCCCCTGAGCGTCCTGACGATTCTGCTGCTGGTACTGGCGGGTTTGTTCCTGCTCCAGCAGCATCCCGTCGGCAGGAAGCTGTTCAGCGTCGTTCCGCTTCTCGTCTTCTGCTACTTCGTGCCCGCGCTGCTCTCGAATCTCGGGATCATCCCGGCGGAGTCAGAGCTCTACCTGTTCATCCGGCGCGTCCTGCTCCCTGCAAGCCTGGTGCTCTTGGTGCTGTCGACCGACATTCCCGCCGTCATGTCGCTCGGGAGAGACGCGGTGGTGCTGTTCCTGGCCGGAACGGCCAGCATCGCCTTCGGCGGGCCACTGGCGTTTCTGGCGCTCGGATGGATGTTCCCGGAAGGGACTCTGGATCAGGCATGGCGCGGCCTCGCGGCTTTGGCCGGTTCGTGGATTGGCGGCGGTGCCAATTTCGTTGCCGTCGGTGAAAGCGCCGGCGCCACTGCCGCAACCATGAGCCTGATGGTGGTGGTCGACGTGGCCGTCGCGAATGTGTGGACCGCGGTGCTGTTGTTCTTCGCCGGCCGCGAACGGGCGTTGGACGAAAGGATTGGCGCGGATCGGACGCGGATCGACCAAGTCCGCAGGCGCGTCGAGCAGTACCAGGCGGAGGTCGCGCGACCGGTCAACCTGGCGGATCTGCTGCTGATCCTCGCCATCGGTCTTGGCGTGACCGGAATTGTTACGTGGCTGGCGCGCTATCTTCCGGACATTGGCACGGTGATCAACGGTTTCACCTGGACGGTCTGCCTCGTGACGGCCGTCGGTGTTGCCTTGTCGTTCACCGGGCTGCGGCGGCTCGAGGGGGCTGGCGCGAGCACGGTCGGATCGGTGTTTCTCTACCTGCTGGTCGCGACGATCGGCGCCAGCGCGCAGTTCTCCCATGTCGCGGACAACCTGCCGCTGCTCGCGGTCGGGGCGTTGTGGATGTTGTTCCATGCCGCATCGATGCTGCTGGTGCGACGGCTGCTGCGCGCGCCGGTGTTCTTCCTCGCCGTGGGATCGCAGGCCAACGTCGGCGGAGCCGCGTCGGCGCCGGTGGTGGCGGCCGCCTTCCATCCGGCGCTCGCGACGGTGGGCGTACTCCTTGCCGTGCTCGGCTACGTTCTCGGTACATACGTGGGAATCCTCGACGCATTGGTGCTGCAGCAGATCGCCCAGCTCTACGGTGGGTGAGATGCAGCCACGCGATCTCAGACATGAGATGCTGGCGATGCCCGGTCGGCTGCCCCGAGCCCGGATACCGATCAGACGAGTGCGCTGAGTGGCTGATGCCGCACGCTCGTGCGGAGGATGGCGCGGCCGTGTGAGCAGTCCGAACCGGGAAAGACCGCCATGCCGACCGCTCTGTTCAGTATCCGCGATCTCGCCAAGGTGTACGGCATGGGGGACGTCGAAGTCCATGCGCTCCGAAACGTTGACTTGACGCTGAACGAAGGCGAGTTCATCGTCCTGCTGGGTCCGTCGGGTTCGGGCAAGTCGACGCTTCTCAACATCATCGGGGGACTGGACGTGCCGACGCGCGGCCAGGTCTTCTACCGCGACCTCGAGTTGACACGGGCCGACGAGGCCGCGCTGACCGAGTATCGTCGCAGGCATGTCGGGTTCGTCTTCCAGTTCTACAACCTCATCCCGAGCCTGACCGCGGCGGAGAATGTGGCCCTCGTGACGGAGATCTCGGACGCGCCCATGACGCCGGAGGCGGCGCTGCAGCTGGTGGGCCTCGCGGCGCGTGCGACGCATTTCCCGGCGCAGCTCTCGGGCGGCGAGCAGCAGCGGGTGGCCATCGCCCGTGCCGTCGCGAAACGACCCGCCGTGCTGTTGTGCGACGAGCCGACCGGCGCGCTCGACATCTCCACCGGCATCGTCGTCCTCGAGGCGCTGGCGCAGGTCAACACCGAGCTGGGCACGACGACGGTCGTGATTACCCACAACGCCGCCATCGCCCAGATGGCGGACCGTGTGGTCCGTCTTGCGGACGGCCGCATCACGGCGGTCGAAGGACGAACCTCGAAAGTGTCCCCGCGCGACCTCTCATGGTGATGCCGATTCGGATCTCCTCGCTGAATCGGAAGCTGCTGCGGGACCTCGCCGCCATGCGGGCGCAGGCGCTGGCGATCGCGATGGTGGTGGCCGCAGGCGTGGCGATGTACGTGATGTACCTGTCGAACTTCGCCTCGTTGCAGCAGACTCGAGCCACGTACTACAGTCGGCACCGGTTTGCCGATGTCTTTGCCGTCATGAAGCGGGCGCCCGAGCGCGTCGCCGCAGAGATCGCGGCGCTTCCCGGCGTCTCCGCGCTGGAGACGCGCGTCGTGGCCAACGTCACGCTCGACCTCGCGCAACTGGAGGAGCCGGCGTCCGGCCGCCTGATCTCCATCCCGGCGGACCGGCGGCCGCGCGTGAACGATCTGTTCCTGCGCCGCGGACGCTGGATCGAGCCGGGCCGGCGCGACGAAGTCCTGGCGAGCGAGGGGTTCGTCTCGGCCCATGGGCTGAATCCCGGCGATCAGGTTGCCGCCGTGATTAACGGCCGCCTGCGCCGGCTCACGATTGTGGGCGTGGCGCTGTCGCCGGAGTACGTCTACACCATCCGGCCCGGTGAATTGGTGCCGGACGACAAGCGGTTCGGGATTTTCTGGATGGATCGCCGGGCGTTAGGGGCCGCCTTCGACATGGAAGGCGGGTTCAACGATGTCGTGCTCACACTCGCCCCCGGCACGCCTCCCGACGCCACGATCGCGAGCCTCGATCGGCTGCTCGAGCCCTACGGCGGTCTTGGCGCCATCCCGCGCGCGCTGCAGCTCTCGCACTGGACGGTCGAGAACGAGCTCGCACAGCTTCAGAGCTTCGGCTTCATGCTGCCGCTCGTCTTTCTCATGGTGGCGGCCTTCATTCTGAACGTCGCGTTGACCCGGGCGCTCGCCCTGCAGCGGCCGCAGATCGCGGCGCTGAAGGCGCTCGGCTATGCCAACGCGGCGATCGGATGGCATTACTTGAAGCTGGCGCTGGCCATCGGCCTCGTCGGCGTGGCGATCGGGATCGCGGGCGGTGCCTGGCTCGGCCGGACGATCATCGATCTCTATAACAAGTTCTTTCGCTTCCCGGAGCTGCTGTTCGGCGTGCCGGTATCGGTCATCACCGGCGCGACGGCCTTCACCCTGATTGCGGCCGGGCGCCGGAGCATTCTCGGCGGTACGGCGTGCGGTACGCGTGCCGCCGGCCGAGGCGATGAGGCCCGAAGCCCCGGCGCGCTACCGGCGCTCGCTGCTGGAGACGCCGTTTGTGTCCCGTCGGCTGGGCGCCGCCGGGCGCATGGTCCTGCGGAACGTGACCCGCCATCCGCTGCGCGCCGCCGCGTCGATCTTCGGGATCGGGTTCGCGGTGGCGATCCTCATGGTGGGGTTCGTCTTCGCGGACGCCATCGACAAGCTGATTGAAACCCAGTTCTGGGTTGCCGAGCGGCAGCACGTCACGGTGGGATTTGTCGAGCCGCGCTCGGATGCCGCCCGACACGCGCTCGCCCGTTTGCCCGGTGTCATGGCCGTTGAGCCCCAGCGCACGGTCGCGGTCCGGGTGCGGTCGGGCTCTCGTGAGCGGTATCTCGGCTTGACCGGCGTATCTCCAGATTCCCGCATGAAGCACATCGTCGATCGCGACGGTCGGCGCATGCAGATGCCGGCCTCGGGCGTCGTCATGTCGCAGATCCTGGCCGACGTGCTCGGCGTGGGGACCGGCGACAGCGTGGCGCTCGAAGTCCTCGAGGGGGTCCGGCCGGTGCGTCAGGTGCTGGTGACCGGGCTCGTTGACGACACCATGGGGCTCGCGATGTACATGGAGCTCGGAGAAGTTCATCGCCTGATGAGGGAGGCCGACGTGGCGTCGGGCGCGCTCCTGCTGATCGATCCCGCGCGCGAGGCGGCGCTGTCGCGAGCGCTGAAAGCGCTGCCGGTCGTGGCGGGCGCCGGGTTCAAGCGTGCCGTCCTGCAAAGCTTTCGCGAGACCATGGCTGCCAACATGAACCTGAGCATCCTCATCAACCTGGTGTTCGCGGGGGTGATTGCGTTTGGCGTGGTCTACAACGCCGCCCGGGTCTCCCTGTCAGAGCGCAGCCGCGAGCTGGCGAGCCTGCGTGTGCTCGGCTTCACACGAGGGGAGATTTCGCTGATCCTCCTGGGCGAGCTCGCGCTGCTCACGCTGGCGTCGCTGCCGTGCGGGATCCTCCTCGGCTACGGTCTGTCGGCGCTCATCGTGCAGTCCATTCAAAGCGAGGTCTATCGCTTCCCCCTGTTCATCTCGCGCCAGGCCGTCGCGTGGTCGTGTCTCGGGATCATCACCGCGGCCGTCGTCTCGGCGCTGATCGTCAGGCGGCGGCTGGACACGCTGGATCTCGTCGCGGTGCTGAAGGTCAGGGAATGAGTCGCTGAGCCGGTTGCGGACTGTCACTATGCGAATCCTCAAGAATCCCCGTCTGCTCTCCGCCGTGGCCCTCGTGGCGGTCATTCTCGCGGTGGCGCTCTGGCCACGGGCGATGGAAATCGATGTCGCAAGAGTCGAGCGAGGCCCGATGCAGGTCACCATCGACGAGGAAGGGGAAACCCGGGTGCGCGAACGGTTCGTCGTCTCAGCCCCGGTCATGGGCCGGGTCGAGCGCATCGAGCTCGAGCCGGGGGATTCGGTGGTGCGCGGTAAAACGGTGGTGGCTCGATTGACGCCCGCCGCAGCGCCTTTGATAGACCCTCGCACCCAGGCCGAGCTGGGTGCCTCGGTCGAGGCGGCGCGAGCGGCCGTTGGCCAGGCACAGGCGGCGCGGGGGCGGGCGCAGGCCGAGCTCGCGCGAGCGCAGTCGTCGCTGCGCCGCCTCGAGACGCTGACCAAGGCCGGAGCGATATCGAACGACGAGCTGGAAGGGGCGCAGACGACGTTCAAGACGGCCGAGGAAGCGGTGCGTGCGAGCGAGTTCGCCGTGGTGAGAGCGGAGCACGACCTGCAGCTGGCGCGGGCCAGGCTGAGGCCTTCGAGCGTCGGCGGCGGAACCGTCGATGTCGTCGCGCCGGTCGACGGCGTGGTCTTGCGACGGCTGCGGGAGAGCGCCTCGGTCGTGCCCGTCGGTGAGCCGTTACTCGAGATTGGTGACCCGCAGAGCCTTGACATCGTCTCCGATCTGCTGTCGACTGACGCCGTCCGAGTGTCGCCGGGCCATGTCGTATCGATCGAACAGTGGGGCGGCAACGAGCCGCTCCAGGGACGCGTCCGCCGCGTAGAGCCTTCCGGCTTCATGAAGGTGTCGGCGCTGGGCGTCGAGGAGCAACGCGTCAACGTGATCATCGATTTCGCGGAGGGAGGGACGTCGACCGGGATCGGCGACGGCTATCGCGTTGAAGTCCGGATCGTGACCTGGCGCGATCCCGCAGCGCTGAAGGTGCCTGTCGGAAGCCTGTTTCGACGAGGCGAGGACTGGGCCACCTTCGTGGTCGACAACGGGCGGGCGCGATTGCAGCCCGTGCAGCTGGGCCAGCGCAGCGACCGAGAGGCGCAGGTCATGAACGGTCTGTCTGAAGGGCAGACGGTGGTGATCTTTCCGCCCGATACACTCGAGGACGGTGGGCGAGTGGCCATTCGCACCAGGTAACGTTCCGTCCGTGGTGACGGCGACAGATCAGCGTGCACAACGTCATCGGCCTCACCACGCCATCCTGGCACCAATACGCAGCTGCCGCGGCGGCTGGTAAGCGATGACCCGCCCGAAGTCCGGGTTCGGAACCTTGAAAGAAGACTCGGTGTAGTTGTCGTAGTCGACGACCTCCTGCGACGTCGAACAGGTTGAACACGTCGGCTATGAGCAGCAGGCTGCTGAGTTACCGTAGAACGCAAACAGCATGCGGGGTCCGGATCTGACGAGTCCCAATCTCAACCTCCTGTTGCACGGGGATCTCGCACCGCTCCCGGAGCAGACGCCGCTCCGCGCCGGTCCGCTGACGCTCATCTTGGAATCAGGCGATCTTCGCAACATCAGGCTCGGCCACCGCGAGCTGGTTCGCCGCATCTATGGCGCCGTTCGAGATCGGCACTGGGGAACGGTGGTGGGACGGATCACGGATTTGGTGCTCTGGAGCGACAAGGATCAGTTCCGCGTCAGCTACACATCGGAGCACTGCGAGGCCGACGTCGACTTCGTCTGGCGCGCCGACATCGAGGGGCGGTCCGACGGCACCATCACGTTCGAACTCGCCGGCGAGGCGCGGTCGACGTTCGAGCGAAATCGCATCGGCCTCTGCGTGCTGCATCCGATGGACGAATGTGCGGGGCTTGCGGCGACTGTCAGTCGCACCAACGGAACGCAGTTGGAGACGAGGTTCCCGGAACTCGTCGCAATCGAGCAGCCGGTGCAGGGGCTCGGCGACTTCGCTGCTGTCACTTACGACGCCGCGCAGGACGCGCGGGTTCAGATCGCGTTCGAAGGTGAGGTGTTCGAGACTGAGGACCAGCGTAACTGGATTGATGCGAGCTTCAAGACGTATGGCACGCCGCTGTCCCTGCCGCGTCCGGTCACGATCGCGAAGGGGACGCGCGTGGAACAGCGCGTCACGGTGAGGTTGCAGGGCGTCGTCGAGGGATCTTCGGCCCCGGAGCCGGCCGGAAGACCGGCTCCGCGCCGTCCTGACCAGGGCGACTCTCGCATGCCCGCCATCGGCGTCGGCGTGGACGGAAGCGATCCGCATGCGGCTGGCACCGTGGAGCTGGTGCGGGAACTACGGCCGGCGCACATTCGTGTCGAACTGTTGCTCGATTCAGGCGAATGGGAGACGAGGCTCGCCCGCGCGATAGAGGTGCAGCGGGGTTCCGAATGCGCGCTCGAGATCGCGCTCCTGGTCGACCAGGCGAGCGGTCCCGCGCTGGAGTCGCTCGCGATCCGCCTCGGGAAAGGGGTCCGGGTCGCGCGCATCCTCGTGTATGCTGCCAATGCCCCGACGACGACCCCTGAGGCCCTCGCGCTCGTGCGAGAACGCCTGCTCCGGGGCGGATCCAGTGCCTCTCTCATAGGCACTGGGAGCCAGCGCGACCTCTACGAGTTCCACCTTCATCCGCCGCCAGCGACCGACCTCGTGTGCTGGTCCATGAACCCGCAAGTGCACGCGTCGGATCTCACCAGCATCGCCGAAACCCCACCGGCCGCGGGGCAGCAGGTCCGAACCATGCGCCGTCGCCACCCCGAGGCGTCGGCGATCGTGACGCCGGTGACGCTCGCGCCGCGGTTTCAGCTCTCGGGGCCGCGGCCGACCGAGGTCCATCCGCTGCATCGCTCGCTCTTCGGCGCCTCATGGACCCTCGCGATGGCCGCGCATCTGGCGAGAGCCGGCGCCGCCAGCGTGACGTTTTTCGCAGGACTGAGTGAGCTCGGGTTGCAGCAGCGCGGCGGCGTATTCCCGCTGTTCCACGTCATCGCGGACGTGTGCGAGTGCGGGGGCGGGACCGTTCTCGCAGTCGGCGATGACGACGAGACTACCGCCACACTCCTGGTGCGCCGGGACTCAGGCGCCATGTGGCTCGCCGCCAACCTGTCGCGTGAGCGCCGGACCGTCCGGGTGCCCGTGAACTTCTTCCCGGCGAGCCTGCGGGTGCTCGATTGCGACACGGCGGCGAGCGCCGCCGCCGACCCGCCTGGATTCCGGACGGCGCGGCGTCCCGCGGCCGGCGCACGGACGATCGAGCTCGCGCCTTTCGCGACGGCCCGCGTCGATGGCGAGGTTGCGGCGGGACGGTGAATTTCATCCAAGGTTTCGGTCGCTTCCTTCAATCGCCTGGGCCGTGGGCGTGGTAACAGATGTACCGCCCATGGCCACTCCTCTGCGGTTCGCGGTTTTCGGGGCCGGATTCTGGACCCCTTTCCAGCTCTCCGGCTGGCGAGAGGTCGGCGGCGTCGAGCCGGTCGCGATCTACAATCGCACCCCCGAAAAGGCGGAGGCGATCGCGCGGCAGTTCGGGATCCCGGCGGTCTATGCCGATCCGGGACGGCTCCTCCGGGAGGTCCGGCCGGATTTCGTGGACAACATCACCGAGATCGGGGGCCACAAGCCCCTGTCGCTTCTCTGCGCGAAGCACCGAGTGGCGTGCATCTGCCAGAAACCGCTCGCCGCGTCTTATCGCGACGCGGCGGCGATCGTCGCTGCTTTCCGCGCCGCGCGCACCCGCTTCTTCGTCCACGAGAACTGGCGGTGGCAGACGCCAATCCGGCAGCTCCGGCAGTTGCTCGCCGCCGGTGCGATCGGCACGCCGCTGCGGGCGCGTTTGTCGATGGTGTCGGGCTTCGACGTGTTCGCGAAGCAGCCGGCGCTTCGGCGTCTGGATCAGTTCATCCTCACCGACCTCGGCACCCACCTCCTGGACGCGGCACGGGTGCTCTTCGGCGAGGCGCGCACGCTGTATTGCCGGACCGCGCGAACGCTTGCGCCGCGGGTCAGAGGAGAGAACCTGGCGACGGTCCTGCTGACGATGGGCCGCGCGCAGACGCACGTGACGGTCGAGCTCGGGTACGCGCGCACCCCGCTCGAGCCATCGCGCCGGGAGGTGTTCCCGCAGACGTTCGCCTTTGTGGAAGGTACGGCGGGCTCGATCGAGCTGGCGGCGGATTACGTGGTGCGCCTGACCACGCGGACGGCGACGCGCGTTACGCGCCATGCGCCGCCGCGGTACGCGTGGGCCGACCCGCGCTACGAGGTTGCGCACGCGAGCATCGTCCCCTGCTGCGCTGATCTGCTCGCGGGCCTTCGAGGCATGGGGGGCGGGGAGACGGACGGCGAAGACAATCTCAAGACGCTGCGCCTGGTGTTCGCGGCGTACGACAGCGCACGGAGCGGGCGCGCCGTGACGATCTCGAAAGGAGCATGAATGGGACACGCAGGTCCACTGCGTCAGACCGGCGCCGTGATGGGTGCCGCGGTCGCACTCGCGGTCGGGGTGCTGGCCGCCTGTACGAGCGGGTCCAAGGCGCCGGAGAACGCGAACACGGGACTCACGATCGGGGTCGCATTCGAGACCCTGCAGACCGAGTTCTGGGTGGCCGCGCTGAACCGGCTGCGCGCCGATACCAAGGCGCGCGGGATCACGATGCTCGAAGCCGTCGCCGACGGCGACCCGAACAAACAGTTCGAGCAGCTGCGTACGTTTGTGAACCGGCGGGTGGACGGCATCATTATCGTGCCCAAGGACGGCAAGACCGTCATTCCGATGATTCGCGCCGCCAACGTGGCCGGGATCCCGATCGTCCTCTTCAACCGCCCGGCCGACCGTACGGACGCGTCTCATACCGTGATCGCGCCCGATAACTACAGCATTACCCGGCAGACGATCGCCCACCTCGTCGAGCAGGTGCGCAGCTCCGGCCGGAAAGCGAAAGCCGCGATTCTGATCGGTGATCTCAGCGACGGCAACGCGATCGGGCGCCGGGACGGGTTCGAAGCCGGCGTCAAGGACGCCGGCGGTCTCGTGGACGTCGTGGCGCGAGTACCAACCGAGTGGAATCAGGAAAGGGCGTTGGCCGGATTTCAAAGCGCGATGCAGGCACATCCCAACATCGACCTCGTGTTCACCTCGTCTGACTTCATGCTGCCGAGCATCAAGTCAGTGCTGAGCGCGGCGGGCCGGTGGAAGAAGGTCAACGAGCCAGGGCACGTCCTGCTCGCCGGGTTCGACGGAGATCCAACGGCGTACGGCCTGATGGTGGACGGTTACCTGGATGCGACCGGCGTGCAGGATGTGTTCTGGGAGGCGGAACAGGCGATCAGGGTCATCGTGGACGCCAAGGCAGGAAAGGCCCCGCCGTCGAGCCTGGACGATCCCGGCTTCGTGATCACGCAGGCCAACATGCGCGAACTCGCGGATCGTATGTGGGGCGCGGTGATGGCCCGGGCCAGCCGGTAGCCTCGATGCTCCGGGCCGTCCGACTGCGTGGCGCGGCTGCCGCCGTCGGCGTGCGCGCGCCGATTCTCGTCTTGTGTGCCGCCGCGCTCCTCGGGTTCGCGCTCGCGATTCCTGGCTTCGCCTCTGTCCCGAACCTCACCGGCATCCTCATTGGCGCACTACCCCTACTGCTCCTGGCGGCGGGGCAGACGTTCGTGCTGATCTCGGCTGGCATCGATCTGTCGGCGACCTCGATTGTAGGGCTCGCCAGCGTGGTCGGCGGCCTCGTGATGCATGGGGAGGGGGGCCTTGCAGCTGGGGAGGCGCTGGCCCCAGCGGCAGCGCTGACCACGATGCTCGCGACCGGCGTTCTCGTTGGCCTTGTCAACGGCGTCTGCGTAGGCGCACTGCGGATGCCGGCCTTCATGGTAACCCTGACGACCGGCATGTTCGCTGGTGGCCTCGCCGTCCTGCTCGTCCGGCTCGCGGCGAATACCGAGACGATGTTCAATCTGCCCCAGGCGTTCATCGTGCTTGGCGCTGTTCCTGCCGCCGCGATGGCGATTGCCTTCGGCGGCGCGATCTTGGCGTCAGCCGTGCTCGAACGGACACGCTATGGACTCATGCTGCGCGCGGTCGGATACAATCCGCTGGCCGCTCGTGTGTCGGGAGTGCCCGTGTCGCGAGTCACGGCCCTCGCATACGTGTTCAGCGGCATCTCGGCGGCGCTCGCCGCCGTACTGCTCACCGGCAGCCTCGAGACTGCGTCGCCCTCGCACGGCCGACAGCTGCTGCTCGACGTGATTGGCGCCACCGTCATCGGTGGCACGAGTCTCGCCGGTGGTCGAGGGAACGTGTGGGGCACAGCGGTCGGCGTCCTGTTCCTGGCGGTGCTCGGAAACGGGCTCACGCTGCTGAACCTCTCCGACTTCGTCATCACTATCATCAAGGGGCTGCTGATCCTCGTTGCCGCAATCGCCGATGCGGCGGGAAGCGGGCGCTGAGCGTGGCAGCGGCCGTCAACGCAGAGTCCGCGGCGGCGCGAGTCGCGCTCGAGGGCATCCGTAAGAGCTTCTCCGACGTGCCGGTCCTTCGGCGGATCGACCTGGCGATCGCTCCGGGCGAGGTGCTCGGGCTCGTCGGCGAGAACGGTGCGGGCAAGTCGACGCTGATGAACATCCTTGGCGGCGACGTCCGTCCCGACGCTGGCTCGATGTATGTCGACGGCCTGCCCTACCGGCCGGCCACGCCGTCCGACGCGCGAGCGCAGGGGATCGCATTCGTCCATCAGGAGCTGACGCTGTTCAGCAATCTCACGATCGCCGAGAACCTGCATCTCGCGAGGTTCCCGCGTCGCCACTGGACGCCGTTCATCGATCGCGCGGCAAGCGCCCGGGCCGCCACACAGCTGTTGGAGCGCGTGGGGCTCGAGCGGCTCCCGGACACGCTCGTCGAGCGCCTCTCGCCAGGCGAGCGCCAGCTCGTGGAGATCGCACGGGCGCTCGGGGCGGAGGCGCACGTGCTGATCCTCGACGAGCCGACGACGTCCCTCGGCGCGGCCGAGCGCGAGCGCCTCCACGCGCTCATTCGCGAGTTGCGGGGCGCGGGGCTGTCCATCGTCTACATCTCGCACGAGCTCGGGGACGTGCTGGCCCTGTGCGATCGCGTCGCGGTGCTGCGCGATGGCGCCGTCGTTGCCAGCGGCAGCGTGGCCGCGTTCTCAATGGGCATGCTGGTACGCCACATGGTGGGACGCGAGGTTGCGCAACTCTATCCCCCTCGCCGCTCGGGGTCGATCGGCGGTCCGGTGCTCGAACTCCGCAAGGTCGCGAGCCTGGGTGCAACGGGAGCCGTCACTTTGACGGTGCACCGGCACGAACTGGTCGGTGTGTTCGGCTTGATGGGGGCCGGGCGGTCGGAGCTTGCGCGCGTCATCTTCGGCCTTGATCGACACATCTCGGGCGAGATCCTCCTGGACGGCACGGCGCTCGAAGGTGGGCCCGCGGAGCGGATAGCGCGCGGCCTGGCATTCGTGACCGAGGACCGCAGGCTCGAGGGACTCTGCCTGGAAGCGTCGGTGCGCGAGAACCTGGTGCTGGCCAGCCTCAGTGCCTTCTCACGCCGCGTCCTCGGAATCGTCGATCGACAGGCGGTGCAGAGGGCGATCGAACAGATCCGCGGTGACGTCCGTCTCACCGGCGCCGCGAACGATTGGGCGCCCGTCGCGCGCCTCAGCGGCGGCAACCAGCAGAAGGTCGTGCTCGGCAAATGGTTGCTCACCAAGCCGTGCGTCCTCGTCCTCGACGAGCCGACGCGTGGAATCGATGTTGGCGCGCGCGCGGAGATTTACCAGCTCCTGCATCGGCTCGCCGACGATGGGACGGGGTTGCTGGTGATCTCGTCGTACCTCGATGAGCTGATGGGAATCTGTGATCGGATCGTCGTCATGCGCCAGGGCGAGATCGGCGGCCGCTTCGACGCGCCCGAGTTCGACCGCGAGCGGCTGCTCAGGGCCGCGCTGCCAGCGTCGGTAGGGGAGGATTAGCACTGGATTCCCGGCATCCCGGTCACCGGCTCGTCGAACGGATACGACAGGCCGCTCCAATTGCGCTGTTCGTGGCGCTCATTCTCGCGGTCGGGCTCCAGTCCGACCGGTTCCTCACGCGCGAAAATGCCGCACAGATTGTCGGCCAGGCGGCGCCCACTGTCGTCGTCGCCGTGGGCATGACGTTCGTGCTTCTCACCGGCGGTGTCGACCTTTCTGTCGGCGCATTGATGTTTATCGGTGCCGGCCTGGCCGGGCACTTGGCGCTTGCGGGATGGCCTCTCGGCCTGTCGGCGGCAGTGATGCTCGCCAGCGGCCTCGTCGGGGGGTTCGTCAATGCCATGCTGATCACGCGGTTCCGGCTGATCCCGTTCGTTGCCACGCTCGCCACTCTGTACATCGGGCGAGGCGTCGGCCGCTGGATCACCGAGACACGGGCCATCAACCTGCCGGAATCGTTCTTTGTCCTCGGTGCCGGGTCGTGGCTCGGCATTCCGTTCGTCGCCTGGGTGGCGGGTCTCGTCGCCGTGACGGGACATGTGGTGCTCTCGTCGACTCCCTTCGGGCGGCAGGTGTACGCCCTGGGCGCCAACGCCGAGGCCGCGCGCAAGGCGGGCGTCGACACCGTCCGGATCACGGCCGCCGTGTACGCGATCAGTGGCTTGTGCGCCGGCATCGGAGGATTGCTGGCGCTCTCACGCCTGGGTGCGGTGTCGCCTCGCTTCGGCGAGCTGTACGAGTTCGACGCGATCACCGCGGCCGTGCTGGGCGGCACGAGCCTGTACGGCGGGCACGGCCGAGTGCTGCCTGGCGCCGTGCTCGGCGCCCTGCTGCTCAAGGCCGTCTTCAGCGCCCTGGTCAGCGTCGACGCCAACCCATATCTGTATCCGTTGATTACCGCGGCGGTGATTTTCACAGCCGTGCTCGTGGACACGCTGCGGGCGCGCTGGAGCCGCCCGGCCGCTCGCGCGTAGAATCGTGCCGGTGTGTGCGACCCATCGACCGGTCCGGAGCTGGCAGGAGCTGATGGCGGCCTGTGCGCCGTTGTCGTTCGAGCCGCACGATATCGCTGCGCAACTCGACGCGCGCGGGCGCTACGAAGTGCCGCTGGACGAGGAGTTCGCGCTGGCGATCAAGCTGTTTCACTACTCCTCGCGCCAGCACACGCGTGGCGCGACGTGGCATGAGCGCCTCGAGCTGTTCGTGCCGCTCGACGGCCGCACGCTCTTCCGCATGGGCGACGAGACCGTCGAGCTCCGCCGGGGCGATTTGCTCGTCGTCGACAACCTGCGGCTTCACCACGTCGTGGACTTTCCCGGCTTCGACACCCGGGTGATCGTCATCTCGTTTCGCCCCGAGTTCGTGTACAGCCTGGGCTCGTCGTCGTACGACTACGCGTTTCTGTTGCCGTTCTACTCACGGGCCGACCGCGGCGCCCGCGTCATGGCACTGCCGCAAGAGCCTGAGGTCGCCCACGCACTGCGGCGCTTGATCGAGTGCCGGTTCGGTGCCAGGGACGGTCCGGTCGAGCGCGCCGGCTGCAAGGCGTTCCTGCTGGAACTGCTGTTCGAGCTCGGCCGCCACTTCCCGGCCGCCGAGCAGATGCACTGGGAGTTCGTCCGGCAGCAGCAGCGATCGCTGCGGCTGAACGCCCTGTTCGAGCACGTGCGCGAGCACTACGCCGACCGGCTGACCGTCGCCCAGGCGGCGCACATGGTGGGGATGAGCGAGCCGCAGTTCATGAAGACATTCAAGCGCGTGGCGGGGATGACGCTGGTCGCGTATGTCAATCACGTGCGGCTGGCGAACGGGTCGCGGCTCCTGCGCGAGAGCGATCTCACGATCGCGGAGATCGCCAGCCATGTCGGCTTCTCTGACCAGAGCTACTTCGACAAGCGGTTCAAGCGCGCCTTTGGAAAGACGCCGAAGGAGTTCCGGACCGGTCTGCCCGGATGAAAATCGTCGCAGAAATCGACGCAACTTTACTAGCGCCGTGCGCCCGACCGCCGTAACGTTGAGGTCAGGCGCGCGCAATCTCAAAGCCGGAAGCCGAGAGTTCCGACCGCTCAGCAGGAACAACTATGTCGACTCGAATCGCCCTGATCGGTGCCGGCGGCAAAATGGGCTGCCGCATCACAGACAATTTCTTGAAGCAGCCATATGACGTGGACTACGTCGAGGTCTCGGAGAGCGGGTTGGCGAACCTCCGCACCCGAAGTGTTCACGCCGTGCCCGAGGATGGCGCGGTCGCCGCCGCCGACGTGGTGATCCTCGCGGTTCCGGACGTGTTGATGGGAGAGATCGCGGCCCGGATCGTGTCCCGGATGCGTCCAGGCTCGCTCCTGATGACGCTGGACCCGGCGGCGCCGCTCGACGGCCAGCTGCCCGTGCGCGACGAGATCGGCTGTGTCGTCGCCCACCCCTGCCATCCATCGGTGTTCAACTGGGAGCCGTCGGAGGCGGCGTTTCGCGACTTCTACGGCGGCATCTCGGCCAAACAGGCTGTCGTGTGCGCGCTGATGCGCGGCACCGAAGACCATTACCGGCTCGGCGTGGAGGTCGCCACCGCCATGTACGCGCCGGTCAGCCGCGTGCACCGCGTGACCCTCGAGCACATGGCGATGCTCGAGCCGGCGCTCGTCGAGACGCTGGCGCAGACCTGCATGGAGGCGGTGAAGGAGGGGTACGATCGGCTTGTCGCCGCGGGCGTGCCCGCATCCGCCGTACGCGACTTCGTGCTCGGCCATCTGCGGATTCAGATTGCGGTACTCTTCGGCGAGGTCAACGGCACGTTCTCTGACGCCGCCTACAAGATCAGCCGCCGCGCCAAGCACGTGCTCTTCAAGGACGACTGGCAGCGGATCTTCGACCCCGCAGACATCCGCGAGCAGGTCCGCGACATCACCACGCGGTGAGCGCCCGGCCCGAGCGCACGGCGCCGGCGGAGATGCGCGCCGGCGTCGCTTCCTTCGCCTTCGGTTGGGCGACCGCCCACGCCTCACCTCCTTTCGACGAGCACGGCCTGCTCGCATTTGCCCGCCGGCATGCCGTCCCGGTTGTACAGATTGCAGACAACCTTCCGGTGCACACGTGGCCGTCCGAGCGCCTCGATCGCCTCGTCGCCGAGGCAGGGCGGGCGAGGGTGGCGATCGAGCTTGGTGCGCGCGGGCTGACTGATGAGCACCTCGCCCGCTACGTTGACCTGTGCCGGCGGTGTGGGGCGCGGCTGCTCCGCTTCGTCGCCGACTCTGACGCGTACGAGCCTGCGCCGAACCAGCTTATTGACATACTGCGAAATGGCTCCCCCGCGCTGTCAGCAGCTGGTGTGACGGTCGCCCTAGAAAACCACGATCGGTTTCCCGCCAAGTCGTTGCGCCACATCATTGAGGCGGTCGCGAGCCCGTACGTGGGCATCTGCCTGGACACAGCGAACTCGCTCGGCGCCGGCGAAGGCCTTCGAGAGATCCTCGATACGCTCGCGCCACTCACCGTGAACATGCACGTCAAGGACGTGCGGATCGCACGGCTCCCTCACATGATGGGTTTTACCGTTGAAGGCCGGTCGCTGGGGGAGGGGCAGCTGCCGATTGCAGAGGCGATTGCCGGCGTGCGGCGGCACAGCCGCTGCGGGAGCGTGATCCTCGAGGCGTGGACGCCGCCGGCGCCGACTATCGCGGAGACGATTGAGCGGGAGCGGACATCGGCCGAATCGAGCATCGAGCGCCTGAAAGGCATTCTGAGATACTGACGGCCCCCTTGCCGTGTCGCGCACGCAGCCTGAAGCAGGCCTTCAATGCCACTGCCGGCGTCCGTTGCCGATCTTCGCCCCGCGGATTCCAATCCGCGTACAGCACCGACCGCGGTCCCTCCGTCTTCTCGAACTTTTGTACCAATGTTTGAGAGGATAGTCATAGATACCCGGATTTGTTCCTTGGCAGAATGCGCCCAATTTCATAGGTGGTGCAGCTCCGCGATGTGCTGTGCCCTGGGAGGCGCTATGCCGAGATCGAAGGCCGCTGGGATGAACCCGATCGGGCACGGGTTCGGGTCCTCAGGCGCAATACAGGCGCTGTGCGCGGCGTGGCTGCTCAGCACGTTGCCCGCTCTCGCCGCGGCGCAGACGACGAGCGGTCAGATCCACGGGTCGGCCCTGGATGCATCGGGCCAGGTACTCGTCGGCGCGACCGCCACGCTGCGCAACGAGGGAACTGGCGATGTGCGGGTGGCGACGACCAATGCGGCGGGCGACTTCGTGTTCCCCACGCTGGTGCCGGGCACATACGCGGTGAAAGTGGAGCTCACCGGCTTCAATCCGACCGAGCGTACGGGCATCGTGCTCACGGCGAACGAGCGCCGCGCGCTCGGCACCCTCACGCTGAGCGTGGCGGCGCTGGCCGAAGTGGTCTCGGTGCGCGCTGCGGCCGTGGCGGTGCAGACGTCGAGCTCGGAGAACTCTGAGCTGCTGTCGACGAGCCAGATCGAGCAGCTCGGGTCGAAGGGCCGTGACATCGTGGCGCTGCTTCGCGTCATGCCTGGCGTCAGCGCGAGCACTGACAACGCGGCGCTCGGCGACACGTTCGGCACCGCGACTCCCAACATCGGAGGGACGCGCAACCGGATGAACACCTTCACGCTCGACGGTCAGACCGGGAGCGACGCCGACCTCGTGGACCGGTTCAACGGCGCGACCAGCATGGATGCGATCGCGGAAGTCAAGGTACTGGTGAACAACTACCAGGCCGAGTATGGGCGCAACGCCGGCGCGTTCGTGAACATCGTCTCGAAATCGGGCACGCGTCAATTCCGCGGGAGCGGCTACTGGTTCAAGCGTCACGAGGACTTCAACGCCAACGACTTCTTCAACAACCGCCGGAACGCGCCAAAGCCACTCTACCGGTACAACACCTTCGGCGGAACGCTCGGAGGACCGATCTTCATTCCGAAAGTCTTCAACACCAACCGCGACAAGCTGTTCTTCTTCTACTCCCGCGAGGACTGGCGGATTCAGGAGCCGCGCAACCCGCGCACCGTCACGGTGCCCACCGAGCTCGAGCGGCAGGGCAACTTCTCGCAGAGCCGGATCAACAATCAGCCGGTCCTGATCCGCGACCCGCAGTCGGGCCTGCCGTGCACGGCGGCGAACCAATCGGGCTGCTTTCCGAACCAGACGATTCCGGCCAACCGGCTCAACGCGAACGGCTTGGCGTTCCTGAAACTGTTTCCCCGCCCGAACTTCTTTGACACGGCGGTCTCCGGTGGGAACTACAACTATACGTTCCAGGAGATTACGGATCACCCGAAGAAGCAGAACATGCTCAAGATGGACTACGTTCTCAGCGATCGCGACCGGATCGCGTTCCGCGGCCGGACATGGTGGGCCGATCGCCGCGGCTACGAGGGGTTGGCCGCCTTCAACTCGAACTGGGACCAGCTCTATCACCACTATCTGTTCACCGAGGACTCGGTGATGGCGTCGTATACGCGTCTGTTCTCGTCGAAGGTGGTGAACGAGTTCAATACCAGCTACCGCGTGCTTGGCGAGATCGGCGCGGCGACATCGCCGACCAATTTCGACCCGGTGATCCGGGACAAGGTGGGACTCGGCGGGCTCGGGCAGCTGTTCCCGGCCGGCAACGCGCTGCGGATCATTCCGCAGGCGAACTTCGGCGGCATTCCCAACGCGGCCAACGTCGCCTACGACGATCGCCTGCCGATTGACGCGGGCGATGAGCGCTACATCGTCCTCGACAACCTCTCCTGGACAACCGGGAGCCACAATCTCAAGTTCGGGTTCTATTACGAGCGAAACTATGCGTCAGAGGGGCCGCGCACGCTGTTCGGCGGCAGCGTTGCGTTCAACGCCGATCCGAACAACCCGCTGAACACCGGTAACGCGTACGCGAACGCGGCGCTCGGCGTGTTCCAGACCTACACCGAGGGGAGCAACCGGACGACCGCTCGCAACGTCATCAGTCTGCTCGAGTGGTTCGCGCAGGACAGCTGGAAAATGAACCGGCGCCTCACGCTCGACTACGGCATGCGCTTCTCGCGCGCCACACCCTATCGGTTCCCGAATGCCGACGCGGCCGGGTTCGTGTTCGACCGCTACAATCCAAGCCGGGCGCCTCGGCTGTACCAATCGGCCCTGGTGAACGGGCAGCGGGTCTCGCGCAACCCGATCACTGGCGAGGTGGGACCGGCCGTGCTGATCGGAGCCTACGTGCCGGAGACGGGAGACGTCACCAACGGCATGGTGACGGCGGGAGAGTCGCAGTACCAGGACGGCTTCACCGAAGCACAGCCCATCCAGCTCGGCCCGCGGCTCGGGTTCGCGTGGGACGTCTTCGGCGACGGCAGGACGGCGGTGCGAGGCGGCTTTGGGATCACGAAGAACATGATCCCATCGTCGGGACTCATCTCGGGCGCCGCCAACAACAACCCGCCGAACCAGTTCCGGCCGCAGATCTTCTACGGCACCCTCGACACCTTCCTGAACTCCACCGGCGTGCTCTTCCCGAACAACGTCACCGGGTTCGAGTGGGAACAGCGGGTGCCGACGGTGCGGTCCTGGTCGATCGGTGTGCAGCGCGACCTGGGCGCCAGCGTTCTCCTGGACCTGGCCTACGTCGGCAATTCGGCCCGCTATCTCAGTCAGAACCGCGACCTCAATCTCGTCCCCTACGGCGCGCGGTTCCTGCCGCAGAACGCCGACCCGGCGAACCCGGCGACGCCATTGCCCGACAACTTCTTCCGACCGTATCCGGGGCTCGGAACCCTGGAGTATCGCGAGTACTCCGGCATTTCGAACTATCACGGGTTGCAGGCGTCGCTGAACCGCCGCTTCGTGCGCGGGGTGCAGTTCGGCGTGGCCTATACCTGGTCCAGGTCGATGGATTACACGAGCGGCGACAATGGCCGCATCCCGACATACCAGCCGGTCCACGAGTGGATGTACGGGCTCGCGGCGTTCGATCAGACGCACGTGGCCGTCGTCAATTTCATCTGGGATGTTCCGAAGGTGAACCCTTCGTGGCCGGGGGCCGTGCGGGCGGTGCTCAACAATTGGCAGATCTCGGGCATCGGCACGTTCGCGAGCGGCACGCCCGCTGGCGTCGGCCTCGCCACCTCCGACAACTTCGATTTCACCGGCGGAGGCGACCCTGTTCGCGTCAACGTGGTCGGTTCGGTGGAGTACGTGAAGGACTCCGCGACGCTCCAGTGGATCGCGCCCGATTTCGTGGCGCGTCCCGCCCGTGGCGACGTCGGCACCGCCGGGAAGTTCCAGTTCCGCAACCCGGGCATTCACAATTGGGACGTGGCGCTGTTCAAGAACTTCCCGTTCGGGAATGGCCGGCAGTTCCAGTTCCGGTGGGAGGCCTACAACGTGTTCAACCACACGCAGTACGCCTCGGTCGATACGACCGCCCGGTTCAACCCGGCCGGGCAGCAGATCAATCCGACCTTCGGCCAGGTGAACGCGACCCGTCCGCCGCGACAGATGCAGTTGTCGCTGCGCATCCAGTTCTGATGTAGATGCGCTCAGCCACCCTGATCGCCGCTGGTCGTCCTATCGTGCGGGCCCCCAGCACTGACGGCCTGGAGAGTCTCGAGGTCATCGAGGCCGGCCTCACTCCCCGTCGCGCCTCCCGGGGTGCGAACATCCGAAAGGTTGGTCATCGAGAGTGGTGACCAGCGACATCGGCACAGCGGTCTACCCAGAACGGCACTGAACCGACCGGCATCACATTGTGACTACGAGTGCACCCATGCGAAGAAGGATTGTCATCCGTGCCCTGCTGCTCACCCTGTCCGGCGCAACGGTCGTTGCGGCTGGGCAGTCCACCTCGGCGGCCCGGCAGGCTGCTGCGTCGTCGGGCGCAGCCGCTGCGCCGCCTCCGCTGACGGTGCACGCCGACCGCCGCTATCTGGTCGGCCCCGGCGGGCAGCCCCTTCTGTACCTCTCCGACACCGCGTGGGAACTGTT
The DNA here is from genome assembly GCA_963717745.1 of uncultured Acidobacteriota bacterium. GTDB lineage: Bacteria > Acidobacteriota > Vicinamibacteria > Vicinamibacterales > 2-12-FULL-66-21 > JACCXG01. Next base: position 95,259 of record CAVQXJ010000003.1, read on the forward strand.
CCACCGGCCGAACCGGGAGCAGGTGCGCGCCTACCTGGAGCTTCGCGCGAAACAGAAGTTCACCGTCATCCATGCAGTGGCGCTGGCCGAAGTGGAGGGTGTTTCGGTTCCGAATGCATACGGCGATCTGCCTCTCGTCGACAAGGACCCGACGCGGCCGGCGGTCACACCGGGCTCGAACCCGAAGAACGCGGGCGAGTACGACTATTGGGACAACGTCGACTACGTGGTCGACGAAATCAATCGCCTGGGCATGTACGTCGCGTTCCTGCCGACGTGGGCGCGATGGCTCGGCGTGAACCAGCCGCGCGACGAGCGGATCATCACGGCGCAGAACGCGCAGGCCTACGGCGAGTTCCTCGGGAAGCGCTACGGCAGGAAGAGCGTCATCTGGGTGCTCGGCGGCGATCGTACGGGGCAGGGGTTCGAGGACGCGTGGCGCGCCATGGCCAGGGGCATCGTCATCGGCATCTCGGGGCGTGAAGACTACGACGCCGCGTTGATGACGTATCACCCGGGCGGCGGCAGTACCTCGGCCACGTGGTTCCACGACGATCGATGGCTCGATTTCAACATGCAGCAGACCGGGCACGGTCCCGCGGCGACGTCGAAACCGTGGGAGAAGATCGCGGCTGACTACAACCGGACGCCGGTCAAGCCCGTTATCGAAGGCGAACCGTTGTACGAGGATCATCCGATTGGGTTCGTCAAGGGGGTGCGGCAGAACGGGTTCTCGTCGGACAACCACGTGCGCCAGCGCGCGTACTGGACGCTGTTCGCCGGGGCGGCGGGCGTGGCGTATGGCCACCATTCGGTGTGGCAGATGTACGCCCCGGGCCTCCGGCCGATTAACGGACCGCTGTATTTTTGGGAGGAGGCCATCCATCGTCCCGGGGCCGCGCAGATGCAGCACGTCCGAACGCTGATGGAAGCGCGGCCCATGCTGACCCGCGTCCCGGACCAGTCAGTGATCGCCGATGCGCTCGACGGCCCGGAGCGCATCCAGGCGATCCGGGGATCCGATCACCTGTTCGTTTATACCGGCGCGGGAATCGCGTTCACGGTGAACATGGGCAAGATCTCCGGACCGCGCGTGCGGGCGTTCTGGTACAACCCGCGCAACGGCACGTCAGCCGAGCTCGGCGAATTCGAGAACTCGGGGACGCGGGAGTTCAGGCCGCAATACGAGGGCTTCGGCAGCGACTGGGTGCTCGTGCTCGACGATGCCTCCAAAGGATACAAGGCGCCGGGCCGCCTCGTGGCCGCGCCGCCGCCCGTCCCGTGATCGATGTCGGAATCATTGTGATTGACCCCAGACCACGAAGAGCATGCGAGTTCATCTTTACCGGAACCCTGATCATTGCGCTGCTGCGGCCCACCTTTCAGGACCCAAGCGTGGTGGGCTTACGGAGGCACACCGAGAACTGACTTGAAGTCGTCCTCCCTGGAAGGGCCGTGCTGCTGCGGAAACGATGGGCGAGTCGCGAAGCGCGACTCTCCCACGCCCTGCTTAGGCCAATGCGCCGAGCAACAGTGAAATCTGGAAGAGAAGACGCTGCACAGCGGTCGAGAGGCCTCCCCCTCCTCCGGAGAGGCGATTCGAAAGACCGCAGAGCAGATCGCCGAGCAGACCACCGCCCTGGATCGCGTCGATGTCGACGGTGACCGGACCGTTCGCGCAGTTGTCCAATTCGACGCGAAGTCCGAGCAGATTCAGATCCAGCGGTCCGAGCGACAAGCTGAGGACCTCGCAGGTGGCGGCGATGTTCGCCGTGTTGGAGAACACCCGGTCCAGCGTCTGATCGAGCAAGCTGGCGAGGCCGTTTAGAACTTGGGCCTGTTGCTGGGCATTCAGGCTCCCGATCGCTGTTCCGATCGGGGTCCCGCCGGACAGCAGATTGGCAACGCCGCACAGCAGATCGCCGAGCAACCCACCGCCCTGAATGGCCGTGACGTCAAGACATATGGCGCTCGTCGCAACATTCAGTCCGAGGAGATTCAGATTGATCGGACCGAGTGAGAGATTCAGGATCGGGCAGTCGCCGGCTGCTGTCGGTGTTGCGCCGATCAATAGCGGGGTTGTGAACGCCGTGGTGCCCGAGCGTCCGGATACCAGTAGCTGATTGACATTGGCCGGATCGATGGTGACGGCCGTGATCGCAATGGGCACAACTTCGAAGCTTCTCGGAATGCTGTTGCGCCCGTTGCCTTGCGCCGAGGCTTGTGACGCGCCGAACAACATGGCAGCGAAGACCGTGCATGACGCCGCGATAGTTCTCCACTGGCGAGAGCGTGGCGGCAAATGTAGCGAAGTCATCATCTTTGAACTCCTCCGGAACGATCAGAGATAAGCGCGTGATGGGATTCACGCCGTGGAGTAGCGGCGAGGGGTCGCCCGCTACGCACGTTGGTTTGTATCCTCAGCGATTTACGTCAGTGCCGTTGGGGCAGGGCGATGCCCATCCGCGCAGCGATTCCCCTTGGGCTGTGTTCCTAGCACGGTGGCATGGCAGACGTCGGATTGCCGCGGCGGCCATGTTCACGTCGATAGTGGTGTTCCTCGTTGGAAGGTCCTCAGACTCTCGCAGAGTGTTGCACTCGACAGAGCAAGATCGAAACCGCAGCATTGCGCTTCCACCACGGCCGGGGCGGGCGTCGTGACGGTAATGCTTACGCTCGACCGTAAACACCACAGCCATGAACGAGGGGTTGTTGCAGGACGCCAGCGTTCCACACATTGGGGTGCACGCAGGGTCAGTTTGTGTCGTGCCCTTCTTGGCCGAAACACCTGGGTGCGGGCAACTGAGTGTCTGAGCGACTCAATGCTCGACTTCGGCGGTGTTCGCCGGGAGTGTAGGCGGCCACTTCGCGAGTCGCGGCGTAGTGCCGGCAGGCCGCTGCTCCTGCCCAGCGCAGAGCAGGCAATGGGCGGACCTTGGGCTTCAGCGTATGGCGGAGCCAGGACCTCAGCCGTTCGGCATGAAGAGGTGAATCACGAGGCGATGGACGGGCGGCAAACAGCGGCTGACCGCGACCCGCCTGCACGAGCTGTTGGTGACTGACGGGCACGCCGTAGGCGTGACAGTCGTCGGACGCGGTTACTCGGGCCGCGACTTCGCGGGGATCTACGAGCGGCAGGATCACATCAGTTTTCTCGACGGGCGAGATCTCCATCACAGATGGCGAACGCCGCTGTACGACTGGGCGCCAGCACAGCTGATCGTGAGCGGCAGCAGCGCCGGCAACAAGCATCCGGAACGCGTTGCCGCGGGCCTCTCGGCCTGTGACGGGCCTGGCACACGACCCGGCCGTCGACGCGTACTCTGTGAGACGTCGCATCCACCACACAGAACGATGCTCCCCACGGATCCTGCAAGATCGATGTTCGCCACAGGAACATGGTTGACAGATGACAAAGAGTACCATAGTACTAGTACTGTAGATGGTCTTCCATATCGACCCCCGGTCGGGTGTGCCGCTCTACCTGCAGCTCATCGAACAGGTGCGGCACGCCATCGAGATCGGCGCCCTTCGCACCGGTGACCAGCTGCCCGGCATGCGCAAGCTCGCCGAAGAGCTCGTAATGAACCCGAACACCGTAGCCAAGGCCTACCGCGAGATGGAGCACGCCGGTCTCATCGAGTTGCGACACGGCGCCGGCGCCTTCGTGGCCGGCGGGCAGGGAGAGAGCCTCCCGGGTATCCAGAAGGGGCGCGCGATCGCCCGTCGAGCCGTGACCGCGTTGCTCGGTCTCGGCCTGGATGCGGGTGCCATTCGCAGGCTGGTCGAGTCGGAACTCGCGGAATCAGACGAGGAGAAATACGGCACATGACGGACCGATTCCCGGAACCTTCGGCGAAACCGGCGGCGATCGAGGTGCAGCACCTGACCAAGTCGTACGGCCCGCGTGATCTCACGTTCACGGTGCCGCGCGGCGCAATCTGCGGGTTTCTCGGGCCCAACGGTGCCGGCAAGACCACCACGATGCGGATCTTGATGGGGCTGGCGCGCTCGCAGAGCGGCACGGCCGCCATGTTCGGCGTGCCCGCCGGGTCCACGCACGAAATCTTCAAGCGCGTCGCGTTCGTGCCCGAGATCAAGGACCTGTATCCGTACGCGCGGGCCGACGCGATGATCCGGATGACGCGCGGCTTCTTCCCACGCTGGAACCACGAGCTGGAACGTCACCTGGTCGAGCGCTTCGATCTGCCACTGCGCCAGCGCTGCAACAAGCTGTCGAAGGGTATGCGCAGCAAGCTGGCCCTGCTCCTGGCGGTCTGTCGACGATGCGAACTGCTCGTGCTCGACGAGCCCACCGACGGCCTCGACCCGCTCGGTATCGAAGACACCCTCCGGCTGCTCGTCGAGCAGGCCGGCGAGCACGGAACCACCATTTTCTTCTCGTCTCACCAGCTCACCGACATCGAACAGATCGCCGACCACATCGTGATCATCCGGCGCGGGCAGTGCGTCGTCGAAGGCGCCCTCGACGACGTACGGCAGCGATGGAGACGCGTTCGTTGCGTCCTGGAAGCGCCCGACGCGGCCTTGCCACCCATCGCCGCCGGCTGGCGCCGGGAGGGACGAGTCCTGACCGGCTTCTCGCCACACGACGCCACCGAACTGGGTGTGCGGCTCGCGGGAACCGGCATCAGGGTCATGGACTCGGAGCCGGCAACGATCAAGGAAATCTTCTTCGAGCAGGTGAAGGCATCATGATCTGGTACCGCCACTGGGTGGAGATGCGGCTGGGCGTGCTGGTGTTCGCCGGTCTCTGTATGTGGTTCGGCGTCTCCATCCTCGGGCCGTGGCGTTCCCTGGAATTCGGCCAGCCCCTGCCGCTGACACCGCTCGGGCAGGCGATCGGGGCCGAAGAAGTTCTCGTGTGGGCCGAGTTCGCGGGCCGCATTCTGCCCTTCAGCCTGGCGGCCAGCCTGGCGTTGTCGGGCGCCGGGTTCCGGACGTTCTACATGCCGGCCGCGCCTGTCGTCTACACGCTGACGCTTCCGATCTCGCGCACGCGGCTCATCTGGACTCGCCTCGCCGCCGGCTTTGGGGTCGCGTGCGTTGGCGCGACGTTGCTCACGGCGGGCGGCGTCGTCTGGTTCACGATGCGAGGCCAGGCCGTGCCGATTGCAGAGGTGCTCCAGTCGCTGGTGCTGGGTGGGGTGTTACTGGCGGCCATGCTCGCGATCATGTCGGCGGTCATCACGGCGCTACCCACGGCGTGGGCGTTCCTGGGGATCCTCGCGCTATTGGCCCTCGCCATTCCCAACAGTTATGTCGTCTCCGCGCCGGCGCGCGGGGACGTGCCCTGGCTGGCGGTCGGCGGCTACCTGATCGCGCTGGTCGCCGCGATCCTGATCACGCTGTCCTACGTCAGGACGCGGGAGTACTGACTCGCATGCTGGGCGCTGCCTTGTACCGCCACTGGCTGGAACTCCGGTTCCTGGTTCTTGCGACACTGGGGCCCTGGCTCGCCTTGTGCGCCGTGACGGCGTTCCTGGTAGTCGCGCTCGCGCCGGAGATGTCCGCGGTCGTGGTACATGCGTGGGCCGTCAGCTTCGCTGCCGTGGTCGCCGGCCTCGTCTTCGGCGGCACCGGCATTCGATCCGGCCCCGAGATCGCGCATCGGTCCGTCTACTACACCCTCACCCTTCCGGTCAGCCGGTTCATGCTCAGTTGGACGCGGCTCTGCACGGGGGCGGCAATCGCCTTCGGCCTTGTCTTCGGGGTCTTCATCGCGGTCGTCGCCGGACTCTGGTCGGCTGGCCACGCCGTTCCGCTCCGCGCGCTCGTCGCATCGATGCTCCTCGGCTTTGCAGCGGCCGCCGCTACCCAGGCCCTGGTTGGCCTGGTCCTGCCCCTCGTGACGGAACGGTTCAGCCCGGCGCTGATGTCGCTGATGCCGGTCGGGGTGATCCTCGCGATCGTCCGCACCTTCGACGACCGATCGACCGGCTGGGCGCACGTCGTCCGGTTTCTGGAGTTCCAGCCAGAGCGCTGGGACCTGATCGGTGCCCTGCTGCTGGTCATCGTCTGCTCGCTGGGGACGGCGGCCGTGCTCGTGCGGGTGAGGGATTTCTAGGCCATCACTCCCAACGAAATCGCTGATTTCTGTCGTTCCTGCCGCCCGTCAGCCGACGACGGAAGTAGCGCGCCTGAGTGCCCCGGAGGGGTTTCGGTGCCGCCGCCTGCCCAGAACAGCGCGATTTGTGATTGCTCCGCCATACGAACGGCGCTGGCGGCAGAACCAAACGCCTTGACTTCGTTATAGGCCTCTGCGTACTTGGTGCTATCTAATGCGGGCGGCCCCAGCGGACGGAAGTGCGCACCGGTCGGCATCGCGAACGGCGCAACCATGCCCCACTGCGGCAACAGATACGCCGCAAACGCTGGCGGCGCCGGAACCCGGGCGCCAGCGCCGCTGCCGACCGGCGGCAGGACGATGGCGTCCGAGTTGTCGTTGTAGCGGGCCGCGAGGATCTGATCGGCGACGCTTTCACCCCAGGGCCACACCGCGCCTTTTCTGCGGGCTGTCGGGAATGCCTGCGAGCATCTCCGCATGAAGTCGGTCGAACGAGGGCGCACTCGCCTCGACGAGTGTGACGAGCACGCGGTGCGCCGCGGCGCTGGCGGCCGCCTCTTTCGAGGCGCTGGCAGGGACGGCGTTCTGAACGAGCTACTGTTCGTGGGTCCGGGCAATGCCATTGACCGCGTCGAAGATCGACAAGTGCAGAACGGCCAGCGCGCGCGACGCACGCGGCGGAGACGTTCTGCCCACGCGAATCGCAGTGAGCGCGGCTGTCTTCCAGTCCGTCACAACATCGGCGAACGCGGGAGGCGCGCTGCTCAGCGTCAGCGCGAGGGCGAGCGGCGAGATCAGTAGGATAGTTCTCATAGGATGTTTCCAAGGTTGCCGGTCACCATCGTGCCGCCGGTGACCGTCTACGTCGTCGCCGGATCGCGTCCGGGCCTCGGACCAGTGCAGTTGGTCGGCGCTGTGATTGCGCTCGGCGGCGCGCCGTTTGACTTCCCGCACGACGACTTCGTCGACGTTACGGACCATGAGCTGAGGCACGTCCGATTGGTACCTCCAGATGCGGGGCAATGCTAGCAAACTCTGTCGCGGCGGTGCTCGGGCCGGATAGAATCAGGGAGTCCCCGTTAGCAGTCCGTGGTGCAATGGAGAACCGCGAAATCGGCCGTCGTCGCCAAAAGGGACAGTCACCATTCTCGTCAGAAAGGCGCGGAGAATGGTGACTGTCCCTCTCAGCGCTTCTGTTCCGTGACGGACGGCTGCAGCCCGTCACTCTTCACCACGGGCTGTTAGGGCTTCTATGCCTGCCATTGCTGCCAGCATCGCCTTGGCGCCGTTTGAGAACCTGTCGGGTGATCCCTCGCAGGACGTGCTGGCGCTCGGATTCGTGGAGGATGTCGCTTCCGCGCTGTCGCGCTTCGGCGCCATCGAAGTCGTGTACCCCCAGGCGTTCGCGGCAACACTCCCAGGACGCCGCAACACCCAAACTCTCACCACTTCCAACCTCCTGCGCGGCAGCGTCCGTCGAGCCGGCGACGTGATCCGCATCGCGGTCCAGTTGCTGGACACCCATACGGGGCGTCAGCTGTGGGCCGATCGCCACGATGTCACCGCGGGGAACCTCTTCACGGTGCAAGACCAGATTGCTGAGCAGATTGCCAGCGCGCTGAAGATCGGTGTCGACCGGTCGCGGTTGCGCGCGGCCCAGCGTGTCCCCCTGTCCAGTCTCGAGACCTACGACTGCTGGCTGCGAGGCTTCGAGTGTCTGAAGCGCGGGACTGTCGAAGCCGACGCCGAGGCACGCACCTATTTCGAGCGAGCTCTCGAAACTGATCCGTCGTACGCGCGGGCACATACCGGCCTCTCGCTCTCCCACTTCAACGAATGGAGCTGTCAGGCGTGGCACAAGTGGGATGAGACCGAGCGCCTGGCCTACGACTATGCCCGTCGCGCGGCGGCGCTCGACGATGGCGACCCGATCGTCCAGGTGGTACTGGGCCGCACCCTCTTGTATCGCCGTCGCTTCGATGAGGCCGCGTTTCACGTTGACAGGGCCCTGAGCCTCAATCCCAACGACACGGACGTGCTCGTCCATGCGGCGATGTGCCGTGCGTATCTCGGCGATGCAGAATCCGCGCTGGCCCTGGGCACCAAGGCCATGCGCCTGCATCCCGGCTTTCCACCGTATTACGGCGCGCCGGTCGGGTTGGCCCTGTTCGTCCTGGGGCGCGACGCCGAGGTACTTGCGGTCGGCGCCCAGGCGCCGATTTCGATGTTCGTCGACATTCCGGCCTTCCTTGCGGCCTCATGCGCGTTGAGCGGGTACCTCGAGCGCGCCCGGTTCTATCTCGGAGAGTTCCTGTCTGGGCTCGGCGATCGCATTACCTACGGGCGCCGACCGGATCCGGGTGAACCGCTGCGGTGGCTCTTGCACGTGAATCCCTTTCGACGGCCCGAGGACATTGCACGGCTCGAGCGGGGTCTCCGGCTCGCCGGGCTGGAGGAGGATCCTGATGACCGTCGGCCCGAGGCGGTCGCCCGGCCGGTGCCTCAGGAGTGCAACGTGGCGCGATTTGGGCGCGAGGGCCCGATCTGGCGTATGGACTTCGACGGGCGCTCCGTCCGGCTCACCCACCAGAAGGGATTCAGCGATCTCGCGCGGTTGCTCGAACGACCGGGGGTTGAGGTGCATTGCCTCGAATTGGCCGACCGTCCGGCCGAGACGTCCGGTAGCGCGCCGCAGCTCGATGAGCGAGCCCGCCGCGAGATTCAGGCGCGCGTCCGCGAATTGCAGCAGGAGATCGACGACGCCGACGCCGCCCACGATCTCGCCCGGGCGGAACGGGGCCGAGAGGAGTTCGATCAGATCGCCGAGCTGCTCTCCGGTGCGCTGGGGCTGGGCGGACGCTCCCGTGCGCTGGGGAGCGCCGCGGAGCGGGCTCGATCCGCCGTGACGTGGCGAATCCGCAGTGCCGTCAAGAAAATCGCCAAGGCCCACCCCCAGCTCGGACGTCACCTGGAAAACGCGGTCCGCACGGGCACGTTCTGCCTGTACCAGCCTGAGCGACCCGTCGACTGGCACTTCTAGCGGCGCGCCGCGTCCGCCCCCTGATCGCACCTTACGGCCCCGCCCGATTGGCCTTCCATCGTGAGGGCTCGCCTTACGCCCATGGGGTGAAGAACGGAGACACCCTATGTGCCAGATTGTTCAGACCACCGAGGATGCGCTGACCACGCGCGTGCTCCAAGCCACGATCCACACACTCGAGCTCTACGGGATCTATCTCGGGAAGGAGCTCGGCCTTTACGAAGCGCTGAAAGCCGGACACCCGACTACGCCGCTTGAGCTGGCTCGCGCTGCCGGCATCGCCCCACGCTACGCACGCGAGTGGCTCGAGCAGCAGTCGGTCGCGGGATTCCTGCGCGTCGAATCACCCAGCGCTCCGGCGGAGTCACGGCGGTATTGGCTCCCGGCCGAGCACCTGAACGTTTTGACCGCCGACGACCATCCGTCGCACCTCGCGCCGCTGGCGCAGATGGTCGCCGGCATCGGTGGGGCGCTCGGACGTGTGGCCAACGCCTATCGGAGTGGCGGGGGCGTGGCGTACCCACACTTCGGCGCGGCGTTCCGCGCGGGTCAAGCCGGCATCAATCGGCCGGCGTTCCTGTCCGATCTGGTGACGCGCTGGATTCCCGCGCTGCCCGACCTCCACCGCGCGTTGATGTCGACGCCGATGCGTGTGGCCGACGTCGGGTGCGGTGCCGGCTGGTCCACGCTCGCGATGGCGAGAGCATTCCCCAAAGCCGAAGTCGTCGGCCTCGACGCCGACCCGGCGTCGGTATACGACGCCCAGCGCAACGCGGCCGCGCACGGCGTCGCCGTGCGCTTCGACGTCCGCACCGCTGACGCGGTGACCGACGTCGGCCCGTTCGATCTCGTGCTGGTGTTGGAAGCCCTCCATGACATGGGACGTCCGGACGAGGCGCTCCGCGCGATCCGGGAAGCCCTGGCGCCGGGAGGCAGCGTGCTCGTCGCGGATGAGAAGGTCGGCGACCACTTCCACGCGCCCGGGGACGACCTCGAGCGGCTCATGTACGGCTGGAGCATCGTGCATTGCCTGCCGGTGGCCATGGCGGACCAGCCCTCTGCGGCGATCGGCACGGTCATTCGCGCTGACATCGTGCAGGCCCTGGCCACGGCGGCGGACCTGCCACGCGTCGAGATCGTGCCCGTCGATGGCGGGTTCTTCCGGTTGTATCGGTTGCGCGCGCAATGAGTTCCTGTCCGGGATACCGCCGTGGGAGCGCCCGGACGCCTCGTCGGGTTTGACACCCGATCCCGCTGAGCACACTCGTTCGTTTGAAAGGATGACACCATGTTCGTTCGCACTTTCGCCCTGCCTCTGTCTCGCCTCGCAGCCGTCGTCGGCGTCGCAATGATCCTGGGCTCTGCCGCGTCTGCCCAGGAGGCCGACGCCGACCGCGCCGCGCGCACGCGCGAGCCGATCGTCTTCACCGTCGATGTGGCGGAAGACCTCGCCGGGAAGTTTGTCCCGACCTTCGTCAGGCCGGAACACACGCAGCCCGAGCGCGGCTCGTTCTTCATCACCGAAGGTCGCGTCTTCCCGGCCGGCACCATCGACGGCGACGGTGCGACCTTCGATCCCAACAGGCGCGGGCATATCGGCATCTGGATCTGCCGAGGGACGCATCTTGTCGCGGCGAATGAAATTCCCGCAGCGCCTCTGTGGGTGAGCTCGGCGCAGCTCTTCGTGCTCGGCCGTCAGGGGAAGGAGCAGCTCGCTACTGAGGGCGTCGAAGGCGGCGGGACCATCACTCGCATCGTCACGGGCGGCGCAGGGAACTATGCCGGTTGGGTCGGCGAACAGCGGCAGACCTTTCTCGGCTTCAACCCGACGGGTGGCGTCAACCTGCGCGTGACGTTCATTCTGCGGCCGCCAGCGAAGTAGGCGCGGTCGTTGCGTCGACCGGCAGGACGGCCATCAGAGTGCGATGTCGCTCTGATAGCCGCCGGCCGGTGACGTCTAATCACGTAGAACAGGAAGGAAGGAGCCATGACGAAGTTCGTGTCGCTTTCAACGGGCGTGCGGATCGAGTACGTGGAACAAGGCTCCGCCGAGGCCGACGGCGTGCCCGTGATCTTTCTGCACGGGGTCACCGACTCGTGGCGTTCGTTCGAGCCTGTGCTCCCGCTATTGCCTCCGAGCATCCACACCTTCGTGCTGTCGCAGCGAGGCCATGGCGATTCAAGTCGCCCGCCGTCCGGCTACCGCCTCGCGGACATGTCGGCGGATCTCCTTGCGTTCTTGGATGCGATGGGTGTGCGCACCGCGATCATCGTGGGTCACTCGATGGGGGCCAGCGTGGCGCAGCGGTTTGTCATCGACCACCCCGACCGCGTGGAGCGCCTCGCGTTGATGGGCGCGTTCTCCACCTTTGATGATCCGGGATTTGCCGATTTCGTGGCATCGTCGATCGCACCACTGACCGATCCGATCGCCGCCTCGTTCGCACGTGACTGGCAGTTGAGCACTCTCGCGCGCCCGGTGTCCGCCGCCCACCTCGACGCAGTCATCTCCGAGACGCTGAACGTGCCGGCACGCGTCTGGCGCGAAGCGTTTGACGGATTCTTGAAGACGCCGGACTTCACGAGCGAGCTCACGACCGTCTCAATGCCCGTGCTGCTGATGTGGGGCGACCGCGACTCGTACGCGCTCCGCACGGCACAGGACCGCCTGCTCGAAGTCATGCCGAAAGCCCAGTTCATCGTCTACGAAGGCTTTGGACATGCGTTCCATTGGGAGGATCCGGAGCAGTTCACCAAGGATCTCGTGCCATTCCTGACCTCACGTACCGGCCCCGACTCGCCGGGCCCAGAGGAATTGTCCGGCTGAGCGCCGAGGGTCGTCTCCCAGACAGATTGGCGGGACGTGATCTGCTAGGCTGAAGCTCTGTCCGACCTTTCCTGAGCCTTCCGCATTCCCGCGGGTTCCTCACTTGAGGTGCCCGAGGTGTGCCGATGGCGACCGGTCACGAAGAGACGCGCGTACTGCGCTACGTCAGCATCGCCTGTCCGAGCGGGAAGCACGCGCGTTCTGTGGTGACATTCCGAGACCACAGCGTAGCCTCCATGTTCTGCATCCCCTGTGAGGCGGCGTGGACGGAACCGACGACCCATCCCCGACTTCGCAACCTTCCCACGGACACTTCACGATAGGCGTCGTCGCGGTTGGTGTGCTAGGCCGGTCCTCAAACGCGGCAGTCCTTCAGGAGGTTCAGGACTTTCGAAATGGGAAACCGTCGCCGACGCCGAAGCGGAGGCCTTGGGGCATTCGCCAGGACGCGAGGATTCGCGGCAACTCCGGCGAGATGCTCGCCACTCGACACGAGGGACTATTTCGTCCGTCCTCGTCGACGCCGAATTTCCCACACTGCTGCGATCATTGTCAGGGCGGATACACCGACCGCACGTCCATTCGCACGCCGTACGAGCCGAACAAGAGTGTCGCCGTGCCGACGGTACCGGTGAGCCAAGCGAGCGGCATTCGGTGTCCGGCGATCAGGATGAAGCTCGGCCCACCTCCAGCCTGCGATCCATGCCGAGGCCTGAAAGGAGTCTGACGGGTACGGGTTGACGACGCTCGATGCGCCAGACCATCGGGCCGCCGCACCACGTTCCCAATGCCTTCTCCAGTCGCGCACTTGCTTATCGGTGCTTTGACTTGCGATTCGACGGATCTGATCCACGACACCACGAGCAGCAATCGCCATTTCCACGACCCCTCGGGACTCGACTCACCTGTGCCGCAGTAGAAATCGCAATCTGTGTGCCAATGTCGCCGATGAACCGAGAACGTCCCTAGTCGGCCTGAGCCCGCAATCCGGGCAACACAGACTGCTCGGTAGAGGGTTGGCTGGCGGGGGGATCAGGTTGCGATCAAGATCGAAGATTGCGATGGGCAAGGAGTTCGGCCCAAGCTGCACCCACACGGCCCAGTTGCCGGACCCGCGTGCGACTCTGGCGCACGATGCGCTGTGTAGTCGACTCACACCTGTGTCTCAGCCGTCTCATGGCGATTGAGGACCACCGGCGCGTGCCCTGTTCCGGTCATGCTCAGCGACCCAGAACACGGCTTAGGCAGCCCCCGCCAGGGCTTCTTCCCGACAGGCTACCTCTCTGCCTCGATCAACGGCCCTGGGGTTGCCCCAGCCCTGTGCGATACAGCTCGAGCGGCCCTTCGCGCGCGACCCACGTCAGAGAAAATGCCTGTTTCGCGAACGCCACCAGTTCAGGAGCACAGAGACCCGTATCGATCAGCACGTACCCTCACTGCGGCCAACCTCGTCGGGGTTCCCCTCGTCCCGGCCGTCGGACTGGTCGCCACCTACAACCTGATCACGATGGGAAGCGGCGTGCTGGCCGCGTATGCGATGTTCGTATACGCCCGCAGACGGACCGGAGACGCGGGTGCGGCCTTCGTCGGCGGCTTGCTGTTCGGATTCAATCCGTTCATGACGGCGCGGGCCTCGGCTCACTTCAGTTTGATCCAGGTGGCGCCACTGCCGATCTTCGGACTTCTGATGTTCCGGATGTTCGAGGCGCCGACGTTGCGCCTCGCGGCCGGCGCGGGGCTGGTCGTCGCATGGGCGTTTCTCTCAGACCCCTACTACGCTGTTTACTGCCTGCTCATCCTGCTCTTCACCGTGGGCTACTCCCTGATTGCCGTCGAGCGCCGGCCCCCGCCGACCCAGCGCACCTGGTGGCGAATGCTGATCGATCTCGGGCTCTTGTGCATGTCCAAGGTCGCGAAATCGAATCGTCCACCCCATCTGCCATCGGCCCAAGCACCAACCGCTCGGAGGGCCGCCCTGCACTGATGTCGAGCGGTCTGCTCTCACCTCGGGACCATTCCTACCAGCCAGGCAGGCTTCTGATGCTGCTTTGGCTCGGAACGGCGCCTCAGGCGTTTGCGCAGGATGAAGACCGCCTGTATGCGGGCGTTCTCGTCGGCATCTCGACGCTTTCAGCCGAGGCGCGAGCCACGACCCAGCCTAGTCGCGCAGAGGTGTCGCTGTACAAGCCCGAGAACGGCGCCGCCCTCAACCTGTTGGTGGGCCTGCACCTGGGTCGCTACTTCACCGTCCAATCGAACTGGGTGTGGAACCGTAACGACCTTCGGGACTAGTCACGAGGGTGATGGAATCCCGCGTAAGGGCAATGTGGCCAGAAAATCGGGGCGTGGTCGAGTCGTTCGGCCAGCACGCGCGCGTGACACACACGGCAGGGATTCATCGATCCGATCCGTTCGCCCACCGGCAGCGAGGCAATGGTCTGTTCGAACACGCAGAGTCCACTCCCCGCGGTTGCGGTCGCGGCTAGGCTGAGAAGCGGCCCCGTCTCCGACTGCCGGTTGACGAGCGCCGAATAGATCCTCGCCTTCAGCCGCGCTGGGGCGCGTTCGGGCGTCCCCGTAGCCACGTCCGTCATGTCGGCCAGTTGCTCGAGCCAGCGATCGTCGTCCATCACTAGACCTGATCCCACAGTTCTCTGAATCGCGCTCGGGCTCGCGCGAGTAGTCTCTCGATGGCCTTTTCGGTCTTGGCTGTCGCCTCGGCCATATCGCGGACGCTACGATTCTCCCAATAGCGCCATAACAGCGCGACGCCGTACGACTCCGGCAATTGCCTCAGGACCCGTTGCGTCTTGGCCTCCAGTCGTGCGCGGTCGATCACCTCGTCGATTGGGATGCCACCGGCGGCCGGCTCCGGAGCGTCGCCGCTGTCCGCCAGCGGTTCCGGCTCGCGCAACCGTTGGCGGTAGTACGTTTCAACCTTGTGGCGGGCAATGCCAAGGAGCCATGACCGAAGCGGAGCGTTGCCCAGAAATTTCGACAGACCAGCGAGCGCGGCCAGGAAGACGTCTTGGACCACGTCGTCCACGAGATCGACTCGCGGCGCAAGCCGATGGCGAACGTAGGCGTACACGTAATCCGTATGGTCCGCCACGAACCTCGCGGTCGCCTTCCGGTCCTTGCGGAGAATGGCCGCAACCAGCTCTCGCTCCTCAGCGGAGCTCTGGTCGACGACCGGCGCCGGGCCAGGCGCACTCGCCTCGGCGGGTGTTTCGGGACCCATTCAGAGTAGGAGTCGCATGGACCGGCGGTTTCCCCCTCCCGAAGCGTCCGGGGGGCGGCATCGAATTGTCAGCCGCCGGTCGGGATCGCGGTGATGCGACCGATCGTATCTGACTGGCCAGGACGTCTCGTTCCGCGACCGCTTCGCGAATATGCTTTCGAACAGGGTTCTTCGCGGACCGAGAGCCGCCTGAATCCGTTCGGGCTGGTCTCAATCGTGAGCGGCGGGTGGCAAAGCGGGCTGAGGCAATCCGTCGATCAGGGACCAGACCCTCGGTCCTCAGGCCGAAGGTAACGCGGTAATGTCGGCTCTTCACTGCCCCGCAGAGTGGACGCGCGTTGACGCCCTGGTTAGGAGGTTAGCTGTCGGGCCGGGCCTTGGCGGCCTGGTCTCGCGTCGTGCGACCTCGCCACCGACAGCCCGCGATAGGCGCGGCTTCCGCGTTCAGCGAAGCGCCCGCACGAGGAGAGCGGGTCACGTTCTCTCAGCACGTGCGCCGGGCGTCCGCTTGTCTGGGCGCTGGCGCCGATAACCGCGGGCTTCGAGCTCCGTCAGCAGACGCTCGGCGCGTTCGACCGCCGCAGCGGCGCTGGAAAACGGGACGCGCTGCCGCGCCACCGTGCCGAATGAGACGTGTACCTCATACTCGCCCGTCTGGGTGAGCGTCAGCATCAGTGTGACGGCCGGCGAACCCTGCCGGCACGCATGCCACAGCACCTGCGATGTTTGGGCCGTCAAGGCTGTCACGTGCGAAGTCTGCGGCGGTACGGGCCTCACGCTTCAAGGGTCCATTCGAGTTCGCCCGGGCCTTCGTCCAGTGACGCCGCGAGATCCACCCGCACGCTCAGAGGCTTTCGCTCTCGTGGACGCAGTGACACCTCGAAACCGCAGACCTGACCAGCCGTCGCGGCGGCCATCTCGGTCCGCACGCGCGCGCGATCCCCATTGAAGAACGCCAGCAGGTCTCGCCCCTGCACCGCGCGGACGCCGGTGTTCATCAGGGCGGCAGCCGCCTGGTTTGCCGACACGATGATTCCCGCACGCGTCGTCACGAGCACCGCGACCGGCCGAGAGGTCGGCGGACTCGGAGACGTCAACGCCTGCACGACCTTGACGAGTCGAGGTGCAGCGATAGGCTCGACGAGGTACGCATCAGCACCGGCACTGAGGCCGTCGCGTCGGGCATGAGCGGTGCGGTAGACGGCGCTGATCAGGATGACCGGCAATGTCGGGCGAGTCGCCTTGATCTGCACGCACACCTCGAATCCGTTGCCGTCCGGCAACCCGACGTCCAGCAGCACCAGGCCGAGCGTGAGGCCACAGTCGCCTAGGGCCTCGAGTGTCGTCGCTGCGGAGTCACTCTCGACGATCGTGTAACCGGCAGCAGTCAACATTCGCGCCCGTACGTACCGGGTCGGCGCGTGATCCTCAGCGATCAGAATCGACCCCATCATCGAGGACCGGTGTCGCGGAAGCTCGGGAGGTCAGCCCTGGTTCGAGCGGCGGTTGGTCGCTCGCAGAGCTGGTCGGGCCGCGGACGCGAGACCCGCTGGCTGTCCTATCTGCCGAATCGCGTCGAGTTGCGCCGCAAGGTAATGGCCGTCGTGAGCGCGGCGGAGCGTGCCTTGCGCGAGAAGGTCGCGGAGAATCACTTCGCAGGTCGACGGCGGCAGTCCAAAGAGCCGGGCCACTTGATTCACGTGCAGGCAGAGGCCGGGCATCTCGCGGAAGGTGCCGATGATGGTGGAGCTGATCTGCTCGTGTGTAGGCTGGGTCGTGACGATGGCCCGGCGCGCGTGACGGCGACGTTCGGTCGCCTCGTTGTACGTTCGCATCAGACGCATCTCCTTATCCCTGGGGCTTAGAGTCGGCGACCTGGCTGAACATAACAACGGAGGAGCCTGCGGGTCTGTCAGATAGCTGACAAAATCCCGGCCGAGCGCCTACACCGCCTCTCTGGAGGCAAAGAAGGGTGCTACGATCCCCGCCCCGTCCAGCATTCCTCTATCGACGGCTGGAAACGTTGCGGGAGACGCGCGGACGATTTCAAATGAACGCCGACCTTCCCATCGCGTTCGACGGCTGGGGCCGAATGGAAATCGATCTGCTGTGCGCTGAATCGCGACTTGTCGTTGAGGTCGACGGCGCACAGCATCTCGCGAATCCGGTCGCGTACCGGCGTGACCGACGCAAGGATCAGCTACCGCAAGAGAACGGCTATCTCGTGCTTCACCGCTTGATCGGTGTTTCGATCAGAGGCATGTCCTCCGGCGCGGAGCCAGCGGCGAACGCGATGGCCGCCCGGACGTCCTCTTCAGACAACGTCGGAAAATCGGCGAGGATTTCGGCTGTCGTCGCACCCTCAGCGAGGCTCGCCAGTACGGTCTTCAGCGTCACGCGCGTCCCTTTCAGGACCGGCTCGCCGCCCACAACCTGAGGACCACGATGCGGTCTTGGTAGTTCATGGCCTAAACCATTTTAGCGCCACCGGCCGTGTCGTCGATGGGCGGCGGTGGCTGGCCAACCGGCGCACTGACCCCGACCTGGTAGCTACCCAGTTGCTGCCAGAGTCCACGAAACGACGAAAACATTTGGAATTCGTCGCGTCAATGGTCGGTTCGGGACCGAGGGGTCGAAGGTTCAAATCCTTTCGCCCTGACCACAATCTCTCGAAGAGCGCCCGGTTTCCGGGCGTTTTTCTTGTACGGCTGTCTCCATCCACGTTCCTTGTCGGTTGCTGTCGTGCCCTCTTCGGGAAGCAACTGAGCGTGACGACAACCTGCGAACGTCACCTCCCCACGCGAACGCCTCCGGGGAACGCTGGATTGTCGGCGAAGAAGCCGGCGATCTCGACGATGCCGGCTGCGGTCAGCGCTCCACACGCGTACGTGGGGGCCCCCGCTCGGGCCCGCCCCGGTAATGAGCTCGGCGATGCCGTCGCCGGTCACGTCCCCGGCCGCCACGCTGATGCCGCCTGCGAACGCCGGATCGTAGGCGTAGAAGCTCGCGACCTCCGTCACGACGCCGCCCGCGAGGCTGAGGGCCCGCACATGCGGCCCGCCGCCGGGCCCTGCCCCGATGATGAACTCGGCCACGCCGTCGCCGGTCACGTCCCCGGCCGCCACGCTGACACCGCCTGCGAACGCCGGATCGTAGGCGTAGAAGCTCGCGACCTCCGTCACGACGCCGCCCGCGAGGCTGAACGCGCGCACGTGCGGCCCGCCGCCGGGCCCTGCCCCGGTGATGATCTCGGCCACGCCGTCGCCGGTCACGTCCCCGGCCGCCACGCTGATGCCGCCTGCGAACGCCGGATCGTACGCGTAGAAGCTCGCGACCTCCGTCGGCGAGCCACCCGCGAGGCTGAAGACCCGCACGTGTGGGCTCCCGCCGGGGCCGGCACCAGTGATGAGTTCCGCAACGCCGTCGCCCGTCACGTCCCCGGCCGCCACGGCTATGCCGCCGGCGAACGCAGGATTGTACGCGAAGAAGCTCGCGACCTCCGTCGGCGAGCCACCCGCGAGGCTGAAGACCCGCACGTGTGGACCCCCGCCGGGGCCGGCACCAGTGATGAGTTCCGCAACGCCATCGCCCGTCAGGTCCCGGCACGCCACGAAGACACCGCCGGAGAAGCCGGAGTCGTACGCCAAGAACCCGGGACCAGACGGTTCCGTCAAGCCACCGCTCGCGATGCTCCACATGCGTACGTGAGGCAGGCCGCCCGGACCCGCGCCCGTGATGAACTCAGGGCGGCCGTCGCCGTTGACATCGCACGCTGTCGGGCCCCTGCTGTTGACGAGCGTGCTCGCACTGGCCGAATTGTTCGTGAGCACGGTATCGGATGCGGTTGACGTGACGGTTGCCGTGTTGGACAGAATCGTGCCGCCGGCCGTCGAGGGGTTGACATTGACGACGAGGGTGAAGGCGGCATTCCCCACGGCCATCGACGGGTTGGCGCAGGAGATGGTGCCGGTGCCGCCGACGGCCGGCGTCGTGCACGACCAGCCGGCGCCGGCGGAGAGCGACACGAAGGTCGTCCCGGCGGGAACCGCGTCGGTCACGGTCACCGTCGACGCGTTGGTCGGGCCGGCGTTCGAGAGCGTGATCGCGTAAGTGAGGTTGCTGCCGGCATTCACCGGATCCGGACTATCGACCATGACGATCGACAGATCCGCCGACGTCGCCACGGTCGTACTCTCCGTGTCGGACTCGTTGCCCGGACTCGGGTCGGTGGTGGTGGACGTGGCGGTTGCCGTGTTGGACAGAACCGTGCCGCCGGCCGTCGAGGGGTTGACATTGACGACGAGGGTGAAGACGGCACTCCCCACGGCCAGCGACGGGTTGGCGCAGGAGATGGTGCCGGTGCCGCCGACGGCCGGCGTCGTGCACGACCAGCCGGCGCCGGCGGAGAGCGACACGAAGGTCGCCCCGGCGGGAACCGTGTCGGTCACGGTCACCGTCGACGCGTCGCTCGGGCCGGTGTTCGTGAGCGTGATCGTGTAAGTGAGGTTGCTGCCGGCACTCACCGGATCCGGAGTATCGATCGTGACGATCGACAGATCCGCCGACGTCGCCACGGTCGTAGTCGCCGTGTCGGACTCGTTGCCCGGGCCGGGTCGGCGGTGGTGGACGTGACGGTTGCCGTGTTGGACAGAATCGTGCCGCCGGCCGTCGAGGGGTTGACATTGACGACGAGGGTGAAGACGGCAGTCCCCACGGCCAGTGACGGGGTGGCGCAGGAGATGGTGCCGGTGCCGCCGACGGCCGGCGTCGTGCACGACCAGCCGGCGCCGGCGGAGAGCGACACGAAGGTCGTCCCGGCGGGAAGCGTGTCGGTCACGGTCACCGTCGACGCGTTGCTCGGGCCGGTGTTCGTGAGCGTGATCGCGTAAGTGATGTTGCTGCCGGCATTCACCGGATCCGGAGTATCGACCATGACGATCGACAGATCCGCCGACGTCGCCACGGTCGTATTCTCCGTGTCGGACTCGTTGCCTGGACTCGGGTCGGCGGTGGTGGACGTGGCGGTTGCCGTGTTGGACAGAACCGTGCCGCCGGCCGTCGAGGGGTTGACATTCACGACGAGGGTGAAGACGGCATTCCCCACGGCCAGCGACGGGTTGGCGCAGGAGATGGTGCCGGTGCCGCCGACGGCCGGCGTCGTGCACGACCAGCCGGCGCCGGCGGAGAGCGACACGAAGGTCGTCCCGGCCGGGAGCGTGATCGCTCCACGCCACCGTCGCCGCCGCGTCCGGGCCATTGTTGGTGACGGTCACCGTATACGTGAGGTTCGTGCCCGCCGTAACCGGGTCTGGCGAATCCGCCTTCGTCACCGCCACGTCAGCGATCGCGAACAGCCCGACGATGACGGGGTCGTGGTCGGATGCACGGTACGGCGAGGCCGGCTGGAACACGACGCGCGGCGGCACGAGCGCGGAGCCGTCCGGCTTTTCTTCGAACGCCTGTTCGGCGGCGCCGTCGTCGATCTCGTCGTTGTAATCGAACAGCGGGTTCTCATCCGCGTTGATGTGCCAGGCGTTGATACCCGTGATCTGCGGTGTAAGGCTCGAGCTCGAGAATGCGTAATCGAGATGGCCGAGTTGTCCCTCGGAGAGATAGGAATACGCGCTGGCACCGAGGAAGGCCGTCTCCAGATCGGTGTAGCCCCCGGCCGTGATGGTCGTCGTCGCCGTCTCCTGCGCGTACGCGTTGAAATCGCCGAGGAGGAGAACGTCCGGATCGCCTGCGGCCGGAACCACGGTGCTGTTCACCCAGGTGAGGAGACGATTCGCCTGACTCTCGCGCGTGGCGGCGAAACAGGACTGGCCGTCGATCTGATCGAGATCCGCGCCGCTCGCGCCGCCGCATCCTTTCGACCTGGAATGATTGGCAATCGTGGTGAAGCGCTGGCCGAAGGCCGGGTTCGCGGCATCGACGACGTCAAACGTCTGTGCGGTGGGCGGGCGATTGTGGACGGGATCCAGGTCAGCGAGCGGCGCTCCGACAGGAGAGAGCGTGCCGGTACGGTAGATCAACAGCACTCGGATTTCATCGGTGCCGAGGGCTCCGCCGGTGTTGACGAAGGTATACGGATTGGCGCCGCCGCAGCGCGTGTTGACGGCGCCGAGCAGATCGGTGATGGCGGCGTTGGTAGCGTGATTTTCGATCTCCATCAACGCGGCGACATCGGCGTTGAGCGCGCAGAGAACGATGGATGTTCGTTCGCGCTGGCGGTTCAGTTCCGCCGTGCTATCAGCGCCGCGTACGTTCAGCGTGGTGAAGTAGTTCAACACGTTCACGCTGGCCGCGCGGATGGCGCCGCCGACGGCAGGCGGTGCCGCCGGCCGCGGATTGGCGACGGTGAATGTCGCGGGTGTCGCCGCGGTCGGGCGGATGCGCCAGGCATCGGGGCTGGTGCCTCCCGCAAACGACCAGTGCAGCACGCCCGTCAGCCCGCTCACCAGATCGCCGCCGCGGAAGAAGTCTGTCCCTTGCGTGCCGACCGAGAGTCCACCGTTCGCCTGCGGATGAAAAACGAACTGTTGTCCATTCGGAAGGTTGAGCACCGAGTTTTCGACGTTGTCGTCGTCATCGACCTGGACGCGGCGGCGATTCAGAGTGTCGAGTTGCGCGGCATAGCCGGCAGCGCTCGGGGGATTGGCTTCCGTGAACTGCCGCGGCCGTCCGCCTTCGAAGAGCTCGACAAGTCCGTACCGCGCCTGTTCGAAGTACTCCGCGACGGTGAGGGTGTCGACGTAGGTCACGAGCATGCTTTCGATCCGCTCGTAGAATTCATCGATGGTTGCGGTGGTCACAGGCAGGTCGATCGTCGCGGGCGTCACCTGCGCGAGGTTGTTGCCCGCGTTGGTGATCACCACAGAACCGGCAGTGGTCGCCGTGATCTGCGTGCTGTTGAAGAACTCTGACACCGTCCCCGTCACTTGAACCCTCTGCCCCTCCGCCACATTCGTCGGGCATGCGCTGCAGAAGATGAAGAGGCCCTCCGATGTCGCGGGATCGGCGTCGGCGTCGGCGTCTTCCTCCTGCAGGAAAAAGCCCGACAGGCGGGTGTCGTTCGGGATCGGCTGGAAGTCGCCGATGACGACGCCTTCGATCGTCACCGCGGCTCCCGGGATCGGCGTCGCCGCGCCGTTGCCCTGGACGTCGTGGATGAAGACAACCGTTGGGGCTGGACATTGACGACGACGCTGACGGCGCAGTTCGCGGTCTGTGGCACGCCGTCGTTGTTCGCCCACTGGATGGTGACGGTGTAGGTGTTGGCGGGCGTCGCCGGGCTGACGTTGAGCGTGGCGTTGGCCGTGCCGCCGACTCCGCCGGCGGGTGTGAAGCCGGTGAGTGTGATCGTGCCTGGATTGGAAGGCGTGATGCTGATGATGGTGGCGCTGGTCACCGTGCCGTCGGCGTCGGTGGCGCTCACGCCCGAGGAGGTTGCGGTGCCAGCGGTCGTGGTGAGGGAGGTGGGACACGTGGGAACGACGGGTTGGTTGGTCACGGCGGCCTGCGGGGTGACGGAAAGGTCGTCAACGGCCAGGGCATGGTCGTTGCCGCGCGTCGTTGAGGTCACGCCAACGCAGCCAGATCTGCTGGCCGGGAGCGGCAGAGACGGACAGACTCGCGGATCTCGCGGTCCTGTTCGCCGCGGCGTTCCCGTCGAGCAAGACACCGGCACCGGTGTTGACGAACGTGGGACTGGTAAAGCTGAGGCTGCTCGAGCTGGTCCATCCGGTGGTCGGGGTGTCGGCGTCCGTGATGGTGCCGGCGCTGGCGACCTGGTATTCGAAGGCCATCGTCTGCGCCACGGGGACGGCGGCACCGCAATCGCGCCATTGCTCACCGATGTAGGCGATGTCGATCGACGTGAGGGTTGCGCCCGTGTTGTTGACGAAGCAGGCCGCCCAGTAGAACGTTCCCGTGCCACCGCTTGCCATACCGCCCAGTGCACGATCGGTGACGGGGTTGGTCCCGGCCACACCGAAGTCCCAGAGGGCGCCGGCGTTGCTTGCACCGGTGCCGGCGTTATAGGTCGTACGCGTGGAATACCAACCCGGCAGCGTGCTGTTGTCCGTCCACGCGATGTTCGTTCCCGCGGTCGCCAGGGTGTTGAAATCTTGCGTAGAGGGAGATCCCAGGGTGGTCAGGCTCACACACTGAGCGAGCGCATTCGATCCGAGGCCGAGCGTCATGAAAAGGATCAGCAGACCAGTCGCACACAGACGCATCGACTTCTCCTGGCGACGAACAACCATGCGGGACCGCAGGAACTGCAGCACGACGGCGGAGTTGCGCTCGCTGGCGAGCGCAACTACGTAGAAACAAGGATGCCTCAGGGAAGGACGGCAGTTACCGCGTGGGGTCCGGCACAGCGCCGCTGCGGCCGGTCAGGTCGCAACGCGTCGATGGTACTTCATCGCCCGCGCGCCACGCGGTAAAAACCGTGTCAGCAGGCGCGGGGACAAGGCGCATCCGACAGTGTTATGACACCCTGCTGGACGCTCAGCGAATGTGGAACAGAGGTGGGCTCCGATTCTGTGGCGAGCGGGAAACAACGGTCCGGCTTCGCACCGATCACGAAATCGACGCCTTCGCTCAAGCCAGCGGCACGCCCGGCATGTCCGTGACGACGCGCCGGAGCACGCCGTCGTTCAGCGACGCCGGGGTGAGGCGCAGGGCAAGGTTACGCAGTGCTCTATCGCATACTGATAATTGACTGATGTGGCGATCTCGAGCCCACACGTGACCAGCGCGCTCGCGTCCTCGAGTTGCCCTTGCCGCCGGAATGCTTCGGCCCGCAGTACCGCCGCCAGCGAGTAATACTGCGGGATGGGAAACCCTTCGAATTCCGGGATGAGCCCGCCCAGGAGATCGCACGCTTCCTCGTGTGTACCGTGCTCGAGCAGGGCAAAGGCGAGAAGAGCGCCGCGTAGGCGCGACTCGCGCGATCCGGCGCCAGCTCCAGACTGTGCCGCGCTCGGACGAGAGCGACTTCTGTGTTGCCACGCGAGGCCTCGGTCCATGCCGCCATGAACCCGGCGTAGGTTTGGAGCCGGGGATCGCCGATGTCTTGCCCCACGCGATCGGCCCGCGACGCCTCGGCCAGTGCCTCGTCGAACGCCCCAAG
Source organism: uncultured Acidobacteriota bacterium (assembly GCA_963717745.1). Taxonomy (GTDB): domain Bacteria; phylum Acidobacteriota; class Vicinamibacteria; order Vicinamibacterales; family 2-12-FULL-66-21; genus JACCXG01. The sequence goes on from CAVQXJ010000003.1 coordinate 119,591, forward strand.
CAGCAGGTCGTTCATGGCGAGTCAGTGACCGCAGGGACCTTCGGGCCCGATCATCAGGCAGTTTCTGGAGAACGCCTTTGAGATCGTGCTCTCTCCGGCAGTCGTCGAAGAGACCGTCCGGGCGGTCGCATATTCACACGTTCGAAAATACATTCAGGCAGGCGTGGATCCAGGGCTCTGGTTTGAGGATGTGATTCTGCTGGCTCCGTTCGTCGCTGGTGACTACGAAGTCGAGAGCGTCAGCGTAATGCGCCAACGTCAACCAAATTTGGCCGGGCGCAATATTGGCGGCCGACAAGTCTTGTCTGTCTTAGGTGTTTGTTTTAGGCTCGGACGGCCGGGGGGAGGGCCCCGGCGCCCCGGAGGACGTGGCCCGCCGCGCCCGCGAGGGGCGGCGGCATTCGTGATGCGAGGCAGCTGATTTGAGTCCGATCTACATGAGTTTTCGGGCGGAGGATGCCGCGGCGTTCGCTCTCAGCTTCCATCGCGGATGGACTCGCCTCGCGCCGGACATCGAGCTCGTTGCCGCGCCGATCAGGCTGGATGCGCCCGCACCCGTTGTCCCCGCCGGGGCCACGGTCCTTGTCCTTGTGGGGCGGCGGTGGCTTCGCTCGGAGCCGGGTGATCCATCGTTCCTCGCCAAGGCGAGCGATCCGATGCGCCGGTTGCTGGAAGCCTCGCTCAAGGACGGCCACCGGATCGTGCCGGTGCTGTTCGAAGTGTCGCTGAGCGAGTGGGGCGCGATCTGCCGTGAATTTCCGCCCACGCTCCAGAGCCTGGCCCCGCGCAACGCCGTCGAGCTTCGATCGCAATCATTCTCACAGGATCTCCAGCTCCTGATCGATCGGCTCCGGTCGCCGACCCCAGACGTTCCCTGGACCGAGGCGGAGAGCCGCTCGGTCATCCGCGTCGAAGCGGCGGGTGGCGGAACGCTCAAGTGGTGGTCCAATCGGGGCGTGGCAGCTCGGGTCTTCGTCGATGGATCCGAAGTCGGCTCTTTGGGTGCATGGAACGGACAATTGGACTGGCCCGTCGCACCGGGTCGGCACACGGTACAAGTCCGACCGGGGCCGGGCTCGTCCAAGAGCAGCGTCCTCGGGCTCGAGATCGCCAAGGGCGAGACAGTGGCCTTTGTGTGCGACCGCAATATCTTCACCGGCGGCTTGTCGCTCAGGCGCAGGGACTGAGTCATGCGGATCTTCATCAGCTACCGCCGCGCCGACTCCGAAAAACAGGTTCGGGAGCTTGACAAGAGCCTGGGGGAGACCCTGTTGTCGGGAGAAGCCTGCGAGACCTTTCTCGACGTCGACACGATCGCTCCCGGGCGCGACTTCATCGACGCCATGACCTCGGCCATGAAGAGTTGCGACGTGGCACTCGCCGTCATCGGCAGCCACTGGCTCCTGCCCGAGGGAAAGGACCGCCTCGCTGATCCGAAGGACCCCGTGCGAGTCGAGCTGCGGACGGCCATCGACACGCGAGTCCCGGTCGTGGTCGTGCTCGTTGACGGCGCGGTCCAGCCGAGCGCAGCCAAGCTGCCCCACGACATTGCTGCCGTGGCCGCCGCGCCGAGCGTCACGCTGGGGAAGGGCGCGTCCGACAGATGCGTCGCTGAACTGATGTCGATCCTCACCGGCCTCGAGAGGAGATCGGGACGGACGCCGGCGCCGGGGACGCTCCGGCTGGTGTGTGAAAACGCGGGCTGGCTGGCGTCGGGGGACCGGCGGTATGTGAAAATCGACGGGAAGACCGTCGGCGTTCTCCTCACCGGAACGACCGGCGAGTTTGCCGTGGCCGCCGGAATCCACACGGTGCGGCTGGGCCGCGGGCTGATGTGGTCAGACGCCGTGACGGTGTCCCTGCGCCCCGACAAGGTCACCATGCTGACCTACAAGATCACGACTCTCGGAAGGGCCTCGCTGCGGCAGTGAGCTCGAGAAACACCCGCCGCTCCTCCTCGGTGGCTAACGCGCCGCTCAGCGGCCGGCCCAGCTCGTCGGCGGTGAGCTCGCCGCAAAAAGCAATCAGCCGGCGCAGGCTCTCGTGCGCGCGCGCATGGATGTCCCGCAGGGTCTCCGCGTTGTACATCAGTTCCGCCGCGACCTCAGAGATTCGTTTCGCTGACAGAAGTGGGCTGAGAAAGGCGGCCTTTCGTCCGGCTCACGTCATCAATCGCGTCCACTGCGCCGTGTCGGTGTACTGCTGGAACGTCACCGCTTTGCCGCCCTGAAACCGGTAGACGTGGCAGAAGGGGGAGTCCAGCATCGCGCCGCCGTTTTTCGTCGTACCGCCATATCGCCCGAGCACCACGACGTGGTCGCCGCCGTCGATGAACGTGCTGGGCACGGCGGTGAAGTTGTCGATGGCCGCCATGAGCCGCGCGAAGACACCATCGCCCACGGCCTGTGGACCCACGTAGGGGTTGCCATCCGCAAGCGGATTGCCCTCCGCTTCGTTCCAGTTGATGGCTGAATCCATGGCTCCAAACAACAACGAAGGATCGTTACGGCCGAGTGCCGCGTAGGCCGATTTGATGGTCTCGAACGCCGACATGGGGCTGCTCCTGACGATGCGCTCCGATCACGCGTGAGCCGCGTGATGCTAGCACGAACATCGCCGCTGGTTGCAGACATCCCAGGGAGGTTAGCTCTTCGTCACAGGTGCCAACGCCGATTTCGGATTCACCGCCAGAGGATCCTTGACCGCGAACGACTCCGGCTTGGCCTTTGCGCCATGACGCTGCACGTAGACGCGGGTGAACTCGGCGCCAAACAGCAGGATCTGACACGAGTAGGTACACCCACAGCAACAGGATCATCATCGACCCCGCGGTCCCATAGCTCGAGGCGATGCTGCTCTGACCAAGGTAGAGGCCAATGACCTGTTGGCCGATGGTGAAGAGCACGGCCGTCACGGCAGCGCCGGTCGTCACGTCGCGCCAGCGCAGACGGACGTCGGGCAGGAAACGGAACAGCAGTGCAAACAGCCCGGTCGTCACCACCAGCGACACTACCGTGCTCGCGGCGTTCCACAGCCAAGGACTGGCAGGGGAGAGGTCGAAGAGCCAGGCGTTGAGCGCCGCCAGCGCCGCGGTCACCGAGAGCGACACCAGCAGCAGAAAGCCGATCGCCACGACCAGCCCGAAGGAGCGCAGCCGATCGATCACGAACGCTCGTAAGTGCCCGCTTGGCCTGGGCTTCACCCGCCAGATCGTGTTCAGCGCCACCTGGAGCTCGAGAAAGGCGCCGGTAGCGGCGACGATGAAGGTAATGCCGCCAAGCACGGTGGCGACGATGCCGGCGCGACGTTGGCTCGCGCCCTCGAGAAGACTCCCCACGGCGAGCGCGCCCTCGCGCCCGACGAGGTGATCAAGCTGGCCGACAATCTCGCCGCGCACGGCCTCGGCACCGAACACCATGCCGGAAATCGCTGTGGCGACCAGCAGGACCGGCGCGATCGCAAACAACGTGTAATAGGCCAGCGACGCGCCGAGGCGGGTGCAATCATCGTCCCACCAGGCGCGGGCTGCGGATCTGGTCAGTCGCAGGATCACCGGCTCGCGCATGAATCTCGAGTATGCGTTGTGCCTTCAGGCTCGCCGGAGCTCGCGCGCCAGCCACGTCTCGCGGTCTTCCAATCGCGCATGACCGTTTGCGATGACACCTGCAGCACGTCGGCCGTCTCCTCGACGGTCAGCCCACCAAAGAAGCGCAACTCGATCACCTGCGCCCTTCGCGCGTCAAGTGTCGCCAGGCTCGTCAGCGCATCGTCCAGCGCGCAGAGCTCGAGCGCACGGTCGGATCCGGGTGCTGAGATGGTATCGAAGTCAGCAGCCGGTGCGTGGATGGCTTCCTGCTCGCCGCCTCGCTTTTCTGCACCTCGGGACGGCGCCGCATCGACGGGCGGTCGCGCGATGCGCCGCGGCCACACCTGTTTTCTATTTCACGCCGAAGAGTCGTTCCGTCTTGCCGAAGCGCCGAGCGTTGAGATCGCGAACGGTGGCGACCACCTTGTAAACGCCGGTCGGATCCGCGACCGCGAGTCGCAGCGAAGCCATTCCACGCCCCTCATTGAGAGACACATTTTTCATCTCGCTGTGCACCTCGCCGTTGGGCCTGTAGGCGACAATGTCGGCAGACGCGTTGCAAGCGCCTTGGGAATCCTTCTGACATGTCGCCAGAATAACAACGACAGTCACCGCTTCGCTCTTTGCGACCTCAGTATCGTGCTCGAGGGTTTTGGTGACCTTGACATCGGCCGCAGGCAGGGTCGTGATCAGGACCTCCGATTTGATCACCTCGCGTTTTTCCAATGACCCCTGTTCCGCGGACCCCAGCGGAGCCGTGACCATCAGACCGACAGCAAGACTCAACAGCAGTTTCATGTTCGCTCATTGTACGCTTACCGGCATACGAGGCATGCTTTCGAATCGCCTCGGTTGCGGAGATGTGCCGAGCCTGGAGTCACCGAGTATCAGCTCGCCGCGGCCGCGCGCTACATCTTCCTCGTCAACGATGCCCGCCTCGAAGGCTCCCGCTCGATCACCGCCGCCGGAACCGACAACAGCAACAACATGCACTACTTCCGGAACAGCTCGACTCTCAAAGACAGCGACCTGGTCGTAGGTAGACCGATGAATTCCGGATTCGCCCGTCCGTCAGGCCCGATGTATTTGGGATCGATCCAATACTGGTTGACTCCGGGTCCCTGGCTGATGCGGATGGCGTTCTGCCAGTCGGGCGACCGTCGCTGCTGTGTTGGGGTCAGCGTCCGGTGCGGGCTCCACGTTCTCGAGTGCGGCGTAGAGCTCGTCGGCGCGGACTGGCTTGCTGACGTAGCCGTCCATGCCGGCCGCCAGGCACCGCTCGCGATCGCCAATCATGGCGTGGGCGGTCATGGCGATGATCGGCAGATGCCTCCCGGTCTGTTGCTCGCGGCTGCGGATCGCCACGGTGGCCTCCAGGCCGCTCATCACCGGCATCTCCAGATCCATCAGCACGACGTCGAAGATTCCCTGTTCGGTGGCGTCGAGTGCCTCCCGACCATTGCCGGCCACCTCGACGCTGTGGCCGCGCTTTTCCAACAGACGGACCGCAACCACCCGGTTCACGAGGTTGTCTTCCGCCAGCAGCACACGGAGTCGACGATCGATCTGGCCGGCGGCTCGCGGCGCCACGGGAGCCCGCGCGCGATTCTTCGATGACGTGCTCTGGTGGTCGAACCGCGTCTTGAACGAGAACGTGCTGCCGCGTCCGACGACGCTCTCGACGGACAGCTGGCCGCCCATCAGGCCGACGAGCCGCGACGAGATCGTCAGGCCGAGGCCGGTGCCTCCGTACTGGCGCGTGATCGAGTTGTCGGCCTGCGAGAACGCTTCGAACACGACACGCTGCTTCTCGTCCGAGATGCCGATGCCGGTGTCCGTCACCACCATGTGCAATTCGACGCCGGTCGCAATCCGGTCCGTGGCTGCCTGCGGCTCGCTATCCGCGACCGACACGTCGACCACGATTGCCCCCCGATCGGTGAACTTGATGGCATTTCCCACCAGGTTGATCAGGATCTGCCGCAAGCGGCCCGCGTCGCCCACGAGCGCGTCGGGCACATCCGGCTGCACCCGGCAGGCCAGCTCCAGCCCCTTCTGGTGCGCCCGCAGCGCATGCGCCTTCATCGTGCCGGCGAGGCACGCGCGCAGATCGAAATCGACAGGATCGAGCTCGAGCTTGCCCGCTTCGATCTTCGAGAAATCGAGGATGTCGTTGATGATCGTGAGGAGCGAGTCCGCTGATGTCCTGACGGTCGTCAGGTCGTCGCGCTGCTGGGCGGTGAGGTCGGTGCCGAGGGCCAGGTCCGTCATGCCGATGATGCCGTTCATCGGCGTGCGAATCTCGTGGCTCATGTTGGCGAGGAACTCGCTCTTGGCGAGGTTCGCGGCTTCCGCCGCGGCCTTGGCCTCTTGCAGCTGTCGGGTGCGCTCGTCGACCGTCATCTCCAGTTCGGCCTGGCGGGACTTCAGCTGCCTGACTCGGACCAGATAGACCGATCCGCCGAGCATCAGCACCGCCCCCGCGCACAACGCGTAGAACAGGTAGGTCTGGTGGAAATACGGCGCCAGGTAGAAGGCACGCACCGCGCCCGTTTCGTTCCACAGGCCGTCGTTGTTCGACGCCAGCACCCGGAAGCGGTAGTCGCCGGGCGGGATGTGCGTGTAGTAGGCGACGCGACGCGTGTCGGCATCGATCCAGTCCCGGTCCAGGCCTTCGAGCTTGTATTTGAACCGCACCTTCTCGGGTGCGAGCAGGCTCAGGCCCGTGTAGTGGAACTCGAACTTCTCCCTGCCCGCGGGAAGCCGGGCGTCCGCAGCGAGCGCCTCACCGTCAACCAGGATCTGTTCGATGATGACCGGCGGCGGCAGCGCGTTCGTGCTCAGGCGCTGCGGATCCACGACCGAGACGCCATGGAAGGTGGAGAACCACAGTCGCCCGTCGCGGCCTTTCCAGCCGACCGACTGCGAGCCGCCGACGCCCTGGCTGCTCTTCATGCCATCCGCCTTGCCGTACGCGACTGACGCAATCGAGGTGATTCGGCCGTCAGCGAAATCGTTCAAGTCCTGTTTGCTGACTCGAAATATCCCGCGGGGACTGCTCATCCAGAGATTGCCCCGGCCATCGTCGAGGATCAGCCAGATCCCATCGTCGAACAGGCCATGCGGGTCATGTACACCGTGATGCGGCCATTCTTCAGCCGGTTCAGTCCGCCGCCGAGCGTGCCGATCCAGACGCTTCCCTGCTTGGTCGGCGTAGAGGGATCTCACCACGTTGCTCGAGAGGCCATCCTTCGTCGTGATCGTGGTGAACCGGCCCTGGGACAACCTGGCCACGCCCCCGTTGGTCGTCCCGATCCAGAGCGTTCCGGCAGCATCTTCCTGGATCGCTCTGACGGACGTGTCAGGCAGGCCATCTGCGGACGTGTAGACGTCGAAACGGCCGTCTTTCAGGCGGTTCAAACCACCACCGAACGTGCCGATCCAGAGGCTGCCGTCGCGGCCCTCGTGAACCGCCCAGACGATGTTGCTCGAGAGCCCATCCCGGGTGGTGAAGTTGGTGAAGCTGCCCATCCTTGAGCCGACTGAGTCCTCCATTCGTTCCGAGCCACAGGCTTCCGTCGCGTCCGCCCTCGATCGCCCACACGTGGTCACTGGCCAGGCCCTGCGTGGTCGTATAGGTCGAGATGCGCCCGCCGCTGAGCCGATTCAGGCCCCGGTCTTCAGTGCCTATCCAGACATCACCCGCCCGATCTTCGTAGACCGGGTAGACCGAGATTGCTCGAGAGTCCTTCCGCAGTCGTGAAGGTCGTGAACTTACCGTCTTTGATCCGGTGGAGACCGCTGCCGGCGGTGCCGATCCACAGGCTCCCTTCGCGATCTTCATAGATAGCTCGCACACCGCCATCGGCGAGCCCGTATTCAGTCGTGAGTGACGTGAATCGTTCGCCGTCCCATCGACTGAGCCCGCCGCCGTGCGTTCCGACCCAGAGACTCCCGTCGCGATCCTCGGAGATGGCGTACACGGCATTGCTGGGAAGTCCCTCTTTGACGCGCGTAGGTCGTGAACCGGCCATCGCGCCGCCGGCTCAGCCCACCGTCGAACGTCCCCACCCACAGGTTCCCATGCCGGTCCTCGTCGAATCGACAGGATGATGTCACTCGGGAGTCCCTCCGGCTTCCGGAAGACAGTGAACTGGCCGGAGCTCAACCTGTTCAATCCGCCGCCGTCGGTACCAATCCACAGGTCTCCCTGACGGTCTTCATGGATCGCCCTCACGAAGTTGTGGGACAGACCGTCTTTTGTCGAGAGCGTCGTGAACCTGCCGTCTCGCCACCGGCTCAGACCGCCGCCGTGTGTGCCGACCCAGAGATTTCCCTGGCCGTCCTCGCACAGCGCAAACACCACGTCGTGCGCCAGGCCATCCCGGGTCGTGTACGTGGTGAACGTCCCGTCTTTCAAGCGCGTCAACCCGCCGCCATACGTACCGATCCAGAGGCTCCCGTCTCTCGCGGCAAGGAGAGCCAGGATGTTGCTGTTCGTGAGCAGCGGGCGTATTCGCGGTGTTGAACACCGTGAAGCGGACTCCATCGAACCGCACAAGGCCTGCCTGCGTGGCGAGCCACAGGTAGCCATCGGCCGTCTGGGCAATGGCCCTGATCGAGTTCTGCGGCAGGCCGTCTTCCATCACCCAGACGGAATGGGTGAACTGCGTGAGGGCTTTCGCGGGATCGAGGGCGAGCACCGGGGCATGCCAGAGCGACGCCATCGCGATGCAGGCCGCAAGAGTTCGTAGGCTCGTCACAGGTTGAAGCCGTTCAGTCAGCAAAACAGGCGTGATCGTGCAGCCGCCTCGTAGGCCCGGTCGTGCACAACATCGAATCCCGCCACCCCTTGAACACGACACCTCCTGCAGCAACCGACTGAGCCGCAGCATTGGCGTGCGTACAGCTGGAAAGCCGCTTCAACTATTGTGCCGACTAGCCGTGAGAAATCCCTGTTCTGTTCGACACACCTTGATGATGTCGCCCCGAACCAGCCCCCGGCGGCCTTGGCGTCTACTGCTGGGTGACGAGAGCGTGAGTAAGGGGCCTGGGTCGAAGTGTGCGCCTCAGGCTAAATCCGCCCACCGCAGCACACGGAGTGCGCGCAGCGTGTTCCAGCGGCTCGGCTCGCCGGCGACCTTCGGCCGCACGACGACACGACGATACGACGATACGACGACACGACGAGCTGTGTGAGTCTCTTCGACGGACCGCTGATCGCTGGTGGGCCGCGCTTCGTCGTTGAGCGGCCGCACCATCGCGTCCTTACTGATCGACCGCACCGCGTCGCGGAGGCTCGACGCGGCGGCGGCCGGATCCTGACTGGTGCGCAGCGCGATTGTCACGCTGCTCGGCACGCTCGCGCCGTCGGGACCGCGACTGATCTGCGCCAGCGGCAGATACACCATTCTCGAAGGGATGTCCGATCGCAGCCGCTCGTGCCGGGCGTCTTCCACCACGCCGACGATCACCGTCCTGCCGGTGTCCGCGCCCAGCACGAACGTCCCTCCGATCGGATCGCCGCTCCCGAAGAAATGGCGGGCCATCGATTCGCTGATCAGGGCCACGGGCGTTGTTCCGTGCCGCCTGGATTCGCCTGAGCTGCGAGCTGAAATCGATTATCGCTCGTAGATGGGATAGTTGAAGAGAGGCTCAGCAGCGGGCCCGGATCGTGCCCGAGGAAATACAGACGGTCGGGCTCCTCGACCGGGACTGTTCTGAACAGCACCGCGTCCATCAGCGTGACAATCGCGGTGCTGGCGCCAATACCCAGCGACAGCGACAGCACCGCCACCACGGTGAAGCCGGGAGCTCTCGCCAGGGTGCGGGCGGCGTGCCGCAGATCGCGCGACAGATCCTCGACCCAGGGGAAGCCGCGTTGATCCCGCTGGGCTTCGATGGCGGGCGCGAGACTGCCGGCGGTCAGCCGTGCCGCGCGCGCGGCCTCCCCGGGCGGGGAGCCGCGGCGGCGGGCGTCCTCCGCGGCGAGCTCCAGGTGCAGCCTGAGCTCCTCTTCCAAATCGGCATCCGGCCGCCGCCGCCGCAACGTTCCCCAGAGTCGGGTGAACCACTCACGCAGCGGCATCATGGATGCTCTGATACCAGCCCGACTCGCGCCGCCTGGGTATGCAGCCCACCTCTATTAGACATGCCAACAGAGTATCGGCCTTGCTCCATTCGAATGTCAACCCTCTGTGACGTCTTCGAGAGGTTCTCAGAGATCAGCCGTTCGACGATGACGACGTCGAGCCATCGGCCATCGAGCTGAGCGTGCTTCTCGTAGACGCCGACCTCCCGAAAGCCGCATGACGCGCAGAGTGCGCGGCTGGCGGCATTGAAGGGGAACACCCGCGACACCAGCTTCCAGTACCCGCGCTCGCGGGCAGCGTCGACGAGTGCCGACAGCAGCAGACGTCCCACACCTCGGCCCCGCGCGGCGCGATCCAGGTAAATCGAGAACTCGCCGATGCCGGCGTAACAGGGGCGCGAGCGGTACTCGCTCAGGCCCGCCCACCCGAGCACGGCGTCACCGGCGGCGGCGACCAGGAGGGGATAGCGCTGCCGCTCGGCCAGCTTCGCCGCGATGTCATCGGCCGTGCGCGGCTCCGTCTCGAAGGTGGCGCCACGATCCTCGATGCCCTGGTTGTAGATCGCCGCGATCGCCGCGGCATCGGCGGCTGTGGCCTCTCGGATGGTCAGGTTCATAGGTGATGACGGACCGCCGAATTCTACCGGGTCTGGAGTAACATCGCGCCACCGTGACCATGAAGCCAGTGACTCGCTGCGCCTGGGTCGGCGAGAAGAATCCGCTGATGCTGGATTATCACGATCGCGAATGGGGCGTGCCGGTCCATGACGACCGCAAGCACTTCGAGTTTCTCGTGCTCGAAGCGGCACAGGCCGGTCTCAGCTGGGCGATCGTGCTCAACAAACGGGAAGGGTATCGTCGCGCCTTCAGTGAGTTCGATCCGGCGAAAGTGGCGCGCTTCACCGGGAAGCGCATCGAGACCCTCGTCGCCGATCCGTCAATCGTTCGCAACCGGATGAAGATCGAAGCGGCGGTGCGGAACGCGCGGGCGTTCCTGGCGGTGCAGGAGGCGTTCGGCAGCTTCGACACGTATTGCTGGCGATTCGTCGACGGCCGGCCCCTCGTCCACCGTCGCACCCCGGCCAGCCCGATTCCTGCGACATCACCGGAATCCGATGCCTTCAGCAAGGATCTGAAGAAGCGCGGATTCAGCTTCGTCGGCTCCACGGTGATCTATGCCCACATGCAGGCGGTCGGGATGGTGAACGATCACCTCGTGCGCTGTTTCAGGTATCGCGAGGTGCAGCGGACCGCGTGAACCGGACCGCGATCAACGCGCGGCGTACCCGGCCGCCGGAGTGCCGTCGTCCTTGAGGTGGCCGGTGGTCCACAACACGGCTCGGGTGACGATGTCGAGATACAGCGGATTGGCGATCATCTCGGTGTTGTGCCCGAGCGAGGTGACGAACACCTTCGCCTTGCCGTGGGTGTTCGTCCACATGACCGGGTAAGTCTGCTTCGATTCGACGCTGAACGACTGCGCCAGGGGAGTCATGCTCGGCCACACCCGCTCGAGCACGTAGAGCTCTTCGGGAATCGTCTCCCATTTCTGAGGCACGCCCCGCATGATTGGGTGCGTTGGCGCCACGGTCTCGACGGTCATCGGCCGCTGGCTGTCGTGCCGCAGGCTGAAGGCCCCCATCAGCTCGCCCCAGGCCCTGGACTCGGAGCGCCGGTAACTGTGGACCGCGCCGTGCAGAATCACCGCGCCCACGCCGCTCTCGCGATGGGCGCGCGCCAGCCGCTCGATCCAGGCGACGTCCACCACGAACGAAAACGACATGTTGTAGAGCACGACGTCGAACTCTTTCGTCCAGTCGGTGTTCTTGTGCCGCTCGATCAGCACGTCCGTCGCCTTGCCGGCGGTGTGATCGATGGTCCAGTTGATCTTGACGCGCTCGGCCACGGCGGGGGGCAGGATCTCCTGGTGTTTGACGAAATCGTGAAAGCCGCCACCGGTCACGTAGAGCCCCCGGATCGGGCGAGCGGCGTCCGGCTTGGCACCCTGACTGGCACTCGTGTCCTTCTCGGCCCCTGACGGCATCGCGAAGACGAACGCGAGGAGAACGCCGACGAACGATGCGCGGATTCCGGGGGATTGCGTCAAGTGCCTGCTCCTTCAAAGTGCCGTGCCGGACTCGTGGCTTCCGCCTTTATGTGGAGTGCAGCGCCGGCCGCAGCCCTCCGCCTAAAGCCGGAAGCCACACGATCATTGGCATTCAGTGGCTGCCGTTTGCGGCGGCCCATCTTAGCGCGCCGTGTCGGGATTGAGTTCTCCCTTGTCCCTTCTGCCTTCTCCCTTGACACGCGAAGTCCCCTATCGCCGCTTCCGCGTGATCCGCTTCGTCTCAGAGGCGCGCTCCGCGCTCCAGACGTGCAGGATCAGCTCCACCGACCCGAAGACAACCCGGTCGCCGTCGGACATGGCGACCGGCTCGTCGACCAGCACGCCGCGCAGCAGCGTGCCGTTCTTGCTGTCGAGGTCTTCCAGCACGAGACCGGCATTCCGGCTGTCGACGACGATCCGCGCGTGCCGGCGCGACACGCTGGTCGAATTCAGCCAGACGGTGCACTCCGGATCCCGGCCCACGACATTCTCGCCCTCGCCCAGACGGAACGTCTTGTCTTCCTGGGTCAGCCAGCAGCGCATCCCCGGCGGGCGCGCGGCCGCGGCCGTGATCGTCGTCTCGCCGCAGAAGGCATACCCGACGCCGTGGGCGGTCCGGATGAACCGCGGGTCTCGCGCGTCGTCGCCGAGCGCCCGCCGAATCTCGCCAATCAGCACGTTCAGGCTGCCGTCGACCACGTAGGTGTTCGGCCAGATCCGGGCATGGAGGTCCCCCTTTTCGAGCACTTTCGGCCGGTCGGCGAGCAGCAGGCACAGCAGATCGAACGCTTTCGGCGACAAATGGAGATCGGCTGGCCCGCGGCGCAACTGCCGCGTCTCCGTGTCGACGATGAAGGGGCCAAACGCCGTTTTCACGCGCCCGTCTGCAAAACTAAGGGTTTCTTTGGAATTTCGTTAGGACTTTGCCATCCTGCCTGCCGGATAGTGTCTCTCGCGGCCTCCGGCGGACGCCGGCGGCCGGCCACAATGAGGCGGCAGCGCTGAAAAACGGAACTCACGAATGACCCCTCCCGTCATGACTGAAATGCCTGGCTCACGAACCGCTCCTGCCGCGACACCGGCCCGCCGGCCGGCCCGCGACGTCATCGATGCGGTGGTCGAGAACATGCGGCAGAACCTCGAGCAGTTGAAGTACTCGACCCTGGCGCCGAGCCGGTACACCGTCTACCTGCATCCAGACGAGTACACACGACTGGAAGGGATTATCCCCATTCTTCAGCAGCAGACGGTGCAGGCGCTGTCCGAGGAGCTGCAGAAGCTGAATGCGCGCCCCTCGCTGCGCGGCCTGATCCAGCGGTGGCGCGGCAGCCCGTCCGACCCGCACTTCCTCAATGCGGCCGGCCAGTGGCAGATCGAATTCCTGCCCGACCCCGACGGAGAGATGGCCGAGGGAGATCTCCTGATCGACTCGGAGCTGATCCTTCCGGCGAGCCCCGAGCTCGGAGTCGGCGAGCGGACACGCCGGATCACCACCACGCACGCCGGACAGCGGACCACGACTCGCGAGCAGACCATCAGCCTCGCGCCGCCGGCCGCCGTGTCCGCGCCCCTCGTGCACGCGCGGCTCGAGTACGACGACGATGAAGGACACCACTCGTTCGAGGTGTCGAAGGATTCGATCAGCATTGGACGCGGCGGCATCACCTATCCGGTCGACGTCCGCATTGTCTCCTCGCCGGACGTGTCGCGGGAGCACGCGCGGCTGCGGCGGGACCCGCAGACCGGGCGGTTCTTCCTGATCGATCTGAGCTCGCTGGGCACCACGCTGAATGGACGGCACGTGCCAAAGGGCTACGACGACGTGGACGGCAGCAAGCGCGAGAACGGCGCCGAGACGGCGGTGCCGGAAACTGCCACCATCGGCCTGGCGGACACGGTCACCCTCGAATTCCGCACCATCCGCTGATGCAGAGCCTGGGTGCGGTGAGCACGATGCGAGCGGCAGGGAACACGGATCCGGGACTTCTGCGCGAGGTCAACGAAGACCGCTTTCATTTCGACCTGGGTCGCGGCATCTTCATGGTCGTCGACGGAGTCGGCGGCCAGGCGGCCGGCGGCAAGGCGGCCGACACGGCGATCACCCTCCTCAGGGCCCGGCTGGAGCGGGAAACCGGTCCGGTTCCGGACCGGCTGCGCGAAGCCATCGCGGTGTCCAACAACGAGATTCATCGGCTGGCCACCCTGCGGACGGAATGGACGGGCATGGCTTGCGTCCTCACCGTGGTGGTCGTAGACGAGGGACGCGCCACCATCGCGCACGTCGGCGATACCAGGCTCTACCGCCTGCGCCACGGCCTCATCGAAAAGGTGACTCGAGACCACTCGCCGGTCGGGGAGCGCGAGGATGCCGCGGAGATCTCCGAGCTCGAGGCGATGAATCACCCGCGGCGCAATGAGGTGTATCGCGATGTCGGCTCGGAGCCCCACCAGCCCGACGACCCCGATTTCATCGAAGTCAAGGAAGTGCAATTCGAGCCCGACGCGGCGTTGCTGCTGTGCAGCGACGGCCTGACCGACGTCGTCGACTCGGCGTCGATTCAACGCGTGGTCGCGCAGTGGGCCGGACATCCGCAGCAGGTCGTCGATGCGCTGATCGAGGCCGCCAACGCGGCCGGCGGCAAGGACAACGTGACGGTGATCTATGTCGAGGGGGAGCAGTTCGCCGTCGCCAACCTCGCGCCCGCCCGGCCGGATCAGGAGATCACACGCCGGCTCGGTCCCCCGGCGGGGCCCAGCGAACCGCGCCCCGCCAATCGCGCGGCCGACGAGGATCGCGCGGAGGGGCGCGCGCGGGGCGAGCGGCTGGTCCGGTCAGTCCTGGTCGTGCTGCTGACGCTGGTGATTCTGCTCGTTGTCTTCCAGAACATCCCCGGGGTGCCCTATGTCGTCACGCCGCCGACGACGAATGCCGACGCTCCTGCCGCGCGAGTCATGGTGCAGGCCACACAGTCGCTCGCGCAGGCGCTGCAGAAGGCCAGAGCCGGAACGACGATCGTGGTCGCACCTGGCGAATATCGGGAGATGCTGAACCTCAAGAGCTACGTCCGGCTGGTGAGCCAGGTGCCCCATGGCGCGATCCTCCGCCTGCCCGGTTCGGCGCCCGAGAGCGCGGCCGCGATTGTCGCGACCGACGTGCAGGAGGCGGCGGTGGAGGGGTTCCGGGTGGTGGGCGACGCGGCAACCCCGCTCGGTACGGCCGTCCTCATGACGGGCTCGACGGTCGCCCTGTCCCAGGTCGAGATTACCGGCGCGACCCGCACCGCGATCGACGTCGGCCCCTTGTCGCACGCAGCGATCACCGCGAGCTGACATCCTCGACAATCCTGGGGTCGCGTTGACCGTCCGCCGCGGCGCCCAGGCCACGATATCGCACAGTAAGTTCACGCGGAATGGCGCCGGCACTCCCGGCAGCCGTCTGGTCGTGATCGAGGCGGGCGCGACCGCGGAGTTCCTGGCGAACGTCTTCCAGGGCATGACTCCCGATGGGGTCGGCGTGCCAGACGGGGCGCGCGCCCTACTGATCCGGGACAACTGGTTCATTGATTCACGGGCGCAGCGTGGCTCTCGCCCGCCGGCCCGGGGCCGCTGAGCGCGCGCATGGCGACTGTTTCCCACGTCGGTGCGTACGAGATCCAGCACCAGATCGGCTCAGGCGGCATGGCGCCGGTGTTCCTCGCCACCGACACGCGCACCGGTCACGAGGTGGCGCTCAAGCTGCTCTTCATCGACAACGACCACGACGGCCGCCAGATCCTGGACATGGAGCGTGGCGGCGCAACGCTGCAGGAGCAGTTCGGCCGCGGCTGCCGCTATGTGCCGGCGGTGTACGAGTTCGGCGTCGAAGGCCCGTACTTCTTCATCGCGATGGAGCACCTGGCCGGACGTAACCTGTCCGAAGTGATCGGCGCCGGCCCGCTGGCGCCGGCGCGGGCGGTGAAGATCGGGATCCAGCTGTGCGAGTTCCTCGAAGCCGCCGACACCTTCACGGGCACGCTCGACGGGCGCAACGTGCATTCGTTCCTGCACGGCGATCTGAAGCCGCGGAACATCCGGGTGCTCGCCGACGATGAGATCAAGGTCTTCGACTTCGGCATCGCAAAGGCGCTGTCGCTGAGCCGGAAGGTCACCCGCAACGATTTCGGCAGCAGCGCTTATATGTCGCCGGAGCGGCTCGAGTCCGGCAACATCGACGCCCACGCGGAGTTCTGGGCGGTGGGGGTGCTGCTGTACGAGATGGTCAGCGGCGTTCAGCCGTTCCGCGCGGTGGACACCGGCCGTCTCGAGCAGCGGATCCGCGAACGCCGCCCGCCGGCCGCCCTCGCCGCGGAATGCCCGATCGGGTTGCAGGCGATGATCGCGAAGCTCCTCGCCGGCACGGTCGGCGACCGCTATCAGAGCGCCCGCGAGATCCGCGAGGAACTGCAGCGATGCGCCGGCGGGCAGCCCACGCTGGCCGAACGCGAGGGATGGCCGCTGCGCGGCCACGACGAGGCCGCGACCCGGCGGACGCGCCGGCCGGAGCCGGCGACTGAAGAGGCGACCCGCCGGACGGTGCGCGAGCGTCCGGCAGTGGTGGTGCCAGCCGCAACGACAGTCGCCGCTCCGACAGCGGCCGCCGCCACTCCTGTCGCGACAGGCACCATCCGGGCAACCACAC
The DNA here is from genome assembly GCA_963717745.1 of uncultured Acidobacteriota bacterium. GTDB lineage: Bacteria > Acidobacteriota > Vicinamibacteria > Vicinamibacterales > 2-12-FULL-66-21 > JACCXG01. The sequence continues at coordinate 136,053 of CAVQXJ010000003.1, forward strand.
CCGCGTCGATCTCGGTGACGGTGCCCCCACCAGCACCAGCGGTGAAGGCACGGACGCCATTCCGGACCCGGACGCGCCGGCTGATGAGAGCGGCGTTGATCCTGCTCGCGTTGATCATCCTCGGCAAGGAAATCCGGATCAGCATCGCCGCTTCGGCGCTGGCCGACGTCGTCGGCAGTCAGGACCTCACCGCGATCAACCAGACCTGGAACCAGTACGAAGGGCTGACCGATGGCAGCTTGCAGATTGGCGGACGTCCACTCGAGCGCGCGCTGGTCAACCGCACCACGGTGCTGGCCGAGAGCGTGATCGCCAGATACAAGGATTCGAGCGTCATCGTCTGGGAGAGCCAGTGGCGGCAGGCACGCGATGCGCTGGTCCACTCGCTCGCGGAATCGTTCGAGCCGCAGCCGTGAGGCGGCGCTGCGCTACTGCGAGGGGCAGCTGCACCGCATCGACGGGGAAGCGCGCACCGCCGAGCTGCGGGCCGCGGCGGACAAAGGCGAGCAGCCGCAAGGGCGGCGAAGACAAGGGACCGGCGGCGCAACGCGAGCTGACCGCGGCGGTCACGGCGTTCCGCGAGGCAGCCGAGCTGCGGCCGGACTGGCCGGATCCGTTCCTCGGCCTGATGCGGACCTTCGTCGCGCTCGACGACATCGAACGCGCCGCTGACGCACTCGCGCAGGCGCAGCGCTACGGCTATGCCGCGGATCGCCGTGACTGGCTCCATCTGGGAGATGGCTATCTCGCCCGCGCCAACCGGCTGGCGTCAGTCAAGGAGCTCGACTCCCTCAATCGCGCCGCCGACGCCTACACGCGCGCGGTCGAGCTGTATGGCAAGGCGCTGGGGTATCGCGGCGCCGGGCAACGGATGCGCGACGCGCAGCGGCAGCTGCAGCAGGTCTCGGAGGAGATCGAGGCGCGGTCCGCGCCGCCGCCCACGCCTGAGGGGCCGGGAGGCACGGAGTGACGATTACTTACACCGTCGCCGCGGATCGCGACCGGCGGCGAGAGCGGGTCGGGTGGCATTCCGCACCCGGCTGGACGCTCACGGCGGCCTCGTGTCTCGCAGTCGTGGCGATTGCCCTGGCTTACACCGGCCGGTTCCGCGCGCTGTCCACGGGTTCGCCACTGCCCGACACGGCGATCGTCAACCTGAACACCGTGCGTGACGCGGCAGAGCTCGAGCCGGCGCTGGTGGCCGTCTACGACCATCCCGACGATCTCCGCTTCGCGGCGCGCACCCTGCTGCAGTTCCTCACCGCGGATCCCGCCAAGGCGCGGGCCCTGCCCAATGTCGGCGCGATAGCGCGAGCGACCGTGAGCGCCGACGCGATTCGCGAAGCCAAGACCCTGCAGGCCTTTTCTGCGCGGCTCTCCGATGCGCGTCCTGGCGGCGAGGCTGCTTCGCAGGTGGCGACGATCCCGCTGTTCACCGCCTCCGACATCGCCGCGCTCAAGCCCTACGTCGCGGTCAGGACGCGCGCGGAGGTTCGCAACCGCGTGCTGGTCCTCACGGCGCTCTATGTCCTGGCGTTTCACGGCCTGGCCTTGATGTGGCGGCTGCGCCAGCGTCGACGCGACGATTGGCTGCTCGCCACCGCGCATCTCCTCACCGGCATCGGCTTCGCGGTGCTCCTGAGCCGGCCCGACCCGTTGCGCGACAGCCTGCTGTTCGTACGCTACGCGGAGACCACCATCGCCGGAGTCGTGCTGATGGGCGGCCTGTCGCTCGTCGAGTTCAGCGCGGCCGGCTTCGGGGCGTTCAGCTATCTGCCGCTGCTCGGCGCGCTGTCGCTGTCGGTCCTTCTCATCCTGTTCGGCAACGGGCCCGGCAGCAGCTCCGCCAAGGTCAACCTGGGACCGCTGCAGCCGATCGAGGCGATTCGTCTCCTGCTGGCGTTGTTCCTCGCCGGCTATTTCGCGCGCCGCTGGGAGCTGCTGCGCGAAGTGCGGCGAAAGACCGTGCGAGGTCTGCACCTCCCGTCCTGGATCAACCTGCCGCGTGTCGACTACGTGGCCCCGGTCATCGTCGGCGTGGTCGCCGCGCTGCTGTTCTTCTTCTTTCAGAAAGACCTCGGCCCGGCGCTGTTCCTCTGCTGCGTGTTCCTGGCGATGTACGCGATCGCGCGGGGCCGGGTCGGGATGGCGGTCATCGGCCTGCTGCTCCTGGCCGCCGGCTTCTATCTGGGCTACCGCCTGCACGTATCGGCGACGCTGGGCGAACGGGTCCGGATGTGGCTGTCGCCGTGGGACAACGCGGCCTCGGGCGGCAACCAGATCGCTCACGCGATGTGGGGCATGGCCACCGGCGGAACGTTCGGCACCGGGCTGGGTCTTGGCGACTCGCGCTATCTGCCGGCCGGCCACACCGACCTGATCCTGGCAGCGATCGGCGAGGAAACCGGCGCCGCCGGCTTGATCACCATCGCGCTGCTGTTCGCGGTGGTGGTGTGGCGCGGCTTCCGCATCGCCCGGATGGCGCCGAGCGACTACGGATTCTTTCTCGCCACCGCGCTGACGCTGTTCCTGATCCTGCCGGTGTTGATCATGGCGTCGGGTGTGATGGGCGTGACCCCGTTGACCGGCGTCGTCACCCCGTTCCTGAGCTACGGCGGTTCGGCGATGCTCGCGAACTTCGCCGCGCTCGGCATCCTTGCTTCGATCCACGCCAGCGAAGGGGAAGCGGGAGACTTCGAGCCCTTCCGGGTGCCGCTGACGTGCCTCACCGGCGTCCTCGCCGTCTGCGCCGTGGGACTGCTCGCGGTCGCGATCACCGTGCAGGTCGTGCGAGCGGACACGCTCGCCGTGAAGCCTCATCTCGGCATTCAAGCCGACGGCGGACGGCGGCTCGAGTACAACCCGCGAATCATGGATCTGGTTCGCAGCATTCCGCGCGGATCGATCTACGACCGCACCGGGCTGCCGCTGGCCACCGGTGATGCGGCCGCGATCGCCGCCGCCCGCCCGAAGTTCGAGAGGCTCGGCGTGCCGCTCGACACCATCTGTCCCGAGGCCGGGCAACGCTGCTACCCCCTCGGCGCACGCGCCTACCACGTGGTGGGCGATGCGCGCACGCGGCTGAACTGGACCGCATCGAACACGTCGTTCGTGGAGCGCGATGCCGACGATCGGCTGCAAGGCTTCAGCGACCACTCCGCGCCGCTGGCGACCACCAACGCCGGCGGCCAGCCGATGTTCACGGTCCAGCGGGACTATCGCGACCTGTTACCGGCGCTGCGCCATCGCCACGACCCCGAGCACCCGGCGATCGTCGCATTGCGGAAGGGGGCCCGCGACGTGCGACTGACCCTGGACGCCGGCCTTCAAGTCCGCCTCGCCGCCATCGTCCAGGACTACGCGCGCCGGGGGCGGGGCAGGGCCGCCGCGGTCGTCATCGATCCCGACACCGGGGCGCTGCTCGCGAGCGTCAGCTATCCATGGCCGGCAATGGACGGCATGGTCGCGTCTGACCCCGACGGCCGCGACGCGCTGCTCGATCGCGCGCGATACGGCGTATATCCGCCGGGCTCGACGTTCAAACTGGTGGTCGCGATGGCCGCGCTCCGCGACCCGCGCAGCATCGCCAATCGGATCTATGCCTGCGGCGCGCTGCCCGACGGGCGAATCGGCGCCGCCATTCCCGGATGGGGCCGGCCGATCCGTGACGACGTGCTGGACACGCGGCCGCACGGCCGGATCGGCATGCACGACGCGATGGTGCATTCGTGCAATGCCTACTTCGCGCAGCTTGCCGTCGCACTCGGCCCCGAGCCGATGCTCGACACCGCGAACCGGTTTCGGATCCGGCTGACGAAAGACACCAGAGACGGCCAGGGCGCCGGCCCGATCAGACGGGTCGCCGAGTCGATGCCGCAGGTCGGTTATGGACAAGCGCAGGTCGTCGCGTCGCCGCTGCGACTGGCGGCGGTCGCGGCAACGATCGCGGCCAACGGCGTGTTGCGCGAGCCCCACGTCGAAGCGGCCGCTGACGCTGCCTTGAAACCCACATCGGTCGTGAATGCCGGCGCCGCACGGCTGCTGGCGGCCTATCTGCGCGATGTGGTGCTCGGCGGCACCGGCCGCAGTCTTCGCAGCCATCCCTGGCTCATCGCCGGGAAGACGGGTACGGCGGAAGTGGCAGGCGACGCCTCGCACAGCTGGTTCGTCGGGTTCGCTCCTTTCGGACAGGCCAAGCGGCGTATCGCTTTCGCGATCGTCATCGAGAATGCCGGGTACGGCGGCGCCAGCGCAGCTCCAGCGGCAGGCGAGCTCGTGACGGCCGCCGCGGCCGCCGGGCTGATTGCAAAGTGATCATATGGACATCAGGCGCAAGCTCCAGCAACTCGAGGCGAAGATCGGCAGCACGTTCGACCGGACGGTCGGGGAGCTGGTGCAGGCCCGCACCCGGGAGCCGCTCGAGATCGTCCATGCGGTCGTCGAATGCGCGGCGCGCGAGGTGCAATCGATCGGCCGCGGCCGGCGGGTCTTTCCCTTCACCACACTCACGGTGACGGTGGCCGCCGCATCGCGCGACGCGCGCGCCCGGCTGGAGTCGGTGTTCGACGCGGTTCCGTCCCTGTCCAGCCGCGTCATTCAGCGGCTCCGCGCCGACGGTTGCGCGGTCGAGCGCCTGGATGTGAACGTCCAGTTCGTGCCGCGGGCGCAGAGGCACTGGCCCCAGCCGGAATTCGGCATCGAATTCCTGCGGGCCGCGGAGGCGCCGCCGCCACCCGCACCCCCGCCCGCAGAGCCACCCGAACGGGGACGGATCGAGCTCACGGTGCTGCACGGCGTCGCGCAGAAGCGGACCTTCTCGATCGGCGGCGACCGCATCGACCTCGGCCGCTGCGCGGAGGTCCGCGACAGCCAGCACCGCCTGATTCGCACCAATCACATCGCGTTCACCGAACTGCCCGACGACGTGAACCGCAGCGTCTCGCGCCGGCACGCCCACATCTCCTGCGATCCCCGCAGCGGTCAGTTCCGCCTCCACGACGACGGCAGCGAGCACGGCACGGGCATCGTCCGGGAGGGCCGGACCGTGCCCGTCCCGCGCGGCACCCGCGGGGTGCGCCTGCTCTCGGGCGACGAGATCGTCCTCGGCGAAGCGCGGCTGCGGGTCCGGTTCGGTCCGGACGCGGCGGCGGTGCCTCCTCGCTGACATTGCTACGCCAGCCACCCTCGCCGTCCGCCACTCCGGGGCACTTGAGTGGCAATCGGGGCAATTCGCCACGCCGGTCTTTTACAGGAGGGCCAGGAGGTCAGGAGAAAAGCTATTGGTTTTCCTCCTGGTCTCCTGGCCCTCCTGTTGAGTTCACTGGCCCTCGAACCGCCGATCCGCGGCTGAAAGCACCCAGACGCCGCGAGCAGTGGGGCAAAATGAATTTCCTCCTGACCTCCTGGCCCTCCTGTAAAAGCTCACCGGTCAGCCTACTGCCCGGATTGCTGCTGAAAGCACCCGAATGCCCCGAGCCGCGGGGCCTTGGAGTCGCGACCGAGGCAACTACCACCTAGAATGAATGGTTCGACCTAGTGGGGTACAGGAGCGTGCCGTGAGCGAGCCAGAGGAAGAGGAAGATTTTGCCGCGATGTTCGAAGCGTCGCTCAAGGCGAAGCGTTTCGAGCAGGGGCAGACCATCGAGGGCACCGTCGTCGCGATCGGACCGGAGGTGGCGTTCATCGACGTCGGCGGCAAGGGTGAAGCCTCGATCGAAGTTTCGGAGCTGAAGGATCCCGACGGCGCTCTCGAGGTCGCGGTCGGCGACCGTATTCAGGCGGTTGTGGTGTCCACGACGGGAGGGCTGACCCTCTCGCGGAAGCTGGCACGAGGGGCGGCGACGCTGCGGCAGCTCGAGGATGCATTCCACAGCCGTCTTCCCGTGGAAGGAAAAGTCGAGCGGGCGGTCAAGGGCGGGTTCGAGGTCACGATTGCGCGTCAACGCGCGTTCTGCCCGTTCTCGCAAATCGACACGGTCCGCACTGAGCCGGCGGCGCACGAAGGGCGCGTCTACGAGTTCCGAATCATCGAATACAAGGACGGGGGCAAGAACCTCGTGGTCTCGCGACGCGCGCTGCTCGAAGAACAGCAGCTCGCGAGCGCGGCCGAGGTCCGGCGGTCACTCGTCGCCGGGGCGGTGATGACCGGCCGGGTGACCTCGGTCCGCGACTTTGGCGCGTTCGTCGATCTGGGCGGCGGCGTGCAGGGGCTCCTTCACGTGTCCGAGATGGGGTGGTCGCGGACCGAGGATATGTCCCAGGCGGTCAAGGCCGGAGACGAGATCACCGTCAAAGTCCTGCGCGTGGACGACGACAAGCAGAAGATCTCGCTCGGCGTGAAACAGCTCTCCGACGATCCGTGGTCGCGGGTGCCCGCTACCTACGAGGTCGGTCAGGTGCGCACCGGCCGCGTAACCCGCCTCGCCGAATTCGGAGCGTTCGTCGAGCTCGAGCCCGGGATCGAAGGACTGGCGCACGCCTCCACGTTCGCGCCGACCGGCCGGCGGGACGGCTGGTCCGGCCAGGTCGCAGCCGGGATGTCGGGGGCTTTCGAGATCCTGAGCATCGACCTCGAAAGGAAGCGGATTGGCGTTGCGCTGCTGCCCGAAGGCTCGGCGCGCGCCGGAGAGATGACGGCGGGACGGTCCGAGATCGTGCCGGGCGCCCACCTCACGGGAACGGTCGAGCGACACGAGAACTTCGGCGTGTTCGTGTTCCTCGCGCCCGGGCGCACCGGGCTCATCCCGATCAGCGAGACCGGCATCGCGAAGGAGGCCGATGTCGTCAAGGCCTTTCCGGTGGGGGCGAGCGTCGACGTCGTCGTGCTGGAAGTCGATCCCGAGAGCCGCCGCATTCGTCTCAGCGCCAAGGCGGTGCGGGACGCACAGGAGGCGCAGGAGCTGCGCGAGTACACCGAACGCGGCGACGCGGGGCCTGCGCACGGCCTCGGGTCCCTCGGCGACAAGCTGCGCAGCGCCCTGAAGCCGCGAGAGAAGTGAGCGGCCATCTCACGGAGTCTGGCCGCCGAAGTGTCCCAGCTCGGGAGACAGCTGCGTCGCCCGTTCGAAGCGGCTGGTCGCTTCGGCTTCACGGACTTCGATCCGGTGCACCTCCGGGCGGGGAAGGAGTCTCGTAAAGGCGCTCTCGTAAATCGGCCCTGCCAGAATCAGCACACCAACCGCCGACATCCGCGCCGCCAATCGCCTCATTCCCATACGTGATCCTCCTGGTCTCGATGAAGGAAGAGTGCGCCGGAAGCGGCCCCCATGCCATGGGTGCTTTGTCCCGGTTTCGATAAGATGGGCGGCGCGGCCGTGAGACAAATGTCCCAGTCGACCCCCAACAAGCTTCGGCAGCGGGTGCGGTTCGTGACCGCGTCGGATGGGACGCGGCTGGCCTGGGCCGAAGCGGGCGAAGGGCCGGTCATCGTCAAGGCGGCCAACTGGCTGACCCATCTCGAGTACGAGTGGGACAGCCCGGTGTGGAAGCACTGGCTGCAGTTTTTCTCGTCGCACTTCCGGTTCGTGCGCTACGACGAGCGGGGATGCGGCATGAGCGACTGGTCGAGCACCGCGCTGTCGGTCGACCAGTGGAGCTCGGATCTCGAGTCGGTGATCGAGGCCGCGCAGCCGCCGGGTCCAGTCGTTCTGCTCGGCATCTCGCAGGGTGGGGCGGCGTGCATCCAGTACGCCATCCGGTATCCGGAACGCGTGTCGCGCATCATCCTGTACGGCGCGTACGCGCGGGGAGCGCTGCGCCGCGGCACGCCGCTGAGCCGCGGCGAATACCAGGCGATGGCCGATCTGGCGCGGGTCTCCTGGGGCAAGGACAACCCGGCATTCCGGCAGGTCTTCACCTCGCGGTTCATTCCCGGCGGGAGCCAGGAGCAGCTGCAATGGTTCAACGATCTCTGCCTCAAGACCACGACCGGCGAGATCGCCGCCAGCCTGTTCGAAGCGCGCGCGGCGGTGGAGATCTCCCACCTGCTCGGGCAGGTGCGCACGCCGACGCTGGTGCTGCACGGGCGCGAGGATGCGGTGGTGTCGATCGAGGAAGGGCGCTATCTGGCGAGCGGGATTCCCGGTGCCGAGTTCGTCGAGCTCGACTCGAAGAATCACGTGCTGCTCGAACACGAGCCGGCGTGGCGGCGCTTCACTGAAGCGGTGCTGGCCTTCGTGCAGCCGGGCGCGATTGCCGGCGAGCCGGTCTTCGCCGCCCTGTCCGCGCGTGAGCGTCAGGTGCTGGCCCTGATCGGCGACGGCTTGAGCAACACCGCTATCGCGGAGCGGCTGAACATCAGCGACAAGACGGTGCGGAATCACACCTCGAATCTGTTCGACAAGCTCGGCGTGTGGTCACGGGCGCAAGCGATCGTGTTTGCACGGGATCACGGCTTCAAGGGTTGAGAATCGCCTCTATGAATCCAGCGGAACGTCTGCGTATCCTGCTCGAGCGTCCCGGCATCCTGGTGATGCCCGGATGCCACGACGCGATGTCGGCCCGGCTGATCGAAGAGGCGGGCTTCGAGCTCGGCTTCATGAGCGGCTTTGCCGTGTCTGCGGCCCGCCTCGGGATGCCGGACGCGGGATTGATCTCCTACGGCGAGCTGGTCGAGCAAGGGCAGAACATCTGCGCGGCGGTGACGATTCCATTGATCGGCGACGGCGACACCGGGTTCGGCAGCGCGCAGAACATCAAGCGCACGGTGCAGGGATACGCGCGAGCCGGCTTCGCCGCGATCATGCTCGAAGACCAGGTGGCGCCGAAGCGATGCGGCCACACCGAAGGCAAGTCGGTGGTCGGCAGAGACGAGGCGCTGACCCGCATCCGCGCCGCGGTCGATGCGCGGAACGCCGGCGCCGACATCCTGATCATGGCGCGCACCGATGCCCGCGCCTGCGTCAGCCTCGACGAAGCGATCAGCCGCTGTCAGCAGTTCAGGGCGATCGGCGCCGACATCACCTTCCTCGAGGCGCCGCTGAACGAAGACGAGATGCGCCGCTACTGCGCTGAGGTCGACGGTCCGAAGATGGCCAACCTGATCGAGGGGGGCCGGACGCCGCTACTGCCGCCCGCGCAGCTCGAAGCGATCGGCTACAAGATCGCGGTGTATCCGCTGACGCTGCTCAACGTGTCGATTCAGGCGATGAGAATCGCGCTGCAGAGCCTGGCGCGATCGGAGCGGCCGGCGGCGGCGATGGAGTTCGAAGAGCTCAAGACCGCGGTCGGGTTTCCCGCCTACTATGCGGACGAGGCGCGGTATCGCGGGTCGCCGAAATGAAGGGCCCCACCAGCGGGCATGGCGCCGGCGAGGCCGATTCGAACTACTGGGGCGCCGCCTGCCCGGCCATGTGCTTCATGAAGTCGTCCATCCGCTGCTGCATCTCTTCCGGGGTCAGGTCTTCCTTGTGGGTGGCGATCGTCCAGAGATACCCCTCCGGGTCGATGACCGTGCCGGTGCGATCGCCCCAGAATTGATCGGCGAGGGCGCCCATCGGCCCCGGCGGCACCTTGCCGCCGGCCGCGACTGCGCGGTTGAACAGCGCGTCACAGTCCTCGACGTAGAGCCACAGCGAGACCGGCGATCCGCCAATCGCCTTGGGGCTCTTGCCGCCGCCCATCTCGTCGTTCAGCATGATCAGCGAGTTGCCGATCCGGATCTCGGCGTGCGCGATCTTTCCGCCGGGGCCAGGCGCGCGGGTCACCTCCTCGGCGCCGAGCGCTTTCTTGTACCAGTCGATCGCCTTGGCCGCGTCGTCCATGATCAGGTGCGGCGTCACGGTGTAATGTCCCGGGGGAACGGCCTGCGTTGCTTTCGCCATGTCAGACTCCTCAGTCGGAAGTTGCATCCTCACCCTCTAATCGAACGAGGCACCCGCGGATCGACAGCTCGGCCGGCGACGAGATGAATATCAGCGGCCGCCAGCCAAGCGGCGCACCGCTCGTTGCTTTGGGTGCTTTCTGCCGCAATCACGGTTCGGTGGCCGGTGCGCTTTTTACAGGCGCACAAATGCCCCCTGGCCGCCACTCCAAGCGGCACGTTGCTCCGCACGACGGGGCAACGACCCGCTAATAGATCTGCTGGGTTTTGGCGACGACGGTCTTCGGGGGGGTGACGCCGGCGGCAATCATCACCTCGCGGATCGCCGCTTCGGTGTCGGGGGACGGCTTGAAATTGCCGAAGCGGTAGCCGGTGGCAATCGCCAGCGGCGTCCAGCCGAACTTGTCGTCGCGATTCCACACGTCGATTTTCGCGCCGCGTTCGGCGAGGAACTTCACGACCTTCGGCAGATTCTTGTAGGCCGCGGCGTGCATCGCGGTCTCGCCGTTGTTGTCCACCGCGTTCACGTCGGCGCCGAGCTCGAGCGCCGCCTGCACGGCTTCCAGCACTTCGCTCTCCGTGCCGGCGTCCTCGCCCGGAGATCGGGTGGCCAGGCCGGCCGCGACCATCAGCGGCGTGCTGTTCTCGACGTTGGTGAGTCGCGGATCCGCGCCAAGCGCCACCAGCGTCTTCATCAGCTCCGCGTCGGCGGTCAGCGCCGCCAGGAAGAACGGGGTCGCGCCGATCTCGTTGGCGCGGGTGTTGTTCAAGTTGACGCGCTTGGTCATCCGCGCATTCAGGTTGGCGCCGCGCGCGGCGAGCCGCTTCACCAGCTCCAGGCTGTCGATCCGGCCGGATCCCTCCGGTGCTGGATCGTTGTCGCCGACGCCGGGCTTCCGGACCGCGGTGATCGCATGAAGCACCGTATAGCCGGTCAGGTCCACGTTGGGATTCGCGCCGGCCTCGAGCAGCTCCGCGGCGAGCTCGAAATGCGCGTTCTGCACCGCCAGCAGCAGTGGGGACAACCCGGTCGGGGGCAGGCGGCCGCCATAACTGCGCCGGCGCGGACCATCAGCCGGGATTGCCCCGTTCACATCGACGCCGGCCTCGAGCAGGATCCGGACCACGGCGAGCCGGCCTTCGCGGATCGCGAAGAACAACGGCGTAAAGCCGGAGGGCAGGCGGGCCTGCACGTCCGCCTTGGCCGCGATCAGCATCTGCACGACCGCCGCGTGCCCCTCGGCCGCGGCCCACATCAGGGCGGTTTGTCCGCGCCCTTCTTCCTTGCCATCCACCAGCGCGCCGTGCGACAGCAGCGCCTTGACCGACGGCAGTGAGCCGGTTCGCGCGGCGGTCATCAGCGGCGTTTCACCGCCGGGCAGGGCCGCGTTCGGATCGGCGCCGGCCTTCACCAGCAGCTCGATCAACGCCGCGTTGCCATTGGTTGACGCCAGGGAGAGAGGCGTCACGCCATACCGGTTCGCGGTCTGCACCCGGGCGCCGGCCCGCACCAACAGTTCCGCGACTTCCCGATCGTCGTGGTAGACCGCCCAATGCAGCGCCGTCATACCGTCAGCCTGCGTGGTGTTCACGTCGGCCCGCTGCTTCAGCAGGGCGCGAATCGCGGCGCGGTCGCTCTTCTCGGCCGCGTCGGCCAGAGGAGAGGTCGGGGTCGCGGCAATCGCGTTCGCCGAGATCAGGAGCGCAAGCAGGCAGCTTGCGAGGGACTTACAGCGAGAGCAGCTCATCGACTTTGCCCTTGCTGTCCGCGAACGCGTCCATGCGGACGCCGACCCGCTCGAGCAGCGTCAAGTGCAGGTTGGCGAGCGGGGTCGGCTCCGCGTACTTGATGTGACGGCCGCCTTTCAGCGCGCCCGCGCCGCCGCCCGCGACCAGCACCGGCAGGTTCACGTGATCGTGGACGTTGGGATTCCCCATGCCGCTGCCATACAGATACATCGAGTGGTCGAGCAGCGATCCGGCGCCGTCCGGCGTGGCCTTCAGCTTCTCCAGGAAATAGGCGAACAGCGAGACGTGGAAGGCGTTGATCTTCGCCATCTTCGCGATCTTGCCGGGATCGTTGCCGTGGTGGGTGAGCGGGTGGTGCGGATCGGGCACGCCGATCTCGGTATACGTGCGATTGCTGGTCTCACGCGCCAGCTGGAAGGTCAGGACGCGAGTCACGTCCCCCTGCAGCGCGAGCACCTGCAGGTCGAACATCAGCCGGGCGTGATCGGCATACCCCGCCGGCACGCCCGCCGGACGATCCAGATCCGGCAGCGGCTGCTCGGCGGTCGTGGACTCGGCCTTCTGAATGCGCCGCTCCACTTCGCGGACCGTGTCGAGATACTGGTCGACCCTGGAGCGATCCTCGGGCCCGAGCGTGTTCTGGAGCCGGGTGATGTCGTCGCGGACCCAGTCGAACAGGCTCGCCCGGCGCCGCAGCGCGGCGCGGCGCTCGGTCGAAGTGCCCCCTTCGCCAAACAGGCGCTCGAAGACGATGCGCGGGTGCGCCTCGGCGGGAAGCGGGGTCGTCGGCGACGACCAGGACAGGTTGTTCTGATACACGCAGGCGTAGCCGTTGTCGCATTGCCCGACGGTCTGGAGGAGATCCATCGAGAGCTCGAGCGACGGGAGCAGCGTCTGGTTGCCGATCTGCTTGGCGGCGATCTGATCGACCGTGGTGCCGAGGTGGTAGTCAGTGCTCTCGGTCCACTTCGCCGTGGCCGCGCTCAGGAACGCCGCGTTGGAGGTCGCGTGCGTGCCGGGATAGGCGTTCTTCAACTCGAGGTTGGTGATCACGGTGAGCTGATCCGCGACCCCGGCCAGCGATTGGAGCGTGGGAGACAGCTGGAGCAGCGGTCCGTCACCGGCGGGGGTCCACCGCGGCAGATCACAGCCCATCGGCATGTAGACGAAGCCGAGTCGCCGGACCGGCGCCGCCGCCGTGCGCGCCAGGGCGGTCATCGAGGGGACCATGGCATCGAGCAGGGGCAGCGCCACCGTGGCGCCCAGGCCCCGCAGGAACGTCCGGCGCGGCAAAGCCTTCTTCGTGATGATCATCGGGACGTCCTCATCTGAAACGGCTGGCTCTTCACGACTCCGAGAATGATCGAGCTGGCGCGGAAGTTCTTGGCCCGGGCGTCCCGGACGATGGTGCGGACCGCTGGGGCATCGTAATACTCGAGGCCGCGGCCCGAGGCATAGATCAGCAGCTTTTCCGCGAACGTGCCGACGAACAGCTCAGGCCGGCGCAGCAGCGCCGTCTCGAGTCCCTGCACGTCGGCGAACCGGGTGCCGTCAGGCAGCCCGCCCGAGGCGTCGATCGGGATGCCGCCTTCGACGGTCCGCCGGCGCCCGACCGCGTCGAACTTCTCGAGCGACAGTCCCAGCGGATCCATCAGATTGTGGCAGCTGGCGCAGGTCGGGTTGGCGCGGTGCTCGGCGAGCCGCTTGCGCACCGTCAGACTCCCGTCGACCGTGTTGTCCTTCAGCGTGGGCACGTCCGGCAGCGGCGGCGGGGGAGGCACGCCGAGCAGGGTGTCGAGGATCCACTTGCCGCGCACCACCGGCGAGGTCCGCGTGGCGTAGGAGGTCACGGTCAGGATGCTGCCGTGGCGAAGCAGTCCACCACGCTCGCTACCTTCGTCCAGATCGACGCGGCGGAACCGGCTGCCATAGACGTGCGGAATGCCGTAGTGCTTCGCCAGCCGTTCGTTGACGAAGGTGTAGTTGGCGCTCAGCAGATCCAGCACGCTTCGATCTTCACGAAGGATGCTGTCGAAGAACAGCTCGGTCTCCTCCCGGAAGGCGTGCCGCAGGTTGTCGTCGAAGTCCGGAAACAGCCGCATGTCGGGCGTGATCGAGTCGAGGTTCCTCAGGTGCAGCCACTGCGACGCGAAGTTGGTGACCAGTGCCTGGGCGCGCGCGTCCGTCAGCATGCGGCGCACCTGCCGCTCCAGCACCGCCGGCTCGTGGAGCGTGCCTGCCGCCGCCACGGTCAGCAGCTCGTCGTCCGGAATACTGCTCCACAGGAAGAAGGACAGCCGCGACGCGAGGTCCAGGTCGCTGACGCGATAGGGCGTTTTCGCGGGAACGCCGGCCGGCTCCTGCTCGACGCGGAAGAGGAAGTGCGGGCTCACCAGCACCGCGGACAGCGCCATTTCGATGCCGGCGTCGAAGCCCCCCTCGTTCCGTGCGTCCCGATACAGCTCGAGCGGCCGTCTAAGGTCCGCGTCGGTGACCGGACGACGATACGCGCGTCGCATGAGGGTGGCGAGAATCTGCCTGGCCGAGCGCTCTTCCTGATCCGGACCCGCCGGCGTCGATACGAAGAGCCGCCGGCGGCTGGGAGTATCGCCGACGCTGTCGGCGCCGTAAGGCCCGATGATCGACACCGAATAGATCGCCGGCTGGATCCGCGGATGACGGTACGAGTTGAAGCGTGCCTGGTACGGCTGGCGCGCGCTTTCCAGGAGCAGCGACGGCTTCTTCAGGAATGCGACGCCGACGGTGTGCGCCCCCGCCGGCACGGAAATCCGAATCTTGAGATGCTGATCGACGGTGGCGTGGAGGGCTTCGCCTTGCGGCGGTGTGACAGTAAACAACTGGACCCGCTCGCGGTCGAGGAGCAGCTCGAGATCGTGCGGCTCGCTGAGCCCTTCGACGTGCTCGTCGCGGTCGCGGGTAAGGCGAATCTGGACCTGGTACTCGCCGGTTCTGGGGAACGTATAGCGCATGATCGCGCCGCCGCGTGTCCCGATCGGCAGGCCCTCGAGGTGGCCCTCCTGGGTGAGATCCGGCGGCATCCTGATCGTCTCACCGCCAGGCGAGCGGCTCGGAGTGCCGACCGCGATCCGGCTGATCTTCTCGGCCGCCGAAATGTAGCGATCGAGCAAGGTCGGTGACAGGTCGCCGACCGTCACGTTGTCGAAGCCGTAGCTGGCCTCGTCCTGGGGCAGCAGGGCGGCGACGTCGACGTCAACCGCGAGCAGATCCCGGATCGCGTTCTGATACTCGGTGCGCGTGAGGCGGCGAATCGTCGCGGTCCGCCCCGGATTGGGGTGCGCCGCGGCCGCACGGTCGAGCGAGGTCTCAAGGTAGGCGACCGTTGCATCGTAGACGCGGTCATCCGGCCGGTCCTTCCCGACCGGCGGCATCTGCCGGGCCCGCAGCTTGCGAACCACCTTTTCCCAGACGTCGGGATGGCGCGCCACCTCGAGCGAGGCGACCGTATCGAGCGCCAGGTCTCCCTTCTTCTTGTCCTCGTCGTGACAGGACAGGCAGTACTCGTCGACGAAGGAGAACAGGGCGGGGCCGGTTGAGGGGGGCCTGGCCGCGGGCCCCTGGGCGTCGAGGGTCAGCACGAGGCCGGCGGCCGCGAGGAGGCCGGAGACACCGACGGCCATCGACAGGCTCCGGGATGTCCACACTGTCATTCGCCGGTAATCATACGCCCGCCGGCGCGAGATCGACAGGGCGTCGCCCGGCGCCTCATCCGGCGGCTTTTGAGGTAGCCCGGAGGGAACGTCCGCGCTAGCGCGCCAGGACGATTTCGACGCGACGGTTCATCGCCCGGCCGTCCACCGTCGCGTTCTCCTGAATCGGCTGTGTGGCGCCCCAGCCCTTCGCCGAGACTCGCGAGGCGTCCGCGCCGTAACGACTGACCAGCGCCTGCTTGACGGCGGCAGCGCGGCGATCGCTCAGCTCTTGATTCTTCGTGGCGTCGCCGGTCGAGTCGGTGTGGCCGGCCACCTCGATCTTGAAGGACGGATTGCTCTTCAGCACCTCGCCAACCGCCGCGAGAATCGGCCAATCGGCGCCGAGGAGGGTATCCGCGCCGGTGGCGAACGCCAACTCGTAGGTCCGGAGGGAGCCACAAAAAGTGAGCTCGGTCGCGTAGGGATAGTCCACCTTCTCGCCGCCGTCGGGCGAAAGCCTGACCCACGGTCCTTTGAGCGTGCGGCCCGTGTCGGTCTGCCACCACACGCCGTCGAGCATGCTCACCGTTTTTCCGGTCAGCGCGAACACTCCGCGCGGTTTGCAGACGCCCTTGCGCTTCTCGGTGAAATTAGTGGCGATCAGCACCAGCCGATCGCCGTCCCACTGGCCCCGGAACCAGAAGTCCTTCGCGCCGCCGTGGCCCCAGACCCGGTCGCCGTCCTGTTGCAGCGCCATCTTCAGCGTCCAGTTCTTGGGTTGCCAGGTCCCGGTCACGTTGAGCGGTGCCGCCAACAGCGTCACGATCACCGCTGGAACGACGACCACCAGCAGAGCTGCCACGAGCCGGGCGAGGAGGCGTGTCATGCGGACATTCTAAGAGAGCCGGATGGCGAGAGCCACTCCCGCGAGACGGGGGCCCGACGGCCCCCGTCGCACCAGCCGATCAGCGAAGCGACTCCACCAGCTCGCCCAGCAGATCCATCGTCTCCCGCAGGCCGTGCTCCATACCCGTCGCGATCGCGCCGTCCAGCACTTCCTTCGACGGATACAGCTCGCGTGCGACGAGATGGGTCCGGTCGCCGTCCTCCTCGAAGGTGACGGTCACGACCGCGGCCTCCGACTCGTCCTTCGGCGGCGTCAGCCCCGGCTCGAAGAAGGTGGTGTAGACGAGCCGCGAATAGGGCGTGACCTCGCGGTAGGTCCCCGAGAACGCGAACGCCTCGCTCTTCGCCGGTTTCAGCACGTATCGGTAGCGCCCGCCCACCCGCACGTCGGCTTCGCAGCTCACGATCGAGACGCCGAGCGAGACCGGAGCCCACCAGCGCTTGACCAGCTCCGCGTTCGTCCAGGCGTCGAACACGATCCGCGGTGGCGCGTTGAACGTGCGGGTGATCGTCAGCTCGCGATCGGACGAGCGCTCCACAGAGGTGCGATTCAGCATGGCGGGCTCACTTCCTTCTCTTCTGTCTGTTGCGGGCATTCTTCTTCTCCTTGACGCGAAGCTCGGTGACGAGCGCGTCCAATGCATCGAATCGGGCATCCCAGAACTGACGGTAGCGCTCCAGCCAGTCGTGCAGCTCACGGAGCGGCTGGGCGCGGAGCTCATAGAACCTCTGCTGGGCCAGCGGCTGCACGTCGACGAGGCCGGCTTCCTTCAGCGTGCGCAAATGCTTCGAGACCTGCGGCTGGGTGAGCTCGAGCCGTTCGCCGATGTCGTTGACCGGCCTCGGACCGGAACGGAGCAGCTCGACGATCCGCAGGCGAGTGGGCTCGGCGAGCGCCGCGAACGTTTCAACCATGCGACGCAATATGCCCCAACTGGAATATTCCTGTCAAGGCATTTACCGCAACTGGGTCAATCGATAGGCCGGTGGATGCACAAGAGGGCCAGGAGAAACACCGGCTTTCTCCTGGTCTCCTGATTCTCCCGTGATCACGAGCGTCGCGGACGACCCCGATTGCAAGTCCAAGCAGCCAGGTGTTTATCTGCGGTGGGGTTCAGCCGCCGGGGGTACCATCAAGTCTCGAAAGGAGCGACCCGTGTCCCATCGTGGATTGGAAGCTTTCGGGCTGGACCTGCGAGACGGGCTGCGCGCGCTCCGGCATTCGCGGCGGTTCGCCGGGTGGATGGTGGGCAGTCTCGCGCTTGGCATGGCGGTGACCATCGCCGCGCTCGCGCTGCTGAACGCCTCGATGGTCCTGCCGTTTCCGGAGGTCACCGATCAGCCGCGCCTGGTGCGCGTGTCGGTCAGCCGCAGCTGCGACGGCCGGCCCGACTGCTGGATCCGGATGACGACGCCGGCGGACTATCAGGCCGTGCGTGAAGGGTTGAGCGGCGTGGAAGGCCTGGCAGCGTATACCGCCGGAGAGATCGCCGTCGCTCTGCCAGAAGCCCGGTCGATGCACAGCATCGTCGCCACGGCCAACTATTTTCACGTGCTCGGCGTGCGTCCGGCCGCTGGTCGGGTCTTCGATGAGGCAGACGACCGGACCGACGCGGCGGTCGCGGTGATCGCCCACAGCACCTGGATCCGGGAGTTCGACGGCGATCCGGCGATCGTCGGACGCACCATCCGCGTGGCCGATCAGTTCGTACAGATCATCGGCGTCGCGCCTGAGCGGTTCATCGGTATCTATCGCGTCCGGCCCGGCAGCCGCGCTCCCGACCTCTGGCTGCCGCTTTGGCTCGCCGACCGGGTGCTGCCCCTGACGACCGCGGAGCAGCGCCGCCAGGAGCGCGACCTCGCCTTCGTCGGACGCCGAAGAGCCGATGTGCAGATTCCGCAACTGCGGGCGGAAGCCGCGGTGATCGCGCGGCGCCTCGCGGCGGCTCGCGGTGGTCGAGAGACGGCCCTGGCTGAAGTGGACCGCGTCTGGCGAGTGCGGCCCGAGAGCTGGCAGTTCGGCGTGCTGATCGTCATGCCGATCCCGATTCTGGTAATGGTGATCGCTTGTGTGAACGCCGCCAACCTGATGCTGGCCAGGGGATCGCAGCGGCAGCGGGAGATTGCGATCCGGCTGGCCATCGGCGCGGGCCGGTCTCGGATCGTCCGCCAACTGCTGATCGAGAGTGCGATGCTGGCAGGCGCAGCGACCGCGCTGGCGCTGCCGATCGCCTGGTGGGCCCTGAGCCTCGCCAGCAATCCTCTGGGTGAACCCATCCCATTCGATCGCCTCGTCATCGCGCTGACCGTGCTGACCGCAGCCCTCACCACGGTGGCGTTCGGTCTCGCGCCGGCGATCCGGCTGAGCCGCCAGCAGCCGTCAGCCGTGCTCGGGCCGGCGACCGGGCGCAGCGACACGCTTCCGCGGCAGTCGCGCGCTCGGCGGGTGCTGGTCGGCGCGCAGGTCGCGTTGTCGCTGGCCTTGCTCGCGACCGCCTGGCAGCTCGTAGGAACGGTGCGCTCGCAGGCGGTGTCGGGTGGGACGCCGCCCGATCGGCTGCTGGTCGCGCGGTTCGATCTGCAGCCGCTGAAGCTCTCCGCGAGCGAGAGCGAGGCCTTCTACCGCAACCTGATGGCCGGCGCGGCCCGGCTGCCGGGCGCGGTGTCCGCGGGCGTGGCCCGCCACACCGCCGTGTGGACTTTCGGTCAAGGCGCGGCTTCGGCATCGCTGGTGGTGTGGCGGCCGACCGACGCCCCTGAGGACGGCCGCACCATCATCGGCGGCTATGCCGGGGGCGAGCTATTCGATGCGGTCGGCCTCCGCATCACCAGTGGCCGAGGCTTCACCGACGAGGATCGCGTCGGCCAGCCGCGCGTTGCGGTGGTGAACGAAACGGCGGCCACCGCGATCGGCGGGGCAGTGATCGGCGATCTGCTTCGGGTCGCCCGTCGCGGCGGCGATCCGGAGTCGGCGATCGAGGTCCGGGTCGTCGGAATCGTCGAAGCCTCGCGCGAACCGCGGCTCGAGAACAGCGGGCCACCGGCTGCGAAGGTCTACCTGCCGGCGGCGCTCGAGCCCGAGCCGGCGCTGACGTTGTATCTGCGGACCGCCGGCACGGCCACGACGCTCGCGCAGCCGGTGCGAGAGCTGGTCAGCCGCATCGCGCCCAGGGTTCCCGTGCAGGAGCTGGGCTCTCTCGATCAACTGAACGAGCGTTCCTACGCCACGCAGCTGTGGCTGGCCCGCGCGGCCGCGCTCATCGGCGTCATCGGGCTGCTGCTCGCGGCGGCCGGCCTCTACGGCGTCTCTTCATATGTGGTGGCCATGCGGTCGCGGGAGATTGCGATCCGCATGGCGATCGGCGCGCGCCCGGGCACGATCCTCACGATGATTCTTGGTCAGTCGATGCGCATCGCGGCGATCGGACTGCTCGCCGGCGGCCTCGCCGCGGCCGCGGCGAGCCGGCTGATTCAGTCCGAGTACCACGGGATCGAGGGCATCGACGCGGTCGCCTTCAGCGGGGCCGCGGCACTGTTCCTGGCATCGATGCTCATCGCCAGCGCGGTCCCGGCGATCCGGGCCTCTCGCGTCGATCCGATGGCGAACCTGAAGGACGGCTGATCGCGCGACCGTCACACGGAATGGCTCACGTGAACGGCGGGCGGAAATGCGGCGATCACATCGCTCGTGACGAGCGGCATGCCTGACACCCCCACCTGGCGAAGCCGCGGGAGACGCGCCAGGGCCGCGACCCCGCGATTGGTGAGGCGCGCGCACGAGTCGAAGGTGATCTCCTCCAGCGTGTCCATCTGGCCGAGGATTTCCGGGGTGCGATCGGTGATCAGGTTGTAGCTCGCGAAGTATTTCCGCAGGTGAGCCAGACCGCGAAGGTGTTCGGTCGCCCGATCGCCGGTATTCCGGCAATACATCAGGACCAGCGAGTCGAGATGTTCGCACGCGCCGATGTGACGGTACCTTCGTCTGGCACATCCATCGGCATCAGCTCTCGCAACGCAGGAAAACTGCGGCAGCGCTGACAGCCCCGTGTCGTCCACGTTCAGGCAGCTCACCGACAGCGCGCGCAGCGCCGGCATCCCGGCCATCGCCATGAAGCCGCGACGCCGCAGGTTGTGGCACCGCCGTCCCCAGAGGTATTCGAGCGTGCGCGACCGGCTCAACGCCTCGAAGCCCTCGTCTCCTGCGGTGGTGTCCTGGCACATCAGGAACCGCAGGTGCGGCAGCGCGGCGATGGAGGACATCGACTCGTCCTTGGCGTCGAACGCCAGCCAACCGAAGTGGGGAAGAACCGCGAGCGGAGCGAGACCGTCGCCGGTGATGGCGAGCTGGCTGCTGTCGACGTTCAGTCCGAACAACCCGTCGAGGCCGGCGAGGTTGGCGAGCCCCCGATTGGTGAAGGGGCCACGAAGCATCAGGAAGCTCGCGTCCGGAGCGAACTGCGTTATCCACAGCTCCGGGTCGAAGCCGTGCCAGGTCTTGAAGACCGGGAGATCGTGCAGCCTCGCCATGCCGGCATCGGTGACGCCGTTGCCCGATCTGAAATCGCGCAGGTGCGCCTTGCCGCCCAGCGCGAGAATGGCGCCGTCACCAGTGGCGGTGCCGCTGAGATCGACCATCTGAAGATTCGCGCACGCGCGCAGATGTGCCGCACCAGCATCGGTGACCCGGGTCCACGCCAGCGTGAGCGACTCGAGCTCGGGCAGGCGACTGATCGCCTCGAGGCCCGCGTCGGTGATCCTCCCGCATCCGCCCAGGTTCAGGCGCCGCAGCCGCGGCAGCCGCGTGAGGTACCAGAGGCCGGTGTCAGTCAGGGCTTTCGAGCCCTCGAGGTCCAGCTCGGTGATGTGATCGAGGCGCGAGACGCGTTCGAGCAACGCGTCGGTCATCTGTCCGCATGCGGTCAGCGCCGTCATCCGGCGCTCGTGCATGGCGTCCAGGACCTCGTCCCAGTTCCGCGAGCGCAGTGGTGCACTCGCCGTGTCACCGACGCGCGTGAACGCCGCGACCAGCCGCTCGGCGAGCGTCGTTTTCGGTGGGAGGGTGGTGGTGTAGGTCTCGAGCGCCTGCCAGGTCTCGAACCCCTGCGCCCGGGCCACTAGAAACCGGGCGTCGGCAATCGTGATGACGTCATCGTCCGGGCTCTCGGGCTGTTCGCGCCTGCCAAGGTCAAGGCGCACGTACCGGCGCATCGCGTCCCAGGCGCGCATGTGGCCGAAGTACTCCCAGACGATCCGCATGGCGATGTCGTCGCCGGTCGCGTAGGCCGTCACCAGCGCCTCGGCGACCCGGTCGTACCGGCGCAGCGGGGCATCGTGGTCGAGGCGGTCCCTGAGCGCCGCCCAATTCGAGCAGCCGAACTCGCGCGCGAGCGCGCGCTGCACGTCGCGAAGCACCGGCACCGCGGGAACGGTGGTGAGCGCGCGTCCCAGACGCTCACGCGCCGCGGGATCGCCGAGGCGCAACGCCTTCGCCCAGGCTTTCGCTTCTTTCTTGAGGTTGTCGAGGGTCGTCCTGGGGGTAATCGGTCTGAACATGACACCTTCCTCCCGTAACGCCTGCAGTCCGCTGCATCAGGCAGGAAGAAAGGCTCGAGCGGCAGCCCGGAGTGACGTTGGGTGGGAGAGATCTCCCTTGCCGCGGACAGGAGGCGCCCCAATGCGCACTGCTGAAAACTCTGATCGTTCCGGCAGCGTTTGTCAATCTCCCGGTGACAGGTGGCTTCCGCCTTCAGGCGGACGCAGGAGACGCCCCAGCGCGCGCTTGCCGAAACTGCGATTCGTCCGGTACCTGTGTGGCCAACCGTCCTCTCGATCGATCTTGACGACAGCCGGCGTCTCCCCTGACGATCCGATCTCGCAAGAAGGCAGAATCGATGAAGCTGCTGCTGTCGCTCGAACGGCTCTGGCACGACATCCGGCATGGCTGCCGGCTGTTCGCCCGCTCGCCGGGGTTCACCGCGATTGCGGTGTTGTCGATTGCCTGCGGAACCGGCGCCAACGTTGCGATGTTCAGCGCTGCCGATGCGCTTGTTGCTCCGACCGTTGCCGGTGCCACGTCCCGGAGAACTGCTGGTTGCCGGCATGCGCGTCGAGCGCGGCCGCCAGGCCACCGGCGCGTCCTACCCGGACTACATCGACATTCGCGACCGGACCCGGACCTTCGCGGACCTGCTCGCATACACGCTCCGGTGGACAGGCGTCAGCGCCGCCCCAGGTGCGCCGGCCCAGATGCGGGTGCTCCATCTGGTCAGCGCGAACTTCTTCGACGTCCTGCAGATCCGTCCGGCCATCGGTCGCACGTTCGTTGCCGAGGACGAGCGCGTCCCCGGGCGTGATGCGGTTGCGATCCTGAGCCACGGCATGTGGCAGCAACACTACGGCGGCGATCCGGCCGTGGTCGGACGGAGCATCCGCGTCAGTGGCGTCACCTTCGCGGTGATCGGGGTGGCCCCGGAAAGCTTCACGGGACTCGCAACCCGGGGCATCTCCGAGACCGTCTACATCCCGCTGGCGATGGCGGCCGCCCTCGGAGACGAGCCGATTCGAGACCTGTTCGAAGCTCGCGATCTCCGCGTGCTCACGCTGCGGGGGCGCCTCAGTCCCGGCCGTGACATCGCCGAGGCGCGCACGGAGCTCGAAGTCATCGGCGCCGACCTCGAGCGAGCCTATCCGGCCACCAACCGGGATCAGGCGCTGATCGTCCAGACCGAGCTGGAGGCGAGATTCGCGGACCGTCACGATGCCGGGCTGGTGATGCTCCTGACGATTCTCTCCACCGTGGTCCTGGGGGTGGCCTGCGCGAACGTCGCCGGACTGCTCGCCAGCCGGGGCCCCGGGCGTGCCCGCGAGATCGCGCTGCGCCTGGCGATGGGAGCAAGCCGCGCCCGCTTGATCCGGCAGCTGGTCACCGAGAGCATGGCGCTCGCGCTCGCCGGCGGCCTGGGCGGTCTCGCCGTCGGGCGGGTCGGCATCCAGATCCTGCGGCAGATCCAATACCCCAGCGACGCCGTTCAGCCACCGCGGATGGAGCTCGATGAACGGGCGTTGATCTTCAGCCTGATCGTGGCGATGGGCAGCGCCTTGCTGTTCGGCATGGCCCCGGCAGTGGAAACCACCCGGATGGACCTGACGAGCGCGATCCGCGCCACTGACCCGGCACTCCGAGGCCGATGGCGCTTCACCGGCCGAGCCACGCTGGTGGCTACGCAGGTGGCCCTGTCGATGGTCTTGATCACCATCGCGGTGTTCACACTGCAGATCTTCCGCCGGGTCTCGACCAACGGACCGGGCTTCCACGTCACGCAGGTGGCCAAGGTCAGCGTGGACACGGCCCATCGCCGCTACTCCGATCGACAGACGACGGCGTTCGTCGAACAGGCGCTGGACGCCGCCCGCCGGATGCCGAACGTCACCTCGGCGAGCGTGACGTCACGGATGCCGTTGTGGGGACTCGACGTGATCGAGATCGCTCCCGAAGGGGGCGAGGTGTTCGACGGGCAGCGCGGCGTCAACGCACTGGTGGCGAGTGTCGACGGCGACTACTTCCAGACGATGGGCATTCCGGTGTTGCACGGCCGGACCTTCAGATCGACCGACATCGCCGGTGCGCCCCGTGTCGCCATCGTCAACGAGGCGCTCGCGCGCCGCCATTGGCCCGATCACGATGCCATCGGCCGGCGCTTCCGGGTGGTGGGGGAGGACGACACCTGGGTGCAGGTGGTCGGCGTCGCCAGGAACTCGAAGTACGGCTACATCGTCGAGCCGCAGCAGGAGGCTCTGTACTTGC
This sequence comes from uncultured Acidobacteriota bacterium, assembly GCA_963717745.1. Taxonomy (GTDB): domain Bacteria; phylum Acidobacteriota; class Vicinamibacteria; order Vicinamibacterales; family 2-12-FULL-66-21; genus JACCXG01. Next base: position 160,003 of record CAVQXJ010000003.1, read on the forward strand.
CGTTCCCGCAGCAGCCGCGCGGGGGCATGGTGTTACTGGCGCGAACCGCGGGCGACTCGATCGCCGCCGTCGGGCCGCTCCGCGACATCGCCCGCAACCTCGATCCGGAGCTCCCGGTCTTCGACGCGCAGACCGTTGAGATGTTCTATGCGGCCCGCGCCACCGGCCTCCTTACGATGGCGACCGAGATGGTCGCCGGCATCGGCGCCATGGGCACGATGCTGACGATGGTCGGGTTGTACAGCCTGGTGGCGCACTCGGTGCTCCGGCGCACGCGGGAGATCGGCATCCGGATGGCGATCGGCGCAACCTACCGGCATGTGCTGGCGATGATCCTGCAGCAGGGGATGAAGCCGGCCTGGTTCGGCATCCCGGTCGGACTGGTACTGAGCACCGCGGCAACCCGCTCGCTGCCGTCGATCTTTCCGACCGCCGATCGCTATGAGCCGCGCACCTTCCTGGTCATCGTGCCGCTGCTGCTGGTGGTGGCGCTGCTCGCGGCGTTCGTCCCGGCGCGCCGCGCGGCGCTGGTCGATCCGACCGTGGCCCTGCGCCACGAGTGAGATGGAACGGCGGGCGTCTGCGAAGGGGTCTGCCCCCGGTCTGCCCCCGGAGGGGCCCGGTGGACTACCGTCTGGTGTCACCCTGATATTTGATTCACTCCAAACTTTGGTCTACGCTACCGTCATCGATGGTGACCGATTCGGCGGCGCTGCTTCGCGACCGCGGTATTCAGGTGACGGCCCAGCGCCTGGCGGTGTTGCGGGCGGTCGCGGGTCAGCCGCACATCACGGCCGATGGCGTGGCGGAGGTGGTCAGGACCGAGATCGGGGCCATCTCACTGCAATCGGTGTACGACGCCCTGGGCCTGCTGGTCTCCGAGGGGCTGATCCGGCGCATCCAGCCCTCGGGATCGCCGGCGCGCTTCGAAGATCGTGTCGGCGACAATCACCACCATCTGATCTGTCGGACCTGCGGCCGCGTGGTCGACATCGATTGCGCGGTCGGTTCCGCGCCGTGTCTCACGCCGAAAGGCGACTCGGGCTACGAGATAGACGAGGCCGAGGTCGCCTATTGGGGGCGCTGTCCGGATTGTCTCGAACAGTCCCGCGCGGCATCACCCCCCAATCGGCCGACCGCCGCACGCCCAGGTCAGCGACGAAACGCACGCACGAAGTCCCCGACCAATCCGCCCACGGAAGACAAGCGCATTCCGCGGAGTAACAACCGGCGCCCACGCCGGTCAAGTAGAGGCTGACGTCACATGGAAAACGTAGAGAAGTGCCCGTTCTCGAGCAAGAGTCGCACCGGCCGGACCAACCAGGAATGGTGGCCGAATCAATTGAACCTGAGCGCCCTCCACACGAACCACCCGGCAGGCGACCCGATGGACGACGGGTTCGATTACGCCAAAGAGTTCCTGTCACTGGATCTCGCTGCCGTGAAGAAGGACATCGAGGCGGTGATGACCGACTCCCAGGACTGGTGGCCGGCCGACTTCGGCCACTATGGGGGCCTCTTCATCCGGATGGCGTGGCACAGCGCCGGCACCTACCGCATTCACGACGGCCGTGGCGGCGCCGGCTCGGGCCAGATCCGTTTTGCGCCGCTCGGCAGCTGGCCGGACAACGCCAACATCGACAAGGCGCGCCGGCTGCTCTGGCCGGTCAAGCAGAAGTACGGCCGGAAGCTCTCGTGGGCCGACCTGATGGTGTTGACCGGCAACGTCGCGCTCGAGTCGATGGGGTTCAAGACCTTCGGGTTCGCCGGTGGCCGCCAGGATGTCTGGGAGCCCGAGCACGTCAACTGGGGTTCTGAAAGCACCTGGCTCGGCGACGAGCGCTACAGCGGCGATCGGCAGCTCGCGAATCCTTTCGGCGCGGTGCAGATGGGCCTCATCTACGTGAACCCCGAGGGGCCAAATGGGAAGCCCGATCCGGTCGCCGCGGCGAGGGACATACGCGAGACGTTCCGCCGCATGGCCATGAACGACGAGGAAACCGTGGCCCTCATCGCCGGCGGTCACTCGTTCGGCAAGACCCACGGTGCGGCTCCGGCCACCCACGTCGGCCCCGATCCCGAGGGCGGGAACCTCGAAGAGCTGGGGTTCGGCTGGAAGGGCGGCTACGAGACCGGCAGCGGCGCCCACGCCATCACGAGCGGTCTCGAAGTCACCTGGACCACGACCCCCACCAGGTGGAACAACGACTTCTTCAAGCACCTGTTCGAGTACGAGTGGGAGTTGACCACCAGTCCGGCGGGCGCGAAGCAGTGGCAGCCGAAGAACGGCGCCGGCGCCGGCACCGTTCCGCACGCCCACGATTCGTCGAAGAAGATCGCGCCGTCGATGATGACTACGGATCTCGCCCTTCGGCTCGATCCGGTCTACGAGAAGATCTCGCGCCGGTTCTATGAGCACCCGCAGGAGTTCGCCGACGCCTTCGCGAAAGCGTGGTTCAAGCTGACTCACCGCGACATGGGGCCGATCACGCGGTACCTTGGTCCCGAGGTTCCCAAGGAGCCGCAGATCTGGCAGGACCCGGTGCCGCCGATCACGCATGAATTGATCGACGCGAAGGATATCGCCAGCCTGAAAGAGAAGATCCTGGCGTCAGGCCTGTCGATCTCCCAGCTGGCCTCGACCGCCTGGGCGTCCGCATCGTCCTTCCGCGGCACCGACAAGCGCGGGGGCGCCAACGGCGCACGGATCCGTCTCGCGCCGCAGAAGGAGTGGGCGGTCAACAATCCTACGGAGCTCGCGAAGGTGCTGAAGGTCCTGGAAGGGATTCAGAAGGCGTTCAACGACCCTTCGACTCGCTCCGCTCACTCAGGGCAGGGCACCAACAAGCAGGTGTCGCTCGCCGACCTGATCGTGCTCGGAGGCTGTGCCGCCGTCGAGAAGGCCGCAAAGGACGCGGGACATGATGTGAAGGTCCCGTTCAGGCCTGGCCGCACCGATGCCTCGCAGGAGCAGACCGATGTCGAATCGTTCGCCGTGCTCGAGCCGGACGCGGACGGGTTCCGCAATTATCTCGGCGAGGGGCACGAAGTGCCGGCCGAGCATCTGCTGATCGAGCGAGCCTTCAGGCTGACGCTCAGCGCGCCGGAGATGACGGCGCTGGTCGGCGGACTGCGGGTGCTGAAGGTGAACGCCGGTCAGGGTGAGTGCAGCGTGTTCACCAAGCGGCCCGAGACGCTGACCAACGACTTCTTCGTGAACCTCCTCGATATGGGCACGGAGTGGAAGCCGACCTCACCCGACGCGGTGGCATTCGAGGGACGCTGCCGGAAGAAGGGGGATCCGAGATGGACCGCCAGCCGCGTCGACCTCGTCTTCGGATCGAACTCGGAGCTCCGTGCACTCGCGGAGGTCTACGCGTGCAGCGACTCAGAGGAGAAGTTCGCGCGAGACTTCGTCGCCGCGTGGGACAAGGTCATGAATCTTGATCGATTCGATCGAGCCTGATAGAACATGCGCATTCGATGGCCGAGGGAGGTGTGATGTCCTACCGAGCTGCCCGCTTGATCGTTGCTGCGGGTCTGACCCTCTGGGGCTCGACGGGGGTGGAGGCACAGACCGTCGTCACTCCGCTGTTTCCCGGCATCACGCACATCAAGCGAACGGAGCAGTACTCGCCGTTCCAGTGCCCGGGGTGCTCGGCGTCGACGCCGAACCCGCGCCTGGCGCGGATGAACATCCTGCTCGTCGACCTGACGTCGCCCGCGGTCCGGTTCAAGCTGACGCCGCCTGGAGAGAACCTGCCGGCGGTGGCGCCCGGCTCCACTACACCGAACTGGCCGGCCGTCCCCTTCGAGGTCGTCCGGCAGCGAACCCTCGACTTCGTCAACACCTCGCACGCACAGGCGGCGATCAACGTCCACTTCTTCGCGCCGTTCCCGGTGCCCGGCGGGTCGACCCAGAGCGCGTATGCGTATGTGATCGGCCTCGCCGCCTCGCGCGGGAGGGTCTACTCGGGCTTCGAGTCGCCGATCCAGAGTTATGCGATCGTCACCAACTCCGCCGGCCTCAACATCGACAGATCGAACAACGCCAGCATCGTCCATCGGGATCCCGCCTCCGCCGATGGGATGGACGTCCTCGAAAACGTGGAGCTGTGGAACGCCCTCGCCGGATCCGGCCAGATCCTGACGAACGGCGTCAAGACGATCCCGGAGTACACGGATGCCACCCACCCAGGCGAGCTCCTCACCCCCGGCCCGGTGCCTCCGCTCGGCCCGCTGCCGCTCACGTACACCCGCGCCGGACGGCATTGGTATGACCTGAGCAACGCGCGCACGGCGATCGGCGTGACCGAGGATGGCCGGACCCTGGTGCTGTTCACGGTCGACGGCACCAACGGCGGTCACGGCATGCAGGTGGGCGAAGTCGCCGATCTGCTCAAGAACGACTATCGCGTCTGGAACGCTCTCAACCTGGACGGCGGCGGCTCCACCACGATGGCGATCGAAGACCCGGTGACGCACCTGCGGAAGCTCGTCAACGTGCCCGCCGACAATCCGCCGCGCCTGGAGGCCACCAACTTCGCCGTGTACTCGGACGCCGTCGATCCGGTCACCACGGCCATCGTCTCTCCGGCGCCGAACGCGAACGGCTGGAACCAGGCCGCGGTCAGCGTGAGCCTCGAAGCGACCGACCTCGCGAGCGGTCTGAATGACACGCCGGCCGGATGGGTCGATCTGCTCCAGGTACTCGCTGGCGGGTGCGCAAACGGGCACTGAGACGGTCGTGCCCGGACACTCGGCTTCGTTCGGAGTCGCCACGCAGGGCGTCACGACGGTCAGTTACTCCGCGACCGACGCCGCGGGCAACGAGGAGGCGGCGCGCACCCTCGACGTCAAGATTGATGCTGCGGCCCCGGTCCTGAGCGGGCTGCCCGCGGAGGGGTGCACGCTGTGGCCCGCGAACCACAAGCTCCAGCGGGTCGCGGTCCTGCTCGCCAGCGACGCCGTGTCCGGCATCGCCCGCGGCTCCTTCCAGGTGAACGCAACCAGTAACGAGCCGATGGACCCGAGCGACGTCGCCGTCAACGAGGACGAGAACGGCGGCTTGGTCGTCGAGCTGCGTGCCGAGCGGTCGGGTGGCAGCAAGTCAGGCCGGATTTATCACCTGGCGGCCAAGGCGCGTGACCTGGCCGGCAACGAGGTGACCGGGACGGCCACCTGCACCGTCCCCCACGACACGGGCAAGGGGAAGTAGCGTCGCGAGCCGCGGTTCATGGAGATCACCGCCCCGCGGGCACTTGGATCGTGGCCGTGGCGAACGCTTCGTTGCCCGCGCGATCGACGGCGCGGTATCGCAGCTTGTAGATGCGGGCGCCTCCGCCGGGCGCCCGCTCGGCCCTGAGCTGGCCGTGGGTGTCGGCGCTGCCGACACTCCAGCCAGCGATGTCGTCGGCCGTCGTCGACCCATCGGTGCTCGTCACCGAGACGAGCGTCACGGCCTCGGTGCCAGACCACAGATCGAGCGCCAGCGGCAGCACGGTGATGTCCACCAGCCTCTTGTTCACCGGCAGCAGGATTCCCGGTATCGCCAGGGCGGCGAAGAGCGGCGAGTCCTTGTCGATGCGGACCGTCGCGTACTTCGCGGCCTCGATGTTGCCGGTCGCGTCGATCGAGCGGAAGCGCACGACATGGATGCCGTCGCTGGCCAGCACGAACGGACCGCGATAGGTTCGCCAGCTGCCGCCGTCCACGCTGACCTCCGTCCGCGAGCCGGCGACGTTGTCGGTCGCGGTCAGGGTCACGGTCACGGCAGTGTTGTTCCAGCCGCGCGCGTTCGCCTCGGGGTACTGGCCGTAATGCGTCGTCGGGGGTGTGGTATCGCCCGCCGCTTCGATCAGCGCGAAGATGGTGCCGCCCAAGTCCATGAGCCGCGGAATACTCGTATTGTCGAGCGTGACCGTGAAGCGGCCGCCGGAGATCGTCCCATCCAGGTTGTTGGTCAGATCCTTGGCCGGCATCGCGCCGCCAGCGCCGACCACTGCCGCCCATGCGGCGCCGGTCCAGTATTGCAGCGTCAGCGCGGCCTCCGCCGCGGCCGAGGTGTTGGTCGGATAGTAGAACCGCGCCAGCAACGAGTCGGCCGGATCCGCTCCCGTGACCTGCACGTCGAAGAAGACGCCGGCAGCGAACACCGTCCCGCCGGCCGGGTTCGACGAATACGTAGCGACGGCGACGGTCGCCGGACCTGATGCCGCGCCGTTGTTCGTCAACGTCGCCGCGACGCCGTGCAGGGTCGCGATGGCGGGAGCGGTCGATGCGACGACGGTCGCGCCGGGTAGCGCCACCTGCGCCTGCACCGCGATCACCCGCGGGCTGACGACGACGAAGGGCAGCGGATTCGACGCTCCACCTCCCGGGTTCGCGACGGTGATGCGGTTGGTGACGATGCCGTCGCCGGCCACCACGTCGCCGGCCAGCACCGTCATGACCAGCTCGGTCGGGCTGCGCACGAACGTCGGCCGCGCCGCGCCATTGAACTGGGCGATTGCGGCGCTGCCGAACCCGGAGCCGGTGACGACGACGGTCGAACCCGCCACGCCGGCGAGGCGGGTGGCCGGATTCAGCGACGTCAGAGCGGCCTGCGGCGCCGCGAGCGGCGTCTGCACCTCGAACGCGCCGACGTCGCACAGCGCCGTGGCGTCGCCGTCGCCGTCCACGGGCCGCGGCTCACCGCGCTGGTCGAGGACGAGCCCGCAGACCGTGCCGCCGTCGATGGCGATACTTCCCGGGAGCAGCGCATGCGTCGCCGTCTGCCCGCGGTTGCCGGCCAGCGGCCCGACCACGTGCGTGAACACCATCGCCGGATCGACGAGGCGGTTGCTGATCCCCTCGTTTGGCAGCGCGATCCCGCATCCGGGATCGAGGCCGACGAGGTTGCCGCCGTACTGGAACGTGCCAATCGCGCCGTAGGCGCACTCGGAGACCGTGCCGTCGGGCCGCTGGTTCCCGGCAAGGATCGTGTTGACGATCTGCACGTAGCCGGCGTTGAGGATGCCGCCGGCGTTGCCGACGTTGCCGACGATCGTCACACCGTCGAGATTGACCCGGCCGGAGGTCGATGGCGGCGTCCCCGGGGGCGCGGTCACGTGCAGGGCTCCGGCGCCCGCGGCGCCGGCGATGTTGCCGCTGAACGTGCTGTTGGTGAAGTGGCTGATCGACGAGACGAGACGGACCGCGGCGCCCAGCCGTCCCGTATTGGCGTTGAAGGTGGAGCGCACGATGCCGGCCGGCGCCTCGAGATACAGCGCGCCACCTTCGTCGGCCGCATTGGCCGAGAAGGTCGCGTCGGCGATCGTCAGCGGTGCTGCGCCGAAGACCGTCATGCCACCGCCCTGCCGCGCGGCGGTGTTACCAAGCAGCCGGAGGTTCCGCGCCGTGATGGTCGTCGCGTTGGCGTAGATGCCGCCGCCGGAAGCGGCGGCATTCTGCTGCAGGAGCACGTTGTCGAGCGTCAGAGTGGAGACACCCTGGCTGAGGATGCCGCCGCCGGCATCCATCGTCGCCTGATTGAGGTTGATCGTCGTGTCCTGGATCGATCCGCTGGTCAGGGAAACGAGCGCCAGGCCGCCGGCCAATCCCGCGGTGTTCCCGGTGATCGTGCTGCCGGTGATCGCCACGCGCCGGTAGGCGCACCCGCCGCCGCCGATGGCGGTCTGTGCTGTGTTGAACAGCAGCGACGTCCCCACCAGCGTCAGCGCATCGAGGCTGAAGATGCCGCCGCCGCAGATGAACCCCGCGCCTGGCAGGGTGCGATTGACCGTAATCACGCTGTTCAGGACGGTCAGGCTGCCGGCATTGACGATGCCGCCGCCGCTGCCGGCCGATCGGTTGCCGTTGACCATGGTGTTCGTCAGGGACATCGCGCCGCCGGAGACGAGAACCGCGACCGAGTTCCCCGGCTGCAGCCGGCCGTTGGCGATGGCGCCGCCGTACCCGGCGGTGACGACGTTGCCGCTGAAGCGGCTGTCGGCGATCGCGACGTTGGCATCCCCGCCATGCGCGAGCAGGCCGCCACCGTCGGCGACCGCCGTATTGGAGTCGACGGTGACATTGGTCAGCCGCGCCGTCGTCGTGCCGTGAATCATGAAGGCGCCGCCGCTGCCCGCCGCGGTGTTGAACCGGACGAACGCATCGACGACATCCAACTGGCCGGAATAAAAGGTTTCGATGCCGCCGCCGCTGCAGCCGGCGCTGTTGGAAACAATTTCCGAGTTCCGGATCGACAGCGGCCCGAGCGAGGCGACCGCGCCGCCATCGCAGGCCGCGACGTTGCCCGACAGCACGGCGTTGATCAGGGAGAGCGTCCCGAGGTTGAGCACCCCGCCGCCGGCCGAGTCGGCCCCGCCCCCGGCCGGCACACGTCCATTGGTGAGAGCGAGGTTGACCAGGGTCAGCGACGCGCCCGGCGCTACGCGGAACAACCGGAAGACCGTCGCGCCGAACCGCGTCACCGCGGCGCCGCCGCCATCGATGGTGATGACGCTGGTGATCGACGGCAGTCCGTTCGGACCGTCGGCGACCGCGTTCACCGCGGTGACCCGGTACTCGTCGCGGACGCCGGCCGCATCCTTGGGTGCGTCGAGCGCGCGCAACAGGATCGTGTCGGGACCATTGCCCCCCGCACATTCGCCGACGGCGTTGCCGGACGGGAGATCGGTGTTGGCCGCGACGATCGCCTCGACCAGCGAGCACTTGCCGTCGCTGCCGTTCACCGTCATGGCCGCGGTGGTGACGATCAGTCCGAGCGGCGCGGTGGGGGTGAGGCGGACAGCTGCGTAGTCGTCTTCGGCAGGAGCCGAGTTGCCAGGCGTCGAATCAGGATCCGCCTGATCCGCGGCCGACACCTCTGCGACCACGTCGATCGCCGACGTGCTCGTGACGCGGGCCACGACCTGCAGGCCGACCGTTGCACCGCTGGGAATCAGCGCGCCGACGGGAACCGCCCCGAGCGTCCAGATGCCGGTTGCGGCGTCGTAGGCGGCAGCCGGCGATGCCGACACGAACGTCAGGCTGGACGGCAGTGGCAGGCGCACCCGGACGCCGGTCGCCGAGGCTGGCCCGCCGTTGGTCAGCGCCGCGCTGAGCGTCACGTTCGAGTTGACCGCCGGCGTGGTCGTGTTCGGCGTGAGCGTGAGCGAGAGATCCGTGATCGACGGCACCAGCGTGACCGACCGCTGGTCGTCCTCGCTGGGAACATTGTTGCCGGGTGTCGAGTCCGGATCGGGCAGCGAGGACGCGCTGACCTGCGCGGTGACGGTGACCGGTGTGGTCGCGGTGAACTGGCCGACCACCTGGACGCTCACGCTCGACGAGGCAGGCACGTCGCCCGCGCCCCACACGCCCGTTGCGGCCGTGTACGTCCCGCCGCCGGTGTCGGAAACGTAGGTCACGCCAGGCGGCAGTGGCAGCCGGACTTGCGTGCCGGTGGCGGCGAACGGTCCGCCGTTGGTCAGCGTCACGGTGAAGGTCACGTTCGATCCGGGCGGCGGCTGCGTCCCACTCGCGGCCAGCGTCAGGGTCAGATCCGCCATTGGCGCGGTGCTGAACAGGAAGGCGTCGACCACCCCGTTGATGTCCCCGGCGGCGATGTTGGTGGCGGAGCTCTCGAAGAACACGAACCGCCCGTCTTCGCTGATCGCGGGGACGTCGTGCGGGCCATCCGGGTCGGCGCCGCTCGGCGTCAGCACCACGGTCGTCGTTCCCGTCGCACGGTCGCGAACGCGAATGAGGTTGTTGTTCAAGTAGGCCACGTAGCGCCCGTCGGCGCTGACGGAGGCGAGCCCGCCGGATTCTTCGACCGGGCCGCCCGGGAAGGGCAGGCTGATGCGCTCGGTGATTCCGGTCTGAAGATCACGCAGGAAGACGTCCGAGTACGGACCGTCGGGCTCCTGGTCGGCATCCGGAAATTTCGGATCCAGGTCTTCCCAGTTCGTGAAGGTGACGTAGCGCCCGTCGGCGCTGATCATCGGATTGAGCGAGACGAGCAGATCCGCCGGCGAGCCGTCCGGGCGGGCGCTGACGAGAATCAACGTGCCGGTGACGAGATCGCGAACGTAGACGCCCTCGTGGACGTTGGGGGGGACCGTCGGGGTCGGGCCGCCGAGCGTGTTGTCCCAGACGACGAAGGCGACGCGGCGGCCGTCGGCGCTGATCGTCGCTTCCGCTGAGTCGGAGCCGATGAAGTGGCTCCCGTCCGGAAGCGCGCTGACGCGCCGCGTCGTGCCGGCCACCGTGTCGCGGACGAACACGTCGCTGTTGAAGACGTTCGGCTCCGGACCGCCGTCCAATCCTTGTGCGCTCGACACGAAGGTGATGTAGCGCCCGTCGGCGCTGATCGAGGGCGAATACCCGCCATAGTTTGCCGGCACGCCGGCCGACGACACGCTGATCAGCGAGGTAAGGCCGGTCTGCAGATCGCGCACGAACACGTCGGCGAAACCGTTGGTATCGGCCGTGGGCACGAGATTGGTCGCGTGGCTGATGAACACGACGTACCGGCCGTTGGCGCTGATCCTCGGCATCACCGACTCGGCGTTGGCGGCCGACCCATCGGCGGCACGGCTGACGAGCGTGGTGACCCCGGTCGCGCGGTCGCGCAGGAAGATGTCCTGCCGCCCGTTGGTGTCCCCGGCCACGATCTGGCCGGACGGGCTGGCGAACACGACGTAGCGATTGTCGGCGCTCATCTTCTGCGGGCCGCGGTCGTAGGGAAGTTGGTCGAAGTAGGCTTGACCGCCCGCCGGGGCACCGGTGGGTGTCGCGCTGATCAACTCGAACTGCCCGGAGCCGGTCTGACCGCTGGCGAAGGACGCGAGGAGACAAGTCAGCAGAACGGTCACGCCGCCGGCCACGCTACGATTCATCATCTCTCTGTCCTGTCGAGTCTGGAGACGCTTCGCCGGCCGCCGGGCAAGGTCATACCGGATCGGGCCAGGCTATGGACTCATCGACGTAAGCGGAACTTCGACCCGAAATAGCTCACGACCGCCGAGGAGTCGAGGCTCTGGTTTGGAGGAAGACTGAAGTCGCCAGGTCGAGCGACTTCAAGCGGGTGTGATGCTGGCGCGGGTCTTCGCGAGTGCGGATGTACTCGTCGACGTTCTTGGCCAGCACGTCGAGCGGCACGTTTCCGCCGAGCACGACCGTGTCGTTGAACGCCTTGTCGGCGAACGCTGCTCCCAGCGCCGTCCTGGCCTTCTCGCGCTGGCGGTTGATCTCGCTGTGCCCGACTTTGTAGCCGCAGGCCTGGCCGGGCCACGAACAGTACCGATCGACCTCACTGGCGACTTCGAGCGGATTCGACCCGTTCACCTCGACGAAGAACTGCACGCCCTGCTCGCGCGTCCAGCGCTTGGCGTGGAGACCGGTGTCGACGACGAGACGGCAGGCGCGGAAGGCCAGCGACTGCAGGTACCCGAGGCGTCCGACCGGATCGTTCTCGAACGCGCCGAGCTCGTCGGCGAGCTGCTCGGCGTAGAGCGCCCACCCTTCCGAATAGGCGTTGAAGGTGAGCATCTGCCGGATCAGCGGCATCTGGTGCGTGTATTCACCCTGCCAGATGTGGCCGGGAATCGCTTCATGAAACGTCAGGTCGGCGAGGCTGTACTTGCTGTGCAGTGCGGTCGTTCGGAGGTTGATCCAGAAGCGTCCCGGGATCTTGCCGTCGATGGAGCCGGCACCGCCGTACGCCGCGGGAGCGCCCGGCTCTTCTTCCGGCGGCAACCGTTTCACTTCCATGTTCGGATTGACGACGGTGTTGAAGGCGCGTGGCATCTGCGCGCGGATCCAGTCGAGGCGATTCTGGATGAACGCGGTGATTTCGGCGCGGCCGCGGTCGCCCTCGGGGAACTGGTAGCGCCGGTCCTTGGCCAGCCCCTGCATGCGCGCGCCGACGCTACCCTGGGTGTAGCCCACGCTTTTCAGGATCGCGTCCATCCGCGCGTGCAGCTCCTGCAGCTCGCGCCGGCCCATCTCGTGGATCTCGTCGGGCGACAGGGTGGTCGTCGTCGAGGCCTTCAATGCCCACCGGTAGTACCCGTCGCCCTGCGGTCGGGCCCACATCCCGGCATCGCCCGTTGCGCTCGCGCGCTGCGCCTGCAGTTCCGCCAGTTGCCGCTCGAGCGCCGGCGCGATCTCCTTCGCCGCGATCCCCCGTGCCCGCTCCGCCCAGGTGCCGGGAATATTTTTCGTGCGCCGCTCGATTGACTCGACGAGCGTTCCGCCCTCGCGCGCGTTCTTGATCGAGAGACGTGAGCTGCGCCAGCGCCTTGTCGAGCAGGAACGCCGGCGGCACGAGCCCTTTCGCGCGGGCCGCCTGAATGCGACCAAGCTCCCCGTCGACCTGCTTCGCGTAGGACTGCAGTCTGGCCAGATACGCCTCAGCGTCGGCGGCCCGTTCGATTCGGTGATCGGCATCGAGAAACCGCGGAACATCGAGATAGGCCCCGACGTTCTGGATGACCACGTACGGAGTGATGCGCCAGCCGCCAACGGGGACGTCACCGTAAGGCATTGCGAAGCCCTCGAGCGCTGTGGCGTAGGCGCTGCGCACCACCTCTATGCTGGTGCGCAGCGCATGCGGGAGGCCGGCGGCGTCCAACGCGTTCGCCCGCTCGAGATCACGCCGCAGCTGACTCGCGATTCGTTGCTGTCCCTCCGCCGACCGATCCATGAGCTGCGAACGAAGCTCCGCTTTCGCGCCAGTGTCGAGGCCGAGCGAAGTGGCAGTCTCGGGCACCACCCGCAGCAGGCTGCTGCCGATGTCGTCCAGCAAGGCGCTCGCATCGGCCTCGGTGTTCGTCGACTTGGGCGTTGACGACGGGGACGGTTCTCGAGAACAGGCGGACATCAGGGGGACAGTAGTGCCGCACGCGAGTGCGGCGATGACCTCGCGACGAGTCAACAAGAAGTCTGACAACGGCCGTCTCCGGGTGATTGGGCAGGTTAGGACCCGCCCGTGAACAAGTGTGCCAGTTTGGGCGTCGAGGCGCCCGCGTGGCAAGGCGCGAGGAGCGCGCATACCGGGAGTATGTAAGCGACGAGCAACGCCGCCACATGGGATGCCTCGGCGGCCAAACTGGCACACTTGTTCACGGGCGGGTCCTTAACATGCCCGGGAACGTCGGAGCAGCGTTCGGCATCCAATGGGTCGAACAGAAAATGCCTTCCAAGCCTGCGGCCCAGCCTCCCGAATCCGATAGCGCACTGGTCCAGAGCATCGCCGCGAACGACCACGCCGCCTTCGAGCGGCTCATGCGCCGGCACAACAGCCGGCTTTTCCGCGTCGCCAGAGCCATCCTCAAGGACGACGCGGAGGCCGAAGATGCCGTGCAGGACGGCTACCTCGACGCCTACCGGCACATCAGCGATTACCGCGGCGACGCGCAAGTCACCACGTGGCTCACGCGCATCGTCATCAACCAATCGCTGATGCGCCTGCGGCGGCACAAGCGGGAACGGGCGGTGGTGCGCTTCCCGGCGGGCACCCACCGTGACGAGCGTGACCTCATCGAGGCAGTGGAAGGGAAGACCGAATCGCCACCGGCCGCGACGCTGCGCGCCGAGATCCGTGCGGTGATGGAGCGTCGAATTGACGAGCTGCCGGAGGCGTTCCGGACGGTGTTCGTCATGCGCGACGTCGAGGAGATGACCGTCCTCGAAACGGCAGAGTGCCTGGGGATCCCCGCCGCGACGGTGCGAACCCGGCTGTTTCGCGCCCGGGCGCTGCTCCGCGAGGCGCTGGCGCGCGACGTCGATACCGCCACGCTCGAGGTGTTCGGCTTCGCCGGCGAGCGGTGCGATCGGATTATCGAGCGCGTTCTGTCGGCGCTCGCGACCCGCTGACGGACGGCCGGGAACATCCCCGGCTCGACTCGCATCGAATACGCAATCCAACGACGTGTGCGCCGCGTAGGTAGGGCAGCACATGTCCCGATCGGTCCGCCCGGGGCCGGTCCAACGTTTCCATTCAATCGAGGAGTTTCGTGATGAAAATGATCTACGTCGCAGGGCTGGCCGCCGCGCTTGCGGTTCCGGCGGTCAACGCCTCCGCGCAGGGCGTCACCGATCCGCAGATTGCCTCCATCGTCGTGACCGCGAACCAGGTCGACATCGACGCCGGGAAGCTCGCCGCGGCCCGCGGCACGAATCCGGAGGTGAAGAAGTTCGGGAGCCAGATGGTCGCCGACCACACCGGTGTGAACAAGTCGGCGGTCGAACTGGTCACGAAGCTGAAGGTCACGCCGGAAGACAACGCGACCAGCAAAGCGCTGAAGGCCGGCGGCGAGAAGAACGTCGCACACCTCAAGGGCTTGAAAGGCGCCGAGTTCGATCGCGCGTATGTGGACAACGAGGTGGCGTATCACCAGCAGGTCCTCGACGCGGTCGACAAGACCCTGATTCCCAGCGCCAGCAACGCCGAGCTCAAGGCACTGCTGGTCAAGGTGCGGCCGGCGTTCGTGGCGCACCTCGAACACGCCAAGATGATTCAGGCGTCGCTCTCGAAGGGCATGTAACGATGGTCGCCGGGACCGCGGGTCGAATCGGCGTGTCCTGTCTCGGGTTGCTCCTGCTGTCGTGCAGCGGGAGCAACCCCGTTCCTCCTCAGCCCCCGCCGCCGCAGACCCACACCATCGTCATCGAAGGCATGGGCTTCCAGCCGGAAGACCTGACCGTCCATGCCGGCGACACCATCGTCTGGACGAACAAGGATGTCTTCGCCCACACCTCGACGGCTGCCGGCAAGTTCGATTCGCGGCAGATCGACGCGAACGGCGGCTCGTGGCGGTATACGCCCGGCGCCGCCGGCGACGTTCCCTACATCTGCGACCTTCACCCGACGATGAAGGCGATGGTGCGAATCAAGGCTGCAGAGCCCGCGACCCGTTCGAAGGTCCAGTAGACCGCGGTAACGGCGATCGCACACGACGCCGGCACCACTACCCGACGCCGGTACCAGTGCCGATCGCCCCAGGGCCACCCAACCAGCAGGACTGCCGCCCCAACCACCGCCAGCTGGCCCGCCTCCACACCCAGGTTGAACGTGATCAGCGCCGTCAGGAACTCGGCGCGGGGAAGCCCGAGCTCCGCCAGCGCGCCCGCGAACCCCAGTCCGTGCAGGAGTCCGAAACCGAACACGAGCGCGATTCGGCGCGACGTCAGCTCGGCGACCAACAGGTTCTCCACCGCCACGTAGGCGATCGACAGCGCGATCAGCGGCTCGACGATCGAGGGCGGCACGGCGACGACGCCCGACATCCCGAGCGCGAGCGTGATCGAGTGCGCGACGGTGAAGGCGCTCACTTGCCACAACACCGATCGCAACCGCCGGTTGAGCAGGTAGATCCCGAGCACGAACAGGACGTGATCAAGCCCGCCCGGCACGATGTGCGTGAAGCCGAGCGCGAGATAGCGGCCGGCGGTTCGGGCGCGGTCGGGAGCGGGGGCGGCGATGTCGATTTCCGGCGACGCCTCGCCGCCCTCGAGCCAGCGCGTCACGGGTTCCGCAGCAGCGGTGCGGCGAACGGTCATGGCGTAGGAGGCGAACGTCCATCCATAGGTCCAGCGGGCGGCGCGAGCGCCCGAAGGCACGGTGCCGGTCAATCGAATCGTCGCCACGGACGCCGAAAGGCCAGCCGCGGGCGTAACCGAGTATGCGACCGCGGGCTGAGCGGGCGTACCGTCGAATGTCAGGGTGACTCGCTGCCGGAAGACCGCATCGAGCTGTTGCAGCAGGATCGCGACCGGTGCCGGATCGTCACCGGCCGGCCCCGGGCCGTGTCGAGGGGTCGCGGAGCGCTGGCCACTGGCCGCGCTCAGCTTCTCGATCAGTGCTGCCGCGTCGGTCACGAGCTCGACGTCGTAGGTGTCGTCAGCCGTGAAGACGGCTGACACGCGCGTGGTGCCGATCTCGTGGGCGCTCGGGAAGGCGCTGCCAAGGCAGACGGCGACTGCCGTCAGCCACAGGATCTGTCGTCGCATCAGCCCCTCCGGTCGTCAGGCGCCCGGGGCTTCGAACGTCAAGGACGCCCAGAAGCTCTCCCAGTCGGCGCCGCTGCCGGCGGGTGCCTGCACCATGTGCACGGCTTTGATCAGCCACATGCCGCCGCCAGCAAGCGGCAACCGCACGCGACCGTCGGCGTCAGAGCGAGCCGCGATCTTGCGCGCCGGGTTGACGCGATTGATCGCGACCACGAGGGCGCCGGGCAGCGGCTTGGTGCCGTAGGTGAGGCGCACCGGGAGCTCCTCACCACTCTCGAGCGTGTAGGGATTGCGCTCGGCAACGAGCTCGAGCGGGAAGCCGAGTGCGCGATCACCGGCACCGGTCCTGCCCGCCGCGGACAGCACCAGGCTCTTGGCGCACCGCGAGAACAGCTCGCGCGCGGCGGCACCAGTCTGGTTGCGGCTCGCCCTCAACGCTCCCACCGCGTCGAGCCCTTCTTCCTTCAAGTACTGATTGAATTTGTCGGCCGGCAATTCCACCGACGCGGGGTTGCTGCGATACCCGATCACCAGCAGGCCCGGCATCGAGGCACGCACGAACCCGGCGGGATCGCCGCCGGCGCGCCCGACCACGGGCTTCCGGCCTTCGGCGTCGTCGACGACGAACTGCTGGATTTGCGAGGGGTCGCGCGGGATCGGATCGCCGAGGAGGTCCTGACCGACGCGCAAGCGCACGCCGACGATTTCGCCGGCCGCGGGCAGGAACGTCGTCGGATCGATCCACATGTCGTGCGCCGCGAGGGACGCGGCGCTGAGCGTGATGACGGCAAGAGTGGTCAGCGCGAGACCCGCGCGATGGCAAAAACATGATGTGTGTGACATGGCTGCAGTCCTCGAGAAGGGGAGCGACAGCTCGCCCGCAAGTGAGAGTCTCTTCGCGGCGACAGCCGCTCCCACGCTGGCGGCGACGTCGGCACGGCCGACGTTGGCAGGAGTGAGAGTCGGGCGGATCGCAAGCCGCTTTTCGTGCCATGGGGCGGCTTGCGAGCCGCCCGACTCTCACTCCTGCCACCGCGCGAAGCGCGGCGCCGCCAGCGGATGTAGTCCGTCGACGTGACTGACAAAGGTCTACGTCGTTGTCGTCGTGTCGTCGTGTCGTCGTTGAGCGGCCCCAGGCCGCGAACCCGCCGAAGGCGCCGTGGACAAGCGACCGATGCCTCTTACTGCCCCCCGCCCGGCGGCGGAATGTTCGGCACCGTCGGCATGTTGGTGCCGCCGTGGCCCTGGAACAGGCCCTGGTGCGCCGGCGCCAGGAACGGGAAGCGATCGAGGTAGTTCTTGTCGTTCACCTCGACGCCGCGCGCCAGGCCCGCGGCGGGATTGCCGGCGACGATCAGGCTGATCAACACGCTGTTGACGTTCACCTGATTGCGGTTCGGCGCGGTCCCTCCGCCCATGCGGCGCCCGTTGGGAAAGCTCGAATCGATCGCCGCGTCGAGCGTGATGACGTCGCCGGTGAAACCGTCGGCGACCGGAATCGGCCGGCCCAGATTGATCGCGTTGATGATGTCGGTCCGCGGGCCCTTCAGCGTCGCCACGGTGCTCGCTGGAACGCCGAGCGCCTTGTAGATCCCGAGGGCCTCGGCATCACGCACCAGCACCGGGAACAGCACATCGGCGCCGAAGTTGGTCACGTCGTGCATCGGGCTGCTGCGGAGGTACTGGGTATGCCGCTGCGTGCCGACCAGCCCGGCGTTGAACAACGGCAGTGCGTTCCGTCCGACCTGCACGTACCTGCCGTAGCCCTGGACCCCGGTGATCGGGTTGTTGCCCGGATCGACCACCTGAATCGCCCGCCGGGTGATTCGGGACCACACCCGCAGCAGGCTGTCGGTCGACGTCGGCTGCAGCTGCCCGTTGTGCGGGATCCCGCGCGGGAACAGATCGCTCATCGGCACTTCGAGGGCGATCGAGAAGAGGTTGAAGCCGGTGAAGACGTCCGTCGCCGGGGGGCGCCGCGCCCCGGGGATGCCGCCGAGGTCGTCGCGGTTCAAGTTCACCAGATCGAAGATGCCCTTCTCGTCGAGCTGATAGGGGTCGTCGAACTGGCCGGCGATGATGCGGCCGCCGTTCGCCAGCGGGTGGATGAAGGTATCGACGAACGGCTGGTCGTAGAGACCGACCTCGCGGCTGGTCGCATCGCCGGAGTCGTAGCCCTTGAATGCGCCCAGGCCATACACCAGGCGATCGGTCTGCGGCCCATGATTGTTCGGCAGCACGGGCAGGTTCTTGCCGAGCACGACCGTGTCGCGATCGTCGTCGTCGTCCCACCACGCGTGCCCGCGGCCGCGCCGCTCGGTGTCCGTGATCCGGGTGACCTTCATCGTCTCGGTGCCGCCGGTCAATTGCCAGAGCAGCTCGTTCCCGCCGCCGAGCGGATCGGTCGGGCCCGGCGCGGCCTCGGACTTCAGCTTGTTGGTGAACTCGACACGGTAGATCACATCGTCCTCGAGGCTCTTCCCCCTGGCGATGTGGAACTCGTAACGGTAGCCGTTGCAGGCGCGAAGGCCCTGATTGCCCTGGCCGGGCTCGTGCAACGGGTTGAAGTTCATGATCAGGTACAGCTTGTCGTGGGTCTTGTCCGACACCCACGCGAAGGTGTCGGTGTTGTCGGCGCAGGGTTCGTTGAGGACGGCGAAGGCTTCACGATGACTCGAGGCGGTGGTGCGCGGGGCGATGCCGGTCACCACCGCCGACATGGCGGCGGCCGCAAGGCCTGCTTTGGCGAGCTTGTTCATATGCGCTCCTTTACGGCGCGAAGGGTTTGTGGATCCGGCCGTTACTACGCCGGGTGCGACCAATCGGATTGCGCGGGGCCCGCCCTGAGCGAGCAAAGCGAGTCGAAGGGACGGGATTACACTGCCGCGTGCCCAGATCCGCGCGCCGGTCAGCGTCGCCGGCATTCCTCGAACCGATGACGGCGAAGGTCGTCGACGCGCTGCCGGAGGGGGAGGACTGGTCTGTACGAGGTCAAGCTGGACGGCTATCGCGCGCTGGTGATCAAGGATGGCGAGCGGATCCAGATCCGGTCCCGGACGGACAAGGATCTGACGCGCACCTATCCGCCGGTCGCGTCCGCGGCCGTCCATCTGCGGGCGGGGCAGGCGGTCGTCGACGGGGAGATCGTGGCCATCGACCCGGCCGGACGCCCCTCGTTCCAGGCGCTTCAGCATCGCGCCGCGCACCCGGGCCACTCAATCGTCTTTTTTGCGTTCGATCTGCTGCATGTGGATGGCGCTGATCTGACCGGCGCGCCGCTGACCGAACGCCGTGCCAGGCTCGCCGGGGTGGTCGAAGGCTCCAGGATTCTGCTGTCGAGTGAGCTGC
Organism: uncultured Acidobacteriota bacterium; assembly: GCA_963717745.1. Classification (GTDB taxonomy): domain Bacteria; phylum Acidobacteriota; class Vicinamibacteria; order Vicinamibacterales; family 2-12-FULL-66-21; genus JACCXG01. The sequence goes on from CAVQXJ010000003.1 coordinate 179,353, forward strand.
CGGGAACAGCCCAACAGGTGATCGACGCGGTGTCGAGCCTCGGTCTCGAAGGCATCATTGCCAAGCGTCGGACCTCACGCTACACCGCCGGCGAGCGCCATGCAGCGTGGGTCAAGCTGAAGCTGGATCGCCAGCAGGAGCTCGTCATCGGCGGATACCGGCCCGGTCCTCACGGGATCGACGCGCTGCTCGTCGGCTATCACGACGACGGCGGGCTGCGGTTCGCGGGAAAGGTCAGAGCCGGCTTCACGCCGCACGTCCGCCGGGAGGTTTTCGCCCGGCTTGCGCCGCTCCGCACCCCTCGCTGCCCGTTCGTCGATCTGCCGCATACCAGGCAGTCGCGATGGGGCGGGGGAGTGACCGCCGACCAGATGGCGGAGATGCAATGGGTGCGACCGACCGCGGTCGCCCAGATCCGCTTCGTCGAGTGGACCGGCGAAGGCCACCTGCGCCATTCAGCCTTCCTGGGACTGCGGACAGATAAACCCGCGAGCGCGATCAGGCGGGAGAACTGAGCTCGGAAATCCGCGCTGATGGGTGCTTACAGCCACAGCAGGGCAATTCGACGGCCGGTGAACTAACAGGAGGTCAAGAAATCAGGAGGAAAACCAATTTTCCTTGGGTCGGGGGAAGATAGGAGGGGAGAAAACATATATGAGGGCCCACCGCGAACACTCATGATTCGTCCATCCGTTTTCGTTCTTGCCCTTCTTGCCGCATCCTCGGTTCCAGTTTCCGGGCAGACTGTTTCGACACCCGCTCCTCACGCGCATCACGAACAGGACAGCGCGACCGATCTGACGGCGCTGTTCCCGATCCGCGACGCTTCGGGCACGTCCTGGACACCGGTGGTGACGCCGATGTTCGGCGCCATGCGGCAATGGCGCGGCTGGGACGTGATGCTGCACGGCAGCGCCTTCGGTCAACTGATCGCCGAGCCGGGCGATCGGCATCGAACCGGCGGCGCCAGCACCCATCAGGTCAGCAGCGTGAACTGGGGCATGCTGATGGCGCGGCGACCACTCGCCGGCGGACGCGTCGGGCTGCGGGCGATGGGGAGCGCGGAATCGTGGACGGTCAGAGATTGCGGTTTCTTGAATCTGCTCGCCAGCGGCGAGATCTGTGAGGGCGACACGATTCACGACCGCCAGCATCCGCACGACCTCTTCATGGAACTGGCCGCCGATTACGATCGCCCGCTGCGCGGGTCGCTGCGCTGGCAGGTGTATGCCGGCCTCGCCGGCGAGCCGGCACTCGGGCCCATCTCTTTTCCACATCGCGCCTCGGCGATCGCCAACCCGGTTGCGCCCATCGCGCACCACTGGCTCGACGCCACGCACATCACGTTCGGGGTGATCACCGCCGGTGTCTACGACCGGCGGTGGAAAGGGGAGCTGTCGCTCTTCAATGGACGCGAGCCCGATGAGCGGCGCACGACGATCGATTTCGGCCCGCTCGACTCGGTGTCGGGTCGGCTCAGCCTGATGCCGACCGACCACCTCGTCGTGCAGGTGTCGGCCGCGCATCTCGAGGAAGCAGAGGACGAGTTCCCCCCCGAGCCGCGGGCCGACGTCCAGCGCCTGACCGCCTCCGCCACCTACCACCGGCGTGTCGGCGGCCGGTTCTCGGCGACCACGCTCGCGTACGGGCTCAACTCCGGGATCGAGGTCATTCCCGGCGACGAGGTTCGGCTCACGACTCACGCGGTCCTGCTCGAGAGCAGTCTCACCGTCGGCGAGCGGCACACGTGGTTCGGCAGGGTGGAGATTGCCGGCAAGTCCGGCCACGATCTCCACGCCCACGAGGCTCCGGACCGTGTGTTCGGCGTCGGCAAAGGCCAGGTCGGCTACGAGCGCGCCCTGAAAGGATGGCGGAGCCTGGTGCCGGGCATCGGCGGCTCGTTGACGCTCAGCATCGTGCCCCCGGACCTGAAGGCGCGCTACTCCGGACGGACCGTGTCACCGGGGTTCGTGGTGTTCGTGTCGATTCGGCCGTCGTCTCACTTGATGTGAAGCGCAGCCTCAGCCGTCACCTTTCCCGCTGTCGGGTTTCACGGTTCGTTTTCGATTGGATCCAAGAGAGCTCACCCGTCAGCTCCAAGGCTGATCGCCGAGACTGGATTGCGTTAAGCTTATCCATACATGAAACCGTTCCGCCGGCGTCTGCGCCTCGCCGTCGCTGCCTGGTTGCTGTTCCAGGTGGTGTCGCTGTCGGCGCTCGTCCCGCGGGACTGTTGCGACGCGCACCATGCCGCCGCGGCTGAGCGGACGCGTTGCCACGAACGCGCCGACTCGGCGTACTGCCCGATGCGCAGTCAGGGCCGCAGCTGTCCGATGCATCCTCAGGTCCCGGCCGCCCAGCCGGCGGACATCCACGCCCACCACGGCGACGGTCACGATCAGGCCGCCGCCGAGCCCGCACCCGCAGACCACGCGTTGCACGCGCCGGCGGTACCCGAATCGCCGTCCAGCGACCATTGCACGCTCGGCGGCACGTGCAGCGCACCGGCGAACGCACTTGCGGTGATCCTCTCGAACCACGGCGTCGTGCCCGCCGCCACCCTGTTACCCGGAAACGCCGACCGGGCGCCCGCTCCTCTGCGCCTCGACGAACACCTGACCAGCCGCCTGGTCGCGCCCGACAGTCCACCTCCCCGCGCGTAGCCACCGCCCGTTTTCACCGCGAGGCACCGTGTGCTTCGCGGCGCGTGGTTTTCAGTCGTTTGGGAGGTGTGTCGTGAGAGCTGTACGGCTTCTCGCCCTCGTGAGCTGCATGCTTGCGTCTGGCGCTCGGGGTGTTGCCCAGCAATCGGTTGACTATGCCAGCATCGGCGGCCGGGTCCTCGATCCTTCCGGCGCCGCTATTTCGGGCGCGCAGATCAGCGCGCGCCACACTGATACCAACGTCACCTCGACGGCAATGAGTGATGGGGCGGGGAGGTTCCGGCTGCCGTCGCTGCGGATCGGACGCTACGAGGTGGCGGTTCGTCACGCCGGCTTCTCAGCGGCCACCGTCCCGCTGACGTTGACGGCCGGCGCCGCGTTCGAACTCCCGATCACACTGGCGGTCGAAGGCTTCGCCGCGGACGTCAGCGTCGGGGCCGAGGCGCCGGTCCTCGACGCCGCGCGCAGTCAGATCGCGGCCACCGTGTCGCAGGTCGAGATCAGGGACCTGCCGCTCAACGGCCGGAACTTCCAGGAGCTCGCGCTCATGGTCCCCGGAGTGTCGCCGACGAACCTGAACAGCACGCAACTGTTCCCTGAAACCTCCGCGGTCCTGGGAGCCAGTCTCTCGGTCAGCAGCGCGCGCAATCTGTCCAACAACTTCATCGTCGACGGGCTCTCGGCCAACGACGATGCGGCGGCGCTCGGCGGCGTGACATATGCGGTCGATGCGATCGAGCAGTTTCAGGTGGTGACGTCCGGCGGCCAGGCCGAACTGGGGCGGGCGCTCGGCGGATACGTGAACGTGGTGACGAAGAGCGGCACCAACGTGCTGCACGGCAGTGGCTACGCCTACCTGCGCGACGACAGCCTGAACGCCCCCAATCCCCTTTCCGGGACCACGCTGCCGATGGATCAGTGGCAATACGGCGTCAGCGTTGGTGGACCAATCCGCGCGAATCGAACCTTCTATTTCACCAATCTCGAACAGCGCCGGCTCGATCAGACGGGCCTTTCCACGATCCTCGCGGCCAACGTCGCCCCGATCAACGCACGGCTGGCCGCGGCCGGCTATCAGGGTCCTCTGATCGCGACCGGCGTCTACCCGAGCCCGATCGACTCGACCAATCTGATCGCGAAGGTCGAGCATCAGGCAGCGACACGGGGCCGGTTCGCCGCCCGGTTCAGCCTGTACGACGTCAGCTCGCGGAATGCGCGCGGCGCCGGCGGGCTCAATGCGCCGAGCGCCTCGTCCGACCTCGACAACCTCGATCGCAGCCTCGCGGCGAGCCACACCGTCTCGCTGTCGCCGCGGACCCTGTTGGAGACCCGTGCGCAGGCCGCGATCGGCGCGCTCGAGGCGCCGCCGAGCGATCCGATCGGTCCGGCAGTGGCGATTGCGGGAGTCGGCTCGTTCGGCACCAGCTCGGGCAGTCCGACCCGCCGCGACAACACGATGTATCAGCTCGTGAGCAACCTGTCGCACCAGGCCGGGGCGCATGCCGTGAGGATCGGTGGCGACGTACTCCTGAACGACGACCGGATTGTCTATCCACGGGCGGTGCGCGGCAGCTACGGTTTCTCGTCGCTCGCGAATTTTCTGGCCGGCGTCTACAACAACGCCGGGTTCACGCAGACCTTCGGCGCCTCCGAGGTGACGCAGCAGAATCCCAACGCCGGGGTCTACGTGCAGGACGAGTGGAAGATCAGCCCGGACGTCACCCTCAACGCCGGCATCCGGTACGACCTGCAGTTTCTCGAGACCATCAACCCCGACCTCGACAACATCTCGCCGCGTGTTGGCGTGGCCTGGTCCCCGTTCGCCGATCGGCGCACGATCGTGCGGGCCAGCGCCGGGCGCTTCTACGACCGGGTGCCGTTGCGGGCGGTCGCGAACGCGTTGCTGTCGGCCGGCAATACGACCGACCTGACGCAGCTTCGGCAGATCGCGGTGAACCTGTCCCCGGCGCAGTCGGGCGCGCCGGTGTTCCCGCGGATCCTGGACAGCGTGGCGGCGTCGGTCACGCTGCCGGCGCTCCAGACCATGGACCGCGATCTGCAGAATGCGTCGTCGCAACAGGCGGGCGTGGAAATCGAGCAGGAAGTGGGCCAGCGGGCGGTGGTCGGCATCGGATACCAGTACGCCCGCGGCCGCCAGCTGCTGATGACGATCAATCAGAACGTGCCGAGCTGCATCGCCGCCGGCGCCAATAACGGCTGCCGGCCGAATCCCGAGTACGGCAACAACAACCGCTACTCGTCTGCCGGGTCCTCCTCCTATCACGGCATGCACGTGTCGTTCACGCAGCGGCCGGGTCGCTTCGGCCACTACCGCGTCTGGTACACCCTATCGTCGGCGAGGAACAACGTCGGCGAGTTCTTCTTCAGCCAGCCGATCGATCCATTCGATCTCGCCAAGGACTGGGGGCGATCCGACAACGATCAGCGTCACCGGCTGGTCCTCTCCGGCACGGTCCAGGCCCCGACTCGCGCGCCGGCCACCGCGTTGGAGCACCTGACGCGCGGCTGGCAGGTGAGCGGCATGCTCCAGGCCTACTCCGCGCTGCCGTTCAACATCACCTCAGGCGTGACCACGATTCAAGGCACCGCGGGCCGCCCGATCGTCAACGGCGCATTCATCGAGCGCAATACGGGGAAGGGGAGCGACTTCTTCAGTCTCGCGCTGCGCGTGACCCGCACCTTCCATCTGACCCCACGCCTCGAGCTCGAAGGAGTCGCGGAGGCGTTCAACATCACCAACCGCCAGAACGTGATCACCCGCAACACGAGCTTCGGCGCCGGCGCCTATCCTGACAACCCGGCGCAGAACTTCGGACAGCCCACCGCGGTCGGCGAACCGCGCTCGGTGCAGCTGGGCGCGCGATTGAGATTCTAAACAAATCCCAAGCTCCAAGCTCCAAATCCCAACCACTCCCAAATCCCAACTCTCAACCGCGCCGCGGGGTTTGGAACTTGGGACTTGGGCGTGGTTGGGATTTGGGATTTGGAGCGTGGGATTTATCACGCTTGACATTCCCATGGTGGGAAGGTTGACACTGAGTGGGACATGACTCGCAGTGGAGCGGTGCTCGAGCTGGCCGACGCCCGGCGCGCCGGGCTGATGAACATTGGCGACGCCGCCAGGTCGTCGGGCGCGTCGGCGAAGATGATTCGGCACTACGAAACGCTGGGGCTGTTGAAGCGGACGCGGCGCAGCCTCGGCGGATATCGGCTCTACGACGACACCGACGTCCACACGCTCCGGTTCATCCGCCGGGCGCGCGACCTCGGCTTCTCGATGGCGGACATCACCCGGCTGCTGGGGCTATGGCAGGACCGGCGGCGCGCCAGCGCGGCGGTGCGGCGCATCGCCCAGGCGCACATCAGCGATCTCGATCGCCGGATCGCGGAAATGCAGGACCTCCGGCGCACGCTCGAACACCTGGTGCACCACTGCCACGGCGATCAGCGGCCGGAATGTCCGATTCTCGACGATCTGGCGGACAGCGATGGGAAATGAGGGACCGATGCAGCCCATGAAAGGGAAGCGCCTCGTCGTCATACAGCCCCAGGCCGGCCATGGCGCCGCCGGCGACGGACACGGTGCGGCGACGGGCGGAACCGAGATCGATCCGGTCTGCGGGATGCGCGTGAGTCCCGCCACGGCCGCCGGACGCTACGACCATCGCGGCACTACCTACTACTTCTGCGCGCAGTCGTGCCTGCAGCGGTTCAAAGCCGCACCTGACACGTTCATCGGGGCGGCGCCGCGGACGATGGAGCCGGTGGCGCAAGGCACGGAATACGTCTGCCCGATGGATCCCGAGGTCCGGCAGGACCATCCGGGGGCCTGCCCGAAGTGCGGCATGGCGCTGGAGCCGGCGGCGCCGGCCCGGCCGACCACCACGACGACCTGGACCTGCCCGATGCACCCGGAGGTCGTGCGCGACGCGCCTGGCACCTGCCCGAAGTGCGGGATGGCGCTCGAGCCGCAAGTCGTGACGGTCGAGGAGCGGAACCCCGAGCTCGAGGACATGACGCGCCGGTTGTGGATCTGCCTTCTACTGACCGCGCCGATCCTGATGTTCATGGCGTCGGAGCTGCTGCCATCCGATCCGCTCGCGACGCTGACCGGTCACCGCCTGCGCATCTGGATCGAGCTGGCGCTCGCCACGCCGGTGGTGATCTGGGGCGCGCGGCCCTTCTTCGCACGGGGCTGGGCGTCGATCGTCAACCGCTCGCTCAACATGTTCACGCTGATCGCGCTTGGCGTGGGCGCGGCCTTCGGGTACAGCGTGGTCGCCACGATCGCGCCGGACATCTTTCCGCACTCGTTCCGGATGGGCGGTGAAGTGGCGGTCTACTTCGAGCCGGCGGCGGTGATCGTGGTCCTGGTGCTTCTCGGCCAGGTCCTCGAGCTTCGCGCGCGGGGACGGACCGGGGCGGCGATCCGGAGTCTGCTCAGCCTCGCGCCGCCTGCTGCGCGCCGCATCCAGCCGGACGGCCACGAGCAGGACGTGCCGCTCGAGCAGGTGGTGGTCGGCGACCGGCTCCGTGTCAGACCCGGCGAGCGGGTCCCGGTCGACGGCATCGTGCTCGAAGGCACCAGCGCGATAGACGAGTCGATGGTGACCGGTGAGCCGATTCCAGTAGAGAAAGCGCCGGGAGCACGAGTCACCGGCGGGACCATGAACGGCACCGGCGCGCTGGTGATGCGCGCCGAGCGCGTGGGCGCCGATACGTTGCTCGCGCAGATCGTGCGGATGGTCAGCGAGGCCCAACGGTCGCGGGCGCCGATCCAGCGGCTCGCCGATCAGGTGTCAGGCATCTTCGTGCCGGCGGTGATCGCCACCGCGCTGATCGCGTTTCTGGTGTGGGCGGCGATTGGTCCCGAACCGCGGCTGGCGTATGCCCTGGTGAATGCGGTCGCGGTGCTGATCATCGCCTGCCCGTGTGCGCTCGGGCTCGCCACCCCGATGTCGATCATGGTCGGCACCGGCCGCGGCGCCGAATCGGGCGTTCTGCTCCGGAAGGCCGAAGCGCTCGAAGTGTTGGAGCGGGTGACGACGATCGTGGTCGACAAGACCGGGACACTGACCGAAGGAAAGCCGGCCCTCACGAGCGTCGAGCCCCAGCCAGGATTCGATGAGCCCGACGTGCTGTCGCTGGCGGCAAGCCTCGAACAGGTGAGCGAGCACCCGCTGGCGTCGGCCATCACCGCCGGTGCGCGGAGCCGGGGGATTCCGATCCGGCAGGTGGCGGCCTTCGAGTATCAGACCGGACGAGGCGTGAGCGGCACCGTCGAGGGCCGTCAGGTCGTCATCGGCAACGCTCACCATCTGGCGGATGCGGGAATCGACCCGGGGCCGCTGACCGCCCGCGCCGACGCGCTTCGATCGGCGGCGCAGACCGTCATGTTCGTCGGGGTCGACGGCCGTCTGGCGGGCCTCGTCGCGGTGGCCGATCCGATCAAGGAAGGCGCCCGCGCCGCGATCGAGGCGCTTCGAGGCGATGGCGTCAAGGTGGTGATGCTCACGGGCGACAATCGCGCCACCGCGAACGCCGTCGCCGCGTCGCTCGGCATCGATCGCGTCGAGGCGGACGTGCTGCCCGATCAGAAAGCCGCCGCGATCAAGCGGCTGCAGGAGTCCGGCGAACGCGTCGCCATGGCGGGCGACGGGATCAATGATGCCCCGGCTCTCGCCCAGGCGGATGTCGGGATCGCGATGGGCACGGGCACCGATGTCGCCATCGAAACCGCGGACATCATCCTGGTGAAGGGGGACCTGCGAGGCGTGCTCCGAGCCAGACGGCTCAGCCGCGCCACGATGCGCAACATCCGGCAGAACCTGTTCTTTGCCTTCGTCTACAACGTGGCCGGGGTGCCGATTGCCGCCGGCATCCTGTATCCGTGGCTGGGACTGCTCCTCAGCCCGATGGTCGCAAGCGCGGCGATGACCTTCAGCTCGGTGTCGGTGATCGCGAACGCGCTGCGCCTGCGCGCGGTGTCGCTGGATTGATCTTCGCGCTGTTCGCTGCTCACGCTGCATTCGTGTTCACGGGCGCTTCGCGCAGGCACGACGACACGACGAGACGACGACAACGACGTAAATGCTCCGGCCACGAGGGAACGTTTGGGCATCTCCTGAGTACCCTCGAATGCGAGCAGCCGGCCACGTATCAACGGTCTCCACCGTTGGCGCCGACGCCGGCCCAGTCGGGCCGGCGGAGCGCGGCAGCGCCAACGGGACACAGTCCTCGAAGTGACTCACAAAGGTCTACGTCGTTATCGTCGTGTCGTCGTCTCGTTCTGGCGCGACTTGTCCGCCGTAGCTTTAGCGGAGGCGGAAGCGCCAGCGCGCCGCAGGCGCCGTGGACATGAGTGCAGCGTGACAGCTGTGGACATGATGGCAGCGTGACAGCGAATGCCGCCGGCCGCAGAGCTCGTCACGCCGTTCGTCCCGGGGCAAGGCCGGCCGAAAGCCAGCGGCTGGTGTCTAATGTGGCACTTCGGCCGAGGGGAGGCGACATGGACCGACGGACGTTTCTAACCACTCTGGCACTCACCGCCCCGGCGCTGGCGCAGCCCGCCGCTTTCCAACAACGGGGTCGCGGCGCCAAGCCGGCCCCCGCGCCCGCTCCACGCCCGGCCGGCCCTCCGCCGCCACCCCCTGGGACTCCGTGGACCCAATGGGGGGGACCGAGGCGCAATTTTCAGACCGACGCCACCGGCATCAAGGACGTCTGGCCGGCCACCGGCCCGCGCGTGGTCTGGAAGCGCGCGCTCGGAGAGGGCTATTCCGCGCCGGTGGTCGAGAACAGCGTGCTCTACGGCATGTATGGCAAGAGCGGTCAGGAGGTCGTCTTCGCCGCGAATGCAGAGACCGGCCAGACGCTCTGGGAACACGTCACGCCCATGACCTTCCAGAGCGATGCGCCGGCGCAGGGGAACGGCCCGTACTCGTCGCCGCTGATTGTCGGGGACCGTCTGTTCACCACCGGAGTGGCCGGACGGCTGCAGGCGCTCGACAAGAAATCCGGCAAGCTGCTGTGGACCCAGCAGCTGTGGAGCGACCACCGCGGCACGCAGTTGATGTACGGCTACTCGTCGAGCCCGATCGCGTTCCGCGATTCGGTCATCGTGCCGGTCGGTGGCAACGGCCGGGCCCTCATGGCGTTCCGGCAGGCCGACGGCACCACCGCGTGGTCAAAGAACGATTTTCACAACGTCTACTCGTCGCCGATCCTGATCGACGTCGACGGCCTCGAACAGCTCGCGGTGCTGCTGGACGGCGCGCTGATCGGCGTCAACCCGCACAACGGCGATCTGCAGTGGACCGTGCCGTTCAAGGCCGACTACTCGATCGCCGTGGCGACCCCGGTGTGGTGTCCGGGCAACCTGCTGTTCATCTCGTCCGAATACGGCGGCGGCGCGAAGGTCGTGGAGCTCCGCAAGAGCGGCATGCAGACCACGGCGCACGAATTGTGGAGCTCGGTGAGGCTCCGGCTCCACCACGGCAACGCGATCCGGGTCGGCGACGCGCTCTACTTCTCGAGCGGCGGGAAGGGGAGTCAGGCGATTCTCAGCGCGGTCGACGTCCGCACCGGCAAGATTCACTGGCAGGAGCGCAGCGTCGAGAAGGCGACGTTCGTGTGGGCCGACTCCAAGCTGATCACCCTCGACCAGGCCGGCACCCTGATGATCGCGCACCCGTCTCCCCAAGGGTTCAAGGTCGCCGCGCAGGCGCGCCTCCTCACCGAGCTGTCGTGGACGCCGCCGGTCCTGGTCGGCACCCGCCTTTACATCCGCGATCGGCGCAGCCTGATGGCCGTCGATCTGGGGTGACGGTTCAATGCCAAAAGTGCCGAGAATGCCAAGCATGCCAAGAGTTGTGGGCGAATCCATCATCTTTGGCAGTGTTTGGCATTCTTGGCACTTTTGGCATTTCTGGCGCCAGCTCCTCCCGACTGTGAAATAATCCGCGCGCCGCGACCTCGGCCGTCACTTCACCCTATGACCCTGACACGCTCGTGCGCTCGCGCACATGTGAAGGTGTGCGCCGCGCTGGTGGCGCTCCTCGGCTGCTTCCCGGCCCCCATGCCCTCGCCCAGGGATCGACCGCAACGATCGAGGTGCGGATGGCATCCTCGCCCGGCGCCGACGCCGCCGCCAAGATTCCAGTGCAACTGCTGTCGCTCGCCGATCCGTCACAGGCGTGGTCGGCCGAGATGGTCGGCGGCGAGAGCGTGCGGTTCAGACTGGTGCCGCCCGGCGCCTATCGGGTGATTTCGGGCGACGTCGAACAGCGCGTCGAAGTGGCCTCGGGCGACGAGGTCACCATCGATGTCGGTCAGCGCGCCGCCTCGGATCGCCGGGACGTCCGGGTCACGGCCAGGGATCGCACCGCGTACGGCACTCGCTTCAACGCCGCGGCGCTGGAGCTGCTGCCGCAGAGCAACGGCGTCTACGGACTGATCGAGCGGAGCGACCCGCTGGTGATCACCGAGCGGATGGAGGGCGGCGGCACTTACCCGGAGCCGCAGCGGATGGGCGCGTCGGGCGCCTCCTGGACCCAGACGACGTTCAAGCTCGGGGACGCGGACATCACCGACCCCGATCGCACCGGCTACGCGATGCTCTATCCGAACCTCGACATGTTGGAGGCGGTCAGCGTCGCCACCGCCGGGATGCATCCGGACACCTACGGAGCGGGAACCGCCGTCACTCTGGTGCCGCGCATGCCGTCGTCGAAATGGATGCGCACCGTGCAATTCGATCTCTCGCCGCCGGCGTTTCAGTCGGTGAACCCGCTCCCGGAAGCCGCCTCCATCGCGCGGCTGCGCAGCTCGAGTGGCGGGTCGTTCGTGGCGAGCGGCCCGTTGACCCCGCGCCTCGGGATCCAGGTGGCCGGCACGCTGAACGAATACGCGCGCATCGAGCGCGAGCGAGTCGACACGCTGCCCAGCCATACGCAGAGCCTGTCCGCGCACCTGGCGTACAAAGCGGAGCAGGGCGATGACGTGCGGCTCTTCGTGCAAAGCGATCGCCTCTCGTTTCCGTCGATCGGACGGGCGATGCTGGTCGACCCGGTCTTGCAGCAGCGCGAGCGCTCGACACTCCTCGCCACCACCTGGAATCGCGCCACCCGCGCCGGGCTCGCCTGGTCGGCGAACCTGACCTACGGCTACGCCTCGTCTGACCCGGCGCTGGCCGGTGCCCCAATCACTGGCACCACCGAGCGCCTGCGTGACGGGCCGGCGTACGAGCTGGCCTCGGCCACCGCGAGCTCCCGTCACCGGACCTCGCTGCAATGGCGCGGCGAGCCCCGCCCCGTCAAATTCCTCGGCCTGCGTCACCTCCCGGAATTCGGCGGCAACGTCTCCTGGACGGCGTCGACCCGGCAGGCGCCGGGCGCCTCGATCATCGGCGAGCTGGTGGACGGAGAACCGGCGCGGGTGTGGGAATACACCACCGACGGCGGGTCGTCGTCATGGCGCGGCAACGAGTTCGCGCTGTGGGCGACCAACGAAATTCCGGTCATGTCTCGCGTCGACATCGACCTGGGGATCCGCGCGGCGTCGGCCGGCGCCTCACGTGCCGGTGAGGGCGGTTCGATCAACTGGCGGACGTTGTCGCCGAGCATTCTCGGCACCTACCGGGCGCTCAACAATGGCCGCCTCACCTTCCTGGCCGGTTACGCGCGCTACGCGTCGCGTCTGCCGCTCAACTATCTCGCGTTCGGCGATCCGCACAGCCTGACCGGCGTGGTGCGGCGCTGGAACGACATCAACCGCGATCAGCGCATCCAACCGGGCGAGTCGGGCGTGGTGGTCGCCGCGGTCGGACCGTGCTGCGCCAACGGCCGACCCAACACCATCGCTGACGATCTGAGCGCGCCGCGGATGACCGAGGTCCGCGCCGTGCTGCAGACCCGCCTCTGGGACCACTGGGTCCTGCGGCTCGGCGGTAGCGATCGCCGCCAGTACCGGTTGATCCAACCGGTCAACGCCGCGGCGTACTTGCCCGGCAACTATTCGTTGACGCACGTCGAAGACAAGGCGCTCGACCAGCTCGTCGAGACCGACGATCAGCTCCTGCCGATCTTCAACCGGCTGCCCGTCAGCTTCGGTACCGATTCGTACGTCCTGCAGAACGTCGAGCACAACTCGGCGCGCGACCACGGGATGGATCTGGTGCTGGAGCGGATCTACAACGGCCGGTGGGGGATGTGGATTGGCGGCACCGCCCACAAGTCCGAAGGGATTGGCGGCAATCGCGGCTTCCGGCCGGACGAGAACGATCAGGGGGTCATCGGCGAGGTGTTCACCGAGCCCAATGCCGAGACGTTCGGCCGAGGGCGGCTGTTCTTCGAACGCGGCTACGTGGCCAAGTGGTCGGCGATCTATCAGCTGCCGTACGGTCTGCGTGGCGGCACCGTGGCACGGTACGCGGACGGGCAGCACTTCTCGCGGGTGGTCATCGCGCGCGACGTGCAGCAGGGGCTGGACTTCGTTCCGGCGCTGCCGCGCGGCCTCACGCGCTACACCTACGCGTTCACGCTCGACACCCGGCTCGAAAAGCAGATCACGCTCTCGGGCCGCCGGGTGGCGCTGGTCCTCGACGTGTTCAATCTGCTCAACACCAACAACGAGGTCGAAGAAGACGAAGTGACCGGGCCGGCGTTCCGCGACGCCACCGCCGTCCAGCCGCCGCGATCGGTCCGGTTCGGCTTCAGGCTCGCCTTCTAATCACTTTTTTTCCCGCCACCTGTCGATCCGCGCCCGGCCCGCTCGACAAAGGCATGGAGGGTCACGAATGAAGTACATGTTGCTGATTTACGACGACGAGCAGGTGTGGGCGAAGCTGAGTGCCTCCGAGCAGCAGCGGCTGTTCGGTGAATACATGGCGTTCACGGAGAGCATCAAGGCATCCGGCAGTTACATCTCCGGCGCACCGCTGCAGCCGATCGCGACGGCCACCAGCCTCAAGATCCGGAACGACAAACAGCTGGTGACCGACGGTCCGTTTGCCGAGACGCAGGAACAGCTCGGCGGCTACTACCTGGTCAACGCGCGCGATCTCGATGAGGCGATCGGCATCGCCGCGCGGATTCCTTCGGTCCGGCTCGGCACGATCGAGATCCGGCCGGTGATGGAAATCGGGGCGCCGGCCTAAGTGCTTTCGGCGCCCGAGGGGCGGAGAGAGCGGGGGCCCTGGGTCTGGATTGCGATCGCCGCGGCCTCCGCGATCGCCGTGTGCGGCGGGGTGGCGACGGAAGCGCTGCTGCTCGGCGCTCCCCGGGGCCGCTGGCACTATCGCTACATCCAGCCGCTGTCGCTCGAGCCGTTCGTGATGGCGCTGGCGGTCAGCATTCCAGCGCTGGCGCTGTTGCGGGTGCGTGCGCCTGAATCGCCGCGCCCGGCCTGGCCGCTGGTGCTGGCGTGGATCGCACTCGCGACCGGCATGCAGGCCGCACTGCGATCGCTGACGCTGTTCTCGTTCGAGAGCATCTTCGTCAGCCCGGGCGCCAACTCGTTCTACACCGCGACCCTGCAGCAGCCGCTCAGCGCGGTCCTCTCGGCATTCACGCAGGTCCGTGAAGGGCTGCCGCTCCACGCGCAGAGCAACATGCCGGGCAAGCTGGTGCTGCTGTACGGGCTCGAGCTGTTCACCACGAATCCCGCGGTGCTGCCCTGGCTGGTGGTGGCGATTTCGAATCTCGGCGCGCTGCTGATGTATCAGCTGGTCCGGCGCCTGTTCGACGATCGCACGGTCGCGCTGTATGCCGCGATCCTCTACCTGTTCGTTCCCGCCAAGCTGTTCTTCTTTCCGCTGATGAACACCGTCACGCCGGTGATCGCGCTGGGCCTGGCGTGCGTGGTCGTCGAATGGCTGCGAACCGCTCGCGTCCAGTGGGCGGCGGCGGTCGGCGTGATGCTCTACGTGGTCGTGTTCTTCGAGCCGCTGCCGCTCGTGCTCGGGCTGCTGTTCGCCGCGCTGGCATTGCGCGCGGTTCATCGGGGTGATCTGACCTGGAGCGGACTGCTGTGGCAGACCGCGGTGGCGCTCTCGGCATTCGCGATCACCGCCGCGGTGCTCTATCAAGCGTGGGGATTCGACACCGCGAGCGCTTTTCGCTCGGTGCGGGCGCACGCGCTCGAGTTCAACGTGATCGAACGGCGTCCCTACGACATCTGGGTACGCGCCAACCTGGTCGAGTTCCTGGTCGGGATGGGTGCGGCCCAGGCGGTGCTGATCGCCGGCGCGATTGCCCTCGGCCTCCGCGGCGGAGGCCGCGGGCTGGACCGGTTGGTCCAGCCCGCGCCGCTCGTCACCCTGTCGCTGGTTGCCGTGGTCCTGGCGACGGATCTGATTGGGGTGAACAGGGGAGAGGTCATCCGGTTGTGGATTTTCCTCGCCTGCTTCCTGCAGATTCCCGCCGCCGTCGTCTGTGCCCGTGCGGGGCGCTGGGCACTCGCCGTGGTGCTGGTGACGACGCTGCTGCTGTCGGCGCTGGGGACGGCGAACATCGGGTTCGTGGTCCCGGGCTCGGGGCTCGGGCTCGGACGCTGTTCGCGGCGACGGCGATGGCGGAATACCACTCGAAGCCTCGAGCCTCCTACGCCTTCTGCACCAGCTGCACGTCCAGCGAGATCTTGACGTCGTCGCTCACCGCGAAGCCGCCGGTCTCGAGCAGCTGGTTCCAGGTCAGCCCGAAATCGCTGCGCTTGATTTTCGTGGTCGCGGTGTAGCCGGCGCGCTGGCCGCCCCACGGATCCTTCGCCCGGCCCTCGGTCGTGACGTCGAGTGCCACTTCGCGGGTCACGCCGTGAATCGTCAGGTCCCCGAGCAGCGTGAAGCCGTCCTTCTTGTGGTCGCGCACCGAGGTGCTGCGGAAGGTGAGGGTGGGGAACTTCTCGGCCTCGAAGAAGTCGGCGGACTTGAGGTGCGCGTCCCGCTGCGGCTCGCGCGTGTCGATGCTCGCCACCTGGACGGCAATCTCCGCGGCCGAGGCGGCGGGGTTGGCCTCGTCCAGCGTCACGGTGCCCTGCACGTCGGTGAACCGGCCTTTGACGGTGGTGATCATCAGGTGACGGACGGCGAACTCGACGCTGGAGTGGACCGGGTCGACGGTCCAGGTGGTGGTGCTGGTGGCGGGCTGAACTGCTGTGCTCATCTTCATCTCCTTGAACTCGGGCGACTGCTCGTATGCAGTAATCAACTTACGATTAGTTGTATCACTATACTTTAGGATGTTACGTAACGTCAAGGCCTGAAATGCTGCTACAATGGGCCGCATGGGGTCAGCAGGACTCTGCGCGCGGTTCCACAAGGCGGTCGAGCTGATCGGCAGACGCTGGTCCGGAGCAATCATCCAGATCCTGCGTCAGCGCCCGGCGCGCTACGCCGAGCTGCGGGCGGCGATTCCCGACATCACCGATCGGATGCTGTCGGAACGCCTGCGCGAGCTCGAAGACGAGGAGATCGTGGCGCGGACGGTGATCCCGGAGACGCCGGTCCGGGTCGAGTATTCACTCACCTCGAAGGGGCGGGCCCTCGCGCCCGCGCTCGACGCGATCGGCCACTGGGCCGAGAAGTGGGTCGAAGCCGGCGACCCGCCCAAGGTCGCCGCAGCTGAGCGCCGGTCGATCCGGGCGGCGACGGCCCGCCGGCCCGACGCCGCGGCCCGTGCCCGCCACTGAGCCCACACTCTTCCGCCTAAGGGCGGAGACCACGCCTCGCCGTCGTCTGCCTCCTCGCCACCAGGTTGCACATTCACCAGCGCTTCTACAGAATGCCGAGGTTGGGTCCTCAGGCCATGAGGGAGACACACTGATGCGAAAGGCTTCCGTGATTGCGGTGCTGGTGGCGGCCGGCGCCGTGGTTCTTGCGACGACCGCGGCCGGTACGGCGCAGGCGCCGCCAACGCCGGCGCCCGGCGGACAGCGGCAGGGAGGACCGCCGCCGGGACGTGGTGGGGGAGGCATGCTGGCGGGGGCCGGGCCGAGCGACAAGCCAGTGGTCGACCCGGCCGCGGCCGACCGCGGGCGCCGGGTCTGGGCGAGCGAGTGCATCGACTGCCACGGCACCCAGGCGCGCGGCGGCGACAAGGGACCGAACCTCGTCCGCTCAGTGATCGTGCTGCGCGATCGGTATGGCAGCCAGATCGGGCCGTTCCTGAAGAAGGGCCACGCGCTGCAGAGCGGCACGCCCAGTGCGAACCTCACCGACGCGCAGATCCAGGACCTCGCGCATTTCCTCCGGCAGAAGGTGAACGACGGGTTGCGTGGGTCGCCGCTGTTCCAGGTCCAGAACATCCTGACCGGCGATCCCAAAGCGGGTGCGGCCTATTTCAACGGCGAGGGCAAGTGCGGCTCCTGCCACGCCTCGAACCTCGCCGGCATCGGCGCGCGGCTCGAGCCGGTGGACATTCAGCAGCGGTTCCTGTTCCCGGCCACCGGCCGCGGCGGACGAGGACGCGGCGCGCCGGCCGCGCCCAGCACGACGGCCGTCCGGGTCACGGTCACCCCTGCGGGTGCCGCGCCGGTGACCGGCGTGCTGGTCCAGATGGATGACTTCTACGTCACGCTCCGGAACGCAGACGGAGGCATTCAGACGATCCGGCGCGGTCCGGGCGTCAAGGTCGAGAAGACCGATCCGCTGGCCTTCCACGTCGAGCTGCTCGGCAAACTCACCGACAAGAACATGCACGACGTCGTCGCTTATCTGGAGACAATGAAATGACGCGGTACATCTCGAGCGCCTGTCTGGTGGTGATTGCGACGGCGGTGCTGTCGGCGCAGAAGCCGTGGGTCGATCCCGCGAAGTTCTCGCAGCCGCCGACCACCAGCTGGCCAACCTACAACGGCGACTATTCGGGGCGCCGCTTCAGCCCGCTGACCAAGGTCACCGCAGCCAATGTCCAGTCGCTGAGCCTGGGGTGGACCTATCGCGTCGGGCCCGGCCTCGGCGGCGGGGTGCCGATCAAGGGCACGCCGCTCATGATCGACGGCGTGCTCTATCTCACGGTACCGGATCACGTCTGGGCGCTCGACGCCCGCACCGGCCGCGAGTTGTGGCACTACGCGTGGGAATCGAAGGGCGGCATTCACATCGCCAACCGCGGCGTGGCCGTCGCCGGCGATTCGCTGTACTTCGAGACCCCCGACTGCCATCTGGTGTCGCTCGGCATCAAGGACGGCAAGGAGCGCTGGCGGAAAGAGATCTGCGACCTCGATCAGTTCTACTACGGTTCAGTGGCCCCGGTCGTGGTGAAGGGACATGTGATCGCCGGCGTCAGCGGCGATGACCTCGACATCCCCGGCTACGTGCAGTCGCACGATCCGGAGAGCGGCGAGATGCAGTGGCGCTGGTACGTCGTGCCGCAGAAGATGGGAGACCCGGGTTCCGAGTCGTGGCCGAACGAAGATGCCATGAAGCACGGCGGCGGCATGACCTGGCAGCCGCCCACCTACGATCCCGATCTGAACCTGATCTATGTGACGACCGGCAATCCGCAGCCGGTGATCGCCCACAAGAACCGCGCCGGATCGAATCTCTACACCGGCTCGATCGTCGCGCTGAACCCGGACACCGGCAAGATGGTGTGGGCCTTCCAATCGTCGCCGCACGATACCCACGATTGGGATTCGACACAGACGCCGGTGTTGATCGACGACGAGGTCAATGGGAAGCCGCGCAAGCTGCTGGCGCAGGCGGCACGCAATGGCCACTACTTCCTGCTCGATCGCGCGACCGGCAAGGCGCTGGTGTCGACGGAATACGTCAAGACCAACTGGGCGAAGGGCTACGACGCCAAAGGGCAGCCGATCCCCAATCCCGCGAAGGACCCGCAAATCGACGGCGCGCTGGTCTCGCCCAACCAGGGAGGCGCCACCAACTGGCCGCCGCCGAGCTTCAGCCCGTTGACCGGACTGATGTACGTCAGCGCCGGGCAGGCCTACAGCGTGTATTACATCTACGACCCGAGCGACAACCCGCAAGGCTGGGGCGGCACCGACCGCGGCGGGTACGCCGAGTCGATGCTGCAGGCCATCGACTACAAGACCGGCAAGGTGAAGTGGAGCCACAAGTGGGAAGGGAACATCCGCGCCGGTGTGCTGAGCACGGCCGGCAATGTGGTCTTCACCGGCGGCACGTCGAACGATCTCGTGGCGCTCAACGCTACGAGCGGTGAAGCGCTGTGGCAGGCGCGCCTCAATTCAGCCGTCGCGAACGGCCCGATCACCTACGAGCTCGATGGACTGCAGTACGTGCTGGTCGGGGCGGGGGATACCTTGTGGACGTTCGTGATGAATCAGAGTCGCTAGCCGCGGGTTCGCGGTTCGCGGGTTCGCGGTTCGGCGTAGAGGCAGCAAGCCGCGCACGACGAAATTCAACGGTCCCGCGAACTTGAATTCGCTTGTGGCGCGGGGGGCTTCAGCCCCCCGCGGCGAACCCGCGAACCCGCGAACCGGGAGCCCGCGGCTTTAGCCCACCGTGAAGGGAATCGTCGCCACCTTGGTGCCCCACTCGATCTTCAACGTGCCGCCCTTGGGCGTGTCGTCGATCGAGATCGTCACCTGTTCCTGTGGTGCCTTCGCGGGCTGCAGCGTCATCGGCGCGCGGCCAATCTCCAGAGAGGCGTTGTAAGGGATACCCCACTGACCGGGTTTCGCGACCTTCCCGACCAGCAGCTGCCAACTCTTTTCGCCCGGTTCCGTGTTGAGGGTGTACGTCCCAGGCTCGAGGCTGAGCGTGCCCAGCTTCAGCGCCTTGTCGGTCTTGAGCAGCGTCGCCTCATCGGCGCCCGTGCGCCAAGGCTTGCCGATTTCCATGAACCCTGGACCGTTCTCCGGGCGTCCCTTCAGCGAGGGCCGCCCGTACTCGATTGAGAGGTTCGCTCCGTCGATCGTCCACTCGGTGCGGACATGAGGGCTGCCACCCTTGCCCGGGTGCACCTCCGTGGTCTTCTGTGCTGCCACCGATCCAGCCGCGGCGATCACCAGCACGGCCGCCATTCCACATGCCATCAGACGCATCAATGTTTCTCCTGGGGAAGTCGCTTCATTCTGACAAGCCCGGTCTGGGGCTTCCGAGGTACCGTAACCCCGGCTTTCGCCGGCCTATTCCCGGAGCGGATCGCCAGCGACGGGCTACCTGAGCCACACGCCACGCACGTTGAGATGGGATGGTGCCCGGTGCCAGATCGACTTGCCGCGCTCTATGCTCCGCTGCGGCTGGTCCGGCTCGGACAGGCCGCCGCACGTCGTCTGTTCCCCGCGTCGCGCCGTTCGTCATCACGGCTCCAGGCTCCAGGATTAGAAGACCGCGGATTCGCTGTCGCTCGATGGCAGGACCTTGCCTGGGTTCATCCGATTGTCGGGATCCAGGGCGAGCTTGATTGTGCGCATCACGTCCAGCGCCGCGCCGTGCTCGGCCTCCATGTATTTGATCTTTCCGTAGCCCACGCCGTGCTCGCCGGTGCAGGTACCGCCCAACGCCAGCGCGCGGTGCACCAATCGCTCGTTGAGCCGGCGGGCCTCGGTCACTTCCGCCGGGTCGTCGGGGTTGAGGAGATACATGAGGTGGAAATTGCCGTCGCCGGCATGGCCGACCAGACAAATCGGAAACGACGCGCCGCGGTTGTCCTGTGCCGTCTCGGCCACGCATTCCGCGAGCCGTGAGATCGGTACGCAGACATCGGTCGGCCACGATCGGCAGCCGGGTCGCAGCGCCAGCCCCGCATAGTGCGCGTTGTGTCGCGCCTGCCAGAGCCGCTCGCGATCCTCGAGCCGGGTCGCCCAGGCGAATTGGTGTCCCCCGTGCTCGGCGGCGATGCCCTGCACGGTTTCCGCCTGACCCGCGACGTGGCTCTCGCTGTCGCCATGGAACTCGAACAGCAGCGTAGGGGCGACCGGGTAGGCGGTTTTCGAATAGCGGTTGATCGCGTCCATCTGCACGTCATCCAGGAGCTCGATCCGCGCGACCGGAATCCCGAGCTGGATGGTGCCGATCACCGTATCCACCGCTCCCTGCATCGTCTCGAACGAGCAGACCGCCGCCGACACCGCTTCGGGGACGGGATGCAGCCTCAGCGTCACCTCGGTGATGATGCCGAGCGTGCCTTCGGATCCGACGAACAGGCGGGTCAGGTCGTAGCCCGCGGCCGACTTGCGGGCCCGCGTGCCGGTCTTGATGACGCGGCCGTCCGCGAGCACCGCGGTCAACCCGAGGACGTTCTCGCGCATCGTGCCGTAGCGGACCGCGGTCGTGCCGGACGCGCGCGTGGCGGCCATCCCGCCGAGCGTGGCATCCGCCCCGGGATCGATCGGGAACATCAATCCGGTGTTGCGCAGGACCTTGGCGAGTTGCAGGCGGGTGACACCGGCTTCCACCGTGACGTCGAGATCCTCGGCGCTGACCTGCAGCACGCGGTTCATCTCGCGCAGGTCCACGGTGATGCCGCCATGAATCGCGTGCACGTGTCCTTCGAGCGAGGTGCCGGCGCCGAACGGAATGATCGGCAGCTGCACGCGCTGGCTGATGCGCGCGATCTCCACGATCTCTTCGGTCGTGGTGGGGAAGCAGACGATATCGGGAGCGGCGGGCGGGTGATACGACTCGCCGTGACTGTGATGGTCGCGAACCGCGGCGGCGTCCGACGCGCGCGCCCCGAGCACCGCCTTCAGCTCCGCGAGCGCGGAGGCGACGGTGCCGGCGTCGGTAAGCATCCGAGCAGTGTAGCGGATCGCTGCGGCTGCTTCGACAGGGCCGGCTTTAGGTCGCCCGCGCGGAGACAATCGGGGTGACGCGGCGGAAATCCTTCGATCATTGGCGGGTTCCAGTCTGGAACCGGTCTTGCGATATCGTCGGCCATGCCGATCGAGATCTGTGTCGGGCGCGCCGCCGCGCTCCTCGTTCATCCGGCCGCCGCCTGGCTCCGCCTGTCGGCGCGCGGCCGTGCGATGCTGATCGGCGCTTATGCCACCGCGTCGTACTTCGTGGTGCTGACCGCGCTGCTCGCGCTCTGACCTGGCGCCGAGCTGCTAGGGTTTCTCGGCTGCCGCCGGCAGGTGGAGGGGGGGCAGCGCCGCCGTGATCTGCGCGCGGTGTCCCTCGAGCCACGGGGGCAGTACCAGCGTTTCGCCCAGGTGGACGGGATCCTCGTCGACGGCGAAGCCGGGGCCATCGGTCGCCAGCTCGAACAGCACGCCGCCTGGCTCGGTGAAATACACCGACTGAAACCAGAACCGGTCGATGACCGGCGTCGGCCGCCGCCCGGCGCGCTCGATCTCGTCTCTCACGGACAGTTGGTGCGTCGCATCGTCCACCCGCCACGCCAGATGATGGATGCTGCCGACACCCCAGGCGCCACGGCGGGTGTCCGGCGCTGCCTGCACGTCGACGTAGGCGCCTGAGAGCCCGCCCGACACGCCATAGCGCTGCCAGCCGTTTTCGGTGCCGAGGAGCTCGAAGCCGAGTACCTGCGTCAGGAACGCCGCGGTCGGCTCGAGATCGTGCTCGCGCAGCCTCGCGGTTTCGAGGCCGCGAATCTGCCGCTCAGCCGGAATCGGGCTGTGGTCCCAGGGTGTGAAGGGACGCGCTGCCGCGTGCTCGCTCTCGATCAACGCGACGCGTAAGCCGTGGGGATCGGTCACCGGGAGCACTGGCGCTCCGAACCGCCGCTCCACCGGGGCGGTCGTGATGCCGTAATGGGCGAGCCGTTGGGTCCAGAACGACAGGCTCCCCTGAGGAATGGCCAGTCCGACCTCACTGCTGAGCCCGTGGCCCTCGCGCGACGGCGCCAGGTGGGACCAGGGGAAGAACGTCAGGTCCGTTCCGGGGCGGCCCTCCGCATCCGCATAGAAGAGGTGGTACGTGCCAGGGTCGTCCTGGTTGACGCTGCGCTTGACCAGCCGCATGCCCAGCACGCCGGCGTAAAAATCGAGATTCTCCTGGGCCGGACCGGCAATCGCGGTCACGTGGTGCAGTCCAGTTACGGGGTGCATCGAGGTCCTCCTGTTCGTCGAGCGCGGCGGTGATGATCGGCAGCGTCGAGATGATAGACGCCTTGGCCGCCGGCCGCGATTCGGATGACGAACCGACTAGCAGCCCGTGGTCAAAGTCTGGCGTCGCACCGAGACGGGCGAGGCGCCCCGCCGGCAAGGCGCGACGACCGAGCATACCGAGGGCGTTAGAGGGAGGAGCAACGCCGCCTGCGGGGATGCATCGCCCGTCGAATGCAGCCAGACTTTGACCACGGGCTGCCAAGGGCAGAGCCGGGCGAGGCTCGTGCGAACGTGTTATGCTCGACCGATGCGGCACCGCCCCTGAGCTTATGCGCGAGCCCCATGCGCCGGTGACTCCGGCGTTTTTTAGTGTACGGAACCTGCAACGGGGGTGGGTTCTGCGAAGGAGGGTACCCTATGGCGAGCCGACCGAAAGTAACCCAGCAGAAGCGTGCGCGCGAACGCGCGCGTCAGGAGCGCCAGCAGGAAAAGCTTCGGCGACGTGAAGAGAGCAAGGAGCGGCGCGCCAATACACCGGCAGCGCCTGGCGACGAGGATCCCGACATCGCCGGGATCGTTCCGGGTCCGCAGCCCAGCCCCTGGAATGATGACGATCTGATCGACGAGCCGGAAGAGGAAGTGGAGAATTCGGCGCCGGCGAATGGCGGCAGTCAGTAGACAGCAGGAAGTGATTCGCCGAGCCAGCGCTGCGAGCTGAGGAGGAACTGCCCCGGCCCGGAGGAGACCAAGGCAGCACGCCCGACGCCTGCTGTCTACTGTCTGCCGCCAATCCTTCTCGACAGACACCAGTGAAACAGCAACGGGCGTACCGCTCGTTCAGCGCGACGAGCGCAAAAAAATCAAAGGAATTTCGACAGTCTACCCGGCGAGGCGGCCAACGGATTGGCCGGCGGTCAATTCGTTAGCTACCTCGTCGGAGTGGTGGTGCCCCTCCGCTGCCGGAGGGGCGCCGGATACGTCAGACCGTCCGACGACCGCTGACGAGACCCACCACGAACAGCACCAGGGCGATCACCAGCAGCACGTAAATGAAGTTGCCCATCGTGTAGCCACTGACCAGCCCGAGCAACCACAGTACCAGCAGGATCACCGCGATTGTAAACAGCATCGTTGCCCCTCCTGCAGACCTATACAGCACAACGTATGCCGGCCCTAAGTGACTCACCCGGGGGCCGGAATCGTGATCGCAGCCCGTCGGTGTGGCGCGACCTACACAGGTTATGGCGGTAGACCGCTGAGGTATCGGTAAGCTCGACCTCATTCGGCCGACCCAGCCGTGCCGGGATCAGCGCGGCGCGGCGACGTCCCGTTCCACGGTCACTTCGACCACGCCCAGAGGCTCCTCGGCCGCGACGAAGAGCTCGTCGGGATTTTCGGTCTGGGCGCTGAACAGATCCGCCGGCCGGTAGGGGCGCTCGTGCATCGCCAGGGTGACGTCGAGAATCTCTTCATAGGTCGCGAGCACGACGTCGGCCATCGCATAAAGGGTGTGCTGCACCGAGCGCGCGGCGTGCATCGCGAACGTCTCGGTCAGCGCCGCTCTGACGCCCTGCCGATAGGGGCCGAACGTCACATCGGCGTTCGCGTAGGTCCACTTGGCCGTCAGCCCGCCGACGAGCAACGCCTGGACGGCATCCTCGAGGCCATCGTCGGCGCGCGGCGGGCGGCGGCGCGGCAGGAAACCGGACGTCCGCATCAGCATCAGTTGATCGATGCCCGACACCACCGCCGTCTGGTTGCCATTGCTGGTGATGGCCACCGTCCGCTGCTCGGGGCCGCCGAGCAGGAACGCCTGTCCCTGCGGCTTGGCGCCGACATCCATGCGGGTCCACGGCTGCTCGGCAATCTCGATCCGCACGCGGCTGATCTGCCGGTGCGTCTCGAGCACGCGCCGGCACAAGGCGAGGCCGAGCACCTCGATTTCAGCACCCGCATGCTCGCGCGCGGTCTTGTAGACGAAGGTCTTCAGCGTCTCACCGGGAATGATGCCGTCGGGCCGACCCTCGAGATACGCGGTCGCGAAATCTCCTTCGAAGCGGATCGACACCGTGAGATCGCGGGCATCGTGGCGGTCGCCGCGCCGGACGATGCGCAACATCCGCAGACGGGATTCCCCCTGGCTGCTAGCGCCGAGTCGAGGCATGCGCGAACTCTAACATGCGTCCATGCCGCAGCACGGCCGGCGACCACGCGGCGTTCACAGCTATAATCGGCGTTTCCGATGATTGTCGCGAAGCGGTTCCTGGTCAGCGGACGGGTGCAAGGGGTGGGCTTCCGGTATTTCGTGCAGGACCACGCCAGCGTGGAGGGCCTGCACGGTTACGTCCGCAACCTGGCCGATGGGCGAGTCGAGGTGGTGATCGAAGGCGACGAGGAATCCGTGGTGCGAATCGAGCGGGCGCTCCGCCGCGGACCGTCCAGCGCGCGCGTCGATGATGTCGTAGTCGAGACCACCGTGCCGACCGGCCGGGCCACCGGCTTCTCCGTCAAGTGAGATCGTCCGCTCGGACCGACCGCCTCTCGATGAAGCGAGACCGATTCCGGCGAAGTGAGACCAATCCATGACCGATGCGTTGAAGGCCCGAATCCGCCATGTGCCCGACTTTCCCAAGGCGGGAATCCTGTTCTACGACATCACGACGCTGCTGCGCGACCCCGAAGGGTTCCGCATCGCCATCGATCGGATCGCCGCGCCATTTGCCGGTGAGCGGATCGATCTGGTGGTGGGCATCGAGAGCCGTGGGTTCATTCTCGGGAGCGCCGTGGCGGATCGTCTCGGCGCCGGGTTCGTTCCAGTGCGCAAGCTTGGGAAGCTGCCGGCTCCGTGCATCAGCGCCAGTTACGCGCTGGAATACGGCACCGACAGCCTGGAGGTGCACCGCGATGCCATCTCGGCCGGGCAGCGGGTGCTCATCGTCGACGACCTGCTCGCTACCGGCGGAACCGCGGCCGCGGCGGTGCAGCTCGTGAAGCAACTGAAAGGTGTGCTTGCGGGGCTCGCGTTCCTGATCGAACTGGTCGGGCTCGACGGACGGTCGAAGCTCGAAGGGGAGCAGGTCCACGTGGTCCTGTCCTACTGAACTGTGCGGTAAAATAGGCTGTTTTTGCCGTCGCGCCCGTAGCTCAGCAGGATAGAGCATCGGTTTCCTAAACCGGGGGTCGCAGGTTCGAGACCTGCCGGGCGCACCAACCTTCGCTCGCGGTGAATCTCGCTGGCGAGCTACGGCTGGCAAGCCGTAGTCGGTCGCCCAGTGCGAATACGGCGAGCACGGCTGGCAAGCCATTGGCTCACGCGGACGGTTGGAACCAGCTTATCGAGGATTAGATGAAGGCTACTGAACGTCACAAGCTCAAAGAGAACGAATTCGCCACGGGTGTGGCCCACGCCAAGGACGCCATGCAGAGCCGGCAGGGTGACATCACCAAGATTGTCCTGGTCCTGCTGGTGCTGCTCGTTGCGGTAGGGGGGTATGGCTGGTGGCGGAGCGCCCGCGAGAACCAGGCGAATGGAGCGCTGGCCGGCGCACTCGCGGTCTACGAGATGCCGGTCGTGCCGGTCGCGCCCCCCGCACCCGGAAGCCCGCCGCCGGTCCCGCAGCCGGGCACGTTCCAGACCGAGCAGCAGAAGCTCGACGCGTCGCTCCCGAAGTTCCTCGAGGCGGCGAACGCCTACCCGAATTCCGCGGCTGGAATCGCGGCGCGGTTCCATGCGGCGGCGATTCTGGCGGCGCAGGGCAAACACGCCGAGGCCGAGCAGCGCTACCAGGAAGTGGTGGACAAGGCAGGAACCACGATCTACGCGCGCACCGCGCGCCTGGGGATGGCCGAATCGCAGATCGCGCAGGGGAAGTTCGAGAACGCGATCACTGTCTATTCAGAGTTGAGCCGCGATACGACTTCGACGCTGCCGCTCGACAGCGTGCTCATGCATCTCGGCCGCGCCTACGCCCGCGCGGGGAAGAAGGCGGAAGCCACGCAATCGTTCAAGCGCGTGGTCGACGAGTTCCCGCAGTCGGCCTACGCCGCTGATGCACGCCGAGAGATGGAGGAGACCAAAAAACCGTCCTAGACGGCGGCGCGACTACGCGGAGAGCGTTTCGGGCGTGGCGACCACCCTCGGCTGCCGCTTCGGTTCGACCAGGAGCCGCAGGGCGTACTCGGTCGGCGCGCCGGTGCGTGGACTGGTTTCGCCGACCCGGAACACCGCCGACAACACGTTCGACCCCCGCAGCGCCGGCGGCAGGTCAGTGCGGCTCCGCGCCGACTTGTCGACCTGGAAATACACGATCCGGTACAGCGGAATCGCCGGGCCCTGCAGGCACTCCACGGCCACCCCGGACTCACTGACGTCCTTGGTGAGGACCGACGCCATCCGGGTGGTGCCCTTGGCATCCTTCCAGACAATCTGACCGGGAACCGAAACCGGCCGCCGTTCGGCGATGCGATTGTCGCAGCGGTGGGTATTCGTGCCTTGAACCAGTCGGAGTCTCTGTTCCATCAGTGCCCTCGTGAGTTGTTCGCAGTGCCAGGGATAGATCCAAGGCGCGCACCCGAAACCGAGCCGAGGCCTCAGTCGTCGAGACGATGCCGGCAAGCCCTTTGTAATCAGCTTGTTATCTAGGATTTCGATGGTCTGTGGAGGCGAGGCAGGCTGGATACACGGTATCCGATAGGGGTGCTCTACTGGATACTGCGTATCCTAGAGGGCGCGCTTGAGGTCGGCGACGCCGAGGCGTTCCATCTTCAGATAGAGGCCCCGGCGCGTCAGACCGAGGCTCCTCGCCGTCTCCGAAATGTTGCCGCCGGCGCGTTCGAGCGCCTTTTCAATCAGCTCCCGCTCCAGTTTCTCGACCGCGGCGGCAAGCGTGGTGCGGCGGGCCCGCCCCGGCGACGACCCGCCGTCGTCGATCGAGCCGGCGAGCGCCGGCGACAGCATGTCAGGGGTGATCGGGCCCCCGCTCGGCGCGAGCGCGACCGCCCTCTGCACTTCGTTCCGCAGCTGCCGCACGTTGCCCGGCCAGGGGAAGGCGTCGAACAAATCGAGCGTTTCCTGGCTCAGACGCAACCCCGGTTTCCCCAGCCGGTCGGACGACTCACGCAGGAAGAACGTGCTCAGATGGGCGATCTCTTCCCGCCGTTCGCGCAGCGGCGGGATGTGGATGCGGATCACGCTCAGCCGATAGAACAGATCTTCGCGGAACGTGCCCTCCGCGACCCGCTGCTCGAGGTCGGCATTGGTCGCGGCCACGACCCGGACATCGACAGTCTGTGGACGGGTCTCGCCGACCGGCAGCACCTCGCCCTGTTCGAGAAAGCGCAGCAGCTTGGGCTGGACGTCGAGCGGCAGGTCGCCGACCTCGTCCAGGAATAGCGTGCCGCCGACCGCGGTACGGAGCACGCCGGGCTGGTCGGCAACCGCGCCGGTGAAACTGCCGCGGCGATGGCCGAACAGCTGGCTGTCGGCGAGCTCCCGCGTGGCGCTGGTGCAGTTGTAGGGCAGGAACATGCGGCCATGCCGCAACGAGCCGGCGTGAATGGCGCGCGCGACGAGATCCTTGCCGGTTCCGCTCTCGCCGGTGATCAGGACCGTCAGATCGTTGCCCTGCAGGCGCTGAATCTGGTCCGCCACCCGCTGCATCGGCGCACTGGCGCAGATGAAGCCAGGCAGCAGCGGCTCGAGCTTCCGCTCGAGGACCGTCGTCGCGACCTCGACCGGACGTTCGCGGGCCTCGCAGAGGTCGAACCCCTGCCGGAGCACGGCGCAGAGCATCCGGAACCGGCCGCTCACGGCCACGCTGATCGGCCGCGTGCTCGAAATCGGCGGCAAACCGCGGCCCGGCGACGCTGCGGCCGAGCGACTCGACGATGAAGCCGGGCGCGGTGCCGGGCGCGGCGCGCATCGCGGCGGCCGCGAGTTGATGGGCGCGGTCGACGTCGGCGCCGGCGGCCCCCAGCACCTTGAGCTGGTTCATGCCGGTCTGCACGAAGACCACCGCGCACTGCGCGTCGCAGCCTTCCAGTGCCGCGGTCGCGCCTTCGCGAGCCAGCAGCGCCGGCATCACCGAGGCATCCACAATCCGCCGCACCAGCGCGTCGTCTCCATCGACCTGCACGCCGACGTAGCCGCCAGTCGCTGCGGCCGGGACTTCCCTGAGCGCGGTCTCGGTATCGGCCAGTTCCGGCGCCGCGCGGAGTGAGGAGAACAGCTGCTGCGCATCGGTCAAATAGCGGGTCGCGCGCGATCTGGCACCGGCAGACGCGGCCAGCCGGCCGAGCTCCAGATAGCTGAGTCCAGCCTGATACCGCTCTCCCAGGAGCTCGAAGATGCTGACGCTCTGGCCGAAATCGTGGTACGCGTCGGTGGCGCGCCCCTCGACCGCGCGCACGCGCCCACGAAGCCGGAGGAACTCGCCCCAGGTCCCGCTCATAGTGCCCGGTTTGATGCGCAGCGCGACGCTCTCCAACCGTTCCTGGCACTCGCCGCTGGCCCCGGTGGCGAGGAGCGCTTCAATCGCGATCAGCTCGCCGAGGATCGCGTAAACCGCCGGAATGCCTTCCATCGAAGCGATGTCGTTGCCCATCGACAGTGCGGCGCGCGCCTGTCCGCGGCGGAGCGTCAGCGCGCGCTTCCAGAACGCGCAGTCCCCAGTCGTACCAGCGCGCCGTCTGGGTCCCGTACTCGCCGTAGGCATCCTTGGCCCGTACGATCGCGCGAGCCGCCTCCTCGAGGTCTCCCCGAATGAGGTGGATCTGGGCGAGCGTGTCGAAGACGCCGCCGGTCGTCTCCCGCATGAAGCGCATCGGGCTGCGGACGTCGAGGGCGCGGTTCAGGGTCTCCTCCGCGCGGCTGAGATCCCCGACCCGCACGTAAATCTGCCCCAGCGACGCCAAGGCGATGCCGAGGCCGTGGGGCGTGCCGGACTCCCGCTGGAGCTCGACGCTGCGCTCGGCCAGCGCCAGGGCCTCCTCGTGGCGATGCTGGAGCGAGGCGACGTTCGCCTGATTCCCGTAAATCGTCGCCAGGACGTCGCCAGCCTGCACGGCGACCGCCAGCCGCTCTGCATGGCGCATCGCGACCAGCGCTTCCTCGAGACGGCCTTCCTGAGCCAGCGAGACGCCCGTCAGCGAGTGCACCATCGCCAGGTACCGCCGATCCCCGGCGGCGTGCAGGGCGGAGGCGGCAGCAGTGAGATGCTCCCGGACAATGGCGCTGTCGCCGACCTGCCGGTAGCAGATCCCCAGCTCGTAGTGGGAAAGGCCGATCGACCGCGAGTCGTGGGCGCGCTCGGCCAGTTTC
This sequence comes from uncultured Acidobacteriota bacterium, assembly GCA_963717745.1. Classification (GTDB taxonomy): domain Bacteria; phylum Acidobacteriota; class Vicinamibacteria; order Vicinamibacterales; family 2-12-FULL-66-21; genus JACCXG01. The sequence continues at coordinate 209,347 of CAVQXJ010000003.1, forward strand.
AGGGCTTTGGTCAGGAACGCGACGCCGCGTGACGCTTCGCCGCGTGCCGTCGCCACCCGGCCATGCATCCGCCAGAGGTCGGAGAGACGGGCAGGATCCGCCCGCTCGCGGGCGTCGGGCGGCCGGCCGAGCGCCTCGGTCGCCTGGCGCAGGTCATCCTGGAGCAGCCAGGCCTCCGCCAGAGCACACCGGATCTGGATCTGGTCGTCGCGGACGAGACCGGGCTGCCGCAGCGCGCGGATCAGGAGCGAGGAGGCCTCGGCGCCGTGGCCTTGCTCCAGAGCCGAAAGCGCGCGGTCGTATAGCTCCGCCATACGGGCAGAGTATACGTGGTATACAGCCAGCCGGATACCGGGTAGCAAGTAAACAGCGCTTGGGTCTCGAGACGCCGGAGGTGGATCGAGGCACCGGATCTCAAAAACGGAGCAACGGAGATAACGAAGGGAACGGAAAAGAAATACTTTGTTTTCTTCGTTATCTCCGTTGCTCCGTTTTTTGAGATCCGGTACCTCGAACTACCTCCGCTGTCTCGAAGCCTCAGAACGCCCGGCCGACGCGACCGAAGACGACCACATCGCGGTCCCGCGACCGACCCTCCCGCCGGATCGCGGTGCCCGCCGTGAACGTCATGGGCAGCCCGAAACCAATCACGGCGTCGGTGGAGATCTCAATCCCGAAGGAAGTACTGACGTCACGCCAGCGTGCGGCGTCCGTCCACGCCTGGCCGAGGTCGGCGAACACGGCGCCGTGGAAATTGCGGACGAACAGCGGAACGGTCCCGACGCCGCGGCCGATCCGCAACAGGGGCAGACGGTAGTCGACGTTCAGTACTGCCGCGCGCGTGCCCCGGATCGCGTTCTCGCCGAAGCCGCGCATCAGCCCGATGGCGTCGACCCCGAAACCGAAGCCGCCGGACTGCGGCCCGTTGCCGGACGCGCTGAAGATCTGGTCGGCGGCCTCGTCGCCCCAGGACCCAGCCGCGGCGGCGCGAACCGCGAGCACCGCGTGGCGTGGCCCAAGCCGGCGGTAGTGACGCAGGTCGGCGGTCAGGGCGATTCCGGTTCCCCGGACCGATGACGACGGATCCGAGTCCGCGGCCGCACGCGAGACCTCGGCGGTGACGCCGGCGCGCATCCCTTCTTCCGCGCTGATCGAGTAGCCGAACTGGTGCGCGTTGATGAACACGTAGCCGCCGCGCAGCGACCGCCGCGTCACCGCTGCCGTCACGGGCTCGACGCAGCCGTCACAGTCGAACCGGTCATCGGCGACATGGACGGAAGCGAGCACCGATTGCGACGTTCGCACGCGGTGAAACGGCAGCACGAGACCGGCATCCGCTTCGCGGGTGCGCACCGTCCCCTCACGCCATGGATCGGTGTCGTCGGAGAACGCGGCGAACAGCGTCGGCCGCCAGCGGTCGTAGGCGTACGCCACCTGCCAGTCCGGCCGTGCACGCGTGGACCACCCGGCCTCGACTCCGAAGGCGTGGCGGCCCAGCGCATCGGCCGATCCGGTCGCGGCGCCTACGACGAGCTCGTCGGCGTCGGATTCCAGGGTTGGGGTCCAGAACGTCGGAAGGAGAGTGCGCCGTGGCGAGTACCGGCCTGCCGATCTCCAGACCCGTGGCGAGGCCTCGACGCCGATCGGTCCTGGCGCCGGGTCCGCGGCGAGACGATGGTCCACTCCGCCTGCGCGAGATCCATCGAGAACAGGTCGTACCCGTCCGGCGTGTAGCCGACGAAGACCACCCGGCTGCCATCGGCGGCAACATCGGGTGATTGCGCGCTGGCGCCTGTGCCCTCGAGCCTCGACATCGTTCCGGTGGACAGTTCGAGGCGATGGATCCGAAACGGTTGGTCGCCGACGGCGGCGGAGAACAGTACCGCACTGCCATCGGGCATCCAGACGGGCCCACCACTGCGTCCACGGGACAACGCGGGCAGCTCGCGGACCTGCCGGCTGGCGACGTCGATCACCGCAAGCGTCGCGGCGCCCCCGCGGTGACGCCGCTCGACGACGATCGAGCGGCCGTCGGGCGACCAGCGGGGCAGCGCGTAGTCGACGACGGCCCGCTCAACAGGATCTGCGGCGTCGCCGTCCCGCCCGCGGCTGGCAGCGTGAAGATCGCGAGCGCCCGTCGATCGGCCATCTGGATCGTGCAGACCACCGACGTGCCGTCTCGCGCGACGTCCGGGTCGGCGGCGCGCGCTTCCTGTGTCACCCGGTGCCGCCGGCCGGTACGGGGATCCACAACGTAGATGTCCGACTGCAACGCGACACTCCGCACCAGGTCGAGCTCGTCGAGCACCAGACGATCCCCGGCCAGGCCGATGGCCCCGCCGAGGTACCGCTTCGCGACAAGGCGCGGCGACGCAGCTCCGGGCGGCAGAACCATCAAGGCCGGGAAGTCGTGCGGCGTCGACAGACGAGTAGAAGAGATGACCATCGGCGCGGAGGCGCGGCGTGGCCACGCGGAATCCCTGGTGCGTCAACCGCACCGCGCGGTCGGGCGGCGACGTCGTCGGCGGCAGCTTTCGTAGCGCCCTCGAAATCCTTCCACAGCTGGCCGAGCGACTTGCCGAAGACCTTCTTGTAGGCACGCGAGCCCAGGTAGGGAATCCGTCGGCTGGTTTCGGCGGTGAGCCGCCGGATCGAGTCGTCGCCGTAGGTGCGGGCGAGAAACTCGTGAAAGTAGGCGCCGTACAGATAGGGTCCGTTGCCGCCCGGCCAGTCGACGTTGCCGCCGCTGGCGCGATCGATCGGCTCGAAACGCCCCGCTGCGGCAGCACGATTCAACATCACTGCGAAGTCGCCGGCGAGCACCCGTCCCTCGTGGGTCTGACGGCTCTCCTGCCAGGTGGCCAGCCCTTCGATCCCCCAGATCGGCTGGTAGAGGTTGGGGAACAGCACCGGCAGGCGGCCGAAGCCGCGGCGCAGTCCCTGAATCCAGCCGCCGGCGCGACTGAGGTGGGCGATGTGCGTGTACTCGTGAACGAAGACCAGATACAGCCAGTCGGCCGAGTTGCCGATCCCGCTCTCCACTGGCGGCGCGGCCGCGCTGATCTCGATGGTGTTGTAGGGAAGCGGCGTCGCCCAGCCGTTCGACAGATCGTGCTGATCGACCAGGATGACTTGAACCCGGCCCACCGCGGCGCCGACCGCCGCATCCACTTTGGCGGCTTCGGCCTCGACGAATCCGGCGAGCCGGTCGCGCCAGCGCTTCCTCGCGCTGATGGAAATGAATGTCGAACCGGCGCGTCGAAATCGTCCGGAACCGCAGCCGCGGATCGTACCGGGTCGCGGCTGCGGCGACCAACGGGAGGGCCAGCAGCGCGGCCACCAGCGCCCAGACCGCCGCTGACGCGCGGCCACTCACCGCGATGCCGCCGTCACTCGACGCACGTCCTTCAGAAACGCGAAATCCGCGATCGGAGACAACGAGACGCCTTCGATATCAGGCTGGAAGACCGCGACGTTGGTGCGATACCACAGCGGCAGATACGGCACATCGGCAGCGATGATGCGCTGCGCGCGGCCGTAGAGCGCCTTGCGTTCTTCTTCAACCTGCGACGCCGCGGCCGCGTCAATCAACCGGTCGACTTCGGCATTCACGTAGTGGACGCGATTCAGGCCGACCGGCGGCTGCTGCGACGAATGGAAGACCCGGCGCAGCATGTCCGGATCGGTCACGCCGACGAACACCGCGGTGTAGAGCTGGAAATTGCCGCGGACGATGTCGGCGAAGAGCGTCTGCGTCTCCGTCGAGCGCACGTCGAGGCGAATGCCGACGTCCGCGAGGTCGTGCTGGATCGCCGCGGCCTGCAGACGATAGATCTCGGAGGTCGACGTGCGGATCGTCAGCGTCAGGCGCGTGGCCGGCCCGTCGCCGTCGGGATCGCGGAGTCCCGCGGCGTCGAGCAGACGCTTCGCCTCGTCTCGATCGTGGCGGAAGGCGAACACCGCCGGCTCGAACGCCCACGACATCGGCGGCACGATGCCGACCGCAGACGAGCCGAGGCCGCGGCGAAGATACTCGACAATCGCCTCGCGATTGACCGCGAATCCGATCGCCTGCCGCACCTCGGGCTTCGACAATTCCGGATGGCGGAGGTTCAACCCGATGTAGGCGTAGTCGGTACCGTCAGCGGTCACTTTTCTCAGCCGGCCCTCGGCGCCGAGCTGCCAGACGATATCCGGGGACAGGTCGTTGACGACGAGATCGACGCTGCCTTTCCGCAGCTCGAGACCGCGCATCGTGTCGTCCGGCACGACCTTCATCACGATGCCGGCGTTCTTTGGCGCGCCACCCCAGTAGTCCTGAAACGGTGCGAGGACCAGCCGGTCGTCGGGCACGAACTCCGCCAGCTTGAACGGCCCGCTGCCAATCGGACTGCGCACGTTCGCCTGCCCGGATCCGTCCTGCACGATCCCCATCACCAGGTTGACCAGGAACGACGAGGACGGCTGCTTGAGCGTGAAGCGGACCGTGTACGGCTCCAGCGCCGTCACCGAGCGCACAATCGCCCGATACGCACCGGATCGACCGCCGAACTTCGGATCGAGAAAGCTCGCAAAGGTATACGCGACATCCGCGGCGGTCAGCTCGCGGCCGTTGTGAAACCGCACGCCGCGCCGAATCCCGATCACGTAGGTGACGTCGTCGGGCCGCAGCACCGATTCGGCCAGCTCCGGGATGACCCGCAGATCCGGCGCGATCTTGAACAGCGAGCTGAAGAGCAGCTGGTGCGCCTTCTGCGAGTACTCGTCAGTGCCGATGCGCGGGTCCAGGATGACGGGGGAGTTGGCGATCGCGATCACGATCGGGTCGGCCGGACCGGTCGGGCGGCCGCCACATCCGGAGGCCATGCAGCACCCGAGCGCCGCGCCGAGCGCCACCGCGGTGCGGCACCTCATTCACCCGCCTCGCGCCGCAGCTCGGCGAGGAGCGACAGCGCCTGCAGCGGCGTGAGGTTGTCCACGTCCGCCTGGCGCAGCCTGGCCACGACTGGATGTTCGATCGGCGCGGGTTCCTGGAACAGGCCGAGCTGTCGATTCTTCACGCCGTCGGCGCTCAGCGAGGGGCGGCCGCCGCGCGACAGCTCGTCGCGCTCGAGGCCATTCAGGATATCGCGCGCGCGCGAGACGACCGCCGGCGGCAGCCCGGCGAGCCGCGCCACCTGGATGCCGTAGCTGCGGTCGGATCGGCCGGCGGTGACCTTGCGCAGAAAGACGATGTCGTCCTTCCATTCGCGGACCACCACGTGATAGTTCACGACCGACGGCAAGGCGTCGGCGAGGTCGGTGAGCTCGTGATAGTGGGTCGCGAAGATGGTCTTGGGCCGCGCCTTGGGGTTCGACGCCAGGTATTCGGCCACCGCCCACGCCAGGCTGAGGCCGTCGAAGGTCGCGGTGCCGCGGCCAATCTCGTCGAGGATCACCAGGCTGCGCGACGTGGCGGAGTGCAGGATGTTGGCGGTCTCCTGCATCTCGACCATGAACGTGGACTGGCCGCGAGCGATGTTGTCGGACGCGCCCACCCGCGCGAAGATGCGGTCGACGATCGGCAGCTTGGCGCTGCGCGCCGCGACGAACGAGCCGGCCTGCGCCATCAGCGACAGCAACGCGGTCTGGCGCAGATAGGTCGATTTCCCGCCCATGTTCGGGCCGGTCAGGATCATCAGCTGGCGGCCGCTGCCGTCGAGGCTGACGTCGTTCGGCACGAACGCCTCCGACACGTGGCGCTCGACAATCGGGTGGCGCACGTCCGAGGCGAGCAGCTCGTCGCCCACATGCATCACCGGCTTGGTGTAGTTGTGGATGCCGGCGGTTTCGGCGAGCGCCGCCAGCACGTCGAGCGTGGCCAGGCCACGAGCGGTGTCCTGCACGCGCGGCGCCTCGGCCGCCACCCGCTTGCGGACCGCGTCGAACAGCTCGAGCTCGCGCTCGAGGATCCGCTCGTCGGCGCCGAGCACCTTGTCTTCGTATTCCTTCAGCGCCGGAGTGATGAAGCGCTCGCCGCCGGCAATCGTCTGCTTGCGCAGGTAATCGGCCGGCACGTTGCCAAGGTTGGATTTCGAGATCTCGATGTAGTAGCCGAAGACCCGGTTGTAGCGGATCTTCAGCGAGCCGATGCCGGTCCTGGCGCGCTCGGCCTCTTCCATCTCCGCGATCCGGCGCTTCCCGGAGCGGCTGATGTCGCGCAGCTCGTCGAGCTCGGGATCGACCCCGTCACGAATCGCGCCGCCGTCGCGGGCGAGCGCCGGCGGCTCGTCGAGCAGCGTGGCCTCGAGGTCCTGGCGCAGATCCGCGAGATCGTCGAGGCCGGCGGCCAGGCTGCCGATGAGCGGGGCGCGCAGCCCGTCGACCAGCAGCCGCACTCGGGGAATCGCCGCCAGCGACTGCCGGAGTGCGACCAGATCGCGCGGGCCCGCGGTCCCGAGCGCCGCGCGCGCCACCAGGCGCTCCATGTCGTGCACGGTCTTCAGCGTGTCCTGGACCTTCGCGCGCTCGGTGGTGCGGAAGGCGAATTCCTCGACCGCGTCCAGCCGATCCTGGATCCGCTCCAGCGAGAGCAGCGGCTTCAGCAGCCACGTCCGCAGCATCCGGCCGCCCATCGACGTGACGCTGCGATCGAGCTCGTGCAGCAGCGACCCGCTGCGGCCGCCGTCCACCGATTCGATCACATTCAGGTTCTTGAGCGTGGTCGGATCGATCAGCAGGCTAGTCGGCGCCGATCCGGTACGAGACGGCGCGGATGTGCGCGAGGTCGGCCTTCTGCGTCTCGCGCAGGTAGTGGACCAGCGCGCCCGCGGCGCTGATCGCCGCCGCATGTCCCTCGAGGCCGAACCCGGCGAGGCTCTGCGTGCGCATCTGCTCGAGCAGCGCGCGCCGCGCCGCTTCGGCGTCGAACGTCCAGCCCTCGACACTGGTCACGCACCGCCGCCAGACGCAGCGTTTCGATCATCGCGGCGGGCTCGACGAAACCGGCCGGCGCGATCACCTCGCGCGGCCGCAGCACCGCCAGCTCGTCGAGCAGCGCCTGCCGGGCATCCGGTCCGAGATACTCGGCGGTCGTGAACTCACCGGTCGACAGATCGAGGAGCGCCGCCCCGTAGCCGGCGCCGTCGGCGGCCGGGCCCAGCGCGATCAGGAACGCCGGTTCGCGCGCATCCAGGTAGCTGGCATCGGTCAGGGTCCCGGGCGACACCACCCGGACCACTTCGCGCCGGACGACGCCTTTGGCTTTCTTCGGATCCTCCATCTGTTCGCAGATGGCGACGCGGAATCCCTTCCGGACCAGCCGCGCCACATAGGTATCGCCGGCGTGATAGGGGACACCGCACATCGGAATCGCGCCGCCGCTCGCGTCCTTGGCCCGCGAGGTGAGGGTGAGCTCGAGGGCGCGCGCGGCGGTCAGCGCGTCCTCGTAGAACATCTCGTAGAAGTCCCCCATCCGGAAGAACAGGATCGCGTCGCGATACTGCCGCTTGGCGTCGAAGAACTGCCGCATCGCGGGCGTGGCGCCTGCCGGAGTCGAGGGGGTTGGAGATGACATCAGGGAGACCAAAGACCCGGGCGTGTCAAGGGAGAGGGTCCCTAGTCCCTTGAGACGCAGGGTCTTCATCAGCCTGCCAGGCTAGTGCGCTGTCCCGGGCGAAGGACCGGAGTATAACATCTGACCGTAGCCGTCCGGAGGCGGCCTCCTCTGATCATCCTGGGTCTCGATACCACCACACGAGCCGGCAGCGCGGCGGTGCTGCGCGACGACGACGTGCTGAGCGAGGTGAGCGGCGATCCCACGCTGACCCACGGTCAGCGGTTGCCCGGCGATCTCGACCGCGCGCTCGCCGCGGCCGGCGTCCCCCTCGACCAGGTCGCGCTCCTCGCGGTCGTCGCCGGTCCCGGGTCGTTCACCGGCCTGCGGATCGGGATCGCGGCGATCCAGGGGCTCGCGTTCTCGCGCGGCCTCACCGTGGTGCCGGTGTCCGCGCTGGACGCGATCGGGCGGCTGACGCTGCGGACCGCCGGGGACGGTGTGCTCGTCGCCGTGTGGATCGACGCGCAGCGCGGCGAGGTCTTCGCCACGTTGTACGACGGCAGCGTCGGGCGCCCGGCTCGTCGCCGCGTCCTCGGCGCCGCCCGCGGCGACCCTCGAGGCTTGGGCCGCGGCGCTCGGCTCGCGGCCGGTCGTGTTCGCCGGCGACGGCGCCGTGCGCTACCAGGACGTGATTGCCCGGGCCCTCGGCTCGCGCGCCACGGTGCGGGAACCGGCCCCCGTCCTCGCCGCCGAAGCCGCACGCATCGCCGCGGAACATCCCGAGCGCGCCGTCGCTCCGCACGGGATCGTGCCGATCTACGTCAGGCGCCCGGACGTGGAGCTGACGCGCGAACGCTCCAGCCGCTGAGCGAGCGAACGCTCGACATGAATCACGCCAGCCCGTTCGACGATGCCGTGATCGAGCGCCTCGCGGACGACAGCGATCTGGACCAGGTCGTCGAGCTCGAAGCCCGGTGCTTCACCAATCCGTGGACCCGCGAGATGCTGGCCCGGGAGCTGGCCCAATCGGACGTGGCCCACGTGTTCGTGCTGCGCCTGCCCGGCGGCCGCATCGCCGCCTTCTGTTCCTGCTGGATCGTGGTCGACGAGCTGCACGTCAACACCCTGGTGGTCGACCTGCCGTACCGCCGGCAAGGGCTGGGCATCACGCTGATGCGGTGGGTCATCGACGAGGCCGTCCGGCGCGGCGTGCGCCGCGCCACCCTCGAGGTGCGCGAGTCGAACGAGGCCGCCCGCCGCCTCTACGAGGTTCTGGGCTTTCAGGTCGTGGCGCGGCGGCCGAAGTACTACTCGCAGCCGGAAGAGGACGCGCTCATCCTCTGGCACGAAGCCCTGGCCGAGCGGCAACCGGCCGGGCCGCGCGGTTGAGCCGGCTCGCCAGACCCGCATGAACCGCGACGGCCGTCGCAGCCCATCAGGCAGGACTGATCTCGCGGCGCGAACATCTGGCGAAGCCGGACGTCCAGTCGGGTTTGAAGCCGTCCGGCATCTTGTGCTACCGTGCGACCATGCACGCACCGCTGTAGCCGGAAATCCCTTCAAGGAGGCGGCAATGCCGACAGACTTCGAAGAGCTGAAGCGTCAATTGCTGCAAACCGACGAGGAGTATCGCCAACTCGCCACTCAGCATCACGACCTCGACGAGAAGATCCACACCCTGGCTGACCGACACTACCTCTCGGAACCCGAACAGCTCGAAGAAGTCACCCTCAAGAAACGAAAACTCCACTTGAAGGATCAGATGGAAGACATCGTCCGCCGCCGCCGGACCACGGAGCCGGCGACCCCCTCGATGGCGCGGGGCTGAACGACCGACGACAAGAGATCCTGGTGGCCGGATGCGCCCGACAATGCGCGCGTCCGGCCTTCGTTTTTCTGGCCGGCTGCCTTTCCATGAAAATCGATCGCGCGGGGTATCCGTTCATTGCCGGTGCGCTGGTGCCGGCGCTCGGTCTGGCCCTCACACGGCGGCGCGCCTGGGCCCTCCCGGTTCGCCGCTCTCGGCGGCTTCTTCGCCTACTTCTTCCGCGATCCGGATCGAACCGTTCCGACCTATCCGGGGATCGTGGTGTCGCCGGCCGACGGCAGAGTGATGATTGCCGGCCCCAGTGACGGCCGCTGGGCGCCGCCCGGGCAATGGAAGCAGGTCACGATCTTCCTCTCCCCGATGGACGTGCACATCAATCGCTCGCCGGTCGGCGGACGCGTCACGCGCATCGAGTACCGGCCCGGCAAATTCCTGCCGGCCTACAAGGAAGCGTCGAACGACAACGAGCTGAACGAGATCTGGATCGAGAGGCACGGGCGCACCTTCGTCTTCCGTCAGGTCGTCGGCATGCTGGCGCGCCGCATCGTCTGCCGCGTCGCACGAGGGTGACGAGGTCGAGCCGGGCGAGCGGATTGGCCTGATGAAGTTCGGATCGCGGATGGACGTGTTCCTGCCGCCCGATCTGGAGATTCAGGTGTCGGTCGGCCAGCGGGTGGTCGGCGGCGAAACGATCCTGGCCGCGACCGCTCGCAGGAGAGCGGGACGGCGGCGGGGAGCGAATGATCGTGCGGAACGGCAGGCCGCGCCGCCGGCGCGAAGACCGGCCGCACCGCTTCAAGCGCGGCGTCTACCTGCTGCCGTCGCTGTTCACGGTCGCCAACCTGTTCTGCGGCTACGGCTGCGTGGTCTACGCCACGCGCGGCGACTTCGACACCGCGGCGGTGCTCATCGGCATCGCGATGGTGCTCGACACGCTCGACGGTTTCGTCGCGCGGCTGACCAAGACCTCCTCGGCGTTCGGCGTGCAGCTCGACTCGCTCGCCGACGTGGTCTCGTTCGGGCTGGCGCCGGCGATTCTGGCGTTCACGTGGGGACTGTGGCCGCTCGAAGCGGCTCGGATGGGCGGCCGGGTTCATCTACCTGACCGCGGCGGCGATGCGGCTGGCGCGGTTCAACATCCAGACGGCGGCGGTCATCGACAAGCGGTACTTCGTCGGCATGCCGAGCCCGGCGGCCGCCGGGGTGATCGCGTCGACGGTCTATCTGTTTCCCGAAGGCCTGCAGGATCGCGAGTCCGCGTTCGCCGGCGCTGGCGATGGTGCTGGTGCCGGCGCTGCTGATGGTCAGCACGATCCGATTCCGCAGCGTCAAGGCGATCGACGTCGGCTGGCGGCGCTCGTATTTCGCGCTGTTCCTCGTTGCGGTCGTGCTGGCGCTGATCGCGTCGCACCCGCGCATCGCGCTGGTGACGCTGGCCTACTCCTACACCGTCGGCGCCCTGGTCGTGTGGGTGTACAACCGGGCCCGCCGCCGGCCGGCAGAGTCGGTGGGTGCCGAGGGGCTGACGCCAGGCTCCGCAGACCCGCAGGTCGCCTCGTCGCCCGACGGACTGCTAGTCCTACTCGGGAGTTGGGAATCGCGGCAGTCGGCAGTCTGACGCCGACTCAGCGAGCGGCAGCCGCACGATGACCGTCGTCCCCGCTCCCTTGGTGCTGCGCACCTCGACCGAGCCGCCGTTCAACTCGATGTTGCGGCGGGCGATCGGCAGTCCCAGGCCGGTGCCGGTCGTCTTGGTCGAGAAATACGGCTCGAAGACACGCGTCGAGCGCTTCCTCGATCCATCCCGACGCCGGTGTCGGTGACCTCGAGCCGGACCGCCGCCGGTTCCACGAACGCCATCGATCGCCAGACGGCCCGGCGCCCGGCATCGCGTGCAGCGCGTTCTCGACGATGTTCGCCAGCGCGCGGGCGATGAGCGTGCGGTCGACGAGCACCGGGGGCAACGCGGCGGGCACGCGGTTCTCGATCTCGATCCGTCCCTGCAGACCCGGTGCGATAGGGATCGACGACTTCGGCGACGAGCTCCGGCAGATGCGACCGGCGCGACGCGCGCGGTGGGTGACGAGGCGAAGCTGGAGAACTCCGACGAGATCTGCCGGAGCAGCCGGACCTGCCCGAGAATCGACGAGACGCAGCTCTCGAGCACCGCGCCCAGCGGCTCGCCGCGATCGGCATGAACGCGCCGCAGGTGCTCGGCCGACAGCTGGATCGGCGTCAGCGGATTCTTGATCTCGTGCGCGACCTGCCGCGCCATCTCGGCCCACGCTTCGAGCCGATGCGTGCGCTCGAGCTGTGCGCGCTGCGCCTTGAGCTCCGCGGCCATGCTGTTGAACGCGTCGACCAGGCGCCGGAGCTCGTCGGTCGACCGCACCGCGATCCGCGCGTCGAAGTCGCCGCGGGCGATCCGTCCGGTTGCGCGGGTCAGCCGCCGCACCGGATCGGCGATCCGCTCGGCCATCGACAGTCCGATCGCCGCGCCGAGCAGCACGAAGAACAGCGCGGCCAGGTGCACGCCGCGATCGAGCTCGTCGATCTCGCGCTCGATCTCGCGCTGGCGAAGCGTCAGCGGCACCGTCAGCAGCACGTCCTGTCCGGCCGCGCGCACCGGCGCGCGGCGAGCATGTAGGGGAAGGCGCCGATCGCGTCTTCGCGCACGAAGCTCGGAAGCCGCTCCAGCACGATGGCCCGATAGACGTCGTCGGGCGTGCGCGTCGGGAGCACGCCCGACGCGAACAGGTCGCGCTCGCTGGTCGCGACCAGCTCGGCGCCGCGGTAGACGTTCACGTCCTGATCGATCACCTGGCTGATCCAGACCATCACAGTCGTCGCTCAGTGTGGCGGTGGGCTCGGATGTGCGGCGGAGACCGGTATCGAGGTCCTGGATGACGCGCTGGGCGACCGCGGCGGTGCGCGCCGCCTCGGCCTCGACGTCGCCCTGCAGCAGATTCGGCGAAGTAGGTGCGGATCACCAACGCCAGCGTGAGCACCGGGAATGATCGCGGCGAGCACGAACGCCAGGAACAGCTTGCGGTAGAAGCTCGCCCGGATCTCGCGCAGCAGCGCGCGGCCGACCCGCGGGCGCTTCCGTGCGATGCGCGTGAACAACGCCGTGCCGATCAGGACGAGCGGCGAACACCGCGCCGCCGAAGCGTGGTCAGCTCGGCGAGATGGACGAGCGTGATCGAACAGGCTGAGCACCGGGTAGCCGATGCGCGAAGATCCGCTCGCGATCGTTCGAGAAGTAGACCCGATGGCGGGCACCTCCGGCCTCCACCTCCGCCCAGAACGGCTCGCGCGAGGCGTAGATCCGCGCGAACAGCTGCGTCGGTGATCGGCCAGGCGGAGCGGCCGGAGGTGTAGACCGGCTGGAGCCCCCACCCGTAGATCGCGACTTCGACGCTGCCGCCGGCGGTGCCTTCCTTGTGGCTGGTGTCCGCGGCCCGTAAGACCTCGAAGTACGGGTCCTGCGAGGTGATGAACGGCAAGGCCTCGTAGGCGAACAGCACGTGCAGGATGATGGCCCCCTGAACGGTCCGGAGGCCCGCCGCGTCCGTGACGCAGATGCGCCGCTCCGCGTGCAGCATGCGGCGCTCCTCCGCGCCGAATGGCGAGACCTCGACGAACACGTCCCAGTCGCACCCGGCGCTGCTCTGCACGGCGGTGGCGGTGTATTCCGGAACATTCAGCGCGAAGCGGCTCACCAGCGCGCCGTCGCGATTGTAGAGCTCGACCGCGGAGGTCACCCGCTCCCGAGCGAGCACGGTCTGCTGCCAGACCAGGAACGCCGCGGCGGAATCAGGCGGCGAATCGGGCAAGACGTCCCCGACGAGGTCGGGCAGGGCATCGAGCCCGTCGACTTCCTTCCGGGCCTGCTCCGCATAGCGCAGCAGCGTCTGGACGTGATTCTGCGCCTGCACCGCGAATTCGGTGGCGATCAGTTCGCGCGTGGCCCGTTCGGCGAAGAAGTTCATCGCCGGATAGAGCAGGAGCGTCGGGATCAGAAACGCCAGGAACAGCGCCAGGATCCGGGCGGCGACGGTGGTGCGCCGGTACCAGATCGCGATGCGCGGAACGGCGTCGGCGGCCAGCGCGCAGGCGGCCGCGGACAGCACGAGCCCGAGCGCCGGGATCGGGAGCCGCCGCGCGGCGACGACGAACGCCACCAGGGCCGCGGGGCCCGCCCACATCGCCAGCACCGCCAGCCGGCGCGCCGAGTGCGCTGCGAGGAATGCGCCAGCGGGCCGCGGCTGCGGCCGAGAGCAGCGTGCCGCCCCACAGGACCGCCAACTGCATGGCCACGATCCCGGTGAGCAGCATGATCCGCGGCAGGCTCCACGGGTGCAGCGAGAAGTGGCGCAGGTCGATTGAGACCGGATCGATCACGAGACCGAGCAGCCGGTAGAACAACACGATCAGCGCGGCGACGCCGATGCCGGCGAACAGTTGCGTGGCGATCAGCGGGGCCGAGAACCCTTGCATGAAGAGCCGCCGTCCACGCGACGCGATCCGCAGGCGGCCGACCGGACCGACGAGCAGGCTCACGAGCGCGGCCGCTGTGCCGCCGGCGAGCGGCAGCGTCGCCGCCGTCGACGGCAGCTGATTGCCGCTGACGGCAGCCGCCAGCCACAGCAACAGACCACCCAACGCGGTCAAGCCCAGTGCCCCGAGGGTCGTCCGGACGTAGACGCGACGGTCGCGGCCGATGCGCCGGTCGAGCAGCGGGCCGATCAACACCAGCACCGTCGCGGCCAGCAGCGCGACCATGACCGCCGCCACCTGCCGTCGCCAGCTATTTCGCGCGCCTCGGAGGGTTTCCGGATCCACCCAGGCTTCCGCCAGCGGTTCTCCGGAGGGGGCGCGCAGCACCACGGCGCCCGGCCGCACCAGATCGCCGGCGCCTTCGAGCCGCGTCCGCAGCGACGCCGGGCCGAGGCTCGTCTGCAGCGTGTAGTCGGTCGGCGTGAGCGTGGTCGCCGCGGGCGCCGGCGAGAGCACGTGCTCGCTCGCGACCGATCCCAGGCGCGGGCCGTCGCTGCCGGCGATCGGCTGCAGGTGAACCAGGCGCAGTCCGAGCGGCGACGGCGTCACGAAGAGCGTCGAGGGCCCGGCGATGCGGTCGTCGGGGATGTCCGACGACGCGCCCGACCAGGCGCGGGCGACGATCGCCTTGTCGTAGATCGTGATGGCGATTTCGGCGGGCAGCTCGCTTCTGGCACGGGTCTCCGCCGCCAGATCGAACAGCGCCCGCCGGCCGGCGTCCTCCAGACCGGCGGCGAGCCCGGCGGCCGCGCGCGCATCCGTCGTCACCCGCGCCGAAGCCTCGGTGATCGAGCGGACCATCGCGGCGAACCGCTCGTGCACGTCGAGCTCGACCCGGCGCGCGGCCGAGGCGTCGGTCGGCCCGAACCACCACAGCTCGAGCCCGGCGCCGACGGCTCCCGCCAGCACGGTCAGCAGCACGCCACCCGCGAGCAGCCGCCGCCAGCGAACGACGCGCTCGCGGGTATCGATGAGGGGCACTCGTCAAGCAGAATACCGCAAAGGTAAACTGGGCCTCAGGCCTTCCATGTCTGAACTGCCAGGACTCAAAGCGACCCTGAAGCGCGGCGCACTGGTCGCCGCGGCGAACTGGCCGCTGGTCGCCGTGCAGTTCGTGGCGGAATCGACGCTGAAGCTCCTGCTCGCGGTGCCGGTGGTCGGCGGCATCTTCCTGGTGGTGCTGCTGCTCGGCGCCAACGCCGACGAGCTGCTGGCCGGCGACGTGCGCGAGGTCGTCGCCCAGGTCTTCAACGCGATGCGCCAGAACGTCGCGGCGCTGGTCGCGTTCTCCGCCGCCTTCGCGGTCGTGCTGCTCGGCGGATCGGCGCTGACATTCGTCATCAAAGGCGGGACCGTCTCGCTGCTGGCGGACGCGGAGGCGAAAGCGGGACCGATCGAACGTCCGCCGCTCAGCGTGCAGGCGGTACGGCGCGCCAACGTCGTCGCCATCGACCCTTTTCTCGACGGCTGCCAGCGGCTGTCGCGGCGATACGTCAGGCTCGGCGCCTTCCTGCTCGGCGCCTACGCGGCGACCGCGGTGCTCTATCTCGGGTTCGTCGTCGGCGGCTTCCGGCTGGTCGGGAATTCCGGAGTGCTGCTCGGGTGGACCGTGGCGGCCGCACTCGCCTCGAGCGTCCTGATCGTGTGGATCACGCTGGTGAACTTCTTCTATCTGCTGACGCAGATGGTGATGGCGATCGAGGACATCGGCGTGCGCAGCGGCGTGCGGCGGGCGCTCGACTTCGTGCGCAGCAGCTTTCGCGAGATCGCCGGCATCTTCGGCGTCGTCCTGCTGCTGGCGACGATCGCGACCGTCGCATCGATCGTGGCCACCGCCGGTTTCGGGCTGATCAACCTCATTCCGCATCCTCGGCCTGGCCGTGCTGCCGCTGCAGATCGCCGCGTGGCTGGTCCGCGGCTTCGTGTTCCAGTACCTCGCGCTCGCAGCGCTCGGCGCCTATCTGACGCACTACCGCCACTACGCGGCGCGCCACCCGGCCACCGGCAGCGTGCCCGTCCCTGACGCCGAACCGCTCCCAGGGAAACGTCTCGCATGACGACCTACGACCGGTTTCTGTCCCGCTCGGCGGCGCTGATGCAGGAGTCGGCGATCCGCCGCATGGGAAGCGTCCTCGCCCAGAAGCGCGACGTGATCTCCTTCGCGCCCGGGTATCCGGCTCCGGAAACGTTCCCGTGGCCGGAACTGCAGGAGATCGCGCGCGAGCTTCTCACGGGCAGCGACGGATCCGTTCTGCAATACGGCCCGACGCGTGGCCTGCGACCGCTGCTCGACGTCATCGCCGGCATCATGGCGGACCGCGGCGCGCCGACCGCGATCGAGCGGCTCCTGGTCAGCACCGGATCGCAGCAGGGGCTCGACCTGGTCGCGCGCGTGCTGGTCGATCCGGGGGATGTGGTCCTCGTGGAGCTGCCGACCTATACCGGCGCGATCACCGCCTTTCGCAACGTCCAGGCCGAGATGGTGGGGGTGCCGCAGGAACAGGACGGCATTTCGCTCGAAGCGCTCGAGGCCATTCACTCGTCGCTGGTCGCGCAGGGCCGGCGAATCCGCTTCCTCTATGTCGTTCCGAACTTTCAGAACCCCACCGGGCTGCTGATCGGCCTCCCCAAGCGGAAGGCGCTCCTCGAATGGGCGGCGCGGCGCGACCTGCTGATCGTGGAGGACGACCCGTATCGGGAGCTGTTCTTCGAGGATTCGACCACCGAGCAAGAGGTCCGGCCGATTCGCGCCGACGACGACGAAGGGCGGGTGATTTATCTCAGCAGCTTTTCCAAGACGCTGGCGCCGGGATTCCGGGTCGCGTGGATCGATGCCCCGGCGCCGATCGCGTCGAAGCTCGAGATGGCCAAGCAGGCGGAGGATTTGCTGACTGGCAGCCTCGATCAGCGGATTGTCTACGAAGCGTGCCGTCGCGGCATCCTGCGGCGGCAACTGCCAATGCTTCGCCGGCACTATCAGCACAAGCGCGACGTGATGGTCGACGCTCTGCACGAGACGTTCGGCGATCAATTGTCGTGGCCGTCCCCACGCGGCGGATTCTTCCTGTGGGCGACGCTGCCCGGCCAGATCGATGCGGATCGGCTGCTGGCCCGCGCCGTCGATCACGGGGTGATCTACGTCGCCGGCGAGGCCTTCTTCGTCGACGGCAGCGGGAAGAACCTGGTGCGGCTGTCGTTCTCGGCGCCGACGCCGGAACGGATCCGCGAAGGCGTGCGGCGGCTGGGAACGGCGGTCGCGGCGGAGCTCGAGGCGGTCACCGCGGCGGCTGCGGGATCGGCACGACCTCGCCCGGCAAGGCCGTGAGCGGCTGGGTCTCGAATCGAGGGACCAGCGAGGGGGTCCGCAACGAGATGATCCACTTGTTGTCGAGGCCGCCCGTGATCCCGATCGCGGCGAGTTGCTTGTCCGGCAGCGTCGTGAACACCGGCAACGCCACCAGCGATCCGTCGAACGCGAGCGTCCCGGCCGCCGCGCCGCTGTCCACGGCGAACGCCGGCAGCCCCGCTTCGACGAGGCCAGGCACCACCACCGTCTTGCCGATCAGGACCGGCCCGGCCGCGGGCCGATAGACGACCGACGTCTGCCAGAGCAGCGCACCGCCGTTCCGTCGAACCACCCGCAGCATGTTGTCCAATCCAGCCATGTACACGCGCTCGTCGTCCACTGCGACCCGCCCGCTGAGCGGACCGCCGATCCGACGGTGATCCTCAATCCGGCTCGAGTCGGCGATGATCGCGTAGAAGATCTTGTCCCGGGTGCCGACGTAGACAGTGCCGCCAATCGCGAACGGCTCTCCCGGCGACGCATGAAGATGGGCGGTCCAGCGCTCGGACCCATCCTTGAGATTCAACGCCACGAGACGTCCGTCCACCAGCGAGGCGACCAGGAGATCGCCGTCGAGCGCCGGGCGGAACTCGATCGGACCGAGCGGCTTGCGCCACAGCACCACGCCGTCGGCGGCACGGATCGCGATCAGGTCGCCGGCGGCGGCCACGATCACCCAGCCGGCGTGCGCCAGCGGCGGGGCAGTGATCGGCCGGCCCGCCACCGTGCGCCACGCCACCGAGCCGTCGGCCGTCGACAACGCATGAATCGCCTCGCCGTCGGCCACGTAGACGCGCTCGGCGTCGGCCGCCAGCGGCTTCTCCGCGGCCAGCGTGGCCGACCAGCGCACCGCGCCATCGCGCAGGCTGTGCGCGGTGAGGCCCCCCGGCGCCGGCGGCACGGCCCGGAGCGGCACGACCACGACGTCGCCGGCGACGATCGGCGCGCCGGACGGCGGCGCCGCGCTCGGCACCGACCACTGCACCGTGTCGGGAAGATTCTGGCCCTCGACCGGGCTCGGACGACCGACGGCGAGGAGGAGGGAGAGCCCGAGGAGAAGCGCAATTCGGGCGAAGCACCTACAAGATATTGTGGTCCGCCGCGCAAGCACACCTTATAATAGCGCGGTCTCCTTCACGAGCCGTGACCCACCAAACCATCGTCGTCCTGGATTTCGGATCGCAATTCACCCAGCTCATCGCCCGCCGCCTGCGCGAGCTGTCGGTCTATTCCGAGATTCTGCCGTTCGATACGCCGGTCGCCGAGATCGCCCGCCGGCGCCCGGTCGGGATCATCCTGTCGGGCGGTCCCAAGAGCGTGTCGGAGGCCGGCGCGCCGCAGTGCGAGCCGGCGGTGTTCGAGGCGGGCGTCCCGATCCTCGGCATCTGCTACGGCATGCAGCTGATGACGGACGTGCTCGGCGGCGAGGTGGCGCCGGCGCCGCATCGCGAGTTCGGTCTCGCCAACATCCGCATCACGCCGGACGCGCCGCTGTTCGCCTCGGTGCCGGCGGAGCTGCGGGTCTGGGCCAGCCATGGCGACTTCGTCGCAGCCGCGCCGGCTGGCTTCGCCGTCACGGCGACCAGCGCGAACGCGCCGGTCGCGGCGATGGCGGCGCCGGATCGCGGTTTCTACGCGCTCCTCTTCCACCCGGAGGTTGCGCACACCGATCACGGCGCTCGACATCCTCCGCAACTTCGCCTACGACATCTGCGGCTGCACCGGCGACTGGACGATGGCGTCGTTCGTCGAAGGAGGCGACCGCGCGGATCCGCGAGCAGGTCGGGGAGGGCAGGGTGGTCTGCGGCCTGAGCGGCGGCGTGGACTCCACCGTCGCGGCGATGCTGATCCATCGCGCGATCGGCGATCGGCTGACGTGCATCTTCGTCGACAACGGCGTGATGCGGCATGACGAAGCGGAGCAGATCCGCGCCCGGTTCGAGCGCCTGCAGCCTGCCGCTGCGTCTTCGCCGACGCGTCGCAGCTGTTCCTCGACCGCCTGGCGGGCGTCACCGATCCGGAGGAGAAGCGGAAGATCATCGGCGCGCGCCTTCATCGACGTGTTCGAGGAGGAAGCGAAGACGCTCGGGATCGTTCGACTTCCTCGGCGCAGGGCACGC
This sequence comes from uncultured Acidobacteriota bacterium, assembly GCA_963717745.1. GTDB lineage: Bacteria > Acidobacteriota > Vicinamibacteria > Vicinamibacterales > 2-12-FULL-66-21 > JACCXG01. Next base: position 228,738 of record CAVQXJ010000003.1, read on the forward strand.
TCTATCCCGACGTGATCGAGAGCGTGTCGGTGATCGGGCCGTCGCACGTGATCAAGAGCCACCACAACGTCGGCGGGCTGCCCGACCGCATGCGATTCAAGCTGGTCGAGCCGCTGCGGCTGCTGTTCAAGGACGAAGTCCGCGCGGTCGGCAAGGAGCTCGGGCTGGACGACGAGTTCGTGTGGCGGCAGCCGTTCCCGGGCCCGGGCCTGGCGGTGCGGATCCTCGGCGAGGTCACCGCGTCGCGGCTGGAGCTGGTCCGGCAGCGCCGACCACATCGTCGCCGAAGAAGTGAAGCGGGCGGGCTGGTATCGCACGGCTGTGGCAGTCGTTCGCGGTGCTGCTGCCGGTGCAGAGCGTCGGCGTGATGGGCGACGCGCGCACCTACGAGTACACGATCGCGATCCGCGCGGTGGAGAGCAAGGACGGCATGACCGCCGACTGGGCGCGGCTGCCGCACGAGCTGCTGGCGACGATCTCGTCGCGCATCGTGAACGAGGTGAAGGGCATCAACCGCGTCGTCTACGACATCAGCTCGAAGCCGCCTTCGACGATTGAGTGGGAATAGTGACAAATCCCAAATCCCAAGCTCCAAATCCCAACCACTCCCAACTCCCAAATCCCAATGGAGGCCGTGAGTTGGCGAGACGTGGGATGGAATTTGGAATTTGGGACTTGGGATTGTTGGGATTTCCGTTTGGGATTTGGAGCTTGGGAGTGGTTGGGATTTGGAGCTTGGAGCTTGGGATTTGATACCTAGCACCGATCATAGATGACCGACTTCGTCCACCTTCACCTGCACTCGCGAGTACTCGCTGCTCGACGGCGCGTGCCGCATCGAGGAGCTGCTCGACCGGGCGGTGCGAGCTGAAGATGCCGGCGCTGGCGATCACCGAGCACGGCAACATGTTCTCGTCGATCATCTTCCACGATCAGGCGCGGAAGCGCGGCATCAACCCGATCCTCGGCTGCGAGGTCTACGTCGCGCCCGGGGACCGGCGCACCAAGAGCGGCACGCCGGGCGAGACCGCGAACCACCTGGTCCTGCTCGCCGAGACCCGCGAGGGCTACCACAACCTGATCAAGCTGGTGTCGGCCGGCTACACCGAAGGCTTCTACTACAAGCCGCGCATCGACAAGGAGCTGCTGGCGCAGCACGCGACCGGCCTGATCGGCCTGAGCAGCTGCCTCAAGGGGGAGGTCGCCACCGGCATCCGCACCGAGCAGCAGCAGAAGGCGATCACGGCCGCCGCCGCCTACCGCGACATCCTCGGCGCCCGAGCAACTTCTTCCTCGAGATGCAGTACCAGGGCATCGACGACCAGCGGGTCGTCAACATCGGGCTGCAGCCGATCGCGAAGGACCTCGGACCTGCATCTGGTCGTCACCAACGACGTCCACTACCTGAAGAACTCCGACTTCAAGCCGCACGACATCCTGCTCTGCATCGGCACCGGCAAGACGGTCAACGACGCCGAGCGGCTGCAAGTACCACGGCGACCAGTTCTACCTGAAGACCGCCGAGGAAATGGCGGCGGTGTTCCAGGACTTCCCGGACGGCGCTGCGCCAACACCGTGCGGATCGCCGAGCGCTGCAACGTCGATCTCTCGGGCACCGTCAACCACCTCCCGAACTTCGACGTGCCGGCCGGCTTCACGCTCGACGACTACTTCGAGCACGATCGTCCGCGAGGGGTTCCAGCAGCGGCTGCCGCGGCTGCAGGAGCTCGCAGGCGCAGCGGCGTGCTCAAGCACACGATCGACGAGTACGAGCGCCGGCTCACCTACGAAATCGACATGATCAAGCAGATGAAGTACCCGGGTACTTCATGATCGTCGTGGGACTTCATCCGCTACGCGCGCGAGCAGGGCATCCCGGTCGGGCCCGGCCGCGGCTCGGCGGCCGGCAGCTTCGTCGCCTACTGCCTGCGGATCACCGACGTCGATCCGATCGCGTACGACCTGATCTTCGAGCGCTTCCTCAACCCCGAGCGCGTCTCGCTGCCCGACATCGACATCGACTTCTGCGAGCGCCGCCGCGGCGAGGTCATCGAGTACGTCACCCGGAAGTACGGCCGCGAGAACGTCGCGCAGATCATCACCTTCGGGACGATGAAGGCGCGGGCGGTGGTGCGCGACGTGGCGCGGGTGATGGACATCCCGTACGCCGACGCCGACCGCGTCGCCAAGGCGGTCCCGCCGGCGCTCGACATGACGCTCGGCGAAGGCGCTCGAGGAGAGCCCGGCGCTCAAGGAGATGGAGCAGAAGGACGAGCGGATCAAGGAGCTGCTGGCCGTCGCCCAGCGGCTCGAGGGCATGACCCGGCACGCCTCGGTCCACGCCGCCGGCGTGGTCATCGCGCCGCGGCCGCTGACCGAGTTCGTGCCGCTCTACAAGAGCCAGAAGGACGAAATCGTCACGCAGTGGGCGATGAAGGAGGTCGAGCGGGTCGGCCTCCTGAAGATGGACTTCCTCGGGCTCAGCACGCTGACGCTGATCCGCGACGCGCTCGACGGAGATCAAGCGCACCGAAGGGATCGACCTCGACATCGACGCGATCCCGCTCGACGACGCCAAGACCTACAAGCTGTTCGGCGACGGCCAGACCTACGGCGTGTTCCAGTTCGAGAGCTCGGGCATGCGCGAGCTGCTGCGCAAGGCCAAGCCGGAGCGGCTCGACGACCTGATCGCGCTGAACGCGCTCTATCGGCCCGGCCCGCTCAAGAGCGGGATGGTGGACGACTTCATCTCGCGCAAGCAGGGCAAGACCGAGGTCAAGTACGAGCTGCCGCAGCTCGCGCCGATCCTGCGCGACACCTACGGCGTCATCGCCTACCAGGAACAGGTCATGCGCATCGCCGCGGTCCTGGCCGGGTTCTCGATGGGCCAGTCCGACGTGCTGCGCAAGGCCATGGGGAAGAAGGACCCCAAGGTCATGGCCAAGCAGCGCGAGGCCTTCATGGCGGGGGCGCGCGACAACGGCGTCAACGAGAAGAAGGCGACCAAGATCTTCGACCTGATGGAGTTCTTCGCCGGATACGGCTTCAACAAGTCGCACTCGACGACCTACGCCTGGGTCGCCTACCAGACCGGCTATCTCAAGGCGAACTTCCCGTGGCACTTCATGGCGGCGCTGCTGACCATCGAAGCGGCCAACACCGACAAGCTGGCGATGTATCTCGGCGAGTGCCGCGATCTCGGCATGCCGATCCTGCCGCCCGACATCAACACCAGCCAGCTCGCCTTCACCGTCGAGAACGAGGGCGTCCGCTTCGGCCTGTGCGCGGTCAAGAACGTCGGCGAAGGCGCGATCCTGTCGATGCTCGACGTGCGCAAGGAGCTCGGCCGCATCGATTCGCTCTACACGCTGTGCGAGCATGTCGACCAGCGCCTCGTCAACAAGCGCGCCGCTCGAGAGCCTGGTCAAGGCCGGCGCGTTCGACTCGCTGGCGCCGCAGGGACCGGCGCTCGACGCGCGCGCGCCCGGCTCTTTGCCGCGGTCGACAGGGCCATCGAACACGGCGGCCGCTCGCAGCGGAACCGGCAGAACGGGACCGTGTCTGTTCTTCGACCTGCCGCAGGACGACGAAGCACCGGCGGCCGATCCCGCTGCCCGACGCCGCGCCGTGGACCGAAGCATGCAGCAGCTCGCCGTCGAGAAGGAGGCGCTCGGCTTCTACATGAGCGGGCATCCGCTCGAGCGCTTCGCCGACGAGCTGAAGACCTTCGGCGCCAAGCGGCGTCGCCGAGCTCGACCGCGCTCGGAAGCGGACGTCTGGGTCGGCGGCATCGTGTCCGGGCTGCGGCCGCTCAAGACCAAGAAGGGCGACCGCATGGCGGTCTTCATGCTGGACGACATCGCCGGCAGCGTCGAGGTCGTGGTGTTTCCGGAGACGTTCGGCAAGCACGGCTCGCTGGTCGAAGCCGACGCGATGCTGCTGGTCCGCGGCAAGTTCGAAAAAGACGACGAGTCGGCGCGGATGGTCGCGACCGAGCTGCTGCCGATCGCCGCGCTGAAGGAGCGCACCACCCGCGAGGTCGTGATTCACCTGTCGGGCCGGGCCGCACGGCCGGCCGACCTTCGAGGCGCTGGCGGAGCTCCTGTCCCGCCACCGCGGCGACCGCCGCGTCTTCCTCGAGCTCGACGTGAAGAGCCAGGAGAAACCGCTGCGGGTGCGCTCGGACGTCGCGCAGCGGGTGCGGCCTTCCGAGCGGCTGGTGCTCGAAGTCGAGCAGATTTGCGGCGCAGGTTCGGTTGAGTTGAGATGATGTGGCGCCGGGGTCTTCCGCCGCCGTCAAGACTTCGGCGGACTCGCCGAAGCCATTGGCGAAGGCGGTCAGACTCCGGCGAAGGATGACATGCCTCCTGAACTACTCGAATTCGAAGAGCCCGTCGGCGTCCTGCTGAAGGAGATCGAGGCGCTCAGCATGCTGCCGCAGACGCCGGAGCGCGAGCGCTCGATCGAGTCGCTGCAGCGGCGCGCCGACGAGATCCGCGCCGAGCTCTACGCGAACCTGACGCCGTGGCAGCGCGTGCTGGTCGCGCGGCATCCGAACCGGCCGAACACGCTCGACTACGTCGAGCGGCTGTTCACCGGCTTCGACGAGCTGCACGGCGACCGCCGCTTCGCCGACGATCACGCGATCGTCTGCGGCTTCGCCGAATACAAACGCCAGCCGGTCGCGATCATCGGCCACCAGAAGGGCCGCGACACCAAGCAGAAGATCTTCCGCAACTTCGGCTACGCGCGGCCGGAGGGCTATCGCAAGGCGCTGCGCGTGATGCAGCTCGCGCAGAAGTTCAGCCGGCCGATCGTGGTGTTCATCGACACGCCGGCCGCCTATCCCGGGAGTCGAGTCGGAGGAGCGCGGCGTCGCCGAGGCGATCGCCTTCAACCTGCGCGAGATGATGATGCTCGAAGTGCCGATCGTGGTCGATCGTCTGCGGCGAAGGCGGGAGCGGCGGCGCGCTGGGCATCGCGATCGGCGATCGGGTGCTGATGCAGGAGTACGCGGTCTACAGCGTGATTCCGCCCGAAGGCTGCGCCGCGATCTTGTGGCGCGACGTCGAACCGCAAGGTCGAAGCCGCCGCGGCGCTGAAGATCACCGCGCCCGATCTGCTGGCGCTCGGGCTGATCGACGCAATCATCCCCGAGCCCGCCGGCGGCGCCCACAACGATCCGGCGCGGCGACCGGCGCTGGTCGACCAGGCGCTCCGCGGGCGCTGGCCGAGCTGACGCCGGTCGGCGTCGGCGGACCGTCTGGCGGCGCGCTACGACAAGTTCCGGCGCATGGGCCGTGAGGGCGAAGGCTTCATCGACACGGCGCCGCCGCGGCCGGGGCCGCCCGCATGAAGACGCTGGTCTGGCATCACCTGCCGTGCGACGACGGCCGGGTCGGCAACGCTCGCGGCGGCGCTCGATCTGCACCCGACGGTCGCGCGGCTGCTGTGCCTGCGCGGGTTCGACGATCCCGAAGCCGCCCAACGCTTCCTCCAGCCCTCGCTCGACCACCTGCACGACCCGTTCAAGCTGACCGGCATGAGGGCCGCGGTCGAGCGGCTCGAGCAGGCGATCGCGCGGCGCGAGCGGATCGCGATCCACGGCGACTACGACGTCGACGGCATCACCTCGACGGTCATCCTCCGCCGCGCGCTCGAAATGCTCGGCGGCGACGTCGTCCATTTCATTCCGGAGCGGCTGAGGGACGGCTACGGCCTGCAGCCGGCCGCGATCGAGCGGCTGCACGTCGATGGCGTGTCGCTGATCGTCTCGGTGGACTGCGGCATCCGGGGCATCGAGGCCGCGCGGCGCGCCCGCGAGCTCGGCGTCGACCTGATCATCACCGACCACCACGAGCCGGACACCGAGCTGCCCGACGCGGTCGCGGTGCATCAACCCGAAGCGTCACGACTGCACCTATCCGGACAAGAACCTGGCCGGGGTCGGCGTCGCGCTGAAGCTGGTCCAGGCGCTGTGCACCAGCGCGCCGGGCACAGCCAAGTGGATGCCGGCATTCGTCAAGATCGCGGCGATCGGCACGCTCGCCGACGTGGTGCCGCTCGTCGGGGAGAACCGGGTCATCGCGCGATTCGGCCTCGCCTCGCTGAGCACGCGGCCCGCACACCGTCGGGCTGCGCGCCCTGCTCGACTGCTGCGGCCTGACCGGCAAGACCATCGACTGCTATCAGGTCGCCTTCATGCTCGCGCCGCGCGTCAATGCGGCCGGACGCATGAGCACGCCGGACATCGCCACACGCCTGCTGCTGGCGACCGACGAGGCGATGGACGAACGAGGCGCGCGGGCTGGCGCAGCAGCTGAACGACGAGAACCTCAGGCGGCAGCACGAAGAAGCCGAGCTGGTCGACGCAGGCCCGCAAGGCGATCGAAACCGATCCGGCGGTCGGCGCCCACAACGTCCTGGTCGTCGGCGGCGAGGGATGGCATCGCGGCGTCATCGGCATCGCCGCCTCGAAGCTCGTCGATGCGTATCACAAGCCGTCAATCGTGCTGTCGATTGATGGCGACGTCGCCCATGGCTCCTGCCGCAGCATCCCGGACTTCGACATGCTCGGCGCGCTGGAGCGCTGCGCCGATCTGTTCGTCAAGTTCGGCGGTCACCGCCAGGCCGCGGGTCTGACGATGGAAGCGGCGCGGGTGCCGGAGTTCCGCGCAGCGCATCAACGCCTGGGCAGACGAGGTGCTCCATCCCGACCAGCTCCGGCCGCGCCTCCGCATCGATGCGGCGCTGTCGCTGAACGGCATCACCCACGACCTGGTCCGCGGACTGGACTCGCTCGGCCCGTTCGGCATGGGCAACCCCCGGCCGGTGTTCCATGCCTCTCCCGTCGAGATCGTGGACGGTCCGCGGACGTTGAAGGAACGGCACCTGAAGATGACCTTCAGCCAGCAGGGCCGCCGGTTCCGCGCGATCGCCTGGCGCGCCGCCGAGCGCGCCGAGTTCCTCGAAAAGCACCGCGCCGGCGTCAACCTGGCGTTCTCCCTCGACCGCAACGAATTCCAGGGCGAAACCTACCTCGAGCTCAACGTCTGCGACATCCGGTCGCTGGACGGGGATAATTGCCTGTAGCCAGCTGGTTCCCAGTCTCCAGTTCCCAGTTTCCAGTCGGAGGCAACGGAGAAGCGTCCGTCTCGTCGCCTGGAGCCTGGCTACTGGAAGCTGGACACTGAGAACTGGCGACTTCCAAATGCGCTGGCAGACTCTCGCCCGTGTGGCGATCGCCGTGTTCGTGCTGGTATTTGCCGGCATGGTGTACGTCGCCCTCCGCCGGCCCACCGCGCGGGTGGAACGGGCCACCACGCCCCGCGTCGATCAGAAGACCGTCCTCGAGCTGGGCCCGGGCACGCACCGCCGCACCGACAGCCAAGGCAAGCTGACGTTCGAGCTCAACTTCAAGAGCCAGTTCACCTATGCCGATGGCCGCACCGTGCTGCGCGACGCGGAGTTGATGGTGCCGGAAGCCAATGGGGGCACCGCCACTGTCTCTGGCGGCGAGTGGGAAGTGATCATGCCCGCCAGTGGCAGCAACCAGCCGCTTCAGACCGCGACGATTACCAAGGGCGCGAAGCTTCGCACCAGTGACGGCCTGGAAATGACCAGTGCGCAGGCCATCTACGACGAGCGGACGGGAATCATGAACGTGCCGGGCGAGGTCCGGTTCACCAAGGGGCGGATGACCGGCACCGGCCTCGGCGCCAGCTACGACCGTGGCCGCAACGTGATCTGGCTGCTCGCCAACGCGCACATCTCGGTCACGCCGGACGAGAAGGGCCAGGGCGCGGTCGAGGCCACCGCCAAGGCCGCGGGGTTGGCGCGCAACGAGCACTACCTCAAGCTCACCGGCGATGCGCACGTGGTCGGCGAGGGGCGCACGCTCGACGCGACCGAGCTGACGGTGCAGATGACGCCCGACGACAAGCTGATTCAGAGCATGGCGCTCAGAGGCAACAGCCGCATCACCGGCGGCGCCGGCGCGTCGGGGGCGCAGGGCATGTCCGCGCGTGATATCGACCTGACCTATGCCCCCGACGGCCGCACCATTCAACAGTCGCACCTGGTCGAGAACGCCGTCGTTCAGATGGGCGGCGGCGCCGGCGAGCGGCGGGTGGCGGCGCGCGTCATCGATCTCACGATGAGTCCCGACGGCTCGGTCGTCACCAGTCTCAATGCCAACGAGAACGTGCAGCTCGACCTGCCGGCCGCCGCGGACGCGCCGGCGCGGCGCATCACCTCCGCGTCGCTCGTCGCGGGCGGGCCCAACGGGCTGCAGACGGCGACCTTCGCCGGCCCGGTGTCGTACAAGGAGATCAGGCCGGCGCGGCGCGGCGCACCGGCGGCGTCCGAACGCACCGCGCGCTCGCAGCGGCTGATCGTGCAGACCCAGCCCGGCCTCGGGAGTGTCGAGCAGGCCGACTTCCATGGCAGCGTGCACATCGTCGACGGCGACACCACGGTCGAGGGACAGCGCGCCGTGCACCGGGCGGCCGAGGACTCGTTCGAGGTCACGCTGTCGCCGGGCGATCCCGGACCGCCGCCGTCGGTGAACGACGGCCGCATCATGGTCAATGCCAAGGCGATCACCGTGGGGATCACCTCCAAGCAGCTGAAGGCCGAGACCGACGTCCGAAGCTCGGTGCAACCCAGTCGCCCACCGGCAGCGGGGAAGCCAGTCCCTCCGGCGCCGGGACGCGGCACTGCCAGCCCCGCGAGCCCGCCGCCCGGAACGGCGAGCAAGCCGGCGGACAGTGGAAAAACCCCGGCGATCATGAAGGCGGATCAGCCCGTGAACGTCACCGCGCAGCAGCTGAACTACGACGGCGCCGCCGGCGTGGCCACCTACACGGGAAACGCGAGGCTCTGGCAGGATCAGACCCAGATTCAGGGAGACACGATTGTCGTCGACGATCGCACCGGCAATCTGACCTCCCGGGGCCATGTCATCACCGTGATGTTCTTCGACGACGTCGATCCGAAGACCAAGAAGAAACAACCGGTGCAGACCAGGGCCACCGCCGACGAGATGGTGTACGACGACGCGAAGCGGATCGCGACCTATACCTCGGGCAAGACCGGGAAAGCGCACATGGTCGGGACGCAGGGTGACGTCGCCGCCGAGCAGATTCGGCTGTTCCTCAAGCCTGGCGGCGGGGAGCTCGATCGCGCCGAAGCCGATCGCGACGTCGTCGTGAAGGAAAATCTGCGGACGGTCATCGGCCTGCACCTGCTGTATACGCCGGCCGATCAGACCTATGTGATCACCGGCGCGCCGGTGGAGATTGAAGAGAAGAAAACCGCAACGGAGTGTCGAGTGAGCTACGCGACCAAGGTGACGTTCCAACGCGACGGGGAAGCCACCACCATGGAGAACAACAACGTCGCGCCGGTGAAGCTTCGCCAGTGCGTCACGGTCGGGCCGGGAGCGCCGACCCCGCCCAAATTCTGAATGGCGATCCTTCGAACCGAAGACCTCACCAAGTCGTACAGCGGCCGCACCGTGGTGCGAGGCGTCAGCCTTGAAATCTCGTCCGGGCGAGGTGGTCGGCCTGCTCGGACCGAACGGCGCCGGCAAGACCACCACCTTCTCGATGGTGGTCGGTCTGGTCTCGCCCGACTCGGGCCGGGTGCTGCTCGAAGGCAACGACATCACCTCCGATCCGATGTACATCCGGGCCCGGCGCGGCATCGGCTACCTGCCGCAGGAAGCCGTCGATCTTCCGCGGGCTGACCGTCGAACAGAACCTGCTCGCGATCCTCGAAACCCTCGATCTGGATTCGACGACCCGCTACCGCCGCATGCGCGAGCTGCTGGCCGAGCTCGGGCTCACGCCGCTCGCCAAGTCCCCGGCCTACACCTTGTCGGGAGGCGAGCGGCGGCGGGTCGAGATCACCCGCGCGCTGGTCATGTCACCGCAGTTCATGCTGCTCGACGAGCCGTTCGCGGGCATCGATCCGATCGCCGTGACCGACATCCAGAAGATCATCTTCCACCTCAAGTCGCGCGGCATCGGCGTGCTCATCACCGACCACAACGTGCGAGAAACGCTGCGCATCACCGACCGTGCCTACATCGTCCACGACGGCGTGATCTTCGGCAGCGGCACCCCGGAAAGCCTGGCTGCGGACGAGAAGGTGAAGAGGATTTACCTCGGCGCCGAGTTCCGATTGGACTAAGATTGTCGAGGCGGGCGACCTAAACGGATCCATGGCAATTTCGCAGAAACTACACACAAAACTCGTTCAGAAGCTCATTCTGACGCCATCGCTGCAGCAGGCGATCAAGCTGCTGCCGATGTCCACGCTCGAGCTTGCCGATCTTCTGAACCAGGAGATGGTGGAGAACCCGCTGCTCGAGGAAGTGCCGACCGAAGAACTGCAGCCCGCCGCCGATCAGCAGCAGCCGGAAAAGCAGGAAGCGAAAGCCGGCGGTCGAGAAACCGGACACCTGGGACGACGCCGACTACGACTACTTCTTCGGCGACTATCTCGACGACGGCTATCGATCGCGGACCCCGTCGGAAGTCAAGGAACTGCCGCCGATCGAGAACACGCTGTCGTCGGCGGCGTCGCTCTCCGACCATCTGCTCTGGCAGCTGACGCATGCAGACGGAGGACGAAGCGGTCAAGGAGATCGGCGGCGCGATCATCGGCAACCTCGACGACGACGGCTACCTGGTTGCCTCGGTGGAAGAGATTGCCGCGATGGGGGAGTGGCCGGTCGCGGAGGTCGAGAAGGCGCTGCAGCACGTGCAGACGTTCGACCCGATCGGCGTCGCCGCCCGCGATCTCCAGGAGTGCCTGTGGCTGCAGCTTCGCCACCTCGGGCTCGAAGGCACGCCGTCCGAGAAGATCGTCACCGAGCACCTGCGCCTGCTGCAGAACCATCAGGTCCCCGAGATCGCCCGCAAGCTCGGGATGCCGATCGAGGAACTGAAGCAGCACATCGAGATCATCCGCAACCTCGATCCGAAGCCGGGCAGCCGCTACAACCCGCTCGCAGTCGCAGTACGTGATTCCCGACGTCTACGTGGTCAAGGTCGAGGATCAGTACGTCGCGATGCTCAACGAAGAAGGGCTTCCGCAGCTGCGCATCAGCCCGGTCTACCGCCGGCTGCTCGACAAGAGCGGCCAGACCGGCACCGAGGAAGCGGGCGAGACGCGCGCCTACGTGAAGGACAAGTTCCGCTCGGCGCTCTGGCTGATCAAGTCGGTCGACCAGCGCCAGAAGACCATCCACAAGGTCGCGACCAGCATCATCAACTTCCAGCGCGAGTTCCTCGATCAGGGCATCGAGTACCTGCGGCCGCTGGTCCTGCGCGACGTCGCCAACGACATCGGGATGCACGAGTCGACGGTCAGCCGGGTGGTGAACAACAAGTACATGCACACGCCGCAAGGGCGTGTTCGAGATGAAGTACTTCTTCCACAGCGGCATCAGCAGCTCGTACGGCGAGAGCGTCTCGTCGGTGACGATCAAGCAGCGCATCCGGAAGATCATCGAGAACGAAGATCCGCGCAAGCCGCTGAGCGATTCGAAGATCGTCAGCATCCTGCAGAAGGAAGGCTTGATGCTGGCGCGGCGCACCATCGCGAAGTACCGCGAGGAGCTGAAGATTCCCACCTCGAACCAGCGAAAGGTGCTCTTCTAGCAGCAGCTGAGCTGCAGCTGTCATGACATGCGACTCGACATCACCGGCCGGCACGTCGACATCACTCCGGCGCTCCGGCAGCTCATCGACGAGCGCCTCGGCCAGGGTCGAGCGTCTCCTCAACGACAGCGCCGTGTCCGCCACGGTCATCCTGACCAACGAAAAGTACCGCCACCGGACCGAGATCATCGTCCATGCGCGCGGGCGACCACATCCTGCGCGGCCAGGGCGAGGGCAACGCGTGGCCGCTCTCGATCCGTCAGGCGGTCGAGAAGGTCGAGCAGCAGGCCCAGAAGGTCAAGGGCAAGTGGGCGCGAGCGGAAGCGGAACGGCACCCGCCGCGTGCCCGCACCGTCCGCGCCGCGGCGGCGATTCGTCCGCCGCGAGCCGAGCGCGCCGAGCCCCAGGCGCCCGCGGGTGATTCGCGCCACTCGCTATGCGGTCAAGCCGATGTCGGTCGAGGACGCGGCGCTGCGAATCGAGGACAGCGCCGAGCCGTTCATCGTCTTCCGCAACGCCGAGTCGTCGACGCCGTCAGCATCGTCTACCGGCGCAAGGATGGGCAGCTCGGCCTGATCGAGCCGGACTGACGGAGGGACCGCAGGTCCATCTCCTGTCGGTGGCGCTCAAATGACTGCTCCCACTCGACCTGCCGGCGTCACCGTCGCGATGATGCTCGATGAGCTGGGCGCCGGCTCCGCCGCCGGACTCCACGTCGAGCTGCTGGCGGGCGCGGCCGGGCTGTCACGCCGGATCACCAATCCCTACCCTCAGAAGACCGGCCTGGCGCTATCGGGCTTCGACGCCTGCCTGCGCGGCGGCCGCGTGCTGGTGTTCGGCGAGAGCGAGATTCGGTACCTCGAATCGCTCGACGCCGCTGCCCGCGACGCGACCCTGCGCCGGCTCTATTCGCACGACATCCCGGCATCCTCATAACCCAGGGATTCGAGCCGCCGCCCGAGCTTGTCCGAGATCGCCGATCGGACGCAAGGTGCCGCTGCTGCGAACGCGCGAACGGCACACCGCACGCGATGTCGCGGCTCGGCGGCGGTCCTCGACAACCTGCTGGCGCCGCGCGCATCACGCTGCACGGCGTGCTGATGGATATCCTGGGCTTGGGCGTGCTGGTGATCGGGGAGAGCGGCATCGGCAAGAGCGAGTGCGCGCTCGATCTCGTCGTCCGCGGCCATCGGCTGGTGGCCGACGATGCGGTGGAGCTGCGGTGCCGCGCCGAGTCGTTCGTGCTCGGCAACTGTCCGGAGCTGACCCGCCATCACATGGAGATCCGCGGGCTCGGCCTGATCAACATCCAGGATCTGTTCGGCGTCGCCTCGACGCGCACGTCCAAGCGGGTCGAGCTGGTCGTCCAGCTCGAACGATGGGAGCCGGGCCGCGAATACGATCGACTCGGACTGGACGACGCGCGGTACGACGTGCTCGGCGTGCTGATTCCGATGATCCGGATGCCGGTGGCGCCGGGCCGCAACGTCGCGATCCTGGTGGAAGTCGCGGCGCGCAATCAACTGCTGCGGGCGCGCGGCGCGCACGCCGCGCGGATGCTGGTCGATCGGCTGACCCGGCACATGGAAGCCGGCGCCGGCCTCGATCAGGGAGAGGACCTGTGAAGGCGGGAGGACGGCCGGTAAAGCGCGAGAAGCGGCACGCCGCCCGGCGCGCCGCGCGAACCGCGGTGAGCTCGCGCTTCGTGGTGCTGACCGGCGTCTCGGGATCGGGCAAGTCGCAGGCGATGCGCGCGCTCGAGGACCTCGGCTACTTCTGCGTCGACAACCTGCCGGTGATGCTGCTGCCGATGCTCGCGGAGCTGACCCTGCGCGCCGGCACCGAGATCGCGCGGGCGGCGGTGGTCGTCGACGTCCGGGAAGGGCGCATGCTCGAGGAGTTTCCCGGGAATCTACCGCAAGCTGAAGGCGATGCGCGGGCTCGATCCGGTGCTGATCTTCCTCGACGCCGCCGAGCCGACGCTGGTCCGCCGCTTCAGCGAGACGCGGCGGCCGCATCCGCTGGCGCCGGATCGATCGGCACTCGAAGGCATCCGCGAAGAGCGGCGCGCGATGGCGGCGATCCGCCGCATGGCCGACCACATCGTCGACACCTCGGAGATGACCGTCCACGAGCTGCGTCACGTCTTCACCGGCGTGGCCAGCGGCCGGGCGCCCGGCGCTCAGCTGGTGGTGACGATCCTGAGCTTCGGATTCAAGCACGGGATCCCGGTCGATTCGGATCTGCTGTTCGACGTGCGGTTCCTGCCGAACCCGCACTTCGTGCCCGAGCTGCGGCCGCACACCGGCCGGGACCGCAGGTGCTCGAGTACCTCGACCGCGCCGAGGCCACGCACGAGTTCCTCGGGCACACGCTCAACCTGCTGAAGTTCCTCGTGCCGCAGTATGTCGCCGAGGGAAAGTCGTACCTGACGATCGGCATCGGCTGCACCGGCGGCCGGCACCGCTCGGTGGCGATCGCGGAAGCGTTGAAGAAAGGCCTGGCGGGAATGCAGGGGGTGCGCGTGCGCGTGAAGCATCGGGACATCGGCAATGAATAGGAAAAAAACCGCGGGTTCGCGGTTCGGAGGTTCGCGGGTTCGCAAGCTCGTGTGGCTGCCGCCTTCAGGCGGAACAACAGGGAAGGATCGCCTCCGATGAAGCTCGGCGTGGTCGTCGTCACGCACGGGCAGCTCGCGACCGAGCTGGTGAACTCGGCGGAGATGATCGTCGGCGACCTGCCGCATTTCACCGCGGTGTCGATCGGGTGGCACGAGGACGTGGACCACGCCCGCGAGGAGATCGGGCGGGCGATCGAGCGGGTGCGGATGTCGCTCGGCAGGGCGAGGGAGGCGCTGATGCGCCGGCGCCGGTGCTGGTCCTTACGGACATGTTCGGCGGCACGCCGGCGAACCTCGCGGTCACGTTCGTCGTCCCCCAGGTCGAGGTGATCACCGGCGTCAACCTGCCGATGCTGATCAAGCTGGCGCGGCCGCAGCCGGGCATGGACCTTCAGGCGCTGGCGCGCGAAATGCGCGAGCACGGACGGAACGCGATCTGGGTCGCGTCGGAGCTGCTCGGGGGGCAGAAGCCATGACGGTCGTGCGCGGTCACGATCACCAACCCGCTCGGCATGCACGCCCGCGCCGCCGCGCGGTTCGTGCATACGGCCAGCGCGTTTCAGACGCCGGGTCCGGGTGGCGCGCGGCACGCAGGAAATGGACGGCAAGAGCATCATGGGGCTGCTGCTGCTGGCGGCGGCGCAGGGCACCAGCGTGACCCTCAGCGCCGACGGGGTCGACGAGATCGACGCGATCGCCACGCTGCGCGCGCTGGTCGAGCGCGGATTCGACGAGGCACCGTGCATCTGAAGGGACTCGGCGTCTCACCGGGTATCGGCATCGGCCGGGCGCTGGTGCTGAAGCGCAGCACCCGCGAGCTGCGCTTCCAGCGTGCCGCCGGCGCTGGTCGCCGCGCGAGCTCGAGCGGCTCGAAGCTGCGCGCGGACCCGATCGCGCGCAGCAGATCGAGCAGATCAAGAAGCGGATCGCCGAGTCCGACGGCGCCGACCACGCCTACCTGTTCGACGCCCAGCTGCTGATGCTCGACGATCCGATGCTGATCGATCGCGCCGCGGCGATCGTCCGCGACGAGCGGCTCAACGCCGAGTCCGCGCTCCAGCGATGCGCTCGAGCAGATTCGGCGCCTTCTTCGACCAGCGCCGAGGATCCGTACCTGCGCGAGCGCAAGGGAGACGTCGCCGACGTCGTCGGCCGGCTGTGCATGAACCTGCGCGCCACCGGTGACGCCGCCGATCCGTTCAAAGGGCTCGACGGACCGATGGTGCTGGTCGCCGACGAAGTCACGCCGTCGGTGATCGCGCAGCTCGACTGGTCGATGCTCGCGGCGCTGGTGACCGACGCGGGCAGCTGGACCCACCACACGGCGATCCTCGCGCGGTCGCTGCACATTCCCGCGGTCGCCGGGCTCCACAACGCCAGCGTCGGTGATTCTGCCGGGCGCGAACGTCGCCGTCGACGGCTCATCGGGCGAGGTCATCGTCGACCCCGACGAGCAGACCTTGACGCAGGTCGCCGCCCGCCGCCGCCGGCGCGAGGCCTACGAGCAGTCGCTCGACGAGTACCGGGGGCTGCCGGCGGTCACCCAGGACGGCGTCGCCATCCGGCTCGAAGCCAACATCGAAGCGCCAGACGATGCGGCCCGGGCGTTCGAGCGGGGCGCGGAAGGCATCGGATTGTTCCGCTCCGAGTTTCTGCTGGCCAGCGCCGGTCAAGGCGCGCTCGCCGAAGAGGCGCAGTACGCTGCCTATCGCCGCCTGATCGAAGCGGCCGGCGGCCGCCGCGTGACCGTCCGCACCTTCGACGTCAGCGAGCCGCAGCTGCCGATCGAGCACGCGGGAGTCGAAGGCACGCGAGCGCCGCTCGGGCTGCGCGGGATCCGGCTGAGCCTGGCGCTCGACGAGATCTTCCAGGCGCAGCTGCGGGCGCTGCTCCGGGCCGCGCGCCATGGCCCGCTGCGGATCATGTTTCCGTTCGTCTCCGGCGTGAACGAGCTGCGCGCGGCGCGCGCCGCGGTCCGGCAGGCCGCCGATACGCTGCGCTGAGCGCGGCATTCCCGTTCCCGCACGTCCCGATCGGCGTGATGATCGAAGTCCCATCGGCGGCGCTGACCGCCGACCTCCTCGCCGCGGACGCCGAGTTCTTCAGCATCGGCACCAACGATCTGATCCAGTACTGCCTGGCGGTCGACCGGACCGACGACCGGGTGTCGCGGCTCTACGAACCGCTGCACCCGGCGATCCTGCGCATGATCAGGCTGGTGGTCCGCGCGGCGCGCCGGCAGGGGATTCCGGTGGCGGTCTGCGGCGAGATGGCCGCCGACCCCGCCTTGCTGACGCTGCTGGTCGGCCTCGGTCTGACCGAGTTCAGCATGGCCCCGACCGCGATCCCGGTCGCCAAACAGCTGCTCCGCGGCGTCAGCGCCGCGGAAGCGCGCCGCGCCGCCGGACGCGCCCTCAAGGCCGGCACGCCGGCCGACGTCGAGAAAGCTCTTTCCGAAATCTTCGCACCGCAGGAGAAGCGGTGACAGAAACGAGACGATCATGAACCGCGTAGAGAAGCCCTGGGGTTACGAGCTGCACTGGGCGAAGACCGATCGATACGTCGGCAAGCTGATTCACGTGAACGCCGGCCACGCCCTCAGCCTCCAGTACCACAACCAGAAAGACGAGACGATCTTCCTCTGGTCCGGCCGGATGCTCTTCGAAATCAAGGAAGGCGAAGAGCTGGTCCAGCGCGAAATGAAGCCGGGCGAGGCGGTCCACATCACGCCGCCGACAGTGCACCGCATGACCGCCATCGAGGACTGCGACATCTTCGAGGTCTCGACCCCCGAGCTCGACGACGTGGTGCGCCTCGAGGATCGGTACGGACGCCGGACCTAGGGCGAGCGGGCTGATGAAAACCCCCGCGTGTCAAGGGAGAAGGGAGAAGGCAAAAGGGAGAACCCACGGCCGGAGTCCAGTGACATTCGGACGGCGGTAGGCGGGCAGAATCTCGCATCTCCAACACGCGTCAGCGTTGCAGATTCCTCGTACTTCCACGGACAGGAATACCGTTTGACGCGGAAATCGGCGGCCTTCAGAATGGCGGGACTCTTGAAAATGTGTGAAGTGGGGGATTCATTCGATGGGTAGTGTGAACAAGGTGATTCTGGTCGGGAACCTGGGACGCGACGCCGAGTTGCGGTACACGCCAGGCGGCTCGCCGGTCGCGACGATCAACCTCGCCACAACCGAGATCTGGAACGACAAGGCGGGGCAGCGTCAGGAGAAAACCGAGTGGCACCGGGTCGTGCTGTGGGGCAAGACCGCGGAGTCGCTGAACGAGTACCTGACCAAGGGCAAGCAGATCTACGTCGAAGGTCGCCTGCAGACCCGGCAGTGGGACGACAAGGACGGCAACAAGCGGTACACCACCGAGATTCGCGGCGATCGCATCGTGCTGCTGAGCGGTGGCGGGATGGGCGCGGGCGGCGGCGGCGGACGCCAGCAGCAGCCCCGCAGCGCGGGACCGTCGGAAGAGCACATGATCGAGCCCGGCTCCGAGCTCACCGACGACGATATTCCGTTCTAGAAGACAGGAAGTAGGAGATGGAAGATGGGAGATAGGAGCAGAGCCCGGGCAACTCCGATTTCCTACCTCCTACCTCCTATCTCCTGTCTTATTTCCCGAGCCGATCGAGCGCCTGCTTGGCCAGCGTCGCCTCGGGAGCGCTGGGATGGCTCTGCATCACGGTCTCGAAGGCTTTGCGGGCGAGATCCGGCTGTTTCAGCTGGTTGTAGGTCAGGCCCAGCTTGTAGTACGCGGCCGGCGCGCTCTCGGTCTTCGCGTAGTCCGAGATGACGCGCTGGTACTCGGTGATCGCTTCCTTCGGCTTGCCGGCGTTGTAGAACGCGTTCCCGATATTGAGCTGCGCTTCGTCGGCGTTGACGGTCCCGGGGAAGTATTTCAGGTAGGTCCGGAACCCTTCGATCGCCAGCTCATACTGACCGGCGGTGTAGTCGGAGTAGGCCGTGTCGTAGGTCCGCTGCGGCGATACGTTCGGCGGCGGATTCACCCGCGTCGGCGGCACCGCTGCGGATCCGGCTGTCGGCGTGCCGCCGGCCGGGTCCCCGGCCGCATCGGTGGCCGGCGTCGCCACGGCCACGGGCTGGGGTATTGACGAGATGGTCTGGCGAATCGATTCCAGCTCCTGCGTAATCGACGACAACCGCACGTTGGTGTCGTCGGACTTTTCGCGGAGCGTCCGGACCGTGTCGGTCATCCCCTCGATCAGCAGCCGCTGATCGGCGAGTGCCTTCCGGCTGGCCGCTGCCTGATCGTCCATGCGGCCGGTCACCGTTTTGAGCGTGTCGGCGAGCACAATCAGACTCTGCGCGAGCTGCTGCTGATTCTGCTGCATCATCCGAAGCTCGGCCATCAGCAGCTGCTGTTCCTTGCTCGCAGCCGACGCGCTGGGCGGAGCCAGCAGCAGCGCCCCTGCCAGGATCGCCGCGGCGCTCATCCGTCTCATAGTCAGTTCTCCTCGCGTGTCCGGTTCACTTACTGGTAAGCACGAACTGCGCCCGCCGGTTCTTCTCCCAGGCAGCTTCGTTGTGGCCAGGATCGAACGGGAACTCCTTGCCGTAGCTGACCGTCCGGAGCCGATCGGCCGACAGCCCGAGTGAGACGAGATAGGTCCGCGCCGACATCGCCCGACGCTCGCCGAGCGCGAGGTTGTACTCCGCGGTGCCGCGCTCGTCGGCGTGTCCTTCGATCGTGACCACCCAGCTCGGATATTTTTTCATGATCTCGGCGTTCGCGTTGAGCGCCTGCTGGGCGGGCCCGTCGACGTCGGAGCTGTCTAGTTTGAAGAAGACCGGCTGGAACGGCGAGTTCTTGTTGATGTCACCGATGTCCCGCGAGGCGATCGGATCCTCGGCGACCGGTTCGGGCGGGACCGGTCGCGGCTCGGTGACCGGCGTCGGCGGCGTTGGCGGACGCGTGTCGGTCGCGGAAGGCGCGTCGGGTGGCAGGGTGACGCGCGGAACCGGAGGCTTCTTCTTGGCGCACCCGCCAACAAGAGCCAGGGTCACTACCACCGCGCACAAGATGTGCTGTCTATGCGTCGTCATCGTCAGCTCAATCGCTCCCTCGAGATGCCTGAACCTTTGAACCCCTTGAACCTTACTTCGACCAATTGGGATACCGATTGGTCCCGGCCCGGGTAATCTGCCGGAGCCCGGTGCCGTCCCGGTGAATCGTGAAGATCTGTTCCTTGCCGGCGCGCGTAGAGACGAAAGCAACGTGGCGGCCGTTCGGTGAAAATGCCGGACTCTCATTGTTGCCAATGGCATCGGTGAGCGCGCGCGTGTTCCGGTTCTGGAAATCGAAGACCTTGATGATGTTGCCGCCGCCGACGCGCGAGGCATAGGCGATCTCGTTGAGCGGCGCCGG
Organism: uncultured Acidobacteriota bacterium; assembly: GCA_963717745.1. Classification (GTDB taxonomy): domain Bacteria; phylum Acidobacteriota; class Vicinamibacteria; order Vicinamibacterales; family 2-12-FULL-66-21; genus JACCXG01. The sequence goes on from CAVQXJ010000003.1 coordinate 248,424, forward strand.
CGACCAGGTCGGCCGATCGCACGCCGACTCGCGGGTGATCTGCTGCAGCCCGCTGCCGTCGGCGTTGACGATGTAGATCTGGGGGCTGCCGGTGCGGTCGGAGGTGAACGCCAGCTGGGTGCCGGTCGGCGCCCAGGTCGGCGTGACGTCGATATTCGGATGATTGGTCAGCCGCACCTGATTGCTGCCGTCGCGGTTCATCACGTAGATCTCCGCGTTGCCGTCGCGAGTGGTCGTGAACGCGATCTTGGTCCCATCGGGCGACCACGCGGGCAGGAAGTTCTGGCGGGCCGACGTTCCCTTGGTGGGATTCTGCAGGGGAGAATCGCCATAAGGGAACAGCACGTAGATGTCCTGATAGCCGGATCGCCAGGATCCGAACGCCAGCGCGCGGCCGTCTGGCGCCCACACCGGCGTGACGTCGAGCGCCTTGGAAATCGTGATGCGTTGCTGCCGCGCGCCGTCGTAGTCCGCCATGTAGAGGTTGGAGATGCCGCGGTCGGACACCGGCCCGCGGATCCGTTCGCCATCACGATCCGAGGTGAAGGCGATTTTGCTGCGGGCGATACCGATTAGCGCGCGCTGTTCCTTGTGCAGCTCGTCGGCGATAGTGTGGGCGTAGACCCGGCTCTCGTTGACCTGGATGCTGCGCGCGCTGCCGCTGTATTCCTTGGCCATCGCCGACGTGCCGCTCGCCACGTTGATCAACCGGAACTGCACCGTCACCCCGGTCGCGGTTTTCCGGACGCTCCCGACGATTACGCCGTCCGCGCCCATCTGCTTCCACTGATCGAGCGCGACCTGCTCGATCGACGGTGGCTGCGGAACTGAACGATAGGTGTCACGCGGGATCATGTAGAACTCTTTTTCGAATTCCAGATCGTCCCACAGCACCTCGCCAATCGTCTTCGCGGCAGCCTGGGTCTCCGGGTCGCTGGTGAGCGCGATGAACGCCGGCACCGCGATCTTCGGCGGCAGGCTGGGGTCGCCGGCGGTGATTCTGACCCCGACCTCGCTCTGCTGCTGGGGCTGAGGCGGCGGGGTCGCGGGCGGTTGTTGAGCAGCGAGACCGATCGCCAGCGCACAGGCGACGGCAACGGCAGCGGGCAGAGAGGATCGTGAAGTCATCAGCGCTGAAAATCGAAAGTGAGATGAACCGTCAGCGAGCTCTCCGTGAACTCGCGCGGCAGCGGCGGCAGCTGCATGGTCTTCAGGACCGCGCGGCGCGCCTCCTGATCCAGCAGATCCTGCCCGCTTGGTTTTTCGACGACCACGTTGGCCAGCATTCCGTCGCGACGAATCGTGAACTTGACGACGGGTTCTCCGCGCGCTCCCTGGTTCGGATTCCAGTTCTGACGGATCCGCTGCACCATCTGGACCAGGTAATCCGGACAGCAGAAGTTCTTGACGTCGAGCTGCACGCCCCCCGCACCACCGCCGCCCTGGGCAAGCCCGCCGAACGGAATCGCCGCGCCGCCGGTATTGACCCGGGCCGACCCCGCTTTGATCTCGGCACCGGCGGTGGGGGTCCGGCTCCTCGATGGGTCGGGCGGCTTGGTCACGGGCTTGGGCGGTGTCGCCGCAGGCTTGGCGATCCGCGTCGACTCGACCATGTCCGGCGGCTTCGGCGGCGGCGGCGCATCGATGACTCTCGTGTTCGGCTTCGCGATCTCGTCCACGGCCCGCCCCGCCATCGACGTCATCCCCCCCGTGTTCGGACCTTCAGGCCCGCCGAGCGACAGCTCCATTGTCGCCACGTCGGCGGCCGGCCGCGAGCGCCACGACGGTCGGCGACAACCAGATCCCCGCGACGATGGCGATATGGACGCCGATTGAGAGCGCGAGCATGCGGCTGATGCCGTCAGCCTGGTGGGCGCGATCATAGAGGATGGCGCTGACCGATTCCTGCATCGCTACCGTCGTCCTTCCATCGGCCGGGACGACAACCCGACCTTCTCCACGCCGGCGCGCTTCAGCTCGTCGATGACGGTGTACATATCCTGCGCCGAGATCGACGCATCCATGCGGATGAACAGCGACTTGTCGGTGCGGGGGAGGAGCGTCTGCCGTATACGCTCTGCCAGCACCTCGAGCCGCACCGGTTCCTCGCCGATCTGCACGAACCGGCGCTGCTGGAAGTCCGACGGGATCGTCACGTAGACGGGCTGGGCGGTGATCGGATCGGTGCGGCGCGACTGCGGCAGACTGACGTTGAGCCCCTGCTGCATCATCGGCGCCGTCACCATGAAGATGACCAGCAGCACCAGCATGACGTCCACCAGCGGGACGACGTTGATCTCGGACGAGAGAGGTGGCGACGCGCGCCCCGCGGCCGCGCCGTCCCGACCCGCCGGCACCGGTTGGATGAACCTTGGGCATCAGCGCGCGTGCCTCACCGGCATTACGTGAAGTTCCGCTCCGAGATGTTGAGGAACTCCAGCGAGAAGTCGTCCATCTCGGTCGCGGCCTTCTTCACCTTGTAGGTGAAGTGGTTGTAGAAATACACCGCCGGGATGGCCGCGAAGAGCCCCGCCGCGGTGGCGATCAGCGCTTCGGCGATCGGTTGGGCGACCACGCCGAGGCTGGTGTTGCCGGCCGAGGCGATGCCCTGAAACGCGATCACGATGCCCCACACCGTCCCGAACAGCCCGATGAACGGGGTGATGCTGGCGGTGGTCGCAAGAAAGGGCACGCGGTCCTCCAGCTTGTTGAGCTCGACCGCGGTCGCACGGAGGAGTGCCCGGTCGACCGCATCGAGGCTCTTGAGCGTTGGACGCGCGGGAGCGGCGGGTGGCTTGCCGGCATCGCCTTTATCTGTGCGCAACTGGGTGTTCAGCTCGGCATAGCCGGATTGGAAGATCCCGACCAGCGGACTGGCCGACAAGGTCGGACAGACAGCCTGCACTTCGGAGAACTTCGCGCTCTTGCGGAACACGCCGAGGAAGGTCGCGGTCTGCTGTTCGGCGCGTCGGAACGCCCAGATTTTGTAGAAGATGATCGCCCAGGAAATGGCGCTGAAAATCAGCAGGATGAGCAAGACGATCTTGCTGACGATCGTCGCGTCTGCGACCAGCCGGACGATGTCGGTGCTGCGGTCGATTTCGCCGGTCCCAGCCGGCGCCGCGCCTTGCGCAGCCTGCGCAAGCGCAAAGAAAGGCAATAGCAATCCGCCCTCCAACGAAACAGTCCCTGACCTCGATCTGCGTCTTCACCCATGGCCGGAGCCGGGGTCGACCGCACATTCTCTCGACGCTCTCGCCGGCACTTCGTGCCATGGATCCGGCCCCGGTCCGGGACGGTCGGGGCGTCCTGCCGCGCCGCTGGGACAGCGCAATGCGGGCAAGCGTAGCATGCACCATATACACTGTCAAACATCTGATAAGATGGCACTTCGGGCCGATGCTCCGCTTCCTCTCCATCCGCAATCTCGCCGTGATCGACCGCCTCGAGCTCGAGTTCGAGCCGGGCCTGAACGTACTGACGGGGGAGACGGGCGCCGGGAAGTCCATCCTGGTGGGGGCGGTCGGCCTGCTGGTCGGCGGCCGGGCCTCCGCGGAACTGGTGCGGACCGGCGAGGATCAGGCGGCCGTCGAGGCCGTCTTCGAAGACGCCGCCGGAGCCGAACTGCTGGTTCGACGTGAGATCTCGGCGCAGAGCGGCCGGAGCCGGGCATTTCTGAACGGGTCGCTCGCGACGTCGGCGGCGCTCCGCGAAGCGGCGGCGCCGCTGGTCGACTTGCACGGTCAGCACGAGCACCAGCTGCTGCTCGACCCGGCGGCTCACCTCGATCTCCTCGACGCTTTCGGCAGCCTCGCGGCGGAGCGGGACACGGTGAGCACCGCATTCGCCCGCGTGCAGTCGCTCGCCGCCGAGCGCGACCGGCTCGCCCTCGATACACGGGAGAAAGCCCGCCGCGAAGAGTATCTGCAGTTCCAGCTCACCGAGATCCGTCGCGCCGCCCCTCAGTCTGGTGAAGACGACGAGCTCCTCGCCACACGGCAGGTGCTGGCCAACGCCGAACGGCTGCAGCGGCTCTGTGCCGAGGCATACACGGCGCTGTACGAGGGGGACAGTGCGGCGTTGCCGGCGCTGTCGTCGGTCTGGAAGCGGGTCGGCGAGCTCGCGTCGATCGATCCGCAGTTCCAGCCGTACGTCGCGGCCCGCGAGGCCATCAAGTCCCAGCTCGAGGATCTCGCCGACTTCCTGCGCTCGTATCCGGCGGAATTCGACGCGTCGCCGGCCCGCCTGCAGGAGGTCGAGGATCGGCTCGCGGTGCTCGAGCGCCTCAAGAAGAAGCACGGGCCGACGCTCCAGGACGTGATCGCCACCGAGGCGTCGATCGCCGGCGAGCTGAGCTCCCTGGAGCAGTCGGGGCAGCGCGCCTCGGCGCTCGACGCCGAAATCGAGCGGGCGTCCGCCACCTACCTCGGGCACGCCGAAGCGCTCTCGGGAAAGCGGCGCGTGGCCGCCGCGGACTTCAGCGAGCGGCTGGTGACGTCGCTGGCCGATCTCGCGATGTCCCGCACCCGCTGCGACGTCAGGTTCGCGCCGTCGCGCGGCCGCGAGGGCTGGACGGCGCGCGGCCTGGACGAGGCGGAGCTCTACATATCGCCGAACCCGGGCGAGGACCTCCGGCCGCTCGCGCGGATCGCCTCGGGCGGCGAGCTGTCGCGGCTGATGCTGGCGCTCAAGACGTTGGCCTCGACCGACGCTCCAGGAAAGACCCTCATCTTCGATGAAGTCGACGCCGGCATCGGCGGCACGGTCGCCGACATCGTCGGGGCCAGGCTCCGGGCGCTGGCAGGGGAGTGCCAGGTGTTGTGCATCACCCACCTGCCGCAGATTGCCGCATACGGCAGCACGCACTACCGGATCGAGAAGTCGCTCAAGGACGGACGGACGGCCACCAGCGTGAGCCGGCTCGGGGTCCGCGAGCGCGAAGCCGAGCTCGCGCGCATGATCGCCGGCTCGGAGGTCTCAGCATCCGTCAGGGCGAGCGCCCGCGAAATGCTGAAGCGCCGCTCGGAGTAAGGTATCTGGACGGCTTACTCCACCGCCTGCCGTCGAGCGAAGACACGGCGAAAGGCGAAAGCGAAAGTCTGAGACCAGCGAAAGCGAAACTCGAACAACATGGCCAGGAAGTACTACATCGAGACCTACGGCTGCCAGATGAACGTTCACGACTCTGAACGTCTGGCCGGGCTTCTCGATCAGGCGGGCTACGAGCCGACCGTCCGACGACCGCGACGCCGACGTGGTGCTGATCAACACCTGCAGCGTTCGCGAGCGGGCGGAAGAGAAGCTGTTCACCAGGCTCGGTGAATTCCACCAGCGGGAGCTCGAAACCGGTGAACGGCCGATCGTCGCCGTGGCCGGTTGCGTGGCGCAGCAGGAAGGCGCGCAGATTCTGAAGCGCTCTCGCGCCGTGGACGTCATTGTCGGGACGCAGAATCTGAAACGGCTGCCGATCCTGCTGCAGTCGGCGATCGATGCGCCGGGGCGCCGGGTGCCCGCGGTCGATCTCGACCCGCTGGGGGACGTCTCGTTTCCGCTCGGCATCGCGCGCCGCAGCGATCCGCTGAAGGCGTACGTCACGATCATCGAGGGCTGCAACGAGTTCTGCGCGTTCTGCGTGGTGCCCTATACGCGCGGCCATGAGCGGATGCGTCCGGCCGGCGGACATCATCGCGGAGGCGCGCCAGGCCGTCAGCGCCGGCGCCAGGGAAGTCCAGTTGCTCGGGCAGATCGTGAATCACTACCAGGCGCCGGACATCGAGTGCGATTTCGCGGGACTGCTGGAACGCCTGGCCGAGATCGACGGTCTCGAGCGCCTCCGCTTCGCGAGCCCGCATCCCCGGCACGTCACGCCTCGGATGATCGACGCCATGCGCCGGCTGCCCAAGGTCTGCCGGCATCTCCACCTGCCGGTCCAGTCCGGCTCTTCCCGGATTCTGGCGGCGATGCGGCGGCGGTACACGCGCGACACCTATCTCGAACTGATCGACCGCGTCCGCGACGCCATCCCGGACATCGCGCTCTCGACCGATATGATCGTCGGCTTTCCCGGCGAGACGGCGGCGGATTTCGAGGCCACGCTCTCGCTCACATCGCGGGTCCGCTTTCACAGCATGTTCTCCTTCAAATACTCCCCGCGCCCGAACACGCTCGCGCTCAAGCGTCTCAGAGACGACGTGGAGGAAGGGGAGAAGACGCGTCGGATCGTGGCGCTGCAGGGGCTGCAGCGGGAGATTCAGGGGGACCTGCACCGGCAGGCGGTCGGCTCGGTAGAACCGGTCCTGGTCGACTCCCGCAGTCGGCGGCGCGACTGGGAGTTGTCGGGCCGCACCAGCGGCAACACGGTCGTGAACTTCGCGGGCCGGCCAGAATGGATCGGGCAGATCGTCCCGATCCGGATTACCGCCGCGAATCCCAACAGTCTGAGCGGCGAGGCGATTGGCCTTGCTTGACACCATGGGATCGGGTGCGTAGGTTGTAGCGGTCGTCAGGGACATCCGGCATGCAAATCGAAATGACAATCAAGCTGATGGTCGATCCCATCACGAACCTCCCCATCATCCTGCTGCGTGACCGGGACGGCCAGCGAGTGCTGCCAATCTGGGTGGGGGCGTCGGAAGCGAACGCCATTGCGCTGCAGATCGAGAACATCACGACGCCGCGGCCGATGACGCACGATCTGCTCCGCAACGTGATTCACGACCTGAAGGCGGAGATTCGCAAGGTCGTGGTCTCTGACCTCAAGGACAACACCTTCTACGCGCTCATCCACCTCGAGGTGAACGGCGAGCCGCTCGCCGTGGACGCGCGGCCGAGCGATGCGATTGCGCTGGCGCTGCGGGCCCGGGCGCCGATCTTCGTCGAGGATCGGGTCATCGACACCGCCAAGACCAACGACTTCGCGCCGGACAAGGCGGACGCCGAGCGGCTGCAGAAATGGCTCGAGAGTCTGGATCCGGACGAGATGGGCAAGTACAAGATGTAGGCCCGCGCCGGTGTCACACCTCCCCTCACGCAGCCATCGCCCCACGCACGCTCGACCGGCAGCGGTTCACGCTCCCCGCGCACGTCGTCCAGTTCCCCGGTTGGGGACGCTTCACCGTCCACAACATTGGGAATCTTCGCCATGTTGGCAATAGGAGGGTGGTTGACACTAGAATCGGTCGTCCTGCGAGCCGTTACCGCGCACCGATGATTGTTGCCATCGCAAACCAGAAGGGGGGCGTTGGGAAGACCACGACCGCCATCAACCTGGCGGCCGCGCTGTCCCTCCGCGGCAAGCCCACGCTGCTCGTCGATCTGGACCCCCAGGCGAACAGCTCGATGTCGTATCTCGACGTCCCGGCCATCACGCGCAGTGTCTACGATGCGATCGTCGAGCCGACCTGCGGCTTCGCCGACATCATCCTGCCGTCGACGCAGCCGAATCTGTTCATCGCGCCCTCGAAGATCGCGCTCGCCAAGCTCGAATCGAAGCTGGTAGGGGAGCTCGACGCCCACTACCGCCTCAAAGATCGGCTCGAACCCATCCGCCCCTCCTACCCGAACATCGTCATTGACTGCCCCCCGACGCTGGGGCTGCTGACGGTGAACGCGCTGGTGGCGGCGACCCACCTGCTGATTCCGATTCAGTCGTCGTATTTCGCGCTCGAAGGGACCGACGATCTGCTGGAGACGGTGGAGAAGGTCCGCAGCCGCGCCAACCCGACGCTGCACATTCTCGGAGTGGTGATTACCATGCACGACAAGCGGACCGCGTTGGCGCGGGACATTCGATCGCAGATCGACAAGGTGTTCGGGGAAAAGGTGTTCAAGACGGTCATCACGAAGAGCGTGCGGCTCGAGGAGAGCCCCGCCTACAAGGAATCCATCTTCGCGTTCGCGCCGGAATCCAGCGGGGCGGCCGAGTACTACCGCCTGTGCGAGGAGGTCATGGATCGTGCCTAAGCGAGCAGGGTTGCCGGAGACAGTCCGCATGCGTCACGACTCGCATTACGTCGAGACCCTCACCAGCTCCGCGGGGGCGCCCATCGGGCGGATGGTGCCGATCGAACAGATTGACGCCAACCCGAACCAGCCACGCCAGGTCATGGGCGACCTCTCGGAGTTGATGGCCTCGATCGCCGAGAAGGGGATCATCGAGCCGCTGATTACCCGTCAGCGCGGGCCCCGCTTCCAGATCATCGCCGGGGAGCGTCGCTACCAGGCAGCGGTCCAGGTCGGACTCCGGGAAGTGCCGATCGTCATCCGCGAGGTCGACGACAACGAGGTCATCGAGATCGCGCTGATCGAGAACATCCAGCGCAAAGATCTCACGCCGTTCGAGGAGGCCGAGGCGCTCTCGTCGCTCTCGACCAAGTGCAACTACACCCACGAAGACATGGCGCGGAGGCTGGGGAAGTCGCGAACCTCGATTACCGAGTCGCTGTCGATCAATGGCATCCCGGAAGACGTCAAGAATCTATGTCGGCTGGCCGACATTCACTCTAAGTCACTGCTTCTGCAGATAGTTAGGCAGGGAGACCCGCAGAAAATGGTCGCCCTGGTCGAACGAATCTCCCGAGACGGCGGCGCAACCCGCGAAACGGTGCGGCGCGAGACCGCCAAACCGAAAGCCGGCCGGCCGAAGGCGTTCACCTTCAGCTATAAGGCCCCCACCAAAGCCTTCAAACTGCAGTTGAAGTTCACGAAGTCCCGAGTCGAGCGCGACGAAGTTATCGAAGCACTCGAAGGCATCATCAAAGAGCTCCGCGCCGCGAAATCCTAAACGCGGGCTCACGGTTCGCAGTCCGCGGGTTCGCGGGTTCGCTCGGCCACGGTCGACGACGGACTCAATCGCATCCCACCGCCTCGCGGCAGCGACCAGGGGCGTTCGAGCTCACTCACGACGACGCGGATCTTCAAACCCGCACGAAGGGCTCGGTTAGACGCGGGCCATCAACCAAGCGACCAACCGCCAATTCACCAATCCACACGGCCCGATTCGGCTGACTCCGCAACGCGAGCAGCGGAAGCCGGAACAAAGAGACGGGCCGGCGATAACCCCGAACCGCGAGCCCCCGAACCCGCGAACCGCGAACCCGCGGGGGCCCAGGTTTTGATGCCCCGCGCTCTCAATTGGTTAACATAACACTCATTATCAGACCCATGGGAAATGGGCCCAAAACAGGGCCTGTGCAAGGTTTGCGGAGGGTTTTGGACGGCGAACGCCCTAAGGTTCGCGGTTCGCGGTTTGCGGTTCGCGCCGCTGCTTTGGAGGCAAACGAGCCGTTGGATTGGCCTCAGACCCTGGGACTACCCAGGCGCCGAACCCGCGAGCCCGCGACCCGCGAGCCCGCGACTGCGGACGACGGCTTGGGGTGATACGCTCGGGGTTCGATGCGCTCGACCCTCGACCGCTACGTCTTCAAGGAAATCCTGCCGCCGTTCTTCCTGGCGCTGTTGATCTTCACGTTCCTGCTGGTGCTTCCGCCGGTCATGGACTACCTGGAGAACCTCCTCGCCAAGGGGGTCACCTGGGGCACGGCGGTCAAGATTCTCTGGACGCTCTTGCCGTCGGCGCTCGGGGTGACCATCCCGATGGCGGTCCTGGTCGGGATTCTGATCGGGCTCGGCCGGATGTCGGGCGACCGCGAGTCGGTCGCCCTCCTGTCCTGCGGGGTCAGCCCCTACCGGCTGCTCCGGCCGATTGGCGTCCTCGCGGTGCTCTCGGCACTCGCCACCGCCTACGTCATGATCGTGGCGATTCCGAACGCCAATCAGACCTTCCGTGAAATCACCTTCACCGTGATCTCGCAGCGCGTCGAGACGGACATCCGGCCGCGGGTCTTCTTCGAGGATTTTCCCGGATGGGTGCTCTACGCGAAGGAAGAGCCGGACCCCGGTCAGCCCGGCTGGAAGAAGCTGATGGTCGCGAGGACCGGACAGGGCGACAAGTCGACCATCTATTTCGCCTCCACCGGGCGGCTGGTCTTGGACCACGAGAAGCAGACGGTCGACCTCGTCCTGGTGGACGGCACCATATATGGGGCCGGGAAGCCGGGGGAGGAGACCGACACCACGCGCTTCCCTGCCGAACTGGTCCTCGGGCTCAACCCCGCGGAGGTGTTCCCCAAGCTCAATCTACAGCCGGGCAATCAACGAGAAGACGCTCGCCGAACTGCGCGCCGACGCCGCGGACAAGGTGCGCAAGGGGATGTCACCCCATCCCGAGGTCATCTCGATTCAGCAGCGGTTCTCGTTCCCGGTCGCCTGCCTGGTGTTCGGGGTGATCGGCCTGGCGCTCGGGCTGACCGTCGCCCGCGAAGGCAAGCTCGCCGCCTTCGTCGTCGGGACGCTGGTGATCTTCGCCTACTACATCGTGATGTTCCTGTCGGAGTCGCTGACCAAGGGGCATTACCTGAACATGTACTTGTCGCGCTGGGTGCCCAATATCCTGCTCGGCGCATTCGGGGTCGTCGCGTTGATCTGGCGCGCCCGGTTCGTGGAGGGCCGGCTGCCGTTCAAGATCCCGGCGATCGTCGAGCGGCTGGTGGAACGGGTGAGGCGGTGGCAGGGAGCGCAGACCCCGGCCCCCGGCGGAGCAGCGACAGGTGCCGGACGCCCAGCCGCCGCCGGCCGAACGCCGGTCCTCGTGATTCGACTGCCCCGGATGCGCCTCCCGACCCCCGGGCTGCTGGACCGCTACATCAGCCGCATCTACATCCGGATCGTCGGGCTGTCGTTCCTGGCGCTGCTCGGTCTGTTCCACATTTCGACGTTCCTGGACCGCTCCGACAAGATTTTCAAGGGCCAGGCGACGGCGGCCGACATCGGCCAGCTGCTGTTCTACCGGACGCCGCTGTTCGTCTACTACGTGATTCCGATCGCGGCGCTGCTGAGCGTGCTGGTGACGTTCGGGCTGCTGTCGCGCAACAGCGAGCTGACCGTGATGAAAGCCTGCGGGATCAGCCTCTATCGGGCCTCACTCTCGGTGATCCTGCTGTCGCTGACCTTCAGCGCCGCCATCTTCGGCCTCGAACAGAAGATCCTGGCCCGGGCCAACCGGAAGGCCGAGGTGATCGACGCCAAGATCCGGCAGCGGCCGCCGCGCGTCTTCGACGCCCTCAACCGGCAGTGGGTGATCGGCCGCGAAGGGGCGTTCTATCACTTCTCGCACTTCAATCCTGAGCGCCAGGAGCTGGGCGGGCTGCGGATCTACCAGCCGTCCACCCAGGGGTGGAGCCTCGCCACCCAGACCATCGCCGATCGGGCGTCGTTTCGCGGCCGGTGGATCGGGCAGCAGGTGAGGGTCGGTGACTTCTCCACCGGGAAGCCACAGTGGACCGCCGCCGCCGAGCGCCCGTTGCCGCTCGAGCCGCCCAACTATTTCGAGACCGAGCAGCCGGTCGCGGAAATGATGACCGTCGGTGAGCTCCGGCGCTACGTCAACGAGCTGTCGGCCAGCGGCCTGAACGTGGCCCATCTCGCGGTTGAGCTGCAGCACAAGATGGCGTTCCCTTTCGTGACGCTGGTGATGACGCTGCTCGCCATCCCCTTCGGGGTCAGCACCGGCCGCCGCGGCGCGCTGTATGCGGTCGGGCTCGGGATCATCCTGGCGTTGTCGTACTGGATCGTCACCAGCCTGTTCGTCGCCCTCGGCAAGAGCGGCCTCCTCACACCCTGGCTCGCCGCCTGGTCCCCGAACATCATCGTCCTTGGCGCCTCCGGTTTTCTCTTCCTGACCGTGAAGACCTGACGACTGGCCTTGTCCTGATGTGGGGCCGGCCGGGATGCCCGGGTCGAAGACCCGGCGCCACAAGGAGGATCAGCGGACAAACGCCAGGTCGCTGATGGTGAAACTCCCCTCCGCCCCGGGAACCGCGTTCGTCAAATCGACGACGAACAGGAGCGAGGAGGCGCGGGAGACTGCGGGGCGGGGGCCGGGCCGGTCGGCCGGGCGCAGCTGGTCGACCGCGATCCTGACCGGCCTCCCGACGGTGTCGGCGTAGAACGACTTCCTCCACCGCTGATCGCCGTCCTGCGCGAAGCGCAGCTGTGTGGAGATCCGCATCGGACGCGAAGCGCGGGCCGCGAACGTGACCGCGGTGAAGTCCGGCGTCGCCGCCAGATCGCGAACGAGGGCCGCAAATTGACTGGCGACTCCCCCGCCGGCCAGACGATACGCGAATGCCACAGCCGGTTCGGCGGGCGTCACCGAAGCCGAGGAACCAGGGCTGTGCTCGCTGCGCCACGCGCCCGCGGCCAACGGCAATGCGACGACAGCTTCAGGCACGGACCGCGGCGCGGCGGACGCCGGACGGAACCAGTAGATCGGATTGCTGACGAGCCACGGGACCGGTGGCGTCCCGGGTGCGCCCGGGACATGAATTTCGACCCGGTAGCTGCCCGGGTCGGCCGATGTGTGTTCGAGTGCTCCACCGGCACGCTCGGCGACCACCTGGCCGTTGCGGAGCAGCGACGTCGACGCCAGCGCCGGAACGTCCGCGCGGACAGTGAACGTCGCCGTCTCTATCGCAGACGGCAGCATCCCACCCATCGGGACGATCGCGGTGCCGGCGGCTGCGCGAAAATCGAGGGCTCCAGGACCGGCAATGGCATCCACCACCGAGAATACCGACCCCTCTCGTATCGCCGCGAGCAGGAGCGCGGCATCGCGGCCTGCGTCGCCGCTCGGCGGCGCTCCCAGAATCACGCGCGCCGAGAACGTCCGGAACGTGGCCTCGTAAGACGGGAGATGCAGAGCTCGACCTGCGCTGCTGCCGTTCTCCTTGCCCAGTTCGCCGTGCGCGTCGTGGGCCGGCAGCGCGACGATCCGCCGGCTCTGCGCGAGATCGTCCCACTTGGCGAGCGTTGAGACCGGACGATCCAGCAGCGACGCCAGTGCTCCCGCCGGCCGCGCCAGGTAGCCGATCAGAGCCCGGCCGAGCGCCGCGCGCCGTTCGTCGCGCCACTCACTGTCGGCGTTCAGCCATTCGATGCCATCGAGCGGCACCGCCCAGTCTCCCCAGGCCAGCTCGCGCCTGGCCGAGAACGGGTGCGCGGCGATGCCGAAACCCCCGAGCCGGGCGACGTCCTCCGCCACCGCGTCCGCGTCTCCGCCGAGTGGATACGGCGACTGACCGATGCCCAGCGCGACGTAGTGCCCGTGGTTGGTGCTGACTTCAACACCGTCGACGCACAACACGCCATGAAGATATTCCGGTGGCGCGGCCGGCCCTGCACCGTCGCCATGGTCGGTGAAGACCGCGAACTTCAGCCCCGCTCGTGAGGCCGCACGCGCGACGGCATCGCGGTCGAGCGCACCGTCGGACCGTGTGGTGTGAACGTGATAGGCGCCGGCAATGACTCGGGGATCGGGCGGGTTGGCCGCCGCAGTCTGCAGCGGCGCCGGCGGAAGAACCACGAAAAAGACAACGGCGGCCACGAGGGCCGCCGTCAGCAGAGACTTCAGGTACCAATGCCGCCCTGGAGCGGGGGCGCGGACGATCAGAGGCCGGCATCCGACCGGAGCGCGGGCGCTTTGTCGGTCCGCTCCCACGTGAACTCCGGCTCGGTTCGGCCGAAGTGGCCGAAGGCGGCGGTCTTCTTGTAGATCGGCCGCCGCAGGTTGAGGGTTTCGATAATCCCTTTCGGCGTCAGCTTGAAATGGCTCCTCACCAGCTCGCTGATCTTGTCGTCGTCCACTTCCCCGGTGCCGAAGGAGTCGACGTACACCGAAACAGGCTCGGCGACGCCGATCGCGTAGGCGAGCTGGACCTGGCAGCGCTCCGCGAGGCCGGCCGCGACGACGTTCTTCGCAACGTAGCGCGCCATGTAGCAAGCGGACCGATCAACCTTTGTTGGGTCTTTGCCCGAAAACGCGCCTCCGCCATGCGGCGCCGCGCCACCATACGTGTCCACGATGATCTTGCGGCCCGTGACGCCGGCGTCGCCGTGCGGCCCGCCGACTACGAAGCGTCCGGTGGGATTGATGTGGTACTTCGTCTTCTCGTCGACCATCGCCTCGGGAATGACGCGGTTGATGATCTTTTCCTGGATGTCGCCGCGCAGCTGTTCGTTCGAGACGTCTTCGCTGTGCTGGGTCGAGACAACCACCGTGTCCACGCGAACCGGACGGCCGTTGTCGTACTCGATTGACACCTGCGACTTGCCGTCGGGCCTGAGGTAGTCCATCACGCCGTCACGCCGGGCGCAGGAAAGCCCCTTCGCGAGCTTGTGCGCCAGCATGATCGGCATGGGCATGAGCTCGTCGGTTTCCTTGCAGGCGTAGCCGAACATCAGACCCTGATCGCCGGCGCCCCCGGGGTCGACGCCCATCGCAATATCGGGCGACTGCCCGTGAATCGATGACAACACGGCGCAGGTCTCGGAGTCGAACCCGTAGGACGAGTGCGTGTACCCGACGTCCTTGATGGTCTCGCGCACGATCTTCTGAAAATCCACATAGCAGCCGGTCGTGATCTCGCCGGCGACCAGCGCCAGGCCCGTCGTGACGAGCGTCTCGCACGCAACGCGAGCAGTGGGGTCCTGCGCGAGGATGGCGTCGAGAATCGAATCGGAGATCTGGTCGGCGATCTTGTCGGGGTGTCCTTCCGTGACGGACTCCGACGTGAACAGATAGCGGCCCTTACGGCTCATGTGTCACGAACTCCTCTGAATGTGCCCTGGATTTGGCAGGTGCCCTGGCGGCGCCGAACGGTCCCGCACGCGCCTGAGATCCAAGCATTTTACACAAGTCATTCTACCGGCGGGGATGAAATCGGTCGTACACCGACCGGAGCCGGGCTTCGAGAACGTGCGTGTAAATCTGCGTCGTCGACAGGTCGGCGTGGCCGAGCATCATCTGGATCGCCCTGAGATCCGCGCCGCGGTCGAGCAAGTGGGTCGCGAAGGAATGGCGCAGCACGTGCGGGCTGATGTTGCGGGGCAGGTTCGCCTTCAGCCCGTATTCCTTCAACAGCTTCCAGAAGCCGACCCGCGACAGCGGCCCGCCGCGCGCGTTGACGAACAGCCACGGCGACGATCGCGCGGCCAGGCGGGGACGCCCCTCCGCAAGATACCGCCGGACCCAGTCCGTCGCTTCCTGACCGATCGGGACGATGCGTTCCTTGTCCCCCTTGCCGACGCAGGTGAGATAGCCCTCATCGAGATGGAGGTTGCCGCCCTTCAAGGAGATCAGCTCGGTCACGCGAAGGCCGGTCGCATAGAGCACCGAGATCAGCGCCTTGTCGCGCAGGCCTCGCGGTGTCGACACATCGGGCTGGGCGAGGAGACGATCGACTTCGTCCAGGTCGAGGAACCTGGGCAGCGCCGCCCAGGCACGCGGTGCCCGCAGGTCATCGGCGGCACTGCTCTCGAGCCGCTGCTCCACCG
Organism: uncultured Acidobacteriota bacterium; assembly: GCA_963717745.1. Classification (GTDB taxonomy): domain Bacteria; phylum Acidobacteriota; class Vicinamibacteria; order Vicinamibacterales; family 2-12-FULL-66-21; genus JACCXG01. The sequence goes on from CAVQXJ010000003.1 coordinate 263,814, forward strand.
CCAGGAATTTGAAGAAGCCGCGAACACACGCGACCGCGCGCGCGGTCGATCGTGGCGAGAGGCCGCCCGTCATCAGGCTCCGCACGAACGCTTCGAGGTCCCGGCGATCCATCGCACCGGGGTCCACGTTCCGCTTCTCGGCGAACGCCGCGAGCGCGGCCAGATCGCGCGCGTAGCTCTCCACCGTGTTCGGTGACATGCGGCGCACGTCCTGCAGATACGCCAGATAGCCGTCGATGGTCACGCCGCTCATCGCAATCCCACGCGCCGCCGCAGCGCCCACTCGCCGCACAACAGCGCCGCGAACAGCCACGACCACCACGCCGACCGGAATGGATGCACGGCGGTCGGCAGCGATGGCCGCGGCAGCGATGAAAGATGCTGAATCAAGGGATCCATTTGCGACGCTGCAACCGCCACGCCGCCGGTCAGCGCCGGTACATCCTGGAGGTTCGTCGAACCGCTCGCCGCCGGCGACGCGCTGGCATCCGCGAGAATGCTGGTCTCCGCCGCCGCGCGCTCAGTCTGGACACGGATCGTGTGAATACCCGGCGCGGTGACCGGCACCTCACCGCGAAACGTCCCGGTCTCGGCGTCTGGCCACAATCGAATCATTTCCAGCTTACCCGACGGGTCGGACACGCGAGCGTCGATCGCGGGCAAGCGCGTCTCCGCAGTCTTGCCCTCCGCCTCGACCCACTCCGTCCGGCGCAGCCGGACCTTCAGCCGGACGAATTCGCCGGGCCGGACCACCGCAGGCTCGACGTCGATGCGCACAGGCGGCGGAGCGTTGAACGCTGCACTCAACAGTTCGTTGCGCCAGAACTGACCGAGCCGCGACTTCGGGTCGGCTCGGTAGCGCCACGCATCGAGCGCGCCCGAGAAAACGATGTGCCCATCGCCTACCGGCCACGACAGGATCACCGGGGCATTCTCCAGTGTGGCGAGGGCACGGCCGCCGCGCGGGAGGACTCCGAGCGACACGACTTCGCTCGCCGCCACGCCGGCCGGCTCCAGCAACCGCGATTCGCTGAACAGGTGCTCGGACGGCTTTCCAGGCAGCCGTGCCGCGTATGGTCCGGCCGGCGACTTGTCAGGAAGAAGCACAACGGTGCCGCCGCGACGCTCCGCGAACTGCCAGAGCGCATCGACTTCGGACCGCTGCAAGTCCTCCGGACTGCCGACGATCACCACATCGAAGCGCGACAACTGCTCTGCCTGCACGAGGGACGGTGGATCTCCGGCGCGGGAAGCAATGCCGCGAGAGGTCCGCAGCACTGATGAGACATGCACCGCCGGATCGGCCTCGAGAGCGCGACGGGCGAACGCGGCCGACCAGGAGGGACGCGCTTCGACGACGGCAATCCGGGCCTGACGGGCGGTGGCCATGGCGAGCACGTCGGCGCGATTGTCCCTCAGCCGCTTCTCCCCCGCCGCCGCTTCGACACGAACCGTGAGTCGCCGTGCACCAGGGAGCGGAGCGAGGTACGGCAGCTGCACGGTGGTCGAGCCATCGCTCTTCCATGCATGCTCGACGCGGGTCAGCTCGACGCCGTCCTGCTCCAGCACCACCACGCTGGTTCGTCCCGCGAGGCCTACCGCCTGCAGCGTCGCCGGAATGTCGACCGCGGATCCAGGCATCAGCGAGATCGTACTCGGCGCATGAACGATCGCGACGGACGGCGGCTCGTCCAGCGACACGAGTGAAACGGGGCCTTGCCCCGCGACCGCTGCATCAGCACCCGCGCCGCCAATCACCACGCTGGCCACGGCGGCACCGGAGTCGACGAAATCAACGCGTCCTGAAAGCGAGGCGCGCAGCGTCGCGGCGGCGGCGGATGCATCCGGGTCGCGGTCATCAGCCGCCAGCAGCACTGAAACCGGCGCGGGGCGTCGCAACTGAAAGGCTGGATCGATCGCCGCGGCGATCGCGACGATCACGGCGAGGAGGCGCAGGACGATCATCGGCGCCGGGCCTCATCTGCCCACGCGCGCTCGAGCCGATCGGCGGATCGCGGTTGCACGATCGCCGCATGCTTCCTGACCCGCTGCAGCAGCGCCTGCACCACGATGCGCGACTCGGCGTCGATCCGCGGCTGCGCCGCGGCTCCGCCGGAGACCGCTTCGCGCAGTCGCAACAACGATTGCGCGAGTCCCGACCACTGCGGATCACCGGAACCGGCGGCCAGCGCGCGCTCGGCCACGGCCGAGAGCGCTGCGACCACCGCCGCGGATTCCTTCTCTGAACGTAACCGGGGGATCAATGCGAGCATCTCGGCGAGCAGCCGTCGCGACAATTCGGCCTCAGGGCTCTCAGCCGGGCTCGCCGGCGCGCGCGTCTCGTCCTTCACGTCGTCGAGTGCGCCCGAGAGCCGCCGCGACGGGTCGATCCGCAGCCGCGACGGCAGCGTGCGAAGGATGTAGCGATTCCTCGTGAAGGCCTTCTGCAGGGCCTCCACCGCTTTCATTGCAGCAGCCAGCGCGGCACCGGTGTCGTGCGCGGCAAGGGCCTGTTCGGTCGAGGTCATGTGCGCCACTGCGCGCCAGATCTCCCGCCTGGCGGTGTTCTCCAGGCGGCCTTCCTGGATCTCGTGCGACTGCTCCGCCTCTTCCTCCTCGTCTTCGACGTGACCACCCATCAGGAAGACGAAATTGCCGCGCACCGCCCGCTGCTCGGCCGCGATCGCGCCCGTCTGCTCGTCGAGGACCGCCGGAGTCATGCCTTTCTCACGCTCCCGCAGGCGGCGCAGCTTGATCACAATCATCTGCTGGCTGAGCGCATAGCGCTCCTGCTCCGGCGGCATCTCGAAACCTTCGAGCGCCACCTGGCCGGGACCCGCTATCTCGACGAAGAAAGTGTCAGACGATGCGGTTCCGGCGAGGCCCGGCCGCCCGTCGCTGGCAGTGAGCCGATAGACGAGCGAATCTCCGGGCTCGAGCCCCAGTTTCGCAACGGGAATGCGACCGCGGGCCTGCCAGCCCTGCGGGCTGCTCTTGACGATGTCGAGCGGCAGCTCCCCTTCCTCGAACTCGAACTGTTCCCCCGAGCCCGATACCTTGGTGTATTTCAGCGCCATCGCCTCCAGCCCGATGTCGTCGGCCGCCACGGCGGCGACGAAGACGTCGGCTCGGACATCCGGGAGCAGGAGGTCGCGCCCCGGACGCTCGATGCGCACGTCCGGCGCCCGATCCGGCGTCACGGCGACAGCGATCAGCCGGACCGGTTCACGGGCGGTCTCAGGCTGGCCGGACTCGATCGCGAAGTAGCCGCTTTCAACCAGCGTGAGGTCGATCGCCGACCCGTCCGATCGCTGGCTGACCGGAAGCTGTCGATCGCCGAACCGCACCTGCACTACTCCCGGCGGGTTGGTGACGACGAGCGTGAGCCTGGTGCCTTCGAGCGCATCGATCCGGGCGGGGTTCGTGAGCACGGCAGGGGGCCGCCCCGAATAGGAGGGCGGGTCCAGGCGGACTTCGATTGACGACGGGCCGCGAGCCGTGTTGCCGGCCACCACCGGCAGCTGTCGTTCGGCCCGGCCGTCAATCGTGCGCACGGCCACCGGCATCAGCCCCGCAAGCGCCACCGCTGTCACGGCGGCGATGGCCGCGCGCCCAATCGGCACGGCCGCTCGGAGATCCACGGCGCTCAGGCGCGCGGCCGCATCTTCGAAGACGCGCCGCCCGATCCACCCGGCCGACCGGTTCGGGTGCCGCAGGAGCTCCTCGGCCGTGATGACGAGATTCCTCAGCGCCGGGTCGCCTCTCTCAATCAGCACGGCGACGCGGCTCGTCGTCCGGAGGTGGCGACGGAGCGCGACCACCGCCGCGGCGATCCCCAGACCGGCGGCGACGACGATCAGCATCGCCGGAGCCATGGCGATCCCGGCGGCCACGGCCAGCGCGCCCGCGGCGACACCGTGCAGGACATCGCGGATCAGCAGGCGGCCACGGCCTCGTTCGAAGATCGCGCGAACGCGATCGGCCGGAGTGGAGGCGTCAGGCGGCACGGGCCTGCTCCTCGCTCGCACCGGCCCGCGATCGCCGGACGACAGCCTCGATCGCGAGCAACAGCGAGCGCGAGTCCCCAGCACCACCGCGCATCGCCCGGCGGCTGGTGCGTCCATTGGCGGGACGGCAGCGGCTTCGCGCCCCGGGTCCAGCCGGCCAGCTGCGATGGGGTGATTCGTTCCACCTCGTTCTCGGACCACGATACGGGCTTTGCGAGCGCCAGGAGCAGCGCCCGAAGCGTGGCCGCAGCGATCAGATCGCCGGGCGCCGCGGACACATATGCAACCAGCTCTTGATCGAGGGCGGCGACCGCGACCAGCGGCAGGCCGGACGAGGTACGCGCCACGGGAAGCCAGGTCCGAGGGATCCCGGGATCGGGCTGGCCTCGATGTGCCGCCGCGGCTGCGCGCAGACTGGAGTCGGCCCGTGCCGCCACGAGCGCCCGCCGCATCCAATCGACGCGCGGCGGCTGCCCAGCCGGCAGCTGCACGCCAGGAAAGATCACGGTCAGGCTTCGATCGGCCGGCAATTCCGGCGCACCGGCCTCGGCCACCACCCGGCGCATCGACGCCACCGCTTCGGCCTGATCAGGCTTCGCCCGCACCGTCGGGACGCGAGCCGACGGCATTCCAGCGCTCAGCGCCACAACGGTGCGGGCACGATCGAGCGTGATCCGTTGTTCGGACGATCCAGTCGTCTTGTAAAGGCGGGCCCCGGCAAAGGTCGCGGATGAAGGGCCGCCGTCGATCGCCACGAACCTCAGACCCATGTCGGCCGGGAGCGCGGCGATGTCGGCGGCGGTCAACGAGCCCTTGTGAAAGTCGGAGAACACCACAATCTCCGTGCGGCCGGCTTCGCCATTGTCCAGGGCGGAGACCGCCTGCTCGAGGCCGGCACGCAGATCGCCAGTGCGAATCTCCAACGCGCCCGGTGAGGTCTGCCGCTCGGCCGCTACCGCGTCGGCTACGCGCGACGCCGCGGGCGCCATGCTCTCGCTGGTATCGATCAGCAGCGCACGCGCGACCGTCTGCTCCCATGCCGCACGCCGCCAGCCGGTTGCCAGGAACGGCTGTGCCGCGGCGATGGCGGCGGCGGTGACGATCGCGACGCGGAGCGCCAGCAGCGGAAGATCGGACGGTGTCCTGATCCGAGCCGCGGCTGCGCGGGTGGACACCAGGAACTGCACGGTCGGGAACGGCACTCGCCGGGCACGCTGGCGTCGAAGCAGGTGGACCAGGACCGGACCGAGCACCGCCACGAGCCCGGCCAGCGCCACGGCGTTGATCCACACCAGCGTCACCGTGGAGGCCCCACCACTCGACGCCTGAGGAGAAAGCCACGCAGCGCTACGTCCAGCGGTGCGTCGGTCAGCGCGCGGATGTAGTCGATTCCCTGGCTGGTGCAGCGAGTCCGCCAGCGCTCCAGGAACGCACCGAAGCGCGCTTGATAGGGAGCGCGCGCGACCGACGCGCGGGTGAGCACTGTCTGACCTGATTCCAGATCCTCGACCTCGACTTCACCCGCGAGCCCGAGGGTCATCTCTTCCGGCGTGAGCACATGGAACACCGCCACTTCGTGTCCCATTCGAATCGCGCGGCGAAGCTCCCGCTCCAACGCCTCTTCATCGTCATAGAGGTCGGAGAACAGCAGGATGAGGCCACGCCGTTTGAGCAGCTCAGCGCCGCGCCGCAGCGCCGCCGGGGCAGCGGTCCGGCCAGCCGGCTCGACCTTCGACAGCGCGACGAGCAGGCTCCGCAGGTGCGAACGTCCGGTGCGGCTCGGGATGAACTGCCGGACGGTGTCGTCGTACACCACCAATCCGATGCCGTCGCCCTGCCCGGCCATCAAGTGCGACAGCGCGGCGCCGAGCAAACGGGCGTAGGTGAGCTTCGTGATGCCGTTCGCTCCGGCAAACCCCATCGACCCGCTCGCATCCAGGGCCAGCAGCGACAACAGGTTGGTGGTCTCGCGAAACTGCTTGGTGTAGAAGCGATCGGTTCGCGCGTACAGCTTCCAGTCCACGTACTTGAGGTCGTCGCCGGCGCGATAGGGGCGGTACTGGCTGAATTCGGCACTGTAGCCGTGGAAGGGACTGCGATGCAGCCCGGCGACCGTGCCATCCACGGTCACGCGGGCCACCAGCTCGAGATCCGAAATCGCGGACAGCACGCGGGGGTCGAGCGTCGCGATCATGTCGTTCAGCGGACCTGGTCGAGCAGCTGCCGCACAATCGCGTCGGCATCGACCTCGTCGGCCTCGGCCTGGAAGTTCAGCAGCACGCGATGACGGAGGACCGGCGGCGCGACCGCGCGGATGTCTTCGAGCGCGACCACGCTCCGGCCTTCGAGCAGCGCGCGAGCCTTCGCGCCGAGCAGCAGCGCCTGGCCGGCTCTCGGCCCGGCGCCCCACCGTACCCACTTCCGGACGAAGTCGGGCACCGTGCTCTCCCCGGCCAGCGGGCGGGTGGCGCGGACCAGGCGCGTGGCGTAGTCGATGACGTTCTCCGCCGCGGGCACGTCGCGGACGATCGAGTGCATCCGTTCGATCTCTTCCCCGGTGGCGACCACCGCGATCGGCGGATCGCTGTTGCCGGTGGTCTGCGCGAGGATGCGGCGCTCCTCCTCCTCGGTCGGGTACTCGATGACCACGTTGAACATGAATCGATCGAGCTGCGCTTCGGGCAGCGGGTAGGTCCCTTCCTGCTCGATCGGGTTCTGCGTGGCCAGCACGAACAGCGGGCGATCGAGATCGAAGCGCGCGCCGTTGACGGTCACCTGGTACTCCTGCATCGCTTCGAGCAGCGCGGCCTGGGTCTTCGGCGGCGTCCGGTTGATCTCGTCGGCCAGCAGGATGTTGGCGAAGATCGGCCCGCGGATGAACCGGATCACCCGCCGGCCGGTGGTCCGGTCTTCTTCAATGACCTCCGCCCCGAGGATGTCGGAGGGCATCAGGTCCGGCGTGAACTGGATGCGGTTGAACTTCAGATCGACGGCCTGCGCCAGCTTCTTGATGAGCAGCGTCTTGGCGAGGCCGGGCACGCCGCGCAGCAGGCAGTGGCCGCCGGCCAGGAACGCGATCAGAATCTCCCTGATGACGCGCTGCTGGCCGATGATCGCCTTGGCGAGCTCGCCTTCGAGCCTGGCCGCCACCTCGGCCACGCGATCGAGATCGTGCGCGGATCGGCCTTCACTGCCCACGACGTGGCGGCTGACGTCCATGTGAAGCGAGTCTATCGCAGGCTCCGTCCACGCCTGCCCGGGCACGGGCACGCCGCGATCCTTTGTTTGACACTCCCGGAAGTGAGAAGTACCGTTAGCGGTTGCACGCCGGACCTCGGCGCGCGCATCTTCGGGCAGACGGACCATTCATGCCGACCACTTCGAAATGGCAGTCGCTTCCTACTGAAGCCATCAACCCGGTTTCCCTCGCCATCGACAAGACTCCCGTTCGCGACATCATCGAGATGGTCGTCAACGAGGACCGCAAAGTCATCAGCGCCGTGCTGAAGGAAAAGGAACGGATCGCCCACGGGATCGAGATCGTGACCCAGGCCCTCAAGAAAGGCGGCCGCGTCATCTTCGTCGGCGCCGGCACCAGCGGCCGCCTGGGCGTGGTCGAAGCCTCGGAAATGCCGCCGACCTTCGGCACCAGTCCGAAAATGGTGCAGGCGATCATGGCCGGCGGACAGGAAGCGGTGTTCCGGGCGAAGGAAGGCGTCGAAGACAACTACGAGGAGGGCGCCCGCAGCATCGGCCGGCTGCGGCTGACCAACAAGGACGTCGTGATCGGCGTCTCCGCCAGCGGCATGACCCCGTTCGTCCGCGGCGGACTGACCCGGGCCCGCAAATCCGGCGCGCGAGATCATCTTCGTCACCTGCTGGCCGGGGTCGGAGCTCCAGAACTTCGTCGACCTGCAGATCGCCCCGGCGGTCGGGCCCGAGATCATCGCCGGTTCGACCCGCTTGAAAGCCGGGACCGCCACCAAGATGGTGCTCAACATGCTGACCACCGTCGCCATGATCAAGGTCGGCAAGACCTACGGCAACTTGATGGTCGACCTGAAGACGGGCTCCGAGAAGCTGAGGGATCGGGCCCGCCGGATCATCGGGGTGGTGACCGGCCTCGAGTACGAGGCCGCCGACGCGCTGCTCCGTCAGGCCAAGTGGAACGTCAAGGCGGCGATCGTCATGCAGAAGGCCAGCCTCACGCTGCCGCAGGCGCTCAAGCGGCTCAAGAAGGCCGACGACCTGGTGCGCGACGCGATCGGCGAGGACATCGAGCCGCGGCTGCGCGAACTGCTCGGAAGCCCCGCCGCGACGCCGTAGCTCTAACGCTGCGTCACGGCGCCTCCGGCGCAGCGGCTGGCGGCCTTCGGCCGCACGACGACACGACGAACACGACGAAACCCTGAGAGTCTCTTCGACGGACTGCTACCCGCTGCCGGCGCCGCGCTTCGCGCGGTGGCGGGCGTGAGGATCGGGGAGATCACAAGCAGTTTCCCGAAAGACACTGACTGCTTGCGATCTGCCCGATCCTCACGCCTGCCAAACGCCGGCCGGAACGGCCGGCGTCGCCGTCAGCGGGGAGAGCCGTTGATATTTCAGCGCCAGGGAGGCAGCGACGGACTTGCCAAGACCTGCCCTCGTGGCCGGTTGCGATCACAACGTCGTTGTCGTCGTGTCGTCGTGTATCGCGGCCGAAGGCCGCGAACCGCCGAAGGCGGCGTGACAAGCGAACAGCGCGACAATCTGGATCACAGCGTCAGCGCGCTGGCCGCCGCAGTATCGAGGATCAAATCGACATCGCCGTGCAGTTGCAGGAACGACGCCGGCAGCTCGGTCGTGAGCGGGCCGTGGACGACCGCGGCCACGCACTGCGCCTTCCGCTCCCCATGCGCGAGCAGAATGAGCGTCCGCGCCTGGAGAATCGTCGCCATCCCCATCGACAAGGCCTCGGACGGCACCTGTTCCAGACGACCGCCGAACAGCGCCGCATTGCTGCGCCTGGTCTCGGTCGTCAGCGTGACGCGATGGGTGCGCGCTTCCAGGCCGGGCCCCGGCTCGTTGAAGCCGATATGGCCGTTGGTGCCGATCCCGAGAATCTGCAGGTCGATGCCCCCCGCCGCGGCGATCGTCCGCTCGTAGCGATCGCATTCCGCGTCGGGATCCGCGTTCCCGACCAGGAAATTGATCCGCTCGGGCCGCAGGTTGGTATGACGGAACAGATGCTCCTGCATGAACCGGCGGTAGGAGCCGGGATCCTCGGGGCCGAGGCCGACGAACTCGTCCAGATTGAAGGTGGTCGCCGCCGACCAGTCCAGATTGCGCGAGACCGTCACCCGCGCGAGCTCGTCATACAGCGCGATCGGCGTGCGCCCGGTGGCCAGACCGAACACGAGATCCGGCTTGTCCTGCAGTGCATTGGCCAGCCGGACCGCGACGACCCGGGCGGCCGTCTGCTCGTCTGGAAACACCGTGACCCGGGGATCGCGAATGAATGACATCTACTGTTTGTAAACCGGAATATGGGCGCCGCCGCGGGTCTCCTGAAGCGCGAGCGTGACCGCTCCCTCGGCGGGCTCACGATCCAGGCGGGTGACAACGCTGTTCGGAGCGACCGTCGGAAGCCGGCGCACCAGCTCCCGCTCGAGCCACGGCACCGCCCGGAAAATCCCCCCCGACAGGATGAAACGGCACGGCTCGGCGAGCAGACCGAGGCGGCGCGCGACCGAGAGCGCGCCGGCCTCGAGCTCGTCGGCGGCGCCGCGCAGGATGCCGACCGCGGCCGAGTCGTCCTGGAGAAACGCGGCGTGCACGCACTCGGCCAGTGCGCCAATCGCCGCCGGCTTCAACTGCTGATGGTAGACCTCGTGCAGCAGCAGCTGCGGCTGGGTCACGTTGAAGTGATCGAGCAGCATCGGCGTCAGGACGGTCGCGGGGCCGCGGTAATCCGCCGCCCGCAGCACGGCGCGCAGCGCCGCCCGTCCGATCCAATACCCGCTGCCTTCGTCGCCCAGCACGTAGCCCCATCCACCCGAGCGCGCGGCTTCGCCCGCCGCATTCCGCCCATACGCGATCGATCCGGTGCCTGAGATGATCACCACGCCCGGCTGCCCGGGAGCCCCGGTCTCGAGCGCAATCAGCGCGTCGTTGACGATCAGCACCCGCGAATTGAAGCCGATCCGCTTCATGATGCCGCGGACCACCGCGGCATCGTTCGGGCGATCGACGCCGGCGATGCCGAGGCAGATCGCGGCCGGGCCGCTGGTCCGCCCGCCGAGCGCGTCGTCCATCACCTGATGCAGGATTTTCTCGACCTGCAGCTCGCCCGCCGCCTGGAGGTTGGCCCCCTCGCCGCGCACGCGCGAGAGAATCTGGCCCTGTTCGTCGGCGAGCAGGCACACGGTCTTGGTGCCTCCCGCGTCTATACCGATGACGTGCTGCATTCTGGCGTGTGTGTCGCGACTGTCTGGCGAAGCGGCCCGCGCCGCCGCCCTCGCGACCGGCCCCGAGTCGGGCGCAAGGGGCGCTCCGATCGAATCGGGCCATCGGTCACTCTACGGCCTCGGGGAAGCCCAAGTCAACGCAGAGGGGCGCTCACTTCTTCTCGTCGGTGCTGGTGCCGCGTCGCGGTGAGAAACGGCGCCGCAAGGTCGCGTCGCGTTGACACCCGCCATGGCTCACGCTACAGTCCCCAGCGACCCTCACGACCGCATTCGCCCACGCATGGTCCTTACCTGGATCGACTACACGGTCATCGCCGCCTATCTGCTCGCGATCACGGCCTTCGGCACCTGGTTCTCGCGATTTCAGAAAACGACCGTCGACTACTTCCTGACCGGCCGGTCCGTGCCGTGGTGGGCGATTTGCTTCACCATCGTCGCCACCGAGACCAGCACGCTCAGCTTCATCGGCGTGCCGGCCGGCGCCTACGCCGGCAACATGACGTTCCTGCAGCTGGCGTTCGGCTACGTGATCGGCCGGGTGCTGGTCAGCGTGCTGTTCCTGCCGTCCTACTTCCGCGGCGACCTGTTCACGTCCTACGAGCTGCTGCTCCGCCGCTTCGGCCCTGAAGTGAAGAACGTCGCCGCGGTGATCTTCGTGATCACCAGGACGCTCGCCGACGGCATCCGCCTGTTCGCGACCGCCCTGGTCATCTCGGTGGTGACGCAGGTTCCGGTGACGATCACGGTGGTCGCGCTCGGCGTGGCGATGATCATCTACACCGTACGCGGCGGGGTCTCGGCGGTGATCTGGACCGACGTCGTCCAGATGTTCGTTTACGTCGGCGGCGCGCTGGTGGTGTTCTTCGGATTGCTCGCGCTGATACCCGGGGGCTGGGGCGAGGTGGTCCGGACCGCCGGGAGCACCGGGCATTTCCGGGTGCTGGATTTCAGCACCGACCCGCACCGCGCGTACACCTTCTGGGCCGGCCTGTTCGGCGGGATCGCACTGACCCTGGCCACTCACGGCACCGATCAATTCCTGGTGCAGCGCCTGCTTTCGGCGCGGTCGCTGCCGGCGGCGTCGACCGGGCTGATCCTGAGCGGGGTGCTGGTGCTCGCCCAGTTCGTGTTGTTCCTGATCATCGGCGCGATGCTCTACACGTTCTATCAGCACACGCCGCTGCCCCGCCCGCTGGCCCGGCCCGACGAGGTGTTGCCGTTGTTCGTGGTCACTTCCCTGCCGCAGGGCGTGTCCGGATTCATCGTCGCGGCGATTGTCGCGGCGGCGCTGTCCCCCTCGATCAATTCGCTCGCGGCCACCACCGTCAACGACTTCTACCTGAAGTACGTACGCCCGGATGCCGACGACGCCACGCAGATGCGGGTCGCTCGAACCGCCACGATCGGCTGGGGCATCGCGCAGATCCTGGTGGCCATCGGCGCCCAGTGGGTGACGCGCTCGGTCCTCGACTCCGGCCTGTCGGTGCTGTCGCTGGCCGCCGGTCCGGTGCTCGGCGCGTTTCTGACCGGCGTGCTGACCACGCGCGTTCGCAGCGGCGCCATGCTCGGCGGCATGGTCGCCGGCGCCACTGTGCTCACCTGGGTCTGGCTCACCGATGCCTACGCCTTCACCTGGTTCGCCTTGACCGGCGCGCTGGTGACGGGAAGCGTGGCCTTGCTGCTGTCACTACTGCCGGCGTCGAAACGGGATGCCCGATCGATTTGAACCAGTCGGCGAGATCCTCCGCACCGCGGTCGAGGCGCACGCGTTTCCGGCGGCGTGCATCGAAGTAGGGGGACACGACGGCGCGCGATGGAACGCCGCTTTTGGCGGCCTGACGTTCGATCCATACGCGCCGCCGGCGACGCCGGACACGATTTACGATCTCGCGTCGCTGACCAAAGTCATCGCGACCACGACACTCGCGATGCGTGCTGTCGACAGCGGCCGGATCACGCTGCAGGATCCAGTGAGCGGACGGCTGCGCCACTGGCGCGGCAGCGATCGCTCACAGGTCACGATCCGCCATCTGCTCACCCACAGCTCCGGTCTGTCGGCCTACCTGCCGTTCTATCGCGACTACACCGGACGCCCAGAGTTCGAGCACGCGATCTGCGAGCTTCCTCTGGAATACGCCCCCGACTCTCAGTCGATCTACAGCGATCTCGGCTTCATGCTGCTGGGGTTCATCCTCGAAGATGTCGCGCTCGGGCCTCTGCAGCCGCCTCGATCACCAGCCGCATTCGATCCCTCGTGCACCCTCGCCGAGCAGTTCCATCGACTTCGCTCGTTCCTCACCGACGACCCGCTGGCCTTCAGTCCGCCCCGAAGTTGGCGCAGTCGATGCGCGCCGACTGAAGTGGATCCCTGGCGCGGCCGGCTGCTGAGCGGCGAAGTGCACGACGAGAACTGCTGGGCCCTCGGCGGCGCAGGCGGCCATGCCGGCCTGTTCGGAACGGCGGCCGCGGTCGGCGCGTTCGCACGTGCCGCACTGCGCACCATCAACGGCGAACCGATCCTGGCGAAGCCGGAGACGATGCGCACGTTCATCAGCCGCGGCTCCGTCCCGCACAGTTCCCGCGCGCTGGGCTGGGACACCATGCTCCCGTCCTCGTCTTGCGGCACGAAGATGTCACGGACGGCGATCGGCCACACCGGATTCACCGGCACGTCACTCTGGATCGATTGGGAACGGGACCTCTACGTCGTGCTGCTCACCAACCGGGTGCATCCGACCCGACAGAACGAGGCGATCCGTTCGATTCGGCCGCGTGTCCACGACCTGGTGGTCGCAGCGATCGCAATCTGAGACGAATGCCAAGAGTGCCAAAAATGCCAAGAATGCCAAAACTAAGGGCCTATTCGCAGCAGACATCCGGCGCTTGCAATGGCACTAGATCTGCTGTTCCGTGACGCATGACCAACGCAGAGCGACACAAGGCATTCGTCACCGACCTCAAGGTCCGATCCCGAGCGTTCGCGGTGAACGTTGTCGTCGCATGTCGCGAATATCCGCGAACAATCGAAGCCTACGTCGTTGCAAAACAGCTGATTCGGGCGGCGACTGGAGTGGCGGCAAACTACCGCGCTGCATGTAGAGCGAGATCTCGGGCTGAGTTCGTCTCCCGGATGAGCGTCGTGTGTGAGGAAGCCGACGAGAGTCAGCTCTGGTTGGACATCACCGTGGCGGCAAGGATTGCCGCCATCCCAACAATCCAGGCGCTGCTAGCCGAGGCCTCTGAGCTGACCGCGATCTTCACGGCGTCGCGAGATACCGCCAAGCGGAAGTTGAAGACATCGGGAAAGACAAGAGACCGCGGAGCCGCCACGAACTAGCGTCGGCCCAGCACTTTTGGCATTCTTGGCATTTTGGGCATTCTTGCCATTCGGGATTACGCCAAGCCATCCACCCGTCCCCCCGCGTCTTAACCCCGTGCCGCTGGTCCCGAGCCGTCTACTGCCGTCCGCCCCGCCCGCCCGGCGGAAATGTCGGCATGCCACCTCCGGGTCCTTGCCCGCCCGGTCCAACTCCCCGGCCGCCTGGGCCGATGCCGCGGCCACCTGGGCCGATGCCGCGGCCAGGCCGATGCCGCGGCCGTCCGGCCCGCGTCCGCCTGGCATCGGACTGCCGCCACGGCCGCCAGGATTCGGAACGCCACGGCCTCCGGGGGCGGAGGAAGCGCTGGCGTAGATGAAGCGCCACTCGTTGTAGTGCGCGCCCCCGTTGTAGATGCGGATCGAGGCTTCCTTGCTCTTGCTGGCGACGCCGAGGATGCCCGCGCCGCCCGCTTGTCCGACCGCGCCAGGCTGCGGCCCGAACCCGCCAGACTGCGGCGGCGGCTGCTGCGGGGACGGCCCGCGGCCCCGGCCACCGGGCTGCGGGCTACCGGGTTGTGGGATGTTCGCGCCGGCGAAGAGCGGCTGGAATTCGCCGTCGGGACTCATCGGGTCCTTGTATTTCTTCCGCAGAAATTTCTGCTGGACCATCATGTCGAAGGTGGGCGGACGCGAGCCCGGGCCCATCTTCATTTCCCACAATCGGATCGCGCGCACGTACTGTTCGCCCCGGAAGACGAGCTCCGCTTCCTTCTCGCGCTTGGCCTGATGCCGCCACGCCGGGAGCACTGCCGTCATCAAGACCGACATCACGGCCAGGCTGACGAGCAGCGCCGCCATGGCAATCCCGCGCTCCCCGTGTTGACCCTGTAAACCCATGAGACTATTATGCTTAGGTTGTCTTATGCTAGCACACACCGCCCTGCGTAACGCGTGCCGCCCTCGTCGCTTCCTGGCGGGTCTGACATGTCTGTCGGCCATCCTCAGCTCCGTTTCGTGCGACAAGGTTCCGCTCCTCGCCCCTACTGGCAGCGTGATCACGCTGTTCGCGACCGCCACCACGGTGCCCTCGACCGGTTCGATGGAGATCGTGGCGACGGTGATCGAACAGGGTGCCACCGCCGCGGCGCCGACCACACCGACCCCCGGCACTCCGACGACGCCAACGGCGTCATCCTCGCCTGGCGCCGGCACTCCCGTGCACAACGGCACCGTCGTTACCTTTACGACGACGATCGGCCGGATTGAGCCGGCCGAGGCACGGACGAACAACGGCCAAGTGCGGGTGAAGTACTTCGCGGACGGTCAGAGCGGGACCGCCACGATCACCGCGTTCTCCGGCGGCGCGTCCGGGAAGCTCGAGAACTTGCGGGTGGGCTCGGCCGGCGCCGAGCGGATACTGGTGACCGCCACTCCTCAAGCGCTCCCCTGCTCCGGCGGCCCCAGCCAGGTTACTGCTCGTGTCGAAGACGTGAGCGGCGTCGGTCTCCCCGCAGTCCCGGTGTTGTTCACCACGACGCGAGGCACGCTCAATCCGGGCACGGTGACAACCGGCAGCGACGGCACGGCGACGACAACCTTGACCACGGCACAGGAGGCCACGGTCACTGCCAGCGCCGCCGGCAAGACCGCTACCGCCCTCATTACTATCAGCCCGCGTACCGGCATCACCATTACCCCTCCGACTGGACAGATCGCGGCAGGCACGCCAACCAGCTTTACGGTGGCCGTGGGCGCCACTGCGAGCATCACCAATGTGACGTTGGATTTCGGCGACGGGCGATCGCAGAATCTCGGCCCCATCACCGGCACGGCAACCATTCCTCACACCTACCAGGATGAAGGCACGTTCACGGTCAGCGCGACCGCGTCCGATGCCTCCGGTTGCTCTGAGCGGGTCTCCACCGCTGTGACGATTCTGCCGGCGCAACCCCCCACGGTCACGATTACCGCGCCACAGAGTGCCACCGTCAATACCAGTGTTATCGTCAGCGCCAACGTCTCGGGAGCGACGTCGACGATCGTCAGGTATGAGTGGAACTTCGGCCCGGATGCGCTCCCCCAGACGGTGAGCACGTCGAGCCGGCAGACCACCGTGCGGTGGACCGCAACCGGCACCAAGACGTTCAGCGTCCGCGTGATTCAGGCGTCCGGTCCGGAAGGCGACCAGGTCGCGAGCATCCAGATCGTGCAGTAGAGGGGACCGACGAGCGTGTCGGTCTCACCGGCAAGAGGGACGCTGCCTTCGGGCAGCGTCCCTCTTGTCGTTTGAGCGGTTATCGCCGGGGTCTGACTTGTCCGCCATAGCTTTAGCGAAGGCGGAAGACCCTGGCGAACGGACTGCGGACAACGGATAACGGATAGCGGAAGGTCTAGAACTCGGAGAACGCGGTGCCCTCGAGCGAAGTACCCGGCGCGCCGCTCTTGACGTCGTAGATCCCCGGCTCGGAGGACGGATTCCCCGGATCGGCTTCCGCGGGAACGGTCTGCCAGGTGTCAGTGGAGTTGGTGATCGGATCGATCGGAATCTTGCGCATGTAACCGTCGCTGACCAGCGCGTCCAGCGACGACGGGTACTTGCCCTTGTCGGCGTAATACTGATCGATCACGTCACGCATCTGGAAGAGATCGTGGCGCAGCGTGGTCTCGCGGGTTCGCTGCACTGAATTGCGATACTGCACCACCCCCATGGCGGCGAGGATCGAGATCATCGAGATGACGACCAGCAGCTCGATGAGCGTGAACCCGCGCTCGCCGCGTCCGACCACCGTCCGAGTCTGTGCAGTGCACATGCTGCCTACCAGTCCTTGTACTTCGTGCCGTCGAGCGCCGTTGCCGTCGACTTGGTGTAGACGTCGAAGACGTTCTGCCCGCCCCACGAAGTGGAGTCGGGCTTGTCCTGATACGAGCGCAGGCCCCACTCCGTGGACCTCGTAATCGGATCGATCGGTACCTTGCGCAGGAACTTGAGCTTGCGCCCGGACTGATCGTTGACGACGCTGACGCCTTCCACCAGCGTGTCGAGATCGGGAGGATAGCCTTCGCTGCCGGCCTTGATATCGAAAGCGCCGATCGCGCCGGCGTCCGCCGCGTCCTTGAACTTGTCGATGGCCACCCGCATCTCGCGCAGATAGCGGCGCAGCTCCATCTCCCGCTGGCGCTGCACGGTCACGCGCGCCAGCGGCATCACCGCTGACGCGAGAATCAACAGGATCGTGGTGACGACCAGCAGCTCGATGAACGTGAAGCCACCGGGCTGGCGAGCCCGGAGGACCGCGGCGCGCCACGAGTGTCGCTGGCGGCTTCCGGTTCTCCGATCGTCTGACACTCCCGTCATGGTCTGTTACCGCACGGTAACCGTCACCGGACTGAACTGCAGCGGCGCCGCGCCGCCTTCGGGCGTGCTCGCAACTCCGCTGGCGGAGATGACCGCGCTCCCCGGCGCGACCGCGTCGAAAAGCAGCGCCGCGAGCAAGCCGGAGCCGGTCGCCCCGACCTGATCGCCGGTCCGTGCGATCGCGATGTCGACGCGGCCCGCCGCGCCATCAATCTGCGGTGTGAAGCTGGTCGCGACGCCTCCCTGCCGCATGAACGTTCCGTCCTGCACGTTCCGGACCCGCAGCACGTTCGGGTTGAAGGTGATCGTCAGGGTCATCACCGACACGCGCGACGCGTTGTTGATCGACACCGGGACGGTATACGGTCCGCCCGCCACCTGGAACGTCGTCCCCGGCACGGTCAGGAGGATCTGGGCAGGGGTCTGCTGCGGCGCGCCGGCCGCCGGCGCCGGCAACTGGGGCACGAGCGTGTCCCTGGGTTGCGCGGCAGGCGGCGCCGGGGTCCCGCCGACCGGCGTTCCCGAGGTTGTCGAAGGCACGCCGGGTGGCAGGATGCCCGCCGGCGGCGGGATCGGCGCCGGCGGAGTGGTGGGCGGCCCACCCGGCGTTGCGGGTTTCTCGGGCACCGGCGTGATCGGCGTCGGCACCGGCGACGTCGCCGGCGGCGTTGGACGATTCACCGGCTGCGCACCCGGAACCGACGAGACCGGCGTCTGGGGCACCCCGCCTGGCGTCACGCCTGGCGTGATCGGAATCACCTGATTCACGCCGGTCCCAACCGACGCCGGCGGGGCGTCGTCGGCGGGCGATGGCGCGATGAGCGGCGGCGGACCGCCAAGCCCGAGGTTCTGCTGGGTGCCGATGTAGATCGGCGACAGATCCTCGGCCGTGAGCTCGTGCGTGCGCACGATGTGCGGCGTCAGGAGCATCACGATGTCGGTCTGTTCGATCGACTGGTCGTTGTCCGACAGGAACTGCTTGAATACCGGCAACCGGAGCAGGCCCGGGAATCCTCGCAAGTCGCGGCGATCGCGCTCACGCAGCAGCCCGGCGAGCAGATTCGACTCCCCTTCCCGCAGGCGCAGCTTCGTGGTCACCTTGCGGGTGCCGAAGGTCGGGGCCGACTGCCCGCCGACGTCGATCGATCCGCCGAGCGTGCTGTTCTCGATCACGAGCTCGAGCACGATCTCGCCGTCGTAGGTCACGCGCGGCGTCACTTCGACGTTCACGCCGACCGAGCGGTAGGTGTAGGACGACTGCGGAATGGTCGCGAATCCGCCCTGCGCCGCGGCGCCGAACACGGTCTGCAGCACCGGCACGTCGTCGCCCAGGTTGAGGGTCAGCTTCGTGCCTTCAGCGCCGCGCAGCTGCGGCTTGGCGATCGTCTTCGTGTGAGTGTCGGACTCGAGGAACCGCACCAGCGCGGTCGGCACGTTCATGTAGAAGTCGGCGGTGCTGACGCCCTGGCTGATGGTATTGACGTTGAAGGGCGGCGGCGACGGCGGCGCCGCGGTCGGTGGCGCGCTGGTGTTGGGAGGCGCAACCTCCGGCGAAAACATGAACCCGAGCGCGTAGGCGTTCAGGTTCAACCCGTACTGTTTCGCGCGCGCGCGGTTCACTTCGAGGATCTGGACGTCGATGACCACTTCGGCGCGCGGCTTGTCGTTGGATCGGATCACGCGCTCGATGATGTCGGCGATCTGCGCGGTGGCGCGGACGGTGATGGTGTTGGCGGTCTTGTTCGCCATGATCACCGGCGCCACCGGCATCTGCGGCACCCGCATCAGAGTCGTGACCAGCGTCGACAGCTCCTGCGCGTCGGCGTGCGACACATAGAAGACCCGCACCACCATCTCCTCGTACTGCTGCCGCTTGTCGGCGCGATCGTTGATGACGATGATGGTCTTGGGGTTGACGATCTTGTAGAAGAGCTGATTGGCCGACATGATCTGCTGCAGCGCTTCCTCGACGGTCACGTCTTCGAGCTCGATGGCGTAGGCCTTGTCCTGGAACCCCTGGTCGTAGGTGATGCGGATCCCGGCGCTGCTGCCGATGAAGCTGAGAATGTCGCGGACGCTCGAGTTGGCGAAATTGAGGCCGCGCAGCCGTTCGCGCAGACCGATCAGCGGCGGCGGCCCCTGCCGCGCCTGCTCCCGCAGCGCCTCGATCCGCGGGCGCGGGCGGGATGCCTCGATCCGCTCACGGATGGTTCGCTCGAGCGCCGCGGCGCGGGAGGAGGCAAGGCGATTGGTCCCGTCCATCTCGATCGCCTTCCGGTACTCGAGCAGCGCGGCGTCGAGCTGATCCTTCTCTTCGAGCTGGCGGGCGCGGCTGATGTGCTCCTGCGCGGCGCTCTGCATCGCGCGCTCGAGCGCAATCTTGAACTCGGGACTGTCGGGATTGGCCTGCACCGCCCGCGTGTAGTGGGCGACCGCGGCATCCCAGTCGCCGAGCCGCGAGGCTTCCTGGCCCTGACGGAACGCCCGCCCGGCGGCGCACCCGGACCCGGCCATCGCTGCCGCGAGAATCAAGCCGAACACCAGTCTCTGCTTCGTCACACCCACTCCTATTTCACACAGTCCTGGCCGCCGGCCGCCAGCGTCGTGCGTCCCCGGCCGTCGAGGTGCTCGATGACCACTGATTCCCTGCCGATTTTCACCAGCCGATACCGGCCGTCGACCGTGCCGCCTTCCCGGGCCTGCGACTGCCGGCGTCCCGCCGAACAATCCGTGAAGACCGCGATCCGGCTGCCATCCGCCAGGTCGAGGAGGCCGATGAACTTCACCGTTATCGGTGGGGGCGGTGGCGGTGGCGGCGGGCCCACCGGCGCGGGAGGCACGATCGGAGCCGGTTTGCTTGCGACCGGCGGCGGTGCCGGAGGGGGCGGCGCCGGCTTGAAGCGAAAGGGATTCCGTTCCGCTTCCGCTGCCGCCGGCCGCTCGGCCTCGAGCACTTCCAGGTGCACATCGAGCCTGGCCGGATCGATCGGGCCGCCTTTCCCGCCGGCAGCATCGGGTCGTGCCTGCGCTGGAGACCGCGCCGCGCTCGAGGAATTAGACGCCGGCGTGCCCGGGCTGGCCGAACCCATCAGCTTCATCACCACCGCCACGGCGATCGTGAGCCCGAGGAGCGCCAGCAGCACCGGATTCGGCCGCTTCGACGGTGCCGCCGGCTCAGTTGCCATGCACACTCGTCCGGTAATAGGTCGCGACCTGCGCCTGCACGTTGAGACGGCGATCGTTGTCGGCGGTGGAGGTCACCGACACGCTCTCCAGCACGAGGAACTCCGTCGCGGTCTCCAGCGCGTGAATGAAGTCGCGAATGTCGCTGTACTCGCCGGTCAGATTCATCATCATCGAGACCTTGCGCAGGTCACCCAAGGAATCGTCCTTGTCCGATGTGAACCGGGAGCCGCCAACCGACAGATTGGACTCGCGCGCCAGCTGATCGAGGTGCGGGTAGAGGAGCCGGCGCGCGGTGCTGAAGTCGCCTGGCAGCACCTCCTGGTAGAACTTCGCCAGCTCGGCGTCCGCTTCCTTCTTGCCGGTCACCGTCCCGCGGGCCGCTTCGAACGTCTTGCGCGCGGCGTTCAAGTCCCGGGTCGAGTCGCCGGCTTCCTGCTCGCCGCTCTGCACCCGCTGCGCCAGCGGATACACCACCAGACCATAGAGCGCCGCGTTGATGACCAGCGCCGCGGCGAGGATGTAGACGACTCGACGATGCTCGAGCACGATTCGACGGAGGTTGGTCATCGGGCCGCCCTCCCGCGCGTGAGTCGCCCGGGTGCGGCGGTGCCCGCCGCGGGAGGTGAGGTCCGGGCCGGCACCGCCGCGGGAGGCGGCGTGCCTCCGGTGTAGACGGTCTCCAGCATCAGCCGGTGCAATCCTTCGTCGTTCGTCTCCTGCTGCGCCGGCACCACGTCGTCGAACGCCCCGGTCGCCTCGAGCTTTTCGATGAACTCGTCGATGTCTTCGGTACGGCGGCCGAGCACCGTCATGGCGATGGTGATCCGGTTCTCCCTGAAGTTCGGCCGGACCGACGACAGCATCACGTTGGCCGGCAGCGTCGCCTCGATATGGTTGAAGAGCTCGGTCCAGGAGAACGTCCGCTGGTCGATCAGGCTGTTGGCGAGCTCTGCCGACTGCGCGGTGGCCTCGAGCTCGGTCGGATTGATACCGGCGCGGATGCGCTGGGCCTCGCGGGTGAGGCGCTCGGCTTCCTGGTGGTCGCGATCGATCAGCGACGACAGTTCGGTGTTCTGGCGCGACAGCGACAGGATCCGAATCGCGTTGAAGGCGGTCAACAGGGCGACGATCAGCGCCGCCAGCACGAGCAGCAGATGTATGGCGCGCTCGTTGTAGAAAGGGCGAGTCGAGAGGTTCGTCCGGAGCACTAGTGTCTCGGCCGCGTGAGTCGCGGCATAAGTCCCGGAGCGCGGCGCCCGGCCGGCAAGGCGCGAGGAGCGAGCTTATTGGGCATAAGTGAGCGACGAGCAACGCAGCCGGACGGGATGCCCCGCCCGGGAATTATGTTGCGAATCACGCGGTCGGGACACTAGGCCACCTGCTCCGATGCGGACCGGGACCCGGGCGGCCGCCGCGCCACGCGGTCGCGCAGCAGGATGCCGACGGCGGGCGCGAGCATGTCGAGCACCTCGGGCGACGCCACGATGCGGTCCCGCAGTTCAACGGCTGGCCGGAAGTCGATCGGCTCGACGGCCATCCCGAGGCGCTCCTCGAGCAGCCGGCGGAACCGCTCGGCTTCCTCGGCGCCGAGCACGGCCGCGCCGGCCAGCACGACCCGGGTGAAGCCGCCGCCGCCCAGCCGATCCTCGTGGTACATCGCGGTCTGATGGACGAGATCGGGCAGATCACCGATGCCGCCGGTGCTGCGGTTGCGAAAGAAGAGCACCTTGTCGTCGCGGACCACGGCGAGCGTCGCGTAGTCGGCGGCGACGTTGACGAGCAGCCAGTCCCCGCTCGAGGAGCGCGCCGCCAGCACCGCGTTGATCTGATTGAAGCTGGCGATGTCCACCATGCCCGCGTGGACGCCGGCGGCCTCACAGACCCGCTCGTAAGCCTCCACGACATCGCGGCGAGCCACCGTCACCAGGTATTCCCGCCCACCGCCGGGAAGCTCGGACGCGTCCTGCCACGAGACCTGGGCATCTTCGATCCGGAACGGCGCCGCCTTCCGCATCTGCCATCGGATCAGCTGCTCGAGGTCCGGCAATTTCGGCGGTACCTTCTCGAAGCGCAGCAGCGATACTTTCGCCACCGAGTCCGGCAGCACCAGCGCGACACGCCGACTGCGGACGCCGACCTTCTGAAGCACGCCGTCGATGGCCGCGGCGAGCCCGGGCTCGTCGTGCACGTTGGGGGCGTTCAGCGCCGGCGTGGCCAGACCTGGCGCCAGCGGCTCCACGGCATGGCCGGCGATGGTCCGGGTCGTCCCTTGTTCCGACAGCGCCACCGCGAGCAGGCGCGTCGCGGTGATCTCGAGTGCGAGGGTCGGCGGCGGGCTGGCCAGCCACGAAGCAGAGACCGAGGACCGCTCACTCATTCGACGAACGTAACCTTGTTGATTTCCCGCAGCGTGGTCTTACCGAGCAGCACCTGCTCGACCGCGCTCTCACGAAGGAACCGCATCCCGTCGTCTCGCGCGGCTTTCTTGATCTCGGAGGTCGGTCGCTTGGCCAGAATCAGCTCGCGGATATTGTCGGTGAGATCGAGCAGCTCGCAGATCGCGGTCCGCCCCTTGTAGCCGGTGCCGCCGCACTCGATGCAGCCGGCCCCTTCGAAGAAGTTGCCGCTCAGCTCCAGCACCGGATCGAGCGCCGACTCTTCGAGCTGAGCCCGGGTGACGACTGCCTGACGCTTGCAGTGCACGCAGATGTTCCGGACCAGCCGCTGCGCGAGCACGCAGTTCAGCGCCGACACGAACTGGTACGCCTCGACCCCCATGTTGAGGAAGCGGCCGAGCACGTCGAGGACGTTGTTGGCGTGCACCGTGGTGAACACCAGGTGCCCGGTCAGCGCCGAGTTGATGGCGATCTGCGCGGTCTCGGCGTCGCGGATTTCGCCGACCATGATCTTGTCGGGATCGTGGCGGAGGATCGACCGCAGGCCGCGGGCGAAGGTCAGGCCCTTCTTCTCGTTGATCGGAATCTGCGTGATCCCGCGCAACTGGTACTCGACCGGATCCTCAATCGTGATGATCTTGTCCTCGATCGACTTGATCTCCGAGAGCGCCGCGTAGAGCGTGGTGGTCTTGCCGCTGCCGGTGGGGCCGGTGACCAGCACCATGCCGTAGGGCTCGGCGATGTACTTGCGGAACCGGCGCAGCTCCTCGTCGGGAAATCCGAGGATGTCGAGCCTGAGCTCGTGGAACTGCTCGCTGATCGATTCCTTGTCGAGGATCCGGATGACCGCGTCCTCGCCGTGCACGCTCGGCATCACCGACACGCGGAAGTCGATGCTCTTCCCGCCCATCCGCACCTTGAACCGGCCGTCCTGCGGCACCCGCTTCTCGGCGATGTCGAGCTCCGCCATGACTTTGATGCGGGAAATGATCGTGCTGTGAAAGCGCTTGTCGATCGGCCGCATCGCCGACTGGAGCACGCCGTCGATCCGGTACTTCACATGGACGGCATCGTCCTGGGTCTCGATGTGAATGTCGCTGGCGCGGCGCTGGATCGCGGAATAGAGCGTGGTGTCGACCAGCCGGATGACCGGGCTCTGGTCGGCGGTGAGCTTGTCGACCGTCAACTGGTCGTCGAGCTCGTCCTCGCGCAGGATCTGCAGCTGGAAGCTCTCGGTCGCTTCCTCGAGGACGCGCTGCGAGCTCTCGCTCTTCTTGAGAATCGACTGGATCGCGTACGGCGTCCCGACCGTGACCTTGATCGGCGTCGCCAGCAGCACCGCCAGCTCGTCGATCATCGGCAGGTCGGTGGGATCCGAGACCACGATCACCAGGGAGGTGCCTTCGCGCCGGTACGGGACGAAGCCGTACCGCAGCATGAGATCCGCCGGGATCGCCCGGAACAGATCGTGATCGATGCTGAACTGCGAGAGGTCGACGAACGGCAGGCGGTAGCGCTCGGCCAGCCGCCGCGCCTGCGCGGTTTCGGCCGCCCGTTCGGCGGCGCTGGCTTCCGGAACCCCGACATAGATCTCGTCGGGCTGGTCGGGCGTGGCGGCCGGGGCTTTCCCGTTCATTGCAATCCACCCATGTTGAACAGCGGCATGTACAAGGACAGCAGCAGGCCGGCGATCACCAGCCCCATGAGCACGAGCAGAATCGGCTCGACCAGGGTGATGAACCGCCCGAGGTTGGTGTCGATCTCCTCGTCATAGAAGTCGGCCAGGCTGTTCAGCATCTCCTGCAGCGCCCCGGTCGATTCGCCCACTTCCACCATCTTGATCGCGACGTCGGTAAAGGCGCCGCTGTCTTGCATCGCGGCGGCCAGCGCCCGCCCTTCACGCACCTGCTGCCCGGCGTGCTGCAGCTCGCGCGCGATGTAGCGGTTCTTGATCGAGCGCGCGGAGATGTCGATAGCGTTCACCAGCGGGATGCCGCCGCCGAGCAGCGTCGCCAGCGTGCGCGAGGCCTGCGAGGTCGAGAACTTCCGCGCGATCTGCCCCAGCATCGGCAGCCGCAGAATCCAGCGATCGAACCGCTCGCGCTGCGCCGGCTCCCGGATCCAGGCCCAGAACATCACCGCCGCGGCCACCAGCCCCCCGACGATCAGCAGAAAATAGGTCCGCGCCACGTCGGAAATCTGCACGATGATGCGGGTCGACAGCGGCAGCTCGCGATCGAACTGCTGATAGAACAGACCGAACTCCGGCACCACGCGCAGCACGATGATCGAGACGACGGCGAGCGACAACAGCATCAGGATCGCCGGATACACCAGCGCCGAGATCGTCTTCCGTCTGACGTTCGCCACCACTTTGACGTACGCCACGTACCGGCGGATGACCTGTTCCAGGTTGCCGCTCTTCTCACCGGCGAGCAGCGACGCGGTATACACGCCGGGAAACAGCGTTCCGTGCGCCTCGAACGCCTCGGACAGCGAGTTGCCCGCGCGCACCCGCTCGTAGACGTCGTCCAGCACCGACTTGAAGAGGACGTTGGTGACGCGGCGGCGCAGAATGTCGAGCGACTGAACCAGCGGCATGCCGGCCTTGAGCAGCGTGGCGAGCTCCTGGTTGTAGACCAGGAACTCCCGCGTCGAGACCCGGGCCCGGGTCGGCATCCGAATCCGGCCCAACGCGGCGCCGCCGGCGCGCGAAATCCCGAGGACGTAGAGCCCTTTTTCCTCGAACTCCTGCCTGAGCCGCGCTTCCGTGTCGGCCGCGTAGATCCCTTCGATAATCTCGCCGCCGGGAGTACCCAGCCGGCACCGGAACTCCACGCGTTACCTTCCGTGTTCTCGCCGCACGGCGCAAGTTCTTGTCACCGTTGACATTATCGGCCTCTGACAACCGACGAATTATATACCAGTCGAATTCGGCGGCCAGACCGCCGTACAGGCAGCCGGCACGCCGGAATCGGACGTGCCGAACCGCCGATCGCAGCCGATCCTTCTTGATTAGACAGGGAAAAACGGAAGGCGGCTTGGCCGCAAGGCTACTGGATGCCGGCGAGGGAGAGGATGCGGCTGACGTAGTTCCGCGTCTCGCGGTACGGCGGGATGCCATTGAACTTCTTCACGGCGCCTTCGCCAGCGTTGTAAGCCGCGAGAGCCAGATCCACTGTGCGGAAGCGGTCGAGCAGCGACTTCAGGTGCATTCACGCCCGCGGCGATGTTGGCCTTCGGATCGTAGGGGTTGCGAAGCTTGTACTGGCGGGCCGTCGAGGGCATCAGCTGCATCAGCCCCATCGCCCCCTTGTTCGAGCGGGCCCTCGGCTTGTTGCCCGACTCGACCTGAATCAGCGCGCTGACCAGCATGGGATCGACGCCGTGGGTCTCCGCCATGGCCGCGATGATCTCGGCGTACGGACCGGCCGGGACGGCGTCAGGGGCCGAATCGGTGGCGGCCTCCGGTGCGACGGCTGGAACCGGCTCCTGCGGCTCGGGATGGGGCACCTCGTCCTCGACGATCTTCTCGATCAGCGACTTGTCGCAGGTGACCTCGCCGCCATTCCGCATCTTGAGGATGACGGACTCCCCGTCCACCCGATGCCCCTTGACCGACAGCGTCCGGCCCGAGGTCAGCACGACAATCTCGGCCTGGGCCGAGGTCGCGGTGCAGAACAGGGCGAACGCCACCCCCGAAAGGTAGATTCTCAGTTTTGGGTTCATGGGCGAGACGACGATTTTACCAGTCCTCGGCGGCTCTGTCCAGAAACTATACAGACGAGGCGCCGGGAGCACGGCTCCCGGCCCTGATGAGGTGTATTGCCGGCTACTTGGGCTCGATGAACGCGTGGTAGACCCGGATGCCCAGCTCGCGGGTATCGGCGCCGCCGGGCTTGAACGTCTTGTCGAGCTCGATCGACATCTCGACCATCTCGCCGTCGCCGAACTGCGCCGGCGTGATCGGGAAGGACGACCAGAGTCTTCTCCTTGACGTCGGCCGCGAACGTCTTCAACACGGTGTCGCCGATACGGACGGTCACCTGTTGCGGCGGCGTGAAGAGATCGCGCCGGGCGTCGTAATCGAGGTAGAAGTTCGCGTCCTTCTTCGGGTTCCGGAAGGAGAACGACGCACGCTTCTGCGTCCACTGCCACTCCGACATCGGGTTCTCGGAGGCGATCTCGGCAGGGTGCCAGCCATCCTTATAGATGAGGAAGACGTTCTCCGACTGGGGCAGCAAATCGAGCTTCGCCACCACGTACTCGCGCCGCGACGCTTCCGTGCGCGGCCAGCACCAGCCGCTTGCCATCCGCTTGCGAATACAAGCCGAGCCGGACCGCTGCCTCGCCGATGTGCGGGTAGTTGGGGACGAAAATCGTCCTCGTGTACTCGACGGTCTGACCGGGCTTCCACTGGGACGTGGGCGTCGGCGGCAGGTGATCATCGTTCCACAACTGCTCCCCCTGCGGGTTCAGCACGTGGACGAAGACCCAGTAGTCGCCGTCGAACTTCGCGTTTGCCGCGACCTGGAATCGATACGTCACCTTCACGGGACTGCCGATGGCCACGCGGTCGCGCGAGAACGTCACGTTCGGCGTGGCCACGGGGGGCATGTCCGGCTCCTTCTTTCGGCAGCCGGCGACGGAGAACGCGACAAGGAGAGCGCAGACGCACAGCAGCGACGCGCGAGAAGACCGTACAACAGGAGCTCGTGATGTCATGCGAAGCGCGAATTGTAATGCAGTTGTTCGAGCCACTGCAATATGTTAGCCTTCGGCCTCGTGCACCGCGTCAGCGCCGGTTTTCCGCCACAGATCGCCATCCGCTCCGAGTCTGGAAGTCAGTAGCACACTCATGTCCGACGCCCTGGGTCTCGTGGAAACGAAAGGTCTGATCGGCTCCATCGAAGCAGCCGATGCCATGGTGAAGACCGCGAACGTGGTCCTGGCCGGCAAGGAATACATCGGCGCCGGTTACGTCACCGTGATGGTCCGTGGCGACGTCGGAGCGGTGAAGGCCGCCACCGATGCCGGTGCCGCCGCCGCCCGGCGAGTCGGCGAGCTGGTCTCCGTTCACGTCATTCCGCGCCCCCACGCGGAAGTCGAGAAAGTGCTTCCGAAGGCCAAGGACACCAAGGCCACGTAAATGGCCGCCCCTGAGCGCGCCGAAGCACGAACCTCGTCCAGGGACGATCGCGACCTCGCATCCGTCCAGGAAGCGCGGACGCTCGCCCGGCGGGCCAAGGACGCCGCGCCTGCGCTCGCGGAGCTCTCTCAAGAACAGATCGATGCGATCGTCGACGCCATGGCGGCGGCCGTCACGCCCCAGGCCGAAGCGCTCGCCCGTCTCGCCCACGAGGAAACCGGCTACGGCGTCGTCGCCGACAAGGTCCAGAAGAACCTCTTCGCGTCCGACAAGGTTTATCGCTTCATCAAGCCCATCAAGACGGTCGGCGTCATCCGCCGGATCGAGGAGCGCAAGGTCATCGAGATCGCCGAGCCATTCGGCGTGGTCTGCGCCATCGTGCCCTCGACCAATCCAACGTCGACGGCGATCTACAAAATCCTGATTGCGGTGAAGGCGCGCTGTCCGATTGTGATCAGCCCGCATCCCTCCGCCGTCCGCTGCATCACCCGCGTCGCCGAGATCATGAACGAGGCGGCCAGGAAGGCCGGGGCGCCCGACGGCACCATCAATTGGATGACCACCGTCACGCTCGAAGGCACGCAGGAGCTGATGAAGGCCCGCGAAACCGCGGTCATCCTCGCGACCGGCGGCATGGGGCTGGTGCGCGCCGCCTACAGCGCCGGAAAGCCCGCCTATGGCGTCGGCCCGGGCAACGCCCCCGCCTATATCGAAAGCAGCGCCGACGTCTCCAAAGCCGTCCGCGACATCGTCACGGGGAAGACCTTCGACAACGGCGTCCTGTGCTCGTCCGAGAACTCCGTGGTGGTCGACGCCCCGCTGGTGGAAGAGGTGAAGCGGGCCTTCCAGGCCAACGGCGGGTACTTCATGTCGGCCGCCGAAATCGCCGCGGTCGGACGCATCCTGGTCAGCCCGCAGCGATTGCCGAACCCGGCGCTCGTGGGCCGTCCGGCCGCCTACATCGCCTCGCAGGCCGGGATCACCGTGCCGGAAGGGACCCGCGTGCTGATCGCGGAGCTCGCCGGCGTTGGACGGGACTTCCCGCTCTCGATCGAGAAGCTGTGCCCGGTGCTGTCGTTCTATGTCGTGAGCGACTGGCGCGAGGGCTGTGAGCGGTGCAAGCAGATTCTGCGATACGGCGGGATGGGCCACACGATGTCCATCCACAGCCGCAACGACGACATCATTCTTCAATTCGGCCTCAAAAAACCCGCCTACCGCATCGTCGTCAACTCGCCGACGACGCATGGGTCGATTGGTCTGACGACCGGATTGGAGCCGGCGATGACGCTGGGATGCGGCGGGTATGGCGGAAATATCACGTCGGACAACATCACGCCGCGGCACCTGCTGAACATCAAGCGCGTCGCGTACGAGATCACGCCGGCGGTCGTCCGCCGGGAGAGCGCACCGGCGGCGGGCACGGCGGCCCAGCTTCCCAAGGCGCCCGCCGTTCAGGCCCCCACGGGTCTCGCGGCCGAGTCGTTGTCCCGCCGTATCGATCAGTTTCTGGCCTCGCGGGGTTACACTCCCCCGGCTGGCCCGGCCGCTCCACCCCCGGCCGGCAAGACGGCCGGGGTCGCTGCACCTCAGCCTTCGGGCCAGCTCGAGACACCAGTGCCCGTCGAGAAACCCGCCGACTTCGTCTGCGAAGACGATGTGAGGCAGGCGGTGAAACTGGGCCGGAAGATCACTATTGGGGAGAAGACGATCGTGACGCCGGCGGCTCGGGATCTCGGCGAACAGCACCGCTTGTTCGTCCAGACGGGCTGGCCGCGATAAGTGCAACAGTCGCAATACTCTTGAGCTGCTTGGGTTTACGGTTGACCCTGATTGCTCGGCAGTGCTATTCTGTCTGCCCCAGCTGTACTCAGGGTTTCCGCGTTCGGCGGATTCGAGCTCGCCAGCCCGACGGCACCGTCGAGGTGGTGATGGCAAAAACAGGAGCCCCCCAGCCGGGGGGCGACCTCAACAGGGTTCCAGGCTCTACCGCAGTTTTGAGCCGTTGCCCTCGCGGGAGCGCCCGGATGCTCACTCGTGCTTCGGTGCCAACGCCGTTTGCCTGTCTGGCGATTGCCGTTCTGACAACGGCGGCGGCGTGCGGGTCCAACCCCAAAATTCAGAAAAGCCCGGCCGCGCCGGCGCAGACGGCCGCGCCCGTGGCGCCGGTCCCCGTCCAGCCGGCTCCCGTGGACCCGGTGACGGCTCTCATCGCCTCCTCTCAAGAGCACTTCACCACGGGTGAACGCGAGCTCAAGCTCGGGCATCTCGATCGGGCCCGGGTCGAATTCGACCGCGCCGTTGACGTGCTGCTCCAGTCTCCGTATGGGGCGCGCACCGACGCTCGGATGCGGGAGCATTTCGACCGCCTGGTCGATCGCATCAATGCCCACGAGGTCACCGCACTCGCTCAGGGCGACGGCTTCTCCGAAACCAAGACCGAACCGGCGTCGATCGACGAGATCCTCGCGATCGCGACATTCCCCAGGCCCGACACCAAAGCGTCGACCGAGGAAGCGGTCAAGGCCGACCTGGCATCGACCGAGCACGACGTGCCGATCCCGCAGAACGCGAAGGTCCTCGCCGCGGTCGAGCTGTTGAGCGGCCGGCTGCGCGACTACGTGCAGGAAAGCCTCACGCGCGGGGCGCAGTACCTGCCGATGATTCAGAACGTCTTCCGCGCCGAGGGGTTGCCGCTCGACCTCGCCTACATCCCGGTCATCGAGAGCGGCTTCAAGATGAACGCCCTGTCCAAGGCCAGCGCCAAAGGGCCGTGGCAGTTCATGAAGCCCACGGCGCGGGACCACGGCCTCAAGACCGACTGGTACATCGACGAGCGTTCGGATCCGGAAAAGGCCACGGTCGCGGCCGCCAAGTATCTCAAGACGCTGCACCGCATGTTCAACGGCGACTGGCATCTGGTGCTCGCCGCCTACAACGGCGGCCTCGGCCGCCTGCAGCGTGCGATGAAGTCGACGGGTCGCGATGACTTCTGGTCGCTGGCGGAGTCGTCTCGATATCTGCCGCGAGAGACTCGCGAGTACGTCCCGCTGATTCTCGCCGCCATCATCGTTGCCAAGAATCCCTCGCAGTATGGGTTCCAGTACACGCCGGTCGACGCGGTCGCCTACGAGAAGGTGGCGGTGCCGCGGGCCGTCGATCTCCGCCGCGTCGCCGAATGGACCGGCACCACGATCGACGAAATCCAGTCGCTGAACCCCGAGCTCCGGCGCTGGACCACGCCGGTCAAGTATCCCGACTACGAGGTCAAGGTTCCGATGGGAACGGCCGAGAGGCTCTCGACCCGCCTCACCAGTGCGCCGGCCTCGGATCTCGGCGCGCTGAACTGGTACACCGTCAAGCGCGGCGAGAGCCTGGCCACCGTCGCACGCAAGCTGCGGGTCGCTCGTGTGGATCTCGCGGAGGCGAACCACCTCGGCATCCGGTCGGCGATTCGCGCCGGGCAGGAACTGATCATCCCGCGCGCTCCCGCCACGCTCCTCGCGTCCCGGACCGAGCGTCCGGCGCCGGTCTCGGTGGCCTCGCGCGCCATCGGGGGCGCCGCGCCGGTCGCGGCGGCGAGCCGCGCGAGCGAGGCCCCCGTGGCGCCCGCGGCCACCACCTACCGCGTCAAGCGTGGCGACACGCTGTTCTCGATCGCGCGGCTGTTCGACACCACCGTCGACAAGCTCCGCAGCCTGAACCGCCTGCGCGGCAGTCACATCAGCGTCGGCGATCGGCTCACCGTCCGCGGACGATAGGCGCGTCGCAGAAACTGCACTGGCGTCGGCTGGACCGGCGCTTCACGATTCTGCTCCTTCTCCGCTGACTGATCCGGGAAACACCAACAAAAGGCGGCGCGCCCGAATTTGCAGAGTGTCGCTCGCATGCTCGCCTGCATGCGGACCGCGGCGGTCTACGGGATCGAGGCGTTCGCGATCCAGGTCGAGGTCGACGTGTCGTTCGGCCTGCCCTCCTTCACCATGGTGGGACTGCCCGACGCCGGCATCCGTGAGAGCCGCGATCGGATTCGCAGCGCGATCCGCAATTCGGGGTTCGAGTTTCCTCCCCATCGCATCACCGTCAACCTGTCGCCGGCCGACGTGCGCAAAGAGGGCGCGAGCTTCGATCTGCCGATTGCGCTCGGCGTGCTCGCGGCGTCGGGCCTCCTCGTGCGCCGGGACGTCGACGATCTCCTGCTGGTCGGCGCGCTGTCACTCGACGGCGCGATTCAGCCGACGCGCGGCGTCCTGCCGGTGGCGTCGGCGGCGCGCCGCAACGGCTATCGCGGACTGCTGCTGCCGGAAGACAACCAGCGCGAGGCCGCGGCCGTGCAGGGCCTGGATCTCTACGGCGTGCGCCATCTGCCCGAGGCGGTGCGCGCGCTCAACGATCCCCGGAGCTTCGATCGTCCGCTGCGCGTCGCCATGGAGGGCGGCCCTCCGGCGGCCGCCGTGCCGGACTTCGCGGACGTGCATGGTCAGCTGCTGGCGCGGCGGGCGCTGGAGATCGCGGCCGCCGGCGGCCACAACGCGCTCCTGGTCGGCCCTCCCGGCGCCGGAAAGACGATGATGGCGCGGCGGCTGGCCGGGATTCTTCCATCGCTCACCCAAGACGAGGCGGTGGAGGTGACGACCGTGCATTCGGTGGCGGGGTTGATCCCGGCAGGCGCGGGACTGCTGACGACCCGGCCGTTCAGGGCGCCGCATCACACGATCAGCGATGTCGCGCTGGTCGGTGGCGGGACGATCCCGCGGCCTGGCGAGATCAGCCTGGCGCATCACGGCGTGCTGTTCCTCGACGAGATGCCGGAGTTCAGCCGGCACGTCCTGGAAGTGTTGCGGCAGCCACTCGAAGAAGGGGCGGTGCGGATTGCGCGCGCCGCCCGCACCGCGACCTTCCCCGCCGCCTTCATGCTGGTGGGCGCGATGAATCCGTGCCCGTGCGGGTATGCCGGCAGCGACCTGCGCCCGTGCCGCTGCACGCCGCAGCAGGTCGAGCGCTACACGTCTCGGCTGTCCGGCCCATTGCGCGATCGGATCGATCTGGCGGTGTCGGTCGCGGCGGTTCCGCCGCGCGACCTGCACGGTGATGCGGGTGGCGAGGGCTCCTCAGCGATCCGCGACCGCGTGGTCGCGGCGCGGGGCTGTCAGCTGGCGCGGGATGGGACGCTCAACGCGCGGTTGGAAGGCCGCCGGCTGCGCGCGCGGGTGCGGCTCGATGCGGCCAGCCGCTCGCTGCTGGAGAAGGCGGTGAGCCGGCTGACACTGTCGGCGCGCGCGTTCGATCGGGTGCTGCGTGTCGGACGGACGATTGCGGATCTCGCCGGGTCGGAGGCGGTGACCGTCGAGCATCTCGCCGAGGCGCTGCAGTTCCGAGGGAATCGATAGCGTCAGCGCGATCCGGCGGCAGGCTCCGACACCGCGGCCAGCTGCGCCCGCGCATCCGCGGCGTCGGCGAAGTTGGGCTGCAGCTGCAGCGCCCGCGCGAACGAGGTCCGGGCGCGGTTGGGATCGCCGGACTTCACGTGCGCGAGTCCGAGGTGATAGTGGTAGACGGGATTCTTCGGCGCCCGATCGCGCGCCCACTCGAACGCGGCAATCGCCTGCGACGACAGCCCCTTCTGCAGATAGATCCATCCGAGCGTGTCCTCGGCCTCAGGACGGCGCCGGAGTGCGGCCTTCGCGATGGTCGCCAGCCGCAGCGCCTGGTCCAGTTTCCCGTCCGACGCGTAAATCCAGGCCAGGTTGTTCGCGGCGACGCCGGCCTGGGGATCGCTCGCGAGCGCCTGCTCGTACGCGGTCCGCGCCGCCTGCCGATCCTTTTTCGCCTCCTGCAGCATGCCGATCATCGTCTTCGCACTCGCCGCGCCTGACGGCGATCGGCGTGCGAGCGCCTGGTACTGTTGCACGGCGTCGTCGACCTTCCCTTGACTGGCGTAGACGCGTCCGAGCAGGCCGTAGGCCTCCAACTGCGACGCATCGCCGGCGATCACGCCGCGGAGCGTCTGTTCGGCCGCGGCCCAATTGCCGGCCGTGAGCTCGACATCCGCGCGGAGCAGCTTCAGCCGCACGTCGGCGGGGGTGGCCGCTTCCCACTCGGCGACCCGCGCCCGCGCGACGTCGACCTTCCGATTCGCGAGATCCGCCTGGATGATGCCCTTCCGGGCGTCGGCGGAGCGCGGCGCCTCGCGGAGCGCTTCGTAGAACGCGGCGCGGGCCGCCGCCGCTTCGCCGCGCTGCAGCTCGACCCAACCCAGCTCGGTGTGCAGCGGCGCCTTGGTCACCCGCCCCGTTGCGAGCCGCGTGGTCATTTCGTCCGCCGCGCGATTGGCATCGCCGCTGGCGCGAAGGCTCTGCCCGAGCAGCACCGCGGCGTCGGCGTCGGTCGGACGCTCGTTCGCGGCGAGCTCGGCAATCGATACGGCGCCGGCGGCATCACCGCGAGCCAGTTTGACGCGGGCGAGCTGCATGCGCGCCGCCGCCGCTTGCGGGCTCAACTCGGCCGCCGCCTCGAATGCCTTCTCCGCCTCGTCCAGTTTGTGGTCCGCGAAGGCGGCGAGACCCAAGGTGTACTGCGCCGCGGCGAGATACGGATCCGCCTTGACCGCCTCGCGGGCCTGCGCGACCGCTTCGGCCGGAGGGGCGCCATCGCTCAGCAGCATGCGGGCCTTGGCGGTCCGCGCCGCGGCGAATCGCGGACGTTCCTTGATCAATTCATCGAGGTGGCGATGGGCCTCGGCTTTCCTGCCGGCGCCGTATTCGATCGAAGCGATGCGGAGCCGCGCTTCGCGGGCGTCGGGCTTCTCCGCCGACTGCTGCAGCTCGGTCAGGAGCGTCATCGCATCGGTGTTCCGCCCGACCCCCATGTAGTAGTCGGCGAGCGCCAGCCGCCCGGCGGCGTCGACCGCGAGCGAGCGGAAATGTGTCTCGGCCTCGGGACGCCGTCCGGTCGTGATGTAGAGGAGGGCGAGGGCGCGGTGCGCGGCGGCATTCTGTGCATCAATCGCGAGAGCGGACTTCAGCGTGCGTTCGGCGTTGGCGAAGGCGTTGGTCGCCCACTCGTAGTTGGCGAGCGCGAGCCTGGCTTCGATCGACTGTGGCGCGAGCTCGACCGCCTTCTTGAATGCCGCCGCCGCTTCGGCTTTGCGGCCGCCAATGAACGTGACCGCGCCGAGCGCCGTCCACGCCGGCGCGTACGAGGGGTCGAGATCGATGGCCGCCTGGATTTGCCGCATCGCTGCCCCGGTCTCGTTCAAGCCGGCCTTGGCGTTGCCAAGCAGGATGTGCGCGGGAGCATGATTCGGGTCGGCCTTCAGTGCGAGCTCGGCGCGGGTCCGCGCCGCTTCGAACTCGCGACCGAGCAGGAGGATGGTGCCCGCGCGCATCTGCGCGTCGACGTTGGCGGGGTCGAGGTCTCCGGCGCGCGCATATTCGGTGTAGGCATTCAGCAGATCGCCGCTGTCCTGATACACCCGGCCCAGCTTGTAACGCACCGCGGCGTCGTTCGGCATCGCCGCCAGCGCTCGCCGGTATTCGATCACCGCTTCTTTGAACTGCTGCTTCGCGGAGTAGGCATCCCCGCTCGCAGCGTACTTGCGTGCCTTGGTCTCCGGACTCGAGCACGCGACGACGCCGGCCGCCGTGACGGCAAGCGCCAGCGCGGAGGCCAGCCGCACAACGGATCTGCTGATTCTCATGGCAGTCGAGTCGAGAGATGAGGAAACAGGGCGGACGAGAACGTCGTCAACGCAGCGAATGCGTCGGCAGGGTTCGAGGAGACCGGTGTGATCAGCCGGACCAGGCCCCCGTCCGTGCGCCGCAGCCGCGCCGCATCGAGCATCAGCCACGCCTTGTTCGCCAGCTCGCTGGCGACCACGCGCGAGCGCCCCTGATACCAGTAGAGAACCGCCTGGCGATCCATCCCCTTCTGGATGATGAACCGGTTCACCGGAATGGTCCGGCCGCCGAGATCGATGGTCGAGCGCTCGGCCATGACCGGCCGCCAGCCCGCACCCGGCAGGCAATTCTGCGGCGAGTGGATGGTGTCGCCCTGCCGCTGGCTCGCGTAGTAGCCGACGTAGAGCGCCACCGGCGGCGCGTCCGCCGCGATGTAACGTCGATTGATGTAATCGTCGACGCCGAGCTGCGCCAGCACGTCGTCGTCCAGCGCGGTGTCGATGCCCCGCCATCGTTCCACCGAAATGGGTGTGGTGGACAGCGTGTCACGCGAAGGTGCACGCTCCGGCGAGCTGGCGCCATTGGCGTAGATGCCGGCAGCCACGATCATCGCCGCCGCGATCAGCGCGCGCCCTACCATCCCGGCCTGCCCTGAGCGGAATCGAGGGGCCTCGCGACCCGAAGCGCGCGACTGCGCGCCACCTCGAACATCCGGTGCACCAGGAGGAGCCCCGCCAGCGCCACCACGAACATCAGCCACCCCGAAAACGAGTGGAAGAAGCCTTCGGCCGCGGCCGGGCTGATCCAGTACGACGCCAGGCCGGTGCCGGCGACCCGCGTCGCGTTCGCGATGACGGCAATCGGGACCGCGGCGATCGCGATGGCGATGCGCGGACCGGCACGATGCTCGGTGAAATATCCGAGCACCACTGCGAGCATGAACAACGACATCAGGGAGCGAATGCCCGAACAAGCTTCGGCAACCTCGAGCGCCCTCCCGGGAAGGAGGAGCACGTTGCCTTCGCGCAGCACCGGGACGCCGCTCGCCGAAATCACGACTTCGCCCAATTGCGAGGCCAGCATCTGAAGCGGAAACGCCACCTGATTGAAAACGATCGCGGGCAGCGGAATCATCAGCAGCAGGAATGCGATCGGGAACGCCAGCGCCTTCAGGTGTGCCCATCCCGCGAGGAACAGCACCAGACCGGCGACGACACCGATCATCGAGGCGCGCGTGAGGAAGAGCTCCGAGCCGTATCGACCGGCAATGAAGACACAGAGACTGAGGGCGAGCAGGGCGACCCCTGCGAGATGTGGACGGATCGGGAGGGCTGCCAGCCGGTCGCGCCGCTCCCATACGAAGAACGCCGCCAGCGGCGCGACAAAGAAACCGTGGGAATAATCCGCATCCGCGGCCCATTGACGGACGAGCCCCGGCACAACGTCCGCGTACAGCCACCCGAGAGCGGCCACGATGAAGGTTGCGGCCAGCACAGCCGCAACCCTCGGACGTGACACCGACTGAACCCGTCCGCCCATCGGCCACACGGTCGATGAGCGGTTCTCCATGGACCGCGTCTTAGCTCGCGATCGGGATGGCCGCAGCCGAACGACGGCGCCGGCGCGCCGCAGCCAGGCCCGCGAGGCCAGTTCCGATCAGCAGCATCGTCGCCGGTTCCGGCACCGCCGCGGGGTCCACGGCAACAGCCGAAATCCGCAGGAGGAATCCGCGGCCACCGAAGTTGTCGCGCAGGCCGAACAACACCCGCGCGTTCTCGATGCCTTCCAGGCCTGCAAAGACCAGGATGTCAGCACGGTGCGAGGCCTCGTCGACCGTCACCGTGGCGGATCCCCCAGCGAACGTCGCACTTCGCTCCAGACCCGAACCCTGCGCGAAGTTGAACCCGTCGAGGTTGCCGGATGTCGAGTACCCAGCCGGCACGTACGACGGCTGAATCGCCGGATCGCTCGCGTCGTCGCCGTCCCCCAATGGATCGAGCAGCTCGAACTGCACCGCCTGCACCCCGGTCAGATCGAGATTGAACGACAGTTCGTAGTTCCGGTACGCGCTGGCGTCATTGAAGAAGAACGTCCCCACGCCGTCGCCATTCAGCGACAGCGTCCCCAGATCGATCGATGTTCCGACCGCGGTAATTGGCCCCGACGACGAGAATCCGCTCGTGGCCGAGTTCAACGTAACGCTAATCGGCTCGCCTCGCGCCGCCGCAACCGGCGCGAGCGCGAGGACTGCTGCTGCCACAAGAACGCGCGACATAGGACAGTGGCCTCTCTTGACCTTCGCAGGGTGACTCAACTCTTCCGTTTCACGCGGGCTGCCGGGGCAACACGCGTCGCATCGGCCCCAGCGGGCCGGAATCTTTTTCACACCGTGAATCGCCGGACCGCGCCCGCCAAGCCGAGCAGCACGCTGCCGGAGACCAGCAGCGCGGCCGGTTCACTCGTATGGTCGGCCACCTGGACCGCGGCTGCGGTCACACTGGTGGCGACAGTGGCGTTGGCAAAGGCCAGAGCCGTTGCCGCCGCGACCATCGCGAGAACCAAAACCAGGAATACCTTCATTTCCTCACCCGTTGCCCATGTTTCCCATGTGCCGTGCGTACTCGGCTCTTTCGAACATGCGCGACAGGCTCTAGTGCAAGGTCCCGTCCAGCCAAAACTCAGCCGTAGCGCGGCGCAGATCGAACTCGGGGGTTGATCCTTCGAGCTCGTGTGGTAGAGTCCCTGGCTTATCTGAATGCGTGAGAGCTTCATCGTCCGCGTCGGCAGAGATCCCTCCGGCAAGACGTTTCGTTTCACGATCGGCGCCCACGCGCTGATCGTGGGGGCGTTGTTGTTCGTCGCCTTCCCGGTGCTGTTCGTCGCCGGGTCGACGTGGGGGGCGCGAGCGGTCGTTTCCGATCTGTTGCGACAGAATGCGGCGCTGCAGGTGGAGAACGCCAACTATCGGGACGCGACGGCGCACCTCGCCACCGAGCTGTCCGGGCTGCAGGCGGCGGCCGACACGCTCCGGGCTACCGCCGAAGTCGATCCGCAGGCGGCCCGAGCGATGGAGCGGCTGCCCTCCTCCATTACCCATCGAGCCATGGGCGGTGGCGTGCTGCGCGGCGTGACCGCGCCGCTCGCCGACGCGATGGGCTCGGCCGATCCCGTGTTCGGCCTGGTGGGCGACGTGTTGCGAATCATCGAGGCCCAGTTGGACCGGGTCAGGCCCGGCGCCGAACGCCGGCAGGCGCTGGCCGCGGCCACGCCGTCGATCTGGCCGGTCACCGGCGGTTTGTCGTCGTCCTACGGCTCGCGGCGCGATCCGTTCACCGGCTCCGCCGAGTTCCACTCCGGCCTCGACATTTCGGCTGAGCGCGGCCAGCCCGTCCTCGCCACCGCCGACGGCACCGTGCTCACCGCGCGATGGAGCGGCAACTTCGGAAATCTCGTCGTCGTCGACCATGGCTACGGCATCGGCACGCGGTACGGTCATCTCTCGCGTTTCGCCGTCTCCGAAGGCCAGACCATCCGCAAAGGGGATGTCGTCGGGTTTGTCGGCTCGACCGGCAGATCGACCAGTCCGCACGTGCACTACGAGCTGCTGCTGAACGGCGCACCCACCAATCCTCTGCGCCTGCTGGGACGCTAGTCCGCGGCTGCTTCGCCGGCCCCTTCGACTCGCTACGCTCGCTCAGGGCGTTCCGCCCTACCCTTCCCCCCGCGCTCGGGATAGAATCGTTGGATACCCGTGCGGCCCCGCGAATGATCATCGACACGCTCCTTGCGAAGGTCATCGGCACCCAGAACGAACGCGAGCTGAAACGCATCCGTCCGCTCGTCGCCGAGATCAACGCCAAAGAACCGGAAATCCAGGCGCTCTCCGACGACGCGCTTCGGGGAAAGACCATTGAATTCCGCCAGCGGCTCGCCAACGGCGAGACGCTGGAAGACCTGCTGCCCGAATCCTTCGCGGTGGTCCGGGAGGCCGGCAAGCGCACGCTGAACATGCGGCACTTCGACGTGCAGCTGATCGGCGGCGTCGTGCTGCACCGCGGCCGGATCGCGGAAATGAAGACCGGCGAAGGGAAAACGCTGGTCGCCACGCTGCCCGCTTATCTGAACGCCCTCGCAGGCAAGGGCGTCCACGTCGTCACGGTCAACGACTACCTGGCACGCCGCGACTCGGAGTGGATGGGCCGGATCTACCGGTTCCTGGGCATGACCGTCGGCGTCATCCAGCACGACCTGAACGATCAGGAACGCCAGGTCGCCTACGGCTCCGACATCACCTACGGCACCAACAACGAGTTCGGGTTCGACTACCTCCGCGACAACATGAAGTTCGATCTCGCGCACTACGTGCAGCGCGGCCACAACTTCGCGATCGTGGACGAAGTCGACAGCATCCTGATCGACGAGGCGCGGACGCCGCTGATCATCTCAGGTCCGGCGGAAGAGTCGACCGACCTCTATTACGAGGTCGACCGGATCATTCCCAAGCTCGACCGCCGGCCGGACCACCCGCGGCGACGTCAAGGCCGAGGATCGCGAAGAGCTCGAGAAGACCGGCGACTTCATCGTCGACGAGAAGCACAAGACCGTCACGCTGACCGAGACCGGCATGGCGAAGGCCGAAAAGCTGCTGCAGCACCGCCTGCAGCCCGGCGGGTTGTACGACCCGGCGAACATGCCGCTGCTCCACCACATCAACCAGGCGCTTCGTGCCCACTCGCTGTTCCGCCTGGATGTGGACTACATGATCAAGGATGGCGGCGTCGTCATCGTCGACGAGTTCACCGGGCGGCTGATGCCGGGCCGGCGCTGGAGCGACGGGCTCCATCAAGCGGTCGAGGCCAAGGAAAAAGTCAAGATCGAGCGCGAGAACCAGACGCTCGCCACCGTCACGTTCCAGAACTACTTCCGGAAATACGGGAAGTTGTCGGGCATGACCGGCACCGCCGACACCGAGGCGGAGGAATTCGCCAAGATCTACAAGCTCGACGTGATGGTGGCCCCGACCAACCGCCAGTTGAGGCGCATCGAGGAGCCGGACACGGTCTACCGGACCGAGCGCGAAAAGTTCGAAGCGATCGTCACCGACATCCTCGAGAAGCAGGAGCAGGGGCGCCCGGTGCTGGTCGGCACCGTCTCGATCGAGAAGTCGGAACGGCTGTCGAAGCTGCTCAAGCTGCGCGGCATCAAGCACGTCGTGCTGAACGCCAAGTACCACGCGCAGGAAGCGGAAATCGTCGCGCAGGCCGGCCGCAAGGGCACCGTCACCATCGCCACCAACATGGCGGGCCGCGGCACCGACATCCTGCTCGGCGGCAACGCCGAGTTCATGACCCGGCAGCAGACGCTCGGCGATCAGCTCGCCGAGAAGCTGCCCAAGAGCGAAGCGAAGTTCATCGACGACGACGAGTTCGTCTACTTCTATCACATCGACAACTTCTATCGCGTGCCACGTGAGGCCTACGAGCGCCTCTACCTGGCGCTCAAGGCACAGACCGACGCCGAGCACGACGAGGTGGTGGCGCTGGGCGGTCTGCACATCATCGCGACCGAGCGGCACGAAGCGCGGCGCATCGACAACCAGCTGCGCGGCCGCGCCGGCCGTCAGGGCGACCCCGGCTCCTCACGCTTCTACCTCTCGCTCGAAGACGACCTGATGCGGATCTTCGGCTCCGATCGCATCTCGGGACTGATGCAGCGGCTCGGCATGGAAGAGGGCGTCCCGATCGAGCACAAGATGGTGACCAACGCCATCGCGCGGGCGCAGAAGCAGGTCGAGGCCCAGAATTTCTCCGTCCGCAAGCACCTGCTCGAATACGACGACGTGATGAACAAGCAGCGCGAGAGCGTCTATTCGCTCCGCCGCGAGCTGCTCGAAGGCCGCATCAAGATCACGGACGAGGAAGCCGTCGATTCGCGCGAGTACCTGATGACGCTCGCCGAGGAGCTGCTCGACAGCACGGCCGAGACCTACACCGGCCAGGACGTCGAAGAGGAACAGCAGGACTACGAGGCGCTGAAAGCGGCGGTCGCCGACATCTACGGCGTCGAGGTCGGCGATCTCGACACCATTCCGCTCGAGGGACTGAAGGCGGACGAGGTCAGCGACGCGCTGTGGCCGCCGATCCTCACCAAGTACGAGCGCAAGGAAGCGCTCCTCCCCACCGAGATCCTGCGGCGCGTCGAGCGCGACATCATGCTCCAGATCGTCGACTCGCAGTGGAAGGACCACCTCTACAGCCTCGACCATCTGAAGGAAGGCATCGGTCTGCGCGGCTACGGCCAGAAGGATCCGCTGGTCGAGTACAAGAAGGAGAGCTTCGCGCTCTTCACCGCGATGAAGGATCGGATCGAGGAAGAGATCGTCCGGTACCTCTGGAGGCTCACGCCGGTCATTGGCGAAGATGGGGCCGAGC
Source organism: uncultured Acidobacteriota bacterium (assembly GCA_963717745.1). Classification (GTDB taxonomy): domain Bacteria; phylum Acidobacteriota; class Vicinamibacteria; order Vicinamibacterales; family 2-12-FULL-66-21; genus JACCXG01. Next base: position 305,782 of record CAVQXJ010000003.1, read on the forward strand.
CGCCGGCGCCGGTGCGTCAGCCCGCGCCGAGGCGCCCGCCGACCCTGACGCTGAGCGGGCCGTCACAAGCGTCGGCGCCATCGCCGTTCGGCGCGATCCGGAACAGCGCCTCCCGCTGACGCGATCGCCGGACCGCCGCGCCCGGCACGGACCGGCGGCGACGATGCGATCCGGCAGGTCAAGCGCGAAGAGCCGAAGCTCGGACGCAACGAGCCCTGTCCGTGCGGCAGCGGGAAGAAGTACAAGAAATGCCACGGGGCGTAACACGTGCTACTGGCACCGTCCATCGAGCACCGTGCCTCTTGGCGGCGGGCAAGCTATCGGGGGCAGCAACGACGGTTGCTGCCCTTTTCGATTTTGAGGGGTGAATGGAAGCTCGTACGGATGTCCTGAACGACCAGCAGATTTCCATCGGACTGACCACGGCACTCACGTTCGACGACGTGCTGCTGGTGCCGAGGCATTCGACGGTCCTGCCGAGCAGCGTCGACGTCGGCACCTCGCTCACCCGCAACATCCGGATGAACGTGCCGCTGTTGAGCGCGGCGATGGACACGGTGACCGAGTCGCGGCTGGCGATCGCGATGGCCCAGCAGGGCGGCATCGGCGTGGTGCACAAGAACCTCTCGGTCGAAGAACAGGCCTCTGAAGTCGATCGGGTGAAGCGGTCGGAGAGCGGCATGATCGTCAACCCGATCACGCTGTCGCCGACCAACCGGATCTTCGAAGCCCACGAGCTGATGAAGAAGTACCGGATCTCCGGCGTGCCGATCACCGCCGACGGCAGCAAGGAAGGCAAGCTGGTCGGGATCCTGACCAACCGCGATCTCCGGTTCGAATCGAACCTCGATCGGCCGGTCTCCGACATCATGACGCGGGACCCGCTGTTCACCGTCCCGGTCGGGACCACGCTGGAACAGGCCCGCGAGTTCCTGCACCGCCACAAGGTCGAGAAGCTGCTGGTGGTCGACGATCAGTTCATGCTCAAGGGGCTGATCACCGTCAAGGACATCCAGAAGATGATCAAGTACCCGAACGCGTGCAAGGACGCGCTCGGGAGGCTGCGGGTCGGCGCCGCCATCGGGGTCGGCCGCGACTCGATCGAGCGGGCCGAAGCGCTGGTCGCCGCGCACGTCGATCTGCTGGTCATCGACACCGCGCATGGGCACTCGCAAGGGGTGCTCGACATGGTCAAGCGGGTCCGGCGGCAGTTCTCCGACGTCGACCTCGTCGCCGGGAACATCGCGACAGCCGAAGCCACCGAGGCGCTGATCGGCCTGGGCATCGACGCGGTCAAGGTGGGCATCGGCGCCGGGTCCATCTGCACGACGCGGATCGTCGCCGGCATCGGCGTGCCGATGATTACCGCGGTCGCCGAGTGCGCCCGCGCCGCCGCGCCTCACAAAGTGCCGGTGATCGCCGACGGCGGCATCCGGTATTCCGGCGACATCACCAAGGCCCTCGCGGTCGGCGCCAGCTGCGTGATGATCGGCAGCCTGTTCGCCGGCACCGACGAGAGCCCGGGCGAGATGATTCTGTATCAGGGCCGCAGCTTCAAGGAATACCGCGGCATGGGGTCGCTCGGCGCGATGCGCCGCGGCAGCCGCGACCGGTACTTCCAGGATGAATTCGATCTCGATGCCTCGCCCGAGAGCGCCGAGAAGCTGGTGCCGGAAGGCATCGAGGGGCGGGTCGCGCACAAGGGCAGCGTCGCCGCGATGATCCATCAACTGGTCGGTGGACTGCGCGCCGGGATGGGCTATTGCGGTTCGCGCGATATCCCCACGCTGCAGCGCGAGGCGCGCCTGATTCGCGTCACCGCCGCCGGCCACCGCGAAGGCCACGTGCACGACGTCATCATCACGAAGGAAGCCCCGAACTACCGGGTCGAGTAGCCGGCGGCCGGCCGCGGGGCGGGCTCAGGCCGCCTGTTCAGGGACCTACGCCTTTACGAGGCAGCCACCGCCTTAATCAGCGAGCGTGGCTACGAGGCGGCTACGTTGCGCGATATGGCGGCACGGGCGGGGGTGAGTCCCGCGCTCTTGTATCGCTACTTCCCCAACAAGCGGTCCGTCGTCCTCGCGCTGTACGACGAACTGTCGGCGACGTTCGCGCAGCAGGCAGCAGAGATGCCTCGCGGCAAGTGGCGCGAACGGTTCGTCTTTGCCCTCGAGCTCAGTCTGCGAGCGCTCGGCCCCCATCGTGTGACGTTGCGAGCGCTGGCGCCCGTCATGGTTGGCGACGCCGACGAAGGGGTCTTTGCACAGAACACCGCGTTCTCGCGGATGAGGGTCCAGAGCGTCTTCCAGGAGGCGGTAGTGGGCGCGAGTGACGCACCGAAGCGACCGCTTGCCGAGTCGCTTGGCCACCTGCTCTACCTGGCACACCTTGGGGTAATTTTGTGCTGGCTGCTTGATCGCAGTCCAAGCCAACGTGCAACGAAGGCGTTAGTCGCATTGATACGGCAGCTGTTGCCATCAGCCGCGCTGACCCTCCACTTGCGGCCGGTCAGAGGATTTGTGCAATCAGCGGACGTGGTGTTCCGAGACGGGCTGTTGGGGGAAGAGCTGCAGGCACCGTGAGGGCGGCGCTTTACGCAGCGGTCCAGGAGACCGAGGTCGTGGTGTTGGCCGTGACCATATCGTCCCAACCGTCGCGGTCGTAATCGACGACGACGACCGCGCGCGTGGCGGGTGCCGGACCGTGGCGCTGGCGCGCGAACTGAAAACTCCCCTGGCCGACCAGCACATCGACCGCACCGGCACCAGTGGATGACACGGCGAGATCGGGAATGTCGTCGTGATTGAAATCGCCGACGACGAGACCGTGCGGCTGGCTCAAACCCGTGACCCGCGCCGCCAGCGTGAACAAGAACCCGCCGCCGTTCCCCAAGACGCTGAGGCAATTGCAATTCGCCCCCGTGACGGCGAGATCGAGTTGGCCATCACGGTTCAGGTCCACCGCCACGACACCACGCGGCGAGCTGCTGACATCGACCGTGGCCTGCAACGTCGGGAGTACGTCGTCGCCTCCCGCGAAAATCGACACGGTGTTGTTGTCGGCGTTCGCAACGATCAGGTCGTTGTTTCCGTCGCGGTTCAGATCGGCGGCCTTGATGTCGAACGGACCCGCGCCGGATGGCAACGACAGGACGCCCCACTCCGTGAAGGTCGCTCGACCTTCGGGACCCGGTTCCCCACGGTACAACGTCACCGTATTCGACCGCATATCGGCGGAAGCGACATCCACCTTCCCGTCGTCATCGAGGTCCGCCGCCACGACAGCCCGCGGAGCACCACTGACGGGGTAGGTCGCTCTCTTGAAGCCAAGGTGATCGGCGAGCAGCGTCACCGTGGCGACCACAGTCAGGGTCAGAGCTCCGCCGAACCCGCGCGTCGTGAACATGTGTTCCCTCCAGTTGTCGCGAGCGACGATGCTACTGGATGGCCAGCGAAGCCGCGCGCCCGTGAACGCCTGGTCTCACTGAGGTCGAGAGTGCCCCGGCCGGCGCTCCGCCAGCGCCGTCATCCTAGTCACTGCCCCCGCCGTGGAGCTTGCCATCGAACCCGACCGTCATGCCGAAGTGCGGAAAGATGCCGAACTCCTGGGTGACCAAGGTCACGCCATCGGCATGGCTGCTGCCGTCCACGTAGATCGGTCCGTCGCCGTCGCAGGACGACTGGTCCTTCTGGATCTCGAGCAGCAGGTTGCCCTTGCGCGGGTTGTACTGGAAGGCTTTCGTCAGCTCGAGCGTCAGCGTGCCGAATGCGCCATCGCTGAAGCCCGTGCTCGTGCCGACGACCGTCATGTCGGCGACTTCCTCGACCCTTCGTCCGTAGTTGGCCTCGAAATCCGCGGTGACGGTATCGGACGTGGCATCCGTCACCGAAAGGAAGAAGCGGTAATGCGCGGGTTCGATGTAGCTTTCGGCCGACTGCTGGAAGTTGTTGAAGAAGGTGATCGCGTCGATCCGGATGGCCGCCGGGAACAGCCGCGCATCCCACACCTGCTGGACTCGGACTCCGCAGGAGAAGGGCGCACTCAGTCCGATGTTCCCGTCCGGTTCAGGTATGACGATTCGATCCGGCCCGGGACCTGCGGCCACACCGACACCCATCAGCAAGCTCAGCACGACTGCACAACGCAGCTTGGACATTCCAGACCCCCGTGCCCGCACCGGTGCAACGCGAGTACCGCGAGTGTCACGCCATGACGTGAGTGTTTGTGAAGGGATGCCGGGCGATCTGCCTCAAGGTGGTGTATCCGATCGTGCTCGGTGTATCTCTCCGGCGAGCCGTCACGGTGGCCGAATGATCAGGGGTGTCGAGCACATCGCTGTCGCTTCGAGGACGGTCCATCTTGACGAGGGATCCACAGATAGTCGTCATCGCATGGGCGAGGAGCGCATGTTCGTGGCCCGTACCGAACAATCCGCGGAACCGTGAACGGCATCGGGTGTAAGTCCACATGCTCCAGCACGGCATCCTCTGGCACCACGTCAATCACACCGCCAGCTCGCCGTCCTGAGAAAGCTTTTCGAACCAGGCAGCGCTGACGGCACGGAATCCGCACTCTGCCGCGCCGGCACGCAGCCCAAGATGGCCGCACGGCAAAGTCTTGCCCAATTCAGGAAAACTCTTTGCATTTTCCGAAGCGCCGGGGGAATCACTTCTGGGGACGGACGGCGCCTGCACCGGAGGGAACACACATGACTACGGCTCTGCGTCGACTGAGACATTTATGGCTGATCGCAGTTTTGTTGATAGCTGCCGAGGTCGGGCCGCCGGCAACCGCGCAGGCGCCGCTGCTGCCCTCCGCTGCGCTGCGCGTGTTGCCGCAGACGCACGGTCAGGTCTGGCCGGCTGACTTCAATCGCGACGGCATCACCGACCTGGCAAGCGGCGCCGACGACATCGTGAACGAGGGAGAAGAGTTCGTGCAGATCTCGCTGGGACACGGCGACGGCACGTTCAGGGCGCCGATCGTGTCCACCACCATCGGCATGGTGCGCGCAGTCGGGGATCTGAACCGCGACGGGTTCGCCGACGTCGTCGCCGCCCACCCCGAAGGGTTGATGGTGCTGGGGGGTAACGGCGACGGAACGCTGCAGGCGCCGCGCCGGGTGTCGGAGGAAGCCGGGTTCGGCGGCTTCGTCCAGGTGATCGATCTGAACGCCGACGGGTACCGGGACCTGGTTTTGGAGGTCTTCACCGATCGTCGTAACCTGGGCATCTTCGCCGGCCGCCCCGACTTCGCCTTCGACGGCCCCGTCCTCTTGCCCCTGGACCGCGTGGCATATGGGGCGACGACCGGCGACTTCGATGGCGACGGGCGGCCCGATATCGCGGTCGCCGAGGGTTCCCCCGCCGGGACACCCGGGCAGCTCTCGGTCTTTCTGAACTCCGGCCTGCTCCAGTTCACGCGCAATACCGCGACCGTGCCGAACGGCGCGACGGACGTGACGACGCGCGACCTGAACGGCGACGGCGCCCTCGATCTGGTCGTGTCCGGGGCGGACTACCCGGGCCCCTCGTACGCGAGCAACGGCTTCGTCTACGTCTACACCGGCGGCGGCGACGGCACGTTCAGCCTGAGCGGTACCTACCCCACGGCCATCGGCCCGATGTCGATTGTCCTGGGCGACTTCACCCGCGACGGACGCCTGGACGTGGCGACGGGGAACATGTCGGGCCGCATCCTGGACCATTGCGCGTTCATCAGGTACGCCGCCGACAGCGTATCGATCCTCCCCGGCAACGCCGACGGCACGTTCGGGGCGGCGACCACGCTCGCACTCGGGTCGCAGGTATTTGGCGCCGAGCCGTTCGTCCTCGAGGTCGATTCGCTCAACACGTCCGACCTGAACCGCGACGGGCATCCCGACCTAATCGCCTCCGACGGTCGGCTCTTGATCGCAGCCGCCCCGCGCGCGAACCGGGCCCCCCTCGTGAACGCGGGCGCCGATGTTCGCAGCGAGGGCTCGAACACCATCAACCTCGCAGGCGGCGCCACCGACCCTGATGGACATCTCCTGGCGTTCCAGGTGAGGGATACCGCCGGCCGCATCGACTACCCGGCCAATCACGGCTGCATCGACAACGTGCCGGCTGAACGCTACGAACTGACGATGACGGCCAGCGATGGGCGGCTGCAGACCAGCGATACGGTCGTCTTCGACTTCAGCTTCGACGATCCCGGCCCGCCCGGCTGGACCAATGGCGACATCGGCGGCGTCGCTGCCGCGGGAAGCGCGATATGGAACCCGCAAGAGGACGAGTTGACGGTGCAGGGAAGCGGCGCCGATATCTGGAACCGCGCCGACGAGTTCCACTTCACACAGACGTCGGTCACCGGCGACTTCATGATTTACACGAGGGTGGCGAGCGTCGAGCACGTGCACGTCTGGACCAAGGCTGGCCTGATGGTGCGAGAAGGCCTGACGGCGGGGGCACGGCATGCATCGCTGTTCGTCACACCGACAACGGAGAAGGGGTTGGCGTTCCAGCGACGTCTCGCGGTGAACGGTCTCAGCGTTCATACCGCCGGTCCGGCGTTGACGGCGCCGGTGATCATCATGCTGAAGCGCTCCGGGGATCTGGTCAGCGCCTACTATCGAATGAGCTTCGACGGGACGCCGTGGATCCTGATCGGCCGCGATACGATCCCCGGTCTCGCATCGACGGTGAATGTCGGCCTGGCGGTCACCAGCCACGTCGACGGCACACTGGCAACGGCGCGCTTCCGCGACCTGCTACTCCTGGGGCCCGACAGCCTGAGCGTCGCCAGCGACATCGGCGCAGTAGGGGTGCCGGGTACAGGCAATTTCAGCCAGACGACGGGTGAGATGCAGGGCTCGGGTGCGGACATCTGGAACACCGCGGACGCGTTCTACTTCTTCCGTCAGTGGTGGACCGCGGACGCGACCGCAACCGTACGCGTGCAGAGCCTGGAGCACACGCATCGCTGGGCCAAGATGGGTCTGATGTTCCGCGAAACGCCGGATCCGGGCTCGCGCCACGTCATGCTGGTCGTGTCGGCGTCCATGGGCATCGCGATGCAGTACCGGGCGCAAACCAATGGCCTCTCGAATAACGTCGCGCTCACCACCGGCGGGTCGCCTGAATGGTTGCGGCTCAGGCGGAGCGGAAACACCTTCACCGGCTTCGCGTCCGAGGACGGCGTCTCGTGGCGCACCGTCGGCTCGATCACGCTGCCGCTCGACATCGACACCTACGTCGGTGTCGCGCTCACCAGCCACAACAACGCGACGCTGGCGACGGGGCTGTTCGATAGTTTGAGCGTCGTCCGGTGAGCTGAGCAAGGTCCTGGGAGGCTGGACCGTCGGTGCGGTTAGTGGTCCGCCCCTTGCCCTGGGGCGGTGAATCTCTCGGAGCGATTGACTGAGTGTCGCGCCGCCACACCGTCAAAGCGAACAATTCATCCGCTTAGTCCCGCGCCGGCCGACGATCACTGCCACCGGGGGCGATTTTGAAATCGCCCCCGGTGGCAGGGACCTCGGCATGGCCGGTATCGAGATCGAAGCCAACCATCCGAGCCTGCAGTTCAAGAAGATACACGCTCGAAAACCCATAGCTCAGGAACGCATGCGGCGGGCACCGCGGCCGCAGCGGCGCGCGTGCGACCGGTTGGATATATGAGCCGGCGCCGAATGGATACAGTCTCGGGCCGACTCCCACTCTCCGTCGAGTTGTCACTCTCGAATTCCGGGCACTTCGAGCAGGTGCTGACCTCAGCCCGCGAGCGGACCGCCGTGTGCGGAGATGGCACAAGTGTGGCAGTAGGGGTCTGGGGGGACCTGAGTGATTACCGAAACCAGGGAGGGAGTGAAGTCACAGCTCGGCCGAATGCTGGGGCTCGGGCTGGTTGTGCTGTGTCTCACCGCCGCGCAAGGACACGCCCAGGATCGGCTCTGCGATCCCGGCGACGAGGATTGCCGCGCGATTCTAATCAGTTACATCAGGAACGAGACGGTGGGCATCGACGTGGCGTTTTGGTTCATGGAGGACGCCCGCTACACCAACGAGCTGATTAAGAAGCATCAAGCCGGCGTCCCGGTCCGGGTGCTGATGGATCCGCGCGCCAACAGCACGTATCTGCTGAACGCGTCGCGGCTCAACGAGCTGAAGAACGCCGGCATCCCGATGCGCAAACGGCTCACCAGCTACATCCTCCATTGGAAGACGATGTTCTTCCACGCTCAGAACGTCGTCGAGCTCAGCGGCGCCAACTATAGCGCCAATGCCTGGCGGCCTGAGACGTCGGTGCCTTACGAGAACTTCATCGACGAGGCTATCTACTTCACGAGCGATTCGGCGATCACCAACAGCTTCCGCACCAAGTTCGACGACCACTGGGTGAATACCACCGACTGGGCGGACTACGCCAACATCACGCAGCCGCTGGTGCGCCACTACGACATCTTCCCCAAGGATCCGTCGCTGAATTTCCCGCCGGCCGAGAGTTACCGGACCCGTTCGGTGAATGCCTACAAGGCCGAGAAGCAGAAGATCGACGTCATCATGTTCCGGATCACCGATCGCCAACACACCGACAACATCCTGGCGGCGGTCGCCCGCGGCATCCCGGTCCGGCTGTTCACGGAACAGGAGCAGTATCGGCTCGCCAGCCGCATGTGGCATTCGTGGAACGTGGATCGGATGTACATGGGCGGCGTGCAGATCAAGCACCGCGCGCATGCCGGCATGAACCATCAGAAGTCGGTGATCCTCTACGACCAGAACGGGACCGCCCCTGGAGACCAGAGCATGGTCATCTTCGGCTCGTCCAACTGGACGAGTCCTTCGGCGGCCGGACAGGTCGAACACAACGTGTTCAGCACCAAGCCGGACATCATCTCGTGGTTCGTGGCCCAGTTCGAGCGCAAATGGAACAACACCGGCGGCAGTCCGGAAACCATCGATTTCGTTCCCTTGCCCCCCGACGCGCCGAAAACTCCGGCACCGGCGATCGGCGCCACGGACGTTGGCGCTACTCCAACACTCAAATGGTATGGGGGACCCTGGGCGCACTTCTACGACCTGTACATCGATACCAGCTCCACATTCAGCACGCCGGCCGCCAGAGTGTATGCAAATCTGCCCGAGACACCTGCGAAGACCGAGAAGAGTACGTTCAGCTTCACCATTCCGACTGCCTTGGCGGCGGGGACCACCTATTACTGGAAGGTGGTCGGAAAGACGATGGCGCTGAAGACCAGGTCGAGTGCGGTCTGGAGCTTCACGACCGGAGGCGCCGCGCCACCGCCACCACCGCCACCGCCCCCGCCACCCCCCGACGGCGGCGAGGTCGTACTGTATGCGTCGGCAGCGTCGGTGCGAGCCGGAGCGTGGCAAGTCGAACCTGATGCCACGGCAGCGGGCGGAGCGAAGATCCGTCATCCCAACGCGAGCGCCGCGAAGGTCACCAGCGCGTCGGCCGCGCCCGTCAACTATTTCGAGCTGACCTTCAACGCTGAAGCCGGCCGCGGTTATCGGCTGTGGCTGCGAGGCCGCGCCGACTCCAACAACTGGGCGAACGACTCGGTGTTCGTCCAGTTCAGCGGCTCGGTGACCGGCGCTGGGGCCCCGATCTGGCGCATCGGCTCGACTTCGGCCGCCGAAGCAAATCTCGAGGACTGCAGCGGCTGCGGGATCGCGGGATGGGGTTGGCAGGATAACGGGTGGGGCGTCAACGTGATGGGGCCGCTCGTCTACTTCGCCTCCGCTGGTGCGCAAACGCTGCGCGTGCAGACCCGCGAGGACGGCTTTGCGATCGACCAGATCGTGCTGTCGCCGTCGACCTTCCTCAACGCGTCGCCCGGAGCGCTGAAGAACGACACGCGCCGCCTGCCGGCCAGCCAATAGCCCCTACTAGCGATGAGCACGATGACGCCCGCGGCGAATGGAGATGGAAAACAAACCGGGGAGCGCGGTAAGGCCCTGCTGATCCTGCCGTACTTCGGCAGGTTCGGGCCCTGGTTCCCGCTGTACCTCCACAGCCTCGCCAATCAGCGGACGCTGGATCTGCTGCTGCTGTCGGATGCAGAGCCGCCGGGCCTGCCCCCGAATGCCCGGCGTATCGCCATGACTTTCGATCAGGTCCGCGAGCTCGCCGCCGTCAGACTGGGCACGCCGGTCCGCCTCCAACGCACGCGGAACCTCTGTGACCTGAAGCCAGCCTTCGGGATGGTCTTCGAGGAGTTCACCCAGGGCTACCAATACTGGGCGTTCGGCGACGAGGACGTGCTCTACGGCGACGTGGACCGGATGCTCGCCCCGCATCTGGACGGCAATGCCGATCTCGTGATTCCCGCCACCAACAGCTTGAAAATGCAGGGAAGTACCCAAGGGCACCTGACGGTGCTGAGGAACGACGCCCGCACGAACGAACTGGCCATCAGAGATCCCGTGTACAAGGACGTTCTCGTGTCGCACGAGCACTGGGCGTACGACGAGACGAGCTGGCGTTACGGCGGCGAGATCAGTTCGTTCACGAAGATCGTGAAGGGTGCCGAGGCGCGGGGCGAGCTGTCGATCCGGTGGGGCGTGCCGGCCATCACCCATGTGCCACGACGAGGGCGGTGCTACGTCTACGACGGCCGCAGTATCCACGAGGACCATGGCAGGGAAATCCTCTACTACCACTGGGGAAACATGCGGCATCGGCAAGTCCGGTGGCCGGCCCCCGCGGAGGCGAAGCACGGTTTCGGTTTCGACCGCTACGGCTTCTACGACGCCGGGCTCGGCCCCGCTCGATTGGAGGCGCGCCGGGCCGTGGGTCGCGTGCGTGAGCTGGCCACCGACGCGAGACGTAAACTCCGCAGGTGGCGCGCGGCCATGCGCATCGCCATCCCCGGACCAAGGACGCAAACGACCCTGTAGCGCGGTGCCGTGATGAGACCGTCCTGGCCGATGCCATCGCGACGGACGTTCGGACTCCATTCAGACCGGGACCTCGCCTACCTGCCAGAGGATCATCCCGCGTTGTAAAGTCCGCGAACAAGCAGCATCTCATTCGAATCTCACGAGCCGCTCACGAAACGGTGAGGACTTCCGCCACGCTCTCCGTCACACTCAAAGACTACATTGCACGGTACCAACGCATCGGTTTAGCCGGCGGCCCTCTGCATCGCGTCGTTCAAGGGTTCGCTCGGGACTAGGGTTGCCAGTGTGGATGTCGAGGCGCCCGCCCGGCAAGGCGCGAGGAGCGCGCATACCGGGCGTATGTAAGCGACGAGCAACGCGGCCCGGCGGGATGCATCGGCGGCCACGCTGGCAACCCTAGTCCCGAGCGAGCCCTAAGGGTGAATGGCCAAGCGTCGGACACGCGAGGCGTGGCCGAGGCCCGCTCCGGTCGCTGACACATTCGGAGGTGTTCATTTGATCCAGAGCGTGAGCTGCACAGCTCCCGAATTCGAAACGGCCGTGGTTCGGCGGATCGCTGGACATCGGACTGCGTCGCGCCCTGCACGTCCGCGAGGAGCGCCTCTCGGCGCGGCACGACGCGTGTCGGCTGCTGTACGTCAGTGACATCCACCTCAGAAACGGTCGCTCCGAAACGCTGTGCCGGCAAGTATTGGATGCCGTGGCAGGGTGCGATCCGGATGTCGTGCTGCTGGGTGGCGACCTGGTGGACTGCTCCTCGGAGTTGGGCAGGCTGGGTGAGCTGGTTGCCAAGCTCCAAGAGGTCGCATCAGTTCTCGCGATTGGTGGCAACCACGACGAACGGATCGGCATGGACCGCGTCCGTGACACCGTTGAGCATGCGGGCGGACGATGGATCCATGACGGCACGGCGCGAGTGACGCACGGAGAGCGAGTGATCGCAGTCTCCGGCCCCGATGCCGCCGCGCCGGTCGATGGGCACGTCCGCGTCTTGTGCGCCCATAACCCGCGCATTTGGAAAACACTCCATCACGGCTATGATCTGGTCCTGGCGGGACATCTGCACGGCTGCCAGATCGTCGCCTGCGCATATCGAGACCGCCTGTATCCGGGTGCGATTCTCTATCCCTATTGCTTCTTGAGTCGTCACCGTGGTTCGACACGGCTCGTGGTCAGCCGCGGGGTGAGTGATCTCCTGCCGATTCGCTGGAGGTGCCCTCGCGAGGTGGTGCTGTGCCACGTCTGAGCGTCACCGACCAAAGCGTTACAGCGCCCCGCGTCGGACGCATACGGGCGAGTTTTGTGTCGATGGCCTGCCTTCTCCGCGCTCTGCCGCTCTTCTTTCGCGCGGCACCCAAGACGCCGTTGCGGGTCCTGTGCATCATCGCCCTCGACACCGTTCACGTGCTTCGCAATGCACACCGATTACCGCGAAAGAGATGCGAGCAGTTGGCAACGTTCCTGGATTTTCAAGCCTGCTCGAATGCGGTCTGGGACGGCAAGGATCTGTGCGCGGCGGAATACCTGGCGCTGAGGCAGCGGTTGGAGAAGGCAGGCCTGGGGTTGTGGATTGAGGAATACCTCTCTCGGCTTGGGGAGCTGGAATCGCGCCGCCCGGCACCCGGCGGGGCCCGTCAGCATTTCGACGACGTTCGTTCGTACCGCGAGGCAGTCGTGCGGCTGTCGCTTGCCACGATTACCGCGATCGCCCTGAAAGCCGAGTGCCTCGAGGATGCAATGCGGGCGACGGATTGCGATAGTGACGTGGCTGCGTTGTTTGGAATGGCGATGCAATGCCAGATCATCGACGATGTCCTCGACTACAGAGAGGATCTGTCGGTGGGCTTGCCGAGTTTTCTGACAGCAGCCGCGTCGCGGCCGCAGGCCATGGCATGGACCGCGGAAGCTGCACGGTCCTATGCCGCGAGCCGCGAGGGTTCGGCAGGAGCCGTCGTGTTCCCGCTCGAAGTGGCGCTCTGGGTCATCACAGCAGTGACGAAGCTCGTGATGGCTGTTGCCCGACGAGGAGCCGTCCGCAACGCCCTCGCTGCCGGTCAGTGTTCTGATCGCCGTGGCTCTCGCCTTCGGGCTCGCCGGTGATTGATCGGTTGCGGGCTCTAGCGGCGCGTGCCTACTTCGGGCTGTGCCTCGCATCGGGACGGATGCTTCGGGCCGCGAGGTACTCGACAGTTCGGATCGTGGACCAGGACGGCCAGCGTCTGGTGCGAAAGCACCGCCGCTTCTACGCGCCTCTCCTGATCTGGTTGAGTGGTCCGCTGGTCAGGGGCCTGGATACCGGCGTGCGGGTCCTGCGGCAGCGGGAGTGGGAGGAACGGGAGCGCCGAATCTACCGGCGCCTCCGCGGTGCATCGATTGGGGTCCAGGCCGGCGGCGTGCTCGTCCTGCCGCTTCTCCCGGGACGCACGCTGGCGGCGTGGCTGGAGGATCCGGCACTCGAGGAGTCGCTTCGAAAGACGGCAATCGAACGGGCGGCCGTCGCCCTCGCCGAGCTCCATCACCTGGGATTCACTCACGCGGACGCGATGGCGGAGAACGTCCTGGTCGATCTGGAGGCCGGCGCCGCCTCTTGGTTCGACTTCGAGACGATTCATGATTCGAGTCGCTCGATGGCCTGGCGGCGGGCAGACGACGTGCGGGCACTGCTCGTCACCTGCCTGGTCCGAACCGCCCCCGAGAAACGGGTCGAGACGCTCGAGCTCATCCTGGATGTCTACGCGGACGAAGACGTCACCCGCGTGCTGGCCACCAGCTTCACGTCGGTGTGGCGGCGCTCGCTCACGTTCCACCTCCTTCAGGCGAGATTGTCCTTCCAGTGTTTCCGTGACATCGGCCGGTGGCTGCGAGAGGCCTCACGGGAACAAGCGGCTGCAGATCGCTGAGGCTCGCGTCGTCGGGCGACCCCAGGCACGGCAGCGGATCGGTCACCGTCCAGGACGCCGTATGCGCCTTCCAATCGTTGTTGAACGACTCTGCTAGACTGCCCGCCATGGCGAGCGCCCCCTACACGCTGCGCGGTATTTGGTCCGCGGCTCTCACCGGGGCTTGCCTGATCGCGCTTGGGTGTGCTGTTCAGGCGGCATTCGCGCCAACCGTACGCGTGTCGTGCCCGGCACGCACGTCCGCCGCTCCCGACTGCGACCTCCGCTGGCTCGTGGCCTTCGACATGATCCCGATCCGCCACTCGCCGCTGCCGGCGCTGCAGCCGGTCGGCGAGATCGTGAGCACATCAAGCCGCAGCCGCCGGGGCGGCGCGGCGACCTTGTACCTGAACACGAGTGCAGGGCCGGTGCGGACCATCATGTGGGGAGACCACCTCACTCTGCAGCGAGATCTCCGGGATCCCCTTCGCAGCTATTTCGGGGACGCCCACGCCTCAGCGATCGAATTGACGATGTGGCCGACCCGGTGGGTGGATCCGGGAGGCACTGCAGACAACCGTTTCGTGCGTCGGCCGGATCCGGTCCGGCTGGTTGGAAACGCGATCCTCGGCCTGGGACTGCTGTTCTGGATCTGGTTGCCGGTGCAGATTGTGATGTTCGTCGCGCGTCGGAATCCCTCGTAACGATTAGTCATTCATCCGCAGCCCGAGGAGTCAACCAGGCTCGCGAGTGAGTGAGTGAGTGAGTGAGTGCCCGTGAGCTCGGTTGTCCTGTGATCCGTTTCTGAACTGCGCCGAACGGTGCAGAATATCGATGCGGTCTGAAAACCAGTAAGGTGGCCCATGCCCCAACTCATGTCTGTCTTCGTCATCGCCGCGTCGCTGCTGCTCCAGTCCCCTGCCGCGGCGCAATCCGCCCCGAATCAGCTGACCGCGGCGGAGCAGGCCGCCGGCTGGCAGCTGCTCTTCGATGGCCGGACGCTCGACGGCTGGCGTGGGTATCGCCGCGAGACGGTGCCGGAAGCCGGCTGGGAGGTCAAGGACGGGACCATCCGCACGGTCGCGAAGGTCAAGGGCGGCGAGCTCGTCACCCGGCGGACGTTCAATGATTTCGAATTCGCTTGGGACTGGCGGGTCGCGCCCCGCGGCAACAACGGCGTGAAGTACTTCGTGACCGAGGCGCGCCCGCAATCGCCGGGGCACGAGTACCAGATGATCGACGATGCAGGCTATCCAGGCACGCTGCACGGGAACCAGCACACCGCGGATTTCTACGACGTGCTGCCCGCGGCAGCTGACAAGCCGGTGCGACCCGGCGGTGAGTGGAACTCGTCGCGGATCGTCGTCCGTGGCAATCGCGTCGAGCACTGGTTGAATGGACGGAACGTGCTCACCTACGAGCTGGGGAGCGCCGCCGTCAAGGCCGGCATCGAGAAGAGCAAGTTCAAGGGCCATCCGGGCTTCGGCGAGAAGGTCGCGGGGCCCATCATGCTGACCTATCACCAGGATGAATGCTGGTACCGCAATCTGAAAATCCGCGAGCTCAAGTGACCCGCCGGGCGGCCGGGGATGACGATCTTCACCAGAGGTTTGCGCTCAACCCAGCCTGGACCTGGCGTCCTTCACCATCGCGATCAACGCGGCGCGCACTTCCTCCGAAGTGCTGACCGGCGCGCCGAACGCCAGACGAACGGGTCGTGGCCCCAGTGGAGTCATCGCCGACATCTCGAAGCCGTACCTGTCGACTCCGGTCATGCTGGCGGCGGTGATCTCGGTGGCTCTTGAAAAGGCCTGGCAATACAGCACCATGGCGTCGGCGTGGTCGGCGTTCATGTGAGCCAGGATGCCGGCGGCCGACGGACCGAGCGGATCGGGCTCGGCGGCCCGCCAGTCGGTCTTGCTGACCCACGACATCCGGCCATAGCCGCCAATGTAGCGGACATGGTCCACCTGCAGCTTCCAGAAGGCGAAGTCGCGGAAGCCCGCGTAGTAGCTCGAGCTCGGGTGAACGGCGACGAATGCGGCACGCGCGCTGGCCGCATCGCCTTCGACGCGGGTGCACGGTCCGATCATGGTGACGCGGCCGTTGGCGAGCGGATCTGCGGAACCGCTCTCGGCCACCAGCAGCGACGCCCGAGAGTCCCGCTCCAGGTTCTTGGTGTGCTCGGCGAGTCCGCTGATCAGGAAGACGGGATCCCCGCCGTCAAAGGCAACGGTGACGAACGAGCCGTAGGGATAGCCCTCAGGCTCCAGGGCCAGCGTGCACAAGGTCCCGGTCGAGATCCGAGCGACCAGCGTCCGCGCGCGCTCTGCGTGCGTAGGGGTCGGGATATTCGTGTCGTACAGGGGCTCCGGCGCCTCGCGCGACGATCGGGCGTGTGCATCCTGGCTCATGATTCTCCATAGCAGACGAGTTGGCCCGGTTCCTGCGCTTACCGCACCACCACATTCACCGTGGCCGAGCCAGACCGCCCGACGGGGTTGTACTGGATGACGTTGAGGCCCGCCACCAGATAGGGCGAGATGTCGACGCGGACGACGTCTGCGGTGAGCGCCGCCGCATCGAAACTCAGGTCGTACAACTCATTGATGTGAACGCGCAGGCCCTTGAGATCTGTCGCACGAATCTCGAGCGTCCCGGACGGCCCCGGGGCGGCGAACTGCTGGCGCAAGGTGGGCGGCCCTGAACCCGGCTCCCGGCCGATGTCGATCGGATACGACCCGATGTCGACGCCGATGTAATAGGACTGCAGGATCTCGATGAAGCCCTGGCCGAACTTGCCACGGCCGTGTGCCCCGTACTGGCTCATGCCGAGGTTGTGTCCCCAGCCGCCGCCGGAGACGGTGACCAGGCTGACGGTGCCATCCGGATTCCTGGCCACATCGAGCAGGCTCGGATTGTTCAGCACGAAGTTGGCCGGGAGGGCGGTCGGGGGCAGTGCCGGATTGGTGTTGCACGCGCGCAAGCCGTTCGACGGCGAGCTGGTCTGGCCGATCACGCGCCGGATGCCTTCCCAGCCCCGCACCTCCGCAACGGCGTCCGGTCCGGCGAACGTGATCCGCACAATCGCCGCACGCTGCGACGCACCAGTTCGCAGTGATATCGACACGTCGGTGACCGTGCCTGCGAGCGAGGTGCCGCTCACGATGTTCGTATTCGCAGTAGTGCCGGTGGTGATGAGCCGGCCCTTGATGACCGCCGGCGTCAGCGGGAACCGCCAGCGGGAGAAGGTGTTTCCCGTCCACGCGCAATCGTCGTAGATCTGCGGCACTGGCGGCTGGGTTCGCCAGAACGCATCGATGCCGGAAGGCGTAGACAGGTCCGGCGCCGGCTCGAGGCCATCGTAGATCCCGCGAAGGTAGGACAGCGGCGAACCGCCCATCGCGTTCCTGAACGAAAAGCTGATCCACTCGTTGTGCTCGCTGTGGCCGCCGAACGAAGACGAGTACATCGCAGAGATGATCCGGCCGTTGGCGGAGGCCACCAGGCCACGCGTTTCAGACGCCGCGCGCACGGCGTTGGCATGCTCGGAAATCACGCCGCGATAGACCTGCGAGGCGCTCGAATCCACGATGTCGAACGGGTACCCGCGCGCAATGTAGTTCCCGATATTGGCGATCGCATACCCGCGCGCGGCCACCGCCTGCGCTTTCAGCGCTTCCGTGGCGAAGCTGGCGATCGACTCGTTGGCGACGACGCCGGGCACATAGCTCTCGACCTCGACGATGTTGGTCAGGTTGATGCGGTACGGGGCGCCCAGCGCGGTCGTCGTGGGCCCCCGCCCGACTTCCATGGCGCCGCGATACAGAGGCACCTTCGTGCCGCTGAAGACCCGGCGGATGTGCTCGACCCGGAACTGGTTCGCGGCGCTCGTCGGACGAAAGAACACCGGGCCCGCGAACGAGCCGAGCGGAATGAGGTCCTGCTTGACCACGAACGCGGCGCCATCGTGTTCGACATGGATCACTGATCCCGGGGTCATCACGGTGATGGCCTTTCCGGTCTCCTTGTCGATCACCTTCACGTCGCCGTCGGTATTCGTCAGGTCCACGAACGGATGATGCAGCGATGCGAATTCGGTCACGAGCGCGCCCGTGGAGCTATTGAACGTGCTCGCGTAGAGACCGACCCGCAGAGCGACGACCGCGGACGTCGGATTCCCGAGCACCACAGGCCCCAGCTCCGGGCGCGCGCCCGAGGCGTGCGACTCGCCATTTTCGGAGCGCGATCTGATGAACTCGTCTTCGATCTGCTGCTCGTCCGATGGCGGGCTCGAGGGTTGCGGCGGTGGATCCTGGCCGGCAGCGGCGGCAGTCGCAAAAAAGAAGACGAGCAGAAGAGACAACACGTGGCGCACCCGGGACCTCCTGTCCAGACGCCGAGGATACTCCAAAGGCAGGAGGAAACAAGCGTACGTCTCGCCTAGCGGCGGTCCTTCGGGGCGCGTGCCGCCGCCGCCTGAAAGGACTTCAACGCACGCGCGGCGTCAGCCTCCCGTCCGAGCCTGCGGTAGACCTGCGACAGCACGTAGTGCGGCTCGGGATAGTCGGCGTTCAGTGCGATCGCCTGCTCCAACCAGCGTACGCTGACGTCATCTCTGCCGAGCTGCACCAGCGCCTTGCCGGCGAGAAAGAAATTGCGCGGCTCGTCGGGATTCCGCTGCGCGGCTTCGACGGCCAGGTCGAAGGCGCGCGGGTAGCTGCCGAGTTTGATCAGCAGGTCGGCGAAATTCGCGTAAACCACGTCGTAGCGCGGGTGGTCCTTGTGGACCAGCGCCACCGCCTTCAGGTAGTGCTGCTGCGCCTCGGTGACCTCGCCGAGGGCTTCGACCGCCAACCCGAGGTTGTCCCACGCTTTGTAGGCACGCGGGTCGAGCTCGGTCGCGCGGCGAAGAGACTCCGCCGCCGCCTGGTGTCTGCCTGTCTGGTAATAAATCCGGCCGAGATCGTACGGAATCTCCGCGTCAACGGGCGCGCGGGCCGCGGCACGTTTCAGCGTCTCTTCGGCGTCGGTGTCGCGCCGCAGCAGGTACAACGCCTTCGCCTTCACCTTCAGCGACGGCACGTAGTTCGGATCATCGAGCGGGATGCGGTCGAGCGCCGCGACCGCGTCGGCGGGATGCAGCGCGAGCAGCTGGGCTTGAGCAAGCGCGAGAAGCAAGGGAGGGCTGGCCCCGCACGCGGTCACCGCACGCGCGAAGTACAGCGCGGACTGATCGTAGCGACGCTCCTCGTAGTGCTGGCGCGCGAGCGTCTGGGCCTCCTGGCAGTCCTGGCCCGGGGCCAGGACTGCCAGAAGCACGACCCAGAGATTCACGGAACGTGAGCGAGCTAAAAGGTCGCCCTGAGCGACAGCTGAAGCCGGCGGGCGCCCTGGCCGACGCCGAAGATCTTGCCGAAGTTCGGGCTCGACAAATCGGTGTTGGGGCCAGCCAGACCCGAGCGATTGAGCAGGTTGATGATGTCGACCCTGAACTCCGCCGCGCGCTCGCCGACGCCGAAGCGCTTGAGGAAACCGAGATCCTCGGTATAGGCCGCTGGTCCGCGCACGTCGAGGATGTAGGGCGCCGTGCCGATCCGGCTCGGAATGCCCTGTGCCGACAACGGCTGCGTCGCGAACGCCGCCGGGTTCAAATAGGGGGTGCCGCGCGCGAGATCGACGGCCGAGCCATCGTAGGTGATGGGATCGACCCCTGACACCACATCGGGACGAATCGGATAGCCGGCGCCATTGATTCTCGGATCGGAGATGCTCAACGTGCCGCCGCTGCGGTAGTTGTGGATGCCGGTGATCGTCCAGCCGCCGAGGATCTGACCGAGCACGCCATCGACGTTGACGGCCCTGCCCGGGCCAATCGGCACCTCGTAGATCCACGTGAGCTTCAGGAAGTGCGGATAGTGGCGCCCTCCCGCCGCGATTGCCCACTCGTCTCCCGACCCATCCTGCTTCAGCACGTTGTCTTCCGTCTTCGACAGCGTGTAGGCAACAAGCAGGGCGAAGTCGTTTCTGAAGTGACGCTCGAGTGACGTCTGCAGCGAGTTGTAACGCGTCTTGCCCTTGAAGCTGTTCTGCCACGTGATGCTGGTGAACTGTGGATAGGGCCGCAGCGCATCCAGTACCGTCCGGTTGAATCCCGCGTATGGCAGCGCGATCCCGAGCTGCGGCTGACTGGACAGGGGGCTCAGCAGCAGGTCGCCGTAGCGTCCGATCGCGTCAAAGGGAATCCGATTGATCTCGTTGCCGGTCCCGAGATCGAGCGGCATGAACGTTAACCGCGTGCCGTAGGCCCCGATATAGGCGACCGTCGTCGAGAAGCCCTTCGGCAGCTGGCGGCGCAGCGTGACGTTGTAGTTGTTGTACCGTTCGCGCCGCGCCTCGTCTCCCCTGAACACCGTTCCGACGCCTTGGTTGTTCAACTGGGTCGGGTCGTAATTGGGAAACGTCCCGGTGAAGGTCGGATACGGCTCACTCAATTGCATGACCGGATCCTGCGAGTTGGGCGTCGGCCGCGTGGCGCGCGTGATTGAGATGCTCGCGTTGTAGCCGTTCGAGTTCGGGGTGACGAAGTTCTCGCCGTCGGCATACGCCAGCGCCGGGCGGTTGCTCATGCTGTAGCCCCCGCTGAGCGCCATTTCCGGCGACACCGCGTAGGCGACGCCCAGCCGCGGCTGGACCTGGCCGTAGTAGGTGTCCGTGAACGTCTTCTTGCCTTCCCTTTCGGCAAACACCAGGGCGCCCGGCCGGTTGCCCGCCGCACTGTTGGGTAGCGTCAGATCGAGGTTCGTCATGTAGCCGTTCTTCTCGGTCAAGCCGGGCAGAATCTGCCAACGGACGCCGAGGTTGAACGTGAGCTTCGGCGTGACCTTGTAGTCGTCCTGCACGTAGAAGTCGTAGTTGTTCTGGTAGTAGGAATTGTTGACGATCTGGACGGGCCGGCTCGAACTCGCGACCGCGCCCAGCAGGAAGCTTGCGTACGTATGACCCGTCTGCTGATCGAACGTTGGCAGACTGCTCTGCGCCGCGAAAAAGTTGTACGTAGCAGTGCCGTCGGCGCTGTCGCTTTCGAGGTAGTAGAAGCGCCCCTCGAAGCCGGTCTTGATGCTGTGCTTGCCCATGATGATCGTCAGATCGTCCTGGATGATCGTGCTGCCCTCGTAAGTCTCGTTGCGGTTGAGCGATCCGTAATTGCCCAGCCCTGACGAGCCCCCGCCCTGGAGGGCAGTACCGCTGCCAGCTGCGCCGAACGCGAACCGTGGGAATGTCGTGTCCGGCTGATTCTGCAAGCCGATCTTGGAGGGCCAGCCAGCATTGAAATAGACGCTCCGATTCGCGTTGCCGAACCGGTTGTAGCCGAAGGCGAAGCGGTGCAGGAAGCGATCGCTGATGACCCAGTTCTCGGTCGCCCTGATCATCCAGCTCGGCGTCGACTGCAGCTGATACAGGTTGGTCGGCTGCCCGGGCGGCGGCCCGTAGCGGCCGGCGGGGGAGTTGTTCCGCACTCGCCATTCGCGATTGACGAAGAACGACAGCTTGTGCTTGTCGTTCAGCACCTGGTCATACTTCGTCGCGAACGTCTTCTGATCGAAGACCGGGCTGCTGGTGCTGAGCTGCGGCTGGTTGTTCAACAGGCGATCCAGCTCCGGCGCGTCCCACAATCCTTGATCGAGGGTGTTGCGCGCCACGGTATCCCACATCGCGCGAGGGATCTGATTGTTCGGGAAGGGATCCCGCGTCACCCGGCCGTCGACGACGCGCGTCGTGCGCGGATCGTAGATCTGGCCGAAGCGCACCGGGCGTCCGAGCGCGTCGGTGCCGATCACCGTTCCTGAGCGCGCATCGCCGGTGTACCCGGAATCGAACAGGCGCGAAAAGTCGCCGTTCTGGAATTCACGTGTCGGCAGCGTGCGGAACGAGGTCGATGTCTGGTCTTCCGCATGGGTCTTCTCGAACGAGGCATAGAAGAAGCTGCGGTTCCTGCCGTTGTATTTCGGCAGCATGATCGGGCCACCCACGGCGACCGCCCAGTTCTGCGTCTCCCGGATCGGAAGGTTCTGGTTGAGCGCCTTGGCGTTGAACGGCCGCGCGTCGAACTTCGAGTCCTGCAGATAGAACGCGCCCGACCCGTGGAAGTCGTTCGTGCCAGACTTGACGACGAAGTTCGCGACCGCCGTCTGGCCGCCGCCGAATTCGGCGCCGAGCGTGCCGGTCTGCAGCTTGAACTCGCCCACCATCTCGGTCGGCGGCGACATCTCGTTGTTGCTGCCGCCCTGCAGATTCCGCCCCAGCGGAATGCCCTCGACCAGAATCTCGTGCGAGTAGTTGCGGCCGCCGTTGATCGCTCCTTCGAACGTGCTGCCGGTCGAGCCTGGCAGACTCGAAAAGATGAACTGCTGGACTTGCCGCTGACCGTCGCCCACCAAAATCGGCCAGGTCTGATATTCCTTGCTCGAAACGTAGTGACCGATCTCCGCGGTGCTGGTTTCGATCACCGGCGCGGAGACGGTCACCGCCTCAGTGATGGCATCGACGTTGAGCTTGAAGTCGAGCGTCAGGGTCTGCGCCGCGCGAAGGGTCACCTGATCGGCCTGCGCCGGCCGGAACCCCGCAGCCTCGACGCGGATCCGATAGAGGCCGTTGGCCAGGTACGGAATGACGTACACGCCGGCGTCGGTCGTCGTCGCCTTCGACTCGACGTTGGTCTCCACATTAGTTGCGATCACGGTGGCGCCAATCAGCACGCCGCCCGCCGAATCGGTAACCGTGCCGTTGAACTGTGAACGTGCGACTTGCGCTTGCGCGACGCCGCCGCACAGCAGAGATGCCGCGACGACGAACGTCAGCCAGCGTTTCATTGTCATGTTTACCCGCCTCCATCCGTGGGAGTACAGCTTCGTAACCGGGTTTGTCAACGAGAAAAGGAAAGACGCGCGCCCGACGCACCGCAGGAGCATGGCTCTCGACCGCGGTCGTGATTGTCCGCTGACGGCTGAGGTGGGCCGATTCTCGTTGATGATGTTCTCGATCTGGTTGAGGCCAGGGCCGGTTGAGGCGTAGGATGCCCGACCGAGGGGAGTGGACGAGAGCGATCCGCCTCGATCGCCAGGCACCACTCGCCGATGTTGTCGAAAGGACGGAGGCGATATGCAGTACAGGTTGGTACGGATGGCCCTCGTGCTCCTCTGCATCATCACGGGTGCGGTCGCGGCTGGCGCACAGATCACGACTGGTGTGGTCAGCGGCGCGCTCAAGGATGAACAGGGCGCGGTCGTCCCCGGGGCAACCGTGACGCTGGTCAGTGACACGCGCGGCACCAAGGTCGCCGACGCGCACACGAACGAGAACGGCGACTTCGTCTTCCCGAACGTGCCCGGCGACACCTACACCCTCGAGGTGACGCTCGAAGGGTTCAAGACCATGCGCCGGGCCGGCGTCCTCGTCAGTCCAGGGGATCGCGTGGTTGTACCGACAATGACGCTGACGGTCGGCGGCCTCGGGGAAACCGTGAACGTCAAGGCCGAGGCGCCGATGATCCAGGCCGCCAGCGGCGAGCGGGCGTTCACCGTGACAACCGAATCGGTTGAGAACCTGCCGATCCAGAACCGCAACTTCGCCGGCTTTGCCACGCTGGTCCCTGGCGCGATTGCGCAGAGCGGGACGGCGATTGCCGGCGGCGTCTTCCGACTCGGCGGCGGCGGCCAGAACAACATCATGATGGACGGCGTGTCGACCATGGATACGGGGAACAACGGCCAGTTGATCTCCATGAACGTCGACTCGATCGCGGAGGTGAAGGTCCTGACCCAGGGCTATCAGGCCGAGTTCGGCCGCTCGAGCGGGCTGCAGATCTCGGCGGTGACCAAAAGCGGCACCAATCAGTACCGCGGGTCGTTGTACGACATCGAGCGCAACTCGGACTGGAACTCGAACAGCTGGGCGAATGTCAAGAACGGCGACCCGAAGCCGGTGTCGAAGCAGCGCGACTGGGGCTATTCGCTGGGCGGCCCGATTGGCAAACCCGGCGGCGCCAACCGGCTGTTCTTCTTCTACAGCCACGAGTACCGGCCGCGCGAGGCCGGCGGCCAGATCAATCGCTTCCGTGTGCCGACCGCGCTCGAGCGTCAGGGAGATTTTTCGCAGACCCGCGACAACAACGGCGCACTCTTCAACACGATTCGGGACTACACCACGGGCCTGCCGTTCCAGGACGGAGGCGTGATCGGGCGGATTCCGCAGAACCGTCTCTATCCGACCGGCCTGAACATCCTGCGGAATCTGTGGCCGCTGCCGAATGTCGAACAGGTGCCGGGCCTCGGCTACAACTATGAAGTCGAGGTCCCGGTGACGCGCTCGCTGCTGCACCAGCCGGTGCTCCGCGCCGATTATCAGGTCTCCTCGACCCTGCGGTTCACGGCGAAATATGCCGGACAGCTGCAGGGCCAGGATACCGAGCCGGGGAGCCTGCCGGGGTTCAACGATCTGCTGCGGTGGAACCGGAACCGGCATGCGCCGTCGATCACCGCCAACTACAACCTGTCCTCCTCGATGTTCATCGAGGGCACCTATGGATACAGTTTCAACGAGATCGCCAATCTGTACGTGAGCCCGCTCTCGAACCGCGCGAACGCCGGGCTGGCGGACCTGCCGATGCTGTTTCCGCAGGCCGGACTGGTCGACCCGTCCTACAACGCCGCGCGGGTGTTCGGCGCCGCGAGCTCGCCGTTCTTCACCGACGGCCGGGTGATGTATCCGCCGAATTTCTCCTGGGGCAACCGCATCGCCAACGCCCCGCCGAACCTCGGCGCCCAGCTGGCGAACATCAACCCGTCGCACGACGCATCGTTCAGTATCACGAAGCTCGCGGGGCGGCACACGCTGAAGGCGGGCGCCTACTGGAACCACGCCTACAAGGCCCAGCAGCTCGGCACCGCGGGGGCGACGCCGTTCCAGGGCGCGCTCAGCTTTGCCAACGAAACGCAGAACCCGCTCGACAGCGGCTTTGGATATGCCAACGCCGCGCTGGGCATTCTGAGCTCCTATGCCCAGCAGTCGGTGGTGGTCGAGGGCGGATACATCTACAACAACCTCGATTGGTACTTGCAGGACAACTGGAAGGTGAGCAACAAGCTCACTCTGGATTACGGCATGCGTTTCGTCTACATGCAGCCGACCTACGACACCCGCATCCAGGCCTCGACGTTCTTTCTCGATCAATGGCAGGGGGCACAGGCGCCGCTGCTCTATCTGACGGGGTGCGCGGGTGCGCGTCCATGCTCGGGGGCCAACCGTCAGGCGATGGATCCCCGGTCCGGCCAGCTGCTCGGTCCCACCTCCGGGGTGCTCATCGGGCAAATCGTGCCGGGCTCCGGGAACCTCATGAACGGCATCGTGCGGGCCGGTGACGGCATTTCCAAGTACAACTACACATGGCCGGCCGTCGTCGCCGCCCCGCGCTTCGGGCTGGCCTATGACGTCAGCGGCGCGCAGCGGATGGTCTTGCGCGGCGGGATCGGACTGTTCCACGATCGCCCGGCCGGCGACACCATGTACTCGCAGGTCGGCAATCCAGGTTTCTCCACGTCCCGCACCGTGCGATACGCGCTGCTCCAGCAGCTGGCATCCGGACTGGAGATTCTCGGCCCGCCCCAGCTCACCTCGGTCTGGCCTTATGAGGCGAAGATTCCGTCGTCCACGCAATGGAATGCCGGCGTCCAGATGACGCTGCCGTGGGCCTCGACCGTCGACGTCTCGTATGTCGGCCAGCACGGCTTCAACCAGCTGCGGGAAATCCGCGGACAGACCCAGGTCGACATCAATGCGGTGGACTTCGAAGCGGCATTCCTGCCGCAGAATCAGGATCCGACGCTCGCCGCGAGCACCACCCCCGGCGCATCCGCGTATTCGACCGACCTGCTGCGACCGTATCGCGGCCTCGGTCAGGTCGGGTTCAACTTCCCTGATTTTCAGGAGACCTATCACTCGATCCAGGCCTCGCTGAACCGCCGCTTCCGCGACGGCGTCGCGTTCGGCCTGGCCTACACCCTGGGTCTGGCCTGGGAAGGCAACATCGGCCTGCTTCAGCGGCTGCAGCACAGTGCCGACGGCACCTATGTCATCCGGGCCGACCAGGCCGAGTATGAAGAGCTGAACAAAGACATGGGCAACCGGCGCCACCTGCTGAAGGCGAACTTCCTGTGGGATCCGCCGAATCTGCCCTCGACGAACCAGACGATGAAGGTCGTGGGACTGCTGGTCAACGACTGGCAGCTCTCAGGCATCCTGACCGCCGGCTCCGGCGCGCGGTACGACATCAGCTACCTGTACCAGAACGGAGGCTCGAGCGTGAACCTGACCGGGTCACCCAGCTACCCGGCCATGATCGGCATCGTCGGCGATACGGGAAAGGGCTGCTCGGACAATCAGTACGGGCAGTTCAACGTCGCGGCGTTCGTGGGACCGCAGACTGGAAGCCTGGGCCTCGAGTCGGGCCGCAACTACATGGCGGGCTGTCCGGATCACACGCTCGACCTCTCGCTTGCCCGGAATATCCGGCTCGGGGGCGCGCGACAGGTTCAGCTGCGCCTCGACGCGTTCAATGCGCTGAACACCGTCGTCTACAGCGGGCGCATCACGCAGCTGCAGTTGAACAGCCCGACCGATCAGACGGTGCGCAATGCTCAGTTCCTGCCGAATGGGCAGGTCGATCCGACCCGCCTGACACCGCGCAATGCCGGCTTCGGCGCCGTCACAAGCGCCCAGGCGATGCGGTCGATTCAGGCGCAGATTCGATTTTCGTTTTAATGTTTTTTGCTGTGGCCGAGGTCTAAAAGACCCCGGCCCCACATCAAGACGAACCATGACCCACATCTCGATGTGAGACCAGAGCTGTCTCGATGTAGGGCCAGGGTCTTGAGACCCTGACCGAGCGCGGGACTTTAGTCCCGCGCCACAGTCACATCCACCGGAGGAGCTGTTATGAGCAATCGGGGCACGTCGCTGACTCGTCGGAGGTTCTTCGATCTCGCGGCAGGGGCCGCGGCCGTAGTCTCGACTTCACGACTCGACGCTCGGCAAGGGCCGCGCGGCGCAAACGACAAGGTTCGCATTGGACTGGTCGGGTCTGGCAGTCGCGGCCGCTCGGTGGCGGCACTGTTCATCCGGACTCATGCGGATGTTCAGTACGTGGCCAACTGCGACGCCTACGCGACACGGCTCGATCAGGGCATGCAGCAGCTGTCGGGTCTGCAGAAAGACGTGAAGCTCGACGGCTACGAGGACTACCGTCGCATTCTCGATCGCAAGGATGTGGACGCCATCCATATCGCGACGCCGGACCACTGGCACAGCCAGATGCTGGTCGACGCCATCGCCGCGGGCAAGGACGTCTATCTCGAGAAGCCGCTGTCGAACACGGTCGAACGTGCCGTCGAGGCCCTCAACGCCTACAAAGGCTCCAACCGGGTGGTGCAGTTCGGCACGCAGCAGCGCTCGGGATCTCACTTCCAGGAAGCCGCGAAAATCATCCAGGACGGCCAGCTTGGAAAGATCACCCATGCCGTCATTCAGTTCGGGGGATCCGGCTATGGAACGCCGCCGGAGCCAGAGGCGCCAGTGCCGCAAGGACTGAACTGGGATCTGTTTCAGGGGCCCGCCCCCAGACGGCCGTTCAAGCAGGGGCGCCTGCGCTGGCGTGGGTGGTGGGACTACGGCGGTGGCCTCATCACCGATTGGGGCGTCCATCTCACGGACGTGGCGTTGTGGTACCTCAATTCGCAGCGCGTGGGTCCCCTCCTGACCAGCGGCACGGCCCAGTACGTGAACTTCGTGAATCCCGAGCGGGATCAATCTCCGGATGCCTTCTCGGTCAGCTGGCAGTATCCGAGCTTCGTGATGACGTTCACGAATGTCGTGGTTCAAGACTGGGAGTTCGGGCGTCAGGGGAACTACTTCTTCGGCCCGGGTGGCAGCCTGCTGATCCACCGTGCCGGCTATGAGGTGCGGCCCGCCGGTGGTGGCCAGGGTGGCCGTGGTCGCGGCGGAGCGGGCGCGGCGAATGCGCAGGCAGGACAGGGCGCGGCGGCCGCGCCGAATCCCGCGCCGGCGGCGCCGGCGGCGATCCAACCACGGCGGGTCCCCTGGCGGGAGAGCGACGGATCGGACAGCAGCAGCGCCACGATTGCCCATGGCCGGGACTTCCTCGATTGTCTGAAGTCGCGGAACAAGCCGGTCAGCGATCTGGAAATCGGATTCTATGCGTCACTGCCGTGCCTGCTCGCCGTCAAAGCCGTACGCGAGGGCCGTTCGTTCCGATGGGATGACGCTAAGAAGAAGGCGGTGCCGGTGGAGGGAACCTGATTCAAGCGCCTGTTGCGTCGATCGACGCCTCGCCGTCGTCGAGGGTGAGATCGACCATCAGCTCGCCGGCCAGCGCCTCGAGCCGGCTGCGCAGCCATTCGAGGGTGAGCGACGGCGGCATCCGCACGCTGGCGCGCGCGCGGAACAGGGTCTCCCCGGTCATCGGCGCGCTGGTGATGTCGGTTTCCAGCTCCTCGATGTTGACGCCGTTCTGCGCCAGCACCCGCGAGATATCACGAATGATGCCCGGGTGATCGTTGCCGACCAACTCGAGGCGCAGCGGCCGCAGCGGCCGCTCGGCGCCGTCGCCGGCCCCCTCGACCACAACGCGAAGGGCGGGGTCGGTCGTGGTCAGCTTCGTGGTCAGCGCCTCGGCACGATCGGCGTCAACGCTGACGCGGAGGATCCCTGCAAACTTGCCGGCGAGTCGCGCCATCCGGCTCTCTTCCCAGTTTCCCCCGGCGGCGAGGACCTGGTCGGCCAGCTGCTCGACGATGCCCGGCTTGTCGTCGCCGATGACGGTCAGTACCAACGACCTTCGCATGAACTGAGCTCCTCCGGGTGGCAGGGGCGACGGACCCGCGGCATGATATCGCGGCGTCAGCTGGAGGGCCGGGTAGGTCGAGGTCGAACGCGCGATCCCGGGCACAGCTCAGCCTGACTATACTTCGCCGTTATGGTCCGAGCACGGCGCCGACTTGCGATATGCTCCCGCCTCCTGACGATCTAAGTCCCGGCATGAGATGCCGGGGGTCCCTGGAGGAAGCATGCGCAGATTCATGCCGGGTCTCGGTATCGGCGCCGTTGTCTTCGTTGCCGCGTCGGCAGCGTCGGCGGAGCCGGTCATCATCAAGTGCGCGCGGCCGTGTACCGCGGTCATTCAGGCCGTCGAGACGAACGGCGGCGTCGTGACGTACCGTTACAAATACATCGACGCGGTGGCCGCCGACGTGACGACGTCAGCGTTGACCGCGGTCCGCGGCATCGCGGAGCTCGGCGCGGTCCGGAAGGATCACCTGATTCAACTACCCAATGCGGGATCCGAACAGCGTGGTCTGCCCGGCTGGGTCCAGACCGATGCCACCCACGTCAGCCCGCTCGGAGAAGCGCAGATCCGCTCGCTCGCGGCGGCCGCCTCGCCGAATGCCTACACCGTCAACAACACCGCGATGAACCTCACCGCGCTGCACGCCGACGGCGCGCTCGGCCAGGGCATGAAAGTGGCGGTCATCGATTCGGGACTGCGGCCGAATTTTCCCCATCTCACGCTCGATGGCTCCATCCTCGGCGGCGAAGACTTCGTCCCCGACGCGCCCGGCTTCATGGATGTCGCCAACAATGGCCACGGCACCTTCGTCGCCGGAATGATCTCGGGGAACGTCACGTTCGGCATCGCCGGCCTGCTGCGCAACTCGCTCGCCCTGCACTGCCCATCCTGCGCCACGCCGGTCTCGGCGACGGTCAGCGCGCTGCCCTTGCTGGGCTCGGCGCCGCTCTCGAGCATCTACGCGCTGCGGGTGTTTCCCGCGGTCGGCGGCGCCCCGGAATCCAGGATCATGGCCGCGATGGACCGGGTCATCGAGCTGCGGGACAATTTCGACAGCGGCATGCCGGAGACGAAGAATCCCGACGGCAGCTACACCGCGCTCAACATCACGGTCTGCAACATGAGCCTCGGTGGTCCGACCCTTTACGCCGGCCGCGATCTCGAGAGCGAGCTGGCCGAAGCGTTCCTCGAACACGACATCGTGCTGGTCACGAGCGCCGGTAACGCCGGTCCGAGCGGGTCGACCGGCGGCAGCCCCGGCACTGCCTTTGATGCGCTGACCGTCGGCGCAAGCTCGTCCGCCGTCCATGAGCGGGTGCTCCGCGACCTGCAGCGGCCGACCATTCCCGGGTATGGCCTGCTGTTCCGTCCGTTCGGCGGGGTGCAGACCGCGTACTTCAGTTCCCGCGGTCCGACCGCGGACGGCCGGATCGATCCGGACGTGGTGGCAAACGGGTTCGCCAGCTTCGGCCAGGGATTCGGCACCGCTCCGGGCGGGCTCGATTTCGCGAGCGGCACCAGCTTCGCGTCGCCGAGCGTCGCGGGAGTCGCGGCCGTGCTCCGTCAGGCCGTGCCTCAAGCCACTGCCCGCCAGATTCGCAACGCCATCATGCTCTCGGCCAACCGATCGATGATCGCGGATGGATCCGGGGCGAACGATCGCGGCTGGGGACACGTCGATGCGGGCACCGCACGGTCGCTGCTGCGCACCGGCCTGGTGCCGGACATTGGCGGACTCCATGGCCTCGGCAGCCCGAGCGTCGAGTTGAACATCCTGTTCACCGGCATCATCGCCGGCCACGGCAACGTGACGCGCCGCGCCACCAACCTCAAACCGGGCCAGCGCTTCGACACCTACTACGCGGTGGGCAAGGACACCTCGTCGGTCACCATCACCGTCTCCAACGTCGTCCCCGGCGCCACGCAGAATACTCTGTTCGGCGACGACATCCTGTTGACCGTGCACAGCGCGAAGACCAGCGCGATCGGTGAAGGAGACTATGCGGTCTTCGCCTTCACGACCGGTGGCACCTTCACGTTCCCGAACAAGGACTTTCCTTTCCTGCCGGACACCGGGCTGATGCGGATCACGCTCAACGGCGACTGGACCAACGCCAGCCCGATCAGCGCCACCGTGTCGATCACCTCGGACAAGACGCATACACCAGGACAGTCGGCGCAGCACAAGATCCAGGAAGCCGAGACTTACGCATACGAGTTCGCCGTGCCGGCCGGCACCAAGCGGCTCGAGGCGCAGCTCGAATGGAACGAGGACTGGGGATCGTATCCGACCAACGATCTCGATCTGTTCCTCATTCCGCCGGCAGGCGCGCCGAACTTCGACGGCGCGACGCTCAACGCGCCGGAGCGAGCCGGCATTGACAATCCTGCGGCCGGCAAGTGGGTGGCGGTGGTCGACGGCTTCTCCGTGTCGTCGCGCCGCGGCGACAAATTCGGGCTGCGGCTGGTCATCGACGGCAAGGTCGTGAAGCTGAAGTAGCCGGCCTGGAACACGCCGGGGTCAAGCAGTCAGGAGCATTCCTGCCGACCCGCTTGATCCCGGCGATCGTCCGGCGGTGGTCGCGGCACCGAAGCCGTTGAGGCCGTTGCTATGCCGCCGTGATCGTGACCCGGCGCCTGTCGCCGCCGAGATCCTCGATCCACACCTCGCGGGCCGCCGGCGGCGGATCGGCCCATCGTTCCGGCCATTCAATCGCCACCACTCCGCCCGACGAGAGCAGCTCGTCGAGGCCGAGGTCCTCGACCTCTCGCGGCGTCAGCCGATACAGGTCGACGTGGTGGAGCACGAGCCGGCCGCGGTATTCCTGAATCAACGTAAACGTGGGACTGCTGACGTCGTCCTCGCGCACGCCGAGCCCACGCGCGAGGCCTCTGACGAAGGCGGTCTTGCCGGCGCCGAGCACGCCGTGAACGAGGAGCAGATCCCCGCCGTTGACGTGAGCGGCGAGACGTTCGCCGATCGCGGACGTCTCTTCTTCTCCACCGGTTTCGACGATCTCGGTCACGCGCGTCGTCGTCGCTTGCGCCGCGGCCGCCGAGCGCCGCCCGCTCAACTCCTGCATCGCGTCGCCGAGTCGCGCGGCGATATCGCTGGCCATCAGCGCGGTCTGGCCGTGGGCCGATTCGGCGAGATCTCCGGCGGCGCCGTGCAGATAGACGGAGAGCTTGCACGCGGCTTCGGCGTCGAGCAATTGCGCGAACCACGCGGCGATCATCCCGGTCAGGAGATCGCCGGTGCCGCCGGTGGCCATGCCGGGATTTCCGGTGAGGTTCACGAACGAGCGGCCGTCGGGTCCGGCGATCACCGTCCGGTGCCCCTTGAGCACGACGTGCACGCGATGCGCCGCGGCGAACTCGCGCGCATGCGCCAGGCGATCGTGCTGAACCGCCTCGACGGTGCCGTTCAGCAGCCGTGCCATCTCTCCCGGATGCGGCGTGATCACGACGTCGACGCCGTCGCGGCCCATCAGCCGGTCCGGGTCGCCACTGAACGCGTTGAGCGCGTCGGCGTCCATGACCAGGGGAACGCCGGTGCGTTCGAGGAGGCCGTGCACGAAGGCGGCAGTGCCGGGATCCTGTCCGAGGCCGGGTCCCACGGCAATCACATCGGCCTGGAGCTCGAGGACGCGATCGAGCGCGCGCGAAATCGATCGTGCCGGCCGGCGTCTCGTCGAGCGGCACGGTCATGTATTCCGCGCCCATCGACGCGAGGATCGGCAGCGCCGATCGCGGCGTCGCGACCGTCACCAGCCCCGCGCCCGACCGCAGCGCCCCGAGCGCGGTCAGATGGGCCGCACCGGTCTTTCCGATCGAGCCCGCGACGATCAGCACGCGGCCGAAGTCCCCCTTGTGCGACTCCGCCGGCCGCCCCGGGAGGATGCCCTGCATCCGCTCACGCGTCAGCAGCTCGAGATGCGGACCATCGAGATCGTCGAGCACCGGCGCCGGGATCCCGATGTCGGCAATCACCAGATCGCCGGCGCGCGAATCGGCCGGAGGAAAGATCAGCGGAATCTTCGGGGCGGCGAGCGTGACGGTCATCGACGCTTCGACCGCTTCGCCCGGCAGCTCCGCGGAGTCGGCGGACACGCCGGTCGGCAGATCGATCGAGACGACCGGCACGCCGAGCTCGTTCACGTCGGCCACCACCGTCTCGAACAGCCCGGTCAGGCGGCCGCGGAATCCGGTCCCCACCAGCGCGTCGACAATCACGTCGCACTCCGAGATCTCGCTGAAGTGCAGCTCCCATTCCTGCGCGCTGGTGATCTCGACCACCGTCATGCCGATGCGGCCCAGGACCTCGAGATTGATGCGGGCGTCGCCCTGCACCTCGGCGACGCTGCCGAGCAGGAACACCAGCGCTTCGACACCGCGCTGCGCCAGCGTCCGCGCCACCACGAAGCCGTCGCCGCCATTGTTGCCGCGCCCGCACAGCACCGCGACCCGGCTCGATCCGAGCGCCTCGAACGCCGCTTCCATCGCCGCCACCGTCTGCCGGCCGGCGTTCTCCATCAACACGATCGACGGCAGGCCGATGTCTTCAATGGTCCGGCGATCGGCCTCTCGCATCTGCTCGGTGTTGAGTACGCGCATCGGTTTCCGGAGCGTAGCGCGTGTCCACGACCGTGGTCAATTGGAGTACGATCGCGGGCATGCCTCTCCGCGGTGCGGTTTACGTCAACGGCACGATCACCCCGGCCGAGCAGGCCGTCGTCCCGGTCTACGACCACGGGTTCCTGTACGGCGAAGGCGTGTACGAAACGCTGCGAACCTACCACCGGGTGCCGTTCCTCTACGATCGCCACGTCCGCCGGCTCCGCGCATCGGCGGATCGCCTCCGCCTCCTGGTCCCGTTCGACGACGACGCGCTGGCGGGATGGATGCACGACACCATCGTCGCCGCCGGCGAGCTGGACGAGGCCTACGTCCGGGTGCTGCTCACCCGCGGCGTCGGCGAGCTGACCTACGACATCGGCGCGACCCCGGCGCCTTCACTCGTGATCATCGTCAAGCCCCTGGAAGAGGTGTCGCCGCGAGTCGATCAGGAAGGCATCGTGATTTCGCTGGTCCCGATCCTGCGCAA
This sequence comes from uncultured Acidobacteriota bacterium, assembly GCA_963717745.1. Taxonomy (GTDB): domain Bacteria; phylum Acidobacteriota; class Vicinamibacteria; order Vicinamibacterales; family 2-12-FULL-66-21; genus JACCXG01. The sequence continues at coordinate 339,589 of CAVQXJ010000003.1, forward strand.
TCATCCCGGCTCGGTGAACCCGATCATCAAGTCGAACAACCTGCTCAACAACGCGATCGCGATGCAGCAGGCGAATGAGCGCGGCGCGGAGGAAGCGCTGATGTGCAACTACCGCGGCGAGCTGTCCGAGTGCTCGCAGTCGAACTTCTTCATGGTGCGCGAGCGGGTGCTGCTGACGCCGCCGTCCGAGGCGGGACTGCTGGAGGGAATCACCCGAAGCTTCCTGTTCGACGTCGCGCGCGAGGCTGGCATCGACGTGCGTGAGGATGCGCTCTACCCCGCCGACCTCGAGACGGCAGACGAGGCGTTCATCACCAGCACCACGCGCGAGCTGAGCCCGGTGGTGCGAATCGACGAACGGGTGATCGGCTCCGGCACGCCCGGGCCAATCACGCTCGATCTGCTGGCGCGCTATCGGCGCTACGCCCGGGAAACCACGCGGGCAGCGCGTGGCGTCGCGCCTGAGGCTCTTCGCGGCGCGTGATGCCGCCTTCCACCTGAAGGCGGACCAGGCTCCGCCTTCACGCGGAAGACTACGACGCCGCGTCGACGAACGCCTCGATCGGCGGGCACGCGCAGATCAGGTTCCGATCGCCGTACGGATTGTCGATCCTCGCCACGCTCGGCCAGAACTTCGCTTCGCGTAGATACGGCAACGGATACGCGGCCTGCTCACGCGTGTAGGGATGCGCCCAGCCGTCCGCCGTGAGCTCCTCGGCGGTGTGTGGCGCGTTCTTGAGCACGTTATCGCGCGCGTCGGCCTTGCCGTCGAGAACGGCCTGGATCTCGCCGCGGATCGCGATCAGCGCGTCGCAGAACCGATCGAGCTCGTCTTTCGACTCGCTCTCCGTCGGCTCGATCATCATCGTCCCCGCCACCGGGAATGAGACGGTGGGTGCGTGGAACCCGTAATCCATCAGCCGCTTTGCGACGTCCTGCTCGTCGATCGACGGCCCCGCCCCGTGCTTGAACGGCCGCAGGTCGAAGATCATCTCGTGGGCGACCCGGCCGTTGTGGTTCGCGTACAGCTCGTCGTAGTGCCCCTGCAGACGCGCCTTGATGTAGTTGGCGTTGAGGATCGCGTAGCGAGTCGCGTCGGTCATGCCCGGTCCGCCGAGCATGCGGATATAGCCATAGGAAATGAGCAGGATGCTGGCACTGCCCCATGGCGCCGCCGCGACCGCCGGCGTCGCGGTGCTGGCGCCGAGGCCGACCAGCGCGTGGCCCGGCAGATACGGCGCGAGATGCGACGCCACCGCGATCGGCCCCATTCCGGGGCCGCCGCCGCCATGCGGGATCGCGAACGTCTTGTGCAGGTTCAGATGGCAGACGTCGGCGCCAATCGACGCCGGGCTGGTCAGCCCGACCTGCGCATTCATGTTCGCGCCGTCCATGTAGACCTGACCGCCGTGCTCGTGCACCACCGCGCAAATCTCGCGGATGTCTTCTTCGAACACGCCGTGGGTCGAGGGATAGGTGACCATCAGCGCCGACAGCTCGTCGCGGTATCGCTCCGCCTTGGCGCGCAGGTCGGCGAGATCCACGTTCCCGCGACTGTCGCACGCGGTCACGACGACTCGCAGCCCGGCCATGGTCGCGCTCGCGGGGTTGGTCCCGTGCGCCGACGATGGGATCAGGACGACGTTGCGGCCGCCCTCGCCGATCGCGCGCTGATAGGCGCGGATGGTCATGAGCCCGGCGAATTCTCCCTGCGCGCCGGAATTCGGCTGCAACGACACCGCGGCAAATCCGGTGATGCGGCAGAGCGCCTGTTCGAGCTCGGCGAAAATCTGCGAATACCCCTCGGCCTGGTCGCGCGGCACGAACGGGTGCAGCCGGGAGAATTCCGGCCACGTGATCGGCAGCATCTCCGCCGCGGCGTTCAGCTTCATCGTGCACGAGCCGAGCGGAATCATCGAGGTGTCGAGGCCGACGTCCTTGCGCTCCAGCCGCCGGATGTATCGCATCATCTTGGTCTCGGAGTGATGCGAGTTGAACACCGGGTGCGTGAGGTACGCGCTGGCGCGGGCCAGCGGCGCCGGCGCGTTGAGCGCGAACGGCGCGCCATCCTTGACGACCGGGACCGCCGCGCGGCCACCCACCGTCGTGAAGACCCGGACGATGTCGGTCACGTCCTCGAGCGTGGTGGTCTCGTCGAGCGAGATCCCGATCGCGCTGGCGGTGTACAGGAAATTGATGCCGGCCGCTTCAGCAGCCGCTCTCACCGCCCCAAGCGTCGGCCCCTTCGATCCGCAGCGTATCGAAGTAGGCGGCATTGGTCTGACGTAACCCGATCGCCGTCAACGCGTCGTCCAGGACCCGGGTGAGGCTGTGGACACGCTCGGCGATCGCCCGGATGCCGGCCGGGCCGTGGAACACGGCGTACATCGCCGCGATGTTGGCGAGCAGCGCCTGCGCGGTGCAGATGTTGGAGGTCGCCTTTTCACGGCGGATGTGCTGCTCGCGGGTCTGAAGCGCCATCCGGTATGCGCGGCGGCCGCGGGCATCCACCGACAGCCCGATGATGCGGCCTGGTGCCTGCCGCACGAACCCGTCGCGTGTCGCCAGGAACGCCGCGTGCGGACCGCCATAGCCGAGTGGCACTCCGAACCGTTGTGAGGTGCCGACGACGGCGTCGGCGCCCATCTCGCCAGGCGGCGTCAGCAGCGCGAGCGCGAGCAGGTCGCTGGCCACCGCCACCAGGGCCCCGGCGGCGTGCGCGCGCTCGATCAACGGCCGGAGATCCGAGACCTCACCGTGGGCGTCCGGATACTGCACGAGCACGCCGAAGGCTTTGTCGATCACTTCCTGCGGCACCGCTCGAATGTCGCCGATCACCAGCCGGATCCGCAGCGGTTCGGCCCGGCCACGCAGCACGTCGATGGTCGGGGCGAAGCACCGGTCGGAGACCACGAACACGCTTTCCTGCCCCGCCGGCGCCTTCTTCGTCTGCAGCCGGTGGAACATGGTCATCGCTTCCGCCGCGGCGGTCCCCTCGTCCAGGAGAGACGCGGTCGCGATGTCCATCCCGGTCATGTCCTTGACGACGGTCTGGAAGTTGAGCAGCGACTCGAGCCGGCCCTGCGCGATTTCGGCCTGATACGGGGTGTAGGGCGTATACCAGCCGGGGTTCTCGAGCACGTTGCGCAGGATCACCGCCGGCGTCACGCAGTCGTAGTAGCCGTGGCCGATGAAGGACCGGTAGGTGCGATTCCGCGCCGCGATGCCGCGCAGCCGGCGCAGATACGCCTGCTCGCTGTCGCCGGGCGGCAGGTCGAGCGGCGCGGTCAGCCGGATGTCGGGGGGGATGGTCTGATCGATCAGCGCATCGAGGGAGGAGACGCCGATCGCGGCCAGCATCTGGTCGCGGGCCGCCGCATCGGGCCCGATGTGTCTCGATTGGAAGCTGCCGGGTCGTTCGCGCGCGATCTCGGTGTCGGACTGCAGATCGTGGACGTGCTGTCGGTTCATCGGGTCAGTTCGGTGTATTGTCCGGCGTCGAGCAACTCCGCCTGATCGGCGCCCTCGGCCAGTTTGATCGTGATCATCCACGAGCCGTGGGGATCGGTGTTGACGGTCTCGGGACGCTCGACGAGTGCCTTGTTCACCGCCGTCACTTCGCCGGCGATCGGGCTGAACAGCTCCGAAACCGCCTTCACGGACTCGATGGTGCCAAACACGTCACCTCGCTCGAGCACCCGCCCCACTTCCGGCAACTCCAGATAGACGACGTCGCCGAGCTGCTTCTGCGCGTACTCGGTGATCCCGACGTGCGCCTCGCTGCCGTCGAGGCGGATCCACTCATGATCTTGCGTGTACTTCAGCTCGGACGGATACATCGAGACAGCTCCCTCTCACCTGCTCGTGCAATGTGCACCGTGCGCGTGTTACGTGCACCATTCCCTGGACGACGGGCGCTAGCGCGCACGCTTGTAGAACGGCGTCGGCACGACCTGCGCGCGCAGGCGCCGGCCGCGAACGTCGATCTCGAACTCGGTTCCCGCCGCCGTCCGATCGGCCGGCACGTAGGCCATCCCGATCGCCTTCTTGAGGAACGGGGTCTGCGTGCCGCTGGTCACGACCCCCGCCTGGCGGCCGTCGACGAAGACCGGATGCCCCTGGCGCGCGATGCCGCGTTCCAGGACTTCGAATCCCACCAGCTTACGCTCCACGCCGTCGGCCTTCTGCCGGCGCAGCACCTCGGCGCCGGTGAAGTCGGCCTTCTTCCAGCCGACGATCCACCCGAGGTCGGCCTCGAGCACCGTGGTGGTGTCGTCCATGTCGTTGCCGTAGAGGCGCATCGCCGCTTCGAGCCGCAGCGTGTCGCGCGCGGCGAGGCCGGCGGGCACCAGCCCGGCCGACTTCCCGGCGGCGAGGATGGCGTCCCAGACCCGCTCCGCCGCCGCGGGCGGTACGAAGACCTCGAAGCCGTCTTCCCCGGTGTAGCCGGTCCGCGAGATCGTGCCCGCGACTGCGGCAATCTCGCCGGTGGTGAACCAGTAGTACTTCAGATCGCCGAGGTTGACGCCGGTCAGCGTCTGCAGCACGTCGCGCGCCGCCGGCCCCTGAATCGCCAGCAGCGCGTAGCGCGAGCTGGTGTTCACCGCAACCACGTCGCCCAGGCCGGCGATCTGGCTGGTGATCCAGGTGAAGTCCTTGATGATGTTCGACGCATTCACCACCAGCATGAAATGCTCCTCCCCCAACCGATACGTCAGCACATCGTCTACGAAGGTGCCGGAGGGGGTGGTGAGCGCGGAGTACTGGGCCTGGTGATGGGCGAGGCGTGAGGCGTCGTTCGAGGTCAGCCGCTGGACCGCGGCGAGCGCGTCACGGCCGGCGAGCTCGATCTCGCCCATGTGGCTGACGTCGAACAGGCCGGCCCGGGTGCGGACCGCCATGTGCTCGTCAGCGACGCCGGAGTACTCGACCGGCATATCCCAGCCGCCGAACTCGACCATCCGCGCGCCGAGCGACCGGTGCCGGGCGTTGAGGGGCGTCTTCTTCAACGCGCCCGGAGCAACTTGAGCCATCGAGGTTTATCGTGAGCGGCCCATCATCTCTCTCGACGGGGCCCGAACACGAAACGGTACTATGCGGCTCGCCGCGGGTCAAGGCGACGACCGCCTCCTTGTCAAAGCGACGACCGCCTCCTGTGACGACCGCCTCCTGTCAAAGCGACGACCGCCTCCTGTCCAAGCAAAACTGCAGGTCCCCCGCTCTCAGCTCAATAGCCATAACCCCTTTCGAATGAAGTGCCGGTGGACGCCATGGAATCCGGCCCGGTTTACGCGACCCGGACTGCGCCCAAGCTCGATCGGGTGCTGGGCAAGGGATAATCCGTGAAACTGATGCCAGCTCGATTCACGATGCACTGGGCGATGCCGCTGGAGCCTGGCCTCGAGACCCACGTGAGCCTCATCGATCACACGCTGGATCATGCCGAGTGGCGGGGCGTTGGAGCCGACGAGATCGACGCGCTGACGGCGCTGTGGACTTTGATGCACGACGACGCGCCGCCCGAAGCCCTCGCTTATGCGGCGTCAGCGATCACGCAGCGGACCGGGCGCCCCTGGCCGCCCGCCGGCGAGCGATGATCGCAGGGGCTGGAGCTGGAATCAGCCGGCCACCCGGCGGCTTGTGCCATTTGGTGCCCCACGAACGTATTCGTCCCAGCGCGGCCCCTCTTTTGCGCAGGGGTCGCGCACCAGCGTAGACAATCGGCCCATTTTCACCTCGGTGCCGCGTTTGGCGCGGCGGCACGGCCCCTTGGTCTCCGCCGCCGCCGATTCGTGGGATTGGTCCGTCCGGAAAAGGAGCCCAGATGAAGCGCGCGCTCGTCGTTTTCGCGGCAGTGTCGCTCGCCGCGGTGTCAGTCGGCCTCTCCAACGCGGACGCCCAGGGGCTGCTGTTGAACAGCGGCTCGGCGGGCATCGTCCGCATCAACGAATCGACGGGCGCCTCGCTCGGGGTCCTGATCCCAACCGGAACGAATCCCGGCCAGCTGTTCCCGACCTTCGGCATGACCTTCGGGCCCTCAGGGGACCTGTTCGTGGCGAGCGGGAACAATCCGCACGGCTGCGAGGTGCTCCGCTACAGCCCGACCGGCGCCTTGATCAGCGTGTTCGTCTCGCCGCCCCCTGCCGGCGGCCCGAGCTGCGACGGGGTGACCTTCGGGCCCGACGGCAACTTGTACACGACCGATCTGATACTGGATGTCGTGCAGCGCTACAACGGCCAGACCGGCACATACATGAACGACTTCGTCACGGCCGGCAGCGCCGGCCTCAACGGGGCGATCAGCCTCGTGTTCGGACCCGACGGCGCCCTGTACGTCACGAGCCTGCGCAACAACAGCGTCTTCAAGTACAACGGTACGACCGGCGCCTTCGTCAGTCAGTTCATTGCACCAGGCAGCGGCGGGCTGGTGGCGCCGGTCGGCATGGCGTTCGGCCCTGACGGCAACCTCTACGTCACCAGCTACTTCTCCCCGGGCGCTTCTACCGTCCTGCGCTACAACGGGCAGACCGGTGCGTTCATGGGCCCGTTCGTCTCGGCCTCGGACTCGATCAGGGCTGGCCTGAGCGCTCTCAAGGGCATCACGTTCGGACCGGACGGCCGCCTCTACGTCGTCAATCAGGATGGTCCGGCATCGAACGTCGTCCGGTTCGACGCGCGCAGCGGCGCCTTCATCGACGAGTTCGTGACCGGCGTGGGGTTCCCGCAGACGCTCCTTTTCACGCCGCGGGCCGCGGTATGCGGCACGCAAGGCAACGTCATGGATCTCGATCGCGACGGCCTGCTCGACTGCTGGGAGGCGGCCGGAGGGATCGACTTCGACGCCAACGGCACCATCGATCTGCGGCTCGAAGTCGACGCCAATGGCGACGGCACTATCGATCCGACCGAGAAGGCCGACTCCCGGCACAAGGACATCTTCGTCGAGGTGGACTGGATGGAGCTGCACGCGCCCAGCCCCGGCGCGCTCGCGGCAGTCAGGGCGAGCTTCGCCAACTCCCCGGTCACGAACGATGACGGCACCACGGGAGTCCGGCTCCACATCGTCCGGGATGAGGAAGCGGCGGCGCATCATGTGCAGCTGACATTCCCGCCGAAGTGCAGCTTTGGTCCGTTTGCCGGCGTGCCGAATTTCGACACTATCAAGGCCGCGCGGTTTGGCAACGCCGCCGACCGCGCATCGGCAAACGCCACGAACATACTCGGCGCCCGGCGGCTCGCGTATCACTACTCGCTGTTCGTGCACGCGATTTACGGGAACTCGGGGCTCAGCGGCTGCTCCGAGTTGCCCGGCAACGATTTCGTGGTCAGTCTCGCCGGCTGGCTCGGGTCGGAGAGCAACGGCAATGACGACCACCAGGCCGCGACGTTCATGCACGAACTTGGTCACAACCTCGGGCTCTGGCATGGCGGGTTGGCCGACGAGCCCGCCACCGCGACCCAGAACGCGGTGACCTACAACTGCAAACCGAACTATCTGAGCGTCATGAACTACACGTTCATGTACGACAACGTGTGGGTCAACGGACGCCCGCTGGACTTCTCACGCCGGGAGCTGTTGACGCTCGACAAGAATCACCTCGACGAAACGAAGGGCATCGGCGGCTCGCCGGGCGACCGGACGGCGTACGGTCCACCGTTTGGCCAGACCTTTCCAACGGTTCGCCGCAACGTAGACGCCAGCGGCGCGATCGACTGGGATGGTGGCGCCATCACCACCGATGTCAGCGTGCCGGGCCTGAACAAGTTTCCCCAAGGCCTCTGCTCGGGACAAGGGACGGTTCTCAAAGGACACGACGACTGGAGCAACCTGCTCTACGAGTTCCGCACCACGACGGACTATGCGGACGGCGTGCACCAGTCAGCACCGGAAGAGATCAACCTGGCGGATCTCCTGAGTGTCAGCCCCGACGACGACGGCGATACCGTGCCGAACCTGATCGACAACTGCGCCTTCGTAGCGAATGCCAACCAGGCCGACGCGAACCAGAATGGCGTCGGCGACGTCTGCGATCCCGCAAGTCCGCCGGTCGTCGGCTTCGACGGGTTCTTCCAGCCGATCGACATGTCGACACCGTCGCTGGTCGTCTGGAACAATGTCAACGCCGGCAAGGCCGTCCCGGTGAAGTGGCGGTTGACGCTCGATGGCGTGCCGGTCAGCGACAGCGACAGCTTTGCGGGGCTCGTCTCGTATCCGGTGAACTGCACGTCGGGCGCCGGATCGATTGACACCGCGGTCGAAGAGCTCGCGCCCGGGAATTCCGGCCTCGAATACAAGGGTGACGGCAACTGGCAGTTCAACTGGAAGACGCTCGCGAGCTACAAGGGCACCTGCCGTGTTCTCGCGGTGAAGTTGGCGTACGGCACGACCAGCGCCGCCGCGAACTTCAAGTTCAAGTAGATCCGGCAGCGCCGAACGTGGGCCGGCCGCATGGCCGGCCCGCAGCTCGGTGAGCGCGCCAGCTCCTTCATCGCGCACAGACGAACCGCCCGCGATCCCACGGTGCAGGCGAGATCGCCTGGCTCGAGGTCGTGCGGGTGACCCGCGCGGCAACGGCGAGGCGGTGACCACCGAGTAATGGGAACCAGGCGGGGCCGCGCACGGAATCCGGGGGATTTCGTGCGCGGGGCCCGGGTGTATTCGACGTGGACCGGTGGCCCGACCGGCCGTCACTCAGTCCGCATGACGTCGCTCAGCGGAGCGTCATGAGGAACCAGGCGACGATCAGCAGCGAACCCGTCAACACCAGATACCCCTGGTTGGTTCGTCGACGAACCCGCCAGGCAAGCAGGAGGGTGATGGCCGCGACCGACCAGAGGGCGACCGTGGGGGGAATGGGCAGCCCCCGCAGCCGCGCCGCCGTCGGCGCCGGAATCATCCAGGCCAACAGGCACACGCTCACGCTCCACAGGAGTGTGGCGACGAAAACCGCCAGCGGGCCGGTTCCAGCGCCGCCATGATTTCCGGGGCTGTTCGACGGAACCATTCGATCTCTCCTCCCTTCGTACATTTCACCTGCGAACGATGCGCGCGGATGTCTGCCGCAATCCACCCGGCCACGGTCGCCGAGATCCCGGTCACCAGCGCGCCGAACCCGAGCGCCGCCGCCACAGGCGGCGCGCCGATGCTGAGCCCGGCGCCGGCGGCATACAGCCACGCGAGCGACGTGAGCGCCCGATTGAGCCGCTGCGCCGCGGCAAACTTCGCGTCGAGCGACCGGCAATCGATCTGGCGCACGGCCAGATACCCGGACCCCAGCAAATCCCGGACCTCGTCGGGCGAGATCCCGTACCCCAGCCCGTAGCGTTGTGCGATCTCGATGAGCGTCGCGATCTTCTCGGCGCTGCCATCGACTCCGGCGTTGGCCATCTCCTGCGCCGCCGGCGCGAGCGTGCCCTCGGCAAACTCCACCGACACCTGTGCCTCCACCCGGACGACGCCGAGGGCAGAGACGAGGGCGATAAGGCACGCCTTCGTCATGGCCCGGGTGGCCATCTCCAGCCGCCCGCTCTCCCCCACTCCATCCCTCGACCATGTCACGTTGGTTCGCATACTGACCTCCCATCCAATCGCCGGAGGCGACCGGACGAACCGGGCAATGCGACCCATACGGCCGGAATGGCCGCCCCTGCCTCGACCCGGGAAAACTGCCGGAGGCACCCGGCATAGTGGCATCCGCTGAATCAGTAGCCGCTGCTGATTCAGCGGATGCAGGCCACTCGTGCTCAAATCGACCCCGCGGACACGCCACGCCGCTGCGACGAGAAACGGAGATGGGCTTGCAGCGTGTGGTAGGAGATGCCCAACTCGCGGCAGGCCCGGCGCTTGTTGTTGTGACAGCGCTCGAGGACCAGCCGCGCATAGCGGCCGGCCCACTCCCGCATGGTGTCCCGGCAGCGGATCGACGGCAGCAGGATGTCGTCGTAGCCGGTGAGCAAGGCCGGCGGGAGATCATCGACTTCGAGGCGGTCCGACCCCGCCAGCGCCACCGCCCGTTCGATCACGCGCTCGAGCTCGCGGACGTTGCCCGGCCAGTTGTAGGCCAGCAGCGCGTCGACGGCCGCCTCCGACAACTGCAGCGTGCGGACACCACGGTGCCGGTCGAGAAAGTAGTGGGCCAGCTCCACGATGTCCCCGCGGCGCTCGCGCAACGGCGGGACCTGCACCTCGACCCCGTGCAGCCGATAGTAAAGATCCATCCGGAACCGGCCGTCCGCCACCAGTCCCGCCAGCGGCCGGTTGGTGGCCACGACGATCCGGGTGTTGACGCGGCGGGCACCAAAGCCGCCCACCCGCTCGATCGACAGGTCCTGGATCGCTCGCAGGAGCTTGGCCTGCGCCGCCGAAGAGAGGTCGGAGATCTCGTCGAGAAAGAGCGTGCCTTCGTGGGCGTGCTCGAACTTGCCACGGCGGCCACGCACGCCGGTCGCCGTCCGATCCTCGATCCCGAACAACTCGGCCTCGAGCAGGGTCTCGACAATCGCGGCGCAATTCACCGCGACGAAGGGACCGCGATGGCGGCGGCTCAACTCGTGCACCTGCCGGGCCACCAGCTCCTTGCCTGAACCGGACTCCCCTTCGATCAACACGGTGAAGTCCGTGGCCGCGACCCGCTCGATCCGCTCGCGGACCCGCCGAATCGCCTCGCTCGACCCGATCAGCGGCGCCGCACCATCGGTCTGCCGCCGGCCGATCCCGGAGATCAACCTCCCAGTCGTCCGTTCGAGCTCGAGGACGAGCGCCGCGAGCTGCGCCGCCGCGTCGATCACCTGAGAACTCCATTCGTCGAGCGCTCGGGGCCCGTCGAACAGGACCTCCAGCCGTGCCCGCGTGTCCCCGTACCCGAACGGCACGTCGAAACACATCGTGTTCGGCGCGAGCAGCGCCGCCGGCTCGTCGCGCAGGATCACCGACCGCGCAGTCAGCGCCGCGCGCAGCTCCGCCTCGAGCCGCTCGCGCGCAGCCCGCGGCTCGCCCGGCAGGCCGAGACCGGCACTCACCGCCGCCATCAGCGTGGTCGTCCCACGCCGGCGTTCACTGGTCCGGCGGCCGTGCAGCGGCGTCAACGATACCGGCATCGTGGGAGGGTCCCGATCGAGCATCCGACCTCCTGTCAGGGTTGCAGGACCCGTAACCAAGGGGGATGCCAATCCACGATTTCGCGCAATGCTCGACATATCTGCTCGTTGCTGATTCCCGGCCGACCAGCCGCCACGGCCAGCGGGTAGGCCGTGCTCCCAGATCGCGATTCCTGCGATTTCGGATGTGCACCCATTACCCGCGACGGGTGTGAGGTTCCCGACCGATGCTCAACAACGGTCGGTCGACTCGGCCCGCTCTCAGCGGCGTTCGCGCCGGGTGAAGGCAAGGCGTGCGCCCGACAGGCGCCGTGCTCCCATGTCCGCGAATCTCGTTGACTGGCCGGACTTTGCGGAGGACTTCGATTCCAGAGGAAGAGGGAGCGGTCGATTCATTGGCCGATGGATGACAACCAGCGGTGCCGGGGACAACGCGGAGGCGCGGATATCGCCGTGAGGTTTGGGGAACCTCGGTTTCACCGCCGATTTCAGACGGCTACTGCGCTTGGCCGGTGCTTTTTGCGAGAGCGATGTGGCGGCTTCGCATACGTCCCACGTGGCCCGGTCGCCCCCCTTACTGCGGAGAGAAGCGTGCCAGGGGTTAGTCAAGCGTCAGCCAAAACGCGAACGCCTGTTCGCCGGGTCGGCCGGGACAACGCCACGGATCAAGATGGGCTTCGACAGGACTGTGTGCTCAGCAAGACCGGTCATGTAGTCGAACGTGGTCGAGTTCGCTGGCCGTGACTTCAACACACCGCGGGTCGTTGCCGGCTCACCGAAAAGCAACCCCGTAGCCTCGGGCTTCCAGCGCCCGCAGCAGGGTCTGGAATTCGGAGCGCACGCGAGACGGATGCCTAGATTCCCTGTCGTGCTTCCGGGGACTGGGACGGCGATGTCACTGCGTCGATTGAACTCCTTAGGCTGGCGCGCACCCAGCGCGATGGCCATTTTGGCAGGAAGCTCGTCGGGCGATGGCCGTCCTCGTCTCCCTGCTCCGCTCACTTCAGTTCATGGTCCGCTCCCCCGTCTGGGCTTCACGTCGCCGGACCGAATATCGTGGGTGTGACCCTCACAGGCATGCCGTGGCCGGCGATTAGCCCTTCACACCGACAAGCCGGACCCCCGTTGTCGATGGCACCGGCGCGGCTGTCGATGGGCGTCGACGCGGCCATCATCGAGCGCGGTCGGCGCGACAGCCACTCGTAGGCTCGATAATCTGCAGCGTGAGCGCGCCGACGCGACTCTACTTCAGAAGCACTTTCCAGACGTCGTTTTCTGGAGTAGGCAGTCGATCATTGTCGGCGGACAAACCGAGCGCAACTTTACCAGCGCTCACGCTACTTACCGTGCCACTTCATTGCAGCCAGCGCCGAAGTGGCCACGCGCGACACAGAGGCAACAACCGACGCATCACCATGCGAGAGCTCGTACATCCCCTGGGTGATCGCGTCGGAGATCGCGGGCCAGGTGGTGTACGCGACAATTGCGCTCACGTTTCGGAGCAAGATCTCGACTTGTGGGAACGCGTGCCCGCACCGCGACAGGACGGCCTCAATAGAGCCTGCAACGGCCCTATCAATCTCAACACGGCCCTGACCTGTGACGGCAATCGGGGGAGGCGCCCTGCCCCACTCCCTCACCGCCCGGTCGCGCCCACGGATGGCAGGGTCAACGAGAACGCTAATAAAACCGGGGTGCGATTCTGGACCGACATGCGTTCGGTGCGCTGGTCTCGGGCTCTCGTCGAACCAGCCTATCCGTGCGCCGATGGTGCATGCGCACGCTATAGTGCCGGCATGACGTTGACGAGGCTGGTGCTGCTCGTGATGGCCGTGATGGTCGTGGTCATCGTCGCGCGGACGGTTCTTGGCAACCGTCGATGATCGACTCCCCAGGCCCGGGTCGCCCTCCGGTCCCCCATCCTTCCTGCTTCCGCCACCTGCCAGTTGCCCCAACCGCGGGGAGCTCAACTCGAAAACCTCAGGAAGAACGGAGTGCGACTCCGCATCGGGGCCCCCTTGTAGTTGAGCTGCGATGATCCGTCGACTCAAAACGGCAGTCAAGGCATTCGAACGGGGACAGCGACGACGTGTCATGGTGCTTTGCTTGGAATAGGTCCAAGCTCGAACTCGAGCTCGACGCCGTGTAGGTACTGTGGCAACCAGTCAGGGCTTCACAGCGGTCAACCCTGAGACTATCCTTCCCTGACGATCATGCCTGACCTCTGCGCCTACCCTCCGTGCAAGTGCCTGGCTCCCGACGACGAGATCTTCTGCGGCGACACCTGCGCAATGCTCGGCGCTGGCCTCGTCAACCAGGTGCGAACTTCCTCGGCGCTGCCGCTGAAGTCCGATCAGGATGTCGTCCCTCGATGTGCCTGCGGGCATGCCGGGTGTGGAGACAGCCAGGTCAGCAGCGACGTCCATTGACGGTCCTCTTGATTAGTCTTCCTGCCCAACGCCTTGCGGCACAATCCGCCGCAGAGTCCCAGCGTTGTTGTCGGCTGGCGCCAAGCGTGGGCGGAGGTGCCGTCCTGTCCGTTGAAAGTCAACGCTGCTGCGCACATGCGTCGCGTGCTGGCTGGCCAGGGTAAGGCGTGGGCCGCTGCCGCGTTACACTGCAGCCGACAGCGGCAGGGGATACGCGCTTTTCATGGGGTGCGGCGGCGACCGCCCTGGCGGTGGCGGTCTTCTTCTCTCTGGTGGACAATGACACCCACCAACAGAACGTTCGACTGTTGATTCAGCAATCCGATGTTGTGAACTCGGGCCCCTGAGCTCGTGCTCACCGAAGTGTCCATCCCAAGCGCCACGACAGCCAACAAACCACCCACAACGCAGCCGACAATGCCGAGCGTCCGCATGGTTGATGACGATGATGATTCGACGGCATTGGCGCACACGCCACCTGCGCTTACAAACTCACCGCAATGCTTGCACTTACGAGCGGAAGCGAGAATGGGCTCAGCGCAGGCCGGGCAGGCAACGGTCTGGTTTGGATCGACGGATTCAGCGCAGCGGGCAGGTATTTACCGGTCTGCACAATCGCTCGTCCGTATCTCAGAACGGTGATGCGACGGCCTTTGATAGTTGAGCGGGCATCCTCGGTGGCAGGATCGTGTCTGCGGGGCCAGCCGCTATGATCCTGGTGGAGGCGCGATGCAGGTCAAGTTCCAGTTGTTCAAGAGCTCGATGAAGTCGTGGGCGGATCTGTGCGGCGAGGCGGCCGCGTTCGCATCGGACAAAGGGCGCGAACGGTTGATCAACCTGTCGGTCTCAGAGGACCAGAACGAAGGAGTGATCGTCGTGCGGTACTGGGAATAGCTGGCATGTGGAGCCTCCGATCCGTCGCCACGGCGGCAGGGCCGCTTCGAACGCGGGCGAAGACCATCGGGATCCTCGCGCCGGTGTTGCTCGCCGGTGCTTGTGCGACCGGCCGGATCCAGCAGACTGCGGATATCGGCAAAGTGACGGTCGGCGTGACCACGACCGGTCTTGCCGCGAGTCCTGCCACGTTCCGTCTGACCATCGAGCCCGCGGGGCTGTCGGGCGACGTCAGAGCCGACGCCGGTGTATTCACCAACGACCACGTGCCGAGCGGCGAACACGCTGCCCGGCTGCAGGTGCCGGCGAATTGCCGGGTCGACAAGGGACCGGAGCGGACGTTTACGATCTCTCCCCAGCGCCGAAGCGCGGTCCTGCGGTTCGAAGTCCGATGTTCCTAGTGGCTAGGCCCTAATCAGAAGCGTGACGCGCGAATCCAGGTGTCGGACCGGCGCCAGCTCTCCCGGAACGCCGTCTCGATCTCCGCGGAGGGCTTGCCCTGCGCCGAAAGCGCGAGCTGCAGCCCGCGCAGCGACCAGCCGTTCCGTGGATGCTGCTGGAGGTCGTCGCGATAGACGCGTTCCGCGTCGGCGGCGCGCCCGGCGTCGAGCAGCGCCGCACCGAGCCAGTGCCGCGCCGGAAACGGCAGCGGCTCCGGTTCATCGATCTCGAGCCCATCGTCGAGCGCCACGGCCCGTTCGAACGCCGCAAGTGCGGCGGCCATGTTGCCGGCGCTCCGCGCGATCTCGCCTTCGAGGATGCCGGCCAGCACGCCGAGGAGCGGCCGTGCCGGGTGCCGCGAGCCGAAGTTCGTCGTGGCGGTTGAAGACTCGCCGATCTTCGTGAGCGGCGCCGAGATGCGCGGCGGCGGCCTCAGGTAGGCCTGCCCGCAGCTTCGCGTAGCCGTGGGCGAACTCCCACGCGCCGACCGCGATGTCCCCCTGCGGACGCGTCGCGAGCTCGGCCACATCATCGAAGCGGCCGAACCGGATCAGGGTCAGCGCCTGGAACATCGTGTCGCCGCCGGTGGCCTTCACGTAGTCCTTGCCGGCCCTCATTGAAATGGCACCCTGGCCGTCCATGGCCGCGGCATAGACCAGCATGTGCAGGTTGTGCGAGGGGTAGATGGCGAAGCCCTCGCCGGCCGGGGCCTTGAGGTCGGAGTGCCACGCCTCGATGTTCGCGCGAACCGAATCGCCCCAGCGCCCGACCTCGTTGAAGGTGTGCGAGGGCATGTGGTTGATGTGGCTCGCGCCGGGGATGCTCTGCCCGAGTGACTCGGCGCAGTGCTGGGCGGCCCCGACCTTCGCGGTCGCCTCGGTCGCATGCACGTACCAGTGACAGGCGCCGGGATGAAGCGGGTCGCGCGCGAGCAGGCGTTCGAGCACCTCGTGGATGCGTTTCACACTCGGGGATTCGAGATTCTGCAGCCTCGGCCGCCGTCCCGGCGGAGGTCCCGGGCGCGGCTCGAGGAGGAAGAGCGCATCCGCGTACAGCGTGCCGATGTCGAGATCGTCCGGATGAGCCTCGTAGGCCTGTTCCATCGCCGAGGCATATGCGCGGTCCTGCTCCACGCGCCTCGCCGGATCGAACCGTTCGGCGTAGCGCCTGGCGAGTGCGTCGATCAAGGCGCGTTCCTGCGGCGTAGCCTTCGCTTTCAGGGCGACGGCTTGCTGCACCGCCGCATACGCAAAGGGGGCGTCTATCGCGGACATCAACTGATTGAGGTTCGACCCCCACGCCCACGCTTCACCCCAGTAGCACATGGCGCACTGTGGATCTTTCTTCCAGGCCTCGCGAAACGAGCGGATGGCATCGTACTTCCCGAAGGAGTACATCAACTGGAAGCCCTGATCGAAGAACGCTTGTGCTTCGGGGTTCGACGACGAGATCTTCCGGGTGAACGTGCCGAGGCCGACCTTGTACAGGGGAATCGGCTGCGCGATGAAGGGCGGCAGCGCTGGGGCCGCGGGCTGCTGTCGCACCTCCGCGATGCCTGCGGCCGCGCAGATCAGAACGATGACCGCTGCCGATCCACGTCGGTGGTTCACAAGAGTCCTCTCTTCACAGCACCCTGACGTCTTATCCGGGAGCAGCTACGGCGCGTGAGCAGCTTGTCTGGCCGGTTCATCAAAGGGGACAGCCCCCTTACGCTCCGCACGGCATCGTAGCAGACGACACGGTGTCCAGCCGTTGTCGGTTCACACGTTCGGCCAGAACGGCTACAATCCCCGGCATCACCGAACCAGGGGCACCATGGGACACTACCTTTCACGCAGGGCGTCGTGGCTGTTCGTTCTCATCATGTCGTTGGGTCATGCCGGCCCGGCGGCTGCGCAGGACCGGATGTGCGACCCCGGCGGCGAAGATTGCCGGGCGATCCTCATCGGCCACATTCGCAGCGAGGTTGTGGCGATCGATGTGTCCTTCTGGTTCATGGAGGACGCGCGCTATACCGCCGAATTGATCAAGAAGTGGAAGGCGGGTGTTCCCGTCCGCGTCCTGATCGACCCGAGGGCCAACGCCGAGTACCCCCTCAACACCGACCGGCTGCGGGAGCTTCAGACCGCTGGCATCCCGATGCGCCAGTGGCTGGGGAGCTCCATTCTGCACTGGAAGATGATGCTCTTCCATGGACAGAACGTGGTCGAGTTCAGCGGCGCGAACTACAGCCCTGATGCCTGGCGGCCGGGAAGCACGATCCCCTACCAGAACTACGTCGACGAGGCGATCTACTTCACCAGCGACACGGCGGTCGTTGACAGTTTTCGCACGAAGTTCGACGATCAGTGGATTGACCCGGTCCGCTGGACCGACTACGCTAACATCACGACCCCGCCGGCGCGGTCCTACGCCATCTTTCCCAAGGATCCATCGCTCAATTTCCCGCCCTGGGAGAACTTCCGCACCCGCTCGGTGGATGCCTTCAAGGCGGAACGGCGGAAGATCGACGCGATCATGTACCGCATCACGGATCAGGGGTACTCCGATGAGGTCATCGCGGCCGCTGCCCGAGGCGTGCCAGTCCGGCTCATTACCGAGCCGAAGCAGTACCGCTATGTGAGCCGAATCTGGCATTCGTGGAACGTCGACCGGATGTACATGGCCGGCGTCGAAATCAAGCACCGCGCTCACGCCGGCTTGAACCATCAGAAGTCGGTCATCCTCTACGATCAGGACGGCAACACACCAGACGATCAAAGCATGGTGATTTTCGGATCGTCGAACTGGACGAGTGCGTCGTCGTCGGGGCAGGTCGAGCACAACATTTTCACCACCAAGCCAGACGTCACGCGCTGGCTGGTCGATCAGTTCGAACGCAAGTGGAACAACACCGCTGGCATCGTCGAAAACGCGCCGTTCGTTCCGCTCCCTCCGGATGCGCCGAGTAAACCCCTGCCCGCGGCCGGAGCAACGGGTGTGGCATCGTCCAATCTGAAGTTGACCTGGTTCGGCGGCCCATGGGCGCACCTGTACGACGTATACCTCGGTACCAACTCCAATCCGTCGACGCTGGTGGCCACGAATCTGACCGAGTTACCCAGCAAGAACGCCACGAGCACGTTCAGCTACACGCTGCCCGTCGTGCTCAATCCGGGGACGAAGTACTACTGGAAGATTGTCGGAAAGACCATGGCGCTTCGAACGCGGTCGAGCGCGGTCTGGAGCTTCACGACCGCCGACGTCGCGACGCCTCCGCCGCCAGCGCCCGACGCGGTGCTCTACGCGTCGGAAGCGCGATTGCGCGTGGGCGCATGGGTCGTGGAGAGCGACGCCACTGCGGCCGGCGGCGCCAGAATCCGCCATCCCAATGCGGGGGCGGCAAAGATCACCACTGCATCAGCCATACCTGCCAATTACTTCGAGCTGACGTTCACCGCCGAGGCCGGGCGTCCGTATCGGCTGTGGATACGCGGCAAGGCGGACAGCAACAACTGGAGCAACGACTCGGTGTTCGTGCAGTTCTCGAGCTCGGTCACGGCGGCAGGCACTCCGATTTACCGGATCGGGACAACGTCGGCGACTGACGTCAACCTCGAAGCCTGCAGCGGGTGCGGCGTCGCCGGCTGGGGGTGGCAGGACAACGGCTACGGCACCGGCGTGCTCGGCCCGCCCATCTATTTCGCCAACTCCGGACCGGCGACCGTGCGCGTGCAGACCAGGGAGGACGGTTACGCAATCGATCAGATCGTGCTGTCACATAGCACGTGGGTCACGGCCTCGCCAGGTGCGTTGAAGAACGATACGACCATTCTGGTGAAGTAAGACCGCGGCCGCACCACGACCGAGCGATCGACCATCTCGCGCATGCCAGGCACCGCCTATCACGCGTTCGTCTCGTACAGTCACTCGGCCGACGCGACACTCGCCCCCGCGCTGCGTCTGGCGCTGCATAAGTTCGCGAAGCCCTGGTACAAGCCCCGCGCGGTTTCCGTCTTCCTCGATCAAAGCAGCCTCTCGGCCAACCCTGCGCTGTGGAGCGCCATCGAACGCGCCCTGTCGAGCGCCAAGAACTTCATCCTGCTCGCGTCGCCCGAGTCGGCGGCGTCGCCGTGGGTCCGCAAGGAGATCGACTGGTGGCTGGCGCACCGATCCGTGGACTCGATGCTCATTCTTTTGACCGGCGGTGAGCTCGCGTGGAACGCGGCGGCAGGTGACTTCGACTGGACCCGGACGACCTCCATCTCGCCCGAGCTGGCCGGCAGCTTTCCCGCCGAGCCGCTCTATGTCGATCTGCGATCGATCAAAGCCGCGGGCACGCTGAGCCTGCGTGACCCGAAGTTTCGCGCCGCGGTGCTCGACGTGGCAGCTCCCCTGCACGGACGGAACAAAGACGAGCTCGACGGCGAAGACATCCGCCAGAACCGTCGGACGATGCGCATCGCGAGAGGAGTGACGGTGGCGATGGCGCTGCTTGCTGCGGCGGCGGTGTGGCAGGCCATCGTCGCCAATCAGCAGCGCAACGAAGCGATCGCTCAACGTGGCGTCGCTGAACGTGAAACCGCAAGGGCGAAGACGCAGGAAGGCATCGCGAACAGGCAAACCATCGAAGCCCGGAATCAGAAGACCATCGCGGATCGCGAGCGAGACGAGGCGGTGCGCCAGCGTGATCTGGCGCTGTCGCGCCGTCTGGCCTCCGACTCGAGCCGTCAGCTCCTCAACCCGCTTCAGTGGGATCTCGCGCTGCTCCTCGCCATCGAATCGATGCGCAAGGCGCCCACCTCCGACAACTACGAGCTGCTCGCGCGACTGTCGAGCGACGGAGCGCGAATTGTCGCCGCCTTCACGGGCGAGAACCTCGTGGCCTTCAGCCCCGACAGCCGATTGGTCGCGACCGGGGATCGAGGGCATCTGGTCGTCCGGGACGCGCACAACGGACGCGAGCGGGCGCGCGTTGACGCGGACAGCATCGCGTTGGGGGACATCTGTTTCACCCCAGCAGCAAGCCGCGTCGTGGGACACAGCGATGAAGAGGCGATTGCGATCGACATCGCCGGTCGGCGGCGGGTGCCCTTCCCCGTCGAGATCGAGCGCGGCGGCCGGGTGAGCGTCAGCACGGACTGTCGCTTTCTCACGACTGCCCGGGCCGGAACAGCGCGTCTGATCGCGCT
Organism: uncultured Acidobacteriota bacterium; assembly: GCA_963717745.1. GTDB lineage: Bacteria > Acidobacteriota > Vicinamibacteria > Vicinamibacterales > 2-12-FULL-66-21 > JACCXG01. Next base: position 359,621 of record CAVQXJ010000003.1, read on the forward strand.
CGAGACCAATCGGGTGGTCACTGAATTCCCCGTGCCTGCCGCGCTCACGACACTCGCGACGAGCTCTGACGGGGACGGCGTCGCCTACACCGAGGGATCGAGGGTGACGATCGTCAGCGCGCGGTCCAAGGCGGTTCGCGGACAGTGGCAGGCGGGGCAGGACGTCGTGCGGACGGCCTTCGATGCGGACGGCAAGCGGTTGATGGTCTCCATCGGCACCAGGGGAACGGTCATGCTCGACGCCGGCGACGGACGACCGATCTCCGAATCGGCCGCGCGGGGAATCTTGAGTCCCGGTGGTGAGCTGGCCGCCGATCTGGAGCGGGAGGGACGCGAGTTGGTGACCTGGGACGTCGGCCGCGGTGTGTGGACGAAGCGCGTTCCCCTCAGCCGGTCGGCGACCAACCTCGCCTGGAGCCATGACGGAGAGTTCCTGGTGTATGGCGGCGGTGAGGGTGATGGCTCCGCGCGGGTGCTGCAGAGCGAGAGCTGGCGTCAGCTGGCCAGATTCGCGTTTCCAAGCGGCGCGTCATCGAACACGCCGGGAGCTACCCCACCACAGGTCCACGTCCGGATCAGCCCGTCGGGCAATCTCGCGAGCGCGGCCAACAGCCGCAACGGCGTAGTGTTCGAAATCCACCGCGATCGTCCCATCGTCATTCTTCCGTCGACCGTCAAACCCGGACCGGTGGCGCTCAGCGCGAATGGCAGGCGCGTCGCGTTTCGCACGATGAATCGTACGATTTCGATCGTAGACACGGGATCACTCCGCGAGCGGGCCAGCTTCCAATGCGGAGGGTCTTCGTCGCAGCCGATGCAGTTGAGTGGCAATGGACACATTCTGGTGTCCAGCTGCCCTGGCGACGCGCACGTCGTGTATGACCTCGAGGGCGGACGCCCGGTTCTCACGGTCCGCCAGTCCTCCTCCTCTCGGATAGTGATGAGCAGAGACGGCGCAGTCGTGCTCGCAGGAACGGGCGTATTCCGGACCGCGACCGGAACGAAGATGCGGGAAATCACCGGCGGAGGCCTTGCAGCGCTCGATTCGCAAGGGACCCGGGTTGCTGTCGCCGGGCACTCGCTGATCGAGCTCTTTGACTTGCGCACCACCGGGGCGCCTCGCAGTCTCGAGGCGGCCATCGATCTGCTGGAGAGCCTGGCCTTCAGCGACGACGGCGCGCTGCTCGCGGCCGGCGGTCGCGACATGCGCGTGAAGATCTTCAACTCGTCCACCGGCGAACTGGTGCGTGTGCTCGAGCACATCGAACAGGACCAGTGGGTGTTCAAGATCCACCGCCTCGTCTTCAGCCCGAGAGGCACGCTCATCGCGACGATGGCGGAGGATCCCACCGAAACCGGGCTCGGCCGGCCCGGCACGGTGCGCGTGTTCGAGGTTGGCACGGGGCGCGAGGTTGCGCGCTTCCCCTTTCCGGAAATCGCGCATGAGGTCAGGTTCGCGGCGGACGACTCGGCCCTCGAGATTGCCGTCGGCCGCCGTCGTCTCCGATGGGAACGCTACCCGCTCTCGCCGGCCGGGATGATCGCGAGAGCCTGCACGTTGGTGCAGCGTCAAATGGCACCGATCGATTGGGCGCGCTTCATGGGCGACGAACCGCGTCGCGAGACGTGCCCGGCGGTCCCGCATTGATGCCGCGCGCCGCTGGATGAGCGGGCGGACGAGAGCAGTGACACACTAGTGTCCGGTCGCCAGCCCCCGCCTGGACTGCGGCCCAAAAATCCTTCGCGCATCGAGAGGTCAGAATGGCAACTCACATCGACAGGCGATCGTTCCTCCACAGCGCGGGGAGGGTCGCCGTGGGCGGGCTGACGGCCGGCGCCGTCTTCGAGATGATGCGGCCCAACTCCCTCCGGGCCCAGCCAGTGGCGAAGGAGACCCACGCGGCCTCCGCCCGCGTTCTCGAGCAGCTCAGAGCCCGGTTCACGTTCCAGATTTCAGTCGACGTGGCTACCTTGGAGCTGGGGCGCACGGTTGCCGGCGCGGCGCTGGCTGGCGGGGTCACCATCGTCGAAATGGGGACGCCCCTGCTCAAGAACCAGGGCGTCTCGAACGTGGTGCCAGCCTTCCGGAAGCAGTTTCCCGAGGCGCTCCTGCTGGCCGACATGAAGACCATGGACGGCGGTGGCTTCGAGGCGCGCGCGGTCTACGCGGGCGGCGGCAACATCATTGATTTCCTCGCGCTCGCCGGCGCGGATACGGCGAAGGCGATCTGCGCCGTGCGCGACGAGTTCAGGCGCGCCGGTCCGGAACTGCCGCGGCTCGTCTTCGCCGATATCCTCGTGCCGCACCAGGGCCCGGCGGCGCAGGCCGGCGATGTCGCCCTCCGCATGCTCGAGGCCGGTGTGGACGCCGTCGGCGTGCACCTGCAGTCCGACGCGCGGCGCGCCGACTCCAGACTGATCAAGAGCGACTATCTCGGTGACATGGCCCGCGCCATCTTCGAGCGCGTCGGCAAGGCCGCCCCGGTGCAGGTGGTCGGCGGGCTCAGCATCGCGCAGGCAAAAAGCCTTGCCCGGGCAGGGCTGCGCGCGTTCGTCATCAGCGGTAATCTCGGCCAGCCGGACTCCCTCGCCCGCTACGACCTGCCGCCAGCTCAGATCGAGCGGCACGTCGCCGCTTTCATCGCCGAGGTCTCGAGCGCCTAGTTCATCGCGCTCCCGTCTACCGCCGCACACGGGACGGTCTCACGTCCTTCGCCAACGCTCCCTTTTTCGCCAATACTTTGACGCCGCCCAGAAGTGAAGTGGAGAGAACATGACCCGCCATCACGGATTCGTTCGTTCTATCGCGATCGCCGCCGCGCTGCACCGTCGGCCTGGTGCTCGGCGTGCGTGCTGCCCATCCACCGAACTTCAAGCCTGACGGAGTCTTCACGGGGTCCGCGCTCACCGGCTGGCACGTCGTCGGCGACGCCGACTGGACCGCGCAGAACGGCGAGATCATCGGCAAGGCCAAGCCTGGCACCAACGGAGGCTGGCTCGTTCTGGACAAGAGCTTCCAGGACGTGCAGCTGTATCTGAATTACAAGTGCACCGGCGAGTGCAAGTCTGGCGTGTTACTGCGAGCGAAGAAGGCCGCCGACCGCAGCATGACCGGCGTGTTGGTGTCGCTCGCGGACGGTGACACGGGGTACTACTCGGTGGGGCTCGATGCGAGCGGCAAGGAGACGTCGCGAGACCAGCTGTCCGCGCCGGGGCGTGGCGGCGGTGCGGCGCCGGCGGCCAACCCCGCCCGTGGTGGTGCGCCGGCACCTGATGCCGCGGGTGCGGGCCGCGGCGGCGGTCGTGGTGGGCGCGGCGGAGATGCGACCGCAGGCGCCGGCAGCACAGGCCCCACCGCCGCCGGCGCGCGGGACGCAGGTCGGCAGCGGCGGACGCTCACGCCCGACCCTGAAAGCCGGCGAATGGAACGCCGTCAGCATCACGATTGGCCAGGACGGGCCGGCTTCGGGAAGTCCGGCCGGCACCCCAGGCCCGATTAGAGTGCTCTCGACCTTCGGTCCCACGGCCACAGCCGCGGTCGACGAGAAGAACGCGACGGCGTTCGGCGCGATCGCGCTGTACGTCGGCGGCTCCGGCGAGGTCCGCTTCAAGGATCTTGCGTGGAAGGACCTGATGCGTGTCGTCACGAACCCGGAGCAGGTCTCTCCGCGGTACACCATTCGCCGTTTGAGCACGAGCTACTACGGCTGGGGGGCGATCACCAGCGACGTCAATCACGACGGCACCCTGGATGTGGTCTCCGGCCCGTTCTATTACCTCGGTCCGAACTTCACCGAGCAGCGGAGGTATCGCGACGGGCCGATGTTCAATCCGGAGAATTCGTTCGCGCCGGATATGGTGAATCTGTCCGCGGACTTCACGGGCGATGGATGGCCTGACGTGCTCTCGTCTCTGGGCAATCGTCACATGGACTTGCATGTGAATCCGGCCGGCGAATCGCGCCGCTGGGACAAGTTCAGCGTTCTTCCGACGATCTCGAGCGAAATCGTCCTGATGAAGGATCTCGACAAGGACGGCAAGCCGGAGATCATCTTCGGCCAGAGTGTCGGTAACGGCGGCTACGCGTGGGCGAAGCCAGACCCGGCGAATCCCACGGCGGTGTGGACCGCGCGTTCTGTCTGGGCAGCCGGCCAGGCCGTCAACGGTCACGGGCTCGGCGTCGGCGACGTCAACCGCGACGGCCGTCAGGACATCGTCGTGCCGACCGGCTGGTACGAGCAGCCCGCCGCAGGCATCAACACCAGCCCATGGCCGTTCCATGACGCCGATCTGGCCGACCCGGCCGTGTTCGGCAGTGGCGGTGGCGAGATGGGCGTCTACGATGTCAACGGCGACGGCCTCACCGACGTCGTCGCGGGGACCGGCCACAACTGGGGCATCAACTGGTTCGAGCAGAAGAAGGACGGCACGTTCGTCCGCCACAATATCGCGCAGGATTTCTCGACTGCCGGCACGAACATGGGCGGCGTGGTGTTCTCGGAGTCCCACGGCGCGCGGTTTGCCGACATGGACGGCGACAAGATCCCCGACATGATCACGGGCAAGCGCTACTGGTCGGAGGCCGGGAACAATGTCCTGACGCACAACGATCCGGCGGGAGATCCGGTGCTCTACATCTACAAGACCGTGCGCGATCCCAAAGCGCCTGGCGGCGCGCGGTTCGTGCCCGAGCTGGTGCACAACAAATCCGGCGTCGGTTCGTCCTTTGATGTCGTCGACCTCAACAAGGACGGCAAGCTGGATATTGTGGTGGGGACCATCTTCGGGACGTTTACGCTTCACGAGCAAGGCGGCGGCATCACCCGCCGCTCCGAAGAAATAGACGGCGCCGCGGAAATTCAGAGTGAGAATGCTGTAGGGCGGGGTCTTCAGACCCCGCCGAATTGACAATCAGGAGAGATGACGTGGACCCGATGACGAGACGAGAGTTCATTGAAAAGACGGCGGCCGGGGCGACCGCGGCCGGGTTCATGCTGGCCAGCGCGGGGACGGCGTCGGCGAATCCGCTGGGCCTGCCGATCGGCAGCCAGACGTATCCGCACCGCGCGATGATCGCGGACGGCAAGTTCGTCGATCTGCTCAAGCAGCTCAAGAGCATCGGGGTCGATCAGATCGAGCTGTGCGGCCATCTTGGCGGCGCGGGCTATCCCGAGTTCAAGAGTCTGGCCGACGGCAAGGCCGCGAGGAAGATCATCGAGGACAACGGCCTGAAAGCCGTCAGCTGCCACTTCCTCTTCCCCGAGCTACGCGACAACCTCGCCAAGGCGATTGCCTGGTCGAAGGATTTGGGCCTGGAGCAGATGATGATCCCCACCGTCAAGAGTGGCGCCACCACCGGCACCCTCGAAGAAGCCAAGATGCTGACCGATCAGTTCAACAAGATGGCGGTCGACATCAACAAGGCCGGCATGCGCGCGGGTGCGCACAACGAAGCGTTCGATCTCGTGAAGCTCCCCGACGGCACGTTCATCTACGACCACATCATCGCGATGACGGACCCGAAGCTCATCGGCTTCCAGTTCCAGATGTCGACCTACAACAACGGGATGATTGCCGCCGAGTACTTCGCAAAGTACCCGACGCGGTTCTTCTCGATGCACGTGCAGGACCTCGACATCAAGGCGGGCCGGACGCCGGTCGTCAATGGTCGCGGCGGCGGCTACCCGCAGACATCGGTCGGCAAGGGCGGCCTCGACTGGGCGGCGACGTTCGCGGCGGCAAAAAAGGCCGGCGGCATCAAGAACTACTTCGTCGAGCAGGCGATGCCGATGACGATCGAGAGTGTCGCGGCTCTCAAGGCGATGAAAGCGTAGCTGGGACCTGGCGCGCGGTACAAACGAAGAGGTCGTCTGGAATCCGACGACCTCTCCGGTGCGAGCTCGAGGAATGTCCTCCGGCTTCAGACCAACGCGATAGCCAACGCTCGGCACGCCCCTCTTGTTCACGACGAAGAGCAAATACACTCCGGGGACGGCCTGACCCTGGAATTTCGACGTCGTCACCCGGATGTTGCCAGCCGGACCCGTCGCGTGAATCCCAGCTTCACGTACCGATCGCCCGCCGTCAGGCCGTGGGTGTTGTGATCGCTGCGAAGGAGGACCACGGACCCGATTTCATCCGCGCCGCCGGCGATCCTGAGATCGAGATCCCCCTGGTAGCCGATCTTCCCGGGCGCGTGGACGGGTTCAGCGTTGCAGGAGCAAGGCGTGTGCCCCGGCGGCCGCGGCGTGCTCTGCTTGCATTGCACGACCCGTAGCGTGGGTCACAGATCGCCAGCGCGCGGAGATCCGCGCGGCGACCAGTCCGCTACTCCTTTTCGAACCACGTAAGGTTCTTACCTGACACGTGTGCCACCGGCCGCTGGGCGACAGGTCACGATCGAACCTCCGCAACGTTCCTGCCGGCAATGATCTTGCTCCTCTCGGGAACAAGCCTGCTTCCCAGGAGTACCTTCATGTGCCGCATGTTTGTCGTCGCAGCGCTCGGCGCTCTGACTCTGGCGCTGCCCGCGTGCGGCGGTGGGTCCGACAACGATCCGCCGTCGACGCCGACCTCACCCGGGTCCGGCAGCCCGGCACCGTTCACCATCACGATTGCGGCCCAGGCAGGCGATCGATCGTTTTCCCCAAACCCTGCGCCAGCCGGCGGCCAGACGGTCGTGTTCAGGAACACCCACGGCGTCGTTCACAGGATCCGGCTGAGCGACGGCACATTTCTTACCGCGGACCTTCAACCGAACACGACCAGCCAACCGGTGCAGTTGCCTGCCGCCGGCGTTCACTTCCATTGCTCCGTCCATCCGGAAATGGTTGGCACCGTGAACGCATCGTCAGGTACCGCGCCGCCTCCGTGTCAGGGCCCATATTGCGAGGGGTATTGAACGTTGGACGCCAGCGCGACAAACCCTGCAGCGGCTGGTCTCGCGCCGCAGTTTCGCGCTGTACGGGTTGACGCAGCGGCTGCCGTCACAGTCGATGCCGCCACATCAGACAGATGTACGATGCTGGCGTCATGTCGCTCATCTCGCGGCGCGCGATGCTGCAGGCGTTGACCGTGAACGCCCTGGCCACCAGGCTCGCCGGTGCGCAGACCCACGTCGTCTCGAAGGCCAAGCCGCTGGCCAAGGACGCCGCCACGCACGACTGGACTGCCTTTCTCGGGCCGACGCACAACGCGATATCGACCGAGACGAAGCTCAGTCGCAGACTGCCGCCGCCCCTGGTCTGGGAGCTCACCAAAGGCACCGGCTACACGTCGCCGGCGATCGCGGGTCAGCGGCTCGTGTTCCTGCATCGGCTGGGCAACGAGGAGATCGTCGAGTGCCTGCACGCGGAGACGGGGGCCGCCAATTGGCAATTCCGCTACCCCACGAATTTCGAGGATCGGTACGGCTACAACAACGGCCCTCGGGCGAGCCCGGTCATCGAGGGCGGGGCGCGTCTACACGGTCGGCGCGCAGGCGCAGCTGCATTGCCTCGACCTCGGAACCGGGAAGGTGATCTGGAAGCGCGACCTGGCACGGGAGTATCGCGTCCGTCAGGATTTTTTCGGCGCCGCGTCAACGCCGCTGATTGAGGGGCAGCTCCTCATCGTCAATGTCGGCGCGCCCGGCGGCCCGTGCGTCGTCGGCCTCGACAAGACAACCGGCCGTGAAGTCTGGCGGGCTGGCAAGGATTGGGGGCCGAGCTACGCGTCGCCGGTTCCCGCGGTGATCCACGGAAAGCGGCGCGTGCTCGTGTTTGCCGGCGGCGAGTCGGATCCGCCGTCCGGCGGACTCCTGTCGATCGATCCATCGAACGGCGGGATCGATTTCGCCTTTCCGTGGCGGAGCCGCACCTACGAGTCCGTCAACGCGTCCTGTCCCGTGGTCTTCGACAACAAGGTGTTCGTCTCGGCCAGCTATCGAACGGGGAGCGCGCTGGTCGAGATTCAGCCCGACTTCACGCACCGGCGGCTGTGGACGACGCAGGAGTTCGGGCTGCATTTCAACACGCCGGTCTACAAGGACGGCTATCTCTACGGGTTCGACGGGCGGAACGAACCCGATGCGTCGCTCGCGTGCGTCGATGCGGCGACCGGCAAGATCGTCTGGCGCGCGACGCCCGAGTGGACGGAGTCGATCGAGGCCGGCGGCCGGCGCCAGCAACAACAGGTCGGAACCTATCGAGGATCGTTGCTGGCGGTGGACGGGCAGTTCGTGTGCCTCGGCGAGCTCGGTCACCTGCTCTGGATGGATCTCACGCCGAAGGGATACACACGAAGTGTCGCGCGCGTGGCTGTTCGCGGCGCGCGAGTCGTGGGGGCTGCCGGTGCTGAGCCGCGGCCTGCTGTACGTCACCCAGAACACGCGCGACATGCTGACCGGTGCGCACCCCCGGCTGCTTTGCTACGACCTGCGGGCGTGAACCCGCGCCACGATCTGCATGGATCCGCCCTCGACCCCTGCCAAGGCGCGCTCCCCTATTCGTACCGCAACGCCTTGACCGGGGAAATACGTGAGGCCCGCCAGGCCGGCAGGAACGAGGCCACGACCGCGGCCGAGAGCAGCGTCGCGACGCTCAGCCCAAACACCGGCCAGTCTCCGGCCTTCACGCCGAACAGTTGTGTCTCGACGTAGCTGCCGCTCAAATACGCGGCCGTCACTCCCGCCGCCAGGCCGAGCAGGATCACGGCGAGCATCTCACCCATCACGAGCCGGATCACCCCGCCGCGCCGGGCCCCGAGGGCGATGCGGATGCCAATCTCGCGCGTGCGCCGTGTGACGACGAAGGCGAGCACGCCGTGGAGCCCGACGATCGCGAGGAGCGTCGCCAAAAGCGCGAACCCACCGGAAAGGTAGGAGAGCATGCGTTCGTTGGCCAGCCGGAAGTTGAGCTGATCGTCCATCATCCGCATGTCGAAGACCACCAGGTTCGAGTCGACGCGCCGAACCACGCGGCGCAAGGACGGCAGAATGGTGCGCGGATCGCCCTCGATGCGCGCGTAAACGGTCACGCTGCCGACCGAGCCAATTCGCGAATCGAGGTTCACGAAGGTTTGTCGGGGAATCTCGCCGCGCACGTCGTGGTAGCGGGCGTTCCCAAACACGCCGATGATCTCCGTATCGGCGGGCGCGCTGCGGCCCTGCCCGAGCTGTCGGCCTACCGGAAGCGTTCCTCCCAGGTACTCATTCACGAGCGCCTCGTTGACCAGGCACAGCTTTCGCGATCCACCCCAGTCGCTCCATCTGAAGTCGCGACCCATCCTGACGGGGATTCCCAGTGCCTCGAAGTACCCGGGCGTGACGGCGTTGAAGAAGCTCCATGGCACGTTGCCATCCCTGGCCTGCACACCTGGGATCGTGATCTGGCTGTCCCATCGTCCTCCGGTCAGCAGCCGGGAGGTGTTGGCACCGGCGGCCTTGACGCCGGGCAGGGCCGCAACGCTCTCGAGCAGCGTCCGAAACACGGAGAGCTTGCGGGCGTCGTCGTACTGCGTGGCCGGCCGAACGCCGAACATGGCGACGTTCTCCGTCGAGAAACCGAGATCGACCCGCCGGAGATTGTCGAGCGTGCGCACGAACAGCCCGGCTCCGATCAGCAGGAGCAGCGACAACGACACCTGCAAGGCGACGAACGCCATTCTCAAGCGGACGTGCGCCAGCCCGCCGGTGACGGAACCAGCTTCGTCCTTGAGCGTGGCGGCCGCGGCCACGCGTGAGCCGCGGAATGCGGGCAGCAGTCCGAACAGCACCGCCGTCGCGAGGGTCACGACCATCGTGAACAGCAGGACCCGGCCATCAGGTCTCGTCGACAGCGACAGCACGGCTGGATCGTAGGGAAGGAAACGCACCAGCCCGCGCGTCAGCCACGTGCTGAGGGCCAGCCCCGCGGCGCCGCCGGCAATCGCGAGAATCAGGCTTTCGACGAACAGCTGCCGGGCCACCCGGCGTCGGCTGGCGCCGAGGGCGCTGCGGATCGCGATCTCGCGCTGGCGCGCCGTCGCCCGCGCGAGCAGCAGCCCCGCCACGTTCGTGCAGGCGATGAGCAGCACGACCCCGACCAGCCACTGCAGCACGACGAGCGGACGTTCGAACGTCCGGCGCAGCGCCGAGAGCCCGCGATCGGCCGGAACGAGGTCGAGGGTCTGACGGAGAAACCGGTCCCTGGTGTCCGGGAACTTCGCGAAGAACTCACCCTGGAGCTCCTCCTGCTTCCGTTGGTCGTGCAGCACGCGCATCGCCGCCTCGGCCTGCGGAAGGGTGACGCCCGGCTTCAGGCGGGCGAACAGGTAGAACCATGCATAGCGCTCATTCTTCAGGTCCTCGACCCAACTGGAAGACAGCGCGATCCTCGAGGTGACTGGAGCCCACAACTGTGTGAGGAGTCCGGCGTTGGTCCCGCCGAACTCGGGCGCGGCGACGCCGACAACGGTCAACGGCGCACCATTGAGCCGGATTGTGGAGCCCAGGACGTCGTGGCGTCCGCTATACCTGGACTGCCAGAAGGCGTACTGGAGCACGACCACAGCGGCACCGCCTGCCGGTCGATCGTCCTCGGCCGTCAGCACGCGTCCGATGAACGGCTTCACGCCGAGCACCTGGAAGAAATTGCCGGCCACCCACCCGGCTTCGACCATTTCGCTGCGATCGCCGGCCAGCAGGCTCAACCGATCGGTGTACTGGCCCGTCAGGCCCGAGAAGACCGTGTTGCGATCGCGAAACGCTACGTACATCGGATACGAGAAGGTGTGGAGCCCGTCGCCGTTCTGTGAACCGACCCGTCCGCCGTCCATGCGGAATTGCGCCAGCTCGCGCGGGTTCTGCACCGGGAGCAGCCGCAGCAGGACCTGGTCGGTCAGCGTGAAAATCGACGTATTCGCTGCTACTCCGAGCGCGAGCGACAGGATGGCCGTTGCGGCAAACCCGGGGTTGAGCCGGAGGACGCGCACGCCATACCGGAAGTCCTGGCCGACACTCTCGAAGAAGCGGTTGAAAGCCATGTTGAGGTTGCCTCCTGCCGACCGTCAGCGGCCGCATCCCTCGCTTGGACGGTGGAGGAGTGGCTTTCGTTGGCGCTGCGGTACTTTCGCCAGGGCAAATGTCGTGTATCGGGGAGAGCGTGTCGGGCTCGGGGCTCGACGGTTCAGGCGCCCGGTGACCCGGAGGACGGTCATGAGCGCCGACATGCTGACCGGCGCGCGGCGCCGGCTGCCCTGCTACGACCTGCGGGCGTGAACCCGCGCCACCATGTGCATGTATCCGCCCTCGCGCTCGAAGCGATCGGCGGCGGCGATCTTGATGTGCTCCAGCGCGCGCGCGGTCATGCCCTGCGCTTCGAAATACAAGCCCACATAGAGGTGTGCGTAGAACAGTGCGGCTGGCTGCGATCCGGCGGCTGAAAGGACCTGCTCCGGCGTCAGGGTTCCGCGGAACATCTGATACACCTCGCGCATCGGCACACGGCCGTCGGGACCCACCGGCAGCAGCGCCGCCCTCGCCTTCGCCGGCGACTCGCCGCGCGCGACGCACAGGAAGTGCCAGACGGCGTTCTCCACGTCGTCCGGGTTGACGGTTCGATGCGATTCGAACTGACGGCGGCAGTCGTCGTAGCGCCCGGCGTAATACAACGCGATCCCCCGCTGCCAGAGCTGTGGCGCTTGATCGGGGACGGCCTTCGCCACCTCATCGAACGCCGTGGCAGATTCGACGAAGCGCCCCTTCTCGAAAGCGGCCACGGCGCGGTTCATGATCGCTTGCGGGCTCTGCTCTACCGGGACGCCGAGGGCCGACGCAAGAGCCAGGATCAGCACAACCGGTTTCACGTTCCCTCTCTTACTGGCCAGCCCGGATCTCGTGATGGTGCTCGTGCGCACGACGCGCCTCATCGAGCGCGGCGCGCTTCGGGAACTCCTTGCCGGTCAGTTCCCGATACACCTGCGCCACCTGCGACTCGAAGCCGCTGATCGATTTCGCCTGCGCATCGATGTAGGTGGCGTGCCGCGGCAGCAGCGCGTCGCGGATCGCCGGCACCTCGGCCTGCACGCGGTCCGCGGACAGTGTCCTGCGCCGCTGGACCTCGGCTCGGAGCGCCACGAAATACTGGCGCTGGGCTTCGAGCACGCGGCCGTCCCCGGCGGGCCCGTGGCCGGGTGCGACCATCGCCGCTCCGAGCGCCTGGACCTTGCCGAGCGTCTCGATCCATGCGCCGCTGTTTCCGTCCCCCATGTAGTTGAACGGGCCGTTGACGGCGGCGTCGCCGGTGAAGAGAATCCGCTCCTTCGGCAGCCACGCGAATCCGTCCCCATGGGTGTGCCCGACGCCGAAGTAGCGCAGCTCGACGCGCTGCACCCCGTCGTCGAAGATCATCACGTCGCGATAGAGCAGCGATGGCGGCGTCAGGCGCGTGGACTTCATGTCCTCGCGCTGTTTCACCTCGCCTTCCCACCGTCCCGGGGGACCGCCGAACAGGCCGGTCTCGTACTTGCGCATCTCCGACAGAACGTTCTCGTGCGCGACCGGGACCGCGCCGTTGTCGATCCAGACCTGGTTGCCGTAGGCGTGGTCACCGTGATGATGGGTGTCGAACGCGAACCGAATCGGTTTGTCGGTCTGCGCCTTGATCTTGGGGATGATCTCGCGAGCGCCCGACGGGAAGTTCGCGTCGACCACCAGCACGTAGTCCTTGAACACCACCCACCCGTTGTTGCAGTGTCCCTTACCGACCAGATCGCCCTCGTGGAAGTACACGCCAGGGGCGAGCTCCTTGACGGTGCCGATCTGGCTGGCCACGTCGCGCTGGTGAAGGACGAGGACGACAAGGCACGTCGTCGCGACGTAGACTGCGAGTCGCTTCATGCGTGTTCCTCCGGCGGTGTGTGCGGCCGAGTCTACCTCAGCGCCTGTTCCAGAGCTCTCAATCGCTCCATAATCACGCCATGCGACCCACCCTGTTCGTGGTAGCCGTGTGCGTCTGCGTCGTGATCGCCGGGCTGACGGCGCAATCGCCGGCACCCACGACGTACTGGCCGGGCGTGGAGTGGCGGACGGCAACGCCGGAATCGCAGGGGCTCGACTCACAGGCCCTGGCGTCGGCGATCGCGCAGGTCCGCGAGAAGCAATGGGGCACCCAGAGCCTGCTCGTCATCCGTCACGGATTCGTCGTCGCCGACGCGGACTTCTATCCGTATCGATCGACCGTGCCGCACGACGTCGCATCGGGGACGAAGACTATCACCTCGGCGCTGACTGGTGTCGCGGTCGCCAATCGGATTCTGCGCCTCGACCAGCCGGTGCTGTCGTTCTTTCCGAAGGAGAGCGCGGCCGACGCCGACGAGCGCAAACGCGCGATCACGGTTGAGAATCTGCTGCGCATGGAGTCGGGACTGGACTGCGGGTTTCTGGCCGGTGAGCAGGAACTGGAGAGGATGAAGCGATCGGCCAATTGGGTGGCGTTCACGCTGGCGCTGCCGATGAAGTACGACCGCGGGACCCGGCCGGCCTACTGCAGTCCGGGCTACCACGTGCTCGGCTCGGTCATCGGGCGGCGGCGAAGACCAGCGAGCTCGACTTCGGCCGCAAGTACTTGTTCGATCCGCTCGACATCAAGACGTCGTTCATCGCGAACATCAATCACTACACGCTGGCGATCAAGTTTCTGCCGGATCGCACGATCGAGGTCAGCGCCGACGAGGCGTCGGGACTGATTCGCAGGGGCAAGCTGATCGGTACGCCGCGCTGAAAGCCCCCATTCACAATCCTGAGGCATGGGCCGCGACGTTGAAATTTCATGTAGACATGCTACGCAATGGTGCCGTAGGATGCCTACACAAACCATGCGTCACGACGCGTCCCGCATCGAACTGCTCCAAGGTACCCTGGACCTGCTGATTCTTCGCGTCCTGGTGTTCGGACCATCGCACGGACATGCGATCGCCAAGCAGATCCGCGCCACCTCGCAAGACGTGCTGCAAGTCGAGACCGGCTCCCTCTACCCGGCCCTGCATCGGCTCGAAGCGCAGGGCTGGGTCATCGCCAGCTGGGAGACGTCCGACAAGGGCAAGCGCGCGAAGTACTACACCCTCACGAGAACCGGAAAACGTCAGCTGGTCTCCGAGCAGTCCAAGTGGGAGCAACTCTCACTCGCCATGGCCCGCGTCCTCAGGATCGTGGAGTAGCGCCGTGTCCCTTCACCAGCTCTCGTCCCGCCTGCGCGCGCTCGTGAGGCGGCGTCGGGTCGAGTCCGAGCTCGACGACGAGATCCGCTTTCATCTCGAGGCGGAAGCGGACGAGCAGCGAGCCAGTGGCCTGAGCGATGCCGACGCTGGTCGGGCGGCACGCAAAGACTTCGGCAACGTCACGCTGATTCGCGAGACGATGCGAGAAGCGTTCGGGTGGGGTGCGGCCGATCGCCTGATCCGCGATGTGCGCGATGGCTATCGGACGCTCAAGAGCGCGCCGGTCGTGTCGATCGTCGCGATCCTTTCGCTCGGCTTGGGGATCGGCGCCAATACGGCGATCTTCTCGGTGCTGGATGGGCTCTTGCTCAAGTCCCTGCCAGTGGTCGCGCCGGACCGGTTGATTCTGCTCGGCGACGAGAGCGGGCAGCGGAGACACTGGACCAGCCCCATCTGGCGCGAAATCGACCGTCGTCGCGAGCTCTTCGATGGCGCGTTCGCGGTCTCCAGCACCCGCTTCAACCTGGCCGTGCGCGGCGAGAGCGAGTACGTCGACGGCGTGTGGGCGACCGGCCGGATGTTCGAGGTGCTTGGCGTGCATGCCCGACTCGGTCGCACGTTCACCGAACGCGACGATCAGCCGGGCGGCGGTCCGGACGGCGCTGTCGCGGTCATCAGCGATCGGTTCTGGCAGCAGCGCTTTGGCCGCTCCCCCGATGTCATCGGTCGCCGCCTGACCGTCGATCGCGTGCCGTTCACCATCATCGGCGTCACCCCACCGGAGTTTTTTGGCGTCGAGGTCGGAAGAACGTTCGATGTCGCGATACCGGTTGGCACGGTCACGCTGATGCGTGGCGCGAACGCGCTGGAACGCCGCTCGAGCTGGTGGCTGCGGATCATGATGCGGCTCCAGCCCGCCCAGTCGTTGGACACCGCCACGGCAACCCTGCGCGCCCTGCAGCCGCAGATTCGAGCCGCGACGCTGCCTGAAGATTGGCACGCCGATACGCTGCCCAACTTCCTGAAGGATCCGTTCAGGGCCGAGGCCGCCGCCACCGGTGACTCGGCCATGAGGCGAGTCTACGAGCGACCGCTGCTGACGATCATGGTCGTCGCATCGCTCGTGCTCGTGATCGCCTGCGCGAACCTGGCCAACTTGCTCCTGGCCAGGGCGTGCGCTCGGCGCCATGAGCTGAGCCTGCGCATCGCACTGGGCGCCTCACGCCTTCGCATCGCCCGACAGCTGTTGACCGAAAGCCTTTTGTTGTCGATGGCAGGGGCGGCGTTGGGACTGCTGCTGGCGCACTGGGCCAGCGATGTGCTGGTCAGTCAGATGTCGACAGCGATGTTCAACGTGTTCCTCGATCTGCCCCTCGACTTGCGGGTGCTGGGGTTCACGACCGTTGTCGCTGTCGGCACGACCGTCCTCTTCGGAACTGCTCCCGCCATTCGAGGAACGCGGGTGCAACCACAGGACGCGCTCAGGGGACAAGGCCGGGGAATCGTCGGCGAGAGCCGCCTCTCCCTGGGGCACGCGTTCGTGGTCTTGCAAGTGACCCTGTCGCTCGTGCTGGTCGTCGCCGCGGGATTGTTCGCGCGCACGTTCTCGTCGCTGGCCACCATCGATCTTGGCTTCGACGGACGCCAGGTCCTGGTGGCGTCGGTGGAGCTTCCAGGTTCCCAGATCGCTCCCGCGCAGCGCCGCGAGATCTTCCGGCGGATGATTGACGACACGTCGGCAATTCCCGGCGTGGCGAGCGTGGCGCTTTCGCACGTCACGCCGGTGAGCAACAGCACCTGGAACAACCGCGTCGAGCTGCCCGACGGTCCTGAGCTGCCGGCCGCCGATCGCCTCGTCTACTTCAACCGGTTGACCCCGGGCTGGTTTCAGACCTATGGAACGCCGATCCTGGCCGGCCGCGACTTCTCGAACATGGACACCGTCGGCGCGCCGCCAGTGGCGATCGTCAACGAAGCCTTTGCCCGGCGATTCACCGGAGGCCGGAATCCCATCGGCACGCGGGTGCGCCATCCGGAAGGTATCGACCGCCGGATCGTGGGCCTGGTCAAGGACGCGGTCTACGAGTCACAGCGCACCGCGGTACCGCCGACGCTCTACATCTCATTTTGGCAGGACAGAGACCTGCCTTCAGGGACGTCGATCAGCGTGCGCGCCGCCAGCGGATCCCCGGCGCTGCTGACGCGGCCTCTGGTGGCGGGTCTGAGCCGCGTGCACGGCGACCTCCGGGTGACCGTCACGCCACTCGCTCGGCAGCTTGCCGACAAACTCACCCAAGAGCGGATGATTGCCGTGCTCTCGACGCTCTTTGCCGGGCTCGCATTGCTGCTGGCGGCCCTGGGGCTCTACGGCATCACGTCCTACACGGTCACTCGCCAACGAGCTGAAATTGGCATCCGGGTCGCACTCGGAGCAACCAGGTCTGGTGTGCTGCGGCTCGTGCTGCGCCGCGCGCTGCTGCTCGTCACGACGGGAATCGTGCTGGGAACAGCCGTCAGCCTGTGGGCGGCGCGCTTCGCCTCGCCGCTGCTGTTTGGTCTGGAAGCGCGGGATCCGCTGACCCTCACCGTGGCCGGCGGCCTTCTGGCCGCGGTCGGCTTGGCCGCGGGCTGGATACCGGCGCGCCGTGCGTCACGCCTCGATCCTGCACGCGTGCTCCGCGACGGCTGATCGATCGCTCGAATCGGTCCGCATCAGGGCCGCCGGGGCCCCTATTCAATCCTCGGCACGCCTCGGATCGTTGCCCGATGCCCGGGACGATGTTGTGCGGCATCTCGTCGGTGTTGCTCGCGGTTCAGGGTTGGCACAGTGACGCAGACAGGCGCAGGAAGCGTGCAGCGTTCCTACACAGGATGTCAGCCTTCTGCTCCGTGCTCAGGAAGTCCGCCGCGAGAATGGCATCAATCCCCTCTGTGAGCTGACCGGGAAAGTCGGACCCAAACATGATGCGTTTGGAAAAACCCGCCTGGACCAGACCGCGGAGATGATGGTAATACCCGGAGCGCGGGACCAGCGTTTTGGATTGCAAAGCTGCCACATCGACGTAGACGCTCGGATGAGCGTACAAGAGCGCGACCATCGATTCTAGACGCGGCCATCCGGCATGCATGACAAAGAGACGAAGGCGCTTGTGCCGCAGCAGCACCTCCTCCAGCATCAGCGGATCTCCGAGGGCCATGCGGAATGCGGGCGACTTGAACGGGACCGGACTGGATGCATACGCGGCTCCCGGCGGGCCTGGTCCCATGTGAACGCCGACAGGGATATCAAACTGTTCTGCCAGGTCCCAATAGGGGTCCAGCCCAGCGTCGCCGGCCGATATGCCGAGATACTGGGGCGCCATCTCTCCAAAGGCGGCGACGCGGCCACTGCGGAGCTCCTCACGAAGCCAGGCAATATCAGGGAGGTCCGCGGCGCCCTCGAAGCACGCGCGGCCTGTAATCGGCGCGCGCCCACCATCGCAGGGAAACACCAGCGCGGGTAGGTATCGGTTCGGATCCGCTCCGGCCGCCCAAGACCGCAGATCGGTCGCCAATCCGGCCAGGAAGACATACCGAACATTCACGGCACTCAGCTGCGCCAGGCCCCCTGGTGTCGTGGTGGTGCTGTGAACATGCATGTCGATGACCGGCGGCCGCACAGGTGCCCGACCGGAAGCGGATGGCGCCAGAACGACGGCGACCACGATGGCGAAGGGCACACGGACCATTTCAGCCTCCAGGAATGATCGGGCAGACACGACTGTCTGCCCGATCCGATGCCGCCCTACTGCCGATCCCACAAGACCGTCACGACGCTGGGGGTCGGCTCCATGACGGCCTCCTTCACGTGCCGGCCGCTGTCGACGACGACGAAATTGCTGACGATTGGGAAGGGAACACCAGGAACGTAACGGGTCGACTTGCCGGTGCAATCGGCGTTGACCTCGTAGGTGCCAAGGATCCCCCCGGATCCACGGTCACACCGGTCAGCTGTCCGTGCAAGTCGGCGCCGCTTTCGGTGAACCCGCCAGCGCCGTCATAGGTGCGAAGGCTTGTGCTGACGATCATCTCTGTCTTGCCTGCGTTCGGACCGAAGGGAACCAGACGCACGCCCGATGCGAGACCGCCGTAGTCGCCTCGAAGCGTCCTTTCGCTGCAGGCTCTGCCTCGGCCGTTGTCGTGGGCGGCCACACGAGGCGCGAGCGTCATCGCAATGGCCGCTACGATGCCGGCTGCCAGCAGTGCCGTGGCGGCGACCGGTAGGCGCCTCGCGCCGGCGGGGTGTGTTCCCTGAAGTTGGACGTTGAACTTTCTGGTGAATCGCATGTTCGTCTCCCTCGTGCGCCGGGGATTGACCGTGCGGCGGCGTGTCGCGCGATGTCCGGCTCACAAGACGATGACTGCCGAAGGAGGGATGTAAAAGCACGGGACGGCACGCCACAGGCGCGTACCTCGGACGGTCAACATCTGCGGAGTACGGAGCTGGAGGCACCGAACGGTGCGGGACCGCACGTGCGCGTACCTCAATCACTTAGCGGGATGTCTTCGAATCGGAAGGCCGTATGATGGGGACACTTTCAGCATGGAAACGCCGCCGATTCCTCGCGAATCGATCCTCGCGGAGCTCGAGAAGATCCTTTCGAGCTCCACATTCACGGGCGCCGAGCGATCCAAGACGCTTCTGACGTTTCTCATCGAGCACACCGTCAAGGATCGAGCCGACCATCTCAAGGAGTACACCATCGGGGCCGAAGGGCTCGGGAAAGGTGATTCCTTCGATCCGCGCACCGACCCCATCGTGAGGGCGGAGGCCTCACGGCTCCGGGGCCGGCTCGAACGGTACTACGCAGTCGAAGGCCAGACCGATTCGGTGGGCGTGGTCCTGCCAAAAGGCAGCTACGTTCCGCGGTTCGAGATCCGAGTGCTGCCGGTTGCAGCCCCAGGAACTGCGACTGTTGAGGCGGCATCTGGACGCTCCGCCTGGCCAGTACGATTCGGGTGGCTTGCGTTGGGCGCAGCGACCGGCGCTGCCTCCGCCGCGATTTGGTTCTCGGCGCGCCCGACGCCCCCTATGGAACGTCCGATGATGCAGTTCGAGGTTGAGCTGAAGTCCCGTGGTGCGCTCGGTTCGGACGTGGGCAGCGACGTGGTGCTCTCCCCGGACGGAAACCGGCTGGTGTTCGTCTCGCGCAGTCCGGATGGGGCCGCGCACCTGAATACACGCCAACTGGATCAGCCGACAGCCACCGAACTACCCGGAACGGAAGGCGCGCGCGGACCATTCTGGTCTCCGGATGGTCGATGGGTGGGATTTTGGGCCTCGGGGAAGCTGAAAAAGACTGCAATCGATGGCGGATCGCCCGTCGTCTTGTGCGAGGCGTTGGACCTCTCGGGCGGGAGTTGGGGTGACGATGGCAATATCATCGCTGCGCTGAGCGTTGGCAAGCTCTCCAGAGTTCCCTCCTCGCCTGGTCCGTCGACGATTCTTGCCGATCTCACGGCCGAATCGCTCGACCCGCGATGGCCACAGATCCTGCCCGGAGGCAGGTCCGTTCTTTTTACAGCCGTCGGTCCACAGGGCCCGAATGGCGCGAACATCGAAGTCCTCTCGCTTGCAGAGGGAACAAGGAAGGTTCTGGTGCGGGGTGGGACGTACGGCCGCTATCTCTCCAATGGCTATCTGACGTACGTGAATCAGGGGACGCTCTTCGCAGTGCCGTACGACCTGAACCGCACCGAAGTCTCGCCCGGTGCCGCCGTACCAGTTCTGGATGACGTCGTCTATTCATCCACCTTCGGTTTTGCGCAACTCGACGTTTCCCGCACCGGCACAATGGTGTACCGACGGAGCGCGGCTCACGGGCAACTCATCGCCGCATGGTTCGACAGGGCCGGTGAAACCGAACCCTTGCCCATGAAGCCTGGCCAATACACGTTCCCGCGCCTGTCGCCGGATGGCCAACGCCTGGCCCTTGCCGTGACAGAGAGTGGCATCACGAACATCTTGATTCAAGAACGCCGGTCCGAACGATTCGCGCGCCTCAATTCCGCCCCAGGCGAGTACTCACCCACGTGGAGTCGCGACGGACGGGTTCTGATCGTTGGCAGCAGAACAGGCTTGTATTGGATGACAGCGGACGGCGCCGGACATCCTCAGGTGTTGGTGAAGAGCAACACCATTGATGTGCCGTGGTCGTTCACGCCTGACGGAACGCGGCTTGCCTACCACGAATTGAACCCGTCGACCGGCTTCGACTTGTGGACGGTTCCCATCCGAACGACTGAGAACGGACTCAGCGCCGGCGAGCCAGAACAGTTCCTGCAAACACCGGCCTACGAGACCTACCCATCCTTCTCCCCAGATGGTCGGTGGATCGCGTACGGGTCGGGCGGGTTCGAGAAATGGGAGGTGTACGTGCGATCCTTTCCCGACCGGGGGTCGAAGGCAGTGCAGATTTCACACGGTGGCGGACGAATCCCACGCTGGCTGCCCAATGGACGCGAACTGCTGTACCGAACCGATGACCAACGGATCATGGTATCGACCTATTCGGTGAAGGACGGAATTTTTGCTGTGGATAAGCCGAGACCGTGGGCGCCCACGCAGCTGGGAGAAACCGGCGTCCTCTCGAATTTCGATGTGGATACCGACGGCACTCGCGCGCTCGGGCTGATGTCGGCGGCGAAACCGGAGGACCAGCAGAGTGTGAACCACGTGACTGTTGCGCTCAACTTCTCTGACGAGGTGCGTCGTCGGGTCAACAGGAGCGCGAAGTGATCCCACCGGCCAAGGGTGAAGCACCGCGCGTCACTCGATCCTCAGCACGCCCCGCATCGTCGCCCAATGCCCGGGAAAGGAACACACGAAGGGGTACTCGCCCGGCTCGGTGGGGGCGTCGAACGTCACGACGGTTGACTCCCCCGCATTCAGCAGCCGAGACGAGACGAGGACGTTCGGCGAGTCCGGGACGAAGCCGCGCAGCTGCGCGTTCGGCTCGTTCAGCGATCCGAACAGCTCCTTCTCGTAATCGGCAAAGGTGCCGCGCTTGAAGATCACGATGTTGTGCGGCATCTCGTCGGTGTTGTTCAGGGTGATCTCCACCGGTTGACCGGGTCGCGCGGTGATCGTGGTCTGGGTGAACTTCATCTGACCGCTGATCACGCCGATCGTGATCGCCAGAGCGCCGGGCCGGGACGAGCCTGGCGCTCCTGCGGGTGGTGACCCCGATCCCGCCGCGGCCGTCATCACCGGCGACTTCATCATGTCGGCGACCGGGCTGTTGGCGAGCAGAAACTGCTGTGCGATCGGTACGCTCGGCACGATCTCACGACGGCGTCCGCCCTGCCATGACTCCTCGACCTTGGCACGCCAGTCACCTTCGAGGCGGACGGTGAAGCCGTCTCCGGCGATGGCCATGCCGGTCAGCCCCGAGCCCTTCGCCAGCGGCGAGACACCGGGCGCCGCCGCCGGATCGGGCACGAACCCGCCACGGCCGTTGACATTCGAGATGCGCACGGCGATCACGTTCGACCCCGCGGTCAGGACACTCGCGGGGATGCTGTACTGCCGCGGCAGGTTGCGCGACGTCATAGTGGCGCCGATGCGAACGCCGTTGACGTAAGTGACGTCGGAATCGTCCACGATCCCCAGCCGGATCTCTGCAGGTCTGCCTGCGGCGTTCGCCGGGACGTCGATCGTCCGCCGGAGCCAGATCGTGCCGACGTGATCGCCGAGGGCGGTCTCGCTCCAGACCTTCGGGGCCGGGACAACTTTCCAGTCTGCATCCGGGAGCGCCGGCGCCGACCAGTCCACGCCACCTGCCCCGCTCCCCGCGCGCACCGCGAACCGCGATCTTCATGACTTCGCGGAACGCCGACCTCGTCTGCGTACGCTTTCAGGAAGCCTTCCTGGTGCCTGGTCGCGGCGATCCAGACCGCCTCCGGCAGCCACTCATCCTCCATGACCGCCTGGTCCTTGCTGGCCCGATAGATGTCGCGACCGGCTTCGACGGAAGCTGGCATCCGCGAGAGCGCGAGCAAGCGCGTTCAGCCGCACGTTCAGATCCTTGTCGGTGAGCGCGCCAGCCGAGAGCGCCGCCGCGATCGACTGCTGCGTCGGCGGCAGCACCGACAGCGCTGCCTTGCGCACGCCGGCGGCCGGGTGTGCGAGTGCGCGGGTCGCCGCTTCGAGCGAAGCCGCGTGCTTGCCGTCGAGCACGCCGAGGCCGTGCAGCGTCCACAGCGCATGCACGGCGGGGGAATTCAGCCCGATCCGGTCGACCGTGCGGTCGTTGACGACGGCGATGATCTGCGGGACGACATCGGTCTTGCCGCGCTCGACGATGAGGCGCTGTGCCGTCGTGCGCCAGAACATGTTGTCGTGGCGGAGTGCCTGCACGAGCTCGAGCGGCCGGCTCACGCTCAGCGAGAGCGGCGTGTACGGCTTCGCGTCCTTCCACACGAGCCGGTAGATACGGCCGCGATCGTGTTCGCGCAGCGGCGTGTCGTACGCATTGCCGCGGCCGTTCTGAAACGGATGCTCCTGCGCAATCGTGCCGATTGGCGTCGGGTTGTGCTGGATGATGAAGTCGTAGAAGTCGAGGAGCCACAACGCGCCGTCGGGTCCAACTTCGGCGTGCACCGGCGCAAACCACTCGTCATCGCTCGCGGCGATGTTCCAGCCGTCCTTCTCGGCGAACCCCGAGCCCTGGCGCTCGACGATCGCCCGATGGACCACGTGGCCGGTCGGCTCGTTCACGAAAGCGATGCGGTTCCAGTACTCCTCGGGGAACGCGCGCGCGGTATAGAAGTTGTGCCCCGCCGCGGCGGTGAACCCGCCAAACACATCCACCTGCCGCACTTTCCGCGGTGTTCGCCTGCATCGCGTAGTGGCCGTCGATCTTCTTCTTGCCGTCGCCGGTCAGGCCCGGACACGCCCTGGTAGTACGGCCGCGGGATCGCGACGTAGACGCTGTGCTCGCCGTTCGCGGTCGAGCCGAACACGTCGAAGGTCTCGTTGAAGGCGAGCCCCCACGTGTTGTTGGTGAAGTTCGCCATGTGCTCCATCCGGTTGCCGTCGCGCGAGAAGCGATAGAGGGCCTGATTGAAGTTCAGGGCCTGCCCGCCGACGGTGCCGTTGAAGCCCGAGTAGCCGACCGCGCCCCAGACCCAGTTGTCCAGCCCGTATTTCAGGTTCGACGCCAGCGCGTGGGTATCGCGGATGCTCCAGCCACGGATCAGGGACTCGCGCAGGTCGGCCTTGTCGTCGCCGTTCGTGTCCTTCAAAGCCACCATCTCTCCAGCCTGCGAGACGATGATGCCGCCATTGGCGAAGACGAGGCTGCTCACGATCGTCAGCTTGTCGGCGAAGACCGTGGCCTTGTCGGCCCGGCCGTCGCGATTGGTGTCTTCCAGGATCTTGATGACGTCATTCCCCTGGCCGGCCGGCTGCGGGTTGTTGGGATAGTCCCTGGTCTCGGCGATCCAGAGCCGGCCGCGCTCGTCCCACGCCATCGCTTCCGGGTTGCCGGTGATCAGCGGCTCGGCCGCGAACAGCTGCAGCTCGAAGCCGGGCGGGATCTGCATGTGCTTTGCCGCTTCGCCGGTCGAGAGGGGCTGTTGAAACCTGGGCGCGGGATTTCGCCGCTCGTAGTTCGGGACCGGCGCCGGGGCGTCCGTGTATTGCAGCGGCGCGATCGCGAGCGCGGAGAGTTGGGCCGCGGCGTCGGCCTCCAATCGCCCAGGTCATCGCGTTCCTCATGAGCGCGTGGAAGCTCGGATGGCCCCACACCCGCTCGTCGTGCCCGTAGGCGGTGTAGAACACGCGCCCTTTTCCGTGGGTGCGGACCCACGTCCACGGCTCGCGGCCCGTGCCTTCGGTCCGCTCCATCAGGACGGTGCGATCCGGAGCGGGTTTCGTGTGAACGTAAGTCTCGTCCCAGACCTGGAACGGCTGCAGCCCCGCCAGCACCGGGTGCGAGGGATTGACGAAGCCGGCCGTGAACTCGCCGGTCCCGTGCCGCTCGAACTGCGCGCCCAGCAGGGCGCTGTAGGCCGGCGAATTCTGGAAACAAAACGAAGCCGAGTGGAGTGCCAGCAGCCCCTTGCCGCCGGCCACGAAATCGAGCAGCGCCTTCTCCTGGGACGCCGCGATCGCCCGGTGATTCGAGTAGATCACCAGCGCGTCGTACTTCGCGAGGTTGGCCGCGTTCAGATCGGCGGCGTCGGTGGTGTAGGAAAAGTTGAAGCCGGAGGGCGCGAGCGCCGCCTTCAGCATCGGCGCAAAGCGATCCGAATCGTGGTACCACCCGCCAGCCTTCGGGTCGGTCACCTCGGTTGCGCGCGTGTGACCCAGGAACAGGACCTCGACCCGCCTTCCCGGTGGTGGCCCTTGTGCGATCGGGCGGGACCCTGCGCCGCCACCAGCGCGCCGGCGAGCAGGGCGACCACGACGAGGGGAGCCGGTCTCACTCTTGGTCGACCAACGCCTGATAGACGAGCGTGTTGAAGTTCCAGAAGAGGTCGTGCTGGTTGAACGGCGCGTGCTGAGCAAAGACCAGCGCGACCAGCTGCTCTTTCGGGTCGATGTTGACGGTAGTGGTCGCCGCCCCGCTCCAGCCGAACTGACCGACGGACCCGAGCTCGTTGCTCTTGGCGAGATCGACCCGCACGGCGACGCCGAGGCCGAACCCGTCGGAGCTGCTGAACTCGTGGGTCATACGCGGCAGGTGGTTCAGATGATTCGCGGTCATGAGCTCCACGGTCTTGCGTCCGAGGATCCTCACGCCATCCAGCTCGCCGTGGTTCAGCAACATCTGCGCAAGCCGCGCGTAGTCCCCAATCGTGGAGAACATGCCGGATCCGCCGGCCGCCATCCCGCGGCCTTTTTCGGGGTAAGAGGACGCCTCCGGTTTCGACTCGACGAAGCGGCCGGCTGGACCTGCACCGGCTTGGTCGCCGTTCGTTCCTTTGGCGGCAGGCTTCGGATGCTCGTAAACGATGGCGAGCCGTCCCATCTTGTCGGGCGGCACGTCGAAGCCCGTGTCGCGCATCCCGAGCGGACGGCAGATCCGCTCGTCGACGAAGTCCTCGAACTTCTTGCCGGACACTTTCTCGACGACGGCGCCCAGGATGTCGGAGTTGATCCCGTAGCTGAAACGTTCACCCGGCTCGTGCGCCAGAGGAAGCTTGACCGCCCGCGCCACGAATTCGTCCATCGAGGTGGCCTCGAAGACGTCCGAGCTGTTGTAGATCTTGTCAAGAGGTCCGTTTCCGAATCCGTAGATGAAACCGGACGTGTGCGTCAGCAGATGTTTGATGGTGATCGGTGCCTTGGCGGACACGACCACCGGAGCGGCGGCGGTCCCTCCCTTGAATACCTTCACACCCTTGAGGGCCGGGAGGTACTTCGTCACCGGATCGTCCAGCTTGATCCGGCCCTCCTCGAGCAGCGCCATGGCGGCCACACTGGTGATGATCTTGGACATCGAGTAGATGCGGAAGATCGTGTCCTTCTCCATCGGCAACTGCCGGGTGACGTCACGCTGACCCCAGGTGCGCCACGCGACCACCCGGCCCTTGCGTGCCAGGAGCATGACGATGCCGGCGTGCTGACCCTCGTCGACGAAGCGCTTCATCCGGGCATCGAGCCGCATCAGCCGTTCTTCACTGAAGCCGACCGAGGCCGGCGTGGCGGCCGGGAGCGGCTCGCGGGTCGCGCCGGGCGTCTGGGCGTCGCCGGTCGGATGAATCGCGAGCGTCAGAAGAACGACGATCGAAACGTGGAGGCGGCGGCGCGACCGGGTGGTCATCTCATCACCTCGCGGAGTCATAGAGGATGCGCGGATTATGGGGTCGAGGCGGCGAGCGGGTCAAACGTGACCTTCCATTCCCGGCGGCGGCTCTGCATAATGCCCCGATGACATTGCTCGCGACAGCAATCATGGCCTGGTTCGCCGCCTCGGCCGCAGAGCTGACGCCGACGGTCGTTCAAGCGCCGGACTCCCCCGTGCGACTGGACCACGCGAAGATCCTCAACATCGTCGACGGCGAACCCGCGGTCCTGCTGTACGCAGCGACCAATCTCACCGACAACGATCTGGAACAGTTCACGGTGATCACCTTCATCTTCGACGGCGACGGTACCCTGCGTTCGCGGCAGGCGGCCCCCGGCCGCCGGACGCTGGAAAAGCGCAGCACGAAATACTCGACGATGGTGATCGACGTGCGGCCGCTGACCCCGACCGACCGGGTCGTCATCGGGGTCGACCAGGCCCAGCGAGTGGACTCGGAGAAA
Organism: uncultured Acidobacteriota bacterium; assembly: GCA_963717745.1. Lineage (GTDB taxonomy): Bacteria > Acidobacteriota > Vicinamibacteria > Vicinamibacterales > 2-12-FULL-66-21 > JACCXG01. Next base: position 386,091 of record CAVQXJ010000003.1, read on the forward strand.
TGGTGGTCCGCGGACCTGGCGGAAGCTGCCAAGACCGCCGTCAAGAAATAGAGAAACAGCCCGTGGAGAGGCGCCGGCTCTCTTTCACCCTCACTGCCTGACACCGAGAGGCTTCGCGAAACTACTCCTAGAAAGTCACTCGCACCCCGAGCTCCATCTGGCGCGTCGAGGATGCCGACGTGACTCGTCCGAAATTCGCGGCACCGAACGTGGTGTTCGGGGCGCCCCAGTTGACCTCGTTGAACAGGTTGAACACCTGCGCCTGCACCATGACTTTTGTGCGGCCCGCAACGTTGAAGCTCTTCGACAGGGCGAGGTCCGTCCTGCTGAAGCGTGCGGGGTCTATCGTCCCCCGGGGGATCGCGTCGCGCTCGCGGCAAGCGCGCTCCATTCCCGGCTGGCCAGGCCGTTGAGGTCGTACGCGATCTTGCCGTCCTTGATGGTCACTTCCGCAGTCAGCTTCTGCGTGCCCGACATCCGGGCGCCGTCCTGATCCACGAAGCCGAACCTGCCCTTCTCGAGCCGCAAGACGGCGACATCCGCCACGGCACCTACCGAGAGGTGTCCGAGGGCCTCCTGCTTGACGGCCTTCGCGGGCGCCCAGGTCGACTTGGCGATCACCTGGTCGAGGGGCATTCCGAGAGCCAGGAACTTGCTCATCACGTTCAGCATGTCCTTCATGCCGGCGTTCATACTGTTGATGTGCATGTCGGTGGAAATGGTGTCCGGGTACCACCGTTGCTTGAAGGCCGGCACCGCTGTCCGGAAGACGAAGCTCCCACCGCCATGGCCGACGTCGAAGAGGATCCCCTTCTTCTGAGCGGCGAAGATTGCTGGGTTGATGTTTCCGTCGATCACTTCCCCCCTCATGCCCCCGTAGCAGTGCGTGAAGATGTCTCCGGCGCGGAAGTACTTCTCGAAGAGCTCCTTGATCGTGCGCACCTTCGCACTGCCGAAGTCGACCATCACGGGAATGTCGGCACGCTTGCCGGCTTCGACCGAACGGCTGAACGGCTCCCACTCCGGCCCGTCGTAATGCGCCGCCTTGATGCCGACGACGAGACCCTTGTGCTTGAGGGCCATCGCCACGGTCGGCTGGACTTCCATGTCGGTCAGGTCGTTCTCCCGTGCGGCGCCCGCGATGCCGTACCCGACGATGTTCAGCATGGCGAGGACGCGGGTCCTCGAGACGTCGATGATGCGGGTCTTGAAATCGTCGAAGGTCCGCCAGCCCGAGCTCCCCGGGTCGACCACGGTCGTCGTGCCCGTGCGGAACGTGAACCCGTCCGGCGCCACGCCCCGCGGGTAGGTCCCACCGGCATAGGCGTGGAAATGGATGTCGATCAGCCCGGGTGTGACGTACAACCCCGACACGTCCACGGTCTTCAATGCCGAGGCAGGATCAATCGCCGTCGACACTGCCGCAATCCTGCCGTCCTTGATAGCCACGTCCCGGATGGCACTGACGCCGTTCCGCGCGTCGACCACGTGGCCGCCCTTGAGAAGGAGATCGTAAGTGACGGCTGAGCCGGTCTGGACGACCGACAGCCCCAGCAGCAGCATTCCCAGAGCTACCATTCATGTCCCTTCAGCGATTCACAGGGCGTATGCTGCTGCCGTCGCCGAGGTTCGGCGACCGCCGACAACGTGACCGTCACGACCAGCAGTCACAGGCTTGGGCTCGATCCGCCTCCGCGCGAAGCGCCTCGGCGCGACGAGCCGCGAGCGAACTCGGGCACAGTGTCAAGGCGCGGAGGTGCGTTGTCAACTGTCGTGGAACTGTCCCACGCGACACAGAAGGAGGAATCATGAGGGAACCATCCAGATTTCTCGGTGCCGTGCTGCTCGGGGTGGCACTGTGGGCGTCGCCATCCCTGGCGCAGTCCGTGGACACCGGCATTCTCGGCACCGTTTCGGATGGCAGCGGCGCCGTCATTCCCGGATCGGACATCACCGTGACGAGAGTGGCCACGAACGTGGTGCACACCACCGTCACACAGCCGAACGGCATCTTCGAAGTGCGCTACCTCTTACCGGGTGAGTACATCGTCCAGGCCTCGCTCACCGGATTTCGCACGGAGCGCACCACCGTTACCTTGCGCGTTGGTCAACTCGCACGCCTGACGTTCACGCTGCAGGTGGGCTCTGTGGGGGAGGTCGTCGACGTCCAGGCCGAGGGACTGCTGCTCGAGACCCAGAGCGGTGTCACCGGCAACGTGGTCACGGCCGACGCGCTGGTCAACATGCCGTTGAACGGCAGGAATTTCAGCACGCTCGGCAACCTGACGGCTGGCGTCGTCGCCTCGAACACGCAGTTCCGCGCCAGCGGCGCCCGCGGCATGTATCAGCAGGTCTCCTTCGACGGCGTCAGCGCCCTCAACAACCGCGGCAACAACCTCTTCATGTATCCATCGGTGGACGCCGTTGAAGAGTTCAAAGTGCAGGCCACCAATTACACGGCGGAGTACGGCGGGCATGCCGGCGCGAACGTTCAGCTGCAGCTGAAGTCCGGCGGCAACGACTTCCACGGATCGGCCTTCGACTACGTCCGCAGCGACAGTCTCGATGCCCGGAACTACTTCGCTCCGGCGCCCTCGCCGAAGCCCCAGCTCGATCGGCAGCAGTTCGGCGGGGTGGTTGGCGGCCCGATCCGTCGCAATCAGACCTTCTTCATGGCGTCCTACGAGGGCGTCCGGGAAACGCGCGAGACGGTCGCACAGACGAACGTGTTGAGCGCGGCGATGCGGCGAGGGGACTTTTCAGAGGTCGCCGGTGTGGTGATCAGGGATCCGTTCACGAATCAGCCGTTCCCGAACAACATCATTCCACAGAGTCGCCTGGATCCCCTCGCGATCTCGATGATCAACGACTACCAGCCGCTGCCCAACCAGACCGGCGCGAACAACCTCCGGGGCCTGACCCGCACCGAAGACACGCAGAACCAGTTCATCACGCGGGTCGACCATGTCATCGGTCCGAAGCAGAAACTCTTCGGTCACTACCTCTATCAAGGACGGGACAATCCCTCCATCCCAATCAACTCCGCGTTTCCGGCGCCGCGCGTGTTCAACAACCAGAGCATGGCGGTGCAGCACGTCACGACGTGGAGCTCCCCCGTTCTGAACGAGATCCGCTTCGGATACATGCGCGGCGATCTGAATCGTCTCAGCCCACGCCGGTTGACGGGATTCAGTGTCGAAGAGGATCTGGGCATCCACGGCATGCTGGTCGGCGGTCCCAACGGCCGTCCGCCGAACGAGAACGAGATCGGATTTCCGACAATCAACATTCAGGGCTTCAATGGGTTTGGCGACAACGTCGGTGGCGAAGGACTCGACCTGAGCCAGACCTACCAGCTCGTGGACAACCTGACCCTCATCCGGGGACGCCACGCGCTCAAAATCGGCGGCGACGTCCGGCGTCTGCTGGGCGACGCGACGAGCACCAACGCACCCTTCGGCGCGCTCGACTTCACCCGGGACATCACCGGCCACGCGGCGGCCGCCTTCATGATGGGCTTTCCGAGGACGTCGCGCACGCCCGAGGGGATTCCTATCGGCGGAATCCGTCAATGGCGCACCGGGCTCTACGTGCAGGACGACTGGCGTGCGACGCCGCGACTGACGGTCAACCTCGGTCTCCGCTACGACCACAACTTCGCGCCGCAGGACATCAATGGTGTGAGCCGGACGCTGCGGTTCGACCTCGATCCGAGCGGTCCCGTTCTCTGGCCTGGTCCAGGCGAAGTGGTAGACCAGCTGTACTCCAATGAGCATCGTCACTGGGCGCCGCGTCTTGGATTCGCGTATCAGCTGACCAACCAGCTGGTCGTTCGCGGGGGATACGGCGTCTTCAACATGGCTCTGCACCTGGACAACATCAATACGCTCGGCACCAATCCTCCGACCGCCAGCGTGCAGGTCACCAACCCGACCACCAATCCGCAGGCGACGATTGCCGTGCCGTTCCCGCCCGCGCTCGTACCTGCCAGCACGATCTTCAACGTCACGTCGGCGGAGGTCGATGGCAATCACAAGGATGGCTACTACCAGAACTGGAACATCGCGGTCGGCTACGAGTTGTCCCGTGCAGCGGTCGTCGAGGTCCGCTACGTCGGCTCGAAAGGGTCGGACCTGGATACGAGCCTGACGAACTTCAACAGCCCTGATCCCGATCCCAACGCGGGTGGAATCCCGCTCCAGTCACGGCGTCCATACCCGGCGTACGGCCGAATCCGAATGTGGGCAACCGACGGCGAGAGCGACTATCACTCGCTCCAGACCGAGTACAAGCACCGAGGCCCCTGGGGACTGTATCTGTCGGCCGCCTACACGTTGTCCGAGCTGAACGACAATCAGCAGGGAGGCCTCAACGCGTCGCGGGCCCGCCGGCAGAACCCGCGCAGCCTCGAAGGCGAGTACGGTCCGTCAGCGGACGATCAGCGCCACCGTCTGGTCCTCGGCTATGTGTGGGACATTCCCTTCGGCGACAGCCTGACCGGCTTCACCGGGGCGCTCGCCAAGGGGTGGCAGATCAGCGGTATCGGCATCTTCAATTCCGGTTCACCGCTCTTCATCAATCAGGATGGCGACACGTTGAACGTGGATTCCGAAGAGATTCGCCCGAACCTGGTCGCGGGACAGGATCCGACGCTGCCGAGCGACGAGCGGTCCATCAGCCGCTGGTTCAATACCGCCGCTTTCGCGCGAGCGACCACGACCTACGGAACCTCGACCCGCAATCCTGTGGTCGGTCCTGGCCGGAAGGTGCTGGACATCTCGGTGGCGAAGTCGTTCCGGCTGAATGCGGGCCAGCAGCTCCAATTTCGCGCCGAGGCGTTCAACGCCTTCAATTGGGTGAGCTGGGGCAATCCGAACGGCACGCTGGGAAACACCAACTTCGGGATCATCAGCAGCGCGGGGGCCGCACGCGAAATGCAGCTCTCGCTCAAGTACCTGTTTTGAGGCAGACGAGGTCAACTCCTGATCCACTCCGGTCGATCAACGTTCCTGACTTCGAGCCCGGCCTGGTGACCGGGCTCGAGGCAGGGGCAGGCGCACCCGTCGGCTGGCTTCACTGCTGCGGCGAAGGACTCGGCCGGCGCGGCGCCGGCGGCGCCATCTTGTCCCACGGCTCGGCGGCGATGCCGTTGAGGTCGTACACCACCGTGCCATCCCGCACCGTCAATTCACAGCCGAGTTTTTGCGTCCCGTCGAGGCGCCCGCCGCGCTGATCGAGGAAGCCGAACTTGCCCTGCTCGAGGCGCAGCACCGCGACGTCGGCAGGCGCCCCGACCGACAAGTGCCCCAGCTGTTCGAGCTTGATCTCCTTCGCCGGGTTCCATGTCGACCGCATGACGACATCCTTGAGCGACATCCCGAGCGCGAGAAACTTGCTCATGATGTTCGTCATGTCCTTCATGCCGGCGTTCATGCTGCTCACGTGCAAGTCGCTCGAAAGAGAGCTCGGGTAGTAGCCCTCCTTGAAGGCCTGCACCGCGGTCTGCCACACGAAGCTGCCGCCGCCGTGCCCGAGGTCGAAGATGATCCCTTTCTTCTGCGCCGCGAAAATCGCCGGGTTGACCTTGCCGTCGATCAACTCGCCGCGGCCGCCGCCGGCATAGGCGTGCGTGTAGATGTCGCCGGGCCGGAACACCCGCTCGAACAGCTCCTTGATCGTCCGCACGCGCGCGCTGCCGAAGTCCACCATCACCGGGATGTTGGCGATCGTGCCCGCTTCAACGGCCCGCTCGTACGGCGCCCATTCCGGCCCGTTGAAGTGCGCACTCTTGATGCCGACGATGACCCCTTTGTGCTTCAGCGCCATGTCGGCCGTCGGCTTCACTTCCATGTCGGCGAGGTTCTGCTCGACCGTGCCGCCGCCCATCCCGTGGCCGACGATGTTGAGAAAGGCGGTCACGCGGGTCTTCGATTTGTCGATGATGCGAGCTTTGTAGTCGTCGAAGTTCCGCCATCCCGGACTGCCGGCATCGGCAACCGTCGTGACGCAGCTCCGCAACGAGAAGGCGTCGATGGGCACGCCGAGCGGACCGCCGGCGTACGCGGTCCCCTTCTCGCCGTGATACACGTGAACGTGGATGTCGATCAGGCCGGGCGTGACGTACCGCCCCGCGGCATCGACGGTTTTCGTGGCCTGCGTCGACGGGATGTTCGCCGCGACGGCGGCGATCTTGCCATCCTTGATGGCGACGTCGCGAACGGCATCAATCTCGTTCCTGCCGTCGATGACGTGGCCACCCTTGAGGAGGAGGTCGTAAGGCACTTGGCCGCTCGCGAGGTGCGGAACGCTCAACGCCAGCAGAAACCCGACGGCACACTTCATCGTGACTCCTTCATCTTGCGGCAATCATCTGGTATAGCACGTCGGCCGTCCAGTCGACCGCCCGAGAAATCAAGGCCTCGCCCTTTTCGGTCGTGGCCAGTCGCACTTCGGTCAGAATGAGTGCCGCCGCCGCTCCTGGCGCCCACGATAACGCTGCTGATATGGACTTTTCCAATCCCACCTATCTCCAGATCTTCCTCACCGCAAGCCTGCCCATCATGGGGCTGGCGTATGCGCTGGTCGGCGGGTTGAAGCTCTCGCTGGTCGACCGACTGCAGATCGATGAAGGCAAGGTCGGCCGTCTCGTCGGCGGCTTCGGAACGATGTTCGGCCCGACCATCCTGCTGTGCGGATTCCTGACGGACGCGGTCGGCCGCAAGGGCGTCTGGCTCGCAGGGTCCGTCGCTGTCGCGGTCTCCATCCTGATGCTCGCCCGCACCCGGACCTACCGTGGCGCGCTGGTGGCCGTGGTCCTGTTGGGCATCGGGTGGGCGGCGCAGGTGAACGTGAGCAACGTCCTCATGCGGGTGGCGGTTCCCGCCGACCGTCCGCGCGAAGAGCTGGTGTGGGCGACGAATTTCTTCGACTTCGCCTTCGGATTCGGCGCGTTCGTCACGCCGATGGTGCTGGCGCTGATCCTGCGACGGCTCGGGTACGTGAAAGGGCTGCTGCTGCTGGCGATACTGGCCACCACGCCTGTGGTGTTGGGCGTCTTCGCGGAGATGCATCCGCCACCGGTGACGCCGCAGGTTCTGGCCGCGGCCGCCCCGATCGAACAGGCGGCGCCGACCAGCGGATCCGCGGCTCTCCTTTCGAGCCCGGTCTTCTGGGTACTTGGATTCGCCTTTCTGTTCTTCGTGCCGCTGGAAACCTCCACGGCCGGCTGGGCCACCACGCTCGTTCTTCGACAGACTCCATCGGATGTTCCGGACGCGCGCGCGAAGCAACTCGCCGCGCTGACGCTCTCCGGCTTCTGGCTCGGTTTCACCGGCAGCCGCTTGATTGTCTCCATCCTCGGAGCCACTGGCGTCCTGACCCGGATCCTTGGCGGGACCAACGAGCAGGCGCTGCTCGTGATGTTAGGCATCGCCTGCGTGGTGCTGATGCTCGCGCTGGCGTTTGTGAAGGGCCGGGCGGCGACCTCCGCAACGATTCTCCTCGCCGGGCTGGCCACCGGACCCGTGTTCCCCACCATGATGGCCGTCGTCCTGTTGAGCGTGCAGCCCGACACCATGGGCCGCGCCGTGGGCTTCTTCTTCTTCTTCGCGTCGGTCGGCTGGACGGTGGTGCCGATGATCATCGGCGTCGTCGCGCGAAAAGCCGACATCCAGAGAGGTTTTCTCATCGCCGCCGCGTCCGGCGCGGTATTCCTGACCTTGATTGTCATCAGGGGACTGATGATCGGGTAACGCTCGGACTGTCTCTATTAGATGCGACGTACGCGAGCCGAATAGCCTGGAGAGAATCATGGCGCAATCGATCAATCGGCGCGACTTCATGACGGCTTCCGCAGGGATCGCCGCCGGTTTGGCCTCCGGCGCTGCCTCGATGGGCGCACAGACGCCCGCGACCGGGCGAGGGGGTGGAACCGCGCCGGTGTCCTCGCTCAGGTTCAAAACCAAACCACACAAGGCGCTCATCGCCCGGCCGACCGAAGACGACCTCAGGCGGATGAAGGACGCCGGCTTCGAGGGCGTGGAGGGCCGCGTCATTCCGGTGGACGAGGCGGCGAAGATGCGAGTGGTGGCCGACAAGATCGGGATGCGCATCCACTCGGTTCTCTACGGCTGGGCCGAGTTCAACAGTCCCGACAAGAGCGAGGTCGAACGAACGTTCGCCGAAAGCCAGGCGGCGCTGCGCACCGCCGAGGCGTTCGGCGCGGACGCCCTCCTACTGGTGCCCTGCCGGATTGGCAGCCGCGGCGGACGCGCGGGAGGTCCGGCCGAGGGCCCGGCGCTGGCCATGCCGCGCGCGTGGGAGTTCCAGATCGAGCTCAACTCCAAGAACGGCCACTTGACCAGAGTGGTGTACGGTGACAACACGCCCTACGCCGATTACATCAAGGCGCACAACCACGCGACCGATACGTCAGTCGAGTGGGTCAAGCGGCTGATTCCGCTCGCAGAGAAGACGAAGGTCGTCATCGCGCTCGAGAACGTCAGCAACAACCTGTGGGTCACGCCGGAGATCTTCCGGCATTTCATCCGGTCGTTCCAGAGTCCGTGGGTCAAGGCGTACTACGACATCGGCAATCACGTACGCTTCGCCCCGCCTGAACAATGGATTCTCACGCTCAATGAGCTCATCGCGAAGATTCACGTGAAGGACTACCTGCTCAATCCCGCCGATCCCGACGGCCGCGGCACGTCGGTGAACATCCGCGAGGGTAGCGTTCGGTGGCCGGTGTTGCGGCAGGCCCTGGAAGCCGTGAACTACAACGGCTGGATGACGATCGAAAGCAACGGCGATATTCCCTTTGAGGAGCGCAACCGCCGGCTCGACTTGATCCTGGCGGGTCAGTGATCATCCCGGCGGGCACGGAGTGGCGGAAGGAAAGCGGGGCGGAGCATTCCCGCCGAAGAGCGTTCTCCGTCTCGGGTACTGGGGTGCGCGGGCGTGGCATTTCGCTTCCGCTGAGGCTGAACGGCGTCGAGGTCTCGTTATCTGCGCCCCGAAGGCGCCGGCAGGCCTCCAACGACTCCTCCGACCGTGCCGAGCCGTTCCGCGCCCCTCGACAGTCGCGTCGCCGCGGCCACGAAATTCTCATACTCCTGATCGTCCAGCAGGGCTTTCATCTCTCCGAGGAGGGCGCGGCTGGCCGGGTCATCGACACTACGAGGAGCCTTCTGAGCGCCAACGATGACTAGCGCGCGCAGGTGTTTCGCCGGCGACAGCTTCAAATCGCGGATGACGCCCGGCAAGCCCTCGGATGACTGGGAGCGAAACGACACGCGGGTGGGTTCGGACGATGCGGCGCTCAAGAGCGCGCGAATCTCATCGACATCAAGAGCGGCATCCGCATTTTTGTCGCCGCGCGCAACGAGTCCCTGCATGCGTTCCGGCAGCTCGTCGCGAGAGACGCGGTGGTCTGCATCGACATCGAACGACACGAGGCGCTCGATCACCGCGGCCGGAGACCTCGTTGGACCCGCAAACGACGCGCGCGGGATTTCGGTAATGAGCACCGCCGGACGGGGACCGGGCGCCTGTGCGCCGGCCGCGGCAACTCCGATCAGTATGGTTCCGGTCGCCAGCAGGGTACCCGTTACAGCTCTCACGACGTCCTCGCTATTCCACAAACGGACTCGAATATCTGGGATCGGTCAGGAATGTCCGATCCGTCAGGGTCTTCAGGAAGGCAATCAGCGCCGCCTTCTCTGATGCCGTGAACTTCAGCGGTCCCACCGGAATCATGTAGCCGAGGTTCGGATCGAGAATCGGATTCTCGCTGTAGTGATCGATCAGGGCGTCGAGCGTCGCGAAGCGTCCGTCGTGACCGTACGGGGCGGTGACCTCGACGTTGCGGAGCGAAGGGGACTTGAACGAGCCAAGGTCCGCCGGCCGGAGCGTCACGTCGCCAACGCCGCCGTCCGCTTTCGGATCCTTGCCTCGTAGTCCAGTATTGGCGGGGGTCGGGACGAAGAAGTGCTCGTTGCCGCCCTTCGTGTGGCAGGTGCCGCAGTTGCGCATGAAGAGCGCCTTGCCACGGTTCTCCACGAGCGTGAAATTGTCGAAGTCGGCCTGTGCCGACTGCGCACGGGCTCGCCCCTCGTCATACCGGGACTGATACGACACGATGGATCGGACGAACTGGGCGAGCGCCTTCCCGACTCGCTGTTCGGTAATCTGGCGATCACCAAAGGCGCGCACGAACAGCGCCGGATACGTCGCGTCGCGCCCGAGCGTGTCGACGACCCGGGGCAGGTCCTGTCCCATCTCGATCCGGCTCTGGACCGGCAGCAGCACCATTTCCTCGAGGTTGCCGGCGCGTTCGTCCCAGAAGAATCGCGCGCGCTGGTAGTAGCGGACGTTGACCAGCGGCATCGCGCGGCGATCGGTGACCGCACCGTGAACTCCCCTGCTGAACCGCTTCGCGTCGCCAAACGCGTGCGCCTGCACGTGGCACGACGCGCACGAGGTCGTATTGTTGGAGGACAGGCGCTTGTCATAGAAGAGCACCCGTCCCAATGTGGCACCATCGTCGGTCAGCGGGTTGTCGGGCGGCGTGTTGTCGTCTTTCCGCCCCGGTTGCCTGAAATGCGCGGGCAGCTCGACGTTCGCATAGCGATAGGGAGTGGCGGGAAGTTTGAGGGTGCTCTTGGCGGTGGCCCGCGGCGGCAGCGCGGCTGCGCTCAAGACGACCACCAGGACAAAGAGGGGCCCAATGAAAACTCGAGTCATTCCGGCCTCCACGGGTGTCGTGACGGAAGGTTAGACACCGGGAATGTCGAATTGGCCTGGTATATGTATGATCGCCACATATGGCGACGGAACAGCCAGACGACCAGACATTGAAGCGGGGGACGGCGGAAATGCTGATCCTCGCGCAGCTCGAAACCAGGCCGAGCCACGGGTACGAGATTGCGCAGTTGATCGAGGCGCGATCGAATGGCGCCGTCGCGTTCCACGTCGCCTCGCTCTACCCCATCTTCTATCGCCTCGAGCGCCGCGGGCTGATCGCCGGCCGCTGGGTCGAGAAATCCGGACAGCGGCGCCGGCGCTACTACTCGCTGACGCCGGAGGGACGGCAGATGCTCGCCGCTCAGCGGCGGACGTGGAGCGCGTTCATGCAGGCCGTGCAGGCGGCGGCCGGACTGGACTATGCCTGATTTCCTCGCGTTCGTCCGGAGCCGCCTCGAGCCGCTCGAACTGCCGCGTCAGCGCGAGCTCCAGATCGTCGAGGAACTGGCCGCACAGCTCGAGGATGCGTACGACGCACTCCTCTCGCGCGGTCTCTCCGAGCCGGACGCCTGGCGTGAATTGCAGCGGGGTCTGCCCGACTGGAAGACGTTCGCCGCGCAGGTGCTCGAGGCGGAAGGGGCGGTCGTCAGGGCCACGCAGCCGGCGCGCGCGCCAGGCGGCCTGAGGCTTCGCGCGCTGCGCGCCGTCATGCGGCAGCGCCCGATGCAGGGTCTGGCCGGCGATCTCCGCGCGGCCTTCCGGCTGTTGCGCAAGGACCTCGGCTTCAGCGCGACCACCATCCTGACGCTCGCCGTCTGCCTCGGCGCCAACATCGCCACGTTCACGGTCGTCTACTCGGTGTTGCTGCGGCCCTTGCCGGTGCCGGACGCGCACCGCATCGTCGCACTGGGCGACGTGTACCCGACGGTCACGCCGAATGACATCGTCTCCAACACCATTCCGGCGTACTTCGATCGGCTGGAGGCGCTCTCCGCGTTCGAGAGCCAGGCGATGTTCACCTACTGGTTCGACACGCTGGCGATCGACGGGACCGCGCAGGAGCTTCGCGGGATGCGCGCTACCCCGTCGCTGTTTCGCGTGCTGCAGGTGCAGCCGGCGCTCGGGCGCACGTTCACCGATGCCGAGGGCGAAGTCGGATCGGAGCGGAAGATCATCCTGAGCGACGGGTTGTGGCAGCGGCTGTCCGGCGGCGACCCGGCCGCGGTTGGAAAGGACGTGCGTCTCGGCTGGACGGGCCAGGCCTATACCATCGTCGGTGTCATGCCACGCGGCTTCTCGTTCTTCGAGATGGCCAGCGACGGCCACGCGCGGACCGAAGGCGACGAGATCCAATTCTGGCTGCCCCTCGCGTTCACCGCCGCACAGCGATCCGACGAGGCCCGCACGCGGTATGGCTTCTTTCACATCGGACGGCTCGGGCCGGGGGCCACGATCGAGCAGGTGCGCGCGCAGGTCGAGGCGTTGAACGCGCGCATGTTCGCGCGGTTTCCGCAGTTCCGCTTCACCGAGCTGCGCATGTACACGGCCGTCACGCCGCTCCAGGAAGCACTCACGGGCACCGTCCGGCGCGTCCTGTATCTGCTCTGGGCCGGCGCCGGGTTCGTGCTGCTGATTGGCGCGCTCAACATCGCGAACCTCTCGCTCGCCCGCGCCAGCGTGCGCACGCGCGAGCTGGCGACGCGTATGGCGCTCGGCGCCGGCCGGCTTCGCGTGACGCGGCAGCTGATCGTCGAAGGTGTGCTGCTCGCGGGCGTGGGAGGCCTGGCCGGTCTCGGCGCGGGCGCGGGGCTCCTTCGCGGGCTCGAATCGGGCGGCCTTCCCCGCCTGCCGAACGCGTCGTCCATCGGCATCGATCTACCGGTCGTCGCCGGCGCGATCGCGCTCTCGCTGCTGACCGGGGTGTCGATCGGGCTCGTTGCCGCAGCCGGTCTCCGGCGGACCCACCTTCAGCAGGCGCTCGCGGACGGCCGCAGCGTGACCGCGGGACGGCCGGCACAGTTCTTCCGGCGCGCGCTGATCGTCACGCAAGTCGCCGTCTCGGTGGTCCTGCTGATCGGTGCGGGCCTGTTGCTGACCAGCTTCCGCAATCTGCTCTCGACCGACGTCGGCATCGACAGCAGCCGCGTCATCACCGGAACGATGTTCCCGCCGCCGTCGCGGTTCAAAGATCAACCGGCTGTTGCGGCATTGAGCGACCGTCTGCTCGAGTCCATTCGGGCGATCCCGGGCGTCCAGGCGGCAGGCGTCACGTCGAACATCGCGTTGAGCGGGCACACGAGCCCATCGGTAGTTTCGGCCGCTGATCGACCGTCGAACGGGACCGACGAACTGGTGGTGCCGTCCGTCGTGGCCGTGAGCGCCGGTTATTTCGAAGCGATGGGCATGCGGCTCGTTCGAGGTCGATACTTTGCCGCGACCGACACGGAACGCGCGCAGCGGGTCGCAGTCGTCGACGAGCGGCTCGCGAGCCGCCTGTGGCCCTCGGAGGATCCGATCGGCAAGGGTCTGTTCCGCGGCGGTTCCGTGCGGTACACGGTCGTCGGCGTCGTTGGCGACGTCGCGTTCGAGAGCCCGGCGGCGCGCGCCGAGTCGATTGGCACGGCCTACTTCGCGCACGCGCAAGCGCCGCCGATGGGCCGGCTTCGCTGGATTGCCGTCAAGACGGCCGGCTGACCCGCTGCTCCTCGTGCCGATGCTTCGCTCGGCGCTGGCGGCGCTCGATCGCGACCTGCCGCTGTCGGATATCCAGACGATGAGCCAGCGAACAGCTGGAAGCCTGGCGTCGCAGAAGCTCGCGATGACGCTCGCGACATTGTTCGGCGCGGTTGCCCTGCTGCTGTCGGCGGTCGGGATCTACGGCGTGCTGGCGTTCGTAGTCGCGCGCCGGACGCGCGAGATCGGTGTGCGCATGGCGCTCGGCAGCTCCGCGCGCGGCATCTTCCGGCTCGTATTCACGGAGGGCCTGGTCCTCGTCGCGGCGGGATTGACGCTGGGCCTGCTCGGCGTGTTGGGCGTGGGGCGCGTGCTGGAAGGTCAGGTGTTCGGCGTGACACCGACGGACCCGGCGATCCTGGCCGCCGTCAGCATCGGCACCGCGGTCGTCGCGCTGCTGGCATGCCTGTGGCCAGCCTGGTCCGCATCGCGCGTGGATCCGCTGATCGTGTTGAAAGAACAGTAGCGAACCACGACGCAAGGCGCGGCGTGGACCCTCGACCTCTGCAGGCGGGGTCCACGCCGTTCCGTGTCGCTCGGGCTCGCCGCTCAGTTCTTCAGGGTGAGCTTCTGCACTCGCCAGTTCATGAGCTCGGCGACGTACAAGGTGTTCGGATCGCGGCAGTCGATGGCATTGACCATGCCGAACTCCTTGATCTGCTTGCCGGCGCGGCCGATACGGCCGACGACCGTGCCGTCCAGCTGCATCTTGTAAATCTCGCCGTCGAGGAACGGATCCTCGGTCGGGTTGGAGTTGGAGCTGTAGAGGAACTGCTGCGCGCCCGGCGAGATGCAGATGGCACGGGGCGCGCCCACGTTCGTGAACTGGGTCTTGAACGTGCCGTCGTTGTCGAACACCTGAATGCGCTTGTTGCCCATATCGGCGACGTAGACGTTGCCCTGGGCATCGACGGCGATGGAGTGGGGAGTATTGAACTGGCCGGATTCGGTACCGGTCGCGCCCCACGACTTCGCGAACCGCCCGGTCTTGTCGAACTTGGCGACGCGGGCGTTGTTGTACCCGTCGGACACGAAGATGTTGCCAGCAGCGTCCCAGGCCACGTCGGTGGGCTGGTTGAAGTTGTCGCCGATGACACCAGATCCCGGAGGTCCGCCGCCGCGGCCGAAGACGCCGCCACCGGCGCTGCTGCCGACTTCGCCGATCGCCTCGGGCCGGCGGCCCAACGTCAGCAGGACACGGCCGGAGGGGTCGAACTTGACGACCATCCGGGAGGCGCGGTCCACGACCCAGAAGTTGTTCTGGGGATCGACCCGCACGCCCTGCGCGAACAGGAAGGAGTAGGGGCGCCCGCTCGGGCCCGCTGCCGATCTCGCGCAGAAACTTGCCGGAGCGATCGAATTCGAAGAGCCGCGCGCCGCCGTTGATGTAGGTGCGTGACGCGCCAATGGTGGCGTTCGGGCCGCCGCTGCGGGTGTAGACCCACAGGTTGCCCGTGGAGGTGGTGGCCACGCCGGCCACTTCACCGAAATGGATGTCGGCCGGCAGCTTCAGAAAATCACCGGCGGATTCAAAGGCGATTTCGCGTGGCTGCTGGGCGAGCAGCGAGCCGCCGAACAGCAGCGCGGCGGCGAAGCCTGTGGCTGCGAGACGAGAGTATGACATTTACTTGCTCCCTTGCGCGGCAGTTGGTTGCAGGATGAATTTCTGCATGCGCCATTGGGTGAGCTCGCTCGTCAGAATTTCATTGGGGACGCGAGCAATCCAGTCCGTGCACCGTGCTGAACTGTCCCTGCTCTTTGCCGGGGACGCCGAACTTGCCGACGACCTTGCCGTCCAACTCCATCTTGAAGACCTGACCGGTGACCTCGTGCAGCGGCGACGACCTGGTTGTCAGGGTTGGAGTTGGCGGTGTAGAGGTATTGATGCGGGCCGGGCGAGATACACAAGGACCAGGGGGCGCCGACGTGGTCGAAGACGGTCTTGTAGTTCAGATCGTTGTCGAACACCACGATGCGCCGGTCGCTGCGGCTGCCCCCGTAGACATTGCCCTGAGCATCCACGGCGATGGCATGCAGCAGGGTGAACTGGCCGGGCCCCGATCCGCGGCTGCCGACTTGTTTGATGAAGCGGCCGTTCTTGTCGTACTTGGCGATGCGTGAATTGACGTAGCCGTCGGCGACGAAGATGTTGCCGGCGGCGTCGAATCCGACGTCGGTGGGGCGATTGAAAATATAGGGCGGAGCCGGATTCAGCTCCTTCATGGGGGCCTCCATGCCGCTCATGGGCCACTCGTCCCGGCGGCCCAGGACCATGGTCACGCGGCCTTCGGGGTTGAACTTGATGATCGAGTTGGCGCCCTCGTCAATCACCCAGATGTTGTCCTGGGCATCGACGCGCACGCCGTGACAGAACACGTGCCCGTAGAGCTCCTTCCCGATCTCCCGCACGTAGTTGCCCTTCGGGTCGAACTCGAACGTCTTCGTCTGCTGGGCGCAGGTGTTGACGAAGATGTGCCCCTTCGAGTTGCGGGCGATCCCGATGCCTTCGCCCATATACACGTTGGGGGGCAACTTCATGAAGTTGCGGCACGACCTCGTACTTGATGTCGGGCGCGTCGATGGCCTTGGGCCGCAGCTGCCAGCTGTTGCGGCGTCAGTTTGTCAGGGGGCGTCGTGACGAGCGGTATCTGAGCGAACAGGGCTGGTGGCGGCGGCTGACGACAGCGCGAACGCCGCGACCACCGAGCAAAGGCCACGTATTTTCATGAGACACCTCAAAAAGCAGTGCAGAACTCTAGCACCGTATTTCACACAGCACAACACGACACGCGCCGGCTGGGGCGGTCACCGCCGGCCAGCGGACGGTAACGATGACCAGGCCGATCACGACCGCCACGACTTCCGCAGCGGCTTTCAGCAGCAGATGAGCGCCGGTCGCGCCGGGGTCCTGGTGTCCGACGCTGCGCTCTCCCAGATAGCTGCCACGGCCTTTGCGCGCCTGCATGGTCATGGTCGCCTGCATGCCTGCTTCGGCCGCCGCGGCGCCCCGTTCCAGGATTTCCGCCAGGTCGTGTCCAGCCTCCAGGGCGCCTCGCATCGCATCCACTGCGGGAAGCAGCGCGTCCAGCATGGTCTTGTCGCCAAGCGCGGCTTTGCCGCGCTGTTGGATGCCTTCGACGCCGGCCTGGAACAGCGCCACCACGTCGGCGGGCGCGAGCTCGGACTTGCCCGCACAGGCCGCTGCCGGCGCGGAGAAAAAATGTGCCCAGCAGGGGCCCGGAGGTGCCGCCCATCGTGCGGATGAGGACCGTCGCCACGTTCTGAAAGACAGAGCGGAGATCCGCCGGAGGGTTGGCGGACAGCTCCGCCTGCACCGCAGTGAAGCCGCGGTCCAGACTGATTCCAAAATCGCCGTCGCCGACGGCTGAATCCAGGTCGGTGAGCTGCTGCCGGTTTTCGGCGAAGACCTTTTGCGAACGCGTCCAGCCAGCGCAGCACGTCCTCCGTGCTCACTGCCATGTTCAGATCCCCCAGCGCAGGGCCGGCGTCAGCACCGGGTCGTCCCACAGCGACAGCAACTCGTCGTCGGCCTGCAACGAGAGTGATCGCGCAGCCGGCCATGTCGAGGCTGGTGATGTAGTTGCCGACCAGGCGGCGTGAGACCGCGATTTGCCGGCCGCGCAGGATCTGCTCCAGCTCCCGGTAGACAAGATACAGCTCGAGCAGGGGCGTCCCTCCCATGCCGCTGACCATGGCAATGACGCGGCCGCCGTCGCGAATCGGCAGGTCGGCCAGGATGGCGTCCGTCAGGTGCGCGATCAGTTCACTGGTCGGCCGGTGGGGCATGCGCTTGCGGCCCGGTTCGCCGTGGATGCCGACCCCCATCTCGATCTCGCCTTCGCCCAACTCGAACGTCGGTTTTCCGGCGGCGGGCACGGTGCAGGAGGTCAACGCCATGCCCATGGAACGGCCGCTCTCGTTCACCCGGCGGCCCAGCTCCGCCACGCGGCCGAGATCGTAGCCGCGGGCGGCCGCCGCGCCGCAGATCTTTTCCGCGATCACGGTCACGCCCAGGCCGCGGCGGCCCGCCGTGTACAGGCTGTCCTGCACCGCCACGTCGTCATTGATGACGACCGACTCCACCTGGATGCCACGCGCCTGGCACAGCTCCGCGGCCATTTCAAAATTCAGAACGTCGCCGGTGTAGTTCTTGACGATGTGGAGGACGCCGGCTCCGCCATCGACAGCGGCAGTGGCCGCTTCCATCTGGTCGGGACTGGGGGAAGTGAAGACCTGGCCGGGACAGGCGGCATCGAGCATGCCCTGGCCGACAAATCCGCCGTGCAGGGGTTCGTGACCGCTGCCGCCGCCCGAAATGATGCCCACCTTGCCGGTGACTGGGGCGTCCGCCCGAACCACGTACACGGGATCGAAGGAAACCTTGAGGATGTCGGAGTGGGCTGCGGCGAACCCAGCCAGCGAATCCCGCATCACATCCTGCGGGTCGTTGATCAGTTTCTTCATGTGCGCTCCACCAACGATGGGTCTTGCGAAGACGGCGTCGCGGCGATGGTAACGCGGTTTTAGAATCCGGGGCCTCTCCCCCCTTCCTCCGCCCACTCCTCTTGACAAACTAGAGGACTACCCTAACAATGGCCGCGTCTCATCTAGTTTGTCTGGAGGAGTAATGGCTGCTGACACGGAGCCGGATGGCTTGGTCCAGGGCACGTCAGGACAACGGTGATGGCTCTCTTCCAGCGCTTGGTTGGCGGACTGAAGGGCCTGATTCGCAGCAGGCGCGTTGAGCAGGAGTTGGACGAAGAGCTTCGGGCCTACCTGGAATCCTCCGTCGAGGCGAAGGTTCGCGCTGGCATGACGCCCGAGGGAGCGCATCGAGCGGCCCGCGTGGCGCTTGGCAGCATGGAGGCGGTGAAGGACCACACCCGCGGCGTCGGCTGGGAAGCCACGGTCGAGCAGACCTGGCGCGACCTGCGGTATGGGGCGCGCACGCTGCGCAGGTCGCCGGCGTTTGCCGCGGTGGTCGTCGTCACGTTGACGCTTGGTATCGGTGCCAATACGGCCATCTTCAGCGCCGTCAACGCCATCCTGCTGCGCACGCTCCCCGCCGAGCGCCCTGAGGAACTGGTCGCACTGACGTCGCTCTATCCGAATGGCACGGAGCCGTTCTCTTACGCCGCCTACCGCAGGATCGCGGCCGACGGCGCACCGTTCGTCGATGCGCTCGCCGCCTCAACCGCCCGGCGTGACGCGGTCACGGTCGATGGTCCGCCCGAGGCTGTCGATCTGAAGTGGGTCTCTGGGAACTACTTCACGACGCTTGGGGTGTCGGCTTCCATCGGCCGCCCCTTGCTCGTCTCCGACGATCTGCAGCCGCCAGGCGTCGCGGTTGCCGTCATCAGCGACACGTTCTGGGGGCGGCGGTTCGGCCGCGACCCGACAGCCGTCGGCCGCACCGTTCGCGTGAGAGGCACGCCATTCGTGATTGTGGGAGTGGCGCGCCCCGGGTTTCCTGGCGAGACCCCGGGTGAGAATGTCGACCTCTGGATGCCGCTCGCGGCACAGCCGAATGCGCCGGCATGGGTATGGACCGGACACAGCACGACGTGGCTGAGCGTTCTCGCCCGTCGCCGCCCCGGTGTGGGTCTCGCGCAGGCGCGCGCCGGGCTGGAGCCGGTGTACGAACGCGTGCGCGACGATATGGCGGCGGGGACCGACAGCGCTGAGTTCCGGCGCAGCGTGCTCGAGAGTCGCCTGCGCGTCTCGGAAGGGAGCGGCGGCGTCTCGAGGATACGCGACAACCTGGCGGCGCCTCTGATGATCCTGGTGGGCATCGTTGGCCTCGTGCTCCTCGTCACGTGCGCGAACGTCGCCAATCTCATGCTGACCAGGACCGTCGCACGCCGCCGCGAGGTCGCCATGTGTCTCGCGCTCGGTGCCGGGCGGTTGCGGGTCATCCGCCAAGGCATGGCCGAGGCGCTGCTGCTTGCGGCGCTCGGGGGCATCGGCGGATTCCTGATCGCCATCTGGGGGACGTCCATCCTGTCGTCGCTCCTGTCCGGTGTCTTGCCGTTGGTGCTCGACATCAGTCCTGACAAAGGCGTCCTGTTGTTCGCTGGGGTGATCTCTTGTGCCACAGCCGTGGTGTTCGGCTTCTTCCCCATGCTGTCCGCGACCGGGCCCGACCCCCTTGGCGTGCTCAAGAGTGGAGGGGCTGCCGGGCGGGGGGCATCCCGCATACCCTTTGGTCGCACGCTGGTCGTGACGCAGATTGCGGTGTCGCTGGTGCTCCTGGTGGCCGCGGGACTGTTCGTGCGGAGTCTGACGAGACTGAAGGATGTCGAACTGGGTTTCGATCCGAATCAGGTCGTGCTCTTCCGCGTGAGCCCGCTGGCTGACCAGCGACCCATTCCTGCCGAGACGAGGCGGCAGCTGAATCGCCAGCTCTTGGAGCGGGCAGTCAGCGTGCCCGGCGTGGACGGTGCGAGCGCGGCAGTCTCCGGCGTGCTGTCATCCGAAACGTGGCGACAGGTCGTCACGGTTGAAGGCTTCACGACAGCCTGACGGCGAAACGCTGCGGACGTACGTAAATGCCGTCACGCCGACGTACTTCGACGTCATGCGGATCGCCGTGCTGCGGGGTCGAGGCTTCACCGAAGATGATCGGGAGGACGCGATCAGCGTGGCGATCGTCAACGACGCGTTTGTCCGGCGGTTCTACGGCAACGCGGCGCCGATCGGCCGACGCGTTGGCCTCTGCAGCAGCGAATCGTGTGGCCCGGCGACAACACGAATGATGGAGATCGTCGGCGTTGCGGAGGACGCGAAGTACTCGAACCTGCGCGCCGCCGCGCCGCCGATCATGTACGTTCCCTTCGCGCAGGTTGAGCGGAATATCAGCGAACTGCAGGTTCGGACCACGGGCGACGTGTCTGCGGTCGCCTCGACCCTCTTCCGGGCGCTCGCCGATGTTGATCGCAGGCTGGCGATCGTCGGGATGATGACCGCACACGACCGTGTCGACGCCTCGCTTGCGACTCAGATCATGGTTGCCAAGCTCTCGTCCGTCTTTGGACTGGTCGCGCTGGCCCTCGCCGCCGTCGGGCTGTGCGGGCTGGTCGCCTACATGACGGCCCAGCGTACCCAGGAGATTGGAGTTCGGATGGCGCTGGGGGCCGGTCGGCCGGGAGGTGCGGCGCCTCGTGCTCGGCAACACGATCCGACTGGTGGCCCTCGGTGCCGGGATTGGACTCCCGGCGGCGCTGGCATTGGCTCGACTGCTGTCGGGTCTGTTGTATCAGGTGGAGCCCTACGATCCTGTTGTCTTGTCGCTCAGCCTCGCAGTGCTGGTCTGCGTAGCACTCGTTGCGGGATACCTTCCGGCACAGCGGGCCGCGCGGGTCGATCCGATCAAGGCGCTTCGGGCCGACTAGCCGGAGTGACGTGGCGGCCAGGATGGGGGCTCAAATCACTGGCGCAGGCGTCGTCAGCGCAGCGAGTACTTCCCTGTAGAGATACTTAGAGCCTTCGACACCATTCAAAGGACCCGCTTCGTACTCGAGCGAAAAGACGCCTCTGAAGCCCCCCGCCAGCAGAGTCCGCACCGAGCGCTGCACGTCGTTGCGATCGCCCCACCGATCCCAGTACTTGGCCTGCGACGTCGCCGTGACGTACGGAGCCAGCGCCTTCAGGCCGTTGAACAGCATGTGCTCGTGCTCCCAATTGCAGAAGTCCGGAGTGGCCTCGCAGTAGGGATGGTTGACGGCGTCCAGAATGATTCGAATGTTCATCGGGTCGGCCGCCAGGCCCCAGTGGTTTTCGATCGTCACCTTGATCCCGAGGTTGCCGCCGAAGTCCGCCATCTCCTTGTACGACTCGATGGCCGCATCGAGCATCGGCACGAGGTCGAAGTTGCGCGGATACCCGTCGCCGCCGCGCGGCGTGGCGTTTGGCCGGATCGATGGGCCGAGCGCCTGTGGCGAGTTCATGCGCATCGAGACGATCCCGAGGGCTTGGCAGCCGGCGAGCCAGTCCTTGGCGACCTGGACGCCGGCGCGGCGGAGATCAGGATCAGGCGCCGCGAGATTCGTCGGCGCATTGTTGGACACGTGCTGGAGGCGGGTACCCGTGACCGCAAGCTTGTTGGCGAGCTGGTCGAGCCAGCGTTTGCCAGCGGTGGTCGTCGGATCGAACATGGCGCCCCGGTACATCGCGTCGTCGGCGCCGTCGCCGAACAGTGACGAGCGCAGATCCATCTTCGTCACGCCGGGGAACTGGTCTTTGGTCCATTGCGGAAAATCGAGCGCCGTGATCTCGCCATAGCGCTTTTTCATCTCGGCGGCGGGGGTGCGATCGCGATCCGCCGGGATCGTCACCACAGGACCGTCCGTGGCGCCTTCCGGCCCGCCTGCGGCACCGGCCCGGCCCTGACCGCGCCCGGGTGCACTCGCCTCCCCGCCCGCCCCACGGCCGCCACCGCCCACGCCGCGCCCGGCGGCCTGCCGCGTCTTGAACAGCGAGCGAAGCGGATAGGAGCACGTGGCCAGGCGATCGAACCGTGCCTCGGCGACCCGCTGCGCGCTGGCGTTTTCATCGGCGACCAGCGCGGTTCCAGCCGCGGCGAGGCCGGCGCCCGCCGACCGCAGAAAGTTACGCCGGTCGATCTGATGCATGTCCGAGCCGGTGCGATCCATGGCGCTGCTCCTCGCGATTCGAAGAATTGGCCGACATTTTCGGCTTCCGTCACGACGTGACGGTCTCTTCGTAGAGGATAGTTGGACGCGTGGTCGCGACGCCACAGGTCAGTGGTCTCCACCACCGTTACGACGGCGGACGAGCGCGCGGAAACCGGCCAACAGGCGGCGGACGACGGTCATGACACGTCGCGCAGGCGTGCGCTGAGGATCGCGGCAACCGCGCTGGTTTGCGCCTGCCAATCGCGGGCCTGATCCTTCAGCCGTTTGCGGCCGGCGGCGGTGAGCGAATACAACCTGGCGCGGCGATTGTGCTCGGTCGTCTGCCACTCGCCTTCAATCAACCCGGCGCGCTCCAGGCGGCGAAAGGCCGGGAACAGCGAGCCGGCGTTGACGCGGAAGGCGCCCTTACTCATCTGCTCGATGCGTACGCCGATGCCGTAGCCGTGCATCGGCTCGAGCGTCAGCGTTTTCAGAATCAGCATATCCAACGTCCCCTGAACAAGGGTGCTCGGCTTGTCGGTCGGACTCATGGCGGTGTCGGCCTCAATCAGCAGCAGTGGCCTGGTGACGGCAGTGGTTTTCATCTAGACAGGCTAGATGAGAGCGAGTGTGCGGGCAGCTTGTCTAGATTGTCAAGAGGAACTGACTGCCGACAGTTGTATGGTACTCAGTGTCGTCGGGCTGGCGTTATGCTGGTGGCTCGTATCCGCTGCATCAGTTGCGGATTTCGGAGCGCGCCCGGATGGCAAAGCGCGACGACCGAGAATTCTAGGCGCCAACGGCAGATGGTGGGCACTGCTGCTCCACTCCGCCAAGGCCAGGCGATCCACGTTGAAGAAGGCAGGAACAGAGACGATGAGCGTCACACGATTGTGCATCGCGATGTTGATGTGCGGCGTCACGGGCAGCATTACGCTCGCGCAAAATCAGGGAAGCACGACACCGGCCGGGTCGGCGACGCCGGCACAGCCGGCGGGGCGGGGCAATCGGCCGCCGGCCCCGGTTCGCGATCCGCGCACGCCGGGTTATGTCACCGCCACCAACGCGACCCAGTTGCCGGACGGCGCGGTGCCGCCAGTCGATGCGTATGGCAACTACATCCTGGGTCCGACTCACCCTCCGGCGCCGGAAACGACCGCGCAGGACGGCGTCCCTCGCGGCATCGTTCACACCTTCACCATGAATTCGGCCGACAGCAAGATTTATCCCGGCATCGCCCGAACGCCGGGCTCCCGTTCGACCGTCGATCCGACGGATCCCGCGAAGCGTATCGTGAGCAGCGGTCCTGCTCCGTACACGCGGAGTGTCGCGGTCTACGTCCCCCGGCAATACGTCCCGGGCACCGTCGCTCCCTTGATCGTCGGGGCCGACGGACCCGATCAGCTGTTGTTCACGACGCTGGACAATCTGATCGCACAGAAGCGCGTACCCGCGATGATCGCGGTCTCCATCGCCAATGGCAGTGGCGACGCGCAGGGCAGTCAGCGCGGCCTCGAATACGACACGATGTCGGGGCTCTACGCGCAGTTCGTCGAAACCGAGGTGCTGCCGCTCGTCGAAAAGCAATACGGCGTGACGCTGACCAGGAATCCCGATGCGCGCGCCACCATGGGCTGCAGCTCAGGGGGATCCGCAGCGTTGGCGATGGCCTGGTACAGGACCGATCTCTACCATCGCGTACTGACTTACTCCGGCACCTATGTGAATCAGCAGTGGCCCTACAACCCCGACACGCCCGGCGGCGCCTGGGAGTTTCATCGAAGCCTCATTCCGAAGACGCCGGCGAAACCTCTCCGCATCTGGCTCCACGTCAGCGACCGGGACAACTACAGCGAGAGCGATGGCATGCACGACTGGGTGTTGGCGAATCAACTGATGGCACGGACGCTGGCCGAACAGGGGTACAAGTACCAGTTCGTCTTCGCACCGAACGCCGGACACTGCGATCGCAGCGTGAAACAGCAGACCCTCGCGCAGGCGCTGGAATGGCTGTGGAAGGACTAGTGGCCGGTCTCCGCTGAATCAGTAGTGGATTTCGGAGCGCGGCGCCCGGGTGGCAAGGCGCGACGACCGAGCATACCGGGAGTATGTGAGGGAGGAGCAACGCCGCCAGCCGGGAGGCCCCGCCCGAAAGCCGCTACTGATTCAGCGGAGACAGGCCACGAGGATGGGCGAAGTCGATGAACGTCGGCCGGCCCGAACACGGTAAGATCCGCCGCGTATGATCGCTGGCGGACGACCAGTCCTTGTCGTTGAGGACCATGAAGATACCCGGCAGATGGTGGAGATGTTCCTCCAACAGGAAGGCTACCGGGTCTGTACTGCTGGCGATGGCGCCGAGGCGCTCTTGTGCGTCATCCGCGAGCCGCCCTGCCTGATCCTGCTCGATCTCACGATGCCCATCATGGACGGCCTGACATTCGCTCGCCGCCTCCGCGAATCGCCCGACCCGTTCGTGGCCAACACCCCCATCGTCCTCCTCACGGCGGTCTCGGACCCGACCGAGGCCATGCGGCTGGTCGGCGCCATGGACCTCATACCGAAACCCATTTCGTTCCTGCGAATCATCGAAACCGTGGCGCGGCATTGCCCCCGGGAGTAGTACTCCCTCGAACATGCAGCGCAGACGGCCGCCGGAAGCAGAGGGCGAAGAACTGAACGGAACGAGTTTCGTCAGAAGCCCCACATCACCCGTGCGCCAGCGACCATCCAGCTGGAGATGTGACCCTCCCACAGTCCCCGCGTCAGGCGCACCTCCGGCGCGACCGTCAGTCGCTCACTCAGGGTGATCGGGACGAAGAAGCCACCGGTCAACCCCCGAGCCTTCAGCGTCGACGTTTCGTCGCGTGCCTGCCGAAGCGGATGCTCAGGAGGCAGCGTGACGTCCGGTCCGACGCGACTGATCGTCATCACGTGGTGCGTCCGGAACCGGCGCTCCGACAATCCCATGGTCACGGCCGCGCGCACCCGGCCGGATGGTCGCGATCGCCAGACTGCCAGGATTGAAAAGCCCTCACCGGCACGGTCCTGCACGACGGACCGGCCGTAGATCTCGGCGCGTAGCGTTCCTTCGCTGTGGACGAGGGTCTCGAATGCCCGAGGGATGGACTGACCGAAAGCGCGATCGCCGTGAAACTCGGCCGACCAGCTGTCATTGAAGCGCCAGCCGATCAACGCGCCAGCCGCCGGCAACCGTTCGAGGTCGATGTTGCCGCGCTGGCCCTCGTCTATCGCCGTCGCCGCGCCGGCATAGATTGCAGACTGCGCGGCGGCCGGAGCTGCCGACAGGCCGAGGACCAGTAGCCAGGTGAAGAGTCTCGCCATCCAGCCTCCTGGCGTTCACCTTCGGAGTGCCATTTTCGAATCTGCGAATGTCAGAAGCCCCACATCACCCTGACACCCGAATACACCGGTGCGTAGAGGCCATCGCCGTAGATGCCTTCAGAGCTGAAGTGGAACCCGACGCGCAGCTTCCGGGGCGACCGACCATCCTCCGCCTAGTGCGATCGGGAGCAGCAACCCGCCGGTAGGGCCAGCCGCCTGCGTGGTCCCCGCCCGGTTCTGCAGAAGCGGATCGTCCGCAGGTAAGTTCACCGGCCGATCGATCCCAATCGTCCGCGTCGTCCGGAACCGCCGTTCCGACAGTCCCATTGATGCGGCAACCGCGACTCGACCGAGTCGCCGGGATTTCCAGATCGCCAGCACCGCGAATGCCCTCGCGTGCGACGTCCTCGAGGGTGTCGGTGCCGAAGAAGCCGATTCGTCCATGCGGGTCACCTTCCGCGAAGCCGCGGTCCAGATGAAACTCGATCGACCAGCGGTCGTTGAAGCGCCACCCCACCAGCCCTCCGGCCGCCGGGACCGTTCGCAGGTTCATTGATCCGCGGTCGGCCGAATCTGCCGCCACCGTCCCGCCGAAGTAGAACGGCGACTGTGCCGCCGCCGGATGCGCGACCACGACGAGAGCTGCGATCGTGACGACAAGTGTGGCGATCTGTCTTCGCTTCAATTTCCTTCCCTCAGCTTTCGGGGGGCAGCCTGGCTGCGTTCCTACCTGGAAGGCGTCAGACAAGGGAAAGACAGCTCATGACAGGGGCCGAACGGCACCGGCGCGCAGGTCAGCCCCGCGCATGTTCAGTTGCTGCGAGCTTCGGAGGGTCGGCCGAGATATCCTGATCGGGTTTCTGTTCGATCGACGGACCTGTCTACCGAACTGCTGCCGGACGAGCGCCTTCTTCGAGGATCAGACATTGGCCAGAACACCATTCATCGGGGTACTCGTACTGTTCCTGGCCGCCTTTCACATCGTGCCAATCAGCGACCTGTGGGCTCAGGTCCCCGGCACCGCCGGACACGACCACTTGACCGAAGTGGCTTGCCTGGACGTGCCGCCGGGCGAGAAGCGACCGGAGTTTGGCTGCTTCAACGTCGGCACGGTCACTGGACTTCATTTCAGTCAGGCATCTGTTTACTGGCATTTACACGCGTTTCCAGGCAGGAAGGCCGCGGAGGCGGCCAAGAGTGCGACTGGAATCGTGGTGGAGGAAGCCGGACGAGTGTGGCTCTCAGAGTTCGGGGCCCGAAACAGTGCGCCGCGGGGAGGTGAATCCATCGCCGTCGTCGGGCCACTGCACCTCCCCGCAGCAAAGAGCTACGCTGCGGTGCTCTCTTACGCTGTCATGCGGCCCGGGGACAATTCCAGAGTCCATACTCACCCGGGCCCCGAAGGCTGGTACGTGTTGGCGGGAGAGCAGTGTCTGGAGACTCCGGCGGGCGCTCACAGGGCCCGGGCCGGAGGAATCATGACGGTGCCATCGAATACTCCAATGGAACTGAACGTCACTGGTAAGACGCTCCGGCGGGCGTTCGCCCTGGTCATCCATGATTCGGCTCAGCAAAGGGGCATACCCTCTGACTGGAAACCGTCCGGAGCCTGTAGTCAGTAACGACCACGGTCGAAGATTCCCGCCATGCGACGCGGGTTCCACCGCGGTTGACCTGCCCCGGAAAGCCCGGTAATGTTCGTCCGTCCATGGCCCCGCCATTCTTTTTCAGCTATGCGCACAACGATGCGCTCGACGACAAACTGCTGAAGTTTTTCACCGAGGTCAACAAGCGGGTTCGGATGATCTCGGGCGCCAAGGAGGACGGCTTTCTCGACACCGCGCGTCTCAAGGCCGGTGAAGAGTGGAGCTCGCAGGTCGTGGATGCCCTCCGGACCTCCCCCGCCATGGTCTCCCTGTACTCGCCGTCCTACTTTCAGAGCCCGGTGTGCGGGCAGGAGCTGCAGATCTTTCTCGAGCGGCGGCACAACTATCGGCTGACGCATGCCGGCAAGCGGCCGGGCAACATCATCCCGGTGCTGTGGCAGCCGGAGAAGATTCCGCTGACGCTGCCCGACTTCCAGCACGAGCGCCCGCGCGCACGGGACATGGCGAGCGAAGGGGTGTGGTTCGTGGGCGATCGTGGGGATCGCCGGCAATTCACGGACATTGCCTACTCGGTGGCGAAACGGGTGAAAGAAGCGCGGGATACGCCGCTGCCCGATCTCACCTACCAGCCGGTACTCAACGGGGTCCCGAGCGCCTTCGAACCCGAAGCGCTGCCGCCGCCAGAGTTCGACACGCCGGATGCGACCGCCGGTCCCGACTCGGCGACGTTCGTTCACGCCGGCGCATCCGGATGGCGGTCGCTGCCGTTCGCGCCTCCCGATCAGCAATCCCTTCTCTACATTGCCGCATCGGTCGCCAAGGGGCGCGACCTCCGGCCGTACACGCTCACGATCGATCCGGCCAGCATCGACCTCACGCGGCTCAACGCCGCGCGTGAGCGGAACAACCTGCTCATCTTTCTTGTGGATGGCCGTTCGCTCGCCGACACCGGTCTTGCCGCGCAGCTGCGCGCATTCGACGAGGCGCCTGTGGAAGGCTGCAGCACGGTCGTCGTCTGGCCATCGGGCACGGCAAACGCCGGCGCGATCCCCGGCGTGTTCCGACGATTGAGCGAACGCCAGCCGCCGTTCTTCCACGCGTCGATCGACAACCCCGATCGGCTCGCGGAAGCGATCGGCGACAGTCTCGACGCCCTACAAACCAGCCTGTTGAAGGCGCCGCGCACCGTGACGCCGCTCGTGGGCCCCAGCTTGTACCAAAGCATCCCCAGTATCTCGGGCACACCTTCCCGGGCGGCGTGATGCCTGCCGGCACGATCGTTACCTTCTATTCGTACAAGGGGGGAACCGGCCGCTCGATGGCGCTCGCCAACACGGCATGGATACTCGCCAGCAACGGCGCCCGCGTCCTCGCCGTGGACTGGGACCTGGAAGCGCCAGGGCTGCACCGCTACTTCCGACCGTTTCTTGGCGACAAGCAGCTGACACGGATCGAATCGCAAGGCGTGATCGACCTGATGGCCGACTTCGTCGCGCGCCTGGCCACGCCCGCACCTCCCGACAAGCCGCGAGACGCCTCCTGGTATCGCGAACACGCCGACCTCTCGAAGTGGAGCAAGCGCCTGCTCTGGCCCTCGGGCGCCGACGCGATAACGGAGCGCGGCGGCACCATCGACTTCGTTCCGGCCGGACGGCAGGATGCGCAGTACGCGAAAAAGGTGAACTCGTTCGACTGGTCGAGCTTCTACGAGCGCTGTAACGGCGGCGCATTCATCGACGAGATGCGGCGCAGCATGGCGCAGCACGACTGGGTGCTCATCGACAGTCGCACCGGCGTCAGCGACACGTCAGGGATCTGCACTGTGCAACTGCCTGACATCCTCGTCGTGTGCTTCACCTTGAACTATCAGAGCATCGAAGGCGCTGCCGCCGTGGCCGCTTCGTCGCTCGCCATTCGCAAGAGCGGCTTGCGCGTGCTCCCCCTGCCGACGCGCCTCGACGGCAACGAAGAGAAGCTGCTCACCGGCATGATGCAGTATGCGGAGCGCACGTTCAGTCCGCTCATGCCGCCCGACATCGATCGCACCGCGTACTGGCGCGAGATGGGGGTGCCCTATTTCTCGCGGTATGCATACATCGAGAAACTGGCCCCCTTCGAAAATCAGGTCAACGTCTCGACCTCTACCCTGCCGTCGATGGAGCGGCTCACGTCGTATCTCACCCAAGGGAGGATTACGACACTCCAGCCGCTGCCTGAGAGCGATCGCAAAGACGCGCTCGAAGAATTCGAGTCGCTCCCCGGCTCCGGTCTCGATCCAGTGACGATGAGCGTTCCGGTTACGGCCTCGGGACGCTCGCGGCTCGATCGCTTTCGATATCTTTTCCGTGTCAACCCGTACTTGCCGCTCGCCGGCGCGGCGCTCGTGGCGTTGCTGACCGTCGCCTGGACGACATGGTCGAGATCCTCGCGGCCGCCTCCCTCGGCCGTCCGCCTGACGGCGGTAGAAGCGCTCGCGACCGCTTCGAGCGAGGCCTCGAAGGCCGGGCAGATCGAGCGCGCTGCACTGCTCGTAGCCGAAGCGGCGGCACGGCTCGATACCAGCACGGTCGTCAGCCCCGAAGGCACGGTCGCTCCTGTATACCAGGCCTTCATGGCTCTCGTCCCGCTGCGCTTCGAATCGCGCGACGTGCAACTCCCGGGGGGACGGGTCGTGGTCAGCGGCGACGGAAACTGGATTGCCGCAGCGCAGGCGCAGGGCCCCGCACGGCTGTTTGGATTTCCGCCGCGGGCGCTGATCGATGGCCGGTCGATTGGCTATTCGGCGATGGCGTTCAGCCCGGACTCGCGATCCGTCGCCGTCGGCCGACGGGGCGGCGGGTTCGGCGTGATCGACGTGGAGACCGGCCGACTGGTGCGGAACGTGGAGACGAACGATCCGGATTCCGTGTGGACGACCGCGATTGCGTTCAGCCAGGACAACCAAGCCGTGGCAGGTGGCTCGGACAGTGGAGAGCTCGCTGTCACCTTCGATACAGACAGGCGGGAGATCGATCGCTTCAAGATGAAGGGAGCCATTCTCACGCTGGCCTTCGCGGATCCGGGACTGCTCGCCGGCAGTAGCGCCGATGGAACCGTGCACGTGTACACGCGAAGCCGACCCGCCGAGATTGCCAGGCTCGGTCCACACTCAGGGCCGGTGCGCAGCATCGCGTTCCTGCCAGACTCGACGATGGCTAACCGGTCAGACGGGACTCAAACGGCATCGCCAGTCGCATTCCGAATCGCGGCTGCGTCGGGCGACGGCGCGATCAGCTTCTGGAGCTGGGCGAGTGGTCGTGCCGTGCGGACTCCCGTTCCAGCCGGACAGAAGGCCAATGCCATTGCGATCTCCGCCGACGGCCAGTTGATGGTCACCGGCGGCGATCCGGCGCAGCTCTGGCGCCGAAGCGATGCACGCGGCGAGACCGCGCCTCCGTTCACGCCGGCTGCTTCACTCGATGCCGGCATGGTCGAGGCGTTGGCGTTGAGCCCCGACGGCAAGGTGCTCGTCGCCGGCGCGGGCGATACGCTCACGGTGTGGGATGCGAGCAACGGCAATTTGCTTCAGCGTCAGCAGTTTGGGTCAGAGATCACGTCCGTGGCTCTCAGTCCTGACGCCCGGTACGCGGTGGTCGCCGCCGGCGCGCTCCGGTTCCTGCCGATACGCACACCCAACCAGCCGCTGACGTTCTCGGCACTCCAGATTCAAAGGCTCGCCTGCAGCCAGACGACGCAGAACGCGTTGCCTGCTGCCGACTGGGAGAAGTTCTTCGGACCTGAGCCGATTCGGTTCACGTGCAGCCGCGCTTCCGACGCCGAGCCCCCCGCACAGCGCCGCCCACAGTCGCCCTGATGATCGAGGCGATACTATAGGGCCGCGCGCGGAGGCCGTTTCGAGCATCCGTTCGAACGGCCTGTGAATCTGGCAGTTGGTTCCGAACTCTCTTCAACGTTTCTGAAGCGTATGCCTATCCAGCATGTTCCCGGCACGGACCTGACCTATCACCTGATCTCCTGCGACAAGCGCGGCACCGAGCGGCCAGACGACCCGTCGGGCCGGATGAGCGAACTGGCGGCCGCCGCGATTCGCGATCAGGCCATCACCGACGTCTTCGTGGCCAGCCACGGGTGGAAGGGCGACGTGCCTGCGGCGATCGACCAGTACAACCGGTGGATCGGCGCCATGTCGGCGTGCGAAGCCGATCGCGCCGCCATCCGTCAGAAGCGGCCGGACTTCAAGGCACTGATCGTCGGGTTCCACTGGCCGAGTCAGCCGTGGGGCGACGAAGAGTTCGGCATGGGCGGCGGCTCGTTCGCCGCGTCCGCCGGCGGCGCGGCGAGCGGCGGCGCGGCAGTTGCCGAGCCGCTCGAGAAAGCGCTCGACCGGTTCGTGGACGACTACGCGGACCGTATCGCCGACACGCCGGCCGCTCGGGCCGCGCTCCGGACGATCGTTGATCGCGCGATGAAGGGCGGACCGGTCATCGACGCGCTGCCGGCCGACGTCGCTGAGGCGTACGCGACGCTCAGCGCTGAGGCCGACATCCGGGCCGAGGGCCCGGCCGGCGACCCCGGCAGCGACCGCGAACCATTCGACGCAAACAAAGCCTTCCGCAACGGCAAGCTGTCGGCGGGGCTCGCCGCCGGCCCCGGCGCGCCGCCCTCGTTCGGCACTCCCGGCCTCTCGGGCGTGCTGTCCCCGCTGCGCCAATTGTCGTTCTGGAAAATGAAGGATCGGGGGCGCACGCTTGGTGAGACGGCGGGCTCGACGCTTCTGGCCGGCCTGATGACAGCCGCGCCTGCTGGACGCACCGTGCGCTTTCATCTGATGGGCCACAGCTTCGGCTGCATCGTCGTGTCAGGCATGCTGAACGGCCCCAACGGCGCCGCCGGTCTGCCGCGGCCGGTCGACTCGGTAATGCTGATCCAGGGCGCGACGTCGCTCTGGGGATTCTGCAATGCGATTCCGTCGGTGAATGTCCCCGGCTACTTCAGGACGATCATCGAGCAGGGCCGCGTGAGGGGTCCAATCGTGACCACGCAATCGAAGCGTGACAAGGCCGTGGGAGTGTTCTATCCGGTCGCCGCGGGCGTGGCGCACCAGGTGGCGTTTCCGGCCGGACAGTTTCCGAAATACGGCGGCCTCGGCGCGTTTGGCATCCAGGGTCCGGGGCTGACGATTCATGACCTCGTGATGGGAGATACGAGCCACGCCTACGGATTCGTTGGCGGACAGATCTACAACCTCGAGTCGACCGGCGTCATCAAGGATGGCGACGGCGCGTCCGGCGCGCACAGCGACATCGCCAAGCCCGAAGTGGCGCACGCGATGTGGGAAGCCGTCAAGACGACGTAGGACGCGCGACCGACCGTCATGGCCAAG
Organism: uncultured Acidobacteriota bacterium; assembly: GCA_963717745.1. Classification (GTDB taxonomy): domain Bacteria; phylum Acidobacteriota; class Vicinamibacteria; order Vicinamibacterales; family 2-12-FULL-66-21; genus JACCXG01. The sequence continues at coordinate 418,556 of CAVQXJ010000003.1, forward strand.
ACGCCCCGACCTCGCAACACTCCACGCGCGTCGAAGCCGACCATTCCGATCGGGCCGCGCAATAGCCCCGGCGCCCGGAAGTCGAAGCCATCAGCAGCCCGCCCGCGCGCAGCCAAATCGCAGTCACGTTCGCCGTTGATCGTCGCCAACGGGATCAGCGGCGCTACCGGCCGCTACGCGATGGAGCCGCAATCCCTCGAGGCCGTCGCGCGGGCGCTCAAGGGGCAGCGTGACAAAGAGGCGGCGCCGCGTCACGTCATCCAGCGCGGCGAGCGGCTGAAGCAGCGATCGTTCACACGGGCCCTGCCGTTCGGCGTCGAGCCCCATGACCTGACCCGCGCGGGCTGGGCCATCGTCTTTCACGAAGACGAAGCGGCAGCGGTGCGCAACGCCATGAAGCCGCTGGTCGAACATCGTCGGCGTCAGGTCGGCGCCGACACACGTGTGAAAGAGCTGGTGTATCGCACCGGCGAAACGGCCACCGCGTGGCTGGCGCGACACGACGTCAGCTGGCACAACGTCACGCCGGAAAAAGTGCCGTACTACCTGCTCTGGGTGGGTTCGCCGAAGCAGCTGCCGTTCGTGGTCACGCACGAGATTGACTCGGACTACTGCGTCGGGCTGCTCGAATTCTCGAGGCCGGACGAGTACGCGCGGTACGCGAGCAGCGTCATCGACTACGAGACCGCCACCGGCGCGCCCACATCGAAGGAGGTCGTCTTCTTCGGCACGCGCCACCCGTTCGACGAGGCCACGACGCTCAGCGCCGATTGGCTGGTGGGACCACTGACGAATGGCGTGGGATCGGATCCAGCGGTGGCGCCGCAGCTCGGATTCCGTCAGCGAACGCTGGTGAACGCTGACGCCACGCGGAAGGCGCTGCTGCGAGAGCTCGAGGGTGCCACGAGCCGGCCGTCGGTGATATTCACCGCCTCGCACGGCATGGTGTGGCCGAGCGGCGATCCGAGCCAGCGGCCGGCGCAGGGGGCAATCCTCTGCCAGGACTTTCCGGGCTTCGGCTCCGTGCAGCCGTCCCACTTCGTGTCGGGCGCGGACGTGTCCGACACGGCGCGCCTGCATGGCCTGATCGGCTTTCACTTCGCCTGCTACGGCGGCGGGACGCCGCAGACCGACCTCTACTCGTTCGATCTCGATCAGGCGGTGCCGGCGATCGCGCCCGAGCCGTTCATCGCGGCGCTGCCACGGCGGCTGCTCGCCCATCCGCGTGGCGGCGCGCTCGCCTGCATCGCGCATGTCGAGCGCGCCTGGGGCTCGTCGATCACCGGCCTGGCGCAGAGCCCGCAGATTCGCGCGTTCCAACGGGCGCTCGCTACGCTGCTCGTCGGCAAGCCGGCCGGCATCGCGGTCCAGGAGTTCAACGACCTCTCGGCGACGCTGTCCGAGGTGCTCACACGGCTGCTGGAACGGATCGCGCGGAAGCAGACGGTCGACGACGTGGAGCTGGTGTCGACGTGGACGGCGAGAAACGACGCCGCCGGGTTCGTGCTGATCGGCGATCCGGCGGTGAAGCTCCGGGTGAACGACCTGATCTAGCGAGTGTCGGTTACGTCACGTGGATCCTGGAGACACCTCAAATGAGCCCTCGTCGTCGCCCCACCGTGTCGCGCCGTCGCGCATCGAAGCCGACGCCAGCCCCGAAGCGCGCGTCGGTGAAACACTCCAGGGCGGCGACCCAGCGCGTGCCCGGCCCGAAGCGTACGCGGCGCGCGACACCCGCGCTGGTGAAGCCGGCCGCGGCGACGGCAAGCCCGGAGGAGCAGGCCGCCGCGATCACCGTCTCGTTGACGCACGGGCATTTACGCTACGCGGCATATCCGCTGGCAGTCGGGCACTATCGTCAGGACGTGATCGTGAGCGCGGAGGCCGCGTTGAATGCGTCGCTCGGCAACGTCCTGCGCGAGCGATTCGACGTCGGGCGCTATCCGGGCGAGATCGGAACCTACGCGATCATCAGGAACACGACCAGGCCGAAGGGCGCCATCGTCGTGGGCCTCGGCGACGTCGGCGAGCTGACACCCGAACGGCTGCGCGAGACCTTCGCGGTGGCGTTGAAGGAGTACGCGCTCAGCGTGTCCCGCGATCGCGATCCGCTGCCCGCGGGGCGGTCGTTCCGTTCCGCAGCGTTCAGTACGCTGCTCGTCGGCACCGACGGGGGGAGCGCCGGAACGCTGGCCGACTCGATCTACGCGATCGTCCGCGCCGCAATCGACACGAACCGGGCGCTGGGCGACAGCAAGCGCCCCGTCGCCGGCCGCGCTGACGCGACGCTGTTCGACAGCGTACGCATCGACGCCATCGAGTTCGTCGAGTTGTTCGAGGACACCGCCACGCGGGCTGGTCACGTCATCGCCACCCTGCCGGGCGTGCTCGAGCGCGAGCTCAGAGTCGGGGAGGGACTCAGGGGCCTCGCGACAATTGCGGCCGCCGCCGGCGGTCACTACATCAGGCCCCACAGTCCCTACGAGAACGGATGGTGGCAGCGCATCGCCGTGCAGGAGAAGAAGGCCGACGGCGACCGGAGCCAGCCCGCGGAAACCGCTACGCAGCTGAAGTTCACCGTGTTGACCGATCGTGCGCGGCTCGAGCAGGCCGTCGCGACTGGCCAGCGGGCACTCGTGCAGCAGCTGATGGCCTCGGCCACGTCAAAGACCGACGTGGATCACCCACTCTCGGCGACGCTCTATCAGCTTCTGGTGCCCGCACCGGTGCGCGACCGCATCAGCCAGGGAGGCGACCTGCTTTTCATGCTGGACCGCGTGGGCGCCGGCTTTCCTTTCGAGCTGATGGCCGCTCGCAGGAGCGATGGCACGCTCGAGCCGCTCATCGACAAACACGGCATCCTTCGTCAGTTCGAGACCGATCGCTACGACGCCCATCCCGAGATGGCGCAGACCAACAGCATGTTCGTCATCGGCAACCCGAAGACCTTGCTCTGGCCCGACCTGGCTGGAGCGGAAGCGGAAGCGCAGGCGGTGCGGACGGTCGCTCGCGCGCACGACCTCCAGATCCACCCGGCCGTTGACCCACTCGACGATGAACCGCCGAAGCACGACGTGCAGCAAATCGTCACCTCGCTCATGACGGGCGAGTATCGGATCGTCCACATCGCCGCGCACGGGCAGTACGATCCGAATCCGATGAGGAGTGGCGTCGTGCTGAGCGATCAGGTCTTCCTCACCCCCGCCGAGGTCGCAGAGCTGCCGCGGGTGCCGGAGCTCGTCTTCCTGAATTGCTGCTACCTCGGACAGATGGGCACCACGACGGCCACGGGACCCGATCCCCGCCTCGCGTCCAGCCTGGCGGAGGGCTTCATCCGGGCCGGCGTGCGCGCCGTCATCGCCGCCGGATGGGCCGTCGCCGATCAGGCTGGGCTGACATTCGCACGAACGTTCTACGAGCAGTTCCTGACGACGGCGACGTTCGGCGAGGCAGTGGATGCCGCTCGTAAGGCCACAAGAGCCCAGCACCCCAGCGTGAACACCTGGGGCGCGTACCAGTGCTACGGCAACCCGGACTATCGATTCCGGCCGATCGGCGGCAAGTCTTCGGGCGGATCGCTGCCCGAGCCGGTGACGCGCTCGGAGGCGCTGCAGCAGCTGCGAACACTCGAGTCGATCGCCGGCACCACCGGCGCCGACAACGTCGCGTGGGTCAGCGGGCAGCTCGACGCGACGCTGAAAAAGGTCGAGAGCGAGAAGAGCTGGAGCGGGGATGGCGAATTGCTCACGGCGGCCGGTCTCTGCGCCGGGGAGCTCGAGCAGTTCGACCGGGCGATCGCCTTCTATCGCCAGGCGCTGGACTCCACCAAAGCGACGGCGTCGTTTGTCGCGGTCGAGCAGTTGGCGAACCTGCTGGGCCGCGCCGCCGCCACGAAAGCCCTGATGACGGGCGTCGACAAGAGCGTGCTGGAGGCGTTTCGCGACGCGGAAGCGTGGCTGGATTGGCTCGACGACCGGTTGTTGGTGAAGACCAGGGAGCGGCGCTCGCTCCGTGGGTCGCTGTACAAACGGATGGCGACGTGCCTGCAAACGGGGCGCGTCGAGTACCTTACGAAGGCGCGCCAGAGCTACGGCGTCGATATCGGGCCCCACGCCGAGTACCAGTCGGTCAACGCGCTGGCCTTCGCGATGGTCCTCGCCGACACGTCGAGCTGGCCAACCGTCGTTGCGCAGGCCGACGTGCTCTGGCAGGCCGTGCAGGAGAAGCCGACCACAGACCGCGACTTCTGGGGCGTAGTGGCGCGGCCAGACACCCAGCTCCATCATCGGATCGTCCACCGCGCACTCGATGCGAAGGAGCTCGAGGACCTCGTCAAGAGCTACGCGGAGGCGTGGCGGGCGCAGCCCTCAGGACGGCAGTGGGCGTCGGTGACCGATCACATCTGGTTTCTGCAGGCGGTCCTGAGTGATCCCCGTCTGTCCTGCCACGAGCCGAAGACGGCGGCGGCGCTGAAGAAGCTCCATCGGGCGTTGACGACCCGCACGTTCACGCTCGCCGTCGATCCTGCTGATGCGCAGGTCACAGGCACCACGTGACGCTCGCACCCAGCAGGTGGCACGTGGTACGTGGTATCTGACTATCGCCTGACCACTTCAAGGGAGCCAGAAGGAATAGGGCAGTCCGCTTTGGCCAGCACCACTGACGTCTCGACCTGACGCGCGGGGATCGACCAGTAGCGGCGCAGCAGCCGATCCTTGTCGGCATTCGGCACCACGGTGAACCCGTTCCGCCGGTAGAACTCGATCGCCCACGACGCGGCCGCCCAGGTGCCGATCAGAATCGGCTTGTCGACCAGTCCTTGCACGTGGCGCAGGAGCCGGGTGCCGACGCCGCTGCGCTGAGTGGACGAAGCGACATAGGCGTGACGCACCAGCGCGACCTCGCCCTTGTCCTGAATGCCCATCACACCGACGACGCGCCCGTCCTCTTCGGCGACCCAGAACACCACACCGGCGGCGATCTCTGCGGCCAGTTGCTCGGCAGACATGTAGGGCTCGTGCCAACGGTCCGCCGGGATCACGCCACGGTACGCCTCCGCCGCCTCGTTGACGATGGACCAGATCGCCGGGACGTCGGCGGCGGCGATCTCTCGAATCATCATGGTGTCGCCCGATTCGCACACCTCGCGCTGGCACCCCGCAGTTATTTCCTCATCACTACGCAGCCCAGCACGCCCAACCCGGCAGGTAACACCGAAGCAATGCACTACACCACACACAAACCCTGTGCGATCTGCGGCGTAACCGAGCAATGGGACCTGTCAGAGGGACTCGGTTTCACACATTCCTGCGAGCATTTCGCCTATCAGTCAAAGCACCCATCATGCAAGTACTGCGGTAAGCCGGATACCCCGGTTCGACAGGTGCCAACGCCTGTGCCATTCTCCGAATGTTACTGCGATGACTGCTGGGACAAGGCGAAGGACGAATACGAGATGTTGGCTTCAATAAACGGCGCCGCCGTGGCAGCTTCGGCGTTGCTGAACTAGACCTCATCTGCTGTCAGCTCGCGCAGAAGTAGATTCCTCCGTGCCGGCAACTAGCAGGTTACGTCACGTACTATCAGCGCTCTCGGACGCACCTCGCGCTCGGCAAGGACACGCCCGAGGGACGCGCCATCGAGCCGCCCGGCTCCGGACGGATCGTGGCGCGGCCCGAAGTCGGCGGGCTCCACCACCGCTGCTGCTGAAGAGGCAGCACCGCCAACCCTTTACTCGACGAATACCACGACGTCGTGCTCATCGGCCCCCTCTGAACCTTTGGCTCGCTGGATCTTGGCCCGGATATCGTGGTGCTTTAGCAGTGTCTTGAAGTCGCGTGCGGCGACCAGACTTCCCGTGAATGTCGTCACACTCCAGAGCCCTTGGCCGGCGGCGATCTCCATCAAGCTCCTAACCTGCGCGAGCCGCTGGCGATCCTCTGCTGGGCTGTCGCGGTCCTCCTGTTTCGGCTGGTCGGTCGGCATTGTCTCCCTGAAGGCAGAATGTGATCTAGCTTCCTGCCTTCAGATTAAACCACGACGCTGCCTCGGACCACCACGCCCCTAGAACGCTCGCAGGTCAAGCTTGACAGCACCCTTCCCCGCTGCCGGAGTCTTCGGGCCAGATCGAAAGCGTTTCCTCGATCTCTTTTTTCAGGATAGTCAGCTCAATGTTCATGCGGGTGAACTCGAAGCGCGCCCACCACTGGCGCCCACCAGTTGGTCAAGGCCGGCTCAGGTGTGGGACACGCCGGGCCCTGATGAATCAGCTCCTGCTGGCCGCGCGGATCTGGTAATCGGGGGTCTTGGCGCCAGCCATGATGCGAACAGGTGGCGCTCGGGTTCGCGGACGTGCTGTGAATGCAGCTCAAGGGCCCTCGATCGTCACTCATCGCAATCGCTCGAGGGAAGGCAGGACAGCACCGTGTATGCTGGCAGCTATCATGACGTGGCTCGCATGGCTCGTGCTGGCCGTTCTGGTCACCGCCGTCGCCGCCCTCACCGGAGTGAAACCTAAAGGTACCCGACACGTTGCCCGCACCCGCCTGATGGGCGTTGCCCGCGTCGTGCTGGTGGTGGTCGCGATCATCCTGGCGTACGTGGTGTTTCGGGCTGGCGCGGGCGGGTGAGCGACGGCGCTTCCTCCAACCGGCGAAGCGGACGTGGCGACCAAAGTGCACCGCATCAAGAAGATTCTCGGCCAGCGCTTTCACGAAAAAGGACGCCGTGGCAGATGAGCCTCTGTCTGACTCTCGCGCGCTCTAGCAGAACCAGCCCACGGAAGGAGTCAGCATGTCCGTCGACGCCGTTCGCCGAAAGTCGCAGCAGCTCCAGGACAACGCCCGCCGCCGCATCGCCGCGTTCTACGCGATGGGCGCCGCCAACGCCGGCATTCCACTCGCCCTGATGTGGTTCATGCCGGAGCTGCGTCTGGGCCTGGGCTACCTGGTGCTCACCGCGGTGTTCCTGGTCACCTATGTTCGACGCCACAGCGGCTTCCGGACGGTGTCCCCCTCGATGACGCCGGCGGAGGGACTCGCGTTCTACCGCGACCTGCTCGCGCGCGAGCGTGACCTCCGGCGCGACAGCACGCGATGGTTTACGATCGGTCCTGCGCTGAACATCATCGTGCTCAGCCTGGTCTACATCGTCAGCCCGCTGTTCCACGGCACCACTGCGGAGCTCGCTGTGATTGGGATGATCCTCGCGACGCACGTCGTTGTGCTGGCCCGAATCGGACCACGCCCGCGAAACGAGGCACGGAAATTCCAGACCGAGATAGACGCACTGGAGGGCCTGGCTGCATAGGCGCCTCGCACCCGCATGCACAGCTTAGTCTCGAAATGCGCCCCCTCGCCCAGACCCCGCTAGCCGACACGTCGCGCCCAGTGCTCGATGAAGGAACAGCCGATCGCGGGCGGTCTCAGGTCAAAGGCGATGCCGCCGGTCTTCCTCGAGGGGCGAACAACATTGATCCGCCGTCGGAAAATGCGGACTTTGCCACGACACTCCTCCCTATGGACGGACTTTCCAGATGACCAGCTGGTTCGAGAACTCCACCTGCATGTAGCCGACGACCTCACCCCGATCATTGATGTCAACCGCCTCCGAGCCTGGTGACCCAGCGGCAAGCAGCGTCAGCGCTGCCCCTCTGCCGTCCCAGACAAATGCCTGATTCGCTTCTCCACTTCCGAACTGAATCCCTGCTGCCCATCCCCGCGCGTTCACCGCGATGGCGACCGTCGTTTCAACGCTCGGCGCCTGGATGACTCCGTTCCGTGTCCAGAGGGTCGCGTTGGAGCCCCAGACAGAGGTCGGAGCCCGTCCCGCGATCGTGCCTGCGTTGTTGATATCCTCGGCGGTCTGTGCGCCGAGGACGACAGGTGAGCCACGACGGGGAAAAAAGATGGCCTCTTCGACATTCGGTGAAAATCTCCACCCGACCACATCGCCACGGTCGTTGATGCCAGTCGCGGTCTGACCGCAATCGGGGAGATCGCAGGTCCACTGCACCCTGACGCCGTCGAGGATTGCGCAGGCAGCCAGAGTCTCCCCCGTGGAACATTCTCCCGCCATGTCGCCGCTGCTGTTGATGGCCGTCGGAACGAAGTCACCCAGCTGCGTCAAGCCGGTTCGGGCGTTCCAAACAAACCCACGCGGAATGCAGTACCCGCCCCAGGGCTCAGTCACACACTCGAGCGAATAGCCGGCGACCTCCCCCCGATTGTTGATGTCCGTCGCAACTGCGTCGGTCGCGAGCAGTTGGAACCCGCTTTGACGCGTCCAGAGAAACGCATTGAATCCCGCCATCGTACCTGTCGACGCGACGTAGCCGGCGATTTCGCCGTGGTTATTGATCGCAGTCGGAATCGTCCAAGCGAATTCTCCGAGTGATCCGACAATCTCAGTCTCTATTCGTGGAGTCTGGGCGACGACGGCCGTGGACGGCACCAAAGCGAGAACGACTGCGAAGAACGAGAAAGAGGAGTTCAGCATGTGTCCACCTTGTCCGCCCGTCAGCTGAGAGCCTGGTTGGCCGGCGGCTCTCACGCGGGATGCCAGCCGTCATCGCAATGCGCGTTCCATGGGCCCGCCGATGTCTTTGGACCGAGACTGGCCGCAAAGTCCTGCGTCTCGCGGTTCGGCCTCGTTCTGGTCTCACCTTTTGGTGGGCGCCCCCTCACCTGTGGGAGAGTGGACTCTCTCCAGCGTGGTCGGACTCCCCCGCCCTCGAACGCTCGCACGTCTTCGGGGGACGTGAGCATCGCGAAGCCGTCAACGCATCGCGACTCGATGCCACTATGGCACGGCCTGCTGATGGGTCCGGGGTTCGCCGGGCCGGCGCCGGCCACTCATTGGCTGCGCGAGAGGATAGTGGCGTCATTCTTCACGGCGCCCGGTGCCGCGGTGAGATAGGTAGCAGGCGAAAGCACGATCTGGTCGATCGAGATGCCGTCCTCGCGACGCTGAATCCGAATCCGCTGCAAGCCACTGGTCGCGAACCGGATTGGGGACCCGAGTACCCCGGTGCCGTAACCGTTGTCCTGCCAGCCCCATCCGGACAGCCCGCATCCGCCGCAGTCTTCGAGCACGACTGCCGCCGCATCGGTCGTCCCGATGCGCAAGACGGGAACGCCAGCGGCATCCACACTGTTCGAGAACTGCACGAAGACAGAATCGTTCTGGTAAGCGTTGTTGCGCGCCCGGGATCGGAGCCACAGCCGGTAAGGCCGCCCGGCCTCGGCGTCGAAGGTCAGGTCGAAGTAGTCGGCGGGGACCGCCAGTGCCGCGGTCAGCTTGGCCGCGCCCAGATCCGGGTTCTCCATTCTCACACCGGACGCGGCGGAGCCGTCCGCCACCACCTGCCATCCGCCTTTGGCGGTCGCACCTACTGCGGCATGGAGGACGACGTCGCTGGTCAGGCCGGTGCGCTCGGTGAGGATCGTGGTGTCGTTCTTCGGCGAACCGGGCGCCGAAGCAAGGTAGCTGACCGTCGAGAGCACGATCTGGTCGATCGAGATGCCGTCCTCCCGTCCCTGGATTCGCACGGTCTGCACGCCGGTCGATGCGAAGCGAATCAATGGGCCCGATCCGCCGTATCCGTTGTCTTCCCACCCCCAGCCGGTCAGACCGCACCCGTTGCACGCCTCGACGATGAGCGGTGTCGCGCTGGAGGTCCCGATCCGGTAGATGGCGGCGCTGGTATCGTCCACCGTCGACGAGAATTGCGCGAACACCGAGTCGTTGGTGTAGGCGTTGCGCGCCGCCCGCCCCCGGAACCAGAGTCGATACGCGCGGTTCGCCTCGGCCTGGAAGCTGAGCTCGAAGTAGTCGCGAGGGTTGGCGGCCGCGGTCGTGATCTTCGCCGCGCCCGCGTCCGGATGTTCGAGACGTGCGCCTCCCGCCGCGGTCGAATCCGCGACCACGCGCCAGGTCCCGGCTTTCAAGGGCGCGTGCGCCGCGAACAGCACGCGGGTGGCGGCGTCGGCCAATCCGACCGGCTTGAAGAACGCCGTATGAGTGACCGGCGACGTCCCGGCGACGGCGATGTGCGTCTGCGCGCCACCGTCTGACCACGACACGAATTCGTAGGCCGTACCGTGCACCACCTGTGGCGACGGCGCGCTGAGGGAGAAGCTGGAACCGACGATCACCGGCTCTGGCGGCAGCGGGGTGACGACAAGTCTGCTCCCGAACCCGAGCTGGAGACCGGTCGGGACCGACTGAAGGCCAATGGTCACGGTCTGAGGATCCAGCCGGCGCGTCGTGACTCCCTGAAGACCGCCCGCGTCCGTCGCCATCAGCCGCAGCGTCAGGTACGACGGGTACTCGTGATCGGGCGCGACGAACGAGCCACCGGCGACGCCTTCGAACTCTTGAATCTGGTGCTCGTGGCAACTGGTCGCGGTCGAACAATGATTCATGACCAGCGACCAGGTCAGCCCGGACGCGGGCAACGTGCCCTGCTGCGCGTCGGCGGCGTGGCCTGAGAAGGCGATGGCCTGGCCGACGCGCCATTTGAGGGTTGCCGACGGCGTGTCGATCACGGCCGTGGGCGCGGTGTTTCCGGCGTTGATGGTCACCGCCGCCACACTCGAGAGACCGTCCGCGTCGGTCACCTTGAGAGACGCGTGATAGCTCCCGGCCGCGCCATAGGTGTAGTTCGTCTTCGGCACGGTTGCGTCGCCAAACGTCCCGTCGCCGTTCAGGTCCCACGCGAAGGAGAGCGTGCCGTCGACGTCGTGCGAGCCCAATCCGTCGAACGCCACCGAAAGAGGAGTCGCCCCGGATGTCGGCGAGGCGGTGATTACCGCCTGCGGGGCCGCGCCCTGGCCGTACCTGACGCGGTGGATGTTGCCGCCCGTGAAGTCGACATAGAAGAGGTCTCCGGCCGGGCCGATCTGAAGATCCACCGGGGCGGCCGCGCCCTGGACGAACGTCGCCCGCGTCCCGGGATCCGGGATGCCGTTCGCGCCCGGAAACATCGCCCAGATGCACTTCCGCGAATAGTCCGCAAAGAACAGCGCGCCGTCGTACTTCGACGGATACGATCCGCCGCTGTAGAACGCGAGCCCGCTCGTCGACGCGCTCGTGTTGGGACAGGTCTCGCCGGTCACCACCGCTGCCGCCTCTTCATAGGCAAAGTGCGCCGCGGTCACTGCGCCGGCCTTCGCATACAGGCTTTCACAGACGTCCAGCCCGGCGGCGTCCCAGCCGGATTGCCGGCCGTTACCCTCGTAGCAGGGCCAGCCGAAGTTCCGGACCGTCGCCGCGAGCGGATCGGCGATCACGTTGATCTCTTCCCAGGTGCGCCAGCCGACGTCGCCGACCCAGATCTCGCGCGTGCCTGGACGCACCGCCATCCGGAATGGATTGCGGAATCCGTACGCGACGATGCGGCGCGCGTTCAGGTCGGTACGGGAATAGAGCGGATTGTCGGGGAGCGCGGCACCCGTGGCGGGATCGATCCGGATCACGGACCCGTTCAGACCGGTCTGATCCGCCGTGGTCGGCAGATCCTGCGAGCGGAGCGAGCCCCCTTCGGCGGTTGGCGCCGTCTGCAGGGCACCGACCGGCACCGGCGGATCGCCGCCGGGATTCTCCCGCTGACCATAGTCGACGAATTGCCAGCTCGCTCCCTCACCGCCACTCCCATACAGCGCCCCGTCAGAGCCGAATACCAGGCTTCCGATCGAGTGTCCGGGAAACTGCTGGAACCAGTCATGAACCAGCACCTTCTCACTGCCGGTCATCACGTTGTCGGCGGCCTGCAGCCGCGACACCCGTCCGCTGACGACGCATCCGAGCGTCGTTCCACCGGGAGGGTCGGGACACCCATCGCTCGTCGCGCCAGGCATGCCCCAAGTCGGAGCGAGGCCGCCGATCGGCCCATCGAAGGTGTACAGCACGTAGATGTATGGGCGTGTCGGAAAGGCCGGGTCGAGGGCGAGGCCGAGCAATCCCCGGTCCCAGTAGTTGTGCACGTTCGTCCGCAGATCCGCGAACACCGTCGCGGTCGAGTCCGACAGGCTGTCGAAGATCTTGATGATGCCGCTCTTCTCGGCGACGAAGATGCGGCCGTCAGGCGAGAAGCGGATTGCTGTCGGGTTCGTCAGGCCGCTCAGCACGACATCGTCCACGAAGCCCGGTGGCAGCGTCGACGCGGCGACAAGTGGCGAGATCCGTAAGGTAGATGGCAGGGCCATCAACAGCGTCAGCGTCGCCACCAGCAGGGCGCATCCAGAACCAGCGATCCTCTTCATCGAGACCTCCACGTTGCGGTGCGGAGGCCTTTCGCAACCGCAATACCGGGAGGCCGTCGACAGGTCTTCGATGTCCTTGCGACAAAATGGGCCTAAAAATGGTCGGAGTCCAAACCGGACCGACTCACGGGGCTGCGGATCTCACCAGAGAGCTGGCCTGGGAGCTCACTCTTCGGATAGGTCCGGCGCCGGGCTAAGACCCCGGCGCCAGGCGTCGCCGCCAGTCGAGCATCACGGCGATCGCGCGCGAGTCGGCTCGCTGAATAGGTACCTTGATCAGGAACTTCTTGCCGTCACTGGTGGGCACGAAGTGACTCAGGTAGGGCGATCCAGGGGGCGTGATCCCGGTACCAAAGAGCGAAGTGACTCGACCCAGTGCGAGGTCGCCCTTGGGAAACTCCACAACCGTGAGATCTCCCGTCGCGCTCAGGTAGAACAGCTCCCGTCCATCGCGGCGCCAGCGAGGATCGAAGCCCCCCGGAGTTGACACACGGTGGGCACCTTCGGATCCGAAAGGTCGGGTCACGTAGATGTTGAAGTCTCCTGAAGCATCGGAGGTGTAGGCGAGGCGGCCGTTGTCGGTGAGCTGACCCTGCGCTTCCTCGAACTCCGTGCTGATCACCGGTTTTGACTTCTTCGTGGCGCGATCGAGGAACGAGATGTTGTACTTCGTTTCGCCGTGACGCTCATGATACGCAATGGTGCCGCCGTCCACCGACCAGTCGGTCGGGTAGGTGCCGGCGCCCGAGCCGAAAAGAAAGGGCTCCTCGCCGCCGGCGTGCGAGCGGCGTTCAAACAGCTCGTGAACCGAACGGCGATTGGAGCGAAACACGATGCTGTCGCCCTTCGGAGACCAGATAGGGCTGGCGTCGGTCTTCGGAGTCGACGCGAGGCGAGTCGGGTTGTCGCGAGCCAGGTCGAGGACCCAGAGGTCGGAAAACCCCACTCCCGCATCGACGAGAGCGAACGCCAGGCGTGAGTCGTCGGGCGACAGCCTGAAATCGATGTAGTGCCCCGGCACGTTCACAGTACCCAGGCGCTTCCCACCGCGATCGAACCACACCAGTTCGCTCATCTCGCCGGCCGCCCACGTCGCCAGCACCCCAGCCTCCGAAACGGAAAACGCAGAATACAGCGTGCTCGAGACGCTCACCGGCAGGCGGAGCGGGATGTCACCCCCGGAGAGAGTTCCTGACGCGGGATCGAGCCGCTTCGCGAGCAGCGTCCCATCGACGACATAGAGTAGATAGCCGGACGCGTAAAGGCCGTTCGTGGACGCGGCCTGGAGCTTTCGCGCCTCACCAGGCGCATCCAGCGAGGTCAGGTAAATGCCCTCGACGTTCGCGTCGTTGCTGTCGACCAGAAACAGGACGTGACGCGCGTCGGGCAGAAACTGCGGCCACCGATGACCGCCGTGGCCGGCCGGCAGCGTGCCGAGCGGCTGTGGAGTGCCGCCAGCGTCGCTGATCCGATGGAGCACCGTGCGGACGTTCGGAGCAAAAACGATCTCACCATTGCCGCTCCAGGCACCGCCCCGGCCGTTGATGGCCTCGCACAGCGCTACAGCCGGCCCGCCGGCCACGGGCATGCGCTTCAGCCACTCGTCGGCAAAGAAGCCGATGTCCTTCCCGTCCGGAGACCAGAACGGATGGCTGGCGCCCTCGGTACCGGCCATTGGCCGGGCGTCGATGCTATCGAGTTGACGAATCCATATGCGCCGCTTCCGGTCCGTGGTTCCCACGAAGACGAGCGTCCGCCCATCCGGCGAGACCGCGAACTGGGCCGTCATGACGGATGAATCCGTCAGCCCCATGACGCCGTCCGGCGGTGGCGGCACGTAGAAACTGATCGCTGTGCCACCGGGCGTGTCGGGGCGAAACATCAGGACGGCGAGTGCGACGGCGAGCACGCCGGCGGCCAGGGAAGGGATCAGGACCGGCCATCTGGGCCCTCGTCTTCCGATCGGCTCGGCCGAATGCGCGGCAACGCGTGCGGCAACCGCCTTGAGCATCTTCGCCACGTCTCCGATCGACTGCCAGCGGTCGTCGGGGTTCCGGGCGAGCGCGACCCTCACAATCGCCTGCAGCTCGGGCGGTATCCCCGCCGCAGGATCGAGCGGCGGCGGCTCGCCGCGAAGGATGGCGCCGACCAGGCGAGCCTGCGTCGGTTCATCGAACGCGCGCTTCCCGCTCAGCATTTCGTAGAGAATCGCGCCAAACGCATAGATGTCCGAGCGCGCGTCGGCATCACATCCGTCGAGGCGCTCGGGAGCCAGGTAATGCAGCGTCCCGACGATGGACCCCTCGGCCGTGACCCGCACCGGCTCGGTGGCCAGCCCTGCCAGCGTCGCGTCGGTCGCGCTGCGCATCGCCGAAAGCCCGAAATCGAGCAGCTTGGCTCCGCCAGATCTCGCGATGAACACGTTGGCCGGCTTGAGATCGCGGTGGACGATGCCATGCCGATGCGCGAAGTCCAGGGCGTCGCCGATCTCGATGGCGAGCCCGATAACCTCGCGAATAGGCAGTCGTCCGCGGGGCAGCCGCCCCGCGAGCGTCTCCCCTTCGAGATACTCCATCACCAGGTACGGCAGCCCGCGCTCGAAGCCGGTGTCGTACAAGGCGCAGATGTGGGGATGATTCAGCGCGGCGATGGCGCGTCCCTCCGACGCGAAGCGCTGCCGCGATTCCTCGAGGTTCTGCCGTTCGTGGGCGATGACCTTGAGGGCCACGAAACGATTCAGGCGGGTGTCCCGCGCTTTGAACACTTCGCCCATGCCACCCGAGCCAATCGACTCGAGCACGGTGTAGGGCCCCAGGCGGTCGCCGGATCGGAGCGGCATCGTCGGATCCTGCCCGTCAATCGCGCAGCTTCAGATTGCGAAGCAGTCGGTGAAGATAGTTGGGATGAAGACCGAGCAGGCGGGCGGCCTCCGTGAGGCGTCCGTTCGCTTCGTCGATCGCTTCGAGGACCACCCGCCGCTTCACTTCAGTGACCGCCGCATGGAATCGTGACTCGCCGGCGGCCTCGGACGCGACGCTTTCGGCCAGGACTTCCGGCAGATCGTCGGAGGAGATCTCGGAACCAGTGCCGAGCACCACGGCCGACTCGATGGCGTTCTCGAGCTCACGGACGTTCCCTGGCCAGTCGTAGGCCATCAGACGACGCGTCGCCGCGGGAGCGAACCGAACCGGCGCCCGGCGGAGCCTCGCGGAGATCAATCTGGAGAAATGCTCCGCGAGCGCCGGGATGTCGTGCCGCCGCTCGCGCAGCGGCGGCATCTGCAGCTTCAGCACCTTGAGCCGGAACAGCAGGTCCTGCCGGAACCGGCCCTCTGCCACTTCCTTCTCGAGATCGCGGTTGGTGGCGGAAATCACGCGGATGTCCACTTTGATGGGACGGGTGCCGCCGACCCGGTCGAATTCATGGAACTGCAGCACGCGCAGCAATTTTGCCTGGAGTACCGGCGACAGCTCGCCGACCTCGTCGAGAAACACCGTCCCGCGGTTCGCGATCTCCAGCTTTCCCGGCTTGGTGGCAATGGCCCCCGAGAACGCGCCGCGCTCATGGCCGAACAACTCCGACTCGAGCAGATTCTCGCTCAACGCGGCGCAGTTGAAGGCCACGAACGCCCGCGAGGCGCGGCCGCTGTTGTCATGGAGCGCGCGCGCGACCAGCTCTTTCCCGGTGCCCGATTCGCCGGTGAGCAGCACAGTGGAGTCCGCGTGGCTGACCCGCTCGATGAACCGATACACCCGCTGCATCGCCTCGCTGTCGCCGATCATCGTGTGCGTGATGCGAAGATCCTGCTTAAGCCTCTCCGTCTCCGCGAGTAAGTCCTCGAGGCGGCTGACGTTCTTCATCGCCACCGATCCGATGCCCGCGATGGCCGTGACCAGCTCGAGATGCAGCCGGTCGAACGCCACCCGCGGGTCCGACGTCACCAGGTACAGCAACCCGGCAGGCCACTCGCCGTCGAAGACCGGAACCGCGAGCAGGCTGCTGATCCCGCGCCCGGCGACACTCGGGGCGGCGCCAAGGTCGTGGTCGTCGACGGCGCCGTTGGTGAGGATGGCTTCGGATCCGGCGACCGCGCGATCGATGACCGTGTCGCTCGGTGGCACCGCGGCGTGACCGTCGCGGGTGCGCGTGTCAACGACCGACCGGCCGTGAGAGACCGGATCGAAGCGGATGTACGAAGCCTCCGAGGCTGGCGTGACGGCGAACGCCGCGTCGAGCAGCTCGGATTCGAGCCGCCGCCGTTCGCGGATGCCGGAAATGGCCGTCCCGATCCGCACCAATGCCAGCAGGTCGCGCTGGGTACGCGCATGCTCAGGTAGCTCTGCGGAGGGCCGTAGATACAGCGCATCCTCCAGCCGCAGGCTGGTGGTCACCGGCAGGTCCACCGGCGCGGGCGCTGTGTCGGCCACGGCGTGCTCCGCGTGAAACAGCAGGACCGTCGCGCCGATCTGGAGCCGATCCGCGTGAGCGAGCGCGCGCTCGGTGACCCGTTCGCCGTTGACGAAGGTGCCGTTGAAGCTGCCAAGGTCGCGAACCAGCCAGCCAGCCACCTCGCGCACGACGGCGCAGTGCCGGCGTGAAAGAGAGGGGTCCGCGATGGCCGCGCCGTTCGCCGAGTCCCGGCCCAGGACCACGTCGTCAGACTTCAGGATGAACACCTCGCCAATCGCGGGCCCCGAGATGATGATCAGCCGCGGCCCCTCGGGGGCGTCGATGCTCATCGTTAAAGCGGCAGGATTCGCGTGCCGGCTCGAATGACCCGCGAGGCCCAGGCGGTGTATCCCATGATGTCGCGCAAAGCCTACCGCGCGGATCCAATCGCTGCAAGGCGTCTCCGAACTCAACTGATTCTCCTGGTGCGCCCGATGACGGGTGTCGCGCCGCACGCAGATCAAATACCGGGCCATCCGGTCATCCCGTGCCCAACCGAGGCGCCGCGCACGTCGGAGCGACTCGCAGGCTCCCGCTCCACCTCATCTCCTTTGCTGCACTCACCTTTAAGTTAGAGAGGCCTAACTGCAAGGTGAGAGTTCGCCGTCCCACTCTGCTGGCCTCCCGTGAGTCCTGGCCGGTTTTCAATGAATCCTGTTGTCGTCCTGCTGGAACCCACCTTGCTGGATTCGCTGCGATAGAGCAGCCAGTCAAGCGGTTCACCGAAGTGCCGCAGACGGAAGGGCGGGCGAGCGCTCGCCGTCACCGAGCCGGCGCTTTTCGCCTAGGAGTGGATTCCTATGGGTATCTCGGACTGGCTTCGATCCCGCTCCACACTCTCACGTCCCCACGACCTGCGCGCCGCGCTGCTCGACGCGTTCGAGCGCGAGGACTACGAGCGGGCGAGGCGTCTCATCAACGACAACAGCGACCGGATCAGGAGCGAATTCCGCTCCTGGATAATGACTCCGGAATCGCGCCGCGGCGATGCGGACGCACTGAGCCGGTACGTGAACACCCTCGTGACCATCGCAAGGGTGTTCGAGAAATCCGGCGACGCCTCGCTGCGCACCTGGCTCGAAGGCGGCGGTCGCGACACTCCTCTCACCAAATGGAACGATGCACTGGAGCGGGCGCGGCGGATGACGGACGGCGGGCGGGCCGCCGAGGCGGTGGTTCTCCTGCGTGCGACGCTCGACGACGTCGCCACCACGACCGGAACCGGTGTGAGCCATTACCGCGCCCGGTGCCTCGGCAGTCTCGGAATCGCGCTCAACAAGGTGGGAAACACGTCCGAAGCGGTTCGCGTCACCCGTCAGGCGCTGGAAATCTGCCGAGAAGCGGGCGATGAAGAAGGTGTCAAGGTGTACGTCCGGAGCCTGGATGTGATTGGCAGCTGCGAGATTGCCGACCCGAGGGGCGGCCACCGCTTCAACGTCGTCTTCAGGGACTCGGACGGGCGAACGCTCCTGCCCGAAGAACTGCCCGGCGAGACGGGCCGGTGCACGTGGCAGATTCGAGATGCCAGCCCCCCGGATCCGGAGGCGCAGCGGTTGCACGAAGAAGGCCGGGCCGCCGGACAGAAGGGGGATCACGACACGGCAATCGCGCTCTTCACCAAGGCCGCCAACCTCGATCCATCATGGCCGTACCCGGTGTATGACCGGGCCTTCGCGCATCTGCTCAAGCACCAATTCGATACTGCCCTCGCCGACTATCGCAAGACGCTCGAATTGTCTCCGCTCGGGTTTTTCGTCGCCGTCACAGCGGCTGACATGTTGTCACGCGAAGCCGCTGGCGAGTTTCCTGCGGGACTGTACGCCGCGTTCGCGATGCTCGAGCACATGCCCGCCGACGAGCAGCGCCACGTCGCTAGCCAGCTCGTCGTGCAGTTTCCGTCGCATGCGCCGGCGTGGGGGCTGCACGCCGGCTTCCTCGACAATTCGTCCGATAAGCTCGCCGCGATCGAGCGCGGCCTGGTCGCGCGTCCGGATCCGGACACGCGGGGATCGCTGCTCGTGCAGAAAGCGCTCGCGTTACACGCGAGCGGGGAACGCCAGGCGGCGTTGGAAATCCTTGATCTACTCACGAGTGCTGTCGGCGATTCGCCCAGCACGTATGTCCAGGCGTGCTTCGCGGCTGCGGCGATTCGATCCGGAACAGTCGGCGGAACGGCGTGATCGCCACAACGCTGCGAGCGAGGGTTTGTTGGCTTCTTTTTTTGCGCCTGCCGGCTGAGCAGTAGACTCCTCGCGGTGAGCAGTCGACTCTCGTTTCGTCCGGGCCGTCTGGCCGTCGGTATTCTTGGCCTGACAATCGTCGTCGCCTGCTCTGGGAACACGACATCGCCAACGCCCATCTCAACAACCGTCCCCCCTGAGACTTCCTCGTCGACGGCGTTGCTCTGGCCCCTCGCCGGCCGGGACGGGCGTGATTGGGTAATCAATAACTACGTCGATCTCGATGCGACGGGCGGGACGCTGGACTACACCGGAGGCAGTGGCAGCGGGGCAAAGACCTATGACGGGCACAACGGCATCGATATCGACGTCCCGAGCTTCCGCTGGATGGATGGCAATGTTTCGAACGTGCTCGCCGCCGCGAGCGGTGTCGTCACCGCTATCCGCGACACCGAACCCGATCGGAACACGAGCTGCGCGGGTAGTGCGAACTTGGTGCAGGTCCGTCATCCCGATGCTCTTACGGCCCTCTATGGTCATCTGAAGAAGGGATCGGTGGCCGTCAGCGTCGGGCAGCAGGTGTCGGCGGGCGCACTACTCGGTGTCGTCGGCAGCTCCGGCAGTTCTACTGCGCCGCACCTGCACTTCGAACTTCGTAATGCCGCGAACCGCGTGGTCGATCCGTTTCGCAATGGATTGTGGGCCGCACCTCCGATAGCCTCGCACGACAGGCAATGACACGCGCTCCCGGAATCCGGGAGGGGCACATCCATGGTCTGGCTGATGCCCTGGCCCGGCTTGCCCATGTGATGGCGGCGTTGCAGGTCCCCGACCAGGCATGCGCGTGCGCGACCAAGGCGCTGCAGGCGTTAGCGGGGGAATCGGGATCGAGCGGCGCCTTTGACGCGCCACCTGTCCTGCGACGCGCGGTTGGAGAAGTACTGGGGAGCTGCCTGCCACCTCAACGCGCGCTGGACGTGATTGCAGACGCGATCTGGCACAAACCCGAGGCACAGCGCAAAGGGGCGCTGTTCCGCGGGCGTACCGGGGGCAATTCGAGGAGGGCCGACATGCCGGCAACGGTGATTGCATCCGGCTCGGAACGGTCAGCCATGAGGCCGCCCTGGGGGTCTACGGGACGGTCGTCGTGAGGCATCGCTTCGCCGCGGCCAGGCATCTCGAATCAGCGATTGTGAAGACGCTTGGCCAACGATCGTCGTGGTTGCTGGTGCGAATGGCGGCGCTGCACAACCAGCACGGCGATCGCCGTTATGCGCAGCAGTTGATGGCCGACGCTTTTCAGGAAGCGTCCCGTCGAGGTCCCCATGACGTGCTGGACGTCCTCGAACAGGGGGCGCCGATCATGGCGCAGATGGCTGCCGGACGACAGTTGCTCAAACACGTCCACCGCGGGCTCATGGATGTGCAGAGTTGGCGCACGGTCTCTGCGTCCCTCGACGCCCGTGCGCCGACGTTATTTCAGACGTGGCGGTAAGGGTTCGGCGACGGCCTGCCGCTAGTGGATTCGCGCCTGGTTGGACCGCCTCCGGTTTGGTGGACATCTTCCGAAAGGCGGATACGATGTCCACCATGGCGACAGATCTTTCGGCAGTCACCACTCGGTGCCGGCAACGATGGTCATCAACGAGCTTTGGCTGGACTGCGCGAAGCGGATGAACCCGACGGCAGCCTCCGGTCAGCCGGGTCATTGGGATAGCGCGCAGCGCGCCGGTTCCACGTCCGTCCCCCGAGACTCAGCGTCCTTCGCCGAGCAGCACGAATGCGGCCCAGAAAAGCGGAGCCTCGGGAAGTGGACGGCCGTCAGCTTTCAGCGTGCCGTTGCGCAGCATCGCGATCATCTCGCGCTGCGCCGTGGCAAGCGCGCCGGCCTTGTTCCCCCCGCTGCGAAGCATGTCGCGATAGAAGTGCTGCATTTCGATCGTCGCGATGTCGTCTGCGATGCGCCAGAGGCTCACCATGACGCTCGCCGCGCCAGCGTAGATGAAGGCATGGGAGAGCCCGGCCACCCCGTCGCCGCTGACGTGTCCGAGGCCGGTATCGCAGGCGGAGAGCGTGACGAGCTCCGCGCGCAGCTCGAGCCCGAACACCTCGGCCACGGTCAGGAGGCCGTCGCCATCAAGATCGTGCGCTCTCGCCCCCCCGCCTTGCTCGGGGGCGAGAACGAGGTAGCTCCGCAGCGGCGCGTCATCGAAGACGACTGCATGCGTCGCCAGATGTATGGTCGTATGCCTGGACGCAATCGCACGAAAGGCGCGCTCGCCGGCCTTCGATCCGGTCAGCACGCTGACGCCCTCCGCCGGATACATGGCCGCGATCGCACGAACCTCGTGCTCCGCGCCGGGAAGCCGTGGCAGTGTCTGACGCCCGCCGGGCGCGTGGCTCACGGCGGGATTGCCCACCAGCAGTGTTCGTTGAGTGACGGCGAGTCTTGCACGATCGCGGTTGGTGCCCGTGTAGTGCATCACCCCGATCGAAGGACTGTACGTGAGCGTGTGACGCTCGACGAGGTAGGTATCGCGATCGTCGAGGAGCGCGCCAAACGAGATCAGGAACAGCGGGCCGTGCGGGACAATCGTGACCAGCGCTTCACGATCTGCGGGGAGCAGATGGGCCATCGGGCCGATCAGGATCCGGTGAAGACGACGTAACAGTGGTCGCGCGCCAGCGTCATTGGCCACCATCGCCTGGCGGAGCGTCGCGACAATGTCGGACAGTTCGTGCCTCGGGATCGGCGCGGACGCTGCGGCAATGCTCCCGTCCGTCCCAACGAGCCAGATAAACAGTCGATCGCGTGCAGAAAAGTATTCGAGGATCGCGCTGCGCGTACGTCGCGCCTGACGCCGCGCTTCCGGCAGCGTCACAGGACCGGGCAACCCACGCGTCGCCACGGCGCGGCCGGCAAGGTGCTCGAGAAACGCCCGGGTCCGGGAGCGCTCGGCGACCTCGAACGCCTCCTCGATGCGGCCGAGCTCGAAGAGCAGGTCCACGGTTTCTCCGTAAACGGTCTGCTTGCCTTCGAGGAAGTCCGCTCTGACGGCTGGCGATGCCACCGTACGTCCGCGAAGCGCTTCGATAATCCGGAGGCTCTCGCGGTACGACGCCAATGCCGCCTCTCGATCTCCGAGCCGGCGCTCGATCCACGCCAGCGATCGGCGCGTCGACCAGCCCACGTCGTCAGGACCGCTGCGGGCAATCTCGACGGCGCGCCGGCCGTACTCGAGCGCGCGAGGTCCGTCGCCGGCTGCGGCGTAGACGCGCCCCATGCCGGACAACGCTGGCGCCAGGAACGCTGGATGACCGTCGGCAAGCAGTTCGCCTGCGCGGCGGTACGCCTCGAGCGACGCTTCGTAGCGTCCGAGATCCAGGTTCAATTGCCCGGTGCTCGACAATCCGCTCGCAAGGCCGCGCGGATCTCCGATTTCTTCCCAAATCCGGATTGCTCGGGCGTAGCGTTCGAGCGCGAGGCTGACGTCTCGCCGCCGGACGTGGGCGTGACCCATCCTGCTGAGGATCCATGCCTGTTGCCGCCGGTCGCCCAGTGTCTCCTTGAGCGCGAGCGCCTCGGCATAAAGCTCGAGCGCGCCCGCCGGATCGGCAAGGCCATCACGTGCGATCCCCATGTGGTACAGCGCGAGCGCGAGCGTCGGGCGGTTATCGTGCCGGCGGGACAGCATCGCCGCACGTTCGAACCAGGCGAACGCTTCCCGATGTGCGGCCTGGAGCAGGTAAGTCCGCCCGATCACGTTGAGCATGTAGGCCTCGCCGGCCATATCCCCATCGTCACGGCGCGCGCCGAGCGCCCGCTCGAAGTGCTCGAGCGCCTCCACGAAGAATCCCTGCTCGAGTGCCACATCGCCGAGATCCTCGAGGACGATGCTGAGCCACCGCCGATCGGTCGTGGCCAGGAAGATCGCCGCGGCCCGGCGGTAGGTCTCCCTCGCCCTGGCGTACTCCGCCTTCTTGAAGTGGACACGTCCGAGGAACACGAGCGTACGCGCCTGGCCGGGACGGTCCCCGAGTTGCTCCTGCTTCGTCAGCGCGGTGCGCAGTGCGTCCAGCGCAGGGGCGTACTCGGCCTGCCGCCAATGCGCGAGTCCGGCGGATGCCTGAATCGACGCCGCGAGGCCCTGGTCCCGAATGTCCTCGGCGATCGCTTGTGCCCGCCGCCGGTACTCCGCGCCAGCGGCCGACCGGCCTTCGAAGTCGAGCACCAGGCCAATGCGATCGAGACAGATCGCCTCGAGGCGTCGATCCGCGCGCGTCCTCGCCGCACGAAGCGCGGCCTCGAGCGTGATGCGGGCCGGAAGGAACGCCTCGAAGTACGCGAGGCTCTCGGACTCGCGGATCATGGCCTCAATCGGAACGCCAGCCGTGCCCGGTCTCTGCATGACACACAGGACTGACACCGTGGCGAGGGCAGCAGCACGAAGCGACGCGCGCCGGAGAGCGGCCATCGGTCAGGGCCGTTTCGGCCGCGCTGACTCTGCCTGGAGCTCGCCCAGCGCGACGCACGCGGCCGCGCGGCGCGGACCGTCAGCACCGCAGAGCATGGTCAGCCTGGCGGCCGCACCCTCCCGCTGATTGGTGCGTCGATACGCGAGGGCAAGATACCACGCGATCTCGCGGGTAAGCACCGGATCGGGTTGCGCGAGCCGTTCAGCGGTTTCGAGCGGAGCCACCGCGTCCCGGCCGGCGCCGAGCAGCAGCCGGCTGGCGCCGAGGTAGAAATGACCCAGCGCGCTTTGCGGGTGCCGTTCGAGGAAGGCTGCGAGCCCTCGAGCGGCTTCCGCGAAGTCGTTCGCGTCGTATGGTTCGAGCGCGCGCGAGAGGTCAGCCGCCTCGGTCTCACCGCCCCGCCATACGAATCCTCGATCGGTACGAGTGGGGAGGCCCGGCTTCTCGAGCTGCGCGGTCGAGGGTGCAGTAGCCGTGGGCGATCGCAGCTGCCAGAGGAGCGCGAACGCGACACCGGCGACCAGCAGGGCTGCGACGGCTGCCGGCCATCCCCACAGCCAATGATGCGACTGGTTTCCGGCCGCGACCTGGGCGCGGATCCGACCGATCTCTTCGGGCGTCGGGCTCGCAATCTCCGGATCGTCCAACGCTTCGAGGAGCGCCCGGCAGCCCGGGCAGCGGTCGACGTGCGCGCAGACGGTCGCCTCCACGTCGGGTGGCAGTGTCCCCATGCGGGACGCCTGCACCAGTTCCGGAAGGGGACATGTGGCGCGTCTCATCACGGCGTCTTCTGCAGCTCGCGGCGGAGAATCGTCAATCCGTACTGCAGGTGCCCCTTCACCTGGTTCGGCGTGAGTCCCAGCCGTCTCGCGATGCCTGCCCGATCCATCCCGTGCACGTAGCGAAGGATGAGGCAGGCGCGATGCACGTTGTTCAGCGCCTTCGTGTCGCGCAGCCAGGTCTCGACGGTCGGTTTCAACGCCACTTCCGGCGGCGGGAGCGTTTCGAGATACCGCCGTTCCAGCTGCTCGCGCCGCCAGTAGTCCACAGCCTTGTTCTTCGCCACTGTGAAGAGCCACCCCCGGATCTCGCCGGCCTGCAGCGACGGCAGCTTGTGGTGCAACGCGAGGAACACCTCGCTGGTGATGTCCTCGGCTACGTCCCGTCGGCCCACGCACTTCAGCGTGTAGCGGAAGACGGCCGCGAGGTGAGCCTCGTAGATCGCATCGAACTCGCCCATTGATCACACGAAGACGGCTGCTCGAACGGAACACGACCTGGGGTGGGAAAAATCGCGGGGAGTTTACCACGGCGTTCTTCCGGCGACGGCCCGTCGCTCGTTGTACCGGTATCAGCCATCAGTGACCTGTTCATCGTAGGAGGACGTCATGCAGTCCCGCTGGAGGCTCGCTGCCTTCGTCATCACCATCCTCGCCGGCTCGACCCTCTGGCCGCCCCACCGTGCACACACGCAGGGCGGGTCCTGTCTCGTCACGACGCAGAGCGGGGCCGTCCAAGGGCTGGACAACGGGTCGTCGTGCGCGTTCCTGGGCGTGCCGTTTGCCGCCCCCCCGGTGGGCCCGCTTCGCTGGCGGCCGCCGCAGGCTCCCACCGCGTGGGCGCCGGCGACGCTGAACGTCACCACCCCGTCGTCGACCTGCGCGTTGGTCAACCCGCCCAGCACGACGCCGCTCGGCAATGAAGATTGCCTGCGGCTGAATATCTGGGCACCGGATCCCGCGCCCGCTTCACCAGCGCCGGTGATCGTGTGGATCCACCCCGGCGGGTTCGTCGCCGCGTCCGCGAACCTGCCGGCCCACAACGGCCGGCAGATCGCTGAACGGACCGGTGCCATCGTCGTCGCGGCGAACTACCGCGTCGGACCGTTCGGGTTTCTGGCGCATCCCGCGCTGACCGCGGAAGACCCGACCTATCGGTCGTCGGGAAACTACGGGTTCCTCGATCAGCGTGCGGCACTTGAATGGGTCCGGGACCACATCGGCGCGTTCGGCGGAGATCCGAACAACGTGACGATTGGCGGTCAATCAGCGGGCGGGCACAGCGTGAGCCTGCACATGGTGGCCCCCCGGAGCGCCGGGTACTTCCACCGGGCGATCATGCAGAGTGGCTACGCCTCCTCTCGGTGGAACACCCTCGCGGACGGCGAGGCGCTCGGCCGCAGTCTGGCGTCTGCGCTGGGCTGCACGGTGCCGTCGGAGGTACTGACCTGCCTGCGGTCGAAGACCAGGGAGCAAGTGCTCCTGGCTCTGCCAGCGGGTCAGCAGCAGTTCAGTGAGACGGCGCGCGCGGCGTGGGGTCCAGTCGTGGACGGCCTGGAGATCCCGGATCAGCCACGCCTGCTCTATCAGGATGGCCACTTCAGTCATGTGCCGCTCATCCTCGGCGCCACGAGAGACGAGGGATGGAACTACGCGGACCGGAGCTTCCCGGCAGGCCTGACGGAAGAGCAGTACCACGCGGCAGTCGAGACGGAGTTCGGCACGGCCGATGCGCCCGCCATCCGTGCCCTGTACCCGAGTGGAGACTTCCGGTCGCCGAAACATGCGTTGTCGCGGCTGGCCGGGGACGTCGAAGCCGCGTGCGAAGTGCGGCGGGTCGCGCGGCTGGTCTCCCGGACGCGCACACCGGTCTATGTCTACTCCTTCGAGCGCGAGGTCGTGGCCGTTGCCGGCGATCAGGTCGTCCACGGCATGGATACGAACTTCATGTTCGGGAACAACTATGCGCCTCCGACGAGCTATGTCCTGAGCGGCGACGACCTCGTGCTGTCGGGATCGATCATGGAGTTATGGGCGCGCTTCGCCGCGACCGGCAGTCCGGAGCCCCCCCGGCGCCCGCGCCACCACGAGGCTGACGTGTGGCCGAAGTTCAATGCAGGCGCTGGCAAGTACATCGTTCTGGACGTCCCGATCGAACAGGACAAGCGGTTCCGGGACGAGCAGTGCGATTTCTGGGAGTCACGCTTCCTGCGTTCGGTCGTAGGGTCGGTCCCCGCCGCCGCCCCGATCAGCGACCTCTGCGGCGCGACGATTGCCGCCGACCTGAAGCTCGATCACGACGTCGCCTGTCAGGGCAGCGGACCGAACGTCGGCGCGGACGGGATCAAGGTCGATTTGAACGGTCACACGATCTCCGGATCCGGCGTCGGGAACGGGATTGACGTGACGGGTCGAACGGACGTGACGATCTCCGGAGGGATCATCAGGAACTTCTTCGCCGGTGTGCGGATTCTCAATTCGACCGATATCGTGGTGCGCCAGAACGTCCTTCAGGGCAACACGGACGGTGTGGATGTCCAGAGCGGCGGAATCGGCAACACGATCGCGCACAATGACATTCGCGACAGCCTGGCGCGCGGGATCATGTTCAGAAGCAATACCTCCCGGAATACGGTCAGGGACAACATGTTCACCGGGAACCGCGTCGGTGTTCTCGTATTCGGCGGCGTCGACAACGTGATCCGGTCGAACGTGGTGTCTGGAAGCGGGCTCGCGGGGATCCGGTTCAATATCCTGGCAGCCGGCAATGTCGTGCGGAGAAACACGATTGTCTCCAATCCTGCGGGCGTGGAGTTCTTGATTACACCCACGGGATCGGCCACGGGAAACACCGTTGTCCAGAACACCCTTGCGACCAACGCCTGCGGCGTGAAAGGGCGTGTGGAGGGAAACACCATCGCGAAGAACCGGTTCGACGGCAACGCCGCCGACCGTTGCGACTAGGGCGGCATGCGCGGCGCGAGTGCCCTCGAAGAGGCTCGTAACCTGTCGGGATCGGGTGATGAAGGGATATGGAACGACCCGTTTCGGCGGACCGAAGCCGGATGGCCTAAGAGAGGCGGTGCTGGTGCACGGGCCGTCGCGCATTCTCCCGAGGCCCCTGCGGCAACCGGACACGTGTGCGATGTCTTCTGAGGGGCGCGACAGACCGGCGAGCAAGATCGTATCCTTCGGGTGGATACACGCTGCGTCCGTTCGATGAAGAGTGCAGGGCGCATGAGGTTCGATGCTCGATGACGGAAAGCCGGGCGCGGCGGTCACGTCACAGACCTCGATGCGTCGCCCTGCGGCGACACCCGCTCCTGCTCCTGCCAGTGGGCACCGCAATCCTCCTCGAACCGCAGCGCCCCGCGATAGATCACCGCATCCGCCTGCAGCAGCCAGACGCTGCACCGCACCACGTCGGCCGCGACGGCCAGCGTCCAATGGCGTGCGGCCACGCGCACGTGGATGCGGCTGCCCGGCCGCAGCGGCCGCTCGCTCTGCACCTGCGCGCCGTTGGCGCTCAGGTCGAGCACCGCGACCAGGCAGCCGGGCCGCAGCGTTGCGCGCTCGATGTCGAGAGCCTTGGCCGGCTGGC
Source organism: uncultured Acidobacteriota bacterium (assembly GCA_963717745.1). Classification (GTDB taxonomy): domain Bacteria; phylum Acidobacteriota; class Vicinamibacteria; order Vicinamibacterales; family 2-12-FULL-66-21; genus JACCXG01. The sequence continues at coordinate 446,304 of CAVQXJ010000003.1, forward strand.
GCGGCTCGCGCCGGCGCTCGGTCAGGGCACTGTCCATTGGCCTGTGGCTGGATGAAACCGCAACACCCTGGTGCGCCCGGTGACGCCGAGGATGCGCACCGCGAACTGGCCGCGTCTGCCGCGGACGTACAGCGTGCCGGAGGTCGCGGTGCCGTCGGGTCCGAGCGTGAGAATGCGGCTCGACCCGATCCGGACGCCGTCGGTCGTGGTCGAACGGTCCCCGTCCACATCGGGAACGCCGGCGTGGAGGCCGATCATGGTCCCCGGGAACCGACTGGCGATCACTTCCGGCGCAGCCACCTGTCGATCGAGGCCGGAGGCGATCTCGCTGCTTTACGACGAGCCGCGCCGGTCTCGCTAAGATTCGCACCCCAGCATGGTCCTCGCCCTCGTCTACGGGTCGAGCGCGAGTGGCACGGATCACGGTGGGTTCTTCCCCGAAGGTGTGAACGGTACGATCCGGACCGTGTAAGTCTGCGAGATCCAGCAGCCACTGACGTCCGTGTCATTTCACGGCATCGGCGACGATGAGCGGCACGGTTGAGATCGGTCCCGCGCGACGCGACCGTCGCGCGGACCGTATCACCCTAACGCTGCCTATCGTGAAATCGCCGAGCCCCGCTGCCTGACCTTCGCCAGAACTCGCCCGAGTTGATTTTGACGCCCTCGCCAGCCACGATCGCGACATGGTGGAGCTGTTGATTGTCACTGGGTCGTGCCCTGACGCTGGGGCTCCGCGGAGACCGAGAACTGGTGGGCATTGCCCTTGCACTACCTACTCTGGTAGCACTAATCGAGAGAGGTCAACATGGCAACGGATTTCGCACGGAAAGACTACGCGCATTCGGAAGGGACAGTCGCCAACACCATAGAGGATCAGACAGCCAAGCTCCCGTCGGATGTGTTTCTGTGGATGGCGGTCGGTTCAATGGCGGTCTCTGCCACGATGCAGATGATGGGAAACAAGCACGTGAGCCTCTTCGTCGGACAGTGGGCACCGACATTCCTGATCCTCGGGGTATATAACAAGCTGGTGAAGCAGCTGGGGTCTGACCGCACTGAGAACGCCGTGTAGAACGCAGCAGCGGATCTTTACACTTCTTGCATCAACATCTGTCGCGTTGCGACGCGCTCTCACCTTCAGGACCGGCGCATGAAAGCCAATCTCGAGAAGTTTTACGCATTGGTCGACCAGATCGAGATGGCGATGATGACGACGCGACGCCCCGATGGACATCTTGAATCACGCGCGATGGCAAACCAGAAGCGTGCCGCGGGCGCAGATTTGTGGTTCGTCACGGCCGATGCGACCGGCAAGCTCCGCGATCTGGAGGCGGATCCCCATGTGAACCTCTCATACTACAAAGACCGGACCAGGGAATGGATATCGGTTTCGGGTCTGGCGACAATCTCGCGGGATCGTCACAAGATCCGAGAGCTGTATGCGACGGATTGGAGAATGTGGTTTCCGGACGAAGGTGATCCGCGCCATGGTACGCCCGACGACCCTCGCTTGGTTCTCATCGGCGTCGACATTCATGCGGCCGTGTTCATGGAAGTCAACAAGCCACAGCCTATCGTCCTGTTTGAAATGGCGAAGGGCTGGCTGACCGGGCAGATGCCAGAGGTCGGCGAAATGCACCGCATTAATCCCTGATCATCACGCAAGCGCGTCGGCAGACCAGATCATTCATGGCCCAGAGTGCCGCAGACAAGCGTGTGCTGCTGCCTTCCGTCCGTCCGCCGAAGACCGCCTTCATCGATGTCGACGGTCGACGCTGGCGGACCTCCGATCCACGCATCCCTGAAAAGTTCCGGCAGGAGCTCGTCAACGAGCTGATGGCCGCTCGTCGCGCGGTTCGAGGAGCAAAGAACCAACTCGAAATCCGAAGCGGTCGTCGCCGCGTGAACGATGCGAAGTTGGCCCTCGGCGAACGTGGGCACGCCTGGTGGCTTCCGCTGAGATCGGTCGCGACGAAGCGACGCATCGAAGCTGCCGTTCGAACATTGCTCCGGAGCCGCCAGCCGGGTGGCTCGGTTTGCCCAAGCGACATCGCGCGGCTGGTGGGCGGAACAACGTGGCGAACGCTTCTGCCAGTCGTTCGGCAGCGCGCGGTCAAGATGGCGGAACGCGGCGAGATCCAGATTCTTCGTCGCGGACGGGTCGTGAAACAGCACCTGACGGAGGGCGTGCTTCGTTATCGGCTCACGCGAGCACGGACCTGACGGCTGTGCCACGGAAGTCCCCGCCCCGACAGACTCCCAATCCGACTGAAGCTCGCGGTGACTCGTGACAGTCGGTTGCGAAGGCATTCCAGCCGAGTTGCCGATGGGTTGGGCCTTTTGGTGGACTTTATAATGGCTATATGGACCGTATCCACAAGCTGACCCTCCTGGCGGATGCGGCCAAATACGATTCGTCGTGCGCCAGCAGCGGCGCAAAGCGAGCGGCCCCGGCTGGGGGACTTGGCCACGCGACCGGCGCCGGCATCTGCCATAGCTATACCCCTGACGGTCGCTGTGTCTCGCTGCTGAAGATTCTGCTGACCAATTTCTGCATCTACGACTGCCGCTACTGCGTCAACCGGATTTCGAGCGACGTGCCGCGAGCGCGGTTCAGCGTCAGCGAAGTCGTCGAATTGACCCTCGACTTCTATCGGCGCAACTACATCGAAGGCCTGTTCCTCAGCTCGGGCATCATCCAATCGCCTGACTACACGATGGAGCAACTCGTCGCCGTCGCCAGAACGCTGCGGCTGGATCATCGATTTGGCGGCTATATCCACCTCAAACTCATACCTGGCGCCGCCGGTGCGCTGACGACCGACGCCGCGCGCTGGGCTGACCGGGTGAGCGTGAACGTCGAGCTGGCGGTGGAGACGCAGCTGATCAAGCTGGCACCGGAGAAACGCCATGCGGTCATCGAAACATCGATGCGACAGATTCGCGACGGCGCGGAGGCGCTGGTCGCCAACGGTCCCTCGCGAACGCCGCCCCCGCGGTTCGCGCCCGCCGGCCAGAGCACGCAGATGATCGTCGGCGCCGGGGGTGAGAGCGATCGCGATATCCTGACGAAGTCTTCGCAGCTCTACACCAGTTACGGGCTCCGACGGGTCTACTACTCGGCCTTTTCACCATTCCACGGCGCCGACCGCGATCTGCCGCCGGCCGCGCCGCCTCTAGTGCGCGAACATCGCCTCTATCAGGCTGACTGGCTGTTCCGCTTCTACGGTTTCGACGTGGACGAGCTCACCACGGCAGCGGCACCGGAACTCGACTTGCGCGCCGATCCCAAACTGACGTGGGCGTTGCGTCATCGGGAGGCGTTCCCGGTCGACATTCACCGCGCACCGCGGGAACAGCTGCTGCGCGTGCCGGGATTCGGCCGGCGGACCGTGTCGCGTCTGCTCAAGATTCGCCGGCATCACCGCGTCGACGACCACGACCTGCGGCGGCTCGGAGTGCAGATGCGAAAGGCGCGTCCCTTCATCATCACCGCGAGCGGCGGGCCCGACGACACGCTGCCGCCGACCCCGCGCGGCGAACAACTCAGCCTCTTCGAGGGACCCGGCGGACTCTGATGCGCGTTCGCTTCAAGCCGACCCTGGCCGGATGGCGGGCAGCGGCGCGTCCCTACCTCGCGGCGCGGACGCCGGCGCCACTGCTGCAGTGGGAGTCGATAGACACCGCGCAACCGGGCCTCGACCTGGTTGATGAACCTCCCACTGCGCCGCCACAGGGCGACATCCGGATTCCCGGAGCCTTCATTCCGCTTGCCTGGGCCGTCGCGTTGCATCGCAACCCGGCGCGCTGGTCCGATCTCTATGCCGTCGCGCTCCGGCTGGTGTCGGGTGAAGGGCATCTGCTCGACGTCGAGTCGGATCCGGCCGTGCTGCGGCTCAACCGGATGGCACAGCAAGTGCGGCGTGACATCCACAAGATGCACGCCTTCGTCCGTTTCCGCTGCCTGACAGTCGACGGCATCGACCGCTATGTGGCGTGGCATCGTCCTGACCACTTGATCGTGCGGACGGCGGCTCGATTCTTTGTCGATCGTTTCGCGTCGATGCAGTGGTCGATCCTCACGCCGGATGCCTGCGCCCACTGGGACGGTATGCGGCTGCGGTTCACCCCGGGCGTCGAGGCTCCGCCAGACATCGAGGACCCGACGGAGGAGGCCTGGCGAGCCTATTACAGCGCCATCTTCAACCCCGCCCGGCTCAACCTGCGTGCGATGCGCGCCGAGATGCCAGCGCGGCACTGGGCGACACTGCCTGAGACGTCCATGCTGCCCGGGCTGATCGCTCGTGCCGGCCCGCGGGTTGCTCGCATGCTGGATGACCGCGACGCTGGAGCGACGCGGGCGGCGCCACCCGACACCAGCGACCTGGAACAGCTACGGCACGCCGCCATGTCCTGTACCGCGTGTGACCTTCATGCGCGGGCCACACAGGTGGTCTTCGGCGCTGGACCACGCGCCGCGCAGATCATGCTCGTCGGCGAACAGCCTGGCGATCACGAGGACATGGCGGGCGCGCCGTTCGTCGGTCCGGCCGGGCAGGTGCTCGGTCGGGTGCTGACTCGAATCGGCATCCCGCGCGACGCGATCTACATGACCAACGCCGTCAAGCATTTCAAATGGGAACCGCGGGGCAAGCGCCGCATCCATCAAACACCGAGACTGACCGAGATTCGCGCCTGCCGCCCGTGGCTCGACGCTGAGCTCACCGCCGTTGCTCCCAGGGTCATCGTCTGCCTTGGCGCCACCGCGGCGAAGGCGCTGCTCGGTCCCCAGTTTCGGCTCCTGAAGGCGCTGGGCGCCACTCACGCCACCCCGTGGTCGGCACCGCTCATTGCGACCTACCACCCATCTGCCGTGCTGCGCGCCGACGATGCCGAACACGCCGCGGAAGTCGAAGGCCAGCTTGAAGCGGATCTCCGACGTGCGCGCGAGCTCGCCCTCACGGCAGCGAGGCAGACTTGCGGGCGAGAACTTCCGTGACCTACGCTCACACGCCGAGGCCGTGGCCGTCCGCTTTCTGGTGACATCGTGACCCGCTAAAAAACATGGTCCGGGGGTATGGATCCAACCCGACTTCGCTCTGGCGCCGGTGTCGAGGACTCAGAACCAACCTCATCGCCGGACCGTTGAGGTCCGCGCGGGGATGGAGTCGACGAAGCGGTCAAAGTCCTCTGGCGACAGGCTGCCGCCAGTCGCGCGCGGGTGTCCGTTGGCGTACTCCGCTCCTGGCGACGGCGTGAACGGCAGGTCGCGCAACCATGCCAGAAGGTTCACGTCGGAACTGCTGCGGACCGCAAAGTTCACGCGGCCCGGAAGAAACCCTTCGTTCGCGGCGACGACCACCGCTGGTGCGAGGCGGCGTGACCACCGCGTGGCGATGATCGGATGCACCTGCGCCGTCGACGAGAAGCGAATGAGCGCCGCATCGCCCAGGTGTTTCGGCGCCACTCGCGAGCAGCGCTCGACTTCCGCCTGCACCGCCTTGCGGAACGCGTGCAGCCGGTCGACACCCGGAACGTGTCCGGCCGCGATCTCGTGTACGCCCTCCGCGCGCTGGAGCACGCGCAGCGCCGTCAGCGCGTCGTCTTCCGGCGCCCGGCGCGCCGCGTTCACGAGGGCAACGGCTTTTGACCACGCGTTCCCGCGCACCTCCACCTCCAGGAGCGGCGCAAACGGCGCTGCGGTTCCGAGGTCGGCGATCGCGCCAAATGCGCCGAGCCAAGCAGCGCGTTGTACTTCTGAAATGTGGCGGCACACGAGGTAGGCGAGCACACTCGAAGGTGCGACGGGGGGCCGATCGTACCCGTTGACGATCACGGCTCCAACTGGCGTTCCTGCAGTGCCATCGTGATGGTCGATGACCAGCGTAGGCAGCCCTCGCAGGATGGCCCCTGGACGGGTGCCCATATCCACGACGATCAGTGCATCGGGCACGAGTGCGGCAATGCGTGCCCGCATCGCATCCTGATGGACGTGCTCGCCACGCCTGGCTGGAAGCGGCTCAGCGGCAACACCGCGAGCCGCGAGCGCGCGGAGCACGATCGCAGCTGCGCTGAGCCCGTCCGCATCGTTGTGGGCCGCGACTACGACGCGTCCGGAGAGGTCGTCAAGAAACCGGCGCGCTGCGTCGATCGCCTCCGCATCAGCTGGCCAGTCAGCCGCCATTGTCGTGGCAGCTGCAAGACCCGAACCGCGTGGCGAGGAAGTTGCGTCGCAGGAACAGAGGTATGCTCGCCCGCCTTGGCTTCGTGGCATCGGTGCTCAGCGAGGACATCTCGACGAGCCGCACATGCCGGTTGAAGAACGCGACACGGCTTCGGATCGGGGAGTTGATCGCGGAGAATCTCACCGCGTTGGATCGCGTGATCACCTTTCTCGATCGACAGCAGATCCTGCTGTACCGGATCACCAGCAACCTGATCCCGTTCGCCTCACATCCGATCAACCTGCTCCAGTGGTGGGACGAATTCGCACCGGAGCTCGGCGCGATCGGCCGCCGGTTCCGCGCGCTCGACGTGCGGGTGTCGACGCATCCGGGGCAGTTCACGGTCCTGAACTCTCCGAGTGCTGCTGTCGTTAAGTCGGCGCTGTTGGAGCTCGAGTATCACGCGCGCCTCCTCGATGCGATCGAAGCCGATCGGTCTGCGAAGATCATCCTCCACATCGGCGGCCTGTACACCAGCAGCGAAACCGTCGCGATGGATCGATTCTGTGCCGTCGCCTCGCAGTTGCCGGACGCGGTACGGCGGCGGCTCGTGGTGGAAAACGATGACCGGCTCTTTGACGCCGACGAGGTTCTGTCAGTTGCGCGGCGTCTCGACCTGCCGGTGGTCTTCGACTGGCTGCACCACAACGCGAACCCCTGTCGTGCCCCGCTGGCCGAAGTGCTGCCGGCGATCTTCGCCACGTGGAGACCCGAGGACGGCCGTCCGAAGGTGCACCTGAGCAGCCAGGCGTCGAACGGCCCGCGGGGGGCGCACGCGGATTATGTCGATGTGGCGGACGCGCTCGCGTTCTTTGAGGTCGTTCCGCCGCAGCCGTTCGACTGCATGCTCGAGGCGAAGCAGAAGGACCGAGCTCTGCGCAGGCTGCGGGCGGCGCTGCGCCGGCGGGGGGTGGTCGAGATGGACCTTGCCGGGCCGGTGAGACCGCCACACGCGGCTGCGAAGCGCTGATTCCGGCCCGGGCGGCCCGGCGCGAGTACGTCTCGAGCGCATGAGCTCGTTAGCTCGGGGTTAATGCGCAGGCCGCTTCATCGCGAAGCAACATCCTGCCCCAGACGCCTCCGATGCCGACGACGAGGGCACCGACGAACAGGGCGCGCTGGACGCCCTCGGCGGACACGATGTCCGAGACACGCGGCGCCGCGATGGATCCGAGCAGCGATAGCAAGGAGGCCCGCCGCACATACGACGGCGTGGTTGAGACGCGACGCCGCACCGGCGCACGTTTCGGGTACCGCGGCTATGGCGGCGTGGGTCGCCGCCGATACGGCAAGGCTGATACCGAGGCCGAACAGTGATGCCCCAAACGATATGGGACAAGAACGGCAGCGGATGCCATCGGGTCCACCCATCCAGCCGATCCCGACGGTTGCGAGCAGTCGTGCCCGCGACGGTCATCGAAGGCGTCCCGAATACACGCGTCAGGCGTCCGAGGCATTCCGCAAAGAGCACCATGGAGGTGAACGCCATTCGCCGCTGCCACGTGGATCTTGTCAAACGGCTGATGCACGTGCGGCGGAGCAAGAACGAGACAAGCCATCGCGTCATTCCCCTGAACGCGTCAGCAATCGAAGCCGTAGCGCGCATGCTCGAACGCGCCGATCTGCTCGGGCACACAAAGCCGAGGCATTACCTGTGGCCCGCCTGCCAGCGGGGACGATACGATCCGACCAAGCCGATGCTGCAGTGGGACACGGCCTGGCGTGCGCTGCGGGACGGTGCGGGCCTGCACGCCTGCGGTTCCACGACTTGCGGCACACGGTGATCGCCGAGCTTGCCGAGATGGGCGTGGCCGATCACGTGCTCGAATCGATCAGCGGACACCTGTCGCGCCGCATGCTGGAGCACTACTGCTACATCCGCATCCGCCAAGCGGCAGGCGCTCGACGCGCTGGATGCCGCTCGGCGCAACGCGGCGCCAAACGGGAATGGTGACGGCGCCAGCAGTAAAGGCAAAGAGGAAGCGCCAGACGAGGGAGGAATTGAGGCCCTGGTCGAAGTGCCCGACGACCTCACGTCACAGTCACGTCACAGTATGCGGTTGAGCGGGTCGCCGCCTCACGGTAACTATTAGATTCCGCGCAGCGAGAAATGAAGCGAGCCGCCGGAGGGCACCCGACGCGTAGCGTCGTGCGGCGAGCGCCAAAATCGGAGAGATATTCGAGTGGTTGAAGGACACGCGTGAAAATAGATTTCGGCCGCGCGCGCTGACGCACACCAGAGCCCACCAACGCACTCCTCATCAACGACTTTCCGCAACAACGGTGTGCATCAGAGTCTCCCGGCAAATCACTCTAGAGACTCGCCGAGAGCGTTCGCTGCGGCCCGATTCGACAGAAGTCATTCAGCAGATTGATCCGGGTTATCGAAGCGTAGAAGGTCCTGGGCCTGCGGCGCAGGGATGTTACGCCGCATGTACCCCGCTATCGGGCACGGTCACGCGAGGTTTGTCCAGCAGCGTGGCCAGATAGTCACGCGTCTCCAGCAGCGTTGCGGCGACGCGCGTCGCGCCATCCTGGAGCAATCCCTCCCCGCTCTCGTCGGCCAGCGCCCGGGGCGCCCACCGCCCGACCACAATGTGGAGGTCCGGGAGCGCGGCGCGGATGCGCTTGACGACGTAGCGGGTCTTCGACGGCGGGCTCGGCGGGAGATCGGCGATGCAGAAGATGGAGATCTTCTGGTTCTGAAGGAGCGAGACAAGCTCGTTCGCGTGGAGGCGCTCCCGGTGGATGTGCAGCTCAATCGGGAGATCTTTGACGAGATGCGCGAGCATGCCGAGCGCAAGCTCGTCGCCAGTACCGTTGGCGGCATACCCGAGCACTCGCAGCGGCTGCCGCGGCTCCGGTAATTCCGGCTCCTCCCAGCGGTCCGCGGATTCAGGTGCCAGTGCGCGGATCCACCCCACCGCATCGCCGATCAACTCCCGCGTCGACTCGCTGACCGTGGACTCCTCCGCCGCTGACAGCCGGCCTTCCAGTCGATCGCGTTCCGCATAGTTGAGCGCCGGCAGCAGCAGCGCGTCGAAGACCGACGGTGCCGGGTTCTGTTTGATGTAACGCTCCACCAGGTCGGCCGCCTCGCTCTGATCCCGGGCCAGTAGCCGCTGGTAATAGTTGTATTCGGGCGCGAGCGCGGGCCTGTCGGCCATCAGGGTTCCTAGGAACTCGAGGCCGGGGACGTGCTTGCCGAGGACGACAAGGCACACCGTGAGGGGTGTGGCGAGCAGGAGCCCCAGCGGGCCCCACAACCAGGTCCAGAATGCGACGGAGACGAGCAGCGCCACCTGCGAAACGCCCGCGGCCCCCGCATAGAGCACGGTTTCCAGGACCAGATTCGTGAACAGCTCGAGCCCGACAAAGAGCGCCACCACCATGAGCGGTCCCTTCCAGCCCTCGAGCGCCGCCAGGCTCACGACAATGGGAGCGCCCGCGCCGAGCATTGGCCCGACGTACGGAATGAAACGGAGCGCAGCGCCCAGCGCCGCCCACACGAAGGGATACGGCACACCGAGGAAGTAGAGGCCGAACGCGACGCCGATGCCGTAGACGAGATTCACGAGCGACTGCATCAGCAGCTGCCGGCTGACCCGGCTCCCCGCTTCGTCGAACGCTTTGGTCGTGATCGCCAGGCGGCCGTGGCCGAAGAGCCCGATGAGCCGGTCGCGCAGATCGCGCCGCTCGAGCAGCATGAACAAGACGAGCGCGATCACCAGAGAGCCGGTCCCGAGCGGACCGACGAGCGGCCCGAGCCAGCTGAAACCGGAGAACCCTGCAGCGGTCTCCGGCGCCACAACAACGGGCCGCGACGCGGTGCCGCGCGGCGGCGTCGACGCGCCGAGGTCCCCCTTGAGGTCTTCGATCGTTTCCTGCAGCTGTTCGACTGTGCCTCCCTTGCCGGCGCCGCGCACGTCGGCGATCTTGGCGCGAATGTTCGCGCGATAGCCGGGCAGGTCGGCAGCCAGGTGCTGCATCTGCTGCGTCAGGCCCCAGGCCGCGAGGCCCAGCAGCGTGAACACAAGCGTCACGGTGAGCAGCACTGCCGGGACACGCCCGATCCAGCGCTCGAGCCACGTCACCGGCGGCGTGAGCACGAACGTCAAGAGAATCGCCAGGGCGAATGGCACGAGCACAGCCTGCGCCCAGTAGAGGACCGCCACGACCAGAACGCAGCCGGCGAATGTGGCCCAGGATTTCAGCGTCTGTGCGGTTTCGTCCACTGTTCTGAATGCTTCCCCTTGGGTCCTAAGCAAGGTGGGTGCCCGGGACGATCGAGCAGCGTCGTGCAGCGTGAGCTGAGGCGAGCTCGCGCGTCACCGGCATCGGCTGGACTGCAATCTGCATAAGCCCACCGCGAGACGCGCCACTCCTAGGCTAGCAGCCCGTGGTGAAACACCAGCTGCATTCGGCCGACGATGCATCCCCGCTGGCGGCGTTGCTCCTCCCTCAAATACTCCCCGTATTCTCGGTCGTCGCGCCTGGCCAGCGGGGCGCCTCGCCGCCCTCGGTGCCACGCTGGTGTTTCACCACGGGCTGAGCCTAGCACTTAGATGCGGAGAGGCCACCCGGCTGGTCGTCGCGAAGGAACGCACCGCCGAGGATGCCGCCTGCGCCAACGACAGCCGCGCACATCACCAGGGCCCGCTGAACGCCTTCAGCAGACACGGAATCCGCCATGCCAGGTCCCGCCAGGGCGCCGAGCAGCGCAACGGATGCAAGCCCCGAGGCGCGCACGACTGCATGGTTCAGAGCGGAAGCGGTCCCGGCGCACGCCTCGGGCACGCCGGCAACTGCCGCGTGTGTGAGCGCCGAAACGGCAACACTAAGTCCGAAACCGAAGAGAGTGGTGCCTGCGATCAGGTGGGACCAGAATGGCACCGGATGCGGGCGGCACCCGATCCAAGCAATCCCCGCCGCCGCAGCCACCGCCCCGCCAACGATCATCCACCGCGTCCCGATGACCGCCGTCCATCGCGCAAGCCGCTCGGCGAACAGCAGCAGAATGGAGATGGGGAGCAGGGTCACGGCTGCCCACAATGCAGAGTAATGCAGCAGCTGCTGCACGTACAGGACGACGATGAACGACAACCCGAACATCCCGAAGTAAAGAGCAAAGGTCGAGACGTTGGCTGCCACGCAGTTTCGCGCGGTCAGCAACTCGCGCGGAAACAGGACCCGGCGCCGTGGGTCACGCGCGAGCACGATACCTCCCGTTATCGCAAACGTCGCGGGCCACGCAAACTGGGAGGCGCTTGCAGGGCTTTGCATCAGGCTATAAGCCACCGCCCCAACGAGGACGATCAATGCGCCGGTCGCTGCGACAGGGATTGGAGTGGAGCGGCTCGCGGTGCTGCTGTCCCCCGCGCTCCGGAGCAGCAGAACCGCGGTCAGGCCAGCCACTGCCGATGGCAGAAACACCGTGCGCCACGACCAGACGTCGATGAGGGCGCCGGCCATCAACGGCCCGACTGCACCCGCCGCGCCTGTCCACGCGGCCCACACGCCGAACATGCGCGCGCGTTCATCAGCGTCAGCGTAGGTTTCTCGCAGCACGGCAAGAGCTGCGGGGAGCACGAATGCGCCGGCCGCGCCCTGGGCGAACTTAGCAGCGATCACCGCACTGTCGGACGGGGCAGCCGCCGCGGCGCACGATGTCGCGACGAAGACGATCAGGCCAACGCGCATCGTCCGGATCCGCCCGAAGCGGTCGGCCAGCGTGCCGGCTGGCAGCAGCATGGCCGCAAGTGCCAAAAGCGAGGCGTTCGCGATCCACTGGAGTCTCGAAACGGATACCGACAGCTCGCGGCCGAGGGCAGGGAGCGCCACCGTGGTCGCGGTTCCGTCGAACGTGATCAGAGCCGAGGCCAGAATTAAACCGGCCAGTTGACGTCGATGCATCACTGACGCTCGCGTGGCTGATCGCCCGAGATAGCCGCATGGAGCCGAGCACCCGCAACAATGAATTGAATCCGTTGAGCGACAGGCTGTCGCTGGTGCCCCCAGCGCGGGCGCTGAGACACGCAGCCTCTGTGCACAGGACGAACAGTTCCATTTGCAGAAGAGCAATCATGGGTAGACCGTCGCGGCAACGTACGTCGACGTCGGTTCCCGGTGGCCCTGGATTTGAGCATGCTCGGTATCTGTTCACGTTCGATGCCGTCCGCAGAAGACCAGCCTTCCTCCGGTGGGGCGGTATTTTCATATCCCCCGAGGCACGGGCTTACCTGTGCCCCGATAACCCAACCCGATTGCGCCCGACACAGGCGGCGGGACGATTCGAAGGGCCACATGACGCTGACTTCCCATCGCGGGCGACAGCGCTGTTGACGCAGGCGAGTTGCGAACTGCTGCGGCAGAGTTCACGCATCGGCTCACGGCCTTGATGAACGTTAGGAGCTTGGGAGGGCTACGCGAGGGACCTCAAACTCCGATGCCGAGAGTTTCTCTCGTTCGTGATGAGGTGAGACTCGACACAGCGCACTCTTATCAGGACAAACGCTGGTGCGGGCCTCTAGTTGCATAGAGGAATAACCACTAAACGGATTGATCGAGGAGGTCAAAGATGGCAACGGATTTTGGACGGAAAGACTACGCGCATTCTGAAGGGAAAGTCGCCAAAACTATCGAGGAGCAGACAGCGAAGCTCCCGTCCGATGCGTTCCTGTGGATGGCGGTGGGCTCAATGGCGGTCTCCGCCACGTTGCAGATGATGGGTAACAAGCCCGTCAGCCTGTTCGTCGGCCAGTGGGCACCGACGTTCCTGATCCTGGGAGTCTACAACAAGCTCGTGAAACAGCTCGGTTCGGACCGCACCGAGAACGCGGTATAGGGGCTTAGAGGCAGCGCTTTGCCATCTCTGGCGCGTGGCGCGTGCCAGAGGGGTCTTTCGTTTCGCTGGACAGATGGGCGCAGCTCGCGACAGCTGCGCCCCTCGCTGCACAGCCGTATGTGGCGCCCCACGGCGCGTCGCCACGAGTCCATATCGCCTCGCGTGGCACAATCTCGAGGTCTCGCTCGAATGAGCCCGACAGACGTCTGTGCGCGGCGAGTATGCGTTTGATACGCCCAATCTCGCAGACAACGGTACTAACGGCCAATGAGGTTGCCGAACAGCAGAAAGAGAAAAACGATCAAGGCGAGGAACAGTAGAAATCCGAGTCCGAGAATCCTGACTAGACACCCCGCGAGCGGGAATCCGATACCGCGCCGGGGCGGGGCCGCCGAAGGCCGTTCATCGACCTCATAAGGCGCGCCCCTGCGAGCACGCGCCTCGCTGAGCTCCTCGAGCAACTCCCCGAGCGACGCTGTCCGCCGCAGTATCTCCGGGTCCGCCGGCGCGTCCGGGCCCGGGAGCCGCGGCGGCCCCGGACCGAAATCCGGCTTCGGCGGACGCTCGGCCGTGCGGCGGCGTGTTGGCGGGCGGAAGTCGGGTGCCGTCGCAGGCCGCCCGGGGACGGGCATCGGCGCCGGCGCGGACTTCCTCAGAGGGTCGCCGAACTTCGCGCCGCACCTGCTGCACACCGGGCCGTCCAGCCAGATCCCCTCGTCGTGATTCGTGCAGAAGTCCTGGTCGTCGAAGAGCAGCCGGAGACCGCTCTCCGAATCGAGCAGCGTCTCGAGCTCTTCCACGGTTCCCCGCATGCGCGCGCCGACGGCGCCGGGCGCCACGGACTTCGCGACTCGATCCCAATCGAGGTTGGCAACGTCGATGACGGGGGCGGCCGGCGGCGGAAGAGGGGCGGACCCTTCCGCGTCCGTGGGAGCGTGAGAGTCGGTCTCCGCCGCAACGACCGGCTCCGCCGCAGGCCCGTGACTGCACTGCTCCTCCGTGAGAGCGGGGGAGTCGCCGGCGGTTGGGTCAACCGGCACGGGCAGTCAGGGGAAGCTTGCTGATCCCCGTGGCGCTGCGCCCCGCCGCCAGCACGTCGCCGTCGCTCAGGGGGCGCGGGTGGTCACGGGTGCGCCGTTGAGAAGAGTCTCGTTCACGGTGCCCGGCGCCGGCGTGACAATCCACTGCCCGTCGGGCCGGCGCTCGAGGATGCACTGCTTGTCGTCCCAGAACTCGGCGTCCGGACCGAACCGCCGCAGGAGGGGCTTGCCGATCTCGGTCCGGATGCCCACCGGCAACGATTGCCCCGCAGCCGTCACCAGCTGAATTCTGTTCGAGGTCAACTTCGCTCCCGCCAGAGTCGCAGGTGCCGAGCCAGGCTCCGCACGCGTTCCGCTTGCACCGCCACTTGCCGGCCGCCCGGCGCCCCTGGCAGCGCCGGACGAAGCCGGCGCAGTGACGGTCCTCGGCGCGCGTCCGCTCAGCGCCGCAGGATTTCGGGCGCGGTTGGTCGCACCTTCGGATCGGGGGAGAGGCAGCGGTGCAGCATTGCGCTGACCTCCGCGTTGTCGGCCGGGGGCGGCATCACTCCCAGCAGCGCCGGCGGCTCGATCGCGTGCGCGCGCACGCGTTTCGCGTACTCCGCCTGATCTTCCTGCCAGTACGGATGCACGCCGACGAGAAGTTCGTACAGTATCAGTCCGGACGTGAAGATGCCGGACGCCGCGTCGAGGATCGCTCCGCGCGTCATGTGTTCAGGAGAGCGGTAGTTGTCCGTTCCGATGTATGCCTGGTACCCGTGCCACGGCGCCTTGCGGTCGGCGAGCAGCGAAAAATCCATGTCCTCGAACGCGTCGACCAGGCGGACGGCATAGCGGGCGGCCTTACCGTCGCGCACCCGCCGCGACAGCTCCTGCTGGTACTCCACGAACTGCGGATACCAGATCACCGCCGGCGAGGGCGACTTGTACTGCTCGAGAAAGACTTTGACGCCGCCGGGGGCCTTCCGCCGCGTACAAAATGGCCATCATCCCCGGGCCGAAAATCTTCGTGACGCGGTAACCGCGGATCGAATCCCCGACCCTGAGCTTTTTTGCCATCCGGTCTGTCTCTGCCACTTGCGGAGACAGACTCAAGCGCTGGGCTCTCGGGACGCAGCTGTTGCGCGCACTCCGTTGCCTGCCGGCTACGGCGCCGCGTCGGGCAGCGGCGACGTCGGCCCCTCCCCTTCCCACACCGCCGCGCACGCCTCCTCGAATCTGCAGCGCCCCGCGATAGATCACGCGCATCCGCCTGCAACAGCCAGATGCTGCACCGCACCACCTCGGCCGCGACGGCCAGCGTCCAATGGCGCGCGGCCACGCGCACATGGATGCGGCTGCCCGGCCGCAGCGGCCGCTCGCTCTGCACCTGCGCGCCGTTGGCGCTCAGGTCGAGCACGGCGACCAGGCATCCGGGCCGCAGCGTTGCGCGCTCGATGTCGAGAGCCTTGGCCGGCTGGCGCGGCTCGCGCCGGCGCTCGGTCAGGGCACTGTCCATTGCCCTGTGGCTGGATGAAACCGCAACACCCTGGTGCGCCCGGTGACGCCGAGGATGCGCACCGCGAACTGGCCGCGTCTGCCGCGGACGTACAGCGTGCCGGAGGTCGCGGTGCCGTCGGGTCCGAGCGTGAGAATGCGGCTCGACCCGATCCGGACGCCGTCGGTCGTGGTCGAACGGTCCCCGTCCACATCGGGAACGCCGGCGTGGAGGCCGATCATGGTCCCCGGGAACCGACTGGCGATCACTTCCGGCGCAGCCACCTGTCGATCGAGGCCGGAGGCGATCTCGCTGGTGCGCACGCCGTTGCCGTTTCCATCGAGGTACTCACCGAACCGGTGGTCGTCGTCAACCGCCTCGAACCGGAGCGCGACTTTCGTGGATCGCCGGATGGCGGTCATCCGGGCGTTCATGATGCGCCCCTCGAGATACCGGGCCGCCATGGCGGTGCGGACCTCGTCGAGCGCGGCGGCGGTCAGCGGGATCGAGACCACCGACAGCGTCGCGATGATCGACGTGACGAGCAGCAGCTCGAGCAGGCTGAAGCCCGCCGATCCGGAGAGGGGCCGACGCGGTGGCATGACGTGGTACCGAGAATTCGGCGCCCGGCATGGGGGGCCAGGACGGGCGCCGTTCCTCGCTGTCAGTGACGGGCCGCCGGCTTGGGGTCGCCGACCGTGATCAGCGCCTTGAGCTTCAGGAAGCTCTTCTCGCCGATGCCTTTCACGTTCATCAGCTCCTCGATATCTTTTTTGACCATAGTCAGCTCAATGTTTATGCGGGTGAACGTCGATGTGCGCCCACCAGCTGCGCCCACCACTCCGCGTCGGCCCGCTTGGCGCGACAAGTGCTCAACCCCGCCGGGTGTTTCCGGACGTTTGCCGACTTCACCGTCTCTGATGCTCCCTCGTCAAAGCGCTATCAGAACGACCCGGATCGTCGTGGACCTGCCGGCGAATCACCTTGGGCCGGGGTGGCAGAAGAGGAGGTCAGGATGACTGTGCCTGTTGGCCCTCGCCCAAATGGCTCTGACACCGAATCGCTGGGACCTGCGAGAGGTTACCCGCAAGCAGAACCATGCCGTCGCGCGCCGCATCTGATCAGTTTCACGGGGGTAGAGGTAGTGCTGAGCCGGCTCAAGGCGAGGCCCCTTGAGCACGACCCGTGCGCGCGAACGTCAATAAATCCTCAAGAGATCGGGTTTTGGCGAGGGACAGGCTCGTCATCCTCGCGCACGACCGGCGACGAATCGTCCACGTTGCCGTCACCGACCATCCCACGGCCGCATGGACGGCCCAGCAACCCCGCAATGCCTTTCCCGAGGACCACGCGCCGAGGTACCTGCTGCACGACCGCGATCCCGTGTTCACGGACGTCGCGTCCACCATCGGCGCGATGCGGATCCATGAGATCGTCACGGCGCCGCGATCGCCGTGGCAGAACGCCTACGTCGAGCGCCTCATCGGCTCGATCCGACGTGAGTGCTTGGATCATGTGATCGTACTCAGTGCCGCCGGGCTCCGACGCGTCATCGCGGACTACGTCGCCTACTACATGAACACGAGGACGCATCTGAGTCTCGATAGGGACGCACCGGCGTGACGCCCCGTCGCGTCACTCTCCGCCGGACGTATCATCGAGATTCCGCAGGTGAACGGGCTGCATCACCGCTACGACCGCGCGGCGGCGTAGCGACGGTCCCAAGGGGCTCCGTCGTTTCTCTGCTTCTGCGCCAGCTGACGGGACTGCCTTGCGTGTTCAGTCCAGCCCATACCCGCCGATGCTCCGCGTTGGGGTGCTGCCTCCGGTTCCACCACGGCTCCAGCGCCAGCCTGTCATCAACACAATCAAGTCCGTCCTAACCCTGCCAGATCGACTTCTCGACAGGGACAGGTCGTCGTACCGCGGCTCCTCGGTGAGCGTGGCCTCACGATCAGTACGCGGACGATCGAGCGCGCGGTGGGCCCCGCCGGGAGAGTGGGTTCGCGCGCCGCGGCGGCGTCGTAGCGCTGTATAGGGTCGCCGCCGGCGAATGCCGGCGTCTCCTCGGTCGACGAGAAGGCGCAGATCCAGGCTCTGCAACGCGCGCAATCGGTCGGTCGATAGACGTCGGTCAACTCGAGACAGGGACCGTCAGACGGCATGCTGCCGGGTCGATGTCGCCATTCGACCGCAGCCTCGCGATCAATGGCCGCAGTTGCTCGAAGGCGTGAACGATGTGATTGGGTTGCGCCCCTCGAATCTCCGACTCGTCTGACATCCCGTAGGTGACGCCGGCGGTTCGAACCGCAGCCGCCTGCCCCGCCTGGATGTCTTCCACCGTATCGCCGACGACGATGACCTGGTCGGCATCGCGTCCGGCCCACGCGGCCAGCCGGAGCAGCTCCAGAATGGCGTCGGGGTACGGCTTCGGGCGTGGCACCTCTTCCTGCGTCACCAGGAAGTCGATGAGGGGGTACAGCCCGGTCTGCACCAGCGCGGCCTCCGCGATTTCACCGGTTGAGCTCGTCGCACAGACGCGGACTCCTGACGCCTTCGTGGACGTGAGCGTCGCGGCCACCGCCGGGTAGGCGCGCACCTCCCCGACGCGCTCCCGCACGTACCGAACGTGATACCCGCGTCTGGCGGCGGCATCGCCGGCCGGATCCAAGCACCTGTAGGCGTCGATCAGGCGCAGCCCTTTCACGGCGCGAAACTGGAGGTCGAAGCAGGTAAATCCGAAACGAGCCGCGGTCGCGGCGAAGGCCTCACGCACCAGCTCGGTGGTGTCGAGCAGTACGCCGTTGACGTCGCAAATCAACACAGACATTTCTCGCCTGCCTATCGCTGTGCTCGCGCGCGGCCCAACCGTTCTCCAGGACGTTGGCGCACAACTTCCAGCGCTTTTTCCTCGCCCAAGATCGTTGACTTGATCGGGTGGTGACCGGAAGATGCAGATTGACCTGCCCAACGCCTCGAGGGCGGCGGCACTCATGCCGTTCGTCCTGCCACGCCGTTGCTCGTCGTTGTCGATGTAACTGCACGCCGAAGGATGACTTTTCAGACTGCGGCGGACGACCGATTTGGAGGGACCATGTCACACGGGCCGAATACACCGGATATCTGTTGGTACCTGATCCGCACCAGACCGAGACAGGAACTACGCGCGGAAGCGAACCTGAACGCCTATGGCGTGGAGACGCTGGCGCCGAAGGTCCATGACCCGCACGCATCCGCCGATTCGGCGAATGACCGGGCGACGCCGTTGTTTCCCGGCTACATCTTCGTCCGGTTCGATCCGGCGACCCTGCTCAGCAAGGTCCGTAACACCCGCGGCGTGCGCAGCGTCGTGGGGTTCGGTGAGGGTGCGACGCCGGTCGAGGACACGGTGATCGCCTTGATTCAGTCGCGGGTTCGCGGCGACGGGTTCGTGCACGTTGGCGCACCGAAACGCGGGGAGACGGTCGAGATCGTCGCCGGTCCCTTGCGCTCGCTGCACGGAATCTTCGAACGCGAACTGCACGCGCCGCAGCGGGTGCTCATCCTGCTGTCCGCGATCGGCGGTCAGACACGGGTGCAGGTTCCGAGGACCTTCATTCGGGCGGCGTCGACCGTCCCGGCGGAGGCCGTGTGATCGTCGGCCGAGCCCCCTCGGCACGGAGCTGTGGTGTCGCTGAACCCGGTGTCGAGACCTCCGCGGGCAACGTGTTCGAGTCGGTGCCGGCCCAGCTGTACCCGAAGGACGTTGAGCTCTTTCACCAGGGATCCGTGCTCCAAGAGGTGCTCTACGTCGAGTGCGGATCGGCGAAACTGGTCCGCCACAATGATCGCGGCCAAGACTCGATCGTCGAGTTGGCGGTCTCCGGCGCGTGTCTGGGCACCGCGGCCGTCCTCGCTGACGCCGCGGTGCCGGTCAGCGCCGTGACGTGCACGCCGACGTCGCTGCGACGGCTGTCGGCCGCCGCCTTTCGTCGCCTGCTGGCGACCGACTCGACGTTCGGGCGGCGCATTCACGAGTTGCACGCGCGTGAGCTCTGTCGTCAGACCGGGTGGATGGGACAGATGCATGCGCTCACGGGACGCGAACGGCTCCAGTGCTTGATGCTGCAGTTCATCACGGCGTTCCAGTTGAACGGACGTGCGCACGATATGCGGTTGCGATTCCCGCTGCGCCACTGGGAAGTGGCGCGCGTGATCAGCGTGACGCCTGAGCACTTGAGCCGCCTGCTGCGGGCGCTCGAGGACGAAGGCATCCTGCAGCGGCACAAGGGATGGGTGGTGGTGGGCGATGTGAACCGGCTGTATCCGGCCTGCTGGTCGGACCGGGGACCGCGCTTCCACGAACCCGGCGTCATCGTCAGCAGCTTCTGACCCGATGGCGCCCGTTCGCTTCGACAGCTCACCAGGCGATCATCGGTCAGGCCGTTCGACTCACGGTCGGCTGCGGCTCGCCAGCGACCAGAGCGCGCAGCGACTGGAGGCCTGGATTGTCGGCGGGAATCCACCGCTGCCGGTCGAAGAATTCCTCGACGGTGGGAACGCGCGTGGTATCAACGATTCCCGCGGCGGCCAGCAGCTTCTTGAGTGTCCTCGTATCGGCGACGTCCATGATCGCCTCAGGTTGCCAGATCTCGCCCGATCTCAAGACAGTGCGCAGCATCCTCGCGAAATCGCGGGCGTCATGGGGCGAGAGCCGGACCAGGCGGCAGCATTCCGCGAGCACCGAACGACTGACGTGAACGGACCGTGCCCACGCGGCGAGCGTCTTGGGATCGGAGTCGGACTCGATCGCACCCAGGACGAACGCGGCCCAACGCTCCGCGGTCGAGCGTACGCGGCGCGTCGCATCATGCCACGGCGATGGCGAACGCGGACCGCTTGCTGGCCTGGCGGCGGCGGAACGCCGCTCGCCGGCTCGCCGGTTCGTCAACTCGAGTGCGGAACGCAGGGTGGCGGCGAGGTCCGCGGCTGGCACCGGTTTCTCCAAGACGGCGGCCGCGCCTAGTCTCATCGCCTCGACCGTGGTCGGCACCGTCGCCGACCCGGTCACCACCAGGAACGGCGTGGTGATGCCTCCGGCGCGGAGCTCCCGGACCATCGCCACGCCGGTCATGTCCGGCAGCTGGAGGTCGACGACAATCACGCCGAAGCCGTCCTGCCGCGCCGCGTACAGAGCCTCACGTCCCGTGCGGACCGACACCACCTCGGCAATCGGACCGAATGCCTCCGCACAGCTGTCCGCGGCGCTGCTGTCTTCGTCCACGACGAGGACCCGTACTGTCGGGTGCGGATGGCTGCGCAGGATCGTCCGGCACACTCCCTCCGAGCGTCGCGGCACGATGTGCGCCGCGGCGCCGACTCGGTTACGGTCCATGGTTCCCCCTTGTCAATGCCACCCGCTCCAGCGCCGGCGCAGAGTTCGGCGATCCGGCCGAGCGGCTACTCGGGGCGCATCCCATCCGGCGGTGGGGCGGGTTGGAGCGGTGTCGGCCTGGAACGGCAGGTTCAGGATTCGCTGTGCACCGGGCGACCCGGGTTCCCCAGCTCTCGAGCTCGGCAACGCTGTAGCTGATCCGACCCGAAATATCGAAGTCGTGGATCGACTCCATGCTGGCCGCGTCGATCGCAATCGAACAGGCCGGGTGGTCGTCACGAACCAGCTGGTATATCGCGTCCAACAGGTCGCGCATCACGTCCTCGAGGAACTGCGGCACCACGTGGGCCCGGTGGACCGCGAGCAGCTCACGATCGCGTGGCAGCGTATTCTGGCAGCGGACCACCACCCGATCGATGCAGCCGAGCGCACCTCGGCAAGTTGACGCTCCGCCACCGCCCGCTCACGCCGAAGGCCTTCGAGCGCCGCCGACGCATTACGGACCCGATCGGCCTCGAGTTGCCGGTGCGTCCGCACGCGGGTGACCGCATCGTCGAGCGTCGCGATTCGCGCCTCGACCATGGCGCTGAGCCGGGCGACGACCGCCGCCTGTTGATCGGCCATCGGCGGGCGGGCCGCCACTTGGCCGCCCAGCCGCTCCAGGCCGCGTGACCACCTCGGCCCGGCGATTGGCCAGCATCGTCCGCCGCTCTTCGATGCCCGCAGCGCGTCGTTCAAAGTCCGTGCGTTGCGCAATGGCGGCCTCCTCGGCCGCGGCGCGCTGGCCGCCGGCCACCACCCGCCGGTTCTCGAGGGTGTCGACCTCGGCCTTGGCCTGGTCGGCGGCCGCCGCCGCCGCAGTGAAGCCCACCGCGGCGACCGCCGCTCCTTGGCGGGCATCGGCCAGGGCTTTACCCGTGGCCGCGGCCATGCCTGCCCCCGGCGCGCCAACCCATGGTCGAGAACCGATCGCCCTCCCGGGTGACAGCGACGATGCCCGGATGGGCCAAGGCGACGTCGAGCGCTGCCGGCCAGCCGCCATCGACCAATACCGCGGTCGCGAGGAGCGCGTCGAGCAGCGAGTTGACCGAGGACTGGCGGGCATGAACGTGCGAGCGCACCGGCTCGCCGATTGCGGCGGCGTCGAGCGCCAGGCTGCCGGGCGCCGAGGCCACGTCGAGCGGGAGCACCGCACCGGGCTCGGCCCGGTCATGCATCTGCTGGAGCGCTCGGCGCGCCGCGTCGACGCCGTCGACCACGACCGCGGCGACCGCTTCCCCGGCCGCCGCTTCGAAGGCGGCTTCCCATCCCTCGTCGATCTCGACCAGTTCGAGCAGGGTGCCAACGACCCCGTCGAGCCCGGCCAACCGCTCGGCACCGGCCCGGGCCCGGGCTTCGTCGAGGGCCTGTGCCAACGCGTCAGCGCGCGCCAACCAGCTGCGCTGCTCCTGCTCGGCAGCCCGTTGCGCCTCGATCGCAGTGTCGTAGCGATGCCGCGCCTCGGCCAGGGCTAGGTCGAGCTCGTCGAGCTCCCGGCGAGCCTCGGCCAAGCCGCCCTCGGCGTCGGGCCCGCGGGCGGTGCGCTCCTGGGTCAGCCGGGCCGCGTCCTCTTCGACGGCAACAAGCTCGGCCGCCAGCTGATCGGCCTCGGCGCTGAGACTGGCAACCACGCTGCTGTCGGCCTCGGCCTCCTGATGGCGGGCGATCGATCGGCGCCGCTCGGCCAGCACTGCAGCCAGGCCCCGCGCCCGCTCGCGCAGCGCCTCGATGCGGCCGACCGCGTCGGCCAGGTCCTGGCGACGTCAGCGAACCGGCCTCGCCCTCGGCGACGAGCACGTCGGAATCGAGGCGGGCCAGCGTGGCGCGGAGTTCGCGCTCGGCAGTGGCTGCGTCGTTGCGGGCCGCGTCGGCGGCGCCAGGCGGGACTGAAGGCCAGCGATCTCGCGGCCGCTCAGGTAGACGCGGAGCGCGTGCACCTCGGCCGCGATCGAATCGTGACGGCGGGCGGCGTCGGCTTGGCGCTCGAGCGGCCGCAATTGGCGGCGAACCTCGCGGAGCAGGTCCTGGAGCCGGACGAGGTTGGTCTCGGTGGCGTCGAGCCGGCGCTGCGCCTTCTCCCGCCGCCGGCGGTACTTCAGCACGCCGGCCGCCTCTTCGATCACCAAACGGCGATCCTCGGGGCGGGCGTCGAGCACGGCGTCGAGCTGGCCCTGCGACACGATCACGTGCTGCTGACGGCCAACGCCGCTGTCGGACAGCAGCTCCTGGATGTCGAGCAGCCGGCAGGGAACGCCGTTGATCGAGTACTCGCTCTCCCCCGAGCTGCGGAACAGCGTGCGGGTGAGCGTGACCTCGGCGAACCCGATGGGCAGCAGCCCCGCCGAGTTGTCGATGGTGAGGCGCGACTTCGGCCCGGCCGAGCGCGGGCCGCTTGGCCGAGCCGGCGAAGATGACGTCCTCCATCTTCGAGCTGCGAACGGTCCGCGGACCCTGGGCGCCGAGCACCCAGGCCACAGCGTCGACCACGTTGGATTTGCCGCTGCCGTTCGGTCCGACCACGACGGTGATGCCGGCTCGAATTCCAGGGTCGTGGTCTCGGCAAATGACTTGAAACCCTTGAGCGTGAGCGACTTCAGAAACACAGCACCGCCAGGAACGGCCCGGAGCGCCAACCTCGCGATCCCGAACCTGCGTGCGAAAAGCGGGACCCGACCTTTTGCACGCAGGTTGGGGGGTTTACACCTGACATTGTTCGCAGAGGAAGGTGCTGCGGCCGGCGAGTTTTACCCGGGCAATCGGGCTGCGGCAGCGGCGGCAGGGCTCGCCCTCGCGGTCGTAGACCTTGTGCGAGCTCTGGTAGTCGCCGACCTCGCCGAACAGGTCCTTGTACTGCTCGTCGGCCAGCGAGGAACCGCGGTGCTTGATGGCGTCCTGCAGGGTCTCGACCATGGCCCGGTAGAGGCGGCGGACCTCCTGGGCGGTGAGCGACTCGGACTCGCGGTCGTACCGCAGCCCGGCGGCAAACAGGATCTCGTCGGCGTAGATGTTGCCGATGCCGGCCAGGAAGCGCTGATCCATCAGCAACGACTTGAGCTTGGTCTTCTTCTCGTGGAGGCGGTCGCCGAACGCCGTCCAGCTCATGATGTCCTCGAGCGGGTCAAAACCGAGGTGGGCGAGCTCGGGCACCTCATGGTTCAGCTCACCGGGCTCGGTGACGAACAGCTCGCCGAACGTCCGGGGATCGACATACCGCAGCTGGCCGCCCTGTGTAAAGGTGAGCACGACGTGGGTGTGCTTGAGCGTGGGCTCTTTGGCGCTCTTCGTCCGCAGCAGCTGGCCACTCATACCCAGGTGGACGACGAGGATGTTGCCGTCGTCCAACTTCAGCAACAGGTACTTTCCCTTGCGCTGGACGGCGTGATCTTGCGGCCTTCGAGCTTGGACGCGAAGTTCTTCTTGGTCTTGTGCCGGCGGATCGTTCGCAGACCCGTGGCCTCGACGGTCTTGACCCGCTTACCTACGACCTCTTTGTCGAGGTCGCGTCGCATCGTCTCGACTTCAGGAAGCTCAGGCACTGGCCTCCCTTGGACCGGTCTCGGTGTGGCCGATGTCGGCCGACAATTTCTCCCACGCGATGCGGGCCGCCGCCTGCTCGGCCTGCTTCTTGGACCGACCATCACCCTCACCTTTGGGCTCCGCACCCAGGAACACCGTGGCGTGGAACTGCTTGGCGTGGTCGGGGCCCTCG
>CAVQXJ010000004.1:0-251156 GCA_963717745.1 uncultured Acidobacteriota bacterium
GGTGCGCGTCTTGGTCAGGCCGCGGACCTCGCGCACGTCGTCGCGGCACCAGCGTGCCGCGCGGTGTTCCCCACTCGCGCCGGATGTAGGTCAGCACCGCCGCGATCTGATCGTCGCTCAGCGCGCCGCCGAGCGGCGGCATCAAGCCGACGGGCCTTCCTTGCCGGCCGAGCAGGATCCGATCGCCGCGGCACTCGCGTCCGCTCCCGACGTAGTCGAGACTCGACCAGGTCGGCGCCATCTTCTCCTTGCCGCGGCCGTCCGGCTGGTGGCAGCCGGCGCAGACGTTCTTGTAGAGCTCCGAGCCCGCGTCGAAGCGCTTCTGCTCGTCCGCCGTCAGCGGCGGCGCGTCGACGACCGGCGCCGGCTTGCCCGGCCAATCGAGCTTGGCCACGACCCGCTTGGCCAGCGCGCCGGCCTCGCTGCTCTGCCCCGCGAGCGCGGTCAGCGCCGATCGGCTCCGCCGCCAGCGCGACCGGCTTGGCCGGCAGCCGCACCGCGCCCGCCACCCCCACGCCGCCGCGGCCCCCGCCGCCGACGGCAGGCCCGGTGTCGAGCCCCTGCAGCACGCGCCGTGCGCTGCCGCGACCGCCGGCATCGTCGGCCGCGCGCCACGAGCTGCTGCACCGCCGCGACGTCGCCGCTCTTGGCAATCGCCGCGGCCAGCATCGACACCGCATCGGCGTCGCTCGCCGCGACTCGGCTGCATCACGCGCTTCAGGACTTCCGCTTCGATGCCCGCGCAGTCCGCTGATCGTCGCGTCCACGAGGATCGGATCGCTGCCGTACTGGTCAGCAGCCGCCACGGCCGCGCTCGAGCCGCGCCGCCTGCGGCAGCTCGCCGATCGTCGCCGCGAGCTGCCGCCGGACCGTCCAGCTCGGATCGTCCATCAGCTTGAGCACCGGCCGCCGCCAGCGGCTGCGTCGCGTCGGTCGAGCCAGCGCTCCGACAGGCGGATCGCCGACGCCCGCACGTCCGGCGACTTGTCGGCCAGCGCCCGCTGCACGTCGTCCGGCTCGATCGCGTCGAGGCCGTCGAGCGTCCACAGCGCGTGCAGCCTGGTGCGCCAGTCCGGCGCCTGCGCCGCGAGCTGCTTCAGCTGCGGCACGACCGACTTGTCGCCGCGCTGCACCAGCAGCTGCTGCGCCGTGTCGCGCCACCAGCCGTTCGGATGCGACAGCGCTTCGACCAGCTGCGCCGGCGTGCGCCTTCGACAGCGCCGGCGCCGGCTCGCCGCTTGGTCGTGTCGTGCACGATCCGCCAGATCCGCCCGAGGTTCACCGGCTGCTCCAGGTCGCGCGCCTTGATGTAGTCGCGCAGGAAGTCGGTCCAGTAGATCTGCTCCTGGACGATCGCCGCGATACATGTCGACGACGTAGAGCGTGCCGTCGGGGCCGCCGAGCAGGTTCACCGGCCGGAAGCGCTCGTCCCACGACGCGAGGATCTCGCCCTTCTCGTAGCCGTCCACCGCCTTCAGCCGGCCGGTGCCGTCGTCCACGATCTTGTAGCGGTGCACCAGGTTGGTCGGCGAGTCGGTGATGAACGCGTCGCCGTACAGCTCCTTCGGCAGCCGGTCGCCGCGGTAGACGACCGGCGTGCCGACGCCCTGGATCGTCACCGAGCTGTCGTCGGGGCGGAAGAACTGATCGCGGTAGCCGCGGTTGACGCCGCGGGTCGCGCGCATCGGCCAGACGGTCGAGGCCTCGCGCGAGATGCAGCGGCTCGTAGAGGCCGCGCGTGCGCACCAGGTTCGGGTTGCGCGCGTAGTACTGCGCCGCGACGAAGTCGACGAACAGCGGCGCATCGTTGACGTTCCGGAAGACCCGGCCGGCGTCGTCCATGCGAGGCGCCCCACTGGCCGCGGCGCAGCGTCGGGATCGTCTCGAACTTGCCGTTCTTCCAGCCGCAGGTGCCAGTCGTGCTCGGACGTGTAGATGACGTTGTCGAGCGCCCAGAACAGGCTGTTGGCGTTGTGCTCGATGCTGGCCGCGGCCCGGCCGTAGGTGTCGCTGACGAGCTCCTTCGTGTCGGCCTTCAGGTCGCCGTCGGTGTCCTTCATCAGCCACAGGTTCGGCGGCTCGCCGACGAGCACGCCCGAGTCGAGCACCTTGATCGCGCGCGGCAGCACCAGCTTGTCGGCGAACACCGTGCGCTTGTCCATCACGCCGTCGCCGTTCGGTGTCCTCGAGCACGACCACGTCGTTGATCGGCTCGCGCGAGTTCGCGGCGCCGTCGGCTCGGACATGAAGCCCGGCATCTCGAGCACCCACATGCCGGCCGTCGGCATCGAAGTCGATCGCGATCGGATCGACGACCAGCGGCTCCTTGGCCACGAGCTCGACGCGATAGCCCGGCGGCAGCACAAGCGTCTTCAGCTCCTCTTCGGCGGACAGCGTCGGCGCCTTCTCGGGCGTCTTGCGCACGGCCGGCGGCCAGGCGCTGCTGTGCCTCAGACGGTGAAGCGCCACGACGACCGCGACAAGCCCAGCGAACCAGATCCCAGCCGACGCCAACCGCGCCAATGCCGACGCCAACGGATCGGCGCTGGGAGTTGGAGTTGGGCGTGTCGGACTTGGACTTGGAGCTCGATTTGACGCTAGTCATCTGGAGGCACCAGCCGCGCGACCATGCCGGGCGTCGAGTGCCGACAGCACCTGCCCGGGCAGCTGCAGCGTCACGTAGAGGTAGCCGTCGGGCCCGACTGACGACGTCGTGCACGCGGCCGAACTGGTTGAACACCACTTCCTGGTGCGTGACCTTGCCGTCCGCTGATCTCGAGCCGCCGGAGCTGCTGGCCGGCGAGCGCGCTGACGAACAGGTGGTTCTTCCAGCCCGGATACCGGCTGCCGGTGTAGAACGTCATGCCGCTCGGCGCGATCGTCGGCGTGTAGTAGACGATCGGCTGCTCCATCCCCGGCTCGGCTGCGCTTGGTGATGCCGGGCTGGACGCCCATCGTGATCACGCCCCAGCCGTAGTTGTGGCCCGGCTCGATGATGTTGATCTCGTCGCCGCCGTGCGGGCCCGTGCTCCGACTCCCACAGCTTGCCGTGACCGGATCCCACGCCAGCCCCTGCGGGTTGCGGTGGCCGTAGCTCCAGATCGTCGGCAGCGCGCCGGCGCGGTTCACGAACGGGTTGTCCTTCGGCACCGTGCCGTCGTCGTTGACCCGATGGATCTTGCCGAGGCGGCTTCGACAGGTCCTGCGCGTTCGCGGGCATCGCCGCGCTCGCCGATCGTGAAGAACAGGTGGCCCTGCCGGTCGAAGATGAAGCGCGAGCCGTAGTGCGAGTTGTCGGCGGTGTAACAGCTCGGCCGGCGCGCGGAAGATCACCTGCTGCTCGGCCCACTCGTTGTCCTTGTTGATCTTGCCGCGGACGATGGTCGTCATCGACGGAATGCCCGGCGTCTGCGGACCACGGCCGCCGCGGCCGGGTGCCGGCGCCGCGGGCGCGGCCCCCTCGGCCGGCGGCGGGGCGGCGTGTAGTTCGGGACCGGCTCGGCGTACGCGAGGTAGATCCAGCCGTTGTGCGCGTACTGCGGATGCACCTCGACGTCGAAGCAGCCCGCCGTCCTGCCGCTCCCAGACCTTCGGCGTGCCCGTGACGGTGCCGGCAGCAGCCTGCCTTGTCCTTCTGGACGATGCGCAGGCGTGCCGGCGCGCTCGGTGACGAGCAGGCGGCCGTCGGGCAGGAACGCGAGGCCCCACGGGCGTCTCGAGCTCGCGCGCCACGACCTCGATCTTGAACGTCTGCTTCTCGGACTTGATCATCCTGGCCGTCGGGATCGGGCACGTAGGCCGGCTTCTCCTTGAGCGTTCGCGGCCTGGGTCCGGAGATACGCGACCAGCTGCCAGATCTGCGGCTCGGTCAGCGCGTCCTTGAACGGCGATCATCTCGGTCTGCGGCACACCGTTGGCGATGACCGCGGCAATCCCCTCATCGTCTTTCGCGCGGGTCCACTGGTCGTCGAACAGACTGGGCGCGCGGCCGGCGGCCTCGATGGTGCCGTGGCAGCCGCGCATCGCTCGGTGTACATCCCGCCGCCGGGTTGCCCCGTCCGCCGCCGCGCCCGGCAGGCGCGGCACCCGCGCGACCTGGTTCGGCGGGGGCTGGTGCGACCGGCTGAGGTGTCGCCGGCGGTTGCTGAAATGCGAACGGCACCATTTCGGAAATGAACAGGCCGGCGGCCAGGAGCGCCGCACCAGCGGTGTGTCGGGCCAGAGCTTTCATTTCCACCTCGAAGCGAAAATCCTGCATGCAGAAATTACTACAGGGAGGGATACGACCGGCGAAGGCGGGATGATACAGCGGGCCCTTCGACTCGCACTGCGGCCTGGCTCCCAAGACCCTTCGGACTCGGACCGAGCTCGCTCAGGGCAGGCCCGCTCGATTCCCCGCAAGCAGAAAAGGGCGTCTACGCCTGTAGACGCCCTCGCAAAGTGTTCCGATGACGAGCGCAGGGGCGGGACATGTCCCGCCCCTGACGTGAGTGTTAGAACGCGAACCGCGCGTAGACGTTGCATACGTCCGCATCGGCGAGCGCGCTGGTGGCCGCGCCGAAGCCCGGCGTTGCGCGGCTGCAGCCGGGCCGGATCGACGAGCCATTCGCCAGGGACTGCGAGTTGCGGACGGTCAGATCGGTCGGGCTGTTGAACTGAATCTGGTCCTGCCGGTTGTCGTATGACCACCGTGTTGAACGCGTTGAACACGTCGAGCCGGAGCTGCGAGCCGCGCGGTTGCCGCCCATGCGGATGTCGCGCGACAGCGACAGGTCGACGGTCTTGTCCGGGCAGCCGCGCATGATGTTGCGGCCCGACTCCAGGCCGACGCTGTCGTACGTCGGTCCGGTGACGGCGGCGACGTTGAACTGCGAGTACTGGTCGCTCGAGCAGCCGCTGCCCGGGTCGCCGGTGTAGACGATGCGGGCGCCGTAGTCCGGCGAGCCGGTCAGGTTCACGCTGCCGCCGTTGGCTTCTGTAGCTGTAGCTGAGGTCGTAGGCCGTGCCCGGAGCCGGCGGTCAGCACGCCGGCGACGCTGCCAGTCGTTGAGGATCGCGCCGACGACCCGTGCCGAAGCCGGTCGGCACGTTCGGCAGGTCCCACACCGCGTTCGCCTTGAGGAAGTGCGGACGACGGTCGAGGTTCTCGATCAGCTCCTCGTACTCGCGCCTGGTCGGCGCGGACCGAGAATGGTGCCGTCGGGCGTCGTGCTGCAGCCGCTTGCATGCAGGCCGGTGTTGCCCTGTGAACGAGATCCCGTAGGTGTAGTTCGCGCCGAACGAGAAGCCGTTCCGGAAGCGGCGGTTCAGCGACGTCTGGATCGAGTGATAGGTGTCCCAGAACTCGGTCGTGTTCTGGTTGATGTTGCCGAGGCCGCGGATACGGCCGCAGCAGGTTGGTCGTGTAGGCGGCCGCGCCGGGCACCGTGCTGCGTGCTGCGTCGGGTCCTGGTTCTGCGGCAGGTAGGCGGCGCCGAAGTCGACCGCGTTGAGGTTGATCGGCGTCCCGCCCTGGAAGGCGCCGAGCCGGTTGAAGCCGTGGTTGCCGACGTACGAGACGTCGACCGACCATGGCCCACGGCAGCGCGCGCTGCACGCCGGCTTCCACTGCCACTGACGCCGGGACCTTCGGCGTCGTACTGGAAGGTCATGCAGCGCCGGGCACCGGCAGGAAGCTCAGGCCCTGGCCGAGCGTCTGCAGCTGGCCGTTGCGCAGATCCTGCGTGGTGGCGATCGGCGGGTTGCCGGGATGCGAGAAGACGGTGTTGCCGTCCGGACGGTCGTAGAACAGCCCGCCGCCGCCGCGCAGGACCGTGGTCTGGTTGCCGGTCAGGTCGTAGGCCACGCCGAAGCGCGGCCCGAAGACCAGCGTCGGCCAGGTGTAGCCGGTCTTGGCGATGCCGTCGCCGGCGCGGCGGATGCCGTTCAGCGCGTTGCCCGTGCCCGGGATCGGCGTGCCGATCGCCGCCTGCGGTGTTGGCCGCGCCCGGCGCGGTCAGGATCTGGCCGGTGCGCGGATCCATCGCGTTCGCGCATTGCCGAGCAGACGTCGCGCCGTTGCTGCAGCCGGCGACGTAGAGGATCGGCGCCTGCGCCGCGGATCCACTGCTCGGGGAAGAAGTTCGACATCTGCTGGAACTGGTCGTACTGCGGCTGCTGGCGGGTGAACCGCATGCCGTAGTCCAACGTCAGGCGGTTGCTCGCCTTCCAGTTGTCCTGGATGTAGAACTCGGTGTTGTTGTAGACCATGCTGCCTTCGATGAAGTCGCGAGGCCTGCTGGTACTGCGTGAACACGCCGAGCGCGGCGTTGGCGATAGCCGAACCCGGTGTCGAGCGCGTTGTTGGTGTCGTTGCCGAAGTTCGACGGTGCCCTGGAAGCTGAGGCCGCCGCCGGCGCCGATGTTCTGCGCCTTGAAGCTGTGGTTGTTGTAGAACCCGGCCTTGAGCGTGTGGCGGCCCGCGACCTTGGTGATGCTGACCGCCACGTCCTGGGTGCGGTTGATGTTCAGCCAGCCCGGGATACCGCTGGTTGGGCGGCGGCGCGGCGCCGATGCGGCTGCCCCAGGCGAAGACGGGCGGCAGGTTCATCTGCGGTGCCGTCCCAGAAGGGCGGGCTTGACGTCCTCCAGCACTTCGTAGGCGTAGTAGTCGTCGGTTGACGACGCCGGCGTTCGGGTAGAGCAGCGGGAAACCGCCAGGCCGTTGAGGCGGTTCGCCGACTCGTTCACCAGCACGCCGCCCTCGTTGCCGCCGGTCAGCTCGTTGCGGATGAACCCGTAGGTGCCTTCGATGAACGTCGTCGGGTTGACGTGTAGTTGACGGTGGCCGCGTAGTTGGTGATGTACGGATACGGCTGCAGCACGTCGGTGAAGCCGGGAATCAGGCCCGGGCGCGTGATCTTCCGCTGCCGCTGCGCCGGAGTACTTCGCCGGTGAACCGCAGCTTCGGAGCTCAGCTGGTAGTCGAGGCGGATCGCGGGCTGCTGGATCAGATTCTCGACCTGCGGCGGCTGCAGCTTCGTAGTTGTAGTTCGTGCCTGCCGCCTGCGTCCGATTCGGCAGCGGATAGCGATTGAGCACCGCGAGGCCAGGCGCATACAGGCGGTCCGCCGGGATACGTTGCCCGGGAAACGCTGCGCCGCGTCACGGGAGTCGAGCAGCTGCGGGAGCGGCGCTGCCGTTGTTGTCGAGGCTCTGCGAGAAGTCGCCGTTGCGCTCGGCCTGCGGTCGGCACGCGGAGCCGGATCGGGTTGCCGTTGTTGATCGGCGTGTTCGCGGACGATACTCGTGGCGTAGAAGAAGAACAGCTTGTTGTTGCCGCCGGGCTTGCCGACCGGACCGCCGATGGAGTAGCCCCAGGTCTTGCTGCTCGGTCGTTGCGGCTTCGGGTCGCCGTTCTTCTTGTTGACCCAGCTGTTCGCGTTCCAGTCGGAGTCGCGCTAGACGTCGTAGCACCGACCCGCGGATACCGGTTGGTGCCGCTCTTGGTCACGGCGGTGATCTGCAGGCCGCTCGACCGGCCGTACTCGGCCTGGTAGCCCTGGGTGAGGATCTTGACCTCGCCGATGGACTCGATGTTCATCTGCGAGCATCTGGCCGTTGTTGCCGGTGTCCATCGCCGAGATGCCGTCCATCATGATGTTGTTCTGGCCGGCGCCGCCGAGGCGCGTCGCACCCGGCCGAGCCGCGCCGCCGTTGACTGACGCCCGGCGTGAACGCCAGTCAGGCTGGTGAAGTTCCGCGGTTGATCGGCAGGTTCTCGATCTGCTCGCGTCGTCGACCGCGAAGGACCGCTCGCGCGCTCTGCGACTGCACGAGCAACGCTTCGGCGGTGACGTTGACGGTTTCAGCGACGCCGCCGGCCTCGAGCACGACGGCCGGGACGCCGACGCGGTCGCCGCCGCTGACTCTGATGCCGGTCCGCTTGACCGTCTTGAACGAATCCATCGTCACTTCGACGGTGTAGACGTCGGGCGTGACGTTCGGAAAGACGATAGTCGCCGGTCTCGTTGGTGACGACGGGCGCCGAGCTGGTGCCGCGTGACTCGCTGACCAGCACCACGGTCGCGCCGGGGATGACGCCACCCTGCGTCGTCCTGGACCGTTCCAGCGATGTTCCCCGTCGTAATCTGCGCGGCGGCAGGCATCAGCCCTGCACAAAACGCGGCGATTGCAAAGGCGAGGACTCGAACCTTCCTCAACTGCATGCTTCCTCCTCCAGTGACTTCCATTTGCCCGTGCTCTGACACGACACGTCTGAAAACAACCGGCGACGGTCACTCGCCATCCCGCGGTTGCGGTACCGAGGTCTTGCACGGCACGGGCAATCGAGGTCGATTGGTCCCTGCCGGCCGCGTGCACAAGCGAACCATCACCCCGCGGCGTGGCGATGGCCTTCGTGGGTCGAGGTCCCCACCCTGAATCATTGAGTTGGTGTGTTCTTGCGCGGTCGAAGCGCTGCGAAGCCTAACCCAAACTGCATGCAAAGTCCAGCGTTGAACCGCTTCCATTCCGTCAAGTTGCGCTTCGATCGAGCGTTCAGTATGCAAACCCGCGCCCGAGTCGCTGCCGGCGACGAGCCCGTTGTGGATCGCGATACGCCGTTTCGTCGAGTGATACGAGCGCGTAAGAATGGCCGTGGCCTCGTCGGGGCCATCCGCAAATTTCCTGCACTTTCCGCAGGGACCAGTCCGCCGATATGTCGAAAGTAGGGTTCCGTCGACCGGCGGGCGGGCGACTCGCGAAACCGCAAAAGTTCGCGCTTTTCTTCAAGCGAATGGTTTTTCGGATCCGGAAACAAGGATTATTCTGACAAGGCGCTACCCGCCCAACCCGAACAGCCGCATCGCATTCTCTTTCAGAATCAGCGGCCGCACGTCGTCCTTGATGCCGATCTTCTCGAAGTCCGCCAGCCACCGATCCGGCGTGATCCACGGGTAGTCCGACCCGAACAGCACCTTCCGCTTGAGCAGCGTGTTGGCGTACTGCACCAGCGTCGGCGAGAAATACTTCGGCGACCAGCCCGAGAGATCGATGTAGACCGTCGGCTTGTGCAGGCAGATCGAGATCGCCTCGTCCTGCCAGGGAAACGACGGATGCGCCATGACGATCGGCAGCTCCGGAAAATCCACCGCCACGTCGTCGATGGGCATCGGATGCCCGTATTTGAGCCGGATGCCGCCGCCACCGGGCGCGCCGGTCCCGATGCCGCTGTGCCCGGTGTGAAACAGGACCGGCAGCCTGGCTTCGGCGAACACCTCGTAGAGCGGATAGGCCGCGCGATCGTTGGCGAAGAACTGCTGCAGCGGCGGGTGCAGCTTCAGGCCGCGCACCAGGCCGGTCGCGATCAGCCGCCGCGCTTCACGCACCGCCTCCGGACCGCGCGTCGGATCGACGCTGACGAACGCCATCGCGATGTCGGCATGCGCCGACGCGAACTGCAGCACGTCGTCGTTGGTGACGTGCCGGCGTCCCGAGAGCCGCTCGTCGACGGTGAACACCACGAACGCCATCCGGCGCGACCGGT
Organism: uncultured Acidobacteriota bacterium; assembly: GCA_963717745.1. Classification (GTDB taxonomy): domain Bacteria; phylum Acidobacteriota; class Vicinamibacteria; order Vicinamibacterales; family 2-12-FULL-66-21; genus JACCXG01. The sequence continues at coordinate 9,527 of CAVQXJ010000004.1, forward strand.
AGTAATCGGCGAGGCCGTCCGGGTCGCGCGGCGCGCCAGTGTCGCCGAAGTAGCCGCGCGCCGCGGCGTCGGTCGCTGACGGCTCGTCGGCCTCGAGGTGCACGTGAACGTCGATCGCCGCGAGCGGTCCGGGATCGATGCTGATGGGCTGTGGGGTCACGCTGACGTCCTTGTCCGATGTCGATCAGTGGATGTGAATGATGTGAGCGCCCGGCGGATTCGCGAACAACTGCTGCACGATCGCGGCGCGGTGACGCAGCACCGCCTTCTGATTCACCGAGCCTTTGTCGGTGAGCTCCTGCGCGTCGATCGCCGGCGGCTGGTCGAGAACGACGGCGCGGCGCACCGCGGTGGAGGTCCCCGGATGGCTCGCGGCGAACGCTTCCAGGCGCGTGGCGATCAGCGCCTGCAGATCGGCGGCCGGCCCGCCATGTCCGCCCACCCGGTTTGGAAAAATCAGTGCCGCGACGAACTCGCGATCGTGCCCGGCAATGACGACGTCGAACACCCGCGGGCCGAGCTCGGCGAGGAGCGCCGCGCGGAGCGGGCCGACCCGGACCCAGGTGCCGGTGGAGAGCTTGAAGTCCTCCGACAGCCGTCCTTCGAACACGAACCCTTGGCTGGGATCCAGGGGATCGACGAAGCCAATCGCATCACCCAACCGATAGAATCCCTCGTCGTCGAAGGCCGCCTCGGTCAGCCCGGGCTCGCCCCAGTAGCCGGGCGTGATGTTGGGACCCCGCAGACGTCCCTCGTATTTGCCGCTGACCGGCGCCAGCTTCAACTCGACGCCCGGCGCCGGCACGCCGATGCGGCCGCCGGTGAAGGTCGACTCGCCGGCACAGAGCGCGAACGGCGCGCTCTCGGTCGCGCCCAGGCCGGTGACGAGCGGGATCCGTTCGCCGCGTGCATCCAGCGCCGCCTGGTTCAGCTCGTCGGCGACCTCCTGCCGGAGCGCGGCCGCGGCGCAGAACAGCATCTTCACGCGGCTGAAGAAGTGCGCGCGAAACGCCGCGTCGGCGCGCGAGCGCCGGCACGAGCAGGTCGTAGCCACGCGGCACGTTGAAGTATGCGGTCGTGGCGATCTCGCGCAGGTTGGCGAGGGTGGTGGCAAACCCTTCCGCGGTCGGCTTGCCGTCGTCGATGTAGAGCGTCCCGCCGTTGTAGAGCACGAGGCCGAAGTTGTGGTTGCCGCCGAAGGTGTGATTCCAGGGCAGCCAGTCACACAGCACCGGCGGCTCGTCGGCGAGCAGCGGCAGCACGGTGCGCAGCATCTCCTGGTTGGAGCACAGCATCCGCTGCGTATTGATCACACCTTTCGGCATGCCGGTCGATCCGGACGTGTAGAGGATCTTGGCGATGGTGTCGGGGCCGACCGCCATGTGGGCAGCGTCCGCGGCGCGCGGTCGGCCCTCGGCGCTCGAGATCGGCGAAAGCGGTCGAGCGCATCGACGGCACCGGTGCGCCGGTGACCATCTCGACGCCGCCCGGGCAGACGCTGTCCAGCGCCGCACGGTAGCGATCACCATCGTCGGCGAACACCAGCCCGGGCCGCATCGCGGCGAAGATCTTTCCGAGCGTCGTGTATTGCCGTGCGAGCAGCGAGTAGGCCGGGGCGATCGGCGCATACGGCACGCCGCAGTACATCGCGGCGAGCGCCAGCAGCGCGTGCTCGATGCTGTTCCCCGACAGAATGACGATCGGCCGCTCGACCGACAGTGCGCGGTCGAGCAGCCCGGCGGCAATCGCGCGGACGCGCTCGAGCGCCGTTCCATACGACACGTCCTGCCAGCGCCCTTCCTGATCGCGGCGACACAGGAACGGCCGGTCAGGCGCGTGCCGGGCCCAGTGCTCGAGGCGATCGGTCAGCCGGGCCGGATAGGCCGGCAGCGGATGCGGCGACCTGGCGTACACCACATCGCCCGCGGTGCTCGATCACCGTGTCGCACGGCAGGATCCGGGAAGGCATTGGGGGGTTCAGGCGCGTTCGCGGTCCAGGTCCCGAAACGTCTTTCCACTTCCGGCGAGCTCGGCCAGGAGCGGGGCCGGCGCCCAGCGTTCACCGTAGTCGCGTGCGAGCTCCTGAATGCGGGCGTGGATGGCCGCGAGCCCGACCCGGTCGGCATGGAACATCGGACCGCCGCGCCACGCCGGAAAGCCGTAGCCGTTGACGTAGATCACGTCGATGTCGGAGGCGCGCTGGGCCGATCCATCCTCGAGCAATCCGGGCGCCTTCGTTGATCAGCGCATAGAGGCAGCGCTCGACAATCTCGCGATCGTCGAAGGTGCGCTGCGGGATCCCGGCCTCCCTGGCGGTGGATCGGATCAGGTCGACGACCTCGGGATCGGGAGTCGCCTTGCGCTGCGCGTCGTAGAGGTACCAGCCACGTCCCGTCTTCTGTCCGAACCGGCCAAGCTCGCACAGTTTGTCCGCCACGAGCGGCCGCCGTTGGGTCGGGTCCTGGAAGTGCCCGAGCTCCTGCCGGACCCGCCACGCGACGTCGATGCCGGCCATGTCGTCGACCGCGAAGATGCCCATCGCCATGCCGAACTCGGTCAGCGCCCGATCGACCTGCTCTGGCGTCGCCCCTTCCTCGACCAGGAACTGCGCTTCGTACATGTAGGGGAACATCATCCGGTTGCCGACGAAGCCGCGGCAGTTGCCGACCACGACCGGCACCTTGCCGATCCGCTTGGCAAACGCCAGCGCGGTCGCCAGCACCTCGGGCGCGGTCTGGGTGCCCCGCACCATCTCGAGCAGCCGCATGATGTTCGCCGGGCTGAAGAAGTGCAGGCCGACGACATCCTGCGGCCGGCTCGTGGCAGCCGCCAGCTCGTCGATGTCGAGCGTGGAGGTGTTGGTCGCGAGCACCGCTCCAGGCTTGGCCACCGCGTCCAGCTCACGGAAGATGTGCTTCTTCAGCTCCAGGTTCTCGAACACGGCCTCGATCACCAGATCGGCGGTGGCGACGCCGTCGTATGCGAGCACCGGGCGTGATGCGCGCCATCCGCTCGCCGGCGGCCTCCGCGGTCAGCCGGCCCCGTTTCACCGTCGTGTCGTAGTTGCGGCGAATCGTCGCGAAGCCGGCGTCGAGCGCGGCCTGGGTCGAGTCCTTGACCGTGACCTCCAGGCCGGCATTCGCGCAGGCCATGGCGATGCCGCCGCCCATCGTGCCGGCGCCGACGATGGCGACGCGGGCGACCGGGCGGGGCACGGCGTCCTTCGTCAAGCCGCGGACCTTGGTGACCGCGCGCTCGGCGAAGAAGATGTGAATCAGGGCCTTCGCCTGCTCGCTCTCGACACACTCGAAGAACAGCTCGCGCTCGCGCCGGCAGCCTTCGTCGAACGGCATGGTGGTCGCGGCGGCGATGGCGTCGATCGCCTTGCCCGGCGCGATCTGACGGCGGCGGGTCTTCGCCGCCAACTCGCGGGCCGCGGCGACCAGCGCCGCGGTCTCTTCCGGCGTTCCGAGGTTCCCGCCGCGCTCACGCGTCTTCCGGACCCGGACCGTGACCCCCACGGTGCGCGCAAACCGCACTGCCCCCTCGGTGAGATCGCCGTCCATGACGCGGTCGATCAATCCGGCCGCCTGCGCCTCGGCCGCCTTCAGGGGCTTGCCGGTGACGCACAGGTCCAACGCCTTCGCGACGCCAACCAGGCGCGGCAGCCGCTGCGTGCCCTCGGCGCCCGGAATGATGCCGAGGTTGACCTCGGGCTGGCCGAGCAGCGCATCCGGCGTCGCCACGCGGAAGTGCCCGGCCATGGCGATCTCGAGCCCGCCGCCGAGCGCGGTGCCGTGAATCGCCATCACCACCGGCTTCGAGCAGTCTTCGATGGCTGCCAGCAGCGGGTGCAGGTCGCACGCCGCGTCCCGATCGCCCCATGCGGCGCGCTCGAGACTGTTGATGTCGGCGCCGGCCACGAAGGTCTTGCCCGGCGCCCATGAACACGACGGCCTTGACCGCGGGGTCGCGCTCGGCGGTCTGGAGCGCGTCGAGAATCGCCGCCGGCACGCCGGGGCCCAGCGCGTTGACCGGTGGATTGTCGACGGCGATGACTCCGACGCCGTCGCGAACGGTGATGGTCACTGAAGACATCGTGTCAAATCCCAAGCTCCAAGCTCCAAATCCCAACCACTCCCAACTCCCAAATCCCAAAGGGAACTTCCAAATCCCAAATTCCAATTCTCAATCCACTTCCAACTGCCGGCTACTGGGAAACGCCGTTGGGAGTTGGGAGTTGGGAGTTGCATTTGGGATTTGGGAGTTGGGAGTGGTTGGGATTTGGGATTTGGAGCTTGGGATTTGTCAAGGCCTCGTCAACAGCTCTTCCGAGGCAATGTGAAAACCGGTATTCGCTGCCGGGAGGCCCGCATAAACGGCGACCTGCAGCAGGACTTCCTTCAGGTCACACGGCTCGAGCTCGGCGGCCAGCCCGGCGCGCACGTGCAGCCGGAGCTCCTCCCAGCGGCCGAGCGCGGCGGTGATGGCGACGACCAGCATCCGCCGCGTGCGATGGTCGAGGTCCGGACGCGCCCAGATCGTGCCCCACGCGAACCGCGTGATCAGCTCCTGGAACTCACGGGTGAGCTCGGTGGCGGAAGCGACGCTGCGGTCGACGTGTGCGTCGCCCAGCGCGGCGCGCCGGATCGCCATCCCGGTTTCGACGCTGCCGTCCGCCTTCGGCAGCAGGAAGTCGAAGAGCGCCGCCGAGAACGATCGCGGCCGCTCGAGGTTCGAGACATGCGCGGCCGGCAGACGGACCGTCTTCGCGCCCGGGATCGCGCTCGCCAGCACCAGGCCGTGGCCGTCCCACGGCATCGACTCGTCCAGATCGCCGCTGATCACCAGCGTCGGCGTGCGGATCGATCCCAGCGCGGCCGTGTAGTCCAGATCCCGGACCGCCGCGCAGCATCCGGCGTAACCGACCGGATCGGTCGCCCGCAGCACGCGCCTGGCCCACGCGACCGCTGGAACATCCGCCGCGACCTTGTCCGGCGAGAAGAACCGGCGCACCCCGGCATCGGCCACCGACGCCATGCCCTGTTCGAGCACGGTCCGCCGCCGCGTCTCCATCGCGGCCGGGTCGGCGAGTCGCGAGGTGGTGTTGGCGAGCACGAGATGGGTCAGCCGCTCCGGCGCGTTGAGCGCGATCCACTGGGCGAGCATGCCGCCGATCGACAATCCGCAGAACGCGAACGTGCGCACGCCGAGCGCATCGGCGATGCCGATCGCATCGCGTCCGAGCTGCTCGAGGCTGTACTCGCCGGCTGGGGCGTCGCTGGCACCGTGGCCGCGCAGATCGTAGCGGAGCACCTGCACGTGGCGCTCGAGATCGGCGGCCTGCGGATCCCACATGCCGTGATCGAGTCCGAGCGAATGCGAGAACATCACCACCGGTCCGGACGAGGGGCCGGTCAACCGGTAGTGGTGTCGAAGACCGTCAACCGTGACAAAGGGCATGGCAGATCACTCTTCTTCTTCGCCGAGCAGTTGGGTCCTGAGCGCCTCGGCAGAACCGAGATAGCGCTCCGGCTGCGCGAGGTCGTCGAACAGCCCCGGCGCCACTCCGCTCTCGCCTTGCGTCGCAGACCTGAGCGCCGATGCGAACGGGACGTCGCTCCCCCGGCTCGCGGCGATCGCATCCGCGACCAGTTGCTGCGTCCGATCGCGGCCGAGCGCCGGCGCCAGCAGCATCACGGCGCGCTCGGCGTAGATTGTCCCGCCGGTGGCGTCGAGGTTCGCCCGCATCCGCGCCGGGTCGACCTCGAGCCCTTCGATCACCGAGGCCAGCGCCGCCACTGCCGCGCCGGTCGACTGCACCACCGCGCTGACGATCGGCCACTCGGCCTGGATGCCGCCGACGCCCCGCTCGTGCTCCTGCGGCATGGCGGTCAGGTATGACGCGACGAGACCGGGTACCCGAGTCGCCGCCGCCAGCACCAGCGCGCATCCCGACGGGTTGCGCTTCTGCGGCATGGTCGAGGATCCGCCCCCGGGCTCCGCCGCTTCTGTGATCTCGGCCTGCATCAGCAGCGTGACGTCGCGCGCCACCTTTCCCAAGACCGCCACGTAGAGCCCGCACGAGGCGATCACCGCGCCGAGACGGTCACGGTCGGTGTGCCACGGGGGCGCCGGCCGCAAGGTAAGCGCGCGGGCCATCGCGTCAGCGATCGGCGTCCCGTGCTCGCCGAGCGCAGCGCGAGTCCCGGCGGCGCCGCCCAGCTGGATCACCATCGCGGTGTTCCACACACGGTGCAGGCGCCGCCAGCTGCGGACGACTGCGGCGGTCCACCCCGCGACCTTCAAGCCGAATGTGACTGGCGTTGCCGGCTGCAACAACGTGCGGCCGGCCATCACCGTGTCCGCGTGCCGTTCGGACAGCTCGCGAAGCGCATGCTCGAGCCGATCGTGATCGGCCTGGATGATCGGCTGCGCGCGGCGGAGCAGCAGGATCAGCGCCGTGTCCGTGACGTCCTGGCTGGTGGCGCCCCAGTGCACGTACGTCGCACTGGAACGATCGATCTCCCCCACCCGCTCCCGCAACACCTGCACCACCGGAATGGCGGGCGTAGCATCGGCTCTGGCCGCCGCAGCGATGCGCGAGATGTCGAAATCGGCGCGCCCGGCCGCCGCCGACACCATTTCCGCCGCGGTCGACGGAATCACGCCGGCCGCGGCCGACGCACGCGCCAGCGCCACCTCGAAATCGAGCATCGCCTGGATCACGCCGGCGTCGGAAAAGACCTCCGCCAGCGCGCCGGTCGTGGCCAGACAGTCGATCAAACTCGAGCTCATGGTGCGCGGCTCAGGACCCGGTCAGGAACAGGTTGGTTACTGTGGGCGTCGAGGCGCCCGCCCGGCCAGGCGCGAGGAGCGCGCATACCGGGCGTATGTAAGCGACGGGCAACGCCGCCCGGCGGGATGCATCGGCGGTCACAGTGACCAACTTGTTCCTGACCGGGTCCTTAGCCTCTCACAGATCGAAGAAGACGGTCTCGCCTTCTCCCTGAAGCCGGATGGTGAGCTCCCACGTCCCCGGATCGCCGGTCACGGGCCGGGCCAGCAGCGTGGGCTGCCGATCGGCGGGGACCAGCGCGAGGATCGGATCGGTCGCCAGCTCCGCGTCGCCGGCGAAATAGACTCGCGTGTAGATCTGCCGGAGCAGGCCGCGCGACAGCACGCACACGTTGACGTGCGGCGCCTGGGCGGCAGGATCGATACGAACCACTCCCGGTTTGATGGTGTGAAAGAGACAGCATCCCTCGACATCGGTCGGCAGACGCCCGAACCCTGTGAAGCCCTCGGTCGCCTCGGACGCCTGGCTGTACCGGCCATCGGCGTCCGCCTGATAGACCTCGACCAGCGCGTCAGGCACCGGCGCACCCGCGCCATCCAGCAGGCAGATGCGGAGCTGGATGTGCTCGCCGGCCGCGTCCGGTCCGGCGATTCGGCCCAGTGCGCCGTTGGTGGCCAGGCCGAAGTGGAAGAACGGACCGACCGTCTGCGACGAGGTCGCGATCAGGCGTGCGGGGTCGGTCATGCGCGCTGTTCGAACGGCGTCGACTCCCGGCCGCGCAGGACGATGTCGAAGCGATAACCGAGCGCCCACTCCGGCTCGGTGAGATCGAGATCGAAGCGCGACACCATCCGCTGGCGGGCGCGCTCGTCAGGAACGGAGTTGAAGATCGGATCGTGGGGAAACAGCGGATCGTTGGGGAAGTACATCTGGGTCACGAGCCGCGACAGGAACGAGGTGCCGAACAGGGAGAAGTGAATGTGGGCCGGACGCCAGGCGTTGGGGTGATTCCGCCAGGGATAGGCACCCGGCTTGATCGTCACGAACCGGTAGCGGCCTTCGGCGTCGGTCATGGTCCGCCCCGCGCCGCTGAAGTTCGGATCGAGCGGCGCCGGATGATCGTCGACGGCGTGCAGATAGCGCCCCGCGGCGTTGCACTGCCACAACTCGACCAGCGTATTGGGCACCGGCCGCCCGTCTTCGTCCCGCACCGTCCCCGCCACGATGATCCGCTCGCCAAGCGGCTCGCCGGCGTGCTGCCGGGTCAGGTCGGTGTCGCCGTCGCCGATCGGGAGATACCCGAACAGCGGCGCCGCCAGAGTGGTGAAGCCGCGCGGCAGCTGAATGAGTGGCCGCAAGGGCGCCCGCAACGCCGTCGACTTGTAGGCGGGATACAGCAATGGCGGCTGCGTCTTCGCAGTGGCGCTCATGGGGGCGATGATAGCTCGCGCCTGTCAACGCGTCATCTCCAAACCCCCGCCCCGACGCGTCCCACGAGCTCCAATTTGCGGCGCTGGTCGTCCTCAGTCAATCGGTTGCCTTCGTGGGTCGAGGCAAAGCCGCATTGCGGGCTCAGCGCCAGCCGATCGAGCGGCACGATCTTCGAGGCCTCGCGGATCCGCGCCTGGATGGCCGCCTCCGCTTCCAGTTCCGGCACCTTCGAGCTGATCAGCCCGAGCACCACCACTCGATCGTCGGGGACGTGCCGCAGCGGCTCGAACGTCCCCGATCGGTCGTCGTCGTACTCGAGCAGGTAGCGGTCGAACCTGGTGCGCTGGAAGACCTGCGCCGCGATCCGGTCGTAGCCGCCCGATGCGTAGAACATGCTCTTGTGGTTGCCGCGACAGATGTGGATCCCGAACGTCATGCCGGGATGACCGTCGATAATCGCGTTGTCCAGCTCGATGTTGGCGTCGAGCATCTGGTCGGGATCGTTTCCGCGCTGACGATAGCCTTCGCGGATCCGCTCGTCGAGCAGCCCGGCATACTGCGGCGCGTCGATCTGGACATACTCGCATCCCAGCCGCCGCAACTCCTCGATCTCGCGCCGCGTGAAGTCGACGAGATCGGCCAGATACGCGTCGCGGGTCGGATAAGCCGCCTTCGACTGCTCGGGGTCGTAATAGGCCGCCGCCTGCTGCGCGCTGAGCAGCGTCACTTTCGGGATCGCCCGGGTCCGCCCGCGCAGATAGGTGAACTCCTCGACCGCCATCTGCCGCCGCCACCGCAGCTTGTCGACGACGACCGGACGCTGCAGGTTGGCCTGGTGCCCCTCATCGTCGCGGAAGGTGATCGACCAGCCCGCGAATTTGTCGAAGCCTTCGAGCGCTTCGACGAGATGCCCGTAGAACGCATAGCGGCGCATCTCGCCGTCGGTCACCACGTCGAGACCGGCCGCCTCCTGCAACGCGACCGCCTCGTCCACCGCGCGATCTTCGATCGCCTTGAACGCCGCCGGCGTCAACTCGCCCCGCTCCAGCTGCGCACGCGCGTCGAGCAGATACGGGGGCCGCAGCAGGCTGCCGACGACGTCGGCGCGGGAGATCCGGGAGTTGCTGGTTGCATTGGACATGGGTGTCATTCGAGGCCGGGTGGGAGGTGGCGGAGGTACCGGATCTCAAAAACGGAGCAACGGAGGCATCGGAGAATGACGGAAAAGACCATTAGGGTTTTCCTGAAAAATAGTCTTTTCCGTTTCCTTCGTTTTCTCCGTTGCTCCGTTTTTGAGATCCGGTAACTCCGAAACCTCCGGAGCGCCGCTTATTTGAACAGCAAAGGCGCGACCTCGCGCAGGTGGTGGCGCCAGACGACCCACTCGTGCCGGCCTTCGGTCTCACGATAGGTGTGCTTGATGCCGGCCTTCGTGAGCGACTCCTTGAGCGCGTTGTTGCCGGCCATCACCAGCTTGTCGTCCTTGCCGATCCCGACCCAGAGCAGCTTGAGCTTCTTGTTGGTCGCCGCCGGGTCCTTGAAGAAATCGGGATAGGTCTCTTCGAGCTTCTGCCCGCCGGCGCTCATGACCACCAGGCTGTGGAACTTGTCCGGGTTGGCGAAGCCGATCGCCACCGTCTGACCGCCACCCATCGAGAGACCGCCGAGCGCGCGGTTGTCGGAGTCCTTGAGGGTGCGGAATTTCTGTTCGACGAACGGGATTACATCGTCCAGCAGATCCTTGCCGACCATGCCGCCGCCGACCCCGGCCGTCGGGCCGGTCGGCGCGTTGGCGACCGGCCGTTCCGGCGCGAGGTTGACCCCCTGCCGCACGTAGCCCAGAGGATTGACGATGATCATCGGCTTGGTCTTCCCCTCGGCGATCAGGTTGTCCATGATGTAGTTCGCGCGGCCGGTGAGCATCCAGCTGTTGTCGGTGTTGCCGGATCCGTGCAGCAGGTAGAACACCGGATAGCGGGTGTTGCCCGACTCGTATCCGGGCGGGGTGTAGACCCAGATCGTGCGCGGCACGCCCATCGTCTTCGAGTGATAGGTCTCGACCCGCACCGTCCCGTGAGGAACATTCTTCGCGTCATCGAACTCGTCACCGGGGATCTCGAACATGCTCGCGGGCGGGAACGCGCCGAAACCCAGCTTGACCGCCGGGTTGACGGGATCCATCGCAATCACGCCGTCGACGTTGAACTGATAGTTGTAGACGTCCGGCGCGAGCGGCCCGATGGTGACCGACCAGACCCCGGCCTCGTCTTTCGTCATCGGATAGGTCTTGCCGTCGAGCTCGCCAATCAGCGTGACCTGCTGTGAATTCGGCGCCCGGAAGCGGAACGTCACCGTGTTGTCGACCTTGACCTCCGGCGACACGAGCTGCGGTCCGCCCCGCCCGCCGCCACGCCCCGCGGGCGGCTGCGGTGCCGCGGCCGGCGGCGTCGTTGGCGCCTGACCGTGAACCAGTGCCATCGCGAGCACACACCCGACGACCGGCGCGAAAACTTTCCGCTTCATGCACACACCTCTTTGCGGTTTAGAACTATCTTGAACGACAGTCGCCAGTCCAAGCGCCCCGTGGCTCGCGGCGTTCGGATACTTTCAGCGACACTCGGGGTAGTCCGAGGGTCTGTGATCTTTCACAGGAGGTCAGGAGGACCGAAAACCATTAGTTTTTCCGGTCCTCCTGTTAGAAGCAGCCTCACTCACTGCCCGGTGGCTACGAAATTCCATGGGGTGATGATCGCCTCTACACACCCGTCCCCGCACTTGCCGGCGCTTCCAGCACCCGAAGCCGCCGCAGCGTCCACGGCGCGTTGTCGGCGGTTCCCGTCTGACGGATCCGTACGAACTTGGCGCGCGACGGCGTGAACGTAATCTCGTTCACCACCCCTTTCCCCTGGCCTTGCGCGACCGGACTCGCTCCAGGTCGTGCCGTCCATCGACAACACCACCTCGAATCCGCGCGGGAATGCCGGCTGCGGAGCCGGGCCGCCGCGGCCGCCGCCGCTGCGGGTCGGCGCGCCAGGCACGGCGGGCGTCGTGTCGACCAGCGCGGCCGGCGACTCGAACGACACACCGGCGACGCTGGTCGGCTGTGGCAGCTCGATCTGCAGCCACATGCCGGGGACCTGCGCATGTCCCGAGCTCCACGGCCGCAAAGTGGTGGCGTCGCTGGCGGTCTGCGAATTGTGGCTGGCGGCGAGCTTCCACGATTCCGGCAGGCCGACCCGCGGCACCGACGCGACCAGGTCCGCGGACGACCACGGGGTCTTGCGCGACGCGGTGGCGGCTCGCACCCGGGCCACGTCGGCGGCGGTGATCAGCGCGGCGCGGTTGCCGAACGCGTTCCGCACGTATGAGCCGATCGCGGCAATCCACTCGTCGGACTGCATGCCCATCGGGATCATCGCGTCGGGATAGGTGATGCCATCGAGCGGCCCGGTGACGCCGTGCAACAGCACTTTGACGACGTAGTCGGACGGTCCGACCACCCGCGGGGACGCCGCCAGCGGCGGGCCGATCAGCGGTGCGTTCCCGGATCCCGGCACCCGGCCGCCGTTGCCGTCCTCACCGTGACAGGCGAAGCAAACCTGCGTGAAGACCTCGCGTCCCTTGTCGACCACCGCCTGTTCCTCTGGCGTCAGCGCCGCGGCCGCCTCGATGAAGAAGCCGCCGCCGCGCCCCCCGTTCGCCGGCCGGTTCAGGATAGACGAGGCGACGAGCTGCACCCCCTTGGCTTTGTTCTTCTCCTGGGTGGCTTTCAGCGTGGCGGCCGCGTCGGCGACCTTCAAGGTGTTCATGGTCATCAGCGACTGCATCACCACGTCGGTGTCGCTGTCAGCGCTGAGCCGCTTGAAGTCCGCCGCCAGCGACTTGTCTCCGGCTTTGTAGAGGGTCTCGCCGGCGCGGATCGACTGGAGGCGAATCTGCGGATCGCGATCCTCCATCAGCTGCCGGACCAGCGTTGCATCGGTGGCGGCGAGACCGTCGAGCGTCCACAGCGCGTGAATGCGTGCGAGCGGGTCGCCCGGCGAGCGCGCCAGCTTCTGCAGTGCCGGCACCACCGACTTGTCCTGCTTCAGGATCAGCAGCTGCTGCGCCGTGTCGCGCCACCAGCCGTTGGCGTCCGACAAGTGCGCGGCCAGCTGCGCCGGCGTTTCAGTCAACATCTTCGGCTGCTCGGTTCGCCGGCCCATCCCTTCATACGTCAGACGCCAGATCCGCCCTCGCTTCACGATCTTGTCGAGCGCGTATTGATCGATGCGCTGGCGCAGATATGTCCCGGGCCCGGACCACTGCGACTCCTGGATGATGCCGCGATACATGTCCGTGATGTAGAGCGTCCCGTCCGGAGCGGTGGTGAGGTCGACCGGGCGGAACAGCGGATCGGTGGAGCGGATGAACTCGGCGAACGGATACACGTTCTTGAGCTGGGTCAGCCCCTCGGTCTTGACCGGACGGAGGCGGCGGACGATCCGGGCGACGACTTCGCCGTAGAAGTAGTCGCCGAGCAGATCTTTGGGGAGCCGGTCGCCGCGGTAGACATCGTTGCCGGCCGACCCGGTCGCCCGCGCCAGCGAGCCGTCGGGCATGCGCACCGAGGGCATGCCGCCCTGCATGTCGGCGATCATCACCGGTGCGCCCCAGGTGATGTTGAGATCCGGCTCGAACTGCTCGGGGTTGGTGAAGGTGCCGTAGGCCACGGGCAACTGGAAGTAGCCGGGCATGCCGCTGGCGCCCGCCTGGAACCACATCTTCCCGTAGTTGTCCATGGTGACGCCCCACTGGCCACCATTGGACCCGGTCGGCTCGCGCAAGCACGCCAGTCGGCGTCCACTTCAGCCGCACCGGGTTGATCGTGCTGTAGATCCAGTTGTCCAGCCCCCAGGTGAGACCGCTTTCCTGATGCTCGACGTTCATCACCCGGCCCATGCCGCTCGCGAACAGCTCTCGCTTGTCGGCGACGCTGTCGTTGTTGGTGTCGGTGTACTTCCAGACCTCGTCGGCGTTCGATTCCTTCGAAAGGACCGCGTTGCCGCCGAACGGCATCACGAACCGCGGGAAGACCAGCTTGTCCACGAACACGTGATGGGTCTCGTAGACGCCATCGTTGTTCTTGTCTTCATGGAGCGAGATGCGCCCGACCGGATCGAGCGTCCCACCGCCGTCGGCATCCTGCATGTAGCCGCGCAGCTCGAGCACGAACATCCGGCCGTTGCCGTCGAACGCGATCTGCGCCGGCTCCTGGATCTCGGGATCGGTGAGCACCGGTTCGAGCTTGAAGCCGGGCGGCAGCCAGAACTTCTTCTGCTCCTCGGCCGGCGTGAGCGGCTGCAGCGGCGGCTTCTTCGAAAAGTCCGGCTCCCACATCGGCGCGCCGCGCCCGCCACGGCCACGCCCGGCGGCGGGATCACCCGCGGGGGCCTGACCTGGTGCGGGCGTCGCCGGCTGCGGCGGCTGGGCGGTCGTGGTCTGGGTCTGGGTCTGGGCGACGAGTCCTAGAGTGGCCGCCGCGATGGCGACCAACGTAAGTGAGGTTCGGTATAGTCGACGCATTCTGATCCCTGTTGTGGATTCACAGCCGTGTCGAACGGCTCAACCTGCAATTGAATTACCTGCACCCACCGCCGCGACCAACGTGCTGCTCGAACCGGCGACCGTGGCCATTCGCGGCGCTCGCCGAGGTACAGGAGGATCAGGATCTCAGGACCGAAGTCACCGGCAGAACAACTGATGGTGAAATTCCGATCCGCAAGACTAGCCTTGCTGGCGACCCTGTAATTCAGTGCTCGATCCGGGCCGTCCGAATTGCTTCCGTCGCTCCGGCTCTGAAAGCACCCCGGATACCCCGCCGCTCGAGCCCACGTCGCGGCGCGTGGACCTAACGGCGACCGTGGCCAATCACGCCGTGCTGTACGACACGCTGCCTCCCGGCAGGTCGACGTTCAGCGGCCCCTTCAACACGAATGCGATCGCCGAGGTGCCGGGCGGCCGGTAGTCCACGGTCGGCGAGACGACGCCGCCGCGATAGTCGTTCGCCCACCACACCCAGCACACCACGCTGCCGCCGTTGTCGAGGATCACGCCGTCCTCGGCGCCCGCGTCCCGCAGCGCGGCGCCGATCTCTTCGACCGTGCCCTCCCGCTGCAGCACGATCACCTCCGTTGGCGACAGGCCGACGGCGTTGTGGAAATACCTCGCCCGAGGCACGCCGTGCTCGCGCCAGGCCCGGAGCGCCTGCTCACGGAATCGCTCCGGGTACCCGTCGTAGATGTCCTGCCGGAGCCGTTCGCCCTGCTCATGGCGGTGATCGAACGCCAGCACGTGCCGGAGATCGTAGAAATCCGCGATGAGGTCTTCGACCCGCGACACCGCGCCGGCGCGAAGCACCCGCTGGCCGTAAGTGGCCCACTCGATCTCGGCGCTGACGTCGGTGGCGTCCGCGGCCCGCAGCCGGCCGTGCTCGACGTCGAACGTCAGGTCCTCGATCGAGATCCGCCCCCCGTCGCGCACCGTCAGACACGAGCGCGCGGCGAACGAGCTCGGGTCCTCGCCGATCCGCACGATCGGCGGCTGCTGGTCGCGCTGCCAGGCGATGTGACCGTGATTCGTTCCGAGGTTCCGATTACTGATCGCGATCGCGCGCTGCCTTGCGTGGCCGTCCTCCCCCACGACATCGAGCAGCCGCAGGTGCTCCTCGATCGGCACCTTGACCTCGGCCATCCCACGCGCCTCGTCAGCCGACGGCTGCCGGTGCCGAGGCATCCCGGGCAGCGCCATCAGCCGCGCCCGATGGGCCACGCTCAACCTCGCCGCGGCGATTTCCGTCCGGTCGATGCGCAACAGGAGGTCGTTGCGCAGCCCTTCGATGCGGGTGATTTCGAGACGCATCTAGATCAAATCCCAAGCTCCAAATCCCAAGCTCCAACCACTCCCAACTCCCAAATCCCAACGAATTCCCAAATCCCAACTCCCAAATCCCCACCGCGACCGCGACTCAGGACACCTTTTGGGATTTGGCGGTTGGGAGTGGTTGGGATTTGGAGCTTGGGATTTGGGATTTGACTCATCTCCTGAACACAGCCGGCTCGATCCGTCTCAGCACGAGGAAGAGGCTGGCCATCGCCAGGAACGGAAACAGCCCCACGCCGAGAAACACCGGTCCCCAGCCGTACTTGTCCACCATGATGCCGGTGTAAAGCACTGCGAGCATGGTCGCGCCGTTATCGGCGAGGCCGGCGATGCCGTTGACGCGGCCGGCCAGAGTTTGCGGCACGACGTCCCCGACGGTACCGATGTAGGTGGCGGCGACCCACTGGTTGCCGAACAGCGCCAGACCCATGAGCAGGATGGCCAGCGCGTCGCTGCCGACGTAGGGCAGGGTCATGCTCAGCGCGCCGAGGCTGAACGCGCCCACGAAGCCCAGCTTGCGCCCGAGGTCGACCGAGCCGGTGCGTCGCACGAGCCAGTCGGTCATCATTCCGCCAAAGACGTTTCCGGCCATGCCGAACAGGTTCGGGACCGCCACCCACAGGCCGACGGCAAGCCACGTCATCCCGCGGCCGCCAGTCGCCTGCGGACCGCGCAGGTAATTCGCCAGCCACGTCCAGTAGAAGACGGTGATTGGCCCTGTGAAGATACGGATCAGCGCCAGTCCGAGTACCTGACGATTTGCAAACAGGCGGCCGAGGCCGATGGAGGCCGAATCTGGTCCCGCGGCCGCGACGGTCGGCTTGAGAGCGATGGCCGTCATCCGCGCCTTGTCCGGAAACGTCGCCATCCACGGGGCGAGCCACAGCAGACACACGACCGACGGGATGACGAAGGCCATCTGCCAGCTGACGCCCACTCCCTGGACGAGCCACGCGAGCACGAGCGGGCCGGCAATCACCGATCCCAGCTGGGCGCCAGCGTTGAACAGCCCGCCAGCCTTCGACCGACTGGAAGCCGGAAAGAGACCTGCCAGCGCCTTGATACCGGCGGTGTAGTTGCCGCACTGGAACAGCCCGAGCAAGAAACGCAGGAAGATGAAGCCGCTGAGGCCGGCGGCAAGGACGGGCGCCGTTGTGAAGGTGAGCGCCGCCACGATGGCGACGAATGGCAGCGCGAAGAGGCTGCCGATTGAGTCGATCGCCGTGCCCGGTCCGGCCAGTGCATGCGCCGCAGTCAGCAGCGACCAACCGAGAAAGATGGCGAGCAAACCGTTCTTCGTCCCGACGCGATCCATCAACGCACCGGCCGGCACCTGACCGAGCATCATCCCGAGGTTGAACGCCACGGCGGCGTATCCGTACTGCGTGTTGCTCCAGGTGAACGTCTCGCGCAGGAGCGGCGCGAGCACCGAGAAGATCTGGCGATCGAGAAGATTGATCGCGATCGACGTCGAGAGCAAACCGACGATCGTCCAGCGGGCCTTCGAAGAGATCGCAGAGTCAGCGATGGTGGACATAGAGTTGTCAGGCGGTCCGCGGTCCGGAATCCAGGGAAGTCCATTCACGTGTTTTCGCCGATCTCTGGAGCGCGTCCAGCGCGCGCTGCACCTCCACGCCGTCGGCGAAGTCCGGGCGGAAGCGCTCGCCTTTCGCCACCGCGATCAGGAATTCGGCGAGCGCCGCGATGAAGGTGTGCTCGTAGCCGATGATGTGACCCGGGCGCCAGAAGTGGCCGAAGATCGGGTGCTTCAGATCGGTGACCAGCAGATCGCGCGGGCCTTGCTCGGTCGAGGGCTGGGTCGCGTCGACGAACTCCAGATGATTCAGCCGTTCCAGGTTGAAGCGCAGCATGCCGTTGGCGCCGTGGATCTGGAACACGTTGCCGTTCTTGATCCCGATGCCGAACCGGGTCGCCTCGAACGTGCCGATGCTGCCGTTCTCGAACTTCACCATCGCCACGAAGGCATCGTCCACCTGGCGATCCGGGGCGAACGTCCGGGTCAGCGCGATGCCTTCCTGGATCGGTCCGTTGAGATAGAGCGCGGTGTCGAGCAGATGGGTCAGGAGATCGTCGGCCACGCCCGATCCGGCCAGGGCCGGGTCCATCCGCCAGGTCGCGGCGCGCGACAGATCGGCGCCCCACTGCTGGCGGTAGGCCGCGTCGTAGTGGAAGACGGTGCCGATCCGCCCGTCATCGATCAGCTGTTTCGCAAACGCGATCGCCGGGACCCGGCGGTAGTTGAACCACACCATCGTCGGCACGCCGCGCGCCGCGTCGCGCATCTGCTCGGCTTCCGCCACGCTCATCGCCAGCGGCTTCTCGCAGAGGATCATCTTGCCGGCCCGGGCCGCGGCGAGCGCGACCGGGGCGTGCAGATGGTTGGGCAGCGAGATGTCGACCGCATCGATGTCGTCGCGCTCGACCACCGCGCGCCAGTCGGTCGCGGTCTCTTCCCACCCCCACCGGTCGGCCATCGCGGCGAGCGACGCCGCATCGCGCCCGCACAGCACACGGCGCCGAATCCGGTACGGCAGGTCGAAGAAGTGCCCGGCCTGGACGTAGGCATTCGAATGGGCCTTGCCCATGAAGCCTTGTCCAAGCAGGGCGACGCGGAGTTCGGGTTTCATGAAAGGGGTCAGGTCCCAGTTGCCAGTTGCCAGTTGTCAGTTGTCAGTAGCCAGTTCCCAGCGGCCTCCGTTCGTGGGGCCTGGGAACTGGAAACTGGCTACTGGCGACTCAGAGCGCCTTGCTCTTGCGCGCGGCGGCATCCCAGCCGAGGGTCTTGCCCTGCTGCAGCGCCTCGAGCGCGAGCAGACACGGCAGCGCGGCGTGATACCCGATTTCCATGTCGGCCGCCGGCTTCTGCCGCGACTTCATGCAGTCCAGGAAGTTCTTGGTGTGCGCGTCGAGGGGGTAGTCTTCCTCGACACCGCCGCGGGGATTCAAATAGATCTTCTGTTCGACCGGCGGAAGATCCGAGCCGCCGCGGCCACCGCCGCGCCCGCGCCCGCCGCCTCCGCCGGGCCCGCCCGCGGCCGGCGCACCCGGAGCGGCCGCACCGGCCGGCGCCGCGCCGAGGCTCATGCCTCCGGCGGTCGGCGGCGGCGGCGGACCCTGCTTGCGGATGGTGCGCGGCACCGGTGGCCGCACCGCCCATCCCATCCGGTTGACCTGCAGCGTGCCCCGCTGAGGACTGACGAAGAACACGCCCCAGCCTTCGAGATCGTCCTGCGCCCGCGGCACTTCGCCGTTGGCAAAGGTCATGAGGAACTTGTCGTACTGCCACGAGATCGAGAACGTATCCGGCACCTGTTCGGGGTCGGCATCGGGCACCGCCAGGAACGCCCCGGTCGCCGCGGTTTTGAGGGGGACCTTGGTGTCGGCGTTCATGAACCAGTGCGCGACGTCGACATGGTGCGCGCCCCAGTCGGCCACGAGGCCGCCGCCGTACTCGTACCAGGCGCGGAACCCGAGGCGCGACGGCTTGAACGGCCTCTTCGGCGCCGGCCCTTGCCACAGGTCCCACTCGAGACCGGCGGGCACCGGCTGTTCGGCCTCTTTCGGCCGCGCGTAGGCACCCGGCTGGACGATGTAGATGTGGGTGACGTTGCCGAGCACGCCGCTGTCGAGAATCTTCTTGGCTTCGATGAAGTGGTCCCAACTGCGCTGCTGCGTGCCGACCTGCACCACCTGCTTGCCCTTGCGGTAGGCGTCGAGCATGGCGTTCAGCCGCGCCACGGTGTTGGCCGCCGGCTTCTCGACGTAGACATCCTTGCCGGCGCTGATCGCGTCGATCGTCTGCTGGCTGTGCCAGTGATCGGGCGTGCCAATGAGCACCGCGTCGACGTCCTTGCGGTCGAGGATGCGGCGGTAGTCGGTGACCATGTCGAGCTTGAAGGTCTGGCGCGGCGCCGTCATGAACGAATCCAGCTTCGCCTTGTTGACCTCGGCCCCGGCCACCCACTGCACGTTGGACTGCCGGGCGAACGAGTCGAAGACCCGGCCGGATCGATTGCCGCAGCCGATCACCGCCATCCGGACCCGATCGTTGGCCCCCTGGATGCCGAACAGTGGCTTGGTCGCCGCCACGGCCATCGCGGCCGCCGATGCCTTCAAGAACTTGCGCCTGCTTTCCATGGCTTTCATCTCCTTCTGAGGTGGCGTCAACGGCCCGCCTCCGCTCCTTCGGAGCTACGGCGCGGCAAGTCGTCCTACGTGTGATCGCGAACCGCGGCGGTCGGGTCCGGCGCCGGAACCCGCCGATCGTTCCGGGTGCGGCGCCAGTTCACCCGCGGCATGAACAATGACGTGTCCACGCGCTCGCGATACTTCACCGCGATGTTCATCAAGGAGTCGAGCAGCGACTCCGACAGGAAATGCGGCTCGAGCCCGAGGTCCAGCAGCTTCGAGTGCTTCGCATTGTAGTAGTGCTCTTCGCGCTCGACCCGGGGATCGGGCAGGTGCTCGACCCGCACGTCATAGCCGAGGTGCGCGCCCGCGGCCTGCACCAGCCCGGCGAGCTCCAGCACCGAGAACTGCTCGGTGAACTGGTTGAACACCCGGAACTCGCCCGGGTCCGCCGGCGTCAGGCACGCCAGCTCGATGCAGCGCACCGTGTCGCGGATGTCGATGTAGCCGCGGGTCTGACCGCCCTTGCCGTAGACGGTCAGCGGCTCGCCGACCGCCGCTTCCACGCAGAACCGGTTCAGCACCGTCCCGAACACGTCGTCGTAGTCGAAGCGATTGACCAGCGCCTCGTCTTGCAGCACTTCGTCGGTCACCGTGCCGTACACGACGCCCTGGTTGAGGTCGGTCGCCCGCAGCCCCCAGGTGCGGCAGGTGAACATGATGTTGTGGCTGTCGTGCACCTTCGAGAGGTGGTAGAACGAGCCCGGCTGCTTCGGATACGGCAGGGTATCGGTGCGGCCGTTGTGCTCGATCGTGATGTAGCCCTCTTCGATGTCGATGTTCGGCGTCCCGTACTCGCCCATCGTCCCGAGCTTGACGAGATGACAGTCGGGCGCCAGCTCGCGAATCGCGAACAGCAGGTTGAGGGTGCCGACGACGTTGTTGACCTGGGTGAAGACCGCATGCTGCCGATCGATCATCGAGTAGGGGGCGGCCCGCTGCTCGGCGAAGTGCACCACCGCGTCCGGCCGCTCGCGTTCGATGACCGAGGCCAGGAACTCGAAATCGGTGATGTCGCCGGTATAGGTCTCGATGGTCAGGCCGCTCACCGCCTGCCACGCCCGCAGCCGCTCGGGCAGGGTGCGAATGGGCGTCAGCGTCTGCACCCCGAGCTCGAAGTCCCACTGCCGGCGAATGAAGCTGTCGACGATCGCGACCTGATGCCCCTGCCGGGACAGATAGAGGGCGGTTGCCCAGCCGCAGTAGCCATCCCCTCCGAGAACGGTGATCTTCATCGGTTAGAACGAAAAGACCGGCCGTCCGCCGGCATTGGGGACCGCCCTTGTGCATGCATTACGCGAGAATACGACAGCGGGGCAGCGGGCATTTCCGGGACAAGAGCGGCAGTAATGACGCGCTTCGGATTCTGCATGCAAAGCGCCCGGCCTGTCCGCGGCGCGATCGGTCCGCCGTCCGCACGGAATCATTCGACGTGAATCGCCGCGCTCGGCGAGGCGTCGGACCGATGCCGAGGCTTCGCTCTTGCGAACCGCGAATCGCGACCGCGGGCCGCGGCAGCGACGCGCCCGTCACACCCGCTCGATCACCACCGCAATCCCCTGCCCCACCCCGATGCACATCGTGCAGAGCGCGTAGTGCCCGCCGGTGCGGCCGAGGTGATACATCGCCGTCGTCACCAGCCGGGCGCCGCTGGCGCCGAGGGGATGGCCGATGGCAATCGCGCCGCCCGACGGATTCACGTGCGCCGCGTCGTCCGGGAC
This sequence comes from uncultured Acidobacteriota bacterium, assembly GCA_963717745.1. Lineage (GTDB taxonomy): Bacteria > Acidobacteriota > Vicinamibacteria > Vicinamibacterales > 2-12-FULL-66-21 > JACCXG01. The sequence goes on from CAVQXJ010000004.1 coordinate 30,608, forward strand.
GCCGAGGTCGCGCAGCACCGCCAGCGCCTGGGCCGCGAAGGCCTCGTTCAGCTCGATCACGTCCAGCTGCTGGATTGACAGGCCGGCGCGCGAGAGCACCTTGCGGGCCGCCGGGACGGGGCCGATCCCCATCACCCGCGGCGCCACTCCGGCGACCGCGCCCGCCACATAGCGAGCGCGCGGGGTCAGACCGTGGGCCTTGACCGCCACCTCGGAGGCCAGCAATACCGCACACGCGCCATCGTTGATGCCCGAGGCGTTGCCGGCGGTCACGGTGCCGTCGGGCTTCACGATCGGCTTCAGCCTGGCCAGCGCGTCGACGGTGGTGTCCGGCCGCGGATGCTCGTCGGCCGCGACCACGACCGAGCCTTTGCGTCCCGCGATGGTCACCGGCGCGATTTCCTCGGCCAGCCGGCCAGCCCCCATCGCTGCCCCGGCGCGCTGCTGGCTTCGCGCAGCGAAGGCGTCCTGATCTTCGCGCGAGATCCGCCACTCGGCCGCCACGTGCTCGGCGGTCTCGGACATCGAATGCGTCCCGTACAACTGCTCCATCCGCGGGTTCACGAACCGCCAGCCCAGCGTGGTGTCCTCGAGCGCGATCCCCCGCGCGAACGCCGCGTCGGCCTTGTTCATCACGAACGGAGCGCGCGACATGCTCTCGACCCCGCCAGCGATCACCAGATCCATCTCGCCGGCGCCGATCGCCCGGGCAGCCGTGGCGACCGCATCCATGCTCGATCCGCACAGCCGGTTCACGGTCGATCCGGGAACGACTTCCGGAAACCCGGCCAGCAGCAGCGCCATCCGTCCGACGTTGCGATTGTCCTCCCCCGCCTGGTTCGCGCAACCGTAGATCACGTCGTCCAGGCGCTGCCAGTCCACACCGCGGTTCCGCTCCTGCAGCGCGCGCAACGGCAGGGCGGCGAGGTCATCCGTACGGACGGAGGCGAGCGCGCCGCCGTAACGGCCAAAAGGTGTACGGATCGCGTCGCAGAGGTAGACCGCCCGGCCGTCGCTCATGGGGCGGATATCGTACACTTTCCAGGAAGAGGACCAAGGATGCCCCCGATCATCTATCGAACATTCCGCGCCCTCGGCACGCTGGTGCTGTCGGCGATCATCTCGGCGCTGCTCGTGGCGGCGCTCAATGCCGTCAGCCAGGATGCCCAGAAGCCCGACCTCAAATCTCCAGAAGACCTCAAGGCCGAGGAGACGTTCACGCGCAACTGCGTGAAGTGCCACCCAGCCGACCGGATCAACGGCACGCGCCGCACCCGCACGCAGTGGGAAGAGGTGATGACGACGATGCAGACCGCGCGAGGGGCGGTGATCACGGACGAGGACTGGGACGTGATCCAGAACTACCTCGTGAAGCAGCATGGCCGCGTCAACGTGAACCGTGCCACTATCGACGACCTCGTCGAAGTGCTGGGCATCACCTCGGAAACGGCCGATGCGATCGTGAAGTACCGCAAGGAACACGGCAACTTCGAGGACTACGACGGGTTCGCGAAAGTGCCGGGGCTCGATCTCGAGCAGCTGGAAAAGAAGCGCGACGCGATCTCGTTCTGATCGCTGACTCCGAGGCAACCATGCGTCATGTGTGGAAGACGGCGGCGGGCGCTGTCGTCTTGACCGCCACCGCGGTCATCGGTTCGTCCGGACAGACCCCGCAGGGCGGGCCGGCCCCGGCGCCCCCGGCGGGGCGGGGACAGCCACCTGCCGGGCCGCGGCCCAATGTCGGCGCAGCCGATCGTCATCGGGTCGAGCCGGCGGCGGCCGATCGGGGCCGCAAGATCTACGCGGTCGAGTGCGTCACGTGCCACGGCCCGAGCGCGCGCGGCACCGAGCGCGGCGCCAACCTGGTTCGTTCGCCGATCGTGCTTCGCGATCGGTACGGCAACTCGATCGGACCGGTGCTCAAGAACAATCACCCGATGCAGACCGCGCCCTCGAGCGCGAGCCTGACCGATGCGCAGATCACCGACCTCTCACACTTCATCTGGCAGCGGATCAACGACACCTTGCGTGGATCGCCGGTGTTCGAGCCCGGCGACGTGCTGGTCGGCGATGCCAAAGCCGGGGAGGCCTTCTTCAACGGCGAGGGGCGCTGCACCACGTGCCACTCGGTGACCGGCGATCTCGCCGGTTACGGCAAGCGCTTTCCACCGCTCGAGATTCAACACCGCTTCGTGTTCCCCAATACCGCCGGCGGGCGTGGACGCGGCCGGGCCGCCGGGCCGTCACGCCAGCAGGTCACCGTTACGGTCACGCTGCCCGATGGCACCACCGTGTCCGGTCCCCTGGTGAGCCTGGACGACTTCCACGTCGCGCTGCGGACCCAGACCGGTGAGTACCGCTCCTGGACCCGCACGCCGGCGATGAAGATCGTGAAGAGCGATCCGCTCGCCGCGCACGTGGAACTGCTCGACCGCCTGACCGACAAGGCGATGCACGATGTGGTGGCGTACTTGGAGACGGTGAAATGAGACAGACTCCTTCGTTGACCTGGCGCGTCTGCGCTGCATCGATCGCGCTCGCCGTGCTGGCGCTCAGCCCTGCGCTCTTGTCTCAGAGCCGCGTCACCAACGCCAAACTCCTGAAGCCCGGCACCGACAGCTGGCCGACCTTCAACGGCGACTACACCGGCCGCCGTTTCAGCACTCTGACCAAGATCACCAGCGCCAACGTCCATCAGCTCAGCCTGGGATGGATGTTCCGCGTGAACACCGGCGGTGGCGGCGGCGCCAGCATCAAGAGCACGCCGCTGATGGTGGACGGCGTCCTCTACTTCACCGTTCCCGATCACGTGTGGGCGGTCGACGCACGGACCGGCCGCGAGATCTGGCACTACCAGTGGCAGACCACCGGCGGCAATCACCTGGGCAATCGCGGCGTGGCGATCTACGAGGATTGGCTGTACGTCGAGACACCCGACTGTTACCTGATCTCGCTGAACGTCAAGGACGGCAAGGAGCGGTGGCGCAAGCAGATCTGCGACATCGATCGCTTCTACTACGCCTCGGCCGCGCCGACCATCGTCAAGGATCACCTGATCGTCGGTGTCAGCGGCGACGACTTCGACGTCCCCGGGTACATCCAGTCACATCATCCCGAGAGCGGCGAAGTGCAGTGGCGCTTCTACACCGTGCCCCAGAAGAAGGGCGATCCCGGCATGGAGACCTGGCCGAACGAGGAGATGGCGAAGCATGGCGGCGGCATGACCTGGCAGCCGGTCACCTACGACCCGGAGCTGAACTACGTGTTCGTCACGACCGGCAATCCGCAGCCGGTCATCGCCCACAAGAATCGCGCGGGCGACAACCTGTTCACCGGCTCGATCGTGGCGGTCAACGCCGACACCGGCAAGATGGTCTGGCACTTCCAGTCGTCGCCGCACGATACGCACGACTGGGACTCCACCCAGACCGCCGTGCTGATCGACGACGAGGTCAACGGGCAGAAGCGAAAGCTGATCGCGCAGGCGGCCCGCAACGGCCATTACTTCCTGCTCGACCGCGCCACCGGCAAGGCCATCGTGTCGTCCGAGTATGTGAAGACCAACTGGTGGAACGGCTACGACAAGCGAGGCCAGCCGATTCCCCGCGAGGACAAGATGCCGCAGATCCCCGGCGCGCTGGTCTCGCCCAATCAGGGCGGCGCGACCAACTGGCAGTCACCGAGCTTCAGCCCCGCGACCGGCCTCTTCTATGTCAGCGCGGCGCGCGCCTACAGCATCTATTACATCTACGACCCCAGCGAGAACCCGATGGGCTGGGGCGGCACCGATCGCGGCGGCTGGTCCGAGTCGGTGGTCCAGGCCATCGACTACAAGACCGGCAAGATCAAGTGGAGCCACAAGTGGGAAGGCAGCGCCCGGACCGGCGTCGTCAGCACGGCCGGCAACGTCCTGTTCGCCGGCGGCCCGTCCAACGATCTCGTCGCGCTCGATGCCACGACCGGGCAGGCACTGTGGCACTCGATCCTCAACACGTCGATCAGCAACGGACCGATCACCTACGAGCTCGACGGCCGCCAGTACGTCGTCGCGGCGGCCGGGGATACGCTGTGGACGTTCGTGATGAATACCCCCGCGAAGTGATCACCCTGCTGCTTTGATGGGCCACCGGGGCAATTCGCGGGCCTGTTTTTACAGGAGGGCCAGGAGGTCAGGAGGACGATCAAAACCAAAATAGGTTTTCTCCTGAACTCCTGGCCCTCCTGTAAAATTCACCGGCCGGCGAGCCGCCCGAGTGCGTCACCAAGCAGCACGCAGCCGCACAAACAGAGACTATGAAGTACGCCATCTGCAACGAGCTGTTCGAGAACTGGCCCTTCGACAAGGTCTGCGAGTACGTGAAGAGCGTCGGCTACGACGGGTTGGAGGTGGCGCCGTTCACGCTGGCGCCGCGGATCACCGACGTCAGTCAGGCGCAGCGCGCGCAGCTGCGGCGCGAGGCGGAGGCGGCCGGCGTGACGATCATCGGCCTGCACTGGCTGCTGGCCGGAACCGACGGCTTCTATCTCACGTCGCCCGACGCCGCCGTGCGCGAGCGGACCGCCCGGTATCTCGTCGACCTGGCGGACGCCACGCGGGATCTCGGCGGCGATCTGATGGTGTTCGGGTCGCCGAAGCAGCGGTCGCTTCTCGCCGGCGTCGAATGGCAGCAGGCGTTCGACTACGCGACCGACACCTTCCGGCGCGCCATGCCGGGCATCGCCGCCGCCGGCGTGTCCCTGTGCATGGAGCCGCTCGGACCGTCGGAGACCGACTTCATCAACACCGCCGAGGAGGGCGTGCGGTTGATCGACGCGGTCAGCCATCCCAACTGCGTGCTGCACCTCGACGTGAAGGCCATGTCGAGCGAGCCGACGCCGATCCCCGACATCATCCGGCAATACGCGCCGCGCACCGGGCACTTCCACGCCAACGATCCCAACCGCCGCGGCCCCGGCTTCGGCGATCAGGACTTCGTGCCGATCTTCCGCGCGCTGAAAGACTCCGGGTACGACAAGTGGGTGTCCGTCGAAGTCTTCGACTACACCCCCGACCCGGAAACGATCACCAGCGGCAGCGTGGAATACATGCGCGCGTGCGAGAGCAAGATATAGCGACGCTCGGGGATCCCGCTATCCGAGCGTTCGGGTTATTCGACGGCCGGTGGGATTTACAGGAGGGCCAGGAGGTCAGGAGGAATTCATTTGAAGAAAAAACTCCTGATCTCCTGGCCCTCCTGTTAAAAAAGCGCGGCGAAGAACCCCGGTCGCGACTCCAAGCAGCAAGACGCAGGCGCCCCGAGGGGCGGCTGTCAGCCGGCGAGCGTCTTCAGGTTGCGCCCGCAGATCGTGCTGGCTTCGAACTTGTCGCCGTTCGGGCCGGTCCAATGGGTCTCGAGGCTGATCCAGCCGTCATAGCCGTCGCGCCGTAAGGCGGCGACCTGGCCGCGCCAGTCGATGCCCATTTCCCCGACTGGTCCCCACTCCGGCCGGTGATCCTTCACGAAGCAGTCCTTCGCGTGGACGTGGCCGATCCGGCTGGCATCGACCGCCTCATAGCCCTTGGGAAACGGCACCTCGCCGAGGATCGATGCGTTGGCCGGGTCCCACACCAGCTGCAGCGCCGGATGATCCAGCCTGGCGAGCAGGCGTGACGCTTCGTCGCCCGTCCCAACGTTGCACGCATGCTCGTTCTCGAGGCCGATGACGATGCCGCGGCGGTCGGCCTCGTCCGCGAGGGCGAGCAGGGCTTCGGCGAGACGGTCGTAGGTCCGGTCGGGGTCAGTGGTGCGCCAGTACGAGAAGACGCGGATGATCGGCGCACCGAGCCGCTCGGCGATCTCGAACGCCCGCGCGGTCAGCCGCGGCTGATCCTCGAACGTGTGCGGAGAACCGAAGACGTCGTGCTGCACGCGGCTGTCGAGCGGCGGCGAGTCCGGCAGCACGCATTTGAGCAGCGGCGAGGCCAGCCCCACCACCGTCATGCCGCGGGCCTCGACCGTGGCGCGCACCTGATCCACTTCCTCGTCCGAGAGGTCGATCATGTTGCGGCCGCCGACGACCCGCAGCTCGGCGCCGGTCATCCCCACCGCCGCCATGCCGGTCAGCGCGGCGTCCAGATCCTTCGGTGAGAACTCGTCGGTGATTGCAGCGATGCGAAATGCGCTCATTCGGGTAGCGGCCGTCCTTTCGTCTCGGGCATGAACGGCACGGTCGCCAGCCCGATCAGGAACACCAGACACATCGTGACGCCGGCATACCGCATCGGCTCGGGGTACCCGACGTAGACGCGGCTGGTGAGCAGGCCGAGCGCCAGCGGACCACTCGCGGCCACGAACCGTCCGACGTTGTAGCAGAAGGACGTGCCGGTGCTGCGCAGGCGGGTCGGGAAGAGCTCCGGCAGGTAAATCGCGTAGCCGCCGAACAGCGACAGCTGGCAGAACCCCATCAGCGGGATCATCCAGAAGATGTCGGTGAAGTCGTCCAGGTTCCAGAAGGTGTAGGCCGTCGAGAGCATCGCCGCGACGAACGCGATCGCGAACGCCTTCCTGCGGCCGATGCGTTGGGTCACGTGCGTGAACGCGTAGATGCCGAAGAACGCGCCGGCGTTCTGCAGCAGCGAGGTCATGCCAATCCAGAACGTCACGTCGCCCGGCGGCATGTTCGTGCGCTCCAGCACCGAGCGGAAGAGATCGAAGCTGAAGAACCCGATGCCCCAGAGGCCGACGACGCCGGCGAACGCGAGCAGCATGCCGATGATGGCGTTATAGCGCCAACGCGGGTCGGAAAAGAGCTCGCCATAGGACCCGCGCTTCGCACCCGCCTTGGCCTCGCGCTGCCATCGCTCGGGCTCCTTGAGCTTCTTGAACACCACGATGCAGAGGAGGGCCGGGAGCGAGCCGAACAGGAACATCGCCCGCCACGCGCTGTCGATGTAGCCGGCCGTTTGCATCTGGCCGAGGATGATGCCGACCGTCGCCGCCATCATGTTGCCGATCGCCGAGGAGGCCTGCAGCCAGCCGAGCGCATACGGACGCGCCCGGTCCGGCAGCGTTTCGGCCACCAGCGCCACGCCGACCGCGAACTGCCCGCCGACGCCCAGGCCGGTGAGGAACCGGTAGAAGGAGAAGTCCCACACCCCGACCGAGAACACGCTCAACCCGGTGAACAGCGAGTAGAGGAGGATGGTGTAGACCATCGTCTTCGCCCGGCCGATCCGGTCGCCGAGGATCCCGAAGTACACGCCGCCGGTGGCCCAGCCCATGATGAAGATCGTGGTGGCGTAGCCGGAGTACTCGGCAATCGTCGCCGGCGTCGCTCCCGGTCCGAGCAGCTCGGCAATCGCCGGACGCCGCGCCAGGTTGAACAGCTGCTGGTCCATCGTGTCGAACAGCCAGCCGAGCGAGGCGACGATCAGGACGAACCAGTGAGCGCGGGTGAGCTCGCGGTACCACGGACCGCCGGTGTCGGGGCCGGTCGCGGACGGTGCGTGAGGAGGAGGTGCAGGCATAGGGTGCTGTCGATCAGGGATTCGGGATTCGGGACTAGGGATTTGTGATTAGGGATTAGGGATTGATCACGCGCGCAACGCGAGCACCCTCTGTTCGTAGCTCTGCACCTCGCGCAGCCACGCCGGTCCGACGGGCACGCCCGAGGATTCGCAATAGCGATCCCAGATCGCGCCGAACGGCAGCGTCTTGACTTCCTCGAGCAGGGCGAGACGGCCGGTGTAGTCGCCGTGCGCCTCGAGCGTCCGCAGCGCCGCCGTCGGCTCGAGCAGCGCCTTCAGCAACGCCTTGATCATATTGCGGGTGCCGATGGTCCAGGCCGCGACCCGGTTGATGCTGGCGTCGAAGTAGTCCAGCCCGATGTGCACGCGATCGAGGAACTGCCCTCGCACCAGCTCGAGCGCCACCGCCTCGAGCTCGTCGTTCAGGACCACGACGTGGTCGCTGTCCCAGCGGACGCCGCGGCTCACGTGCAGCAGCAGCTCTGGAAGGAACATCAGCACTGAGCTGATCTTGTCGGTGACGGTCTCGGTCGGGTGATAGTGGCCCGAATCCAGGGTCAGCAGTTTGCCCCGCGTCAGCGCGTAGCCGTAATAGAACTCGTGGGACCCGACGGTGTAGCTCTCGCAGCCGATGCCGAACAGCTTGCCCTCGACGGCGTCGCGGTTGTGCGCCCGGTCGATGTTCTCGTCGAAGATCGCGTCGAGCGACGCCAGCACCCGCTCCCGCGGACCGACCCGGTCGACCGGCGTGTCCTTCATGCCATCGGGAATCCAGAAGTTGGTGATGCAGGTGTTCCCGAGCGCGTCGCCAATCGCGCCGCCGATGCGCCGGCAGGCGATGCCGTGGGCGATCCAGAACTCGCGGATCGCGGCATCCGCGTGCGACAGGGTGAAGTTGTCGGCCGCATTGGGATGAGAGAAAAAGGTCGGATTGAAGTCCAGGCCGATGCCGAGCCGCCGCGCCCACTCGATCCAGCCGGAGAAGTGCTCGGGGCCGACGCGATCGCGATCGACCCGGCGGCCGTCGAAGTCGCCGTAGAACGCGTGCAGGTTGAAACGGTGCCGGCCGGGAATGAGCGAAAACGCCTTTTCGGCGTCGGACCGCAACTCGTCCGGTGTGCGGGCCTTGCCCGGGTAGTTCCCGGTCGCCGCCAGTCCGCCCCCAAGCCCGGTCCCCAACTGCTCGAACCCGCCGACGTCGTCACCCTGCCAGCAGTGCAGCGAGATCGGGATGCCGGCGAGCGCGCGCAGGGCACTCTCCACGTCGACACCATGTTCGGCGTAGCGGTCCTTGGCGGAATCGTAGGCGCGTTCGATCAGGTTGGGCATCGGTATCTTGTGGGAAAAGCGGCCACAGCATATATCAGCCGTATGCCCGCGCAGTCTCCATCAAACACCGGAGCCGGCGAGAATCAGCCTGACCGCCTCGATCTCGTCGCGGTTGACGGTGTGTCCCATCCCCCGGTAGATCCGCTCGTCGACGACCGCTCCAAGATCGCGGAACACCTCGGCCGTCTCCTGGACCCGTTCGAGCGGGATGTGGGGATCGACGTCGCTGCACCCGAGGAAGACGAAAGTCCCGCCGGCGTGGCCGGGATAGGTGCGCGGCGTTCCGGGCGGGCCGATCAGTCCTCCACTCAGTCCGATCACCGCGGCATAGCGGCGCGCGTTACGCGCGGCGAACTCGAGCGACAGGCAGGCCCCCTGAGAGAACCCCAGGAACCCCACGCGTTCGGCGGGCAGCCCCTGATCGCCGAGCGACGACACGAGCTGTCCCAGGACGCCCAGCGCGGAGGTGAGGCCAGGCTCGTTCTTCTCGAGCGGCGTGAGAAACGAGTACGGGTACCAGGTGTTGCCGGCGGCCTGGGGGGCCAGGTACGCCACATCGTCACGGCCGAGCTCGCTCGCGAGGCCAAGGATATCCTCCGCTGATGCACCCCGTCCGTGCACCAGGATCATCGCCAGCCGGGCATCCTTGGGCTTGGGACCCATCGTGAGGACCGGCTGACCGGCGTGAGGATTGCATCGGGAGAAATCGTATCAACTCCCAACTCCCAACTTCCAACTCTCAAGGGGAGTCGTTCGAGCGATCTGGGTGAAATCGAGGACGCATAGCTGGTTCGGGCGCATTTTCACCCCAATGCTTCGAGCGGCTTCCCCTTGGGAGTTGGGAGTTGGAAGTTGGGCGTTGACAGCGTGAGCCCTCAAAAACGTGAGATCATGATCCGCTCCCCGCCGATCAGGGAATTTCACCAGCGGGAGAGGTGTTTTCGGGCTTATTGACAGGAGGGCTGATGCGGAAGTCCATCATCATCGCGTTGTGTGCACTCGCACTCGGAGGCAATGCCGTGGCTGAGGAACTGAAAGTCGGAGACAAGGCGCCGGATTTCGAGCTGCAGGCGTCGGACGGCAAGACCTACAAGCTTTCGAGCTTCGCGGGCAAGCAGGCGGTCGTGCTGGCATGGTTCCCGATGGCATTCACGCAGGGCTGCACCATCGAGTGCAAGTCGCTGGCGGAACACGGCGCCGACATCAAGAAGTACGACGCCACCTACTTCATGGCCAGCGTCGACCCGCTCGAAGGCGAGAAGGGGAACAAGGCGTTCGCCGAATCGCAGAAGGCCGATTTCCCGCTGCTGAGCGACCCCACCAAGAAGACCGCCGAAGCGTACGGCGTGCTCAATGCGAAGGGCTTCGCCAGCCGCTGGACGTTCTACATCGACAAGGACGGCAGGATCGCCTACATCGACAAAGCCGTGAAGCCGGCCACCTCGGCGCAGGACATGGCCGCCAAGCTCGGTGAGCTGAAGGTGGCGGCCCGCAAGTAGGGCGGCCGCAAGCATCTCGCTGCTCGAAGTGGCGAGTGTTGCTATTCGCGGCGCTCGCGATCACAGGAGGGCCAGGAAATCAGGAGAAAACAAACCGTATTTTCTCCCTCCTGACCTCCTGGCCCTCCTGTAAACACTGGCGCGCGGATCACCCCGAGTGCCGCTGTAAGCAGCGGTGTGGCTGTCGTACGCCGAGGGCTGTCACGAAAACGGCTCACCCGCGGACACCCACTCGATCGGGACGTCGGGCAGGAAGCCCCGCAGCCACTCCCCGACTTCGAACATGCCGAAGTCTTCGGACAGCATGTGGCCCAGCACGATGAGCCCTTTCGGCTGGCCGGAGGCCACGGCATCGGCGAGATACTCGGTGTTGCCTCCGGCCTCGGAGGCTTCCCCGCCGACCGCGACGTCGAACGCACTGGTCAACGGCGGCACGCCATAGCCTGGGCCGAGGGCCACCCGGGTGACTTTCATCCCGGGATCGCCGGCCACACGGATCGCGCGCCCTTTCAGGCGGCGGGCGACGTCCGCCGCGAGCGCGCCGAGCGTTGTCGGCGGCACCGTGTAGATGCGCGGCTCGGTGGGCGACGCGTACGCCGTCCACCCGAGCGCGCGTGCGGACCCCACCACCAGCGGATCCGGCCGAATCGCGTGCGCGTGATCGTGGAACCGCCAGACGACGAGGCGATTCTCCTTGATGAACCGCTGCTTGGCTTCGTAGGTCGCATCCTGCGCGAGCGCCGTGGTCTGATCCTGATGACTGTAGAAGGTCGGCTCGTGGGTGATGACGAAGTTGCGGTTCGCCTTCGCGGCACGCTTCAGCATCGGAAACGTCGCCATCCCGGTCGTGGCGATGCCCGCCACCGGCGTATCCGGATCGCCCGCCTTGAAGGTGTCGACGGTTTCCGTACGCCAGGTGATCCCCTGAGCGGCAAGCTGCTGGCGGATGCGAGCGACGATCTCCTGTGCGGTCATACGGCTGGGTTCCAGAAGGGATCGGCGACCGGCAGCGCTTCGACCCGCAGTCCGGGTGCCAGCGTCCGGATCCAGGCGGCACACGCGCGCATGCCGGGCTCTTCGGAGACGATGCGCCCCACCGCGATCAAGGCCTTCGCGGCGCCTGCTTCGCGCGCGTCGAGCACATACGGCACCACTTCCCACTCGCGCGGCTCACCCGCGATCACCACGTCGGCGTTCTTCAATCCCGCCATCGTGGTCGCCATGTCGGTGGTCCCCGGGCTGAGCAGCACCGTTCGCACCCGCATGTCCCGCGGACCCAGGGTTCGCACGCCGCCGCGGGCGCCGAGCCGACTCCGCACGTGTGCCGTCAGCGACGACAAGGACGTCTCCGGGATCGTGACCACATTCCCGCCGCTCCCCGACCAGCCCAATGCCTCGGCCAGGGCCGTGACCCGGGGATCGGTCTGGCGAGCGCTCCAGTGATCGGAGAAACGCCACACGACCAGCTTCGCCTCCTCGACGTAGGCTTTCTTCGCAAGATAGACCGAGTCCTTGGCGCGGTTGCCAGGCTCGTCGTTGGGGCCGTAGAACACCGGCTCCTGCGTGATCACGAGGTTGCAGCCGGCCGCGGCCGCCCGGCGAAGATTGTCGAGGCGCGCCGCGACCGTGACCGCGGCGCCGGTCAGGACCGTCGCCGGATCGCCGGCCTTGACGCCGTCGATGGTCTTCTCGCGCCACGGCACCCCGATCGCGCCGCGAATGCGGTCGATCAGCTGCTGCGCGGTGATGGCGGAGGCCGGCGGTGCTTGCGGCCGTGCCGCCACGAGCATCGGCGCGGCCGCCGCCTGCACGAAGCGGCGCCGCGACATCCGGTTCACTTGCCGCCGCCGTCGACGCTCAGCATCCCGCCGCCACGGGTCGAGATGTAGAGAAAGATGAAGGCAAAGAGCGCCGCCGGCTCGCCACCATTCTGAATCGGCCAGGTGCCGCGCGGCTGGTGGGCCGTGAAGTAGGCGTACGCCATCTCGCCGCTGCAGATGAACGCCACCGGCGAGGTCGCGAAGCCGATCATGATCAGCAGGCCCCCCACGGTTTCGATGACGGCGGCCAGGCCGATCAGCGAGACCGGCGGCAGCGTCAGTTGACCGCCGAGCACGCCGAACTTCTGGAGGCCATGAAACAGGAACAGCAGTCCAGCGACGATGCGGAGCGCCGCGTAGGCGTAGGGTTCGAAGCGTCTCAAAATTTTCATCGCGACTCTCGTCAACGGGTAAGCTCTTCGACGTCGCCCTTCGCGCGCCGACTACGGGACGGAAGGAAGCCGAAAGCGGGAGGGAACGTCCAGACCGCGGGAGAATAGCACGGATGGCCAACTTGCATCGTTATCTGCCCGCCCTCGTCATCGCAGCCTCGACGATGGCGCTGGTGGGTGCGGCACAGCGTTCCACCCAGACGTCGAAGTACCGGAGCTGGTCGTCGTACGGCGGCGGCCCCGAACAGCTTCGCTATTCGAGCCTGACCCAGATCAATCGCAAGAACGTGGCGAAGCTGCAGGTGGCATGGACCCACGACACCGGCGAGTCGGGCGATCTCCAGACCCAGCCCGTCGTGGTCGGCAACATCGTGTACGCGTATTCACCGGCGCAGCGCGTGCTGGCGCTCGACGCCGCGACCGGTAAGGTGGTCTGGACCTTCGACGGCAAGCTGCAGGGCGGACGCGGTCCCAATCGCGGCGTCATGTATTGGCCCGGCGACAGCGGCGGAGCGGCGCGGGTCTTCGCGGCAGTCTCCGAGTATCTCTACGCGCTCGATGCGACAACCGGCGCGCAGATCACCGGCTTCGGCGACAACGGGCGCATCGACCTCAGGCACGATCTCGGACGAGAGGAGAAGGGTCAGTCCGTTCGCCTCACGTCACCAGGCGCGATCTACAGGGACCTGCTGATCATCGGCGGGCGCGTCAACGAAGGGCTGCCCGGCTCGCCCGGTCACATCCGCGCCTACGACGTCAAGAGCGGCAAGCTGCGCTGGATCTTTCACACGATTCCGCATCCCGGCGAACCGGGTTACGAGACGTGGTCGAAGGACTCGTGGCGATACAATGCCGGCGCCAACAACTGGGCGGGCATGGCCATCGACGAGGCCCGCGGCATCGTCTACGTTCCGACCGGGTCGGCAGCGGCCGATTTCTACGGTGCCAACCGCCTCGGCGACAACCTCTACGCCAACACGCTGCTCGCGCTCGACGCGGCGACCGGCAAGCGGATCTGGCACTTCCAACTGGTGCGGCACGACATCCTGGACCGCGATCCGCCGTCCCCGCCGAATCTCGTCACCGTCAGGCACGGCGGGCGAACCATCCAGGCGGTCGCACAGACCACCAAGCACGGATACGTGTTCCTGTTCGACCGGGCGAACGGCAAGCCGCTCTTCCCCATCGAGTACCGGAAGTTCCCGCCGAGCGACGTGCCAGGTGAAGCCGCCGCCGACACGCAACCGATTCCCACCAGGCCCGCGCCATACTCCCGGCAGCTGCTCACCAGAGACATGCTGACCACGCGGAGCCCGGAGGCGCACAAATGGGCGCTCGAGGCATTCGCGAAGCTCCGCAGCGAAGGTCCGTTCGCGCCGCTGCGGATCGGACAGTCGACGGTGGTCTTTCCCGGCTATGACGGAGGCGCCGAATGGGGCGGTCAGGCGTTCGATCCGGAGAGCGGGCTGTATTACATCAATGCCAACGATCTCGCGTGGACCGGCGCGCTGGCGCCCGACGATGCCGGGCAGAGCGGCAAAGCGCTGTACTTGCGCGAGTGCGCCACCTGTCACCGGGACGATCGGCAGGGCACGCCGCCCCAGCTCCCGTCGCTGCTCGGCATCGGTGAACGGAAGTCACGGGCGGAGATTCTCGCGGTGATTCAGAAGGGCGCCGGCCGGATGCCGGCGTTCACGAGTCTGCAGACCTCCGCGATCAACGCCATCGTTCAATATGTCCTGACTGGCGAGGACACCCCCACCGAGGCACCGGTGATCACGCCCATCTACGAGAAGTATCGATTCACCGGGTACCACAAGTTCCTCGACCCGGACGGCTACCCGGCGGTGGCACCGCCATGGGGCACGCTGAACGCCATCAACCTCAACACCGGCGACTATGCCTGGAAGATCCCGTTCGGAGAGTATCCGGAGCTCGCCGCCCAGGGCCTGAAGAACACCGGCACAGAGAACTACGGCGGGCCCATCGTCACCGCTGGCGGGCTGGTGTTCATCGGCGCCACCAATCACGATCGCAAGTTCCACGCGTTCGACAAGGCGACGGGTGCGCTGTTGTGGGAGGCGACGCTGCCGTTCTCGGGGAACGCGACGCCGGCGACCTACGAGAGCGGCGGCCGCCAGTTCGTGGTCATCGCGGCGAGCGGCGGCAAGTCGCGGGGCCCGCGCGGCGGGGTGTATGTGGCCTTCGCGCTGCCTCAGTGACTCGGCCGAGGCTACGGAGGGGAGACGGAGGCACCGGATCCCAAAAACGGAGCAACGGAGGTAACGAAGGAAACGGAAGAGAAACTTCAGTCTTCTTCGTTTACTCCGCTGGCTCCGTTGCTCCGTTTTTGAGATCCGTTACCTTGATCCTCCTCCATCTGGTCTTACTTGGTACATGACTACAGCCTCGGCCCCCATTCGCCGCTCCGAGTTCCCGATTCTCGAGACTTGCACCTACCTGGTCAGCCATTCGCTTGGCGCCATGCCGCGAAGTGCGGTCGACAGCGTGCACGCGTATGCCGACACCTGGATGACGCGCGGCGTACGGGCCTGGTCGGAGGGCTGGTGGGAAATGGGGCGGACGGTCGGCGACCTGCTCGCGCCGATCATCGGGGCTGCTCCCGGGTCGATCTCCATGCACCAGAACGCGAGCGTGGCCCAGGGCATCATCGGCTCGTGCTTTCGCTACGACGGTCCGCGGCGGAAGATCGTCCTGACCAGTCTCGAGTTCCCGACCAACATCTACCTGTTCGAAGGCTTTCGCCGCTACGGCGCAGACGTCGTGATCGTCCCGGGCCAGGACGAGATCCGGACCGACCTCGAGCGGCTGCTCGAGGCGATCGACGAGCACACCATCCTGGTGCCGCTCTCGCTGGTGCTGTTCCGCAGCAGCTACATCCAGGACGCCCGCGCGGTGATCGAAAAGGCGCATCGCGTCGGCGCCCACGTCATCCTGGACATCTATCAGGCCGCCGGCGTGATCCCGATCGATCTCCAGGCGCTCGGGGCGGATTTCGCGGTCGGCGGATCGGTGAAGTGGCTGTGTGGCGGCCCGGGCGCCGGCTATCTGTACGTGCGGCCAGACCTGGCGCCGACGCTGCAGCCGGCATTGGTGGGCTGGGCCGCCCATGTCGAACCGTTTGCCTTCGAAGCGGCGCCGATTCGATATGCCGGCGCCCCAGAGCGGTTCCAGAGCGGAACGCCGAACGTCCCGGCGCTGTATTCGGCGCGGGCCGGCTACGAGATCGTGGCGAGCATCGGCATCGACGCCATTCGCGCCCGATCGCTCCGCCTCACCCGCCGCCTGATCGACCAGGCCACCGCCGCCGGCTTTCGCGTCAACACGCCGACCGCCGACCACGAGCGCGCCGGCGCGGTGATCATCGACGTGCCCGACGGCTACGCCGTCACCCAGGAGTTGCTTCGCCGCGAGGTGATCGTCGACTACCGCCCCGGCGCCGGGATCCGGATGTCGCCGCATTTCTACAGCACCGAGGGGGACATCGATCACGCGATGGAGACGCTGCGCGCGGTCGTATTCCGTGGTCCGTAGTCCGTGGTCCGTGGTCCGTAGTCCGTGGTCCGTAAGACCGTTGAGCGTCCTTCGAAGCATCGGGGTGGAAGGCATTGCGTTCAGATAATTGCCGCGCCTTTTACTCCGCTGCGCCGAGCGGCTCCGACCGGACCGCGGGCTACGGACTGCGGACCGCGATCTACGACAGGTCCACCCACACTGACTTGACCTGGGTGTAGTGCTCGAGCGCATGCGCGCTCATCTCGCGGCCGAACCCGCTCTGCTTGTAGCCGCCGAACGGGGCCGCGGTGTCGTAGACGTTGTAGGTGTTGACCCACACCGTCCCCGCCTGCAGCCTGCGCGCAACGTAATGCGCCTTCTTGATGTCGCGCGTCCAGACGCCCGCCGCCAGGCCGTATGGTGTGTCGTTCGCCGTCGCGATCGCCTCGTCCAGATCGGCGAAGTCGATGGTCGCCAGCACCGGCCCGAAGATCTCTTCGCGCGCGATCGTCATCTCCGGCTTGACATCGGCGAACACCGTGGGCTGGAGGAAGTAGCCTTTGCCGGTGCCGATGTCGGCCCGCGCGCCGCCGGTGACGAGCACCGCCCCCTCGGCTTTGCCGGCGTCGATGTAGCGCAGGACGGTGTCGAGCTGCTTGCGCGACGAGATCGCGCCGAACCGGGTCTTCGGATCGAGCGGATCCCCGGGCACCATCTTCTTCACCCGGGCGGCCAGCTTGTCGATGAACTCGTCCTTGATGGCGCGGTCGACCAGCAGCCGCGATCCGGCGGCGCAGACCTCGCCCTTGCCGTAGAAGATGCCGATCGTCGCCCCGCGAACCGCCGCCTCCAGGTCGGCGTCGGCGAGCACGAGGTTCGGCGACTTGCCGCCGAGCTCGAGCGTGATTTTCTTCAGCGTCTCCGCCGCGCCGCGCATGATCGATTGACCGGTCGCGGTATCGCCGGTGAACGCGATCTTGTCGATGCCGGGATGCTCGACCAGCGCCTGCCCGACCGTCGCTCCCGGCCCGGTGATCACGTTGAGCACGCCCGGCGGCAGCCCGACCTCGCTCGCCAGCTCGCCCAGCGCGAGCGCGGTCAGCGGAGTCTGGCTGGCGGGTTTGAGGATGACGACGTTGCCGCACGCCAGCGCCGGCGCGACTTTCCAGGCCGCCAGCAGCAGCGGGAAGTTCCACGGGACGATCGCCGCAACCACGCCGATCGGCTCCCGCAGCGTGTAGGTCAGATAGTTGCCCTTGACCGGGATGGTCTCGCCCATCACCTTGTCCGACCAGCCGCCGAAGTACTCGAAGCACTCGGCCGCGGCCGGGATCTCGATGTGCCGCGACTCGCTGATCGGCTTGCCGTTGTGCAGCGTCTCGAGCCGGGCCACGTCGTCTACCCGCGCCATCAGGCGCTCGCCGAGCCGGCGAACCAGCCGCCCCCGCTCACGCGCCGACAGCGTGCTCCACGGCCCGTCGAGCGCCGCGCGCGCCGCCGCCACCGCCACATCCACGTCCTTTCGATCAGCGGACGCGACTTCGGCGATCACCTCTTCGGTCGCCGGGTTCACGACCTCCATCGTCTGGCCAGACGAGGAGGCGCGCCATTCATTGTTGATGAAGAGGTGATGGTGGATCTCAGTCAAATCCCAAGCTCCAAATCCCAAGCTCCAACCACTCCCAACTTCCAAATCCCAAGGAACTCCCAAATGCCAAAGTGGCCAACCAAACCAGCTCCGATCATCCACCCGCCTTGGGATTTGGCGGTTGGGAGTGGTTGGGATTTGGGATTTGGAGCTTGGGATTTGACACGGATCTTTTCACGCCTCGGTCCTGACGTACTCGAAATCAATCGGCATCCGGTTCACCCCGCGCAGTGGCGGCGCGATGTAATTCGCGAACTTCCCCGGCTCGTAGACGGGCTCGGCCATGATGCTGAGGAGGTACTCGCGGTCCTGCTCCGACGGCAGCCACTCGTGCCGGCGCTTGGCCCAGTCGTCGTCCGACACCGGAGCGCCGTCGGGATCGAAGTGCAGCGAGGAGAACATCCCGATGCCGCGATTGAACTTGCGATCCGGCAGGCGCAGGCGCTCGGACATCCCGTGCCGCTCGAAGATCTTGTTCCATCGATCGACGCCGGCCTGACAATCACCGACGTACCAATCGCGCAGCACCTCGTTCATCGCGGTCCGCATCGGAATCGCCCGGCGATCGAGCCGCCCCCCCGCCGCCGCCACGTCGAGCTCGTACACCGGCTCGGTCACCACGTGATCGTCCCACTTCTCCTCCTGCGCCCGCCCCTTGAGGCCGTTGGCGAAGTACGACGCGGCATTGGTCGAGATCTCGTTGCCGTGCAGATCGAGCGACAGGCTGAACCACAGGTTGATGAACTTCTGGATGGTCGGCAGATCGATGCCGCCGAGCCGCCGCACGTCTTCCGAAAAGCCCGCCTCGGCCAGGAGCTGGCAGGTCCGCTCGACGATCCGGCCGACGCCGGTCTCGCCGACGAACATGTGATGCGCTTCCTCGGTCAGCATGAACCGGGTCGTCCGCGACAGCGGATCGAGCGAGCTCTCGGACAGCGACAGCAGCTGCGACTTCCCGTCCCGATCGGTGAACATCGTGAACATGAAGAAGTCGAGCCAGTTGTCGATCGGCTCGTTGAAGGCGTCGAGGATCCGCGGCTTGTCACGATTGCCGCTCTGACGCGCGAGCAGCTCCTCGGCCTCGTCGCGTCCGTCGCGCCCGAAGTACGAGTGCAGGAGGTACACCATCGCCCACAGGTGCCGCCCCTCCTCGACGTTGACCTGAAAGAGATTGCGCAGGTCATAGAGGCTGGGACACCGCTGCCCCAGCCAGCGCTGCTGCTCGACGCTCGCCGGCTCGGTGTCCCCCTGCGTCACGATCAGCCGGCGCAGCTGATTGCGGAATTCACCGGGCACCTCCTGCCATACCGGCTGGCCGAAGAAATCGCCGAAGCCGATGCGCCGGTCGTGCACTGGATCGGCGAGGAAGATGCCCCACCGGTACTCCGGGAGCTTGACGTATTCGAAGTGCGCCCACCCGGACGGGTCAACGCTGACCGCAGTGCGGACATAGACCTGGTGGTAGTCCTGGAACCCCTGCGGCCCCATGTCGCGCCACCACTGGATGTATTGCGGCTGCCAGTGCTCCAGCGCCCGCTGCAGCCGCTTGTTGCTCGCCAGACCGACGTTGTTGGGGATCTTTTCGGCTGAGATCATGGCTCGTGTCAATTTCCAGTTGCCGGTTCCCAGTTGCCAGTTGCCAGTTGCCAGTCCGTGCCGGTGTCCGTTGCGAGTTCCTGACTTCTCCGGTTGCCCTACTGGGAACTGGTGCGAACTGGACTGGAACTACGTCCTCCCGAAATCGAACTCCGGCCTCGACTGCGACCCGTACGAGGTCAGGGCTCCCTTCGCCCCCACCGCGTTCGGGCGGACGAAGATCCAGTTCTGCCAGGCGGTCAGGCGGCCGAAAATCTTGGTCTCCATCGTTTCAGGACCGGCGAACCGCAGGTTCGCTTCCATCCCGGTCAAGGCATCAGGAGAGAGCGCGGCACGCGCTTCGACCGCCAGGCGGACCTCGTCGTCCCAATCCAGTTCGTCCGGGGCGAACGACACCAGGCCGGCGTCGAGGGCCGCGGCGGGATCGAAGGGCGCGGCTTCCTCGAGCAGTGCGGCCACGACGTCGGGCGTCCCGAGGAAGCGCGTCTCCAACCGGGTCAGGCCGTTGCTCATGCGCAACGTGCCGCCGTTCATGCCCGAGAGGGCAATCGTGTTGGCCCGATCGGGATCGTCGAGCATGTAGGACCGATCCGCGGCGAGCGCCAGCTCGAACAACGTGCCGGCAAAGCAGCTGTCCGGCTCGATCAGCGCGAAGACGCTGCGCGAGGTCAGGTCCAACCGCTTGAGCGTCCGCTTGATGAAGTGCGCGATCTCGCGCACCAGCCAGTGATCCTGGTGCGCCAGCAGCACCGCGTCGACGGCCAGGGTCCCGGCGACATCGCCGTGCGTCTTGACGATCAGGGTGCCGAGTGTCGGCTCGTTGAAACGCAAGCGCAGGAGCGCGTCGTCCAGCTCGCGAAAGGCGCGCAACGGCCAGTACTGATCGCCGAGCTCCAGAATCTCGCCAGGCGTCGACGGCTGCGAACCCTCCGGGCCGGTGACGATCAACGTGGCGACGCGGGCACGCCGATCGAGGTCCACGCGCACGGTGCTGTAGACCATCGCGGATTCGGAGATGACGGGTGAAAGCGGCTTCAGCAGCAGCCCGGATTCCCCGGCCGGACGATCGGAGAGCGAGGCGAGCGCGCTGGCGCGCTGAGCGACCTTCTCCTTGAACTGGCTGGTGGGATGCACCGCGTCGACCAGCCGCCACTCGACCGCGCGCCGTCCCTTGATCCCCTCCGCGACCGTGCTGAACACATCGGCCAGATCGCGGCGCACCTTGCGCTTGTCGACGACGCGGGTGAGACCTCCGGTGCCGGGCAGCACGCCGAGCAGCGGAGTCTCGGGCAGGCTGACCGCCGAGTTCCCGTCGTCGACCAGCAGGATCTCGTCGCAGGCGAGCGCGAGCTCGTAGCCGCCGCCGGCGCAGATGCCGTTCAGTGCCGCGATGAAGCGAAGGCCGGAGTGTGCGCTGGCGTCCTCGATGGCGAGGCGGGTCTCGTTCGTGAACTTGCAGAAGTTCACCTTCCACGCATGCGACGAACCCCGCAGCATGAAGATGTTGGCGCCGGCGCAGAACACGCGCTCTTTCAGGCTGGTGATGACGACGGTGCGGACGTCCGGATGCTCGAACCGGATCCGCTGAATGGCATCCGCGAGCTCGATATCGACCCCGAGATCGTAGGAGTTCAGCTTGAGGCGGTAGTCAGGACGGAGGCCGCCGTCTTCCTGGACATCCATCGCCAGCGTGGCGACCGGGCCGTCGAAGGACAGCCGCCAGTGCTGGTAGGCCTCTGGGGTGCGCTCGAAGTCGACCGGCGTCGGCGGCGCGGCCGGGCCTGCGGTCTCCATCGGCCAAGCCTAACACGCGGATGAAAAGCCCTCGCGTGTCAAGGGAGAAGGCAGAAGGGAAAAGGGAGAACTCACACCCGGGGTGCTAGTAGACGTCTTCTCCCCAGCCTGCCGGATTGGTGGAGGGACGGGGGGACGCGGCCGGCTTCTGGTCGGGCCCGGGAGTCCCCGATCCGTTCACGGATTCTCTGCTGCAGCCACCCAACGGCGTCCGGCTCGACCGCGCGCAGCGCGCGCCAGTCCGTCTCGGAGAGCACGACGGTCAGGGTGCGGGAGGTCGCGTTGGAGCGTAGATGAGTCATACCCGAAAATTCTACCGATCCAACTCGTGCCGCCGCCCGCAGAAAGAACTGATGGAAGACATCTCTGCGGCTGATAAATGCCCTCATCCGCGAACCGTAGTCCGTAGTCCGTGGTCCGTGGTCCGTGGTCCGTGGTCCGTGGTCCGTGGTCCGTAGCCGTGGTCCGCAAAGACCTTCAGAGTCAGTCGAACCATCTGGGTCGAAGGCGTCGCGACCAGCTGGTTGGGGCGGCGTCGACCCGGCTGCTTCGAACGTACGGACCACGGACTACGGACCACGGACCACGGACTCGCGGATCAGGATGCGGTTTCCCCCGGCTTCAGCACCAGGACGTCGACCGAGGTGGGGGCGACCAGCTGCTTCAGGCGGTCGGGGGTGCCGGTCAACAGCGGGAACGTTCCGAAATGCATCGGCACGATCTGGCGGACGCCGAGAAGCGACGCGGCGCGGGCCGCGGCTTCGGGTCCCATCGTGTAGTGGTCGCCGATTGGCAGGAACGCGATCTCCGGCCGGTGCTCCTCGCCGATCAGCCGCATGTCCCCGAACAGCGCGGTGTCGCCGGCGAAGTAGAAGGCGCGGCCATCCTCCATCCGGACCACGAAGCCGGTCGGGACCCCCAGATAGACGATCTGATCGTTCTCCACCACGCTGCTGGTATGGACGGCCGGCACCATGCTGACGTCGAGACCGGCGACCTTCACGGTCCCGCCGACCCCCATCCCGATGACGTTCTGCAGTCCCTTTCGCTGCAACCAGATCGACAGCTCGTGCACGGCGACCACCGGTGCGTTGGTCGCGCGCGCGACACTGACCACGTCGCCGGAATGGTCCGAGTGCCCATGCGTGAGCAGGATCAGATCGGCCTCGTCTATGCGCTTGCGATCGGCCGGACACGCCGGATTTCCTTCCAGCCACGGGTCGGTGACGATGCGCTTGCCGCCGGGCGTGGTGATGATGAATGTGGCGTGGCCGAGCCAGGTAATCGAGAGGCGGGACATTCTGGGGATCATATAATTATTGGGTCTTCGCCTCCGCGGGTTCGCGGTTCCGCGCGTTGGCGGGCTTGTCGCGCCGTAGCCTTGGCGGAGGCGGATTTGCACGAATCTCAAATGTCCACGGTCCCACTCACATTCATTCGGGGGCGCAAGAAGCGCGCGGAAACGACCGCGCGCGTGCCCAAGCCCGACTGGCTGAAGGTCCGGGCGCCGGGGTCCGAGAACTACCTGCGGCTCAAGGGCATCATGCGGGAGCTCGGGCTGCACACGGTCTGTGAGGAAGCGAACTGTCCGAACATCGGCGAGTGCTGGCATCACGGCACCGCGACGTTCATGATCCTCGGCGACACCTGCACGCGGTCGTGCGGCTACTGCAACGTCACGCACGGCAAGCCGGCGGCGCCCGATCAGGACGAACCGGTCAAGGTCGCGAGCGCCATTCACGCCATGGGTCTCGACTACGTGGTGGTGACCTCGGTCGACCGCGACGATCTGGACGATTGCGGCGCCGGACACTTCGCGCGGACCATCCGCGAGACGCGGGCGCGGCTGCCGCAATGCCGCATCGAGGTGTTGATCCCCGACTTCAAGGGAGAGGAAGCGCCGCTGCGCACGGTGCTCGAGGCGCGGCCCGACGTGCTCAATCACAACATCGAGACGGTGCCGCGGCTGTATCGCACGGCCCGGCCGGGAGGACGCTACGATCGCGCGCTGCAGCTGCTCGATCGCTCGCGGTCCATCGCCCCGGACATCCCCACCAAGTCGGGACTGATGGTCGGGCTCGGCGAACAGTGGGACGAGGTCGTCCAGACGCTGCGGGATCTCAGTGCGGTCCGCTGCCGCATTGTCACCATCGGCCAGTATCTGCGGCCGTCGCTCGCCAACGTGCCGATGGAGCGCTACTACACGCCGGCCGAGTTCGCGGAGCTGAAGCGGATCGGCCTCGAGCTGGGTCTCGGCCACGTCGAGTCCGGGCCGCTCGTCCGCAGCTCGTATCACGCGCACGAGCAGACCGAGGCGCTCGAGGCCAACCAGCTCGCCGACGCCCGGTGACCACCCTCGCGCTCGTTCATCAAGCAGATCATCTCGCTGCACGCGCTGCGAGCGGCTGCGCACCTACTGCGCCCGCATCGCCCAGGAGAAGAGGGCCGCCTACCGCGACGACGTCTACTGGGGCCGGCCCGTGCCCGGCTTCGGCGATCCGGACGCGCGTGTCCTGGTGCTCGGCCTGGCACCGGCCGCACACGGCGCCAACCGGACGGGACGGGTCTTCACGGGGGACGGCACCGGCGGATCCGGCGACTTCCTGATGACCGCGATGCACAGCGCCGGCTTCGCCAACATCACGACGTCTCAGCGGGCGGACGATGGCCTGATGCTGACCGACGCCTACATCGCCGCCGCGGTGCGGTGCGCGCCGCCGGACAACAAGCCAACGCCCGCGGAGATCCTCGCCTGTCACCCATTCCTGGTCGCGGAAGTGGCTGCCCTTGCCAGGCTCCGCGTCATCGTCGCGCTCGGCAAGATCGGCTTCGAGGCCGCGTGGCGCCTGCTCGAGGACCGCGGCATTTCGCCGGAGCGGCGGCCGCTCTTCGGTCACGGCCTGACCTACCAGCCGCCCGGCGGCCCGGCCGTCATCGCGTCCTACCACCCGAGCCGGCAGAACACGAACACCAAGAAGCTGACGCCGGAGATGCTGGCATCGGTGTTCGCCACGGCGCGAGCCTCCTCTGAGCCTCTTCGGGGCGACAGCCGCTGTCACGCTGCTATCGTGTCCACGGCGCCTCCGGCGGGGGCGGCCTTCGGCCGCCACGACGACACGACGACACGACGACAACGACGTAAAGGCTCCGGCCACGACGGAACGTCGGGGCATCGTCGAAGTGCCCCCCAGTTGAGCGCCAGCCCAAATATCAACGGCTCTCGCGCGGCGCCGCCAGCGATAATCCGTCGAAGTGACTGATAAAGGTTTACGTCGTTCGTCGTGTCGTCGTGTCGTCGTTGAGCGGCCGAAGGCCGCGAACCCGCCGAAGGCGGCGTGGACAAGACACAGTCAGCCGAAGGCGGCGTGACAAGCGAAGAACCGCCGAAGAGGCTAGGCCCGCTTCGGCCGGTAGACGTGCGTCGCGTGGCCGAAGAACACCTCGGCTGACTCCATGAGGGTCTCCGACAGCGTCGGGTGCGGATGGATCGACATCTTGAGGTCAGTGGCGTTCGCGCCCATCTCGACCGCGAGCACGCCCTCCGCAATCAGCTCGCCGGCGCCGGGTCCGACAATGCCGACCCCGAGGATGCGCTGCGTGTCGGGATCGATCAGCAGCTTGGTCATCCCGTCGGTGCGATCGAGCGTCAGCGCGCGGCCCGAGGCCGCCCACGGGAAGCGCGCGACCGTGACCTTGCGCCCCAGCTTCTGGGCATCGCTCTCCGTCAGACCGCACCACGCCAGCTCCGGGTCGGTGAAGACGACCGCCGGGATCGCCAGCGGCTCGAACGCCACCTTCTCGCCGGCGATCGCCTCGATCGCGACGCGCCCTTCGTGCGAGGCTTTGTGCGCCAGCATCGGCTCCCCGACCACGTCGCCGATCGCGTAGATGGACGGCTCGGCGGTCCGGAGCTGGGCGTTGACTTCGATGTAGCCGCGCTGATTCACCTTCACGCCGGTCTTGTCCAGGCCAGGCACCGCGCCGTTCGGCCGCCGTCCGATCGAGACCAGGACGCGATCGAAGGTCTGCTCCTTTGGCCGATCGCCCAGGCCGTCACCCTCGAAGGTGACCGCGATCGCCCTCACCCGCCTCCTTCATCGCCACCACTTTGGTGTTGAGGAGGACCGCTTCACACATCTTGTCGATGCGCTTGGCGAGGATGTTGACCAGATCCCGATCGGCGCCGGGCAGCAGGCCGCCGGTCATCTCGACCACGGTGACCTTGGTGCCGAGCGCGGCATAGACGCTGCCGAGCTCGAGGCCGATGTAACCACCGCCCACCACCAGCAGCGACTTGGGAATATCCGGGAGCTCGAGCGCGCTGGTCGAATCCATCAGCCGCGGGCTCTCGATCGACAGCCCGGGGACCGTCGCCGGGCGGGAGCCGGTGGCAATCACCGCGTAGTCGAAGCCCAGCTCGGAGGTCTTGCCGTCCTCGGCCGTGATCTCGAACGTCTTCGCGTCGCGGAACGCCGCGGTGCCGCGCACGTACGAGATCTTGCGCTGCTTCGACAACTGACCGAGGCCGCCGGTCAACTGATTGACGACCTTCTGCTTGAAACCGCGCAGCCGGTCGATGTCGATCGCCGGCGCCCCGAAGGTCACGCCCCAGGCGTCGGCATGCTTGGCCTCCTCGACCAGCTTGGCGACATGCAGCAGCGCCTTGGACGGGATGCAGCCCCGATACAGACAGACGCCGCCCGGATTCTCGGCCGGGTCGACCAGCGACACTTTCATGCCGAGGTCGGCGGCGTAGAACGCGGCGGCGTACCCGCCCGGACCGGCGCCGATGACGACGACGTGGGAATTAGACATAGGACTCAACTGCTAGGTAAGACGCCGCGAGGGGCGCGCACGTAGCACGGGTCAGAGCGACAGCACGAAAGGCTGTTCGAACGCCTCACAGATCCAGCGGAGGAATCGCGCCGCGTCGGCGCCGTCGATCACCCGGTGGTCGTACGACAGCGACAGCGGCAGCATCAGCCGCGGCTGGAACGTGCCTTCGTCTTCGACGCTGGCAGGCCGCCAGACCGCTTCCCAGGTGCCGCGGGAGATGCCGAGAATCGCCACTTCCGGCCAGTTGACAATCGGCGTGAACGAGGTCGCCGCCGATGCCGCCGAGGTTGGTGATGGTGAAGCCGCCCCCCTGCATGTCGTCGAGCCCCAGCTTGCCGCTCCGCGACTTCTCGGAGGCCTGCGCCAGCTCCTTCGAGAGATCGAAGATGCCCTTGCGGTCGACGTCGCGGATCACCGGCACCAGCAGGCCGCGCGGCGTGTCGGCGGCCACGCCGACGTGGATCGACTTCTTGTAGACGATTTCGTTCGCGGCGGCGTCGAGCGAGCTGTTGAACTGCGGGAACCGTTGCAGCGCGCCGGCGACAATCTTCAGCGCGATCGCGGTCATGGTCAGCTTGCCGCCGGCCTTCTCCGCCTGCGGCGCGTAGCGTTTCCGCAGCCCCTCGACCGCGGTGATGTCGGCGCGGTCGTGCTGGGTGACGTGCGGGATCACGTTCCAGGCGTGACCGAGGTGCTCCGCCGTCTTGCGGCGGATGTTGCTCATCGGCTTGCGCTCGACTTCGCCCCACTTGGTGAAATCGGGAAGCGGCGCGGCCATCGCTGCCGCGCCTCCGCCGCCGGCCTGGACGTTGGCCAGCGCGTTCTTCACGTAAATCTGCACGTCCTCGATGCTGATCCGCCCGTCGGCGCCGTTGCCGGCGACCAGGCCGATGTCGACCCCGAGCTCGCGCGCCAGCCGCCGGACCGACGGCGCCGCAGGGGGCGCGGGCTTCCGGGGCGCATCGCTGTCGGCGGCGCCGGTCTGCTGCTGGCTGCCGCGGGCGCCGCGGTTGATGTCGACGACCTCGCCGCGCGGCTTCGGGCGCGGGGCCTCGGCATTCAGATCGGCGTCGACTTCGCCTTTGGCCCGTTCGGTCGCGGCGGTTGCCGGCGGCGGCTCGTCTTCTTCCTTTTCTTCCTTGCGATCCGGCGTGGCCGCCGCACTGAGCCCGCCTTCTTCCGCCGCGCCGGCCGGCTGCGGTTTCGGGGTGTCGGCCGCTTCCTTCGCGGGTGCGGCCTCGGCGGCCGCCGGCGCCTTCGCGGCCTTACCGGCGCCCTTGTCCGACGCCTTCTTCCCGGCCGGCTTCTCCGGCTCCGCCGCGGCGCCGTCGCTGAGCGTCAACACGACCTGGCCGACTTTGACCTTGTCGCCGACCTTGACCTTGACGTCCTGCACCGTGCCGCTGACGCTCGACGGGACTTCGATCGTCGCCTTGTCGGTCTCGAGCTCGAGCACCGGCTGGTCTTTCTCGATGGTGTCCCCCGCCTTCACCAGAATGCGAACGACATCACCGGCGGAGACGTTTTCCCCGAGCTCGGGGATTTTGAATTCAGTGGGCATATAGCGAGTCACTCGTCAAATCCCAAATCCCAAGCCGCCAAATCCCAACCACTCCCAAATCCCAACTCCCAAAGCCGACTCCCAACTCCCAACTCCCAAACTCCCAACTCCCAAGTCCCAACTCCCAGCCCCAAGTTCCAAGCTCCCAGCCCCAAGTTCCAAGCACCCTTGGGATTTGGCGGTTGGGAGTGGTTGGGATTTGGAGCTTGGGATTTGGGATTTGTGGATGAATCACGCTTTCGCCGGCTCTTTCTTTTCTGGATCGATCTCGAGGTCCTTGACCGCCTGGGCGATCACCTTCCGGTCCAACTGCCCGGCGTGCCCGAGCTCGGCGAGCGTCGCGAGCGTGATGAACTTCGCGTCGACTTCGAAGTGCCGGCGCAGCGACTGCGCGATCCTCGCTGCGGCCGAAGCCGTCGGTGCCGAGCGAGCGCATCCGGCGGGGCATCCACTGATCGATCGAATCGGGCAGCACCTTCAGGTAGTCGGACGCGGCCACGAACACGCCGGGCGCGTTCTCGAAGCACTGCGTGACATACGGCTTGCGGGCGTCCTGGTCCGGGTGCAGCATGTTCCAGCGGTCGCAGGCGTGGCCGTCGCGGTACAGCTCCTGGTAGCTGGTGACGCTCCAGACGTCGGCGGCGACGTCGTACTTCTCGAGCATCTTCTGGGCGGCGACCACCTCGTTGAGGATCGCGCCGCTGCCGAGCAGCTGGGCCTTGAGCTTGGCCTGGCCGTTGTCGGCCGGGCGCAGCTTGTACATGCCCTTGAGGATGCCCTCGCGCGCCCCCTCGGGCATCGCCGGCATCTCGTACTGCTCGTTCATCACGGTGATGTAGTAGAAGACCGCCTCCTGCTCCTTGTACATCCGGCGGATGCCGTCTTCGATGATCGCCGCCAGCTCGTAGGCGTACGCCGGGTCGTAGGACAGGCAGTTCGGGACGCACAGCGACATCACGTGGCTGTTGCCGTCCTGGTGCTGCAGCCCTTCACCGGCCAGCGTGGTGCGGCCGGCGGTGCCGCCGAGCAGGAACCCGCGGGTCCGCGAATCGGCGGCGGCCCAGATCAGGTCGCCGACCCGCTGGAACCCGAACATCGAGTAGTAGATGAAGAACGGAATGGTGTTGACGCCGTGGTTGGCGTAGGCGGTGCCGGCGGCGATGAACGAGGACAGCGAGCCCGCTTCGGTGATCCCCTCTTCGAGAATCTGCCCGTCCTGCGCCTCCTTGTAGTAGAGGAGGGTATCCATGTCGACCGGCTCGTACTTCTGGCCGACGTGTGAGTAGATGCCGACCGCGCGGAACAGCGACTCCATCCCGAAGGTGCGCGCCTCGTCTGGCACGATCGGCACCACCAGCTCGCCGATCTCCTTGTCGCGCAGCAGCTTCGACAGCAGCCGCACGAACACCATCGTGGTCGAGGCCTTGCGGCCGGCGGTGCCCTTGTAGAACTCCTCGAACAGCTCCTGCGACGGGGGGGTGATCGGCTTGACGGTCTCCTTGCGCACCGGCACGAAGCCGCCCAGCGCTTTGCGGCGATCGCGCAGGTACTGGAGCTCGATGCTGTCCTCCGCCGGACGGTAGAACGGCGCCTCGGCGATCTCCTCATCCGACACCGGGATGCCGAACCGGGTGCGGAACGTCCGCAGATCCGACTCGTTCATCTTCTTCTGCTGGTGCGTGATGTTCTTGCCTTCACCCGCTTCGCCGAGCCCGTAGCCTTTGATGGTCCGGGCGAGCACCACGGTCGGCTGCCCCTTGTGCTCGACCGCGGTCTTGTAGGCGTTGAAGACCTTGACCGGGTCGTGACCGCCGAGCCGCAGCCGCTTCAACTGGTCGTCCGACAGGTGCTTGACCATGTCCAGCAGCCGCGGATCGACGCCGAAGAAGTGCTCGCGGAAGTAGGCGCCCGATTCGACGGCGTACTTCTGGTACTGGCCGTCCACGATTTCGCCCATCCGGTTGGCGAGCAGGCCGTCGTGATCGGCGGCGAGCAGCGGATCCCAGTCGCAGCCCCACAGCACCTTGATCACGTTCCAGCCGGCGCCGCGGAAGCTGGCCTCGAGCTCCTGAATGATCTGGCCGTTGCCGCGCACCGGGCCGTCGAGCCGCTGCAGGTTGCAGTTGATGACCCAGACCAGGTTGTCGAGCTTTTCGCGCGCCGCCAGGCTGATCGCGCCGAGCGACTCCGGCTCGTCGGTCTCGCCATCGCCGAGGAACGCCCACACCTTCGACGGCCGACGGCTTCTTGAGCCCGCGATCCTCCAGGTAGCGATTGAACCGCGCCTGATAGATCGACATGATCGGACCGAGCCCCATCGACACGGTGGGGAACTGCCAGAACTCGGGCATCAGCCACGGGTGGGGATACGACGACAGCCCGCCCCCCTCGGCCAGCTCGCGGCGGAAGTTCTGCAGCTTCTCGGCCGGCAGCCGGCCTTCGAGGAACGCCCGCGCGTAGATGCCGGGGGCGGCATGGCCCTGGAAATAGATGATGTCGGCGGCACCCGCGTCTTCGTGCTCGCTGCCGCGGAAGAAATGATTGAAGCCGATTTCGTACAGCGTGGCCGCCGAGGCGAACGTGGAGATATGGCCGCCGATGCCATCCGACAGCCGGTTGGCGCGCACCACCATCGCCATCGCGTTCCAGCGCACCAGGCTCTTGATGCGGCGCTCGATTTCCTGACTGCCGGGCAGCGGCGTCTGCTCTTCGACGCGGATGGTATTGACGTATGGCGTAATCGCGCTGAACGGCAGCGACACACCCTGCATGCGGGCGTGGTGACGCAGGGCGGCGAGCAGCCGCTGGACGCGGCCCCGATCGCCCTGATCGATCACGTACTCGAGCGATTCGAGCCATTCTCGCGTTTCGAGCGCTTCGAGCTCGGAGCCGTCACGCGGCGCAGCATTCCTCATCGATGAATCCTCTGGGCGGTTCTACCGGTCCTGTACAATCTCCCCATTCTAGTCCTGCGCCTGACGGCAGCGCCAGCGAACCATGTTTAGCAAATACATCAAATCTCAAATCCTGATTGCTGTCGTCGCGCTCGCCTGCGCGATCGATCCGGCCGCGATCTCCGGAGAACGTCTCGTGCAGGAAACCTCGACCGTACCCGATCGCGCCGCGCTGCTGAAAATGACCGCACGCTTCGCGCCGGTCGACATCGCCGCCGATCTGTCCAAGCTGAGTGACGGCGATCGGCAGGCGCTGGCCCGGCTCGTCGAGGCCGCGCGCCTGATCGACGCGCTGTTCCTGCGCCAGGTCTGGGCCGGGAACGACGGCCTGCTGCAGCAGCTCGCCCACGACACGCTGGCGCCGGCCGCCAGCCCGGCCGCCACCACCGCGGCGGCCCGCCTCCACTACTTCCTGATCAACAAGGGTCCGTGGTCGCGGCTCGATCACAACCGGCCGTTCGTCGCCGGCGTCCCGGCCAAGCCGGAAGGGGGCAGCTTCTATCCGCCCGACGCGTCGAAGGAAGAGATCCAGAAGTGGCTCGACTCGCTGAGCGGCGAGGCCAAGGCCCGCGCCACCGGCTTCTTCACCACGATTCGCCGTGGCGACGACGGGCGCTTCACCGCGGTGCCCTACTCGCTCGAGTATCAGAGCGAGCTCGGCCGGATCGCCGCCCTCCTCCGCGACGCCGCCGCCCTGACCAGCGCCCCGTCGCTCAAGACGTTCCTGCTGGCGCGCGCCGACGCCTTCCGCTCCAACGACTACTACGCGAGCGACGTCGCCTGGATGGAGCTCGACGCGCCGATCGAGCCGACCATCGGGCCGTACGAGGTCTACGAAGACGAGTGGTTCAACTACAAGGCGGCGTTCGAGGCCTTCATCACGCTCCGGGACGAAGCCGAGAGCGCGAAGCTGCAGACGTTCTCGAAGCACCTGCAGTCGCTCGAGGACGCACTGCCGATCGACCCGAAATATCGCAGCGCCAAGCTCGGCGAGCTCGCGCCGATTCGCGTCGTCAACGTGGTGATCGCCGCCGGCGACGGCAATCGCGGCGTCCAGACCGCGGCGTTCAACCTGCCCAACGACGAGCGCGTGATCCGTGAGAAGGGCAGCAAGCGGGTCATGCTGAAGAACATGCAGGAGGCGAAGTTCCGGACCGTGCTGCTGCCGATCGCCAAGGTCGCGCTGACCGCGGCCGACCAGAAGCGGGTGTCGTTCGAGGCCTTCTTCACCCACATCCTGATGCACGAGCTGATGCACGGGCTCGGCCCGCACAACATCACGGTGGGCGGCGCCGCCACCACCGTCCGGCAGCAGTTGAAGGAAACCTACAGCACGATCGAGGAAGCGAAGGCGGACGTGTCAGGGCTGTGGTCGCTGGCGCGGCTGGTCGATGAGAAGGCGCTCGATCCCGGGATCGGCCAGACGATGTATACGACGTTCCTGGCCTCGGCCTTCCGGTCGATCAGATTCGGCATCAACGAAGCGCACGGCCGCGGCATCGCCATCCAGATGAACTACCTGCTCGATCGTGGTGCGTTCCGCGTGAATGCGGATCACACCTTCGCGGTGGACCAGGCGAAGATGGCCGACGCGGTGACCGCGCTGACCCGCGAGATCATGACGCTGCAAGCGGAAGGCAGCTACGAGAAGGCGAAGGAGATGATCACGCAGCTTGGCGTGGTCCGGCCGCAGGTCAAGGCGGTGCTCGACCGGCTCGAGTCGGTGCCGGTCGACATCGAGCCGCGCTTCACCTCGGCGCGGTAGAGGCAACCCTGCTGATCCTCCTCTCCGCTCTTTTCTTCCTCTCCGGCACCAGCGCGCTGATCTATCAGATGCTCTGGCTGCGGTTGATCGGGCTGGTGTTCGGCGTCACCGTCTACGCCGCCAGCACGGTCTGGGCGGTCTTCATGGCGGGCCTGGCCCTGGGGAGCATCGTCGGCGGGCGCACGGCGGATCGGGTCGCGCGCCCGCTCGTCTGGCTCGGCGCCGCCGAAGCGTTGATCGCGGTGACCGCGCTGGCGACGCCGTTCGGCCTCGACCTCCTCCAGCGCGGCTACGCCGCGTTGCACCCGTCGCTCAGCTCCTCACTCGCTGGCTTGACCGCGGTGCGGCTGGCGATGTCGTTCGCCGTGCTGATCATCCCGTCATCGCTGATGGGCGCCACGCTGCCGCTCATCGTCAAGTCGTCGCTGCTGCGCGCCGAAGGATTTGGCGGACGCGTCAGCGTGCTCTACGCCACCAACACCGCAGGGGCGATCGCCGGCAGCCTGCTGGCCGGCCTGGTGCTGATTCCCCGGTTCGGGATAAGGGGATCTTTTTTCGTGGCCGCGGCGCTGAACCTGATTGTCGCGAGCGTGGCTTTTCTGGTGGCGCGGCGACTTCCGGCCGCTGATCTTCCGGCTGAAGCCGGAAGCCACGAGACGCGCGCCGATACTCCGGTGGCTTCCGGCTTCAGCCGGAGGGATGCGGCTGCCGCCCGAATCGTCCTCTGGGTCTTCGCCCTGTCCGGCTTCGTCTCGCTCGCCCTCGAAGTGGTGTGGTTCCGCGCCGCGACGCTGTTCCTGCGGCCAACCGTCTACGGCTACGCGATGATGCTGGCGGCCGTGCTCGGGGGTATCGCCGCCGGCAGCTACGCCGTCGCACCGCTGCTGCGGCGGCGCAACGTCGAGGGGCGAGCAACGTCGAGCGGCGATCGCCACTGGCTGATGACCCTGGCCTGGCTCGAAGGGGGCATCGCGGTCGCGACGCTGCTGTCCTTCGCCGTCCTTCCGGCCATCCCACAGGTGATGGCGAAGATCGGCCCCGCGGTCGCCGCCGCGATCGGGCCGTACCTCGCTTATCAGTTCATCGTCAGCTTCATCGTGATCCTGCCGACGATGATCCTGTTCGGGGCGGCGTTTCCGATCGGCCTGCACCTGTGGACGACCGCTGGCAATCCGGGCGATCGAGACGAGGGGTCGCGGGTCGGCACGTTCTATTCGCTGAACGTCACCGGCGCGATTCTCGGCTCGCTGGCGGCGGGGTTCGTGCTGCTCCCGCGACTCGGGAGCCTGCGCACCTTGATCGCGCTGGCCGGGCTGTCGCTGCTGTCAGCGCTGGCGCTGCTGGCGGTGGCGCAGGCAAAGCCGGTGGTCCGCGCCCTGACCGGCGCCGTCCTCACGGTGCTCTTCGTCGCTGCCGCCCTGGTCACGCCGGATCCCTTCGACGCCTTCCTCGTCCAGCGCTATCCGGGCCAGCACATTGTCTGGCAGCGCGAGGCGGTGCAGGCGACGGTCAGCGTGCACCAGGAGCGCGGCGGCACCTACACGCTGAACACCAGCGGCAACCATCAGGCGAGCACCTCGGGCGCGACGCCGCGCGTCCACCAGCGGATCGGCAACCTGCCGATGGCCGTGCACCCCGATGCCCGGCAGGCACTGGTGATCGGTCTCGGCGGCGGCGCGACCGCCGGTGCCCTGAGCGAGCACACCGGGGTCAACGTCGACATCGTCGAGTTGTCGCGAGAGGTGACCCAGGCCGCCGATCTGTTCTTCGGGCCGATCAACTTCGGCGTGCTGCGCAAGCCGACCGTCCGGCTTCACGTGGACGATGGCCGCAATTTCCTGCTGCTCACCAACTCACGCTACGACGTGATCACCGCCGACGTCATCCTGCCGATCCACGCCGGGTCCGGGAATCTGTATTCCGAGGAGTATTTCCGGCTGGCGCGCCGCGCGCTGAAGCCGGGCGGGCTGGTGGTGCAGTGGGTGGCCGGCACCGACGCCGAATACAAGATCATCGCGCGCACGTTCCTGTCGGTGTTCCCCGAGACGACGTTGTGGGGCGACGGCACCCTGATGCTGGGATCGGTGGAACCGCTGCGGCTGCGCAAGCAGGACTTCGACTGGAAGCTGCAGGTGCCGGTCCGCCGCACCATGATCCGATGCTCGGCGTCAACAGCTTCGAGGATCTGCTCAAGCTCTACCGTGCGGGTCCCCAGGAGCTCCGGCAGTTCGTCGGCGAAGGACCAACCCTGACCGACGATCGACCACTGGTCGAATACTTCCTTTCACTTCCGCGCGATCGGGATGTCGACCTCAGAGGCCTTCAGGGCGACGTCACCCGGATCCTCAATCGCGACTGATCTGCCCTGCTTTTTGCGGCTTCGGGACTGCTGGAGCCACTGACTGGCGGCCGCCGTCCTGGTCGACGACTTCCGGCTCGACAGGATGGCCACAGCTTTGCAATTTGGCGGCGCGATGGAGAGCAGACCGATGTCCAACCCCGTTGACAACCCTCTTGAAACAGCGCCGACCGACATCAAGGGCCTCGACGACATTCTGGGTGGCGGCTTCACGCGGAACCGGCTGTTTCTCGTCGAGGGTGTCCCCGGTTCTGGCAAGACCACCCTCGCGCTGCAGTTCCTGCTCGCCGGCGTAAAGGCTGGCGAGACCGTGCTCTACGTCACGCTCTCAGAAACCGAAGAAGAAATCCGCGCCGTGGCGGCGTCGCACGGCTGGTCGCTGGACGGAGTGACCATCCGCGAGTTGAGCCCCACCGAGGCGGAGCTCGACCCCGATCAGCAGAACACGATGTTCCACCCGTCAGAGGTGGAGCTGGCGACGACGACGCGGCGGGTGCTCGATGACGTCGAGCGGCTCAAACCCTCGAGAACGGTGTTCGATTCGCTGTCCGAGATGCGGCTCCTCGCCGGGAACCCGCTGCGCTACCGCCGGCAAATCCTGGCGCTCAAGCAGTTCTTCGCCAACCGGCAGTGCACGGTGATGCTGCTGGATGACATGACCGCGACCGAGCAGGATCTGCAGATGCGCAGTATCGTGCACGGCGTCATCCTGCTCGAGCAACTGCATCCGGAATATGGCGCGCAACGGCGCCGGCTGCGGGTCGTCAAGTATCGCGGCGTGCACTTCCGCGGCGGCTTCCACGACTATGCGATTCAGCGCGGCGGACTCGAGGTCTATCCCCGGCTGGTCGCGGCCGAACACCGCCAGCGGTCGGACCGGGCGCGGCTCGGAAGCGGCGTCGCCGCCCTCGACGAGCTGCTCGGCGGGGGGATCGAGGAAGGCACCAGCACCCTGATGGTTGGCGCGGCCGGGACTGGGAAGTCGACGGTCGCGGCGCAGTTCGTCAGGGCCGCCGCCGACCGCGGCCAACCGTCGGCGATCTTCATGTTCGACGAGAGCCCCCAGACGCTGCTCTCACGGAGCGCCGCGCTGAACATCGACTTGTCGGGCGCCGTCGACGCCGGTCTTGTCACCATCCGGCAGGTCGACCCCGCCGAACTGACGCCAGGCGAATTCATTCATGCCATCCGGGAATCGGTGGAGAACGGCGCGCGGATCGTGGTCATCGACAGCCTGAACGGCTACCTGAACGCGATGCCGGAAGAACGGTTCATGATCATCCAGCTGCACGAGCTCCTGATGTACCTCGGGCAGCGCGGGGTCGCGACCATACTGATCAGCGCCCATCAAGGGCTGATCGGGTCGCAGATGCAGACACCGATCGATGCCAGCTATCTGGCCGATGCCATCGTCCTGCTCCGCTACTTCGAAGTCCGGGGCGAGGTGCGTCAGGCGTTGTCGGTGATGAAGAAACGCGGCGGGCGGCACGAGCGAACCATTCGCGAATTCCGGCTGGAAGCCGAAGGCATTCACGTCGGCGAAGCCCTCCGCGACTTCCGAGGCGTCCTTACCGGAGTGCCGACCTTCGAGCCCGCGCCGGCCAAGCCATGATTGCAGGCGATGCCGTGGGGCTCGACGCCCGCGTGCTGCTGCTCGCGCCGACCCGGAAGGACGCCGCCACCACGGCCGGGGTGCTGCGCGATGCGGGCATCGCGGTTGCGCCGTGCGCCAGCCTGGATGAGGCGCTGCGCGAGATCGCGCGGGGTGCGGCGGCGGTGATTCTGCCGGAAGAAGTGATCACGCCGGCGCACAACGCCCGACTGGTCCACGTCCTGCACGCCCAGCCCGCCTGGTCCGATCTCCCACTGCTGGTGTTGACCCACGCGGGCGCCGATTCGATCACGTCGAGCGAAGCGATGCGCACGCTCGGCAATGTCACCCTGCTGGAGCGGCCGCTGCGGGTGACCACGCTCGTCAGCGCCGTGCGCAGCGCCGTGCGCGCCCGCCAGCGCCAGTATCAGATTCGCGGGCACCTGGTCGAGCGCGCGCGCGCCGAGGAATCCCTCCGCATCGCCGACCGCCGCAAGGACGAATTTCTCGCGACCCTCGGGCATGAGCTGCGCAATCCGCTCGCACCCCTGCTGTCGGGTGTGCACCTGCTCCGCGTGGCCGGCACCCAGGACGCGCGCATCACGCGGATCATGTCGGTCATGGATCGGCAGGTCAGGCACCTGGTACGGCTGGTCGACGATCTCCTCGAGGTGTCGCGGATCACGCGCGGCCTGATCGACGTCCGCCACGATCCGGTCGATCTGGTAGCGGTCGTCCGGGCGGCGCTCGAGAACAGCCGGTCTGCGCTCGAGGCTGGCCGGCATCACCTGCGCGTCGATCTCCCGAAAGAGCCGATCACGGTCATCGGTGACGCGGTCCGGCTCACTCAGGTCTTCGCCAACCTGCTGACCAACGCGGCCAAGTACACCAACACTGGCGGCGAGATCCGGTTGACCATCCGACATGAGTCCGGCCACGCCACGGTCTCCATCCGCGACAACGGCATCGGCATCCCGGTCTCGCACCTGGGCGCGGTGTTCGACATGTTCATGCAGGTGGACCGTTCCGACCGCCGGGCGCAGGGGGGACTGGGCATCGGTCTCACCCTGGTGAGGACGCTGGTGGAGATGCACGGAGGCCGGGTCGAAGCGCACAGCGACGGCCCCGGCACGGGGACCGAGTTCGTGGTCTGGTTGCCGGCGCTCGAGGACACGCCCGCGGAGCCCCAAGCCACGACGGCGCCCCGCGAGATGCCGGCGCGGCGCGTGATGATTGTCGATGACAACCGCGATGCCGCCGAGATGCTCGGGGCGCTGTTGGAAGCGCTCGGGGCAATCGTCCAGGTCGTCTACAGCGGACGGGCGGCGCTCGACATGCTCGACCACTTCGACCCTGACGCGGTGCTGCTCGACATCGGCATGCCGGAGATGGACGGCTACGAAGTCGCCAGACGGCTGCGAGCCCAGCCCGACCGGGCCGACACGGTATTGATCGCGCTGACCGGCTGGGGCCAGGACCAGGACCAGGAGAACGCGAAAGCGGCGGGCTTCAACCACCACCTGGTCAAGCCGCCCGACATCGACCGTCTGCGGGAGTTGCTGATCGACAGCCTGTGATCGGCGGGGCTGTCCCTACTTCCCCGGCGCCTTACGCTCCAACGGTGTCTCTGCCGGCCCTGACAACACTTCGCCGATCGCCGTGAACCGCGACCCGTGGCACGGACAGTCCCAAGTGCGCTCCGCGGTGTTCCAGTCCACCTGACAGCCCATGTGGGTGCAGATCGGCGACAGCGTCGTGATGCGGCCGTTGTCGGCTCGGTAGGCGGCGACGCGCTCCCCTTTCACCTCGACGATCTTCCCTTCGCCGCGAGCGAGCTCCCGCAGCGAGGTGGCCTCGGGACCGACCAGCCGATCGCGCACCATGTAGTACGGGTAGTCGACGTTCTCCTTGATGTAGTCCCATGCCCCGCCGCGGACTTTGGTCCGGCCGACGTCGAACAGCTC
Organism: uncultured Acidobacteriota bacterium; assembly: GCA_963717745.1. Classification (GTDB taxonomy): domain Bacteria; phylum Acidobacteriota; class Vicinamibacteria; order Vicinamibacterales; family 2-12-FULL-66-21; genus JACCXG01. Next base: position 68,739 of record CAVQXJ010000004.1, read on the forward strand.
CGCCCACGGATTCTTCAGGCCGAGCGCCGCGTCCGCCGCCATCATCCCGGCGAGGGTGCCAAACGTGGTGCCGTTGCCGGCATATCCGGTGCCCGCGAACTGACGCGACGAGGTTTCGCCGATGAACGGCAAGCCATCGTTGGTCTCGACCACCTGGCCGGACCAGCGATGGGTCAGCTCGAGACCGGGAATCAGCGCCTTCGCCGCGGCCTCCAGCTTCGCGAAGCAGGCCTCGGTGTCCTCCACCTGTCCGGTCTTGTGATCCTCGCCGCCGAAGATCACCACGTCGTGATCGGGCTGGGCGTCGATCCGAAGATAGTGGTAGGGATCGGCGGTGTCCCAGTACAGCAGATCCGGCAGCGTCCCCTTGGCGACCGTGCCGCCGACGACGTAGGAGGTGTAGAGATAGAGCTTGGTCTGCAGCAGCGTGGCACTCGCGAGGTTGGTCTTGCCCATCAGCGGCGTATGCGTGGCGAGCACGACGTACTGACACCCTACGCTGTGGCCGCGCGCCTTGACGCCCAACGGCTCGTCGACAACCTCGTCCACGCCGCTCTCTTCGAATACGAACGACCCGTCGCCGTCGACAGCCGCGGCGAGCGCCGCCAGGTATTTCCGGGGATGGATCCGCGCCTGCCCGCCGAAGACGGCTCCAGGCCGGTTCACGAACGGCGCCTTCTCCACATACCTGGCTTCGAAGCCCAGCTCGCTCGCGAGGCGCGCTTCTTCCTGGAGCCGCTCCACCACTTTCGCCGCGTCCTGCCCTGCTGGAACGTGCTTGACTCCCTCGACCCAGGTCCAGCCGCAGTCGATCTCCTCATCGGAGACGATGGTGTCAATCTGCGCGATCGCGGCCAGACCGGCGTCCCACGCGGCCTGCGCATGATCGCGGCCGAAGTTCTTGACCAGCTCGCTCAGGTCGAGGTCGGTCACGCAGGTGACGTGCGCCGTGGTCATCATCGTGTCCACACCACCCACCCGCCGCCGCTCGAGCACAGCCACGCGCCGGCCGGCTTTCTTGAGCAGATAAGCAGCGGTGAGCCCGGTGATCCCTGCCCCCACGACGACCACGTCGACGTCGAGGTTCCGATCGAGCGCGGGGTACCTCGGGATGGACGCCGAGTCGGTCCAGTATGATGTGGTCTCGACGCCGTCATTCATTGCAGAGCCTCCATATCCCAACTCTCAAGCAACTCTCTCGCCATCCGCCTTCGCGGTTTGCGCTACGGCGAGACCAGCTCTCACGCTCTCCGCTACGAACGGGAACGTCAGACCGGAGGCGCGAATCATGAGCCGTGATGTCTAGACTCCGCCGCGGCACCAGCCTGTGGCTGGATCAGTACGACGGTCCGACCCTGCACGCACCGCCGCTCGGCGGCCGGCGGGAATCGGACGTCGTGATCGTCGGTGGCGGCATCACCGGGTGTGTCGCCGCGCATCGGCTCGCCACCGCCGGCCTGCGGGTCGTGGTGCTCGAGGCCCAGCGGATCGGCAGAGGCAGCACGGCGGCCAGTACCGCGCTGCTGATGCAGGAGCCCGACGTCGACTTCCGCGACCTCGCCGACCGGTACGGCGCTCGAGTCACCGGCGCGGTGTGGCGAGCAAGCCGGCATGGGGTGCAGGCAATGACGCGCGCCCTCGTCCGTCTCGGGGGCAAGGCCGCGGTTCATCGCGTGCCGTCGGTGTACTTCACGCGTCGACGAGACGAGGTGCGCGCGCTGCGAGCGGAAGTGACGGCGCGGCACCGGGCCGGGATCAGCTGCCGGTGGATCGACGCGGAGGAGCTGGACGCCATCGCCGGCATCGACGGCGCCGGGGCGATCGTCACCACCGGCAACGCGCAGGTGAATCCGTATCGCGCGTGCCTGACCTTCGCCAGCGCGGCGAGCCGGTCCGGCGCGCGGCTGCACGAGCACAGCGCCGTGCGACGCATCAGGACCGAGCCCGGCGGCGTGGCGGTGATCACCGATCGCGGCGAGGTCCGGGCCCGATGGGCGATCATCGCAACCGGCTACGCGACGCCCGAGTTCAAGCCCTTGGCCGGCCGCTTCCGCATGACGCACACCTACGTCATCGCGACGGCGCCGGTGCCCGCGCCGCTGCGACGCCGCATCGGCCTCGGGGACGTCATGCTGTGGGATACCGATCGCCCTTATCACTACGGCCGCTGGACCGATGACCATCGCCTGCTGTTCGGCGGCCGCGACCATCCGGGCGGCTGGAAGACGCGGCCCGCGACCCTACGCAACCGCCTGGAGCAGCTCGCCGGCGATTTCCGGGACCTCTATCCGGCCGCCGGCGATCTCGCGCCCGAGTACGCGTGGGAAGGCCTGTTCGCGACCACCCCGGATGGATTGCCGTACATCGGTCCGCACCGCCGCTATCCGCGACAGTTGTTCGCGTTGGGGTACGGAGGAAACGGCATGACGTTCGGGTTTCTGGCGGCGGAGATTCTCGACCGGATGATCCGCGGCGTGCCGCGGCCGGGCGACGACCTGTTTCGATTCAACCGGTGATGCGAGTCGCCTAATCCCTAGTCCGAATCCCTAATCACTGAATCCCTAGTCCCGGAATCCCGAATCCCGAATCCCAGTCTTGCTCTCAATCGCCAATTGATGAAGGGTCGCGAATCAGCGCTATGGGTAGCGGCTCGGTCCTCGCGGATTCGGGATTCGGATCAGGGACTCGGGATCAGGGATCTCGGGATTCAGGGATTGCGGACTTAGGGATTAGGGATTAGGGATTCGATCACGCCATCCTCAATCCGCCGTCGTCGTCGCTGACTTCGTCGCCAGCTCCGCGACCGCGGTCACCAACTCGCCGACGACGACCGGCTTGCTGACGTGCCGCTGATAGCCGGCGGCGAGCGCCGCGGCCGCGTCCTCGTCGCGGACGTAGGCGGTCAGGGCAACCGCGGGTGACGTTGCCGCCGTCGTCGCTCGGCCAGCGAGCGGACCCGGCGGATCAGCTCGTAGCCGTCCGCTTCCGGCATCCCGATGTCGCTGACCAGCACATCGGGCCGCACCTGCCTGAAGCGATCGAACGCGTCGGAGGTCGAGCCGGCGATCGCCACCGACGCGCCCTGACTCTCGCAGCAATTGCGAGATGACGTTTCGCGAATCGGTGTCGTCGTCGACGACCAGTACCGTCACGCCGTCCAGGCTGGGTAGCTGCTCGATTGGCGTGTCGACTGACGGCCGCGGCTCTGCGCCTCCGTCGATGACGACGTCGTCCTCGACCTCGAGGCTGACCGGCAGCAGCGATGGTGAAGGTCGCGCCCTGATTCTCGCCGGCGCTCTCCGCCTTGACCGTGCCGCCGTGCAGCTCGACGAGATGGCGGACGATCGCCATGCCGAGGCCGAGCCCGCCATGGCGGCGGGTCGCGGTGCCATCGGCCTGGCGTGAACCGATCGAAGACGTAGGGCAGGAAGTGCGGCGTGATGCCGATGCCGGTGTCCTCGACCGCGAACACCACGTCGTCGCCGCGCCGCTGCAGCCGCACCGCGACCCGGCCCTCGCGCGGCGTGAACTTGACGGCGTTCGACAGCAGGTTCCACACCACCTGCTGGAGGCGATCCTGGTCGCCGACGATCGCGTCGATGTCCTCGATCTCGCGCTCGATGACGATCGCCTTGGCCTGGGCCGCGGGCGAGACCGAGTCGAGCGCCGCTTCGATGACGGTGCGCATCTGCACCCGGGCGAGCTTCAGCCGCAGCTTGCCGCCGATGATCCGCGACACGTCGAGGATGTCTTCGATCAGCTGCGACTGGGCCAGGGCGTTGTTGCGGATGACGCCGATCGCCCGCTCGACCATCGCCTTGTCGCTCTTGCCCGATGACAGCAGGTGCGACCAGCCGAGAATCGCGTTGAGCGGGGTCCGCAGCTCGTGCGACAGCGTCGCCAGGAACTCGTCTTTCAGGCGATTCACCGCTTCGGCCTTGGCCCGGGCGCTCTGCTCGCTCTCGAGCAGGATCAGCCGCTCGGCTTCGATGCGCTTGCGCTCGTCGATCTCTTCCCGCAGCGAGTGGTTGGTCTCGGCGAGCTCGCGAGTGCGCGCCCGGACCCGATCTTCGAGCTCCTCGTGCGCGTGCAGCAGCGCCTGGGTCTGGCGCTTCAGCGCCTCGCGCTTCTGGTACAGCTCGACGAACACCGCCACCTTCGACCTGCAGGATGTCCGGGCTGAACGGCTTGAACAGGTAGTCGACGGCGCCGACCGAGTAGCCGCGGAAGACGTGGGAATCGCTGCGATTGTTGGCGGTCAGGAAGATGATCGGCGTCTGCCGGCTGCGCTCGCGCCGGCGGATCAGCTCCGCGGTCTCGTAGCCGTCGAGGTCCGGCATCGCGACGTCGAGGAGGATCAGCGCGAAGTCGCACCTGAGCACTTCCTTCAGAGCCGCGCGGCCCGGACTGGGCGCGCACCAGGTTGTACGCCGGTTCGACGAGGATCGCCTCGAGCGCCAGCAGATTCTCCTCGTGGTCGTCGACGAGCAGGATGTCCACCTGCTGCGTCATGCGCGCGTACCCTCCACCAGCGTCACCAGATGGTCTCCAATTTTGTCGATCGTCAGCACGTAGTCTACCGCTGTCGTCGCCAGCGCCGCGGCCGGCATGGTCCGCGCATTCAGCGGTGGCGGGATCCTCGACGATGGCGCGGCCGCCGCTGCGCCTTGACCGAGGCCAGCCCCTCGGCCCCGTCGGCGCTGGCGCCGGTCAGGAGCACGCCGAGCAGCGCGTCGCGGTAGGCATCCGACGCAGTCTGGAACAGGACGTCGATCGAGGGCCGGGCCGAGCGGACCGGCGCGTCGGTCGACAGCGCGAGCACGCCGGCCGATTCGATCATCAGGTGGTAGTCAGCGGGCGCGAGATAGATGCTGCCCGCTTCGAGCGGCATCTTGTCTTCCGCCTCGAACACGGTGAGCCGGGTATTGTCCTGCGAGCAGCTTCGCCAGCCCGCCGCCGTCGGGGCTGACCGTGCGGTGCTGGACGATGACGATCGGCACCCGGAACCTGGCCGGCAGCGTCCCGAGCAGCGTGGTGAGCGCATTCAGCCCGCCCAGCGAGGTCCCGACGACGACCAGCTCCGGGCGCGTCATGCGATGCGCCGATAGAGCTTTTCGTTGGCGACGATCGGCTCGTACAGGTGTTCCTGCGGCATGAACCGCAGGGACTCGCGCGAGCCGAGCCCGAGGATGCCGAACGTCCCCAGGCTGTCGTGGAACAGCTGGTGGGTGCGTTCCTGCAGGCCGCGATTGAAGTAGATCATCACGTTGCGGCAGAGGATGACGTTGAACTCGTTGAACGGCGCCGTCGCTGACCAGGTTGTGCTGCGAGAACACGATGTTGCGCTGCAGCGGTCGGCCGCAGGATCGCGAAGTCGTAGCCGCGCGGTGTAGTACTCCGAGAACGACCGCTGCCCGCCGGCGCTGAGGTAGTTCTGCGTGTACTTCTGCATCAGCTCCGCCGGATAGATGCCATCGCGGGCCTGGCGGAGCGTCGACTTCGTTGATGTCGGTCGCGTAGATCAGCGAGCGATCGTAGAGGCCCTCCTCCTCGAGCAGAATCGCCAGCGAGTAGGCCTCCTCGCCGAGCGAACACCCGGCCTGCCAGATGCGAATGAACGGATAGGTGCGAAGCACCGGGACCGCCTGTCGCCGGAAGGCGAGGAAGAACCCGGGATCGCGGAACATCGCGCTGACGTTGACCGAAATCCCGTTCAGGAAGCGTTCCCAGGCAGCCGCGATCGTGCAGCACTCTGTTCTGGAGGGCGCTGATGGTGGGCACCTCCTCGTCGCGCATGATGTTGGCGATCCGCCGGCGCACCGAGGCCCGGGCGTAATCGCGGAAGTCATAGCCGTACAGCCGGAACACCGCCTCGAGCAGCAGATCCAGCTCGAGCGCCTCGATGGTCTCGGTGTCCTTGCTCGGACGCGGCTTTACCGGGACAGCCATACTCGCAGCAGCGACACCAGCTGTTCCGTGTCCACCGGCTTGGTGATGTAGTCGGACGCGCCGGCCTCGATGCACTTCTCCCGGTCGCCCTTCATCGCCTTGGCGGTGAGCGCGATGATCGGCAGCGTCCGGAATTTCTGGATCTCGCGGACCCGCCGCATCGCCTCGTAGCCGTCCATTTCCGGCATCATCACGTCCATCAGCACCACGTCGATGCCCGGCGTGTCCTGCAGCATCTGGATGCCGTCCTTGCCGTTCTCCGCGTAGAACACCTCCATGTCGTGCTGCTCGAGCACACTGGTCAGCGCGAAGATGTTCCGGATGTCGTCGTCGACGACCAGCGCTTTGCGTCCGGCCAGCGAGGGATCGTGCTGGTGCAGCTGCTCCAGCATCTTGCGCTTCTCGGCCGGCAGATTGCTCTCGACCCGGTGGAGGAACAGCGCGGTCTCGTCGAGCAGCCGGTCCGGCGACTTCACGTCCTTGATGATGATGGTCTCCGCCAGCCGCCGCAGCTCGGTCTCCTGCTTCTTCGACAGCTCCTTGCCGGTGTAGACGATCACCGGAATCTGCGCCAGGCGCGGGTTCGCCTTCATCTTCTCGAGCAGCTCGAAGCCGGTCATGTCGGACAGCCCGAGGTCGAGCACCAGACAGTCGAAGCTCTGCTGCTCGAGCGCCTGCAGCGCCTCGGCGCCGGTCGCCACCGCGGTGCTCTTCACGTCGCCGTTGCCGATCAGCTCGACGATGCTCTGGCGCTCGACGTCGTTGTCCTCGACGATCAGCAGGTTGCGGACCTTGCGGTCGATGAACCCGCTCAACGAGCTGAAGGCCTGCTCCAGTCCCTCGCGGTCGGCCGGCTTGGCCAGATGAGCCATCGCGCCCAGCCGCATCCCGCGGTGCGCCTCCTCCATCACCGAGATGATGTGCACCGGAATGTGGCGGGTCGCCGGGTCGTGCTTGAGCCGATCGAGCACGCGTCCAGCCGTCCATCACCGGCAGGTTGATGTCGAGCGTGATGGCGTCCGGCTGATAGTGGCGCGCCATCGCCAGCGCCGACGTCGCCGCGGGTCGCGGCGAGGGCCTTGAACCCCTTCTCGCGCGCCATGTCTTTCAGGATGTTCACGAACGAGAGGTCGTCCTCGACGATCAGGACCACCCGGTCGCCGTCGGTAATCGCCTCGCGATCGTCCTCGACGTCGCTTTCCGCGATCAGCGACTCGTCAATCCTGTGGACCGCACGCTCCGCGGCGACCCGGGCGGCCACCTCGCTCCGCTGATACATCGGCCGGGCCGGATTGAGCTCGGTCGGCGTGTAGGCGCCCGGCAGATAGAGCGTGAAGGTGCTGCCCGAGCCGACTTCGCTGGTCAGCCGGATCTCGCCGCCGAGCAGCCGCGCGATCTCGCGGCTGATCGACAGTCCGAGGCCGGTGCCGCCGTACTTCCGGCTGGTGGTGCCGTCGGCCTGCTGGAACGCCTCGAAGATGATGCGGTGCTTGTCGGACGGGATGCCGATGCCGGTGTCGCGCACCCTGAAGGCAATCACCGACGGGGCGGTGTTCAAGGTGCGCTGGTCCGCGCTCCACCCTTCCTGGGCGATCCCGATCGTCCAGCGTCACCGAGCCCTTGTCGGTGAACTTCAAGGCGTTCGACAGCAGGTTCTTCAGCACCTGCTGCAGCCGCTTCGGATCGGTCTCGATCGCCGTCGGCAGTCCGGCGCCGAGCGAGACCTCGAACTCGAGCCCCTTGCTGGTCGCGACTTCCTTGAAGGTGCGCTCGACGTAGCCCTGCAGCTCCACGAACAGCAGCGGCCTTGGCGTCGACGTCCATCGTCCCCGACTCGATCTTCGACAGGTCGAGGATCTCGTTGATCAGCTCGAGCAGGTCCGACCCCGACGAGTGGATGGTGCGGGCGAACTCGACCTGCTTGCCGCTGAGGTTGCCTTCGGTGTTCTCCGACAGCAGCTTCGAGAGGATCAGCAGGCTGTTGAGCGGCGTCCGCAGCTCGTGCGACATGTTCGCGAGGAACTCGGACTTGTACTTGGAGGTCAGCGCGAGCTGCTCGGCCTTCTCTTCGAGCGAGATCCGCGCCTGTTCGATCTCGCGGTTCTTCTTCTCGACCTCCATGTTCTGCGTGGCCAGCAGCTCGGCCTTCTCTTCGAGCTCCTCGTTGGTCTGCTGCAGCTCTTCCTGCTGCTGCTTGAGCCGTTCCTCGGACGTCTGCAGCGTGCGCGCCTGCTGCTTCCAGGCGGTAGTTGGTCTCGGTCAGCTCCTGCTGCCGCGTCTGCAGCTCGACGGCGAGCGACTGCGACTGCTTCAGCAGCTCCTCGGTCCGCATCGTCGCGGTGATGGTGTTGAGGACGATGCCGATGCTCTTCGGTGAGCTGGTTGAGGAAGGTGAGGTGGATGTCGCTGAAGCGGTAGAAGGAGGCGAGCTCGATCACCGCCTTGACCTCGCCTTCGAACAGCACCGGCATGCACGACGATGTTCATCGGCTTGGCCTTCGCCGAGGCCGGAGCTGATCTGGACGTAGTCGGCCGGGACGTTGGTGAGCAGGATGCTCTGCTTCTCGAGCGCGGCCTGGCCGACCAGGCCTTCGCCGGCCTTGAACCGGTTCGCGAGGTTCTTGCGCTCGGTGTAGGCGTAGCTGGCGAGCAGCCGCAGCTCCGGCTCGCCGTTCTGCGACGTCGTTGACGTAGAACACGCCGTGCTGCATCGAGACCAGCGGCGCCAGCTCGGAGAGGATCAGTGCGCGAGACGGTGATCAGGTCGCGCTGGCCCTGCAGCAGCCGGGTGAACTTGGCGAGGTTGGTCTTCAGCCAGTCCTGCGCGGTGTTCTTCTCCGTGGTGTCGCGCAGGTTGAAGATCATCTCGTTGATGTTGTCCTTGAGCGCGGCCACCTCGCCGGCCGCTTCGACGTCGATCGACCGCGACAGGTCGCCCTTGGTGACGGCGGTGGCGACTTCGGCGATGGCGCGGACCTGGGTGGTGAGGTTGGCGGCGAGGCGGTTGACGTTGTCGGTCAGGTCGCGCCAGGTGCCGGCGGCGCCGGGCACGCTCGCCTGGCCGCCCAGCTTGCCTTCGATGCCGACCTCGCGGGCCACGCGTCGTGACCTGGTCGGCGAAGGTGGCCAGCGTGTCGATCATCCCGTTGATGGTTTCGGCGAGCTGCTCGATTTCACCCTTGGCTTCGAGCACCAGCTTGCGCTTGCAGGTTGCCGTTGGCGACGTCGGTGACGACCCGGGCGATGCCGCGGACCTGATTGGTCAGGTTGTCGGCCATGAAGTTGACGTTGTCGGTCAGGTCCTTCCAGGTGCCGGCCACCCCCTGCACCTGCGCCTGGCCGCCGAGCTTGCCTTCGGTGCCGACCTCGCGCGCCACGCGCGTCACTTCCGAGGCGAAGGTCCCGAGCTGGTCGACCATCGTGTTGATGGTGTTCTTCAGCTCGAGGATCTCGCCGCGGACGTCGACGGTGATCTTCTTGGAGAGGTCGCCGTTGGCGACCGCGGTGGTGACCGCCGCGATGTTGCGGACCTGGTTGGTCAGGTTGGCGGCCATGAAGTTGACGCTGTCGGTGAGGTCCTTCCAGGTGCCGCCGACGCCCGCGCACCTGCGCCTGTCCGCCGAGCTTGCCTTCGGTGCCGACTTCGCGCGCGACGCGGGTGACTTCCGAGGCGAAGCCATTGAGCTGATCGACCATCGTGTTGATGGTGTTCTTCAGCTCGAGGATCTCGCCGCGCACGTCGACGGTGATCTTCTTGGAGAGGTCGCCGTTGGCGACCGCGGTGGTGACTTCGGCGATGTTGCGGACCTGAGAGGTCAGGTTGCTGGCCATGAAGTTGACGTTGTCGGTGAGGTCCTTCCAGGTGCCGCCGACGCCCTTCACCTGCGCCTGGCCACCGAGCTTGCCTTCGGTGCCGACCTCGCGCGCGACGCGGGTGACTTCCGAGGCGAACGCGTTCAGCTGGTCGACCATCGTGTTGATGGTGATCTTCAGCTCGAGGATCTCGCCGCGCACGTCGACGGTGATCTTCTTGGACAGGTCGCCGTTGGCGACCGCGGTGGTGACTTCCGCGATGTTGCGGACCTGGCCGGTCAGGTTGCTGGCCATCGCGTTGACGTTGTCGGTGAGGTCCTTCCAGGTGCCGGCGACCCCCCGCACGTCGGCCTGGCCGCCCAGCTTCCCTTCCGTGCCGACTTCCTTCGCGACGCGCGTGACCTCCGACGCGAACGACCCGAGCTGGTCGACCATCTTGTTGATGACGTCCTTGATCTGGAGGATCTCGCCGCGGACTTCGACGGTGATCTTCTGGGTCAGGTCGCCGTTGGCGATCGCGGTCGAGACCCGCGACACGTCGCGCAGCTGCACGGTGAGGTTGCCGGCCAGCTGGTTGACGTTGTCGGTCAGGTCCTTCCAGGTGCCGGCCACGCCCTTCACTTCCGCCTGGCCGCCCAGCTTGCCTTCGGTGCCGACCTCGCGCGCCACGCGCGTGACTTCCGAGGCGAAGGCGTTCAGCTGATCGACCATGATGTTGATCGTGTTCTTCAGCTCGAGGATCTCGCCGCGCACGTCGACCGTGATCTTCTTGGACAGGTCGCCGTTGGCGACCGCGGTGGTGACCTCGGCGATGTTTCTGCACCTGCGCCGTCAGGTTGCCGGCCATGAAGTTGACGTAGTCGGTGAGGTCCTTCCAGGTGCCCGCGACCCCCGGCACGTCCGCCTGCCCGCCCAGCTTCCCTTCCGTGCCGACTTCGCGCGCGACGCGCGTGACTTCGGAGGCGAACGCGCTGAGCTGATCGACCATGGTGTTGATGGTGTTCTTCAGCTCCAGGATTTCGCCGCGCACGTCGACCGTGATCTTCCGGGAGAGGTCGCCCTTCGCGACCGCGGTGGTGACGTCGGCGATGTTGCTGACCTGGCCGGTCAGGTTGCCGGCCATCGAGTTGACGCAGTCGGTCAGGTCGCGCCACGTGCCGGCGACGCCGCGCACGTCCGCCTGGCCGCCGAGCTTGCCTTCGGTGCCGACCTCGCGCGCCACGCGCGTGACTTCCGACGCGAACGCGTTCAGCTGGTCGGTCATCGTGTTGATGACGTTCTTGATCTGCAGGATCTCGCCCTGCGCTTCGACGGTGATCTTCTGCGTCAGGTCGCCGCTGCGCGATCGCGGTCGCGACCTTCGACACGTCGCGCAGCTGCACCGTGAGGTTGCCGGCCAGCTGGTTGACGTTGTCGGTCAGGTCGCGCCACGTGCCGGCGACGCCCTTGACCTCCGCCTGGCCGCCGAGCTTGCCTTCGGTGCCGACTTCCTTGGCCACGCGCGTGACTTCCGAGGCGAACGAGCTGAGCTGGTCGACCATCGTGTTGATGGTGTTCTTCAGCTCGAGGATCTCGCCGCGCACGTCGACGGTGATCTTCTTGGAGAGGTCGCCGCGCGCGACCGCGGTGGTGACTTCGGCGATGTTGCGGACCTGCAGGTGAGGTTGCCGGCCAGCGTGTTGACGTTGTCGGTGAGGTCCTTCCAGGTGCCGGCGACCCCGCGGACGTCCGCCTGGCCGCCCAGCTTGCCTTCGGTGCCGACTTCCCGGGCCACGCGCGAGACTTCCGACGCGAACGACCCGAGCTGGTCGACCATCGTGTTGATGACGTCCTTGATCTGCAGGATCTCGCCGCGTGCGTCGACGGTGATCTTCTTGGAGAGGTCGCCGCTGGCAATCGCCGTCGCCACCCGCGACACGTCGCGGAGCTGCACGGTCAGGTTGCCGGCCAGCTGGTTGACGTTGTCCGTGAGGTCCTTCCAGGTGCCGGCCACGCCCTTCACTTCCGCCTGGCCGCCCAGCTTGCCCTCGGTGCCGACCTCCTTCGCCACGCGCGTCACCTCCGAGGCGAACGAGCTGAGCTGGTCGACCATCGTGTTGACGGTGTTCTTGAGCTCGAGAATCTCTCCCTTCACGTCGACCGTGATCTTCTTGGAGAGGTCGCCTCGCGCCACGGCGGTCGTGACTTCGGCGATGTTGCGGACCTGCGAGGTCAGGTTGCCGGCCATCGTGTTGACGTTGTCGGTCAGATCCTTCCAGGTGCCGGCCACGCCCTTGACCACCGCCTGCCCGCCCAGCTTGCCTTCGGTGCCGACCTCGCGCGCCACGCGCGTGACTTCCGACGCGAAGGTCCCGAGCTGGTCGACCATCGTGTTGACGACCTTGGCGGTGCGCAGGAACTCACCGGTCAGCGGCCGGCCGTCGATCTCGAGCGCCATGCTCTGCGACAGGTCGCCCTTGGCCACGCGCGCCGATGACCCGCGCCACTTCGGTCGTCGGCTGCACCAGGTCGGAGACCAGGGTGTTGACCGCTTCGATGGCCGTTCGCCCACTGCCCCTCGGCGCTCGGCATCGTGGCGCGCTGCTTGATGTTGCCGGCCTTGCCGACGACGTTGCTGAGGCGCTCGAGCTCCTTGACCAGCTTCTCGTTGCGCTCGATCGCGTCGTTGAGCGCGTCGCAGATCTTGCCGGCCACGCCGGTGCGATCCGCGGGCATCCGGGTCGAAAAGTCTCCGCGCCGGTAGTCGGTCAAGACCTTCAGCAACCGCTTCTGGTCGAGGGTCTCGGTCGTGGCTGCCGCAGTGGCCATGCAGGTCTCCTGAGCCTATGGGGTGACGCTGAGGGTTCGCGCGGGAATAGAGGCGCCACCTTGGCCGCCGATGCATAGCGCCGGGCTGCGTTGCTCGTCGCTTACATACGCCCGGTATGCGCGCTCCTCGCGCCTTGCCGGGCGGGCGCCTCGGCCGCCCAAGGTGACACCTCTATTCCCGTGCGAACCTAAGCTGAACGGTTTTTGAACAGTGCGTGCCCGGATTCAAGACGCTGTTGCGCCCGGAAAACGAACGGTCGGGCTTCAGTGCACGACGTTTGCCAAGTATCGGCGTTCGCAGTGCGGGGCTTCAGGGTTCTCCCTTGTCTCTTGTCCCTTGACACGCGGGGCTTTCACCGCCCCTCCTAAAGCCCCGCGCGACGAACGTGCGCGTCCCGCGCCGCGACCGCGACGTCCGGCCGGTCGCTGATGATCGCGTCGACGCCCCAGTCCAGCAGCCGATCGATGTCCCCCCGCTCGTCGACCGTCCAGACCTTCACCGGCAGGCCGGCGGCATGGACGTGGGTCACGAACCGGGGTGTCACGATGGTGGTCCGGCCCGATCGTTCCGGCACCTGGAGCTCGCGGTAGGCGGTTCCTCGGAGCGGCCAGCCCACCCAGGACCGGTACAGCGCCCATCGGGTCTCTTCCCGGGCGGCGCCGGTGGCGATGCGCGGCTCGTAGCGGCGCACTTCCGCGAGGGCCCGGCCCGAAAACGATCCGATCGCCACCCGTTCGACCGCCCGCGCCGCGCGGACCTCGTCGACCGCCGCACGCGCGAGCGCTGCCTCCGGCGACTTCAATTCGATGATGAGCGGGACCGGGTACCGGGACAACACCTGCCGCAGCGTCGGAATGCCCCAGCCCTGCGCCCGAAACGGGAACCCGCCCTCGGCGGGCGCGAACCGGAAACCGGCATCGACCTGGGCGAGCTCCGCCGCCGTGAGCGCCGCGAGCGGTCCCTGCCGTTCGGTGGTCCGATCGAGCGTCGCGTCGTGGTGCACGACCACCGTCCCGTCGCGCGACAGCCGCACATCGAGCTCGAGACCGTCGGCGCCGAGCGTCAGGCCGTGGTCGAACGCCGCCAGAGTGTTCTCGGGCCGCAGCGCGGCGCCACCGCGATGGGCGTACACGAGAGGGCGCGGGAGAATCGGTGAGGCCAGACGGGGATTCTAACGTCAAATCCCAAGCTCCAAATCCCAAGCTCCAACCACTCCCAAGCTCCAAATCCCAAACACTGCGTCACTTCGCCGACTCGAGTTGGGAGTCAGTTTGGGGTGGGAGTTGGGCGTTGGTTTTGGGAGTTGGGAGTTGGGCGTGGTTGGAGCTTGGGATTTGGAGCTTGGGATTTGATCAAGAATCAACTGATAAGATGCCCCATGGCTTCCGCACGACCTTCGACTCTCGGTGACCTTCGAGCGGCGGTCGCCGCTGGCCGCGTCGAGCGGCGTTCGGTGCGCGACGAAGTCCGCGAGAACCTCGTGGCCCGCCTCCGTTCCGGCGGCACGCTCTTCCCCGGCATCATCGGCTACGACGACACCGTCGTCCCGCAGATCGTGAACGCGGTGCTGTCGCGCCACAATTTCATCCTGCTCGGTCTGCGCGGGCAGGCCAAGAGCCGCATCCTCCGGGCGCTCACCGGCCTGCTGGACGAGGCGCTGCCGGTCGTCCCCGGCTGTGAGATTCACGACGACCCGCTGGCGCCGCTCTGCGCGGTGTGCCGGGCCCGGGTGCGGGCGGACGGCGATGCGCTGCCGGTCGCCTGGCTGCCGCGGGATCTCCGCTACGTCGAGAAGCTCGCGACCCCGGACGTGACCATCGCCGACATGATCGGCGACCTCGACCCGATCAAAGCGGCGCGGTCCGGCCTCGATCTCGCCGACGAACTGACGATGCACTACGGGCTGGTGCCGCGATCGAACCGGGGGATCTTCGCCATCAACGAGCTGCCGGACCTCGCGGGGAAGATTCAGGTCGGCCTGTTCAACATCCTCCAGGAGGGGGATGTCCAGATCAAGGGCTACCCGATCCGGCTGCCGCTCGACGTGCTGATGGTGTTCAGCGCCAATCCAGAGGACTACACCGCGCGCGGCAAGATCATCACTCCGCTGAAGGATCGCATCGGCTCGGAAATCCGCACCCACTACCCCGCCACCCGCACCGACGCGATGGCGATCACCGCCCAGGAGGCCTGGCTCGATCGCGGCGATGTCACGATTCCGCCGTTCGTCCGGGAGGCGGTCGAAGAGGTGGCGTTCCAGGCGCGCGGCGATCAGAAGATCGACAAGCGCTCGGGCGTGAGCCAGCGGCTCCCGATCTCGCTGCTCGAGAATGTCGTCTCGAACGCCGAGCGGCGCTCGCTGCTCGCCGGCGAATCCCCGATCGTGCCGCGGATGACCGACATCTATGCCGCGCTGCCGGCGATCACCGGCAAGTTCGAGCTCGAGTACGAAGGCGAGCTGCGCGGCGCCGACAACGTGGCGCGCGACATCATCCGGAACGCGGTCGGGGCGGTCTTCAACGGTTATTTCGCCAATGCCGATCTCCGCCAGGTGACCGAGTGGTTCGATCTCGGCGGCAACCTGCAGATCGACGACACCCTGCCCGCCGATCAGCTGCTCGACCGCGCCCGCGACGTCCAGGGCCTGCGGGAGCTCGCGTCGTACGCGGGCATCGAGCGCGACGCCTCGGCGCCGCTGCAGGCCGCGGCCATCGATTTCGTGCTCGAAGGCCTTTACGCGGAGAAAAAGATCAGTCGATCCGACGAGTTCCAGTACCAATCCGCCGAACCGCCCCGTCGTCCCAGCCCGCGCGGGCTGCAGACCGAGCCGATGGAGCGGGAGCTGCCGAATGTCGGCGGGAAGAAGAAGTACTACAACTGAGTCAAATCCCAAGCTCCAAATCCCAAATCCCAACCACTCCCAACCGCCGAATCCCAAGGCGGGTGAATAATCGGAGCTGGGTTTCAAGCTTGGCAGTTTGGCATTTGGGAGGTTGGAGCTTGGGATTTGGAGCTTGGGATTTGACGAGATCGCAATGAAATACCGCTACTCCAAGTTCCGTCCGGAAGACCTCGACGGACTCGACCTCGAAGAGCTGCTGTCCAAGCTGTCGGACCTGCTGCTCCAGAGCGGCTTCGACAACCCGTACGGCGCGCCGTACGAAGACGAGGAAGGGGTGTCGGCGGAGGCGCTGCACGACGCCATCCTGGAGGCGCTGCTGAATGGCGGGCTGATGTCCGACGAGATGCTCGAGAAGCTGCTCGGCAGGGACTGGCAGACCGCCGACGATGCGGAGGCGCGGATCGAGCAGTTGATTCAGCAGATTCTCCAGAAGCTGCAGCATCAGGGGTATCTCACGGGCCCGCCCAATCTCGACGCCGAGCGGGCCGACCGCGATCGGCCGGGGCGCGGCGGGCGCGGACCCGAGGCCAACTTCAAGTTCGAGATCACCGACAAGAGCCTGGACTTCCTCGGCTATCGGGCCTTGCGCGACCTGCTCGGGTCGATCGGCCGGAGCAGCGTCGGCCGGCACGACACGCGCGAGATGGCCACCGGCATCGAAGCGAGCGGCGCGCCGAAGGTGTACGAGTTCGGCGACACCATGAACATCGACGCGGGCGGCACTATTCTGAATGCGGTGTCGCGCGCCCGAGAGAGGGGGACCGCCACTTTTTCTCGTGCCGCATCAGAGAAGGTGACAGTCCCCTTCTCGATCGACGTCGACTACGAGGACCTGATGGTCGTCCAGGGAGAGTACCAGAGCTCCTGCGCGACGGTGCTGATGCTGGACTGCAGCCACAGCATGATTCTCTACGGCGAGGACCGGTTCACTCCGGCCAAGCGGGTGGCCCTCGCCCTCGCCAATCTGATCAGGCTCCAGTATCCCGGCGACGCGCTGAACGTCGTCCTGTTCCACGACTCGGCCGAGGAGATTCCGCTCAGCCGGCTCGCGCGCGTGAAGGTCGGCCCCTACTACACGAACACGCGCGAAGGCCTGAAGCTGGCGAGGCGGGTGCTGGAGCGGCAGCGGAAGGACATGCGGCAGATCATCATGATCACCGACGGCAAGCCGTCGGCGCTGACCCGGCCCGACGGCAAGATCTACCGCAATGCCTTCGGCCTCGATCCGTTCATCGTGTCGGAGACCTTCGCGGAAGTGGCGGCGTGCCGCAAGGCGGGGATCCTGATCAACACCTTCATGCTCGCGCGCGATCCGGATCTGGTCAGCTTCGTCCGGAAGGTGGCGCAGATCTGTCACGGCAAGGCCTACTTCACCACCCCGCGGACGCTCGGCCAGTACGTGCTGATGGACTACATGGACAAGAAGACGCGTACGGTCCACTAATCAAATCCCAAGCTCCAAATCCCAAGCTCCAACCACTCCCAACTTCCAAATCCCAAAGCCCCCAAAATGCCAAACTGGCCAAATCCGAAATCAGCCTCCAATCATTCACCATTGGGATTTGGCAGTTGGGAGTTCTTTGGGATTTGGAAATTGGGAGTGGTTGGGATTTGGAGCTTGGGATTTGGGATTTGATCTGAGTCTTTGATGCTTCCTCCCACCATCCCGATCTTTCCGCTGCCGAACGTCGTGCTGTTTCCCAGCGTGTTCCTGCCGCTCCACATCTTCGAGCCGCGCTACAAGGAGATGGTCACCGATGCGCTGGCCGGCGACCGGATCATCGGCATGACGCTGCTGCGGCCCGGCTGGGAGGGGGACTACGAGGGCCGTCCTCCGGTCTACCCGGTCGGGTGTGCCGGCCTCATCACCTTTTCCGAACAGCACTCCGACGGCCGCTACAACATCGTGCTGCGCGGGCTCGAGAAGTTCCGGGTCGAGTCCGAGGATCACAGCCGCAGCTACCGGCTGGCGCTGGTGGAATCGCTGATGGAGGAGCCGACCGCTGAAGATCGGGCGATCATCCGCGCCGAACGGCGGCGGCTCGAGGCGCTGCTGGTGCCGCAGCCGCAGGGGCGCGGCGTCGATCCGAAGGTGCCGCCCTCGATGGCCGACGAGGATCTGGTCAACGCGCTGGCACAGTATCTGGATCTCGAACCGGTCGAGAAGCAGGCGCTGCTCGAGCGTGAGGGGCTGGTGGCACGCTGCCGGTCCCTGATCGATCTGCTCGAGATGAAAGTGATTGTCGCGCAACGGACCTGGAGCGCCGGCTCCCACTGACGAGCGCGCCCGTCGATATACTGACGACATGCGGATGTTGACGGCGGTGATCGTGGCTCTCCTGATGGCGGCGCCAGAGGCCGTGTACGCGCAGGGCCGCCGCCCCGCCACGCGCAAGCCGAAGCCGGTGCCGGTGCAGCCACGGAACGAGCCGGCGAAAGTCGGCTGTCCGGAAAGCCTCGGCACGGGCGTGCGCACCGGCGCCGAGTATTGCTTCGTGATCGCCGGCCGCGACCCGGCGCAGGGCGTGCTGATCACCATTCCGCCTCACACCGGGGACGCGACGCTCCGGTTCGATCTCCACAACCGGCACACCTATTCCGAGGAACAGACGCGGGCCGGCCGCGGCTATGCCCGATACACCGCGATCATCGGGGTGTTGACCATGAAGGGCGAGCTGCTCGATCGCGCCGGCGTGCAGACCGAGTTCCGATCCGCGAAGGACGTCTACGAGCGGATCTCCGGCGGCGCAGGTCCCGGCGGCGTCAAGGCCGTGGCGCCGCTGGGCGATGAGCCGATCACGATCACCATCCCGGCCGGCGTCGACCAGGTGAGCCTGCTCGGCGAGGTGCTCGACGCGTTCACGCCGGCCGGCCGCGAGTCGGCGTCCGCGGGGCGGCCGGTGGCGATCGTGAGCAAGGTGATGATCGAATACCGGCCCCGGCCCGCGACCGGTCGCGGGCGGTAAACCTTCTTCGCCCGCCTTCCGCTGTCACGCTGCCATCGTGTCCACGGCGCCTGCGGCGGGTTCGCGGGCTTCGGCCGCTCAACGACGACACGACGACAACGACGTTGGAATCACTTCGACGGATTGCGACCGTCGGCGGTGCCGCGCTTCGCGCGGTGCAGGAGAGCCGCTGATACGTGGCCGATGCAGTCCTGCGAAAAAGCCGGGATCGTCTGACGTGGCTGGTTGTCGTCGTGAAACGTCGTGGTCGTCGTATCGTCGTGTCGTCCCGGCGCGAAGCGCAACCGTGACAAGCGGCTGTCCGCCGAAGAGACTCAGTCGTTCACACAGGCGAGACCGGTCGCAGGCACCGGCGACGAGCGCGGCATCAGCTCCGGCCGCTTGATCAGCTCGAGGAACTCCATGCGCGTGCGCGCGTCCTCGCGGAAGACGCCGAGCATCGCGCTGGTGGCCGCGAACGAGTTCTGCTTCTCCACCCCGCGCATCGACATGCACAGGTGCGTGGCCTCCATCACCACCGCCACTCCGAGCGGGTCGACTTTCTCGCGCAGCGTCTCGGCGATCTGGTTGGTCAGGCGCTCCTGGATCTGCAGCCGGCGCGCGAAGATATCGACCAGACGCGGGATCTTGCTGAGGCCGAGCACGCGGCCCTGCGGAATGTAGGCGACGTGGCACTTGCCGAAGAACGGCAGCAGGTGATGCTCGCAGAGGCTGTAGAAGTCGATGTCCCGGACGATCACCATCTCGTTATAATCGACGCTGAAGAGCGCGTTGTTCAGCGTGGCGTCGACGTCGGCGGCATAGCCGCTGGTCAGGAACGTGAGCGCCTTCTCGACGCGTTTCGGTGTGTCCAGCAGGCCCTCGCGCGAGGGATCCTCGCCCAGCTCCGCGAGCAGTTGACGGATGATTTCCTGCATCCTCGCATTCTATATCGCCACTTCCGTTGTGCCGTCCGCAGCGGCCGGCTGGCTGCCGGCCGGCCTCCAGGCGCCGGTGACGCCGCAGGACGCCGATCCCGATGCCCTGTATGCGAAGCGCGACGATCTCGCGAGCGCCAGGCGGGCCGAGCAGCTCTGGCAGCAGCGCCTCGCCGCGCGTCCGCAGGACTTCGACGCGGCCTGGAAGCTGGCGCGCGCCCGCTACTGGCTCGGCGGACACGCCGCGGAGTCCGAGCGCAAACCGATCCTCGAAGACGGGATCGCGGCGGCGCGCGTGGCCTCGACCCTGCAGCCGGGACGGCCCGAGGGCTACTTCTGGATGGCGGCCAACATGGGGGCGCTCGCCGAGTCGTTCGGGATGCGTCAGGGATTGAAATACCGTGGCGCCATCAAGGACGCGCTGCTGACGGTGCTGAAGGTCGACGCCGCCTTCCAGCAGGGCTCCGCCGACCGCGCGCTCGGCCGCTGGTACTTCAGGGTGCCGGGACTCTTCGGCGGCAGCAAGCAGAAGTCCGAGGAGCACCTGCGCCGCTCGCTCACCTACGCCCCGCAGAGCACCGCGTCACATTTCTTTCTCGCCGAAACCCTGTTCGAGATGGGCCGCGACGCCGATGCCCGCGCCGAACTGCAGAAAGTGATCGACGCGCCGGTCGACCCGGCTTGGGCGCCGGAAGATCGCGAGTTCAAAGCCAAGGCGCAGGACAGGTTGAGGGCGACAAATCCCAAGCTCCAAGCTCCAAATCCCAACCACTCCCAACTCCCAACTCCCAACTCGAAATCCCAACTCCCAACTCCAAACTTCGCTTCGTTGCGGAGTTGGGGTGGGGAGTTGGGGTTTGTGAGTTCAACTTGGGAGTTGGGACTTGGGAGTTGGGAGTTGGGAGTTGGGAGTTGGGATTTGGGAGTTGGGAGTTGGGAGTTGGGAGTTGGGAGTTGGGAGTGGTTGGGATTTGGGATTTGGAGCTTGGGATTTCGCCGCGGTCAGACCGTCTCGATGACCGCGGCGATCCCCTGCCCTCCACCGATACACGCGGCGGCGAGCCCCCGCTTCAGGCCTCGCCGACCGAGCTCCAGCGTCAGCGTCAGCAACAACCGGGTGCCGGTCATCCCGAGCGGATGGCCGAGGGCGATCGCGCCGCCATTGACGTTCACGCGATCGCGATCGAGATTCAGCTCTTTCTCGACCGCCAGGTACTGCGCGGCGAACGCTTCGTTGATCTCGATCAGATCCATGTCGTCGAGCGTCAACCGCGCTCGCGCGAGGACCTGGCGGGTGGCCGGTGCCGGGCCCATTCCCATCAAAGCAGGGTCGACGCCAACCGTCGCCCACGCGACGAGGCGCGCGATCGGCGTGAGCGCCTGCGTCCGCACCGCCCGCTCCGAGGCCAGGATCAGCGCCGCGCCACCGTCGACGATGCCGGAGGCGTTGCCTGCGGTCACGCACCCGCTCTTGCTGAAGGCGGCGGGCAGCCTCGCCAGCGTCTCGGTCGTCGTGTCGGGTCGCAGATGGTCGTCCTGGGCGAACAGCTCCACGCCGGTGCGCGTCTTCACCTCTACCGGCACGACCTCGTCTTCGAACCGGCCGTCCGCCCACGCACGCGCGGCCAGCTGCTGACTGCGGACGGCGTATGCATCCTGCGCCTCGCGCGAGATCCCGTACTTGGCGGCGCAGTTCTCCGCGGTGGCGGCCATCGTGCAGCCGCAGTGGGTGTCGAGGAGCGCCGACCACAGCGTGTCTTCGAGCGCGGCATGTCCGAGCCGGAGCCCGCTGCGCAAGCCGCGGATCACGTGCGGCGTCTGGCTCATGCTCTCGGTGCCGCCGGTCAGCACCAGGTCCGCCTCGCCCAGCAGGATCATCTGCGCGCCGCTGATCGCCGCCTGGATGCCCGAGCCGCAGAGCCGGTTGACGGTCAGCGCCGGCACTTCCACCGGCAGGCCGGCCTTCAACGCGATATGGCGCGCCGCGTAGGCGGCGTTGCCGCTGCTCTGCAAGACGTTGCCGAACACCGCGTGGTCGACGGCGTCGGCGCGGACGCGGGTGCGCGTCAGCGCCGCGGTCGACGCGATCGCGCCGAGATCGATGGCCGAGACATCTTTGAGCTTCCCGGTGTACTCGGCCATCGGGGTGCGCGCGCCGCCGAGGATGTAGATGGAAGGCATGTTCACAGCTGGTCAAATCCCAAGCTCCAAATCCCAAATCCCAACCACTCCCAACTTCCAAAGCCCAAAGGGTACATCCCAACTCCCAAAGACCAACCCCTCTCTGCCCGGGTTTGGGATTTGCGATTGGGATTTGGGATTTGGGATTGTGCACTTGGGATTTGCACTTGGGATTTGGACGTTGGGAGTGGTTGGAGCTTGGGATTTGGAGCTTGGGATTTATGGCTTCTGAATCCGCCTCACAATCGCCTCTCCCGCCTCCCGCGTCCCGAGCGTGCCCCCGATGTCCTGCGTGACCTGGTGATCGCGAACCGCGCCGAGCACGGCGGCATCGACGGCGGCGGCTGCATCGGTCATCCCCAACGTCTCGAGCATCAACGCCGCCGAGGCAATCGCCCCGATCGGATTCGCGACATTCTTTCCGGCGAACGTCGGCGCCGACCCGTGGACCGGCTCGAACATCGACGTCCGCCCCGGGTGGAGGTTGCCTGACGCGGCCATGCCCAGGCCGCCCTGCAGGGCCGCGCCCAGATCCGTGACGATGTCGCCGAACAGGTTGTTGGTGACGATCACGTCGAACTGACCAGGGTCGAGCACCATATACATCGCGAGCGCGTCGATGTAGTAGTGCGTGGCGACAATCCCTGGATACGCCGGCGCCATCTCACGGAAGACCCGCTGCCACAGCGCGTGTCCGGCGGTCATCGCATTGCTCTTGTCGGCCATGCACACCCGCGACAGGCCGCGCGCCTTCGCGAACTCGAAGGCATGGCGGATGATGCGGTGCACGCCCTTCCAGGTATTGATCTCTTCCTGAATCGCGACCTCGTCTTCGGTGCCGGCTTTGAAGCGGCCGCCGATGCTCACATAGAGCCCTTCGGTGTTCTCGCGGAACACCGTGAAGCGCACGTCGTCGGGCGTCCGGCCCTTCAACGGGCAGAGCCGCTCGTCGAGCAGCCGGATCGGGCGGTAGTTGACGTAGAGATCGAGCTCGAAGCGGGTGCCGAGGAGGATGTCGCGCGCGTGTCGATTGTCGGGTACCCGGGGATCGCCGAGCGCACCGATCAACACCGCGTCGAACTGGCGAAGCAGGGTGAAACCGTCGGGGGGCAGCGTGACGCCGGTCTGCAGGTAGTAATCGGCGCTCCAGGGCAACGGCTCGAGATGCAGCGACAGGCCGAAGCGTTGCTCGATCGCCCTCAGGACGTTGAGGGCTTCGGCGGTCACCTCCTGGCCGATGCCGTCTCCGGCGATCACGGCGATGTTCGCGGTTCGTCCCACGGCGGCTGGCGGCGACTCCATTGAATCGCATTGTTGATCGGCGGCGCGTGGGCCGTTCATGGGCCGGCTGGTTGAGCCGGCGCGTGTAAGAGTCAACCCGCGCAACAGTGCTTCGTCACTCTCCCCACAATCCAGCCCCTTGGATTCGAGAATCCGTTATTTCGTGATCAATGGGTCGGTTTGGGTGGCGGATGACAATTAAATACAGCCGCTCTTGACATTTGCGGACGGGCACGGCATATGCTGTCCAGCCGTTCGTCCCTGGTAGACGTGGAGGGACAAGTCGGTCGCAGCCCATCTCCCCCCGAACGGCCCTCGCCGTTCGCGCTCGACAAGCGGCGGCCGATGGCGGCCGCCTCGGCGGGCCCATCCGAAGTTTTCCCGGGCCCAGATACCTCCCGGCCGCCGCGACTCGTCCCAAATCCGTGATGTGCCCGGCGTCCTGCGCTAGTATCGAAGATTGTTTGGATTGATCTGGATTTACAGGAGGAATTTGATGTCCGCTTACTTCGCTCACGCGCCTCGGTGGCTGCGAACCGCTCTCGCGCTGGCGGTGTTACTTGCGCTTGCGATCCCGGCCTCAGCGCAGACGGAGACGGGCCGGATTTCCGGGGTCGTGACCGACGCGACGGGCGGCATCCTGCCGGGTGTCACCGTGAACGCGAAAGCGGTCGGCACCGGTGCCACGCGCACCGTCGTCACTGACACGGCGGGCCAGTTCGTGTTCGCGAACCTGCCCCCGGCTCAATACGAGTTGACCACGGAGCTCGCCGGCTTCAACGCGGCGAACGCGAAAGTGACGGTTTCCGTCGGCGGCGCCGCCAGCGTCGACCTCAAGATGGACGTCGCCGGGACCAAGGAGAACATCAACGTCGTCGCGGAGGTGCCGCGGGTCAACACCGTCAACTCCGAGGTATCGACGACCATCACCGAAACCCAGATTCGCGAGCTGCCGACCATCACCCGCAACGTGTACGACCTGGTGGCGGTCGCGGGCAACGTGTCGGGCGGAAAGGTCGCCGACGGCGAGGAGTGGACCACGACCACGCGCGGTACCGGCTACAACATCAACGGCCAGCGCGCCTCGGGCACCAACATCCTGCTCGACGGCTCGGCGAACAACAACGAGTTCGATACCACGGTCGGCCAGAACATCCCGCTCGACTCGGTCCAGGAGTTCAGCGTCGTCACCAGCAATTTCTCGGCGCAGTACGGCCGCGCCACCGGCGGCATCGTCAATGTGCTGACCAAGTCGGGCACCAACAGCTTCCGCGGCACCGGCTACGACTTCTATCGCAGCGACAAGCTGGCGACCAACACCTTCGACAACAAGGCCAACGGCATCGAGAAGGGCGAGTTCAAGCGCCACCAGCTCGGGTTCAGCGTCGGCGGGCCGATTCGCCGCGACAAGATTCATTTCTTCAGCAATCTCGAGCACATCCGGGTCCGCAGCGCCGACACGCTGATCAGCTGGGTGCCGACGCCGCAGTTCATCGCCGCCAGCGCCCAGCCGACCAGGGACTTCTTCGCGGCCTACGGCGCCAGCGTGACCCCGAACGGCCCGGTGCTGACCAAAGGTGATGTCAGCGGGATCATCGGAACGACGGCTGGCTGCGCCGTCAACGCGAACACCGCCGCTGCCTGCGCGGCCTTCAACGCATTGCCGAGCGGTTTGCCGATGTTCGCTCGCGTCGAGAAGTCCCTGCCGATCGACGCCGGCGGCGGCGACCCGCAGAACGACTACCAGTGGGTGTCGAAGGTGGACTTCACCATCAACAACAGCACCCAGATGTACGTTCGTTACGCGATGCAGGATCAAGTCGCGGAAGCGGGGACCAATTCGTTCAGCCCCTTCGACGGCTTCGATACCGGGTACTTCAACAAGAATCACAACATCCTGGCGTCGCTGACTCGCGTTTACGGCTCGACCTTCACCACCCAGACCAAGTTCACCTGGAACCGGCTGCTCGGCGATCAGCCGCTCAACGGCGAGTTCCAGCCGACGCTCTACATGAATCCGACGACTCCGGTGGCTCTGGATGGGTACAACATTGCGTTCCCCGGCTATCTGCCCTTCAATCCCGGAAACGCCATCCCCTTTGGTGGTCCGCAGAAGCTGCTGCAGTTCTATCAGGATCAGACCTGGATTCGCGGCAAGCACGATCTGCGCTTCGGCGGTTCGTATGTGCACATCGCCGACGACCGGACCTTCGGCGCTTACGCCAACGCGGTCGAAGCGCTCAACCTGACCTCCGCCGCGGTCCCGGCGCTGGGTAACATGGTGCTCGGCCGGCTGGCCCGTTTCCAGACCGCGATCAATCCTGAAGGGTTCCCCGGTGGGTCGTATGTGACCCCGGTGAGCCTGCCCAGCTTCACCAGCTTCAACACCTACAACGAGTTCGCGCTCTACGCGAACGACAACTGGAGCCTCGGCAATCGCCTCACGGTGAATCTCGGCGTCCGCTACGAGTACTACGGGCCGCAGACCAAGAGCGACCCGAAGTTCGACTCGAACTTCTACTACGGTGACGCGAACGTCTCGGTCAACTCGAGCACGCCGGCTGAGATCGTTCGAGGGATCGCGACCGGCGCCCCGCTGCCGACCGACCAGAGCCCGACCGGCGGACTGTGGAAGTCGGACTGGAACAACTGGGCGCCCCGCCTCGGGTTCGCCTGGGACGTGACCGGAGACGGCCGCACCAGCGTCCGCGGCGGGTACGGCATGAGCTACGAGCGCAACTTCGGCAACGTCACCTACAACGTGCTGTTCAACCCGCCCAAGTACCTGGTCGCCTCGATCGACGCCCCCCTCGACGTCGCTTCGATGCCGGTGTTCGTGGACAATGCCGGCCCGTTCGGCGGCGTTGCCGGCGTCACCAAGACGATCCCGGGTGGCAGCCTGCGTCACGTCGACCAGAACATCGAGACGGCCTATGCGCACTTCTACGGGCTGTCGCTGCAGAAGCAGATCGGCAATGCCCTGACCGGCAGCATCGACTACACCGGTTCGAGCGGCCGGAAGCTCTACGATCTGGCCGATCCGAACAAGCCGGGAGCAGCGCTGGTCTACACCGGCACGGGAAGCGCCACGGCGCGGCCGAATCCGCGCTTCACCGCGTTCAACACTCGCGGCAACCGCGGCCAGTCGCAGTATCACGGCGTGACCTTTGGCCTCGACCTCCGCCAGCTGGCCGACTCCGGGCTGCAGGTGTCCGCGAAGTACACGCTGAGCACCACCCACGACAACCTGAGCACGACGTTCAGTGACGACGGCCAGAACAACTTCAATCTGGGCTACCTGGATGCGTTCGATCCGATGCTCGATTGGGGCTACGCGCAGTTCGACGTCCGTCATCGGCTGGCGCTCTCCGGCGTATGGGTGCTGCCGGTGGGCCGCAACGCCACGGGCCTCGCCAAGGCGCTGATCTCCGACTGGCAGTTGAACTGGATCTTCACTGCCCGCACCGGCTACCCCTTCACGCTGTGGGACTGCACCAACGGCCTGGTCCTCTGCATGCGCGCGCAGAATCCGGATGGGATCGACCTCAAGGCCAACGGCTCGACAGCGACGGAGAATGCGAACGAGTTCACGCTCCTCGACCTCACGCCGCTCGTGGCCCACGCTGGCGGCTACGTCAGCGCTATCACCGGGAACAGCGACTACGGTCCGTATCCGTCCGACATGACCGAGCGTTCCGCGGTGCGTGGACCCGGTTACTGGAACGTGGACTTCGGCTTGATCAAGCGCATCCGCTTCGGCACCCGCGCCGTGCAGCTGCGCGCCGAGGCGTTCAACCTGTTCAATCACGCCAACCTGTTTCCGAACACGAACACCGCCGATGTCTCCGGTTTCACGTCGATCACCGGGACGCGCCAGGGCAACCGTCGCGTCCAGCTGGCGGCAAAGTTCGAGTTCTAGATTCCGGTTCTCGGTATATTCAGGGGGCCCACCCGGGCCCCCTTTTTTTATGCGCGATCTCCGACCGTCGGCCGCCCTGCTCCTGACGATCGTGATTACCGCCGGCGGGCTCGGCGCCTCCGACCCGCAGCGGCAGCCCTTGCCAGCCGCTGTCCAGCCGGTCCGGCCGATCGCGTGGAGCGAAGCCAGCGGGACGATCGATCGCTTCGAAGCCGCCCTGCCGCAGTCGCTCCGTGACATTCCCCGAGCCGATCGGCCGGCGAAGTGGCCGGCATGGCTCGCAAGCCGCCGGCAGGAGCTGGCGGCGCGGGTCGCGCAGGGTGACGTCGATTCGGTGGTGAACGTGCTGCTGTTCGGGACCAGCTTCACGGCCGAGCCGCGCATCACCTCGGCGCGGCTGCGCGAGCTCGATCAGCGCTGGAAGTCCGGCGACCAGTCGGTCGAACAGACGCTGCTGCGTGGGTATCAGCAGCGGGCCGCGGATCTGGTCGCGGCGGCCGCTCGTCCGCGGGCGGACGAACGAATGCAGGAAGTCCGGCGCGTGCTCGCCGTACACGGTCACGATCTCTTCACCGCCACCGGACGCCGCTCCGCCGTTGACTATCTCTTTGCCAACGTGGCTCGCGTGGGGGAAGAGGCCGCCAGGCTGGCGGCGGCCCTCGAAGCGCTGCGCGGCGCCCCGGACGCCACCGCCGGCTTCGCCGAGCGTTCCCGCATCTTTCGCGATCGCGGGCTCGCTGGTGATTCGTCGGTGCTGACGCAGTTCGCCGTCGACCGCGCACTCTGCGGGCTTCGCGAACGCGGCGTGCTGCCTGCACGCTCGGTGAGCCGGGTGGCAATTGTCGGACCGGGGCTGGACTTCGCCGACAAGCAGGAAGGCTTCGACTTCTACCCGCCGCAGAGCCTCCAACCCTTCACGGTGATGGACAGCCTGTTCCGGTGCGAGCTCGCGCCGCGGTCATCGCTTCGCGTCACGACCCTCGACATCAGCCCGCGGGTGAACGCGCACCTGCGCGCCGCGGCGTCGCGGGGTGCGTACCGGTTCGTGCTGCCGTGGCCGGCCGATGCGGGCTGGACCGATGACGCCGCCGCCTACTGGAAGCAAGCGGGCGATCGCATCGGAGCTCCGTTCGCGGCGGCCGGCAAGGCCGCACCCGCGGTGGTCCGCGCTCGAGGCGTCGCGGTCTCGGCCGACATGATCCGCCGGGTTCGGCCGCTGAACGCGAGCATCGTCTCCGACCGGCTCGAGCTCGGCGATGGTGAGCGCTTCGATCTGGTCCTGGCGACGAACGTCCTCCTGTACTACGACACGTTCGAGCAGACGCTGGCCCTCGGGTCGATCGCGGCGATGCTGCGGCCGGGTGGCGTGCTGCTCACGAATGATGCGGTGCTCGAGGTGCCCGAGATCCCGCTCCACTCGCAAGGCTATGTAAACGTGATTTTTTCCAGCCGGGCGGGCGATGGCGAGCGGATGGTCTGGTACGTCAGACCGGCCGCGCGCTGAGCCGGCGAACTCGAATGTCGGCGGGCCCCTCTTCGAGCTGGGCCGTTGGCTCATGCTCGTCCCACCAGTGGTCACTCACCCCTGCCAGTCGAATCCGGTTCGTTGAACTCGAAATCCGGATAGCTGGTGCCGAAGCGCACTTTGAAGTTGATGAACGGCTGAAAACCGTGACGAATAGCTGTCAGCGCCTTGGGTACGCCGCTTGATGTAGACAGGTGGCGGACCCTGCGGAAGCCTAGCTCGTCCCATCTCGGGATCCCGCTCGTCGCACCCGTGCGGTTTGGGATCGTCCGATATCGCACACTCGAACTAAGGAGAAGCACGTTGAAAAGATTGACACATGTGGCGTGGACCGCTGCGATTGCGCTCGCCGCGATCCTCTCGTCCGCGCTCCCCGTCACCGCTCAGGTGACGGCGACCGGAACCATAGACATCGTCGTCCAGGATCCCTCCGGGCTGGCCCTGCCCGGGGTGACCGTCGTCGCAACGGCGCCGGACGCGGTGACCAAGCGCGAAGGCGTGACCGACGACCAGGGACGTGCCGTCCTCGTGGGACTGGCGCCTTCTGCGCAGTACATCGTGAGCGCCCAGCTCAGCGGCTTCGCACCGGCCCGGAACGAGAACGTGCTCGTTCGCTCGGGCCAGACCGCCACGGTGCAGATCGCACTGAAGGTCGGTGGCGTCACCGAGCAGGTCCAGGTCACGGCCGACTCGCCGACCGTCGACGTCACGACCGCTCAAACCGGACAGGACATCACGCTGCAATTGACCGAATCGCTGCCGACCGGCCGGAGCTACCAGAGCTACCTGCAGCTGGTCCCCGGTGTCCTGCCGGACGATCCGCAGACGTGCCGGGAACCCGGCGTCGAAGTCGGGCATGAACTACAGCGACATCGCCGGCGCGCTCGGCGTGTCGAGCGACAACTTCTACTACTTCAACGGCGTCAACGTGACCGACCCGGTGACCGGCACGTTCGGAGCGAACCTCAACACCGAGATCATCCAGGAGCAGCGGGTCCTCACCGGCGGCATCCCCGCGGAGTTCGTCGGGACGCCCGGCCTGTTGTCGAGCGTCATCACGAAGACCGGCACCAATCGCTACGCCGGGTCCGTGAACTACTTCTTCCAGAACGACAGCCTGTTCGCGCAAGAACAAGAACTCTGCTGACGAGAAGTTCGGCACGTTCGACGCGGCCGGCACCATCGGCGGGCCGATCGTCCAGAACAAGGCCTGGTTCTTCGGCAGCTATCGCCGGGTCGAGCGTGAGGACGACGTGACCGCTTCTGGACACGCAGCATTCTGCTGCGCACGGTGAACAACGACCAGGATCAGGGCTACGCCAAGGCGACGTGGACGCCGACCGCGGCCGACAGCGTGAGCTTCACGTTCCTCAACGACCCGACCGACATCAGCGGCCGCCGCGATCGCACGCTCACCAACGCCCGCGATCGCTCGCGCGTGCAGGGCGGGAACAACTACGCCGGCAACTACTCGCGATTGATGGGGGGGTTGCTGGTGGATGCCGCGGTCAACATCCACAATGGTGAGGTGTCCGACTTCTCGGCGATCCAGGCCCAGTCGAACACCGTCATCTATCGCGGCACCGATACGCGTGACGCTGACCGACGAGCAGCGCGGCGGCTGGGGGCAGTCGGCAGTCGACAAGCGCGACACCAAGGGCTTCCGTGCGACGGCGACCTACAATTTCGCCCGGCACACCGCCAAGGCAGGCTTCGAATGGTCGCGGAACAACAACTTCCGCAACACGACCTACATCGACGACGCGCTGACATGGACGTTCGCACCGGGTCTCGCCGGCCTTACCGGGACGCAGCTCGCGGGTCCCGGCCTCACCACCCGTCGCTTCAATCCGAACTCAGTCAGCGATTTCGGTGGTCTGATCTCCACCATCAACGGGTTGCCCAACCGCGCCGCCTTCTACTCGCAGTACGACGTGGACGGGAACGGCACCATCACCTCGGCTGAGCTCGCGTCCCGGCTGACGTTCACAACCCCGAACCCGGATGGCAGTGGCACCATCCTTTACGCGCGGAACTTCGAGACGCAGGAGGGTCCGCAGGACCTTCACTCTGACGGCGCGAGCCTGTTCGTCCAGGATCAGTTCTCGTTCAACCGCTTCACGGCGAACGTCGGCATCAGGGCCGAGCAGTGGAAGCACTTCGCGACGACCGGCGACAACATCTTCACGTTCGACTGGGAAATCGCGCCGCGCCTCAGCCTGACTTACGACCTGAAGGGCGACGGCCGGCAGAAGCTGGGCGCGTTCTGGGGCCGCTACTACGATCCCATCCGGAACAACATGACCCAGTTCGCCGGCACGCTGACCGGCCAGGTCATCGAGGAGCAGCTGTTCATCAACAATCAGTGGGTCAACTACCGCACCCGCGGCGGCGCGATCCAGCAGGACGCGTTCTTCTCGCCGACCACCCAGACGCCGTACACGGACGACACCACGATCCAGTACCAGGTGGACCTCGGGCGCAACATGATGTTCGAGACCGCGTACACCAACCGGCGGACGCGCGACGTTCTCGAGGACTATGACCTGTCGCTCTACGCGCTGGCCACCGACGGGACGCCGCACTTTCCCGGCGACATCAACGCAGCCGGAACGCTGTGGCTCGGCCTGGACTACTTCGGCTACGCCGAGAACCCCGGGTCGAACTTCGTCATCGGCACGCTGGCCGGCGGCAAGCGCGACTACAACGGCGTCGATCTGATCTTCCGCAAGCGCTACAGCAACAACTGGCAGGCGCTGGTGTCTTACACCTACAACCGGGCACGCGGCAACACCAACTCGGACTCGCAGGCCGACTTCCAGGGTGACTACCTGTGGCTCGATCCGCGATCGCCGAATGCCTACGCGCGGCAGCCGGGCAGCATCACCAGCGTCTTCAAGGCGGCGGGGTCGTACCACACCGCCATCGGCGTGCTCCTCGGCGCCAGCTACCGGTGGAACTCGGGTGCGTTCTCGAGCCAGACCTACTCTGACTTCGGCCGCAACCTGCCGCTCCCGTCGGACGTGAAATTTGTGGTCAACGGCGCCGAAGACACCTGGATCCAGGACGGCGTGGTCGGTACCCTGCCGAACCCGTCGTGGGGCCAGCTCGATCTGCGCGCCGAGTACAAGAAGTCCTTCGGCGGGCTCGGCACCGAGTTCTTTGTCGACATCTTCAACGTGACGAACAACCAGAACGCGATCCGCATCCAGGATCTGGTGGCTGGCAGCGGCGGCACCGATTTCAAGGAGCCGACCCGCTTCCTCGATCCGCAGCGCTTCTTCCTCGGCGCGCGCTTGTCGTTCTAGATTCGCCGCACGCTCGCGGCTTCGGAGGGCCGGCTCTCACAGTGAGAGCCGGCCCAATTTTTTTGGGAGGGGGAAAGGCCGGCGCAATGCGCGGGCGAACGCTCGATTAGTCAGAGTCGCCGTCGTCGGCGAGGATGCCGTCGACGACCGGCGGCGAGGGACGGGAGTATTTGGTCGCGGTGACGAAGTCCCCGATCGCATCGCGGGCGTGATCGGAGACATCCACGAACTCGACACCGGTGCGGTACAGCGCCGTCACGTCGGTGAGCTCACCGATCTGGCAGTGCGCGATCCGGCCCTTCACGATCACGGAACGGCTGCCAAGCGTGAGCCTGAAATCGTGGATGGAGTCGAGCTGGAGCGCGAACGCGGTCTGGATCTGAGCGCCGCTGACGCTGAGGTCGATGATCGTCATGGGCTGAAACACCATGACTTCGCCTTCGACCTGACCTACGAGGGGGATCCGCTCGTCGTCACGCTTGTTCCCTGCCACTTGGGGCTTATTATCAGGGGAAATCGGGGGGCTCTGCAGTACAGAATCGGCGCCGCCGGCGATCACGTGCGGCGGAGGCCGGTCAGCCCTGCGGTTTCCAAATCCGAAGAACACACCATCAGGAGAAGCAAAGGGCGAGCCCGCCTATCAGCGGGCCTTGATGTGTTCGAGGTAGTCGCCGGAGGCGATGCGCTGGGCCCGGCCCAGGGGAGCGTTGTAGAAGTAGACCCAGGCCTGCGCCAGGCGCCCGTCGGCCAGCGTCACGTCGGCGCGGCTCCGGAGATACAGGCTGCTGTCCGGTTGCTGGGGCGTGTAGCCTTCGATCCCGTCCAGAGCCGGCAGCACCGCTTCCGCGTCCGTGACCTCGTAAACCTCGCCCCAGACCTCTCGATCCGGCGCTGGAACCGCGGCCGGATACAGCCCCAGATCGAACAGCGCGGCCCGGATCGAGCCGCGACCGATGTAGGCGAGCTTGTCGTCGATGCCTGCCTGCTGGCGGCGATCGAAGCCGGCCATCAACGTCCCATAGAAAAACACGAGGTCTGCCACGGTGAATCGCGAGGAGAGGGTATCCGCGGGCGAGGAAAATTGAAAGGGCCGGCAGCCTGCGCTGCCGGCCCTCGAGGTCGGTTTCGAGCTCGCGGGCCCTGGCGCCCGCGTGTATTTCGTGCTCAGTGCGCTTCGATTGCTACAGCCGGACCTTTCGGCATCACCATCTGGAGCAGTTCGGCCGGGACCGTAAAGGAGAGCTGAACAGACTTGCCATTGCCGCTGGTCTGGATGCTCTTGAGCGCGGCCGAGATCCTCGCATCCGAGCGCCCCATCATTTCTCCGAAGGCCAGCGCACCGTTCACCTGGCGGCGGAGGAGCTCAGCCGCCTGGTCGTCGTTGGCTTCGACCCGGACCATCCCGGAGATGCCGCCGTTGATGTGGCCGGCCGCGGCGAACCACTTCACCGGGGGAATCTGTTTGGCAATCTGGTCGGGAAGCTTGGCGTGCGCGGCGAGGACGTCGAAGCGGCCAACCGCCCAGGCGTTGTTGCCGGGCGCGATGTCGCTGACCAGGGTCATGATTTCGTCGTTGCTGGTGACGCTGGCGGCGCTCATCTGGGCGTCGATGGCGCGCTTGATGGTGGCGGTGTCGCCGATGGCGACCAGGCCGGGCTCGAGGAACGCGAGGGTCCCGCCGTTCGGGGTGTGATTGTCGGCGGCCCTGGAAACCAGCCGCTTTTCACGGTAGGTCTCGACTACGCCGCCGTGCTGGAGGGCCAGGCTCTCGAGCAGGCTCGGGTTGAAGTTGCCGCGCGCCACGAGGAGCGCGCTGTGGGTGCCCGGCGTGACCGCCGCGACGACGTATTCGATGTCGCGCTCGATGTCGA
Organism: uncultured Acidobacteriota bacterium; assembly: GCA_963717745.1. Classification (GTDB taxonomy): domain Bacteria; phylum Acidobacteriota; class Vicinamibacteria; order Vicinamibacterales; family 2-12-FULL-66-21; genus JACCXG01. The sequence goes on from CAVQXJ010000004.1 coordinate 102,180, forward strand.
TGCCGGTCTCACGCTGGAACTCCTCCTGCCCCTTCTGGTGCATGGGCATGGCCTCCTTGATCCGGAGGCGGAGCTCGGAACTCATGATGGCGCCGACATCGGCGTAGGCGATGACGGCGGCGTCCGACGGAACGTACCGCAGTTCAAGGGGGCCGGTGGAGGCGGACAGCGCCTGGAATCCACCACCGTAGTAGGCGACGAGCCCTGTGCACAGCCCGGCGGTCAGCACCGCGGCGGAACCGGCCATGAAGTATCGGGTGTTCCTGGTCATCGGCAGTTACCCTCAGAAGAAGGGGGGCGTTGGGCCCTCTTAGAAGAGATTATACAGATTGAGGCGGTAAAAAGTTCCCACCTTCGCTCGGCTTCCTGACGCCCCCGAGCTACGGCGAACAAGCCCACATCCGCTCGGATCCCTAACGATTCCAGAGCTACGGCGGGCAAGCCCAGCCACAACCTATTGCTCCAGCACGTATTCCCGGCGCTCGACCACATAGGCGCCCAGCGCCAGAAACGTAATCCAGATCAGCCCGAGCCAGAACAGGCTGCCCCCGAGCCCGGGCGTCTCCCGGAACAGGCCCTGCAGCGCGCTGATCACGCCGTCGTTCGGCATGGCGTGGGGGACCAGGCCCTGGAGGTAGTAGGCGACGGTGAACTTCTTCATGTAGCCGGGGAAGGCCATCGCCGCCTGTTCCCAGCCGAAGATGAACATGAGTCCCACCAGGAGCGGCCGCTTCAGCTTCGCCCCGATGAACGCGAAGACGGCCCCATACACGGCCAACCCCAGCGACAGCAGCGCCAGATCCTTGAGCAAATCGATGAACGACCCGCCGAGCGATCCGTTGATCGGCACGATCAGCAGGTAGACGATCATGACCGACGGCAGCACGACGAAGACCGTGCACACCACGTAGGCCAGGTACTTCCCAAGCAGCACCGCGCCGCGCCGGATCGGCCGGGAGAACAGGTAGGTGATGGTCTTGTCCTCGACCTCGTCGGCCATCAGCGAGGTGCCGTAGAACACCCCCAGAATCGGCACGATCACCCGCAGGTAGAGCAGCCAGATCACGTGGCCGAAGACGACCGGGCCGGGCACGAGAATCCGGGTGCGCACGCCGTCCCGCACCTGGGAGCCCTCGAAGATCGGGGCCCCGAGGAAGACCAGGCCTCGCACCAGCAGCGCGAACAGCACCGGCGCGCCGACCAGCAGCCCCATGAAAATGGTCCGCCGGGACCACAGCATCTCGCTCAACGAGAGGTCGAAGATGCGAAAGGCGGACTTGACGAATCCGGGCGCGGCCGGCAGGGGTCTGGAGGTCAGAGGCGCTGGAGCGGCGGAACCGGCGGGCGGGACGGGAGTGACGGCATCCATGGCAGGCATTGTCGAAGGCGCCTCGCTACTTCACCAGGTACTGGAAGACGGCCGCCAGGTTGTCGTCGGGCGACGTAATCTCGTCGATCACGCCGAACTCACCGCTCGCCGCCATCTCGGTCAGGCGGGCGTAGAACGTGTCCGGCTTGCCGGTCTCCACGATCACCGTCCCGTCCTCGAACTTCAGGCTGCGAACGTCCGCAAACGCCAGGAACTCGCGGGCGAGCGCCCGGGGGTCCTCCGCGCGCACCGACACGGTGTGCGGGTGCTCGTCGATCAGTTCGCGGATCTGGTGAATATCCCCCTCGGCGAGAATCCGGCCGTTGTTGATCAACAGGATGTTGCCGGTCATCGTCTCGATCTCGTGCAGGATGTGGCTGGAGACGATGACGCTCTTGCCGGCGCGGGCCCAGTCGCGAATCATCCGGATGGTGCGGCGGCGCGCCAGCGGATCCATCCCCGCCAGCGGCTCGTCGAGGATCAGCAGCGCGGGATCGTGCACGATCGCCTGCGCCAGCTTGACCCGCTGCCGCATGCCCTTGCTGTACGCGCCGATCTTCTTGTCGGCGGCATCCATCAAATCGACGGTGGTGAGCGCCCGCCGCGCCGCGGCATCGGCGTCCTTCTCGGACAACCCGTTGAGCCGCACCAGCGCCGTCACCCACTCGAGCCCGGTCATCCGCTCGTAGAAGGCGTCCTGCTCGGGACAAAAGCCGATTTCGAAGTAGAGGTGCGGATTGCCCCAGATCGGCTCTCCCAGCACCTTGACCATGCCCTTGCTCGGCCTGAGCTGACCGGTGATCAGCTTCATGAACGTCGACTTGCCGGCGCCGTTGGGCCCGAGCAGACCGGTGATCCCGGGAGGGACCTCGACGCTGACGTCGTTCAGGCCGATGACCTGCCCGTACCACTTGGAGACGTGGTCAGCCGCGACAATCGCGCTCACGTGACCACCTCCACCCCGCGCACCCGCCGCTCGAGCACCGAGATCGAGAGCACGATCAGACCGAGAATGACGATCAACGAGACCTGCCACGGCGTGGTGGCGCGCGGCGGCAGCCGGAAGATCACGTCGACCACCTGCGACACATTGGCACTCAGCGACAGCCAGGCGAAGCTCGTGCTGCCGCCGGTGATCGCGAACATCGCGCCGTAGAGCGCCGCCGAGAAGAACAGGATGCCGGAATAGAGAATCGCGACGTAGCGGCTGCTTTTCGAGAGCGACGACAGCGCCAGCATGGTGAAGGTCGCGAGCAGGACCTGCAGCAGCGAGGCGACCGTGATCGGCGGGAAACAGGAACAGGTTGGCCTTCAGGAACGCGAAGTTGCCGGCGAACATGACCTGGATCAACAGCAGGAGGAGCGCCGGCACCCAGGTGACCAGCGACAGGAACGCGAACAGCACCGCCGCCTTCCCGGCGATGTACTCGGTGCGGAGCAGCGGCTTCGAGAGGTAGATCTGCAGGGCGTTGGCGCGCCGATCGTTGGCGATCAGCCCGGCGCCGACATAGATGGTGACCACGAAGACGAAAAAGCCCTGCTTGTCGAGGAAATCGCGGAAGGTCTCGGCGCTCGGCGCCAGGAGCTGCGCCGTCTGCGGCACGTTCTCGGCGAACCACAGCGCGATGGCGCGGCCGAGGAACTGCATCCACGACATCAGCAGCAGGCCCAGGAACACCCGCTTGCGGATCATCGTCTTGATGCCGGCCACGGCGATTACCAGCCAGCTGCGGCCGAGGGCGCTGCGCCGCCCGCCGTATCGGCGATAGCTCTGATCATGAATCGGCATGCGTCACACCGGGCGGGAGGCGATCATTGCTCGCCGAGCGCCTTGGCAAAGACATCTTCGAGGGTGGGAATGCTGGGGCGCAGATGCCGGACCTGGGCGCCGTGCCGCGCCGCCAGCGCAAAGATCGCCCGCTGATCGCTGATCGACGGGTCGCTCCCGCGCGGCACGAACACCCGCATCACGTCCTCGTCGGTGGAGTGGCACTCCATGCCGGACTCGCGCAGCACCTCGATGAAGGCCGGCAGGTTGCCCTTGATGCGGAGCTCGAAGACGCGGCCGGCCGGGCCTTTCAGCTCCTCGATCGGCCCCTGGGCCGCCACCTGCCCCTTGTCCATGACGATCACGTGATCGCAGGTGTATTCGACGTCGGGCAACAGATGCGACGAGAGGATCAGGCTGACGTTCTTGTTGTGCCCGAGGTCGTGCACCAGTTCGAGCATCTCGTCGCGCCCTTTCGGGTCCATGCCGTTGGTCGGCTCGTCGAGGAACAGGAGATCGGGATCGTGGACGAGCGCCTGGGCCAGCTTGATCCGCTGCTTCATCCCGGTCGAGTAGGTCTCGATGTTCCGGTAGCGTGCCTCGCCGAGCCCGACGTAATACAGGACCTCGTGCGCCCGCTGCATCGCGTCGACCGGCGGCAGTCCGGCCAGCTCGCCGCAATACGCCACGAACGACACCGCGTTCATGCCCGGAATGTGCGCGTCGCTTTCCGGCATGTAGCCGATGCGGGCGCGGATTTCGAGCGGGCTGGTCGCCACGTTCAGTCCGAGCACCGACATCTTGCCCTGGTCCGGCACCACGAACCCGAGCAGCGCCTTCAGCATCGTGCTCTTGCCGGCGCCGTTCGGTCCGAGCAGGCCGACCGCGCCGCGCGCGAACCGCGCCGTCACGTTCTTGAGCGCCTGATTCTTCCCGTAGATGACGGTCACCCCGTCCAGTTGGACGACAGGCGCAGCGGGATCTCCGGCAGGGAACGCTGCCGGTGTCGGGGGGGTGGCTGTTTCCAAGTCCTTACTTATACGCGATGTCGCGTTCAGAGGTTTCCCTTGAGGCCGAGCGCTTCGGCCTCGACCCGGAGGAAATCGATGACGTTTCCGACGTGCTCTTCCAGCGGCAGCTCGAGCTCCTCGGCGCCGCGCTTGAGGTCCTCGCGGCTCACCGCGCGTGCAAACGCCTTGTCCTTCATCCGCTTCAGCACCGATCCGGCTTCCAGATCGAGCACGCTCTTCGACGGCCGGACCAGCGCCGCCGCGGTCACGAACCCCGACATCTCGTCGCAGGCGTAGAGCGCCTTTTCGAGCCGCGATTCACGCGCCACCCCGGAATAGTCCGCGTGCGAGAGAATCGCGCGGGTGACCCACTCCGGATAGCCCTTCCCGGTCAGAATCTCGACGCCGCGAAAGGGGTGATTCGTCGGATCCGGCCAGCGCTCGTAGTCGAAGTCGTGCAGGAGCGCCACGACTCCCCAGTCCTGTTCGTTCTGCCCCCACAACCGGGCGTAGCCCCGCACCGCGGCCTCGACCGCCAGCATGTGCTTCCGCAGGCTCTCGCTCTGCGTGTACTCGGTCACCAGCGCCCAGGCGTCCTCTCGCGACAGCATGGCACTCCATCTACGAAATCACTGTTCGAACCGTCAGGGTTCGGCGCTGGTGCCGCGCGCGAGCGCCACGCCCCGCGCGATCACGCTCGCAGCCTTCGCCGTCAATCCCCACGGCGCGAGCGCCGCCGGATCCGCGATCGTGATGTCGGTGGCATCCGAGCCCGCCACCAGCCGCCCGCCGATCGGCCGGCACAGATAATCGATCAGCACGAAGTGATACTGCACGCGCTGCCGATCGTCGAGCATGATGCGATCGAACACCTCGATCACCTCGCCGGCCTCGACCGTCAGCCCGGTCTCCTCCGCCACTTCCCGCGCCACCGCGACATGGAGCGTCTCGCCGACCTCCACCGCGCCCCCCGGCAGGCTCCACTCCCCCGCCAGCGGCTCGTACCGCCGCTTGATCAACACCACGCCCGCCGCGGGCAATCCGAGAGCGGCAGCATCCGCGGCGCTGAGATATACCACGGCGCCTACCCCCACGATGGGCCGCGTGGGATACGAGCGGCCGGTCACGTGCGGCGTGCACCGTGCACCGTGGCTCCTACTCCCCCATCACTTTGATGATCACCCGCTTCTTCCGCTGGCCGTCGAACTCCGCGTAGAAAATCTGCTCCCACGGGCCGAGGTCCAGCTTGCCATCGGTGATCGGGACCATCACCTGGTGCCCCATGATCGTCCGCTTCAGATGGGCGTCGGCGTTGTCTTCGCCGGTCCGGTGATGCCGGTACGGCAGCCCCGCCGGCGCGAGCTTCTCGAGCCACACCTGAAAGTCCTCGATCAAGCCATCTTCCCAGTCGTTCACGTAGACCCCGGAGGTGATGTGCATCGCCGACACCAGCACCATCCCCTCTTTGACAGCGCTCTTCTTCACCGCCGCGGCGACCTCGTCCGTGATCCGAACGAACTCCTGCCGCGCCTTCGTGTTGAACAAGAGATAGTCGGTGTGAGTGATCATGTGTCAAATCCCAAATCCCAAGCTCCAAATCCCAACGCACTCCCAACCGCCCAACTCCCAAGGCCCACTCCCAACCACGTGCAATCTGCGGCTTCTTGATCGTTGACTTGGGATTTGGCAGTTGGGAGTGCGTTGGAGCTTGGGATTTGGAGCTTGGGATTTGACTGCTGTCACAACCCCAACGCCGGATCCGCATTGAACTCATACCCGGTTGGCGCTGCTCCCCTCTCCATCACCCTCATGGCGGCAGCCCCAATCATCGCGGCGTTGTCGGTCGACAGCGACAGCGGCGGCACGAACACCGGGATGCCGTCCCGCGCCGCCCGCGCCTCGGCGTCCGCACGCAGGCGGCGGTTCGCCGACACCCCGCCGGCGATCCCGACGCTGCGGGCGCCCAGCCAGCGCGCCGCCTCGAACGTGCGATCCAGCAGGACCGACACCACGACCCGCTGGAAGCTCGCGGCGATGTCGGCGACCTGCTGCGGCGCGAGGCTGGCGCCGAGCGCGCCGGCGTCGACCGCCTTTCCAGACGGCGGAGCACCGGTCAGCTCCCGCACCAGCCGCAAGACCGCGGTCTTCAGACCGCTGAAGCTGAAGTCGACGCGGCGCGCCACATCGGCCGGCAGCAGCCCGGACGGTGCCGTCGCCTGCGGGGCATTTCGGTCGGCGTGGGTAAGCCGGGCGGTTGGAAAGTCATACGCGCGGTCGTTGCCCGCAGGGGCAAGGGCGTCGATCGCCGGCCCACCCGGATATCCCAGGCCCAACAGCTTGGCGACCTTGTCGTACGCCTCCCCCGCCGCGTCGTCGCGCGTCCGGCCGACCAGCTGGTAACGGCCGGCGTCCGGAATGAAATAGAGGCTGGTGTGACCGCCCGACACCACCAGGACCGCCGCCGGCAGCGGCAGCTCGCCGTGTGCGAGCACCAGCGATTCGATGTGGCCGGCAAGGTGGTGCACGGGAACGACCGGCAGCCCGCGCGCCCAGGCGAACGCCTTCGCGAACGCGACCCCGACCAGCAGCGATCCGACCAGCCCCGGCCCTTGAGTCACCGCGACCGCCGAGAGATCCGCGCTCGTGACGCGCGCCTGATCGAGGGCCGCTTCGACCACACCGCAGATATCGCGGACGTGCTGCCGGGACGCCAGCTCCGGCACCACGCCGCCCCACTCGCGGTGGATGTCGGTCTGCGACGCGACGATGCTCGAGAGGATGGTCCAGGGACGGCCTGGATCGGTGGTGCGGCCGATGACGGCGGCGGCGGTCTCATCGCACGACGTCTCGATCGCGAGGATCGGCCCGATCACGGCGTGACCGCAACCACCTCGAAGGCGCGCTTCAGCGACTCGGCGAACGGCGGCTTGAAGATGCCGCGCTCGGTGATGAAGCCGGTGATGTAGCGGTGCGGCGTGATGTCGAACGCCGGGTTGCGGATGTGGGCCCCCACCGGCGTCAGCCGCGCCGACCCCAGATGGCTGACCTCGCGCTGATCGCGCTCCTCGATCGGGATGGTATCGCCGTCAGGGGTGGCGAGATCGAGCGTGGACAGCGGTGCGGCGACGTAGAACGGCACCTTGTGCTCGTGCGCCAGCACCGCGACGGTATAGGTCCCGATCTTGTTGGCGGTGTCGCCGTTGGCGGCGATGCGGTCGGCGCCGACCACCACGATGTCGATGTCGCCGGCGCGCATCAGCGGACCGGCCATGCTTTCGGTGATGACGGTGGTGTCGATGCCGTCCCGGACCAGCTCCCACGCGGTCAGCCGCGCCCCCTGCAGGAAGGGACGGGTCTCGTCGGCAATCACGGCGATCTTCTTGCCCTGCTCGACCGCGGCCCGAATCACGCCGAGCGCGGAGCCGTAGCCGGCGGTAGCCAGCGCCCCGGCATTGCAGTGGGTCAGCACGCGGGCGCCGTCGGGCACCACCGCCGCGCCGAACGCGCCCATCGCCCGGCAGGAGGCGACGTCTTCATCATGGATGGCGCGCGCTTCACGTTCCAGACGCGCGGCGATCTCTTCGGGCGACTGGCCGGCCTGCGCCGCTTCGGCGAAGACCGCCTTCATGCGGTCGATGGCCCAGAACAGGTTGACGGCGGTCGGCCGCGTGGACGCCATCATGTCGCAGATCTTCTGGAAGTCGACCGCGAACTGGCGCGTTCCTTTGGCGCTGCTGTTCCGCATGCCGAGCGCGATGCCCATCGCCGCGGCGACGCCAATCGCGGGCGCGCCCCGGATCACCATGGTCCGAATCGCCCGCGCCACCTCCTGCGCCGTCCGGCACCGGAGATAGAGCTCCTGGCCGGGCAGCTTGCGCTGATCGACCATGACGATCGCGCCTTCCTGCCAATCGATTGTCGGAAGCATCCCGATATTGTAAAGGGGAATTACAGCAGCCGCCGATCGAACGGCAGCGGCAGGAGCGACGAGAGCCGGTAGCGGCCGGTCAGGGACTTCAGGTTTCCCAGCAGGATCTCGACGTCGCCGCAGTATTCCCACAACAGCTGCCGGCACGGGCCGCACGGCGGGGTCGGGGCCTTGGTGTCGGCGACCACGGCAATGCGGGTGAAGACCGTGTGCCCTTCCGACAGCGCCTTCACCAGCGCGACCCGCTCGGCGCACAGCGTCAGCCCGTAGGTCGCATTCTCGATGTTGCAGCCGGAGACGATGACCCCCTCGACCGTTTCGAGGGCGGCGCCGACCTTGAACTTCGAATAGTGAGCCTGGGCGAACTCGCGGGCCGCGCGGGCGGCGGCGAGAATGCCATCCTCGGGCGAGAAGCCGTCGAGCACGTCGGTCTCGATCAAGACCGGCTGCCAGGCCCGTTCGTCGCGTCGGTCCGATGTGCGCCGGGTGCCCTGACGGCGCTCGGCCTCCGTCGGGGCGGCCGCGGCGGCTTTGCGGCGTTCCGCCTGGGCTCGCCGTTCGCCGGCGCGCCGCTCACCGACCGGCCAGCGATCGCCCGCCTCAGACTCGCTCAATGATTCCCTCCAGCAACGCCGAGAATTCGCCGCGGACCCGATTGGCGACCTCCATCACCTCGTCGTGCACCAGCGGCTGCGGCAGGACGCCGGCCGCTGGATTGGTGATGCACGAAATCCCCAGCACCTCCAGGCCCATGTGCCGGGCGACGATCGCCTCGGGCACGGTCGACATGCCCACCGCGTCGGCGCCGATAGTCCGGAGAAACCGGATCTCCGCGGGTGTTTCGTAACTCGGCCCATGGAGCGCGACGTATACGCCGCGCGCGAGCGGCTGGCCGAGCGCGGAGGCGGCCTCGACCGCGATCGTCCTGAGCCGCTGGGAATAGACCTCGGTCATGTCGGGAAAGCGCGGGCCGAACCGATCCTCGTTGGGGCCGACCAGCGGGTTGCTGCCGAGCAGGTTGATGTGATCGTCGATCAGCATCAGCGTGCCCGGCTTGAAGGTGAGGTTGATGCCACCGGCCGCGTTGGTCAGGATGAGGGTGCGGACCCCGAACGCCGCCAGCGCGCGCACCCCGAAGGTGATGGTCCGCAGGTCGTGCCCTTCGTAGAAATGCGCGCGTCCGCTCAGCGCCGCCACCCGCTTGCCGCGGATCGAGCCCACCACCAGCTGGCCGGCGTGTCCCACCACCGCCGAAGCCGGCCAATGCGGCACCTCGCTGTACGCGCAGGTCACGGCGTCGGCCAGCGCCTTGGTGAACTCACCGAGCCCCGACCCGAGCACTATCGCGACGTCCGGCGTGCCGTGACGCTGCCGCAGCCAGGCGGCGGTCTCGTGGACCTTGGCGTAGTAATCCATCTACAGCAGCGCTGCCGCAATCGACGCGTTGATCAGCGTCGCGATGAAGCCGCCCAGAAGTGCCCGTGATCCGAGCTGCGCCAGGTCACCGCGCCGCGTCGGAGCCATCGCGCCGATCCCGCCGAGCTGGATGCCGATCGACGCGAAGTTCGCGAAGCCGGTCAGGGCATAGGTGGCGAGCGTATAGGACCGGTCACTGAGGACCGTCCGATACTCCTGGGTCAGCTTGATATAGGCGACGAACTCGTTGGCCACCAGCTTGGTGCCCAGCAAGTCGCCGATCGCGGGCACGTCCTGCGCGGGCACTCCCATCAGCATTGCGACCGGGGCGAACAGCACCGCGAACACTTTCGCAAGGGAGAGCTGCGGGTTGATCGCGCCCAGCAGGAAGTCGAACATCGCGATGAACGCCAGGAAGGCGATCAGCATGGCGGCGACGTTGATCGCCAGCAGAGTGCCGTCGGAGGCGCCAGCCGCGGCGGCGTCGATCACGTTCGTGTGCTGCCGTTCGACGACCACCGTGACCTCGCCCCGGGTGACTGGCTGCTCGGTCTCCGGATAGAGAATCTTCGCCAGGTAGAGCCCGCACGGCGCCGCCATCACGCTCGTTGTCAGGATCGCCACCGGATCGGCGCCAAGCGTGATGTAGACAGCCATGACGCCGCCCGAGATGGTCGCCATCCCGCCGACCATCATCGCCAGCAGCTCGGAGCGGGTCATCAACGGCACATAGGGCTTCACGATGATCGGCGCCTCGGTCTGCCCCATGAACACGTTGGCGGCGGCCGACAGGGTCTCGGCGCCGCTCGTCCGCATCGCGAACATCATGGCCCGGGCGAACACCCGCACGATCATCTGCAGGATGCCGAAGTAATAGAGGACGGTGAAGAATGACGACACGAAGATGATGGTGGGCAGCGCCGTGAACGCAAACACGAACCCCTGCCCCTGGCCGAACACCTTGTCCATCGCCGGCTGGTTGGCGAGCGGTCCGAACACGAAGCTAGACCCGGCGTTGGTGAACTCGAGGAACTTCTTGACGCCGTCGGCGACCTTGCTGAAGAACACGTAGCCCGGTCTGACCCCGCCGATCTCGAACTTCAGGATGAACAGCGCCAGGCCGAGCTGTAGTGCCATGCCCCAGCCGACGGTACGCCAGCTGACGGCCCGCAGATTGGTGGAGAACGCCGCGACGACCGCGATGAACGCGACGATGCCGGCGACCGCCTGAAGCCTCGGGTTGATGCTGTTCCGGGTCAGGAAGGCGGCGACGCCGAGTGCGAGCGCCAACCCGCCAGCGGCGAGCCGCAGGGGCCGGTCGGACGGAGTGGGCAGGTCGGGTGGCACATCCGCCATCAAGGTGTCCTCATGTGAGCGGGGTCGTCGATCGGGCCGATCGAGTCCAGGATCAGCGGCAGGTCGGCGCAGGGCTCATCGCCGATGCGCACGGCCTGATCGAGCAGCGCGGCCGCATCCTCGAGGCCGCGGCCGCCACGATGACGCACGAGAAAGACCGCGTCGCCCCGCGCCACCGTCGCACCGGGCGGCGCCAGGACCGTGATCCCGACCCCGTGATCGACGATGTCGTCGAGGGTGGCGCGGCCGGCGCCGAGCGCCACCGCCGCGCGGCCGACCAGCTCCGCGTGCATCGCGCGCACGATGCCGGACGCCGCCGCCCCGACGCGGTGCTGATCCGGCGCCGACGGGAGCCGCGAATAGTCGTCCACGACTCGAGGGTCGCCGCCCTGATGTTCGATGATGCGCCGGAACGTCTCGAGGCCGGCACCTGAGGCCAGCGCCTGACGGACCGCGCGGTCGGCGGCGGCCGGATCGGCGGCGACCCCGGCGAGCACGAGCATGCGCGCGGCCAGGGCCACCGACAACTCCTCCAGATCCGGCGGACCGTTGCCTTTGAGGGTCTCGAGACTCTCGACCACTTCGCTGGCATTGCCGATTTCGCGCCCGAGCGGCGCGTCCATCCGGGTCACGAGGGCCTCGGTCCTGACCCCCGAGGCGTTGCCGATCGAGACCAGCGATTCCGCGAGCCGGCGCGCGTCCTCGCGGGTCTTCATGAACGCCCCGGCGCCGGCTTTCACGTCGAGCACCAGCGCGCCGATGCCCTCCGCGATCTTCTTGCTCATGATCGACGCCGAGATCAGCGGAATGCTCTCGACGGTGCCGGTGACGTCGCGCAGGGCGTAGAGCTGGCGATCCGCCGGCGCGATCTCCGAGGTCTGCCCGATCAGCGCCCCGCCGATCCTGGACACCGCGTCGCGAAACGCCGCCAGCGTCAGGTCGGTGCGGAACCCGGGAATCGCCTCGAGCTTGTCGAGGGTGCCGCCGGTGTGCCCGAGCCCGCGTCCCGACATCATCGGGACCGTCGCACCGCAGGCCATCGCCAGCGGCGCCAGGATCAGCGAGGTCTTGTCGCCGACCCCGCCGGTACTGTGCTTGTCGACCGGCACGCCTTCGATGCCGTCGAAGCGGACCCGCACCCCCGAGCGCACCATCGCATCGGTGAGCTGCGCGGTCTCCTCGGCGGTCATGCCGCGAAGCACGATCGCCATCAGCAGCGCCGCGGTCTGGTAGTCGGGAATGGTGCGATTGGTCACGCCGGCGACGAAGTGTTCGATCTCGTCGCGGCGGAGCGGTTCGCCGTCTCGCTTGCGGCGAATGACATCGACCGTGCGCATTCGCGCAATAATATGCGAATGACTGTGCCGGAGCGCGGCACCGCGACGATCGCCCCCGAGCTCGCGCGTCGTATCGGGAACGTTGCGAGGGCACTTGTCGCGGCCGGCCGGAGCTGGGCGCTCTACCCCCCCGAGCATCCCGCGCTCACAACCTCGATCGATCGGCTGTCGACGGCGGTGCGCGAAGCGGCGGCGGGACACGCGCTGTCGTTCGGCGTCAGCCCCGACGCACTCCTAGTCGAAGGCATCCCGATCGTCACCCGCGAGGGCCCCACGACCGAGGCCGCGGCCTGGCTCCACACGCGCGACATCCTGCAGATGTCGTTTCTCGCCGAGGTGCCGGCCGCGGCGCTCCACCAGCTGCTCGCCTTGCTGGCCGACGACCCCGAAACGCTGCGGCGCGCCGGCGGCCCGGCCAAGGTCTGGGCCGAGCGCGGTCACCGCGCGATCGCCATCGAACAGATCGACTACGCGAAGCTGTTCGCCGATCGCGACCAGGAGCGGCCCGCCCGCAAGAAGGACGACCTGTGGCGGGCGATCGTCCGCGCGGTGCTCGATCGCCGCAAGTCCCTGGACGACGCGATGCAGCGCCGCCTGCTCGACATCTCCGGCGACGTCGGCGCGATCGGCGAGCTCTCGCACGACGTCATGACGCCCCATCACAGCGCCGATGGCTCGCCGATGCTCACCACCCAGGCCGCGGCCGTGATCGCCGCCTACCGCCACCTCGCCAGCATCGTCGAGGTGATGGCGCCGGAGCGGCGCGCGGAAGTGATCGAGAACCTCGCCGCCGCGACCACCACGATGGATCCGCGGATCGTGATCGAGATGCTGCGAGGCTCGGACGAGCCGCCGGCCACCGCGGGCGGGCCGCCGGTGCGTCAGGAGCTCGCCGGCGCGTTCGACGACATGAAGGCCGCCAACCTGCTGGCGAACACGCTGGCGGTCGAAGGGCAGGCGTCGGCACGGCTGGCGGAAGTCTTCGCCACCATCGCCCCGGACGAGTCGCGCCGGCGCCGGGTTCTCACGCTGGCGCGAGAGCTGCTGAGCGAACGCTCGTTCGGCCGGACCGAGGCGTTCCGGAGCGGGTGGGGGTCGATGGAAGAACTGCTCCTGACCTACAACGAGCGGCCGTTCGTCGGCACCGAGTACAAAGCGGGCCTGGACTCGGTCGGCGCTCGCGCCGAGCACATGGCGCGAGAGGTGGCCCCGGAGCTGGCGGAGCTGGTCCATACGCTCGATCAGGAGAATGTGCGCAGGCTCTCGGTGATCCTGCTGATCGACTTGCTGCGGCTCGAGCGGGATCCGAAGCGCGCACCTGAGGTCGCCCGCGACGTCGGCGCCCTCGCCGAGGACCTCCTCCTGGCGGGCGACTACGCGGCGGCCCTCGACGTGACGGCCGCGCTCGCCGAGCAGGCCGGGAACCCGGCGGCGGTCACCGCCCAGGGCTGCCGGACTGCGCTCGATTCGCTGGCGGCCACCCTCGCGTTCCGTGAAGCGACGGAACTGTTCGGGGAGATGGAAGAGCCTGCGGCCGGGCAATTCACGCAGTCGTGCCGCCACATCGGTCCCGCTGCCGTCGACGGACTGCGCGAGCTGTTCAGGGCCGCCGAGGAAAATGCGGGGATGCGACGCGCCCGCCCGCTGATTGCCGAGTTCGGGGCGCGCGCCGTCACCCGCCTGGCGCCACTCGTGAGCAGCGAACCGTGGTTCGTCCAGAGGAACGTCGCGGACCTCCTCGGCCACCTCCGTGCCCCGGAGGCGGTGCCGCTGCTTCAGCCGCTGCTTCGAGGGACCGATCCCAGGGTTATGCGGGCGGCGGTGCAGGCGCTCTCGAACATCGATGACCCGGCGGCCGCGCGGGCCATCCATACCGTGCTGCGGGCCGCGACCGGCGATCACCGGATGGCGGTGGTCTCGGCGCTGGTGAAGGAAAAGGATCCGCGCGCGGTGCCGGTGCTCGGCCGCATCCTCGCCGAGAGCGATCCGCTCGGCGCCGATCATCCGATCGTGCTGGAGACGCTCGGAGCGATCGGCGAGATCGGCGGCGATCAGGCCATCCCGCAGGTCAGCGCGGTGATGCGCCGCCGCAGCTGGCTCGGCCGGAAAAAGCTGCGCGCGATCAAGCAGGCGTCGGTGACGGTCCTGCGGCGGATCGGCACTCCAGCCGCCCACCAGCGCCCTGAGCGACGCGGCAGGCAACGGCGATCGGCTGCTGAAGAAGCTCGCGCGGGCTGCATTGTCGGGGTCTGCCGCGCATGGCTGATCCCCGCCACGAAGACCTGGTCAGACGCCTTGCCGCCGCCACCCGCGCCGCGGCACTCTATTCCGCCGCCCATCCGCTGCTCCGCCGCGGCATCGACGCGCTCGCCCAGCTCTGCCACGCCGCTCATCAGGCCACCGACCCGCTCGTCGTCGGCTTCCTGGGAGACGACGTGGTGGTGAACGGGCAGCGCCTTCCGAAAAGCGGCGCCTCGCTCGGCGGGTTCGCGCGCGAGCTCCGGGATCGCGAAATCGAGAAAGTCACGATCGCCCGCGGCGTGACCCGGGAGGAGTTGACGGCGTTCGTGCTGGAGCTCGCGGACCGCCGCGCGTCCAGTCCGCTGGCGACCCGGCTCGAGCAGAAAGGGGTCCGGCGGATCACCGTCGGCAGGATCGCGGTCCAGCCGGAGGAGCAGGGGTCGGTCGGCGTCGCGGCGGCGCGCCGCGTCTACGGCACCGCGGTGGAGACGGCCGAAACGATCTGGCAGACCGCCCAGGCAGGCGAGCAGCCCGATCCGAACGCGGCCCGCAAGATCGTCGACGACCTCGCCCGGGCCGTCTCGCAGGACCGCACGTCGCTCATGGCGCTGACCGCGATCAAGCGCTACGACAACTACACCTTCACTCACATGGTGAACGTCTCGGTGATCTCGATGGCGCAGGCGCGCGCCCTCAACCTTGACGGCCCGCTGTTGCGCGAGTTCGGGTTCGCCGCGCTCATGCACGACATCGGCAAGGTGAACACTCCGCTCGAGGTGCTGAACAAGCCGGATCGGCTCACGAAGGAAGAGTTCGACATCATGAAGCGGCATGTCGTCGACGGCGCGCACATCCTCCGCCGGACGCCGGAAATGCCGGCGCTGGCGCCGGTCGTGGCATTCGAGCACCATTTACGTCAGGATCTCTCCGGCTACCCTGAGAACATCGGGCACCGCGAACTCAACCTGTGTACGCAGATCGTCTCCATCGCGGACGTGTACGATGCACTGCGCAGCAACCGGGTCTACCGGCAGGGGCTGCCGAGCGACCGGATCAAGGCGATCATGACCCAGAAGGACAGTCCCGCATTCAATGGCCGGCTGCTGCGACGATTCATCAATCTGATGGGCATTTTTCCGGTCGGAACGCTCGTCCGCCTGACTTCGGGCGAGATTGCGGTGGTCACGCACGAGCATCCGACCGACCCGTTCCGCCCGCAGGTGAAGCTGGTGAAGGATGCGGAGGGGCACGACGTCGAAGCCCCGCCGCTGATCAACACCTGGGAGACTGACGGTCGCGGCGAGTTCCGCTACGCCGTCGAAGAGGCCCTCGATCCGGAAAGTGTCGAGATCGATCCGCTCGCGCACCTCTGAGACCGATGGCCGAACCAGCCCGCCCCCCAGCGCTTGCGCCTGACGCCGCCGCCCGGCTCGCGGAATTCGCGCGCGCCTGCAAGGCCGCCGCCCGCGCGGTCTCGCTCTACCCCGGCGGGCACCCCGCGATCGCCACCACGCTCGGCCGGCTGGAGCAGGTGTCGGCGGCCCTCACCCAGCAGGGTCCGTATCGCGTCCAGGTGATGGCCGAAACGCTCATCGTCGGCGGCGCGGCGCCGGTGAAGCCGGATGCCGCGATCGTCGAGCTGGCCGAACTGTTCCACCGTCAACTCATCGGTGGAGTCACGCTGAATCCGGGAGCCGACCTGCAGTCGTGGCGCACGCTGCTCCTGCTGCTCGCCCGCGCCCCCGACGAAGTGCGCGCCGACGGCGGGATCAAGCACTTGTGGGCCACCGCCGGCGGCCCGAGCATCGGGATCGAAGAGATCGACTACGCCGAGGTGCTGCGCGAGAAGCAGGGCGTGGCGGCGACCGCCGAGCAGATCATCGCGGCGGCGCTCGCAGGCTCCAGCCTGCAACTGGACGACTCCGGCATGCGCCTGCTGCTCGACATCGTGCAGGACCCGGCCAAGCTCCAGGAACTGGTCTCCCAGGTCGAGCAGTCGGCGGCCGGACACGGAGCGGACGCGCAGGCGGCCGCCTTCCTGACGCTGATGAAGGGACTGACCGAGTATCTCGCCAAGGCCGAGCCGCAACGGCTGGAAGGGGTGTTCGGGAACATGGGCCGCGCCGCGGGCGAGCTCTCGGCGGAAACCATGTTGCGGCTGCTCGATCAGCGGAACCGCCAGGAAGCGATGGTCGGCACCATCAACGTGCCCGGGGCGGTGATGGACCGCATGGGCGACGACGCGGTCTCGCATTTCGTCGCCGGCTCCGTGATCAAGGAGCGCGGCGCCACCGAACGGCTCGCTCACGC
This sequence comes from uncultured Acidobacteriota bacterium, assembly GCA_963717745.1. Classification (GTDB taxonomy): domain Bacteria; phylum Acidobacteriota; class Vicinamibacteria; order Vicinamibacterales; family 2-12-FULL-66-21; genus JACCXG01. Next base: position 118,915 of record CAVQXJ010000004.1, read on the forward strand.
ATTCCAGGCGCTCGTGCCCGACACGGATCGCCAGCGCCGGCTGCTGGGCCTGGCCGAGGAGGAAGTCGCCGAGTCGGCGGCCGGCGGCGAGGGGTTCGAGGCGTTGTGGGCCCGAGTCGAAGGGATGCTGACGTCGTACTCGGACGAGCAGTACGTGTCGGAGCAGTACGCCCGCGAGCTGTCGGGGGCGCGGACCCGGGCGACGGAGGTGGAGAACATCAGCGACGATCCGCCGGAGCGGATCGCGATCTGGCTCGGCACCGTGGCCGATGCCTCGCTGCGCCACCTCGATCATCAGCTGCTCCTCGATCTGCTGAACATCGAAGGCGAGCCGGCGCGCTGGCGCGACATCGCCGAGACCGCCACCGCCCACGCCGAAGATCTGGTGCGGGTCGGCTATTTCGATCAGGCGTGGCAGCTCGCCGACGCGGTGGTGCGCGAGGGCGCCCGGTCTCCCGCGCGGACCGCCCACGCCACCGCCGCGCTCGAGCGATTTGGACGCGGCACCACCATGCGGCACGTGTCCTCTCACCTTCGAGGAACGACCGACGACGCGTACGAGCGCTTCAAGGCGCTGTGCCATGCGATCGGTCCGACGGTGATTCCGGCGCTGGCGGAGCTGCTGTCGTCGGAAAAAGACACCCGCGCGCGCCGCCGCCTGCGCGACATCCTGGTCGGCTTCGGCGTGAAGGGGCGCGACTCGGTGCAGAAGCTGATGAGTGCGCCGAACTGGGAAGTCCGCCGGACCGCGGCGTTCCTCCTGCGCGAGTTCGGCGGCGCCGAGGGGATCAAGGCGATGATTCCGCTGCTGACCGACAGCGAGCCGCTGGTGCAGCGCGAAGCCGTACAGGGCCTCGTCTCGGACGGCAGCGAGGAAGCGTCGCGCGTGCTGACGCAGACGATTACGTCGGCGAGCGGCCGATCGCGCGAGACCCTGATCAAGGAGCTCACCAGCATCCGCGACGAGCGCGTGGGGCCGGTGTTCACCTACATCGTGCGGCACCTCGACCGCCGGAAGGAATCCCAGCTGTATATGACGGCCATCACCTCGCTCGGCAGCTTCGGCGGCACCGACGCGGTGGAGGCGCTCAAGGCGGCGTTGCATGAGGGAGACTTCTGGGCGCCGTTGGTGACTCGCCGCATTCGGGCGGCGGCCGCTCAAGCGCTCCGCCGGCTCGGCACGCCGGCCGCACTCGACGTGCTTCGAGAAGCCTCGTCCACGGGGCCACGCGGCGTGCGATCTGCCGCGCGATCAGAGCTGACGCGGGCCACTTGAGCTGACCGATGACGCACGATGTTCCCAGCCGCGTCCACCTCTACGAAGAACTGCTGCGGCGGTTTGCGTCCGGCGTCCGGGCGGCGCAGCTCTACGCGGCGGACCATCCGCTGCTCGGTCGCAACGTAGAAGGGCTGCTGGCGGCCCTCCGCGGCCTGCATCCAGCAGATGCCGTCGGTCGCGATCGGGATCGTCGGCAACCAGCTGGTCGTCGCCGACACGCCGATGCCCAAGGCCAGCAGCGGCATGGCCGAGCTGATCAAGCGGCTCCGGGACCACGAGATCGAGCGGATTGCCTTCGATCGCGGCATCACCGCCGACGAAGTGAATGCCTTCGTGCACGGAATCGCCTCGCTCGGCGCCAAAGGGGCGGCCGATCACCCGATGCAGTTTCCGCACATCCACGTCGGCCGCATCAACGCGGACGAACGGCGGAACGACGGCATCGGCGGCGACATGGCGGCGATCCGTCAGCTCTATTCGAACGCCGTCTCGGCGGCCCAGACGGTGTGGGAAAGCACTACGGTCGAAGGCATGCCGGACGTGCCGGCGGCGCTCCAGACCGTCGAAGGGCTGGCCGAAGCGGTCACCCAGAATCGCACCGCGCTGGTGGCCCTGACCGCGATGCGCAACTACGACAACTACACGTTCACCCACATGGTGAACGTGTCGATCCTGACGATGGGCCAGGCCCGCGCGCTCGGGATCGACGGCCGGCTGCTGCGCGAGTTCGGACTGTCAGCGCTGATGCACGACATCGGCAAGGTGCGGACGCCGAAAGACATCCTGAACAAGCCGGACAAGCTCACGGACGAGGAGTTCGTGATCATGCGGCGCCACACCGTGGACGGCGCCGAGATCCTCCGCCGGACCCCGGAAATGCCGATCCTGGCGCCAGTGGTGGCGTTCGAGCACCACCTGCGGCTCGACGGCACCGGCTATCCGTTCGGCGTGAAGCGGGACTCGCTCAACGTGGGGACGATGTTGTGCAGTATCTCGGATATCTACGATGCGATGCGGTCGCAGCGTACGTATCAGCAGGCCTTCCCCACCGACCGGATCCTCGCGGTGCTGAAGCGCAACGACGGCACCCAGTTCGACCAGCACCTGGTACGGCGGTTCGTGCAGCTGCTCGGCGTCTACCCGCCGGGCAATCTGGTGCGGCTGACCACGCGGCGAGGTCGCCGTGGTCGCGAAGGTGCACGCGCCCGATCCGTACCGCCCGCGGGTCCGAGTGCTGTTTTCCGCGTCGGGCGCCCGCCTGGATCTGCCGTACGACCGGAACCTCTGGGAGCCCTCGCAGCCCGGCGGTCAGACGGAGAGCGTGGTCGCGCCGGTCGATCCCGAGGAATTCGGCATCGACCCGCTGACGTTCCTTCCGACATGATCGGCCCTGGTGGACCACTGGCATGACCGAAGCGTCGCGCACCATCCTGATCGCGGCGCTGTCGGTCGCCGCCGGCATGACGTGGCAGGCGGTACGGACCGCGATGATCCCGCTGTCGTCGCCCGATCGTCTGATCGCCGAGCTGCGCCTGGCGCAGATCGCGGCGGTGGTCCTGGTGGCCACCGCCAGCGCCTACCTCGGGTTTGCGTCGATGCATGAAGCACAGCCGGGCGCGGGACTGGACATCGCGCTGGCGCTGGGCTTCGGGATCGTCGCCGCGATGACGCTGGTGCGCGATCCGCGCCAGGCGCTCACGCTGCTGGCGCTCGCCTTCGCGGCGCACGCCGTGCTCGACGTCGCGCATCGCCCGGGCGGGCTGCCCGAAGCGATCGCGCCGCGGTGGTACGCGCTCGGCTGCGCGCTGTTCAACGTCTACATCGGCGCGGTCACCTACTGGCCGATCCTGCGGCGGTGACTCTTCCGCCTCGAGCTGGGCCTCGAGACGCAGGAGGTAGATCGAGGTACCGGATCTCACAAACGGAGCAACGGAGCCAACGAAGAGAACGGAAAAGAAAACTAGTTTTCTTTTCCGATTCCTCCGTTTTCTCCGTTGCTCCGTTTGTGAGATCCGGTACCTCCGAAACCTCCCCTGCCGCGTCTATCAGGCGGAAGGTGACCAAGCGCAGCCGGAAGATCTCCGCGGCTGTCCGTCCAAGTCTCGATACACTGTTCGGACGCCTGATCGCTCTTGGAGATGTCCATGACCCATCGCTCGCACCAGTTCGCTGTCACCTGCGCCCTGCTCGGAGCGGCGCTGCTTGCGCCGTCGCCGCCGCTGCGCGGGCAGGGGGCCCGTCTGCAGCACATCACCGCGGTCGCGCCCGCCGAGCTGCGGGCGTGGGACAGCCAGGTCGACCGCATGATCCGGTCGCAGGAGCTGCAGCTCCGGCTCGACCGCGAGGACACGCTGATGACGGGGCGGCGTCACACCCGCTTCACGCAGATGGTGAACGGCGTGCCGGTCTACGGCGCGGACGTCGCCCGCCAGACCGACGAGAAAGGGCTGACGATCTCGATCTTCGGCAACGTGTACGAGGGGATCGACATCAGCACCACCCCGGCGCTCAGCAGCGACCGGGTGCGGACGCTGATCGCCGAGCGCACCGGCGTCGAGCTCGGTCCGGGGCGCGAGCCGCGGTTGACGATCCTTCCGCGCGAGAACGGGGCATTCACGCTGGTCTACACCGCGCGGGTGGCCACGCCTGAAGACCTCACCCTGTATTTCATCGACGCGCACACCGGCGCCGTCGTCGCCCAGCGCAGCGACGCGAAGCGCCAGGAGGCCAGTGTCGGCGTCGGAATCGGGGTGCTCGGCGAGCGCAAGAAGGTCAGCTCGAGCTCGCAAGGCGGCACCTTCGTCGGCTCGGATCGTCTGCGGCCGCCGGTGATCGAGACGTATGACATGCGGGGCAACCTCAACCGGCTGCTCGAGCATCCTCAACGGCTTCACCGTCCCGGCGGCGAGCGACTTCGCCAGCGATTCGGACAACGACTGGACCGATGGCGCCAACGTGGACGCCCACGTCTACACCGGCTACACCTACGACTACTACTTCAAGCGGTTCGGGCGCCGCGGCCTCGACAACGCGAACATCAGGATCCAGAGCTTCACGCATCCGGTGAACCGTCAGGACGCGCAACAGGTGTCCCCCGGCGTGCTCTTCACGTTCTTCGTGAACGCGTTCTACGCCGGTGACGGGATCATGGTCTACGGCGAGGGGATGCCGACGAACCTGACCCTCGACGGCCAGCAGTGGAACTTCCTCGCCGGCTCGCTGGACGTCGTCGCGCACGAGCTCACGCACGGGGTGACGGACTACTCGTCGGGGCTCATCTACCAGAATGAATCGGGGGCGCTGAACGAAGCCTTCTCGGACATCATGGGCGACCTCGGCGGTGTTCTTCTACCAGCAGCCGGGGTCGGGCGCGGGAGCCGCCGACTACATCATCGGCAACGACGTGATCACGCCGGGCGGGATCCGATCGATGCGGGACCGCGCTGGCATCGGCGAACCGGACAACTACCGCATTCGGTACACCGGGACCGGAAGACAACGGCGGCGTGCACATCAATTCCGACCATCGCGAACAACGCCTTCTATCTGGCGATCGAAGGCGGCACCAACCGGACTTCCGGTCTGAGCGTTCAGGGGGTGGGCGCCGGCAATCGCGAGCAGATGGAGAAAGTCTTCTACCGCGCGTTCACGCAGTTGCTGCCGGCCAACGCCCGGTTCACCACCGCTCGCGCCGCAACCCTGCAGGCCGCCCAGGACTTGTACGCCGGTAACGCCGCGATCGCCACCGCGCTGACGCAGGCGTGGACGGCAGTCGGCGTCAATTGAGATTGGTCATGCGACATCGTTCCGTTCTCCTCGTCCTCACGCTCCTCGGCAGTGCGCTGGCTCCTGCGCCGGCCGCCGCACAATGGGGTCCGCGATTCACGGTCGCCGTGAACGGCGGCTATCAGCCGTCGACCACCAGCTTCGACGATCGCTTCACGTTCGACCTCAATCGCGAGGTCGCGACCGTCGACACGACCTATCCGATCGACGCCGGTCCGTTGTTCGACGCTGGCGTGTCCCTCCGCCTCTGGAAGGGCCTCGGCATCGGCGGCGCGGTGTCGCGCTTCACCGCCGACGGCGTCGTCCAGGTCGAGGCCAGCCTGCCGCATCCGTTGTTCTTCCAGCGCAATCGCGAGGTGTCGGGCGAATCCGGCGGCCTCACCCGCGAGGAGACCGCGATCCACATCCAGGCGCAGTATCAATTGCCGCCATTCGGCAAGCTGCTCATCGTCGTCGCCGGCGGGCCGAGCGTGCTGGACATCAAACAGTCGATAGCCACCGACGTGAACTACACCGATCAGTTCCCCTACGACTCCGCGACCTTCGTCGGCGTGGACTCCCGGCGGATCTCCGGCACCGCGACCGGGTTCAACGTCGGCGCGGACGTGCGGTGGATGTTCACGCGGAACGTCGGGGTCGGCGGCCTGGTGCGCTTCACGCGCGCGAAGGTGGACCTGGAGATCGACAGTCGCACGGTGCAGGTGGATGCCGGTGGCGCGCAGGTCGGGGCGGGACTGCGGCTCGCCTTCTGAGCGAAGAATTGCCGCGGCGAGATGACTGACTTCACCTCCCGCGTGCTCGCAACCGTCAGGCGCATCCCCGCCGGCCGCGTGTCGACCTACGGCGATATCGCTGAAATCGCGGGCCGGCCTGGTGCGGCGAGAGCCGTGGGCAACATCATGCGGGACTGCAAGGCCCGCGATATCCCCTGCCACCGCGTCGTCGCGGCGGCCGGCGGCCTCGGCGGCTTCGGAGGGGCGCCGGGACTGAAGCGCGCGCTGCTCCAGGCCGAGGGCATCCTGGTCCGCGGCACACGGATCCGTAACTTCGCGGACTGCCGCTGGGCTCCCCCGCGCCGAACTTTCCGCAGGAGCCGGCCGTAAACCATCCTCCATGAACGATTCCCGGGCAACGCGGCGTGACCATGGCGACGTCTAAAGCCACAAGACCGCCGGTGATTAGTGCTGCGCCGACTCCCAGCCGGACCGAGGAACTGGCGCTCGTCGAACGGTGCCTGGCGGGCGACCTGGCGGCATTTGAAACGATCTACCGGATCCATTCCGGTAGGCTCTACAGCGTGGCGTGCCGTGTGCTCGGGAACCCGACCGACGCCGAGGATCTCCTTCAGGAGATTTTTCTCGCGGCGCATCGCAAGCTGGAGAGCTTCCGCGGAGAGTCGGCGCTCGGGACCTGGCTGTATCGGCTGGCGATGAACCTGTGCCTCGACCATCTGCGGAGCCGGGCCAACCGCAGCGGTCAGCTCACCGACAGCCTCGACGAAGAGTTCGGGCTGGACGATGTGGGGTCGCGGCGGCTGGCGGAGCGGACGGTGGCGAAGATGGATCTCGAGCGCGCCCTGGCGCAGCTGCCCACCGGGTGCCGCACGGCGTTCGTTCTTCATGACGTGGAAGGCCTCGAGCACCGCGAGGTCGCGGCAGCGCTCGGCATCGCCGAGGGCACGTCGAAGTCACAGGTGCACAAGGCGCGCATGCGGCTGCGCGCCATGCTCGGACGGTAGGTAGGACCAAGAACCGTGAAAGCTTGCGACCGATACCTGAACGCGATTCATGAGCTCGTCGACGGCACCTTGGGGCCGATCCGCCGCGCCGAGCTCGAGCTGCATCTCGAGGTGTGCGACGGCTGCCGGGCGCTCGCGCAGGACCTGCAGGCGATCGCGGGCACGGCGCGGTCGCTGGATGCGCTGACGCCGCCCGATCGCGTGTGGCAGCAGCTGGCGGGCCGGCTGCGCGCGGAAGGACGGGTCAGCGGAGCGCCGTCGGTGACCGCGCGGCGCCGGAGCGTCACCATCCTCGCGCTCGCCGCGGCGCTGGTGCTGCTGGTCGGCTCGTCATTGTTCCTGCTGCGGCGCGAGACGCGGCCCGGCGCCGCACCGGCCGCGCCGATCGCGGCGGCGCCGGCGGCACCGGCCGACGGCAACGCGCCGACCGGAACCGCCGTCCAAAGTGTTGCGGCGGAGCTGGCGTTGACCGAACGGCATTTCCAGAACGTGGTCGAACAGGCCTCCGCGACCGATCCGGCTACCGCGGCGGTCCTGCAGAAGAACCTGTTGGTGATGAACAACGCGATCGCGGAGAGCCGCAAGGCGCTCGAAGCGAACCCGCAGAGCACGTCGACCCAGTTGTACGAGATGTTGAAACAGAAAATCCGGTTCCTGCAGGACACGATCGCGCTGATGAACGACATGCGGCAGGGTGACGCCGCCGGGGCGGCACAGATCGTCGAAGGCAAATCTTGAGGCTGACTACACACATCATGCGCACGATATTGACCGTCACTCTGCTCGCCGCGCTCGCCGGTCCGGCCGCCGCGCAGGACCACCGCGCTCATGCCGCGGTCGTCATCCGGGAAGCGATGGCGAAGGCGTTTCGCGAGGTCGCGGCCGGGCAGCGGCAGAGCTCCAGTGAGCAGGTCGAGCGCAGCACCCGCACGCTCCGCGTCGGCCCCAACGGAGAGGTGCAGCTGACGAACATCTCCGGCGACATCCTGATCACGCGCGGCAGCGGCAACGACGTCGCGGTCGAGATCATCAAGTCGGCCCGCGGCCGCGACGATGCCGACGCGCGCGAGCAGCTGCAACTGGTGACGGTCGAGATCACCGAGCGCAGCGGACGGGCGGAAGTCAGGGCGAACTACCCCAACGGCGAGGAGCGGCGGCGCAGCAATCGCCGCAACCTCAACGTGAATGTCACGTTCAACGTCACCGCCCCTGACCATATCCGCATTCGCGCGGCGTCGATCTCGGGATCGATCACCACCAGGGACTTCAAGGGTGAAATCTCCGCCGAATCGGTCAGCGGCACCGTGCGCGTGAGCAACGGCGGGCGGATTGCGTCGGCCAAGTCGATCTCGGGGAACGTCGAGGTCGATCGACACCGACATCGACGGCAGCTTCATCGCGTCCAGCGCCAGCGGCAGCGTGCTGCTGCGCCGCGTCAAGGCCCGGCAGCTCACGCTGGGCTCGATCAGCGGCAACGTCGAGCTCGACGACATCGACTCCCGGCAGGTCGAAGCGCAATCGGTCAGCGGCAATGTGAAGTTCTCCGGCCCGGTCAGCAAAGGCGGGCGCTACGAGCTCAACTCGCACTCCGGCAGCATCACGGCCGCGCTCGGTGGCTCGACCGGCTTCGAGATCGAGGCCACCTCCTTCAGCGGCGCGGTCCGCTCCGACTTCTCGTTCGCCTCGACCGACAACCAGTCCCGCGGACGGCGCTCGATCCGCGGTGTCTACGGCGACGGCAGCGCGGTCCTCGAGCTCACCACCTTCTCCGGCAGCATCATCATCACGAAGCGCTAGTCGTCCCCTGGACTAGTCGGAAATCCGGGCGCGTGTGTATTGGGTCAAGGCACCGGGCCGGTCCGATATTCCGCCAACCTCGTCTAAATGCTGGCACTCTCCTTGCTGCCGGTCATTCGCCAGCTTGGCCATCCGTGCATATAATGCCGAATTGGTTCCGGCTCGGCAGATGTTGAGGAGATTGTGGCTATGAAGAAGCAGTGGGTTCTGGTGTGCGTCCTGGCTGGCGCGCTACTCGGCAGCGAGGCCGCCGCGCAGCACAAGGCGCCAAACCAACAGCCTTCCACCGCCGAGGCACCGGCGTCGCCGGCCGGCGACATGACGCTCGGCACGGTGCGGCTCCCGCGCGGCGTGACCGCCGATGGCAAGCCGCTCGCCGCCGGGACGTATCAGGTCAAGCTGACCGCGCAGCAGGCGGCACCTGAGGCGGTAGGGACCACCGAAGCGCTCGAGCGCTGGGTCGAGCTCACGCAGGGCAAAGAGGTCAAGGGCCGCGAGGTCGTCAGCATCGTCCCCTCGGCCGAGATCAAGATGGTGGTGAAAGACGCGCCGCCGGCGTCGGGCGGTTCGAAAGTCCAGATGCTGCGCGGGAACGACTACCTGCGGGTCTGGATCAATCGCGGCGGGAATCACTACCTGATCCACTTTCCGGTCGCGGGCGCGGCTACCGCCGCGCCGGCTAACCGGTAGCGCGGGGTCAAATCCCAAGCTCCAAATCCCAAGCTCCAACCACTCCCAACCACCAACTTCCAACGACGGGACGAAGTTGGAGGTTGGGAGTTGGGAGTGGTTGGGATTTGGAGCTTGGAGCTTGGGATTTGACTAAATGGCCATGACGTCGAACTGTTCGTGGTGCAAGTGCGCGTCCGGCCGGATCGTCACCTTCTTCCCCAGCGTCGATTCGAGGTCGCGCAGCAGCACGTGCTCCTCTTCCTTCAGCGCCCGCGCAATATCCGGGTTCACCCGCAGCAGCACTCCCTGACCGTCGAGATCCGGACCGATCTTCTGCATCTCGGTCAGGATCTCGTAGCAGATCGTGAACGCCGACTTGATCGATCCTGAGCCCGAACAGTACGGGCACGGCTCGGTCAACTGACGCTCCAGGCTCTGCTTCACCCGCTTGCGGGTGACGATCACCAGCCCGAAGTCCGAGACCTGCAGCGCCTTCGACGGTGACCGGTCGCGGCGCAGCTCCTTTTCGACCTCCTGGAAGACCTTCTGCCGGTTCTTCTTCTCTTCCATGTCGATCAGGTCGAGGACGATGATGCCTCCCAGATCGCGCAGCCTGATCTGCCGCACGATCTCCTTCACGGCTTCGAGGTTGGTCTTGACGATGGTGTCTTCGAGCCGGCCGGTGCGCTTGCCGACGTAGCGGCCGGTGTTCACGTCGATCGCGACCAGCGCTTCGGTCTGGTTGATCACCAGGTAGCCGCCGGACTTGAGCCACACCTTGCTGCGCAGCGCCTTGTCGATCTCGGCCTGGACGCCGTACTCGTCGAAGATCGGGAAGGTCTTCGTGTACAGCTTCACGCGGGGCAGCAGCGCCGGCATGATCCGCTCGACCAGCGCAATCACCCGCCGGTGTTCCGGCTCGTCGTCGATGCGAATGGCGCTGTAGTCGTCGGTCAGCAGGTCGCGCAGCAGCTTGACCACCAGGCTCTGTTCCTGGAACAGCACCGCCGGGGCGCGGCGCGCTTCCATCTTCTGGCGGATCTCGGTCCAGATCTGATGGAACCAGGCGAGGTCGGCGACGATGTCCTCCTCGGAGCGGCCGGCGGCGGCGGTGCGGATGATGACGCCGCCGATGAAGCCGTGCGCCTCGCGGAAGGACTTCACGATGCCGCGCAGCCGTGCGCGCTCTTCCCGCGACTCAATCTTGCGCGACACGCCGACGTGATCGACGGTCGGCATGAACACCAGGAAGCGCCCCGGCATGCTGACGTGCGAGGTCAGGCGCGCGCCCTTCGTGCCGAGCGGCTCCTTGACCACCTGAACGAGGATCTCCTGCCCCTCTTTCAGCAGGTCCTCGATTTTCGGCTCGGGCCGCTCGCGGTCGCGATCGTCGCGCGACGGACGGGACTGATCGCGGCCGCGGCGATCGCCGCGGGCGCTCCCGTTCTGTGCCGCGGGAGCGGCCGCCGGGTCTTCGACGGCCGGCGCAGCGCCTTCGATCGCGGCGAGCGCCTCGGGCGGCACCGGCAGCACCGGCGGGGCGATCAGCTCCTCTTCTTCGTCCTCGCCGGACTCGAGGCGCTCGAACTCCTCGACCGTGTTGACGACCTCGGTGACGTACAGGAACGCGTCGCGTTCCAGGCCGATGTCAATGAAGGAGGATTGCATCCCGGGGAGGACCTTGGAGACCCGCCCCTTGTAGATGTTGCCGACCACGCCGCGCGATCGCTCGCGCTCGATGAAGATTTCGACGACCTGATCGTCTTCGAGAATGGCGACCCGCGTATCGTGGTCGCCCGAGGAGATGATCATCTCCTTGTTCATGGATGCAACTCCGCTGATCGGCGGAAGCGGGCACAACTCCGGCGTGCGCACGGGCGGACCGCCGCGCGGGCCGAAGCCCGGCGATGTACCGCCCCGTCGCGACGAGGCTCAGGATGAGCACGAGCAAACTGCCGGAGACGACCATGTGTCAACGCTGTCCGGAAAAAGTCCCGCCTTCGCGAAAGCTACGGCGGGCAAGTTGGCTGAAGGAGCCCTTCCACCTTCGCTAAAGCTACGGCGGACAAGCTGCCCTAATTCGTGAACCGCCGCATCCTGACATTCAGGATGAGGCCGAACGCCGCCAGTGTCGCGATGATTGACGATCCGCCGTAGCTCATCAGCGGAAGTGTCAGCCCTTTGACGGGCGCGAGACCGGCCGACATGGTGATGTTATAGATCACCTGGAACGTAAACCCGGAAATGATCCCTCCGACCAGGTAGGCGCCGATGCGGTCTTTCGCGAGCCGCGCCGCTTCGAGCGACCTGAGAATCACGAACAGGTAAAGGCCGAGCGCCGCGAGTACGCCCAGAAAGCCGTGCTCCTCGGCGAGCACCGAGAAGATGAAATCGTTGTGTGCGACCGGCAGGAACTTGTACTGTCCCTGCGTTCCCTGCATGAACCCCTTGCCCTTCAGGCCGCCCGATCCGACGGTGACCCGCGCCTGAATCGGCTGGTAGCCCGCGCCGCGCGGGTCCTGCTCCGGATCCAGGAAGATGACGATGCGCGATTTCTGGTAGTCCTTGAGCCCGTAGTTCCAGGCGATCGGCGCCAGGAGGATCGCCAGGCCGATCGCGATGCCGAGCAGCCGCATTCGCAGCCCGGCCAGATACACCACGCCGAGGAAGACCGGGAGCAGGGTCATCGCCGACCCGAGATCCGGCTGCTTGACGATCAGCAGGAACAGCACCACCACGAAGATGCCGCCGATGACCAGGTCGGAGGTATTGCGCGCCCCGCGGCGGTTCTCGCCGAAGAACATCGCGAGGATCAGCGCCAGCGTCATGCGCGCGAACTCGGAGGGCTGAAACTTGAAGGGCCCGAGCAGGATCCAGCGCTGCGCGCCCATCGCGCTGTCGCCCGCCACGAGCACGAATACCAGCAGTCCGAGCAGGCCGGCATACAGGATCAGCGAATGTTCCGCCAGGATGCGGTAGTCGATGGTCAGGCAGATCAGCAGCGCCACGCCGCCAAGCGACAGCGCATAGAGCTGGGTCCAGAACTCGCGGCCCGCATGGCCGGTGCCGTCGGGCAGCCGCACGTAGGTCGTGCTGTAGATCATCGCCGCCCCGATCCCGGCGATCAGCAGGATCGCGGTGAGCAGGAGCCAGTCGACGTGGAAGAAAAGCCGGCGTTCGAACATCTGGTTACCAGTTGCCAGTCAGCCAGTTGTCAGTAGTCAGTGCAGAGGCCAGAAGAGAATCACAAAAGCTCTTGCTGGAAGCTCGGAACTGGAAACTGGAAACCATGCCTACCGCTGCACCTGCTGCGCGGCGGCAGGCGTCGTCGCCGCCGCGATCACCGTCCCCGGCGCGGCCGGCTTCACCAGCACCGGCAGCGGCCGTCCTTCTTTCTTGGCGTAGTACGTCTCGATGATGTGCTTCGCGATCGAGGCGCCGTAGTAGCCGTGCAAGGCGTGCTCCGCGAAGATCACCCCGGCCAGCTCCGGCTTGTCGCGCGGCACCATGAACACGAACCAACCATGGTCGCGCACCTCGATCTTGCCTTGCGCGGCTTTGGCGCCGGTCAGCGAGATGACCTGCGCGGTGCCGGTCTTGCCGGCTACGTCGCGTCCCGGGATCCGGGCCACGCCGGCGGTCCCCGCGCCGTTGACGGCGAGCCACAACCCGTCATGGATGGCCTGGACCGTCCCGGCCTTCATTGCGGTGGTGGACTGCGGCGGCGGGGCCGCCACCGGCGCCCATCCCTTGCCCTCGTCGATCGCCTTGAGGACGTGCGGCGTGTAGCGGGTGCCGCCATTGGCCAGCGTCATCATCATCACCGCCTGCGAGAGCGGGGTAATGTTCACCTGGCCCTGGCCGATCGCGACCGAGATCGTCTCGCCGGCGTACCACTTGTCCTTCATCACCTGGCGCTTCCATTCGGTCGACGGCACCAGCCCCCGAACCTCGTTCGGCAGGTCGATGTTGTTCCGCTCCCCGAGGCCGAGCAGCGACGCCCACTTGTGAATCCGGTCGACGCCGAGCATGTTGCCGAGCGTGTAGAAGTAGACGTTGCAGGACTTCTCGATCGCGTGGCGCATGTCCACGCTGCCGTGGCCGCCCTTGAGGTGGCATTGGAAATAACGGCCGTAGAACGTCGCGCCGCCCGGGCAGAAGATCCGGTGGTCCGGCGTCACCATCCCCTCTTCGAGCGCCGCCGTCGCCACCACCAGCTTGAACGTCGAGCCCGGCGAATAGGTCCCCTGCAGCGCGCGGTTCTGCAGCGGCCGCAGCTTGTCGGTGATCAGCGACGACCAGGTCGTGCGATCGAGGCCGACCGCGAACTTGTTCGGATCGAACGCCGGCAGGCTGACCAGCGACAGCACTTCACCGTTGTTCGGATCCAGGACGATCGCCGCGCCGTTGTAGCCTTCGTTGCGAATGACCTCGCCAAAGTGCTTGAAGCCGTCCTCCGCCGCCTTCTGCAGATCGGCGTCGATGGTCAGTTGCACCCGGGTGCCTTCGCGCGGCGGATCCTCGCGCAGCGGCTTGCCGATCTCGCGGCCGAGGCTGTTGACGATGACTTCCCTCGCGCCATCGGTCCCCATCAACAGCTTGTTCAGCGCCTTCTCGACCCCGGCGTGGCCGACCACCGTCCCGGGCTCGATCCCCTGATATTCCGCGCTGGTCAACTGGGCTTCGGTGACCTCCCCGACGTAGCCGAACAGGTGGGCGGCCATGGCGGTGGGGTACTTCCGGGTCGGCACGGGCTGATAGATGATGCCGGGCAGCTCGGTCTTGCGCGCCGCCACCGCGAACCACTGTTCGCGGGTGGCGTTCTCGATGAGCACGATCGGCCGGTAGCTCGGTTCGCGCCGGCGGCGGTTGACCGTTTCGTGCATCACCGCTTCGTCGGCGCCGGTCGCCAGCGCGAGCACGTGCAGGGTCTGTTCGAGGTTCTTGGACTGCTCGCGCACCAGCGCGATGTTGAACGTGCTGTGATTCTCGACCAGGACCTTGCCGTTGCGGTCGAACAGCACGCCGCGCGGCGCCGGCAGCGGCAGCCGCCGGAGATGATTCTCCGCGGCCATCTGCGCGAACTTCTGGTGCTGCGCGACCTGGAACACCCAGAACGCCACGACGAGCACGGTGAACAGCACGGCGACGATGAACTGGAGCCATGACAACCGCACCGTCAGGCTGCGGCGGTCTTCCGACATCATCACGGGTGTAGCGGCCATATCAGTTGTCAGTTTCGAGTAACCAGTCGCCAGTCACCTCCGATTCCCCGGCTGGGAACTGGAAACTGGAAACCCTCTTACATCTTAGTATCGGCCTCTCCGCGCGCGGCGCCGCTGGAGCATGCCTGGCATCCGTTCGACCATGAAAAACGCCGCCAGCCCGACAATTCCGTTGGTCGCGGCCTGGGTCAGGACCGGCGCATACGCCAGCCGGAACGGCCGCACCTCGACCACGGCCGAGAGCGCCTGGTAACAGAGCTCGTGCAGCACGCTCGCCGACACGAACATCACGAAGCGCGGCAGCGGCTGCGCCACGATGAACTGCGCGCCGAGCAGGCCGGCCAGGAAGCCCACGATGGTCTTCGACAGGCTGCCGACCCCGACGATCCCGCCCGCCAGGGCATCCTGCGCCAGGCCGCCGGCGGTCCCCGCCATCATGCCGGTCACCGGGCCGAACACCAGGGCCACGATAGACCACGGCGACCACCACCAGGTTCACCGTGCGGGCGCCGCTCATGGTCAGCCCCGACAGGCTCGTCTGCACCGCGAGCGCCGCGAAGAGCGCCAGCAGCACCACGAGGGTTTTCATCGGGCCGCCCCGCCCGGCTCCGTGGCCCCCTCGGAGATCGCCGCGCGGGCATCGCGCAGCACCACCAGCACCTCGTCCAGCGCCCGGAAATCCACCGACGGCCGCACCGTGATCGCCAGCGACAGACCGTCGCCGCGCTCCGATCGCTCGATCCAGCCAATCCGGAAGCCGCGGGGATAGATCCCGTCGGCGCCCGAGGTGACCACCACGTCCCCCGCTTTCACGTCCGCCAGGTTCGACACGAAGTCCATGCGCAGCGGCGGATCGCCTTCCTTGCCGACCACCATGCCGCCGGCCCGGGTGCGCTCGGTCAGCGCCCCGGCCGCCGCCGGACCGTTGTGATCGATCAGCAGCTGCACCCGCGCCGCGTGAGCGGCCACGGGTCCGATCACGCGCCCGACCACCCCGATCGACGAGATCACGGCCATGTTCGGCCTCACCCCGTCGCTGCTGCCCTTGTCGATCGTCACCGTCAGGATGCTCGGGTTCACGTAGCCGGAAATGACGTCGGCGGCCAGGGTCGGCGCCGACACGAACGGCCGCAAGTCGAGCAGCGCCTGCAGCTGGCCGGATCGCTGCGCCAGCGCCCGCTGCTCCTGCAGCCGGATCTCCAAATCGGCGACCCGGCTGCGCAGCGTGGCATTCTCATCACGCACGCCCCGCAGGTCCGCGTAGGTGCCCCAGAAGTTCCGGATCGACTTGAAGGCGTGCGCCGTTCCCTGCTGGACCCGCGCGAAAGCGCCGAACGCCACCCCCTCGAGCACCGGCACGCCCGCGCCCGACTGGACCTGAGAGGAAATCAGGATGACATGGCCGACGACCAGGGCCAGGAAGAGCAGGCCGATTCGGGGCCGTGCCGTGGTCGTGCGCTGGATGTTGTCGAGCAGTGCCACAAGGCGGCGTCAGTCGATCGAGATTTTTCGCAGCAGGTTGAAGTCCGAGAGCATCTTTCCGGCGCCGAGCACCACCGACGAGAGCGGATCCTCGGCCATGGCGAGCGGCAGGCCCGTCTCCTCGCGGAGCCGTTTGTCCAGGTTCTTCAGCATCGAACCGCCGCCGGTGAGCACGATGCCGCGATCGACGATATCGGCCGAGAGCTCCGGGGGCGTGCGCTCGAGCGCCACCCGCACCGCATCCACAATCACATTCACTGTCTCGGCCAGGGCCTCGCGGATCTCGCTGTCGTTGATGGTGATGGTCTTGGGGACCCCTTCGATCAGGTGCCGCCCCTTGATCTCCATCGTCAGGGGCTCTTCCAGCGGGAAAGCCGAGCCGATCTCCATCTTGATCGCCTCGGCCGTCCGCTCGCCGATCAGGAGGTTGTACGTCTTCTTGATGTACTGGATGATCGCCTCGTCCATCTCGTTGCCGGCCACCCGCACCGCCTTGCTGTAGACGATGCCGGCCAGCGAGATCACGGCGATGTCGGTGGTGCCGCCGCCGATGTCGACGATCATGTTGCCCGACGGCTCGGTGATCGGCATGCCGGCGCCGATCGCCGCCGCCATCGCCTCTTCCACCAGGTGCACTTCGCTCGCCTTGGCGCGGTAGGCGCTGTCCTTCACCGCGCGCTTCTCGACCTGGGTGATCTCCGATGGCACGCCGATGACGATCCGGGGACGCACCCAGACGTTGCGGTTGTGCGCCTTCTTGATGAAGTAGGTCAGCATCTTCTCGGTGACCTCGAAGTCGGCGATGACCCCGTCCTTCATCGGCTTGATCGCCACGATGTTGCCGGGCGTGCGGCCGAGCATGTCCTTCGCGTCCTTGCCGACCGCCTCGATCCGCCCGTTGACCTTGTTGATGGCGACGATCGACGGCTCGTTCACCACGATGCCCTTGCCGCGCGCGTAGACGCACGTGTTCGCGGTGCCGAGGTCGATCGCCAGGTCACTCGAGAACAGAGAAAACAGAGAGCGCAGACTCAAATCACTACCTCGGTCACACAGTGCAGAATGGCCAAACAATGCGGGAATGCGACGATGACGCCGGGGCCGGTTGCCGATCTCACCCGAATGTCCAGTCGCGCCCCGCCGTCTTCACCGTCTTGGCGTTCAGGGCACTCTGGGCATTCTGGTCGGTCGGGTGCGCCACGTGCACGTTGTTCTTGCCGTGCTCTTTGACCCAGTACATCGCCTCGTCTGCCGCCTTGACCAGCTGCTCGGCGGTGGTGGCGACGTCCGGCAGTGTCGCGACGCCCACCGACACGCTCAACTTGATGTCCAGGCCGTCCTTCCGGAGAAACGGGTGCGCGGCGATCTTGTCCCGGATACGAGCGCCGACCATCTCGGCACCTTCGCTGCCGGTTTCCGGCAGCACCAGCGCGAACTCGTCGCCGCCGAACCTGGCGACGATGTCGGTCTCGCGGGCGCTGATGCGAATCACCGCGGCCGCTTCGACGAGGGCGGCGCTCCCCGCCAGATGGCCGTGCCGGTCGTTCACACCCTTGAACCCGTCGAGATCGATGAACAGCAGCGACAGCGCCCGTCCGCTACGAGACGCCCGCTTGGCCTCGCGCCGCAGCGCCTGGGACAGATACCGCGAGTTGTAGAGCTGGGTGAGGTCGTCGGTCACCGACAGCGCCTCGGCCCGCTCTATCCGTAGAGCGTTATCGAGCGCAAGGGCTCCAGGTTCCAGTACCGCGCGGAGCACGCTCAGGCTCGCCGCCGCGAATCGCGGCTCCCGGGCCGACGGCGACCCATCCATCCCGACCAGCGCGCCCAACAGCCGGCCCCGGCACTCGAGCGGCAAGCCGATAGCGGCCGCCGGGGTCGCCGGCTCGATCCGGGGCAGTCGCGGATCGGCCGACACATCGGCCGAGCAGAACACTCCCGCCCCACCGAGCACGAACTCGCCCACCGCCTGGGCCGCGGGCTCGAGCGCCGGCGGCAGGCCTGGAGCCGCAATGCGGCGGGGCCCCCCCTCGTCGGTGGCCAGCACCAGCCACCCGGACACCGGAATCCAGCCCGCAAGGCCCGCGATCATGGCTTCCGCGACCCGCTCCGGTTCGAGGCTGGCATTGACCGCGCGGAGGATCTCCGTGAAGGCATCCGCGCGGGTCAGCCGGCGACGCATCGCGACCTGAAGCGGTCGCAACCTGCCGGCGAGGTCCTGACGGCCTGCGGTTGGAGCTTTCCTGCTCGATGGACGGGCGCGAGACTGCCGACCAGTCCCGGTCAATCTCGTCTCGGTCCCATTGGAGTGGCGAATCGCTCTAAGTCCTTCTATCCAATGCAATAGTAACACGTACCAGCGACCCGCAGGCTGTGCTATAAGGTTCGATTTGACGCTGGTGCTCGAAAGCAGCCGGCGACCAGCACGCGTCTCGGATAGCTGATATGAAGGTGCCACCCATGCGCTTACGCCTCGTCATCCCCTCGGCCTGCGTCGCCGGCGTCCTGTTCCTGACCGCGGGCGCGCCCCGGAACCTCGCGGCCCAGGCACCGAAACCCGGCGCAGGCGGGTCGATCTCGCTGTTCGACGGCAAGTCGCTCGCCGGGTGGCGCGGCTACAAGAAGACCGACGCCGCCGGGGCCGCTGGACCATCCAGGACGGGATGCTCACACTGCCGCCCAAGGACGGCCGGGACACCCGGGGGGCTCGCGACATCATCACGGCCGAGACCTTCGATCTCTTCGACCTGACGTGGGAGTGGAAGGTCGCCCAGGGAGGCAACAGCGGCCTGAAGTACTTCGTGCTCGAAGATCGCGACAGCGCGATCGGCCACGAATATCAGCTGATCGACGACGAGCGTCACCCCGATGCGAAGATCGGCCCCCATCGCCAGACCGCGGCGTTCTACGACGTGCTGGCGGCGCCGTTGCCCCGGCCCCTCAAGGCCGCGGGCGAGTGGAACACCAGCCGGATCCGCGTCGCGTCGAGCCGGGTGGTCAAGGGCGGCACGCGGGTCTATCACTATCTGAACGACGTCCGGGTGCTCGAATACGAGCTCAATTCGCCCGAGCTCAATACCGCGATCGAAAAGAGCAAGTTCAAGGGGATCGAGCGGTTCGGCAAGCTCCAGAAGGGCCACATCCTGCTCCAGGATCATGGCGATCAGGTATGGTTCCGGAATATCAGGATCCAGCGGTTGGAAGCGTCGTAGGGTTCGAGAGCTCAACGGTTCAAGGGGTCTCAGACGGTTCACGGTGGGCGTTCACTTATAGCGAGGAACAATGCGTCGAACACTTGCGACTCTCCTGGTCGCGCCGCTGGTCATGGCCGCGGCCTCGACAGCCGTCACTACCGAAACGCCGCGCATTCAGGTCGTGCCGCACGCGGTGGCGCCTCGTGTCGACATCCTGATCGACGGCAAGCCGTTCACGTCGTACGTGTACGAGCGCAGCGAGAAGAAGCCGTCGTTGTATCCGCTGCGCACCGCCAGCGGCAAGGTCGTGACGCGCGGCTACCCGCTCGACCCCAAGCCCGGCGAGCGCGTGGATCATCCGCACCATGTCGGGCTGTGGTTCAACTACGGCGACGTCAACGGCCTCGATTTCTGGAACAACTCCGCGGCCATTCCCGCGGCCCGCGCCGATCGGATGGGCACCGTCATTCACAAGCGGGTGATCGAGACCACCAGCGGCAAGGATCAGGGGCAGCTCAACGTCGAAATGGACTGGGTCGACTCGAAGGGCACGCTGCTGCTCAAGGAGAACACCCGTTTCGTCTTCCAGGGCGACGCCAAGACCCGCATCGTCGATCGGATCACCCGCCTGACCGCGATGAAGGAGCCGGTGGTGTTCGGCGACAGCAAGGAAGGGGTGCTGGGGATCCGCATGGCGCGCAGCCTCGAGCAGCCGTCCAATACGCCGGACACGTTCGTCGACGCCAGCGGCAAGCCGGCGGCGACCAAGAGCGTCAACAACGAGGGGGTGACCGGCAATTACATCGGCAGCGACGGCAAGACCGGCGATGCGGTGTGGAGCACGCGCGGTCCCTGGACGATGCTGCAGGGGAAGGTCGATTCCGCGCCGGTCACGGTGGCGATCCTCGATCATCCGCAGAACCCGGGGTTCCCGACCTACTGGCATGCTCGCGGCTACGGCCTGTTCGCCGCCAACAACCTGGGACAGCAGGGATTCGACCCCAAGCAGCCGCTGGCCAAGCGCACCACTCGCGCCGGGAGAATCGTGGACGTTCCGCCACCGCGTCCTGCTCCTGGACGGAACGGCGGACGCCGCCCAGCTCGCCGCCGAGCACAAGAAGTTCGCCGGTTCCAAGTAGCGGGATGAAGGTCGGCATCCTCGGCGGCGGAAACATCAGCGACACGCACGCGCGGGCGGCGGCGGCGATCCCCGGGGTCAGCGTGGTCGCGTGCTGCGGCGCGAACCGTGAGCGAACGGCCACGCTCGCCGAGCGGCACAACGCGGCGGTCTACGACGACATCGATCGATTTCTCGACCATCGGCCGATGGACATCGTGGCGATCGGCAGCCCCTCTGCGCTTCACGCCGAACAGGGCATCGCGGCGGCGAAGCGCGGACTGCACGTGCTGTCTGAAAAGCCGCTCGACATCACCACCGGGCGTGCGGATGCGCTGATCGACGCCTGCGCGGCCGCCGGGGTCAAGCTGGGGGTGTTCTTCCAGGATCGGCTGCGGCCCGCGGTCGCCCAACTCAAACGCATGGTGGACGATGGCGAGCTCGGCAAGCCGGTGATGATCGCCGGCCGGGTCCGGTGGTACCGGCCGCCCGAGTATTACTCGAGCTCGAAGTGGCGGGGCACCGCGACGCTCGACGGGGGCGGCGCGCTGATGAACCAGGCCATTCACACCGTCGACCTGGTGCAGTGGCTGTTCGGTCCGGTGGCGCGGGTGTCCGCGGCGGTCGCGACCCGGGTGCACGAGATCGAGGTCGAGGACACCGCGGCGGCGGTCCTCGAGTTCACCAGCGGCGCGATCGGCACCATCGAAGCGACCACCTCGCTCTTCCCGGGCTACCCGCGGCGGATCGAAGTCACCGGCAGCGAAGGCACCGTCATCATCGAAGGGGACGACATCGTCCGGACCGACCTGCGGAACGCCAGCACGGCAGCCACCGTCGCGGCCGGTCCTGCCGTGCCGCTCGAAAACGTCGCGTCGCCGGTGGTGTCCGACGCGAGCGCGCACCAGCGCGTGTTCGAGGACTTCATCCGCGCGATCCGCGAGGATGCGATTCCGGCCACCGATGGGCGCGAGGGACGGCGCAGCGTCGAGCTGATCGAGACGATCTACGCGGCCGCGCGCCAGCACCGCGCGATCGCGCTCGGGGACCTCTGATCGGGCCGTGACCGACGAGCCGATCCCGGCGTCCCGAAGCGCCGGCTGCCTGCTGGCCGGGCTCGCGCTGGTGGTCGGGGTCTGGTACGCGGCGTTCGGCGTCGCGCTGCTCATCAACCTGCCCCAAGCCACCCACCGGTGGATCGTCGCCTCGCGCGATCCGGACTTCTGGCTCGACGTCGGGTACTTCCGCGGCATCGGCGCGGCGATGGCGCTGCTGGCGATCGGTCTGGGCATTTTCAGCATCCGCGCCGCCGGGCAGACGTTCGCCAGCCGCTACGAGCCGCGCCGGCACTGGCTGGTGCTGATGGCAGCGGCGATCGTCGTGAGCGTGTTGCGGGGTCTTGCCGAACTGATCGCGGGAATACTCACGCCGTGGCGGGTCGGCTCGTTCCTCGCGGTCTGCGCGCTGTATGGGGTGCTGTGGGCGGTCGATCGGCCGCCGGTACGGAGCCGTTCGTAGCGCGGGGGTTTAGCCCCGCGTCAGGGACTGCGGTAATCTCTCGCCATGAAACGACGCGAATTCATCTCGACGGTCGCTGCGCTCCCCGTTGTCGGCTTCATCGGCGAGGCGCAGACGCCCACTCCCGCCGCCTCTCCGCGCAAGGGTCTCAAGCTCGGCACCGTCACCTACAACATCGCAAAGGACTGGGACCTGGCGACGCTGATCAAGAACCTCACCGACGTGGGTCTGGACGGCGTCGAACTGCGGACCACGCACAAGCACGGTGTGGAGATCTCGCTCTCACCGTCGGCGCGGGCCGACGTTCGCAAGCGGTTCGACGACTCTCCGGTGAAGATCGGCGGGCTGGGCACCACCTGCGAGTACCACTCGCCGGATCCGGCGGTGGTCCGCAAGAACATCGACGAGACCAAGCAGTGGGTGACGCTGGCGAAGGATCTCGGCTCGCCGAGCGTGAAGGTCAGACCGAATGGCTTGCCGAAAGAGGTGCCGGAAGAGAAGACGCTCGAGCAGATCGGCAAGTCGCTGCGCGAGTGCGGCGTCTTCGCCGAGCAGAACGGCGTGAAGATCCAGCTCGAAGTCCATGGCGCCGAGACTTCGCGGGTGCCGCGCATTCGAAAGATCCTCGACTACGGCGGCAACCATCCCGGCGTGAAGATCTGCTGGAACTCGAACCAGACCGATCTCCTCGACGGCGGCTTCGAGGCCAACTTCAAGCTGCTGAAAGATCAGATCGGGCAGATACACATGCGCGATCTGTATCTCGAGGAGTACCCCTTCAGAGCGCTCATCACCCACCTGGCTGCGATGAACTTCCAGGGCTATTGCTTCGCGGAGATCCCGGAGTCCACCGACGGCGTCCGGGTCCTGCGGTATTTCAAGGGGCTGTTCCGGGCGTATCAGAATCTCTAATCGCCCCTCGACGATGCTCGGGGCGACCCTGAGCAATGTCGAAGGGTCGCGGGCTTGCCGCGCCGTCGCCTTGGCGGAGGCGGGTTCGCGGGCTTGACTCTAACGGCTGCCCCAGGCGAGCACGTCCAGTCGCACTCGTGCACGGCCCCGCTGGATGAACCCGAGCGCTGCCGCGGCCCGGCGCGACACGTCGATGACGACACCGTCGGCTTGAATTTGTGACGTCGGGCCGCGGTCCACGACGCGGACCGTGGTCGATCGGCGGTTCTCGAGATTCGTGACGCGAACTCGTGTGCCGAACGGATAAGTGGGATGAGCCGCGACCAGTGCGTTCATGTCGAACCGTACGCCGCTCGCGGTGGTCTTGTCGTGGAATTCCTTGCCGTAGTACGAGGCCAGCCCTTCTCGCGTCTGCAGAATGCGCGTCGCGCTGCCCTGGGGCGCGGCGGCTGGCTTCCGGGCCGCGCAGCCTGAAAGACATGCGGTGAGACAGATGATCAGGGCGGCGAGCGGCTCGCGGCATGCGCTCCCGAGCGTAGCAGACGATCCGGGCGACGCCCAGTTCGTGACAGAATCAATAGCCGCTTGACCGATCACCCACCCACCCCCGAACTCCCGCCGATTCGCCAGTTGTCAGCGCCTGAGCTGCAGGCGCAACTCGAAAGCGGCACCGCACTGGAGCTGGTCGACGTTCGCACCGATCAGGAGCGCGCCATCGCCACAATCGAGGGCTCACGCCTGCTCGACCAGGCGTATCACGATGCGCTGCTTCTCCTCGACCGGAACACGCCGATCGTGTTCCAGTGCCACCACGGCATTCGCAGCCAGCATGCCGCCGAGTATTTCCGGCAGCACGGTTTCCGGAACCTCTACAACCTGCGAGGCGGCATCGACGCGTGGTCTCTGCTCGTCGATCCGCAGGTGCCTCGATACTGAAACCGGTGCAGGCGCTCAGGCCAGACGCTGTCCCGCTGCTCATCGACTTCGCGGCGCCGTCGTCCATCGTCCAGGAGCGGAACCGGATCTCAACGCTGCCGATTCTCGGAAACGGCCCACCCGGCACGTTCGTGCTGTTCCCGGGCCGCCTCAGGGTGTCGCTGCCGACCGACCAGATCGTTTTCGCCGACGACACCGGCGGCAGCGCTCGAGTCGGGTTCGGTGGGATGCAATTCGTCGGAGCCGACCAGGACCAGCTGGTGTTCGTGCGCACCCGCGAGGTGCTGCCGCTGGATCAGCTCTCCCCGGACCGCAGTTACACGATGCGGCTCGATGCGCAGTGGGTGGCCTCGGTGTCGGTCAGCGGGCACGTAGTCTGGCTGAGCGGCGGGTCATGACTCGCGAGGACCGCCAGGCGCTGAAACTCGTGGCCGGTGGGCGTCATCTTCTTTTGTAACACGACGTTTTCTGAGCGCGCAGCACCGACGCTCGCTGTCAATTCGCGGCAGTCCGACACGCGAACCGATCCACGACACGAACGCGCCGAAGCCTCGCAACGCGGGGTCACCACGGACGCTCGAGCTCCTCACGAACTCCGTTACCTCCTATCCCGAAGAACAGCGACGCTTCGTATTGGTTGTGCGCCCGGCACCGCAATTCGATGTTGGCGGCCGTGGAGGCGCCACCGGTCCTTACGCGTACTGTTGCCGCCGGGCCGAGCTCGAGGGCGACTTCACCAGCACGGTGCTTCACGCCTTACCACCCCTGGAGACCCGCCAGTTCCATAGGGCTCTCGAGCAGACGGTCTGGGCCGGCACCCAGGAGCTCCGCTCTCGTGCCATGTCCCCAGAGAACCCCTACCGCTCCAAGGCCATTGACGCGTGCCGCTTCAATGTCCACGGCCCTGTCGCCGATCATGGTCGACGTCGGCCGGACCGTGCCTTGCTCGAGAAGCGCGCGGAGTTGGTCGCCCTTCCCAACGCCGACATCGCCGCCGTCTACGAAGGTGAAGTGCTGTCTGAGACCAAACCGCTCGAGAATCTTTTCGGCGAATTCCCTTCGCTTCGACGTGCACACTCCCATGTCAACCCGGTCCGACGACGACAGTCGCGCCAGCGCGTCGGCGATGCCCGGATACAGGGTGTTTTCCGCGTATCCCACGTCCCGGTACCGTTCCCGATATTTCGCGACCAGCGCCAACACCGTGTCGGCAGAGGCGTCAGGAACAATCTCCCTGAAGGCCAGGTCCAAGGGTGGGCCCACATACCGGGAGACCTCTTGCGGGGAGAGAGTGCGATAGCCGAACGCGCCAAGCGCGTAGTTCAGCGAACGGCCGATTCCGACAGCGGGATCGCTGAGCGTTCCGTCGAGGTCGAAGATGAGCGCGGCCACTCGCATCTCGCAAGTGATGATAGCCGCGACTGCACAGTGACTCTCGTCACTCCCTCGTATTCGAAGCAGCCGGCACAGACACGCAGCTGAAGTTGGCCGCCTGGTCCGCGGCCCCGATCCCCTTGTAGCGAGCCACTTGTGGATACGCGCACAGCGGACGGGTGCGCGATGGTGGCGCATTCGCGCCTTGGCGTTTTGCGGCGATCACCTGCGACGGGGCCACACCCAGCTCGACCCACCGTTCGAGCGCCAGCGTGAGATCGCGCGCCGGATCGGACTGGTCGCTCGTGACGACCTGGCCAAAGCTGTCCGGGCCGGGACCGCCGCTGCAATGCTGCATCCCCGGCACCATGAACAGGCGCACGAAGCCCTGTGCCTGAGGCGCGCCCATCGTCTTGACTACGTTGAGATAGTAGTTGATGGTGTTCGCCGCGGGCAGTGCCGCATCGTTCCACCCGTGATACAGGATCAGCTTGCCACCGCGTGCGTTGAACGCCTTCAGATTCGGATCGGTGGCATTCAGCGTCGCCGCCAGCCGTTCGTTCGCCTGCTTACCATCGCGCTCGAGATCGAATGTCTGATAGTTCCAGTTCGGATCGCCGTAGACGAGGTGCTTGAAGCCCTGCGTGGCAAAGAAAAACTGCTGTGATGCGGTCGGCGTGGCGCCGGTCACCCATCCCGTCCAGCCCCCCGGACCGGTTTCCGCGCCCGGCATGAAGCCGGGCGTGATTTGCCGCCCGGCGGCATCCCGCGGACCCGCATAGATGCTCGCGAGCGACGCCACCTGTGTTGCGGTCAGGCATTCGTCGCTCTCGGCGCCTTTGCACTGCAGCACTTTGGGATCGAAATGGCATTTGGACGGATCGTCCAGCACGCCGTCGGTCAGCCCATCACGCGCGTCGCACGCGGCGAGCCCGGCCGTCTCGATCGCTCTCAACTTCGCCGACGGTATGTAGCTGGCCGGATCGCTCAGCGTCAGCCGCATGTTCCAGGCAAACAAGGTGAGAGTGCCGGTGAAATCGTTCGCCGGCGCGCCGGAGATGATGCCGTCGTAATCGTCGGGATAGCGCTGCGCTTCCATGAGCGCCTGACGCCCACCGTTCGAGCAGCTCGCAAAATAGGAACGCGTCGGCCCGTCGCCGTAGAAGGCCTTGACCACCAGTTTGGCTTTCTCCGTCATCTCGTGGATGCCCCGATGGCCGTAGTCGACGACCTTCTCGGGATGGCCCGGTGCCCACTCGGCAGTGCCGCCGCTGTGTCCGGTATCCGTCGAGGCCGCCGCGTAACCGCGAGCCACGGCACCCACCAGTCCCGCGTAGGTGATCGACCCGGCGAAGCCACCGTTGCCGACGCCCTGGAACTTGCCGTTCCAGTTCGCGGCCGGCATCCAGACCTCGAACTTGATTTCTGAATCGCTGGTTGGCTTGATGACGCCCGCGACGCGGCAAAAAGCAGGCAGCGATTTGAAAGGTGCGGCCGAGCCCGAGACCGGAACGAAAGCGCCCGCGGCCACGGATTGGGCCGTCACGATGGTCGTGGTGGGCAGCTTCAGGTCGGCCAGTCCCTCGCAGCGAGTGGTCTGTGCGATCGCGGCAGGAGCAAAGGAAGCGAGCACGCAAAGGCTCATGACGAGCGCGTGGCCATGGAACCTTGTCCTCATGCGTCTCCTCGTTCAGGGGGCAAAGCGATGTGGGGGCGAAGTCGGCTGCAGCTGAGCGCCATCTCGCCGCGCTGTCACATCGGCCGTCGGGGTGAGCCGTGCGGAGCCGCCCTGAAGATCATTGCAGCCGCTCTAGACCCCATCCTCGAATGCCAATGATTGATGTCGCTTCACAGCACCTGCGTGCAGTAGGTGAACAGCGACGAGCCGCTTCACTTCCTGCACAAGCTGGTCGTCGGTCGGGCTGTCGAGTGAGACCAGCGTCAAGTGGTATTCGTCCATCCACCGCTGCCGACGCGAGCCAGGTGCCGCGCCTCACATTCTGTGCCGATTCGATCCCTGCCCCGTGAAGAAATTCACGCCTGCGTCCGTCTCAATCCTAGGCGGCGACACGGAACCGCAGCGTTCGGCCGTTCGGCTCGGCGCCGCTCTCTCGATCGACTGCCCGCCCGGAGGCACACGATGGCTCGAACACGGCTGACGCGATGGATGGCGCTGCTCGCGATGGTCGGCTGCTGGTTCGCCGCCCCGGCGGCCCAGCCGCAGGCCACCGTCGCAGGCACCGTAACGTTTGCCGATGGCAGCGTCGCGGCCGGCGTCGACGTCGCACTGCTGAGAGATGGAGCGGTCGTCGCCCAGACCAGCACCGATGCCAGCGGAGACTTTCTGATCCGCGTGCCGGTCGCCCCCGGCACCTACCAGTACGGGTCTCGCTTCCGGGGTTCTCCACCGTAGAACAAGCGGCCACCGTCTCGGTCGGGGCGACGCAACGTGTCCGGCTCCAGCTTCCGGCGCCCCCGCCCCCACCTCCCCCTCCCCCGCCTCCTCCTCCCCCGCCTCCTCCTCCACCGCCGCCGGACCCGACGCCACCCCCAAACGTGTCACCCGATCAGGATCTCAAGAGGGTTCAGGTGTTCTACGCTACCGATCGGGCCCGCACCAGTGCGATCGGGGAATTCGAGAACTCCCGATCGAGCGACGGATCGCTGGCGTTGGGACGCATCGACGTGAGCATCCCACCGGCGCACCGGGTCGGCGAGCTCGAGCGGCCCAGCTGGTGGACCATCCGGCGGAGCAGTACCGGCGATTTTTTTCAGATCGTCAATCGCACCGCCGATACCCACGACGGCTTCTACACGCACGTCGCGGCGCGGGTGACCGGCTCCGCTGATCGGGACGCATTCGTCTTCATCCATGGCTACAACGTCAGCTTCGACGATGCGGTGTTCCGGACCGCGCAGCTCGCCCACGACCTCTCGTTCAAAGGGGCACCGATTTCACGGTGATGGGAAAAGGCGATCCGCCGGATCGGCGTTTTGGCATGAACGCGGTCCCGCTGGGAGAGCTGCGCTACTGGGTGTTCCGACCCGGCGGCCCCTAAACCATCAGCTCCGGTCGCGGATTGACCCGTCGACCGGCGAATCACCATGGCCAAGGAACAGCGGCTCGACCGTCTCGAAATCCGCTTGGTGCCAGACGCCTCGGCGCTAACGGCGTCCTTCGTGGCCGCGATTCAGGCAGCGAGCGGAACGCGCCGGTCGGATTCTGGAGACGCAGGACACCCGGGTGATGCTGAATCCGGGAATTGCCGACGTCTGCTCAAGAAATTCGCGAATCGCTGCTTTCCCGACGACGGCAGGCTACCCGCTAACGCTTCCCGCTCCCCGGCGGGGTCCGCCGCGGCGCCCACGCGGGCAGCGACACCGAGGCGCGATAGTTCGAGTCGTTGTAGTGCGGGTTGCGCGTCGGGGCGTAGATCCGTGCGTCCGTGAAGGGGCGATCCTGGGTGTAGATCCACACCCGCTGCTGATCCCAGAGCACGATTTCGTCGCGCTGATCGCCGGTCAGATCGCGCACCGCCGAGGCCAGGTCGGGATGACCGTCGTCGGGGAACATCACGACCCTCCGCAGCTCGCCGTCGATCATCCCCCCTTCGCGCACATTCCCGGACAACAGCGCGAGCTCCCGGCCGTCTCCGCGCCAGTTCACCGGCTCGAGGTGGCTCGAGCCCGGGATCATCTCGTCCTGCGCGAGGATGTTGCCCTCGTGGTCGAGCATGGTGACGATGCCGGGGTTGCGCCAGAAGTTGGCGATGGCGATCTGCAGGCCCGGCAGTTCAGGGCGATACCGTCCGACGCTCTGGGTCTGCGCGTGGCCCAGTCGCAGGTGCTTCAACAGCTTTCCCTGGAGATCGAAGATGAGAAAGCCCTCATCCGAACCATCGACATACGCGCGCATGGCGCCGCCGGGCGTCCCGCTGAAGCTGCCGATCGACAGCGCGTCGGCATGATCCTTCAGATCGGCATCGTGGCTCCAGTGCCGTTTGCCGTCCGCCTCCCATAGTGAGTAGCCGATCAGGAACTCCTGCCGGCGGTCGCCATTCGTGTCGACGGGAAACGGATAATGCCCGGTCTGCCCGTGCCCTTCGAAGAGCGGTTTCAGCGTCTTGTCGAACAGCCAGAAGGTGCCATATCGATCCTTCAGGAGAATCTCCTGCGGCTGGCCCGCACCGCTCAAGTCGACGAACAGCAGCGAGTCGCCGACGTGGAGCTCGTATGGGCGATCCTTGATCTCCGGCGACATCTGGGGAAGCCAGGTGGTGCGCAGGATGCGGCCGCTGCGTCCCTCGAGCACCTGCAGCTGGAAGTCGCGCGCCAGCACGACCTCGGCGCGCCCATCGTCGTCGAGATCGTGGATTTGGAACGGCGTGTCGTTCGTCAGCAGGTCGTTCTTCGGATTCGGTCTCCCCTGCTGCCATAGCACCTTGCCGTCGAGGGTCACCGCGGTGAGGCAGCTGATCTGATCGAAGGCGTCGCCGCGGACCTTCGCGACCTGCTGGGCGAAGAGCATGTCGAGCTGACCGTCGCCGTCGAGGTCGCCGAACCGCACGTTGCGTCCGGTGCCGAACCCCGGGGTCTCGAATCGCCGCCAGAGCTGCGGCCTCGGGTTGTCGGCCCGCAGCCGGTCGAGCTCGCGCTCACGCGTCGCCACTCGCGCTGTCATGGCGGCGGCCGCGGCCGCCGCGGCGGTGACCTTGAATGCCTTGAAACGCGCCGGCATGTTCGCCGTGATACCGGCGGTGCCCGCGGAGAGCTCGCGGTCGCGGACGTCGATCAGCGGCTTGCCGTCGACGAAGCCGCGCAGGCGATCGCCTTCCGCGCTGGCTTCGAGGCGGTGCCAGGTCTTGGTGTCGTAGGTGAATGGCGCGACCGCAAGCTCCCGCCATGCGCTGACCCGGAACTCCTCATCGAACGGCAGCCGGACCGCCAGCCGCAGCCGGGTGCCGTCTTCGAGCGCCAGCCGGTAGTAATGCCGCGAGGTCCGGTACCGGAACGCGAGCCCCGCTTCCCTGCGGAGCGACAGCGGCTTGACGAGCACGGCGACGCGGTAGTCGCGCCATTCCTTGTCGCCGGTCACGAACAGCGGAGCAAATCGCGGGTCGTCGTTGATCAGATGCTGCTCGAGGTACGGCTCGCTGCCTTCGTCGCCCGCCGCCCACGAATCCAGATGCACGATCGGATTGCGCCACGGAAACGTCCGCACCCCGCGATGCTCGATGTAGTGGTACTCCTGAATCGCGCCGTTCAACTGACCGATCGGCGCGGACAGCACGCCGGGCGGAAAGCGCGAGAAATCATCGCTGAACAGCTCGACGGTGTCCTGGACGAGCACCGGCGCCGCCGCAGCTATGGCGATCGCGACGAGACAGCAGAGAATTCTTTTCATAGGTCGGCGCCGCCCACAGCCCTTCCGGCTAAAGCCGGAAGCCACGAGATCGATTGAAGCGCGCTTACCCGCCGTAGCGCGAAGCGCGAAAGGTGGGAACCCGCGAACCGCGAACCCGCGGACCGCGGACTCCGGAACCCAGAGACGAGAACGGCCAGGAGCCGAAGCCCCTGGCCGTTCCTTACCTGCAGTCTCCGCCTGCCTCAGAACACGATCTTCGTGCCGATCTGGAAGTTCCTCGGCAGGTTGTTCTGGCTGTTCACCAGCCCGAAGTTGGCGCTGGTCGGATCCAGGTTCGGGTTGTTGTAGAACACATCGTCGAACGCGTTGTAGAGCTCGAGGTGCAGCTGGGCGCGTACGCGTCCAAGCTCGAACCCCTTCACGAACGACATGTCCCAGTTGGTGTAGCGCGGCCCTCTGAAACCATTCCACCGGCTCGGCAGCGTGCGGACGTTGTTGGCCAGACGGATCCGCTGATCGGCGCGCTGCTTGACCGGGTCGTCCACGCCGTTGGTCTGGACCGCGGCATCGTGGAAGTAGAAGCCGCTGGTGTCGAACACCGGCTGGCTCGGATCGCTGCCGTACTACGTCGTCAACTGCGTGATGTCGCCGTCGTAGTAGACGTTGCCGATCGACAGGTTCGGACGCCCCGACTGCCAGTTCCAGATCGCCGACACGCTCCAGTTGCCGACAATGGCGTTGACCAGCTCGTTCGCACCGCTGCCGAAGCGGCGGCCGTGGCCGAATGGCAGCTCCCAGATGCCGTTCATCACCAGCCGATGCGGCAGGTGAGTGTCCTGGTATCGCTCCTCGTATTCGGTGTCGGTCTCGTTCAGCTTGCTCACCTTCTCCTTGAAGTTCGACCAGGTGTAGCTGGTGAGCACGGTGTAGCCGCCGCTGAAGCGCCGCTCGAGCCGGAACTGCGCCGAGTCGAACGCGCTGGAGCCGTCATACCGCCGCACGTCGACGTTGCCGAACTGCGGATACGGCCGGAGGAGATTCTGCCGCTGCGTCGTCGCGTTGTTCAGCGTCTCTCCGGGAATCAGACCGGCGAACGGATTGGTCACGTTGGCGGTGAGCGAATTGATCACCGCGGTGTCGCGCACGTTGCTGGTCGACAGGAACTGCCGCGGGATCGGGTTGAGGTTGACGTCGGTATTCAGGTCGTAGCTGCGGCTCGCCACGTAGGCGCCCTCGAGCACCCACTGCCCGGGCAGCTCGCGCTGCATGCTCAAGGACCACCGCATCGACTGGCCGTTGCGATAATCCAGACCATCGTTGAACCGGCCGATCCCGCGCCCGAGGAAGGTGTTGACGCCATTGCTGTTCCCCGGGGGAGTCAGCACCCCGTCGGGGAACGGATTGGACAGCGTCGAGCGGATCGTCAGGCCGACGTCGTTGCTCGGCACGATGTTGGTGGCCTGGGAAAAGCCCGGCTGATAGATGCCGCTGACGTCGAACAGGGCCGGCACCGCATAGATCGCGTAGCCGCCGCGCAGCACCGTCTTGTCGTTCACCGAAAACGCGAAGCCGACACGCGGCTGGAAGTTGTTCATGTCCGGGTTGTAGGTGCCGCGCTCGCTGTCCGATGCGAACGTGAGACCGCCCCTGACGCGGAACGCGCTCGCCGCGACCTCCGGGATCGGGTTGCGGGCGTAAGCCGCCTGCGCCGCCGCGGTGATCGCCAGCTCCGCATCCGGATTCCAGCCGCGCACGTTGCGATTGTCGCGCTCGGTCGGCGCCCCTTCGTACTCCCAGCGGAGGCCGAGGTTCAGGGTCAGCTTGTTGTTCACCTTCCAGTCGTCCTGGATGAACACGCCGCCGTAGATCACCTGGTTGAAGCGATTGGTGCTGCGGTCGATGATGCCGCCGCTCGGCATCCCGAGCAGCATCGCCGCGAGATCCTGGCCGATCGCCGCCGCCGGCGAGTTGTCCAGCTGCTTGGTGAACAGCGAGCTGCTGCCGCGGCCGAAGTCGTACCGTCCGGCCGAGTGCTGGCTGGGGAAGCTCTCCTCGCGATAGGCGCGGAAGTCCCCGCCGGACCGGAAGCTGTGGCTGCCGCGGATCAGCGTCCAGGTCGGCTGGAACGAATAGATGCTCGCGTTGGTGCCGCCGGAGAACGAATCCCCGAGATCGGCGAACGATCCGTCGTCGAACTCGAAGCGCGGGAAGTACTTGTTGTCGCCGAAGTACTGGGTCGCCGCGACCTGGGAAGCCCAGCGAGGTCGGATCGAAGATCCCCTGGTGCTGGCGGATGCTCGGCTCCTGGAATCGCGACTAGCTCGCCCGCACGTTGAGCAGCGACGACGGCGACATCGTCCAGACGTGGTCGGCGTTGACGGCGTCGTTGATGCGGAAGAGGAAGTTGCCGGTCGGCAGGATCCCGTTGACCTCGCCGGTCCAGTTGCCGCGGTTCTCGACCCGGTTGTTCCGCGAGTAGCGGACGAAGAACCGCTGCTTGTCGGTCAGGACGTGATCGACCCGGTAGTTCATCGAGTAGAAGTCGTCGCCGCGCGGGTTCGTGCTGAAGTAGTTGTTGAGGCCGGTGGAGGTGCCGGCCTGATTCGGCGTCGGCCAGTACTTCAGGTATTCGCGGGCGATCGGGCTGATCCGTCCGGACGGGATGACGTTGTTGGGGAACGGCTGCCGCTCGATGCGGCCGTCGGCGCGGCGCACCGCGGTCAGCGGATCGTAGATGACGATGCCCTGCGAGAGGAGCGCCGAGAAGTCGCCGTTGCGCTGCGCCTCGGTCGGCACCGTGAACGGGCCCGGCTCCGGGAAGGTGTCGTAGAGCCACTCCCAGCCGGTGAAGAAGAAGGTCTTGTTGCGGCCGTCGTAGAGCTTGCCGAGGAACACCGGCCCGCCGGCGTTGAAGCCGTATCGCTTGTAGTCCATCCCCGCCTTGGGCTGGCCGGCGCGCTGGAGGAAGAAGTCGTTGCCGCCCAACGCCTCGTCTCGATAGTGATAGTAGGCGTCTCCCTTGATCTTGTTGGTCCCGCTCTTCAGCGTGACGTTCACGGTGGCACCGGCGGTGTGTCCCTGCTGTGCGTCGAAGGTTGCGGTCTCGACCTTGAACTCCTGCACCGCGCCCGCGGGCGGCACGAACGCGACCCGCCGGCCATTGGCCATGTTCGGCGATCCGTCGAGGGTGAACTCGTTGCGCCCCGGGCCACCGTCCGCGGTGAAGTCGGAGGTGCCGCCGTTGTCGAACGGGCGCGAGAACTTCAGGTCGCCGTGATAGGCGACGCCCGGCGCCAGCCGCGCCAGCACGAACGGATTGCCGTCGGACAGCGGCATCAGCGAGATGCGCTTCTCGTCGATGACCTGACCGGCCGATCCGCTGCGGGTGTCGAGCAGGGGGGTGTCCGCGGCGACGTTGACGACCTCGGTAATCCCGCCCACTTCCAACTTGAAATCGATCTCGAGGCGATCGCCGACGCGAACCTCGACGTTGTCGCGCTGGACTTTCTTGAAGCCCTGCAACTCAGCGCTCACCCGGTAAGCGCCGGGAGTCAGGTACAGGAGCGTATACGCCCCTGACTCGTTCGTGACCGCAGTGTTGTTGACGTTGGTATCCCGGCTCATCACCGTGACCGTGACACCCGGCAGCACTGCTCCTGATTCGTCGGTGACCTTCCCGACCACGCCTCCGCGAAAATCCTGCGCGTCCGCGACGCCCGGCAGCATACAAATCGTGAACGCCGCCAGCAGGAGGCGCGCACGACAGCCGTGGCTTCGCACCCGTGACCAGTACATAGAATCCCCCTCCTCGTCTAACCGTGGAACGGGGCTACGGTATCACAGGGCGATGCCCACGGGCGTTTACTTTAGCGGTAAAGTTTGAGCGTCGGATGTGCCGGATAGCCGCTCACCGCCGGCGCTCTCGAGGAGGCTTCGGATGCGTCGCACCATCGGATTTCGCAGAACACCCGGTCCGGTCAGGTGGTGCCCAGGCCCTTCAGCACCAGCGGGATGAGCTCCGCCGGATAGACTGCTTCGCCAGTCGCTCCGGCGGCCACTGCCTGCTGCCTGCGCACGGCGCGTGCGGCCGGCTCGACTTCATTGTGATAGAAGACCAGCGGCAGCGTCGAGCCCGCGGTCCGAATCTTCGACAGCAGGCGCATCCCCGCGCCGGGTCCCTCCCACATGCGGCCCCAGTCGGAAATCACCAGATCGAAGCCATCGGGGTCTTCTTCAATCGCCGTCAGCGCCGCGCCGGTCGAAGTCGCGGTGACGACGTCAATCTGCAGTTTGGACAGGGCGGCGATTTCGTAGCGATTGTTCTCCGGGTGATCATCGACCCACAGCACCCGCTTCTGATCGGGCTCGTCGATCAGGCCCATCGCCTGCTCGCGCAACGCCGCCTCGTCTATCGCGTTGCCCCCACGCTGGACGTTCGCTTCGCGCATCTGGGTGGCGAACCCGTCGAGCACCTGCGTCAGCACCGGATCGTTCGCGGCGGCGGGCGCGGCCGCGCGGCGCGGCACTGATTCGGGAGCAATGGAGCGCGTCGCCGACCGGGTCGGCGCCGTGCCGAAGCCGGTCTTCTTCTCGTGAAGGGCTTTGACCGTGGCACGCAGCCCCTTCGCCACGTTGGTCCACGCCTCGTCTCGGTTCGGCCATGACGTGACCGCCCGCAGATCGGTCGGCAGCCCCTGCAGCTTCATGAAGGGGAACGCGTCGGCATCCTCCGACTCGATGTTGACCGCCCGCACGATGATCGGCACCACGGTGGCAAAGCCCGCCGCATGGCGCTGCATGGCGACCGTCAGCTCGGTCCCCAGAATGTAGTCCGAGTTGATGAAATCGGTGCTGATGAGGAGCAGCACCAGATCGGCCATCTGCAGCTGTTGATCGATCTGGCCGTTCCAGTCTTCACCCGGGCGGATCTGTCGGTCGTGCCACGGCGCCAGCAGCCCGCGGCGCTCGAGAATCTTCAGGTGGCCGTCGAGCTCGTCGCGCAGCGCCTCGTCTTCGTGCGCGTAGCTGTAGAACAAGCTGACCGGGCGGCTGGACTCAGCACTCATGGCTTGAACAGCTTGACCAGTGCGTCGCAGCCCTTGCGCAGCACGACGACGTCGCTGCCGACCGCGACGAACGCAAAGCCCATGTCGAGGTAGGCGCGTGCGTCGGTTTCGATCGGCGCCAGAATGCCGATCGGCTTGCCGATCGCCTGCGCGCGGCGGCAGGCCTGCTCGATGGTGCCGCGCACCTCCGGATGAGCGTTGTTGCCCAGATACCCGAGCGAGGCGGCGAGGTCCGAGGGACCGATGAACACGCCGTCGACCCCCTCCACCGCCGCGATTGCCTCGAGCGCATCGACCGCGGCACGGGTTTCGAGCTGCACCAGCACGCACATCTCGTCGTCGGATCGCTTGAAGTAGTCCGGGGTGCGGCCGTAGCGGTTCGCCCGGTGCACCGATGCCACGCCGCGGATCCCGCGGGGCGGATACCGGGTCGCGGCGACCGCTCGCGCGGCCTCCTCGGCCGACTGGATGAACGGCACCAGCAGCGTCTGGACGCCGATGTCCAGCAGGCGTTTCAGGATGACGACGTCGTTCCAGGCCGGCCTGACGACCGGCGAGCCCGTGCCCATCGACGCCGCGCGCAGCTGATCGGCGACCATCGGCGTCTCGTTCGGCGCGTGCTCGGTGTCGATCAGAATCCAGTCGAAGCCGGAGTCGAAAAGGATCTCGGTCGCGGCAGCGCTGGACAGGCTGCTCCAGAGGCCGATCTGCGGGCGGCCGGCTTTCAGGGCTTCTTTGAACTTATTGACGGGGAATTCCATGTGCGAGGCATTTTAGGTGAGTGTCGTCAAATCCCAAGCTCCAAATCCCAAGCTCCAACCACTCCCAACGGCCAAATCCCAAACCGGACTCCCAAATCCCAAGTCCCAATTCCCAAATCCCCAATCCCACACCCTGCTGCACCCGCCGACTTGAGCCTGTTGGGAGTTGGGCATGGTTGGGAGTCGGGATTTGGCGGTTCTCTTGGGACTTGGGAGTGGTTGGAGCTTGGGATTTGGAGCTTGGGATTTGACGAGATCACCACGAATGCACCGTTCCATCCAACCGGCGCGCGACCGGTAGATACGCGCGCCGGTAGGGGAACGTCGCCGCCAGGGCTTCGTCGATATCCACCCCGAGGCCGGGCGCATCGCCCGGATGCATGTAGCCGTCCTGGTAGGCATAGGCGTGGGGAAACACCTGATCCGAGATCGCCGCGTGCGGCATGTGCTCCTGGATCCCGAAGTTGTGCACGCTCAGATCGAAGTGCAGCGCCGCCGCCATGCAGACCGGGCTCAGATCGGTGGCGCCGTGGCAGCCGGTGCGCACGTGGTGCAGCTCTGCGAGCGCGGCAATCTTGCGCAGATGGCTGAGCCCGCCGGCATGCGTCACGGTGGCTCGGATGTAATCGATCAACTGTTCCTGGATCAGCAGCTGGCAATCGTGGATCGAGTTGAACACCTCCCCCACCGCGATCGGCGTGGTCGTGTGCTGGCGGATCAGGCGGAACGCCTCCTGCGCCTCGGCCGGGACCGGATCCTCCATCCAGAACAGATGATGCGGCTCGAGCGCCCGGCCGAGACGGCCGGCTTCGATCGGCGTGAGCCGATGATGGACGTCGTGCAGCAGGTGGACCTCGGGACCGAATTCCTTGCGCAACCGCTCGAACACTGACGGCACGAAGTTCAGGTACGCCTCGGTGCTCCACACGGTTTCGGGCGGCAGCCCCTGCTCCGCCGGCTCGTACGGCTTGTCCCCTTTGGCGATCCCGTAGGCGTGCTCGAGGCCGGGAATGCCGCATTGCGCGCGAATCGCCTTGTATCCCAGCTGCTGATGATGCGCGACCGCGGCGACGGTGTCGTCCAGCGTTTTGCCGTTCGCGTGCGCGTAGACCATCACCCGGTCGCGTGACGCGCCGCCGAGCAGTTGATAGACCGGAACGTTCAGCGTCTTGCCGGCGATGTCCCAGAGGGCAGTATCGACCGCCGCGATCGCCGCCATCGTGACGGGCCCTCGCCGCCAGTAGGCGCCCTTGTAGAGATATTGCCAGGTGTCTTCGATCCGCCGTGCGTCCCGGCCGATCAACAAGGGGACGATGTGTTCGGTGAGGTAGCTCGCCACCGCGAGCTCGCGCCCGTTGAGGGTCGCGTCGCCGAGACCGTAGACGCCGTCTTCGGTGACCAGTTTCAGCGTGACGAAATTGCGGGCCGGGCAGCAGACGATGACCCGGCCATCCACGATGCGCACTAGACGACGACCTCCTGGCAGCCCGTGATGAAACGCCAGCGGCATTCGGCCGGCGATGCATCCCCGCTGGCGGCGTTGCTCCTCACTCAAATACTCCCGGTATTCTCGGTCGTCGCGCCTTGCCCGCGGGGCGCCTCGCCGGCCTCGGTGCTGCGCTGGCGTTTCACCACGGGCTGCAGCGGGGTGAAGATCGCCGGATCCAGCGGCGGCGCGACCCCGAAAGGCGCGGCGTTGACCGACCTCAGATCGAGGCGGCCCGCGTCGATGCGCAGGCACGCAAAGCCATCCTCATGGGCGCGATAGAGATCGCCATGGGCGTCCAGCGTGGCTTCCTGCCAGGCGGCCGGCAGCATGCTGAGGCCGCGATAGTAGTGATGTCCGTTGCGCTCGACGTGAGTGATGCCGAGCAGCGCCATCATCGCGAGATCCTGCAGCAGGGCCACCGGGCCGAGGGTGCAGAGATCCTCCCCGGTCAGGACCGTCCGTGCGCCGCGCTCCTGCTCGAGACGCAGGCGCGCGGCGTTGGCAATGCCCTTCACGATGCCCTTGCAGTTCTTGTGGCTGGCCCCGGCATAACCGAGGGACAGCGCGCGCGGCACGTCACCGACCGCGCCGTCCGATTCGTCGATGATCAGCAGTGGACGGCCGGGCCAGTCCCGCAGCATCGCGGCCACGTCGTCGCCGAGCGCGTGATCGCGGTGCACCGGTTGTTCCACGACCAGCACGTGCGGCCAGAGGTCGTGCAGCGCCGGCTCGGCGCGCGCCTGGTCCCAGTAGTCGCGAAACGCGGCGACGTCGTGGAAATTCTCGTTGCCATCGAGGGTGACGTGCCACTGGCCCGACGTCTCGCGCTCGAGCAGGGGGACCAGGCGGCGGAGGCGCGGGAAATCGCGCGCCGGATCGCCGAATACCTTGACCTTGAAGTACTGAAGTCCGTAGGCGCGGATGGAGGCTTCGAGATCCTGCGGCAGGCCATCGATGACCCGCTCGCCGTCGGCGAGGTCGGTGGAGGTCAGCGCGTCCGCGAGGCCGATGGTGTGGCGGACACGACAGCTCGCGACCGGCGCGGCCGGCAACAGGTCGGCTGGCTGCGCCGCCCCGAGCTCCGGATCGATATCGCCCAGACGCAGCCCCAATCGATTCGAACGGATCATCTGGTGCAGCGGCTCGCCGGCGAGCCGGCAGACCCCATCGAGCACGGCACGCTCCACCAGGCTGACGCCGAGATGCGCGAGGAGCGGCGCCAGGCCGCGCACGCGAGCCCACGCCGACTGCTCTCGTTCGAGCTCGCGCCAGAAATCGAAATAGCCGATCGGCGTGCGCGCGATCTCCGCCGCCAGCCCCGCCGCGTGGGTGATCACCTCGAGCATCTCCGGTAGATCCTGCTCGAAGGTCGTGGCCGGATTCTTCGTGAACCACTTCGGCGGCAAGCCCTCGCCGGCCAGTCCCTGCCGCGCCGCGCGGCCGTCCGAGACCTGCGTGACGGAGTACAACTGCGGCACGTCGGTCATGCTGGCGATGCCGTAGCGGAAGGGGAAGCGGGTGCGCGTGGGCAGGAAGAAGAATTGAAAGGGCTCGAGGGTGAAGTTCACCGAATTCGCTCCAATTGCCGCGGCCGTGCGGCGAAGACCGCCTACCGCCCCAGATACAAATCCCGCCCCCTGGCCAACGCCGCGATCTTGCGGTCGGCGACCGACCGCTTCAGCATCCAGAACCCGCAGTCCGGGT
Organism: uncultured Acidobacteriota bacterium; assembly: GCA_963717745.1. Lineage (GTDB taxonomy): Bacteria > Acidobacteriota > Vicinamibacteria > Vicinamibacterales > 2-12-FULL-66-21 > JACCXG01. Next base: position 158,330 of record CAVQXJ010000004.1, read on the forward strand.
GCGCGTACTGCACCCGCCCCGCGCCGAGTGCGCGCTCGGCACGCTCGAGCGCCGCGGCGATCTCGTCAGGGGTTTCGACGTGGTTCACTTTGATGTCGACCACACCGACGCCGACGCCGACGTCCGGCCGCAGATCGCGCAGCGCCTCCAGATCAGACGACGGACGGTGGGCGAGCTCGAGCACCAGATGGTCGGCACGCAGCGAGCTGAGAAAGCCAATCAGCACGTCCCAGGTGCCGGCCTGAATCGTCTGGCCGCCATAATTGCCGAAACAGAAATGGACCGCCTTCGTTCCGCGGACGGCGTCGAGCACGCGATTGATCGCGTCGGCGGCCAGCGGTGCGTCCGCCGGATTGCCGGGCACGTTCGCCTCGTCTATCTGGACGCAGGCGCTGTCGAGGTCGCGCACCTGTGCCGCCAGCGCGTCGGCGATCGCCAGCGTGAGCGCGCTGAAATCGCGGTAGTGCTCGTCGAGCAGCGTGCGCGCCAGCATGTAAGGGCTGGTCAGCGTGAACTTGAAAGGTCCGCCGGCGACCGCGGCGGCGCGCGCGCAGTCCTCGGGCAGGTTCAGCGTGCCCTCGTCTATCGGCCCGGCCACCACACCGGCCGGCCGGCTGCGGAAGCGCATTTCGGACTTCGCCCGGAACGCCGCGGTCTCGCGCCGTCCGACCCGGGCGCTGACCCCGCCCAGGCGATGCACGAAGTATTCGATCATCCCGTTGGTGTCGGGATGATTGATGTCGAAGCGATAGAGCTCGCCGTCAGTCGGCAGATCGATTCCGGCTTGACGCTGCAGGTCGAACACCACGCGGGTGGCATCGACCAGGGCCTGCTCGCTCGGCAACGCCGCGAGCCAGTCGGGGACCGGATACGAGCCGACCGTCGTGGTCAGGATGCGCGGCGCTGTCATCGCAGGTCCTGGAGCCGGACCTCGACGCCCCCTTTGTCCTTGCTGATCTGCGCCGCGGTCATGAACGCGAAGATTTCGAGCGTCTCGGCGACGTCCACCGGCGATCGGCCGGTATGGAAGAACTCGGCGATCTTCGCGACCAAGCCGTCGTAGTTGGTGCTGCTGGTGGTGTTCGCCGTCCCCGTGGCGCCGGTCAACATCAGCACCGGCTGCTTGTCGCCCGCTTTCAGCAGTCCGTTGTAGACACCGACGCGCCCGTCCTTCCACACGCAGGTCGTGACGTCGCTGTCGGCCGACACCTTGCGCGTCAGCCGGTCGCACCCGGTCCCCATCACCGAGTAGAGCGCCTCGACGCCGTGGATACCGTAGTAGTAGAGGTCGGGATGGTGCGCGATGATGTTCAGCTGATAGTTGGCCTGCACCCGCGTGACCTTCCCAATCGAGTCGATTCCACGCATCTTGGGAACGTCGCCGACGTAGCGGACCGACGACGTGGTGAACATCGGCGTGCCGGTCGATTTCGACAGATCGACGATCTTCCGCGCGTCTTCGAGGCTCGCGGCGAGCGGCTTGTCGATGAAGACCGGCTTCCTGGCCTCTAGCACCGGCGTCGCCTGCGTCAGGTGCGGCCGCCCGTCGACGCTCTCGAGCAGCACCACATCGACCTTGGCCAGCAGCGCCTCGATGCTGTCGACCAGCTCCACGCCGTACTGCTCCTGAATCGTCTTGGCGAAGCCCTCGAGCCGATTCGCGCTGATCGGCAGATCCGGGCTCCCGCCCTTGTAGGCCGCGACCACGGTGATCTTCCATTCCGGATGGTCGCGGAAGGCCTTGGTGAACGCCGGCACGTGCGACGTGTCCGTCCCGATGATGCCGGCCCGAAGCGGCTTGGTCGCCCACGTAGGCGACGGAGTGGATTGCGGCGCAAGGAGCGCGGTGAGCAGGGCCGAGATGAGCAGCAGCATGGGAGGATGTTAACTCTCAATTCATACAGACGCCTCACGCCCTCACGGCCGCTCCGCGGGGGGCACGACGACACGACGACACGACGACAACGACGTTAAGAAACAACAGGCCACGTCGGCACACTGGGGCATCGTCGTGAATGCCCCATTCGGCTTCATTTCAACGGCTCGACCCGCTAGCGGCGACGTCGGCCTGTGGGCAGCGGAACCGTGGACAAGCGTACAGCGCCCGTATTCAGCATCTTGTGCTAGCCTCACGCGCATGTACACACGACGTGAGCTCGGCAAACTTGCTCTTGCGGCCCTGCCCGCCGCACACGTGCTGCGCGAGACCGCGCTGTTCGGCCAGTCGAAGCCGAGCTCGAAGGTGCGCGGCGTCCTGATCGGCATGAACGTCCCCTACAACTTCGGCGGGCGCAGCGCCCCCATCGACGAGATCATCCAGAAGTGCGTGCAGCTGGGCATCAGCGGGGTCGAGCTGCGGACGCAGCCGGTCGAGGCCTACCTCGGGCTGCCCGACAGCCTGGTGACCGCGGCGGCCCCGGCCGGCGGACGCAATGCCAAGCCGCCGACGCCCGAACAGCTCGCCGCGCGAAAGACCGCCGCCGACGACATCCGCAAGTGGCGCCTCAGCGCCCCGATGGCCAAGGTCAGGGAAGTCAAACAGAAGTTCGACGACGCCGGCATCTTGATCGAGATCGTCAAGGTCGACAACATCCTCTCGATGCCAGACGAGGTGGTCGACTACGAGTTCACGCTGGCGAAAGCCCTCGGGGCGCGGGCGATTTCCACCGAGATCACCCACATCGATCCAAAGACACCGCGCACCGCGCCCCTGCCCGAAAAGCGTCTCGGCGCGTTCGCCGACAAGCATAAGCTGATGGTCGGGTATCACGGCCACGCGGAGACCGGTCCCAAGGAGTGGAAAGAAGTGTTCAGCTACGCGCGGCACAATGGCGCCAACCTGGACATCGGCCACTTCATCGTCGGTAACAAGACCTCGCCGGTGCCGTTCCTGAAGGAGCACCACGATCGGATCACCCATATCCACGTGAAAGACCGGACCCTCGACGGCCGCGACGTCGTCTTCGGGCAGGGGGACACCCCGATCAAGGAAGTCCTGCAGCTGATCCGGGACAACAAGTGGCCGATTCAGGCCACCATCGAATTCGAATATCCGGTCCCGGAAGGCTCGGATCGGATGACCGAGCTGAAGAAGTGCATCGAGTACTGCCGCGGGGCGCTGGCGTGAGAGCAGAAGGAGGTAGGAGGTAGGAGGTAGGAGACAGAATACAGAAAACAGGACACAGAGGATTCGAACAACGGGATAAAGGACGCCCAACGAGCTCGTAGTCGCGCTTTCCACCTCGTTGTTCGAGCTAACTCCGGCGTTCTGTCTCCTACCTCCTACCTCCTACCTCCTTCTGCTCTCACGCCCCCCCGCACGACTCCCGGATCACCAGGTGCGGCGGAATGATCACCCGCCGCGGCTCGTTCCCGTTCCCGTTCCGTTCCGCGGCATTGAGCAACAGCTCGGCGGCTTCCCGGCCCAGCTCGACGCGCGACCAGCTCACCGTGGTGAGCGGCACCTTCAGCAGCTCTCCGTAGATGACATCGCCGGCCCCGACGATGGCGATGTCGTCGGGGACCCGCAGGCCGGCTTCCCACACCGCTTTCATCGCGCCAATCGCTGAAGGGTCGTTCGCGCAGAACACCGCATCGATCCGCGGACGGAGCGACAGCGCCCGCTTCATCGAGCGATAGCCGTCGCTCGCCATGAAGCCCGAGGGCACGATCCAGTCGCTCGGGATGCGAATGCCGGCGGCGCGGAGCGTGTCCTTCCAGCCCTTCTCCCGGCGTTTCGCATGGACCAGGCGTGGACCGGCCAGGTGAGCAATCGCGCGCCGGCCCGACGCCAGGAGATGTTCGGTCGCCAGCACCCCCACCTGCTCGTCGTCGGTGAGCACGCGATGACAGGGGATGCTCGGATAGTCGTCGCGATCGATCATCACCACGCCGATGCCCTGCGAGAGCAGCTCGCGCAGGATCTCGCCGTTGCCGGAGCCGTGCGAGGGGGCGAGGATGATGCCGTCGACCTGACGGCCGTGCAGGAGCTGGAGCTCGGAACGCTCCTTGGCCGGGTTCTCCGCCGAACTGCACAACAGCAGTCCGTAGCCTCGCTCGCTGGCCACCAGTTCGATGCCCGACAGGATTTCCGCGAAGAACGAGTGCAGGAGATCCGGAATCACCATCCCCAGCGTGTGGGTCCGGCGCAGCGTCAGCGAGCGGGCCACCGCGTTCGGCCGGTAACCGAGCTCTTCGACCTTGGCCATCACGCGGGCCCGGGTCGCAGGGCTGATGTCGTCGTGGTTGTTCAGCACCTTCGAGACGGTGGTGATCGACACCCCGAGCTCGCCGGCGATGCGTTTCATGGTAGTGGAGGCCATCCGCTTTACCGCTACAGTAACTTGACTTTTTTGAGGAACAGACAGTATCACAGGAGGATGGCGTGGCTCCCCGGCGAGCGGGACGCGCCACTCACCGATCCCGGGCCGGTCCGGCCCGGTGGATGACTTCAAGGGGGCTCCTGATGAACACCACACGCCGCGGCTGGTGCAGTGCCGTGGCCATCGTCGTCGCACTGCTGATCGGCGCCGCGCCGGCAGCCGCACAGACCAATACTGGACAAATATCGGGAACGGTCCGGGATACCTCCGGAGGCGTGCTGCCCGGGGTCACCGTCACGGTGACCAACGTGGGAACCGGAATCGAATGGACCGAGGTCACCAGCACCACCGGCACTTATACGGTGACCAACCTGCCAGTCGGCACCTATAAGGTATCGGTGCAGATCGAAGGATTTCGCAAAGCCGAGAAGAGCGGCTTCGCCCTGACCGCCGACGGACGGGTCACGGCCGACTTCGCGATGTCGGTCGGCGGCCTGACCGAAGCGGTCGAAGTCACCGCGGTGCGTGGTGAGACCGTCAACCGGACCTCCGGCGAGCTGGCGCGAGTCATCGACAGCTCGCAGATTCAGGACGCGGCGCTCTCGGGCCGCAATTACCTCGAGCTGGCGTCGCTCATTCCCGGCGCGGTCCAGCTGGACGACGATCAGATGGCGGTGACCACCGGCCTTGGCACGGGCGGCACGGTGATCAACGGGAATCGCGGCAACAGCAACAACCTGACGGTCGACGGCGGGTTCAACCTGGACTCGGGCTCGAACGGCAGCATGATCAACAACGTCGGGATCGACTTCATCGACCAGGTCGCGATCCAGACCTCGAATTTCTCGGCGGACAAGGGACGCAACTCCGGCGCGGCGGTGAACGTGGTCACCAGGAGCGGCACCAACCGCTTCCGCGGCTCGGTGTTCGATACGTTCCGCGACTCGTCGCTCGACAAGCCGAACTACTTCTCGCCGAGGGACGCCGACGGCAATTCGATCAAGGGCAAGCTGAAGTTCAACGACTACGGCGGTACGTTCGGCGGCCCGCTGCTGCGCAACCGGCTGTTCTTCTTCGGCGGCGTCGAGGTGAAGACGCTCGACCGGCAGGAGAACCCGACGCGGCGCACCGTTCCGGCGCTCGCGGAGCTCAATGGCGACTTTTCCGCGCGGAGCGGCATCACGCTGCGCGACCCCGTGACCGGTCAGCCATTCCCGGGCAACATCATTCCGCAGGACCGCATCACCACCGACGGCCGCGCCATCGCCAACGCCTACCGGGCGATGATCGAGCGGGCGGCGTCGTACACGAATACCCCGACCGCGAACAATTCCACCTATCAGCTCGACTTCCCGTTCGACTGGCACCAGGAAATGCTGCGGATCGACTTCCGGCCCAGTGACCACCACAGCTTCTATCTGCGCCTGCTCCACGACGATTACGATCTGATCGAGCCGCGCGGCACCTTCATCGACGCGCCGCTGCCCACCATCTCCACCAACCGGGTGCGGCCGGGATTCGGTTATCAGCTGGCGTATTCGTGGATGGTCAGCCAGAACCTGGTCAACGAGGTCAAGCTGAATACCTCGGGAAACGGCCAGCGTATTCCGCCGTTTGGCGACGCGTGGCGCCGCGACACGTATGGGTTCGGTTTCCCTCAGGTCTACGCCGGCGGCCAATACAACGACGGCATTCCGGACGTGTCGTTCTCCGGAACCGGGGCGCCGGTGTCGCTGATCGGGCCGTCGCAGTCGCTGCTCTCCCCCACCACCGACATCACGGCGCAGAACACGCTGACCTGGGCACGCAACCGCCACACGCTGCGGACCGGTGTGCTGGTGACCCGGAATCGGAAGGATCAGAACGGCCGGTTTGCCTACACGGGCGCGGTCAACTTCAACGCCACCGGCAATCCGAACAGCACCGGATTCGCGTTCGCCGACGCGCTGCTCGGCAACTTCCGCACCTACTCCGAAGGGGCGGCCGATCCGGTCGGGTTCTTCCGCTTCACTCAGGTGGGCGGCTTCGTGTCGGACAACTGGCGGGTCTCGCCGTCGCTCAGTCTGGAGCTCGGCGTGCGGTACGAGTTCCAGCAGCCGACCTACACCCAGGGAAACAACATCGCGAACTTCGACCCCGCGCTGTACGACGCCAATACCGCAATCCGGCTGAATCGCAACGGCACCATCATCGCGGGGTCCGGGAACCCCTATAGCGGATTGATCCGGGCGGGGGACGAGATTCCCGAGGATCAGCGTGAGCGCGTGACGATCGATGAGGCGGCGGCCCGCTTGATTCCGACCGGCGCGCCGCGAGGCTTGATGAACACCTTCCACCTGTTCATGCCGCGCTTCAGCGCCGCATACACGTTGGACCAGAAATGGGTGTTCCGCGGCGGGGTCGGGCTGTTCTACGACCGGCCGGAAGGCAATGTCATCTTCTCGCAGGTCAATCTGCCGCCCTTCCTGCCGAGCGTGGCGGTCGAGAACGCCAACCTCGCCAGTCCACTCGCCGGCCAGTCGTCGGCGGCGGTGGTGCTCGGGACGGTGAATGCCATCGATCCCGGCCTCGATAGCCCGCGTCAGCTGAATTACAGCCTCAGCGTTCAGCGCGAACTGCCGTTCGGCCATTTCGCGGAGATTGCCTATGTCGGCAATCGCGGCCGCAACCTGCTGTGGCAGCCCGAGATCAACCAGCCGTCGTTCGAGGCGCTGTCGGCCAACGTCCTGCTGCCGACCGCGGAACGCGCGAACAACAACTTCCTGCGGCCGTATCGCGGCTACTCGTCGATCCGCCAGCGGCGGAGCGATGCCTTCTCCGACTACAACGGCCTGCAGCTGTATCTCAACAAGCGTCGCGGCGACATTCGCTACACGGTCGGCTACACCCTTTCAAAGGCCACCGGCCTCGGCAGCGGCAACGGCGACAATCCGCTCGCCGCGGAAGGGTACCTGCCAGGCACGGCGTTCGATCTCGACTTCTTCGTCGGACCGACTTCCTACGATCGCCGCCATGCCCTGATCACGACGTTCACCTACCAGGTGCCGTTCTTCCGCGGCCGCGCCACTCTCGCGGAAGCGGTCGCCGGCGGCTGGGAACTGAGCGGCAAGGTGCGCTGGCAATCCGGGCAGTACCTGACGCCGACCGGCAATACCTCGATCGGGACCCGGCGAGCGGACTATCTCGGCGGCGACATCAGCATCGGCAATCGCGACGAGAACCAGTGGTTCAACACCGCCGCCTTCGCGGCGGCGCCGGAAGGCCGCCGCGGCAACGCGCCGATCGGCCTGATCGAAGGCCCGCACTGGTACCAGTGGGACCTGTCGGGGCGCAAGAAATTCCGGCTGCCTGGCAGTGCCACCATCGAGCTCCGCGCCGACGTGTTCAACGTCTTCGATCGCGTGAACATGAAAAATCCGAACGTGACGGTCACCGGGGCCGAGTTCGGCCGCATCAATGAGGCGAGGATTCCGCGGCAGACGCAACTGAGCTTCCGTCTGGCGTTCTGACGGGGCGGCGGAGCCTGACCACCTTCGCCGCCAAGGCTAAGGTGCTTTCAACCGCGACTGGGTAGGTCCATGGGCCGGGGGATTCACAGGAGGGCCGGGAGTTCAGGAGAAGAACATAGGTTTTTTCTCCTGGTCTCCTGATCCTGCTGTGATCACGAGCGTGGCTAACGACCCCGATCGCCTGTCCAAGCAGCCAGGTGTTACGCGAAGCCGTTCGAACATCGACGCTGGCGAGCAGGCCGCCTGGGCGGAGACCCAATCGAAGTCTTCTGGTGCATGGTCGCGTGTCATCGCTGCATCATGCAACGGTCTGCCTTCGACGTCCACCCGCAGAAAAACAGCAACCCATCGTTTCTTCTCCGATACCTCCGTTTACTTCGTTGCTCCGTTTTTGAAATCCGGTGCCTCCGGAGTCTCCGTCACGCCCTTCGGCCTCTTCTTCAGGATGATCGCCGCCTCGGGCTTGGCCATATAGAACGGATCGAGCGGATAGCAGCCCGACACCATGCCGAGCCGCGGGCCGGTAGTGCAGTCGCTGAAGGTGCGGCAGATCGATTTGCGCCGCAGCTTGGTGCCGCCGAGCACGTCCGCCGGCAGATCGGGATAGGCCAGGATCATCCGCCCCAGACCGACGAAGTCGGTCAGCCCGTGTCCCACGGCATGCTGCGCCACGTTCGGCAGCCACTCCTGCAGATAGCTGTACGCCGATCCGACGATGGCCAGGTTGGGGAAGCGCTGTTTCAACCTGGCGGTCGCATCGATCTGGCGCCACACGCCGCGCAGCGGATCCTCCGGCGGCAGGTAGCCGTCGAGCGGCGGGAACAGCGCCGGACGCTGCATGTGCGGGTTGTAGTAGGGGCTCCCGCCGGTCACGCAGATCCATCTGACGTTCATCTGCTCCAGCGCCGACAGCAGCTCCACCGCATCGTCTATCGACGCCCGATCGCCGCCGGTCAGGCCGAACCCGTGATTGACGCGGCCGGCCTCCGGATCGGGCTCGCCGACGCCGTCGGCGCGCTTGCGATACGGCACCAGATCGAACGCGGAAAAGCGGACCGCGATCAACAGGCCCGGCACCGCCGCACGCACCGCGTCGATCACGTTGCGCATGAAGCGCATCCGGTTCTCCAGAGCGGGGCCGCCGTATTTCCCTTCACGCGCCCGCGCGCCCAGCAGCTCGTGCCCCAGGTAGCCGTGGCACGCCTTCACGTCGATGAACTGGTATCCCACCGCGTAAGCGCGCCGCGCCGCCGCGACGAAGTCCTCCACCAGCCGATCCAGGTCGTCGTCCGACAGCACCGGGACGCCGGTTGGCACGCGCCGATCGAGCACGGGATTGGCGACCGCGGCCATCGGCTCCGGCCGATCGAACACGTTCGGACGGGACCAGCGGCCCGAGTGCGTGAGCTGCAGACCCACGAAGAGGTCGCTCTCGGCATTCGCGCCAAACCGCTCGCGGTGTGCGCCAACCAGGGTCTCTCGGAGCTCGCCGATCGCCCGCTGGTTCTCAGGCGTCAACAGCAGCTGATTCGGATTCGCGCGGCCGTCGTGCCGCACCGCGACCGCTTCCCCGCCCCAGATCAGCTTGGCCCCACCGAGCCCGAAGTTGCGCCAGCGCCGAATCGTCAGTTCCGAGGGATTGCCATCCGGCGTGCCATCCCATCCCTCCATCGGCAAGACGCAAAAACGGTTGCCGACCCGGATGCCATCCAGCTCGAAGGGTTGCGCCAACGGCGACTCGGGCGCGGGCAGCACCTGGTCGTCGAAGTCGAGGGGAATGTCCGATTTCGTCAGGTGTTCGCGAAACGAAGCGGCGTTCTTGAAGGCAGCGACACGGGGATAGTCGGTCATGGTGATGGGGGTCTACCGGACCCCGCCCGTCCAGACCACGCCGTCTGGAAATCGGTGAGCGACGCGGGAATCCTTCTTGATCGTGATGCTATAGCCGGGTGCCGTGGGCGGCATGTAGCGCGCATTGCGGATGAGCACCGGATCCTCGAAGTGCTCGTGCAGGTGGTCGACGAACTCGGTGACGCGGCCTTCCATCGTGCCGGTGACCGCGAGGTAATCGAACATCGACAGGTGCTGGACGTACTCGCAGAGACCGACGCCGCCGGCATGCGGGCAGACCGGTACGCCGAACTTCGCGGCCATCAGGATCACCGCCAGGTTCTCGTTGACGCCGCCGAGCCGGCAGCTGTCGATCTGGCAGAAGTCGATCGCCCGGGCCTGCAGCAGCTGCTTGAAGATGATCCGGTTGGCGCAGTGCTCCCCGGTGGCGACGCCGACGCCGGCCGGCCTCACGGCGTTAGCGATTGCCGCATGTCCAAGCACGTCGTCCGGGCTGGTCGGCTCCTCGATCCACCACGGCTTGAACCTCGCGAGCTCGTGGACCCGCGCGATCGCTTCGTCTACGCCCCAGTTCTGGTTGGCGTCAATCATCAGCGTGCGGTCTGGACCGATCTCCTCGCGCACCAGGCCGACCCGCCGGGCGTCGTCCTGGGGCACGCCGCCGACCTTCACCTTGAAGTGGGTCCAGCCCTCGGCCAGCGCCTGGCGGACCAGCCCGCGAATGCCTTCCTCCGAATAGCCCATCCAGCCGGCGGACGTGGTGTAGGCGGGATACCCGATCGTGAGCAATTGCACCTCGCGGTCAGCCTTCGTCGCCGCCTGCCGCTCGAGCATGTCGAGCGCCTCCTCGGGGGTCAGGGCATCGGTGATGTAACGGAAGTCGATGGTGGAGACCAGCTGCGCCGGCGTCATGTCGGCGAGCAGCTTCCACAGCGGCTTGCGCTCGGCCTTCGCGTAGAGATCCCAGACCGCATTGACGATCGCGGCGAGCGCGAGATGAATCACGCCCTTTTCGGGCCCCAGCCAGCGCAGCTGTGATTCGGACGCGAGACTGCGCCAGAAGCCGGCGAAGTCCGTGGTGATGTCGTCGAGCCGCTTGCCAATCACCAGGTGCCGCATCGACTCGATCGCCGCGACGCACAGCTCGTTGCCGCGCCCGATCGTGAAGGTCAGGCCGTGCCCTTCGAGATCGCCATCCGTCTTCAGGACGACGTAGGCCGCCGAATAGTCCGGATCCTTGTGGACGGCATCGCTCCCCGCCATCGTGCGCGAAGTCGGGAATCGCAGGTCTAGAGATTCGAGAGTGGTGATCGTGGTCATCGTCCTTCTGTCAAATCGCAAGCTCCAAATCCCAACTCCCAACCACTCCCAACTCCCAAATCCCAAGGCCAAGATCCCAACCGCCAAATCCCAACCAAATCCCAACCAGTCGCAACGCCCAGGACGAATTTGGGATTTGGACGTTGGGAGTGGTTGGGATTTGGAGCTTGGAGCTTGGGATTTGACTCATGACGCCTTGTTCTGAAACGAAGCCTGCCGCCATCGGTCGAGCGCGACCGCCATCACGATGATGATGCCGGTGACGATCTGCTGGACCCAGTTGGGCAGGCCGTATTGGGAGCAGCCGATCTGGATCACGGCCATGATCGCCGCGCCGGCCATCGTGCCGATCACGGTGCCCTTGCCGCCGAGCAGGCTGCCGCCGCCGATGATGACGGCGGCAATCACGTCGAGCTCGAGGCCGACCGCGACGGTCGGGTCGCCGACCGACAGCCGTGAGAACTGGAAGATGCCGGCCAGGCCGGCGAAGATCGCGGCAAGCGTGTAGACCTGCAGCTTGCGGCGCTCGACGCGCACGCCGCAGAGCCGCGCGGTGCGCTCGTTCGAGCCGATCGCGAACAGGTGGCGGCCGAACTTCGTGTAGCCGAGCACGCCGCCGACGATCAACGCCAGCAGCAGCGTGATCCAGATCCCCGCCGGCACGCCGAAGCCGGTGCCTCCGCGCGCGGTCCGCAGCAGATCGTTCAGCCAGGTGAGCGGCGCTTCCACCCGCCGCTCCTCGGCGATGCCCTTGGCCGCGCCGCGCACCAGCAGCATCGTCCCGAGCGTGACGATGAACGGGACGACCTTGAGCCGGGTGATCAGGAGACCGTTGACCAGTCCGCAGATCGCGGCGGCGGCGAGCGCCCCGAGCGCCGACAGCGCCGGGGTGTAGCCCTGCCGCAAGAGGACCGCAGTGACGACCGTCGCCAGCGCGACCACCGAACCGACCGACAGATCGATGCCGGACGAGACGATCACCATCGTCATCCCGAGGGCGGCAACGCAGACGATGACCGTCTGGATCGCCATCAGCTCGAGATTCGCGGCGCGGAAGAACTGCGGGCCGATCAGCGCGCCGAAGAAGACCGCGACCAGCAGCAGTCCCAGGAGGACGCCGCTGTCTCCACGCCAGATCGCCTTCACGCGGTCTGCGCGCCCGAGGCTTCCATCAGCAGTGAGTGTTCCGTCCATTCGGATGTCGGTCGCGCCGGTCCCAGGCGGCCGCGGCACATCACCGCGATCCGGTCACACAGGCCGAGCAGCTCCGGCAGATAGCTGCTGACCATCAAAATCGCGCGCGGCCGCGCATTCCCTTCCGGCGCCTGCGCTGAGCGAGCGCCGGAGGCGCGAGTCGAAGCAACCGGCCCTGAGCGAGCCTCCTCCGACGCGCGAGTCGAAGGGCGAGTCGAAGCCAGGGCGTCGAGCAGCGCGTAGATCTGGGCCTTGCTGCCGACGTCGATCCCGCGGGTCGGCTCGTCGAGCACCAGCAGATCCACGTCGTGGTGCAGCAGGCGGGCGATCGCGACCTTCTGCTGGTTGCCACCCGACAGCTCGCCGACCGCCTGGCGCGGCCCGGCGCTGCGGATGCCAATCCGTTCCATCCAGCGGCTGGCGGCCGCGGCCTGTCGCGACGGGAGGACGAAGAACCCCGGGCCGAGATCGGTCAGATGGGACAGCGTCAGATTGTCCGCGATGCTGAGCCCGATCGCCAGTCCTTCGGCGGAGCGGTTCTCGCTCAGCATGCCCGCCCCCTGGGCCCAGCGGGCCGCCGGCGACGCCGGCCCCGTGTACATCCCGACCCTGATGCGGCCGCTGCGCACCGCCTCGAGCCCGAAAATCGTCCGCAGCAGCCGGGTGCGGCCGGCACCGAGCAGTCCCGCGATGCCGACGATCTCACCGCGCCGAAGCGTGAGCGTCGCGCCTCCAGGCTGCACCTCGCTCAGCTCGAGCAGCGCCTCGCCCGGCTCGCGCGGCGTTCGCGGATAGAGGTCGTCGACCTCGCGGCCGACCATTCGCTCGACAATCATCTCCGGCGACAGATCCGCCGTCTTCCCACCACCCGCATTCGTCCCGTCGCGCAGCACCACGACCCGGTCCGAGATCGCCTTCACCTCTTCGATGAAGTGCGAGATGTAGACAATTGCGAGCCCCTGCGCCGCGAGTCTCCGGATCAACTCGAACAGCCGCTCGACATCGGCGTGGGTCAGGCTGCTGGTCGGCTCGTCGAACACGACGACGCGGGCGCCGCTGGCAATGGCGCGGGCCACCTCGACCAGCTGCTGCCCCGCCGGGGAGAGGCCCGAGACGATCGCGTCGGGTCGGATCTCGGGATGACCGAGCTGCGCCAGGGCGTCGGCCGCGGCCTCGCGCAAGCGGCGCCACTCGACGAAGCCGAGCCGGGCCGGCTCGACCCCCAGGCCGATGTTCTCCATCACCGTCAGGTGCGGCGCGAGCGACAGCTCCTGGTGGATCATCGCGACGCCGGCGTGCCGCGCGTCGATTGGCTCGCGCGGCTGATACGGCTGGCCGTCGAGGCTCATCGTGCCCGCGTCGGGCCGAATCACGCCGGACAGGATGCCCATCAGCGTGCTCTTGCCGGCGCCGTTCTGCCCCACCAGCGCGCAGACTTCGCCCGCCGCGACCGCGAAGTCCACGCCGTTGACCGCTTTGGTCGCGCCGAACGCCTTGCGCACGCCGCGCATCTCGAACCGCGGCCCCTTCGACTCGCTGGTCGGAGGATGCTCGGTCAGGGCAGGGGTTACTTCAGCCACTGCGACAGATCCGGCTTGAGCAGTTCCTTCATCGCCGGCTCGTTCATGTTGTCTTTGGTCGCCACGTGCACGCCAGTGTCGATGCGCTTCTCGACCGGCTCTTTCTTGATGTGCGACACCAGCGTCTTGACGGCGAGATACCCCATCTTGACCGGGTCCTGGATGATCAGCGCGTCGATGTGACCGTCGGCCAGCCCCTTGATCAGGTTGTCCGAGGCGTCGAAGCCGACGAACGTCACCTTGCCCGCCCAGTTGTGATCCTGCAGCACCCGCATCAGCGCGAAGGTGGTCGACTCGTTGACGCAGAAGATCGCATCGATGCTCGAGCCCGCCGTCAGCCGTGCGGTAGTTGCTGAGGATCGCCTCGCCGCGCTTGACCGCCCCTTCCACGTCGGCGCCCAGGTACTGATTCGAGCTGACGATCTCGATGCCCTTGTGCGCGCCGAGCGTCTCCAGGAATCCTTCTTCGCGCTGCGTCGTGCTGTCGTGCCCTTCGGCATACCGCAGCAGCAGCGCCTTGCCTTTGCCGTTCAACCGCTTGACGATGTGCTCGCCGGCCAGGCGGCCGCCCTGGCGGTTGTCGGTGGCCACGAAGCTGACGTAATCGGCGCCTTTCAGGCCGGAGTCGAAGACCACCACCGGGATGTTCTGCCGCTGCGCGTCCGCGACCGGCAGCGCCAGCGCCGTTTCGTCGAGCGGCGCGATGGCGATCCCCGACACGCCGCGGGTGATGAAGCCCTCGATCTCCTTGATCTGCGACTCGCGGTCGTCCTCGCGGAGCGGGCCGCGCCAGATCACGGTTACGCCGAGCTCCTGCGCCGCCTTCTCGGCGCCGCCGTGAATCATCTGCCAGAAGACGTGGCTGGTGCCCTTCGGGATCACGGCGATCGTCAGCTTGCCCTCGCCGCTGCCGCCGCTCGACCCGCCACGACAGGACGTCACGGCCAGCGCCAGCACGAGCATGATCAGAACGCGTTTCATCGATGTGTTCTCCCCCTGAGGTAAACCGTTCGCGCGTTGCCGCCAAGCACGGCATCCCGCTCGGCCGAGGTGAAGCGCCCCACATAGTCGCGCACAACCGCCATCGTACGCGAGTAATCGGCGGCGAGTGTGCAGACCGGCCAGTCGGAACCAGCGATCAGCCGCCCCGCGCCGAAACAGCCGAACGCGACGTCCAGGTACGGCTCGATCTGGGCGGGCGTCCACGCTCCCCAGTCGGCCTCGGTCACCAGCCCCGAGAGCTTGCACCACACGATTCGGCGCGGCGGCGAGCCGCCGCAGATCGTTTGCCCACTCGTCGATGGCCCCGCGCCGAATCTCCGGTTTCGCGAGGTGGTCGAGCACGAACGTCTGCGACGGGTAACGCGCGACGAAATCCGCCGCCACTGCCAGATGCCGCGGATAGATCAGGATGTCGTACGCCAGCCCCGCAGGCCCGAGGGCCGCGATGCCCCGGCCGAATGCGGATCCGAGCAGGAAGCCATCATCCGCCTCGCTCTGGACGAGGTGCCGGATGCCCACGAGGGCGGGGTGCGCGCTCATCCGAGCGACCGTGGCCTCGACATCGTCTGCCTGCAGATCGACCCAGCCGACCACCCCGGCGATGAACGGATGGGCGCCGGCGAGCTCGAGGAGCCACTCGGTCTCCTCGACAGTGTGCTGGGTCTGCACCGCGATCGTCGCCTCGACGCTGGCCTGTTCCAGGTGCGGCACGAGATCCACGGGCAGGAAGTCGCGCTTCAGCGCGTCCATGCGGTCGTCGATCCAGGCGTACGCGCGCGGGTCGTAGCGCCAGAAGTGCTGATGGGCGTCGACGATCATGGCGCGGGAATCGGCATGCCGCCGCGCTTGCTCGAGATGTAGCACGCCTCCACCACCGCCATCGTCCGAAGCGCATCGTCTACCGGAGAGACGAGCGCCGCGTCTTCGCCCGCCACGAAGCGCTGCAGGTTCGACATCGGCCCTTCGAACGCTTCGGTGAACCACGAGCCGCGCAGCGGAATCGGATGCCACGCCCCGTCCTGCGCGACTTCGAGCGCGTCGGGCAGCCCGGTCGGGTAATCGAGGTTCACGCCCATCGTGAGCAGGGCCGCGCCGAGGGTGCCTTCGACCTTGAGCATCGACATGCGGTGCTTCTCGCCGAAGACGTGGGTGTGGTTGAGGGTGAGCGAACAGCGGATGCGATCGCCGTAGTCCAGGATGATCGAGCTTCGCGGATCCGCGTAGTCCTTCAGGCTGGGATGACCGACCGCCCGGCAATACACGCCTTCCGGCTCTCCCGCCAGCATCCGGATGGTGTCGAGGTAGTGAATCGAGTGATACAGCACCTCGAGCCGCGGCAGGCCGCGCATGAACGCCCACGTCTCCCAGGGCTGACGCACCTGGAGGCGCACTTCGATGTCCACGATCTCGCCGAGGCGGCGCTGGTCGAGCAGATCGCGCAACGCCAGGACGTTCGGGCTGAATCGCAGCTGAAAATTCATCGCCGCGACCAGCTGCCGCTCGCGGCACATGTCGCGGATCTCGCGCGCCATGTCGAGGTTCTCCCCCATCGGCTTCTGGATGAGGACGGCCGAACCTTCGGGCAGGCATTGCAGCACGCCGAGCACCTGATCGCCCGGCACGGCGACGTCGAACACCACGCCCCCGCCATCACCGGCCCGGCAGGCTTCCGACAGCGTCCGATGGACGATCGGGACACCGAAGTCCCGAGCGACCTCGTGCGCGGTGTCGAGCCTCAAATCGAACAAGCCGGCAACCGGCAGGCCCAGCCGCCGATACGCCGGAAGATGGGCGGTGCGGACGATCGCGCCGGCGCCGATGCTGGTGATCGGCCACGGCTTCGACGGTACGTCCCACGCCTGCCGCAGTTCGCCTGTCATCCTCTACCGCTGTCGCGGCCCTTTTCCCTTGTCCCTTGTCACAGTCATGGAACAGACCTACAACCTGGCCGGCTCCAGCCGCGGCACGAGGAGGTGGATGACGGCGAGCGCCGCCAGGTACGCGAAGGATGCGATCAGGAACACCGGCACGTAGCTCCCGGTGGCGTCCAGGAGATAGCCGGTCAGTTTGGCGATCATCATGCCGCCAATCGCACCTGCCATGCCGCCCAGGCCGACCACCGACCCGACGGCCTGCCGCGGGAACGTGTCGGAGACCAGGGTGAACAGGTTGCAGGACCACCCCTGGTGCGCCGAAGCCGCAATGCTGATCAGCGTCACCGCCACCCACAGATCGCGCGCGCCCGAGGCAAACATCATCGGCAGCACGGCCAGGGCGCAAACCAGCATCGCGGTCTTGCGCCCCGCATTCACCGTCCAGCCCCGCTTGATGAGCGCCGACGACAACCAGCCGCCGCCGATGCTGCCGACATCGGCCACCAGATAGATCACAATCAGCGGCGGACCGACCAGGCGCAGGTCGATGCCGTGATTGCGGTTGAGGAAGTCGGGCACCCAGAACAGGTAGAGCCACCAGACCGGATCGGTGAGGAACTTGCCGAGCATGAATGCCCAGGTCTGCCGGTGGTGCAGCAGCGATCGCCACGGCACGCGGACCGTGGGCTCCGGCGGGTCGCTGCGGATGTACGCGAGCTCGGCGGCGCTCACTCGCGGGTGCGTTTCGGGGTCGCGGTAGAGCGGGACCCACGCCAGCAGCCAGAGGAACCCGATTGCGCCGGTCGCGATGAACGCCCAATACCAACCCCAGGTCAGGGTGATCCAGGGGACCACGGCCGGCGTGAGCAGCGCGCCGATGTTGGTGCCGGAGTTGAAGATCCCGGTGGCGAACGCGCGCTCGCGCTTCGGAAACCATTCGGCGACGACCTTGATGGCGGCCGGGAAGTTCCCGGCTTCCCCCAGGCCGAGCACGAAGCGGGCGGCAATGAACCCGGCCACCGATGCCGAATAGGTCAGCCCGATCACGCTCAGGAACGCCGCCACCGCCGGTCCAAACAGCTCGGCCTCCGCGTGCGCCATGGCCGCGAGGCTCCACAGGACGATCGCGATGATGAAGCCGCGCCGCGCCCCGATCCGATCGACGATGCTCCCGGCGAGCAGCAGGCCGATGGCGTAGGCCAGCTGGAACGCAAACACGATGTCCGCGTAGTCGATCTCCGACCAGCCGAATTCCTTCTGCAGCGTCGGCTTCAGGATGCCGATGACCTGACGGTCGATGTAGTTGATGGTCGCCGCGAAGAACAGCAGCGCGCAGATGACCCAGCGATAGTTGCCGCCAGCTCGCACAGGGACGCCGGTGGGGCTCGAGACTGCCAGGGGGACTTGGGGCATTCGGGGGGTTCATCCTATGCGATCTCTGTCAAATCCCAAGCTCCAAATCCCACATCCCAACCACTCCCAACTGCCAAATCCCAAATGGAAATCCCAAATCCCAAGCCCCACCCTTCGCACTCACTCGCGACCGGGTTCCTCTTGGGATTTGGCGTTTGGGAGTGGTTGGAGCTTGGGATTTGGAGCTTGGGATTTGACAAGAATCAGATCGTAGGATTCCGCCGGTGAATCGCGAACTCCCGGTGCCCGAGCGTCTCGGTCGCGGTCGGCTTGCCCGAGGCGACCGCGAGGACTTCCTCGAACAGGCGGTCGGCGCTGGCGTCGAGCGTTTCGGTCTCCGACATGATGCCGCTGACGTCGAGATCGATGTTGTCGGCCATCTGGCGCGCGGTGCGGGCGTTGCCCGTGATCTTGATCACCGGCGCAATCGGGTTGCCGGTCGGCGTGCCGAGGCCGGTGGTGAACACCACCACCTGCGCGCCGCCGCCGACCATGCCGGTCACGGCCTCGACGTCGAGTCCGGGCGTGTCCATCACGGTCAGCCCTTTCCTGGAGATCGGCGCGGAGTAGTCGACCACTTCCTGCAGCGGCGCGCGCTCGCCCCCCTTGTGGGTCGCGCCCAGCGACTTCTCTTCGATCGTCGTCAGGCCGCCGCGGATGTTGCCGGGTGAGGGCTGGGTGCCGCGGATGTCCAGGCCGAGCGCCCGGGCTTCCAACTCGACCCGCCGGATGATCTGAATCAACTGCGTGGCGGCGGCGGGGTTGGTCGCGCGTGCCGCGAGCAGGTGTTCCGCGCCCATGATCTCGGCCACTTCGCCGAGCACGGCGCTGCCGCCCAGATCGACCAGCCGATCGGTGACGCGGCCGAGCGCCGGATTCGAGGCCAGCCCCGAGGTGTAGTCGGAGCCGCCGCACTTCAGCGACAGGATCAATTCCGAGATGTCGCACCATTCCCGCTCGGTGGAGGCCAGACGCGCGACCAGATCCTGGACGATCCGCGCTCCCTTCTCCGTGGTCCGGACGGTCCCCCCCTCGGATTGGATGGCGATGATCTCCGCCGGTTTGCCGTGACGCTTCGCGGTCTCGGCCAGCATCTGCGCCACGACCTGCTCGCATCCCAGCGCGATCACCAGCACCGCGCCGACGTTGGGGTGCGCGCAATACGCGGCGAGCGTGTCGTGGGTGACGCGCATGTCCGGCCCGAGCTGCCCGCAGCCGGCCAGGTGCGGCAGCGCCGTCGCCACCGGCGCGGCGGTCGCGGCGACCCGTTCGGCGACCACCGCCGAGCAGATGACCGTCGGCACGACCAGCACGTGATTGCGGGTGCCGACGCGGCCGTCGCTGCGCCGGTAACCGAGAAATCCAGGCCGCTCGCTCATCGTCCGTTCACCGGTGCGGTATCCGGCGGCTCCGCGAGGCGCGGCGCATCCGGCAGGTCGAGATCGCCGCGGCCGCGGCTGCTCGACACGTTATGGGTGTGGACGTGGGTCCCGGCCACGATGTCGGCGGTGGCCAGGCCGATCGGGCTGCCGTACTTGATCACCGGCTCTCCGGCCCCGATCGCGCGCAGCGCGATCTTGTGTCCCGGCGGGATCGCCCCGCGCACGGTGACGGCGATGCCGCCGAGGTCCAGGACCAGGCCATCCTCGAGCGGCTGCAGCGCCGTCGCGACGTTGTCGCGCTCGCTGATGACCAGCGCGGCTCTCATTGATTGACCCCGCTCGCCAGAAACCCGCCGTCAACGGCAAGGATCTGACCGGTCACGAAAGTGGACGCGTCGGACGCGAGGTAGACCGCGGCTCCGACCAGCTCTTCCAGCTTGCCATAACGCCGCATCGGCGTCCGCAAGAGGAATTCCTGTCCCCGCGGTCCTTCCAGGATCTTTGCGTTCAACTCGGTCCGGAACACTCCGGGAGCGATCGCATTCACCGTCAGACCATGCGGCGCCCACTCCACCGCGAGGGCACGCGTCAGGCCTGCGATGCCGGCCTTCGAGGCCGTATAGGCCATGACTTCGTGGAGTCCGACGAACGACGACAGGGAGGCAATGCTGATCAGGCGTCCGGATCCCCGGGCGATCATCGGTTTCGCGAACACCTGATAGGTGTGGACGGCACCGGTCAGGTTGGTATCGAGGATGCGGTGCCAGTCCTCGTCGGTCATGTCGATGGTCGCGACCTTCTTGTTGATCCCGGCGGCATAGACGACCACGTCGACCTGGCCGAACGCCTTCAGGACCGCGTCGCACGCCTCGCTGACCGAGCCGCCGGTCGAGCACGTCCGTCTCGACCCGAAGCGTCCGTCGGCCTTTGGCCTCGATCTCCGCCGCGACTTCTTCGACGAGCGCCGCCCGGCGGGCCGTCGCCACGACGTCGGCGCCGGCGTCCGCGAGCCCCAGCGACAGCACCCGCCCGATGCCGCTGGTTCCGCCAACGACGACCGCCACCCGTCCCTGCAAATCAAAAAGGTTCTTCGACGGTCTTTCCATGACCTGGTCTTAGGGCCGGGTCTGTAGACCCGGCCAATCTAAATAGCCGATGAATACCGCGCCGTCTTCGATGCTGAGCTCCACGCCGGCGCCCTTCGCCGCTTCTTGAAGCGCCGCATCGAGCATCACGATCGGGTCGGAGCTCACCTGGAGCCGCCGCATGAGCCCTTCCCCCTTTCTCGTGCCGACCGCGAGCGCGATCTTCAGGCCCTTGCGCTTGCACTTGACCGGCGTGCCGTCCTCGAGCTTCGCATTCATCGGCTTGAGGTAGGCATCGACATAGTGCACGCCGATGCCGGATTTGTCGTCGGTGTGCTGTGGCAGTTTCGCGACCGCGGCCGCGTTCACCTCGCACAATCGGTGTTTCATCACAGGGCCTTTGCCATCTGGAAGTGATCCATCGCCTCTCGAAAGGCGCGAATGTGGTCGGGTGTGCTGCCACAGCAGCCGCCGATGATGCTGGCGCCGGCCTGCAGCAGCGGAACAACGCCTGTCACCATCTCCGCGGGCGTTTCATCGTAGACGACTTTCATGTCCACGAGCTTCGGCTGGCCGGCGTTGGGCTGGGCCATGATCGGCAGGTCGCTGATCTTCAGATATCGGAGCACCGCGTCCCGGGCGCGTGCCATGTCCATGCCCGTGCCACAGTTGAGCGCGACGATGTCGGCGCCGTGCTCCTGCATGAATGCCGCGGCACGCTCGGGATCGACCCCCATCATGGTCCGGAACGTCGAGCCGTCGAGCGTGACGTCGTAGGCCATCGAACCGATCACGCAGGAGGCGCCGGCTTCACGCGCCGCCATCAGCCCGAGGCGCAACTCCTCCAGCGAGGTCTGCGTCTCGATGATGAGGGCGTCGGCACCGGCCTCCACGAGCGCCTTCGCCTGCTCCCGGAACGCATCGAGAACCTGTGTCTCGGTGAACTCGCCATACGGTTCCATCAGCCCGCCGAACGGTCCGATGTCGCCAATCACATACCCGTCCCGGCCGCCGAACGCCTCGCGCGCGATGGCGACGGCGGCGGCATTGATCGCCACGGCGTCATCGGCATGCGAGTGACGATTGAGCATGATGCGGCTGCCGCCGAAGGTGTTCGTGAGGAGGCACTCGGATCCCGCCTCGACGTATCGCCGCTGAATCGCCAGCACGCGCTCCGGGTGGGTCAGGTTCCAGACTTCGCCCGAGTTCCCCTGCTCGAGCCCGGCGATCATCAACTGGGTGCCCATCGCGCCGTCCCCGAGCAGGGGCCGCTCCTTGATCGCGTCGAGCAGCGTCTTCTTCAAACGTCAGTTCTCCCTTGTCCCTTGTTCCTTGTCCCTTGACAAGCGAAGTCATGCCCTAGCGAGCGCGTAGTGAATCGTCTCGAGCACCAGTCCCCACTTGTGCTGGCGGCTTTCCGGCTCGCAGTAACAGCCGGCCGGACTGGCCGGCCGGCTCCAGCGCACGACCTCGTCGAGCGGCCGGCCATGGAGCGGACGTTCCTGCGCGATCGAGGCCATCAGTTCGTCGCGATCGCTGAGGTAACGGCACATGGCGGTGTATCCCTCATCACCAGGAGCCGGTCTGCACCATTGTTCCAGAACCGGGTAGCCGTCTTCGCGCGGCCCCAGCGTCACATGATAGTGAAAGTGCAGCGGCCTTCCCATGTTGGTGCAGGTGGTGCCCTCGTAGCGAAACATCGCCGCAATGCTGCCGTCGTCCTTCATCTCGATCGTCAGCCGGTCATGGCTCCATCTCTGCAGCGCCTTGAGGCTGATGCTGTAACTCGCCGCATGGCTCAATGGATTGGGGCTCAACTGATGCACGTCACCATCGGCGACGATCGGCAACTCGGATGGCGAAGGTGGTCGCGAACGGCGGTAGGGCGCCCGGCGGTACTGGCACGGCACGAACGAACAGCCTTCGCAGGGACTCAACTCCCCCAGTGGACGGACGCGATCGATGTGCCGGGTCACACCGAAGACGGCCAGCAGCGACTTCTTCGGTCGCAGCATTCCTGACTCGAGCACCTCGAGCGGCACCGCGGCAGGATGGGGCGCACGGATCACGTCGAGGAGCATCGACTGCTCGTCGATCGTCCACTCGGGGTACCCCGGGCTGTAGTGGGGGAGGACCGCCGTCTGCGCGGTGTCCGCCCACGCACACAAGCGCGCGCCGGTCATCGTCACCAGGTGTTCGACGACGGCCGATCCGTAGACCTCGAGAAAGAAGTACCTCATCCGGCTTTTCCTCGCGCCAGCGGACCTGCGCCTCCTCCTCGAGCTCCGGCCCGGCACTGACGGCGACAAGGAAGGCGCGGTCGGCTCCGGCCGCCGCCAGCGTCGCACTCAGCCGGCTGCTGGTGAACCTCACGCCATCGATGACGACGGCACCATCATCGATGTGAATGCCGTCGACTCCGCGCGCGTAAGTCCAGGGACGTCCGTGGTGCGCGTACCAGTCACGCGCCCATTCTCCAAGCTCCTGCGCCCGGCCGTCGAGGGTCCAGCCTCGCGGGTACCCGAGCAATCGGATGAATTCAGCCGACGGCACGGTGACGGGCGGCGAGCCGTCGCTGATCTCGATCACCCGTTCACCCCGGACCGTGACTCGGCGGCCCGGAACTGACACCCATCGACGAAGAAATCGAAGAACCCCGGGTGCGTTTCGAGCCGGCAGTGCTCGACCGTTTTCACCAGCGACTCGAGCTCCTGACGCCGCGATTGCGAGACGAGCGCAATCGTCGCGCCCTCGAGCGCCGCATTCCCCACCTGCACGATCTTTTCGTCCGCGATGTTGGGGATGAGCCCGATGCGTTTCGACGCCGAGGCCTTCAGGTGGCGCCCAAAACCTCCCGCCAGATAGAACACGGCGACGTCGTCGAACTGGATGCCGTAGTCGCTGAACACGACCTGCAGGCCGGCAATGTTGGCGCCTTTCGCCTGCGCCAGCTCGTTGACGTCCCGCTCCAGGAAATGGATGTCGCGCCCGGCGTCCAGCGTGACCCGGTCGAGACCGTCCTCGAAGCGGCCCAGAGCATTCATGCGTCCGGTCCGGAGCAACTCGCTCAGCAGGTCGACGAGCCCGGATCCGCAGATGCCCTCCGGCGGCCCACCGCCAATCACCCCAAGCCGGAATCTCCCGTCGTCGTCGAGCGCGACATCCTCAATCGCGCCCTCCAACCCGGGCATGCCGCAGGTGATGGCGCCCCCCTCGAACGCAGGGCCGGCGGGACACGACGCCGCAAGAATGCGGTGACGGTTGCCCACCAGGAGCTCGGTGTTCGTGCCGATGTCCATGATGGCGACGAGCCGGTCTTCGTGCGCGAGATCGGTGGCCAGCATGCACGCGGCCGCGTCGGCGCCCACGTGGCCGCTGATGATCGGCAGTCCGTAGACACGGGCATTCGGGTGGATCGGCAACAGGCTGCGCCGGCCGGTCGTCGTCAGGGCGGTCGTGGTTCGCTTGCCCTCTGCCAGGTCGATCTCGGTGATGGATCGGTACGGGTTCTGCCCAATCGTGTACACGCTCTGGCGGAAGAACAGGTCCCGCATCGTCGAGTTGCCGACCAGCACGACGTCGTAGATGGTCAGGGGATCGGCCGGGAGATCGGCGATCGCATGACTCAAGTAGCCGGCGAGCGTCCGCATCAGCAGGCGGCCCGGATGCTCGGTGTCGTAATGGATCCTGGACATGATGTCCGAGCCGCCAAAGCGCTGCGGGTTCTCGAACGAGGTGTCCGCGACCTGCTCGCCGGTTTCGAGATCGATCAGCCGGACGACGATGGTGGTGGTTCCGAGGTCGATCGCGAGGCCGTGAATCGGACCGGTCGAGCGGGCGATTTCTTCCCCGGTCCTGGCGTCGACCACACGATCGCCCTCACGCACGACCGCGGGATCGAGCGTTGTCGTCTGGTGGGTGGCCGGAAGGTGCAGCGCCCGCCGCTCGATGCGCATCTGGCCCCGGCGCATCGTGTGGCACTCGACCTCGCCGGTGGCGGCGGCGACCCGGCACTGGCACGACAGACGGAAACTCGCCCGGGCGTCGAGATGGGTTTCGAACGCGGTCGGCGGCGTCAGCAGCTCCATCCCGCGCGTGATCTCGACAACGCATTCCTTGCACTTGCCCTGGGTGACGCAGGACGTCGGGACGCGGACGCCGGCCTGCTCGGCGGCGGTGAAGAGTGACACGCCCACCGGAGCCGGGATGCGGTGACCATTGACCGTGAGGGTCACCATGGAGCTGTCGCTGTCAAGGGAGAAGGGAGAAGGCAGAAGGGAGAAGTAAGAACCCACGCATCGAATCGCAAGGCAACAGAGATTTCCGGCTTCTCCCTTCTGCCTTCTCCCTTCTCCCTTGTCGCGGTCACGCGTCAGTCCCCCAGCAGCCCCTCGAGCTCGCGCTTGACGGCGTGCGCGACCTCCTCGGCGGTGCCTTCCCGCTCCTGTGCGTCGCTCCATCGCCACTGGGCGAGGTATTCATCACTGCCCTGCAGCCCCCGCCGGGACGCGAGCTGATCGATCCGCTCCATGAATCGCGGGTCGAGCGGCAGCGTGATGTCGTCGAGATCGTCTTCCGCCTTGATCTGCGACGGGATCTCCTGCCAGTACAGAATCGTGTAGGTGGCCACCGCGTCAGGGCTGCCTGGCCAGCCGCAGGAACAGGTCGACGGCCGCCGACGCGTTCTGCCCGTAGCCGTCGGCGCCGATCTCGTCGGCAAACATCTGGCTGATCGGCGCGCCGCCGACCGCCATCTTGATATGTCCCTTGCCAGCCTTCTCGAAGCCGTCGATCACGGTTTTCATGTAGGTCATGGTCGTCGTGAGCAGCGCGCTCATGCCGATGATGGCCGGCTGGCATTTCTCGGCGGCAGCCATGAACTTTTCGACGCTCTGATCGACGCCGATGTCGTACACCTCGAAGCCGGCTCCCTCGGCCATCATGCAGACGAGGTTCTTGCCGATGTCGTGAAGGTCGCCCCGTACGGTCCCCATCAGCAGCACGCCCAGCCGTTCCACGGTGCTGTCTTTCGCGCTCAAAAGCGGCTTGAGCACGGCCATGCCGGCCTTCATCGCCCTGGCGGCAATCAGCACCTCGGGCACGTAGAGCACGTTGTGCTTGAAGTCCTCGCCGACGACGCTCATGCCGGCGATGAGGCCGTCGGTGAGGACTTCCTGGACCGGACGCCCTTCGGCCAGGGCGTCCCTGGTCATCTGCTCGACCTCTTTGGCGTTGCCCTCGTAGAGGTACTGGTTCATCAGGGCGTAATCAGGCACGTGTTTTGACCCGGCTGGAATTGAATTCCTCGAGCGCCTCGAGCATGGCGATGATGTTCTCCCGGGGCATGCCCGGAGAGACACCGCCACCCACCGACAGGATGACCCCTTCGCCGCCGGATCCCTCGAGGACGTCGAGCGTGGCCTCCCTGACTTCCTCCGGCGTGCCGCGCACCGCGATCTCCAGCGGATTCACGTTCCCCATCAGGCACATCCGATCGCCCACGCGTGCCTTGACCTCGCGGATGTCCTTCTGCTTGCCCCAGTTCAGCACATTGAAACCGGCGTCGGGCAGGTGGTCGAGGCAGGCATCGACTTCGGCGTCGTTGTGATAGACCTTGACCCAGTCCTTGGGGAACGCGTCACAAATCCGCTTCAGGTAGGGATGCGCGAATTCCTTGTAATGCTCTTCGTTGATGAACCCGACGATGTCGTCGAGGATGAAGATCCCCTCGACCGTGTCGCCCATCACCTTGTGCTGGGCCTTCAGCCAGTCGATGATGACGCGCGTGCACAGATCGATCAGTTTGTGGCAGCCTTCGGGGTTCTCGACGAGCTCGATCATCAGGTTCGTCGTGCTGCGGACGAAGCCGGCGGTGCAGAGCGGCCCGCGCGAGGTGACCATCGGGAGGATGTAGCCGTGGTCGAGGATCTGCTGCCGGTGCATCCCGATCCGGTGCAGCGTCATCGCGGCGAAGGCATCCGCTTCGACCTCGTACTCCGGGAACTGATCGATGTCTTCCAGCCGGTAGAGCGTGTGGTATCGCTCGGCGTGTTGTCCTGCCAGAACTTGATCTTTGCCCCCAGCACTGACGGCTCGGCGGCCATCCCGTATTCCATCCACCAGGAGGGCACCATGATGATGTCCGGGAACTCGCGCATGATCTTGAGGTTCGATTCGAACCACAGCTGCGGGTCGAGGTAGTAGTCCATGTGCTTGATCCCGAGATACCCCGGAATCCACGGGCTGTCGACGATGAGCGCCATGGGCACTTTGTCGAGCGTTTCGCGCCTCGCCGCCCGCTTGAAGATCTCCCACTGTTCGGGTCTCATGAGCCCCCATGCCACATGCTGCGGAACCGGTTCGAAGGCAGCATTATATTCGGTATGGCCGCTTCGGCTCAGGTTGCAGTACCCTGATCGGCCGGGTCTGACGAAGAGCCGACGGTGTCAAGGGAGAAGGCAAAAGGGATAAGGGAGAAGCTTGTCCCTTCTGCCTTTTCCCTTTTCCCTTGTCGGCGACTACTTTCAAGTCACGAGCAGCTATGACCAACACCACCACACCCCAGCGCGTTGCCGACGTCGTCGCCGCGGTCGAGCGGGCCGGCATCGTCGCGGTGATTCGCATCAAGGACCCGGCGAAGCTGCGCGACGTCGTCGACGCCATCGCCGACGGCGGCATTCGCGCGCTCGAGATCACCATGACGGTGCCGGGAGCCGTCGAGTTGATCCGCGATCTCGCGCCGACGCTGCCGGACGGATTCATCCTCGGCGCCGGCACGGTGCTCGATGCCGAGACCGTCGCGCGCGTCGCCGACGCCGGCGCGCGCTACGTCGTGAGTCCGGTCTTCCGGCGATCGGTGATCGAGGCGTGCCACGCGCGCGATCTCGCGGCCATGCCCGGCTGCTTCACGCCGACCGAGATCCTCGAGGCCTGGGACGCCGGCGCCGACATCGTCAAGGTGTTTCCGGCGACGACCCTTGGACCGTCGTACTTGAAGGATGTGCGAGCGCCGCTGCCGCAGGTGAAGCTGATGCCGACCGGCGGCGTGACGGTCGAGAACGCCGGCGAGTGGATTCGCGCCGGCGCCGTCGCGGTGGGCGTCGGCACGTCGCTGCTCGACGCCACGGCCATCGCCGACGGCCACTTCCACGTGTTGAAGACGAACGCCGAGCGGATGATTGCGAACGTCCGCGCGGCCCGAGGTCAGAGCTGATGCCCAAAGTCGTGACGTTCGGCGAGTTGATGCTGCGGCTCAGTCCGCCGGGATTCGAGCGGCTGCTGCAGTCGTCGATGCTGGTGGCCACCTTCGGCGGTGGTGAAGCGAACGTCGCCGTCAGCCTGGCGCTGTTCGGAATCGAGAGCGTCTACGTCACCGCGCTCCCGAAGAATCCGATCGGCGATGCCGCGGTCCGCGCGCTGCGGGCTGAAGGCGTCCGCACCGACGCCATCGTCCGCAGCGGCAACCGGGTCGGGGTCTATTACGCCGAAGGCGGTGCCAGCCAGCGCGGATCGGCGGTCACCTACGATCGCGCCAACTCGTCGATCGCGGAGATGAAGCCCGACGCGGTGGACTGGGACGCGACCATGAAGGGGGCGGACTGGCTGCACGTCACCGGCATCACGCCGGCACTGGGCGCGAACGGCGCCGAGGGCACCCGCCGCGCCTGCGCCGCGGCCCGCGCCGCCGGCGCGAAGGTCAGCGTCGACCTCAACTTCCGCAAGAAGCTGTGGACCGAGGCGCAGGCGCAGCAGATGATGCGGCCGCTGATGCGCGACGTGGACATCGTGATCGCCAACGAAGAGGACCTGCAGTCGGTCCTCGGCGTGCACGTGCCGGGCACCGATGTGACCAGCGGTCAACTCGATCTCGCCGGGTACCGGCAGGCCGCCGAGCAGGTGACCCGCGACTTCGGCCCGAAGATGGTCGCCATCACCCTGCGCGAGAGCACGTCCGCGAGCGACAACGGCTGGAGCGCGGCGCTGTGGGAGGCGGAGACCGGGACGATGCACCGCAGCCAGCATTACGACGTGCGCCTGGTCGACCGCATCGGCGGCGGCGACAGCTTTGCCGCGGGCTTGATTTACGGACTGATCACCGGGCGCACGCCGGAGCAGGCCCTGCGCTTCGCCGTCGCTTCGAGCGCCTTGAAGCAGACCATCCCCGGGGACTTCAATCGGGTCACGGTCGAGGAAGTCGACCGCCTCGCCGGGGGGGATGCGTCGGGGAGAGTGCAGCGATAAGTCCGCTGGTCCGCGGTCCGTCGGGTCCGCGGTCCGTCGCGAGCCGCTCGAGGCAACGGGGTCGAAGGCGTCGCCACCAGCCGGTTGCGAAGCCTTCAACCCTGCTGTCTCGACCGACTCTGAAACATTCCGGACCACGGACCACGGACTGCGGACCACGGACCACGGACCACGGATCGCGGACAGCGGTCCACGGATTACGATCTGCACATGCCACGACTCATCGCCGCTCCGACCGTCATCCAGGCGGCGGGCAACAAGCCGAAGCGGATCGAAGAATTTGCCGGCCGCGTCAACAGCGGACACGAGAGTGT
Source organism: uncultured Acidobacteriota bacterium (assembly GCA_963717745.1). Classification (GTDB taxonomy): domain Bacteria; phylum Acidobacteriota; class Vicinamibacteria; order Vicinamibacterales; family 2-12-FULL-66-21; genus JACCXG01. The sequence continues at coordinate 187,417 of CAVQXJ010000004.1, forward strand.
CAGCGTCGCCCGCATGACGTCTCCCGAGGGCTGGCTCGAACCTGGGCAGCGGCCCGAGTTCGAGGAGCTGACGGTCGTTCTCCGCGGGATGGTGCGGGTCGAGTACGAAGGCGGCACGATGGATGTCGCTGCCGGACAGGCCGTGGTGACCGCGCCCGGTGAATGGGTGCGCTACAGCACGCCCCAGGCCGGCGGCGCCGAGTATGTGGCGGTCTGCCTGCCCGCGTTCTCCCCCAATACCGTCCACCGCGACGATCCGTAGTCCGTAATCCGTAGTCCGTAGTCCGCCGCGGGTTCGCGGGTTCGCTGCTGGGCTTGAAGGCCACGCGCTGCAATACCTCTTCAGTCTTGTGGGGCGGGGTCTTCAGACCCCGCCGATTCCCGGGCCGCGGACCACGGACCGCGGACAACGGACGCGGACTGCGTGCCCGCCATGCGATAATTCCTGTTTCGACGTCTCCGCCCGGAGCGGAGCCACAGAGGTTTTTCAATGACAATGCTCGATCGGATGCGCCGACACCGGGGCTGGCTCAAGTGGAGCCTCGGCCTGGTCGTGCTCTCCTTCATCGTCCTCTACCTCCCCAACCGGCAGCTGGACGGCCAGCTGGCGGGGGCGCGCGAGGTGGTGGCCAGCGTGGACGGGCGCGAGATCACGGTAGACCGCTTCCGCCGCGTCTACCTCCAGCAGATGCAGGCCTACCGCAACGCCTACGGCGGCAACATGGACGAGAAGCTGCTCAAACAGCTCGGCATCGACCAGCGGATCCTCCAGGGGTTGATCGAAGAAGAGGCGGCGCTCGCCGAGGCCGACAAGCTTGGGATCAAGGCCAGCGATCAGGAAGTCGTCGCGCGCATCCAGTCGCTGCCGGCGTTCCAGGAGAATGGGCGGTTCGTCGGAGAGGCGCGCTACCGCCAGGTGCTCAACATCCAGAATCCGCCGCTCCGCCCCGACGAGTTCGAGGAGCAGGTCCGCCGCGGCATCGTCATGGAGAAGCTGCAGGGGGTCCTCACCGACTGGATCACCGTCAGCGACAAGGAAGTGGACGACGAGGTCAAGCGGCGGAACGAGAAGGTGAAGCTGGCGGTGGTCAACTTCACCGCCGACAAGTTCCGCGAGGCGACCACCGCGACCGATGCCGAGATTGGCGCCCGGTTCGAGTCGAACAAGAACGACTACAAGATTCCCGAGAAGCGGAAGATCAAGTACGCGCTGATCAACAGCCAGGCGATGCGCGATCTGGTGCAGGTTCCCGCCGCCGACGTCCAGAAGCAGTACGACGACAACACGCAGCAATACTCGACGCCGGAGCAGGTCCGGGCCAGCCACATCCTCTTCAAGACCGAGGGCAAAGACGAGGCGGCGATCCGCAAGCAGGCCGAAGCGGTGCTGGCCCGCGCGAAGGCCGGCGAGGACTTCGCCAAGCTCGCCAATCAGCACACCGAAGAGGAAGTCGGCAAGACCCGCGGCGGCGATCTGGATTTCTTCGGCCGGGGCCAGATGGCGAAAGAGTTCGAGGACACGGCGTTCGGGCTCAAGCCGGGGCAGATCAGCGATGTCGTGAAGACCTCCTTCGGCCTGCACATCATCAAGACCACCGACCACAAGCCGGCGTCGACCAAACCGCTGGACGAGGTCAAGGCCCAGATCGAGGATCAGTTGAAGTGGGAGCGGGCGCAGGCCGACGCGCAGCGGCTCGCCGACGACCTCGACAAGCAGATCGACGATCCGGGGGACTTCGACACCGTCGGCAAGGCGCGCGGGCTGGCCGTCAACGAATCGGCGTTCTTCTCGAAAGACGAACCGATCGTCGGCCTGGGCATGGCGCCGGCGGTCGCCGAACGCGCGTTCGAGATGAAGCCGGGCGAAACCAGCAAGGCGATCCGTACGCCGCAGGGTTTCGCGTTCATCTCACTCACCGGCACGCAGCCCGAGCGGGTGCCCGCGCTGGAGGAAGTGAAGGCGCGGGTCCGTGACGATGTCGTCAAGGGGAAGGCGGCGGATACGGCGCGGCAGCGCGCGGCGGCGGTGGCCGCGCAGTTGAAGTCGGGTAATTTCGATGCCGCTGCGAAAGCCGCCGGCCTCGAGGTGAAGACCACCGAGCAGATCGCGCGCGGCGCGCCGATCACGGACGTCGGCATCAATGCCGCGGTCGACGCGGTCGCGTTCACGCTGCCGGCGGGCGGCGTCAGCGATCCGATCACCACCGACACCGGCGCGGTCGTGATCAAGGTGCTGGAGCGGAAGGACGTGACACCGGAGGAGATCACCGCCGGCAAGAAGGACGTGCGCGACCAACTGGTCAGCGAGCGGCGGAATCGCTTCTATTCGAGCTATATGACCAAGGCCCGCGAGAAGATGCAGATCAACCGCAACGAAGCCACCATCGCCCAGGTCATTACGACGTAGCAGGATCAAATCCCAAATCCTACGCTCCAAGCTCCAACCACTCCCAACCGCCAAATCCCAAGGTCCTTCGACGTGGGGAGTTGGGCGTTGGGAGTTGCCTTTGGAAGTTGGGTGATGGGAGTGGTTGGGATTTGGAGCTTGGGATTTGGGATTTGATCCCTATCTCCAATTCACTCCCCCGTCGGTGGTCGTGAACTTTCGGCCGCCGGCGGCGAACACGGTGGCGGTCTTCGCGTCCACGGCGCTCACCGAAACCAGGTCGAGGGCTTCCGGGAACGGGACTCGACGCCACGACCGGCCGTCGCTCGAGAGCAGGACGGCACCGGTGCGACCGACCAGCCAGCAGACGGCACTCGACGGCGCCGCACCGGCGTTCAGGATCTCGCGGTTGCCGGTCGCCTGCATCTCCCACCGCGCGCCGCCATCCGTCGACCGCTGCACTGTTCCCGGACTCCTGACCCACCATCGGGTCGTCCCGTCGGCAGTTTGGATCAACAGCTCACGCTGGTCCGCCGAGGAGAACGCAGCGGAACGAGCGGCGAGTGCGCCCGGATTGGCCGACTCGGCGACGGCCTTCGGGGCTGGCACCGGCGCCACCTGCGCAACCGGCGATGGGGCCGGCGTGGCCGGGGCCGGGGCCGGGGCCGCAGTCGCGGTCACGGTCTCGATCGTTGGTGTGGGCGCGATGACGGTCACTCCGGCCTCGCTCGGCGCGGTGGCCGCTGGCGCAACCGCCTTGGCGGACTGCCGCCGCAGGGGCGTTGTCTGCGCGCTTCCGAGCTTCATCGCGCAGCCGGTCCAAGGCAGCCGGCGGCGGGCCGCTTGCCGCCCGGCGTTTCGCCGGCGATTCCGCCCGGGCTGCGTCGAGTGACTCCTGTGCGGCCGTGCGCTCCTGCTTCTCGCGCGGCTGGTCGTTGTCGACTCGAGGCGCGGCCGCCGCCGACGGGGCGACCGGCGACGGCGCCAACGCCGACTCCGTTGCCCGGGGATCCATCCGCACCCAGATCGCGAGGGCCGCGGCCGCGACGGTCAGCGGCGCCAGCCAGCCGAACGCCGGCGACCGCCACCATGGGCGGCTCACCATCGCGGGCTCGATCCGGATCATCGCCGCGAGGAGATCCTGACACCGGGCGCAGTCGGACGCGTGAGCCTCCACCGCCGTCCGTTGAGTGGCGTCGAGCGAGCCCTCCGACCACGCGGCGAGCGTCTCGGCATCGAGACATCCGCCGGGCGGATGTGCTGCCGGCGCCTTCAGCGCCTCGCGCAAGAGGTGATCGAATGAGTTGGTCATAGCGAACGTTCCCGTACATCCTCCACGCGATCGGCGCGCCGGAACAAGCGTGTCAAGTCCAGCGGACCGGGATCGGCGGCCACCGCGGCCAGGCATTCGGCGATCGCGGCCGGGCCGAGCCCGGCATCCTGGTGCAGCGCCCGCTCGACGTCCGCCCTGATCGCGCGGCGGGTGCGCGCGAGCTGACGGGACACCGTGGCTTCGCTTTCCTGCAGCAGGCGGCCGGTCTCCGCCAGCGTGAGCTGCTGCACGTAGTAGGACGCCAGCCGCAGCCGATCCTTCGGTTGGAGCGCAGAGACGGCGCGGGTCAGCACCGACACCAGGAGCGCGGTATAACGCGACCGCTCCGCATCGGGAACGGGATCGGGCAGTCTGCCGATGCCGCGTCCGCTGCGCGCGCCGTCCATCTCGCCCGCCTCCCCCTGCTCGTCGAGCAGCGGCTCGAGACGGCGGCCGGCCCGCAGCCGGTCGACGAACCGCTGTGCCAGCACCGCGCGCAGCCAGGTCGCGAGGCTGCTGCGGCCTTGGAAGTAGCGGAACAGCGACTGCCGCTCGCCGGGCGCGTCGCGGATGCCGAACAGCTCGGCGTAGAGCGAGTCGGCGACTTCGCGGGCGCCGCCGTGACGGTCGAGCGCGTCCGCCGCCCGATACAGCACCGGCCGATACTCGAGGACGAAGCGATCCCAGGCTGCCGGATCGCCGGCCGCGCACCGCTGTGCGAGCTCGAGGTCTGCCGAGTGCGAAGCGCCCACGATCTAGTGTCCCGGCCGCCTGAGTCGTGGCATAAGTCCCGGGGCGCGGCGCCCGGCTGGCAAGGCGCGAAGAGCGAGCTTATTGGGCATAAGTGAACGATGAGCAACGCCGCCAGACGGGATGCCCCGCCCGGGAGTTATGCCACGACTCACGCGGCCGGGACACTAGCTCAATTCTTCCAGATCTGCTGCCACCAGGCCGGCTGGACCAGCGGCTTGTCGCCGAGCCCCATCTTCGCCCGGATGCCGCCGATTGGCCAGCCGGTCAGGGACGCGAGCTGCTGCGCCTCCTGTTCCTGGCGCTGTCTGACCGAGAGGCGATAGGTTTTGGCGCCGTCGCACGTGGCCGTCCCGGCCCACGCATGTCGCAGGACGTAGCGGCCCTGGAAGTTGGCGCGGTCGCCGGTTTCCTGGAACACCAGGTCCTCCGGGAAATGCGCGCCGTCGTAGCGGACGTGAAGCCGCGTGAGGTAGACCTGGGCCGGCCGCGGCCCCGCACCATCCTGCCAGAACACCCCGAGGTTCCGCAGCTCGTCGTTCGACAGCGGATCGGACGCGCAGGGATCGCACCATCCCATGTCCCACGCGTACTCGGTGAAGACGACGCGGCCGTCGTGCTTCTCGACCTGCCGCGTGAACATCGCCTTGTAGAACCGCGAGAACTCGCCGCGATCCTTGAGGAAGACCGGCAGATCCATGTCCGAGGGCAGCTTCACGGTGCGGTAGTTGGTGGTCTCGACCCGCCCTTTGCGGGTCAGTGCGTAGACGATCAGCTCCTGCGCGCCGTTCGCATTGACGGTGCCCAGCCGCAGCGGCAGCATGAACTTCGGCGATTCGAACGCGACCTGCAGCGGCCGCAGGTAGCTGAACCCGAGCTTCGACTGCTCCGTCAGGTTGACCTTGGCCACGAAGAATCGCATGTTCTGCTTCAGATAGCTGGCCAGGATCTCCGACGCCCCGGCCGGAATCCGGTAGCCGTTCTCGCGCAGCCAGGTCTCGAGGCCGGTGCTCTGCTGCGCCGAGAGGATCAGGATGTCGTACTCACCGACGGTGTAGCTGGCCTCGATGGTGACCCCCAGGCTGCGGCGGCGAACTGCCTCGAGGGCTGCCTTGGCCGGCGGTGCGGCGGCGGCCATGGGCATGGCGCGGTCGTACGCCACACGCTGGCACGGGTCATCGTCGAAGTACTCGACCAGCCGCGGCGCCGAGTAGGCGTCGAGATGGTCCACCAGGGCCTTGTCACCGACGTGAATCTGTTCCCGCTTGAGGAACGTCGGCACCGGCACCACCAGCGCGAACTCCTTCATGCTGCCCTGAAAGTCGTTGACCATGGTCAGCACGGTGCGGTTGCCGTCGCGGACCAGCACGACCTGCGAGGCCTGGTTGAAGATCTTGGTGTCGGCCTTGCCGACGTAGAAGCCGCAGAAGCCGGCGAGGGTCGGCGCCCACCAGGCCACCAGCGACACGATTCCCACTCCCATCACGATGCGTTTCATAGCGAGGCTCCCTTTGAGATTCCTGTCACGGCGGCTGGAATGAATTCGTGCGATCTGGTCCCCAGGCGCCATGGCCCTGATCGCGGCTGCGTCACCCACGAATAGCGATCGCCGGGCAGCAGGCGATCGATGAGCGGCACCGCCAGCGACCAGGCCGCCAGCGACCACAGCAGCCCGTTGGTCTTGAACAGGCGGAACTGCACGTACCACGCGGTGAAGGCGACCAGCGCGGCAAACAGCACGCGTCCCGCTCGCGAGTCGGGCGTCGTCTTCGGGTCCGAGATCATGAAGAAGGTGAACAGCAGCAAGCCGCCGCTCTCGAGCCGGTGTAGCGGGATCGCCATCGGCTCGCCGAGGTAGAACGACCGTCCGAACATCAGCGCGCAGTACGAGGCGATGAAGGCGTAGGTGACGTCGCTGCGCGAGGCCCGGTTCACGACCAGCCCGCCCAGGCACGCCATGAGGAACCCGAAGAACGCGACGGATCCCCATTGACCCGGCGACACCCAGGCCTGATCGGTCAACAGCAGCAGCGCGACCACCGCGCCATTGGTGGGGTTGAACAGGTGCTTTCGGCGGATGCGGAACAGGAACTTCCCGGCGATGGCGATGACGCCCGCCAGCACCGCCAGCTCCGGACTATTGGTGCGAAGCAGCAGGCAGAGCGACAGGCCGGAAATCAGCGCACTCTTGAAGTTGATCGGACGGGGACCCTGTCGCGCCGACTTGTCCGCCGGAGCCTTGGCGGAGGCGGAAGGGCGAAGGCGGACGTCGAGCCGATCGCACAGAGCCTGGGTGGCGAGAACCGTCCCGAGCAGCAGCACGGCGCGCCCGGCCGTGACCTCGAAGTCGAGCCAGGCCATGCCGTACACCAGCAGGGCGCTGAGCACCCCGATCTGATAGAGCCGCGGATCGCCCATCGATCGTCCTCCTCATGACTGAGAACGATCGGCGTCTGATTTCTTGCACGCCGCTTGTCCGCGGGCTCGCGGTTCGCGGGTTCGCGGACAGCAGTCTTTAGTGCACGAACACGTTCGGCATGATCGCCAGCGGCTCGCCGCGGCGGAAGGCGCGCAGGGGGGCGGTGAGGGTTTGCAGGGCGCGGCGGTCGCTGAGGCCGAGGAACGCCGACAGCAGCGCGCCGCGCTCCGAGGTGCCGAACGGGTTGGCGAGCGATTCGTAGATCGACCGCTTCGGCGGGTAGACCACGAGCTCGACCTCGGCGTCGCGGCCGATCCGCGCCTGTTCCTTGGCGAGCGCCAGCGCGCGATCGAGGCCGCCGAGCTCGTCGACCAGGCCAATCTGCCTCGCCTGCTGGCCGGTCCACACCCGTCCTTGCGCGACGGCGTCGATCTTCTCCGGCGTGGTGTGACGTCCGGCCGCGGCCTTCTCGACGAACGCGTCGTAGGTCGCCTGCATCTGCTCCTGGACCTTGGCGCGCTCCTCCGGCGAGAACGGACGGATCGGCGAGTAGAGGGTGGCGTAGCGCCCGTTACTCACCCCTTCCATGTTCATGCCCAGCTTCTTGAGCGTGCCGTCGATCACGAACTTCACCATCACCACGCCGATCGAGCCGGTCAGGGTCGCCGGCTCGGCGACGATCTTGTGGGCCGGCATCGCGATGTAATACCCGCCGGAGGCCGCCACGTCCGACATCGAGGCGATCACCGGCTTCACCTGGCGCGTCAGCTCGACCTCGCGCCAGATCACGTCGGAGGCGATCGCCGACCCGCCGGGACTGTCCACGCGCAGCACGATCGCCCGAATCGACTCGTCGGCCCGCGCCTTGCGCAGGTAGCGCACCATGGTGTCCGATCCCAGCACTTCACCTTGCGGCGAATTGCTGCTCTCGCCCGAGTTGATGATCCCCACCGCGTACAGCACGGCGATGCGCGGTCCGCGATTCAGGCCGAGCGAACCTGCCGGCACCGAACGGTACTCGTGCTGCTCGAGGAACCGGACCTCGCCCCGGCCGAGCGACACCTTGTCGTCCAGCTCGTCTTCGTACGCGACGTCGTCCACCATCCCGGCCCGGACCGCGTCCTCGGGCAGGAACGGGCCGTGATCGATCAGCTGCCGGACTTCCGCTTCGGTCTTCTGGCGGCCGGTCGCGATGCCCTTGACCAGCTGTTCATAGAGGTCGCGATTCAGGGACTCCGCCATCTCGCGATGCGCGGGCGTGAACGTCCGCTCGGTCAACTGGTTGGAGGCGGTCTTGTACTCGCCGATGTGCAGCGCGTCGGGAACCGCGCCGATCTTGTCGAGCGTCCCGCGCAGGAACAGCTCGTAGCTCGCGATTCCGGTCAGGTCGAGTGACGCGGTCGGCATCAGGAAGACCTTGTCGCACGCGCTGGCCAGGTAGAACTCCTGCTCACCGCCGTACTCGAGGTAGGCGATGATCGGTTTCTTCGACGACTTGAAGTCCACGATCGCGTCGCGTATTTCCTGCACCTTGCCCCACAGCGACGCCGTCCCGGTCGGCCGGATCACCACGCTGGTGATGCGGCGGTCGACTTTGGCCTTTCGGAGCGATTCGACGACGGCGCGGACGGTGGGCGGGGGCTCGAAGAACGAGCCCAGTCCGCCGGGCTCGACCTCCTGCAGGTCGCCGCCGAGCCGCAGCATCAGCACCGAATTCCCCTCGACCCGGGGCTGCCGCCCCATGAGCACGGCGGTGACCACGAGACCGGCCGCGGAAATGGTGACCGCGAGGGTGATGAAAATGACGACGAGCCAGACGCCGCGCCTGCCTGCCACTGTGGTCCTTCCTGGGGAGCATCCCCCTTGCTACCCGTCGATCATCTCACGCATGACCGGGCAGGGACGATGGCACCGCCAGCTGAACTGACGATGGCCCGGCCTCACTGAGCGGGAAATCCCTTCCCCGATCAAAACCGGCATCCAATGTCGCAAATGTCAGCGTCGGCAGGGGGGCGGCCGGCCGGAGATGGCAAATGTCCCTGTATTTTCACTGGCGCGCCCTTTGCCCTAGGGGGGGCATGCAGCCGTCACGCGAGGGCACGGTGATTCTGGTGGCCGAGGATGATCCGCACGCGCTGAGCGGATACCTGGAGTTTCTCGGCCGGTCCGGGTTCGTGGCCACGGGGAGCGCCGATGGCAAAGAGGCGCTCGGCATCGCGGTCGAGACCGTGCCCGACATCGTCGTGACCGATATCAACATGCCTGGCCTGGATGGGTTCGCCCTCGCGGCGGCGTTGCGCGCGGATCGACGCACGCGCCACGTGCCGTTGCTCGGCATGACCGGCCACTGGAATACGGAGATGCAGATCGAGGCGCAGCGGTCCGGATTCAGCGCCATGCTGGCGAAGCCGTGCATGCCGGCGCATCTGCTCGCGGAAGTCGAGCGGGTGCTGCGGAACGCGAAGCTGATGAGCGCCGCGCTCGGGACGGTGACCGTCGGCGCCGAGCCGGCCTTGCCGGTCGGGCTCCGCAACGCGGTGCTGCGCCGCCGCGCGTTCTGATACCCACGCTGCCACGTCTGCAGCGCCCCCCGGATGCCAACTCAAGGCACCTCGCTACGCTGCGCGCGCACTACCCTTACCGTTCAGTCACGTTGCGGTGGTAATTGGTCTCCTCGCTGTCCTGTTCGCCGCGGGCGCGGCGAAGCGCCGCATCGATGAACGCCCCGTGGCGCGATCGTTCGTGCGCCTTGCGCAACAGCTCGGCCTGGAGCTGGTTGCGCCGTTCGTGTTCCTTCTGCCTGGAATCTGTGGTCTTGTCGCCCTCGGGTGCCCCCGACGAATCGTCCGCCATGATGTTCGGTCTCCTCCCAAAAACCGGCACCGTGTGTAACGCCGAGTCCGTCTGGGGCGCGCCTGCGAAGAGCGTGCCGGTGTGGTTTCAGGTGCGGAGCGGCCAGCGTGAGAGATATCGCAGAGGTGTGACGGACTCGAGACTCGGAATTCGGCGCTCGGTTCGGAACAATCAGAGCGGCTGATGCAAGTCCGAGCGGGCGATCTCGACTTGGCTGGACCGGGTCTGTATAATCGGAGATTCCAGCCAGTGATTGTTCACCCTTCGTGCGGAAGTGGCGGAACTGGCAGACGCGCTAGCCTCAGGAGCTAGTGGCCGCAAGGTCGTGGAGGTTCAAATCCTCTCTTCCGCAAACCATTCTGAATCAATGCTTTACGGCGAGCACGCTCGCCGTGGTGTACCTAATTCGTACCTGGTGAGGTAGCGGACATCTCACCTCCAATCTTCCGTAGCACATTCAAATGACTACAGAACAGGGACTTACAGTGTCCGTTTCAGTCGTGTAGTCACAGCTGCCAACCGTTGATCGAACACCGCGGCGCCAAGACGTAGTCACAGCTAGCGATGCCCCAGCTGGCGACCTTGGCCATGATCCTGCGGTTGTTCGGCCTGCTCTGCTGCGGGCACCGTGCGTTGCACTGGCGAATTTGGCGCTGCGACAGCAGTTGGCGGCGCCTGATGCGCGCGGGCAAGCGGCCCCTGGTTCGCGGCGAGCGATTGCCTGTTTCTTACGGCAACACCGCGCCTTCACGGTCTCTCTGAGTCGGCCTCGCGAGCGCATGGCGAGATTGGCGGACCGCGCTCGTGGTGTTCGCTAACACCGTCATCGGTGGCATCCAATGGCCCCGCCGCCAGTGGACCCGGCGCTCAGGATGGCCGTTGCGACCGCCCGAGTACAACTGCCATTCGAGCACTCGTGAACATCATCCCAGACATGGCGAACCTTCTCGCAAATCGCGCCGCTGCGCTTGGCTCGATCGACTTGTTTACCGTACCGACCGTGACGGGTCGAGTCCTGTTCGTCTTCGTCGTCTTGTCGTGCTTCTACACCACCGCCGACGGGTCCTCCAGCAGCGTCAACAACGGTTCAGCGTCATTAAGTTCAGCGTCATTGGTTCATCGTCACTGAGCATCCGACGGCGGCGTTGACGCGCAGCAACTCACTGACGCGTTTCCTGGTGACACGGCGCCCCGTTGGTTGTTACGCGATCGCGCCGCCATTTATGCGAGGCATTCCGGCAGCGGGTCGCTGGCATGGTATCGGAGTCCTGTCCGCGCCCTCCAGTCCATGGAACCCGTATGCCGAGAGGCTGATTGGGTCAATCCGCCGCGACTTGCCTGAATCACGTGATGGTGTTTCGTGAACAGCAATTGGACCGAGTCCTGACGGGCTATTTGCGCACCCCAAGGATCGCGCACGCATCTCGTTGGCGAACGACGCCCGACCAAACGCACCCGGCATTCCGAACGCCTGCCGTGCCAGCCGCTGCGGCCGTCGGGATACTAAACCCTGAGCGTCGCAATAGGCGCGACAACAGCGCCGCGCTGGTTCTGGGGAAGGACAGCATCCGGCCAGAGCCGTTCCCGCGGGGTCAGGGGGCAGCATCTCGAGCACGGCGGAGAGTCGCTGACCTCGGGTACAACCGGTATCGGGCCTGTCGGTTTTCAGCTGGAAGGGACGGTCGTCGTCTTGCCGCTCAGAAGAATCTGCGCCCGCAGCGCGGAGTGCCGTCCTTTCTTTCGGCGGTTACTTCGCCGCCGCGCTTTTCGTGCCCGTCCTTCCGCACGCCGTAGGTCCCTGAAGCCCGGGGCAGGGACACACGTACTCGATATTGGGACTGACCCAGTCACGCCACTCGGCCTCGCTCGGATTCCGCGGCAGCTTCTCGCACAGCGCATCGGCCCAGCCGCCGAAGACATCCCAGACGCGTGTGACCCCGCTGTTCACGTCCGTCGACACCAGGCGCTTCCCATCACGGCTGAACGCAACGATTTGAGCGTCCCGGGCCGGTAGCGGCCGGCCGATCGGCCGGCCAGTCGCCGCATCCCAGAGGCGAAGGCCGTAATCGAGGCGAGCCTGCTCTCCCTGAGGCGCGGAGCGAGACACGCCGGCCGATACGATCCGCGCACCGTCGGGACTGAACGCGACGCTGCCGGCGCCCGCTTCATGACCGATCATCGGTCCGACAAGAAGTGTCCCCGACGATACATCCCAGATCTTCAGCATCCCGTCACCGCTGGACGAAACGAGGCGTTTACCGTCCGGATCGAACGCGACGCCAAGAACGACGTCGGTATGGGCCTGGATCGGCGGACCGACGGGCTTTCCCGTCGCCGACGACCACCGGCCGATCGTCGTGTCGCGCGCGCCAGTCGCAATCCGTCTGCCGTCCGCGCTGGCCGCGAGACCGGCGACGCCACGGCGATCAGCATGGATCGGCGTCATCGGCCGGCCGGTCTGGGCATCCCAGAGCAGGACGAGTCCTTCGGCGCCGAACGATACCAGCAGCCTCCCATTCGTGCTGAACATGGCGTTCTGCACCGGGACCTTGTCGTGTGCGAGCAACGTGATGGTTTTCCCGGTGGCCGTCTCCGCGAGCCAGAGCTCGCGATTGTCGGCCCGGACGACGTAACGCGATCCGGTCGGACTCCGCGCGAAGATGCTCGGACCCCGGGCTACGTTTCGGATCTCGGCTCCAGTGATCACAGGCCGGCCATCGGCACCGAAGGCGACAGCGGTTACGCTGTCCATTTCGGATGGCAGTTGCATGCCAGGCACAGCCTCGCCGATTCGCCACAGGCGCAAGGTGCCGTCGAGACTCGCCGACGCGAAGCGCCCGCTGTCGCGACCGAATGCAATCGCGGTTACCGGGCCGGTGTGCGCCGCATCTCCCTTGTTCAGAATCGCGAACGTGTCGGCACTCCAGATCTTCACGCTCCTGTCGTTGCCGCCCGAAACGAGCGTCTTGCCATCCGGACTGAACGCCAGCGCCGTGACGCCGCCGTCGTGCGCGTCGGCACTCGTGGCGATCGGCTGACCACTTGCGGCATCCCACCATTGCAGCGAACCCGCGGTGCTCCCCGACACGAGGCGAGTCCCGTCAGGGCTGAACGCCACGACGCCCGAGCGGACGCCGAAATCCATCATCGGATTGAAGCCTTGCTCATGCGCGCCGGTGTCCGTCTTCCAGAGCAGCGGCGCGCCGACAGGGGGGACGGCCAGGGTGTCGAACACGCCGACGATTCCCGTGTGCGAGTAGAACGCGATGTGCCGTCCGTTCGGGCTCAAGTCGAGGTCGAGCAGCGCGCCGGTTCCCCCGGGGGCGACGAGGTGAGCGACCGGCCGGCCAGCGGCGACATTCCACACCACAACGTCGCCCATCTCGAGACCCCAGACGAAGCGAGTACCGTCCCGACTGACCAGAACGCTCCAATTGAACAACGGCTGTGGCACGGCGGGATCGTCCGGCAGCAATTGCCGCGTGGCACGGTCCCACTTCTGGAGCACGCCGGCGGGAGTGCCGGTGATGATGCGGCCGGACTGCGCGTCAAACGCGAGGCTCGAGATCGGTCCTCGTCCGGCCCATGCGTCACCAATCGGCATGACGGTCTGTGCATTCCACAACTGCACGTAGCCGTCATGACTGCCAGACGCGATCACGCTGCCGTCGTCGCTGAACGAAAGGCTGTCGATCGGGTGCCCGGATTGACGGATGATGATCTGTCGCTGGAACTTCAGGAATTCCGCCTGAAGGGCTTCGTCAGCCGCCGCTGACGGGACCAGCCGTCCTGCCGCCAATACCTGGAGCAGACCGCGCAGGGAGCCGCCGGTCCGTTCGCCGGTCGTCATCGCGGCGCCTTCCGCGGCAAGCCGCAGCGCCGACGCTTCACGGAATCGCTGCGTCGCCGCCCACGCCTGGTAGGCGGCGTACAACGCAAGACCGATCAACGCGAGCATGATCGCGCCGACCGTATAGCGGAAGAAACTGTTGGCGCGGATGAAGCGGTGCGAGACCGAGAGGCGATCGACCACCACATCGCTCGCGATGCCTTGCTGCAGCGCCGCCGGCGTCTCGTCGAGCCAGATCCGTCCGTCGTGATGCAGCCACGCCGACGCCTCCCCCGCCAACCCGAACTGGTCGAGTGCCCGATCGACGACCACGGGAATGACCGGACGCGACGGGTGCAGCCGCCGAAATTCCTCGACCTCCTTCCGCACCCAGGTCGAATGGGTCAATGCCCCTTCGTTGACCACGACCACAAGCACCCTGGAGCGGCGCAGGGCACGCACCAGCGTGTCGTCCAGCTGTTCGCCGGGCGGCGCTTCCTCTTCGCTGAAGAACACGGTGAAGTCGCGCTCGCGCAGCCGCCGCGCGAGATCGGAGGCGTAGCTCTGCGCTCCAATCGGCGGCAGACCGAGCTTGAACGAGACGAAGAAGTCATAGCCGAAGGTGCGGGGCCATTGGAGTCGCCGCCTCGCGCCGGCCGGCCGCGATGCCTCTCGCGCGGAAGGGGTCGTCATTGCAGGTGTCACCCCATTTTCTCTTCCGGTGCGCATCGAACGTGTGCGAGATGCGGCGCTCGCCTTTCTCGAAGTAGCACTGGCCCGTCATCTGCGACATCGACGGGCGTGGCCCCCACGGGCTCCACTCTACGTCTTAAGACCGCCTTCAGCGTCAGCGACTCGCGCGGGTGCTCGGCGGCAACATGCTTCCAATCGGGAGGCACGATGCGTAGATCGCCGGCCAGATCCCTGGCAGACAAAGACGTGCCCTTCGAGGTCATAAGGCCGCCGGCGGCAACGCGAAACGTCGGGCTGATCATCAGCCTGGACGTCAACAACTTAGACCGGGCTCGGTTTCGCGTCATCGGAAATCAGAAGCGCTCGGGCCCCTTCCGGCCAGCGACAATTTGGGCCGGAGGTCGTGGAGTGCCAGCACCCTGAATGTCGAAGTCTAGGATTTCTTTCGATCCCTGGCTCTGAAGCAGGGGAAATCGATGCTGGATGACGACCGATTTCGCCTCCTCTTGCAAGCGAGGCCATCCGCGGACTCCGGCGCATTCACAAGCCGGGGGGCTGGTTGGATGATGGAACTTCTTATTGAGTCTTTGGAGGCGTGGCAGTCTGCCGAGCGGTCTCCACCTACATTCTGCAGTTTCCGGCGCGAGTTGTCGTCACTGCGTCGGGACGGTCTCACGTCGGCGGATCGCCGCAAATGTCCTCGAGGAGTGTCCTCGAGGAGTTGAGCGGCGCTACCGAACGCGGGATGATCATGCCCATGACCACCACGGGGCGCCTTCAGCAGCGCTACGACCACCGGCTTCGGGAGCTTGTCCAAGGCACCTGGGACGTGACCATCGCCACGGATTTCGGGGTCCCTCGCTCGACGGCCCGTGGGTGGCTCGGCAAGGCACCGAAGGTCGTGGTAAGCCTGGACGTGATGGACCTGAACACATGGGAACTCCCGCAAGAAGTCCTGGCGCTTCGCCGACGCGTAACGAAGCTCGCGGCACTACTTCGGCTCGCCCTCGCCCTGCTGCGAAGCTCGGGGTTCACGTTGGCGCACGAGCGTCTGTCCGACGGACGCTCAAAGATCAGGATCCTGCGAACCGTGGATCGGGCCCGTGAATTTGTGCCGTTGCGGGCGCTCCGGCGGTTTCTGCGATTGTCCCCGAGTCGGTTCGATGCCTGGCGACGCCTGCAACACGCCTGTGCGCTTGATGATCGGTCGTCCTGTCCGCACACGTCGCCCATCGATTGACCCCACACCAGATCTGGGCGATCAAGGACATGGTGACCGCGCTCGAAGTACCGGCATGTTCCGACTGGGACGCTCGCCGTCCTGGCGCAGCGGCTCGACACGGTCTGGGCGTCGCCCTCGACTTGGTACCCCTTGGTGCGGAAGTTCGGCTGGCGCCGCCCTCGGCTCCCGCTGCTGGTGCGTCCAAGAATTTACGGGCGGTCGCGAAGGATGGCGGCCATCAGCCGCGGATTCCGCCGCCCGAGAAGAACCGCGACGATCCAGAGCGGCTTCTCGTCTGGTGCATAGGCGACGAGGTACTCGTGGCGTGCGACGTGGAATCGCAGCGGTCGAGCGGTCAGATCAGGACGTCGGTGTCCGATGTGTGGTGAGGCGGCCAGGGTGCGGAGGACGGCCTGGATGTCTGCAATTACTCGGTCGGCAGCGTCGAAGTTGTCCTCCGCGATGTACTCCCAAATCTCCTCGAGATCTGCGAACGCATCGGGATGGAAAGCGTAGCCGCTCATCCTCCCGAGCGTCGGCGCTCGCTCTTTTCGCGCAGCTTCCTGAATGCCTCCTCGCCATCGATCGGTTTCATCCGACCGCTCTTGAGATCGTCGTAGCGGCTGTCGAGCGTCTTGCGGACTGAGGCCACCTCTTCCAGGTACCCGACAAGGGCATCCTCGACGATGTCCTCGGGGGCACGTCCGCTGGTCGCGGCGAGATCCTTCAGTTTCTTGGCCGTTTCGGGCGTGACGTGCACTTCCATGCCGCTACTGTACGGCTTTCGGAGATTGACCGGCAAGTGCTCAGACCGCCTGACGCAAGTTGTGGATTTGCTTGAGCCGGCTGGCGATTTGGCTCCAACGTGATCAAGATCAACCAAATGAGCAGCTTCTACGACAAGCCTGTTGAATTTGGTTATGCGCTTCACGGTGAAGACTACGGTTTCGACCGCCTTTCCTTGTGGTCACGGAGACCCAGCCGAATGGCGGGCCGCCTCTGCTCACCCATACAATTGAAGAGGGTCACGTCGTGCTGAGCGGAAGGGTCACCTACCTCATTGGCGACCGGCAGGTGACGACGGAGGGCCCATTACATCGCACGTGTCCCGGCCGGCATTCCCCACACAGTCGTCAACTCGGTGCGGACCCAATCAACGTGGTCGCCACGTTTCCGAGCAGGCGGCGAGACTCCACCGAAGTGGGGCCGAATCCACCGAGTGACGTACCGTGACGAGCTGCCGAGCAAAGTGCTGCGGTCTCAGCCGCTGATCAGGCCCAGGCCGCAACGACTATAATCGCCGCTCCTCGATGAATCTCCCTGTGGGCGCGCGCCTCGGACACTCTTCCATCGTCAGCCCGATCGGCGCCGGCGGGATGGGTGCGGTCTACCGAGCGCACGATCCACGGCTCGGCCGTGATATTGCGACCAAGGTCCTGCCCGCGGCGTTCTCTGACGATCCCGAACGGGCTCCGGCGCTTCGAGCAGGAGGCTCGGGCCGCCGGGGGGCTGAGCCTCCCGAACATTCTCGTCATTCATGATGTGGAGATTTCCGACCGCGCCGTCCGGGTCAAAGCACGGAGCGCCGCTGTGCGAGCTGGATGGCTCGCCTTTCCCGGTCCGCAAAGCGGTCGACTACGTACGCGGTTATTGAAGAATCCGCAGTCCAATGGGTCGCGACTACCTGGACGTCGACTCACCTCTCTCCAAGCTCACGGAACAGCCACGCCCGTGCGAGCGCCCAGTCGCGGAGCACGGTGCGGCGGGACACCTTGAGCACTTCGGCGGTCTGATCAACGTCGAGGCCTCCGAAGAACCGCAGCTCGACGACCTGACTTCGGCGCGGGTCGATGGCCTCGAGCGCCTTCAGCGCGTCGTCCAGTGCTTCGAGGTCCGCATCCTGGCGCTGGGGCGGCAAGACCTTGTCGTCTATGAACTCGACCGTTCGGGCACCCCCGCCCCGCTTCACATAGCCCTTGGAGCGCGCCAGATCGACGAGGATACGGCGCATCAGGCGGGCGGACAACGCGTAGAAGTGCGCCCGGTTGTTCCAGTGCACCTGGCGAACGTCGACGAGCCGGAGATAGAGCTCGTTGACGAGCGCGGTCGGCTGCAGCGTGTGATCGCCGCGCTCGCGCAGCATAGCGCGCCGCGCCAGGCCGCGGAGCTCACGGTGCACCAACGGAATCAGCTTCTGGAGGGCGTCCTCGTTGCCGTCGGTCCACTCCGTGAGCAGCGTTGTCACTTGTCGCGAAGTCGCCGTCCGATCCGGCATCATGGTGTGCACCAGTTCTGCGCCTAGGCGCGGCCGTGTGTATCGACTCGGCTGGCTTCAGCGTTCGGTCACGTCGGTGACCCAGATAGTACTGCCGCGATTCTCGATGGCGAAGTACAACCGCTTGCCGTCGACCGCGAATTCGCTTCGGCTGGAAGGCCGCGCCGGGTCGTCTAACGTGATCAGGCGTCGTGGTTTGCCGCCGCGGACCGCGATCGACCAGAGCGAAGCTAGCCCATGATCGTCATGGCTCTTGAAGAATAGCGTTCGTCCGTCAGGCCCGAACTGCACTGACCGGGCTGCGGGGTCGACCCCGGCCGTGGCAGGTGCGTACACGAGCTCCGCTACACGAGAGTGGATCGGCAGAATCTCAACATTCCCACCGACCGCATAGGTAAGGAAGCGTCCGTCCGGCGACCAGGACACTCTCGACGTGCCGGCGCGGAGGAGTACTGGTGCGCTCCAGCCCCCGCCAGGCTCGCGCCGCACGAGAAAGGCTCCAGTGGAGCCGGAGAACTGATCGAGAAACACGAGGGAGCGGCCGTCCGGCGACCATGCGGGGAAGCTCTCCTGGGACGGCGTGGCGGTCACCTGGTCGAGGCGCGGGCCGTCGAGACGTTTGACGACGATATCCCGCGACCCCGTGTGCCACGAGTGATAGGCCAGCCATTGGCCATCGTCCGAGAGATCCGGCGCGAACTCGTCGTCCGGGTCCGTCGTGAGGCGCTCGATACGCCCATCGCCGAGCGCCAGGCGAAAGATGTCGAAATTCTTGCCGTGCAGGTTGGAATCGTAGAGCAGCCATCGCCCGTCGCGGGTGACGCGCATCGCCTCGATCGTCTGGTTGCCGCTCGTCACCGCGCGACCCGACGAAAGGCTCACCGTGCCTTTCGAAGGGATTCGAACCGACCAGATGTTGGAGCGAGAAGAGTACGCCGCATAGGCGAGCTGGCGTCCATTGCTCGAGACGGCGATCGAATACACCCCTAGTCCGGCCGTGACCCGGACGGGATCGCCCCGCGCTGCGCCGCGCTCGGTTGCGTCCATCGAATAGATGTCGCTCAGACCGTGTTGGTTCGACACGAAATACAGCCGCCGTCCGTCTTTGGACCAGACCGGACTCCTGTGGATGGCGGTTCGGGTCGTGAGGGCGACGAGTGGTCCTCCCGCGACGGGGATGAGCACCAGCGCGCTCGGAGAAATGTTGCCGAAGTAGCCTCCCGGACCCGGGAAGCTCCAATTGCCCGAGACACAGACAATCCATCGGCCGCCCGTGGACCAGTCACACGAGTGCAGTTCGTACGGAGAGTCGGCAATATGCTGGCGGTGGCCCACTCCATCGGTCGGCACGATTGTCAGCGATCCCCCGTATGCGATCGCGATTCGCCGGCCATCCGGCGACCAGATGGCGCTGCTGAAAATCCGCCGGGCCGCGCTGGACGTGGTCGCGGAGTACGAGCCTGCCGCGTCGGATGGCGAGTCGACCTTCCGGGTGTCCCGGTCGGAGACGGCAGTCACGAATACCCCGCCGGGCGTGACATAAAGGATCTCCCGGCCGTCCGGTGACCAGCGCGGATGGAACTCGAGCGCGTCAGCATCGGCGGTCAGCGGCCGTGCCACTCCCTCGCCGACCGGCCGTACGAAGATCCGCATGCCGGTGACGGTCCCCGCGGCGTAGGCAACGAACCGGCCGTCCGGAGAGAAGGCCGGATCGATTTCCAGCTGATCGTCGGAGGTGACCCGGCGCATGTTCCCGAGCGTGAGCGTCACGCGAGACTGGTCTTCGAGAGGTGGTGTGCCGGGCGAGCTCGATCTGTCCGCGACCCACCACAACGCGATGACCATGGCTGCGGCCGCTGCGACGGCGGTTCCCCACCGGGCCCGCGCGCGGGTTCGTCCGATCGAACGGGAAGTCGCCTCGTCCGAACCAATCGAGATCCGGCGCAGCTCGTCAGCCATGTCGAACGTGGAGGTCCAACGCTGCTCGGGCTCGCGGGCCAGACATCGGGCGATGAACGGCTCGAGCTCGGTCGCCCAGGCGGGCGCATTGGGTGCAAAAGGCGGCGGTGGCGACGCGACCACAGTCGGATGCGGCGCCCGTGGGTCGTGGCCGTCGAATGCCTTTCGTCCGGCGATGGCCTCGTAGAGGATCGCGCCGAACGCGAAGATATCGATGCGGTGATCGGTCGCACGCCCCTCGAGTTGTTCAGGCGCCATGTACGGCAGGGTGCCTCCTGCGGCCTTGGCGCTCGAGCCAGCCTCGGCGCCGCCCGTCACGCCACTCGAAGCGGCGGCTGGACTGAGCGTCGCCAGCCCGAAGTCGAGCAGCTTCGCTCCCTCGGCAGTGAGCATGATGTTTCCCGGCTTGAGGTCGCCGTGCACAACCCCCTGGCGGTGGGTCTCGACCAGGGCATCGGCGACGTCAATCGCGTTGTGAAACAGCTCATCACGCCCCAGCGACCCCCTGGTCAGACGCTCCGCAAGCGTCTCCCCGTCGAGGAACTCCATCACCAGGAAGGCGATTCCATCGTCTTCGCCGATGTCGTGCAGGACGCAGACGTGCGGATGTCGCAACATCGCAACGGCCCGGGCTTCGCGCTCGAACCGCTCGCGGAGATCGGGGACCTCGCGGAGGTGCTGCGGGAGGATCTTCAGGGCGACCGTCCGGTTCAGCCGGGTGTCGGTGGCTCGATAGACCTCACCCATACCGCCGGTTCCGAGCAAGGCGTCGATGCGATAGGACGCCAGTTGCCGTCCCACCAGCGACACCATGTCCGCTTCCAGCGTCCCGGCCATCACCGCGGCCGCGGGTAGCTCCATGAAGTCGCCCGCGGCCGCGTCGCTGCCCAGCAGCGATTCGATCTCGGCTCGCAAGGCCTCGTCGCCAGTACACGCCTGTTCGAGGAAGGCCCGACGATCGTCACCGGATCGCGCGAGCGCTGCATGGTACAGGCGCGAGACTTCCTTCCAGCGGCCTTGCTGAATCACCGAACGGTGACCTCCCTTCTGAAGTGGCTTATCTCAGGGCGCAGCTTACCTCTTGACGCCTTGACACGCCTTACACATGGGACGGATGAGGGACGAATGGCATGTCCTCCAAACGGGACCAATCCGCGTCGCCGGGCGATTTGCACATCGGATGGCACTTCGCAGCGCTCTTTCCCGCTACATGAGCGGGCAAGAGGTGATAACGAGAATGCCAGAAGATTTCAGGGGAGATCGACAATGCATCCGAACGGGTTGTTGCTGCGCCGGCTGTTCACGGCCCTCGACGTTCACGATCATCCGACGATGGCCGAGTGCTACGCCCCGGCCGCGTCATTTCGCGACATCGCGTTCGACCTGACGGGAAAGCCGCACATCCATGCCATGTGGCGGATGATCTGCCGCGAAGGCTCCGATCTCAGGGCGACCTTCGACGTGGTCCACGCCGACGATGTCGAGGGCCGCGTCGCCCTCGTCGACCACTACACGTACCGCGACACGGGCTTCAAGGTCCGGAACGTCATCGATGCGCGGTTCCGCTTCGAGAACGGCCTGATCGTCCAGCATCGTGACTATTGCGATGCGAAGGCCTGGGCAGAGATGGCCTTCCACGGAGGCCTCCGCGGCTTCATGGCCGGCCACTTCCGCTTCGTGCGCAGCCGCGGTGCGGCGGCCAAGCTGAAGGCGTTCATGGACGCCCGGCCCGCTCGATCGATGCGAACCTGACGCGGACTCATCAGCGAGGGCGGCCAGCGATGGGATCACCGAAGAACGAGAATCAACCTCCTCCGGAGCCCGCGGCAACGGGCGGCGACACTAGGAGTCCGTTTGCCCCGCCGGCGATCTCGCTGCCGAAGGGCGGCGGCGCCATCCGTGGGATCGGCGAGAAGTTCACCGCCAACCCGGTGACTGGCACCGGATCGCTCGCGGTGCCGATTTATGCGAGCCCGGGTCGCGGCGGATTCGGTCCACAACTCGCGGTCACCTACGACTCCGGCGCCGGCAACGGCCCGTTCGGCCTGGGGTGGAACCTCGTGCTTCCGTCGATCATGCGTAAGACAGAGAAGGGCTTGCCCAGGTACGAGGACGAACCTGACTCAGACACCTTCATCCTGTCCGGCGCAGAGGACCTGGTCCCCGTGCTGGAGCGCGCAGCTGGCGGCTGGGTGCTCGGCACACCCGTCGCGCGCACGCTGAACGGCCGTCCCTACACCGTGCGCCGCTACCGACCTCGAACAGAAGGCCTGTTCGCAAGAATCGAGCGCTGGACGGATTCGTCCGCGGGGGCCGGTACGTGCTGGCGTTCGATCTCCAGGGACAACGTCACGACCTGGTATGGCAGAACCTCGGACAGCCGCATCGCGGATCCTAACGACCCGTCGCGCATCTTCACCTGGCTGATCTCCGAATGCCACGACGACAAGGGCAACGTCATCAGCTACGGCTACAAAGGCGAAAACAGCGACGCTGTCGATCTCCGGCAGGTGCACGAGCGGAACCGGGCAAGCGGTCCGTCGGCGGCCGATCGACGGTCGGCGAACCGGTACTTGAAACGCGTCCTGTACGGCAATCGCTCGCCGTATCGGCCCGATCTCAGCGCGCCGGCCGCTGTGCCGCTGCCATCGTCGTGGTGTTTCGAGCTGGTGTTCGACTACGGCGATCACGACCCGGACGTGCCGCTTCCGACCGAGCCCGGCCGACTGTGGGCGGCGCGCGGCGATCCCTTTTCGACCTATCGTGCGGCGTTCGAGGTGCGCACCTATCGGCTCTGCCGCCGTGCGCTGATGTTCCACCATTTTCCCGGCGAAGCCGCGGTGGGCGCGGATTGCCTCGTGCGGTCCACGAATTTCGCGTACTCGACGGATGCGGCGCCGACCGACGTACGCGGGCCTGTCTACTCGCTCCTGACGTCGGTCAGCCAGGTCGGCTACCAGCGAGATGGAACAGGGTATCGGTCCAGATCGCTGCCACCCCTCGCATTCGAGTACACATCGCCGGTTATCGACGAGCGCGTCCAGCGGGTCGATGCCGCAAGTAACGAGAACCTTCCCGTGGGCATTGACGGACCCGGGTATCGGTGGGTGGATCTCGACGGCGAAGGGCTCGCCGGCATTCTCACAGAGCAGGGAGGAAGCTGGTTCTACAAACGCAACTCGAGCGCGATGACGGCCGACGCAGACGGCCAACGGACCGTCGTCCGATTCGGCCCGACAGAGACCGTCGGGCGCAGGCCGTCTGTCGCGTCCCTGGGCGGCGGTCGGCAGCAGTTGCTCGACATCGCCGGCGACGGTCATCTCGACCTCGTCGATTTTCACGGTCCGACGCCCGGATTCTTCGAACGTACCGACGACCAGGACTGGACTCCCTTTCGCACCTTTGCGGCCATGCCGGTGCTTGACTGGTCGAGTCCGCATCTCAAGTTCATCGACCTGACGGGTGACGGCCGCGCGGACATCCTGATCACTGAAGACGAGGCATTCTCCTGGCATCCGTCGCGTGCGCGGGAAGGATTCGGCCCGGGGCAACGCGTCGGCCAGACCCTTGACGAAGAAAAGGGTCCGCGGCTGGTGCTCGGAGAAGCAGCTGAATCGGTGTTTCTCGCCGATCTGTCTGGCGACGGACTCACCGATCTCGTTCGTATTCGCAACGGCGACGTGTGCTACTGGCCGAATCTCGGGTACGGGCGCTTCGGCTCGAAGGTCACCATGGACGATGCGCCGTGGTTCGACGAGCCGGACGTGTTCGACAGCTCACGCCTGCGACTTGCCGACATCGACGGGTCGGGCACGACTGACATCATCTATCTGGCCGCCGACGGCGTGCATCTCTACTTCAATCAGTCGGGCAACCGCTGGAGTGCCCGGCGCACACTGACCCAGGTTCCGCCAGTCGATCGAGCCACGTCGGTTGCTGCTGTCGACCTCCTGGGAAACGGCACCGCCTGCCTGGTCTGGTCCTCGCCGCTGCCCGCGCACGCCGGCCGTCCGGTTCATTACCTCGATCTGATGGGCGGCCAGAAGCCGCATCTGCTGGTCACGATGGCGAACAACCTGGGCGGGGAGACCCGTATCCGATATGCACCGTCGACGCGGTTCTACCTGGAGGACGCACGAGACGGCAAGCCCTGGATCACACGGCTGCCGTTCCCGGTGCATTGCGTGGAGTGCGTGACCGTCACCGACAAGTGGCGACAGACGGCGTGCTCCAGCCGGTATTCCTACCACCACGGCTATTTCGATGCGGTCGAGCGAGAATTCCGCGGTTTCGGACGAGTCGAACAAACCGACACTGAGGATTACGGGATCTTCCTGAAGGCCAACGCCGCGAGTCCGTACGTCACGACCGACAAGACGCTCTATCAGCCGCCGGTCAGAACCGTCACGTGGTACCACACCGGCGCGTTCATCGAGGGCGGGCGCCTCCTCGCGCAATTCGAACGCGAATACTTCAGGCCCGGCGATCTGCTGGAGAACGTGCTGCCGCAGTCCGACCTGCGTGCGGAAGACCTGAGTGCTGACGAGGAGGCCGAGGCCCTGCGGGCCTGCAGGGGCAGGGTCCTGCGACAGGAAATCTACGAGCTGGACGTGACCGCGCTGGCGGGTGGTGCATCCGTGCCGGTTAGACTGTTCACCACCGCCTATCGGAACTACCTCCTCCGCCGCATTCAACCGCGCGGCGACAACGCCCACGCTGTGTTTACCGTGGCCGAGCGCGAAGCCGTCACCTGCCATTACGACCTGGATCTGCGGCAGCTCCCGCTGCGGCCCGATCCGCGGGTGACGCATACGCTCAATCTGCGGTTCGACGAATACGCACACGTTCTTCAATCGGTCGTGGTCGCATACCCCCGTTTGGGGTTATTCGAGGACGACAGTCAGCTGGCGGCCGGCTTGAGCGATGTCCTGCCACTAATCCGCACCGTCCAGCGCGAGATGCACCTCGCCTACACCGAGACACGGGTACTGCGACGACTACGATCCTAAGGATGTGGACAACCACCGGCTTCGCGTACCGTGCGAGGTCCTGACCTATGAGCTGGGAGGTATCGCCGCAGTCGGACCGGACGACCGCACTGCAGTCGACCGCCGTTATTTCACGGTCGATGAGCTGAGTAGATTCCGCTTGAGCGAGGTACATCAGTCTGCCGACCCGATCTTCACCCCCGTCCAGGCCATCGCGTACCACGAGCGTCTCAGCCGGACCGCGCCTCAGAAGCGCCTGGTCGAGCACACCCGGACCCTGTTCTTCCTCGACGCCGCTGGTGACCCCGCCGCGCTGAAACAGCCGCAGCCCTTTCGGCGGCTCGGCCGGCTGGGACTGGTCTACGAGACCTACACCCTCGCGTTGACGGAGGAGCTGCTGGCCGCCGTACTTGGGACGAAGTTGACGGCCGACGTCCGAAATCGTCTGGGGACGTCGAATCTGAGCGGCTACCTGGGCGGCTCCATGCTGGCCACCCGATTCGGCGGCGCCGTTACCGGTGAGTACTGGATCCGCTCTGGCGTTGCGGGATTCGCCAGCGACGCATCAGAGCACTTCTATCTCCCCGAGCGGTTCACCGACGCCTTCGGCAACGTCACGACCCTCGAATTCGACGCGAACAACGATCTCTTCCTGGAGTCGAGTGCCGATGCGCTCGGCAACACCACGCGCGTGACCCGATTCGATTTTCGCGTGCTCGCACCTCGTGAGCTCAGCGACATCAACGGCAACCTGACGGAAGTCTGGTTCGACGTACTGGGCCGGCCGGCCGCGATGGCGCGCAAAGGCAAGGGGAGCGAGGGGGACAACCTGACCGGATTCACCGACGTCCTCGCCAACCCGCCGGCCGCTGCGTTGACGGCGTTCTTTGCTCAGGCTGATCTCGACGAGACGCAGGCACGCGTCTGGCTCGGCAGCGCCACAGCACGACACCTCTACTCATTCGGCGAGACGCACACCCCGGGCAGTTCAATTACCTGGGCAGCACATCCCGCCTGCGCCTGCGGCATCGTCCGCGAACAGCACGTCAGCCAGCTCACCGGCGGAGCTGAGAGCCCGATCCAGGCGGCGTTCGAGTACTCGGACGGTTTGGGCGCGGTCATCGTCAAGAAGATTCAGGCCGAGCCTGCCGCCGCCGGTCAACCGCTCCGCTGGATCGGAAGCGGCAAGACGGTGCTCAACAACAAAGGTAAAGCCGTCAAGCAATACGAGCCGTATTTCAGTCCGTCCACCGTTGGCCACCGGTTCGAGGATCCGCCGCAGGTCGGCGCGACCGCGGTCGTCTACTACGACGCCGCCGGGCGGACCGTGCGCACGGACCTGCCGGACGGCAGCTTCAGTCGGGTCGATTTCTCGCCGTGGCACGCCCGCGCCTTCGATGCCAACGACACCGTGAAGGATGCGGGCAATCCCTGGTTCACACGAATGTCGGCTGCCGGCGCCTCCATGGAGGACAGGCGTGCGGCACAGCTCGCTGCCGAACACGCCGGCACGCCCGCACTCACCATCTTCGACAGCCTCGGGCGCGCCGTGGTCGCCGTTGCCCACAACCGGATCCGCAACAGCGCCGGCGCCCTGGAGGACGAACAGTACGTCACGTTCACGAAACTCGACGCCGAAGGGAAGCCGCTGTGGATCCGCGATGCACGCCAGAACCTGGTGATGCAGTATGTCGCGCCGCCTGTGGCCAGCAATTCCGTGACCGACCCTGGCGTTTTCGTGCCGTGCTACGACGTCGTCGGGAACGTGCTGTTCCAGCACAGCATGGATGCCGGCGGCCGGTGGATGCTGAACGACGCCGGTGGCAAACCGATGCTCGGCTGGGACAGCCGAGGTCATGCGTTTCGCGCCAGCTACGATGCACTGCATCGTCCCGTCGCGTCATTTGTCACGGGCGCAGATCCCACCAATCCGACTCGCGAGGTCCAGTACGAGAAAGTCGTTTACGGAGACACACCTGGAAATGGCCTGACCGACCCGCAGCGCACCGACGGAAACCTGCGCGGCCGCCTATTTCAGCACTACGACACCGCAGGCGTCATCACCAACAGAGGGCGCAACCTGGCGACCGGTGGCGAAGAGTCGTTCGATTTCAAAGGCAACCTGCTTCGCAGCAGCCGGCAACTCGCCAGCGATTACCGGAAGACGACAGACTGGTCCATACCACCGGTATTAGACGCAGAGCGCTTCATCAGCAGCGCGCGCTACGATGCCCTCAACCGGCCGGTCCAGTCGGTCGCGGCGCATAGCGACCGTGCCGGCGCCACGCTGAACGTCGTCCAACCAGCCTTCAACCCGGCCGGGCTGCTCGACCGCATCGACGTCTGGCTCGAGCGGGCGCAGGAACCAGCCACCCTGCTGGACGGAACCACGGCACAGCTGCATGCGGTCACCAACATCGACTACGACGCCAAGGGCCAGCGTCTCAGGATTGAGTACAACGCCGCTGCCAGTCGCGTGGTCACGCACTTCACCCGCGATCCCGACACGTTTCGACTGACGCGACTGGTGACCACACGTCCGGCGCACGCCGACCCGGCCACGCGCACGCTCCAGGATCTGACCTATAGCTACGACGCCGTCGGCAACATCACCGCAATCCGTGATGATGCGCAGGCGAAGGTGTTCTTCGAGAACAGCGCGATCGAGCCACGGCAGGCCTACCGCTACGACGCGCTCTATCGGCTGACGACGGCGGAAGGCCGCGAGCATGCGGCGCAGCAGAACGTCCAGCGCGACTTCCAGACCTCCGAACCGGTGATCGGCGTGCCGTTCCCGAATAGCCCTGAAGCGCTGCAGCGGTATGTCGAGGAATATGCCTACGACGCAGTGGGCAACATCCTCGGCTGGCGTCACACCGGCGGCACCGTCGAGCGCTGGGTGCGGCGCTACCAGTACGCCCTCGACAGTAATCGGCTGCTGGCGACGCGACTGCCCGGGGACCCTGACAACCTGCCGCACTACACCGCGGCGCCGGGTTACACCGCGAAGTACAGCTACGACGCTCACGGGAGCATGCTGTCGATGCCGCACCTGCCGGGGATGGAGTGGAATTTCAGGGAGCAGCTCCAGGCCACGACCACACAGGTGGTCGGCGCTGGCGTGCTGCCGGAGAAGACGTACTGACGTCTACGACGCCGCCGGACAACGCGTGCGAAAGGTCACGGACACGTCGAACGGTCTGCCAAAGAACGAACGGATCTACCTTGGCGGCGTCGAGCTGTTTCGCCAGTACGGGCCCGGCGGCGCGATCGGGCTCGAGCGCGAGACGCTGCACGTGACGGACGACACCAAACGTGTCGCCCTGGTCGAGACACGCACGCGCTTACAAGGCTCCGATCCGGCGCCGCGGCAGCTGGTCCGGTTTCAGCTGGCCAATCACCTTGGTTCGGCAACGGTGGAGGTCGATCAGGACGCGCAAATCGTCAGCTACGAGGAATACCACCCGTACGGAACGACGGCTTACGAGGCGTCACGGAGTCAGACCGACACGCCGAAGCAGTACCGCTATACCGGGAAAGAGCGGGACGAGGAAACCGGATTCACGTATCACACGGCCCGCTATTACATGCCGTGGCTCGGAAGATGGGCGAGCTCCGATCCCCGGGGGTTGGCGGATGGGCTCAACACCTACGGGTATGCCCGATGTAATCCGACGTCGATCAACGACCCGACGGGTGGCGCCGGCGAATCAGTCACCAATCCAACCGACCAGTCCCTTAAGCAGGAGATAGAACATCGTACGGGCAAAACCGTTGAGGATCTGTGGTTGCAGCTCGGGCGAGGGCCAACGGCAATCGACCTGCGTGAACTTCTTCGATCGCTGTATTCCAACGGCACGCTGAAGCCAGAGATCCACGATGGCCATGACGAGGACATCGTTCAAGACGAAGTGGTGCAGCCACACCCTTACCGGCCCGACAGGTTCCAGCTGGTAACCATCGTCGGGCCTGCCGCAAGCGTTGAGCAACGCCGGACGGCGGGCCTCCAAGCCTCACTTGATCATATTCGTGGGGGCTTGTCGGCAGGGGCGGGCGCGGTCAAGGGATCGTCATCGGCCGGGTTGGTTCAAACTCCGGGCCGGGCGGTATATGGCAAACCCTCTACTGTCGCCTCGGCACCAGGGCCGTCCAAGCCGTCAGCACCGCCATCCGTTGGTCCACCGGCACCAGGTGGATCGGCACCAACAACGCCGCCGAGCGGCGGCGGCGGGTTGCCCAGCGATGTCGACGCGTTCACCAAAGCGTTCAACGCGTCCGGCGGGAATCTGCTGAATGCCCTGGCTAAAGACGTTGCCGCGAAGCTGCCGGGGTTTGGCATCAAGAATCCAAGACTGATCGTCGGTATCAGCGCCGGAGTGATCGGAGGAAAGGTGCAATACCGGGTCACGGTGTCCGATCCCGCCGCTTGGAAAGCGCTCAAGCAGCACGAAAGTGAACTGCCAGCAGGTCTGAAGGTAGGGCCGCAACCGTCAATGGTGAACGGGAAGCTCGATCCCATGCGCCACGTGGAAGTGGAAGGACCCCTCGGCCTCAAGAGCGAAGGTGCGAAAGGAATCGTAGTCGGCACTTCGGGTCCAGCATGCAAGGACAACTGCGAGCCACAGTGGATTCAACCTGGCTCGCCGCCGGACGTTTGGCATTCCAACGTTGATCCCAAAGCGTTCAAGCGTCAGTAGTCGTGCGGCCTCGCCCGGTCCACTGCAGAAAGCATCACGATAGGCTCAAGAACTTTATGAAATTAATCCAGAACCCCCCACCACCGACTATCGGACCTCGGACCGCAGACGTCGACGCGATCCTCAATCTCCAGGACGTCCTCAACTTTCTGATCGACAAGGGACACCTCCGCGTTCCCGATGAAGAACGGCGCGGCCTGGTCGAAGCGCTGCGCGACGACGCGCGGCGCAAGGTGTACGGCACCGCCACGGCGAACGTGGTCAGTGCCTTCCGTAAGCAGTTCCTGCTCCCGGCCGGCGAGAGCGTGGACGAACCGACCGCCGACGCACTGAATAAGCTGCTGCGCGAATCCGGCGCGCTCGATCCGCCGCCCGAGGCGGACTGGATCGTCCGCGGCCAGGTCACCGACGACACCGGACCGCGCGACGACGTCCAGGTGAACATTTTCGACCGCGACCTCTTCTTCCGGCGCGAACAGGCCAACGCCGGCCAGTTGCTCGGCACCGGTATGACGAAGGGGATTCCCGGCGGCGCCGCGGCCGGGTCGTTCGAGATCTCCTATGCAACGTCGGCGTTCGCGGCCGGTGACTATGTGCGAGAAGGAGACGTGCTCACCAGCCCTGTTCCTGATCTCATCTTCGCGCTCAGCAAAGACGGAAGGCCGCTCGACAGGTTCCGGATCTACCGCCAACCGGATGCCGACGGCATGACGGAGGAAGTCGAGGTCTCGGCCGACGACCTGATCCTCGGTATCCAGGCGCGGCGTGTCGAAGACGTCCGCATCGCCATCGCAGGCGGTGAACCCAGGCGTCGGCTGTCGGAGTACGAACAGGTCTGGCGTGCGGTCGAGAAGCTGCTCCCCGAGGGAGCCGTGGCCGGTGCGGACGACGCCCGGCGTGAAGCGCTCGTCGGAGCCGCCGCGTCGCGCTTCGATGAAGGGCAGCACCGCGACATTTCCTTCGTCGTGCGAGAGACCGGACTCGACCCACAGATCGTCCGCGCGTTGCGGACAGCGTTCAGGCTGGCAGCCGACCCGTTCGATGGCTCTCTCCCGGCTTCGGTTCTTTACGGCGTGGCACGTAGCCGCAACGTCTCGGATCTGTTGAGCCTCAGCCGCCTCAGCACCGACGATCTTCGCCGCGCACTGCAGGAAGCCACCGCCGGCGATCTCACAATCATTCCCCCGTTCGCATCGCCGGAGCGGTTGGAGGACGCGGTGCAGGCGATTCGTACCGTCATCGGCAAGAGGCTGCCGGAATATCGAAACGCCGCCGGGAGTCCATCGCTGAAGGACCTGATCGGCGCAGACCTGCCGAACACCGACGATCAGGCCACGCTCTGGCGCACCTACTCCGACCACACCGGCACCAGCGCCGAGTTCTGGCAGAAGCTGCGCGCGCAGCCAGGATTCGGCAATGTGACAACGGTCTCGAAGCTGCAATACAGCTTCAAGCTGGGTGTGCTGGCGCGGAACAACATGGCGCTGGTGAATGCGATCCGCGCCCGGCACGCCGCCGTCGTCGATACCGTCGAACTGGCGTTTCACCTCGACACCGCCGACAAATGGCGTGCGTTGATTGATGCGGCTGCGGTACCGGTCCCGGCCGACGTCCCCGGTAAACCGGAGGAGCAGAAGGGGAACTATGCGGCCAGCCTGGCCGCGGCGATGCAGGTCGCGCACCCGACCGCAAGCGTAGCGAGCATGATCTCGGGCCTGCCCGCGACTCACCTCGCCAATACCCAGACCGAGGTCGCCACTTTTTTCGACCTCGCGGTCCGGACCAAACAGTTCGATCTGGTGACGGCGCGTATCGACGATGTGATCAGGGAACATGGCGACGGCCTGCTGGGCCACGTCGCCGAGAAGGACCGCCCGGCCGTGATCGCGCAGGTCAAACGCGTGCAGCGGCTATTTCGCCTGAGCGACAGCCCGACTTCCTTGAAAGCGCTGCTCGATGCCGGATTCGACTCGGCGCGAGATATTGCCGAACTGCCACCGGACATCGCCATGGAAATGCTACGGCCGCTGGTCGGTGAACCGACCGCCCGATTGATTGTCGAGCGGGCGACCCACATCAGCGCGGCTGCCGTCCATCAATATGTCTTGCTCAAGGAAGCCGTCGCAGGCGACGGCCCACGAGGTGCACTGTGAGTAGCAAGCAACAGGAAGCGCTGCAGGAAGTGATGGCGCGACATCGGGTGGACTATGCCACCTTGTTCGGGTCGGTCGAGCTCTGCGACTGCCAGCAGTGCCGTTCGATTCACAGTGCGGCCGCATATTTCGTCGACATCCTGCAGTTTCTCGGACCGAAGACGCCGGCGGTGACGCCCCTCGACGTCCTGATCGGAAACGTCGACAAGAAGGTGATCGGCAGGCGTCCGGACCTCGCACACATTCTGCTGTCGTGCGAGAACACGAACACGCCGCTGCCATACGTGGACCTGGTCAACGAGGCGCTGGAGAGCCACATCGTCTTCAGTCAGACGCTCCCGCTGAACAGCGCCGTTACCCCGCCTGTGCCAGCGCCGAACGAGAGCTCGCGGGGCGCGACCCAGGAAGAGCTCGCCGCCGAGCCGGAGAACACGCGCGACCTCGCCTACGACACGCTCGAAGCCGCCGTCTACCCGTGCACGCTGCCGTTCAACCAGCCGATCACATCGCTGCGGCTGACGCTCGAGGAAATGGGATCGAGCCGACACGAGGTGATGGCGGCGTTCCGGCGCGAGACCAGCGAGGCGTCCGGGCGCGCGCTGGACGTGGAAGCCTTGAAGATCACGGACGGTGAGTTCGCCATCCTGACCGGTGAGCGCTTCGACGCGACCGCGGCGGCGCGGCCGGTCTCGGATTTCTACGGCTTCGACGTACCTGTGCCTCCCACCGACACCGCATGGGTTGCCGGAGCGCTGCCCGCAGGCGCGGTTCCAAAGAGTCTCGGCGACGTCTGGGCATTCGCCCCGTTCGCTCCACCGCCCCCCTCGGGGGTGCCGGCTCACGATACAGCCGTCGCGGCCGGGCTGCACCAGCACTATTTCGAAAGCGCGACATCCAGGCTCGACGTGCGGCACGAAGATGTCCTCTTCGCCGAGGTATTCGTCGATCCGGCTCAGGTCCCGCAACAAGTCATGCTGCAGTGGAACGATGACACCTGGGAGCATCGCGCCTACTGGGGCGACAGCGCGATCGCCGTCGGCTTCGAAAGCACCGCCAGCCGGCGGTACATGGGACCGCTACCCGCGCCCGGTGGCTGGGTTCGACTGGAGGTGCCGGAGTACGACGTTGGGCTCGCGGGTCGATCGCTGTCGGGTGCTGCGTTCACGTTGTTTGGTGGCCACGCGGCCTGGGGTGCCTCGGGGAAGCGTTCGCCGTCCTGGCGGGAATCGCTGGCGCACGTCCCCACGCTGCTGGCGCGCACCGGCATCAGGTACACCGACCTCATTGCCCTGCTCCGGACGACCTACGTCAACCCGGCCGTTCCACACGGCGACGCCTTCTCTGTGTTCGATTCGACTGCCGGTCAGCTACGAGGTGCTGTCCGGACTTGTGGCCAGCGGCTTCGCCGCCCTGGACGATCGGACCCAGAAGGCACTGGACGATGCCCGCGTCACCGTTGACGAGCTGAAGGCCTGGGCGGCGGAGCATTTCAGCAGCGTCGGGCGGATGCTCGTGCTCGATGCACCCGATTCAGCCTGCGACCTCACACTCACCCGGCTGCAGCACCTCGACGGCACCCCCGTGGACGACGGTGAGTGGAGCCGCCTTCACCGATTCGTCAGGCTGTGGCGCAAGACAGGCTGGTCTGTCGTCGATCTCGATCGCGCGTTCACGGCGCTCGGCGCCGACGAGATCACGCCGGCATTCCTGCGTCAACTGGGCCACGTCGTTCAGCTGCAAGCAGGGCTCAAGCTGCCCCCGCAGAAGCTCTTCACCTTCTGGGGCAACATCCCCGTGGACGGCGACGACGCACTGTATCGCATGCTGTTCCTCAAGGGACGGGACAAGGACCCGGCGTTCCTGCCGGTCGCAAACGCCTACCTGCCGGCGGCCAGCGGCCTGAAGATTGCGGAGCACCTGCCGGCGCTCCTCGGCGCGTTTCGCGTTCGACCAGCCGACCTCAGCCTGATCCTTCAGCAGACCGGCCTGGCGAGCGCGACGGCCGCCCTGACGCTCGAAACCGTGTCCGTCCTGTATCGTCACCTGGTCCTCGCGCGGGCCTTGAAACTGTCGGTTCAGGATCTCACCCATCTTCTCCGCTTGACCGCAGATGCGCCGTTCAGCCATCTCGGATCGACCGGTGCGTTCACAGATATCGAGCCGGCGCGTACGTTGCGCTTCGCCCGCGGTGCCGAGGCCGTGGCGGAATCCGGCGTTGCCCCTGGTCTACTGAGCTATCTGTTCAGCACGGTTGGCGATCCGCGGGCCAGCTTCGCCCCGACGGTCGAAGCCACTGACGCGGTGCTGAGCACCCTCAGGGAAGGGCTGATCCGGATCGCCGGCGAACATGCCGCCACCAACGACCCCGCGGGCGACCTGACCCGCGAAAAGCTGGAACTGTCGTTCGATCCATCGGTGGCCGCCGAGATGGTCGCCTTGATCGGGGGAACTCAGATCTATACGGCACCTCTCGCGATGACCGCAGGCATCGTCCTGCCCGCCGGCGCCGTCACACATGCCGACGGCCTGCTCCGGGCCGCCGGGTGGTTGACCGACGTTGAACGCAACGCCCTGGTGCCGCTGTCGGGAAACCCTGCCTATCTCGACGCGCTCACCTCGTTGTATGAGCAGCCACGGGGGCTCCTGAGCCGAACGCTGATCTCGCAGCTCGGGTTGACGCGGGCTGAACTGGACGCTCTGCAGACGTCGGTACTGGACGTCTCGTCCGCTGCCGCCGACGGGAGCGTGGACCCGGAGATCGTGGCGCGAAAGTTTTCCACATTCCTCGCGGCAGTATCGCCCCATCTGGCCGCACGTCTGAGCCGCGCCTTCGTGGTCGAAACTCTGGCGGAGGCGCTGGCACTCACGCGCACGACCGCCGCTGTGTTGCTGGAGGGCACCGGGGGGTGGTACGTCTCGGTGCGGACGCAGACAAGAGCCGACCGGCGATCGCCGACTTTCTCGCGCTGCCTGGCGACGGGCTGACCGCTACCTATTTCGCGAACGAGACGCTCACCGCGCCGGCGCTGAAGACGCGAGTGGATTCTCACATCGACTTTGTCTGGGACAGCAAGGAAGGCATCAGCGTGCAGTGGCAGGGGCACCTCATGGCTCCCGTGACGGCGCGCTACGAGCTGCATCTTCGTGCCGGCGGCGGCGTTCGGCTGAGCGTCGCCGGCACCCGGCTGATCGATCACTGGGTCGACGGGGCACCAGTCGAGTACATGGCCGCTGTCGATCTGGAAGCCGGGAAACTCTACGCGGTGGAACTGGACTATTTCAACCATGCGTCGACCGCCGCGACTGAACCCGAAGCGCTCGTTCAACTGCGATGGAGCAGTTCCACGATTCCATCGGACGTGGTGCCG
The DNA here is from genome assembly GCA_963717745.1 of uncultured Acidobacteriota bacterium. Taxonomy (GTDB): domain Bacteria; phylum Acidobacteriota; class Vicinamibacteria; order Vicinamibacterales; family 2-12-FULL-66-21; genus JACCXG01. Next base: position 222,321 of record CAVQXJ010000004.1, read on the forward strand.
TCCTCCCGCCTCTACTCGGTCACTCATGGCGACGCCGAGGCGGCCGCACATACGTTCATCCGGCTGCACAAGGCGTCGCTCCTCGCGAATGGATTCGCCCTGACGGCGCCCGAGCTCGCTCACCTCGCCGACCCTTCTGAGGCTGGTGCTCTGGATTTGAACGACCTGCCTGTCGATACGGTGCGCGGCGATCCGACGTCGCTGTTCGCGAACTGGCGCCGCTGGAACGACTTCGCGATGCTGCGCGGGCAGGCGACCCGGGAACCGGCTGCTGTTCTCGAGGGTTGTATGGCCGCCACGGGCGCGCTGGCGCGCGCCGCGCTGGTTCGCGGTCTCGACTGGGATGCGGGGGGCCTGGCGACGATCGTCGGACCGGACGGCTTCAGCCTCGTGGATGCCGACTACCGCGACCCGGGCCGGCTGCGCGCTGTGGCGAACGCGCTCCGGCTGCTCGGACTGCTCGGTGCCGCCCCCGTGGACGCCTTCAGCTGGGCCGCCACGTTGCCGGACGCAGCGCAGCTCCGTGCTGCCGCACGCGAAGCGCGGCGCGCGCACAAGGCGCAGTACGACAGCGACGCGTGGATCGAGGCGGCACGGGCCGTCACCGACAGCCTTCGCGAGGCGCAGCGCGCCGCCCTGGTGGCCTACCTGCTCCCGCGCCTGGGATTCGACGACGTCGGGGAGCTGTTCGGATACTTCCTGATCGACGTCGAGATGAGCCCGTGCATGCGCACCTCGAGGATCAAGCAGGCCATATCCTCGGTGCAGCTCTTCGTCCAGCGTTGCCGCATGAACCAGGAGCCGGACGTCAACCCGAAAATGATCAGCGGCGCCCGCTGGGACTGGATGCAGAACTACCGGGTCTGGGAGGCCAACCTCAGAGTGTTCCTGCACCCTGAGAACTGGATCGAGCCAGAGCTGCGCGACGACAAGAGCCCGTTCTTCCGCGAGCTGGAGTCCGAATTGTTGCAGGACGAGCTCACTAGCGCGACCGCCGAGGCGGCGTTGGCGAAATACCTCGAAAAGCTCGACACCGTCGCGCTGCTGCGGATCTGCGGTTCCCACGAGCAGATCGGCTTCAGCCCCGACGAGCGGCGCGAACGCGTACTGCACGTCTTCGGTGCCACCTACGCCACTCCTCACGAGATTTATTACCGGCAGCAGGTCACGGTCGATCCCAGCTATCGCTATTGGACGCCCTGGGAGAAGGTGCCGCTCGACATCGAGGCAGACGAGGTACTGCCGGTGATGTGGAATCGCCGGTTGTATCTCTTCTGGCAAATGCGGGAAACGAATCGTGACGACCTCACGCAGATTCGCCTCGCGTGGAGTGAATATCGCGACAGGAAGTGGTCGGCCAAGCGCGTCACGGCGGCCGACAAAGCCGTGGTGATTCCCGCGGGCGAGACGAAATACCGGATGGATGTCGAGGGAGCCGGCGATGCGTTGACGATCGTGTTTGCGACCGGCTCGGTAAGCATCTGTCTGACGCCGGGTGTGGATGTCGGATTGGGCAAGCCGCGTGGGCCGAAGACCGCGGCCGCCTCAAAACGACATGCCAGCCTGACCCTGCGCAACTATCACGGGCTCGTCGAGAGCGACACCTCATCGAAGACGGTCCATTACTCCGAAGGGTTTTCGGCGCTGAGCAATACCAACCTGACGTTCAGCCCCGTCAGCTGCGCGTCAGATGCCGTCGTTGTGTTCTCGCGTCTGCCGGACACCGGTGGCAGCCAGCTCTACTCGCCAGGGTCCAAGCCCTATACCCTCAACGATCCATTCTTCTTTCAGCAGGGCTCCCACAGCTACCTCGCGGTACCGAGCAGCCCGGTCGAGTCGTCTCTCCTCCGTATGAAGGACGAAGACACGGCGATCTACATGCCGGCGGCCGCGGCCGGATCCAACACGTTCGCGATCGAGAAGGACCTCGGGGCGAAACTGCTCAACAAGACCGACACGATCCGTATCGATGACCATCCGTGGAGCGTCGGCCGGGCCACCATTGCCGCAATCGAGATCCGCGGGTCGGGCCTGGCCGAGCCCATCAAGGCGAACAACGTCATCAGCATGACGAACGACACCGCCCTCTTCGGCTACGGCATCAAGACCGTCGCCGCGCTGGTGCCGGAACTGGCGACGTTTCGTTTCGAGACGTTTTTTCACCCGCACACCGCAGAGTTCCAGAAGCGGTTGAACCGCTATGGTGTCCCGGGCCTGCTGACCGTCGACAGTCAGTCGCTGCCGGAGCGGCCCGGCTTCGTCGAAGCATACGGACGGGAGCGATCGGTCAAAGGTCCGCTGCCCCGGCATGATGTCGATTTCGACTTCACCGGAGCGTACAGCGTCTACAACTGGGAGCTGTTCTTCCACATCCCGCTGCTGATCGCCACCCGACTGTCGCAGCAGCAGCGGTTCGAGGAGGCGGCACGCTGGTTCCACTACATCTTCGACCCGACAGCCGACGCGGCGGCTGGCAGTGTGCCGGAGCGCTACTGGAAAGTGCGGCCGCTGAGGGACACGCCACCGCAGCGCCTCGACGACCTGCTCAAGCGGTTCCATGCCGGCGACATCTCCGCCTTCTCGCAGTGGGAGGACCTGCAGGCCAACCCCTTCCAGCCGCATCGCGTAGCGCGAATGCGGCGGACCGCCTATCAGAAGGCGGTCGTCATGAAGTACTTCGACAACATGATTGCCTGGGCCGATCAGCTCTACCGGCGGGAGACCATCGAATCCATCAACCAGGCAACGCATCTCTACGTCACGACCGCGATCCTGCTGGGACGGCCGGGCCAGAAGCTGCCGTCGCGCGGGCGCCCTCGGGCGCGAACGTACGCGGAACTGCGTGACGGCCTGGACGAACTGAATCAGACGATCGTGGACTTCGAGAACGACCTGCCGTTCAGCAGCCGCGCTACCGCAGGCGGCGGCGGGACAGAAGCCTCCGGCCTGATGGGCATCGGACGAAGCTTCTACTTCTGTCTCCCGAAGAACGACAAGTTGTCGGGGTACTGGGATACCGTCGCCGACCGGCTGTTCAAGATCCGCCACTGCATGGACATCGAAGGCACGGTGCGCGATCTGGCGTTGTTCGAGCCCTCGATCGACCCCGCACTGCTGGTGCGGGCTGCGGCACAGGGGATCGATCTCGGATCGGTGCTGAACGACCTCAGCGCACGCCTGCCCGCCTATCGATTCACCACCATGTGCGCCAAAGCGCTGGAGCTCGCCGGTGAGCTGCGTACGCTCGGCAGCGAGCTCCTCGCCACGCTGGAGAAACGCGATGCCGAGCGCCTGTCCCTGATCAGGACGACGCACGAGACCGAGCTGCTGGCGCTGATGAAACAGGTCAAGCAGCAACAGCTCGCCGAGGCCAAGACCGCCGAAGCGGCGCTGCACAAGAGCCGCGACGTCACCCAGGTACGCTTCGACTTCTATGCCCACATCGTACAGCGCATCGCCGAAGAGGCGAACCAGCTGAACGAGCTCGCTCAGGCTCAGACGCTTCAAGAGGAGGCCCAGAGTGACGAAGGGATCGCCTCCGATGTCGCGACCTACGTACCGGATGTGTCGGCAGGCGTAATCGAGCTCAAGAAGCCTTTGCTCACCGCGACGGTGGGACGCGGAAACGTGATCGCCGCGTTCCAGGCGAGGAGCCGGGAGAAGAACTTCGAGGCATCGGTTCACAGCTTCAACGCCAACAAGTCCTCGATCGAAGCCGTCTGGAAGCGTCGCACCGATGAGTGGAAGCTGCAGGAAAAGCTGGCGGCGGGAGAGCTCGCGCAGATCGACAAGCAGATCGCCGCCGCCGGGATCCGGGTCGCGATCGCCGAGAAGGAGCTCCACAACACGGCGCGGCAGATCGAGCAGTCACAGGAAATCGACGAATTCATGCGCAGGAAATTCACCAACGCAGACCTGTACGGCTGGCGGGCCGGCGAACTGTCGACGATCTACTTCCAGTGCTATCAGATGACCTACGACCTGGCCAGGCAAGCCGAGCGCAGCTACCGCTTCGAGCTGGGGCTCACCAAATCGAACTTCGTCACGTTCGGCTCATGGGAAAGCCAGCGCAAAGGACTGATGTCAGGCGAGCGGTTGCACTTCCAACTGAGGCAGATGGAACGCGCCTATCTCGACGCCAACCGCCGCGAGCTCGAGCTGACCAAGCACCATTCCATCGTCCAGAACGACCCGCAAGCCCTGATCGAGCTCAAGGCACGCGGGCAGTGCGAGTTCGAGCTGCCGGAAGCCCTGTTCGACATGGATTACCCCGGCCACTACATGCGCCGCATCAAAACGGTCAGCGTCACCATCCCGACGGTGATCGGGCCGCATGCCAGCGTGAACTGCACGCTCACCCTGCTCCGGGACAAGACCCGCGTGAAGAGCATCGCGCTCGATCAGTACGCGGAGCGCGACGGCGAGGAGGACGACCGCTTCGTCACGAACTGGGTGCGCCCGCAGGCGATCGCGACCAGCGGTGGCCAGAACGACAGCGGTGTGTTCGAGCTCGCGTTCCGCGACGAACGGTATCTGCCATTCGAAGGGGCGGGCATCGCGGGCTCCCGCTGGCGCCTTGAAATGGATCCCGACTGCAATGCGTTCGACCTCAAGACCCTGCCGGATGTCGTACTGCACGTTCGATATACCGCGCGCGATGGCGGCGCGCCGCTGAAGCGTGCGGCGAAAGCGGCAGTGGCGGAGGCGGTCGGAGCCGAGGCCACCCGACCGCAGGCGCGACTGTTCAGCCTGAAACACGAGTTCCCGACCGAGTGGCATCAACTCACCCGTGCGACGGCCGCGGCTTCATGTGCACTGCCGCTCGTGCAGGAGCGGTTCCCGTTTCTCTTCAAGGGCAAGAGCCTCACCACCGGCAGGGTCGGGATCTACGCCGTCCTGAAGGCCGGGGCGAAACCGGCGTCCCTGAGCATCGGACTGACGCCTCCCGGAGGAACCGAGTCCACCATCGACCTCGCTGCCCGAGCGAGGTGGCGGGGGATCCTGCCGCCCAAGGCGACTCCGGACTTAGCCATCGAGGTGAACACCGATCCGGCGGCCGCCACATGGGTAATCACCACAAAGTCCGGCGACGTTGCGAAAGAAGTAGACGATCTGCTGCTGATGTGCGAATACGCCATCAGCGATCGGAGTTGACGATGAGCCCTTCTCATGAGCATTTCTCGACCTCGCCCGGCCGCGTCCCTGCCGACATCTATTTGCCGTCCTCAGGCGGGAAGCATCGGCCGGTGCTCGTCCTGCACGGGACGGCCGGTCTGGGCGCCCCGTTCGGCCGCGACATCGAAGGCTTTGCCGAAGCCCTGGCGGCCAAGGGCATGTCGGCGATCATCCCCCGCTACTTCGAAGGAACGGGCACGGCGGCTGGAGACGAAGCGTTCAGTCGGATGTTCGAGCACCTGCCCGCATGGAAGACGATCTGCGGTGCGGCGCTCACGTTCATCGCCGCCGATGGCCGCTTCGACGCGACGCGGACCGGACTGCTCGGATTCTCACTCGGCGGCCACATCGTGCTGCACCTCGCGTTGGGCCAGCCCCCCGGCCCCAGGCTCAAGGCGGTGGTGGAGTTCTTCGCACCGACGCTGCAGCCGGCCGTCAAGGGGGACTGGTCCGTGTTGCCCCCGGTGCAGATCCATCACGGAACGTCAGATCCGCTGAGCATCGAGAACTCGCGTCATCTCGTGCGCGAGCTTCGTGGAAAGGCTCGCACGGTGAAGGAATGGAAGTTCGGGGCGGCAGGGACGGCGGCACTGGCGGACGACCAGTTCATCGAATATCCAGGCGAGACTCACGGCTTCAAGGGAGCGGCGCTGACTGGGTCGCGAGACGCGGCGGTGCAATTTCTGGATGAGCACCTGACCTAAGGCGAGCGCCGTTTCGCACTTGTGACGGTACGGCGGCGGAGCCGCCGCCCGTTCTGGCGTTTGCGCGCCCACTGGATCGCACTGTCCTTGTGCAGTTCACCCTGCTCAGCGCAGCGGATGTTCCGCGGCCAACGGCCACTTTGGCCGGAGGACGCGGGCGACAGTCGACCTTCAGATTGAAACGCCAATGTTTTTTTAACAGCGACGCGGCGGCGGCGAAGAACCGAGGGGGTCCTGGACTGCAGTTGCAATGTCTTGCAAAGGGCGAGTCCCGCGGCCTCCGGCCTGTTTGCAAGCGAAGCACGGCTGAGAGCGGAAGTTCCTTAATTTCTAGAGGATAGTTGGCGGGGTCGACGGGCTCGAGCCCGCGACCTCCGGCGTGACAGGCGCAAGTCCTGAATCGAGATCGTTCGACGTTTCGCGGTTTTCTTCGGGAATTCGTCCGACCGCGCACCATACGCCGCCTAAGACTGACACGGAACGACACCGTTCTGCAGTCGAAACTGGCACACCTACCGGCACAGTGCCTGGCAGCTGCTCGGAGTCTTGACGACGAACGTCTGACCGTTGCTGGAACTCGATCCCGATGACGCGATCGATGTAGCGCACCTGCCTGTGACCTGCCTTCGACGGGCGCGACTCAACGCAGCGGGATCTCGACAATTCGATTCGTCCAGTCCTCTGGTGTTGACGCCGTCCAGACCAGCACAAGACCTTCGATGACCGACGCCAACGGCGTCTGCTGCTTCACGAGGAACACGCCGGGACTCGAACCTCCCGCCGCGAGAAACTCAGCGAAGTGTTTCGGCATGGTCCAAACGTCATGGGTGACGAGAATGCGGCCCTGTGAGGCGGCGGTCCCGAGTACGTCTGGATCACTCATTCCGTCGAGCTTGGCGCTCTGTGCGGATAGGAAGTCGATCGCCGGTTCGCGCCGGGCGCAGCCGGTGACGATCGCGTGGTGGAGGCTGGCGTCCGCCAGAAAGCGGACCATGGCGCTATCGCGATTGCGGTTGGCGCCGCGCGCGGTCCAGTTTCTCTTTCAGATCAACGGGAGCGGGATTCGTCTCGCTGAACGCATTCTCCTCGCGCTCGCGAGTCGCGATGTCCTCGTCCACCTCGGCCCGGTGTCCCAGGTAAAAAGTGATGGCGCCGTAAACCTGCTCCAGAGTCAACGTCGGAAACGCTGAACGGATCGCTTCTGGGGACTGGCCGTCCTGAAACTCTCGCACGATGCACGCCAGGGGCACACGACTCCCCACCAGATAGAAGCTCTCATCGCGCCGCTCGACGAAGTCTCGATCCATAGACCTGTCCCATCTTTGAGTTTACCGCACGAAGTGGCTGGCCGTCCGCGTCGTTCTAATGTGGCCGAGCCGACCTGAAAAGACTGCACGAATTCGTGAACACGAACCTATCAACCCGCACCCCATGCATCCGCGGCCAGACGGCCGGGAATCGTCGGTTTCTGAGCCCAATTGCACGGGACTACTGAGGCCCACGCGAAGCCACTCGCCGATTTTCCTAAGCTTTCGACCACTCATCGCAGCTCCGATCCACCCCCAGCCACTACCGATTGTCAGCCAATTGTCAGCCGAACTCCTGGCGGCCTCTGCTCCGGTGGTCCACGACATGTGTGCTGAGAAGCCAACGTGACGGCGAACCAGACGTTCGCCAGCTGGAACCGCATTCTCAAATGGCTGTACGGGTCCAAGCGCTCGAACGCGTAGCTCAATTAACGACCAGCGCGATTCGCGTGTCGAAAACTGAGCTGTAGGGCGGCGAGTCCCGGCTCCAATCGTCACTGTGGAGTTCTGTCGACGCTTTGTCTGCGATTCCTGTTGGTATCCCATCGGAGACTGTGGCATTCTCTTGTGGGACACCCACAGGGTATACGAATGACTCAAAGACGGGACGTCTGGCAGGGAACGCTGGCCCTCATGGTCTTGAAAACGCTCAACGTACTTGGACCCCAACACGGCTACGGTATTGCCCGCCGCATCGAGCAGATCAGCGACAACGTACTGGCTGTGAATCACGGAACCTTGTACCCCGTGCTCCTCAGGCTTGAGCAGGAAGGCTCCATCGCATCGGAGTGGGGAGTCTCCGAGAACAATCGGAAGGCAAAGTTTTATCGAATCACCAAAACCGGCAGAAACACACTCGAGTCCGCGCGCTGTCACTGGCAGCAAACGACGGAGGTCATCGGGCGGTTCTTTGCCATCAAGGGAGAGACACGATGAAGCCGCTGCGCCGCTTCTGGAACCGGCTACGAGGGACCGTCGCGGGTGCGCAGATGGAGGATGTCGCCGCGGAGATCGATTCACATGTGCGCATGCAGACGGAAGACAACATGCGCGCGGGTATGTCTGTGCACGAGGCAAGACGCGCGGCGGTGCTGAAGTTTGGCAGTATTGACTCCACCAAAGAACGCTATCGTGATGAGCGTACTCTCCCGCTCCTGACCTCCCTCTGGAGCGACCTACGTTTCGCGCTGCGCAGTATCACGCGGGAGCCACGACTTACCGCCGTAGCGGTGGTACTGACTGCTCTGGTGCTGGGCGGTAACACCACCATCTATTCGATTGTTCACGGCCTTTTGTCGAAGCCTGCTCCGGGCGTCACGACGGACCGACTGGTAGTGCTCAACATGATCCGCGATGGTCGTGTACTGGGGCCGGAAACGAGCTATCGGAATTATCTCGCGTTCGCCGCACAGAGTGAAACCGTACGCCCGCTGCTTGCGTCCGGGTTCGAACGATTTGCCGTCGGCCTCGACAAGGGCGTGTACGCGGTGCGAGGCGCACTCGTTTCTTCGAACTATTTCGACACGCTCGGCGTACAAGCGTTCCCCGGCCGCACCTTTACCGACGCTGAGCACCGTGGCGACGCCGAGGGCCTCGTCGCCATCGTCAGCGAGCGATTCTGGCGGATTGAGCTTCAGCGAACAGACCGGGTCGTCGGGCTGCCAGTTGTGTTGAACGGGCATCAGGCCACGATTGTCGGCGTCGCCCCGCCGACCTTTCAGGGCGCAACCATCGGAGAGTCGGCCGACGTGTGGGTGCCGCTTCTCAGTTACGGGCGCGCTCGACAGCGGAGTCAGGCCAGCGACGACTGGTCCGGCATGCCCGTCGTCGCGGTTGGCAGGCTTGAGCCGAAAGCGTCCCTCTCGAAGGCGCAGGCTGAGATCCGAGTGATTGCTGAACGTCTGGAGCGCGAAAATCCCGACGCATTCGACGGCAACACGGTCGCACTGAGCGCCTATTCGATGCTCGGCACCGGGAGCCCCATCCACCAACAGGCACCACGCTTCATGGCGATCTTCTCGCTCATCACCGGTCTGACGCTCGTGATTGTGTGTGCCAACGTGGCCAATCTCATGCTGGCCCGGTCGATTGTCCGCCGGCGGGAGATCGCTGTGCGACTGGCGATCGGCGCATCGCGTGGCCGGATCTTCAGGCTCCTGCTGTTCGAAGGACTCGGACTCGCCCTGCTAGCGTGGATGCTCGCGTGCGGCCTCGCGGCCGCGATGACGTATGGTCTGGCGGCGCTCATTCCCCCAGATTCACACGGGGCAGTGATCACGCCGGACTTCACACCAGACTGGCAGGTCGCACTGTATGGCGGTGTCTTGGCGGTCCTCGCCGGATTGCTGTTCACCGTCGTGCCTGCCGTTCGCGCGTGGCGGCAGGATGTACTTCCAGCGTTGAAGGCGGGACAGCAGAGTGTCGTTGACGGCCGGTCCCGAATGGCGAGAGGACTGGTCCTCGTGCAGCTCGCGTTCTCCGTTCTTCTCTTGACCAGCGCCGGCTTAGCGTATCGGTCCCTGGTTGCGATCGATGACGTGGAGCTGGGTTTCGACAAGAAGGACGTGCTTCTCGTCACGGTGAGCACAGCGGGCGCTGCATCCAGCACGCCTTCGAACGACGTCCTGCTCGAGCGGCTCCGGAATCGGTTGCAATCCGTACCCGGCGTGAGGGCCGTCTGGTACGCGCGCGGCGTGCCCGGCAGTTCCTGGGCACCAGAGGAACTGCGGCCCGGCGCTTCGGCGGAGCCGTTGCGCGCGCTGCGTAACGACGTTGGACCAAACTACTTTGAGGTGCTGGGGATCCCGGCGTTGTCGGGTGGTAGTCTCCTCAGTTCAGGAGGAACACGGACCGAACTACAGACTGTGATCACCCAGAGTCTTGCCGAGGCCCTCTGGACGGGGGAGTCGCCGGTGGGACGGACGCTGACCCTCAGGTCCGGACAGCGTGCCGAAGTCGTGGGCGTCGTGCCGGACGGATTCTTCAGCGGCTTCGACCGTGACCCGCGTCGCCATTACCTGTTTGTGCCACTTCGGCAGACTGTGTCGCATCCCGGCGAACACTTCACGTTTTATGTCAAGGCGGTCCCCGACGTCGTCGGCCGGCTCGAGTCCATCGCTCCCGCGATCCGTCTCGCGCTCCGCGAGGTCAATGCCGACATTCCCGTTGTCTACTTGAGGACGATGGAGACACAGTTGCGGAGCGTGACCTGGCTGATTCGTGTCCTCACAATCCTGTTGGCGGTGTTTGCGGCAGGAGCGCTCGTCATCGCCGCGCTTGGACAGGTACTCCGTGATGGAGTTCAGCGTCCGCAGGGCAACCCGAGATTTCGGCGTGCGGATGGCACTTGGCGCAACAGCGGCGCAGATTATCCGTACGGTGGTCCGTCAAGGGCTCGTCTTGACCGCATTCGGCCTCCTCTTTGGGTTTGCGTTGAGTGTCCTCGCCGGCAGTGCATTTCGAGCGCTTCTCGTCGGTGTCGCGCCTCTCGATCTCGTGACGTATATGGGCGTCTTGATGACGCTCGGTTTGGTCTCGATGCTCGCCTGCTATGTTCCCGCTCGGCGCGCATCCAGTATCAATCTGGTTCAGGCTCTGCGGGACGAGTAGGCAGCGGCATCAGACCGGAGAGAATGCCGCATCAGGATTCGCTGAGGTTTATGACGTTCTCACGCCGACGCATGAATCGCTATCGCTGGCGGCTGCTGTTCGCTGCTGCCCTCCTGACGGGCACGATACTGGATGCTGCCGATTGGCCACAGTGGCGGGGGCCAACTGCTGACGGCCGCACGGCTGACACAGGCCTTCCGATACAGTGGGACGCAACCACAAACATCCGCTGGAAGACGCGCCTGCCTGGACCAGGGCATTCATCACCGATCATCTGGGGCGACCGTATCTTTCTCACGGCGTTTCGCGATGCTGGAGGTGTGCTCAGCTACTTCTGGACGCGCGGACAACTCGTCGTTGTCGCGCTGAATAAGCGTAACGGGAGCGTCCTGTGGGAGCGGCCGGTAAAGGCTGACGCGCTCGAGGAGATCCATTCGCGCAATGCACCGGCCTCGCCGACGGCAGCGACCGATGGCACGCTCGTGTACGTGTACTTCGGTTCGTTCGGCCTTCTCGCGTTCGATTTTGACGGGCGGCAGGTATGGGAAAAGCGGTTGGGTCCATATCCGAACGAATGGGGCAGCGGTAGCTCGCCGATTCTGTATCGCGACCTGCTCATCGTGAGCGTCGATTCCGACGCGGACGCCTTCCTGCTCGCCGTGAATAAGAAGACAGGGGCGACGGTTTGGCGGACGTCGCGCGCAGGTGTGACGCGCGGATGGTCTACACCGTTCGTATGGAGCAGCACCGGGCAGGCTGGTGATGATGGCAAAGGTACACGGAAAGACGAAATCGTCGTGTCCGGAAGCGCCCGAGTCAAGGGCTATGACCCGACCGACGGCCGCGAGGTCTGGAGCGCAGACGGTACGTTCATGTGGGTAGCGCCAACGCCTGTCTCCGCGTATGGTCTCCTCTATGTGGCATCAAAGGGTTCGGTCATGGCGATACGTCCGGGAGGACGTGGCAACATCACTCATTCACATATCGCATGGAGTCGCGGCGACGGACCGTATATTTCCTCACCCGTTGTCTCTGACGACGGCGTCTGTATCGCGGAAGACGGCGGTGTGATGACGTGTCTCAACGCCAAAACGGGCGCGCTGGTCTGGCAGGCGCGTCTGCCCGCGCGTGGAAACTATTACGCCAGCCTTGTCGCAGGCGACGGCAAGATTTACGCGACGAACGAGGACGGCGAAGTGACGGTGCTCGCGTCTGGGCCGAAGTTCAACGTTCTCCGAACGAACACCTTCGGCGAGCGGATGATGGCCAGTCCCGCCGTGTCCGATGGCGTGATGTATTTCAGATCGGGCCAACACCTTTATGCAGTTGGCGGGCAGCCGTCACCGTAAAGGGCCCAGGGCGAACGGCTGACGCCGCTATGGGGCTGCGACACCGCGAGGTAGTTCGCGCTCGCGACAAGCGCGGTCCGGCACTATGGACGATCAACGCTCGAGCCTGCGGCCCGCCCGAGTGTCACGACGGAGACGCCGGCTGGTTTTACCGAGCCGTACCTCGGACGCCCGCCTTCGACCTCAGAAGCGCTTCGGCGCGGCAGTCTTCGCGTGGTGACGGGAGTCGCCGTGCTGCTGAAGTAGCACCCGGACGCCTGAAGGCCGCAATCGGTAGACGGCTGCCTTTCGATCTCCGTGCCACGGCTACGCGCCCGCGGGGCTCTCCCGATCACGGCACCGTTGGAATTGAAGCTCGAGCGGTTCGAGGATAAGCACCGCCGCCGACGAGAACGTCCGTGGCCGCTGCCGTTGGTCAGTTCCGTGCCGATTGCGTCGCCGTGCTTCCGCGAGGTTCATAGGAGCTCTGGTCAGGGCATTTGGTTTTAATCGGGTCCCCAATGACGTTCGCGTGAGGAAACACTGTGAGGGAAACGCTCATGATCCGATCACTGTGGCGAACTGGACTACTCGTGTTCTTTCTGTCGATGTTTGGTTGCAGCATGCCTGCGGGCATGAACCAGGGCTGCGCCTGGCCCGCAGCAGCAGAAGACGCGGCTCAGTGGACACTCGTCTCTCAGGTGAGGATCGCTGAAGAACTCGCCATGAGATATGCCGATGCCAATTTCGACTCCAAAGGCAGCCACGGACAACTGCGGAGCGACTGCGAGACGAAGCTGTTTACGCTCATTGCACAAAGGTACGGCGTGTTCATTACCGAGGTAGAGCACGCGCGGCGCGAGCTCGATGCAGGCGTATGGGACCCTCCGGTGCATCTACCACTTGTAGCGTTCTACTTCGCCGCTGCACTACTACTCGCCCGTCACGTGCGGCGACGATTCCCTCGCGATGAAACATTTCCGGCGGCTGTGGCCACTTTATTCGCATCGCTGTCGATCGCGATTGTTTTCCAGATGCTCGGCCACCTTTGGGACGGCGTCATCGAGATGATTCGCTTGGGCAACACTCATATGAGCTACCGGGCCGAGCGGTTAGGCTGGCGCGCGTACAGCGAAGAAGTGTTCGTCATTTTCGATGCTGCTGTTCTGGTGTGCCGTGCTGTACCTGTACTGGACGAGTTCTCATCCTCGGGCCGCCGATCACTCGGCGCACTCCGAAGTCTCTGACAAATCTGTCAGTTAGGGTTGGTGAGCCGGACTGGAATCGAACCGATTGGGGAGGTCGCTCTGATGCCCTCTGTTGACAGCCGTCGGTAAAAGCCAACCCGGCGCGGCGCGGAGGCGGTGTCCAGGGCGGCGTAGCCGCCGAAGGGCACCCTGGACGCCGCCGAGCACCGCGTCATCATGAACGACCGACGGCCAGCCTATGACCAACCGATTCACTCCGTGAGATCTCGCGATCCGGGCCTTGTCGCGATGGTTGCACGGGCGTTCTCTCCAGCGCTGATCGATGCGAGACGTCCCGGTCCAGCGCGCGCGCGAGTCCAACCTTGTCATCGGTATAGATGCGCGCATCGTACTGGCCCCGTGACACCGCGACGTATCCCAAGCGCTGATTGACGAGCTTCTCGCTCGTGCGTGCGGTCTCGACGTGCACAAGGACGCGGCCCGCGGTCTGCCCTTGGCTGCCGTGGCTCGTGACGGCGTAGCCGTAGTCGAGATGGTGGCGTTCGCTGGCCTCGAATGAGGAGGATCGACCAGAATCCCAGCGGATGTCCATGCGTCCGCTCGTGTCGATGCGCTGGACCGTGCCGAGTTCGCGGTTCGGGATCCCGCGCTCGCGGTCGGGTGCGGTCATCTGCACGCGGTCGCCGGCAGCAAAGGCGCGCTCGCCTTCGCGATACAGGATCACGCCCTGCAGGCGTCGCGGGTCATAGCTCAATGCGCGGTCGCCATCTGTCCTGATCGTGACCTGATTGGCCTTGGCATCGACCCGCTCGACGCGCGCGTAGTCGCCAGCTTCGAGGCCGAGCGCCTTGCTGCCGCGGCTGTAGCGCACGACGTCCCCTTCCTCGTATCGTTCCGCCCATTGCCGATCGGCGCCGGTGATATCCTGGCGCGGCACCAGCACCGGCGTCCGATGCTCCTCGCGATCGACGTGGCCCTCGTGCTGCATCGCTCGGTGAATGACGTCGTTCAGATCCTTGCGCGACTGATTGTCCGGTGACGACGACGAGCGTCCCGTGTGGGTCTTTGACGTACTCGGTCGCAATCGCCGCTCAGGCGCTCCTCGCGCGGGCCGATTTCGTGCACGCGGCCTTGCTGGTCAAGCCGTTCGACGGCACTCCGCACGTCTCCACGCGACAAGTTGCTCAACGACCGCCTTCAACGCTGGATCCTGCTGCCGCACGATCTCGTCAAGATGCGCCGTGCGGATCCCCGCCTCCTGGAGCTGGTGATACGGCCGTCCGGCATCGACGGCTTCGTGCTGGCGCGCGTCGCCGACGAGCAGCACGCGGTCGTCTGGTTCGAGGCGCCCCAGAAACGTGTGCATCTGCTTCGTGCTCGCCAAGCTCGATTCGTCGAGGACGTAGAGTCGTTTCTGATGTCGTTGTCCATGCGTCCGCCCGCGTGCGCGAGCGAGATGACGTTGCAGCGTGCTCGACTCGATGCCGGCCTCGGCCAGCTTGTGGGCGGCACGAGACGTCGGCGCGAAGCCCCTCGACCTCGTAGCCCTCACGTTCCGCCGCATCGCGAACCGCCGCGAGCGCCGTCGTCTTCCCGGTGCCGGCGGCGCCTTCGAGCGCCTCACTTGGTCGCGACTCGTCGAGAATCTCCTGGACGGCCGCGCGCTGGCTCTCGTTCAGGTGGGTGTACTCCCGCGCGATCGGCGTCGCGCGTGCTGCTCCGTCACGAGCTCCGGCATGTTGGCCTTGGCCGGCACGCATCCGGTCGATCGTCTCTTGCTCGAGCGCCATCATCGCGGGCGTCGTGAAGGACCGACCTGGCGTGCCTGACGCCTGCTGGATCGTCGATGAATTCGCCTCGCTCCACCCGTCTGTCGACCTCCTGCCTTGATGTCGTCGATGCGCGCGTCTCCGAGCGATCGCTGCAACGCATCGCGCAGGATCGCCCGTTCCTCCACGACCGCCTCGCGCTCCAGATTGCGATCGCGCGCGAAGGTGACGGCCTGCCGCGCGGCATCCGTGCTGCGTATGCTCGTGCTCCACGTGCATGGACGCGCACGGCGCTCGGCCGCGTCAACGACGTGCGTCGGCTGGTTGCCAAAACGCTCGGCGAGATTCGCGGTGACGCCGCTGCATCTCTTCATGCGAGACGTCGACCTTGGCCTCCCGCGTCTGGTGCGCCGCGATCTGCGCCGCTGCAGCGCCCTGTCGATCTGCTTCGGCCAGGTAGTCCTCAATCTGCTGGCGCCGCGGGCTGGACGCCTCGAGGTACTCGCGCGTGTAGCCGCGGATCTCGGGCTGCCCGCTGCGACCGCGCTCGATCTCGTAGCCCGAGCGCCATCAGTCGCGCCGCCAGCTCCGATCGGTAGACCGCCGTCGCGTATTGCTGCGTGCGGTAGAGCTCGCGCGGCTGCAGCGGGCGCGATCGCGCCGTCGGCCGTCTCCGTCAGATTGAAGATACCGCGTGCGTGTGCAGCTGCGGCGCCGCGTAGCCGTTCACCGGCCGGGCGCTGTCGTGTTCAAACATGGCGGCCACCGCATTGCCCGGTCGTCTCCGGCCGGATGATTACCGCCGAGCCGCGCCTGCGACGTACGGCTCCAGCTCGTCGAGCGCGACCGCGCACGCTCTCGCGGTGCGCCTCCGCACGCGCTCGTCGCCGCCCACCAGCGCGGTAATCGACACACTCTTCGGCGCCGAAAACGTCGCGTCCCAGCCGGCGCGATGCTCCATCGTCGTCACGGTCTCGCCGCGCGCATTTCTGGTCTCGCGGGCGCGTCTGATGGCGGACGAGCTGCTCGCCGGTGATCGGATGCTGACCCTCGGCGAGCCGCTGCGAACTGGTCTTCGCGGACCTCGCCGTCGAGGCCCCACTGCGTCCGCCAAGCTGGCCGTGCCAGACGCCGCGAATCTGATCGCCCTCGCGTGTAGTAGTTCTCGCGCGCGTTCTGAAACTCCTCGGCGTGATAGCGCCGCGCCTGCCCGGCGCTGAGCGGCTTGGAGATCGTCAGCATGCGGCGTCGCCTACTGGAAAAACGGCTCCTGTCGCAACGGCCGATGATGGCCGGCCGTTCGCTGGGCGATCAGCGCCTCTGGCACGCGCTGACTGGACGACCGGCGCGGCTGGCTTCAGCGGCGGCGCGGCGGCCATCGTCGACGCGCCGTGTCGCGTCGACCGGCCGCTCAACGAACGCCGGATGCCGCGCCGGCAGATCGAGAAATGGGAAGTGGAGCCGGACGACAAGGTTCCCCAGCTTCAGATACCCGCGCAGCGACGGCAGACCGCTGATTTCGCTCGCCATGACCAGCGGCTCGACCTGCCGTTCCAGCGCCGAAGCTGTCGTTGGCCGTCGCTCGCCCTTCGAGCGGCTCTCACGCATCCGCTCGATCTCGACCTCACCGAGGGTGTCCGAGATCCACTTCGCCGCGTGCGGCTCGCTGGTGCGGAGAAAGATTTTCGTCGCGGGCTGCGAGAGCATGGCCTCGGCATCGTGGCCGTAGCGCTTTCGAGCTGGCTCCGGCCCTGGAAGCCGAGCACGACCGGATTGTTGCGACTTGCGGTTCTCCGTGACCGCGGTGTGGAGCTGCGGCAGCCGCTGCAGGCTCGCGAGCTCGTCGAGGACGAACCACAGTGCGCCGATGACCGGGTTGGCCCGATTCATCAGCCGCAGCACCAGCATGTCGAGCCAGAGACTCGTGAGCGGGACGAGCCGCGTCGCGCGTCTCCGGCGTGCTCGTGAAGAACAACCAGCCGCGACGTCGTCGCGCCCACGATCAGTGGCGCTCCATCGCTCGCTCGTCGTCCGATTCTCGCGGAAGGAGCTTCAACGTATCCGCCACCATATTGAGCGAGGCGAGCACGCCGGCTGCGCTGCGCGGGCGCCTGCCGGTCGATGATCGACGGCGTACGGCGTGCCACGGACGCGGCGATCGAGCTCTTCGTCGTGACAGAGCCAGGACGCCAGTTCCTCCGCGCGTCGGGTCGGAACGTCAGCAAGATGCGCAAAGATGCGGCGCGGGCCTTCAGTGAAGAACGGATTCTCGTTCGGACGATCGGGAAAGAGCGACGTTGCGAGCGTGAGCGCTTCGGCGTCGTGGCGCAGCTCGTCGCCCGGGCTCCAGAACGGCGAGCGCGCGTCGAGCGGATTGAGGATCACGATCACCGCGTTCGGGTCGTGAAGAACTGCGGCGTGTATTCGAGCGCCGGGTCGTACACGATGGCGGTGTCACCGCGGTCCTCGAGCTGACCGAGCAGCTGGCGAATAAGCGCCGACTTGCCAGTGCCGGAGTCGCCCATGATGAGCAAATGGCTTGACTCGATCGCGCGTGGAATCGCGAGCGCTGACCGAATGCCCAGCAGCTTGGCCGGCAGTCTCGGCATCTGGACGAAGGAGACTCCGTTGGCCCGAGTTCGGCGATTGAACTGCCGCGCGGATACGAACTCCGGTCCCTTCAACCGTCGCCCATGGCGCCGCGAGCGGGCCCACCGCGCGTCCTTCGGAAGCGCGATGAATAGGCCAGCGACGAATACGGCGAACACCGCGATCAGCGACGGCCGCGCCAGGTCCGCCAAGGTTTGGTCGGCGTAGATCCACACGCGCAGCTGCGCATGGAGTCGGGCATGGTCGTAGACGACATCGCGCCACACGAGACGCCCGCTGTTCGCCTGATGCGCCAGCTCCGAGAGCACGAAGGTTGTCTTACCAGCCGGCAACGTGACCGGCGCGACCTCGTCATCAATGGCGAGCCGGCTGCCGCGACGGCTCTCCATCATCAGCAGCCGGTAGCGGCCGGTCCGAATGCCGAGCGAGCTGGCGACGGCGCTCCGCGTGTAGGCAGACAAATAGAAGCGCTGCAGCGGTGTCCAGACAAACGTCTGACGAAACAGCCAGAGCCCGCCGCCGCTCGCCAAGGCGATGACGAGCAGGCTGATGAACCAGACGGGCATCGCCCGTTGCCATCTCCCCGCCTCGGGAGCCCGGCCCCATTCGTACCTCATGGGACCCTCCGGTCAGCTCCCGCGAGCCGCGCCTCGGCCAGCCGGCGCTTGTCCTGGTCGGCGCGTTCAATCAACCGCTGCATGGTCTCGGCGGTTACCGGCGTACCACTGCACAGATGGAAGTGGAGGTTGAGCAGGATGGCCCGGAGCGCCAGCAGCTCGGCGAGCACGGTCGCATCAGCCGCGGCTGGCTCCGCGGCCTTCAGCGAGCGCGGCACGCACCCATTCACTCACCGCCTGTTCGCCGGCGAGCGTCTGGATGCGCGCGTACTCCTCAGGCGTGACCTTCGTGCCGATCGATTTTGTCCGTCGCGATGCCATGCGAGGACTCCGTGCAGCGGGACGCAACATCTGCTGCGCACCGTCCCAAAACCTTGGTTAACCGCGGTTCCTGTATAGGAACCGTTCCGCGCCGTTTCACCAAACCCCGAACATTTCGCGCGGTTCCTATCGAGGAACCTGGCGTTCCCGTGCAGCAACCCTGCAAGGGGTGACGTGTCACCCGTTACTGCCGGTGCGCAGCACCGTACGGGCCGTTCGCATCACCGAGCAGCCTCGGCGAGCTCCAGCAGCCGCGACTCAGAGAGCCCCGGCAGCTGCGGCGACAGCGACACCGCCTCGTCAACGAGGTCGGCCTTCGTCATGAGTCCGCGCCGGTACGCTTCGACGGCCATGTAGAGCCGCTCGGCCGGCAGGTCGGACAACGCGGCAACCGTGTTCGAGGATGCGGACAACCATAGGCGGGCGGTGGCGCCCAGAAGGGCCAAGCACTCCTGTGCAAGCGCGACAGCGCCGGGCCGTAGGAGCCGCCGCCGGTCGGATTCGGCAATCAGCCCCAGCCCCATCAACCGGGCGATCGCCAGCGAATAGGTCGTCCCAAATCGACGGGCGATCCACACGCCATCAAGGTAGGTCATCGTCTGCGATCCCGGCGTGGACCGCTCTTCCGCGCGTACGGACTGATCAGACGCCGCATCGAATGCCCAGTACTCCTGCCGGCTCGGCTGGCCCTTGCCGAGACGATGCACCGTTCCAGCGACGCCTGTCGCAGGCAGAAGGAACGCGGTGGCGAACGCCGCAGCGCGCCGTTCGATGAGCTCCTTCGCGTTCGCGTTCGTACAGACGCGGAGCGTGCCCATCGGCTCGCACACGGCATGCGCGTAGCCATGCGCGATGGCCAACCGGTGACGGACGGCGTCGTGTATGAGGTTGACGACAATCGCGAACCCGACAGATGCATCGGCGATGAACAGGCTCGACATCTCGTCGGGCAGCTTCAGCGCGAAGACCGGCACGCCCTGCGAAGCACTGAGATCCGCCAATTCCGGGAGCGGCGCGTCCAGAAGTCCGAGCCGCTGCCGCTCGTGCGCAGCGATCTCCTCGCCCTGACGGATCGCGTCGACCAACGTCCGTGGTGACGGCAGCGGGTACGTCGGCGGTCCCGTGCGCGCCGGGCGTTCCAAGAGGCGTTCCAAATGCGTCACGTCCATCAGCGATCCCAGCACGCCGCGAATCCGCGACTGGATGTCGAATTCCTTCACCAACGCCGGAGCGAGATTCAACAGCGCGCCCCTGACCAGGTCGTCGCTACCAACGGGTGTCCCTATGAGCTCAATCGCTGGCGTGCCGTAGAGGTCCGCGAACTTCGCCAGCTCGTCGGCCGTCACTGGTCGGTTCCCCAGTTCGATCTGCGCGACGAGGCTTCGCGATAAGCGAAGCCTCTTGGCCACGGCGGCCTGACTCAGGCCACAGTTCTCGCGGGCCTTGCGCAGATTCGCGGCGAGGGGTTCTCGACCCGCGACCCGCGCAAGGACGTTGTGGGCGTCGGGCGTCAGACCACGCCATTTCGCGATGACGTTCGGGCGCGTCTCATCGCTGGCGTGGTCGTCTGCATGACTCGTTGCCGGTCTTTTGTGTCGTGGCATATGGGGCCCCGGGCCTGACGCACGGTGGCCAGTCTAGTCGTGTTTGACATAGATGTCAAATAGTGACACGATAGCGTGACACTCGCCGACGGACTCATACCTTTGAACTGGCACCTCCGTCGAACCGAAGGGGAACGCCATGAAGGTATTTGCCGAACCTGGGACGCAGGCCACCGACGAACCGGATGTCGCTAGCGTCGCGGATAGTGACGAACAGGTCCTCACGTACCGCGAGGCGGCGCAGCTTCTCAAAGTCTCTGCGAGAACGCTCGAACGCTGGACGCGGGAGGGTCTCATTCCGTATATTCGACTGCCGCAGCGGGGCCGATGGTCCGGAATCCGTTTTTCCAGAAACCAGTTGCGTCGCTGGCTGCGGCAACGGACGGTGAGAACGCGATGAGCGCCAGATCTAAAACCAAGGGCGTGTACTTCCGCGACGGCGTCGCCTACATCCGCTACCAGGATGAGCACGGCAGTGACGTCCGCGAAAGCACGAAGCAGCGATCAGCGAAGGTCGCTGACGACGTTCTCGCCAAGCGAAAAACCGAAATCGCGATGCGCGTTCACTTTCCGACCCGCGCGTTCGATGCCGTGACGTTCGCAGAGCTCGCGGACTACTGGTGGCAGGCGCACGGCTCCAAGACGCGCAGCCAATTCGATTACCTCTACCCGCGAGTTCTGGAATTTTTCACCGACAAGCGGGCTCGCGACATCACGCCCGACGCGGTCGATGCCTTCCTGGACCATCTGGCCACGGAACGGAAGCTGTCCGCGTCGAGCATCAATCACCACCGAACGATCGTGAACGGCATTTTTAATTTCGCTGTGAGGCGGGGCCGGTTCGACAGGAACCCGGTCGGCGCCGTTCGGCAATGGCAGGAGCCGCCGGGCCGTGACCGCATCGTATCGCCGGCTGAGTTCCGGACGCTGTGGGACAAGGCGGCTGGTGATCGCGAGATGCGCGCGTTCCTGGCGCTCGCAGGAACGACAACGATGCGGAAGGGCGAGGTCCTGTCGTTACGCTGGGATCGACTCCACCTGGAGGATGCGCCATATGCGACGCTGGTTCGCACCAAGACCGGACATCAGCGGCACGTGCCGATCCCGCAGTCCATCGTCAGAACGTTGAAGGCGCTGCCCTCGCGCGGCAGACACCAGTATCTCTTCCCTTCGCGACCGACCGCGCGATGCCCGGAACCGCAGCGGCCTTACCGCTGGGACTTTGGGAAGCAGTTCCGCGCACTCGCCAAGGCGGCTGGCGTCCAGAACGTCCGCATCCACGACCTGCGGCATGCAGGGGCGACGATCCTGATGACGCTTGGGGTTCCGGACCCCATCGTGCGGAAGGTCACAGGACACCGCTCACGCGAGCTCGAGCGCTACCAGCATCTGACACCGGAGCTGCGCGCGTTGACCGTGAACCTGATCGCGACCGAGCTATTCCGAGGGAAGCGGCCAGGAAGGAACGAGAAAATGGCACACCTACCGGCACAGTGCGCGGCAGGCGTGTCACTGACAAACTCGAGGGGCGCCAACATACTGGAATAAAGAAGTTGGCGGGGTCGACGGGCTCGAGCCCGCGACCTCCGGCGTGACAGGCCGGCGTTCTTGCTAGCCCTCCGTGGACGTCAGCTTCATCGAGACTCGAACGAGTCGCGCGCACGACAGCGAAGAACGTGGCATTCCGTGTACCTGTTTTGTACCTCTACCCAGCGCCGAGACGACCTTCCGAATGCGCGTCGTCTTTCCGTGCAAACGCCGTTGCCATCCTGACCTCCAATCAACCTTTAACCTCCAAGCGGAACCTTCGAGCCGGTGGGCATGCCAAACCGTTCGACAAACTTTGATAGTGCAACGGAGATGCCCGTTCAGAGGCCACTGGGTCTCAGCGGAATCGCGCCGCTGAGGAGCGCCCCCATCGAGTCGTGACCCCCTCTGCAGGCAGATTCGCGGCGATGCGCCGCTCGCCGAGGCGTCGCGCAATCGGCAGGGTCCGCTAAGCGCGAACATCCTCCGCGAGGACGGAGTGCTCGATCTGAGGGGCCAATCTCCGACAGCGGCGCGGTCTTTACGCCCGCGCTTTCAGCAGCAACTCTGCCGCCGTGCAGTTCCACGAGGTTCTTCACGATCCCCAACCCAAGTCCCAGGCCGGTCGTGGTATTCGATTCGCCCTGCCGGAACGGTCGGAAGACGTGAGGCAGGAAGTCCGGATGGATGCCAATCCCGCTATCACTCACAACCAACCCCGCGGCCTGGTCGAGGAGATTCGACGGCAGCTTCGCCGTCTGCTGTTCGATCGATCACGCCACCGACCTCTCGGCGTGCTACTTCTGCTGACTGATGACATGACCATGAATCAACTTTTTTTCGACTCCAACGCTCGATGACGATGGGTCTCGGCGTCTGTTCCGGTTCGACAGCATTCGCCGGCGTGGAGGAAACGCGCTCCGCCATCAGCACCGCAGTGTGGGGCTTTTCGGATCGAACGGCTATCGGGGAGTTGCCGCGATGATCGCCTCGGCGTGGGCGAAACCCCTGACAGGACCGATGAACGACACCGGCGACAACGTCGAGGAGGTACCGGTCGTGAAGATGAGGCCGGCGGCCGTCAGCTGGTCTTGGAAGGTGGCGTGCTCGCGAGCGTATCGCAGGTCAGCAAACCCATCTGTATCGCAAAACGAACGATTTCATGGCGTGTTCGTAGACCCAGCTTTTCGGTGATTCGAGCGCGGTACGTCTCGACTGTTTTCACGCTCACCACAATCTGCTTCGCGATTTCTTGACTGCCGTAGCCCTGCGCGACGAGTTTGAGCACCTGCCGCTCTCGTTCGCTGAGTATCTTCAAGGATGGCGATGCGCGGTCGGCAGTCGCCGGTTTGTCGAGCGCGTCCTGAACGAACACATGCGCCAAGCTCGGGTCCACGTATACCCCTCCTCGATGCACGGCGCGTATGGCGGCCAGCAGTTCCATGTCGACGGCCCTTTTCAACACATAGCCACGTGCCCCCGCCGCGAGCACCGAGCGTAAGTAGGCTGGATCATCATGCATCGACAGGATGAGCACGCGCGTGTCGGGGCAACATCGTGCGATCTCTTCGAGCGCACCCATGCCGCCGGACCCGGGCATCGTGAGATCCATCAGGGCCACCTGCGGACTCGTGTTGCGCGCGGCCCGAACGGCTTGATCGCCATCAGGAGCTTCCGCGACAACCTCCATATCGGCTTGCGCATTGATCAGCAGTTTCAGGCCCGCGCGGAGAATCGCGTGGTCATCGGCGATCAGGACTGTGATTTTTTGCATTCCAGCCATTCATCAGCCCTTTCTGGCACCTTTCTGCGCCTACGAATCGCGTGACTCAAGTGGAATGTGCACAGAAATGGTCGTGCCCGTTGCTCCCGACGTCACGCTTACGGTGCCGCCCAGTATGGCCGCTCGTTCGCGCATGCTTTGCAGCCCAAGATGAACCTCCGAGTGGAGGCTGACCGCGTCAGCGTCGAAGCCACGCCCGTTGTCGGCGACCGTTGTCTCCAATCCCGTGGCTGATCGTGCGACACGAATGCTGATCGTCGAAGCCGCGGCGTGCCGCGCAACGTTCGTGAGCGCCTCTTGGATGATCCGCAATACCGCCAGCTGAACGGCCGGCGGGAGGTCGATGGCCGATCCATTCAGTGCGAGACTGACCGCGATGTTGTGCGTCCTTGAGTACTCTGCCGCGTATCGCGCGAGGGCGATTCCCAACCCATGATCGTCGAGGACCGACGAGTGGAGTCCACGGGCGAGTCGGCCAACCTCGTCCATCGCCTTGACGACGACCCCGCGCAGGCGCTGCGCCTGAGCCTTCGCTTCGTCGATCGAGTGGGAGTCGTCGAGCGCACGCAGCCCAACGAGGACAGACGCCATCAACTGACCCGCTTCGTCGTGCAACTCGCGCGCAATCCGGCGCCGCTCCTGTTCCTGCGTCTCAAACACCCGTTCGAGCAAGAGCCGACGCGCCACCTGCGACTGCTCCAATCGGGCAATCCGCGTTTGGGCGGCTTCAGCATCCTTGCGCTCAGTGATATCTCGCGCGATGGCGGACGCACCTATCACATTGCCGTCCGGCGTCTTGATTGGAGACACGGCGACGGAGACATCGACGATGGCCCCGTCCTTCCGCTGACGTTTCGTCTCGTAGTGCTCCACCTTTTCGCCGCGCCGAATGCGCGCCATGATCGCGGGCACTTCGTCTTCGGATCCTGGCGGCAGCAGAATCCCGATCGGTTGCCCGATGGCCTCGGCGGTCGTGTATCCGTAGATCCGTTCGGCGCCCCGGTTCCAACTGACGATCGTCGTGTCGAGCGTCTTTCCAATAATGGCGTCTTCTGAGGAGTCGACAATGGCCGCTAGTCGCGCTAACGCCTCGTCCGCCTGCTTGCGGCCGGAAATGTCACGAGCGGCGACGGACACGCCGACGAGTTCGCCATCACCGGTCTTGACGGGTGATACCGCGACCGAGACGTCGATCACCGTGCCATCCTTGCGTTTGCGCCTGGTCTCGTAGTGCGGCACATGCTCGCCGCGACGTATACGTTCGATGACGGCGGGTAATTCATTGTGCCCGGGAGGCATCAGCATCGAACTTGGTTGCCCAATCACTTCGTCCGGCGCGTACCCATACAGCCGAGCGGCCCCTTGATTCCAGTACACAATTCTCGGATCCAGCGTATGTCCGACAATGGCATCATCTGACGTTTCAGCTATCGCGGACGACATGATGTGAGAATGGGGCGCACGAAGCGTCTCCGGAACAATGTCATCAACATGATTCGTTGAGTAGGCGCAGAACAGAGAGAGGTTCGAGCCCTCGATCAGGTCGTTCCACAGCTGCTCCAAACAGATCGCGGCGGACTGATTGGACTTCCATAACAGGTCCACCATCTCGCCGAACACTCGGACTTTCCCGTTGCCGCCGCTCGGCCTCATTCTCGCGAGGCCTTCTCCAACACTCAGGCTGAACAACTTTGCGTCTGGCATCCGGCCGAGCATGAAGCTGGCGAGAAGCTGCGCGGCGTCTAGCAGCAGCAATTGTCCAGCGCGTTGGAGCCCGTCGACATCGACGCCCTCCGCTTTCAGATGCTGCAGGAGCACCTGGCGATGAGACGGCGTCAGCACGAGGAGCACGCCCTCTCCCCGCAACAGGCCGTGGGTGGTGAACATCCTGAGTGACTCTATGAGAACGGTCTCGTGCGAATAGAGCTGCGCGATGTGCTCCCCGGAAGGTCGCTCCGCAAGAACCCAAATCGCCTCAGCACTCATCGCGATCTCCTTGGTCGAGAACTGATCCACGAGTTGAGCGAATTGCGTGACCCTGTACGAAGAGTCGCCCTGTGATTCAACCTTGCGGACGTCCTTGCGGAGGTCGTTCCCTCTCGGTTGAGTTGCGGTTTACCGCCTGCACCGGACTCTACGAGCCACCGAGCGCATTCTTCGTCATCCTACGCTTCTGACGGGAACCACGCCGTCAGGGGTTCCACCGACACGGGACCGATCTTCGCACTGGATCCCTGATGGTCCTTCGTTGCCGCAGGCAGCAGATTGTACGGGGACAGCGGAACCACCGGCGACGCTCCTCGAACGCGGCGGCCGACGTCAACGCCCCTGTCGCCGTCGCCCGTTCCTCTCGCTTTACGGGGACGAGTACCTGCGATCGCGTGTGGCACCGTTGTCAGCGGGCGCTTTGGGCGAGCGCACCCCGTGGAGTGGGCGCTGCCCGCCACGCGGTGAAGCCGATAAATCTGGGAGGCCAGCTGTGACTGATAGAACAAACCCTGTTCAGGTACTGGACCCGCGAGCTTGGTCATTTGCGCAGCTGTGTTTTGAGACTCCGCGGGAGAGTAGCCGAGCCCAACGATGACCTGACTGAGGCCGCGCTTGCAGCCGCCGATTCGTTACTCTGCGAACTGGCCGGTGCACAACTCGAGTGTGACCGGCTTCGAGCCTCCAGCCGCGCCCAAACCGCCGAGTGGGAGCGGCTCTTCGGAGCCGCGCCATGCGCGTGGGTAATCACGGATCGCGCAGGAACGATCCGCGACGCGAACGGGATGGCCAGCGTCCTCTTGAATTTGAGCGTCAAGCACTTGAAAGGGCGTCGGCTCTTGGTGCACACCGAGAATCGGAAGGTGTTCAGCGATCTCCTCGCTCGGCTCAACAGCGGGGCCGGCCCGGACGACGCGGTCCTGAAGATGCGGCCACGAGACCGGCGGCCACTCGAGATGAATGTGACCGTGATGCCTGCGCCGCCGAATGAGTCGGGCGATTGGCTCTGGTACTTTGCTGCCTACGGACCAATCCAGACTGGCCGGCAGAGCGCATCAGATCCTTTGGCTCCAGGGATCGCGCGCAATCAGAACGCGCACGAGCGACGGGTGCTGATGCCTGCCTCGGCAACCTGCAACGCTGGATGCGCTGTTCAACCAGATACGACACCTGCTCGCTCCCTCTCCTTGCCGGACGGCAGCGGATTCGATGTCGGTTCGCAAATCAAGACCACCCGACCAGACCTGCCAGTCGTCCTGAAAAGCAGCGCCGTGTACCGCAGCGCTCACGCACGGCGGGATGGTTTCGGCGCTGGAGCTGATGCCTACGTTGGTGATCCCATCCCTCCCGCCCGCCTGGTGAACCTGATTCAAGCGCTGACGGCTCCGGAGCAGGCTCCCCCGGATCGCCCGAGAGCCGTGCTTGTGACGACGCCGCACGGGAACATCGTCTCGGCCGACGAGAGGGCAGCGGCCCTGCTGAACGTCGGGGTCCGCGCGTTGCGGGGCCGAGACCTGCTCACGTTCTTCAATGGGGATCGCGCGCGCCTGCGCGCCGAGACGGCGGCCGCGGCGGCTGGTCAGGTGTGCGATGTGGACGCGTCGCTGCGTCCGCGTGACCGAAAACCTGTGAAGGTTCGGGTGGACCTCGCAGTCTCACTGGATGGAGGCCCGGGCGAACTCGAATGGACCATCGAGGCGTGATGCGAGCACCCCGGCGGATTCCGCAGGGTGAGGCCACGACGCTGTCGAGCTCTCGAGTCCTGTGGCACGCGTCCCGCCTGGATTTGCCGGCCGTCACAGCGACGCTGACGTCCACGCCGACGGGCGAGTGTGAGGTGCAGGTCGCATTCGGCACCGTGGCGCTGCAGCGCGTGCCGTTTTCTAGCGCGGCGGCCGCCGTCGAAGCCGCCGAGCGGCTCCTGACGCAGTTAGAAGCGCGCGGCTATCAGCGGACAGCGCCAGGACAACAGGATTAACGCTTAGAGTGCCTGCACCGCTGCGAACGATGCGTGCGGAATTTCTTGGTGACAGCTCCAATAGTCGGCCCATGGATCGCTCCGAAGACGCTTGAGACGCTTGGCAGCCGTAGTCAACGCCCGCCGCTCTGGCGATGCCTTCAGATCGCTCCAGTCGAGCGGCATAGAGACCGCCGCTCCCGTTCGTGCCCGCGGTAGGCACAGACCGATGTGTTCGTGCGGTTGTTCCGCAGGTAGTCGATCAGGATCTTGCGCTCGCGTCCGACCTTGGCAAACGTTGTCGTATAGAGCTACGGATCGGTTCGGACGATCGCATCGCTGACAGCACGCGAGAATTCAAGGCATTGCGGCACTTCGCGCGCAGGCTTGATTGGCACCACGACATGCAGTCCCCGCCCGCCCGTCGTCTTCACCCATGATGTCAGTCCTAGCGTCTCGAGCACGGCACGGAGGAGACCGGTGGCTTTGACAACCTGTTTCCACGTGACGACCGGCCCCGGATCGAGATCCCAGACGATGCGATTAGGCCGCTCGATGTGGTCCATCGTTGAATTCCACGTGTGGATTTCGACGATGCCCATCTGCGCGAGCGAAACAACGGCCTCGATTGCATCCGCAACGGAGGTATTCGCCGATCTTCGTCTTCTCCTGGATCTCGACTCGACGAAGGCGCTCGGACCCCATGCTTTCGCGTGTTTCATGTAGATGCAGGGAGCCGCCACACCCGTCGGGCAGTGCCCGAGCGTCAGCGGCCGGCCGGCGACGTGAGGCACGATCCAGTCTGCGATTTCCTCGTGACTTCTGCGCACATTGCACGTCGCGCATGTCCTGCGCTTCAACGACGCGTATAGAGAAACGCCGCGTTGTCCTTCGCCTCCTCATCCGTGACGCCGAGGTCTGGCATTGCGTTCTTCGGGTCGATTGCCTGCGGGTGCTGAATCCACCGCACCGGGTTGCCCACCGTATTGGTGAGATGGCCCCCAAGATAGGTGCGCATCGCGATGCGATCGAGCGGTGGACCCACCGTGGCGGTCGCGCCCGCGATGCGCGGAATGCTGTGACACGCCCCGCAGCCGGACTTACCTATCACGGCGGGGCCGCGACTCGCCCGCCCTTCGGTCACCCTCTCGACCTCCCTGGTTGCCGATGCTCCGCACCCGGCCACTGCCATAAAACTGGCGGCGATCACGATCACGATGAACCGCCGCGCGATCGCCTTGTGAACGACATGTGATAGCCGGCCGCTTCCCGGTCAGGTCGCCGCCTTGTCGCTGGTCGAGACGGCGAGCGCGCACACCCGGCCATTCCGA
>CAVQXJ010000005.1:0-104716 GCA_963717745.1 uncultured Acidobacteriota bacterium
AGGCGAGCCGATCGATCGTTGACACCACAGGTCGTTGGGCGGAGACTTCGCACCAATGAAGATCTGACCAGGCGCGCAGGCCCGCGTCGGGCAGCGGTGCCTGGACAGCCTCATCAGGGGGTGCACTTATGACCTGTCGCAGCGAACGGTCGAGATCGTGTCGCCGCATTCTGGGGCTTGGGCTCACCATCGGGCTGCTGGCCGGCGTGCCAGCCGCGGCGCAGCTGCTCTACGGCGGCCTGGTCGGGGCCGTCAACGATGCCCAGGGCGCGGTGGTCCCGGGCGCCCGGGTTGTCATCGTCAACACCGACACCAACTTCACCCGAGAGGCCACCACCGACGCGCAGGGCGCCTACTCGTTCACCAACATTCAGGCTGGTCCTTATACCGTCCGGGTCGTACTGCAGGGATTCCGCGAGGCGGTCCGGTCCGGCGTCCCGGTTACAGTCGGACAGATCAGCCGGGTGGACCTCACGCTGCAGGTCGGCGCGATGAGCGAGACGGTCACCGTCCAGTCCGAGGCCCAGCTCCTGCAGACCGACAAGGCGGACGTCCACACCGAGCTCAAGTCCAGAGAGATCACCAATCTGCCGCTCAATCGCTTCCGGAACTATCAGGGGCTCGTCGTCCTGGTGCCGGGCTCGCTGCCGCCGGCATTCCAGAATGCCGAAACCGACACGCCGCAGCGTTCGCTGAACATGACGGTGAACGGCCAGGATGGCGCGGCCAACACCACGCTCACCGACGGCAGCCGGAACGTCAACGTCGGCCTGCCGCACCACAACGTCTACATTCCACCGGCCGAGACGATCGAGTCGGTCAACATCACGACGAGCAGCATGGATGCTGAAGAGGGCATGGCGGCCGGCGTCGCCATCACGCGTCATCACCAAGTCGGGCACCAACAATTTCAAAGGGTCGCTGTTCGAGTTCTTCAACAACGAGAAGCTGAATGCGTCGCCGTTCTTCTTCGGGCGGACACCGACGCCGAAACTGCCGATCGAACGGCAGACGTTCGGCGGGACGCTCGGCGGTCCGATCCGACGCAATCAGCTGTTCTTTTTCGGCTCGTACGAGGGCTACATCGGCCGGCAGGAGCTGTTCGCCTTCTTCAACGTGCCGAGCGCGGCGATTCGCAACGGCGACTTCAGCGGCGCGCTCAACGCGAACGGAACGCTGCAGCGGATCTACGACCCGTTATCTGGCGACCTCGCCACCGGCACCGGTCGCGTGCAGTTCGAGAACAACACCATTCCGGTCGGCCGCATGAACGCGATCTCGAGACGGCTCCAGGACCTCTATCCCCTGCCGAACGTCGAGGGCACCGGGGCCGGCGGCTTCACGAGCAACTACCGGACGCAGCGCCACGCCTTCACCGATCGACACAATTACGACGCCAAGGTCAACTGGAACCGGACGTCGGCGCATCAACTCTGGGGCAAGTACAGCCAGATGAACGCGGTGGTCGACGATCTGTTCAACTTCCCGCTCGGCAGCTCTGATGACGATGGCTGCGATACCAAGGTGCGTCTCATCACCGGCGGCCAGACCTGGTCGTTCGGAAAGTCGCTGCTGCTCGACAGCGCCGTCGGGGTCTCGATGATGGATCAGTTCTGCAACTCGTCAGACTTCGGACTCGGCATGCTCGGTCTGGATTATGGCATTCCGGGCACGAACGACCAGGGGCGCTCCGATCCGCGCTACGCGGGAATGCCGGAATTCAGGACCGGCTTTCAGGCGCTCGGCAATTCACCGACGTGGACTCCGACGTATCGCGACGAGGGGACCACATCGATCAGCAGCAACGTCACGAAGGTCGCGTCCAACCACGAGTTCAGATTCGGGTATCGTCTCGACTACCTGCACCTGGACAACTGGCAGCCGGAACGGGCGAACCCGCGCGGGCGGTTCGACTTCGCCACCAACTCCACGCGCACGTTCGGCACCGGCTCCCAGGGAGGGAACTTCTACAACCAGTACGCGGCATTCCTGCTTGGCCTGGTGGGCACCGCCCGCAAGAGCTATCAGTACGAGCTGTTCACCGGCCGCGAATGGCAGCATGCCATGTACGTGCGCGACCGCTGGAACGTGAATCAGAAGATCACCCTGGATCTCGGCGTGCGATGGGAGTACTACCCGATCATGAGCCGCGCCGATCGTCAGATCGAGATGATGGATCGCGACACGCTCGACGTCCTGATTGGCGGGGTCGGCGGCAACCCGAAGAACATGGGCCTGGTGGCGCCAAAGGACTCGTTCGCGCCGAGGATCGGCGGTGTCTATCGCCTCAACAACGAGACGGTGTTCCGCAGCGGCTATGGCGTCACGCTCGACGCCAGAGGGATGTCGGCGCAGGAAGCGTTTCGCGGCGACTTCAGCTACCCGCTGGTGCTGAACGGGTTGTTCCAGCCGGTCGCCGGCACGAGCACCTTCGGCTGGTATGGAACGCTCAATCAGGGCATCCCGCGCCTCGAGGGACCGGATCTGAGCACGGGTCGCATGCACCTGCCGAACGACTACGGGATGCAGACGGCGGTGCCGGAATCGACGCACCGCGGGCGCACGCACTCGTGGAACGTGGCCGTCGAGCGGCGTATTCCGTTCAACGTGTCGGTCGACGTGGCCTATGTCGGCAACAAGCTGGTCGGCGGCCTGCCGCCAGGGGAAACGCAGACGATCAACATCAACAACGTCCAGCACATCGGCGGCGGCGATACGGATCGGCCGTACTTCCGATCGTTCGGCCGTCAGGGCGACATCGAGATCTACTCGCCATGGCGCCGGACGAGCTATCACGCGCTGCAGATCGGTGTCACCCGACCGTTCACGCAGGGGTTGATGCTGAAGGGCCATTACACGTTGAGCCGGTCGAAAGCGCTGCGAGCCGATTATGAGGTGCCGGATCCGGCAATCCAGGACCTCAACTGGGCGCTCGCCAACGGCGACCGGCCGCACACGCTGCAGATGGCGTTCATCTATCAGCTGCCGTGGCGCAGTGAAACCAGCGGCGGCGGTATCGCGCGGATGCTGATCGACGACTGGCAGATCAACGGGATCTTCGGCGCCTTCAGCGGCTCGCCCTTCACGGTCACGGCCGACGGCACCGCGCTGAATACGCCTGGCAACCTGCAGACGGCTGACCTCGTCGGACCGGTCAACAAGATCGGCGAGATCGGCGCGGCCGGCTTGTACTATGACCCAGCGGCCTGGGTACAGCCCGAAGGCGTGCGCTTCGGCAACACCCGGCCGAACCAGTTCCGCGGCCCGGGCGGCTGGAACCTCGACATGTCGGTGTTCCGCTCGTTCCGTCTGACCGGCAACCACCGCATCGAGGCGCGCGTGGAAGCCTCCAACGTCACCAACACGCCGAATTTCGGCAATCCGACGAGCAGCATCACGAGCGGCGATTTCATGCGCATCCTGACCCTGTACGGCTCGTATGCGGAACGGCAGATGCGGCTGGCGGTCGCGCTACAGCTTCTAGCGGCCGACGAGGAACGAGACGATCTTCGGGAGCGAACACATGGTGGTGGGTCAACACGAGCTCGTTCCTTCGACCGCGACGATCGCGGCTGCGCCCGGTGCTCCGGCACCGGCGCAGCCGATCGGCGCCGGCATCAAGACGCGGATCCTGTCCCTCGACGCGTTCCGCGGCTTCGTGATGTTCCTGATGCTCGCCGAAGCGATGCATCTGATGAACGTGCGCCGGGCGTACCCGGACAGCACGTTCTGGTCGTCGGTCGCCTTCAACACCACGCACGTGCCGTGGCAGGGCTGCGTCGCTCCACGACCTGATTCAGCCCGCGTTCTCGTTCCTCGCCGGCGCGTCGCTGCCGTTCTCGATCGCCAGCCGCGCCGGCCGGGGCGAGCCCTGGAGCCGCATGCTGCTCCATGCCGTCTGGCGCAGTGTGGCGCTGATCTTCCTCGGGATCTTCCTGCGCTCGATGAACAGTGCGCAGACCAACTGGACCTTCGAAGACACGCTGACTCAGATCGGCCTCGGCTACACGTTCCTGTTCCTGCTGGCGTTCACGTCATTGCGCGTCCAGATTGCGGCGTTCGTCGCGATCCTGGTCGGCTTCTGGGCCGCCTTCGTGCTGTATCCGCTGCCCGCCGAGGGTTTCGACTACACCCAGGTCGGCGTGCGGGCCGACTGGCCGCATCTCTATTCCGGCTTCCTGGCGCACTTCAACAAGAACTCGAATCTCTCGTGGGCCTTCGACGTCTGGTTCATGAACCTGTTCCCGCGCGCCAAACCGTTCCTCTACAACGGCGGCGGCTGGTCCACGCTCAGTTTCATTCCGACGCTGGCCACGATGATGCTCGGCCTGTGGGCCGGCCGCTGGCTGATGACGTCGCGGCCGCATATTGAGAAGCTGAAGGGCCTGGCGATCGCCGGCGTCGCGCTGACCCTGGCCGGCCTGATCCTCCAGTGGCTGCACATCAACCCGATCATCAAGCGGATCTGGACCTCGTCCTACACGCTTGTACAGCGGCGGCCTCGTCATCCTGATCCTGGCGGGCTTCTATGCGCTGATCGAGCTGAAAGGCTGGAAGCGGTGGGCGTTCCCGTTGCTGGTGATCGGCGCGAACTCGATCGCGGTCTATGTCATGAGCTGGACGATCGAGAGCTTCGTGTCGTCAGCGCTGGTGAGGCACCTCGGGACGGGCCCATTTCAGGTGTTGGGGACACCCTTCGAGCCGGTCTTGCGCGGGTTCGGGGTGCTGGTGGTGTTCTGGTTGATCCTGCTGTGGATGTATCGGCGCAAGATCTTCCTGCGCATTTGACGTCGATCTGTCGCCGGTTCGCCGTTCGGCCGATCTGGCTGAATATGCGGTGGTCGTGCGAGGCCTCAGCGGATCATCCGGAGCATGGCACCCATGACGGCTGACATCGCGACCACCTGACCAATCCAGAACAGGAACGACCACTTGATCAGGTCGAGGCGTCCCTTCGCTATCTCGTTAGTCAGCTCGCCGCGACAGTTGGCGATCTCGCGGACGATCCGGACCTCCATCTGGCCCATCTCCCCGCGGATCGCTGCTTCGGACTGCGCGATCTGAACACGCAGGCTGGCGCCGGTCTCCGCGAGGCGGCGTTCGAACCGCTCGCCGGCGAGGCTCAGCACGTCCTCTCTCCATTCGCGTTCAGCGAGGTCGAGCACACCAAGGAGACCAGTGATGCCTTCGGTGCCCAAACGGTCCCGAAGGGCCGGCGGAACGGCATTGACCAGCACTTCATCGTCCTCTCTGACCCCAAGACGACGATGCCATCGTCTGGGCGTTGAGTCAATGGCCGGCTCCGTGTCTCCGGGATACACTCAAGCATGCGTAGATACTTCCTGACCCTCGCGGTAGTCGCCTCAGCTGCTGCCTCCCTGGCGGCCGACACCTGGCCCCACTGGCGCGGGCCGTCGATGGACGGCATCAGCACCGAAAAGGGCCTTCCGACGACCTGGAGCGCGACCGAGAACGTCGCGTGGAAGCTGCCGCTGCCGGCCTTCAGCGGCTCGACCCCCATCATCTGGAACGACACCATCTTCCTGAACGTCGCGACCGAGCGCGCCACCGGGCAGATCGAGCTCTGGGCGGTCGATCGCAACACGCAGGCAGTCGCCTGGAAGCGTCCACTGGCCGGCGAGAACCGGATCGGCAACAAGCAGAACATGTCGTCGCCGTCGCCGGTGACAGACGGCAAGCACGTCTGGGTGATCACCGGGACCGGGATCTTGAAGGGCTTCGACTTCGCCGGCAAGGAACTGTGGACGCGCGACATCCAGAAGGACTACGGGCGCTTCGGCATCCAGTTCGGCTACGCCTCGTCTCCGCTCCTGTACGGCGATGCGTTGTATCTCCAGGTCCTGCACGGGATGCATACCGACGACCCGTCCTACATCCTGAAGATCGACACGATGACCGGTAAGACCGTCTGGCGCGTGGAGCGGCCGACCGATGCGCAGCTCGAATCGCCGGACTCGTACACGACACCCGCACTCCTGCGGTACGACGGCAAGACCGAGATCGTCATCACCGGCGGAGATCTCGTCACCGGCCACGATCCGGCGTCAGGGAAGGAGCTGTGGCGAGCCGACGTGCTCAACCCGCAGAAGAGCCGTAACTACCGCATCATTTCGTCACCGATTATTGCGGGTGGGCTGATCATCGCGCCGACTCGCGTCAATCCGCTGGTGGCGCTGCGTCCCGGCGGCAGTGGCGACGTCGCCGCTACCCACGTGGCCTGGACGTTCCACCGCGGTCCGGACGTCCCCTCACCAGTCAGCGATGGGACCTACCTCTACCTGGTCAGCGAACAGGGCGTCGTCTATTGCCTCGAGCTCAAGACCGGCAAGCTGGTCTACGGACCGGAGCGCATTCCGAACGACTTCTACAGCTCGTCGCCGGTGCTGGCCGACGGGAAGATCTACGTGACCGGCGAGTCGAACGGCGTCACGACCGTCTTCCGCGCCGGGCCGAAGTTCGAGATCCTCGCGTCGAACACCTTCAACGATCCGTGCGCGCCATATTGCCTCGCGTCGATCGCCGTTTCCCAGGGCCAGTTGTTCGTCAAGACGGACGCACACCTGTGGGTGGTGGGACAGCGGAGGAAGTAGAAACCGTCAACCCGGAGGCTGCGCCGTGGCTCGATTCATCACCTCGCTGACGCTGATCCTTTCGTTCCTGCCCGCTGGCGCCGCCGAGCGCCGCGTGCCGAGCATCGACGACCTCCTCAACCTGAAATCGATCGGTGGCTCACAGATCTCGCCGGACGGCACTCGCATCGTCTACACCCAGACCGAGGCGGATTTCACGCAGGACGCCTTCGTGACGCAGGTGTGGATGGCTGATGTCAAGTCGGGCGAGAGGACGCAATTGACTCGCGGCGAGAAGTCGTCGACCGGGCCGCAGTGGTCACCGGACGGCCGGTGGATCGCATTCGCCTCGGCGCGGGCCAACGATCGCAATCAGCTGTTCGCGATCGATCCCCGCGGCGGCGAGGCGATCCAGGTCACCAAGTCGGAGACGGCCATCAACGGGTTCGCCTGGTCGCCAGACGGCAAGGCGATCGCCTACGGCGCGCCGGAGGCGCTGACCGCCGGACAGAAGGAGCGCAAGGAACAGCTCGGCGACTATGAAGTCGTGCGCCGTGAGTATCAGCACGTCCATCTCTGGACGGTGATGGTCGACGATGCGATGAAGGCACCGGCCGAGGGCAAGCGGCGGACGAGCGGGAAGACCTTCAGCGTCGGGCCTTTCTCGTGGGCGCCGGACGGCCAGACGATTGCCTTCGCGGCCACCGCCAACCCGGACTTGATCAACGGCAGTTCGTCCGACATCTACACGCTGCGGCTCGCGGACGATCAGGTGAAGAAGATCGTGTCGCAGCCAGGCAGCGACACGAACCCGGAGTGGTCGCCGGACGGGCGGCAGGTCGTCTTCTCGACCGCAATGGGCCGGGAGCTGTCGTTCGCGAAGATCTCCAGGCTCGCGGTGGTGCCCGCGGCGGGCGGGACCCCGCGATCGCTGACCGACACGTTCGACGAGATTCCCTCGGTGATCGCCTGGAAACCGGCCGGGTTGTACTTCTCGGCGCTGCAGAAAACCACCGGCCATTTGTTCCGGATGAATCCGGAGAGCGGCGCGATCACGCGCGTGTCTTCGCCGGATGACCTGATGGGCGGCGGATTCAGCCTCGATCGCGACGGCCGGCGCGTGGCGTTCACGGCCGGGGCGGCAACCAGGGTGCCGGAGCTCTTCGTCTCCGACCTCGACGGATTCACCCCCAGAGCCCTGACCGACATGACCGCGCAGGCGGCCGGTCTCATCACCGGCACGCGCGAGCTGATCTCGTGGACCAGCAAGGACGGCGCGACGATCGAGGGCGTGCTGATCAAGCCGGCCGACTTCAATCCGTCGACGCGCTACCCGCTGTTGTGCATCATCCACGGCGGACCGACCGGCATCGATCGTCCGATCCTGCTCGCCGAGACGCGGACCTATCCGGCCGACATCTGGGTCGGCCGCGGCGCGCTGGTCCTGAAAGTCAACTACCGCGGCAGCGCCGGCTACGGAGAGAAGTTCCGCAGCCTCAACGTCGGCAACCTCGGCGTCGGCGACGCGTGGGACGTGCTCTCGGGCATCGATCACCTGATCAAGAAAGGCTGGGTCGATCCGGCCAGGGTCGGCGCCATGGGATGGAGCCAGGGGGGCTACATCTCGGCCTTCCTGACCACCTCGTCTGACCGATTCAAGGCGATCTCGGTTGGCGCCGGCATCTCGAACTGGGCCACCTACTACTACAACACCGACATCACGCCATTCACGATCAACTACCTCGGAAACGATCCGGCCGACGATCCGGCGATCTACGCGAAGACGTCGCCGATGAATTACGTCAAGCAGGCGAAGACGCCGACGCTGATCCAGCACGGCGAGCTCGATCGCCGGGTGCCGATCCCCAACGCCTACGAGCTCCGCCAGGGACTCGAAGATCGAAAAGTCCCGGTCGACATGATCGTTTACAAGGGCTTCGGGCACGGCATTACCAAGCCGCGCGCCCAGCGCGCGGTGATGCAGCACAACCTGGCCTTCTTCAATCACTACATCTGGGGGGATCCGCGGCCTGATTTCGTCTCGCCGCCCCTCCCCAAGACCTCGAAGTCCGACGGCACGCGGTGAGCGGACGGTTCGCCGCGATCCCCGAAGGCTGGTTCGAGATGGGGAGCGCCGACGGCGCGGACGACGAACGCCCGGTGCACCGGGTATGGGTGGATGCCTTCGAGCTTGCGATCCACCCGGTGACGCGAGGCGAGTACGAGCTGTTCCTGCGGGCCACCAATCACGAGCCGCCGCGTGATTGGGAGCTGTTCGCGTCAGCGGGGGATGTGCCGGTGGTGGGCGTGAGCTGGCTCGACTGTCAGGCCTACTGCCGCTGGCGAAGCGCCGGCGACACACAGATGCGGCTGCCCACCGAAGCGGAGTGGGAACGCGCCGCGCGCGGCGGCCTGGATGGCCGGCGCTATCCCTGGGGCGACGCGATACCGGAATGGATTCCGGAGAGTGGACGCGGGCCGCTTGCGGGGCCCTGGCCGGTGTCGCTCGGCGACCCGAATCGCTTCGGGCTCTACGGCATCGCCGCCAACATCCATGAATGGTGCGCCGACTGGTACTCGGCTCACAGCTATGGCTCTTCTCCTGAGCGGAATCCTTCAGGTCCGGCGCACGGCATGCGGCGGGCGTCGCGAGGCGGCTCGTGGCGGCATGCGGTGACGATCAGCCGCTGTGCGGCACGCAGCCGCATCGATCCGTCGTTCCGATACACGGACTACGGGTTTCGAGTGGCGAGGTAAGAGTCGCGGGTTCGGGGGTTCGCGGGTTCGGGAGTTCGCAGACTACCCACAACTGGAAATAGGAGCCGGCGTCGAAAACGACGCCGGCTCCCAAGCGGCTTAGAGGAGAATGTTGCGAGCGCCGTGCTTGTCGAAGTCGCGCTCGAGCTCGGTGGCGTGAGCCTCGTCTCGGGCGCGGGTGCCGAGGACGATGCCGCCTTCCTTGAGGCCGCGCTCGTACTCGACAGCGCGGGTTTCGGGGAGGCCGGCGCCAATCAGGGCACCGAGCAGCGTTCCGGTGGCGCCGCCGGCACCGGCGCCGGCGATCGCGCCGGCAATCGGACCGGCGACCAGCAGACCGAGACCCGGAATCGCAATCGCGGTTGCGCCCGCGACGATCGCGCCGAGCGCGGCGCCGATCCCCAGCCCGATGCCGCCGCCGATGCCGGCCCCTTCAGCGGCCTTCGTTCCTTCCTTGAGCTCGGTCCCCGGCTTCACGTCGCCAAAGTGGCGCTGGCGCGTCTCGTCGGTCATCACGACGCTGATGTCGTTGTCCTTGTAGCCATGCCGGGTAGTGAGGTCGTGATAGGCATTCCGGGCATGTTCTGGACTGTCGTACAACCCGGTCACGAGGTGATCCTTCGACCAGCTGGAGTCCCACGTCCGCGGCGTGCCCGGCGCGTCCACGGCGTCGTTGGTCGCCTGGCGCCTGCGCCCTTCAACGTTCTCGCGCTCACCCTCGCGCTCGAGACGTTCGTTGCCGGTCATCGCGCCCGCGGCGTCCTTGACCGCCCCCTTCACGCGTTGACCGACTGCGGCCGTTTCCTCTCGAATCGAGTTCGGAGGGGTCGAGAGCGGCCGATCCAGGACCGCCGCATTGCGCACGGCGCTGGTATCGACGGCGTTGTTCTTCGCTTGCCGCGCCCTGCCCTCTGCGTTCTCGCGCTCGCCCTCCCGCTCGAGGCGCTCGTTTCCGGTTACCGCTCCGAGACCGTCCTTGGCAGCGCCCTTGACGCGCTCGCCGATCGCCGACACTTCTTCCGATATTGAGTCGTCTGCCTGCCTGTTATCGTTGGCCATGTATACCTCATGCGGTCCGGCATTGATGAACCGTTGCGGTGCTGCCGGATCCACCAGAGGAAAAGCAACCTCATTGCCAACGTCAGAAAAGAATGGATGGGGCCGGTGAGACAGGGGTGTCGATTCCGCGGTCAGCGGAACGACCACGCTGCAGGAGGACAGATTCGTGACGACATCAGCCCGCAAGCTGTTCGTGAACCTCGCCGTCCGCGAGCTCGACAAATCCAAAGCGTTCTTCTCGAGGCTGGGGTTCGAGTTCAACCCGGACTTCACCGATGAGAACGCCGCCTGCATGGTCCTGAGCGAGCACGGGTTCGTGATGCTCCTGGCGCAGCCCTTCTTCAAGTCCTTCACCAGGCGGCAGCTCGCCGACACCTCGACGACGACCGAAGCGCTGCTGGCGCTGTCGTGCGACAGCCGGGAGGAAGTGGACGGGCTGGTGCAGACGGCCCTCGACGGCGGCGGCACCCTCGCGATGGATCCCCAGGATCATGGCTTCATGTACGTCCGGAGCTTTTACGATCTTGACGGGCATCACTGGGAAATCTTCTGGATGGATCCCGCGGCGCAGAAGCAGGAATGACGAGAGTGATATCGTCCGCGGATCTATGAAAGCGCTTCGAATCCTCGCCTTCGCCGGCTTCATCGCGACGACGCCAGTGGTTGCGGCGGCGCAGACCAAGCCGGCGGCGCAGAGCAAGCCAAAGCCTGCGCCGCCGAAGACGGCAGTCAAGCGCGCACCACGCGCGCCGGTCAAGCCTGCGCCCGCGCCGCCGCAGCTTGGCATCACTACGCCGTCGGGGCTCACCTACGTCATCACCGCTCGCGGGAAAGGCCGGCGGCCGAAGACCGGCGAGACGGTGCTGGTGCACTACACCGGCACGCTGACCGACGGCACCAAGTTCGACAGCTCGCAGGATCGCAAGGAGCCGATCGCCTTTCCGCTCGGGCGCGGCGCGGTCATCAAGGGCTGGGACGAGGGGATCGCCCAGATGGGAATGGGAGACAGCGCGGTGCTGATCATCCCGCCGCAATTGGGCTACGGCGCCAAGGGCGCCGGCGGCGTGATCCCGCCGGACGCCACGCTGGTGTTCGTGGTCACGCTGGTCGACATCAAAGGAGAAGCGCTGTCCGAGCGGCTGCTGAAGACGATTGAGGAGCGCGGTATCGAAGCGGCGGTCGCCGAGTACCGCAGCCTGAAGGAGCGCGGCTTCGGCGGTCTCTATACCAACGAAGGCGATACCAACGGGCTCGGCTACCGGTTGTTGGGCCGCAAGCGGGTCCAGGAAGCGGTCGAGATCCTCAAGCTGAACGTCGAGGCCTATCCAGCGTCGGCGAATGTCTACGACAGCCTCGCCGAAGCCTACCTGGTCAGCGGCGACGCGGCGCTGGCGATCCAGAACTACGAGAAGTCGCTGTCGCTCGACCCGTCGAACACGAACGCCGCGATGATGCTCAAGAAGCTGAAGGGTCAGTAGCGGCGCGCGGTTCGGCCACCACGCCCTGGGCCAGCGCCAGCGCCCCGAGCGCCCCGGCATGGCTGCCCAGCCACGGCGCCACGATGTAGCTCTCGATCGACTGAAGAATGCGCGGCGCGCGGACGTAGTTGTTCAGCAGCTCGAGGACCTGCCGGCGAACCAGCGGATACAAGTGCTCCTTCGACATCACGCCGCCCCCGATGACGATGCGCTCGGGCGAGAGCGTGCAGATGAAATTGACCAGCGCCAGCGCGAGATAGCGGGCTTCCAGCGTCCAGCCGGGATGATCGGACGGCAGCTGCTCGGCCGGCTGCAGCCAGCGCGCGTTCATCGCCGGGCCGCTGGCGAGACCTTCGAGACAGTCGCCGTGAAACGGGCAGATCCCGGCGAACGGATCCGCTGTCACGTCGTGTGGAATGCGGACGTGCCCCATTTCCGGGTGCACCAGGCCATGCATCAGGCGGCCGTTCACCAGACCGCCACCGCCAATCCCGGTGCCGACGGTGAGATAGATGAAGGTCTCGAGCCCCTGCGCGGCGCCCCAGCGCCACTCGGCCAGTGCCGCGGCGTTCACGTCGGTGTCGAAGCCGACCGGCACGTGCAACGCCTCGCGCACCGCCCCGGCGATATCGACGTTGGCCCAGCCCGGTTTTGGCGTGGAGGTGATGAAGCCGAACGTCGGCGAGCCCGGGTGCAGATCGACGGGTCCGAACGACGCGATCCCGATCGCGGCGAGCGGACCATGCTGGTCGCCCGCGGCCCGAAAGAAGTTCAGCATCTCGCGGAGCGTGCTGTCGGGCGTCAGCGTCGCGATCCGGACCTGCGCACGCACGTCGGCCGGCCCGGTCCCGACCATGCACACGAACTTCGTTCCACCGGCTTCGACCGCGCCGCAGAGCGGTGCCGCAAGCTCGGCCCCCACATCGGACATGCCTTCAGTATCGGCTGGATTGCCGGCGCGGCTGCCCCGGCATCGAGCGCTTGGACTGGCAACTGGGCAACTCGCAACGCTCGCGATCACAGGAGATCAGGAGAAAAACAAATTTTGGTTTCCTCCTGATCTCCTGCCCTCCTGTAAAAGCTCACCGGCCAGCGAATCACCCGGTTTGCCGCTGAAAGCACCCCTATGCCGCGAGCAATGAGGCGCTTGGACTACTCCTGGCGCAGCACGACCATCGGATCGACGGCGCTGGCGCGCCGCGCCGGGACGAGCGCCGCGATCGCGGCGACCGTCAACATCACGATCGCGACGACGGCAAGGAGGCGCGGGTCGGTCGGGCTGACGTCGACGACCAGGCTGCGGGTGACGCGCGCGGCGGCCAGCGCCGCGGTCAAGCCAATCGCGACGCCCGCGATCGCAAGACGCAGCCCTTCGCCCAGAACGAATCGAACCATGCGCGACGGGTCGGCGCCGAGCGCCAGGCGCACGCCGATCTCGCGCAGCCGTGACGACACCGAATAGGACAGCATCCCGTACACCCCGAGCGCGGCAATCAGCAGCGCCGCACCGGCAAAGCCGGCCACCAGCGCGGCGTTGAACCGCGGCCGCGACAACGCCCCGCCGATCCGGTCGTCGAGCGTGAGGACGTCGTAGATCGGCAGCGACGAGTCGACCGACGCGACCGCCCGCCTCAGCGACGGGATCAACGCCGACACCGGCCCGCGGCCTTTCACCATCATCATCGTGTCCGGATACGAGAACTGCAGATACGAGGTGTAGAACTCGGGGCGTCCGGTTGCGCCAGGCCAATCCGCCGCCTCGTACCGGATGTCGCCGACAATGCCGACGACTTCGACGGCCTGCGCCGCGGAGGCGAACGGTCCGGTGGTGCCGCCGAACCACACCCGCTTGCCGAGCGGGTTCTCGCCGGGCCAGAAGCGGCGGGCCGCGCTTTCACTGATGACGGTGACCGCGGGCCGTCCGGCACGATCGCCGGCCGTCAACACCCGCCCGGAGCGCAGTGGGATGCCGAGCGTCTTGAAGTAGTCGGCAGACACGTAGTGCCGGCCGACGACCGGCGCGGCCGCCGGATCGCCGGGACGGTCGGCGAAGAACAAGGTCGTGCGCGAGCACCCGGTGAACGGCGTGCACCGGTTGACGGCGGCTGATGCGACGCCGGGAACCCGCTCGACGCTGGTCAGCAGCCGCTCGACGGTTGCCGGACCGCTGTCGACCGGATAGCGGGACGATGGCGGACGGACCCAGAACGTCAGGACCTGGTCGCTGTCGAACGTCTGGCGGAGCCGCTGCATGCCGGCAAAGCTGTCGAGCAGGACACCGGCCGCCGCCAGCAGCAGGACGGCCAGCGCTGTCTCGATCACCACCAGCGCACGGAACACGCGCCGCCGGGGCCCGCCGCCACGATCGTCCTCCTTCATGACGTGGGTCAGCCGGGTGCGCGAGGTCTCGATCGCCGGTGCCAGGCCGCACACCACGCTGGTGACGAGGGTGAGGCCGAGCGCGAACAGCAGCGCACGCATGTCGAGCGCCGGCGCGGCGAACGACGCCAGGGTGATGCGGCCGCTCCACAGCAGGGCGGGCGCGTACTTCGCGAAGAGGGCCACGCCCCAGGTCGCGAGCGCCGTGCCGAGGAGCCCGGCGGCGGCCGCGAGCATCAGGCTCTCGATCGAGAGTTGCCGGACGATTCGCGCCCGTCCCGATCCGATGGCGAGCCGGATGGCCAGCTCACGCGCGCGGGTCCGTCCACGCGCGAGCAGCAGCCCCGCGACATTCACGCAGGTGATCAGCAGCACGCAGCCCGCCGCGGCCACGAGCAGCAGCACCGAACGGCGCTGCTCCGGTTCCACCCGCGCGTCGCCGGCCCGCCGCGCCACCGCGCTCCACCGCGCCCCGGGATCGTCATCCGCCATCGGGAATGCGGCGCTCGCGGCGGCGAGCTCCGCGTTGGCGCGCTCGAGACTCACCCCATCCCGGAGACGGGCGACCACGGCGATGAAGCGCTGCGGGGTGGTCAGGTACTCCGCGTAGGTCAACCGCGGCGCCATCGTGCGCGGTATCCAGATCTCC
This sequence comes from uncultured Acidobacteriota bacterium, assembly GCA_963717745.1. Lineage (GTDB taxonomy): Bacteria > Acidobacteriota > Vicinamibacteria > Vicinamibacterales > 2-12-FULL-66-21 > JACCXG01. The sequence continues at coordinate 14,913 of CAVQXJ010000005.1, forward strand.
GACTTGTCGCTCAGGCCGGCGAATCCCGGCGGCATGATGCCGACCACCGTCAACGGGACGTCGTTGATGCGGACCTGGCCGCCGATGATCGACGGCTCGCCGCCGTAGCGGCGCCGCCACAGCGCATCGCTGAGCACGGCCACGGGCGCGTCCCCGGCCGCGCCATCCTCAGCCGGCGTGAAGGTCCGGCCGAACGCCGGCGATACTCCGCAGGAGGCCGAAGTAGTCGGGGGACACGATCTCGGCATCGATCTGCTCGGGATCGCCGGCGCCGCCGCTCAGGCTGACCAGCGACGGCGTGAACGACGCGAGCGCCTGGTACGAGCTCACCGACGCGGTCAGCGTCTCGATCAAGGGACGCGACCAGCGAAAGGTCTCGAGCCCGCCGCGCGGAGACGTCCGGGTCGTGAACAGCAGCACCAGCCGGTCAGGGTCGGAAAACGGCAGCGGGCGCAGCAGCGCCGCATAGGCCGCGCTGAACATCGTCGTCGTCGCGCCGATGCCGAGCGCGAGCGTGGCTACCGCAATCACGGCGACGCCGCGCATGCGCATCAGGGAGCGGAGGCTGTAGCGAAAGTCCTGCATCGATGGGACAGGACGTAGGGGGGCCGTCACTGTTAACCGCCGCCGGCCAGCCCGAGTATAGTAGGCCTCAGTCCCCCAATCGAGATGATCGGCAACCAACTGCCTCGCGCATTGCTCGACGCCGTCATCGACGATCTGTCCGTCTCGATTGTCGTGCTCGACGATCGGCGGATCCTCTACCGCAACACCTCGGCGCGGGTCCTCGCCGAGAAGCTCCAGCGGGAACACCGCACCGACCTTCTGGTGCTGCTGCGGGATCAGGCGGACGCCGCCGCGGCTCACCTGCAGGCGTCGGGCCGGGCGGTCAGCCTGGTCACCTCCGGGAATGGCGAACCGTTCTACATCCATCTCCGCGAGATGGTGGTCGACGGCGTGGGCCGGACGCTGGTCGCCTGCATCCGGGAGCTCGCGCCGGAGCGCGACGCGGTCAAGCGCTGTTACGGGCTGTCGGATCGGGAAGCCCAGGTGGTCGATCTGGTGCTGCGTGGCTACGGCAACCGCGACATCGCCACCGCCCTCGAGATCGCTCCGACGACCGCGAAGAAGCACCTCAGCCGAATCTTCAACAAGGTCGGGGTCGACTCCAGGGCCCAGCTGATCTCCAGATTGGCCTGAAGCCCTAAACGACTGTCATCACTTGGGTCACCCTACCCGTCGCCCAGGCTCTCATTCCTGGCGCCTTGGACACTACTAAAGCGCCAATAATATACTTGGCTAATATTGGCAAAAATTTCATTTGTTGTACTGGATTCATTCAGACTTCCGGCCGTAGGCGAGCGACAATAGGGCAGCCACAAGGGGAACATGCCGATGCCTGACGCACGCGCGAAAGCCGAAAAGATGGTCCCAGCTGGCGGCGATGCCGGCCGACGAGAAAAGGTCGTAGACGCGGTCGCGGAGGATCTGCGGACGGTGACAGCGGATGCGCTCCCGCCCGGTGTCGGGTTCGTCCAGCGCATCGTAGACGTGCCCTGCCCAAGCGGGAAGCACCCGCGCTCGGTGCTGACGTTTCGCGGCTACACGATGGCCTGCATGTTCTGCGTTCCTTGCGAGCACGGCTGGACGGAGCCGAACACCCATCCCGCCCTGCGCGACCTTCGCACCGACAACCACCGCTGACCGGATCACAAGCCTACTTCCATCGAGGAGTGTGCCGCGAAGCATTTCAACATCTAGCTATCCGGCGGTCGGCGTGGCGTCAGCATCTCGCCCGCTTTGACTGGATTCCGCGTCCCCTTCGACTCCTGGTATTCCCGCTCGCGTTCGTCAATCTCGGACTTCGGTACGCGCACCAGCCGACGCAACAGACTCGAGAATTTTCCCGACGCTGTGTCATCTGGCGCTTCGTCATCCGCCATCTAGAGCCTCCGCTCTTTCACGTGCGGCAGGAGATGGCCGTGCTTCACGTGCTCAACCACGCGGAGGCCAATCGTGGACGCGCTTCTCTTTCGCCGCATGCAAGTTGCGAGCTTTCGCACCGATGAACGTTTCGTCCACTTCGACGGTCCCGCCCATCTTGTCGAAGGACTGCGTCTGCATGGCGAGACGGATGCGGTGGAGCATGAACCACGCGGACTTCTGCGTGACGCCGATCGCGCGGTGGATTTCGTAGCTGCTGATGCCGTTCTTGGCCGAGCCGATCAACCAGATCGCCACGAACCACTTGTCCAGGCCGATGGGCGAGTCCTCGAAAATGGTCCCGACCTTGACGGAGAACTGGCGGCGGGAGTGTCTCTCAGCACACTGCCAGCGGCGCTGGTTGGCGAGGTAGCCGACCTTCCGGCCGCCGCACGTCGGGCAAACGACCCCATCCGGCCACCGAGCCGCGACCAGCTCACGCTGGCAGACATCGATGTCCGAGTAGCATTTGATGGCCTGCTGGAGAGTGGTGAGGCCAGTCGTCGCGGCCATACAGGAATCATATTTGCCCTATTGGATTAGTCAAGTATATTAATGCCACTAAAGTAGCATTGTCGGTGGCCCGAAAGGACACTACGATCTTTGGCCCACCCCAAGGAGAACGCCGGATTGAAGAGGATGCGCGCGGGAGGATGCTCGGATCGGGGTCCAGTCAGGCGTACCAACGAAGACGCCCTTTTCACCGACGAAGACCTCGGGCTGCTGATCGTCGCCGATGGGATGGGCGGTCACGCCGCCGGTGAGGTGGCCTCACGGCTCGCGATCGAGGCGGTAGCGGGGTTCATTCGCCGCACCAGCGAGGATCAGGAGCACTCGTGGCCGTACGGCATCGACTCTGGCCTCACGATCAACGCGAACCGGCTCCGGACCGCTGTTCACCTTGCGAACCGCCGGGTATTCCGCGAGGCGGAGAACCATGACGACTACACCGGCATGGGGACGACCATCGTCGCGGCGCTGCTGTTGAACGGGACCGTCTCGATCGCGCACGTCGGCGACAGCCGCATGTATCACGCGTCCAACGGCCAGCTGGTGCAGTTGACGCGCGACGACTCGTGGGCGGCGACCGTGCTCGGCCAGGGCCCGCTCGAGGGAGCCAAGCCGGCCGAACAGCACCCGATGCGGCACGTGCTCACCAACGTGCTCGGCGCGCGCGACAACACCGAGATTCACATCCAGGAGCGGCAGGTCGGTCCGAACGACATCCTGCTGCTGTGCACTGACGGTCTCCACGGCTCGCTGGACGATGCGGCGATCCAGCAGTTGCTGGCGCCCTCGTCATCGATGGAACGGACGGCGGAAGCGCTGGTGCGGGCGGCGCTCGAGCGCGGCAGCCGGGACAACGTCACCGCGCTGGTCGCCGTCTGCGAGGAGTGAACACAGTCGTGGCGGAAAACATTCGTTCGTCGCGACCGGAGCGCATCGGACGGTACAAGGTCGTCGACCGGATCGGCCGCGGCGCGATGGGAGTGGTCTACTCCGCCCACGACGAGCTGATGGGGCGGGACGTGGCCGTGAAGGTCATGATGACCGACCTCGAAGGCGAGCCCGACATCCGCGCCCGTTTCATGCGGGAAGCCCAGGTCTCCGCCAAGCTGGCCCACCGCAACATCGTCACCATCTTCGACATCGGCGAAGACAACGGCCGGCTGTTCATCGTGATGGAGCTGCTGCGCGGCGACACGCTCGACCGGACGCTGAAGCAGCGCTCCTTCTCGATCGAGGAGAAGGTCGATCTGGTTCTCGAGGTCTGCGAGGGGCTCGCGGTGGCGAGCGCCGCCGGCGTCTGTCACCGGGACGTGAAGCCGGGCAATCTGTTCGTTCAGGCCGACGGCGGTCTGAAGATTCTCGACTTCGGCATTGCCCGTCTCGCGAGCTCGAGCATGACGGCCAGCGGGTTCATCGTCGGCACGCCGGACTACATGTCGCCGGAGCAGGCGCGCGGAACGGTGATCGACGAGCGCTCCGACATCTTCTCAGTCGGGGCGGTGCTGTATCTGATGCTGACCGGACGGAAGCCGTTCGTCGCTCCGGATCTGCCCGCGGTGCTGCACAAGGTCGTGTCGGAAGAGCCGCCGCCAATCGATCCCAAGGATGCGCCGGCGGCGCTTTCACGGATCGTGTCCAAGGCACTCGCCAAGGATCAAGGCGCGAGATTCCAGAGCTTCCCGGAGCTGTCCGCCGAGCTGTCGCGCTGGCGCCGGCGTTACGATGCAGAGACGCGGGCAGTAGGCGAGCGGGTGGCAATCGCGCTCGACTCGATGCGGGACTTCGCCGCGGAAGAACAGTCGGAAGCCGCGCCGCTTGGCGTGCCGCCCGCCCACGCCCTGGACACGCGGATGGCGGAGATCGCCGACGGATATCCGCAGCTGCTGGCCGGCGGAGCGGAGAGCCTTCGATCGGGAGAATGGTTCCGCCGCGACGTCGAGGAATTGGACCGCCGCATCGGCCCGGTCGTCACCGCATGGGAACAGCGGATCTCGGACCTGCGCAGCGCGGGCGCCGACCTGGCGACGGGAAAGACGCTGCTGGAGAACGGCGACGCGGCGGGCGCGCTCACCAGCTTCGAGAACGTGTTGCGGGTCGTTCCGTCGGCGGCAATTCAGGCATTGATGGATCGGGCCCGAGCGGCCGCCGCCGAACAGCAGGCGCGTGACGACAGAGTCCGCAGCCTGCTCGCCGAGGCCGCGGACGCCCGGACCGACGGCCGGCTGGATGCCGCGCTCGAGCTCGCCACCCAGGTGCTGATGATCCATCCCGAGCATCTCGAGGCGCGGCAGTTCTCGACCCGGGTACGACACGACCTGGCCGCGGCTGAAGCGGAAAAGGCGAGACTGTGCGACCGGTGCCTCGAGCGGGCGCGCCGCGCGCTCCAGCTCGAACAGCTCGAAGAAGCGGACCGCCAGATTCAGCTCGCCGAGCAGTCCGGATTCTCGAATCCCGATATCGCGATCGTGCGGACTGCGCTGGACGAAGCGCGTTCGGCCCGCGCCAATGCCGATGCCCTGGTGGAAGAAGTCGGCAGCCAGCTGGCGCTCGCCCGCGGCGAGTTCCAGAACGGCGAGCGCACGGCGGCCATCGCCAGGCTGGAGTCCGTGGCGGCCCGACATCCCTCGAGCGCCGCGCTGCAGGTGGAGATTGAGCGGCTGCGCGCGGAGCACGACCGCCTCAGTGCGGCCGAGAAGACGCAGCGCGAGGCCGACAAGCTGGCCGTGGATGCCGCCGCCGCGCTCGAACAGGGAAACGCCCAGATCGCGACGCGGCTCGCCGATCAGGCGCTGGGCCTGGTGCCGAGTCACGAGTCGGCGCTCAGAACGTCAGCGGTCGCACATGCGCGCTTGCGCGAGACCGCGGAGCGCACCGCGCGGCAGCAGCGCGCCGCCGAGTTGACGGCGAGCGCCAAGGCCTTCCTCGACCGCGGGAAATTCGATCGCGCGCTCAAGGAGGCTCGGAAGGCCGCCGAGCTCGACCCGCTCGGGAATGCGCATGCGGTGATTGCCGATGCGCTGCGCCGGCAGGCGGGGACCGCGGCGGCGGAGGCCGCCGAACAGGAAGCGGCGCGCCGCGCGTCCGAGGCCCGCGAGCTGCTCGAGTTCTCGGTCACGGCGCTCAGGAACAAGGACTTCCCGCGGGCGAGGGGACTGGCCGAGCGTGCGCTCGCGCTCAATCCCGGCAACAACGCCCCGAAGGAGCTGATCGCCAAGATCGCGACCGCTGCCGCGCTCTCGGCGACCGCGCTCGACGACGAGACCGTCGACCTCGAGGCGCAAAAGGTGGTCGACCCCGACGCGACCGCGGTGCTGGCGCCCGTCAGCGACAGCTGGGTGACGCGCGCCGTGTCGAAGGTGCGGCACCTCTTTCACAACCGGCCCGCGAAGAACGTGAGCGCCGAGACCGGGACGACCCGGGACACCAAACATAAGGAGGCGTGAGGTGGCAACGCTCCGGATTTTTCGTGGCGACCAGTTCGTGGCGCCGTTCGAGCTCGGCGAAGGTCGCACGCGGATCGGCCGTGGCACGGAGAACCAGCTCGTTCTGGAGGATCGGGACAAGCAGGTTTCGCGGACTCACGCCGAAATCCGGCACGAGCGAGGCCAATACCTCATCACCGACCTGAACAGCCAGAATGGCGTCTGGATCGGCGAGCGGCAAATCAAGTCCGAGGAAGCGGTGCCGGTGAACGTTCCGGTGACGATCGGTCCGTATCGCCTGATCCTGATGCCGGAGGAACCGGCGCAGCCGGCCGCCCGTGTTGCCGGCGTTGCGGCGACAGCGCCCGAGCCGGAGCCGTCTGTCGAGGCCACTCAGCTCGGCGAGCTGCCCGTGACTCCCTCGCCGCCACGACCAGCTCAAGCCGCGCCGCCACCGCCGGCGGCCCCGGCCCCGAAGGCGGCCGCGCCGGCGCGCACGCAGACCGGCAAGACTCCGGCTCCGGCCGCCGCCGGGAACATGCGCAACGTGATGATCATCGGCGCGGCCATCGCAGCTGTCCTGGTCGCCGCCGTGCTGGCGATAATGTTCTTCAAAAAGTCGCCTGCGCCCGAGACCACGATCGTCAGCAGCACGACGTCCTCCACGACGTCGACCGTGCCGGCCGGGCCGACACCGGAAGAGGTATTCCAGGATCACTACGGCAAGGCCCAGACGCTGATCGCTGAAGGCAACAAGACCGGCGCGCGGGACGAGAACACCGCGGCGCTGGCGGCGCTGCCCGACGATCCGCGCGGCGTGGCGCAGCGCACGGCCATCGACGCGTTACCCGAAACGCCGGTGGCGGCGCCGCCGGCCGCCGTAGCCGGGACACCGCCGGGCACCGGCCCAGCCGCAGCGGCGAGCGGGGCGCCGCCACTCGCCGAGACCCTCCGGGTCACGGCCAGGGCCGGCGAATCGAACGCACAGCGTTCGAACCGGGAAAAGGCCGCCAGGGGCCATCTGGAAGACGGGAAGAAGGCGCTCGCGGAGCAGAAGTGGGTCAACGCCATCGATCTCCTTCAAGCCGCACTGACGACCAGCGGACGGCAGGACTACGGCACCGTCGCGAATGAGGCCGCCACGCTGCTGGCGCGGGCGCGAAAGGAGCGCGACGCGTTTGTCGTCGCGCAGAGGACGCTCACGGCGCGGCGCCTGGTCACCGAGGCCAAGGCGCTCGGGACCTCGGATATCCCGCAGGCCATCCAGAAGCTGCGCGACGCCCGGGAGCTCGATCCGGCCGCGGAGGGCGCCGCCGAGCTCCAGAACAGCTTGCAGGAACAGGCGCGGGGTCAGGGTGAGACTGCGCTGAGCTCGGCGAAGAACTTCGACAATCGCAACCGCGCTGATCAGGCGATCCGCGAGTACGAACGCGCCGTTCAACTCCTGGAGCTCGTTCCGGGCGGACATAAGGATCTCAACCTGGCGCGGTCGCGGCTGGCGGAATTGAAGCGGTAAACGAGGGACGACAACGATGCACCACACGATTCGGTCGATCGCCGTGCTGGCGGTCATTTGCGCACAGTCGGCGATTTCCGGTGCCCAGACTCCTCAACGCGGAGCCAAGCCGGTTCCGGGTGGTTCCGTGCCTGCCAAGCCTGTCCCGGCCGCCCAGCCAGGGGCCCCGCGCCCGGGCCCGGCCGCGAGCGACCAGCGTCTCGCGGTTCCGAGCGGCTTCACGGTGGACTATCCGAAGAAGGACTGGCAGACGCTGGTCGGCGTGGGATCGTCGGTCGTCGTGCTGTTTCACAAGTCGCGGGAGGCGGCGATCGCGATCGAGCGGACCAAAGTACGGGTGGCGCTCGCCGTCAACGAAATCAACGATCAGACCGCCAATCTGGAGATCGAGGACTGGCAGGTGCGGCGGCCGCTGGCCACCGGGTTCACTCATCAGTTCGTCGACTTCAACGGCGCGCGCACCATCCTCATCGATTTCACCCAGCCGGGCGCGCAGGGCACCGAGCACGTGCGGCTTTACACCTTGCCGCGCGGCACCGACTGGTTTCGCGCCATCTGCACCACGACGCAGCCGACGTTCGACAAGTACAAGGAAACGTGTCACCGGATCGCGCTCAGCGTGACGGCGGCCGCTCCGTAGCGACATGAGCGACCCGATCAGGCTCGGACGCTACGAGCTGCTCGAGCTGATCGGGCAGGGCAGTCTCGGTGCGCTCTACCGCAGCCGCGACACTCTCCTCGGCCGTGAGGTCGCGGTCAAGGTGATGGGCGCCGGCTTCCTTGGCGACGAGGGGGCCCAGGCGCGCTTCTTCCGTGAAGCCAGAGCGGCGGCCCGCCTCCAGCACGTCAACATCGTCACGATGTTCGAGTTCGGCGAGCAGGATGGGACGCCGTTCATCGTGATGGAGTTCCTGCGCGGCTGGAGTCTGGCGACCCGGCTGCGGCGCGACAGCGCCATGCCGTTGCGCGAGAAGCTCGACATCGCGATCCAGCTGTGTGCCGGCCTGGAGGGTGCGCACAAGCAGGGGGTCGTACATCGGGACGTGAAGCCGGGCAACGTCTGGATTTGCCTGGACGGCACCGTCAAGCTGCTCGACTTCGGCATCGCGGCGGGCGCGTCCTCGAATGCCACCGTCATCGACGTGCTCGGAACCCCGGGCTACATGTCGCCGGAACAGATCGCCGGCACGCCGGTCGACGCGCGGACGGATGTCTTCTCGGCCGGCGTGGTGCTGTACGAGCTGCTCAGCGGGCGGCGGCCGTTCGAGGCGGATTCGCCCACTGGCGTGATGCTGAAGATCGTCAACGATCCGCCGAGCCCGCTCGCCGACGCTGAGCTGCCGCCGGCGCTGAAGACGGCGATCGCGCGCGCGCTGGAGAAATCGCCGGCGGCGAGATATGCGCGGGCGGCCGACTTCGGCCGCGATCTCAAGTCGGTCAAGGCGAACCTGCCAGGTCCTCCCGAATCCGCGACGATGATGATCGACCGGACCGTCCTTCAACGGGCGACGGATGCGACCGTCGCGGCGTCAGCCGCTGGCCGCGTCGCCTCCAGTGGCCCGCCGCCTCGAGTGGCCCCGCCGCCTCGAGTGGCCGCGCCGCCTCGAGCAACCGGATGGTCAGCGGGCCGCTGGGTCTCGACTTTCGATCGCCAATAGTGATCGCCGCAGCGGCCGCGGTCGTGCTGGTCTCGGCCCTGCTCGGATGGTTCGCGTTCCGGACGCCTGGCTCCGCCTCAGTCGCGCCGCCCCCAATCGTGAAGCCGGAGAGCCCGCCGCCGCCTGCCGCGGCCGGTGACCAGCCCGAAGCGCCCGCCCCGGCGGTCCCGGCACCTCCCGCGATCGCGACTCTCCAGCTCACCTCACGGCCGGCGGGCGCCCGGGTCCTGCTGGACGGACGCGACACCGGCCGCACCACCCCGATGCAGCTGCAGATCGACCCGGCGCGGCCGCCGGCCAGAATCCAGTTCGCGCTTCCTGGATTCAGGACAGAGGACACCGTCGTCACCCCCGACACCCTGCGGAACGGCAGCGTCGACGTGCCGCTCACTGCCGTCGAAGTGGCGCGCGTCAGCCTCCTGGCCACCGGCGCGTACGAGTTCGAGGTACTGGGGCGGCAGAAGGTGCTTTCGCCCTCTGCGACCCGCCACGACGTAGTAGTATCCGGGCTTCAAACCGTTCAACTGCGTTCGAATCGGTACTTCCTGGATCAGGCGGTACGGGTCGACCGGGCCGCGGGCGGGAGAGTCGAGGCTGTGGTGCCGCCGCTCGGGAGCATCACCGTCTACGCCTCCGGCGTGCTCGAGGACTGCAAGGTCTACATCGACGATCGGCTCGTCGACTCCGGCGCCCTTCCCGTCGCCAACCGGGAGGTCGCGAGCGGCTCGCATCGCGTGAAGCTCAAGTGCGCTCGTGGCGACACTGACGATCAGACCGTCAACGTCCCGCCACAACAGAACGTCTCGACCAGATTCGGCGCGAACACGCCATTGAGGCTCCGATGATGCTGCACCACCGCGCGGTTGTGACCTGGCTGTGCGTCTGCTGTCTCGCGTTGGCCGGCGGCCGGCCGGCGGGCGCGGCAAGGCAGGATCTGCCGGCGCGCATGCTCGAGAATGCGCGCGGCCATCTCCGCGACAAGCGGTATGCGGACGGCGTGAAAGCGCTCGAGCAGGTGGTCGCCCAGAATCCCGGCACCGCCGTGGCCGCCGACGCGCTGCTCGAGCTCGCCAACTACCAGTTCGACATCGCCCGCGATCTCGCAGCGGCAGGAGCCGCCGCGGAAATTCTGACGTCGACGTATCGGCAGTTCGCCAGCGCGGCGGCGATGGGCTGGGTGATGAAGGGCCGGATTCTGCTGGTGCAGAGCCGCCAGCCGCAGCAGATGACCACCGCGCTCAGCAACTTCGGATCGGTGGCCGCCATTTATCCGAAGAGTGCCGCCGTGCCGATGGCGGGGTACTACGCCGGCGAGACGCTGCGCATCACCGGCGCGTCGAAAGCCGCGATCGAGCGCCTCAGGGCCGTCGTCTCCGACTACCCGACCTCGCCGTGGGCGGCGCGCTCGCTGGTGTCGGCCGCCATCTCTCAGGTCGCGGAAGGCCAGCATCTCGCGGCAATGGATACCCTCCAGCGGGTTAGGCTGCGGTTCGCCGGAACCCCGGAGGCGGAGACCGCGCTCCACCTCAACGATCAGCTCTACCGCTTGTACGTGCGGCCGGCGGCGCAGCAATCAGCCTACGAATTCTCGGAGCGGTTGATTCCCCGCGGTCAGGCCAAACTGGAAGATGTCGAGGGATTGCGGGTCGACGCGGCGGGCAACGTCTTCGTCGTCGCCGGCAACCGCCTGCTCGGCTACGACGGCCAGGGTGGGCTGCGGACGGCTCCGGCCTCCAACGCGCCGACCGGGCTGTTCCTCGACCTGGGTGGCAGCGTGGTCTCCATCCAGAAGGGCGCGTTGAACCGCGAAGGCACCGCCCTCGCACTCAAGGTGCCGAAGCCCGATGGCACGCCTCGAATTCTGGAAGACATCGCCGCCGGCGCCACCTGGTCGACCGGTGAATACATCGTCGCGGATCCGTCCGGCGTGTTGAAGTTCTCGCGCGATGCGAGCCCGCTCGGTGCGCTCGCCGCGGTTCGCGCGTCGAGGGTGGTGGTCAACTCGCTCGACGAGATCGCCGCACTCGATCGCGAAGGTGCGGTGGTCGTGCTCGATCGCGACGGCAAGACTATCCGCTCCCTGGCCAAGAAGACCGCGAGCTACGAGCTGAAGCGCCCGGTCGATCTGGCATTCGATGCCTTCGGGCACCTGCTCGTGCTCGACCGCGGACAGTCATCGGTGTTCGTCTTCAATCGCAAGGGAACGCTGGTGACGACTTTCACCCTCGCGGAGAAAGCGCCAGGCGCCTTCCGGCGCGCTACCGCGATGGCGGTCGACGACGCGGGACGGCTGTACATCCACGACGACGGCGCGAAGCGGATCCTGATCTACCAGTGATGGTGCGAGTGAGCCATGTGTGAGACCTCCTGCCGCCCCGATCGTCGATTCCGCGCTGCGTGGCTGCTGGCCGCGCTCTTCCTCGTCGTCCCATCCGTCGTCAACGCCCAGACGCCCGAGGATCAGCTCAATTCCGCGATGGAGCGATACGACGCCGCGGCGCTGCCCGACGCGATCGGCTTCTTCGACAAGGCGATCGCGTCGCTGGAGTCGAACCGCGGCGACAGCCGATCGCGCGAGCTGCTGCTGAAGGCCTACCAATACCGTTCTCGCTCGCACCTCGGCGTCGGCGACCCGGCGGCCGCGAAGCTCGACCTGCTCACGCTGCTGCAGCTCCACCCGGGATTCCAGCTTCCCGACGGCGTGTCCGAATCGCTGCGGACGCTGTACTCCGAAGTACGGCAGACCATCATCGGGGATCGGTTGATCGTGATCACGCCGGAGAACGCCCAGGTCGAGATCGATGGCCAGCCGGTGAAAGACCTGACCCAGCCGATCGCATTCAAGGCCGGCAGGCATGTGCTGTCGGCGCGGCGTCCGGGCTACACACCGGTGGTCGATCGGCCGTTCGAAGTCGAGCCCGGCACCAGCATGGAGCTCAGTCTCCCGCTCGCGCGCAACTCCGCGACTGTCACCGTCATCACCGATCCGGTAGGTGTCGAAGTGTTCGTCGACGGTGTGTCGCGCGGGGTGACCGAGAGCAGTGAGCTCAGCGGCACCGCGTCGGCCGCGAAGCTGATCGCCGATCTCGACATCCGCGCGCACCGGTTCGAATTCTCCAGACCGTGCTTCTCGAGCGTCACGCAGACTGTCGACGTCGACAAATTCGACGATCGCGCGCTCCCGACGATCAAGCTGGCCCGCGCGATTGCCACCGTCACCGCCGACACCGCGACACCGGGCGTCGTGGTGTTCGTCGACAGCGTCCCGCGCGGCCCGGCGCCGCTCACCGTGCCGGACGTCTGCGAAGGCAAGCACACCGTGGAATTGCGCTCGCCGCACGGACGCTATCTTCGTCATGTGGATCTGAAGCCGGGCGATCGCGAAGCCATCGCCGGCGAGCTCTACCCGGCCTTTGCGTTCGTCTCGAGCTCCGGCGGGGTGGAAGGCCTGCGCGGCGCGAGCGATCTGCGGGCGGACGTCGAGGCGAGGCTGCGTGAAGTCCGCGGCTTCACACTCTATGCTCCGCCGCTCGACGCGTCACGCGAGGCGCTGCGGCGCCGCGATCTCCCGGCCGACTGGCTGGCCTTCGATCGCCAGGGCGACCCGCTCGCCGGCGCACAGAAGCTGACGCCGGGAGTGCGGGTGCAGATGTCGACCGACCTGGCGCGGGCGTTCGAATCCCAGGGCGTGGCATCGATCACGATCGCGCCGGGCTCGACCGCGCAGTCGGAAGTGGTCGTTTCGCTGCTGGCGGCCGGCAGCAGCACGCCTGACACCATCGCCGTTCGACTCGACGATGCCGACTCCTTGAGGCGCACCATCCAGACCCTCGACGTCGGCTTCGCGCCGTTCCGCCCCTCGCTCGGCCTGCTCGCCGTCGACGTCAGCGGGCCTGCCGGCATCAACGTCATCGCCGCGGACGTCAGCGCGGGGGTTCAGGCCGCCGGCCTGCTGCCTGGCGATCGAATCGTCGCCGTGAACGGCAAGAAGGTGGACGGCGTCGCGGCGCTCAACGGTGTGCTCCAGACGGTTGGCGCCAAGGGTCCGGTGTCGCTCGAAGTCATGCACCAGGCGACCGCGAAGAAGGTCGACCTGACGCTGCTGGAGCAGCCGCGCGCCATCAATCTCGGAGACCAGTCGCTGCTCTTCAACCCACTCCTCGTCCATCTCCGGCACAAGCTGGCGTTCGGCGCGAATACCCCGGCTGAAGCGGTGCTCCGCCTGAACATCGGCATCGCGCTGATGCGGCTCGGCAACTGGGACGATGCGCGGATCGAGCTCGAGCGGACAGCGCTGCCGGATGGTCCGGGCGTGGCGCAGGGGACCGTGCAGTATCACCTCGGCACCTGCTACGAGAAGCTCGGTCGATTCACCGACGCGGCGCAAGCGTGGAAGAAAGCGGCCGCGAGCGCGGCCCTGCTGACCGAAGACGGTCCGCCGATCAAGGAGCTCGCCGAAGCGCGGCTGGCCGGCGCGAAGTAAGAAGTAATTCTGTCTCCTGTTTCCTAACTACTGCGGACTGGTGGCGAACGCCAGCGGATTGTCGAAGGGAAACCCGAACAGCCGCGGATTCTCGCCGATCACTGCCGCCGAGACGATGCTGAACACGTAGTTGTAGGTTTCCGGCGGCACGTCTTCAGGGTACCGGGCGAGCAGCATCCAGAAATTCCGTTCCCGGGGGTTCGCCGGCATCTTCTTCAGCCGATCGATCACCCGCCGCTCTCCCCAGTTGTAGGACGCCATCACCAGCAGACCTGACGCCTGGGCGTCGGTCGCGTAGATGTCCTTGATGTAGCTGGCCGCCGCGGTTGTGGCCCGTTCCCAATTGAGGCGTTCATCTTCAGGGTCGGGCCGCGGCTCGCGGAAGAGCGGTCCGAACTGGAGACCATATCTCTTGCCGGTCTCAGGGATGAACTGCCACATCCCTTTGGCGTAGCCCCACCGGGTCGGAGGCCCGCTGCGGTTCGGTATGAAGTCGCTCTCCTGCATCGCCAGATAGAAATACTGCGGCGGCAGTTGTCGGGCCATGAAAGCGGCCGCGATCTTCTTCGCGTAGCCTCCCTCCTCCGCGCGCTTCAGCGCCTGCTCGTAGCGCTTGGTCGATCGCCAGCGATCGATGTAGCGGTTCACCTCGCGGAGATAGTCGGCGGGGGCAGCCACCTCGCACTCCCCGAGGAGACGGGTGACGCGCAGGATCAGCCGCTCCTTCTCCGAAATGCGCCGGCCATAGGCTCGTTCGGCCACCTGTTCGTACAGCTGCTCCAGTTGCCGGCGCCGATCCATGTAGGCATTGATGTTGCCCCCTTTGACGGGGCTGCCCGACGCAGCCACATCCTGCTGGACGCCGGCGATGATGACGTCCAGCGCCTTCATCTCGTAGAAGAACTGCGTGGCAAGCTCCCGCTGTTTGCCGAGCTCCACGTGAGCGATGTAGGCATAGCCGGCGGCCCCGAGCCCCAGCACCGCCACGATGGCGATGATCCACCGGTGCTGGCGCCGCTGCTTCTGCTGCACCTGCCTGAAGGCCTTGCGGATCATCAGCGTCCGTCCGCCGACCTCCTCGTCGCTGCCTTCACCGAAGTAGCGTTCCGTGACGCCGTCGATGCTGTCTTCGTCGGACGGTTCCTCGTCTCGCTCGGGCCCGGCACCGATGAAGCGGCTCTCCGGCCCCAACTCGAGAACCGGGCCGTCCTCTCCGAGCCGCACGCTGATCCCGTCCCCGATCGGCGCGCTCTCGACCCGCTCGCCTTCGATGAAGAGGCCGTTGCTGCTCTGGAGATCGCGGATGGTCCATTGACCGCGCGCGAACGACACCTGTGCGTGCCTCCGGCTGGCGTGCCCGTCCTGGATCTGGACCTCGCACTCGAGATCGCGGCCGATGTAGAAGGAGCGGTGGAAGCGGAGGACACTGCCGTCCGGCAGCCGGACGGCAAGGGCCGGCTGGTCGGAAGGCTGGTCGCGCAAGATGGTCGCTCGAGCGGGCCTGGACCCGCGGGCCTATGGAACCTTCGGCCTGATGGTGATCGGCTTCGATTCCGGCGTGGTCTTGCCCTGGTCGTCGGTGACGGTCAGCGTGACGAGGTAGACGCCGGTCTTCACGTAATCGTGCGTGACTCTCACGCCGGTCTTCGGGTCGTCGCCGTCGCCGAAATCCCAGCTGTAGCTGACGATGGTCCGGTCCGACCCCGGTGTGGAGAGGGAGCCGTTGAAGTTCACGACCTGCAGCTCCTCGGGGGTGACCGGCGAGAAATTGAAGTCCGCCTTCGTTGGGATCGCGACGGTAGTCGTCGTGACCGGGATGGTGGACGTCGTGGTCGTGGTTTCCGTGATCTTCACGACACCCGGACCCGACGGCGTCTTGTTCTGACAGCCGGCGACGGCCACTAGCAATGAGGCGAGCAGGAACTTTCGCATAACTACATCGTCAGGTTGAGCCCGACGACGGGCGTCACCTTGGAGTGCAGACCATTGTTTTTCATCGTGACGATCGCGTTGAGCGAGAGCAGCAGCTTGCCCTTGAGATTGACCTTGATGCCGGGAACCAGCAGGCCCTTGAGAATTCCCTCGGGCAGCACGACCAGCGATTGGACTGCGCTGATTCCACCGGCGTTCCCCGGAACGGGATCGGAGACGATGCCCACCTCGCCGCCATTCCGGATCTTCTGCCCGATGAAGTCGAGGAGCAGGGTGACTTTCGGTGCGGCCTCGATCTCGAAGCCGGCGGCAAGCTGTACCTGATGGCGGACCTTGATCAGCCCGCCGGTGGCGGTGCCGGTCGGGATGTCGACGCTCTTGCTCCAGAATTCGAAGCCGCCGGTCACGTGCGGCTTGAAACGGCCTTTTCCCGCGGAGAAGACCGCCGAGGCGAGCGTGCGGGTGACGCCGAGGCCGCGCAGGTTTTCGCGATCGCCGGTGGGCAGCCGCATCGTGAGCATCAGCGCCAGCCCACCCGGATCGGGAATCTCGGGACCGGGGAGCTTGGCCACCTTGAACTTCGCGACCGCGGCGATGTCGCCGATCCCTGAATACACGCCATTCGTCTCGGCGAAGCGCGCGACGACGCCGTTGGCGAGGACCTGCGAGGTGGTGGCTTCCAGCTTCATCGTGATCAACGGCACGATCACCGCGACGTCGACCTTGGGCGTCAGCCCCACAGTCGCGGAGATGGCCAGCGTTTTCGAGCTCAGGTGAAAATCGCCGGTGCCGGTGCGCGTATTCGCCGCCGTCGTTCCGACGAACGTCCCGAGCGGCAGATTGTTCAGGGCGAACTTGCTCAGCTTGTCGTAGTTCGTCGAGCTGAACGTCGCGCCAATGCTGACCTGCCCTTCGCCGGCGGTCATCGCGCGTTCGGTGAACGACGGACCGAACGTGTTGGTGACGCGAGCCAGGAGGCCGGTCGCAGGGTCGAGCTTGAATACGAACCCGCCGGATGAGGTGCCGAACGGCGAGGTCGCAACTTCGAGCGCAGTCGTGAGTCCGATTGACTGGCCGATTTGCCTGGCACCGAGCGGGTTGGCGAGCTGGACGAGCGTCTGCTCCATCGTCAGCCCTTCAACGGTTGTTACTTTCTGCGCCCACACCGGGGAAGCGCAGGCGAGCGTCAGCAGCATGACCGCCACAGGCAACGAACGCCTGATGGTCATACCCGGCGGAGGCCTGTCTAAGGCTGAAGTGCATGTCGGAATTCCGAAAGGGATGCGACTCTGGTGGCGCGGCAAGAACGGGCGCGTCGGCGCGGATTATTGAATGGCAAGTCATACAAGTCAAGTACTTGCGTGGTCTTCTGCCGTTGCTGGCCGCGGCACCTCAGCCCGTTCCGGCGCCCGGTCACGACGGAGGCACCATGAGGCGGTAGAGCGCGAAACGCTGATCGCGCTCCCGATCCTCTCGAACCAGCTCGACGGTCCCGAGCGCGAGCGCTCGCCGGCAGAATTCCGGGTGGACGGGATCCTGGACGTTGCACCAGAAGTTCCAGTGGATGAAAACCCCGCCCGTATATCGGCCGGTGAGGAACCGAACGTAAGCGGGACTTTCAACTATCAACGGCAGCTGACCGGCGTTGACGCCCCAGAGCTGGAACATGCCGGGGTTGTGGGTGAGCACGTACGAGTTCGACCGGCAGCTCGGTCGCGAGCTGCCGCGCGAATCTGACGTCAGCCCGGGCCGCCCACGCTTCCTCGGTCGTCGCTCGAACGAGTGGCGCGTACCAGAGAAACTGAAACGCGAGGGCGGTCACCATCAGCCGGGCCGGCAGGCTGGACGGGCCGGACGCTCGAACCAGCCGCGCCGCGCCGAGACCGGCCAGGACCGCGATCGGTGGGTAGGTCATGAGCGAATAGCGGACATCGGCGCCGTAGTTGTAGCTGCCGGCGTAGAACACGAGTCCGATCCCGAAGAACAGCGCGAAATAGATCGCCATGGCCAACCGCTCCCGGCGGAACGGCAAGGGCCGATTCGCGGCCGCGGCGGGCGACGGCTCCCACCACGTCAATCCGATCAACGCCAGGAGCGTGAAGGCTGCCGGGAACCGCGCGTCGAACAGGTAGAACCAGCCGTTCACCCTCAGGTTCCCGGGGACGTAGGCGAGGGAGAACCTCGCCGCGCTCGCGCCCCATTCCAGGTTCCTGACCGCGAAGAGGTGCGCAACCGGGACGGCGACCAGCCCCAGGAACAGGAACCCGACCCACCACGTGCGCGGATGCCTGATTTCGTCGCGAAGGCGCGGCCACGCGAGCAGGCCGGCGACCGGCAGCACCAACAGCGATTCCGGCCGAAACTGGATCGCGTAGGCAGCGGAGACGGCGGCTGCCCCAAGCGCTGCCGTCCCTCCCGAGCGTTGGTAGTGCGCTGCGCACAGCAACGCGACGACCGCCGCGAGCGACGCCGTCGGCTCGACCGCGGCAGTGGCCGACCAGATGATCTGATGCGGCGTGAGCGCCAGCACCAGGCCAGCGAACAGTGCGGCATCACGATCCCTGACCAGCAGCCAGACCAGCATGTACACCGCACACGCCGTCGCGGCCATCGCGGCGGCGTTCACAGCGAACGCCACGGCCGTCCCCACGCCAAACAGCCGATAGGCCAGGCTCAGGAGATGCGGATACCCGTAGGGCTGCTTGTTGTATTCACCGCTCAGACACTGCAGCCGGCCGTATTCCACGCTGCCGTCGTTGCAGATTTGCGCCAGGCGCAGGTCCGTCAGGTTCTGGCCGATGCTCTGATAAATCTGCTCGTCGTAAAAGATGCGATTGGTCCGCGGCGCTACGAACAGCGTGAGCCCCGCGGCCACGAGGGCCAGCAGCGCCATCCGCACCGCATCGGCCCGCTCGAAATCGCGACTGATGTCTTTGAAGATGGCGATGCCGAAGGCCAGACCGAGAAGCACACACAGCTCGAGCGACCAGAACTGACCGAGCTTCAGGTGCTCCCGGAGCGTCCCGGTCGACGTGCCGAGCAGCCACGCTGCCAGGATCGCAGCGGCGATGCCCCAGGCGAGCGCAACTGCCACCCAGGCGCGGCGCGCCGGCGGTCGATCTGTATCGAGTGCGATCATGCCGGCCGGTTGACCAGGAAGGGACCGATCGCGAGCGCGTCCGCCCCTGACCTGAGAAAGACGTCCACCGCCTCGGACGGCGAGCACACCAGCGGCTCGCCGTGAATGTTGAAGCTGGTGTTGAGCACGACGCCGGCACCCCATCGTTGACGCGCCGCCCGAAGCACCCCCGCGAAATCGCCGCTGTCGTCGTCGCCGACGATCTGAGGGCGGCAGGTTCCATCCACGCTCGTCACTCCGGCCATCCGGCAGCGGTGGCCCTCGGCCACCTGATACGCCATCGTCATCGACCGGTTGCGTCCGTCATCCCAGTCCGAGAGCAGGCGCCGCGCCTCGCTCTCGAGCATGCTCGGGCAGAACGGCTGATACCACACGCGCCGTTTGAGGGCGAGATTGAGGCGATCCCGAATGTCGATCCGATCGGGCCGCGCCAGCACGCTCCGGTGTCCGAGCGCCCGGGGTCCGTACTCCATCGCGCCCTGGAACCACATGACGATCCGATCGTCCGCCAGCATCGACGTCACGCGTTCTGGCAGATCCGCGACCGGCTCGGCGCGCAGGCCGGCTGCCCGCACGCTGGCCTCGATGTCCGGCAGCTCGAACCGTGGACCGAGATCGAGACGATCGAGGTCCAGCCGAACCTCCTCGCCCGCACCGGCCGCGGCGAGCACGGCTGCGCCAAGTGCGAGCCCGCCATCGCCCATGTGTGGAAAGACGTATACGGCTTCGACTTCAGGCATCAGCCGAACGCGCCGCGTGGCCTTGACGTTCGACACCACACCGCCGGCCAGCGCGAGCCGTGGGAGACCGGTCAGCCGCACCGCGTCGCGCGCGAGCGCCATCGCGGCATGCTCGACCGCCCGCTGCGCGAGGTAGGCGAACTGCTCATTGGGGAAGCGCCAGTGCACCCGTGCCAGCGCCGCCCGCAGCGAATGCCCCGGCCACTCGGTCTCGATCACGCCGTCGCGCACGCGCACCCACGGGAGCAGCGGATTGTCGGCATCCGCGATCGGGGCCGCGTAGTCCGCCAGCGCCATGACCTTGCCCTCGTCTTCGAGCTCGCGCATGTTCAGGAGGTTGGTGACGTGCTCGAAGAAGACGCCAAGCGAGCCGCGCGCCGGCGACGACCGTACGCGCTCCAGCCGGCCATCGACGAACCTGGAGATGGTGGCCGACAGACCGTCGCCGAGACCGTCGATGGTGACGACCGCGCACGACGCGAACCCCGACGCCCACGCCGCCCCGGCGGCATGTGCCTCGTGATGATCGACCAGCCGGAGATCGGCATGCCCGAGCGCGTGTCGCGCCAGCTCTCCTTTCAGCGCGCGCGTGCTGAGCGCGCGCGACGCCGATCCTGGTGCCCACTCGGTGACCCGGTATTTGAGGCTCCGCGTGAGCCCTGCAATGGGACCCGGAAACGCCTTGCGGCGGCGCACCGCGTAGTAGCGCTCCTTGCTGCCCGGCCAGAGCCGCCCCAGCGTCTTCGCGGGGTCGGAGGTCGACGCGGCCACCAGCTGAATCTGTTCGGCCCGCACGTTGGTCTGCGCCAGGCAGGCGGCGATCGATTGCGCGGGGAAGCAGACTTCGAGCTTCCGGCGGCTCAGACGCTCCTCGTTGACGGCGAAGCGGAGCCGGCCGTCCTGCAGCAGCGCGGCACCCGAATCGTGTCCATCCCAGATGCCGAGAATGTTCACCGTCTGTTCGAACCGTCCGAGGATGCGGCGGTCAGAAGAAGAGATACCGCACGAGCGAGTACCCGTAGCGGGGTGCGTCGCGCCACACGCGGATGTGGGACGTGCCGTGCGCGCGTCGGTGCTCGTGGCTCGGGACTTCCGCCATGCGCCACCCCTGCCTGAGCGTCTTGATCGTCATCTCCTGCTCGATGGTCGTGGTGTTCTCGCGCAGGTCGAGCCGCCGCAGCACGGACGTCCGCACCGCGCGAAACCCGTTCTGGCTGTCGCTCAGCTGGCATCCGAACCGCCGATTGATGCAGGCGGTGATGAACGAGCTGCCGGCCAGCCGCAGGAACTCGTCGAACCCGCCGTGGAGCTCGCTCGATCCCCCCCGCAGACGGGAGGCGGCGACGTGGTCGGCGCGATCCGCGAGGATCGGCTCGACCAGCAGCGGAATATCCTCCGGATCGTGCGAGCCGTCCGCGTCCAGGAACACCGTCACCGGCGTCCGGATGTGGGGAATCGCCCGTCGGATCGCCTCCCCTTTGCCGCGGCCTCCATCGTTCAACGTGGTGGCGCCGCTCTGCTCGGCAATCGTGCCGGTGCCGTCGGTGGATCGCCCCACCACCACGACGATCTCAGTCGCGAAGCGGCGGGTGCGATCGATGATGGCGCCGATGCTCGGCGCTTCCTGCTTCGCCGCGATCACGACCGACACGTCGGCAGCCACGTGGTGGGTGATCGCGCGGTCGAGGCGCGAGCGGGTCACCGCGTCGGCAAAACAAGTCACGTTCATCGGACGGGCCCCACCGCGGCTGGTTGTTCCGGACCGGCGATCGGCCCGACTGTCGCCGGCCTCCGGCGGATCGCCAGCGTGTTTCCGAGAATGCTCTGGTACGCCTCGCAGGCGGTCCAGCAGTTCGGGCAGTTTCCTTGCCAGATTTCGCCTTGCAGCTGCGCGGTCTCGGCGGCGACCCAGATCGGCTCGAGACGCATCCCGGTCTCGCGCAGGCGGCCGAGCGGCTTCGAATACGCGATGCAGGGATAGACCACGCCCCACGGATCGATGAAGCAGCTGGCGCGCAACGCATGGCAGGGCATCGGGGTCCGCCCGGTCGCCAGGAACGTGTCGAGGTTCCTCAGATAGGCATGTTCGAGGAATTGGCTCGGCGTGCGCGGCATCCCCCGCAGCGCCCGGTACTTCGCAATCTCGGCCCGCGCGGCCGCCGGATCCGGGGCCACCGCATCCATCTCGGCGTTGGCGTAATAGTGCCCCGACTTCTGCGCCACGTTGAGATGGAGATCCCCAACCGTGAGGCCCGGACACTCCCGCGCGCACGCCGCAAACGTCTCGCCGAACTTCTCCAGGTTGTAGGTCGACAGCGTCATGCCGAGCGCAGTCACGATGCCGGGGATGCGACGGAGCGCTTTGAAGGTCGCAATCTGACGCCGGAATCCACCTTTGATGCCGCGGATCTCGTCGTTCAGGGCCTCGTCGCCGTCCAGGCTGACGGTGACGACCGTCTGCGCGGCGGCCCGATGCCGCGCGATCCGCTCCACGCTGGCGACGATGCGATCGGTCTGGAAGCCATTGGTGGGAAAGTGCAGGAGTGCCAGACGCGACCACCCGGTCAGGATCGCCTCGAAGACCTCGTCGATGTCCGGCCGCAGGAAGATCTCGCCGCCGGTGAGGTCTACCCAGTTGACGTGTGGATTCTCACGCACCAGCGCGCGCAGTTCCCCGGTCGTCAGTTCGTCGGTCGGCTTGCGCCGCCAGATGTTGCACGTCTTGCACTTGTACTGGCACCAGTAGGTCACGCACAGATTGAGCTTGAGCGGAGCCGGCGGACGGACGACGGTCGTACGCAGCAGCGCCAGGCCCAGATGAGCCGAGCGTCCGAGTTGTCCGATGAGTCGTCTGGCCGCCATGGTGTCGGATGTCGCTCAGTCCCTACTTCGGTTTGGACTCGTGCTTGACGCGATCGATGGTCCACGCCGAGCGATTGTCGATCCGCGACACGATCATCGTGACGATGGTCTCGACGGTCTGCGGTGCGCCCCCCGATTTTGTCGCGATGGTCTGCTTCATTCCGACCTTGAGCTGCGCCCCGCCGGCCCCCTTCACGTCGATGCGGTCGTACTCCGGCGGGCCAGCCAGCGTGCATTTCAACGACTTGTACTGGCTGAACTGGTCGCGAAGCGTCCTCTGATCGACCGTCGGGAAGATCTTGTGGACGCGTGCCGCCTGCAGCGTCTCCAGCTCGGCGCAGTAGTTTTTCACCAGCTGCGCGATCTCCTTCTTCGCGTGATCTTCCTCGGACTCCGGGGGCGGCGGCTTGTCGGCGGCGACGGTCACCGCCGGCGCCGTAGGGGTGGGGGCCGAGGGGGGGATCGTCGTGACCGCCGGCGGGGCCTGTCCCGTCGCCACCGGATTCGGCGCCACCGGCGCCGGCTTCGTCGTGGCACCCCCGGGGGGCGGAGCGGCAGGCCGGGTTCCGGACCTCGGTGGGTCAGCGGACGGACGGGCCACGCTCACCACCTGCTTTTCGGTCGGGGTGAACGTCGCGCCGCACGTCCGCGCGGCACTCATGATCGTTTCGCCGCTCGCCGCGCAGTCGCCGGTGAAGTTGAGGAACTGGAAGTTCGCATCCGCCTCGAAGGTCAGCGTGACCGGCGCACCGTCGGGCAGCTTGATCTCGCACGTCGACCCGAGCGTGCCGCAGATGATCCCGCCGGCCGCCACGACCGTCCCGCCGGTCGGCTTGGTGATGGTCAAGGGCCACGCGACTCCTGCACTGGCACCGCCGTCGGTGACCTGGCCGAAGGTCGCGCCGCAGGATCGCGCCTGGCTCATCGACACCCGGCCCGATGGCGCGCAGTCGCCAGTGAAACCGCTGAACACATAGCCCGAGTCGGCGACGGCTTGAAGCTCCACGGTTTCGGTGGAGGCTTTCGTGGTGGAACACTCCGACCCGCGACTGCCGCAGGACAGACCGGCGCCCACCAGGGTGCCGCCGACCGGCTTGGTGAGGGTCAGCACATTGCCGGGGGTCCAGACTGAGCGGACGAGCGCGACGATGCCGAAGACGAACACCGCCGCCACGACGAGCCCGCCCACGGCCAGGAGCGCACCACGCGCCGCCGGCGACAAGCCCGTACCGGCCTGCCGGCCGCTGCTCCCTCCCTTTCCCGCGGACGACCGCTGCGACGCCGGTGAGGCCCCGCCACCGCCCGTCAGTCGCAGCCACAGCAGCTGCAGGCCCGATGGGGACGGCGCCCGCGAGCTCGACGAAGCCGGCGGGTTCTTTTTCTTCGGCGCAATCAATATCGTCGGTTCGGGAGCGGGAGCGGAACGCGCCGACCGGCTGGACGGCGGCGGAAACGGATCGCTCTCGCGCTCCTCGCGCCGGCGCGGCGGATCGTGTCGCGGGGGATCGTGCCGCGGCACGTCATGCCGGGGCGAGCCATATCCCGGCAGGTCATCCCGCTGGATCAGGACGGTCGGCTCGACGTAATCCGGGGCCCGCTGCGTCGCGCGGTCGATGAGGATCGTCGGATCGACGGACGTCGCCTCGGGCGCGCCGCCGCGCCCCGCCGACGGGCGGCCCGGGCCGGGATAGCCTGACGAAAGCCGCGCGTCGATTCGCGTCCGCAGGGCGCGCGCGCCGGGATGGTGGGGATCGTCGGCCAGGGCTTCGCTGACCAGACGCTTGGCGGCGTCGAGCGACCCCTCCTGGAACGCCGCCATCGCCCGGGCGTAGGCCGCTTCCCCGCGCGAACCGGATGGATTACCCATGGGCTTCGTCGATGCCTCCGCTGCGCCGCCGCGCTCTCGGTTCCGCCGGCCGGCCCAAGTCGACTGTCCTCAGCGGCTTGTACCCGACGACCGTCATGTCGGCAGACGCGAGCGCGTCATGATAACGCGGCCGCCCCGATCTGCCCACTTCGGCACACCGCAAAGAGGGGAATTGCCAGAAAGTGGCGATTTTCGGGCTCCTGCGCCCTTCCCCGCGTTGACAAGCCCCGGATCGGTGGCTAATCTGAGCCGTCCTGGACCGGCTTTTGCGGTCAGGCTGGGGGCTGGAGGCCGGAAACGGAGTCGAATCCTATGAACGGACGCGAGGGCACGCAGTCGCTGCTGATACTCAGAAAGCTCACGCGCGCAATCGCCGACAGTGTTCGCGCCCAGATGACCGAGTACCTGGCCACGCTCGCGCCGCTGCTGCGCCCGAAGATGGTGCTCGGCGACTACATCGAGGACGGGTCCAAGGAGTCGACCCGGCGATCGGACAAGGCGCTCAAGGATCTCCAGACGCTCTACGAGAAGGTCGCCGCGACCAAGCCGTTCAACCTGCCTCGCGAGCTGACGCTTCCGCTCCGGCTCTCCGGCACCGGCCTCGAGATCACCGCGGTCGATACGCCGCATGCCATTCAATCGGGATCCGAGTCGCGCACGATCATGGTGCGCTCGCCGCTGACGTGGACGCTGACCTACGCAGGCCACGCGCCGACCCGGCTGCCGGAGCTCCTCAAGACCAAGCTCCGCGCCGCCGACGAGCTGAATCAGCTGGTCCTCAGCTACCTCCTCATGCACGTCGTCGTCACGAACTCCCCGGGGCTGGTGCAGGTCTTCGAGGCGCTGCACTTCCCGATCACGACCACGACCCTGCCGGAGTTCGGACCGCTGCCGATCACCCGGATCGGCGTCGACATCTCGACCACCCGTCCCGCCGATTCGGTGATCCTCGAAGTCGCCGAGCTGACCGGGATGGACGCGTTCGAGGAAGTCGTCAACGTGGACGATCTGGCGCAACTGCGTGACCCGCTGAAAGAACGGCTGCTGGAGATTGCCCGCCAGCAAGCACCGGAGCTGGTGTAGCCGGTTACCCCCCCGACCCTGGCAGCGCTCCGTAGAACATCGCATTGTCGGGCGCCGCGTAGTGGAGCGAGAACCGCGCCGGGGTCTGCTTCACCACCTTGTGCTGGCTGCTGGAATAGTGCCAGACCTGCCCACCCACGAATATCCCGATGTGTTTCCGGGGCACGTTCGCCATCACCTTGCCGGCGAGATTGACGTTGGAGGCCCTGGTGATGAACACCAGGCCGGCGGCGAGCGTCGACGGACGGAGCGACCACACGCCCACCTTCGGACAGGCCCTGAAGATCTCCTGAGTCCGAAGGGTCGCGGCCGGCCCGTTCCGGCTACCGATGAGATGGCAGGTGGCCCCGAAGGTGTAGCCGAGCGCGTGGCCGACGAAATGGGCGGCGTGGTTGTGGGCGTCGGTGGTGAAGCCGTTGGGACAGATCTCGGCGATCGACTTGCCCAGATATGCGCTGAGCTGGTGCTCGGTGATCATCCGCGTCCTTCGGCTGCCGTCTGCGCCGGCCTCCCTTATCCTCTATATATACGTCTCGCCAGGTGGGAATCTTACGTGAACCGGGTTCAGCCGGCGCTTCCGCGGGTGAACAACCATAGGCTGACCAATGCGAAGATGGCGCCGACCAGGAGCCAGGTGCGGCTTTGAGGGCCGCCATCGCCCGAGACGCCACGAAGCGCCCCGGCGATCAGGAACACGCCCGCGAGAACGGCCAGGATGTATTTGGCGAGCATCGTCCCCGTTTGCTACGTATCTTCTATCCAGAACGGGCGGCGGCGCCAGGTGGGGCCGCGGGGGCGGGAATGCTATCATCCGCGAGGCTTCACCGAGGGCATCCAGGCATGGCGCGCGACAGACAGAAGACCCCGGCATCCACAGAGGAGCGGTTCGTCGAGCCGACCCCGGCTCCGGCGGGCGATCTCACGCCGGAGCGCATGCTCGACCTGATCCAGCGCCGGAACGGGCTGGACCCGATCGGCACCGCCGTTGTCGAGGACATCTCCCCGGACGGAGTCGCGATGGTCGTCCTGACCGGGGAGTCGCGAGCGCGAGAAGCGTCGACGCTGTTGCGGTTCGCGTCGGCGGCAGCCGCTTCCGAGGCCCTTCTCGGCCGCACGGTCCTGGTGCTCGCGCCTCCGGCGGGCCCGCCAGTCATCCTCGGGGTCGTGGCGCAGCGGTTGTGGGAGCAACGGGACGTTGAGCAGGAGGTCGAGGCCAAGCTGCCCGTGGCCGGCCAGCCGCGGACGGTCGAACTCGACCGTAAGCGGTTGGACCTGGAGGCCTCAGACGAGATTCGCCTGACCTGCGGCAAGAGCTCCCTGGTGCTCCGCCGCGATGGCTCGGTTGTCATACGCGGGGTCACTGTCACCAGCCGGGCGTCCCAGACCAACAAGATTCGCGGCGGCACCGTCGCCATCAACTGACGACACCCGAGGAGCCACCCCATGCCCGTCACCGTCGGCGTCAACTTCCTGTCCGTGGTTCACGCGAGCAGCAACGGGACCACCATCGCGTTCCCGGACGTGTGCAAGACCCCCTCACCCGCCGGACCGATTCCGATCCCGTATCCGAATATCGCCAAGTCCTCGGATACCGCGAAAGGGACGACCAAGGTCAAATGCGACGGGAACCCGACCTGCGTGAAGGACTCGAACTTCAGTATGAGCACCGGGGATGAGGCTGGCAGCGCGGGCGGCGGCGTGGTCTCCAACAAGATCAAGGGGAAGGCGGAGTTCGTGACTGTTCTCGATGGACGTGAAATTCGAGGGCAAGAACGTGTGCCGCGCGTTCGACATCATGCTGCACAACGACAAGAACACGCCGCCGTTTCCGGTGTTGCAGGGGCCGGTCGTCGCCGTCGCTGTATCGAATCAGACCTGTCTCGTTTGCAACAAGAAGATCTGATTCGGCCGACCCGAGACGGATGACCCAAGCGGGTGAAACATCCGGAGTTGAACGCGACCTTGGCCCATCCCGAAATCGAGAACCGAACGCCCTTCGCCTTCGAGCCGGTCTTTATCGCCGACGAAGAACTCCGGCCGGTGGTCGTTACACTGGTCAAGGCCACCTTCGGATTCGATGAGCACGGTGACGTCTGGCTCGCGGAGGATCAGATACCCGTCAATCTTGCTGGTGAACCTGCGACTCCCGCACCAGTGTCCAGCTACAAGTACGAGCCCGAGATTGCGTTCTGGAAAGCCAGCGACCGACGTCATATTGATCGGTCATGCGCAGCCGCCTGGCGGCGGGCGTAAGTCAGGTGGACGTCGGCATCAAAGTCGGGCCAGTGCAAAAGGTCGCCACAGTTTTCGGCGATCGGTACTGGGTGCTGGCGAATGGCACGGCTCGACGGTCGCGGACCGGCCAGTTGGTCCGCAGTTCCACTCGACCTGGGAGAACGCCTTCGGCGGGCGGGACGAGATCCGATCGACACCAGAGCGTCCGGTGCTCGAGCCGCGAAACCCGGTCGGGACTGGGTTCGGCACGCCACTCCGAAGGGACGGCGATCACATCAAGCTGCCCGAACATCGAAGACCCGGCGGAGTTGATCGAAGAGTATGGCAGGGTGGTGACGCCGTGCGGCTTTGGTTTCACCTCGCCGAGACTGGCAGCCGCGCGCCCGGTTTGCCGGAACCTACGACGAAGACTGGAACAAGAACCGGAACCCGATGCTCCCGATCGATTTCGACCGGCGGTTCTTCAACGCCGCGGCACCTGGTCTCATCGCGCCCGGTTACTTGCGCGGCGACGAGGAGGTCGTTGCACTCAACGTGACCTCAGTGCGCCGACCTGGCGTTCCGTCTGCCGGGTGTTCCGCCGCCGCGGTGCCTCGTCGTCCTGCGCGGCAAGCGTGATATCGAATTGCAGACCAACCTCGACACTGTGATCGTCAACACCGATGAGCAGCAATTGATCCTGCTCTGGCGCGCCTACACGCCGACAGCGGGCGGGCCACATGACGTCGTCTCGATAACACTGAGAACGCGCGGAGTGAGTCATGCCAACCAGGCGGGAATTCAACATCGGGCTCTACCGTGAACATCTCGCAGAGGCCTCATTCCTGTACGAGCAGCGGCTGGCCCATCTCCACGATCCTGAAGTGCTTTGGCCGGATATCCGGTATTTGGAAGAGCGCTTCGAGGCGCACATCGACGCCCTGGTGCTGGGAGGGGAGCTCGCCCTAGAGGTGTGCCGGCAGCCTGACGACGCCGGCGAGATGCACGCGGCTCTCTGTGTGTTCTGTCGCCGCGATCTCAAGGACGACGGTTTCGCGATCCTGAATGCGCTCGACCCGGAAGACGATCAGGCGGTTGGCGCGGCGTCGAGGGCACTCCGGAGTGAGGCACCGGCCGCGTGGCGTGATGACTTACTGCGACGCCTTCAGCGCAACGAGCCGGACCTCACGCACGTGCTCGCACATGTCGCGGGGTTCCGGCGCTATCCGGGCGAGGAACTATTGGCGCGCCGGCTGGCGGCGAAGCCGTCCGTCGGGAGTGCCGACCTGGCCTGGGCTCTGGGGCGGGTCGGAAGCGCGAGATCTGTGTCTCTCCTCTCGACGCTGCTCGACAGCGACGATGAACGAGTCTGCGAAGCGGCGGCGATCGCGTTGCTGCGGATCGGGGACGACCGCGTGCTCCAGCGGGCGATGCGCGACGCGCCGGCGCGGACCTGGGCGCGACGGGTTCTCGGAATCGGCGGCAGCTCGAGGTCCGTCGGGGTGCTGCTCGACGTGCTCACCGGTCCGGCCGCCGACGAGGACACGGTGCTCGCTCTCGGGCTGCTCGGCGATCTTGCCGCGGTAGCACCGCTACTCGAGTTGCTCGAAGATGAAAAGCTAGGTGCACCTGCCGGCGTTGCGCTCAATACAGTCACTGGCGCCGGGCTTTACACAACGATATTCGTTCCGGACACATTCGATCCGGACGAGCTCTTCGGGGAGGAACGCGAGGCGTACGACAAGGACGGCGCGCTGCCCACGCGGCTGGGAGAGCCGTACGGGAACTGGGAGCGGGGGGCGCTTCGCGATCGCACGGCCTGGCAGACGTGGCTCGCCGAGAACCGGCACCGTTTCAGCCGGGAGCATCGCTGGCGGATGGGCCAACCGTACGGGCCTGCTGCCCTGTTCGAGTGCTTGAGATCCGCAACGAGTCCGTACGCCGTCCGACGCGCCACTTACGAGGAGCTGGTCGTGCGTTACGGGTTCGACGTTCCTTTCGAGGTGGAGCTCCGAGTTTCCCAACAAGCGCACTGCTTGAGGCGAGCAGAAGAGTGGGTCGCCGGACAGTCCGGCACACTTCCGGATGGACAGTACGTACTTGGCCGGTCGGTTTCAGGGCTAGTCAGCCCGAAATCACGACTTTTGGAACGGGAGTGCGGAGAAGATATTTTCCCCCGCTGGAGGCGACTCCCGTCGGAAACCCCACGATGGACAGAGTGAGTAGTCGCTCTCGGGCGATGGCCAGCCGCCTCTCCGGCTGACAAGCGCGAGCCACACGAGCCCCTCGAGCCATAACCGCCTCCACAACTCCGGCCAGGGGTCGTCCGTTTGTGGAGGTGATGCGCGTTGCTCTTCGACTTGGTTGTGAAGCTCCTGAAACGCTGACCAGAACGCCTGCTCATCGACATCCCGGAAGGCGACGCAGAGCGCGTATCGCGTAGCTTCTGCGCCATCCCGGGCATTCTCGAAATCGTCGATCAGGAGGGCGAGCGCGGTTTCGTCGATCGGCGCCGTCGCGACCATGAGGTGATGGAGAATCTTACGATAGCGAAAGTCGTCCTCGTATTCTCCGGCCAAGGGTGCGGTCGCCGCAAGGGCAACGATCTCGCGCACCAGTGCATCGTCGCCGGCGATGAATGCCGCCAGATCGCCTTGAGCCCGGCTGGCGGCTGCGTACACATCGTCGATTTCCGCCGCACCCGCCGTGCGTCGCAGGAAATGGTGTCGCGCAAAACCACACAGCTGTAGATTCCGGGCGTAGCCCTCGGTATCCGCCCGCTCGAATAGGTGAATGCAGGCCAACACGATGGCGAGATCCTCAAATTCTTCAATCGCGGCGCCTAGGAATCGACCAGCCTTCGGATCGGCAATGATGCTGAGGGGTTCACCAATTGCATGCCGAAGGTTGTCGATGGTTTCCTCTGGTGTAAGCATCGCCGATCGCCTGTGAAGTTATTTTCCCACTTCATCCAGCGGGCTGAGGTACGGCTCTTTCAACTCCAGCGCCTCAATAACTTGAGCCACATCCTCCCTTAGGAATATGAAGCTCGGAATGTGTTTCACGCGGAACAGTTTCGGAAAGTCGTGTTTGCCTGCCTTCAACTGGAGGTTCCCCCAACTCATCATCTGCGAGGGATCAATCGGATTCCACACCGCTTTCGACGCCTTCGGATCTAAGCAATCTATGACTCGATCCGTGTGAACGATATTGAAGTCGCGTGAGGCCACGCGTCCCTTGTGGTCCAGAATCTTGACCGGAAGAAGATTTACCGACTCTTCCCCGAGCCCTTGCACGAATTCCGACAGGCGAGAGCCGACTACGATCATTTGTTCGCGATTGGAATGTTGGTCACCAAGCTTGACGTCCTTTGGACGCTCGGGATTCATTTCGAAGTAGGCATCCGAAGGTAAAGGTTCCGATAGCGTTCGTCCGGCCTTGATGTCGATGGCCCATTGCGAGTCGACGCCCTTGAGGAACGTAAAGCCCGCCTGTCCTTTTGGAGATGACCAACTCCACTGGAAAATGTTCGTCACTCAGTCTCGCCTCCTCGAATATTGTCGACCCTACGCGATCTTCCGCAGCACTCCCACTAGTTCATCCCAATCGACCCCAGGCTGACGCTCGTTGACGTTGGCATTACTCGCCATCGAAAACGGGAAATACCACTTCTTCTCCTGTTTATAGCCTGCCTTCGGCACACCCGCTGGGGGATCTTCGAAGCGATGGCTCCAGCAGTGGGCCGTTCCCTCTTTCCGACATCCGCGCTCCCCCAACAACGTTCGAAAATGCGTTGACCCTCCTTTCAGCAGCTCCTTCATGTTCTCCGCATTTGCCTTGTGGTTCTTGCCCTTGTCCTTGATCTTGTCCCACACATTGGTCTTGAGCCAGTCGGTGCATTCATCGGTGTACCCATCCGTCGTGTTGTGGTCGACTTGGTGCGACGGCTTGTTCACGGGAACCTTTCCGTCCGTCTCTCGATATTGCCGATTGAGCGGCAACCCAACCATGTTGTGGCGAGCATTGAGGTTCCAGTCGGTAATCCACAGACAGTCCTCCGCGAACACCACATCTTCAGGCGGGAACGTGCGGGACTCCACGGAGTGATTACAAAGAATGTGGTGCGCCTGCCATTGGACATCCTCCGCTTTCATCCAACTCAAATGTGGCGTGTTGTCGCGATAGTTACTATCACGCACCAGCACACTCAGACGCTTGGCCGGCTTGACAAAGTGTTCGTCGTCGTCCGCCATGATCCAACTCCGGTCTATTGGGCCAATGCAGTAACGGCAAACGCCGCGCGCCTGGTGCCGTCGGACGCGCTCAGGACGAGAGCGCTCGTCGCCGGCGCATACCGGCGGGCGAAACTTCGCACGGCAAGCGCAGCTGCTGCGAGGCCCGTCGCAGCGCCGCAATCGCCAAAGTTCACGGCGGGAAGCCACACGTTCTGCGTGCCAACGGATGGAAGCGCCTGTTTCAAGTGCACAATCGCGGTTCCCCACTCACGTGCGCGGTAGGTTTCGCCGTTCATATCGAGGATCCACCACACGTCCGATTGCAAGCCAAAGGCGGGTAGCGACCGAATCACCGCGGTGGCGAGGCTTGCCAGCGCACGGCCGTCGGGAGGGGTGTCCGCATTGAAGCTGGGGTCTGACTGCAGGGATTGTGGCTGAAGAATCTGCCCGATCGCGGAGAATCCTTGCGATCTGGCGGCGTCGTAGTCGGCCACGAGCATGCAGGCGCCGATCTCACCAGGGGCCGCTCCAGTCGGCACACTTGGGCCGGCAAGGCGACCGCGCGCGTCGAGGCTCGCGACGCGCGCCAGATCGACTGGCGCGTCCACAGCGAGGACGAGCGCCGGCCGTTGGTTGCCGTTCTGGAAGCCAACCGCCGCCGCTTCGAGCGCGACGCCTACGCTCACATGCCCCTGCGTAATAACGCTCAGGTTGGCAATCTTCGACGGCACTCCGGCGGCGGCCAGGGCCTTCTCCACAATCGATCGACCGCGGACGACATCGGCTGGGGTGGTCTGGGCAGATTCCCACGGACTCGATAACAGATCGACCTTCTGGTCCGGATCATCGCGAAAACTCGCCGGCATCGCCACGAAAACGTCAATCGCCCTCGGCCACAGGTCCTTGGCCGTATTGGCGACGAGATCGTCGAGAGCTCCGGCCAAGAGCCGGATGAGTCGAGCATCACCACGAAACCCCTTCGTGAGGTAGTCCGCCTGATGACCAGTCGCCTTCAAGGGATCCCTGTCCGGATCGATCACGGTGTATGGGAGTTCGGATCGGCGGGAGAGGTCGGCACGCGCCGATGCGCAGGACGTCGCGACGTCCCCCCCGATCGACGACACCAAGCCGATCTGCGCTACCGCGAGGCGAACCGGGACGTCATACGGCGGCATTGACCTGCTCGGATCCTGAATATCGTGTCAGTTTCCAGTGATCTTGCTTCCCTTCATGACCAGATCACCCGATGCCTTGACGTTGATCTTGCCGCTGCCCTCGATAGTGATGTTCTTGCCCTTGATGGTGATCGTTCCGTCCTTCTTCATCGCGATGCTGGCGTCGCCGGTCTTGATCATGATCGAGTCACCGACGACGATCGTGAGCTTCTTCGCGACCTCGAGCTCGTCATCCTTGCCGATCGTCGGTCGTGCGACCGCCGGTGACATTCCGCGATTCGTCCTTGCCACCGTCACGTCGCATTCTTGCCAATGCTGGTCGTCTGGTTGCCGCCGACACTGACCGACCGGCTTCCGCCGACGCTCGTTGGCTGGCGTGCCCCCGACGTTGGTCGCCTGCATGCCGCCGACCGTGATCGCCTGCAGCCCCGCCGACGGTGACTTCCTGCGCGGCGCCGACCGTGATCGTCTCGTTGACGCCGACGGTGTGGGTGCGCTGCAAGCATCACGGTCGCGGTCTCGCTCTTGCTGACCGTGATGCTGCGGCTACCGCCGAATCGTGATCGTCTCGTCCATGTCGACCGTCTCGGTCCGGTTCATGTGGATGGTGATCGTCTCGTTCTTGTCGACGACCTCCGTCCGGTTTCCATGAATCGTGATCGTCTCGTCGTTGTCGACCGTCTCGGTCCGATCGTGATAGATGTGGTTCGTCTCGTCGTGATCGATCTCCGTCCACTTGTCGTGCCCCACCCAGCGGACTTCGTCGTTCTCCACCGCGTTCGTGTAGTCCTTTTCCGCGCGCAGATAGACCAGCTCCGACCCTTTCTTGTCCTCGAACATCAGCTCGTTGAAGTTTTCCGGGCTGCCACCGAGCGAGCTTCGGGTCACGAGGCCGGACTGCGTCTTGTTCCCGGGCAGCTCGTACGGCGGCATCTGCTCGGCGTTGTAGACCCGGCCGGTGATGATCGGCTGGTCGGGATCGCCCTCGAGAAAATCGACGATCACCTCCTGGCCCATGCGCGGGATCGAGATCGCGCCCCACTGCTTGCCGGCCCACGGCGACGAGACGCGGATCCAGCACGAGCTCTTGTCGTCCTTCTTCCCCCGCCGGTCCCAGTGGAACTGCACTTTGACCCGCCCGTACTTGTCGGTGAAGATCTCCTCCCCGCCCGGGCCGACCACCACCGCGGTCTGCGGCCCCTGGACGAACGGCTTGGGCGTCTGGCGCGCCGGCCGGAACTGCTGTGAGCTGGGCATCGCGACGAACGTGCACTCGTAGGTGGTCCCGGCGGCTTCCGGCAGCGACTCGTAGTCGTCGAATGTCAGCTGGTAGGTGGCGCCCACCACCAGATATTCCTTGTTCTGATCCTCCCGGGGATGATCCTCGAGGGTCAGCAGCGCGCCCACGGTCAGCCCGCGCGCATTGGTCGCGGCATGCGCGATCTCGAACTGGCTGCCGAGCTCGTCGATGCGCACCGACGCATAATGGTCGCCGTCCGCCCGCTGAAGGTACTCGCCCGGGTAGTCGTAGACCTCATGGTCGCTCAAATTGTACTGTCGGGGCAGCACCTTGCTGGTCTTGAGCTCGACGCTCGGACGCTCGAAGTCGTAGTCGTCGTGCACGTAGACGCCCGGCTGAATCTCGCGGGAGAAGTCCCACGCGCTGACGTGCTCGGAGTCCGGCTTCACCTGCTCGGTCATCGCGATGAACGACAGCTTCTCGTAGCCTTCGGTCGGCGTGTGCTTGCTGGTCGTGTCGGTCAACACCAGCGTGTTGTGCCCGTCGGTGTGCCGGAAGTAGTAGCCGATGCCTTCCTGCTCCATCAGGCGGCTGACGAAATTGAAGTCGGTCTCGCGGTACTGCACGCAGTAGTTCCACGTGCGATAGCTGCCGGTGAGCTCGAGCTTGAAATCGGCGACGCCATGATCCCCGAACACCGACTTGATGATGTCGGGAACCGTCAGCTCCTGGAAAATCCGGCAGTCGGCCGTTCGCGTCAGGAACCAGAGCCAGGGGCGCACCGTCGCGACGTACCGGCGGTAACGGCCGTGGACCCCGCCCGCCGCGAAACGCGTGACGTAGCCATTGAAATACCGGGTTTTCTCTTCCTCGCCCTCGCCCTCGCCGGGGAGGCCCAGCGTAATGGTGACGTTCTTGCCAAGAATATCGTCGAGGGCGATATCGTCGTGGGTGCTGAGCAGATCGAGGTGGTACTCGAACAGCCGGCTCATCTCCTCGCGCACGTTCATGCCGTGGAACAGCAGCACGTCCTCGCCGAGCGGCGTGACGATTTCCATTACTCTAGGCATGTGAGTCCTCGGCGCTGATCATCGCGAGTGGCCTGCGTTCATCTGTCGTCACGGCTGGCGCGGCAGCCGCCGGGCCCGAACCACGAGGCCGGCGACCGGCGCTCCCGATTCCATCCGCAGCTCGGCGTGCGCGATGTCCGCGCTGAATCCGGAGCTCGCCAGCAGCCGCTCCACGTAGGGCTGGGCGTGCGTATAGCGGCCGTGCATTTCCAGCCGGAAGTCGGGTCCAGCATCGACGCCGCGCTCGAGCGTGAAGATGAGCAGGCCGTTCGCTCGAAGCGCGCCCGCCGCCGCCGCAACGACCTCGTCGAGTGCGCCAAAATATACCAGCGTGTCGGCTGACACGATGACGTCGAAGCCCTCGGGATGGTCGCGGAGATAACCGGTCAGCTCCGCCTGCAGCAGTTCATCGTAAACCTGCTTCTCTGTGGCATGCACCAGCATGCCAGCCGACAGATCGACCCCGGTGAGACGGCGCGCATAGGGCGCGATGAGCGGGCCGCACAGCCCGGTGCCACAGCCGGCGTCGAGCACGTCCAGCTGACGGGCCGCGGTCAACCCGCTGTCGTCCAACATCCCCCCGACCAGCGCCGGCGCCCGGTACGAGAGCTTGGCGAGCTTGGACTCGAAGCTCGCCGCAAAACTGTCGAAGGTCCGCTCGACGAACCCGTTCGACGCGCGCACCGGGACGTCCCGGCCGGTGCACGCCGAGAGCATGTGCCGGGCAATGGGATCGTCCGGCTCTTCCGAGAGCCATTCCTCGAAGATCCTCACCGCCTGAGTGACTTCGCCGAGCATGCAGTGCGCCAGCGCCAACAGCCGCCGCGCTTCGCGGTGCTTCGGGCGGAGCGTAATCACCTTGCAGAAACAGGCCACCGCCTCGTCTGATCGCTTCAGGCCGTTCAGCAACACCCCGAGGTTGGTGTAGGCGTCGATGTGCTCAGGATTGATATGGATCGCGGTGCGGTACGCCTTCTCCGCCTCGGCCGGCTTCCCGGTCGCCCGCAGCAGCACCCCCAGGTTGCTGTGCGCATTGGCGTGGGCCGGATCCAGCTCGATGGCGCGATGATAGGCGGCGATGGCCTCGTCCAGCCGGCCGCGCTCCTGCTGCACGATCCCCAGATTGCTGTACCAGTCCGCGCGGTCCGGCACCAGCGCCACGCTCTTCTCGATCACCGCGACCGCATCGTCGCTGCGGCCCAGTTGATGGGCGAGCACGCCGG
Organism: uncultured Acidobacteriota bacterium; assembly: GCA_963717745.1. GTDB lineage: Bacteria > Acidobacteriota > Vicinamibacteria > Vicinamibacterales > 2-12-FULL-66-21 > JACCXG01. Next base: position 51,265 of record CAVQXJ010000005.1, read on the forward strand.
CATAGTGCAGCGCGACCGGATGGCCGGGCGCGACCGCCAGCACCTGGCCGTAGACCACGTCGGCCTCAGCCAGGCGGTCATCCTGATGGAGCTGCATCCCGATCGCGAGCGCCTCCTCGAGCGTCAGCTCGCGGGTGGGTAGATCCTTGTCTTCGATGTGCTGACCGAGCAGATCCTGCATGTGCTCCCCGAACATCTGGCACCACCTGATTCCGCCGGTGCGCCGGCCGCAGTGGTCGGCCGCCCGTTGTCAGTCGAACCGGTACTCGAAATTCCCGTTGACGGCGGCGAGCTGCACGCCGTTCAACGGCTCGCCGGCCATCGTCCGCCTGAGAAACTCGTGACTGATCGCCGGAAGGACCGTATTCGTGAGAATCGCGTCGATCATGCGCCCGCCGCTCTCCACTTCGGTACACCGGCTCACGATCAGTTTCACCGCCTCGTCGTCGTAGGTGAACGGAATCTTGTGATGGTCGGTCACCCGCTTCGAGATCCGGCCAAGCTGCAGCCGGACGATGCTGGCGAGGATGGCGTCGCTCAACGGGTAATACGGAATGACGACCAGCCGCCCCAGCAGCGCTGCCGGGAACTTTTTCAGGAGCGGCTCCCTCAGCGCCTTGGCAATGCCCTCCGGTTCCGGCATGAGCTCGGGATCTTTGCACATACTGACGATCAGCTCGGTCCCGACGTTCGATGTCAGCAGGATGACCGTGTTCTTGAAGTCGATGTAGCGCCCTTCGGCGTCTTCCATCCATCCCTTGTCGAAGACCTGGAAGAACAGCTCATGCACGTCGGAATGGGCCTTCTCGATCTCGTCCAGCAGGACGACGCTGTAGGGCCGCCGCCGGACCGCCTCGGTGAGGATGCCCCCCTCGCCGTAGCCGACATACCCCGGGGGCGAGCCTTTGAGCGTGGAGACCGTGTGCTTCTCCTGGAACTCGCTCATGTTGATGGTGATGACGTTCTGCTCGCCGCCGTAGAGTGCCTCCGCCAGGGTGAGCGCGGTTTCGGTCTTCCCGACACCCGAAGGCCCGCACAACATGAACACGCCGATCGGCTTGTTGGGGTTGTCCAGCTTGGCCCGCGAGGTGTGGATGCGCTTGGCGATCATGTCGAGCGCGTGGCGCTGACCCACCACTCGTTTGTTCAGCGTCTCGGCCAGATTGAGGAGCGTTTCGACCTCGTTCTTGACCATCCGTCCAACCGGCACCCCGGTCCAGTCCTCGACGACCGCGGCGACAGCCGCCTCATCCACGCTCGGCAGGATCAGCGGAGACTCCCCCTGCAACGACGCCAGCTTGCCTTGAAGTTCACGGAGCTCGGTCATCAGGGCCGAGCGCTCGTCCGCGGTCATCTCGGCGGGCTGGGCTGCGGCTGGGGCTGAGGTCGCAGTATCGCCTGCCGCTTTCTTGCGGTCAGCAGCGTCCCGGAGCTTTCCCCTGATCTCGAGCAGACGATCGGCGAGCGCCTTTTCCCCTTCCCAGCGCTGCTCGAGCTCGACCCGCCTCGCCTCCGCGACCGCGAGCTTCTCTTCACAGGCCTTTCTGCGGGCGGCCGTCTCTACCCCGACCGCCTCCTCGCGCCCGATGATCCCCATCTCGGTCTGCAATCCTTCGATCGTCCGGCGGCAGTCTTCGAGCTGCGGCGGCACCGAGTGCTGGCTGATCGCGACCCGTGCGCAGACGGTATCGAGCAGGCTGACCGCCTTGTCGGGCAGCTGGCGCGCCGGGATGTAGCGATGCGACAGCCGGACCGCCGCTTCGAGCGCCTCGTCCAGCAACTGGACGCGATGGTGCTTCTCGAGCATGGTCGCGACGCCGCGGACCATCTGCGTCGCCTTTTCTTCGGTCGGTTCCAGGACCTGGACGACCTGAAACCGCCGGGTGAGCGCGGGATCCTTCTCGATGTATTTCTTGTATTCGGCCCAGGTGGTCGCGGCGATCGTCCGGAGCGTGCCGCGCGCGAGTGCCGGCTTCAGCAGGTTGGCCGCGTCCCCGGTGCCGGCGGCGCCGCCAGCGCCGATCAACGTGTGGGCCTCGTCTACGAACAGGATGATCGGCTCGGGCGACGCCTGCACCTCGTCTATCACTTGCCGGAGCCGGTTCTCGAACTCCCCCTTCATGCTGGCGCCCGCTTGCAGCAGTCCGATGTCGAGCGTGTAGACGTGGACGTTCTTCAGCGGCGGCGGCACGTCGCCGCTGGCCACGCGCGCGGCGAAGCCCTCCACCACTGCGGTCTTGCCGACGCCGGCCTCGCCGGTCAGGATCGGGTTGTTCTGGCGACGGCGCATCAGGATGTCGATGATCTGGCGGATCTCTTCGTCGCGGCCGGTCACCGGATCGAGCTGTCCGTTGCGCGCCCGCTCGGTGAGGTTGGTCGCGAAGCGCTTGAGCGCTTCCTGCTTCCCCATCTGCGCCGGCGACATCGCGCCGCTGGTCTCGCCGGGCGCCGCGGCGCTGTCGGACGCCGCGAGCCGGTCCTCGGGCGACCCGTTGACGATCTTCGCGAAGTCGTCGGTCAGCGTGTCCGGCTTCACCGCCTCGAAATGGCGCGAGATCGCCATCAGCGCATTGCGCAGCGACGGCGTCTTCATGAGGCCGACCATCAGGTGCCCGGTGCGCACGCGCGTGTCACCGAACATCAGGCTGGAGTAGACCCATCCCCGCTCGACCGCCGTCTCGATGTGGGTCGAGAAGTCGGAAATCGAGGTCGCCCCCCGCGGCAGGCGATCGAGCGCCTCGGTGACGTCCTTCGCGAGCCGCGACGAATCCACCTCGAAATGCCGGAGGATGCGATGCATGTCCGAGTCGGCGGACTGCAGGATCTGCGAGATCCAGTGCACCAGCTCGACATACGGGTTTCCCCGCAGCTTGCAGAACACCGTCGCGCTCTCGATTGCCTTGAACGCCACGCTGTTGAGCTTTCCGAACGATGAAGACCGACTGATCTCGCTCATGCGACCCCAGCTTCCGCCACGAACGTTTCGCCATTCAGGCACAGGTCGGCGGCATCCGATGCCCCCCTCCGCGTGCCCAGCCATGTCGTCCAGCCAAGTTGGCCGCCGAGTCCCAGCTTCAGCGGCGGGACCTGGTCACGCTCGAGCGTGAGCCGGACGTCCCAATCGAGCTCGAAACACAGATAGAACCTGACCCAGTCGACCAGCTTCCGGAGCAGCGCGCCCGACCGGCGCGCGCCCGGCTGGCTCGCCGGCGTCGACGGCAGGAACGCTTCATACTGCGCCAGCGTGAGCGGTCCGAGGTGGATGCGGAACTTGCTCTGGTGGTCCCACACCCGCGCGCCGAGCACCGCCCCCGAGCCGAGCGACGCGCCGTCGCGGCGCAGATACGTGCGTTCCGGGGGGGCGAGGTGCAGCCAGTGTCCGACGAACTCCTCGATCGCCGCCGGCACGCGGAAGAACTGCCGGAGGATGGCGGCCAGCCCCTCAGCGTTGCGCACCTGACGCACCAGGGTGCCGGCGTGAAAGAGCCGCGCGAGATCGGGCACGGTGTCGCGGTGCCGCAGCGACGCCGGCGCGACGCCGACGAACGAGCCCACATAGGCCAGGAAGCGGTCGTGTTCCGGCCGGTCGCGGTTGACGTGCGGCTGCGCCTGCGCCCACGCCCGGTAGAACAGCGCGATGAACCGGTGATGGAAGAGATCGAGGAACCGGCTGAGCGTCGGATCGCCGGCGTGCCGCAGCCGATGTCTCGCGTACTCGGTGATGTGGATTGGCATCGGTCCGTTCGGGCCGAGCAGGCCGAACAGCCTGACCTGCAGCCGCGGCGGCGCGCCGTCCTGACCGAATTCGAGCGAGGCGAGCGGAGCCGGGGCGAACGCCACGTCGGGATCCTGTCCAAGGCGCACCGGCTCGTCAACCGGACGGAGCGCGGCCCCCCAGCGCGGTTTGTCGTCGTACAGACACTCGAGCCGCCGAAGGGTCTGGTAGAAGTCGTAGCGATACGGCTCCCGTGCCAGATCCATCAGGAACGTCAGAGCGTCGGTCTCGTGCCCCAGTGTGGCGCCCATCGATTGATTTCGCCTCGACTCTGCGATCGCAGTACCGTCTCCGTCACCGAATTGATCGACACGTAGCGCGCGAAGTATCGATCGAGCACCGCTCCCAGGAGAAACGCGCTTCCCCCTTCGAACCCCATCTCGTCGACGTCGACCGTGATCTCGAGGCCGCGTCCGAACGCAATCGGCCCTCGTCCCGGAACCCGCCGCACCACCCGTCCCACGCTCACCGACCGGATGCCCTCGATCTGCCGCCGCCCGCTCACGTCGGCGGTGGTCGCGTAGAGCTCGAGCAGATCGCGGAGCGCGGCGGCACCCTGCTGGCCGGTGGCATTCACCAGCGACAGATAGTTGAGCGACAGGTGACTGATCGCCCGCCAGGCGATCGCCCCGTCAGCCACCGCGCCGTACGGACGGCTCGGGCCGCTGATCACGCGCACGCCGGTGACCGGCGCGGAGATATTCAGCGAGAAGTCGGTCTGGCCAAGGCCGATCGGCATCTGCAGCACCAGATCGCGATTGGTGCAGAGCGCCTGGATTGAGAGCTGCCGCAGGTCCGCGGAGTAAGGGGCGTGCGCCGAGTCGACCAGCGACAGGAAGACCTCGCTGCCAATGTAGCTCGACCGCGATCCGCGCCGCTTCTGCTCCATCGACACCAGCCGCGGCTCCCGCCGCGTGGTGAAGTACGCCGACTCCAGGGTGTCCGGGTCCGTGCTCGACGCCGAATAGAACGGCAGGAACACCTGCTCGGTGTCGTCGCCCGCGCCGTGCCCGATCACCGACGTCACCTGGTAGATCTCGAAATCCAGCGGCCGGGTCCGGTCGGCGACCACGTGAAACTCGTAGCTCGAGTCGTTCACGTGGATGCGATCGACGCGCGGCTTCTCGAACAGGTTGACCGCCGGCGTGCAGAACAGCTGGAGGTTGGACTTGTCCACCACGCTTTCAAGCGTCGGATCGCCGCGCCCCACCAGCACCACCAGCTCGAGCTCGGTGCCCTCCATGCGGGCGACGCTCGGCGCCAGCCCGGTGAGCTCGAAAAATCGATATCGCTGCGGGAACGAGAAATACTCCTGGAGCAGTCGATAGCCCTGGAACGATCGCACGGTCACCGGCAGCAGGGCCTGGTGATCGTCGAACCCCACCGGTTGAATCGAGGACGGCGGCAGGACGGTGACATCCTGCGGGCGGCCGCCGATCGGCCGCACCAGCACGCCGAGCCCGGTGCCCAGGCACAATTCCAGCAGCTTGTTCGTCACGTCGTCGCGGCCGGCGAGATAGAAGCACACCCGGTCGAACTTCGTCTGCTCGAACTTCAGACCTGCCGTCGTCTTCAGCCGGATGCGCAGGCCGCCCTTGATCCGCTGCGCGAACGGCAGCGCGTTGAGCTGCAGATCCGGCGCGAACGAGAAGTAGCCGGCGGCGGCGACCTCGATCGGCAGCAGGGTCACGTCGTGCGCGGTCCGGAACTCACACCCGGGGACGTCGTCGGTCGTCGACAGCGCGTGCAGCGTGGTGCCGCGCGGCACGGTGCGGGTGCCGCCGGCGAGGCTCGGATCGTCCTTGTCCGGCAGAATCTGCGCCACCAGCATGGACGGCGTCGGCGCGAGGTAGTGCGGGTAGATGATTTCGAGCAGCGACTGGGTGAAGCGCGGGAACTCCGCGTCGATCTTCAGCTGCACCCGCGCCGCCATGAAGCCGGCGCCCTCGAGCAGCCGCTCCACATACGGGTCGGCCACTTCGAGGCCGCTCATGCCGAGACGGGCGGCGATCTTCGGGAACTGCTGGGCGAACTCGCCGCCCATCTCGCGAAGATGCTGAAGTTCGAGGTTGTAATAGTGGAGGAGACGGGGGTCCATTACGTGACTCGCGTTGGCGCGAGATCCGCGACCTCCACCTGTCCGGTTTCCAGGTCGATCTCGGTCCGGACCAGCAGGTCGATGGGGATCGGCTGCGCCCAGAGCTGTCCCGAGATTTCGACACCGATCACGTTGTGGTTCTCGAAATTGCCGGTCTCCAGCGCGCGCACCCGCAGGGAGGCGGGAAGAATGCGCGGTTCGAAGTCGAGGATGGCCTGCCGCACCGCCCGCTCCAGCTCGGTGACTTCGAGCGATGCCGAGGTCTGGCCGGACAGCGCCGGCAGGCCGTAGTTGATCACCGAGCGTCGGGCGTAGGGCAGCGTCGCCGGATCCATGTCGGCGTCGAGCCGCGTGGTATTGAACAGCCAGGCGAGATCGCGGAGCACCGCTTCCCGCATCCGGCGCTTCGACATCACGCGCTGCTGGCGCGGCTCGAGCTTCTTGTCCGGCTCCTCGTCGGTCAGCCGGTCGAGGAGCGCCGGTTGGAGCTGCTCCTGCGGAGTGCGCTGTTCAGGCACTGGCCACGCCCGGAGTGTCGCCTGCCGCGTCCTCTTCCGGGCGGAGCGAGATCGCGCGGACTTCCAGGATCGGCGTGTCGCCGGCATCGGTCGCGAGGATCCGCTGGCCGAGCCCGCGGAACGCGTCTTCGCCGATCGCCTCCCAGGACGTCTTGCGCGCCAGCGCGATCGCGCCGTCGCTCGAGGCTTCCGAGCCCGGATACCGGGTGGGCAGAAGCGCGAGCGACTCGCCGCCGTTGGTGAAGTCGAGGTGCGCCGGCATCCAGACGAGATCGCGGAGATCTTCAGGAGCGTCGAGGCTGATCTTGGTCATCCGCGAGAACGGCACCCAGTAGTACCGCCCGTTGATGATCGCCTCCATGACCGGCCCGAGCCGCGAATCCGCGTCGGCGAGCCATTCGAAGGGGCGGCCGTCGATGTCGCCGCCCGAGGTCGGCGCCTCCTCGAACGCGCGGAGCCGCAGCTCCTCGGATTGCGCGGCCTCGCCGCCGCCAGCGCGCAGGCGCGACTCGATCAGCATCGCCAGCCACTGCTCCGGCTCGCCGAGGATCATCGGTGACTTGTGGCCGTCGAACACTTCGGTGCGGACCGCTTCGCAGCGGACCGCGTCGCCGTACATCTGCGCCATCGGCAGCGCGAGCGGCTCGAGCTCGGAGGCGACTTTCAGTTGATTGAGGGCGCGCTCCCATTGACCGAGCACGCAGAGCAGTTGAAAGAGAAAGACCCGGAGCTTGGCGTCAGACGGCTTGGCGCGGACGTCTTCCTGCAGGCGCGCCAGCGCCGCGGAGGGATCGCCGCTCTTGAGATGCTGCTCCGCCGCTTCCGAAAGAGTCATCGTGTGTGCCGGGCTAGCCTGCGTTCCACTGATCTTCGAAGCTGGTGCTCCCGAGCGCGTTGCCGTCGGGACCCTGCGGGGTGTATTCGATGCTGATCTTGTTGAACGAAAACGTGACCTTCTCGATGAGGACCGGTTTGGTCGCGTCCTCGACGGCTTCGATATCCAGCGACATCACCCGCCCGTCCTCGATTTTGATCTTGAAGTACTCGAGCGGGTTCTTCCCCGCCTTGCGTATCGTCAGGACCGCTTCCTTGATCGCCTCGTTGGTGCGGACGGCGGCCATCAGCGCGGTGGACGCTTTGTCGACCCACTTGGTGATCCGCAGCTCGCGGATGGTCGCCTTGCCGGTGGCGCCGCCGCCGCCCAACGACGCCTTCCCCTGCATCCCCCAGGACCAGGCGAGCACCTCGATCTCGTTCTTGTGCTTGTCGTCGTGGGATTCGCCGTTGATCTGCCCGTGACGGGCGCCGTTGACACTGAGGAACATGTCGCCGGCGCCCGTCCGCGGGGCGGTGGGATTGGAAAGAGGTACACCCACGTCGATAGTCCTCGGTGACTAACCTGCCTTGTTCGCCTTGAGGTCGTACTTGAAGAAGACGCCCGCGTCGAGCGACCCGTCCGGCTTCTGCGGCTTGTATTCCAACGCCACCTTGGCGAACGACAGGCTGATGTTCTCCGAGTCGCCGTCGCCGCTGCCGCCGTGCGTCACGCCGGTGACGATGACGTCGCTGAGCTTCACGATCAGGTACTCGTGCTGTTCCTTGCCGGCCTTGCGGTGCGTGATCGTGGCTTCCTTGAGGTGGGCGCCGGTGGCGCAGGTCTGGAGGAGCACCGGCGACGCCTTGTCGATCTTGTGCACGAACGAGAGATCGTGGAAGGTGGCCTTGCCTTCACCGCCGCCGCCGCCGTGGGCCATCGACCCGGCGTTGGTCACGCCCCACGAGTAGGACAGCACTTCGATTTCGTCCTTGTGCTTGGAGTCGCCCGATTCCCCTTTGATGTCCCCGAGCTTCGCGAAAATGTCTGATGCCATAAGTAAACGCTCCTATCGTGAACTACGACCCTTGCACGGCGAAACCGTCTACGCGCCGATGAATTCCGACTAGCCTGCCTTCGCCGACGGCAGCTTCGACACCAGCCGCAACGACACCGTGAGCCCTTCCAGCTGATAGTGCGGCCGCAGGAAGAACTTCGCGGAGTAGTACCCGGGATTGCCTTCGATCTCCGCCACCTGCACTTCGGCCGCGGCGAGCGGTTTCTGGGCCTTGGTGGATTCCGACGAGTGGGCCGGATCGCCGTCCACGTAGTTCATGATCCACTTCTGCAGCCACACCTGCATGTCCTCGCGCTCCTTGAACGAGCCGATCTTGTCGCGGACGATGCACTTCAGATAGTGGGCGAACCGGCAACATGCAAACAGATACGGCAGGCGTGCCGCGAGGTTCGCGTTGGCGGTCGCGTCGGGGTCGGTGTACTCGAACGGCTTCTGCACGGACTGCGCGCCGATGAAGGCCGCGAAGTCGGAATTCTTCCGGTGCAGCAGCGGCATGAAGCCATTCTTCGCCAGCTCGGCTTCCCGCCGGTCGCTGATCGCGATCTCGGTCGGGCACTTCATGTCGACGCCGCCGTCGTCGGTCGGGAAGGTGTGGACCGGGAGCCCCTCGACCGCGCCGCCCGACTCCACGCCGCGGATGCGCGAGCACCAGCCATAGAGCTTGAACGAGCGGTTGATGTTGGTGGCCATCGCGTACGCGGCGTTGGACCAGGTGTAGCGGCTGTGATCCGCGGCGCCGGTGTCCTCTTCGAACGAGAATTCCTCGACCGGACTGGTCTTGGCGCCGTACGGCAACCGCGCCAGATAGCGCGGCATCGCCAGGCCGAGATACCGCGAGTCGTCCGATTCGCGGAGCGATCGCCAGGCCGCATACTCCGGAGTGGTGAAGATCTTGGTCAGGTCGCGGGGGTTGGCCAGCTCCTGCCACGACGACATCTGCATGATGGTCGGCGACGCGCCGGCGATGAACGGACAGTGCGCCGCGGCGGCGACCTGCGCCATCTCGGCGAGGAGCTCGGTGTCGGGCGCGGTCTGGTCGAAGTAGTAGTCGCCCACCAGGCAGCCGAACGGCTCGCCGCCAAACTGCCCGTACTCGGCCTCGTAGACCTTCTTGAAGAGCGGGCTCTGATCCCAGGCCGTCCCCTTGAAGCGTTTCAGGGTCTTTCCGAGGTCGACCTTGCTGATGTTCATGAATCGAATCTTCAGCATCTCGTCGGTCTCGGTGTTGTTGACGAGATAGTGAAGACCACGCCAGCCGCCTTCGAGCTTCTGGAAGTCCTCGTGGTGCAGGATCAGGTTGATCTGCTCCGTGAGCTTCTTGTCCAGCTGCGCGATGATTGCCTCGATGGATTTGACGACATCGGTGCTAATCAGTTTCGTCTGGGAGAGGGCCTGCTCAGCGAGCGTGCGGACCGCGCGTTCGACCGCGTCCTTCGCTTCGTCGGTTTTGGGCTTGAATTCTTTCCTGAGAAGCGAGTCGAAATCGTTCGCGTCGACGGACCCGATCGCGGTGGTCGCTTCCTGCTGGGGTTTCGCATCGGCCATGACTGTTCTCCGCTCAGCTCACCACAGGGACTAGGACGACTCTTCCTGCGGATTTTTGGTGGTGGCAAGCGCCTGCAGCAGCGCCGGATCCTGCAGCAGCTTGCTGACGAGATCCTCGGCCCCGCTCTTGCCATCCATATACGTGATCAGGTTCGCCAACTGCTTGCGCGCTTCGAGGAGCTTGCTGAGCGCGTCGACCTTCCCGGCAATCGCCGCCGGCGAGAAGTCGTCCATGCTCTCGAACGTCAGCTCGACGCTCAGGTTGCCTTCGCCGGTCAGCGTGTTCGGGACCTGGAACGCCGCGCGCGGCTTCATCGCCTTCATCCGGCTGTCGAAGTTGTCGACGTCGATCTCGAGGAACTTGCGATCCGCGACCGGCGCCAGCGGCTCAGCCGGTTTCCCCGACAAATCCGCCAGCACGCCCATCACGAACGGCAGCTGCACTTTTTTTTCGGCGCCGTAGAGCTCTACGTCGTATTCGATCTGGACGCGGGGAGCCCGGTTGCGCGCGATGAACTTCTGACTGCTTGCCTTCGCCACGATATACCTCCCACCAGTTAGCCGACCGGACGCGACGGGTTATTCCTCAGGCTTGAGCCCACCTGCCGACCGCGCCGTCACCACGGCGTCGGGAACGATGTCCGCCAGCACTTCCAGAAAGTCCTTGGAAACGAGCCGCTTGGCCCGCTCGACGAACAAGGGAATCGGGCTCGACGGCTCGTTGCGCCGGAAGAAATCCGCCACGCTGTCGAGGGCCTTGATCGCATCCTGCCGCGAGCGAATCGCCCCGCCCGCGAACCCCGCCTTGGCGGCGCCACCGCCCGCGCCCGCTTCGTCTGAGCCGTCCGCCGGTGCGGCATCGGCGCGCGACGCGAGCTGATCCTTGTAGAGCCGGTTCAACTTCGCGAGCTGCGTCGCCAGCGGCCCGAAGTCCGGCGCCACGTCCGGTCCACCCTCGCCGCGCAGCCGGGAGTCGATGCTGTTCAGCGCCGCCACCGCGGCCACGACGCTCTGCTCGAGCGCCGTCAGCTCCTCGGTCGGGATCTCCTTGAAGGCGTCCTGGATCGCCCGTTCGTCCGGCCTGACCTCGGTCGCACTCGGCGACACCGCGCCGTTGGCAATGTCGATGTCGCGAAGGCTGAAGCGGCCATGCTGCCGGCTCGCGACGAGCGGCAGCCGCCAGACCCGGTCCACCACCGCCATCGGATCCGCGAAGCAATTCAGCGCATTGCGCCGCGCCATCGCGTCCCCTTCGTCGAGCAGAGGATACACCTGCGGCCAGTAGGTCTCGAGCCACTGCGACGCGATCGTAATCGTCCGTCCGAACGCCGCCAGCCCGTCGGTGCGCAGCAGCGCCGTGCCCAGGTAGGCGAGCAGGCGGAGGTCCTTGCTCCCCTTCAGGCCTTCGAGCGCCGCGTTGCGGATCCGGTCCCATTCGATCGGGGCCTTGACCTTCGCACTCTCCCGCTCGCTCTCTTCAGGATCGGGCGGTGCTTCGGGCGATCGCGCTTGCCCGAACAGTCTCAGGCCATCGAGCTCGGAAAGGACTGCCGTCTGTGCTCCCGGGAGGACCGGCGCCTCGTCCAGATTCTGGCCGCACGGTTGCTCGGCCGAAATCGGCTCCAGCAGCGCCTTGTCGTCCCAGACAGCACTCATCACCAAGCCTCGTGGTCCCGCGCTCGGCGCGCGCCGCCGCGCGTCCGGCCCGCACTGGCCCGCTCGAACACGCCGAGGCCGCCTCTGACGGCGACGCAAGGACAGGGGTAGAGTCGTGCACCGGCCGGCGACGGCCGGGCACCTGGGCGACGGTTGTCGTGCATCGAGCCTGCGCATTCTATACCGGAACGCCCCGGGCCAAATGAGGGCCCGCCTTTAGGACCCGGTCAGGAACCAGTTGGTCGCTGTGGGCGTCGAGGCGCCCGCCCGGCAAGGCGCGAGGAGCGCGCATACCGGGCGTATGTAAGCGACGAGCAACGAAGCCCGGCGGGATGCATCGGCGGCCACAGCGACCAACTGGTTCCTGACCGGGTCCTTACCGGTAGGCCTCGGCAATCAGGACCGTCACGTTGTCGGGGGCGCCGGCGTCCAGGGTGGCCTGAATCAGGCTGTCCACGGCGGCGCGAAGGTCACGGGTTTCCATCAGGGTCGTGATCTGCGCATCGGAGAGGACACGGGTCAGCCCATCCGAGCACAAGAGGAAGCGATCGTCCGGCAGCACGCCGTCGCGGTGGACGTCGAGCGTCAGATCGGGCTGCACGCCGACGGCGCGGGTGATCACGCTGGATTCGGCGGCGGCCGGTCCCGAGATCGCCGCCAGGCTGTGGTCCTGACTGAGTTGTTCGAGGCGGCCGGCGCGAAGGCGATAGACCCGGCTGTCGCCGGCCCAGAGCACCGCCGAGCGCACCCCGCGCAGCAGCAGCGTGACCACGGTGCTGCCGCTGCGATCAGCCGGGTGCGAGCTCAACGCCGTGCGCAGCAGATGGTCGTTGACATCCTGGAGACGGCGGGTCGCGGCGGCGACCGCCTCTTCGAACGTGCCGTCGACCTGGAAGTCCGCCAGCGCGTCGCAGACCATGCGGCTCGCCACTTCGCCGTGGCTGTGCCCGCCCATGCCGTCGGCGACCGCCCAGAGCCCCGCTTCCGGCCGCTCGAGGAAACCGTCCTCGTTGTTGCTGCGCGCCCGCCCGACGTCGGTCGCCGCCGCGGAGCGGAACGACAGCGACAGCGACGGGTCGAGATCCGCGACCTGCAGGCTGGGCAACGTCGCTGCCTCCGGGACGTGCACCGGCACCGAGCGCCAGCGATGCTCGGCCCAGGTCCCTTCCAGGAATGCCGGATACTGCGCCGGCGCAGGCAACCCCTTCAACACCAGCCAGCTCGGTTCGACCACCGACGATCCGTCGGTCCACCACAGCACCAGCGGCCGGAACTTGGCTTCCAGTTGCAGCGAAAGCAGCTGATCGAATGCACTCGCCAGATGGAAGGCCGCCCCGAGCGGCAGCTGCCACGCCTGCGCGCTCTCGCCAAGCACCGACACCGCCGCCGGGTCGAGGATGATCGCCGGCCGTTCGATCACGCCGGCGAGGTCAGCCTCCAGGCTGACCACGGCGCGGTCGAAGCGCTCGAAATCCACCGGCTCGGCGGCCAGGGTCTCGATCACCAGCCGCTCCGCGGCGTCGAGAAAATGGGTCGAGATCGCGGCCGCCGTCACCAGGCTCACGTCCTCGGGCAGCTCCGTGACAATGGTCAGCGGGAAGTACCGTCCGACTTGATCGACGCTCGGCGCCAGCAGCCCGATCACCGGGGCCGGACCGCACGCGCCTGGGGCGCACACGAACCGCCACGCCGGGCTCGTCAGATAGACGTCGAGCCAGCGGGCGCCGAGCGCCGTCTTGCTCGCCGCCAGGCATTCCCGCAGCCAGGCGTCCCACGCGTCGACGAACGCGTCCGAGACGCGGCGGCGGAGAAAATCGCCGTGACTGGGCAGCTTGCCGAAGAACCCTACCTGCATCGACGCGTCATGATTCGCAACTGAATCGCTTCCAGTCCCAAGAGGCAAATGGATTGGCGCCCGCCCGCACCGCCTCGACCCGCACCCGGGCCAGATGATCGCGGTTCTGCATCCGCAGGACCAGCTGGCCCTGCGCATCCGCGGGGCCTTCCGCGGTTGCGTCGATCATCTTGAACCACGCCCACGGCCCGCCGTACGGAGTCGGAGGATCGTAGAAACGCGCCTCGAACGACGCAATCGCCTGGCCCGGCACCGCCCCCGGCCACTCTCCGGCCCGCTTCACCACGGACCGATGCCGACCGTCGAACGTCTGACCATCGAGCTGCAGGATGAAGCGGTCCGACCCGGCGTCCAGATCCGTGACCGTGATGTAGAACCCGAGCTTCGGGTCCTTCGATCCGGCCGGGAAGAACGCCTCGCGGATGCGCTTCGCCGCTTCGAACTGATCCAGGATGCGCCGCTGCGGATTCACCGATCCTTCCCGCCATTTCCACGGCGACTCCGAGGTGTCCACCAGGCCGGCCAGCTGCTCCTTGAAAAACTTGTCGAACAGCCCGTCGTACCCGAACACCGCGCCGAAGTCGGCGAGCTGCACTTCCGGAGCGCCGTTTCCGAACGGATACCGGTTTTCTATCAGCGTGCGGCAATTCGGGACCACCTGCTGCACATACAGGTTCTCGATCTCGTTGGTCGCTTCCAGCCTGACGCCCTGGACTGGCGCGTCGACGATCTCCGTGACCAGCGTCCGCATGCTGCTCGGCAGCCTGGTCGCCTTCTGGCTGAGCGTCTGCGTCAGCGTGCGGAATCTCGGATCGGTCAACGTCGCCATCGGTTTCACGGCGGCGACGTCGATCCCCACCTTGTCCAGCTCCAGCTGAATCTCCGACATCGTCTTCAAGATGTCGTCGATTGGCGCCTGTCCGGCCGCTCCGGCCAACAGCTGACGCGCCCATTGAAAGTGCGCGGTGACGACCAGCCCGGGCGACGTCGTCGTCCCCACGCCGGCCGCGGTCTTCGCCGACTCGAACGCCCCGGAGATGCTGCTCCTGGTCTTGTCGAGGATCGAGACGGGCGCCTTGGGCGGCGCCGTGTCGTGCAGCGCGGTGTTCTCCCCGACCACCCGAAGAATGCCCTTCAGCGGCGAGCTCGGCGCGGTGAGAATCCGCAGCTGCTCGTTGGCCTGCGCAATCGACGGGGACGAGACGAACTGCAGGTCGTCGAGGAAGTCGTCCCAAACGCTGATGTAGTCGCGCTCGTAGTGGGAAATCACGCCTGCCACCAGCCCCTTGGTGTTGGAAAGGGACGACAGGATGTCGTCACCCCAGACCCAGGAGTCGGTGGACAGCTTCTTCAAGAGCTCCGCCTGCCCTTCCAAGGTGATCTGCTTGAACGCGTCGCGGGTGTACAGCCGCGGCATCGGCGTGGCCCACGTCGCGTTGCGCCGCCTGAACACCTTCTCGACATCAAGTCCCACGGCTTGATCGAGCCGCAACCCCTCGCCCGACGCCAGATATCCGCGCTTGATGTCCTCGTAGAGGATCTTCGCCATCGGCGCCCGCCGCAGACTGCTTCGGACCTGGGATACCAGCGTCGGATCGAGCGCCACCGGCCGCAGCGTCACGTCTTCGTCGAGCCCGCTCTGGAAGTGGGCCAACAGCGCCGCCCCGGGACCAGACGCCGACGGTGTCTTCCATTCCGAATCGGCGATCGCCTGCAGGTGGGCCTTGTCGACGTGCTCGGGGTCCCCGAGCATCAGATAGCCCTTGAAATACGCGAACAGCTTTTCGGGCGCGGAACCATGCTGGATCATCCGGGTGCGAATCAGCGACGCCACCCGCGGCATCAGCGCGGTATCGAGCTCGCGCACGTAGGCATCGCGCGCGGAGTGCCCGACCGACGAGCCCTGGTAGAGCCCCCAGCGCATCGGCCACGACGTGGTCTGCCGGTACTGATCGGACGACGTCACGATCGCGCGGATGGCGTCGAGGCGGGGCACGATCCGATCGATCGGCGCGGTCGGCAACACCTGCGGCACCTTGTCGAGCTCGGCGACCTGCGCCGCGGTCCGATCGAGGTAGTCGCGGTTGCGGCTGTAGCTGTAAGACAACGCCAGCACGCCGAGCGCGGCGATCAGGCCGGCGGCCACATATGCGCCGAGCTGCGCCGCCGCCTTGCGCGTTTCCAGCCGCCGGTTGATGCCGGCCAGACCGGATTCGCCGATCATCACGTCCTTCAGCAGGGTCTCGACGAAGTACGCCTTGCCGGGCCCGGACGAGGCTTTGACGGACTGGCCGAAGGTGCGGCCGATGCTGCCGAGCAGGCGGTCGATCGGGGTGCCGTCCTGGGTGCCGCTGGTGAAATAGACCCCGCGCAGCAGCACCTGGCCGGTGAACTGGCGCGAGTCGAAGACGTCGGTCACGAAGCGGGTCAGCGCGTCGCGGATCGTCGCCATCTGCTGAGGGAAGGCGAACACCTTGGCGCGGCGTCGCGTCTCCCGCACTTCCTCGACCCGATCGAACACCCGTTCGTTGAGCCGGGTCATCAGCGCGTCGAACTCGGCGGGAAAGGCCTGCGGTCCCTCGTTGTCCAGCGTCTGCTCGTAGGGGAAGGTCACACCCCAGACCTGCGCCCGTCCTTCCGCTGAGAGGTCGTCGAAGTACTCGGCGAACCCGTCGACCAGGTCGCACTTGGTGACCATCAGATACACGGGGAGCTGGATCCGCAGCTCGCGGTTCAACTCCTCGAGCCGGCTGCGCGCCGCCTCGACGTGCGCCTCGCGGGCCGCGGGGCTCTCCACGATCAGATCGTGCGCGTTGATCGTGAGGATCACGCCGTTGATCGGCCGGCGGGCCCGGTACTTCCGGAGCAGCGCGAGGAACTCGCTCCAGCCGAGGCTGTCCGACGCGGCGTCGGAGTCCTGCGTGGTATAGCGGCCCGCGGTGTCGAGGAAGATCGCCTCGTCTGTGAACCACCAGTCACAGTTGCGGGTGCCGCCGACCCCGCGCAGCGCGCCCTTGCCGACCCGCTGCTCGATCGGAAATTTCAGGCCGGAGTTGAGCAGCGCCGTGGTCTTGCCGGACCCCGGCGCCCCGATGATCACGTACCACGGCAACTCGTACAGGCTGTGGCCGGAGCGCCGCTGTTCCTTGAGCGCCGACACCGCTTCGTCGAACCGCTCGCGCAGCTTCTGGACTTCGGCCGGGGTGCGGGCCTTCTCGGGCTGCTGCGGCTGCGCGGCGACGGCGGCCAGGAACCGATCGCTCTTCCGGTACGCCCGCAGCCGCTTCACCGCCTTGGCGATGAGCCAGCAGGCCACCACCACGCCGATGGCAATGAGGCGCGACAGCGGCGTCTCGAGCGGCCGATACGACCCGAAGGCGAAATACGGCCCCGCGAACCAGATGAAGACGACGAGCAGCAAGAAGCCGAAAAGAACGACGAATGTGCGCTTGAGAAATGCCAGCATGAGCGGTCTCGCGGTTACGTCAGAATCACCGAACGTGCCGAATCTCGACGCGCCGATTCCGGGCGCGGCTCTCGGGATCCGACTCGGTGGACAGCGGCTGGGACGGCCCGACCCCACTGACCGTCGGAACGACCGACTTGTCGAGCGTCCGTCTCAGAACGGTCTCAACGCTGACGGCGCGCGCCCGCGACAGATCGTAGTTGTCGCTGAAGCGTCAGTGACTTGATCCGCTGATTGTCGGTGTGACCCACGATCGTGACCTGGCCCTTGACCCGATTCAAGGCCGCGGCGATGTGCTGCAGCGTCGTCTCATAGCTGGGATTCACCTCGGCGCTGCCCGACCCGAACAGATCGCTCCCCTTCATCGTCACCACCGTCCGCCGGCCCGTCTCGACGACGGTCAGCGCACCGGCCGCCTCGTCTGGCGCGAGCAGCTGCTTGAGCGTGGGACCGGGCGGGGGTGGCGAGGGGGGCACCTGCGGATCGCCGACGCCGACCAGCGCCAGCTTGGCGTGGATCGGATCGGCGAGGTCGGCGAGCCGCGAATAGAAGACGCCGAACGTCACCGCGAGGAGGGTCAACGCGGCGACAGCGACCACCCATCCCGGAACATAGCGAATCAGCCGGTTGCGGCGGTCTTCGAGCCCGCGCCACTGCAGCGCCAGCTCCTTGACCGCCGGGCCCCGTTCGGCGCGGATCTTCCGATACAGGCTCTGCTGCAGATCGGCCAGCTGTTCGTGGCCGCGTTCGAGCATCTGGTACTTGCCGGTGAATCCGAGGGCCAGCACCAGGTACTGCAGCTCCATCAGGTCGATGTGCCGCGCCGGGTCGACCGAGATGCGATCGAGCATCTCGAAGAATTTCTCGCCGCCCCAGGCTTCACGGTGCAGCGCCACGAGCAGCGGGTGCTGCGCCCACTCGCTCTGGTTCCCCCACGGCGTCGAGAGCACCGCTTCGTCGAGCCCGGCGCAGAGCGCATAGCGGGCCGCCAGCACGATCTCGTTGCGGATCCCCGACGCGTGCGCGCGCTCCTCGAACCGCCGCACTTCCTCGAGCGCGTGCCGTCGGAGGCCGGACACGTCCATCGACGTGGTGGCGCCGCGCATCCCGCCGATGAGCAGCAGCAGCTGGCTCGCCGCCTGGACCAGCGGGTTCAGACCGAGGGTCAGAAAGGCGCGCGCCGCCGCGGGCACCGGCTCGCCCTCGAAGGGCCGCGGAATCGGGCGGTTCAACGTCGCGTCGGGCGCACCGCGGCGTCCCGCGCCGGGGCGCGGCCGCATCGTCGGATCCGACGGCACAAAGGGATCGTCGACCGCCATGTCAGGCCCTTCTCTCAACCACGAATGGCCCAGAGCTCCATCGCCAGGCCGGGGAAATCACCAGAAACATAAATCGCCACGCCGCCGGAGTCCTTCAACTGAGTCCACAGCTCGTGGGTCTGGTCGAGCTCGAAGTAGGCGTAGCCGGCGTGAAAGGGAATCTGCCGCGGCGCCACCGGAATCGGCACCACCGGCACCCCAGGCAGGCCTTGCCGCACCAGATCCGAAATCCGCTCGGCCGGCGCCACTTTGACCTGCGTCGGAAACCGCGAGCGCACGTTCTCGGCCGGCCCGTCGGCGCGCGCCGCCAGGACGAACACCGCCGACCCGAACAGCGACCGGTCCGGCACGATCGCCAGGCTGATCCCGAACTTCCGCTTCTCGAGCGGAATCGAGATCGCGTTCTGCGTCATCACCTTGCTCATCGACTCGCGCAGCGAGATGATCACCGGCTCGAAGGACTCCTTGAGGCGGTCGTGCCGGTATCCCGGAAACCTCGGCGGACGCTTGGACGTGGTCGTGAACGTCGCCAGCTCGCCGGCCGCGGCCACGCAGAACTGATAGAACTGCTCGGGATGGAGCACGCCGGTGTCGACGAAGTGTGCCAGCACCGGCTGATACCGGTTGATGGCCTGCAGCATCAGGAAGTCGGCGAGCTCCGAGGCGGCGCCTCGCCCGGTCGCCGCCACGCGCCCGCCGAGGGCTTCGCCGCGCTGATGAAACAGCCCGAGGAGCTCCGCGGTGACCGTCGCCAGCCGGCTCGCCGCACGCACCTGCAGCACGGTCGGGATGAAGTTCTCGTCGAGGACCACCTGCTGGTCGGCGCGGCACTCGACGACGTGCGCCAGCGGGACCAGGGCATACGCCTCGGTCGACGCACTGTCCAGCAGCAGACGCGTGCGGAGCGCCGCAACCTCGAGCGTTGCCGGGTCGCCGCCGTTGGCGGTGGCATTGGGGGCCTGGAACTCCCGGATGTCGGAGCGCAGCAGCTCTTCGCTCCCCGGACTGCGGCTGACCTCGAGCTCGCCCGGGGCGGCGCAACGGCACCGCGACATGAACCCGCTGATCGCGCACGTCCGGTCCGATGTCGATCGGCGCCGGCAGCGGGTCGTCATCGGGCATCCGGAAGGGGGTGCCGTCCGGAAACACACCCGAAAGACGCCGCAGCCCGACTTTCCCGATCTTCAGAAAATCCCGCTCGAACTCGACTTCGGTGAAACCCCAGCTGTGGGGAATGAGGGCCTGACACCGGTTCTCGACGTACCGTTCGACGTAGCGGTCCTGCTGTTGAAAATGCTGCGGCTGGAGGAACAGCCCTTCGGACCAGATGACGCGGTTGTGGGCAGACATGGACGTGTGCGACACAATCTACAACGAATGCCGACGCGGCACCGAACCGGCGGCCGAAAAGCCTGAGCTCATTCGCTGCGCCGTTCGCTGCCACGCTGCGATCGGATCCACGGCGCCTGGCGGCGCGTGTCACGGCGCCGGCGGCGCTGGCGGCCTGCGGCCGCACGACGAGACGACGACACGACGACAACGACGAAATCCTCGAGATCTCTTCGACGGATTCAGACCGTTGGCAGCACCGCGCTTCGCGCGGTAGCAGGAGAGAGGGACTGGGCGATCACAAGCTGTCTCAGCGAAGGACCGACAGCTTGTGATCCGCCCAGTCCCTCTCTCCTGCTCGCCGGCCGGAGGCCGGCGGGCTGCCAACTCACAGAGCCGCTGATATTTCTGGGGGCAAACTCGAACGACCCCGCCGCAATAATCGTGGCCGGTTGCTCGTGTCAAAGCGTCGTTGTCGTCGTGTCGTCGTGTCGTCGCTGGCGGCCGAAGCGCCGGCAGCGCGCCGCAGGCGCCGTGGACACGATCGCAGCGTGACAGCGAACACCGCGCGACCATGACTCACGTTTGTGGCGGGCGCGGCTCCTTCGACTGTTCCGCGGCGCGGGTGCGCCGCTGGGCCCGCAGCTCCCGAAACTGCTCTTCGTACGCGCGGGCGAACTCCTCGCCGAACAGCCGGGCGAAGGCGGCTTCCGGGTCCTTCTTGATCTCGAGACGCTTCTCTCGATACAGATCCCAATACCGCATTTTGGCCGGCATCAGCGGCAGCGAAACCTTCGCGATCTGCCGATCGAACTCTTCCTGCATGCGATCCGGATCGAAGTCGGCGAGCATCGATTCGAAGGCCACGCGCATGCCCGCGAGCATCGCGAGCTGATGATCGCGCAAATCGTCGAACGCATCCGCGAACGCCTCGACCGCCCCCAGATAGGCGGCATTCCGCTTCACCAGCAAGTTGTGCAGCGCGTCGTCCACATTCGCCGAGAACTTGAGCGGATTGTTGTCGGCAGGCCGGAACACGGTCTGACGCATCCGGAACTCTTCCTTGATGCGTTGCCGGGACTGCAGCACGTCGATGAGCCCGGCGACCACGACCCGCAGAATCTCGCCGAGATTTCTCCCCAGCTCGGGCGTGATGGCCGCACCGGGCAGTCCGGCGCCCGCGAGCACGTCGCCGAGGTCGCGGGCCGCGGACTCGCCGAGCGGCGGCGTGAGCGCCACGACCGGAGACACCGCCGCCGGGGGCGGAGCGGCGACCGGCGGCGGCAGGTCGATCTGCGGGGCGACGCTGACCGGCGGCACGCTGACCGGGGGCGGCACGTTGACCGGTTCCGGCGTGGTGCGCATCGGAATCACCGGGCGCGGCAGTGACGAAGACAGCCGCGGCGGCGGCTCTTTCATCTTTGGCCGGCGCGGCGGCTCGCTCGGCGGCGGCGGCAGATCCGCCGGAATCGGCCGAATCGCAGACTCGTCCGCGAGCGGGTTGTAGTCGACCGGGATCCCGTGATCGGATTTTGGCGGCGGCGGCGGCGGCGCGGCCGGGTCGGGGATCGCCACCGGAGGCCGATAGTGCTCGCCGAGCCAGTCCTCCGAGGACGCAACCGGTGGTGCCGGCGGCTTGGCGGGCGCCGGCCGGCTCACCGAGTCGAAGAACTTGAGCGGGTCGACTTCGCCGCCCCCGTAAGGCGGCGGCACGACGCCTGGCGGCTCGGCCTGCAGTCCCCGAGGCGGCGCGAACGGATCGCTGTCCCCGAACAGGTCGCCGAGCGGTTCGAAAACGGCGTGCTCCGCGCCGGCGTCGATCGACACGTCGATGTCGTACGGCTCGATGAAGATGACGTCGCCGGCCTTGAGCGCGTACGGCCGCTCGCGCACGAGGCGGTTGTCCGGCGAATTGACCGACACGCCGTTCCGGCTGGTGTCCTCAATGTAGAAGACGCCGTTCCGGAAGCTGATCACGGCATGCCGGCCCGACACCTTGTTGTGCGTCAGCACCCAGGTGTTGCTGGCAGCCCGGCCGATCGTTCCGCCGTCTTCGGTGAAGACCTGACGGTTGGACTCCCCGGATCTCGTCCCGCCGGCGTTGGTGATACTCAGGGTCAGGAGCACTCGGTTTCAGTCTAACCGAAGGACCGCGATCCGATCCGCTGTCCGCGGTCCGTTGTCCGTTGTCCGCGGTCCGTTGTCCGCGGGTTCGCGGTTCGCGGGTTCGCGGGTTCGCGGGTTCGCCCGGTTGTAACTAGACGGTCCGATGCCAATCCAAGCAGCTGGTTGCCTCTAAGTTGGAAGGACTGTGTAGAGCGAACCGCGAACCCCCGAACCGCGAACCCGCGGACACCGGACCGCGGACCGGCTACCGCCAGACGTAGCCGCGCCGCGCGCGCACGTCGGCGACGCCCCGTTTCAGCCGGACCTCGAGCGTGTGTGCACCGGTGCGCTCCACGCCATTCGGTGTGAAATAGAGCACGTAGCTCGACCGGAAGTCCTGCAGCATGCGGCGAAATTTCGAGGTCAGGGTTTCGCCGCTCTTCAGTGGCACCACGATGCCGCCGGTTTCGCTGGCTATGCGCTCCGTGAGCGCGCCAACCGTGGCGCCGGCC
The DNA here is from genome assembly GCA_963717745.1 of uncultured Acidobacteriota bacterium. Lineage (GTDB taxonomy): Bacteria > Acidobacteriota > Vicinamibacteria > Vicinamibacterales > 2-12-FULL-66-21 > JACCXG01. The sequence continues at coordinate 73,336 of CAVQXJ010000005.1, forward strand.
GCGGCGGAGGATCGGCGGAGCAGCGATGCCGGGCGCTCGGGGTTCGGCGACCCGAGGATGATCGCGACGGTCGGAGTGGTTCGTCTCGCGACGTCGAGCAGCGTGTCGGCGTCGATGATGCTGCTGCTGTCCTGACCGTCGCTGAAGAGCAGGACCAACCGCCGCCGGCCCGGCGCATCGGACGAGGACAGGGTGACCGCCAGGCCGTCGAAAATCGCGCTGCTTCCCACGCCGCGCATCGACGCCAGGGCTTGATCGATGTCCGGAGCCGGCTGATCGAAGTCGACCAGCCGCCGGACGCTCATGTTGAAGGTGAGGAGGCGCAGCCGATCGCCGGGGAGCAGATCCGCCCGCACCTGCCGGAGCGCACGCCCGAGCTCGTCGAGCACCGGCCCGGTGACGCTCGCGCTGACGTCGAGGAGCACGGTCACGTCGATCGGCAGCTTCTCGTAAGCGACGTCGGTGATTTCCTGAGCCACGCCGTTGTCGAGCAGCTCGAAATCCGCCGCCTTCAGCCCGGTCACCGGCCGCCGATCGCGCTGCACCGAGGCGTCCACGGTGACGACGTCGGCGCCGGCGCGGAAGACGCCCGGCTTCTCCTGAGCGGCGGGCGGCGCCTGGGCGACGACGGTGGCACCCGCCAGGATCAGGGCCGTCACAATCGACCCTCCGAGGCGGACCGCCAGGCCCTTCATCGTCCGAGCTCCCGCAGCTTGTCGCGCACGGACGGGTAGGCCCGATAGTCGCCCAGCCAGTAGGTCCACCACGGATCGTATTGATCGACGGCAGCCATCTGGACGGCTTCCGCGAGCGACGCCGCTTCTGCCCGATTGCCGCGGCTCATGGACAGCGTCATGAGCGCGACTCGCGCCGACTGCGCACCCGGCCAGGCGACCAGCGCCGCCCGAAACGCCGCCGCCGCGTCGTCGAGGCGGCCGCTGGCGCGGAGGAGCTGTCCCCGAACCAACTGGGCAAAGTAGCGAAGCTCCAGATCCGGCGGCACGGTCCTGATGCCATCGAGCAGGGCGAGCCCGCGGTCGACTTGCCCCAGCCCGTACAGGAAGCGTGCGGCGCGGACGCGCGCTTCGATCTCGGTCTCCGGAAACTTCATCGCCTCTTCGTAGCGATTGAGGATGTCCGCTTCCTGGGCGGCGATGGTCCTGCCCTGCAGCCACTGCTGTTCCGACACCAGCGCGTACGCCAGCTTGAGCCGTGGGTTCGCCGGACAGCGCTGCAGCGCCCGCGGAATGAACAGCAGGGCGTTGTCCGGCATGAAGAGCCCTTCGAGCGCGGTGGTTTCGGTGACCAGCCACAAACACTCGAACTCGTCGGCGCCGGCCGGTTCACGCACCCGAACGTGATACTCGGCGAGCAGCCGGCCGGCTTCGTCGCGCGCATCGCGATTGTCGCTGCGGAGGCCGGCAAGGGCCAGTTCCAGCGCAAAGACCGCCGTGCGCCGCCGATTGGCCGGCCATGGGCTGTCGGACTGGCGGAAATCACGGATGACATTCGGCAGGTCCGCCGACTGCGCCAGCGCGCTCTGGAATCCCTGCGCGTTGCCGCGGTCGAACACATCCGCCATCGCCACCACACCCACGGGCACGATGCGCCGCGCCGGGGCGGGAGCGGGCGGCGGCGCCGAGGGTGAGGCGACCCCGGCCGGCGCGATCGCCGGCGTCGCGACCGCACCACGGGCCGGGATCATCACCCACCGCCGGCCGCGCACGGTGACGTTGGCCTGGGTCGTCTTCACCGCGACTTCATGGGTGCGGCCGTCGCGGTCCTCGTCCGCCGGTTCGACCCCGAGCAGGTAGTACGACGACAGCTCGTTCCGAATCCGTGCGAGCGCTGACGTGGCGTTGCCGGTGACACTGAAGAGGGCACCGCCGGCCGAGCCCGCGAACTGTTCGAGCCACCGCGCCAGCACCGCGGTGTCGCGGCTGCGGTTGGTCGTGGTCCGGACGCCTTGCCGCGTTTCAGCGCCGTACCGATCGTGGAGGCTGGAGTCGACGAACAGCGTGTAGATCGCGGTGTTCGCGGTGGCCGCCTCCCTGCCCGCCTGGATACCCATCGACCCGATGTCGGGCCGCCCGCCCGGCGTGTCGCTGGCCACCATGCCGCCGCTGACCAGGAGCAGCGTCTTGCGACCCGGGTAGCCTTGCATCTGCATGATCACGTTGCGCAGCATGCCGATGCTGGCCGTCGCCTGGCCTTCGGAATAGAGGGCGGCGTTGGTGATCTCGTGGATCAACAGCGCGCGACAATTCGGGCCGATCTCCTCCCCGCATTCCCGATTCAACAGCGCGTTGAGCGTGGGGCCGGCACCGACCGGAATGTCTCGCGACGCGTCGATGATCTCCGTCGGCCGGAGGTTGAAGCGGCCCAGTCCCGGACCGTCGCGCTGGCCGACGATCGTCGTGAGGGCCCGAAGGACCGCGGCGTGATCGGTGGTCGGGGCGATCGAGGCGCCGTTTGGATAGGCCGACAGCCCGACATAGTCGTCCGGCCGCAATCCCCGCACGAATTCGGAAATGTTCTGGATCACATCGCGCGATCCGGTCATGTCGAAGCTGATGCAGTCGACCGCCACCATGATCACGCGCTTCGGCGCAGCCGACACCAGACCGTTGGCGACCGTCGACAGGCCTTCGTCGCTGGTGTCCGTGCGGATCTGCTCCGCCGAGACGACGCGGCGGCGCCGGCCGTTGATCGTCACCGAGAACTTTTCCGGGCCCAGATTGGGAACCGGCTGACCGGCCTTGTCGATTACTTGCACGTCGACCGCCACGACGTCGACGGTGACCCGGATCCGTCCTGGAGCAGGCTCCTGAGGCTGTTGAGGCGGGGCCGCCCGCGCGGGCGTCGCCGCACACCCGAGCAGGATGGCGACGAGCAGCGTGGCGCGACGGCTCACGGATCCCATGGAAAGCAGGATGTGATGGTAACCCAGTCCGCGATCCGTGGTCCGTGGTCCGCAGTCCGTGGTCCGTCGGAACCGTTCGACGCAGCGGGGTCGAAGACGTCCCAAGCAGCTGAGCGCGACGCTTCAGCCCAGATGGTTCGAACGACACTGTAAGGTTTCGCGGACAGCGGACCACGGACAACGGACCGCGGAGCTCACTGGCTATTGTCCGGCGGCGATTCCAGCAGTACGCTGCCGGGATGCCTCACCTGAGACTTCTGCGTTTCGGCCGATCCCGCTCGGCCATGGTTCTGGCCGGCCTGCTCGCGGCAGGCGCCTTCGGTGGCTGCCGAACCACACCGTCGACCCCGGCCGTCAACGTGACCGCCGACACCTGGGCGGTCGTCGACGGCCGTCAAATCATGCGCGACGACGTGGAGAAGGCCTACCGGCGGACCAGAGACCTTTCGCAGACGCTCTCGGACGAGGAAGTCCTGACCGCGAAGCTCGCCCTCCTCAACGACCTGATCCTCCAGGACGTCCTGCTCGCGAAGGGCGCCGCGTTGAAGATCGAGGTGCCGTCCACCGACCTCGACACCGCGTATGCAAACGCGAAGAAGAACCTCGGAGACGACGCGTATCAGCAGGAGCTGACGCGCCGCAACCTGACGGTGGCGGACATGCGGGAAGGGCTGCGGCGGGAATTGCTCACCCAGAAAGTCATCGAGCAGGAGGTCGGCTCCAAGATCGCGGTTGCCGATCAGGACGTTACCGGCTTCTTCAACGCCAACCGCGCGCAGTTCAACATTCCCGAGGAGTCGTACCACCTGGCGCAGATCGTCGTGACGCCGGTGCGCGACCAGGTCGCGAACGCAACCGGAGACGATGCGACGACGCCGCCGGCGGCGGCGGCCAAGGTGAAGATGTTGATGGAGCGGCTCAAGGCCGGCGCCTCGTTTCGCGATCTCGCCACCGGCTATTCAGAGGATCCGGAGACGGCGCCGCGTGGCGGCGACCTCGGCTTCCTGCCGGTCTCGAGGCTCCAGCAGGCGCCCCCCGCGTTGCGGGACGCGGTGCTGAACAAGGCGCCGGGCAGCGTGAACGTGGCCGGCGCGAACGGCGCCTACACGCTCGTCCTCGTGGTCGCTCACGAGCAGGCCGGGCAGCGCGACCTGTCGACCCCCGGCGTGCGCGAACGCATCACCGAGACGCTGCGAGGCCGCAAAGAGCAGCTGCTGCGGACCGCCTATCTCACCACGGCGCGCGGCGATGCCGCCGTCGTCAACCATCTGGCGCGCCGGCTCGTTGCCGAGCAAGGCAAGGTGCCGGGACTGCTGCCGGCCTCGCCCGCCGCGAAGTAGAGCTATACTCCGCGATCGTTCCGGACCTGGGTTTTCGTTTTTTATTCGTCTCCTGGCGCGGTGTCGCCTTTTCCCATCGGTTTTCGATTTAGACAGAAGGGCGCGTCCGCTGATGCGTGCGCGTGCGCGTGCCCTTGCTGCGAGGAAAGGCTGCAATGAACGTGACTTCCGAGCTCACCAGCCCGGCCGGCGACGAACGGGTCGTCGCGGATGCCCTGTTCGGGACGTTGTACGCGGAGCTGCACCGGCTCGCCCGCCGGGAGCTCAATCGCCGCGGTCCGGCCAGCCTTGGCGTGACGACGCTGCTGCACGAAGCCTATCTCTCGATTTCCGGGAGGGAAGGCACGGTCTTCGCCGACCACGCACGCTTCATGGCGTATGCCGCCAGGGTGATGCGCGGCCTGATCATCGATGACGTGCGGAGGCGGCGGTCCGAGAAGCGCGGCGGGCTGTTCGAGATCACCTCGCTCGGCCTCGATCACGCGGATAGCGTCATCGACCCCAGCTCGCTGATTCTGATCGGCGATGCGCTCGACGAGCTCGCCGAAGTCGAACCGGATCTGGCGGAGATCGTCGACCTGAAGTTCTTCTGCGGGTTCTCGTTCACCGAGATTGCCGCGATGCGCGGGGTGTCCGAACGGACCATTCAGCGCAGCTGGGAGAAGGGCCGCCTCTACCTGCACCACGCGATCGACAGCGGGCCGCCGCCCGCGTCCGGGCCCCATGCCGCGCATCAGCCCTGACCGGTGGCGCCTCCTCAGCCCGTACCTGGACCAGGCGCTCGAAATTCCGACTGACGTCAGGGCGGACTGGCTCGCCTCGATCTCGGCCAAGGACTCGGCCCTCGCCACCGACCTCCGCGCCATCCTCGCTCAACATCAGACCGTGCACGACTCGGGCTTCCTCGAACGCCCGGTGCTGGATTCGCGGACCGCGCGGGTGCAGTCACTCGCCGGTCAGGTGGTCGGATCCTACCGGCTGGTGTCGCATGTCGGACAGGGCGGCTCCGGCAGTGTGTGGCTCGCCGAGCGCTGTGACGGGCGCTTCCAGGGACGTGCCGCGGTCAAACTGCTGAACGTGGCGCTGGTCGGCCGCGCCGGCGAAGAGCGATTCACTCGCGAAGGCACCATCCTGGCCCGGCTGCGCCACCCGCGAATCGCGCACCTGATCGACGCCGGCGTCTCGTCGGCCGGCCAGCCATATCTCGTGCTGGAGTACGTCGACGGGCAGGCGATCGACCGCTACTGCGACGACCACCTGCTCGGGGTCGAGGCGCGCATCCGGCTGTTCCTCGACGTGCTCGAGGCGGTGGCGCACGCGCACGCGAATCTGATCGTCCACCGCGACATCAAGCCCGCGAACGTGCTGGTCAGCGCCGACGGTCAGGTGAAGCTGCTCGACTTCGGGATCGCCAAGCTGGTCGAGCGTGACGTGTCGGGTAGCAGGACTACCACCGAGACCGAGTCGAGCACGATCGCCCGGGACGGGGGCTCCGCGTTGACGCCGCAATACGCGGCCCCGGAGCAGGTGTCCGACGATCCGGTCACGACCGCGACCGATGTCTACGCGCTTGGCGTGCTGCTGTATGTGATGCTGACCGGGCAGCATCCCGCGGGACGCGGGCTCGACTCCCAGGTCGCGCTCCTGCGCGCGATCATCGAGGCCGTGCCGGTACGGGTCTCGGATGCAGTGGTCGCTCCGGCCGAGCCGGAGGATGCGCGCGCCCGCCATGCGACCCACTGCGGGACCACGCCGGCCAGGCTGCACCGGAGCCTCCGGGGCGATCTCGACGCGATCGTCGCGCGTGCGCTGCAGAAGAACCCGGCGGAGCGCTACGCCTCGGTCGATGCATTCGCGGCGGACCTCCGGCGGTTTCTGGGTGGCGCGCCGGTCAACGCGCGGCCGGCCACGCCCGGGTATCGCATCGGCAAGTTCGTGAAGCGCCATGCCGCCGGTGTCGCGACATCCGTCGCGGTCGCCCTTCTCGTCGTTGGCTTGACGATATTTCACACGCGGCGGCTGTCCGCCGAGCGCGACTACGCGGAACGCGAGCGGGCGAAGGCGGTCAAAGTGAGCGAGCTCCTGATGGGGCTGCTCACGTCCGCGGATCCGTATGCGGTCCGCACTTCGTCCGGCGAACCGACGGTGCGCGCGCTGCTCGATGCGGGTGCCGCGCAGGTGCAGAAAGATTTGGCGGCGGAGCCTGGACTCCAGGCCGAAATGCTCACGGCGATGGGCAGGACCTATCGCCGCCTCGGGCGCCCCAATCGGGCGGAGCAGCTGCTCGAACAGGCGCTCGCCAGCGGGCAGAAGGCATTCGGGCCCGAGCACGTGCAGGTCGCGCAGACGCTCGACTACCTGGGCGTGGTGCTGGCCGACAAGGGGGACTATCGCGCCGCCAGCCAGACGCTGGAGCGGGCGCTCGGCATCCAGCGCCCCCTGCTCGGCGAGCATGGCGACGTCGCGGTGACGCTCGCGGAGCTTGGACGCGTCTATCAGGATCAGGGGTTGAATCAGCGGGCCGAGCCGCTGCATCGGGAAGCGCTCGACATCCGGCGGAAGGTGCTCGGGGACGAGCATCGGGAGGTCGCGGTCAGCTTGAGCGATCTCGCGTCGGTGCTGCGATTGAACGGCGATCTCGACGGCGCCGAAGCGTTGCTGCGGCAGTCGTTCGCGATCAACGTCAAGACGCGCGGCGCCGATCATCCCAACACGGCGGTGAGCCTGCAGGATCTTGCGCTGATCGCGATCAGCCGCGGCGACTACCCCGCCGCGGAATCCGGACTGCGTCAGGCGCTTGCCATGCAGCTCAAAGCACTCGGGCCCAACCATCCGGTCGTCGCCGCGACGCTCAACGGCCTGGCGCGGGCGCTGCGCGAGCAGGGCCGCTACGACGAAGCCGCAGCCGTGTTGCGGGAGGCGTCGGACATCCTGCGCGCCGCGTTCGGCGGCGATCATCAGTTGCTGGCGATCTACACCATCAATCTCGGCTCAGTGCAGATGGCCCTGAACCAGCCGGGGCTGGCCGAGCCGCTCCTCCGCGAAGGTCTCCGCATCCGCTCCCGCGCGCCGGGTCAGGTGCCGGTCCGGCGGCGCACGGTCCGCGAAGACGATTGGAGCCTCGGCGGCACCGAGAGCCTGCTCGGCGCGTCGTTACTGGCACAGGGGCGATACGCGGAGGCCGAAGCCGCGCTGCTCGATGCGCGCCGTCAGCTCGAGGCGCTGCCCGCGGCCGGTGGTGCGGAGATGAAGGTCGCCATCGCGCGGCTGATCGAGCTGTACGTTGCCTGGGACAAACCCGACAAGGCAGCATCCTTCCGAACGCTGCTCGGATCTTGACGCGTTCGCCGTCCGTAGTCCGTAGTCCGTAGTCCGTAAAACCTTACAGAGTCGTTCGAACCATCTGGGCTCAAGGCGTCGCGATCGGCTGGTTGGGACGTCCTCGGCCCCGCTGCGTCGAACGGCTCCGACGCCGGACCACGGACCACGGACTACGGACTCCGGACTATTGTTCAGGCACGGCACACGACGGGAACCGTGCAAGGACGGTATTGCCCGCATAGCCCAGCTCTTCGAGCAAGCCGGCGCGCGAGGTGTAGTAGCCGTCGGCCGTCAGGCTCTTGATCAGGCGGAAGAACCGCACGGGCAAGTCGGCGTCGGTGCGAGCGGCTGCGTTGGCGACGCCCGGACGCGTCAGCGGATCCCGGTCGGTGACGGCGACGTAGTAGACGGCTGCGCCCTTGGCTTCCGTGCGGAAGCGCGCCTTCAGCGCCTCCTGCTGCTGGCGATCGATGGCGTCGCTGAGCGGCTGCAGGATCGCGGCGTGCTGCCCGTCGTCCAGCGCCAGGAAATCCCGTGAAAACCGCGCCGACGCCTGCTCTCCCAGCCACGCCAGGCCGGCGCGGGCGAGCGGTTGATGTTCGGCGTTCAGCGTCACCACCCGGTCGATGTATTCAGGAACCCCGGCGGCCGCCCCGCCCGGCGTCGCCGTGGGTGGAATGATCACGTCGGTCAACCGCGCGAGGCTCGCGTACTCGGCCGGCGTGAAGAACTTCGGCGCATACGGCATTGTCGCCGGCGTCTGCCCGAGCGCCTGATGCACGTGCTGTCCGTACAGCTCGTCTCCCGCGAACGGAAATGCGCAGGTGACGCCGATGGCGCCAAGCAGGTGCAGCGCGTGTCGCCTCGTCTCGGTCACAGCTCCCCTCTTCCCAGACGGCCAGCGATGTGGCCGGCGGCGCGCACGGCGAGCGCCATGATCGTCAGCGTCGGATTCTTCTCCGATGCCGACGGAAACACGCTTCCGTCCACCACGTAGAGATTGGGTACGTCGTGGGTGCGGCAGTTGGCGTCGACGACCGAGCTCCGCGGATCGCGTCCCATCCGACAGCCACCCAGCTCGTGATTCGGCGCCGGTCCGTCCGGCACCGTCAGGATCTCGGCGCCGGCCTTCTCGAGGATGGTCAGGCTCCAGCGCACCATGTCGTTGAACAACGCCTCTTCATTCGCGCCCCAGCGCAAATGGCGGCGCGCCACTGGCAGGCCGAACTTGTCGGTTCGATCCGGATCCAGATCGATGTATGACTGCGCGTTCGGCAGCATCTCCCCATACGGCGTGAACTGGATATACGCCGGATACGCCGCCTTCACCGCCGCCTTGTAGTCACGGCCAAAACCGCCGACCGCCTTGGCCCAGCCCGCGAGCCGCCTGTTCTGGTAGTTCACCTGCGCACCGAAGCTCCGGGCGTAGCCCCGCTTTTTCTTGTGCATGAACGACGGCAGATAGGCGTGATCCAGGAAACCCTCATCGTTGATGGGGGCCTTGCCGCGCAAGCCGTGCAGCACGCATTCGATTCCGCCGGTGAAGTGGGGAATGAAGTGGCGACCGAGCTGACCGCTCGAGTTCGCCAGCCCGTTCGGATAGCGCCGCGACTTCGACATCATCAGCAGCGCGACGCTCTGCACACACGCGCACGCCACCACCACCGTCCGGCCCCGGACCTCCCCCTCCCGCTGGTGCACGCGGTGAACGTAGCGGACGCCGGTCGCGCGGTTCTCATCGGAGATCAGCACCTCGCGGACCACGCAATCGGAAAACACCGTGACGCGGCCGCTCTCCTCGGCCGGCGCGATGTGTACATCCGCCGAGTTGTACTTCGCGACCACATCACAGCCAGCCATGCAGTTGCCGCAGAAGTGACAGGCGGGCCGCGTCCTGGTCGGCACCGTCAGCGTGGCTTTCCGCACGTGGACCAGCGACGCGCCGACCGATCGCGCGGCTCTCTGGAGGATCTCGTCGCTGCACTTCAGCGCCACCGGCGGCAGGAACTCGCCGTCGGGCAAATCTTCGAGACCGTCGCGATTCCCGCACACTCCGACTTCGCGCTCGATGGTGTCGTAGAACGGCGCGATGTCCTTGTAGTCGATCGGCCAGTCTTCGCCGGCGCCGTCGTGCCTGCGCCCCTTGAAGTCGCGCTGGCTCAAACGCAGCGACACCGCGTTCCACAGCATCGTCTTCCCGCCCACCGCCCGGCTTCGCTCCGTGTCGAATCCTTCCTTCCCGGCCCGCATCGTCGGAATCTGACGGTTCGGGAATTCGAACGGCATCGCGTGAGTGTTGAAGTCGGTGCGGGTGTTGACGCGCGGCCCGCCCTCGACCAGCGCGACCCGTACACCCCGCCGCGCGAGGTACGAGGCCAGCGTGCCTCCGGACGCGCCGGAGCCGACGATGACGACGTCGAAGGTGTCAGGTTGCTGCATGGATGAGCGAGGGCGAAGTGGCGAACTCCGGCGATGACGATCGCAGCACGGCATGCTGGTGTCAAGTGGCCGACTGGTCCGCGCCGACCTGGGTCGGTCCTACCCGGGCACATCCTCACACTCCGTCCGGGGGCGCTGTCGTCTTTGGCCGGCGGTTCTCGAGCGGCGGCATGTCTCGATCCTCTCCTACGTCTAGTCGCCCGGTGATCGAGCGCTGGCGCTACGCCATCGAGGGCGAGAGTCGTGCCGGGCCGGACGACGATACCTCGTCGCTGGTCCTGCGAACTACTTGGTGTTTTTGAGGGACCTGCCTTACACTCCCGCCTCCCATGAGCAGCACCGCGGACCTTCGCAGCTTCGACCGTCGGCTGTACTTGATTGCGGCGATCGTGTTCCCTCTGATCGTTCTGGCGGGCTTTGCGAGGACCTACTACCTCAAGCCGCTCGTGGCGGGACCGCCGCTGCCCTCGCTGCTCGTGCACCTGCACGGCGTGCTGATGACCGCCTGGGTGGCGCTGTTCGCGGCGCAGGTGTGGCTGATTTCGACGAAACGGGTTCGGGTCCACCAGCGGCTCGGCTATTCCGCCATCGGGCTCGCCGTGCTGATCGTGGTGGTGGGCGCCGCTACCGCCCTGCGTGCCGCCAAATACGGATCCCCGTCGACGCCGCCCGACATCCCGGGCCTGGTGTTCATGGCGGTGCCGCTGTTCGATTTGGTGATGTTCGTGCTGCTCTTCGGTGGCGCCGTTTACTACCGAAGGAGGCCGGCTGAGCACAAGAGCTTGATGCTGCTGACGGCGATCAATTTCCTGCCACCGGCGATTGCCCGCATCCCGATCCTGACGCTCCAGAACCTCGGGCCCCTCTGGTTCTTCGGCTTCCCCACCTTGCTCATGCTGACGTGCCTGACCGTCGACCGCAGACGGCGCGGGCATTGGAACGCCGTTTTCGTCGTGGGATCAGTGCTGCTGATCGCGTCATACATGGTGCGACTGGCGGTGATGGGCACAGGCGTCTGGATGCGGTTCGCGACCTGGGCGACGAGCTTCATCTGACCGCAACCGGTGCCCTACACGATCGCGATCATCACGTCCGTTCTGGTTTACGTGTGGTTTCTCGAGAGCGTCTTGCCGCGCGAGTTCGTGGCGGTGCCGGCGGCCATCGTCTTGGGGCTGACCATTCACTACGACCTCCGTCATCACGAGTGGGGGCTTTCGTGGCCCGCGTTTGCATCCGGCCTGTGGCGGGCGCTGGTGGCAACGTCGATCATGGCGGCCATCGTGCTCGGCGCGGGCGCGGCGCTCGGCACCTTGCACGACCGTCGCGACTTCCTCGGCAGCCTGGCTCCGCTTGTCGTCTGGGGTGCCGCGCAGCACTGGGTCCTGCAGACGGTGGTGCTCCGAGAGGCGCAGCGCGCCACATCCCGACGGCGTGGCTTCGTCCTCGCTGCGGTGCTGTTCGGCGCGATTCACCTGCCGAACCCGTTCCTCGCGCCGGTCACTGCGGTTGCGGCCCTGGTGTGGTGCCGCATCTACGACCGCTACCCGAACATCATCCCGCTGGCGCTGTCGCACGGGCTCGGCACGCTCGCGGTGCGGTATGCGTTCGACGATGCAATCACGGGGCGGCTGCGGATCGGCGCGTCGTATCTGCGGCTAGATTTGTAGCGGAACGACAGTCAGCGGACGATCCGTAACATCACCGCGATGATTGCCGACATTGTGACGACCTGCCCGATCCAGAACAGGAACGACCACTTGAGCAGCTCGAAGCGGCGGTTGCCAACCTCGCGCAGCACCCGAATCTCCATCTGAGAGAAGTCCTGCCGCAGGCCCGCCTCGACCCGACCGAGCTCTCGCCGGAAATTGATCTCCAGCTGACCGATCTCACTCTTCAAGCGGCCTTCCGACTGGGCAATTTCCGTCCGCAACGCACCCCCGGTCTGGGCTATCTGCACGCGCAGGCTCGACCCCTCTTCCGCGACACGGCGCTCGTAGCGCTCTCCGGCCACGCTCATCACGTCGTCGCTCCACTCGCTGTGAGCCAGGTCGAGCACATGAAGGAGTCCGCCGGTCGCCTCAGGACCGAGGCGTGCCGCGAGCGCGGCGGGTACAGCATCGACGTCCACGTCATCATTCCTCTCTGACCCCGACGACGACGATGCCATCGTCCTGGGCAGGAGTCAACGGCTGAAAGCGCCGATGTCAAAGCGCCGATGACGCGGCTGTAGCGGACCCTCGCACTTCAGGTGCGTCTGCGGCGGAGGCTCAGCGGGTCGAGGATGGCTTGGATTCTTCCCAACCGTAGGCCGACATCATCACGCGGAACAGATCGGTGTTGGCCATGAAGCCCCGAACGCGATCGGCACCCGGTCCCTGTGCCGCCGCCAGGACCTCTTCCCCGGTGTGGCCGTTGTCCATTCGCAGCGTCGTGATGCGCAATGGCCCCTTGGGGGACTCGGCTTCCGCCTGCTCCAGTCCTTCGAGCAGCTTCGGGCCGAACGTGCCGCCCCGCAGCCGCAAATCGAACGAGTGATCGGCGGTGAACAGCAGCAGGGTGTCGGGGCCGACCTTGCGCGCGGTGCGCTCGATCGCCCGGTCCAGGGCGACAAGCCGATCGAGGCCGCGGCGGACGTGGTCGGTGTGGACGTCCCATTCGACCATCAGGAAGTAACCGCGCGGGTTGCCGGACAGCATGTTCAGGGCGCGATCGAGCGCCGTCTGCAGATCGAACTCGCCCGAGTCGAGCACCACCAGCGCCCGGGACGCGGCGGACGGGATCTCCGAGAACGTCGTCAACACCGGCCGCCCGCCCTTCTGCGACACCGTATCGAGATCGACGCCGGCCTCCTTCAATGCGGCGGTGACGGTCGGCCGTCCGCCGCCGATCATGACGTCCACGCCGTCGCCGAACCTCGGCGCGAAGATCTGCTGAAAGATGTGCGCGGTCAGTCCCCGGTCGTTCGCCTTGGCATACGTCGCGGCCGGCGTGGCGCCGGTCACCGCGTCGTTCGTGATGACGCCGGTCGACAGCCCGCGCTCCTCCGCGTACTCGAGGATGGTCTTCAACGGCTCGCCGTCACTCTTCTTACGCACTGCCGTCGCCGACTGGGAGATGACTCCGTTGAGGGTCTTCTGACCGGTGACGATCGCGGTCATGCCAGCTGCCGAGTCGCTGACGATCTGCGACACCGTCGTCGTATCCGACAGGCCGATGTGGGGCATGCGCTGGACGTAGAGGCGGCGCGGCGCGCCGTAGCCATGGAGGCTGGCGGCGGTGATCGTCGACAGGCCCCCGGCGTCGGCCAGGAACAGAATGACGTTCTTCGCAGACGGCTGTGCGGCGAGCGCCGCCGGTACGAGCAACAGGGCGAGTAGCACTTTGCGCATAGGGATCGAGCTCCGTCAGTCGTGACCGCGGCAGTATAGCGCCGCCGGTGCCTCCTCCCCGCGAGTTACCGACACCTGTACACTGCCGTGATGCCGGAGTGTCGGCGGCGATCGCGACCGTGCAGTTCCTGAGGCGCCGCGGGACTCTCCGTTCTGCCTTCTGCCTTGACGCCGTATGAAGTTCATCCCCAGCCAACTCGCCTACCTGACGACCGATCGCGAGGCACAGACGAACCTGCGTGCCCTCGGAAAGTACGTCCTCTTCCTGGCGGCGCTGGCCGCGCTCTATACGGTGCTGTTCCACGTCATCAAGTTGAACATCGAGCACGAGCAGCACTCGTGGGTGACCGGTCTCTACTGGACCCTGGTCGTGATGACCACGCTCGGGTTCGGCGACATCACGTTCACGAGCGACATCGGGCGCATCTTCAGCATCGTCGTGCTCCTGTCCGGCGTCGTGTTCCTGCTGGTGATGCTGCCGTTCCTGTTCATCCGGCTGTTCTACGCCCCGTGGCTCGAGGCCCGGGTGCGGCTGCGGGCCCCGAGGGAAGTCCCGGCCGGCGTGGAGCAGCACGTGATCATCGCGGAGCTCGATCCGATCGCGGAAGAGCTGATCGAACGGCTGGTGGCCGAGAACATTCCTTACGTGGTCATCGAGCCCGACCCGATCAAGGCCGGTCAGCTGTTCGGCGATCGCATAAAGGTGCTGGCGGGCGAGAACGACAACCGGCTCACTTATGAGCGCGCCGGGGCGCCGCGGGCGCGCATGGTCCTGGCGAACTGCGAGGACACCACCAACACGAACATCACGCTGACCGTCCGGGAGGTCGCTCCCACGCTGTCCGTCGTGACGATCGTCGAGGAAGAGGAGTCCGTCGATATCCTGGAGCTCAGTGGCGCCACGTCGGTGCTGCCTCTGAAGCAGCAGCTCGGCGACTATCTCGCCAATCGGATCGATACCGGCAGGCCGGAGGCCCATGTCGTCGGCGATTTCCACGGTCTGCAGATCGCGGAGCTGCCCGCGCACGACACGCCGTTCGCGGACCATACCGTCCGCGAGACCAGACTTCGGCAGCAGACCGGCCTCAGCGTTGTCGGTCTGTGGGAGCGGGGAAAGCTGCGGCCCGCCTACCCGGACACCAGGATTCAGTCCGACAGCGTGGTTGTCGTGGCCGGACTTCCATCTCAGATCGCCGCGCTCAACGCGCAGTTGCCCAAAGACGATGCCACGCCACCGCCGGTGATCGTGATCGGGGCCGGAAAGGTCGGTCATGCGGCGGCGAAGTCGCTCAAGCAGAAGGGCCGCCGCGTGCACGTGATCGATCGCAGCGAGGCGGCTCTCGCGCCGATTGCCCGGGACGTCGACCAGGTCTTTCCCGGCGACGCCGCCGACCGCCAGCTGCTCGACCAGGCCGGCATCCTCGGCGCGCGCTCGCTCCTGCTGACTACCAACAACGATGCGATGAACATCTACCTGGCGGTGTTCTGCCGCCGGCTGAACCGGGAGCTGCGCATCGTCAGCCGAATCACACACGAGCGAAACCTGGAGGCGATTCATCGCGCCGGGGCGGACTTCGTTCTGAGCTACACGACGCTCGGCGTCGAGGCGGTGATGTCCCTGCTGCACGGATATCCGCCGGTCCTCCTCGGGGAGGGCGTCGAACTGTTCTCGGTGCCCGTGCCCGCCTCACTCGCGGGACGTCCGCTCATCGACTCGCGCATCGGATCGCGGACCGGGCTCAGCGTCGTCGCGTTGCAGCAGGGCGACCAGCTGACGGCGCCGCTGGCGTCGGAAATGGTGCTGCCGGCAGGTACGGCGCTGTTGATGCTGGGCAGCCAGGAACAGCGGGCGGCGTTCGAAGAGGCGTTCGGTAAGGAGTAGGTGGCGGGAGCCGCGGTTCGCGGTTCGCGGGCTCGGGGGGCACTTACAGCGGCGTTGGGTGTGGCGGGAGCACCGGCATCCTCGAGGCAGAGACGGTCGGGCGGGAGAACGGTGCTGCCGCTCCCCCGCCGACCTCAGAACTCCCCGGCGAATGCGGCATCGAGGCAGGATTTCAGCCACGCGAAGTCGAATCGCGTCAGCCAAGCGTCGGGCGGCGGGTCCACGCTGGAGATGTCATCCACCAAGGGCGCCGTTCCTGGCTGATCGAAGCGCCGTCCTTTGAAGCGACGGCGCTCATCGGCCGAGATTCAGGACCATCGTCGTTCTCGATGTCGACTACTCGTCTTTGACATGTGCCAACGCCGCGTCCGCCGTCTCGAATCCAACCAGCCCCTGGCCCAGAGCAAGGCCCTCAATCCCCAGCGCCACGCACCGCGGCGCCGACTGCCCGGCCGTGACCTTGCCCGCCGCGACCGCCATCGACTCCGAGTACGGCCGCACTCGTGGCCGTCGCGCTGGAAGACGAGCTGATGGTCGCACGAATGGTCAAGGATTTGGCTCCTCAGTCCGTCCCGCGACGCCAGGTCGCGAAGAGTGACCCGCCCTGTCACGCCCTCACCGCATACTCGCGCCATGGCCGACCAGTTCGTCACCTGCACCAGCTGTCACACGCAGATTCCGCTGACCCAGGCGCTGCGCGCCGACATCGAAGAGTCGCTGCGGAAGCGATTTGCGGCGGATTTTGCTCTGCGGGAGCGCGAGCTGAAAGACGAGGCGGACAGCCGGTTGGCCACGGAGCTGCAGCGGGCTCGCGACCACGCGGCGCGGGAGGCCGAGCGGCGCATCGCGCAGGACGTGGCGGCGCTGCGCGACCAGCTGAAAGAGCAGGCGCAGCAGCTGGACGAAGCACGCACGCAGGAGCTGGCGCTCCGGCGCCGCGAGCGCGAGTTGGAACGACAGCGCCAGGACCTCGATCTGAACGTGGCGCGGCAGCTCGATCTGGAGCGGCAGAAGATCGTCGAGGAAACGCAGGGCCGGCTGCTCGACGAGCATCGGCTGCGGGATACGGAGAAAGAACGTCAGCTCGCGGACTTGCGGCGCCAGATCGAAGACCTGCGGCGCAAGGCCGAGCAGGGCTCGCAACAGCTGCAGGGCGAGGCCGGCGAATGGCAGCTGGAAACCGTCCTGCGCGAAGCCTGCCGCACCGACGACATCGAGGCCATCTCACAAGGTGTCCGCGGCGCCGACCTCCACCACATCGTCCTCGACACCCGCGGCACACGCGCCGGGGCCATTCTCTGGGAGTGCAAGAACACACGGCATTGGAGCGACGCCTGGATCGGCAAGCTCAAGATGGACCAGCGGGCGATTCACGCCGATGTGGCCGTCCTCATCACGGCCTGCCTGCCCAAGGGTGTCAGCAGGTTCGCGTATGTCGATGGCGTCCTGGTCGCCGATTTCGCGAGCGCCGCCGGGCTCGCCATCATCCTGCGGTGTCAGCTGATCGCGGTCTCGCAGGCGCGTACCACCGCTCTCCATAAAGAAGAACGTCTGGAACTGCTCCATCGCTATCTGACCGGCACCGACTTCCGCCATCGGGTCGAGGCGGTGGTCGAAGCATTCGCCCAGATGCGCCAGGACCTCGATCAGGAGCGCCGCAGCGCCGAGCGCCAGTGGGCGCGCCGGGCCCGCCAGCTCGAAGCGGTCACGCTCAACGTTGCCGGCATGTATGGGGACCTGCAGGGTCTCGTCCCCGCGCTGCCCTCGATCGCGCTCCTCGAGCCGCCGGACGAACGTGCGGAGGCGGAAGTCGCCTGACGTCTTGCCTGGTTCCTGGGGCCTCGGGGTAGGCCGGAGGTACCGGATCTCAAAAACGGAGCAACGGAGGAAACGAAGGAAACGGAAAGACGGTTTTCTCAAAAGAAAACAGTCTTCTTCGTTTTCTCCATTTTCTCCGTTGCTCCGTTTTTGAGATCCGGTTTCTCCGATTACCATCCAGCATTAGGATCGCCGGGCAGCTGACCGCCCCAAGGTAAGGTCGGTCCAGCCCGACTAGGAAAGAAGTCATGCGACCCAGCCGTCGGAGGTTCCTGAGCGATCTCACCAGCGCGATTGTGTTGTCGCCGTATCGACGACAGGAGAGCTCCTTCCGTGGTGCGAAGGCGGGCGAGGAGCGGGACGTCGAGGGGGTCACGGTGTGCTGGTGTCCACCCGGGCGCTTCCGCATGGGGAGCCCTCCGGCGGAGCGCGGACGCCGGCCGGACGAAGCCCAGGTCGAGGTGACCTTGACCAGAGGTTTCTGGACCGCAAAGCGGGAAGCCACTCAAGGGCAGTGGAAGCGATTGATTGGGAAATTCCCGGACAGGCTCCCGTCCGCTGAGTTCGGAGAAGGCGACGACGTTCCCGCCTACTGGATCAACTTCGATGAAGCCGAGGCGTTCTGTGCGGAACTGACTCGCCACGGACATCGCTCCCGCACTCTGCCCGCGGGATGGGAATTCAGACTGCCGACCGAGGCGCAGTGGGAGTATGCGTGCCGCGCCGGCACCGTCACCGCCACAGCCTTTGGCGACTCGCTGAGCCTGCATCAGGCGAACTTCGGCGGTGAGTCGGAGGACCGTGCGTTTCGCGCGAGCGGCAGCGCCCGGAAAGCCGGCAGCTATCCGGCCAATCCGTGGGGGATCCACGACATGCACGGAAATGTGTGGGAGTGGTGCCGGGATTACTACCATGCGCAGCTGCCCGGCGGGACCGAGCCGGATCTTCGTGAAGTCGAGGGCGTGGCCAATCGGGACGGCACGTATTCGCGGGTCCGGCGAGGCGGCGCCTGGATCGAGGCCGGGTGGGCCTGCCGTTCAGCGTGCCGTCTGCGCTACGAACCGCCTCGCCGGTCCGATCACATCGGGTTCCGGGTCATCGCCGTCGAGCGCTGACCGGGAGTCTGACGTGTCGTGCGACCTTCTTCACCGGGTGGACGAACAGGAGTAAACCGATGGATCTGGGCTTACAAGGAAAGGCCGCGATTGTCACCGGCGGCAGCCGGGGCATCGGCCGCGCGATCGCATTGCGGCTGGCCGACGAGGGAGCGGGCGTCGCCGTCTGTGCGCGCACTGAGCCGGCGCTGCGCGAAGTCGAAGCGGAGTTGCGCACGCGGTCCGTTCCCGCGTTCGCTGCGGTGTGTGACGTCGGCAAGGCGGGGGCCCTCGACAACTTCCTCGACGCCGCACGCGGCAGCCTGGGCCGCGTTGACATCCTGGTCAACAACCCGAGCGGCATCATGATGGCCGACGACAGCGCCGCCTGGGAATCGACCTTGACCGTCGACGTCATGGCCGCGGTGCGCGCCAGCCAGAAGGTGGCGCCGTGGATGGGTGAGACCGGGGGTGGCGCGATCGTCCACATCTCTTCGATCGCCGGCTTGGAAGCGGGCGGCTTCCCCGCCTCCTACGGCGCGAGCAAGGCGGCGCTGATCAGCCTCGGCAAATCGCTCGCGGTCTCGTTGGCCCCACTGAAGATCCGCGTCAATACCGTCGCGCCCGGGTCCATCGAATTTCCCGGCGGGCTGTGGGAACAGGCAAAGCACCAGAATCCTGACTTCTACGGTGCCACGCTCAAGAAGATTCCATGGGGCCGGATGGGCACCGCCGAGGAAATCGCCGACGTCGTCGCCTTCCTGGCCTCCAGGCGGGCGAGCTGGATCACGGGCGCGTGCATCGTCGTCGACGGCGCGCAGCACAAGGGAAATCTGTAAGATTCATCAACGAGGTGACAGCATGGCCGGTGGAATTGCACTCAACCGCAATATGGGGATGGTAGCGCTCGGGATCTGGTTGATCCTCTATGGCCTTTCCAGTCTCGTCGCGCTCGGACTTCCGCCGGTGGTCATGGCGGTGCTGGCGTTGGTCGCCGGCATTCTGATCCTGGCCGGCCGATAGGGCATCGTCCGCGATATAGCCACGACGTTGTTCGAACCGCGACCGCCGGATCCCGGACCGCGGATAGCGGCCTACGTCCCCCTGGAGCCACCATGACCGACGGCATTACCCGCTCTCAGCCCTGTCCGCAGTGCGGCGCCGATTTCGTGTGGACGCAGAACGCCTGGAAGGACGGTGACACCCGGACTGCCGCGTACATCTGTAGCGGCGGCCATGTGATCGATCCATCCCAGACGCGCCAGTGCCCGAAGTGCGGCGTGCACGATACGACCCTCCTGAGCGAGGTGGAGGGGCGTCAGGAGTTCCGCTGCGCGCAGTGCGGTGAGTCGTTCGCGCACCCGCGGTGACCTCGATTCGCTATTTCCGACGCGACGCCTTCGCTCTCCTGACTACCCGAGGTCGCATCAACCACGGCGCCAGCACGGCTTCGAGATCCTCGCTGATCCAATCGGCTGCCCTGCCTTCGCGGTAGGTGGCCCAGGACATCAACGATCCACCGATGACGGTTTCGACCGTGCGGGCGAGGGTGCGCGGGTCAACGTCGCGCCGCAGCTCGCCCGCCGCGGTGGCCGCCTCGAGCAGCGCCTCGATCTCGCGCAGCGTCGCGCGGGCGTTTTCGACGAGATGGCCCCTGCAGCACATCGTCCGCCAAGTCACCTTGCAGGTAGGCCAGGTTCCGCAGGAGCGCCTCCGGCGTTGGCGCCAGACCAGCCATGCAGGCGGCATAGGCCCGCAGCGTCGCCAGCGGCGTGCGCCGCGATGACCGCAATCCCGCGAAGACCGGACCAGCGCTCCCGGCGAAGCGCTCCGACAAGACGACCAGCAGGTTGCGTTTGCTGCCGAACCGCTGCACCAGCCGGCCGGCCGTGACGCCGGCCTCGGCCGCGATCTCCGCCAGCGTGAGCTCGTGGGGGCCGCGCCGGTTCATGACGCGGTACGCGGCGGCGAACACGTCTTCGTCTGTGACTTTCTGGCGGCGTCCCGGCATTGGCAGTTGACAGTTTCTAAATGAGCGTTTAGTTTATTGCTAAATACAAATTTAGCTCAGGAGGCGCGATGCGGAAAGTGGTCTACGGCGGCGCGATGAGCCTCGACGGCTACATCGCAGGCCCGAACGGCGAGTACGACTGGATCGTGATGGACCCCGACATCGACTTCGCAGAGGCGATGGACCGGTTCGACACGTTCCTGATCGGCCGCAAGACGTTCGAAGCCACGCGGCGCATGGGCGGGGACGAGGCGCCGCCCACGCCGGGCATCCGAAACATCGTCTTCTCGCGGACGTTGCGACCGGAGGATTGCCCGTACCCGTCAGCGACGATGCGGAACGGGTGGTCGCCGCGCTCCGCGAGGAGCCCGGCAAGGACATCGCGCTGTTTGGCGGTGGTGAGCTGTTTCGCAGCCTGCTGGCCGCTGGCCTGGTTGACGAAGTCGGCTTCGCGGTAATCCCTGTCCTGCTCGGCGGCGGCATCCCGCTGCTGCCATCGCCCGCCGATCGCGCCAGGCTCAAGCTGAAGAAGCACCGGGTCTACGAGAAGACCGGCACGGTCGGACTCGAGTACGACATCGTCGAGGGGTGACGCTGACTGCCGGTGCGGTCGACGACCTATAATCGGCCCGGCGTGAGCGGCCCGGCTCGTTCGAATGCATCAGGGTATCCGCCCGGACCTCGCGGGTATCCGATTCTTGGAGTGCTCCCTCAACTCCGGTCGGATCCGATCCGCACGTTTCGCGACGCCGCGGACCGATACGGCGACCTCGTGCATCTGAAGGCCGGTCCGTATCACGGGTTCCTCGTGACCGATCCGGCGGACATCAAGCATGTCCTTCAGGACAACGCCCGCAATTACCACAAGAGCCCGCTCTTCGAGCGCCTCAGAGACGTGGTCGGCAATGGACTGCTGACGAGCGAGGACGCGTTCTGGCTGCGTCAGCGGCGCCTCGCGCAGCCGGCGTTCCATCGCCAACGCCTGGTCACGATGGCTGATGCGATGGTGGCCTGCACGGAGCAGATGCTCGCGCGCTGGGACCATTCCGCCTCGCGCGGCGATACGATCGACCTGGTCACGGAAATGATGGCTCTGACGCAGGCCATCATCGTCAGGACGATGTTCAGCACGGATCTCGGCGCGACCGCCGAGGTGGTCAACCGCACGTGGCCGATCATCAATCGGCGCATTGGGGAGACGTTCTGGTCGACGAAGCTGGAGACAACGCTGCCGCTGCCCGCCAACCGGCGTTTTTGGCGCGCGCTCGGCGAGCTGGACACCGTCGTCTATCGAATCATTGCCGAGCGCCGGCAGTCCGAGGGCGCCGAACCGGACCTGCTCTCCATGTTGCTTTCGGCTCGTGACGACGAGACCGGCGCCGGGATGACCGACCGCCAGATTCGCGATGAGGTCCTGACCATGCTGCTGGCCGGACACGAGACGACCTCGCTCGCATTGTCGTGGACCTACTACCTGCTGTCGCAGCATCCCGACGTGGAGCGGAGCATCGCGGAAGAAGTCGATCGCGTGATCGGCGGCGAGCGGCCAGCGTTCGCGCACGTGGAGCGACTGACCTGCACGCGGCGCGCGATCGAGGAAACGCTGCGGCTGTATCCGCCCGCCTGGGCCTTCTCGCGCCAGGCGCTCGGCGACGACGAGATCCGGGGATATCGCGTGCCCAGGGGCTCATTGGTGTTTCTGGTTCCGTTCGTCATCCATCGCAGGCCGAAGCTGTGGCCGGATCCCGAACGCTTCGATCCGGACCGGTTCACGCCCGAGCAAGAATCGGCACGGCCGCGGTTCGCGTACATCCCGTTCGGCGGCGGCCCGCGGGGATGTATCGGCAGTCAGTTCGCGATGGTCGAGGCACAGCTGATCGTCGCCGCGATCGCGCAACGCTATCGAATCGAGCTGGTGCCCGAATCAAGACGTCCGGCCGGAGCCGCTCATCACGCTGCGTCCCGCGCCGGGTATCCGCGCGATCCTCATGAGGCGGACACCCCGCGCGACCTGGGTCGGCTGACTCACGTCGCGGTCAGCTCGTGACCAGGCACGCGCTTCAGCGGAGGCCGACCGCGCGGGCCCAGCCGACCATCACCGACAGCGGCTGTTCCTCGGGCGGCGCCTGTTCGATGACCACCGCGAACCGCGACCCGTCGGGCATGACGTCGTAGTCGCGCCATTGGCTGATTGAAAACAGCTCGGCGGGGCGCTCCGGTTTCCCGTCGACGCCGATCGACACACTCATGATCTTGTTGTTCGGGGAACGGTAGAACAGCTCGCGACCGTGGCGCCGCCATCTGGGGCCGGTGCCACCGTCGATCGAGGCGAGGCGCCTGTTGACGCGACGGTCGTACGGCGCGACGTAGACTTCGGGGCGGCCGGTGGAGTCGGCGACGAACGCGACCATGCGCCCGTCAGCCGATATCCGAGCGTCGCCCTCGGAAGCCGCGGTGGCGAAGAGCGGCGTGATGTCCGACGGCCTGGCGATCGGCACCCGCAACACGTCCCAGTTGCCGAGCTCGGTTCGCTGCTGGTAGATCAGCGTGGCACCGTCCGGCGTCACATCGGTCGGAAACTGAAAGCGCGGCGACTCGAGGAACTGGCGCTCGCCCGGCACCGTACCGTCCCAGACGTAGATGTTCGGTGCCGTTCCACTCGCCGCCGAGAACATCAACGATTCCCACCGCGATCATCCAGACGCCGCGGCCACTGCGCCCGGCTGGAACCGGGTCGACGTCCGTGGCTGTCCCGGCCAACTCCGGAAGCCCGTCGCCGATATCTCTCAGCCGCTGGCGGCGATCCTTCTGCAGACAGCGCTCGATCAGGCGACGGACCCGCGGCGGGGTGGCGGAAGGCAGCAGCTGCCAGTCCGGCTCGTGCTCGAGGATCGCGGCAATGGTGTCCGACCCGCCTGGCCTGTCGAACGGCGCGCGGCCGGCGAGCAGTTCGAACAGCACGCATCCGAACGCCCAGATGTCGGTGCGCCGATCGACGTCGAGTCCGCGCGTCTGCTCCGGGCTCATGTGCCCGACCGTCCCCATCACCACGCCCGGCGCTGTCTCGGCCCCCATCGTCGTCAGCGCGCCGTGAGGATCGGCGGCGGCGATCTTCGCCAGGCCGAAGTCGAGAACCTTGATGGAGCCCTCCGGCGTCACCATGATGTTGGCGGGCCCAGAACCTCGGTGAGCTCAAACCGGCCGATCCGCGAGCCGACGCCGTGCACCATGTCCTGGCCGTCATTTTAGGTCAGCCAGCAATTCGAGGTATGGTCGTCCCCAAAGCGTGATGCATGCGGTGTCCGTAACCACACTCCTGCTCCCCTTCCTGATCGGCATCATTGCCGGACTGCGCTCCATGATGGCGCCAGCGGCGGTGAGCTGGGGGGCTCGCCTGGGCTGGCTCAATCTGGCGCCAACCGGCCTCGCCTTTCTCGGCGCGGCGATCACGCCGTGGATCCTGACGGCGCTGGCGCTCGGCGAGCTGGTGGCCGACCAGCTGCCGTCGACACCAAGCCGGACGCTGCCCCTGCCGTTCGGAACCCGCATCCTCAGTGGCGGCCTCTCCGGGGCGGCGATTGGCGCCGCGAGCGGATCGCTCGTGACCGGCCTGATCGCGGGTGTCATCGGCGCAGTGATCGGCACACTCGGTGGACGGGCGGCGCGAGGGAAGCTGGCCGCGGCATTTGGCAAAGATCGGCCGGCGGCGCTGATCGAAGATGCGGTGGCGATCGGCGGCGCTTTCCTGATCATCATGGCGGCGCGATGACCCGTTCGACGCCATCATCATCGGGGCCGGCCAGGCGGGCCCGTCACTGGCCGGACGGCTGACCGCTGCCGGAATGACGGTCGCGTTCGTGGAGCGCAAGTTGTTCGGCGGCACCTGCGTCAACACCGGGTGTATGCCGACCAAGACGCTCGTCGCCAGCGCGTACGCGGCGCATCTCGCCCGCCGGGCCGCCGACTACGGGGTCATGGTCGGCGGCGACGTCCGGATCGATATGCCCAAGGTCAAGGCGCGCGCCGACGCCGTGATCGCCAACGCGCGAGCGGGCGTGGAGAAACTTCTGCGAGGCATGAAGAAGTGCACGGTCCTCCAGGGACACGCCCGGTTCGAAGGGGCGGACACGGTTCGGGTCGGCGACGACCAGCTGGCGGCGCCGCGGATCTTCATCAACGTCGGCGGCCGCGCCCTCGTTCCCGACATGCCCGGCGTTCATGACGTCCCCTATCTCACCAACACGACGATGCTGGCGCTGGACCGCGTGCCTCGCCATCTCGTGGTGGTGGGCGGCAGCTACATCGGTCTCGAGTTCGCGCAGATGTTCCGGCGCTTTGGTGCCGAGGTGACGGTGGTCGAGAAGGCGCCGCGGCTGATCGCGCGCGAAGACGATGACGTGTCGGAGAGCATCCGGAAGATCCTGGAGGCTGAGGGCATCCATGTCCGCACCAGCGCCGAGTGCATCAGCCTGACGCCTCACCAGGAAGGTGTCGCGGTGTCCGTCAACTGCGAGAGCGGCCCGCCACAAGCGCTGGGGTCGGACGTCCTCCTCGCGGTCGGGCGCCGGCCGAACACCGACGACCTTGGGCTGGATCGCGCCGGCGTGGCCGTCGATGCAACGCGGCTACATCACGGTGGACGACAGCCTGGCGACGAACGTGCCCGGGATCTGGGCGCTCGGGGACTGCAACGGCCGCGGAGCGTTCACACATACGGCCTACAACGACTTCGAGATTGTCGCGGCCAACCTGCTCGACGGCGAGAACAGGAAAGTCAGCGCGCGGATTCCCGCGTATGCGCTCTACACCGATCCGCCACTCGGGCGCGTCGGGATGACCGAAGCGCAGGCTCGTGAAACCGGCCGGCCGCTGCTGAAGAGCATCCGCCCCATGACCCGGGTGGGCCGCGCGGTCGAAAAGGGCGAGACGCAGGGCTTCATGAAGGTCGTCGCCGATGCGGAGACGCGGAAGATCCTCGGCGCGGCCATCCTCGGCACCGGCGGAGACGAGGCGATCCACGGCGTGCTCGACATCATGAATGCCGGCGTTTCGCTCGACGTCCTGCGGTGGGCGGTGCCGATCCATCCCACCGTGTCGGAGCTGATTCCCACGCTGCTCCTCGACTTGAAGCCAGGACGTGAGCTCGAATCTCTTTTCCGTTTCCTTCGTTGCCTCCGTTGCTCCGTTTTTGAGATCCGGTACCTCCGGACAACTCCCAACGCCCCCCCTTACATCTTCCCCTCGTGCACGACCTTCCCGCCGACGACCGTCAGCACGCTGACCGTCGCGGGGAGCGCGGCGGCCGGCACTTTGAAGATGTCCTGAGACAGGATCGCCAGATCCGCGAGCATGCCGGGGGACAGCGTGCCCTTCTGGTTCTCGAGCAGCTCCGCCCGTGCGGAGCCGCGCGTGTAGGCCACGATCGCCTGCTCCCGCGTCATCGCCTGCGTCGGATTGTTCGCGTTGATCGACGCGAACATCACGTTCAGGTAGGGATTCATCGGTCCGTCGGACCCGAGTGCCACTGACACACCGTCCGCGATCATGCCCCTCATCATCGACGACCGCGCGGTGCGGGCGCCGAGGCGCGCCGCCATGAGATCCGGGAGCATGAAGTGCGACGGGTTCTGCACGATCGTGACGCCGAGTTGCTTCGCGCGGTCGAACTGCCACTGCTCGAGCATGTCGCCATGCTCGATACGGGGGCGGAGCGGCTGCCACGCGGCACCGCCCGACTGCTCGAGCGCGCTGAGCACCATGTCGATCGCCGCATCGCCGACGGCGTGGAACAGCGGCTGCTCGCGGGCCGCCAGTGCGTGCTTCAGGAAGGTCGAAACCTCGCCGGGAGCGAAGTTCCGCCGCCCGCGCGACGACGGACGGTCGGAGTACGGCTCGCGCAACAGCATCAGCCGCTCGATTGGCGTGCCGTCCAGAACCCATTTGGTGCCCGACACCGAGACGCGGGGAGAGCCCTGGACCGTCGCCGCTCGCCGGTTGACGCCACCCTGACAGGCCGGTCATCGGAAAATCGATCACCCGAAGGCGGATCGGCAGATCCGCGGCCACCGCGCTGCGGGCGAGATCGGCGGCGGGCCGGTTGGTGGCCATCAGCTGCTCCGACGTGATCCCGAAGCCGACGGCCGCCGCCGCGTGGTCGCGGAGCGCTTTGGTCTGCGCCGCCTCGTCGGGCATCGACGAGACGCGCTGACGCAGGATGAACTCGGCGTACTCGTGCGCCACGCCGGTGATCGTTCGCGTTCCGGCCGCCCGCACGAAGAACCCGCCGGCCGGGTCGGGCTCGTCGTCCCGAACCTTCAGTTGGCGGAGCGCGGCGGTGTTGAACAGCGTTCCGTGACCGGTCCACGCGACGAGCATGACCGGATGGTCCGGCGCGACCGCGTCCACCGTCGACCGCGTCGCCTTCGGGTCATCGAGCACGCGCCCGCCAATCTCTCCGTAGATCCACCCACCACTCGGCGCGCGTGCCACCGCCGCCTTCAGACGGGTCAGAATCTCGTCGAGCGACGGATCGTGCTCGACCGCCGGCGGCCCTTCGAGGTGCGTTCCCGGCGGCTCCGTGCCGACATGGACATGGGCGTCGTTGATGCCTGGAATGACCAGGCGGCCGCCCGCGTCGACCACTCGAGTCGAGCTGCCGGCGAGCGCGCGCACCGCGGCATTCGTTCCGACGGTGCCGATGCGTTCGCGGACGATGGTGAGCGCCTCGGCCCACGGCGCGGCCGGTACGCCGGTGAACACTCTGCGCATTGACGATGGCGAGCGTTGGACCGGCGGACTGCACGAGGGCGAGGGAGGGGAACGCGAGGACGGCGGCGCAGGCGATTACCGCGGTTCGGCTGAGTGGCGTCACGAGGTGATGGTATCTGAGTCGCGACACGACGCGGCTCGCTCAGGAGTGAGAAGATAGGCCGACGGCGAGGCCAGACCTCGTCCACACCACGCTACGAGAGGACATTCGCATGCCCGACATGCACGAGATCGACTACAAGATCTTCGGCGACGACCTGCAGTTCGTCGAGGTGGAGCTGGACCCGAACGAAGCCACGGTCGCCGAAGCCGGCGGCATGATGTACATGGAAGACGGGATCGAGATGGAGACGATCTTCGGCGACGGCTCCAAGCAGTCCCAGGGCGGCTTCCTCGGCGCGCTGATGGGCGCCGGCAAGCGCCTGCTGACCGGCGAGTCGCTGTTCATGACGGTCTTCCTCAACCGCAGCGGCCAGAAGAAGAAGGTCGCGTTCGGCGCGCCGTATCCCGGCAAGATCGTCCCGATCCACCTGGCCGAGATCGGCGGCGAGCTGATCGCGCAGAAGGACTCGTTCCTCGCCGCGGCGAAGGGCGTGTCGATCGGCATCGCGTTTCAGAAAAAGCTCGGCGCCGGACTGTTCGGCGGCGAGGGCTTCATCATGCAGCGGCTGCAGGGCGACGGCTGGGCGTTCGTGCACGCCGGCGGCACGCTGCAGGAGCGCACGCTGGGACCAGGCGAAATCCTCCGGGTCGACACCGGCTGCATCGTCGGGTTCCAACCGTCGGTCGACTACGACATCCAGTACGTCGGCAAGATCAAGTCGGCGCTGTTCGGCGGAGAGGGCTTGTTCTTCGCCACGCTGCGCGGGCCCGGCCGCATCTGGCTGCAGTCGCTGCCGCTCAGCCGGATGGCCAACCGGATCATTGCCGCCGTGCCCGGCCTGACCCGCGGCGGCAAAGAAGAGGGCTCAATCCTCGGCGGCCTGGGGAACCTGCTCGACGGGGACAACAGCTAGGAGTGGACACGGTCCAATCCCAAGCGCCAAATCCCAAGCGCCAACGCACTCCCAACGGGTCCAAATCCGGAGCTAAACATCAAAACAACCCCAATTGGCTTGTTTCTCGAGGTTGGTTTCGGAGTTGGCGGTTGGGAGTGCGTTGGCTGTGGAGCTTGGGATTTGGGATTTGACACTCCAGCGAGTGACCAGAACAGTCCGCTACTCTCCCCGAAGCGCGAGCATCGGCTCGATCGAGGCGGCACGGCGCGCCGGGAGGTAGCCGGCGGCCAGCGATGCCAGGATCAGGATCGCGGCGAGGCCGGCGACCAGCCGGGGATCGTTCGACGTGACGCCGAGAAGTCCCGCTTCGATCAGCCGGCCGAGCGCGAACGAGAAGGCGATGCCGACGCCCACGCCGAGCGCCGTCAGCGTCACGGTCTGACCGACGGCGAGCCTGAGCACGTCGCGCCGGGTGGCGCCCAGCGCCATCCGGACGCCGATCTCGTGGGTGCGCTGCGTCACCATGAACGCCATCACGCCGTAGACGCCGACCACCGCGAGCACGAGCGCGATGCCGCCGAGGACGATCATGATGGCCCCGACATACTGCAGGCCGAGCGTGCGCTCCTTGAGGGTGTCGCGCATCGGCATGACGTCGAACACCGGCTGCGCCGGATCCACGGCCCTGATGGCCGCGCGCGCGTCCGCCATCGCCGCGGCGGGTGCGCCGGCCGTTCTGATCAGCAAGGCCATCGAACGGGTCGGCGCCTGCACCAGCGGCCGATAGAGCGTGGGGTAGTTGCGGCGCATGAACCAGTCGTGGATGACGTCGCCGGAAATGCCGACGATCGTCAGCCATGGACTCGTTGGCTCCGGTCCTGATCCGGCGGCCGATCGGATCGGTATCCGGAAAATGCCGCTGCGCCAGCGACTGCGTGACGATGGCGACCGGCTGCCCGCCTTCCCGATCGGCGTCGGTGAAGCCGCGCCCGCGAAGGATCGGAATCTGCAGCACGGCGAACACGTCCGGCGTGGCGACGCGGTAATCGACCTGCGGCGGGTTGGCCGGATCCTGATTCGGCCGTCCCTCGATCTCGATGGCGCGGCCGCTGTTGTTGCCGCCCGGACGGCATGATGTTGATCGCGGCCGCGCCCTCGACTCCGGGAGTCCGTGTCGCAGGCGGTCGACGGCATCGACCGCGAACCTGCGGTAGGCAGCCGCGTCGGCATAGCGGCCAGACGCCAGCTCCAGCCGCATCGTCAGGAGCCGATCGGGCTCGTAGCCCTGCGGCCCGTAGAGAAAGCGCTGGACCGTGAGGACGCTGAGCGCGGAGGCAAGGAGCAGCGGCAGCGCCAGCGACATCTCGGCCACGACCAGCGCCCGCCGGAGGCGCATCGCGGCCGGCGCCGACGGTGGCTGCTTCGGCCCCCTTCCTTCAACGACTCCGCCAGCTTCGGCCGTGATGCCTGGAACGCCGGGATCAGTCCGAAGATCACGCGCCGTGGCCGAGCGCCAGGCGCGACGGTGAAGATCACCAGCCGGCCGTCGACGTCCATCTGATACCAGCCGGCGACGAACCGGGCAATCTTCGGCGGCATGTAGCGCGGTCATCAGTTTGAGCCCGCCCCACGCGACCGCCAGCGCGGCAGGCACCGCGGCGAGCGACAGCAGGCCGCTCTCGATCAGCAGCTCGCGAACCACGCGCGCGCGGCTGGCGCCCATCGCGAGCCGCACCGCCATCTCGCGCTGCCGCTCGGCGCCGCGCGCGAGCAGCAGGTTCGCGACGTTGGCGCAGGCGATGAGCAGGACGAAACAGGCGACGAGGCCTGCCACATCGAGAGCAGCGGGCCGACGCCGAGGTCCATCATCCCGTCGCCGAGCGTATACACGCGCGCGGCGCGGCCGCGATTGGTCTCCGGATGTTCCCGCTCGAGCCGCTCGCCGATGACCGCGACCTGCGCCTTGGCGTCGTCGAGGGTGCGATCGGGCGCGAGACGGCCGACCACCGTGAGATACAGCGAACGGCGGTTGGCCGCCGTCGTCCGCGTCGAACGCCAACGGGGCCCAGAGCTGGGACGCCCATCGGAAAGTCGAAGCCCTCCGGCGCGATGCCGACGACCTCGTAGCTGACGCCGTCGATCTCGACGCTGTTGCCGACAATCGCTCGATCGGCGGCAAACCGGCGCTGCCACAGACCGTGCCCGAGAATCACCCGCCGCTCGCGGCCGATCTGCTCTTCGTCGGCCAGGAAGCCGCGTCCAATCGACGGCTCGACTCCGAGCGCGGGGAAGAAGTCGGCGGAGACGCGGAAGCCCTGCACCTTCTCCGGCTCGTCGCGTCCGACCAGGTTCGCGTCCCACCAGTCGAACGCCGCGAGACCGCTCGAAAACGTCCGCCTGCTTCTTCAGATCGACGAAATCGGCGGGAGAAACCGACTCGCGCCGGTTGATGTCGTCCTGACGCCCGTAGGTCACCATCGTGATCCGATCGACGTCGCGCATCGTGAACGGGCGCAGGACCAGCGCGTCGATCATCGAGAAGACCGCGGCGTTGGCGCCCAGGCCGAGCGCCAGCGTGATCACCACGATCGCGCTGAGCGAGGGGCGCTGGACGAGGGCGCGGAAGGCATGCCGTATTTCGAGACCGATGGTGCGCATCAGGGAGTCTCCGCGCGGGGCCGGCGGCGCCGCCGGCGCGTATGAGCGTGATTGAAGAACGCGTGCGATCCGGCGCCCGCCGCCGCGCGCGCCAAGCCGAAGGGCTTCGAGCCAGTACCACCGGCGCGCGCGGGCCACCGATCGCGACGCCAGGACGACATACTCTTCGTGCAAATCTCCGAGCACGGACTCGGCCCACTCGCCGGTGCCGAGGAGGGCGGACAGCAGGCGCACGGCGCAGTGAGGCGGTCTCGTCAGATCGTCCCTCACGACTCCAGCCTTCCTTCGAGGCCCTGCCACAGCCGGAGCATGCTTCGCCGCCAGTTGCGAATCTCCGCCAGACCCGTCTGGGTGACCGCGAAATACCGGCGAGAGCGCCCGCCTCGTTCGGCGAGCGGCTGGCTCATCCTCGATCGAAGGCACCGCTTGGTTTCGAGCCGTTCGAGTGCGGTGTAGAGCGCGCCCCTCGCGACCGCTCGGCCGGTGCGCTCCTCGATTTCCTGGCGAATCGGGATCGCGTAGGCCTCGTCGCCGAGGCGGAGGATCGCGAGCAGGACGACGTGCTCGAATTCACCTAGATTCATGATGCCTGCATTGTAGGCCAAATGGTTATACGAGGCGTGGCGTGTGGTGTTCCTTCCTCAAATCCCAAGATCCAAGCTCCAAATCCCAACCACGCCCAACGCCCAACTCCCAAGAACGACTCCCAACCTCCAAATCCCAATTGCACCGGCGAACAC
>CAVQXJ010000006.1:0-121270 GCA_963717745.1 uncultured Acidobacteriota bacterium
TAGCGAACGCCGAGGTTCGCCGTCAGGTGTGGGGAGATGCGGTAGTCGTCCTGAATGAAGTAGAACTGCATGTCCTGGCCCTGATCCATGACGGTGTAGCTGGTCAGGGCCAGCTGCGAGGGCAGCCCGAGGAGCAGGTCGCCAACGGCGCGGTTGGTGAAGCGGTTCTCGAAGTTCATCCGGCCGACGGTGGCGTTCAGGTCGTTGATCCGCGTCTTCACGTGCAGGAACTCGCCGCCGAATTTCACGAAGTGGGCGCCACGGGTGAGGCTGAACGTCGCGCGCGGGTTCCACGAGCGGGGCGTCTGGAACTGCGGGGTCGACGTATGCCGGCCAACCGCATCGAACCCCTGGATGTTGACTTTCGGCACGCCGCCCACGATGGCCGGATCGTTCGGCACGTTCCGCAGCCCGATCTGCGCCGCACCATCGACGCCGTAGTTGGGCGGGGTCGTGTAGTAGTCGCCGCGCGAGTAGCCGAACCGGATGTCGCCGACCAGGGTCGGCGAGACCGTCCACGTGACCCCGAGCGCCAGTCCCTGCGAGCGGTTGTCGTTGTTGCCGAACGCGTCGTTGAAGGACCCCTCGCCCAGGCCTGGCAGCGGCGCGGGTCGGAACGTCAGCGTATCGACGAAGCTGTAACGGCCGAACAGGGTGAGCTTGGTGGAAATCAGGTGATCGATGCGGACGTCGAATTGATCCTGCCGCGTGTCAGTGACCGGGGTCGACGCGTAGATGGTCGAGCCGGCCACGTTCGGATCCGGGATCAGCGCGACGACGGCGGCGCCGACCGGGTCCCAGCGCTCGCGCGGGATCACCCACTGACCCTGGGCATTGCGGCTGAACTCGGGGCGTCCCGCGCCAAACGGGTCGACGACCGAGCTGCTGAACAACCCGGCTTTCTCGGCGGCGGTCGGTACCTGTCGAACGCGCGGGACGCCTTCGAGGTCGCGCAGCCCCTCGTAGTCCCCGAACCAGAATGTCCGGTTCTTCACCAGCGGGCCGCCGGCGGCGCCGCCGAATTGATTCCGCTCGCGCTTCGGCTTGGGCGCTCCCAGCGCGTTCGAGAAGAAATTGTTGGCATCGAGACGGTCGCTGCGCATGAACTCGTACACGCTGCCGCGGACGGTGTTGGTGCCGGACTTGATCGTGGCGTTGACGACGGCCCCCGAGCTGCGCCCGTACTCGGCAGAGTAGGCGTTCGTCTGGATCTTGAATTCCTGCAGGGCTTCGATCGAGGGCTGCACCAGCTGCACGTTCTCGCCGCGGAAGGAATTCGAGTACGAGATGTTGTCCACGCCGTCGAGCAGGAACACGTTGTTGAACGTCCGGTTCCCGTTCACGTTGAGCACGCCTTTGAAGTTCACGCTGGCCAGACGGGGTGTGCCGGGCAGGACCCCGGGTGAGAGCAGCGCCAGCTGGTTGTAGTCCCGGCCGTTGAGCGGCAGCTCGACGATCTTCTTCTGATCGATCACCGATCCGCGTGACGAGGTCAGCGTGTCGAGCAGCGGAGTATTCGCGACGACCTCGACCGCCTCGGTGAGCGCCCCCGTCTGCAGCGTCACGTCGATGCGGGCGACCTGGGCGACCTGCAGCGTGACGCCTGTCCTGACGGTTTTCTGGAAGCCCTGGCTCTCGACCGCGATGGAGTAGTTGCCGGGCCGGAGGCTGGGGATGACGTAAGTGCCGGCGTCGCTTGCCGTGGTTTTCACGCTGATGCCGGTCTGAACATTGGTCGCCACCACGACCGCGTGGGGCACGACGGCACCGGTGGCGTCCGTGATGGTGCCGGCGATGGTCGCCGTGTCCTGCTGGGCGGATGCCGCAGCCGGAACAGCGCACAGCCATATAACAAGGAGCGTCCGAAGCGAGTGTCCTCTGACCATGTATCCGCCTCCGCGATGTCTTCGACAAACGGGTGGCCGAGAAGTCTGATGGGCGCCTGTGACGTTGGGGCGACGGCTCGTGGTCAGCGGGGTGACGCGGGTTGGAAACCGTTGACCCTGAGCAACGGCTGGATCCTAACGCCACGCGCGTCCGCGGGCGCAAGAACTTGATGACCGCAGCCATTGGTCTCTCGACGGCCAACCAACCACAAGCCAGGGTAGGCTTCTGTCCGACCGCGTGCTTATCGAAACTGAGGTTTCGCCTCTCCTTGCGCAGTCAGGAGCGCGCGCAGCTTCGCGACCAGCGACGGCTCGTCGCGGGCACGGTTCCGGGTCTCTTCCGGGTCCCTCTGGTAGTCGTAGAGTTCGATCTCGGGGATGTCAGGTGCGGCTCCGGGCCGCTTCCAGGTGGTCGCCGAGGTGATACCCGTGATCGCCCCACAGCACGACGATCGTTTCGCCGGTGAGCGTCAGCCGGTCGAGCTCGTCGAGGACGCGCCCGACCTGAGCGTCCATGTAACTCATCGCGGCGTAGTAGCCATGAATGAGCGTGCGCTGCAAATCGTCGTGCAGCGCGCCCCGCTCCGGGATCTCCCGATACTGCCGAAGCTCGCCGCCGAACTGCGGCGCGTAGGCCGGCGCACCGTCGGGCGGCGTCCGACGCCGGGGAAGCGGCAAGCGGTCGCGGCTGTACAGGTCCCAGTACCGCTTCGGCGCGCAGAAGGGCAGGTGCGGCTTGACGAAGCCCAGCGCAAGAAAGAACGGACGGTCGGGCGCGGCCTTCGCCCGGCGCAGCCGATGGATCGCCTCCTCGGCCAGTCGTCCGTCGGGATACGCATCGTCTGGCACGTCGGCTGCCTCGTACGCCGCGCCGCGCGGGAGCAGTCTCGCCTCGTCGAACGGTACGTTGCTGAAGAGCGCCTCTTCGCGGGTGAGATCGTGGGGCGCACGGCTTGTGGGAAACGCGTAGGCGATCACGTCGGTCGGCCAGTGCGGCACACTCCAGGATGCGGGATCCTCGTGGTTGCCGTGGCCGACGTGGAAGATCTTGCCGAGCGCTTCCGTGCGGTACTCCGGGCAGCGCCTTCACTCGCACGAGCAGCGTCTGCAGGAATGCTGTCACCTGCTCGGTTGTGGCGCAACGCTCCTCGGGCAACCGGAGCACCGTCGTGAACACATGGTCCGGCTGTAATCCCAGACGGACGTCGCGGAGGGCGACGAAGCTCCGCATCAGCAGACCGGCCCCAATCAGGAGCGTCACGGACAGCGCGACTTCGAGCACGACCACCGCGTCTCGAAGTCGTCGGCCCCGAATTCGCCGCTCGTTCCCTCACGAGCGATTCGCCATGCCGTCAGCGCGATTGTGTGGAACCGGTCCCAGTGGTATCTTCCACGCGCTGAATTGCTGGCACGAAGGAGTCAACGTCGCACCAGGAGCGCGCGATGAAGAGGCGTTTGACGATTGCTCTGCTGTTCCTTGGATTCTCGGTGGCGGCCATCGCCGCGCAACAGGGCGGCGCCGGCGCCCCTGCGCCTGCCCCGACTCCTTCGGCCAACCCGCCCCGCCTGCCGTTGGCTCAGCGGATCGCCCACACCGACCCCTCGCGCTACCGGGTGTCCCAGAGCGTCCACGGAGGGCCGGGCCAGTTGCATTACTTCGGGCTGTTCGGCGGCGACGCGCTTGACACCAACCTGTGGTTTCTGCATCGCGGTGTCATCCAGCCGAAATCCGGCATCGGACAGCACTTCCACAACTACTGCGAGGAGATGTTCGTCATCCTCGACGGCGAAGCGCAGTTCACGATCGACGGACGGACGTCGACGCTCAAGGGGCCGTCCGGCGCACCCGCGCGGATGGGCCGCTCGCACGCGATCTACAACGCGACGGACAAGCCCGTGCAGTGGATGAACATCAACGTGACCGCTTTCCGGGGCGTCTACGACGCGTTCGATCTGAGTGACGGCCGCGTCGGCGCGCCGCTGGATCCGATCCCGCAGTTCATGAGCATGCGGCTCGACCCGGCGCGGCTCCAGCCGGTCGCCGATCTGCAGGGAGGCACGGGCACGGTGCAGTACCGGCGCGCGTTGTCGCCGTCGGTCTTCCAGTCGACCTGGGCCTACGTCGACCACCTGCTGCTGCCGCCCGCCACGTCGGTCGGCCCAGGCGCCGAGCCCGGCATTGGCGGCTTCTACTACGTCATGAACGGTGCGGGGACCGCGACGGTCGGCGCCGAAACCGCGCCGATCACCGCGGGTGATGCGATCCCGCTCCGGGTGGGCGAGACGAAAGCGTTCGAGAACACGGGAACGGCTCCGCTCGAATTCCTGATCGTCGGCATCGCACGCGACATGAACAAGAAGAACGACCTGCTGGCGACGCCGCCGCAGCGGCTCGGCGGACCGGGTCGGGCGACCGGCGGCGGCCGCGGTCGTGGCAGGTAGTTCGGCGCGCGCGCGCTGTCGATCCGCGGAAGGCCGGGGCGCCGGACCGTGACTCAGGAGCCTGTGGTGATGGACCCGACGCTGGACACTGTCGAAGTCAACGACTCCGAGCTGCTGCGGCTGATTGAGCCCAACGCGCCGGTCGAGCAGCTCTGTACCGGCTTTCACTTCAGCGAAGGGCCGATCTGGAATCCCCGGGAGCAGTGCCTCTATTTCAGCGACATGCCGAACGACATCCGACGCCGATGGAGCCCGCGGGAAGGCGTCATGGAGGTGCGCAATCCCAGCAACAAGTGCAACGGCATGACCTATGACGGCGCGGGCAATCTCTACGTCTGCGAGCACGTCACCAGCTCGCTGGTCATGGAAACACCCGCCGGCGAGCGCAAGGTCCTCGCCACGCATTGGCAGGGCCAGGAGCTGAACAGCCCGAACGACGTTGTCGTGCGCTCCGACGGGGTAGTGTTCTTCACCGATCCGACCTACGGCCGGATGCCCGGGTTCGGACTCGAGCGGAAGCAGGCGTTGAATTTCCAAGGGGTCTACCGCCTCACGCCCGACGGCGCGCTCCATCGCGACGCCGACGACTTCAGCCAGCCGAATGGACTGTGCTTGTCGCCCGACGAGAGGAATCTCTACGTGAACGACACCACGCGGGCGCATATCCGGGCGTTCGACGTCGCCGGTGACGGATCACTGAGCCGCAGCCGCATCTTCGCCGAACGCGTCGGCACGGGCGACTACGACGAAGGGGTCGTCGACGGCATGAAGTGCGACGAGCACGGGAATCTCTACGTGACCGGTCCTCGGGGCATCTGGGTGATCAGCGCGCACGGCAAACACCTCGGCGTCATCCGCATGCCGGAGATCGCCGGCAACCTGAATTGGGGCGGCTCCGACTGGACCGACCTCTACTGCGCCTGTTCGACGTCGATCTATCGCGTGCGAATGAAGGTGCGCGGCAATCCGGTCGCCTACATGCGGATGCCTTACACGGCCAGCCCGGCGTCGCCCATCACCTCTCCGATCTCGCCCTCGCCATACCCCAGCTCGCGCAGCACGTCGCGGGTGTGCTCGCCCAGGAGCGGCGCGCGCCGGCCGGTCACCGTCGGCGTCGCCGACATCTTGATCGGTGACCCCAGCGTCCGCAGCAGACCGAGCGTCGGGTGCTCGACGTCGACGACCATCTCGCGTTCGCGGACCTGCGGATCGGCGAACGTCTGCTGGTAGTCGTTGATCGGCCCGCACGGCACGCCCACCTTGTCGAACCGCGCCAGCCAATGCGCGCGCGGCTGCAGCGTGGTCATCGCCTCGATGCGTTCGATCAGCGTCACTCGATTGCGGACGCGAAGCGTGTCGTTCGCGAAGGCGGGTTCGGCGGTCCATTCCGGGTGACCGAGGACGGTCACAGAGACGCTCGAACAGGCGATCGGTACCGCCGGCGAGGGTGATATAGCCGTCGGCACAGCGGACCGCCTGGTAGGGCGCCACCATCCGGTGCGCCGACCCGAGCGGCTCGGGCGGGGTGCCATGGCCGAAGTATTCGGCGGCCTCCCACACCGAGAGCGCGATGCCGGCCTCGACGAGCGACGTGTCGATATGCTGGCCGACGCCAGTGCGATCACGGTAGTGGAGGGCCGCCAGGATCGCCGCCAATGCGAACAGCGCGGCGCCGAGATCGGTCAACGGCACGCCCACCTTGACCGGAGGCCGGCCTGGCTCGCCGGTCACCGACATCAATCCGGAGATCCCTTGGGCGATGAGATCGAAGCCGCCTTTGGCGGCGTCAGGCCCGGTCTGTCCGTAGCCCGAGATCGAGGCATAGATCAGCGCCGGACGATCCTTTGCCAGCGTCGCGTAATCGAGGCCGAGCCGGCGCATGACTCCCGGTCGATAGTTCTCGACGAGGATATCGGTGGTGGCGACGAGGCGCCGCATGACGTCCTGGCCGCGAGGGGTGGCGAGATCCAGCACGATGCCGCGCTTGCCGCGATTGAGGGCATTGAAGCCGGCGCTCTCGGTGCCTGACGCGCCAGCCATCCGCCGCGTCGAATCCCCGCCCGGCGGCTCGACCTTGATCACGTCCGCGCCCATGTCGCATAGTTGCATCGCGCAGAAGGGGCCGGCCATCACCTGCGTGACGTCCAGCACGCGAATCCCTTCGAGCGCGGTCCGACCCGTAATCATTGCTCTCTCCCTGTGAGGTTCCTTCGTGCCGATTCCCGAGGTCCAGTTCACGTCGGAAGGCCGTGTCGCGTTCCTGACCTTCAACCGGCCCGAAGCCAGGAACGCGATGACCTGGCCGATGTACGACGCGCTCGCCGAGGCCTGCGACGTGGTGGACGCCGACCGCCGCATCGGCGCGTTCGTGCTGCGCGGCGCCGGCGACGCCTTCGTGGCCGGCACCGACATCAGCCAGTTCACGTCATTCGCGACCGCTGAGGATGGGATCGCCTACGAGCGCCGGATGGAACGGGTCATCGAACGGCTCGAGCAGGTGTCCGTCCCCACCATCGCCCAGGTGCACGGCGTGGCCGCTGGCGGCGGTTGCCTGATTGCGCTGGCCTGCGACCTCCGCGTCTGTTCGCCCGCGGCCCGGTTCGGCGTCCCGATCGCGCGCACGTTGGGCAACTGTCTCTCCGCCGCGAACTGCGCCCGGCTCGTCGATCTGATCGGCCCGGCGCGTGCCAAAGAGCTGCTCTTCACCGGACGACTCCTCGACGCGACGGAGGCGCACTCGCTTGGTCTCGTGACGCGACTGGCCGCCGTCGACGCGTTGGACGCTGCGGTGCGCGAACTGGCGCAGACGATTGCCGGCAACGCACCCCTGACCATCCGCGCCGCCAAGGAAGCCATCCGCCGCATCGCGCCCCGTCGTCGTCTCGAGGACGGCTTCGCCGACGACCTCACCGCGTTGTGTTACGGCAGTCAGGATTTCCGTGAAGGCGTGGCGGCGTTTCTGGACAAGCGCCCGCCGCGATTCACGGGGAACTGAATCGCACAGCGAGGCGAGCGCTGCGTCGATGCCCCCGCGACGGAACGGCACGCCGGCGATCGCCAGTCCCATCTCGACGCCGCAGAGCGTTCCCGCCAGCATCAGGTCGTTGAAGTCTCCCAGGTGACCGATCCGGAACGCGCGTCCCCTGAACTCCCCGAGTCCCGCGCCGAGCGACATGTTGAATCGCTCGAGGACCACCGCACGAAACCGGTCGGCATCGTGGGATTCCGGCATCATCACGGCCGTCAGGACGGGGCTGTGCTCGTCCTCCCGCGCGCACGCGATCTCGAGCTGCCAGGCGGTCACCGCGGCACGGGCCGCGGCCGCGAGCCGTTGATGCCGTGCGAACACGTTCGACAGCCCCTCCTCTTCGAGCATCGCCAGCGCTTCGCGAAGACCGAACAGCAGGTTCGTGGCCGGCGTGTAGGGGAAGAATCCGGCGGCGTTCGGCCCGAGCATCTGCTCCCACGAGAAATAGGCACGCGGCAGCCGCGCGCCCAGCGACGCGGCGAGCGCTTTCGCGCTGACGGCGTTGAAGCCAAGACCGGGCGGCAGCATCAATCCTTTCTGAGAGCCTGCCAGCGTGACGTCGATCCTCCACTCGTCGTGGCGGAGATCGATGGAGCCGAGTGACGAGACGGCGTCGACCAGCAGCAGCGCCGGATGACCCGCCGTGTCGACCGCCGCCCGGATCTGCGGCAGGCGGCTGGTGACGCCGGTCGACGTTTCGTTGTGGACGACCAGCACCGCGCGGATGCCATGGTCGCGGTCCTGACTCAGCCTCGCCTCGAGCGCTGCCGGGTCCACCCCGTGCCGCCAATCTCCCGGCACCATCTCAACGTCGAGTCCCAGCCGGCGCGCGACTGTTGCCCATCCTCTCGAGAACTCGCCGATGTCGAAGGCGAGCACCCGATCCCCGGGCGACAGCGTGTTGACGAGCGCCGCTTCCCACGCACCGGTGCCGGAGGAGGGGAACATGACGACCGGCTGTACGGTCTGGAAGATTCGCTGCAGCCCCTCGAGCACGGTGCGGCCCAGCGCCGCGAACGCTGCGCTCCGATGATCGATGGTCGGCTGCGCCATCGCGCGGAGCACGCGATCCGGCGTGTTGGTGGGACCGGGAATCTGCAGAAAGTGGCGGCCGCTCCGATGCATGGTCGAAGATCGTATAGGAGCCAGCTGTCAGCTGCCAGTTGCCAGTTGCCAGTATCCAGTTGCCAGTATCCAGTAATGGCATCCTCTTCCTGGGAACTGGGAACTGCGGAACTGCTGGGAACTGTAAGCTGGAAGCGCCTGCCCGCGCCTATAATCGCCCGCGAACTGGAGAGATTGAATGACACGCGGTTCTGCGCGGCTCGTTCCGGTGTTGATCGTGACGGTTATGGGGGCATCGGTCGCAACCCGGCAGTTTCCGCCAGGGTTCGTCGATCCCGCGCCCGTGCTCGCGGCCGCCGCGAAGGCCATTGGCACCGACGCCCTGCGGTGCGTGACGATCGCCGGAACCGCGTACGCGGGGGCAGTCGGTCAGCAGCGCGAGTCGGCGCGCAACGTCGACTGGCCCAGA
Source organism: uncultured Acidobacteriota bacterium (assembly GCA_963717745.1). Taxonomy (GTDB): domain Bacteria; phylum Acidobacteriota; class Vicinamibacteria; order Vicinamibacterales; family 2-12-FULL-66-21; genus JACCXG01. The sequence continues at coordinate 8,891 of CAVQXJ010000006.1, forward strand.
ATCGACGCGCTGGCGAACTACACGCGGACGATGGATTGGGAACACGCGCGCATGACCGAAGAGTTCGATCGCAAGCCCGGATTGAACCCGGCGGCGTGGAAGTACGGCGTGCGTTGGATCGACGGTCCGCTGCAGCGGCAGCCGCACCAGGTCTTCACGGTCAAGGACAGCGTCGCCTGGTACATGGACGGCGCGAACGGCGCTCCCGTGGCCTCGACACCGGACCTCGCGGAGATCTACCAGCTCGACATGTGGCTGAACCCACACGGCTTTCTCAAGGCCGCGCGACGGCCCGGCGCGAACCCGAAAGCGACGTGGCGCTGGGAGCTCGGCGAAATGGGCCGCGACGGCCCTGAAGTCAAGCCGGAACGCGTCACCGTCGTGTCCATCACCGTCAACGGGAAGTTCCGCGTCGACGCCACCATCAACAAGGAAAACATGCTCCAGCGGATCCATACCTGGGTGGCCGATCCGGTGCTCGGCGACATGAACTACGAGCACGAGTTCACCAACGCCAGCTACGTCGATCTGGGGAACGGGATCAGGTTCCCCACCGAGTGGCACTCGCATCAGGGATGGGACGACAACTACGGCATGCTGGCGGAGAGCGCGGGCCACAACGCGTTTGGCGGAAGCCTGAAGGACATCAAGCCGAATCACTGCCCCGGTACCGTGGAGGTGCCTGAGCCGGTTCGTCGAGCCACGTTCCCGGTGCGCGTCGACACCAGCAAGCTGGCGGATGGCGTCTATCTCCTCGGCGGGGGCACGCACAACAGCATGGCGGTCGAGTTCCGGGACTTCATCGCGGTATTCGAGGCGCCCCTGGACGAGGAACGAAGCCTGGCGGTCATCGAGGAGATCGTCAAGCTGATTCCCGAGAAGCCAATCCGCTGGCTGATCAACTCGCACCAGCACTTCGATCATGTCGGCGGTCTTCGCGCCTACATGCACATCGGCGCGACAATCGTCACCCACGTGAAGAACTTCGACTTCTATCGTTCGCGACGTGCTCAATTACGCGCCGCGGACGCATGAAGCCAGACATGGTGTCGCTCTGGCCGCCGACCGAGCAGTCCGAGGGCTACTTCTACGAAGCGATCAGGGAGAACTTCATCATCAGCGACGGCACGCGGAACCTGAACATCCACTACGTCAATCCCCTGCAGCATGTCGAAGGCATGCTGATCGCCTATCTCCCCCGCGAACGGCTGCTGTTCGAGGCCGATCTCATCGACACGGATCAGCCGCTGCCGGCGGCGCCGACGCCCGATCAGCGCAGCTTCTTCACTGCGGTCAAGAAGCTGGGGCTGACCCCATTGCAGGTCGTGCCCGTGCACGGCCGGCCCGCCCCTTGGCCGACCGTCCAGTGAACCCACCTCCGCTCTCTGGAACCTCGGGTGAGCTACGGCGGGCAGGCATCGACGCGCTCCGGCGCGATCTCGAATCCGCCATCGAGGGCGAAGTCCGGTTCGACACGATTTCGCGCGCCCTCTATTCGACCGACGCGAGCGTCTACCAGATCGAGCCGCTCGGCGTCGTGGTCGTGCGGTCGCGCGACGACGTCGTGCGGACGGTGACGATCTGTGCGAAGCATCGCTGCCCGTTGACGATGAGGGGCGGCGGCACGTCGCAGGCCGGCCAGGCCATCGGCAGCGGCGTCATCGTCGATTCGTCCAAGTACTTCAATCGCATTCTCGAAGTGAATCCGGTCGAGCGCTGGGCCCGGGTCGAGCCCGGTGTCGTGCTCGACGAGCTGAACGCGGCGCTGCGTCCACACAATCTCCGCTTCGCGCCGGACATCTCGACGGCCAGCCGCGCCACCGTCGGCGGCATGATGGCGAACAATTCGTCCGGTGCGCGCTCAGTGCTGTACGGAAAGACCATCGATCACGTCCTCGAGCAGCACGTCGTCTTGTCGGATGGATCGCTGGCGCACTTCCGGCCGCTGGAATCGGCCCAGGTCGACGAACTGTGCGCGCGCGACTCCCTCGAAAGCGCCTGCTATCGCGAAGTGCGGCGCCTGGTGCGGGAGAACGTCGCGGAGATCGACCGCCGCTATCCGAAAGTGCTTCGCCGGGTTGGCGGCTACAACCTGGATGCGCTGGTGGCGGCGTGCGTCCACGAGAACCCCGCGCCGTTCAACATGGCCAAGCTGATGGTCGGGTCCGAGGGCACGCTCGGCGTCATCCTCGAGGCGAAGCTGGCGCTGGTGCCGTTGCCGAAGTCAAGGCCGTCCTCGCGATTCAGTTCGGCGATCTGCTCGAGGCGCTCGAGGCGACGCCGGTGATTCTCGCGCATCGGCCGTCGGCGATCGAGGTGATGGACGGGTTCATCCTCGGCCACACCCGGCAGAGCGCAGCCCTCGAGAAGCTGAAGCGGACCTTCATCGACGGCGATCCTGCGGCGCTGCTCTGCGTCGAGTTGTACGCCGAGGCGAACGACGATCTGGCGCCGCGACTCGACGCGATCGAGCGGGATCTCACGACGCGCCGGCTCGGCTACCGATATCACCGTGCGCTGGATGCGGCGGGGCAGAGCGCTGTCTGGTCGGTGCGCGAGGCGGCACTCGGGCTGTCGATGGCGATGAAGGGAGACGCCAAGTCGCTCTCGTTCGTCGAGGACACGGCGGTCGCGCCCGAGAAGCTTCGCGACTACATCGACAAGTTCCTCCGGATGATCGCGCGGCACGGCACGACCGCCGGGGTGTATGCGCACGCGTCGGTGGGATGCCTGCACGTGAGGCCGGTCATCAACATGAAGACCGAGGCGGGCGTCCGGCAATTCGCGGCGATCGCCTCCGACAGCGCCGACCTGGTGCTGGAGTTTGGTGGCGCACTCTCGGGCGAACACGGTGACGGCCTTGTCCGAAGCGGCTTCATGGAGCGGATGTTCGGGCCCGTCCTCTACGACGCGTTCCGGCACATCAAGCAGACGTTCGATCCCGGCGGCATTCTGAATCCGGGCAAGATCGTCGATGCGCAGCCGCTCACGGCAAATCTGCGCTACGGCCCCTCGTATCGCGCCGTGCAGCCGGTGACGTTCTTCGACTATTCCGACCACGGTGGACTGGCTGGCGCGGTCGAGATGTGCAGCGGACTCGGCGCCTGCCGCAAAGTGCTGGACGGGACGATGTGCCCGTCGTATATGGCGACACGGGAGGAGTCCCATTCGACGCGGGGACGCGCGAACGTGCTGCGGCTGGCCATGTCGGGACGCCTCGACGAAGCGGGCCTCGGCGACGAGGGTGTCCGGCAGGTGCTCGACCTGTGCCTGGAGTGCCGCGCCTGCAAGGCCGAGTGCCCGGTCGGCGTCGACGTGGCGCGGTTCAAGAGCGAGTTCCTCGCCGACTACTGGCGCCGCCACGGGACACCGATCCGTGCACACATGCTCGGACATGTCCACGGCGTCTCACGCTGGGGCAGCCGTCTGGCACCGGTGTCGAATGCGATCGCGCGAAGCGGACCGGTGCGCTGGCTGAACGAGCGGCTGCTCGGCCTGGATCGGCGTCGCGTACCGCCGGCCTGGGCGGCCACGTCCTTCGAGAAGCGTTTTCAGAGCCATCGGCGCGCGGCGACGCACGAGTCGGTGTCAGGCACCGTGGCGTTCTTCAATGACACGTTCACCAACTATTACTCGCCCGGCATCGGATTGGCGGGAGTGCAGGTGCTCGAGCGCGCCGGATTCGAGGTCGAGCTGGCGCCCCTCACGTGCTGCGGGCGGCCGCTCATCTCGCAGGGCCTGCTCGCGGCGGCGCGCCGCCAGGCTGAGTCGAGCGTGGAGCGGCTGTACCCGCTCGCCGAGCGAGGTGTGCCGATCGTGTTCGTCGAGCCCAGCTGTCTTTCGGCGATTCGCGAGGACGTCCCGTCGCTGCTCCGGGGCGACACACAGCGCCGGGCCCAGCGCGTGGCCGATCGCGCGGTGCTCTTCGAAGAGTTCCTGGAGAACGAATGCCAGGCGGGACGGGTGCGGCTCGATCTGGGCCAGGGGCCGTCGCAGATCGTCCTGCACGGGCACTGTCATCAGAAGGCCATGGGGCTCCTGGCGCCGGCAAAGGCCCTGCTCGGCCGGATACCCGGCGCAACGGTGGTCGATCTCGATGCCGGCTGTTGCGGCATGGCCGGATCCTTCGGCTATGCGCGCGAACACTTCGAGGTGTCGCGCGCCATCGGAGAGCGGCGGTTGCTGCCGGCCGCGCGGAGCCTCGGTGATGGGGCGGTCCTGGTGGCTGGCGGGACCTCGTGCCGGCATCAGGTCGCCGACTTCACCGGTGTCCGGGCGTTGCACCCAGCGGAGCTGATTCGCTCGATTGTCCGGGAGGTAGCGCCGGGGTCTTGAGACCCCGGCGGGACGGCGCGGCCTGACGGCGGCGCCCTGCAGGAGTGCCATTGGCGATCCTTTCGGTCTGTGCCCTCGCGCTCGCCGTGGTGGTGAGCTGCGTCAGCCGGCTCAACGTCGGCGTGCTCGCGGTTGCCCTCGCGTGGATTGTCGGCGTCTACATCGGCGGGATGCCGGTCGCCACGATCATGAACGGGTTCCCGAGCCAGCTGTTCCTGACGCTGACCGGTGTCACCCTGCTGTTCGCGCTCGCGGAAACGAACGGCACGCTCGAGCGGATCGCCCACCACGCGGTACGGGTGTGCCGCGGCAACCGCGGGACCATTCCGATCATGTTCTTCGGGCTCGGCGCCGCGCTGTCCTCGATGGGACCCGGCAACATCGCCACGGCGGCCCTCCTGGCGCCGCTCGCGATGGGGACCGCCGTCCGGACCGGCATCCCGCTGTTTCTCATGGCCATCATGGTCGGCAACGGCGCAAACTCCGGCGCGCTCTCTCCCTTCGCCCCGACCGGCATCATCGTCAACGGCATCATGAGCCAAGAACGGCCTGCCGGGGCTCGAACTGCAGACCTATCTCTATAACCTGCTCGCGCACGCGCTCGTCGCGTTTGCCGGTTACGCGCTGTTCGGCGGCTTGAAGTTGTTTGGCGGCGAGCGCGCACCGGTCGTGGCCGGCGATGTCAAGGATGCGGTCGGCGTGCCAGAGCGTTCCAACGCTCCGCATTCCTACGCTCTCGAGTCCCGTCACTGGATCACCGTGGCGACGATTGCCATGCTGGTCTTGAGCGTCATCATCGCGAAGGTCAACGTCGGCATGGCCGCCTTTGCCGGCGCCGTCGTGCTCGTGCTGTCCAGGTCGGGCGACGATGGCGAGGCGATCAAGCGGATGCCGTGGCGGGTGATCGTCATGGTCTGCGGCGTGACCGTTCTGATCTCGCTCGTGGAACGGTCGCAGGGCATCGATCTGCTGGTCTCGCTCGTCGCGAAGACCGCATCCGCGAACACGGTGACCCCCATCGTCGCGCTGTTCACCGGGATCGTCTCGGTCTACAGCAGCACCTCTGGCGTCGTGCTCCCGGCGTTCCTGCCGATGGTGCCGGGTCTGGCCGCCGCCCTCCCGGGCACCAGCCCGATCGCCATTGCGACGTCGATGAACATCGGCGGTCACCTCGTCGACGTGTCGCCGCTCTCGACGATCGGCGCGCTGTGCCTGGCGGGTGTGACGGGGGATGAGAGTCGCGCCCTCTTCAACAAGCTGCTCGCGTGGGGCCTGTCGATGGCGGTCGTCGGCGCGGTGTTGTGTTACGTGGTCTTTTGAGGCAGAGCCTCATCTGTCGTCGTGGGCGGCTTGCTGCTGGGAGTCTCACGACAGCGCCGGAAGAGCTCCGCAGTCGCGTGGACGTGACGTCGAGAATTCGACTTGTCCGCCCCCCCATCGGGTTACCTAGCCCAACTCACGGGCAGAGAATTGATGTGCAGCCTATGCCGGGATTGAATGGCTCAGCATTGCCCTCAGCAGTCGGAATAATGTTTGCGATGCAACGAACACGGATGCGTGTGCTCCTCACCAGGAAGCTGGCGGATGTGATTGACGGGATCGATCTGAGTTCCCGCAAAATTGGGGACGTTTTCGACGTGTCCGGCATCGAGGGGCGCCTGCTCGTGGCGGAGCGGTGGGCGATCCAGGATCGTCGCTCGGCTGACCGTCCTAGGCAATGGCCTCCCAAGGGTAGGTCGACGAGGACTGGATCCCGGAACTCGGCGCGTCATCCTTTGCAGAAACCGCGGCAGGGATAGGCAACAGTAAAGACAGGGCGGTCGCACCGCGAGCCTGGGGTTGGCGGTGGCCGCCGACCGCCACGCGAGGCCGGCCGTATCCCGGGACACCAGCATTTAACAGCCCATGGTGAAAGTCTGGCTGCATTCGGCGGGCGATGCCCCCGCCGGCTGCGTTGCTCCTCGCTCGAAGCGGCCGGCGTCAGCCGCTGGCCCGTCGTTCCAGGTCCCCTTTCAAAGCCCATATAATCCGCACCGCAGCACCATGGCATGGGCGCCCGGCAGTCATCGCGGCCAGTACCAGCTCATCCGGATGTTGGGCCCCGGAGGGATGGGCGAGGTCTGGCTCGCGACTGACTCGCGCCTTGCACGCAAGGTCGCGATCAAGCTGCTGCCGACGGAATTGACGAGCGATCCGGTGCGGGTTCGTCGATTCGAGCAGGAGGCGCGCGCCGCGTCCAGCCTCAGCCATCCCAACGTTTGCACCATCCACGCCCTCGAGCAATCGGACGATCAGCACTTCATCGTCATGGAGCACATCGAGACGTCTCGGAGATCGGCATCTCGGCGCGCCGCGCCGTCCTGACCATGCAGACTGTCCGTGGCAACATTTGGGTGATGGAGAATGTCGATCGGTAGGGTGGGCCGTGTTCATTCCGCCGCTCTCAGAGCCGCGGTTACAGAGGGGAGGGATCGTATGAAACTTCGAAGCTCGCTGCTCACGGTCGTGGTGTTGGCGCTGTGTGCGGCCCCTTCCTCGGCGGGGCCGCAGCCGCCGGCCGGCTGGACCGACGGTTACGTGGTCGCGAACGGCATTCGCATCCACTATTGGCGCACCGGCGGCAACAAGCCGGCGCTGGTGATGGCACACGGATCGTCGGACGACGGCCTGTGCTGGACGAATCTCGCACGGGAGTTCCAGGACCAGTACGACATCATCATGTTCGACGCGAGGGGCCATGGCCTGTCCGATCCCCCGACTCCGGCCGATCCGCCCGACGTGCAAGTCGAGGACCTCGCCGGCCTGATCAAGGAGCTGAAGCTCGTTCGTCCGCTGCTGATGGGACATTCGATGGGCAGCTCGTCGGTGGCGCGTTTCGCCGCGAAGTACCCGGATGTGGCGCGCGCCGTCATTCTGGAAGATCCCGGACTGGTTCGCCCGGCCACGCCCGCGGCCGCAGGACCGGCCACGCAGACGCCGGAGCAGCGGCGGATGACGATCCTCGCGCGCAACAGTACCGAGCGAAGAGGAGCTGGTGGCCGGCTGCATGAAGAACTCCCCGAAATGGGGGCGCTCCGAGTGCGAGTTCTGGGCGCCTTCCAAACGGCGCCACCATCCCGGCACCGTCCAGAACGTGCCCTCCGCCCTGCCGCCGGTCGGCGAACTGTTCCCGACGATCACGGTGCCAACCCTGATTCTCAAGGCCGATGCGCAGGGTGATCTCAGAAAGCAGAACGAGGAGGTCGCCAGCCGGCTGCCGCGCGGAAAGATCGTGCACATCGAAGGGGCTGGGCACAACGTCCGTCGCGAGAACAAGGCGCAGACCATCGAGGTGATGAAAGCGTTCCTCAGCGGAACGTAGCGTGAGCTATCGGAGCAACTTCAGGAACGCAACCATATCCGCCTGGTCCTGGGCCGTGAGCTGGACCGGAAAATCCTGGCCGTTGGCGAACAAGTCCGCGTAGAACGCGGCGAGCTCCTCGAGCGTCTTCACGCTGTTGTCATGAAAATACGGAGCGGTCTGCTTCACGCCCCAGAGCGACGGAATCTTGAACATGCCGGCAAAGAACGCCGGATGGCGAATGAACGGCGGCGGCACGCCGGGAGGGCGGGGATTCGTCAGGGGGATTCCCGGATCGGGCAGTCGCACGGCCTGCACGTCCCCGAAGCCATCGTCGATCAGGAATGTGTATAGGGGCAGGTTCAGGAGGTTCCGCTCACTGACGCCGATGTTTGCGATGCGCGCCCCGGGAGGGGCGGTAGGGTTGGACGGGCTGGTCTGATTGAGCATTGGACCGGTGTGGCACAGGGCGCAGATGCCCTTGGTGGAGCCGGGAGTGAACTCGGCCTCGACGAACATGAGGCGGCCGCGCTGCTCCGACTTCGTCTTCCCCAGCGGTAGTGCCGGCGGGGGCCCGCCCCGGGCGAAGGCTTCCAAGGCATCGGACGAGAAGAACCGGCTGTCGGTGCGTTGAAACTCGGCGATCAGCGCCAGCTGTTCCCCGGTCGGCTCAACGGTGTTCTGCGCATGATCGTGGATCGCGTCGAGAGCCTGGTCGCTCAGAGTTCCGGCGCGCAAGTCGTACATGAGGGCCGGATCCAATGCGGGAGTGTTGAGTGTCCCGGGGATGCCGCGAAAGAGGACGACACTGGTCGCCGAAGGATCCTCCGCGATCCTGATGTTCGGCGGGAGTGGAAGGACCATGCGGATAGTCGCGTGCTCGGCGATACGCGCCGTGCCCGAGACACCGTCGTCGAGACCATCGTGGAGGAACAGCGGGTCATTCGGATTCTTGTTGAGGCGATCCTGCACATCAGCCGGCGAGAGTGTTCCAGTCGCCCGACTGTGACAGGTCTCACACGTCCGGCCGTTGCCACCGAACGTCTCCTTCCGAAACAGCCGCCGGCCCTCATTGCGGTTTATCGTTGACGGGGAGACGCTCTCGCCACCTGCCTGGGCAACGATCTCCGTGGGCCGCTGTCCGCTGACAACGACGTGCCCAATTGACGCGATCGTCAGCAAGACCGCGCCTGACGCAATCAGGACTGTTGCAGTTTTCGCTGAAATCGCGCTCCGTGTGTTGCGCTTCATCATGGCCTTCCTTATTTGCCGGCGCTGGTCTTCAAAATGGCAGATACCCGGGTGTCTTGGTCGGCGTGCAAGATGAGGGGAAGGGCCGACGACTACAATGACCGGCAGGTGAAATCGATGGCCGACCGAGGTGACGGCACAAGTTCCAGGCGGTCAGAGAGATACGGCTCGAGGTAGCCGGCGTGGTACCATGCCGGCGCGTCTCAGGGTGTGACGCACCACAATCTGGCATGAGCGCTCCCCTGGATTCTCTCGTGCGTTTTGGCGCGTTCGAGCTGGACCTCCGCACGGGCGAACTGCGGAAGGCCGGCGTCCGCATTCATCTGCCCGAGCAGCCTCTTCAGGTTCTCAAGGCGCTGTTGGATCGTCCCGGCGAACTCGTCACCCGGGAGGAGCTGAGGCAGCGACTGTGGTCGGCGGAGACATTCGTCGATTTCGACCACGGGCTGAATGCTGCGGTTCGCCGGCTGCGCGATGCGCTCGGCGACGCGGCCGATGTGCCGCGGTTCGTCGAGACGCTGCCGCGCCGCGGCTACCGATTCATCGCTCCAGTGGCCAGTCCTGTCGTCGTGGAACAGCCCCCGGCGCCTACGCTAGAGATCGAGGATCGGCGCGAAATGTCCCGGGCCCCAGACCCGCCCGCCCGCCCGACCCAAACGTGGATTCGGCGTCGGGTGCTCGTCGCCGCAAGCATTCTCGTATCAGCCCTTGTTTTCTGGGGATCGGGTTACGTGCTCTGGCGAGTAGCCGCTTCTCCGTCCCCTCTATCGGCCGCGCGATTCATGCTGGCCGTGCTTCCGTTCGAGAACCTGACTGGAAATCCAGAGCAGGAGTACATCAGCGACGGGATGACCGAAGAGTTGATCGCGCAGCTTGGCGGGATGGATCCGTCACGTCTGGGAGTCATCGCCAGGCAGTCGGCGATGCAATTCAAAAAAACGTCCAAACCAGTCGCCCAGATCGGTTCCGACCTGGGCGTGAGCCACCTGCTCGCGGGAAGCCTGCGGAGGACCGGAAGCCGCATCCGCATTGCCGTGCAGCTGATCGACACCGAGAGCGAGCGTCAGCTCTGGGCCGAACAGTACGAGCGCGACGCGACGGACCTATTGGCGCTTCAACGCGAAGTTGCGGAGGCCATCACCCGCCAGATCACGACGAGTCTGGGCGTCGCGCGCTCGAACGTCTACGCCGATGCCAGACGGCATTCGACGAGCGCCGAGGCGTACGAGCACTATCTACGCGGGCGTCATCACGCCTGGCAACGGAATTGGCCTGGTCCACTACTTCGGCCGTCGTTACGACGACGCCATCACCCAGTTTCGAGAGGCGCTCGATCTCGATCCGAACTTCGGCCAGGCCCACGTCATGCTCGGACGGACCTATGTCGCCAAGGGTCAGCCTGATCGAGCCGTGGAGGAGCTCGAGCGCGCCAAAGGTCTCATGGGTGCTCGCCCCGACGTCATCACCCCCATGGCTTACGTCCTTGCGAGGGCTGGACGCCGGCGAGAGGCGCTTGCGACGCTCGACGAACTGCGGCGGATGGCGAAGCCACGGGACCCATCGCCTTTTCGTCTCGCCTACGTGCATATCGGCCTCGGGGAGACGGACGTGGCGTTCGGCTGGCTCGAAAAATCACCCGAGGCTCGCGATTGGCAGCTGGGCATGCTCAAGGTCGAGCCCGCGTTCGATGGCCTGCGCTCGGATCCGAGGTTCGCGGCCCTGCTCGAGCGCGTCGGCCTCACACGATAAACGGCAGTGTGCTTGAAACGTTCGCGCAGAGGCCATCACCGTTGAATCGCGTGCTCTGCACGATCGCCGTGGTGGTCTGCGCCGTCTCCCACCTGCTCGCCGACAACTGGCCGCAGTGGCGCGGCCCACAGCTGAACGGCACCGCAGCCGAGACCAATCTCCCGACGACGTGGTCGAAGGCCGACGGCCTGGCATGGAGCCTCCCACTGCCGGCCTGGTCTGGATCGACACCCATTGTCTGGGGCACCCGGATCTTCCTCAACGTCGCCGATGGACCGCGGGTCTGGCTGTGGTGCGTGGATCGGGCGAACGGCCAGGTCCTCTGGAAGCGGCAGGTCGCCGAAGGAAACCGGCAAATCCGCAAACAGAACATGTCGTCGCCGTCGCCAGTGACCGATGGCACGTACGTGTGGGTCCTGACCGGCACCGGGGTGCTGAAAGCGTTCGACTTCGAGGGCAAGGAGCGCTGGACGCGGGACGTCCAGGCGGACTACGGGCTGTTCGGTCAGCTCTATGGCTACGGCTCGTCACCGCTGCTGTTCGAGAGCTCGATCTACGTCCAGGTGCTGCACGGGTCGCACACCGCGGAACCCTCGTACCTGTTGCGGCTCGACAAGATCACGGGAAAGACCCTGTGGCGCGTTGAGCGCACGTCGAACGCGCGCCAGGAGTCGCCGGATGCCTATACCACGCCCACCATCGTGCGCGACGGCACGCGCGCCACGGTCGTCGTCTCGGGCGCCGATGTCGTCACTGGTCACGACCCCGCCACCGGCGCGGAAATCTGGCGCGCCGAAGGACTGAATCCGACCGGGGACGGAATCTTTCGCATCATCGCCTCGCCGCTTGCCCACGACGGGATCGTCTACGCGCCAACGCGCGAGCGGCCGATGCTCGCCGTCCGAGGGGGCGGGCGGGGCGACGTCACCCGCTCGCACGTGCTGTGGCGGTTCACGAACGGCCCCGACGTTCCGACGCCGGTCACGGACGGCACCTACCTCTATGTCGTCAACGATCGAGGCATCATGTGGTGTCTTGACGCGAAGACCGGTGCGCCGGTGTACGAGCGGCAGCGGTTGCGGCCATCGACCTATACCGGCTCGCCGGTGCTGGCCGACGGGAAGATCTACGTCACGAACGAGGATGGGCTGACCAGCGTGGTTCGGGCCGGCCCGAAGTTCGAGGTGCTGGCCGAAAACAATCTCGAGGAATACACGCTCAGCTCACCAGCGGTCTCGGATGGTCAGATCTTCATCCGCACCGACAAGGCGCTGTATGCCATCGGGACGCGGCGCTGATCGACGGCCGTCCGCTCGCTGCCGCCTGAACTTCAGCCGCCCGCTTCAATCTCGTCGTCGATTTCACGTTCGGCCCTCAGCCAGTCGTCGAGGTCTTTCCCGTCCCGCCCGCCCCGCGCCTCGTAGAGCTCGTGTGCCCGTTTCGCGATTCGGTTCATCCGCGGGAGCGGGGACTGATCGCGCGAGCCAGGGTGCGGGTTGGGATTGGGGTCGGACATGGTTTTCTCTCCGCCACGGCGCCGGCGCCCGGCGAGGTGACACTGCGGGCGTGTTCTGAATCTCCATGATCGTCTATTTCCTTCGCCCGTGCCGGGCGGCGAGACCGGCGAGCGCGCGGTAGCGTACGTCGTGGCCATTGAGGGGGGGCCGCTGGTCGCGGTGGTCGTGATTCAGGGACTCGCGCGCCGCCGGTTACGGGCGATCAGATCAGCGCGGTCGGGACGGGACGGGACGGGACGTGACGCAGAGCAACGCGCCCGCGCTGATGCGCGCGGTCGGCCTGGCTGTCCCGGCGGCGGGCGAGGGCCGTTCGCCGTAATTCAGCTCTGGCCAGTCACTTCGCGATGCCGGTGGCCGCGTGCATCGCGTCGATGATCTGCTGCTGATTGTCCTTGTGAAGGCGCAGCAGGATCGCGGCCGGCGTCCCGTCCGGCTGCGTGTACTCCAGTTCCAGATAGTGGTCCGTCGATTTGACGGCCGATCGCGCCACCAGCATCCCGAGCAAGCCGCCGGCGACGAGCCCCGCGGTGCCTGCTCCATCGCTGGCGCGCCTGCGACCCGTGTAGTCCAGCCGGCGGATCGAGGTGGTTTCGAACTCGAAGCTGATCTTGTCCTTGCCGGTGAAGGTGATTCTCTCGGGACCAACGGTCAACTTGTTGTCCCACTTCAGCGACTTGCCGCGCACGCCGGGCGCGCCTCCGAGGTACATGACGTCCGACCACGTCCGGGCTGGCGGTTTGGCGGCCGACGATGGCTGTGCTCCCTGGCCGATTGACGCCGAGAGAGCGACCGCGACGATGAGCCGGTCACCGATCATCTCGGACCTCGAAGGTCACGTAGTCCATTTTGCGAAGGAGCTTCTGCCCCTCGACCGGGTCGACCTCGGCGATGGCCTTGAGCGTGCCGCGGAGATAGTAGGTTTCGCCGGCTCTGGCGGTGATCAGCAGGAGGTTCTCGTCCCGCTTGGCCCCCCGTGATTTCCAGCACAAGCGCAGCGGGCCCGAATCCACTTCGAAGAAGCTGTATTGCTTTTCCTTCATCACCGCCCGCCACTGGCCGTTCACAGCCAGTTTCTGCTGATAGCTCTTCACGTAGGAGCCGCCGAGCACGACGACGACCATGGCCTTGCCGGCGGCCGGCGCCGGAACAGGCGCCACAACCTTGTGCTTGATGATCTCGTGCTTCTCGTCCTTCGGTCCACAGGCGACCGGTTCCTGCGCGGCGGCGACGAAGGGCGCGACCAGGGTCACGAAGGCGATGAGAGTGAGCGGCACGATCGATCGTGATGTCATGGCTGTCCTGGTCATCAATAGAACAGATAGTTGAACGAGGCCTTGTACACCGTGTGGTTCGTTCCGTTGCCGAGCCGCACGAAGACGGCGTCGCCAGTCAGGGAGAAATGTCTGGCGAACTCGTACCCGCCGCCGATGGCGTACCCGGCACCGGACTCGCTCGACGAGCTCTCGATGAACGTCCGCGCGGCCCCGGCGCCGATGGTGCCGGCGACGAAGGAGGTCGGCGCCGTTCGCCTGAACATGTAGGTCACGCCGAACCCGCTGACACCGACCGCGTCAACCCGATCGTCAGTCGTGAAGGCGGCCTTGTTCGAGTAATAGAGGAGGATCTGGTCGCCCGGGGCATAGCCGATGTTGAAGTCGGTCACGATCGCGAGCTTGTACTCCCCACCGCCCGACGATATGACCCGGCCGAACCGATCCAGCACGCTGAAGCCTGGCGTCTTGTGCATCCCGGCGCCAGCCCCGAGCCCGATGATGAAGCCCTTGCGTCGCGCTGACGGCTCTTCGGCGTCCTGAGGTGGCGCGACCGGGATATTCGGCGTCGTGGTTGCCGCGGCGGCCGCCGCGCCGCCCGCACTCATCGACTCGACGGTCGCGCGATTCAACCAGCCGGTGCGCCATTCGCGGGAGACGCCGTTCGGCGGACGCACGAGCACCCAGGTCTCGCGCTCGTCGAGCACCTCGAGGACGTCGCCCGCATTGACGGTGGCGACCGGCTTGGCTTCGCCGGCAGGCTGCTCGAGCACCGCGGCGGCCCGCAGGACCCTCACGCGCCCGGCTTGCTGAGCGCCGGCCGCTGGCGGAAGGACAAGAGTCAGCAAGAGGAGCAGGACGAGTGGGTGTGTCGCTCTCATGGCTGTCACTTCAAACGTTCGCTGGTCAAGGCCACCACGCACGAGCGCCGACCAGGGCTCGGTCGACGCTCATGCGTGTCGACACGGATGCGGGAGCCATATTGCAGGGGCACGAGTCTTATACCCGGTGCGTCACCGGCTGACTATCGGGGTGAACACCCGGTTATCGACGCCGTTTCACCTGGTCCACTAGGATGGCAGTCGCGGAAGCCGCGGCGGTGGTGAGTGGTCAGAGGTCGACCCGGTGCCGGATGGCAAAACGGCTCAGAACGTGTTTGCCGTGGATGTTCAACTTGCCGCAGATGTTCGAGCGATGCGCATCGACGGTCTTCGGCGCGATGCCCATCTCCTGGGCGATCTCCTTGCTCGTCTTCTCCTGGGCGATGCGCCGCAGAATAGCCCGCTCGTGCGGCGTGAGCAGGTTGAGGCCGGGAACCTTTTCTGTGAACCGTTCGATCCGGCGGGTCCTGCCGACCAGGTAACTCGTCATCGCCGGCGTTGTCCAGTGCTGTCCGGACGCGACGGCCCGCACGCATCGGACCAGCTCGGACGAGGTGCAATCCTTGAGCAGGTAGCCCTTCACGCCGAGCTCGAGCGCCTCCTCGAACATCTCTTCGTCGTTGCGGATGGTGAGAAACACGACTTCGACCGGCAGGCGCTGTTCACGGATGCGGCGGACGACCGTCACTCCGTCCATCCGCGGGAGACCGATGTCCAGGATGGCGATCTCCGGCTGCAGCGACCGGACCAGCTCCAGCGCGTTCACGCCGTCGGTCGCCTCGCCGATTACCCGGCAATCGGGCGCCCCGGTCAATGCGGTCCGCATGCCGTCACGAAAGAACGGATGGTCCTCGGCGATGACGATCGTGATCTCACCGTTCTTCACTGGTCGGACTCCAGCGGCACAGCCACCGACACGGTCGTTCCACCGCCGGGGCTCGTCTGGATCTCCATCATGCCGCCCAGCATCAGGGCCCGCTCGCGCATGCCCGTCACACCGAATCCGTGGTCCACGGCCGATGCCCCGTCGCGATCGGGCGAGCGGAACCCTATTCCGTTGTCTTCGACTCTGACCTTCAGCAAGGTGCGCTCTCTCGCCACCGTCACCTGTACCTGCGTCGCTTTCGAGTGTTTGACGACGTTGTTGAGGCTCTCCTGAACGATCCTGTAGACGTGGATCTGCGATCCTGCCGGCAGGGCGTCGTCGATCCTGGCGATGTCGGTGACGCAGGCGATGCGGCCGGCGCTCGCGATGCGATGAGCCATCCGGTCGAGCGTCTTGGAGAGCCCGATCGTGTCGAGCTGATAGGGGCGGAGGCCGTGAGCGATCGCCTGCACCTCGGCGTCGATCCGTTCGGCCACGCCGGCAATTTCCTCGAGCTCCTTGCCGACCGCGACACTGTCGGCCGGTTGCTCGCAGGCCGTGCGGGCCCGCTGCCTGATGATGGCCAGCTCCTGCCCGAGTGAATCGTGCATCTCGTGCGCAATGCGACGCCGCTCGAGTTCCTGCGATTCGATCAGCTGCCGGGAGAAGGCGGTTTGCCGCGCGTGCCCGCGGCGCAGCTGTCGGACGCGGATCCCGTGGCCGGTCAGCGCGACGGCGAGAACGGCGGTGGCCAACAGCGCCGCGAACCACCAGGTGCGCCAGAACGGGGGAAGGACCACGATGCGGACGCTTGCGCCGGTGGTGTTCCAGATGCCGTGACGGTTCGCGGCAATGACCCTGAAGACATATTCGCCGGGCGAGATCCGGTGATACGTGACGGTGCGGGTGTCTCCGGCCTCGATCCAGTCGTCGTCGAGGCCATCGAGCCGGTATCGAAAACGGATGGCCTCGGGTCTGATGAAGCTCGGCGCGGTGTAGCGGATCGCAAACGTGGACGCGCCCGCCGGCACCCGAACCGCGGTCGTGAAGTCGGCTGGCCTTCCGGCGACCTGCAGCTCCTCGATCAGAGCGGCCGGCGGGTGGGTGTTGACGAGAACCGCCGACGGATCGACGATGGCCACGCCGCCCATCGTCGGGAACCAGAGCCGGCCATCGGGCGTCTTCCAGCCGGCAGGCTGACGTCCGCCGTTGGCTTCGAGGCTCAGGAGCCCGTCCTGCGTCCCGATGACGATCGGCGTCACCGAGCGACGGCGACCGTCGGCCACGTCATTCAGCTCCTGGCGGCTCAATCGTGCGATGCCGCGGTTGGAGCCGGTCCAGAGATAGCCTTGATCGTCCTCGAGGATCTGGAAGATGCCGTTGTCGTGCAGTCCCTGCCGGCGCGTGTAGCGCGTCAACCGGTTTCCAGCGAGGCGATAGAGGCCGCTGTCGTACGTGCCGACCCACAGCACGCCGTCCCGATCTTCGTGGATCGCGCGGACATGCGTGCCGACGAACCCTTCGGTCCTGCCGTAGATGGTGAACGTGTCGCCGGCCAGGCGCGTCAGGCCTTCGAATGCGCCGATCCAGAGCGCGCCGGAACGATCCTCGAACAGCGACGAGATCTGATCGTGCGACAGGCCGTCGCGCGCGGTCCAGTGAGTGAACCGGCCATCGGCCAATCGGACGAGCCCGGTCTGGGTGCCGAACCACAGGCGGCCGCCGCGGTCCTCGTGAATGGCCCAGACTGAACCGGCCAGAAGCGGCGCGCCCACGTACGGCACGAAGCGATCGTTCGCAAGGTACCGGAGACCGCCGGTGGTGCCAACCCAGAGGCGGCCGGAGCGATCTTCATGAATCGAGGTGATGTAGTCCGACCCCAGGCCATGCGCCGCGGTATAGGTCGAAAACCGGTCCTTCGCGTACCGGTTCAAGCCGCCGCCCCAGGTGCCGATCCAGACGGCGCCGTTCCTGGCCTGCAGGATCGAATAGACCCAGTTCGAGGAGAGCCCGTCCCGCTGGGTACGGGACGTGATGGAGAAATCTCTGGCGCGAAGCAGGCCGGCGCTGGTCCCGAGCCAGACCGATCCTTCGCGATCCTCGAAGAGAGTGAGCAGTCCCGCCTCGCTCACCAGTTCCCGCGTGCCGTTCGAGATGCGAACGATCCGCCCGTCCAGCGAGCCGAGCCACAGCCGGCCGTGGCGGTCCTCCTCGAGGTGTCCCTCCACGTCATCGGCCGGCAGCCCTTGTCGGGTTGTGTAGCGCTCGGTCCGTCGGCCGCCGATCTTCACGACGCCGGCGCCCTTCGTGCGAACCCACACGTTGCCCGCACGATCCCGGTTCACACCCGTCACGCCGGTGCGCAGCACATCGGCATCGATGAGATACCTCTTCTCCTGACCGTCGAGGAACACGTGCAGGCCGCTCTCGTCCTGACTCCACCAGACGTCCTGCAGATAGGGGCTCTGGGACATGCGGGCGAACGCCGGGAAATCGGCGGAGGCGAAGCTGACGGCGCGCTCTCCGTCGAACCTGGTTACGCGCCTCGGCGAGGTGATCCACAAGGAACCGTCGGCGCTCTCGTCGAAATGCAACGGATTGGCGGCCGGCAGGCCGTGCTCGCCCGAGAACGACGTAAACCGGCCGTCGCGGTAGCGAATCAGCATGCCCTCTTCGCTCGCGGCCCACAGCGTGCCCGCCCGGTCTTCGAGCAGCCGTCTGATCCGCTGACTTTCGATCCCGTCGACGCTGCGATCGAACACGACGAATCGCAGGCCATCGAAGCGCACGAGACCTCCGTACGTGGCCAGCCACAGGAAGCCGTCGCGCGTCTGCACGATGTCGTTGATCGAGTTCTGCGGCAGTCCGTTCTCGGTCGTCCAGACGTCGAAGCGCGACTGCGTAGCGGCCGGCGAGGCCAGTGAGAGGAACAGGAGACACCAGGGGACAGCCAGCCAAGAGGGTCGTCGCTGGCAGGTCGCTGTCAGAGCGCTCAGGTCGCGTGGGCCCCGGCACACCTGAATAGATCCTTCCCGAACAGGACGTCTGTCCGTCCCATGTCACCGCGTGGATATGGCCCCTGGGTGCGGCCGATTATCGACAAAGAGGGGGGAATGCCCAAGGGAAATCGCCGACCGCTGTCGCGCGTGAGAGGCAACCGATGGGCAACCCAGTCGACCTCGTGCAGGGCACCCTGGACCTGCTGATTCTGAAAGCGCTCGACACCCAGCCGCTGCACGGCTGGGTGATCGCACAGCGCATCACCGATCTGTCGCGCACCGACAAGGCGCTGTATGCCATCGGGACGCGGCACTGATTCGACCGTCCGCCCGGTCACTGCCGCTTGAACTTCAGCGTCGTCACGACCGACGGGCATTCCCCCTTCCCGCAGATTTCCGTGTCCCCGACGACGAGCGTGCCGTCGGCGTCGAGCGACCACCGCAGGATGTTCGACAGCCAGCGCTGTCCGTCAGGTGGGGTGGTGTCAGTGCTGATCAGCAGCGTGCCGCGGCTCAGCGTCGCGCGCGAGTCCCTGACGACCTTCTGTCCATCGACGAGGTATTCATTGTGGCTTTCGGCGCCGAACGTGAATCGCGCCTCGCGTTGCGGCGGCGGGCCGACGCGTGTGATCACCAGTGTCGTGTCGGTCTGCGTGACCCGCGCCTCCGTCCCGAACCAGAACTGGTCGTACGCCGGCCGCTGGGGACTGACCGAGACCAGCGCCCAGTGACCAGCGAAGGCTGGCGGCGCCTGGGTGCCTGGCGCGACACCGGCGGCAGCCATGACTGCGCACACCAGGAGAACGAAAACGGGAACGGCACGCATCAGTGGCGGAGACATGTCGGTCGAAACTCTCGGAGCATAGTGCCGCTACCCGGCCGGCGCGAAGCGATAGGCACCACCCTTGCACTCGACGAAGCCGCCCGGCGCAGGCAGATGCGCCCCGAGCAGCCGTACCCGATCGGTGGCCAGACGATCGAGCAGTCGCCGCCGGGTCGCGACCCCGCGGTCGGGCTCATGATCCACCGCGACCTTCCACGAAGGGTGCTGGAAGGAGACGATGGGGTGTGTCAGCGCATCGCCGCCGATGACCAATCCGTCGCCCTCTGACAGCTCCAGGGAGATATGGCCCGGCGTATGTCCTGGAGTCCTCGATAGCGCGGACGCCGCTGATGATGTCATCGCCGCCGCGGACCGTCCGGATCCGGTCCTTGATAGGTGCCAGGTGGCTCCTCGCCCCACCGACGATCCGGTCGTTCGCGACCGCCGGCGGCAACGTCCGCAACACGTTCGGATCCGACCAGACCTCCAATTCTCGCGCGGAGATCACATAGGCGGCGGTCCGAACGATGAAGTTGCCGCCGGCGTCCAGCACGCCCCACAAGTGGTCGGGATGGCCATGCGTCAGCACCACGATGGTGACGGCGGCGGGCTCGATACCAGCCGCCTCGAGACTGCCGGCCAGCTTTCCGGAGGTTGGCTGGTGGTGCGGGCCGGCGCCGGCGTCGATGAGAATCAGGTCCGACGCTCGTCTGATCACGGCGATGTTGTTGGGGAGTCGCAGCTGATCGCCGACAGGCGGGGCGGCTTTCAGGACCTCGTCTCGCTCGGCGGCCGGCGCGTCCGGCGCCAGCAGGAATCCCGTCGGCAGCAGGAAATGACCATCGCTCAGCACCGTAACTTCGAGCGTGCCGGACTTGTGGATCGTCTGCCGGATGCTCCATTCGCGTTCCCGTGCGAGCGTGGTGGCCGGTGCGAGTGCCGCCGCGCCGGACGCCGCACGACAGAGAAAATACCTCCGCGACAGTGTGCGAGCCCGCGAGTCGAACATGAGAACCTCCACACGTCGCTTCTCTCGACGGTCGGCAAAGTCTAACGCTCCTCTCTTACCCAGCAGCGGTTGAGCTTGCGGAGTGCTCTCCCGAACCCTCGGGTTGCATGTCGATCCGCGAGCAGTCCCTTCGACTAGGAAACGTGAGCGCGGTCCGAGCCGCGCAAGGAGGACGACACATGCGATTTCTATCGATGATCCGGGTCGACGAGAACAGCGGCCAGGTGCCGAGCGAGCAACTCATGAACGACATGGGCAAGCTGATCGACGCGATGACCCGCGAAGGAGTGCTGATCCGCACCGCCGGCCTGCGGCCGACCGCCGAAGGCGTGCGGGTGCGGCTGCAAAAGGGGCAGCTGTCGACGGTCGATGGTCCGTTCGCCGAGACCAAGGAAGTGATCGGGGGCTTTGCGATCCTCGAGGCCGGGTCGATGCCGGAGGCGATTGAATTCACCCGGCGCTTCTTGAGGGTCCACGGCGACACGTGGGACATTCAGTGCGAACTGCGTCAACTGGACGGCCCGGAGTTCGGCAGCGAGGCCTGAGGCAAGGCGACGGACTGGCCCGACGTCTCTGGCGTGAGGGAACGGGCGTTATGCTAACCACCGGACGGCCCTGCTGCTGCGGCCGGTCCGGGAGGAGCCGACCCGCGATGTCAGTGAGCCTGTCTCGTCGAAGCCCTCGGGCGAAAGGGGAAGTCCCCGTTCTGCTGCTCGCGGCCCTGCTGCTTGTCGCAGCTACGGTCAGCGCCGCCGATCTCCGCATCACCGACAGCCGTGGCACCGAAGTGGTCGTGCAGTCCGCCGCCATCGACTACGGTGGATTCATGGGTTCGGAAAAGGAGACTGAGGGCATCCGTCTGATGCAGGGCGACGGCTCGGTCGTGGTCAAGTGGACCGATATCGACTCGTTGAAGGTCATCCGCCGCGACGAGTCGGTCAAGCCGCCCCGCATCGAGCTGGAAGTCGTGCTGAGAAATCAGAAGAAGGTCCCCGCGGCGCTGCTTCGCCAGGGACGCATGAAGCTCACCGGCAAGACGGAGCTGGGGGAGTACTCGATCGATCTCGACAAGGTGCGGACGATTACGCCGATCAAGTGACCGCGTGATGAAAAACCTCATCCTCTCGACCGTTGCTGCCCTGTTGATGGCGGCACCCGCATCGCAGCCGGCGCCAACTGTTCAAGGAGCAGGCAAGCCGAACATCCTGTTCCTGTTCGCCGACGACCAGCGCGCCGACACCATCGCCGCACATGGCAACCCGCACATCACGACACCGAACCTGGACAGCCTCGTGCGAAGGGGCTTCAGCTTCCGGGGCAATTATGTGTTCGGGGGGGACAGCGGCGCCGTCTGCGTGCCCAGCCGGGCGATGCTGATGAGCGGCAAGACCTGGTTCAAGGTCGATTCGCCTACGCTCAACGGGGCGCGATTGATGCCGGAAGTCCTGCGGGAGAACGGCTATGTCACATTCGGCACCGGCAAATGGCACAACGGCCAGCCCTCGTGGCTGCGGGCCTTCGAGCGTGGAAAAGCCATCATGTTTGGCGGGATGTCCGACCACACCAAGGTGCCCGTTCGAGACCTGGGCCCCGATGGCAGGCTGACGGACATCCGAACCGGCGAGAGATTCTCCAGCGAGCTGTTTGCGAACGCCGCGACCGAGTTTCTCCAGAACCACGACAGAAAAAAGCCCTTCTTCGCGTACGTCGCCTTCACAGCGCCGCACGATCCGCGGCAGCCACCACCGGCCTACCGCGAGCTCTACTATCGAAAGCTGCCTGCGGCGCCGCCGAACTTTCTGCCGCAGCTGCCGTTCGACAACGGCATGATGCGCGGCGGTCGCGACGAAAATCTGGCGGCCTGGCCGCGGACAGAGGCGGTCATTCGCGATCAGCTCGCCGAGTATTACGGTCTGATCACCCACATGGACGAGCAGATTGGGCGGATTCTCGCAGCGCTCGAAGAGTCCGGCCAGGCGGATAACACGATCGTCATTTTTGCCGCTGACAACGGACTCGCGCTCGGCAGCCACGGATTGTTGGGCAAGCAAAGCGTGTTCGAGCACAGCATGCGCACCCCGCTCATCATCGCCGGTCGGGGTATCCCACGGGGCAAATCGACCCGGGCATTTACCTATCTGCTGGATCTTTTCCCGACCCTGTGCGACGTGACCGGCATCGCGCCTCCGCACGATCTTGAAGGCGAGAGTCTGCGTCCGATCTGGGAAGGCAAGAAAGCCCGAATTCGCGATTCGGTGTTTCTGCCGTATATCCAGATTCAGCGCGCGGTACGGGACGAACGCTGGAAGCTGATCGCATATCCGCAAATCAGCCATTTGCAACTGTTCGACTTGCAAACCGATCCTCACGAGAAGACCAGCCTCATCGACCGCCCGGCATATGCAAAGCACGTCGGACGCCTGCGGCAACTGATGAGCCAATGGCAGGCGCGGGTCGGCGACACGCTGGAACTGCCGATGGAGAACAAACCGCCGCCAAAGGTTGATCTCACGGATCGAGAACGTAAGCCGGACGAGTGGCAACCGGATTGGATTATCGACAAGTACTTTGGGGGAAAAGGAGAAGGGAAGAAGTGACGATCGCCGTGGACCTCGCGTGCGACGGTTCGCCCGAGCTGCCTCGACGCTCACCGCTGGAAAGTGCCACCTCGTACGTGTTTGCATTGACGGTCGAACACCTGTTCTTCAGGCCGCCGTATTGGGTGTGCAACTTTAGTACAGACCCCCATGTGCGGGGCTGGCACCATCCCCCTGCGCGGGGCCCTCGCTTTCGCCGTCATGCGACTCCAACGGAATTGCCCGTGATGGCTTGGTCACCTGAACCGCGTTGGTAATTCAGTTTCGCTCGGGGGGAGTCTATGAAAATCGGCGTCTTGCACAACGTGAAGTACGGTGTTGTGGGATGTCTGTGTGCGGCGAGCCTCGTCGCAGTCGGATGCGCGGACGGCCGCGGCGTTCCAACAGGCCCGAGCGCGAGCGGGTTGATGTCGGGTGTCGGCGCGATCGCGACAGGCGACCGGCAATCGTCGGCGTCCTCACCTATCGCTCGCCTCTTCTTGACCAAGACCTGCGACGCCGCTTTCCCCACGACCCCGGTTTGTACCGTGCAGGCGTCGGAAGCTGGCCCGTTTCCCGAGGGAACGGAGGCTCATTACACGTTTGCGGTGCTTGACTTCGACAAGCTCCTCTCCGCCGGCGTTGTCCTGACGACGGCGGGCGGCGACACCGCGACTGGTCACTGCACTCTCAGGTTCAAGACCGGCCTCGGGACGTGTACGTTTGCGCGGGGCACTGGGGCACTGGCGGGTCTCCACGCCAACGTTGATGTGTCGTTCGACCCGAGGTCGGGGGTGACGATCTGGGATGGCACCTATCACTTTGCCGGCCGGGACTGAAAGGTGAGAGACACGTTCGCGGGCGTGAAGTCAGACCCCATCTGACCCGGGAGAGGTTCTGTTCTGGATCGACAACCTCAGGGCGGCCGGGTCGTGAGCATCGGTCCCCATTTGGACCGTCACTGACGTCGCTTGAACGCGATCTTCTCGAACGATAGATCGACACCTCCCCAATCGCCGAACGATGCCGGGCCGAGCGGCTTACGCCTCGACCAGAATCACCAGTGTTTCGGGCGCCACGCCATCCTGCGCCATCGCCTCCGCAGCCGCCGGGCTACAGGCGCGCCAACCGCGAATCGGCGTCGCCGAAGTGGTCCAACTGCACACCCATCCGATCCATGAGGGAGAGGTACAAGCTGCACATTTTCCGATTCTCCGCGGGCTGGCCGAGATAATTGAGCGAGCGGCCCGTCTCGAGCGATCCGCCCAGGCCACCGGCGAGCAGCACCGGCAATCGGTTGTTGTCGTGCGTACGGCCGACGAACAGGCTGGAAAGGAACATCAGGCACGAGTTGTCGAGTACCGTGCCAGTACCTTCCGGCATGCTATCCAACTTCGACGCAAGATACTGGAACTGGCCGACGTGCCAGCGCGAGATGGCTTCGTAGCCATCCGAATTGTTGTTGTGCGAGGCGGCGTGGTGCCCTTGGCTCACTCCCAGCCACGGGTAGTACAAGGCAGAAAGGTCGCGGGAGATGATCAACGACGCGACGCGGGTCTTGTCGGTCTGGAAGGCGATGGCGATGATGTCGCACATCAGCCTGGCGTGGTCTCGCAAGTCTTCCGGCAAGCCGTTGGCCGGACGCTCCATCGTGTAGGCTGCGGTGTTCTTGAGTTGGGCCTTGTCCTCGGCCACGTTCTTGCTCCTTCGCATGCCCTCGACGCGCTTTTCCACTTCCCGGACGCTGGTGAGATATTCATCCAGCTTGTTCTTGTCGGCGGCGCTGACCTGTTTGCCCATGGCCTCGGCGCTTTCCTTCACGCGGTCGAGAATGCTGAGGCTCCGCAGACTGCCGCGATTCTCGAACAAGTTATCGAAGGCCAACGAGGGGTAGAGCTCCACCGGCACAGGGGAGCTCGGACTCTGCCACGAGACGTGCGAGCTGTAGGCCATGGAGAAATTGGTCTCGTGATACCCCGTCATGGGCGGATCACACGCCAGCACGATGCTCGACTGCGCCGTATCCTGGCCAATCGTGTTGGCGATCATCTGGTCCACACTCATGCCGGAGTGCAGCACGGCGCCCTTTGAAATTTGCGCGCCCGAGAGCAGGCTGCCTGTCTGCGCCGGATGAATGCCCTGACCTGTGGCGGCCTTGTTGAACAGACCGTCGACGACGTTGATCTTGTGCTTCAACGGCTCGAGCACCGACAGGGTCTTGCTGAGCTTCATGTCCGCGCCATCGCCGGAAGCGCTCCAATGATCTTCATTGATCCCGCATCCCATGAACATCACGGCGAAGCGCTTCGGGAACGGCGCGGGTGAGCCAAGGACGCGTATCGATTCGAGCCACGGCAGCGCCATCACCACTCCCGCGCCGCGCAGCACCGAACGGCGCGACATCGTCCGGACAAACGTTCCGGGAACGCTGTTTTGGGGTAGGAGCTTCTCGGACATGGTACCGGCCCTTCCTTTAGTGTGCTGAGTGGAGCCTGGGTGATTCCGGTCTGCGTCTGTTGAGGAACTGCTGGCTGGAAACGATTGTCTCAACCAGGGAACCGAATTGATAGCCAGTTGCGCTCATTCGCGCCTTCATTTGCGCGATGACAGGGTCATCGGACAGCTGCAGCGTCCGACCGAGGGAATAAGACAACAGCTTGCGGCTGATGTTTTCAAGGAAGTCCTGCTGACGCTTCGCCTTGATGTAGGCTTGGACGCCCCGGAACCCGGAGCCCTGAACGTTGCCAGGGAAGGTGGCCGACGAGTCAATGGCACGGCCAGCCAAGTCCTTCGTCCGGGCCTCGCCCACCGGTCCGTACCCTTCCATCGCCAATCCGAATACGTCAAAGCGCGCATGGCATCCGGCGCACAGCGGATTCGAGCGATGCCGTGCCAGGACGTCGCGCAATGGCGCATCCGTTGTGGCTTCGTCTTGCGGCAACTCCGGAACCTGTGGTGGCGGAGGGGGGATCACCTCGCCCAGGAGCCGGCGCACCACCCAAAACCCACGCTTGACTGGACTGGTTCTCAGGCCCGGAGAGCTCTGCGTCAGGAACACGGCCATGGGAAGCAAGCCGCCACGTTCGTACCTTCCGGCATCACCGACGCGGACCCAGTCATCTTTCTTGCCGGTGACGCCGGGAATGCCGTAGTGCTTGGCGAGCACGGGATTCACAAATGTGTAGTTCCCATACAGCAGGTCGAGCACGGAGCGGTTGTTCCGGATCACCTCTTCGACAAACCGGACGGGCTCCTCGAACATGGCCTCTCGCAGATCGTTGGTGAAACTCGGAAAGCGCCCGCGATCCACGGAATTGTAGGTTTCAAAATGGCGCGAATCGAGCCAGCTGGCGGCGAACTCGGTCGCCAGGCCGCGCGCGCGCGGGTCTTTCAGCATTCTGCGAGTCTGGGCAATCAGCACGTCGCGCCGTGTCAGGTCGCCCGCAGCGGCGTGGTTCAGCAGCTCCTGATCGGGCATGCTGGACCACAGAAAATAACTGAGCCGGCTCGCCAGGGCGTATCCGGAGAGGGGGATTCCACGGGTCGAGGACCCCGCAGCTGGAGAACTGGTGGCTGACTCCGTCAGATCGAGGGGATACAAAAAGACCGGAGAAATCAGGATGCTGGCTATGGAGTCGCGCATCGCATCTTCATGCGAAAGGGCACCCTGCTCCCGCAGCTTCTGGTAATAGACAATCAGGCCATCGCGCTCCCCCTTGCTCAACGGCCTGCGGTAGGCGCGCTCCGCAAACCTCGCCAGCGCTTGCAGTTGAGCGGGCTCAGCGGCGGCGCGTAGCTTCTCGAGCGACCGCAGTGTCGAATCGATGCGCTCGAAATGGGACGGCATCCAGGCCGCGGCGATCGGATTGTCGCTGGCGTTGGCGAGGGCAATGTATTGATCCCTGATTTCCGCGATCACGGAAGAGTCGGTCACTTCCTTGCCAATTGGGCGCGGCCGGCCCGCCTCAGCACCGCCGCCCAGGACCTCGCCGCTCTGGTTGAAGTAGAACTGAATGAATGTCCGGGCGGTATGACTGGCGTAGAAGTCGAATTCAGTCCAGAGCTTGTCCAACTCCTTCTTGCCGTGGTCGTCGAGAATCAACTCCACCAGCGGATTGTCATCGCGCCAGTAGCCCATGACACTGTGGTAGCCGGCGCTCAACAGACGTCCGGCATCGGCTGAATTGTCCGGAAAAAACTTGCCCCGTTCCTCGACATAGAACCGATCGGGAAACACCGTCGCGAAGCGCGCGAAGGATTCCTCATAGCGGGTGCGCTGGCCTGCGGGCACCACCAAATCAGGGTCGGCCAGTTGGGCCGTCTTCATGACGGCCGCCCAGCGTACGGAGGCCTCCCCATGGAGGCCGGCGTATGGGGGGATCTTCGGCGCCTGTTCAATCGGATCGGTGTCGTTCCGCAGAGCGCCTGGATCGAAATTCCGGCGGTGGGTATTGAACTGGTTGAATTTCCAGCTCAACAGCGGCTGAGACGCGGCCGGCAGTCCGCGGCCGCCGCCACCGCGCCCTCGCCCCGCGACGGCCGGGTCACGCGGAGGAGCGGGGGGACCGTTCACCACCGGTGCTGAGAACTGCACGGAGGTGTTCGTGCGGATCCGGACCACAAAATCGCGCATCTCCACGTACCGCGCGCGAAGGAGCTCGGCTTCGGTGGGATTGAGCTTTCGTGATGCCGGCGCAGGCAACGCCTTCCACATGGCTTGCAGCTTGGCGATGGGACCCACTTCAGCGGGTTGCGTCTGGGATCCAACGGCCGCTTCACCCAGGATCCGCCAAATCAATGGCAAATACTTCGGCGAGACCTGTGTCGCTCGCGCAACGGTGCCGAGTGTCGCCGCCGGAGTCCCAAGAGCCGCGCGGTGCTTGTATCGCCATGCGGCTTCGAAATAGTCGGCATAGTCGGTCGGCTGCGATCGATAGAAGTCGACGATGCGCCTGATGGCGAATTGGTCGCGATCCGTCTCGGCCAGCACCGGGCCGGGCGCGAAAATGAAGCCGTCCGGCGTGAGCGCCATGTGGTCGGCCACTTCGCGCGTCGCCAACAGGTACTTGTTGAACAACGCCGGAGACATGGTCAGCGATTCGCCGGTATTGTCGAATCCGGACTGATTGGCCGGATCGACCGGAAATTCCCTGGTGGGCTTGAGGTCCACGCCGGTGAGATCGCGGATGGTGTAGTTGTATTCGGAATTGCTCAAGCGGCGCGCCAGGACAGGTCCTGGATCGCCCGCGTGCTTGCGCAGCTCCTCCGCCCGCACGGCTTTCACCCAATCGATCACCTTCTGGCGGAGCCGGGCTGGCGGCCGCGGCTCGGAATCTGGCGGCATCTCATTATCGTTGAGCCGCTCCATCAGAAGGGTCCAATGCGGGAGGTCCTGCAGCACCGAGGACAGCGTGGTGAATGACATCAGGTCGAACTGAGCTTCCGCCTGCGGACCGCCGTGACACTCCGCGCAGTATTCGTCGATGAACGGGCGAACTGTCTGGGAGAATTCGCGCGCGAGCCCAGAGTCTGGCTTCTGGGCTCCGGTCAGGACAGGAGCGACCAACGTTCCAAGCAGGAACACAGCTGCAGCCGCAAGGCAATGAGAATTCATGGTGTCAGAGATGTTCTGGATTGCGCATCACTGTAGACCATCATCCGGGTTCAGCGATCGGAAGCATCAGGCGAGGTCATCGACGCGACACCAGGGCTGTCCTCAGACCTTCCCAGTGCCCGTTCCTGACACAGTGCAGAGTAAACCACGCGCGACTGGCAGGGCTACTGAAAACGGTCGAATCGAAGTCGAGGTTCGTTCGCGGAAGCCGTGTGGTTGCTTGACGTTAAACCATTGCTGAAGTGAGTGGCCTACTCGTGCCGCAACGCAGCCAGCGGTGCCACGGTCAACGCCGGCCGTGCCGAGAGAAGCGCCGCGCCCAGGACGGCGCTGGCGAGGACGACGGGCATCGCGATGAAGACGGCAGGATCGAGGGGCGTCAAATCGAACAACATCTGCTGCAGATAGCGCGTCAAGATGGCGCCACCGGCGACGCCCGCGACGATGCCGACCGCCGCCAGCAGCAGCACGTCGCCGACGATCGCACGAAACACCTGGAAGTTCGAAGCGCCCAACGCCACCCGAATGCCGATCTCACGCGTTCGACTGCTGACGGCGAAGGCGATACCCCCGTAAATGCCGACAACCGCAAGCGTGCCCGCGATCAGCGCAAACAGCCCGAAGATTCCCGCGTAGAAGCGCGGCTGGAGAATCGAATTCGACAGGATCTGTTCTATGGTCGCGATGCGGTCGGGTGCCGCCTGCGGATCCACATCGTTGACGACCCTCCGGATCGCCGGGATCAAAGTGGCCGGCGGGATATCGGTGCGCACGGCGAAGTACGGCGAGGAGTGACCAAACAGCGTGTCGTCCGTGCCGGATCGCTCCAGACTGACAAAGATCTCAGGGCCGGGAGGGTCTGCCAGGCCGGTCTCTCTGGCGTCCTCGACAATTCCGATGATGTCCCAGGGAACGTCGTCCGTGTAGACGCGTGTTCCGACCGGGTTTTCGCCGACAAACCCGCTGCGCGCGAGCGTTCGGTTGATGAGGAGGCTGTGCGGACGGCCGACTGGATCCGCGTCGGAGAAGCCGCGCCCCTCGACAACGGCGATGCCCAACGCGGCCAGGAAGTCCCGGCTGACGATGTGCGCGACCGGGAAGTCCGGTCTTCCGTTGACACCCGGCGGCGGTGGCAGTGGAGGCGGGCCGATGGACTGGCTCGCCGCCGAACGCGTACTGAGGGTGACGTGCCCGAGATTGCTGCGAGTGAGCGGCAGGTGGTCAGCGTACCCGGCGGCCCGCACCCCTGGGAGACCCTTGATGCGCGCGATCAGCTCCGCGGAGAACCTCAGTGCTGACTGATTGGGCGACAGGGGAACTTGAAACGTGAGGACCCGCGTCGTCGCGTAGCCGGGGTTGACGCTCGAGAGCTTGAGGAAGCTCCGGATCAGCAGTCCACTGCCCAGGAGCAAGACGACCGCCAGGCCGATCTGCACGACGACAAGCAGCGCGCGCCCGCGCGAGCGACGGAACAAGTTGAACCCCGGCGCGGACAGGCTCGTCTCGCGCGCCAGCTCGCCACGCGCCTCGACCTGCGATTGCCACAACGCCGGCGCGAGCCCGCACGCCAGCCCCGCGGCGACTGAAACGCCGAGGGCAAACAGGAGTACCGTCCCGTCGATGCCGACTTCGTCGAGACGCGGCACGACGGATGACACGCCAAGGTCCTGTCGCGGCATGCCGGCGCCGAACACCCGAAGCCATCGCACCCCGCTCACGGCCAGCCAGATTCCCGCGAAACCGCCGGCAAGCGTCAGCAGCATGCTCTCGGTCACGAGTTGTCGCACCACCCGGCTGCGGCCCGCACCGAGCGCCAGCCGAACCCAGATCTCACGTTCGCGCCTGATGCCTCGCGCGAGCAGCAACCCGCCGGCGTTGACGCAGGCAATGAGCAGTACGAACCCGACCGCGACGGACAGGATCACGAGAGGCGTTTTCGCGCGGGACTCATCGTGCAGGGCGACGACGAAGAACCGCGTCGGGATCGGCTCCGAACGGAGGGGGCCATCGCCCTTGCCCGCGGCCCCGCTCGGTGGAGGTGGCGGTCCTGCACCTGGTCCTGGCGGAGGCGGGGGAGCGCCGGCACGGGATCCTGGCGGAGGCGGAGGTCCAGCGGAGCGGCGCTCGTCCCGCGCGAGCCGCATCAGGTCGTTGACCTCCGTGCTTGCCGTCAGGAAAGAGGCGCCGGCGGTGAGGCGCCCGACGACACGCGACCGTTGCCCGGGTCGCCAGACCAAGGGCGTCCAGAGCTCCGCGTCGGCGTTCGGAAACTGAAAGCCGGGACGCATGACGCCGACCACCTCGTATTGAATGCCGTCGAGCACGATCGTCTTTCCAAGAATCGCGTCGTCAGCACCGAGACGGCGTTGCCACATCGAGTAACTGATGACCGCGACCCGGTCACGGCCGGCCGCCTCTTCCCGTGGCTCGAGTAACCGGCCCATCAGCGGCGTCGCTTCCAGCATCGCCATGACCTGGGGCGATATGCGAACGCCGTTCAGATGGACGGCCTCGCCGCGTCCGCTCAGCGTCACAGCCTCCTGACCGTAGGTACCCAGATTCGACAGCGTCCGAGAGCGGGACCGAAGGACCTCGAGATCCTGAAAGCTCACCGGAGCGGCAGACGTCTTGATGCCGCTCCAATCGTCTGGATCGAACTGGGCGGCGATTCGGACAAACCGATCGGCACCGGGATAGGGCAGCGAGCGGAGCAGCACGGCATGGATGACGCTGAAGATGGCGGTGTTGGCGCCGATGCCGAGCGCGAGGGTGCCGATTACGACAGCTGTGAACCCCGGCGCGCCCACGAGCGCGCGCGCCGCGAATCGCGTGTCCTGACGGAGGTCGCTAAGCCAACGGAACGACCGGGCATCGCGATGTAGTTCCTTCGCCTGCGCAACCCCGCCGAACGCGCGTCGAGCCGCCAGGCGGGCCTCGGCATCGGTCAGCCCCCGACGCTTGTACTCGTCCTCGAGGACCCCGAGGTGCGCCGCCAGCTCGCGTTCGAGCTCGAACTCAGCGCGGTGCGGTTGGAGGAAATGGACGAGACGAAGCAGGAATCGTCGCACAGCAGTCATCGCTACGGCTTGTTGAGCAGAAGAGCGTCGACCATGAGGTCCAAAGCGCCCTATCAGAGGTCGACTTCGCTAGACGCCCAAGTGAACTACGGCGCAGATAATGCCATTGGATTTATTGGGCAGTCAAGTGGAGTAAGCGGCCGTTGGAATATTCAATCGAATCGCCGCAACGGCACCACTTTTCAACGACCCTGGCGCCGTCCGAGAGTGCTGAGGAAAGAGTGGTGAGCCGCGAAGGAATCGAACCGGCGGCGAACGCGGTGCGCTCCTGCAATCCGATTACTCCTGACTACCGATCAGCCACCTCCACGATCGCCGCGATCGCGCGCTCGACCTCGTCGTCGGACGTGTAGGCGGCGCAGCCAAGCCTGACGAGCCCGTCGTCAGCGTGGCCGAGGCGCCGGGCGACCATCAACGCATAGAAGTCGCCGTTCGACACGAACAGCCCGCGTTCGGCGCAGTGGCGCGCGACCGCCGTCGAGCTCAGACCCGCGACGACGAACGAGATGGTGGAGGTGCGGGGCCGCGACGGCGGCGGCCCGTAGACGGTCACACCGGGAATGGCGCGGAGCCCCTCCCACAGACGCGTGACCTGTCGCAGTCCACGCTCGTGCAGCGCCGCCATCGTCCGGGCGATCCTGTCGCGGCGACTCGCGCCATCGCTCGCGAGCGAGGCGAGGAAATCCACGGCCGCGCCGGCCCCGACGATGGCCTCGTGCGAGAGAGTGCCGGTCTCGAGCCGCTCGGGAGCGGTGTCGGCCGCGGGCTCGACCTTGGGCACGTCGAGCCGTTCCAGCAGATCCCGCCGCACGTACGCCGTGCCGAGATGCGGTCCGTAGAACTTGTACGGCGAGCACACCAGGAGATCGCAGCCGATCGCGCGGACGTCCACCAGCGCATGCGGTGCGTAGTGGACCGCATCGACGAAGCAGAGAGCGCCGGCGTCGTGCGCGAGGCGGGTGGCGGCGGCCACGTCGCTGATCGTGCCGAGGATATTCGACGCGGCACCGATCGCCAGGAGCTTCGTCCGCGGCGAGAAGGCGCGCTCGAGCGCGTCCCACTCCAGCTCGCCGGTCGCGGTGTTCACCGGCACCGAGCGGATGGTCAGGCCTCGATCGCGGGCGACGGCGCGCCACGGATCGACGTTGCCGTGATGATCCAGTTCGGTGACGATTATTTCGTCGCCCGCCTGCCACTCGCGCGCCAGGGCCCGGCTCAAGTGGAACGTCAGCGTCGTCATGTTCGCGCCGAAGGCCACCTCGCCTGGTGACGCGTTGAGAAAATCTGCCAGCGCTGCGCGCGCGTCCGCGATGGCGGCGTCCGTCTCCTCACTCGTGGGGTAGGCCCAGTGCGTATTGGCGTTGTGATGGAGAAGGTAGTCCCGCATGCGGTCGACGACGACGGCCGGGACCTGGGTGCCGCCTGGTCCGTCGAAGTAGGCCACGGGATGGCCGCGGTGCTCGCGGCGGAGCGCGGGAAACTGACTGCGGATGACGTCTATTGGCGAGACGTGGGACAGAGCGGCAGCAACGGGTTGAGTCAACGCAGGAATCCTCGCATCGAGTATGGCACCGCCGCGGCATCGCAGCGTCGCGATCGAGATTCTACGACTGCCACCCTTCGTTCACGATTCACTGCCTGACACCCCTGCGAGTCCCGGCTCGGTTATTGTTGCGTCTTGAGGCGGGTCGATCCGCTCGCCAGGGCCATATCAGCGCGTCGCACCGCCGGCCAGCGTTGCGCGAATCAGCCTCGCCTCCCCGACGAGAAACGACAGTCGCTTCTGCACGATCAGATTCGTGTCCACGCCATCCTGCATGAGACCGGTGAGGGCATGCGCGCGTAACGGCATGAAGACGTGTCCAATCTCGTGCGCGATCACGTAGCCGAGGACGTCGCTGACATCGGCCTGTGCCAGGCTCGCCGACTGTTGGATCCGTGCGAACGCGACCCACATGCTACGTGTCCGCGATCCGGTTGCCCCGAGGACGCTGTTCTTGCGGCCCAGCATCTTGTGCATGTCCGGCGCGGTCATGTTGATTTATACGACGGAATGGACGAACGCCTGTCGCGCCGGACTCTCGCCCGGCATCTCGCGCGCGAACCCGGCAGCCTCCATCCATACCGGCATCGACGCCGATCTCGCCAAAAACCCTGGAGACGACCGTCCTTGCCTGTGCCAGCACATCGGGCGGCACCTGCGCACGGTCGTAGACGACGATGCGCATCAATAGCCGCTCGTCCTGGGCCCAGGCCGGCTCGGCTGCTAGCCAGAGCGCGACCGTCATCGTCCCCGCGAGGACCGTTCGTTCGCCGAACGCCATGTTCGTGGCCTCCTGAAACGGAGCCGTGAGGGCTTCGTGTCCTCGAGGCTTCGAGCCTGACAGGATTAGAGCGGCGCGCCGTGCTGCATTGCACACGCCCGCTGGGAGGTTCCTACGTCAGTTGGAGCGGCGTATCGCTGCTTCGTTTCCTGAGGCGGGAACCGGCGGCGGGAGTAAGGTCGGGGAGCGTACGGGCGTAGAATGCCCGCGACCGCTGAGGACAATGGAGCCACCCGTGCAATCGGGAAGCGACCCACAGGGCGACAGGACTGAGCTGCGCCGGTTGGCGCGCCGTGATTGTCGTGCAGAACTGGACAGAAGAACTGAAGCGCATCGTCCCGACGAAGTAATGATGTCGACATGAAGTTCTCGTCCTGGAGTCGCCGGTCTCAACCCGTTGCG
This sequence comes from uncultured Acidobacteriota bacterium, assembly GCA_963717745.1. Taxonomy (GTDB): domain Bacteria; phylum Acidobacteriota; class Vicinamibacteria; order Vicinamibacterales; family 2-12-FULL-66-21; genus JACCXG01. The sequence goes on from CAVQXJ010000006.1 coordinate 42,924, forward strand.
ACCATGCTGCTGGCTGCGGCGTTGAGCGTGACGCCGGATGTTGGTGTGCGCGCTCAGCGAGCCTCGAATCGGCAGCCGCCGCAGCCGACCGCGCCACTGGCGCTCGAGATCGCGGAGTTCGCCTCGTTGCCCATCACCGGACGGCCGGACGGCACCGGCAACAATGCCGGCTCACTGGCGCGCCTCAATGTCCTGCGACAGGAGCCGGGTCCGGCCGGCCGCTTCTTCGTCAACGATCTCACCGGGCCGCTCTACATCCTGGACCCACGGACGAAGAGCGCCACGACCTACCTCGATTTCAACGGCCGCGGGGCTCTTACCGGCCTGTTCGACAAACTGCCGACCGAAGCCGGTCTGGCCAGCGGCCTCATCAGCTTCGAGTTGGATCCGGACTATCGCCGCAACGGCCGCTTCTACACCATCCATCTCGAGGAGACGGCGCTGCCGGGGTCGTCCGTACCGGACAACCAGAGCGTTCGCGGCCTCGATGTCTCCGGCTACACGGCCACTGCGCCCATCGCGACGCCCGGGCTCGGTCGACCACGAAGGCGTGCTGATCGAATGGACGGACTCGAACTCCCGCGAACACGACCTTCGAGGGCCGCGCCCGCGAGTTGCTTCGCATTCCCGCTCAACAGCCGGATCCATCCGCTCGGCGACATCTCCTTCAATCCGGCCGCGCGCCCCGGCGACGCCGACTGGCGCGTGCTTTACGTTGCCTGCGGCGATGGCGGCTCCGGTGATTCGCGGGGCAGCAACCGTCTCAACCCGCAGCGGCTGGACACGCTCGTCGGCAAGATCCTCCGGATCGTTCCGGATCTCGGCGAGCACGCGAACACCAGCACCATCAGCGACAACGGCCGCTACCGCGTGCCGCGAGACAATCCGTTCGTGGCCGTCGCTGGCGCCCGCCCGGAGATCTGGGCCCACGGCGTCCGCAACCCGCATCGTCTCGGCTGGCACGTCGAGGGCGGAACGGCACACCTGATTGCGTCGATGATCGGGTGGCGGATCTGGGAGACCGTGCTGCTGGTGCACAAAGGCGGGAACTACGGTTTTCCCTTACGCGAAGGCGGGGAGGTCGTCGACGGCGACAGAACCAACCCCGCGCTGCCGCAGCCAGACGAGCTGCCGGTGCAGGTGACCGACACTGTCACCGCGGGATTGGCCAGGCCACTCTATCCAGTGCTGCGCTACGGACATGGGCAGGATGGCGGCGATGCCATCGCCGGCGGCTTCGTCTACAGCGGCAAGCGGATTCCGCAGCTCGCCGGAAAGTTCATCTTCGGCGACATCTCCACCGGCCGCCTGTGGTGGGCCGATTTCAAGGAAATGCGGGCGGCCGACGATGGCGTCGCTCGCACGATGGCGCAGATCCACCAGCTGCAGATTTGGTGGGACGATCCCGCCGATGCTCCGGATCGCGGCCGTCAGCTGTATCCGACGCTGGCGCCAATCGTCAGCGCGGCCTATCACTCCCGGGGCGGACTCGATCCAGATCTGCCCGGTACGGGTGCCGTGGCTGGTGCCGGACGCGTCGATCTGCGTCTGGCGGTCGATCGAGCCGGGGAGCTGTATCTTCTCAGCAAGAGCGACGGGGTCATCCGTGCAGTGATCGGCGCGGTGCCAATGAAAGCCTCGCACGGGAACCGCGGCCGCTAGCCGGCGAAGGTGACCCGGTTGTTGACGCCCAATGTCCCCGAAGAACGAGGCGTTGCTGTGGAACGACTCGTCACCATTTACGAGCTACGATCCGCTCCATGACTGCTGCCGTCCGTCGTCTGACCTTCGCACTCTGGGTCCTGGCCGCCGTGACGGGGCCGCAGGCGCAGGGCACATCGCCGGCGCCGAACAAAGAGCTCGAAGCCCTGCAGGCCCATTTCGAGGCCGTGGTTGCGCGCCGGCACGATCAGCTGTTCAAGGGAATCACGACCGTCGCGGCGTGGGAACAGGAGAAACAGCGGCTCAGAACGGCGCTGACCAGGATGCTCTGGCATGACATGCCATGGCCGGCCGCTCCGCCGCGCGTCACCGTGACTCACCGTCAGGAGCTCGACCGGTACACCATCGAGAACCTCGTGCTCGAGACGGCTCCCGGCGTGTTTCTCACAGCCAATCTCTATCTCCCGCGCAGCGGCGCGAAGCGGTATCCCGCGGTTCTGTACCAGTGCGGCCACGCCAACAAGAGCGTGTATCGCAGGCACGGCGCCTGGTTCGCGTCTCATGGCGTCGCGGCGCTGGTGATGGACAACATCGAGATGGGGGAGATCGAATTCACGCACCACGGCGTGTATGCGCATGCGTGGTTCCACTGGTATAGCCGCGGGTTCTCGCCACTCGCTGTCGAACTGCTGAATGCGCGACGGGCCGTGGACTATCTGGTCGCTCGCCCAGACGTCGATCGCGATCGCATCGGAGCAACCGGCCGGTCGGGCGGTGGGTTGACGACGTTCTTTCTTGGCGCCCTGGATGACCGGATCGCCGTGTCTGCGCCCGTCTCTGGAACGATCTCGACAACAGGCCTGGTCAAACAGCGTCTCGCGCTGGCCCACTGTGACTGTGCCTACCCCGTGAACAGTTATGGCCTTCTGTACTCCGAGATCGGCGCCCTGATGGCGCCCCGGCCGCAGCTGCTGGCCAACGCCGACGCCGACCGCGGTTTCCCGATGGACACCTTCACCGAGATGGTGGACAAGGTGCGCAACATCTACGGCCTCTATGGGCGCGCCAGTGCGCTGCAAACAGCCGTCGCCCCAGGCGGGCACTCCGACACCGAGGCGATCAGGATCCCGGTGTACTCGTTCCTCTTGAAGGAGCTGCTCGGCGCAAAAGAGCCCGTGACTGCCGAAGGTCCGGTCGACGATCCACAGCCCGAAGACCTGCTTTGTTACCGGAACGGGCTGCCAATCGACGAGCGGCTCTCGCGGATCGACGAAACGCTGTTCCCGTCCGGGTCCTCTGCGCCCGCGTTCCGAGCGAACACGATCGACGACCTCCGAAAGGCACTGCGCACGGAAGTGTTCCGCTACTTTCCCGCACGACCGCTTCCGCTCGCGCCCGAATGGCAAGCCGAGAGCATCATGCAGGGACGAAGGATCCGCCGGGTGACCTTCACCACACTCGAAGGACTCCGCGCCAGGGCCATCTATTCACTTCCAGCGAGCCCTACTGCCTCGGTGAGGCTTCCCGCCATCCTGCTGGTGGATCATCGCCGGGGCATTCCGGTCTGGGGGAACGAGCAGCCGCTGGAGCGCAATCAATGGGGAGACCGCGCCGTGCTCCTGGTCGAGACGCTCGATCGCGGCGGCCGCGCGCTCGAACAGAACCTCCGCAGCTTCAGCGACGACGATCCCCTCCATCAGATGAAGCGGCAGGCGATGATTGCAGGGACGACGCTGGAATCGATTCAGGTGTTCGAGATCCTGCGAGCGCTGGAGCTGCTTCGCTCGCTGCCGACCGTGGATCCTCGAGCCATCACGATCCTGGGCAAGGAGAGCGATGGCGTGAACGGGATGTACGCGGCGGTTCTGGACGGTGAGGTGCAACGCGTCATCCTTCATTCGCCGACGCCGTCTCACGTTCGCGGGCCGCACTACCTCGGCGTGTTGCGCTACACGGATATTTCGCAGACCGCTGCCCTTCTGAACGGGACGGTGCGCGCGTACGGCGAGGTGCCCGAGCGATTTCCGGCGACGATGTGCGGTTCGCTCGACGCCTGCTTGAAGTGACGCGGAGACCAGGCGACGCTGAATCGTTCATGCCGTCCGCTATTTCCGGGGGGCCTGCGCCTCGCGGAGCTCGGCCGTCACCCGGTGGCTCACGTCGATCGCTCCTTGCGTTTCGTAGCCGCTGGACGCCTTCCACACGCCCGATCCGTGCCGCCTGGCCTCGGCTTCGACGTCGAGTCCCCGGGTTTTCTCGATGACGTGCTGCAGCTCGTGAGCCAGCAGCACGATCGTTTCTCCAACCGCCGGGATCCCGATGGTTGCGGCGACGACCCCGCCTCGCACCGTCATTCCGGTTCTGGCGTGCGAGAGGGAGTCGGCAGCGACCCACTCGAGTGCGACCACCGCACGGGCGGCCGCAAGCTCCTCGCACTGGCTGCGAATCGTCTGCGAGCGCTCCCAACCCTCTTCGAAGGCCTCGCGCAGGGTCGGCGCCGCGACGACGCGGCAAGGCCAGCGATCGACCCGCAGGGGCTTGGCGGTAGTGGATTGAGCAGTCAGCCCCACGATAGACGAGGCGGCGACGACAGCCGTAACCACCGAGCGTCCCACGAGATGGCCCCGGTGCCCTCGACGACGGAGTGCCATGACGCTTCCCCCGGTCCTGGCCCGCGCCGGCGTTGGCGATCGGGCGTCAGGGGAAACGCGGAAGACCGACAAATCCCGTCTCATTCGCTGCGGGATGGCGTATAAGAGCCCATGCTCGAAGGCAGGCCAGACGTGACGGGCCTCCTCGTCGCCTGGAGCGCAGGCGACGAGGGCTCGCGGAACCGTCTCATCGACGCCGTCTATGGGGAGCTACGGCGGCTGGCAAGGGGTCACCTGCAGCGGGAGCGACAGGATCACTCGCTGGCCCCGACTGCGCTCGTCCACGAGGCCTATCTGAAGCTCGTCGATCAGCGGCGGGTGCACTGGCAGAACCGCTCGCAGTTCTTTGCGATCGCCGCGCACCTGATGCGGCGGATTCTTGTGGACCACGCGCGGTCGCATCATGCGCAGAAGCGCGGTTCGGGCGGGAAGGTGCCGCTCGGCGACCACGACATCGGGTTCGAAGCCTTGAACGTCGACGTCCTGGCGCTGGATGTTGCGCTCGAACGCCTGGCGACCATCTATCCGCGCCAGAGTCAGCTGGTGGAACTGCGGTTCTTCGCGGGACTCACGGTTGACGAGATCGCGGCGGGGCTCGACGTGGCGCCGATCACCGTCAAGAGGGACTGGGCACTGGCGAAGGCATGGCTCTATCGCGAGCTCCAGGGACTGACGCTCTGACGGTCTGAGATGGCCGCCGAGTGGGATCCACTGCTGGCCCTGTTCGAAGGCGCGCTGGGACGCCCGAAGGAGGAGCGGGCTGCGTTCCTCGCCGAACAGACCAAGGGCGATGCGGTGCTCCGTCGTGAGGTCGAGTCACTGCTGGCAGCTCACGAGGGCGCCGGGGACTTCCTGAGCACGCCCGCGCTCGGTCCCCGACTCGAGCCCCCCGACGATCCCGGCCAGCCAGGCCGATCAGCCTCCGGAGCCACGCGGCTCCCGTCCGGCACGCCGCTCGGCACCTTCACGATTCTCGAGCCGCTCGGCGCCGGCGGCATGGGCGAGGTCTACCGGGCGCGCGACACCCGCCTCGATCGACTCGTCGCCATCAAGGTGCTCTCGTCGGAGCGCGACACGGCACCGGGCGGCCGGGAGCGATTCGAGCGCGAGGCGCGCGCGATCTCCCGCCTGTCGCATCCCAGAATCTGCACGGTGCACGACGTCGGCGTCGCGGACATCTCCGGGTCCGACGTCCAGTACCTCGTCATGGAGCTGCTGGACGGCGAGACCCTGGCGGCGCGGATCGCCCGTGGGCCGCTCTCGATCGAGCAGTCGCTCGACTACGCGATCGAGATCGCCGACGCGCTGATCGCGGCGCACGCGCAGGGAATCGTGCACCGCGATCTGAAGCCGGCCAACGTCATGGTGACCGGCACCGGGATCAAGCTGCTCGATTTCGGACTGGCGCGGCTCCGCGGGCCGGAGCTGGCGGGCGTGTCCGCCCCGGCGGTGTCCAGCGTCAGCGGACTGACCAGCGAAGGACTCGTTTTCGGAACGCTGCCCTACATCTCACCGGAACAGCTGCGCGGCGAGAAAGTGGATACGCGGACCGACATCTTCGCGTTCGGCGGGCTGCTCTACGAGATGCTCTCCGGCGGACGGCCGTTCGTGGCCGACTCGCAGGCCGGGCTGATCGCCGCCATCCTCGAGCACGAGGCGCCGCCGGTCAGCGATCGTGTGCCGCTCGCACCGGCCAGCCTCGATCGCATCGTGCAGAAGTGCCTGGCCAAGAATCCCGACGATCGGTGGCAGACGGCGCGCGATCTGAAGAGTGAGCTGATCTGGGTACGCGAGGGGCGTGAGGATGTCCGGCGCGACGGCACGCCGGCCGGAGGTGCGATACGGCGCCGTCAATGGCGACAGCTGATCGCGGTGGGTCTTCCGACGATCGCAGCACTGACCCTTGCGGTGGCGCTGTGGCGCGCATCTTCCTCCCCGGCGCCTCAGCGCACCGTCACCCGACTGTCGCTCAACCTGCCGCCGGGAGTCACCCTCTACATCCCGATCAATGGCATTTCGATGGCGATCGCGCCCGATGGAAGCCGCATCGCGTTCTTCGGTGCACGTCGGGGAGTGGCCTCGCTCTTCATTTACACACTGAGCGCCGGGAGCCCTGTCGAAGTGCCCGACACGCGCGACGCCATGAACCCGATGTTCTCGCCTGACGGTGAGTGGGTCGCGTTCGTGCAGGCGCGGGCAGTGAGAAAGGTCCCCGCGGCGGGCGGTCCCGTGCAAACGATCGAACCCGCTGAACGCGCTGGCGCAGGCCCGCTCACGTGGCTCGCTGACGGCCGCATCGTTCGCGGCAACATGATTGGTTCACCAATTCGTCAACTCGGCGATCAACAGGCGCTCACGCGGGTGGGGCCGGGCGAGGACGGACATCTCACACCGATCTCGTTGCGCGATGGCTCACTCCTGTTCGCGGCCATGCGGGGCGGCTTCCAGAGCGGCCTGAGCCGCATCATGGTCGTGCGACCTGGCGCGGCAGAGGCGCGTGAGGTCGTTGCCGACGGGACAAGCCCGCAACTCGTCGGCCACGACGCGATCGTGTTCGCACGGGGACACTCACTCTTCGCCGCCGGATTCGACGGCGGCGCCGTTCGCACGATCGGTGAGCCGCGCGCGCTCGGCGTGCACGTGCAAACGACACTGCTCGCGGGATCTCCGATGTACGCGCTGGCCCACAACGGGACGCTCGTCTATCCGGAGGTCGCCCCTGGCCGGCGCCTGGTCTGGGTCGATCGCAGCGGGAAAGAGGAATCCGTCAAGACCGAGGAGCGGATGTATGCGCACCTGCGGCTGTCGCCCGACGGGACCCGCGTGGCGGCACGTCTCAACGATGCCGACCGCGCGCTCTGGGTACTCGGCCTGGCCGGTTCGCCCGTGCAGATGCTGACGTCGGGTCCGGCCAGTGCCAACATGCCGGTGTGGTCGCCCGACGGCAGGTACATCTTCTTCACCGGCGCGGAGCGGACGGTGTTGCGGGTCCCGGCCGATCGTTCGACAGACGCGGAAAAGCTTTTCGGGATTGAGAGCCCGCAGCGGTTGTTTCCGCTGTCGATCACGCCGGACGGCAAGCGGCTGCTGGTGCAGTGGGAACAACTGCCGCAGCTCGACATCGGAATACTGGAACTGGGATCGCCGCCAGTGTTCACTCGAGTCACGCAATCGGGCACCGCCCGGGATGGGAGTCTCTCGCCGGACGGCCGGTGGGTGGCCTATCAGTCGACGGCATCGACCGGCGGATATGAAGGGCAGATCGTCGTGCGCCCGTTTCCCGACGTTCAGAGTGGACAGTGGGTCGTATCCACAGCCGTCGGGCGACAGCCGATCTGGTCGCAAACCGGCCGGGAGCTCTTCTACCGGACAGAAGACGGGGCCGTCATGGCGGTGCCGATCGCGACGAGCCCGACGTTCAAGCACGGCACACCGGTTCGCGTCGTCACGCCCGTGAACACGCTTCGCGACTGGGCCAGCGGGCCGACCTATGCCGTGTCGCCCGATGGCGGCCGCTTCCTCTTCATCAAGGCACCGGAGCTCGACATCCGGTCACTGACCATCGTGCTGAACTGGGATGTCGCCGTCAGGTCGGCGATCGGCGGACAGCAATGAGCCAGGGTCTTCAGCGGGCTGCCGCGGCGCTGCTGCTGTGCGTCGGGCTCTCCAGCCCAGAGGCGTTGCTCGCTCAGGGCGTGACAGCGCACGTCAGCGGCGTGGTCGTCGACTCCGGCGGCGGCGTGGTTCCAGGCGCGACCGTCACGATCACGAATGCCGATACGGCCTGGCGTCGTGAAGTGGTAACGGGAGTCGAGGGACGCTTCGTGTTCGTGGACGTGCTCGCGGGAACCTACGGCGTCAGCGCTGCACTTGAAGGATTCAAGACGGTCAGACGACCACACGTCTCCGTCGGCTCGACGGATCGCGTCACTGTACCGCCACTCGTCCTCGAGGCGGGTGACGTGCGCGAGACGATCTCTGTACAGGGCGGCGCCGATCTCGTCCAGACCACGACCGCAGCGCGGAGCGGCAGGATCACGCATCTCACCTTCGAGGACATCCCGCTCAAAGGCCGGGATGCGCTCGGCATGCTCGAGCTCCTGCCGGGCGTCGTCGACACCAACGCGCGCGAGGCGCCGAGCTGGAATGTTCTCTCCGGCCTGACCATCAATGGCAGGAACAGCCTCAACTTCAACCTTGCGTACGACGGGATCAACAACAAGGACACCGCGGGGGGCAACCTCGCATCGCCCTCGGTCGATTCGATTGCAGAGATCCGCGTACAGTCGGCGAACTTCCAGGCTGAGTACGGCCGCAGCTCGGGCGCGGCGATTACGGTCATTACCCGCAGCGGGTCGAAGGACTTCCACGGGAGCGCGGCCTTCTACAAGCGCGACACCGCATTGAATGGGAACGAGTACCTGCGTAAGCAACAGTGCGGGCCGGGCGATCGGCTGTCGTGTGAGCCGGCGTTGTACCGGTTCGACAACGTCGCGTGGACGTTGAGCGGCCCGATCCTCGTGCCGTCGATGGAATTCAACCGGCAGCGAAACCGATGGTTCTTCTTCTGGTCCCAGGACGTGCTGAGTAGAACGGATCCCGGGACGCTGAACCTGCGACGCATGCCGACGGCGCTCGAACGTGACGGGGATTTCTCACAGACGGTCGGCAACGATGGCCGACCGATCTTCATCCGCGACGCGGAGCGTCAGGGGAACTGCAATGTCACCAACGGTGGGCCGGGATGTTTCGAGGGCAGCATCATCCCGGCGCATCGAATCGACCCGACTGGGCAGGCGCTCCTCCGCCTTTTTCCGCTGCCGAACGCAACCGACCCATCCAATCAGTACAACTACACCTATCAGATGGTGACGGACTGGCCGCGCAACGACCAGGTCCTGCGCGTCGACTGGAACGTCGGTCCGCGCACGACCGTCTACGGGCGCTTGCACTTCGGTTACGAGAACCGTGGCGGGGCCGTCGCCCCGTTCGGATTCGTGGGCGGCTGGCCGCAGATGGCGAGCCAGTTCGAAACCGAGTCGGTGGGCTACGTCACGACGTTGCTCCATACGATCAATCCGACGACGTTTGTCGAAGCGACGGCTGGTGTGAACCGGGGCCATCAGTGGGCGTCGCCCCTCAATCAGGCGGCGCTCGACGCGAACAATCGGGGCAAGGTGCTTCCAGGCCTGCCGCAGTTCTTTCCGGAGGCCAACCCGCTGGACCTGCTGCCGAATGCCACGTTCACCGGCGGCATTCCTCCGACGGGAGGCACTGCGTCAACCGGGCTGTTTCAATACGAACGGCGGTTTCCTTTCTACGGTTACACCACGATGTGGAACTTCTCGGGCAGCGTCACCAAGGTCCTGAAAGCCCACAACATCAAGACCGGTATCTTTGTCGAGCATTCGGAGCGACCGGCACAGCAGCGGTCAGCCTACAACGGCGCGTTCAGTTTCAACAGCGACGCAGGGCACGTGCGCAACACGAACGTCGGGTTCGCCAACGCACTGCTCGGCGTGGTGACATCTTTTCAGCAGGCGGACAAGCGGCCGATCGGGCACAGCCAGTTCGTCAACACCGAGTTCTACACACAGGACAACTGGCGCATCGGGAAACGGCTCACCATCGACGCGGGCGTCCGGGTCTACTACCTCACGCCGATACGAAGCGAGGGCGACCAGGTCGCACAGTTCGAGCCGGCGCTCTTCAACCTGGCCGCCGCGCCGCTGCTCTACGTGCCGACCGGGGCCAATCCTGCGCGCCGCGCGTTGAATCCGGTGACCGGTGAGATCAAGGCAGCGGTGTACATCGGCAGGCCGATTCCCGGCAACGGCGATCTCTACAACGGGACGCAGGTGTACGAAGGCACCCCGCAGCGGCGGTCGCCATTCGAGATGGCGCCTCGTCTCGGCCTCGCGTGGAACGTCACGGGGGACGGCAGGACCGCGATTCGCGGCGGCGCGGGCGCCTTTTACGATCGGTATCAGGACAACGACATCCTCGAGCTCACCGAGCTGCCGCCGCTCGTCCGTACCTACACGGTGAACTACTCGACGATTGAGGAGCTTGCGGCGCTCACGAACGATGACCGGAGCGAGACGACCAGCGCGATGCGGCGCATTCAGGAGTTCGTGCCGTCGGTGGTCTACAACTGGAGCGCCGGCGTGCAGCGGGATGTCGGCTGGAGCCTGGTCGTCGACGCGGCCTATGTCGGCAATGCCGCACGACGCCAGCCGATCCTGCGAGAACTGAATGGCCGGCCGTACGGATACCGGTTCCAGCCCTCCAGCCTCGATCCGACGAACGTGATCGGCGGCGTGACGCAGCCGCTCCTGGACGATCTGCTGCGCCCGTACCGCGGCTATGCCTCCATCTCACAGCGGGAGTTCACCGGCTACGCCGACTACCATTCCGTGCAACTGTCGGCGACACGGCGGCGGCGGGGCGACGGGCTGACCTTCGGCGCGGCTTACACCTACGAGATCGTCAACAAGACGCTCGGCATCGTCGATCCGTTCGTCGCTGACAACCGCGCCAGGAATTACAACTCGGTGGGCCGGCGACCGCACACGCTCAACCTCCACTATTCCTGGCTGGTGCCAGGTGTCAGGCGATCCAGCGCCCCGCTGCTGCGCGCGATTGCCAACGATTGGCAGCTCTCAGGCGTCACCTCGTTTCTCAGCGGCGCCCAGGGCGCGTTCACCTACACCTACAGTTCGGTGCCCACGGGTACGCTCGTCGACAACGGTTCGATCGGCGGTGGCCCGAATCGTCCCCGCATCCTCTGCGATCCGGAGCTGCCGCGGTCCCAGCGGACGTTCGAGCGCCAGTTCAGAACCGAGTGCATCGCGGCACCGGACGACGCGTACCACTTCGGTACGGCGCGCGGCGACGAGTTCCACGGGCCAGGTTACGTGAACTGGGACATCTCGGTGTTCAAACACATCCCGATGGGAGGCTCGCGACGCCTGCAGCTGCGGGTCGAGCTGTACAACGCCTTCGACACGTATCAGTGGACCGCGGTGAACACCAACGCGGAGTTCAATTTCACTTCCGGCGCGTTGACCAATGCCAACGTCTTCGGCCGCCTGACCGGCGCCACCAACAGCGCCCGCCGCATTCAGCTGGCGGTGCGGTTCACCTTCTAGTGTCGCGGGGTCCTGCAGTCGCGTTCGCCGACGGTCGTGTGCAGCCGCATGTCATGACGGCACCTCAGAAGCAGCCTTGGAGGCCCTTTGCAACGTCTCTCTCCCGATCGCATCTCGCGCTTCGCTCAAGGCCTCGGCACCCTGGTCCCCGACGCGACGTCGGCGTCCGTCATCATGCTGCTGATCGTCGCTGCCGCCGCCCTGGCGTTCGGCAACCCGTTCGCCGCCATTACTGACGCGTACTACCGCGGCCTCTGGATGCTGCTGCCGTTCACGATGCAGATGACGCTGATCCTGGTGCTGAGCACGATGGTCACCGGCACCCCGCTCTTTCGCCGGCTCGTGGTCGGGCTGGCACGGTGGCCGCGCAACCTGACCCAGGTGATTGCGCTCGGCGTGGTCCTGGAGGCCGCGCTCTCATACTTCTATTGGGGCCTCGGCCTCGCTCTCGCGCCGCTCATCGCGATCCACTTCAGCGCGGCGGCGGAAGAGAAGGGCATTCCCGTAGACTTTCCGTTCATGCTGGCCACGGTCGCCGCCGCCCAGTCGGTCTGGCAATTCGGGCTCTCGGCGAGCGCGCCGCTCCTGATGGCGACGCCAGGCCATTTCTTGCAGGCCACGGTCGGCGTGATGGACCTGCGGACCACCATCTGGTCGGCGCCCGCGTTGCTGATGGTCATCACCTTCCCCGCTGGAGTGATCCTGCTGGCGCGTCTGCTGATGCCGCGGCAGGTGACCCCGCTGTCGCGCTTCCCGGCGGCGAGTGCGCTCGTGTCCGGGCCTGCCGAGCCGCCGGCGGCAGCCGACACCGAGCTGGAGACCGGCGGCTTCGCCGGCTGGATCGAGCGCAGCCCACTCGTCGCCGGCGTGCTCGCGGCGGCGCTCTTCTTGTGGGTCTACCACCACTTCGTGACCAGGAGAGCCACGCTGGACTTGAATGCCATGAACACGATGCTGCTCGCCCTCGCGGTCGTGCTGCACCGGAACGTGGCCTCGTTCACTGGGGCCATCCGGGCGGGGGTGAGCGTCTGCTGGCCCGTGCTCGTGCTCTATCACCTGTACGGCGGCGTCGCCGGGCTGCTGCAGTACACGAGCGTGGGCGAGCGCTTCGCCGGCGCCTTCGCCGCCTGGGCCACGCCGCTCACGTTTCCGCTGCTGACGGCCGCGGCGAGCGCGATCGTGTCGATCTTCATCCCGTCGAGCGGCGGGCAGTGGGTGGTCCAGGGTTTCGTCACGTCCCGGGCCGCGGCGGAAGTGGGCATGACGGCGCAGCACGGCCTGCTGGCGTTGAGCGTCGGAGACCACGTCGGCAACCTGGTGTCACCGTTCTGGCCGGTGCTGATCGCCGGCATGGCGCGGGTCGACTTCCGCACGTTCTTCGGCTACGGCGTGATCTTCGCCCTGCTCTGGTTCGGGCTCGGCGTCGCCCTCGTCACCTGTGTGCCGGCCGGGTGATCGCGCCGCTCCTCGCACGTCCTCGTCAGCTGAAAAATATCGAACCGCCAGCTAACCAACCTGTCTCTCGTTACGACTAACGCTGTTAGTGGCAATGAGACGATGACGAGGGACACGCTTCAGCATTTCGAGCTGCACGTGCTGCTGGCCATGCTTCGCGAAGGGAACGAGACCTACAGCGTGCCCCTCGTGCTCGCGCTCGAACGCCGGATCGGCAAATCGGTGTCGCAGGCGGCGGTATTTATTGCCTTGAAACGCCTGGAACGAAAGGGGTTCGTCAGCTCGCGGCTCGATGAGCCGGAGAGCGGCCGGGCGCGCCGCTACTTCGAGGTGACGAAGGACGGGCTGGCCGCGGTCGAGACGAATCGGATCGAATACCTGCGGCTCTGGCGCGGCCTCGGCCGCGTGCTCCGGGCCCGGAAAGCCTGACATGCGCTGGCTCGTCCGGTGCCTGCTCGGCGATGACGACCGGCGCGCGATCGAGAGCGATCTGCTGGAGCTCTACGAGCTGCGCCGGCGGTCCGCTGGGCCGCACGCCGCCAGGCGGTGGCTCTGGCGGCAACGTCTGCTGCTTCCCTGGCATCTCCTGCTCGACCGCGTGCGCGCGGTCTTTCCCGGACGGACAACCATGCAGCATCTCGCTCACGACGTGCGTTACACCATTCGCAGTCTGGTCCGCGTGCCGGTGCTGTCGGCGACGATCGTGCTGACGGTCGGCCTCGGCCTCGGCGCGACTGCCGCCCTGATCGGCGCGGTCTGGGCCGTCCTCGTGAACCCTCTGCCGTACGCCGAACCAGGCTCGCTCGTCTGGATCTACACGGATAGTCCACCCAACCGATGGCGTTTCACCGTCGTGGACTACCGGGCGCTGGAGGCGGACCATCCGACTTTCGAGGCTGTCGCCGCGTACCAGAGTGCCCAGGTGACGGTCACTGAGCGGGCGCTGGTCGAGCGGGTGTCGGCGAGATCGGTCACCGGCTCGTACTTTCCATTGCTCAGGCAGAAGCCGCATCTGGGCCGCCTGTTCGGTCCGTCGGATGATGCCCACCGCGACCGGCTCGCCGTGCTCACCCATTCGTACTGGACCAGGCGGTTCGCCGCCGATACCGGTGTGCTCGGACGGTCGATCACGATCGATGGCGCGGAGCACACCGTTATTGGCGTGCTCGAGAAGACCGTCGGACCTTTCGAGCGCAATGTTGCGGTGTTCACGGCGGAACGGTGGCCCACGCCCAGGCGGAAGGGGCCGTTCTTCACGATGGCGATTGGGCGCCTGAAGCCTGGCGTCGCCAACAGCGTTGCCAGCCAGGCGTTGCGTGCGACGAACGCGCGGCTCTTTCCAATCTGGCGATCGTCATACCAGGACGAGCGGGCGACGTGGGCGATGATGGATCTCAAGGAACGCGCAATCGGCAACGTCGGTACCAGGCTGATCTTCGTACTCTCGGCGGTCGGGCTGGTCCTGCTCATTGCCTGCGCCAACGCGGTCAATCTGCTGATTGCCCGCGGCCTGCACCGCAGCCGTGAACTGGCGATTCGCGGCGCGCTTGGCGCCTCGCGAGGCCGGCTCCTCCAATACGTCTACGTTGAAGCCGGCATTCTCAGCACGGCGGCGGCGCTCGTGGGCCTCGGCGTAACCGTTGGCCTGCTGCAGCTGATCACTTTCTATGGCGCGAACTACATCCCGCGGATCGATGAGATCCGGGTGTTCGGTCCCGCGCTCCTGTGGCTGGCCGTTCTCACGCTCGCCAGCGCCGTCATGATCGGCTTCGTTCCGGCGTTGCATGGCTCACGCATCCGAGCGGACGAAGCGCTCCGGGCGGGCGGGAGGGCGACAACCGACGGTCCGGCGTCGCGGCGAGTGCGGCGCGTGCTCGTCGCGGCGGAGTTCGCGCTGGCGACGCCGCTGCTCGTCGCGGCGGCGCTGGTGCTCCTCAGCCTCGATCGCTTGAATCGTGTACCGGTCGGCCTCGATACCGAGCGGATGCTGACCGCAGCCGTGTCGCTGACCGGGGCCCGCTACGCACAGGACACGGACAGGGCCGCGTTCTGGAAGCGCGCGCTGGAGCGTCTGCAGGCGGTGCCCGGCGTCGAAGCCGCGGCGGTGTCCGACAGCAGGCCGCCGCGGGAGGTGGGGCAGCACAACAACTTCGATCTCGAGGATCGGCCAACGCTGGCGGCAGGCAGTCAGCCGGTCTGCCCGTGGGTTGGCGCATCCCCTGAGTTCTTCAAGACCGTCGGGTTGACCCTCGAGCGGGGACGGCTTTTCGACGATCGATCGCTGCAGGAACGCGTGGTCGTGGTCGATCGCGCCTGGGCGAACAGATTCTTTCCCGGCGAAGAAGTCCTGGGCCGCCGATTCCGGAGCGGTGGCTGTGCGTCGTGTGACTGGACCACCGTGGTCGGTGTCGTCGGCAATGTGAAGTGGGCCGGGCTGGAAGCGCCCGAAGACGGAACCGTGTATTACCCGCTCGTCGATCTCCCGAACGGGTTCGTCGTGCTGCGTACGACCGGCGATCCCGTGTCGCTCTCGCTGTCGCTCCAGCAGGCCGTGAAAGAGCTCGATCCGGGGCTGGCGCTGTCGAGCATCTCGACCGGCAGCGAGCTCGTGTCCAACGCGCTCGCGACCCCGCGATACCTGTCGGTGCTGATGGCGACCGTGGCGCTGGTGGCGCTCGGCCTGTCGATCGTCGGCATTTACGGCGTGATGGCCTACTTCGTCCAGCAGCACACCCGGGACATCGGCATCCGGTTGGCACTCGGCGGCGAGCCCGCCCGCGTGCGGCGCATGATCCTGCTCCAGGGACTGCGGCTGGTGCTGGTCGGCGTCGCGGCCGGCATCGGCGCCGCGCTGGTCACGAACCGGCTGATGGGGACGATCCTGTTTGGCGTCAGCCCGACGGACCTCCGCACGATGGTCGGCGTGCCGGTCGTCCTCATGATGGTGGCCATGGCGGCCTGCCTCATCCCGGCGCGGCGCGCCGCCGCGGTCGATCCCGCGGAGATTCTCAGGGAGAGTTGACAACACAACGCCGTCGAGGCTGCGCCCTCGCTAGGACCGAGCGGCAGGCACCAACGGACACCTGCGCCGCCCGATGCACTGCCCACGCGAGCGCGATCAGGACTGGCGGCGCGAAGAGTACGACCAGCGCGTGCTTCACGAAAACCATGCCCGACTGCGCTGCGCCGTTGGCAATCGGAAGCGCGAGCGTCACCGCGTAGTACGCGCCAAGCGGTAGAGCCACGCGCCGAAACGCCCTCGCGAGCGTGGGTCGCGTAATACTGATCATGACAGCCAACCTTCGCTCATGATCGAGCGCGAAGGTTGGCCAACCCGGTCGTCGACCCGTCGCGCGAGCTCGCACAACACCACCAGTCCCGCGAAATACACCACGATCCCTTCAAGATGACCGGCGTATCGATGCCGCGCTGCTGCAGCCGCCGCAGCACCTCGAAGCCGTCCGTCCCGGGCATATCGAGATCGAGGACGACGCAATCGATCGGCTCCCTCGCCAGGAGATCGAGCGCCGCGTCGCCGCCGGCGGCGACCGTGGTGGTGTAGCGCCCGACCCGTTTCAGGTCGTAGGCATATTGCTCGGCCATCGCGGGCACGTCATCGACGACCAGAACCTGCAATGTCATATTCGTTTCGCGGAGCCGGCCGGAATGTCGATGGTGATCCGCGTGCCCGTGCCGGCCGCGCTCTCGACGCCAACCGTGCCGTTGAGGTCCATCACCAGCCGTCGAACGATGGAGAGACCGAGACCGGTGCCGCCCTCCTTCGTGGTGTAGAAATCGTTGAAGATCCGTCCGGTCTCGTCGGCAGTCATGCCGCGGCCGGTGTCGGCGACGGTCACCCGGACTGCCGGCGGCTCAGCCTGTCGATCGATCACCTGCGTCGACACGGTGACGCGGCCAGGCTTCGACTGCAGGCTATCCACCGCATTGGCCGTGAGGTTCTCGAGGATACGCCGAATTGCCACCGGGTCTCCGAGAACCGCGGGGAGATTCATGGACAGGTCGGTGCCGAACTCGACATGGTCGTGCGCCCGGGCGGCGCCTACGACTTCGGTGATCAACACGTTCAGATCGCACTCGCGCCGATCCAGCGGCCGCGACAGCCGCTGATAGCTCGTGGCGAGCGTCTCGAGATACGCGATGCTCGAATCGATGGTCGGCCGCCGCTCGCCGAACACCACCGGAAGGGCGCCTGGTTCGTCCCGTTCGACCTGGGCGAGATGGCGCATCACATTGCGAAGCGGGATCAGCCCGTTCTTGATGTCGTGATTGATCTGGCGCGCGAGGTCGCCGACGGTGGCGCGCCGCTCGGCCTCGCGCACGCGGGCGGTGCTGGTCCGCAGCCGCGCGGCAAGGTCACCGAGCACCCTGGACAAGGTGCCGACTTCATCGGTGCCGGAATCGAAGTCGACGTCGAGACGATCGAGATCGAGCACGGCGGTCTGGTCGGCAAGGGCGGCCAGCCGTCTGGTGATGCGCGACGAGACCCACACGGCCAGCAGCAACGCCGTGGCCGCGGTTCCAAGGGCGGCCAGGAGAAACCACGCGTCCACGCTGTGCAGAAGAGCTCTCAGCGGCGTCAAGGACTGATTGACCTTCATCCGCGCCTGCACGACCTCGAGCTGTGGTCCGGCGCCGGTGCGGATCAGTGGAAACTGAAGCTCGCCGACGGCGGCATCCTCGGTGGTGTCCGCCCTTCCCGGTGACGGCGGATTCGAAGGGGAGCGGGGCGTCGCCAGCCCTCCGCCCGGATATTCGAGCGACACGACGATCGCTCGATCGCGGGCCAGCCGGGCGAGAAACGACTCGTCCACCGCGAGACCACCGATGATGCTGAAGGTCCGGCCGCCGATCTGAAACGTCTGCGCACGCGCCAGGGCGAAGAAGTCGCGCTCGGCGCTCCGCGCGGTCACCAGCGCCGGGCCGGGCGCGTTGTTCAGAGCCGGGACCAGTCCGGCCTCGACGCGGCCATGCTCGTTCCTGAAGTGGCCGGAGCTGATGATCGTGCCATCGCCGTCCTGAATCTGGAGCATCGACAGGCCCGTGAGACGCATCGCCGTGCCGGCATAGTCCAGGAGATACGGCCGTTCCGCCTCGATGCCGGCAACGGCGGCGAGGCGAAACCGGTTGTCCGTGAGAAGCGCACTCTCGAGCGAGGCGAGCCGATCGGCAACTCCGGCACTCTCACGCGCAAGATCTTCCCGAATGACCTCGACCACCTGGTCGACGCGGAGCTGGTACTCGTGCGAGAGACGGCTGGCCATCTCCCGCCGCAGCCCGAACACCAGCAGCGCGATGGCGATCAGCACGACGGCCGCAAAGGCCAGAATCAGGCGGGTCCGCAGGGTCACCGCCCAACAATCCCTTCTCCGATCAGCAATCCTCCATCCCAGTCCGCGGTGAGGCCGGATCTGCCCCGCCGCACAATGGCTCGCAGCCGTGCCTCGATCAACGGGACGATGGTCTCGGGATCGAGCCAGCGAGCGCTATCCATCAGGATCTGGATGTCCCGGCATGGGTCGAGCGGACGACGGTCGAGGGAGATGATGTAGCCGGCATCGCGCCCGCGCCGTCGTGCCGCAGCGAGGGGCTCGCCGGTCAATGCGGTGGCCTGCTGGTAGGTCCGGCGCTGACGATCCGGAAGCAGCACCTCCAGAATCGCGGTTTCCGACAGCGCCCGAACCGCGGGACAGCCCGACCAGGCGCTCGGCCAGATCGCGCGAAGCGGCGTCGCGCACGTCATAGACGATTCGCGGTGTGAATGCGGCTTGCTCTCGCGGCTCGGAAGGCGCGACCGTGCAGTCCTGCAACATCTGCCACCAGAACGGGCCCACCGCGCCTCGGGCTTCACCGCGAACGGCATCGCCGGCAAGGACCTGGCGCGCCTCCTCAGGCAGTGAGGGAGACCCGCGCGTGCGTCCGGGTGTGAGGAGCACGTGACTTCGTTGCCACTCCAGAGGCACGGACTGAAAGTGGGGCAGGGTCGCTGCGTAATCGAGCGCTGCGGGATCCCGAGTGAGCAGCAGGTCGAGCCCTCTGTCCAACAGGTCTCGTGGGTCGCCCGGCGCCACGACGAACCGAATAGAAGGGAGGTTGTCCCGCTTGACCGTGATCACCGAATCAACGGCGGCAGCCGGCGCGTCCGGTTCTGGTGCAGCCCCGTCGGTTCGTGTGCCGAGCGGCCAACGTGAAGCGGCTGCGGGCCTGGCGATGGCCAGGTCGGTATGAGCGAGCGCCAGTGGCATATCCACGCGTGGGCTCCTCAACGCGATCGCAACCGTCCGATCGTCGACGGGGACGACCGACTGGACGAGACGGCTCACACGTCGGCAGCAACTCGTCTCCGGCGCCGTCGCGCATCCAACCGGCGCGGACGTCGGTCGAGGTGACCGGCGTGCCGTCGGAGAAACGGGCGTTCTCGCGCAATGTGACGATCCAGGTCCGTCCGTCTGCGTCGAGCCGCCAGGACTCTGCGAGCCCTGGCCGGACGCGTCCCTTGCAGTCGACCCGAATCAGCGTCTCGTAGAGTTGGCGGAACAGTAAATGCTCGCTCTCGTTCGACGGGCGGGGTGCATTCGACGGGTCGATTCGGTCGACGAGGGCAACGGTCGCGATGGGCTCGCCCGGCTCAGCGATCAGTGCGCAGTCGAGCGAGGTCGTCCCGGGACCTGGCGCGGTTGCTGCCGGCGATGGTGGCGGCTCTGAGGGCGGGGCACCGGGGCTCGGAGTCTGGGGCGCTGGGGTCGATGGTGGGGGAACAGGCACACCCGCCGGGGTGCTTCGCGAGCTGCACGCAGATGTCAAAGCCGCCAGCCAGACGACGAACCCGACCGCTGCGAAGGTTCGACTCGGTACCGTCACGATTTCGCCCATGATAGCCGTGATTCGTGACGGCTTCGAATCGATCGAAGGCGGCACCGCGTCGCTTATCATGTCGCGGTCCTCGCTTCGGGACCGCGACGTACGAGAGGGTCGGGATGCTGGCTGATTTGCGGTATGCCCTGCGGCAGTGTCGTCGCAATCCGGGCGTTGCGGCTGCTTCGATCTTGACGCTTGCGCTTGGAATCGGCGCGAACACGGCGATCTTCAGTGTCGTTGACGCCGCCCTGTTCAAACCCTTGCCGTTTCTGGACCCACAGGAGCTCGTGGACATCGCCCTCGTGGAGCGGCGAGGCCAGGCAGAAGAGACGTTCCATATGGGCGCCCTGACCTGGGATCGGATTGCGGCGTTTCGCTCGCGACCCCAGGTCTTTGCCGGCATCGAACCATACGGACGCGGTCGTGTGCTGACCCGTACCGATGGGGATGGTGCGCACTCGTTGCGCGTGGGGCGCCTCTCCCCTCGGATGCTCGCGCTGCTCGGCCTGGCACCGCGGCTGGGTCGCGGATTGACGGAAGACGAGGCGGCGCGCGGCGCGCCGGTCGCGTTGCTGAGCGAGGGATTCTGGTCGCGCGCCTTCGGTGGCGACGCGGGCGCGCTTGGCCGCACGCTGGAAATTGACAAGGGCACCTACACGATTGTTGGAGTCGCCCCGGGGGCCTTGAGCGCGACGCCCTTCGACCAGACCGACGTCTGGTTGCCGATGGCGGAGCGAATCGACCCGCAGCAACCGCGCTCGACCGGCGCGGATGTGATTGCCAGGATTCGACCTGGACTGTCGCTCGAGCAGGCCGAGCGCGAACTGGACCGTGCGGCGGAAGCCATCCAACTGGAGCGCCCTGCCCGGCGGCCGTGGGAAGCCGACCTGGTTCCGCTCGATAGGGACCGCGGTGGCGAGATGGGGAGTACGTTGCTCGTGCTGCTCGGCGCCGTCGCGTTCGTGTTGCTCATCGCCTGCGCCAACGTCGCGAACCTGATGCTGTCACGATTCGTCGCGCGAGGCCGTGAGGTCACCATCCGGCTGTCGATTGGCGCGACCCGCCTCCAGTTGGCGCGACTGTTCCTGGTCGAAGGATCGGTCCTCGCCATCATCGGGGGAGTGCTGGCGCTCTTCCTCGCGTGGTGGATTGTTCAGGCAATGCCCGCACTGGTTCCAGACCAGATGTACTTGTTCGGTCGGCATCGTCCGGAGCTCGATCTCCGTGTGCTCGCCTTTGCGACCGGTGCTGTAGTGCTGGCCGGCGTGCTGACCAGCGTGGGCCCGGCCTGGCGGGCGGCAGGTCGAAGGACGTCCTCCTGGTCGCCTTGGCACCACGAGCGGTCCACGCGTGTGCGAGCGCAGAGCCGGACCCGCAGCGCCTTCGTCGTCCTTCAGGTGAGTCTGACGCTGGTGCTGCTGGCGGGCGCCGGGCTCATGGTCAACAGCTTCGTGCGCATGCTGACGGCCGATCCCGGGTTCGAGATTGAGAACCTTGCGTTCGTGGATATCGGTTTGCCTCCAGAGACGTACGCGGACAGAGTGAGCCAGGATCAGTTCTTCATGGACTTCCTCGAGGTTGTGAGCGCTCTGCCTGGGGTCAAAGACGCGTCGTTCGGGACGCCGCCGCCCAGTGGAGGAACTGGACGGTTTGTGGTCGAGGGCAGGGAAGACATCGCGGATGCCTCTCCGGCGTTGACCATCAACCATGTGGATCCCGGCTATTTCGGCGTGGCGGGCATACCCCTGAAGCGGGGTCGGTCATTTGGAACCGACGATCGAGCCTCCACGCCGCCTGCAGGTGTCATCGACGAGAATGCCGCGCGACGGTTCTGGCCCGGGCAGGAGGCCATCGGCCGGAGATTCCGTTACAGCCCCTATGTCCCGTGGATCACGGTCGTGGGGATTGCGGGCAGCGTGAAGACACAGTCGTTCACGAATCCTCGCGGCAGCATCCAGATTTACCTGCCACTCACACAGGAGGCTTCCGCTCCGTTTCGCACACTCTTGTTGCGGACCACGGGTGAGCCAGCCGTCGTATTCAACTCGCTGAGAGCGATCGTTCGCCGGCTCGATTCTCGCGTCTCGATTGGACGCGCCGGCCTTGTCGCCGATCTCTACGAGAGAACGACGAAGACGCCGCAGTTCTTCGCGAGCCTGATGTCGTTGTTCGCGGGAATCGGCCTGGTCACGGCTGCCGTGGGACTGTACGGCATCCTGTCGTACGCGGTTGCTCAACGCACGCAGGAGATCGGCGTCCGGATGGCGCTCGGTGCAAATGCATCCGACGTTCGGCGAATGGTCATCTCCGGCGGCCTTCGTCCGGTGGTCGCGGGACTGGTGGTGGGAACCGTCGGTGCGAGCTGGCTCACTCGTCTACTGTCCAGCCAACTGTACGGTGTGTCGGCGAACGACCCGATGACGCTGTCTGCCGCCATTCTGTTCCTGTTACTTGTCGCGGTTATGGCATCTGCACTGCCGGCGCGCCGAGCGACACGGGTGGACCCGGTCGTGGCACTTCGAACGGAATAGGGAGCCGGTCGAGCAGGCCTCGAGGCGTGGGGCTCACCGGTGTCGTTCTGGGAAAATCCCCGAGCCTGGTGCCAGGATGTTGTCGGGATCGAACCGCTGCTTCCACTTCACGAACTGCCGCCACACCGGTCCGTAATGGCGCGCCCAGTCTTTGGGGGTGACCTCGAGCGCGCCGATCGGATACCGGGTGCCGCCGGCGGCGCGCGCCTCCTCGAAGAGCCGGCGGTTGCGATCGAGCATCTCCGCGACGAACGCGGGATCGGGACCGGGCGCCGTCGACACGGTGAGGATATCGAACAGATAGATCCAGTCGCCTGCCGGCCGGTCCGGGACCCTGAGCAGGGGACGGGTCAGTTTCGATCGGCGCAACGGCAGGAGCAGCATGAAGCCCATCGGCCCGACGTCACGCGCCGGATCGAGCGTCGGCAACACCTCGGTGACGTAGGGTTCGACGGTCTCCTCGGGCAGCCAGACGTCGAACCACGGCTTGATCAGTCGATCCCACTGGAATCCGGCGCGGAACGAGTCGACCAGGACGTCGACGCTCAACACCCAGTCAAGGTAGGTCGAATCGCGATGCGGGACGGCTTCGGGTGGCACGCTCAACCCCCGCAGCAGCCGCGCATCGTCTGGCGGATCGGACGGATCGAAGTAGGCCGCGAGCTGCATCACGGCGAGGAATCCCGTGGGACTCGGACCGGGTACCCAGATGTTGTAGATCTCGTTCAACTCGCCACGGCCGATCAGGGTGCGCAGGTCACGGAAGAACGTCGCGGTGTCGAAATAGACCGGGTTGTAGATGCGGGCCATCTGCCGGGCCCGCACGAGGTCCATCTTCACCCGGGTGATGACGCCGCACTGTCCGAGTCCGGCCAGCACCGCGTCGAACAGATCCCGATGCTCGTGCCTCGAGCATCGCCTGAGATGGCCCTCGCCGGTCACGACCTCGAGCTCCTGCACATGATCGACCTGGGCCCCCGCATAGTTCCGGCCCGAGACGCCGCCGACCGACAGCGTGCCGCCAATCGACAGGTTGGTGTATCCGGTCAGAACCGGAGGCGTCAGTCCACGCGCGGCGGCAGCGATCACCAGGTCCTTCCAGCGCACGCCCGCGTCCACATCCGCCCCATGGCGGCTGAGAGAATGGATCCGGTTCAGCGAGCCGTTCTCGATCACCACGCCGCTCGACAGCGATTGCCCGTGCATCGTGTGCCCCTGCCCGCGCACCGCGACCTCGAGGTCGTAACGACGGCAGTAGCGGATCATGCGTTGGATGTCTCGCACCGACCCCGGCCGCAGCACCGCGCACGGCGTGTGCGAGACGATATTGCCCTTGTCGGTCGCGTCGGCGGCGCGCGATGCCGCATCGAGCAGAAGGACGCCGTCCAGCGGGGGAGCATCCGCGAAGCTGGGGCAGCCGGTCGCGGCTACCTGGGAGATCCACCGCCGGCCGACGGGATCGAAGCCCGCGACCACCAACGCCGCGCTGGACCCCAGCATTCCGAGCATCCGACGGCGATCGATGTGGTTGTCGGCCATCTCTCTCCTCCAGGGGATCGGCACAGTCCTCATTCAGACAAGCGGAAATCGCCGCGAGTTGTTTCATGGGCCGAATCAGGCCCGGCGGGAAAGATTAGCGGGCTGCGACGGCCGCGCGGACCGGCCGGCCCGGCTTGATGCCACGCACCGGCTGTCCGTCCTTGACCACGACCACGCCGCTGACGATCACGTGACGGATCCCACGAGGCGGCAGCGCGGGCTCGCGATAGGTCGAGCGATCGATGACCGTCGCCGGGTCGACAATCGCGATGTCAGCGTCGGCCCCGGCGCGGAGCCGGCCTTTCATTCGCATCGCCGGCACCCGTGCTTCGAGGCGTCGAGCCGGCATCAGCGTCATCTTGCGGATCGCGTCCATCAAGGTGAGCGCTCGCTCGTCGCGCACGTAGCGGCCGAGCACTTTGGAATACGTCCCGGTCGTCCTCGGATGACCGACGCCGTTCTCCCAATAGGCGTCGCTCGCGATCATCGTGAGCGGGCTGGTCACGGCGGCCTTCACCATCTCCTCGCTGTTGGTGTGCAGGACGACGGGGCCACCAGTCTTTCGATACTTCCTGAATGATTCCGCCGTCAATCGCTCGCCGGTGACGGGCCACTCGAGCTGCGCCAGACGCTCGGCGGACGCCCCGTCGTATTCGTCCAGGTTCGCCGATTGAATCTCGGTCATCCCGGCGGTGTAGGGATACGCCTCGGTGGTGACATCCATGCCGCTGGTTCGAGCCTTGTCGATCAGGGCGAGGACGTCGCGCGTGGCGGTGGTGCTCGTGCTGTTCACGTGCACGATGTGGAGCGGCGCTTTCGTCTCGCGCGCGAGCCCTACGGCCTCGTCCACGCCGGCCACTCCTCGCCTCGTGTGGACGTGCACCGGCACCTGACGCTGACCGGCCAGGGTGAACAGCGCGAGCAGCTCCTCGCGGCTCGCGGCCGGAGTGTAGGGGAACCCGGCCCCGATGGCGACGGCGCCCCGATCGAGCCCGCGCGCGACTCGCTGCACGATGTCCTTGATCTCCGCGGCGGAGGCCGGTTGATGCGCACCGGGTCCGGTCGGCAGGAACGCACCCGTGTCGCGCATCACGGCCATGCGCACCTGGATATGGCCGACGCTGACGCCGTAGTTGACGAGCTGTCCGCCGTCACGCCTGCGATACCAGGCGTCGACATCGCCGGTTCCGACCTCCAGCTCGAACGCGGTCGTGACGCCGTCGCTCGCCCGAAGCGGGTAAACATCGGCCGTTTCACCGTGCGCGTGCAGATCGATGAATCCCGGGACGACGACGGCGCCGGCGGCGTCGATGGTCGTGCGACCGGTCAGGCGTTCGGGAGAAATGGCGCTGATGGTCTGGCCATTGATGCCGACCCATCGAGCGGCATCGAGATTGGACTCAGGATCCAACACCCGGCCGTTGGCGATCACCAGATCGAAGGTCTGGCCGCGCAGCAGCGCGAGGGACAGCAGCGCCATCGCTGCGGCGACACTCACACGGCGCGGACGACGGTCGAGATGATGATTGACCACGCGACGCGGCGGATTATACCTGTGCTTTGATGAGTGGTCCTGCCAGGACTTCCGCTGTGTCCCCGGAGAGCGTGCGAGATACACTCTCGGCCATCAGGGAGGACTTCATGACCGCCGATGACGACAGTGGTGCCGGTCCATTCGGACCGATCTCCCGACGCTCGGCCATCGGGTCAACGCTGCTCGCGGGCGCCGCCTTCCTCACCGGTCAGCCGATCGCCGCACAGGAGTCCAGCGGCACGGCCACCGCTCCGCCGAGGAAGCGCTATGACATGAAGAAGTCGATCAACCTGTGGGCGTTTCCGTACCCGCAGAAGATGACGCTCGTGCAGTGCCTGCAGCTCGCGAAGGACGCCGGCTTCGACGGCATCGAGCTGAACTACGACCTCGAGAACGATCTGTCGCCGAAGGCCGGCACCCGCGAATTCCAGCAGATCCGCGCGCGTGGCCGACGAGATCGGCATCGCGATCAGCGGCCTGTGCTCGTTTCTGTTCTGGCCGTACCCGCTGACCAGCAACGATCCCGCCAAGCGCGCACGCGGGCTCGAGCTGGCGGACCGGATGGCGCAGGCCGCGCACGATCTGGGAGTGGAGAACCTGCTGGTCGTGCCCGGCGCGGTCCACATTCCGTGGCGGGACGATCACGAGCCGGTGCCGAACGATGTCTGCGATCGCCGGGCCCGCGAGGCGGTCGCGACGCTCGTGAAGACCGCCGAGAAGCTGAAGGTCTCGCTCAACATCGAGAACATCTTCTTCAACGGCTACCTGATGACGCCCGATGGAGATGAACGCGTTCGTCGACAGCTTCTCGAGCGACCGCGGTGCGCGTCCATTTCGACACCGGCAACATCATGCTGTTCCAGTTCCCCGAGCACTGGATTCCGATCCTCGGCAAGCGGATCGACAACGTGCACTTCAAGGAGTTCACCAAGAAGGGGACCGACTATTCGCTGGAATCGTTCCGGCCGCTGCTCGACGGCACGACCAACTGGCCCGCGGTGATGGAGGCGCTCGAGGCGACCGGCTACCGCGGCTACTGACGTTCGAATACTTCCATCCGTACCCGCACTATCCCGAAGCGCTGATCTACCAGACGTCGGACTCGCTGGATCGGATGCTCGGGAGGAAGGGATAACATGAGGACCTCTATGAAGCTGCTGCGACTTGTCCTGACTGTGACCTGCACCTTGGCGCTGGCCGCCCCGGCGGCCGCCCAGCGTTATACGGCGAGACAGGATGGCGAGGTCATCGAGCTCGCCGATGCGACCAGTCAGATGCACGTGTCGGTGGTGTGGAGCATGAGCAACGCGTGGCGCATTCAGGTCAAGGGCAAGGACCTGGTGCGCACGTCCGCGACGCTGGCCGACTTTCAGGCCCGACCGGGCTTCAACGGGATGCCGCTGCTCGCGCCATTCGCCAACCGCCTCGACGAGACGGCCTTCTACGCCAATGGCAAGAAGTACAACTTCGATCTCGAGCTGGGCAACGTGCGCGGGCCGATCCCGGGAACCGGGTACGTCAATGGGTCGAAGGCGTGGCAGCTCGTCGAATTCAAGGCCGACGGGAAGAGCGCGTGGGTGACCTGCAAGCTGGATTTCTACAAGAATCCCCAGTTCATGAAGCAATTCCCGTTCGCCCACACGATCACGATGACCTATCGCGTGGCCGACGGCGCGCTCGAAGTGCGCACGCGCCTCGACAACCTGAGCGTCGAGCCGATGCCGGTGGTGATCGGTTATCACCCGATCTACGAGCTGCCCGACGGCAACCGCAACGACTGGACGGTGTCAGCCGACGCGAAGACGCACTGGATCGGGATCCCGCAGCGGCTGCCGACCGGCGAGACCCAGCCGATCGAAAAATTCTTCGGCGCGGAGCGGACCGCGATTCAGCTCGGGAAGTACGCCCTGGTCGACGATGTCTTCACCGACCTGGTGCGTGACGCGAACGGCCGGGCGACGATGAAGCTGATGTACAACGGCAAGGAACTGCACGCGATCCTCGGGCCGAAGTACAAGACCGTGCTGATGTGGTCGACGCCGCTCGCTGGTGGTGGAGGTGGCGGTCGGGGCGGTGGCGCGGGCCGCGGCGGTGGCCAGGGCCAGGGAGCCGGGACCGCTGCGCCGGCGCCATCCGGGCCGTTCCCAGTCGACCCGGCACAAGGTGTGAGAGTGGCGCCTCCGGCGGTTCCCCCGGCCGAGGGGGCGCCGGCGCCGACGACCAAAGGCTTTATCGCGTTCGAGCCGATGGTCGCCATCACCAATGCGCTGAACCTGGCGCACAAGGGCGTCTACAAGGACTTGCAGAGCATCGCGCCCGGCGGCTCGTGGGAGGAGAGCTTCTGGCTCACGACCAAGGGTTACTGACCGATCCGGCTCCGGCGTAAGATGACGCGCCATGAGCGTGATGACCCGCCGTCGCTTCTTGCAGACCACCTCGACCTTTCCGGCAGTTGCGGCCCTCGGCACCCGGCGCCCGCAGCCGGCATCATCACGGCGAATCCTGGCCTACGCCGGGACCTACAGTTCACCGGGCGGGGGCGCCCCGGGCCGCGGAGAGGGCATCCATATCCTGGAGATGGATCCGGCGAGCGGCGCGCTCACGCAGCGCGACGTGGTCCGGACCGCGGCCAACCCGTCATGGCTGGCGTTCGACCGGACGCGCACGCATTTGTACGCGGCGAATGAGGTCGCAACGCCAGGGACCGGGGCGGGATCGGTGAGCGCGTACTCCATCGATCGCGCGACCGGTCAGTTGCTGCTGCTCAACACCGTCAGCTCGGAAGGTGCGGGACCGGCCCACATGAGCATCCATCCGGGGGGCAAGCACGCGCTGGTCGCCAACTACGGCGGCGGGACGGTCGCGGTGCTGCCGATTCAGCCGGACGGCCGGCTCGGTGCCGCGTCCGACGTCAAGCGACATCAAGGCGAGCCCGGGCCGGTGCGGCCGAGCAGTGCGCCTCCCGGGAGCTTCGCGATCAGCGGCCACGATCGCCCGCACGCGCACATGATCGAGGCCGACGCCTCCGGCCGGTTCGTGTTCGCCGCCGATCTCGGACTCGACCAGATCCTGGTGTGGAAATTCGACGAGGCGAACGGCACGTTGACCCCGAACGATCCTCCCTCGGTCGCGCTGCCTCCGGGCGACGGCCCGCGCCATTTTGCCTTCCATCCAAAGGGCGCATGGTTCTACTCCCTGCAGGAGGAAGCCTCGACGGTCGCGACCTTCGACTACGACGCGGCGAGCGGCCGGCTGCGCGCCAAGCAGACCATCTCGACGCTGCCGCGAGGCTTTGCCGGCACCAACTTCACGTCAGAGATCGCCGTGTCGCCCGACGCGCGGTTCGTCTACGTTGCGAACCGGCTGCATGACTCGATCGCGTGGCTGTCGATCGGCCGTGACGGAACGCTGACCTGGGCCGGCGAGGAGTGGACGCGGGGCGACTATCCCCGCAGCTTCACCATCGATCCCACCGGACGGTTTCTGTTCTCGTGCAACCAGCGCTCGGATGCGATCGTGTGCTTCCGGATCGAGGCCAAGTCGGGCCGGCTGACGTTCACCGACCAGTACACGCCGATCGGCTCGCCGGCACACCTCGTGTTTCCGTGAAGGGGCAAGCCCCGCCTTCGCGCTGGCGCGCCACGGCGAGGCAAGCTGCGACCTGCCGGTGGTAGGATACGGCCCTCGCAAGCCGGAACTCAGGAACCGTGGAGGAAGACACATGAACCTCACGCGCCGCGTGCTCGGTCTGGTCATGATCGCCATCGTTGCGATTCCGGTCGTCTCTCACGCTCAAACTGAGCGCGGCGCCATATCGGGACTGGTGACGGACGAGACGAAGGCCGGCGTCCCGGGCGTGGCGATCAAGGTGATCAACGCCGGAACGAACGTCACCACGAACGTCGTCTCGTCCGACTCGGGCGGCTTCAGCGCGCCCAACCTGCCGCCCGGGACCTATCGCGTCGAAGCCACGCTCCAGGGGTTCCGCACGTCGATCATCGCGGGCATCATCCTCTCTGCCGGCGCCACTGCGCGGGTCGACGTGGCCTTGAACCTCGGTTCGATGGCCGAGACGGTGAACGTCGTCGCCGAGAACACCACGCTGCAGACCGAAGACGCCAGGATCGCGACCGCGGTGTCGAACCGGCTGATCGACGAGCTGCCGCTCGTGGTCGGCGGGGCGATGCGCAGTCCATTCGATCTGATTTCGACGGTCGCTGAAGCCAAGAGCGGCGGCGGCGTCGGGAACACCGCGGTCTCGCTGGGCGGCGGACAGGGCGGCGCGTTCGGCGCCACGCTGGATGGGGTGTCGGTGAACACCAACCGGCAGGCCGACATCACCGAAACCGCATTTCTCACCCCATCGCTCGAGGCGATTACCGAGTTCTCGGTCGAGACCAACGGGTTCAAGCCGGAGTTCGGGCAGGCCGGCGGTGGCGGCATTACCTTCGCCTCGAAGTCAGGCACCAACGTCCTGCAGGGATCGGGGTACGGGTTCTTCCGTCACGATGCGCTGGACAAGAAGGGCTTCTTCGAGCAGACGAAGGGCATCTACAAGCAGCGGGACTACGGGGGTTCGCTCGGCGGGCCGGTCCGGATCCCGGGCATGTACAACGGAAGGAATCGCACCTTCTTCTTCGCGTCGTACGAGGGGTTCTACAACCAGGCGGGCAGCAACGCGGCGTTCCGCAGCGTGCCCACGCCGGAAATGTGGGATGGAGACTTCTCGAACTGGGTCGACAGCCAGGGGCGGCGAATCACCATCTACGATCCGGCGACGACGCGCGCCAACCCGAATGGCGCGGGGTTCATCCGCGACCCGTTCCCGAACAACCGGATTCCGGCCGAGCGATTCAGCACCGTGGCGAAGCAGTACATCGCGCTGGCCAGATCGATGCTGGTGCCGAACCGGCAGGGGCTCGCCCCGGGGACATTCGGCTACGTCAACAACAACTTCGTGTCTGAAGACCGCAGCACGATCGAGAAGACCCACAAGTTCAGCGTCAAGATCGATCACACGCTCAGCAGCCGGCATCGCGTGGCCTACCTGTTCAACCGGACAGGCCAACGAGACCGGAGCGGGACCGAACGGCGCCAACGGCCTGCCGGAGCCGTTCAACGATAGTGCGGAAAGCACGTTCGACGGCGACCTCCACCGAGTGACCTGGGACTGGGTGGGATCCCGCATCGTGAATCACCTGACCGTCGGCGCGAATACGTTCAACAAGAACTCGTTCTCGCCCAACGTCGATCAGAACTGGAAGGACCGGGTCTGCATTCCGAACGCCGTCGATTGCAACCAGAACCTGGGCGCGATCCAGTTCACCGAGCTTTCGACGTGGGGCGGCGCCTCCTACAACGGCACCGAGCAGCCGCGGTTCACCATCAAGGACGACCTGACCATGACGAGTGGCGCGCACACCTTGAAGGCGGGATTCACCTACGATCGCCAGCAGGCCAACGGCTTCGGCCAGCAGGACTACGGCGGCCGGGCCCGTTTCAGCTTCCTGCAGACGGGAGTCCCGGGCGTCACCAATTTCGCCAACGCCGGCGGCAGCTCGTTCGCCTCGTTCCTGCTCGGGTACGCCAACGAAGGCCGAACCGAGACGATTCGCTACCTCAAACAGATTTATCCGTATTACGGGTTCTACGCCCAGGACGACTGGCGCCTCAACAAGAAGCTGGTGCTCAACTACGGGGTGCGGTACGAGTTCACGCGGCCGCCGGTGGCAGGCGGGGATCAGTACTCGGACTTCGACCCGACCAAGCCGAATCCGGCGGTGAACAACCGTCCCGGCGCGCTGGTGTTCGCGGGGAGACGGCCCCGGCCGCGAAGGGAAGCGAAGCCTGATTCCCGGCTACTACGGTGCCTGGGCGCCGCGACTGAGCGGCGCCTACAGCCTGAACGACAAGACGACCATCCGCGCCGGCGCCGGCCGTTCGTTCGGCCGCGTCACGGTGATCGCGTCGAGCAGCCATTTCGCCGGCTTCATCGGCCAGTACGAGTTCCTCAACTCGGATTCCGGCGTGACTCCGACGTTCCTGCTGGATCGAGGGCTCCCGGCTTATCCGCTGCCGCCGCAGATCGATCCGTCGTTCGCCAACAACACGAACGTCGACTATTGGAATGGCAGGGACGCGCTGCTCCCGGCCACCTACGATGGCTGGACGGTGTCGGTGCAGCGCGAGCTGAAGCGCGGCATGACCCTCGAGGTCGACTACAACGGCTCGAAGGGCACGAATCTGCAGGGGAATCTGCTGAACCTGAACCAGGTGCCGCTCTCGGTGGTCAATGATCTCATCGCACGGTTCGGCGCCGCCGGGGCGGTGGCGCTGTTGAACTCTCAGATCACGTCGGCGACCGCGGTGGCGGCCGGCATCACTTCGCCGTACCCGAACTTCACGAATCCTGCCGTGCAGACCACCCGCAGCGTTGCGCAGGCGCTGCGGCCGTTTCCACAGTACGCGACCGTCAACACCACGGCCAGCGGCGGGGACAAGACCGGACGATCGATGTACCACGCCGGCGTCCTGAAGCTGACGCAGCGGTTGACCGACGGCTTCGTGTTCCAGGGCAGCTACACCTACTCGAGGCTGATGACCAACGCCGACACCTTCAGCGGCAGCTCAGGCTCGATGGATACCGCGCAGCCCGACCTCGAGTACTCGATCGGACGGTTCGATCAGCCGCACAGCATCAAGCTGGCCACGGTATACGAGTTGCCGTTCGGGCCGGGACGCCGCTGGCTGCGTGGCGGAGTCCTGAGTCAGATCATCGGCGGCTGGCGCGTCTCGGGGATTCAGATCTACACCAGCGGCCTCCCGATCGGCGTGACCACCAGCGCACCGCTGCCGATCTTCAACGGCAGCAACCGCCCGAACGTCACCGGCGCCGACTGGCGCGCGCCGATCGCGGGCAACGCGTTCAACCCGCTGGTCGATCGCTATCTGGATCGCGCGGCGTTCGTGCAGCCGGTGGGACAGCTCGGCAACGCGCCGCGGATGAACGGCGATGTGCGCCGCCCCTGGAACCTGACCGAGAACCTGAGCCTGGCGAAGACCATCTCGCTGACGTCCGCGGTGCGCCTCGACGTGCGCGCGGAAGCGTTCAACCTGTTCAATCGGGTGGTCTGGGGCGCTCCGGAGCAGAACTTCAACAGCGCCAACTTCGGGCTGATCACCTCGCAGCAGAATTCGCCGCGGCAGGCGCAGCTCGGGGTGAAGCTGTACCTGGTAGGTGCCGTCGGCCCGCTGCTTACCTGTCCGCTCCGACCGCCGGCAAGGCCGGGACCGCGAACCGCCCTGGCTTGAACGCGAGCACGAACTTCTTGAACTCCGGGTGCAGGAAGTCGGCGCCGAACTTGTACGACTTCATCTCCTGAAACGCCCGATCCGCCGTCCAGCCGTCCTCGATCATCCGGTAGATGGCCGTCATCACGCCGGTGCGGTGCTTGCCGCCGACGCAGTGGACGTACACCGGCTGGTTGGCGGGATCCTTCACGGCGCTCAGGAACGTCGCGATCTGCCCGGCCGTCGGCACGACCCGCGTGTTCATCGCGATCTTGAAGAACTTCATCCCGGCGCTCTCAGCCAGGCGCTGTTCGTTGCTGTCTCCATCGCGGTCCGTCAGGTCGATCACGGTCCTGACGCCCAGATTCGCGAGGGCGGTGAAGTCCTGCTCGGCTGGTTGGGCGCCGCGGTAGTAGTGCTCGTTGATGCGGCCGAAGTTGTCGATCCGAACGGCCGCCGTGCGCGGCGACTGATGAGCCGGACGGCGGCTTGATATCCGCCGCGGAAACGGGCCCGGCCAGCGCCAGCGCCACCACCAGCCCGGCAATTTGACGACGAATCGAGACGTGATGCAGTACCCAGTCGACACCTCCAGCCTATTGATCTTGAGACGCCGCGAACGAGCGGACGGTCGGCCTCATTGAGGTGAAGGCGCGTCTCGGCAGTACTATCTCGGCATGAATGGTTCCCAGGTCCCAGGGCAGGCTGCGCCTGCCGAGCTCTTCGATCCCACCGGCAACGGCAATCTGCCGCCGATGCCTTTCAAGGACATGCCCGAGCCGCTGCCGCTCGGCAAGGTCCTCGGGCCCAGCGTCATCCTGGCCGGCCTTGGCGTCGGCTCGGGCGAATACATCATCTGGCCTTACATGGCCACGACCGTCGGGCTCGGCTTCCTGTGGGCCGCGGTGCTCGGCGTCACCGTTCAGTACTACCTCAACATGGAGATCGAGCGGTACACGCTGGCGACGGGCGAGACGGCCGTCGCCGGCTTCGTCCGGTTCTGGAAACCGTGGGGCATCCTGTTCTGTTTCTTCACGATCGTGCCGAACATGTGGCCCGGCTGGGCCACCAGCGGCGTCACCATCTTCACGTTCCTGATCGGCGGCGGCAACGTTCCCTACATCACGTGCGGGGTGCTCGTCGCCGCGGGCATTGCCCTGACGGTTTCACCCGTCGTGTATCAGACGCTCGAGCGGGCGCAATTCTTCAAAGTCGCGCTCACCCTCGTGTTCCTCGCGGTCGCGATCGTCATGGCGATCCGCGTGTCGGTGTGGGCCGAGCTGTCGTCGGTGATTACCCAGGTCGGACGGTTTCCGGACACGGACATCCTGCCGGTGGCCCTGATCCTGAGCGGGCTGGTGTTTGCCGGGGCGGGTGGCGTGAACAACCTGGCGCAGAGCAACTGGATCCGCGACAAGGGGTTCGGGATGGGCGCCTACATCCCGCGCATCGTGTCGCCGATTACCGGCGAAGAGGTCGCGGCGCCGGCCACCGGCTCGATGGTGCGGCAGGACGCGGAGAACCTGCGGCGGTTCCAGGGCTGGTGGGACGTGGCCAACAAGGAACAGTTCGTGTCGTTCTGGTTCATCTGCGTGTTCTCGATCACCGTCTTCTCGGCGCTGGCCTACTCCACACTCCAGGGGCAGATCGTGCCCGGCGGAGCCAACCTCGGATTCATCCTCGCCGAGGGCAACGCGCTGAAGACCGTGGTGGCGCCCTGGTTCGGGACCTTCTTCTGGATCTTCGGGGCGCTGTCCCTCGTGCTGGTCGCGCTCGGCGTGCTCGACTACATCTCGCGCATCGTCGCCGACGTCCTCAAGACGGTCTACCTGCCGGACAGCCAGAAATGGTCCGAGAGCCGCATCTACTTCATCGTCGTATGGAGCACGATCGCTGCCGGCTCAATCATCCTGCTGTCCGGGATGAACCAGCCCTTGCTCCTGCTGGTCATTGCCGCGTGCCTCAACGGCATGGTGATGTTCGTCTATTCGATCCTGCTCATTCAGCTCAATCGAAAGGGACTGCCGCCGGCAATACGCGTGCGTGGCGTGCGGCTCGGGATGCTGGTGTTCGCGACGCTGTTCTACGGCTTTTTCGCGGGCTGGCTGGTCATCGTGCAGATGCGGAGCTACCTGGCGGGCGCGTGAGGGCACGCGCCACCTCGCGCTGACCAGGCTTCAGAGCCGGTAACATTTTCGCGGCAGGGTTCGGTGTCACGGCCGCCTGCGGCGGGCCCGCCTTCCGGCCGGCACGACGACACGACGACACGACGAAATACGCGGCCACGACGGAACGTCGGAGTATCGTCGAAGTGCCCCCAGATTCGAGCCCGAGGGCCACCTATCAACGGCTCTCCCGGTTGGCCGCGGCGCCGGCCCTGCCGGCCGGCGCTGACAGGAGTGAGGATCGGACCGTTCACAAACAGCCCAGGGAAAGAACGGCTGCTTGTGAACGGCCCGATCCTCATTCCTGTCACCGCGCGAAGCGCGGCGCGGCCAACCGGCAGCGTCCGTCGAAGTAACTCACAAAGGTTTTCGTCGTGTCGTCGTGTCGTCGTCTCGTCCTGGCGCAAAGCGCCGGTGCGCCGCAGGCGCCGTGGACAGCGAAGACAGCGTGACAGTGAACGGCGTCCGGCTACGGCGGACTAGTCAGGCCCCGCTGTAGCGCCGGGCTTACTGCCGCGACAGCGCGACCAGCGGGCTGACCTGCACGGCGCGGCGGGCCGGGCCCAGGCAGGCGACGGCCGCCGTGATGCCCAGAACCGCGGCGGCCCCCAGCAGGACCCGCGGGTCGAGCGCGCCGACGCCATAGAGCTGGGCGGCAATCGCGCCGCGCAGGGCGACCGCCCCGGCAAAGCCGCCGGCGAGGCCGAGCGCCACGAGCCACCCGGCTTCACCGAGGACCAGCCGGAGAATCCGCGACGCGTCGCTGCCGAGCGCCAGGCGGATCCCGATCTCTCGCGTGCGCTGGCCGACCAGGTAGGCGAGGACGCCGTACAGCCCGATCGCCGCCAGCAGCAGCGCGACCGCGCCGAACCCGAGCGACAGCAGCATCGGCGCCCGGCGTGGGTTGAGCGACTTTTCGATGCGCTCGGACATCGCGAAGACATCGGTCAGCGCCACCTCGGGATCGATCTCCGCAAGGGCGCGCTGCACCGACGCCCTGGTCGACACGACGTCGCCGCGGCTCCGGATCGCCAGGGCGATCCCGCGCCTGGGCGCCTGCGCGAATGGCTGATAGTAGGCGCCGGCCCTGGCGTTCTCGCCTTCTTCCATGCCTCGGAGCTTGACCGCGCCGACCACCCCCACGACCTGCAGCCAGGTGACACCGGGCCCGGGACTCTTCACGTCTTCCGGTTTCGATGGAATGTAGACGCGGCGGCCAATCGGGTCGCGATCGGGCCAGAATCGCGCCGCGAGGTTCTCGTCGACGATCACGACCCTTGGGGCGCCCGCGGTGTCGGAATCGGTGAAGAGACGGCCCCGCCGCACCGGCACCTTCAGGGCATCGAGATAGCCGGCCGACACATACAGCTGATTGGGCGAGAGGATGGATTCACCGGGCTTCGCGGCATAGCCTTCGGGGATGATGACGCTGCTGCTCCCGTCCCAGCTGAATGGCAGGTAGCTGGTGATCCCCGCGGCCTCGACGCCGGGGAGCGCCCGCACCCGCGCGAGCGCGCGATCCGCATACGACCTCAGCGCGGCGTCGTCGGGATACCGCGAGGCGGGCGGGCTGACGCGGCCGGTGAGTACCTGGGCCGCGACGAAACCGGGGTCGACGCCGAGCAGACGCTGAAAGCTCGCGAGCAGGAGCCCGGCCCCGACCAGGAGCACGAACGCGAGCCCGACCTGCGCCACGACCAGCGTGCGGCGAACGTAGCCAGCCGTGCGGCCGGCCGTTCCGGAACGGCCCTCCTCGCGGAGCAGGCCGCTGAGATTCACGCGCGCGAGCTGCACGGCCGGTCCGGCGCCGACGGCGATCCCCAGGAGCACCGCCGGCGCGAGCGTCGCGGCCAACACCATCGCATCGATGCGGATCTCATGCGCGCGCGGCAGGTCCGTGAAACCGATCCACTCGAGCGCGTCCAGGCTGACGTAGCCGAGCAGCACTCCGAGCGACGCGCCGGCGATGGTCAGGATCGTGGCTTCGGTGATCAGCTGTCGCGCGATGCGGGAGTGTCCGGCGCCGATCGCATTGCGGGTGGCCAGCTCCTTCATGCGGCCGTTGCCGCGCACCAGCGCGAGATTGGCGATATTGACCGCGGCGATCAGCACCACGAACACGACTCCGCCCCACAGCATCTGCAGCGCCGACCGCACGTTGCGGACGACGTCGCGCTCGAGCGGCTGAAGTCGGGTGGCATAACCGACACGCACCAGGACATCCTTCAACGGCCCGGCGCGCTCGATGACCGCCGCGTTCTGGGCATCGACTCGCGCCTGGGCCCGCTCCAGGGAGACACCTGGCGCGAGGCGAAGCAGCAGTTCGTGATTCTGGCTATGGCGCCGATCGTCGGTCACGTCATCAGGCCCGAAGGCGAGCGGAACGAAGAGGCGCACCTCGGGACTCAAGAAGAAGAAGGTCTCCGGCAGGACGCCAACGACGTCGTGAACCTCGTCGTTCAGCCGGACTTGCCGTCCGACGATGCCGTCGACCCCGCCGGGCTGTCTGGCGGCGAACGCGTGGCTGAGCAGGACCGCCTTGTTGCGGCCCGGGGTGCCTTCCTCCTCGGTGAACAACCGCCCGCGCGCCGCGCCGACGCCGAGCACCTGAAAGAAGGACGGCGTCACGGTCATCGCAGAGACGCCTTCGGCGCGCGGGCCTTCGCCGACTTTGTAGCCCCGCCACTGATAGAGCGCGGCGGATGCGAACACTTCCGTCATCGCGCGTCTGTCCGCGTAGTTCGGGACGGACGTTCCGGCTCGATCGACGCCAGCCCCGGGGAAGCTGTCGTAGGAGGAGACCAGACGCTCCGGCTCCGGGTAGGGCAGGGGCCGCAGGAGCACCGATCGCACAACAGTGAAGACCGCCGTGTTGGCGCCGAGACAGACCGCCAGCGTCAGGATCACGGCGACGGCGTAGGTCCGATCCTTCCGCAGGACCCGGAGGGCATAGAGGATGTCGTGTCGGAGTGCGTCCATATATCAGTGCTCCCGGGAGGCGACAACGCTCAGCTCCGCCGCTTCGACACTTAGACTTGGAGCGGGCGGGAGAAGTTTCGCACGATTGCGCGCCCGGGCCGCGTAGCGCACAATGGGCAGCCGTCGAGCGCCGCGCGTCGCTTCCCAATCGCCGGACGCGCGTGACCCGTGGGCAAAACCCGTATGAAATACGACGTGTTCATCTCGTACAGCCGGACGGACGTCGCCTGGGCGAAGCACCTCCAGGAAGGGCTCAAAGGCCGCGGCATCCACGCCTTTCGCGATGAGGACCGGATGACGGCGGGCGACAAGTGGGACCAGCAGCTGCAGGACGCCATCAGCGAGTCGCGGCACCTGCTGGTGCTGTGGAGCCCGCACGCCCGCGAATCCGACTGGGTGGCAGAGGAGCGCATTCACTTCCAGGCGGACCTGAAGGGCTCCGCCGAGAAGCGGCGTGTCATCTTCATCAACCTGGACGGAAAGTACAAGTCGGCGAGTGCGTTCGAGCAGGTGGACAACATCAACCAGGCCGGTTTGCACAAGAACGCGCAGGGCGCCCTCGACCCCGATCCGCAAGTCTGGAAGAAGGTCTTCGACAAAGTCGAGGAAGCCGTGAAGCCGGACGCATCGCTGCCGATCTTCAAGGTCCTGCTCGTGTCCACGCTGAAAACGCTGCAGGAGACTTCACTCAAGACCAAAGCCGGCCTGGCGCCGACCTTCGGGGAAACCCTGGAGGCCATCGGGATCAAGACCGACGACACCGATGCCTGGCAGGGTGAACTGGCCAAGTACTACGGTTCTGAGCGGTCGCGGTGGCGTCCATTCGGGGCCGCCAGCACCATCGATGAATTGCTGGACGACATGCGGGACCGCATTCAAGGCGTCAAGGGTGCGCCACCCTTCAGATGGCGGGACGTCGAGGAGGAGTTCTGGTCCGACGATGCCGACGTGCTCGATGTGGCGGTCAGCAACATCGCCCACCATATGTCGTTCGTCGTGATCGACCCGATCTCGCTCTATGACCCGCAGGTGTCGAGCCGGCTGCCGACGCTCCGGGCCATGCTCCAACCGCAGCGGTGCGCCACGGCGGTGCTGGCGCCGTTCGTGATGCCGGCGGCGAGCTCCCATCTCCGCCGGGTGGTCAAGGGGGCAGCCGTTGAGCTCTTCCGCCAGTACTACGAGCCGGCCTTCAACGGCAGCAGCTTCTATCCGCTGAGCGTCTGCGCCCACGACGGCCTCGACCTCCGCCGGGTGCTGTCAGCCAGCCTCGACGCCGAGCTCCTGCATCAGGCGCAGCGGGAGTCCTCCCGCCTGCCGCGACTCGGCTAGTCTCCCGTCAGCGAAGTCCTGTGACGTAACCAGCGATGATCTACACCTTCTATTCCTTCAAAGGCGGCGTCGGCCGTTCGATGGCGCTGGCCAACGTCGGGGAGTACTTGTCTTCCCGCGGCGCGCGCATCCTGCTCATCGACTGGGACCTGGAAGCGCCGGGGCTCGAGAGCTTCTTCTTCGCCCCCGAGAGTCCCCACTTCGCCGATGTGCGCTGTCAGCTGGGATTGATTGATTACCTGGATCAGGTACCGCGGGGAGTATGACGCGTCACGGGGCGGCGCCCGAGCCTTCGAAGACGCGTGCGAGGCGCTGCGGCCGGTGGAGAAGCTGCTCTATCCGATACACACCGCCGACCCCGAATATCCCGGAGAGCTCTGGCTGCTGCCGGCGGGATGGCGCATGTCGCGCAAGGCGGCGCAGCCGGGCACCGCCGCCGGCAGCGACGACCGGTTCGCGAAGTACGCCGCGACCGTCCAGGACTTCGGGTGGTCGAACTTCTATGCGGCGTATGAGGGTGAGCGCTTCTTCAACTGGTTTCGCGACAGCCTCCTGCATGGTGGGCCCAAACGGAACGCCGACACCGCGCCGCCGCGCCGGTTCGACGCCATCCTGATCGATAGTCGAACCGGGGTCACGGAAGTCGGCGGCGTCTGCACTCGCCAGCTCGCGGATGTCGTCGTGTCCTTCTGTGCGCCGAACTATCAGAATCTGTCCGGAGCCGAACGGATGGCCGCGTCGTTCGTGCCGTCGGAGGACCGCCAGGAACGCGGAGAGCGCGAGCTCGAGGTACTCGTGGTGCCGACCCGGGTC
This sequence comes from uncultured Acidobacteriota bacterium, assembly GCA_963717745.1. Taxonomy (GTDB): domain Bacteria; phylum Acidobacteriota; class Vicinamibacteria; order Vicinamibacterales; family 2-12-FULL-66-21; genus JACCXG01. The sequence continues at coordinate 82,899 of CAVQXJ010000006.1, forward strand.
GACGAGGCCGGCGAAACGGACGCTCAGAACGAATTCCGGAAGCGGTTTCTCGCGGCGGTGAAGACTCCTCGCGCGCTGAGCGAGTCGAGTGCCACCGCGTGGGATCTGTTGATTCCGTATGTGACGAAGTATGCCTACGCGGAAGCGCTCGCGGTCGGGCGGAAGGACAGCAACCAGCGGCTGGAACAGGCCTACCGCAACCTCGCCGCGCATCTGGTGCTCCTCTCGCGCGAGGACAGCCCGCTGCGCTCGTTCCTGAGCGAGGATCTGCAGACCATCCGGCGGCGGCGGCCGCGCATCTTCGTGCTCAACTCACCGCAGGACGCCGCCGCGGCCAGCCGGATCGCGAATACGTTGCAGGGCGTCAGCCTCGCCGGCCATCTCACGGATGCCTCCTCGGTCCTGGTCTGCTTCAACGGCCCGCTGGAGCTCGAGGTCCGTCAGCAGATTCGCCGGGCGCGTCAGCGCGGCGCCTGTATTTTCGCCGTCACCGAGGCTGCCGACGCCGGCACGCCGCCGCGCATCCTGCAGCGCGTGCCGATCTTCCACTTTCCGCAGCAGCAGGAAGAGCTGACCCGGCAGCTGCGCGCGCCCTGCCAGTCACGGCGTGCGCCGCTGACAGCACCTTCCGTTGCGCCGGGCTACATCGAGTCGCCCGAGCACCTCAGCCAGCTGAAAGCGGCGCTCTTGCCCCGGCCGGGCCAGACCCGTTCCCCGCTCGTTTCGCTGAGCGGACCGCCAGGATCAGGAAAAACCAGCCTCGCGGCGCGCCTCTGCGCCGAGGAGGAGATCCTGGACGAGTACGCCGACGGCGTCTTGTGGGTCACCCCCGGGGAGGCGGGTGACGTGCTCGGGTGTCTGCGCTCGATCGTGACCGCGTTCACCGGCGAGATGGCCACCGACAGCACGATCGCCGACGCGGTGGCCCGAGTGGCACAACACCTCGCCGGCACGTCGTGTCTCCTCGTCGTCGACGACGTGACGCGGCGGGAGTACGTCGATCCATTCCTGCAGCTGGGCCAGGTGGCACGGCTGATCGTCATGCGCAACCCGGGCATCGTCCCCGAAGCCCGGTCGATCGTGCTGGAATTCATGTCCAACGCGCAGGCCACGGATGTCCTGCTGCAGCTGGCGCCTCATGCCGACCGGGCCCTCTTTTCGCGTCTGGCCTACCGCCTGGGCGGGTGGCCGGTCGCGCTGGGGACCGCGCGTCACGTTCTTGCGCAGTCCGCCGCCAAGGGGGAGGACCCGAACAGCACGGCGGCTCGCATGATCGCCGAGCTCGAAAGGGGCCACCTCGGCGTGCTCGGCGAAGGCAGTGCGCTGCTACTGCAACGCTCGCGGCGGCGTATCGACGCCGCCCTCGATCAGCTCGCGGCGCCCGAGCAGGCGACGTTCCGCGAGCTGCGTGCCTTCCAGGATCAGCCGACGCTGCCGGTCGACAGCTTTCCAGCGCGGTGGACGCTCGGCGAGGTGCGGTTTCGTCAAATGCTGGCCGCCTTCGAAGCGCATCATCTGGTCGCGGTGGATTCCGAAAGGGCTGCCATCGAGATTCCGGTGTTCGTCTCGCTCTACCTCCGCGACTTGCGGGACCCGCCTGAGGGCGTGCCCCGGACCGCGGTCGTCCTCCGGCCGTTCGGTCTCAAGGGGGGCATCGACTTCGACCACGTGCAGCGCGACCTCGTCGACCCGGCACTGAAGCAGTTGGGAGTGCGGGCAACGACGTCGAACAGCTTCATCGAGGCAGGGTTCATCCGGGATGACCTGCTTCAAGAACTGCTCACGGCCGACCTCCTGATCGCGGATGTCTCGGTTCCCGATACCGGGCTGTTCTATCAGCTGGGCATTCGTCATGCTCTCCGCAACAACCGCACCATCCTGCTGCGAAGTGCGGCGGCCGAGCCGGCGTTCGATCTCAGAACCAACCAGGACGTGGGCTATGACCCGCGCGACCCGGGCAAGGGGGTCGACATCCTGGTCAAGGTGGTGCAAATCGCGCTGGCGTCCGACCGGAACGACAGCCCGGTGTTCCACTCGGTGCGCGGGCTGCCCTCCATCGATCCGCACAAGTTTTTTCAAGTGCCACGGGAGTTCGAGGAGGATGTCGACGTCGCGCGAAAATCGGGAGCGACGGCCGATCTCCGGCTGTTTTCCGAGGAGATTCGCGAACTGCCGTGGGCGCGGGAAGGGCTGCGGCTGATCGGGCGGGCGCAGTCCACGCTCGCGTCGTGGCCGGGTGCCGCTGACACCTGGGAGGCGCTGCTGGCGCGTGAGCCGGCGGACGGCGAGCCGAATCTCCGGCTCGCGCACGTGTATCAGCGCCTCGACCGGCACGAGGACGCCGAAAAGGCGGTGGACCGGGCGCTGGAACAGTCGCATCTCTCGCCCCTGCAGCGCGCCGACGCCCTTGGCCTGAAAGGCAGCGTCGCCCGTTCTCACTGGGCAGCCCAGTGGCGCGCGGCGAGCGACGCTCCGGCAACGGCGCTGCGCTCCCCGTTCCTGCGCAGGGCCCTCGACAGCTTCATCGCCTCGTTCCAGGAGGACTTGAACGAGCATTGGAGCGGCATGAATGCCCTGCGGCTGGCCACCATCCTGGTGCATCTCGCGAACGCGATGCCCGACGTGTGGGAAGAACAGTTCGAGTCCGAGCCAGAGGCGCGACTCGAGCTGTCGAAGATCGAAGCGCACCGCACTGCTCTCGCCGCGGCGACCGAGCTGGCGCTGCGCAGCGTGCAGATGCGTACACCCGAGGACATCTGGGTGCGTATCAGCGCAGCCGATCTGCGACTGTTGCGCGGCGGCAGGCCGGGCTATGTGGCTGCCGAGTTCCGCCGCGCCATCGTCGACGCGCCGCCTGCTGTCGCAACCGCCGTGCGAGGTCAGCTGGAGGTGCTCGCCAGTCTTGGAGTGCTGCCCGAGCTCACGAATGCGGCGTTGGAGGCGCTTCCGCCCGCGACGATGCTGGCGGTGGATCAGCCGACCTTGGCGGTGCTCTTCTTCGGACATATGCTCGACGGCCCCGGCCGAGCCACCGCGCGGTTCCCGGTCGATGCGGAGCCGCGCGTCCGCGAGGCGCTGGTCCAGACCCTGCGAAGCATCGCGAGCAGGGTCCCCGACCAGCGGATCGCCGGCTTCGCCGGGGCGAGCGCGGGCGGAGACATCCTGTTCCATGAAACCTGCATCGAGCTCGGACTCGCATCCACCGTGTGTCTCCCGGTACCGGCCCGCGACTACATCGCCTCGTCGGTGCAGTACGCCGGACCTGAGTGGGTCGGGCGGTTCCATCGTCTCCAGGAGGCGCGGCCATTCCGTCATCTCGCCCGCTCGAGCGATCTGCCCGGCTGGCTGAAAGAGAAGCCGCTCTATTCGATCTGGGAGCGCAACCTCAGTTGGGAGCTGCATCTCGCCCTGGAAGCCGGCCGGAACAACGTGCTGCTGCTCGCCCTCTGGGATGACAGCGCCACGGGCGTCAAGGGTGGGGTGGGGGATTTCGTCAACCAGGGAAAGGCCCGCGGCTTGCCGATGCTCATCGTGGACCTGGCCGCGGTCCGGGCCGGCGACGGATGACACACGCCTTCACGGCCCGCTGGCGGCGCCCCGTTGTGGGTTGGCGTATCCCGCCAGAGGCTCAGGCCGCGGCGCTCCGGTGACGGCCTGTTGCGGCTGCAGCGTCGCCCGCACGTGATAGCGCGGGATCATGTCGAGGATGCATTCCGGTTCCTCGCGATGGCCCGATACCAGGTGAATCCGGTGCCGCTGCACCACCATCACCATGATCAGCGTCATCTCCATCATCGCCATGTCGACGCCCATGCACAGGCGCGGGCCGCCGCCGAACGGAAAATACGCATGACGGGGCCGATCGGCGGAGCGCTCCGGCAAGAAGCGGTCCGGGTCGAACGCTTCGGGATTCTCCCAGAAGGCCGGATGGCGGTGGGTGATGTAGGGGCTGAGCAGGATCGTCGACCCTGCCCGAATCCTGTGGCCGCCAATGTCGTCGTCCTTGATCGCGTCGCGCGGGATCACCCAGACCGGCGGATAGACCCGGAGCGACTCCTGCAGAATCCGGTGGGCATAGGGGAGGCGTGGCAGGTCGGCGAGGGCCGGAATCCGATCACCGACGACCTCCGCGATTTCCTGATGGAGCTTGCGCTCGACTTCCGGGTGCAGCGACAGCAGGTACCACGTCCAGGCGAGCGCTTCCCCGACGGTGTCGTGGCCCTGCTGCAGCATCCCGAGGATCTCTTCATGCAGCTGCTTGTCGGTCATGGCCGCGCCGGTCTCGGAGTCGCGAGCCGCCATCAACATCGCGAGGAAGGTTCCACCATCGTCTGCCGCGGACGTCCGCTTGCGGTCGACGATCTCGGAAATGCGATCGTTCAGCAGACCCATCGCGCGGTTGAACCGGCGGTTGTCGCTGGTCGGCACCCAGAGCGGGAGCGGCGCCAGCGCGGCCACGCGCTTCTTCAGCACGGCCAGCGCGGATTGCGCGGACTTGGCCATCTCCGCGGCGTCGGTCCACAAATCCACGCCGAACAGCACGTCGCCGATGATCACGAGGGCGAGCTCGGTCATCTCGTTGTAGAGCGCCAGCGGCTGGCCCGCCGCTGCCACCTTCTCCCACCGGGCGAGCATCTCGGCGGTGCGGGCCGTGACGATCGGTGCAAACGCCGCCGTGTGGTCACGCTTGAACGAGGGCTGCACCCGGCGCCGCTGCTGGCGCCACGTGTCACCGTCGGCGGTGAGGAGGCTCTCGCCCCAGTACCGGCTTGATCCGATCGAAGACCCATCCCTTGCAGTAGTTCTGATGGTTGTCCTGGAGGACGTGCTTCACATGTCGAGGGTGACTGAGGAAATAGGTCTCGCCCGGCAGCTCGAGCCGGACCACGTCCCCCTGCCGTGCCGCATCGGCGAGCAGCTTCACCGGATCGGCGCGCCACTGAAGGATGTGCCCGGCGATCGGCAGGCCGCCCGGCGCGCGCGGCACCGTGCCGTTCGCCGCGGCGTGGTGGTTCGTTCCCTGGGCCGTCATTGCTGCTGTCCCTTCTAGTCCCCTGGAAGCGTGATGGCTCACCGAATTCCCGGGCGGGGCATCCCGGCTGGCGGCGTTGCTCATCACTCACTTATGCCCAATAAGCTCGCTCTTCGCGCCTTGCCAGCCGGGCGCCGCGCTCCGGGACTTCGGTAAGCCATCACGCTTCCAGGGGACCGGTCCCGCCCGGCCTCAGCGCCCGATCGACGACGGGGTCATGATCCGCTCGTCGATCGGCGTATCGATCTGATAGCCGGACCAGACGATCTGCGTCGAGGTCTCGGTCTCGTGATTGGTCATCACCGAACGGGACGGCTGCCAGCTGCGGCCCTGCCGCACATAGCCGGTGAGCTCGAGGGTCTTGCGCGGCTTGTCCGCCCGGCTGCCGAAGTAGTCGACCTTGCTGATGCGATGGTCCGAGTCGTAGAAGACCTTCACGAGCGTGTAGCTGGAATACCGGTTCTTCGGCTTGGCGTCGACAATGGTGCAGGTGCCGGCCGGGCACGCCCCTTGGCCCACGCGCGTGTAATCGTAGTCGTCGAGCTGCCACTTCAGGATGTCCTCGTAGGAGAAGTCACTGCTCACGAACGCCGCCTGCCGCCCCCGATCGGCGATGCGCTGGACGCGCTGGGTGCGAGGAGTGACCAGCCACTGCTGATCCTCGCCGCTGCCGCTCGACCAGGAGATCAGCTGCGTGTCCTTCAGCGCGGTGGGGGCGTTGATGGTGATCCGCGCCCGGTCGTACTCGGCGGCCGGCTCGTGTTCGATGAGCTCGGCGAGAAAGCTGCGCTGGCCGATCGATTCGCTCCCCCGCACGAGCGTCATCTCGCCCGAAACCTTGAGCGTCTTGAACGTGAACTGCGCGACCTGCGCCTTCTGTGCGACGTCACGTCCCGATTCAGGAGCCTGCGCCGGTGCTGCTATGGGCATGCAGCACATCAGAACCAGCCACACTGTCTTCCGCATATTTGAGTCCAGTCGTCGAGCCCGAGAACGCGATGAGGAGAAACGAGAGCACGAAGAGGTCGCACAGCATGGCCAGGACCAGGCCGACCGCCGTCATGCCGCCAAAGGTCCGCATCGGCGTGAACGCCGACGCGAGCAGCACGCTGAAGCCGATGACGATCACCACGCAGGTGGCGATCATCGACGGTCCGACGTGACCAAGCGCCGAGGCCAGAGCGTTGCCCGGCTGCCGGGCTCGGGCGAGATACTCGTGCACGAAGAAGCTGGTGTCGTCGACGGCAATGCCGAGCGAGATGCCCATGATGAACACGGTGGCCATGTCGATCGGCCGGCCGGTGGCGCCGAGAATCGCCGCGACGATCGCGACCGGCAGCACGTTCACGAACATGGCGTAGGCCGAGAGCGTCCAGTTGCGCAGCGAGAGGAAGAACGTCGCGAAGCACGTGACCGCCATGATCAGGACGCTCGTCACCTGCCCGCGGGACATGGTGTTGTCCATGTTGGCCCACAGCACCGTCACGCCCGAGACCTTGGCGGTCAGGTCGGGCAGGGTGGAGAAGTGTTTCCCGAGAATCGACGGAATCTCCTGCTGGGTCAGCCGCTCGAGACTGGAGTTGTCGAGATAGGGAAAGAACACCACCAGGCGATACGCTCCGAGCCCGTCGTGCACGTAGCTCCCGATCTCGGTGTTGCCGCCCTGACAGCGCGAAGATATACGCGTCGGTGACCGACGAATCATCAGCCGCGAACTGCGCGAGCGGCTGCTCGCCGGCGAGCGCCGGCGCGACCTCCGCGAAAATGGCGGCCGGCCCGACCACTTTCGTGACTTCCGGCAGGGCCTCGATATCCGCCGTCGCGTTGACGATGGCGGCGTTCAGCGCGGCGTCGACGATCGGCGCATCGCTGCCGCGACGGATGACGATGGTCAGCTGGGCGCTGGGGAGGCCGGCGGCATCGAAGCGTGCATAGTCGACGCGCAGGCGCTCCTTCGGCTGGATCATGTTGAGATAGGTCGAGTCGTAGCTGACCGTCGAGATCAGCCAGGCGACGACCGCGCACGCGGCGACCGTCGCCACCACCAGCCGGCCGCGGATGCGTTGCAGGCCCGCCAGCCAGACGGCGAGCCCGCCAAGGACCCTGGCCGTCCACCGTTCGCCCGCATATAGCGTCCGGCTGCTGGTGAGCTCGTCGGCCGCTCCGAACCAGAACAGGCACTTCGGCAGCACGAACAGGATGTGCAGGCCGGACAGCAACTCGCCGGCGGCGCCGAACAGCGCCATCTCCTGGACCGGCGTCACCGGTATCACCGCGAGCAGACCGAAGCCCAGCGCCGTCGTGACGTTCGACACCATGAGCGGCCGGGCGAGCTCCCGCCAGGCGGCGCTGCGTCACTTCGGCCGCGCTGCCGCCGCGCTGGCGAAGCCAGCTCGCGATCCAGCTGGTGACATGCAGGCTCGACGCGATCCCGAGCGTGAAGCACAGGCCGGGCAGCGCAATCGTGACCATCGTGAACGGCCGGCCGCTGAACAGCATCGCGGCAATCAATGCCGCCGTCGTCAGCCCGACCGGCGTCAGGATCGCGACCGCGGTGCGCCACCGGAACCGCAACATTGCCAGCAGCACCACTGACGCGACCACGACGGTCAACGGGATCAGCAGCAGGAAGTCGCCCCAGGACAGCCGGTTGAGATCGGCATTGATGACCGCGGTGCCGGCCACCGCCGATGCCGCGACCGCCGGATGGGTGTCGAGGATGCGCCTCACCTCCGAGACCAGCCGCTGCCGGACCGTGTCCGGCGTCGAAGGTCCGGTGTGTTCCTTGATCAGGAGCGAGAAGACGTCCGGCGATTTCGCATAGACCAGGAGCTCGCGGGCGAACGGGTGCCGCAACAGCGTGTCACGCAATGCGGGCCACTCCTGTGCGTCGAGCTCGTCGTAGAACAGGCCCTGGCCGTCGCTCTGCAGGACCTCGATGCTGGTTGGCGAGATGACGCGGCTGACACCGTCGATCCGCTCCAGCTCCCCGGTGAGCGAGCGCGAGACCGCCGTCGCCTCGCCGGCCTGCTCGGTGCGCATCCACACCGTCGCGAGCATCCAGGTATCCGCGCCGAACAGCCGGCGTTCGTGGTTCAGGGTCTCAACCGTCGGATCCGAGCGATCGAACCAGATGTCGATCGAGTTGTTGACGATCGGACGGCCGCGATAGAAGTGGAGGCCGAGCAGCAGGATCAGTGCGGCGTCCACCGCGAGGATCGCGTGCGGTACCCACGCTGTCGCTCGGAAGAGTCTGCGCATCGTCACCGCGAAAGTTCAAACCGAAGGTAGCCAAGCAGCTCGAGGTCATCTTTCCAGACGTCGAGGATGCTCCGCTCGGCCCCGGTGGAGACGGCCGTGAAACGGAACCCGACATTCACCGTCGGCGACTCGGCGAGCGCTTTCTCGACCGCACCGAGGACCCCGTGGCCGCGAAACGCCCAGTCGTAGAAGTACGCCATCTCGACCTGCACCGGCAGGAGGCCGGTCGTCGCGATTCGCATTCCGGCGCGCACCGCAGAGGCGAAGGGAATATCGGCGCGGTCTCCGCGGGTGTCGGCCATGAATTCGAACCGTGGAATGAGATTGTAGGCGCCGCCGAACGCACCCAGGCGCTGGTACTCGGCGGCGGCGGCGACGTAGCCGTAGGTCCGGTCCTGTCCGGTCACGTCCAGCGCGCCGCGGCGGCCGAAGCCCTCGGCAAAGAGGCGCCAGTCCGCGCGCGTGGTCTCTGCCTCGCCGCCAACCTGCAGGATGTCGGTGTAGACGGCATCGATCGCCCCCAGCCGCGCATCAGGTGTGAAACGCGGCACGAACGTTGGCCGGCGGCTGAGGCCGCCGAAGACATGCGCCGCCCAGTCGAGGGCCGGTTCGGTCCCGGAGATCCGGACGGCGAGCGCCTGGGTGCCGAGGCGGCCCGAATCCAACACATCATGCGTCTCGACGCCGAACCCGAAGCGGCCATCGCGGTCGGGGAGCGGCTGCGCGCGATGACCAATGAGTCCGTACACGTCGACCGAGAAGCGCTCCCTGAAGGCGGTGGCCCGGATCGCCGGCTGACTGAAGCGATTCTCTGGATGGACGAGCGAGAACGGCGTGTTGGCCGGACCGAGCGGGTCGAGAGGGGAGTCGGTGAAGCGTCCCCAGCGTTCGCGAAGGAGACCGCCCGCCAGCGCGGCTTTCTCGCCTCGCCACACGACCTTTGCTTCACCATCGACGAGCGCGCGCCGGCCATTGGACCCGTACACGACGACATCCCCGCTGAAATCGACGTTCTTCAGAAGCGAGCGTTCGTATTCGACCGACGCCCAGCCGCGAACTTCACTCTCGTTGGCTCGGCGTTCGGCCGGCTCACGCGGATACAGCGCCGCCTGAACTTCGGACGACACGGACAGCTGACCGGCCGCGCCTGCGGCGGGGAGGAATAAGGCGGCCACGAAGGCTGCTAGCCCACGCCGACGGAACGAACCCGCGATGGTGGTCAGGTGGCCTGTTCCGCGTGCATCCGTCCGGGCGCGGCCGCACTATTGGTCAGGCTCGAATCCACTCCGTACCGGATGCGACTCTTCACGAACCGTGGATCGTCTCGCTGGAGCCCGCAGGTCAGCACGTTCGGCACGACCGCGTACTGAGCTGGATTGTTGCCGAGCGCACTGTCGACGAGCTGGCCGCCGGGGCTGACGGTGAACCAGTGCCGGTAGTCGATGTTGTGATGCTTGGCGTGACGACGCGTGACGTAGCGGCCGAGCCGCCCCTTCTCCATCCTGAAATGACTGGTCAGGTGCAGCCATTCGAAGAAGAGATATCCGCACACGCTGCCGCCGGCCACGGCGATGAGCGCGCTCTTGATCGGCAGCACGGTCGACAGCGCGGCGACGGTCACCAGCGCGATCGGCAAGGCGAACCAGAGCGGTGTGAAGAGCAGGTGACGGTTGCGCTGCTGGTCGTGATGTCCGTAGTGCAGCCGATAGAGCAGGTCGAAGAGAAACTGCCGCTGCGGCGCCGGGGCGTGGAAGATAAACCGGTGAATCAGATGCTCTTCGAGCAGATAGAGGCCCCACCCGAACGCGAACAATCCGAGCGTCGCCGGTGTGGGCTGCGATATCGCGAGGGCTACCCCGGCGACGCCGATGGCGCCCATCACCAGGATTCCGGGATCCCCGATGTAGATACGAAGGAGCTTCTGGATGTCGTTCATGGCCCTGGCTCCCAGGCCGTCCGCCGGCTTGACTCTGACACCTTCGAATGACGCGCCGGATTATCTTCTAAAACGTCGGGAGCGCGCGAATGTTCACCGGTCCCGGCCCGGGTCCGCGGCTGAGCTTTTCCGCTCGCCGAGCAGCAGCCGCTGCAGCGTCCGCAGATCGTTCAGCAAAATGAGGCTGGCGAGCACATTCTGGCGCAGGCTGTTCAGTTTGTGGTCGACCAGGCGCAGCGCGTCGAGGCGCCGGTCGGCCTTCTCTTCCTGGGCGCGGGCGGTCTCGTCGAGGATCGACCCATACGCGTCGTCGACCGCCTCCCTGAGAAGGCCGACGAATTCGTAGGCGCTCTCGAGCGTGTCGAAGGGGCCGCCACGGTCCTGAGTCATCGATGTGCGCGCCAGCATAACCTACCAACCCTTGCCTCGCCCAGACAACCCGGCTAACATCCGGCGCGATTCGGGATTCGCTCAGGAGCCCCCATGGAGCCCGTCAGGTCCGACGATTTCTACCAGATGATCAAGCCGCAGCTCTGTGGGCTGCTCGATCTGCTGCGCATTGGCGTGGTCTTCGACCGGGGACAGGGGGATTACCTGTTTCACCACCGGGACGGCGAGGAAGTCGCGGTGCTGGATCTGGTGGGCGGGTACGGGTCACTGCTGTTCGGCCATCACCATCCCGTGCTGGTGGCGGAAGCGCAGCGCCTGTTGGTCGAGGGCCGTCCGGTCCACTCGCAGGGCTCGCGACACGCGCTGGCCGGCCAGCTGGCGCGCGAACTGGCGCGCCGGGCGGGCGCGGACTATCGGGTGGTCTTCTGCAACTCGGGCGCCGAGGCGGTCGAGGCCGCCATGAAGCACGCGATCCTCGAAACGGGCTCGCGCACCTTCATCGCGCTCGAGAAGGGATTTCACGGCAAGACCCTGGGCGCCGTCCAGCTGACCGCCAATCAGGATTATCGCGAGCCGTTTCTGATCGACGGTCTCACGGTGCACCGCGTTCGCGTCAACGACATCGCGCATCTCGAGCAGACGTTCGCGCGGACCGGCAACCTCGCCGGCTTGATTTTCGAGCCGATTCAGGGAGAAGGCGGCGTTCGCGAGATCTCGGCGGCGTTCGCCCAGCGGGCCGCCGAGCTCTGCGCCGCGCGCGGCGCGCCGCTGATCGCCGACGAGATCCAGACCGGCATGGGCCGGACCGGGACCTTTCTCGCCAGCGAAGCGCTCGGCGTCACTCCCGACTACGTGCTGCTGTCGAAGGCGCTCGGCGGCGGCCTCGCGAAGATTTCAGCGACGCTGATCCGCCGCGAGCGCCACGTCGACAAGTTCGACGTCCTGCATACGAGCACCTACGCCGAAGACGATTATTCGAGCGGCGTGTCGCTGAAGGCGCTGGAGCTGCTGGACCAGGACGCGCTCGACGCGTGCCGCGTGAAGGGGGACAGGTTCCTGAACGGATTCCGGAAGCTGCAGGCCGCCTACCCCGACGTCATCGTCGACGTCCGCGGCCGCGGCCTGATGGTCGCGGTGGAGTTCCGGCGATTGCTGGACGATTCGAGCTTCCTGCTGCGGATGCTGAGCAATCAGGACGATCTCATCTACGTCCTGGTGGGGTATCTCTTCAACGTCCACCGCATCCGGGTGGCGCCGACGCTGAGCGATCCGCAGACGCTGCGGTTCGAGCCGTCGTTCCTGATCTCCGATCAGGACATCGACCGCTGCGTGGCGGCGCTGGACGATGTGTGCGGGAAGCTGCGGGCCCATGATGCGATTGGACTGACCCGGTATTTCATCGAGGGCCAGGACGGCGCCGATCACGACCGCACCCGGGTCACCTCCGACACCAAGTTCTTCATTCACGACGAGCCGCCGTACTGGCAGCGGGAGCTGGATCCGCCGCCGCTGAAAGTGGCGTGGCTGTTCCACATGATCGACGCCGACAATCTGGTGTCGCTCGAGGCCGACGCCGCCAGGCTGACCTGCGACGAGCGCGAGCAGTACCTGCGCCACCTCGCGCCGCGGGCCAATCCGCTGGTGATGAGCTCGTTCGACGTGCAGTCGACGACCGGTGCGAAGGTCCGCTTCTACGCGATCGCGCTGCCGTTCACCTCGAACCAGATGAAGGGGTGGCTGGACGAAGGGGACTTCTTCCGCGTCCGCCATTCGATCGACAAGGCGATCAAGGTGGCGCGCTTCATCGGCTGCGACGTGATCGCGCTCGGCCAGTACACGTCCATCGTCACCAGGAACGCGACCACGCTGGACCTGCCGCACGTCGGCCTGACGACCGGCAACAGCTACACGATCGCGCTGGCGCTGGAAGCGATCGAGCGCGCACTCCACGATCGCGGGCTCGAGCCGGCGTCGGCTTCGCTGGCGGTGGTCGGCGCCTCAGGGAACATCGGCCAGACGTGTGCCGAGATTCTGGCGCCGCGATTCGCCCGGACGGTGTTGCTGGGCAGCAGCAAACCGTCCGCGCTGCGTCGGCTGGGCGAGTTGCAGGCACGCATCCCGCGAGCCAGCGTCGAAGCCGACGCCGCGGCGCTGCGCCAGGCGGATGTCGTCCTGGCCGCGGCGAACGCGCCGACGCCGTTCCTGGGGACAGAGGTCTTCGCCGAAGGCGCGGTGGTCTGCGATCTGTCGGTGCCGGCCGCAGTCCGTCCCGAGGTCCGCGAGACGCGCCCCGACGTACTGGTGATCGGCGGCGGCATCGCCCGGCTGCCTTTCGGCGAGGCGCACGGGATCATCGGACTGCCGCTCCCGCCGGGACAGGTCTACGGCTGCATGGCGGAGACGATGCTGCTCGGCCTCGAGGGTGTGCGCGACGCGACGTTCACCGGGTTCCTTCCCGCGGAACACGTCTTCCGGCTAGCCGCCATGGCCAAGCGGCACGGGTTCACGCTGGCGGAGTACAAGACCCACGCGACGATGGGAGCGCCGAAGGGGGCGATGGGAGTGTGAGGTGCGCGCCGAGTCTCCGGTCCTAGCGCGTTTGCGGTTCTGATCGGTCGCGTTGCAAATTCGTCAGCGGTCCATCGGTCCCAGCCCACCGAACCGCGAATTACTCGCGGGTCTCCGCGGCAGGCCTCGTGCAGGTCCCAGTCCAGGACTCCATTTCCTGTGTCTAACCCTGGACTCCGCTTGCGTTCAGCCTGTCTGGTCTTCGCCTGTAGCCTTGTGTTCACGGCAACCGTCGAGCGGCTATCGGCACAGGCTCCCCCTCCTCCCGAGATGAAGCCGTGGGTGGTGATGGATGTGGGTCCGATTTCGGCACCTTCGGTCTGTGGCTGTGTGACCAGGCCGTTCACCGTGACGCGACCGCGACCGGGGTTCGGATACGGGAGCGGCCTCGCCGCGCCCGACTCGGATGCACCGCTGACGCGATCCATGGCGCCCTTTCAGGCGCGACGAGATGCCGAGGATCGAGCGAATCTGCCGACCAGCGTCGAAAACGGGCTGAGCGGCAACGGCAACGACAGCCTCGGTATCGCCTGGCTGATCAGCAGTGGCACGGCGGTCCAGCGGGACGAGACGCAGGCCACTGCATGGTTTCTTCTCGCCGCGGAGCAGGGTCACGCCAACGCGTTTGGCCCCCTCGGTCATCGGTATCTTCGCGGGCTGGGGGTCGAGCAGAACGACCGCGCCGCCGCCTACTGGTTCCAGATGGGTGCCTCTAACGGTGACACGGCGGCGATGAGTGCAGTCGGTGGGCTCTATGCGGCCGGGCGCGCCGTCCCTCAGGATTGGGCGGCAGCCGTGGCGTGGTGGAAGAAGGCCAACAACTGGCGCTTCGTCGGCGACGCGTACGCGTGTGGCCTGGGTGTCGAACAGGACAATGAACGGGCTGCGGCCGCCTATCGAAGGGGTGTCGAGAACGCGGACATGATGAGCAGCATTCAGCTGGGCCACCTGTATGCGTCCGGCTGGCACGGCCCCGCCCGCCGACGACGCGGCGTTCAAAGCGTACCAGCGCGCGGCCGACGAGGGGTATCCCGAGGCGCAGATCGCGCTCAGCAAGCTGTATCTCGAAGGTCACGGCGTGACGGCCGCTCCCTACGAGTCGTATTTCTGGGCGCGGTTGGCCGAGCTCAGGCTGCCAGCGGGCGAGCTCCAATCCCTCGCACGCAGCCGCGCCAACCTCGCCGCGAAGTTCTTCTCGGCTGTCGAGATTGGCGACGCCGACAAGTTCGTGAAAAATGTGATCGCCACGGGGACGGCGCCGATGAACAAGTGAGAGTGGCGTATGGCCGGGGCTATCCGTCGCAACGCTGCTCAAACGATCGCGCCTCTTCTTACCACTCGATCATGGTCGAGAGCATCGGTTCATCTCTGCCGCAGGAGCCTGAGCATCATCGCGCGTCCTGCCCGTGTTGGCTTGCGGCGAGTCGCCGCCACAGATCGCCGACGCCAATCTCCTCGGCCCAGCGTGCGATGTAATGTTTGTCTACGGCGGGGTTGAGCTCCAGCACTCCGGCCGCATCGCGCAGCTGCCGTTCGGAGTCGCCGCTCTGCCTGGCCCATTCGAGCTTCGACACGATCGCGTCTTCGGGGGACACGATGGCGACCGATTGGCCAAAGGACAGCGCCACACGCTGGCGTCGCTCGAACTCCGCCTCGCTGAACGGCCGCCTTTTCCTGATGATCAGATCGATCTTGATGGCTCGAGACATCTCGATGGCGTTGAACTGCAGGTGCCGTCGCAATGCCTCGCGAGCGGCGCCGGCGTTGACGTAGAACTCGGCCGCCTCGAGCTCCCGGACCAGGGCCTCGAGTTGTTCCGGTGTCGGGTCGATCACCACGTCCGCGTCATGGGTCGCGCGGGGCCGGCCGTGATAGCTCGTGGCGATTGAGCCGGTCACCATATACGGAATCGACCGCCCCTCGAGGAGCGTGACCACGCGACCCAGAATCTCCTCCTCCGGCGTCATGGCTCCACGAGCGGCTGCCCAGGCCAGACGGCTCGGCACAAGTCATCGCCGAGCGTGAGCCTGGCCCATGCCCGAAGGATCTCCTCGTTCGTGTAGCCTGGGTGGCGGCGACGAATGCCGGCCATGGCAAGGTTCCGGATCGTCTCGCTGAGCCTGAAGCCGATCGCGGCCCTGGCCGCACCGCCCATCTTCAGGTAGATGTCGCGCTGCAGGCGATGGGTCTCTTCCGAGGTGTCGAGCGGAAGTCCCACGTCTCCTTGCCGCGGTTCGTCGGCGCCCATGCGGCATCGTACCTCGGCAGCTTCGAAGCGCCTCACCGCCCGTCCACCGACAGGCAAATCAGCACGTTGCCCGGCACCTGTCCGAACCGCCCGTAACCCGACCCGACCAGCACCATCCCTCCGGCGACCACCGGGCCCGATCCGTTGAGCGTCCCGCCGCGGGCTGTGACGCCGTTGACGGTCTCGAAATCGCGGACCGTGTCGAACTCCCACAGCACGCGCCCATCGTCGCTCGAGTAGGCGCGGAGCAGCCCGCCGATGGTCCCCGAGAATACCGCTCCCGGCATCGCGGTGACGGCCTGCGACTGGGCCGGCGAGCAGTCGGGACGGCCGCCGCAGGCCACTGACGGCGCGTGCCAGAGTCTGGTTCCATCGGCGAATCGATACGCGAACAGTCCGCCGCCGGCGGTCGGACTCGGTTTCCCCGCCAACAGGTCCGCGCCGAACGAAACATCCGAGAGCGGCACGTAGACGGCCATGTCGTCGGCGGCCATGCCCCACTCGATGCCGCCCAGCGCCCCGCCGCGCCCGACCTGCTGCACCCAGAGCACTTCACCGTTCTTGTCCGGATCGAGCGCGTGCACCTTCGACGACTTCGCGCCGGCGATGAGCACGCGGCGGCCACCCGGCAGCGTTCGCAGGATCGGAGACGCGCCCACATCATGGTCGGGGCCGGGGTTCTCGGGGCAGTTGGGCCCGCCCATGCCACAGGCGATGTTCCAGGCGTCGCCGCCGGGCGTCAGTTGCCGTTTCCACAGCAGGCGTCCGGACGCCATCTCGAACGCGAGGACCGCATCGCTGGTGTCAGTGGGCGGGTTCGAGTGATTGTTTCCGGTGCCGACGTAGACGGCGCCCTTTACCGCATCGATGGTCGGCGAGTTCCAGATGCTCGCGCCCGAAGGACCCCATCGATCGGTGCCGGCGCTGCTGGTCCCGATCTTCCTGGCGGGATCGACTACGGAATGGGCCTTCCAGACAATCCGGCCAGTCTCCGCATCGACCGCAGCCAGCGCCCCGCGTGCCTGGCAGCACGGGTACTTGGGATCGGGCGTCAGAACGTCCTCGAGCACCGAGATTGGAACGTAGAGGCGGCCATCGTGCAGCTTGGGAGCTCCGGTGATCACCGCCGCGATCTGATCGTCCACCACGGTCTGCCACAACAGCGTGCCACGCGCGGCGTCGAGCGCGTAAATTCTCGCGCTCTGGTCGGCGAAGAACACCGCCGTCCGGCCATCTTTCAGCCGGGCTACGCTCGGCGCCGCCCTCACTGAGGCTTCCGTCGTGTGGCTCCAATGGACGCAGCCGGTCCGCGCATCGAGCGCATAGACTTCGCCGCCGGCGCTGCCGACGAACACCCGCCCTCCGGCGACCGCGGGCGCGCCGTACGCCAGGATCGATCCCGGGAAACCAAAGGCCCAGCGCACTTTCAGCTTGTTGAGATCCGTCGGCGCAAGTCCGGGCTTCGACTGGAAGCGTGCGTTCTCGGGTCCGGCGCCCCAGCCGGCCCATTCTGGTCCGTCGGGCGTGAAGGCTGCCGCGCTCGCGGTGCATCGGCCCCCGCCACCGGCGGCCGAACCGAACTTCTTTCCCGCGACATGAACCGCCACGGCCCGCTTCTCCGCGAGCGTCAGCCCGAAGGCCTGCACCAGCATCGTTCCGCCCTGGAGCGTACCAAGGACCGCCTCAGGCGACATCAGCCGCAACGCCTCGCGCGCCGGGGCTCTGGGCACCGCCTTGTCGTGGCACATCGCGCAGCGCTTTGCGTACAGGGCCTCGCCGGAGACCTGTGCGCTGGCGGAGGCGGGCTGAGCCGCGATGAGGCAGGCGGCGGCGACCGACACGAAGAATCGCGACATGGCAGGCGTCATTGGCTGAGACCTCGAGCGCGCTGATTGTATGCCCGATAGCCGTGTGACGCCGCTTGGCGAAGCGCTACGGGTTCACGCTGGCCGAGGACAAGACGCACACGCCGATGCAGACGCCGAATGGGGCGAGTCGGGTGTGACGGCCCGGAGCACCGCGTGACCCACGAATGGCGAGGAGCGCACGGAGTTCGTCACCGGCAGCGAGTCGCGCCGCGTCACCGGCGAACCGCATGCCTCGGCCGAGGACCGGCCTGGCAATCAACAGGCGTTTACGAGCTGCTTCGCGATGGACTATCTCGCCGGGGAGGACCACACCATCGACAAGCCGCGCGACTACGAGCGATGGAAGGAGCATGTGCCGGCCCTCGCGCCACCGTGGCCCGGCAAGCTCCTCAATCTCGCCTATTCGCACCCGCGAACGCTCAAACCGTTCGCCATGGGCTTCGATCCGGTGACGTCGGAGGGATTGTTCCGCTATCGCCGGATCCTCGATCGCGGGAACTTCGAACCCGGCGCGTTCACCGGCGACGTGACGCTCGTGAACTGGCCTCAGAACGACTACATGGCGGGCCCGCTGGTCGGAGTCAGTCCGGCGAGCGCCGCTGGTCATGTTGAAGGCGCGAAGCAACTCAGCCTGTCGCTGCTCTACTGGTTGCAGACCGCGTGTCCCCGGCCCGACGGCGGGATCGGCTGGAAGGGCCTCCGACTCCGTCCCGACATCGTCGGCACCGAGGACGGCCTCGCGAAGTATCCCTATGTGCGCGAAAGCCGCCGCATCGCCGCCGAGCTCACGGTGCTCGAGACGCACGTCTCGACCCACGCACGCAGGCCGGCCACGGCCGCTGAAGTCTTTGCCGACTCGGTCGGCATCGGCAGCTATGCGATCGATCTGCATCCGACCTGCGACGGCGACAACTACGTCGACTTCGACGCGCTGCCGTTCCAGATTCCGCTCGGCGCGCTGATCCCGAAGCGGGTCGACAACCTGCTTCCCGCCTGCAAGAACATCGGGACGACGCACGTCACCAACGGGTGCTACCGGCTTCATCCGGTCGAGTGGAACATCGGCGAGGCCGTCGGCGTGCTGGCCTCGCTCTGCACGGAGAAGAAGGTCTCGCCGCGCGCGGTGCGGCACACGCCCGGGCTGCTGGCGGAACTCCAGCGCCGGCTGGTCGCGGAAGGCGTGACGCTGGCGTGGAAGCCTGCGTGACACCGCGGTCAAGCGGTCATTCCGTCCTCAGGACATTCGCCGGATCCACCGCGGTCGCCCGCCGAGCGGGAAGGTAGCAGGAGAGCAGCGCCACCGCGATCATCACCAGTGAAACCGCCAGAAATGTCAACGGATCCTGCGGCTTGACCTCGAAGAGCAGATTACTCAGGAATCGCGTCAGACCGAATCCCGCCACGATTCCAATGCCGATGCCGGCGAGGCTCAACACCAAGCCTTGCCCCAGCACTTGCCTGAGGACACTGCTCCTTTCCGCTCCGAGCGCCATGCGGATGCCGAACTCGTGGCGGCGCTCTGCCACCGAATAGGACATCAGTCCATAGATGCCCACAACCGCCAATGCCACGGCCAGAGCGGCGAAGATCCCGTAGAGATTCCGGAAGAAGCGCCAGCGGCCGATTTGCAGCTCCAGACGTTGCTCCTCCGGCATCAGGTCGAAGACGGCCTGGTCGCGATCGACCTCGGAAACAGCCTGTCGCACGGCGGTGGCGATACTCGAGGGCTCCTGGCTGGTACGGACATAGAGCGTCTTCTGCAGATGAATCGACGAGGCGCCGCTCGGATATTCCCACTGGTGCTGCTGGTCGGCGGTGTAAATCGCCGGCATGGGCCGCTGCGCCGGACCCCCATTCTTGACGTCGCCGACGACTCCGACGATCAGCCGTGGTTGTTCATCGTCGCGCCCCACACCCGCCCCACCGAACCGGAGGTGCAGCAGCTGGCCGAGCGGATCTTCATCGGGAAAGAGGTTTCGCGCCAGCGTCTCGTTGACCACGGCGACCCATTGCGTGCTGTCGCGGTCGCGCTCGTCGATGACACGACCCTTCAGCAGGGAGATCCCCAGCGTCTCGAAATACACAGGTCCTATTTCCTGCACGCTTGCCTGCGGCTGCTGGTCACGGGGCGGATCGGGCCGGCCCACGACCCGAAATGGCTGCGTATATGCCGCGCTGGCGACCGCCGCCGAGCGGACCCCGGGAATTGCCGCCAGACGTTCCTTCACCTGCTGATAAAACAGCGGGGCCTGCGGGGTGACGCGCTTTATGTTGCCGGCGAGCACTTCGACGTACTTGGGGGATGCCAGCTGAACTCTGCCGGTCAGAAGGTTCTCGGGGTTGTAGCCGACATCGACCTGTTGCAGCCGCAGCACGCTGTTGATCATCAACCCGGCGCCGACCAGCAGCACGAACGCCAACGCCACCTCGCAGACGGCCAGGATCCGGTTGCTCCGGTGGCGGCTTCCACCGGTCGACTGACGGCCACCGTCCTTGAGCATCGTCCCCAGGTTGAGCTGTGTCGCCCGCCATGCTGGTGCCAGACCGAACAGGATTCCGGTCAGCAGCGAGACCGCCAGTGTAAACAGCAGGACGTTGCTGTCGATAGCGGTCTCATCCATCCTCGGAAACCGGTTCGCCGCCATCCCCAGAAAGATCCGCAGGCCGCCCCAGCCCACGAACACTCCCACGGCGCCGCCGATCAGACTGAGCAGCAGGCTCTCGGTCAGCAATTGCTGGAACAGCCGGCGGCGTCCCGCGCCAAGCGACAGGCGGACGGCGACCTCTTTTTGCCGCCTTGCCCCGCGCGCCAGCAACAGATTCGCCACGTTGGCGCAGGCGATCAACAGCACCAATCCAGAGGCGCCCAGCAGCATATAGAGAACCGGACCGGTGCCGCGGGTATAGGTTTCGCGGAGAGGATCGACTTTCAGTGTCCAGTCTTTGTGAGCGTCGGGCTGCTGCTCGGCCATGCGCCGCGCAAAACCGTCCATTTCCGCCTGCGCCTGCTCGAGCGTCACTGTCTGCCTGAGGCGGGCATAGGTCGTGAGCCAACGGGTTTGCGGGGTCAGCTCGTTGCGCCGCAAATCAATCGGCGTCCACATGTCGACATGTTGTAGCCCGGGCGCGGTCCAGGTGCCAGCCGGCATCACCCCGATGATGGGCCAGGATGTGTCGGCTACACGGATCGTCTGCCCGAGGACGCCGGGGTCGGCGGCGAATCGGCGCTGCCACAACCCATCGCTGATAATCACGGAGCGGCTCGCGGGAACGGCATCCTCGGGGGTGAAAGCCCGACCGCGCGCCGGTCTGACACCGAGCAGCGAGAACGCGCCCGGCGTGAGAAACTGCATCCTGATCCGTTCCGCTGGTCCATCTCCCGATAGCGTCTGCGTCTCGGCGGACCAGACGATGCCCTCGATCCGCTCGAACGACCGCGCCTGTTCCTGCCACTCGATCATGGTCGAGAGCATCGCCACGCGCTGCGATTCCCGTTTGGTGTTCTGCTCGTGAATCACGACCAGACGGTCGGGATCGTCGAACGGCAGCGGACGGTAGAGCGCGGCATTGGCGACGCTGAAGATCGTGGTGTTTGCGCCGATGCCGAGCGCCAGCGACACGACAGCCACCAGCGTGAATCCAGGCGACCGCAGCAGCGTCCGAATCCCGTACCGCACATCACCCACGAGACTGTCGAGGACCGGAAGGCCTTGCTCATCCCGGTAGTGTTCCTTGATCGATTCCACCGCACCGAGCTTCTGCCGCGCCTGGCGTCGTGCTTCGAGTGGCGACAGGCCGGCCTCGAGATTGTCCGCGGTCTGGAGCGCCAGGTGTTGCTCGAGCTCTTCCCTCAGTCGCTCCTCGTCGCGCCGCCTCGTGGCCGACGCGGCGAACCGCAACAGAAACCGCCTCAACGTTCTCATTGCAGATCCTCCGCCGGTACCATCAGAGCCAGCGTGCCCCGCTGGACCTCCCTCGTTCTCTTCATGGGACGGTCCTTTTGGTTTCCAACAGGATAGTGTCACGCCTCCTTTTTGAAAACAACACGGCGGGACTCCACTTGCTGTCCCAAAGGAGCCATGCCACACTCCCTTTGGGAAACCCAACAGTCAATCAACGCCGCCCGTGAGGATCGCAACGATGAAGAAGTCCACGGACGTTCATCAGGGCACGCTTGCCCTGATGGTGCTCAGAACGCTGGCTGTGCTGGGCCCGCTCCATGGCTACGGCCTCGCCCGGCGCATCGAGCAAATCAGCGGAGACCGGCTCACGCTCAACGCCGGCACGCTCTATCCGCTCCTCCTGAGACTGGAGCAGGACGGCGCCATTGCCTCGGAGCGGGGACCGTCCGAGAACAACCGGAGCGCCCGCTTCTATCGGTTGACCCACGCGGGGCGGAAACAGCTCGAGGCCGAGACGCGGGGCTGGGAGCAGACGACCGCGCTGATCGGTCGCTTCTTGGCCGTGAAGGCCAAGGATCTCCCATGAGACAGCTGAACCGCCCACAATTCGACGATGCCGCCGCTGATTGTCACGACGCCCGGTGGTCCCGTCGGCGTGTCGGGTGCCGTTGTATCGGGCGAACTACTTCACGTTATTGCGCCTGACACCGCGAGCGGGTCGCTTCTTCTCGGAGGGCGAGGATCGCGTGCCTGGACGCGATGCCGTCGCGATTCTCAGTTACGACTTCTGGCGGACACGATTTGCCGAAGATCCGCGCGTGGTTGGCGCGGCTGTGCGGATCAACGGGACCGTCTTCACCGTGATCGGAATCCCGGCGGAGCATTTTCACGGCATCGTCGCAGGTCTGGAGCCGAACGCCGTCTGGATCCCGACGGCGATGTATCGCGTCGCGTCTCTCTACTGCGACGCGCCGCTCTCGCGAGCCTGCGGGGGGGTTGGCGTTATCGGCCGGCTGGCCGGTCACACGGCGATTGACCAGGCGCACGCCGAAGTGGCGGGGTTGGTCCGGCAGCTCAAAGAGTTGCAGCCCGAGGCCAGCTTCAACGGCACGGACCATCGTGGTGGGTGTCAGGCAGTGAATCGTGAACGCGAACGCCGAAGGCAGCCTGGCAACCGTTCACGATTCACTGCCTGACACTGCGGGCGGGTGCGGGCGTGCGGCTTGCCGAGCCTAAACCTGATGCTGGCGACGCCGGTCCCGTAGGATGCGTATCACGAAGGGAGCGGCGACAGCCGCCGCAAGCAGCGCCAGCCCAGCCTGCCGACCGGCGGTGTCGGCAGGCGTCAGCTGAAGGTAAAGGAGGTACACAACGGACGCGACAAGCGCGCCGATGATAGCGCTGCCCCAATTCCTGGTGCCCCTGGCAAGCTCGAAGGCTGGGAAAGTGACGAGGGCGAATGGGACAAACCAGAGCGGCGAGTCGCCAAACGCTGCCTTTATGAGAGCTAACGAGAGCGCCAGGACACCGACGGTGACGAGCCATCTAGTCATGCCGATTCCCCCTCTCTCCAGGTGCAGGCCTGGCCAATATTCCTGCACCGGCAACTAATTTATACATCCGCCACGGCCCATCATCATGTCCTGCTTTCAGTGCCGTCGAGCTTGTAGGTCAGGGTGACCTTGGCGCTGATAAAAGGGGCAGGGTGTTTCGACCGAGTGTGGCGAGCCGCATTTTCGCCAGTTGGAACCAGATGGGCGAATGGTTGAGACAGCTTGACGCGATCCGGCGGGCGGACGGATGCGCAAGTGGTGTTTTGCTTGTCAGTTCGGTGACTCCAGCGGCGCGCGAACCGTACCATTTCGAACGGCAGGCGCGCACAGACCTGTGCAGTAATGCGGCTGAGGAGACGCCCTCATTGACATTGCCGGTTGCGAAGACTGCCAATCAATTGCTTTCCGCTCTGAAACCTGCTGACTTCTCTCAAATCGCGAAGAAGCTCACGCGCGTGACGCTCCGTCCGAGGCAAGTCGTCTACAAGCCGAACGCGCCGCTGGATTTCGTGTACTTTCCTGAAGACACGGTTCTCTGTTTGTTGACGCTGATGTCCAACGGCGACTGCATCGAGTCTGCAACGGTCGGCCGCGAAGGTGCGTCGTGGATTTCGACGAGCGTCGGCGCGCGCAGCATGCCATGCGAGACGATCGCCGTGCACGAAGGCACGGCTCTGAAGCTGGCCGTCGCGGACCTCGATCGGGAGCTCAAGGAGAACCGGCCGTTTCGCGACGTCCTCACCGAATATTCTCACGCCCTGCTGATTGCCTCGATGCGCACGTCGGCATGCAACGGACTCCACCGGCTGCAGGAGCGTTGCGCACGCTGGATTCTGACCACCTTGGATCGTGTGGACAGCGACCAATTTTCCATCACCAAAGAATTTCTCGCACAGCTGTTGGGCACGAGCCGGCCGATGGTCAGCGTGACCGTGGCGGTCTTCGAGAAGGCGGGGATTGTCGACGTGAACGGGCGCCGCGTCACCGTCGCCGATCGAAAACGGCTGAAAAAAGCTTCCTGTGAATGTTACGACGTGATCCGGCGCCACTACCTCAAGGTCGGGAAATAGTCGGGGCATTCATCGAAGCGTCCCGCCACCTGCTCGGCGTT
This sequence comes from uncultured Acidobacteriota bacterium, assembly GCA_963717745.1. GTDB lineage: Bacteria > Acidobacteriota > Vicinamibacteria > Vicinamibacterales > 2-12-FULL-66-21 > JACCXG01. Next base: position 106,768 of record CAVQXJ010000006.1, read on the forward strand.
CCTACACGAAGACGTGAACAATGGCTGAACGCGATCTCGTCAAAACAGGCATCAGCGGGCTCGACGGCATCCTCTCATCGGGTATTCCGCGGGGCAATGTCATTCTCCTGGAAGGCGGGATCGGTACCGGCAAGACGACGCTGGGCGTCGAGTTCGTCTATCGCGGCGCCCGCTTGTTCGGAGAGCCCGGCATCATCGTCTTGTTCGAAGTGTCACCCGACCGGCTGGTGCGCGACGCGGCGGGCCTGGGGTGGGATCTCCCCGCGCTCGAACGCGAACGCAAAGTCGAGATGATCTTCACGACACGCCAGGTGTTCCGGGAGGAGCTGCAACAGACCGACAGTCTGCTGCTCGAGAAGGCTGCGGAGATCGGGGCCCGCCGGATCTACGTGGACGGCGTGGCGGGCGCGGCGAGCGCCGTTGGCGGCGGGGAGCTGCGCGATTCCTTTCACGCCCTCGTCGAAGGGCTGCAGCGCCAGAACCTCACGGCCGTCTTCGCGGTCGAGGCGAGCGCGACCGACGGGGACCGTCGGATCGCGCTGCCGGAAGAATCGATTGCCGACACCGTCCTCCGATTGAGAATGGAAGAACGGTTCCGGGCCACGGTGCGGTCGATCGAGATCGTCAAGTCGCGCGGCCACGACTTTCAGATGGGGCGCCACTCGTTCCGGATCGTCGATGGCCACGGGCTCGTGGTGTACCGGCGGGTGCAGGCGCCCCGCCCGCCGAGCCGCGAGCATGCCGCCGCCTTCGATCCCACGACGCGCGTGTCCACCGGCACTCCCGGCCTCGATGAAGTGGTGAACGGCGGCTACTTCCTCGGCAGTACGACCGTCGTCTCCGGGATCTCGGGGGTGGGCAAGAGCGTCATGGGCCTGCAGTACATCGCCGAGGGGGCGCGGCGCGGCGAGCGCGGCCTCATGCTCACGCTGGACGAGCAGGTCGCCCAGGTCATTCGCAACGCCAACAGCATCGGCATCGATCTCCAGGCATACATCGACAGCGGGCTCGTGAGGCTGCAGTACGACGCGCCCCAGGAAATGGAGATTGACGTGCACTTCCACAGCATCGAGCGGCTCGTGGAGGAATTCCAACCGAAGCGCGTCCTGATTGACAGCCTGTCCACGTACGGCGCGAACATGGGAACCGGAGGGCGCGTGTTTCGCGACTTCTTCCACGCGCTGGTCGCGCTGATGAAGGAGCATCAGACGGCGGCGGTGTACAACCACGAGAACCCGGAGATGTTGGGGATGTCGTCGATGATGGGCGATTTCGCGATGAGCTCGCTCGTGGACAACATCTTTCTCATGAATTGGATCGAGCTCGGAGACGCCTTCCGGCTCGGCCTGACCGTGGCGAAAATGCGCGCCAATCCGAATACCCGTTCAACGCACGAGTGCGAGATTCTGGACGGTCGAGGCCTGCGCGTGCTGCCGCGCCAGATTCCGGGCCCGCGTCCGCATCCTTTTTCCAGCTATCAAAACCTGATCTCCCGTGCGCCGCTGCGGCATGCGGGCCGCGATGTCGAGTAGACGCTGAATGGTCAGGACCGACAGCCCGCTCTTCGATGGCGCGGTGTGGGAAGCCGCGCTCGAAAAATACGGCGCCGTGACCCATCTGACCGTCGCGCTCTACGACAGGAGCGAACAGATGGTCTGCGGACCGGCCCCTGCGACCCCGCTGTACGGCCTGTTCCATGAGCACGGCTATGATCCCGGCCTGTCGACGGAATGTGTCCGCCGATGTCTCGCGCAGACCGAGGACCGCCCCGCGGTCACCGTGGCGCACCCGCACGGATTGGCGGTGGTCGGGACGTCTCTTCTCCTCGAAGGCACGATCGTCGGCGCGGCGGTGGCCGCCTATGCGCTCGTCGACTTCAGTCAGGCCGCGGACGTCGAGCGGCTCGCGCGCCAGGCCGGCCTGCCCTTTCGGCATTTGTGGGATGTCGCGCGGCAGCAGGCGCCCGTGCCCGCGCGCCGGCTTGTCCTGCACGGAGAACTGCTGCAGGTGCTCGGAGACACCCTGCTGCGGGAGAATTACCGAACCAAGCAATACGAAGAAGCCGCGGCGCAGTTGACCGAGGCGGCCGCGGTGAAAGACGAATTCCTGGCCGTGCTCTCGCACGAATTGCGGTCACCGCTCACGCCGATTCTCGGATGGACCAGAAAGCTCAAGCAGGAAAGCGATCCGGCTCAAGTCGCCCGCGGGATCGAGGTGATCGAACGCAACGCCCTCCTCCAGCTCAGGCTGGTCCAGGATCTTCTCGAGTTGAATCGCGCCGCACGCGGCAAACTGACCCTGGAACTGAAAATCCACGGCCTTGCCACCGTCCTCCGCAGCGCGATCGAAGCGGCGACCGAGCTCGCCGCCAAGAAAAACATCGCTGTGCGGTTCGTCAATCCCGCCGAGCCGCTGTCCGTGCGTGCCGACGGGGATCGTCTGCAGCAGGTCTTCCGGAACGTGCTGTTCAACGCGCTGAAATTCACGCCGGCGGATGGGGCGGTCCTCCTCACGCTCACCCGGGCAGACGATCACGCCGTGGTTCACGTTCGCGATACCGGCGAGGGCATTGCCGCGGAATTCCTGCCATTCGTATTCGAGATGTTCAAGCAACAGGAAGAAGGAGCCCGCCGCAGACACGCGGGACTGGGCATCGGCCTGGCGCTGGTCAAAAGCCTGGTGGAGGCCCACCGAGGCACGGTGATGATCTCCAGCGAGGGTGAGGGCCAGGGCACAGAAGTGACGATTCGGCTGCCTTTGGCTGAGCACGCCTAGACCTGATTGACTTTGTGCCCCGCCCCATCCGATGCTTTCCGGACCGTGACCCGCATCAGGCGCCTGCTGACGTTCGTACTCCTGATAGCCACGCCGCCCGTTTACGCCCAGACATCTCCGCCCCAGCCCGTTTCCCAGATTCTTCCGAACCTGTTCGGCAACACCATCGTCCTCACGCCGACCGGGACGCCCGAGTTTCCGAATCACTCGGCGCATTTCAAGCCAGGCGCCGAGCAACTGCAGACGCCGACCCGGTTCAACGAACAGATCGTCACGCTGCTGGCGACGCTCCCGGTCGGGTCCTCATCCGGCGGGTTCACCTACACCTTCAACCCGACGATTGGATCCTTCAGCCGGAGCAGCGAGAGCTTCGGCCCGCTCTATATGGAACGGGCGCTGACCATTGGCAAGGACCGCGGCAGTCTGGGCGTGGGCTACCAGCGTTCGACCTACGACACCTTCGAGCGCAAGAATCTCCGCCAGCCCGAGATCAAGTTCTACATCGAACACACGGACTGCTGCGGCGGGACGGCCGGCGGCGTGGCGGTCGCCGACGGCACGCGGCTGAATCCGGCGTTCGAGGGGGACATCATCGAGGCGGCGTTGACGCTGAATCTGTCGACCGACACGATGGTGTTCTCCGGCACCTATGGGATCACCGACCGCTTCGATCTCGGGGTCGCGGTGCCACTGGTGCGCGTGGACATGTCTGCGGCGGTACAGAGCCCGGATCGAGCGGCTCGCCACGGAGGCGAATCCGGACGTCCACCTGTTCGACGGCGACAATCCCGACGAGCGCACATTCGGATCGAGTGGCACTGCCACCGGGCTCGGCGACATCGTCATTCGCGCGAAATACAACCTGCTCCGAGCCGGGGGAGGCGGGCTCGCAGCGGCGCTGGACGTGCGGACGCCCACCGGTGACGAGAGCAACCTGCTCGGCACCGGCGGCCTTCAGGCCAGGCTGTTCGCCATCGCGTCCATGACGATGGGCAAGTGGTCGCCGCACGTGAACGCCGGCTACACGGCGTCGACCGGCGGCGGGCTGCCGGGGGTGTCGCTGAAAGATGAATGGTCGTATGCCGGCGGTGTCGACGTTGCGGTGTCTCCTCGCCTGACACTGCTCGCCGATCTGCTCGGTCGAACGATTCTCGACGCCGGACGATTCGAAGAGGCCGATCGGATCTTCGAGTTCGTGCCGACCGGCACCGGAAGCGTCGGCGGAGGCGGAGGTGGTGGCGGCGGAGGAGGTGGCGGCGGGACGGGCGGTACACCCACGCGACCGCCGGTCCGCGTCGTGCGACAGGAGCTTCAGTTCCGGCCAGGAAATCTCAATCTTCTGCTGGGGAACTTCGGGGCGCGATTCAATCCCGTGCGATCGCTGCTCGTGTCGGCGAATCTCCTGTTTCCTCTGACCAGTGCGGGCCTGCGCGACCGGGTGACGCCGGCGATCAGCGTGGATTACTCGTTCTGAGCGCGAATCACCAATTCGATCCTGCGTATGACGCAGGGCTCACCGCGACTGCTGCGACTCGATCACCCATGCGCCCCCAACCTTGCGCAAGTGGAACACGGTCGGCACCGTGTTCCCGCCGTCCGAACCCGTGCGACTGACGAACGACCTCCCGACGCGGCACGTCACCGTCGCCGTGGACCCATCGACGGCGATCCGCTCGTCGGCAATCTCTACGCGGTAGCTGCGAAAGTTTGAAAAGTCGCGCTCGAGCACGCGGAGCTGTTGCGGCGTGAGCTTCGGCATGACCTTGGCCACGGCGTTGACGTCGCGCGCGGCATATGCCTCTGCGTAGTGACGGAGCAGCTCCCGGATGGCCGCCACGTCGGCGCCACGTGGATCGACTACCGGCGCGGCGGGTTTTGCCACTTGCGGGGGCGGACCGGGAAGGGGCAGGTCCGTCGCCGGCGGCAGCATCCCAGGGGCGAGGGGAACGACAGCCGGTGAGTGCACGCGCGCCGGTTGCGGCGGGCCCGTCACGCCGGCCTGCGGAGCCGCGGCGGCGGGAGCGGGAGGCACGCTCCTGGTCGACGCGGCCTTGGCCGTACGGTCATACAGTTCCGCGGCCATCCACAAGGCGCGGATCGCCGCAACCTGATTGCCCGATCGTTCGAGGGCGTCGGCTTCGCGCTCGCGCGCGCGCGCATCCCGGACGTCAGCAGACGACGCTTCGGTGACACCGATCTTCGCGGTCGCGGCCCGGGACGCGGTCACGGACTGTCGCGCCGCACGGGCGAGATCGTCAAGCAGCGCGCGCAGCTCCGCGTCGGACGCATCGAGCACGAGTCCCGCGCTGATGGTGTCGAGGGCGTCCTGTGGTCGTCCGGCTATCCGTTGACGACGGGCGGTGGCGCGAAGGGTCACGAGCTGCTGCCTGTTTGCGCGAGGCCCCTCGACGCTGCTCGAGGCAGGCGGCTCGGGGGCGCTCACGGCTTGCGAGGGTTGCGGTTGCGGCGCAGGCGACGCCGCTTCGACCGCCGGCCGCGGCGGTTCGATCGAGACCGTGGATCGTGTCTGCTGCCAGTAGAGAAGGGAGATGGCCGCCAGCAGCACGCCGACCGCCCCCACTGACGCCGCCACAACCCGCCGATGCCGTACCGGAGTCGAGGGGACCGGCCGCACCAGGCGTGGACGCGCGACTGCCGATACCCAGAAACCGGCCGCCGTCCCGTGCTGGTACTGCGGCGGGTACGCGCCCTCGACGGGGTCGGCACGTCCTGGCCGGCAACCGTTTCGGCGTCGGCATCGACCGCGACACCGAGGGGCTCGACGATGCCGGGGTCGGAGTCGATCAGCCGTGTCCGCACGGCCCCGAGCTCCTGCCGCAGCTGTTCCATGTCGGCGTACCGATCCGCCGGCTGCTTGGCCATCGCCCGTTTGACGATGTCCGACAGCTGCGGATCGATGTCCTGCACGACCGATTCGATGGCTGGCGGCGCCCCGTGGAGCAGCCGGATGAGCACCCCCTCCTGCATGGTCCCGGCGAACGCGCGCTGGTACGACAGCAGCTCGTAAGCGAGCACCCCGACCGCATAGATGTCGGTGCGTTGGTCCACCATGGGACCGGAGATCTGTTCGGGCGCCATGTAGTTCAGCGTCCCGACCATCTCGCCGGCGTTGGTCAGGCCCGTCTCCCCGGCGTGGGCGATGCCGAAGTCGAGGATCTTCACCGCGCCGGTGGCGTCTTCGATCATGACGTTCGCCGGCTTGATGTCACGATGGATGATGCCCGCCTCGTGGGCGCAGCCCAGCGCATCGCACACTTCCTCGAGGATGGTGAGCTTTTCGAGGATCGACACGGGCGCGCGCCGGTGGATCACGGAGGCCAGCGTCTCTCCCGCGATGTACTCCATCGCGATGAACGGCCGGTTGCCGTGTTCACCGGTGTCGAAGATGGTGACGATGTTGGGGTGGTGGAGCCTGCCGGTGGCGCGGACTTCGCGCGCGAAGCGCTCCCGCACGGACTCGTCCTCGAAGCCCTCGCGGAGCAGTTTGATCGCGACGAGGCGGTCGATGGCGGGGTCCCGCGCGAGATAGAGGGATCCCATCCCCCCATGCGCGAGCTCACGCGCAATCAGGTACCGCCCAATGACAGTGGGGATCTCGGCCATCGGCGGAGCGGGAATTATACCGTGCGCGCGCGCGCCCCTCGTCTTTCCAGCCGGCCCGCCCCGTCAGGGCCTTTCACGGAATCCGAATTGATGCCGTTGGCGCCGGCCGGGTCTCCAGGTTCGGAGCGCGAGCGCCTGCGCCCACAAGGCCCCTTGGAGCAGCGGCTCCTCGGTCATCAGCGTCTCCCCCTCGAAGAGGCGGAGACAGCTGTTCCCGTTGACGATCCAGAGCTCGCAGCGGCGCTCCTGTTCGCACCACATGACGCATTCGCGGTGCTCGTCTCCCGCCCCGGTGTCGTCCCGCCCCTCGGTTCGCATCCCGCAGGGGTCACCGCATCGCCTCTGCCATATGCAGCCTGGCGGTTTTCCTGGGCAATTCCGCGCAACCGCCCGGCCTTTGTATGGCAGCTGGACGGCAAATTTACATGGTTTCCCGCCCTGTTCCCGCTACCCCTCCCGCGTCAGCATGTACCGCATCGTGTAGCGGTTGCTGGCCTTGTCCGCGTCCCGCCGGAACAGCCCCGGCGTCGCCGACACGAATTTCGCATACAGCGCGCTGATCTCCGGATTCCACGTGCCCACCATCGTCTGATCGTCGACCTGGCGCAGCTCGCGCTCGAGCTTGGTGCTGTCGTCGGCGGAGAAGTGCTCGATGACGAACGCCGGCACCATGACCTCGGGGTGAGCCACGGGCTCGCACTGCGTGCCGACCTTGCCGCCGGTCTTCTGCACGAATGAAATCTGGGCGACCGGCGTCGCGTGATTGGACGTGGTCACCACGCCGACCCGCCACACGCCGGTCAGCGCGTCCTTCGCCGGCCGCTTGCCCTTGCGGACGAGTTGCTCGTGATCGCGCTCGCCGAGCTCGGCGAACGAGTAGCGTCGCATCAAGAGTCCCGTCAGACCGCGTTTGCCGTTCGGAAACCGTCCTGTGTACCCGCCGTAGACGATCACCCCGTCGTCGGCTGCCCTCATGACGTCGTAGAACAGGTTCTGGAAGATCGGGTCGGTGTACCTCAGCAGGATGTACTTCCCGGGATCGAGATCGTTCACCGGCCGATCGAGCGTGAATTCCTCCAGCGCATGCTTGACCAGAATGCGGCCGTCCAGGTACAGGGTCTCGCCCAGGTAGCGGTTTCCCTGTTTCCAGAACCGCTTGCCATAGCCGGTGGCAAGCCGCGCGAAGATGTCCCGGAGCGGCAGCCCTTTGCCCACCCAGCCCTTCCAGTGCTCGTCGTTGAAGATGGTGCCCGCGGCCAGGTCCACTTGTGGCCGCCCTCGTTCACGAACTGGTCCAGCGGCAGCGTGGTCACCCTGCGGAAGACGTCGGCGAGCTCCGCGTCCGTCGCTTCGGCGAGGCGGTGCGGATCCACGAGGTTCCCGGCGGGGACAGGCGCGGCGGCCGATTCGGCCTTCGCGCGGCGTTGTTTCGGTGTCATGGCACTCCTTCGCACGTGCGCCCCGCGGTCCCGGAATGTGGGCGCTCAGGCGGCGCGTTATTCAACCACAGTTCATCGTAATCAGGACGGCCGCGGCTCGCGGTTCGCGGTTCGCGGGTTCGGAAAGCCCGACGTACTCAGAGGCAACACGTGCTTGGATTTGTGCCTGTTGCCCTGAGTACCTGCGGCTCCGAACCCGCGAACCCCCGAGCCCGCGGCCCGCCTTGCCCGCCGTAGCGCGGAGCGCGAAGGCGGGTCGTTGTATCCTGTCCGCCCGATCCGCGCGGCTGCGGCGCACCCGAAACGGCACGACCGGAGATCCCCGCATGAGCGAGAAGTTCGACGCCATCGTGGTAGGCAGCGGCTTCGGCGGAAGCATCACCGCCTGCCGCCTCGCAGAGAAAGGTCTGAAGGTGCTCGTCCTCGAGCGCGGCAGGCGCTGGACGACCGCCGAGTACCCGCGCAAGCCCGGCGATCCCTGGACCTACGACAGCCGCCGGCCCGAGAAGCAGCACGGATGGCTCGACCTGCGGTTCTTCAGGAAGATGATCGTCGCGCAGGCGGCCGGCGTCGGCGGTGGATCCCTGACCTACAGCAGCGTGGCGTTGGAGGCGCCGCCGTCCTGCTTCGAGCGCGGATGGCCGCCGGAGATCACCTACGCCGCTCTGAAGCCCCACTACGACCGTGTCGCGCGGGTCATGAACCTGCAGACGCTGCCGGACGGCCAGCTCACCGAGCGGCTGAAGCTGACGCGCGAAGCGGCGGAGAAGCTGGGGCACCTGGAGCGATTCGCCAAGGCTCCCCTCGCGGTGTCGTTCTCGGATGAGTGGCACTACGGCCTCGACGATCCCTTCGACCGGCGGCACTCCAAATCCTTCGTCAATGCGCAGGGGCAGCAGCAGGGCACCTGCATCCATCTCGGCCACTGCGACATCGGATGCGAGGTGCGCGCCAAGAACGGCCTCGATCTGACATATCTCCCGGTCGCCGAAAAGCACGGCTGCGTGGTGCGGCCGCTGCACGTGGTGCGTCGCATCGAGCCGCGCGGCGGCGGCTACCGCGTCGAGTTCGACCGCATCGTCCAGAACGCGCTCGTTCGAGGCGAGGTGACGGCTGACCGGGTGTTCCTGGCCGCGGGCAGTCTCGGCTCCACGGAGCTGCTGCTGCGGGCGCGCGACGAGCACCGCACGCTGCCGAACCTCTCGCGAACGCTCGGCCGCGGATGGTCGCCCAATGCCAACGTCCTCTCGATGGCGTTCTACCCGCCTGAGCGCGTCCGCCAGTCGGTCGGTCCGACGATCACCTCGACGATCGACTTCATGGACGGCGCTACGACCGGGCAGCGGTTCGTCGTTGAGGACGATGGATATCCGAACCTGCTCCTCAGCGCGTTGCGGGCGTCGATCGGCGACGGGGCCGGCGGCGGCCTCGCCCGCTCGCTGCGGGAGTATCTCGAGCAGCGTCCGGGCCCGAAAGATGCCCTCAGTGGCGCGATGTTGTGGCTGGGCGCCGGCGTCGATGCGGCCGATGGCGAGCTGCGCCTCGATCGCAGCTGGCTGCCGCCATTCCGCCGCTCACTCGATCTCGAATGGAACGCGGAAGGCTCGCGCGGCGTGATCGACGCGACGCTGGCGATGCACCGTCGCATGAGCGAAGCCACCGGCGGCCGCCCCGGCTCCGATCTGGGCTGGCGCCTGTTCAGGAGCCTGCTGACGATTCACCCGCTGGGCGGCTGCCGCATGGCCGCGACGCCGCAGTCCGGCGTCGTCAATCACCTCGGTCAGGTGTTCGGCTATCCCAATCTCTTCGTCGTGGACGGCGCGATCGTGCCGGTGGCGATCGGCCGCAACCCGTCACATACGATCGCCGCGCTCGCGGAACGGATCGCCGCACATGCCGTCTGAGCGGAGCGCAGTCAAGCGAGAGCGGATGGACGCGGTGAGATGCCGGATTGTGCTCGAGACGCCACCCGCCGGTGTGGACTACGGCCTGCAGAAGGGCCACGGCTCGGCGTTCGAAACAGTCCAGACCCAGCGATCAAGCGGCCGCGATCTGCAGTTCGAGTTCACCGCCGAAGTACGCGCCGGATCGGCGTCCGACCTGCGGGGCCCGTTCATCCAAGGGCCGGCTGGCGGGCGGTTCGTCTACATCGACATCGGGACGATCGCGGGTCAGACTGACACGCCCTGGAGCCGCCGGCTGAAGGTTCCGTTGACCGGCATGACTCCGGGCATGATTCGTCGCGCATCGGCCGCGGGCGGCGCGGTCCTCGAGGCGCGAGTTCCCGGCACCGGCCGCGATGGCACGCCGGCGTGCGCATCCGTCAAGGATTTCGCGGGATGGAAGGTTGTATGAAGGCCATGGCGCCTACCGAGCGGTTGATCCGCCACGCTGAAGAAGGCGACCTCGCCGGAATCCTCGCGATCTACAACGACGTGATCGCCTCGTCCACCGCGGTGTACACCGAGACGCCGGCGTCACTCGAAGACCGTCGCACCTGGTGGGCGGAGCGGAGGGCGCAAGGGTTCGACGTCTTCGTCGCCGTGGAAGGGGCAGAGGTCGTCGGGTTCGCATCGTTCGGCCCGTTCCGGGCGTGGCCCGGCTATCGCTTCACGGTCGAGCACTCGGTCCACGTGCGCGCCGACCGGCGCGGTGCGGGCGTCGGCACCGCGCTGATGCACGAGATCATCGCCGCCGCCCGGCGGCAGCACAAACACGTGCTGATCGCCGGCGTGGATGCGCAGAATGCCGCGTCCATCCAATTCCACGAGCGCCTCGGATTCGAGCGCGTCGAGCCACTTCCGCCAGTGTCCGGGATTCGCAGTTCGAGCGTCTGTCAGTGATCGCGGCTCTCGGGCCGCAGGAGGCCCGGTCGTCACCTCTGTCGAATGAACCGCCGCGGAGAGGGGTCAAGACTGCGCGGTTGAGCACGGCCAGGTGGTTCCGCACCTCGGCCCGCGCACTGATGAAATCCGCGTGCTCGATCTTCAGCTCGCGGCTGATCTGCCGGATCTCGTTGTCCTCGCGGACGGCCACCGACTGATCGGCCGCGGAAACCGCGAACAGACACCGCAGCAGCGCGAGCCGTTCCTCGACCGTTGTGAGCGCCGCGAATTCACGCGCCACGATCAGGTTGTGCGTCCCGCCGAGACGGCGGAACTCGTCGACCGCCAGGCTGACGACCGCGGAAGCCTCTTCCGCCGTGAGCGATCCCTCCTGCGCGACCAGCCGCAGCATCAGACTCGCGCTCGGCGTCGGTGACCGCGTGATCCGCGAGCGCGACGCGGCCGAGCAAGTACACGAAGGTCGAGAGATACCGCGCCCGCCGTTCGTCGAGGTGCGCAAGCGCCGACGCGACGGTGTCGAGGACCTCCGGTTCGTCCGGCGGTTGATCGATGCCGAGCCACTTGAACACATCGCTGCCGAGGCCCATCGACGCATTCTTTCACGTGAGCCGCCTCGGGCTAAACTTCAGGTCGATGGTGTGGTGGCTGATCGCGGGCTTGGGCGCACTGTTCCTGGCACACACGGCGCCATTTCCGTTCCTGCTCGAGCGGTTTGCGCCGTCGCGATCGATGTGGCGAGTGCCACACGCCGCTGGCGCCCCCACGGTCTACCTGACCTTCGACGACGGGCCGAACCCCACGGCCACGCCGCAGCTCCTGGACGCGTTGCGTGACACCGGGGCCGCCGCCACGTTCTTCCTGATCGACGCGCATCTCACCAGCGACACCGCGCCGATCGTCCGGCGCATGTTCGACGAAGGCCATGCGGTGGCGCTGCACTCGGACACCCGGGCGCTGATGATCAAGTCGCCTGGCGGACTCGCGGCCATCCTGACCCGCAATGCGGATCGCATCGAAGCGCTGGCCGGCACGCGACCCTGCCGGTTGTTCCGGCCACACGCTGGCTGGCGCAGCAGCACGATGTACCGGGGGCTGCGAAAAATCGATCACACGCTCGTGGGATGGAGCTGGGGGCTCTGGGACTTCAATTGGTATCGACCGCGTGAGGCACGCTCCCTCGCGGACCGTCTGGCCCGTCGAGTGTCGCCGGGCGACATCGTCGTGATGCACGACGGTCACCACGTCAACCCGCGCCCGGACCGGCAGTACACCGTCGAGGCCACGAGGCTGCTGGTTCAGGCGCTGAAGCCGAAAGGGTGGACCTTCGGACGGCTCTGCGATCCGCGCGCCTCCTGATGGCTGCCGGCGCGCTGATGTTGGCCGCCATGCGCGGGGTCACTTCTCGCGCGCCGCCTTCAGCTCCTCGAGCTCCCGGGCGATCTGCTCCCGGATCTTGCGCCGCTTCCGCTCCTGCAACGCCCGGTCGATCGGCTCGAGCAGCAGATTCAAATCGATGCCGCAACACCTCGACGCCCAGTCCCGCGATTGCCGCAGGAGCGGCGTCGGCTCGAGATCCTTCCGAAGTTGCTCCTCGAACGAGAGCATGTAGCTGCGGACTTCCACACTGGTCTCGAACCGCGGCACGTCCAGCTGCAGGGGCACGTTGATCACGAGGGCGTGCACGTCAGGCTGGTCCACGGCGGCCCGGATCCGTTCGAGCGAGACCGGCAAGTCGGCGCCGGGCGGCGGCTGCGGCGTGGGAAGCGCTGGAGACTGGCAAGCAACGAGAACGGCCAGCGCTAGCGTGACGATTGCCACGCAGGCTAGGACGTCGATCGCCCGGTATTTTGGCGGCGGGCTGAAGCCCCGCCCTACGGAGGATGATGAAGCCGCACGTCGTAGGCTGAGGCGCGGTCGTGGAAGTCTGACGCCGGGCAGGAACGCCGCACCGGGCAAGGATGTAGCTGGCATTCGACGGGGCCTGGAGTCGAAACCAAGGAGTCTCCTGCCTCAGGCCCGGTAAGCGTGGCGGCAACCGCGCAGGTCTCGGTGTTCATCGGCCTCTAGAACCGGGTGTCGAACTCGGAGCCGGAGGCGCCAGACCTTGACGCTCCGATCCGGCGGATGTGACGACCGTCGGGGAGGGCCGCGATCCGAGGACGTCGTCGGGCGTATCCGTGGCCGGTCCAGTCGCGGTGGCCGTTTCGGGGGGCGAGCACTGGTGGGGTCCCGAATCGTCCGCATCCCAGACACAGCCGCCATCAGGCGTCAGCTTCCAGCGTCCGAGCGTCGGACCCGGCCCATCGCACTGATCGTCACCGGAATCGGTTGAATCCCAGTAACAGCTGCCATCGTCAGCGATCTTCCAGCGACCTTCGTATCCGTTGACCGCACTCGTCGCGGCCGCCAGGCCCACGACAAGCAAGATGAGCCACGACCATCTCGCACTCATGAGCTTCATTTCACACCTACTTTCACGTCAGACAGGTACGCGCGCCCCTGCAAGGCCCCTGCCCGCCTTCCAGAATCCCGAGGCGACGACTCGCTACCTCAACTGCGCGAACGTTCGACAATCGGCTCAGTTCAACGTGCGGATAGGGCATTCGCCTGCCCTGGGCCGCACTGCCGCGTTGATCGAGCGTAGCCATTTGTGATCGCGCTGTACTGAACAAGGGACGGTGCGCGCCGTGTGCGGGTAGGAATCGGGTGTGGCGCACCGTCGTATCGCAGCGCGACGATCTGAAGATCACCATGCGAGTTTGGACGAGCGGCCGGCCCGTTCGGTTCGCGTGTCACACCACTGGCTTCTTCCTTCCGCGTTGAGGGCTGGAGCGGCAGCTCTGAGCGCCCGCAAATTCGGGAGGTCATGAGAAGCCCGTGAGCGCGTCGGGGTCCGCAGCGAAGAATCGAGACAAGAGCTCCTGGTGTGCTATCGCGGTCGGGCGCCGCGATGCTGTCGACGTCGGCGCTCGAAGTCGAATATCAGACCGCCTCTGACGGTGCGCGGCGCCAGACCGAGTACCGCCGCGCCCGATGATTTGGGATTGACATCCAGGAAATTGAGGACCTCGCCGACCGCGCGGATCCGGATCTTGCCGGTGCGTTTGAGGTACTGCTCGATGCGGAGCTGCGTGTCCCAGACAAGTGGTGTTCACCTGCGGCCGCATGGTGGCCGCGAACTGGTCGGCGATAGCGGGGCCGTCACCCAGTCCCTGTTCGGAGGCGAGGGGCATCGACACGCCTCGTCTGCCGTGGAGACCCGCGGTGAATCGCAGGCCGTCGGCGGTGGCGAAGCTGACCGCGGTGTGCATCCGCCACATCTCCCGCGGCTGCCCGTCTGGCGAGCGCAATTCGCGGCCGCTCCCGAGCAGCCGCCATCCGGGGGAGAACGAAGAGTCCTTCGAGAGATCCAGGAACTCGGCTTCGGCGGTGATGTCCTTGACGTCACCGACAGGGGCGGCGGCTGCGGGTTCGTCTCGTCCGGATTCGGAACGGAGCTCTGCGGGGCAGCCTGCTGAGCGTCAATCGTCACCACGGCCGCAATCATCAGACCGACCGTCACCAGATGCGCTCGTCGAATCCGTCCCAGATAACCTCCCGCCGCCGTTCGAGGCGGTCTGGGGTTTCAGACGACCGACAGGTGAACCTGGCCGGGACGGGTGACTCTCGAACCTTCCGGTGGTTCCTCTCAAACCCGGCTCCTCGTGAACTTCCTTGACACCGGCGCGCGCCGTCCGTGAGCGTACGCGCGAGTCCCAGCCGGGCGCGCGCGTCGGGCGCGCTGGGCCCCGTCCGTCCGCCTCTGCAAATGGTCGCGAA
>CAVQXJ010000007.1:0-473274 GCA_963717745.1 uncultured Acidobacteriota bacterium
GGGCGGTCGCCTCCTAAACTGTAACGGAGGCGCGCGAAGGTTCGCTCAGGCTGTTTGGAAATCAGCCGTAGAGTGCAAAAGCAGAAGCGAGCTTGACTGCGAGTCCTACAAGACGAGCAGGTGGGAAACCAGGCTTTAGTGATCCGGTGGTTCCGCATGGAAGGGCCATCGCTCAACGGATAAAAGGTACGCCGGGGATAACAGGCTGATCCTAGCCAAGAGTTCACATCGACGCTAGGGTTTGGCACCTCGATGTCGGCTCATCGCATCCTGGAGCTGTAGCAGGTTCCAAGGGTCCGGCTGTTCGCCGGTTAAAGCGGTACGTGAGCTGGGTTTAGAACGTCGCGAGACAGTTCGGTCTCTATCTGTCATGGGCGGAGGAAATTTGAGTGGGGCTGTCCTTAGTACGAGAGGACCGGGATGGACGCACCTCTAGTGTACGAGTTGTCGTGCCAACGGCAGCGCTCGGTAGCTACGTGCGGACGGGAGAAACGCTGAAGGCATCTAAGCGTGAAACCCTCCACAAGATGAGATTTCCCAGGCCGTAAGGCCTCTGAAGGCTCCTGGAAGATGACCAGGTGATAGGTCGGGTGTGGAAGCACAGCGATGTGTGAAGCTAACCGATACTAATCAGCCGTGAGGCTTGACCATTTACTTATTTGCATGCCCGCCCGCCGTCGCTCGCTTCGCGAGCGTCGGCGCGGCGACACATGCGTGTGGCCGCTTCGGCGGAACACGTGGAACGAAGAAACTACCGTTTGCAGGATATTCAGCTGTGGACCTTCCGCCGTGACAGACGGAAGCGCATCCAGTTCTTTACAGATAGTCTGGGACGATTCCGACTTCGCTCGCTTCGCGGCTACGGCGAGACAAGCCCGCGCGGCCTGTCGCGCGAAGCCCCGAAAGGAGCGAAGGCGGAAACCCCAGGCAACCAAGATTCGGGACGCCACAGCGTCTCGACCGCCTTTCCGGTGGTCATAGGAGAGGGGTCACACCCGTTCCCATTCCGAACACGGAAGTTAAGCCCTCTACCGCCGATGGTACTGCATGCGAAAGTGTGTGGGAGAGTAGGTCACTGCCGGGATTAAATCCTCGAAGGCCCGATGCGAAAGCGTCGGGCCTTTTCTTTTACGGCCCCGCCCATCAAGCCGCGCCCCCTCGCCGCCCGGCTCGCGCCCGCACCGCGACCTTGACGGCGTCCCGCGCCCAGCGCGTCAACTCCATCCCGCTCTCCAACACCTCCACGGGGACCCCGTAATACCCCTTGGAGGGTGGCCGGCCTGGAAACGGCGTGAACGGGAGCATGCCCGCCCGCTCGTATGCGCCGCGCGTGTGCGCGTCGACTTTCAGATAGAGCGCATCACGCGCGATGATGCCGAAGAACACGCCATCGGCGTACAGTCCGACTCCGCCGAACATCTTCCGCGACGACACCTCGCCAAGGTCGGAGAACTGGTCCAGGACGAACCGCTCGAACGAAGCCGCTGAGCGAAGCGAACGCGCCGGTTTCATGATCGGCCTGTCGGGACGGCCGCCCCGGATCCGTCGTCGAGCCCCGGCCGGACGAACGCCCGCGCGTCCGGAAAGCGTATCTCCACCGCCGTCCTCAGCGCCTGCAGCAGCTCCATCAACCCATCAATCCGTGCATCATCGTCTCGTGCGGCGATCGAGCGCCATTCCGACAGCGAGCGATCGATGAGGATCAGGGCAATCTTGGCCGTGCCCAGAGCGTCGGCCATGAGCTCGGGAACGCCTGCGCCGCCTGGTAGTGGCTGACCAGCGCACGATAGATTTTCGCCGGGATCAGCCAGTGATACCGGGCGATCAGCTGGAGCGGTGCGTCCGGCTGCCCGCAATCATCGAGCACCGGTGCGAGGGAGGCAAGGAAGGCGTCGACGCGAAGCCCGTACTGGCGCCCAAGAAATTCCAGCGGATGGCCGATCGCCGGCTCTTTCGGCGCCGTTGACTACGTCGCACAGCGCGAGATCGAGCCTGGCAACCGGCTGTTGCTCGGGGCTGCTGGCCTCGATCACCGCGGTGGAGAGAGCGAGGGCGGTCCGGTGACGCAAGCGCTCGTCGCCGGCGGAGGTGCCAGAGGGTCTTAGCGGCTCGGCGGCGAACAGCAGGCATCGAGCGGTCAATGGGCAGCGCTCGCACCACATGTCGCAGTAGTCGTAGACGAACGGGATGAACGTCGTATCGCGCGCGAGCGCGCGGAACTGGTTGCGCATGCGCCGGTGAGAGCAACCGGGCGGCCAGGCGTCTATGGCGAGAAAACATTCGGAAACAGGCTCGTTCGTGAGCGGCGCAGCCCGAGAGATCGAAAAAGCTGCAACGCTCAGCGGGCGGCCGCTGAGCAGTTTCTGCGACGCCGATGGCGATCACCCCGTCAGCGAGCAGCGGGTGCTTGCAGATAGTCGGCGGCGAGCTGGGTGAGCGCACGCACGCCGGTCACGAGCGCGCTCTCGTCGACGTTGAAGAACGGCGAGTGATTCGAGGGTGCCCGTCCGACTTCCGCCGCGGGCGTGATCCCGAGGAAGAAGAAGAGTCCGGGCGCTTCGCGCTGATAGAACGCGAAATCCTCGGCTCCGGTGATCAGCTCGGATTCGCGCACCTTGCCGGGCGCCACGCGCTCCAGCGTCGGCAGCATCCGCGTCGTCAGCGCCGGGTTGTTCGAGGTCACCGGCGTGTTCTTCGCGATCGTCACCTCGACGGTGGCCCCCGCGCCCGAGGCGACGCCCTCCGCGATGCGTTTGATCCGCGCGTGAATGTCCGCCTGGACCTCGTCGTCGAAGGTCCGAATCGTGCCGACCAGCCTCGCGGTGTCGGGGATGATGTTGAAGCGGACGCCGGACTGGAACTGGCCGATCGACACCACCGCGGGCAGGCGGGTGATGTCGACGTTCCGGCTCACGATCTGCTGCAGCGCCGTGACGATCTGCGACCCGGTCAGCACCGGATCGACGCCGCGCCAGGGACTCGATCCATGCGCCTGACGTCCCTTGACGATGATTTCCAAGGTGTCTGACGCCGCCATGAACGATCCGCTCCGATACGTGATATGGCCGCTCGGAACGTTCGCGAAGACGTGAAGGCCGAAGATGGCCTCGATCTTCGGATCGGTCATCACGCCTTCCTTCACCATCAAGGCCGCGCCGGCCGGCCGCTCGGCGAGCGGCGCGCCTTCTTCCGCCGGCTGGAAGATGAACTTGACGGTTCCGGGGAGGCGGTCGCGGGCCTGGGTCAACACCCGCGCCGTGGCGAGAAGGATCGCCATGTGGGTGTCGTGTCCGCACGCGTGCATGACGCCAACCGGCTGCCCCTCGTACTGCGAGGTCGCCTTGCTCGCGAACGGCACGTCCACTTCTTCCCGGACCGGCAACCCGTCCATGTCGGCGCGAAGGCCGATGACCGGACCCGGCAGGCCCCCTTTGAGCAGCGCCACCACGCCGTTCTTCCCGACCCCGGTTCGCGGCTCCAGTCCGAAGCTCTTGAGCCGTTCGACGATGTATTTCGCGGTCTCGACTTCGCGATTGGAGAGCTCCGGACGCTGATGGAGATAGCGACGCCACGAGAGCATCTCCGGCTCGATCGCCGTCACCAGTTTGTCGAGCTCGGCGTTGAGCGCCGTCGCGGCCGCGCCGGGCCGCTGCCCCTCGGCGGCGCCGCCGGTGCCCGCCGCGAAAGACAGGAGCAGCAACGCGGTGGCTAGCGGACGAACCAGAAAGTGCAATGGCGCCATGAGGGCCGGATAATAACAGAGTGCCCGATTCCCCACTCCTGCGCGGCCTGGACGCGGATCGCACCGAGGTAGCGCCCGGCGCCTGGCTGTTGCGGCGATACCTCACCGGCGCCGAGCAGGCCGGCATCGCAGCGCGGTGCTTCGAGCTGGGCCGCCGCGAGGCGGGGTTCTACACCCCGATCGTCCGGGGCGGCCATCCGATGAGCGTGCGGATGCTGTGCCTGGGCCGGCACTGGAACGCGCGGACCTATACCTACGAGGACGTCCGCACGGACATCGACGCGCGGCCCGCGCCCGCCCTTCCTCCCGAGCTCGCCGATCACGCCGCACGGGCCGCTCGCGAGGCCGGCTTCCTCTTCTCCCCCGACCTCGCCATCGTCAATTGGTACGGCCCGGAGAGCAGGATGGGCCTGCACCAGGACAAGGACGAGAGTGCCGAGTCGATCGCGTCGGGTGCGCCGGTGGTGTCGTGGTCCATCGGCGACAGCGCACGATTCCTGTTCGGCGGCTTGAAGCGCAAGGATCCCGTCGGCGACGATCCTGCTCGAATCTGGAGACGTCTTCGTGTTCGGCGGCGAGTCGCGGCTCCGGTATCACGGAGTGACGCGAATCCTGCCAGGCACAGGGCCTGGCGATCTAGGGTTCGAGGGCCGCCTCAATCTGACCTTCCGCCAGTAGCCTAGTGGAGACTGAGTTCTCCCTTCTCCCTTTGCCTTCTCCCTTGACAGCGGCGTTCTCATCCTCTGCCGAACGCCGCGTCAAGCCCCCGGCACCGTGGCAGGTTCCGCCCCCGGCAGGCCTTTGTCTTTTGCACGGATCATCGTGCGCGAACGGAAGAAGAACAGCACGAGGAACATGATCGCCGCCGACATGATCGCGGAGCTCAGCCAGAACGACTGCCAGGTCGGGAAGTAATCGCGCGCCACGCCGGAGAGGATCGAGCCCATATACATGCCGACGCCGTAGGTCACGAACGCGATGAAGCCCTGGGCGCTGCTTCGCAAATGAGCGGGCGCTTCCTGGTCGGTGTAAAGCTGGCCGGCCACGAAGAAGAAGTCGTAACAGTTCCCGTGCAGCAGGATGGCAAAGTAGAACATCCAGATGCCGGCGTCGGCGTTGCCGTAGGCGAGCAGCAGATAGCGGAGCGTCCACGACGCCAGGCCGAGCAGCAGCACGCCGCGGATGCTGACGAACCTGAAGAGCATGGGCATCGCCAGCAGCATCACGACCTCTGCCCACTGGCCGAGCGTCATGATGAATCCCGCGTTCGGCACGCGCAGGTCGTTCAGATAGGCGTTCGCGAACGAATAGTAGAAGGTGAGCGGGATGCAGGCGAAAATCGACGCGATGATGAAGATCATGAAGTTGGTCTGCTTCATCATGCTCAGCGTGTCGAGCCCGATCGCGCGCTGCCAGGTCACTTTCTGACCGCGTGCGGGGGGCGGTGTGTGCGGAAGCGAGGTGATGCTGTAGATCGCCATGACGACAGCGGCGGCGGCCGCGACCAGGAACTGGCCGCTGTTGGCCTCGAGCTTGTTCAGGCTGACGAAACTGACCGCGACGATGAAGCCGAGCGTGCCGAGGACGCGAATCGGCGGGAAGTCCCGGCCCGGGTCCTTGACGCTCTGCATCGTGATCGAGTTGGTGAGCCCGACAGTCGGGAAGTAGGCGAGGCAGAAAATCAGCATCACCCAGAAGACGCCCGAGAACGTCGTCACCTTGGTGACCATGAACAGCAACGCGGCCGAGACGAGGTAAAGGAACGCCATCACCCGCTCGGTCGCAAAGAACCGGTCGGCGACGAGGCCGACGAAAAAGGGCGAGACCAGCGAGGCGAGTGACACGGTCGAGAAAATCAGGCCGGCCTGGGTCCCGGTGAAGTGCAGCGTCTGCGTCAGATACGTCGTGATGGTGACGTACCACGCCCCCCAGATGACGTACTGGATGAACATCATGATCGCAAGACGCGTCTTCAGAAAATTCATGAGTTGTCCTCTCTGATCCTTGGTGCTGGGCGACGTCATCCTACATCAACATCCCGACGCGTTCGTTCGGCAAGGTGTCCAGGCCCCACCGGCGTGCTATCCTGCCGCGCCCCGATGCCGCGTCGTGCCCCGGCCGCTTTTATGAGCCAGATACGCCTGAAGCTTTCCGTGATGATGTTCCTCGAGTACTTCATCTGGGGAGCTTGGTACGTGACGATGGGCACTTACCTGCTGCAGACGCTGAAGTTCTCCGGACAACAAAGCGGGGCTGCCTACAGCACGACCGCGCTTGCGGCGATGGTCTCGCCGTTCTTCGTCGGACTGGTTGCCGACCGGTTCTTCGCGACCGAGCGCATTCTCGCATTTCTCCATCTGATGGGCGCCGCGCTCCTTTTCTACATTTCGACGCTGACGGATTTCGTCCCCTTCTACATTGCGCTGGTCGCCTATGCCTTGTGCTTCATGCCAACGCTGGCGCTGGCGAACTCGCTGTCGTTCCATCAGATGCGCGCTCCCGGCACCGAATTCCCGCGCGTCCGGCCCTGGGGCACGCTCGGGTGGATCGCGGCCGGGTATGTCGTCAGCTACCTCGGCGTTGCGACCGCGGCGACGCCGTTCCGTATCGCCGGTATCGCTTCGATGGTGCTCGGGCTGTTCGCCCTGACGCTGCCGCATACGCCGCCGGCCAGGGTCGGGCGCAAGGTTTCGGTCCGCGACCTGCTTGGGCTCGATGCGCTGCAACTGATGAAGGAGCGCTCGTTCACGATCTTCGTCATCGGGTCGTTCCTGATCTGCATTCCGCTGCGGTTTTACAACGCGTTCACCAACCCGTTCCTGACGGAGGTCGGAGTCACCAACGCCGCCGCCAAGCAGACGCTCGGCCAGTGGTCGGAAATCGCCTGCCTGCTGGTGATGCCCTGGTTCTTCGTCCGGCTGGGCATCAAAGGCTTGATGCTGGTGGCGATGCTTGCCTGGGTCATCCGCTATGGCCTGTTCGCGTACGGGGACGCCGGCCCGCTGGTATGGATGTTCTACGTCGGCATCCTCGTGCACGGCATTTGTTACGACTTCTTCTTCGTCAGCGGGCAGATTTACGTCGATCAGAAAGCGCCGCGGCACATCCGTGCGGCGGCGCAGGGATTCATCACCCTGGTGACGTATGGCGCCGGCATGTTCGTGGGCTCGTTCATCGGCGGCTGGGTCGTCGACAGGTACGCCGGCCTCGGCGGTGATCCCGCGCGGCATGACTGGACGTCGATTTGGCTGGTGCCGGCCGCGATGGCCGCGCTGGTGCTGTTGCTGTTCGCGGCGTTCTTCAAGCCGCAGCCGACGCTCGAGAAGACCTAGCGGTCGCCCCAATGCCGCGGCTACGGGGCGCTTGGACTGGCGCCCGTGCGGTTCGCGGCGCTCGTGATCACAGGAGGGCCAGGAGGACCAGGAGAAAATATTATTGTTTTCTTCCTGACCTCCTGGCCCTCCTGTAAATTCACCGGCCGTCGAATGACCCGTCCGCGTCTGAAAGCCCCCCAAAGCTGCGAGTCACCCGGAGAGGCAGCTGTCGCGCGAATCGGGCGCTAGAACCCCAACAACACCCCGATGGTCGGACCGATCGCTTCGATGTCAGGGTTGCGGTCTCGCCCGGCCAGGCTGTTGTTCGACACGTGCACCCATCGGAGCCCGCCGAGCGCGTGAATGCCAGGACGGATACTGATCGTGACGCCCCCTCCGCCGATCGCCAGGTAGTTGAACCGCGTGCCGCGGGGCGGCACGTAGGTATCGGACTCGGACACGCCGACCTCGAACTCCCAGAACGCCGACCATCGGGGCCTCCTGAGCAGGCGTCCGCGCACGCCCCAGGTCAGGCCGAACAGATATCCATCGGTGCCGCGCTGCCAGACGTAGTACAGCGGCGAGGCAATCTTGAGCGCGAGTCCGTCGCGGATGCCATAGGTGATGCCTGCGAACGCTCCGGCCATTTCTTCGTGATTGCCGTTGTAGTTCCAGGTCTCCAGCGCGCCGTGGCCGGTCAGCTCGAGATGCCATCCGCGTCTGGCCAGCGGGTCGTCGGGAACGGCAACGGCGGGTGCCGAGCGGGCTTGCGCCGCGCAGACGGTCGCGAACCCCGGCGCGATCCACGCGGCCAGCAGGGCGATCGACGCACGGGCTGCTAATCTACCGCGCATGCGGCGTCTGGGCTGGGCATCACTGCTGATTATCGGATCGATCGTCTTGGGCGCCCCGCCGGCGCGGGCCCAGCAGGCGATCACGGTGCAGGGCGACGTGATCTTCTACGGCGACAATACCGAGTTCCGGAATCCGTTCCGCGAGGGGGAGACCATCTTCGGCACCGCCGCCCGGGCCGAGGCGCGCTTCGATCTCAGCGATCGCGCGTCGGTCTCGGCTGGTGCGTTCGGCAACCTGCGGTTCGGCAGCGAGACGTCGTTCGAGCTGGTGAGGCCGGTGCTGACGCTGACCGTGGGGGGGCCCCGCTCCAGGTTCCTGTTCGGCACTCTCGACACTCCGCGCGCCGGCACTCCCGCCGGTCCCGATCGAACCGGCCCCCACGGTCTGCTCCCGCCCGTGCAGCGCGAGACGCTGGCCTTCGACCGCCCCTACGAGGCGGGGCTGCAATGGCTGTTCAACGGCAACCGCCTCAGTCACGACCTGTGGCTGCAGTGGCAGCGGCTGAACACGCCGGACCATCGCGAGCGGCTCGACGCCGGCGCGCGCCTCGATTGGCGCTGGCACCGCTTCTTCTCCCTCCCGCTCCAGACCCACATCGTCCATGAGGGCGGACAGCTGTTCGCGGCCGGCCCGGTTCGAGACAGCTTCGTGCTGGCGTCAGGGATTGTGTTGTCGCGCCGGCCGGACGCGCCGCTCGACCCGGCGGCGGTGCCGCGCGAGCGCGGTGCCGCGCGGCTCGACCCGTCGCTGGAGCTGCTGGGACTGTGGTCGCACTACAACCCCGACCGTCAACAGCCGGCGCGGACGAGAGACGGCGGAGCGTTCTTCGGACGCGCGGCGGTGGAGGGATTTGCCTGGCGCGCGCACCTGATCATGTGGCGCGGCGACGACTACATGAAGGACGAAGGGGATCAGAACTATCAGTCGCTGCGCCGCGACGGCACGCGGTATCGCGGAGTCCGAGACTACGCCGAGATTGGCGCGACCCGGACATTCGCCCTTGCTCCCGGTGCGCTGGTCGAAGTGTCGTTCCGCTACCACCGCATCGAGCGACACTACGAATATTCGTACCGCGTGCTCGGGGTCGCGCATCTCAGCGCGCGGGTGAAGTAGTGGCCGGTCTTCAGTTTCCAGTTTCCAGTTTCCAGGTAAGACCTTCCCCTAGTACTGGTACTGGCAACTGGCAACTGGCAACTGGCAACTGGCAACTACCTACTTCTTGATGACGACGCCGAACCCGAGCGTCCAGTAGCGGAGCCGCACGGAATCTCCGAAGGTCACCGGCAGGTCGAGGTCCTCGGCCGACACCCCGCCGATGTAGCGGAAGTACCTCAGGTCGAGCCTGACCCCGATCCGATCGGAGAGAAACCCCACCGCCCCGCCGCCGATGTTCATGCCCAGCAGGTTCAACGTGAAGGGGAAAACCTGGCCCTGGTCGTCCAGAGACGCGTGCATCAGACCGATGCCGCCTGACAGCGACGGCCTCAGGCCGTAGCGATTCCAGTGGCGTGGCGTGGCGAGCACCACGTTTCCCATGACCGCGTAGGTGCGGCTCTCGTCGACTCGGGGCAGGATGATGCTGAACGGCTTGGCGTCGAAGACCCCGGGCGTGTGCACGTAGTACACCTCGACCCCGATCGGAGAATCCCCGATCAGCCTGACACTCCCGCCGAAGTTCAGGTGGGGATCGTCGGTCGCCGCGCTGTCTTCGCTCAGGTCGAAGTCGATCAGATTGGTAGTGATCCCGAAGGTATAGCCGAGGAACGGGGAGAACTGCCACTCAGCGCGCGCCGGAGCCGGACCCGAAAGGATGAACGCCGCCGAGAGGACCAGGACGCGGCACCGCGTCCGAGCGCCGCGGTTCACAGCAGCATTCGCAGCAGCACCGACGCGAAGGGCGAGCGGGTGACGTCGCCGGCCTCGAGCTGGAACGAGTTCACGAGACCGTCGCTGTTGGCCAGCAGGATCATCGTCACTCGTCGTGATGGAATCTTCACGATCATCCCCGAATACCCGTTGCCGACCTGGCCATACTGCCAGACCACTTGCGCGCCGCGATAGCTCTGGACGAACCAGCCGAGCCCGGACGGCTGCGGCGCGCCGGCGGCGCTCGATGCGGCGGTCCAGGCGGCTGCCAGCGTGTCCTCGCGCAGCAGGATTCCCCGATCGAGGGCGAGGTCGAACTGCGCCAGGTCGCGGACGGTCGAGACGAGCCCCGTCGCGGCGTTGATGCCGTCCACCGGCACATCAGTCTTCGAAGCATGGTTGAGACGCTTGTCGACGCGGTAGGGCACGGCCAGGTTCTCGAGCACGCGGCGGTAGTGCACGAAGTACGACTCGTCGAACAGCTCGCGCGGCACCGTGCCCGGGAACGCGAAGTCCCGCCCCGGCACCGATCCAGACATGGCCAGCCGATCGAGCAGCTGCAACGCGATCGTCTTCCGGAACGACTGCCGGCTGCAGGACTCGACCGCGCCCGTGAGCTGCGCATAGCGCGCCGGCTCGAACCTGAAAATACCGGTCGGCGCCGAGGTATGACTCAGGACCTGCCGAACTGAGGCGCGGTCGTTGGGCACCGCTCCACCGTAGTTGGTGATCTCACGGTCGAGCCCCAGTCGCCGCTCTTCCGCACACCGAAGGACGAGGACGGCGGTGAGGGGCTCGGTCAGGTCGCCGATGGCGTAGGGAGTATCGGGACGTGCAGGAATCCGGGCTTCGAGGTTGGCGTAGCCCAGCCCTCGCTCCCAGACAACAATCCCGTCCTGGATGAGCAGACCGGACAGGCCGGGGATCTGCGCTTGCTGGCGGAGCAGCTCGATGTAGCCCTCGAACGCCGTCGCCCCGAAGTCCAGCGCCGCGAGGACGCTGTTGGCGGGCGCCCACCACTGCCGTCAAAATGGCGGCGAGGAGCAGCCCGGAAGCGAGGGGGCGGGAGAGGCGCACCGGCTCAGTTTAACTGAAGGGTGGAGTGGCTGAACAGTGGGGGGGCGTAATATGCTCGGTTCCCGAACGGAAGGAGGCTCGATGGCTGTCGCGTCCCTGAGTTTTGCCGTAGTTCTGGCCGTTTCCCCGCCTGAAGGGCGGGCGCGATGAAGGCGAAGGGGAAGCTGTCACCCGACGCCCTGATCCGGTTGGCGGACCGCTGTACCGTCACCGACGGACGCAAGTTCCGGATCGACAAGGTCAAGACCGACGACACCAAAGGGCTTTCGGCGTCGAAGGACGAGGCCGAAGCGCTGCTGAGGGACGTCGTTGAACAGATCGCGGCGCAGCAGGAAACCCTCTACGCGCAGAACGAGTGGGGCGTGTTGCTGATCTTCCAGGCCATGGATGCCGCCGGGAAGGACAGCGCGATCAAGCACGTCTTCTCCGGAGTGAACCCTCAAGGCGTGCAGGTGCACTCGTTCAAGGCGCCGTCCCCCGAGGAGCTCGACCACGACTTCCTGTGGAGGACGGCGGTCCGGTTGCCCGAACGGGGACGGATCGGGGTGTTCAACCGGTCGTACTACGAGGAAGTGCTGGTCGTCCGTGTTCATCCCGATCTGTTGCGATCGCAGCGGTTACCGGCGCCGGTGGTGACCAAACGGATTTGGGCCGAGCGACTCGACGACATCAACGCGTTCGAGAGTCATCTGGTGAGAAGCGGCTACCTGGTTCGGAAGTTCTTCCTGCACGTGTCGCGGGAGGAGCAGGCGCGCCGGTTCTTGAAACGCCTCGAAGAGCCGGAGAAACGCTGGAAGTTCTCGCTGGGCGACATCCGGGACCGGGAGGGCTGGGACCTTTACATGAAGGCGTACGAGACGACGATCCGCAATACGACCACCCCCGATGCCCCCTGGATCGTGGTCCCGGCGGATCGAAAGTGGTTCGCCCGGCTGGTGATTGCCGGGGCGATTCTCGGCGCGCTGAAGGGGCTCGAGCTCCACTCGCCGAGCGTCCACCCCAGTCACGAGCAGGAGCTGAACGCGGTCCGGGAGACCCTGCTGGCCGAGGTCGGCGCCAACAGGAAAGCGGGCGCCAAGCGTCGGTGAGGCTCATTTTTTCGCGGCCAGCAGCTTCTCCATCTCGTCCATCACGCGGTTCATCTTCTTCATCGTGAGCTCGAGCGGCTCGTCGGTGGTCATGTCCACGCCGGCGTCCTTGAGCAGGTCGATCGGGTATTTGGAACCCCCCGCGCTCAGGAAGCTCAGAAAGCGCTTGGTCGCGGCCGGATCCCCGGCCATCACCTTCTCCGACAGCGCTGCCGACGCGGTGAACGACGTGGCGTACTGGAACACGTAGTAGGTGCGGTAGAAGTGGGGGATGAACGCCCACTCGTGAGCGACGTAGTCGTCCACGACGGTCACGCCCTGGTCGTGGCCGTAGTATTTCCTGGTCATCTCCGCGTAGAGCTTGTCGAGCGCCTCGCCGGTGATCGGCTCGCCCTTCTCCGCCATCTCGTGCGCCCGCAGCTCGAACTCGGCGAACTGCGTCTGGCGGAACACCGTTGACTTGATCCCTTCCAGATAGTTGCCCAGCAGCGACAGCTTCGTCGCATCGTCCTTGATGTTCTTGAGCATGTAGTCGATCAGCAGTGCTTCGTTGAACGTCGACGCGACCTCGGCGACGAAGATCGGGTAGGACGCGGTGGCGAACGGCTGCACCTTGTTCGAGTAATAGCTCTGCATCGTGTGCCCGAGCTCGTGGGCCAGCGTGCTGACGTCGTTGTACTTCCCGTTGTAGTTGAGCAGCATGAACGGGTGGACGTCGTAGGCGCCGCCGTTCGAATAGGCGCCGGAGCGCTTGCCTTCGTTGGGCAGCAGATCGATCCACCGCTCGTTGAAGGCGCGGGTGACGACGCCGGTGTAGTCGGGGCCGAGCGGCTGCAGGGCCGCCAGCACGTGCTTTTCCGCCTCGTCTGGGGTGTATGTGACATCCGCGGACGCGACGAGCGGCGCGTAGAGATCGTAGTAGTGCAGCTCCGAGACGCCCATCATCTTCCGGCGCAGCTTCAGGTAGCGGTGGAAGGTCGGCAGGTGCTTGTTGACGCCGTCGACCAGCCGCGTGTACACCGAGGTCGGAATGTTCGGCCCGTCGAGTGCCGCCTCGAGCGCGGTGGAGTAGTCGCGCGCCCGCGACACGAAGATGTCCGACTGAATCTGCGAGTTGAGCGTGGCGCCGAACGTGCCGCGGAACTTGCCGAGCGCGCCGAAGAACGCGGACATCACCTTCTGGCGATCCTCGCGATTGGGCACGGTCCGGTAGATGCTGAATGCGGCGCTATCGAGCTTCACCGTCTTGCCGTCGCTGAGCGTGACCGACGGATACGCGAAGTCGGCGTCCGAGAAGACTCCGTAGATGGTCGAGGGACTGCTGGTGATCACCGCGGCGGTGGCCAGCAGCTTCTCTTCGGCGTCGGTCTTGGTGTGGGCGCGGCGCCGCTGGATGTCGTCGAGGTAGAGGCGATAGGGCTTCAGGCGGGTTTCCTGCGCCACGAACTTGTCGATCGTCGCTCGATCGACCTTCAGGATCTCCGGCTCGATGTAGGCCGCTTCGGCGCCGAGCTGGGCGCCGGCCTGGATCATCTCCTGCTGCATGCCCTGGTATCTGCTCACCCGGGTGTCCTCGTCCGACAGCATGCTCGCGTAGACGTAGGCGCGCGCCAGGTCCTTGTTCAGGCGCGACAGCATTTCGAGTGCGTCGGCCAGCCGGGCCGGCGACGATCCCAGCGACCCGCGAAAGCTTTTCAGCTCGGGGATCTCCGCGACGATCCGATTCTTGGCGGTTCGCCACGCCTCCTCGGAGGGATAGAGATCCACGAGGTTCCACTTGTATTTGTCCGGAATCTTCGCGCGGTCGCGTTCCTGCGCGAACGCGTGCGACGAAGGGGAGGCGGAGGCGAGTGCGGCGGCGAAGGCAAAGCGGGTGAACACGTGACGACTACTCCACGCCATGAGAGCTCCAGGCTGTTGAGGACGCCGAAGGGGAGCGGTAGCTCCCTCCTAGGATAACGGGAATGGCGGGGCCTTGCCGCCTTCGCCAAGGCTACGGCGAGTCCACCATAGCTTTAGCGACGGCGGAAGGCCCCCGCCGGCAGCGGGGGCGGTTACTGCGTGGCCGTCGGGGCGGTCCTGTCGAACAGGGAGGATGGACCCAGGGCGTCCAGCTTCTTGACGATCGCGTCGCGGCGGGCGAGGAGCGACTTGATCTGCCCCTCGTCCAGCCACTTGCCGACCTCGCGCTTCAGCGTGTCGCGATCGAGCGCCTTCAACCGCTCGAACACCTGCCGGTCGCAGCGCGTGATGTGAGACGGCGTCTTCAGCTCGGTGTTCTTCCGGAAGGCGCGGGTGTGATCGATCAGCCAGAGACGCCAGTCTTTCGTGTACACGATGTTCCCCATGTTGCGATCCACGTTGGCGATCAGCTGATCGAACAGCTGCATCATCGTGTTCTGACGGCTCCAGTAGGCGCGGTCCGGCGCTTCGATCTTCTGTTTCCGCCGGTCTCCCTCTTCCATCAGCACGGCGTCCAGCCACCAGGTAAAGGCCCCGGGGGTGGAGCGATAGCTTCGTTGGACGCTCACCGGCACCATGTTCAGGCCGAGCAGCCGATCGATTTTGTAAGCGGCGACGTTGAAGGTCCAACTGTCGCGGAAGTCGAACTCGACCCCCTTGTCGGTTCGGAACTCCCGCTTGTATTCGTCGATGGTTTGAATCTGCGCGTCGTGGGTGAGCGTCTCAGTGGACATCGAGACCTGCAGCGTACCCGTGACCCCCTTCTTGCTGCCCTTCGTACGGCCGGTCTTGCCTTCGAGGAGAAAGCGCTCGATCTCGGCGTCGGACGGCAGCGGGGGGACTGCGACGGCCGGCGGGGCGACGGGAGCCGGCGCCTGCGCCGTGCGGGCGCCGATCGGCGACGACCATGCGATGGCCAGCAGCGTCGCCGCGACCCACACGCGGCCGTGTTCATGAACTGCAGCCATGGGGAGCTCCTTGACGTTTCGAGTCCGCCGGGCGCGTGCCGGCCGCGGCGAATTGTGTCCGCCCGCGGCTGAGAAGGCAAGTCGATCTTCGGAAGTTTGGAAAACTTACATGTCGGACCGTTTGAAACCGTCGTCCGGGCGGCCTCCGGCAGAGAATCATAGGGGAATCCACCCGTTCGGATGAGGTGTGGTTCTTGCAGCCCCCGCGGTGACTCATGGCGCGTTGCATCATCGTTGACGACCATGCTGATACGCGCGCCGGCTACGCGGAGTTCCTGGCCGCGTTCGGGTTCGAGGTCCGTACGGCTGGCGACGCCGAGGAGCTGCGTGCCGTGCTGCGCGACTGGCTGCCGGATGCGATCGTGCTCGACCTGCAGTTGCCGCGAATCGACGGGTGGCAGCTGACCCGCGAGATCAAGGCCGATCCGCGCACGCGACCGATCGTGGTCGTGATCGTCTCCGCCTGCGTGATGCCTAGCGAACGCGCTGCCGCCGAGGAGGCGGGGTGCGATGCGTTCATCAACAAGCCCTGCGATCCGGTGGCGATCGTCGAGGAACTGCGGCGGCGGACGTCGGCACCGCATCTGGTGTCAGGCAGTGAATCGTGAACAGGGGGCCGCGGGTGTCACGGGCCCCCTGTTCACGATTCACTGCCTGACACCAGGTCCCGTCAGCGCTCGAGCGGTGCGCCGGACCGGGTCTTCACTGCAGAGACGATGATTTCGATCAGATCGGATGACGCCATGCCGTTCAGCGTCGCCGCCGGCAGATCGCTCAAACCGTGGTCGAGGATGATGTTGACCAGGTGCCAGACGGAGAAGGCGGTCAACTGGCGCCGCAGCAGCGGCTCGCCTTTTCGATACACCGAGAACGGGTTCAGGATGCTGTCGACGGCCGGCTCCTCCAGGATGTGATCGGGTGCGGGGCCGGCGAAAGCCGGCGCGGAAGGGGGGCGCAGCGGCTTTCGCGTCACGGGATGCCGCGCGCGCCGGAGGGCCCCCTCGAGATACACCGGGCTCAAACCGGTCGCCCAATACACGGTATCGACCCGGTTCGGCTGGGTCGTCTCGCGGCCTGACCGCACCGCGGCGCCGCTGTCGGTCTCGACGAACTCCAGCCAGCCCTGCCATTGCCCGGACGGCACCGCCGTGCCGCACGCGCGAGCGGCGTACCGGGTTCCGTCCTCGCCGATGACCACTTCCGGGAATTCCAGGAGCACTTCGGCCATGTCCGGCCCTCCGGCCGTCGCTGTGTGCAAAATGCCGTCCTGCCACACGGTTGAGGTGACTTTCGCGCTTGCGCTCGAACCCGGCAGGTGCGCAATCATTCCGTATGGAGAAGCGCGCCAACCAGGGGCTGCCGGAGCCTGGGATCGCGATCGGTCACGTGCACCTGCGCGTGTCGGACCTCGACCGTGCGATGGCGTTCTACAAAAGTACCCTCGGGTTCGAAGTTACACACCGGACGGCGGGGGGCGGAGTCTTCCTGAGCGCTGGCGGCTCCCATGCCCTGATCGGGTTGAATACCGGCTCGTCACCGGAAGGCCAGGCACCCGCCGTTGGCCAATTCGCCGTCCGGTACCCCGATCGGCCGGCGCTGGCGCGGGCGCTCAGTCGCGCCACATCCGCCGGCGCCCAGGTCGACGGCGGGCTCGACCATGGCCTCTTCGAGGCGCTCTATCTTCACGACCCCGACGGCCATCTGATCGAGCTGTACTACGACCGGTCACCGGAGGATGCGGTGGTCGAGGCCGTTGCCGCGGCCCGGCCGCTCGATCTGGCGGCGCTGCGACGGCTGGCAGCGGAGACGTCCACGGCAGCGGGACCGACGCTCTCGGCGGATCTCAAGGCTCGACTCCGTGACGTGCGGCTGCGGCTGCTCGATCTCCACAAGGTGCTGCTGGACGACACCAGGGCCGCGTACGAGATGGATCGCGGACGGATTCCGTCGAATGCCACGCTCCTGCAACTGGTCATCAACGATCCATGGTTCGCCTGGCTGCGCCCGCTGTCCGAGCTGGTGGTCCGCATCGACGTGGCGCTGCAGCCGGAGGGGACGGCGACGGACGCGGACGGCACCATGCTCCTCGATCAGGTCGAGCGTCTGCTGTCGCCGCCGCAGAGCATCGAGCCGTTCGCGCAGCGCTATTACGAGGCGCTGCAGCGTCAACCCGCCGTCATCACCGCGCACGGCGACGTGCGCCGCGTCCTCAAACGTCCCAAGTAGCGCCAGACTTTCACCACGGGCTGCTATGATTTTCGGTCTTGGACGCCACTGCCCCGCCGCCTACTGAGGCCGACCCCGCTCCCGCCACCCAACCCAAGACCGCGGGGGGACCCGGGGCGCCCCGCGCTGGCCGTCAGTTCGATCGGTCGATCGTGGAGGGCCCGATCTGGCGGGCCGTGTGGAAGATCGCGTGGCCGACGGTGCTGCAGAATGCGATCGGCGGGCTGCAGGGCATCATCGATCATGCGATGGTCGGCTACTTCGTCGGCTTCGCCGCAAACGCGGCGATCGGCGTCAGCTGGCAGATCTTCCTCGTCGTCATCGTCTTCATCAGCTCGCTGTTCACGGGGATGGGCGTGCTGGTGGCGCGCGCGGCGGGCGCCAACGATCATCAGCGCGTCGACCAGGTCGTCTACCAGGCGTTCCTGGTCGCGGTGCTGCTGTCGGTCGGCGTGCTGGCGCCGAGCGGCTACTTCCTGGCACCGCATCTCCTGAAGCTGGTCAACGCCAGCCCCGAGGTCATTGCCCAGGCGCTGCCGTTTCTGCAGACGATGTTCCTGTTCAGCATCGGCATGCTGCTGTTCTTCATGCTGGGCGGAGCGCTGCGCGCGGCGGGCGATGCGCGCACCCCGCTGCGCCTCGGCGTGGTGATGACGGCGCTGAACGTCGGCTTCAACGTGATTCTCATCTCCGGCGCCGGCCCGATCCCCGCGCTCGGCACCCGCGGCGCGGCGATCGGCACGGTGCTCGCGAGCGGCTGCGTGTCAGCGGCGGCGATGTGGATGATGCTGACCGGACGCCTGGTGATCCACTTCCGCCGCGATATGTCCTGGAAGCCGGATTTCGTGATCATCAGGCAGCTGTTTCGTTTCGGGCTGCCCGCCGGGATTCAGGGCGTGGCGATGAACGTGGCCGGGGTCCTGCTGCTGCGCTTCATCGGGTCGCTGGAGCACAGCGCCGAAGCGCAGGCGGCCTACGCGGTGGCGTACTCGGAGCTGTTCTCGCTGGTCACCTGGACCTCAGTCGGTCTGATGGGGGCCGCGGCCGCGGTCGCCGGGCAGAACCTGGGCGCCGGCAATCCCGAACGGTCGATCCGTGCCGTGCACCTGGCCGCGCGGATCGGTCTCGGCGTCGCCGCCTGCCTGGCCGCGCTGTTCCTCTCGATCCCGCGCCAGTTGTTCGGGATCTTCTCGATCACGGATCCGATCGTGCTCGACCTGGGGACGCAGTTGTTGCGATATCTGAGCGTCTCCGCGTTCTTCATCACGGTCGCCCTGACCTTCACCGGGGGCCTGCAGGGAACCGGCGACACGCGCAGCCCGCTGTACATCACGCTGGCGTCACAGGTGGCGGTGCCGATGGGGCTGTGCTTCGCCCTGCAGTCGATGGGGCGCCTCGACGCGTCAGGGGTCTGGACGGCGATCGTGCTCGGGCATGCGACCCGGTGCGTATTGTCCATCTGGCGGTTTCAACAAGGGAAGTGGAAGACCATCCAGGTGTAGGAGGGGGACAACCACGTTTATCGCTGGAGACTTCTGGGCGATAAACGTGACTGGCCCCCGGACCCCCGCTCTGGCGCTCCCTTTGCACCACATCCGGCCCGGAGGGTTCTGATCATGAGATGGACCGCTGGGGATCGCAGCAACATCGAGGACGCGCGCGGCCGGTCGGGGGGCATGGCGATGGGGGCGGGGGGCCTCGGCGTCGGTGGGCTGGTGCTCCTGCTCGTCTTGAGTTGGGCGACCGGCATGGACCTGACGTCGATGGTCGGTGGCGGCGGCTCAGCTCCGCCCGACGCGGTCGGCACCTCCGGCGAGGTCAAGGCCTCGCCCGCCGAAGAAAAGCTCGTCGACATGGTGGACGCGGTCCTCGATGACGCGCAGGACACGTGGCGGCAGCTGCTCGGCGGACAGTACCAGGACACCAAGGCCGTCCTCTTCCGCGACGCGATCAACTCCGCCTGCGGCTTCGCGCAGGCGGCCACCGGGCCGTTCTACTGTCCGGCGGACCGGAAGGTCTATCTGGATCTCGGGTTCTTCGACGAGCTCGATCGCCGGCTTGGCGCACCCGGCGACTTCGCGCAAGCCTACGTACTCGCCCACGAGCTCGGCCATCACGTGCAGACCATCACCGGCGTCGAAGGCCAGGTCCGCGAGCGTCAAGCCACAAACCCGGGCGCGCGCAATGCGCTGTCGGTCCGGATGGAGCTCCAGGCCGATTGCTACGCCGGCGTCTGGGGCTATCACGCCAACAAGGGTGGCGGCCGTGTCCAGCTCGATCCGGACGACACCGAGGAAGGCCTCAACGCCGCAGCGGCGATCGGCGACGACCGCCTCCAGAAGATGCAGAGCGGCCGTATCGCCCCGGAACGCTTCACCCACGGCACCTCACAGCAGCGGGTCGAATGGTTCAAGCGCGGCATGAATGCCGGGGACCCCAAGGCGTGCAATACGTTCGGCGGCTAGAGCCGCGCCCTCCACGTGCTCGGTGCGCCGTTGCACCGTGCCCGTGGCACGTGTCACCATCGCCCCCGTGATCGGCAAATCGGTGCCGCGGAAGGAAGGGCGGCGAAAGGTCACCGGCCAGGCGAGATACGTCGATGACTTCGCTCTGCCCGGGATGTTGCACGGCGCGACCGTCCGCAGTCCCGCCCCGCGCGGACTCATCCGCGGCATCCACTTCGATCCGGGCGTGCCCTGGGACGAGCTCACCATCGTCACCGCCGCCGACATTCCCGGCCGCAACGTTGTCACCCTGATCACCGACGATCAGCCATATCTGGCTGACGGGACCGTCAATCATCCCGAAGAGCCGGTCGTTCTCCTCGCTCACCCCGATCGCCACCTGCTCGAAGAGGCGCGCCGCCGCGTGCGGATCGACGTCGAGGTGCTGCCGCCAGTCTTCACCATAGACGACTCGCTGGCACGCACCGCGACGATCTGGCGGCAGGACAACCTGTTCAAGTCGTATCTCGTCTCCCGCGGCGACGTGGAAGCGGCGTGGGCCGCCGCGGCGCAGATCGTCGAGGGGGAGTACGAGACCGGTGCGCAGGAGCAGCTGTATATCGAGACCAACGGCATGCTCGCCGTCGCCGATCCCGAGGCGGGCGTGACGGTGTGGGGCTCGATGCAGTGTCCCTACTACATTCACCGCGCGCTCGCCGGCCTGTTCGACCTGCCGTCCGAGCGCGTGCGCGTGGTTCAGATGGAGACCGGCGGCGGCTTCGGCGGCAAAGAAGAGTACCCGTCGATCCTGGCCGGTCACGCGGCGCTGCTCGCCTGGAAGGCGGGCCGGCCGGTGAAGATGATCTACGACCGGCTCGAGGACATGGTCGCCACGACCAAGCGGCATCCCGCGCGGACCCGGCATCGGACCGCGATCGATCGCGATGGCAAGCTGCTGGCGATGGACATCGAGTTCGTGATCGACGGCGGCGCGTACTGCACGCTGTCACCGGTGGTCCTGTCACGCGGCACCATTCACGCGGCCGGACCCTATTTCTGCCCGAACGTCCGGATCCGTTCGAAGGCGGTGGCCACCAACGCGCCGCCGCACGGCGCGTTCCGGGGGTTCGGCGCTCCGCAGTCGGTGTTCGCGCTCGAGCTGCAGATGGACAAGGTCGCTGCAGCGGCGGGGCTGACGCCCGAGGAGTTTCGCCGCCGCAACTTCATCTCCACGGGTCAGACCAATGCTGTCGGCCAGGTGATGCGCGAGCCCATCGACATGCCACGGCTGCTGGACCGCGCGTTCGCACTCTCCGACTACCACGCGAAAACCGCGCGATTTGCCGCCGAGAACGGCGCCGGCCCGATCCGGCGGGGCATCGGCTTCGCCTGCTTCATGCACGGCGCCGGGTTCACCGGTTCCGGCGAACAGCACCTGGCCTCCGTGGTCACCGTCGAAGCGGCGGCTGACGGCCACGTTCGCGTGCTCGCCGCAAGCACCGAGATTGGCCAGGGCACCAACACCGTGTTCGTCCAGATCGCGTGCGACGCGCTCGGAATCGGCGAAGACGACGTCGAAGTGGCTCAGCCAGATACCGCGGCGGTGCCCGACAGCGGTCCAACGGTGGCGTCGCGCACGTCGATGGTCGTCGGCAAGCTGGTCGAGACCGCGGCGCTCGGAATCAGAGCGACGCTGCTCTCGTCGGGGATGCTGGCGGATGGCTACGACGCCGCTGCGTTCCGCGCCGCCGCCGCCGCATACGTCGCGGCCAACGGCTCGCTGCGAAGCACCGCGAAGTACCAGGCGCCCGAGGGGCTGCGCTGGGACGACGAGAAATACGAGGGTGACGCCTACGGCGCCTACGCGTGGGCGGTCTATGTTGCCGAAGTCGCAGTGGACACCACCACCTACGAAACGCGGGTCGAGGACTTCGTCGCGGTGCAGGAAGTCGGCCGGGTCATCAACCCGGTGCTGGCCGCCGGACAAATCGAAGGCGGGATCGCGCAGGCGATCGGCTGGGCGCTCTACGAACAGGTGGTCTGGCGCGAGGGCCGGATGGCCAACGGACAGATGACCAATTACATCATGCCGACCTCGATGGATCTGCCAGAGATCCGGGTCGAGTTCGTCGAGTCCCCGTACCCGCACGGGCCGGGCGGCGCCAAGGGGATTGGCGAGCTGCCGATGGATGGGCCGGCACCGGCGATCTTCAACGCGGTCAGGAACGCGACCGGGCTGGAGATCACCTCGTTGCCGCTGCTCCCTGAACATCTGCTGCGGGTCTACGAATCGTGACAAGCCACATCTCCTTCACCATCAACGGGAGCCGGTCGAGGTCGACGTGCACCCCATGGCGCGTCTCCTCGACGTCGTGCGCCAGCAACTGCACCTGACCGGCACCAAGGAAGGCTGCGGTGAGGGGGAGTGTGGCGCCTGCGCGGTGTTGATCGACGGTGAGCTCGTGAACAGCTGCCTCGTTCCGGCGCTTCAGGTCGCGGGTTCGTCGGTGACGACGATCGAAGGGGTCGCCAGCGGCGAGCAGTTGCACGCCGTGCAGGAAGCCTTCATCGCGCATGGCGGCGCGCAATGCGGCATCTGCACGCCGGGCATGATCCTCGCCGCGGTCAGTCTTCGCGATCGTGCGCCGCAGGCCGGCGACGCCGAGATTCGCGTCGGCCTGGCGGGCAACCTGTGCCGCTGTACCGGCTACACGAAGATCTTCGAAGCGGTGCGCCGGTCGATGGCTTCTCCCTTGTCCCTTCTCCCTTGACAAGCATCATGCGATCCTTCCTCCCGTCCTACACCCTGCGCACCGCGCCGTCGCTCGACGGTGTGCTGGCGATCCTGGCCGAGGACCCGGGCGCCTGGCGGCCGTTCGCCGGCGGCACCGACCTGATGGTGCAGCTCGCCGCCGGGACGCTGACGCATCGCCAGTTCGTCAACGTGTGGGGTCTGCGCGAGTTGAGGCACGTCACGGTCGCGGATGACGCGGTGACGATCGGGGCGTTGACGACCTTCTCTGATGTGCAGAAGCACGAGCTGCTTGGCGCCGAATTTCCGCTGCTCGGCCGCGCCGCCGCCGACACCGGCGGCATCGCCAACCAGAACCGGGGCACGATTGCCGGCAACGTCGCCAATGCCTCGCCGGCCGCCGATACGCCGCCGGCTCTGCTCGTCTACGACGCGGCGATTGAATTGGCATCGACGCGTGGCCGTCGGTTGGTGCCGTACGATCGGTTCCATTCCGGCTACAAGCAGATGGACCTCGCCCCCGATGAGCTGATCACCGCGGTGCGTCTGCCGCGGCGGAGCGGGTGGATCCAGCACTATCGCAAGGTCGGCGCCCGGCGCGCCCAGGCGATCTCGAAAGTCTGTTTCGCGGCCGCGGCGCGCGTGGAGCAGGGGCGGATCGCCGAGGTCCGGCTGGCGTTTGGCAGCGTTCGCGCCGACGGTGGTCCGCGCGGCGCAGACGGAGGCCGCGCTGACCGCCGCGACGCCGGACCGGGACACGATCCGCGCGGCGCTCGCCGCCCTGCATCGCGACATTGCCCCGATCGACGACATCCGCTCCACCCAGGCGTATCGCTCGACCGTGGCCGCAAATCTGCTCCGCGATTTTCTGCGCTCGCTCCCGACCGCCTGATCGGCTGTTCCAGCGGTTCGACGCCGGTCTCGCGTCGATTCCGACATTTGAAACCAAACGATCGGCTCCGATGGGCCGTCAAAGGACCGTCCGCGTCATCAGGGCGCCCCTGATCATCGAGGAGATCCATCGAATGAACGCTCTTTCCTTCATCGAAGGCACGCTGCGCGACCTGCGCCATGCGCTGCGGGTGATTCGAACCAGGCCGGGATTCAGCGCGGCCGCGGTCCTGTCGCTCGCGCTCGGCATCGCCGCCAATACCGCGATCTTCAGCGTGCTGAACGGCGTGCTGATCCGGCCCTTGCCGTATCCCGAACCGGACGCGCTGGTGGCGGTGTTCAACACCGTGGTGATTCAGGGACAGCGCATCGAGAACGCCGGGCTCTCACCTGGCATGTACGCGGCCTGCGCGCAGGGCTCACGGGCCTTTGAAAGGTTCGGTGTGTGGAGCTCCGGTGCCGCCACCGTGACCGGGAGGGGCGACGCCGAGCAGATCGTGAGCGTCACCGCGACCCAAGGTGTGCTTCCGGCACTGGGAGTGCCGGCGCATCTCGGCCGATGGTTCTCCAACGAAGACGACACCCCGGGCACGCCGCAGACCGCGATCCTCAGTCACGCTTACTGGCAGCGGAAGTTTGGGGCCGATCCTGAAGTGGTTGGCCGCAGCATTGTCATCGACTTCATTCCGCGCCAGGTGATTGGCGTGATGCCGCGGGGCTTTCGATTCGTGAACCTCTCTCCCGATGTGTTCCTGCCGCAGCGCTTTTCCCTCAGCGAGCTCAGACCCGACGTGTTCAGCTACAACGGCATCGCCAGACTCGAGCGTGGCGCCACGCTCGCCTTCGCGAATCAGGACACGGCCCGCGTCTGGAAAACCTGGGGGGACACCGACCGGGTGGGGAAGATGCTGGCCGAGCTCGCCGTTACCCCCGACGTGCGTCCACTGAAGGAGGACGTCGTCGGGGACGTCGGCACCGCTCTCCAAGTGCTCATGGGGGCGCTCGGGCTGGTGTTGTTGCTGGTCTGCGCCAATGTGGCGAACCTCGTGCTGGTTCGGGCGCAGGCCCGGCGCCAGGAATTTGCGATCCGTGCGGCGCTCGGTGCGGGCTGGGGACGGATTGCGCGAGTCGTGCTGGTCGAGAGCCTCACCCTGGGCATTCTCGGCGGCACGCTGGGTCTCGTGCTGGCGCACGTGGGCCTTCGGCTGCTGGTCGCGCAGGGGCCGAGCAGCCTTCCCAGGCTCGAGGAGATATCGCTGGACCGCGCGGCCCTGGCATTCGTGATTGCGTGTTCGCTGGGGTCGAGTGTGCTGTTCGGATTGGCGGCGGTCCTCAAGTGCGGTATCCCTGGCCGAATGGAGAACGCACGAGGCGCGACATCCGGCGCGGGGCAGCTCCGTGCGCAGAACGCACTCGTCGTCACTCAAGTGGCACTGGCGCTTGTCCTTCTGGTGGCGTCGGGATTGATGGTCCGCACCTTCCTTGCCCTGCAAGCGGTGGTACCAGGCTTCACTCAGCCCGAGCGGATCCAGATGGTCCGCCTGTCGATCCCGGAGGCATTGACGCCGGAGCCGGAACGGGTCGTCCGCATCCAGGCTCAGATTCTCGAAAGGCTTGCCGCGTTGCCCGGCGTGAGGGCTGCCGGGTTCGCCAGTGGCCTGCCCCTGGAAGTGGAGTACCGGAACGGACTGGGTGTGGCTGTCGAAGGTAAGACGCCTCTGGACCAGGTGGCTCCCAATCGGGTCATCAAGAACATCTCTCCTGGTCTTCTCGCCGCTCAAGGTACGCGACTGGTCGCCGGGCGTGACTTCACCTGGGAGGATGTGTTCGGTCAACGACAGGTGGCGGCCGTGTCCGAGGGCCTGGCTCGCGAGACCTGGGGTCAGCCGGGCACCGCAGTGGGTAAGCGGATTCGGGTTGGGAGGGACGCTCCGTGGACCGAGGTCGTGGGCGTGGTGGAAGACGTCTACGCGGACGGCGTCCACGAGCCGGCACCCGCGACCGTCTATCTGCGCGTAGGAGTGGTGCCGCCGGTCCGGCCGGGTGGGTCCGCGGTGGTCCGGCGGAGTATGACGTTTGCGATTCGAAGCGAGCACGCCGGCACGCAGGCGTTTCTCCGGGACGTCACCGCGGCCGTCCACGCCGTCAATCCCAATCTGCCGCTGGCCAAGGTGCGAACGCTGGACGATGTCTACAGACTCTCCCTCGCGCGCACATCCTTCACGCTCGTTCTGCTCGGCATTGCCGGAGCGATGGCGCTGACACTCGCGATCATCGGTGTCTACGGCGTCCTTGCCTACGCAGTGGCACAGCGGCGCCGGGAGGTCAGCATCCGCGTTGCGCTGGGAGCCGGCCCGGGAATGGTCAAGCTGCTGTTTGTGCGCCAGGGGCTGATACTCGCATCGGCCGGCAGCGCGATCGGGCTGGCCTCGGCGGCAGGTCTGTCGCGCTGGATCTCTTCGCTGCTGTTCGAAGTGACGCCGCTCGATCCGTTGACCTATGCCGTGTCGGGAACGGTCATTCTCGTGGCGGCGGTGACCGCGAGTTACGTCCCAGCGCACGCAGCCGCGTCGGTCAACCCGATCGAGACGCTCCGGGCCGACTGAGATCGCCGGGCCCTACAGAATTCAAGTCCCCGAAAGTTGCTAAGATGGCCGGATGCGCTGTTGGCTGATCGTTGTCGTCTTGAGCCTGCTCGCGCCTGCCGCCCCGCGCGCGCAGCAGGTATCCTCGCCAAATGGGTCGTCGGCGCCTGCAGACAGCGCGGCCGTTTACGCTGCTCTCTCC
Source organism: uncultured Acidobacteriota bacterium (assembly GCA_963717745.1). Lineage (GTDB taxonomy): Bacteria > Acidobacteriota > Vicinamibacteria > Vicinamibacterales > 2-12-FULL-66-21 > JACCXG01. The sequence continues at coordinate 25,973 of CAVQXJ010000007.1, forward strand.
AAAGTCGCCCCCAGCCTGGTTCGCATCCACGTGGTGTCGATCGACCACGAGGACGGACGCGAGCTGAAGCGCGAGGCCTCCGGCAGCGGAACGATCATCACCCCCGAAGGGCACGTGGTCACCAACCACCATGTGGCCGGCAAGACCAAAGCGATTCTGTGCACCCTGGCGTCGCGCGAAGAGATTCCGGCCGAGCTGGTCGGCACCGATCCGCTGTCCGACATCGCCGTGCTCAAGCTCAAGCCGGCCAAGCCTCGCACGTTCCCGGTCGCCAGCTTCGGCCGCGCGGCGTCGCTGAGAGTCGGCGACCGCATCCTGGCGATGGGCAGCCCGCTGGCGCTGTCGCAGTCGGTGACGATGGGGATCGTCAGCAATACCGAGATGATCATGCCGCAGCTGTTCTGGCCCTTCAATCGCATGACCCTCGAAGGGGAAGACGTCGGATCGCTGGTGCGGTGGATCGGACACGATGCGCCGATCTTCGGCGGCAATTCCGGCGGACCGCTGATCAATCTCCAAGGGGAGATCGTCGGGGTCAACGAGATCAGCATGGGACTGGCGGGTGCGATCCCCGCCGAGCTCGCCCGGGAAGTCGCGTTCGCGATCATCAAGGACGGCCGGGTCAAGCGGAGCTGGATCGGACTCGACGTCCAGCCGCTCCTGAAGACGTCGAAGGTCGACACCGGCGCGCTGGTGGGGGGCACGATTGAAGGGTCGCCCGCGGCCAAGGCGGGGTTCCAGCCCGGCGACATCGTGCTCTCCGTCGCCGGCCAGAACATGACCGTCCGTTTCGCGGAGGAGATTCCTCTCTTCAACCAGGCCGTGATGCGGCTCGCGCTCGGCAAGCCGGTCGACGTCGTCGTCTCGCGGAAGGGTGAGCGGAAGACGCTGCACGTCGTGCCCGAGGAGCGGGAGAGCGTCGAAGCGCCGGTCGGCGAGCTGCCGCTGGTCGGGATCACCGCATCCAATCTCACGACGTGGTCGGCCAAGGAGCTCAAGCGGGGGAGCCGCGACGGTGTCCACGTACGCGGCGTCCGCCCGGGCGGTCCGGCGGCGGAAGGACGGCCGGCGCTCGAGAACGACGACGTGATCGTTGAAGTCGACGGCAAGCAGGTGAAGGACGTCGCGGCGCTGACGACGCGGGTCGAGGAGCTGACGAAGGGGAAGTCCGAGCCGATCCCGACGCTGATCGGGTTCGATCGCGGCCGGCAGCGGATGCTGACCGTGGTCGAGGTCGGCCGTGCCGGCCTCGAGGATCCTGGTCTCGAGACCCGCAAAGCCTGGGTGCCGGTGTCGGTCCAGGTGCTGACGCCGCAGCTCGCCGAGAAGCTGGGCCTGACCGGACGCACCGGCGTGCGGGTGACGCGCGTGCAAGGGGGCTCGGCCGCCACTGCGGGCCTTCGAGTCGGCGACATCATCACCAAGATCGATGACGACGCGGTCGAGGCGTCGCAGCCATCGGACGAGGACCTGTTTGCCACCATGGTCCGGCAGTACAAGATTGGCACCGCGGTGAAGCTCGCCGTGGTACGCGACGGCAAGGAACAGTCTCTGTCGGTCAAGCTCGATGCGTCCCCGCGACTGCCGCGCGAGATGAAGAAATACGAGGACCCGAACTTCGAGTTCCGCGTCCGCGACATCACCGCCGCGGACCAGTCCGAGAAGTCCTGGGCCGAGGGACAGGCTGGCGTGCTGGTCGAGGCGGTGCGCGAAGGCGGATGGGCGGCGCTCGGTCACCTCGCGGACGGCGATCTCCTGCTCGAGATCGACGGCACCGCGGTCGCCGACGTGGAGACCTTTCAGAAGCTGATGGAGCGCATCGCCGAGAAGAAGGCGGCGGCGGTGGTGTTGAAGGTCCGCCGCGGGATCCGGACGCTCTTCGTCGAACTGCAAAGCGGCTGGCCCTCGGCGCCGAAGGGGAAACACTAGTGATGTCGTTACTGCGCCGCCCCGCCGCACTGGCGCTGGCCACGCTGCTGGCCACGACCGCGATCCCCTCGCTCGCCGCGCAGGACGACCGGGCGGCGGCTCGCGAAATCGTCAAGAAGTGGCAGGGCGCCATCGTCACCGTCCGCGTGGTGCTGAAGATGCGGGTGTCGGTCGGTGGGCGCGAGATGCAGTCGATGGACGAATCGGTCGAGACGGTGGGCACCGTCATCGATCCGAGCGGGCTGACGGTGTTGTCGCTGGGCGCCCTGAACCCCGGCGCGATGATGAACAAGATGATGGGGGGCGGCGGCAGCGGCCAGGAGCGGATGGAATTCGGCAGCGAGCCGAGCGACGTCAAGCTGCGCCTGCCCGATGGCAAGGAGCTGCCGGCGCGCATCGTGCTTCGAGACGAGGACCTCGACCTGGCGTTTCTGCGGCCAACGGCGAAGCCTGACAAGCCGCTGGTCGCCATCAACCTCTCCGATGAAGGCCGCCCGTCGATCCTGGATCCCGTCGTCGTGCTGACCCGCCTGGGGCGCGTCGGCGGCTGGGCACCGGGCGCGTCGCTGCAGACGATCGGTGCCATCATCGAAAAGCCGCGCACGTTCTACGTGATTGAGAATGGCAGCACGTTGGGAACCCCGGCGTTCACCTCGGCCGGAAAAGTGGTGGGCCTGTTGACGATGCGATCCGTCCAGAGCGGGAGACCGGGCATGTTCTCGATGATGGGCGGCGCCGGCGCCCTCGGGCTGCTGCCGGTGATTCTCCCGGCGGCCGACGTCCGCGACATCGCGCAGCAGGCGCCGGAGAAATAGCACGAGGACAATCCGAGGGACTGCCCTGAGCGAGCGTCATGAGTAGCCGCGAGTCGAAGGGATGGAAGATCGGCCGGTGGATCGCGATCGCCGCGCTCGGCGCGTTGATCACCCTGACGATCATCGCCGGTGTCGGATCTCGTACCTCCAAGCTTCGGCAGCTGGTGATCGAAACTCTCGGCGAACGTCTTGACAGCGACGTCAAGCTGGAGGCGTTCAGCGTCGATTTCTTTCCGACCGTTGCTGTGCGCGGGGAGGGCCTGGTCGTCACGCTCCGGGGGCATGCCGACCAGCCTCCGCTCTTCAGGATCAGGAGCTTCGAGATCACCGGCGGCATCTTCGGCTTGCTGAGCCGTCCGCGGCGGTTCCGCGCGATGACGATCGAGGGTCTGGAAATCACTATTCCACCCGGCGGCACCGACTTCAAAGACCACTATGGACGTGCCGCGAATCCCGAGCCTGCCAACGAGCGGTCGTCCTCACCGATCCGCATCGATCGGCTGGACGCGGTCGACGCGGTGCTGCGCCTGATCCCCAGGAAGGCCGGCAAGCAGCCTCGCGAATTCCTGATTCACCGGCTGACGATGAGCGAAGTCGGCGTGTCTCAGCGCATGCCGTTCGAGGCGCAGCTGACCAACCCGCTGCCGCGCGGCCTGATTGACACGACCGGACGGTTCGGGCCGTGGAGTCGCGATCCGGACGCGACGCCAGTCGAGGGAAAGTACGTCTTCAAAGACGCCGACCTGTCCACGATCAAGGGAATCGGCGGCATCCTGACCTCCACCGGTGAATTCCGTGGACCGCTCGGACGTATCGACGTGAAAGGTGAGACGAAAACCCCGGACTTCCGGCTCGAGGTCGCTGGCAACCCGATGCCGCTGACGACGACATTCGAGGCGGTCGTCGACGGCACGGATGGCGACACCTACTTGAACAAGGTGAACGCCGTGCTCGGGAAAACGCCGATTGCGGCCACCGGGGTCGTGGCGGGTACTCCCGGCGTCAAAGGACGCACGATCCAGATCAAGGCGAAGGTTGCCGGCGGGCGGATCGAAGACCTCCTGAGGCTCAGCGTGAAGGGCGCGGATTCGCCGTTGACCGGTCAGGTGGCGCTGCAGACCGAGCTGGTCATCCCGCCGGGCCACATCGACGTCGTGGAGAAAATGCGCCTGAAGGGCAGCTTCGACCTGTCGTCGGCCCAGTTCACCAATCCGAAGGTACGTTCGAAGCTGGGTGAGATGAGCGCCCGGGCCAGCGGGAACCCGGACGAAGTTCCGTCGAACGTGGTCACGGACCTCGAGGGCCGTTTCACTCAGGCCGCCGGGATCCTGTCGCTGATGGCCTTGAAGTTCCAGATCCCCGGCGCCACCGTGCAGCTCGCCGGCACTTACGGCCTGCGCACCGAGGCACTCGAATTCGACGGCACGCTGCGTATGCAGGCCACGATCTCGCAAGCCGCCGGCGGCGGTGCCAAGTCGGTGCTTCTGAAGATTGTCGACCCGCTCTTCAAAAAGAAGGGCGCCGGAGCGGTGCTTCCGATTAGAGTACGCGGCACCCGGGAGGACCCGAAGATCGGGCTCGACATCGTGAAGGCGCTGACGCCCAAGTAGGGTTCAAGGGTTCAAGGGTTCAAGAGTTCGAAGTGCAGGGGTTGAGATGGCGACCAACCAGAAATCATTTGCTGTGCAGAAGACCGAGGAAGAATGGCGCCGGACGCTGACGCCGGAGCAGTACTACGTGCTCCGCGAGCACGGCACCGAGCGCCCGGGCACCTGTGCATTGCTGCACGAAAAGCGCAGTGGGACGTTCACCTGCGTGGGGTGCGGGCAGCCGTTGTTCGTGGCCGATCGCAAGTTCGAGAGCGGCACGGGCTGGCCGAGCTTCTTCGCGCCGATTGCGGGGGCGATCGAGACTTCCTCCGACCGCACTCATTTCATGGTGCGGACCGAGGCGCATTGCAGCCGCTGCGGCGGTCACCTCGGGCACGTGTTCCCCGATGGGCCGCCGCCGACCCATGATCGGTATTGCATCAACGGCGTGGCGCTGCATTTCTCGCCGGACGAAGAATAGAGGGGCGGGCTCACTCCCCGATCAGGAAGCTCCACTCGGCGCTGGCGCTGGGGATCTCCGACGGTCCCCCGCGACGGGCGGCGCGGCGCTCGGCGTCGACGACGCGGCGCTCGAGCTCCTTCAGCTCCTCCACTTGACGCTGGCGTGCTCGCACCAGGCCGCCGGACTGAATGAACTTGACGATCCGGTGAAGCTCGCCGGCGTCGAGATAAGTGCCATGGCCGCGGCAGGCGTCGACAATCACCCCGGACACTCGAGCGAAGTTGACGCGGTTCATCAGCTGCGGGCAGCGCGCGCACTTCCGGTAACGCACTGCCGCCGCCTTCACCGTGCCCGGGGTCGAGAACTGGTGCAGCACCGCCGCCTGTTCGTCCGAGCTCGCGCACAGCCGCTCGAAGGTCGACGCATCGACCCACAGCCCGTCACACTTCGAACACTCGAACATTTCGGCGGTGCCGCACCGGAGCACCGACATACTCCCTTTGCAGCCGGGACAGTCCAACGGCGCAGCGGCGGTGTCCAGGTCCCGCGCCCGGCCGGCGCCGCAGCCCGAGCAGAAGGCCGCGCCCTCGAACATCACCGAAAAGCACGAGGGACAGCTCACCGTCGCCAGACGCGCGGTGCAATACGGGCACCGGCGGGCGTCTGGATCGACGGCCGCGCCACAGTTCGGACAATGAAGCGACGAAGCGTCCCCGGCCATCGCGTTTAGAATAGCCGTCCTCTGGACTCCTCTTCCATGACTCTCGTGTTCACCGTCGCGACACCCGGGGATGTCGAGGTGGTCGTCCGCCTGCGCGCCGCCGTGGCGGAGGACCTGACACAGCGATACGGCCGCGGACATTGGACGTCGGTCGGCACCGAGAAGACCGTGCTGCGCGACATCCGGACCTCACAGGTGCTGCTCGCGTGGGAAGGGGTCATCGCGGTCGCCACCACGCGCCTGGCGACGAAGCGGCCGTGGGCGATCGATCCGAAATATTTCACCAGCCGCTCCCGCGTGCTCTACATGACCGACATGGCGGTCGTGCCGCGCTGCCAGCGGCTCGGGATCGGACGCCGTTGCATGGAGCACGCCAGGATGTTCGCCTCGGAGTGGCCCGCCGAGGCGATTCGCCTGGACGCCTACGACGGCCCGGCGGGCGCGGGAGCGTTCTACGCGAAGTGCGGTTTCAACGAACGCGGCCGGGTGTCGTACCGGGCCACGCCGTTGATTTATTACGAGATGTTGCTTTAGGCCGGCGTAGCAATTCAGCTACGCCGATCAGTGCACTTCCAGGCCCACTGGACAGCTCACGCCGGTGCCCCCGAGGCCGCAGTAGCCGCCGGGATTCTTTGCCAGATACTGCTGGTGATAGTCCTCGGCATAGTAGAGCTCGTCCGCCGGGACGATCTCCGTGGTGATGCGGTCGAAACCGGCTTGATTCAGTTGCGCCTGATAGGCCTCGCGCGAACGCTCCGCCGCTTCACGCTGCGCGTCGTCGAAGTAGTAAATGCCGGAGCGGTACTGGGTGCCGACGTCGTTGCCCTGGCGCATCCCCTGAGTCGGATTGTGGCTCTCCCAGAACGTCTTGAGCAGCGTCTCGTAGGACACCTTCTTCGGATCGAACACGACCAGCACGACCTCGTTGTGCCCGGTCATTCCCGAGCAGACTTCGCGATAGGTCGGGTTCGGGGTATGTCCGCCGGCGTATCCCACCGCGGTCGAGTAAACGCCGGGCACTTCCCAGAACTTCCGCTCAGCTCCCCAGAAACAGCCGAGCCCGAACACGGCGCGCTCGAGGCCGTCCGGGAAGGGGGCCTGCAGCGGGGCGCCGTTGACGAAATGCGCCTCGGGGACCGGCATTCGTTCCTCTCGCCCCGGCAAGGCACTGTCGTTTGTCGGCATCCGTGTTTTGTTGAACATGAGCTCCCTCCAGATGGGGACAGTAACCCTTCCCCCTAGTCCTGCAACATCACGAAAATCAGTACGGCAATCAGGGCGAGCAAGACCAACCCCGCTATTTTCCACGGGCTCTTCGGATAGTCGCCGGCCATCAGCCCTGTATAGCCGTTAACCACCACCTGCCACGGTTTGTTCCCGTAGATGTAGGTCAGCAACCAGACCGGCACCAGCACGTGCTTGAACGTCTGCCCCGAGAAGGTCGGCGAGATCTCGAGGTTCCGGTGGGTGTCGCCCGGCACCTGGGCGGCGCACATGTCGTAGAGCTTCTGCTTCATCTGGGTCTGCGAATGATCGGCCGCCTCGAGCAGCACTACCTGATAGTGCTCGACCACGAAGCCGGACAGATAGGCGGTGCCGTACGGAATCAGCTCGGTGGTCGGAAACGGCTCAATCTGGGCGAGCAGGGTGCGCGACACGCCCCGGGTGCCGGGGATGGCCTCGTCGTCGAAGAAGTGGCGGACTTCGCCGGCGGCCGGCTCCCAGCGCACGTGACGCACCTGCCGCGACTGCCGGCGGCCTTCTTTGTCCTGGTAGTGTTCGGTCGTGTAGTAGTAGTGCCCGGCCTCGGCCCGCCATGGGCAGACGACGTGCGCGTCGAACGTCCAGTACGGGATGTAGACGCCGTGCACACGGTCGACGAGCGCCCGCTTCCGCAGCGCGTTCGGCGCCAGCCACTTGCTCGCGTACCAGCGGCGAATCTGCTCGCGAACGGCGCCCTCGGTGACTTTGAACGGCAGCAGGCTCTCGGGCCGGATCGGTGCCTTGATCTCGGTGTAGGGCACGAGCGCGGGGGAGCCGCAGAAGTCGCAGTTCTGTCCGACCCGATCGGGGTCGAACACCGACACCGCCTTGCAGCTCTGGCACTGAACCGAGCGCTTCTCCGCCAGCCAGCCGCGCGACTCGTCGGGCAGCTCGCGCAGCGCGGTGGCGAGATCCAGCTCGCGCACCTGACCGGTGTCGTCGACCTTGAACGGCGTCACCGTCCCGCAGAATGTGCAGACGAGCGCCTCTTTCGCCGGATTCCACTCCGCTTGGGCCCCGCACGCGGCGCACGGGTATTTATCGAGAGCGGTGACGGCAACCATTCGCCGCGTGAAACTAGCGTGCCAGATACTCGTTGAGCGCGGAACGCTTGATGCGGTACGAGCTGCCGATTTTCTTGGCGGTCAGCTCGCCCGACTCGATGATCGCGAGCACGTCCTGTTCCGTCACGCCGAGCGTCTTGGCGACATCGGCGGGACCGAGCAGCTCGGGAGTCGCGGCGACCCCGCTCGCCGCTGCCGGCGCGCCAGTCGTTCCCAGCCCCTGCTGCTGAATCATCTGCTGCGCGATCGACAGCCCGACGGCCATCTCGGTGGCCATGCTGCCAGCGCCGCCGCCTTTCTCCATGCCCTGCGCCATTTGAAACTTCACATAGTCGTTGAGGTTGCCGACCGCGGCCATGCTCGACCGCTTGTCGACCGCCTGCTCGACCTCGGGCGGCACCGACACGTTCTCGACGACGAAGCTGGTGATTTCCAGTCCGTATTTGGCGGTGACGACCGGATTGATCAGCGGCAGCAGCGCCTCGCCGAGCTCGGTATAGCGGCTGGCGACGTCGAACACCGGCACCTGCGCCGAAGAGAGCGCATCCCCGAACACGCTGACGATTCGCGAGCGCATCGTCTCCGCGAACTCGTCGAGCCGGAAGTTGTGGTCGGAGCCGGCGACTTCCTTCAGGAACCGCTTGACGTCGACGATGCGGAAGTCGTAGGTGCCGAAGGCGCGGACCCGGACCACGCCAAGGTCGGCGTCGCGCATCATCACCGGGTTGGCCGTGCCCCACTTGTTGCCGGTGAACAACCGGGTGTTCACGAAGTAGACGTCGGCCTTGAACGGCGAATTGAAGCCGAACTTCCACGACTTCAGCCGGGTGAGCACCGGAATGTTGTCGGTGGTCAGCGTGTGCTTGCCCGGGCCGAAGGTGTCGCCGAACTCGCCGACGTAGACGAACTGCGCATGCTGCGATTCGCGGACGATCAGCTGCGCGCCGTTCTTGATCGCCTTGTCGTCGTCGGGAAAGCGGTACGACAGCGTGTCCCGGGAGTCATCGGTCCACTCGATGATCTCGATCAGCTCGCCCTTGAAGAAATCAATGATGCCCATGGGGATATCTTACGATGCCGCGGGCTCGCGGTTCGCGGGTTCGCGGTTCGCAAGAACCAGGAAGCCGTTCGAAGCATCTGGCTGGAAGACCTCGCGAAAAGCTGGCTGCAACGCCTTTCAACCCAACTGGCTCGAACGGCTCTGTCGCCGAACCGCGAATCCGCGAACCGCGAACCCGCGGACAGCGGACCGCGGAACGCGGTCCGCGATACAATCCCCCCACCGATGGAATGGTGGCACTGGCTTGCGGTGGGGTTGGTGCTCGTCGCGCTGGAGATGGCCGCCTCCGGGGGGTTCTACGTCATCTTCTTCGGCATCGCCGCCCTCGTCATCGGCGGGCTGCATCTGGCCGACCTGGCCGGGCCTGCCTGGTTTCAGTTCCTCCTGTTCTCCATCCTGTCGATTGCGTCGCTGGTCCTCTTTCGCAGCCCGATGATGAGTTGGTTGAATCTCGAGCAGCCCGGCCGCGACGTCGATTCGCTGGTCGGTGAAGTTGCGACCCCGCTCGACGATATCGTCCCCGGCGCGGTCGGGCGCGCCGAGCTGCGCGGGACGGTCTGGTCGGCGAGGAACGAGAGTCCGCTCGCCGTCATCAAAGGCCAGCGGTGCAGAGTGGTGCGGATTGACGGCCTGATGATCTTCCTCGTCCCAGAAGGAGTGCTGTGATGACCGGCGGCCTCGTTGTCTTTTTCGTGCTCGCAGTCCTGGTGCTGATCATCATCGCCAAGACCGCGATCGTCGTCCCGCAGCAGAGTGCCTTCGTCGTCGAGCGTCTGGGCCGCTACAGCGGCACCCTGAGCGCCGGCTTCCACGTGCTGCTGCCGTTCGTCGACACGATTCGCTATCGCCATTCGCTCAAGGAGATGGCGGTCGACATCCCGGCCCAGGTCTGCATCACCCGCGACAACGTCCAGGTCGGGGTGGACGGTGTGCTCTACCTGAAGGTGCTGAATCCCGAGCGCGCGTCGTACGGCATCTCGGACTACATGTTCGCCATCAGCCAGCTGGCGCAGACGACCCTGCGGAGCGAGGTCGGGAAGATCGATCTGGACAAGACGTTCGAGGAGCGGACCAACATCAACACCTCGGTCGTCAGCGAGCTCGACAAGGCCTCGGAGTCGTGGGGCGTCAAGGTGCTGCGCTACGAGATCAAGAACATCACGCCGCCGCACGACATCCTCGCCGCGATGGAGAAGCAGATGCGCGCCGAACGCGAGAAGCGCGCGGTGATCCTGACTTCGGAAGGGACCCGCGACGCGGCGATCAACACCGCGGACGGCGTCAAGCAGGAAGTGATCAAGGCCTCCGAAGCCCGGAAGCAGCAGCAGATCAACGAAGCGGAAGGCCAGGCGTCAGCCATCATGGCGGTCGCCACCGCCACCGCCGAAGGGATCCGACGGGTCGCCGAATCGATCAAGATGGACGGCGGCTACGAAGCCGTACAGCTCCGTGTCGCCGAGCAGTACATCGGACAGTTCGGCGAGCTGGCAAAGAAGAGCACCACTCTGGTGCTGCCGGCCAACGTCGCCGACGTCGGCTCGATGATCGCGCTGGCAATGACGGCGATCAAAGCCGAAGGCGCCGGCCCCGCCACTCCGCCGGCGCGACCGGTGCGGTAGGAGGTAGGAGGTACCTCCTATCTCCTACCTCCTACTTCGGCAGCACCACGACCTGAAACGTCTGCGCGCTTCCGATCGGCGTGACCGTGTCGCCGCTCTGCCGCCCGAGCGTCGCCCGATAGCGGCCCGCGGCCACCAGCGGCGCCGGGGGTGGGCCGCCTCGGCCGCCGCCTCGTCCTTCAGCGGCCGCCGCCTCGCCGCGCAGGTTCCACGTAATCCGGTTGAGGCCGGCGGTCTTCGTCGCGTCGAGGCGCCGCACCTGCCGGCCGGCGTCGTCGGCGATTGTCAGCACCAGCGTCGCGTCGCCGTCAGGGGCCTGGCCGGCGACATACGTGAACGTCGCTCCTACGGGCGGATTCGGCGTCGACACGTTTCCCCAGGCGGCTTGCTGCTGGCCGAGCTCTTCGAAGAGATAGGCATCGCGCAGCGGCAGCAGCCGCGCTTCTGCCGTCATCGCCGCCGGGGACAGCTCGCGCAGGGCAGAGTAATCGTCCAGGATGAAGGCGCCCCGGCCGAAGGTCCCGACGACGAGGTCGTTCTCTCGCCGCTGAATCGTGAGATCCCGCGCCTGCGTGGTCGGAATGCCGCCCTTCAGTTGCGTCCAGTTCTGGCCGCCGTCCACCGTGAACCACACGCCGAATTCGAGACCGGCGAACAGCAGACTACCGTTGATGTGATCCTGCGCCACGCTCCAGGCACCTGACCGCGCGGGCAGGTTCCCGGCGATCGAGGTCCATGTGCGTCCCCGGTCCGTGCTCTTGACGACGTAAGGTTTGTAGTCGCCGCGCTGATAGTTGTTGAGGGTCACGAACACGGTGCTGGCGTCGCGCGGTGACGCCGCAATGTCGGTGACGTAGGCATGTTCGGCAACGCCCGGGTATTGGTCGGCGCGGCGCCAGCTCCGGCCTCCATCCTCGCTGACCTGTACCAACCCGTCGTCCGTGCCGGCGTAGAGCAGACCTTCGAGCAGCGGCGATTCGTCGATGGTGGTGATCGTGCTGAGCGTGGTCGTGGCCTGGTTGAACGCGACCGAGCTCGGCGGCCACACCTTGCCCATGATCTCGATCTTCGTCGCGTCGAGCTGCCGGGTGAGATCCGGGCTCACGGTGACCCACGAGTCGCCGCGATCGTCGCTGCGGTAGATTCGTTCGCCAGCGTAGAACAGCCGCCGATGCGCGTGCGGGCTGACGATGAGCGGAGAATCCCAGTGCCAGCGTCCGAGGCGGGGCAGGGCCGCGCCGCCCCGGCCACCGCCGCCCTGCCCGGCCTCCTGAGGTGCAGGGGCTGCTGGCGGCTTCCCGTCGATGGAGGTGTTCTGGGGACGGGGCCGGATTGGCGTCGATTGACCCGTGGTCAGATCGAGCCGGTTGAGCGACCCCTCCTGCGACTGCACGTAGACGGTGGCCGGATCCTCGGGGTCGACGCGTGGTTGAAAGCCGTCGCCGCCGCCCACGCTGTACCAGTCGCTGGTGCGGATGCCGGCCCGGTTCTGCGTCCGCGACGGGCCGCAGATGGTCCCGTTGTCCTGCGCTCCGCCGCACACGTGATAGAACGGCCGCGCGTTGTCGGTCGCGATCCGGTAGAACTGCGACAACGGCAGGTTGGTGAAGTGCCGCCAGGTCTTCATGCCGTCGTGGGTCTCGTAGAGTCCGCCGTCGTTGGCGAGGAGCACGTGATTACGGTCGGCGGCATCGAACACGATGTCGTGGTGATCCACATGAACGCCTGGCATGGACACCTCTGACCAGGTCCTGCCGCCGTCGGTGCTGCGGTCGACGTTGGTCTGCAGCGACCAGATCGTGTCCGGATCGTGAGCGTCGACGTAGATCTCGTGGTAATAGCCGGGATCGCCGCCGCGATAACAGTCGTCGCTGACGCCGCGTCCAGAGGGCGCCGGCCGGTCGCCGGACGGCGGTCCGAGAGCCGGGTCGATCGGCGCGCAGGACGCCGATGCGGCTCCCTCCTGGCCGGCGCCGCGGCCGCCGCGCCCGGCGCCGACGGCACGTCCCACCCGCGTCCAGGTGGCCCCCGCATCGTCCGATCGGAAGAATCCGCCCTGACCGAGTTGCGCGGCGACGATCGCATACACCGTGCGCGGGTTTCGCCAGTTCAGCGCGAGACCGATCCGGCCCAGTTGAACGGCGGGCAGTCCCTTGGTGAGCCTGGTCCAGGTCTGACCGCCGTTGGCCGACTTGTAGACGCCGCTTTCGGGGCCCCCGCCGATCAGTTGGCCGACGGCGCGGCGCCGCTGATAGGCGGCGGCGTACAGCACGTCGGGATTCTTCGGATCCATCAGCAGATCCGTCACGCCGGTGTCGGCGCTGATGCTCAGGGCCGCTTTCCACGTCTGCCCGCCGTCGGTGGTCTTGTACAGCCCGCGATCACCACCCGATGACCACAGCGGCCCGATCGCCGTGACGTAGACGGTGTTCGAATTCCGCGGATCGATGACGATGTTCTGGATGTGTTCCGACCGCTCGAGCCCCATGCGCTTCCAGGTCACGCCGGCATCGGCGGACTTGTAGATGCCGTCGCCGAAGCTGACGCTGCGCTGATTGTTGTTCTCGCCCGTACCCAGCCACACCACGTTGGAGTCCTTCGGATCGACGGTGACCGCACCGAGCGAGTAGGAGCCGTACGCGTCGAAGATCGGTGTCCACGTGTTGCCGCGGTTCTCGGTCTTCCAGAGGTTGCCGGCGGATGCCGCGACGTACCAGACGCTGGGATTCCTGGGATCGACGGCGACATCGGAGATGCGGCCGGTGGTCAGGCTCGGGCCGACGCTGCGGAACGCGAACGGAGCCATCGCGTCGGCGGTCAGCCGGGGCTCGCCGTTCTGGGCGAAGAGCGCCGCCGCCGCGGTCACCGTGCCGGCGGCGATCAGCACCCCGCGTGTCACATCGAAGCGTGGCATGCGATAACGTCTCCGAGCGGCGTGGGAAAGGCCGGACGTGAAGATGGCAATCTTCCCACCGCCACGATGGATGACGCAAATGCGTGCGATCCTGTGCGGCGAACTCGAGCGACATGACCGAATCTTTGGAGACTCACCGACGGCTGGCGCAGGCGCTGATCGTCACATCGGCCGCGCTGCTGCTGTGGGCCGCCGCGGTCGCCATCACCGGCGGCTTCCGGGTCGAGCTTGGCTCGATCAGGATTTCCTCGCGAAACGCCTCGCGCATTTTCCTGATCGCCGCGCTCCCGGCGGCGCTCGCCTGGCGGCTCGCCTATCGTGAGCGGCTCGAGGTCTGGCTGCAGTCGCGGCGCCTGTTGCTGCGCACCCTGGCGGGGCTCGCGACGCTCGCTGTCGCCGGCGGGTTCGTCGTCGGGGGAGTTTTGTACGGCAGCCGCACGGCGGCGGCGTCGGACCAGTCCGGATACGTCAGTCAGTCGGCGCTGTGGGCCTGGGGCACACTGAAGATCGACGTGGGATTCGCCGCGGCGCTGCCGTGGCCCGACGCGCCGCAGACGCTGGCGCCGCTCGGCTACCGCATCGGGCCGGATGGCGCGATGGTGCCGACCTACGCGCCTGGCGCCCCGATGTTGATGGCGCTGGCGCGCAAAATCGCTTCGTGCGGCCCATACCTGGTCGGACCGATCAGCGGGGCGCTGCTCGTCCTGTTCACGTTTCAGCTCGGGCGTCCGATTTTCGGGGCGTCCACGGCCGCGGTCGCCGCGCTGCTGGTGGCCTGCAGTCCCGTAGTCGTGTTCATGGCGCTGCTCCCGATGGCCGACGTTCCGGCGGCGGCGTTCTGGGTCGGCGCGCTGGCCGTGGCGGTTGGCGGCTCGTCCGCACGGACGTTCGGCGCCGGCCTGATGACCGCGATGGCGGTTGTCATCCGCCCGAACCTGGTGCCGTTGGCGCTGTTCCCATGGCTCATGGCGGTCGTCGGCGCTCTCAGCTGGCGGGATCGCGTGCTGCGGACCGCGCTGTTTGCCGTGGCCAGCCTGCCCGGGCCGCTCGCGGTCGCCTGGGTCAACGACACGCTGTATGGATCGCCGCTCTCGTCCGGTTATGGCGATCTCGGACCTGGCTTCACGCTTGCGAACGCGGCCGCGAACATCCGCCTCTATCCGGCCTGGTGGCTCGAGAGTCAGGGGCCGTTCGCGTTCGTCTTCATCGGGGCTCTCTGGTACTGGAAGCGCCGGCGCGCCATGCGTTCCGAAGTGATGGTGGTCTTCGGCTTCGCGGTCGCCGTGGCGCTGCTCTATCTGTTCTACCTGCCGTTCGACGCCTGGTGGTACCTGCGGTTCGTGGTTCCGGCGGTCCCAATCGCCCTGCTGCTCTGCGCCGATACGGTTGCGCGGGCCGCCGGCTCATCGTCCACGGTGCGCTTTGCCGCGCTCGCGGCCTTCACGGTGGTCGTCGGATCGCACGCGATGCGGTTCATCGACACCCGCGACCTGCTCGGCATCGGCACCGGCGAGCGGCGCTACCTGGAGCCGTCCCTCCACATCGCGTCCAGCACTCCTCCCGATTCGGTGATCGTCGCCATGCAACACAGCGGCAGCGTGCGCTATTACACCGGTCGGATGGTCGTGCGGTGGGACGCGCTCGATCCGGCCTGGCTCGATCGCGCGGTCGAGTTCCTGCGGGGGCGGGGAATCGCCACGTACCTCCTGGTCGAGCACTGGGAGGAGGAGCCGATCCGCCGCCGCTTCGCCGGTCAGCGCACGCTCGCCGACCTGGATCGCCCTCCAATCGCGACCGCGCGGTCGGGGGCCATCCGGCTCTATTCGCTACCGTCCGGCGAGTCCTCGACACGGGCGCCGGTCGACATTCCGATGACTCCCGACCAGACCTGCTACGACGTGTCGCCGGATTACATCGCACCACGAGTGATCGAGCGGCTGCGGTGATTTGCGGGGTCTAAAGACCCCGCGCCACAAACAATCTTGTGGCGCCAGGATCTTCAGACCCTGGCGAGCTAGACCTGTCTCAACCGCTCCGCCGCGCGCTCGAGGGTCTCGTCCTTCTTCGCGAAGCAGAAACGGACCACCCGCGGCGCCTGGGTCTTGTACAAGAACGGCGACGTGGGGATGGCAGCGACGCCGTGCTCGCGGGTCAGCCAGAGCGCGAAGTCGGTGTCGGGCACGTCGCTGATCGCCGAATAGTCCATCAGTTGGAAGTAGCTGCCCCGGCAGGGCAGCGGCCCGAACCTGGATCCTTCCATCAACCGCAGGAACAGGTCACGCTTCCGCTGGAAGAAGGCCGGCAGCCCGTCCAGACCTCTCTGCTCGTTCAGCAGATCCGCGATGCCGTGCTGCACCGGTGTCATCGTGCTGAACGTGACGTATTGGTGGACCTTGCGCAGCTCCGCGGTCAAGGCCGCCGGCGCGACCACGTAGCCGACCTTCCACCCGGTGACGTGATACGTCTTGCCGAACGACCCGACCACGAAGCTGCGCGCCGCAAGCTCGGGATGCCGGGCCATGCTCTCGTGGGTCGCGCCGTCGAAGATGATGTGCTCGTAGACCTCGTCGCTGACGATGAAGAGCCCCGAGCGCCGCACCAGCGCGATGAGCGCGGCGATGTCCGCCGCGGTCACGATCGAGCCGGTCGGATTGTGCGGCGAGTTGATGATCAGCAGACGGGTGCGCGGTGTGACCGCCGCCGCGACCGCATCCCAATCGATGCGGTAGTCCGGCAGCCGCAGCGAGACCACGACCGGCACGCCGCCGTTCAGCTCGATCGACGGCACGTACGAGTCGTAGCAAGGTTCGAGAATGACGACCTCGTCGCCGGGATGCACCACCGACGCGACCGCGTCGAACAGCGCCTCGGTGGCGCCGGAGGTGATCGTGACCTCGGTCTCCGGGTCGTAGGTGGCGGCGTGACTGCGCGCATACTTCGCGGCGATCGCCTGCCGCAGCGCCAGTGCGCCAGGCATCGGCGCGTACTGGTTCAGCCCGGCTCGCATGTGCCGCACCACCGCGTCGATCAACGCGGGATCGCAGTCGAAATCCGGAAATCCCTGGGAAAGATTGATCGCCCCGACCTCGGCGGCGAGCTTCGACATGACCGTGAAAATGTTGGTGCCGACCGACGGCAGCCGCGAGCGCAACGGTGCGCGAGGGGACGGAGGCATCGGATCTCAAAAACGGAGAAACGGAGTCAACGAAGGAAACGGAGAAGACAATTTGGGTTTACCCGATTTATGCATCCTTCGTTTTCTCCGTTCGCTTCGTTGCTCCGTTTTTGAGATCCGGTGCCTCCGGCTCCAAGGCTTCGAACACGCCGGCCGCCTTGTTCTTGCGCACGGCATGCCAGGGGAAGTGCTGGCCGTTCATCGCGACATAGACGCCGGGCGGCAGCACTTGCACGAACGACAGCGCGCTGCCCAGATTGAACAGACCGTCGGAGCTGCCGAAGGCGTACGGCACCATCGCGCCGGTGAGGACCACGGTCTTGTCCTCCAGGCCGGCCTCCGCCAGCGCGCGGGCAGTCTCGACCATCGTGTCGGTGCCATGGGTGACCAGGAGGCAGCGCTCGGTGGCGGCCCGGCAGCGCTCCACAATCTCCGCTCTTCCGGCCGCGTCCAGGTCGAGGCTGTCGATCATCATCACCGTCTCGATGGCGACGTCGAGCCGGCAGCGGCCGCGGCGGAGCATCTCCGGCAGGTGGGTGTCCTGGAAGAAGAGGCGGCCGGTCAGCTCGTCGTACTCCTTGTCGAACGTGCCGCCGGTGACGAGGATGCGGATGGACATTCGAATCCCTAATCCCTAATCCCTAATCCTGAATCCCTAATCCCGAATCCCGAATCCCTGAATCCCGAATCGATCCTGATCGTATTCGTGGGTGGGCGCACGGAATTGTCGAGGTACGCACACAAGGGCTCACGGTGTCTGGCTGCGGCCGCGTCTCCCGAACTCATTGAAATATCGAGGGTTTGCCGCCATTCCGCCCGGTCCTGGCCCGGCGGGCATCGCGCTTGCGATTGTCACCGGCGGGAGGTCTTCGATGTTCGCAGCAGCTTCGTTGGTTGTTCTTGGTGTCGTCGGCATTTTCTTCGTCCGCCGCCGCGGCGCCCGCAAGCGCGCCGAGATCGCGCCGGCGCAGTAGGCACGGGCAGACTCCGGCCGTCACCGTTCACGGATACGGCGCACGCGAATCAGATCGTCGGCGGCGGACAGGATGATTCGGCGCAGCCGCGGCTGATAGCTCTCCGGTAGTTTCTCCAGAAAGTCGCTTACTGTGCGCGCGGCGCTCGCGGACTGATGTCCGCTGAGCGTCGCGTCCATCCATCGCTTCGGAAAAAAGATGTCGCCGGTCCGCTGGATCTCGGCGAGCAGATCGAGGCTCGGGCCGAGGTATTGCTCGGCGGCGGCCGCGCGGAGCGGATGATGGAGGTAGCCGACCGCCTGCAGGACCCACGCCTCGCGGCGGCGGTTCCTGACGTCGGCCAGGCTGGCGAAGAACGTGTCGCGCGTGGCCGGATCGGCGGAGAGCGCCGGCCTCACGAACTCGAACTGCGCCTTGCGGTCAGGGTTTTCAATCCGCGCCTGTTGTTCGTCGAGGATCTGCTGCCACGCCGGCACCTCGCGGACCGCCAGCTCCAGCGACAGCGTGATGTAATCCGGCTCGGCCAGGGTCAGGCCGGCCACCGCCTCGGTCTTCCGCCACACCCGCTCCAGCCACCGCAGCATCTCCTCGCTTCGCGCCGTGTCGCGCAGCGCGTTGAACCAGGCGGACTTCAGGCTGGGCGAGCCCGCGCGGTCGAGCCCATCTCGCAGCAGCCGTTCCAAGGCGGCTACCTGCCGGTCCCTGTCGTCAGGTGCCAGGAACTTCCAGAACGCCTGCTGTGCGTATGAGAGCATCCGCTGCACGCTCAGCTCGTCGGTCTCGCGCGGCAGCGCTTCGACGAGCATCTGAAACAGCGCGCTGGGTGAGACCCGTCCATCGAGCATCTCTTCCCACAGTGTGACCAGCGCCGCGCCTCGCGTGATCGGATCGGCGACATCGGCAAGGTGGGCAACGAGATACGCACGGCTGCCGGCGTCGAGCACGAAGTCGCCATAGCCGATTCCGCCGCCGGTCGGCAGCACATACGACGGCGGCGCGGCCGCCTCCGCCGCGAATGGCCGTCTTCGGCTCACGTCCCAGCGTTACCGCTTCGGCGCGTGCCGTCCGCCCATCGCCCGTCACGACTTCCAGCCGCTGAACCCACTTCAGACCGCGTTGGGACACCGGGTCCTCCTGGCGGAGCGCGATTGCGCCGTCGCTGCCGACGTCGGTCGTCACGGTCGGCCGCCCGGCCTCGCTGACCCACGCTCCGCTCCACGCCGCGAGATCCTCGGCCGTCCGCCGATCGAGCAGCGCGATGAGCTCGGTCCACGACGCATTGGCATAGGCGTGCCGCCGGAGGTAGTCGCGGAGCCCGTCGCGCAGCCCATCGGGCGACACGATCATCTCCAGCTGCCGCATCACGATCGGCGCCTTCTGATAGATGATCGCCCCGTAGAGACTGCCCGCTTCGTTCAGATTGTCGAGCGGCTGCCGGATGGCGTTGGTGCCAGCCGTCCGCTCGACGTCGTAGGCGGCGGGATAGTGCGCGTAGAGGAACCGCAGCTGGTGGTTGATCTGCGGGAACGAGGGATTGACGATCTTCGCCGCCATGAAATTGGCGAACACCTCCTTCATCCAGACGTCATCGAACCACCGCATCGTGACGAGATCGCCGAACCACATGTGCGCGGTCTCGTGCGCGATCAGGCTGGCCCGTCCCAGCTGCTGATTGGTGGTCGCCGACGGATCGAGCAGCATGGACGAGGCGTTGTAGAAGATCGAGCCCGGGTGCTCCATGCCGCCGAACTGGAACGACGGCACCAGCACGAAGTCGAACTTGCCGAACGGATATGGCACGCCGGTGTAGCGCTCGAGCCAGTCGAGCGCCGAGGTGTGCAGCTCGAAGATCGCGTCGCGGTTGCGCGCGACCTTCTGCGCGTCGGTCTCACGGTGAAACATCCGGAACCGCCGGCCGTTCCGCTCGGCGGCCTCCACCTGGAAGCGACCGGCCGCGAACGCAAACAGATAGGTGGACACCGGCTGGGTCTCGGCGAAGGTGACCGTCGCCGCGCCGCCATGCGGCAGACGCGAGGTCTCGGCGCCGTTCGAGACCGCCTGCCAGTCAGAGGGGACGTCGAGCGTGAGGCGGTAACGCGCCTTGATGTCCGGTTGATCGAAACAGGGAAACGCCAGCCGCGCCCGCGCCGGCACGAACAGCGTGTACATGAATTCCGGGCTGCGATTGAGCGCCAGATCGCTGGAGACGAACGCCAGCGTGACAGCGTTGGCGCCGGTGCGAAGCGCCGACGCGGGAATCACGACATGCTCGTCGCGGACCTCGACCGCGATCGGGCCGGCGGTGGTGCGCACGTCACGGATGGTGTCGGCGCGCCCGGCGAAATCCAGCGCCAACGGCCGCGACGAGTCGGTCAGGTTGAAATGAATGGTGACCGACCCGCTGACGGCCTCCTTCATCGTCACCGGCACGGCGAAGCGGAGCTCGTAGCGGACGTCGGCGATCCGCGCGGCCCGTTCTTCGGCCAGCGTTCGCGGCACTCCCGGCGCGATCGCGTCCTGGGCGTCAGCACGGTCGGCGGGGAGCATCATGGAGAAGAGAATCAGGACAGCGATGAAATGGCGGCTGGGCACGCTCCTCGATTATGCGGCCGGTTGCCACTCTTACGGCCGCAATGTCTAATCCCTAATCCCTAATCTCTAATCCGGAATCCCTAATCCCGAATCCCGAATCCCCAATCCCGAATCGGCAATCGCTGATTGAGGATTGGGGACTGGGGATTGGTGATTCAGGATTGGGGATTAGGGATGGGGATTAGGGATTCGTGATTAGGGATTCTAGATTAGGGATTAGGGATTAGGGATTCGCTCATTCATGCCGGATAGCCGTCATGGGATCGATGCCGGCCGCCCGTCGCGCCGGAATCAGTCCGGCGGCCAATGCGCACAGCATCAACGCGCCAACCGCGATGGCCATGGCGGCCGGATCGTGCGGCTGCACGACGAACAGCAGCGATCGAACATACGCGGAACCCGCGAATGCCAGCGGAATGCCGATCGCCAGGCCGATCGCGGTCATCAACACGATCTCCCGCAGCACCATCCAGACGATGTGGCCTCCGTCTGGCGCCGAGCGTCATGCGGACGCCGATCTCGCTCGTGCGCCGCGCGACGTTGAAGGCGACCGTCCCGTAGAGCCCGACGCACGCGATGATCAGCGCTAGCGCGGCAAAGCCGGTGCAGAGCCGGGCCAGGGTGATCTCGGTGCTGATCTCCTGATCGATGTGCACGCGTCTGTGTCTTGAGGTCGTGGATCGCGATCCGTGAATCGGCCTCGCGTATCGTCTGCCGCACTGCGGAAGCCACGGCAACTGGATTGCCGGCGGTCCGCATCTCATAGGTCATCTGTCCCGGTGGTCTCGCCGCCTGCAGGTACGGAAAGTAGACAGCCGGACGCCCCTCGCCCTTCAGCGCGAACGTCAGCGCGTCGCCGGCGACGCCGACGATCTCGAACGAGTCGTCTCCCACCGTCATCGTCTGACCGACGGGATTGTCCAGGCCGAACGATCGGGCGAGGCGGCGATTGACGATCACGACGTTCGGCGTGCCGGTCGTATCGCGCTCCGTGAAATCGCGCCCCTCGACCCCGATTCGCATCGTCTTGAAGAAGTCGGGACCGACCCTCGCGATGACCGCCTTGACAGTCCCGTCCGCGTCCGCCGGCCGGCTCCCCGGAATCGCGAACGGGCATGAGCGTGCCGCCGCCCATCGGGAGAGGTGCGGTCGACAGGCTCACCGCCGTGACGCCAGGAAGCCGACTCAAGTTTTCCCGCACCGTCTCGAACAACCGCGGCAGCGCCGCTCCTTGATAGCCGACGGTTGAACGGCCGGATCGTGAAGAGCAGGACGTTGTCCCGGTCGAAGCCCGGCTCGATCTGACGCAGCTGGGCGAGCGAACGTCCGAACAGGGCCGCGGCTACCAGCAGCACCAGCGAGAGCGCGACCTGGACCACGATGAGCGCGCGGCCCAGGTGCTGTCCGAAACCCCGGCGTCGGTGCGTCGTTGGCGCGTACTTCCTTCAGCGCGGGTGCGATGTCGACGCGCGTCGCCTGAAGCGCGGGCGCCAGGCCGAATACGACCCCGGTGGCGAGCGACAGCACCAGCGTGACGCCGAGGACCGGCCAGTTCAGCTCAGCGTGCAGCGTGAAATTGTCGCGGCCGTTCGACAGCAGTTGCGTCAGGACGCCAATGCCCCACCATCCGACCGCGATGCCGAGGGCGCCGCCGACGGACGCCAGCAGCAGGCTCTCGGTCACCAGCTGGCGGACAACGCGGGCGCGGCTCGCCCCGATTCCCATGCGCACGGCGATTTCACGCCGCCTCGCCGCCGCGCGGGACAGCAGGAGACTCGCGATGTTCGAACAGGCGACGAGCAGGATCAGGCCCACCATCGCCATCAGGATGTAGATCGGCCGCGAGTACTGCCGGCGCAGGCTGTCCAGCCCGTTCGCGCCAGGCTGAAGGGTGAGGATCGGGCAGGTCGGCTCGTCTGCTCGGGCGTCGTCGCCGTGCTGTCGACGTAGTGGTGAAATTTCGGGGCGAGCATGCGCCTGCGCCTGCTCGACGGTCACGCCGGGCTTCATCCGCCCCATGACCTCGATCCAGTAGTCAGTGGTCGTCGAGATAACGCGCTCCACTGCCGGTGGCCAGAATCGCGTCGGCGCGCATCGGAATGTAGACGTCCGGAATGGCGCCGGGTTCGGCGCCGAAGAACGAAGCGGGTACGACTCCGATCACGCTGAACGGCTTGTCGTTGATGCGCACGGTCTGACCGACGGCGTCTTCCGTGCTGCCGAACCGCCGGCGGCTGAACCGATCGCTGAGAACCGCTACGCCGGCCGTGGCGTGGTCATCGTCGCGCGCCTGAATCAGCCGGCCGGCGGCCGGGATGATCCCGATGCCTTCGAAATAGCCGCCGGAGACGTACTGGCCCTTCACTGGCTCGGTTTCGCCTTGCGCGGTCAGTGCAAGCCGGGACACGGAGTGATAGCAGAACGCGCTCGAGAGCACGTCGCGGCTCTCGTCGGAATACCGTCAGCGCTGGGATACGGGAAGATGCTGCTGACCGTGCCGGTGGTCTTGTCGAAGGAGGAGCCGCCAGTCGACCAGGACATCCCCGATGACGCCATCGCGTAGCCCTTGGCGCGCCATTTCATGACGACCAGCGACTCTGGATCGGCGACGGGAAGCGGGCGGAGCACGATCGCTTCCATGAAGCTGTAGATCGCGGCGTTGGCACCGATGCCGAGCGCCAGCGACGCAACGACCACCGCGGTGAAGGCCTTGTGATGCCGCATCGATCGCGCGCCGTAGCGCAGGTCCTGCCACAGGCGCTCGAGCCACACCCGGCCGAACGCGCCGCGCGCATCCTCGGCGGCGAGGGCAAGGTTGCCGAGCTCCCCGGGCTCCGCAAATTGGCGGAGCGCGTCGAGCTCCTCCTGGATGTCACGGTCCTCGGCGCGCCGCGCGGCGGGGCTGACCAGGTACTGGAGTCTGCGCCATCGGCTCATGACTGTTCCTCCGGCAATCCGCCCATCACGCGCCCGACCGCGGCCGCGAACTGACTCCATTCCGCGTGCTCCTGATGGAGCCGCTGTCGCCCTTCAGGCGTCAGTCGGTAATACTTCGCGCGCCGGTTCTGCTCGGAAATCTCCCAATTCGAGTCGATCCAGCCTTTCAGCTCCAGGCGCTTCAGCGCCGGGTAGAGCGACCCGAACTCGATCTCCAGCGCCTCGGTCGACGAGGTGCGGATCGCCTTGGCGACGCCATAGCCGTGGAGGGGTCCGAGGATCAGGGTGCGGAGCACCAGCATGTCGAGCAGGCCGTGGAGGGGTTGCATGGAGAAAGATCTATATGAAGAAAGTCTATATATCAAGATAGTCTTACTATGCCTGGGCTTGGTGCTGCACCGACGGCGCGTGCTGCACGTATAATGCGTGCAACGGAGATGGCTGTGGACACGACCGAATCCGGCACTCAGAACATCACGGTCAGGCTCGATCGGCGGACACTGCGCAAGGCCAAGATTCTCGCCGCGAAGCGCAATATCTCGATCAGCCGGCTGCTCGCCCAGCAGATCGAAGTGCTGGTTGGCGAAGACGACGCCTACGAGCAGGCGCAGCGGCGCGCGCTCGCCCTGCTGGAGCAGGGCCTCCGTCTGGGCGGGCGCATCGAGTCGACCCGTGACGACTGGCATGAGCGGTAGAGCCTTCGTCGACACGAACGTGCTGATTTACGCGCACGACGCCGACGGCGGAGAGAAGCACGAGGTGGCGAAGGGACTGCTTCGCGAACTGTGGCTCGAGCGGACGGGCGTGCTGAGCACGCAGGTCCTGCAGGAGTTCTACGTCAACGCGACGCGCAAGATTCGCCAGCCCCTGCCGAAGCCGGCGGCGAGAAGTGTGGTGAACACCTACGCCGCGTGGTGCGTGGACGGGATCACACCCGCCGACGTCGCCACCGCCTTCCAGATTGAAGACGACTCACGGATTGGATTCTGGGACGCCCTGATCGTGGCCGTCGCCGCACGCAGTGGCGCCCGGCGGCTGCTGTCAGAGGATCTGAGCGCCGGCCAGGTGATCGCCGGGGTCACGATCGTGAATCCGTTCGCCTGACGGCCCAGGCGAGGGATCGAACCTACGCCACCCTACGCCCTCTGAGCGCCGCGATCGCCCCGATGACCACCAGGTAGCACACGCTGATCGCCGACCACGCCATGAAGCGCCCATACAACCGCCGGCCCATCACGTCGTAGATCGTGAAGGCGACGATCGCCAGTGCAATCCAGGCCGCGACCCGCAACGCGGCCGGCAGGTCGCGGTCGTAGTTCACCAGGTAGACCACGGCCGGCGTAGCGATCAGAAACACGTAGTCCCATCCCTGCGGCGAGAGCAGCGGAATCATCGTCAGGAGCAGGGCGGCTTCGAGTCCCTCCGGCCGGTCGATCTGCCGCCGCTTCAGGAACACGATTGCCGCGATGGTGAGCAGCGCGGCCGCGGACAGGATGGCCAGCGTCGCGGCGGCCGTGCCGCTTCCGATCCACTTGGCGAACATCGCCGCCAGCGACACGTTGTCGGCGTTCAGCAGGTTCGGTGCGGTCGATTGCGTGACGGTCCGCCACCAGTCGACGTGCAGGGCGATTGTGGGGCGCGCGCCGTAGAGTGGAACCGGCAAGAGCAACGCGGCGGCCATGCCGGCGGCGGCGAAGATCAGCGCGCGCACGGCGCGCTGCGCCCCCAGCCACGGCACGAACAGCCCCGCATACGGCTTGACGATCACCGCGAACGCCACCAGCGCACCGGCCCGGGCCGGCCTGCCCGCGCCGAGCGCGTGCACGGCGCCGGCGATCACCACGGCGAACAGCACATTGATCTGCCCGAGCACCAGCTCGTGACCGTAGAACTTCGCCATCAGCACCAGGGTGATCGCGGCGAGCAGGGATGCGGGTCGCCGCCGCGCCGGCAGGAGTCCGATGCTGAGCGCGACCAGGACCGGAATCAGCGCCACCGTGACGCCGAACCAGATCGCCTTCGCGACCGGCAGCGGCAGCAGCGCCGCCGGAATCGCCAGCACCGCGAACGCCGGCAGGTATTTCAGCTGGAAGTGCTCGTCCTCGTCTCGATAAAGCGGTTCGGCGGCCAGCGCGCGGCCGCCCGCCCGCCAGTAGACCTCGAAGTCCGGCATCTTCGCCGCGACCTTGTAGGCGAACAGCGCGACCAGCGCCGCCAGGACGGCCGCGGCAATCGCTGCCCGCGCGGTCACGGATTCCGCTCGAGCCCGACGAGCGACCACCCGTCGCCGGCTCTGCGGAAATAGCTGACGACCGGGGTGTCCCACGCCGGCTGTTCGGGGTGGAACGCGCGCAGCCGCACCGAGACGTACTCCGGCGCGCCGCTCATCAGCGCCGCCGGGGCCACCGCTTTTGCCGCGGTGACGGTCTGTTCGGCGCCGATCGCCTGATGGGTGCCGCTCGCATTGTCGAAGCGCGACCACTGCACGGTATAGCGCTCCGCGGCCCTGGCGACGCCGGCCCGCTCCGCCGCATTCTCGAACGTCAGCTCACCGGAGCCGCTGAGCGCCACGTTGACGATCGGGTTGCTCGCGTTCAGCCAGGTGCTCAGGACTTTGGCGCGCCGCTCCAGCAGGGTCTTGATCAGGTAGTCGGTGGCGTCTGGGGTCGGTGAACCGCGCCGTTCGCACCAGCGCCGCCACCGCCTCGTCCGGGAACGCCGCCACGATCCGCGCCGCCCAGAACCGATCCTCGGGCCGCGCGTTGCGGAACGCCGGATTCGGATAGTCCGGCTTCCAGTTCTCCGGTCGGTAGTACGTGGACTCGAGCCGGCCGACCGCAGGCATGTCCGGATAGTCCACCTTGATCCACGGCCGCACGTACAGGCCCAGGGTCAGCATCGTAATCAGCGTCGGCCTCGACTCCCACACGAACTCGTTGCCGGCGCGGCGGCTCTGGGCCTTGATGCTGCCGCTCCCGAGCGTCGATCCGAAGTCGAGCAGGTGATGCCGCACGATCTGCCGGCCGCCCTGCGGGACCACGCTGTCGTGGGAATTCGAGCTGCGGACTTCATCGTGATTGAGCCACGCCGCGAACACCTCGAGCCCGCGCAGCTCGCGGTGATGCTCGTGCGGAAAGATGTCGTTCGGATCGTCCGGCCGGGTGCCGTAGTAGCGGAATGGCCCGAGCGGCCGGCCGCCGATGTTGCGGCTCGCCAGCACCCGGTACGAGCCATCGGGTTGACGGGCGGCCCGCTCGAGGATGTCTTCCAGATCGTTCGCCGTGAACCGGCGGCTCCGGCCATCCTCGTCTTTCATCGTCGCATCGGGAGCGATCACGAGGGTATCGGGCCTGATGGTCGCCAGGTAGTTCTCGGCGACGTGATAGCCGAACGCATGAAAGAACTTGGTGGAGATGACTTCGGCGCCGCTGGCCATTTCAGGGAACCCGGCCGGGTCGAACTTGATCCAGTAGATCTCGCCGGCGCTGTCGCGGATCGTGAACCCGGGGGTGACGCCTTCACCCTTGCGGCTGATGATCGTCCAGGGGCCCGGCGGCCGGCCCCTGGCCGGTGTCGGGTCCCCTGGTCAGCGCCGACAGATCGGGCGTCCCTTTCTGAAGCGGCCCGACCCGATTGGTGAACCAGCTCGAGTCCGGCACTTCGTCCACGGTGTTGACGTTGACGGCGTGCCGATCCGCTTTGTCCCCGGCTCCAAGGAACGAGTTCTCGACCAGATCGAACTGATCGCTCACCTTGATCGGCAGCACCTTCGTTGCATCCTGCGACTCCGGATCGCGCCAGATCGGGTCATCGGAATAGAAGCGCGGCGCGGCGGCGCGGCTCGCCGGCGCTGCCAGCCACACCGACACCAGGCAGGCCAGCCAGGCGGCTACCCATGCGGTCGAACGTGGGGACGGAGCTGAGTGCCGATTGGTGGTCATTGATCTAGAACGCCTTGCTGAACTTGAA
Organism: uncultured Acidobacteriota bacterium; assembly: GCA_963717745.1. Lineage (GTDB taxonomy): Bacteria > Acidobacteriota > Vicinamibacteria > Vicinamibacterales > 2-12-FULL-66-21 > JACCXG01. Next base: position 53,057 of record CAVQXJ010000007.1, read on the forward strand.
GAAGGTCTGGAACCCCTCGCGCCCGCCGGTCGCCAGGTCGATCCGCAAAATCACCGCCTGGCCCGCGATGAACCGGAAGCCGATGCCATAGGCGTGCTCGAGATTCGAAAAGTCGAGGTCGGAGGCGGTCGAGGCGACCTTGCCCCAGTCGGTGAAGAGCGCCATGTCCAGCGCCGCGAACGCTTCCCACCGGTACTCGGCGTTCATCCACAGCGCGTGCGTGTCCCGGAACCGGAAGTCGGCGACGCTGCGCAGCGTGCGGCTGCCGCCGAGCGTCGGCTGCATGTAGAACGGCACGCGCTGCCCGGCGTCGGCATCGGTCGCGCCCAGGCCCAGCTGAAAGGCGAACACCCGCTTCTTGTCGAAGATCGGCACGAACTGCTGCAGCAGCAGGTCGACCGATCGGAAGCTGTAGCGGTCGAGCTCGCGATCGGCATACTTGCGCATCGTCAGCAGGTAGTGCCCCCCCGAGCGGGCGCGGCCGGATTCGTCGCGATAGTCGATCTCGGTGAACGCTTCGCCATACAGGAAGGGGGGCTGTTCGCTCAGCCCGGGCGCCGCGCCGTCGTCGAACCTGTTCTCAATCGACGGAAAGCGGTCGTCGGTCCCGGTGCCGAGGTCCGGCGCGATGCGTCCGATCCGCGTGCCCACGCTCAGCCACGGCCGGACCGCGACGATGGCGCGTCCCTGGAACTCTCCAGCTTTGAAGAGATAGTTGACGCGGTCGTCGCGGCTGGAGGCCGGACCTGGACCGTAGTAGTCGTCCTGGGTGTGGCGGCGGTAGATCCCCTCGACGCCCAGTTCGAGGCGTTCACCGGCGAGCCGGGGAAGCGAGAAATCCACGCGGGCCATGCGGTAGTGGCGAAACGTCTCACCGACCTCGAACACGACCCGCGCCTGGCGCTCGAAGAGGTCGTGACGGAAGCCCCCGCCGAAGCCAATCCCGGAACCAGTCGGCTTGTAGGTGTATCCGGTACTCGACGAAGAAGCCGTTGTGGGGCGCGATCAGACGCCGCAGCTTGCCTTCTTCGGCGTTGAGGATCAGCTTCTCGAGCCGCTTGGGCTCATACGGCCGCAGCTGTTTCGCCCGCTCCGCGCGCTCCTGCTCGAGGGCCTCGGTGCGGGTGGTCTGGGCGTATGCGGCGAGAGGAAGGAACCAGAGAGCGGCCCCGAACAGCAGAGCGGTCGCAAGATGCATGCAGGGGAGAGATTATCGCTAATCTCCTGTCCCTCAACCCGAATCCCAAATCGCGAAGCTTGGACCCGCCTTCGCGCTTCTCGCTACGGCGCGGCAGGCCGCGGACCCGGATCGCGGACCGCGTCGAACCGCTCGTCGGCCGGCGTGATAAATTCAAACCGCTTGTCCTGGCCTCTGCTTCCGCCATCCTACGAACGCTCCCTCGGCCACGCCCGCCGGGTCGAGCTGGCATCGGACCGACGCTTCCGCGCCCGCAACAAGGTCTCCTACCGGCTCGCGCACTGGCCGATCTGGATCTGGGTCTTCTTCATCGCGCCTGGGCCGCTGACCTTCGACCTGTTCGAGCGCGGATTCGATTGGCGAATGGCGGGCTGGCTGACGATCGTGCTCGCCGGCACCGGCATCGCGGGGTTGCGCGGCAAGCTGCCAGGCGTCGAGCCCGCCCCGTACATCCTCCGCTTCACCGAGGATCGGCCCAATCCGCTGTATCGGCGGGTGTGCTACACGCTGGCGTGGAGCGAGGTGATCGCCTTTGCGGTGCTGAACGCCGCCGGCCTCGCCTACGCCATCGTCTCGGGCACGTGGATGATGCGGCAGATGTACGACGCCGCCTACTTTCCGATCGTCGTGACGATCTGGGTGCTGGGCGCGCTCGGCCGCCTGCCGCGGGTCAAGCCATCGACCCAGGGAGAGGGGCACGAACGCCGCTTCTTCTACGGGTCGGTCTGGGCGGTCTGCATCGCGCAGCCGGTGTTGTGGCTGCTGTGGAAAGTCCTGCCCCACACCCGCACGGCCGATGCGCTCAAGCTCGTGGCATTCATTGCCATCCTCGCCTGGGCGGGCAACCTCGCCCGCCGCGGGCTGCTGCCTCGCACGAGGCCTATCCTCCCTGGGGAAGTCATCGTGTCGGACTGAGCCTCGTCAAATCCCAAGCTCCAAATCCCAAATCCCAACCACTCCCAAGCACCAAATCCCAAAACCAACTACCAACTACCAACTACCAACTCTTCTCAGTTGGATGGCGGGATGTGTTGGATTGTTAGGATGTTGGGATTTGTTGGGATTTGTTGGGATTTGGAGCTTGGGATTTCACTTTGGGATTTGGAAGTTGGGAATGGTTGGGATTTGGGATTTGGAGCTTGGGATTTATCCTTGGTTATGGCTCTCTCCATGGATGCGCGTGGCGTAATCGTCACTTGCGGCAGCTGCGGCCAGAAGAACCGGGTGCCGTTCGCCGCACACGAAGCGAAGTGCGGCGGGTGCGGGACGCTGCTGCCGGCGCCGGCCGAGCCGATCGAAGCCCCTGACGCGGCCGCGTTCGATGCGCTGGTGGCCGCCGCGGGCATGCCCGTGGTGGTCGACTTCTGGGCGCCGTGGTGCGGGCCGTGCCGGATGGTCGCTCCCGAGCTGCAGAAGGTCGCCGCCTCGAATGCCGGCCGCTACCTGATCGTCAAGGTGAACACTGACGCCGTGCCGGAGCTCGGCGACAGGTTCCTCATCCGCTCGATTCCCACGATGGCGGTGTTCGAGGGCGGGAAGGAAGTGGCGCGGACCTCGGGCGCGCGGCCGGCGGCCGAGATCGAGAAGTTCGTGAGGCAGTCGGTCACCTCGGCGTCCAGGCAAGGGTGACCGACGGCGCCGGCGGCGATCCGGTTTCCGCGCCTTGGTGGGTGGCTCCGAGCCGGCCGGTTGATTCGCGCCCTTCCGGCGGGCCGGTTTCGCGCCGCCGGCGCTCGCCGCGCGCTCGACCGCGGCTCCCTTCGTCGCCCGCATGTCGCCCGATCACGGCGGGGGACGTTTCTGGTGCGATCTTCAGGACACCATCGCCCGCGACGTCTGCCTGATCGGGATCTATGAGCCGCAGGTCAGCCAGGTCATGGCGGCGCTGCTGCGCTCTGCGACCGCGTCGGCGTTGTCGTCGGCCGTCGTCGTCGACGTGGGCGCCAACTGGGGATACTTCACGTTGATGGCCGCGCAGCTGATCGGGCGCTCGGGGCGCGTGCTCGCGGTCGAGCCCGATCCGCGGATGTTCGCCCTCCTTCAACGCAACCTCTCCCTGAATGGACTGAGCCAGGTCGACGCCGTCGCCTGTGCCGCCGGTGCGGACCGCGAGACGCGCTGGCTCCACGGCTATGCCGACGGGGCGGAGAACCGCGGTGTCTCGCGAATCCGCGCCGGCGCGAGCGCCGATCCCGGCGGGACCACCTTTGCCGTCTGCACTGCTCCACTCGATCGGCTGCTGGACGAGCGCCACATCGGCGTGGTCGATCTGATCAAGATCGACGTGGAAGGATTCGAAGCCGACGTGCTCGGCGGGATGGCGGACGGTCTCGCCACGCAGCGCTATCGCCGGATCGTCATCGAGCTGCACCCGGCACTGCTGGCGGAGCGGGGCACGACGGCCGAGGCCTGCGCCGCGCGGCTGCTGGCCGCGGGGTACACCGGGTGGGCGTTCGATCACTCTCCATCGGCGGTTCGTCGGGCCGCCTATTCGCGATCCCTGCCGCTGGCGGCCCTGCTGACGCCGAGCGCCGGCGTTCCGGCCGACGATCCGTGGCCGCACATGCTGTGGACCGCTCGCGACGCGCCGCTGACTAGCCATGCCTGACCCGGTCGCCCCCTCGCCGCTCGCCGGCTTCGGCGAGTTCGTCACCGAACGATTTCCGTTCGCGTGGCCGGCGGTCGGGGATGCCCTCGATCGGGTCGGAGCGTCGCGCGCCCGGAGCGAGGCCGATCTCGACGATCTCCGCCGGCCGTTTGCGGCCGCCCTCGCGTCCCGGCTGAATGCGCTGGCGCCGCGCGGGCTGGGCGAGACCACTCCCGGTGTGCCGGCCGAGGCGCGCTTCACGGCCGCCGTCTCGGACATCGTCGCGGCGTGCGATGGCTTCCTGCGCCGGGCCGCGATCCGGGCCTCGCTGTCCGCCGGCGAGCGCCGCGAGATCCTGCGCGGCATGGTCCTGACGCGTGCCACCGACAACCGCCTGAAGACCCTGTTCACCGGCGGCGAAGTCCGGTTCGGCGACGCCGCGTTTCAGGGCAAGGGATTCCGATCACTGGGGCAGGAGGCCATTTACGCGTCCGCGATCCGCCTGCGGCGGGGTCCAGATTTTCGCGCCGGCGGGGACTGGCACGGGGACGTCGTGGCGCCGATCATCCGCGACCTCGGCGTGGTGCTGGCGATGCGTCCCTCACCCGAGACGGTTCGGATGGTGCTGTCGGCGCAGATGGGGAAGGCCGGGCCCCCGATGGACGGCAAGGATCTGCACGTCGGCGACCTCGCGTTCGGGATCCTGCCGGCGTCGGCGCCGCTCGCCGCGGGCGCGCTGACACTGGCGGGCATGGCCCTGTCGTTCGCGCGCGCCGGGTCCGGCCGGGTGGTGGTGTCTTTCATCGGCGAGGGCGGTTCGTCGCTCGGCGAGTGGCACGAAGCGATCAACCTGTGCGCCGCGCGGCGGCTGCCCGCCGTGTTCTGTCTGGAGAACAACCAGACGGCGCTGTCGACGCCGGTGAGCGAACAGTCCGCGGTGCGGGTGTTCGCCGACAAGGCGCAGGGTTACGGGATTCCCGGGATCACGATCGACGGCACCGACCCCGACGAGATTGCGGTGGCGTTCGCGTGGGCGGCCGAGCGGGCGCGGGCCGGTGACGGCCCGTCGCTGCTCGAGCTGGTCTCGATGCGGATGTGCGGCCACGCTCATCACGACGACATGCTCTATCTCGGCAAGGACACGCCGCCGTCGTGGGACTATCCGCCGCTGACCGCGGCCGGCTATGCCGACGCGGATGCCTACCGGTTCTGGGCGGCCCGCGATCCCATCGCGCGCTACGCGGCACGGCTCGCGGACCAGGGCGTGCTTGGCGCCGGCGATCTCGACGTGCTGAAGCAGGAGGCTCGGGATCTGGTGGAGCGCGAGGCGCGGGCGGTCATCGAGGCGCCGTGGCCGGCGCCCGAATCCGCGGGGCGCGGGGTCTTCGCGAACGAGCCGGCCCGCCGTCGCGTGGAAGTGCTCGAGCCTTCGTGGCGGCAGGCGATCGACGTCCAGCCGCCGCTCCCGGCGCTCGACGCGGGACCCGCCGTCGACCCGCACGGCAGCACGTTTCTCGACGGGGTGATGCTCGGGGTGCGCGACGCGCTGCGCGCCGACCCGCGCGTGTTCGTGTTCGGGGAGGATGTCGGCGGCCGCTACGGCAATGCCTTCCTGCTGCTGCGGCCGCTGCTCGCCGAGCTCGGCGATCGGATTGTCAATTCGACGCTGGCGGAGGGCGCGGTGCTCGGCGTGTGTGTCGGCGCGGCCCTCGCCGGCGATCGCCCGATCGGCGAGATGCAGTTCAACGACTTCGTGGCCACCGGCTTCAACCAGCTGGTGAACAACGCCGCCAAGATCCGCTACCGGTTCGGCGGGTCGGTGCCGATGGTCGTCCGCATGCCGTGGGGCGGACTGCGGCACGCCGGCCCCTATCACAGCCAGAACACCGAACCGTGGTTCTACCGCACCCCCGGTCTCAAGATCGTGGTGCCGTCCACGCCGGCCGACGCCCGCGCGCTGATGGCGAGCGCGGTCGCCGATCCGGATCCGGTCCTCTACTACGAGCACATCGCCCTCTATCGCGATCCCCGCATCAAGCAACGGCTCGGCGACGCCCCGCCGCCGCCGGTCCCGATTGGCCAGGCGGCGCTCCGCCGCCGCGGCGGCGATCTGGCGCTGATCACCTACGGCGCGTACGTGCACGCGGCGCTGCGGGTCGCCGATCGCCTGGCGCTCGACGGCATCGAGGCCAGCGTGCTCGATCTGCGCTCGCTGGCGCCGCTCGATCGCGACGCGGTGCTCGCCGTCGCCCGGCACGGCAGCCGGGTGCTGATCGTGCACGAGGATGCGCGCACCGGCGGCATCGGCGAAAGCCTGGCGGCGCTGATCCAGGAAGAGGCCTTCGAGTCGCTCGACGCGCCGGTGCGGATCCTCGGCGCGCTCGACACGCCGGTGCCGTACTCGCCGCCGCTCGAACAGTTCTATCTGCCGTCAGAAGCGGAGATCGAGCACGCGGCGCGACTGCTGGTGGCGTACTGATTGGTCGCCGCGCCAAGCACCCCGTTGCTCGCGCAGCTGGGTACTCTCAGACGCGGCTGGCTGACTCGAGGGCCGGTGAACTTAACAGGAGGTCAGGAGGACCGGACAACCATTGTTTGTCCCTGGTCCTCCTGACCTCCTGTGATCGCGAGCGTTACGAAGTGCCCCGGTTGTCACTCCAACCGCCCCGTTGCTCGCCGCGATGGGGTGGGTTCAGCCGCGCCTGGCTGACTCGAGGCCGGTGCTTTGTGCTGTGTCTTTCTGCACACCTTGTTGTGTCGAAGTTGACACACGGCCGCGAAGTCCCCACAATGGATCGATTCCCCGAGCTCTCGATTCGCGAGAACGGGCCGACGAACCTGAGCCGTGGGGCGGGGCCGCGTCCGGACCCCAACCGGAGCCATCGTGTCTTCAAAGGGTCGGAAGAATTGGCCGTACGAACTGGCGGGTACCTCGGCCGTCGTGCGCGAGTGTGTAGAACAGGTGCACCGTGCCGCCGGCGACGACCGTCATGTGCTCGTCGCGGCCGAGCCGGGTCTCGACCCTGAGGCGGTCGCGGCCGCCCTGCACCGGGGCGGGCCCCGCCGCACCAGGCCGTTCGTCGTGCAGCCGTGTGCAGGACTGTCACCCGGCGAGCTCGAACGGGCGCTGCTCGGCTCCGCTCAGCGCGCGGCGGAGCTCGAAACCATCTCGGCCACGTGTGCGCTCGCCCGCGCACAGGGCGGCGTGCTGTTCCTCCGCGACGTGGACGAGCTTCCAGCCACGCTGCAGCGCCGGCTGGCGCGTATCTTGAGAGACGGCGAGGTACGAATGGTCCGCCGCACGTCTCCCGTTCCTCTCGACGTGCGCGTCGTCGCGTCGACGACCAGCCGGCTCGATCCCGGGTTGCGCGAAGATCTGCTGCGGCGGCTGCCCCTCGTGATCGAACTGCCGTCCTTGCGCGAGCGGCGAGACGACGTGCCGGCGATCGCCGAGGCGATGCTCGCGGCACGCGACCGCCACCGCCGATTCACTCCCGCCGCGCTGACCGTGCTGGCGGCGCTGCCCTGGCGGCGGAACACCGCGGAGCTGTCCGGCTTGATCGAGCGACTGACCGCGGCCGGGACCGACCCCCTGATTCGGCAGGAAGACGTGCTCGGTGAAGTGCAGCTGGATCGCGCACCGGCGCGCCCGACCGGCAATCTGCGCGACGCCCGCCGCGCGTTCGAGCGCGAGTTCATCGCCGCGGTGCTGCGCGACCATTCGTGGCAGATGCGCGAGGCGGCGCGCGCGCTCGGGATCGAACGCGCCAATCTGTATCGCAAGGCCCGCCAGCTCGGCATCCCGCTTCGCCGCGAGCACGGCAGCGAACGGAGAGTCTCGGGATGACGGGGGTCCGGCGATCGATCATCGCGGTGATGCTCGGGCTCGGCGCCGTCCGCGGCGCGGCGGCGCAGCCGGCGACGCCGCCACTCGATCCGTCCGCGCCGTCGCGGGTGCAGATTGGTCCGATCGGTCTGCGTCCGGCGCTCATCCTGCGCGAGGTCGGCTACGACTCGAACGTGCTCAACGAGAAGACCGGCGAGGAAGGGGATTTCACCGCCACCATCGGCGCGCGTCTCGACGTGGGCGTCCGGCTCTCGAAGCTCGCCGCGACCTACAACACCTTCTACGAATACCTCTATTTCAAACAGCTGGCCGACGAGCGGGGCTCGAACCGCGGCGTCGAAGGGCGGGTCGATTTCCTGCTCGGGCGGCTGCGGCCGCACGTGATCGCCGGGATCAAGAGCTCGCACGATCGTCCCAGCGCCGAGATCGATGCCCGGGCCCTGCGTCAGTTGTCGACCATCGGCTTCGGACTCGCCACCACCACCCTGAGCCGGACCACGCTCAGCGTCGCCTACCGCCGCACCGCCACCCAGTTCGCCGATGACGAAACGTTTCGCGGCGTGGATCTGGCCGAGGAGCTCAACGAGCGGGCGCACGCGATCTCCTACGGCGCCGACTTCGAGCTCTCGCCGCTGACCACCATCGCGGTGCACGGAGAAGAGCTGCGCGAGCGGTTCACGCTGTCGCCCGATCGCGATGCCGATTCGCACCGCTACGGCGTCACCGCGCTCCTGAATCCGCTGGCGCTGATTTCGGGCCGGGCCACGATCGGGGTGGCGGCATTTCGTCCGGCCAGCGCCCTCGAGCGCGACTACACCGGCCTGGTCGCCGCGATCAGCGTCGGCTACGCGTTCGGCGACGAGTCACGGCTCGGGCTCACGGTCGATCGCGACGTGCGCCACTCCTACGTCGAGGACACCCCGTACTACGTGGCCACGGGCATGCGGGTGACCTACGGCCGGCGGCTGATCCGCAACCTCGACGGAGAGGTGATGGCGGGATGGGATCGCATCGTGTACGAAGCGCGGCTCGACGCCCCTCCGACATCGGGCGAGCACGATCGCGTGGCGACCTACGGCGGCGGCGTTGCGGTACGGCTCGGCGACCAGACACGGGTCGGGATCAACTTCGACTACACCACGCGCTCGTCGCCGGTCGACTCGCGCGAATACTCTCGCGGCCGCCTGCTGGCGACCGTGACCTATGGGTTTTGACATGTTGCTCATCACGACACTGCTCACGGTGCTGTCGCTGGGCGCTCCACAAGCGCCGGCGTCGCCGCCACAACCGTCGCGGCCGCCGATTTCGGCCGACTACGTCGCCGGGCCACAGGACGTCCTCAACATCGTCGTCTTCGGCGAGGAGGACCTGTCGAAGACCGTCGCGCTCGATGCCGACGGCAGCTTCGACTTTCCCTACGTCGGCCGGGTGCAGGCGGGGGGACTGACCGCGCGGGCGATCGGCGAGGAGATCGCCCGCAAGCTGAAGAACTTCTACGTCAATCCGCAGGTCAGCGTCGAGGTGGCGAAGTTCCGGAGTCAGAACATCTTCGTGTTCGGCCAGGTGCACGCGCCGGGTCAGTATCCGCTGTCGGGCAACATGTCGGTGATGCAGGCGCTGGCGGCGGCCGGCTCGCCGACCGCGGCCGCGGCTTCGTATGTGGTGATCTCGCGCCCGTCGGGGTCCGAGCCGCGCCTGACCAGGGAAGAGCCGGGCGGCGGCACCTCGCTGCGCATCACGCTGCGGGAGCTGCAGAGCGGCCAGTTGCCCGCCGGCTTCGCGCTGCGGGATGGCGACACGGTCACGATCCCCAAGGCGGAAACCATCTTCGTCACCGGGCAGGTGAAGCTGCCCGGGCCCTACGTCATCGAAGCGGACCTGACCGTGATGCAGGCGATCGCGATGGCCGGAGGCGCTACCGACAAGGGCGCGCCGAACCGGGTGCGCATCTTCAGAACCGTCGACGGCAAGCAGCAGGAGGTCAAAGGCGTGAAGCTGAGCGACCCGGTCAAAGCGGGCGACACGATCGACGTCCCGCAACGCTACTTCTGATTCCGGTGACTCTCCTGCACGTGGCCGCGGGGAACGCCTACGGGGGCATCGAGCGCATGCTCGTGACGCTCGCGTCCACGGTGCACCCGGAGGTGCGGCAGGAATTCGCGGTGTCCTTCGCCGGCCGGCTCGAGCAGGAACTGCGGGCGGCAGGTGTGGTCGTCCACCGTCTCCCCTCGCCGCGTGCGTCGCGGCCGCTGATGATCTGGCGCGCCCGGCGCGCGTTCATGGCGATGCAGGCGAAGGCGGCGCCGGATGTGACGATCTTCCACAGCGCCTGGCCCCACGCGATGTTCGCCGGGACCGCGCGCGCCGGCGGGGCGCGCGCTCTGTTTCTGGCAGCACCAGCCCATTACCACGCCGGCGTGGCCAGACCGCTGGGCCCGCTTCGTCCGTCCCGACGTCGCCGTCTTCAACAGCCGGTTCACCGAGGCGCGTCCCGCGTTTCCCGCCGTACCCGGCCGCGTCATCCACTGTGCGGTCGCCGGCCCCCCTGCCGTGAGTCCTGACGAACGCCGCTCGCTCCGCGCGTCGCTCGGCGCCGGCGACGACCACGTCGTGGTGCTGATGGCGGCCCGGTTCGAACGGTGGAAGGGTCACGAGGTGCTGCTGAGAGCGGCGAAGCTCCTGCCGGAGTCCACCCCGATTCGCATCTGGATTGCCGGCGCCAGCCAGGCGTCAGGCTCCCGGTACGCGAACGAGCTGGCCGCCGCCGCATCGGAGCTCGGCGACCGGGTGTCGATGCTCGGCGAACGCGACGATGTTCCGACCTTGATGCGGCTCGCCGACGTCTACTGCCAGCCGAATCTGAAAGGGGAGCCGTTCGGTATCGCGATCGCCGAGGCGATGCGTGCGGGGTTGCCGTGCGTGGTGTCGGCCGGCGGCGGCGCCGCCGAGCTCCTGGACGAGTCCTGCGGCGTGGTCGTCGCTCCAGGGGACGCGGCAGGGATCGCCGATGCGCTGCGGCGGCTTGCCGCCGATCCCGAGGCGCGCCGGGCGATCGGCGGGGCCGCCGAACGCCGCGCGTCGGAGCTGACCGACCCGGCCGGCCGCATTCGCGAGCTGTTCGACGTCGTGTCCTGTCCCCAGCCGTCATGATCGGCCCATCTTCCAGCCTCGTCTGTCTGACCACGTCTGCCGCATTCGGCGGCGCGGAGACCAGCCTGCTCACGCTGCTGACGGCATTGTCGGCGCTCGGTCGCCCGCCGCGCATCACGGTCGTCACCCCGGGGCCGGGGCCGCTGGCGGAGCGCTGCCGCACGCTGGGATTCGGCGTCGTCGAGCTGCCGTACCCGGCGTCGTTGAATGCGCTGGGCGAGAGCGGCGCGACCGCGGCGCGGCGGACCGGCGTGAATCGCGCGTCCCTGCTGGTTGATGGATTGCGGACCGCGATCGCCCTGCCCGGCTATCTGAAGTCGCTCCGCGACGTCTTACGGCGAGCCAATGCCACCGTCGTTCACAGCAACGGCCTCAAGGCGCACGTCGCCGCGGCGCTGGTCAAGCCGTCCGGCACCCGTCTGGTCTGGCACCTGCACGAATACGTGCGCAGCCGGCCGGTGACGGCGAGGTTGCTGCGTCTCCTCGCGTCGCGCGCCGACGTGATCGTCGCCAACTCCGAGAGCGTGCTGCGGGACGCCGCGATGGTGGTCGGTACGCGGGCGCCGCTGCGATGCATCCACAATGCGGTGGATCCCGCTATCTTCTCGCCGGAAGGTCCGCCGCTCGACCTGGCGGCGCTCGCGGGACTGCCGCCGGATCACGGCCTGGTGCGGATCGGCCTGGTCTCCACCTTCGCACGATGGAAGGGGCACGAAGTCTTTCTCGAAGCGATTGCGCTTCTTCGCGCCCGTCATCCGGTGCGCGCATATGTGATCGGCGGGGCGGTGTACGCGACCGCCGGAAGCCAGTGGTCGCCGGCCGAACTGCAGACGCTGGCGGCGGCGCGCGGGCTCTCGGACACGGTCGGTTTCACCGGCCATGTCGACAATGTGCCGGCCGCGCTTCGCTCGCTGGACATCGTCGTTCACGCGAGCACCGAGCCCGAACCATTCGGGATGGTGATCGCGGAGGGCATGGCCACGCGCCGTGCGGTCGTGGCGGCTCGCGGCGGCGGAGCGGCCGAGCTCTTCGACGATCGGGTGAGCGCGATTGGGTACACGCCCGGAGACGCCGCCGAGCTCGCCGCGCGGCTGGCGGAGCTGGTGGTGGATGCCACGCGGCGCGAGGCCATCGCGGCCACCGCACGGTCGACGGCGATTCTCCGGTTCTCGCCCGAGCGCATGGCGCGGGCGTTTCGAGAGGCCTACGCCGGATGATCTCGATCGGACTGTGCATCGTCGCCTTCGTGCTCTGCGCTTACATGGGCCGTAAGTCGCTGGTGGCCGGCATCTGCACGCTGATCACGGTCGGCTATGTCTACGGGATCGTCCGCGCCAACCTGCCCGACGGGTTCTCGCACTTGATCTTCGACTCAGGCACGCTCGGGCTCTACCTGGTGCAGCTCGGCAAGGCCCAGCCGCGATGGCAGCACATGCGGTCCGAGGACATCCGCAACTGGCTGATCATCCTGATCGCCTGGCCGCTGGTGCTGTTCGCCATGCCGTGGCAGGACCCGTTGATTCAGCTGGTCGGACTGCGCGGCAGCGTCTTCCTGCTCCCCTTCGTCCTGCTCGGCGCCCGGTTGACCGGCGACGACGTCTACAAGCTCGCGCTCTGGTTCTCGGTCCTCAACCTGGGGGCAGGGGCGCTGGCCATCGCCGAGTACACACTCGGCATCGAGCAGTTCTTTCCGCACAACGCCGTCACCGACATCATCTATCGCAGCAAGGATCTGGCGAACTACACCGCCTATCGCATCCCCTCGTCATTCGGCAACGCGCATTCCTACGCGGCGACGATGGTCCTGACGGTGGTGCTGATTGCCGGCGCCTCGGTGCAGGGCCACCACGGCAAATGGCAGCCGCGCCTGATGGGCGCCGCGCTGTTGATCTCGATGGCCGGCGTGTTCATGTCCGCCACCCGCCTCAATGCGCTGATTCTGTTCCTTCTGATCGCGACCTCGATTTTCACCGGCCGGGTCAAAGCCGCCTATCGCTTCCGCTGGCTGGTCCTGCTGGCCGTGCTCGCCTACGGCGTCAGCGGCGACGAGCGCCTCCAGCGCTTCCGCACCTTACAGGACCCCGAGTTCATCGCCCAGCGCTTCGGCGACAGCGTGAATATGAGCTTCCTGGACCTGATTCGAAAGTACCCGCTCGGCAACGGTCTGGGCGGCGGCGGCACCAGCGTCCCGTACTTCCTTCAGAGTCGCATCCGCAACGTCGTCGTGATGGAGAACGAGTACGCGCGCATCCTGCTGGAGCTGGGCATCCCCGGGCTGCTGATGTGGGTGCTGTTCATCGGGTGGATCTTCACCCGCGGAGAGATCAGGAAGAACGACATGTTCTATCTCGGCCGCCGGCTGGCCTACGTCGCGGTGGCGTGTACATTTGCGACCGGCCTGATTGGGACCGGGCTCCTGACATCCGTGCCATCGACGGCGATCGTCCTGATGCTGACCGGCTGGATTGTCGTCCCTGAAGTGCGCTTTGCTCCGGCGGCCAACGTCCTGGCGCCGAACGTGGTCGCGCCCCCGGCGGTCAACTATGGCCGCACCGCCTGACGCCCCGCCCTGGGTGATCGTGGCGGGCGGCTTCCATCAACGGGGCGGGATGGACCGCGCGAACGCGGCGCTCGCGGCGCATCTCCTCGAGTCCGGTGTGCCGGTGCATCTGGTCGGCCACGACATCGACCAGCGGTTCTCGATCGATCCGTTGTCGACGGCGCACGTCGTGCCGCGGCCGCGCGGCCTGCCTGCGCTCGCGGAACGTCTGCTCGCCCGAACCGGGCGGCAGGTCGCCGCCGAGGCCGTCGGCCGCGATCCGCTCGCCAGGGTCGTCGTCAACGGCGGCAACTGCGCCTGGCCCGACATCAACTGGGTGCACGCGGTCCACGCCGCCTGGCCGGTCAAAGACGACGGTGCGGCGTGGTGGAGTCGATATCGCAATCGGCGCTTGAAGGATCTGGCGCGACGGCGCGAGCGCGAATCGCTGCGGCAGGCCGGTCTGGTGATCGCGAACTCGGAGTCCACGAGGCGTGCGTTGATCGAGCGCGTCGGCGTCGCCCCGGGACGCATTCGCACCGTCTATCTGGGATCAGACCCCTCGTGGGGTGCCGCCGATGCCATGGAGCGGACCGCGGCGCGCGCGTCCCTGCAGTTGCCCGCCGATCGGCCGGTCGTGCTGTTCGTCGGTGCGATGGGGACCGACATCAATAAAGGCTTCGACGTGTTGTGGCGGAGCTGGACCGACCTGGTTGCTTCCGGGAGCTGGGACGCGTCGCTGGTCGTCGCGGGTGGCGGCTGGCGGGTGGCTGGCTGGCAGGCCGAGGCCGCACGGAGCGAGGCTGCGAGTACGGTCCGATTCCTCGGCTTCACACCCGACATCCACGACGTGCTGGCCGCCGGCGATCTGCTGGTCAGCCCGGTGCGGTACGAGTCGTACGGATTGAACGTGCAGGAAGCATTGTGCCGCGGGCTGGCGGTGATGGTCACGCGCAACGCCGGCGTAGTCGAGCGGTTCGACGAGGCGATGGCGGAGGCGCTGCTGCCGGACGGGGTGACGCCGCCGCAGTTGACCGAGCGGCTGCGATCGTGGCGCGCCGACGTGCACGGATGGCGCGCCCGCGCGGCCACGACCGCGGCGAGGCTGCGAGCCCGATCGTGGGCCGACATGGCGGCGGAGCTGGTGACGGTCGTCCAACGGTCCCCGGAGCGGGCCTCGGCATGAGCCGGACCCATCGCTTCCTCACCGGGTTCATGACCGGCTACACGCACTTGATCCTGGCGACGATCGCCGGGCTGTGGCTCACGCCGTTCTTCCTGCATCGCCTCGGGCAGACCACCTTCGGGTTGTGGCTGGTGGGCACGCAGATCATCGCCTACCTGCTCCTGATGGATCTCGGAATCGTCGCGCTGCTGCCGCGCGAGACCGCCTATATCACCGGCCGGACCGGCCGGCACGACGCGCCCGAGCTCAGGCAGCTGCTCGAGAAAACGCTGACGCTGGCGTTCGCACAGACGCCGGTCGTGCTGATCGCCGCCGTCCTTGCGCTCTGGTGGGTACCGGATTCGTGGGCCGCGCTCCGGGGCCCGCTGACGATCGTGCTCGGCCTGTTCGTTCTCACGTTCCCGATGCGGGTGTTTCAGGCCGCGCTCACCGGGCTGCAGGATCTCGCGTTCGTGGCCCGGGTCCAGATGTTCACCTGGATCGGCGGGACGATCGTGGTCGTGGGGCTGGTCCTTCAGGGATTCGGGTTGTCTGCGCTCGCGGCCGGGTGGTGCGTTACACAGGCGGCGATCTTCGGCGCCTGTGCGTTGCGCCTCGCCGTGAGGTTTCCCGGCGCGATGCCGCGCCGTCTCGTCCCGCGCGAGCTCGGTGCGACCCGCGACTACGTCGTGCGCTCGGTCTGGGTGTCGGTCAGCCAGATCGCCCAGGTGCTGCTGAACGGCACCGACGTGATGATCGTGGGTGCGCTGCTCGGTCCCGCCGCGGTCGTGCCCTATGCCTGCACCGGCAAGCTCATCGCCGTGCTGGCGAACCAGCCGCAGGCGATTCTGCAGAGCGCCGCGCCGGCGCTGAGCGAGCTCCGGACGACCGCCGATCGCGGCCGCCTGTTCCAGGTCAGCGCGGCGCTCGCCCAGGCGACGCTCGCGGTCAGCGGTCTGGTGGCGTGCGTCGTGCTCGCGGTCAACGCCGGCTTCGTCCGCTGGTGGGTCGGGCCCGATCAATTCGGCGGCCTGCCGCTGACGCTGCTGCTCCTCGCCGCGATGATGATCCGGCACTTCAATACCACCAACGTCTACGCGCTGTTCTGCTTCGGACACGAGAGGCGGCTGGCGCTCACCGGGCTGGCGGACGGCATCGCGACGCTCGCGCTCAGCGCCGCGCTGGTCCGCACCTTCGGCCTCGCCGGCGCGCCGATCGGGGCGATTGCCGGCGTCGTGCTGGTCAGCGCCCCGCTCAACCTCGGGGCGCTGTCGCGGGAAACCGGGGTGCCCCGGCGCCAGATCCTGACCACGCTCGGGCCGTGGCTGTGGCGCTTTGCCATCGTTGCGGTGATTGCCGGACTGGTGGGCGCCACGATCCAACCCGCGTCATTCCCGTGGCTCGCGCTGCTCGGCGGAACCGCGGCGTTGTTCTACACGGTCGCGGTGGTCGCCCCGCTCCTGCGGTCTCCGGCGGGCGTCTACCTCCGGCCACTGATCGGACGCGTCACCGGCGCGGTCTCCCGTCTGACCTCCCGCAAACGCGGCAACCTCCCGGTCGCGCCCTAATGGCGAAGCGATCGCTCGAGCAGCTGCGCGTGGCCCACATCGTCCCCGCGCCGTTCGATCCCGACGACGGGATCATCGGCGGCGCGGAACGCTATTCGTTCGAGCTGGCGCGATACATGGCGGAACGGGTCCCGACCCGTCTGATTTCCTTCGGCGACCGCGAGCGCACCGCTCGAGTCGGACCGCTCGAAGTGCAGGTTCTCCGCGCCAGATACGTCCGCGGTCAGCGGAGCAACCCGTTCTCCTCCGCACTGTGGGGCGCGCTCGCCGACGCGACCGTCGTCCACTGCCACCAGCAGCACATCGTCGCCAGCAGCCTGGCCGCGCTGTTCACGCGCCTGCGCCGGCGGCGGGTGTTCGTGACCGATCTCGGCGGCGGCGGGTTCGACGTCTCCGGTTATTTCTCGACCGATCGCTGGTTTCACGGCCATCTGCACATCAGTGAGTACAGCCGGATGGTAGCGGGCCACGAGGGCGGCTCCCGCGCGCGCGTCATTCTCGGAGGCGTTGACACCGACAAGTTCTCTCCCGCCGCTACTGCCGACGAAGGCGTCCTGTTCGTAGGCCGGCTGCTGCCGCACAAAGGCGTGCACGATCTGATCGACGCGGTGGCCCCGGACGTTCCGCTGCGGATCGTCGGACAGGCGCTCGATGCCGACTACGCCAACACCCTGCGCGCGCGCGCGGCGGGGAAGTGCGTGACCTTCGTCCACGACGCGGACGACGAGCAGCTCGTCGCCGAATACCGCCGCGCCACCTGCGTCGTGCTGCCGAGCGTGTACACCACGCCTGACGGACAGACGACGAGAGTGCCGGAGCTGCTCGGTCAGACATTGCTCGAGGGGATGTCGTGCGGCCGTCCCGCGATCTGCACCGACGTTGCCAGCATGCCCGAGGTGGTGGTCCACGGTGAGACCGGTTACGTGGTGCCGCCGGGCAATCCCGCTGCGCTCGGCAGCGCGATCGCGGCGCTGCGCGGCAACCCGGAGGAGGCGCGCCGGCTCGGCTCGAACGGCAGGGCGCGCGTGATCGAGAGATTCCGTTGGGAGAACGTGGTGGAGCGGTGCTTGGCGGCTTACCTCGAACTGTGAAGGCCTGAGCTCTTGAACCTTTGGCATTCGTGGCATTTTTGGCACCTTTGGCATTCGACATGAGTTCCTGGCACCTCGTCACACCCGAATTCCCGCCGGCGCTGGGCGGCGTCAGCGAGCACTCCCGCGTGCTCGCGGCGGCGGCGGCCGCGCGCGGACTCGACGTGCACGTGTGGACGGCGGGAGCGGGGGCGGTGCGCGAGCCCTTGCCTGGCGTCGAGGTGCACGCGACGCTGGCGGCGCTCGGTGACGACGACCTTGAGAGGACTGGCCGGCTGCTCGACGCATTTCCGGCGCCGCGGACGATCGTGCTGCAATGGGTGCCGCACGGGTACGGCCGCCGCGGGATGAATCTGCGATTTGCGACCTGGATCGCGCGGCGGGCGGCAGCCGGGGATCGGCTCGATGTGATGGTGCACGAGCCCTTTGTCGACTACCTCGGCGGGTCCTGGATCCAGCCGGTGCGGGCGGTGGTGCAGCGCTCGATGACGCGCGCGGTCCTGCGCGCCGCGCAACGGGTATGGCTCTCGATTCCAGGGTGGGAGGAACGGCTGCTGTCGATGCTGCCTCCGGCCACTACGGCGCGTGTGCTGCCAGTGCCTGGAACCATTCCCGTCGATCGCGACCCTGCTGCGGTCGCGGCGGCGCGCGCCCGGGTCATCGGTGGGGCGCGGCTTGTCGTCGGCTATTTCGGGACCGGCGGGCCTTATGTCGATCGGGCCCTGGCCCACACCATTGCGCAGATTCGCGCGACGCGGCCCGACGTCGGGTTCGCGCTGATCGGACGCGGCACCAGCGAGTTGGCGGGGCGATTGAGCGGGCTGACCGGCATCGCCTCGACCGGTCCAGTTCCCGCCGGGGCCCTTTCGCACTACCTCCAGGCATGTGATGTGCTCCTGCAGCCCTATGTGGACGGGGTCAGCGGCCGGCGGACCACGACGATTTCGGCGCTCGAGCACGCAGTGCCGGTGGCCACGACCTTCGGCCGGCTGTCGGAGCCGTTCTGGCGCGACACCGCCGCGGTCGAAACGGTAGCCGCCGCCGCCCCGGCGCGTCTCGCGGCCGCGGTTCTGGTCTTGCTCGAGCCGGGGCGCAACGCCGAGGGCCGCTCGGCGGCGCTCGCGCTCTACGCCGCCCGCTTCGACCCTCGCGTCGTGCTGGATCCCCTGTTCGCCGACTGATGCGCATCCTGATTGCCACCTGGAGCTCACGGCATGCGGGAGGGGTTGAGACATACCTGGCCCGGGTGATTCCGGCATTACGCGGGCGCGGGCACGAAATCGGGTTCTGCTACGAGGTCGACGAACCCGCCGATCGCCTGCCCATTGCCCTTCCGGCCGATGCCGCGGTGTTCCCGATCGGCCGCGACCTCGAAGCCGCGCTGGCCTCGATCCGGGCCTGGCATCCGGACGTCACCTACGTCCACGGGTTGCTCGAGCCCGAGCGCGAAGCGCGGGTGCTGGACCTGGCGCCCTCGGTGTTCTTCGCACACTCGTACTACGGCACTTGCATCTCCGGAGACAAGACGCACAAGTTCCCCGTGGTCGTGCCCTGCGGGCGGCGCTTCGGCGCGGCGTGCCTGGCGTTGTATTTTCCACGCCGGTGCGGCGGCCTCAGTCCACTCGAGATGGCACGCTCGTACAACCGCCAGCGGCAGCGGCTCCAGTTGCTGCACCGCTACGCGGCGGTGGTGACCAATTCGGAACACATGCGCCGGGAGCTCACACGTCACAATGTGGCCGGAGGCCGTGTTGTCCACCTGTCGCACGCCGCGACGGATGCCGCGGCACCAGTGCGCCTCAGCCCTCCGGTTCGGCGCTCCGAGTGCTGGAGGTTGATGTTCACCGGCCGCATGGATCGGTTGAAGGGCGGCGGTACGCTGATCGACGCGCTCCCGCGCGTCGCCGCCGCCACGGATCGGGCCGTGCACGTGACGTTTGCGGGCGATGGCCCGGCGCGCCGGCACTGGGAGCGGCAGGCGGGCCGCGCGATGCGCGGCTCTCCGCGACTGGCGATCGAATTCGTCGGCTGGGTTCAGCAGCAGGCGCTGACCGAGCGGCTCGACTCGACCGACGTGGTGGTGGTCCCCAGCCTCTGGCCGGAGCCGTTCGGCCTGGTAGGGCCGGAAGCCAATCGGCGCGGAGTTCCGGTGGTGGCCTTCGCGACCGGGGGCATTCCCGAGTGGCTCCATGAAGGCATCAACGGATGTCTCGCACCGGCAGATCCGCCGACGGCCGCCGGTCTTGCGGAGGCGTTGATCCGCTGCCTGCGAAGCCTGGAATCCAGTGACCAGTTGCGGCGCGGCGCGCTGCGCATGGGGGAAACGCGGTTGGATGACCTCCACATCGATGCGCTCGTCGCCGTCCTTCGCGAAGCCGCGAACGGCGTGAATGGCAACCGCGCATGACCACCTTGCGGATCCTGTTTGCCATCCACGGCCCGCGCAACGCTCGGACGGCTGTCTACCTGACCACGGCCCGCCGTGCCGAGTTCCTGATCCGCCAGGGACATGCGGTCGACATCATCACGCCCTCCGACCTGCCGCTCGGCGGGTGGTCGCGGCTGCAGCCGGTCGTGCTTCCTCCGGCCTTCGCGATGCGTGACCTCTCCGGCTACGACATCGTGGTCCTCCACAGTCACCTGGCCTGGGCTCACGCCCTCTGGCATGGCGGTGGGAAGCGGCCCGCCACTGTCGTCGTGTTTCATGGCCTCGAGCCGCTCTATTACGATGCGATTGCGGCGGAGCTGGCTCGCACCGGCGAGCGCCTGTCTCCGCAGTTCGAGCTCTTGCACCGGCGCATCGTTCCCCGGTTGCTGAAGGTCGCGTGCCGCCGGGCCGATCGGGTGTTCTGTCTGAATTCTGCCGAGCGCACCTATCTCCTCGCCAATCGTTGGGCCGAGCCCGAACGCGTCGCCGTGCTGCCCAACGGCGTCGAGCGCGCGGTGTTCGTCGAGGATCGCGAGTACCGCCCCCAGGCGCGCCGTCTCGTCTTCATGGGGCAATGGCTCCGCGCCAAGGGCACGAGATACCTCACGGAGGCGTTCGCCGCGATCGCGGTCCGTCATCCGGATGCCGAGTTGACCTGCCTGGGCACCGGCGCCGATACCCCCACTGTGCTGGCAGACTTCGGCGAGGCCGTGAGGCCTCGTGTGCGCGTGCTGCCGAGCCTGGATCGGGAGGGCGTCGCGCACGAGCTCGCGCGCGCCGATCTCTTCTTGTTTCCGTCGCTCTCCGAAGGCTTCAGCGGGGCGCTGCTCGAGGCCATGGCCGCGGCCCTCCCCATCGTCACCACGCCGGTCGGTGCCGCACAGGATCTGTTGCAGGATGGGCACAATGCGATGGTCGTTTCCACGGCCGACGCTCCCGCACTCGCCGCCGCCGCGTGTGCGATCGTCGACGATCCGGACCGGCGGCGATGCATGGGAATGGCGGCGCAGGCGGTCGCGTCACGGTTCGAATGGGATCTGGTGAACCAGCCGTTCGCCGACGAGTTGCTCCGCGCGGCGAGGTGCGCGTGACCGACGAGAAGGCGGTTCGCGCCACCTACGACGACTGGCACGCCCGCGTGTCGGCGACGCCGGCGCTCGATACTCCCTGGCACAATCTGGTGCAGGCCGCACTCGTAGTGGAGCGCGATCTTCAGGGCCGGACCGTCCTCGAGATCGCCTGCGGCCGGGGCGAGCTCGCGCAATGGTGCGACTCGCTCGGACCGGCACTGCTGGTCGCTGCCGATTTCTCGCTGACGGCGGTACAGCTGGCCCGCACCCGCCTGACGGCGAATCAGCCACATTCCGTCCGTTTCATGCAGGCCGATGCCCAATCGATCGGGCTGCCGACCGGATCGATCGACACGGTGATTTGCTGCGAGACGATCGAGCACGTGCCGGATCCGCGCGCGGCGGTCCTCGAGCTCGGCCGCGTCCTGCGGCCGGGCGGCCGCTTGTTTCTGACGACCCCGAACTACCTGGGGCCGCTCGGCGGCTATCGCGGTTACATGCGGCTCACCGGACGCCGGTTCACGGAAGAAGGGCAACCCATCAACCACTTCCTGCTCGCGCCGGTGGTCCGAGGCTGGGTGAGGAAGGCCGGTCTTCGCGTGGTCGAGGCGACGAGCGCCGGCCACTATCTGCCATGGCCCGGGCGCCCACCGATTCTCCTGATTGACAAGTCGCGCTGGCTGGCGCCATTCGGCCTGCACGCGCTGACCGTTGCTGAAAAGCCCATGACGAAATGACCGGCGCGGATCGGTCGGTCTGCTTCGTCGTCGAAAGCGGTACGGACACCCGGCTCGTCGAAGGATTGGCGACACGCGTGCGCCTGACCGTGCTCGCGCGTGGGATTCCGGGAGGCCGCGCCATCAGCCAGCCCACGAATCACGAGGTCACGGTCGCCGCGCCAGGCCGGGTGGCGTTCGCGTGGCGGGTCTTCCGCACCATCCTTCAGTCGCCTTTCGACGTCGTGCTGGTGCAGGGGTACGGCGTCGCGGCGCTCGCCGCCAATCTGGCCGCGCGGCTCCGGCGCGTTCGATGCTGGATGCTCGTGTGCAGTCCGGTGGCGGAGTACTACGAGACGCGCCGGCAGGGAGGCTACCCCTTCTCTCCGCTCGCCCTCGCCGCGATTCACCTGCTCGGCAGCATCAACGGCATCGTGGGCCAGGGCTACGTGGTGCTGAGCCGGCACCTCGAGGTGGTGGTTCGCCGGTACGATACGCGGCACCCGGTTCACATCATCCCGGTGTACGGAGTCGACCTCCAGCGCTTCTCGGGGGTGCCCTCGCCGAGCGGCCTCCGGCAGGCGCGCGGCCTGCCGGCCGCCGGCGGCATCATCTTCAGCAGCAGCCGGGTCGCCCCAGAAAAAGACGTACTGACCTTGATCGATGCGTTCGCGATCCTGGTGCGGGAGGGGCGCGAGGTCCACCTGCTGAACCGGAGCGGTGGCTTTCGTGAGTTTCTGGAATACGCTCAACGCGCCGGCGTCGGCCACCGCGTCATCGCCACCGATGCGGTCGATCCCCGCGGCGACCTGCCGCTCGATTACGCCGCCGCCGACGTCTGCGTGCAGGCCAGCCGGGCCGAAGGCCTCGGATTCTCGGTTCTGGAGGCGCTGGCGTGCGGCACGCCGGTTGTGGCGTCCGCGGTCGGCGGCCTGGTCGAGACGGTCGCGGATGGCGTCACCGGCTGGACCGTACCGCCGGGCGATGCCTTGGCGCTCGCGGCTGCGCTTCGAGATGCGCTCGATCATCCCGACGAGGCACGACGACGGGCGGCGGCGGGGAGAGAGATGGTGCGCAGACGGTTCGAGACCGGCGCGGCGTTCGACGCCCTGGCCGTAGTTCTGGCCGCAGGGCGTGAAATGACGAGCAGCTCCGTGAATCGCGAACGAGCCGGCATCGAGAGGAGATCGTGAGCCACGACCCCGACGCCGGCTTGTCCGCCGTAGCGCGCAGCGCGAAGGTGGGCCGCGCCGCCCTCGAGCAGGGCCATTACTACCAGAAGCAGCTCGGCTGCGACAGCAGCGTGATCGCGTGGACCCATCGCGCCAGGTTCGAGGTCGGGCTCGGGTTGATCGGTACGTCGCCGGCGACACTGCTCGACTACGGCTGCGGCGACGGCACGTTCATGGCGATGGCGGCGGATCGCATCGGGTCCGGCTGGGGCGCGGACATCGACGCGGGACAAGTCGACGAGGCGCGGCGCCGGCTTGCCGGCTTCACGAACCTGCAGTTCAGCACCATTGCCGAACTGGCGGCGCCATTGCACGCCTCGGCCTACGATGTCGTCACTTGTATGGAGACACTCGAGCACTGCACCGACGAGGTCGTGCAGATCGTGCTTCGCGACCTCGCGCGGCTGGTGACTCCGAATGGCCGGGTCGTGATCAGCGTGCCGATCGAAACCGGTCCGACGTTCCTGCTCAAGTTCCTCGTCCGCAGAGCCGCGGCGTGGCGCGGCTTGAGCGACTATCGCTTCTACGAGTCGTACTCGGCGGGCAACGCCCTGCGGATGATCTTCGCCGGCCGCGGCCGGCCGTTCCCGCGGCCGGTCTACACCGATACCGGCTCCCCCTATCACTCACACTACGGCTTCAACTGGAAGGTGCTGCGCGAGCGGGTGCGTGAGCACCTGCAGGTCGAGGCCACGCATTTTTCGCCGCTCGGATTCTCGCGCGGGCTGGCGAGCAGCCAGGCCTGGTTCGTCTGCCGGCCGATTCCCTCGAGATGAACGCCGACACCCCGCTGACCGGATCCGTCGCGGTCCTCCACGACATGGTGGAGGAGGGCTGGCCGAGCATGGACCAGATGGGCCACCTGCTCACCACCCGGGTCCCAGCGATGGCGCCCGGTCTGCGAGTGACGCCCATCCGGCACCAGATGCGGCGTCTCGTGTCGCGCGGATCGCTCGGCCGCGTGCGCCCGCTCTTCTTCGGCGATCGCGTCGTCAACCGGATGGTGCTCTACCCGCGGCGGGTACAGCGGGAGGTCAGCGGCCGCTTCGATCTCTATCATGTCGCGGATCACAGTTACGCCCAGCTGGCGCTGGCGCTCCCCGCGAACCGCACCATCGTCAGTTGTCACGACATCGACACGTTTCGCAGTCTGGTGGAGCCGGATCAGCATCGGCGCGGGCCGCTGTTCAACGCGATGACGAAGCGGATTCTCGCCGGCTTGCGGCGGGCGGCGATCGTCGTGTGCGTCAGCCATGCGGCGCACGACGATCTCGTGAGGTTCCGGCTCGTCGATCCGACGCGGCTGCGGATCGTGCCCAATGGGATCGATCCCGCGCTGCTGGAGCCGCCATCCGACGTGGCGCGCGCCCGCGCCGCCGAGCTGCTGCCGTCGCAGCGAGGGGTGTTCGACGTGCTGCATGTCGGCAACGACATCCCGCGGAAGCGGCTCGACCGGCTGGTGGACGTCGTGGTCACGCTCAGGAGGCGCGGGCACTGGGTTCGCCTGGTCCGGGTCGGCTCGTTGCGCGAGGAGACGCGCCAGCGCATGGCGGAACTGGCGTTGTTCGATTTCGTCGAGCTGCCGTTCCTCGATCCCGACGTTCTGCGCGCCATTTACGAACGCTGCGATCTGTTGCTGCTGACATCCGACCGCGAAGGCTATGGGCTGCCGGTGCTGGAGGCGTTTGCGGCCGGCAAGCCGGTGGTCGCCAGCGACATCCCCGCGCTGCGTGAGTCATCTGGAGGCCTCGCGACGCTGGTGCCAGCCGAGTCGCTCCAGGAGTGGGTGGCGGCGATCGAGAACGTGCTGAGCACCGGGGACCCGACCGGCACCCTGGCCGCCGACCGGCGGGCGCACGCCGCGGCGCGAACGTGGGATGACCATGTGAGAGGGCTGCTGCCGGTGTATTCGGAGCTGTTGTAGAGCCATGTCAAATCCCAAGCTCCAAATCCCAAGCTCCAACCACTCCCAACTCTCAAATCCCAAAGGCAAATCCCAAGTCCCAATCGCCAATCCCCCAATCCCAATCGCAAATCCAAAACCTGGGCAGAGAGGGGTTGGTCTTTGTGAGTTGGGATTTACCTTTGGGCCTTGGGAGTTGGGAGTGGTTGGGATTTGGAGCTTGGAGCTTGGGATTTGATCTAGTCATGCTGCGCGTAACCCACCTCGGAAAGTTCTATCCCCCCGTCCCCGGCGGCATGGAGCGTGTGCTCCAGTCGCTGTGTGAAGGCGAGCGCGAGCGCGGTGTGGATAGCCGGGCCCTGGTAGTCGGCACGTCGGGATCGACGGTGAGCGAGTCAATCAACGGCGTGCCCGTGACCCGGGCCGCCTCCTGGTTTCGCGCCGGATCGGTGTGGATTGCGCCGGCCCTGATCGCGCTGCTGCGGCGGATCGACACCGACATCCTGGTGCTGCACGAGCCCAACCCGATGGCGCTCCTCGCCTTCGCGCTGGCGCGTCCGAGACACCGGCTCGCGGTCTGGTATCACAGCGAAGTGCTCAGACCGCGGTGGCGCTACAAGCTGTTCTACGAGCCCTTTCTGAAGCCGCCGTTCCGCCGGGCGTCGCGCATCGTCGTGTCGTCGCCGGCGCTGCCGCAGCACGCCGAGGCGCTGCGCGAGCATGCCAGCCGCTGCGAGGTCATTCCCTTCGGTCTCGACGTTCATCGCACGGCGGCGCCTGAGCGGCACCCGGCGGTCGCAGCCGTGCGCGCCCGGTGGGGCGGGCCGATTGCGCTCTTCGTCGGACGGCTCGTGCCCTACAAAGGCGTGGAGTTCCTGCTGCGTTCGCTCCCGGAAGCCGAAGTGGCCGCGGTGATCGTCGGTGACGGCCCGCTCCGCGGCTCGCTCGAAGCGTTGTCGAAATCGCTTGGCGTGGAGTCGCGCACCTTCTTTCAGGGTGCGGCCGACGACGAGACGGTGGCGGCGTGGTATGGCGCCTGCGACATGTTCGTGCTGCCGTCGGTGACGCGGGCGGAAGCATTCGGACTGGTGCAGCTCGAAGCGATGGCGCGCGCGAAGCCGGTGATCTGCACGCGGCTCCCGACCGGCGTGCCGTGGGTGAACGTCGACGGCATCACCGGCCTGACGGTCCCTCCTGGCGACAGCCGCGCGCTGAGCGCGGCGCTGCAACGATTGGCCGGCGACGCGGCGCTGCGGCGCCGGATGGGCGAGGCAGCGCGCGAGCGCTTCGAGACCGAGTTCACGCGCGACACGATGATCGCTCGCACCGTGGCGATGTACACCAACATCGTGCGGGAACCGATCGTCGGGCCGCCGCCGGTCGTGAAGCGCGCGTTCGATGCGCTGTTGTCTGGCCTCGGACTGGTCATGTCGGCCCCGGTGTGGGCCGCGGCCGCGACCGCCATCAAGCTGGAGGACGGCGGCCCGGTGTTCTTCCGCCAGGCCCGGGTCGGTCAGAACGGTGTGCTCTTCACGGTGCTCAAGTTCCGTTCGATGGTCGTGAACGGCGATCGCGATCACGGCCTTCGTCAGGCGGCCGCGGGAGATGCCCGGGTGACCCGCGTGGGCCGGCTGATGCGGGCCACCGCCATGGACGAGCTTCCCCAGCTCGTCAACATCTTCAAAGGGGATATGAGCTTCGTCGGACCTCGCGCGCTGATGCCCGGCGAGATCGAGACCGGCGGCGCCGGTCAGCTGATTCCCATGGAAGCGATCGACGGCTACCGGGAACGCACCGCCGTGCAGCCGGGATTGACCGGAATTGCGCAG
Organism: uncultured Acidobacteriota bacterium; assembly: GCA_963717745.1. Lineage (GTDB taxonomy): Bacteria > Acidobacteriota > Vicinamibacteria > Vicinamibacterales > 2-12-FULL-66-21 > JACCXG01. The sequence continues at coordinate 79,380 of CAVQXJ010000007.1, forward strand.
ATCTACGCACCGCGTGACGTGACGCGGCGCCACAAGTTCCGCTACGATCGGCTGTACGTCAAACGCCGGTCCTTCTGGCTGGACATCCGGCTGATACTGCTGTCGTTCTGGATCAGCATGCGAGGCACGTGGGAGCATCGTCAGCGGAAGTTCTAGCGCGCGACTGGGACGTGATCGTGGTCGGCGCCGGGCCGGCCGGTCTTGCCGCCGCCACCGCGCTCGGCGCTGAACGGCTCGCCGTGCTGGTCCTGGAAGAGCACGATCAAGTCGGCGAACCGGTCCACTGCACGGGCGTGCTCGGCCTCGACGCGTTCGCCGAATTCGACCTGCCCCGCGACACCATCTGCACGATCGCGCGCACCGCCCGATTTCATGGCCGGCACGGCCGCTCGGTCCGCATCGACGGCGGCGAGATCGCCGCGGCGGTGATCGATCGCGGCCGGTTCGATCGCGCGCTCGCCGATCGGGCGGAAAGCGCCGGCGCGGTATTGATGCGCGGCGCGCGCGTGCAGGCCGTTGCGATCGCCCCGCGCGGCGTGACCGTGAAGATCCGTCATGCCGATGGCGAGCGTGACATCTCTGGACGCGTGTGCATTCTCGCCTGCGGCGCGCAATACCGCTTCAACCGTCAGCTCGGCCTCGGGATTCCCCGCGCGTACCTGCAGACCGCCCAGCTCGAAATCCCGTTCCCCGAGGTTCCCGACGTCGAGATCGATCTCGATCGCACGCTCGCGCCGCGGGGGTTCGCGTGGATCGTGCCGTTCCGTCGCGGCGAATCGTCGATGGCGCGCATCGGCTTGATGGCGACCGACCGCATCGCGGTCCGGTTCGGCGACTATCTCCGTACCGTGTCGACGCGCCACGGTGCGATCCCGCTCCCGGTGCGTCCGCGCCTGCGGCTGCTGCCGCTGGCGCCAGTCACGCGCACCTACGGCGATCGCGTCCTGGCGGTGGGGGATGCCGCGGGGCTGGCCAAGCCGACCACCGGCGGAGGGATCTATTACAGCCTGCTGAGTGGGCGGCTTGCCGCCGAAGTGCTGGTCTCCGCGCTGGCGCAGGATCGCACCGACGCCGCCACGCTGCGGTCGTACGAATCCCAGTGGCGGTCGCGGCTGGGACCCGAGCTGCGCGCCGGCATGGCCTTTCGCACGCTCGCGGCGCGGTTCGACGACACCGCGGTGGACGCGCTGCTCGAGCTCGCCGTCGTGGACGGCATCGTCCCGCTGCTGCGCCGCACCGCCAATTTCAACTGGCACAGCGCCGCCGCGCTCGCCTTGCTCAAGAACCCCGGATTCCGACGGATTGTGCTGTCGAGTCTTTGGAGCTGAATCCCAATCACCGATTCGATCGCCCCCGCCGCGGGTCATGCGGCAGCGTCTTCGGATCCTTCTTGACCTGAAACCAATCGGTCAGCCGCACCAGGCGGCCGCGCCGGGTCGACAGCAGCTCGTCGAGGCGCTCCACGGCGTCGAGCGCCTGCCTGAGCGTCGGGACCACGCCGATGCCTCGCGCCTCCGCGGTCTCGCCGGCTCGCGGGTCCGACGGGGCGCGCAGGATCATCAAGGCCTTGGCATTGCTGGCGCTGATGATCTCCAGGCAGTTCACCAGCCGATCGTCGAGCGCAAGATCGAGCCTGAGCGCGCGGGCCAGCTCGCCGCGGGCGCCTGACGGCGTGGTGAGGACACTGGGAAGGTAGAAGCCGTAGCGCTCGAGCCAGACCTGCGTCTGCAACTGCACGGAATCGCCCGCGCTCGGCGGCCGGCTGGTCATGAAGAAGACTTCCCACCGCGCGCGCCGGACCTGCGCGTACAAGCGCTCTATCTGATCGGGCTCGTAGGCGGGGACGTCGAGCCACCAGTTCGAGGCGGCGGACACGTTGCGCCACAGCCGCTCGACTTCCGGCTTCGAGAGCTCCTGCTCGATGTCGTCCGGCGCAATCCCCAGCTCGCGTTCGGCGATCGCCCGGAACGCCGTGCGGAAATCCGCCACGACGCCATCGACATCAATCCCGAGCCGGAGCATTCGAGTCGGGCCGCGGGCTGTGGACCAGGATCGCGGCCGCCACGCCCGCGAGCATGCCGTTCGCCGGAAGGGTGAGCCCCGTCTCCAAGACCGATTGGACCGCGACCGCGACCAGCGAGGCCGAGGCCCCGAGCCGCATCCAGTACAACGGGCTGTCGACCTTCCGCAACGCGCGCACGCCGGCGGCCGCCAGCGCCCCGAGCGCGGTCAGCGCCGGAATCGCCAGCAGCAGTCCGCCCTCGGCCGCGAGCTGGAGGTAGTGGCTGTGGGCTTCGTTCCAGTAGTAGGTTCGGTCGGTGGTCTGATAGAGCCGCATCGCGTTGGCAAACGTCCCAGCCCCGGTTCCCGTCAATGGAAAGTCGCGGACGATATCCAGCGAGTCGCGCCAGATCGCAACGCGGTGCGCGAGACCGAGCTGGCGCGTTTCGTCCAGCCGCGACAGCAGGCGATCGAGATCGGCGTAGGCGATCACGCCGAAACCAGCCGCCAGCGCGATCGCGCCGGGCCAGAGCGACGACCGGCCGGACCCATCCCGCCTTGGCGCGGCCAGAGCAACATAGCCTGCGGCACACGTGAGCGCAAGCATGGTCGACCGCGACGCGCCCACCGCGACGCTGACCACCAGCAGGAACGTCGACAGAACCAGAATCAGGCTGCGGCCGTTGAGCGCGTGCGCGACCCGCGCCCGCCAGCTCCATCCGCGCGATGGCGACGAGACCATCCGGCGCCACTGCAGGCAGGCGAAGACGAGGAACAGGACCAGCAGACTCCAGGTTCCAGCGTGGTTGCGATTGATGAACGGACCGAGCGGCCGGGCGCCCACGTCCTGCGGATGCCAGAAACCATAGACGAGGTGGGTATGAGCGCTGGTCTGCGCCGCGGCGGCGATCACGAACGCGACCGACGCCCACGCCAGCGCCGTGATCACCGTGCGGATGCCGCTCCGCGCGAACAGGGCCCGGGCCGACCAGAACGTGATGCAGGCCGTGAACACCGCCAGCCACGCATGGATCGTCGCGCCCGGGTCGAGCGTCAGCGGCAGCATCGCCGGCCTCCCGGCGGAAAGCGTGGTCTGTGTGATGAAGGAGAGGCGGGCGGGCGAGACGACGGACACCACGAACGCCGGAAGCGGGACCAGCTGCAAGGCGATCCCCGCCAGGAGCGCGATCAGCGCGCGGTCGAGGCGGCGGAGCGGTCCGGCGCCGGCGGCGAGAGTGGGGCGTACCCAGCTCGCGAGCGCGATGCTGCCGGCGGCCAGGACCACCGCACTCCAGAGATAGACGCCGCCGAAGAGTGCCGCCGCTGCCACCAGCAGCAGCACCAGCACGTACGCGCGCCAGCGGTCAGGCCGCGGCGTCCGTTGCCGATGGCGCTTCGCTGCCGTAGTAGTTCTTGTAGTGGTAGCCGTAGTAGCGCGAGTAGTAATACTTGTTCCGATTCAGATCGACCCGGTTGAGCACCGCGCCGATGATGTTCGGTCTGCCGCTCTGGATCGTCTCGATCGCGCGTTCGGCGTGGGCTCGTCGGGTCATTTCCGAGCCGATGACGAACACGATTCCCGACACATACGGCGCGATGATCACGGCGTCGGTCACGGCGAGCACGGGCGGCGTGTCGATGATAACCCAGTCGAACGGGCCGGCCTGCAGGTTGGCGATGAGGTTCTGCATCCGCGCCGACGACAGCAGCTCCGACGGGTTCGGCGGGGTGCGGCCCGCCGTCATGACATAGAGGTTCGGCTCGCTCGTGCGCTGCACCGCTTCGCGGACCCGCGCCTGGCCGGTGAGGAGGTGCGAGAGCCCGACCTCGTTCTGGAGGCCCATCGTGCGGTGCAGGCCCGGGCGGCGCATGTCCGCGTCGATCAGCATCACCCGCGATCCGCCGAGCGCCAGCGCGACCGCCAGGTTGCACGCTGTCGTCGTCTTGCCTTCGAGCGGCTGCGTGCTGGTCACCGCAATCATCCGCTTGCCGTCGGTGCCGTTGGTGAACACCAGCGAGGTGCGCAGCGACCGGAACGCCTCGCCGAAGTCGTGCGGCACCGGATTGAGGAGGACCGGCACTTTGCCGCCCTCGACCGCCGGCACCAGACCGAGCAACGGCAGCCTGAGCCGGCGCGTCACGTCGTCGGGAATCTTCACCGTGTCGTCGAGGTACTCGACCGTGTACGCGAAGGCGACGCCGAGCGCCAGCCCCAGCACCAGTGCCATCAGCCAGTCGCGGCCGTGATTCGGCGTGTACGGTCCGCCCGGCACTTCCGCCGCATCCGCGAGCTGCACGTTGTTCGCCCGGCTGTTGCTGACGACGCGCATTTCCTTTTCCTGCTGGAGCAGCGCGTTGTAGACGTGGCGGTCGCCCTCGGCCTCCCGCTGCAGGATGCTGAAATTGATGTTCTTGCGGTTGAGGACGATCGCCTGCTGTTTCTGTTCGTCGAGCGATCGGCTGAGGTTCTGCTCTTCCGCCAGCGCGTTGCGGTAGTCGTTGCCGATCGATTCCAGGACCTTGCTGGTCTCGCTGAGCAGCCGGCGGTTCGCCGATTCGAGCTGGGCGTTGAGCTTCGCGACGTCGGGGTGATTCTCGGTCCGTGTCTGCAGCAGGCGGGCCTTGTCGGCGTTGAGCACGGCGATCTGCTGCTTGATCTCCTGGATCGTGGTGTTCTGCGCGAGGACCGGGAACGTGTCCACGCCGGAGGTGTCCGCGGTGACGCCGCCGAGCTGGCGATGCAGCGCTTCCTTCTGCAGGCGGTTGGTCTTCGCCTTGGTGAGCGCCTCGTTCAGCGAGTTGACGCCGGCGACGATGATGTTCTGGCGATTGTCGAGCGACATCGCGTTCTGGCCTTCCTGGTAGTTGGCCATGGCGCGTTCGGCGCTCTCTACTTTCTTGCGCTGCTTGTCGAGCTCATCTTTCAACCAGTCGAGCGTGCTGGTGGTGTTCTGCAGCTTCGAGTCGAGGTTGAACTGCACGTACTCGCTGGCGACGACGTTGGCGGCGCGCGCGGCGTATTCCGGATCCGGCGAGGTGTAGACGATTTCTACCAGCCGCGTGGTCCTGACCGGCACGATCTCGAGGCCCGCCAGGAACGCGCCGATCGCCGCGCCCTCTTCGGCGGTCTCATCGCGGGCCGGCTTGTCGCCTCCGGGCGTGGTCGCCGGCTTGCTGCGCCAGCGGTTCAGCAGCTGGCGGGGCAGCGACACCGCACGCGCGAACGCGCTCGGCTGCGCCGCCGGGGGCGGCGGCAGCTTCTTGATGATCCGCCGGGCGAGGCCGCGACTCTGGAGGATGCGGTACTGGGTGTTGAAGTACGGCTCCGGATCCTGCCAATACGCCGGGTCGGTCGAATTCAGCGTGCCGATCGCGGTGGACCGCTCGTCCTGAATGACGATTCGCGCCAGCGAACGATAGAGCGGCGTCGCGGAATACGACTCGAGCATGGCAATCGAGACCACGATCGCGAAGACGGCGCCGATCAGCCGCAGATGCTTGAAGACGACCGCGAGTCGATCCAGCAGGTGGACCTCGGGGACGGTCTCCAGCATCGATGCGCCGGTCGTGGCGCCGATGTCAGGTTTCCCCGCGGGACTGAATTGCCGTGAACTGGACATCGAGGAGATCCTCAGGATCGTCCGCTGGCGGGCTGACCGCCGTTGCCCACGGCCGTCAACCCGAGCGCCGCGGCAGACGCGAGCGCGACCGCTGCCGCATTGCTGAAGAACCCGGCGTACCAGGGGATGGAGGCGCCGAGCCGGAGGAAGGTCGCGACCGTCTCGAGCGGGCCCAGCGTGAACATCTGTCCCAACGCCAGAACGGTGCCGGATCGATCGACGAGCTCGACGATGTAACTGCCGGAGGGCACCTTCTGAAAGGTGAAACGCCCGAGGTCGTCCCCTTGCGTCACCCGGACAATCTGGCCGGTGGTCACATCACGCAGCCGCAGCCGGGGGAGGACGACCGGAGTGTCGTTGCGATTCCAGACCGTGCCGGTGACGGTGCCCGCGTCCGCCCGGATCGGTCCGAACGAACTCTGCGCGCTCTGGGCCGACACCCTGGATAGATGAGCCGTTGGGAGCAGAGCGATCACGGCAGCCAGCGCTGTCACGCGTGCGAAAACGGAGCGCGTCATCTTGGTGTTTTACCTAACGTTCGAAGCCGGAACGACCAAGCGTGGGTTCTGGGGAGGAGTAGACATTGTAGCGCAATTGGAAGACTTGATCACAACTGTCGCACCGGAAGTTCAACCGTGTCAGCCTGAGTCTGCTAATACTTGCGCCAGGCCCGTCGTGGCTGCGCGGAACCGGCACACTCCGCATGTTTCGGCGCCGCAAGCAAGATCGGCGCCGAAACATGCCGCGCGGGCGACTTTTTTGCGTGTGATAGATTAGCCGCCGATGGCGGCCCCGACGCGGACGCTCGATGCGCTCACCTCCGCGACCCTGAAACACGTCCGCGATGAGTGGTGGGACGAGGCCTTCACGACCTTCCTGGTCGAGCGGCTCCGGCCCCGCGTCGGCAACCGCATCCTGGATGTCGGCTGCGGCACCGGAGAAGTCGAGCTCCGGCTGGCCCGGCTGCGCATCCCGCAGGTGACCTTCATCGGCATCGACCGGCTGATCGAGCGGACAATCGTCGCCGAGCGCACGACCGACGGACACAATCTGAAAGCCTCGTTTGGCGCGGCGGATGCCCGCCATCTGCCCTTTCCCGACCGGACCTTCGACAGCACGTTCTGCGTCGCGGTGCTCCAGCACATCACCGATATCGGCGAGGCGCTGCGGGAGTTCGCCCGGGTCACCCGTCCCGGCGGCCGCGTCCTTGCGGTGGAACCCGACAACGCTGCGCGCTATTGGTACAGTTCCTCCCCGGCCGGCATGACGGCGTTTGCGGAGGCGCGCGCGTTTTTCGATGCCCTGGCCCGGAGTCGCGGCGAGGTCGTGGAGCCGCGGGTCGGGCCGCGGCTGGCGACGCTGTTTGCCGAGTCGGGCATCGAGCCGCTCGAGGTCCAGCCCTTCCCGGTCTCGGTGTCGCGACTCGGTCCGCCCGATGCGGCGACCTGGGAGTCACGGCGGGCGGCGCTCGCGGCCGTGCTCACCGGGACCCACGACCCCTCGGTGCAGGAGGCCGGCCGCAAATATCTCGGCGCGCTCGGCGACTACGAGCAGTCGGTCCGCTCCGCTCCCGCCGGCTTCGTCGAGCTGCAGAGCACCCTGCTCTTCGCGGTGCTCGGCCAGCGCACCAACTCGCACGCGAAGTGAGGCAGCGCGGTTGCCGCAAGAGGGCCCGGCGATCGGGCCGGCGAGGATGAACAACGACGGCTCGCAGGGCTGGGACGACTACGCGCCCTTCTACGACTGGGAGAACGCGCAGACCCTCGCGCGCCGGGACGTGCCGTTCTGGCAGCGGCTCGCCGCGGCCCAGACCGGCCTGATCCTCGAGCTCGGGTGCGGCACCGGCCGTTTGACCCTGCCCGTCGCCCGCACCGGCGCGCGCATCGTCGGCATCGATCGGTCGACGCCGATGCTGGCGCGGGCGCGGCAGCGATTGCGGCGGGCCCGGGTTGCGGCGCTGCTGCTCCGCGGCGACATCCGCCAGCTGCCGTTCCGGCGGCGCACCCGGTTCGACCTGGTAATGGCCCCCTACGGCATGCTGCAGTCGCTGACGACCGACCGCGATCTCCGTCTCACGCTGGATGCGGTCGGGACCGTGTTGCGGCGAGGCGGGTTGTTCGCGATCGACCTCGTGCCCGATCTGCCGCGCTGGGCGGAATACGATCGCCGGGTCAGCCTGGCCGGCCGCCGCGGCCGGGGACAGGTTCGCCTGACCGAATCGGTCCGTCAGGATCGCGCGAAAGGACTGACCATCTTCGACCAGGAGTACCAGGAGCGCCGCGGCGGGCGACGGCTGTCGAAGCACTTCTCGCTGACGTTCCGTACGATCTCGGTCGCGGCGATGCGCCGGCGGCTCGAGCGCGCCGGCTTCGAGATCGACGCGGTCCTCGGCGACTACGACGGCGGACCGTTCGACGCGCGCGCCGACGTGTGGATCATCCTCGCGAGAAAGCGCTGACGCGATGCCGCTGCGACGATGGCTCGACGATCTCCGCGAATCCGCGATTCGCACGGCGATGTCGGGACGCGGGCTGTCGCGCGTGGTGAACGGCCTGCCGCTCCGCGTCGATCCGGTCGGACGCCAGACGTTCACGCCGACCTACGACGCCGGCGCCACCGGCTACCTGCGCCGCGAGCTCCGCGAAGGCATGGAAGCGTGGAATGTCGGCGCCAACGTCGGTGTCTACACGCTGCAGCTCGCCCACTGGGTCGGCGCCACCGGGCGGGTGGTGGCGTTCGAACCGAATCCGGAAGCGCGCGCCGTCCTCATCCGCAACGTCGCGTTGAACTCGCTGCAGCCGCGGGTCGAGATTGTGGCCTCGGCGGTGGGCGAGGCGACCGGGTCGGTCGATTTCTTCACCTCGGGCGCCGACGGCATGGGCCGCGCGGGCCAGGCCAATCCGTTGCTGGCCGAGACCCGCCGCATCCAGGTGCCGGTCACCGCGCTCGATCAGTTCGCGACCGCGCGAGGACGGAAGCCGGACCTGGTCGTCATGGACATCGAAGGCTGGGAGATCGCGGCGCTGCGCGGGGCCCGCTCGCTGCTCGGCTCGACGAGGTTCATCGTCGAGCTGCACCCGGATGCCTGGAAGTGGTCAGGCCACACCCGCGCCGATCTCGAGGCGATCCTCGACGAGGCGGGGCTCGAGGCGGCGCCGGTCAGCGGCCAGGCGGATCCGCTCGGTGATCACGGGCAGGTGGTGCTGACGCGCTCCGCGCGTCAAGGGACAAGGGACAAGGAATAACTGAGAAGGAATAGCCGAGAAGGAATAGGGGATCAGTTCTCCCTTCTGCCTTCTCCCTTCTCCCTTGACACGCGGAGCGCAGCCAGCCCATACCCCGCATACACCATCTGCATCGCGGAGAACTGCGCGAGCAGGCGCGTGGTCGGGAAGAAGATCACATGGATCGCGAGCTCCGCCGCGATCACCGCCAGCAGCCACGCATCGTCCAGCGGCCCACGGGCTGCCAGGCCACGCCGTCGCATCAGCCCGATCACCGCGCCGATCCACACGAGCGCGCGGAACAAGGCATGACCCAGATCCCATGCCAGGGGCCGGTACACGACGCCGGTGATCTCCATCCGGCCGTCGACCATTGCGGCATGAGTCAACGGACTCTTCGCATTCCGTGGCAGCAGCACCGGGACGAACGCCCAGCCGAGATTGGCCAGCTTCAGTGCGGCGGTCTGTGCCGGATGGCTCTTGGCGAAGGCGACGGCTTCCTCAATCAGAATGCGATCCGCGGCCGCCTCGTCTCGGCCGGTGCCGGTCGAGCGCAGGCGCTCGTCGATGCGGAACTGGGCAAAGCGCACCAGCAGATCCAAATCGTAACGGGGCACCACGCCCACTGCGTACTCCGAGGTCGACACGTAAAGGTTCTCGCCGGCGCGCGTCGGCACTGCCGATCCGTTCGCTGCCTGCGAGCGCACGGCCCACGGCAGGACAACCAGCGCCGCGGTCACGGCTGCCGCCAGCGCCAGCCGGCCGTGACGGACGGCGAGAATCACCAGCAGCGCGGCAGCGGCCGGCAGGACGGCCGCACGGGTGAGCAGCACCAGGCCGAGCAGCAGGCCAGCGACCACCGCGCCGGGCAGCGCCCGCACCGCCGTGCACCGCTCCAACGCCCACAGGAACAGCGGCAGCAGTAACGGCAACTCGATGAATGACGTGGCCTGCCTGACGAAGTAGGGATCGATCGCGTAGAGCAGCGCCGCGTAGAGGCCCACCGCGCGGTTGCCGGCAAGCCGAGACCCGAGCAAGTACATCGCCGGGGCGCCGGTTGCCGCGATCAGCGCCTGCACGAACAGCAGCGCACGGTCGCTGCCGGCGATCGTCATGCACGCGGCGAGAAAGGCGGGGTACAGCGGCTCGATGAACGAGGTCGGGTCAGGACCGAGCGCGAAGGCGTCGAGGTCCAGCAGGCCGCGCGCCAGCCAGTAGTAGTAGTTCGGCTCCGGCAGCGGAAACACCCACCATGCGCCGAGGCGGGCGGCGGCCGCAATCGCGAAGACGGTGAGCGCCGGCCGGGTGATGCGGGTTGTGACCGCCGTCATCGGGCCTGTCGCGAGCTCGAGCGGAGCCACGCCGGCGCGCCGGCGAGAATCCTGTGCAGCGCCGCGACCGGCAACAGCCGCTCCGGGCATCGCGGATACTTCGCGCGCAGGTACGCCGTCGACGGGAACAGGTGTTCCTGCAGCAGCGTCACGCGTTCACGCCAGGTCGCGAGCGCGGCCAGTTCGGTTCCGAGGCGCGCGGCCCGCGACCCTCCTCGCAGCCACCGGGCAGATGGTTCCGCGGCCGTGTCGGGTGGAAGGTCGTCGGCGATCGCCGCCGCTGCCCCGGTCCCCAGCCACCGCTCGGTGGCCATCAGCGCATGACGGCACACCGCGCACATCGACTCCCGCGCCGCGAGCGCGAGGAAATGACGGCGGTCGTCGGCGGTCAGCATCCGTGAGAGCCGCTCGATGTCGACCAGCCAGATGAGATGGATGTCGTCGGCGTGATGCGCGACGAGGTGGACGCAGGCGAGGAAGAGCGCGTCCGGGATCGACAGCGTGCGCGCGGCGGCGCCGAGCGGCGCGACCGGGATGGCCCGCGCCGCCAGCTCTTCGAACGACAGGACGCGGGCGAACGCCGGAGGATTGGCGACACGCCAGTGCAAATCGATGTGCTCGTCACGGCCGCCGTCGAGGGTCTTGGCGTAGTGGCGCTGAGTCGAGGCGAGCTCGGCGTCCGACTCCACGCTCTTCGTCCATCCGTTCGCGATCAGGGCGGCGTGCGCCGGCTCCAGCGCCTCGCGGCGGATCAGCAGGTCCGTGTCGACGCGCGGCCGGAGATAGGGGGCCTCGTACGCGAGGTAGGCCAGCCCGGCGCCCTTCAGCAGGAGCACCTCGACGTTCGCGGCGTGGAGGCGGTCCAGCGTCGCGCTGAGCACCGCTTCGCGACGCATGTGCAGCACCGCACAGGTTCGCAGTTCGCGGCCGAGCGTCGCCCCCCAGTCGGTCTCGCCATGCCTGCGGGTGAGCGCGTCGGCGATCAGCAGATGCACGCGATGACGCCGGGCCGTCGCGATCGCCGGCTCGGAGAGGCGGCCGGCCGGCGCCCGCAGCCACGTCCCGATCGCCTGCTCGTCCGGCCCCATCCGCGCATTATCGCGAAAACAGTCCACCCGCGGCTGAGAGCGCTCCAACGCCGCGAGGCATCGGGGCGCTTGCAGCCGCACCCGTGGCACTTCGCCACGCTCGCTTCACAGGAGGGCCAGGAGACCAGGAGAAAAGCATCGATTTCGTCACCGGCCCTGGAGCCACCCAGCGGCGTATGAGAGTACCCCCGCCGCCGCGAATCATGGGGCGTGTGGCGTGCTGCGTGAGCATCTCAGCTCGCGCCGCCGCCGCTCACCAAAAGCGTGACCTATGTCGAGAAACGGCACACCGCTCGCACACCGCCCGTTACGGAATTCCACGACTTATCACTGAAATCGTCGGGGTACTGCGCTTGCTCTAACCGGGGGTATGAGAAGTGTGCGCAGCGGCAGTCTGACCTTCCTCGCGGTGGCGGTGTTGGTTGGAACGTGGTTGTCGTCTGGCAAGGCCCAGGAACGGACGGATCGCCGCAGCGGCCCGCGGGACTGGTCCCATTCCCAGATCGTTGCGTCAGGCTGGGGCGCCGACGATCCCGGGGTGCGGCGCGACTGGCGCACGATCCGCAAGCACATGACCCGGGACGACGCGAGGAGCCGGCGCATGCCGATGGCGCAGTGGATGGCGTGGGTGATGAAGAATGCCCGTCGCCAGGCCGGCGCGACGTCGACGTCCACGAACGACGTCAAGCTCGATTGGTCGCTGAACACCGGTGGCACCGGGTCGGTCGTCGGCTATCCGGCGAAGTTCAGCTTCGACGTCTCCGCGAGTAACTGCAGCGACGTCATCTATTTCACGGTCAATCAGAACGGCAGCGCCACGGCGCCGAATGTCATTGCGATCACCAACCCGTATGTCGGCTGCCCCGGCAATCCGCTGAACCTCACGCCGACGGTGAAGTTCGCGCTCCGGTTGCAGTACGGCACCGGCACCTCGCCGACGCTCAGTCTGGACGGGACGGTGCTCTACGTGTTCGAGTCGCGGACCTCGGCCAACGGCGGGCCGATTCTGCACGCGATCAACGTCAACAACATCACGACGAACCCCGGCGCCTACAATTTCACCACCGGCGCCTGGACCTCGGTGCACACGCTGGCGGCGCCGACCGGCCTGGCGAACAGCGAACAGCTGTTCCAGTTGACGTTCGCGGGCAACACCAACGCGCTGTCGTCGCCGTACTACGACTACGACAGCAACCGGCTCTATTTCGGCGACGGCAATGGCCGCCTCCACCGGATCAACAACGCGCACGCCACCACGGCGGCCGAATCGAGCGGCTGGCCGATCACCTGCACGACGACCGGCTTCCAGTCGCCAATGCACTATGCGAATCAGCTGGTGGCCGGCAACACCAACGGGTATCTCTACCGGATCGACACGTCGGCCGGATCGCCGACCTGTCTCCAGGCGCAGCGGCTCGGCGGCGGCACGGTGGCCGAGGGCAATCCCGGTGGACTGACCTCGCCGACCATCGACGTGACCAACAGCAAGATTCTCGTCACCACCGGAGATACCGCCGTCGGCGAGAACAAGGCGCTGGCGGTGTACAACCTGACGTTCGCCGCCGGCGAGGCGCCAGTCGCCGTCGCCTTCCTCGGGGCCGCCGACACCGTCCCGGCCCAGTTCCCGGCGCTCGACAACGACTTCTGGGAGAACAACGACGGCAATATCTATGCGATCGGGACCGCCAGCACCACCAACACGCTGTTGATGCGGGTGCCCTACAACGGCGCGACGCTGCTGACCCCACAGGGCCACGCGGCGCTGCACCGCAGCGGCGCGGCGGGCAGCGTCGGCACCAGCCCGGTGGTCGAATTTCTCACAAGCGCCGCCGTCAGCAACCCGGACTTCATCTTCATCGGCGGCAACGGCACCAACTACAACTTCATGAACCGCATCTCCAGCGGGTTCAACGGCACCGCCGGATCGCCGGCGGCGATGTCCGGCTGGTTCGCGCCGCCGAGCGGCGTCTCGTCGGGCATCAGCGTCGACACCCGAACCACCTCGACGACCGGGACCACTGCGACCGCGAACATCTACTTCGGTACCGCTGGCGGCAGCGTGCAGAGCACGATCGTCCAGCTCGCCCAGCAGTTCTGAACGGTCTCCTGAAACGTGTCGCCGACAAGGGACAAGGCCGAAAAGCGCAGACGGACCGGCTGAGTCGCCGATCAGCGACGACCGGGTGTCTCATCCGGGATAGTCATTAGCGATTCGATCAGGGATTGTTATAGTTCCGACTATGAATGTGGTGGTGGATATCGCCGGCTGCCGCGTGCGGTTCACCACGCCATCGGCGGCGCTGCTCGAGCTGCTGCGGGATCGCTATCGCAATTTTCTCCGAGCGCAGGGCTCCGCGGTCCGAGCCCATCGCGGCCGAGCTCCAGATCGAGGTCGTCGAAGCCCCACCCTGCGACGGGCAGAGCGATCTCTGCGTCGAGTCACGTGACGGCGTGTGGCACATGTCGCGCGGCGACTTCGACGCGCGCTGGGATCCGGTGACTCGGCAGGGTCACATCCGTCAGACCTTGAACCCCTACTCCACCGACTCGGTGCTGCGGATCGTCCAGTCGTTGCTGCTGTCGAGCGAGCGCGGCTTCCTGCTGCACGCCTCGAGCATGGTCCACAACGGCCGCGCCCATGTCTTCACCGGGCCATCGGGGGCGGGAAAGACCACCATGACCCGGCTCGCGCCGTCCGGCGCGGTGCTGCTCACCGACGAGATCTCCTGTGTCCGCCGTACCGGCGACGGATGGCATGCCTACGGCACGCCGTTCGCCGGGGAGCTGCGCACCAGCGGCGAGTGCGTGTCGGCCCCGGTCGCCGCCGTCTATCGACTCGAGCAGGGAACCCGGACGCGGGTGGCGCCGCTGACGGCCGCGGAAGGGATCCGCACGGTGATGCGCAACCTCCTGTTCTTCACGCCCGACGCCGCGCGCCGGGCGTCAGGTGCTCGACACGGTCTGCGAGCTGGGTGCCGCGGTGCCGGTCCTGCGCCTGATCTTCACGCCCGACCGCGAAGTCTGGGCGGCACTCGCATGAGCGACGTCTTCGTGTCCCGCGCCGAGCGTCTCGCCGCGCGCCGGGTCGCCGGCGAGATGGTGATCCTCTCGGCCGACGATTCGAGTCTCTACGTCCTCAACGAGCTCGGCACGATTCTGTGGGAGGCGGCGGACGGCCGCACCCCGCTCCGCGAGATCGTCGACCGGCGCATCTGCGCCGAGTTCGACGTCGACCTCGACACCGGGCTCCACGATGCGGTCGAGTTCCTCGATCGTCTCGCCTCTCACGGCATCGTCGAGCTCACGTCCGCGCGCCGGCCTGCCCTGAGCCGTCGAAGGGCCGGCACGACGACAGGGGGATCGCTGATGGGCGCCTTGATGCAGCAGGTCTGGGATCGCGCCCTGGCCGCCAACGTGCCGCTGTCGGTGCAGTTCGATCTGACCTACCGCTGCAACGAGCGGTGCGTGCACTGCTATCTGGATCACGATGATCATGGCGAGCTGACCACCGCGGAGATCCGCGGCATCCTCGATCAGCTCGCCGCCGCCGGGACGCTGTTCCTGATCTTCAGCGGCGGCGAGCTGCTGCTGCGGCGCGACCTGTTCGAGCTGCTGGCCTACGCGCGCCGGCTGATGTTCGACGTCAAGATCAAGACCAACGGCATCCTGCTGCGCCAGCCGGAAGCCGATCGGCTCCGCGACGCCGGCGTCCGCGAGGTGCAGCTGAGCGTCTATTCGCATCGCGCGGACGTGCACGATGCGATCACCAAGGTGCCCGGGTCGTTCGAGCGGACGATCGAGGCGATCCGGCTGCTGCGGGCGCGCGACATCCGGGTGCTGGTCGCCAACGTGCTGATGACGTCGAACGCGTTCGACTATGCCGGCGTGCAGGCGCTCGCGCGCTCGCTCGGCGCGGAGGCGACCGTCGATCCCACCATCACCCCGATGATGAATGGCGACACCGACGTCCTGTCGCTGCGGGTCGAGGCGCCGAAGCTGCTGCAGATCTTCCGGGATCGGTCGCTGGTGCCCGACGATTTCTGCGCGCCGCCGTCGAGCGCGGCGCCGGATCGAGGACACCCTCGACGCGCATGCCGTGCAGCGCCGGCCACACCGCCTGCTACGTTTCGCCGTACGGCGAGGTGTTTCCGTGCGTGCAGTTTCCGCTGGCGATCGGCAACCTGCGCACCCAGCGGTTCGACGACATCTGGCACGCGCTCGCCGCAGCTGGCCGAGGTTCGCGACATCCGGGTGAAGGATCTGCCGACCTGCTCGAAGTGCGGATTCGCCTCGAGCTGCACGCGGTGTCCCGGGCTGGCGTACATGGAAGGCAACATGCGCGGACCGTCGTCGGCCGATTGCGAAAAATCGAAACTCCGCGCCGCCGCTGGCGTCGCGGTCGAACCGGAGGCGAAACTGGAGGTGACGGCATGAGCTCCGATCCCCGTGTCCCGGAGGACGGCCACGGCGTCTCATGCCGCCGAGGGCCAGCGCGCCCGGAAGCCGTACGCGCGGCCTGATTTCATCCGCGAGGAAGTCTTCGAGACGACCGCGCTCGCCTGCGGCAAGATCAACCCGACGATCCGGCAGTGCAACCTCGTTCGCAAGAATTCCTGAGCCGGCCCGCGGCGCAGGCCGCGGCCGGGCTGTTTCGCGACCTGCTGCGCCGGTTCGGATCGGCGCGCCTGCGCGTCTTCGGTCTCAGCATGTGGCCGGCCCTTCGACCCGGTGACGTGCTGCACGTCCAATCGGTGCCCGGCCGGCTGATCTCGCGACCGGGGACGTCATCCTCTTCGTGCGGCACGGTGCGCTCTTCGCCCATCGCCTGGTCGGCCGCAAGGGCCGGATCCTCCGCACCCGCGGCGACGCGCACTGGCGCTGCGATCCCCTGGCTCCGGCCGTCGCAAGTGCTTGGTCGCGTGGAGAGGGTCTCGCGCGGGGCCGCCGGGGTGCTGAAGACCTCGCCGTGTCAAGGGAGAAGGCAGAAGGGGAAAGGGAGAACTGCACCGATTCTAGGCCAGAACGCGACGACCCCGACCCGCGAACCGCGAACCCCCGAGCCCGCGAAGCCCGCGAACCGCGAGCCCGCGAACCTGTGGTAGGATGAGCGGTCATTCAGGCGCTTTTTCCTCAGCAAATCGGGGGATCCGAACATGTCCGGCCATTCCAAATGGCACACCATCAAGCACAAGAAGGGCGCGGCTGACGCCAAGCGCGGCAAGGTCTTCACGCGCATCATCAAGGAACTGACGATCGCGGCGCGCGGCGGCGGCGGTGACGTTGACAGCAACCCCAGGCTGCGAACCGTCGTGGCCGAGGCCAAGTCCGTGAACATGCCCGCCGACAACATCAAGCGCGCGATCCAGCGCGGCACCGGCGAGCTGCCGGGCGTCTCGTACGACGAAATCACCTACGAGGGCTACGGGCCGGGCGGCGCGGCGCTGATTATCGAAACGCTCACCGACAACAAGAACCGCACCGTCGGCGAGATCCGGCACGTGCTCGGCAAGTACGGCGGCAACCTCGCCGCCGAGAACAGCGTCGCCTGGATGTTCGACAAGAAGGGTTACATCGTCGTCGACAAGGCCAAGACCGACGAGGATGCGCTGATGGCGGCCGCGCTCGATGCCGGCGCCGACGACCTGCGCGACGACGGCGACAGCTGGGAAGTGGTGTCGGCGCCCGATGCGTTCCAGAAGGTGCTCGAAGCGGTGAAGGGCCTCGGCATCGAGCCTGGCGCCGCCGAAATCGCGTTCCTCCCGCAGAACTACGTCAAGCTCGAAGGCAAGCCGGCGCAGCAGATGGTCAGGCTGATGGAGGCCATCGAAGATCACGAAGACACCAAGAAGGTCTGGTCGAACGCCGACATCGAAGAGAAGGAGATCGAGGCCTCGTTGGCGTGAAAATCTTCGGGATCGATCCCGGCTCGGAGCGCACCGGCTACGGCTGCATCGAATCGTCGGGCGGCCGCTACCGAGTCGTGATCTGCGGCATCCTGTCGGCACCGCCTCGCGCCACGTTTCCCGAAAAGCTCCTGGCCATTCACCGCGGCCTCCGGGCATTGCTGGCCCGCCACGAGCCCGAGTGCGTCGCGGTCGAGAACATCTTCTATTCGAAGAACGTGCGCAGCGCCCTCAAGCTCGGACACGCGCGCGGCGTCGCGCTGCTCGCGGCCTCCGAAGTCGGCCATCCCGGTGGCCGAGTACAGCCCCGCGGAAATCAAGCGCTCGGTGGTCGGGTACGGCCGCGCCGAGAAGCACCAGGTGCAGGGCATGATGAAGGTGCTGCTCGGCCTCGAGACCGTGCCGTCGCCGCACGACGTCGCCGACGCGCTGGCCGTCGCGCTCTGCCACATCCACACCTGTTCGAACCTGGTCGGCCGGCTGACGCAGCCCGGCACCGGTCGCGTGGTGCGTTCGTGGCGCGACTTCAGGCCCTGACGCTCACCAGTGCCAAAAATGCCAAGAATGCCAAAATCGCCAAAATTGGCGGGCAAGAACGTTCATCTCGCCACGTTCGGACGGACGTGGCCTGTTGCAGGAAATTCGCCCCCAATTTTGGCAATCTTGGCATTTTTGGCATTTTTGGCAATGAGATGATTGCCCGCCTCAGCGGCCTGGTCGCCGAGAAGACGCCCAGCCGTATCGTCGTCGACGTGGCCGGCGTCGGCTACGACGTCCTCGTGCCGCTCTCGACCTTCTATGTGCTCGGCGACCCGGGGGCGGCGGTGACGCTGCGGATCCACACGCACGTGCGCGAGGAAGTCATCGCGTTGTATGGCTTCGCCACTCGTTTGGAGCAGGATCTCTTCGAACGGCTGATCGCCATCAACGGCATCGGGCCGAAACTGGCGCTGGCGGTGCTGTCCGGCATCGAACCGGTGGAGTTGATCCGCGCGGTGCGGACCCAGGATGTCGCGCGGCTGACCGGCATCCCCGGCGTTGGCAAGAAGACCGCCGAGCGCATCGGGCTCGAGCTGAAGGATCGGCTGCCGTCGTCGCTCCAGGCCCTGGAGCCGGCGCCGGCGGCGTCGACACCCGGCGATCAGCTGCGCGATGATTTGCTATCGGCGCTGATCAATCTCGGGTATCAGCGGCCGGTGGCGGAGAGAGCCCTCGAAAAGGTCCTGAAGGATCAGCCCGGCCGGAGATTCGAAGATGCGCTCAAGGATGTCCTGCGCGTGCTGATGAGGGCCTGAAGGGAGAAATGCCAGGAATGCCAAAAGTGCCAAGAATGCCAAAAGTGCGACCCACCACCGCGCATCCGAACGTGGCTGATTGCTGAGACCAGGATAATTTTGGCACTTTTGGCAATGTCCTAATGTCCGACGATCGCCTCATCACCACCGGTCGGGCCGACGACGACGTCCAGTACGAGGCCGGGCTCAGGCCGCGGACGCTCGACGAGTACATCGGGCAGGACCGGCTGCGCGAGAATCTCCACGTCGCGATCACCGCGGCGAAGCAGCGTGCCGAAGCGCTGGACCACGTGCTGCTGTACGGCCCGCCCGGGCTCGGCAAGACCACGCTGGCGCACGTGATCGCCAACGAGCTCACGCGTCGCGATGCGGCCGACCGCCGGCCCGGTGATCGAGCGCCCGGGCGATCTCGCGGCCATCCTCAGCAATCTCCAGGCACGCGAGGTGCTCTTCATCGACGAAGTGCACCGGATGTCGCCGGCGATCGAAGAGATTCTGTATCCGGCGATGGAGGACTACGAGCTCGACATCGTGATCGGGGAGGGGCCGGGGGCGCGGTCGGTCAAGATCCCGCTGCAGCCGTTCACGTTGATTGGCGCGACCACCCGGACCGGATTGCTGACCTCGCCGCTGCGCGCGCGGTTCGGGATCGTGATGCGGCTCGACTACTACAACGAGCAGGACATCCAGGAGATCGTGCTGCGCTCGGCGCGGATCCTCAACGTGCCGATCGAGCGCGAGGCGGCCACGGAACTGGCGGCGCGTTCCCGGGGCACGCCGCGGGTCGCGAACCGGCTGCTGCGGCGGGTGCGCGATTACGCGCAGGTGCGCGCGGACGGCCGGATCACGAAAGAGGTCGCCGACCGGGCGCTGCTGATGCTGGAGGTCGATCGGCACGGCTTCGACGAAGTGGACCGCCGTCTGCTGTTGACCATCATCGAGAAGTTCAGCGGTGGACCGGTCGGGCTCGGCAGCCTCGCCGCGGCGCTCAGCGAAGAGCGGGACGCGATCGAGGACATCTACGAGCCGTTCCTGATTCAGATTGGGTTTCTCGAGCGGACGCCGCGCGGGCGCGTGGCGACGCGCGCGGGCGTACGAGTTCTTCGGACTGACCAGTCCGGGAAGGGACAAGTTGTGGTGATGGGACGAGTGCGCATCGCGGGGCTGTCGACCTATGTGCCGCCCCGGGTGCTGACCAACGCGGATCTCGAAAAGCTGGTCGAGACCAACGACGAGTGGATTCTCCAGCGCACCGGCATTCGCGAGCGCCACATCGTGGACCCCGGCGTCGCGACCTCCGACCTGGCGAAGGAGGCATCGCTCGGCGCGATCCGCCAGGCCGGGATCACGCCAGCCGACATCGGCTTCATTGTCGTGGGGACGACCACCCCCGACACCATCTTTCCCAGCACCGCCTGCGTGCTGCAGCACAAGATCGGCGCGACCCGCTGCTGGGGCTTCGATCTCGGGGCCGCCTGTTCCGGCTTCACTTATGCGCTGACCGTCGGCATGCAGATGGTCGCGTCCGGCGCGCACGAGCATGCGCTGGTGGTCGGCGCCGACACCATGTCGAGCATCATCGACTATCGCGATCGCACGACCTGCATCCTGTTCGGCGACGGCGCCGGGGCGGCCGTCCTGTCGCGGGCGGGCGACGACGAGCCGGCGATCATCGACTTCGCCCACGAAATCGACGGCAGCGGCGGTCCGGCCTTGTGCATGCCCGCCGGCGGCAGCCGCATGCCGGCGTCGCACGAGACCGTCGACAACCGGATGCACTACGTGAAGCAGGACGGACAGGCGGTCTTCAAGTTCGCGGTACGGAAGACCGAAGAGATCTCGCGCCGGTTGCTGGACCGCAACGGGCTGCAGCCGTCGGAACTGGATCTGTTCGTCTCGCACCAGGCGAACCGCCGCATCATCAACGCGGCGGCCGAGCGGCTGGGGCTGCCCGAGTCGAAGGTCATCATCAATCTGGAGCGGTTCGGCAACACGACGGGGGCGACCATCCCGCTGGCGCTCGCCGATGCGGTGGCCGACGGGAAACTGAAGCGCGGAGACCTCGTGCTCCTCGCATCGGTCGGCGCCGGCTTCACCGTCGGCGCGGTGCTGCTGCGGTGGGGATTTTAGGAAGGGGTTCTTGTCCGGGCCTTAGCAGGCCGATGAAAACCCGTGTCACTTCATGCGCCCGCCCGGATCGCGCTTCGGATCTCGTCGACCAGGAGTTGCGGGTTGTTCCGCATCTCGCTGTTGACGACGATGACGGCGCGGTGCTCGGGGCACTCCAGGCGGATTCGTCCGGCGGCGTCGCCGTCGGCGACGATGAGGTCCGGCTGCATGGTTTGCAGGACGCGGAGGGCATCCTCCACCGTCGGGCTCGGCGTCACCGCGAACCTCAGCTTCGCCAACACTGCCCCAGCCGCGTCACCCACCGCGGCATCGTCGCCCACCACCATGACGAGCGGCGAGAAGCCGTCGACATCCGCCGGACGGCGCCCACCGCGTGACTGACGACGACGGTCGATTCCCGCGCGCAGTTCCTTCTGAGTGGTCATATGGTCCCGATCTTAGTGGACCGCGCGGGCCGTTTGTCGAGCGGATTCGGCTGAGCCGTCGATTCGCCGCCCAGGTGTCGACCTTGACGACGAAATCGTGATCGCACCGCGCGAGTCGTAACACGGTCGCAGCCGGGCTCGAGCTCGACGGCCGTTTCAGGTCCGAGCCCATCTGCAATCCCGCCCATCTTTGCAGGCGCATTTGCGTTTCAAACGTGACCCGCGCTGGGCCACGCGTTCCCGCCACCCGGCATATCCCTTGCCATATAGGTCACAACGGCGTGCAAGGAAATCGCGCGCCGGTACCCAAACACAACAAATTGGTTCCCGCGATGGCCCGCAAGGCCTTGGTATCGGAGTTTCCCCCATGAAGTTTCGGACGATTTCTGCGCTCGCGTTTCTCCTGCCCACGGTCCTGATCGGCACCACGGCGACGGCCTCGGCGGCCAACCCGCAGATCAAGGTGATGACCTACAACACGCATCACGGGGGCGATGGCAGCAGCGCCAGGCTCGAGTCGCAGCTCGACACCATTGCCGCCGAGAACCCCGACGTGGTGGTCCTGCAGGAAGCCTATTCCTCCCAGCTCGACACCTACGTGCGCGGGCTCAACGCGCGGCAGCACACCACGGCGTGGCACGGCGCCTATAACAAGACCTGCAAGGCCGGGGTCGAGCCGACGTGCACGACCTACACCAGCGAGAGCGTGATGATCCTGACCAGGCTCAAGACGGTGGCGACGACGCCGCGGCTGATTTGGGCGAAGGACTCGTATCACGTGGCGCGCGCGACGCTGCGGATGGCGGTGGCGCTGGCCGATGGCACGCAGGTGAACGTGTTCGTGGCGCACCTGCCGGCGCTGGTGGCTTACGCCCCGGCCCGCGTGACCTATGTCAACACCTTCAAGACCTGGTCGGCGTCGTTCGCCGGTCCCAAGGTGGTCGGCGGGGACTTCAACGAGCGGCCCACCGAGAAGGCGGTCCTCTCGATGCTGGAGCACTACGCCGACTCGTGGACGGTCGGCGGCAGCGGCCACGGTTATACCCACGTGAAGGACGGCACGACCACCCTCTACCGCCGCATCGACTATCTCTTCGCCGACAAGAAGTCCGGGCTCACGCAGACGAGCGTCAAGGTGGTGGGTCGCGTGAACGATTCTGACCACGTGGCAGTCGTGGCCACCTACGCGGTGCCCTCGACGGCGACCGCTCCGGCCGTCACGACCGCAGCGCCGGTGACGACCACGCCGACTGCGACCACGACGACGACCACCACCACCACCGCGCCGACCACGGCGATCGCGCCGGCGACGACCCAGACCACGCTGTTCGCCGACAAGTTCGACGCGGTTGATGCGACCCAGTGGCCGACCCGGGTCATCACCGGTACGCAGGACTCGACCATCGCCCTCTCGGTCGCCGGCGGGATGTTCCGGATTGGCGCGCTGAAGGACGGCGTGACCGGCGCGCACTACAACGGCATCAGCAGTGCGGCCTACAACCTGTCGAACAACGGCTGCGCCGCGGTGCAGCTGGCGCAGGGCCTGAATCCCTCGACCTCCGCCTATGCGATGTTCGCGGTCGTCCGCGACACCAACAACCTGTATCGCTGGTATCAGTCGGGCGACGCGCTGATTGCCGAGAGCAAGATCGGCGGCGTGAAGAAGACCCTGGTGGACCTGCAGTATTCGGCGGCGACCCACCAGTTCCTGCGGATTCGCAAGGAGACCAACCTCGCGACCGGCACGCAGGACGTGGTGTTCGAGACCGCGTCGAGCAACAACGGCGTGCCCGGTGTCTACACCGAGCGCTACCGCAACACCTGGGCGGCGGCGGTGAACGCGAGCGGCGTCAAGGTCGAGATCAAGGCGGGAACGTCGGGGGCCGAAGCCGGCGCCGGGACCGCTTCCTGGGACAACGTGCTGGTCGCGACCAACTGCAAGTAGTGCGGCTTGTCCGCCGGAGCGCGAAGCGCGAAGGCGGAGGTTATATCCTTGTCTGGTGCCCCGCATCTTCCTCTTGTCGCCCGCCAACTGCTCCGGCCGCCGAGCGAAGATCCTGCTGTCGGAGCGTGCGCAATTCGATCTCGCGCAACGGCTGCGCGGTCCGCAGGGCGTGGCGGTCGGCGAGGCGTTCGCCTTCATCAGCGGCCTGTATTTCAAGGGCAAGCTGGCGTATGCGCTCGAGTTCGCGCGCCCGCCCGAGCCCGGCCTGCCGCTGACCGCGAGCGGGGCGCTGGTGATCACGCCGAACGCCGGCCTGCGGGCGGTGGAGACCGCGGTGACCACCGAGGCGTTGAAGCGGTTCGCCACCGTCGATATCGCCGCCAACGATCCGAAGTACCGCACGCCGCTGCTGTCGAGCGCCCGGACGCTGGCCGAAGAGATCGGCGACGACTGCGAGGTCGTGCTGCTCGGCAGCATCGCCTCGGCGAAGTACGTCGACGTCCTGCTCGACGTGTTCGGCGACCGGCTGCTGTTCCCGATCGAGTTCGTCGGGCGCGGCGACATGAGCCGCGGCGGCCTGATGCTGCGCTGCGTGCGGTCGGGTGAGGAACTGACCTATGTGCCGGTCAAAGGGGCGGTGCGGCACGGTCCCCGGCCGCCGCGGCTGCCGCCGATTCGCGGCATCATGACCGCGTTCCGGAAGGGTTGAACGCCGATGCTCCAGATCCTGCTCGCGCTGGTGTCGCTGGTGGTCTCGCCGTCCGCGCCGCAGCCGGCGGCACTGCCGGTCACCGAAGGCGACTTCATCGTCCGCAACTTCCGCTTCGCCTCCGGCGAGGTGCTTCCCGAGTTGCGCCTCCACTACCGGACGCTGGGCACACCGCGCAAGGATGCGAGCGGCATCGTTCGGAACGCCGTGCTGATCATGCACGGCACCGGCGGCACGGGTGCGCAGTTCCTGGGAGCGAATTTCGCCGGTGAGCTGTTCGGACGCGGCCAGCCGCTCGATGTCGAGCAGTACTTCGTCATCCTGCCCGACGACATCGGACACGGCAAATCGAGCAAACCGAGCGACGGCCTGCGGGCGCGGTTCCCTCGCTATGCCTACGCCGACATGGTCGAGGCCGAGTACCGTCTGGTGACCGAGGGGCTCGCCGTGAGCCACCTGCGGCTGGTGATGGGCACGTCGATGGGCGGCATGCACACCTGGATGTGGGCGTCGCGCTATCCGGATATCTCCGATGCGTGGATGCCGCTGGCGAGCGTGCCCGGGCCGATGTCGGGCAGGAACCGGGTGTGGCGGCGAGTGGTGATCGACGCGATTCGTCAGGATCCCGAGTGGCGCGGCGGCGAGTACGTCACCCAGCCGCAGAGCCTGCGAACCGCGGCGCAGATGCTGTGGCTGGCCGGGAGCAATCCGGTGCGCCGGCAACGCGAAGCGCCGACCCGCGCCGACGCCGACCGGGTGCTGGACGGCTACGTCGCCAGCTACGTCAAGGCCAACGACGCCAACGACATCCTGTATGCGCTCGAGGCGTCGGTCGACTACGATCCCGCGCCCGGCCTCGAACGCATCACCGCGCCGCTCGTCGCCATCAACTCCGCCGACGACATCATCAATCCACCCGAGCTGCAGATCCTGGAGCGCGAGATCAAGCGTGTCCCCAAAGGACGGGCCGTCATGCTCCCCCTGAGCGACCGCACCGCCGGCCACGGCACCCACACGCTCGCCGCGGTGTGGAAGCAGTATCTGATCGAGTTGCTGGAGCAGACGAAGCGGTGAGGGCCGTGTTCGCTGTCACGCTGCCTTCGTGATCACGGCGCCTGCGGCGCGCTGGCGCTTCGCGCCAGAACGAGACGACGACACGACGACACGACGTTAAGAACGCAACTGGCCACGTCGGCATACAGGGGCATTTTCGCAAGTGCCCTCAGCGGCCAGCAATATCAACGGCTCCCCGTTGTGGTGACGCCGGCCTTCGGCCGGCGTTGCGGAGTGAGGTCGGATGGATCACAAGTAGCCTCGTCGCGGCTGCTGTGATCACCGACCCTCACTCCTGCACCGCGCGAAGCGCGGCACCCCCAACGGGCAGAGTCTGTCGAAGTGACTGACAGAGGTTTCGTCGTGTCGTCGTGTCGTCGTCGTCCGGCCGCCAGGCCGGGGCGCGCCGCAGGCGCCGTGGACACCAGTGCAGCGTGACGCTGAATACGATCGCAGTGTGACCAGGCGGAAGGCCGGCTCTGCCAAGCTGAACCCCGCCTACAATGCCGTGAGTGCCACCCGTCGACATTCCGAAGTCGGGCAACGCGAAGCTGAAGGTGCAGGGCCGCGAGGTCCAGCTCACCAATCTCGACAAGCCGTTCTGGCCCGAGCTCGGCATCACCAAAGGGGACCTGATCCAGTACTACGCCGACGTCGCGCCGCTGCTGCTGCCGCACATCAAGGACCGCGCGATGGTGATGAAGCGGTATCCGCACGGCGCGCACGGCGAGTTCTTCTTCATGAAGCGCGCGCCGTCGCCGCGCCCCGACTGGATCCGCACCTGCCGCATCGACCACGACTCGGGGAACGTCATCGACTTTCCGGTCATCGACGACCTGCCCGCCCTGCTGTGGGTGATCAATCTCGGCTGCATCGATCTCAACCAGTGGTACGCGAAGTGCGACGACGTCGACCGGCCCGACTATGTCCACTTCGACCTCGATCCGGGCGAGGGAGCGCCGTGGGAACAGGTGCTGGAATGCGGACGGATCGTCCGGGACGCACTGACCACCCTCGAGATGCCGCCGCTCGTGAAGACCACGGGATCGAAAGGGCTGCACATCTACGTCCCGATTGTGCGCGGGCCAACCCAGAAGGATGTCTGGACCCTTGCCAAGGCGCTCGCCGTCGAGCTCGCGGCGCGGAATCCGAAGCTCATGACCGCTGAATACAAAGTCGCCAAGCGCCCGCGCGGGCGCGTGCTGGTCGACTACAACCAGAACGCGTCGGGCCGGACCCTGGCTTCGATCTATTCGGTGCGGCCGCGGCCGCGCGCGTCGGTGTCGACGCCGGTGACCTGGAAGGAAATCGATCAGGGCTGCCGGATTGAGGATTTCCGCCTCGACAACGTCCGCGCGTCGCTTCGAGAAAGTCGGCGACCTCTGGAAGCCGCTGCTGCAGGCGCGGGGCAGGGTCAACCTGGCGAAGTACCTGAGCGTCGTGAAGGCGCACAGCCGGAAGCCGCACCGCATGATCCTGAGCGAGGCACCGCGCCGGTTGCCGGTCAGCTGGTCCCCAGGCGCCGAATGCCGAGCCCCGAGCTCCGAACCACGTGACGATATTATATGATATCGTATGAACATGCGACGAGCAGTATCTGTGACGTTGGGAGAAGACAACCTGCTCTGGTTGCGGGCCCAGGCCGGGGCGAGCGCACGCGGCAGTCTCAGCGACGTGCTCGACCGCCTCGTGACCGGCGCCCGGGCATCCGGCCGGACCGATGCGGCCGCGATTCGCTCGGTGCGCGGCACCATCGATTTGCCGGAAGGGGACCCGGCGCTCGAGGGCGCCGACGCCTACATCCGGCGCGCAGTTCGACCGCTCGGTTCGACGGCCGGTGCTCGTGAAAGACCCGCCAGCACGATACGCGGCCAAGCGGAAGCGCCGTGGCTGATCTGCCCGCGGCCGTCTGCGATACGCACGCGCTGCTCTTTCATGCCGGCGACAGCACGCGGCTCGGCCGCCGCGCGGCCGCGCACTTCGACGCCTGCGAGCTCCGGCAGGCCATTCTGTATGTGCCCGTCGCCGTGATCTGGGAGTGCGGGCTCCTGGCGAGAGGCTCACGCATCAACCTGCGCCGGACCGTTCGCGGCTTCTTCGACGATCTGTTCAGCAACCCCGCCTATCAGCCCTACGACCTCACGCCCGCGCAGGTCTTCGCGGCCGACGAGACGCGGATCAATCGCGATCCGTTCGACGCGTTGATCTGCGCCGCCGCCATCGACCTGGAGCTGCCGCTGATTACCCGGGACGCGGACATCAGAGGATCGGGGACGGTCAGAGTGATCTGGTGACCCGCCTCCGCCAAGGCTACGGCGAGGCAAACCGCGAACCGCGAACCCGCGAACCCGCGGAGGCCGCGAAGCGGTTAGATCGCCCGGAGGATGCCCACCGGAAGGTGTTCGAAGATCTCTCCCAGGAAGATCCAGCTCTGATCCGCGGTGCTGGTCGGCCGGATCTCGGCGCCGGTGAGCTCGTGACGGAATGTCCGGCCGGCCAGTTCTTCGGACAGGAATACGCGCGACGTCTTCCACGCCTCGCCGAGCGGCGGTCTCAGATCCGGCCCGAACAACCGCGCGCACAGGCGCGGTCCGACGAACAGCATCGCGCGATCCTCGTGTATCCGTGCGAACGCGATCGCGTTGCCGTCGACCGTCAGCTCGGTTGCGAGCGGCACGTAGGCGCCCGACAGGAACAGCTCGGGGTCGTGCCGTCTCAGGCGGAGTCCGGCGGCGGTGATGAGCAGCTTGATGCGCCCGTCCGTCCAGCGCTCGAGCATGGCGGCGAGCCGGGCCCGCCGCTGCGTCGGCGCCCAGCGCCAGCACGTGATCGACCTCGTCCAGCAGCGTTCGGCGCCGGTCGAAATCCACCGGCCGCCGGTTGTCGGGATCGACCAGGGTGAGATCCCACAGCTCGGTGCCCTGATAGAAGTCGGGCACGCCTGGCGACCCGAGCTTCACGACGACCTGTGACAGCGAGCTCACCATCCCGATCGCGGCGGCCTTCCGCAGAAAGGGGGCGAGCGCCGGGATGAACTTGTTGCCCGGACTGGAATCGAGCACGCGTTCGACGAAGGTCTTCAGCGCATCCTCGTAGAGCTGGTTCGGGGTCAGCCAGCTCGTATGCACCTTGGCCTCGCGGACCGCTTTGAGCATGTATTCCTGCATGCGCGCCGCCAGGTCGGCGGACGGCCGCAGCCCCGGCCCATCGTCCAGCGGCCAGCAGCCAATCAACGCCTGATAGAAGCGATACTCGTCGTTCCGATCCGGCGCCGGCTCGCCTTCGATCGGCGTCCGGGACGGGTTGTTGAGCCGCATCCAGCGGCCGGCCTCGCGCGCCCACTCGGTCGACAGCTCCGGGATTGCATTGATGCGGGCCCGCACGTCCTCGCCGAGCTTGGTGTCGTGCGTCGAGGTCGTCAGCATGTCCAGCGGCCAGTGGCGCAGCCGCTCCGCCGATGCTTCGTGGAACTCGGCGACGGTACGTCCGAAGCGGCCCGGGTCGCCTCCCACTTCGTTGATGGTCAGCAGGACGTTGTGGCGGTAGAACGCCGTGTCTTCGAGGCCCTTGGCCTGCACCGGTCCCGTGTACTGCTGGAGCTTCATCGCGAATCGCAGGCGCTCGCGGGCGTCCTCCTGCGACAGCGGCGGGTAGCCGCCCCTCCGATCGTTCGGCAGCGGCCCGCTCTCGACGTCGCGGGGCATCATCACCTCGCGGAAGAAATCGAACAGCGACGATTCCATCGCCGGATTCCGCCGG
The DNA here is from genome assembly GCA_963717745.1 of uncultured Acidobacteriota bacterium. Classification (GTDB taxonomy): domain Bacteria; phylum Acidobacteriota; class Vicinamibacteria; order Vicinamibacterales; family 2-12-FULL-66-21; genus JACCXG01. The sequence continues at coordinate 107,863 of CAVQXJ010000007.1, forward strand.
CGGGCGTGGGCGATCGCCCGTTCGACGACCGCACGATCCTCGGGAGTCCAGCCTTCCTCGTCCACATAGGTGCGATAGACCGGGAAGCACGCCACGACTTCCGTGATGACGTCCCGCAGGCTGTCGCGGGTGAAGTCGCGCGACCGCCGGCTGCTGGCGGCAATCCGATCGAGCATGTGCGTGAGCACCGTCAACTCGCTCGCCATCGCGGTGTCGATGATCAGCCGCTTGCTGCGATACAGCACGTCGTCGAACGGCTCGCCGTGGCCGGTGAGCTTGGCGTAGGCCCGGCGGAGGTGCCGCGCCTGCCCGCCGTCGACGTAGAGCCCGTTGAGGTCGTTGAGGTAGTTGTAGCCGGTGGTGCCATGGACCGCCCACCGCTTCGGCAGCGACTCCCGGCCCGAGAGGATCTTCTCGGCGAGCACGTAGAGCGGCCGCTCGGGGCGGCCGCCGCGCTCCGGTTCGCGTTCGATGCTCCAGGCTCGGGCGGCGAGGTCCTGCAGCATCGAGAAATACTTCGCCGGATCGAAGAGACCGTCGGGATGATCGATCCGGAGCGCCTGCACCTTGCCTTCGGCGATCAGCGACGCCAGCAGCCGGTGGGTCTCCGCGAAGACGCGCGGGTCCTCGACCCGGAGCCCGGCGAGCGTGTTGATGTCGAAGAACCGCCGGTAGTTGATGTCGTGCTGGGCGGTCCGCCAGTAGGCCAGCCGGTACGCCTGCGACTCGAGCAGTTCGTGCAGCGCGTCGAACGACTCCGCCCGTCCCGGCTCCCCGTTGAACTGGACGAGCGCTGCCTCGATCGCCCGCAGTACCGCGTCGGAATCCGACACCAGCCGTCCCATCCGGCCGCGGGCCACTTCCTTCTCCCGCTGCCGCACCGCCATGCGCTCCGGATCGGATTCCGTGTACAGGGGCAGGTTGTCCAGGGACGCGATGATGCTCAGGAACTCGTGCAGTTGCGGGTGCTCCGCTCCGAGCGTCTCGGTCAGCGAGCCGACGGCCGCGCGATACACGCGCGGCGCCTGCCGTGGATTGACCGGCAGCTCATGGTCGAAATAGCGGAGCCCCAGCGCGCCGTCCCGGAAAATCAGCTGCAGCTCGCCACGCTCGAGCACCTGGCCGTACTGGTCGCCGAGAATCGGCAGCAGCAGCTTGGCGTACAGCTCCTCCTTGACCGGGGCCCAGTCGATGTCGAAGAACGTCGAGAACGGTGAGCTCGGACCATTCTCGAGCACGTCGTTCCACCACGCGTTCGTGCCGGTGCCGATCCCCATGTGATTCGGCACGAAGTCGACGATGTGGAGCAGGCCGTGCTCGGCGGCCGCGCTGGTGAAGGCGGCATGGGCATCGGTGCCGCCCAGCTCGGGATTGATCTCGTTGTGGTTGCTGACGTCGTAGCCGTGGGTGCTGCCGGGCGCCGCCGCGAAATACGGTGAGGTGTAAACGGCAGCCACGCCGAGCCGGGAGAGATACCCGGTCACGTCGCGCGCGGCGGTCAGCGGGAAGCCGCCATGAACCTGGAGGCGGTAGGTGCTGATCGGCACGTACCGCGGACGATCGTGATGGCTCATGCGCCTCTCTTCAACACGCGAGAATCACCGCGCCGGGCCGGTGAAAGACGATCTCGATCCGGCCGCGAACCGTTTCGACCCGCATCGGCTGCGGGTCGATCGCGAACGGTGGATCTTCGGTCGTCAAAACGGTGGTCGCACCGCTGCAGGGCGCGCCGGTGTCGACCGTCAGTGTGCCCGCTCCGGTGAGACGAACCACGATCACGAACCGCTCGTTCCCCTCCTCGCGCCACATCGCGATGGTGTCGTCGTCCACTGCCTCGGCGTCGGCGCTCGTCGCCTTCGAAGCCCCGAGCGCCGGATGCGCGTTTCGGAGCCGGAGCAGTTCCGTGTAGAGCGCCAGACTCGCGGCGTGCGCCGGCAGGCTTCGCTCCGACCAGTCGAGACGGCTGCGTTCGAACGTCGCCGCATCCTGGGCATCGGGAATGCGCGCGAGCCCCGCCCGGCCGGCGAACTCCGGAAAGTCCTTGAACTCGCGGCGCCGTCCCTCGGTCACCAGCGTGCCCAGCTCCGGCTCGAGATCGGTGAAGTACTGAAACGGACTCGACGCGGCCCATTCCTGGCCCATGAACAGCAGCGGCGTCATCGGGGCGGTCAGCAGCAGCGCGCTCGCCGCCCGCCACGCCGCGGCGCCGATGGCGTGATGCAGGCGATCGCCGGTCGCCCGATTGCCGACCTGATCGTGATTCTGCAGGCAGATCACGAAGCGGTGCATCGGTGTCGCCGAGGGATCGGTGCCGCGCCGCGAGCCGCCGTGGCGCGAGTGCTGGCCCGTGAACAGCCAGCCCTGCGTCAGCGTCCGCGCCAGCTCGTCGGTCGATCCCTCGTAGTCCTGGTAGTAGGCGTACGCATCACCGGCGAGCCGGCGGCGGATCACGTGATGAAAATCGTCGGCCCAGATGCCGTCGAGCGCCCAGCCGCCGCCGCTCGCCTGGTTCGACGAGCGCCGTCAGGTTGCGATCATCCTCCGCGATGAGCGCCAGCGGCCGTCCGGCCGCGCTGCGGACCGCGGCCGCGAGGTCCGAGACGATGTGCACGCGGCTGTCGTCGAGCAGCGAATGCGTCGCGTCGAGACGCAGTCCGTCGAGCCGGTACTCGCGCACCCAGTGGACCGCGTTGTCGACGATGAAGCGGCGGATCGTCGCGGATCCTGGGCCGTCCAGATTGATGGCGCCGCCCCACGGCGTTGAGCGCCGGTCGGTGATGTACTCCGGGTGGAACTGCGGCAGGTACGCGCCTTCGGGGCCCAGATGGTTGTAGACCACGTCGAGCAGCACGGCGAGACCGAGCCCGTGTGCGGCGTCGACGAAGGCGCGGAGGTCGTCGGGCCGGCCGTAATTGTGCGACGGCGCGAACAGGCCGACTCCGTCGTACCCCCAGTTGCGCCGGCCCGGGAACTCGGCAACCGGCATCAGCTCGATCGCCGTCACGCCGAGGGCGCGCAGCGCCGGCAGTCGCTCGCGTGCCGCGGCAAAGGTGCCGCGATCCGTGAACGTGCCGACATGGAGCTCGTAGATCACGAGATTGTCCGGCGAGACGCGCCAACTGTCGTGCCGCCACCGGAACGGATCGGCGTCGATGACTTCCGACGGCCCGTGCACGCCGTCCGGCTGGAATCTCGACGCCGGGTCGGGGCGCCGGGCGCCGTCGATCACGTATGCGTAGAGGTCACCGGCACCCGCGCCGGCAACGAAGCACTCCTGCATCCCCTCGCCGGCCGGTTCCAGGGGATGGATGCCGGCGGCGGCTCCGCTCTGGATCTCGAGGTGGAGATCGCGCGACGCCGCGGCAAACGTGCGGAAGCGAACGCCGTCGCGTTCAGGCAGGGCACCGAACAGTCGGGGCCCGGCGGGTTCCGCCGCGTCGCTCGGAGTCGGATTGACGTTTGGTACGCACCAGCACCGTATTTCGATGGCGCCGCGTGTCGGACGCGGGGCCTACTCGCCGCGGATGATCCCGAGGATGGCGGTGAGCGGAATCCGCACCCAGTCGGGGCGGTTGTTGAGTTCGTAGTTCAGCTCGTACATCGCTTTGTCGAGCACGAACAGCTGGAGTAGCGCATCGCGCTGGAACGGTTCAGTCGGCAGGAACAAGGCTCCCTCGACCGTCGAGAAGTATCCCCTGAGAAACGCTGCGCTCGCCGACGATTGCCAGATGCGTGCCCATGGCTCGGTGTCGGCGAGGGGGGTCGGCCAGGTCGACAGGTGCGCGAACAGTCCCGCATATGCCGCATAGCTGAACGACCGCAACATGCCGGCGACATCTTTGAGCGGTGACTGCTTCCGGCGCCGTTCGGCGACCGGCCGTGCTGGCTCACCCTCGAAATCGAGGATGTAGAAATCACCTTCCGCCCACAGCACCTGGCCGAGGTGGTAGTCACCGTGGACGCGGATTTTCGAGGCGCTGAAACTCAACGGCGGCGCCTGGCCGGCGCGTTCGAGCAGGCGCGATTCCTGATCGAGGAGGGCGGTGGCCTGCGCCGCGATCTCATCGGGGAGCCTGCCGCCCGGCAGCGTCGCCCTGAGCGTCTCCAGCGCCCGGCGCGCCTGCGCGGCGGCATCCGCGGTCAACGTCGTCAGGTCGTCCTGTGTGAACGGTTCAGGGACGAAGGCGGCGTTGCTGGAATCGCTGGCCAGCGCCAGATGCACTTCGCCGGTCCGGCGCCCGAGCGTTTCGGCGGTGGCGAGATACCCGGCCATCGCATCGCGGACGGACTGTGGCACTTCGAACGCCAGCAGCTCCGAGGCGGTGGTGGGTGTCGGGCCGGCCGGCGCCGCAGTGCCGGCGACCTCTTCGTAGAAGCGGCCGATCTCGTCTGTCGCGTGCCTCCAGCCGTCGGCCTGGCTTTCGACGAGCTGCTGCAGCATCGCGATGGTCATCGGCTGTTCAGCAGTCAGCCGGTGCTCGAGTGCTCCGGTTACGGCGGGAACGCGTTTGTAGCCCACCCGTTCGGTCAACTGCCGCCCGATCTCGTAGTCGGGGTTGATCCCCGGTTGGAGGCGCCTGAACAGCTTGAGGATGAAGCGGTCGCCGTACACCAGCGACGTGTTGCTCTGCTCGGCGCCCAGGCGGCTGATGTCGAGCGGGCCGGCGCCCCGCAGTCCGGCGAACGCGGCGGTCTGCACGGCCTGAACCGTTCCGCGGCGCATCCGCACTTCCTGTGAGTGCTCGATCGATTCGAGCATGGCGCGGGCGAAGCCGTTGTCGAGCCAGCCGTCGAACAGCACGCCCTTGCGTGCGCCGGTGACCCGCGCGAGCACTGCCTGCGGCCATCGCTCTTCGACCGTCTCCACTTCGCCGGCCGCGCAGATCGCCAGCGGCAGGAAGTAGCTGTCGCGCTCGCCGTCCTGGTACTCCACTTCGACGATCGTCAGGAAGAGCGGATTCGCGCCGCGCCGGAGCAGTCCCCAGTCGACGAACCGCGCCGACCGGATGCCTCGGGCCTTCCCACCGAACCAGCGCTGGCGCTGGAGAAAGCCGGCCAGCAGATCGCGCTCGATCAGCGTGCGCACGTTGCCGTCGAGCAGCGTGTCCCAGGCGACACCCATGAAGAGCGCCGGCGCTTCGCCGACGCTGGCCGGGGTTTCCGGCGGCACCCGGGCGGTGATCGACGTCGGCGCCTGCTCCAGCCGGAACCAGTAGAAGAAGTAGCCGGGCAGGGTCAGGAAATACGGCCGGTCGCCGATGGCGGGGAATTCCGTGACGAACAGCATCTCGATCGGCGTGCGCCCCTTGAAGCGCGTGAGATCCAGCTGCACCGGCTGCACCGATCGCGACAGGTTGGCGACGCACAGGATCTCTTCGTCCTGATACTTGCGCACGTAGGCCAGGATCTTCCGGTTGTCGGCCGGCAGGAACTCGATGCTGCCCCGGCCGAACACGTGCGACTGCTTGCGCAGCCCGATCATCCGCTTCATCCAGTTGATCAGCGAGAACGGCGCCCGCTCCTGGGCTTCCACGTTGATCGCCTGGTACCCGTAGACCGGGTCCATGATCGGCGGCGCGAACAGGCGGGCCGGATCGGCGCGGGAGAACCCGGCGTTGCGGTCGCCGGTCCACTGCATCGGGGTGCGCACGCCGTTGCGATCGCCGAGATAGATGTTGTCGCCCATCCCGAGCTCGTCGCCGTAGTAGACGACCGGAGTGCCGGGCATCGAGAACAGCAGGCCATGGAGCAGCTCGATCCGGCGCCGGCTGTTCTCGAGCAGCGGCGCCAGCCGGCGGCGGATGCCGACGTTGATCCGCATCTGCGGATCGGCGGCATACGCCTGATACATGTAGTCGCGCTCCTCGTCGGTCACCATCTCGAGCGTGAGCTCGTCGTGGTTGCGCAGGAACATCGCCCACTGGCAGTTCTCGGGGATGTCAGGGGTCTGGCGCAGGATCTCGACGATCGGATGCCGGTCCTCCTGCCGCACCGCCATGAACATCCGCGGCATCAGCGGGAAATGGAACGCCATGTGGCACTCGTCGCCGTCGCCGAAGTACGGGCGCACGTCGGCCGGCCACTGGTTGGCCTCCGCGAGCAGCATGCGATCCGGATAGCGCTCGTCCAGCGCGCGGCGAATCTTCTTCAGGACGTCATGGGTCTCCTCGAGGTTCTCGCAGATGGTGCCCTCGCGCTCGATCAGGTAGGGCACCGCGTCGAGCCGCAGGCCGTCCACGCCGCGATCGAACCAGAACTGCATGACGCGGTTGACCGCGTCGAGGACCGCCGGGTTGTCGAAGTTCAGGTCCGGCTGGTGATGGAAGAACCGGTGCCAGTAGTAGGCCTTCGCGGTGTCGTCCCAACTCCAGTTCGAGGTTTCGGTGTCGGTGAAGATGATCCGCACCCCCTCGTACTTGCGGTTGGTCTCGCTCCAGACGTAGAACTCGCGCTCCGGCGACCCGGCCGGCGCGCGCCGCGCGGCCTGGAACCAGGGGTGCTGGTCGGACGTGTGATTGATGACCAGCTCGGTGATGACCCGGATCTCGCGGCGATGCGCCTCGGCCATGAACCGATCGAAGTGGTCCAGGGTGCCGTAGCTCGGATGGATGTTCTCGTAGTCCGCGATGTCATACCCGTCGTCGCGCAGCGGTGACGGGTAGAAGGGCAGCAGCCACAGCGTGTTGATCCCGAGCCCCTGCAGGTAGTCGAGCTTCTGGGTGAGCCCGGTGAAGTCGCCGACGCCGTCGTTGTTGCTGTCGAAGAAGGCGCGGACGTGGGCCTGGTAGATGACGGCGTCTTTGTACCAGAGGGGGTCTTTCGCAGTGGTCATGTCAAATCCCAAATCCCAAGCTCCAAATCCCAACCACGCCCAACCGCCAAATCCCAAACCCAACTACCAATGGCCCAACTACCAATGGCCCAACTCCCAAGCCCAACTCCCAAGCCCAACTCCCAAGCCGCAACCCCTACTCGCGATTGGGATTTGGGAGTTGGGCGTGGTTGGGATTTGGAGCTTGGGATTTGGGATTTTGACGCGCCTTATCCGCGAAGCGGCAGAGGCGCGTCGTCTTGAGCCGGCAGCGCCGGCACCTGCACATGCAGGATGTGGCCGACGCGCGACTGCGGGTCGAGCCGGACATAGTTCCGTTCGCCACGCCAGTAGTAGCGCTCGTTCGAAATCAGGTCGTGCACTTCGATGGTGGCGCCGGCGGCCAGACCCCAGTCGCCGAGCGGCAGCTGCACGAAGCCGTGCTGCATGTGCTTCGGATCGAGGTTGACGATCACCAGCACCAGATCGGATCCGTCGAGCGATCGCTTGCTGTAACAGATGATGTGGGGGTTGTCGGTCGGGTGGAACCGGAGCCCGCGATCGCGCTGCAGCGCGGGATGCTCGCGCCGGAGGGTGTTGATGCGGCTGATGAGCTCGGCCAGGCTCGTGGGATCGTCGAAGTCGCGCAGCCGGATCTGATATTTCTCCGAGTCGAGGTATTCCTCGCTGCCCGGCTTGACCGGCACGTTCTCGGACAGCTCGTAGCCGCTGTAGATGCCGTAGCTCGCGCCGAGCGTGGCCGCCAGGATCAGCCGGACCTGGAACGCCGGCCGGCCGCCGTGCTGCAGATACTCGTGCAGGATGTCCGGCGTATTGGCGAACAGGTTCGGCCGCATGTACTCGCGGACGTCGGTGCGGGTGAGCTCGGTGAAGTACTCGGTCAGCTCGTCTTTGGCATTCCGCCACGTGAAGTAGGTGTACGACTGCGAGAACCCCGACTTCGCGAGGTAGCGCATCACCTTGGGGCGTGTGAACGCTTCGGACAGGAAGATGGTGTCCGGGTGCTGCTGCTTGATATCGCCGAGCGCCCACTCCCAGAACCGGAACGACTTGGTGTGGGGGTTGTCGACCCGGAAGATCGTCACTCCGTGGCCGATCCAGAACTCCATGATCCGCTTCAGCTCGATCCACAGCGCGTCCCACTCGGCGGACTCGAAGTTGATCGGATAGATGTCCTGGTATTTCTTCGGCGGATTCTCCGCGTACTTGATGGTGCCATCCGGGCGTTGACGGAACCACGCCGGGTGGTCGTTGACATACGGATGATCGGGTGAGGCCTGGTAGGCGAGGTCAAGCGCCACCTCGAGACCCTGCCGCCGTGCCGCCGCCACGAAGCGATCGAAGTCGTCGATGGTGCCGAGGCTGGCCTCGACCGCGTCGTGTCCGCCCCCCTCGCCCCCGATCGCCCACGGGCTCCCCACGTCGTCCGGGCCGGGATCGAGCGTGTTGTTGCGCCCCTTCCGGAATGCGCGGCCGATCGGATGGATCGGCGGCACGTACAGGACGTCGAAGCCCATCGACGCCACATAGGGCAGCAGCGCCTCGGCGTCCCGGAACGAGCCGCTCTTGTTCGGGTCGGATCCGGACGAGCGCGGGAACATCTCGTACCACGCGCCGAATCTCGCCCGTTCGCGCTCAACCGTGACGTGCAGCTCGTGGCGATATCGCGTCGCCTGCGATCGATTCGCGTGAAGGGCCATCGCCGTCTGCACCGCGACGGCCAGCGCTGCCGCCACCCGCTGCCCCTGTTCGATCGTTTCGTCGGCCAGCACCGCGGCGGTCCTGGCGAGCACGCCGTGCTCCTCGCTCGCCGCCTCGGGCACCCGCTGCAGCGTGTCGCGGACCAGCGCCGCCCCTTCGAGCAGCTCGCTCTTCACGTCCTGCGCCGCGCCGAACTTCTTGGACAGCTCGTGCCGCCAGCTGCCGAAGCGGTCCACCCATCCTTCGACCGTGTAGTCGTAGCCGCCCAGTTCCTCGACCTGGAAGCGCGCCTGCCAGCGATCGTTGCCGAGCGGCGTCATCGGCACCTCGTGCCAGGAGGCGCCGCCGCTCTTCCGGTACAACAGCGCCGCCGCCAGGGAATCGTGGCCGTCGGTGAAGATATCCGCCCCGACGATCACATCCTCACCCGCCGATCGCTTGATCGGAAACCGCCCGGCGTCCACTTCGGGATGCAGCCCTTCGACGATCACCCGCCGCCGCAGCGCGGGACCCAACCGCGCGCCCGACCCCGCCCGATCCGGCTTCGCCGCCTTCTTCCGTTCTGTCGGTGTCTTGGCCATGTCAGTAAACCCCCATCGGCCCCCAGTCCGCCGCCCGCCGCAGATCTTCCTTGCGGCAGTTCAACCGCAGCACGACCATCGATCGTCCCTGCAGCTGATAGCGGTCGCCGGCGCGCAGCCGCCGCGACAGCAGCCAGGGATCGGCGGTATCGATCAGTGTTTCCCACCGTTCGTCGGGCGACGCCGCCGGCAGCACGAACGCCACGGGGTCCTTTTCCGCGTTGAAGAGCAGCACCAGCGTCTCGCCGACCACGGGCTCGCCCCGTTCGTCGACTTCGTTGATGGCATCGCCATTCAAGCGGACGCCGAGCCGGCGGACATCGGGGGAGTTCCAGGCGCTGTCGGTCATCTCAGAGCCGGAGGCATCGACCCAGGCGATGTCCTGCACGCCAGCGCCGCGAATCCGGCGGCCCTGGAAGAACTTGCGCCGGCGCAGCACCGGGTTCTCTTTGCAGATCTTGATGAGACGGGTGGTGAACTCGAGGAACTCGCGATCGGCCGGCGACAAATCCCAGTGCGTCCAACTGAGCTCGTTGTCCTGGCAATAGCCGTTGTTGTTGCCGCGCTGGGTCCGGCCCACCTCGTCGCCGCCGCTGATCATCGGCACGCCCACCGACAACAGCAGCGTCGCCATCAGATTGCGGCGCTGCCGCTCGCGCAGCTCGGTGACGCGGCGATCGGTGGTCTCCCCTTCCACCCCGCAGTTCCAGCTCAGATTGTGGTTCTCGCCATCGGCATTCCCTTCACCGTTGGCGTCGTTATGTTTTTCGTTGTAGCTGACGAGATCGGCGAGCGTGAAGCCGTCGTGCGCCGTGATGAAGTTGATGCTGGCGTAGGGACGCCGGCCGCTCTGCTCGTACAGATCGCTGCTGCCGGAGAGGCGCGTCGCCAGCTCGGACAGCACGCCGCCGTCGCCGCGCCAGAACCGCCGCACCGTGTCTCGGTATTTGCCGTTCCATTCGGTCCACTTGGTGGGAAAGTTGCCGACCTGGTAACCGCCTTCACCGAGATCCCACGGCTCGGCGATCAGCTTCACCTGCGACAGCACGGGATCCTGATGAATGATGTCGAAGAAAGCGCCAAGCTTGTCGACGGCATGCAACTCACGAGCCAGTGCGCTCGCCAGGTCGAAGCGGAACCCGTCCACGTGCATCTCCTGCACCCAGTAGCGCAGGCTGTCCATCAGCAGCTGCAGCATGCGCGGGCTGCGCATGTTCAGCGTGTTGCCGCAGCCGGTGAAGTCCTGGTAGAACCGCGGGTCGTGAGGCTGCAGTCGATAGGACGAGGTGTTGTCGATGCCGCGCAAGGACAACGTCGGTCCGAGATGATTCCCTTCCGCGGTGTGGTTGTAGACGACGTCGAGGATCACTTCGAGGCCGGCCGCGTGCAGCGCCCGGACCATCATCTTGAATTCGCGCACGCTCTCGAGCGGCTGGCTGGACGAGGCGTAGCGGAGGTCGGGAGCGAAATACGACAGGGTGTTGTAACCCCAGTAGTTGCTCAGTTCCTTCTGCACGAGATGCCACTCATCCGTGTGATGGTGCACCGGCATCAGCTCCACCGCGGTGACGCCGAGGTTGGTGAGATGCCGGATCGCCGGCTCGGTGGCGAGGCCGAGATAGGTGCCGCGCAGATGCTCCGGAACGGTGTGATTGAGCTGGGTGTAGCCCTTGGGGTGCAGCTCGTAGATGATGGTCTCGTGCCACGGCGTTCGCAGTGGCCGGTCGTTGCCCCAGGTGAACGCTGAATCCACCACTGCCGCCAGCGCCGCATACGGCGCGCTGTCGCGGTTGTCGAAGGTGGTGTCGTCGGTCCCCATCTGGAATCCGAAGAGCGCGTCGTCCCACCGGACCGCGCGGCCGATCACCTTCGCGTACGGATCCAGGACCAGCTTGTTCGGATTGAACCGGTAGCCGAAGTGCGGCGCAAAAGGGCCATGCACCCGGTACCCATACAGCTGGCCGGGGTGGACGTCCGGCAGGTAGCCGTGCCAGACCATGTCGGTCTGTTCGGGCAGCGGAATCGTCAGCGATTCGACTTCGGCCTCGATCGAGTCGAACAGGCAGAGCTCGACCCGGGTGGCGTGCTCCGAGAAGAGGGCGAAATTCACGCCGACGCCGTCCCAAGTCGCACCGAGCGGATAGGGAGCGCCAGGCCAGACGCGCAGATGTGTGGTCGGCACAGCAGACGTTCGTAACACGGCGTGCGGCCGGATGGCAATGTTTTGCGTCCCGACAGGCGACAATAGCGGCGTGCCTCGACCCGTCCCTGGCAATCCGGTCGCCCTCGACGCCTTGCGGCGATGGGCGGTCCTGCTCGACAGCGCGTTCCGCATTCCCGGGACCGGCATCCGCTTCGGTCTGGACGCGATTATCGGTCTGATCCCGGGCCTCGGCGACATCTCGACGCCCGTCTTCGCGGCGCTTCTATTGCTGCACGCGGTCCGGATGCGCCTGCCGCTGGTGGTCCAGGCGCGGATGGTCTTCAACGCCGGCCTCGACATGCTGATCGGCATGGTGCCGATCCTCGGCGACCTCGTCGACATCGGCTGGAAGGCGAACCTGCGCAACCTCGCGCTGCTCGAGCGCCACGCCCGCCCCGGCGTGGCGCCGGCGCGCGCCGACTACGTGTTCGTCGGGATCTGCCTGGCCGCCCTGGCGCTGATCGCGATTGCGCCGGTTGTGCTGCTGGCTTGGTTGCTGTCGGGGTTCAATTGGTTCTGACGCGTGTCAAATCCCAAGCTCCAAGCTCCAAATCCCAACCACTCCCAAGGCCCTAATCCCAAGCGTAATTCCAAAATCCCAAATCCCAAGCCAGCTCACGCGATTTTGGGAGCTGGGAGCTGGGAGCTGGGAGTTGGGACGTTGGGAGTTGGGCGTTGGGAGTTGGGAGTTGGGAGTGGTTGGGATTTGGAGCTTGGGATTTGGGATTTGTTACCACTCACTCTCCCAACAGCTCACCCACTGACTGCAGGTCTTCGACGCGATCGCAGATCGCCTTGCCCATCATCATCAGCGGCACCGCGAGGATGGTGCCCCACACGCCCCAGACCCAGCTCCAGAACAGCAGGCCGATGAAGATGGCGACCGGGTTCATCTGAGCGGTCCGGCCCATGAGGGCTGGCGTCAAGAGCCAGCCTTCGAGCGCGGTGATCGCGAACGTCACCGCGCAGATGTAGCCAGTCATCGCGAGACTGTCGAACTGCATGAACGCCACCACGGCAAGCGCGCCGGCGACGATCATCGGGCCGAGGTACGGGATCGAGTTGAAGACGCCGGCGAAGATGCCCCAGATGATGTATTGGCGGAGGCCGAAGCCCCAGAGGGCGAGGCTGGTCAGCACGCCGACCAGGGCGCTGGTCAGCACCTGGACGCGGAGAAAGCCGCTGATATGCTGGTTGATGTCGTCCATGATCTGGACCGTCACCTTCTTCTTGGTGAGGGTCGGTCCGGCGATCTTCACGAGCTTCCGCTTGAAGAGATCGCCGCTCACCAGCAGGAAGAACACCAGGAACAGCACCATCGAGAACTGCCCGAGGAACCCGAGCACGTTCTTCCCACCCGCCCGCAGATAGTCGGTGGCGCGAAATGCCGGTTCGACGATCTGGACCCGCGTGACCCCGGGCTGTGTGGGCACGGGCTCGGCGGCGGCCGCGGCCGCCTTGTCGATCTCGGTCGCGGCGCGCTGCATCTTCTCGAGCGCTCCCTCGTCTTGCTGGCGGACCCGTGACAGCTTGCCGCGCTCGAGCAGGCGGCGGGTCGCGGTCGGCATGTCGTCGACGATCGAGAGGATCTGCGGTGCCAGCTTGTAGACGCTGTAGCCGAGCCCCCCGCACAGCAGCGTGATCACCAGCGCCGCGCCGACCCAGCGCGAGACGCCATGGCGTTCCAGCGAGTCCACCAGCGGCGCGAGCACGTAGCTGATTAACACCCCGATGACGATCGGGATCAGCACCGGCTCCGCGTATTTCAGGATGACAATCACGCCGATGACCGCGACGACGGTCAGCGCAATACTGCGGATCGTGACGGTGGGGTACACCTCATCCGCTTGCTCGGTGGTTGAAACTGCGCAGCCGTCACTCGCGCTGTCGGGCTTGGGTGTTTCAGCGCTGGTCGGGGGCGTGGCGTGCGATCGATCGGCCTCGTGGGCTTCGCGCTGGTCGGTCACGCGTGGATTGTACGTTGTAGGCCCATGTCGTCGGGCTCGAGGACCCGTGCTACCGTCGCCGCGGTGCTGGTGTCCGACTTCGACTTCGATCTCCCCGGCGAACTGATCGCCCAGCAGGCCGCGCCGCGCGGCACGTCGCGGCTCCTGGTGCTGGACCGCCGATCCGGGCGTGTCGAACACGCGAGCGTGGCGGAGTTGGGGCAGTACCTGCGAGCGGGTGACCTGCTGGTCGTGAACGACACGCGCGTGTTCCCCGCGCGGCTGACCGGGCAGCGGGTGCCGAGTGGTGGAGCGGTCGAATGTCTGCTGCTGTCGCTGCCGGCAGCGGGAGCGGGGGAGGCGGTCGAATGCGACGCGTTGATGCATCCGGGCCAGAAGCTCAAGCCCGGTGCCATCGTGCGATTCGCCGGAGCGGCCGGAACACTGACGGGCGAGGTCCTCGAGCAGCGCTTCTTCGGCCGGCGTCGCATCCGGCTGCGGGCCGATCGCGCCGAGGCCCGCGTCGACGAGCTGGTCGAAGCGCTCGGCCACATACCGCTGCCGCCGTACATCCGGCGGCCGGATGACGCGGCGGATCGCGAACGCTATCAGACGATTTTCGCGGCTGCCCGGGGCTCGGTCGCGGCGCCGACCGCGGGACTGCATTTCACGCAGCAGATGCTCGATGGCCTCGCCGCCCGGGGAATCGAACGGGCCGCCATCACCCTGCACGTCGGCTACGGCACCTTCAAACCCGTGCGCGCCGATCGGGTCGAAGACCACGTCGTCGACCCGGAGGCGTATGAGATCGCCGAACCGGCGGCGGTGGCGCTGAACGCCGCCAGACGCGACGGCCGGCGCGTGATCGCCGTGGGCACGACCACGACGCGCGCCCTCGAGGATGCCGCGATCCGCGGCGGCGGCACTGTCGCCACCGGTGCGGCGATCGCGACCGCATTCATCTATCCCGGCTTCGAGTTCAAGGTGATCGACGGTCTGATCACCAACTTCCACCTGCCGCGATCATCGCTGCTGATGCTGGTCGCTGCGTTCGGCGGCCGCGAACGCGTGCTCGCGGCCTACGCAAGTGCGGTGGCGGAGCGCTATCGCTTCTATAGCTATGGGGATGCGATGTTGATCGTATGATCGGCAGCCGCCCTCGCGCGCGCTCCGCGCGGGCGCTTCGCGCTGGACGACGACACGACGAGACGACGAAACCTTGTGCGTCACTTCGACGGACCTTGCCGTTGGCGGCGCCGCGCTTCACCGTCGGCCCGGAGGGCCGCCGTCGCGGCCAACGGAGAGAGCCGTTGATACGTGGCCGGATGCTCACACCAGAGGGCGCTGAGGACATACCCGAACGTTCCAACGTGGCCCGAGCATTTACGTCGTGTCGTCGTCTCGTCGTGCCCCCCGCAGCGGAATCGTGAGGGTGGCTGTCGCTGCGACCCAATCCCTGTATATTTCGACGCGATGAAGCTTCCGTACGAAGAGTTCGATCTGTCGGGCGTGCGCACCTATCCGCTGGCGTCGCGCGCGAGCAAGGCGAACGCGGCTGATTTCGCCCGGCCGTATGTGCCGGGCAGCGGGATGCGCGGCTGGGTCGAGTCGTTGCCCGCGATCCTCGCCGGCGCGGATTTCAGGGCGGTGGCCGACGCGGTGGCGCGGGCCCATGACGGCGGCCGTCCCGTGATGTGGGGCCTCGGGGCGCACGTCGTGAAGACCGGTCTCGGGCCGGTGCTGATCGATCTGATGACACGTGGATTCGTGTCGGCGGTCGCCACCAACGGCGCGGCGGTCATCCACGACTTCGAGCTGGCGCTGTCGGGGTCGACCTCGGAGGATGTGGACGAGGCGCTGGGTCCCGGCCGCTTCGGTATGGCCGACGAGACCGGCCGGCTGCTGAACGCCGCGATCAACGACGGGGTCGCTGCCGGCCTCGGCATCGGCCAGGCCATCGGTGCCTGGCTGCGTGACGCGCACCCGCCCTACGAGCACCTCAGCATCGTCGCCGCGGCCGCCCGTCTGCAGATCCCGGTCACCGTTCATGTCGGCATCGGCACCGACATCATTCACATGCACCCGGCGGCGTCCGGCGCCGCGCTCGGCGAGGGGAGCCTCCGCGATTTTCGCTACCTGACCTCCAGCGTCGCGAACCTCGCGCACGGCGTCTTCCTGAACTGCGGCTCCGCCGTCATCCTTCCCGAAGTCTTCCTGAAGGCCGTGGCCCTGGCCCGCAACAACGGACACAGCCTGGACGGCCTGACGACGGTGAACCTCGACTTCATCCGCCACTACCGCCCTCAGACCAACGTCGTCTCCCGCCCGGTCGCCGGCATCGGGCGCGGCTATTCCCTGGTCGGCCACCACGAGCTGATGATTCCGCTGCTGGCCGCCGCGCTGATCGACCGATAGAGCCGTGTCCGCGGGCTCGCGGGCTCGGGGCCGGCGCTGGCTAGAGGCAACCGGCTGCTTGAACTAGCGTCGGGTTATGGGCCCCGCGGCAGCACTGAACCCCAGTCCTCGAACCGCGACCCCCGAACCGCGAACCCGCGGACAACGGACTGCGGTCCCGAGCGAGGCGAAGCAGGCGAGGGATGCTACAATGTGTGTTTCCCGCCGGTGTAGCTCAGTTGGTTAGAGCACGCGGCTCATATCCGCGTTGTCCGGGGTTCAAGTCCCTGCACCGGCACCAAATTCTTCGCGACCACCACAACCGAGGCGACACAAAGGGAGAGCCGACGGCTTTCCCTGAACGAATGTCCGTTGAATCGCGTGTTCTGCGCACCATGCGGAAGCACGACATGCTTCCGCGCGGCGGACGTGTGCTCGTCGCGCTGTCGGGCGGGGCCGATTCGGTCGCGTTGCTGCACATCCTGCGGACCTTGGAGCGTCGTGGAGCGCTGGTTGTGGCCGGCACGGCCCATCTGAATCATCAGCTGCGCGGCGCCGACGCGGACCGAGACGAGGCGTTCTGCTGCGATATCGCGGCGGCCGGCGGGGTGCGGCTCGTCACCGGGCGGACGGACGTGGCCGCGCTCGCGAGTGAAACGGGACGCTCGGTGGAGGATGCGGCGCGGCAGGCCAGGTACCGCTTTCTGAGCGATGCCGCGGTCGCGCTCGACGCCGGTGCGATCGCCGTCGGGCACTCCCTCGACGATCAGGCCGAGACCTTTCTGCTGCGCCTGATCCGAGGCGCCGGCGCCGCCGGGCTGGCCGGTATCCGGCCACGGACGAATCGCGTGATCCGGCCGCTTCTGGAGATTTCCCGGGCCGAGCTCCGGCGCTACGCCGCCGCTCACGCCCTCGAATTTCGTGAGGACGCCTCGAACGCGGATCTCCGCGTCCCGCGGAACCGGGTCCGGCACGAGCTGCTGCCGCACCTGGAGCAGTTTTCCCCGACCGTCGCCGCGGCGCTGGCCCGCGCCGCCGGTCTGGCGCGCGAGGACGAGGAATTTCTGGACGGGCTTGCAATCGAATCCGCGAGTTCGATCGTCTTAGTTGAGAGTGACGGGGTTGCGGTTGACATCGCGGGACTCACGGCGCTGGCTCCGGCTCTCGCCTCTCGCGTAGCCCGGAAGGCCCTTTCGACGGCTGCGCCCGACCGGTTCATCGGCTTTCAGCACATCGACGATCTGCTGGACCTGGCGCGAGGCGGCGCCGAGGGCGCTGCCGTTACGCTTCCGGGGGTCACGGCGATCCGGCGGGGGCACAAGATCGTGTTCGGAATGGTGACCGGCGCGCCGTTTTCGAACTCTTTTCGTTTTCCGTTGTCTATACCAGGTGAGGTCGCGGTGCCCGGGTGGGCGCTCTCGGCCGCGTGGGTGGACGACCCGGGCGAGGTCAAGACACCAGCCGCCCGGGGGGATACGGCGGTGGTCGCGGCGGCGCCGCTTCAAGGGCCGCTGGCGGTCCGGACCCGGCGGCGGGGCGATACGTTCAAACCGCTGGGCATGGGCGGGAGGGGCCGGAAGTTGCAAGACTTTCTGGTCGACCGCAAGATTGCCCGGGCCGACCGTGATTCCCTGCCGCTCGTGGTGGATGGCGACGACCGGATCGTGTGGGTCGTCGGCCAGTCAGTGGCCGAGGATTTTCGCGTCACAGCGCCGAAACACGGCGTGATACTCTTGAAAGCAAGGCGGTTAGGAGGCGTAGGTTGAACTCGACCCTCAAGAGTTTGCTGTTCTGGATCGTCCTCATCGCGGTGGGGATCATGATCTGGCAATTCTCGACTGGATGGCAGCGCCAGCCGGCCCCACTGTCCTTCACGGACTTCCTCGAGGAAGTCAACGCGGGACAGGTCCATTCGGTCGTCATGACCGGCAACGAGATCACCGGGAAACGGAACGGCGTCCCGGGAATCGCCGGGGAATTCCGCACCTACGCGCCGCCGCAGTACGACGGGCTGGGCAATTTCCTCAACGAAAAGAAGGTGAAGATCGAGGCCCGGCGCGAGGCGACCAGCCCCTGGGCCAACGTCCTCTATTCCTGGGCCCCGATCCTCCTGATGATTGGCTTCTGGATCTTCATCATGCGGCAGATGCAGAGCGGGGGGAACAAGGCCCTCTCGTTCGGCAAGAGCCGCGCGAAGTTGTCCTCCAGTTCGCAGAAGAAAGTAACGTTCAAGGACGTTTCCGGGGTAGACGAGGCCAAGGAAGAGCTCCAGGAAATCATCGAGTTCCTCAAGGAGCCGCAGAAGTTCCAGAAGCTCGGCGGCCGCATCCCCAAGGGCGTCCTCCTGATGGGCTCCCCGGGTACGGGAAAGACGCTGCTCGCCCGCGCCGTCGCCGGCGAGGCCAATGTCCCGTTCTTCTCGATCAGCGGCTCGGATTTCGTCGAGATGTTCGTCGGGGTCGGCGCCTCCCGGGTCCGCGACCTCTTCGAGCAGGGTAAGAAGAACGCACCCTGTATCGTCTTCATCGATGAGATCGACGCCGTCGGCCGCCATCGTGGCGCCGGCCTCGGCGGTGGGCACGACGAGCGCGAGCAGACCCTGAACCAGCTGCTCGTCGAGATGGACGGGTTCGAGTCGAACGAAGGGGTCATCCTGGTCGCCGCGACCAACCGCCCTGACGTCCTCGATCCGGCCCTGCTCCGCCCCGGCCGCTTCGACCGCCGCATCGTCGTCAATCGTCCCGACGTGAAGGGCCGCGAGGGCATCTTCGCCGTCCACACCAAGAAGATCCCGCTGTCGGACGACGTGAATATTCACGTGCTGGCCCGCGGCACGTCCGGCTTCTCCGGCGCCGACATCGCCAACCTGGTCAACGAAGCCGCGCTGAACGCCGCGCGCTACAACCAGAAAGTCGTGCGGATGCTCGATTTCGAGTTCGCCAAGGACAAGGTCCTGATGGGCTCGGAGCGTCGCTCGATGATCATCAGCGAAGAGGAGAAGAGGGTCACCGCCGTGCACGAGGCGGGGCACGCACTCCTCGCGGTGGTCCTGCCGCACGCCGACCCGGTGCACAAGGTCACGATCATCCCGCGCGGCATGGCGCTTGGCGTCACGATGCAGCTGCCGGTCGACGACAAGCACAACTACTCGCGCGACTATCTGAACGATCAGATCGCGATTCTCCTGGGCGGCCGCATCGCCGAGGAGATCACCATGAACGGCAGCATGACCACCGGCGCCGGCAACGACATGGAGCGTTCCACCGAGCTCGCCCGCAAGATGGTCTGCGAGTGGGGCATGAGCGACGCCATGGGGCCGCTGACCTTCGGCAAGAAAGAAGAGCAGATCTTCCTTGGCCGCGAGATCGCGCAGCACCGGGACTACAGCGAAGACACCGCGATCCGGATCGACCAGGAACTGAAGCGGTTCATCACGAACAACTACGACCGCGCCCGGGCCCTGCTCGAGAACCACCGCGTCGCGCTCGATCGGATTGCCGAGGAGCTCCTCGTCCGCGAGGTCCTCGACGCCGAACAGGTCCGCCGCATCGTGGCCGGCGAACCGCTCGAGGAGTACCGCGCGCCCGCGACCGCTCCCTCTCAGAGCGACGACAGCCGCCGCCAGCCGAGGGAACGCCCCTCGATCGTGCCGCCGATGCCACCGTTGAACAAGCCGCTGCCGCAGGAGTAAGACAGTCCGCGCCTGCCGGCGCGGGCATGTCAGTTTCCAGTTTCCAGTAACCAGTTCGACAGCCTCTGGGAACTGGAAACTGGCAACTGGAAACTGACACGCGATTGCGCACCCGCTTCGAACTTCCCCTCCCCGGCCATCGTCCCCCTCTCGTCCTCGGCGAGCGCACGCTCGTCATGGGCATCATCAACGTCACCCCTGACTCGTTCGCGGACGGCGGGCTTCGCTTCGATCCAGCCCGCGCCATAGACGATGGCTGGCGCATGCTCGAGGAGGGAGCCGACATCCTCGACATCGGCGGGGAGTCGACGCGCCCCGGCGCCGAGCCGCTCGACGCCGTCGAGGAGCGGCGCCGCGTGCTGCCGGTGATCGAAGGCTTCGGCGGGAAGCCGGTGATCTCGATCGACACCTACAAGGCGACGGTCGCGCGTGAGGCGATTGCGCGCGGCGCTTCCATCATCAACGACGTGAGTGCGCTCCGGTACGACCCGCCGCTCGCCACCGTCGTCACCGAGACGGGTGCGGCGATCGTGCTGATGCACAATCGCGGGCGTTCGCGGGACATGTACCAGGAGGCGCGCTACCGCGATCTGATGGCGGCCGTCGCCGCGGAACTGTCCGCCGCGATTGCCCGCGCGGAGGCGGCCGGCATCAGCCGGGACGCGATCATCCTGGACCCCGGCCTGGGATTCGCGAAGCAGGCGCGGCATTCCTATCAGGCGCTCGCGCTCCTCGGGCGCCTGGCCTCGCTCGGACGTCCCCTGCTCAGCGGGCCGTCCCGAAAGTCGTTCCTGAAGGCCGCGCTCGGCGACGTTCCGCCCGCGGAGCGCGACTGGGGAACCGCCGCGGCGGTCACCGCGAGTGTCCTGGCCGGCGCGCACATCGTCCGCGTGCACGCGGTCCGGGAGATGGCGCAGGTCGTACGGGTTGCCGATCGAGTGGCCGCCGCGGCGGCCGGAGACGCGCCGGACGCGGTGTAAGATGACGCGCGATGAGCGAATCCGGCCGCAATCCGCCCTGCCCGTGTGGGAGCGGCCGGCGATTCGGCGAGTGCTGCGGGCTTGCGACGCAGGCGGTCGGCGTCCAGCACCCGCGAGTCCGCGCTCGGTAAGCTCCTCGCCTTCGCGTTCAATCCCGCCTTCGACAGCGACCATTCAATCGCCGAAGTCCTGTTCTGGGGCAACTTGATCAAGGAGGGATCGACTCCCGAGCTGCGGTGGCTGCTCGATTCGGAGGACGCCACGATCAAGTACAACTCCTGGTTCCTGTTCGATTGGGACGTGGATGGAACGGGAACCGTCGCCGAGCTCTTTCTGCAGGAAGAGCACGCCCAGCTTTCCGAGGCCGAGCAGGACTTCATCCGCCGGATGGCGGACGCCCATCTGCGGTTGTACGAGGTCGAGTCGATCGATCGCGGCTTGGGGGTCCATCTGCTCGACGTGTTCACCGGCCATCGAGTGTTCGTGATTGAGCGCGTTGCGACCCTGCGGATGATGACGTGGGACGTGCTCGGCGCCCGGGTCGCGCCGGACGGCCTCGGCGGCCAGGTGTTCGAAGGCGGGTTGTATCTGTATCCGGCCGAGCTGAAAGAGCCGATCGTCCGGCATTTCCGCCGGCTGCACCGCCGGCATCACCGGCAGTTTCCGTTCGACGACCTGACGACCTTCTTCCGCAAGCAGGGGATGGTGTTCCATCGGCTCTGGCTGAACCTGGTCGCGTTTCCTGAGCCTCCTCAGCTGCTGACGACCGATGGCGATCCGCTCGTCTTCTGCCGGTCGGTGTTCGAGACCGATCACGCCGAGGCGGTCCGGGCCGAACTGACCGCCCGGCCGGACATCCGTGCGACCCGGGACGGCCATCTGTCCTGGCGTGAACAAAGCGCCGGCGGCGACCGCGAGCTGGGGTCCTGGTCGATCGAGGGCAACCGGATCGTCTTCGAGTCGACCTCGCAGGAGCGGGCGGCCCGGGGCCGGGCGTGGCTGGAGTCGCTGCTGGGGGAGCGGGTCCGATACCGCGCGACCTCGCTCGAGACGCTCGAACAGACGATGAGCGAGCTGCGGTCCCGCGGGCCTCGGCCCGCACCGTTCGTGGCCCAGGACCTGCCAACCGAGGCTGCGGGTGCAGTTCGAGAGCTCTTCGACCGGCAGTACCGTGCGTGGCTCGACCGCCCGGCTCCCGCTCTGGGGAACCGCACGCCGCGCGCCGCGGCCGGCACCAGGCTGTGGCGGGCGAAGGTCGTCGACATGCTCAAGCAGCTGGAGAACGCCGCCGAGCGCGCATCGACGACCGGCCGGCCAGCCTACGACTTCCGCTGGCTGTGGCAGGAGCTGGGGTTAGCCAGGCCGGGACCGGCGCCACCTCCCCCCGGTTCCACCCGTGCGATAAGCTAACCTCCGTGTCCGAATATCTCACCGGCCTGCTCCGGCGCCCGCCTGTCGGGTGGTGGGATCTGCTCGACATCGCGATTGTCTCGATCATCTTCTATGAGTTCCTGAAGCTGATCCGCGGCACGCGGGCGGTGCAGATGGCGGCCGGATCGCTGCTGCTGGTCGGGTTGTTCTACATCTCCCGGCTGGCGCCGCTGCAGACCCTCAACTGGATGATCCGCAACATGCTGGTGTACGTCGCCTTCGCGGCGATCGTCATCTTCCAGTCGGACATCCGCCGGGCGCTGGCGCACTTCGGACAGGCGCCGTTCTTCCGCTATTTAACCCGCCAGGAGTCCGCGAACGAGACGATCGAGGAGCTGGTGGTCGCGTCGACCATGCTGTCGTCGCAACGCATCGGGGCGATCATCGCGATCGAACGGGAGATTGGGCTGCGGAACTACATCGAGAGCGGGATTCCAATCGATGCGACGCTGACCTACGACTTGATCGTCACGATCTTCCAGCCGAAGTCGCCGCTGCACGACGGCGCCGTGATCCTGCAGGAGGGCCGAATCGCGGCGGCGGCCTGCTTCCTGCCGCTGACCGTCAATCCGCGGGTGAGCCGCGAGCTGGGAACCCGTCACCGCGCCGCGATCGGCCTGACCGAGGAGAACGACGCCGTGGCGATCGTGATCTCCGAGGAGCGCGGCCAGATCGCTCTGGCGATCAACGGACGGATCGATCGCGACCTCTCGCCCGACGACCTGCGTGAGCGCTTGAAGACGTTCGTCGTGCAGCGGCGCGGCAGCG
Source organism: uncultured Acidobacteriota bacterium (assembly GCA_963717745.1). Classification (GTDB taxonomy): domain Bacteria; phylum Acidobacteriota; class Vicinamibacteria; order Vicinamibacterales; family 2-12-FULL-66-21; genus JACCXG01. Next base: position 130,390 of record CAVQXJ010000007.1, read on the forward strand.
GCGTCCCGTCGTCTGCGTACGACGCCTGATGGCTTATCACCCGTTCCGTCATCTCGGCTTGAAGTTCGTGGCCCTCGCCTGCGCGAGCCTGCTGTGGCTGACCGTTGCCGGTGAGCACGTGGTCGAGCGCATCCTGCGGGTGCCGGTCGAGTTCCGCAATATTCCGGCGCAGCTCGAAGTGGTCGGGGATCCCCCGGAAAACGTCGAGGTCCGGCTGCGAGGGTCGTCGGCGCTGCTCAGCCGCCTGGATGCTGGAGAGGTCGTGGCGGTGGTCGACCTGCAGCAGGCGCGACCCGGATCCCGGTTGTTCCACGTCCGAAACGAAGACGTGCGATCGCCGTTCGGGGTCGAGGTGGCGCAGGTCATTCCAGGCACGCTGGGCATCGAGCTGGAGAGAACGCTTCGACGCGTGGTGCCGGTCGTGGCGCCAACCGAGGGGGACCCGGCGCCCGGCTTCGTGGTCGGCACGGTGACCCCGGAACCCGCGACTGTCGAGATTGCGGGGCCGGAGAGCCGCGTGAAGAAGCTGGCCAATGCCACGACCGAGCCGGTGACCGTCACCGGCGCGCGGGAGAATGTGCGTGACGTCGTGACGGTCGGTCTGCTCGACTCCTCGGTGCGTCTGGTCAAACCTCAGGACGTGACCGTGATCGTGGATGTGGTCCCGGCGCCGGTCGAGCGCGAGCTCCGAGGGGTGCTGGTGCGGGCGCGCAATCTCGGCAGCGGGCTGGTGCCGCCAGAGATCCGGCCCGGCTCGGTCACGCTGACGGTGCGAGGACGCCGCGAAGCGCTGGCTGGCGTTCGCTCCGAGACCCTCGAAGCCTTTGTCGACCTTGCCGGGCTCGGAGCCGGCCGGTACAATCTTCGGGTTCAGGCCGACCCCTCGCAGCTGTTCGGGGTCAACGAGATCACACCCGCCGTGGTCTGTCGTCACCATCAAGGCGATCAAGTAACGATTGCCAACATTGCCAACTGTCAGAAATTGCCAACATCAAATGCCTGCCGATCTTGGGATCTGGCATTCTTGGCACTTTTGGCAGTTTTGGCAATGTCGGCAAGGTTGCAATATATGTCCGACCGACTGTTTGGAACTGACGGCGTCCGCGCCAAGGCGGGCGAGTCCCCGCTGGATCACGACACCGTCGCCAGGCTCGGCGGCGCGCTGGTGCGTGCCATGCGGGGCGATGGCCGGCCATTGCGATTCATCGTCGGCCGCGACACGCGCGAATCGGGCGAATGGATCGAGCGGGAGCTGGCGCGAGGGATCCGGTCGGAAGGCGGACACCTGACCACGGCCGGGGTCATTCCCACGCCGGCGGTCGCGTACGTCGCGCGCGAGATGGCCTACGACGCCGGGATTGTGATCTCCGCCTCGCACAATCCGTTTCAGGACAATGGCATCAAGGTGTTCTCCGGTCGCGGTGAGAAGTTCACCGAGGCGTCGGAGCGGCAGGTCGAAGCGATCGTCGCGGATCGGAGCTGGGCGGTCGGCGGTTCCGCGGACGAGGCGGTGGACCGCACCGACGTGATCGACGCCTACATCGCGCATGCGCGGCTGGCGCTGCCCGATCCGCAGCGGCTGGGCCGGCTCCGCCTCGCCGTCGACACCGCGAACGGCGCGACCACGACGGTGGCGCCGCGGTTGTTCGACGAGCTCGGGTTCGACGTCCACCTCCTGAGCGCCACTCCTGACGGGCGCAACATCAATCTCGATTGCGGCTCGACCCACCCGGATGCGCTGGCTCGCGCGGTGGTCGAACACGGCTGCCGGCTGGGCGTCGCGTTCGACGGCGACGGCGACCGCGCGATTCTGATCGACGCGAAGGGGCAGATCGTCGACGGCGACGCGGTGCTGCTGATGTGCGGACGGCACCTGCAGACGCTCGGACAGCTCAAAGGCAACGCCGTGGTCGCGACCGTCATGAGCAACATCGGTCTCGAGCTCGCGTTTCAGGCCAGCGGCATCGACATGGTCCGCTGTCCGGTCGGCGACAAGTACGTGATGGAGGAGATGATCAAGCGCGGCTTGTCGCTCGGCGGCGAACAGTCGGGCCACATCATCTTTTCCGACCACCTCTTCACGGGCGACGGCATCGTCACCGCGCTGAGCGTGCTGCGGGTGATGGCCGACACCGGCCGCGAGCTGGCGGATCTGGCGTCGGAGCTGGTGACGTTCCCGCAGGTGCTGCTCAACGTGCGGGTGCGTGAGAAGCGCGATTTGGCGACCGTGCCGGCGGTCGCCGATGCGATGCAGCAGGTGGAGGATCGTCTGGCCGGCAACGGCCGTCTGCTGGTCCGCTACTCGGGCACCGAGCCGCTCCTGCGTGTGATGATCGAAGGGAAGGACCAGCAGGAGATTCAGGGCTGGGCGACGCAGATCGTGAACACGGTCAAGGAGCATCTGGGATGACCGCCGGGCGCTCGCGCGCGAAGCTGAGCGTCAACGTCAACAAGGTCGCGACGCTTCGCAACTCGCGCGGCGGGGCGGTGCCGAGCGTCGTCGAAGCCACCCAGGTCTGTCTCGCCGCCGGCGCGCCAGGCATCACCGTTCATCCGCGCGCCGACGCCCGGCACATCACCTTCGGCGACGTCCGCGATGTCGCCAGCGAGATCGCCCCGGCGAAGGGGCGCGTCGAGCTGAACATCGAAGGCGATCCCAGGTCCGATCTCCTCGAGCTGGCAATCGAGGTCCGTCCCGATCAGTTCACCGCTGGTCCCGGTGCGCGCGGGCGAGATCACCAGTCAGGCCGGATGGGACCCGTCCACGCCGACCGACGGGATGCGCGCCGTCGTGTCCAGGCTTCAGGCGGCGGGGATTCGCGTCAGCATCTTCGTCGACCCGGACGAGGCCGCCGTGCGCTGGGCTGCCGCCGCGGGGGGCGACCGCATCGAGCTGTATACCGAGCCCTACGCCCGCGCCTTTCATGCGGGCCGCGGCCGGGAGAGCTTCGATCTGTATGCGCAGATGGCGACGCTGGCCCACGAGTTGGGTCTGGGCGTCAATGCTGGCCACGATCTCGACCTGGACAACCTCACGCTCTTCCGCGATCTTCCTCACCTGGACGAGGTATCCATCGGGCACGCGCTGATCAGCCACGCGCTCTACGTCGGGTTGGATCGCGCGGTCCGCGACTATCTTGCGGCACTCAGTGGATAGCGCCAGGATCTTCCGCCTGATGGCTGGAAGCCAGCCGTGCTTCTGTGTCGCTGCTGCTCTGCTGCTCGTCCGCCGACGCGCTCGCGGCGCAGCGCGTCACGATCCGGACCGACGATGGGGTGACGCTGGCCGCCACCTGGTACGAGCCGGCGTCGCGGCCCGGGCCCGCGGTGATCCTCGTTCATATGCTCAATCATTCCCGCCGGGAGTGGGACGCGCTCGCCCAGCGGCTGGCGTCCGAGGGGATCGGGGCGCTGGCGTTCGATCTGCGCGGTCATGGTGAGTCCGGCCCCGCGACGCCGGCAGCAGCCAACCAGTCCGAGTACGCCGCGATGGTGCTGGACGTCCGCGCCGCGCGTCGCTATCTCGCCCAGCGCACCGACGTGCAGCAGACGCGGGTCGGCATCATCGGCGCGTCGATCGGCGCGAACCTGGCGGCACTCGCGGCGTCCGCGGATGCGACCATCGCCAGCCTCGCCCTGCTTTCCCCCTCGGGCGACTACCGCGGGCTGCGCATCGACGCGGCGGCGCGGAAGATCAAGCGGCCGATGCTGCTGGTCGCCGGAGACGACGATCCGTACGCCTCGCGTTCGGCCCGTGAGCTGCAGAAGGACGGGGGCGGACCGCGCGAGCTCCTGATTCTGAAGCAGGCCGGACACGGCACCGCGATGTTGTCCCGCGATCCGACCCTGGCCGGGGCGCTGGTGGACTGGCTTCGGCGAACGTTGCTATGATTTTCTTTCCGTGCCCAAGGAATCCGTCGTTTTCGGCATAGCCGGCGTGTTTTTCGGCCTTCTCGTCGGCTGGATGATCGGAAGCCAGCAGGGCCGTCCCCCCGCAGCCGCAACCGCCCAGCCCGCGTCGTCGACCGCGGGGCAGGCGCAGACCGCGAGGCCGTTCGACGAGTCGCGCGCCGGCACGCTCCGGGCGGCCATCGACAAGGACCGCAGCGACGTCGAGTCCCGCGTGCAGCTCGGCAACCTGTACTTCGATGCGGAGCGCTTTCCCGAGGCGACCAAACAATACGAGGACGCGCTCGGCATCAACCCGAAGCACGTCAACGCGAGCACCGACCTGGGGATCGCCTACTACTACATGAATCAGCCGGATCGGGCGCTGGCGCAGTTCGATCGATCGCTGGCGATCGACGCGGCTCACACCAAGACCCTGCTCAACGTCGGGATCGTGCGCGCGTTCGGGAAGCAGGATCTGGAAGGCGCGGCGGCGGCGTGGCGGAAGGTGGTCGAGATCGCCCCCTCGTCCGAGGAAGCGGCGATGGCTAGTAAAGCGCTGCAAGGCCTTCGTTCGGCGCATCCCGACGGCGCGTCCCCCGCGGCACCGGCCCCGAAGTGAGCTGACCGATGCTCCGCCTCATCATCTGGGCCGTGCTGCTGATCGTCATCGGACGGATCGTGTGGCGGTTCATGTACGCGATCTTCGACGGCGCCGGCATGCTCAAGGGGCCAGGCCAGCGCGAGCGCACCGCGGTGAAGCTGGTGCGCGACCCGATTTGCGGCGTCTTCGTCGTGCCGGGCAAGGCCTTGACCTCGGGATCCGGCACCGCGACCCGATACTTCTGCTCGGAGAAATGCCGCGACCAGTGGGGCCGGCGGTGAGCTCCGAAGCCGAGCTGCGCGCCGATATCGTCGAGGTGGGGCGCCGCCTCTACGCGCGCGGCTACACGGCGTCGAACGACGGCAACATCAGCGTGCGGCTCGGGCCCGACCGCCTGCTGATGACGCCGACCAGTGTCTGCAAAGGCTTCATGACCGTCGAGATGATGTGCATCACCGATCTCGACGGTAAGAAGGTCGCGGGCGAGCGCAATCCGTCGTCCGAAATGCAGATGCACCTCGAGGTGTACCGGCGGCGGCCCGACGTCAACGCCGTCGTGCACGCCCATCCGCCCATCGCCACCGGTTTTGCCGTGGCCGGCATCCCCCTCGATCGCGCGGTGCTCGCCGAGGTCGTCTGCACGTTGGGTAGCGTCCCGATCGCCGAGTACGCCACGCCTTCTACGAAGGAGCTGCCGGCCGCTGTCGGAAAGTACGTGCAGGCGCACGACGGCATGCTGCTGGCGAATCACGGCGCGCTGACCCTCGGCAAGGATCTGTTCTCCGCCTACTACAAGATGGAGACGATCGAGCATTTCGCGAAGATCAGCCTGGTGGCGCGGCTGCTGGGCGGCGAGCGGATCCTGTCGCGCGAGGAAGTGGACCGGCTCCAGGGCCTGCGTGGCCATTACGGGATTTCAGCGCCGGCGCCGATCTGCGCCGACCCGCCGCCGGGTGGTCAGGCCGATTGTCAGGTGGTGCAGGCACCATCGGCGCCAGGCCAGCGGCTGGTGCCGGACTACGCGGCGTTTCCCGACGACCTGGCCGGCCTGATCGCCCGCCGCGCGCACGCGCCCGGGAGCGTCCCTGCCGATCGGGAAATTCGGCTAACATACGGGGAACTTACGGCACTGATTGAAGATGCGGTGAAGAATCTGAGATAGTTTTCAGTTCCCAGTGTCCAGTTTCCAGTATTGTGGGGTCCGACCTCACACTGGCAACTTCGGCTGGCTGGCTGCTGGCAACTGGCAACCGGGAACTGAGTAGGAGCAAAAGAATGGGTGAGGCGCTCGGGATGGTCGAGACCAAGGGTCTGGTCGCGATGATTGAAGCGGCGGACGCGATGGTGAAGGCCGCCAAGGTCACGCTCGTCGGCTGGGAAAAGATCGGCGCCGGCTACGTGACGGCCATCGTTCGCGGCGACGTCGCGGCGGTAAAGGCCGCCACCGACGCCGGTGCGGCGGCGGCCCGGCGCGTCGGTGAGCTGGTGTCGGTGCACGTCATTCCGCGCCCGCACGCCAACCTCGAGGACGCGCTGCCGATCGGGAAGGCGACCGCCAACGCCAAATGATCCTCGCGAAGATCGTCGGCACCGTGGTGGCGACGCGGAAGGACGAACGGCTGGTCAGCAACAAGCTGCTCGTCGCCAGGCCGATCGATCCGCGCGGCAAGGCCGAAGGCACCTATCTGGTCGCGGTCGATACCGTTGACGCGGGCGTCGGCGAGACCGTGCTGATCGTCAGCGGCAGTTCCGCGCGGATGGCGTCGGGCATGAAGGACTGTCCGGTCGATGCCGCGATCGTCGGCATCGTCGATCACATCGAGGTGCCGGAGCTGCTCGAAACCGCCGCCGCGCAGCGGAGCCAGTAGGTGCAGCTGGCGCGCGTCATCGGCGAAGTGGTGGCGACGATGAAGGACGCCAACCTGGTGGGGATCAAGCTGCTGGTGGTGCAGCCGATCGCCCCCTCGGGAGATGATGCGGGCCGCACCCTGGTGGCGCTCGATTCGATCGGCGCGGGCGTGGGAGAGCACGTGTTCTTCGTGCGCGGAAGGGAAGCGGCCTATCCGTTCTACCCTGTCGAACCCCCCGCCGACGCCACCGTGATCGGGATCGTCGATCATTGGACGGTGGGATAGAACACCATGACAAGGGTATCCCTTTTCCCTTCTCCCTTGACACGATCATGCAGATAGCCGAAGTGGTCGGGACCGTCGTCTCGACGCAGAAAAACCGGAAGCTCGAAGGAGCGAAGCTGCTGCTGGTGCAGCCGCTCACGCTGGACGGCGCGCCGCGCGGGACCGCGCTGCTCGCCATCGATGCGGTCGGTGCCGGGGTCGGCGAGAAGGTGCTGGTCGTGATCGAGGGCAAGGCGGCGGGCGATGCGCTCGGCCGCAAAGCGGCGGCAGTGGATGCGGCCATCATCGGCATCGTCGATGCCGTCGACTACGTGGACACGCTATGAACGAGGACGCACTCCGCGCGTTGATCCGCCAGGCTATCGCCCGGCAGCTGACTCCGGATCTGGCCTCGTCAGAGAGCGTTGTCCGGATCGAGGCGCTGCCGATGGCGCATCACGCCAGCCACTACCGCTACACGCTGCCCGACAGCGGCGGTCCCTGCCTGATCGAACCCACGGTGCCCTGCAACCACTGCGGCTATTGCCAGTCGCACGGACATTGATGACTCCTTCGCTGGCAAATCCCAAGCTCCAAGCTCCAAATCCCAACCACTCCCAAATCCCAACTCCCACATCAATCTCCGAAGGCCAACTCCTATCGGATGTGGGCTTTGGGAAGTCGGTTTGGGATTTGGACGTTGGGGATGGTTGGGATTTGGAGCTTGGAGCTTGGGATTTGATATGAGACCCCGTGTGCTCCTGACCCGTAGGGTGCCCTCGAGCATCCTCGAGAAGCTCGAAGCCGCCTGCGACGTCCAGCTCGAGGAAGCGCCGCTCACGCCCGAACAGCTCCGCGAGCGGGTCCGCGACAAGCGTGGACTGATCTGCGTCCTGACCGACCGTGTGGACGAGGCGCTGCTCGATTCGGCGCCGGCGCTCGAAGTGGTGGCGAACATCGCGGTCGGCTACGACAACATCGACGTCCCCGCTGCGGCGCGGCGCGGCGTGATTGTCACCAATACACCGGATGTCCTGACCGAGGCCACCGCCGAGCTGACCTGGGCGTTGATCCTGGCGGCGGCGCGGCGGATCGGCGAAGGGGAACGGCTGGTGCGGCGCGGAGCGTGGAAGGGTTGGGCCATCGATTTCATGCTCGGCACGGAGCTCCGCGGCAAGCAGTTGGGGATTGTCGGCCGCGGACGCATCGGCCGGGCAGTCGCCGCCAAGGCCTCGGTGTTCGGCATGACCGCTGTCTTCGGCAAAGAGGACATGTCGATCGACGAGCTGCTGGTCTCGTCGGACGTCATCAGCATCAACACATCGCTGCGGCCCGACACGCGGCATCTGATCGATCGCCGGGCGCTGATGCGCATGAAGCGGTCGGCGATTCTCGTCAACACCGCGCGCGGACCGGTGGTGGACGAGGAGGCGCTGGCGTGGGCGCTTCAGGAGCGCCTGATCGCCGCGGCCGCGCTCGACGTCTACGAAAAGGAGCCCATCGTCCACGAAGCGTTGCTGACGATGGAGAACGTGGTGCTGGCGCCGCACCTGGGCAGCGCGACCCGCGAGACCCGCAGTGCCATGATCGATCTCGCGGTCAGGAACGTCATCGAGGTGCTCCAGGGGCGCGAGCCGCTCACGCCCGTGAAGCCGGCTCGTGCCTGAAAAGCCGCGGCCAGCGCCGCCGCTCGTTCCGCGAGGGCGCGTCGACACGATCATGCGGCGGCTCGGCAAGGCCGTGGCGGGACTCGAAGAGCCGGCGGTCGAGAAGATCGCGCAGGACCAGAAAGAGAATGCGTTCCAGGTCCTGATCGCGACGATGCTGTCGGCGCAGACGCGCGACGCGGTGACGCATGCCGCGTCGAAACGGCTGTTCGAGGTTGCCCGTACGCCGCGGTCGCTGGGACGTCTGCCGGTGAAAGAGATCGAGCGGCTGATCTATCCGGTCAGCTTCTATCGTCACAAAGCGGTCCACGTGAAGGCGACCTGCGAGCAGCTCCTGTCTCGGTTCGCCGGCCGGGTCCCCGACACGATGGCGTCATTGCTCACGCTCCCGGGCGTCGGACGCAAGACCGCCAATCTCGTGCTGATCCTTGCGCACCGCAGTGCGGACAACATCTGCGTCGATACCCACGTTCATCGGATCTCCAACCATCTGGGTTGGGTCATCACCCGGACGCCCGACGAGACCGAGCAGGCGCTCTACCGGGCGGTGCCGCGGAAGTGGTGGCCGCTCGTGAACCTGTATATGGTGACGTGGGGCCAGAACGTGTGCCGTCCGCTGTACCCGCGCTGCGACATTTGCGTACTCGCGGATTTGTGTCCCAAAATTGGCGTGCCGCCTTCGCGCTCCGCGCTACGGCGGGCCAAGCTGCCCCAATCGGGGGTCAGACCGGGGGCTGACCCCGGTCTGACCCCGAGGTCCCGATGAAGCTCACGAGCCCCGCCGCGAGCGATTGCTCTGGCCGTCCTGATGCTGCCGTCCGCGCTGACCGCGCAGAAGCCTGCCGCGCCGAAGCCCGGCACGGTGCCAGCGGCGAAGGCAGCCCCCGCCCCGGTCATCGTGCTCGACACCGCGAAGGGCACGATCGAGATCGAGACATTCCCTGACGACGCGCCCAAGACCGTCGAGCACATCGTCGAGCTGGTGAAGAAGAACTTCTACAACGGCCAGCGCTTCCATCGCGCCGAGGAGAATTTCCTGGTGCAGGTCGGCGACCCGACCTCGCGGGACATGTCGAAGGAAGCCTGGTGGGGCCGCGGACCTGGCAGCGGCAAGCCGATTGGCGTCGCCGAGATCAACAAGCGCCGGAAGCACCTGCCGGGCACGGTGGCGATGGCCCATTCGGGGGATCCGAAGTTCGCCGACAGCCAGTTCTACATGGTGATCCAGCCGCGTCCGGGACTCGACGGCAAGTACGCGATCTTCGGCCGGGTGACGACTGGCCTCGACGTGGTGAAGAAGCTGAAGCGGGCCGACATCCTCAAGAAGGCTTCCGTGAAGTGAGTGACTGCTGCTCCGGCAGCAGCTTCACCATCCCCTTCAACTCGGGATACTCCTCGACGAACGCCACTGGATATTCCCCGTCGAGCTCCTGTCCGAGCTGCGCTTTCAGGATCGCGGCATTGGCGACCGACTTGGCGGAGAAGTGATTGTTGGCGTACAGGTACGCCTTCTTCACCTCACGTGACGCCACCTTGGCGGCTTCGGCGAACGGCTGCAGCTCCTCTCCCGAGTACAAGTAGTTGTAGCGATCTTCGGATGCCTCGTGCTTCCACCACTGCGCGGCGTTCCGGCCGTGCAGGCGCAGATAGTAGACGCTCTTCACGTTGGGCAGCAGGGTCTGCCGGATCGAGGTCTTGAACTTGGGCTCGTCGATCTGCGCCAGCGCCGCATCGTAGGCGGCCAGCAGCTGGGCGGTCTCCGTCGGGTGTTCGCTCCAGGTGCGATGCCGCAGCTCCACGGCGATTGGATAGTCCTTGAACGATTTCAGCAGCCACTCCAGGTAGCCGGCGGACTCCGGGTCGTTCTTGAAGCTGGCCGGGAACTGCGCGAGCAGCGCCCCGAGCTTGCCGGCCTTCACCAGCGGCTCCAGCGCCGCACGAAATGCATCGACGTCCTTGGCACCCAGCTGCGACGGATCTCCACCGGTCGCCTTCGCGAACATGTCCGGATGGGTGAACTTCTGATAGAGCTTCAGCGAGAACTCGAAGCCGGCGGGCGTGCGCTCGGCCCACTTCTCGACCGTGGCCACGGTCGGAACCCGGTAGAACGACGAGTTGACCTCGACGGTGTCGAAGTGTTCCGCGTAGAACGCGAGCTCGTCGAACTTCGGCGTGCCGCGGGGCCGCCGCGCCGGCTGATCGGGATAGAAGATTCCGTTCCACGTCCCCTTGCCGGAGGGATAGCTCCAGCCCGAGGTGCCGACGCGGATCTCCGCGCCGGGCGCGGCACGCCGGGCGCTCATCCGCCGTACTCGTCCTTTTTGAAGCCGAAGGTCACCTTCGAGCCTCGCACCAGGATCGGCCGCTTGATCAGGTTGGGCTGTTCCATCATCAGGTCGATCGCTTCTTTCTTGGATCGCGGAAGCGGCCGTGTCTTGAAGACCGGGCTGCGTGTGCTGACGAACTCCAGAAAACGATCCGCCTCGATGTGCTGCTCGAGGAAGGCGCGATCGGGCGGCTCCTTGTTGATGTCACGCTCGATGACGTCGAGACCCTGCTCTGCCAGAAAACTTCTGGCGTTACGGCACGTTGTTCAAGTGGGCTTGGTGTAGAAGGTCGGTTTGGTCATGGGTCTATTCTAGCGGGCCGTATCGCGGCCTACTCGCGACCGGCCGCTCAGTTCCTGACGATGTCGGTGGAGGTGTCGACGCGGAACTGGCTGTACTCCTCCTCCCCGACGACGGTGAGCGCGCGCTCGGTACTCAGCGACGTACGATGCCGCTGCGCGAAGGACGTCGCCGAGACGAGGCTCCTGATCCTGTGCCGATGGCAGCGCCGCCGCCAGGACCGCGATCGCACAGCACCATCCAGCCAGCGCTCGCATGCTTCATCTCACTTCGAAGCGGACATCCCGTCTGGCGGTGATGCGCTCGTGGGTGGCCTCCACGCGCAGGACGTACGATCCGGGGCGCAGAGTGGTGAGCGGAAGTGAGTAGCGCGCGTCTGCCGATCCAGTGCCGGCGAACTGACTGGATTGCAGTGGGCTCGGTGCCGTCGCGACTTCCGCCAACCCGCGATCGAGCACGCGGAACGACACCGTGATCGGCGCTGGCTGCGCCCGTTGCCGCTGATAGACGCGCACGAGCGCCGACACCTCATCGACGGCGCCAAACTCGCGGCGCGTGGTCGGCGCCGTGTCCAGGATGCCGGCCAGCGCCTCCGGCGGTGTCGCGGTTGGCGCGCGGCGATCGAACAGCACCACGCCTGACAGTGTCAGTGACTCGTGGTCGAAGTCCGGGACGTCGACATACGTGTGCACACTGCCGGTGGCGCCACTCTGCTCGTGCCGTGTCGCCACCCGAAGCTCGTAGGCGCCGGGCTGAAGATTCAGCGTCGAAACCGCCTCGTATCGAAGCTCGCCCGGTGCGCTCTCGGGGATGGCGACCGCCAGGCGCTGGCGCCCCCATTCGATATCCTTCTTCCCGTCGCGGAACGCGCTCGTCAGGATCTCAATCGGCTCGAACTGCCCTGGCGCGGCGCCGCCGGCGCGCTTGTCATCGCTCGACGGGGCGGCACCCGCCCTCACGCCCGTCGTCACCATCACCACCGGCGTCCCCCCAGTCCCGCGGAACGCCGCCGTCGTGACGGTCATGGGCAAGCCCCGCTCCGGCAGCAGCTTGCGGGAGACGGCTTCCAGCGACACCGGCCCCTCCGTGGCGCGACCTGCCGCCGTGATCGCATCCGCGTAATAGCCCTTGCGCGTGCGCACCTGGACGTCTGGCCGATTCACCTTCACAGTGATCGGATGAAAGCGACCGTCTCGTTTGACGTCCGCGGTCTGGAACGCGAGCAGGTAATAGGCAGACGACTCGTTCAGGATGGGCCGAACGCTCTCTTCCGGCGCGTTCGTATTCAGGACAGCGCGCCCGCCGGTCCAGTCGGCGACCGTCTGCAGCGACTGCTGCCGCTCGATGAGGTGGGCGCGGTTTTTCTGCTCCTGCTCCGCCGCGGCCTCACTGTTCGGCCGGCCCGGCTGGAAATCGTCGCCGGCATGCACGTTGGTGGTCTCCAGGCTGTTCGGATCGACCGTGTGCACCGTGACGTTGGCAAGCTGCGTCGCCTGCACCATCTGTTTCGTCGCGGGTTCCAGATACGTATTGCACAACCCCTCGACCGGCGACAGACGCAGCCGCTCACCGACGTAGAACACGGTCTTTCGCCGCTGCGGGTCGCCGCGCAACGCCGTCGCGACTCTCGTAATAGCCTCCACCCTGCAGACGCCGCACTCACAGCTGCCCCACTCCTCACCCTCCGCCCTTTTGACCGTGCCCATCGCGGTGGTCTCGATGGCGCGCTTCAGGCGCGATTTGTCGGTGGTCAGATTCTGCGTCGACGCCGTAGATGGTGTGTCCCACCGCGGCGAGATCGCCCGGACCGAGGCTGTCCACGACACGCAGCGCCGTATTGCGAAGGGCCGCCAGCCCCGGCGGATCGGCCATCGTGACGCGCCCCTTCACCATGACCCGCTCCATGAACGGGTCGAGGAGGATGACAACGATGCGGCCGTCGGGAAGGTCGTTGCGGGTGACGTCCGGCGGCACCGTCTCAGCGCCCCCAGCCCGGGCGGACGGCAAGGGAGGCAAGGGCGGCAGCTCGACCGTGGAGAACGCGACGACGGGCCGCGGCTTGCCGTCCTCGAGGACGGTGAAGTCCGCCGCCGTCAAGCCGCGAACCGGCCGGCGGTCCTTGTCGAGCACCGACACGTCGATCTGAACGACGTCGACGCCGGTGCGAAAGGTCGGGATTCGTGGGGGAGGGGCTTGACGGCCGGCGGGGCTCCCGCCGAGCGCGACGAGCCAGAGTGCGACGACGCCGACGACCGTTTTCACGAGGTCCTCTCTGGGGCTGGCCGGGCGATTGTAGCCGTTTTGTACAATGTCGGACAGACCGTCGTGCTGACCATCAACGAAATCTTCCATTCGATTCAGGGGGAGTCCACCCACACCGGCAGGCCTTGTGTCTTCGTCCGCCTGACCGCCTGCGATCTCCGCTGCTCGTGGTGCGACACCGCCTACGCGTTCACGGAAGGGCGCAAGATGTCGCTGGATGAGGTCGTCGATCAGGTGGAGCGCTACGACTGTCCGCTGGTCGAGATCACCGGCGGCGAGCCGCTGCTGCAGCGCGAGGTCTACCCCTTGATGGATCGACTGCTGGCGTCGGGCCGGACGGTGATGGTCGAGACCGGCGGACACCTGAGCATCGAGCAGGTGCCCGCGCCGGTGATCAAGATCGTCGACGTCAAGTGTCCCGGCAGCGGCGAGTCGCATCGCATGCACTGGGACAATCTCGCGAACCTGGCGCCCCACGACGAAGTGAAGTTCGTGATCAAGGATCGCGCCGACTACGAGTTCGCCCGCGACGTCGTCAGCCGGCACTCGCTGGTGGGGCGCGTGGCCGCTGTTCTCTTCTCGCCCGTGCACGGCGTCCTGGACGCCCGCGACCTGGCGGCGTGGATCCTCGAGGACAAGCTCGAAGTCCGGCTGCAGCTCCAGGCGCACAAGTTCATCTGGGGCGCGGACGTGCGCGGCGTCTAGTGAAGGCCATCCTTCTCCTGAGCGGGGGCCTCGACTCCTACACCGCGGGCGCGATCGCCGCCAAGGACGGGTACGCGCTGTTCGCGCTGACGGTCCGCTACGGTCAGGTCCATGCCCGCGAGGTCGAGGCCGCGCGCCGGGTCGCCGCGGCGCTGGGAGTCGCGCGGCACGCCGAGCTTCACGTCGACCTGGGATCGTTCGGCGGCTCGGCCCTGGTTGGCGACGGTCAGATTCCGAAGGACCGTGACGTCACCGCCGTGCACGACATTCCATCCACCTACGTGCCGGCGCGCAATACCGTCTTCCTGTCGCTGGCCCTCGCATGGGCGGAGGTGGTAGGCGCCGAGGCCATCGTCCTCGGCGTCAACGCGCTCGATTATTCCGGCTATCCAGACTGCCGGCCCGAGTACCTCGAGGCGTTCGAACGGCTCGCCGCACTGGCGACGAAGGCCGGCGTTGAAGGGACGCGACTCCGCATCCTGGCGCCGCTCCTCCACCTGTCGAAGGCCGCGATCATCCGCGCCGGGCTCGAGCTGGATCTCGACTACGGCCTGACCCACAGTTGCTACGACCCGCTGCCCGACGGCCGGCGTGCGGGCGCTGCGACAGTTGTCTGCTGCGCGCCAAGGGATTCAGCGAGGCCGGCGTCCCCGACCCCGTCATGCGCCCGTGACCGAGCGTCTCTACTACCTCGACTCGTATCTCCAGACCTTCGATGCCCGGCTGGTGAGCATCGGCGACGCCGGAGGCCGCCCGGGCGTCGTGCTCGACCGCACCGCGTTCTACCCGACGTCGGGCGGCCAGCCCTTCGACACCGGCACGCTCGGCGGCGCCCGCGTGCTCGACGTCGTCGAGCGGGAGGACGGCGCGATCGTCCACCTGGTCGAGGGCGAGGTCGAGGTTTCCGTGAGTCGGATCGGCGACTCGTCCATCGAGATCGTCACGGGCCACATCGACTGGTCCCGCCGGTTCGAGCACATGCAGCAGCACACCGGCCAGCACGTGCTCTCCGCGGCGATCGATCAGGTGTGCGGCGTTCGGACCGAGAGCTTTCACCTTGGCACCGCCTCCGCGACCATCGATCTGGCGCGCGAGCTGACCCTGGCCGAGATCGCCGACGCCGAAGACCTCGCCAACGCGGTGGTGTGGGAGGACCGGCCGGTCGGGATCCGATTCGTCGACGCCGAGGACTCGTCTGCGCTCCAACTCCGGAAGGAATCGGCGCGGACCGGCACGCTGCGCATCGTGGACGTCGAGGGCTTCGACGTGTCGGCCTGCGGCGGCACGCACGTGGCTCGCACCGGCGCGATCGGCATCATCGCGGTGTCCGGCTGGGAACGGCTCCGGGGCGGTACCCGGCTGGAGTTCCGATGCGGAGTCCGCGCGCTCCACCGCCACCGGCTGCTGCGCGACACGGTCGACGCCGGCAGCCGGCTGCTGTCGACGGCTTCAGAAGATCTGCCGCAGGGCATCGAGCGTTTACAGCAGGACGGACGCGATCTCCGGCGCCGGGTCAAGGATCTCGAAAGCCGCCTCGCCGGCTTCGAGGCCGATGCGGTCGCGGCGCATGCGGCGGATCTGCACGGGTTCCGCGTGGTCGCCGAAGCCGTGCCGGACGCCGACATGAACGCGATCAAGACGATTGCGCAGAGCGTCGCCTCGCGTCCCGGCCACGTCGTCGTGCTGCTGACCGCCGCGTCACCGGCGTCGGTGATCGTGGCGCGCGCGCCGAATGTGCCGGTCGATTGCGGGCGCGTGCTGAAGCAGCTGATCGCCCACTTCGGCGGGAAAGGCGGAGGGCGTCCCGAGTTGGCGCAGGGCGGGGGGCTGCTCGCGCGCGCCGACGAGATCGTGGCGGCCGCCAGGCAGCTGCTGTCGGCGGCGCTGGGGGGCGGGTAGCAGTAGCCAGTTTGCAGTTTCCAGTAGCCAGTTTCCCGCAGCTAGTTTCCGGTTACCGGAGCGGATAGGTAACTGCTAACTGGGAACTGGGAACTACTTCTGCTGCAGCTTGAGGATCGCCCGGCCCGCCTCGCGCGCCACGTCCTCGTTCTTGTCGAGCGCGGTTTTCTTGAGCAACGGAATCGCGCCGAGGGCCGCGGCTCCGAACGATCCGAGCGCGGTCGCCGCTTCGCGGCGGACCTCCACATTCGAGTCCGACAGGCCCGCCATCAACGCCGGCACCGATTCCTCGGGCGCGGCGTGCAGGATGCCCAGGTAAGTCGCCGCGACTGTTCTGACCCCGTCGTCGGAGTCCTTGATCCCTTCAATCAGCACCCTGACCACCGGCTGCGCCTCGAGCGGCGCGCGCTCCTTCAGCTTGCCGATCGACCGCAGCGACTCACGGCGCACCATCGGATCGGCGTCGCCGAGCCCTTCACGCAGCGGGGCGAAGGCGTCGGGTCCCATGTTGCTCAGCGCGATCGCCGCTTCGGCGGTCAGTCCGGGCTCCGACAGCACGGACGCCACGTCGGCGATGGCCGGCGCCGCGGTCTTGCCGAGAATCGTGCACGCCTTGAGCGCCCCTTTCAGGCGCTCGGCTTCCGATTGCGGATCGCGAAGCGCGGCTTGAATCGCCGGCAGGCCCGCCGCGCCGCGCTTCGCGACTTCGGCGGTGGCGGCTTCGACTTCGCTGGGATTCCGGCTGTACAGCTTGTCGAGCCACTCGCCGTCATTCGCCCTGCGGACGAGCGGCGTGGCCCGGCCCGAACCGTCCGGTGCATAGGCGAGATACAGCCAGGCCGCGGCGGCGACCCCGACGACGACGGCTGCGGCTCCGAGCAGGACTTTCATTGACGGCGTGTGAAGTTTGCCAGCGTTTCGACGGCGAGGTCCGCGATCCAGTTCACGGTCGCGGCCGGGATGGTGAAATCGTTCGCCAGGATCGAGAAAGCAAGCATCTCTCCATCTCGCGTCTGAACGTAGCCCGACAACGCCCGCATGTTCGAGATCGAGCCGGTCTTGACGCGCGCGTTGCCGGTTGCGCGCGATTTCCG
Organism: uncultured Acidobacteriota bacterium; assembly: GCA_963717745.1. GTDB lineage: Bacteria > Acidobacteriota > Vicinamibacteria > Vicinamibacterales > 2-12-FULL-66-21 > JACCXG01. The sequence goes on from CAVQXJ010000007.1 coordinate 147,250, forward strand.
CAGCCGCGTGGCGACTGTGCCTTCCTTTCCCGCAACCGGCAGCGTCGCGAGGAACGAGTCGCGGTGCCGCGGGTCGCCATACATACGGTCGAGCAGCCCGGCGATGAGCTCCGCCGTCACGTAGTTGTATCGCGACAGCCCCGAGCCGTCCGCCATCACGAGCGAGGCTTCGTCAAGTTTCCATTCACGAAACGCTGCAAGTACTGCGTCGCGGCCGGCCGCGGCGGTGCCGGCGCCAGAGGCCTTCACCCCCATCGCTTTCAGCAGGGTATCGGCGTACAGGTTCTGGCTGACCCTCATCATCACCGCCGCGATATCCCCGAGCGGCGGCGACTCGGTCCGGGCGATGACCCGGCGCCCCGGCGTGGGCGCCGGCGGAAGAGCCAAGTCATCGATATCGACGGCCTCGCCCGCGACGGTAATGCCCTGCGCGATCAGTTCGCTCTTCAGCGACTGCACGAAGTAGAGCGTCGGGTTGATCACCGCGACCTCGCGGCCGACGGTTCTGGTCTGCGCTCCAGCAGTGTCAGCCGCCGCGAGCGGCACGACGCCGGTGACCTCGAGGAGCGGGCGATCGAGGAAACGGCGATAGTCGATGGTTTCAGGCGTGCCGGGGGCGGCTGTGATCGCCTTGTTCGTCACCGACAGGCCGCTTCCCGGCGAGAGCGTGACAATGGCCGGAGCGCCGGTGGTGACGCCTGGGGTCACGACGAGCGTGACGACATCCTCGTTGTATTGCAGGGCGCCGATCGGCGCGGCATACCCGTACTGCAGGTAGTCCCACGCCCACCCGGCGCCCAGCGCTTCGTCGTCGAACAGGTTGTCGTCGCCGATGATGCGCCCCTCGATCCGGTTGATGCCGGCGGCGGCCAGCGCCGCGGTCCACGCCGCGAACACCGCGGCGCCGCGCCCGTCCCGGGTATTGATCGTGGGATCGCCGCCACCGCGGACGTAAAGGTCGCCGCGCAGGACGCCGGAGTCGATCGAACCTTCGGCTTCGAGCGTCGTCGTGAAGCGCGCGTCCCATCCGAGCGACTGGGCCGCGGCGGCGAGCGTCACGATCTTCATGTTCGACGCGGGCATCATGAGCTTGTCGCTGTTGCGCTCGAACAGCCGTTCGCCGGTGCCGGCGGATCGCACGACTACGGCCCATTGGCCGTGATTCATGATCTCGGCGCTGAAGATGGTGGTGAGGTCGCGGCGAAGCCGGGCGACCGCCTTGAGCGAGGCGGTGGGTTGGGGAGCGGTCGATGCCGATGCCGGCTCCGATGCCAGGGGGACCGGTCGCGCGGCGCATGCCATGAGCACGGCGAGCAGCGCGACCGCCAGCCAGCGGGGCAGCGCTATTTCAGCTCCTGAAGGGCTTTGACGGCCGCGTCGATCGCGCTCGCATCGACCTTGGCCGCGCCCGGTTCGCCGGCGCGGGCGCCGAACGCGTCGGCACCGGCCTTGGCCAACGTGACCCGTTCTTCCTTCTTGCCTTCGTCGAACTTGACCGCGACTGCGAGCTCGGGTGCGGCGAGCGCCTTGGCGGCGGCCGCGGCGTCGACAAATGCGGTGGCGCGGATCCCGGTGATTGCCGACACCAGCGCGTCGAAGCTCGCCTGATCGAGCTCGCGCGCCTGCGGCGACACCTGTCGCCACTTCTCCTCGTCCTGGCCCTCTTTGTTCTTGGTCTTCGTCTTCTCGAAGGTGTGGGTCTGTCCGGCGCGCGCGATCTCGATCCGCGTTGCGTTGAAGCTGCGCGCATCGAACAGATCCTTCTGACGATAGTCGGCCGGGTCCTTCTTCAGCTCGTCGAGAACGTTGGATTCGACCGTGAAGATCGCCGGCCGCGACAGATCGCGCGCGTAGATGGTCCCTTCGGCCGCCTTGCCGCCGAGGACCAGTGAGGCCTGCGACGAGCCCGCGCCGAATTTCACGGTGGCCGCCGGCTGGTCGAGGCCGTACTTCTTCAGATCGGCGTCGGGGACGTCGATGATCGACTTCATCTGCAGCCCGGACAACCGGCCGACCAGTGATTCGATGGTGTTGAAGTCGGCCCGCGCCTGGACCGGGGCGGCAATCTGCCATTCGCCGGCCGGCCGCACGAACTTCGAGCTGCGATCGCCGGCCGTGAGCTCGAGCGCGTCCAGCTTGTCGCGATCGACCTTCATCACCGCCTTGTCACGCAGATCGAAGGTCGCCTTGTTGAAGGTCGATTCGACGTGCGCCGGAATCAGGAAGACCTTCTTGTCTTCGGCGCGCTTCGCATACAGGTCGGTTCCAGGCGGCGTCTTCTGGCCAATCAGCAGGGTGTGTTCCTGGCCTCCCGACTTGAAGGCGACTTCGATGCGCGGCTGCGCCAGGCCGTACTCCTTGAGGTCCGGCGGGTTCTCGTCGACGACCCGCTCGAGCTCGAGCGACGACAGGTTGGAGGTCAGCCCCGACACCTCTGTGGCATCGGGCTGGCCGCTGGCCGGGGCGACGATCTTCCACTCGGTGCCGGACTTCTGCAGGCGGGTGCGCTCACCCGATTCAGACTTCACCGAGATCTCTTCGATCTTGTCGGCCTCGACCGTGAAGACCTTGTCTTTCTTCGGCCCGTCGTCACCCGCGGGCTTCTGATAGTCGCGGTAGGCGTACCACCCGAGCGGAATCGCGATGACGACTAGCAGGATCAGCGATCGCACGCCGCGCATCTATCGCCTCCGCCACCAGGTGTGGACCCCGCCGAGGAGGATCAGGCCCGGGATGATGAACACCGTCAGCCAGAAGATACGCACCTGCTGGTCGGCGGTCAGCGTGATCCGGCGGTCTTCGGGATCGCGCGGCCGGATCGAGATCAGGTTCTCCTGCTGGGCGAGCCAGTTCACGGCGTTCATGAACAGGTCGCGGTTCCCCTGGATGCCGAGCCAGCCGTTCGAGGCGAAGTCGGAGTCCCCGAACACCACGATCCGCGTCTCCGGCTTGCTGGTGTCCTCGGGTTTGGCGCCGGCGGCCGGCGCCGGGACGTCGGTCGCCGGGGCAGACACCGCGGACGCCAGTGAGACCGGACCGGCCTTGTCTCCTTTGTCGAGATCGCGCGACACCTGATTAGAGCTGCTGAGCGTGGCTATGTCAGTCTCGCCCCAGCTGTTGGGGCTGGTTTCGACCAGTGTCTGGGGAAACTTGCCGGTCGTCCCACCGGTCGCCGGCGCCACGGAACGTGCCAGGCGATACGCGGTCAGCAGATTGAAGCGGTCGGTGATCGGATGCGGCTGGTACTTGGCGGCGACCGGCGTTTCGGGCCCGGTACCGAGGAGCTGCCCCATGCCGCTGACGTCCACCACCACGTTGTTGCCGACGTCGATCGCCCAATCCTTGAGCAACGTGGTGATTCCGGTGATTTCGCCGCTCCCGACCTTGTCCGGCGGATCGAGCAGGAAGAAGATCTTGCCGCCCTTCGCCAGATAGCGCTTCAACATGTCGACTTCCGGCCCGAAGAAGTCGGTCTTCGGTCCGGCCACGATCAGCACCGAGGCATCCGCCGGGACGTCCTTCTGCTGGGCCAGCACCAGCTTCTCGACCGCGTAATTCTCCGCGCCGAGCGATGCCGCGATCGTGCTGTAGCTCTCGCGATCGCTGCCCTCGGTGTTCTTCTCGCCGTGGCCCTGGACGAAGTAGATCTTGTGCTGCTTGCCCTGGACCACCTTGATCAGCCCGTTGGTCAGCTCCTGTTCGCCGTCCGACGTGACCCGTTCGGTGCGTCCGTCGTAATCGAACACCACGGTGCCGAGCTGCTGGACCTGATATTGGTTGGCCCGGGACGGCGCCTTGACCGCATCGACGTACTCGATCGACACCTGTTTCGAGGCGTACTGGTATTCGTCGAGCCGGTCGCGGAACCGCTGGAAGTCGGTCGACTCCGCGAAGACCTTGATCGCCACCGGCTTCTGCAACCCATCGAGAATCTTGCGGGTCTGGTCCGACAGCGTGAACTGTTTCGCGGCGGTCAGGTCCCAGCGCTTGTTGTGTCGGACCCCGAGATAGTTCACCGCGATCAGGATCGCCAGCACCACGATCGAGCTCACCACGGCCACGGTGCCGAACTTGGCTTCCCGTCCCGAGAACGAGCGCGCCACTTCCCGCCACTGGCTGAGCATGTAGAGCAGCGTGCACACCAGCCCGGCGAGTGCCAGCCCGCTGTACCACTGCTGCCATTCCGGCTTCAGGAACCGGATCGCCACCGCGGCGAAGACCAGGGCCACGCCCAACCAACCGAGCAACCCGAGAATTCTTCTCAGCATGCCTATCCCCGCCACCGCTCGCTGTCGACCGACTTCGCGGTCAGGAACAGCCCGAATGTGATGAAGCTCAGGTAATACACGACATGCTTGGTATCGATGATGCCGCGTGCGAAGTCGTCGAAGTGGTCGATGATCGACAGGTGGTTCAGCACCGCCCGCATCACCGGCCCCGATTGATCCGCCGACCAGTTGATGATCCAGAGCATCAGGAACACCGCGAAGGTGACCACGCCGGCGACGATCTGGTTCTTCGTCAGGCTCGAGATGAGCAGACCGACCGAGATGAAGCAGCCGCCGAGCAGCAGCAGTCCCAGGTACCCGGCGACGACCGGCCGCCATTCCGGGTTGCCGTAGATGAACAGAATCGCCATGTAGAGGACGGTCACCGAGAGCATCGCGCAGTAGAGGCCCATCGCCCCCAGGAACTTGCCGACGATGATCTCGAGGTCACTCAGGGGAGAGGTCAGCAGCAGCTCGATCGTGCCGGAGCGCTTCTCCTCGGCGTAGGTCCGCATCGTGATCATCGGCATCACGAACAGGATGATCACCGCCGAGTTCATCAGGACGTAGCGGATCATCTCCTGATTGATGTTGTTGGCTCCCCCCTGCATCTGCATCATGCCGGAGCTGCGCTGCACGAACACCATCAGATAGGCGTAGAAGAACCGGCTGAACAGCAGCGCGAACAGCCCGATGATCACGTAGGCGATCGGCGAGGCGAAGTAGGAGCGCAGCTCCTTGCCGGCAATCGCAAGAATGTTCCGGACGCTGTTCATGCCATTCCTCCCGACGGTGGAAGCACCGGCGGCTCGGGCTCGGGCTCGGGCTCGGGCTCGGGCTCGGGCGGCGCCATCGGCGACTCCGCGCGATCCTCGGTGGTCACCTGCAGGAAGATTTCCTCCAGGCTCATGCGCATCGGGCGCAGTTCCAGCAGGCCCCACCCGCTGTTGACGACGGCGCGGGCGATGTCGCGCCGGATGTCGTTCCCCCTGGAGCTCTCCACCTCGAAGGCGTCGACGCCGTTGCGATGATCGGCCACGCTGACCCGCGACACTCCGGGAATCCCCTGCAGCACGGTCGCGGCCTCCGCGCCCATCGCGTCAATCTGCACGTAGAGCGTCTCCGCTCCCTGGAGCCGCGCGGTCAAGCCTTCGGGCGTGTCCACCGCGACCACATGCCCCTTGTTGATGATGACGATGCGCTGGCAGGTCTGGGCGACTTCCGGAAGGATGTGGGTGCTGAGGACGATGGTGTGGTCGCCGGCGAGCCCGCGGATGAGATCGCGGGTCTCGATGATCTGCTTCGGGTCGAGGCCGGCGGTGGGCTCGTCGAGAACCAGCACTTCGGGGTTGTGAATCAGCGCCTGCGCCAGGCCGACCCGCTGCCGATAGCCTTTCGAGAGCTTGCCGCAATGGCGGTCCGCCATGTCGTCGACGAAGGTGCGCTTCATGATGGTCTTGACACGCTCCTTCTGCTCCTTGGGCGGCACCCCCTTGATGCGCGCGACGAAGTCCAGATACTCGCGCACGGTCATGTCCGGGTAGAGCGGCGGCGTCTCCGGCAGGTAGCCGGTGCGGCGTTTGGCCTCCACCGGATGGGTGAACACGTCGAACCCGGCCACCGTCGCCTTGCCGTCGGTCGGCGGCATGTAGCCGGTGAGGATCCGCATCGTGGTGGTCTTGCCCGCCCCGTTCGGACCGAGAAAGCCAAGGATTTCGCCGCGCTCCACACGAAAGCTGACGTCGTCCACGGCCGTAACCCGGCCGTAGCGTTTGGTGATGTGTTCGACCTCGATCACAGGTCTCTCCAGCAGAGTGGTTGTTCGCCCGTTCGACGCACACGGGCCAGCCCCGGCGGACCGGATTGCCGCACCGGCGCGTCAAAGGCGAGCACGTAAGATATAGACAGAAGGCCGATTACAGGCAGAACCCTCATACTAACCAGTGCGGGAAAAACGTGTCAAGGCTCGTCCCGCTTCCGGACGCTCCCCAATAACCCCAATCGTCGGCTTCATCTTCCCGTCCCTTGCTTCGATTGCGGGAACCAGCTAAGATTCAATGTCTGAACAACTGCTCATATATTCATATGTCCGATACCTGCGAGATTCCTCACAACCCGGCGGCTCCAGGCGCCCGGCAACTGGCCCCGGACACCGTCCAGGAAATCGCCGCGACGTTCGCGGTACTCGGCGATCCCACCCGCATCCGCATCCTCGATGCGCTCAGCGGGGGCGAGCGTTGCGTCTGTGACATCGCGACGCTGGCCGGTATCAGCGAATCGGCGGTGTCGCACCAGCTGCGCCTGCTGCGGGGGATGCGGCTGGTGCGGCCGCGTCGTGCCGGCCGGCAGGTCTTCTACACGCTCGACGATCAGCACATCGTTCAGCTGCTGCGGCTGGCGGTGACGCACGTTCAGGAGAGCGCCGCCACCCGGCGGCCACGACTCGTCGATGCGGAGGCCGTCTAATGGCTGGCTCGTGCGAGGTCTGCCAGATTCACGCGGAGTCGACCTTCCGGATCGAGGGCATGGATTGCCATGAAGAGGTGGCGATCCTCGAACAGACCTTGAAGCGCCTCACCGGCGTCGAGTCGCTGGACGCCGATGTGATGTCGCAGCGGCTCCATGTCCAGCACGACGCGGCGGTGCTGACGCCGGCCCGGATCGCGGAAGTGGTCGCGCGCACCGGGATGCGCGCCTGGCTGGAGCACGAGACCGCGGTCCACCCCTCCGCGACAACCGGTACGCGCGCGCGTCTCGTCCTGGGATCCGGGGTCGCTCTGGCCGCCGGCCTCGCCGCGCCGTTCGCTCCGGCCGTGGCGCCATTCAGCTGGATGCTCTGCGCGCTTGCGGTCGCACTGGCCGGCATTCATCCCGCCCGCCGCGCCTGGGTATCGATCCGTTCGCGCGTGCTCGACATCAACGTGCTGATGGTGGTGGCCGTTGCCGGGGCGGTCGCGCTGGGCGAATGGTCCGAAGCGGCGTCGGTGGTGTTCCTGTTCGCCCTGGCGCAGTGGCTCGAGACGCGCGCGATGGAGCGGGCGCGCGGCGCGATCCGATCGCTGATGGATCTCACGCCGGCGGAGGCGCTGGTCCATCGCAGCGGGGGCGACGTAGTCGTGCCGGTCGACAATGTTCGAATCGGCGAGGTGATGGTGGTCAGGCCGGGCGAGAAGATTCCCCTCGACGGCCGGGTGCGGGCGGGGGAGAGTCACGTCAACGAGTCTCCGGTGACCGGCGAGTCGCTCCCGGTCGAGAAATCGTCCGGGTCGGAGGTCTTCGCCGGCACCATCAACGGCCGCGGCGCCTTGGAAATCGACGTCACCCGCCTTGGCCGCGACTCGACCATCGCGCGCGTCGTCCACCTGGTCGAACGCGCCCAGGCGCAGCGCGCGCCGAGCCAGACCTTCGTCGATCGATTCGCCCGGATCTATACGCCCGCCGTGCTCGTGCTCGCCGTTCTCGTCGCCATCGCCGGTCCACTCGTCCTCGGAGGCTCTTTCAGGGAGTGGACCTACCGCTCGCTGGTCCTTCTCGTGATTTCGTGCCCGTGCGCGCTGGTGATCTCGACACCGGTCTCGATCGTGTCGGCGCTCGCGGCGGCCGCGCGGAAAGGGGTGCTGATCAAAGGCGGCGCGCGGCTCGAGCAGCTGGCCGCGGTGCGGTGCATCGCGTTCGACAAGACCGGCACGCTGACCCACGGCCGGCTCCGCGTGGTCGACATTGCGTCGACCAACGGTCTGCCGACGTCTGAAGTGCTGCGCCTGGCTGCGTCTCTCGAATCCCGCTCCGAGCACCCGATCGGCCGCGCGATTGTCGGCCATGCGAACGACGAGCGTCTGGCAATCGGCAGTGCGGCGGGGTTCCAGGCGCTGCCCGGACGCGGTGCCGAGGGGCAGGTCGGCGTCGATCGGGTGGTCGTCGGCAATCATCGGCTGTTCGAGGAGCGCGGACTGTGCTCGACTCGCGTCCACGAACAGCTCGACGCGATGACCGCGCAGGGATGCAGCACGGTGATGGTCGCGAGGGGCGGCGAGACGGTCGGGTTGATCGGTGTCGCCGACGAACCGCGGGCGTCGGCGCGGGCGGTCATCGAAATGCTGCGGGAGCACGGGATCGCCCACGTGGTGCTGTTGACCGGCGACCACGAACCGGCCGCGAAGGCGCTGGCAGGGCTCGTCGGCATCACCGAGTACCGCGCGTCGCTGCTGCCCGAGGACAAGGTCACCGCGGTCCAGGAGTTGAGGCGGCGCTACGGCGCGCTGGCCATGGTCGGCGATGGCGTCAACGACGCCCCTGCACTGGCGACTGCGGATGTCGGCATCGCCATGGGCGTCGCCGGGAGCGACGCGGCACTGGAGACCGCCGACGTCGCGTTGATGGCCGACGAGCTGGCGAAAATCCCGTTTGCGATCCGCCTGAGCCGCGCCGCCTCGCGCAATATCCGCATGAACATCGGATTTTCGCTGGCGCTGAAGGCCGCGTTTCTCGTGATGGCGATCGCCGGCGTCGCCACCCTGTGGATGTCGGTGGTCGCCGACGCGGGCGCCTCGCTCATCGTGATCGCGAACGCGCTGCGGCTGTTGCGGGAGTGAGCAGGGAGGCTACGGAGTACCGGATCTCAAAAACGGAGCAACGGAGCAATCGGAGGAATCGGAGAAGACTATTCTTGTTTTTGATTCCCAAAAACCATCGTCTTCTTCGTTCCCTCCGTTGACTTCGTTGCTCCGTTTTTGAGATCCGGTACCTCCGTCCTCTCCTCTAGGCCTTCCGATTCGAGAAGAAGTGCTGGTCGACGAACTCGTCGATCGCGGCCTGGTCGACCGATTCCACGCGTTCGAACTGGAGGCCCATCCCGACCCGTCGATCGCTCCATGCGACGCGGCATTCGGCTTCGATGTCGCGCTTCGAGCCAGGCAGCCTGAAGCGGGCGCGCAGTTTGGCGGCGCCCTGGAGCGGGCTCATGGTGCGGATCGCCAGGCCGCCTTTGCTCAGGTTCAAGGTGAGCGCCGCGGCGATGGTGTTGCCGAACCGGTAGGCGACGGGAATCCCGAGCACGACCCGGGCGCTGCCGCGGCGGTTGAAATTGTCGGGAAACAGGTGGGGCGCCAGCGACGGCAGGATGTGCTGCACGGCGCTGTACTCGTTGACGTACCCGGCGACCCCCAGCGCCGCGAGGTCGCGGACTTCGTCGGCGCTGGCAATCGTGCCGCTGAACACCAGGATCGGCAGCCGCCCCTGATCGATTTTCCGGATCGTCCGCACCAGCTCGACCCCGCCGGCATGAGGTAGCCGGAGATCGAGGACCATCAAGTCGATACGCGCCAGGTCCGCTCGAACACGGGCCAGCAGCTCGGCGGCGCTCTTCACGGTGAAGGCGGTGTGTCCGGCGCTGAGGAGCGCGGTCGCGAACCGATCCCGCACGAAGGCAGTGTCGTCGGCGACGATGACGGTCTTGGTGGTAGGCACGGTTCGAGGGTCAGGCGCCGTCACGTCCAGGGTATCGGCGGCACGGCCGCGCAGGGTTAGCTTCGTTGCAGAATTTATCAGGTTCTCGATATAATCCGAACTCTTTACGCAAACGTGGGAGCGCGACAGAGCCGGTAACTCCGGGCAAGGCGCTCCCGCCAGGAGCATGTATGGCCACCTGTCCGGAATGTGACGCAGATATCGAAGTCGATGAGTTCGACGTCGACAAAGGGGATTTGATCAGCTGCCCCGACTGCGGCGCCAACCTCGAAGTGACCAGCACGTCCCCCGTTGAGCTCGAAGGCGCGGACGACGACGACGACGAAGAAGACGACGAAGACGAGGAAGAAGACGACGACTTCGAGGAAGAGGACGACGCGGTCGAGGACGGCGAAGAAGACGAAGAAAAGGAAGGCGGAGACTGGGACGAGTGAGTCCAGTCCCGCTGGCCGAAGCGCCGGGCCCAGCTCGCGGTGCGCCCGCGGGATCCACGGACCCGGCGGTCGACGCGGCGCTTTCGGACAAGCACGCGGCACTCCGCCGCATCCTTGCAGACATGCCGTCGCTGATCGTCGCGTATAGCGGCGGCGTGGACAGCGCGTTCCTCGCCTATGCGGCGACCGAGGCCCTCGGACCGCGCGCGCTGTGCGTCACCGCTGACAGTCCAAGCTATCCGGACCGCCATCGCCAGCTCGCCGTGTCTCTCGCGGCTCGGTTTGGTCTCCGGCACGAGATCATTCACACCGGCGAGCTCGATCGCGCCGAATACCGCGCCAATCCGGCCAACCGCTGCTATTACTGCAAGCACGAGCTCTACACGCACCTCTCGGCCATCGCGCGCGACCGCGGGATTGCCGCGATCGCCGACGGCAGCAATGCCGACGACCGCGGCGACTACCGGCCCGGCCGTCAGGCCGCACGCGAGTTCGGCATCCGGAGTCCGCTCGACGAAGCCGGTCTTGCCAAGAGCGAGATTCGCGAGCTGTCGCGGCGCGCCGGGCTGCCCACCTGGGACGAGCCGGCCTCGGCGTGCCTGTCATCCCGCATTCCGTACTTCAGCGAAGTCACCGACGAGAAGCTGCGGACCATCGAACGGGCGGAGTCGGTCCTGCGCGATCTCGGGTTCCGGGTCTTTCGCGTCCGTCATCACGACGCCATCGCCCGGATCGAGCTTGGACGCGACGAGATCGCTCGAGCCCTGGAGCCGGAGACCGCCGACGCGATCGATCGCGAGCTGCGGGCGCTCGGCTATCAGCACGTCGCCGATCGATCTGCGCGGCTATCGGCTCGGCAGCCTGAACGAGGCGCTGCGGCTGCGTCCCGTCTGATCGCGTGCCTTAGTGCTGCCTTTCATCATTACGATGACATTCGGCCGCCGAGGCATCCCGCCGCGCTGCGCCCGCCTCTGCCCGGGCTCGAAGGTAACCGGGCTACGGCGAGGTCTCGCCGTAGCCGGGCGAAGGCGGATTGCTCGTCGGTCACATACTCCCGGTATGCTCCCTCCTCGCGCCTTGCGGGGCGGGCGCCTCGGCGCCCGAATACGTCACCGTAATGATGAAAGGCAGCACTAAGGGACTCGCGGCCCTCGCCGTCCTGTTTCTACTCGCGCACCTGTTCTACCTCCCTCCGGCCCTCGAAGACATCGACTCGGTGAACTTCGCGCTCGGGGTCCGCGACTTCGACGTCGCCCGCCACCAGCCGCATCCGCCCGGTTATCCGGTCTTCATCGCGCTCGGCAAGGCCTCGACCGCGGTGATGCGAGCGCTGCCGGTCCAGAGCCCGGAGTCGAAGGCACTGGCGCTGCCCGGCGTCATCGCCGGCACGCTGCTGATTCCGCTGCTGTTCGGTCTGTTTCGCCGGTTCGCCGAAGACGAGGCCGTGGCGTGGTGGGCGATGGCGGTGGCCATCTGTTCGCCGCTGTTCTGGTTCACCGCGCTCCGGCCCTTGAGCGACATGACCGGCTTGGCGGCTGCTGTCGCCTCGCAGTGGCTGGTGCTCTCGGCGTGGGCCGGTGAAGGCCGCCGCTCGCGTGCGAGCTCTGGCCGGCGGTGCGGTTCTGTGCGGCCTGGCCGCCGGAATTCGCGTGCAGACCGTGATGCTGACCGCTCCGCTGCTCCTGGCGGTGCTGCTGTGGCCACGCACCGGGCTGTCGTTCCGGGATCGGGCGATCGCGCTGGCCGCCGCGGCACTGGGCGTCGCCGCCTGGGGGCTGCCGCTGCTGGCGGCAAGCGGCGGCCTCGGTGGCTACCTCGCCGCGCTCGGTACGCAGGCCGGCGAAGATTTCTCCGGCGTGGTCATGCTCTGGACCGTCCGTCAGGCGCGGGTCGCGGCGGATGCGGTGCTCAACACCTTCATCTGGCCGTGGAAGGAGCTCTGGCTCGGCGCAGTCGTGATGGTGGCCGCGGCGCTCGGCGCGGTGCGGCTGGCGTGGCGCCTGCCGGCACGCTGTGCGCTCCTGCTGATCGCGTTCGCGCCGTACACCGTCTTCCACTTGTTGTTCCACGAGACGGCAACGATGCGATACGCCTTGCCGATTGTGCCTGCGGTCGCATTTCTCGCCACCTACGCCACCGCTGGACTGGGGCGCGTGGCAATGATGGCGACTGCGGCCGCGTTTGTCTTCGTCTCGTTGGCCCGCACCGTACCGGCGGTCCAGACCTACGGACGCGAGGCCAGCCCGGCGTTCCGGGCCGTCGCGGCGATCGCCCGCGATCGCGACCCCGCCGCGCCGGTGCTCGCGATGCATGCGTCCATGCGACGGGTCGAGGAGTGGGCAGGCACCGGCGGGAAGGCGACGGTGCTGCGCGCGCCACACGGGCACGAATGGCTTGGACTCGTCGAGCTGTGGCGGCGCGAACCGGATTCGGACGCCCGCTTTCTCGCCGATCCGCGCCGCACCGACCTCGCGCTGCTCGATCCGCAGGCACGGATCCGCGTCGCCTCAGAACGGTGGACGCTCCCGGAGATACCGTTCATCGCCGGCACCCGTCCCGGCGCCGCGGATGCCTACACGATGCGGCCGCCTGGATGGATGCTCGATCGCGGCTGGGCCCTCAGCGCCGAAGTGGGGGGTATCACCGCGAAGGATGGCCTCGGACCGCACGTGCAGCCGAGCGTCGCCTGGATCCGGAACCGGCCGGGCGCCGCCGAGCTGATCGTCGGTGGCCGCCATCTCGGTCCATCGAGCGATCCACCGGCACGCCTGACCCTCGAGAACGAGCGCGGCCCGATCGACTCGTGGGAGGTCGCGTCCGGATTCTTCTTCCGTCGGATCGCGCTACCCGCCGGCACCCTCGACGGCACCGGCTACGTGCCGCTCCGGGTGAGCAGCAGCGCCGCCGATGGATCAGGACGGATGGTGCGGGTTGCGCTCGAGCAGTTCGACCTCCAGCCCGACGGCACCGTGATGTTCGGGTTCATGGACGGCTGGCAGGAGCCCGAATACAGCCCGGCGACCTCGCGCGCATGGCGCTGGATGTCAGAGCAGGCCCGGGTCTGGGTCCGCCCGGTGGGACGGGATGTCGTGCTGACGATCACCGGCGAGTCGCCGTCGAAGTATTTCGACACCGAGCCGAACGTACGTGTCACCGCCGGCGGCACCGGGGTCATCCAGTTCACCCCGTCGTCCGACTTCACGCAGCGCATCGTGATCCCCGCGGCCGCCCTGGCCCGCTCCGGCGGCATCGTCACGCTGGAGAGCGACCAGTGGTTCTCGCCGGCAGACCGCGGGCTGCCCGACAAGAGACATCTGGCGCTGCGGGTGTATGCGGTCGGCGTGGAGTGACCGTGAGTAATCTTCGGCCGTCAGCCGCTTGCCAAGAGCTTTAACAGGAGGGCCAGGAGTTCAGGAGGAATTTCTTCTAGCCCAATTCTCAACTGCGTGGTTCCTGTTTGATCCTCTGGCCGTGGCTATCGTCCGAGAGATTTCGGCGGGCGCCGGCTGGCCAAGAGAGTTCGGCGAAAAGACTATAAAACTAGCATTTCCTCCTGACCTCCTGGCCCTCCTGTAAGGTTCTTGACAAGCGGCTGTCGTCGTCATCGAGGATCACTTCCGCGCCAGTGTCAGCAGCGAGCTCCCCAGCGGCATGTTGATCACGCGCAAGGCGACCGATTCCAGGGCGAGCAGGGCGGCGAGCGTCAGGTTGATCGGCGCGATCGGCACGGTCATCTCCACGTCCGACACCTCGTGCTGGCCTTGAATCAGTCGCTGCGCGAACCGCACCCCTGCCACGATCGGCAGGATCGACGCGTTGGTGTAAGTGAGGCGGACGACGTCGAATCCGGCGTTCTCGAGATGCCGGCTCAGGCTCGAACGGGTGTAGCGCTGGACCTCGCCGCCAAGGATCGAGTGGTTGCCGCGAAGGATCGGCAGCGCGGCGACGTTGAGCACCAGGTGGCCGCCCGGCCGCAGCACCCGGTGCATCTCCTTCAGCGCCTGCGCCGCCAAATCGTCGTCGAACGCATAAATCACATCGAAAGAGCTGACGAGATCGAAGGTATCGGCCGAAAAGGGTAGCGTGAGGGCCGAGGCGCGGGCGATCAGGTGTTCGCCCTGGCGCCGGGCGTACGCCAGACCGCTGAACGTCAGGTCGATGCCGATCGCCCGACCATGAGTGCGGAGCATCCGGAGGTTGTTGCCGGTGCCGCACCCGCAGTCGAGGATGCGGAGATCGGTGCGATTGCCGGCGGCCCGGGCGAGCAGCGGAGCGACGAACCGGCGGAATCCGCGAAACCAGAAATGCTCGCGCTCAGCGCGCGCGGTCGCGGCGAGAAGTCCGTCCATTCAGGGGCGCGTTGAAATTGACACTGTATAGAGCCGACGGTAAGCTCCAAGCTTATCAGGCAGCATGAATACGGCGCGGCGGCGAGACGAGGCCAAAAGACGAGGCCGCTTTCGCGAGGAGAGGTTTGATGAGACGCAGTTTTCGAGTCTGTGCCACGATCGCGATCCTGACGGTCGCGTTGACGGCTTGCGGAAAGAAGAAGCCGGAGGCCCCGGTGCCGCCACCCGCGCCCCCCGCTCCAGCGCCGGCCCCGCCGGTCACGAAGCCGGCGCCGCCGCCCGCTCCCGCACCGGCACCACCGGCAGCCCCGCGCACGCCGACCGAAGACGAGGCCTTCGCCGCCATCACCCTCGACGAGTTGAACAAGAAGGGGGTCTTGACCGACGCGTTCTTCGCGCTCGATTCGACCGAGCTGAACCAGGAGTCGCGCGGCGCGGTCCAGAAAAACAGCGATTACCTCAAGCGCTGGACCTCCACCAAAATCATGGTGGAAGGCCACGCCGACTCCCGGGGCAGCAACGAGTACAACCTCGCGCTGGCCGAGCGGCGGGCCGCGGCGGTGCGCGAGTACCTGGTGAGCCTCGGAGTCCCCGCTGATCGGGTCACCGTGGTCAGTAAGGGAGAGGAAGCGCCGTTCTGCACCGAAGAAGCCGAGACCTGCTGGCAGCAGAATCGCCGCGGGCACTTCATCTTCACCGCGAAATAGCGGCGTCGGTCGGCGGGTCTGCAGACCCGCCGCGACAGTGGTCCCGACGGTTGTGGGGCCGGGTCTTCAGACCCGGCCTCTTACCGCAACGTCGCGCGGATTTCCTCGCCGATTCGCTCCGCGGCTTCGCGCGGGTCGGGGGCGCCGATCACCGGGCGTCCCACCACGACATGGCTGGCACCCGCCGCGATCGCCTGGCCGGCGGTCATCGTCCGTTCCTGATCGTCCTTGGACCCGGCGGCGGCGCCGCCCCGGATCCCCGGCGTGACGATCGCAAACCCCGGACCGGACAGCGCTCGAATCACGCTCGTTTCCTGCGGTGATGCGACCACGCCGTCCAGTCCGGCGTGCTGCGCGAGCCGCGCCAGCCGCGACACCTGTTCGATCACCGGCACGTTGATCCCGCCTTCCGCCATGGCCGCGGCATTCATGCTCGTCAACACCGTCACCGCGATCACCAGCGGCGGCTGCCGTCCCTCCGCGTTCGCGGTCCGGCGCGCAGCCTCCGCCGCCGCCTGCATCATCGTCGAACCGCCAGAGGCATGGACGTTCACCATCCACGCCCCGAGCGACGTCGCGGCGGTCACCGCGCTGGCGACGGTGTTCGGAATGTCGTGGAACTTGAGGTCGAGGAAGACCCGGTCGCCTTTCGCTGCGAGAGTCCGGACGATCACCGGGCCTTCCGCGGTGAACAGCTGATTGCCGATCTTGAAGCCGCCCACGCTGCCGCGCAGCAGATCGGCGAGGCGCAGCGCCTCCCCGCCGGTCGGGACGTCGAGGGCGATCAGGAGCTGATCCACGCGTGCTCCTCCCTGGTCGTATCGAGCGTGCCGGTGAGATCCGACAGGCGGGCGATGCCGTGACGCGTCAGGTAGTCGGTCAGGCCGTCGAGGATCCCCTGCCACAGCAGCGGATCGACGAAGTTGGCGGTGCCGATCTGAACCGCGGTCGCACCGGCGATCAGGAACTCGAGCACATCACCGGCGGTGGCGATCCCGCCCATGCCGACGATCGGCACCCGCACCGCCTGCCGGCATTCGTACACCATGCGGACCGCGATCGGCCGAATCGCCGGTCCGCTCAGGCCGCCGACGATGTTCGAGAGCCGCGGCCGGCGGGTCTCCACGTCGATCGCCATCGCCAGGAAGGTGTTCACCAGCGAGACCGCGTCGGCGCCCGCCTCCTCGGCGGCGCGGGCGAACGAGGCGACGTCCGTGACATTGGGCGTCAGCTTGGGAATGACCGGGAGACGCGTGACCTTTCTCACCTCGCTGACGACCGAGTAGGTGCCGGTCAGGCTGCACCCGAACGTGATGCCCCCCTCCTTGATGTTCGGGCAGGAGATGTTGAGCTCGAGCGCGGCGACGCCCTCTGCGTCGGAGAGGATCCGCGCCAGCTCGACGTACTCGTCGAGCGTCGTGCCGCAGATGTTGACGACGACCACCGCCTTGCGCTGGCGCAGCTCCGGCAGCTTCTCGGCGATGAACCGGTGCACGCCGATCCCCTGCAGGCCGATCGCGTTGAGCATGCCGGACGGGGTTTCGACGATGCGGGGCGGCGGGTGGCCTTCGCGTTCGGAGAGAAACAGCCCCTTGACCGCGATGCCGCCGAGCGAGGCGAGGTCGACCGCCTCGGCGTACTCGACGCCATACCCGAAGCAGCCGCTGGCGGCGATCAGTGGATTGGCGAGGCGCAGCGCGCCGATGGAGACCGACAGATCGATTGCGTGACTACCCGGCAGTGCAGCAGCGCTCAATGCGTCAGCGCCTCCCAGACGATCCGCCGTGAATCGAAGACCGGGCCGTCGATGCACGAGCGGACGAAGTGCGGGGCGGCCCCGGCGTCGCGGGTGAGGACCACGCAGCTGTAGCAGCCTCCCATGCCGCACCCCATGACCTGTTCGAGCGAGACGTCGCACCGGCGATGATGTTCACCGGCGAGCCGCGCCACCGCGCGCATCATCGGCGTCGGTCCGCACACCGACAGCCTGACCTCGGTCTCGGGGCGGACCGCCGAGAGCGCGTCGGCCAGCGGTGCGGTGACCCGCCCCACGGTGCCGCGTGTCCCGTCCTCAGTGGCGAGCACCACGTGCACGCCGAGCTGTTCGAACAGCTCGACGTAGTACAGCTCCGCGGCGGTTCGCGCGCCGTAGAACAACGTTGCCGGGGTGCCGAGCTGCTGCAGCCGCGAGGCGAGCGTGACGAACGGCGCCAGGCCGACCCCGCCCGCGACCATCCAGGCCTCGGCGGGAGGCGCGACCGCTTCGAACGGCCGTCCGAGCGGTCCCAGACAACCGATCCGGCTGCCCGGCTCGGTGTCGTAGAGCAATGACGTGCCGGCGCCGGTCCGCTTGTTGAGGATCGAGATCGCGACCGGCCGCCGATCGCGGTCGCGAATGACTTCGAACACCGAAAACGGCCGCCGCAGCAGCGGATCGCTGGCGCGCGTCGGCTTCAACATCACGAACTGTCCGGGCTGGGTGACCGCCGCGATCGCCGGCGCGTCGAGGACGAGCACGCTGTAGTGCTCCGACAACCGCCGATTCTCGATCACGGCGGCATCGACGTCGAACAACATCGCGGAAAAGTATATTTCATCGTCACCGCCCCACGGCTCTGCCGCATCGATCGCGGCGCTTCGCGCGGTGACGACTCGCGGTATCCGGGGGCTTTCAGCGCAGATGGGTGATTCGAGGGCCGGTGAGCTTTTACAGGAGGGCCAGGAGTTCAGGAGCAAATTCACATTTATTTTTCTCCTGATCTCCTGGCCCTCCTGTGATCGCGAGCGTCGCGAATAGCTCGGTCGCCTCTTAGAGAGCACCCGGACGCGACTCTACCCGGGGCGGCTGCCGTCGGAGCGATCCACCGAACCGCGAACCCGCGAACCCGCGAACCCGCGAACCGCGGACGGCGGACCGCGGTGTGTTAAGATGCGCGGAACTCTTTAACCGCGGTCCAGCGAGGCCGCGAAGAGGTGCATCACGTGAACGTCCTTCCCCTCGAGCGGCCGCCCGGCCGCGGCTGCGAACGTCCCGACACGGCACCCGTGATTCCGATTGGCGGAGGCCTCGGTGTCTGAAGTCATGGACGCCGATCGCATGTCCCGTGCGCTGGTCCGCATCGCTCACGAGATCCTCGAACGCAACCGCGGCGCCGGCGAGCTCGCGCTGGTCGGGATTCGCACCCGGGGGGTGCCGATCGCCCGCCGCCTCGCTCGCGCCTTGAAGGACATCAACGGCCACGAGGTGCCGACCGGGTCGCTGGACATCACGCTCTACCGCGACGACCTGATGCGCAACCCGGTCGGGCCGCAGCCGGTGATTCGCAAGACCGAGATCCCCTTTTCCATCGACGACCGCAAGATCCTGCTGGTCGACGACGTGCTCTATACCGGCCGGACGATTCGGGCGGCGCTCGACGCGCTGATCGATTTCGGCCGCCCGCGCGCGATTCAGCTGGTCGTGCTGATCGACCGCGGCCATCGCGAGCTGCCGATCAAGGCCGACTATGTCGGCAAGAACCTGCCGACCTCGCTCAAGGAAAGCGTGCAGGTCCGGCTGCAGGAGATCGACGGCGCGGACGAGGTCGTGCTCGAGTCCCCCGAGTCTCACGGGCCGGAGGTGAAGTCATGAAGGTGGAAGCGCCCGCTCTGCCCACCGCATCGCAACGCTCCGGCGTCACCCGGTTGACGAGCCGCCACCTGCTCGGGATCGCCGGCCTCGAGGCCGGCGAGATCGCGCTGATCCTCGACACCGCCGAGGCGATGAAGGAGATCGGGACCCGTCCGATCAAGAAAGTGCCGGCACTCCGCGGCCGCACCGTGGTGAACCTGTTCTTCGAGCCGAGCACGCGGACCCGCACCTCGTTCGAGATCGCCGAAAAGCGGCTCAGCGCCGACACCCTGTCGATCGCCACCGCCACCTCGAGCGTCACCAAGGGGGAGACGCTGATCGACACGGTGCGCAACCTCGAAGCGATGTCCCCGGACATGATCGTGATGCGCCACGCCTCGTCTGGGGCGCCGCACCTCCTGGCCCGCGTCGGCCGGGCGGCGGTGATCAATGCCGGCGACGGCATGCACGAGCACCCGACCCAGGCGCTGCTCGACGCCTTTACGATGCGCGAGCACAAAGGGCGGCTCGCCGGTCTGAAGGTGGCGATCGTCGGCGACCTGCTGCACAGCCGCGTCCTCCGTTCCAACGTGCTGCTCCTGAACACGATGGGCGCCAACGTCTGCCTGTGTGGTCCGTCGACCCTGATGCCTCCGGGCGTCGACCGCTTCAACGTGCAGACCACCTCGTCGATAGACGAGGCGGTCGAAGGCGCCGACGTGGTGATGATGCTGCGGATCCAGCAGGAGCGGATGACCGGCCACTTCATTCCGTCCCTGCGCGAGTATTTCGCGCTGTTCGGCCTCACCACCGAGCGGCTGCGGCGCGCGAAAGACGATGTCATCGTGATGCACCCGGGGCCGATGAATCGCGGCGTCGAGATCGATTCGGAGGTGGCCGACGGCCCCTACTCGGTCATCCTCGAGCAGGTGTCGAACGGCGTAGCGGTGCGGATGGCGGTGTTGTACTTGCTGGCGGGGCACGACGCCGAGGAGCCAATCAAGGCATGAAGCTGTTGTTGAAGGGAGGCCGGGTGATCGATCCCGGCACGGGGCGGGACGGCGAATTCGACGTCCTGATCGACGACGGGCGGATCGCGATCATCGACAAGGATCTGCCGCGCGACGGCGCCGAGGTGGTCGAGATCCGCAAGGGCTGGATCGTCGCGCCCGGATTGATCGACATCCACGTGCACCTGCGCGAGCCGGGGCACGAGCACAAGGAGACGATCGCCAGCGGCGCCGCCGCGGCGGTCGCCGGCGGCTTCACCGCGGTCGCCTGCATGCCCAACACCGATCCGGTGAACGATCACGCCGGCATCACCCAGTTCATCCTCAAGAAGGCCTCGGAAGCGAACCTGGCGCGGGTCTATCCGATCGGGGCGGTGTCGATCGGGTCGCGCGGCGAACAGATGGCCGAGCTCGGCGAACAGAAGTCCGCCGGCTGTGTCGCCTTCTCGGACGATGGCCGTCCGGTGGCGACCGCATTGCTGATGCGCCGCGCGCTCGAGTACGCCGGCATGCTCGGCCTGCCGATCGTCGATCACTGCGAGGATCCGTCGCTCAAAGGCGACGGGGTCGCGCACGAGGGGTTTCACGCCTCGGCGCTCGGCCTGCGGGGCATTCCCGGCGTCGCCGAATCGCTGATGGTGGAGCGCGACGTCTCGCTGGCGGAGCTCACGGGCGCGCACGTGCACATCTGTCACATGAGCGCACGCCAGTCGCTGCGCGCGGTCCGCGCCGGCAAGGAGCGCGGGGTCAAGGTCACCTGCGAGGTGGCGCCGCACCACTTCACGCTCACCGATGAGGCGCTCGACGGAGCGGTGAAGTACGACACCAACCTGAAGATGAATCCGCCGCTGCGCGAGGCCGCCGACCGGGATGCGATGCTGGAAGGGATCGCCGACGGCACCGTCGATGTGATCGCCACCGACCATGCGCCCCACCATGCCGACGAAAAGATGGTCGAGTTCGACCGGGCACCGTTCGGGATCACCGGGTTGGAGACCGCGATCCCGCTGGTCTTCGAGCGGCTGGTCCACTCGGGCCGCATCACGGTCGCCCGCGCGATCGAGCTGCTGTCGACCAATCCCGCCCGGGTCCTCAACCTGCCCGGTGGCAGCCTCACCGACGGGGCTCCCGCCGACATCGTCGTGATCGATCCCGACCGGCGTGTCACCATCGACGCGACGCGGCAGGTCTCGAAGTCGAAGAACACGCCGTTCCACGGTTGGGAACTGCGCGGGGCGGCGGCCTATACCCTGGTCGGCGGACGGATCGTCTACCGCTCGATCGGGCTGTGATCGCCGGGGTCTGAAGACCCCGGCGCCACATTTTTGCGGTGTAGGCCCGGGTCTTCAGACCCGGGCAAGAGGGAAACCGTGGTGACCCGTCTCGAAGAACGCAAGCGTCAGGCGCTCCGGCAGCTGCAGGAGGTCGGCGTGCTGATGCAGGCCGGCCACTACGACTACGGCAACGGCTATCACGGCAGCGCCTACCTGAATCCGCATCAGCTGTTCCTGCACCCGTCGACGATCTGGCGGCTGGCGCAGGATCTGCTGGACGTGCTGCCCGGCGAACTGCTCGCCCGCACCGAAGTCGTGGCGGGGCCGGCCACCGGTGGCGCGCTGCTCGCGCACACCCTGGCCGGCTTGCTCGACGGCCGGCGAGCGCTGACGCATCCGCCGTGCAGCTTCGCGCCGTTCACCTACGTCGACGGCGAGCTGACGCTGCGTCCGTTCTACGCCAGCCACCTCGCCGGCCGGCAGGTGCTGGTGGCCGACGACGTGCGGAATACGGGGGGGACGTTCGCCCGCTGCGCGGCGCTGGTGGAGGCGGCCGGCGGCGTCGTGATTGCGACGGTGGAGATTTGCGATCGGCTGGAAGCGGTGGCGGCGCTCGACGCGCCGAACTACGCGCTCGCCGAGTATCAGGCGCCGGACAACTTTCCCGTCGCCGAGTGTCCGATGTGCCTCGCCCGCGAGCCGATCACCACCTTTTGACCCGCACCAGCCAGCCGAAGCTGGCGTCCGCGCTGGATCGGCTCTATCACGACTACAACCGCGAAGATTCCGCGGCCGATCCGGTGCAGCTGGTACGCCCCTTCGTGCGTCCGGAGGATCGCGAGGTTGCCGGGTTCTGCGCCGCGGCGCTCGCGTTCGGCCGGGTCGCCAGCGTTCTGGCGTCCATCTCGACGCTGTTCCGGATCATGGGCGATCGCCCCGCCGATTACGTGCGCGCCTTTGATCCGTCGGCCCCGCACCCCGAGCTCCGCGCCATGGTGCATCGCTGGACGCGCGGCGTCGATCTCGCCGCGCTGCTGTGGATCCTGCGGCAGATGCTGGAGCAGTCGGGCTCGGTGGAGCGGTTCTTCGCCGAGGGACTGGACGGCGGGGACGTCGACATCGGTCCGGCCCTCGATCACTTTTCACGGCGCGCGCTGGCGCTCGACATGCGCCGGGTCTACGGCCGCGTCCCGAAGCGCGCCGGCGTCTGCTATTTCTTTCCGCGCCCGTCCGCCGGCAGCGCGTGCAAGCGGCTGAATCTCTACTTGCGCTGGATGGTGCGCACCGACGAAGTCGACCTGGGCGTGTGGCGGGCGGTTCGTCCGGGACAATTGATCGTGCCGCTCGACACCCACGTCATCCGCCTTGCGCAGTGCCTCCGGCTCACGCGCTATGTCAGTCCCGGATGGAAGATGGCGGCTGACGTCACCGCGCACCTGCGTCAGCTGGATCCGCTCGATCCGGTGAAATTCGACTTCTCGATCTGTCACGTGGGAATGATGAATGCCTGCGGATTCGGCCGCCGGCAGGGAGACAGCCAATGTCCGTTGAAAGGGCACTGCCATCCTCGTCTCCGGCGCGCCTCGTCTGTGGCGCGGCCGTTGCGGTAATCGCCCTCGGTTTCTCGTTGTCGGCGTGCCGGCGCGGTCCCGACGGGTACGTCGTGCAGTCCAGGAGCGCGCCGGCAGGTCAGCCGATCGCCGCCGCGACGCTGGCGCGCTGCGACGGGGGATGGTGCGAGACACTCGCGATTGGCGCCAGTGCGGACGCGGCGCAACCGCTGGCGACGCTTCCGCCATCAGTCGAGCGGTGCACCGAGATCGCGTGGTCGCGCAACGGCGCGCGCGTCGGGTTCCTGATCAACGGCACCCAGTTGCGCCTCTACGATGCCGCTTCGCATGCGCCGGCCGGCCAAGTCGATCTGGTCCCCCGCGATGCCGATCCGTCCACCAGAATCGCCCGCGGGTTGACCTTCTCCGACAACGGCGCCGCGATCACCTTCGACGATTGCCCGCGCGATCGTTCGGGATGCCGCCCGGGGATTGTCGCGCTGCGGTAGGACACTAGTGTTGGGCCCGGGGTGCGACCGATGTCGCGCCTCAGTTGTTGTGCTTGTGCGCGCCGCTGCCCGCGGCGGCCGGGTGCTTTCAGCCGCGGATGGGTGACGCGAGGGCCAGTGAACTTTACAGGAGGGCCAGGAGGTCAGGAGGAAACCAATTGGTCTTTCTTGTCCTCCTGTCCTCCGGTAATCGCGAGCGTCACGCATTGCCCCGGTCGCCACTCCAAGCGCCCCGCTGCTCGCGGCGGCCGGGTGCTTTCAGCAGCAACATGGCAAATCCATGGCCGGTGACTTAACCAGGGGACCAAGGAGAAAGAAGGTGTGGTTTCCTCCTGACCTCCTGGCCCTCCTGTAAAAGCTCACCGGTCCTCGAATTACCCGTTTGCCGCTGAGAATACCCGGGCCGCCACTCCAAGCGCCCAGCTCGCGATTCAACCCGGCGTACCATTTGGCATGTCGATCATCGTGCAAAAGTACGGGGGCAGCAGCGTCGCGGACGTCGGGAAGCTTCGATACGTCGCTGAGCGCGTGATGCAGACCGCGCGGCGCGGCCATCAGGTGGTGGTCGTCGTCTCCGCGATGGGCGATACGACCGACGAGTTGCTGGCGATGGCCAAGCAGCTCTCGCCAAACCCGGAGCGTCGCGAGCTCGACATGCTGCTCTCGGCGGGTGAGCGGATCTCGATGGCGCTGTTGTCGCTGGCGATCCGCGAGCTCGGCGGAGATGCCATCAGCTTCACCGGCAGCCAGTCCGGCATCATCACGAACGATCGCCACGTCGATGCGCGCATCATCGAGGTGCGACCGTTTCGTGTGCAGGACGAGCTCGCTCGCGGCCGCATTGTCGTTGTCGCCGGGTATCAGGGCGTTTCGTACAAGCGCGAAGTCACGACGCTGGGACGCGGCGGCAGCGACACGACCGCGGTGGCGATGGCCGCGGCGCTCGATGCGGAGTACTGCGAGATTTGCTCGGACGTGGATGGCGTGTACTCCGCCGATCCGCGGGTGGTGCCAGCGGCCCGGCGGATCGACACGCTCTCCTACGAGGAGACTCAGGAAATGGCCGAGGCCGGCGCGAAGGTCCTGAACGCGCAGGCGGTCGAATTCGCCAAGGAGAAGGGCATCGCCATCTACGCGCGCGCGACGCAGGGGCCGGCCCCGGGTTCAGACCCGCCTTCTGATGGCACGGTCGTTCGGAAGAGCCCGCCGCGGATGCCGGGCACCATCGTCGGTGTCGCCAGCGAGCGCGACCTGCTCGTACTGGACGGCAGCGCCCCGCCAGCCGACCTGCTCGCGCTGCTCGCCGGGCGGCGCGTTCCAGGAAAACAACTGCACGTGTTCGAGGGCCGGACGACAGTGGCGATCTCGCGGGAGAACCTGCACGACGAGGGACAACTGAGAGAGGCGCTGCAGACGCGACTCGGCGGACGCGCACGCCTGGTTGACAGCCTCGCCGCCCTCAGCGCCATCGGGGCCGGGATCAACGCGACCTACGACAACGTCCTTGCCGGTTCGGCGACGCTGGCCGGCATCGGCATCGTCCCCGCTGGCATTGCCACGTCATCGTTTCGCATCACGTGGCTGGTGCCCGATGATCGCGTGAACGAGGCCGTGCGCGCGCTGCACGAGCGCTTCATCGAGCGGCAGCGGCCGCTCGTGCCCTGAATGACCAGACCGAACGCCCGCGCCGGGCCTCAATGCCGTGGCCGCGAGCCGGCCGGGCAGGGGCCTGAAATGTTTTCGGCGATTGCGCCACTCCTCAACAGAACGCGCAAGCACGCTTCTTGCGCCGCGTGGAGGATTCTAGTGGACCGTGTCGGTCATTTGTGGAGGCGGCGGGTCTCTTCCGCGTCCCGGCCTCGGGCGGCAAGCCGGAAGCGGCGGAAAAATGAAGCGGGTGGCGGTGGGCGGTGGCGCGCCCGAGCCATCTGCGAGACGGGGATCACTCCATGGCAGCTCGCGACGTGGGCGCCGGACGACACGGTCCTGTTCGCCGGCTATCAGGCGGCGAAGAAGCCGAGCCAACGGTTGTCCGGCGACCAGAACGGATTCGAGGCCCCCTCCGTTCCATCGAGTGGCCTGGCCAGCGTGAAGCCAGCGATCGAAGGAAGAGCCGCGGTCCGGATTCCGTGGTCACGGCCATCGCCAGCGTCTGGCCGTCCGGAGAGATCACGACGACACCCCGAGGATCCCCTGGAAGGCGCCAGGCGGGGGTGACTTACCGCACCACCTGCTGATACACCCGCAAGGTGTTCTGCACCATCGTCTCGGCGCTGAAATGGGTGCGGACGCGCGCAAGACCCGCCTCGCCCATCTGCCGACGCAGCCCGGGGTCGGCGAGCAACCGGACAATGGCGGCGGCCATCGCCGGCGGATCACGTGGCGGCACCAGCAGGCCGGTCTCGTCATGGACCACGACCTCGGGAATGCCGCCCACCGTGGTGGCGACGACCGGCTTGCCGCAGGCCATCGCGTCGAGCAGCGAGGTGCCGAGCCCCTCGGTGACCGAGCTCATCGCGAACACGTCGAAGGCCTTGTGCAGCGAGAGGATGTCGGCGCGAAATCCAACCAGCATGACGTGCTTCTCGAGATGATGCTGGCGGATCTGCTGCTCGAGCGAGGCGCGGAGCTCTCCTTCGCCGGCGATGATGAAGCGCGCGTCGGGATGCTCGGGCAGGACCCGCGCCGCCGCCTCGACGAGATGCCGCTGCCCTTTGTGCGGGACGAGCGCCGCCACGTTGCCGACGAGCGGCGCCTCGTGCGGCAGCCACAGCTCCTGGTGCAGCGTCGCCGGCGGGGCCGCCGCCACCCGGCCGAGGTCGATGCCTTCGTGGACCGTGACCGTCCGCTTCCGCGGGATGCCGTCGCTCACGACAATGCGGCGGATGGCGTCGGACGCGCAGATGAAGCAGTCGACCTGGCGGTACTTCCACCGCGACAACGCCGATTGCCGCATGTGAAAGTCGACACGCCGGGAGGCGACCAGCCGCGGCCGGACCGGCAGCGTGCTCATCGACAGCCCGAGCGAGGCCATCGCCACGCCGTGCGGGTCGTGCGCGTGGACGATCTCGGGCCGCAGCTGCTTGATCACGCGCGACAACCGCCACGCGGCGGCGAGATCGAGCTCGGCGCGGGGCGCCAGCGGAATGAAATCGAGCCCTTCCTGCGCGCGGCGGCGCAGCTCCCCGGTGGGATGCGCCACCAGCACGGTCCGATGGCCGAGCGCCCGAAGGCCCAGCACCGTCACCAGCACCTGGTTCTGTCCGCCGCGCCAGGTCCGCGCTGTGTCGACGTGCAGGGAGAACATCTGGTTAGCGACGCCTCGTTGCCGTTCTCCCTTTGTGCTGTCTGCCGCTCTGGCCGACGCGCTGCATTTCGAACAGCTTCACGTATTTCAGGAACACGTAGTAGGAGTTCAGCAGCGACACCATGAGCCCGGTCTGTCCGTCCCGGAAGCCGCGGCGCAGGACGTAGTTCCTGAGGAACGCCAGCCGCGGATAGACGATGGCCCGCCAGGCGGAGGATCGCCGCCCTTCGGCGGACCACTGTTCGGCGACGAGCGTCGTGTAGCGATCGATCTTCGCGAGGTGCTCCGAGACGTTGCGATACGGGTAGTGGAGCAGCTCGCCCCGGAGATATTCGACGCGGCCCGGGCAGTCAATCGACTCGTGCACGGTGTGCTCGCTCCACCGCGCGGCCCGCCGATCGTAGAGGCGGACGTGATAGTCGGGATACCAGTCGGTGCTGCGAATCCACTGCCCGAGATAGTTCGAGACCCGCGAAATCTGGTACCCGGTGGCGCCGGGACCGCCGCGGAGCAGCGCCTGGATTTCCTCGGCCAGCGCCGGGGTCACCCGCTCGTCGGCGTCGACCGACAGAATCCAGTCGTTGGACGCGAGCGCGGCCGCGTGGTTCTTCTGAGTGCCGTAGCCGGTCCAGTCCCGCACTTCCACACGGCTCGCGTGCGGGCGCGCCTTGGCGACGGTGTCGTCGGTGCTGTGAGAATCGACGAGGATGATCTCGTCGGCCCACGACACCGACTGCAGCGCCTCGACGATATGATGACCTTCGTTGTAGGTGATGACCGTGACGGTCAGCTTCGTCACGGGAAGATCGTATCGCTAATCCCTAATCCCAGCGAATCCCCAATCCCGAATCCCTAATCCCGTCCAATCGGTGCCACGATGATTCGGCGATTCGGGCGGATCAGGGATCGGGATTCGGGATTAGGGATTCCGGATTAGGGATTAGGGATTAGGGATTCGATCACCGCCCGCCGCCCCCGGCGGGCGCGATCTGGATGCTCTCGAACCCGATGACCGAGCGGTTGTAGTCGATCATCGCGTTGACCTCCTGCTGCCGCTGCCGCGCCAGGTCGCGCTGGGCCTGGAACAGCTGGAAGGTGGTCGAGAGGCCGACCGTCATCCGCTTCTGCTCCGCCTCGAGGCGGCGCTCCGCGCGATCGCGCGCCTTGCGGGTGGCCTCGACGCGCTTCAGGTTGGTGTCGACCTGCCGCGCGGCATCGCGCACCGAGGTCGCCACAGGAGCTCGAGGTCGCGCAGACCTACCGCACCCTGCTGCCGCTGCAGCCGGCCCGATGCCACCGCCGCGTCTGCCTGGCTGGTGCCGATCGGATAGCTGAAGTTCAGGGCCACGCTCCAGGTCCGGAAGTTCTGTCCGAATACGTCGCGCAGCGCATCGGTGAAGGCCCGGACCGACTGGCTCTCGACCGGCGGCGGGAAGCTGCCCTCGCCGAACTCGAACTGCGTGCCGGCCAGGCCGATCGACGTTGTAGTTGGCGACGACGTCGAGGCCGGGCATGCGCTGGTTGCGCGCGAAGTTCAGGTTGACGTCGACGTTGTCGAGCTGCTTCTTGAGGCGGGCGATGTCGGTCCGATTGGCCAGCGCGTTGGCGATGGCCGCCTCGACATCGATGGCGATCGGGGTCAGCGACGGCGCGTCAGACGGCTCGATCCGCGTCGTCCAGAAGTCGGGCTGGGTCGGGTTCAGGATCAGCGCGCGAAGTCGATCCTCGACCGACTTGATCCGCGCTTCGGCGTTGATGACCGCTTCCTCGTTGCTGGCGACCTCGGCTTCCGCTTCGATGATGTCGATCGGCGCCAGCGTGCCGACCTCCACCTTGGTCTGGTTGTTTTTGAGCGATTCCTGCGCCAGCTTCATCGACTCCAGCGAGACCTTGTAGCCCTCGAGCGCGCCGATCAGATCGAAATAGGCGTTCCGCACCAGCTGCGACGTGATCGTGACGGTCTCGCGCAGGCCGATGTCGGCGATCACCTGGTTGTTCTGGCTTGTCTCGATCTGCTGGCGGACGCGTCGGTCTTGAAGTTGCGGAGCAGCGGCTGCACGAAGCGCGCGGTCAGGTTGCTCGACAGCTGCGGATTGAACCGGCTGTCCAGGGCGCTGCTCGTGAGCTTTCCGCCGTCGAGCGAGAAGCTGTAGTTGCCGCCGCCCCACGGCACGAAGCTGCTGGATTCCGCCATTCTGGTTGAAGCTCTCGTTCGTCAGGTTCGTGCTGCCGCTGACGAAGCTGCCCGGCGGCGTCGTGCTGCTCCGGGTCTGGAAGTTGGAGAACAGCACCGGCGCGTAGGCCGCGCGGGCCTGCGCGGACGCGTAGGTGGTGATCTGAGGCGCCAGCCGCTCGGCCTGAATCCCCAGGTTGTTCTCGAGCGCCATGCGGACGGCCTCGTCGGCGCTCAGCTTGATTGCCGGCCCGGTCGGAGCGGCGGACGGCGGCGTGCCGAGAGGCGGCACCGCCGGCGTGGTCGTCTGCTGAGGCGCGGGGGTCTGTCCGGAAGCGAACACCACACGGCCGGAACCGAACAAGATCAGGGCGGCGGCGGCTGACCACAAACTCGCAGAACTGGCCCAAAAACGCAGTTTGAAAGGCATTGCACGTGTCTCCAACGGGAGGTGTGGAACGAGAAACCGATCCTGGAAGTAGCAAAAAGCGGTTCGTGCTAGTTTGAACCGTCGAATTTTGAACCTTTGACGCCCCGAACCTAGGATTAGACGTTCATGCGCAGCTTTGGTGCTGGTGTCTTCACGATTTTTGTCTTCGGCGCATCCCTGGTGCCGGCCGGCGCCCAGCGCCCGTCGCCGGCGCCCGCCCCGTCGCGGCTGCAGCTGACGGTCGACAGCATCATGCGCGGCCCGGATCTGGTGGGGTGGCCTCCCACCCAGCTGCGCTGGTCCGCCGACTCACAGACGCTGTACTTCTCCTGGCGCAAGCCGGGCGAGAACAGCGACTCGCTGCATGCCGTCAGCCGCGACGGCTCCGGACTGCGGAAGCTGACCCAAGACGAGGCGGACAAGGCGCCACCGGCGACCGGCCGATGGGATGAGGCGCGCCGGCGTCTGCTGGCGACCGACGCGGGCGACGTCATCATCTACGACGGCGCCACCGCCACCCGGACCTTCGTGACCCGGACGACCGGCGCCGAATCGAGCGCCCGCTGGGCGAAGAACGACACCCATGTCACCTACGTCCGCGACGGCAACCTCTTCATCGTCCCGGTCCAGGCCGGATCGGCGTCGCTCGTCACGCAGCTCACCGATGTCGCGGCGAAGAAGACCGAGCCTCGTCTCACCGACAGCCAGAAGTTCATCCGCGACGAGGAAGAGAAACTGATCGGCTTTCTCCGCGAGCAGAAGGAGGACAAGCAGCGGGCGGAGGAGAAGGCGAAGGCGATGAAGCTGCCGGCGTTCGAGCTGCAGGATCGACAGAGCGCCGCGGACCTGATGCTGTCGCCCGACGGCGTCCACGTCTTCATCCTCGTGGCCGAGCGGCCGGCCGGCGCCAAGAACACCATCGTGCCCAACTACGTCACCGAGAGCGGCTACACCGAGGACATTCCCGGACGGACGAACGTCGGCGACACCCAGGAGCGCCGCCTGCTGGCGATCCTCAACCTGAAGACCGCCAAGACCGCATGGGCGGACGGGAGCTTCGCGCCGCCGGTCGTCGAGGCCGGGACCGGCGCGCCGGCAAAGCCGGACAACCCTGGCGAGACCCCTCGTCCCGGCCGGCGCGCGGATCGCGAAATCCGATGGTCGATGCCGGTGGTCTCCACCGACGGCCGCCAGGTCGTCGCCGCCGCGCGCTCCGCCGACAACAAGGATCGGTGGATCGTCACGCTGGACGCCGATACCGGAAAGACCAAGGTGATCGACGCGCTGCAAGACGAGGCGTGGGTGCGCGAAGCCGGCGGCGGCAACACCCTCGAATTCCTGCCCGACCAGCGGCGCATCGCGTTCCTGTCCGAGCGCGACGGCTGGATGCACCTCTACACCCTCGACGTCGCCGCCGACGGCGCGAAACCCAGGCAGTTGACCTCGGGTAAATGGGAAGTGAGCTCGACTGACGTCTCCCGCGACGGCTCACGGTTCTACGTCACCACGAACGAAGTGCATCCGGGCGAGCGGCAGCTCTATTCCGTACCGGTTGACGGCGGCACTCGCACGCGGCTGACGACGATGGCCGGATCGAACGACGGGACGCTGTCACCGGACGAGTCGACGGTGGCCCTGGTGCACTCCTACAGCACCAAGCCGCCGGAGGTCTACCTGATGCCGAACACGCCGGGCGCGGAGGCCCGGCAGGTGACGACCACCCCGACCGAGGAGTGGCGGGCGTTCAAGTGGATCGACCCGAAGGTGATCAGCTACAAGGCGCGCGACGGCGTCGATGTCTATGCCCGGCTCTACACGCCCGAGATGATCGGGGCCCGGCGCGATCCGTCGCGGCCGGGCGTGGTCTTCGTGCACGGCGCCGGCTATCTCCAGAACGCGCATCGCTACTGGTCCACCTACTTCCGCGAGTACATGTTCCACAACCTGCTCGCCTCGCGCGGCTACGTCGTCCTCGACGTGGACTACCGGGCGAGCGCCGGATACGGGCGCGACTGGCGCACCGCGATCTACCGTCACATGGGCGGCAAGGATCTCGAGGACGTCGTCGACGGTGCGCGCTACCTGACGTCGAAAGAGCAGGTGGATGCGCGGCGCATCGGCGTCTATGGCGGCAGCTACGGCGGATTCATCACCCTGATGGCGATGTTCACCACGCCGGATGCGTTCGCCGCGGGCGCCGCGCTGCGTCCGGTGACCGACTGGGCCCGCTACAACCACGGCTACACGTCGAACATCCTGAACGTCCCGCAGCGGGACGCCGACGCCTACCGCAAGAGCTCGCCGATCTATTTCGCCGACGGGCTCAAAGGCGCGCTGCTGATCTGTCACGGAATGGTGGACACCAACGTGCACTTCCAGGATTCCGTGCGCCTCGCTCAACGCCTGATCGAGCTGCGCAAGGAGAACTGGGAGCTGGCGGTGTATCCAGTCGAGAACCACGCGTTCACCGAGGACACCAGCTGGGCCGACGAGTACCGGCGCATCCTGAAGCTCTTCGAGGAGAGGCTGCGCCGTGAATTCGGGGTCCGGTGGTCCCGAATCCGGGCTCGGATTCGCTGGATCCCTAATCCTGAGCAACGAATCCGCTGAATCGGCGATCAGAATCCGTCTGATAACCCACGAACCGCGGCCTCCGCGAGCCCGACGGACCGACGGACCACGGACCACGGACCACGGACGACGGACCACGGATAGCGGGTTATATACTCCCGACGCATATGGCATTGGATTCCGACGCGGTTTTGGACTTGTTTCGGCGTTCCGGAGCGCTGCTCGAAGGGCACTTCAAGCTGACCTCAGGGCTGCACAGCGAACGCTATCTGCAGAGCGCGCTCGTGCTGCAGTATCCCGAGCTGGCCGAGGCGCTCGGGCGTGAGCTGGCCGCCCGGACGGGGCATCTGCAGGCGACGGTGGTGCTGTCGCCGGCGCTCGGCGGCGTCGTGATCGGGCAGGAGGTCGCGCGGGCGCTCGGCGTGCGCGCGCTGTTCGCGGAGCGTCAGGAAGGGGCGCTGACGCTGCGGCGCGGCTTCACCCTGTCGGATGCGGATCGCGTGCTGATCGTCGAAGACGTGCTCACGACCGGCGGCTCCACGCGCGAGACCGCGGCCATCGCCCAGGCCCACGGGGCCCAGGTGGTGGGCGCGGCGGTGATCGTCGATCGAGGCGCCGACCCCGCCCGCCTGAACCTGCCGCTGCAGGCGCTGGTCAAGCTGGAGGTGCCCACCTACGCCCCCGACACCTGCCCTCTCTGCGCGCAGCAGATCCCCGTCGTCAAACCCGGGTCGAGGACGTAAAACACGCAGCACGTGTCACGCACTCTGAAATTCACCCTTCAGTACCGATGGGACTGACTATGTCGGCTGGCAGCGGCAGCCGAACGGGCCGTCCATCCAGGGCGTGCTCGAGGATGCGCTGGCGCCGATCGAGGGTCGGCCGGTGACGGTGCACGGTGCGGGCCGCACCGACGCGGGCGTCCATGCGCTCGGACAGGTGGCCAGCGCGACCGTCGTCAACACGCTCGACGAGCGCACGCTGGCGCGGGCGTTGAACGCGGTGCTGCCGCTGGACGTGCGGGTGCTGTCGATCGAAGAAGACGAGCCGGACTTCCACGCGCGGTTCCGCGCCGTCGCCAAGACCTACGAATACCGGATCGTGAACGCGCCGATCGCGTCGGCGTTCCTGCGCCGCTATGTGTGGCACATCCAGCAGCCGCTCGACCTCGAGGCGATCCGGACCGCGGCCGGACCGCTGATCGGCACCCACGACTTCGCCGGCTTCCAGGGCGCCGGGACCCTCGCGGCCAGTACGGTGCGAACGATCCTCGCGCTCGATGTCGACGACGGCGCGGGATTCGACCTGCCGTTCGTCATTCGGGTGACCGGCGACGGCTTCCTCCGCCACATGGTCCGGAACATCGTCGGGACGCTGGTCGAGGTCGGCGCCGGCCGGTGGGATCCGTGGCGCCTGCTGGCGGTCCTCGAGTCGCGTGACCGTTCCGAGGCGGGGCGGACGGCGCCGCCGCAGGGGCTGTTCCTGACGCACGTGGGGTACTGACGACGTCGCGGCCGCGTCAGAACCCAAATCCCAAGCTCCAAATCCCAAGCTCCAACCACTCCCAACTTCCAAGTCCCAAGTTAACGTCACAAACCCGTAGTTTGGGAGCTCGTTTGGGATTTGGGAGTTGGGAGTGGTTGGGATTTGGAGCTTGGGATTTGGGATTTTGACAGCCATCAACCAACCCCCCCTTTGGTATGATCAACGTTTCCGTCCCTAATGTCCCTCGAAGACATCCTCTCCGTCGTCCCTGAAGGATCCGCAGAGGCAGGCCTCGCGCGGCAGGTCGACTTCAGCCGGCTCCCCCGTCACCTGGCAGTCATCATGGACGGCAACGGCCGGTGGGCGGCGCAGCGGCACCTGCCCCGGGTCGAGGGGCACCGCGCCGGTATCGAGTCGGTCCGTGAAGTGGTCGAGGGCTCGGCCCGCCTGGGGATTGGGGTGCTGACGCTGTACGCGTTCTCGGTCGAGAACTGGAAGCGGCCGGTGACCGAGGTCTCGACCTTGATGATGCTCCTGAAGCGCTACCTGCGCCTCGAGCTCAACACCCTGCTCCGCAACAACATCCGGTTCAAGGTCATCGGGCGGGCGGAGGATCTGGCGCCCGACGTCCGGTCGGAGCTGGCGCTCGGCGAAGAGAAGACCGCGTCGAACACCGGCATGCTCTTCAATATCGCGCTCAACTACGGCGGCCGCGCCGAGATCGTCGAAGCGGTGAAGCGGCTGATTTCGTCGGGGGTGCCCGCCGACGAGCTGGATGAAGAGCGCTTCGCCGGGTTTCTCTACACCGCCGGCCAGCCGGATCCCGACCTTCTGATCCGCACCAGCGGTGAGATGCGGGTCAGCAATTTCCTGCTCTGGCAGATCGCGTACGCCGAGATCTGGGTGACCGACACGCTGTGGCCGGATTTCCGCAAGCGCGACCTCCTCGAAGCCATCCTCGCGTATCAGAAGCGCGATCGCCGGTACGGCGGGATCCAGCCGGCGGTTGCCGGCCGATGAGCCAGCGCTCGGGCGGGGCGCTTCCGCGACCGGATCAGGCATGACCCGCGTTCTCAGCGCGCTGCTGCTGCTTCCGATCGTGATCGGCGTCATCTGGTTCCTGCCGCCGGTGGCCACGCTGCTGCTGGCCAGCCTGGCCGCGGCGGTTGCGGTGCTGGAATACTGCGCGCTGGCCAAAGCCTTGAACGTCGACGTCCAGCGGGCCATCGCGCCGGTCCCGACGATCGCTGCGTGCATTGCGGTGGGCGACGGCTCGATTCCGCTGGTCGGCGTCGTGCTCCTGACGCTCCTGGCGATCGGGATTGTGGCCGTCGCCAAGGGGCAGCCGGGACCGGGAGTGCTGGCAGCCGTCGCGGCGACCGCATTCGCGGTGGTCTACATCGGCGTGCCGCTCGGCGCCACTGCCGCGATTCGGACGATCGGGGGCCGGGAGGCCGTCCTGCTGCTGATGGTGACGATCGTCGTGAGCGATTCGGCGCAGTACTATACCGGCCGCGCATTCGGGCGCTCACCGCTGGCGCCGTCGATCAGCCCGAAGAAGACCCGCGAAGGCGCCGTCGGCGGCGTCGTCTTTGGAACGGCGGCGATGATCGCTGGCGGCCGCCTGGTGTTTCCGGCCTCATCGCTGACGCTGCTTGCGGTGACCGGGCTGGTGGTCGTGCTGTTCGGTATTGCCGGTGATCTGTTCGAGTCGCTGCTCAAACGCAGCGCGGGCGTCAAGGATTCGTCGGGGCTCATCCCCGGTCATGGTGGCATCCTCGATCGCATCGACAGCTGGCTGTTCGCTGGTCCCGCGTATTACCTGTTCCTGCGGTATCTCCAATCCTGATGAACCGCCTCGCCGTCATCGGCTCGACGGGGTCAATCGGACGCAGCACACTGGCCGTGGCGGAGGCGCACCCGGATCGCCTTCGCATCGTTGCGCTCGCGGCCGGCGAGAACGCGTCGCTGCTCGCCGATCAGGTGGTCCGGTTCGCGCCGGCCGCCGTGGCCATGGCTTCGGATCCGGCGCTGCAGTCGCTCGATCGGGAGTTGTGCGCTCGCGGCACGATCCGCCGCCCGTCCGCCGGCGCCGGCGGCGCCGCCCTCGTGTCGATCGTCACCAGGCCCGATGTGGACACGGTGCTGTTCGCCTCCTCGGGGACCGCGAGCCTCGACGCAGTGATGGCGGCGATCGCCGCGGGCAAGCGGATCGCGCTCGCGAACAAGGAAATCCTGGTGATGGCGGGTGCCCTGGTGATGGAGGCGGCGCGGCGGCACGGTGTGAGCGTGCTGCCGGTGGACAGCGAGCACAACGCCATCCACCAATGCCTGCATGGGCGTCCGCTCGCCGACGTGCAGCGGTTGATCCTGACCGCGTCTGGGGGGCCTTTTCGCGGCCTGGCGCGGTCGGCGCTCGAGTTGGTCACGCGAGACGACGCCCTGCGTCATCCGACCTGGAACATGGGGCCGAAGATCACGATCGACTCGGCCACGCTGATGAACAAGGGACTGGAAGTGATCGAGGCGCGCTGGCTGTTCGACGTCCCTCCGGAGCGGATTACGGTGGTCGTGCACCCACAGTCGATCGTCCACTCGATGGTCGAGTTCGTGGACGGCTCGATTGTGGCGCAGATGGGCGTTACAGATATGCGATTGCCCATACAGTACGCGCTGTCCTACCCCGGCCGGTGGGCGGCGGCGGTCCCGCCGCTCGACCTCACCCGTTGTGGGCCGCTGACCTTCGAACCGGCCGATACTGTGGGCTTTCCGTGCCTCGAGCTGGCGTTTCGCGCTCTCGGCGGGGATGCTGCATTACCGATTGTCCTGAACGCCGCCAACGAGGTCGCCGTGGCGGGATTCCTCGAGCGCAACCTGCCGTTCACCGCCATTCCCGACGTCATCGCGGCGGCCATGGATCGGTATGAGGCGGCATCCCGCCGGGATGTCACGACCATCGCCGACGTGCGGGCGGTTGATGGGGAGACACGCAGGTTCGCCGCGGAACATGGCGCAGGGTTTAAACTGTAGGGTGCTGTAGTTGCAGGGGTTCAAAGCGTGAACATCATCCACACAATCCTCGATCTCCGGTGGTTCATCCTCGTCCTGGGGATCCTCATCTTCGTGCACGAGCTCGGGCACTTCATGATGGCCCGGCGCATCGGGGTGCGGGTGCTGACGTTCTCGCTCGGCTTCGGCCCGAAGCTGCTCAAGTTTCGCCGCGGCGACACCGAGTATTGCGTCAGCCTGATCCCGCTCGGCGGCTACGTGAAGATGGCCGGCGAGAACCCCGAGGATTCCCGCACGGGCGCGTCGGACGAGTTCATGTCGAAGAGCAAGTGGCAGCGGTTCCAGGTCCTGGTGATGGGGCCGGTGATGAACATCGCGCTCGCGCTGCTCGTGGCGGCCGGCATTTTTTATTACAACGGCGCCTTCGTCGAAGCCTACCTTCAGGAGCCGGTTGTCATCGGCAGCGTCGAATCGGACTCGGCGGCCGCGAAGGCGGGCCTGCTCCCCGGGGATCGCATCACGGATGTCCAGGGGGTGCGGGTCGACAATTGGGAGGAATTCGGCTACGAAACCGTCACCCGTGCCAACCGTTCGACCAAGCTCACGCTGATCCGCGCTGGCAAGACGATCGAGATGGAGATAGTGCCGGACGGGCGCGGGAAGTACGAGGCGGGCGTCACCGGCGTCAAGCCGATAATCCGGTCGCAGATCGTCGGCGTGCAGCCGTCACAGCCGGCCCAGGAGGCAGGCCTTCTCACCGGCGACGTGATTCTCGCCGTCGAAGGACGAAAGCCGGAAGTCACGTGGACCGGCCCCGACGGCCTGGATCCGGTGTCGGACGTTACCGCCGTCATCCGCGCCAGCGAAGGGAAGCCGATGACGTTTCGGATCCTGCGCGACG
This sequence comes from uncultured Acidobacteriota bacterium, assembly GCA_963717745.1. Classification (GTDB taxonomy): domain Bacteria; phylum Acidobacteriota; class Vicinamibacteria; order Vicinamibacterales; family 2-12-FULL-66-21; genus JACCXG01. The sequence goes on from CAVQXJ010000007.1 coordinate 184,303, forward strand.
GTCAGGAGCGGGACATTGTGGTCACCCCTCGCGAGGGAGACACCGGCGATCCAAAAGTCGGGCGAAAGCCGATGATCGGCGCGCAGATCCGTTCCCTCGAAGTCCGCGTCGTTCCAGCCGAGTCTGCTCGGCGCCTTCAAGCTGAGCGCCGAGCAAAACTGGAAGGCGACCAAGATGATCATGCGCACGCTGCGCGGCCTGTTCACGCGCGAGACGCCGGTCAAGCAGCTGATGGGACCGGTGGCGATCGCCGGCCTTTCCGGCGAGGCGGCACAGGCCGGCTGGTTATCGCTGTTTGGCCTGGTGGCGATGATCAGCTTGAATCTCGGCCTGATCAACCTGATGCCGGTGCCCGTGCTCGACGGCGGCCACATCACCATCCTCGCGCTCGAGGGCCTGGCCCGCCGGGACTTCAGCATGAAGGTGAAAGAGAAGATGCTCATCGTCGGCTTCGTGCTGCTGCTGACGCTGATGGTCACGGTCATCTACAACGACCTGACCCGGATCCAGTGGGTGCAGCGGCTGCTGCCCTGGCGGTAATTCAAATCCCAAGCTCCCCGCCTTCGCGCGAAGCGCTACGGCGAGGCCTCGCCAGAGGTCGTCGCTGGATTCGCGCGACGAGCGGCGGCGGGCAAATCCCAAATCCCAACCACTCCCAACCGCCAAATCCCAAAACCAACGTCCAACTTCCAATCGCCAACCCCTCCTGGTTTGGGATTCTGTTGGGATTCATTGGGATTTGGGAATTGGGATTTCGTTGGGCTTTGGGATTTGGGAGTGGTTGGGATTTGGGATTTGGAGCTTGGGATTTAACCTTGTCGTCGCATGCCTCCGCGATTCTCCGATCTGCGCGAAGAGTTCCGTCCGATGTTCGCGCTCGCGGCCCCGGTGGTGGTCGCCGAGCTGGGATGGATCACCATGGGCATGGTCGACACGCTCATGGTCGGGCCGCTTGGCGCCGAGGCGATTGGCGCCGTCGGTCTGGGCAGCGCCCTGTTCATCGCGGTCGGCATTTTCGGGATGGGGATGCTGCTCGGTCTCGATACCCTCGTGTCCCAGGCCTTTGGTGCGGGTCGGATCGACGAGTGTCATCGCTGGCTGTTGCACGGGTGTGTGCTCGCACTTCTCCTGACCGTCCCGACGACGCTGCTGCTGCTCTGGATGAGCGCGACGCTCGACCGGTGGGGCATGAATCCGGACGTGCTGCGGCTGGTCCGCCCGTATCTCGCCGCCGTGGCGTGGAGCGCCTTGCCGCTGCTGCTCTATTTCTCACTCCGGCGATACCTGCAGGGTGTGGGCGTCGTCCGGCCAATCATGATCACGTTAATCCTGGCGAACCTGTTGAACGTGGTCGCGAACTGGGCCCTGATCTACGGGCATCTGGGAGCGCCGGCACTCGGCGTCGCCGGATCCGCGTGGGCGACGGTGCTGGCCCGCGTGGTGATGGTGGTGTCGCTGGCGGTCGTGATCGTCCGTCGTGAGCGGCAACGGCGGCCGGGGCTGATGGAGACGCCGCTGGCCATAGAGTGGACGAGACTGCGGCGGCTGATTGCGCTCGGTGCGCCCGCGGCCGGTCAGCTGACTCTGGAAGTCGGCGTGTTCGCCGCCGGATCCGCGCTGGCCGGACGGATGTTGCCGGCATCGCTGGCCGCACACCAGATCGCACTCAATCTCGCTGGATTCAGCTTCATGGTGCCGCTCGGTCTGGCGTCGGCCGGCGCGGTGCGGGTCGGACATGCGATTGGCCGCGGCGATGCCGCCGGGGCGGCGCGGGCCGGATGGACGGCGCTGCTGTTCGGCGTGTCGTTCATGAGCGTCGCCTCCCTGACGTTCATCGCCATCCCGCGCGTCCTGCTCGGCGCCTTCACGACCGACCCGAGCGTGGTCGAGCTCGGCGTCACTCTGCTGGCGGTCGCCGCCGTGTTTCAATTGTTCGACGGCCTGCAGGGAGTTGCGACCGGCGTGCTTCGCGGGCTGGGAGACACCCGCACGCCGATGTTCTGGAATCTGGGCGGCCACTGGGGCATCGGCTTGCCGCTCGCCTACCTCCTCGCGTTCCGCTTCGGCTTCGGGGTGATCGGGCTGTGGTGGGGCTTGTCTGCAGGCCTGATCATCTGCGGGATCGCTCTGCTGGCCGTGTGGTGGCGCCGGATCCACGCGGTACCGCACCTGCTGTCTCTCCAGGCCAGCAGGACTCATGCAGGCCGCCCCGGCTTTCTTGGCTGATCCTGGCACCCTATGTCTGTGCTGCGTCGAGCTCGCTTCGCGGTGATGCTGTTGGCCTGTATAGGCGGCGTCGCATCGGCATCACCCGCGCGCGCACAGACACTTCCCGGCAAGACTGGCACAGGCACGATCCGAGGCGTGGTGCTCGATCGTGCCGACGGGTCTCCAATCTCCGACGTCTCGGTGCGGATTGAGAACGCCGGCGCGCCGATCGCCACCGACGCCGCCGGGCGCTTCGAGCTGACCGGAGTCACGCCTGGCCGGCACGTGCTGTACGTGTCGGTCATCGGCTTCATCCTCGTCCGGCGGCCCATCGACGTAGTGGATGGAGTCCCGCTCGATCTCACCATCGTGCTGTCCGAGGGCACCGGCACCTACACGGAGACCGTGGAGGTCGCCGGCGAACGGTTCCGGGAGCAGGAGAAATCGGTGCCGTCCCAGATGACGTTAGGGAGCGCCGACATCCAGAACTTGCGCAACCTGCTGACGAACGACCCGATGCGCGCCATCCAGGTGCTGCCTGGGGTCACCACCGGCGACGATTTCCACAGCGAGTTCGCGGTCCGCGGCAGCCCGTTCCCGCGGATGAACTTCACATTCGATGGCATTCCGACGGCGCTGCTCCTGCACACCGTCCCGCAGGTGCAGGACGGCGGCTCCATCGCGATGCTGAACGGCGACATCCTCGACGGCATCTCCTTGTTGAACGGTTCGTATCCTCAGCGCTACGGCAATCGCCTCGGCGCCGAGCTCGACTTCCACATGCGCGAGGGCTCGCGCAACCGGACTCAGATGCGGGTCGGGGTCAGTGGCACTGACGCGTCGGTGGTGGTCGAGGGTCCGCTGGGGCGCGCGAAGGCGGGCTCCTGGCTGGTGTCGCTCCGGAAGAGCTACCTGGAGTTGTTGCTGAAGCAGGTCAGCGACGAAAACGACGACTTCGGGTTTGGCTTCAGCGATGTCCAGTCGAAGCTCACTTACGACCTGTCTCCGCGTCATCGGTTCGAGCTCAGTCTCGTGGCCGGACGCTCGCGCCTTGACGATTCGTCCGCGTCACCCGACGACGTCAACGTCGTCGCGGACGGGCGCAACCGTGCGGGAGTGGTCAACGCCGCGTGGCGGTTCGCGGTGTCTCCGCGCCTCGTGGTCACCGAGCGGATCGCCGCCGGCGCGCAGGTGTTCAGGAACACGAACGCCGCGGGGGTCGAGCTGGGCAGCGGCGCCGCTCGCGAGATCACCTGGCGGACCGACTTCGTGGCGACGCCGCGTCCGTCGGTAACCGTAGAAGGCGGCGGTCAGATCCAGTCCCACCACCGCGACGAAAGCGCGCTGGTCTTCCCTGGCGGCCCGGCGCCGGTGGTGTTGACGGACTATGACGACGGCGCCCATCTGGCGTCGGCGTACGGCCAGGCGCGTTGGACGCGGAGTGCCCGTGCGTCGGCGACCGCTGGCGCGCGGGTCGACCACTGGTCGCTGACCGGGGAGGCCGAGGTGTCGCCGTGGCTGCAAGGTGACCTGCAGTTGCCGGCCGGATTGAAGCTGCGCGGAGGAACCGGCATCTATCGGCAGTTTCCCGGCATTCCCGAAGTGACAGGCACGCACGGCAACGACGCAGTGCGCACCGAGCGGGCGTATCACGCCGACGTCGGCATCGAGCAGTCGCTCGGCTCGTCTGCGCGCTGGCAGTTCACGCTGTACAACCGCGAAGAGCGGGACGTGCTGCGCCTTCCCGCGTCGGAGCTTCGCGTGGTCGATGGCGCATTGCTCGGCATCTCGCTCGGGGCGCCGTGGGCCAACACCCTCACCGGCCACGCGCGCGGGGCGGAGCTGCTGGTCCAGCGCCGCAGCAACACCGGGCTGACCGGCTGGCTCTCGTACTCGGTACGGGGTGAACCGCTACCGCGACGTCGCGACCGGCGAGACGTTCGATGGCGATTTCGATCAGCGGCACACCCTGAATGTCTACGGTCTCTACCGGTTGTCCAACCGGTTCAGCCTGATGGGGAAGCTCCGGCTGGGGAGCAACACGCCGGCGATCGGGTACTGGGAGCAGCGCGGCGATCGGCAGTTCGTCGGCTCGACGCGGAACGACCTGCGTCTGCCGCTGTATTCACGGCTCGACGTCCGTGCGAACCGCACCTTCAACTGGGAAAGCCAGCGCCTGACGCTGTTCGTCGAAGTGATGAACGTGCTGAACCGGGACAACGTGCGCTACGAAACGCCTGGTGTGAACGGCCGCACGTTCCAGGCCTTCGGCATGTTCGCCACGATGATTCCGCTGATTCCGTCGGCGGGGATTCTGATCGAGTTTTGAGTGGGTGGTCAGTTACCGGTAGCCAGTAGCCAGTAGAACTTCGTGCTTGCGAATACGGGCTCCGAGAAACTGGCAACTGGCAACTGGCAACTCAGAACTATGTCTGCGCGGCGACCGGAGTCTTCCGCGCGTAGCGTGTCTCGACGTAGTTGTCGACCAGCTCGCGAAACGCCACGGCGAGCTCGTCGTAGGTGCCGCGCAGCGTCGTGTAGTGCGCGCCGTCGACATACACCGGACAGTTGGGCGCCTCACCCGTGCCCGGCAGGCTGATGCCGATATTGGCGGCCTTCGATTCTCCCGGTCCGTTCACGACGCAGCCCATCACGGCCAGCGTCATGTTTTCGACCCCGTCGTACTGCACCTTCCACTCGGGCATCCGTTCGCGGATGTACTCCTGAATGCGTTCGGCCAGCTCCTGGAACGTGCTGCTGGTGGTGCGCCCGCAGCCGGGGCACGCGGTGACGCTCGGCGCGAACGCGCGCAGCCCGAGCGCCTGGAGCAGCTCGCACGCGGCGTACACCTCCTCGCGCCGATCGCCGCCGGGGCGTGGCGTCAGCGACACGCGGATGGTGTCGCCGATGCCTTCGTTCAGCAACGTTCCCATCGACGCGGCGGACCAGACCAGGCCCTTCGTGCCCATGCCCGCTTCGGTCAGACCCAGGTGCAGCGGCTGATCGGTGCGCCGCGACAGCTCGCGATACACGGCGATCAGATCCCTCGGGCGTGAGGTCTTGCACGAGATGATGATCTGATCGCGGCGCAGGCCCGATTCGAGCGCGAGCTCGGTCGACTGGACCGCAGAGAGCACCATGCACTCGTTGATGATCTCCTCGGAGCTCGCGCCCAGATTGCGGTCGGTGTTCTCCTGCATCTTGGCGACGACGAGGTCCTGGTTGAGTGAGCCGCCATTGACGCCGATGCGCACCGGCTTGCCGTGGTCGCGGGCAACGCCGCAGATGGTCGAGAACTGTTCGTCGCGCCGCCGGCCGGTCCCGACGTTGCCGGGGTTGATCCGGTATTTGTCGAGCGCTCTCGCGCAGTCGGGATAGCGGGTGAGCAGCAGATGGCCGTTGTAGTGGAAATCGCCGATCAGCGGCGCGGTCACGCCCGCGTCGAGCATTCGCTGTTTGATTTCGGGAATCGCCTCGGCCGCCGCCGGCACGTTCACCGTGACCCGCACCATCTCGGACCCGGCTTCAGCCAGCTCGACGCACTGCTGCGCCGTCCCCTTCGCGTCGGCCGTGTCGGTCATGGTCATCGACTGCACGACGACTGGCGCCCCCCCGCCCACCTGGACGTTCCCGACACGGACGCCGACCGTCTTGTGGACGCGGAGGAGGGCCATGAATGGCTGATTTTAGCAGTGTTGGCAGAGACGAGGAGACGACGCGTCAAATCCCAAGCTCCAAGCTCCAAATCCCAACCACTCCCAAATACCAAATCCCAAGCCGAAAATCCCAAGTCCAAATCCCAAGTCCCAAATCCCAAGTCCCACAATCCCAACCAATCAACCTTGGAAGGCCGCTTGCAACCGAACCAACCGACAGCATCAGACGTCCTACTTCGGGGACAACCTGAACAGGGCGTCGCAGTCTAGCTGCAGAGTTGGATGCTCGACGTCGGTCGAGCGTCAGGGCAGATGGAGAGGGAACGATGACAGTAAAGGGATGGCTACGAACGGCACTCGCGGCAGGCGTCCTGTCGGTCGCCGGCGTGGCGGCGGCACAGCAGAGCGTCACCTCGAGCGATATTCAGCGGCTGCAGGACCAGCTGTATCAGGCGGGTTCCGAGGTAGGGCGGCTGCGTTCCACGGACTCGACGCTGGCGGCACGGCTCGAGGACGAGCTCGATGATCTGCGCGACGAGGTGGTGTACCTGAAGGTCAAGCTGAGGAAGGACGGCACCGTCAATCGCACCGAGTACGCCGAGCTGCGTGACAAGGTGCAGGCATTCCGCTCGCGCACCCGTGGCGACGGGGGATCTTCGGGCAATGCGCCGTGGGGACGTCAGGACGATCGCGGCGTCGCCGGCGGCGTCAGCGGCGGGACCTCGAGCGGTGTCGGGGGCGGCACTGGCACTGGCAGCGGCTCCGGCAGCGGGAAGTCCGACGATCGGCGTCCGCCCACGTCCGATGATCCCCGTCCGTCGAGCTCATCCGGGCGCAGCTCGATTCCCGTCGGCCAGGAAATCGACGTCCGGCTCCAGAACCAACTGAGCTCCGACAACGCGCAGGTGGAGGATCGCTTCGAAACCACGACTGCGGTAGACCTCTACCAGGGCAACAATGTGCTGATTCCCGCCGGCTCGATGATGCGCGGCGTGGTCAGCTCGGTGAGCAGGGCGTCGCGGACCGACCGCAAGGGCAGCCTCACCGTTGCCTTCGACCAGGTCACCGTCAACGGCCGCAGCTACCCGATGCGCGGCACCGTCACGCAGGCGCTCGAGAGCGAAGGGATCCGCGGAGAGGCGGGCCGGATCGGGGCGGGCTCGGCGGTCGGCGCGATCATCGGCGGCATCATCGGTGGCGTGAAAGGCGCGCTGCTCGGCGTGTTGATTGGCGGCGGCGGCACCATCGCCGCGACCGAAGGCAAGGACGTGACCTTGCCGGCGGGCACGCTGTTGAGGGTTCGGATGGACACTCCGCCGAACATCACGGCGGCCAGTCGCTAGACCTTTGGATCGCGGTCGCGGTCCGAACAGCACAATGGCAGGCCGGCGCGATAGTCGCGTCCGGCCTGTCTTCGTTTGATCAGGCGCGCAATTCAGCGAAGGTCGCTCTCGCGGCTTTGATCGTCTTGTCGACGTCGCTCTCGGTGTGCGCCCCTGACAGGAACCAGGCCTCGAACTGCGACGGGGGCGGATAGATGCCGCGCGCGAGCATGCCGCGGAAGAACGCGCCGTACCCGTGGGTGTCGGACGCCGCGGCCGACTGGTAGTCGCGGACCGGCTGCGACGTGAAGAAGGGCGTCACCAGCGAACCGAAGGCATTGACCTGCATCGGCACCTCCGCCTCGCGCGCCGCGGCGGCGAGACCGGTGGCCAGCCGCGCGCCAAGCTTCGCGAGATGGCGATACAAGCGGCCCGACAGCTCGCTCAGGCACCAGAGGCCGGCGGTCATCGCCAGGGGATTGCCCGACAGCGTGCCCGCCTGATACACCGGCCCTGCCGGCGCCAGCAGCCCCATCACATCCGCTCTTCCCCCATACGCGCCGACCGGCAACCCGCCGCCGATGATCTTGCCGAGACACGTCAGATCCGGGACCACGCCGAACAACTGCTGGGCCCCTCCGGCGCTGGCCCGAAAGCCGGAGATCACCTCGTCGAAGATCAGCAGGCTGCGCTCGCGGGTGCAGATGCGCCGCAGGCCATCGAGGAATCCGTCGCGCGGCGGGACCACCCCCATGTTGCCGGCGATCGGTTCGACGATCACCGCGGCGATCTCCTGGTGGTGCTGATCGAAGACCCGCTCGACCGAGTCGAGGTCGTTGTAGCGCGCCACCAGCGTGTCGCGCGCGGCGTTCGCGGCCACACCAGGACTGGTTGGCACGCCGAGCGTCATCGCGCCGGAACCGGCCTGGACCAGGAACGCGTCGGCATGACCGTGGTAGCAGCCCTCGAACTTCACGATCTTGTCCCGCTTGGTGAACGCTCGCGCCACCCGCGCCGCGCTCATCGTCGCCTCGGTCCCTGAACTGACGAACCGTACCCGTTCCATCGACGGCACCAGCTCCGAGACCTGCCGTGCCAGCCGGGTTTCGAGCTCCGTGGGTGCGCCGAAGCTGGTCCCGCGCGCCGCCGCCGCCGCGAGCGCCTTCACGAGCGCTTTCGGCGCGTGGCCATGAATGAGCGGGCCCCACGACATCACGTAGTCGATGTAGGTGTGCCCGTCGGCATCCTCGATGTAGGCGCCCCGGCCGCGCTCGATGAACAGCGGCGTCGCCCCGACCGCCTTGAAGGCGCGCACCGGGCTGTCGACGCCTCCCGGCAGAATTTTCGACGCTGCGGCGAACAGCTTTTCGGACGAGGCGTAGCGGGAGCGTTTCTTCCTGAGCATTCTCACGACGTTAGCACAGGGTGAAGGGCGTCAAATCCCAAGCTCCAAGCTCCAAATCCCAACCACTCCCAAACACCAAATCCCAAGCCGAAATCCCAAATGTCCCAAATCCCAAATGTCCCAAATGTCCCAAATCCCAATCCCAGGCGCGTCCCTCGTGGTTCCCGTTGGGGATTGGGATTTGGCTGTTCATTTGGTAGTTGGAAGTTGGGAGTGGTTGGGATTTGGAGCTTGGAGCTTGGGATTTGACACCGTCACCGTGCCGAGCGCCACCAGATAGCAAGCAGTTCCGGTCCAGAACGCCGCCGAGATCCCCGCGCCGATCGCGATCACCACCGCGAGCACCGATGCACACACCGACGCGGCGCCGTTGACGCCCCAGAACCACGGCGCGAGCAGCGGCGCGCGCCTGAGCGCGAGGCGCATGCCCAGGGGGAACGCCATGCCCATGCAGAATCCCACCGGACACAGCAGCGCGATCGCCAGCGCGATCCGTACCGGTGTGGACGATGACTCGAACCGGTGGGCGACGAGCGGTGTCAGGAGCCCGAAGGCGATGAGTGTCGCGATCGTCAACACCAGGCGCCGCCTGATCGACGCCAGCGGATCCGTCACACGCGCGGTGGACAGGCTGCCGATGCCGCTCGATACCAGCAACGAGAACAGCACGACCGACAGGCTGTACGCCGGATGACCGAGAAAGATCGTCAGCCGCTGCAGCTGCGAGATCTCGATCAGCATGAAGCCGAGCCCGATCGCGGCGAAATACACCAGGTAGGGCCCGGCGCCGTCGAGCGTCGCGCTGCGGCGCGTCAACAGCAGTGGAAAGACGATGCAGGCGGTGGTCATCAGCAGCACCGTCGCCAGCAGTACGCCGAGCACGCCGACCGCTTTCATGTTGAACGAGACGATGCCCTGATCCTGCCAGCGTGTGACGTCGAAGACGTCCCGCAGGCGGAGCATGTGGAAGAAGAAGGGGCTGTCGTCGGTCGGCGCGCTGATGTCGAGCGGATAGGCCTCGAGCAGGGTCGGCAGGCGGTCGGCGCTGGCGATGGCCGCGAACGTGTCGTCGATCGACGTGCGCGGGCTCTGGACGATGTCGAACTTCAGCCGCGCCGCGACCGATTCGAGCGTGTCGAGATCGGAGGGCGTGAGCGGATCGCGCGACACCAGGATCGTGCCGATGCCGTCCGGTGCGTCGGCCGCGGCCGCCGGCCTTGCCCGAACGATCGCGAAGTGATCCTGCGGGCGCGTCGCGCCGAGTCGCTGCAGCGCCGTCATTGCCAGCACCGCGCTGCGGTAGACCTCTCCGGGCCGATCCGCGTAATACCAGCGCGAGACCGACAGTACCCCGCGCGGGGACAGGCGATCCAGGAACCGGGTCCAGGCCTCGAGGGTGTAGAGCGAGCTCTCGGTCAGCACGAACGCGCCGCTGGCCGTCGCCGCCCAGGTGTCGATCAGCGAGATCTGGATGATGTCGGCGCGCTCCGTCATGCGGGCCAGGTAACTGCGCGCCTCGTCGTTGACGAAGCGCACGCGCGGGTCGCGATCGAGATGACCGGTGAAATCTCCGAACCGGCCGTTGACCAGCTCGAGAATGCTCGGATTGATTTCGACGCCGGTGACGTGACGCTGGTTGAAGACCAGCGCCGAGAGGATGTCGCGTCCGCCGCCGGTGCCGACCACGACGACATCAGACGATGGCCGGAGATAGTGCACGATGTTGGTGACGTCGTACTTCAGGTGGCCGACCGAAGACGTATCGCCATTGAACGCGGTGAGCTCCGTTCCGGCGTACGAATCGATGTCGAGGTGGAGCTCGCGCGCGGTCATGGCGGCCGGCAAGGTGGTGCTGAACCCCCAGCCGGACGGCTTGATGGTCCGTGCCGGATCCCCGATGACGCGGATCCGCGAGAACGGGTTCCAGCGCTCCACGATCGGCGGCGCCTCGTAGCGCCCCTTCACCCACATCAGCCGCAGCCAGGCCGAGTCCTGGTGAACCGCATACGTGTGGCCGCCGGTGAAAAGAGCCAGCGCCGTGGCGAGTCCAACGCACAGGCCCCTCAGCCCGGTGTGAGTCGTATAGGCGAACAGCGTCGCGCCGACGGCGGCAATCGCCGCGGTCGCGACGATCGCGGTCGGGCCATCGGTCAGGCGCAGCAGGGGCGCGAGGAGCGCGCAGCCGGCCGCGGCGCCGGCCAGATCGACCGCATAGAGGGCGCTGACCTGCGCCGGGAACCGGGTCAGGGCGAGCGCCACCACGACCCCGCTGCAAGTGAACGGCACCGACAGAATCGCGTAGGTCAGGACCACGCTGGCGATGCCCGCGAGCGAGAGCTCGGGGCGAAACGGCAGCCACACGTGCGCCAGGAAACTGGCGACGATGGTCACGGCGAACGTCAGCGCCGCCCGCGACAGCTGTCGGTCGAGCCGCGGCAGGTCGAAGCTTCGCGGCCGCAGGTAGACGATCAACGCCCCTACCGCCATCCCGAACATCGTCACGGAAATCGCGACGAAGGCGAAGTGGTAGTACATGGTGACGCTGAAGATGCGCGTCAACAGCAGCTGGTAGGTGAGGGTCGCGAGGGTGATGAGGAAGAGACCGGCGAAAGTGGGGAAGCCGGCCCGCGGCGATCCGGAATCAGGCGCCATTGCTCATACGGCGCGGAAGGGGAGCACGCGGAGGTCGGAATCGCATGGTGCGGATCGATTCTAACAGTCGGCAGCGATGGGTCTTGCCGTCGGGCCAGGCGCGGGGCTCAGCGGGCGCGGACGTTGCTGAGTGAACAGATGTTCGACGCGCCATCGCCGGCGCCGTAGCTCCAGAACAGCACTCCGCTGTACCCGCCCCGCTCGGCGGCCTGCACGAACTGCTCGCGCGTCACCCGTGTGCCCCGGGTGGGCACTTCCCCGATGAAGCACGGCTTGTCGAGACCGAGCTCGTCGTACGATCGCCAGGGGAACGGTTCTTCAGGGCGGAACTGGTTGTACCAGTGGAACTGGTACAGGTCGAGATCGCACCGGGTCCAGAGCTTCACCCATTTCCGCCTGGCGCTGCCCAGCGTCACGAGATGAGTCCGGGTCATGCGATGGATGGACTCGGCGCAGCCGCGGACGAATGCGCGCATCTCGTCGACGGTCACGACATCGTGATCGCCACGGAGCGCCTCGAGGAGATCGGCGACGATCCATTCGGGCTCGTTGCAGATGTCCCAGGCGTAGATAGCCGGATGATTGGCGTAGCGCTCGAGCAGCGGCCTGAGCGCGCGCTCGAGAAAGCTCTCCCGCTTCGCGGGGTCGCGGATCACATCGGCGTGTCCACCGAGCTGCACCCCGCTGACGATCCGCGGATGTGCGCACCAGCCGAAGTCCAGCAGCACCGGGATGAGCAGGACGCGCTGTCTCGCCGCCGTCTCGACCAGCACATCGAAGTCCCGATAGAACGCCTCGTCGAGTCCAAGCACACGTCCGCCGCGATCGAACGACGGCGCGGCCCGGCCATCACCGAAGATGAAAAAGCGCGCCAGCGACCAGTCGCCCCGCGCCAGTTCCCGCACGAAGCCGAACTGCGCGCCGATCTCCGTCTGCACGAAGTCGAAGGCGAGTGGCGGAGATGTTTCGACGGCGATCTCGTCGATCCAGACCGGCGCGGCGATCGCCCCCGACTCCATCCCCATCGCCAGCCCGATCAGGCCGACCTTCCGAGGGTTGAAGCCGGCGTCGACATGGGCTGCCTGGCGAATGTCAGCCGGGATGACGATCTCGACCGAGCGCCCTTCCAAGGAGGGGCTGATTGTCACCGGCGCGGCGTACATCGAGGGCCATTGTTCCGCGCTCAATCGTGTCTTCAGGAAGACCTGCAGCCAGTTCGGCGTCTGCGGTCTGCCCGCGCTCCCTGCAGGGAGCCGGATGCGCAGCCGGATCAGGATCCCATCCAGATTGAGGGCCCGGTCCGCGCCGGGCTGCGGGCAGGCGAACGGCCAGTGATCGACGAGGCTCAAGGAAATGGCGCCACGGGATCGATCCGGATCTCCGGCGGCGAGATCCGCCTCGATCCGCAGCGCGCCGCGACCCGATTCGGCATTCACGAGGACTGTCGACTCCGTGAAACCCCGCGTGCCAGGCCCGGTTTCACAGGTCCAGCCGCTGGTAGACAGGCCGTCGTGGCCCCAGGCCCGGCCGAAGTCGTGACCGTAGCCGATCCAGGGGTGGTTCCATCCCGTCTGGAACGTCTCGAGCCGCTGCGCTGATGACGCCGAACCAACCGCGGGCGTCAGCGGCAGGAGCGGCAGAGCGCGAAGCAGTGCGCGCCGCGTCGGCAAGCTACTCGACTCGTCCCTTGCCCTCGACCACGGTGACGTAGCGATCGATCGGCACGTCGGTGAAGCGCTCGACGCGGCCGCTCGGCTGCGGCCACTTGATCTCGATGAAGTTGATCCGGGTCGCGCCGCCGAGCCCGAGCACCTCGCGGACGTCGTGCGAGGAAAGGTAGCTGCCGCCGCTGGTCTTGTAGCGGCTGCGCAGGACGTCGCCGTACGACCAGCTGATGGTGGCGCCGATCGCGTCCCGATTGCACGACGTGCCCTGCAGCTTCACGCCGACCCAGTGATTCCCCTCGGCCCGGTTCCGGAGCAGCGCCGGCGCCTCGCCGTTGTTGCCGATCAGCACGTCGAGACGGCCGTCGTTGTCGTAGTCGCCGACCGCCAGGCCGCGCGCCGGGTAGGCCTTCTGAAACGCCGGGCCGGCCTCGGCGGTGACGTTGGTCAGCTTCTTCCCGTCGTTCCGGAACAGCACCAGCGGTTCCTTGTAGCGGACCTGCTGCGAGTAGCTCTCGATCATGTCGTCGGGGTGGCCGTTGGCGAGGATCAGATCGACCAGTCCGTCGTTGTCGTAGTCGAAGAACTTCAGTCCCCAGCCGCTCAGCAGCCGGGTCGCCTGGGCCACGCCGTGGAACGTGGCCACGTCCGAGAACAGCTCGTTGCCGTCGTTGCGGTAGAGCGAGAACATCTCCTGATCGACGTTGGCGACGAACAGGTCCTGGCGGCCGTCGCCGTTGATGTCGGCGGCGTCGACGCCCATGCCTGAGCGGGGCGTGCCGTTGGCGCTGAATCCGACTTCCGCCGCCAGCCCGATCTCGTCCCACCGGCCTTTGCCGCGGTTCATGAAGAGAAAGTTCTGCACGGTGTCGTTGGCCACGAACAGGTCCATCAGGCCGTCGCCGTTGATGTCGGTGGCGACCACCCCCAGTGCTTTGCCCATCGCTTTCTGGATGTCGGTGCCGGCGGTGACGTTGGTGAAGGTGCCGTCGCCGTTGTTGTGGAACAGCAGGCTCGGGGTCGGCTTGAAGACGCGTGGGATGCAGTAGAAGCGCTTGCCCAGCTTGTTGTCGCCGCAGAACACGTCGCTCTTCGCGGAGAACTGTACGAAGCTGCAGAGGAAGAGATCGAGCTTGCCGTCGTTGTCGTAGTCGAACCACACCGCGCTCGTGGTCCAGCCCGGCGCGGCGAGACCGGCCTTGTCGGTGACATCGGTGAACGTGCCGTTGCCGTTGTTGTGGTAGAGCGTGCAGCGGCCGTACGCGGTGACCAGGATGTCCTGATGGCCGTCGTTGTCGTAGTCGGCGACGGCGCATCCCATCCCGAACTCTTTGCCGCCGGCGACGCCCGCCTTGTCGGTGACGTCGGTGAAGGTGCCGTCGCGGTTGTTCTTGTAGAGCGCGTTCTTCAGCGGTGCGGACGGCGTGTAGAAATCCGTGGTGCCGCTGTTGACCATGAAGATGTCCATCCAGCCGTCGTTGTCGAAGTCGAGGAACGCGACGCCAGGGCCCATCGTTTCCGGCAGGTAGCGATTCGCCGACATGGCGTTGTCGTGCTTCCAGGTCAGACCACTCGCCGAGGCCGCGATCTCCTCGAACAACGGCGCACGCTGGGCATGTGCCGTGCGGGGCGGGGCCAGGGTCGACAGACCCGCCATACCGAGCAGGTGCAGGAACCTGCGGCGAGATCGGCGGGATGCGAAGAGGGATGCACTCATTGGATGGCGCGGTCGGGTCAAGCGCGGCGGCCGAGCGAAACCGGCGTCGCGGCGGTTCAGGACGACTAGAATACTAAACGGAGGCGGCATACCTGCCGACCTACACGCCGTCGAATCCCAACTTCGACGGGAAGTGGCGGACCATCGCCGTGTCCGTTCCCGATCGAAAAGTGACCGTGCGCGCGCGCACCGGATACCTGGCCGTCCCCGGTTCGTCGTCGCTGCCGCTGCTGGCCTATGAAGGACCAGCTCTCGCCGCCCTGGCGCGGTCGCCTGCATCCGCTCGACGTCGGCGACGTTCTCGTCTACCCGAATCTCGGCGAGCCGCTGCGGCGCACGCGGGATCGCGCAGTCGGGGTGATGGTTACAGCCGTAGTGACACCGGGGCCGGCGCCGGTTGCCAGTCTGCAGGTGATCAGCGACGGGCAGGCGCTGTGATGCGTGCCATTGCCCCTGCCACCTGCCGATAAGTCAGGACAAATCCGGCAATTGATTCAGCTGCCGGTCGAGAGGCTGTCAGCCGGCCGATACACACTGCGCCTGACGGTGGAGCAAGGTGGGCGGGAGACCGTTGGCGAGGCCGCCTTCACTCTGGTCGATCGCTGAACGGGAGCTCCCCGGTTTTCGCGTTGCGCCGGCGTCTTCCTTGGAGTCCGCCAGGCACCGCCCAGTGCATACCAGATGTCCCGCGAGCTCTTCCGTCGACAAGCCCCCGAAACGCGTGTCCTCCATCGCCCCTCCACCGGAAGCCCGATGGCTGCATGATGCGGGCCAAGGCGGACTGACGGCAACGGGCGGCGCCGGTTTGCGGCGGCTGGCCCGTCCCGGCGAGGTGGCGACCAATCTGCGCAAATGCCGCGTGTAGACTCGTGCTCACATGGCTAGCGGTGAGGATGGGGCGGTCTGCAATTCGGTGCTGGCGCGAGGAGCCGCGCGCAAGGGCCACACCTCGGGCACGCATCGCACGGTGCCGCCCGCCGAAACGCTGGCGCGCCTCAAGCCGCTCCTGCCGCGGATGGGCATCACCCGCCTGGCGAATGTGACCGGGCTCGACACGATTGGCATTCCGGTCGTGATGTCCGTGCGGCCGAACTCGCGTTCGCTGTCCGTGTCGCAAGGAAAGGGGCTCGATCTCGATGCGGCGAAGGTCTCGGCCGCGATGGAGTCGATCGAGGGCTTCCACGCCGAGCATGTGAGTGGTCCGCTGCGCCTGGCGAGCTACGACGAGCTGCGGGCCGAGCACCTCGTCGCCGACCCGCTCCGCCTGCCGCTGTCCGACGACCATCACTTTCGTCCGAGCTTGCCGATGCTCTGGATGGCCGGTCACGACTGGATTCGTGATGAGCAGGTCTACGTCCCGTTTCAGCTGGTCCACACCGCCTACACCACACGCATGCGCTGGGATCTCATCGGGTTCGCGGCCTCGAGCACCGGATTGGCGTCTGGCAATCATCTGCTCGAGGCGGTGAGCCATGCGCTGTGCGAGGTGATCGAGCGTGACGCCACGGCGCAGTTCCTGGCGATGTCCATCGAACAACAGCAGTCGCGTCAGGTGGACACCGCCACGGTGGATCATCCCGATTGCATCGCGCTGCTCGAACGGTTTCGCGAGAGCGGGATCGCGGCCGCGATCTGGGATCTGACCAGCCGGGTTGGACTGCCGGTCTTCCAGTGCCTGATTGCCGAGCGTGAAGACGACCCGCACCGGCTGTTGTCGTGCGCTTCAGGATTCGGCTGTCATCCATCGCGGCACGTTGCGCTCCTCCGCGCACTCACCGAGGCCGCGCAGAGCCGTCTGACCATCATTGCCGGCTCGCGCGACGACCTGCTGCGCTCGGGTTATTCGACGTGGCGCGACGACACCAATGTGCGGGTCTGGCGCGAACAGGCGATGAGGCCGGGAACGGCGTCGTTCGCAGCCTCACCAAGCTTCGAGCTCGAAACCTTCGAGGAGGATGTCTCTCTCGAGCTCGACGCCGTGGCGCGGATCGGCTGCGGGCAGGTCGTGGTGATCGATCTGACTCGGCCAGAGTTTGCGATTCCGGTGGTGCGAGTAGTCGTTCCAGGACTCCACGATCAGGCCGCCCGCCATGGCGCGCGGCGGGCCCCGGAGGCGGAGCGATGAGCGCGGTGATCTTTGCTGGCCCATCGATCTCCGCCGGAGACGTGCAAGGCATCCTCGTGCGCCGAGTGTCTGCCGCCGGCCGCCCAAGGCGACGTCTACCGCGCCGCGCTGTCGCGGCCCCTGGCGATCGGCCTCATCGACGGCTACTTCGAGCGCGTACCCGCGGTGTGGCACAAGGAGATTCTCTGGGCGCTGAGCCAGGGCATTCACGTCTTCGGCAGCGCCAGCATGGGCGCGCTTCGTGCCGCGGAGCTCGCGCCCTTCGGCATGATTGGGGTTGGGGCCATCTTCGAGGCCTACCGCGACGGCATCCTCGAAGACGACGACGAAGTGGCCGTGGCGCACGGGCCTGCCGACACCGGCTACCGTGCCGGGTCGGACGCCATGGTGAACATTCGCGCCACACTCGCCCTGGCGGTGAGCACGGGAGTGATCGACGACCCGACGGCGTCGACACTCGGGCGCCTTGGCAAAGGGCTGTTCTACGCCGAGCGCTCGTACGCGCGCATTCTCGAATTGGCCCGGGAGGAAGGGGCCGCCGCGGCCATCCTCGACGACTTCGGACGGTGGCTCAGATCGGGCGCGGTCAATCAGAAACGCGACGACGCGGCGGCGATGCTCCAGGAGATGCGGGTGTGTCTCGACTCGGGGCGGCCGGCCACACCGGTCGACTTCGTGTTCGAGGAGACGCTCTGGTGGCAACAGCTGAAGGTGAGTGCGGCGGAGACTGGCCTGCCGCCAGACGACAGGCTGGTCCTCGAGACCCTGGCGCGCGACCGCGCGGCCTGGGACCGCGCGGTGGCTGGTGCCCTTGGCTGGCAGCTCGCCCGGCAGGACGCCGAACGAGCCGGACGGACCAGCGAAGCGGTGATGCTCGTCGAGCAGGCCTCAACGCTGTGCCGCCGGCACGGGCTGTCCGATGCCGCAGCGGTCGACCGGTGGCTGGCAGAGAACCGCTACACGCGTCGAGAGCTCGAGCATCTGGTGGAAGCCAGCGCGCTCGCGGCGTGGAGCCTGCAAGGTGCCGGCGACACGCTGACGCCGGTCCTCCTCCAGTACCTTCGCTGGACTGGCGACTACGCGACGACTGGTCGGCGCGAGCCGGGACGCCGACAGGTCAAGGGAGAAGGGATAAGGGAGAAGGGAGAAGGGAGAAGCTGTGTCAGCCGTAAATCCGTGAGTTCTCCCTTCTCCCTTCTGCCTTCTCCCTTGTCGCGTCGGCCTGCTACGCGACGATCAGGCCGACACCCCCGGCCTGCTGGACGACATCCAGGAGGTCGCTGAAGCCCGCCTGCGCGACCAGGCAGTTCTGCCCGATCGGCCGAATGGCGATGATGACGCGCGCGACCATGCCCTGCCCGGGGACGTATTTGATCGCCGGTGCGTCGACGGCCTTGGTCGCTGGTGCGTCGACTTTGCTCGCTGGTGCGCCGGCTCTGCTCGCTGGTGCGTCGAACTTGGCCGCTGGTGCGTCGAACTTGGCCGCCGGCGCGTCGAACTTGGCCGCCGGAACGTCCTTGAGCGCCGTGGCGGCCAGCTTGCCCCGGGACCTCCTTGAGGATCGCGCTGTATGCCGGTTTCGTCGTCGGCACCAGGGTCGCAACCGCGGCGGGCGAGTGTTTCAATGCCGCCGGAGCCGTGTCTGGCGTCCATTTCAACGCCGACGCAGCCGCTCCCGGCGCGCCCGCGGCTTCGACGGAAAGGAACAAGCCGTAGATCGGGTTGTTCTCCCCAACGCGCAGCACATACTGCCCGGGCGGCAGCACGAGCCCGTCGGGAACGCTGCGGACGATACAGTTGACCGGGCGGCCCTTCACCAGGCCGCGAATTGTGGTTCCATCCAGTCTGAGCGATTCCATCGGACGCCTCTCCTTCGTAGCCGACCTGCGATCATGTCGTCTCTGAGTGTGCCGCCACCGGTGTTGACGCCAGTGCCGCGGCCCGGGTCTGTCGCCGGAGCGCCGCCTCTCGACGCGCGGTTCCGCCACGAGAGAGCTGCTCGATGGCGGCCTGCTGCACGGCGAGCAGGGCGTGACGGTGCATCGCGTCGACATCGGCCGCAAGACCGTGCGCGACTGCCTCCAGGCTGCGCGCCCCGTCGCCGAGCGTGACCCACGACCTGGCGAGATTGAGGTGCGTCTCTGCATCGCCAGGGTGCACGCGTGCGGCTTCGATGTGGCAGTCGTGCGCCTCGTCGTGGCGGCCCAATGCCGTCAGGCACTCGCCGACGACGTTCCACAGAAAGGGGCTGTACCAGGGATTGAGCCGAAGAGCCGTGCACGCCAGCTCCAGGCCCGCCTCCGGGTCGCCCAGCGTGGCCGCCGTGAATTGCGCGGCGGCGGCGATGAGCTGCCAGTCGCGCGGATCGTCGGCAATCGCCTGCCGGTAGATGTCGAGGGCTTCGCGGTGCAGCCCCTGATCCACCCGTTCGCGCGCCATCGTCCCTAGCGTCCATGCATCGGGCGGCGCGCCGCCGGCGCTGAAGCGCTCGAGGAACGCGTGTCGGGTGCCGGGGATCGGCGCCCGGGTCAGGAGGCGCGTGTGCATGAGGCCTTCGTCGGCCGGGCGCACGACGTCGACGCCGACCTTCTGCAGGTGACGTTCGATCAGGGTGAAGTTGAGTGGCATCGCGGTCGCGTCGCCGAACCGCTGCGCGCCGACGAATCGGGGCTCTGCGCTCCCGGCTGAATAGTCGCGAACCAGGACGAAGCCGTCGGGATGGAGCTGCGGGAGGAGCGCATCGAGACACCGCAGCGCCCCGTAGGGATAAGTCACCGTGCTGGTGGCCTGCCCGGTCCCCGTGCCGAGATGGCGTTCGAAGTCTGGCGGCCCGTTGCCGTCGATCGGGAGAAAGGCCAGCTCGGACTCGAGGATCGGCAGGAGCGGCAAGAGCTCCGCGAGCTCGTCGGGGTGGCTGGCGCCAGCGGTCTTGCGCAGCCACTCGGCGTCTCGACCGGCCAACGAGCGAGGCAGTGTGGCGTCGCCACGAATCGACGCCCGCGCACACAACTGCTGCCAGCCGCCGACGCTCCACCGCAGCACCGCGGCCGGCAGCGAGTCGAGCACGTAGTTGGCGAACACCGCGCGCAGCGGTCCGGCGGCGGCAGCGTCTGGCGTCTGCCGCGTCGCAGACAGCCGTGGTGACGTGCGCCGAGTGGTCGGCAAACATCCCGGCTTCCGACCACCGCGTGACGCTGCTCGGGGAGCCGTCGGTGACGTGCATCGCGAGCCGGTCGTAGAAGTCGCGGCCGTGGCGCTGACAGAGTGCCTGGAACTCGTCGAGAAAGTACCGGGCGAACAGTGCGCTGCCGGCGCCGACCTCCAGCACGTGAATTGGCTGGTCAGAAGGTGCGTCGAGGCAATTCGCGAAGAGCACGGCCGCGGCGTCGCCCGACGCACGGCCGTTGTTGTTCGCGAGATACGGGACATCGTTCGTGATGAACGGTGTGACGCCGGTGCGGATCCAATGGAGCGCCGACAGGCGCCATTCGAGATTGTGCGGCAGCGGCCGGTAGTCTTCGAGCTCGCGATCGCCGGTGACGACACGCCCGATCACCGCAGCGGCGGTGGTCGACTCTCTACGACTCAACTCCCCTTCGAACAATGCGCCCGGCAGCCGAGCCGACCCGAACCGTTGCGCCATGGTGTGCGGCTCAGTATAGAGCGCATTGCTGACCGGGTCGGCTTCCACTCGGCCCAGTCGCCAAGAGCGCACTCGGTCCCCACCGGCTGCCGATGTAGTCGGGTCGCGCCGGCACGTCGCGCTTGAAGGGCGTTTTCGACGACGTATATCATCCGCACGACATGGGCGGAATCGTCGCTCTCGTCTTGCTGGCCGCGGCGATAGCCACGGCGTCGCACCAGGACATCCCGCGTTTTCGCGGTGGCGTCGAGGTCGTGCAGTTCACCGTCACAGTGCTCGACAAGGACCGCCATCCGGTCGCGGGCCTCACGGCGGCGGACTTCGAGTACTCGTCGACGGCAAGCCGCGCCCGCTGGCGGCGTTCGCGGCGTGACGCTGCCCGGCGACACCCCAGTCGCGAGCACGACGGCGGCCCTCGTGGCGCCAGACGTCCAGACCAACCAGCTGCCGCCGGAGGGCCGCCTCGTCGTCATCGTCCTGGACCGCTCGACGCCAGGCGGCCGGCCGATGCAGACGGCGCGCGCCGTCGCGAACGCCGCGATCGAACGCCTCGGGCCGGCGGATCTTGGCGCCGTCGTGTTCACGGCTGCGGGATTGCTCAGGTACTCGCAAGGCATCACGGGCGACCGCGCACGACTCCACGCCGCCGTTGCCCAGGCCCTCGGCGGCGCGCTCGAGGAACCTCCGCCCGACCCGAGCCTTGCTGCTGCCGCCGCCACGAGGGGCGCGCCGCAGGCGCGCCAGCCCCTGAACCGGGTCCAGTTGGCATCTGAAGAGCTGTCCGGCGAATGCAGATGCGGCATCTGCGTGCCGGACGCGCTCACGGCGCTGGCCAAGGAGCTCTCAACCCCGCTGATGCGCCATAAGTCGGTCCTGTTCGTCGGCAGCGACATTGCCATCGCATCAACGGATCCAGCGGGTCGCTGCGCCGCATACATCTATCCGGCTCGAGAACGGCTGTCGCGGGCGCTCGACCAGGCCAATGTCACGTTTCACGCCGTCGATCCGCGTGGACTCGAAGGGCTGGGCGAATCGGCGGAGAGCGATGCGCCAGCGGCGCGCGCGGAACGGGCCAGCGAATCTGTTCCGCCAGTCTTCGCTCGCGGTGCTTCCCGACTACACCGGCGGCCGCGTCGTGCTGAACACCAACACACCAGCAGACAGGGTCGATGAGATTTTCGACGAGCGCCGCTCGTACTACGTCCTTGCCATCGCGCGCGATCCGCTGGTCTCCGGCGCTGACCACCGGCATCAGATCGCGATCGCAGTGAAGAGAAACGATGCGACGGTGCGCGCGCGCAAGCTGTATTTCGCCGCGGATACCACCGCGACGACGAAACCGGCACTGAACGCCACGGCGGCCGCGCTCGGCGGGCTGCTGCCGAGGGCCGATTTCCCGCTGCAGATGAATCTGGTGCCGCAGTTCTCGGAAGACGGTTCTGTCGAGGTTCGCGTCCTGCTGAGCGTCGCATCCGGCTCGCCGGTAAGCTCGACGTGCTGATTGCCTCGTTCGACCGCGTGTTCACGCCCGTCGGCACGCCTGAAACAGCGGCTCGACGTGCCGCTCGCCGCGGTTGCCGGCAGTGCGGCGTTTCAGTGGACGGCCGTCTTGAAGCCGCCGCCCGGGAACTACGAGGTGCGCGCTGCCGTCGCGACCAAGGATCGCACACGCGCGGCGAGCGTCATCGGCTACGTCGAGGTGCCCGATCTCCGCAAGACGGGGCTGGTGCTCACCGGCGTGGTCGTGAAGAGCGCCGGCCGGCCAACGCTGCAGCGCGTGTTTGCCGCAGGCGAGCCGGTCGCGCTCGCCTTTCAGCTCGCCCGTGCCAATGACGCCCCGCCGAACGTGGCGGTACGCTACGCGCTCACCGATGCACTAGGCCAGATCCTCGGCAGCGCGGCCGTGCCGCCGCCCACGCGGGTGCGCAACGGAATCGAGGACTACGACCTCACCGCTCGCATGCCTGCCCAGTCGGGCCGGTATGTGGCCGCAATCGAGGCGAGTGACGGCCGGCATGCCGAGCGGCGGGAGGTTCTGCTCACGGTGCGATGAGGCTCACCATCACCGGGTGCAGACGTGATTGCCCAGAACCAGGTAGTCGAGCCCGGTGTTCAGGAAGCATCGCACGGCGTCGTCCGGACTGCAGACTATCGGCTCGCCCTTCACGTTGAACGAGGTGTTCAGCACCACAGGCACGCCGGTGAGCACCCTGAACTGATTCAGCACGCCCCAGTATCTGGGGTTGTGCTCGGGTGAGACGGTCTGAATCCGGGCGGTCCCGTCGACATGGGTCACCGCCGGGATCTCGGATCGCTTCTCGTCTCGAACCCGGCACACGAACGTCATGAACGGCGAGGCCCCGGTGAATTGAAAATAGGTCTCGACGTGTTCCAGCAGCACCGATGGCGCGAACGGACGGTATGGCTCGCGAAACTTGACCTTGCTGTTGATCAGGTCCTTCATGCCCGCACGGCGGGGATCCGCGAGGATGCTGCGGTTGCCCAGCGCCCGCGGTCCCCACTCCATCCGCCCCTGAAACCAGCCCACGACGGCTCCTTCAGCCAGCAGCCTCGCCGTCTCCCTCTCGACGTCGTCCACACGCCTGGACGCCAGGCCGCCGCGAGCGATGGCCTGCTGCATCTCCAGCTCGGAGTATTCCGGTCCCCAGTAGGCGTGCTCCATGACGAACCGGCGCGGGCGGCCGAGCACTTCGTGCCAGATATAGAACGGAATGCCGAGTGAGCATCCGGCATCGCTGGCGGCGGGTTGAACCCAGATGTCCTTGAAGATCCGACGATCCACGAGGCGTCCGTTGGCCACGGCGTTGAGTGCCACGCCCCCGGCCATGCAGAGCCGCTCTTCACCGGTCTGGGCCCTGCACCACGCCGCCATCTCGAGCAGCCGATTTTCGAGGACCGCCTGACCGCTCGCCGCGAGGTCGCGGTACGGCCCGGTGCCGACCTGGCCCTCGTCCGGGCAAGGGGGCCCGAACTCCGTCTCGAAGCGGTTGGAATAGCAGTTGGCGGACCCGACGTGAAAGGCGAACCACGAGCTGTCGCTGGCCAACCGGCCATTCTCGACGCGGATCATTCCCCCGAACGTGTCCTCGAGTCGGGGCTGACCGTACGCCGCCAGCCCCATGACCTTGTATTCGTCGGCGTTGGCCCGATAGCCGAGGAACTGCGTCAGCGCTGCGTAGAAGATCCCCAGCGAGTGCGGCAGAAAGGAACGCCGCAACGGGGTGATCCGATTGCCGCTGCCGCGCCCGAGCAGCGTCGTGCAGTCCTCTCCGCACAGATCGGCGGTGAGGATAGCCGCTGAGTCGAACGGAGAAGGAAAGAAGGCGCTGGCGGCATGCGACAGGTGGTGGTCGACGAAGTGGAACCGGCCGCGGAATCCCTGTCGCCACAGCCTGACCGGCACCGCCAGGTGCTTCAGGAGCGTGACGACCGAGCCGCGCCACCGCTTGCCGCCGCGGAGCGTCTGAAGCGACGCGGGAAAGTACCGCACGAGCCACCACACCCGCTTCAGGACTCCCTTCCACGGCTGCCAGTAGAAGCCGGCGTGCGACACGTCGCCGATCGAGATGCCAGCCTCGCGAAGGCAGGTACTCGATGGCCCGCGAGGGGAACCGGCTGTCGTGCTTCCGGCGCGTGAACCGCTCTTCCTCGGCCGCCGCGACGAGCACGCCGTCTCTGATGATCGCGGCGGAGCTCTCGTGAATGTTGCAGGTGATCCCCAGCAAGTAGACGGGTTGCCCGCCGGAGCGGGACCCGCGAAGGTGGGGGCTCCTCGGCTTGCCCGCCGTAGCGGGAATCGCGAAGGCGGGAATCACTTGCGATCCGCTCCCGGCCCCTGCGTCCTCAGCCGCTGCAGCTCGCTTTCGACGAGCGCGCGCTGTGGATGATTGGGCGCCAGGCGGAGGACTTCTTCGTACTCCGCGATGGCGCCGGATCGGTCGCTGCCGTAGACCTCCAGGATCATCGCGCGAATCAGGTGGGCATGCGCGTAGGACGGCATCATCGCGATGGCGCGGTCGATCTTGTCGAGCGCCTGCCCGGAGCCTGCGTCGGCTTCGAGAACGAGCGCATTGGCTTCGGCGATCCTGCCCTGCTGGTGCAGTGCCGCCGCCCTGGCACCTGTCCGCCTGGCCCGTTCCCACAACGCGGATCCCCAGTTCGTCAGGGCGGCGAAATTCCCCGGCCAGGCCTGCAGCGCCCGCTCGTACAGCACGATGGCTTCGTCGAACCGGTCGTGGAGCGAGTGGATCATCGCGAGGCCTTCGATGGCCGGCGAATACGACGGGTAGATCTTCAATGCGGCTTCGAAGTGCGACTGGGACTGCGAGTAGAGCTTCTCCGCATCGCCCGGCCGCCCCGCCTCGGCAGCGTTCTCGGCTTGCGCCATGAGAATCCGGGCGTATTCCGACTGCACCCGGGCGCTGTCGGGAGCGGCTGTCACCGCGGCCGACCAGAGCGTGGCCTCGGTGTGCCAGTCACGATTCCGCGCCCACGTGCGCGCCGCGCCAAGGAGAATCAGGACCGCAACCATTCCGACGACTATCCGCCGCCGACCCGGCCGGTTCCCGCCCAGCCACTCCGCACCCATCGCCGCTGCGACGAGCGCCCCCGCACTGGGCAGGTACATCAGGCGCTCGGCGCAGATCGTCCCGATCGTGATGACGAAGTTGCTCACGATGGAAAAGGTCAGCGCCAGGAAGGCCAACCCGAAGGCGGCGAGTGGGCTCCGGCGCCACAGCACGGCCACTCCGCCGATGCAGCCCATGAACAGCGCCACTCCAACCAGGAATCGGACATCGAGCGCACTGGTGACCAACGGAATCTGGTTGTACGCGTAGTCTGGTGACAGCCGCGCCGGCCAGGCGAGCAGGCGTGCGTACTCGGCGATCACCGCAAAGGCGGTCATGAGCGCCTGCACCGCGGTGGCCCCCATGCGCTCTCCGAACGGAGTGGTCGTGATCGGCACCAGCGGATTGTCGAGCGGAGCGATCGCGCCCTCTGCGATCGTGATGCCGCCGAGCACGGCCCGCCGTACCAGGAGATAGCCAACTGCCACGCCCAGGAGTGGCAGATAGTCGTTGACGAGTCGTGACCGGGGTCGTGGTGTGTCGGCGCCTTCCGCGGGGCAGAGCGCGTCCATGACCGGCAGAACCAGGAGCAGCGTCATCGCGCTTTCCTTGGACAGCAGCGCGCACGCGAAACAGGCGAGCGTACCTGCACGATAGACCGCCCTCGCCCTGCCACCGGCCGCCCGTCTGTGCAGGTGCATCGCGAGCAGATAGAAGAACGCCGCCAGCAGTTCGGGGCGTCCAGAGATCCCGGCGACGGCTTCGGTGTGCACCGGGTGAACCGCGAAGGCGATACCCGCCACGCCGGCCACGAACACCGACCCTCCAATTGCCCGTACCAAGGCAAAGAGTAGAAGCGACACCGCCGCATGCAGGGCGATGTTCACGGCCATGTAGCCCGAGGGCGAGAGGCCATGGATCGCGTAGTTGACCGCGTACGAGACGAGCACCAGCGGCCGGTAGAGCGCCTGCGGGCCCGACAGCTCCCAATATGAGGACGCGAAGAGGTGAGGAACGTTGGCGAGCGTTCTGATACGCAGGTTGTCGCGGATGAGGCGGGTGTCGTCGAGCACGAACTCGTTGCCCACCGCGTTCACGTAACACAGGATGGCGATCACTCCCACGGCAAGCGCCCAGGCGAGCGTCGGGTTGGTCCGTGGCGCACTGCGGGATTCCTGTGGGACTTGGCGCCGGCTTCGCGGCGCGGCGCCGCGATGATGCTTTGCGGGTTTCGAATGCCCCGTCACCGGAACCCGCCCGGTGCTGGACCGTTGACCGCGAGCGCGACGTCGCGATCGGTCACCCGGTAGATCAGGATCGAGTAGCCGACCATGGCGTCGGGCTGTCGGTTGCGGAGAAACGCGACCAGCCGACCGGTTCGCAGCTGATCGAACTGCCTGAACAGATCGTGCCAGTACTGTTCACCGGTCTGCCGCAGCAGCGCGGCCCACGTCTGTTCGTTCTCCGAGGCGCGCGCGAACGCCACCAGGTTCTGGAGCGCCGCCTGATAGTTGGTCTCGTCCGCGGGCTTGTAGAACGATGGGCCGATCACATCGAGAACGGTGGCGCTTATGCAGTAGACGCCGGCGCCGAGCGGATCAGGGGGCTGCGGTGGGCGGCGGTCGATGAATCCGGCGAGCGGAATGGCCTTGATTCCGTAGTACTCCGGGCGGGCCGTGCCGAAGTAGGAGAGGTAGACGGTGCTGGCCCCCGCTCGCTGCAGCCCCTCGCGGTCGAGCCACCGCTTCAGTGCGGGAAGGTCCTGTCCCCAGTCGAGCGAGCTGTCGGCCAAGTGCTTGTAGCCGTTCGACGGCCCGCCGGCCAATTGATTGAAATACGCGAGGTAGTCCGGCCGGATCGTCACCGACTCTGCGACATGCCAGGCCAGCGCGGCCAGTGTCACAAGGCCCACAGCTATAGAGGAAGGACCCTTCAGCCCGGTCTGGACGTTCCGGCCTCCGCGGGTCGTTGGTCCCGCCGGAGCTCCTGGCCGATGCTTGCGGCGGATTGGTGCGCTTTGCGGCTCCGCGGTACGCATCCGGTCCCACAGCGGCTGGAGCCAGAACGCGGCGCCCCCAGCCAGAATGCAGAGCGCCGGATAGATCGGCAACAGATGCCGGTGGCCGATGTTCAGGTTGGTCGTCAGCGCGAACGCCCCGTAAACCCCGATCAGCGCGAGTAACGGCGTGCCGGCGTAAAGGCTGGCCCTCACTCTCTCCAGCTCCGTCCCGCCTGCACCGGCCGTTCGCCATCGGTGCACGAGCGCGGCGAGCGCAAGCAGGCCGACGATCATCGCCGGGATCGTGGTCTTGACCGCGAACGCGTAAGGGAAGTACCACCACCACCCGGTGGTACTGAACGCTCCATTGAGGAATGCCGCGCGTTGAGCGGCGAACTGCACGGTGAGCGCCGAGCCGTAGAGGTAGGCCTCCGGCAAGAGGTGGAGACGCTGTGCCGTCGACAAAAGCCACCCGGCAGCACCCTGCGGCTCCGAGATCTGGCCGAGGAAGGCATCCTTGCCGGTCGCGGCCGCGGCAAACGCGGCATATCGGAACCCGAACGATGCCCAGATGAGCGTCCACGTCACCAGGCCGACAATCACTGCCGTGCCGAGGACGATCAGCAGCTGTCGCGGGCGGCCCGCGTACTCCACGACCCGCCCGCGGAACCCGATCGCGAGCGGACGGCCACCGATCATCTTGACCATCGTCATGACGATCGCCACCACGATCAGAATCGGGGCGGACAGCTTCGAGAGGAACGCGGCGGCCAGAACGAGCGCCGCGCCCAGCACCGTGGCCGGTGTGATGCGGTGCAGGGCGATCCAGATGGCGCCAGCCGCGGCCGTGAAGAACAGCGCCGCCGCCATGTCCGACGTGACGAGGGGCCCGTGCGCCAGGAACGTCGGAGAGAACGCGAACAGCACGAGGCTCACCCATGAGCCTGCGGGCGAGACGAGACGTCGGGTCCACGCATGAACCAGAGCGCCCAGGGCCACGCCGAGCAACGCCATCACCGCCCGGCTGCGCCTGAGCAAGGTCCCGGCGTCGTTCCCGCTCGAGTAGAGGAATTGATCGCCGATCGCATAGACATCCGATCTCGTC
This sequence comes from uncultured Acidobacteriota bacterium, assembly GCA_963717745.1. Taxonomy (GTDB): domain Bacteria; phylum Acidobacteriota; class Vicinamibacteria; order Vicinamibacterales; family 2-12-FULL-66-21; genus JACCXG01. The sequence continues at coordinate 212,388 of CAVQXJ010000007.1, forward strand.
CAGGCCGGCTGATCGAGCCGTGGAAAGCGCGCTCCGCTCATGACTGCCGGCAGAGCCCCCAGCCGTTGTGGAAGATTGCCGTTCTCGGGGTGCAGGCGGTAGTCGTCTACGGCCCAGTAGGTGTACCCACCGGTGAGGTGGGCCATTTCGTCGAACGTCATGCTCTTCTGCGATGCCGCGGACGTGGCCAGAAGGTAGTAGACAGCGAGCAGGCCCGCCACGGCGGCCGGACGCCTCAGCCTTCGCAGGCCTTCGTTCGGCGCTCGGGTCATTCGGATGACCGGTCGCCGCCCGTGGGATGCCCGGACGTCCCGGATCCCTCCGGGAAGCGCCGGCGGACGATGAACAGGGGCCGCGCCTTTACTTCGTCGTAGATGCGTGCCAGGTACTCGCCGAGGAGGCCGATCGAGACGAGCTGCACGCCGCCCATGAAGAGCACGAGCGTCACCAGCGTCGTGAATCCCATCTGCGCCTGCTCGACGCCAAGCAGCCGCCGGATGACGAACCGCGCCGCCAGGGCGAACCCCAGCACGCAGATCACGCTGCCGGCGAGGACCATCAGGCGCAGCGGCTTGTACGAGAAGCTGAAGATGCCGTTCAAGGCATAGTGCAGCAGCCTTCCGAAGCTCTGTTTCGGCGGACCCGAGGTCCTGGCCTCACGGTCGTAGTAGACGACGCGCTGATCGAATCCAACCCAGGAGCGCAGGCCCGGCAGGAAACGGTTCTTCTCGCGCAGCTGGTTCACCTCGTCCAGCGCCTTCCGATCCATCAATCCGAACACGCCGACGTCCGCCGGAATCGGGAAGTCGGCGAGCCATCCGAATATCCGATGGAAGAGGAGCAGCGACCATCGCCGCAGGCCCCGCTCCTGGCGTGTCCGCCGCTGCGCCTGGACCACCTCCGCTCCCCCCAGCCAGGAGGCGACCATCTCGGGAATGAGCTCGGGAGGATCCTGGAGGTCGCCGTCCATGACCACGGTCGCATCGGCGACGGATGCCGCCAGACCCGCGGCAATGGCCGCCTGTTGACCGAAGTTCCGCGACAGATCGATCACCGCGAAGCGCCGATCGCGGGCATGATGGGCGAGCATGATCTCCAGCGATCCGTCCGTGCTGCCATCGTTGACGTAGAGGACCTGCGAGTCGACATCCCGCAGCCCGTCGAGCACCGGCCGCAAGCGTGTGAACAGCTGCTCGAGGCCCGTACTCTCGTTGTAGATCGGGATGACGACGGTCAGCGTTGGCGGACTGGAACCCGTTGCACGGTGGCTGGAGCGACTGCTGCTCTCGATGAGCTCGCGAGACGCGGCCATTGGGCGGAGTATACCTGTTGGGGGGCGCGCGCGTCGTGCGACGGACGCGCATCGGCAGTTTCCAGTTCCCAGTGCGCGGCGGTGAGTCTCTGAGCGGCTACTGGGACGCTAGCAACTGGCAACTGGTACCATCCCCCCATGACCATCGTCGGGCGGCGGCCGCGCCGCACGGAGTGGCGGGCCATTGTCTGGCTGATCGGGGCCGTATCTGCAGCCGCGGGAATCCTGGGCGCGGGACTCGCCTCTGATCGGATCCAGGCGTCGGGCAGGGCGCAGAGCACATCACCGCAGCCCCCGGATCTCGAGCGCCAGGCGCGCACGACGTGCGGGTCGTGCCACGCCTACCCCCCGCCCGACATCTTGCCGCGCGATAACTGGCGCGATGAATTCGTGCGGATGATGTTCATCCGGGAGGGCCGGCTGCCGCCGATCGGTCCGCCGGGTCTCGCCAACCGCAACGTGCAGCTGCCACCGGACATGGAGCTGGTCCTGCCGTTTTATCTCGGGCGGGCGCCGGACCGCCTGCCCGCACCCGAGCCCTGGCCCGGCCCGGATGCGCCATCACCGATCGCGTTCACCCGGCGCGCGCTGTCGCTTCCCGGAATGGCCGGCACTCCCGCGGTCTCGCACCTCCGGCTGATCGATCTCGACGGAGACGGGCGGCTCGAGCTGCTGGGCACCGACATGCGCCAGGGGGTCGTCTTCAGCGGCACTCCGGGCGCGGCGGCGGGCGTCCTGACGGAGATTGCCAGCATCCCGCACCCCGCGCACGTCACGGTTGCCGACGTCGACACGGACGGCGTCCAGGATCTGCTCGTCGCCGAGATGGGGGAGTTCTTTCCAGCCGATCACGCGAAAGGGGCGGTCATCTGGATGCGGGGCCTGGCGAAAGGGAAGTTCGGCGCGTTCTGGCTCGATGGCTGGCCCAGGATCGCCAGCGTCGACGCCGCGGACTTCAACGGCGACGGCAAGATCGATCTCGCGGTCGCCGCGTTCGGGTGGCGCAAGACCGGACAGGTCGCGATTCTCGAGAACCGCACCGTCAATCCGTCCCAGCCGTCCTTCACGACCCACACCATCGATCCGCGCGCGGGCAGCATCCAGCTCGTACCGGTCGATCTGAACCGCGACGGCAGGATGGACTTCGTCACGCTGCTCGCGCAGGAGCAGGAGACCGTCCTCGCCTACGTCAACAAGGGGCCGGGTGGGTTCTCGTTCGAGCAGAAGGCGATCTACGCCGCCCCGCATCCCAACTGGGGCTCGTCGGGCTTCGAGCTCGTCGATCTGGACAAGGACGGCGACCTGGACGTCCTGCTCACGCACGGCGACACCTTCGATGACGGGATCGTGAAGCCGTACCACGGCATCCAGTGGCTGGAGAACACCGGCGGGTTTCCGTTCGTGGAGCACACGCTGGCGCAGATGCCCGGCGTCCACCGGGCGCAGGCCGCCGACATCGACGGCGACGGCGACCTCGACATCGTCGCGACGGCGCTGCTGGCGGGCGGATCCGACGTCGACGAGAAGGTCCTTCCGGCGCTGGCCTGGCTCGAACAGACCCGGCCGGGCGTGTTTGCGCGCCACACGATCGAGATGGGCTTTCCGCGTCACGCCACGCTCGACCTCGGTGACATCGATGGCGACGGCGATCTCGACATCGTCGCCGGCAATTTCTCGGTCGGGCCCGCGCTGAAGTCGTGGGTGGATGTCTGGGTGAACGGGAGGAAATAGAGTGATTCAGTCGACGAGCGTGAAGAACGCCGTCCGCGTCAGTTCTCGTCCTGCCGCCCTGACCGCGATCCGCAGCTCGTAGGTCCCCACCGGAAGACCTGCAACAGGCAGCCGGCCGATGTGCTGTATGCGTGGTCCAGTGGCGGCGGCAAGCGGCACCGCCGCCTCCGCGAGCGGTTGGCCGTTGCGTAAGAGCTCCGCCGTGACCGTTGCGTCCGGGACGCTGCCATACAACGTGAAATAGAACGGCAGCTCTCCGGCCGCGGCCTTGCTCACCGGCTCCCCGAGATTCGGATAGAGCAGCCTGCTGCCCACGAAGAGCGGCGGCCGCGACGATGACGAGGCCGGCGGCATGTCCGACGTCTCTTCGATCCGATTCACCAGGACGAGACTGCTCAGCGACGGGCGGTCCCGATCGACGGCGGGAACGTTGAGCGTCGTGATCCGCGCGCTGCCGCGTCGCGCACCCGCGTCGAAGACGACCGATTCGATCGTGTACACGCCTGGTTCGAGATCGAGCTCGCGGTAAAAGATGATGTCACCCTGCCGCGCCGCCTCGACGTCCCGCGCGTCTCCAGACAGCTGGTATCGCTGGCTCAGCTTCTGCATCTCGTGGCCGGCGCCGGTTCGCACCCGGACCACGATTGCGGCCTGACTGGAGTAGGTCGATTTCCGGTCGTCGACGGCAAAGTGAAGCGCATCGGTCCGGACGTGTACCAGCAGCGGCGTCAGACCCGGGCGTACCGGGTCCGGGAAGCTGAAGCTCCCGGCGTGCACCGGGAACGCGTTCGGCAGCCGTCCGCCGTCGAGAATCGCGAGGGCGGGGGCCTCGAAGCTGGCCGTGTCCGATGTCCCGGTCGCCCGGATCGCGCGATAGCCGCGTCTGGCGAAGACCTGCATGGAGGGCCGGCGCACCTTGACCCGAATCGCCCGGAACCGGCCATCGAAGGCGGCATTGCGAGGGGAATAGGTCAGGAGGTAGTGAAACTGGTTGTCTTCGTCGATGCGCTTGAACGCGGCGCCGAGATCGTTGGAGTTCTCGACCAGGAAGCCGCCGGTGTCTTCGGCGAGCTTCGCCAGCCCGGTCCGCGAGTCGAGGTTCAACGTGTCTTCGACTCGCTCGAACGCCATGGTGAGCGGCTGGTTGGTGCGGTCGGATCCCGACGCCAACTGGCTGAAGCGATCCTCGACGAACCCGTCCATCTCCTTCTTCATCGTCATGGCGGCCGTCCTGGTGCGCAGGCCGTGAGCGTCGATGGCGTAGGTGGTGACGTTCGCGCGATTGGCCGCCTCGATGACGGCGTCGAGGCGTGCGGCCAGTGCCGGCGAGACCGGAAGCCCCTCCGAGAAGAACACGATGGTCTTCCGTCCCGGCAGCAGCGACAGCGATTCGACGACGCCGAGCAGGGCGCCGGACGTGTTGTAGCCGCGGTGGTCGCGGTCGAGGTTGTCGAACGAGCGCAGCATGTTGAGCTCGGTCTGCATCAGCCGCAGCTTCGGTCTCGCGGGAGCCGATCTCGCTGGAGTTGCGTGCCAGGGCGGCGCCGCCGATGCTTCCAGCCGCGGAAATGGCAGTCGCGTTCTGCGTCTCCAGCTCGCGTCTGCGCGTCTGCAGCTCCTCGGCGCGTTCTCCCTTGCTGTCTTCGGAGGCCGTGCCTGACGGCGTGACCTTCGCCACCGCGGTGCGGACCACGGCACGGTCAACCGTATAGGGCTGGATGACACGAAAACCGGGATCCGTGGCGAAGACGCCGACCCGCACTTCGGAGTCGCCGGTCATCGGGACGTAGTCGAGCGTGGCGCGCTGCGCCAGCCGCAGTGATTCGGTGGAGAGATGGTCGAAGACCAGGGCGACGGTCGTGTCGTCGGTCTGCCGCGTTTCGGCGGGGCCTTCGGGGACCGGCCGTGACGTCATGACCGAGGTGGTCGCCGCACCGGCCTTCCATGCCACTCCCACACCGATGCCGCCGCCGCGCGACACGCGGGTGAAGGTGTCGACCTTCTGATTGACGCCGTCCTCGTAGACCTCGAAATCGTCAGCAGTGAGATCGGTGACCGGACGGCCACGGCGATCGCGCACCACGACATCGACGAGGATAGCGGTTGCCGCGGACGTGTACGCCTGGTCGGCCCTGGGAGGCGCTGGCGACTGAGACCACACCGTGACCCTGGCCGAGCCGGCCAGAAGAAGTGCGGCGGCGATGGCGGCACGGCGGATGGTCATGGCGTCAGCCCATGTTCGGTGGTTGGTGCCAGTTCATTCGACGATTCGCACCAGCGTCGAACGGGCGAGCTGCTGGTCACCCTGCTTCGCGATGGCGCGGAGCTCGTAAGTGCCGGGCGCCAGTTGATCGATTGGCAGCCGTCCGAGCTGCTGGATCCGGCCGTTGGCGTCGGCTGGCGGGACCGGCATCGGCAACTGGACGACCGGCTTGCCGTTCTGAACCAGCTCGATGATCACGTCCGGCCCGCTGCCGCCCTTCCCCGGATACATCGCGAAATAGAAGGTGACTTCTTTGGACGCCTTGCTGACGGGGTCGCCGAGATTGGGCGAGAGGGCGACACCGTTGACGAGCAGCGGATTGTCGGCCCGACGATCCTGTTCCGGGACGCTTCTCTCCGCGTCTGACCAGTATCAGGCTGCTCATGCGGAGCTTGTTATCCTCGGTCCGTCCCACTTCGACGGTGGCAAAGCGCACGCTGGACTTGCCGCTCGGCCCGTCGTGCACCACCGTTTCCATCGAGTAGAGGCCGGCCGGCAGCTCGGACTCCCGGTAGAACACGACCTCGCCCTGTTTGGCGCGATCGATCTGGGCGAGGTCGCCGCGAATCTCGTAGTGTTCGCTCAGCTTGCGGACGACCTGGTTCTTGCCATCCAGGAACCGCACCAGCACGGTGAAATCCGAGGTGTAGCTCTTGCCGTCCTTGTCCGGCTGGAACGTCAGCGGCGCCGTCTTGACTTCGACCACCACCGGCACCAGACCGGGACGGCCGCGTTCGGGGAAGAGCAGGGCGCCGGCGCGGACGGGAAACGCGTTCGGCACCGGCTTCTGTTCCAGGGCGCCGAGCGCCGGTGCTTCCGAGGCGTTGACTGGAGACATCCCGGGATCGCGGACCGCGAAGTAGCCCTTGCGTGCCGCCACCGTGACCCCTGAGCGCTTCACCTTTACCTGGATCGTTCGGAACTTGCCGTCGAACGCGGTGTTGAGCGGGGTATAGCCCGAGCATGTAGTAGTTGCGCAGATCGCTGTCGACCCGCTCGAACGCCGGCTTGAGGTTGTTGGTGTTGTTGAACGACTGGCCGCCGGTTTCGATCGCCAGCTGCCTGAGCAGCGTCGCGGGATCGCTGTTGAGCGCATTCTCGTTGGCTTCCAGCACCGTCCTGGTGTACGAGCCGCCGCCGCCGTCCGCCGAATAGCCGCCCTCGCTGGCGCCGCCGGCCCCGGTCACCATGTTGCGGACCTTCTGCTGTTCGCTCTCAGCGCGCAGGCCGACTGCGTCGATGGTGTAGATGCTGACGTTGGCGCGGTTGGCCGCGTCGATGACACCGGAGAACAGACGCGGCGACCGCAGTCGGAATCGACAAGCCCTCGGAGAAGAGGACCACGCTCTTGCGCCCGGGCAGCCGGCCGAGCGACCTGACGATGGCCAAGAGGGCGTCGGTCGCGATGTAGCCTGACTGGTTCTGCTCCATCTCCTGGAAGCCGGAAACGATGCTGGCTTCCATCTGCGCCAGCCTGGCGTCGCCGGCCGCGGTGCCGACGTTGCCGCTGTTTCCAGCGCCGGCCGCGCCGGTGGCGCTGCTGGCCGCGGCAGCGGCCGATGCGGCCGCCGACTCCGCGTTGGCCCGCTGCTGCTGCAGTTCCGCCGCGTTGAAACCAGCGCTGCTGCCCGTAGCCATCCGGTTGAGCGCCTGGCGCACGGCGTAGCCGTTGCGCGTGAACGGGACCAGCGGAACCAGGGACAGATCGACGCCGAAGATGCCGATGTAGTTCGGCATCTCCTCCTTCTCGTCCCAGATAGGTCTGCGCCGCCTGCACTGCACGCTTGCGGCTCTCGAGGCTGAGGCCGTGAAACACGATGGCGGTGACGGCGGGGCCGGCGGCGATCGAGGGCGCCGCCGGCGGGACGGCGTTGCCGGCGGGTGCGGCAGCCGGTTTTGCTGTGAGCGCGGACGTCCCCCCGAGCAGACCTTCGAGGATCGGCGTGAACGAGCCAATCGCCTGTGGCACGCCGTCTTCCAGGATCTCGAAATCGGCCTGGGTCAGATCCTGGATCGGCTGGCCGCGCCGGTCGCGCACGACGACATCGACGAGGACCGCGGTGACGCCTTCTTTGACGGTGCCGATCGCCCGCTGCGGCTCCTGCGGCTCGCGCGGAGCGCGAACGTCATCAGAACCATCACGCCTGCGACGCAGCGCAAGAATACGTGTGTGTTGTCATATTACTTCTCAATGTGCCCGCCTACCGACTGCGCGCCGCTCCGTTGCGTGCGGCGAGCCGATCGAGCCGGGTGAACTCTTCGCGCTCGCGCGCGGCGTCGTCGAGGCGGCCGGCGCGCTGGTAGGCGCGCGCGATGGTGAAGTGCAGGCCGGGACTGTCCGGCGCCATCTTGAGGCCGGCCTGCAGCTCGCGGATCGCGCCTTCCGACATCGCCGGTGTCCAGGAGCGCCTGGCCCAGCGCCTTGCGGGCGGGGAAGGCGTTCGGCGCCGCCGCCACCGCCTGCTTCGCGATCGGCAGCGCCGTGGTCGCATCGCCCTGCTTGAGGTACTCGAACGCCATCTGCATCAGCGACCACGGATGGTTCGGCTGAATGTCGAGCTCGCGCTTGAACTCCTCGATCGCCTTGTCCCCCTTTTCCTGGAGCAGGAAGACGCCGTACGCGTAGTGGACGTTCGGCGTCTCCGGGTAGCGTGAGGACCAGCTGATCGAAGGCCCGTTCGGCGGCCGCCGTGTTGCGGGTGGCCATCAGGTAGCTGGCGCGTCCGGCCATCAGGATCATCTCGCGCCGGTCCGGCGGGGTTTCGGTCGGCAGCATCGACAGGCGGAGCGTCGCGATCCCCATCGCCTCGATCACGCGCGGGTTGTCGTTGCCTTCGCCGGCGAACTCGCCGAGCGTCTCGAGCGCCTGCTCGTATTGCTCCGTCCGGCTCATGAGGATGGCGGCGTGATACCGGGCGACCCCGCCGAGATCCGGCACGTCGCCGATGCCGAGAATGCGCGACTGCAGCAGGTGCTGCAGCGCCCGGTCGTATTCCTTGACCCCGAACTCGCACAGGCCGAGGAACGCGAAGGCCGCGCCGTTCTTCGGCGCGAGCGTGACCACCTTGCGGAAGGATTCTCTGCAGCGCGGGAAGTCGTCCTGCGTGTAGTAGGCGGTGCCCTGATACCAGTAGCCCTCGACGTAGTCGGGCTTCAGCTTGACCACTTTGGCGTAGAGCCCGATCGCTTCGTCCCACCGCTGCGCCAGCGCGCGCGTCGGTCGCGCTCTTCAGCAGTTTGTCGAATTCCGCCGATGGCGGTTTCGCAGTGGCCGCTGGCTTCGTCTTCGAGGTTGGGGCCTGGGCGAATGCCGGGGCTGCCGACGACGATCGCCGCTCCGACAATCAGGCGTCGAAGGGATCCAGTCACAGCCGCCCTTCTGCTTCGCCGCGATCTCGGCGTTCAGGCGATCGACGATTGCGCGCTCGCGATCCGCGTCTTCCTTCCGTTTGAGCCGGTTGTAGGCGGTGGCGAGTTGGACGTGCACTTCGACGACGTCGGGCGCCTCCTTGGCGACCGACTCGAGCAGTCGCACCGCCTCCTCGTTCTGTCCCGTCTGCAGCCGCAGACTGCCGAGCAGCCGTCGTGCCGCGAGATCGGTCGGACGGATCTGCGTGGCGCGCTCGAGATAGGTGGAAGCCTCGGCGAATCGCTGCGCCGACTTGCGCAGGTTGCCGAGCTGCAGGTTGGCATCGAAGTCGTTCGGATTGACCTCGAGCTCACGCCGATACGCGCGCTCCGACGCGTCCGGCTCGCCGAGCAGCATCAGCGCGCGGCCGTATACCGCGTTCGCGGTTGGCAGCCTGGGATTCAGCTTCAAGGCGGCCTCGAGCTCGGTCTTCGCGGCGCGATAGTCGTGTTGTCCGAAGTGCGCGATCCCGAGGAGCAGGTGCGCCTCGGCCGATTCGCCCGCGCCGAAGACGCGGTTCACGTACTCCTGCCCGGCCACCACGTCGTCGAGGCGCAGCAGCGCCGTGCCGAGAAGATAGGCGAAGGCCAGGTCGCCGCCGAACATCTGCTCTCGCGGCTTCAGGAGCGACACCAGCTCCTTTTCCTGTCCCGTCTGCAGATAGCAGTCGCCGAGCAGCAGATACGCGTTCTTTGCCTCCGGGTTGGCCGAGATGACGCGTTTGAGCTGCGGAATCGCTTCGTTGGGGCGGGCCGACTTGTAGTAGGCCAGCGCGAGGTTGAGGCGGACGGCGTTGTCGAGGGCGTCGGCACCGAGCGCCAATTCGTACTGCTTGATCGCTTCGTCGTACCGACCGAGCCGAACGTAGGCAGCGCCCAGATTCGACAGCGCGTCCACGCGCGTCGGCGCAATCGCGAGGACGGCCTGGTAGGCGTCGATCGCTCCCAGGATGTCGCCGGCCTGGTGGAGCTCCAGCCCGCGCGCGAACAGCCGTTCGGCGTCCGGCGCGGCCTGCGCCTGTGCGGGCGCCGGGGCCACGGCCAGCAGAACAGCGACGGTGAACGCCAGAAGTCGACGCATTGGATGGAGGTCAGCCGACCGAGGCCGAAGGCCCTATTGTACCGCTCGTTGACGACCACTGGGGGCCGCGGTGCGGACCAACAAAAAGGGGGAGAGCCCTCGAGCTCTCCCCCTGACTCGTTCTTCCGGAGTACTTCCGGCCTGACGGCGGAAGCCACCCGTCTCACCGACTTCTCATCCCCCCGTTCTCGTGGCTTCCGCCGTTAGGCGGAAGCGGGGAGGGGCGGCCCTAGAAGTAGTACTTCAGGACGAACTCGATGACGCGGTGGCCGCGCTTGAGGTTGATCTTCCCGAAGTTCGCAAGGGTCTGCGGCGTGTAGTCGAAGCCTTTGGTGACGTCGCAGGCATCGACGGTTCCGCCGGCGCCGTTCGACACGCCTGGCACGACGACCCGGCAGGTGGTGTCGAGCGTCAGGTTGATGTCGCCGCCGATGAACGTGTTGGGGAACGCCTGGTTGAACACGTTGAAGAACCCGACGCGGAACTGAAGCTTCTGATCGCCCCGGATCTCGAAGTTCTTGAACAGGGTGATGTCGGTGTTGGTTCTCGTCGGCGTGCGTATGTTGTAGGGCGGCACGAGGTCGCCGTTGTTGGCGAAAGGCGGGCACGGAGATGCAGTTGATGTCGAGAAGTTTCTCGCCGGCATTCTTGCCGCTCAGCGCGCGGATTGCAGGTGTAGGACGGCGCGAGGCCGTTGCCGCCGCTGTTGCTCGGCCCGACCACGTCGGCCGTGCCGAAGTAGGTTGCCGAAGTGGGGCCGGCGGCGGCGGCGCCGGTGAAGCTCAGTCGCCAGGGAATGCCGCTCGCCAGCGATGAGATGCCGGACAACTGCCATCCGTTCAGCAGCCCGCGGCCGACCGTGTTGTTCATCGCGCCGCGCGCTGCGTCGGGCAGGAAGGCATTCCACGACACGTTCAGGATGTGCGTCCGGTCCTCGCCCAGCACGCCCTTGGTGCGATCCGGATCGTAGGGGTCGATGAGCGAGTACTCGCCGCCGAGCGTGCCCTCGGAGCGTCCGAGGGTATAGGCCACGAAGTACTGCAGCCGCCGCCCGGTCTGCCGGCTCAGCGTGACCTGCATCGAGTTGTATTCCGAATTGCCGCGGAAATCGTAGAGGGTCATCGCGCTCAGCGCGTTGAACTGGCGGAACCGCGACAGGTTGGTGGCCTCGGTGGCGACCGCATACCGGTTCACCGGGTTCGACAGGTCGATGCCGTTGAAGGTGCCGGTGTTGAGGACCCCGTAGGGCATGACGTTGCCGTTGCTGCGGCTGACCAGATTGCTGCCCGCGGGTGCCGACGTAGCTGACCTCGGCCACCTGGTTCCACGGGATCCGCTTCGCGTACGAGAGGCTGAAGCTGTGGGTCTTCGGGAAGGTGAACGAGTCCGGCGTCAGCGAGTTGAGGCCGAGGCTGCCGATGCGATTGGCGAGCGTCGCCTCGCTGATCGTGTCGTAGGTCAGGCCGAGGCCGTTCCCGTAGTTGCCGCCGGCCCAGAAATCGGTGGCGACCTGGTAGGAGTTCGGCGCCAGCCGCAGGGAGTTGTCGTATTCGACGTTGCCCATGTTGCGGTTGTAGAAGATGCCGTAGCCGCCACGGAGCACGTTGTTGCCTTCGCCGTCGATGTCCCAGGCGACGTTGACGCGAGGCAGCGCGAACGGATCGCGGTTCGCCGAGAATGCCGGCCGGCGCGCAGCCGGTCTCGACGTAGCAAATGCCGTTGACGCGCTGGAAGGTCCCGGGATCGAGGAACGACCCCTTGGTCGAATCGTAGAGGTCCGGCGTGAAGTAGCCGCCCAGGCCGCCGAGCTCCTTGTTGTTCGTCCAGTAGCCGAAGCGCACGCCATACTCGAGCGTCAGATTCGAGCGCACCTTCCAGCTGTCCTGGGCGAACGCGTCGATGTTCCAGTAGCGGAACTCGCCGAACGGTGCGCCCGGCGACGGATTTCCGGTGCGGGCCGTGCCCTGGTTGAACTGGCCGACCCGTCCCACCAGCATGTCGGCGCCCGTGTTGCCGGTGCCGTCGTTGTTCTCGGTGCCGAACCACAGCTGGCCGGCCTCGAGGTTCTGGAAGTTCTGCTGCTTCTGGCCGCGCTCGACCGTGATCGCCGAACTTCATGCCGTGCGCGCCCATCAGCTTGGTCAGCTTGTCGCTGAACTGCAGCGTATCGTTGTGGGCGTACATGTCGTTCGCCTTCGCCCACAGGTTGCCGACCTGGCCGCTGCTGCCCCAGCCGTGGAGGATGTCGGTCGGAAGATACGGGCTCGACTGCGCCGGCGTGAAGATGCCGCGGAAGTTGATTCCGCCGGCACCCTGCGTCAGCAGGCTCGGATCCTGGAAGCGGTTGTCGAGCGTCAGCCGGGTGTAGCTGACCAGCGATCTCGTTGGTCATCGACGGGTTCAGCACCGAGACCACGTTGCCGGCGATCGATTTGCTGCGGTTCGTGCCGATGTTCGGGGTCGGCAAGGCGACCACGTCTTCGGGCGCCCACCACACGCCGCGCGGGCTCTCGGCGGTCTCGCCTTCGCGCGCAATCCGGACGTAGGCCTTGGTGCTGTTGCTGATGTTCCAGTCGACCCGCGTCTTGAAGTCGAAGCGGTTGTTCGGCTCGAGCTCGCTGTAGACGTAGTTGTACAGGTTGGCCGGGTCGTTGTAGTTCGGCTGGGGGTAGAGGCTCGCGAAATACTTGCCGGTCGCGGAGAGATACGGGGCCAGGTTGTTGTTCGGCGCCGGGTCGCCCGCGCCCGGGAACCCCTTCGGAATCCGCAGCTGCGGGATGCTGTTCAGGTTCGAGCCGCGGTTCGCGAGCAGCTCGCTGTAGTCGCCGTTGCGCATCGCCTGGACTGAACGTGCGGGTGAAGTGCGACCCCGAATCGACCTTCTGGCGCTGGACCTCGTACGCGGCGAAGAAAAACAGCCGGTCGCGGTTCTTCGTGTAGCTGTCGCCGAACACCAGCGGGCCGCCGATGTTGCCGCCGGGATACTGATAGGTGCTCTTCGGCTTCTGGGTGCCGGCAATGCTGTTCGACCGGTCGTTGGCGGCGAACCGGTGATCGCGCCAGTAGTCGTAGACCGACCCGTGGAACTTCGAACTGCCCGACTTGGTGACCCCGCTGACGTTCATGCCGCCGGTCCCGTATTCCGCAGCGAAGTTCGAGCTCTGGACCTTCACTTCCTGAACCATGTCGTTGTTCAGCGAGACCATGACGCCGTTGTTGCTGCCGATGTCGATGAGCGACGATCCGTCGAGCGACACCGTATTGCCCGAGGCGCGGATGCCGTTGACGGTGTAGTTCTGGGTGGCGTTGCCGCCGCCGCCGAAGCTCACCGACTCGCCGATGTTGAATTCGGCGACGACGCCCGGCAGGATGCGCAGCAGCTCCAGCGAGCTCCGGCCGATGATCGACAGGTTGTCGATCTGCTTGGCGTTCAGCACGCCTTCACGCGCGCCGGTCTGCGTCTGGATCAGTTCGAGCTGGCTGGTGACGGTGACCGTCTCGGTCTGCGAGCCGATCTCCAGACGGACGTCGATGCCGCGGTTGTCGTTGGGGCTGAGCGTCAGGCCCTTCTGCTCGTAGGTCTTGAACCCCGAGAGCTCGACTTTCAAATCGTATGTGCCGGGAAACAAGCCGGCGAACAGATACTGCCCGCGGTCGTCGCTGACTGCGGTCTGCACGCCCTTCGTTCCGGTGTTGATCGCGGTGACGGTCGCCCCTGGAAGAACGCCGCCGCTCGGGTCCTGGACCGTGCCGCGAATCGTCGCGGTCGTCGAGCCTTGCGCAAATGCCATCGTGCTCGTCAGCGACAACACGCACGCGGCTGCGATCAGCCGCACAGTGGCCCGACGAGGGGTGTGCCGTACTCGTCCGCAGAGCCGAACGACACCATCTGTCATGCGTTGTCCCCCAAAACGGAAGTGCAATCGAGATAGCTTGTCTGGGTTAACCCGAACACACTATCTCTCAACCGGGAAGAGTAGGCTTCGAAACCGGTTTCGTCAACAGGCTGATGGGGGGTAAATGAATATGTCGAAGGACATATCGGCGACAGCTGAGCGGTCGATTGTCCCCGAGTCCGTAGGCCGTAGTCCGTAGTCCGTGGTCCGTGGTCCGAAAACCCTACCGAGTCGCTCGCACCACCTGTGTAAAAGACATCGCGGTTGGCTTGTTGCGGCGTGTTCCACCCAGCTGGTCCGATTGGCTCTGTCGGACTACGGACCACGGGCTACGGGCTACGGGTTTACATTTCGAGCTGAACAATGCCGCGCTGGAGCGCCCGGGTGACCGCCTCGGTCCGATCGGTCGCCCCCAGCTTGCCGAGGATGCTGCTGACGTGCAGCTTGACGGTCCCCTCGGTGATGTCGAGCGCCTGCGCGATCTCCCGGTTGCGGCGGCCGGCCACCAGCAGCCGCAGCACCTCGGTCTCCCGCGACGACAGGTGGGTGCGGGTCACGCGCTCCGCGAGCCGCGCCGCGACCTCCGCCGGAATGTGCCGCTGGCCCTGCGCGGCCTTCCGGACCGCCCGCATCAGCTCGTCGCGCTGCACCGATTTCACCAGGTAGGCCATCGCGCCGGCCTGCAGCGCGCCGTAGATCTCCTCGTCGCAGACGTAGGTGGAGATCATCACGATCCGCGCGTCCGGGTATTCGCTGCGAATCGCCTGCAGCGTTTCGGTGCCGCTGATGTCCGGCAGCCGCAGATCCATCAGCGTGACGTCGGGACGGTGGGTCCGATACAGCGCGCGCGCCTCCTCGCCGCTCGAGGCCTCGGCGCAGACGACGACGTCGGGCTCGAGGGCCATGATGCTCGCGAGCCCCATCCGGACGAGATAGTGGTCGTCCACCAACATCAACTTCAGCTTGTTCGCCATGATGCCCCGAGTGCTCCGCCCGCCGCCGCCGGCTCGGCCGGTCGTCTCTGCGTCGGAACTCTCACCGTCAGTAGTGTCCCTGCGCCGTCCGCCCCGCCCAGCTGCAGGACGCCGCCCAGCTTGCCGACCCGCTCGCGGATGCCCAGCAGTCCGAAGTGACCGGCCGGGCCTTGGTAAGCGGCTTCCCCGATGCCGCAGCCATCGTCCTGGATGCTCAGCGCGACGTGCTCCGGGTCGAAGCGGAGGCGGAGGTCGATCTGCCGCGCCCCCGAATGCTTCAGCGCATTCGTGAGCGCCTCCAGCCCGATGCGCAGCAGATGGTGCTCGTGCGACGCGTCGAGCCGCCGCGGCACCCCTTCCACGGCGACCCGGGCCGTGACGCCGGACGACCGGGCCCGCTCCTCGACGAGGTCCGTGAGCGCCCCGGCAAGATCGCGGCTCTCGAGCGCCTGCGCCCGCAAATCCATCACCGAGCGGCGCGCTTCCTCCTGGCTGTACCGCAGCATCCGCCGCGCCACGTCGAGCGACTGCTGCGCCTGTTCGGAGGACGCGGGCAGGCTGCCGCCGACCGCCTCGAGCTGCAGCGCGATGCCGGCCAGGCCCTGCTCGAGCGTGTCGTGGAGCTCCCGCGCCACCCGGCTCCGCTCGGTCAGGACCGCCTGATACTGCAGCCGGCGCCGCCGCGCCGCCATCCGCATCCAGACCGCGGTGGCACACACCCCGAGCGCGAGGATCGCGACCATCACCACGGTATGCCGGAGAGTCCACCACGGGGCGACGGCGATGACCTTCACGTCGCCGGCCGAGCGGAGGAACAAGCGGAACGACGGCGAGGGTCCCCATTGATACGCGTAGACGCCCGTGACGTCGACGATGGTGCCGGCACGAAGCCGTTCGAGGGCTTCGGCCGCGGGCCCGGCCTCGAGCGTGACGGGGAAGACGCTTTCCCCGCTCCGCAGCACCAGGGTTCGCTCCGACGGCGTCCTCAGCACGCTGAGGAAGTGCCCCCGCATGCGCACGAGTGTGGCGTCGTAATCAGGCGTCAGGACGTTCGCGTCGTCCACCGACATGGCGGCTGGCTGTGGCGCCTGGCCGGCGACGCGCAGGACGGCGTCGGTGAGAATTGGTTTTCCAGGCGTCACTGCCGGGAAGCCGGCCACGTCGACGACCGTGCCCGGCTCGGCGCGGAGCGCCTGCTCGGTCTCGATGCGCGCGCCGCCGGTGCCGTCGTCGACATACAGGATGTTCCGGACGTAGCGGAACGTGGCGGTGGTGGTGAAATCGTTGATCTCGACGGGACGTCCCGCGACGTAGCTGGTGACCACGCCGCGGATGCGGATCCGGCGGTTGACTTCTCCGGCGGCCGAATAGTTGTAGATGCTGCGGGTGGTGCGGGTCACCAGCCCGAACGGATCTGGCGGAGGTTCGAGGACGCGGATGTCGTCGGTCCGGCCGACGAACAGCGAGACCCCGCGCAGCTGTTCGGTGCGTCCGAACAGCGACCCGACATTCCCGCGCAGCCGCACCCGGGCGTCGACGAAGCGCTCGAAATCCTGTGGCTCGAAGTTCCAGAACGAGGCCCGCACCACGCCTTCGCCGACCGCCACGTCCATGAAGAGCGTGTGCAGGCGGGGATCCGACGGACGCCAGGCGCGCTGGACCACGCCGGTGATTTCCACGAAATCACAGTCGTGGCGGCCACTCAGCATCGAGCCGAACGCGATGGTCTTCGGCCCGGGCAGCGTGGCGGACCCCAGCCGCCGCACGATCAGCGGTTCGAGGTTCGGCGCAAAGCCGCCTCTCACCGTGCGCCCTTCGATTTCGACGAGGTCGCCGCGCCGAAGCTCGCGCCAGACCAGGTTGAGGGGTGTGGTGCCGGCGGCCGGCGGGTTCACGAACTGCCCCAGCCGTCCATCGTGGATGAAGACGGTGACGTCGGCCTTTTCGTCGACGTGCGTGACGGTGCCGCGGACGCGGACCGGGTAGCCGCGTGCGCCTTCGTCCTGCGACAGCGCGCGAATCGCGCTGATCGTGGTGAGCGTCGGGAGTGGCACCGCGGAAGGTTTGGGGCTGCGCTCGCCGGCAGCAGCGGGCCGGACGGCCAGGGCCATCAGCACGATCACGCCGCAACAGGACGGAAGGCGGGCGCGCACGGACAGGGATACTAGCGCAAACTCGGCCGTACGCCGCATGAATATCGGCGACGGCGCGAACTCGGGTCCGCACGATTTATGCATCGCGCGCTCTCCGTGCCGGGGTTACTCGGGGCGGTGTGGTTGTTGGTTGCGCGAATATGTCGGCGATTCTTACTCGCTTGACACTGGACCGTTTTCCGAGCGCTCTCAAACCATGCATCAACAGGAGACATATAGGAACCAGTCAGAGCAAATTTCTGACGAGTCTTGGCAATGAGCTACCCGAGCTAGGGGTTTCAGGGAGCGAATAGCATCCGCCGCAATTCACGCTCCGACGCGTCGTCCCCACCGAGTTAGCCCGGCGAACCCAGCCAACGGTTAACGCATCCTGAACGAAGGGGAAAGTCATGAAGAAGCGACTTCGGCTGAAGAAGGTCACGTTGCGGAGTCTCGACGGCGACACCGCCAGGCACGTCGCGGGGGGCGCCACTTACGGATGTCAAGGTGGCGAGACGGCGAGTTGTCAATTTTCCAACTGCGAGAGCTGCAATGGTACCTGCCAGCAGTCCCACTGCGGAACCTGCGGCTATCCGTGTTCGGCGGGCTGTCCCGTCACGCAGGTAGGTCAAGCAAGCTGCCATACCTGTAACGGGGCGAACACCTGCGCGGGAACCTGCATCAATACCAATTGCCAGAACCCCACCTGCTACGACGTGTGCTAGTCATGATTCGGTCGTGGGGCTGACGTGTCCTGTACACGGTTGGCCCCACGGCGCCCGCACCCTCGGTCCTACGCAGGACGGGGCCTTCAGCTCTCGCGAGGGCTCGCCATTTGCGGGCTCTAGCTTTCCCCGGGGCGGTTGTGTCATCTCAGGGGTGAATCCCCTCGACTGGTGCGGGCCGCCTGGCCAGAGTAGCTCCGGCTGGCGAGGTCAATCTCCTGAGGTCCATCGGTGGTGCGACAGTCGCCACCTCGTCGATTTCGGCGGTCAGTTGCGCGCGTGCTAGGATGGCCGCCGATGGCGGAACCCAAGCCTGCCAGATTGCGCGATATTCTCTCCGATTCAGGCTTCTTCGTCGTGCGAACACCCCTCCTCCCGATAGAGGAGCTCCTGTCGTGGAGCGACGGACCGGAGGCACGATTCTGCCGCGACTCAACCGATGGCTCACTGGGGCCACCTGATGTCCTAGAGAAGGGCTGGGCATCGGCCGTTGCGGTGCTGCGCACCCGACTGCGGATGGTTCTCGACCGTCTTGAGATTCGGCAGGCACTCTACATCGCGTCGCCAGTATTGCGCTCGGGCATCGACCATTGGCTCCGGGATCCGGATAGCAAGAAGGGACTGCAGGCCGAGCGGTCGATTGTCCGGTACTTCGAACGGATGTGCACGCGTCCGACCCCGTTCGGCCTGTTCTCGGGCTGGTCCGTGGGCTCGATCGGCCGGAACGGTGAGCCGACGGTTCTCCTGCTGCAGCCGCGGTCGCAATATCGGACGTCCTCGCGCCTGGATTTCGATTACCTGTTCGCCCTGAGCGGCGCGCTTCGCCGCGACGAGGCCTTGGCGCTCGAGTTGAGCTACCAGCCGAACTCTAGCCTTCGCCGCATCGCGGACGCGTGGCATTACACGGAGTCGCGGCTTCAGGGCGCCACCCGTAGCCACCACTTGGTGAAGCTCGAAGACGATCCGTTTCTGGCCGCCGCCGTCGACCGTGCAGGGGCCGGCGCTACCGTCGCGGACCTGGTCGATGCGGTGGTCTCGTGCGACACTGACGATCCACCCTCCGACGAAGAGGCGCGGGAGTTGGTACTCGATCTCGTCCGCAACGACGTCCTCGTGCCCGCGCTGACGCCGCTGGTGACCGGCGAGCCGGCGCTCGACGATCTCATCCGGCAATTGGCCTCCCTGCCCGCGGGCGCCTCCGCCGCCAGGACCCTCGAGAACGCCCGGCAGGCGCTCACCGCGTTGGACGACAGGGCCCCGGGTTCCCCTCCGGAGGCCTACGAGACGATCGCCACTCAGCTGAAGAGTCTTCCCGCAGACGTCGACCCGGCCAAGCTGTACCAGGTCGACATGCGCAAGCCGGTCCTGACCGCCCGGCTCGGCGAGGCCGTCATGGGCGAGCTGGTGCACGCCACCGAGATCCTCGTGCGCTTCGGGCAGCCGAGCGAACCGGAGGTGCTGAAGATCTTTCGCGAGGCGTTCTCAGCACGCTATGAAAGCGCAATGGTCCCCCTGCTGGAAGCGCTCGACGAAGAGACCGGCCTCGCTTTCGGTGCTGCCCCCGGGGACGGGGCTCCCCTGCTTCGCGGTCTGGGGTTCGGGGGAGCCGCCCAAAGCGTCCCGGGAAGCGCTGTCGATCTGACCGGGGTCCTGCTCCGCAAACTGGTGCAGCGCGACGGCGCAGCGCGACATGAGCTGGAGCTGACCGACTCTGACCTCCCTCCGGCGGCCGCCGCACACAATCTGCCGGAGTCGTTCTGCCTGCTCGCGACACTCATCGCGACGCCGGGCGCACTGGAGAACGGCGACTTCCAGCTGCTCCTGCGAGGTGGATTCGGCCCGAGCGGCGCCCGCATGTTCGGACGTTTCTGCCATGCGGATTCCGACTTGGACAGCGGCGTCCGCGAGCACCTCCGCCAGGAAGAGAGCCACGACCCCGAGGCCATCTACGCCGAGATCGTCTACGTTCCCGAGGGACGTGTCGGAAACGTCATCTGCCGACCTCGGTTCCGCGATTATGAGATCCCGTATCTGGGCCGATCGGGCGCGCCGCCGGATCGCCAGCTGCTGCTCGCCGATCTGCTGATCGGGATCGAAGGCGAACGCCTCGTCCTCCGCTCGCGGCGACTCGGACGACGGGTCGTTCCCCGGCTCACCAGCGCCCACGGGTTCATGAACCCCAGCCTGCCCGCTGTCTACCGGCTCCTTTGCTACTTGCAGCACCAAGACAAGACGAACGTTCCTGGATTCTCCTGGGGCCGGCTCGACGTGCTGGATTTTCTTCCCAGGGTCAGGGTGGGCCGAGTGGTCTTGAGCCTTGCACGGTGGAAGCTCTCGAGCGCCGAGCTCCAGGCGCTGACTCAACCGGGGCGAACCGCGAGGTTCCTCGCGATGCAGACACTGCGGCGCGAGCGCGGGCTGCCCCGCTGGGTCGTTTATCACGAGAGCGACAACGCCCTCCCGGCGGATCTTGACAACCCGCTGAGCGTCGACGCCCTAACCCACGTGTTGAAGCGCGTGCCCGCCGTCGTGCTGACGGAGATGCTTCCTGGGCCTCAGGATCTCTGCGTCCACAGCGAGGAGGGGCATTTTTGTCATGAGCTCAACGTGCCGATGGTGCTTCGGCCCCGCGTCCACTCCTCCGAGGCGACGAGCGCGCGGCGCGAACGTGGAATGCTCCCGGCGGCGGCTCCAGTGGACAGACGCCTCCGAACTCTGGCTCTCGGAAGCGAATGGCTCTACGTGAAGCTGTATGGAGGCAACGTCGTCCTCGACGAGGTGCTGACCAGCGCCTTTCCTCCGCTCATCGAAGCGGCGGTTGGTTCGGGTGCCCTTTCTCGCTGGTTCTTCATCCGCTATTCGGATCCGCAGGACCACCTGAGGATCCGTTTCAACGGCCGGCCCGACCGGCTTCAGCGCGAGGTGCTGCCGCTCATCGCCGAGGCATTGAATCCGCTGCTCTCGGCAGGCAGGGTGTGGAAGATCCAGTTCGATACCTACGAGCGGGAGATCGAACGGTACGGCGGGCCAGAGGGCATCGTGGCCAGCGAAGACTGCTTCTTCGCGGACAGCCTGGCGGTCCTGGCGATCCTCCGGGAGTCCAGGGGCGATGAAGGGCAGGACGCACGCTGGCGGGCCGCCGTTTGCGGCGTCGACCAGCTCCTCTCCGACTTCGGCCTCGACCTGGATGCCCGGCGGGTGGTGGTCGGGCGCTGGCGGGACCAGCGCTCCTCGAGCGCTCCGCCGAAGCAGCAGCTCGCGGACAAGTTGCGAGCGGAGCGCAAGCGGCTCGAAGAGCTGTTGTGGGGTGCGCGGAAACAGGACGGAGCGCTGGAGTTTGTCCGAGCCGCCCTGGACCAACGATCCGAGCGCATGGCCGGCGTCGTCGAACGGTTGCGCTCTCTGGCTGCCGCCGGCAAGCTCGGGGTGGACATCGTCGAATTGATCACGAGCTATGCCCACATGCACGTCAACCGCCTGATCCGGTTCAAGGCGACCAGCCACGAGCTGGTGATCTACGATTTTCTATCGCGCCTCTACGAGGCGGAACTCGCCCGCAGACGACGCCCAACGGCCCCGGTCGCGCCGCCGGAAGGCTGAGGCGCGCTTCCGCCGGCGCGCTCAGGGCGAACCTTCCGATGAAAGAGGCGCCGCTGCTGAATCCATCGCCAGCTGCGCGTCGACGAGCTCGGCATAGAGTCCGCGTTGCGCCAGCAGGCTGTGGTGGTCGCCTCTTTCCACCACCATGCCGCCTTCGAGAACGAGGATCAGGTCCGCATGCATGATGGTGCTGAGGCGGTGGGCGCTGATGATCATCGTGGCCTGCATCCGGCGGAGGCTCTCCTTGATCCGGAGCTCCGTGATCGCATCGAGCTGGCTCGTGGCCTCGTCGAGGACGATGATCGACGGGCGCCTGACCAGCGCGCGCGCCAGCGCGATCCTCTGGCGTTGCCCCCCGGAAAGAGACCCCCGCCTTCGGTCAGGAGCGTCTCGTAGCCCATCGGCATGGCCATGACGTCGTCGTGGATCTGCGCAGCCGCCCCGCCTCGATCACCCGGTCGAGAGGCAGCTCCGGATCCGCCAGCGCGATGTTCGACCGGATGGAGCCCTCGAAGAGGCGCGTCACCTGCGTCACGATCCCGACCTGGCCCCTGAGGGAGCGGCACTCCAAACGGCGCAGGTCGACACCGTCGACCAGAATGCGTCCTGTGGTCGCCGGGTACAGGCCGACCAGCAGCTTCGCGACGGTCGATTTGCCCGAGCCGGAGCGCCCCACCAGAGCGACGTGCTGGCCCGGCAGGATCTCGGCCGAGACGTTTCGAACCACGAGGGGCGCCGTCGCGCCGTACTGGAATGACACGTCGTCGAGCGTAATGTGCCCGGCCAGGCGTTTGGCGCGCTCCAGCGCCTCGCCGTGCTGCTCGGGAGCGGTGTCGAGGACGTCCCGGACGCGGTCGAGATAGCTGCGCATGATCTGGATCTGCATCAACGATCCGGCGAGGTTTGAGAACGGCCCGATGAATCCCATCGCCAGCGCATTCAGGGCGAACATCGTGCCGAGGCTCAAGCTGCCGTTCAGCACCCAGGTGCTTCCGACGATGAGCAGTACGAGCGGTGAGGCCATCGTTACGCAGGTCATGACGGCGTCGAACGCGATGTTGAGCAGTCCGGTCTTCAGCGAGACGTTGAGCGTGTCGACAAAGAGGTTCGACCAACGCTGAACGGCGCGATGCTCGACACCCATGGCTTTCAGCGTCTCGATGCCGGTCAGCATCTCGACCTCATAGCCTCGGGCCTTGGCCTGTGTTTCCAGCATCTGGCTCATCAGCTGTCGCTGCCGGCCGATCACCGTCAGGAGTACGACGACCCGCGCTGCTCCGAGACCGAGGGCGAGGAGGCCGAGCGATGGGCGGACGGCAAAGAGGAGCAGCAGGTACACGCACACCATCAGACCGTCCAGCACTCCCGAGATCATCCCGGAGGTGGCGATCTCCCGGAGGGCCGCGTTGCTGCTCAGCCGCATCATCAGATCGCCGGCGGTCCGCTGCTGGAAGAACGAATACGGGAGGCTGACCAAGTGTTCGAGGAAGTCGAGCGTCAGGCGCGCATCGAGGTGAGTCCGCAGATTCAGGAGCAGGTGGGAGCGCACCAGGGTGGAGGCGATCTGGAACCCATTCACCAGCACCATCCCCACCGCCACTACCAGGAGCAGGCTGTAGTCGCGGCGCGGGATGATTCGGTCGACGATCGCCCCCGTCAGCAGCGGGAGTGCGAGACCGAAGACCTGCATCCAGAGCGACGTCAGACAGATCGCACCAGGGCTTCGCGGTGTCGCAGAATTTCGCGCCAGCCCCGCCAGCTGGTGCGCTGCCCTGCCTTCACCGGCTCGAAGCCGCTGACGGGCTCGAAGAGCAGCGCCACTCCTGTGAAGGAGCGACGGAACTGATCCATGGGGATGATCCGCCGTCCGGCGGCCGGATCCACGACACGGACCCCTTGCGCATCCCAGCACTCGAACACCACGAAGTGGCGGAACTGCCAGAAGAGGATCGCCCCCGGACTCAGGAATGGCAGTCCATCGACGTCCATGCTGACCGCCGACCACGAAGTCCCTGGGACTCTGCCGCTTCCAGCAGCGCCGACGCTGTAGTGCCGTCCCGGCCGATCCCGAGGGACGTACGCAGCTGCTCGAGAGGCACTTCGCGACCGTGGTAGCCCAGGGTCATCGCGAGACAGGCGACTCCGCAATCCGCCGCGGTCATCTGGTGCACGACGGATATGCGGCGGCGCTGCGAGGGGTCCAGACGCTGGAGTGCCGGATACCGTTCCAACCACCCGCGAGGGGCCGGAGCCTCAGTCATGAAAAAGCTTCTTCAGGCTCGGAACGAGCGCTGCCAGCAGACGCTCCGAATAGACCTGCACCTGCGCGGTCCCGATCATGCCGTCGTGATAGCGATAGCTGTGCCCCTGGGCGAGGAAGATCGGCGAGTCCAACCGCGCCCGCACCAGTGCCAGCGGTCCCGGAGGCAGAATGTCGGCGGAAACCCCGCTGCCGAGAGAGCGTTGCGCCTCTTCGCGGGTCACCATATCGTCGGCGACGGACTCGACGGTGAACCGCTGCGGCTAGTTCGGGAAACCGTTCAGGTCGATCAACAGCGTCAGCTCAGGGCGGAGAGTGGGCAAGTACTGTACAGGCAACAATGCCACTACATGACCGCGAAGGGCATCGGTGCCAATCGTAGGCCCGTCCAGTCGGACTACGGCAGGCCCGGCCGCGTACTCATGAACGGAGGCGAGGGAGGCATACAGGAAACCGCCCGCCAGAGAGAGCGCGATGAGCCGATACGTACAGCGCATCCACCGCTCGGAGACGCGAAGCACGTCTCCACGCTCTCCGGCGGACACGTGGTGGCGGAGCGCCTCCTCGCGGTATACGTCAGCCGCGGAGTGCCCGAGCGAGGTGCCGGCGTCCGCGGCAGCGCGCTCCAGTTCCACGTGCAGCGCCAGGCGGCCCAGCACCGCGCCGACGTGCCGAGCCAGGAGGCCGAGCGTTGGTACTCTTCCGCTTCGAATTCGGGGCGTGAAACGGCACGCACGGCTACGAGCACTGCGAATACCCGGCTCTCGCCGCCATCCGAGACCGGTACGGTCAGCAGACGTTCATCACCGGCGCCTTCCGGATCGTAGGCGTCGCGATCGTAACGGCCGTCTTGGGCCGCGTGCGGCACGCGCAGGGCAAGCCGGTGCGGGCGGAGAAGCTGACGATGCCAGCCGCCGCGCTCTGGCTGCGTTCCTCACCGCCTGGCCCCCTGCTTCGCAGCACCTGATCGCGGGCATCGTACAGGAGACAGTAGGCCCGCTCTGCCGAAACCAGATCTCGCACCCCGCCTTCGGCCAACTCGGCGATCGCTGTCATCTCGTTCTGAACGGCGAGGCTGTGGGCGAGATACAGGATCCTGCGCAGTCGGGAGATCTGCTCCGTGGACTCAAGACCCGTATCCTCCGTCCCATGCACGGAGCGCTCCCAACTCGTGGCCGCGCTGCGCACGATCGCGAGCAGCTCCGCGGGCCCGACCGGGCTCTCGGTGAGGAAGAAGACGGTATCGTCGTCGACGAAGTCCTGGAAGAAGGAGAGATTGCTCCCGGCGGCGAGCACGATGAACCGGGTCGCGAGCGCAGGATGTCGTTGCTTGGCATCGGCAAGGAAGGTGCTCGCCGCCTCGCCAGGTAATTCCGGCCCCATGACGGCGACGGCTATCTCCGCGCGATTGAGTGCCTCCTGGGCCGCCGGTTCGGTGGCTGACACCTCGAGGTCGAATTCCGGCGTCAAGGCCTCGACCCAGGCCGCTCCGAGCCCGCCCACGGCCAGCACGACCTGGCGGTGTGAGGCTCTCTCGTGACTCAGCGAAGCACCGCGGGCGGACACCGCGTCTTCTTACCACATCCACTGTCCCGACGCCTTCCGGCTCTGCAAACACTTGACGACGGCAGGGTCCGCTGTCTTGATTTCCGCAATCGACTCTGTCAGTCTCACGCCCGTGGAGGGCTTGGCCTACCGACCCCCCAGCATCATCCCGTAAACCCCACGCTCAGAAGGCTTCACGTGGCGAATAGAAGGTCGTCGGGCTGGGTCCCCATCCTAACCTCTTCGAGCGGTGTGTCCGCCGCTTGGGAGGGCATCGAGGCCGTCGCCGAGGCGCTCGTGCAGGGCGATTACCAGCGAGGACGGGCCAGAGGTGAAGACGACGCGCTGTTGTATGCCTACCTGGCTGCGGCCCGATCCGATGAATCCTGGGCGGTTCGGGCCACGGAACAGCTGAACGCGACGATCGATCAGGCTGCGTCGGACCCCGGCAGGCTGGGGCTTTATGGGGGACTTTGCGGACTCGGCTGGACCGTGGAGCACGTGTCTCAGCTGCTCGATGCTGCCTTCCCCACTCCGACCGATGCCGGCCCCGAGTCACCCGGCGACGACGGTGGGGAGGAGGTCGATCTGAACGCCGACATTGATGCCGCCGTACTGGAGCAGCTGCGGCAGCTTCAACCCGAGACCTGGTTCGACCGCTATCCCTAAGATCTCGTCAGCGGGCTGGTAGGATACGGCACCTACTTCCTCGAACGCTGGCCCGCTGAAACAGCCAAGGCCGGGGCCGCGTTGGTGATCGAGCACCTCGGGTCCGTCGCCGAGCGAACGGATCGCGGAATCACCTGGCACACGCCTCCCGAGCTGCTGCCCGACTGGCAACGCCATGCGTGCCCAGGCGGCTACTACAATCTCGGCGTCGCTCACGGCGTGCCGGGCGTGATCCATTTCCTCAGTGAGGCGACGACAGCCGGAGTCGAGCACAAGGCGGCGGAGGAGCTGCTCGACGGCGCTGTCGACTGGCTCTTGTCCCAGCAGCGGCCGGCGGGTTCGGCCTCCTGTTTCAGCTCGTGGCTCGGCCCAGGTCCATCGACCGACAGCCGGCCCGTTTGGTGCTACGGCGACCTCGGCATCCTTGCGGTCCTCTTCCAAGTCGCCCGGCGCAGGGAGCGTGACGACTTGCGGCGCTTCGCCCGCGATCTTCTCGACCATTGTCTCGACCGGCGACCGGAGGACTCCGGGGTCGTTGACGCACCTCTCTGTCACGGCGCCGCCGGCGTAGCCCACATTTTCAATCGGTTCTACCAGGCCGAAGCCGATCCGCGCTGCCGGGATGCCGCGCTTATGTGGTTCGACCGGGCTTTGGCGATGCGGCAGCCCACCGGAGGAGCTGGCGGTTTTCTCGCGGCAACGCGACCCGATCCGGAAAAACCGACGATCTGGGAGGCGAGTCCGGCTTTTCTGGATGGGGCCATCGGCGTGGCCTTGGCACTCCTGTCGGCAGTAACGCCCACTGAGCCGAGCTGGGACCGGCTCCTGCTGGTGTCCGGGCGGGAATGGGGCTAGGGCGGGCGGTCGGAGGGAGTCCCGATCTATCGCGCCAAGCCCCGAAATCAGCGCCGGGCAGGTTTACGGACCGCGGACAGCGGACCGCGTGGCTAGAGCGGCAGTCGCAGCATCGCGCGGCAGCCGCGGGCCTCGCCGCGGTTCTCGAGGGTCAGGGTGCCGCCGTGCGCTTCGGCGATCTGGCGGCTCAGGGCGAGGCCGATTCCCGATCCGGCCGGCTTGGTCGTGAAGAAGGGCACGAACAGATTGGCGGTGTCGGGCAGGCCGGGGCCCTCGTCCTCCACCGTCAGCTGCACCGATCCGTCCACGGTCTTCCAGTCGATCCACACCCCGCCGCCGGTGTCGAGCGTGGCATCCACGGCGTTGCGCACGATGTTGATCAGCAGCTGTTCGAGCTGGTCGGGGTCGGCGGTAATCGAGAGGTAGCCGGTGCCGCGGACCGTCACCGGACGCCGGTTCTCGAGCTCGGCGATCCGGTGGGCGAGCGGGGCCAGTTCCACGGCTCGCAGCTGCGGCTTGGGCAGCCGCGCCAGCTGCGCGTAGGCGCGGAGAAATCGCCCGAGCGACCCGGATCGCGTCTCGATCAGGTTCAAGCCGTCCTGAATCTCGTCGGCGCGGGGGAGGTCCGGCACCCGCGACAGCATCCGCTTGATGCTGTGGGCGATCGATTTGATCGGCGTCAGCGAGTTGTTGATCTCGTGCGACAACACCCGGACGATGCGCTGCCAGGCCTGCTGTTCTTCTTCCCGCAGCGCCCGGCTCAGGTCGGCGAAGACCAGCAGCTGGTGCGGCTTGCCATCGCGCCGGAAGGTGGTGCGGCGCAGCTCGTGCCGGCCGCTGTCGGCGCCGAACGGCTGGTCGATCAGGCGTGGCGTGTCGCCGGTCA
Organism: uncultured Acidobacteriota bacterium; assembly: GCA_963717745.1. Taxonomy (GTDB): domain Bacteria; phylum Acidobacteriota; class Vicinamibacteria; order Vicinamibacterales; family 2-12-FULL-66-21; genus JACCXG01. The sequence continues at coordinate 239,725 of CAVQXJ010000007.1, forward strand.
GATAGTCGGCCAGCCGCAACTCGTGGGCCTCGCGACCCAACAGCTTGTCGGCGGGCTGGCCGATCAGGCGCTCGGCGGCGGGATTCGCCAGCACCAGGTGACGGTCCATGTCGAAGGCGAACACCGCCACGTCAATCGCGCTCATCACGCTCTGCAGCAGCTTGGTGGACTCGACCGCTTCGGTCCGCTGCCGCTGCAGGGTGTCGCCGAGCGCGTTGATCTCCTGCATGACGAGATCGGCGGCGCTGCCCGGCTGGGTCCCGGTGCCGCGGATTGAATAGTCCCCTTCGCGCAGCGCCCCCAGCAGGTTGGCCTGCAGAAAGAGCGCACGCGTCACCATCTGGAACGCGACCACCGCGCACCCGATCCACACCGCCGCCACGATCGTCGTCAGCGTCCATCGCACTTCGAAGCTGTATTGCAGGGCCCAGGTGACGTAGACGAGGACCAGCGCTGACGGCAGCCCGCCGGCCAGCGCCAGCAGCAGGACGTTGCGCTCGAGGTTGCGGTGGAGCCCGCGCGCCCGCAGGGTCGGACCGGAAGGCTTACTCACGGACGCCATACTGCTGCAGCCGGCGATAGAGTGCGCTGCGGCTCATGCCGAGCTGCCGGGCCGCCTGCCGCACGTCGCCGCTGTGCTGGGCGAGCACCTTTTCGATGAAGGCGCGCTCGGCGTCCTCGAGCGAATGCGGCGCGGCTTCCGGCGCGGTCCGCAGCGGCTGGATGGCGAGGTCGCGCACCGCGATCGCGGTCGCCGCCGGATCGGCCATCAGCACCGCGCGCTCCACCGCGTGCGCGAGCTCGCGGACGTTCCCCGGCCAGGAGTGGGCCCGGAGCACGGTCAGCGCCGCGTCGTCGAACCGCGTGAGCGGCTTGCGATACCGCGCCGCGTAGTGCGCCAGGAAATGCGCCGCGAGCGCATCCACGTCGTCCCGCCGATCCCGCAGCGGCGGAAGCCGGATGACGACGGTGTTCAGGCGGTAGAGCAGATCCTCGCGAAAGCGGCCGGCGGCGATCTCGGTGTCGAGGTCGGCGTTGGTGGCCGACAGGATGCGCGCGTTGACGTAGCGGAGCCGCGACGAGCCGACGCGCTGCATCTCGCCGGTCTGCAGCACGCGCAGCAGCTTGGATTGCAGCCGGATCGGCATGTTGGCGATTTCGTCGAGGAACAGCGTGCCCTCGTCTGCCATCTCGAAACAGCCGATGCGGTCGTAGCGGGCGTCGGTGAAGGCCCCCTTGACGTGGCCGAACAGCTCGCTCTCGGCGATGCCCTCGGCGAGGCCGCCGGCGTTCATGGTGACGAGGGCCCGCGATCGGCGCTCGGACAGCCCGTGCACCCAGGCGGCGGCCACTTCCTTGCCGGTGCCATGCTCGCCGGTGATCAGGACCGCCGCGTCCGACGGCGCGATCCGCTCGATGGTCTGGCGGATCTCCTGCATGCCGCGCGACTCGCCGATGAACGCCGGCACCGCGCCCCGCTGCAGCCGGGCGTGCGCGGCCTGGAGGCGCTGGTTGCGGCGCAGCGCCCGGCGCAGATCGATCTGGGTGCGGACGGTGAGCAGCAGCCGCTCGTCGTCCCAGGGCTTCTCGATGTAGTCGCGCGCGCCGCGCCGCATCGCTTCGACCGCGCCGGCGACGCTGCTCCAGGCGGTCATGACCAGCACCGGCAGCGCGGGATCGGCGGCGCGAATCCGCTCCATGAGGTCGAGCCCTTCCTGCCCCGAGGTGGTGTCGCGCGTGTAGTTGAGATCGACGATCGCCAGGTCGAAGTCCGCGGCCTCGATCCGTTCGCCGGCTTCCTGCGGCGAGCGCGCTTCGATCACCTCGAACCCCTCGTCGAGGAGCAGCAGGCGCAGCGCGTTGAGGATGTCGGGCTGGTCATCGGCGATCAGCACGCGTACGGGACTCGTCTCTGGCATTTCTGACGATCACTATAAGTCCGTCGTCCGTCGTCCGTGGTCCGTGGTCCGCGAAGAACCGTTCGAGCGTATGGGGTTGAAGGCGCGGCAACCTGGCACAGTCGCGGCCTTTTCACCCCTCTCGCCGAGCGGCTCTGCCCGGACCACGGACTGCGGACCACGGACCCCGGCCGGGTCGCGTAAGCGCGACCGAAGTCGCGTCCGCGGGACTGCGCCGTTAGGGCGCGGCGCGCATTCCTGACAGAATCAGGCCACTTCGAACGCGCGCCGGGCGGTACGCGTCTTGGTCTTCACGCTCTCTGCCATGTTCGAGAGCTTCACGGTGCACCGCATGTCATCCCCGACCGATCCCACGCCGGCCCGCGTCCTTGTCGCCGACGATCAGCCGGACGTGCTCGAGGCGCTGCGGTGGCTGCTCACGGGCGAGGGCTATGTGCCGCAGTTCGTCAGCTCGACCGATGGGGTGATGGAGCGCCTGAAGGCCGAGCGGTTCGATCTCCTGCTCATGGACCTGAACTACACCCGCGACACGACCTCCGGGCGAGAGGGGCTCGAGCTCATCTCGCGCGTGCGCGGTCACGATGCGGCGATGCCGATCGTGGTCATGACCGGGTGGGGCAGCATCGACACCGCGGTCGAGGCGATGCGCCGCGGCGCCAAGAGCTTCGTGCAGAAGCCCTGGGAGGACGTGACGCTGCTCGAAATTCTGCAGCGCGAGATTGCCGACGCCCGGGCGGCGCAGCGCCGCGATCACCGCCAGCAGCGTGAGATGGAGGACGCCCGGCTGATCCAGCGCGGCCTGCTCCCGACGGTGGTACCGCGGATCGGCGGGATCGATCTCGCGGTCACCTGGCAGCCGGCCAACGGGGTTGGCGGAGACTGCTTCGATACCCTGACCTTCGGCCGGTCCCTCGGGGTGTCGATCGCCGACATCTCCGGCAAGGGGCTGCCGGCGGCGCTGCTGATGTCGAACCTGCAGGCCGCGGTGCGCGCGTTCGCGCAGGAGTCGGCGGAGCCCGCCTCGGTCTGCGCGAGCGTCAATCGGCTGCTCTGCCGCAACATGGCGAGCGGCCGCTTCGCCACCTTCTGCTATGCCCGGGTCGAGCCCGACGCCGGCCGCATCGTCTACTCGAACGCCGGCCACAATCCGCCGCTGGTCGTGCGCGCCGGCAGCGTGACCTCGCCGCTCTCCGAAGGCGGCATGGTCCTGGGCATCTTCCCGGAAAACGTCTACGCGCAGGCCGAGCTGGCGATCGCCCCCGGCGATCGCGTGGTGTTCTATACCGACGGCATCACCGAAGCGCGCAACCCCGAGGGCGACGAATACGGCGAGGAGCGCCTGGCGGCGGCGGCAATCGCGGCGCGCGCGCTGCCGGTCGAGGAGATCAAGGACGCGCTGTTCGCCGACGTGACCGCCTTCTGCCACGGCAAGTTCGAGGACGATGCGACGCTGATTGTGGTGGGGCTGTGAAGCCACACGATCGACTCCCCCCGAACCGCGAACCCGCCTGCGCGCTTCGCGCTACGGCGGGCACGCCCGCGAACCGTGAAACCGGGGCACAGGGGTTGTGGCGCAGGGTCTTCAGACCCTGGCGGATCGTGACGACGACCCATGCTGACTGACGTCCGGCACGCGATTCGGGCGTTGCGGGCGGCCCCGGCGTTCACCGCGATTGCCGTCGCCACGTTGATGCTTGGGATTGCGGTCAACACGATCGCGTTCACGCTGCTCAACTCGCTGGCGCTGCGGCCGATGCCCGTACGCGAGCCGTCGCGGGTCGTGCGTATCTTTCCCGTCGGCGAGAACGGCCGGCGGGACAACCTCTTCTCGTACCCCGACTACCAGTCGTATCGCGATCAGCTGCAGTCGTTCGACGCAGTCGTCGCATACATCCCGAGCCAGATCACCCTGGGCGTCGAGGCGCCGGAAATCGCGCCGCAGGCGGGGCTCGGCTACGCGGTGTCGGCCAGTCTTTTCCCGGCGCTCGGCATCGAGCCGTCGATCGGCCGCTCGTTCACAGCCGACGAGGAGCAGAGCCCGGCCGCTGGCCGGGTCGCGGTCATCAGCTTCTCGATCTGGCAGCGCCGCTACGCCGGCGCGTCCGACGTTGTCGGCAAGACCATCGTGGTCAACGGGCGGCCGTTCGCGATCGTCGGCGTCGGGCCGCGACGGTTCGTCGGCACCGAGCCGCTCTCGCCTGATGTCTGGGTGCCGCTGTCGGCACAGGCAGTACTCGAAGGCCGCGACGGGTTGAACGATCGGCACAATGCGTGGCTGCTGATCCTTGGACGGTTGAAGCCAGGCGTGGCGCGGCAGTCGGCCGAGCAGGAAGTCTCGGTGGTCGCCAGCCGGCTCGCGGCCGCGTATCCGAAGGCAGAACGGGCCACCCGCGCCGCAGTGGCTGCCGGGGTCTTCTTTCCGCTCGATCCGGGGATCAAGCCGGTCATTGCCCTGGTGATGGCGACCATCACGCTGGTGCTGGTCATCGCCTGCGCGAACATCGCCAACCTGTCGCTCGCTCGCGCCATGGCGGGACGTCGCCAGGTCGCGGTCCGGCTTGCCCTCGGCGCCGGGCGGTGGCGGATCGTCCGCTATCAGATTGTCGAGAGCGTGGTGGTCGGCCTGCTCGGCGGCGCAGCCGCTTTGCTGGTCTCAGCCTGGGTGCTGCGCCTGCTGTATCCCATCGGCATGTCGCTGCTGCCCGAGACGTGGGGCGGCGTCGTGCTCGACCTCACGCCGGACGTGCGCGTGTTCGGCTATACGCTGCTGCTGTCGCTGGCGGCGGGTGTCATCTTCGGGCTCGCCCCCGCGGTGCAGGCCTCGTCGCCACACATCTCCGCCGCGTTGCGGGACGACGGGACGTTTCTCGGCGGCATGCACGGCCGGTCGTTCGCTCGGGATGCGCTGGTCGTGGTGCAGATTGCCGTCTGCCTGATGCTGCTGGCCGCCGCAGCACTCACGGCGCGCTCCCTTCAGCGCACGCAGTCGCTGGACCTCGGCTTCCGTACCAGCGGCGTCGTTTACACGGACGCAGATCTGCGGCGGTACGGCTACTCGCAGGCGGCTGCTGCGTCGTTCCACCGCCGCCTCGCCGAGCGCGCACGCGCCCTGCCCGGCGTGACCGAGGTCGCCTGGACAACGCACGTGCCGTTGACTGGCGGCGTCGTCCGGGTTTCCTTGCGCCCGGATGGTCACGCCTCCGATACCGTGACCAAGTACACGGCCGTGTCTTCGTCGGTACTTCGACACGCTCGGCATTCCGATCGTCGAAGGTCGAGTGTTCACGGACGACGAAGCGGCGGCCGATGCGCCCGTCGCCGTGATCAGCGACGCGCTGGCCCGGCGCTTCTGGCCCGACGAGCGCGGCCCGTCTGAGGCGCGTACGAGCGCCCTCGGCAAGCGGCTCATCACACCGCGCGCGCCGTATCCCCTGACGGTGATCGGCGTCGCCAGGGACGCCACCGACGCGGCGATCTGGCGCGAGAAAGAGCTGTCGGTCTACGTGCCGGCTGAGAGCACGCGGACCAGCCTCGACGTGGAGCTGCTGGTTCATACCCAGGGGGACCGCGACCTGGTCGCCGCGGAGCTCCGGCAGGCGGCGCGGGCCTTCGATCGGAACATCCAGATCGAGGCGCGACCGATGGACGACGTGCTGCGGTTCTGGAAAGTGCCGGCCCAGGTCGCGGCGATCGCCGGGGCGGTGCTGGGAGGACTGGCGCTCGCCCTGTCGGCGATCGGCATCTACGGGATGATTGCCTACACCGTCAAGCAGCGAACCCGGGAGATTGGCATCCGCCTCGCGCTGGGCGCTCGCTCGCAGGACGTGCTGGCGCTGGTCATCGGCTCAGGTGTCAGATTGATCGTGATTGGCATCGTGGCGGGTCTGGCCGGCGCGCTCCTCATGACCCGATTCCTGAAGGTGCTGCTCGCGGTTGTCGACCCGCTCGACCCGGTGGCCTTCGCCGCCGCGACCGCCTTCCTCACCATCATCGCGCTCGCGGCCTCGTATCTGCCCGCCCGGCGCGCGGCTTCCGTCGATCCGATGGTCGCGCTGCGCACGGACTGACTGGCTAACCCTGGCGCCCATATGTCCACTCTCCTCCAAGATCTCCGCTACGCCGCTCGCAGCCTGTTCCGCAACCCGTCGTTCGCTATCGCGGCGATCCTGACCCTTGCGCTCGGCATCGGCGCGACCACCGCGATCTTCACCGTGGTCAACGCCGTCGTGTTCCGGCCGCTGCCGGTCGACCGTCCGGACCGGCTGGTGGCGATCCTCAATCAAACCGCCGTCACCGGAACGATCAACCCGACGGTCTCGGCCCAGGATTTCGACGACTGGAAGGCACAGAGCCGCAGCTTCGCCGTCATGGCCCGCTACCAGGGCGGCGAGACCAGCGTGACGTTCGACCGCGGCGCCGACTACGCGACCGTCTATCGGGTGACGCCGGGGTTCTTCGACGCGCTTGGCGTTCGCACGTCGATTGGCCGTCTCCTGAGTCCAGCCGAGGAACAGCCGGGCGGACCGCTGTCGGTCGTGATCACGGATGCGTTCTGGCGTCAGCGATTCAACGGCGACGCGAAGGCGATCGGCGCCACGATCAAGGCCAACGACAGCATCTTCACCATCGTCGGCGTTCTCGCGCCTGGATTGAGGTTTCCCGCCAGGGCCGACATCTTCGCGCCGGCCTGGATCGCCCCGGTGAGGTCGAGCCGGGGCGGCCACAACTTCCGGGTCATCGCCCGCCTGCAGGACGGCGTGACGCCTCGAGCAGGCGCGCGGCGAAATCCTGTCGATCGCCCGGCGCCTCGAGCAGGAATATCCGGACACGAACAAGAACAAGCATGCGACCGTGGTGCCGCTCAAGGATCTGCTGGTCGGCGACACACGGTCCACGTTCGACATGCTGATCTGGGCGTCGATCGTCGTGCTGCTGATTGCGTGCGCCAACGTCGCCAACCTCCTGCTGGCGAGGTCGTCGGTGCGTTCCCGCGAAATGGTGGTGCGGGCAGCGGTCGGCGCGGGTCGATGGCGGTTGATCCGGCAGCTGCTGACCGAAAGCCTGGTGCTCGCCGTGGTGGCGGGGCTGGCGGGCGTCTGGCTGGCGCGGCTCGGCGTGGTCGCGCTCATGGCGCTGGCGCCCGCGGACCTGCCGCGCGGCGATGAGATTCATGTCGACGCGATGGCGCTGCTCGTTCGCGCTGCTCGTGGCGCTGGCCGCCAGCCTGATTTTCGGGGTCGCCCCGGCACTGCAGACCTCGCGAGTCCATCTCTCGTCCGGATTGCGCGAAGGAGGAAAGGGCACGTCGATCGGCGCCGGCGGCGCCTGGGTGCGCAACACGTTCGTGGTCGCCGAGATCGCCCTGGCGGTGGCGCTGGTCGCCGCCGCCGGCGTGCTGGCCCGGAGCCTGGCGACGCTGTCGTCAGTCGACATGGGCTTCAAGCCGGACCGGCTCCTGGTGCTGAACACCGTGTTTCCCATCCGGTCGTTCGACGACGCGCCGCGTGCGACCGCCTTCTACCGCGATCTGCTGGCCGACATGCGTGCGGTGCCCGGCGTCGATGCGGTGGGTGGAGTGACCAGCCTGCCGGCCGCGATGCGGTCCAACGGCAACTTCCTGATCGAAGGCTCGACGCCGCTCCTTCCAGCGGGCACCTGGGGACCGAACGCGATCTACAACGTCGTGACCCCGGAGTACTTCCGGACGCTGCGGGTGCCGATGACGCGCGGCCGCGACTTCTCGGCGAGTGACACCCGCGATGCGCCATTCGTCACCATCGTGAACGAGGCCCTGGCCCGCGCGGCGTTCGGCGATGCAGACCCGCTCGGCCGCCGACTTCGATGTGGCCTCGACTCCCCGGAGTTCATGACCGTCGTCGGGGTCGTCGCCGATGTGCGAACCCGTGGTCCCGACGTGGCCGCAGGGCCGGAGATCTTCATGCCCTACGAGCAGCACCCGGGCCCGGCAACCGCGCTCAACCTGATCGTCCGCGCCGAGAGCGTCGAGCCGCTCGCGCTCGCGGACACGCTCCGGCGGGTCATCGCCGGCCGCAGCGCCGACGTGCCGGTGAAGGCGTCGACGATGGAGGGACGGCTCGAGACCGCGAGGGCGACGCCGCGCTTTCGCACGTTCCTGGTCGTGGTGTTTGCCGGCGTCGCGCTGCTGCTGGCGCTGGCCGGGGTCTACGGCGTGATGGCGTATACGGTGAGCCAGCGCATCCCCGAGCTCGGCGTCCGCATCGCGCTCGGTGCCACCCCCGAAAACATCATGACGCTGGTCGTGCTGCAGGGCGCGAAGCTGGCGGTGATCGGGCTGACGCTCGGACTCGGCCTGTCGCTGTGGTCCGCGCGTGTCCTCGAGGGGCTCCTGTTCGGCGTGGCCCCGCGCGATCCGCTGACGCTGATCCTGGTCACTGCCGCAATCGCCGTCGCCACGCTGCTCGCGACTTACATCCCGGGGCGGCGCGCGGTCCGGGTCGATCCGATGACCGCGCTGCGCGCGCAGTAGGGCAATCGGGCGCCGATCTACAGCGCGCGCGCGGCCTCGCGAGCGTAGTAGGTAATGATGATGTCCGCTCCCGCGCGCTTGATCGACGTCAGCGTCTCCATCATCGCCCGCGGCTCGTCGAGCCAGCCTTTCTGCGCCGCCGCCTTCAACATCGCGTACTCGCCGCTGACGTGATAGGCGGCGGTCGGCAGACCGAACTCGGCCTTCACCCGGGCGATGACGTCGAGATAGGTGAGGGCCGGCTTCACCATCACGATGTCGGCGCCTTCCTCGATGTCGAGCGCGACTTCCCTCAGCGCTTCCTCGACGTTCCCCGGATCCATCTGATGGGAGCGGCGATCGCCGAACGCCGGGGTCGACCCGGCGGCATCCCGGAACGGACCGTAGAACGCCGAGCAGTACTTCGCGGCGTAGGCCATGATGCCGACGCCGGTATGCCCCGCCTCGTCCAGCGCCTCGCGGATGCGGCCGACCCGGCCGTCCATCATGTCCGACGGGGCGACGAAGTCCGCACCCGCCTCCGCGTGCGAAAGCGCCGCGCGCGTCAGTTGTTCGACGGTGTCATCGTTGACGATCTCCTCGCCGGCGAGGATGCCGCAGTGCCCGTGCGAGGTGTATTCGCACAGGCAGACGTCGGTGACCACGAGGAGATCCGGAACCGCGCGCTTGATCGCCCGCACCGCGCGCTGCACCGGCGCGTCCGGATCGGACGCGGCCGAGCCGACCGCATCCTTGCCCTCCGGCAGCCCGAACAACAGGACTCCGGGCACGCCATCGGCCTTGGTCGCCTCCGCCTCGCGCACGGCTTCGTCGACCGACATCTGGAAGACGCCGGGCATCGAGCCGACTTCGCGGCGCTGCCCTTCACCGCTGCAGACGAAGAGCGGGTAGATGAACTGGTCGGGCGAGAGCCGCGTTTCGCGCACCAGCGCACGAATCGCCGCCGATCGCCGGAGCCGCCTGGGACGATGCGTGAGCTGCAGCCCGGCGGCGTCGACCCGGGCACGGGACGTCTGTTGGAGATCGTTGGTGGCCATCAGGATGTCGCCAGTGAAACGGGATGGGCGTCGAAATGCGCGACCAGGGCATCGACCAACGCGGGAATCGTGTACTGCGCCGGCATCACCGCCGGGCTCAGGCCGAATTGCTGGGCGGCTTCGGCGGTGACGGGGCCGATGGTCGCGATCACCGTGGATCGAAGAAGGTCGGGCGCCTGTTCCAGTCCCAGCATCTGCACGAAACTGCGAACCGTGGAGGCACTCGTGAACGTCACCGCATCGATCTCGCGATCGAGCAGCATCCGGTAGATGTCCTGCCCGCTGCCCTCGGCGGCCTCGACGGTCGTGTACGCGGTCACGTCGGCCACATGGGCACCCGCCGCCCGCAGCTCGTCAACCAGGACTTCTCGGGCGATCTGGGCACGCGGCAGCAGGAACCGTTTCGCCGCGATCGGCCCGTGCTCACGGAGCGCCGGCAGGATCCCCTCGGCTCGGTACTCCGCCGGCATGACGTCCGCACGCAGGCCGTAGCGGTTCAGGGCCGCGGTCGTGCTCGATCCGACCGCGCACAGGCGCGGCCCCTTCAGCTCCCTGATATCGCGGCGCTTCAGGTAGTGCTGGAGAAATTGCTCGACGCCGTTGACGCTGGTGAACACGATCCAGTCGGCCGAAGCCGCGCCGTCACACGCCGCGTCGAGCGCCTCCTGGTTCTCGGCCGGCTTGATGCTGATCGCCGGCAAGGCGACGACGTCGGCGCCGAGCTCCTCCAGCGCTTCAACCAGCTCACCCGCCTGCTCTCGTGCCCGCGTGACGACGATGCGGCGGCCGAAGAGCGGGCGCGTATCGAACCAGCGCAGGTGCTGGCGGAAGCCGGCAACCGCCCCCACGATCAGCAGCGCCGGGCGCCCCTCGATCGCGCGGTCCGCGATCTCGCCGACCGTGCCCTCGATGGTCTGCTGCGCGGGCGTGGTCGCATCGTAGATGAGCACCGCCGCCTCTTCGGGCGGGCGGCCGTGCGCGACCAGCGCTCGAGTGACCGTGGCAATCTGCCGCGGGGCGGCGAAGCAGACCAGCGTCCCCTGGATCGCCGCGAGATGCTCCCAGTCGATCTTCGGCGGCTCGCCGGTCTCCGACTCGTGACCTCGCAGCAGGGTCACCACGTCGCCGGCCCCGGGATAGGTGAGCGGGACGCCGGCGTAGGACGGCCCGGCAATCGCCAGCGGCACACCTGGGACCACTTCGAACGGAATGCGGTTCTCGTGCAGGAAGATCGCTTCCTTGCCGCCGCTGTCGAACAGGAAGGGATCGCCCCATTTGAGACGCACCACCACCTTGTTCTCGCGCGCCTTCTCGGCGAGCAGAAAGGTGATGGCGTCCTGATCGGGGGCCTTCGGCGCCGCCGCCCCGACGTCGATCCGCTCCGCGGTCGAGGGGGCGCACTGGAGCAGCCGCTCCGGCACGCGGTGGTCGTAGACCACGACCTCGGCACGGCCGAGGCACTGGCGCCCGCGGACGGTGAGCAGCGCCGGATCGCCGGGTCCGGCGCCGATGATGTAGACGAAAGGCGGCTTGTGCATCTCTCGGTATCAGTCGTTCGCGGTTCCGGGTTCATCGGTCCGACGTACGGCGTCGAGAATCTCGGCGGCGCCGTCGCGGATCAGCTGTCCCGCCACGCGATCGCCGAGCGCCGCCGCCGCTGCCGTCGGTCCGCCCGCGTGCGCGCGAATCACGCGCGTGCCGTCAGGGGAACAGACCGCTGCGTGGAGCTCCATCTGTCCGCCATGCACCGTCGCCAGGGCGCCGAGCGGCAGCTGGCAGCCGCCGCCGAGGGCGTCGACCACTGCCCGTTCCGCGTCGAGGGCCGCTCCGGCCACCGGGTCGTGCATGCGTTCCAGTGCCTGCCGGCTGTCGCGGTCGTCGGCGCGGATCTCGATCGCGACAATGCCCTGACCCGGCGCCGGCACGCATTCTTGGGCGGAGATCGCCGCCGAAATCCGCTCACTGAATCCCAGCCGTCGCAGGCCGGCCGCGGCGAGCACCAGCGCATCGAACTCGCCGGCATCCAGTTTTCGCAGCCGGGTATCGACGTTGCCGCGAATCGGCAGGAAGACCGCGGCGGGGAAATGCGATCGCAGCTGCGCGATGCGCCTGACGCTGCTGGTTCCGATCCGCAGCGTCGTCCGGGTCTTCAAGGCCGCCGCGCCGTCGTCCAGACGCTCGCCGTCAGGCATGACGAACGCATCCCGCGGATCCTCGCGCGGCAGCGCCGCCGCGATGGTCAAGCCGTCGGGCAGCAGCGCCGGCATGTCCTTGGCGCTGTGGACCGCGACGTCGACGTCGCCGGCCAGCAGCGCGTCTTCGATTTCCTTCACGAACAGGCGCTTGCCGCCGACCTCGGACATCGGCGCGGACTGCAGGCGGTCGCCCGACGTCTTGATGAGCACGAGCTCGGCGGCGACGCCGTGCGACTCGAGTCGCGTCGCCACCGCCCGCGCCTGCCACAGCGCGAGCTGACTGCCGCGGGTGCCGATGCGCAGCGGGGTATGCATCAGCCGGTTGCTGAAAGAGTGTGGCCGACCAGGGAGAAGGGATAAGGCATAAGGGAGAACGACCCGCGGGGTTTCATCAGCTCTCAGTCCCGGCGCAGCGGCGAGACCCGTGCTTTTCGGGAACCGTCGGCCGACCGCGCCGGCGGATCTCCCTCGAGCGCGAACAGCCGGTTGAGCGCCTCCGAGTAGGCCGAGATGAGGCTGTCGTCGCGCACCGACTTGAGCTGCTCGGTCGGTGTCAGCAGCAGCTTCTGGACCAGCAGCTGGGTGATCTCGTCGACCCGGGCCCTGGCCTCCGGCGGCAGGCCCGCCAGCTTCGGCTCGAGCCGCGCCAGCTCCGCCTGCCGGATGGTCTCGAACCGATCGCGCAGCGCGACCACGGTCGGGATGATCTCGCGGGACTGCAGCCACGCCGTGAACCGCGCGACCTCTTCGTCGACGATCGCCTCGGCCCGTTCGAGCTCGCCCGACCGCCGGGTGAGGTTCTCTTTGACGATGCTTTGGAGGTCGTCGATGTTGTAGAGGAAGACCTGCTCGAGATCGCCGACGCTGGCTTCGACGTCACGCGGCAGCGCGATGTCGATGATGAAGAGCGCACGCTGGCGACGCGGCCGCATCACGTCCTGGACCGACGCGCGGGTGAGCACCGGCTCGACCGCGCCGGTCGCGGTGATCACGATGTCGGCGTTGGTCAGCGCGTCGCCGAGCTCGTTCCACGGCACCGCGCGGCCGTCGAGCTCGCGTGCCAGCCGCTCGGCGGTGGCCAGCGTCCGGCTGGCGATCGTGATCTGGCGGACCTGCTGGGCCTTCAAGTGGATGCCGGTCAGCTTGGCCATGCCGCCGGCGCCCAGAATGACGACGTTGAGCCCGGTCAAGTCGCCGAAGATCTTGCGCGCCAGGGCGATCGCCGCGTAGCTGATCGATACCGCGCCTTCGCTGATGCCGGTTTCGCGGCGGACCCGCTTACCGACGCCGAAGGCCGTGTGGAACAACCGGTTGGTCACGGCGGCGGTGTAGCCATGATCGCTCGAGGCCGCATAGGCGGCCTTGACCTGTCCCAGGATCTGCGGCTCGCCGACGACCAGCGAATCGAGGCCGGCGGCGACGCGGAACAGATGCCGCGCTGCCTCGTCTCCGCGCCGGACGTAGAGGTGCTCGGAGAGCCGGGCGAGCGGCAGCTCGTGATATTCGGCGAAGAATCTGGCCACCGCGTCGGGCGCTTCGGGTCCGGCGACCGCATAGATCTCGGCGCGGTTGCAGGTCGACAGCACCACGGTCTCACTGGAGATGCCGCGGACGGCCAGGGTCGCCAGCGCTTCTCCGGCGCCGCCGCGCGAAAAGTCCACGCACTCGCGCAGCTCGACCGGCGCGGTGCGATGGCTCAGTCCGACGGCAAACAGTCTCGAAGTCAAAAGTTGTGGCTCTTCGTCAGGAAATACCCGACGGGCACGAAGTTGAGCAGCACGATCACGAAGCCGAGCGCCGACAGCCACGCGGCGCGGCGTCCGGTCCAGCCGATCGCCCGGCGGGCGAACAGCGCGAAAGAGTAGACGCCCCAGCAGACCAGCGCCACCAGGATTTTCGGATCGACGGCCGACATGGCGCGCGCGCGCGGGTCGGAAGAGCCCTGGACCTGACTCGCCCAGATGCCGCCGATCGTGATGCCGATGGTCAGGAAGATCCAGCCGATCGTCACCACCCGGCCGTTCATCACGTCGAGCACCTGCAGCGAGGGCAGGCGCGCATAGAAGTAGCCGAGGTGCTTGGCCTTGATCTCGTTGAACAGCAGGACGTAGGTGACGCCGAGCACGCCCGCCAGCGCGAAGCTGGCGTAGGCGAAGAGCATGGCGAGCACGTGCAGGGTGAACAGCGGACTCTGGAGCACCGACGGCCGGGGGTTGACGCCGGGGTCGAGCGCCGGAATGAGGTAGAGCAGCGCCAGCAGCGCGGTCACGAGCACGCCCATCGCCCGCTCGTCGGTGGTGAGCTCGACATACAGATAGGCGAGGCCCAGCAGCCAGACGAATGCCGAGACCGCCGCGGTCGTGCCGACGAGCGGTGCGTGTCCGACCTGGACGGTCTGCATCCCGATGATGAAGGTATGGGTCAGCACCGCGCCGCCGAGCAGTCCGGTCGCGAGCCGGCCGATGCTGCGGTCCCGGCCGGCGAAATGCGCGAGGTAGGCGCCCGCGGCGCAGGCGTAGAGGAGCAGGGGCAGCAGGTGCATCGGTCTATCGGGCTGATTTGGCAGTGCCCGGCGCGTAGTAGCCCTGGCGGGTCCGGCCGATCAGGCCCTGCCTGCGTGACTCGCACCGACAATCGCCGCCAGGCGCCGTTCCGGGCCCCGTTCTTCGACATATAGCCGATCGCGTACTGGCTGCTCAATTCCTGGGCGATCAGCTCGTAGATCTTCGGCAGCTCGGCGACCGTGCCGGGATAGAACGCCCGGCCGCCGGTCTCCTGCGACAGCTGCCGCAGGACGAACTCCGCCTCCTTGAAGTCGCGTCTCCCGCCGTCGTTCTGTTTCAGGCCGATCGCGTAGATCGCCGTTTCCGATCGCTTCGCGAGGTCGAGCACTTCGTCGTAGGCGACCAGGCTCGAGGTGTCGTCGCCGTCGGACAGCACGACGATCGCCTCGCGCCGGATCTCGGTGCCGCGGGCCATCCGGGCCTTCTTCAGGTCCTTGAGCGAGATGTAGATGGCGTTGTAGAGCGAGGTCGAGCCGTTGACCGTGGCCTGCCGGATCGCGCGCTCGAGGGCCGCGACGTCGTTGGTGAAGGCCTGCAGGATCGAGACCTGCCCATCGAAGTCGATCACTTCCATCAGGTCGCTGGGACGCATGCGGCGGGCGAAGCCGATCGCGGCTTCCTGCGCCGTCTCGAGCTTGCTCTCCATGCTCGCGCTGGTGTCCAGCAGCACGGCGAGCGCGATCGGCTGCTGCACTCTCGAGAAGAAGGTGGTCTGCTGCTTGATGCCGTCCTCGAAGATCTCGATCTCGCCTTCTTCGAGATCGGTGACGAACCTGGCCCCGTCGCTGACGGTCACGTTGAGCGACACGAGATCGACGCCGCCGCGGAAGGGCGCCTGCGCCGCGACGGTCGCGAGCAGGCCGGCGCCGCAGCCGAGCGCGATCAGCGCGACGGGGATCCGCGTCGGGCGGGGCATCAGCGATTGGCGACCCGGGTGCGCGCGCGCACGGTGACGTTCGGGCGGGTCGCGCTGACGGTGATTTTTTCCGGCGGAATCAGCTTGTCGGGACGGCCGTAGGTGACCACGTACTGGTTCAGCAGCTCGTCGGCCGCCTGTTTGAGCTTCTCGGGAATGCCGGATATCGCCAGCACCTGGTCCCGCCGTCCGCCGGTGCGCACCGTGCCTTCGGAGAGCACCTGCCCGCGGTTCCGCATCTCGTCGTCCATCGAGCCGGACGGCGTGCCGATCGCGATCACGTGCAGCGCCGCGCCGCTCTTCAGCAGCTCGCGCAGCACCACCTCGTAGTGCATGTTGCTGTGCTCGACGCCTTCGAAAGTCAGCGCGAGGATCACCGGCCGGGCGGCTTCACGCTTGGCGAGGGCCTTGCTCGCGTCGACGATCGCATCGAGCAGGTAGGCGCCCGACTGGTTGCGCGGAAAAATCCGGCCCACGTGCTTCTTGAGGATCTCGGTATCGGTCGTGTAGGGCGCCAGCACGGTCGGACGTTCGCCGACGGTGATCAGGCCGATCTCCGCCCGGCCGCGCATCCGTTCGAGGAAGGCGGTGAGGCCCTCGCGCAGATACGAGGTCGCCTCGGAGGCGGCGGCGCTGTCGTCGATGAGCAGCGCGATCTGGAGCGGCGCATCCGCCGGCTTCACGTCCAGGACCTCACGAACCGCGCCGTCCTCTTTGACCACCAGATCGGCGGGCGTCAGGCCGGTGATCGGCACCCCCTTGTTGTCGAGGACCGAGACGTAGATCTCGCGGTTGCGCACATCCGCACCGCGCGGCGGTGTCTGCGCGTGAGCCCCGGCCACGAGCGAGCAGAGCACGACCAGCGTCGAGAAACCCCGAGCAGCTTGAGTCATCCCCGAAGTATAGGTCCGCGCCTCCGGACCGTCAACCAGCTATGGCAGTAACTCACTGTAGCGACTAGAGTTGTGCTGCTGTCCGTGGTCCGCGGTCCGCGGTCCGTAGTCCGGATCGGCGGGGCCTGAAGGCCCCGCCCTACAGGAGTCTCTACCGGTGTACCGAGATCAGATGCAGAGCGGGGACGTCAGCCCCGCCTTCCGGACCGCGGACTCACGGACTACGGATCGGCGGATTCCGGACCGCGGACCGCGGGAGAGTGATCAACCATAGGCGGATGGGCGCTGACGCGACGGGTCCGAAGAAGCCTCTGTCGGACACCGTCAGGCAGTTGGGCGCGCTCAGCACCGTCGGCTTCTCGTTCGTGCTGGCGGTCGTGCTTGGCGCCGGGCTGGGGCTGCTGATCGATCGCTGGCTCGGCACGAGCCCGTGGGGCTTCTTCGTCTTCTTCGTGTTCGGACTGGTCGCGGGCGGGCTGAACGTCTACCGCACGGCCGGCAACTTCCTGAAATAGTGGAGCGCGATCCTACGCTCCGCGGCGTCGAGCGGAACGCCATCGTCATCGGCGCGCTGATGACCCTCGCGGCGTGCTTCCTGCGGCCGTGGCCCGACCTCGCGCTCGGCGTGATCGGCGGCGGCGTGCTGGTCGGCTTCAGCTACTGGTCGCTGAAGAGTGGCGTGTCGGCGATGGCCGCCGTGCTGAGCGCGAGCGGAACCGACGGCGCCCGCCCGCGCGTGAATATGCGGCGCGAGCTCGCGAAACTGGTGCTGCGGTACGCTTTACTCGCTCTTCTGGCGTACGTTATGATTGCGCGTTTGCGCCTGCACCCATGGGGGTTACTGGCAGGTGCATCCTCGGTTGTGGCGGGCGTATCACTGCAGGCATTGCTCCTGGTGGTCAAGAAGTGACGCGGCCGTCCTCGTCTCTCGATGCGTGGCTGCCGCCGTCAGGCGGAAGCACGAGAAGAAGTTCCTAGAGCTGGATGGAGAAACTCGAACACCCTCTGTGGATCGTGGATTTCGTCAACGCGATCCTCGGTCCGCCGGTGCGCGCGGTTGGCGAAGCGCTCGGCTATCACTTCACCGGTCATCACGTGATTCCGAACTACGTGGTGATGGTGCTGCTGATCCTGCTCGGCCTGATCGTGTTGTGCCTGGTGGTGCGCTCGCGGCTGAGCGTCGAGCAGCCCGGCAAGCTGCAGATCGTGCTCGAGGACGGGGTCGGCGTGGTGGCGGGGCTGCTCGACGAATGGATCGGTCCGAAGGGCCGCCGCTTCCTGCCGCTGGTCGCGACGCTCGGCCTGTTCATCCTGCTCGGCAACTACATGGGCCTGGTGCCGGGGCTGATGGCGCCGACCAGCAACATCAACGTCACGCTGGGCTGCGCGATCACCATCTGGGTCTACTACCACTACCAGGGCATTCGCGAGAACGGCATCGTCGCCTACATCGGCCACTTCTGGGCGCCGCCGGGCACGCCGTGGTGGATCGGGTTCATCATGTTCCCGATCGAGCTGATCAGCCACACCTCGCGCATGATGTCGCTGTCGCTGCGGCTGTTCGGGAACATCTTCGGTGAAGAGCTGGTCATCCTCATCCTGTTCAGCATCATCCCGTTCCTCATCCCCTTGCCGATGATGTTCCTCGGACTCGTCACCGGGGGGCTGCAGGCGTTCATCTTCATGCTGCTGTCGATCATCTATCTGCAGGGCGCGGTCGCGGTCGAGCACGAGCACGATGCGCACGGCCACGATGCGCCGGACGGCCATCAGGCCCCGGCCTCGGCATGATTTCCGGTTTCGTCGTTCAATCTCGGGTGTCTTCAGGAGGATTCTGATCGTGAGCAAACGTTCCGTCGTGACTTTCGTGTTCATGCTGATTGCCGCCGCCGCGGCGCCCCTCTACGCGCAGGAGCCGGCCGCGGCGGCGCCGCCTCGCCCACCGAAGTGGCGAAGTGGTCGATCATCACGGCCGGATTCGCGCTGGCGTTCGCGGCCGGCCTGGCCGCGCTTGCCCAGGGCCGCGCGGTCAGCGCCGCCGCCGAAGGCATTGCGCGCAATCCAACGGCCGCCGGCGACATTCGCGGTTCACTGCTCCTGGGTCTGGTCCTGATCGAGTCGCTGGCGATCTACGTGCTGCTGATTTCGCTGATCCTGTTCTTCCTGAAGCCGTTCTCGCCGGCGGCCGGAGCGAGGCGGTCAAGGGTTCAAGGGGTTCAAAGGTTCAAGGGTTCACCTTGACTGAACCTTTGAACCTTTGAACCCTTGACCACCACTCCCCGCCGCGTCACCTCCCTCGACGCCCTCCTGCTCCTGATGACCATCATCTGGGGCAGCAACTTCACCGTCATCAAAAGCGCAGTTCGTGAGCTCGATCCGCAGGCATTCAATGGCGTGCGGATGATTGTCGCGTCGCTGGCGTTCCTGGCCGTGATGGGCGCCGCCCGGCTGTTCTCCACACCGACGACGAACACGACGTTCTCCTCACCCGCCAGGGTGACCGCCGTCGAGTGGCTTCAGCTGTTCCTGCTCGGCGTGGTGGGCCATGTGCTCTATCAGATCTGCTTCATCGGCGGCCTGGCACGGACCAGCGTCGCCAATGGCTCGTTGATGCTGGCGATCACGCCGGTGCTGATCGCGGGCATCAGCGCGGTGCTCGGCTACGAGCGGATCGGCCGCAGCCACTGGATCGGCGCGGCGGTGTCGACGGCCGGGATCTACCTGGTCGTCGGCCGCGGGCGTCGCGCTCGGCGGCCAGGGACTGCTCGGCGACCTGCTGATGTTCGGCGCGGTCTGCTGCTGGGCGATCTACACGCTCGGCGCGCGTCCGTTGATGGAGCGCCATTCGCCGGTGGCGGTCACCGGACTGTCGATGGCGCTCGGCACGCTGGTCTACGTCCCGGTGGTCTGGCCGAGGCTGCGGGCCGTCGACTGGTCGAGGGTGTCGGCGTGGAGCCTTGGCCTCACCATCTATTCCGCGCTGTTCGCGCTGTGCGTGGCCTACACCATCTGGTATGTCGCGGTCCGCCGGATCGGCAGCGCCCGGACGTCCGCGTATTCGAACCTGATTCCCGTGGTGGCGATGGTGACCGCGGTGCTGTTCCTGGGCGAGCCGATCGAGCTGCGAAAGGTGATCGGCGCCGCGGCGGTGCTCGCCGGCGTCGCGTTCACCCGCGCCGGGGCGAGAGGTGGACATCCCGGCGGAAGCAGTGAGAGCCGGCGCGGTCAAGGGAGAAGGCAGAAGGGAAAAGGGAGAACTTCTCCCTTATGCCTTCTCCCTTCTCCCTTGGCACGCGGCGGGCGGTCAGCAGCTCGCGTAGACCCGCTGCCGCGCTCCAGTCAGTGTGTGGCGCTCTGTTCAGGATGAACCACCCGTACAACAGCCCGCCATACGTCTGCCACCGCGTGCCCTTCTGCTCGTAGAACGGCACCAGCGCTCGCTGCAGGGCCGGCAGCCGGTAGAACGGGACCCCGGGAAAGTAGTGGTGCTCCAGGTGGTAGTTCGAATTCAGATAGGCGAAATCCCAGAACCAGTGCCCCCGCATCAGCGTGCCCCACTTCGCCGGGTCGGTGGGATCGATGTCGTAGTGCTGGCCGAGGCGGTTCAGCGTGAAGGCGATCGGGAACACGAAGAAGACCGGAATGATGTTGGTCCTCAGGGCGGCGTAGAAACCGAACCAGTACCAGACCAGGCCGATCGCCGCGAGATGAGCGGCGACGGACACCTTCCGCTCGAGCCCGATTCGATCCTGCAGTGGACGCTCGTAGGTCGCCGACTCGCGGCGCGCGGCGCGAAAGTAGATCGGGAAGAGCGCCGGCGTGCAATAGAGCAGCTTGAACCACCGCTTGTTCTTTTTCGGCGAGAGGTGGTGCCGCTTGGGATCGTCCTCATCCGAGCCCAGCCCCGCGTGATGATCGAGGTGCCACCGTGTGAACTGGCTGGGCGAGATGCCGCTGGGAATCGCGTAAAGTAGCCCGAGCATTCGCTCCGCTCGCGAACGCGGCCGGGCGAACACCGTATGGTGCACGACCTCGTGCAGCAGGATCGTGAAGTTGAAGATGGTGAAGCCCTGCACCAGTGCGAGCGGGATCCAGATCAGCGGGTTCTCGAAATGGATGAGTCCCCATGTCGCCAGGCCCAGCATCGCGAACTGCCGTCCCGCCACGATTCCGTGGCGCCACCCGCTCTTGTGATGGAGACGCCGCAGTTCCTCGCGAGGCAGGGCATCGCCGAGCTCGGCCTTGAGCTCCACCGCGTGCTGAGCGAAGTAATGCGAACCCACCGGTCGCCCGATTTTAGCAGGTCGCTCGACCACAGCCGTGGCCCGAATCCTGCACGACCGCCGGCGTGATGCTGTCGAAAATCCTCACTCCGGCGCAGGACGAGCTGCTCAAGGAGGAGCGGCGCATCCTGGCCCGTCTCCGCGTGACACTGAGCCGGTTCGATGCGGCGGCGGATCAGCAGCTGGCCCTGGACCGTTCGATCGAGCAGCTCGACGAGCTGTTCCTGCTGGTCGTGGTCGGGGAGTTCAACGCCGGAAAGAGTGCCTTCATCAACGCGCTGCTCGGCTCGAAGGTGGTCACGGAAGGGGTGACGCCGACCACCGCCCAGATCAACGTGCTGCAGTACGGCGAGACGATCGAGCGGCAGGTCCGCGAGTCGAACCTGCATGTGATTACCGCTCCCGCCCCGCTCCTTCGCGAGATCCACATCGTCGACACCCCCGGCACCAACGCGATCATCCGCGAGCACGAAGCCATCACCGCGCAGTTCGTGCCGCGGTCGGACCTGGTGCTGTTCGTGACGTCCGCCGATCGCCCCTTCACCGAGACCGAACGCGCGTTTCTGGAGCAGGTCCGCGGGTGGGGCAAGAAAGTGGTCGTGGTCATCAACAAGGTGGACATCCTCGAGACCGCGCGCGACGTCGATGCGGTGCGGACCTTCGTCGCCGACAACGCCCGCGCCCTGCTCGGTGTCAGCCCCGAGATCTTTCCGGTCAGCGCACGGCTGGCGTTGCGCGGCAAGCAAGGCGACGCGGCGGCCTGGAGCAGCAGCGGCTTCGAGGCGCTCGAGCACTACATCGCCACCACGCTGGACGCGCCCGGGCGGGTGCAGCTGAAGCTGCTGAACCCGCTCGGCGTGGGGGCCTCGCTGGCCGAGCGTCACGCCGGGTTCGTCAAGGAGCGGCTGTCGCTGCTCAAGGGGGACTTCGAGACGCTCGACGAGGTCGAGCGGCAGCTCGCCGTCTATCTGGAGGATCTCGCCAGGGACTTCGAGCTGCGGATGTCCGACATCGACCGCATCCTGCTCGAGATGGAGCGCCGCGGCCACGACTACTTCGACGAGACGATGCGGATCGGCCGGGTGATGGATCTGCTCAATCGCAGCCGGGTCCAGCAGGGGTTCGAACATCAGGTGGTGGCCGACGCGCCGCAGCAGATCGAGCGCAAGGTCGGCGAGCTCGTCGACTGGCTGGTCGAGGCCGATCTCCGGCAGTGGCAGGCGGTGACCGCGCACCTGGCCGAACGGCAGCGTCAGTACAAGGATCGGATCGTCGGTGGCGAGAGCGGGGCGCGGTTCCACTACGACCGCTCGCGCATGATCGACTCGGTCGCCCGCGAAACGCAGAAGGTCGTGGATTCCTACGACCGCAGCCGCGAAGCCCAGGAGCTGGCGGACGGGGCGCGGAACGCCGTGGCCGCGGCCGCCGCAGTCGGCGCGGGCGCGCTGGGGCTCGGCACGATGGTCACCATCGCCGCGACCACTGTCGCCGCCGACGTGACCGGGATCATTCTCGCTTCCGTCCTCGCGGCAATCGGATTCTTCATCCTGCCCGCCAAACGCCAGCGCGCCAAGGCCGAGATGCGGGAGAAGATTGCCGCGGTGCGGGCACGATTGTCGACAGCGCTCCGCGAGCAGTTCCAGAAGGAAATCCAGCGCAGCGGCGATCGGATCCGAGGCGGGATCGCCCCCTACAGCCGGTTCGTCAGGGGCGAGGGGGACAACCTGAAGTTGATCGAACAGGAGTTGCGCGAGATCGGCGACGAGCTGGCCGCGCTGCGCGCCCGCGTCGATCGCATCGCGGCGTGAGCAGGGCTTGCCACTGGTTGGAGGTGACGGAGGTACCGGATCTCAAAAACGGAGCAACGGAGCCAACGGAGGAAACGAAGAAAACCAATATTTTCTTTCCGTTCTCTTCGTTATCTCCGTTGCTCCGTTTTTGAAATCCGGTACCTCGGGTTGGCTGCCCCGTGCTTATTTGATCGTCCAGTAGTAAATCACCCGGCCCTGCACGTCTTCAGTCTTCTCCGGCGGCCACTCCGTGCCCATGTCGAAGCTGTGCGACACGATTCGCGTGCCGGGCTTGAGCTGCTTCAGCTTCGGGATCAGCTTCTGATTCAGCGAGGGCAGCAGGTAGAGCGTGATCACCGTTGCCGGTCTGAGATCCATCTCGAACAGGTCATCATTCAGGAAGCGCACCTTGTCGCCGACGTTGGCTTTCGCCAGATTGGCGTTCGCTTCCTTGATGCGCTCGGGATTGATGTCGATGCCGATGGCGCGGGCACCGTATTTCTGTGCCGCGGTGATCGGGATTCGGCCGTCGCCGGATCCGAGGTCGTAGACCACGTCGTTGGCCGTCACGTTCGCCATCTTCAGCATGGCTTCGACGACGTTCTGCGGCGTCGGGACGTAGATCACGTCCGGATCGCGCAGCGGCTTGGCGGAGCTCGGCGATTCCGGTGCCGCCGCCGGTTGCGGGGGAGCCGCAGCCGGTTTGGACGCGGTCGGAGTCGCGGCCGGGTCGGCCGCCTTGGTGGCGCATGCAGAGCCGGCCGTCAACGCGACGCCAAGCGCCGCTACTACAGTGAAGTCCTTCACCCGCATCTTCGCGACTCCTTTCAAGCAGTCACGTCTTTATATCAAATCGGGTGTGACACCCACCTGAGCTGGCACGCCCGCGACTCTAGAATGTTGGGATGAGTGACGTGAGGACGCCGATCTATACGGCGCTGGCGGCGTTGGGAATCGGCTACGAGGTGTTCGAGCATCCGCCAGTCCATACCGCTGAGGAAGCGGCCCTCCACTGGGCGGCGATTCCCGGCGCCGCGGTCAAGAACCTGTTTCTCCGCAACAAGAAGGGGGACCGGCACTATCTCGTGATCCTGGGCATCGAGAAGCAGGCCGACCTGCGGCACCTGGTCAAGCTGATTGGCGACGATCGCCTGAGCTTCGGATCACCGGAACGGCTGCACAAGCACCTCGGCGTCACGCCCGGCAGCGTGTCGCCTCTCGGTCTGATTCACGACACCAGCCACAGCGTCCGGGTCATCGTCGACAGCGACCTGCGTGAGGCGGAGCGGCTGATCTTCCATCCGAACGACAACACCGCCAGCCTCACGATCTCAGGCTCCGACTTCCTGCGATTCCTGGAACACCAGGGCAATACTGTGCGGTGGGTCGGGCTATAGCAAAATCCCAAGCTCCAAGTCCCAAGCTCCAACCACTCCCAAGCTCCAACTCCCAAACCCAACTCCCAACTCCCAATAACGCTCAGTGTGGGGTTGCGGATGGAATTGGGAGTTGGCTTTTGGGAGTTGCTTTGGGATTTGGGAGTTGGGAGTGGTTGGGATTTGGAGCTTGGAGCTTGGGATTTGACGAGGTCGTTCGTTAGTCGGCGGCTCTCTTAGGCCGCTGGTTCTGCGCGAGCACGCGCTTGCGCAGCCGGATATTGTGCGGGGTCACTTCCACCAGCTCGTCGTCGTTGATGAACTCGATCGCCTGCTCCAGGCCGAGCCGGCGCGGCGGGATCAGGCGCACCGCCTCGTCGGCGGTCGAGGCGCGCATGTTCGTCTGCTTCTTTTCCTTGGTGACGTTGACGTCCATGTCCGCCGCCCGCGCGTTCTCGCCGATGACCATCCCCTCGTAGACCGGCGCGCCGGGGTCGATGAAGATTTCCCCGCGTTCCTGAAGGTTCCAGATCGCGTAGGCGGTCGCGACACCGGTCCGATCGGCGACCAGCACGCCGGTCATCCGCGATTGAATGGCGCCGTGCCAAGGCTCCCATGTCGCAAAGAGGTGGTTCATGATGCCGGTGCCTTTGGTCTCGGTCAGGAACTGCGAGCGAAAGCCGATCAGCCCGCGCGCGGGGATCCGGAACTCCATCCGGATGCGGCCGCTGCCGTGGTTGACCATCTTGGTCATCGTGCCCCGGCGCATGCCGACCTGCGCGATCACCACGCCCTGGAACTCCTCCGCGACGTCGATGACCAGATCTTCCACCGGCTCCATCACCCGGCCGCCGACTTCGCGCGTCACGATGTCGGGGCGCGAGACCTGCAGCTCGAAGCCTTCGCGGCGCATCATCTCGATCAGGATCGACAGCTGGAGCTCGCCGCGGCCGAGCACTTTCATCTGCTCGGGCGTGTCGGTCGGTTCGACTCTGATGGACACGTTGCCGAGCAGCTCGCGTTCGAGCCGGTCCTTGATCTGACGTGAGGTGACGAACTGGCCGTCGCGTCCCGACATCGGCCCGGTGTTCACCCCGAAGATCATCGACACCGTCGGCTCGTCGACGGCAATCGGCGGGATCGCCAAGGGATTCTCGGGATCGGCGATGGTTTCGCCGATCGTGATCTCGTCGATCCCGGCCAGACACACGATGTCCCCTGCCGCCGCCTCATCGATGTCCACCCGTCGCAGCCCCTCGAAGGCGAATAGCTTCGTCACCTTGGTCGGCTGCACCTTCCCGTCGAGCTTGCAGACCGCGACCATATCGCCGACCCGCACCCGCCCGTTGAAGATCCGGCCGATGGCGATGCGTCCGAGATAGTCGCTGGCGTCGAGGTTGGCGACCAGCAGCTGGAGGGGGGCCTGAGGATTCCCACGCGGCGGGGGCACGTGATCGATGATCGCCTCGAAGAGCGGCCGCAGGTCCTCGCCGGCCACGTCGGTCGAGAGCGACGACGTGCCCGCCTTGGCGCTGGTGTAGAGCACCGGAAAATCCAGCTGGTCTTCGACCGCGTCGAGGTCGATGAAGAGGTCGTAGATCTCGTTCAGGACTTCCTGGATTCGCGCGTCGGGCCGGTCGATCTTGTTGATGACGATGATCGGAGTCAGGCGCCGCTCGAGCGCCTTGCGCAGAACGAAGCGCGTCTGCGGCAGCGGCCCCTCCGAGGCGTCGACCAGGAGCAGCACGCCGTCGACCATCGACAGCGTCCGTTCGACTTCTCCGCCGAAGTCGGCGTGGCCCGGGGTGTCGACGATGTTGATCAGCGTCTCGTGATAGTGGACGGCGGTGTTCTTCGCGAGGATGGTGATGCCGCGCTCGCGCTCGAGGTCGGTGTTGTCCATCGCCCGCTCGGCCACCCGCTCGTTGGCGCGAAAAATGCCGCTCTGGCGCAGCAGGGCATCGACCAGCGTGGTCTTGCCATGGTCGACGTGAGCGATGATGGCGACATTCCGCCGCAGCGGATTGGCCACCATGGTCGAGGTTCTTCCGGTTCCGGGCATCTCGCCAGTATACCGAGCGCGGCCTTTCGGCCGCGCCGTTTGTCAAATCCCAAGCACCAAGCTCCAAATCCCAGCCACTCCCAAGATCCAAATCCCAAATGCAACTCCTAACTCCCAACTCCCAACTCGCCACCCCGACGCTGAGCATCGTTGGGATTTGGCGTTTGGGAGTTGCCTTTGGGATTTGGGAGTTGGGAGTGGTTGGAGCTTGGGATTTGGAGCTTGGGATTTAATGACCCCTATTTCACCTTGAACGTAACCCCACCGTAGAGTCGCCAATGGTCCGGGGCGATGTCGGTGGCCTGGAAACGGCGCAGGTCGGCGCGCGCCTGCCAGCGATCGTTGAGCGCGTACTTCACGCCGCCGCCGAAATTGACGGTGAACTCCGTGGACGAGAGGTCCGGATACAGGGCCAGCACGTCCGGGTTCTTGACCTCGAAGGCGCTGCGTTCCAGGCCGAGGCCGAGGGTGGCGTAGGGCGTGACGTACTGGGTGTCGAAATGATAAAGCGCGTTGGCGCTGAAGGTCGAAATCGACCAGTCGACGTCGGCGTTGTCGCCCGCCACATCGAACAAATGGCCGATCTCCCCCTCGAACCCGAGGTTGCGGGTCCAGTCGTACGACGCCGCGACGCCGAGGCCGAGCGAGTTGGCGGGCGCCGGATCACCCATGCCGATTGAGGTGTGAAGAAACGGCGTCACTGACCAGGTGTTCGACTCGGGCAATGATTGTGCGGCGGCGGAGGCCGCCCCGACGAGCAGCGCCACCGTCGCTAGAACAGGGCGGCAGGTTCGCAACCAGAGGACATCTCTCACGAATCAATTCCTCCTTGACGCTGAATTACGTAGATTGGACGGGGATCGGTGCAAAATGGCTGCCTTTATTGCCGAGCGCGGCCTTCGGCCGCGCCGTCGTCAAATCCCAAGCATCCAAGCTCCAAAGCCCAACCACTCCCAACGCCCAAATCCCAACTGCAACTCCCAACTCCCAACTCCCAACTCCCCGACGCCGCGCGACATTGAGGATTTGGGCTTCAGATTGGGGATTTGGGCGATGGGAGTGGTTGGAGTTTGGGATTTGGAGCTTGGGATTTGACACACTTCTCGATCAACCCGCCAGCGATCGCCTGCGTCATACGAATGACACGCCGGCCGTCACTCGTCACGATGCGGGTGGAGGCCCGGCAAGCCCTGAATGGCTGATTCGGATTTGATCACCCGTGCGGCGGGCGGTGACGCCACCGCGTTTCAGGCGCTTGTCGAGCGTCATCGATCGATGGTGTATCGCGTCGCCTATCAGTTCGCCGGCAATCATTTCGATGCCGAGGACATCGCCCAGGAAGTCTTCATCAAGGTGTATCGCTCGCTCGACAAGTTCCGGCAGGACGCGCAGCTCACCTCCTGGATGTATCGAATCGTCATGAACGCCTGTATCGACCATCGCCGCCGGACGCTGCCGGCGGGGGCGGCGCCGTTCGGTGAAGAGGCAGAACAGAAAATGATGAATACCGTGGAGGAGAGGCCGGGCCCGGAGGAGCGGGCGTATGCCGGCGAGCTGGGCCAGGTGCTCGAAGCTGAAATCGCCCGGTTGCCCCCAGGGCAGCGGGTCGTCTTCATCATGCGGCACCATCAGGGATTGAAGCTCGGTGAGATCGCCGAGGCGCTCGGCCTCGCGGAGGGAACGGTCAAGCGGCAGTTGCACGCCGCGGTGCACCGGCTGCGGCATGCCTTGAGCCACGCGAACGTCACCACGGGAGAACGCGCATGACATGCGATGTTCAGGCCGCTGGAACCATCGAGCTGTATTTCTACGGCGAGCTGCCGCAGGCGGAACGGGCGGCGGTCCAGGCCCACGTGAGCGGATGTCCGGAGTGCCGGCAGGCGCTCGACGATCTATCGGTGATTCGCGCGGCGTTGGCTGGACGCCCCGACGTGGCGACGCCGCCGGGCGGCGACTGGTCCGGGTTCATGGGACGGCTGAACGCGGCGGTCGTGGCGGAGCAGTCACGCCCCGTGGTCGAGGCCGGCGATTCCGTCGACACGACGATGGGTTCACGCACATCGGCCGGCCGCCGGCTCGCTCCATATCTGGCGCTGGCGGCGACGCTCGCGCTGGCCGCCGCCGGGGTGGTCGCCGTGCTGCATCAGCGTGCCGCGACACGCGAGACCGTCTCCCTGCTTCGTCCCGCCCCTGCGCCCGCTCTGTCGCCAGCCGTGCTCCCGGCGAGCCGGACGACGGAGCCGGATCCCGCGCTGATGGCGGTCAGCGGGCAGCACTTCGAGCGTTCGAAGCTGGTGGTGCTGGGACTCACCACCAAGACCGGGCGCCATGACGATTGGTCCTACGAACGCGGACTGGCGTCGTCGCTGTTGGGCGAGACGCGGTTGTATCGGCTGGCGGCTGAGGAGCGCGGCATGCAGCCGCTCGCCGACGTGATGGGCGATCTCGAGCTGGTGCTGCTGCAGGCGTCGATGGCGGACGACCCGACCGAAGCGTCCCTCCATCAATTGCAGCGGCTGATCCAGCGCCGCGATCTGCTGACCAAGATGGATGCCTACTGAGTGCGAGTGGGCAGGG
Organism: uncultured Acidobacteriota bacterium; assembly: GCA_963717745.1. GTDB lineage: Bacteria > Acidobacteriota > Vicinamibacteria > Vicinamibacterales > 2-12-FULL-66-21 > JACCXG01. Next base: position 267,845 of record CAVQXJ010000007.1, read on the forward strand.
GACGCGCGATATCCGAGGATGCGATGAAGAACTTTGGTGTGGTGGGAGTGTTCGTGCTGGCGCTGCTCGCGGGCGGCGACGCGGTGTGGGCGACGCCGATGCCGGCCGAATCCGCGCGGATGTCGCGCGCCAAGGATTTGATCTCCGACGATCAATGGACCGCCGCGATTCCGGTCCTCCGCGCGGCGGCGGCCGATCCGAAGGAGCCGAACAAAGACGAGGCGCTGTTCTGGCTGGCGCACAGCCAGAATCAGGCCGGCGATCTCGCCGACGCGGTCGAGAGCATCCGTGCGCTGCAGCGCGGCCATCCGAAGAGCCGATGGTCGGGCCCGGCCGGGTCGCTGATGATCGAGCTTGCGCAGAAGCTGGGTCGCCGGGACGTGCTGTGGAGAACGGCGGTGCCGCCGCCCGTGCCGCCCGAAGCACCGCCCGCGCCCCCTGCGGGGAGTCCACGCCTGCGTCGTCCTCGTCCGGCGCCACCTGTGCCTCCGCCCGCGATGGCCGCTCCTGCACCCCCGGCGCCGCCGGAACAGCCGGCGCCGCCCCCGCCGCCCGCGATGTGGTTCGCCGAGTCCTACGCGCCGGGTGCGGATCTCCGGGTGCAGGCGCTCGGCCGGTTGATTCAGACCGACGCCCAGAAGGTGATTCCGATCCTGCGCAGCATCGCTTTGGAAGCGTCCAATCTCGGAGCGGCGCGCGGCGCGGTGTTCGTGCTCGCGCAGTCGCGCAATCCGCAGGCGCAATCCATCGTGATCGACGTCGCCAAGTCCGGTGCGGAATCGGTCCGCCTGGCGGCGATTCGCGAGCTCGGCCGCTTCGGCGGTCCCGACGTGGCGCATGCCCTGCTCGAGGTCTACTCGACCGCCAACGCGCCGGTGAAGCTGCAGGTCGTGGTCTCGCTCGGCGAACGTGCTGACGCAGCGTCGCTGTTCCGGATCGCCCAGGCCGAGAACGACGACCGCGTGCGCGACGCCGCCATCCTCACTCTCGGGCGGGCCGGCGGTCGTGAGCAGCAGCGAGTGCTGTTCTCGCGCGCCTCCCGCGACACCCGGCGGGCGATCGTCCGCAGTCTGTTCCTGGCGCGCGACGACGACAGCCTGATTGCCCTGGCCGGGCAGGAAACGGACCCCACCGTGCGAGCCGAGATGCTGACCCGGCTGCGGACGATTGGCACGCCGAAGGCGAAGGCGTACGTCGAGTCAGTGAAGAAGTAGCCAGTCCGGTATCATCGACCTCGATGGTGCCGTCCGACAATCCGCTCCTCGACAATCTGCGCATCGAACCGACGCCAGGGGCGACGACGCTCGTCATCTTTGGCGCCTCCGGGGATCTGACCAGGCGCAAGCTCCTGCCGGCGGTGCACAGCCTTTCGCGCGGCCAGCGGTTGCCGGCCCGATTCTCCGTGATCGGCGTCGCCCGCAGCGCGATGAGCGACGAGCAGTTTCGGCAGCAGATGCAGGACAGCCTCCGCGAGTTTGCGAAGATCGACGGGGGCAGCGACGAGGTGACGCGGTCGCTGCAGGCGCAGATGTACTTCGTCTCCGGCGAGATGGACGATCCCGCCCTGTACGAGAGACTCGACGCGCGCCTCCGCGAGATCGGTTCGGAGGGCGTGCTCTTTTATCTGGCGATCCCGCCCTCCGTGTACGGCCCGGTCGTCGAAGCGCTGGGCAAAGCCGGACTGGCCGGCACGCCGGAGACCGGATGGCGCCGCCTGATCGTCGAGAAGCCGTTCGGCACCGACCTGGCCAGCGCGCAGAGTCTCAACGCGCTGCTGCACCGCCACTTCACGGAAGAGCAGATCTTCCGCATCGATCACTACCTCGGCAAGGAGACCGTCCAGAACCTGATGGCGCTGCGGTTCGCCAACGGGATGTTCGAGCCGATCTGGAACCGGCGCTACATCGACCAGGTGCAGATTACCGCCGCCGAGACCGTCGGCGTCGAACGGCGCGCGTCGTACTACGAGGGGGCTGGCGCGCTGCGCGACATGGTGCAGAACCATCTCATGCAACTGCTGGCGCTGGTCACGATGGAACCGCCGACGGAGTTCACGGCCGCCAGCGTGCGGGATCGGAAGATGGACGCGCTGCTCGCCGTGCAGCCGGTGGTGGGGAACGGCACCGACACGCCGGCGGTCGTGCGGGCCCAGTATCGCGAAGGGTGGGTGAGCGGTGCGGAAGTGCCCGCCTATCGATCGGAGCCGGGGGTCGCGCCAGACTCGACGACCGAAACCTTTGTCGCGCTGCGGCTGAACCTGGACAGCTGGCGCTGGGCCGGGGTGCCGTTTTATCTCCGCACCGGCAAGCGGCTCCCGAAGCGCACCACCGAAATCGCCATCCAGTTTCACCGGCCGCCGCTGCAGATTTTCAAGCGGGTGAGCCCGACCCCGCTGCCCTCGGACCTGCTGGTAATCAATGTGCAGCCGGACGAGGGGATCTCATTGCGGTTCAACGCCAAGATTCCCTCGACCCGGATGCAGGTGGCGCCCGTGATGATGAACTTCCATTACGGCACGACCTTTCAGGGAGAAGTGCCGGAAGCCTATGAGACGCTGCTGCTCGACGCGATGCTCGGCGATCCCACACTGTTCGCCCGCCACGATTTCGTCGAAGCGTCGTGGGCGTTGATTACGCCGATCAACGAGATGTGGCGCGCCAGCCGCGCGCCGGTCCCGACCTACGAGGCCGGCGAATGGGGCCCGCCCGAGGCGGACGCACTGATTGAAAAGGATGGTCGCCGATGGAGAACGCTGTAGCGGTTCAGACGCTCGGCCGGGCCCGCACGGCAACCGTCGTCGCGGTCGGGCCAGCCGACCGGCTGGCCGACGTCGTCGCTACGTTGGCCGCCGAAGACGAGGCCGGGGCGCTGCAGATCGTCCGCATCGCCACCGAGGGGACTCCGGCCGGGGGTGATGAGGAGCGGCCGGGGGTCGTCACGATCGCGGGGCTGAAGCCCGAGTACGTGAACAACGCGATCGCGGCGGTGCGGCTGTCGAGCCTGCCGACGATCGTCTGGTGGCGTGGGGGCCCGGCCGAGGGGCTGGAGGGCGTCGCCTCACTGGCCGACCGGGTGATTCTGGACACCGCCGATCCCTGGCCGTTCTGGTCGAGGATTCCGCCGCTCTTCGAACAGACGGCCTTCACCGACCTGCGCTGGGCCCGCCTCACGCGCTGGCGCGCGGCGCTGGCGCACTTCTTCGATCTTCCCCGCGTCAGGGCGAGCGCGGCCGACTTCAGCTCGCTCTCGATCGCGGCCGCGGACCGGGCCCAGGCCGCGCTCTTCGCGGGTTGGCTCGATGCGTCCCTGGGCTGGCGCGGACGGGTGCGCGCGGCATTCGTGCCGTCGAGCGTTGCCTTCGAGTCGGTGACGCTCCGCTGCAGTGCCTGCGAGCTGGTACTCCAGCTGCTCCCAAACAGCACATGCCTGTCGGCCGAAGGCCGGGTTGCCGACGATCTGATCGCCTCGCGCGTCGTCTCGCTGGGCAGCCAGTCGCTGTCGACGCTGCTGGCCGAGGAACTGCGCATCCGCTCCCGCGACGTCGCCTTCGAACGGGCGCTCGCGCGCGCCTTGGATCCCCGCTCTTAGCTGCGGACAACGGACAGCGGGTCGCGGATAGCGGATCGGCTGTGGTAGCTTTTCCCGCGCATGAGCCACCACGCCACCGCTCTGAACCTTGCTTCGATCCTCGATCACGCGGCGCGGATGATGCCCGAGCGCGGCGCCGTGACCTTCGCCGGCCGGACGCTGACCTACGCGGAGGTCGACCAGCACGCGCAGCGCGTGGCGGCGGCGCTCATAGAGATCGGGGTCGCGCCCGGCGAGCACGTGGCGCTCAGTTGTCCGAACCTGCCGTGGTTTCCCATCGCCTACTACGGCATCCTCAAAGCGGGAGCGGTGGTGGTCCCGCTGAACGTGCTGCTGAAGCCGCGTGAGGTGGCGTACCACCTCAAAGACAGCGACGCCAAGGCACTGATCGCGTTCGAAGGCACCGCCGAGCTCCCGCTCGGGGCCATCGCCAAGGCCGCCTGCGACGAGGCGCGGTGTCCCAATCTTTTCCTGATGATGACGGCGCCCGACGCGCCGAGCCCGATACCGGGCGTTCCGACGCTGAGCGACGCGATGCGTGCCGCACCCGCCGGGCGGTTCGGCACGCGGCGGCGGCGGATGGACGATACCGCGGTGATCCTCTACACCTCCGGGACCACCGGTCACCCGAAAGGCGCGGAGCTCACCCACGCCAACATGCTGCTGAACGCCGCGGCGACCCGCGACATGTTCCAGCCGGCGATGCAGGCGGGCATGGCGCAGGACGTCATCCTGATTACGTTGCCGCTGTTCCACTCGACCGCGCAGACCTGCCAGATGAACGCGGGCGTGCTGGCGGGAATGCGGATGGTGCTGCTGGCGCGATTCGATCCCGCCACGGTGCTCGACACGATGGAGCGGGAGCAGGCCGGCTTCTGGACGGCGGTGCCGACGATGTACTGGGCGCTGCTGCAGCATGTGAAGACCGCGGGCGTCGATCCCCGGCCGATCGCCGCGCATCTCAAACTCTGCGCGTCGGGGGGCGCCGCGATGCCGCTGGAGCTGATGCGGAATTTCGAGTCGGCGTTCGGCGCGAAGATTCTCGAAGGGTATGGGCTGTCGGAGACCGCGCCGGTCGCCTGTTTCAATCAGCTGTATCGCCCGACCAAGCCCGGTACGGTTGGACAGCCGATCATTGGCGTCGAGGTGCAGTGCATCGACGACCAGGAGCGGTTCGTCGCCGCGGGCCAGCCCGGCGAGATCGTGATCCGTGGGCCGAACGTCATGAAGGGGTACTACAACCGGCCGGAAGCCACCGAAGAAGCGATGCGGCACGGCTGGTTCCACACCGGCGACATCGGGACCATCGATGCCGACGGCTATGTGTCGATCGTCGACCGCAAGAAGGACATGATCATCCGCGGCGGCTTCAACGTGTATCCACGTGAGATCGAGGAGGTCATGCTGACCCACCCGGCAATCTCGCTGGTCGCGGTCATCGGCGTGCCCGACGACCGGCTCGGGGAAGAGGTCAAGGCGGTCGTGGTGCTGAAGACCGGGGCGACCCTGTCGGAGGCCGAGCTGATCGATTGGTGCCGGGAACAGATGGCCGCGTTCAAGTACCCGCGGTCGATCGAGTTCCGTACTGCGCTGCCGATCAGCCCGACCGGGAAGATCCTGAAGCGCGAGCTCAAGACCACAGCGTGACGACGGCCACCACCTTGCATCCTTCTCGGGTTTCGGCCTGAGGAGGTGCAACCCATGGGAAAGTGTCGAGACGTCATGACCAAAGATCCGGCGTCGTGCGAGCCGGGCGACGCGATCGGGAAGGTCGCCGGACTGATGAAGCAGGCAGACGTCGGATCGGTGCCGGTGGTCGAGTCGGCCGCGTCGCGGCGGCTGATCGGTATCATCACCGACCGAGACATCGTGGTGAAGGTGGTGGCGGCCGGGCGCGCCGCCGAGTCCGCCACGGTCCATGAGGCGATGACGCCCAACCCGGCCAGTTGCCGGGAGAACGATGATGTCGATCAGGCGCTCAAGCTGATGAAAGAGCGGCAGGTGCGGCGCATGCCGATCGTGGATGCGGAAGGCCGGCTGACCGGGATCATCTCGCAGGCGGATGTCGCCACTCGGATGAACAAGGACAGCAAGACCGGCGAGCTGGTCGAAGCCATCTCGGAGTCGGGGACGAGCCGCCATTGAGGACCCTGGTCGGAATAGAGTTGCCACCCTATTCCGACCAGGTCCTGAGGCGGCCGTCCGGCCGTCCCGTGATTGCTGGCTGCGGAAGCTGTAGGTTATAGTCGGTCGGCATGGCACTCGAGCTCCCGGCCCACCATCGCTCGACGGGACTCGTTGACGTGCTCGACCGCGTCCTGGACAAGGGGCTGGTCATCGCCGGAGACATCAAGGTCTCTCTCGCGGAAGTCGAGCTTCTCACCATCCGTATTCGACTGCTCGTGTGCTCACTCGACAAGGCACAGGAAATCGGTCTCGACTGGTGGCGGTACGACCGCGATCTGTCGCCGGGCCGGCAGCGGCGCGCCGAGCTCGGCAACGAGGAGTTGCAGGCGCAGGTGCGTCAGCTCGAGCGCAAAGTGGAAGCCTTGACCGCTCGGGCGCCAACACGTCGGAAGCGATAGCGGGCGAGGACTGCAGGAGCGGACAGCAGGAGCAGAGATGGCAGTTGAACGACAGACAGGCGGGACCAGTCTCATCGACGTTCTCGATCGCGTTCTGGACAAAGGCATCGTCATCGATGCCTGGGTCCGCGTCTCGCTGGTCGGCATCGACCTCATCACGGTCGAGGCACGAGTCGTAGTCGCGTCGATTGACACGTACCTGAAGTACTCGGAGGCAGTCGGGCAGGTCTCGCCGGTCTCGCGTCCGCAGGCGGAATTGACCGCCCACCAGAACGTGCTTGCGGAGAACGTGGCGCTTCGTGCGGAGTTGGCGGCGGTGAAAGCCACCCACGCGACGAAAGTGACCAGAGCCACAAAAGCCACGCGGCCCGCGCGCCGGCGCCCGGCCTCCGAAGGGTAGCGGGTGCACGCGGCGGTTGCGCCGGTCGTGCAGGTCGCGGCCAGTGAGCTGGAAGCGAAGCTCGGGTTGGCGGAGTTTCTCCTGGCCAGCACCGATCTGCAGGCGTCCGCCCGCCGCGCCGTCGACTGGCTCGTCTCGCAACTCAACCTCCGCTACGCCATTGTCGCGTTGGCCGAACCCGCCAGCAGTCAGCTCCTGATCCTCGCCGAGCACGGCATCTCCAGCGCCGCCATCGTCGACTTCGTGCTCACCCGCGAGGACGAGGCACATCCCTTGATCAAGGCGATGTCCCGCCGCGAGCCGACCTACTTCGACGGCCAGCAGACGTTCCGCTCCCCTCTCGACGGCCGCTTTCACGCGGTGCCGCTTCGCGCGGACGAATCGGACCGGCCGCTCGGTCTGCTGCTGACCAGCTCGACGTTGCAGAGGATCCGGCCCGAAGTGGTCTGGCTCTCGACGATGCTGTCGAAGCAGGCGTCGCGCTTGATGAGCCGGGACGTGCTGGCCGAGACGCGGTTCGGACAGGAGCGGATGCTCCTGTACAGCATCATCAACGCGGTCACCGATCCGATCCTGCTCACCGATACCGAAGGCAAGCTGATCATCGCGAACACGCACGCCGAGAAGCTGTTCGCGGCGCCGGAAGATGCCAGCGAGGGCTGGCGGCGGGCCGTCGGGTTGAACAACATGCTGTTCTCGGCGGCGTTGTCGACGAGCGCCGTCTCCGAATCAGAGCTGGCGCGGCGCGAGTTGCTGCTGGTCGATCCGCTCGAAGGCTCCGACCTGCTGTTCGAGCTCCTCAGCTCGCGGGCCAACGACGAGCGGCAGGGGACCTACGTCGTCTCCGTCCTGCGGAACGTCACCGACCTCGCCCGTGCCAAGGAGGAGATCGAGGAGAGCTATCGCACGTTGCGCGTGGCGCAGGCCGAGGTCCGCGACGAGCGCCACCGGCTTGAGCTGATCATCGACTCGGTGGCCGACCCGATCCTCGTGACCGATCAGGAGGGCGACATCGTCCTGCTGAACGAGCCGGCCGAGCGTCTCTTCAATGTCCCGAGTACCGCCGACGAGGGGGCGCAGCGGCGGGTCCGCGCCAACGGCGCGCATCTGACGTCGTTCGTGTCGAACGTGCTCACGCGGACCGGTGAGCAGCGCTATCGCGGAGAGATTCAGCTTTCCGATCCCGTATCGGGGCGGGCGCTGCCGGTTGAAGGTGTGGCCGGCACCATCCTGTCGGAGCAGGGTGAGCTCATGTGGGTCGTCACCATCCTCCACGACATGACCGAAGCCATCGAGAGGACCCGGCTCTATGAGCAGCTCGAGCGTGGCGCGGCGGTCCTCGAGGTCAAGGTGCAGGAGGCCACCGCGGAGCTGGCGCAGCAGAACGAGCTGCTGCGGCGACAGCACATCGCGCTCGAGCAGGCCTCAGCGCTGAAGTCGCAGTTCCTGGCCAATATGTCGCACGAGTTCAGAACGCCGCTGAACGCGATTCTCGGCTACACGCACATGCTCCTGCACGGCGTCTCGGGCAGCGTCAGCGATCAGCAGCGCAAGAGCCTGACCCGCATCGACTCCAACTCGCAGCATCTGCTCGCGTTGATCAACGACATCCTGGACATCACCCGGATCGAAGCGGGGCGGATGCCGCTGACCCTGTCGTCGTTCGAAGTGCCCGAGCTGGTGAACGAGGTGATGTCCGAGCTCGAGCCGATCATCAAGCGATCGGCCTTGCGGGTGACGGCGAAGATGCCGAAGACCCTCAAGCCGGTCAAGAGCGATCGGCAGAAAGTGAAGCAGATCGTCCTCAATTTTCTCAGCAATGCGCTCAAGTTCACCCCATCCGGGACGGTGACGATCGCCGCGTCGTATGATGAGCACAAGCGTTGGATCGCGATTTCGGTTCAGGACACGGGTCTTGGAATCGCGCGCGAAGATCAGGCGAAGGTGTTCGAGGACTTCCGCCAGTTGGATTCGTCACCGACGCGCGGCTATGGCGGGACCGGCCTGGGCCTGTCGATTTGCCGCCGGCTCGCGCAGATGCTGGGCGGCACCATCGAGCTGATCAGCGACACCAGCAAGGGCTCGACCTTCATTCTTCGGTTGCCGGTGCGGCTGCGGCGCCGGTAGCGGGTTGCGGATGGACACACCGACCACTCAGCCGCTCGTCCTGGTCGTGGAGGATTATCAGGACGCCCGCGAGATGTACGCGGCGTACCTGTCGTTTTCCGGGTATCGGGTCGCGGAAGCGACCAATGGCGTCGAAGCCATCGAGAAGACGATCGAGCTGCTGCCCGACATCATCCTCATGGATCTCGCGCTCCCGAGGATGGACGGCTGGGAGGCGACCCGGCGGCTGAAGCTCGACGAACGGACCAAGCACATTCCGATCGTGGCGCTGACCGGGCATGCGCTGGCAGGATATGCGGAGGGCGCGCGTCAGGCCGGCTGCGATGCCTTCGTGACGAAGCCGTGCCTCCCCGACGCGCTGGTCGCGGAAATCCAGCGCATGCTGTCGGCCAAGGCCGATCCAGGATCCGGAAAGAAGCCGGCGCGGCAGGGGCGGGCGAAGAGCTGACAGCCGGACCGAGAGCGAGCACTGCTGAGAGATGGCCAAGACGACTGCGCAAAAGAAGGTCAAGACCAGGCCGAAGCCGACCCGCACGGCCGTCCCGGCACAAAAGCGCGCCACGACCGTGACCGGCGCACGCCGTCTCGACCGCGTCCGCATGCCCGCGGCCGCCGCCGAAGGTGGCCCGTGCCGAGTCGGGACCGGCCGAGGACAGCAACTCGGGCAAGTACGTCTACTGCATCATCAAGACCCAGACCCCGCTCGGCTTCGGTCCGCTGGGCATTGGCGCCGAGCCGGCCGTTACGCACACCGTCAACTTCCGCGACATTGCCGCGGTGGTCTCGAATACGCCGATGGTGGTCCAGGATCCGACCCGCGACAACGTCCTCGCCCATCAGCGGGTCAACGAAACCGTCATGCAGCAGCACACCGTGATCCCGATGTCGTTCGGCACGGTCTTCAAGACCGACGACGACATCATCGAGCTGCTGCGATCGGCCTACGATGCGTTCGTCGACGTCCTGAACAAGATGCAGGACAAGTTCGAGTTCGGCCTCAAGGTGCTGTGGGACCGCGATCAGATCATCCGGGAGATCGAAGAAGAGGACGAAGACATCCGCCGTCTGAAGGGAGAAATCTCCTCGCAGAAAGGCTCCACCTACTTCGCGCGCATGCAGTACGGCCGGCTGATCGACGTGGCGCTGCAAGCGCGGTCCGAGCGCTATGTCGCCGAGATCTTCCATGGCCTGCGCGACGTGTCGGTCGCGTCGCGCTCCAACAAGCCGATCGGCGACCGGATGATCATGAACGCCGCCTTTCTGGTGGCCCGCGAGGCTGAGGCCGCGTTCGACGCCCGCGTGAAGGAGATCGGCCTGCGCTACGACAAGCTGACCTTCAAGTACACGGGACCCTGGCCCCCCTACAACTTCGTCAACATCCGGCTCAAGCTCGAACGCGCCCACTGACGCCCCATGGCCTCCACGTGTTCATCCTCGACACGGTCCTGATCGGCGGCCTCCGCTTCGTTTTCGACAAGATCGCCGCCGCCGTCGACACCGAGCTCAACGACGACACGCACCTGCGCGAGGAGCTGCTCGCCGCGCAGATGCGGCTGGACCTCGGAGAAATGAGCCAGGCGGAATTCGACACCTTCGAGGCGGACATCCTGTCGCGGCTGCGCGAGATTCGCGCGAGCCGCCAGGGCGCCGGACCGGCGGCCCTCTCGCCCACCGAATACAAGATCACGGGCATCGATGCCACGTTCGAAGGCGACGAGCACTAGTGATCGCCGCCGGTCACTGACTCCCACATTCAGGTTCGTCGGAGGCAAGGGGGGCGTCGGCAAGACGACGTGCGCGGCGGCCCTGGGGCTGCTCGCCGTCCGCGCCGGCCAGCGGACCCTGATCGTGTCGACCGACCCGGCGCCGTCGCTCGGCGACGCGCTGCAGCAGCCGCTCGGACGTCTCCCGCGCAAGGTCCGGGGCGTCGCCCGTCTCGAGGCCGTGGAAGTCGACGCCACGGCCGCACTCGCCGCGTGGATCGAAGATCGGCGCGGGCTGCTCGAGAAAATCGCGTTGCGCGGAACCTGGCTGGATGCCGACGATGTCGCCCGGCTGCTGCGGTTGTCGCTGCCGGGCATCGACGAGATCGCAGGGCTGCTGCAGCTCGCGGACTTCGCCGCCAGCGGACGATACGAGCACATCGTGGTCGACACCGCGCCGACCGGACACCTCCTGCGCATGATTGGCATGCCCGCGGTCCTCGAGGGTCTGGCGGAGGTGTTCGATCGGATGCAGGGCAAGCACCGGATCATGGTCGACGCGCTGCGCGGCGGCTGGAGCCCGGACGCCGCCGACGCACTCATCCAGGGCATCGACGACCAGGCAAGGTGGCTCGCCGCGCTGCTCCGCGATCCCGAGCGCTGTCAGGTGTCGTGGGTGACGCTGCCGGAAGACATGGCGATCCGGGAGACAGACGATGGCCTCCGAGCCCTCGGGGAGGAGCAGATCACGGTCGACCGCGTGATCGTGAACAGGATGACGCCGGCGCCGCGTCGTCCCTGCGACTGGTGTGACGGCCGTCGCCGCCTCGAACGCACTGGCGCTGCAGGCCTTGCGGCGGCGTCTGCGCGGCAGCGACGTGACCATCGCTTCGGTGCCGGCCATCGCGGCCGAGCCGCGAGGCATCCGTGCGCTGACCGCCGTGACGCGTCATCTCTCGGCGGAGGCTGCTGTTCCCCCACCGCCCCCGGCGGGCCGGCGCCGCCGTCTCGTCGCCCCCCTGGCCGCGACGACCCAGGTTGTCGAGCGATCCGCCCTGATGCCCGCGGGAACCGCGCTCGTCCTCTTCGGCGGCAAGGGCGGCGTCGGGAAAACCACGTGCGCTGCGGCGCTCGCCATCGATACCGCGTTGGCGTCGACCGATCGCCGCGTGCTGTTGCTGTCGGCGGACCCGGCGCACTCCCTTGGCGATGTGCTGCAGGAGGATGTTGCCGACGATCCCCGTCCGATCCAGGGCGGGCCGGCCAACCTGTCGATCCGCGAGCTGGATCCGTCGCGAGGATTCGCTGCGCTGCGCGATCGCTTCGCGCGTGGGATTGAGGAATTGATACTGCGGGTCGGCGGCACCGCCGGCGACCGACAGGTGCTCCACGACCTTCTCGAGCTGGCTCCTCCGGGAGTCGACGAGCTCGTCGCCATCGTCGAAGTCATCGAAACGCTCGATGCGGACGCCGGTCCCTCGGCCTTCGACCTGATCGTCGTCGATACCGCTCCGACCGGCCATGCGTTGCGCCTGCTCGAAATGCCGGCGCTGGTGCACGACTGGGTCAAGGCGGTGATGTCGATTCTGCTCAAGTACCAGCCGGTGATCGGAGTCGGCGATCTGGGTGCGGCGCTGCTCCGATTGTCGCGAGGGTTGGGGCAGTTGCGGGCGCTGCTGACGAACCCGGCGCGAACCCGGTTCCTCGTGGTCACCCGGGCGGCGGCGCTCCCGCGCGCGGAAACGGTGCGCTTGCTGGCGCGGTTGGACGCCGCCGGGATCGCCGCGCCGCTCGTGGTCGTCAACGCGGTCGGCGCCGGGACCTGCCCGCGGTGCCGATCCGAGGATGCGCGGGAGAACAGAGAGATATCCGCGCTGGCACGTGGGCTTCCAACAGTTCGCGGCAGGAGGCGTCCGCTGATTCTGGCGCCGGCGACGATGCCGCCGCCGTCAGGATGGCGCGATCTGCGGCGGTTCTTCGGGCAGTGGCGGCAGCTGCCCGTCCCGGAAGTGTCAGGCAGTGAATCGTGAACGCGCCAGTAATCGGGTGAAGACTCGGTAACCTCGGCGCGTTCACGATTCACTGCCTGACACCCATGGCCACCACCCCGCGCTATCATCCAGCAGGACCATGGCTGCAGCGACCTACGTGTACTGTGTGATTCGGAGCGCGCGCAAACCCGCTCTGGCGCGGCTGCCGGCGGGGTTACCCGGTGCGGAAAGCCCGCAACTGGCCGAGGTCGATGCCGGTATGTGGCTGGTGCTGGCGACGGTGCCGCTCGATCGCTACGGCCCTGGGCCACTGGAAGAGTCGCTGCGGGATCTGCAATGGGTCTCGTCGACGGCGGTCGCCCACGAAGCGGTCGTCGAGCACTTTGGCCAGCTGCGCGGCGTGACGGTGATTCCGATGAAGCTGTTCTCGATGTTCTCCAGTCCCGCGCGCGCGATCGCGGAGATGCGGCGGCGGCGCCGCCGGCTGGCGGCGCTGTTCGACAAGTTTCACGGCTGCGAGGAATGGGGCGTACGGATCCTGCGCGGCACTCCGCGATGGCCCGGTAAGGCCGCGGAAAAGCCGGCGAGCGGTGCCGCGTTCCTCGCGGCCCGCAAGCGGGCGCGCGACGAATCGGTCGATGCCCTGCGCGCCTCGGCCGAGGCAGCCGACGGTGCCTACGCGCTGCTGGCGGAGCTTGCGGCTGATCATCGACGCCGTGACAGGGAAGTGTCGGGCGTGGTGCCGCCGCTGCTCGACGCCGCATTCCTGGTCCCGGTCCGGCGCCGTGCGCGGTTTCGGGCGGCCGCGGCAGATGCGGCCCGGCAGATCACGCAGCAGGGAGCGCGGTTGACGGTGACCGGCCCATGGCCGGCCTATAACTTCGTATCGGGCTCGGAGGAGCCGGCGTGAAACGCGCGAGCCACCCCTCGACTATCCCCCGCGAACATCCGCCAAAGCGGCGGACCGCGCCGCCGCCGCCGCGGCGCGCCCACATGCCGGCGCCGCCGCCGTCGCGCCAGGTCGCACGGATCATCGATCAATCCGATTCCTCGCTGCTCGACGTGCTCGACAACCTGCTGAACCGGGGCGTCGTGCTCAACGCCGACCTGATTCTGGCGCTGGCCAACGTCGACCTGGTGTACGTGCGGTTGTCGGCTCTCCTCTGCGCCGCCGATCGAGTGCTGTCCGATGACAGCACGCAATGATCGCCTGTACGTCTACGCGCTGGCCGAACCCGGGCTGCCTCGCCAGTTCACCGTCCTGGGACATCGGTTGCGCAGCCTGCCGCTGGACGGCGTCGACGTGGTGATCGAGCATCGGCCGCCGCCGGACTTCACGACCGACGCGGTGAGCCGGCAGCATGCGATTGTCACCCGGCTGGCGTCGCGCCAGCCGGCGATCCTCCCCGCGCGGTTCGGATCGATCGCCGACGAGGCTTCCTTGCGGTCGCTGGTGTCGCGGCATCGCAAGGAGATCGTGGCCGCGCTCGAGCAGGTGCGGGGCTGCGCGCAGATGACCGTGCGCATCGTTACTCCAACGGCTCCGGCGGTCTCGACCCTCTCACCGGGCTTGGCAGATGCGCGGTCCGGCGACCCTGCCTCGGGCGGACGGACTGGAACCGAGTTCCTGAAGCGCCGCCTGGAACGAGCGCGACACGTGCCTCCGGAGGTCGAGATCCTGCGCCGCGAGCTCGGCTCGCTCGTCAGGTCCGAACGGGTGGCCGCCGGCGAACGGGAGGGGCTCGTCACCGTGTTTCACCTCGTCCAGGACCAGAAGCTGGATGCCTATCGCCGGCACGCGTCAGGTCTGCAGTCGAAGCTCGAGCCGCGCACCGTCAGGGTCACCGGTCCGTGGCCGGTGTTCGCGTTCGCACCCGACCTGTTCTGATCCCTCATGAAGAAGCCTCGGAGCTCGAAGCAGAAACCGTCACCTCCCAGGAAGCGGCCGAAGCAGTCGATCGCCAGCGTCGAGATCGCGGAGCTCGAGGCGATGCGCGGCGAGCTCGAACGCTTCGCGAAGACGCCACCGGCGCGCTGGAACGCCGACCCGGACGACGTCCGCCGCTCGGTCGTGAAACTGGTGCTCACGCTCGTCGAGTTCATTCGCCAGTTGCTCGAGCGGCAGGCGATCCGGCGAATGGATGCCGGCACGCTCACCGCCGACCAGACCGAAGCGGTCGGTCTGGCGCTGATGCGCCTCGAAGAAACCGTCCGTGATCTGGGAGCGCAGTTCGGGATCGCGCCGGAGGACCTCACGCTGGATCTCGGCCCGGCTGGGAGGCTGATGTGAGGCGGGCGCGCGTCATTCTCAACCCCTCATCCGGCCGCGAGCGCGGTCCCGAATACCTCGATCTCCTCAACACGACGCTGAAGCGGCATTTCGAGGACGTCGGCATCGTGGTGACGGCCGGGGACGGCGACGCGCAGCACGCCGCCGCGATGGCGGCGGCGGACGGATGCGAGGTGATCTTCGTCGCCGGCGGTGACGGCACTCTCAACGAAGTCATGAACGGCCTGGCCACCGCCGGTGCCCTGGACCGCGTCGTCATCGGCATCGTGCCGCTGGGCACCGGCAACGACTTCGCCGCCGGCCTCGACATTCCGCGCGATCCCGATGCGGCGCTCGAGGTGTTACTCGCGGGCCGTGAGCTCGCGGTGGACCTCGGCGAGGTGAACGGCCGTGTGTTCGTGAACAGCTCCGGCGGTGGGTTCATGGCCGAGGTGTCGGTGGCGGTGACGCCGGAGTTGAAGACCATCGCAGGGCGCCTGGCGTACCTGATCGGTGGCGCCCAGGTGCTCTTCGAGTTCGAGCCGGTCGCCGCGTTGGTCACCATGCAGCCGGGTGAGATTCAGGTCTCTCGTTCCCTGTACACGTTCGCGGTCTGCAATTCGCGCTTGATCGCCGGCGGCCGGCTGATCGCCCCCGATGCCCTGATAGACGACGGTCTCCTCGACGTTTGTCTGATCGAGACGATGAGCGCCCTGGAGTTCGTCGCGCTGGCCCGGAGGGTCGCCGACGGCGCTCACGTCGAGGATCCGAGAGTCCTCTACTATCAGGCGGCA
Organism: uncultured Acidobacteriota bacterium; assembly: GCA_963717745.1. Lineage (GTDB taxonomy): Bacteria > Acidobacteriota > Vicinamibacteria > Vicinamibacterales > 2-12-FULL-66-21 > JACCXG01. The sequence goes on from CAVQXJ010000007.1 coordinate 283,302, forward strand.
TCGGTGCGCATCGAGCTCGAGCGCGCCGTCCACGTCAACACGGATGGGGAGGTCTTTCAGGATCGCATCTGCGAGTACCGAGTGCTGCCGAAAGCGGCGCGCTTCCTCGCTGGCGCCGCACCCTTCATCGTGGCGTGACCGGGTTCGCTCGCCGCCCGACGTCGAACGCGAAGCAGCCTGGCGCGATCAATAGACGCCCCTTCGGTGTGAACGACATCGCCATCGGAGAGACGGGTCCGGCGGCCCGGAATTGCACGGCGCGGATCTTGTCGCCGCTCGGGTCGTAAACGTAGGTCACGCCCAGTGCGGTCGCGATCCAAAGATTGCCGGCCGCATCGGCCGCCGCCGCCTGCACCGACGGCAGTACGATCGGCATCTCACCGTCGTCAATCTTCCGCACCGCCCACTTGGCCGGCAATGCCTGGACGAATTGATCGAGCTCCGCTCCTTCGATGTGCCGTTCGAAGAGCAGCTGCCCCGAGGCATCGTACTTTCGGAACTGCGGAGCGCCGGCCAGAAACACGTAGAAGAAGCCCCCGGACGGATTGATGACCACCAGCCCCGCATTGAGTGCGAGGTGCACGGCGGGGTCGTCCTCGTGCCCGGTCTTGCGCAGCGCACCGAAGGCGCGCCGCGGCCGGCCATCGGTGGCGTACTCCGCGATCAGCGCGCCCAGCTCGGGTTGACTCAGGAGGATCGATCGGCCGGTGTACTCGATCCCGGCCAGCCCGCCGAGCACGAGATTGCCGGCCGTGATGCGTGGCACGGCGCGCGCGGACAGCCGGAACCCGGTGACCGTGGATCCCGATGTCAGGAACATCTGGACGCGCGGTTCGCCGCGGGGCGCGTCGGCGACCACGAAGCTGTCGTCATCGCCGAGGTCGAATGCAGAAGGGTCGAGCAGGCGTCCAGGCTCGGCGCCGATCGTGATCAGCTTGCGCGCGGTGTCGAGACCGGCGGGAGCGACGAAGACCGCGTGAGAGCGCCGATCGAAGATGAAGTAGTCGCCCGACGCCGTCTGCTGGCAGCTGGTCATCTGCTGAAAACTGCCGGCGATGTGGGCGGGAAGCGCCGAGACCGACCTCAGCGTCTCGATCTCCACGGTCCGCGTGCGCGTCGACGACTCCCGTACTGCGACGAACGCAAGTCCGAGCGTCCAGCAGGAATGCCGTCAGCCGTTGACGATGGTCGGGAAGGGGCACGGCGTCTCCGCCTGGCTGTCCGTGCGTCCGGTCAGTAGCGGGCGACGTATCTGATGGCCTTCAGCACGTCCGCGGACTGCGGCAGGATGGCTTCCTCGAGATCGGGATAGTAGGCCACCGGCGTATCGAGCGCGGCGACGCGGCGGACCGGGGCGTCGAGATGCTCGAACAGCTCGTCGGCCATGCGGGCGGCCAGCTCCGCGCCGAAGCCGCAGGTCAACTGGTCTTCGTGGGCGATGACCACGCGGTTGGTCCGGGCGACCGCCTCGCTGATTGCCCGCCAGTCGTAGGGCATGATGGTGCGGAGGTCCATCACCATCACGCTGATCCCGTCCTTCTCGGCCTGCTGCGCGGCCAGCAGCGAGCGCTGGACGAGCGCCCCCCACGTGATCACCAGGACGTCGACCCCTTCGCGGCGAATGGCGGCCTTTCCGAACGGAACCGTGTAGTCCGGCCCGGGATAGGCACTCTTGTTGTAGGTCTGGCGATAGAGATGTTTGTGTTCGAGGAACAACACCGGGTCGTCGCACCGGATGGACGTGCGCAGCAGGCCGGCGGCGTCTTCGGCATTCGAGGGGAATACGATTCGAATTCCGGGAGTGTGCGCGAAGATGCTCTCGCCCGACTGGCTGTGGTAGGGCGCGCCGCCGCGGAGGTAGCCGCCGATCGCCACGCGTATCACCACCGGGCAGGAGAACGCGTTGTTGGATCGATACCGCAGCATCGTCATTTCGTCGCGGATCTGCATCATCGCCGGCCAGATGTAGTCGAAGAACTGAATCTCCACGACCGGCTTCAGGCCACGCGTCGCCATGCCGATCGCCCGGCCGACGATGCTGGCCTCGGCCAGCGGCGCGTTGTAGACGCGGGTGCTGCCGAAGGTGCGCTGCAGGCCATGCGTCACCTTGAAGACGCCGCCCTTGCCCGATACGCACTGGAGCGCCGCCTCGCGGCTGCAGTCGGCGACATCCTCCCCGAACACGACGATCCGGGGATTGCGAGCCATTTCGTCCTTCAAGGTGCGATTGATCGCCGCGACCATGGTGTCGGGCTTTCCTTCGCTCACCGGCTCGCGCTCGAAATCACTCGACGTCGGATCGATATCGGGTGAGTAGACGAAGAGCTCGACGGTCTCGCGTCCAGGCTTCTCCGCGGCGATCGCGCGTTCCGCCGCGTCGTTCACCTCGCGCTCGATCGCCTTGTGCAGCGACTCGAGCTCGGACTCGCTGGCGAATCCTTCGGCCTTCAGGAATTCGGCCATCCGCACGATCGGATCGCGCGTGGCTTCCTCGGCCCGCTCGTCCGGCGTCTTGTAGAGCCGCTCGTCGTCGGACAGCGAGTGCGAATAGGGACGGGTGACCTTCGCGTGCACGAACGCGGGCCCACGACGCGCCCGCGCGTAGGCGACCGCCTGCTGGAGCGCGCCGTAACAGGTCAGGAAGTCAGTGCCGTCGATACTCTGGACGAATAGTTGCGGAAACGCCGTGACCAGCTTGGAGATGTCTCCGCCCGGTGTTTGCGCTTCGACCGGCACCGAGATCGCGTAGCCGTTGTCTTCGACGACGATGACCACCGGGAGCTGTCGAAGGCAGACGTAGTTGAGCGATTCCCAGAACTCGCCTTCGCTCGTCGTACCGTCGCCAAGCGACAGGTAGGTGACTTCGTCCTGGTGAAAGTGGCGCTCGCGATCCTCGATCTCGAGGATGTGCTCGTAGAGATAGCCGGCCTCGGCGCAGCCAACCGCCTGGAGACACTGCGTTCCGGTGGGGCTCGACTGGGACACGATGTTGAGGCTCTTGTGCCCCCAATGCGAGGGCATCTGGCGGCCACCCGAGCTTGGGTCGTCCTTGGAGCCGACCGCGCTCAGGAGCATTTCGAGCGGCGTGACCCCCAGGGCCAGGCACAAGGCCCGATCGCGGTAGTGAGGGTAGAACCAGTCGTATCCGGCCCTGAGGGTCAGGCCGGCCGCGGTGACGACGGCCTCGTGGCCGGCCCCGCTGATCTGAAAGAAGATGAGGCTCTGACCTTTGAGCTGGATTTCCTTGTCGTCGAGCTTCCGGGACAACACCATCGTGCCGTAGGCCCGAAGCAGCTCGTCGCGTGACAACCCCAGCGTGCTGACACTGCGGCCGTTGCTGACTGCCGTACCCTTCATGCGCGGAGCGTCCCTTTCCTGCCGTGCGCATACCGCGGCAGAGGCGGTCCTTCGTGCCCTGTAAAAGCTAGATTATAGTGTCTTTCGCCTGAAAGGACAGACGTGACCACGACTACCGTCCGCCTCCACCGCTGGGACGAAATCGCCCTCGAAAAAGTCACCGAGATGATCTCCAGGAAGATTGTGACCGGCGATCGGGAAATGCTGTCCCAGGTGTATTTGAAGAAGGGCGCGCTGGTGCCGATGCACTCACACGAGAGCGAACAGATGACCTACGTGCTGCAGGGCGCATTGAAGTTCCTGATCAACGGCGAAGAGATTACGGTCCGGGAGGGAGAAGTGCTGCACATCCCGTCCTGGGTCGAGCACCAGGCGGAGGCGCTCGACGACACGTTCGAGCTCGATCTGTTCAGCCCGATCCGGCAGGACTGGCTCGATCATACCGACACGTACTTCCAGCGCGACTGACCGCCGCCCCGCCAAGCAGGCATGAGGATCACGAGCCCGTCGGGCGATGCGTTCCAGCTGGTCATCGTCCGGTATCAGCATCCGGATGTGGGCGAGGATCGCTGGGACTCGAACTGGCTGATTGTCAACGGCACCGTCGCCGCCGGGCCCGAAGCCTGGGGATTCACAGAGCCGTGCGTGACCACGTTCGAGCTGGCGGATTTCGCCGACTGGCTCGACGAGCTGGCGAAGGAGGGTAGCGAACCGTCGTCGTTCGAGTTCGCGGAGCCCAATCTGAAGTTCTCCTACACGCCGTGGCCGCGGCGCGCCCTGCAGCTGACGCTGGCCCACGAGAGCGCGCCGCCGTCGATGTCGGAGGTCGAGCGCCGCACCGGCGTGACAGTGGAGTTCGAGATGCCGAAAGTACTGGCGGAGGCGCTGGCGACCGAGATCCGCGGGGCGCTGATGGACTACCCGATCCGCGGCGGGGCGGCGTAGAGGTGTCAGGCAGTGAATCGTGAATCGTGAAGAGCATCGCCCGCAACCTTCACGATTCACGATTCACTGCCTGACACCCCTACGCCGCATCAGTGCACGTGCCGGTCCCAGTCCGAGCGGCCGCCCGAATACACGTCGAATTTACGGCGCAGCCGGTTCATCCGCCATTTCAAATACCGGTACTTCAGTTCGGCGCTGAGGCCGCCGCGGCCCGCACGCAAGTACAGATACCCGATGACCAACCCGCCGAGATGCGCGGTTTCCGACACGCCTTGGTTCGGCGTGGACAGAAACGCCATCGCGCCGACGATCATCACGAAATACTTTGCGGGAATCGGGAACAGGAAGAACATCAGCAGCGGACGATCGGGATAGTAGAACGCGAACGCGACCAGCAGGCCGTAGAGCGCGCCCGATGCCCCGATCGTGATCGCCCGGTACGTGACCGAGTCGGAGCCGAGCAGTATGCCAACCGCGAGCACGGTCAAGCCGGCTCCGATACCCGTGATGGCGTAGTACTTCAGGAACTGCCGGGTGCCCCACAGCCGCTCCAGTTCCACCCCGAACATCCAGATGCCGAGCATGTTGAACAGGATGTGGGTGAAGCCACCGTGGAGGAACAGGTACGTCGCCAGCTGCCAGACCCAGAACCGCTCGACGATGATCTCGGGTGACAGTCCGAGATAGGGGACGATCCGGCCGTACGCCAGCGTGGCCAGGAACATGACCACGTTCGCGATGATCAACCACTTGACCGCGGGAGTGATTGGCCCGGGCCCGAACGAGTAGTGGAAGCCGGTCGGTCGAGGAGCGTAACGCGACATCGAATCTGCTGCAGGCCAGAAAGAAAACTATCGTACCACGTCGACTCGATCAGAGCGGGTCCGCCGCGGGCGGCGTCAGGACATACACCGGTGCGCGTGCGGGCAGCGGCATCGCCAGTGCGGCCGCGGCCAGGGGGACCAGTGCCAGCCCCCGGAGTGTCGCCTCGATGCCGATGCGATCGGCGACCATTCCCACGAACGGCACGCTCAGGCCGCCGCTGCCCCAGGCGAAGCCCATCATCAGCGACGACACCGTCGCCGCGCTCACAGGTGCAAGGGCCTGTCCAAATGTCACGTTGACCGGCAGCGTCGACTGCAGGAAGAACCCGCCGATCGCCACCAACGCCACAAAAACCCATCCCTGACTGAACGACGCGAGGAACAGGAACGGCACGGCGCAGACCAGCGACAGGGCGATGATCCGACGCGCCCCGTATCGATCTGCGGCGGGCCCACCCAGGAATCCGCCGATTCCGCTCGCAAACAGGGTGATCGCCACCGCGCTGCCCGCCGATGCCAGAGACATGCCGCGGCTGGTCAGGAGAACGGGCATGAACGTCGCGAACGCAATAGAGGTCATCGTCCGCAGCACCACGATGAAGTAGAGCAGCGTCAGCGGACGAGCGTAGGGCCGGAGCGCTCGGAAGCCAGAGGTCGTGGTCGTCGTCCAGGTGACGTGTGGCAGACGGGTCAGAAAGAACAGGACCACCGCCAGACCGGGGAGCGCCAGGATCGGCGTCCATGCGAGGCCATAGGCCTGGGCGAAGGGCGCAAACAGGAGCGGTCCCATCGAGAAGCCGAGCGAGCCGCCGGTGATGTGCACCGACATCGCGAGTCCTGCGCGCTCGGCACCCAGACGGTAGGCGAGCGCCGCCGCCGGCGGATGGAAGGCGGCACCACCGAGGCCGCCGATAATCAGGATGGCCGCCGCCATCTCCATCGACGTCGACGCCCCGACGAAGCTCAGCACGGTGACCGACACAATCGGTCCAATCATCAGCAGCAGCCGTGGCCGCCAGCGGTCCGCGAGATGCCCGAAGGCGATCTGCGAGACCGACGCCGACAGCTGGAACAGCATCGTCAGCGTGCCGGCGGCCGCCAGGGAAAGGCCGAGTCGGGGAATCAGCAGCGGCAGCAGCGGCGCGAAGATGTTGCCGTAACCGTCCACGACGAAGTGAATGGACGCGATGAACAGCACCGTCGGATGCAGGCGAAGCCGGGACCGGAGAGCGGCGATCACCGGCGGGCGGGCCGCAGACGGCGAACGATGGCCCCGGTCGCGTCGGTGAACTCCTCGATCCGCAGCAGCTGTGCCGAGACAGCCAGCGTCACGAGCGCGGCGCCGATGGTCAGCGCGACCCGCGCCGCCCGCAGCACTTCTCCTGATCCGGGCATGAATGTGTCGAGTTGTCGCGCCACGACGACGGCGACGACCCCCATCAAGATCGAGGCTGCCGCAATCTTCACGAAGGCCAGGGCGACCCGACCGCCGTCGAGACCGTCGAGCCGTCGCCGCAATAACCACAGGAGCGTGCCGGCATTGAACAGCGCCGCGATCGCGGTGCCGAGGGCGAGCCCTCTGAACCCCATGACCTGAAAGAGGACGATGTTCAGCGACAGATTGACCGCCACCGACGCCACCGAGACGATCACGGGAGTACGGCTGTTACCGAGTGAGTAGAAGGTCGGCGAGGCGATCCTCACGATCGAGTAGCCGATCAGGCCCGGCGCGTAGAAGCAGAGGGCCGCCGCCGTGGCGCGGGTGTCGGCGTCGGTGAAGTGGCCGCGCTGATACAGGAGCGCCACGATCGGCTCGGCCAGCACGATCAGGCCGATCATCGCCGGCACGTTCAACATCAGCATCAGCCGGACCGCTGACGACACGCCGCGTCGGATGGCCGCGACGTCGCCCGCCGCCGCGTACCGGGAAAAATCGGGAAGCACCGCCGTGGCGATCGAGACCCCGAACAAGCCGATCGGCAGATACATCAGCCGGAAGGCGTAGCCAAGCCAGGAGACCGCACCCGGCTGGGCGGCCGCCAGGTAGGTGTTCACCAGGACGTTGATGTTGACGGCCGCGACGCCCAGCGTTCCCGGTCCCATCATGCGGAGAATCTGCCGCAGCTCCGGATCCTTGAAGTCGAGGATCGGCCGGTAGCGGAAGCCTTCGCGGTGCAGCACCGGCCATTGGATGACCATCTGGCCGAGTCCCCCGAGCAGCGTGCCGATGGCGATCGCCATGATCGGCGGCCATCCGAGGAGCGGCATGACCGGCACCAGCGCGACCGCGCAGAGGATCGTCGCCACATTGAACATCGCAGGTGACAGCGACGGGATGAAGAACCGGTGCAGCGAGTTCAGCATCCCCATCATCGCGACCGCGACTGCCACCGTGGTGAGGAACGGCAGCATCACCTGGGTCAGGACCGTCGTCAGCTCCAGCTTGCCGGGGACGGCGGCGAACTTCGGCGCAATCATCCCCGTGATCGGCGCGGCAAATATGATCCCGATCACCGCGATCGCGCCGGTGATCACCAGCAGTGCGTTGATGACCAGGTTGCCGAGCCGCCAGGCGTGCTCGCGCCCGCGCTCCTGAATGGTGCGGGTGAACGCCGGCACGAAGGCGGCGGTCATCGCCCCCTCGGCAAAGAGGTCCCGCAGGATGTTGGGGATCCGGAATGCGACGTTGTAGGCGTCCATCGGCGCGCTCGCGCCGAAGTAGGAGGCCAGCACGCTTTCGCGCGCTACCCCAAGAATCCGGCTGGCGAGAGTGGCGATGCTGATGAGGCCCGCGGACCGGGCCAGGCGCGAGCTCATCGGAGGGTAGCAGTGTACCAGACCGGTCCCGCACTCTGCGCCTCGGCGGACTGTCCGGATTCGGAAGGTCTGGACACACCGAGTCGCAAATCCGGAACGGGTTCAGCCTGGCGCCACGGGGAAGTACAAAAAAGGGGCTCCTGCCTTTCGACAGGAGCCTAATGGAGGATGGATGAGAGGCTTGTGCGTGCCTTTCAAGTTCTTTAGACGAGCGTCGGCGAAAAAGGTTTGCGCGTTTTCTCAGGCGCCGAGTTTCCGTCTGACCAGCTCGCTCACAACCTTTCCGTCGACCGTTTGTCCGGCGAGGCGGGCCATGACCGCCTTCATCACGCGTCCGAGATCTTTGACGCTGCCGGCCCCGGTTTCCGCGATCGCCTGGTCGACCGCCGCCTCGACCTGGGCCGCATCGACTGGCGGCGGCAGGTAGGCCTCGAGGATACCGACTTCGGCCGCTTCCCGCGCGGCCAGGTCCTGGCGTCCGCCGTTGGTGAACTGCTCGATCGAGTCGCGGCGCTGTTTGATCAGCGAGCCGATCACCTGCTCGGCCTCGGCCTCGTCCAGCGTGCGTCCTTTCTCGACTTCCCGATTCATGAGCGCGGCCTTGGCCATCCGTAACGGCGCCAGCCGGCCCTGGTCCCTGGCCTTCATCGCGGCCATGATGTCCTTGCCGATCTGTTCGAACAACGTCATCGTCTTCTACCGATCCTGATCCGAGTCTCCGAGTGTGACGTGCCACCCGCCGGTCTCTTCATAGAAGGCAGGCGTCACTTCGATCGCGTTCACTTTCACCACCAGCTGCATCGTCGATTTGACCTGAAAGTAGCCGCTCTTGCGGAGTGCCCGGCCGTAGGCGCCGTGGAAGGCATAGACCCGGATCTTGTCAGAGTCCGCCCGCCCCGCTTCCCGATCCACCCAGCCGAGGAGCGTGCTGAAGCCATCCTGATCGTCAGGGTCGGTCAGGAAATCCACGAGCAGAGTCACCCGGCCGTGTGGTTCGACCGCATGCCGGTAGACCGCATACCCGACGTTCTTATCATTCCGCCTCAAGGCGGCAATCGAATAGCGCACGTGCGGCGCGCTGGCGTACTTCCAATTCAGATACGACGCATCCCGCCGGACCGCGAGGTCGAACTTCGGCGCGACCGACTCCCAGAGCTCGGTGAAGCTGTCGTCGAACCGCTGCAGCATGCGGACTTCGGCGCGCAACGGCCGGCTTCGCGCGACCACTTTCACCAGCGGCAGCGTCAGCGCGGAGATCAGCCGGTTCAGCCCGAGCGGCCAGCCCGGCCGTCGCAGCGCGCGGCGCGTCAGCGGCTTGACGAAGCAAGGCACCGGTCCGAGGTCCGGCCATCGCAGCTTCTGGAACAGCTGGTAGGACGCCTCAGACAGACCCAGCCCGAGCGCGGCTCCGACATGACGATCCCACGTCCGGAACAGCATCTCGCCCAGTCCCTGGCGCTGCCGTTCGGGCGCGACCATGACGTCCACGCCCCATGAGCCTTGAATCTCCCTGCCCTGCAGCGACAGCCGCACCGGCATCGTCGCGTACTGACCGATCAGCGCGCGCCCCTCGCGGGCGATCCAAATCTCGGGCGCCGTTCCGGAATTGTTGGGGTTGCGGCGGTACTGCCAGTCCCAGCGAAGCCGACTGGCTTCGGCAGCGTCGATCCCGAATACCCGACGATACAGTGCTTCGACTGCTCGCCGATCCTCGGGTCGATACCGCACGACGTCAGCCACGCTCGACTACGCTCCGGATAGAGACGCCGGCCACACAGAAACAGGACGCATCCGCGGATTGTGCACGAGGGACCGCGGCGCGGGTTGTACAAAGCAAACGGAGGCCACGGTCGCCTCCGTTTGTCGGATACCGAACGGCCGGTCGCGGTCCGACTATTTGTCGGACTCCTGACCACCGGGTCGTCCTTGTCCAGGTCGTCCGGCCGGCGGTGTACGGATTCGGCGGGAACGTCCCCGGCTGGGCCTGGGGAATCTGCCCGGGCCGCGGCGAGGTCGTGGCCGGCTGAGCGGGCATGCCGTTCGGTCCCATCGGGCTGTTCGGGCCCATCGGCTGGCCGTTCGGTCCGGTGATCACGCCGTTGGGGCCGAGGACTTGACCATTCGGCCCGATCGGCGGTCCCGGAAAGACCTGCTGGATCGGGCCATTGGGACCCATCACTGGCGGAGGCATTCCCTGATCGCCCGGCTCCCCATCGTCGTCGTCTGGCGGCGGCTGCATGATCTGCTGGACGCCGGGGCGGCCGAACGCCGGCGGCGGCATGCTCGCATTTGAAGCCGGCGGCCGGCTGGTGGCCAGGACGATGACGCGGTCGAACTGCGATGCCCCCGCGACATTCGCCGGCCGCGGTGCGGCCATATATCCAGCTGCAGTACGAAGCAGGATGTCGAGTGCTTCCTTTTCGGGCACGTCGATCAGCTCGATCGTGACGGGCCCGCCGACCATCTTTTCGATGTGCACCATCTTCGTTTCGCCGACCCGTCCCCATTCGGCCAGGATCTGGCGGATCGGGACGTCCTTGGCGATGACGGTGGCTCGCCCATTGGCGATCTTCACCGACAGCTCGCCTGCAACGGCCACCGATGCGAAGCCGACAGTCGCCAAAACACCAACGAGGCAGATGAGCTTTCGCATTGAGATTCTTCTCCCAGGCAGACATTCAGTATACGCCCCGTAAGACGCAACCGCGAGCTGGTCAGCCGGGCCGGGCCTCCCGACTTCCGGCTCATCGCTGGCGAAAAGACTCGATTACTCGCGTCAGAATCTCGTCGAGCTCGACCGTAGGACGAAATCCGATCAAATTCTGCAGTTTCGTCGTGTCCGGCACCCGCCGAGGCATGTCTTCGAACCCTGATTCGTAGGCCTTGTCATAGGGGATGTGTACGATTTCGGAAGGGCTCGCCGCCAGCGCCCTGACCTTTTCAGCGAGCGCATTGATCGAGATCTCGGCGCCATGCCCGATGTTGAAGACGTGGCCGACCGCCGCGGGCTCGTCCATGAGTGCGACCATCGCCCGGACCACATCACCCACGTAAGTGAAGCTCCGGCTCTGCGTGCCGTCTCCGAACACAGTAATCGGCTGACCGGACAGGGCCTGGCGGACGAAATTCGGAATCACCATTCCGTACTGACCCGTCTGTCGCGGCCCGACGGTATTGAAGAGCCGGACGATGATGACCGGGAGCTTCCGCTCCTTCCAGTAGGCGAGGGCGAGGAACTCGTCGATTAGCTTGCTGCAGGCGTACGCCCATCGATGCTTGTCCGAGGGACCGAGCACCAGGTCGGCGGATTCCTTGAACGGGATGTCGGTGCTCTTGCCGTAGACCTCGGAGGTCGAGGCAATCAGCACCAGCTTCTTTTTCTTGTTGGCGTGCTTCAGCACCACTTCGGTGCCGTGCACATTGGTTTCGATGGTGTGAACCGGCGATTCGACGATCAGCTTGACCCCCACCGCCGCCGCCAGGTGTACGACGACGTCGCAGGTGTCGATCATCTCGGCGAGCAGCGGCTCGTTGGTGATCGTGTCGATGGTGTAGTGAAAGCGGGGATGCGCTTTCAGCGGTGCGATGTTATCGATCGACCCGGTCGACAGGTCGTCGAGAACGAAGACGTCGTCGCCGCGCTGCAGCAGCGTATCGGCGAGGTGGGAGCCGACGAAGCCTGCTCCGCCGGTAATCAACACACGCAACGGTTGCACCTCTCTAGATCACGCACGGGGGCGGCGCCCTTCCTTCTCGGACTGGCGGAACGACGCGGATTCCACGGGAAAGCTGCGCACGGCGGCGACGACCCGGTCAATCGCCTCGGCCGCGAGCGCCGGATACAGCGGCAGCGAGAGCACGCGGTCACAGACCCGATCCGCGGTCGGACAGGGGCCGGGCCGTTCGCTCGCGAGCGCCGGCTGCCGGGAAACCGGCACCGGATAGTGGACCAGCGTCTCGATGCCGGCGCTTTTCAGGTGACGCTGTAATTCCTCGCGCTGCTCGGTGAGGACAGGAAAGAGATGGTAGACGTGTCCGGCGTCCCGCTCCGCCGGCACGACGACTGCGTCGGTGCCGTCGAGTCCGCCGCGATACCGCGCGGCCACCGCGCGGCGCTGGCGCGTGGCCTCCTCGAGGAGCTGCAACCGTTCGAACAGCACCGCCGCCTGCATCTCGTCGAGACGGGAGTTCACGCCGAACTCCGCATGACGATAGCGAGCCGACTGTCCGCCGTTTCTGAGGCGGCGGACATGGTCCGCCACTCGATCGTCGTTGGTCGTGACCGCGCCGCCGTCACCGAGCGCGCCGAGATTTTTCGTCGGGTAGAAGCTGTATGCCGCCGCCACACCGAAGCTGCCGACCGGCCGGCCCCCGCAGGTGGCGAGGTGCGCCTGGCAGCAGTCTTCGACGATCGCCAGTCCATGCCGCGCCGCGACCGCGGCGATCGCCTCCATGTCGGCGGCCTGGCCGTAGATGTGGACGGGAAGGATGGCGGCGGTCCGGCTCGTGACCGCCGCAGCCACGGCGCCAGGATCGATGGTCAGCCGCACCGGATCGATGTCGGCGAACACCGGCCTCGCGCCCACCATCATGATGGCAAGGGCGGTATAAGCGGCAGACAGCGGCGAAGTGATGACCTCATCGTCGCGTCCGATACCCGCCGCGCGCAAGGCAATCGCCAACGCATCGGTGCCATTGCCGACCCCGATCGCATGACGGGCCCCGGTCGCTCCAGCGAACGCGTTCTCGAACTGCTCGAGCTCCGGGCCGAGGATGAACCAGCCGCGGTCGATGACCCGGGCGATGGCCGTGGCGATCGCCGCGCGATCAGGACCTGGCGTCAGCGTCAGGAACGGAATCACGGCGTGGTCTCGGCCTCGACGTTGCTCTCCACGTAGGCGTGCAGGTGCTCGCGATAGAAGGCGAGCGTTCGCCGCAATCCCTCCTCGAGCGGCACCGTCGGCGTCCAGCCGGTGGCGGTGCGGAATTTCTTCGAGTCGGAGTAGAAGCTGCCGATGTCGATCCGCTTCTTGTCGGCCGGCCACTCGACGAACCGCACCGAGCCGCGGCCGGCCAGGCCGACGAGCAGTTGCGCCAGGTCGTGGTGGCTGACCGGCACGTCGCCGCCGACGTTGAAGACGTCACCGTTGCACCGCTCGGTCGCTCCCGCCCGCAGAAACGCATCCGCGGCGTCGTCGACATAGACGAAGTCCCGCAGTTGCGACCCGTCGCCGAACACCTGGATTTCGCGGCCCTCGAGCGCCAGCCTGATGAACCAGCCGATGAAGCCCTGCCGGTTGTGCTTGATCAGTTGACGCGGGCCGTAGACGTTGGTGAGCCGCAGCGAACAGGCACGGACGTCGAACACGTTGTTGTAGAGCAGATGGTAGTACTCGCCGGCCGCCTTGTTCACGCCGTTGATGTCGGCGGGCCGCACCAGGTGTTTCTCGTCGACCGGCAGGTAGTCCGGACGTCCATAGACCTGACGCGTGCCGGCGAACACGACTCGGACCTTGCGGTTGTACTTGCGGCAGGCCTCCAGAATCGACAGCTGGGCCCGGCAATTGATTTCGAGATCCGTGTACGGATCGCGCATCGAGTCGATGTGACTGACCTGTCCGGCGAGATTGAAGATGACGTCCTGATCGCGAACCAGCGCCTCCATCGTGGTCTGCATCCGCACGTCGGCGACATTCAGCCGCAGCCGCGACGCGATGTCCTGGATGTTGTAGAGGTTCCCGCCGTAATCCGGGATCAGGGAGTCGACCAGCAGAACCTCGGCGCCGAGCTCGACCAGCTGGCGCGCCAGGTTGCTCCCGATGAATCCGACGCCGCCGGTGATCATGACCCGGCAGCCCCGATAGAACCCGAGGTAGTCGTCAGGCGCGGCGCTCGGCGGCGTGTCGAGAGTCAACCGCGGTCTCCGGTCCGCGGAGGCACAGGAGATGAGGCGGCAGCGGCGGGCGAAGAGACGGGCCCGCCCTTCCGGTGCTCATTCCGGATCACCAGCGCGAACCAGAGCTTCATGACGTCGACGCCGGTCTTGAACAGCCGGCGGAAATTGAAGAACTGGGACTTGCCGAAGGCGCGGTGATAGTGGTGCACCGGCACTTCCGCGATCCGGAAGCCGGCGTCCTGAATCTTCTTCATCATCTCGAGACAGATCACGCCGCTGTTCTTCTCGAGCACGACCCGTTCGAAGATCGCCCGCCGCATCAGCCGGAAGTCGCAGTCCACGTCACGGACCTTGAGACCGAACAGCAGCTTCACCGTGTGGTGATACACGCGTCCGATCACGATGCGGTGCAGGGGATCGGACCGGCTGATCTTGTAGCCGTTGACCAGATCGACGTCGTCGCCGAGCGCGCTCCAGAGCGCTTCCATTTCCGCGGGATCGTATTGGGCATCGCCGTCGGTGTAGAAGATCAGGTCGCGCGTGGCGCTGGCGAAGCCGGTGCGCAGCGCGCCACCGTACCCCCGATTCTTGTCGTGGTGCACCACTCGGACTTGGGGGTAGGTGCGCGCGAGCTCGTCGGCGATCTCCGCGGTCGCGTCCGCGCTGCCGTCGTTGACGATGATGATTTCGAAGTCCGGCGTCAGCCGCGCGGCGGTCTTGAGCGACGTGATGACGAGACTGGCAATCGTCCCACTGTCGTTGTAGGCCGGCAGAAAGACACTGAGCCCCGGCTTGTCGGTGGCGGACGCATGCATCAGGCAGCCGTAATTATTAGCAACAGCAGGACTTGATGGCAAGGAAGGTCCGCCGCCGGCGGCCCGGGTGGCGCGCTCAACCGCTCCGCGTGCGTTTCCTGAGTACCAGCCGCCACGGCACGATCAGCGACTCGACCAGGACCCGTCCGGACACCTTGCTCTGGCCAAGCCGGCGTTCCACGAAGATGATCGGCACTTCTCCGATGCGGCAGCCGCGGCGGGACGCCTCGAACAGCATTTCGACGATGAACGCATAGCCATTCGAGACCATGCGGTCGAGGGGCAGGCGGGCCAGCGCTTCCCGTCTCCAGCAGCGGAATCCGCTGGTGCAGTCCGCCACCGAGATCCGTGTCACGGCGCGGACGTAGCGATTGGCGAACGCGCTCAAAAAGATCCGATGGAGCGGCCAGTTCACCACGCTCACGCCGGTCAGATATCTCGAGCCGATGACCACGTCATACAGAGAAGCGGCCTCGGCGATCCGGGGAAGATACTCGGGACTGTGCGAGAGGTCGGCGTCCATCTGAAAGATCAGATCGGCGCCCGACTCGAGTGCCCGGCGAAGGCCGTCGATGTAGGAACGCCCCAGCCCCCGGGGGCCGGTGCGGTGCATGACCTCGACCCGGCCGGGGTGAGTGCGGGCCAGTTCTTCGGCGATCTGCTCCCGTCCCGTCCGGCGAGCCGTCGTCGACGACCAGCAACCGAAAGCCGGGATGGGCCAGCACACCCGCCGCGAGGATCGGCAGGTTGTCCTTCTCGTTGTAGGTGGGAGTGACGACGACGATGTCCGGAGACTTGTTCATGCGACCAGGAGTTGAGCCACTGAACGGATCCTGCCACACTCACCGCTCGTCCGCGCGGTAGGTCTTCGCAGCCCGTCAGTCACGGGATCGTGGCCCTCCCTCGGTCCGCAGCGCCGAGATCTGCTCGGATACGAGACCGACGAGAAATACGACCACCGAAAAGAGGATCAAAAGGACCGCCCCGTTGGGGATCCGCGAGTAGAGAGCGACGTTCCACACGCCGTACGACACGCCGAGCAGAAACGCCGCGCCGGCAATCGGGAGGAACACCCGCAGCGGGCTGAAGATCGTCACGATTTTCAGGATGATGACGAAGAATTTCGCGCCGTCGCGGGCCAGGCGGATTTTCGATGCCCCGAGCCGCGGCCGGGCGTGGGTCGGCTCGAACGCGACATTGTGTCCCGCCTTGATGAACGCCAGCGTGGTGGTGGTCGGCGTGGAGAACCCGTTCGGCAGCAGGTGAAGGAATTCGAGCAGATGGTCGCGCCGGGCGGCGCGGAATCCGGAGGTCAAATCCCGGATCTCGGTATTGGTCAGATAGCTGGCGAACCAATTCAGCACGCTGTTGCCGGCGCGCCTGATCAGTGTGGCTTGGGTGGCTGCCGCGCGCGCTCCGACGACGAGATCGTATTCCCCCAGGCGCTCGACCAGTCTGACCGCGTCTCCAGCGTGATGCTGCCCGTCCCCATCGACGATCAGCACGTACTCCCCGGTGGCGCGGCGGATGCCGCTCTTGACCGCGGCGCCGTTGCCCTTGTTGTAGGGATGCTTCACCACGATTGCTCCCGCGGTGCGCGCCACCGACGCCGTGGCGTCGGTCGATCCATCGTCCACGACGATGATCTCCCGCCAGGCTCCCGCGTCATCGATCGCCTTGACCACGGCCGCGATCGCGTCGGCCTCGTTGAACGCGGGGATCACCACCGAGACGGAGGATGTCGCGGCCAAATCAGCGCCACCAGCTTTTCGACGACCCCGTCCCAGGTGATGCGGCGCGCGACCTCGCGCCCCGCTTCGCCGAGCGCCGCGGCGCGACCGCGATCGCTCGCCAGGCTCGCGAGCGCCGCGCCGATCGCCTCGGCCGCAGGCTCGCACACGAACCCGTTTTCGCCATCGACGACGAACTCGGTCGGGCCGCCCGAGTCCCGGCAGGTGATCACCGGCTTGGAGGCGAGGAAGGCCTCGAGCGTCACGTAGCCGAAGTCTTCGTCGAACGGCGGATAGATCACCGCGAGCGCGTCACGATACAGCCCGATCAGCGCATCGTCATCGACCGTACCGAGGAACGTCACGCGGTGGCGAAGCCCGCGCTCCTCGGCGAGCCGCTCGAGGTTCGCGCGCTGCGACCCGTCGCCGGCGATCAGCAGCCGGATTGGTGCGGGCACCACGGACATCGCCGCGACGATGAGGTCCACGCGCTTGACCGTTTCCAGCCGGCCGACGGAGAGGACGTAGTCGCCGTAATTGCCTCGCTCGAGCCGGCCGGCGAGGCGCGGCGGATGGTACAGCGCCTCGGCGTGCAGCCCGTTGAACGTCGCGAGCCGTGTCGCCGTGTTCCGGGCGTTCGCGAAAATCCGCCGGCATTCGCCGAGCATCTCGCCGTCGAGCCGCATCAGCGTCTCGCGCAGGCCGAGATCCGCTTCGACGTGGCTGAAGTCGCTGTAGGGCGTGCCACACAGTTCGTACGCGGCGCGATGCTGATGAATCAGCCACGCAACCTTGTGGTCGTGGCGGGCGAAGTAGGTCGGAAACTTGGTCACGATCAGTCGATCGATGCGGCGCCCGTTGCTCTCGTTCAGGTTGAGCAGCCGCCACGCGGCGGCGTGGGCGAGGATCTCTTCCTTCGGGTTCCACGTGAACGGCACGCTCACGAGCTCGGTGTCGTAGCCGCGCTGCCGCAGCGCGTCGACCAGCTGTCGGACGTGCGCTTCGGCGCCCCCGGTCACGAACGGCACCTGCGCTTCACACACGAGGATGGTGCGCACGCTCATTCAGGTGGCGTGACGGAAGTTGATCACGTCTCCGTCGAGAACGATGTACTCCTTGCCTTCCAGCCGCAGCTCGCCGTGATCGCGACAGGCGGCGAGCGTCTTGCGTGCCAGCAGGTGCTCGTAGCGAACGACTTCCGCCCGGATGAATCCGCGTGAGATGTCGCTGTGGATCTCGCCCGCGGCCAGGACCGCGGGAGTCTCGCGCGGGATCGACCAGGCGCGGCATTCGTCCTCGCCCACCGTGAAGAACGAGATGTACCCGAGCAGGTCGTAGCTGGCGCGGATGACCCGATCGAGGCCCGATTCGTGGAGCCCGAGGTCGGCCATGAACGCCGTGCGATCCGCTTCCTCGAGCTGTGCGATCTCGAGCTCGATCTTCGCGCAGATGGGCACCGCGCGCGTCGCCGCTCCGGTGAGGAACTCTTCGAGCCCGGCGAGCTTCACCGCGTCCTGCGCGTGCCCGAGATCCGCCTCGTCCAGGTTCAAGACGATCAGCAATGGCTTGGCTGAGAGGAACTGGAAACCCCGCAGCCGCTTGGCGTCGTCTGCTCCGAGCTCCAGGGCGCGGAGCGGACGCCCGCTCTCGAGCGCCTCGCGGCACCGGATCAGAATCTCCTGTTCCTTGCGCAGCTCCGGCGTGTTGCCTTTCTTGATGTCCCGCTCGAGCCGTTCGAGCCGTCGTTCGACCACGCCGAGGTCGGCCAGGATGACCTCGTCCTCCATGGCGCGAACATCGCGGGCGGGGTCGACCGAGCCGGCGGGGTGGGCGATCGCCGGATCCCGGAACATCCGGACCACGTGCAGCAGCGCGTCGGCGTTGCGGAACGGCGCAACGTCGAGCAGCGCCTGCGCGCCCCCCTTCGCACCGGCCATGCCGGCGATGTCGGCGAATTCCACGGTGGCCGGCACCCGCTTGCGCGGGTTGAACAGCGCGGTCATGTGATCGAGCCGTTCGTCGGGCACCCGAGACACTCCCACGTTCGCGTCCGCCTTGCCGCCTCGCGCGGCCGTGTCGCGGACGCTGGTCAGGAGCTGGAAGAGCGACGTCTTACCCGCCGAGGGAAATCCAATGAGGCCTGCACGCAACATAAGAACAAATCAGTCTATCGCGGCCGGTCGCTGCGCCGGCGGAATGGACCGGCTGGGGCACTCCACTGGGGACCACCTTCGCTGAGCCAACCGCCTCCCGCGCGCGCGACGGGCGCGATGTCTCGCCGAGGGCCGAAGCGCGAAGGCGGACCACCGAGCACCAGTTACGGGCGAGCCAAATCTGCGCATCCTAGCACGCAGCGGCACCTCAGGCAGAAAGCTCGTCGGTTTCGCCAGATGGGCGAAAGTTCGGCGTAACCGCAATGGCATCTGCATTTTGCGGTTGACAGCACTACCGCGTCTCTCTAATATCGCCGTGGATTTCTGTGGAGCTAAGTGGATTAAAAGCCGTACTCCGAGGCAACTATACGGCGAAGATAGATGACAAAGGCAGGCTCAAGATCCCGAACGCCTTCCGAAGCCTCGTCCAGGCGCAACACGGAACGGAGCTGTTCGTGACCAGCCTCAGCGGGGAAGACGTCCGCCTTTTTCCGATGCCGGTCTGGATTGCCCTCGAGGAGCGTCTGGGAAAGATGCCCTCGACCCACCCGGCACGGCTGAAATATTTCGACCGCGCGAACTACTTCGGGCAGATGGCTGAAATCGACTCCCAGGGGCGCGTGATCATCCACGCCCGGCTGCGCGAGTCGGCGGGCATGGCGGGCGAGGTCGACGTCCTCGGGCAGTACGACCACCTCGATGTGTGGAATCACGAGCGCTTCCTCGCGAAGCTCCACCGCGAGCCCTATACGGACGACGACGCCCGTTCGCTTTCGGAGTTCGGGATCTGATGACGACCCACGTGCACGAACCGGTCATGACCGCGGAGACGATTGCGCTGCTCGCGCCATCGCGCGGCGGCCTGTACGTGGACTGCACGGTCGGTCTCGGCGGCCATGCGCAGGTGCTGCTCGAGGCCGGCGCTTCGAAAGTGCTCGGTCTCGATCGCGATCCCGAGGCGCTGCGGATTGCCGGGACCCGGCTCGAGGCGTTCGGCGACCGCGTGGAGCTCGTTCACGCCGACTATCGCGACCTGGGCCGGGTGCTCGACGACCGTGGTGTCGCCGGAGTCGACGGCGCGCTCGCGGATCTCGGAGTGTCGTCGATGCAGCTCGACGCGGACGGGCGTGGCTTCAGCTTCCGTCGCGATGAGCCGCTCGACATGCGGATGGATCAGTCGCAGGGCCCGACCGCGGCGGACCTGCTCGCCGCCGTCGACGAGAAAGAACTGGCGGATCTGATCTTTCAGCACGGTGAAGAGCGATTCTCCCGCCGCATCGCGCGCGTGATCGTGGAGGCGCGGCGGGCCGGTCCGATCACCACCACCGGTCAGCTGGCGCAGCTGGTGCGCCGCGCCGTGCCGAAGCGTGGCTACCAGCGCATCGACCCCGCGACGCGGACCTTTCAGGCCATCCGCATCTGGGTCAACCGCGAGCTCGAGCAGTTGGAGACCTTCCTGGCCGAGGCCTGCGCCCGTCTGCTCGCCGGGGCGCGGCTGGCGGTCATCACCTTCCATTCGCTCGAGGACCGCATCGTCAAACACGCCTTCCGTGCGCTCGCGCAGGGTGGAGTCGCGCTGCGGATCCTGACCAAGCGGCCGATCGTTCCCGGCGACACGGAGCTCGATCGCAATCCCCGCGCGCGCAGCGCCAAGCTGCGCGCCATCGAGAGGGTGGCATGACCGCACGTCGTGGGCTGGACTTCGAGTACGCGATCAAGAAGGACGTCCGCAACAACCCGATCGTCCGCGAGATCGACGAGGAGCGGCAGCGGCAACTGTGGCGCACCGCGGGCATCAGCGCGGTCCTGGTGCTGGTCCTGCTGTTCTCCGCGTGGCAGACCCTGGAGCTGGTGCTCCATGGCTACGAAGTGCAGCGGCTCGAGCGGGAACGGGCGAGCGAAGAGGAAGTGAACCGGCACCTCCGGCTCGAGATCGAGACGCTGCGATCGCCGCGCCGGATCGAAGACGTGGCCACCAAAGAGCTCAAGCTGGTGGCGCCGGATCGCGATCAGGCCATCGTGATCGAGCGCGTGGCGCCGAGCACCCCGCCCGATAAGTCCATCGTCGCCCTTCGAGGTACTCAGGGCGACCCTGAGGCCCGCCGAAGGGTCGCAGCTCGCTGAACGCGCGCGCAGGAGGAACGGTGGCAGAACAGCAGTCCGGCAGCGGAGCCGAGCGCGACCCGCGCGCAGAGCGCGGTATTTCCCGCGTTGCGGCGCCAATCCCCACGGCCCACTTCAAGTGGCGGACGACGCTGCGCTCGCGGATTTTCATCGGCGCGGTGATTTTCGGTGTGTGGACCGCGAGCATTCAGGCCCGCCTGGTCTTTCTGCAGGTAGTCGAGCGCGCCGACATGCAGGCTCGTGCCGATCGGCAGCACCTGCGGACCCTGACTGCGCCGGCGAAGCGCGGCGAGATCGTCGACCGCAACGGCAACGTCCTCGCCTACAGCGTGGACGCCGACAGCGTGTTCGCCGATCCGTCGGAGATCGAGAGCCCCGACAAGGTCGCGCAGCTGGTGTGTGCGGCGCTCGACGAATGCGGACCGCGCGAGCGGCAGGAGATGGCGCAGAACCTCCGCCGCGACTCGCAGTTCGTCTATCTGGCGCGCAAGCTGTCGCCGGACGAAGCGCAGCGGGTGAAGGCGCTGGAGCTGAAAGGCGTGGCCTTCATCAAGGAGAGCCGGCGCTACTACCCGAAGAAGGAGCTCGCGGCTCACGTGCTCGGTTACGTCGGCCTCGACAACACCGGGCTGGCCGGCCTCGAGTCGACCTACGACACGCAGATTCGCGGTGCCGAGGGAAAGATCCTGGTTCAGACCGACGCCCGGCGGCACGCCCTCAGCAGCCGCGTCGATCGTCCGGCGACCGCCGGCGTGGCCCTCGAGCTGACCATCGACCAGTACCTCCAGCACATCGCCGAGCGCGAGCTGCGCGCCGGGGTCGAAGCGAACAACGCGGCTGGCGGCACGGCGCTGATCATGGACCCGAACAACGGCGAGATCCTCGCGCTCGCCAACTGGCCGACCTTCAACCCGAACGCCTTCAACCGCTCCGACGATCGCGGCCGCCGCAACCGGGCGATTCAGGATCTCTACGAGCCGGGCTCGACCTTCAAGGTCGTCACGGCCTCGGCGGCGCTCGAGGAAGGGGTCATCGACCCCGAGGATCTGGTCGACTGCGCACCCGGCTACATCACCTTCCCCGGCCGCAAGCCGATTTACGACTTCCATCGCTACGGCGTGCTGTCGTTCTCCGACGTCATCGTCAAATCGAGCAACGTCGGCGCGATCAAGGTCGGCCTGCGGCTCGGTCCCGAGCGGCTTGGCCGCTACGTGAGCCGGTTCGGGTTCGGTCAGCCGATTGGACCGGACTTCCGTGGCGAGAGCTCCGGGATCGTGTGGAATCCGGCCAAGCTGGATTCGAGCGCGCTGGCGTCGGTGTCGATGGGATACCAGGTGGCGGTGACCCCGCTGCAGATGGCGGCGGCGGTGAGCTCGGTGGCCAACGGCGGGTCGCTGATGGAGCCGCGTGTGGTCCGTGCGTTCATCAAGGACGGCCGCCGCGCGACCGTTGCCCCCAAGGTGATCCGCAAGACCGTGTCGCCGGCGACTCTCGCCGAGCTGCGGACGATGATGGAGGGAGTCGTCGAACGCGGGACCGCGAAGCTGGCACAGATCAACGGCTACACCATCGCCGGCAAGACCGGCACCGCGTCGAAACTGGTCAACGGGCACTATTCGCGTTCGGAGTACAACGCCTCGTTCGTGGGATTCGTCCCGTCGCGGCAGCCGGCGCTGACCATCATCGTCGTCATCGACTCTCCGCACCACCACGGCTACACCGGCGGGGTGGTGGCGGCCCCGATTTTCCAGCGGATCGCCGAAGCGTCGCTGCGGCAACTCGGCGTGCCGCCGAGCATCAATGCGATGTCACCGGTGCTGGCCTCCCGTTCTGATGCGGGTGCGGCCCCGGTGGCGCAGCGGCAGCGCGGACAGACCGAGGGCGTGGTCACCGCGGGGATCGCGCCGGTCCAGCCCGGCATCATGCCGGACCTCCGCGGTCAGAGCGCGCGCGAAGCGCTGCGCACGCTCACCAGGATCGGCTCCAGCGCCCGGATCACCGGGCAAGGCGTCGTCGTCGAGCAGGCCCCCGCCGCGGGAGAACCGCTGGGGACCGGCGAAGTCGGAGTCCTGAAGCTCGGCCGCTACGCGCCCGTGATCCCGGCCGGGGGCACGCAATGACGCTTGGCGTCCTGCTGCAGGCGTTTGCCGACCGCTCGGGCGTGCCTGTGCCGCCGCTCGAGGGTGCAGCGGACACCACGGTGTCGTCGATCTCGTACGACTCGAGAAAGGTCCGTGCCGGCTCGGTATTCGTGGCGTTGCGCGGCGTGCAGGCCGACGGTGCCGCGTTCGCGCGCGACGCGATCAGCCGCGGCGCGGTGGCGGCGCTGTCGGAATCGCCGGCCCCGGCCGACGTGCGCGTCGCCTGGGTGAGGGTACCCGACGCGCGGCTGGCCCTTGCGGCGCTGGCCGCGATCTTCAACGGCGATCCCAGCGAGCGGCTGATCCTGGTCGGCATCACCGGCACGAACGGCAAGACCACGACCGCGTATCTGCTGGCCTCGGTGTTCGAGGCGGCAGGAATCGCCTGCGGGCGGCTGGGGACGGTCGGGTACCGGATCGGCCGCAAGGAGATCGAGGCGGAGCGGACCACTCCCGAAGCCACCGAGCTGCAGTCGATGCTGCGCGACATGGTGGCCCAGGGGTGCGGGGCATGCGTGATGGAAGTGTCGTCGCACGCGCTGGCGCTGAAACGGGTGGAGTATCTGCGTTTCGCCGCGGCGATCTTCACCAACCTGACCCGCGATCACCTCGACTTCCACCGCAACATGGACGACTACTTCGCGGCGAAGCGGCGGTTGTTCGAGCTGCTGCCCGACGGGGCGGTGGCGGTCATCAACCTCGACGATCGCCGCGGCGCCGAGCTCACGCTCGCGATGAAGCGTTCGATCACTTACGCGATCGACGCGGCAGCGGACGTCACGCCGTCCAACCTCAAGTCTTCCCTCGACGGGCTCGAGCTCGACGTGACGCACGCCGCGCGGCCAGGTCCACATCGATTCGCGGCTGGTCGGCCGGGCGAACACCTACAACATCCTCGCCACGGTGGCCGCGGCGGCGGCGCTCGATCTGCCATTGAAAGCCATCGAAAGCGGGATCGCGGCGCTCACCGCGGTCCCCGGCAGATTCCAGCTCGTCTCGGCCCTTCGCGACGACGTGCGGGTGGTGGTGGACTACGCCCACACCGACGACGCCCTGAAGAACCTGCTGGAGACCGCGCGCCCACTGGCCACCGGCCGGATCATCACCGTGTTCGGCTGCGGCGGAGATCGCGATCGCACCAAGCGGCCGCTGATGGGCGCGGTGGCGGCGCGGTTGAGCGACCTGGTCGTGGTCACGTCCGACAACCCGCGATCCGAAGACCCGGCGGAAATCATCGAGCAGATCAAGCGGGGCATCGTGTCGCCCGACGATCGAAGCGGTGCGACGGGTCCGGCCGCGGCCGAAAGAGACGCGCTGCATCGCGATCGTCGATCGCAAGGAAGCGATCGAGCGCGCGGTGCGCGAGGCGCTGCCCGGCGACCTGATCCTGATCGCAGGCAAGGGTCACGAGAAGTACCAGGTGATCGGCGAACGGGTGCTGCCGTTCGACGACGTCGAGGTGGCGAGGACCGCGCTGGAACGACGGCGCGCCGGCACACGGGTGTGCTGACCGGTGGAGTTGCCCTTGAGCGCGACTGACGTGGCGACTGCGACCCGTGGCCGGCTGGTCCAGGGCGATGCCGCGACCGCGATCGGCCGGCTGTCGATCGATTCGCGTTCGCTCGCGCCCGGCGACTTCTTCGTCGCCATCGCCGGGGAGACGTTCGACGGCCACCGGTTCGTGAGCGACGCCGCCCGGCGCGGGGCGATCGGGGCGATGGTCCACCAGGCGGCGGTTGCGAGAGGCGGGAACCACGATGCCGCCGCTCGTCATCGAAGTGGAGGACACCACCCGCGCCCTCCAGGATCTCGCGCGTGACGTGCGCCGCCGGTCGGGTGCGACCGTCGTCGCGATCACCGGCAGCGCGGGCAAGACCACGACCAAAGAGATCGTGGCGGAGTTTCTGTCGGCGTGTTTTCCGGTTTTCAGGAACCAGGGCAATCTGAACAACCATATCGGCCTTCCCCTGTCGCTCCTGCAGCTTCGCAGCCGGCCGCAGATCGCGGTGGTGGAGCTCGGGATGAACCATCCTGGAGAAATCAGCACCCTGGTGGGGATCGCCGAACCGGAAGTCCGGGTCTGGACCAATGTCGGCGACGCGCATCTCGGGTACTTCGAATCGGCCGAGGCCATCGCCGCCGCGAAGGCGGAAATCCTCGAGAACGCTGCGCCGTCGCACCTGCTGGTGGTCAATGCCGACGACCCGCGCATCATGGAGCACGCGCGGCGGTTCGCCGGAACGGTGATGACCTTCGGCATGGATGTCGCCGCGGACGTGCGCGCGACCTCAGTGGTCCATCGCGGAGTCGAAGGGATGGAAGCGGTGGTGTCGGCCGGCGGACGCGAGGCGCGGTTGCGCACGCCGCTGCTCGGGATCGGCAACCTCGCCAACATTCTGGCGGGGATCGCGGTGGGGCTGCACTTCGGTGTGCCGCTCGAGGCGATGGTGGCCCGGGCGGGCACCCTGATGCCGGCGTATCACCGCGGCGAAATCCTGCGGCTGCCCGGCGGCGTCACGTTGATTGACGACTCCTACAACTCGAGTCCGGCCGCGCTCGGCCGGGCGCTCGAGACGATGGCGACGGCGAGCGGGACCGCCCGGAAGGTCGGCGTGCTCGGTGAGATGCTCGAACTGGGGGCGTTCTCCGAATCCCTGCACCGCGAGGCCGGACGGCGCGCGGCGGCAGCCGGGCTCGATCTGCTGATCACCGTCGGCGGCAGCGTGGCGGCGGCGATGGCCGCGGAAGCCGTGCGCGCCGGGATGCCGGAGCGCTGCGTCTGGCACGTCTCGTCGAAGGACCAGGCCGCGGATCTGGCGCAGCGTCAGGTGCGCGCCGGCGATCTGGTGCTGGTGAAAGGCTCGCGCGGCATCGGCACCGATCTGGTGGTGGAACGGCTGAAGGGGGAATTCGCCTGAATGCTGTACTACCTCCACCATCTGAGCGGCTACGTGCCGATCCTGAACGTCACGCGGTACATCACGTTCCGCACCGCGGCGGCCAGCCTGACCGCGCTGGCGATCGGGCTGTTCCTCGGCCCGATCATGATCCGCAAGCTGCGCGAGTTTCAGATCGGCCAGGTGATCCGCCAGGAGGGTCCGGCGACGCATCGCAAGAAGGCGGGCACGCCGACGATGGGCGGGCTGTTGATCCTCGCCTCGGCGCTGATCCCGACGCTGCTCTGGGCGGATCTGGAGAATCACTTCGTCTGGCTCGCCGTGCTCGCGACCGCCGCGTTCGGCGCCATCGGCTTCGCCGACGACTACTTGAAGATCGTGCGCGTGTCGCATCACGGTCTGCGGCCCCGCTACAAGATGGGCTGGCAGACGGCGGTCGGGCTGGCCGTCGGGGTCGCGCTGATCGTGCTCAACTGCGTACGACCTCTACAGCACGCGGCTGATTTTCCCGTTCTTCAAGCGGTTCATTCCGGATATCGGGTGGTTCTACGTGCCGTTCGCCGCGCTGGTGCTGGTCGGCGCGACCAACATGGTCAACCTGACCGACGGGCTCGACGGCCTGGCGATCAGCGTGTTCTCGGTGTCGGCGGCGGCGTTCACCGCGCTCGCCTACGTGTCCACCCACCGCGAGTTCGCGAACTACCTCCAGCTGGTTCGAATCGAACCCGCCGCCGCGGAGCTGACGATCTTCTGCGGGGCCCTGGTCGGCGCGAGCCTTGGGTTTCTGTGGTGGAACTCGTACCCGGCGGACATCTTCATGGGCGACGTCGGATCGCTCGGCCTCGGCGGGGCGCTCGGGCTGGTGGCGCTGCTGATCAAGCAGGAGTTCCTGCTGGTCTTCGTCGGCGGCGTGTTCGTCATCGAAGCGCTGTCGGTGATCATCCAGGTCGCCTCCTTCAAGATGACCGGGAAGCGGGTGTTCAGGATGGCGCCCATCCACCATCACTTCGAACTGCTCGGATGGGCCGAGTCGAAGGTGATCTGGCGGTTCCTGATCGTGGCGATCGTGTTCGCGCTGTTCGGCCTCACGACGTTGAAACTGCGATGACGACCACCCCGTTCTCGGTCTTCGGCAAGCGCGTGGTGGTGGTGGGCGCCGCGCGCAGCGGCATCGCGGCGGCGCATCTGCTGGCGCGCCGCGGCGCGCAGGTCACGCTCTCCGACCTGCGGCCGTCGCTGCCGGAGTCACGCGAGCTGGAAACGGCAGGGATCGCCCTCGAACTGGGCGGTCACGCCCTGCCGACCTTCACCGCTGCCGATCTGATCGTGATGAGTCCCGGCGTGCCGGCGCGTCAGCCGGCGATCGACGCGGCCCGCGCCGCCGGCGCGACGGTCATCGGCGAGCTCGAACTGGCGTCGCGATGGCTGGCGGGACGGATCGTCGCGATCACCGGCACCAAGGGCAAGTCGACCACCACCACGCTGGCCGGCCGGATGCTGAGCGCCGGCGGGCTCGACGTGCTGGTCGGCGGAAACATCGGCGACGCGCTGAGCGGCCAGGTCGAGGCTTCGACCGCGAGCACGATTCACGTCATCGAAGCCAGCAGCTTTCAGCTCGAGAGCATCGACACGTTTCATCCGTGGGTCGCGGTCCTGCTCAATTTCTCACCCGACCACCTGGATCGGCACGCCAGCGTCGAGGAGTACGCCGCGGCCAAGGGCCGGATCTTCGAGAACCAGATCGAGTCGGACTGGGTGGTGCTGAACGCCGACGATCCCGCGTCGCTGGCGATCGCGCGAACCGTGCGGGCGCAGCGGCTGATGGTGTCGCATGGGCGCGGACCTCGAGGACGGGATCTGCATCGAGGGTCGCCACATCGTGCGCCGCGCGAAGGGGGTGTCGGTGCCGCTGGTGCCGCTGACGTCGGTGCGTCTGCTCGGACGCCATCTGCTGACCGACGTCATGGCCGCCGCGGCGGTCGCCCACCTCGCCGGCGTGACGCCGGCGGCGATGACGCGCGGCGGTCGAAGGCTTCACCGGCCTGGAGCACGCCCTCGAGCCGGTCACGCAGATTGCCGGCGTCCAGTTCGTCAACGATTCGAAGGCGACCAACATCGAGGCGGCGCACCGCGCCATCGAAAGCTTCGGCGACGGCGTGGTGGTGATTCTGGGCGGCAAGTTCAAGGGCGGCGATTTCGCGGATCTCGCCGACGCCCTGGCCGCGCGCGCCGCCACCGTGGTGTCGATCGGCGAATCGCGCGGGCTGATTGCCGCGCGCGCTCGGGTCGCGGGTGAAGGTCCACGAGGCCGCCGACATGCGGAGCGCGGTCCGGCAGGCGTTCGCGCTGGCCGCGCCGGGGGGCACCGTGCTGCTGGCGCCGGCGTGCGCCAGCTTCGACATGTTCCGCGACTACGCGGAGCGCGGGCGGGTCTTCAAGCAGGAAGCGCGGAAGCTCGAGGAGGAATGGAACGGCACGCGTGAGCAGTGAGCAGTGATCAGCCCGCACGATGCGGTACAGAACCATCCGCTGGGAACGCAGGCTGCCCCGGTCTGCGAGGGTGGTGTCTTCGCCCATCAGGGGGCTGATCACCGCTGACTGCTCACGCGCAGCCGAGCCGGCCGCCGGCCGGCTCCTGACGACGGAACACGCAACCACCACGCCGCCGGTCCGTCGTCACAGCTCACAGTGTCGGCGGCAATGCGGCAACGCTTTAGTCACGGCCTCGTGAACCGCGGAGTATGGCGCGAAAGCTCAAATCGGACAAGCTGCTCTTCACCGCCACGTTGCTGCTCGTCTGCACCGGCGTGGTGATGGTGTACAGCGCCTCGGCGGTCATGGCGATGGAGCGGTTCCAGAACCCCTATCTGTTCCTGGTCAAGCAGGTGGCGTGGGCGCTGATCGGGCTGGCCGCGCTGCCGGTCGTCATGCGCGTGGACTACCGGAACTATCGGCAGCCGGCGGTGATCTGGACCGCGCTGGGGATCGTCGGGTTCGCGCTGGTGGCGGTGCTGTTCGCGCCGCGGGTCAACGGCGCAACGCCGCTGGATCGGGCTCGGGCCGCTCGGCATCCAGCCGTCGGAGCTGGCCAAGATCGCGGTGATCCTGTTCATGGCGGCGCTGCTCGAGCGCCGGATGGAGCGGATCGACGAGGTCGGGTATTCGCTGCTGCCGATCGGCGTGGTGCTCGGCGGGGTGGTGGCGCTGGTGCTGGCCGAACCGGATCTCGGGACCGCGGCCTGCATCGTGATGATCGCCGCGATGATGATCTTCGCCGCCGGCATCGGCTATCGCTACGTGGTCGGCCTGATCCTGGCGTCGGTGCCGGTCGGCTACCTGCTGGTGGCGACGTCGGACTACCGCTGGCGGCGGGTCACGGCGTTCCTCGATCCGTGGGCGGATCCGCTCGGCGACGGCTGGCAGATGATCCAGTCGATGATCGCGGTCGGCACCGGCGGCATCTTCGGCCGCGGCTTGATGGGCGGCGTCCAGAAGCTGTTCTATCTCCCCGAGCCGCACAACGATTTCATCTACTCGGTGATCGGCGAGGAGCTGGGGCTGCTCGGCACGACGATCGTGCTCGCGTGCTTCTGCGTGATCGCCTGGCGCGGGCTGCGGACCGCGGTGCGGGCACCCGACCGGTTCGGTGCGTTCCTCGCCATCGGTCTGACCACCATGATCGCCTTCCAGGCGTTCTTCAACATCAGCGTGGTGCTCGGCATGCTGCCGACCGAAGGGCATTCCCCTGCCGTTCGTCAGCGCCGGCGGATCGTCGCTGCTGATCAACCTGGTGGGGATGGGCATCCTCCTGAACGTCTCGCAGCACGCGTCGTCCTCGCACGTCATCACGACCGCGCTGCCGGTTGCAGATGCATGACGCCGCTGTCGATCGTGATTGCCGGAGGCGGCACCGGCGGCCATCTCTATCCGGGGATTGCCGTCGCGCGGGAAGTGCTGCGCCGCGAACCGTCGGCGGTGGTCACGTTCGCCGGGACGGCGCGGGGGATCGAAGCCCGGGTCGTCCCGCGCGAGGGATTCGAGCTGGATCTGCTGCGCAGCGCCGGACTGAAAGCGACGTCACCGGCGGCGCCTGGTCCGCGGCCTGGCGCTGCTGCCGCTCGGCGGGCTCGATGCCTGGCAGCATTCTGTCGAAGCGACGTCCCGATCTCGTCATCGGCGTCGGCGGATACAGCTCAGGGCCGGTGGTGCTGACCGCAGCGCTGCGCGGCATTCCGACGATGCTGCTCGAGCAGAACGCGGTGCCAGGCCTGACCAACCGTTTGCTGGCGAGGGTGGTGTCCGCCGCGGCGGTCAACTTCGACACCACGGCGTCATTTTTCGGGAGGAGGGCCTTTGTCGCAGGAAACCCGATCCGACCGGAGTTCTTCAACGCCACGGCGCGTGACGTGGCCACGGCCGGCAGCAGCGGCGGCACGCCGCCCAGGGTTCTGATCTTTGGCGGCTCCCAGGGCGCGCACGCGATCAACATGGCCATGGTGGCGGCGGCGCCCAGGCTGGCAGAAGGGGGCGGCGGCGTGGCCTTCACGCACCAGACCGGCGAACGCGATCTGGAGCGCGTTCGCGATGGATATCGGCAGGCGGGCTTCGTCGCGCGGGTCGAGCCGTTCCTGTACGAGATGGATCGGGAGATGACCGACGCCGACCTGATCGTCTCGCGCGCCGGGGCGACCACGCTGGCCGAGCTGACCGCCGCCGGCAAGCCGTCGGTGCTGATTCCGCTGCCGACCGCGGCCGACGACCATCAGCGGAAGAACGCCGAGGTGCTGCAGCGGGCCGGCGCCGCGGAGGTCATCGAGCAGAAGGACTTGTCGGGCGACCTGCTGGCGGAGCGGATCCTCGCGCTGGTGACCGATCGGGACCGCCGCGAGCGGATGAGCAAGGCGGCGCTGGCGCTGGCCCGTCCGCAGGCGGCACGCCTCATCGTCGATCGGGCGCTGGAACTGGCGCGCCCTTGAGCGCCGACGGCAATCGCGGCGACGACGATCGCCCGGGAGGGATGCCGTTCGAACGGTGGATGCTCGGCCGGACCCGCCGGATTCATTTCGTCGGCGTCGGCGGCATCGGCATGAGCGGCATCGCCGAGGTGCTCGCGAATCTCGGATACGAGGTCAGCAGGATCGGATGCGAAAGGATCGGACGTGACAGCTCGCCTTTCACAGCTCGGCGTGCTCGTGCACGCCGGGCACGACGCCGCGCACGTCGGCTCCGCCGACGTGGTCGTGGTGTCGTCGGCGATCCGTCAGGACAATTCCGAGCTGCTGGAGGCGCGGCGGCGGCGCATCCCGGTGATCCCGCGCGCGGAAATGCTCGCGGAGCTGATGCGGCTTCGCTACGGCATCGCGATCGCCGGCGCGCACGGCAAGACCACCACCACCTCGATGGTGGCGCTGGTGCTCGAGCGGGCCGGGCTCGATCCGACGGCGGTGATCGGCGGCCGGCTCAGCGCCTTCGGCAGCAACGCCCGCCTGGGCCGGGGCGACGGCGATGGTCGTGGAGGCCGACGAAAGCGACCGCTCGTTCCTGACGCTCTCGCCGGCGATCGCGCTCGTCACCAACATCGATCGCGAGCACATGGACGCTTACGGCAGCTGGCAGGCGCTGAACGACGCCTTCCTGCAGTTCGTCAACAAGGTGCCGTTCTACGGCGCCGCGGTCCTCTGCACAGACGACGAGGCGGTGCGTGCGCTGATTCCCCGGACCAGCCGGCGCGTGATCACCTACGGCTTGGCGGAGCCGGGGCATCCAAGCCAGCCCGATATCGCCGCACACGACATGCAGCTCGAGCCGTTCGCCTCGCGCTGCACCGTCAGCCGCGCTGGTGAACGGCGTCCGCGAGACGCTCGGCCAGATGACCGTCGCCGTGCCGGGCCGGCACAACCTGCTCAATGCCCTCGGCGCCGTTGCGGTCGGCATCGAGCTCCAGGTTCCGTTCACGCGCATTGCCGCCGCCCTCGCGGAATTCACCGGCGCCGAGCGGCGATTCCAGGTGCGCGGTGAACGCCGGGGCGTCATGGTGGTCGACGACTACGGCCATCACCCCACCGAGATCGCCGCGGTGATCGCCGCCGCCCGTCCCTCCGGCCGCCGGCTGCTCGTCGTCTTTCAGCCGCATCGGTTTACGCGGACGCGCGACCTGCTGCCGGAGTTCGCGGCCGCGCTCAGCGCCGCCGACGAGGTGGTGCTCACCGACATCTACGCCGCGGGCGAGCCGCCGATCGAGCACGTCACGGTGGACGCGCTCGCGACCGTGGTTCGCGCCGGCAGCACCTGTC
Source organism: uncultured Acidobacteriota bacterium (assembly GCA_963717745.1). Lineage (GTDB taxonomy): Bacteria > Acidobacteriota > Vicinamibacteria > Vicinamibacterales > 2-12-FULL-66-21 > JACCXG01. The sequence continues at coordinate 315,294 of CAVQXJ010000007.1, forward strand.
CTCTTCATGTCGTGCGGCAGCTCGCGGACATTCCGGCGAAGGTCGTCGAGCTTGCGCGGCCTGGACGATCTCGTCATCACGCTGGGCGCCGGCTCGATCGGCGCGGTTGGCGATCGCATCCTCGCCGCGCTCGACGGCGAAGCAGGGACCGAGCGATGACGGTCAAGGCTCCATCGGAACGGAACTTCCGCCGCCCCTCGGCCAAAGGCACCAAGCGGAAGCGCCTCCGTCCGCGCCTGTCCTGGAACGTGGTCCGGCGGGGGCTCAGCGTGCTGCTGCTGGTGTTCGGCGTCTATCAGAGCATCGCCTTCGCCTTCACGACACCGCTGCTCCGGGTGACCCGGATCAATGTTCACGGCAACGTCCGGCTGTCGAGCGGCGAGGTGCAGGCGCTGGTCGAGGATCTTCGCGGCAGCAGCATCCTGCGGGTGGATCTCGACGGGTTCCGGCAGCGGCTGGTCGAATCGCCCTGGGTCGCCGACGTGGGGCTGCGGCGAGTGCTGCCCTCGACCGTGGAGATTTTCATCTCGGAGCGCCGTCCGGTCGGCCTCTGCCGGATGGGTCCGGACCTTTACCTGGTCGACGAGACCGGCACCGTGATCGACCAGTTCGGCCCGCAGTATTCGGAGTTCGATCTGCCGATCATCGACGGTCTGGTCCAGCCCTCGCCGAACGGCGGAAGCGGCAAAGGCCACGATTGACGTGGGCCGGGCCGAGCTCGCGTCGCGGGTGATCGCCGCGCTGACCCGGAGCAAGCAGATCGGCAGCCGCCTGTCGGAGGTCGACGTGTCCGACGCGCACGACGCGGTGGTCCTGCTCGACGGCGACCCGGCGCTGCTGCACCTCGGCGACGACAAATTCCTGGAGCGCGTCCAGTCGTACCTGGAGCTGTCTCCGGCACTGCGTGAACGAGTGACCGAGATCGACTACGTGGATCTCCGCTTCGATCCACGGGTCTACGTCCGGCCGGCCGGCGATCGCCGGCGAAACCCCAGTCCGCGGCGCTAGCGAACACGAAGGACACCTATGGCACGCAAAGAACGCTACCTCGTCGGGCTGGACGTCGGGACGTCCAAGATCACCGCCATCGTCGGCGAGGCGGGCGACGAAGGGGAGCTCGACATCATCGGCATCGGGCTGGCGGACTCGAAGGGGATCCGGCGCGGCGTCGTGGTCAACCTCGAGGCCGCGGTCGAGTCGATCAAGAAGGCGATCGACGAAGCCGAGCTGACCGCCGGCGTCGAGATCGACTCGGTGCATCTCGGCCTGTCGGGGGCCCACGTCAAAGCCTTCAACAGCCGTGGCGTGGTCGCGGTCGCCGGCAAGAACCGGGAGATCACGCAAGCGAAGACGTCCGCCGGGCGATCGAAGCGGCCAAGGCGGTGGCGCTGCCGAGCGGACGCGAAATCCTGCACGTGCTGCCGCAGGACTTCGTGGTCGACGAGCAGGACGGCATCGGCGCCCCGGTCGGCATGACCGGCTCCCGCCTCGAAGTCAACGTCCACGTCGTCACCGGCAGCGCCTCGTCCACGCAGAACATCGTGGCGTGCGTGAACCGGGCCGGGGTCGCGGTGCTCGACACCGTGCTCGAACAGCTGGCCGCGAGCGAGGCGGTGCTGACCCAGGACGAGAAGGAGCTGGGGGTGGCGATCGTGGACATCGGCGGCGGCACCACCGACTTCGCGATCTTCGAGCGCGGAAGCCTGTGGCACACCGGGGTGGTGGCGGTGGGCGGCGATCACTTCACCAACGACATCGCGGTCGGCCTCCGGACGCCGATTCCCGACGCCGAAAAAATCAAGCGCCGCTGCGGCTGCGCCCTCTCCTCGATGGTCGACGAGGACGAGACGATGGAGGTGGCGAGCGTGGGCGGCCGAAAGCCGCGGGTGATGGCCCGGCGGATTCTGTCGGAGATCCTGCAGCCTCGAGCCGAAGAGATTTTCCACCTGCTGTGGGACGAGATCCGCCGCGCCGGCTTCGAGAAGTCGCTGAATTCCGGGATCGTGCTCACCGGCGGCGGCGCGATGCTCGAGGGGGTCGCGGAGATCGCCGAACAGATCTTCGACCTGCCGATTCGACGCGGATCGCCGGTGGGGATCGGCGGGCTGGCCGATCACGTGGAGAGCCCGGCATTCGCGACCAGTGTCGGAGTGGTGATGTATGCGCACCGGAACCAGGCCGGCGAGCCGTCGCGCGCCGTCGGCGCCGGGGCGTTCGGCCGGGTTGCCGGACGGCTGCGCGGGTTGTTCAAGGAATTTCTGTAAGCCGATTGACGAACTGCGATCCTTGACCGGGCTCGGACCCGTCGAGGAATGACTCCGAGGAGGCCAAATGGCTGACGTACGACAGACTGCAACCCATCCCGACACTTCGACGCTTCGCCTGAGGCTGGATGAGGAGGGACGGACCGGCGCACGCATCAAAGTGGTCGGCGTGGGCGGCGGCGGCAGCAACGCCGTCAACCGCATGGTCACCGCCGGTCTCGACGGCGTCGAGTTCATCGTCGCCAACACCGATCTGCAGACGCTGCGGCTGAATGCGGCGCCGCACAAGCTGCAGATCGGCATCGAAGCTGACCAAGGGGCTCGGCGCCGGCGCCGATCCGAACGTCGGCCGGCAGGCGGCGCTCGAAGACACCGAGAAGCTGATCGAAGCGCTCGACGGCGCGGACATGGTGTTCGTGACGACCGGCCTCGGCGGCGGCACCGGCACCGGCGCCGCGCCGGTGATCGCCAGCCTGGCCAGCGAGCTCGGCGCGCTCACCATCGCCGTCGTGACCAAGCCGTTCAAGTTCGAAGGGCGGAAGCGGCAGGCGCAGGCGGAACGCGGGCTCGAAGAGCTCCGCGACTGCGTCGACACGGTGATCACGATTCCCAACGAACGGCTGCTCGCCACGATCGCCCGCACGACCTCGCTCAACGACGCGTTCACCAATGCAGACGATGTGCTGAGGCAGGCGATCCAGGGGATTTCGGATCTGATCCTGGTGCCGGGGATGATCAACCTCGATTTCGCCGACGTGAAGACGATCATGTCCGGCATGGGGCTCGCGATCATGGGCACCGGTCTGGCCGAAGGGGAGAACCGGGCGATGAACGCCGCCAACCTGGCGATCTCGAGCCCGCTGCTCGAGGATGCGTCGGTCAAGGGCGCCCGTGGCGTCATCATCAACGTCACCGGCGGGCCGGACCTGTCGCTGATCGAGGTCAGCGAGGCGTCGGCGATCATCCAGGAGGCGGCCCACGACGAGGCGAACATCATCTTCGGCGCGGTGGTCGACCCGCGCATGGAAGGCAAGGTGAAGATCACCGTGATCGCCACCGGGTTCGATCGGCCGACGCCTCGCCAAGACCGTCGCCGCTTCGTCCGTGCAGACGCCGGTGGATCTGCAGTCGTACGCCGCGTGGAAGCAGGAGTCCGGTGAGCGGGTGGCGGTGGCGGGAGGCTCGCGGATGACGCGTGTCGCGCCGGGCGGTCCTCGACATTCCGCTACCGGTGGCGACCGCGGACGACATGGGGCCCGGAGCCGAGTTCGAGCCTGTCTCGCCGCTCGACGTGCCGGCCTTCCTCCGGCGCCAGAGCGAGGGCTGATTCCCGGGCGATCCCTTCATCCCATTCCGCATCCCACTCCTCCACGTCCGGCACCGAGACCCCGGTGCCGGTGGCTACCCCGGCCGTGCCCGCCCTCGCGCTTCGCGCTACGCCGGGCAAGCCGCCCGGCACGGCGTGGTAGATTAGAAAGACTCCTGGGACGCCCGACCGCCGCCGGCGCAGCTGAAGAATCCGCACGGCGTCCCAGCCTTCGCTCATGAATGCACGCGAAGGCTGCCCGCCGGAGCCTTGGTGAAGGCGGGCGAGCTCGGGGCAGACCGACGAGCTACGGCGGGCAAGCCCACGCAACCCCACATGTCAACGAAGAAGTGGCAGAAACAGCGCGATCGCGCCCGGGATGTGCTGTCCCGGGAAGTCGGCTACGTCCAGAAGCCGCACGGTGGACGTCTGCGCGTGGCGCTGGCGTTCCCGAATACCTACTTCGTGGGGATGTCCAGCCTCGGGCTTCCAGACCATCTACCGCCTCTTCAACGACATTGAGGATGTGGTGTGCGAGCGGGTGTTCCTGCCGCCGAAGCAGGAGCTGCAGGCGCAGCTGGCGTCGGGCGCGCCGCTGCTGACCCTCGAATCTCAGACGCCGGTGCGCGACTTCGACGTGCTGGCGTTCTCGGTCTCGTTCGAATGGGACTACGTCAACGTGGTCACGATGCTGCGGCTGGCCGGACTGGCGCCGCGGACCGCGGCGCGGGATCCGCCGCGATCCGCTGGTCGTGATCGGCGGCGCCGTGACGTTCGTGAACCCCGAGCCGCTGGCCCTGTTCGCCGACGTGATCGCCGCCGGCGAAGGCGAGATCCTGATTCCCGACCTGGCCGACGTGCTCCGGCAGACGCGGCAGCGAGACGAAGTGCTCGCCAGGCTGGCGGGGCGGCGCGGCTTCTATATCCCCGAGCTCTACGACGTGCGCTACGGCAGCGGACGGCGTGATCGCGGCATTCGAGCCGAAAGCCGGGGCGCCGGCGACGGTCCGCAAGGCCGCGGTCAAGACCACCGAGCGGCTCGATCCGCCGGCGACGTCGATCTTCACGCCGGACACCGAGTTCGGCTCGCGGTTCCTGATCGAGGTCGTGCGCGGCTGCGCCAATCTGTGCCGCTTCTGCTGGGCCGGCTACAACTACCTGCCGGTCCGCGCGTTTCCGACCGATCGCATCCTGCAGCTCGCCGCCGACGCGCGCAAGCACTCCGCCCGCGCCGGGCTGGTGTCGATCGCGCTCTGCGACCATCCGGAAATCGACCGCATCCTGCGCAGCCTGATCGACATGGGCTACTCGATCAGCCCGGCGTCGCTGCGCCTGGACGACCTCACCGCGCCGATCCTGCAGATGCTTCGCGAGAGCGGCGAACGCTCGATCACGATCGCGCCGGAGGCCGGCTCCGACCGGCTCCGCCGCGTGATCAACAAGACCGTGACCAACGAGGAGATTCTCGACGCCACCGAGCTGATCTTCGCCAGCGGCATGGAGAACCTGAAGCTGTACTACATGATCGGCCTGCCCACCGAAACAGACGACGACCTGGTGGCGATTCGCGATCTGACGGTCCAGATGCGCGACATCATGATGCACCACGGCAAAAACCGCGGCCGCATCGGCCGCATCGTCGGCAGCGTGAATCCGCTTGATTCCGAAGCCGGGGACGGCCTATCAGTGGCTGCCGATGGAAGATCCGGCGATCACCGAGCGCAAGAGCAAGCGGCTGCGACAGCTGCTCGCCGGCCTCGACAACGTGTACTTCAACATCAAGTCGGAGCGGCACTCGTATTACCAGGCGCTGCTGTCGCTCGGCGATCGGCGGGTCGCGCCGGCGATCGAGGCGGCCGAGCGCAACGGCGGGAACTGGCGCGCCGCGGTCGCCGAGGCCGGCGTGGATGCCGACTTCTACATCTTCCGCGACCGATCGGGCGACGCCTTGCTGCCCTGGGACATCATCGACGGCGGCATGAAGGCCAGCTTCTTCAAGTCGGAGTTCGAGAAAGGCCAGCGCGAGGAGTGGACGCTGCCCCCGAAGCGACAGAAAGAGAACGCCCGGCTTCTTCCGATGCTGCAGTAGACCCCGCGGCTTCCCAACCCGATCTGACTGGACGGTCGTGTTCATGACCGGCGGACCAACCAGGGCTCAGGCGCCGACGGCGGCGGCCGTTTCGACCTCCGCGTACGCCTGCAGCACCAGCTCCCGGATGCGGTCCTGGCCGGTGGCGTCTTCGAGCGGCCGGAGCAGTGCGAAGCTGCGGCGTTCTCCGTTGACCGAATACTGACGCGCGGGGAAGGTGACGTTCCGGCCGGTCCCACTTTTTCGTTCCCAGATTCCGAAACCAATCAGCTTCAGTCCCGCCAGCGGTCCGTCGGCGAAGTGGAGCTCGGCGTCGGCGAGCTTCCCCGCTGGGTTTCCCTTCTCGTTGCGCAGAATCTTGATCGTCATGGATGTTCTCCAGAAGCGGCGGTAGGTGCCGCCAGGACGTGTGGCAATCCGGACGCCGGTGACGCGCCGGCAGGCGGTGTCGGTGGAACGCGCTGACAGGTGGGAGGTTGGGAGTTGAGGCTGAAGCCCCGCCTTGCGCGAGCGGCCGGCGACCCGCGAGCCGATGACTACTGCGGTTGCGGTGCGTCGCGGGCCGGTGTCAGTCGCCGAAGAGCATGACCTGGGCGATGGCGATCGTCTCGGCGTGCGTGATGGTAACCAGGCTGCGGCGCACCTGCATGCTGTCCGCGCGCCTGGCGGCGCCGCCGTGCAACCGCAGTTGCGGCGGACCGGCGACGCGCACCACCTCGATGTCCTTCCAGAGCACGCCGCGGGAGTGGCCGGTCCCGAGCGCCTTCATCGCCGCTTCCTTGGCCGAGAAACGGCCCGCGAGATGGGGGACCGGGTCGCGGCGGCGCGTACAATAAGCGATCTCCTGATCCGTGAAGATCCGGTGCAGGAAGCGATCGCCATAGCGCTTCAGCGTCGCGGCGATTCGCGGCAGATCCGTCGCATCCAATCCGATTCCGATGATGTTCATGTCCCTGCCCCAGCCTAACGATGGCTTCGCGTGGACGCAAGCCCCGTGGGGGCCGGTCGTCCAATGCCGGCCCTTGCTCGACGTCGCGCATCACTTCTTCACCGCCGCGTCGGTCGAGCTGCGGCAGGACGAGCGCGAGTGGGAGGCGGTCGCGGCCTTCGCGGGCGTGCCGCGGCCGCGGCTTCGCCTGCTCCACCAGGTTCACGGGAAGGCGATCGCCGTATCGCGTGCCGGTGACGACGGGGGATGGGTCCCACCGCAGGCCGACGGAGTGATCAGTGCCGACCAGGAGGCGGCACTCGGCGTGCGGGTCGCCGACTGCGCACCGGTGCTGATCGCGGATCGCCGAAGCGGGGCGGTCGCCGCGGTTCATGCCGGCTGGCGCAGCACGATGCAGCGGATCTGCATCGAGGCGGTCGCGGCCCTGCAACGGGAGCTCGGGGCCCACCCTCGCGACCTGGTCGCGGCGATCGGACCGTGCCTCGGGTCCTGCTGCGGCGAGATGGGTGAAGAGGTCGTGCAGGCGTTTCGCGACGCTGGCCATGACGACCGGGCGATCGCTCGATGGTTCTCACGTGAAGAGGGAGCCCGGCCGCATTTCGATTTGTGGCGGGCCAACGTCGATCAGCTCGAGTCGGCGGGGATGCCGGCGGAATCGATCCACGTCAGCGGGCTCTGCACCCGCACCTATCCCGAGATCTTTCACTCCTATCGAGCCCGAGGGTCGGGCGCGGGCCGGATGGTGGGTGTGATTCGGAGCTGTCGGGTGACAGGAGGTAGGGGGCAGGAGGTAGGAGGTAGGAAGACAGAAGACAGAAAACAGAAGACAGGAAACCCGGAGGCAGGAGAAAGGAATCCGGGGTTGGGTTACGGCACTCGCCGTTAGAAGAGCCGCGACTGGGTCCGGTGGGGATTGGGAGGCATTTCGCGTAGCGCGGCCTCTGCCTGGTCCATCCCGAGATTCGACAGCCGGTCGGCTTCCTTGTTGTGCTCCCGCCTCACATGCTGAAACGTCACGTCGTCCAGTTGGCCGACGAGGAGGCGGGCGCGGGCAGCCAGGGGCTGCAGCCCGGGGTGCTTGACCTTGTATTCGCCGCGCATCTGCTTGACCAGCAGCTCGGAATCGGCGCGGACCTGGACCTGCTGATGGCCGTGATCGACCGCCCATTTGAGCGCGGCCAGCAGGCCGCTGTACTCGGCGACGTTGTTGGTGGTGATGCCGACGCCGCCGTAGAGCTCTTCGATCAACGTGCCGTCGGAGCTCTCGATGCGGACGCCATAGCCCGCCGGTCCTGGGTTGCCGCGAGCTCCCCCGTCGATATAAGCGCGAATCATACGAATGTCAGGGGGCCGGTTGGGGCGGCGTGGCCGCCGTCGCGATCGGGACGTAGTAGAGGATCCTGGTGCAACTGTCGCACTGGACGATGTCGGTGTTGCGGCGGGCCTGGTTGAAGACCTGAGGCCGGAGCCGGACGTGACAGACGGTGCACAAGCCATCGCGCGCTTCGGCCATCGCGACCCCGCGGCGGCCGTGCGCCACCCGGTCGAACAGGGCCAGCAGCTCGCCCCCCACCAGCGCCGCGGTCCGGGCGCGCTCCTCGCTGACCCGCGTCAGGTCGTCGTCAACGGTCGTGCGCTCGTGCTCGAGTGCCGCGCGATCCCGGGTGATCTCGGCTTGCGCGGAGCTGAGCGCGGCCTGGACGGCCTTCAACTCGATCGCCAGCGCATCCGCTTCTTCCATGCGCTCGAGCATCCGGGTTTCGAAGTCGCTGATCTCCTGTTCGGCGACGCTCATCTCCTTCTGCATCGCCTGGTATTCCTTGTTGGTCTTCACTTCCATCAGCTGGTTCTTGTACTTGCTCAATCGCCCCTGGACGGCGGCCATGTCCTTCTCGATGTCGCGCCGTGCCGCCTGACTCGCGGAGACGCGGGCCTTGACCTCTTCGACTGCGGCGGTCCGTTCGGCCAGCCGCGCGTCCAGCGCGGCCTGCAGGACCGGAATGTCAGCGACACGCCGGCGATGGCGTTCGGCGGCGGAGTCGAGCTCCTGGAGCTGAATCAGGTGTTGGAGGTCTGGATGCAAGGTACCCGGGAAGATTGTAACTGCAGAATCCCTTCAAGCTGTACCAAACGAGACGTCAAATCATCGTCTCCGTGGCCTCCACGGGTGGGGCGACCCTGAACGTCAGGGCGATCGGCCCCACCCGTACTTCGGCGCCGTCGTGGAGGATCCGCGAATCATGGACCGGCTGCCCATCCACGAACGTGCCGTTCTTGCTCCCGAGATCCTCGATGCGCGCCTCCCGGCCGCTCACCAGGATTTGCGCGTGCAGCCGCGAGACGCCCCCGGCATCGATTTGGATGGCCGCGTCGGTCGCGCGGCCAATGACGAACGTCCCAGCGGCGAGAGGGAACCGGCGATCCCCGAGGGTCAGGTACATCCGGGGATCGCCTTCCGCCGCCACGGACGGCGGCACCTCGACCGTGTCCGCGACGAATCGATAGCCGAAGCGGTGAACGGTGCGCAGGTAACGCGAATCCTGCGGCGAGTCCTCGAGGGTCCGGCGGATTTCCGCAACCAGCGTGGCGAGATTGGTCTCGCCGACGAACGTCGATGGCCACAGCCGCTCCTGCAGCTCCGCTTTCGAGAGGGCGCGGGCACGATCCTGGAGCAGGATCAGCAACAGTTCGAAGGCCTTCGGCGACAGGTGCAGCTCGCGCCCGTCGCCGAACAGCTGTCGGGTGCCGGTGTCGACCAGGAACTTCGTGAACCGATATCTCACGCGGCATTTTACGGCGCCCGAGGGCTCGCGCGGCGTGCAGAGAGCGCTTCAGCGTCCCGTCCGGCGCAGCGCGTGGGTCATGACGAAGCGCGCGACCTGACGCCCGATCCGTGCGCCGGCTTCGTCCGAGTTACGGAAGTGAATGCCGGAGAACACCCGCGCGTCGATCACCTCCTGCACCCCCTCGCTGAACGTCTGCCAGTGGCGGACGAATCCGACGTTCTGAGGGCTGGTCGCCTCGATCACGAAGCCCGGAGTGTCGCCAAACAACAACCGCAGCACGGCCGCCATGGCTCCGCTGTTGGCGGTGTGGCCGGACGGGTATTCCGGGTGCGGCGGGGTCGGAACCAGCGGCAGCCATGCCGCATCGCCGCCGGTTGCGGCGTTCCCATCCATGTCACCCTGCCTGATCGCGGGTTGCGGCCGCCAGTAGTTGTAGTAGTACTTCGCTTCCCAGCACGCGATGCTGGCGTCGGCTGCCGCGAGGTAGAACAGCGCCGTGATGCGCGCGGTCTCCGACAGTGTCAGCTCGCGGGATTCCACCGCCTGTCGCAGCACCGGATTCCAAAGTGCGGTCGGCGAGGCACGCCAGAACAACGCGATCTGGGTCTGTTCGTCGGTGCGCGTGGCACTGACCGAGGCCCCGACCTGCGCTATCTCGTTGTAGTCACGTGCATAACGCCTGCTGTTCAGTGTCGGCGGCGCATCCGGACGGAACTGGGACCCGCGGCGCATCACGAAGGGGTCGACGTCGCCCCAGCCGGGCAGCAGCGCCTGGGCAGTCGGGGCCGAACTGATCGGGGTCCAGACACCAAGCGTTCCGGCGTTCGGCGGCAGGTAAGGGTAGGGGGCCACCGCGGCGCCGTCGTGCTGGCGCAGGGCCAGGATGCCGGCCGCCGCGGCTTGTCCGACGGCGATCCCGGGATCCGTCACCGCAATGCCGTGCGCGGCCAGCGAGGCGGCGTACTTGGCATCGAGGAAATCGGACGGGCCGAAGAGTCCTTTGAGCGCGTCAAAGGCCGCGGCGATCGCTGCCGCTTCCGGCGACGCGTCCGCCGGGCAATGCCGCCGCTTCCGCCCGGACCTGGCCGCGACGTATTGCTCGTACTCGCCGGTAACGCCGCTGACCGCATCGTGCATCGCGACGTGGACGATGGCCATCAATCGGGTCTGCTGAACCGGCGACTGGGCGGGAACGACGACGAGCTGTCGAGCGATATCGTTCCATTCCATCACCGGGTCCGCCCCGGCGAGGCCAGGCACCGCCGCGCACATCGCGAGCACGGTCACCAATCGAACTGTCCTCGCCGCTACGGCTGTGGTGTGAACTGCTGTCGACATGTCAGTCAACCTCCTGGTGACACGATAGACAGGTGCCTCGGCGGAGTCCTGAGGATCGGTTGAGAATTGCCTTAGAATTTCCGGGACTCCCGCGAATGACCATTGCACCGGGAACCCGGCTGGGCCCTTTCCATATCGCCGATCTGCTGGGAGCCGGCGGCATGGGCGCGGTCTACCGCGCCTACGACCCGCGGCTGCAGCGCCACGTCGCGATCAAGGTGCTCGCTCCCGGGTTTGGCAGCGACCCCGATCGCCTGCGACGATTCGAGCAGGAAGCGCTGGCGGTCGCTCGCCTCGCCCATCCCAACATCCTGGCGGTCCACGACGTCGGCACCCACGAGGGCTCCCCGTATCTCGTCACCGAGCTCCTGGAAGGGGAAACGCTGCGGGAGGCGATGAGCGGCCGCCAGCTGCCGGCGCGCAAGGCGATCGATCACTCGACCCAGATTGCCCGAGGCCTCGCGGCGGCGCACGATGGGGGCGTCGTGCACCGCGACATCAAGCCCGAGAACCTGTTCCTCACCAGAGAAGGCCGGGTCAAGATTCTGGATTTCGGGGTGGCCAAGCTGACCGGCGGCGACGTCGAGGCCGCGGGCGGTGCGAGCTCTCCGACGCTGACAGCGCACGGTCTGGGGCCGATCGGGACCGCGGCTTACATGTCGCCCGAGCAGGCGCGCGGCGATCGGACGGATTTCCGCTCCGACCTGTTCAGCCTCGGCATCGTGCTCTACGAGATGCTGTCGGGCGTGTCCCCCTTCCGGCGCGACACTGCCGCCGAAACCCTGACCGCGATCCTGCGCGAAGACCCGCCCGCACTCGCCCACGCGGTCGCCGGTCCTCCGGCACTTGCCCGCGTGCTGCAACACTGCCTCGAGAAGAATCCCGGGGACAGATTCCAGACCGCCCAGGATCTTGTCTTTGCGCTCGAGTCGATCTCCGGGACCGCACCGGTGCCCGCCGCCCCGCGACGCCGAACCTTCGGCGAAGTGGCCAGGGTCCTCGGCATCCTCTGCGCAGTGGCGCTGACCGCCGGCGCCGCTTATGTGATGGGCCGGCGCACTGGTGGTGACGAACCGCGCACCGCGATCTCCAGCGTTCACCGGTTGACGGAGTTCCCCGGAGTCGAAGACTTTCCGGCGATCGCTCCGGATGCGAAATCCATCGCCTTCACGGCCCGGGCCGGCGGCGCGGAACAGATCTTCGTGCGTCTCGTCGCCGGGGGCACGCCGCTGCAGATCACCAAGGACCCGGTGGACCACGAGCTCCCGCGCTGGTCGCCGGACTCCAGCTCGCTCGTCTACTTTTCGCCCGCGGCCCCCGGCGACATCCAGGGCACGCTCTGGCAAATCCCCGCGCTCGGCGGGGCGCCCCGGCGCGTCATCGACAGCGTCGGCGGCGGGGACGTCGGGCCGGGCGGACGCATCGCCGCCTTCCGGCTCGCAGACAAACAAACGGAGCTGATGACCGCCTCGGCCGACGGGTCCGATGCACGCACGATCGCCCGCTTCCCCGAGGCGGTGTATTTCAAGTACCCGCGCTGGTCTCCTGACGGCAGGTGGATCGCATACCAGCGTGGCGACGGCGTCCGCTGGGATATTTTTGCGGTGGAGGCGGACGGAGGGACGCCGCGGCAGCTGACCCACGAGAACGGCCAGATCCACGGGCTGGCATGGCAACCCGACAGCGGCGGAATCGTCTACAGCTCCAGCCGTGCGACGACGATCGCGTATCTGCCCACGTTTGGCCTCTGGGAGCAGCGCCTCGCCGGCGGCGAGGCGCGCCGGCTGGCCGTCGCCGACCTGTCGTACCTGCACCCGGATATCCACAGCGACGGCGCGATCGTGGCCAGCCGCGTGCAGTCGCGCTTCGACCTGTGGCGGTATCCCATCGACCGCGACCCGGCGGACAACGTGCAGCGCGCGATCCGCGTCACCCACCAGACCGGCCAGGTCCAGACCCCCACCACGGGCCCGGGCGATCGGGAGATCGCATTCCTGTCGGACAGCGGCGGTCACGCGAACCTGTGGATCATCGACACCGGCAGCGGCCAAATGCGCCAGGTCACCTACGAGCGTGATCCGGCCGTCTCGATGGGCGTGCCGATCTGGTCTCCCGACGGGAAATGGATTTCCTTCGTGTCGTCACGAGGCAACACCGGGCTGGGGTTCGGCGTCTGGCTCGTGAAGCCCGACGGAGGGAACCTGCGGAATGTCGCGAAACGCGGCCTGGGTGTCGCGTGGTCGCCCGACGCGCGGTGGATTTACTATTCCGAGGCTGGCGTGGCGTACAAAGTGCCCGTCGACGGCGGGACGGCAGTGCGCGTGCGCCCGGGTCCGGCGCGCAACGTGATCGGCGTCGCCGGCGGCACGATCTATTTCATGGTCGACCGGACGCTGACCGACGGCAGTCCGGGGTTCGAGATTCATGCGGCGACGCCGGAGGACGGCCCGTCACGCGTGCTGGCGCGAATCCCTCCGAGCCGTGCTCCTCAGTGGCAGATCGTGCAGCCGGCGATCTCCCCGGATGGCGCGTCGCTGGCGATGCCGCTCACCGATGGCGCGACCACCAATATCTGGACCCTGTCGGCGTCGACCGGTGAGTGGCGGAAGATCACGGACTTCGGCGACCGTCCGACCTTCATCGTCCGCCGCGTCTCCTGGTCGTCCGACGGCCGCTCGATCGTGGCCGCGGTGGGAGAGGCAGACGCGGACATCGTGCTGTTCGAGGGGAAGTGGGGAAGGTAAAGGCCTGGTGTGAGGTTCCGCTGCGCGATCTGCGGGGAAGAGCATGAAGGCGTGCCGGCCATCGGGTTCGCCTTTCCGATCCAGTACATGGACATCCCGGCGGCGCAGCGGAAGCGCCGCGTGCGGCTCGAGGCCGATACCTGTGTCATCGACGACCGGCGCTTCTTCGTGCGCGGCTGTCTCGAGATTCCGGTACGGAGATCGCGCACGCCGTTCGTCTGGGGTGTGTGGGTTAGCGTCAGCAGGACGAGTTTTGCCCTCGAGCAGCGGCCCGACGCTGGCACGCCGCGACACTCGGGCAACGCGTCGGCGTACGAGCAGTACCTCCGTGGCCGCTGGCACTGGGCCAAGGACACCCCTGAGGGACTGCGAAAGGCCAAGGACCACTTCCTGAAGGCGATTGCGTTGGATCCGGGCTACGCGCTGGCGTACAGCGGCCTGGCCGACACGTACGCGTTACTCGGCAGCTACAGCCTCATGCCGATCAGCGACTCTCACCCGTTGGGACGCGACGCGGCGCTGAAGGCGCTGAGCCTCAACGAGTCGCTCGGCGAGGCCCATAACTCCCTGGCGGCGATCCTGGGCGACTACTACTGGGAGTGGACCGAAGCGGAACGTCATTTCAAGCGCGCCATCGATCTCGAGCCCAATTACGTCACCGCGTTGCATTTCTATTCCTTCTATCTCGCGTACACGGGACGTTCCGCCGAGGCGCTCCCGATCGCCCAACGTGCGATCAGTCTTGACCCGCTGTCGCTGCGCGCCCAGGTCAACCTCGGCGTCGTGTGGAACATGGCCCGGCGCTACGACGAGGCGGTCACGCAGTTCGAACGGACGCTGGACCTTGATTCCGGCGATGCGATGACCCATGCCATGCTCGGCCTGACGTATGCCTACAAGGGCATGCCTGAGCGAGCGGTGGCTGAACTCGCCCTGGCGCGGAAAGCGGGCGGCGATCGCCCCGACCTGATTGCGCTTCACGGGTACGCGCTGGCGCGGGCCGGCCACACTGGCCAGGCGCTCGCGGCCATCGACGAGCTGCATCGGGTTGTGAAGCCGCGGGATTCCGTCCGCCTTCCAGATGGCCGTCGTCCACGTGGGCTTGGGCGACAGGAATCGCGCTTTCGAATGGCTTCAGAAGGCGGTCGACGCTCGAGCGTGGGAACTGCCGATGCTCAAGGCGGATCCATTCTTCGACCCGCTCCGCTCTGATCCCCGATTTGCTCCGCTGCTCGCCCGCCTTGGTCTGCCACGCTGACGCGCATCGTGTGTTCGAGGGGAAGGGGGAAGGGGAGGATGAGCGGAGGATGATGGGCCCACCAGGATTCGAACCTGGGACAAGCCGGTTATGAGCCGGCGGCTCTAACCGCTGAGCTATGGGCCCGCAGGCGACTATAACAAGGGAGGAGAGAGAAGGGAAAAAAGAGGTTCTGCCTTCTCCCTTTTCCCGTCTCCCTTGACACGCGAGCGCTACGTGCGCCCCTCCAGAAACGCGCGCAGCTTTCGCGAGCGCGATGGGTGGCGCAGCTTGCGCAGCGCCTTGGCCTCGATCTGGCGGATCCGCTCGCGGGTGACGGCGAAGTTCTGGCCGACCTCCTCGAGCGTGTGCTCGCTGCCGTCGCCGACCCCGAACCGCATCTTGATCACCTTCTCCTCGCGGGGAGTCAGGGTCTTCAGGACCGACTCGGTCTGCTCCTTGAGGTTGAGATTGATGACCGCGTCCGACGGCGACACCACCTGGCGATCCTCGATGAAGTCGCCAAGATGCGAATCTTCCTCTTCGCCGATCGGCGTTTCGAGCGAGATCGGCTCCTGGGCGATCTTCAGGACCTTGCGGACCTTCGAGACCGGGATGTCCATGCGCTTGGCGATTTCCTCGGACGTCGGTTCGCGTCCGAGCTCCTGCACCAGCGCCCGCGAAGTCCGGATCAGCTTGTTGATCGTCTCGATCATGTGGACCGGGATCCGGATGGTCCGGGCCTGGTCCGCGATCGCGCGGGTGATCGCCTGCCGGATCCACCAGGTCGCGTAGGTCGAGAACTTGTAGCCGCGGCGGTACTCGAACTTGTCGACCGCCTTCATCAGGCCGATGTTGCCCTCCTGAATCAGGTCGAGGAACTGCAGCCCGCGGTTGGTGTACTTCTTCGCGATCGAGACCACCAGCCGGAGGTTGGCCTCGACCAGCTCCTTCTTCGCCTGCTCCGCCTGGATCTCCCCGCGCGAGATCGTCTCCAGCGTGTGCATCAGGCGATCCGGCGTCTGCTCCAATTCGTCGGCGGCCGACTTCATGTGGAGCTTGGCGTCCTTCTGCCGCCGGGCGAGGTTCTTCTTTTCCTCTTCCTTGATCCGGACTCTCTTGTTCTTCGGATTGAGCTGGCGCTCGATGTGGTCCACCTCGCGCTTCAGGCGCATCACCCCCTCGACCGCGTCTTTCAGGTGATCGATCAGGCGGCGCTTGATGGTCTCGGTGAACTCGATCTTCCGAATCAGCTGTGACAGCTCGATGCGGGCCCGCAGCGACTCCCAGCGGGTGCGGCGGTACTTCCGCTTTTCACGCGTGGTCGTGCCCTTCGGCGTCTTGTCGAGCTTGTCCTTGCACTTTTCCGTGCCCGCCCAGGCCTTCCGGACCGCCTCGATCTGGCGAAGCACCTGCCGCTTGCGCTCCTCGATCTTGTCGTCGGTGATCTCCTCGTCCTGGAAGATGACCAGCTCGCGGACGCTCCGCTCGTCGTTCTTCAGCTGATCGCCCATCGCCATGATCGCGTGCGCGATCGTCGGCGTGCGCGAGATCGACTTGATCACCGCCAGCTTGCCGCGCTCGATCCGCTTGGCGATCTCGACTTCACCTTCGCGGGTCAGCAGCGGGACCGTGCCCATCTCCCGCAGGTACATGCGGACCGGGTCGTTGGTCTTGTCGAGCGCGCCGGGGGTCAGATCGAGCTCGAGCTCCTCCGCCCCCTCGCCGGTGCGGTCGAGCAGCTTGTCGTCGCGGTACGCCTTCTCCGAATCGACGACCTCGATCCCCGCACTGCCGAAGGTGCTGAACAGGTCATCGAGCTCGTCCGACGACGTGATGTCGGCGGGGAGGAGCTCGTTGACTTCGTCATAGAGCAGGTAGCCCTTTTCCTTGCCGATGGAGATGAGCTGCCTCACTTCATCGTATTTTTCTTCGATCGACAACGGCGTGTCCTCCAAACGCTGCTTCATTTCGTGCGCGGGGCCCCCGGCCCAAATCTAATGCGGGCGGGGCACGGACCCCGCCTGCTCGGTGCCAATGGAATCAATCTGCTGCTTGAGCGTCAGCTGCCGCATCCCCAGCTGGTTGATCCGGTCGTCGCTGCTGGCAATGCCCTGCTCGAGGAGCCGGGCCATCTGTTGCTGAACGTCTGCCCGTTCCCGCGCCAGCTGCAGGCGCCGAAGCTCCGTCACGCAATCGGCGGGCACCAGCACGGGCGGATCGGACTGGGCGGTGATCTCCGCCACCAGCCCGGCTTCTTGTGTACTTAGACGCTCCAGTAAGGCCTGTGGTAAGCCGTCCGAGGGCCATCCCTGCAGGGATCGGGCCTGTTCGAGAATCGGTCCGGTCGCCAGACCGCTCAGGTCAGTGCATTCCAGGTCGGCCAGGGCGCCGAAACCGGCCGCCGGATCGCGCACCAGCGCCCAGATCAGGCCGCGTTCGAACGCTTTCACGTGGCCGAGCGACGGGACGTGACGGCGCTCGAACACGGTCTCCTTCTGGACCGCCGCCTTGCGAATCTCGGCCCGTACAACCTCTTCCGTAATTCTCGCTTTGTGCGCCAGTCTGTCGGCAAACTGGTCACGCGCCGCCGCGTCCGGAATCCGGGCCGCGACCGTCAGCATCCGGCTCAGAAACTCGCGCCGATCCTCGGCGCGGTTGAGGTCGACGTCCTGCGCCGCGCGGTCCAGCAGATAGTCGAGATACTGGCGCGACTGCTTCAGCGCCTCCTGATAGGCCGCGCCTCCCTGCCTGCGGATGAATGTATCGGGATCTTCCCCCGCCGGCAGCATGGCGACATTCACCTGAAAGCCCTCCGCGACCAGCATTTCGGAAGACTTGGCCGCCGCGCCCTGGCCTGCACTATCAGGATCGAAATTGAGGACGATTTTGGACGCGAATCGTTTCAGCAGCTTGGCCTGAACGGCCGTCAACGCGGTTCCAGACGACGCGACGACGTTCTGGACGCCGGCCTGATACGCCTGGGCGAAGTCGAAGTAGCCCTCCACCATGACCGCATACCGCGCCTTGGCAATGGCGTGTTTGCTCAGATGGAGCCCGTACAGCGTCCGGCCTTTCACATAGATCGGGCGTTTCCGGCGAGTTCAGATACTTCGGCTGCTGCCCCGGGTCCATCGCCCGGCCGCCGAACGCGATGATCGCGCCGTTGTCGCGGGCGATCGGAATCATCAGCCGGTTCCTGAACCGATCGCGCACCGACCCATCGTCTCGGAGGACCGCAAGACCGCTCTTCACCAGCGTCGCAGCGGTGAAGCCCTCCTTCCGAAGCCGCGCACAGAGGCCATCCGGCATCGCCGGCGCATAGCCGACCGCCATGGTGCGCGCGAGCTCGTCGCCGACGCCTCGCTCCTGGAGCTGACGCCGGGCCGCGGCCCCGACCGGTGCGGCCAGCTGCTCGGTGAACCACGCCGCCGCCAACTCGTGCGCCTTGAGCAGCGACTCGCGATCGCGCTGGTCGTCAGCATCCTGCTGCGAGGTTTCCGCCTCCGGCACGGGCAGTCCGGCCCGTACCGCCAGCTGGCGGACCGCCTCCGGAAATGCCACTTTGTCGTACAGCTCTACGAACTTGATGACGTCTCCGCCGACGCCGCACCCGTAACACTTGAAAAAGCCCTTGTCGTACACGTGGAACGACGGGGTCTTCTCACCATGAAACGGACAGAGTCCCTTCCACGTGGTGCCGCTGCGCCGCAGCGGCACGCGCTCCTGTATGACCTGCACGATGTCGGCGTGCGATTTCAGGTCGTCGATGAAGGTGGCGGGGAAGAGGCCCAGTGCGCTACTCCTTCATCTCGACAAGCGTGACACCGCCGCCGCCCTTGTCGGACGGGGCCGTCGTGAACGTGGCCACCTCCGGGTGGGTCTTGAGAAACTCGCCGACCGCGCGCCGCAGCTGACCGGTCCCGAATCCGTGGATCACCCGCAGTGTCCGTTGCTCGGTAATCGCGGCATCGTCCAGGAACTTCTCGAGCCGGACCAGCGCGTCGTCCACATTGGAGCCGATCAGGTTCAACTCGGTCAGCAGTCCCTCGCGCGGCTGCAGGTCGACGTTGACGCGGACGGTCGCGGGTTGGGTCGGGCCGGCGCCCGCCGTGACGCGGAGATCGCCGACGCGTGCGCGGAGCCGCTTGCCGCGGACGTCGACCTCCGCATCGCGCCCCTGCAGCGACTTGACGATCCCTTCGAGACCCATCGAGCCGACCAGCACCCGATCGCCGACCACGGCGGCGCGCGCCAGAACGGCTGGCGCCGCGGCGGCCACTCCGCCCCCCGGCCCGGACTCCGCCGCTCTGCGCAGCCGATCCTCGATCGCGTCCAGGGCGGTGCGGGCATCGGCTCGCGCGCCGCCGGTCTCGCCGGTCGGGATCAGACGCGTCGCCGCGCGCTCGGCCTGGGTCGCCATCGTTTCGGTCCGCGCCTTGAGCCGGCCGACGACAGCGTCGATCTCGCGGCGGGCTTCGCGCAACCGCTCCTCGATCTTCAGGTCGAGCTTGCGGCGGAGGGTTTCCTCGCGAGTCTTCAGTTCCTCCTCGCGGGCCCTGAGCTTGGCGGTGGCGTCGGCCAGTGTCTGGCGCTCGCGTGCCGCGAGCCGGCGGTCGTGATCGAGCGACTGCATCTCGCGCTCGACTCGCGCCAGATGATCGGCGAGCAGGCTCTCGCGCTCGCTGCGATGCGCCCGCGCACGCTGGATGATCGACGCGGGCAGCCCGAGGCGGTTGGCGATCTCGAACGCGAGGCTGCTCCCCGGCGAGCCGTAGTTCAGCCGATAGGTGGGCGCGAACGTCTTGGGATCGAAGCCGAAGCCAGCCGGGGTCACACCCTCGGTCGTCGAGGCGTAGGTCTTGAGCGCGTCGTAGTGCGTGGTGGCGATCACTTTCGCGCTGCGCAGGCGGAAGTGCTCGATGATGGCCATCGCCAGCGCGCCCCCTTCCATCGGATCGGTGCCGGCGCCCGCCTCGTCCAGGAGAACCAGAGCCGGCGTCTGCAGCGCGCTGTCCATCGCCACGATGTTGGCGATGTGCCCCGAAAAGGTGCTGAGGCTGTTCGCGATCGACTGTTCGTCGCCGATGTCGGCGAAGACCGAGCGGAACACCGGAATCTGCGATTCTTCGGCGACCGGGATCAGCAGTCCCGCCTGGGCGAGCAGCGGCAGCAGGCCCGCGGTCTTCAGCGCGACCGTCTTGCCGCCGGTGTTCGGTCCGGTGACGACCAGGACGTTCACCGGCGGGACCAGCAGGATGTCCACTGGCACGGGCTCGCGATCGTCGGCTGCCGCTCGGCCGCTCGAGGGGGTCTCCTCGGGGGCGCCTCGATTCAGCGTGGTCGTTGCGGACATGGCGCCGGATCGCCGGAATCAGCAGTGGGTGGCGCGCCGAGCGCAGCTCGAGGCGGCCATCCTTCGCGATCTTCGGCTCGATGCCGCGGACCAGGATCGAGAACCGCGCGCGGGCGTTCAGGACGTCGAGCCTGGCGGCGGCATCGACGGTGCGTTCGAGATCGTCGGCGCGGCCGCGGAAGGCATCGGTGAGGGCCAGCAGGATGCGCCGGACCTCTTCGTGCTCCTGCTGCTCCAACTCCACGATGTCGTTGTTGATCTCGACGGTGCTCAGCGGTTCGAGATAGAGGCTGGCGCCGCTGCCCGAGCTTCCGTGCACGATCCCCGGGATCGCCCCGCGATGTTCGGCCCGCACGACCAGCACGTACCGGCCATGCCGGTCGGTGACGATCTGTTGTTGCAGGTATTTCGCCGTGTCCTTGCCGCGCAGGTACGACTCGAGCGTGCCGCGCAGCCGCGTCCGCTGCCGTCGCAGGCTCTCGCGGATCCGCCGCAACTCCGGCGAGGCATCGTCCACCACATCACCCGCCGGATCGATCTTCCGCTGGACGTCGGCGATCTCCTGATCGAACGATGCGGTCGCGTTCGACGATGGCGAGCAGTATGGGGAACGAGGCGCGGGCCCGCCGCACCGCTGAACAGGTCGTATTGACCGTCGACAGGAAAGTGGCCAGGGCCAGCAGCTGCAGGGGTTCGAGCGGCCGCCCCTCGACGGTGACCCCTTGCAGGATGACCTGGAGCTCCGGCGGCGCCTGGACAGCGATTTGGTTTCCGGCGAGAAAACCGACCGTTTCGCTGGTGGCCGCGAGCGCCGCTGACACGGCGCGCGGCTCGATGGCCGGCTGGAGCGCGGCAAGATGAGCTTCGCCCTGCGGAGTCTGGGCGAATCCGCGGATTACTTCGACAATACGGTCGAATTCAAGGGCCCTGAGGGCGCCGGCGTGCATGCGATTGATTGAGGTGGTGACTCCCGGGCCACGCCCTTGGAGGCAGGAGCAAATCGTTAACTATAGATCAGGCAAACGACCGCGGCAATGCTGCCTCTCGGAAATATGGGTCTACGGGAGCTTGTGTCAAATCCCAAGCTCCAAGCTCCAAATCCCAAGACAACCTCCCAACTTCCAATCCCCCAACAGCCTTGGTTTGGGACTTTTTGGGATTTGTTGGGTTTTGTTGGGGTTTGGAAATTGCGATTTCGCTTGAGATTTGGGCGTTGGGAGTGGTTGGGATTTGGAGCTTGGGATTTGGGATTTCGCCGCCGCTCAGGCCAGATGATTAATCGAGCTGGCAATGGCGGCGGCGCCGAAGCCGTTGTCGATATTGACGACTGACACCCCGCTGGCGCAACTGTTCAGCATCGCCAGCAGCGCCGCCAGCCCGCCGAAGCTGGCGCCATAACCGATGCTGGTCGGCACCGCGATGACTGGCACGTCGACCAGTCCCCCCACCACGCTGGGGAGCGCCCCTTCCATGCCGGCGGCGACGATGACGACACGGGCGGCGATGCAGGCGGGCATGTTCGGCGAGCAGGCGGTGCAGTCCGGCCACGCCGACGTCGTACAGCCGGTCGACCCGATTGCCCATGGTTTCGGCGCACACCGCCGCCTCCTCTGCCGCTCCCTGGTCGGCGGTACCCGCGGCGAGGACAAGAATCGTGCCCTTGCCGGTGGCCGGGGCGTCGGGCCGCCGGGTGATTGTCCGCGCGACAGAATGAAAGCGCGCGTCTGGAATCCGTTCAGCGACCGCAGCGTGAGCGTCGGCGTCGGTGCGCGTGACCAGCAGCGTATGGCCGGCCGAGACGATGCGCTCGGCTATGGCGGCGATTTGCGCGGGGGTCTTCCCTGGGCCGAAAACCACCTCTGGAAAGCCCTGGCGAATGCTCCGCTGATGGTCCACCCGAGCGAATCCGAGGTCTTCGAAGGGGGCTTGGCGCAGATATTGTAGGAGTTCGTCCTGCGCTGACTCAGGTGTGAGAGCGCCGCTGCGGACCCGCTCGAGCAGGCTCTTGATCTCGAGGCGGGTCATGCGGACCGGAGCCGGTCGCGCGCCTCCAAGTGCTTGACGCGCGTTGACTTCCAGTTTTGCAGAGCTATAAAATCACCGATTGTGCGGCGTGACGGATTCATCTTCTTATGAGCCTGCCTCAAACACTGATACTCGTCCTGTATTTCTTTATCCTCAGCATTTTGGCAATCTATGGCTGGCATCGGTACTACCTTGTTTATCTTTACATGAAAAACAAGGGCCAAGGCTGCGCCCGCCGAGCTGCCGACTCTCGACGTCCTGCCGCGCGTTACCATCCAGCTTCCGATCTTCAACGAGATGTACGTCGCGGACCGGCTGATCGACGCCGTCTGCGAAATGGACTACCCACGCGAGCTGCTCGAGATTCAAGTCCTGGATGACTCGACCGACGAGACCCAGGCAATTGCGCAGGCGGCCGTCCGCCGCCACTCGTCCAGAGGCATCGACATCCGCTTACTGCACCGGGTCGACCGGCGCGGCTATAAGGCGGGAGCGCTCGAGGCGGGCCTCCGGGAGGCGTCCGGCGAGTTCGTGGCCATCTTCGACGCGGATTTCATCCCCTCGCCCGATTTCCTCCAGCGCACGCTGCCGCATTTCAGTGATTCGGGGATCGGGATGGTGCAGGCGCGGTGGGGCCACATCAACCAGGACTATTCCCTGCTCACGAAGATCCAGTCGATCCTGCTCGACGCGCACTTCGTGCTCGAGCACGGCGGCCGCAACCGCGCCGGGTGCTTCTTCAACTTCAACGGCACCGCGGGTGTCTGGCGCCGCACCGCGATCGAGTCAGCGGGCGGATGGCAGCACGACACGCTGACCGAGGACCTCGACCTCAGCTACCGCGCTCAGCTCGCCGGCTGGCGCTTCGTGTTCCTGGCCGACGTGGTCGCCCCGGCCGAAGTCCCGGTCGAGATGAATTCCTTCAAGTCTCAGCAGCACCGCTGGGCGAAGGGCTCGATCCAGACCTGTCTCAAGCTGATGCCGCGGATCCTCCGGTCGAAGCAGCCGATCGGCGGTCAAGGCCGAAGCGTTCTTCCATCTGTCCGCGAACTTCAACTACCTGCTGATGTCGGTC
Source organism: uncultured Acidobacteriota bacterium (assembly GCA_963717745.1). Classification (GTDB taxonomy): domain Bacteria; phylum Acidobacteriota; class Vicinamibacteria; order Vicinamibacterales; family 2-12-FULL-66-21; genus JACCXG01. The sequence goes on from CAVQXJ010000007.1 coordinate 338,463, forward strand.
CTCTCCGTGTTGATGTTCCCCGCGATGTGGGTCCGCTACAACATGGGTTGGTACGAAATGCTGCTGATCGACGTCCCGCTGTTCGCCGCGGCGACCTTGTCGGTGTGCAATTTCTATATCGTCTCGCAGCGGGAGCTCTACCCGGCGACCTGGCGGCAGCGTTTGAAGTATCTGCCGTTCCTGATGTCGATCGGCATCGGCCTGTGCGTCAACAACACGCGAGCGGTGCTCGAGGCCCTGTTCGGCAAGCAGAGCGAGTTCGCGCGCACGCCCAAATACGGCATCGAACGCGACAGCGACGAGTGGGTCGGCAAGAAATACCACCAGTCGGTCGGCGTTCAGCCGATCATCGAGCTCGGACTTGGCCTGTACTTCACCGCCACTGTCTACTACGCCCTCGCCAACCAGATCTATGGCACGCTGCCGTTCCTGATGCTGTTCCAGATCGGCTTCCTCTACACCGGGCTGCTCTCGATCCTCCAGCAGTACGCCGGCGACGACGTCATGCTCAAGGCGCCGGAAGTCGCGAAGTAGTTCGCGCCTCACGTCGCCATTCGGCGACGCTCGGTTGTCAGTTTTCAGTTCCCGGTTCCCAGTCCAGTTCCGCTAACGGAAACTGGCAACCGGAAACTGGCAACTGACATAATCATCAGATTATGTCGACCGACGCGAAGCCGAAGGGCGGGCTCGAAGACGTTGTCGCCGCCACGTCCTCGATCTGTTATCTGGATGGCGATCGCGGGGTGCTGGCCTACTACGGGTACGACATCCACGATCTCGCGCGCGGCGCGACCTTCGAGGAGGTCTGCTACCTGCTCTGGCACGGGCGGCTGCCGAACCGCGCCGAGCTCGGCGATCTCCAGTCACAGCTCGTGGCGGCGCGACCCCTCTCCGAGGCGGTCCTGCGGCTGCTGAAGCAGCTGCCGGCGTCGGATGGCATGGACACCCTGCGCACCATGACCTCGGTGCTCGGGCACTTCGATCCCGACGCCAGCGACAACTCGCCGCAGGCGAACTACCGCAAGGCGGTGCGCCTGACCGCGCAGATCGCCAGTCTGGTGGCGACCTACGGGCGCCTGCAGGCAGGTGCCGGCCCGATTCAGCCGGATCCCGCGCTTGGGCACGCCGCGAACTTCCTCTACATGCTGACCGGCACCCGGCCGAACGCGCTTTCGATCCGGGCCTTCGACGTGGCGCTGGTGCTGCACGCGGACCACGAGCTGAACGCGTCGACCTTCGCCGCGCGCGTGGCCGCCGCCACCCTGACCGATCTGCATTCGGCGATCGTCGGCGCGATCGGCGCCCTCAAGGGACCGCTGCACGGCGGCGCGAACGCCGACGTCATGCGGCTGCTGATCGAGATCGGCGAGGATGCCGCGCCGGATCGGGTGGACGAGGCGATCCGCAGCCGGCTCGCCCGCAAGGTCAAGATCCCCGGCTTCGGCCATCGCGTGTACCGCACCGAAGATCCTCGTGCCACCCATCTGCGACGGATGTCCAAGGACCTCGGGGAGCGCGCCGGCAACCGGCGCTGGTTCGACATGTCCCAGCGGATCGAGCAACTGGTCACCGGCGAGAAGAAGCTGTATCCCAACGTCGATTTCTATTCGGCCTCGACCTACTACACCCTCGGGATTCCGATCGATCTCTATCACGCCGATCTTCGCCGTGAGCCGGGTCTCCGGCTGGACCGCGCACTGCCTCGAGCAATACAAGAACAACCGGCTCATCCGGCCGCGCACTGACTATATCGGTCCCTCCTATCCGCAGGCGTTTCTCCCGCTAGAGCAGAGGTAGGCGTCAAATCCCAAGCTCCAAGCTCCAAATCCCAACCACTCCCAACGCCCAAATCCCAAGGGACTCCCAGCCGGCGCAATCCCAACTGTCGGCCGAGCGCGGCGGCGTTGGGCCTTGGAGGTTGGGATTGCTTTGCGATTTGGGCGTTGGGAGTGGTTGGGATTTGGGATTTGGAGCTTGGGATTTGATCCCGCCTGCGCCAGCTATAATCGTTCGATTCAGTCCCCATAAATGGACCAGCGCAACATCCGCAATTTCTCCGTCATCGCCCATATCGACCACGGCAAGTCCACGCTGGCGGACCGGTTCCTCGAAATGACCGGCGCGCTGCAGGCGCGGGAGATGGAGGCGCAGGTCCTCGACTCGATGGACCTCGAGCGGGAGCGCGGCATCACCATCAAGGCCCACGCCGTCCGCCTGACCTATCGCGCCGACGATGGAGAGGACTACATCCTGAACCTGATCGACACGCCAGGGCACGTGGATTTCTCCTACGAAGTGACCCGATCGCTGGCCGCCTGCGAAGGCGCGCTGCTCCTGGTCGACGCGTCGCAGGGGGTCGAGGCGCAGACCCTCGCCAACGCCTACCTGGCGGTGGACAACGGGCTGGAGATCATTCCGGTCATCAACAAGATCGACCTGCCCGGCGCCCAGCCAGACGAGGCGAAGCGGCAGATCGAGGAGATCGTCGGGCTCGATTCGAGCGGCGCGATCCTCGCCAGCGCCAAGGAAGGCACCGGCGTCCACGAGATTCTCGAGGCGATCGTGCGCCGGCTGCCGTCGCCGGAGGGGGAGCCGGATGCGCCGCTCAAGGCCCTGATCTTCGATTCGTGGTACGACCCCTACCGCGGCGTGATCATCCTGACCCGGGTGCTCGACGGCGTGATCCGGGCCGGCATGAAAATCCAGCTGATGGCGAAAGGGCAGGAGTACGAAGTCGACCAGGTCGGCGTGTTCTCGCCCAAGGCCGTCGCGGTGGAGGCGCTGGGCGTCGGCGAGGTCGGCTTCATCTTCGCGGGCATCAAGACGGTCAGCGATGCGCAGATCGGCGACACCATCACCGAGGCGTCCCGGCCGACGTCCGAGGCGTTTCCCGGCTTCAAGGTCAGCAAGCCGATGGTCTTCGCCGGCCTGTATCCGGTGGAAGGCAGCGAGTACCCCCAGCTGCGCGACGCGCTCGAGAAGCTGCGGCTCAACGATGCGTCGTTCTTCTTTGAACCGGAGACGTCAGCGGCGCTGGGCTTCGGTTTCCGCTGCGGCTTCCTCGGCCTGCTGCACATGGAGATCGTGCAGGAGCGGCTCGAGCGCGAGTACGACATGGATCTCGTCACCACCGCGCCGGGCGTGCTCTACCGGGTGACCACCACCGACGGGGTGGTGCAGGAGATCGACAGTCCCGTCGAAGCTGCCCGACACCGGGCGGATCGAGCGGATCGAAGAGCCGGTGATCACCGCGATGATGCTGACGCCGTCCGAGCACGTCGGGGCCATCCTGCAGCTCTGTCAGGAGAAGCGCGGCGTCCAGAAGTCGATCGAGTATCTCGCCGCCGACCGCGTGCTGGTCACCTACGAGCTGCCGTTCAACGAGGTCGTGATGGATTTCTACGACCGGTTGAAGACCATCTCGCGCGGCTACGCCTCGCTCGACTATCACGTGACCGGCTACCAGGAGTCGCCGCTGGTCAAGCTGGACATCCTGGTCAACGAGGAGCCGGTCGATGCGCTCTCGGTCATCGTCCATCGGGACATGGCGTATCAGCGCGGCCGCGCGCTCGCCGCGAAGATGCGCGAGCTGATCCCCCGGCAGATGTTCGAGGTGGCGATCCAGGCGGCGATCGGCAGCCGGATCATCGCCCGCGAATCGGTGAAGGCGCTCCGCAAGAACGTGCTGGCGAAGTGCTACGGCGGCGACATCTCCCGCAAGCGCAAGCTGCTCGAGAAGCAGAAAGAGGGCAAGAAGCGGATGAAGCGGGTCGGCCGCGTCGAAATTCCCCAGGAAGCGTTCCTGGCCGTGCTCAAGGTCGGCCAGGAATCCTAGGCATTGCCAAGAATGCCAAAATTGCCAAGATTGCCAAGTTATTGGGGGCAAGCCGCGGCATTGGGGGCAATCCGGCATTGGGCAATCCGCGCCAGCAGTAGCGATCCCCGCGCATTTCCATTTTTGGCATTTTTGGCATTGACCTGATGACCCAGAAGAAGAGCGTCGTCCGCGAATACTTCGAGTCGATCGTCATCGCGGTGATCCTGGCGCTGTTCGTCCGGACCTGGGCGGTGCAGGCCTTCAAGATCCCGACCGGGTCGATGGAGAACAACCTGCTGATCGGCGACCATCTGCTGGTCAACAAGTTCGTGTTCGGCCCGGCGCTCGGCCGCCCCGAACGCGCCGTCCTGCCGATGCGCGACATCAGGCGCGGCGATATCGTGGTGTTCAAATACCCCGACGAGCCGGAGCGGGATTTCATCAAGCGGGTGATCGGGCTGCCCGGCGACACCCTCGAGCTGCGCAACAAGAAGGTCTACGTCAACGGCCAGCCGCTCGACGAGCCGTATGTCCACTTCCTCGAGCCGGCGCACAACGCCCAGGAAGTGACCTCGTTCGACGTGCGCGAGCGCTACGGTCCGGTGCAGGTCCCCCCCGACCAGTATTTCGTGATGGGTGACAACCGCGACAACTCACAGGACAGCCGCTACTGGGGGTTCCTGCCGCGCGCCTACATCAAGGGCAAGGCGTTGATGATCTACTGGTCGTATGATTCGGGCGTGCCGACCAGGGAAGAGGAAGGCCTGGGCGCCTCGGCCTCGCGATTGTTCTCGGTGATCACCCACTTCTTCACCCGCACGCGCTGGGAGCGCCTGCTGCACCAGATTCACTGATGAACCGATAAGAGGACGGCCATGCTGCGGAACCTGATCAGGCTCGCCGTCTTCCTGCTCATCGCGAACGCGCTGTACCGGTTCGTGCCCGTGTACATGCACCACTATCAGTTCAAGGATGCGGTCGCCGAAGCGGCGAAGTTCTCGAAGGATCGCTCGGATGTCGAGATCATCGACCGGGTCATGGTCCTCGCGGAGCGGTATCGGATTCCGCTCGACCGGGAGGCCGTCCAGGTCACGCGCGACAAGCAGATGACCTATATCAACATCGCGTACGAGGAGGTCATCGAGTGGGTCCCCTCCTACAAGCGCCGGCAGCCATTCAACATCTCGGTCGAGGGCTGGCACGTCAGCCCCGGCCCCTGAGCGATCAGCTAGCTCAACAGCAAGCGGGCGGCTGCCGCGCCAATCGCCCCCTCTGTCTCCAGCACGGCGATCGTCTCGCCGACCCGCGCAACATAGTCGCCGTCGTCCAGGCTCGCGAGGTTGATCTCGACGTTCAGGCGTGCGCCCCGCCCGGCCGCGAGCAGGAGCTCGAGCGCAACGCCGATGTCGCTCGAAGCGTTCGGATTGCCGAACCTGGCCACCGTGGATGCCGCTTCGATGGCCTCGCCGCATCGGCGGATCACGTCGAGCGGCGTCTCGGCGGCGGCTGTGAGCGCGGCCTGGATCTGGCGATGCCGCTCGGTCCGCTCTTCCTCCGACGAGCGGGGCAGACGGTAGGCCGCGATCACGGCGTCGTACGCCGCGCTGTCCTCGTCGACCAGGTTCTCTAGCCGTTGACTGAGATTCAGGCACCGTCGGCCAGCCGCCTTCAGGCGGTCGACGTCCTCTTCCGACGCGGCACGATGCTTCGGCATGGCCGCGACCATGGTCAGCAAAGACGACCCCAATGCGGCCGCGAGCGCCGCCGCCGACCCTCCACCCGGAGTCGGACGAGGGTCGCGGATCGCCGCGAGCAGGGCGGACACCGGTTGGTCGGTCAGTTTCATGAGTGGGCTCGGAATGACGGTTGGAAGATGCCGGACACGACCTGGCCCTTCTTGACGACCGCGAGAATCGACGGCGCGCCTACCCGGACGATGTTGATCGGATCTCCGTCAACCACCAGGAAATCGGCCAGCTTTCCCCGCTCCAGGCTGCCAAGGCGATCCGAGAGATCCAGCGACCAGGCGGCGTTGATCGTCGCGGCCACGAGCGCCTCTTCGAACGTCATCTCCATCGCGAAGCAGGCGAGCGCGACCGCGAACGGCATGCTGGGGGACAAGCCACCGCCCGGATTGACGTCGGTGGCGAGCGCCACCGGAACGCCGGCAGCGATCAATGCCCGCGCCGGCGCATAGCGTGCCAGTTTCAGGTAGAACGCCGCGATCGGCAGCAGGGTGGCCGCGACGTTCGACCTGGCCAGGGCCGCGATGCCTTCCACGTCGACATGAACCAGGTGATCGGCCGATCGTGCGCCGACCGCCGCCGCGACGCGCGCCCCGCCACTCGCGCCGAGCTCGTCGGCATGGATGCGCGGCCGGAGTCCCGCCTTCATCCCGGCTTCGAGAATCGCCGTCGCCTCGGCGGGCGTGAACACCCCGTCTTCGCAGAAGACATCGCACCACTCCGCGAGCCCTTCCTGCGCCGCCTCCGGAATCATCGCTTCGATCACCAGGTCGACGTATCGCCGCCCTCGTGTCGCGATACTCGATCGGCACCTCGTGCGCTCCCATGAAGGTCGGGACGATGGTCATCGGTTCGGTGCGCCGGAGCGCATCGATGACGCGGAGCATCTTCATCTCGGTCGCTGTCGTCAGCCCATAGCCGCTCTTGATTTCGCAGGTGGTGGTGCCGCCGGCCCGCATTTCAGCGAGCCGAAGCCTGGCCGCGTCGGTGAGCTCCGCCTCCGAGGCCGCACGGGTCGCCGCGACTGTCGAGACGATCCCGCCGCCGCTGGCGGCAATCTGGGCATACGTCTCGCCTGCCAGCCGCCGCTGCAGTTCCCCGCGGCGATTGCCGCCAAACACCGCGTGAGTATGGGGATCGACGAAGCCGGGGACGACGCTGTGGCGTCCCCGCAGATCGATCACGGTGGCGTTCGCCGCCTGGGTGACCTGGGCCGAGAGGCCATCGGAAGGACCGGCGTAGACGATGAGGCCGCCGGTGATGGCGAGCGCGCCATCGGCGATGGCCCCGGCCTGGGATTGCGCCGCGCCTCGCCGCGGCGCCGGTCCGGCGCAGGTCAGCAGCCAGCGCGCGTGGAGCAGGACGAGGTCCGCGCCGGCGGGGTCGTGGGTCACCGGTGTCGGGCCGGGCCAGCGTCGCCGAGCTACCCGCGGTCGTCCGCGGCGCGTGGGGTCTCGATTCGGGGGAGTGGCTGTCCGGCGCTGTCCGTCTGGCGCGGCCGGTGCAGCAGCACCCTCTCGTCCGGACGATCCTGCTGGCGGATGAATTCGAGCGCGTGATACAGCGCCTGAATCGACGCCTCGAGCGAGCCCTCGACGCCGCGCCGCCGGAGCCGCATTTCGTTGATGTCGCGCTCGACTTCGTCGAGCCGAAGCTGCGCCTTCTGCAGCAGCAGATCGGAGCGGCCCTGCGCTTCCTTGACGACCAGCCGCGCCTCGTTCTGCGCCGCATCCTTGATTTCGTCGGACAGCCGCTGCGCGGTCAGCAGGGTGTTGCGCAGGTTGGATTCACGATCGCGGTGCTCGGTGAGCAGCGACTCGAGCCGGCCCAGGTCCTGGCGCAGCCGATCCATCTCCCGAAGCGCGTGCTCGTAGTCGTCGGCGGCCTCGGTGAGGAACCCGACCACTTCGGCCTTGTCGAAGCCGCGAAACACCGTCTTGAAGCGCTGCTGCCGCATGTCGAGCGGCGCGACCCGCATCACCCGTTCCGCCGGCGACGACCCGGCATCGGCAGCCGAGGTGCTCGAGGGAGGCGTCTGTCGTTCCATGATCGTGTCCTTTGCCTTGCGGCGAAGCGCGGCCGGTGCGGCGCTTAGAGTGACGTTGCTGTGGTTCGTTTGCCGAAAATCGCCGTGCCCACCCGTACCAGGGTGGCACCTTCCTCCACCGCGGCCTCGAAATCGTGGCTCATGCCCATCGACAGGTGCCGCAGCGCTGCGGCCGGGATTCCGGCGCCCAGCAGGCGATCGCGCAGCTCCCGCACCCTGACGAACCAGGGCCGGGTGACTTCCTGATTTTCGTTCCAAGGAGGCAGGAGCATCAGTCCTGCCAGCTTGACCGCCCGCGCCTCGAGCGCGGCGTGGGCCAGGGTGGTGATGTCCTGTTCTGCCGCCCCGTGCTTGGTTTCCTCGCCGGCGAGGTCGGTTTGCAGGAGGATTTGCGGTTCGGCGCCGGCCTCGGCAGCGGCCGAATCCAGCCGTTTGAGAAGATCGAGTGAGTCGACCGAGTGGATGACCGAGAACGCGGGGGCCGCCTTGCGGGCCTTGTTGGACTGGAGATGACCGATCAGGTGCCATCTCGCCCCGGTCAGGCCCGCCGTGGCCGCGATCTTCCGCTCCGCTTCCTGGACCTTGTTTTCGCCGAAGTCCCGCTGACCGGCCTCCCATGCCGCACGGACGCAGTCGGCGTCGAACGTCTTGGAGACGGCAACCAGGGTGATATCCGCCGGACTGCGACCGGCGCGCCTGGCGGCAGCGTCGATGCGCGATCTGACCTCTGCGAGGTTCTCGGCGATCGTCTGGACGGTAGGCAAAAGCGTGTGGTCAACGGCCGGGTGATCCCCGACCGTTGACCGGTATTGCGTGGTTACTTCTTGATCTGCGCGAGGATCCCTTTGGCCTGCTCGGCGTATTTGCCCGCCGCGTCAAGCTTCAGGTAGGCCTCGAACGAGGTCGCCGCCTCCGGCATCTTGCCCTCGTTCAGGTTGGCCATCCCGAGCCAGTAATGCGCCTCGGCCAGCTTCGGATCGAGCCGGACCGCCTCCTCGAATGCCTTCTTGGCGTCGGGGATGCGGCTCGCGTTCCACGCGATGACGCCCTGGTTGAACACCGATGACGCGCTGGCACCGCCCGGCGCCGCGGCGCCAAGCTTCGCCGCCTGAGCGCTGGCCTCGGCCGCCTGGTCGAACTTTTTCTGAGCGTTGTAGAGATTGGCCAGGCCGTTGTACGCCTCGGCGGAGCTGGGATTCAGCTCGATCGCCTTCTTGTAGGTCGCTTCCGCCGCGTCATAGTCCTTTTTCTGCATCTGCAGCGACGCGATATTGGTCACGCACTCGACGCACTTGGGAATGGCCGCGATCACCTCGTTGAACTTCGCGATCGCCTCGTCGTACTTGCTCTCATTGCTGAGCTTCACACCCTCTTCGAACGCTCCGCGGATCGCCGCGTTCTTCGCCTCGGCCTTCTTCCGCTCTTCCGGCGACATGTCGGCTGCGGTGGCGGCTCGCAGCGTGAAGTTCGCCTCGACCACGTCCAGGCCGACGCGGTGCTCCTGCATGTCTTTCAGGCCGTCTTTCGTCGCGGTGATGCGGTATTGCCCGGGGGGCAACCCGATCTGGATGTATTCCCCTTTTTTGTTGGTCGGGACGTTGAACTTCCGGCCCATGCCGTCGATCGCCTCGATGGTGACCTGGGCCTTCTCGACCGGCTGATTCTTGACGTCGAGGACCTTGCCCTTGACCTGTCCGGTCTGAGCCAGCGCCGGTGAAGCTGCCACGGCCAGGCCCAGAACGAGCAGACTCGGCATCAACGCCCGGCGGATCAATGCGCTCATCGCAACCTCCGTGCTACCTGTGAACGCGGACCTGGTCCGCGAGTTACGTGCAACCTGTTCAGTCTACAACGAAGTCGGACAGGGCCTGCGGCTCCCGCCGGCCGCCGCCTTCCGACCCTTATGATCCCTGCGGGGGACATGTCGATGACGAGAACGAAGACGAGGGGACGGCAGACCGGCCTCGAAGGCGTGGCTGACCGGGCCGCGGCCGGAGTCACGCACTGGGCCGGCAGCAGTTGGGGCTTCGGAATGGCGCTCGGCACCGTCGTCGTCTGGGCCGTGACCGGCCCGCTGTTCCGGTGGTCCGATACCTGGCAGCTGGTCATCAACACCGGGACCACCATCGTCACCTTCCTGATGATCTTCCTGGTGCAGCGGACGCAGAACCGGGACGGACTGGCGATCCAGCTGAAGCTCAACGAGCTGGTGGCGGCGATGCAGGGCGCGAGCAATCGTCTGATCGACGTCGAGACCCTCTCGGAAAAGGACCTGAGGACGCTTCACACCCATTACCAGCGACTCGTCGAGATGGCTCGAGACGATCAGGACGTGGCGGCGTCGCACTCGGTCGAGGAAGCCGAGCAGCGCCACCTCGCGAAACACGGCGGCACCCAGCGGTCTCAGAAAGGCGGGGGTGAGTCCGGCGGCGCGAAAAAACGCGCCACGTCGTCGAGCGCGTAGGTGACGGGGGCCGGCGGCAGCGATGCCAGGAACCTGCGACCGTAACCCATCGTGCGCAGCCGCGGATCCAGGACCGCCAGCACGCCGCGGTCGAGGCGGTGGCGGAGCAAGCGGCCCAGCCCCTGCTTCAGCGCCAGCACCGCGAGTGGAATCTGATACTCGCCGAATGCCGAACCGCCGCCGGCATTGATCGCTTCGATCCGCGCCGCGGTGATGGGATCGCCGGGTGACGCGAACGGCAGCTTGTCGATGATCACGCAGCTGAGCGCCTCGCCGACGACGTCGACTCCCTGCCAGAAGCTGGAGGTAGCGAGAAGCACGGCGTTGGGCGTGGCCTTGAAGTCGCGCAGCAGGGCCGATCGGGGAGCGGTGCCCTGCACCAGGATCGGGAACTCGAGCTCCGATTCGACGACGGCGCGCACCTCGCGCAGGTTTGCGTAGCTGGTGAACAGCACGAAGGCGCGCCCATTGGTCCGCTTCAGAATCTCGACCACCTCGCGAGCCGCCGCGTGGACGAATTGCGGCGACCGCGGATCCGGCATCGTTCGCGGGAGATAGAGAATCGCCTGGCGCGAGTAGTCGAACTCCGAATCGAGCCGGATCTCTTCCGCGTCATCCACGCCGAGGCGGCCGCGGAAGTACTCGAACGACCCATCCGACGTCAGCGTCGCCGACGTGAACACCAACGTCTTCATCCGCTCGAGCAGCACCTCCCGCATGATGTACGAGCACGTCGATCGGCGAGGCGCGCAGATAGACGCCGCGGCCGCGGGTCTCCAGGAAATACACGTAATCGGGATCGTCGGCTTTGAGCAGGAACTTGATGTCGTCGCGGGCTTCGCCGGCCCGCCGCGCCATCGCCAGTACTTCCTCGGACAGGTCCTTGGTCAGCGCGATGTCGGCTTCGACCGCCTGCAGCGCCCCTATCAGCGCCAGGCCCGCTTCGGCGGCCTTGGCGGTCTGTGCCGGCCGGATGCGGATGCGTGAATCGCCGCTGGATCCGCCGCCCCCTTCGAAGCGAAGCAGCTGCAGGGTGGAGAAGAACATGCGGGCGTGATCGCGGACCCTGCCGACGTCGGTACGGAGGTCGGCGGCTTTCGCGCGGTCGGCGATCAGATTGGATCCCGCCGCCCGGTCGAGATCACGTGCCAGCGCATCGAAACTGTAGTTGCTGACGCCGCGGCCGAAGTACTGCGTCGCGACGTCCTCGAGCTGATGCGCTTCGTCGATGATCGCGCGCTCACAGGCAGGAATGACCTCGCCGTAGGCGTTCTGGCGCACCGCGGCGTCGGCGCACAGCAGGTGATGGTTGACGATGACCAGATCGGAGGCGGCGGCGCGCTGCCGCATCCTGGTCACGAAGCAGGTATCGAAGCGGGGGCACTCGGCGCCGATGCAGTTTTCGGCACTGGCGGAAATGTCGGGCCACAGCGGCGAGTCTTCCGCGAAATCCTCGAGCTCGGCGCGGTCACCGGTCTCGGTCTGCTGCGACCACTCGTCGAGCATCCTGATCGACTGGGTCTCCTCGAAGGTCCTGATCAGGCCACTGTCGCGCCACGCCTCGAAGCGGTGGAGGCAGAGATAGTTGCCGCGCCCCTTCATGTAGGTGGCGGTGAACGGGATGCCGAGGGCTTCGCGGAGCACCGGCAGATCCTTGAAGTAGATCTGCTCCTGAAGGTTCTTGGTGCCGGTCGAGATGAGGACCCGGTGGCCGCTCAGGACCGCCGGGACCAGGTAGGCGAGGGTCTTTCCGGTACCAGTGCCGGCTTCGGCGAGCAGCACGCCGCCATTCGCAAAAGCGTCGGACACGGCCGCGGCCAGGCGGAGCTGTGCCTCGCGGGTCTCGAACGACGGAACCGCCCGGGCGAGCGGACCGGTGGGCGCGAGCGCGGCCGCGACCGCCGACGCGAGCGCTACGCGTCCGGATACAGCGGGAACTTGCGGCACAGGGATTCGACTTCCGACCGCACCATCGCCAGGACGCTGTCGTCTTCAGGAGCGGCGAGCGCCCGCGCGATGAGCTCCGCGATCGTCTCCATCTCCGGCTCGCCCATGCCGCGGCTGGTGACCGCCGGCGTGCCGAGGCGGACGCCGCTCGCCACCATCGGCGGGTTCTTGTCGAACGGAATGGCGTTCTTGTTGACCGTGATGCCGGCCTTGCCGAGCGCCGCTTCCGCGACCTTGCCGGTCAGTCCCTTCGAGAAGACGTCGACCAGCATGAGGTGATTGTCGGTGCCGCCGGAGACGAGGCGGAAGCCGGCACTCGCCAGGCTGGCGGCGAGCCGCCGGGCGTTGGCGACAATCTGCTGCTGGTAGGCGGCGAATCCCGGCTCGAGCGCCTCTTTGAAACAGACCGCCTTGGCCGCGATGACGTGCATCAGGGGGCCGCCCTGCACGCCGGGGAACAGCGCGCGATCCAGATCCTTGGCGTATTGCGCGCGGCACAGCACCATCCCGCCGCGGGGGCCGCGGAGGGTCTTGTGGGTCGTGGTGGTCACGAAATCGGAATGCGGCACCGGGCTGGGATGCACTTTCGCCGCGACCAGTCCCGCGATGTGGGCCATGTCGGTGACGACCGGCGCGCCGACCGCGCGGCCGACGTTCCCCATGCGCTCGAAGTCGAAGACGCGGGGATAGGCGCTGGCGCCGATCATGATCATCTTCGGCTTGTGCTCGTGCGCCAGCCGCTCGAACTCGTCGTAGTCGATCCGCTCATCGTCCTGGCGGACGCCGTACGGGACGATGGTGTAGAGCTTGCCGGAGAAGTTGAGCGGATGGCCGTGGGTGAGATGGCCGCCGTGGGCGAGGTTCATGCCGAGCACGGTGTCGCCGGGCTTCAACAGCGTGAAATAGACCGCCATGTTGGCCTGTGCGCCGGAGTGCGGCTGCACGTTGGCGTGGTCGGCGCCGAACAACTGCTTGGCGCGTTCGATGGCCAGCGTTTCGGCGACGTCCACGAACTCGCAACCGCCGTAATAGCGCTTGCCGGGGTAGCCCTCCGCGTACTTGTTGGTCAGGACCGAACCGGCCGCCTGGAGCACCGCCTGGCTGACGAAGTTCTCCGAGGCGATCAGCTCGAGTCCCGAATTCTGGCGCTGGACTTCGTCGCGAATGGTGCGGGCGATCTCGGGATCGGTCTCGGCGAGGGTCCGCCAGCGGGACTGGGCCACGGTCGATGTCGGCATTGCGCTCCTTACCTGACTATTCTTATGGCTTCCGGCTTCAGCCGCAGTTGCGGCGGCAGGCGTAATCTTTCACACGCTCGTCACACCCGCTCACGCCGTTCCAATTCGGCGATCTGCTCGATGCGCCGCTGGTGACGTCCGCCCTCGAAGGTCGTGGTCAGCCAGACTGCCACGATCTCGTCCGCCAGACCGCACGCGACAATCCGACCGCCGAGGGCCAGCACGTTGGCATCGTTGTGCTGACGCGATAAGCGCGCGGTATAGAGATCGTTGCAGAGCGCGGCGCGCGCTCCGGGGACTTTGTTGGCGGCCATCTGCTCGCCCTGGCCGCTGCCGCCGATCACGATCCCGCGATCGGCCCTCCGGCCGACCACCGATCGCGCGACGTTGGCGCAGATCTCCGGGTAGTCGACCGGTTCGGTGTCATGGGTGCCGAGATCGTCGACCTGGTGTCCGAGCCGCGTCAGCGTCGCCAGGAGATGCTGCTTCAGCGCAAATCCGGCGTGGTCGGCGCCGATCGCGATCTTCATGACTGTGGAATTATAGCGTGGTGTCCTCGGTCACCATCACGAAGCGCGGCGATCAGCGGCTCCGCAACGGCCATCCCTGGATCTACAAATCCGATATCGGCCGGGTCGAGGCCGCCGGAGGCGAGATCGTCGCGGTGATCGACAGCCGCGGGCAGCGGGTTGGCCATGCGCTTGTTCAGCGATCGGTCGGAAATCGCGCTCCGCCTGTTCAGCCGGGGCTCCGAGCCGCCGACCCTGGACACCTGGCGCGACCGTCTGCGCGAGGCGATGGCCTTTCGCACGACGCTCGCCATCGACGCCACCGCCTTCCGGGTCGCGCACAGCGAAGCCGATCTGCTCCCCTCGCTGATTGTCGACCGCTACGGCGACTATCTGGTGGTCCAGGCCCTCTCGCAGGCGACGGATCGACTGCTGCCGGAGTTGACGCGGCTGCTGGTCGAGATTGCCGCACCGGCCGGCGTGCTGGCCCGGAACGATCCGCGGGTGCGGCTGCTCGAAGGGCTCGAGCAGCGGGTCGACGTGCTGCACGGGACCGTTCCAGACCTGGTCGAGGTGCGGGAGGGACGCGTGTCGTACGAGGCGGATCTCTACCGGGGGCAGAAAACCGGGCTGTTCCTCGATCAGCGCGAGAATCGCCAAGCGGCCGCCGGGTACGCGCGAGGACGTCTGCTGGATGCGTTCAGCTACAACGGCGGCTTCGCGCTGGCGCTGGCGCCGTCGTGCGAGGAGGTGCTGGCGATCGACATCTCCGAAACCGCGGTCGAGCGGATCCGCGAGAACGCGCGCCGCAACGGTCTGACGAATGTCGAAGCGCGGGCGATGAACGTCTTCGACGAGTTGCGCGAGCTCGAGCGCCGCGGCGAGGCGTTCGACACGATCGTGCTCGACCCGCCGGCCTTCGCCAAGAACAAGGCCGCCCTGCCCAAGGCGCTGTCCGGATACAAAGAGATCAACCTGCGGGCGCTGAAGCTGCTGCGGCCGGGCGGATTCCTGATCACCTGCAGCTGCTCCTACAACGTCAGCGAAGCCGGCTTCGCCGAAGTCCTCGCGTCGGCCGCCCTCGACGCGCACGCCGACGTCTCGGTCGTGGAAAAGCGGATGCAGGGGCGCGACCACCCGGTGCTGATGACGGTGCCGGAGACGTACTACCTGAAGTGCTTCATTTTGCGGAAGCTGGGATAGCCGCGGGTTCGCGGGCTTGCGGGTTCGGAGCCATGGTTTTCAGAGGCAACCAACCGCCTGTATCAGCGCTTGTTGCCTCTGACAATATCCGTCTTTCACCGACCCGCGAACCCACGAACCGCGAACCGCGAGCCCAGGTGCTATATTTCAAGGCAGAACCATGCCCAAGAATGCCCCCGCTCTCGCCCCGTTGACGGCGTCGGATTTCACCTCTGCATTCCCCGGCTCCCGGAAAGTCCACGTCGACGGGCCAGCCGGCGTCCGCGTGCCGATGCGCGAGATTTCCCTGACCAATGGCGAGGCGTTGCGCGTCTACGACACCAGCGGACCGCAGGGCTGCGATGTCAGGGAGGGGCTGCCGAAGCTGCGCGCCGGCTGGATTGCGGCGCGCGCCGGGGGCAGCGGGGTGACCCAGCTCCACTTCGCGCGCCAGAGTGTGGTCACCACCGAGATGGAGTTCGTCGCGATCCGGGAGGGTCTCGATCCCGAGTTCGTGCGCTCGGAGATCGCCCGCGGCCGCGCCATCATCCCCGCGAACGTCAATCACCCCGAGCTCGAGCCGATGATCATCGGGCGGAACTTCGCGGTGAAGATCAACGCCAATATCGGCAACTCGGCGGTCAGCTCCTCGATCGACGAAGAGGTCGACAAACTGCGCTGGTCGACGTTGTGGGGCGCCGATACGGTGATGGATCTCTCGACCGGCCGGCAGATCCACGAGACCCGCGAGTGGATCCTGCGCAATGCCGCGGTGCCGATCGGCACCGTGCCGATTTACCAGGCGCTCGAGAAGGTCGGCGGCAAGCCGGAGGATCTCACCTGGGAAGTCTACCGGGACACCTTGATCGAACAGGCGGAGCAGGGGGTCGACTATTTCACGGTCCACGCCGGGGTGCTGCTGCGCTACATCCCGATGACCGCGCGCCGCGTCACCGGCATCGTGTCACGCGGCGGCTCGATCCTGGCCCGCTGGTGCCTGGCGCACCATCAGGAGAACTTCACCTACACGCACTTCCGCGAGATCTGCGAGATCATGCGCGCCTACGACGTGTCGTTCTCGCTGGGCGACGGGCTGCGGCCCGGCTCGATCGCCGATGCCAACGACGAAGCCCAGTTCGCCGAGCTGAAGACCCAGGGCGAGCTGACGCGCATCGCCTGGGAGTACGACGTGCAGGTGATGAACGAGGGCCCGGGTCACGTGCCGATGCACCTGATCAAGGAGAACATGGAGAAGCAGCTCGAGTGGTGCGGCGAAGCGCCGTTCTACACGCTCGGGCCGCTGACGACCGACATCGCTCCCGGCTACGACCACATCACCTCGGCGATCGGCGCGGCGCAGATCGGCTGGTACGGCACGGCGATGCTGTGCTACGTCACGCCGAAGGAGCACCTCGGGTTGCCGGATCGCAACGACGTCAAGGCCGGGGTCATCGCCTACAGGATCGCCGCGCACGCCGCCGATCTCGCCAAGGGGCATCCGCGCGCGCAGGCCTGGGACGATGCCCTGTCACGGGCCCGGTTCGAGTTCCGGTGGGAGGATCAGTTCAACCTGGCGCTCGATCCGGTGACGGCCCGCGCGTACCACGACGCGACCCTGCCGGCCGACGGCGCCAAGGTCGCGCACTTCTGTTCGATGTGCGGCCCGAAGTTCTGCTCGATGGAGCTCACCCAGCAAGTACGGGCAATGGCAGAAGACGAGGCGCGCCGCGGCATGGATGACAAGTCGCGCGAGTTCCGCGAAAAGGGCGGAACGATTTACTTGAAACAGGACTAGCCGATGGCCATCACCCGTCGAACCGTGCTCGCCGCCCTCATGGCCGCCCCCGCCATCATTCGCGCGCAGCCGCGCGGACCGCGCCTGCCCATCTCCTTCTCCACGCTGGGATGCCCGAAGTGGCCGTGGAAGCGCATCCTCGAGCAGGCGTCGCAGATGGGCTACGCGGCGATCGAGCTGCGCGGCATCGAGATGAAGATGGATTTGCCGACCTTGCCGGAGTTCAGCGGCGCGGGGCTGATCCAGTCCATCAAGGACCTCGATGCGCTCGGACTGAAGATCAGCGATCTGGGCGCCTCGGCACGGATGCACGAAGGCGATCCGAAGGTGAGGCAGGCGCAGCTGGACGAGGGCCGCCGCTTCATCGACCTGGCGCAGAAGCTGAAGACCCCGTACATCCGCGTGTTCGGCGACAAGGTGCCGGCCGGCGAGCAGAAGCGCGACGTGATGGCGCGGGTCATCGACGGCCTGCGCACGCTCGGCGAGCACGCGAAGGGCAGCGGCGTCACGGTATTGCTCGAGACCCACGGTGACTACACCGATTCGGCGACGGTGGTGGAGCTGATGAAGGGCGCGGCGATGGACACGGTCGCGCTGGTCTGGGATGCCCACCATACCTTCGCCGCCGGCAAGGAGCCGCCCTCAGCGACGTGGGCCGCCCTGAAGCCGTGGGTGCGTCATACGCATCTGAAGGACTCGAAACCGGAAGGGACCGACGTCCGGTACGTGCTCACCGGCAGCGGCACGGTTCCGGTGCGCGAGCAGGTGCAGCTGTTGAAGGCCGCCGGCTACAAGGGCTACTACGGGTTCGAGTGGGAGAAGGGCTGGCACCCCGGAGATCGAGGAACCGGAGGTCGCGTTCCCGCACTTCGTCGAGACGATTCGCGGCTACCTGCAGTCGTAGGCAGGGCAGGGCGAAGCGATCAACGGACGCGCTTTCCGTCGATTCGCGTGGCCGTCGCCGGATCGTTCCGGTCGTCCCGCCAGGTCGGGTGACTGAAATGAATCACCTTGTCCCCGTTGTACGAGACGACCGCGTTGTCGAACACCAGCGCACCGATCTTCTTCCAGCTTCCGAACGTCCATCGCTGGCGAGTCCCCGGCCCTTTGACCTGCCCTTCGTCGGTGATCTCGATGTCGAAGGTCAGCGTCCGCTTCGGCACCGGATCGCCGCGGTCGAAGATCTGCGCCATGATCTCGTCGCGGAAATCGAGGTCGGCGCCTTCAATCTTCGGCTGTTGCGGTGACACGTGCAGACGCATGAATCGCGGCGTCCGCGTTGGTTCCCCCGCCGGCTTCCCGAGCTCGGCGATTTGGTAGAGCTGCCGCTGGCCGCCTTCGCGATCGACCCTCCGGAACGTCAATCCGACGCGCGTCAACACGGCAAACCCCGACACGCCGCGCCGCGAGACCGTAATGTCGGGAGCGTTCCTGAGGTCGGCGTCGTTGAGGTAGATCGTATCGGCCCCGCCGATGTCTTCCTGCGTCATGAAGTTGGCTGTTGTGCGCAAGCCGGTCATGTCGTGCGGGTCGGTCGTCGGGAACAGCTTGCCAACCATCGAGAGCGACCGCGTTCGCCCGCGGCGTGTTTCCGTGCAGCAGGTCGAATAGCGCGCCACCACCTGCGCCGTGCTGCCCTTGCGGAAGCAGCCGGAGTAGGGCACGTCCGCCGTAATCCGCCATTCGCCGGTCAGGCAGACGCCGTTCGGGTGCACCAGCCGCGGGAATCCCTTGCCGTCAGCGCCCCAGCGGAGATCGGCCAGTGAGTCGAGAGTCCGCTCGCTGTCGGTTTGAAACTGCCTGGTGCGCCCGAACAGCAGTCCGCCGAAGACCGATTTGAGCGTGACCTCGTAGACCGGCAGCGGCGGCTCCCCCGGCGCGCCCCAGATTCGCTGATACGGGTTGGCAAAAATCGCCGCGACCACATCGGAGTACCGCGCGCCCGCATGGTCGCGATCCGGGACGGCGACTGGAAGGGTCTGGACGTCGAGTGTGTGGGCCACGGCCGGCACTATACGCCTGCGGCAGAGCGGTGCAAGCAGAATCTCGAGCACGTCACGTCCGCGGTTCGCGGATTCGCGGGTTCGCCGCGGGGGCTGAAGCCCCCGCGCTACAGAAAACGCCGCTACCCTCGGTTCGTAGGGCGCGGGCTTGGGTTGAAATTCCGAGTGGCTACTTGATGGGGGCGGTGGCCGGCGGTGCCGGCACAATCTGGATGATGGTGCGAAAACGCTCGGGTGCGGTGCCCTGCTTGGGGTTCAAGTAGCCCTCGGGGGAGTAGTCCTTCACCGTCACGCCCGGAGGAAAGGCCATCGTCTCTTCCCGGAACCGGCCGACATCGAACATGTGAATCGGCGGCGCCTCGAACACCAGCTCGCCGCGCTGCTTCAGGGCGGTCCGGTAGTACCCCACGATCTGCGTGAAGTCCGTATTCACGCCGAAGAGGTAATAGCGCTGCCCGCGTCCGGCATCGTAGGATGCGATGAACCTCGAGCCGGGATAGATCGGCATCCCGAGGCTCTCTTCGGTCGGGTCGCCAGCCGCCTGTGTCGCCGGGCGCGGCGCCAGCGGCGGCAGGACCTTCAGCCCCTGGGTATCGGGGGGCTTCGTGGCCGGCGGCGGTCCGGACGCCGGCGGCTTCGCTGGATCGCCGGGTCGCGGGAATGGCTGTGGGGTCTGCGCTGAGCTGGCGGCGCCGAGCAACGTCGTCAGCAACACTCCCGTCGAGACTGCCCGCTTCATCTTCCGGATTATAGCGGCTTCAACCGTGGATGCCCTGCCGTCACCAGAGCATGAAATTCACCGCGACGGTCAGGACCGGGACGGGCTGCCCGTCGAGCAAGGTCGGCGAGAAGCGCCACGTGGAGACGGTGCGGGCGCTCGTGGGGAACGGAATTTCCCCGGTCCTTCCGGGGTTTTATCATCGAATCAATCAAGACACTCCGCCCCGTTCGCCGGGGGCCGATCCTGAAGAGGTAACATAACCATCATGCCAAATGGATTGAAGACCGCGTTGCTGCTGGGTGCATTGAGCGGCATGTTGCTGCTGCTCGGCGATCTCCTCGGTGGTCAACAGGGACTGATCCTGGCCTTCGGGTTCGCGGCCCTGATGAACCTGGGGTCCTACTGGTTCTCGGACAAGATCGTGCTGCGCATGTACAACGCGCAGCAGGTCGACGCGTCCCACCCGCTCTATCAGATGACGCAGCGGCTGGCGATCAAGGCGGGGCTGCCGATGCCCAAGGTCTACATCATCCCGGACTCGTCTCCGAATGCGTTCGCGACCGGGCGGAACCCAGAGCACGCGGCGGTGGCCGCGACCCAGGGGATCATGCAGGCGCTGGCGCCGCACGAGCTCGAAGGGGTCATTGCGCACGAGTTGGCCCACGTCCGGCATCGCGACATCCTGATCAGTTCGGTCGCGGCCACGATTGCCGCCGCGGTGATGATGCTCGCGCGCATGGCGATGTATGCCGGCATGTTCGGCGGCGGCCGCGACGATCGCGAGGGGGGGACCAACCCGATCGCGCTGTTCGCGATGATGATCTTCGCGCCGATTGCGGCGATGTTGATTCAGATGGCGATCTCGCGATCGCGAGAGTTCGCCGCCGATGCCGGCGCGGCGGAGATCACCGGCAACCCGCGCGCGCTGGCCGACGCGCTCAGGAAGATCGACGCCCTCGCCAAGCGCGTGCCGCTCGATGCCAACCCGGCGACGGCGCACATGTTCATCGTGAAGCCGTTCTCAGGGCAGGGCTTGATGGGGTTGTTCAGCACCCATCCCCCGACGGAAGCCCGTGTCCAGGCCCTGCTCCAGGGCGGTGCGATAAGCAAGCCGCGCTCTATCTAGAGTGGAGCGCGACCTCCGCGGGCGCCAGACTCCGCCGCGAGCCGTTGGGCAAACCACGACGTACTTCACAGTTGTGCCCCTGTTTTCAGTCCTCCAGCCGCAGAACCTGCTCGGCTGTTGTCTTGGCCCTTCTCTTGCTCCCACGGCCAATACGGTCGCCCGATCACCGTCGGGCCCGAGTGAGTGGAGGCGGACGTGGAGGACTTCGACATCCCGCAAAACAAGCTGGCTGAGTCAGCTGAACGCGTCGTGGATCGGGCCCTGGACGAGGCGCGACGCCGCGAGCACGCACTGCTGACCAACGAGCACGTCTGCCTCGCGTTTGCGCAGGTGGAGTGGGACATGTTCGGGCAGGTCATGCGCGACCTCAGCCTGAACCCGCACGAGATATTGCAGGCGCTCGAAGAGCATCTGCGAATCCTACCGAGTGTTCCGGGCCGCGACCTGCGCGTCGCGCCGTCGACCAAGCTGTTGTTCAAGCTTGCGTTGCTCCACGCCAGCCGGTCCGGCCGGCACACGGTCGAAGCGACCGATTTGTTCTCCGCCATCTTCGAGGAAACGCAGGGCATTCCCGTCTCGATCATCCGCCGCCACGGCATCGAGCCGGAAGCGCTGGTCTCGCGGCTGGCGACGCGGATGCGCGATCACGAGATACGCGAGGAGCGGCTGAAGAAGCGCTTCGAGCTGCCGCCGTTCCTGAAGCACTTCGCCACCAACCTCAACCAGCTGGCGCGGCAGGACAAGATTCCACCGGTGTTCGGCCGCGACTACGAGATGGACTCGGTGCTCGAGATCCTGTGTCATCGCGAGCGCGCCAACTCCGTGCTGTTGCTCGGCGAACCGGGTGTCGGCAAGACCGCGATCGCCGAAGGCTTGGCCCGCCGCATCGAGTTCGAGCCGGATCGCGTCCCGGTCCGCCTGCGCGACTGCCAGATCGTGAACCTGCAGATGAACACCATGGTCGCGGGGACGATGCTGCGCGGGATGTTCGAGGACCGGATCCAGAACGTGATCCGCGAAATCAAGGAGCGCCCGAACCTGATCCTGTTCATCGACGAAGTCCACACGATGATCGGGGCCGGGTCGGCGCTGGGCGCCCCCTCCGACGCCGCCAACGTCTTCAAGTCGGTGCTCGCGCGCGGCGAGGTCCGCATCGTCGGCGCCACGACCACCAGCGAGTACAAGGAGTTCATCCAGGAGGATGAAGCGCTGGCCCGCCGGTTCCGGACCGTGCACATCGCCGAGCCGACGATCGAGGAGACCCGCACCATTCTCTACAGTCTGCGGCCGCGCCTCGAGCGCAACTACTCGGTCCGGATCAAAGACGAGGCGATCGAGACGGCGCTGGAGATGTCTCCCCGCTACATGCGGCATCTGCAGCTGCCCGACAAAGTCATCGGCTGGCTGGACACGGCGGCGGTGCGCGCCGAGATCGGGAAGCGCTGGGAGGTCACCTCGGGTGACGTGGTGAACGTCATCTCCAAGGTGGCGCGGATTCCCGAGGACATGGTGTTCCGCGAGGTCACCGAACGGTTTCGTAATGTCGAAGACACTTTGGGTCAGCGCGTCATCGGTCAACGTGAAGCGATTGGTGCCGTCGCGCGCCGTCTGGTCCTGAACAAAGGGCCGCTCAAGGATGGATTCGATCGCCCCGACGGCGTGCTGCTGTTCCTCGGTCCGACCGGGGTCGGCAAGACCGAGCTCGCGAAGTCGGTGGCGCACCTGCTGTTCGGCGACGAGAAGAAGATGATTCGCGTCGACATGTCCGAGTACCAGGACGGCGCGGTCGCGGTCGACAAGTTGATCGGCATGCCGCGCGGGATCGTCGGGTCCGAGCGGGGCGGCGTGCTCACGAATCAGTTGAAGGACAGTCCGTATTCAGTGGTCCTGCTGGACGAAGTGGAGAAGGCCAGCCCCAGCATGCTGAACCTGTTCCTTCAGGCGTTCGACGAAGGCTGGATCACCGATGGCCGCGGCAAGCGGGTGTATCTGAGCGACGCCATCGTGATCATGACCTCCAACATCGGCTCGGAGGTGTTCCGGAAGCTGTCCAGTCCGATGGGCTTCCTGTCCAAGCAGGTCGGCATCGAGCAGGTGAAGGGCGAGATCATGCGCGAGGTGGAGCGCCGCTTCAGTCCCGAGTTCCGTAATCGGATTGACGAGATCGTGCTGTTCGCGCCGCTGACGAAGGATGAAGTGCGCCAGATCACGATTCAGCAGGTGCACAAAATCGAGGCCTCGCTGGAACGGAACCACCGCCAGCTGCGGATCACGCCGGCGGCGCTCGAGCAGCTGGTGCAGGACGGTTACAGCCTGTGCTATGGCGCCCGGTTCCTCAAGCGCACGATCGAGGATCGGATCAAGCTGCCAATCAGCCAGCACTGGACCGAGGGAGACGTGTTCACCGCCGATGTGGTCGACGGACGCATCACGATCGAAGTGGCCGCCAGCGCGGGCGGCGCCTATTCGGAGCTTGCCGCGACCGCGTAACAGGCCTCACGGATTGACGCGTCGCGACCATTCGAACGCCGCCTGCTCGCAGGCGGCGTTCGTCGTTTCCGGCCCCGGCCCTCCCTCGCGAGCCTGATGTCCCGGCGTTCGCGCGGCCTAACGTCGTATCGCTCCTGCAGCGCGGACACCATCTGACGAATCGCGGACACGTAGCCGCTCGGCGCGTACGGGCCCCGATACAGCTTTTCGAATCCGTCGAGCATCTGCGGGAACTCGCTGCGGATGAACCCCAGGAAGTGATCGCGGGTCCCCTCCTTGAGGAACATCACGTTCGCCCCGACGAATGCCGCCCCGTGATCGGCCACGGCTTTGATGGTGGCTTCCAGCTGCGCCGGCTCGGTGCTGAAGCCCGGGACCAGCGGCGCCATCAGCACACCGGCGTGGACCCCCGCATCACGCAGCTGCCGCACCGCCCGGAGCCGCTGGAGCGGATGCGCGGTGCCGGGCTCGAGTGCGGACCAGGCGCGCTCGTCCACGGTCGGGACGCTCATGTAGACCGTGGCGCCGAGCTGCCGGCTCATGTCAGCCAGCACATCGCGGTCGCGGACCACCATCGGCCCTTTCGTGATCAGCCCCACCGGCGTGCGGCCCGCGAGGAGCGCTTCGAGCGCGCGACGGGTGAGCTTGTAGTGCCCTTCGATCGGCTGATAGGGATCGGTGGCGGTGCCGAACGCCACATCCTCACGGGTCCACGACGGGTGATCGAGCTCCCGCCGGAGCACCTCGATCAGATTCGTCTTCACGAAAATGACCGACGAGAATTCGTCGCCGGGTCCCAGCTCGAACTGAGTCTGATAGCGCCGCGCGAAGCAGTAATGGCACGCGTGAGTGCAGCCGCGGTAGGGATTGAGCGTCCAGTTGAAGGGCATCCCCTTGACCGCGTTCAACGCCGAACGGCACGTCACCTCCTGATAGCGCGCGGCATCGGCCCGCAGCAACGCCTGATCGAGCGCGGTCGACGCCCCTTCGTCGCGGATGCGGAGCGCCAGCGTCTTGGTCGTGGGGGCGCGGGCGCCGAGGTCGAAGAATGTGGGCTGTTCCGCCATATCTTCGCCGTATGTTCGCCTCTGGCAGGCGAGCGTGTCAACAGTCGCGGAGCAGCGCCGCGAAAAGGCCACAAGGTCACAGGAGGTAGGCGAGCGCGAACCCTACCTGCGCCACGAACATCATTCGGTACATGTGGGCCCACGAGACGTGGTTCTCTTCGACCGCGAGATCTTCCGGGCGGCGGAGCATCAGGTAGCAGACGTACATCCCGTACGCGGTCATCAGGATGGAGAGCCCGTGGAGCAGGATCGGATTGCCGGTCAGGATGCCGGCGAAGACCCCGGCCGAAATCATCACGAACGGCACCACGAACGACGGCGAGATCATCCAGGCCGCGCGGCGCACGCCATGAACGATCGGGAGCGTTCGACAGCCGCCGCGCGCGTCCCCCTCCATGTCGGCGAAGTCTTTGGTGGTGGAGGCGCCGAGCAGGAACAAGCCGAAGATCGCGCCGATGAACCAGGGTTCGACTCCGACGACCGTCTTCACCGACGACCAGCCTGCCACCTTCAACAGCACGCCGCGCGGGATGGCGATCGTGAGGTTCGCCCAGATGCCGAGCCGCTTGGTCCGGAACGGCGGGACGGAATAGAGGACCGTGATCACGGCGGCGATCACGACAATCCAGAAGCATTCGTGACGTGCTCCCGGCGCCACCAGCCAGGCCAGCATCAGCGCGACGACATAGGCGATCGCCGTGAAGGTCCCCGCCTCGGCGATCGACATCCGGCCCGAGGGCAGCGGGCGCCCCGGCTTGTTGACCCGATCGATCTCGAGGTCGTAGATCTGGTTCAGTGCGTTCGACGCGGCGTTGAGCACCGCCGCCATGGTCAGACCGATCAGCGGATAGACCATGAGCTCACGGCTGAACCACTCGCGCGGAGCCGCACCGGCGGCAGTGACCGCGCCCGAGGCGAAGCCGAGCGCTGGCGCGACCAGCGTGAAGGGACGCGACAGCTCGACGAAGTCGGCGGCGCGTGGCCAACGTCTCACGACATCAGCCCCACGGCCGACACCGCGACGTAGGCGGCGGTCGCCGTGTTGAGCAGGTTGAGCGCGTCGTTGTTGAGGACGCCCGACGGTTCGAACGCGGCGGCGAGCAGGCTTTCGGCGAGCGCGCCGGCCGTGGCACCAATGACGATCGGCAGTGCCGCCCAACCAGGCACGATGGCGAGCGCGACGGCGAGGCCGGCGAGCGCGGCCGCGCCCACCAGCCCGGCGGCCGTCCCTTCGATCGACATCGCACCCGGTGTGCCCGGGCGAACGGAGCGGGGCGGCATCAGCGCCCAGGTGCGCGTCCCCCACGCCTTGCCGATCTCGCTGGCCACGGTATCGCTCGCGCCCGCCACCAGCGCCGCCGCCATCGCGATCATCCCCGCCTCGGTCCCGTAGGAGAGCGCCGCGAGAATCGCCGCCGCGGCGGCCACGCCGGTGTTCGCGATGGCGTTTCCGGCCCCGCGCCGGCCACCACGCTCCTCGGCGATGCCGAGCAGGGTCTTACGCTGCAGTCCCATGCGCGAGGTCACCGCAGCGCACAGAAACGAGGCCAGCAGCAGGATCCATCCCTGCCAGCCGGCGCACACATAGATCAGCGTGCCGATGGCGGCCCCGACCAGGGCGCCCGAGACCGACACCGTTCGTGCCGCGTACCCGGCCGCAGCCACGATGGCATTGGCCGGTAGCGCGATCAGCAGCGCCCCCGGCAGGGTCGCCAGCGCCGCGACCACCAGGTCTTCGCTGACGATCGACATCGCCCACAGCACGCTCGCCGCCGAGAGCGGCACCGACAGGTTGTCGTCGAGGCGAATCGGCACCGTCTCGACCGCGGCCGCGACCACCGCCGCGATCATGGGCGCACCGACTGAGAACCATGAATAAGGCGGGGGAATGATCGACGACCGGCACCACCAGCACAGGAACGAGCCCGCCGCTCCGCCCGCGACCGCGAGCGCGATACTCCCGGCGACGGTCTTCTGGCGGTTCCAGGGCCACCTGGCGCCTCCGATGCGGCGGCCCACCAGCGTCGCGGCGCCGTCACCGACCGCGAGGATCCCCCACGCGGCCGCCACGATGTCCGGACGCGCCGGCAGCATCAGCAGCATCAGCAGGATTGACGTCGGATACAGCACCAGCCCGGCCGGCACCGACTGTTGCAGCTCGAGCGGCCGGTGGAGGCGCTCGCCCGCAATCTTCCGGAGCAGCCGGATGTTGAACACGATCGCGGCCGCCGCGAGGATGACCGCCTGATACCAGTCGAGGAAGGGCAGCAGCAGCGCGACTGCTCCGAAGCCGATGTGCACCCACTGCCGCAGCGACTCCGAGTACTGCGGTGAGCTGGTGCTCACAGGTTGCGTCGCCAGTAGTCGAGGAGATCGGTCAACGTGTCGTCAATCGACAGCGTCGGGGCCCAGCCGGTGTCTCGCGCGAGCCGCCCCGGATTGCCGAGCACGACTGGATTGTCCTTCGGCCGGAGGCGTCCCCGATCGGTCGTCACCTGGATCGGGACCCGCGCCTGTCGAATCAGCGAGTCGAGCAGATCGCCGACGCGAAAGGCTTCGCCGCGGCAGACGTTGTAGGGCTGATGCGGATGTCCGCGCTCGACCAGGAGCCGGTAGGCCCGCACCGTGTCGCGCACGTCGGTGAGGTCGCGGCGCACCTCGAGATTGCCGACCGTGAGGATCGCCGGGCCACCCCGCACTTCCGCTTCCGCAATCTGCCGGGCGAAGCTGGATGCGAACTGGGCGGTCGACTGCCGCGGGCCGGCATGGTTGAACGGGCGCGTGAGGATGACGTGACCCGGCGCCAGATCCGCGGCCATCTCCTGCGCGAGCTTGCTGACGCCGTAGGGACTCGACGGCGCCAGCGGTGAGTCTTCGGCGAGCGGCTCGAGGGAAGGGCTGTACACCGCGGCCGAACCGGTGACCAGCACCGGCACCCTCAGCCCCAGCCGCTCGACTGATCCGAGGAGCGTGTGCGGTACCCATGACGTTCACACGCAACGTTCTCGCCGAGTCCGTCCACGTTCCGTGCACATCCGCGATCCCGGCACAGTGATAGATCGCGGACGGGCGCAAGTCCTCCAGCGACCGCTCCACCGCGTCACGGTCGGTGACGTCCACCGCTGACCACGAGATTCGTCCGTCGGCGTGCGGGAGACTCTTGCCTCCGGGATGACCCCAGGCGGCGACTCGCGGATGGTGTTCGAGCAGATGCTCGACGAGATGGCCGCCGGCGAATCCGGTCGCGCCGGTGACGAGCGGGACCGTCATCGGCTAGTGTTCCGGCCGCGTGATTCGCGGCGTGAGTCCCGGAGCGCGGCGCCCGTCTGGCCAGGCGCGAAGAGCGAGCTTATTGGGCATAAGTGAGCGATGAGCAACGCCGCCAGACGGGATGCCCCGCCCGGGAATCATGCCGCGAATCATATGGCCGGGACACTAACTCCGGCGCTGACCGTACTGCTGCCGGTAGTAGTCCCGGAAGGCGGGATCCTGCTCCTTGATCGGCCTCCACCACCACTCGTTGCGCCGGTACCAGTCGGCGGTTTCCCGCAGGCCATCCTCGAACACCGCCTGTGGTGCCCAGCCCAGCCCTCGCAGCTTGGAGGTGTCGAGTGAGTAGCGGCGGTCGTGGCCCGGCCGGTCGACGACCGGCTGAATCAGCGATTCCGGCTTGCCGAGAGTGCCGAGAATCTGGCGGGTCAGATCGATGTTCCGCACGTGATTGCCGCCACCGATGTTGTAGACCTCGCCGGAGGTCCCGGCATCGATCAGCAGATCGACCGCGCGACAGTGATCGAGCACGTGCAGCCAGTCACGCTCGTTCAACCCGTCGCCGTAGAGCGGCACCGGAATGTCGTCGATGGCGTTGGTCAGGAACAGCGGGATGACCTTCTCGGGGAACTGGTACGGCCCGTAGTTGTTCGACGCCCGCGTGATCACCACCGGAACGCCGTAGGTCGCCCAATAGCTGTAGGCGAGGCGATCGGCGCCAGCCTTGCTCGCGGAGTAGGGATTCCGCGGCCGCAACTCGTCGGTCTCGCGGCTCGAGCCCTCGGGCACGCTCCCATAGACCTCGTCGGTCGAGATCTGCACGAATCGCCGGAGCCGTGGCGCCTGGCGCGCCGCCTCCAGCAGCACGAACGTGCCGTAGACGTCGGTGCGGATGAACTCCCCCGCGCTCATCAGCGATCGATCGACGTGGGTCTCGGCGGCGAAATGCACGACGACGTCCGCGTCCTGGATCAGCGGCCCCGCCACGGCGGGATCGGCCACGTCGCCGCGGACGAAGGTGTGGCGTGGATCGTCGGCGACATCGTGGAGGTTCTCCATCCGGCCGGCATAGGTCAGTTTGTCGAGCGTGGTGATGCGCCAGTCCGGGTGCGCCTGCAGCGCGTATCTGACGAAATTCGACCCGATGAATCCCGCGCCGCCGGTGACGACGATATTACTCATGCGTTGCGGCCCCACAGCCTTCTTCCATCACGCCAGGTGGCTTCCGCCTTTCCGCCTTCGCTATAAGCTTCGGCGGACCCGCCGTAGCCTCGGCGGAGGGCTGGGCAGGCGGAAGGCTGCAGTCGGCGCTGAACTTCCGCCTGAAGGCGGAAGCCACTGAGGTTGATCCCGTGCCGGCCCGGTTCGGCTTACCCGCCGGAGCCTTTGGCGAAGGCGGGTCAGCGGCTCTGCTGCCCGCCGAACGCTCCGAACAGATTGGAGAACGTGCCGATGCCGGCCAGCGTGAACGAGATGTTGAATCGGCGATCCTGAGGCACCACGGTGCGCACCAGCGAGCCCTGCAGGTTGAAGGTCTGGTACTCGAATCCCACGCCGCAGCACTGCGCATTGTAATACGCCACCCATCGCTGGTTGAGGAAGCGGTCGCGAAGGATGTCGTAGTTGAACTGGTAGGAGCCGCCGATCCGGTTGCGGAAGCGGCGAAAGTTGACGGTGGCGTTGATGTATTGATCGGCGCGGTCTGGATCGTCGAATCCCGGGAAATCCTGGATGAACCGGCGCTGGCTCCAGCCGGCCGATCCGTTCAGCCACTCGCCGCGCGAGAAGGTGCTGTTGGCGCTGATGGTCGTGACCGCACTGGCATCCGGGTCCCACTCCGCACGGAAGTCCGCCTGCAGATTGAGGCTGGGCGAGGTCCGCACCTGCAGCGCCACCGGTGAGAAGTTGGAGTCCTGGTTCTCAGTCTGGACGCTGAAGCTGCTCTGGTACTGCGGATCGTAGTTCGCCGCGCTCGGCTCGGTGTAGTAGGTCTGGCTGAGCGACACCGACAGCACTTCGCGAGCGATGTCCTTCTTGGCGTAGAGCCGATTGGTCAGGTCGTAGGTGTACTGCATCCGCCCCACCACCGAGTCGATCGACTCCAGCCGGACGATGCGATTGAACACGTCCGCAGTGTTGCTGACGTACTGCATCGTCACCGACGGCTGGATGACGTGCTTGTACTTGTTGCCCTCCTGCCCTTCCGGGGGATTGAAGATCCGGTTGAAGACCGGCCCGGTGGTCCGCACCGAGAAGTCGACGTACTGGCGGGCGATGCCCTCGTTGATCTGCACCTGCGGCGAGCTCGTGTCCAGGCTCTCGGTCCAGTAGGTGCCATGCCAGGAGAACGAGGTATTGATGCCGAGGAATGCCCATCGGTTGAAGGGGACGCGCACGGTGGGTGCGATGTCGAACCTCGTCAGCCCCTGGTCCGACGTCTTCACGTCGTCCTCCTGGTCGCTGCGGAGCAGGGTGACGTACTCGCCGCCCACGCCGAAGTACACCGGGGATCCGCCGATCGGACGCTCCGGACGGCTGATGTTCACGCGCGGCATCGCGCCGTAGGTCGTCAGCGCCGTGGCGGAACGAAAGTAATCGTTGCGGTCGACGTTGGCGCTGATCTGAAGGCCGCCGAGCGTGCCGGTCGTGAACGTGCCGAAGCGCCGGGTCCGGTTGGTGGCGCGGTACAGGTCCTGCTGATAGCTCTGTTGGGTGACGATGCTGGAAAAGAAGTCGGCGCTGCCCCGCAGCGAGAAGGTTCCAGGCAGCCGCTGCGAGAAATCGCCGCCGATCGAATAGCTCTTCCTTCCGGCGGTGGTCTGGGCCACTCCGCCGCTGTCGGTCGCGGTCACCGGTTTCTCGTTGATCCAGGTGAAGCGGCTGTTGCCTTGGGAGCCCGGGCCGAGCACGTAGCGATACTCGC
Organism: uncultured Acidobacteriota bacterium; assembly: GCA_963717745.1. Lineage (GTDB taxonomy): Bacteria > Acidobacteriota > Vicinamibacteria > Vicinamibacterales > 2-12-FULL-66-21 > JACCXG01. The sequence continues at coordinate 368,807 of CAVQXJ010000007.1, forward strand.
CGCCGAGCTGATGACCGGCCTTGGTCATCCAGTCGTGGTAGATCGTGGCGTCGTGGCTCCGGCCCATCGCCCAGAAGAAGGCGTTGCTGATGATCTGCCCCTTGAGCGTCGCCGAACCGTAGGTGGGAATCAGGAAACCCGTGGCGCGGTTGTCTTCCTGAATCGGGTAGTAGAAGGCCGGCAGATACATCAGCGGCACGCCCTTTACCCGGAAAAGGGCGTTGGTCAGGAGCGCGTAGTCGTCCAGATTCAGCGTGACCGTGCCCGCGACGAGCTCCCAGCGAGGGGTCGGCTGGACGCAGGTCGTGAAGCCGCCGCGAGTAATCCGATATTTCTTGGGTCCGAGCTTTTCAATCTTCTCGCCCCAGAACGCCGCTTCGGGCTCCTGAGTGCCGAACAGACTGCGATCGGTCGTCGGCCCGCGATCGCCGAGCAGGCTGGTGCCGCTCGCGTTGTAGAACACGCCGGTCCGGGTTCGGGTGTTGAACTCCATCCGGTCGGCCCAGATGCGGTTGCCCTGCGACTCGAACACGACGTGGCCGCGCGCGGTGAGGAGATCCTGTTTCGAGAACAGCTCGGCATCGTCCGCGGAGAACCGCAGCTCGTCGCAGAGAATGCGTGTCGGCTGTTCCTCGGTGCCGTAGAACCGCTTGACGTCCTCGAGCTGAATGACGCGCGCGGAATCGCCCGAGTAAATCTTGCACGACGACAGATCGGACTGCGCGGACGCGAGCGCGGGAACGAGGGCGTCGATCGAGAAGCAGGCGACGGCGGCCAGTAGAAATGAGCAACGAAACATGTGGTCCTGGACGCGCGGCGGGCAGGCGGCTATCGTGGCCGCAGGATACCACGCACCGGACCGGTCAAAAAGATGGAACCGGCCACGACGACGCGGTGAAACCGTGGTGTCACCGCGTCGATGGCCTCGCGCGGGTCGGCGATTACGGTGATGGTCCACGAGGCGCCTGGCAACGCCGCCATGCCGGCGATCGCCCCGGCCGGGAGCGCGCGCGGCGAATCGGCAGTGGTGCAGCAGATCGCCCGGCAGACGGGCGCGAGCGCTGCCAGCATTTCGGGGACGGCCTTGTCGCGCATCGCGCCGAAGATCAACGCGCAATCGGTCCACCCGGACTCCTGAAGGTAGGCGGCCAGCGCGCGTGCGCCGTCGGGGTTGTGCGCCGCGTCGAGCAGCACCTCCGCCGATCCATATGTAAACCGCTCGAGGCGGCCGGGCCAGACGACGTCGGTCAGCCCGGCGCGGATTGCGTCATCGCTCACGGTGAGGCCGGCTCTGCCGGCAGTCCGCAGCACGCACGCGGCGACCGCGGCGTTGCCCCGCTGATGCCGGCCGGCCAGGGCCAGCGGGGCAGTGCCGATCCAATGCTCGAGGTTGCGGCACTTCGACGAGGGAATCAGCGGGGCGCCGTGCTCGAGGCAGATGCCGGCAATCACCCGCTCCGCGTCGGCCGGCAGATCGCCGGTGATCAGCGGGACTCCAGGCTTGACGATGCCGGCTTTCTCGAAGGCGATCGACTCCAGACTCTCGCCGAGCTGCGCTTGGTGGTCGAAGCCGATCGAGGTGATCGCCGTCACGATCGGCTCGACGACGTTGGTGGCGTCGAGCCGCCCGCCCAAGCCGACCTCGAGCACGGCGACCTCGACCCGGGCCTCGCGAAAGAGATCGAAGGCGATGGCGGTGGCGCATTCGAAGAACGTCGGCGGGGCCTCGAGGCGGGCTGAGCGCTGCAGGGCTTCGACCGCCTCATGGATCCGCTCGATGGCAGCTCCAAGCCGCGCCCTGTCCACCTCGCGATCTCCGATGACATAGCGCTCCTCGAGACGCTCGAGATGTGGCGAGGTGTAGCGCGCAGCGTGGAGCCCGGCCTCCAGCAGCCCGCGGTGGACCATGGCGGTTACCGACCCCTTGCCGTTGGTGCCGGCGATCAGGATCGAACTGAACGACCGCTCCGGGTGGGCAAGCGCGGCACAGAGCCTCGAGATGTTCTCGAGGCCGAACTTCATGCCGAGGCGCTCGAGGCCGAACAGGTAGTCGAACGGATCCGTGATCAGCTCCCGGACGCAACGGATACCGGCGCCGCCGCAGGAAGGGCGGGCACCGGGCGGCCGCCGAACCGGAGGAGCCGGATCACCACATCCTTCAGCTCGCGCCGATCCACCACCATGTCGAGCATGCCGTGTTCGAGCAGGAACTCGCTGCGCTGAAACCCCTCGGGCAGCTTCTGGCGGATCGTCTGCTCGATGACCCGCGGCCCGGCAAAGCCGATCAGCGCCTTGGGCTCGGCGATGTTGACGTCCCCGAGCATCGCGAAGCTGGCCGTGACGCCGCCGGTGGTGGGATCCGTGAGGATCGAGATGTACGGCAGACGCGCCCGATCCAGCCGGGCCAGCGCGGCGCTGATCTTGGCCATCTGCATCAGCGACAGCGTCCCTTCCATCATCCGCGCGCCCCCCGAGCAGGACACGATGATCACCGGCCGCTGGCGCGCAATCGCCGTCTCGATCGCCCGGGTAATCTTCTCCCCGACCACCACGCCCATGCTGCCGCCGATGAACGAGTACTCCATCGCGGCGACCACGGTCTCGATGCCGCCAATCTGGCCGGTCGCGGTGATGACCGCATCCATCAGGCCGGTTGCGGCGATGGTGGTCTCCAGCCGCTGGTGGTAAGGCTTGGTATCGGTGAACTTGAGGGGATCGGTCGAGCGCAGTCCGGCATCGTGTTCCTGCCAGGGACCGTCGAACAGCGACCGCAGGCGATCGGCCGCGCTGACCCGGAAATGGTGCCCGCACTTGGTGCAGACGCTGAGGCTGGCCGCGAGATCCTTGTTGTAGATGATCTGCGCGCAGGACGGACACTTCACCCAGAGGCCTTCGGGAACCCGGCTTTCCTTGTTCCCGGACTCGATCGGCTTGCGCACCTTCTTGAACCAGGCCATCCCTGGAGGATAGCGCAATCGGTTTGAGTTATCCTTCGAGCTTGCTGTTTCGGCATATTGCCATCGAAGGTCCGCCGGGCGTGGGCAAGACCCAGCTCGCGGAGCGGCTCGGCGCACGGCTCGACGCGACGGTGATCCTGGACGATCGCGAGAATCCCTTCCTTGGCGAGTTCTATCGGGGCCGGCCGGGCGCGGCGTTTCAGGCGCAGCTGTTCTTCACCCTCGCGCGCTACCGCCAGCAGGGCAGCCTGCGGCAGTCGGATCTGTTCAGTCAGCTGCTGATCTCCAACTACCTGTTCGACCGCGACAAGATCTACGCCTACGTGAATCTCGACGACAACGAGCTGTTCATCTATCAGCGGCTCTACGAGCTGATTGCGCCCGACGTCCCGCCGCCCGATCTCGTGATCTATCTGCAGACGCCGGTCGAGGTGGTGCGGCGCCGGCTCCGCCAGCGCGCCAAGGCGGACCCGGCCCTGCCGCTGCCCGCCGCCGACTACATCCGGGAGCTGAACGAGGCGTTCAACCATTTCTTCTTCCATTACACGGCCAGCCCGCTCCTCACGGTCGAGACGTCCCACGTCGATCTGTCATGGAGCGACGACACCGTCGCCGACATCGAACGACAGATTCGTTCGATGGGAAAGGGCACCCGGTATTACGTCCCTCGAACCCAGTAGGTCGCGAAACATGATTGATCGCGTGACGACTCCTCCGGCGCTCCGCGCGGCCGCTCTCGTGAGCATCGGTGTGGCGCTCCTGGCGTCCGGATGCGCCAGCGCTCCGGTCGTGGTGCCAGCCGCGCCGACCGTTCCGCTCGAGCAGAAAATGACCTGGATGCTCCAGCTGGAGGATCAGCGGATTCTCAAGCTGCCCGAGCCCCCGCCTCCTCCGCCGGTCGCACCGGTGAAAGGGCAGCGTCCGGCGCCGCTGCCGCCGCCGCCCGCGTCGGTGCCGGATCTCACGAAGCTGGCCGCCGACCCGATCCCGCGCGTCCGGCGGCGCGCCGCGGTCGCCCTCGGTCGCGTGGGGCTGAAGGACGGCGTCCCGGCGTTGACCACACTGCTGACCGATCCCGATACCGACGTGCGCCAATCCGCGGCGTTCGCGCTCGGGCTGATCGGCGATCGGACCGCGTCGGCGGCGCTGCTGCCGCTGCTCCAGGATCCCGATCCGCTCGTCCGCGGTCGCGCCGCCGAAGGGCTGGGCTTGATGGGCGCCGAAGACGCGGCCGCCGCGATTGCCACGATGACGGCGGCTCTGGCCCGATCGCCCGCAGTCACCGCGATGACGCCGGACGACGAGTCGTGGCCGGCGCCGCCGGAGGCCGAGGCCTTCAAGCTGGGGCTGTTCGCGCTGGTCCGCTTGCGGGCGTATGACCATCTCGCCACCGCCGCGCTCGACGCGGGGCGACCGGTGACGACCTGGTGGCCGGTCGCCTTCGCGCTGCAGCGCAATGGCGACCCTCGCGCCGCGGCTCCGCTCCGGCAGCTGATCGGCGTCAAGGGTCGGTATACGCCGGCGTTCGCGGCCCGCGGGCTCGGCCGCATCAAAGACCCCGCCGCCGCCGACGTCCTGCTCCCGCTGCTCGATCCCACCACCCAGCCGCGCGAGGTCGTCGCGTCAGTCATCATCGCGATCCGCGATCTCGGGCTGGCGCCGGCAGGCGCACGGCTCGGCGCGCTGGCGGCCGACGCTGCCGTCGACGGCAGCCTTCGCATGGAGGCGTTGACGACGCTGAGTGCACTGAGGGCGATCGACCAGCTGCCGATTGTGCAGGACCTGATCACCGACGACTGGCCGGCGCTGCGCGCGGGGGCGATCCGCGCCAACGCCGCGATTGACCCCGACAACTTCACGCTGATCCTGTCTGGCCTCGAGATCGATCGGCACTGGATGGGCCGCGCCGCGCTGGCCGACGCCCTGGCCTCGCTCGCGCCGGAGGTCGCCATCGGCCGGCTCACCGAGCTGCTGAAAGACGAGGACAAGCGCGTGCTCCCGCACGTGCTGCGGGCGCTGGTCCGGGTGAAGGCGCCCGACGTGACGGCGTTGTTGTTCGCGCAGCTGAAGGACTCGGACTTTGCGGTGCGCGAAGCGGTCGCCGGATTGATCGGCGAGCTGAAGCCGGCCGGAGGCGTGGCCGCGCTGAAGGAGGCCTATGAAGCCGGACAGCCCGACGCCGCGTATAGCGCGCGGGCGGCGGCGGTGTCGGCGCTGGCCAGCTACGGGACGCCCGACGCGGTCGACGTGATGCGCGCGGGGCTGGCCGACAAGGACTGGGCGGTGCGGGTGCGGGCGGCCGAACTCCTCGCCAAGCTCGATCCCTCGAGCGATCATCAGCAGGCGATCCGCCCGGTGCCGGGGGCACCGATCGCGCCGTACGATGATCCACCGCTCGCCGCGCCGCCGAACTCACCGCACGTCTTCATCGAAACCGCTAAAGGCACGATCGAGTTCGAGCTCGCCGTGCTCGAGGCGCCGCAGACCGCCCGCAGCTTCATCGCGCTGGCGCGCAAAGGGTTCTTCAACGGCCTGCAGGTGCACCGCGTGGTGCCGAACTTCGTGATGCAGGACGGCGATCCGCGCGGCGACGGCGAAGGCGGGCCGGGTTATACGATTCGCGATGAGCTGAACGAACGGCCGTATCTGCGCGGCACGGTCGGCATGGCGCTGTCGTGGAAGGACACCGGCGGGAGCCAATTCTTCATCACCCACTCACCGCAGCCGCACCTCGACGGGCGGTATACCGCCTTCGGCCACGTCGTCAACGGCATGGACGTCGTCGATCGGATCCAGGTGGGGGACACGATCGTGCGGATTCGGGTGTGGGATGGGAAGTGGGAGTGATTCGAGATCAGCGATGAGGGAGTAGGTTGAAAGGGGGCGTGAGCCCCCTTTCGGGTGGCTTAGCGCTTCTTCGCGCCCTTCTTCTTCGCGCCGCCCTTGGCTGCTTTCTTGGCCATGATTATCCCCCCTTTCACTCGTGGGATCTGCACGGGCCCTCGCCGGCGATAGCACCGCTGCCGTCTGGCACGTCGGTCTTCCGATCCGGCGCCCGCGTTGAATCGGGACTCCCGCGAGCCGGGTTCCCGTCGCGCGCTGCGCGGAGGGAAGGACGGCGGGAGGCCGCTCTAAAGAAAAGAGGGGGTGCCAAGTACTGGCGACACCCCCGTACCGGTCAGGCGGCGCTTAGCGCTTCTTTCCGCCCTTAGCCGTCTTCTTCGCGCCACCCTTTGCGGTTTTCTTCGCCATTCGTTCCTCCTTGGAACTGGCAGCTCAGCTGTTTACCGACTCTCGCAGGTCACTACAGGTGGGCTGAGCGGACCACCCTCATACGAGATGTAGATTACGGGTGAGAAGATCGAAGTGTCAAGCACAAAGTGCTTAGCCTTGTCAAAAACCCGCACCTACTAAGTGTCGGTCATCGCCCGATCGGCCTGTAGACCGCAACTCCAAACCCCGAACCTTGTCAAGTCAGTGAGAAACCAGTGAGATCTGCGATCGGCCGGGCCGTGAGATCGCGGGGATTGACGCGGCAGGGAGGTGACGGGGTACCGGATCTCAAAAACGGAGCAACGGAGAAAACGGAGGAATCGGAAAGAACAGATCAATTTCTTTTCCGTTCTCTTCGTTGGCTCCGTTGCTCCGTTTTTGAGATCCGGTGCCTCGAGAGGCCTCCAGCGTCTCGAGGCCGGTGTGACGCGGTGCGCGGACGCGGAACGCGATCAGCGGATGTTCAGCCGCGCCAGCGCGCGCGTCGCCGCCGCTTGCGTCTCCGCGCCGGCGCCGAACAGCGTCGCCGCGATGCGATACCCGGAGACCGCTTCGTCGGTGTGGCCGAGCCGTTCGTGCAGGCGCGCCGCTTCGAGGTGCGCGTTGCCGAGGATGGGCGGGGGACAGGTGCGGCCGTTGCGAATGGACAGATCGAACTGGATCAAGGCGTCGGCGTCGGCGCGGCGCGCCTGCAGGACGCGCCCGAGCCGGTAGTGCGCCACCGGTTCGTGCGGGTTCAGGGCGATCGCGCGCTCGAGCGCGGTGGTCGCGCCCGGCAGATCGTTGCGCTCGAGGCGACGCCAGCCGTCGAGCGAGAGCCGGAACGCCTCGGCGTGGCGCGCATCCGGTGCGTGGCGGATCCGCCCCGACGCCTGGCCGCGCACGTCGTAAGGATCGAGCGGCGGCACCGTGGCGAGCGCGGACTTGTAGGCGGCGAGCGCGGCGGGACGCGCGCCGAGCCGATCGTGCGCCTCCCCCAGGCGCAGGTAGGCGAGCGCCAGCGAAGAGTACGGCGCCTCCGGCTTCAGTGCGGTGACCGCCTTCAGATGATCGAGGGCATCGTCGGTCAAGTGCACCGCGTCCATCATGCGCGCCACCCCGAGCCGCGCCTGCACTTCGGCGAGTGCCCCATTGTTGGCGCGCTGCTCGCGCGCGGCGGCGAGCAGCGTCCGCCAGGTTTCGAGGCTGGCGATGATGTCGTGCTCGTAGGCGTCCTGGATCTGGGCGATCTGCGCGAGATACAGCGGATTGCCCGGATACCGCGCCTGCAGCGCATGGAGCAGCTCGATGGCCCGCCGGGTCTGCCGCTCATACCAGAGATAGATGACGTGCAGCTGGTAATCGGCTTCGCCCTGCATCAGCCGGCCGCGGCTGCGGGCGCGCAGCATCTCGCGGAGCCCTTCTTTCCGATCGCCGCCCGGCAGCAGCAGCAGGAAGCGCAGGATCCGCGCCGCCGCCGGCGCGACGTCCGCGTAGTACTTGTACATCCCGAGCCCGAAGTAGGCGTCGTCCAGGCCCGGCTCGAGGGCGATCGCGCGGTCCATCGCCTCTTTGATCTGTTTGCCGTCGCGCGCGGCGGCGACTTTTTCGCCGCGCAGGACCCGCCACTGGACGCGGGCGCCGTAGGCGCCGCCGAGGTAGAACCAGGCTTCGGCCGAGTCCGGCGCGCGCTCGGTCCAGGCCTCGGTGGTGCGGATCGCGCGCTCGACCCCGGCGGTGAACGCCGGATCGAGCGCCCGGCTTTCGGGATCGAGCTGAATCCTCCACCACAGGGCGGTTGCTTCGAGCACGTCGCAGGCTTCCGGCGGCGCCGGTCCGCAGGCGCGGCGCAGCTCGGCGTCGACCTGATCGAAGCGCGCTTCGAGGATGAACTCATAGGCGCGGACCAGGCCGTCCTCGCCGCGGAGCGGGTACCGGGGCGGCAGCGGCGGCACCGATCGCCGCGACGGTTCCTGCGTCGCCAGCGGGGAGGCCGCCGTCATCCAACCGACCGCCATCAGGGTGGCGAGCGCGGACAGCCGGCGTCCGCTCATGTGAGGCTGGTGCGAAGCTGCTGCTTGCCGGCGTGCCGTTCGAGCGCGAGGCTGACCAGCCGCTCGAGGAGGGTGGGGTAGTCGAGGCCGGTCGCGGCCCACAGCTTCGAATACATGCTGATGGTCGTGAACCCCGGAATCGTGTTCACTTCGTTGAGGAAGATCTGTCCGGTGCCGCGCGACAGCAGGAAGTCGACCCGGGCCATCCCGGCGCAGTCGATCGCCTTGAAGGCGGCAATCGACAGGCGCCGGATCCGATCGGCCATCGCCGGCTCCAGCTCCGCGGGGATGATCACCTGCGAGCTGTCGTCGATGTACTTGGCTTCGTAGTCGTAGAACTCGCGCGACGGGATCACTTCGCCGGCCACCGATGCTTCCGGCGTGTCGTTGCCGAGGACCGCGCACTCGATCTCGCGCGCCTCCGGGACCGCGGCTTCGACCACGATCTTGCGATCGAAGCTGCCGGCCAGGACCAGCCCTTTCGCCAGCCCGTCGCGGGTCTTGGCTTTCGAGATGCCGACGCTCAATCCGAGATTCGCCGGCTTGACGAACATCGGGTAGCCCAGCGTCGTCTCGAGCAGATCGAGCGTGCCGTCGGGGTCCGCCTCGCGCTCGTGGCGCATCACGACGCGATAGGCGCCGACCGGCAGGCCGAGCGCGGAGAAGACGAGCTTCATGATCGCCTTGTCCATCCCGACCGCGGAGGCGAGCACGCCCGCGCCGACGTACGGCACGTTCGCCAGCTCCAGCAGCCCCTGGACCGTGCCGTCCTCGCCGTAGGGTCCGTGCAGGACCGGAAAGATGACGTCGAGATTGAGACCGGTGACGGTGGCCCGTCCCAGTTCGTCGACGCGGGTCGGGCTGCGGTCGATGGAGAGCACGGTCTCCTCGCTCGGCCGCGCGATCATGTGCACTTCACGGCCGCTGCGGAGCGGCCGCGCCGCGTCGAGGCGCGCCTGCTCGATCACTTCTCCGGCGGACATCGCGGTCGGCGCGCGATCGGCGAGGCACCACCGACCGTCCTTCTCGATCCGGATCGGCACCGCTTCGTAGCGCTTCTTGTCGAGATGGGCGAACACCGCGGCCGCGGACGCCAGCGAGACCTCGTGCTCGCCCGACCGCCCGCCATAGAGCACACCGACCCGAAGACGTTTCACGTACCAAAGAATACAGGAAGACAAATCCCAAGCTCCAAATCCCAAATCCCGACCACGCCCAAATCCCAACCCCCAAGGCCAACTCTCAACTCCCACTCCCAACGCCTAATCGCCCAGCGCCTCGGAGTTCGGTCGTCGTTGGGAATTGGAGGTTGGGATTTCGAGTTGGGAGTTGGGATTTGGGCGTGGTTGGGATTTGGAGCTTGGAGCTTGGGATTTGGTTCGAGCCACAATCAGCCCGTGTCCTTCTTCAAAGTGACCCACCGCGACGGCCTGGCGCGGCGCGGCGAGCTGCGCACGCCGCACGGCGTCGTCCAGACCCCCGCGTTCATGCCGGTCGGCACCCGCGGCGCGGTGAAGGCGGTGACCCATCGCGACCTCGAGGACCTCGGCGCCGAGATCATTCTCGGGAACACCTATCACCTGTTCCTCCGCCCGGGCGGCGATCTGATCGCCCGGCGCGGCGGGCTGCACGCGTTCATCGGCTGGCCGCATCCGATCCTCACCGACAGCGGCGGCTACCAGGTGTTCAGCCTGGCGACGATCCGGAAGATTCGGGAAGAGGGGGCGGAGTTCCGCTCGCATCTCGATGGCGCGAAGCATCTGCTGACGCCGGAAGCGGCGACCGAGGTGCAGGCGCAGCTCGGATCCGACATCGCGATGGTGCTCGACGAGTGCATCGCGACCCCCGCGACGCCCGCGGCGGCGCGCGACGCGATGGAGCGATCGGTCCGCTGGGCACGGCGGGCGCGGACGCGGTTCGAGCAGCTGCGCATCGATCCCGGCGCGGTGCAGGTGACCAACCCGGGGCAGGCCCAATTCGGGATCGTGCAGGGAGCGACCTTTTCCGACCTGCGGACGGAGAGCGTCCAGGCGACCGTCGAGATCGGGTTCGAGGCGTACGCGATTGGCGGGCTCAGCGTGGGCGAACCGCCCGACGTCATGTACGACGTGGTGGGGCACACCGCGCCGCTCCTGCCGGAGGACCGGCCCCGCTACCTGATGGGTACGGGCATGCCGGACGACCTCTTCGAGTGCGTCGCACGGGGCATCGACATGTTCGACTGCGTCCTGCCGACCCGGAACGCGCGCAACGGCCAGTTCCTGACCAGCCGCGGGCCGCTCTCTATAAAGAACGCCCGTTTCGCCGAGGACCCGAGCCCCCCCGATCCGGGCTGCGGCTGCTACACCTGCCGGACGTTCTCCCGCGCCTACTTGAGGCACCTTTACATGTCGGGTGAAATGACCGCGGCCACCCTCAACTCACTGCATAATCTACACTTTTACCTTGACACGATGCGGAGGATTAGGGAGGCTTTAGTGTTCGGCACGTTTGAAAAACTCCGCCTGGAGTTCCATCAAACCTTTTCCCGCCGACCCCGACACTGAATGGACTTGGCGTACGAGCTCGTGATCTTTGCGTCGGCCGGTGCGTTGCAGCCCTCCGGGCTTCTTCAGTTCCTGCCGTTCGCCATCATTCTCGGTATCTTCTATTTCCTGATCCTGCTGCCGATGAAAAAGCGGCAGCGCAAAATCCAGGAATTCCAGGAGTCGCTGAAAGTGGGCGACAAGGTCATCACGACCAGCGGCATCTACGGCCAGATCACCCGACTCGGCGAGAAGTCCCTGCAGGTGCAGATCGCCGATCGCGTCCGCATCGAGGTCGCCCGGGCGGCCGTCGCCGGATATCAGGGCCAGGATCCCGTCGTTCCAGAAGGCAACAACCTCTAATCACTGACCATGAAGAACATCCGCTGGAAGGTTTTCACCGTCATCGGCGTTTTCGCCGTCTTCTTCCTGCTCGGGGTCTATCCGATCCTGGCCAACCGCTACAATCTGCCGGCGCCGGGGTGGCTCAAGGCCAAGCAGTTGAGGCTGGGCCTCGACCTGAAGGGGGGCGTGCACCTGGTGTTGCGCGTCCACACCGACGAAGCGCTGAAGACCTCGACCACCACCACCGGCGACCAGCTGCGTGAATCGGCCCGGGCGGCGGGGATCAACGTGACGGCGCTGACCGTGCCGTCGCCGACGACGTTCCATGTCGAAGGCGTGCCGTCGGACAAGGACGCCGAGTTCCGCACGTTGGCCGACGGCATCGCCGGCACCAACTACGACCGCAATCCGGGACCCAACGGCACCTACGACTTCACGCTGCGTCCCAACATCGCGGCCCAGATGCGCCAGCAGACGGTGACGCAGGCGCGCGAGACCATCGATCGCCGGGTCAACGAGCTGGGGGTGACCGAACCCAACATTTCCGAGTACGGCAACTCCGGCGATCAGCTGCTGGTGCAGCTGCCGGGCGTGTCGGACACGGCGCGCGCCAAGGAGATCATCCGCTCGACCGCGCAGCTGCAGCTGAAGATCGTCGAGGCCGGGCCGATGTCGTCGCAGGAGGCCCTCCTGCAGCAGTACAACGGCAAGATGCCCGACGACATGGAGGTCGTCCCCGGTGCGGCGGGCGGCGACGAGGCCGGACCCTCGTTCTACCTGGTCCGGAAAACGGCGGCCGTGACCGGCCAGGATCTGCGCACCGCGCAGGCCACCCTCGACGAGAACGGGCGGCCGGCGGTCGGCTTCTCGCTGACCCGTGAAGGATCCGGCAAGTTCGGCAAGGTGACCGGCGACAACATCGGCCGGTCGCTGGCGATCATCCTCGACAACCGGGTGCAGTCGGCGCCGCGCATCGAAGGGCGGATCAACGACAACGGCCGGATCTTCGGCTCCTTTACCCAGGAGCAGGTGGCCGACCTGTCGCTGGTGCTCAACTCCGGCGCGCTGCCGGCGTCGATGAGCTATCTCGAGGAGCGCGTGATTGGGCCGACGCTCGGCCAGGACTCGATCCGGGCGGGCGTGCTCGCCTCGCTCGGCGGATTGACCCTCGTCATCCTCTTCATGCTGGTCTACTACAAGCTCTCGGGGATCAACGCGGTCATCGCGATGATCTGCAACCTCGTGATCCTGATCGGCCTGATGGCCTACTTCGGTGCGGCGATGACGCTGCCCGGGATCGCCGGGTTCATCCTCACGATGGGCATGGGCGTGGATTCGAACGTGCTGATTTTCGAGCGGATCAAGGAGGAGCTGGCGGCGCAGCGCGGCGCGCGCGCGGCGGTCCAGGCGAGCTTCTCACGCGTGTTCCTGACGCTGCTCGATACCCACGTCACGTCGCTGATCGCCGCCGCGTTCCTCTTTCAGTTCGGCACCGGGCCGATCCGCGGCTTCGCGACCACGCTGACGATTGGTCTGCTGACCAACCTGTTCACCTCGATTTTCGTGTCGAAGACATTGTTCGAAGCGGGGCTGCGGCGTCAGCCCGCCCAGGCCACGCTGAGCATCTAGGGTCATCATGAGCGTCTTTTCCAACCCCAAGTACGATTTCGTCAAGTGGCGGTGGCACGCAATCGCGCTGTCGCTGGTGGTGATCCTGGCCGGCGTCGCGGTGGTCATGACCCGCGGCCTCCAGATGGGTGTCGACTTCGAAGGCGGCACCATCGTCATTCTCAAGTTCGAACAACAGCCGGATCTGCAGCGCATCCGCACCGCGCTCGCGAACAGCATGGCCGGCGGCGGCGATGCTGTGGTGCTGCAGTACGGCCCGGCCGAGAACCGCGACGTGATGATCCGGGTGCGGCGGACCGGTCAGGAGTCGGGCGGCGATCTGAGCCGCGAAGTGGATTCGATTGTCAATGCCTTGAAGGCGGGCAATGCCGGCGGCTTCACGTTGCCACCGCTCGGGACCGAGATCGTGGGCCCGGTGGTCGGCGAACAGCTGCGGCGGCAGGGCGTCCTGGCGACGGTGCTGGCGCTGCTCGGCATCATGGTGTACATCGCGCTGCGGTTCCAATTGAGCTTCGCGGTCGGCGCCATCGTCGCCACGCTGCACGACCTGCTGATCTGTCTGGCCTTTCTCGCGTTCTTCCGGTACGACCTGACCCTGAACATCATCGCCGGGCTGTTGACCATCACCGGCTACTCGGTCAACGACACCATCGTCATCTTCGACCGGGTGCGCGAGAACATGCGCGCGATGCGCCGTGAGAACCTGTCGACCATTGTCAACACCGCGGTCAACCAGACGCTGAGCCGGACCGTCATCACCGCCGGGACCACGCTGTTGAGCGTGGTCGCGCTCTATCTGTTCGGCGGCGAAGTGCTGAAGGGCTTTGCCTTCACGATGCTGGTCGGGATCATCAGCGGCACCTACTCGACGGTGTTCATCGCCGCGGCGATCGCGATCATGTTGCAGGGCCGGAAGCCGATGAAGGGGCAGGTGATCACGACGGCGGCGCCCGAGGCGCGTAAGCCCGCCCGTCGCCGCGTGTCGTAGCCACCCTCAGCCTGGTGACTCTCCTCGCTGCGGCATTTCTCGGGATCGTCCAGGGCCTGACCGAGTTCCTGCCGGTGTCGTCGACCGCGCACCTGCTGATCGGTGCCAGGCTGATTCATTTCGAGGATCCGGGCGGCGTCTTCACCGTCACCATCCAGCTGGGATCGATTTTCGCGGTGATGTGGCTCTATCGCACCAAGATCGTTCGTGTCGTCGCCGGATTGCCGTCGGATCCCGAGGCGCGGCATTTCGCGCTGATGCTCTTCGTCGCGTTCCTGCCGGCTGTCGTGGCCGGCACCCTGTTCGCGGGCTACGTGAAACGCGTGCTGTACACGACGCCGGCGGTGATCGCGTGGTCGTTCATTGTCGGCGGCATCGTGATGCTCATCGTCGAGCGGTATCGTCCAGAACCGGTCGTGCGCAACGCCGATCACACGTCGCTGGCGCGGGCGCTTGGGATTGGCGCCTGCCAGGTGCTGGCGATGATTCCCGGGGTGTCGCGATCCGGCGCCACCATCGTCGGCGCCATGGTGCTGCGGCTCGATCGTCCTGCCGCGGCCGAATTCTCGTTTTTCCTGGCGATGCCAACGATGACGGCGGCGTTCGTGCACGACATGCTCGAGGCCCGTCACAGCCTCGGACCGGAGCGGGTGATGGAGATCGCCGTCGGGTTCGTGATGGCGTTCATCGCGGCGTTGCTGGTGGTCAAGCCGTTCCTCGGCGTCGTCCGGCGCGTGGGGTTCGTGCCATTCGCGTGGTATCGGATAGCCGCCGGGGTGCTGATGCTGATGGCGCTGGCCGCTCAGGCGTTGTAAGGCGCCCTCATGCAATGGTTGCGGCGCACGTTCATCGCCGGGTTCTTCGTCACGGTGCCGCTCGTCATCAGCGTCGCCGCGTTCGTCTGGATCTTCCGCCTCGTCGACGGCTTCGTCGGCCCCTTCTACGACTCGTGGCTCCAGCGCCTCAGTGCCGACCCCGGTACGCCGCTGCACATCCCCGGCCTCGGCATCCTGACCACCGCGCTGATTGTGTTCCTGGTGGGTGTATTGGCCACCAACGTGCTGGGCAGGCGGGTCCTCCAGCGAACCGAGGCCTACCTGCTGCGGGTGCCGGTGTTCCGGACCATCTATTCGCCGGTAAAGCAGCTTGTAGTCGCCTTCTCGCCGGACAACGAATACGGTTTCAAGCGCGTGGTGCTGGTCGAGGACAGCGCCCGCGGGTTCATGCTGGGGTTCCTGACCAAGGAGTTCACCGTCGATCGCGGGCTGGGACCGGAGCCGCTGATCGCGGTCTACGTGCCGACCAACCATCTCTATCTTGGCGACGTGATCATCTGTCCGAGGGACAAGGCCTCGTTTCCCGACATCACCGTTGAACAGGCGATCCGGATTTTTCTGACCGGCGGCGTCGCGCTGTCGAGCCGGGTCCGCGCCCGGCACGGGGCTGATCGCGTGGCTGATTTCCGGGTCTAGATCAAATCCCAAGCTCCAAATCCCAAATCCCAACCACTCCCAACTGCCAAATCCCAAAGGGAACTCCCAACCCGCACTCCCCAAGAGTGTTGGGATCTGGCGCTTGGGATTTCCTTGGGATTTGGCAGTTGGGAGTGGTTGGGATTTGGAGCTTGGAGCTTGGGATTTGAGTCGATCCACCGCTATGGTACGATCCGTGGATTTTGCCAAGGCGTTTCGAGGAGACACATGCTGCAAATGTTCCGTTCGTGTAGCGCTTGCCCGGCACTGCTGCTCGTTGCGTTGTTGTTGATGCCCGCCGCCGCATCGCTCGTGGCCCAGGCGCCCGTGCCGGCCGCGGCACAGCAGGGCGGAGGCGAAGCGAACCTGATTCTCCCCGACCTCGGTCAGGTGACGTTCCAGGGCGTGAACGGCCGCACGTTGCTCATGGCGGGCCTGGGCGTCTGCCTGCTCGGTCTCCTGTTCGGGCTGGTGATCTTCGTACAGCTGCGGAACCTGCCGGTGCACCGCTCGATGCACGAGATCTCCGAGCTGATTTACGAAACCTGCAAGACCTACCTGATCACCCAGGGCAAGTTCATCCTGATCCTCGAGCTGTTCATCGGCGTGATCATGGTCTTCTACTTCGGGGTGCTGCAGCACTTCCCGGCGTTCAAGGTCGCGGTCATCCTGCTCTTCAGCCTGATCGGCATCGCCGGCAGCTACGGCGTGGCCTGGTTCGGCATCCGGGTCAACACCTTCGCCAACTCGCGGGCGGCGTTCGCCGGGCTGCGCGGCCAGCCGTTTCCGATTTATGCCATTCCGCTGAGCGCGGGCATGAGCATCGGCATGCTGCTGATCAGCGTCGAGCTGTTCCTGATGCTGTGCATCCTGCTGTTCATTCCCGGCGACTACGCCGGCTCCTGCTTCATCGGTTTCGCCATCGGCGAGTCGCTGGGCGCCTCGGTGCTGCGCATCGCCGGCGGCATCTTCACCAAGATTGCCGACATCGGCTCGGACCTGATGAAGATCGTCTTCAACATCAAGGAAGACGACGCGCGGAATCCGGGGGTCATCGCCGACTGCACCGGGGACAACGCCGGCGACTCGGTCGGTCCGAGCGCCGACGGCTTCGAGACCTACGGCGTCACCGGCGTGGCGCTGATCTCGTTCATCCTGCTGGCGGTCGCGGACACCACGGTGCAGGTGCAGCTGCTGGTCTGGATCTTCGTCATGCGCGTGATGATGGTGATCGCCAGCGGCGCCTCGTATCTGCTGAACGAGGTGTGGGCCAAGGCCAGCTTCGGCACGGCCACGACGATGAACTTCGAGGTGCCGCTGACCCGGCTGGTCTGGCTGACCTCGGTCGTCTCGGTGGTGGCGACCTACGTGGTCTCGTACCTGTTGATTCCCGCGATTGGCGGCGACGGGTCGTTGTGGTGGAAGCTGTCGACCATCATCACGTGCGGCACCCTGGCGGGCGCCATCATTCCGGAGCTGGTGAAGGTCTTCACCTCGACCGAGTCGGCCCACGTCCGCGAGGTGGTGATCTCCTCGCGCGAGGGAGGCGCTTCGCTCAACATCCTGTCGGGATTCGTCGCCGGAAACTTCTCGGCCTACTGGCTGGGGCTCAGCATCGTGGCGCTGATGGCGATTGCCTACGGGGTCAGCACCCAGGGCCTGGGCAGCTTGATGATCGCGCCGGCGGTCTTTGCGTTCGGCCTGGTGGCGTTCGGGTTCCTCGGGATGGGGCCGGTGACGATCGCGGTCGATTCCTACGGGCCGGTCACCGACAACGCGCAGTCGGTGTTCGAGCTGTCGGTGATCGAAGGGATCCCCAACATCAAGCAGGAGCTCAAGAGGGACTACGGCTTCGACGTGAACTTCGAGCGTGCCAAGCACCTGCTCGAGGAGAACGACGGCGCCGGCAACACGTTCAAGGCGACCGCCAAGCCGGTGCTGATCGGGACCGCGGTGGTCGGATCGACCACGATGATCTTCTCGATCATCGTGCTGCTGACCCACGGCCTGACCCAGAATCTCGACAAGCTCTCGGTGCTGCACCCGCCCTTCCTGCTCGGCCTGATCACCGGCGGCGCGATGATCTACTGGTTCACCGGCGCGTCGACCCAGGCGGTGACCACCGGCGCCTACCGGGCGGTCGAGTTCATCAAGGCCAATATCAAGCTGGATGGGGTCGAGAAGGCCTCGGTGGCCGACAGCAAGAAAGTCGTGGAGATCTGCACGCAATACGCGCAGAAGGGGATGTTCAACATCTTCCTCGGGGTCTTCTTCGCCACCCTGTCCTTCGCGTTCCTCGAGCCGTACTTCTTCGTCGGCTACCTGATCTCGATCGCGATGTTCGGGTTGTATCAGGCCATCTTCATGGCGAATGCCGGCGGGGCCTGGGACAATGCCAAGAAAATCGTCGAGGTCGAGCTGAAGGAAAAAGGCTCGCCGCTGCATGCCGCGACGGTGGTTGGTGATACCGTAGGCGACCCGTTCAAAGACACCTCGTCTGTCGCGATGAACCCGGTGATCAAGTTCACGACGCTGTTCGGGCTGCTGGCGGTCGAGTTAGGCGTGCAGCTTGCAGAGCAATACGGCACGCGGACCGGTTTGCTGCTGTCCGCGCTGTTTTTCGTCGGATCGGTGGTGTTCGTGTGGCGGTCGTTTTACGCGATGCGAATCGTGCGTGAGGCGGCCTGAAGTCAACCTGAGAGCAGAGAATGTGTGACAGACCCCTGCGGACCATTCGGGCGATTCCGGTGTCTATTAGCGCATGGGACGTTCGTTGACACTGCTTTTTCGGTCTGACTATAATTCGCGTTCTTGCACCGTGCTGGATCTCCGCACAAGTAAGCGATTTGAGATGCAGGGAGGGCTGAGCTGTGCCGCGTGAGATGTTCGGCGACGTAGTCGATCCGTCGATCAAGGTCGGATCGCAGGCCTGGTACACGGTGCCTTTATCGATCCTGGCGCACGTGGTGCTGTTCGGGGCCGTCATCATCATTCCGCTGATGGCCGCGGACGTGCTGCCGACGCCCGACACGATGATGGCGTTCGCGGCGCCCCCGCCGCCTCCGCCACCCCCGCCGCCGCCGGCCCCGGCGACGGCGCCACCCAAGGTGACCCCGACCCCCGTCACCAATCCCAACGCCGCTCCGACCGAAGCCCCGAAGGAGATCATCGCCGAGGTGCCGGCTCCGGCGACCGGCGTCAGTGAGGGCGTGCCCGGGGGCGTCGAAGGTGGTATCCCTGGGGGCACCATTGGTGGTGTGGTCGGCGGGCTGCCCTCGGCCCCGCCTCCGCCTCCGCCTCCGCCAAGCGCGCCGGTCCGGGTCGGTGGCAACATCAAGGCGCCCACCAAGACGCGCAACGTCAATCCCGTCTATCCGCCGATCGCCCAGTCCGCGCGGGTGCAGGGCGTCGTCATCATCGAGGCGACCATCGGCCCCGACGGCCGGGTCAAGGACGCCAAAGTTCTGCGGTCGATTCCGCTGCTCGACCAGGCGGCGCTCGACGCAGTCAAACAGTGGCAGTTCACGCCGACGCTGCTCAACGGCGTCCCCGTGCCGGTCATCATGACGGTCACGGTGAACTTCACGCTGCAGTGACGGCCGGTCGGCGTGCCGGGCTTTCACGGGTTATAAGGCGGGGCGTGAGCCCCGCCCTGGTACGTTTAGAAAAGCGCGTTTGAAACGCTGAATTCATCTGGACTGATCCAGAACCGGAGGAGTGGCGCAATGGACTTGATGCACATGTGGAACGAGATGGGCTATATCGCGAAGGGCATCGCGGTGATTCTGGTCATCATGTCGATGATCTCGTTCGGCGTTGCCATTGAACGGATCTATACGTTCACACAGGCGCGCAAGCAGTCGAAGCTGTATGCCCCGCAGGTCGCCAAGCATCTCAAGGAAGGCCGGCTCAAGGACGCCATTGCGATTTCGTCGTCCAAGAACTACCGCTACAGCCACCTCGCGAAGGTCGTGCTCGCCGGGTTGCAGGAATATCAGTTCCAGCAGGAAAGCGGCGCCAATCTGAGCCGCGAGGACCTGGTCGACACCGTCCGCCGCGCCATCCAGCGCGCCACGGCCCTGACCGCGAACGACCTCAAGAAAGGGGTCTCGTCGCTGGCCACCATCGGCGCCACCGCGCCGTTCGTCGGACTGCTCGGCACGGTCGTCGGCATCATCACGGCCTTCCAGGGCATCGCCGCCACCGGATCGGGCGGTCTCGGCGCGGTCTCGGCCGGTATCTCGGAAGCGCTGGTCGAAACCGCACTCGGGCTGGTCGTCGCCATCCCGGCGGTCTGGTTCTACAACTACCTCACCGGCCGGATCGAGTACTTCAACGTCGAGATGGACAACTCGTCCTCCGAGCTCGTCGACTATTTCATCAAGAAGACGGCGTAATCACGCCATTCGGGTTGCCGGCGGCCGCTTTCGGACGTACGCTGAGAGCACCGCCGGCCTCGACGTGGCAGCGGCACTGGCAGACCGAGCGTTAATCAAAACGGAGTACCACCCATGTCAATGGATGTAGGCGGCGCAAAAGGCGGCCCAAAGTCCGACATCAACGTGACGCCGCTCGTCGACGTCATGCTCGTGCTGCTGATCATCATGATGTTGATCGCGCCGATGTTGCAGAAGGGCGTGCCGGTCACGCTCCCGGTTGCCGACAACACGGTCGACAAGCCTGAAACCCAGGATCAGACCGTCGTCGCCGTCGACTCGAAGAACCGTTTTTACGTCGACGGATTGGAGATCGAGCGGAACCTCATGGCCGAGCGGGTCAAGACCAAACTGGAGGACAAGAGCGAGCGGATCGTCCTCATCAAGGGAGACCAGGACGCCAGTTACTCGGCGATCATGACCGCGATGGACGACCTGCGGAAAGTGGGGATCGAGGATATCGGGCTGATCACTGAGAAAAGGTCCAAGCCCGGGGCAACGGCAGGAGGCAAGTAATGAAGCACGCCCACAAGCACTTCGGCGCCGAGCGCGTCGTCACCGGCGAGATGCCGCACGCCAGTGCGGACATGAACGTCACGCCGCTGATTGACGTGCTGCTCGTGCTGCTGATCATCTTCATGGCGGCCCTGCCGCTGACGCAGAAGGGCGTGGATGTGAACCTCCCGCTCGAAACCAAGTCGGCGACCCAGACGGTCGACCCCAACCAGATCGTCCTCGACATCGCCGCGGATCGCTCGATCTCGGTGAACAAGCAGGTCATCGCCATCGGCGCGCTGCAGGAGTTCCTCCGCGGCACCTTCGAGACCCGCAAGGAAAAGACGCTGTTCCTGATCGGCGATGGGAGCCTTCGCTACGCCGAGATCATCGCGGTCATCGACGCGGCCAAAGGCGCCGGCGTCGAGAAGGTCGGCATCGTCACGGAAGGCATGCGCAAGGGCGATTCGAGCAACTAGGGCCGGGTTGAGCTATGAAGGGCGGCGCCCATTTCGGGCGCCGCCCTTCTGTTTGTACGGCGGAAAACTCCCAACTCCCAAGCCGAGCTCCTCGCGCACAGCTGGTTGACGGCGCGAGTACAAAGAGAAGGCCGGGCGCCCGGAAAGGCGCCCGGCCTGCGAACTTCTCTCGCTGACTCAGCCGATTACTTGCCGGTGGCCGCCTTGGCCGCAGCGGCTGCTGAGCCGCCGCCCTTCTGAATCTCCATGGCCTTGTTGCGGAGCTGGTCCGCCTGCTGGATCAGCTCCTTCTGCTTCGCCGCGTCGGTTTCGAGGTTCGCCTGCTGGCGGAGGAGGATGTTCTTCCAGAGCAGGGCCTCCATGTAGTTCGGGTTGAGCTGGATCGCCTTGTCTTCGGCGGCCAGCCCCTTCATGACGTAGTCCTTCTTCTGCGCCGGGGTGAGCCGGAAGTCCTTCTGGACCTTGTCCTGATAGTAGGCGCCGATCTGGTGGTAGCCCTGCGGATTGTTCGGTTCGAGCTCGGCGGCCTTGCCGAAGGCCTCCATCGTCTTGTCGAACTCTCCCTGACGGTTGTAGTAGGCCGCGATGCTGTTCCAGACCACGGGGTCGTTCGGCTTGGCGTCCCGTCCCTTGAGCAGGGCCTGCTCGGCCTCCTCGTAGCGGCCGGCGTCCTCGTAAATCTTCATCAGCTGGAAATAGGCAGCCGGATCGCTCGGATCCGCGGCGATCATCTTCTGAATGACCGGCTCGGCCTGGGCGGGGTCGTTGAGCTTGTCGGGCGCATACGCGGCGACGATGTATTCCATGCCGCGGCGCCTGATGAGCGGGTCCTTGGAGAGCTCCGCGGCTTTGGTGTAGTTCTCGATCGCCTTGGTCATGTAGGCGTCGTTTTCCGGCTCCCCTTTGCGGGCCGGCTTCCAGAGGTTGTCGTAGCTATTGCCGAGGAAGAAATAGGAGGCGAGGAAATCGGGCGCGGCTTCGGTGTTGGGCTCGGCGGCGATGACCGCTTCGTAACGCTCGGCGGCCTCCCGCCAGCGCTGGCCGCGGTAATGGTCGTTGGCTTCCTTGAAGGCCTTCATGGCCTTCAGATTCCGGATCGAATACTTGCCACAGCCGGCGGTGGCGGCACTGAGCCCGACTGCGAGCACTGCAAGCGCCAGCGACGCCGTCCGAATAGCGGGTCTTCATGTTCTCCCTCGAGGCGCGGACATCCACGTGCCCGCCGAAAAGTGGGTATTAGAATGGTGCAGGCACGAACGCGGAGGCCTACCAGCCTGAACCGCGTCAGTATAGTGAACCAAAAATCGCGCCGTCAATAAGGGGGGACAAACGTGGCTTGTCCCCCTTGCCGTCCCGTCACCCCGTCGACCGTTAGACACCGATTTACATGATCCGGTTCGAGGACCTCGTCGAAAAAGTCCGGGCCAGCAATCCGGACGCCGACACCGACCTGCTGAGGCGGGCGTATGTCTTTTCCGCCTTCGAGCACAAGGGGCAGGTGCGCCATTCGGGAGAGCCGTACCTGGTGCATCCGCTCGAGGTCGCCGACCTGCTGGCCGACATGAAGCTCGACGTGGTGGCGATCGCCTCGGGCCTGCTGCACGACATCGTCGAGGACACCCAGACCCCGATCGAGCGGATCCGCGAGCTGTTCGGCACCGACATCGCGCACGTGGTGGAGGGGGTGACCAAGCTCGGATCGATTCAATTCTCCTCGCGCGAAGAGCGGCAGGCGGAGAATTTCCGCAAGATGCTGCTGGCGATGGTCGACGACATCCGGGTGATTCTGGTGAAGCTGGCGGATCGGCTGCACAACATGCGGACGCTGCACCATCTGCCCGAGGAGCGCCGGATCACGATCGCGCAGGAGACCCGCGACATCTACGCGCCGATTGCCAACCGGCTCGGGATGAGCAAGGTGAAGAACGAGCTCGAGGAGCTGTCGTTCAAGTACCTCGAGCCGCAGCCCTACGAGTCGCTGCGGCAGCGGGTCGAAGCGCGGCGGCGGGTCACGGAAGGGATGATCGAGGAGCTGCGGAAGAACATCACCGCCAAGCTGGACGAGGCCCAGGTGCCGGTGATCCACATCGACGGGCGGATCAAGCGGCTGTTCAGCATCCATCAGAAGCTGCGGCGGCAGAAGATCGATCTCGAGCAGGTCTACGATCTCGTGGCGCTGCGGATCGTGACCGGCTCGGTGCGCGACTGCTACGCGGCGCTCGGCATCATCCATCAGACGTGGGCGCCGGTGCCGGGCCGCATCAAGGACTTCATCGCGATGCCGCGGCCGAACGGCTACCAGTCGCTGCATACCTCGGTGGTGAGCGAGCGGGGGTTTCCGTTCGAGGTGCAGATCCGCACCGCCGAGATGCACCGGATCGCCGAGGAAGGCATCGCCGCGCACTGGAAGTACAAGGAAGGACGGATCGGTGCGAACCGGGACGAGCAATATTTCCTGTGGCTGCGGCAGCTGCTCGAGTGGCAGCAGGAGGTCCGCGATCCGCAGGAGTTCCTGCAGAACCTCAAGATTGACCTCTATCCGGAGGAGGTCTACATCTTCACGCCGAAGGGGGAGGTGAAGGCGCTGCCGCGGGACGCCACCCCGGTGGATTTCGCCTACTCGATTCACACCGACGTCGGCCATCAGTGTGTCGGGGCGCGTGTCAACGGCAAGATGGTGCCGCTGCGCACCCGGCTGCGGAACGGCGACATCGTCGAAATCGTGACGACCGCCGGCCACAAGCCGAGCCGGGACTGGCTGAATTTCGTCACCACCTCCCGCGCCCGCAACAAGATCAAGCACTACATCCACGCCGAAGAGAAGATCCGCAGCCTCGAACTGGGACGCAAGCTGTTCGACAAGGAGGCGCGCCGGTTCGGCCTGAACGTGAAGACCCTGACCGAAGGCGAGCGCTTCGCGGCGGTGCTGGTCGAAGGCGGCTTCCAGAAAGCCGACGAGCTGTTCACCGCGCTGGCCTATGGCAAGCTGTCGGCGAAGGCGGTGCTGGCCAAGCTGGTTCCGCAGGACCAGCTCAAGGAAGCGCCGGAAAGCACCCTGAGCTCGGTGGTCAAGCGCGTGCTCGGCACCGGCGAGGAGAAGATCAAGGTCCGGGGCATCGACGACATCATGGTGTTCCGCGCCCGCTGCTGCAATCCGATCCGCGGCGAGAAGATTGTCGGCTACATCACCCGCGGCAAAGGGGTGTCGGTCCACTCGGCGAGCTGCTCGAACGTGCTGAACCTGCTGTATGACCCGGAGCGGCGGATCGACGTCGAGTGGGACAAGGGGTCGGACGCCTCACCGTACACGGTCCGGCTGAGCATCCAGGTCGAAGATCGCAAGGGCGTGCTCGCCGACGTCACCACGAAGATCGCCGGGATCAACACCAACATCAGGAACGTCGAAGCCACCACCACCGAGTCTCAGGGACGCATCGACATGACGGTGGAGATCAGCGACGTGAAGCACCTGCAGAAGGTGATCAAGTCGCTGCGCAGCGTCGAAGGGGTTATCGGGGTAGAGCGCGCAGCGAATTGAGCGCTCTTCGTCAAATCCCAAGCTCCAAGCTCCAAGCTCCAAATCCCAATCACTCCCAGCCGCCAAATCCCAAACGCAAAATCCCAACTCTCATATCCCAACGGTGAATTTCAACGCACGATTGGGATTTGGTGTTGGGATTTCGTTGGATGTTGGGATTTGGGAGTGGTTGGGATTTGGGATTTGGAGCTTGGGGTTTTGCCGAAGGCACTAGCCCACTTCGGCGATCACATCGATTTCCACGCGAGCGTCTTTGGGGAGGCGAGCGGCTTGAATCGTCGACCTCGCCGGCGCGGGCGAGCTGAAGTAGCTGCCGTAGACCTCGTTCATCGCCGCGAAGTCGTTCATGTCGGCCAGGAACACCGTGGCGCGGACCACCCGGTCGAGCGAGCTGCCGGCGGCTTCGAGGATGCCGGTCAGGTTACGGAAGACGCGATGGGTCTGGGTTGCGATGTCGCCGTCGACCATCGTGCCGGACACCGGGTCGAGCGGGATCTGGCCGGAGACGAAGATGAGCGAGCCGGCCCGGATCGCCTGCGAGTAGGGACCGATGGCGGCAGGGGCCGCCGCTGTGGAAACGGCCTCGCGCATCGGAGACTTAGGCCGCCTTGACGACCTTGCCCGAGCGGAGGCAGCGCGTGCAGACGCGCAGCCGCTGAATGCCGCCGTTGACCAGCGCGCGCACCCGCTGCAGGTTCGGCTCGAACCGCCGAGGGGTCACGTTATGCGCGTGACTGATGTTCCGTCCCACGACGGGTCCTTTGCCGCAGAGTTCACAACGTTTTGCCATTGGCTTACTTGTCTGGTGCTCGGAAGCGCCGGGGAGTTTTCTCGGCCGCCCTCGCCCGGCGCGGCGGCGAGCAGTCGGCACAAACGTCAGATTATACACTGCTGGCCGGGGTGACCCAACCACCCACACAAATGTGAGCTGTCAGAGGTCACGCCGACACGGAAGTAGGACGGCCACGCCCGAATTGTGCCGGATTTGGGGCTGTTCCATACAGGAATGGGAGTTGCACTGGGCCGCAGCAGCCGAACCGTTCCGGCGCTGCGGAGGAGGACCCCATGGAACGCCATGCCGACGCCGTCCTGCGCGAGCAGACTCCCACCGAGTACTTCAAGGAGGCGGTGGAGTCGGCGCTCGCGCGCCAGCACCTGCAAGCAGGGAATCTGACGGAGTACTACCTGGTCAACCTGCTCTGTCAGTATGTCCGCCTCGATGCCGCGGCCCACGCCGACCACGGTGAGCCGTTGGCGGTCCGGCTCGCCCGCGCGATGCAGACCGGCGGCAGCGAGCAGCGCGCCCGCCTCCGCAGCCTCGGGGATTTTTCGCTGTTCACTGCGGGTTTCTTCTCCGACAGCCTGATGCGCCGGCACCTGGACATCGATTACTACGTCGCGATGGGGGCCTATGCCTACGGCTCGCTGAGCCGTGCGGAGGACGCGTTTCGCGAAGTGTTCGGCGAGCTGTCGCGCAAGTTCGTCGGATTCAGCGACGTGCTGGCAGACGTCAGCGAGCGCACCGCGCTGGCGTCGAATAATGATGTGCTGCGGCTCTATGAAAAATGGCTCCGTACCGGAAGCACACGCGACAGCCAGCGGCTGATCGAACGAGGCATCGTGCCGAACAGCTCCGTCGGCAAGCGGTTCCTGCAGTAGGCAGGCGGGTCCTGCGGTTGTCCAATCGCGGGACCCGCATGCTCACGATTGGCGACGGACCGGACACATCTGTAATTTTATACACAGCCAACGCCGGTTTGGACCGAACCGCCGCGGGGGGTTCCGGCGTCTAAACGGACATCATTCGCGTCGCCAGGCGCCAGTCAGGTTGGAGACTTGTGTTGTAAAGCTTTGAGCCATAACCAGATACCTCGAAGCCGCTGCCGCGAGCGAGGGGCGTAACGCCGGCCGTCCAGTCCGTTCGTCACCTCACCTCCCTCATCCCCGGCAAACGGGATTCTTGTCCCCTCTTCCGGCGGACACCACATCTGGTATAGACTGACAGGATTTCTTGGCTGGCAAATCCATTGCATAACGGCCTACGACTTCATTTCGCGGGCCGGCGGAGAGAGAAGGAGCAATCATATGAGCGTCAAAAAAACGCCACGGGGTGAGATGAATCGGGACCGGTATGCGGAGCTGAAGAGCATTCTCGAGGAACGGCGCCGGGAGATCATGAGCGCGGTCCACGAGAAGATCCGCGACGTGCGCAGCGGGGACGCCAATAGCGCGACGCACGGCGTGCTCGACGCGGCCGAGTCGTCTGAAGCGGACATTCAGGACGATATCGAGTTCGCGCTGATCCAGATGAAGGCGGAAACCCTCTCCAAGATCGAAGAGGCGCTCCGCCGTCTCGACGAAGGCACGTTCGGCTATTGCTTCGAGTGCGGCGAGGAAATCTCCGAGCGCCGCCTGCGTGCGCTGCCGTTCGCGGTCCGCTGCAAGGACTGCGAGGAGGCCCGCGAAGTCGCGCAGCAGCGCGAGCGGAATCTGCAACGCCGTGGCTCCGCCGCGCTCTTCATGGATATGCAGGGCTGACGCAGGGGCCGGGCCGTTCTCCGGCCCGGCCGCGTCCTCACGCGGCGGTCTGTCGTCGTCGACATGCCGCAGGCGTGCTACATTTCGCAGGCTCGAACCGGGGGCACCGCGCCCCCGGGGGGACGGGGCCTGCGGTCCTCCCCCAACAACTGAAAATCGGCAGCCTGCCCGGCCGCCACTCGAGGAGGATCGCTCATGAGCGATCAGGACGAGCCGATCGTCGTAGACGATGGTTCGGTAGGGGATCGCCCGCTGGTGATTCCCGCGGAGCTGCCGGTGTTGCCGCTGCGCGACACGGTGTTGTTCCCCAACTCATTCATGCCGCTCGCCGTGGCGCGGGAAGCCTCGGTCCGCCTGATAGACGAGGCGACCACTTCCGGCCGGATGATCGGCGTGTTCACGCAACGTGAGGCGTCGGTCGAGGAGCCGGCGCAGGACGACCTCTATCCAATCGGTACCGCGACCCACGTCCACAAGATGTTCAAGCTGCCGGACGGCAGCCTGCGGCTGATCGTCCAGGGCCTGGCCCGCATCAGCCTCGATCGGATCACCCAGACCCGGCCGTATCTGAAGGCGGCGGTGACCCTCGCCGACGAGCAGTTGCGCGACGAGGATCACCTCGAGATCGACGCCCTCCAGCGCAACATCAAGAGCAATTTCCAGCAGGTCGTCTCGCTGTCGCCGCTGCTGTCCGACGATCTGCAGGCGCTGGCCGCCAATATCACCGACCCGGGGAAGCTCGCCGATTTCATCGCCTCGAGCCTCGCCACCATCGGCACCGCGATCAAGCAGGAGATCCTCGCCACGCTCGACATCAGGGCCAGGATGGATGCGCTCAACCGGCTGTTGATCAAGGAGCTCGAGGTGCTCGAGCTCGGATCGAAGATCCAGTCGCAGGTCCAGTCCGAGGTTGGCAAGAACCAGCGCGAGTACTTCCTCCGCGAGCAGCTCAAGGCGATTCAGAAGGAGCTCGGGGAAGGGGACGAACAGGCCAAGGAAATCGAAGAGCTGCGCAGCAAGATCGAAGCGATCGGCATGCCCGATCCGGTCAAGAAGGAAGCGCTGCGCGAGCTCGATCGGCTGTCGAAGATGCCGGTCGCGGCCGCGGAATACACCGTGTCGCGCACCTACCTCGATTGGCTGGTGGCGCTGCCGTGGGCGAAGCGCACCGAGGACTCCATCGACCTCAAGCGGACCAAGGATGTCCTCGACGCCGATCACTCCGGTCTGGAGAAGGTCAAGGACCGGGTGATCGAATTTCTGGCGGTCCGGAAGCTGAATCCGGACGTCAAAGGGCCGATCCTCTGCTTTCTCGGCCCGCCGGGCGTGGGGAAGACCTCGCTGGCGAAGTCGATCGCCAATTCATTGGGACGCAAGTTCGTCCGGGTCTCGCTCGGCGGCATGAGAGACGAGGCGGAAATCCGCGGGCATCGCCGCACCTACATCGGCGCCCTGCCCGGCCAGGTCGTCCAGGGGCTTCGCCGCGCCGAGTCGAAGAACCCGGTCTTCATCCTCGACGAGATCGACAAGCTGGGATCCGACTTTCGCGGCGACCCGGCCTCCGCGCTGCTCGAGGTGCTCGATCCCGAGCAGAACAACTCGTTCCGCGACCACTACCTGGACGTGCCGTTCGACCTGTCAGAGGTGCTGTTCCTCACCACCGCCAACGTGCTCGATCCGATTCCTCCGGCGCTTCGCGATCGGATGGAGGTGCTGGAGCTTGCCGGCTACACCGAGGAAGAGAAGCTCAAGATCGCGACCGAGCACCTGATCGCCAAACAGGTCGTCAACCACGGCCTGACCGCCGACCACGCCGAGTTCCAGGACGCGGCGATTCGGAACGTGATCCGCGGCTACACCCGTGAGGCCGGCGTACGCAATCTCGAGCGCGAGATCGGGGCGCTCTGCCGCAAGGTGGCCCGGCGCCGCGCCGAAGGCGACGAAACCCGCGTCGTCATCACGCCGGACGTGGTCATCGAGATGCTGGGCGCGCCGTCGTTCCTGGACGAGGAGATCGAGAACCGGACCAAGGATCCCGGCGTCGCGGTCGGTCTGGCGTGGACCCCGGCGGGCGGGGAAGTGCTGTTCGTCGAAGCGTCGCGCATGCATGGCGCCGGGACGCTGACCCTGACCGGACACCTCGGCGATGTGATGAAGGAATCCGCGCGCACCGCGCTGTCGTGGTTCAGAGCGCACGCGCCGCGCTACAGTGTCGATCCCAACTTCTACAAGGATTCGGAGATCCACCTGCACGTGCCGTCCGGCGCCATTCCGAAGGACGGCCCGTCAGCCGGAGTGACGATGGTCACGGCCCTGGCCTCGGAGCTCACCCGCCGGCCCGTCCGCGGGGATCTGGCGATGACCGGTGAAATCACGCTGTCCGGCCGGGTGCTGCCGGTCGGGGGTATCAAGGAAAAGGTGCTGGCCGCCAGGCGCCACGGCATTCGTGACGTGATTCTCCCGCGTCAGAACGAGAAGAACATCAAAGAGGATCTGACCGAGGAGCTCCGCAGCGAGCTGACGATTCGCTACGTCTCGCACATCGAAGAAGTCCTGAAGATCGCGCTGACCCCGAGCTCCGCGCAAACCCATACCGGCCTGACGCTCGACGAGGAAATTCAGGAAGCGGTGCAGTAGGGCGGGCACCTTCGCCCCTCGCCTTGACAGAGACGCGCTGGGAGGCCACGGAGGTACCGGATCTCAAAACGGAGCAACGGAGAAAACGGAGGAATCGGAAAGAAAAACAATATTTTTCTGTTCCGTTCTCTTCGTTGCCTCCGTTGCTCCGTTTTTGAGATCCGGTACCTCGATCGCCCTCCGTCGTCTCGAGGATCAGAGGTACGAAAGTGCGATGACCGTCTTCATGTCGGCAATCTCGCCGCGGCGGACCATTTCCCGCGCGTCCTTCAAGGCGAACACCCGGACCTCGATGTCTTCGTCCTCGTCGAGCTCCGCCGCTTCCTCCGGCACGCTGAGGCCGGAAGCACGGAAGAAGAACATCTCCTCGTCGCAATAGCCGGGGGTCGGAAACATCGCGCCCAGCCGCACGACGGTGTCCGGCACCTGCCCGATCTCTTCATGGCACTCGCGCCGCGCCGCCTGCTCGGGGGTTTCTCCCTCGTCCACACTTCCGGCCGGGCACTCCCACAGCCATCGATTGATGGCGTAGCGATACTGCCGGATCAGGATCACCTTCCCCGGCTCTGGCACGGGCACGATCACCGCGGACGCCGGATGCCGGATGACATCCACCGTCACCTCGCGGCCGTTCGGCAGGCGGACGCGATCGCGATCGACCTCGAACACCTTGCCGTCGAAGATGCGCTCGGTCGAAAGACGCTCGGGATCACCCATCAGTCTCTTCTCTCTCCGTGATGTCATCAATCACCGCTTCGAGCTCCGGAGGCAGTGGCGAATCGAAATCGACCCGGCGGCCGTCGACCGGGTGCGTGAACGAGAGCCGGCAGGCATGGAGGAACGGCCGCTCGAGCCGCAGCACCGATCGGAGATTGTCGCCAACCCGGCGATGAACGCCGCCGTAGGTCTGGTCGCCGACGATCGGATGCCCGATGGCGCTGAGATGGACCCGGATCTGATGGGTGCGGCCGGTGGCGATCGCCACCTTGATGAAGGTCGCCCCCTTGAAATGCCGCGCGAAGGTGACCCGGGTGACCGCGCTGCGCGCCCGCCTGGCGCGGGTCGACATCTTCTGCCGGTCGTTCGGATCGCGCCCGATCGGCGCATCGATCCGGCGGCCGGCCTGGACGTCGCCCCAGACGAGCGCCATGTATTCCTTCTCGACCTCGCGATCGTGAAACTGGCGGGCCAGCTCCTGGTGTGCCCGATCGTGCTTGGCGACGACCATCAGCCCCGAGGTGCCGCGATCGAGCCGGTGCACGATTCCCGGGCGCGCCTCGCCGCCGATGCCGCTCAGATCCTTGACGTGGTGCAGCAGCGCGTTGACGATCGTCCCCCCTTGGTGGCCGGCTCCCGGATGCACCACCATGCCGGCAGGCTTGTCGAGGACGACCACGTCGGGATCCTCGTAGACGATGCGCAAGGGGAGCGCTTCAGGTCGGGGAGCGGCCGCGCGCAGCTCGGGGACGTTCACGATGAAGCTGTCCCCCTCACGGACCTGGGTGCTCGAGCGGATCGCCTCGCCGGAGGCGGCCGTGACCCTGCCCTCCTTGATCAGCCGCTGGATCTGCGACCGCGACTGGCCGGCCAGGACCGAGGTCAGGAATTGATCGAGCCGGAGCCCGTCCTGCTCCTCATCGACGACCAGCGGATCAGACTCGTCCATGGACTAGGCGGCGCGGCGCGCGGCGGCGGCGTGCGGGGCCGGTTGAGGCCGCCGCGCCAGCAGGATCAACATGACGATGCTGATCGGCACGATCAGCATCGAGACGAACTGGGACGTCGAGAACATGCCGATCGTCCCCCGGATGTCGCCGCGGTAGAACTCGATGACGAAGCGGGAGATCCCGTACAGCAGCATGTAACCCCAGAAGGTACGGCCCGGGTACGGACGTCCTCTGCGCTCGGTGGCGAGCAGGATGGCAAGAATCAGGAGCTCGGCGCCCGCCTCGTACAACTGGGTCGGATGCAGCGGCCGGTTGATCGGCGTGCCGACGTTGCGGCTGGCGTACTCGCTGGTGAAGGTGATCGCCCACGGCACGGTGGTCTCCCTGCCGAAGCAACAGCCGGCGAAGAAACAGCCCATGCGGCCGATGACGTGGCCGAGCGCGATGCCGGGCGCGAAGACATCGGAGACCGACCAGAGCGGCAGCCGATGTCGCCACATGTACCAGAACGCCACCAGGACGGCGAGGATCAGTCCCCCGTAGAAGACGCCACCCGAGCGTACCAGCGTCATGAGCTCTGCCGGGTTCCGCCGGTAGATGTCCCATTCGACGGCCAGCAGCAGCAGCTTGGCGCCGATCAGCGCGCTGACGATGATCCAGATACCGAGATCCATGACCCGGTTCGCATCGAGGCCACGCGCCTTGGCGCGCATCAGCGCGAACTGCAGGCCCAGCAGATAGGCGGCGGCCAGCAGCACGCCGTAGGTGTAGACCGGGAAGCCCCGGATCTCAAACAGGATGGGATACATGGTGCCGTCCGAGGCCGATCATGTCGAGGAGGACCAGAATCGCGCCGACTGTGATCGCCGCATCCGCAACGTTGAACGCCCAGAAATGTGAGTTGCTCCAGTACACGTCCACGAAATCGACGACGTGGCCGATGAATGCCCGATCGATGAGGTTGCCAAAGGCGCCACCGAGGATCAGCGACAGCCCGAACCGGGCCATGCGCTCGTGGAACCCGAGCCGCGCGCCGTAGGCCGCAATCGCGACCAGGGCGATCGCCGCGATCCCGATCATGATCGCCGGCTTGTAGGGAAACTCCGCCCCGTTGAGCAGGCCGAACGCGGCACCGGTGTTCTGGACGTGGGTCAGATCGAGCAACCCCGGGATGATGTTGATGGTCTCGTGCAGGGGTAGCGTCCGCAGCACGATCTGCTTGCTCAGTTGATCCAGCGCGAGGACCGAGAGGATCGTCACGACTTCGACCGGCCGGGCGTATCGGGCCGCCGCAATCGCGGCCACCGGTTCGCTTGCCGGAGGCGTCGCCACCTCCGAGCCGGGCGGTCCGGCGGTCACCTCCGGTTCTCCGGTCATGCGGCCCGCGATCCGCCGACCGCATCGACGCAGCGATCGCACAGGCCATCGGTGTCGGGGCTCGACGAAATGCTGTCGACCATGCGCCAGCAGCGCGCGCACTTGTGTCCTTCCGCGCGCGCGACGTCGATGGCCAGCAGATCCTCGCCCCCATCGCGGACCTCGAGGCTGACCTGCGACACGATGAACAGCATCGGCAGGTCGTCGCGATAGCGCTGCAACAGGGCGCCGGTCGGGCCGCTCGCGACGAGCGCGACCCGCGCGCCAAGCGAGTTGCCGATGGTCTTGCCTTGTCGCGCTGACTCCAGCGACCGGTTGACCTCGTCTCGGATTGCGATCAGCCGCTGCCACCGCTCGACCAGACCCCGGTCGACCAGCGTCGCAATTTCGGGTCGGGGAGGGAACTCGGCGATGTGAACCGAGGCTTCTCGCGGTCCCGGCAGGTGCCGCCAGAGCTCGTCCGACGTGAACGGCAGGATCGGGCCGAGGAGCCGCGCGAGGCCGTCGCCGATCAGGTACATGGCGGTCTGCGCCGATCGCCGTTCCTTCGAATTCGCGGCGAACGTATAGAGCCGGTCCTTCGACACGTCGGCGTAGAACGCCGACAAATCGACCGTCGTCAGCTGGTTGATCCGCTGGAAGATGGTCTGGAAGTCGTAGGCATCGTAAGCGTCGAGGATCTCGCCGGCGGCGTCGGCGTACCGCGCGACCGCATACCGATCCACGTCGTGCATGGCCGCCAGCGGCACCAGGTCGCGCGCGGGATCGAAATCGTAGAGATTGGCCAGCAGGAAGCGGCCGGTGTTCCGGATCTTGCGGTACGCCTCGACCACCCGCTGCAGGATCTGCTTCCCGACTCGCAGCTCCTCCCGGAAGTCGCTCATGGCGACCCACAGCCTGAGCGTTTCGGCGCCGCTCTCCTTGATCACTTCCTGGGGGAGGACGGTGTTGCCGAGCGACTTCGACATCTTGCGGCCATCGACGTCGATCAGGAAGCCGTGCGTCAGGACTTCCCTGAACGGCGGCCGGCCGCGCGTGCCGAGCCCGACCAGCAGCGAGCTCTGGAACCAGCCGCGATGCTGGTCGCTGCCCTCCAGGTACATGTCGGCCGGCCACGTGAGCTCCTCACGGAACGGCAGCACCGCCTCGTGACTCGAGCCCGAGTCGAACCAGACGTCGAGGATGTCGCGCTCGCGCTCGAACTCGGTTCCGCCGCAGGCCGGGCAGGTGAGGCCCGGGGTGATGAACTCCTCGACCGGCCGCTCGTACCAGGCATCGGCCCCGTATTCATCGAATACCGACGCCGCGCGCGCCACCAGCCCCGCGGTGAGGATCGCCTCGCCGCACTTGACGCAGTCGACCGCGGGAATCGGCACGCCCCAGGCGCGCTGGCGCGAGATGCACCAGTCCGGCCGGTTCGCCAGCATGTTGTAGAGGCGGTCCCGGCCCCACGCGGGGATCCACGTCACGTCGCGATCAATCGCTTCGAGCCCCGCGGCACGCAAGGTCCGCGGCTCACCGGTCAGGTCCGCCGCCGGCCGGATGACCGGCTCGCCGTCCATCCGGATGAACCATTGCGACGTCGCCAGGAAGATCACCGGATTGTGGCAGCGCCAGCAGTGGGGATACGAATGCGCAAAGTCCTGGCGATGCCAGAGCCGGGCCCGTTCTTTCAGCGCCTCTTCGATGCGGGGGTTGGCGTCGAACACCTTCTGGCCGCCGAACAGCTCGACGGTCTCGAGAAAATGACCGGCCGGTCCCACCGGGGCATAGATCTCGAGCCCGTAGCGCACGCCGGTCTCGTAGTCGTCCGCGCCGTGGCCCGGTGCGGTGTGGACGGCGCCGGTGCCGGCCTCCAAGGTCACGTAGTCGCCGAGGACCCCCACCGAGGGGCGCGCGTAGAGCGGATGCTGAAAACGGATGTGCTCCAGCACGATGCCCTTCATCCGCGCCAGCGGCTCACCGAACGTCTTCCCGGCAACGGCCGCGACCGACGGCGCCAACGTTTCCGCGACGATCACGGCCCGGCCGTCGACCTCGTAGGCTCCGTAGTCGAACTCGGGGTGAAAGGCGATCGCCAGGTTCGACGGGATCGTCCACGGGGTCGTCGTCCAAATCAGTACCGAGACTTCGTGGCCGGCCAGCGCGGGAACGCGACGGCCCAGCTCCTCGGAGCCGTCCGGGGTCAGCGGAAACTCGACATAGATCGACGGCGACGAGTGATCCTCGGTACTCGACTTCCGCTTCGGCGAGGGCGGTGCGGCAGTGGATGCACCAGTGCACCGGCTTCTTGCCCTTGAACACCAGGCCTTTTTCGACGAAGTGGCCGAGCGCGCGCGCAATCGCCGCCTGGTATCTGAACGCCATCGTCAGATAGGGATGATCCCAGTCGCCGAAGACACCGAGCCGCTTGAACTCCTCGGTCATGACCCCGATGAACCGTTCGGCGTAGGCCCGGCAGGCGCGGCGGAAATCGGCGGGACTGAGCTCCCGCTTCTTCGGCCCCAGTTCGCGGTCGACCTTCAGCTCGATCGGCAGCCCGTGACAGTCGTAGCCAGGCACGTAGGGGGAGTCGAATCCCGCCATCGTCCGCGACTTGACCACGAAGTCCTTGAGAATCTTGTTGAGCGCCGTGCCGAGATGGATCTGCCCGTTGGCGTAGGGCGGACCGTCGTGAAGGACATACTTCGGCCGCCCCGCTCGCGACTCGCGAATGCGCGCGTACAGGCCCATTTCCTCCCACCTCGCCAGCGCCTGCGGCTCGGCGGTCGGCAGGTTGGCCTTCATGGGGAAATCGGTCCGGGGCAGGTTGAGAGAATCCTTCCAATCGGCCATGGGTATCTGGACATTCTAGACCGGGGAGGGGGGTGCACACACACGTGCGAAGGGCAACGTGCAACGGTGCGGTGTCCTACGTGCGATATGCGACGTGCCGGCGTGCCCCCACCCAAAAAGAAAAGCCGGCGTCCGTGAGGACGCCGGCTCTTGACCAACCCTCAGCGGGCGCTTATCGACGCCCTGCGCGAGTAATGGTGACGCGATAGCCGCCGGAGTTGTCTCCGGTGTGGTCATCGTTGATGCCCAGGAACAGCTGCCCGTTCGCCGGCATGGTCACCGTCTGGTTCTCGCCAATCGGGAACGCCGGGCTGTTGCCGACCCTCGCGACGAGTGCACCAGCGGCCGCTTCAGGCACCGGCGCCGACGCCGACTTGCGGCCCGAGCGCGAGCCGTTGGCGTTCGCCAGATCGCTCGCGTCGGTGCTCAGCTGTACTTCGCCGGTCGCGGAGAACGTGACGCGTTCACCCTGACGAACGGTCTGGCCGGTCGGCGTCCACGCCTGGTTGCCCATCACCGCGACGCCCGAGCCTTCGGGGATGCCGCGACTCGAGGCGCTGCCCGAGGTCGCCACCGCCGAAGACGACGGACGCGCCAGCACGATGCGCCCGATCTCAGACGACGAGAGCTCGCGGTCGCCCGACGAGGTCTTCAGCGTGATCCGCAGCGGGTGGGTGCCGGCGATGTCGTAAAGCTGGCCGTCAATCGTCTGCCCGTTCCGCAGCGAGATTGTCTGCGCGCCTCCGGAAAGCCGATTCAGTTCCGCCTCGGAGACGTCGCCATTGCCCGTGAAGTCGATGACCGAGACGTCGTTGGTCGGGACCTGACGCTCCTGCCCGTTCACCCGCACCGTGAACCCTGCCCCTCCCATATCGACGAGCTGGCCCGTGACCTTCTCGCCCGACCGCATGACCAGGGTCGCGCTTTCCTGTGCCTGCGCGCTCACGACGAGCGCACATGCCGCCGCGGCCGCCAGAATCGTCCGCTTGAACATCTGTAACCTCCTCACACACCTACACAAACCCGAGTTGGAGCACCGAATCACATCCGCTGAAGCAAGAGCCGGATCAAGATGCCACAGGGTGGCAATGCAAGCCAGGGGCCAGGGACAAAATGCATAATTTGCTTAATATTTTGGCAAATTACGTGTTCGGTGAGCCTCCAGGGGTGGAAACTCGACTTGTATAATGGACGGATGCTCTCCTTGCCCGGCACGCTTCCGACACAGGCGGCGCTTCGTTCGGTGCAGCTCGATAACGGCTTGAGAGTCCTAATTCAAGAGGTGCACACGGCACCGCTCGTTTCGGTGTGGGCGTGGTACGGCGTCGGCTCACGCGATGAAGGCATCGGCTCGACCGGTGCGTCGCACTGGGTCGAGCACATGAATTTCAAGGGGACTACGCGCATCCCTCGCGAAGACATGAAGGGCATCGTCGAGCGCTTCGGCGGGATGTGGAATGGCTATACCTGGATCGACCAGACCACGTATCTCGAGACCGCCAGCCGCGACGCGCTCGATCAGATGCTGTTCATCGAAGCCGAGCGGATGAGCGACAGCCTCTTCGACCCCGATGAGTGCGAGTCGGAGCGCACGGTCATCATTTCCGAGCTCCAGGGTGGCGACAACGATCCCGAACAGGTGCTCGATACCGAGCTGACCGCGACCGCGTTCCGCGCGCACACCTACCGGCACCCGACCATCGGGTGGCTGCACGACCTGCAGTCGATGACGCGCGACGACCTGTATGCGCACTACCGGCGGTTCTACGTCCCGAACAACGCGACCCTGGTCGTGGTCGGCGACGTGGAGTCGGATCAGGTGCTGCGGCAGGTCGAGCGGCATTTCCGGCGGATTCCCGCGGGAATGCCGCCGCAGCGGTTGAAGGTGGCGGAGCCGCCCCAGCTGGGCGAACGGCGGGTGAGGATCGAACGTGAGGGGACAACGGCTTATCTCAAGTTCGGCTACCACGCGCCGTCCGCCACCGATCCCGACTTCTTCCCGATGCTGGTGCTCGACGCGATTCTGACCGGAGCGAAGGGCCTCAATCTGTGGTCGAGTTTTCGGGTCGCGCCGCCGCAGCGGAAATCGCGGCTGTATACCGCGCTCTTCGAGCGCGGACTGGCCTCGCAGGTCAACGGCGCGCTGCTGGCGACCGCCGATCCGTTTCTCTACACCCTGTCGTTCACGCCGAGCGAGGGAGTGCCGCTGCCGGTGCTCGAAGAGGCGGTCTTCGCGGCGCTCGAGCCGGTCACTGAAGGCGGCATCGACGACAGCGAAGTGGCCCGGGGCAAGCGCCAGCTGCGCGCGCGCCTGGTGTTCGAAGACGACAGCGTCACCAATGTGGCGCACCAGTTGGGCTTCTTCGAAACCGTGGTCGGCCCGGGCTTCTATCCGCGACTGAAGCCCTGCATCGATGCGGTGACGGCCGAGCAGGTGCGCGACGTCGCCGGGAGGCGCCTGCGCCGTTCGGCGCTGACCGTGGGCGCCTTCCATCCGCTGGAGTCGCGCTGATGACCGCCAGCCTGGCACAGGGGCTCTCGCCTCGTCCGCGCGCAGCTCGCCAACGGCGCGGTCGTCCTGCTGCAGGAAACGGTGATGACCCCCGCCGTGACCATCAGCGCCTCCTTCAAGGCCGGCAGCATGTTCGATCCCGTCGACCGGCCCGGCGTCGCCTACCTGACCGGCCGGGTCATCGATCGGGGAACCGAACGGCGGACCGCCGCCATGATGGCCGACGCGCTCGACGAACGCGGGGTTTCGCTGCGGGTCTCGTCCAATCGGCAGGCGCTCACCGTCTCGTGCACCTGTCTGGCCGAGGACTTCGACGACGTGCTGGAGATTGTGGCGGACGTGGTGCGCAACCCCACGTTCCCCGACCGCGAGATCGAGACGCGCCGGTCCGAGGCGGTGACGATACTTCGCCAGAACGAAGACAACCCGGGCGCGCGTGCGGTCGATGCGGTCCTCGAGCTCATGTATGGCCGGCTGCACCCGTACGGGCGGCCGTCAAAGGGCACCGCGCTCGGCGTCGAGCGGGTAACACGGGCCGACATGGTCGCGTTCCATGGGCAGCGGATTCGGCCCGGCGCGATGTCGCTGGCGATCGTCGGCGACGTGCGCCTCGAGCACGCGCTCGACCGCGCCACCGAGGTGCTCGACGGCTGGACCGCTGCGTCCCCCGCCCCGGCGACCGTCGCCGCGCCACCGCCGTCTTCGGGACGCCGGCAGCGGATCATCGCCATGCCAGGGAAGACCCAGACCGACATCGCCTACGGCTTCACCACCGTCAGACGGCTCGATCCCCGCTACTACGGCTACTGGATGATGAACAACGTCCTCGGGCAGTTCGGCCTCGGCGGCCGGCTCGCGGACAACATCCGTGAGCGGCAGGGGATGGCGTACTACGCGTTCAGCACGCTGGATCCGGCGGCCGGCGAGGCACCGCTGCTGGTGCGGGCCGGGGTCGATCCGGCCAACGTGAATCGGGCCATCGCCGCGATCGATCACGAGGTGGCCACGCTGGCGTCCACCGGGCCGACCGCGACCGAACTGGCCGAGACGCGCGCTTACCTGGTGGGGTCGATTCCACGGCTCCTCGAAACCAATCAGAGCATCGCCGCGTTTCTGCAGACGTCGGAGGAGTACGGCCTCGGGCTGGATTTCGATCAGCGGCTGCCGGCGCTGCTCGATACGGTCACGCTCGAGGAGATTCACGCCGCCGCCGCGGAGGTGCTGGATCCGGCGCGTGCGTCCGTCGCGGTGGCCGGTCCCGACGATCAGTGATACGCGCGGTCTTCTTCGACGTCGACTTCACGCTGATCCATCCGGGCCACGCGTTTCTCGGCCCCGGCTATCGCGACTTCTGCGCCCGGCATGGCGTGACGGTCGATCCCGACCGGTTCGGCGACGCGGTGGTGGCCGCCGCGCCCACGCTGAACCGCGAGGGCGACACCTACGATCCTCAGATCTTCATCGACTACACGAGGCAGATCATCGCCGGCATGGGCGGGGTGGGCGAGCACGTGGATCGCGCCGCCCGCGACATCTACGAGGAGTGGTCCGCCTGCCATCACTTCTCGCTCTACGAGGAGGTGCCCGAGGTGCTGCGCCAGCTCCGGGCACGCGGCCTCATCATCGGGCTCATTTCGAATACCCAGCGGTGCCTAGCCTCGTTCCAGTCGCATTTCGCGCTGGACGGCGTGTTCGCCGTCAGAGTCTCATCGGCGGCTCACGGGTACATGAAGCCGCACCCCAGCATCTTCCAGACCGCGCTCGAGCAAGCCGGCGTCGCGGCGTCGGAATCCATGATGGTCGGCGACAGCCTCGTGCACGATGTTCTCGGCGCGCGCCGCCTCGGCATGCGCGCGGTGCTGGTCTCACGCGCCGGCATCCCGCCAGGGTGTCCCGACGACGTTCCGGTGATCTCGACGCTGGCCGAGCTGCTGCCGCTGGTCTGAGACATCGGCGGGGCCTTCAGGCCCCGCCGGGCCTCACCGGGTGCGTTTCGCGGTTCGGCGTGTGCGCTTGGTCTTCCGGGCGCTGGTTGACTTCCGCACGGCAGTCTTCTTTCGCGCGCCCGCCGTTTTCCGCACGGCGGTCTTCTTGCGCCCCGCGGCCGCCTTGCGCGCGCCGGTCTTCTTCGCCGCGGCTTTGCCGCCGTTGCGGCCGCCGCGCCTCATCGGCTCGTGGTTCTCGGGCTTGCCGTAGCCGCCCCCTCCGGGCTTCTCGCCGCCGCCGTGGATCTTGTTGACGGTGGCCCAGGCGCGCCGCTCGGCCTCGTCCTCCGACAGGCCCTGCGCTTCGTAGCCCTCCTCGATGTGCTCGGCCTGACGCTTCTGCTTCCCGGTGTACTTGCGTTTGTCACCTTGGGGCATGTTTTCTCCTTCGATGTCAAATCCCAAGCTCCAAGATCCAAATCCCAACCACTCCCAAAACCCAACTCCCAAGGCTAACTCCCAAAACCCAACCCCCGACTGTCGACGATTTCGGCTCGAAATTCGCCTGGTGGTCCTGGTGGGATTTGGGATTTGGAGCTTGGACCTTGGGATTTGAGGCTACCCCGGCGGCCAGGTGAGCCCCCGCCCGCCCAGGACGTGCAGATGTATGTGGAAGACCGTCTGCCCTGCATCCGCGTTGCAGTTGAAGACGGTGCGGTAGCCGGTGTCGGCGACCCCATGGTCGCGCGCGATCGCGGCGGCCCGGCGGATCATCTCGCCCACGAGGTCGTCGTCTTCCGGCCCGAGCGCGTTGAGCGAGTCGATATGCCGCCGCGGCACGATCAGGACGTGGAGCGGCGCCTGTGGATTGATGTCCTTGAAAGCGATGAGATGTTCGTCGCGGTGGACGATCGATGCCGGCACGTTCCCCTCGACGATCTTGCAGAAGAGGCAGTCAGGCACATGACCTCCCGAGGACGGCGCTGCGGGCGATGCCCTGGAGATCGTCGAGAATCCCGCGGACCGTCCAGCCTTCCCGCGTCGCGGCGGCGCGGACGCTGTCTTCCTGGCCGTAGCCGAATTCGAAAATCAGAGTGCCGCCGGGAACCAGCCGCGGCCCGGTCTGGGCGAGCAGGCGTTCGATGATCTCCAGCCCTTCAGCGCCGCCGAACAGCGCCATCGCCGGTTCGTAGTCGCGCACGTCCGGCAGCAGGGCCGGCGCGCTCTTCGCCGGCACGTACAGGTGGGTTCGAGACGATCAGGTCCGCTCGAACGGACAGCCCTTCGGATAGATCCGTGCACACGAAATGGACGCGGTCGGCGACGCCGTGCCGGCGGGCATTCTCGGCCGCCACGAGCAGGGCGCCGTGCGAGAGGTCGGTGGCGACCACCCGCGCATCCGGCCGCTCCGCCGCCAGCGAAATCGCCAGACATCCGGTGCCCGTTCCGATGTCGATGATCGTCGAGGGTGCCGAAGGCAGGATTCGGAGCGCCTCCTCGACGATCAGCTCGGTCTCGGGGCGGGGGACCAGCGTCGCCGACGTGACTGCGAAGTCGCGCCCCCAGAACTCCCGGGTCCCGACGATCATCGCCACCGGCTCACGCCGCGCCCGGCGGGCAATCGCCGTGGCAAAGCCCGAGGCGAATCCTTCCGGCGCCGGTTCGCGGTTGTGGGTCAGCAGCCGCGCCAGGTCCCAGCCGAGCACGTGCCGCGCGAGGACGTCACTGTCGACGGCCGCGGCGCCGGGTTTGAACCCGGCCGCAATCAACTGCTGGCGGCCTTCGGCGATGTGCTCGTGCAATTTCATCAAGCGGTGGCCTGCTCGCTCTCGGCCGACGCCTTCAGCTTCTCCGATCGATCGTGGGCGGCGGCCTGATCGATGAGCTCGCCGATGTTGCCGTCGAGCGCTTCGGTCAGCTGGTGCATCGTGTAGTGCACGCGATGATCGGTGATGCGATTCTCGCGGAAGTTGTAGGTGCGGATCTTCTCGGAGCGCTCGCCGGTACCTACCTGGCTCTTCCGGTCCTTGGCGATCGCCGCCTGCTGCTTCTCCATCTCCTTCTCGTAGAGGCGAAAGCGCAAGACCTTCATCGCCTTCGCGCGATTCTTGACCTGCGACTTCTCGTCCTGCTGCGACACCACCAGCCCGCTCGGGAGGTGGGTGATCCGCACCGCCGAATAGGTCGTGTTGACGCTCTGTCCGCCGGGGCCGCTGGAGCAGAAGGTGTCCACGCGCAGGTCCTTCTGATCGATCTGGATGTCGACTTCTTCCGCTTCGGGCAGCACCGCCACCGTCGCGGTGGAGGTATGGATCCGGCCGCTCGCTTCGGTGGCCGGCACCCGCTGGACGCGGTGCACCCCGCTCTCGTACTTGAGCCGGCTGTAGGCGCCCCTGCCTTCGATCAGCGCGATCACTTCCTTGATCCCCCCGCCGCTGTCGCTGAGGTTGAGGACCTCGATCTTCC
This sequence comes from uncultured Acidobacteriota bacterium, assembly GCA_963717745.1. Taxonomy (GTDB): domain Bacteria; phylum Acidobacteriota; class Vicinamibacteria; order Vicinamibacterales; family 2-12-FULL-66-21; genus JACCXG01. Next base: position 410,934 of record CAVQXJ010000007.1, read on the forward strand.
AGCCCTGCCGCTCGGTGTAGCGCGAGTACATCCGGAACAGATCGCCGGCGAACAGCGCCGCCTCGTCGCCCCCGGTGCCGGCCCGGATCTCGAGGACCACGTTCTTCTCGTCGTTGGGGTCCTTCGGGACCAGCAGCAGCTTGATGTCTTCGAGCAGACGATCGCGTTCCGTCGTCAGCGTTGCGAGCTCTTCCTGGACGAGCTCCCGCATGTCCGGGTCCTTGAGCATCTCCTCGGCGGCGTTGAGATCGCCGACGACCTTCTTGTAGTCGCGGAAGCGTTCGACCAGCGGCTGGATCTCAGCCAGCTCCTTCGAATAATTGCGAAAGGTCGTGTTATCGCCCTGGACGGCTGGCGACGACAAGTCGGCCATCAGCTGGTCGTACTTCGCTTCGACTTCGGCGAGCTTGGAAAACATGGGAATCACTAATCCCTAATCGCTAATCACGAATCAGCCCGTGAGCTGGATTGGACGACAGCCGCTTGTCAAAACCTAACAGGAGGTCAGGAGCTCAGGAGGCTCTTTGGTTTTCCAGAGAAATTCTCCTGATCTCCTGGCCCTCCTGTTAAAGCTCTTGGGGGCGCTCGCCGCCGGAGACGGGAGGCAGGAACGCCACTTCATCGCCGTCCCGCAAATGCCTGTCGAACCCCGCGTATTCCTCGTTCACCGCACACGAAATGATTGGCGTGTAGTCGGCGAACGCCGGGAAGTCGGCGGTCAGTCGATCCCAGAGGGCCCGTGCGCTCGAGCTGTCGTCGATCTCGCGTTCGAGGTCGCCGGTCCCGGCGATCTCTCTCAACCGGGCGAAGAGCCGGACCGTTACGCGCATCTCGCCGCCCCATCCGCGAGGAGGGCGATCACGACGTCGCGCGCGCAAGCGCCTGCCGTCGCGCGTCCACGTCCTCCGGATCCGCCGTCGCCCCCTCTATCCAGACCTCGCCCCCCTCGAACAGCTCGCGCTTCCAGATCGGCGCGATCTGTTTGAGGCGCTCGATGGCGTAGCGGCAGGCGGCAAACGCGTCGGCGCGGTGCGCCGAGCCAGCGGCGATCACCACGCTCGCCTCCCCAATGCCGAGCGAGCCTATCCGGTGCGCGATCGCCAGCGTCGCTTCCGGCCAGTGCGCTTCGGCTTCGGCGGCAATCCGTTCGAATGACTTGACCGCGAGCGGCTCGTAACACTCGTATTCGAGCCGAATCACCCGGCGGCCGGCATTGTGATCACGCACCAGGCCGACGAACAGATTGACCGCACCGCACTGCGCGGCCTCGACCGTCGCCGCCGTCGCCATGGCGTCGAGCGGCTCCGACGTCACCCTGAACCGCGCCCCCCGCGTCACGCGATCAGCCGTGGTTCCCGCGATACCGGCCACTCTGTGAGTATAACCGGCTGTGTCTGGTGAGCTGGGTCGGCGACAGCCGCTTGTCAAAACCTACAGGAGGATAGGAGGACAAGAAAATTCTTTTGATTTCCGGTCCTCCTATCCTCCTGTTAAGCTCACCGGCCATCGAATCACCCATCCGCGGCTGAAGGCCCCCGGTTGCCGCTAGCCACCGGGCGCTTAATGTGACGTTTGGGTTCCAGAAAGAATTCTCCTGATCTCCTTGCCCTCCTGTTAAAGCTCTTGGGGGTCGCACGGCCCCGCTACTGGGTCACCCGCCACATATGGTTGAGCGGGCCGTGGCCGTGACCGATCGCAGGCGCGTGCCGGATCGCTCCTTCGAGGTAGGTGCGCGCGGCGCGCACCGCGTCCTCATCGGACAGGCCGCGTGCGAGAAAGGCGGCGATCGCCGACGACAGCGTGCAGCCGGTTCCGTGCGTGTTCGGGCCCGGGAGCCGGGGCCCGCGCACTTCGAAGTCGCCGCCGGCGCGACAGGCGACATCGATTGATTCCGCGCCCTCCGCGTGTCCACCCTTGATCAGTACGACGCGTGGTCCAAGCGCCAGGATTCGGCGACCGGCCTCGTGCATGTCGTCGAGCGTTCGCACCGGCATGTCGGCCAGGACCTCGGCTTCGGGAATGTTAGGTGTGACCACATGCGCGTGCGCCAGGAGCGCGCGCAGGGCCGTGACCGCGTCCGCGTCGAGCAGCCGGTCGCCTCCCTTCGCGATCATCACCGGATCGATGACGACCCGGCAGAGGCCGAGGCTGCCGATTGCGCCGTCGACCGCAGCCACGATCGCCGCGGTCGCCAGCATCCCGATCTTGACCGCCTCGGCACCGATGTCCTCGACCACCGCCTCGATCTGCGAGACCACCAGCGCCGGGCTGATCGGCTCCCAGCCGCGGACACCGACCGTGTTCTGCGCGGTGACCGCGGTGATCGCGCTGGTGCCGTAGACGCCCAGCGCCGCGAACGTCTTGAGGTCCGCCTGAATCCCCGCGCCGCCGCCCGAGTCGCTGCCCGCGATTGTCAGTGCTGTGTGCATACAGTAAAATTCGCAGCCAATGTCTGTTCGAACCGCTCCCCTGGACGCGTCTCCGACTGTACTCGGCACGCTGATCGCCGGCTCGACGCTGGATCGCGCGCTCAAGGCCGCCGCCGTGCTGTTCGTCACCGCGCTGACCGCGATTGCCGCGCAGGTCAGCGTCCCGCTGCCGTTCACCCCGGTGCCCTTTACCCTGCAGCCGATGGTCGTGCTGCTCGGCGGAGCCGCCCTCGGGGCGCGTCTGGGGATGGCGAGTCAGGTGCTCTATCTGATGCTCGGCATGGCGGGCCTTCCGGTCTTTGCCGCGTCACCGGTGCTGCCCCAAGGCATCTTCCGCCTGCTGGGTCCGACCGGCGGCTATCTCATGAGCTATCCGTTCGCCGCCTTCCTGGCCGGCTTCCTGGCCGAGCGCCGTTTCGATCGCCGCTACCTGACGTCAGTGATCGCCATGGCGGCGGGCCTGACCCTAATCTTCGCCGCCGGCGTGCTCTGGCTCGCCTGGTTCGCCCGTCCCGCCCACGCCGGCCTCGACGCCGCGCTGCGCACCGGCCTCTATCCCTTCCTGCCCGCGGACATCGTGAAGGTCTGCATCGCCGCAGCGATCATGCCGGGGGTGTGGGCTTTGCTAGGTCGACGATCCTGATCGCTTCGGGGGACAGCCGCCTGTCAAAACCTAACAGGAGGGCCAGGAGGTCAGGAGGAATTCTTCAGGCATTCTTTGAAAGAGAACCAAGGTTTCTCCTGAACTCCTGGCCCTCCTGTAGGTTTTGACAGGCGGCTGTCCCCGCGAACCAGCGAACACATCCCAGCCTCGAGACGGCGAAGAACCGGAGGACCAGCGTCACCGGTGGGTGAACACGAGCATGTATTGATATCGGAGGAACGTCTCCCGGGACAGAAGACTCAGGCCAGCGGCTTCCGCATCGCGGATGATGGGTTCCGGATCCATGCGCTCGTCCATCGGCGGTCCGGGTCCCCATCCGTCTTTCTTGAACTCGAGGATGCCGATGCGGCCCCCGGGCTTCAGCGCTTTCGCGATGTTGCGGAGCATCACCACACGGGGCTGTTCCATCTCGTGGTAGGCATCGACGATCAGTGCCGCGTCGATTGGTCCCGGGAGTCGAGGATCCGACGACGTACCCAGGACCGTTCTCACGTTCGTGAGCTGGGCGCGAGCGGTCCGTCGGGTGATCGCCTCGATCATTTGAGGCTGTACGTCCTCCGCGTACACGATGCCGTTCGGGCCGACCCGGCCGGCGAGCCGAATCGTGAACCAGCCGCCGCCGGCGCCGAGGTCAGCGACGACGCTTCGCTCCGCGATGAGCAGCCTGTCCATCACTTGATCGGGGCGTTGCCACGCGTCCCGATCCGGTCCTTCGAGCGTTCCCAGCTGCTCCGGACGGAACAGCCCTTTGGGCTGACCCGACTGCGCGTCGAGGGTGGCCGCGGCGGCCAGCAGCAGTGCGATTCGAACGATCAGTTTTGCCATGAGTGGCCCCTTGTTCATAGTCGCCCTTCGACGGTGCTCGGGGCGACCCTGAGCTTGTCGAAGCGTCGCTGCCGGGCACGCCAGGCTCGGTCATGGCTTCCGCGGACAGCACGCGATCCAGCTGCTCCGCGGACAGCAGGCCGCGTTCGAGAACGAGCGCGCGGATCGACGACCCGGTCTGGACCGCGGTTTTCGCGATCTCCGCTGTCGCGGTGTAGCCGATGTAAGGACTGAGCGCGGTCGCGAGCGCGGTGCTGCGGTCGAGCAGCTCGCGGCAGCGCTCCTCGTCGGCCTGGATGCCGGCGATGCAGCGCTGCTGCAGCACCTGCATCGCACTCTCCAGGATGCGGGTGGCATGAATCGCGTTCCAAGCGATGACCGGCATCATCACGTTGAGCTCCAACTGGCCGGCCTCCGCGGCCGCGAGGATCGTCGCGTCGCAGCCGAAGACCTGGAAGCAGACCTGGTTGACCATCTCCGGCACCGACGGGTTGACCTTGCCGGGCATGATCGAGGAGCCGGGCTGCACCGCAGGAAGACGGATCTCGGCGAGGCCGGCGCGCGGTCCCATGCTCAGGAGACGCAGGTCGGAGGCGATCTTTCCGACCTCGGACGCCAGCCGCCGCAGCGCCCCCGAGTAGCCGAGTACGTCGCCCATGCTTTGCGTGACGCGGAAGCGATTCACCGCCGGGCGGACCGCCGCACCGGTCCATGACGCCAGATGGGACACCGCGGTCGTGGTGTAGTCGTTGCCGGCGTTGATCCCCGTACCGAGCGCGGTCGACCCGAGATTGAGCTCGAGGAGCTGTTTCGAGCTGCGCTCGAGCTCCTTCGTCGCGTGTGCGACGTTGGCGGCAAACCCGCCGAATTCCTGGCCGAGCCTGATCGGCACCGCATCCTGCAGGTGGGTGCGGCCGGTTTTCAGGACGCGGTCGAACTCCCGCGCCTTGGTCGACAATCCATGGGCCAGGCCGCGGCCTGAGGCCAGCAGGCCGGGAATCATCGCCAGCAGCGCCAGACGGGTCGCGGTCGGGAACACGTCGTTGGTGGACTGGCCCATGTTGACGTGATCGTTGGGGTGCACGCGTTCGTAGTCTCCGCGTCGCGCCCCGAGGATCTCCGCGGCACGATTGGCCAGCACCTCGTTGACGTTCATGTTGTGGGAGGTGCCGGCGCCGGCTTGATAGACGTCGACCACGAACTGGTCGCGAAGCCGGCCGGCCAGCACCTCGTCCGCGGCCGCGACGATGGCGTCGGCGATCGTCGAGTCCAGGCGGCCGAGCACGCGATTGGCTTCGGCCGCCGCCTTCTTGATCTGGACGGTCGCCGTCACCAGCTCGGGCGGCGCGGTCATGCCGCTGATCGGAAAGTTCTCCACCGCGCGCTGGGTCTGCACGCCGTAGTAGGCATCCGCGGGGACGCGGAGCTCGCCAAGGGGATCGCGTTCGGTGCGGAACTTCATGATCGCGGCCGTGGCCCGTGGCCCGTGGCCCGCCGGACTGCGGACTGCGGACCGCGAGAATTTCAGTGAATTATACTGCCCGGATGCTTCCCTCCTTCTTCGACAGCGTTGTCGAGCTCATCACCCGGACGTCGACGGATCTGCCTCCGGACGTCCGCGCCGCGATGCGGACGGCCGTGGCCACCGAGGACGGCACCTCGCGTGCCGGACAGGCGATCGCGATCATCGCCCAGAACATCGATCAGGCGGCATCGTGTGAAGGACCGATCTGCCAGGACACCGGGATGCCGACCTTCGAGATCAAGGTCCCGGTCGGCGCGAATCAGATCTGGATGAAGCAGCAGATCCGCGCCGCCATCGCCGAAGCCACCCGGCGCGGAAAGCTGCGGCCGAACTCGGTCGATTCGATCACCGGCGAGAACTCGGGCGACAACCTCGGGCCGGGCACGCCGATCGTGCATTTCGAGCAGTGGGAGCGCGCGGACATCGAAATGCGCCTGATCCTCAAGGGCGGCGGCTGCGAGAACACCAACGCGCAGTATTCGCTGCCCACCGAGCTCGATCACCTCGGGCGCGCCGATCGCACGCTCGAAGGCGTCAGGAAGTGCATCCTCCACGCGGTCTGGAAGGCGCAGGGGAAGGGCTGCGGGCCTGGAGCCGTCGGCGTCTGCGTCGGCGGCGATCGGACCTCTGGCTATCTGCACGCGAAGGAGCAGTTGTTCCGAACGCTCGACGACAGCAACGATGATCCACGCCTGGCCGCGATCGAGGCCGCCGTCCTGGACGAGGCCAACCGGCTCAGCGTCGGGCCGATGGGGTTCAGCGGGCGGACCACGCTGATCGGCTGCAAGATCGGCGCGCTCAATCGCCTGCCCGCGAGCTTCTTCGTCTCGATCGCCTACGACTGCTGGGCCTTCCGCCGTCTCGGCGTGCACCTGGACGCCGCCACCGGAGCGATCACGTCATGGCTGTATCGGGATCCGGCGGTGCCGGCGGAGCCGATGGTGTCGCCGGACGCGGTCGGCGCCGGGTTCACGCGGACCGGGCGGGAGATTGCGCTGCAAGCCCCGATCTCCGAGGAACAGATCCGCCAATTGAAGGTCGGCGACGTCGTCCTGATTTCCGGCCGGGTCTACACCGGGCGCGATGCCGTGCACGCGCATCTCATGAAGCACGAGCCGCCGGTCGATCTCCGCGGCGGCGTGCTCTATCACTGCGGTCCGGTGGTCGTGAAGGAAGGGGACGGCTGGCGGATCACCGCCGCCGGACCGACGACCAGCATCCGGGAAGAGCCGTATCAGGCGACCATTCTCGAACGGTTCGGCGTGCGCGTGGTGATCGGGAAAGGCGGGATGGGGGCCAAGACGCTGGCCGGCCTGCAGAAATCGGGCGCGGTTTATTTGAACGGCATCGGCGGCGCCGCCCAGTTCTACGCCCGCTGCATCGAACGCGTCGACGGCGTGTCGCTGACCGAGTTCGGTACACCCGAGGCGATGTGGCACCTGCAGGTCCGCGATTTTCCCGCCATCGTGACGATGGATGCCCACGGCAACAGCCTGCACAAGGACGTGGAAGAGGCGTCGGGGAAGATCCTGGCGACGCTAAAGGGGTGAGAAAAGGCCCAACGACAGCCGCCCCCAAACCTACACGAGATCAGGAGGCAAGGAGATCAGGAGTCTTTTTGATTTTCAAAAGCATTCCTCCTGACCTCCCGATCTCCTGTGGGTTTTGAGGGCGGCTGACGACCGAACAAGGAGCGTCAGGCGAGCGCCTGATCGAACAGCTCGGTGAGAACCTGCCCGGGATCGCCGCCCGTCAGGTGCAGCCGCACCACGCGGCGGCCATGGGCTTCGAGTGTCTCGTAGTCACCCAGCGCCTGCGCGCGTTTGAGTACGGAGAACGAGTAGCCGGCTTCGGGGATCTCGGTCTGCGTGCGATCGTCGGCGGTGATCAGAAAGACCAGCGCGGTGTTGGGCCCGCCTTTGTGGTACTGGCCGGTCGAATGCAGATAGCGCGGGCCGACTCCGAACGTGGTCGCGGCGCGCGTTTTCGCGCTGATCGCGCGGCGAATCCCAGCCACCACCGCTTCGGTGTCCGGACTCGAGGGGAGGTACGACAAGAACGCGACGTAGTCCCCCGGCTGCACTTCCGCAATTGCCGCCCGGACGACGCCGGACGGTGACATCCCGCCGAATGCCCGGTTGTGCACGGCGATCTGCTCGTTCCGAGCGAGCGGCTCCGTCTCCGGCAATCGCCCGGTGGCCGCATATCCTTCGAGCAGCTCCTTGGTCTTCTGCTTCGCCTCCGAGACGTTCGGCTCGTCGAACGGGTTGATGAGCAACGCCGCGCCGGCGACCGCGGTGGCGAACTCCCACCGGAAGAACTCGGCACCGAGGCCGTCCAGCCGGGTGGTCAGATGCAGAACCGGATGACCCGCGGCGTGCAGCGAGGCCAGCAGATCCTTGTCGGGCGCGTCACGATCCGTCGCAATCGCGACGAAGGCGCGATCCTGACCGTACTGCTCGGGGGGACCGAGCGGTTCGTCCACGACCGGGAGCGCCCCCTGGTTCCGCTTGCCGGTGCTCTCGGCGATCAGCTGCTCGATCCACAACCCGAGCGTCGACAGCGACTCCGGCAGCACGACCGTGAGTTTGTCGCGGCCGGCGAGCGTGGCCGCGCCGATGAATGCGCCCAGCTCGAATCCGGCGTTCGCATGATTCTCCTGGCGGCACCCGTCGGCCATCGTCGCTCCCGCCGAGAGCAGGTCGTGGGCGGGGGCGCCGATTAACGCCGTCGGCACCAGACCGAACAGCGACAGGGCTGAGAAGCGGCCGCCGATGTCCGCCGGATTGATGAACGTCTCGCGGTAGCCGCGGGTGGCCGCCAACGTCTGCAGCGCAGTGTCGGGATCGGTGATGGCAATGAACTGACGCCCGGCGCGCCCGCCCAGCGCCGAAACCATGCGGCTCCAGAAGAAGCGCTCCATCGAGGCCACTTCGACGGTCCCGCCGCTCTTGCTCGCGACGACGATCAAGGTGCGTTCGGGGACCAGCCGCGCCGCCGCGGTGGTCAGCGTGAGCTCGTCGGTGGTGTCGAGCACGTAGAGCTCCGGCGAGCCGCTGGCGATCCCGTAGACCGATCGCAGCACTTCGGCGCAGAGACTGCTGCCGCCCATACCGAGCAGATACACCGCTTCGATGTGCTCCTCGCGCGCCGCCCGGCCGAGCGCCGCCACGCGATCGAGGTGCGGCGCCATGGTCTTGCCGACATCGAGCCAGCCGAGGCGTGAGCGGATGGACTTCGCGGCCGCCGACTCAGGCTCGGCGCCCCACACCGAGATGTCGCGATCCCAGATGCGTGAGACCACTTTTTCGTGCAGGAGCCGGTTGGCGAGGTCCGCCGCCAGCTGGTAGGGAAGGGTCATGGCAAGTTCGACCATTATCGATCGCGTGGCTTCCAGCTTCAGCCGGAAGAACCCTGGAGCCGGCTGCAGCCCAGCCGTAGCGCGGGCGGTTTGACCCGGCGAGCCCCCGGCTGTGATTTCCGGGATCCCGGGCCAGGAATGGGAGTCTAATCCTCTGAGGCCTAAGGGTTTAGCTGGAAGAGGCCGCCTGTCAAGCTCGCCGCTCCAGTTGAAGCCCCCGGCCCGAAGCCGGTATACTTCCGTAAGTAGTTGCGAGTTCAGGAGATTAGCTGATGATCAACGTCACCCCGATAGCCGCCTCGAAGATCACCGAGCTGCTGACGGAAGAGAACAAACCAGACGCTGGACTGCGGGTTTTCGTGCAGGGCGGCGGCTGTTCCGGATTTCAGTACGGCCTGATGATCGATGAGGGCGAAGGCGACGAGACGACGGATGCCGTCATCGAGTCGAACGGCGTCAAGCTGCTGGTCGATCCGATCAGTGCGCGCTACCTCACCGGCGCCGAAGTGGACTTCGTCGACAACATCACCGGCGGTGGATTCACGATCAAGAACCCCAACGCCAAGTCCACCTGCGGCTGCGGTTCTTCATTCAACGTCTAACGACGGGCCCTCGACCGACACGCCGCCGGCCGCGCCTTTGTGCTTCGCCGGCGCGGCGGCTGTCAGGCGATGGCTGATGGCTGAGAGCTGTCAGTGGAACCGACGACCGCCTACCTCGACAGCCTCAGGCCTGCCGGGAGCAAACGCTCCGGCAAGCGCGACCTCATCGTCAATGTCTTCCTGCGTCAGGAAGGACATCTGACCGCCGATGATCTGTACGACCTGATCCGCAAGGAAGATCAGAAAATCAGCCGCGCCACCGTCTACCGCACGCTGCAGTGGATGGAGGAGGCGGGCATCGCGCGCAAGGTCGACTTCGGCGAGGGGCGATTCCGGTTCGAGCATTCCTATCGGCATCCGCGGCATTTTCATCTGATCTGCAAGACCTGCAATCGCTCGTTCGAGTTCCTCAGCTCGGACATCGAGGCCCTGCTCGAGGAAGTGGCGGCGGCCCGCAATTTCACCGCGCGGCAGAGCATTCTCCAGATCCACGGTACCTGCGAAGCTTGCCGGACCGGGCGCACCCCGGCGGTCGAAGGCGGGACGACCGAGCTGCTGTTTGCGCGCGATGCCCTCCGCATCGCGATCGCCACCGAACGCAGCGGGCTGGAGTTCTATTCGCGCGGCGCGCGAATGACCAAGGACGCCCGCGGCCGCCGGGTCTTCGAGAAGCTCGCGGAGGAAGAGAAGGAGCATCTCGGCAAGCTGGAGGCGCGCTACAAGGAACTGCTGCACACCGATCCGCTGCTCGAGTCGCGCCCGACCTTCCTGTTTTTCAAAGGGGCGGCGAATGGATTGTTCGCGGCCGGCGCCGAGCAGCTGGCCAAGGGGGTCGACGATCGTCAGGCACTGATGATCGGGATCCGGTGCGAGCGCGCCTCTCACCGCTTCTTCAAGCGGTACGGCGACCGCTTCGAGGATTCGGAAGGGAAGCAGATCTTCCTCGAGTTCGCCACCGAGGAGCGCGAGCACCTCGAGCTGCTGATTCGCGAGTATCGCGCCCTGCTGGATCGCCAGCGCCGCGGTCCGGCGACCCGCGGAAAAACCCGCCGCCATCAACCGTCGGCCTGACCGCCGCCGCCGACTCGCCCGAGGCGGGGCGGCCCGCTGCATGATCGATCTCCACCTCCATACCACGGCGTCGGACGGATTGCTGTCGCCGCGCGAGCTCGTCGAGCGGGCGGCCGCCGCCGGTCTGACCACGATCGCCGTGACCGATCACGACACCGTCGGCGGGCTCGCCGAGGCCCGTGAGGCCGGGCAGGATCTCGGCGTCCGCGTGGTGGCCGGGATCGAAATCACGGCGGTGGAAAACGGGCAGGACCTTCACGTGCTCGGCTATTTCCTGGATCCTGAGAGCGCGTCGCTGGGAGCCTTCCTGCGCACGCAGCGTGCCGACCGGGTGAGGCGCGTCAGAGAGATCGGCGCGCGGCTCGGAGTGCTCGGCTATCGGCTGGACGTGGAACCGCTGGTCGCGGACGCCGCGCGCGGCGGCCGCAGCATCGGGCGGCCGGGGATCGCCGATGCGCTCGTCGCGGCCGGGCATTGCACGGACCGCAACGATGCGTTCGCCCGCCTGCTCGGTCGCGACGGTCCGGCTTTCATTCCGCGCAGCGGCATTCCGGCCGCCGGCGTCATCGAAACCATTCACGCGGCGGGCGGCATCGCGTCGCTCGCGCATCCCGGGATCTCGGCGACCGACCAGCTGATCGAACAGCTGGCGCCCGCCGGTCTCGACGCGCTCGAGGTCTGGCACAGCGACCATTCGCCGGAGCAGCAGGAGCATTACGGCCGGCTCGCCGATCGTCTCGGGCTCGCGCGGTCAGGTGGCTCGGATTACCACGGCGACGGGGTTCACCGCGAATGTCGTCTCGGCGGTGTCCTGCTTCCCGCGACCGAGCTGGCGCGGCTGGAAGCGCTCGCCGGCGCCGCGCGATGACGGCGACGGTGCCGATGCTCGAGATTCGCGGGCTCGTGAAGCAGTTCAGCGGACTGCGGCCGCTGCGCATCCGCGAGTTGACGATCGGCGCCGGCGAGCGCGTGTCGCTCGGCGGTCTCGACGCGGGTGTGGGCGAGCTGCTGGTCAACCTGGTGACCGGTGCGTCGCTGCCGGAACAGGGCGAGGTTCACGTCTTCGGCCAACGCACCGCCGACATCCCGGATGGCGATGCATGGTTGGAGCTGCTGGAACGGTTCGGCATCGTGTCGCCGCGCGGCGTGCTGCTCGAAGGCTCGACGCTGCTGCAGAACCTGGCGATGCCGTTCACGTTGGCGATCGACCCGGTGCCGCCCGACGTGGTCGCCAAGGTCGAAGCGGTCGCGATCGAATGCGGACTCGATCCGGCACGTTGGCTGGGCGTGCGGACGGGTGAGTTGCCGGCCGACGTCCGGGTGCTGGCGCACCTCGCCCGCGCGCTGGCGCTGGGGCCGGACTTGATTGTGATCGAGCATCCCACGGCGGAGATCGCGCCGGCGGCACGCGGTGAGTTGGCCACCGCGATCGCGCGCGCCTGCGACCGCAGGCAGGTCGCCGCGCTCATCCTCACCAACGACGATGAATTCGGGAAGACGGCGGCGCCGCGAAACCTCAGGCTCGACGGCGCCACAGGACAGCTGAAACCGTTGAAGAAGGGCTGGTTGAGGTGAGCGCCGCCACTCCGCTCCGCCTCCGCTCCGTCCGCACCGGGCGGAGCTACGGCGCGACAAGTCGCCCTACTTCACGGTGATGGTGATTTTCTGCGAAACGACCGGCTTCTCGTGTGGAATATGCAGGTGATCCCCCAGCACGAGCTGCAGCGTGTGTTTGCCCGGCGGCAGCGTCAGGTCGGTTTCGGTCTGGCCGGCGCCGAAGTGCTTGACGTTGTCGGTCACGGGCAACGCCGCGTTGAAGTCGGGCGGCGTGGCCAGATCCACCAGCAGGTGATGATGACCGGTGTTCGCGGTGGTCACGCCGGCCGGGGCGACGCCCATGCCCTTGAGCCCGAACCGGACCGTCACCGGCGACGACACCGTTTCGCCGTCCTTCGGCGACAGAATATAGACGACCGCGGTATCGCTGCCCTTGGTCTTCGGGAGCGCCTGGGCGATGGCGAGCGCGGCGCCGGCGAGAAGTGTCAACGAGATCGTACACGTCAGAAATGGCTGTTTCATACGATGTATTGTCCGGTGTGAAGGACCGGATCGCAAGCGCTCCCGATTCCTCGGTACTCCATGTCCAAACTCGTGCTTTTCGATATCGATGGAACCCTCGTGCTCACCGGCGGCGCTGGCATCCGCGCCATGAATCGCGCCGGCGAAACCGTGCTCGGCCTGTCCGATCTGCTCGACGGCATCCCGGTTGCCGGCCGTACCGACTGGATCATCATGCACGACGCGCTGAAGAAAGTCGGCCACGACCTGGACGACGATCTGTTCAGGCGGATGCGGGATGCGCATCACGAATTCTTACGTGAAGAGATCCTGCTGCCGGGGCACGGCGTCAAGGACGTCATGCCGGGCATTCGCGAGCTGCTGCCGGCGCTGCAGTCGCGCGACGACATGTCGCTCGGGCTGCTGACCGGCAACTTCGAAGAAGCCGCGCGCATCAAGCTGGGGCACTTCGATCTGTGGGACTACTTCCGCTGCGGCGCCTTCGGCGACGACTCGGCGGACCGGAACGAGCTGGTGCCCTTCGCCGTCGAGCGCGCCAGGGCCTGCGGCCTCGGCGACTTCGACTACGCCGACGTGATCGTCATCGGCGACACGCCGAGCGACGTGGCGTGCGCGAGAGCGGTCGGCGCGATCCCGGTCGCCGTGGCCACCGGCACCTACGGCGTCGACGCCCTGCGCGCGACGGGGGCGCCGATCGTGCTCGAGGATTTGCGCGACGTCGAAGGGTTCGTGAAGATGATCGAGTAGGGCGTCAGTTTCCAGTTGCCAGTTTTCAGTCACGACTCGCAACTGGCTACTGGCTACTGGCTGGTAACTGACTTCGCGGCATTTATGGAAGTGAACGGGGCCCGGTGGCCCTCCCGGTCTTCAAAACCGGTCGCTGCCCGCGTTGCGGGCAGGCTGGGTTCGACTCCCAGGCGCTTCCGCCACCGTCACTTCTCGACCGCGATCGCTTCCCACTTCACGTCGCCGGCGGCGGTCCGCAGCGTCCACGTGGCGCCGGTGTGGATGTTCACGAGCATGGGAAAGTTACCGACCTCCGAAAGCAGGAGCTGATAGTTCACCCGTGACGTCACCGCCCCTTCTTCCCCGGGCGGCATCGGCAGCGCCTTCCACGCCAGCGTCATCGCGGTGAATCTCGAACCGGATCGCTGGAGGTGCCAGACCTCGCCGCTGATCCGATCCAGGCGATAGGTCTGGTTGGCGTCCGGCAGGGTGAGCACCTCGAATCGCGCCTCGCCAACCACGCTGGTGACGCGCGGAGGCGTGGGTTCGCTCCTGCGCCTGAGTGGTCGCCGAGGTCAGCAGCAAGTGCGGACAGCACAGCCGCGATCAGCACATCTCGCTTCATGTGTCCTCCATCCGGCGGCGCGCCGCCGGCACGCCTTCATCCATCAGACGCTCGCTCATTCCCCGAGGCCGGCCAGATACGCCGCAAGCTTCGGAAGCTCCGACATGATGAACCGGATGTCCTGGCGGCGGGTCCACCACCGCGCCGGATTCGCTCCGTCATAGCGGCTGGCGCGCACGACGACCTCGACGCCGACAGGCTCGAGCTCGCGCCGGAAGGCGTACCCGGCCCGCCGGACATGGTAGGACGAGGTCACCACGATGACGCGCCGGATCGAGCCGGGTGGATAGGTGTTCCGGAGCAGGGCGGCCTCGGCCGCAGTGTTGTCGACGCCGCCGGGCGGCAGCGCCACCTTGTCCGCCGGGACGCCAAGCGCCAGGACAGCGTCGTGCGCCAGGTCCCCCTCGCGCGGATAACGCACGCCCCGGGCGAGCAGCTGAACCTCGAGTGGCGACACCCGACCAGGGCTGATCAGGATGGCTGGCGCCCATCCTTCCTTGTAGAGGTCCACGGCTTCGAGCCAACGCTCGATCCGCTCGCCGCCGAGCACCATGATCACGTCGGCGTGCTGCAGCGGATCGGCGCGGGACAGGAAACGGCCGGCAAATGGCAGGAACAGGATCGCGGCGACGACTGCCGCCGGAATGACGACCCGGATGATTCGGAAGACCAGTGGCCGCAGCCCTGCGGCACGGTTCATGGGAAGGGGAAGGGGGGGACGAACCGGCGGGACCGAAGGCCCCGCCGCGTGTGTGTGCCTTAGCTCTCGACCAGTCGCACGTCGCCCGCGCGCGGACCCTTCCCGGACTCTTCGGGCGTGAACTCGACGCGCTGTCCTTCACGCAACAACTCGAACACGGCACCCCTGACCGAGCTGCGGTGGAAGAAGTGCTCGATTCCGCTCTCGTCGCGAATGAAACCGAACCCCTTGTCGATCAGAAGTCGAGCGATCGTCCCGCTTGGCATACCGTGTCCTCCCGGCGCAACGGACCCCCCGGGGTTATCCCGAAGGTCGGCAAGCTGAGGCTGGGTAGAGGGCCGGCAGAAGACGCGGCCCAACAGTGCCCGGGAGCGCCGACGACCTTCCGAATCCCACCCATCCCTCGGCGGCGCCGGCTGGTCGGCGCACGCTGAGCTTGAAACGGGGGAAGTGTAGGGAGTTCTCCCTGCGAAGTCAAGAAACGCAGGGGGCGTCTTTGTCGTAACAGAAAGGCCCTTCGTGGCAGGATTCACGGGTGCCGATCGTCGTCGGACTGATCCTCGCGGCAGGGCAATCCACCCGGATGGGGCGGCCCAAGGCGCTGTTGCCATCTCCGCACACTGGCCGCACGTTCGTCACGCAACTGATCAACTCGCTGCAGGACGGAGGCGTCGACCGCGTCGGCGTCGTGGGGCGTCCGACCGACGACGGGCTGCGGCGCGAGATTGCCGGCGCCGTTCCGCCCGTCGACTTCGTCGACAATCCCTCGCATGAGCTTGGTCAGCTCTCGTCGCTGCTGGCGGGCCTCGCGTACGCCGAGTCACACGGCGCGGCTGGCGCGCTCGTCGTGCCGGTGGACATGCCGCTGATCAGGGCGGGCACCGTGCGCGCGGCGTTGGAAGCCTTCATGCATCGTGACCGGCCGGTGCTGCGGGTCACGCATCGCGGGCAGCACGGTCATCCGGTGATCTTCAGCGCCGATCTGTTCGCCGTCCTTCGCAACGCCGATCCCTCGCTGGGCGCTCGAGCGGTCATCCGTGAAGACCCGTCCCGGGTCCGCGATCTGGAGGTCGACGATCCGGGCGTGGTACGCGACATCGACCTGCCCGACGAGTACCGCCGCCTGTTCGAGTAGGTCTCGGTCCGTGATCCGCAGTCCGCGGGTTCGCGGTTCGCGAGCTCGCGGGTTCGACTTGGGGCAATCAGAAGGTCTGATGCCAATCCCATCGGCTCGTTGCCTCTAATCAGCAGCGACCGCGAACCCGCGAACCCGCGAACCCGCGAACCGCGGAGCCCGGATCACGATCCAGCGGCCTGATTTCATCGTTGGGTGCGGGTTGACCTATCCTGTCGGCGTGACCTCACCGCGACGGCATCTCTCGATGCTCCGTTCGTACACGCCCGCCGATGCGCTCACCATCGGCAACGCGAGCTGCGGCACGATCTCGATTTTCCTGTGTCTCGATTACATCGCCGCGGGCAACCGGCGGCTGTTGTGGATCGCCTTCATCCTGCTGCCGCTCGCGCTGATGTGCGACGTGCTCGACGGCTACGTGGCGCGGCTGAATCCGCGGCGGCAGTCGGTGCTCGGCGCGGATCTCGATTCGCTGGCGGACGTGATCTCCTTCGGGGTCGCCCCGGCGGTGCTCGGCTTCACGCTCGGCCTGCAGGGAGGGTGGGACATGGTGTGCCTGACCTACTTCGTGGTGTGCGGCGTCAGCCGTCTGGCCCGATTCAACGTCACGGCCTCCGCGCTCGCCGACAGCAGCACCGGCAAGGTGAAGTACTTCGAAGGGACTCCGATCCCGACCAGCATTCTCATCGTCTTCGCGCTCGGCATCGCCTTCTATCTGAATCGAATCGACGCCAGCCTGTGGGGAGGCGCGCTTCAGATCGGACCGGCGCTCCTGCACCCGCTGTCGCTGGTTTATGCGGCCAGCGGCAGCGCCATGATTAGCGCCACGCTGCGGATTCCGAAGCCGTGAGGGAATCCCGAGTCCCGAATCCCGAATCCCGAATCCGAACCCGCGAACCCGCGAACCCGCGAACCGCGAGCCGCGATGGATGTCAGGTCGCGGCGATGGCCCCGTCCCGTTTCGACCACAGGAAGAAACACACCACGCCCAGCGCGAGCAGGCCGAGGCCGAAGGCGATGATTCGCACGTCGGTGGTCAGGAAAATGAAGATCCAGCCGACCAGCGCGATGAATGCGGGGATTGGATACAGCCACATGCGGTAGGGGCGGGGCATCTCCGGCCGGACCCGCCGCAGGTGGATGACCGCGGCGATCTGGCCGACGAACTGCACCAGGATCCGGGTGGCGATCAGCGCGTCGATGACGGTCCCCAGCTAGAACGCGCACGCGGCAATCGCGATCACGCCGAGGACGATCAGCGAGAGCGCGGGAAACCCGCCGGTTGGATGGAGCCGGGCGAACGGTGCGAAGAAATAACCGTCGCGCGCCGCCGCGTACGGGACCCGCGAGTAGCCGAGGAGCAGCGCGAACACCGAGCCGAACGCGGTCCACAGCACCATCACCGTGAACGCGGTCGCGATTTTGGGCCCGTAGATGCGCTCCATGAACGTCGAGACGATGAACGCCGACTGCGGGTGGGCGCCCTCGGGCACGAACTCGCGCCAGGGGACCACGCCGATGATCGACAGGTTGATCCCGAAGTAGATCACCGCGACCACGACCGTGCTGATCAGGATCGACCTGGGAATCACCCGGCCCGGGTCCCGGACCTCGTCGCCGATGTAGCAGACGTCGTAGTACCCCAGGTAGTCGTAGACGCCGACCCGCGACGCCGCGCCGAGGCCCATCAGGAACCCCAGCGAAAACGAGAAGGCGTCGGGGGGGAAATCGAACGCGACGTTCGGATCGAAGTGCATCGCGCCAGTGACGATCACCGCCGCGGTGGTGAGCAGCGTGCCAACCCACAGGCTTACGGTGATCTTCGCAATCGACGTGATCCGCCGGTACAACAGGGCGATGTTCACGACGCCGACGGCCGCGGCCACGGCCACCAGCATCCAGGGCGTGGCCGCCGGCCAGATGTAGCCGAGGTATTGCGAGAACCCGATGTAGCCCGAGGCGATCTCGAGCGGGCCGCTGAGGATGAACTGCCAGACGAACAGGAACGCCATCAGCCGGCCGAGACCGTGGCGGCCGAAGGCTTCGCGCAGGTAGCCGAACGATCCGCCCGACTGCGGCATCGCCGCGCCGAGCTCGCTCCACACCATGCCGTCGCAGATGACGATCACCAGGGCGACCAGCCACCCGAGCATCGCCTGCGGTCCGCCGAGCGCGGTCATCAACAGCGGGATCGTGATGAACGGGCCGATCCCGATCATGTTGATCATGTTGAGCGCGGTGGCCTGGACCAGGCCGAAGCGCCGTTGCAGCGAACCTGTCGATTCTGTAGTCATTTGCGCAGACGGAAGGCGACCACGTGATCGCCGGCGCCCCAGGCGCCGCCGCCGCCGGCCGTGATCGCGACGAACTGCTCGCCGGACGCCAGACGATAACTCATCGGCGTGGCCTTGCCGCTCTCCGGCAACGGCCCTTTCCACAGCTCGCGGCCGCTCTCGACGTCGAACGCGTGAAGGGAGCGATCGAGCGCGGCGCCGATGAACACCAGACCGCCGGCAGTGACGATCGGCCCGCCGAGATTCGGGGATCCCCACTCCGCGGACACCCGGCCCGCGAGCTCCGGCGGGGCCAGTCGTTCGATCGATCCCAGCGGCACGTTCCAGCGGATGGCGCCGGTCTTCAAGTCGACCGCGACCAGGCTGCCGAAGGGCGGCGGGGTGCACGGCAGGCGCGACGGCGCCAGCAGCATCCGCCGCCGCATGACGTAGGGCGTGCCGTGCATCATGTTGTATTCGTAGTCGTCGCCCATCCGCTGTTCGCCGGCCTTGGCGCGCGCGAGATCGAAGCCCTCGCGCGGCAGCAACTGCACCATCGCCGCGAGCCGGTTGACCGGCACGACCACGAGCTGACGGACCGGATCGATGGCGACGCCGCCCCAGTGCGCGCCGCCGATGTTCGAAGGCATCATCAGCGTCCCCTTGACGCTCGGCGGGGTGAAGACGCCCTCGTTCCGCAATCCGCGCATCACGCTCCGGCAGGCCTCACGATCCGCGTCCGAAACCCCCCACACGTCGTCGGCGGTGAAGCGATGCGGGCTGAGCGGCGGCGTGAGAGTCGTGAACGGCTGGGTGGCGGCTGCCTGCTCGAGCGGCACGTCGCTCGCCGGGACCGGCCGCTCCTCGATCGGGAACAGCGGCGCGCCGGTCTCGCGATGCAGCACGAACAGCATGCCGGTCTTGGTCGCCAGGACGATCGCCGGCACGCTCTTGCCGTCTCGCGTCAGCGTGACGAGCGCCGGTGGCGACGCGTTGTCGTAGTCCCAGAGATCGTGGTGGACCGTCTGGAAGGCCCAGACCAGCGCGCCGGTGGACGCGTTCAGCGCGACCAGCGAGTTGGCGTAGCGGTTGTGCCCGAGCCGCAGGCCGCCGTAGTAATCGGGTGCGGCGCTGCCGGTGGGCACGAACACGAGCCCGCGCTCCGGATCGGCGGCGAGCACTGACCACGCATTTGCGGCGCCCGTCCTCTCGTGCACGGCCGGGCCACGCCACTCGGCGTAGGCGGGATCGCCGGGAACCTGCGGGACCGGGTCCCAGGACCACCGCCGGACGCCGGTCCGCGCGTCGTAGGCGCGCACCTCACCGCTGGGGAGGTCCGGCCGGGTATTGTCCGCGACCGACGAACCAGTGATGACCAGATCGTTGACGACCAGCGGGGGAGAGGTGATCGAGTAGGCGCCCGGCTCGAAGGGGGCGATGCGGAGCCCCACCTTCAGATCGATCATGCCCCGCTCGCCGAAGCCCGGGCAGACGCGGCCGTCGCGGGCGTCGATCGCGAAGAGCTGCGACTGCGCGGTGGCGACGAAGATCCGGCGGCGGCAGACGGCGTCGGCGCCGGCCAGAGGGTCGAGCCACATGGAGACGCCGCGGCTGGCGAAGTCGCCGTAGCTGACGTCGCGCGCAATGCCGGGATCGAACGTCCAGCGCTCGACGCCCGTCGCCGCATCGAGCGCGATCACCCGCCCGAGCGGCGTACCGACGAACATCGTCCCCTCGACCACGAGAGGCGTGGCCTCGAACGCGGTCGGCTTGCGGGTCGCGAACCGGCGATCCGTTTCCCCGGTGCGGTAGGTCCAGGCGACCTCGAGGCGATCGATGTTCTGCCGGCTGATTTCGGAGCGCGGGGAGGTAGCGCGTCCCTTCGATGTCGCGCCCGTTGGCGGTCCATCCGACTTCCTGGGCGTGAAGCGTGGCGGTCGCGAGCACCGCCATCAGCGCGGCGGTTTCTCGTTTCATCTGAAGCATCGACGGTCCCGCTCTCCTGGCTACCGCGTACCGAACGCGTAGAGCGCGGCGGACGTGCGCACGTAGATGCGGCTGTCGGCAAACGCCGGCGTGGCATACGAATCTTCGCCGAGCTGGTTGATCGCCAGCGGCGTGAAATCGCCGCCCGGCGCGACCACGACGATCGCGCCGGCCTCGGTGGTGAAGAAGATGTGGCCGTCGGCGGCGATCGGCGACGCGAAGTGCGGCCCGAGTGCGCCGGTCAGGCGTCCCTGCTTGATCACCGCACCGGTCTCCGGGTTCAAGGTCGTGATGATGCCGTTGTCGTTCACCATGTAGAGCACGCCCTCATACAGCAACGGCGACGGCAGCTGCGGCACACTGCGCTGATACTTCCACCGCACCGCGGACTCGGTCACGTCGCCGCTGCCGCCCAGCCGGATCGCCAGCATCCCGTTCTCGGAATCGAGCGCGGCCCGGTAGTACTCCCATTCGGCCGGGGTCAGCGATCCGTTGGCGTCGAGATCGACGGCATCGAACCACCACGCGGGGGTGTATTTCGGAAATTCCGGCTTGGTCAGGACTTTGTCCCCGTTCGCGTCAGCCGTTTTCCACACCTCCTCGGCCGCCGGGACATCGATCTTGTTGCCGGGATCGTTGACCGGTGCGCCGTATCCGTTGACGTAGATCGTGCCGTTGCCGATGACCGGCGTCGACTTCATCTCGAACGACAGCCCCCGGACCCACCAGATCTTGCGTCCGGTCGCGGCGTCGTAGGACGTCAGCAGGAAGGAGCCAGGCACCACGATCTGATCGCGGCCGTCCGGGCCGCGCCAGACGATCGGCGTGGAGTGCCCGCTCTTGGCTTCCGGCCGATCGACACGCCATTTCACGCGGCCGCTGCGCTTGTCCACCGCCATGATGAACGAGCCGACACTCTGGTCGCAGACCAGCACGACCAGGTCGCCGACGATGACCGGCGAGGCGCCCATGCCGTAGATATTGCTGAACGGTCCGAGCGGCATCGCCCACCGCTGCTCGCCGGCCGTGTTGTAGGCGATGAGACCGTAATCGGGAAAGAACACGTAGACGCCGTTCCGTTCGACGGCGGGGCTCGGCGAGGCCGGGTTGTTGCGCTTGTCGACGACCCGGGTCTTCACGGACGGTGCGGCACGGTCCCACACCACCCGTCCGGTCGCGCGATCGATCGCGAGCGTCACGAGCGCGCCGGCGCGGAGGCCGGTCAGATAGATCCGATCCTCGAGCAGGATCGGCGATGAATGTCCCTGCGGCACCGGCAGCCGCCACAGCTGATTGCGCGACGGTCCGAACTCGGTGGGGACGCCGGTGGCCGACGACACGCCGGATCCGTTCGGGCCTCGGAACCGGGACCAGTCGGGCGGACCCGCCGCGACCAGTGTCGACATGGCCACGGCCAGCCATGCCACGCCAGCGGCGCCGGCCACCAGCGCCGCCCGTTGTCGACGGCGAACGGAAGCAATGGGTGGAGCGGCTACTGCAGCTTGAAGGTCATCTCGACGTTGACGCGCACCGCCACCGGCTTCCCGTCTTTCGTTCCAGGTTTGAACAGCCATTTTTTCATCGCGATCACGGCCTGATCATCGAGACCGTACTTCTGATCGAGCGATTTTGTCACCGTTACCTCGCCCACGGTGCCATCGTCCTTGACGACGACGCTCATCTCGATGAGGCCTTGGATTCCCGCTTTCTTCGCTTCGGGAGTGTAGTCCGGCTTCACTTCGCGAAGCACCATCGGGATTGCCACACCCCCCTTGGGTTCGTGGACGATCTCCTGCGCCCGGGCAATTCCGGCGGCCGCCAGCAGGCACAGCGTTCCGAACGCGATCCGTCGAGTCTTCATGGTCATGCACGCGCTCCTTTTCGACAGCGGCCGTTTAGACGCCGGGCAGCCGATTATGGCCGACCGGAGGGCGAATCCGGCTCCGCGTCAGTAGCGGGAGGCGATCCACCGCGCGACATAGTTGAAGAAATTCTTCGTGGCGTTGCCGAACTGTCCTTTCTGCGCCTCACAGTCGGTGCAGGGCCCGATGTTGTGCGTGGCCCCTTCGACGACGATGAAGTCCTTGTCGCGGCTGGCGGCCATTTCGTAGAGCTGCTCGTTGTCGCGGAGGCCGGTATTGCCGCCCATCGCCGCCACCAGCAGCGGGACGCCGATCTGGCCGACCGCGCACGGGGTCGAGGCGTTGCTCGAGCACCAGTCGATGCCGGTCATCGAGTTGGTCGAGCGGATGGCATTCGCGGTCAGGAAAGAGCGCAGCGTCAGCAGCCGGGCCCCCTCGAACCGCGCGTTCTGCTCCGGGCCCGGCACCGTGGGCGGGCGGGACGTCTTGACGATTTCGGTGACGATCGTTCCGTTGTTCTTGAGGTGTTTGCGGGGTGCCGTGGTGGCGCTCGCCTCGGTGGGTTCGGCGAGGCGCGCGCCGGCGGCGCGGACGATCAGGAACAGATTGTCGTCGGGAAACGGTCCCGCCGTTCCCAGCCGATTGGCCTGATCGATGGCCGCGTCGAGCAGCCGGTTCATGCGCGCCGACTGCGCCGCGGCGTATTGCTGTTTGAACTCCGGCGAGTAGGTCGACCCCTTCGGGTTGTAGCCGTTCACGGGATTGAAGGGATCGAGGGCCGGGTCGATGCCGGCAGGATCGCCTTCGGCCTTCACCGCGGGATTCAACCCCCGGAGCAGGCCGATCGGGTTGCCGAGCGAGGCGTCGACCAGGATCAGGCCGTCGGCTTTCGGCAGGTTCGCCAGACTGTCTCCGCATCGCGTCAGCCGCTCCGCGCTGTTGCAGTAGGCCGTGCCCTTTTCGGCGACCGCCTGATAGAAGCTGAGCGTCGCCGCGCCGCCGCTGTGTCCGAGCAGGATCACTTTGCGGACGCCACGCTCGCGGCGGAGGTACTCGACGCCGGTCTTGACGTCCTGCGCAATCACTTCCCAGATCACCGAGGCTTCGTTGTTGTCGAACCGCGAGTTCATCGTGAGCACGAGAAACCCGCGGCTGGCCAGCTCCCGGGCGGCGATGTGCCCGAGGTAGTTGTTGACGCGATGGATCAGCAGCACCGCGACGTCGCGCTCGCGTGAGGGCTCGGGGCGGTAGAGCGCGCCTTTGACGGTGAAGGGATCGAACTGGACGTAAGTGGGTGGGATCTGGGCGGCCGCCCGGTGTGCCGACACTAGACATACCAATACTGTCAGGACGACAGAGAAGGCTCGGGCAGTCATGAGCGCACTAATAGTGCCCTACACGCTGGCTGGCGCGCCATGCACTCAGGATTCAGGCTCTCTTTGGTCCACGTGGAGAGCTCGGGTGCTTTTTGGCCAGGAATTTACACTCATAAGCCCTGGTAGAGCTGGAGGGCCGCCCGTACAATCACTCAATGCGCTTTGCCCGCCGGATGCTCGTGTTTCTAGTCCTCGCGTCGGCGGGTTGCAGCGACGGTCCATCGACGCAGCCGACGCCTGTCCCTGAGACGCCATCCGCCGGACCAACGGCCGCGTTCACGCTGACCGTCGACAGCGCCGGCTCGCAGGAAGCGATCGCGGGCCTGTCGAATGTCACGGTCGACGCCAGCGCGTCCACCGGCGCAGGCATCCGCGTCGAGGTCGCGTTCGGTGATGGCGACACTGCGACGACGGCGGTCGCGCGGCATGTCTACCGCGCGCCTGGATCCTTCACGATCACCGTGACGGTCACGGACGATGCAGGACGGAAGACCACGACCACGCGGCAACTGGTGGTCGCGTCGGCGCTCGGTCGCTGGGTCCACAGCGGCTTCATCACCGGCGCAACGAGGTCGAAGTCCGCACGCTGCTGCTGATGGCGCAGGACGGCCTGACCGTGCGCGGAGCGCTCACCAGGGATGGCAACCGTACGATCCCGGTGACCGGCACGCTCAACGAGGATCGCGCGGTCCGGCTGGTGCTCGAGGATGGATCCGAAGTGCTCGAAGGCCCGATCCCCTCGGTGTTCAGCACGCTGACGACCTGGCCGCTGACCTCGCGCGGTGGGTCGATCGATGGACAGCCGCTCGCATTTACTCGTGTCGCCGGGGAGGTGACGGGGGCGGCGCCGGACGCGGTGCTGGGCATGCGGTTCTTCAGCTTCGGCGCGCCGTTCGCCGTGAAGCAGATCAGCCCGGTGCTGTTCGACGGCTCGAACTCGCGCGGCGAGGGGCTGAGCTACTACCTCGAGTTCGGTGATGGGCAGTCTGTGACGACGGCCAGTGCGACGCATCCGATGCAGAAGGAGGGCACCTACGTCGCGCGGCTCACGGTCGTGGATCGGTTCGGGCGGTCGGACGCGGAGAGTCGTGAGTTCCAGGCGTGGACGCTCGTCACCGCCGGCGGGTACAACGAGTGGTCTGGCGGCATCTACAACGGACCCGCCACCCCTACCCCAGCGCACCTCGTCTTCCAAACGCAAGAAGGCACCAATGTGTCAGGGGTTCAACGTCGATTCCCCAGTGGTGTCCGCGCAGATTTGCCGTTCACTGGAACCGTCAATGCCGACGGACAGGTGCGGCTTCAGTTCGCCGACCCGGCGGAGACGTTGACGGGCACGATGACGCTGCCGGGCTTCGGACGAGCTGGAGCAACAGTTAGAGCTGAGGTTTCATGGCGGTCCCTTCGACGGCCAGATGCTTCAGAGCCTACTGGCGAAAGGGGTACCGAACCCCTACTTCTTCACCTTCCACGGCTTGAACGCGTTGTCGTCCGTCGAGCCCCTCCATCGCGAACGCGACCGACGGGAAGTGGCGCGAGATGATCGACTTCATCGTGTTCTCTTCCACCCAGTCGATCCCCTGCTTCGTGTAGATCTCCGGGCGATAGTCCTGCGACAGGAACCGGTCGCTCTTCAGCCGGCGCGACGCCATCAGCAGGAAGATGCGGAACGCGGTGTCGCTGAACCCCATGCCTTCGGGCAGCGGCTCCGCCATGCAGGCCGACCATCGTGTCCACCATCTCGAGGTCGTTGTTGTAGACGCGCTTCATCTCCGCGGCCCACTCCGGCTTGTCGGTCAGCTCCTCGAAGCTCTTGACCGGCGCCTTGTGCAGCAGCCGCCGGAACCGGTTGTAGCGCGGCACGCCGCGCTCGCGGTCGCGCAGGATGTCGATGGTGCCGAGGTCGAACCGCTCGCCGTTGTCCTGCACCAGGTTCTGCAGGAACTTCGGGATAGTTGTGCAGCCGGACCGCGCCGGGGTTGTGGATGCCGAACGAATAGAACAGATCGGCGAGGTTGAACCGCGCGAGGAACTCGACGCCGCGCCGGCCCGAGCAGCTCGGGCAGCTCCGCGTTGGCCGAGTCCCTCGCCGGTCTCCGCCGACTGGATCGTGAAGTGATCCGGCATCAGCGTGTGCATCCGATAGACCGAGACGAACTCCTCGGTCAGCGAGAACGGCACGCCGTGGTGATCGGTCGGCGACCCGGGAATCCCGCGAGAAGATGTCGTTGTCGGCGAGCTTCGGGAAACACGTTCTGCAGCTTGCTGAACCGGCCGTACCAGTTCGTCCGCAGGCCGGTCGTGAGGACGTCCTTCGGGAGGATCGCGGTCGACCACTCCACGGTGTGAATCTTCGCGAGCAGCGCCGCGTTGACCAGGCGCGCCTGCTGGAACAGCCGCTCGTCGTCCCAGTGCGGGTTGTGCTTCTTGAGCGTGATCGCAGATCGCGTTGTGCTCGAGCGCGAACAGCCGTGCAGCAGGCTCAGGCCCACCCAGCCGTTCTCGGTGAACCCGGTGATCTCGCGGCCGGTCACCGGGTCGACGCCGAGCCGTCCGCTCGGGCTGACCAGCACCTTGCCCTCGCGGCCGGCGCGCAGCGACGCCTGGCTGGCCGGGCTGCTGCCATAGACCGTGCGAACCGTCCCACCAGTGCGTGTTCTCGTTGATGTAGGCCGGCGGCCGCGTCGAGCCCGCGACCTTGGGCGGATCCGCCGGCGTCTTCGGCACGCGCATCGGCCGCTCGTGCCAGGTGTCGCCGTCGTCCAGCGGGAATGTCGTGGGTGTGCGTCCAGGTGCCCTTCTTGTGCACGAACCAGTCGTGGACCATGAACTGGATCCACGCCGCGGCGATCACGTTGAGGATCGTGGCCGGCTGGAACGTGGTGCGCGTCAGCAGCTCGAGGCTGACGCGCCGCGGGCTCGGCGTCATCAGGTTGGCGGTGTCAGGGAACGCCTCGCTCAGCGGCACGTTGCGGCCGAACCGCATGCCGGCGCTGCCCATCCGCGGGCACTTCAGATCGTTGTAGGTCCCGTCGCTGGTCCGGATGTTGAAGGCATCGCCGGCGGGTGGCGACGTCGAGGTCTCGAGAGGCGGCTCCTCGGTGTCGTGCGAGGTTCTTCTCCCGCATCTCCTCGCGTATCTGATACAGCCTGATGCCCTGAGCGGGACGGGGAAGGTCGAACCAATCGTCTGAGCCTTTGGACATGGCGATCTCCTGCGACTGAACACGGCGTGACGTACGCGTGCCGGGAAGACGCACACGCTAATGCGATGCAGCGATCAGTGTCAAATGTCCGCCTTGCGGCGTCGGCGCCCCGCGTCGATCTAAGCCGGGAGCTCAGCGAGACTGTTCGCTCTGCTACAGTGACCGCTCATGTTCCTGGTCTCTGATCGCCGTGGCCAGCCTCACCGTGCTCGCGGTGGCGGCGCTGCGGCACGCGCGCACCGAACGCCTCGCCCGGTCTTCGCGCCGCCTGGGGCATGCCGATCGAGCGGACCCGCCGCATGGACGCCATGGCCGCGTCGCACCGCGCCCGGATCGCGGCATCGAACCACGGCGCTTCGCTCGACGACCGGACCTGGCGCGATCTGCTGATGGACGACGTCTTCGCCGCGGTCGATCGGACGCAGAGCACGCTCGGGCAGCACGCGCTCTACCATCGCCTGCGGACCGCGCCGGTGGCCGATCATCTCGCGGCGTTCGAGGCCCTCGTCGACCGGATGGCCACCGATGCGGCGGCGCGGGAACGCGCGCAGCTGGCGCTCGATCGCCTGCAGGATCCCCAGGGCTACGACATCTGGTGGCTCGCCGGGCACGATGCGGTCGAGCAGCACTCGTGGTACGGCATCTTTCCGGTGCTCTTCCTGTCGACGATCGTCCTCGCGGCTCTGGGCCCGTTCTGGCCGCTCGGCTTCGCGCCCTTCGTTGCGCTGCTGGTGGTGAACGTCGCGGTGCGGTATGCGACCGATCGGCACGTGGGGACGATGGCCGTGGCGTTCCGGCAGTGCGCGCCGCTCATCGCGGCAGCCGGCGATCTGCGATTCCTGACCGGCGCGGATATCGATCCCATCGTCGGGGCACTCCGGACCGACGTGCCGCAGCTCGGGCGGATCAAGCAGATTTCCCGCTGGGTGAACGGCAACCCCTTGATGCTGTCGGCGGGCTCGAGCGGGCTGGGCGTGGCGGCCAGCGACTTCGTCGGCGCGGTCTACGAGTATCTCAACCTGGCGCTGCTGCTCGACGGAACCGGCATCTACTTCGGCACGCGGGATCTGGCTCGAGCCGGACCATCGCTGGCCCGCGCGGTGGCCGCTGCCGGCGACGTGGATGCCGCCATCGGCATTGCTTCGTATCGGGCGGGCCGCGACGACTGGAGCCGGCCCGAGCTCCGGACCGACGGCGCGACCGAGCTCACCGACCTCCGTCACCCGCTGATCGATGCCGCCGTGCCGAACTCGATCGTCGTGAAGCCGGGACATGGCGTGCTGGTGACCGGCTCGAACATGTCGGGCAAGTCGACGTTTCTTCGCACCGTCGGCGTGAACGCGATTCTCGCGCAAACGATCAACACCTGCCTGGCGCAGGCGTACCGCGCCCCGGTCTTCCACGTGCGGAGCTGCATCGGCCGGACCGACGATCTCCTGTCGGGCACCAGCTACTACCTCGCGGAGGTCGAGGCGCTCCTGGAGCTGGTCCGCGCGAGCACCAGTCCGCGCGCCGCACCTGTTCCTGCTGGACGAGCTGTTTCGCGGCACCAACGCGGTCGAGCGGATCGCCGCCGGCCAGGCGGTCCTGACGCAGCTGCTCGATGAGGACGGGCCGGGCCGGCCGCACCTCGTCCTCGCCGCGACCCACGACCTCGAGCTGGTCGAGCTCACCTCGGATCGGTTCGAGGCGTGCCATTTCGGCGATTCCATCGGTCCCGACGGCCTGACCTTCAGCCACCGTCTGCAGCACGGCCCTTCCACCAGCCGCAACGCGATCGCGCTGCTGCGCCTGCACGGCGCCCCGGACGCGCTGGTCCGCCGTGCGATGTCGACCGCCGCGATGCTCGATCACCAGCGGAAGACGGCGCTTCAATAGCAAAGGCGCTCTTGCGCCGCGGGCCAGTGCCGCTTGGAGTGGCGATGGGGGCAATCCGCGGGGCCTGCGATCACAGGAGGGCCAGGAGATCAGGAGAAAGAAAAATCTTTGGTTTTCCGGCCTCCTCCTCCTGTTGAAGATCCCCGGCCATCGACTTGCCCGGTTTGCGGCTGAAAGCACCCCGATGCCGCGAGCAACGGGCGCTTGGACTGGCGACCGAGCCATTCGCGGCGCCCGCGATCACAGAGGAGGTCAGGAGGACCGAAAACCAAATTTGATTTTCTCCTGACCTCCTGGCCCTCCTGTAAAGCTCACCGGCCCTCGAATTACCCATCCGCGTCTGAAAGCATCCGGATGCCGCGAGCGACGGGGCGGTGAAGCGGAGCGACCGGGGAAAGGGATCAGCTCCTCAGCGCCGCGGTCGGATCCATGCGTGATGCGGCGCGCGCCGGCAGCCAGCCCGCGAACAGTCCGACCGCGATCAGTACGGCGCCGGCGCCGGCCAGCATAATCGGATCGCGAGCGTCCACGCGGAAGAGCAGTGCGCCGACGAACTTCGCCGCCCAGACGCTCAGGCCGATGCCGAGCCCCCCGCCGATGGCGATCAGCACCGCAACCCGCCGGAGGACCAGCCACACGACACCGCCGCTGGTCGCCCCGAGCGCCATGCGGACGGCGATCTCCGGGCGGCGGCGGCTGACCGCATACGAGCTGACGCCGTAGAGACCCAGCGCCGCCAGCAGCAGCGCCAGCGCCCCGAAGAATCCGGACAGCATCGCGACCATCCGGTCCTGCACCAGCGTGGCGCGCACCTGATCCCCGTAATCGCGGAACGAGAACGACAGCCCCGGCGCCGCGGCTCGCAGCGCTTCCGTAAGGGCGGGCTCGACCTGTGAACGGCTGCCCGCCAGCCGGGCCGTGATCGAGAACCCGGACCCGAAGGTCTCCGCCTGTGCCATCGGCAGATAGACGGTTGGCACGACTCCGGTCCGCACTGTCCGGTACACCGCGTCGTTCACCACGCCGACGATCGTGGTCTCGTGCAGCACACCGAGGCCGACGCCTTTGAATCGCTGGCCGAGCGGACTCTGAGCGCCGACGAAGCGTTTGACGAACGCCTCGTTCACGACCGCGACCCGCTCGCTGCCCGAGACATCGGACGGAGCGAGGTCGCGTCCGGTTAGCACGCGCATCCCGTAGGTCTCGAACCACCCCGGCGCGACGGCGTTGAATGCCGCGGTCTGTTCCGGACGCGTCAGGGTCGGTCCGTCCACGACCTGCACGCGATGGGTCCAGTTCCGGCCGCTCAGCGGCGTGAGATACGACAACGATGCGCGCGAGACGCCGCGTTCAGTCGACGCCACTTCGGCGACCCGTTGCGCGAATGCCGCGATCTGTCCTGGTGCGAGATTGGCCCGGCGCGCGTCGGCGGCGACGATCATCAGTCCCTCGGGGTTGAACCCGAGCGGCGTGCTGATCAGGGTCGAGAAGGTCCGGACGAACAGGCCGGCCCCGGCCAACAGTACCGAATGACAGGGCGACCTGCACGACGATCAGCCCGTGGCGGATCCTGGCGCGGTGGTCCCCGGTCACCGACCGTCCCTGTTCTTTCAGGGCGTCGTTCGGGCGGACGGCGCGGATGCCGAACGCCGGTGCCACGCCGAACAGCAGCATCGCGCCGAGCGAGGCCGCGGCGGTGAAGCCCAGCACGCGCCAGTCGAGCGAGAGGTCCAGGGTGACCGAGCTCGCGTCGGTTCCCAGCTGGCGGATCAGCAGCGCCGCGGCGGCGTTGGCGATCGCCAGGCCCGCGGCTCCGCCGGCGGCGGCCACCAGCAGGCTCTCGACCATCAACTGGCACGCCAGCCGGACGCGCGAGGCGCCGAGCGCGACCCGGAGGCTCATCTCGTGGCTGCGGGCCGCGGCGCGCGCCAGCTGCAGGTTCGCGATGTTCGCGCAGGCGATGAGCAGCACCGCCAGCACCACGGCCATGATGATGGTGAGCGGCTGCTCGAAGCGATCGCGCAGCGGCGAGACGCCGGTGTCGGCCGGATCGAGCGGAATCTGGGTGTTCATGTAGTTGGCGCGGTAGTCCGGCTTGGCGGCCCACTCGGCCGGTATGGTCGCGTCGAGGATCGCCGGCCGCACCGTGGCCAGCGCCGCGAACGCCGACTCGACGCGCTGATCCGGACGGAGCCTCGCCATCACCGTGAGCCAGAAACTCGACCGGCCATCGAGTTGGGAATCGGCACCGCGAATCGCCGCCTCGGCGGCGAGCGGCAGGAACACGTCCACCGCTTCTCCGACCTCCGGTCCCAGAAACGACGGCGGCGTGACGCCGACGATGGTGAACGGCACGCCGCTGACCTGGAGCCGACGGCCGACCGCGTCCGACGCCGCACCCAGGCGCTGCCGCCAGAAACGATGGCTGACCACAGCGACGTGACCCTCAGGGCCGCCACCGCGCACATCGTCTCCGGGCGCGAGCGGGCGACCGGCGATGGTGTCGATCCCGAGGGTGTGGAAGAAACCGCCGCTGATGTATGCGCCGGTGACCGGATCGATGCGGCCGGACTGCGCCAGATCGAACCGCTCGACCGACCAGGCGGCGGCGCTCTCGAACAGGCCGGACTGCCGCTCGCGGATCTGCTCCCAGACCGGATTGGACCAGGAGGTGCGCCCGACGATCACCAGCTGGTGCGGCTCGCGGACCGGCAAGGGCCGGAGCACGAGGCCGTTGAGGATCGAGAAGAGCGCGGTATTCGCGCCGATGCCGAGCCCGAGCGACAGCACGCTGATCGCGGTGACGAGCGGCGCCGCCTTCAGCGCGCGCACCGCGTCGCGGACGTCGGCCGACAGGAACGAGCGCACGGTCTGCGGCCGCGGCAGCCATTCGGCGATCCCGAACCACAGTGAGTGCACGATCGTGACGGCGAGAAACCGCAGCCCGGCGAGCCGCCCGTGCGCGCGGGCGCTGGCGTAGTCCGCGGCGAAGGCGCTGTGCATGCCGGCGGCGAATCGATCGCGGAACCGGCGGGGATAGAGCGCGAGGAGCCAGTCGAAGAGCCTCATGCGTCCGCCTTTCGCGGGTTCAGCCTGACTTTGTTGATCTGTGCGACCAGCTGGGTGAGCCGCTGCTTCTCCGCGGCGAGCACCTGCCGGCCGCGTGGGGTGATCCGGTAGTAGGCGCCGCGCCGGGGATCCACGCTCTCCCGCCGGGCCGCCGACTCGGCCACCAGCCCTTCGTCCATCAGCTTGGCGAGGTGGCGGTAGAACGACGCGGTCTGGACCGGCACCTGCCCGTCCGACCGCTCGCGGATCGCCTGCATGACCGCATAGCCGTGGCTGTCGCGCTCGGCGAGGGCGAGGAGAATGTGAAGGGGGATCGGTTTGAGCATGATATGGATATGTCCGTTCTGGACATATCCATATCACAGATCGAGGCCACGCGGATCGCGGTTCGTGGTCGGCGCGATCCGGAGCAAGCGGCGGAGCGGCTGAAGCCTCTCCGGCCCTACAAGCCGGCGCCGACGCCTGCGTGCGCGAACGTGCGATCAGCGCTACCGCTCTTCCACAGCCACTCCAGCGCGTTGGGCAGCGTCTGCAGCTTCACCGCCCGGTCGCAGTGCCCGGCGTTTCGCGCGAACACGAACTGGTATTTGTAGCCCTTGGCGGCCAGCACCTTCGCCATCTGCTGGTTGGCCACGACCCAGTCGTGCATGTCGTCGCGCATGATGTTCGGGTTGTAGAGGTCGCGATCGCCGACGTGCATCCAGATCCGGATCGGCTTGGGCGGACTGTTCGGGATCAGGCTGCGGTGGAACTCCCAAGCCCCGCCCGGCGTCTCAGGGTTCCACGGCCACTGCTGGTTCACGTATGTGCCGGAGTAGCTGAGGACGCGGTGGTAGAGATCGGGGCGATACCACGCCATGCTGAGTGCTGCCGACGCGCCGGAACTGCACCCCATGGTCGCCCGCGCCTCGGGATCCTTCGTCAGCGTGACGCCGTATTGCTTCTCGACCAGCGGCAGCACTTCGGTCTCCACGAACTCGGCATAGCGGCCCGACATGGTGTCGTATTCGAGCCCGCGCTGGCTGCCCTGGGCGTCGCCGCTGCCGTTGCCGATCGAGATGGCGATCATCACCGGCACCCGCTTCTGCGCAATCAGGTTGTCGAGCGCGGTGAACAGTGCCTGATCCGGACCGTCGGCGCCGACGATGAAGGGGGCGGCGGTGCCGGGGACATATTGCTTCGGCACGTAGACGGCGACGCGGCGGGTATAGGGTGCGGGATGGCTGGTCGGCACCAGGAGCTTGGCCGGATTGGCGGGATCGACGGTCCCGAACGTGCCTTGGTCGCGGGCGATGCCGGGATACATCTTGCTGTCGGCGGAGCTCATCGTGAAGTTGTGGACCGTTCCCTGCGGGACGCTTTCCTGCACCGTCATCTCCGGCGCCGGCGGGTGGGTCGGCCCGATGATGAAGTTGCCGTCGGCATCAGCGGGAGGAACCGCGCCGTCGGGCAGCTCCTTCGCGGTCACGTATCCGGGTGTGTTCGGATCGCGGGTCGGCGGTGTCGGCCGCGCCGGCGGCGTCGCGGTCTGTGCGGCAGGTGCCGTCGTGGCCGGCGTGCCGGCCGTCTGCGCGATCGCGGTGCTCGCGCCCGCGATCATGCCGATGGCCAGAGTGAGGGTGCAGGTGGTGTTGGTCATGGTGATGAGCTGTGATGAGTAACCGGTGCGCCAGTCTACGGGAAACCCTCAGTGCTGAGAACCGGAAAGGTGACGACAGCCGCTTGTCAAAACCTACAGGAGGACAGGAGATCTTTTGGTTTTGCGAACCGCGAGCCCGCGAACCGCGAACCCGCGGACAGCGGACTACGGACAACGGACCGCGGACAGCGGGCGTAAGCCCACATGGTAGGATCCACGCCTATCCACCACACGTCTTTTTCTTGGAGCACGTATGCCCAGCTCTCCACTGGTCAACGCCTCGGGCACCGCGATTGACGAACGCCGGATCGAACAGTTGCGCACGTCCTGCCGCGGCGAGCTGTTGCGACCCGGCGACGCCGGCTACGACCCGGCGCGCTGCATCTGGAATGCCAGCATCGACAAGCGTCCCGGCCTGATCCTGCGCTGTTCGGGGCTGGCGGACGTCGTCGCCGCCGTCAATTTCGCACGCGAGACGGGGCTGCTCGTCGCGATCCGCGGCGGCGGGCACAATGTCGGCGGCCGGGCGCTCTGCGACGGCGGGCTGGTGATCGACCTGTCACGGATGAAAGGCATTCACGTGGACGCCGGGGCCCGGCGAGTCCGCGCCCAGCCCGGCGCCACGCTCGGCGATCTCGATCGCGAAACGCACGTGCATGGCTTGACCGTGCCGGTCGGCGTGGTGTCGAAGACCGGCATCGCCGGTCTCACGCTCGGCGGCGGCGTCGGGTGGCTGGCGCGGAAGTACGGACTCACCGTCGACAATGTCATCTCCTTCGAGATTGTCACCGTCGACGGCCAGGTCCTGACCGTGAGCGCCGACCAGCACCCGGATCTGTTCTGGGCCCTCCGTGGCGGCGGCGGCAACTTCGGCGTCGTCACCTCTTTCGAATACCGGGCGCATCCGGTGAGCACCGTCCTTGGCGGCCTTCTGCTGCATCCGCGGTCGCAGGCGACCGATCTGTTGAAGTTCTATCGGGAGTTCACGGCATCGGCGCCCGACGAGCTCGGCACATATGCGGTCCTGCTGTCGGCGCCCGACGGCACGCCGATCGCCGCGATCGCGACCTGTTACTGTGGGGACGTGGGGCAGGGCGAGCGCGTGCTCGCGCCGCTCCGCGCCTTCGGCTCGCCGATTCTCGATGCCATCCAGCCGATGCCGTTTCCTGTCATGCAGACGCTGCTCGACGGCGCCGGGGCCGACG
This sequence comes from uncultured Acidobacteriota bacterium, assembly GCA_963717745.1. Taxonomy (GTDB): domain Bacteria; phylum Acidobacteriota; class Vicinamibacteria; order Vicinamibacterales; family 2-12-FULL-66-21; genus JACCXG01. The sequence continues at coordinate 445,170 of CAVQXJ010000007.1, forward strand.
GCAACCAGAACTACTGGAAGTCGACGTTCATCCGCGAGGTGAGCGACGAGGCGATCGAGACGATCGTCAGCCACGCCAACGACGGGATGTCTCCGTTGACCGCGGTCCTGGTCGAGCAGTACGGCGGCGCCGCCGGCCGTGTCGCGCCCGATGCCACCGCGTTCGCGCACCGGGAGGCGGTCTACGACTTCGGGATCCTGTCGGCGTGGGCCGATCCCGCCGAGTCCGACCGGCACATCGCGTGGACCCGCCGGTTCGCCGAGGCGATGGCGCCCTACCGCAGCGGGGCGTATTTGCTGAACTTCCTGGATCGCGAAGAGGGTGACGAGACGATTCGCGCCGCGTTCGGAGTCAACTACGAGCGCCTGGTCGCCGTGAAGACCAAGTACGACCCGGCCAACTTCTTCCGCGTCAACCAGAACATCACACCTGCAGAGTCGATGCGGCATCTGATCGCTGTCCGCGGTCCGCGGGTTCGCGGTTCGCGGTTCGCGGGTTCGGAAAGCCGGAGGTCCTCTGAGGCAACTAGCCGCTTGGATTGTGCCTGTTGCCTCTCAGTATCACCGGCTCCGATCCCGCGAACCCGCGAACCCGCGAACCGCGAACCGCGGACCGCGGACAGCGAGGCCTATCGCGCGCCGGCCTCGCGCGGTCCGCCGGGCAGGTGCCGGGTCAGGTGGCGTGTCAGCAGGCGATAGAGGTGCGGCGTCGTCCCCGGCCCTTCGGCGATCGCGTGCGTGCGATCCGGGTAGGTCATGAAGTCGAACGGCTTGCCCAGCTCGATCAGCCGATTCACGAGCAGCTCGGTGCCCTGGTAGTGGACGTTGTCATCGCCGGAGCCGTGCACGATCAGGAGGTCGCCCTTCAGTCCCTCGGCGAAGTTGATCGCGGACGCCTGGCGGTAGCCCTGGGTGTTCTCGGCGGGCAGGCCCATGTACCGCTCCTGGTAGATCGTGTCGTAGAGCCGCTGGTCTGGGACCGGCGCGACCGCCATGCCGACCTTGTAGAGGTCCGGGGATCGGAACATCAGGTTGAGCGTGTTCGTTCCGCCGCCGCTCCAGCCCCACACCGCGACCCGATCGAGGTCGACATAGGACCGCGACGCGGCCAGCGATCGGAGCGCGGCCGCCTGCTGAGCCGACGACAGCACGCCGACCGTTCCGTAGATCGCCTTGCGCCACGCCCGGCCGCGCGGCGCGGGGGTCCCGGCGTTGTCGAAGCTCACCACCAGATAGCCAAGGTTGGCGAGATAGCGGTGATAGAGCGCCGTCGATCCTCCCCACCGGTCCTCGACGGTCTGGCCGGCGGGCTCACCATAGATGTAGACGAGGACCGGATATCGCTTCGAGGCGTCGAAATCCGACGGCTTGAGCACGTAGCCGTCCACCATCACGCCGTCGCCGGCGGCGACCTTGACGTACTCGACCGGCGGGGCCGTGAGCGCCGCCACGTTCTTCTTCAGCGCGGCGTTGTCGTCCAGGACGATCACCGCGTCGTGCGCGGGAAGCGCGACCAGCTCCCTGATGCCCGGATCGTCGAAGCTCGAGAACCGGTGGAATGCGAACCGGCCGTCCGGGGAGACGGTGTAGCTGTTCGATCCGGCGAGCGCGCGCGGCGTGATCCGGGTCGGCGCGGCCTGGCCGTCGAGCGGGGCGCGATATAGATAGCGCTGCGTCGGATTGTCAGGCGAGGCGATGAAATACACCCAACCGTTCTTCTCGTCGACGCCGGCGATCGCGATCGCATCCAGGTCGCCGCGCGTGACCAGGGTTTCCCGGCCGTCACGGTCGACCCGGTACGCGTGCATCCAGCCGTCCTTCTCCGACGTGACGAGGAACTGGGTGCCGTTGCGAAGCGGACGGGCCTCGGGCAGTCCGCCGAAGCCGATGGTGATGAACGCCTCGTCGCGGTCGCGCCACATCTCGCGGGCCGCGCCGGTCCCCGCATCCGCGAGCAGGTAGCTGACGGTGTTCTGGAAGCGATTCATCTGCTGGATCAGGAGCGTGCCGGCATCGGCCCACTGCAGCCGGGCGATGTAATGCTCGCGGGCCTCGCCGGGCAGCTTCATCCAGGTCACCGGGCCGCCGCCCGTTGACACGACGCCGGCCCGGACCGCCGAATTGGTGGTGCCCGCCAGCGGATAAGGGACGTTCACGATCAGCGGATACGGGCCGGGCTGCGGATACGGGATCCCGGTGACGACCTCGCGGTCCTTGCCGAGGTAATACATCAGCGGAAAGTTCCCGACGCCGTGCAGGTCGAACTGCCAGAACGCGATGCGGGTGCCGTCGGGGCTCCATCGGAAGCAGTCGTGGAGATCGAGCTCCTCTTCGTTGACCCAGTCGGAGCCGCCGTTGATCACCAGGTCATTGCCGTCCTGCGTGATCCGTGCGATCGCACCGGTCGAGAGATCCTCGACGTGGATGTCATTTTGCCGCACGTATGCGACCCGCGTGGCGTCGGGGCTGAACTGCGCGTACATCAGGCTGGCTTCCGGCGCCGCGCCGCCGAGTTTTTTCAGGCTGCCGGCCCGGCGATCGAGCAGCCAGTAGTCGCCGCGCGAGTTCGTGCGCCACACCCGCCGGGTGTTCGTGAACACCAGCACCCGCTGGCCATCCCGGGACCACGACAGATCCTCGATCTCCAGCGGCGTCGAGGCGCCGGCCGGCGTGAGCTGCGCCGCGCCGATCAGCACCTCGCGCTTCGCACCGGTCGCGCTGTCGTACTTCACGACTGTCGTCTGGCTCGAGGCGTCACGGGAGGTTTCGACCACGACGTAGGAGGCGCCGCCGTCGAGCCACTGGGTCGGCGATGGCGGCCGCGCCGAGAGCTCGCGAGTGGCGAAGATTCGATCGATCATGTCGCCCGCGCTGGTGGGCGGGGACATCGCGGCCGGCGTCTGTCGGGCGGAAAGCAGGATCGGCGTGGCCACGGCGAAGGTGGCTGCCAGCAGGCCGCCAGCAGCCGGACGGGCAATCGGGACATGCTGGAGCGGATCATCTCACGCTCTGTGGTAGCCTCCGCGGCTATGCCGACCATCACTCGACGCGAGGCGCTCGCCGGGGCCGCGGCTTTCGCGATTGCGCCTCAGACTGCACCGGCACCGCAAGGTAAGCTCGTCACCAAAGGCCGCCTGCGGCAGTCGGTGTGCCGCTGGTGTTACGGGAAGATCCCGCTGCCGGAGTTCTTCGCGGCGGTCGCCGGTATGGGGCTGACCGCGGTGGACCTGCTGGGAGAAAAGGACTGGCCAATCGCGCGCGAGCACGGCTTGATCTGCTCGATGGGATCCGGTTTCGGCGGGTCAATCGCCGACGGGCTGAACGTGAAGGCCAATCACGAGAAGATCCTCGCCGGCCTGACGCGGGGGATTCCGCTTGCCGCGGCGCAGAAGGTCCCGAACCTGATTACCTTCTTCGGCAACCGGCGCGGCATGGGCGACGCGGAAGCGTCCGCCAACTGCGTGGAGGGGCTGAACAAGATCAAGGGACTCGCTGAGGAGCACGGCGTGACGATCTGCCTCGAGCTCCTCAACAGCAAGGTCGATCACAAGGACTATCAGGGCGACCACTCCGCCTTCGGCGTGAACATTGTCAAGGCGGTCGGCTCGCCGCGGGTGAAGCTGCTCTACGACATCTACCACATGCAGATCATGGAGGGAGACGTCATCCGCACCATCCGCGACAATCGCGACTACTTCGCGCACTTCCACACCGGCGGTGTGCCGGGGCGTCACGAGCTGGACGACACGCAGGAGATCAACTGGCGCACGGTCGCGACCGCGATCGCGGAGACCGGTTTCCAGGGCTACTTCGCCCACGAGTTCATCCCGGTGCGAGACCCGTTGACCTCGTTGCGGGAAGCGGTCGCGCTCTGCGACGTGTGACAAGAGCGGCGTGGGCCGGTGCCGGTTCGTCGGTCCGTGACCGCCCCTCGTCTGGATCTCCTGCCTTTCGTCGCGGGGGCGCGTGCGTCCGTCCGGGATGTGCGGAGACACTGGCCGCAGGAGGCGCTCTCATGCGAATGCGCGATCTCACGGCCACGGTTACCGGATTGGTCTGGTTGTTCTCGGGCACGCTCACCGCTCAGTCCTGGACTCTGCCTCAAGGGAAGGCAGTCAAGGACGCCGGCCCCCGCACGTATCGGTTCATCGTCGACCACACCGTGACGGACACCACTGGACGAATCGTCCAGCGGCAGCGGGTGTCAGCCGACTACACCCGCGGGCTGCCCGATCAGGGCGCGGTGTGGAAGAACGTCGCGGTGGCCGAATCGAATGGGCCGGCCGAGCTCACCGCGGCCGGTCAGAAGCGTGAGTTCATGGAAGGGTTCCGCTATCGTTTGACTCCGGGATGGCTGGGCGAGTCGATGAAGCCGGAGTTCTTCAAGAGCTTTCCCGCCACCGCCGTCGTCGAGCGGAGCCTGATCTGGGACACCGGCATGCTCGAGATGTTCGGGCAGGAGCAGTTCGAGCACCTGCGATTGAATGCGCCATATCAGCTGCTTTCGTCGCAGGACGTGCACATGCCGGGGGTGGGCACCTTCCACAACCGTGATCTGTCGCTCACCTGGGTCGGCCGATCCCGCCGCAATGGCGTCGACTGCGCGGTGATCGAATACCGGGCGTTCTTCAATCCGGTGGAGATCGTGAACGGAGGCATGACCTTGAAGGGTCGCAGCCACTACTGGGGTGAGATCTGGGTTTCGCTTGTCCACCAAACAGCTCGAGTACGCCACGCTCCGCGAAGACGTGCTCGGCGAGATGACGCTCACCGGCCAGGCGCCGCGGGTAGTCAGCGTGTTTCGCAACGGCGTCTTCGAACCTGTGGTCCGCCAGTAGCGGGCGACTCAGATGGGCCGCCTGTGGATCCTGCTCGGCGTCAACCTGGTGACCGTCGTGGTCCTCCCGCTGTTGGGCCTCGGGGGCGGCTACGGTGACTGGCGCGGGTGGACCACCGCCATCGTCTATACCAATGTGACTGGCATTTCCGCGGTGCTGCTGGGACCGGCGGTGGTGGAGTGGTTCACGCGGCGTCACCTGCCACTGATCGCGGCGGTGGCGGCGACCATGGTGCTGTTCGCCGCGGCCGGGAGTCTGGCGGCCCAAGCCATCCTGGCGCAGGCCGGCATCGAGGCGCCCCGGCTGTTCTGGAGCCGCTATCTCCATACCCTGCGCTCGACGCTGCTGTTTTCGATGGTGTTCGGTCTCGGCGCGTTCTCGTACGCGTCGATGCGCGAGCGGTTGCGGCTGGCCGAGCAGCAGCTCCACGACAAGGAAGTGACCGAAGAGCGGACCCGGAAGCTTGCTCGCCGAGGCGCGGCTGCGGTCGCTCGAGTCACGTCTCCATCCCCACTTTCTCTTCAACACCTTGAATTCGATCAGCGCGCTGATCGCCGTCGACCCGGCCCGGGCGGAACAAATCGTCGGCCGGCTCGCGGCGCTGCTGCGGGCGTCGCTCGAGACCACCAGCCACTCGCTGATTCCGCTGGACCGGGAGCTGGCAATGGTGGAGGACTACCTCGACATCGAGCGGGCGCGCTTCGGCGATCGGCTGCGCGGCCGCGTCGACGTCCCCGCTGACCTGCGGGATGCGCAAGTGCCGCCCCTGTCGGTGCAGTCCCTGGTCGAGAACGCGGTGAAGCACGGAGTTACGCCGGAGCGAAGCGGCGGGGAAGTGTGCGTGTCGGCGTCGGCCCGGAATGGACAGCTCACGATCGCGGTGTCCGACACCGGCCCCGGATTCGACCTCTCGGCGATCGACGCCGGACACGGACTCGATTCCCTGGTGGGGCGCCTCGACGCACTCTTCAGCTCCCGCGCCCATCTGACGGTGTCGCGCCGCGACGGCCGGTGCGTCGTGGAGATGGTACTGCCGCGATCATGAAGCTTCGCGCGTATCTGGTCGACGACGAGCCGCTGGCGATTGCCCGCCTGAGCCGGCTGCTCAGCGACACCGGCCGGGTCGATGTGATCGGCAGCACGACCGATCCGGAGGAGGCCGTCGAAGTGCTGGCGGCGGCCGGTCCGGACGTCTGCTTCCTCGACATCCAGATGCCGCGGCTGACCGGTTTCGAGCTGCTGGCACGGTTGCCGGTCCAACCGAACCTGGTGTTCGTGACGGCTCACGATCGCTATGCCCTGCAGGCCTTCGCCGCGAACTCGATCGACTATCTGCTCAAGCCCGTGGATCCCGCCGAGCTCGATCGCGCGCTGGGCAAAGTCGAACGGCTGCGAAGCCGGGTCGAGATGCCCAATCCGGATCTGGCTGGACTGTTCAAGAGCCTGGGCGAGTCGCTGCGCGCCGCCCGCCCCGATTACCCCGAGCGGATCGCCTCGCGCTCGGGCGACCGCCTCTGGTTCATCGACCTTGCCGCGGTGACCCACTTCTTTGCCGAGGACAAGCTCACTTACGCGGTGGACGCCGGCAAGCCCTACTCGGTCGACTACACGATCGCGCAGCTCGAGCACCTCTTGGATCCCCGGAAGTTCCTCCGCATCCACCGCAGCACGATCGTCGGCACCGCCTGGATCCGCGAAGTCACGTCGCTGCCGGGCGGCAGCCTCAACGTTCGTCTGAAGGAGGCCGGTGCAACCGACCTGACCGTGTCACGCGACCGGGCGCGCGAGTTCAAGACGCGGCTGCTGGTGCCGTGACACGGTTCGCTGCTGCCCCCACAAATGAGAGATGTGGGCCCGGGGTCTTCAGACCCCGGGCGAGAAGCGCCGCTATTTTTAGAAATAGCTCAACCAGCCCGCGCGGCCGCGCTGCTTCACCTTCGCATACCAGGCGCAAACGGGATACAGCATGACGACCACGACGATCCACAGCAGATAGGTGATCGGCAGCGACACTCCCCAGCCCGGCGGCGGTGTGAACGGATAGGCGCCGAGGTTCGGCGACTCGAACATCCAATGCACCGCGCCGTTCTGGACGTAGCAGAGGATCACCGCGAGCAGGTGAATCAGCGTCAGGTGCAGCACGAAGTAGAACAGCGGCACCCGCCCGAAAGTCAGCGCCGGCGCGAGCGACCGCGGCGTGGGGCGATCCAGCGCGCGCAGCAGCAGGAGCGCCGGCCCGAGCGTCATCAGCAGATACAGCAGCGACGGCGGGTTCTTGGTGACGTTGAGGAACGACACGATCGTCAGCGCGCCCGAGGCCTGGGACCCCCACCGAACCGGATCGCCATAGAGGTTGATCCATCGCAGAACAACGAACGTTGCGGTGAGGGCCAGGCCGCAGCGCAGGAGAAACGCCCGGCGCCGTTCCGGGCTCCAGCGGTAGACCTGACCAAGCGCGTAGCCCACCGCGGTCACCCCGATCCAGGGAATCAGCGGATACGCGACGAAGACCACGAACCCCGGGCGGTTCACCACGATGCCCTGCGCGTGAAGAATGGTCCAGAGCGGGTGGTTCGGCCGGATGCCGTCGAGGAGGTTGTGACCGGCAATCAGCGCCACGCCGAACGTCAGGATCGCCGGCAGCGGCAGCCACACCAGCACCGCGAGAACGACCATCGCCCAGCCCAGCGCCCAGATCACGATCAGCATCGTCACCTGGTAGTCGACGTTGAACTGCATGCCGAGGCACCGGATCAGCGTGAGTTCCAGGAGGATCAGCCAGAGGCCCCGGGTGACGAGGAACCGTGACAGTTCCGGCACCCGTTTCCGGCCGAGCGACAGGAACGCACCGGTGCCGGTGAGCAGGAAGAAAGCCGGGGCGCACAGATGGGTAATCCAGCGGGTCAGGAACAGCGGGACCGTGGTCTGCGCGAGGTTGGTCGGGCTGAGGCCCGGAACGCCGAAGAAGTCGCGAACGTGGTCGAGCGCCATGAGGATCATCACGATTCCCCGAAGCGTGTCGACCGACGTCAGGCGGTCGTTTCGTGCCGAAAACGGTTCAACCATGCGGTAAATGGGGGTATTGGGACGACCGCATACTACAGGAGGCGCCCGGCGGTGCGCGCGGCCCCGGTGTGCGGGAACGGTCGCCACCTTCGCCAAGGCTCCGGCGGCCAAGCCGGAACTCCCCGGACGGCGGTCACGTCTCTTGCGGCGTAGGCCGGACCCGCGAGATAATCCCCGGACCCGTTGCCAATCTGTCTTTTGTAAGGAGAGCCGACCGTGTCGAAGCTTCCATTGCAGCACGCCTTGATCTTCAGCGCCAGTGCGCTGTTCCTCGCAGCGACGGCCTCTTCCGCCAGCGCCCAGGGAGGTCTCACCAAAGAGAAGCAGGGGAAGGGCGGCAGCGTCGTCCAGGGATCGGCGGGCACCGAAGGCGGTAAGGGCGACAAAGGGCTCGAGCATTGCGACAAGCCGATGGGGGCGCTGGCCGTCGTCGAGCCCCAGGACATCGTGCTCACGTCGCTGACCCGCTACAACCTCTCCTCGCCGGTCGGGCTGATCCGGATGATGATTCAGCAGTCCAACTGCTTCATCGTGGTCGAACGCGGCGCCGGCATGCAGAACATGATGCAGGAGCGGCAGCTCGAGAACTCGGGCCAGTTGCGCCAGAAATCGAACATGGGCGGCGGGCAGATGGTCACCGCGGACTTCATCATGACCCCGTCGGTGGTCTTCTCCGAGAACAACGCCGGCGGGGTCGGCGCAGGCGTCGCCGGCGTCTTCGGCCGGCGTGCGGCGGCGGTCGGCGCGATTGCCGGCGGCTCGAAGTTCAAGGAAGCGCAGACCAGCATGCTGGTCGCCGATGCGCGGAGCGGCGTGCAGGTCGCGGCGGCCGAGGGCAGCACCAAGAAGGCGGATCTGGCGCTCGGCGGCGCGCTGTTCGGCGGCGGCGGTGGCGCCGCGGTCGGCGGCTACGGCCGCACCAACGAAGGCAAGATCATCGCCGCCGCCTTCATGGACAACTACAACGAAGTGGTGCGCGCGGTGCGGAACGATCCGAGCCTGCAGCGCAACGTCGGCACGCTGAAAGCCGAAGCCGCCGCCGGTGGGACCGTGAAGACCGGCTCCGGGTTCGGTGAAGGGGATGTGCTGCTCACCAAGATCGCGAACGTCCGCCTGTACTCCCAGGCCAGCGACACTTCGAAGCCGATTGGAGCGCCGCTGGCCCGAGGCGAAGAGGTCGTCGTGGTCGGGGCCGAGAAGGACGGTTACGTGAACGTCCAGGGCGCGGCCGGCAGCGGGTGGGTCAAGACCGTGCTCATGACCAAGCTGCAGTAGTACTGACATCGCTGGCGGCGTTCACGGATACGGCCTGCCGCGCCGTAGCCGAAGGCGGGCCGCCAGCGATGGTTCTCACCGCTCCAGCGCCGAAAGCCGCCGATCGATCGCGTCGAGTCGCGCCAGGATGTGGGCCACCTCCGACGACGGGCTGGACAGGGCGACCGCGCGGCTCACCCGGTCCCTCGTCTCAACCGCGCCCGGCGTCGCTCGGGTTCCGCGCGGCATCGCCATGGCGGCCGCGGCCGCTGGTTCGTCGAGCACGGTCGGCGACACCGTTTCCGGAAACTCCACGATCGGCACTTCATCGCCCACCGCGAGGATCCGCCGCATCACGCTGCCCATCGTGAAGCGGTCGTTGTCGAAGTCCCCGTGCCTCGCCGCGATCGTCGACCGGCTCGGGCTCTCCTGGCTCACCGAGAACAGCACCTCCGCCTGACGCCGCTTCTTGTTCAGCAGTCCGAAGAAGTCCCGCATTTCCGGATCGCGTCGCAGGCTTTCCTCGAGACCCAGGATCAACGTGTCCGGCTCGTCTTCGAACGATCGGCCGACGAGATACAGGAGCGATTTGCCGTACGGCCCGACCCGATCCGCGAGCTCGAAATCCCGCGCCATCGTGTACTCGGTCAACGCCTTCACGCGGCCGCCGACCAGATCCTTCAGCGTGTCCTTGAACAGCTGCACGGAGATCGCCGGAGCGAGGAAGTGCAGCGATTCGATCGTGATCGGCGGATTCGACCGCTGCTGGCACAGCGCGCTGATGAAGTAGGCCTGAAAGACCGTGCCGGCACTGTGGCCGATCGCGTGGATCTCCATCTCGGCGCTGTGCTGTTTCCAGAACGCCGCCAGCTGCTCCACCAGGAACGTGCCGCCCTGTTTCGGCAGGAAGGCCCGCTCCGCGGCCAGTTTCATGTTGGCCCACGCCGAGAAGCCGACATTGCGGAACTGCGCTTCCAGCACCGGATCGCTGAGGTTGGTGACGGCCTCGCCGAATCCCCGCGTCCGCGGCCGGCCCAACCCGAAGATCTGCCCGACGATGTCGTGGAGCGTTTCCTTCGGGCCGGTCTCCCAGATGAAGAACAGGGGATAGCACCGGTTCTCCAGATAGAACGGGATGCGATTGCGCGCGTTCCTCAGGCTCTCGACTTCGTCGTTCAGCCCGCCATGGGCGAAGAACACCAGCTTGAGCGTCGCGCCGGGATCCTGGCGTTTGAGGTCCTCCTGGAACCGTGGAAGGTGCTCGGAGAACAGGGCCTCGACATCCTGCTGGCTGGTCTGGAACAGTCCGTCGCTCGAGAATGCCCCCATCCGCAGGTTGATGACGTGCCGTCGCAACAGCGCCACGTCTTCGTCGGGCAGCGCGACTTCCTCGGCCGGGCCTGGAACGCCTCGCGGCGTTGCGCTGAAGGACGGCATGCTTCGCTCGGCGCCGGTGTCGCTCCGGCGCCGGACTGTCGTCGAGTGTCTCGGGCAGGAAGGCGGTGAGCTTGGACGAGACGATGGTGGCGGTCGCGGCGGCGGTGGCGTTCGACGCCATGAAGAGGGCCACCAGGCCCCACGGATCGTCGAACGAGGCGGTGTTGCGCCGGATCGCTTTGACCATCGACTTCTCGAGGTCGGCGCGCCGTTTGCGGAACTCCGGATCGGTGTCGAGAGCCACGCCAGGGTGCCGGGCCAGGAAATCGCGCATCTCTCCGAGCCGCTTTGACGCGAGCGCCATGGCGGCGGCCCACCACGTGATGATCGTGAAGTCGGCGACGACGACCCCTACCCGCAGCGCGGTCTGGGCGTTGCCGGTGATCGGCGGCGGCAGCACCAGGTGGAAGTTGGGCGGCGCGGCGTCCTTGAGCGTGCTCCAGAGCGTCGGGTCGCTCAGCGGGATCCGCCGGTAAGCGTCAGGATCGCCGGGCTTCACGAGCGCGAGCAGCGCCTGCCTGCCGATCGCTTCGTAGTCGTCTTGTGAGCGCGCGGCGCCGGCGACGCCGAACATCTGCTCGCAGGCGTCCCGGTTGTAGATCGTCTCGATCTGCAGGCTGGCTTTGCCGAACTCGTCGTCCACCAGCGTGGCCGAGGGGCTGTCCGGCGCCATCAGCCCGAGTGCGATCACCGCATCGAGGTAGTCCGACATCCGCTGCCGGTTGGCATCCTTGTCGAAGAAGAAGAAGCTCTGCGCCGTCTCCAGATCGTCGATGTCGAGACCGCTGGCCTTGTAGGTCAGCGTCATCAGCGTGGATTCGTAGAGCAGCTTGCGAATGGCCTTCGGTCCCAGATTGGCCCCGACGTGGTCGCTGGTGATCTTGTCGGTGACGACCAGCTCGCCGGATTCATGGTCGTGGACGACCGTGCCGATCCGGACCAGCTCGCGCATCGACAACAGGTTGACGATGCCGACCAGGTTGATGCGCCAGCGGACCTGCTTCTCCTTCAGCTTCTGGCTGGCGCTGCGCAGCACGCGCAGGCCGTGCGCGGGCATCTCGGGCTCGAGCGCGTTGATGGCGGTGAAGTCGGCGGCGAGCGCCCGGTCGATCGCGGTGCGTCCGACCGCGTCCAGCCGGTCGAGATCGACCTCGTACATGAACGCCGCTTCATCCCGGGCCAGCGAGGACAGCTGGCCGCTGATCGAGACTTCGAGCTTGCGGGAAATCGCGGCCTTCATCGCGTGCGTGACACGGTCCAGCTGCTCGGCGGAGATCCCGCCCTCGACGAGATCCTCTTTCGACGCCCCCGGGATTCCGCCCGGCGCCCTGAACAGCAGCGCCAGCAAGTCGCGCTCGCCGAGCGAGATTCCGGGCCCGACCGCCGCGTCCAGCGAGACGTCCAACGCGCGCCCGGCGATGGTGTGCAGGCTGAGGCGCACCACCGGACCCTCGCCTTTCTGCGCGCGGATCTGGAAACCGCCGGACAGCGCCGCGTTGACCCCGACCACTGCCGACGCGCCTCCCGAAACCTCGAGCCGGCCGAGCTGCGGGATCGTGTCGACACTCGCCAGCGGATTGAACGCCGCCGCGAGGTTGACGGATGCGCTGACCTGCACCTGCCCATGGCCGGAGACGCAGGCGAGGGCACCGGCCGGGAAATCCCGCATCTGCTCGAGATCCGCGGCGGTGTTGGGAATCACGAACCGGTCGAGTAGCTGTTTGGTCGCATCAGCGAGGGTGAGCGCCGCCGTGTCGAGATCGAAGGGGAGATAGCACTGCAGCTCCGCCTCGGTTCCGGCTGTGAAGCCGAACGACAAGGCGCCGGCCTGCTGCTGCAGGCCCACCGCCAGACTCGGCCGCAGTGCGAACGACACGAATGCCCGGCCGAGCGGGACCTTCACCGCCGGACCGAGGAACGTGCCGTCGAGCAGCACCATGCCGGTGCGGTTGTAGACACCGATGGTGGCACTCGCCCCGGCGTCGATCGACAGCGCCAGGTCGTCTGCGCCGAGCGGCACCTCCGTGGTCCAGGCGAGGCGAAGGCCACTCTCGCCGGCGTTCGCGATCCGCAACGGCGTCCGCAGCTGGCTGACCACGTCGACGCCGGCGAGGAGCGCGGCGGCGGGACCCCTCAGGTACTTCCCGAATCCGCTGCTGACCTGCGGATTGGAGGACACGATCTCGGAGTTGAGGGAGTCGGTGATGGAGATGCTGGGCATGTAACCCTCCACAATCGGACTGAACGGGTTCCTCAGGCGCTGCCGGCGGCCGGTTCGGACTCGTCCGACCTGCGTCAGTATGACGACGGGCGCGGGCCGCTCGTTCACGCGGTGCGGCCAGGACTGTACTGGATTTGACGGTCGCGATTTCGGGAATTCGAACCCGGCCGAGCCAGCCAGCCCCTTGCCCGGCAGCGGTTCCGTGGTGCCTGGCGGTGTTCACGCGGCGATGAGGGTGGTGAGGATCGCGAGCAGCGCCAGCGCTGCGTGGTTCCGCATGACGCCACACTATACGCGCTGGCCCCACCGTCGCTGCACCCGCGACTTGCCGAGCAGGTTGACGGCGAACGACAGCGCGATCAGTTTGCAGTCGAGGAGCGGATTCCACCGGGCGGTGTAGGCGCGATCCAGTTCGAGTGCATCCTGGGGCGACGCCGGCCCGACGATCTGGGCCAGCCCGGTCAAGCCAGGCTTGTGCGCCCATCGGAAGTCGAACGCCGCGCTGTTCCAGCCCAGGCGCAGCACGTCCGCTTCGGTGAGCGGCCGCGGTCCGACTGCACTCATCTCTCCGGCCAGAATGTTGATGAACTGCGGGATTTCATCCAGCCCGGTGCCGCGCAGCACGCGCCCGACGCGTGTGACCTGTCCCCCGCGCATGGTGCGGATCTTCAGGATCGAGAACGGACGCCGGCGGAGACCGAGCCGCGGCTGGCGAAACAGCACCGGCCGGCCGTCGTCGACTAGGACCTTTCACGCTCCTTACCGGACGCCGCCTTCTGGTCTGGGTGCGATGTAGCTTTTCCGCGCGCGGGCTTTCTGTCCGCTCTTGTCCAGCCGCACGTCGATCTCGTGCAGCTTGCCGTCGCGCCTGGAAGGCGCAAATGCCAGCAGATACTGGGTGTGGAGCTCGTCGGCGACCGCCGCAAAGGCGGCCCCGAGATCCTGTCCGAACCGGATTTCGAGGTAACCGCCGCCGGTCTCGTCGGCGACGCGGGCAAGCCCGGGGTCCGGCAGGTCGGCGAGGAGCGCTGACTGCAGGCCACCGGGGCCTATCCCCGGCGGCGTCGATCGGGTCCGGCGGCTGCGGAGGCCGACGGCGTAGATCATCACGTCTTGCAGCCGTGCCCGATCGATGACGTCAGCCTGGCTGCCCGGGCGCTGGCGCGTGCCGATGATCGGTCCGCTGTCCTTGCCGTCGCTCAGCACCAGCACGACCTTGCGTCTGCCATCGTCGTCTCCGAATACCTCGACGGCGTCGCCGAGGGCGCGCCACAGCGGGGTCGGTGCGTCGGGCGCGATCGTCGCCGGGAGCGCCGCCAGCAGCTCGCTGGAATCGCGCGTGAATGCCGGGCTGATGGTGACGTCGCGCCCGAACGCGCCGATGCGGGCGCCATCCTCCGGCAGCAGCCGCCAGAACAGCTGCGTGACCGCATCGCGGAGCAGCGGCAGATTGCCCTCCATGCTGCCGGAGACATCCAGCATCACGACGAGACGGATCGGCTGTGGACGGTTGTCGAACTGGGTCAGCGGCTGCGGTTTTCCCTCGTCGCGGACTTCGAAGTTGCCCCGGGTCAGGGTGGTGACGAGCCGGCCGTCTCGATCCGTGACCGTGGCGAATACCCGGACCGCGTCGCTGCCGGCCCGGAAGGTCGGCTGCTGTCCGTCGAGGAGTCCCGGGGCGGCGAGCATCGACGCGGCCAGGACCCAGCGCAAACCGCGGCTCACGCCCAGCGTCCTCCGTTGACTGCCGCCCAGCAGCTCCTCCAGCATCCGCGTTAGCTACCTGGAGAACAGGTCGAGCTGAGAGGGCGTGGCCGTCCGGGTGCGCTTGTCCGCCGGAGCGCGCAGCGCGAAGGCCGGGCTGCGTCCGCGGGCGTCGTCGAACACCGTGCGTCCGCCGAGCGACGGCGACAGGCGCCGCTCGTGCCGGATGGCGGCTTCGACGTCCACGTCGGGCGCGAGCCGGCGCTCGATCGAGCGCGTGAAGGCGTCGAGCCTGGCCAGTCCCTGGAGCTTGTCCGAGTGTCCAACTTTCGCGGCATCGAGGGCACGGCGGAGGAACGTGAGCGACTCGTCGTAGGTACGGAGCGGCACCGGAAATGGGTGGCCGTCCTTGCCGCCGTGCGCGAACGAGAACCGGGCCGGATCGTCGAAGCGCGCCGGCGCGCCGTGGACCATCTCAGCGACCAGGGCGAGCGACTGGAGCGTGCGCGGACCCAGCTGTTCGACCAGGAGCAGCGATGCGAAATCGCGAAGCTCGCGCTCGTGCGCGAGCGCCAGCACCGCACCCAGGCGTTTCTCGTCGATGTCGGCCGGCCGGACCTCGTGCCTGGATGGCATCGACAGCTGCCGCACCGACGCGAGCGTCCTCGCCGGATCCTCGCGGCACATCGCCAGCATGGCGTCCTGGGCAGGACGGGCACGCCGATCGACCAGGTTGGTGATCACACCGGCATGCTCACCGACGATCCCCGTGTGTGGCTCGGCGGTGAAGTCGTGCACCTCGACCGAGTGCCAGTGATAGCGGCGCGCCAGCCGGTTCGCCTCGTCCATCCCCTGTTGAACGACGGCCCACTCGCCGTCGGTGGTGACGACGAAGGAGTGCAGGTAAATCTGAAAGCCGTCGGCGATGGCGTTGTTGTCGATGCGGGCGGTGAGTCGGCTGGTGCGCACGAGCGCGTCACCGTCGAGGCTGACACGGTCGGCAATGGCGCGGAGCTCCGCCGGTGTATTGCGGGAGTGCCGGCCGCGGCCGCCGCACACATAGACGCCCAGCTCCGCGGCCCTCGGGTTCAGGCCCTTCTTGAGCGCCCCCATCACCGAGGTGGTGATCCCGGAGGAATGCCAGTCCATGCCCATCACCGTGCCGAGGGCCTGGAACCAGAAGGGATCGCTCAGCCGGGATAGCAGCGCCCCGCGGCCGTAATGGTGGAGGACGGTTTCGGAAATGGCCGTGCCGAGCGACACCATCCGCTCCGCCAGCCACGCCGGCACACGGCCGCCGTGGAGCGGGAGATCGGCGATGCCGGAGCGTTTCACCTGGCCATTGTAGAGAGCGTTCCGGCGGATGGGAACCGGGGTGATTCTTTTGACCGGCCCTGACCGGCACGGGTACAATAGGAGGTCGTCCAACCCGACGTGGGCCTGTAGCGCAGTTGGGAGCGCGCCTGAATGGCATTCAGGAGGTCACCGGTTCGATCCCGGTCAGGTCCACCAAACTTTCATTTCCAGCCTCAATCGGCCGCAAGTAGCTGAAGGCCGGTGCGGTTACGCGGGTTCCAACAAAGCCGTTTCCGTCGAACGCGATTCCCTCCGGAAAGAACAGCTGTTGGAACCGCTGGCGCTGGTCGAGCGATGCCT
This sequence comes from uncultured Acidobacteriota bacterium, assembly GCA_963717745.1. Taxonomy (GTDB): domain Bacteria; phylum Acidobacteriota; class Vicinamibacteria; order Vicinamibacterales; family 2-12-FULL-66-21; genus JACCXG01. The sequence continues at coordinate 461,345 of CAVQXJ010000007.1, forward strand.
GCACCCACAGGTCGGCGGCGCGCGGTAGAACGCGTTCTGCGAACGCCAGGATGCCCTCCACGTCGAGTTCATCGAGCTGCCCTGAGTGACGGTCGATCCGGGCGAGCGTGAGCTCCTCGCGCAATTTCTCGGCGTGGCGGTCGTAGGTGTCGATGTCGATCGAGCGCTCGAAGAGGAATGCTTCGTCCAGACGGTTCAGCTTGTCCTGGATCGCCTTGGCGGCGCGCTCGGCGCTCGCAATCTCCTCGCTGACCAGCCGCCTTCCTCGCCTTCCAGATCTGCAGCACGGATTCCTTGAGCAGCCGCATGTAGCCTGGTGATGGCTGCAGCAGCGCCAGTTCGTCTGCGAACAGTCCTTCGAGTTTGGCCTTCGTCACGTTGACCGCGCGGCAGCCAGGGCGGCAGTGGTAGTACGCGTAGTACTCGCTTCGGCCCTTCGACCAGCTGCCGGTGAGGCCTCGACCACAGGACTCGCAGCGCACGAAGGCGCGCAGTGGGAAATCTGGGTGCGCGCGCTGCTGGGGCGTGGTGCTCGGCACGCGACCGGACAGGACTGCCTGCACGCGGTAGAACAAGTCATCTGAAATCAGCGGCTCGAAGTCGCCACGCTTCGCGCGGACGCCGTACTCGGGCACGTCCACGATGCCGGCGTAGAGGCGATTCCGCAGCAGCATCCCGATCGCTTGGGACGTCAGCGGACGACCCCGGCGGTTCGTGAGGCCCCAGGCGCGCGCCTGCTCGAGCACTTGTTGCTTGGTGAAACGGCCGGTTGCGTACTCCTCGAATACGCGGCGCACAAGCGGCGCGCGTTCGGGATCGGGCATCAGGCTCTTGCCAATCGCCCGCGGCGCATTCAGATAGCCGAGCGGTGCCAGGAACACCCAGCGCCCGAGCTCCAGCGCGGCCTTCATGCCGGCGCGGGTCCGGTCTGAGCGACAGTCGTTGTCGAACTGCGCGAATGCCGCAAGCACGCCCTCCATCAACTTGCCCGGTGGACGTGTCGTCGATCGGTTCCGTGGCGGACCGCAGTGAGATGCCGAGCGACTGCAGCAGGGAGCGGAGCGCGAAATGGTCGTACTTGTCGCGCGCGAAGCGGGTCAGGTTGAAGACCACGACGAAGTGGACGCGGCCCTTGTTCAGCCGGCAGAACGTGAGCAGGTTCTGAAGCTGGCTGCGGTCCGTGGTCTTCGCGCTCTCGCCTTCCTCGTGGAAGCGTTCGAAGATCTCGTAGCCCTGACGGCGGCAGTACTCCTCGCAGGCGCGCAGCTGGGTCGGCAGACTCAGGTTCTCGGTCTGCTCTTTCGTGCTGACGCGAACGTAAATCACAGCGCCGACCATCGTCGGCAGCTTAGACGCGTTCGGCGGCACTGGCAAGACTCGTTCTCGGGCCATGACCTTTACTCCGAATTCTTGGCGCCTTCCTCGTACATCTCGACGATGATGTGTGCCATCGCGAGGGCGTGACGGCGGATCTCCGCGATGTCGTAATCGGTCATTGGTTCCGCTTCGTCGCCGAGTAGCTCCCGGCAGCGAGCGATCGAAATGTCAGTGTCGCATTCGACGGGATCTCTAAATGGGGCCATCACATAAGAGCCGATCCGAGGCTCCCTGGAGGCGCGGTCAAGGCCGTGAGCCCCGGAGGGGTCGGCGCGAAGCGCCGAGCCTTGACGGCGCCGAAGCGAGCCCGATAATCGCCGACGTGATGGCCCTCGTCGTGTCATCGCCGCGTCCTCCCAGCAAGAAACACGGTCGCAAGCGTCCGCCGTTGACGCAGCGAGGAACGTGACCGCATGTCACGATCGGATGCCGTCATCCTAGCGGTTCTCAGCGAGCCTCTGGAGGCGCCGAGATGGAATCAGCTCCACGCCGGGCGGCGTTGAGGGGTGGCCTGAGACGGGCCACGGGAAAGTCGTCGTCTTCGTTGTGGATGCCGTCATTCGATCCACGAGACGCGATCGGGGATGCGTGCGAGTTCTACTCTTGATTTGGTTCGGTCCGCAAGCACCATGAACCTGGGCTCGATGGCGATTGACGTTTCGCGCGAGTGGATGTCCACGCCGGCGAATAAGAGGACGCATGGCTGCTGAAAGCGCACGCGCGGTGTGACGGCGTCGGCCATTCTACCATCACCGCCGGCGCAATGAAGCATCAACGATCCCAAAAAATCATCGCCACACGCGCTCGAAAAATGCGACCGCTAAACGTCATTCGAGTTCCAACGCCGGTACTTCTCCGCGACGCTTCGCGCGATCCGGAAGCCACGAGTCGCGTGTGATTCAGTCGTCGTTAGTGAGCACGATCAGCTGCTTTATGTTCCAGTGGTTGACGACGGCATTCGGCGAGCGATTGTTAGCTGTTCTGGGCCACTGCCCCGTCGAAGAATCGTTGCGCAGTCACCGCGTGTTCGAAAGCACAAACACCGACAGATCCCCGTGTGAATGTCGAGAGAGTCTTGCGTCGAAGATTCAGCGACAGTGCGCGGCAATCTCGCACTGGAACATCGGCCAGATCGTGTGCCGCTCTGCGGGGTTTGACAGCGGGCCGCCGTGGCGTGAACGACCCCCTGGGGCGCGCCTGGGGTCAGACATCGCGTCCAGGAGGGGGGTCGTTCACGCCACGGTTCATCACCAACCGACACCGGACGGGCGGCACAATACGCCGCCCTTCCACCGCGCGTCCGATGCGTTCGACCGCGCAAGTCGCCGTCCTTCACGGCGTAAAGTGCGCGTCTCCGCTGGAGATGCGCCGTTCGCCTGACCAACGCTGACCGCCCAACGAACCGCGCTGACCAGAAGACGCTCCCGTGGCCCATCTTCTGTGAGTGCTTCTGTATCAACTTCTACTTCAGTGTCGATTGGAGCGGCGTTCGTGGGTCACTCCGATTGCCAAGACACCGCCCGACGGGGTAGAAGACATTCCCCGCAGTCCTCTTCGTTGAGCACAGCTTTGTCATCTTCTACCCAGTTCGTGGAACCGGACGACCAAGGTGAGGGGGCGCGCAGGCAGAAGCCGGGACTTCGACCGAGGATGCTATCGTGTGCGAGGCTGAGCCGAAACGCTGCTCACGGTCTGGGACAGACCATGGAAATCACGATCCCCAAGAGCCTCGAAGCTCTCGTCCGCCGGAAGGTGAGGAGAGTCATTACAGCACCGAGGACGAGGTCGTCGCTGACGCCCTGCGCCTCATGCAAGCTCGAGACGAAGTCACCGAGATCAAGCGGGCTCGTCTGAAGGCCGCGAACGCTCGCGGCTACGAAGACGCCGCCACGGGAAGAGTGATTGGGCTCGAGATCGAGGCTTTCTTCGCCGACCTGTGAGCCGCCGCCTCGACCTCACCGAGATCGGCCGCGCCAATCTCAAGTCTATTCGGCCGGTATTCCATCCGACGTGGGGTCAGGATCGTTGTGTCAGTTCTTGCGACGGCCTGCTAAGGGTGCTATGATCGTCCTCCCCAGCAGGAAACCAAGAAAGTAGCTCGTGTTCACGAGGCCTTCACCCGCGAGGCCTCTATCGAGTCTGTAAAACTTCGGGTCAACGTCAGCCCCCTTCTGAATCAATCAACGTTTCGCGGATGAAACGTCGGCGGAAGCTCTCACTTGCCGGCGACAGCCACGCAATGGAGATTACCGCCCAACTTGGAACAACATGCACTACAGGTATTTCACGCTATCCGGCTCTCTGGCGTTGGCCTTGAGCGTTGTTGGCGCTACACCCGCAACAGCCCAGCCGGCTATCACAGCGTCGGTTTCTCCTAATCCGAACGCCGCGCAGTGGAACAGCACGGACGTTACGGTCACATTCACCTGCTCGAACGCTCCGGCGTCCTGCACGGGTCCGGTCGTGATCTCGACCGAGGGGGCGAACCAGGTCGTCGAAGGCACCGCTCGTGATACGAACGAGAACATCGCGACGGCTCTGGTCACCGTCAACATCGATCGCACTCCTCCCGTCGTCGCGTTCACGACGCCTCCGCTCACCCTGACGACGCAGGCTGAGATCACGCTGACGACCGGCGTGAGCGACCTCCTGTCTGGAGTCGCCTCGGCCAACTGCAACGGGGCGGCCGCGACGATCGTGGACGGAGTCGTGACCTGCACCGTGCCGCTCTACCCTGGCATGAACTCTCTCTCGGTGGTTGCCGCCGACAGCGCGGGTAACACCCAGTCGGTCGGCGTGCGGATCAAGCGCGTCGGCACACCGACCCGCGCTTCGATCACACCGCTCGTTCGAACGCTGCTGGTCGACGATGAGCGCTTCATATCGATGATCGACGAGTTTGGAGAGCCACTCGACGGCGTGCAATGGTCGACGAGTGACGACGCGATCGCCGAAGTGGTAGAGGTCGAGGGCGATGTGGCGGTCCGTGGCATCTCATCGGGCGAGGTTGAGATCACCGGGGCTATCAACGGGTTGACGGCTACGACAACCATCAACGTCGTGGCCGCCCTGACGCTGCCGCTGGGTTCGGTGAAGTGGCACCTGCCCAAGGATGGTCCGCAGTGGTACCGGCCGCTCACAGCGACCGCGGTCAGCGGTTCGGACGTGCGCACGTACAGCTTCGACTTCTCCGAGGCCGGCATGACGGTGCGGGCGCTCTCGTCGGATGGCGAACAGGTCTGGAGTGAACTGCGGCCGCAAGCATACAGGCCACTCTTCTCGGATATCGAGGGCGGAGTCGTGCTCGTCGAAGGTAACGGCCTGGCTCGAATCGGCGGCGGACCTGGAACGATTCCGTGGCGATGGGAAACGGACCTATACTTTCCCACCGAAGCCGCTCCTGGCAATGGCTACGTCGTTCAGGCAGCCGACGGCACGATCTATGTGATGGTCGGTATGGGCGCCGACTTCCGCATCATTGGCCTCGACGGCCGGACCGGTATCAGAAGTTTGCGATTCCCTCACCCATCCAGCCCTTCCCGGATGCAGAAACATTCACCGGGTGTCCGTTCTGGTGGTTGGACCACGCAGAAGGCTTTGGGCCGCGGCCGTTCGTAGTGGACGAGAACAACCGGGCACACGCCACTTTCGATCGGGGCCGTTTTCACTACACGTGTACGGAAAGTGCCATCACCAATGCTCAGGGCACCATCGGCACGACGCTACTAACCGTGACGCCGGTTGGCTCATCAATGGCCCGGCCGCTGCACTGGGACGCTTTCGACGGGCCGATGACCGACTGGGACGCTTATGGACCCCCGCGAACCTACATTGACAATGGATTCCTGGTCCCTGATGGTGTCGGAGGGCTCCTCTCGAGCTTCATGGACGCAGCCAGCACGTCGCACCACATCCGGCGAATAGAGGATTCGGGCTATACGGACTATGCGATGCCTTCGGGTACCAACGCCCTCGCGATGGTGGGTGACGACGCGACCGGATACTTCCTTTCCGCATCTCTGGACGGCGTGACGGCCGCAGACACACGCAACGGAGCACCGAAATGGACAGTCACAGGCGCTCTGTGGTCACTTCCGGTTGCCACGAATCTGGGCGGGGGCATCGACATGTTCGACGGCACCACGTTGACGGTTCTCGACGGCGAAGGCCAGCCGGTGTCGACGCATTCAGTCCCCGTGGCAGGGTTCGAGCTCTGGCATAGCCCAAGCTCGGAAACGTTCATCGGCATGGCCGAGTGTTGTGAGTACACCAGCACTGGCCGGCCCGGAGTCAGCTGATGAGTCACTGTATCTCTTCGCCGGGTTCGATTACACGGGCGTTGCGAATGCCGGCAACGCTCAGCTCAGCGGAGCGCCGAGCATGCCGGACTGCTGGACCACTCCACCGTCCTTCGGCACCTTCGGCGTCCCCGATGGGCAGCGAACGAGACTGCGTCGGGAGTATGGTACTCTACGGAGTGCACCTGATCCCGGAATGTTGGATGTTCACCGACAATAACGGGTCTGCCCTCTTCAGCTTCCAGACCCTGAATCAGGGCCACTATAACGTAGCCCTGCTGACCGACGCTTTTCTCCGTCCGTCCAGCAGCGGTTTCAGCCTTGATGCGTGGTTCAGCGAGGCACAGAAAAGCGAGCCACAAATCAGCTTTACTATTAATAGTGCTTTTCGAAGCCCGAAGAAGAACGCAAACCTGAAACCGATTGCGGGCGCCACAAACAGTCGTCATTTGTACGGCGACGCGGCGGATGTGGACACTGGAGATGTCGACGCTAGGTATGACAGGTTGATTCAAGCGGCGAGAGACTTGAATATGTGGACGGAGCCCGATAACGGACCTTGCAAGAAGGCTTGCGCGCACGCCGATCTGAGACCGGCGACTTGGACGCCGAGGACACTGAAGAACATGGCTCCGTACCGGTCCGGGACATGGGATTCGAGATGGTAAGACACCTCGTAAACATGCTGGGGGGCTGGACTCAAATCCAGCCTCCTCGTCTGGTGCGTGATGGCGTGTGTGGGTCCCGCCGCGGCCCAGACCGTCGTCGAGCCGGCATCGGAAATGTCGCACGTTCTCCAGCAGTTGCAGTCACCGAGTTGGAGGACGCGCTCGGCCGGGTTCGACGCTCTCGTCGAACTGGCGATTCCCAAGGACTTCGATCTTAACAGCTACATGGTCCCGCCGGGACTGGACGTTCTCCTTCAACGGGTGCCTGAGCGGCGTGAGACGATCACGCTCGCGTTGATTGGCTTGCTCGAACGCGAGAATCGCGGCAAGGCATCAATCAGCAATGAGGAATACTGGGACTATCTCGGCGAGCTGGTCGGGGCGGTTGCGTCACTCCGTGATAAGCGAGCTGTCGCCGGGCTGATGGACCACATCCAAAGCGGAAAGCGGACGACACACGGTTTGGCGGCGCTGGGAATCGATGCTCTCGATTCAGTGTTGCGTGCGTGCGCGAGTGCCAATCTGCACGTGCGAGACGGGGCCGTCAGGACACTTGACGAAATGCTGGAGAGCCCACGTTCACTAGGCATCGACGAAGCGGCTATCGCCAGAATCAAAGCAGCGCTGATTCGAACAGTGCATGAGGACAACTACTACATTCGACGCAACTCGGTCGGGGCATTGGGCAAGATTGACGGTGATGACGTCACGATGCTGCTGCAACAGATAGCGAAGACGGACACGATGACCCTGCCTGCCTTGAATGGGAGCGGTGAGGTCCGATACCCAGCGAGGGAGGCCGCCAACGAGGCGTTGCGAAAGAGAAACAAAATATAGTGCGTCTAGAGAGGCCGCTGATGAGCGGCTACGCAGCCCAGCACCTCCGCCCGAACGCGACCGTCCTGGTATCCCTTCCCTACAGCCCGCCCGACTCCAAGCGCTGGATTTGCCGGAGCCAGCTCATCACTGGGTTCCAACTGGCGCTGTTCTGGTCCACCATCCTTCGCTCACGCGAGCTAACGCCGAAGCGTGAGCTTCGGCTAGGCAAGCCATGCGAAGGATGTCTCGCCGAAGCCGCGGAGCGGCGAAGGCGGACCACCTACGGGGACGCTCGCTCAAGGCTGTGGATGCGGCGAGCGACGGCTCGGCCGCCATGTCACGTCTCATCGAAGCGGCGCAACGCCGGCGGCCAGCAGAAGCGCGAAGATTCCTCAACAGGCGGCGCCCTTCTAGAGCTCTGCAAATAGCCACGTCGGCAGGCGAAACCCGAAAATCAACCCGACTTGACGTCGGTGCGACCAGGCACCGGCTTTGCCGTACCGATGAGCGTGACCAAACGCTTTGTCTACGGACTTCGTAGCATGACCGATCAGACACGCTTTTACACCGGTGTGACCAGCAATGTCTCAGCGCGCATCGAATGGCACAACGCTGGCCGCTGCAATCACACGGCGAAATTCCGACCGTGGGAACTCGTCGTCGCCCTAGAGTTTGGAAACGAGGAACGCGCTATCCGCTTCGAACGCTATCTTAAATCCGGTTCCGGCCGCGCCTTTGCGAAACGACACTTCGGATGAAGGTGCGCTGACTTCTCGACTGCCGGTGAGGCCGCGACCACAGGAGTCGCAGCGGATGAAGGCGCGGAGTGGGAAATCCGGATGCGCACGCTGCTGGGGCGTAGTGCTGGGCACGCGGCCGGCCAGCACGGCCTGCACGCTGTAGAACAAGGCCTCTGAAATCAGCGGCTCGAAGTCGCCGCGCTTCGTGCGGACGCCGTACTCGGGGACGTCCACGATTGCAGCATAGAGGGGATTGCGCAGCAGCATGCCGATCGCCTGTGAGGTGAGAGACCGACCGCGCCGGTTGGTCAAGCCCCACGCGTTGGTCTGCTTGAGCAGTTGTTCCTTGGTGTACCGTCCGGTCGCGTATCCTGGAACGCTCGTCGCACGAGCGGCGCGCGCTCGGGGTCGGCCATCAGGCTCTTGCCTATGGCCCGCGGCGCGTTCAGGTATCCGAGCGGTGCCAGGAACACCCAGCGTCCGAGCTCCAGGGCGGCCTTCATGCCGGCGCGGGTCCGATCCGCGCGACAGTCGTTGTCGAACTGCGCGAACGCCGCGAGCACGCCCTCCATCAACTTGCCGGTGGACGTGTCGTCGATCGGTTCCGTGGCGGACCGCAGTGAGATGCCGAGCGACTGCAGCAGGGAGCGGAGCGCGAAGTGGTCGTATTTGTCGCGCGCAAAGCGCGTCAGGTTGAAGACGACGACGAAGTGCACGCGGCCCTTGTTCAGACGGCAGTACGTGAGCAGGCTCTGCAGCTGGCTGCGGTCCGTGGTCTTCGCGCTCTCGCCTTCCTCGTGAAAGCGTTCGATGACCTCGTACCCCTGGCGGCGGCAGTACTCTTCGCACGCGCGAAGTTGTGTGGGCAGGCTGAGATTCTCGGTCTGCTCCTTCGTGCTGACGCGAACGTAGATCACCGCGCCGACCATGGTTGGCAGCGTAGATCCATTCGCGCGGGTCGGGCAAGCTGCGTTTGCGAGGCACGGGTTCTACTCGGAAGGCGACAGTGCTCCTGGTACATCTCGACCACGATGCACGCCATCGTCTCTGCGTGTCGGCGGATGTCCTCGATGTCCTGATCGGTCATCGATTCCGCGTCCTCGCCGAGCAGTTCCCGACAGCGCGCGATCGAAATCGGCTCCGGCCTTGGTTCCGCATGTTCGACGTACTCCATGGGCACCTCTGCGAACTCGCTGCAGACGTTCGTGATGCGGTGGAGTGCGCTCGAAGCGCGCCGGCTTGGTGCCGGCGCGCCTATGACGATGAGCGTGGGTGTGGCGTGACGCCGACACCGAAGCGCGTGACTTGAAGTCGAACGCGCGATCGCACGAGAGTGCGCGATCAATCGACTGGTTGTTGAAGGGGCTGAGAGCTTGCTCTGAGAGCGTTGGCTTCAGCGCTCCGCGTCTGGCTGGACTGCGGAGGGGTGCGCGGTGGCACCGACGAGACCTTCACGATACGACTGCCCGGCCGCGGTCCGCGTCAACGCCGAAATGAAGACAAGCTTCCCCGGCCATCACATAAATGCGACCTTCGAGCTGCGCGGAGGCGGCGTCAAGGCCGGAGCCCGCAGGGTCGAGCGCAGCGAGAGCCTTGACGCCGACGAGCACAGCGTGATCCTGGTCATGTGATGGCCGATGTTCTGACGAACATAGCGGCTGAAGATCACAGCAGGTTGTTCGAGGGTCTGCGACGACTTCGCGCGCGAGAACGCACGGGCAATCGACCTCCGGATCGCAAGGAGAATACGCGAGAGATCGCGGCACGGATGTAGGGCGGTTGCATGGGTCGAAACTCTCATGACAGCTGCGGCGGACTGACGGCGCCGACACGGGCGCCGCAGCCCGCAGCCGTGGCGTGAGCGACCACCTCCCTGGCCGCGGGCTTGGCAGGCAGAGCGGCTAGTGACAGTGTTTGACCGGGGTCTCACGGGGTGCCTGACACAGTTCTGACACAGAACCGAGCCTCACTTCTCCGCGCGCGGTGTCAATGTGTATCGACATCGCGCGACGCTCGTTCAGCTTTCGCCAGCAGTCCCAACTCCTGCGCGCCGAGGCGGCTGCCCTGCCCCAAGATATGGACCGACCGGTGCGGCGACGGGCAGATTCCACGCGCTCGTGGCAATACTGCCCGTCACGATCGCGGCCTACTCGAGCGGCTCGAACGGGATGCGCTGGAAAGTGATGGCGCCTGCGCGAGGCGACAACACAACACCCTGCGGATCGATCACTTCCAGAATCGCCCTGCCGCTGGCTTGATCACGGTCATCGCCCAGCGTCACCTCGAGCCGGATCCTCATGTAGTGAAGCAGCTGGCCTGTGTTGGCGTCGTAAAAGATGTCCCATATCGTCACGCCGAACCGTCCCTTGCCAAGGTAGCGCCAGACGCCATGGGCCGCCGTGTGTGGCGGACGTGCGGGTGCGATGCTGACTTCGCCTGGCACCGAGCGAAGGACGGTTCCATCGGCGTGGAACGTGATGAGTTGTTTGAGGCCGGTGGCGGTGGTGCCAAACCAGGAGCCGACCATGGCCCACGGTCGCCCCTGTTTACCGTGCTCGTCGCTCGCGTCCTGCCGCTCCTGACTCTGGCCAGGTTGCGCAATGGATTGGGCCTGCGTTGCGGTCGCCGCGAGCGCGAACGTGCCGGTCAGCAGCAGTGTCCCGAGGATTCTCGTGGTCGACATGATCTTCACCATATAGGTCGCTCCCTTGGCCCGGCCATTGGTTTGACCGCGGGCTCTACTGAAATAGGCGCAGAAACCCGGGAACAGCTATCGCTCGAAGAAACGGCGAAGGCCGATATAATGCCAACCAACCACCATGCCTGAGCTCGTGAGCACGGGTGAACCGCTTCCCGACGACGTCAGTGCGTTGCTCCGTGCGTGGACCGACGGTGACCAGCGCGCGCTCGCTCGGCTGACCCCGATCGTGTACGACGAGCTCCACCGTCTGGCGCACTACTACCTGAAACGCGAGCGGGCCGGCCACAGCCTGCAGACGACGGCGCTGGTCAATGAGGCCTACATGCGGCTGGTCGACTACAAACGCATGCAGTGGCAGAACCGCGCTCATTTCATGGCGGCAGCGGCGCAGGCCATGCGCCGCATCCTCGTCGACCAGGCGCGGCGGCGCAATGCGAAGCGGGGCGCGAACGCCGAGCATGTCTCGCTCGATGCTGAGGCGGTTATCTGCGTCGATCGCTCCGAGATTTCGGGGCCCTGGACGATGCCTTGAACGCGTTGGCGGCGCGGGCGCCGCGCAAAGCAAAAGTCGTCGAGCTGCGCTTCTTCGGCGGCCTGAGCGTGGAGGAAGCCGCCGAAGTGCTGCGCGTATCGCCGATCACCGTGATGCGCGAGTGGAAAAGCGCGAAAGCCTGGTTGTATCGAGAGCTCGCCGGCTCAACCGCCAATGGACAATGACCGCTGGAATCACGTCGATCAGCTGCTGCAATCCGCGCTCGACATTCCCGCGGTAGAGCGCGACGCCTATCTTCGCAACGCGTGTGGCGGCGACCAACGGCTGGCAGACGAAGTCCGTTCGCTGCTCGCCGCACACGACCGTGCCGACAGGTTCCTCGGTGCTCCGGCGATCGATCTCGCCGCACGCGAGCTCGCCCGAGCGCCGCAGCGCCGACGGCAGTCAGGCCGGCGGCGATCCGCTGATCGGTCAGACGCTCTCGCACTACCGCATCGTCGAGAAGCTCGGCGGCGGCGGGATGGGCGTGGTCTACAAAGCCGAAGATTCGCGGCTTCACCGTCCCGTTGCGCTCAAGTTCGTCTCCGAAGATCTGGCGGGTGATGCCGAGGCCCTGAGCCGCTTTCAGCGCGAAGCCCGGACCGCTTCGGCGCTCAACCATCCACACATCTGCACGATCTACGACATCGGCGAGCAGGACGGACGATCGTTCATCGCCATGGAGTATCTGGAGGGCACGACGCTGAAGGACCGACTCGCCGACGGTCCTCTCGGACTCGAGACGGTGCTGCGGCTCGGGATCCAGATTGCTGACGCGCTGGACGCCGCCCATAC
>CAVQXJ010000008.1:0-556384 GCA_963717745.1 uncultured Acidobacteriota bacterium
CTGAGCCAAGGTGGACAGAATGACAACGCCATCAGTGCTCGCGTTGGTGACATTGTGGGCGCTGTCCGCGGTGCCAACGCAACGAACCGTTCCAGAAATGGTGGCCGACGCCAAGGGGCGGCCGGTGCAACAAGTGACCCTTATAGATGCGGCGCCCATTAGCCTCGAAGTACTCGCTTTACGAGTGGACGGCGCAGTCGTGGGCAAGGTGTACCAAAGGGAAGCAGTGTTGTCGGCAGACCAGCACCATATCTATATGACTACGAACTCGTTCCAGAGAGTGTCCTGTTCATGAATAGCGCTGTTTGCAGGCCGCGGGAGTCCATCGACGTCGATCATGTGCGGCGGTGCTCTTCGCCCCGCATGATGTCGACGATATCGGTGTACCCACGGTCAGCGGCAAGCGTGAACGCGTCTGTTGCATCACGATACGGGTAAATTCCTTTGCGTGGATGGGCGCCGTGCTGCATCAGAAATCGCACAATTTCGGGTTGCCGTTGCAGGACTGCATGGTGAAGGGCCCGATGCTCGTCGTGCTCCGCGACATCCAGGTGGACGAGCTCCGGCCGTACACGGACCATTGAACGGACGGTCTTCAGATCCCCTGCGCGGATTGCGTCAACCAGGCGACCCACGGTGATGCCGTCCACGTACGCCTTCATCTTCGGCCAGCTCGGAAACCCGTAGGATCTCGCGAGCACGAGTTGCGCGTCATGCAGGGCGAAGGTCTCGGGCGTCGCGGCGCGATGGTGGGCGCCGACCTCGATGATCGCGTCTGGTGACTGAGCGCGATACGCCTCCAGCAGCTCCTTGGCCTGTCGCTTCAGTTGCTCGATATCGGGGGTCTCGCGCATCGCGCGAGTGGGCGGGTGAGTCCGGTGAACGGTCATGACGAGCTCCTCTCCCGGCCGTGCCTACCGCACAGCCATTCGCGCCCGTTGTCCGCTCTCCCGGGCAGGAAAAGAGATCATCCTTACGATGACAAAAACCGAGGTCGAGGTGGACGCAGTCCTTTCCGCGGACGTGGGTGACGCCCCGATGCGCCAGCGTCAGTATACCGCGCCGGTCCATGCGCCTTCTGCGTACGCGCCGCACGCTGTGCGAAGAAACACTACCCGCAACAAGTCGCGCAGGGCGGACTGAAGCCTCCGCCCTGGCCGTGGGGCCGTTCAAGCGGCACGTATCCTTTGGGCGGTCGCTCCCGCCTTGGATCCACGTCCGAGGGTTACGCGGCTTGCCGTTCGGGTTCGCGCACGTCTTGCCGCAGTCGGGCTTCGAGCCAGAACGTCCCGCCGGGCACGAACGAAATCACGAACGCCACCAGGCTGCGGCGCGCTCCCAGCCGCCGCGCGGCGAGGCCAAGAGTCGCGCAATATGCGAGGAACAGAACGCCGTGGGCCATGCCCACGATCCTGACGGCCACGTCGATGCCAAATCCGTACTTCAGTGGCATCGCTACGAACAGCAGCAGGAGATACGAGATTCCTTCCCAGAAGGCCACGATGCGGAATCGGCCCACCGGGGTGGCCGCCGATGACGGGATCCCTAGATGCATCGCCGGATGTTAGCGCGACTCGCAGCGTCGCCTTGACTGGCCATCAGGTCGCTAGTCGGTCGTCAGATCGGCGTTACGCAGGAGGAATCCGTAGCTGCTCAAAAACCGTCTGGGTCCTCTGAGAAGAACTTCTCAGCCGCAGCTATGGGATCGCTTCAGCGCGGCTCTAGCCAGACATTCTTCCCCAACAAGGGATGTGCCTTGTAAGCGGCAAACCGGCGCACCCTGGCTCGTCAATCGGACCGCAGCGTGAGCGCCGGGTCGATCCTGATGGCCCGCCGCGCCGGTACCCAGGTCGCCATGAGTGCTGCCGCGGTCAGGATGCCCGACGTCGTGATGTAAGTGATCGCGTCGAATGGCGTGAGGCCGTAAAGAAACCGACGCAGCAGCGGCGCAGCCGCGGAGGACAGCAGGAGTCCGGCAGCGAGGCCCAGGAGCAGCGGCCAGCGCGCGTCGTTGATGACGGTCCACACAATCTGCGGCCCCTGCGCACCGAGCGCCATGCGCACGCCGATCTCGCGCCGCCGTTCTTCGACCGCATAGGCAAACACGCCGAAGGCGCCGACGGTCGCCAAAATCAACGCGAGCAGACCCACCACCCATGAGAACCGGCTCGCGATCGCCACGTCGCGCGTGGCCATTCGAATGTCGTCAGCAAGGGGTCGGGCGGCCACCTCGGCCGTTGGCTCGATATAGCGCGCTGCGGCGGCAATCCGTTCGACGATCGCCGGCGACAGATCGCGCACGAGCCGTCGCCGTCGCCTTGCTGGTCCTGTGGGCTGTAGAGAGGCTTACCTTGGCTGCACGGTTGAGCTACGAAACGGTTCTGTGCCGTCTCCAGCGAATCGCGCCAGACCAGTTCGCCCCACTACCCGTCCAATCCGTCATGCGCTGGAGGGCGTCGCCAAACAGGAGGCTCTGGACGAAACGGGCGAGACCCATCGCCGCGCCGAGTCCGGCCGCCACCCCAATCGTTACCAGCAGCATCGACTCGCCGACCACGGAGCGGATGACGTCGCCTCTTTGAGCGCCCAGCGCCATCCGCAAGGCGATCTCGGCCGTCCTTCGTGACACGTCATAGGCTGTGACTCCGTACAATCCCAGGCAGATCATGATTGCGGCGGCGAGACCGAAGCATGCTGACAGCTGCGCCAGCATCAGGTCCTGAGCAATGGTGGCCTCGACGAGCCGTGCCTGCGGCGTTGACGCGTCGACACGCAGACTCTCGCTCTCGGCACGCGCTTCCTTGGATAACACCTTAGTCATCCTCTCGGGATCTCCAGTGGCGCGGTACGGTGACGTTTACCTCGTCGAGCGCACCTTGGAGCAAGGGAAGGTAGATGATGCGGGGAGCTTCCTCTTTGAGGCTTCGATATTTGGCATCGCGAACGAGGCCCGTCACAATGAGCGGCCGCGCAGCGTTTCGGCCCCCGATGGTGAGCGTCTGGCCGATGGCGTCGGATCCGGCGAAGAAATAGCGTGCCGCTGCCTCATTCACAATCGCTACTGGCGCGCCGTCCTCGTCGTCGCGCGCATCGAAGTCGCGGCCGCTCAGCATCGTCGTATCCATCGTCCGAAAAAATGACGGAGACACGACCAGGAGAATGGCCTCGCGGGACTGTCCCGGAGACGGCACGAAAGCCGCGGTGCTGATGGACTCGGTCCAGGCGTTGCCGCTGAACAGCTGCTCGCTGGACAGCGCCGCCGATTGCACTCCTGGCATGGTCTCGAATCGCTGCCGCACGCGTTCGTACAGGCGCGCGCGTGCGGTGCCCGTCAACCCGCCGTCAGCGCGCATCTGCATCAGGAGAACGTTCTCGGGCCGGAAGCCCGCATCGACACGAGTGAGCGTCTGTAGACTTCTCGCGAACAGCCCCGCGCCGATCAGCAGAACGCAGCAGATCGCCACCTGGACGACGACAAGCGCCTTGCCGGACCTTGCCGCCCGCGGGCTCCGTACCGACGCAGTACCGCCGCCTTTGAACATTCCCGTGAGGTCGAGCCGTGTCGCCGCCAGCGCAGGAGCCAGCCCGAACAGCAAGACGACGGCGATCAGCAGGGCGAGCGCGAACGACACCATCCGCACGTCGATGCCGAGCGGCAAATCAACCGTGCCGACGGCAGAGGATAGAAATCTGTACGAGAAACGCCGCCGCCGCCGGAGCGAGCAGCAGTCCGAGCGCTCCGCCGATGCCGCCGAGCACACAGCTCTCGGTGAGCATCTGCCGAATCAATCGGCCCCGGCTGGCACCGAGCGACAGCCGCACGGCGATTTCCCTTTGGCGTGCGGATGCCCGAGCCAGGAGAAGATTCGCGACGTTGACTGATGCGATCAATAGGAGAAGGCCGACGACGGTCATGAGCACGAGCAGCGGCCGCGAAAAGCGCCGGCGCAGGGAGGTCAGGCCACCGCTTGCCGAGGCGACGTCCAGCTGCGCTTTCCAATCGAATTTCCATTCGGCGTCCCATTGCCGTCCCAGGACTGCCATGTTTGCGCGGGCCTGTTCTTCGGACACTCCCGGCTTGCGGCGGCCGATGACGTGAAGCATGAGCGCCTCGGGATTCGCCAGCGACTGGCGACCGATCCACGTCATTGGTATCCACACATCGACCGGCTGCCCGGTGGTGGTTCCCCTGAATCCAGCCGGCGCGACGCCGACGATGGTGTACGTCGCGCGTCCGAGACGCATCGGCTTTCCGAGCGCTGCGCGATCGGCGGCCAAGGCGCGCTGCCAGAATTCGTGGCTGATCACGGCGGCAGTCGCCGGACCGAGGTCTTCCTCAGTCAGCAGTCGTCCCATCGCGGGTGAGAGGCCGAGGGCGGGAAAGTAGTCGCCGGATACGGGCGAGAGGTGGGCGTCGCCCGCATCCCACCCGCCGACCCGGGCGCTCCCCGCGAACCGTCCCGCGGCGATGGCGAGCACACCGGTGAAGACGTCGTTTCCTTTCCGGATGTGTTCGTACATCGGATAGCTGAGCCTGCCGCCGGCTGCGCGACTCACCTCGAGCAGTTGTCGCGGCTCGGTGACCGGAAGCGTTCGCAGCAGCACGCCGTCGACCAGCGTGAAGATGGCGACATTGGCGCCGATGCCGAGAACCAGCGACAGCACCGCGGTCAGCGTAAACCCTGGTGACCTTGTCAGCACCCGGCCGGTGTACGCGAGATCCTTCAGCAGGTCGTCTACGAAATTGACTCGTCGCATGTCGCGGCACTGCTCCTTGATCAGCTCTACGGGCCCGAATTCCCGCCGCGCGCGCAGCTCAGCCTCGTCTTCCCGCATGCCAGCGGCGATGTACCTAGTCAGCTGCTCGATGTGGACATCGACCTCGCGCCGCATGTCAGCCTCGGCGCGCGAACGCCAGAGCAGCGAATGCAGCCGGCGGCCGATGATCCTGGGGACGCGCATGATCGCCCTCACGCGCTCTCAATCAGCAGGCGGACGGCTGAGGACAATCGATCCCAGCTCTCCAGCTCCCGGGCAAGTTGTTTCCTGCCTTCACGGGTGAGCGAATAGAACTTTGCCGAGCGGCCCAGGTCAGAGTCCTTCCACTCGGCGCGGATCCATCCCTGATGCTCGAGCCGGTGCAATGCGGGATAAAGCGAGCCCTGCGCGACCGCGAGGACGTCGCCGGACAGCACTTGAATGCGCTTGGAGATGCCCCATCCGTGCATCGGTTCGCGGACGATGGTCTGCAGGATCAGCAGATCGAGCGTGCCCTGCAGAAGGTCTGACGGTTTCGGCACGACATACCTCGACTATCGACAACACAATACCTCGGCTATCGACACTCGTGCAAGTGGTCGGGCGTGATGCTTCAGCCCGCCTGCTCCATTTCGTCGCCGCTCTTCCATCCGTGTCAGCATCTGGCCCCGGGCCTTGAGTCGCTGATGGGAGTTGTGCTCCAGCCAACGACGCCATCCGCGCGCTCGCGGATCTCGGCTGGGAAAGCGTCGCCGCTGGTGCGGTACGTGACATGGCCCGCGGCATGCTCAGCAAGTTCCAGCCGTGCCTACCTGAGGAAGCCAAGGACCGGCTGATCGCCGAGCGACTGCTCGATTGACCCGGACGCTCCGTTCCTCACGAACGTGAAGGTGAACGGCGTCCGCGTGGCCGCGCGGCCGATCGGGACGCGCCTCGCCGATGTCGACGCGACCCGGACCTATGCCGCTGGGGTTCCTTCTGCGGCCCACTCCCGGTGCGCAGGCGTTGTGACGGTCCGACCGTCGGGCAATGTGGTTGGTAGGACGCGCACCCGATCCGAGGTGCGCTCCAACGTGGAAGGGGCCCCATGGCGTTGTGTTTCGAGGTCACGGTAAACGAAGAGGCTCCGGTCGTCGCAGGAACGCTGCAGCATAACTCGTGATAAGTCGCGTTGTGGCGATCGAAAGCCGCGCCAGAACCCGAATGGGCCCGGCTTGCCCGCGTGGCCCGCGTACTCAGAGAAGGGCGACCAAGTGATGGTGATGGCTGATCCGGTCGAGGCCAAGCCGAACCCCCGGGCAGCGGGTCTGGCGTTTGTCGATGCGGCGAATGAGCGGCAACGGCGAAAATCTAACTGACGCCGTTCACGACGGTTCGTCATCAGTTAAGGATGGTTGTGGCCTTCCGCTAGTTCGAGCTCGAACGCGCTCGTAAACAGTCGGTCAGACACGAGGTCGAGGGGCTAGGATCGTCGAGCCTCTCGCGTCTGGGCTCCGAACCGCCAGGCCGTGTTGCCAAGCCTGATCCATAATCCGTGGGTTCATGCCCCTTCAGACTGGTCAGACGCTCGGCGCGTACCAAATCATCGCGCTGCTCGGCTCTGGCGGCATGGGCGACGTCTATCGCGCGCGGGATACTCGGCTTGGCCGGGACGTCGCGCTCAAGGTGCTCCCGGCAGCGGTGACCGCCGAGCCGGGACGACTCGAACGGTTCGACCGCGAGGCCCGGGCGATCGCCGCGCTCAATCACCCGCACATCGTCACGATCTACTCCACCGAAGAAGCGGAGGGGGTGCGGTTTCTGACCATGGAGCTGGTGGACGGCAGGACGCTCGACCAGCTGATCACGGGGAGCGGCCTGCCACTGCCGCGCTTTCTCGAGCTGGCCATTCCGCTCGCCGACGCGCTCGCGGCCGCGCATCAGAAGCACATCACGCATCGCGATCTCAAGCCTGGCAACGTGATGCTGTCGCACGAGGGACGGGTGAAGGTGCTGGATTTCGGTCTGGCGCGGATCGCGGCTCCCGGGAATCCCGACGACGGGCTGGCGGAAACCATGGCCCCGATCACCTCCGCCGGCGTGGTGGTCGGCACGATGCCCTACATGTCGCCCGAACAGGTGGAAGGACGCGCGCTCGATCCCCGCAGCGATCTCTTCTCGCTGGGCATCATGTTCTACGAGATGCTGAGCGGCGATCGGCCATTCAAGGGGACCTCGTCGCCCGCGCTCATGTCCGCCATCCTTCGCGATCCGGCGCCCGACATTCGTGACCGGCGCCCCGACCTGCCTGCCGAGATCGCGCGACTGATCGGCCGGTGCCTGGCGAAGCACCCGGACGAGCGGGTGCAGACGGCGCGTGACGTCTTCAACGAGCTGCGCCACATCCAGTCACAGCGGGAATCAGGCCCGGCGGCCGGAACCGCTGCCGCCGCCACAGCCGCCTCGTTGTGGATTGCGGTCCTGCCGTTCTCCGCTCGGGGAGCAGACACGGCAGGCGAGCTGGCTGGCGCGCTCACCGACGACGTCACCGCCGGACTCTCGAAGTTTTCCGGGCTGACCGTGGTCGCTCCACAGTCGGCGCGCGCCTACCAGAGCTCGCCGCTCGACATCCGTCAGATCGCCGAGCGGCTCGGTGCGCGCTACATCCTCACCGGCCAGGTCAGGACGTCGGCGGCGGCGGTCCGCGTCAGCGCGCAGGTCGTGGACGCGCACACCGGCGCACAGCTCTGGAGCGAGACCTACGATCGCCAGCTCGGCGCCGCGGATCTGTTCTCGATCCAGGACGACCTGACGGACCGGATCGTCGCGACGGTGGCCGATCAGAGCGGCATCCTGGTGCGGTCGATGGTGCACACCATCCGGAAGCGACAAATCGATCGCCGGGGCGACGGCGGACCAGCTGCTGTTGCGGTCGTGGGGACTGCAGCACAACCCTGCGCCTGCCGACCACGCGGAGCTGCGGCGCGCGGTGGAGTCGGAGCTCGAGAGCGCAGCCGGACAACGCCGAGCTCTGGGCCACGCTCGCCAATCTGTATATCGTCGAGCACTCGCTCTGGTTCAACCCGCTGCCCGATCCGCTGGGACGCGCGCAGCGGGCGGCCCGTCGCGCCATCGAGCTCGATCCGCGGAGTCAACACGGGCTGGCAGTGGCTGGCGCTGGCGTGCTTCTATCAGGGCGATCGGGCGGGGCTGGAGGAGGCATCCGAGCGCGCCATTCGCCTCAACCCGCGCAATGCGAACACGCTGGCCTGGATGGGCAACATCCTGACGCATGCCGGCGAGTACGACCGCGGCTGTGCGCTGACCGAGCGGGCCATGGCGATCAATCCGGGCCATCCGGGCTGGCTGCACTTCGCGGTCTTCAACCGGCATTTCGCGCGCGGCGAGTATGCGCGAGGCGCTTAGCGCCGCACGCCGCGTCAACATTCGCGAATTCATGTGGATGCACTTCGCGATCGCGGCGGCGGCCGGCCGGCTCGGGCGGCTCGAGGATGCGCGCGCCGCGGCCGCCGAAATGACCCGGCTCGCGCCGTTTCTCGCCGACCCCGCCAACCTGCGCGAATTCGTCGTGCGCTGGTACTGGCCGCCCGACCTGATCGAGGCGCTGCTCGACGGTGTGTTGATCGCCCGATCGCGAGACGTCATGCCGAGCGCGGAGCCCCGCCGCGGCGGATCGCACGCCGTCATTCCCTCGGGACCTGGAACCAGTGCGGGCGCCGCATCGCTGATGCCGACGCCGGGCTCGCTGCGCTCGGGCATCGCCGTCGCGGTACGGCCGTTCACGTCGAGCGGAACCGGTGAAGACGGCGCGGATGGTCGCCGAGACGCTGACCTCCGATATCGCGACCGGTCTCGCGCGGTTTGCGTACGTCCGCTTGATCGGCGGGCTCAGCTACGTCCCGGAGCGGAGCCGCGACGGAGCGCTACGCGGTCGAGGGGGAAGTGAGAGCGAGCGGCAGCGCGGTCCGCATCAACGCACGTCTGGTCGACGTGGCGACCGGCGTGCACTCGTGGGCCGACACCTACAGTCGCGACGGGTCGGCCGACCCCTTCGCGCTCGTCGACGATGTGGGGAGCCGGATCGTCGCGACGATTGCCGATGGCAACGGCGCGCTGTTGCGGGCATTCGCGTCGACGCCCCTGGAAGGGCGCGATGCCGCCGTGATGAATTTGCTGCTGCGTTTTTTTGCCTATACGCAGCATTTCACCGCGGCGGAGCACGCGTGGCTGCGCGACGCGCTGGCGGCGCTGGCGGAGCAGGAGCCCGGCAACAGCCGGGCCTGGGCGTATCTCGCCATGCTTTACGCGCACGAGGTGCTGTTCGGTTTCAATCCGATGCCGGACGCCGAGCACCGTGCGCAGGAGGCGGCCGACCGCGCCGTCGCGGCGGATGCCGCCAACCATGGCGGCTGGGCGGCGCGCGCGTTCGCGGCGTTCGTCAACCGCGATCTCATGGCGTTTCGCGCCGCCGCTGATCGCGCGATCGAGCTCAACCCGCTGCACTCCCTCTCGGTCGCCACCATGGGCCTGCACATCGCCTATGCGGGTGAGACGGCGCGCGGCACGGCGTTCGTCCGCCGGGCGATGTCGCTGAATCCGAATCACCCGGGGTGGTACCACATCGCCTTGTTTCTCGATGCCTATAGTCGGGGTGACGCCGACGCCGCGGTGACTCACGCCAAGCGGATCACCATGCCGCACATTCCCACGGCCGCCCTGCTGCCGATCGCGGCGGCCGGCCGATTCGATCGGGTGGAGGAGGCCAGGGCGGGCATCGAGGATCTGTCGAAGCACCACCCGGCGCTGCTCGACGCCGGCATGGCCCGGGCAACGCTGGGCCGCTGGTTCTGGGACGGCGCGCTGCTCGACAGCGTCCTCGAAGGGTTTGATAAGGCGCGCGCCCTGGCGCGGAGGTGACGTGCACCGTGCACGGTGTAACGTGCGGTGCTAACACCGGTGCGACCTACAGGGCTAGCTTGACAACTCTGATGCCCAGCCGAAAATTCCGTTCCACTCACTCACTCGGGTACTTGGCACAGTGGACCCGGCCGGCCGCATCAAGGGCATCCCGGCGTCCGCAGAGCGGATTCTGCCGGGCGCCAAGCCTGTGGGTGCAGGCCTCGCTGACGACAAGCAGCGACTGCGGCGATGGTTCTTCTCGTAAGGTGTCGGCCCGCAGTCCGATTAATCCTGACTAGCGCGCAGTCTTGAGTGATCCTCACGTTCGTAAACAGATCGGCGTTATCGGGACCTGGCCCGCGGTGTTCAGTCGCGCCACTCATGATTGCATCAGCGGACGACCGCGGCAACGCCTCTAATAGCTGCCTGCCTTGTATCGAACACACCAGGGACAGCGAAGAAAGCCGGCCCCAAGTGTTCGACGCGCAGCTCGACATTGTGCGGGTGTACCCACTGCGAAATTGTCGTTTCGATCAGACCGGCCATGTTGAACCGCGGCTTGGGCAAGCCACTATAGCGCGCGTTGCTGTGAGCCGATGGTCGGAGCGCCCATGACCTCGCGCCACATCGACCAGTAGAACACCAACTCTCTTGCAACGGTGTCGGCCCTCGTTCCCGTGGGTCGGGTTCGTTGAAGGGCGCGGATGCCGTCCGCGTTGACGTAGGGATCGTCGAGCAGCGCATCGCGGACCGCTTGGTCCACCCATCTGCACTGGGGAGGTGATGGGGCGAGCCCCGCGCGACGGAGCAGACGGCCGACTCGCGCGTGGCCGATCACGGCGTTGCGCGCGCCCAGGGCACGATACCCGGCGCGCAGATGCGTGCCTGGCAACAGACGGCCCCCCGAGCACCACGGCAGCCGGGCGAGCGACGGGAAGTGGCGTTCGAAAATCCTAAAATAGAGCGCTTCCCCCTTTCGCACGTCCGGCGGGATTGCTACGACACGCTCATAGAAGGCTTTCGTCAGCCCGGGAAGAAACGGCTGCAGGAACGTCGAGTAGACCTTCAACGTGTTCGGCGCGATGCGATGGCGAACCCGGTTTCGGTGGAAGAACTGTTGCGTGCCGTGAGGCGCCGGATGGCAGGCCGCGATTTCCTGCCGGATGGCCTGCTCCAGCCCGCCTCGCATGTCGTCGGCAAACGCCCGCGCGAACACCTGTTCAGCCGCGCGCCACTCCGGGCCGTCCAACGGCTTCATCGTGTGGCGCAAGAAGGCGTCGAACGATTCCCCGGACTTCTCCTTGACGATGGACCCGAACGGGAACCCGTCCCAGCTCGCGTGCGCTCCGGCAGCCTGCAGTTCTGCGGCCACCTGCGCAATAAACAGGTTCACGCTGGTCGACGCCACTTCATGAAGGCGCACATACTCGTGATACTTGGCGGTGGAGAAGAAATCGAGACCAGGATCGCGGATCACGTGGCGCAGCCCGAGCTCGCGAGCCACGCGCGCCGCGAACCGCCCCTCGACGCCAAAGTGCTCATAGCGATTCAAGAGCGTCAGCGCCGATGGCGATTGTCCCGCCCGCGTGAGCAGCGCCGCTTTCAGCCTGGATTCGAAACCGCCACTCAGAAGCAGCGTCGATACGCCATCGTGGTAGGCCTCATAGGCTCGAATGTTCGCGTCGAGCAGGGCCAGCAGTTCCCCCGTATCCACCTCCTCGAGCGTCAGTGCCGGTGAGACGGACGGCCACTGCCAGGACCGCGCCGCCGACAGTCGATCGTTGACCGGCTCGTACTCGATGATGGTTGCAGGAGGCACCCGCGTGACCCCCTCCACCGATGTTCGCTCGCCGACGAAGTGCCCGAAACCGACGAACCCTCCCCATCCGGCAGCGTCCGGCGACGGTGTCCGTGCCAGCGCATCGATCCTGGGCGCGAAGGCAATGCTGCCGGCCGTACGACGCATGTACAGACGGTTCAAGGCCGGCAAAGTCGTTCACCACAATCAGCCGGCGGTCGACCTCATCCCACAGGAACGCAGCGAATGCACCGTCAAGCGCCGTGAGCAGCCGCCGGGACACCGCCAAATCCGTGGCGTTGACCGCGTCGTCCAGAACCCGGTCAAGGCTGCCGTCGAGAGTGACCGGAAGGCCGATGACCCACAGGCGGCGGCCGCGGATCCCGCGCCGATTCAGTTGAATCGGAAGACCCCGCCGTGGGAGGTCGACCGTTGTCACCTGCGGAGTGGATTCGCTGGAACTATTGACGGAGACGAGGGCTACAACTGCGGTCATAGTCCAGTACCGATTCCCGCCCGTGGCGATCAGAGCTCGACGAACGCTGAGGTGATGGTGCATCGCTTGCGGCCCTCCAGGCCTGGATTGCGCATCCTTGCCGCCACCCGCCGTTCGACATACGGCGGCACCAGGTTGAGCTCGAGCATCTTCGCAAGCTCGTAGCCGGCGACGTTGAACTGCCAGGCATCCCGGAAGTTCAGCTTGGTACCGCGGCTGCCTTCGAAGGTGGTCTTCTTGATGTCAACGGTTTGGATCAACGCTTCATGCTGGAGTGTCCCGTTGTCCAGCATCGCGCGAGACGGCGCGGTGATGCCGGCTGAAGGACTTTTCTGCGAGACCACCTTGGCGGTCTTGGGGTAGGTCTCCAGTTCCGTGCTGCTCGAGGTGCCGCCGGTGCGGCCCGCGTCCTGCGCGCGGGCAACAGCCTACAAGAGCAGCGTCGCGGACATCAAACAGATCGACAGATGCACAGGCGCGACCCGACGCTTCTTCATAGTGGTCGCGCAGGATAAAGAAACCATGGTGGCGCAGACTTCCAACAACACTCTCCCAACGCTCCGGTAACGCAACGGCCGCGAGAAGGTTGGTCACCGCTTCGTCGACCGTCAACCGCGTGGTGTCAATCACCAGCGCCGCTGTCAGTCAGGGGCGGTAGTCGCGCTCCAACATCCCGCCACACTGGCCCGTTCTGCTGACTGCCCGCGAACCGCCTTTCAACCCTCCGCCGATGCTCGGCCTGGTCTGAACACCGAATCTCCACCTCAACCGCGGGTGTGCCGGCGCGGCAAGCGACATCGCCCAGGGGGCTCTTGTGATCGGCAGCAGGTTGACCGAGTCGGCGACGACCACGTGGTCAGACACAGATTGTCTGTTGCGACCGCGAACGCGGCCCCCTAGCCGGCGCCGTCCAGCGACAGGAGCCTCACGCCGCATGGGCGAATCGCCTCCTCAATCGAATCGATGCGCACATGCACAGCGAACGCCGCCTTTGAGAGCTCGAGCAATGCTGGTTTTCCCCACGCCAGGTAAACGGCCAAGAACGATCAGCGTGTTCTGGAGAGTGTAGGCGATTGGCGTTAACCCACGGGTTCGCCCCTATGCGTTGACGACACCGCTCCGGATCACCCCTGCGGCGTTCATAGGGAGTCAGGCTATCGCGAAGCCAGGGTATCCGGCGGCAGCCGCCTTGATCAAGCCGCTGAACACACGCGCCTGCCAACTCGGCCCCGCTGTTCGAGTGTTGCTCCTTCGGGGAGGCGACGGTGTCCAGCTTGTGTAGCGCACGTTCTTGGGTGGATGCTCGAGGTGACGGATCGTGTCTGCCGGACCCCGGCGCCTTCTGGCGCAAGGGTCATGAACCTCGGCCATTCCCGTCACCTGACATCGACCTGCGTCGCGGCGCGGCTGCGACGACTGTTGCAGTTCGTACTGATCTCTCTTATGTCCTCTCTGTCGAGCCTGGCTGGCGCGCCGGCGAACGCCCAGACCTCTTTGCAGGACTATCCGCAGTGGCGGGGACCGCGACGGGATGGCGCCGCCGCCGGCTTCGTCGCGCCCACGGTCTGGCCGGCGACGCTGACCCGACGGTGGAAGGTGGAGGTCGGGGACGGCTACGGGACGCCACTCGTCATCGGTGACTCCGTCTATGTCTTCACTCGGCGCGAGGGTCGGGAATCCTGACCGCACTCAACGCGGAGACCGGCGCCGAGCGGTGGCAATCGAGCTACCTAGCCCCCTATGCGCCGAGCGATGCCGCGGGCGCGCACGGCGCGGGTCCAAAAGCGACGCCCCTCTTCCATGAAGGCACGCTGTTCACCCTTGGCATCAGCGGCATCGTCTCGGCGTTCGACGCAGCCACCGGCAAGCGGCTCTGGCAGACGACGCCGCCCTCAGAAGCGCCCTACTTCGGTGCCGCCTCCTCGCCGCTCGGCGCACCGGGCCTGGTGATCGTCCACCCGGGGAACTATGGCCCGCTCACCGCCTTCGACAGCGGGACGGGGGCGGTCAAGTGGACGGCCGGAGGGGACGGTTTCTTCGCCTCGCCGATCATGGCGACACTCGCGGGCACCCGTCAGATCGTCTCCGCGACCCTCGACAGCATTATCGGGATATCGCTCGACGGCGCCGCGCTGTGGCGCTATCCGTGGGAAGGCGGAGGAGGCTCGATCACCCCTGTGCTGAACGGCGACGCCGTGCTTGTGAGCGCCCTCGACGAGGGCGTGACGGCTCTCAGGCCGACCGTGCGGGACGGCGTTTGGACCGCCGATCCCGTCTGGAGAACGACGACGGTTTCGATGTACCTGAGCAACCCCGTCGTCATCCACAACACGTTGTTCGGCCTGTCACACCGCGCCAGCGGTCAGTTCTTCGCGCTCGATACGGCGACCGGCGACGTTCTGTGGGTGGGTGCGCCCCGGGAGGCCGCGAACACGGCGGTGGTCAAGGCGGGTGAGTGGCTCTTGCTGCTGAACGACGACGCCGAGTTGATCGTGGCGCGTCCGAGTCGGCGTGGATTCGAGCCGGTTGTGTGCCGGGTCCGGATCGCGTGCCGCACCCGGTCGAGGAGCTTCTGGCGTGGACCGGCGGCGGGGCACGGCACGACCATCGGTGCATGGAGGGCGGGCGGCGCGGGATCGGGGGACACGGATGTGCCCATACGAGGCACCATAGCGGACCCGGGTGACAGGGGAGGTCACAGGCGAACGTGGCAGGTAGGGCCGCAACCGGGGTGCTGCTCATGGCGTCGCCGGCTGGCAGCGGCTGTGCGCGACCGCGGCGGCGCCACGACAGATGAGGTAATACTCCTGATACGTCGCGCAGGGCGGATCGAAGATCCGCCCTGGCTGTGTCGCCTGTCAAGCAGCATCAGGTTCGATTCCCAATCGGTCGTTAACTGCGATCCGGAGCTTCTGCTTGCATCCAAGGTAGCGCTCGGTCGTCTGGATGGAGACGTGGCCGAGCAGAAACTGGATCTGATCAAGCTCGCCGCCGGCAAGGTGGCAGAGACGGGCGCAGGTGCGCCGCAGGTCGTGCGGGGCCAGCTTGTCGATCCCGGCGCGAGCCGCTGCACTGCGGACAACATCCCATAGCACCTTGGGTGACATGCCGTCTCCCCATACACGCTCGGCCTTGTTGATCGCTCGGAACACCGGGCCGTGCGTGATGGCCGCCGCGGCGTCCAGGCGTCCACGGTGCTCTTCACCCAGATGGGAATGGGGACGGTGCGCACGTGGCCGCCTTTGCCGACCAGGTCGGCAATCACCCAGTGCTCTTCGCGTTGCTGGATTGATTCGACGCGCAGGGCCAACAGCTCGGCGCGGCGCAGGCCACAGCCAATCAACATCGCGACCATCGCGTGATCCCGCAACTCGCGCGCGGTCGACGGCGCTCGCGGACTCCAGAAGTCGCCGGCCCTGCTCGGGTGTCAGCCAGTTCCCCAGGCGCACGCCGAGCCGCCGCACGCCCTTCACCCGACGGATACCGGCCGCCAGCTCGGGACTCAGGAGGCCGGCGTCGGCTGCTTCGTACGCGATCCGCCGGACGGCGGCGAGCCGAAGATTGATCGTGGCCGGCGCATACTTGCGTTGTTCGAGGTGAATCCGGTATCGGAGCACGACGGTGCGGTTGAACGCGAGGCGGGGCTCCGAGCAGTACCAAGCGACGAACTCGCGAATCGCGTGGTCGTAGGTTCGCTGGCCGCTGGCAGACGTCAGGCTGTTCAGGACGGCTGTCTTGGCGTGTTCGAGGTCCGGGAGCGCCAAGACGCGCTTCGGCGACCTCTTCTTGCGAGATTTCGACTTGGGCATCGGCGACGGCCTCCTTCACCGTCGCCGACAGCTTCATCGGATTCTCGCTCCTGCGGCGTGTATCGCGAGCTATCCGTCGCGTGCCCGCCGCAAAGTCACTGGTCAGTGGACACATCACCTGGGCCCGCTCACCGGAATCTCACGGAATGCTCACCTCCACGTGAAGACACCGGCTGGTCCGCGGGGGGATACTTCCATCCGCCGGCTCGATGAGCATGGCCCGATGCACCGACAATGTGCGGACTGGAGGAGCGGAGCGTATGAATGCCGGCCTGACCGCGGTCTCGTGGCTCGACTGGAAGCTGGGCGCGCGTCTGCTGCTGAAATATCCCGCGCTCACGATCATCGGCGGCCTCTCGCTGGCGGCGGCCATCGCGATTGGGGCGGTCGGCATCGAAGTCGCCGACGAACTGCTGTACAAACGGCTGCCGTTCGATGAAGGCGGCCGAGTCGTGCGCCTCGAGACGCAGGACACGGCGGCGTCACGCGTGGAGCCGAGGGTGCTCCACGATTTCGCGATCTGGCGGCGGTCTCTGAAGACGGTGGCGGAGCTCGGCGCCGCCCGCGTGAGCGAGCGCAACGTGCTCACGGGCGAAGGCCGCGTCGAATCGCTGCGCGTGGCGGAGATCACGGCGTCGGCGTTTCCGCTCACCCGCGTGCCGCCGCTGCTCGGCCGGCCGCTGCAGCCGGCGGACGAAATGCAGGGTGCGGAGCCCGTCGTGGTCCTGGGTTACGACGTCTGGCAGAGACAGTTCCTGCACGACCCGGCGATCATCGGCCGCGTCGTGACGGTGGGTCGCACGGCTCGCACCGTGGTGGGCGTGATGCCGCCGCGCTTCGGCTTCCCGCGCAATCAGCAGCTATGGGTGCCATTGCCGGTCCAGGACGCGGCGCCGCGCGAAGGGCCGGCCGTGCAGGTGTTCGGCCGCCTCGCCGACGGAGCGAGCTGGCAGGACGCCGCGGCGGAGCTCGACGTCGTCTCGGCAC
The DNA here is from genome assembly GCA_963717745.1 of uncultured Acidobacteriota bacterium. Lineage (GTDB taxonomy): Bacteria > Acidobacteriota > Vicinamibacteria > Vicinamibacterales > 2-12-FULL-66-21 > JACCXG01. Next base: position 16,748 of record CAVQXJ010000008.1, read on the forward strand.
GCTTTGCCGCCGACCAGCCGGCCACCCACGCGCAGCTGCGCACGCGCGTTCGCGCATTCGCCGGGCGCACGCCGGGTGATCCGCTGCGGCTGGAAGATCTGGCGGTCCACGCCATCGTCCTGCTGCTGCTGGGGGCGGTGTCGGCGAACGTCGCGACGCTGATCTTCGCGCGCACGGCGATGCGCGAACCGGAGATCGTCGTCCGCCACGCGCTGGGGGCGAGCCGTGCCCGCGTGATCGCGCAGATCGTCACCGAAGGGCTCGTGCTGGCCCTCGCCGCTGCCGTGCTCGGGCTCGTCGTGGCCCAGACGACCGTGCGCTATGCCTGGGCCCGGGCGAGTCAGATCATTGGAGAGGACGGCCTGCCGTTCTGGGTGGATCTGACGCTCGAGCCTGCCACCATTGCGTATGCGCTGCTGCTCGCGCTCGTCGCCGCGGCACTGATCGGCCTGCTGCCGGCACTGAAGGCCACGGGCGCGTCGCGTCCAGCGGGGACTGCAGGGGATCACGAGCACCGGCGGGACGATGAAGTTCGGCGGCATCTGGTCGTTCATCGTCGGCGCGCAGGTGGCGTGCACGCTGCTGTTCTGCCCGCCGCGGTGGGCATCTTCACCAACTCCCTCGACGACCAGTCGAGGTGGGCAGCGTTTCCGGCGGAGCGTTACCTCACCTTCCGCCTCAGCGATGGACAACGAGGCGCTGGCCGGCGAGCGCGGTGTGCCTGACGATGGGCAGATCGGCGCGCGTCGCGCGCGTGCATACGAAGAGCTCGCGGGCCGGTTGCGTGAGGAGCCTGGTGTGACGCACGTGACGCACGGCGATCGCCTGCCGACGATGTCCCCGGAGTGGGTGGCGGTGGAAATGGAGCAGGACGGCGCACCTCCGGCTCGCCTGCACGGCAATTTCGAGGGCGGATTCGCGATGGCGGCTGTCGGTGCCGGCTATCACGACGCGTTCGGCGCCAGGATCGTGGCCGGCCGCGGCTTGCATGCCGCTGACGCCGGGGCGCCGAACGGGCCCGTCGTGGTCAACGAGGCGTTCATGCGCGTGGTGGGCAGGAATCCCGTGGGCGCACGCGTTCGCACGCTCCAGCGAGGCAGCGAGCGCGAGCCGGGACCCTGGCACGAGATCGTCGGCGTGGTCACCGATCTGGAGATGTTGTTCCCCGCCGATTGGGGTGGGGCGGCGTACATCTATCGCGCAGCCTCCGCGGCGGAGCTCGATCCTGTCGTGGTCGCTGTGCGCGTCGCGGGGGACGCCGCGCCGCTTGCGCCCCGCGTCGCCGCCCTTGCGCGGCAGGTCGATGCGGGTCTGCACCTCCGGGATATCGTCACCCTCGACGACATCGTCGCACAGGAGCAAACGCGGATGGTGGGCGGCAGCGTCGTCTTCGGCAGCGTTCTGCTCGTGGCGCTGGTCTTCTCCGCGGCCGGTCTGTACGCGCTCATGGCCGTCGCCGTGGCGCGTCGCACCCGCGAGATCGGCATCCGTATCGCACTCGGCGCCAACCCCCGGCACGTGCTCGGCAGCGTGTTCGCCCGTGCCGGTCGTCAGCTCGGCGGCGGCATCATCGCCGGCAACAGCCTCATCCTGCTCCTCGCGTGGCGCGCCGACAGCCTGACCGCGGATCTCCTCGTCTCGTCGGTGATCACGTCCGTCATCATGGCGGCGGTGGGCGTGCTGGCGTGCGCCGCACCGGCGCGCCGAGCGCTGCGTGTTCAACCGACCGAGGCGCTGCGGCAGGTGTGACGTGTGTCTTGGGACCTCCGAGATCGCGCGCGTCCTCGGAAACCGGAATAGCTCCCGAAAAGTCGCGATGTGGCTACCATGAAGCTGGGCCGTAGGGTAGGGGCTGGCCGGGAGTCGTCGCCTGCCTCGCCTGATCGGCGTTACTCGGGAGTCGCCGCCGCGTGCGCCGTGGCGCGTCTCGCGTGAACGGCCGATGCCATGTTCGAGTCGACGGCGATCATCACCAGGCGACCGCCCTGCGCGCTGGTGTTGGAGTTGTACTCCATCGGCTTGGAGGGCGGCACGCCGTCGACGGCGCGGTCCACCGAAATGAACTGCCCGGAGACGGCGCGGCGCGGCTTGCCGTCGACGGTCAGCGTGAAATCGCCGGCCGCCTGGTCCGGGACCGGCCGCCCGCTCTTGTCAAATGACGTCAACGTCGACCGGCACCAGGTCGAACGGCCGACTTGAACGTGGGCTTGGGCGGCGGCTGGTCCTGGGCCGCGAGCAAGCGCCAGTCCCAGCGCTGCGGCAAATGCCTTCATCCGGCGAGTCTTCACCCTCTGAAATGCTACAGGTGGCGCAGCGCGACGTTGGGATCCACACCGGCCGCCCGGTGGGCCGGGAAATAGCAGGCGCAGAACGCGGCCACGATCAGCGGGATGGGCACGACGAAGAACAACCACGGATCGACGATGCTCACATCCACGTCGGTGTAGGCGCGGACGATCGCCCGTCCGATCACGCCGAGGAAGAGCCCGATGGCCAGCCCCTCGAGGACCGGACGGTAGCCGTCCTTCAGCACCATCCGCTTGATTTGTCCCGGGCTGGCGCCAAGCGAGATGCGGACGCCGATTTCACGGGTCCGGTGCGCGACGGTGTGCGACTGAATGCCGAAAAGGCCGACCATCGCGAGCGCGAGCGTCAACCCGCCGAGCGCGAGCGCGGCCACGCCAGCGGCCCGGAGGAACACGGAAGCGCCGGCGAGGACCGTCCGCCCGGTGCCGATCACTTCTACAGCGAGATCCGGATCGACCTGGCGGAGCGCCCCGCGAAGGGCGTGCACGGCCATCGCGGCGTCTCCAGTCGAGCGCGCGACGATCGCGAGGAACGGCTCGTAGCGCTGAGCCAGCGGCAGATAGACGACCGGGCGCGATTCGCCGAAGACATAGCCGACATCCGTGTCGCGCGCGACGCCGATCACGGTTGCCGTCACGCGGCCGTGTCCCTGCACGACCACCGGCCGTCCGACGGCGTCGCTGGTGCCGAAGATGCGGCGCGCGGTGAACTCGCTGAGGACTACGACCGGCGCCGGCGGCGGCATGGTCGCGATCGTCGAAACCACGACCCCGCAGGATGGGCACGCCGATGGTCTTGAAGAGGGAAGGCGTCGCGGCGACGCCGACCGCATTGTGGCGATCCGGCGTGCCGCCGATCGCCGTCTCGGGCTGCGACAGCGTCAGGCGCATCGCCGGGAGTCCCAGCGGCATTCCCGTTGACACCGACACCGCCTCGATGGCCTGGTCCTTGCGCGCCTCTTCCACGACGCGGTCGACCGTGCGGCGCACCCGGGCCTCGTCCCACTGTTGCGTCCGGAAATTCAGGACGGCGACGCCCAGCCGCTTCAGATCGATGCCCGGATCGTGCCGCGCCTCCGCGATGGTGTATTTCACGAACATCGTCGCCACGATGAAGAACCCGGCGGAGATCGCGACCTGCCAGCGCAGCAGCGTCCGCTGACGACGCGTCTTCGGCGCGCCGAGGACGCCGACTCCCGCCGCCAGCTCTCCCCTGAGATCGCGCGAGCGCGTCAATTGCAGCGCCGGCTCGAGCCCGAACACGACGAGCGATACCAGCAGGGACCCCGTCGCGATCCAGAGCGCCGTGGCGTCTGGCGCCGGACGTATGGCCAGGATCCAGCGTCCTCCCCCGGGAAGCAGGAGGTTGAATTCGACGTCCATCAGGACCGAGAGCCCCTGGAAGACGACGTAAGCCGCCAGGCCGCCCGCCGTCGCCAGGAGGAGGCTTTCGGCGCATTGTTCACGGACGAGGCGCCAGCGCGACGCACCCAGGGCCCGCCGGACCGCAATCTCGTGCTGTCTCGCCGCGCCGCGCGCGAGCACGAGATTCGCGAGGTTCGTGCAGGCGACGGCAAGCACCAGGGCCACCAGCGCGACGATGGTCCGCCCGAAGCGGCGCAGAGCCAACGTGTCATCACCAGAGATCGCCGCCATCGTTTTCCCCTTCCACGGCCGTTCCGTTGCGCGCGGCTGCCCCGATGGCGTGCGCGGCGGAAAGCTCGTGTCGAGGGTCGCGGCGATCGCGCTCACCTCCGCGGAGGCGGCCGCCGCCGTGACGGGAGGCGCAAGGCGCCCGAACACCACCAGCCTGCGGCGATCGCGCGGTGACACCGGGGCCGTCGGCGCGAGAGGCGACAGGGATGCTTCGGTGGAAAGCGGGATCCAGAGCCGCGTGCCAGGCAATGGTCCGCTCACCCCCTCGAACGACGCCGCGGCGACCCCGACCACTTCGAAAGGCTGCCCCGATATCCGGATCATCTGCCCGACAACCGCCGGATTCGCCGCAAACCGTCTGCGCCACAGTGCGTGGCTCAAGACCACGACGCGCGCCGTACCGGCATCGTCAGCCGGCTGGATGGTCCGGCCCATTGCGGGGGAGACGCCCAGCGTCGAGAAGTACGCGCCGTCTACAGCTTCCGCAGCCAGAAGCTCGGTGGTGAAGGACGAGGCGACGGCGGGAGTGAACGACGCCGACGCCGAGATGCTGGAAAAGGAGGTCTGCGCGGCGCGAAGATCCTGAAAATCCGGTAGAGATATCGAGCCGTGGACGAAGAGTCCGTCGTACGGCGACACGACGATGACGACGCGGTCCGGATCGCGCGCGCCCGCATCCCTCAGGAAGATTGAATCAACGACCGAGTACACGGCGGTGGTAACGGCGACGCCGATCGCCAGGGAAAGGACCGCGAAGACCGTAAAGAGGGGAGTCGCCAGCAGCCGACGCGCGGCGAGTCTCAGGTCGGTCATAGTGGCGGCGTGATCAGTATCGCACCATTCTCGACCGTCAGCGTCACGCTAGCCGCCGCCACGAACCTGTGGATTGTGAGTGATAGGCTCGGGTTCGATGCGCACGACGCTCGACCGCTACGTCTTCAGGGAAATCCTGTGGCCGTTTTTCTTGGCGCTCCTGATCTTCACGTTCCTGCTGGTGCTGCCGCCAGTCATGGACCGCCTCGAGAACCTGCTCGCCAAGGGTGTCACCTGGGGCATTGCCGTCCGGATGCTGTGGACACTCCTGCCGCAGGCTCTGGGCTTGACCATTCCGATGGCGGTCCTGGTCGGGATCCTGATCGGACTCGGGCGGATGTCGGGCGACCGAGAGTCGGTGGCGCTGCTCGCCTGCGGGATTAGTCCCTATCGGCTGCTCCGGCCGATCGGGCTGGTCGTGGGACTGGCTTCGCTCGCCACCGGCTACGTCATGATTGTCGCGATCCCGAACGCCAATCAGACCTTCCGCGAGATCGCCTTCGGGGTCATTTCCCAGCGCGTCGAGTCTGAGATCCAGCCTCGAGTGTTCTTCCAGGACTTCCCGGGGTGGGTGCTCTACCCCAAGGAAGAACCGGATCCCGGCCAACCGGGCTGGAAGAAAGTAATGGTCGCGAATACCAGCCAGGGAGACGAGACCACCATCTATTTCGCGAACAAGGGCCGGCTGGTCGTCGACCGCGAGAAGCGGGCGGTCGACCTGGTCCTGACGGACGGCACCTTCTACCGGACCGGGAAGGGGGACACCGACCACACCCGCTTCACCAGCGACTTGGTGCTCCGGCTGAATGCTGACGCGATCTTCCGCGATCGCAACCTGCAGCCCGGAATTCCCGAGAAGACCGTCGCGGAACTCCAAGCCGACGCCGAGCTGAAGATCAGCAACGGGATGTCGCCGCATCCGGAAATCATCGCCATCCAGCAGCGGTTCTCGTTTCCGGTCGCCTGCCTGGTGTTCGGTGTGATCGGGTTGGCGCTCGGCCTGACGGTGGCGCGAGAAGGCAAGCTCGCCGCCTTTGTCGTGGGCACGCTGGTGATCTTTGCCTATTACATCGTGATGTTCCTCTCCGAGTCGCTGACCAAGGGACATTACCTGAACATGTATCTCTCGCGATGGATGCCGAACATTCTCCTCGGGATCTTCGGCATCGTCGCGCTCGTCTGGCGCGCGCGATTCGTCGAAGGACGGCTACCGTTCGGGGTTCCGGCCGGGGTCGGCAGGCTCCTGGCACGGCTCGGCTATACAGCACGGGCACAGCTGCAGACCGCCGCCGCCGCTCAGACGCGAGGCAATGCGGGCCCGCGGGCGGCCGGCGCTGGCCAGGCACCGGTGCTGGTGATCCGGGTGCCCCACCTGCGGCTGCCGAGTCCCGGCCTCCTGGACCGCTATATCAGCCGGATCTACATCCGGATCGCCGGGCTCTCCTTTCTGGCGCTGCTGGGACTGTTCCACATCTCGACCTTCCTTGATCGGTCCGACAAGATGTTCAAGGGGCAGGCGACCGTGGCGGATGTCACCCGGCTGCTGGTCTACATGACGCCCCAGTTCGTGTATTTCGTGATTCCGATCTCGGCGCTGCTGAGCGTGCTGGTGACGTTCGGGCTCCTGTCGCGCAACAGCGAGCTGACGGTGATGAAGGCGTGCGGCATCAGCCTGTATCGGGTCTCGCTGCCGGTGATTCTCCTGTCGCTGGCCTTCAGCGCCGCCATCTTTGGCCTCGAACAGAGAGTCCTCGCCCAGGCCAACCGCCGGGCCGAAGTGCTCGACGCTAAGATCAGAGAGCGGCCGGCCCGCGTCTTCGACGCGCTGAACCGGCAATGGGTGCTTGGCCGTCAAGGCGCGTTTTATCACTACTCGTACTTCAACCCGGAACGGCAGGAGCTGGCCGCGCTGCGCATCTATCAGCCATCGACCCAGGGATGGAGCCTCCGCACCCAGACCGTAGCCGAGCGCGCGCAGTACCGCGGGCAGTGGGTGGGACATCAAGTCCGGACGGCTGACTTCTCGGCCGGCACGCCGCGCTGGACGACCGCCGTCCAGCGCCCGCTGGACCTGGAGGCGCCGAACTACTTCGAAACCGAGCAGCCGGTCGCCGAAATGATGACCGTCGCGCAGCTCCGGCGATACGTCAACGAGCTGTCGGCAAGCGGCCTGAACGTCACGGAGCTCGCGGTCCAGCTACATCACAAAATGGCATTCCCGTTCGTCACCCTGGTCATGACGCTGCTCGCGATCCCGTTCGGCGTGAGCACGGGCCGGCGGGGTGCCCTCTATGCGGTGGGCCTCGGCATCATTCTGGCGCTGTCGTATTGGATCGTTACCAGCGTGTTCGTGGCCTTGGGCAAGAGCGGCATCCTGACTCCCTGGCTGGCCGCCTGGTCCCCCAACATCATCGTCCTTGGCATCTCAGGTTTTCTCTTCCTGACGGTCAAGACCTGATATCAGCGCTCGCAGACGCAGACCGGCGTGCTATCCATGATCTACGAGCTGACGTTCCATCTCGAAATGGAGACCGAAGCGAATGTCGCGAGGGGCATGATGCCGCCGACTGCGCGCAGGCGGCGCTGGCTGCGTTTGGCGGCGTCGGACAGGTATGGGAGCTGGTGCACGAGGTACGGACGATGACGATCGAGTCGGTGTGGCAGGACGTCAGGCAGGCGGCGCGGACGCTCGCTGCGCATCGCCGGTTCACGGTGGCGGCTGCCGGGATGCTGGCACTCGGGATCGGTATCACCACGGCGATGTTCACCATCGTGGATTCGCTGATCCTGCGGCCTGTGCCCTTTCACGATCCGGCGCAGCTCGCCTACCTGTGGATGGGCACCGATCGCGGCGGCAGCTCGTTCGTCAGCCCGGAGGTCGTCCGAGCCTGGCGCAAGAGTCCCGGGTTCGCCGGTGCCGAGTCTGCGGTACCGGAAACCGCGCTGCTCGAGACCGGGCAGACCGTCGTGGCGCGCGGTATTGCGATCGTGACGCCTGGAGTGTTCGATCTCCTCGGCGGGGTGCGGCCGATCCGAGGGCGGCTGTTCGATCAGACGGATGGACGTGCGGGCCAGAACGACCGTGTGCTCGTGTCCGAGACGGTGTGGAGGGCGCTCTACGGTGCGGATCCGGGATTGGTGGGCCGGACCATCACCGTGGACGGCAAGCGGCTGGTGGTGGTCGGCGTCCTTCCGGCGGAGTTCCGCTTTCCATCCGCCGAGACGGTCCTCTGGAGGCCCACAGACCTCGCGAGCACGCCGGGGGAACCCGCGCGGGCGTATGTGCGCTTCGCATCCGGGATCCCGCGCGACGAGGCACTGCGTGTCGCGACGGACGCGGCGCGCGCGGCGGATGCGGCGAACGCGTCGTTGCGCCCCTGGGTCTACACGCTAGCCGGCGTCGAGGACGAATACTCCAAGCGCGCCGTCCCTGTGCTGGCAGGCGGCGTCGGTCTGGTCTTCCTCGTGCTCTGTGCCAACGTGTGCGGGCTGCTGCTGGCGCGCTTGACGACGCGGCGCCGCGAGTTCAGCATGCGCGCGGCACTCGGCGCGTCCCGCGGCAGGTTGATCCGCCAGGCCGTCGTGGAAAGTTGTCTCCTCGGGACCATCGGTGTCTTACTGGGAGCCACACTGGCGTGGGCGTTCGTCTCGGTCGCACGGGCGCTGCTGCCGGAGCCGATGCTGCTCCAGACACTCAATCCCCTCAACCTCGACGCCCGGGCGCTCGTGGCGACCTCCATTGCTGGCGTCCTGGCGACGCTGGCCTCAGGACTGCTACCAGCCTGGCTCGGGACCCGGGTCGATGCGGGCGAGTCGCTCCGGATCATCGATCGCAGCGGCACTGAGGCGCGCGGTGCGCGCGCGCTCACGCGCGGCCTGCTGGTGGTGGAAGTGGCGTTCGCCTGCATGCTGCTCGTTGGCGCGACCCTGCTGATGCGATCCTTTGTGAACCTCGCGCGCGCTGAGCGTGGTCTCGTGACGTCGGGCGTCACGACGCTGTGGCTGTCCCTGCGCGCCGTCTCGGATCCGGCGGCGCAGCAGGCCCTCGCGAGGACGCTCGAGGAGGAGCTTCGGCAGCTGCCTGGCGTACGGCAGCTGGCGTGGTCGTACGGGCTGCCGCCGGCCGGAGGAATGAAGTCCTTCGGCGATTGGATCTCGGACGCGCCAGGCGCTCCGTCACTCAACCTCGTCCTCGATCGCTATGTCGTGAGTCCGGAGTTCTTCGCCCTCTACGAAATCCCCATCATCAAGGGCCGGATGTTCACTGCGGCGGACACCTCCGACGACGTCATCGTGTCGGAGCGGCTGGCGAGGACGTTGTGGCCGGATGTGGACCCGGTCGGCCGCACGTTCCGGTTCACAAAAGAGTCGTTCCATGTCATCGGGGTTGCCCGGGAGATCCATCTCCCGGCGATCGACGCGCGCCTGGACCGGCCGGAGTTCTACCATTCGTACACGACCGCCCCCTACGCGACGCCAATGGTCAGCCTGCGGTGCGACCCCGCATGCCCTGCAGCAGCCGTGATCCGGCATCGGCTGGCGGCCACCCACCCGACGGTCCGGGTGCAGGCTGCCAAGCTCGCCGATCAGGACTACGCGCGGCAGCTCGCGCGCCCGCGAGCGTCGGCGGCGCTCGCCGTGACGTTTGCCTCCATTGCCGTCATCGCGGTTGCCGGCGGCCTGTTCAGCGTCTTGTCGTATGCCGTGAGCCGCCGACGACGCGAGTTCGGCATCCGCACGGCACTTGGCGCTTCACGCAGTGAGATCCGACGGGTCGTTCTGCGCGACGCGTTCGTCGTCACGGGGATTGGATTGGTGCTCGGCACGGTTTGCGGCGCGTGGCTGGCCCGGACGCTGGGATCGCTACAGTACGGGATCACGCCCAGTGATCCCGTGACCTGGGCGATGGTGCTGGTCCTCCTGGCGCTCACGACCGTGGCCGCAGCATGGTTTCCCGCCAGTGCCGCCGCGCGGCTCGACCCCCTGGTCCTGTTGCGGGAGGAGTGATCGGGCGCCGATGGGCGAGAGGAGAGCCGCGACGAGGTGCGGCACTGGGGGCGCGGCTCGCCGCCGCAACGCCGACAGCGCTCCCGCAGGGTAGGGTGGGGCGACCGGTTCAGAGGGACATCGCTGATCCCTGCGGCGTTTGTCGCGGTTATTCCCGCTCGGCTGGGTGTTCGCTGGACTTCACAACTCGAGGGCTCGTCATTGCCAGGCTGAGACGGTTTCGCTGTCGGTCGTTATACTCGCGGATGCCAAAGCGGAGGACCGAATGACCGAAACCGCAGCCCTCGCGCTCATCGAACGGACACTGCCGCCGGTATGGGCGGACCTCTGGGAGGGACGAAAGCCGCCCCAAACCTTCCGTCTCAGCTCGTGGGCTAAGCCCCACAACTATTTCCTCGATGCGGCAGGCGGGGAGGACGTCGTGCCGGGACTCACTGGATTGTGTCCGCTCATCGAAAGAAACGGCGAAGCCATTATGGGATGGCTGCCAGATGGCCGGTTCGTGCAGTGCATCGCGCGACGATTGCAGGGATGGTGACGGCGGCGAGCCTCATCGCTTCGGACACGCAGCACACGACCACGCCGTCGGCGCTGCAGGGTACGTGGCGGCTCACCTCCGTCAACGGCCGCTCAATTCCGGACCACGGTCCGCAGATCACGCTGAGCATTGTCGGGGAGAAGTACCAGCAGGCGATCGACGGGAAGGTGACCGAGCGCGGCACGCTGAAGCTGGACGCGTCGACGCAGCCGATGACCATCGACCTGGCCATCACGGAAGGCGACGACTCCGGTAAGGCACAGATCGGCATCGTCGAAGTGACGGACGGCACCCTGCGGATGTGTCTCGACACCCCTGGGGCGGGTCAGCGTCCCTCCGAGTTCGGCGCCAAGGACGGCGTCATCGTGTTCGAGGCCCGCAAGAATGAGCCGTGAAACCCAAGTGGCCCTGCCGATTACGCGGCTGGAAAACGAGACCGTCGTGTGCCGGGAGCTCTGACGATCGGCGGCGCACTCGCGGTCGTGCTGGCGCTGGCCGCTTCAGCCTGCAAGGCGCCAGGTCCGCCACACGTATCCACGTTAGTCTCTCCTGATCGCACGTACGAGGTTCGCGTTTCGGGGCACTTGACGAAAGCGAGACTCTTCGAGACTTGGGTGCGCGCGGAAATCTACAAGGAGGGCGTGCTCCACGTGCCTGCCCGTGTCGTCTATATCTCGGATTTCCCGGAACCTTCATTCCAGGATCGGTTCGGTCCTCCCGAGTGGCTCTTTCCGAACGTCCTCAAATTGCCCGGGAGCAGGCCTGTGCCGGAGGCGCCGCCGGACTCCGTGATCGTCCGGAACACGTCTACACGGTCGTATCGGTCGGTCCGCATCGAGACGGGACAGGACATGTGCCTGATCATCGACCTCGACGCCGGGCGCCAGCAGGTGCTGCCGATGCGCGTGCAATCGACATCCCGGCGATCAGCCTGGTTCGATGTCGTCATGGAAGCTGGAACGGTGGGGGAGTTCTTGCGAGGGAATAACACCTTCGACCTTCGTCGCGGTGCCGGCGCCGCCTACACGTTTGTCGTCACCATCTCCGATTACGGCGCCGACGTTGCCGAGGCCGATGGACCGGCGGTGTTGCACAGATAGCGGAGTCCGGCCGCCGCACGCCAGCGGACGTCAAGAGCACACGGAGGTAGTGGCGATGCGGAAGTCCTGGTCTGTTCTGTTTCTCGCAGCGGGAATGTTGCGGTCGCTCGCGGTCAGCGGGTCAGGTGCGCTGCAATGTCGGCAGCGATGGCGTCGGGACGCTCGCCGCTGATGGCGTGGGACGTGTCCGGATAGATCTTCACAGTGCCGCGTCGCAGCAGCCGGCGCGCGGTCAGGGCCGCGGCTTGGGTGTCGTGCATCGGCGAGCGGCCGGCGAGGATGACGAGGGTAGGCACATCGACCGCCGCGATCCGCGTCTCGTCGATCACCGACGGAATCGGCAGCTTCAGTCGGTAGGTCATCATCCCCGCCTCGATCATCTGGGCGATGGGTTCGTCCTCGACCGGTGCGCCGCCCGCCGTCCAGCTGTTGAAGTCGTCCCGCATCTTCTTGGGCAGCCACGGAATCGACGCGGGAATCGATCGCACAATCGCCTCGACCGACATGCTCGCGAAGACGAAGACCGGCTCGATCAGGGTAAGGCTGGCAGTCTTCTGGGGGCGGTGCACGGCCAGATTCATCGCCGTCCAGCCGCCAATCGAGAGTCCGACGATGTGGACCTGGGGCTCCGGCAGTTGCGCCATCACCTCGTGCAGCCATGCCGCCTGGTCCGCGTCGTTGGTGATGGGCCGGTCCTGGATGCTCATGCCCGGCTCGCCGAGCAGGTCAATCGTGTAAGCAGAACGCAGCGCCAGCAGGCCGGGCAGGTTGTCGGCCCACACCGGTGTCGGGGCGGCCCGTCCGGGCAACAGCAGGAGTGGGGCTGCGGTGTCGTGGGCGCCCGTGAATCGGTAAACCCGTACGATCCCGAACGTGGTGCGGATGTCGCGCGTCTGGTCCGGCTTCGGCAAGGCGGCCATCGCGGCGTTGTAGGCGGCCATGAAGCGATCCCGGTCCGGCCCGGAGGCGAAGTGGCCCACCGGGGAGCCGTCGGCCGTGCACCAGAGCACCAGTGCCAGAAGCACCATGGTCCGGCCGACCCAGATCAGGATTCGCCGCCACGTGCGTCGCCGCCCTCGCGACGCGTCGTCCAATGTTGCCGTCACGTGATCAATCTTGCCGCAGGATCACGCAAACGGCAGATGCCGATGCACCGCCGCTCGCAGCACTTCGGGCACGGTCTACGCGACCCCGACCACTCTCAGCCCGAGGGTTCGTCCCGCTTGCCACGGTGGCTCGGTGGCTTCGGCCTGGCCGCATCACGGCGCTTCATGGCCTGCGCGAACCGTTGCACCGGCGTGAGATGGTCATTGACATCCTCGACCGGACGGGCGGGGACAGGGGGCCTCTGGAGCTGAGGGGCGGGCCGTGGGGGGAGCGGCGTCAATGTCCGGCCATCCGGCCCCACGGCACCCCCGCAGAGCGCACAACGTCCGCGTTCCTCCTGGTCAGCCAATCCCCCTCCTTGTAAGCTGAGCTATTAGGCAAGAAACCACCCACCGTTCGATTGGTCAATTGAGGCCGATCTTTCTGCACGAGTCCGGAAAGGCAACGCAGCGACGACATATTGTCCGCGTATCTCGGATTCCGAAGGCGACTGCTACACTTCACGCGCCATGCCGTTCCCATGCGTCTTTCTCCTGGCCTTTGCCGCATTCTTCCAGCCGAACGCGCCCGTCCTGGAACCGGGATTCACCAGTCTCTTCAACGGGAAGGACCTGACCGGGTGGAAGGTCGGCGGTCCACCGGAGTCGTTCACTGTCCGAGACGGCGCGATCGTCGCGAGCGGGCCGGCCAGCCATGCCTATTACGACGGCGCGCTCCGCAATCACCGCTTCCGCAACTTCGAGTTGCGGATCGACACCCTGGCCCGCGTCGGCGCGAACGGCGGCGTGTATGTCCTCACGGAATTCGAGCAGGTGGGCGGTAACGAGCGGGCGTCCGGCCGGTTCCCCTCGAAAGGCTTCGAGGTGCAGGTGTATAACGGCACTGCCGGCCCGCGAACCGGCAGTCTCTATCACGTCGTCGATCTCGCCGACCCTCTGGTCAAGGACGAGGAGTGGTGCACGCAGACGATCATCGTCAAGGGTGACTCGATCGTGGTGAAGATCAACGAGAAGCCGGTCGTGAACTGGACGCAGCCGGCGGACTGGACCGGTGGGCCCGAGGGACCCGGCCGGAGGATTACTGGTCCCGGTACGATTGCGCTCCAAGCCCATGACGCCAGGAGCGCCGTGCTCTACAAGAACATCCGGATCAGGCCACTCGACTGATTCACGCGCGCCTCGAATTCTTGCCCGGTCTCGCAATCATCACTTCGGTCGACTTCACGATCGCGATAGCATCCTCGCCCCGCCGAAGCTTCAGCGCTCGAACCGCATCCGCGGTGATCACGGCGGTGAGCGTCTGACTGCCGACTCGAAGGCGGACTTGAGCGAGCAGGCCGTCCACGCGAACTTCGTCGATAAATCCCCACAGACGATTCCGCGCACTCAATCCCCCTAACGACTCGTCGTCTGGAGGAGTGGCCGGACGCCGGCGTGCGGCCGGTTGTTGGCGCGCCAGCAGCCGCTCGATTTCGGAATCCGCGACCCGATGATGGCCGCCTTCGGTCCGGGTCGTTCGGACTTTGCCGCTGCGGACCCAGCGTTTGAGTGTGGAGTACCCGACTCCGAGCCTTTCAGCGGCCGCTCTCGCCGTGAGCAGTGCCATTCGCCCCCCTCATGTGTGAATCGGTCCGAATCGTATTACCGTGAATCGGCTCAATGCATTTCTTCAATACGGTTCATATTGCGCTATGAAGCGCGAGTGCAGTACGTTACCGCCTTCAAAGTGTGAGGCGCGGAGAGGGACGCCCCCGGATCGGCCTCTGATTCCTGACGGGAGCGGCAGACGATGACGCGACAGGGTATCCACCGATCTCCGGCCTGCGTCGCGGGCCTGTGGATGATCTGCCTCGGCACGATCGCCGGCGCGCAGGCCCCCTCACCTGGGACGTCAGCATCTACGCTCAGCGCCGGCGGCGACGTGAAGACGCCATTGTCGATCACGCCGGCCGAGCTCAAGGCGATGGCGCGAACGACGGTGGAGGTCAAAGACGAGGACGGCCGGTCGGTGAAGTACCGAAGGCGTCCTGGTCGGGGAGTTCGTGAAGCGCGCGGGGCGACCTTCGGAAGCGACATGCGCGGGAACGCCATGACGACGTATGTGCTCGCGCGCGCGCGCAAGTGCTGAGTTAGCGTCGCCGAAAATGATGAGCGGTCCGTGGCGGTCAGCTTGCAATCGATACCGAGAGACACATAAAAAGGGGGTATCGAATTGAGAAAGTATGTAATTGCTACCGCCGCTGTCGTTGCTTGCTCAGGTTTGGTTGGGGTGGCACAGGCACCCACACCCTCGCAGGAAGCGCCGGCTCAGCAGACGCAACCTCAGGCGACGGCCGCCCAGACTCCGATCACGCTCACCGGATGCGTCTACAGAGAGCAGGACGTACCGGGACGCGCTCCCAATGTGGCCGAACGCGCTGGTGTACTCGAGGACTACATCCTGGCGGATGTGAAACCGGCGTCCGCGCCGGGGGCCGCCGGCACCCCGGGGGCCGTCGGCACATCGGGCATGGCGTCGCACGCGATGTACAAACTCGAGCTTATCGCTGACGAACAGCTGAAGGCCGCCGTCGGTAAGCGCGTGGAAGTGACCGGGCGGATCGATGCGGAGGCCGGGGACAGCAAGTCCGCGGCACCGCCCGCTGCGAGCCAGACCGACAAGGCGATCGGGCGCGACAAGGTCGATCTGGCTGAGTTCGAAGTCGCCAGCATGCGCGAGGTCGAGGGCAGCTGCCCGGCGACACCGGCGGGTAAGTAGCACACCTGATCCGGCAGGGGAGGGCGAGCGGACGACGCTCGCCCTCTCACGCAGAGAAAACATATTCTCTTTTCCGTTCCCTTCGTTGGCTCCGTTGCTCCGTGTTGGAAATCCGGTACCTCGATATACCCTCCTCCGTCTCGAGGCCCAGGTCGAAGCCGTGCCTGGCGAGCGCTGAAGAACTATCGTGAGATAGACACGGCGAGCCCTATCCCGCGACCCCGTGAATACACGGGCTGGACGCGGACTCTCGTTCTTCCCTCTGACACCTGAAAACTGATATGCGGTTTGGAGCTCGCCGCATCGGTCGCCCATCCGATCAGCGCGCCAATCCCGGTGCAGATCGCCGCGGTCCCAACGTAGAGCGGCGCCCACTCGCCGATCTCGTTGCGGTCGATGATGAAGGCATGGACGAACATGGCTCCGCCGAACCCCGCGCCGATGCCGGCCCCGATTGCGGCGCCATTTCGCGCCGAGTCTCGAGGCCGTTCGAGCGACAGAATCGCATCGAGAGGTATGGTGACAGGCGGACCAGGCGCCTGCAGGGTGCGCTTGTTGGCGGGTCGGAGGTCGAGATCGGCATTCCCGATGCGCGTCAACCGCCCGGTAACAGGGGGTCCAATGGCTGCGACCACGGTGATGACATCACCGGGCGCCAACGCTCGCCGCAGCTCCTCGACCGATGTCACACGCGTTTGAGCGATGCAAGGTGACACGCCGATCGCGCCCAGGACGACAATCAGTGGAAAAACCACGGACGTAACGTGTGCCAATGTGGAACGCACGCGAGCTCCCTTTCGTGCGCGTGCCACGTGGCGTCACGTCCGTCGGCCGCGCTGGCGGGGAATGCGTGAAACGATCCGATTTCGGCTCACGCCTCCTGCGGGCCCGGGCCGTCAGCGAAGGACCGGCCTGAATAGCCCCCACTGCGGCGGTATAGTGATGACCTTCGGCCCGATGCCCCGCTTGACCGACAAGAACGAGATTCGGACCCGCCTCCGCCGCGACCCCGCCTGGAGTGTGTACGCGCTGGGCGATCTCGAGCAGCCGATGTTCGCGAAAACGGTGTGGTTCGTGCCGGACCTCACGCTCGTCGTGCAGGACTACGGTACGACCATCCTGTTCGCGATGGGCCCGGGCAGCGTGCGCGAGGCGCTTGAATTCGTCAAGGGCCCAGTGCATCTGCAGGTGCAGCGCGATACGTTGGACGAAGTGGCGCGCCATGCGGCGGTGTCGTCCCCGCGGCTGATGTGGCGAATGACGTGGACCGGTGACCTGTCTCGCCGAAGCGCGACGACGCTACACCGCGCGAAGGCGGATCGCGGGGCTTCGGCGAGCGCAGCCACCTCCCGGCTGAACGCGAGCGACGTTCCGGCACTCGAGGCTCTGTACGCCGACGGGAAGTCCTCGGGCGAGTCGCCAGACTTCTTCTTTCCATCGATGGTTGCCGACGGTGTGTTCCATGGGATCTATGAAGGCAAAGCGCTGGTGGCGGCCGCCGGAACGCATCTACTGGCTCGCGAGGAGGGTGCCGCGACGATTGGCAACGTCTACACCCGGCGCGACCGCCGGGGGCGTGGACTCGGCAACCTGGTCACGAGCGCAGTGCTCGGCGAGCTCGCCGGCGTCGAGACGATCGGCCTCAACGTTCGCGCCGACAACGATGCCGCACGGCATCTGTACGAGGCGCTCGGCTTTGCGCGTCACTGCCAGTTCTACGAGGCGCTGGCGATGCCCTGAGATCAACACCGCAGATTGCTGATTGGATGGAGACGAGAGACGGCGTTGTCCAAAGGTGTCACTGTGCCGATTTGTCTGAGCTCGATGAGGAACAGCATGAACCGACTGATATCGTTCGCCGCGACCGCACTCGTTCTATGCGGCACCTGGACTACTGGTGCCGCGGTACAGACTCCCGCAGCGACGCCGCCGGCGGCCCCGCCGGGGACGCAGACTGGCGGACCAGGTGGTGCCAGTCCGGCGGGACGCGGTCGGGGATTCACTCCAATCGTGATCGGGCCATCGGCTCCGGTACCGCCCGAAGTGGCCATCCCTCGTCCCACGCCGGCCGAGCTGGCGGAGGTCAACTCCGCCGTGAAGAAGTTCATCGACGCCGACAGGTCACCGACCCGGCCGCTCCTGACGAAGTTCGAGTCGCTGCTGCTGCTCCAGCCCGCGCGGTTGAACGTGGCCGCGACGTACACGCAGACATTCCAGAGGCAAGGCGCGAGACATGAAGGATTTGTGAAAATCGCCAAGGCGGGCAACATCGATCTGCTCTTGCACGGTGATTCGATCACCGATTGGTGGGTGCAGGGGGACGCGAACAAGGCGGTCTTCGACAAGTATTTCGGCGGAATTCGCACCGCCAATTTCGCGGTCGCCGGTGACACGACGCAGGGTGTGTTGTGGGGATTGAAGAACGGCGAAGGGCAGGGGTTTCAGCCGAAAGCCGTGATGCTGATGATTGGGACGAACAACAACGGCGCCAATACCGCGGCGGAGATCGCTGAAGGTATCGGGGCCGTGGTGCTGGAGCTGAAGAAGGATTTTCCCCAGGCCAAGATTCTCCTGCTGGCGATCTTTCCGCGGAGCGTTCCCGGCGATCCGATACGCGACAAGATTGCCGACGCGAATCGAATCATTTCCCGGTTGGACGATCAGAAGCGGGTCTTCTACCTGGAGATCGGATCCAAATTCCTTGACGAAAAGGGCTACTTCCTGCCGGACGCGTTCCGGCCAGACAATCTGCACCCCCAGGCGAAAGGCTACGAGATCTGGGGCGAAGCCGTCATGCCGAAGCTGACCGAACTTCTCAAGTAGCCTCGTCCGCCCACGGTCATCAGCACATCGAGCGACGGCCTGCACCGTCGCTCGATGTGATCGTCGCCAAGCTGCCGCGGAGCGCAGCGGCCGCTGGAGCGACTCCCTCCTGATATCGCGTCAGATCTTTTATCGACCTCCGGTCTTCTACCGCTGAACTGTCAGTTTTGCGAGTAGGCGCCCGCCGCCGCACACCATAGATTCGAGTCTCGGACACTTGGAGGTGAATCTGCACCAGGCAAATCGATGAAAGAGGCGGCGGCCGTGCTCGACATCAGTCCGCGGACCGTTGAATTCCACAAATACCGGGTCGTGTGATGCGCCACATCCTCGTCGACCACGCGCGCGGACGCAGATATCAGAAGCGCGGTGGCGATCTGACGCGTGCGGCCTTCGACGAGGCGCTCATCGTCACCAGCGAACCGCTACAGGATTTTGTGGCGCTGCATGAAGCGCTCGAGTCCCTCGCGAAGGTCGATGACCGAAAGAGCCAGGTTGTGGAGCTCAGGTTTTTTGGTGGGTTGACGGCGGATGAAACAGCGTCGGTGTTGAACATATCCGCCGATACCGTGCTGCGCGACTGGCAACTCGCGAAGGCGTGGCTGCGTCGGGAACTGCATGGGCGCGCCGCTCGGAAAGTGATCCACTCGCCGTTCGGAAAGTGATCCACCCGGAAGCATCAAGGGCGGTTGCCCGAAGCGATGGGCTTCGGGTCCGCTGGGAGGGTGCTCAGAGTGGATCAGGTACATGTCATTCGTCACAAAGTGTTGGTGGACGGCCGCTCGCAGCGGCAGGTCGCTAAGGAGTTTGGGATTTCGCGGGTCACGGTCCGCAAGTACGTCGAGGGGGCCGCGCCGATCCGCCGCGAGACCGGGCCACGGACGCGGCCGGTCTGGGAGAAAGTCGGCCCACGTATCGACGCGCTGTTGGCCGAGTCGAAGGACTGGACGGGCGGCAAGCAGCAGCTGACGGCCACGCGGCTGCACGAGTTGCTGATCGGCGAGGGGCATCGCGTGGGGGCCTCGCTCGTCAAAGCGGCCGTGGCCGAGTGGAAACGCCAGCGCCGCGAGGTGTTCGTGCCGCTGACGTATCGGCCCGGGGATCTCGCCGAGGTCGATTTCTTCGAGGTGCTCGTCGATGTGGACGGCACCCGGCGCAAGGCGTGGCTGTTCCTGATGCGGTTGATGTACTCCGGCCGTGACTTCGCCTGGATCTATGAGCGACAGGACCAGGTCAGCTTTCTGGATGGCCATGTGCGGGCGTTCGCGCACTTCGGCGGTGTCGTCGCCCGGATCGCGTACGACAATCTGAAGGCCGCCGTGGTCCGCATCCTGGTGGGTGGCGCGCGGACGCTGACGCCGCGCTTTGCCGCCCTGGCCTCCCACTATCTCTTCGAGCCGTGCTTCTGTCGCCCCGGCGAAGGCCATGACAAGGGCGGCGTCGAAGGCCGCGGCAAGGCCGTGCGTCGACAAGCGCTGACGCCGATTCCGCGCGCGCCGACGCTGGAGGCGATCAATCAGGCGCTGCTCGCGCGGATGGATGCTCGGCTCGAGACTGGACGCGATCGGACCGGCGAGACGATCGGGCGCCGCTTTGCCGGCGAAGGGGTCGTCTTCCGGGCGTTGCCCGAGCCCTTCGTCGCGGAGGCCACGACGTTCGTGACGGTCTCGCCCCGCGCACTCGTCCGCCTGGAGGGCGCGGTGTACTCGGTGCCCTGTCGCTGGGCCGGACTCGATCTCGTCGCGCGCGTGGGGGCGACGACGGTCACGATCGTCGGGCGGGACGGCACGCCGATCGGGCACCCGCGGAAACGCTTCGGGCAGCGGTCGATCGACTACCGCCACTATCTGCCCGAGCTGGCGCGCAAGCCCCAAGCGGTGCGGCAAGTCCTCCCGGAGCTGCTCCGGGATCTGGGCGACCCGTTTCCTGCCCTGTGGGCGCACTTTCACGCGGCGCATCCCGACCGCGAGGCCGCTCGGCTCTTGGCCAAAGTGCTCGGCCAGATTGAAGCGCATGGACTCGTGCACGTCGCGGCCGTCGTCGACGCGGCCCTGCGCACGGGCACCCCGGTCCTGCTCGCGCTAACGCCGGCGCCCGTCTCCGCGGCGCTCGAGACGGGGGCCGTGCCGCCGGCGCTCCGCGACATCGACGTGCGCAGTGGCTGTGCCGCCGACTACGACGGCTGGCTCACGGAGGTCACCGCATGAGCGCCACCACGCTCACCCGTGACCTCGTGCTCACGCACACCCGCGCCCTCAAGCTGCCCGGCATGGCACGGACCTTTGAGGCCCTCGCCCGGCAGGCCCGGGACGCGCACTGGCCGCACGAAGACTATCTCCAGGAGGTGCTCAGTGCGGAGCTGGCCTCGCGCCATGAGTCCGTCATGCGGCAGCGGCTGCGTGAGGCACGCTTTCCGGAGGTGAAGACCCTCGACACCTTCGATTTCTCCGCCGCGGAGGGCGTCAGCGCGACGCAGATCCATAGCTTGGCCAGGGGCGAGTGGGTCACCGCGCCGGAGAATCTGATCCTCGCCGGCCCGATTGGGACCGGTAAAACGCATCTGGCGATCGCGCTCGGCGTCGAAGCGACGAAGCAGAAACGCCGCGTGCTCTTCACCCGGGCGGCCGACCTGGTGCGTCAGC
Source organism: uncultured Acidobacteriota bacterium (assembly GCA_963717745.1). Taxonomy (GTDB): domain Bacteria; phylum Acidobacteriota; class Vicinamibacteria; order Vicinamibacterales; family 2-12-FULL-66-21; genus JACCXG01. The sequence goes on from CAVQXJ010000008.1 coordinate 37,497, forward strand.
TCCTCGAAGCCCGCGATGCCCGTGAGCTCACCCGACTCCAGCAGCGGCTGCGACGGGTCGAGGTGCTGATCATCGACGAGCTAGGCTTCGTCCCCTTCGATCGCGTCGGCGGCGAGCTCCTCTTCAATCTGATCACGGACCGTTACGAGCGGCGGGCGACCGTGGTGACCACCAATCTCGCGTTTGCCGAATGGGTGACCGTCTTCGGCGGTGATGAAAAGCTGACCACGGCGCTCCTGGACCGACTGGCCCATCACGCCACCGTGATCACGACCAAGGGGAAAAGCTATCGGATGCGGAAGCGGCGCGGGCCCGGGTAGCCGCGCGCGTCCGTGGCCAGGCGCCGTGCTCGGCCTGAAGAACGGCCGATCACGCCGCCCGGCCACGGACAGAGAAGAGCCCGGAGAGAGCAAAGCACGTAGAATGAACGTCCTTCCGGTGGATCACTTTCCGAGCGGCGGACTGGTCTAGTTTCCGAGCTGCACGCTGTGTCCGATGACGCCTGAAGGCTGGAAGCGAACGGAGGAGCTGTATCACGCGGCGCGCGCGCTGTCGAAGCACCAGCGCTCGACCTTTCTCGTGGCCGCCTGTGGTGGAGATGAGGCGTTACGCGGCGAGGTCGAGTCGCTACTCCACGCGTCGCCGTCCGATGACGGGTTCCTTTCCGTCCCGCCGCTAGGCTCTGCGGCGCAGCGGATATCCGAATCCACGCGCGAGTCGCTCGCGGGCCGGTCGGTTGGCGCCCATCGTTTGCTGTCGCTGCTCGGCGCCGGGGGCATGGGCGAGGTCTACCTGGCTCACGACACGTCCCTCGGACGTGACGTCGCGGTCGAGGTGTTGCCAAAAGCATTTACGACCGATCCCGATCGGCTCGCGCGCTTCGAGCGCGAGGCGCGGATGCTGGCGGCGCTGAATCATCCGAACATTTGCGCCATCTACGGGGTTGAGCACGCCGAAGGCATCCGCTTCCTGATCCTCGAATTGATCGAAGGTGAGACGCTGGCGGAGCTGATTACACGCACATGGACCGCGAAGCGGTGCTGGTCACACGCCGCGAGCAGATCCTCGATCGCGATCATCGTTTTCTGCTGGCGCCGTTGATCAACCTTCCCAATCGCCAGTCGATTCTCTCGATGGTTCGCGAGCGTTATTCAGGCGATCCCGAGCAACTGGTCATGAAGTGGGTATCCGAGCTCGCCGGTAAAGACGTCCTCGGCATCGAGCTCGACCCGCTGAACGCGTCGATCCTGCGCTGCCTCATCGCGGGGTTGCCGTTCGAGGCGATGTGCGACCGGCGGCGTCAGGAGTATTCGTCGGAGGACATTGCCTCGCAGCGCGACGATCTCGAGGAGCATTGCGAGCGCATCAAGCGGCTGGCTGTGTTTCGAACGCTGTTGAATGTCGAGCCCGCCCCGTGACGTGTCGCCGACGGCCGGCCGGCATCTGGCAGGGTTGGCAGCCCGAGGCGCCATCAGCGCCAGCCGAACGCATCTGCCCATGCGCCTGTTACGCAGCAACTTCGCACCGGCAGCGGCCGCCCTATCGCTGGCTGTCAGAACTATCCCTGCCGCCTGTCATTTCTGCAAGGGCGCGGACATACGTCGCGGCTGGGCGCCCGCTGCAGTGCGGCGGGGAGTCGGTTGATCGGGTGGCGTTCAGCGCGCCCGTGGCGCGGCAGCGGTGACCAAGACGTCCCGCGGACGCACGTCACCGCCGATCAGCTCGGTCCACGAATCGTCCGCGATGCCGGTTTCGACCGCGATCGGTACGAACCGATTGCTTTCCATCTTCCAGACGTAGTCACGCTGTGTCGCCTTGCTCTTCGCCGGGTCATCATCTGATCGGTCCACGACCGGTGCCTTCTGATCGACGGCGGCAAGTGCCTTCTCCGACGGTGCGAACGTGAGGGCATTGTTCGGGATTCGAACCGCCTGCGGGCGCTGCGATCCTGACAGCGTCACGATCGCGGTGCCGCCCGGCGGTATCGCCTGGTCGGGGGTGTCGACATCGATCACAGCGACGTAGGTGACCACTCCTGTCGCGGCAGGCTGAACTTGAGTGGAGGGCGTCGTGGCTGCCGCCGGCCCGGCGGTGGTCTGTCCGGTCTGGCGCGACGAGGCGCCGCCAGCCGGCGTCGGCGCGGCCGCGGGTTGTGATGGTGATTGGGGCTGGGTGGCGGTCGCGGCGGCAGCAGTTCCGCTCGATCTCGAGGTCGTCGCGGTGGTCCCGGAGAGTGTGCTGCCGCCGGAACCCGAGGTCGCCGCCGCGGCTGGAACGTTGATCGGGGCAAGGCGAACTTCCACTACGGTTCCCGTGAACGCCTGTGATCCCACCGCTTCGATCTCGAACCGGACGTGCGATCCGGGCTGGACCCCGCCAACCTCTCCCTCCGGTACCTCGACCAGCAGCCGCATCCGCCGCAGGTCGCCGACCGTGAACAAGATGGGCGCGTTCACGGCCGCCGCGATGGTCTGCCCGACATCGACCTGCCGGCCGATCACGACGCCGTCGATCGGCGATCGGATGACGGTGCGATCGAGATTCACCCGTGCCTCCGTCACAGCCGCCTGTGCGGCCGTGATCCCCGCGTCGGCGGCTTTCACGTCTGCGCTTGCCTGCAACATCGTCGTGCGCGCCAGATCGAGCTCGGCGCGAGCGAGCTGCGCATCGCCGGCGAGTGTCTGGGCACTGTCGAATTTCCTGCGGGCATCGTCCAGCGCCGCCTGAAAGCGGGCCCGTTCGGCCCGCGCCTTGGCGACGCCCGCCTCGGCTTCGACGAGCCGGGTCTGAAAAGACGCGGGATCGAGTCGAGCGAGCACCTGGCCTGCTTTGACGCGTGAATTGAAATCGGCGGCGAGCGACGCGATCGTCCCGGACACCTGGGACCCCACTTCGACGATGCGCGCGGGTTCGAGGGTGCCCGATACCAGAATCCGCCGCGCAATCGGCCCCACCGTGACTTCGGCGGTCTGCACCTGCAGGTCCTCGCCGCCACCCCGCGTCGTCACGAGCGCCACGAGGGCCACCGCCGTCGTTGCCGCGACCACGACAGCCCAGCGATATTTCTTATCCACAACTTGAGCATACGACCGTCCGGCAGGTAACTGATGGGGTGCCGACTCTGCCTCCGGCCAAAACCGGACGCGACACGTCAATGCATTCACCGGCTCTTCAGATCTGGAATGATTGCCGGACCTGCCGCGAGGGCTGAAGCCGCCGCGCTACAGCACGGGGTGAAATGTGGGTCTTTGTAGCGCGGGGCCTGCACAGGCCCCGCCTGGTGACTGCGAAGGAGGTCTCATGTCGTGTCTGCTTTACGGCGCGCTGGTGTCCGCGATGCTGGTCGCGAGTCCTCCGCTCGAGGCCCAGGCCACCGGCGGCCAACAGCCGCCCTCCGCGGCGCCGCGGCCACCGGCCGAAGCGCCCTGGCCTCCCGAGGGCGTGTATCGGCCGGGCAACGGCGTGACGATGCCGCGCATGATCAAGGACATCCGTCCGAGTTACACACCGGACGCGATGCGCGCGAGGATCCAGGGGAGCGTCCTGCTGGAAGCCGTGGTCCAGCCAGACGGCACGGTCGGCGAGGTGCGGGTGAAGCGCTCACTCGACGAGCGGTACGGGCTCGACGATACGGCAGTCGCGGCGCTGAAGAAGTGGCAGTTCGCCGCCGGAACGAAGGACAACGTCGCGGTGCCGGTGGTCGTCGAGGTCGAGATGGCGTTCGCGATCGACAAGCGCAGGAAGTGAACCGGTCTTGCGACCGATTCACTTCTCTGATCGTTGGCAGTCGGAGCGTCCCTGAGACGCACGCTTCCGCTGTCGGACCGAGCTAGCCGACTTCCGGTGGGGTTGACGTGATCGCATCACGCAGGATCTCCTGCATGCGCGGATCCCGCTGCGCCTGGTCTCCTGCGTTCCGCTCCAGCCAGGGGATGTGGACCGTGGCGCCGGCCGCCACCAGCAGCGCCGCCAGCTCGTAGCCACCCTCGCGTTCCGGGCCTTCGGCCTTCGCCCACGCAAACAGCGTCCAGTCGAGCGGCGTGCTTTGATAGCGCGTGTCCCTCAGGTTCACGGTCGCGCCGCGCTCGAGGAGGAGTCTGGCGATGGCGGGATACGGACCGAAGGACGTCCAGTGCAGACCGGTCTCGCCGCCGTCGTTCCGCACATCGGGTTCGACGCCCTGCTCGAGGAGGAAGCGCACCACGTCGAGGTGTCCGTATCCGCAGGCGTAGAGAAAGCCGCTGTCCACCTGCGCCGTCGTCGCCCCCCGCCGCAGCAAGCCGCGGTCGTCGAAAAACGTCCGCACGACGTCGAGGCGGCCGATCCCCGCGGCCCCTTCGAGAGTCAAGACGGCGCCGCGGCTCGCGAGGTAGCTGGCCGCCTCGCCTTGTCCATTCGCCAGGCAGCCGGTGACCGCGGAGCCGTCGTCTTTTTCCGCGCCCTGTTCGACTTTCGCGCCACTTCCCAGAAGCGTGTCGAGCAGCGCGATCTGCACGCCTGCGCGCTGCGGGTGAAGGCTCGTCGCCGCGAGTCCCAATGCGGTCGAGCCCCCGCCGTATGCCTCAGAGGTGGCGTTGACGTCGGCGCCGGCCTGCAGCAGGATGCGCGCGATCTCGACGATGTTCGGCGGCGTCTGCTGGCGGAAGTCTTCGACTCCGTTCGCGGAGACGTAATGCAGCAGGGTCGACCGGTGCTCCCGGGTGGAGCGGGAGGTCACCAGCCGAGGGTGATCCCGCAACAGCCTGCGAAGCGTCGCGGCGTCACCCGCGACGACGGCGTCCACGGCAGCCTCGAAGATCGCTACTTCGGACTGGGGATGTGCCAGCGTCTCGACATGCGCGCTGAACTTCGGCCAGCTGTCGAACCCGTGCTCGCGAGCGACGAAGAACTGCGCGTCGGCGAGCAGGCCTTGCGCTCGACGCTCGTTCGCCTGTTTGAAGGCCCGCCACCGCTGCTCCATACGCTCCGCTTCGCGCGGCGGGTCGAGCCGCGCGCCGTGCGGCGTGCCGTCCGGAGGTTGAAGGCGAGACAGCGCTTCCAGCCAGTGTGCCGCCCAGGCGCGAACGGCGGCGTCGCCGGCGTTGCATGCGCGCTGCAGATCGCGTGCGAGCTTCCTGTATTGATCGAGATCGGGACGAGGCGGGAGCGGAAGGGCATCGGACATACGAATCTCCTTTCATGAATCGCCTGGAGTCCGCACGAATCAGGCTGAAAGAAGGTTCGTCTTCTTCGCTGGTGCAACGGGTGGGCACGGCCCTGTCCGCGGACTGGATGCGCCCCGACGCGCGTCGTCGATATTACTGCTCTTTGCGTCCGAGCTCCCGCTCGAGCTCGTCGCGCCGGGTGGACAGCTGCTCGACATGCCGCCGGGCGCGAATCAGCATTCCAGACCCGATCGCGATCATGACCACGCCCATCGCAGCCGCCGCGAATGCGCTCCGGCTCGACGTCGCATATCCCACCGCCACGGCGCCGAGGCAGAACACGGCGCTGAACGCGACCGCCATGCGGGCGGCGACCACGCGATGACGCCCAGCAGGACCCAGGTGTGCGACAGCACCCAGACCGCGAATCCGATCCAGCTCGCGCCGATCAGCGCGAGGACCGCCAGAGCGATCGATGCCCGCAGCGGCAGCGACGGCTCGGTGATCAAGAGCGCCGTCACGACGGCGGTCATCGCCGACGCCGCCAGCAGCAGCCCATACGACGGACGAACGACCAGAGTGGCGCATGCCAGCGCGCGATCAGATCGTCGAACGCGGCGGGTTCGCCGAGCTGGCAGCGGATCGCCAGCAATTCGTCGCCGGCGGGATCGTGTGTGGTGGTCGGCACCGTGGTTCTATCGGTGTAGTCGGAGAACCGGCCGAAAGGTTCACGGCTACCCCCACGCCCGCGTCTTCCCCCGTCCTCGCAACGCGATGCCCGTGACGATCCCGACCGCGAACCCCGCGAGGTGGGCGGTGATCGCCAGCCCGCCGTCGGCGGCGCCCGCGCCCATCGACGCCAACCCGGCCAGCAGCTGCATCGCCAGCCAGACTCCGAGGAAGACGACCGCCGGCACCTCGATCAAATCGAGATACAGCAGCAGGAATACCGCCGTCAGCACCTGCGAGCGGGGGTAGAGCACGAAATAGACGCCCATGATCGCCGCCACCGCGCCGCTCGCGCCGATCAGGGGCGCCATCGAGCTGGGGTTCAGTGCGGCGTGGGCGCCCGCTGCCAGCGCCGCGCTGGCGAGATAGAACACGAGGAATGCCACGTGCCCCATCGCGTCCTCGACGTTGTCGCCGAAAATCCAGAGATAGAGCATGTTCCCGCCGAAGTGGATCCAGCCGTCGTGCAGGAACGCGCTGGTGAGGGCGCGCGGCCAATAGAAGTCGGCGGGTACTACCCCAAGCGAGTGCGCGAGCTCGTAGAGCTGCCGCCGGTCGAGCTGGAGCTCATAGAGGAAAACCAGGGTGTTCAGCGCGATCAGTCCGATGGTGGCGACCGGCCTGGTCCGTGAAGGAATGACGTCGCTGACCGGAAACATGCGCCGGCAGTATAGCGGGGCCTGCCGCGCCGGAGCCTTGGCGGAGGCGGGGCCGCTTGACCAGCTGAGTACGGACGGTTACGCTCAGATCGATGAGGTCGTGGAGACTGCGGCGGTGGCCCCGGCTAGTAGCCCTGCTACTGCTGGTGGCGTTGGCCCGTCTCCCCCACACCGGCCAGGACGATGACGCCTGCGCCACACTGTTTGCCGGAGGCTCGTCGCACGACGGGTCAGCCCTCATCGACGGCTCGGGCACCCCCTCACAGCCGGATCACTGCGCGATTTGCCACTGGACCCGGCTCCTGCGCTCGCCGCTGACCGTGATCGGCGTCACGGTCGCAAGCGTCGGCCCGGCGACCGTCGTCGCCCGCCGCGCGCTGCCGTTCCACGCCAACCCCGTCAACGAACACCTTCCCGCACGCGCGCCCCCCTCGACACTGCTGTAGCCGCACGTTCCGCAGCACGTTCCAGTCGATTTCCGATTTTGGAGGGCGCATGTTCCACCTCTCTTTGGCGCGGAGCGTCAGCTCCGTAGCCATCGTCTGTTTTCTTCTTGGCGGGTCCGTCCGGGCACAAGCACCGATCTCCGCCACATCAGGGCCGGCAGACCAGACACCGGCGGGCGCCGTCCCCGCCCAGTCTCCGGCGCAATTGCGCGAAGAGCTCCAACGGCTGCGCCAGGAGTTCGAGTCGATTCGCGATGCTTACGGCGCACGCCTGGCGGCGCTCGAAGCGCGTCTGTCGCAGCAGCCGGGTGATCCGGCTACGCCGGCACCACCGGCCGCTCCCACAGCTGCCACAGCTGCTCCGACCGGTCAGACGCCGGCTCCAGAAGCCGCGGTGCCGGCTGGCGCCGCGGGCGCCGGCGGCCCCTCCGGCGCGCTGCCGGTCTACGGCAACGCCAGTGCGATGTCGAAGATCTTCAACCCCGATATCGCGGTGATCGGCAACTTCGTCGGGGCGGCCGGGCGCAACGAGATCGACCCGCGTCCGGTGATGCAGCTGGACGAGGCCGAAGTCAGTCTGCAGGCGGTCGTCGACCCCTACGCGCGCGCCGACTTCTTCCTCGCCGCATCACCGGAGGGTCTGGAAATCGAGGAAGGCTTCCTGACGTTTCCGACGCTTCCGGGCGGGCTGCTGATGAAGGTGGGGAAGTTGAAGGCGCAGTTCGGCAAGGCCAACACACTGCACAGCCACGTGCTGCCGTGGGTGGATCAGGCGCTGGTCGTGAAGAACCTCCTTGGAGGTGAGGAGGGACTCAACGACTCCGGCATTTCCGTCTCCAAGCTGATTCTCAATCCGGTGCTGTTCCTCGAAGCAACCGGCGAGATCTACCAGGGACAGAACGCCCTTTTCAGCAGCAGCACGCGAGGGCACCTGGCGTATGTCGGCCGGCTGCGCGGGTATCGCGACGTCACCGAAGGGACCAACCTCGACGTCGGCACGTCGTTCGCCTACGGCCACAACGACGCGGGCGACGACCTGACGACGCGGGTCATCGGCATCGACGCGACCGTGCGCTACCGGCCGCTCCGGCGGGCGATCTATCGCCGCTTCATCGGACGGACCGAGCTGATGTGGAGCCGGCGGGGTGAAGCAGCCGGCGACCAGCAGTCGTTTGGCATGTATGGCAGCGCGGACTACCAGTTCGCGCGCCGGTGGTTCGCGGGCGCGCGGTACGACTGGTCGGAGCGGGCCCACGACGCCTCGCTCGTCGACAAAGGACCGTCGCTGCTGCTGACCTACTGGCCGAGCGAGTTCAGCCAGATCAGGGGGCAATACCGGCGGACGCGATATGCGGAAGGGGTCAACTCGAACGAGCTGCTCTTCCAGTTCCTGTTCTCGATCGGCGCGCACGGCGCACACGCGTTCTAAGAGGTCACCATGAAACGCAGTCTTCTCTTCGCCGCGCTCCTGTGCCCGGCGCTCTCCGCGGTCCCGCAAGCCGCGGTGGGCATCAACATCGTTACCACCACCAGCGATCTGGCCTCGATCGTCGGCGAGGTCGGCGGCGACAAGGTGACGGTCGAATCGCTGGCGCGCGGCTACCAGGATCCGCACTTCGTCGAGGCCAAGCCCAGCTTCGTGCTCAAGTTGAACAAGGCCGATCTGCTGGTGCTGGTCGGCCGCGATCTCGAGATCGGCTGGCTGCCGCCGCTGATCACGCAGAGCCGCAACCCGAAAATCCAGGCCGGGACCGACGGCTACTTCGACGCGTCGCTCACCGCCAAGATCGTCGACCTGCCGACCGGGCAGATCACCCGCGCGATGGGCGACGTGCACCCGCTCGGCAACCCGCACTACTGGCTGGATCCGGAGAATGGCCGCCGCATCGCCAAGGCGGTTCAAGCCAAGCTGGCGCAGAAGGACCCGGCCAATGCGTCCTACTACGCGCAGCGCGCCGCCGACTTCGACCGCCGGCTGGCCGAGGCGCAGCAGCGGTGGAAAACGATGATGGCGCCGTACAAGGGCGTCAAGGTCGTCACCTATCACCGCTCCTGGGCGAACTTCGCCGACGCGTTCGGCATCGACGTGATCGGCTACGTCGAGCCGAAGCCGGGGATCCCGCCGACGCCGCAGCACACCCTCGACGTGATCCAGGCGATGCGGACGCAGCAGGTGAAGCTGATCATCGTGGAGCCGTACTTCGATTCGAAGACGCCGAACTCCATCGCCTCGCAGTCCGGCGGGAAGGTGCTGGTGCTGCCGCCGTCGGTCGGCGGTGTGCCGGCCGCCTCCGACTATCTCAAGCTGTTCGAGACGGACATCACGATGCTGGTCGACGCGATCAAGTCGACCGGGGCCAGGTAGCGTGGAACTGTCGCTCGTCATCCAGTTCCTGGCGGCCCCGTTCGTCGCCAGCCTGATCCTGACCGGCATCCACGCCTATCTGGGTGTCCACGTCGTGGAGCGCGGGGTCATTTTCGTGGACCTCTCGCTCGCGCAGATTGCCGCGCTCGGTGCGACCATCGCGCTGCTGACGCCGCTCTCGGGCGGCGATCCGCACGCGCCTTCGGTGTACTGGGTCAGCCTGGCGTTCACGTTCATCGGCGCCGGGATCTTCTCGATGATCCGGGTCAAGCGCGCGCGCATCCCGCAGGAAGCGATCATCGGGATCTGCTACGCGGTCGCATCGGCCGCGGCGATCCTGGCGATGAGCAAGGCGACCTCGGAGTCCGAGCACCTCAAGGACATGCTGGTCGGCAACATCCTGGCGGTGACCTGGCACGAAGTGATCAAGACCGGGATCCTCTACGGGATCATCGGCATCTTCCACTACGTGTTCCGCCGGCAATTTCTGGCGATCTCGCGCAGCCACGGCGATCCGGAGTCGACCGGCCTCAACTACCGGCTGTGGGATTTTCTGTTCTACGCCTCGTTCGGCTTCGTCGTGACGTCGTCGGTCTCGATCGCCGGCGTGCTGCTGGTGTTCTGCTATCTGATCGTGCCGTCGGTGGCCGCGATGCTCTACTCGGATTCGATCGGCAAGCGGCTGGCGATCGGGTGGACCATGGGCACCGTCGTCTCGGCGCTCGGGGTGTATCTCTCGCTGATCCTCGATCTGCCGACCGGCGCGACCATCGTCTGCACGTTCGGTCTGGTGCTGATTGCGATGGCCGCGGTGCGGCCGTTGATCGCCCCCCACCGTCTGGCCGGCCCGGTCGAAGCGGCCGGGGCCGGTTCGGCCACACCGCGCCGTCAGGAGTTTTAGAGAGGGATGGATGAGAATCTGTGACCGACGCACCGCCGCCGGGCTGGCACTGCTCGCCTTCGCGGCCTCGTTCTGGCAGCCCTGGACCCTGCTCGCGCAGGCGCCCGAGCCGGCGCGCGCCAGATACGCCCAGATCAGCCAGGCCGATCTCAAAGCGTGGCTGACCTATCTGGCCTCCGACACGCTGCAGGGGCGGCAGGTGTTCACGGAAGGGTACGGTCTCGCATCCGCCTACGTGGCCGATCACCTGCGCTCGTGGGGCGTGAAGCCACTCGGCGACGATGGGACGTATTTCGAGAGCGTGAAGCTGCGGGGCTATCGGGTCACCCGCCATTCCTTGGTGACGATCACCGCGAACGGCCAGTCGAAGACGTTCAAGCACGGCGACCACGTCAGCTTCGCCGCGAACTCCGGCGGCCAGCAGACGCTCACGTTCGACAGCGTCGAGTTCGTCGGCTATGGCCAGCCGGTCGATCTCAAGGATCGAGATCTCAAGAGCAAGCTGATCGCCTGGGTACCGAGCCCGACGCTGGGTGGACGGGGCCGCGGCGGCATCGCGGTGATGGCGATCGCCAACTCGGGCGCCAAGGCGGCGGTCGGCTTCGCACCCGCGCCGGCGCCGACCGCTGCCGATCAAGCGCTCACCCAGGCGCAGGAGGCGCTCCAGAAGGCGACCGAAGCCGTCCAGCAGGCGCAGACGCTGATGGGCAGCCGCGGCGCCGCGACCGGCCGCGGCGGCGGCTTTGGCCGCGGCCGTGCGGTGCTGCCGCCGGCAGACCTGACCTCAGTACAGCGGCCTGATGGCATCGTCCCGCCGCAGTTCACCGGCGACGAGACATTTTTCGAAGCGCTGTTTGCGGCCGCGGGCGTCAAGTTCGCCGACATCAGCGCCAAGGCCGCCAAGGGAGAACCGCTCACGGCGATGTCGCTGCCGGCGAAGGTCACGATCACCATCGACAACCGCTTCGAAGTGGTCTCCCAGCAGTTGACGCGCAACGTCGTCGGCATGGTCGAAGGTTCCGATCCCAGGTTGAAGAGCACTTACGTGCTGTTCGGCGCGCACCTCGATCACGTCGGGTACAGCCAGGTGGGTGGGGGCGCGCAGCCCGCGCCATCGGCGTGCCGTAATCGCAGCGAATCGTCACGCGCGATGGTCACCAAGGCGGGGAAGTCGCTTCAGAATCAGGGCCGGCGTGGCGCGGGTGGGGCCGCACCGGCCGCAGCGCTGCCCAAGCCGTTCGAGGAGCGGGACGTCGTCAACAACGGCGCGGACGACGATGGATCGGGATCGGTCGCGATGATGGCGATCGCCAAGGCGTTCGCGACCGGTCCCCGTCCGAAACGGTCGGTGGTGTTCGTGTGGCACACCGGCGAGGAGGCCGGCCTGTATGGGTCGCGGTACGCCGCTGATTTCCCGGTCGTCCCGATCGAATCGATTCAGGCGCAGCTGAACATGGACATGGTCGGCCGGGACGATTGCGACAACCTCGAGGGGGACTACAGCAACAGCGTGTTCGTGGTCGGCGCCGATCGCATCAGCACCGACCTGCACAACCTGATCGTTCGCACCAACCAAACGATGACGCGGCCGCTGGCCCTCGACTACGAATTGAACGATCCGACCGACCCGGAAAGCGTCTATACGCGAAGCGACCACTACAGCTACGCCGCGAAGGGGATCCCGATCGCCTTCTTCACTACCGGGTTGCACCAGGACTATCACCGGGTCACCGACACGGTCGACAAGATCGTGTTCCCCAAGATGGCGCGGATCGCGCAGCTCGTGTACGAGTCAGGCTTCTCGATCGCCAACACGGAGCGGACCCTCGTGCGAGACAACAAGGGCCCGCGAACCGGATTGGGGACCAAGCCGGAAGTGATTAAGTAGAGCCGCGACCGCCGCCCGAGCGGGGAAGAGCCGCTGATATTTTCAGGCCCGCCCTCGAGAAAAATTGTCTTTACGTCGTAGTCGTCGTGTCGTCGTGTCGTTGGGGCCCGAAGGGCCCCCCGCGCAACGGCCCGTTCCCCGTCGGAGCGGCTGGCGCCGCTATCAATCGGTCAGGTCGCTATCCCTGGTCTCGGGAATCCCCAGCAGCCCCGTGATCGTCAGCAGGGCGGCGCCGGTCAGGTAGTAGCCGACGTACTGCAGGCCATAGGTTCGGGCGAGCCAGGTGGCGGCGTAGGGGGCCAGGGATGCGCCGAAAATGCCCGCCAGGTTGAAGGTCAGCGAGCTGCCGGTGTAGCGCACCGCGGTGGGAAACAGCTCCGACAGCACGGTGCCCAGCGGCCCGTAGGTCAGTCCCATCAGCGACAGCCCGATCACCATGGCGAGACCCGCGCCAACCGTGCCGGCGGTCAGCATCGGCGCCATCACCAGGCCGAACGCGGCGATCGCCACCGATACCCCGAGCAGCGTGCCGCGGCGGCTGCGCTCCGCAAGCACTGCCGACACCGGAATCGCCAGTGCGAAGAACACGATGCCGAGCAGCTGCAGCATCAGGAACGTCTCGCGGCGATAGCCGAGGGCGGTCGTGCCCCAGGACAAGGCGAACACCGTCATCAGGTAGAACAGCACGAACGTGGCGAGCGAGGCGAGCACGCCGACCACCAGCGTCGTGAAGTGATCCCGGAACACCACGACCATCGGCACCTTCACGCGCTCACGCCGGTGCAGCGCGTCGCGGAAGACCGGGGTCTCGGTGATCGTCAGCCGCACATAGAGACCGACCACCACCAGCGCGGCGCTGGCGAGAAAGGGAATCCGCCACCCGAAGCGGAAGAACTGCTGATCGGTCAGCGTGCGCGACAGCAGCAGGAACACGCTGCCGGAGAAAAAGAAGCCGAGCGGTGCGCCGAGCTGCGGGAACATCCCGTACCAGGCGCGGCGGCCCGGCGGGGCGTTCTCGATCGCCAGCAGCACCGCGCCGCCCCATTCGCCGCCCAGGCCCAGTCCCTGCCCGAACCGGCAGAGCGCGAGCAGCAGCGGCGCCGCCACGCCGATCTGCTCGTAGGTCGGCAGCACGCCAATCATCACCGTCGACACGCCCATGGTCAGCAGCGCTGCCACCAGGGTGGTCTTGCGGCCGATGCGATCGCCAAAGTGTCCGAACAGCGCGGACCCGAGCGGCCGGGCCAGAAACGCAATGGCGAACGTGGCCAGCGACGCCAGCGTCGCCGACGCCGGGTCGGAGGCAGGGAAGAACAGGCGCGGGAACACCAGCACCGCCGCGGTCGCGTAGATGTAGAAGTCGAAGAACTCGATGGTGGTGCCGATCAGGCTGGCGAAGAGCACCTGACCGGGCGTGTTGATGGCAGGCTTTCCGTGTCCGGGTTCAGTCATGTTCTGGTGTGAAGAATTGCGCCTGCCCGCGCATGAGCGAGCGCGAGATCGCACGCGAGCCGCAATGGCGAACCGCGAGCCCGCGAAGCGCAAACATATAATCTTCTGATGCAATGTCGTAAATGCGGGACCGAGATCGCGGACAAGGCGATTGTCTGCTACCGGTGTGGCACCGCGACGACCGATCCGGTCCGCAGGCCGGTGCCGGTCGTGGCGCGCCGCAACCCGCTCCTGTCATTGCTGGTCGCCGCGATGCTGGTATTGCTGGCACTTTACATGGGCTATGCGTCGCAGACCGCCGCCCAACCGGACCGCTGGCGCGCGGTGGCGGGGGCCCTCGCCGGTGCCGCGCTCATGATTGTCATCCTCCGGCTGGTCCGGCGGCGCCGGTGATCTCCTCTCACAGCCCGCTAAAGAGCCTCTACACATGAGGCAGCCGGTCCACTAGACTGTTACGCCATGGCCGACGCCCGTCTGGAAGTGACCGATGCGCTTGGACGCCGCATCGTTCCGATCTCGAAAACGCCGTTTGAAATCGGCCGCCGTGAAACCAACGACCTGCGGCTGGCGGGCAGCGAAGTGTCGCGGGACCATGCCGAAATCGCCATCGATGGCAGCCGTTTCCGGCTGCACGATCGGAATTCGCGATACGGCACCTATGTGAACGGCGAACAGGTGACCGAGCGGGTCCTGGTCCACGGCGACAAGGTGCGTCTCGGACGGACCGGCGGCGCCGAGATGGTGTTCCTGCTCGCCGATTCGCAGCCGCCGGTCGATCGAGCCACCACCACCGCGATTGGCGATCTCCGGCAGATCGCCGCGCTGCTCGAAGGGCTGCGGGCGCTCGGCTCGGGCCGGGTGCTCGACGACGTGCTGGCGCTGGTGCTGGATTCGGCCATCGAGGTGAGCGGGGCGGAGCGCGGCTTCATCATGCTCGCGCTCGAGAGCGTCGACCTCGAGTTCAAGCTGGCGAGGGGACGCGGCCACACCACCCTCTCGGGCGGCAGCTTCGCGACCAGCCGCAAGATTCCCGAGGAGGTGTTCCGGACTGGCGAGCCGCGGCTGGTGGCCGACCTCCTCGACGGCGACCTCGCCAACGTGCACATGGGCACCGTCGCGCTCGGCATCCGCAACGTGCTCTGCGTCCCGCTGCGCCTGGTCCGCTACGTGGACAAGGCGGAGAACGTCGGTGAGGACCGCCGCATCGGCGTCCTGTATCTGGACAGCAAGGAGAAAGGGTCGCTCCTCTCAGGTTCCACCCGTGCGGCGCTGGAGACGCTGGCCACCGAAGCCGCCGTCGCCATCGAGAACGCGCGCCTCTACCGCGAGACGATGGAAAAGGCGCGGATGGAGCAGGAGATGCGGATTGCCGCCGAGATCCAGCAGGCGCTGCTGCCGAAAGCCTCACGGACCGGCAGCTATTTCCGTGCGGCCGCGGCGTCGCTGCCGTGCCGATCGATCGGCGGCGACTTTTACGATTACGTCGAGATGAACAACGGGTCGCTGGGCTTCGCGCTCGGCGACGTCGCCGGCAAGGGGCCGCCCGCGGCGCTGTTGAGCGCCATGATGCAGGGCATCTTCGCGGCCCAGGCGGCGACCAGCGACGAGCCCTCCCAGACCATCACCCGGGTCAACCTCGCGCTGTACCGGCGTGGTATCGAGTCGCGGTTCGTCACGCTGATGTACGGGGTCCTCGACGCTGATGGCTCGATGGTCTACTGCAACGCCGGCCACAACCCGCCGCTGGTCATCGGCAGCGGCACCGTGCGGCGGCTCGAACGGGGCGGGCCGATCGTCGGCCTGTTCGAAAGCGCGACCTACGAAGAGGAGCGGCTGCGCCTGAACCCCGGGGACTGGCTGATCATCTTCAGCGACGGCATCTCGGAAGCGATGTCGGCGACCGGCGACGAGTACGGGGAAGCGCGGATCATCGACTGCGTCCAGACCCACACGGCGCTCGACCCGCCGCGCCTCCTCGAAGCGCTGTTCGCTGACGTCCGCGACTTCACGCGCGGCGCGCCGCAGAGCGACGACATCACCGCGATGGTGCTGCGCTACGGGCCGTCATGACCCGGCCGCGGGCGGCGACGGCTTTGTGGATCGTGCTGGCGATCGTGGTCTGGAACGGTCTCTACGACCTCCGGATCACGCTCGGCGTGCGTGACCACCTCATGAAGCAGGCGCTCCACGACGCCGGGCGCGGCCCGGCGGTGACGATGGCGGAGGACATGGCCGCCACCGTCAGGGATGCGGTGACCGTCGCCTCGCTGTGGGCGGTCATCATTCTCGGCGCCGGCCTCGCGACGGTGGCGATGCTCAGCCGTACGGACACCTGCTGCGCAGGCGCCGACGCGGAGTCCGTAGGCCGCGATCCGTTGCCCGCTGTCCGCTGTCCGCGGTCCGCGGTCCGCGGTCCGCGGTCCGGCGCACGTCGCACACCGCACGTTGCACGGAGCGCGCGAGGTCTCGCATGCCGTTGATCCACGACTGGAACCCACCCCCGGGCAACACCCGCCCCGCCGTGATGCTGGACGATGAGACGCTGCGTGACGGGCTGCAGTCGCCGTCGGTGCGGTGTCCGACCATCGAGGAAAAGCTCGGCATCCTGCACCTCATCGATCGGCTCGGGATCGAGACCGCGAACATCGGACTGCCCGGCGCCGGCCCGCAGGTGGCGGCGGACGTCGAGCGTCTCGCGCGTGAGATTGCCGGACAGCGGCTCCACGTGCAGGCGAACTGCGCGGCGCGGACCGTCATTGCCGATATCCGGCCGATCGCGGAGATCGCCCAGCGTGTAGGCCTGCCGATCGAGTGCTGCACGTTCATCGGTTCGAGCCCGGTTCGTCAATACGCGGAAGGCTGGGGCCTCGACCAGCTGCTGCGGCTGACCGAGGAGGCGATCGGGTTTGCGGTCCGCGAAGGGCTGCCGGTGATGTACGTCACCGAGGACACGACCCGGGCGCACCCCGACACCCTTCGCCAGTTGTATTCGACCGCCATCCGCGCCGGTGCCGCCCGCGTCTGCGTCGCCGACACGGTCGGCCATGCGGTGCCGTCGGGCGCGGCCGCGGTGGTGCGCTTCATCGCGTCGGTAGTCGACGAATGCGGCGGGGGCGTGGGGATCGACTGGCACGGCCATCGTGATCGCGACCTGGCGATGGCGAACTCGCTGGCGGCGATCGAATCGGGCGCGACCCGGATTCACGGCGCCGCGATCGGCCTCGGCGAGCGGGTGGGGAACACCCCCATGGAGGCGCTGCTCGTGAACCTGGTGCTGATGGGGTATGTCGAACGCGATCTGGGCGCGCTGGTCGAGTACCTGCGCCGCGGTCTCGGCGGCGACCGGCGTCCCGATTCCCGCCAACTACCCGATCGTCGGCCGCGATGCGTTCCGCACCGCGACCGGCGTGCACGCCGCCGCGGTGATCAAGGCGTTCCGGAACAGGCGACCTCGAGCTGGTCGACGCGGTGTACTCGGGCATCCCGGCGCGCATGGTCGGCCGGCGGCAGGAAATCGAGATCGGGCCGATGTCGGGCAAGTCCAACGTGATTTTCTGGCTGGAGGAACGCGGCCTGTCCGCCCCGCCCGAGGTCGTCGATCGGATCCTGACGACCGCCAAAGCCGCGGCGGCGGTGCTCACCGAGGCGGAGATCCGCGGCGTTATCGGCCCCGCGCGCTGAGCCGCTTCTCGAGCGCCGGGAGCGCCGCGAGGACCACGTCGCCGACCGCCTGCAGGCTGGCCGGGCTCAGCTTGTCCAGCGTGTCGTCGGGGGTGTGCCAGGCCGGGTAGTCGAGGTCGATCAAATCGATCGCGGGGACGCCGGCTTCGAGGAACGGAATGTGATCATCCTCGATCGGCGTGGCTTCCGCCACGAACTCCGGCCGCCCGATCGCCGCCGCGGTGCCCCAGACGAGATCGGTGAGCCAGTCGGTGGACTGCGACTCGCGCTTGATCCGCAGGTCGCGGTCGCCGATCATGTCGACCAGAATCAGGGCCTGGATGGTGGCGAGCGTCCCATCCTTCCGCGCGGTGTTGACGTAATACCGGCTGCCGTAGCGATTGTCCGGATCGACCCACTCGGTCCGGACCGCTTCCTCGCCGTCGAGGAACAGCAGTTCGATCGGGGTCGCGGGCGGCGTCCGCGCCAGCACCCGCCCCAGCTCGATCAGGAAGGCCGCGCTCGATCCCCCGTCGTTGGCGCCGACGAACTTGACGTCCTTGAACAGCTTGGTGTCGTAGTGGCCGGCGACAATGATCCGCCTGGCTGTGGACGCGCCGCCGATCATCGCGCGCACGTTCACCATCTTGATCGGGCCGGCCGGCGTGGCGGCCTCGAAGGCCTGTTCTTCGACCTTGATGCCGAACGCCGACAGCTCTTTCCTGATGTAGTCGCGGGTTTTGGCGAGCGCCGGGCTGCCGGCGGGCCGCGGTCCCAGCGCGACCATGGCGCGCACGTGGTCAAGCGCCTTCTGGCCGTCGAATCGCAGCGGTTGTGGCGGCGCCGGTTGTGCCGCGCCCAGACAGGCGCTCAATGTGGTGACGGTGGCGAGCAGGGCGATCGATTTCGATGATGTGGGCATTGATCCAGCGGAGAGGCCGGCGCGAAGCCCCGGCCCTACGAATGTGAACCGCGAACCCGCGAACCCGCGAACCGCGAGCCCGCGGCGTTTACCGCCGCTTGTCGCGTGACACGTAGTCGCGGGGTGGCGAGCCGATGTAGATCTGCCGCGGCCGCGCGATTTTCTGCTCGGGATCGGTCAGCATCTCTTCCCATTGGGCGGCCCACCCGGCGGTGCGCGGAATGGCGAACAGCACCGGGAAGATCGCGAGCGGGAAGCCCATGGCCTGGTAGATCAGGCCCGAATAGAAATCGACGTTGGGATAGAGCCGTCGAGAGACGAAATACTCGTCCTCGAGCGCGATGCGCTCGAGCTCCAGCGCCATCTCGAGCAGCGGGTTCTTGCCGGTCACCTCGAAGACGAGATCCGCCATCCGCTTGATGATTTTCGCGCGCGGGTCGTAGGACTTGTAGACCCGGTGGCCGAATCCCATCAATCGCCCTTCGCCGGCCTTGACCCGCTTGATGAAGGCCGGGATGTTCTGCTTCGAGCCGATCTCCTCGAGCATCCGCAGCACCGCTTCGTTGGCGCCGCCGTGGAGCGGCCCATAGAGCGCGGCGGCCGCGCCGGCCAGCGCCGAATACGGGTCGACGTGCGAGCTGCCGATGTTGCGCATCACCGCCGTGCTGCAGTTCTGTTCGTGATCCGCGTGCAGGATGAACAGCACGTCCAGCGCCCGCTCGAGGACCGGGTGCGGCTTGTAGCGCACCTCGGTCATCTTGAAGAGCATGTTGAGGAAGTTGCCGGTGTAGCTCAGCTCGTTGTCCGGCATCACGTACGGCCGGCCGATGATGTGGCGATAGGCGAGCGCGGCGATGGCCGGCACCTTGGCGATCAACCGCACCATCTGCAGCCGCCGCGAGTCCGGGTCGAGCACGTTCTTGGCGTCGGGATAGAAGGTCGACAGCGCGCCCACCGCGCTGAGGAACATGCCCATCGGATGCGCGTCGTAGCGGAACCCCTCGACGAACTTCTTGAGGTTCTCGTGCAGCATCGTGTGCGCGTTGATGTCGCGGATCCAGGCCTCGAGCTGCGTCTCGGTGGGGAGCTCGCCGAACAGGATCAGGTACGAGGTCTCGACGAAATCGCTGTGCTCGGCCAGCTGTTCGATCGGATAGCCGCGGTGGAGCAGGATGCCCTTGTCGCCGTCGATGAAGGAGATCCGGCTGCGGCAGGCCGCGGTGTTCATGAACGCCGGGTCGTACGTCATCAGACCGAACTCGTCGGGCGTCACCTTGATCTGCCGCAGTTCGGCCGCGCGGATCGTCCCATCCTGGATCGGAATCTCGTATTGCCTGCCCGTGCGGTTGTCGGTGATCGTCAGCGTGTCGGCCATGAAGTCAGGTCGTCCCAGTCTGTCCTAGTTGTCATCCGGCGCGGTGTCGTCCAGCTCGTCGTCGGGCGATCCGGCCGGATCGTCCGGCACGCGATAGTCCTCCGACAGCCAGCGCCCCAGATCCGCCATCTTGCAGCGGTCGCTGCAGAATGGACGCCATCGCGCCTCGATCGGATGCCGGCGGCAGTACACACACAGGGGATCGCGGTGTGCCAAGCCTGACTATTGAATCGTGAAGGGACTGGGGGCGTCAACCCGCCTGCGCGCTTCGCGCTACGGCGCGGCAGGCCCGTCTCGCGCTTCGCGCTTCGGCGCGGCAAGCCCGCCAGGTCGTGATCTTCGCGCCAGGCTGGCGAGCTTACATCTCGCGCACGTGATGCCGGACGTCTTTCGCGGACACCATGAAGATCACGTCTTCGGCGACGTTGGTGGCGTGGTCGCCGATCCGCTCGAGGTGGCGCGAGATCAGGATCAGATCCAGCGACGGCTCGATGGTGCTGGGGTCCTGAAGCATGTAGGTCAGCAGCTCGCGGAACACCTGCGTCTTCAGCGCATCCAGCGCATCGTCCGCGTCCAGGACCGCTTGCGCCAGCGCCACGTCGCGGCGGACGTAGGCGTCGAGCGCGTCGCGGAGCATCTGCTGCGCGATGTCGGCCATCCGCGGGATGTCAATCAGCTCCTTCACCGGGGAGTGGCGCATGTAGCGTTTGACCGCCTCGGCGATGTTGATCGCGAGGTCGCCGACCCGCTCGAGGTCGGTGTTGATCTTCACCGCGGACACGATCGAGCGCAGGTCGACCGCCATCGGCTGATGCAGCGCCAGGAGCTTGAAGCAGCGGGAATCGACTTCGATGTGGAGCTGGTTGATGGGACCGTCGCCGCCGAGCACGCGATCGACGACCGCGGCGTTGCGATCGACCAGCGCCTGCACCACCGCGCGCACGCGTTCCTCCGCCAGGCCGCCCATTTCGAGCAGACGCGTCTTGAGCTGCTGGAGCTCTTCCTGAAAATGGGGCACGGTGGCCATTTACCCGAATCTCCCGGTGACGTAATCCTCGGTCAGCTTCTGACCGGGGTTGGTGAAAATCTGATCGGTATTGCCGTATTCCACCAGCTTCCCGAGCCAGAAGAAGGCCGTCCGGTCGGAGACGCGAGCGGCCTGCTGCATGTTGTGAGTGACGATGACGATGGTGTAGCGGGTCTTCAACTGATAGATCAGCTCCTCGATCCGCTGCGTGGCGATCGGATCGAGCGCAGACGCCGGCTCGTCCATCAGCAGGATTTCGGGGGTGATCGCCAGCGCGCGGGCGATGCAGAGTCGCTGCTGCTGTCCGCCGGACAGCGCGAGCGCTGAATCGTGCAGCCGGTCCTTGACCTCGTCCCAGATCGCCGCGGACCGCAGGCTCTCCTCGACGCGCTCGTGCATCTCGGCGCGGGTGCGGGCCAGTCCGTTCAGGCGCACGCCGTAGGCGACGTTCTCGAAAATCGTCTTGGGAAACGGGTTCGACTTCTGGAACACCATCCCCACCCGCCTGCGCAGCGCGACCACGTCGGTCCCCGGAGCGTAGATGTCGCGCCCTTCGATCACGACCTTCCCGTCCACCCGGGTGCCGGCAATGATGTCGTTCATCCGGTTCAGGGTCCTGAGGAAGGTGCTCTTGCCGCACCCCGAGGGACCGATGAAGGCGGTGACCAGGTGCGTCGGGATCTGGATGCTGATGTCCTCGAGGGCGCGCTTGGCGCCGTAGAAGAAGTTCAGGTGCGTGACATCGATCGCAATCGGCAGATCCGCGGACGCTGGCGCCTGTGGACGGGTCGGGACGGCGAGTGGGGGCGTGGAGGTTTGAAGGAGCGTCATTGGGCCAGCCCGTCCACACTAGCGGGCCGCCGTTTCCCGCGGATTTCGCCTGTGTAAAATCCACGTAACGCCCCGCCTTCGCTCGCATGAGTCCTGGGCGAGCTACGGCGGGCAAGCCCCTTCGCTCGCATGCGGCACCGGCGAGCTACGGCGCGGCAAGGAGGGGGACCGTCCCCTACTCGGGACTGGCGGCGGTGCTGGGGTCGTTCTCGGCCAGGAACCCGCCAATCTGGCGGCGGAGCTCATCCTGAATGACGTCGACCTTCCGCCGCGCGTCGAGCATGCGGAAATTGAACTCGTCGGCCATCGACCCATACTCGCGCAGCAGCACCCGCTGGTAGGCGCGGAAGCTTTCGTAGATGTCGTCGCCGAGCTTGAGATCCATCCCGGATTCCCAGTAATCCATGCCTCGCGACTGCAGCACCCGCCGGATCAGGGTCTTCTCGTCGATCTTCAGATAGAAGACCAGATGGGGGGCGATGGCGAAGCCGTACAGGTTGCGGATCCAGGCCCGATCCACGCCGCGCACGCCGGCGCGCGCCATCGCGGTGTAGATGTAGCGATCGGACAGCACGATGAAGCCGGCCTTCAGGGCCGGGATGATCTCCTTCTCCAGCCGGTCGGCGAAGTCGGTGGCGTAGAGCAGGACGAACGTCAGCTTGTTGAGGGTGTTGCTCGCCTTCGCGATGTCGATGGTGGGCTGCATCAGCTCGGACCGGGTCCATCCGGTCTCGATCACGCCGTAGCCCTGCACCTCGAGCCACTCCCTGAGCAGCCGGATCTGCGTCGACCGCCCGACGCCGTCGGTCCCTTCGATGGCGATGATCTTGCCGGGATAGCCGTCGAGCGGCAGATACGGGATGCCGTAGCCGTAATAGCTCCCGGGCCGCGCTCCGCCCGAGGCTCCGTCCTCAGGCGAGCTCGTCGAGCTGTTGGTCATCGTCCTCAATCTCCAGGTGCTGTGTCACCAGCTTGCGGAAGGTCCGCTGCTGCTCGGTGATGCTGCCCACCGCATTCACGACGCTCAGCCCGAACTCGTCGACCAGGCGGTCGTACTCGTCCAGGACCTTGCCCTGGAACATCCGGAAGCTGTCGACCAGCGAGTTGCTCCAGCCCATGTCCATGCCGGCCTCGTAGAACTTGAGCTTCACCCGGCGGGCGAGCAGACGATCGACCGAGACCTCGATCGGGACGCGGAAATAGACGGCGAGGTCGGGACGCACTGCGAAGCTGTAGAGCTCGCGGAGCCACCGGCCATCGACGCCGCGGGTCGCGTCGCGGGCGAACGCGGTATAGGTGTAGCGGTCCGCCAGGACGATCATCCCGGCTTTGAGCGGGGGAATGATGTTGTAGAGGAGACGATCCGCGAAGTCGGTGGCGTGCAGCAGGCTGAACGTCATCGGCGTCAGGGCGTTCTTCTTCTTGCCCGCTTTGGTCGCCGCCTTGACCAGCGCCGAGGAATTCCACTCGGTCACCACGACCGGGTGACCGGCGGCGCTAAGCCACTTCGCCAGCAGCCCCAGCTGGGTGGTCTTTCCCGACCCGTCGATGCCCTCCACCACGAACAGCTTGCCCGGGTACTCGTGCGGCGTGGTCAGGTTCGTGAGCATGCGCGAGCGGTTCCTTGTGGTCGCCGACAGCGACTTCGAATCGAATCGGTTTGCCGAGCACGGCCTCGAGGGGGGCGACGTGGCGATGCGCGGCCCACATCTCGAGCTCCGCGTCGCCGGTGGTGCGCAGTCGCGCCAGGTAGTCGTCGCTGCGAGGATAGACGTCGATGCCGGCGAGCGCCTGTGAGTGGCTGCGATCGAGGCCTTCGGCGAGCCGGACCATCGCCGACAACGCCTTCACCGTCCGGCGCTTCGACCGCTTGAGGTCGGCGTAGCCGTTGTGCGACTTCTTGGGCGTGCCCTGACGGTGATACCGGGCGATGAGCGCAATGATCTCGATTTCCTGCGGATCGAAGCCGCGCAGGTCACCGTTCTTGATCAGATAGTACCGAGTGACGGTTATGACGCTCGTAGCTGATATGCACGCCGACGTCATGCAGCAGCGCGCCGTATTCGAGCCAGTCGCGCTCGCGGTCGCCGAAGCCGTGCACGCTGCGGGTCTGATCGAAGACCGCGAGCGACAGCCGGGCCACCTGCTGGGCGTGCTCGGGCCAGTAGCCGCAGCGCTCGCCGAGCTCGATCACGCTCCGGCGCCGCACGTCCGGATAACGCTCGACTTTGCGGATGCGCGCGCTGTTGCGATGGATGTAGTCGAGGACGAGCCCTTCCCGCAGCGCCAGATCGCAGAGCGTGAATTCGTCCGCGCCGAGCCGGCGGACGATCGTGTCGAGGAGCACCGACCCGGCGACCGAGAGATCGGCGCGGCGGGGATCGAGTCCCGGCACCGCCAGCCGCTCCTCGAGCGACAGGTCCGTCAGCTTCTTGCGGAGCCGGTGCAGCGCCTTGGCGCTGACCCGCCGGTTGCGCAGTTCCTCGAGCGGCACGCTGTGATCGCCGGACGAGGCGAGGGCACCAAGGCTCAGGATCGTCCCGGAGGTCCCGATCACCCGGTCGTACTTCCGCTCGGCGATCTGATCGAGATAGGGTCCCATCTCGCGATGGAGGTGCTTGATCAGGCGCCGCTCGTCGTGGTCCGACAGCGGATCCGATTTGACGAACCGTTCGGTCAGGCGGATCACGCCGACCTTGAAGCTCTTGCCGAGGGTCATCTGCGTCGCGGTCCCGACCGTCACCTCGACGCTGCCGCCGCCGATGTCAATCACCACGCCGGTCGAGCCGCCGATGTCGACGCCGTACCCGGCCGCCAGGTGGATCAGCCGGGCTTCCTCGGTGCCGGAGATGACCCGGATCTTGATGCCGGTGAGGCGGCTCACCTCGCCGATGAAATCCCCCCCGTTGTCCGCCTCGCGGGTCGCGCTGGTGGCCGCCGCCACAATCTCGTCGACCTTGTGTGACTCCGCCAGCCGCTTGAACTTTGCCAGCGTCTGGAGCGCCGCGGCCATGGCGGTGGGCGTGAGGCTTCGGCCGTCCAGGCCGCCGGCGCCGAGCCGGACCATATCCTTCTCGCGATCGATGATTTCGAAGGACAGATCGGGCCTGACCCTCACCACAATCATGTGGATCGAGTTGGTGCCGATGTCGATGGCCGCTAGGCGCATGCCGGAATGGTGGCAGGGGGCAACAGGCTGAGCAGTCGGAACTTGCGGGCGACCGGTTCTGTCACACGGACGTTATATACTGCCTGGGCTCTCATCAGTCCAATGTCGTCAACGTCCCGAAACGGTCGTCATCCTACCATGGTCCGCCCTAAACCCCCCGTAACGACGATGTTACTGCTCCGGCGGGCCCGCGAGCTCGAGCGGCACCTGCCGCGAGCGATCGCCGGAGACGACGTGGGCGTGCATCAGGCGCGGGTGGCATCGCGCCGGCTGCGCGAGGCGGTGCCGGTCCTGGCCGCCGACACCAAGAGCCGGAAGAAGGCGGAGCGGAAGATTCGCCGGGTCACCCAGGCGTTGGGCATGGTTCGGGAAATGGACGTCACGGTGCAGATCCTGGATGAGTTCGCCCGCGGCGCCGCGATCCCGCGTGATGCGCTGGAAGATGTGCGGGCGCATGTCATCGCCGAGCGCGATCGGCGGCGTGCCGACATGCTCGGTCGGCTGCGCCGCGATCAACACCGCCAAACTGAACCGTCGCCTCGAAGAAGTCTCGATCATGATTCCAGGCGCGACGCTGGGCGAGTGGAGAGGCGCGCTGGTGGCCCGGGTCGGGTCTCGCGCCAAGCGGCTGCGCACCGCCATTCACAAAGCGGGTCAGGTCTACGCCGCCGAGCAATTGCACGTCGTCCGCATCGCCACCAAGAAGCTGCGCTACGCGTTGGAACTGGTCGCGGACTCGCGGTTGGCGGCGGTGCGTCCGCTCCTCGGCACGCTCAAGCGCGCGCAGGAGACCCTCGGCCGCCTGCACGATCTGCAGATCATCGAACAGCACGTGGGGGGGCTGCAGGCGCTGCCACCCTCGCGCCGCGGTGCGCACGATGGCGGGCTCGACGTGATGGCGCGGAGGCTCGCGGACGAGTGCCGGCACCTCCATGCGCGGTACATCAAGCAGGTACCGGCGCTGCTCGACCTGGCCGACAAGTGCGCCACCTCCGGTCGTGCCTCAGGTGACGCGCCGCCGGCCCCTGAAGATGGCGGCCACGCGAAGCTCGCGCGTCCCAGCGGTCAAGCGAGCCTGACCGTGGCGCTCGAGCTCTACCTCATTCGACACGGCATCGCCGCCGAACGTGGCCCTGAGTATCCGGACGATTCGAAGCGACCGCTGACCGGCAAGGGGATCGCCGCGCTGAAGCGGGAAGCCAAGGCGCTCAACGGTCTTGGCGTCACGTTCGACCTGATCATCACGAGTCCGCTGACGCGCACCCGACAGACCGCTGAGGTGTTCGCCGAACACCTCGAAGGGAAGCCCACGGTGAGCCACAGCGATGCGCTCGCGCCAGCCGGCACGCCTGCCGCGGTGATGCAGGAAATCGCCAAGCATGCCCGCAAAGCACGCATCGCCCTGGTGGGCCACGAGCCCAACATCGGCGAGCTCGCCGCGCGTTTGATTGGCGCTCGATCGCCCATTCAGTTCAAGAAGGGCGCAATCTGTCGCATCGACTTCGACGTCCTGCCGCCCAAGGCACTCGGCCAGTTGCGGTGGTTCATGCCGCCCCGCGTCCTGCGAAACGTGGAATGAGAGGCTGAGCCCAGAGCTTGCATCCGACCGGATTCATGCCCACGGTCAGCGAAGTCGTTCTCTCGAATCTCGAAACACTACACACAAAATGGGGGTTGGTCCGCGACGGCGATGTCGAGGGCATTCACGACGCCCGCGTCGCTACCCGCCGGCTGCGTGCGGCACTGCCACTTCTAGGCAGCGGACGATTCTCGGATTCGTCGGATGATGTGGTGTCGACGGTCAAGGCCCTCGGTCGCGCCTTGGGGAAGGCTCGTGACAAAGACGAGGCGCTGCGTCTCGTGGGCGATATCGAACAACGCTCGCCGTCGACCGCCCCGGCCGCCGCGGTTCTGCGGGCTCGCTTGCTGCCCGAACGGGTGCGGCAGCGTCGGCGTTTGATCAAGGCGCTGGAGGCTGCTGACGTCGAGGGGCTGGAGCAGCTACGCACGGCGGTTCATCACGAAGCCTCCCGATCGGGCCGCCACCTGTGGAGGCGCCGCGGGGCGCCGTCAGGCCTCGCCGCGGTGATCGCCGAGAGGGCGGAAATCCTCGAAAAGCGGATGGACCACGCGTCGGGCGTGTACTTTCCCAATCGCGCGCACAAGGTGCGAGTCGCGATCAAAAAGCTCCGCTACGCGGTCGAGTTCCTGGATGGCCACGAGAAAATACGGAAGCCTTCGGTCCGCGTCCTGAGGAGGGCGCAGGAGGCGCTGGGGCAGGTGCACGATCGTGAAGTGTTGCGGCGGCGTCTGACGTCGCTCGCCAAAGACGAGGACATTCCGGCGGCGCGCGAGTTGGAGAGGGTGCTCGAAGCCGAAACCCGCGCGATCTTTGAAACCTATCGCGCGATGCGGCCAGCGCTGCTCGCCGTGTGCACCGAGCTTGCGGCCTGGTCGCGTCAGGGCGTCGGGCACGCTCGTGCCCGGCTCCTGCTGGTCGGCGCGGTGGCGCTGCCGTCCGCCGCCGTCTTGCTGGCTACTCGCGCGCGCCGCGCCAGCTGACGAGAGCCGCGCGGATCTCGTCCGAGCGATCTACCCGAGGAGCTCGTCCTGCACGCGGCGACCGGTGGTGCGGGCCGCAATGGTATCGAACCCGCCGCCGGCGTGCGGCGAGTCGCCGATTCGACGGTAGAGCGCGGCGAATCCCTTGTCATCGACCACCGTATGATCGGCCGCTACTTCGAGCGCATGCCGGAGCTCGTGGGCGATGGTGGCGATCAGCTGATCCCGCTGCAGCGTCGCCCGGACCTGCACGCGGAGATAGCGCTGTTGACCGGCTACGCCGGCCAGCAGGATCCGGCCCGCCACGTCCGGCGGCAGGCCGAACGAGGCTTCGATGTACACGATGACGTTGGTCTCGTGAACCTCGTTGACCAGCTGAGCGAACGTGCGCGATCGCTGCACGCCTTCATCAATCAGCTTGCCCACGCGCGGCGACGCGCCCCGAATCCGGCGCGTGTCCGCGGCCAGCAGACTGGCGGCGACCACCGAGGGGGCGGGAGCGACGACCTACCGGAGACGAGGACGCGGACGCGGGTCCATCCGCAACGACCGCGGCGACCGCCAGCGACAGAAACCACCACAACATGGGCTCCTCCAGACCTGAGATCTGTGCGAGCCCCTCATCCAGGAGTTGCGATCGGCCCAGCCTCCACCGAGCGACCCGAACGCTTAGACGGGTGCTGAATCGCCAAGTTGTGTGGTGACAGAATTTAGGAGTGACGGCCCCTGGGACGAACGGCAGGGGTGTGCGGCTCTGGCACGGCCGAGGGCGGCGCCATTTCGTGCGCCGTCGTCCGAAATCCGAGCTGTCGGCTCGGCGGTTAGACCACGACCCCGGGCGGTATCCGTCCACCCTTGGGCACGATGATGATGCCGTTGCGGATGAAGTAGCCGTCGCCGTCGGCCTCCTGCACGCCCTGCTCGTTCACCAGCCGCACGCCGTCTCCGATCCGGGCGTTCTTGTCGACGATCACGCGATCGAGCACCACGTCACGGCCGATCCCGAGCGGGATGGTGTTCGAGGCGAGCTCCTCTTCGTAATAGTCGGCCCCGAGCAGCACCGAGCGCGTGATCGTCGACCCGGGATGCACGTGCGTGCGGATGCCGATCACCGACTCGCGGACCGTGCAGCCATCGAGGTAGCCCCCTTCCGCGACGATCGACGCGTCGAGCCGGCAGTTGTAGCTCCGGGTGCCCGGCAGGAAGCGCGTGTGCGTGTAGATGGGCCACCGCGGATGAAAGAAGTTGAACGGCGAGCCGCGGCGGGTCAGCTGGATGTTGGCGTCGTAGAAAGCGTCGATGGTTCCGACGTCCGCCCAGTAGCCGCGGTGGATGTAGGGGTTCACGCGGTACTTGGCGAGCGCCTTCGGAATGATCTCTTTACCGAAGTCGATCCCCGGCTGGGTGAGCGTCTCGAGCAGCACCTCGCGCGAGAACACGTAGATGCCCATCGAGGCGACGAAGGGCTTCTCCGCCGAGGTCCCGGCGGCAACGGCGCCGCGCGGCGCGCTGCCGCCCATCTCGGCGAGCCGCGCCTGGTCCGGCTTCTCCTCGAAGCCGACGATCTGGCCGTCGATGTCGAACCGGAAGATGCCCATCTGGGTCGCGTCACCCGGGGTCACCGGCTGGGCGGCGATCGTGATGTCGGCGCGGCCTTCGATGTGCGACTCGACGAGATCGCAGAAGTCCATCCGGTACAGGTGGTCGCCGGCGAGGATCAGATAGTTGTCCGCGTCATAGCTCGCGAAATGCCGCGCCGCCTGCCGCACCGCGTCCGCGGTCCCCTGGAACCAGTCGGAGCTTTCGGGGGTCTGTTCGGCCGCGAGCACCTCGACGAACCCGTCGGAGAAGACATCCAGGCGGTAGGTCTGGGCGATATGCCGGTTCAGCGAGGCGGAGTTGAACTGCGTCAGCACGAAAATCCGCTTCAGATCCGCGTGCAGGCAGTTGCTGATCGGGATGTCGATCAGCCGATATTTACCGCCAATCGGCACCGCCGGCTTCGAGCGCATGTGGGTGAGCGGGTAGAGGCGAGCGCCGCGGCCACCGCCGAGGATCAGGGTGAGGACATCGTTCATGGCGAAATTCTATCGTGCGGCTGCGGGGCATTTAGCGTGCCATCGGCCCACGTTTTGGGGCAATTGACTGCCGTTCACCTCGACGGTTTGTAATTATTTACAGACTGTTTACAGCGCGTCGCACCGGTATCGCGTAGAAAGTGAGGTGGAGGTTCGATCGGTCCGATGTTTACCAAGGAACTGAAACAGGCGGGGCACAGCCGGCGATTCACGATTAAGGAAGCTGGCGACGGCTGGGAAATGCGCGAGGAAGCCGACAGCCGGCTCGTGAAAGTCGTCCAATACCGGGATTGGCACCGGGTGGAGCGGGCCCAGAAGCGGATCGATCAGGAGGTGTCGAAGCTCGAGGACGGGGGCTGGGCCTGAGGCCAGCACCGCGGCGGCCA
This sequence comes from uncultured Acidobacteriota bacterium, assembly GCA_963717745.1. GTDB lineage: Bacteria > Acidobacteriota > Vicinamibacteria > Vicinamibacterales > 2-12-FULL-66-21 > JACCXG01. The sequence goes on from CAVQXJ010000008.1 coordinate 67,091, forward strand.
CTCGACGTTCAATCGACGAACCGATAACCCAGCCCGACGACCGTCTCGATCTGCGCGCCGACAGTCCCCAGCTTGGCGCGCAGGCGGCCGACGTGAACGTCAACCGACCGCGTTTCGATGAAGCGGTCGTACCCCCATACCCGCTCGAGCAGCCGGTCGCGTGACAGCACCCGGTTCTTGTTCTCGACCAGGAAGCGCAACAGCTCGAATTCCCGCCGGGTCAATCTGATGGACTCGCCGTCCACCGAGACCGCCACCGCATCGAAGTCGGCAACCAGCCGCTCACCGCGATAGATCGCGCCTTTGGCCGCGAACGACTGCCGCCGGCGCAGCACCGCCCGGACGCGGGCCGAGAGCTCCCGCAGACTGAACGGCTTGGTCACGTAATCGTCCGCCCCGAGGTCGAGGCCGGTCACGCGATCGGACTCCGCAGTGCGCGCGGTCAGCATGATCACGGGCAGGTGTGCGGTTTCCGGCCTCGCGCGGAGAATGCGGCAGACTTCAGTGCCGCTGACCACCGGCAGGTTCAAGTCCAGGATGATGAGATCGGGCGGCCGTTCGGCAATCGAACGGAGCGCCTGATCGCCGCTCCCCACGATCGAGGCCTGAATCTCTCCCGAGCGCTCCAGCGTGTGCTTGATCAGCGCGGCGATGTCGTGCTCGTCCTCGACCACCAGCACACGCGTGGTTCCGCCGGCGGTTCCATTGGCGTGCTCGGCAGGCGTGGAGGAGGGGGCGGGGGTGCCGAGCTCACGGGGCCTGTTCATCATCCGAACAGCGTAGAAACAGCAAGTTTCGAGGCAGTGTCGGAGAGGTTAATTGTGGGTTACGACCGCGACAAGTTGAAGGCTGTCCGCTGTTTGCGTCGTCAGCGGCTCGACGTCGCCACGTCGGGTGTGGCGCTAAACGGGAGGTTCGAGGGCACGGCGGGGCGCCGCACCGCGTCGTAGACACCGCGGACGTCGCCGATCATCCGTGGATAAGCATGGCGCCTCTCCACGCGTTCCCGTGCAGCGGCCGCCAGCGTGTCGCGAAGAGCGGGCTTGGACAGCAGCGTCTCCAGCCGTGCGGTCAGCGCTCCGGGATCGCCGACCGGGATCACGAACCCGTTCACACCGTCCTGGACGTACTCGCCCGGACCGCCTGAATCGGTCACGATCGCCACCGCCCCCGCCGCCAGCGCTTCGAGCACGACGTTGCCGGCGGCTTCGAGCTCCGCGGCGTGGACGAAGACATCCGCCGCGGCGAAGTAGTCGCCAACCCGTTCGCGTGAGACGTGGCCTTCGAACCGGACTCGCGGTGCCGCTCCGCACGCCACGGCCCGGCGTTCCAGGGAGTCACGCTCGCTGCCGGTGCCGCAGATGACCAGTGTCGCGTCGGGTCGCTGGAGCGCCGCGAAGGCGTCCACGATCATCTCGAAGCCCTTGCGCCGCTGCAGGCCGCCGACCGCGAGCACCAGTGGTCCCGCGACTCCCAGCCGGTGCCTGAGCGCCCCCCGATCCGCGGCCGGACGAAAACGCACGCTGTCGACCCCCTTGTCGATCGTCACCACCTTGTCGGGCGGCGCGCCCGCGTCGATGGCGACCGATCGCATGAACGAGGTGGCGACGAGAACCCGCGCTGCTGTCCGGAACAGGTGCTTCAAATTGATGTCGTAGCCGGGATCCAGCCGGAGGCCGTATGCGAGGTCGGGCCGCACCAGGACGTCGGTGCCGCGCAGGCTGGTCACGAGCGGCGTGCCCGTGGCCTGGGCCGCGAGGCTGCCGCCCACTCCCGCGGGCCAGCCGAAATGACTGTGCACCACGTCGATGCCTTCGCGGTCGATCACGCGTGCGGCCGCGTCTTCGATCCGGAGCATGTGAAAGATCTCGCGCGGAGGGCTGCCGGCGCGCAGCAGCCTTTGCAGGAGCGCGAAGTGACGGAGTCCCAGCCAGGCCGGACCCGGGGTCGCCGCTGCGCTGCCGCGCGGCAGCCCGACGAGAGGGACGCCGTCGACGGTCCTCTCGCCCGCGATCTCATCGGTCAGTACGAACGGCTGGACGCCGAACGTTCGGATCGCGCGAATCTCCTCTTCGACGAACGACTGCGCCGCGAGCGAGGCGCCGCCCTTCGCCGGCGTCGTCAGGAAGAGCACCTTCAATGGAGCCAGGGACATGCGAGGCCGGGAGTCAGGCGACTTCCGGCGCGGTGCCTCGCCGTGTTTTCAGAGCGTAGGCGTGTCGGGTGACGCGGGGCGCGATGCGAAGAGCGAGGTTGACGACCTGGACTTTCCAGCCGGCGCCGGCCCCGGCCGCTTCACGAAAGTGCGCCGCCGCGTCTCCCACGGCGCCCGCGGCGAGGTCGCGCTTGCCTCGTTCGGCATGAATGTCGCCGCGGAGCAGCCGCAGGCGGGCCTCGAGCGCGCGTGATTCGACCGGGCCGAACTGGATTTTCACGGGCAGCTTCTCGAGGACGGCGGCCGCCCGCTCCAGCTCGGTGATTCGATCGCCGGACAGGTTCATCGTGTGGATCCGCCGGGACACCAGCGGCTCAGTGGTGTAGCCGAATCGCGCGCCGGCGGCGGCGAGGCGGACCCACATGTCGAAGTCCTGGCCGCGCCGCAGCGATTCGTCGAACAGTCCCGCAGCAACCAGGGCGTGGCGTTTGACCACCACCGACGACGTGAGCACGGTGCAGCGCTGGGTCAGGAGGGCTTCGAGGGTCGGCGCGCCGGTGGATGGCGCCGTATCCATGAAAAGCATGCCGCGGAGCGGCCCGTCACCCACCAACCGGCCGTTTGCGTAGACCAGGACCCGATCGGGATCCTCGTTCAGCAGGAGCGTCTGGCGCGCGAGCAGCTGAGGACACCACAAATCGTCCGCGTCGAGGAAGGCGATCAGCTCGGTGTCCGCGTGCCGGATGCCCAGGTTGCGGGCGGCGCCAGCGCCGGCATTCTCCTGCCGGAGCAGCCTGACCCCGGCTTGGAAAGGCGCGACCGCCTCAGCAATCGCCGCACGATCCGGCGAGCCGTCGTCGACCACGATGACCTGATCCGGAGGCTGAGTCTGCGCGAAAACGGATGCGAGGCAATCGCCGAGGTAGTGTGCCCGGTAGACCGGGATCACGACGGCGATGCGGGACGTCGGACGCTGCATGAAATCTCCCGTAGGGTTCTAATGCAAACTGCTGGCCCTCGACCTCGGCTTTACGCCCGCGTTGCGTCGGTTGCAGGCATGTAACGCCCGGCGCATGGCATCCGCAGTACCGCCGTTCAAACGGCCTGTTTTAAATGACTTGGCGTTACGGGCGGGTGACAGGCCGTGGAGAATGACGCTTCCCCGGTCGTCAGCGATGAGAGGATTCCTTCCACCGGTACGTAACCACCGGGACAGAGTGGAACTAGCCGCGCTGTATCTTTTCCATCCGTGCGGTTGCGACACGCGCAAGGAGCGAGCAGATAAAGACCAGGGCGACCAGCACCAGAGCACCGGCCCAGGCCTGGCGATGCCAGTCCTCATAGGGTGCTTGGGCGTAGTTGAAGACCTGAACGGTCAGCGTCGCGATCGGCTGTCGGATGTCGGTCGAGAAGAACCGATTGTTCAACGCCGTGAAAAGCAGCGGCGCGGTCTCGCCGGCGATGCGCGCGAGGGCGAGCAGGATGCCGGTCAGAATGCCGGGCAAGGCGGCTGGGACCACCACGGTAAAGACCGCCCGTGCCCGGGTCGCGCCCAGCGCCAGCGCCCCTTCCCGCAGTGTCGACGGCACCAGCAGGAGCAGCTCCTCGGTGGTCCGCATGATCAACGGGATCATCATCACGCCCAGCGCCAGACCACCCGCCAGGGCGGAGAACTGCCGAAATGGCAGTACCGCGATGCTATAGACGAACACGCCAATGACAATCGAGGGGACGCCGTTCAAGGTGTCGGCGGCGAAACGGACGGCGTTGGACAGGCGCGTTCCACTGTATTCCGCGGCGTAGATACCGCTCATGATGCCGATGGGAATGGCGAACGCCGCGCCCAGCGACGTGACCACCATCGAGCCCACGATCGCGTTCGCCATCCCGCCGCCCGTCTCGCCGACCGGTTTCGGCATCTCGGTGAAGAAGGACAGGTTCAGCGACGTGACTCCCTGAGTAATCACGTAGAACAGCACCAGGGCGAGCGGCACCAGCGCGAGGGCCACGCTGACGCCGCACAGCACCAGGATGACGTTGGAGACCGTACGGCGCCAACGATCGCGGGTCATGCCGGGCTCCCAGCCGTCGCGGGGGCCACCACCAGTTTCCGGGGCTTCTTCTGGCGGCCCATCGACCAGATGAACATCCGCGAGATCACGTTGATGATCAGCGTGATGATGAACAGGACCAGCCCGATCTCGACCAGCGCGTGCAGGTACAGATCGTCGGTGGCCTCGGCGAACTCGTTGGCCAGCACCGCCGCCATCGTGTATTGCGGTGCGTAGAGGGACGCGGAAATCTGCGGGTTGTTGCCGATCACCATGGTCACGGCCATGGTCTCGCCGAGGGCCCGGCCGAATCCGAGCATCACCGAGCCGACGATGCCGGTGCGGGCGTAGAACAGGGCCATCCGGATGGCCTCCCATCGGGTCGCGCCGAGCGCGTAGGCGCCTTCGCGCTGGGACTGCGGCACCGCTTTCAGGACTTCGCGCGCCACCGAGGAGCTGAACGGGATGACCATGATCGACAGAATCAGCGCCGCGGACAGCATACCGATGCCGAGCGGCGGACCGGTGAAGAGCGGTACCGAGCGGAGCCACTCCGGCGTCATCACCTGCAGCTGGCGGACGGCCGGCACCAGAACGAAGATGCCCCACAGGCCATAGACGATCGACGGAATCGCCGCGAGGAGCTCGGTGAGGAAGACCAGCGGACGCTTCATCGACGCCGGCGCGAGCTCGGAGATGAAGATGGCGATCCCCAGCGCGATCGGCGTCGAGATCATCAGCGCGAGCACCGACGAATACAGCGTGCCCCAGATGAACGGCCGCGCCCCGAACTCCCCGAGCACCGGGTCCCAGGTGTCGGTCTGCCAGAAGCTCCACCCGAAATGCCGGATCGAGAGCCGCGATTCGCTGACGAGGGCCACGGCGATCGCGGCGACGAGTCCGATGAGCACAACGGCGAACGCGCCGGTGCCGGCGCGGAACACCATTTCGTCGGTCCGGGCGTTCCGGGCGCGCGGGGACATCTACTGGACCTTCAACTGCTCGAGCGCCTTGAGCTCCAGGTCGACGACCTGGGCCGGCAGGCTGGCGTAGCCCAGCTCCGGCGCCATCTTCTGGCCATCGGTGAGCGCCCAGCGGACGAACTCTTTCATGACCGCCGCCTGCGCCTTGTCCGGCGGGTCCTCGTAGAGCAGTAGCCAGGTGAAGGATGCGATGGGATAGGCGTCGGCGCCGGGAGCATTGGTGATCGACACCCGGAAATCGGGCGGCATGCTCGCCGCGGCGCCGGCTGCCGCCGCCGTGACGCTCGAAACGGTCGGCGCGACGAAAGCTCCGGTGCTGTTCTGTACCGTCCCGACCGAGATCTTGTTCTGCAGGGCGTAGACCAGTTCGACGTAGCCGAGCGAGCCGGGCGTCTGCGTCACCAGACCCGAGACGCCCTCGTTGCCCTTGCCGCCCACACCGGTCGGCCATTTGAGCGCCGAGTCGACACCCACCTTGCTCTTGAACTCCGGCGAGATCTTTCCCAGGTAGTCCGCAAAAATGAATGTCGTCCCGGAACCCTCGGAGCGATGCACGAAGGCGATGTCGGTCGCTGGCAGCTTGACGCCGGGATTCACCTTCGCGAGCGCCGGATCGTTCCACTTCTGCACTTTGCCGAGCACGATGTCCGCGAGCAGAGGGCCGGTGAACTTCAGCGGTTCGGATACCTCCGGCAGGTTGTAGATCGGCACGACGGCGCCCAGCACGGTGGGGAAGTGCAGGATCCTGCCCGGCGCCGACTGCAGCTGGTCGTCCTTCATCGGCTGATCGGTGGCGCCGAAGAACACGGTCCGGCTGGTCAGCTGCCGGATGCCGGCGCCGGATCCCAGCGGCTGATAATTGATCCGGACGTTGGCGTGCAGCTTGTTGTACTCCGTGAACCACTTCGAATAGATCGGGTTCGGAAACGTGGCGCCGGCACCGTTGATCTGGGCGCTGCCACCGCCCGCTGCGCCTTCGGTCGCGGGCGGGGGCGCCGATCCGCCCGAGCACGCGGCCACCATCGCCAGCGCAGACGCCATCACGACAAGCTTCAATCTCATGTCCGTTCCTCGGGTCAGAGTGCGTTTGGTCGATGCCGTACGGCTACTGAACCTTGATCTTGTGGAGCGCTTTCAGCTCCATCGCGATGATCTGCTGAGGCAGCGGCGCGTAGCCCAGCTCTTTGGCGAACTTCTGGCCGTCGCCGAGCGCCCACTTCATGAAGTCGACCATGACCTTCGCCTGTGCCTTGTCGGCTGGGTTCTCGTAGAACAGCAGCCAGGTGAAGGAGGCGATCGGGTACGCATCCTTGCCCGGCGGGTTGGTAATCGACACCCGGAAGTCCGCAGGCATCGAGCTGGCCACCGCGGCCGCCGCCGCGGTCACGGCGTCGACCGACGCGCGTACGAAGGCCCCGGAGCTGTTCTGGACCGCCCCGTACGCGATCTTGTTCTGCAGCGCGTAGATGAGCTCCACGTAGCCGATCGCGCCGGGGGTCTGGCTGACCACGCCGGCCACGCCCTCGTTGCCTTTCCCGCCGATGCCGGTCGGCCACTTCACTGAGGTGTTCACGCCGACGGTCTTGCTCCACTCCGGTGACGTCTTGGACAGGTAGTCGACCCAGATGTAGGTCGTGCCGGAGCCATCCGAGCGGTGCACGACCGCGATGTCGGTGGCGGGCAGGCTCACGCCCGCATTCTGCGCGGCGATCGCCGGATCGTTCCACTTCGTGATTTTTCCGAGAAAGATGTTGGCGAGCAGGGGCCCGGTGAACTTCAGTTCCTGGCTGACGCCGGGAATGTTGTAGACCGGGACGACGGCGCCGAGCACGGTCGGAAGATGGAGGATCTTCCCGGGCGCGGACGCCAGCTGCGCGTCGGTCATCGGGCCGTCGGTGGCGCCGAAGAACACCGTGCCGCTGGTCAACTGGCGGATGCCCGCACCGGAGCCGAGCGGCTGGTAGTTGATCTGCACCGCAGGGTGCAGCTTGTTGTACTCGCTGAACCACTTCGAGTAGATCGGGTTGGGGAAGGTCGCCCCCGCGCCGTTGATTTGCCCCTGCGCCGAGAGCGCGGCACTGATGCCCGCTACCGCGATCAACGCGCCGATGACCTGTCTGTTTCTCATGCCCCCTCCGGGTTAGAAATCCGATTGCTCTGGGTACTCGTCGGCGACTGCTGCTGCTGTTTCATCGGCCTGCGGTGAAAGTGCGCGGGCCTACCAGACCCAGTACATCGTCGCGCGCACGACGACATCGGTCTTGGGCGACGTGCCGTCGGGGAGCGTCCCGTACGAGACCGTTTCGAGGTTGGGGCTGAATCTGACCGATGGCAGCAGAAAGAACTCCACGCCGGTCAGCGTAAGCGTGTACTTCACGCGGGGATCGATCGGCAGGAAGGCGATCCCGGCGCCGTCCGGATTCGGATCGTTGAACCTGTCGACGCGGGCAAAGACCGACACTTTCTGCCTCACGACGTCGAAGATGCCGAAGCCCGAATACATGTCGAGCTTGAGATCATTGCCAGTGGCGACGTTGCGGGTGTTCCGATAGTACTGGAACGCGGCACGGTACCTCGGCTGGCGATATCCGGCGAAGACCTGGTAGATGGCCCGATCGGTATCCCCGTCGCGGGCGAAGTGCCCGTAGAAGCCTTCGACGGCGAACCCGGTCGGCTTCGCGTACACGACCGAGAATCGGTTGGCTTTGTTCTTGTCGATTTCCGAGTTCGTGCTCGACTCGTTCCCGAATTGATACGCGTAGCGAACGCTTTGCGACTTGTTCAACGAACCCAGCATGCCGAAGCCGAAGTCGCGTGACGAGTCGGTGCGATAGAGGTCGGCCGGCGTCTTTTCGATGTGCCGCAAGCCCCAGAAGCCCTCGAGGAACTCCCAGGTGGGCGTCGGGAAGATGCCGAACCACACCTGCTGGTTGCCGGTATAGGTCCACCGCAGGTAGGCATCCTTGACGTAGGGCGTCAACGCCACGCTGGTCAGGTTGCCCGAGCTGTTCACCTCGTACCGGAAGCGCGCGAAGAACTTCGGGCTGAAGGTGTGGTCGTAGGTCAGGTAGGCACGCCGGATCCAGAATCCGTGCTGCCCGTCGAACTTGGGATCGTGGTTGTCGCCGAAGGAGTAGTAGTCGCCGAAAACGTACCCGCTGATCCGCCCCGGCGCCGGCGCGCGGCGGTGGCGGCGGGGCCGGGGTCAGGTTCTCGGCCGGGAGGCCGTGCTTGAAGTTGTAGAGCATGATGGCGGTCGGGCTGTCGAAGTACACGTCCTGGCCCTTTGGTCCGTATTTGAGCCGTGCGTCGCCCTTGAATTGCCCGCCCGCCGACCAGCGGTCGTACTCCGCCGCCAGATTGAAAACGTAGATTCGCCCGTCTTTCTCCACCTCCTGGTAATACATCCCTTGGGCGACTGCCAGGGTTGCAGTGATGAGGACCAACCAGCCAGCGACCAAGCCTAAACCGACGAGGCTAGCCATGGCTGCGCGCGCGTATTGTCCGAGCATCTGGAAACGATGGAGGCTTCGCATCAGAGGATCGAGCTTATGAACCGGAGATTTCCGGGCGGTCACACAGTTGTTACGTCAGTGTTAATTCCGTAGTCCGTAGTCCGTAGTCCGTTGTCCGCGGCGGGGGCTTGAAGCCCCCACCACTAGAAGAACTGGCTTTTGTAGGGCGGGGACTTCAGGCCCCGCCACGGACCGCGGACCACGGACCACGGACCACGGACCACGGACTACGGACTGCGGTTTAGAACAGGAAGCGCACCGACACTTGGGTCTGCCGCGCGGTGCCGAGGCCGACCGTCCGGTTGAGCGGGCCGAGCATGTAGCCGAACGTGCCGGCGACGGCGTCCGTGAACGGCTGCCCGACGGTGCCGGCCGGCAGCACCGCGGCCGGATTCTCATAGTTGAGCCGATTGGTGATGTTGAAGAACTCGGCACGGAGCTGCAGCCCGGCCGCATCGCTGAACCGGATGTCCTTGCTCAGGTTCAGATCGAGCTGCCAGAAGTTCGGGCCGCGGAGAAAGTTGCGCGGCATGTTGCCGAAGGTGCCGGGGAGCGGCGCGGCAAAGGCGGCGGGGTTCAGCCAGCGGGCGTCCTGCTTCAGATACGGGTTGACGCCTTGCACCAGATCCGGCCGCTGCGTGCCGCGCGTGTTGCCGCCCGGGATGTTGGTCACGGTCACGCCGCCCACGGAGACGGTGTCCGGCCGGTTGATCGTGACGTTGATCGGCACGCCGCTGCGGGCGTTGAGGATGCCGCCGACGCGCCAGCCGCCGGCGAGCGCGCCCTGGAACGGAAGCATGTACACCAGCGCGCCGTTGAACGAGTGCGGGATGTCGGTCGAGTTCGCCCCGAGCTCGGTGTTGTAGTCGAAGGTGTTCGAGGCGGTGGCCGCTTCGTTCGAGCCCTGCGTGGTGCCTTCGTTGCGCGAGAACTGATACTGCAGTCCGCCGCTCAGTCCGCCGCGGAACCGGCGCGTCGCGCTGATCTGCAAGGCATCGTAGCTCGCCTTGCCGCAGCCGCTGATCGGGATGTTGTTGATCACCAGACCGTCGACACAGCCCGAGGTCTTGTAGTCGACCTGACCAGCGGTCGTATGCTGGCGCGCCCGGGTCACGTTGTCGAAGGTGTTGGCGACGCCGCGCAGGAACATGTCCTTGCCCCGGCTGCCGGTGTAGCCGACGGTCAGGTTCACCGCGCCCGGCAGCTCCTGCGAGACGCTGGCGCCGTACTGCACGTTGTACTCGTCGGGACGGTCGTGGGTGTAGCCGCGCACCGACAGCAGGTTGCGATAGGTCGCCGGATCGACGGGGTACGCCAGCGCGCCCCCGGCCACGTCGGTCGACTGCACGCGGCGGCGCTCGGTGAAGTTCTCAATCGGCTGGATGCGGTCCTCGAACTGGCCGGGGCCGTAGAAGTGCCCGTAGCCGGCGCGCAGCGCGGTCGTGCCGGTCAGCTGATAGACCATCGACAGCCGCGGCGCGAAGTTGTTCTTGTCCGGGTTGTAGAACTGAGCCCCTTCGCTGCCGAAGTTGTTCTCCTCGATGAAGAACGGCCTCGCCTTGCCATCCTTCTCTTTCACCACCGAGTAGAAGTCGTAACGGAGGCCGAGCTCGAGCGTGAGCCGGCTGGTCGCCCGCCAGGTGTCCTGCGCAAAGCCGATCGCATAGAACTGGACCGGCGTGAACAAGGGCGAGTCCAGCGAGACCGCCACCTGCGTGGGCCGATTGTCGATGAATTCGTTGATCCCGGCGTAGGTGATCTCGGTGCTGCCGAGGAACTTGAACTGGGACGCGATGTTGCGGTATTCGCCGCCCATCTTGAGCGTGTGGCCGCCGCGCGTCACCGTCAGCGCGTCACTGAGCGAGATCGATCGGGGATCGTAGGCCTGCCCGTTGGTGGACGCATTGCTGGTTGCGCGAACCAGCAGCCCGCTGCGCGCGATCCCGGTCGAGCCGCGCGCGTCGATCGATTGCGAGTTGACGGTGCCCGAGAGCGAAACCTGCGTGGCGTCGTAACCGGAGGGGCCAAATGCCAGGGCGTCGTAGCGTGGCCGGTTGAAGCCGACCTTCAACTCGTTGATCACGCTGGTGCCGATGATGGCCTGATGATTCAACACCAGGTTCAACGGCTGCTGCGACGCGAGCACGCGCCGCGGCGTGACGGTGCGGTCCGGGGTGTCAACCTCGCCGTCGCTGTAGAGCACGCGGGCGTAGAGCGACTGGCTGTTGTTGAACCGGTGATCGGCGCGGAACGAAACCGTGTGTTCCTCCTGCTCCGCCTGGGTGTTGAGCGTCGCGAGCGCGAGCAGGGGGTTCGACGTCGCCACGGTGCCGCGCGGGAACCCGGCGAGCAGCGCCGCCACCGCTTGCGTCCGCGCGGCGCTCTGACCCGCGCCGGTGCCCACCGGCTCTCCGGCCTGGACGCGGCGGATCGCCTCGTCGCTCGGGACCGCCTCCGTGAAGCTCAGTCCGGTGGTCTGCCTCAAGCCCTCGTAGCTGGCGAAGAAGAAGGTCTTATTCGTGGCAAGCGGGCCGCCGATCAATCCGCCGAACTGGTTGAACTCGAGCTCCTGCTTCTTGCCGTCGTACTTGGTCGCCGCGTCGAGCGCGTCGTTGCGGAAGTATTCGAACACCGAGCCCGCCAACCGGTTGCTGCCGCTCTTGCTGACGACCGTGATGTTGCCGCCGGCGCCGAGGCCGCTCTCGGCCGGGGCCAACCCTGAGTTCACCCGGAATTCGGCAATCGCCTCCATCGACGTCTGGAGCCGGAACTGCGATCCTGTGGCGTTCAGATAGCCCGGGCTCGCGTCCCACACATACGTGCCGTCGACGCCGTCGTAGTTCAGGTAGTTCTGCTGGTTCGACTTGCCGTTGAAGCGCACGCTCGCCCAGCCGCCATTGCCGTCGGTGGTGGCGCCGGTCGCCAGCGTCATCAGGTTGGCGAAGTTGCGGCCGTTCACCGGCAGGTTTTCGAGCTCCGCCGGGGAAACATTGACGCCGATCTTGGCGGACGCCGTATCGAGCGAGGAGGCTTCGCCTGCCACCGTGACCGCCTCCGCGAGCCCGGCGAGCGCCATCGTGACGTCCACTGGACGCGCATCCCCTACGCCTACGGCGACGTCCCGCCGGGTCGCCGCGAAGCCGCTCAACTCGAGCGCCACCTGGTAGCCGCCCGGCGCCAGGTTCGTGACCGTGTATCGCCCCTGTTCATCCGACACGGCCGTGCGCACGGCGCCCGTCGACGCCGACGTCACCGTCACGGCGACCCCCGGGAGGCTCCCCCCGTTCGGATCGGTGATGGTCCCGAGGATCCGGGACTCGGTCTGCTGCGCTGCGGCGGCGCGGCCGCCCCCGATCAGCGCGATAGCAGTCAGCGCGAATACGACGATGCTTCTGTGCACTTTCTCACTCTCCCTGGGTGATGCAAGGTGATGCGAAGAGGCGGGTGAACGACGTCCGCTGACAGTACCTGAGGGGCTGTGATCGGCGTGCTACACGTCTGTTACGCGCCGGTTAATTCCCGGCCGGGCTGGACGCTGGTAACGGCATTGCAACGGCAGTGTCGCGTGTCGGTTAAATCTGATAGCGATCTGCTAAGATTCGCCCCGGAGGCGTGAGTGGTGTTCAGGTTGATTCCGCGCGAGGCGCGGTTCTTCGATGATTTCGTGGCGATGGCGGAGCAGATCCGGCTCGGGGCCACGATGCTGGAAGACATGCTGGCGCCCGACCGGCCAATCTGGGACAAGGCGGATCAAATCAAGGAAGTCGAGCACAAGTGCGACTTCATCACCCACGAGATCATCCAGCGGCTGCACAAGACCTTCGTGACCCCGCTCGATCGCGAGGACATCCACAACCTCGCGCGGTCGCTCGACGACGTCATGGATGCGATCGATGCGTCGGCGACCGTGGTTCGCCTCTACAGCATCGAGAAGGTGCGGCCCGACGCGCGCGACCTCGCGCGCGTCATCAAGGCCTCGGCTGACGAGATGGTCAAGGCGCTCAAAGCCCTGGAGCGGCGCAAGGGCGTGGCCGAGGCGGCCGTCGAGATCAATCGGCTGGAGAACGAGGCCGATCGCCTGCATCAGACCGCGGTGCGGCGGCTGTTCGAAGAGGAGCGCGATCCCATCGAGATCATGAAGTGGAAGGAGATTTTCGACTTCCTCGAGGAATCGACCGACCGGTGCGAAGACGTCGCCAACGTCGTCGAAGGCATCGTCGTCAAGCACGCCTGAACGGATGGACACCAACCTGCTGGCGGTCGCGGCGCTGGTCGTCGTCGCGCTGATCTTCGATTACATCAACGGTTTTCACGACGCCGCCAATTCGATCGCGACGGTCGTCTCCACGCGCGTCCTGACGCCGGGGAAGGCGGTGATCTGGGCCGCGTTCTTCAACTTCATCGCGGCCTTCACCTTCGGCACGGCAGTCGCCAAGACGGTGGGATCCGGACTGGTCGACATCAATGTCGTGAGCTTCGCCGTGATCTTCGCCGGGCTGTTCGGCGCGATCATCTGGGACCTGATCACCTGGTACTACGGGTTGCCCACCAGTTCGTCGCATGCGCTGATTGGCGGGTACGCGGGCGCGGCGGTGATGAAGGCCGGATGGGGCGCGATCATCGCCTCCGGCTGGACGAAGACGCTGGTGTTCATCGTCCTGGCGCCGCTGATCGGCATGACCCTCGGGTTCCTGCTGATGGTCGCGATCCTGTGGACGTTCTCGCGGACGTCACCGGGCCGGGTCGATCACTGGTTCCGCCGGCTGCAGCTGGTTTCGGCAGCCGCCTACAGCCTGGGGCACGGCGGCAACGACGCGCAGAAGACGATGGGGATCATCGCGGGCGCGCTGGTGGCCGGCGGGTATCTCGACTTGATCGACGGGAAGCTGGCGATTCCGTTCTGGGTGATCATGGCGGCGCACGCGGCGATCGCGCTGGGGACGTTGTCCGGCGGCTGGCGGATCATCCACACCATGGGGTCGCGGATCACGAAGCTCCAGCCGGTTGGCGGGTTCGCGGCCGAGACCGCGGGCGCGATTTCCCTGTTCACCGCCACCTACCTCGGCGTGCCGGTCAGCACCACCCACACCATCACCGGCGCCATCATCGGGGTCGGATCAATCAAGCGGTTGTCGGCAGTTCGCTGGGGGGTTGCCGGCCGGATCGTGTGGGCATGGGTGCTCACGATCCCTGCCGCGGCCTTCATCGCCTCAATCACCTATTGGCTGGTGGCGCACACCATCGCCCCGTAGCAGCCCGTGGTTTCACCACGGGCCGGGCTTCAATCGGCGGGCAGCTCCACGGTGAACGCCGCGCCGCCCTCGCGGGCGTTCGCCGCTCGCACCCGGCCGCCGTGCAGTTCCACCAGGTGCTTGACGATCGCCAGACCCAGGCCGGTGCCGCCTGGATCCCGCTCGCCACGCGATCGTGCCTTGTCGACTCGATAGAACCGTTCGAACACGCGGGCAAGATCGGCGTCGGGGATGCCGCGGCCCTGATCGGTCACGGTCAAGAGAATCCGGTTGCCGTCGCGCCGCGAGCCCATCACGACGGCGCCCTGTTCCGGCGAGTAGTTCACCGCGTTCTCGAGCAGATTCCGAAACACATCGTGGAGCGCCGCGGGATCGCCGTATACGGTCTCGGCGTCGCTCGCGATCTCGGTACTTGACGTCCACGCCACGCGATTCGAGCAGCGTCATGATGTCCGCTTCCACGCCGCCGAACAGGCCGGCCACGGCGCAGGGCAGATGCTCTCGCTGTTCCTGGCCCGCGTCGAGCCGCGCCAGCCGCAGCAGGTCGCGAACCAGACGCTCCATTCGGAGCGTGTGACGGGCAATGATCTCGAGGAATTTACGGGCGGATGGCCCCTCGGCCCCGCCATCGATCAGCGCCTCGACATAGCCTTTGACCGCGGTCAACGGGGTGCGCAGCTCGTGAGAGACGTTGGCCACGAAGTCGCGCCGCACGCGATCGGCGCGCCGCAGGTCGGTGATGTCGTGCAGGACCACCACCGCTCCGGTCGTGCGGTCGGCCGCCACCGGTGTCGAGCGGACGGTGACGATCAGCCCCTGTTGCAGCGCCAGCTCGACGCTTTCGCCCTCGCGGCCGGCGAGCGCGGCGCTCACCTGCGCGGCAATGTCCGGATCGCGCACGATCTCGAGGTAGTGACGTCCTTCAGCTCCTTCCTGCAAGCGCAGCATCCGTCGAGCGGCGGCGTTGGCGAGCTGCACTCGTCCCTCGGTGTTCACGACCACGACCCCTTCGGCCATGCCACTCAGGATGGCTTCCATCCGCGCCCGGTCAGTGGCCAGGTCGTGGGCGCGCCGGGCAATCTCGCGCACCGTGCCGTCCAGGGTCCGGGCCACCACGCCGACTTCGTCGTTGCCGTAGTCGCGGGTGGGGCGCGAGAAGTCGCCAGCCGAGTACCTGGCCGCAACCTCCGCGATTGCACGGACCCGCCAGCTCAGGAGCGCCGACCCCATCCAGGCCAGCAGGAGCGCGGCGCCGAGGCCCGCGCCGGCCGCGATGAGGGCGGTTCGCCACAGCGCCGTCAGCTGATCGCGGATCTCCACCAGCGGGACCGCCAGCCGCACCTCGCTGAGCATCGGTGCGGCCGGATTGCGAACGGCCACCGCGACGTAGAGCATGTCGATGTCGAGCGTCGCGCTGTACCGGCGCTCGACTCCAAGACCGCTGCGGCGCGCCTGCTGGACTTCCGGCCAATCGCTGTGATTCTCGAGAGTGAGCAACGCCTCGCTCGACACGCCGGAATCGCCGACCACGCGTCCGTCGGGGGCAATGAATGTGACGCGGGCAGAGAGGATCCGTCCGAGCGCATCCGCCTCGGCGTCGAGCTCGTCGGGCGTGGCCGGCTGCCGATGCGACAGCGTCTCGGCGGCGAGCCGCGCTTCGTTCACCAAGCCGCGCTCGATGCGCTCGCCGACGGTGCGCCGGACGTTCCACGATCCCAGAACGACCGCGACGATCAGCGTGACGGCTGCCGTCCCGAGTGCGGTGATGAAGGAACGAGTACGGAAGGTCATCGATGAAGGACCCCGCCGACACTAGAGGTCGACGAGCTTGTAGCCGAACTGCTTGACGGTCTCGATCGCATCGGCCAGTACCGGCATCTTCTCGCGGAGGCGACGGACGTGCACGTCCACCGTCCGGGTTCCGCCAGTGTATTGGTACCCCCACACGTCGGTGAGCAGCAGATCGCGCGACAACACGCGCCCGCGATGCTGCAGCAGGTACTGCAGCAGCAGGAACTCCTTCGCGGTCAGCCGGACCTCTTCGCCGGCGACGGTCACGGTATGACGGTCGGCGTCAATCGTGATCGGCCCGTAGCGGAGGATGTCGGCGGCGGCCGCGGGGCGGGTGGACCGCCGCAGCAGCGCCGTCACCCGGGCGGCGAGCTCCTTGGGACTGAATGGCTTGGTGACGTAGTCGTCGGCGCCGAGCTCGAGGCCGGTAATGCGATCCGCTTCCTCGCCCCTTGCCGTCACCATGATGACGGGAATGGCCGCGGTCTGCGGATCGGTGCGCATCGCCTGGCAGATCATCAGGCCGTCGAGCTCCGGCAGCATCAGATCGAGAACAACGAGATCCGGCGGACGGCGGCGGACCGCCGGCATCACCGCCGCACCAGAAGACAGGAATTCGACGGTGTGGCCGGCCTTCTCCAGGTAGTGACCGATCAACTGCGCGATATCGGGGTCGTCTTCGACGACGAGAATCTGCGACATGAAGATGGACGAGATCTTATGTCCAGTCCGCGATCCCGCCTTCGCGCTTCGCGCTTCGGCGCGATCCGTGGTTCGTAGCCCGTGGTCCGGGTCGAGCCGCTCGGCGTGGCGGGGCAGAGGGCGCGGCAGCTAGCTGATCGCGATGTCTTTCACCCCGATCATTCGAATGACTCCGAGCGGACCACGGGCGACGGACCACGGATCGCGGACTGCGGACATGGTTGAGCCATTTCGAGGACAGTCGCGCCGGCGCCAGGCCAGCGCCTTGGCGGGAATTGTTGGAAAATCACTGAAATTCGACCGCTTTCGTCGATGGCACCACCCTTGGAGTCATACCGGTCACGCCGCCCGTGAGGCACCCAGCCACGGCGCGCGCAAGGGGGATTCCGATGACGGCCATGACCTTCTCGACACGATGGACTCACGCGGTTGGTGGAGCGTTCGCACTGTCGACGCTGGTATTCGCCACCGCTTGCAATACCGCACCGCAGACGACGCCGCAGTCGGCAGCGCCGGGCACTCCGGTCGTGGTGAGCTGCGAGCCGCATCAGCGGACGCTGGTTCGTCCGGCCGTCGTGAACGGCGTCACGGTCTCGCAGGTCGAGTGCGTGGCCGCGGCGAATGTGCTCGCGTCGTCAGTGCCGCAGCCGCAGGCGTATGCGCCGGCACCAGTGGCGTATCAGCGCTCCGCACCGCGTGCGGTCACGCAGCCGGTCTACAGCGATCTTGGTGATGCGCAGGTGGTCCCCGTGAGCACGACCGCGGTGCGTCCGGTCCGTACCAACCAGGTGGTCTACGACGAGCGGCCGGTCCGGAAGACGCGATCGGCGGCCAAGAGCGCGATCATCATCGGATCGTCGGCTGGCGCCGGAGCAGGGGTTGGCGCCGCGGTGGGCGGCAAGAAGGGCGCGCTCATCGGCGCGGCGATTGGTGGGGGCGGCGCGACGCTCTGGGATCAGCTGACCCGCCGCAAGTAGACCCGACCGAATCGGTGATTTGAAGGGCGTTCCGGCATTTGCCGGAACGCCCTTTTGCTTGTACGCCAAGGGGACCGTCCGATCCACACCCATCCGTCCCATCTCTTGTCCCTGTTATCAACCCCGAATATTGCGTGTTCGTCCCTGAAAAACGTACTTTGACCCCACCATGCTCAGCGATAAGATCGGCAATCTCGTCCTTTGCCCTTTTTGCACGTCCATGACCACCTAGGAGGAAAGATGAAACGAAGCGTACGGCTTCTGGGCTTGTTCGCCTGGCTACTGTGCCTGGCGACGGCAGCCCCGGCCCAAGAAACCCGGGGTTCCATAGAAGGCATCGTCAAGGACCCATCGGGTGCAGTCCTGCCCGGCGTGACCGTTCAGGCCAAGGGTGTCACCGTCGCCGGTGGTCAGACCTCGGTGTCCGATACCAGCGGTATCTATCGATTTCCCTCACTGCAGCCCGGCACCTACGACATCGTCGGCGCCTTGCAGGGGTTCCGCGATGCGCGGGCCGAACAGGTGTCGCTCTCGCTCGGTCAGGTGCTCAAGATCGATCTGACGATGCAGCTGTCGACGCTGGCGGAGACGGTGCAGGTCACCTCCGAGTCGCCGCTGATCGACGTCAAGCAGAGCACCGCATCGCAGACGGTCCGTGCAGACGTGATCGACCGGTTGCCGAAGGGCCGCGACTTCACCTCGCTCGTCACGCTTGCGGCCGGCGCCAACAACGAAAGCCGCAGCGGCGGCATCTCCATCGACGGGGCGTCATCGGCCGAGAATCGCTACTTCATCGACGGCACCGACACCACCAACCTGCGGACCGGCCTCTCGGGCAAGAACCTGCTGCCCGAGTTCATCGAAGAGATTCAGGTCAAGTCGAGCGGCTACCAGGCGGAGTTCGGCGGCGCCACCGGCGGCGTCGTGAACGTCGTGACCAAGAGCGGCAGCAACGCGTTCCGCGGCGACATCGGCAGCTACTTCACCGGCGACTCGCTGTGCTGCGACGAGCGCCCGACGCTGCGCCTCGTGCTGACCGGGCAGAACGCTTCGGAGTACGTCACCCTCGCCGAGGACAAATACCAGCGCTGGGAGCCGTTCATGCAGATTGGCGGGCCGATCTTCCAGAACCGCCTGTGGTTCTATGGCGGCTACACGCCGCAGCTGGACCAGACCGACCGGACGGTGACGTTCCGCTCGAACAGCCAGGTGCGCAGCTACAACTCGGACGAGAAGACTCACTACGTCACGGGCAACATCGTGGCGCAGTTCACCGACAAGCTGCGCGCACGCGTGGCCTCGAGCTACAACGAGTACAACCGGTCGGGACGGTTGCCGGCCAAGGACGGTTCGAGCAACTTCGCCACCAACTTCGCCGGACTCGGCGACCATCGCCCCAATCTGAGCACCAACGGGACGGTCGACTATGTCGTGAACAACGGACTGTACCTGAACGCGAAAGCCAACTGGCTGAGCTACAACAGCCAGGACATCGGCGTGCCCTCGGACATCTGGATCACGTTCAGCGGATCGAACGGCGTCTTCCCCGGCGCGACCAACGTGCAGCCGCAAGGCTACAACTCGGTGCTCACCAACAGCGCCAGCGTCAAGGATCTCTATCAGCGCCTCGGCCTGAGCGCCGACGCGTCGTTCTTCGGCAACTTCGCCGGCCGGCACGCGTTCAAGACCGGCGTGCAGTTCAGCCGCATCCGCAACGATGTGTTCAGCGCGGAACAGGCGCCGCACATCACCTTCAACTGGAACGCCTCGCGTTCGACGCTCGACGGTCGCAGCGAGCGCGGGACCTTCGGCTACTACTCATGGCGCCAGTTCGGCACCATCGGCGACGTCAAGGTCAACAACCTCGGTCTGTTCTTCCAGGACGACTGGAGCGTCAACAACCGGCTGACCCTGAACCTCGGCGTCCGGACCGAGAGGGAAGACATCCCGTCCTACGTCGAGGGGCTGAGCGGCATCAAGTTCAGCTTCGCCGACAAGTTCGCGCCGCGCGCGGGCTTCGCCTACGACCTCAAGGGGGACGGCAAGTGGAAGGCCTACGCCAGCTGGGGGGTCTTCTACGACATCATGAAGCTGGAGCTGCCGCGCGGCGCGTTCGGCGGCGACAAGTGGGTCGAGCAGTACTACACCCTCGACACGCTCGACTACCTCTCGATCGGCCAGGGCGGCAACTTCCCAGGCCGGTTCCTCGAGTCGGTGAACTTCCGGATCCCGTCGAACGATCCGGCCTGTCCGGAGTGCGGCGCGATCGACCCCGATCTCAAGCCGATGCGGACACAGGAAGCGGTGGTGGGCGTTGCGCACGAGCTGACGTCACGGATCTCGGTCGGCGCGCGCTACGTGCACAAGCAGCTCGATCGCAGCATCGAGGACGTCGGCGTGCTGGTGCCGGGGATCGGCGAAGTGTTCTACATCTCCAACCCCGGTGAAGGAGCTGCGACCTTCATCCTCGCCGACGAGTGCCCGACCTGCCCGGCGCTGCCGAAGCTGCAGCGCGACTACGATGCGCTCGAGCTGACCGCGACCAAACGGTTCTCGAACAACTGGTTCGCGGATGTCAGCTACACGCTCAGCCGCCTCTATGGCAACTACCCGGGGTTGGCGAGCTCGGACGAGAATGCACGCACCTCACCGAACGTCACCCGTCTGTTCGACGGCCTGATCATGGCGTTCGATGGCAACGGTGAGCCGCTGTTCGGCAAGCTGAATACCGACCGGCCGCACCAGTTCAAGTTCTACGGTTACCACCAGCTCCCGAGCCGCACCGGCCTCGGCCTGACGTTCCGTGCCGCGAGTGGTATCCCGATCAGCCGTGTCACCAACATGCAGAGCAGCCTGCCCGTGTTCTTCGACGGCCGGCTGACCGACGGCCGCACCCCGATCTTCACGCAGACCAACCTGCAATTGACGCAGGATCTGCCGCTGCCCGGCAACACCCGCGCGCAGGTGATATTGAACATCGAGAACCTGTTCGATCAGGATGAGACGACCGACGTGTTCCGCAACCTGACCCGCGACAACGTCATCATCTCGGACCAGGCGTTCTTCGCCGGGTTCGACATGAACGCCCTGCTCGCGGCGCAGCCGAACATCCGCCGCGATCCGCGGTTCCTGCAGGCCAGCTCGTTCCAGACGGCGCGTTCGATCCGCGTGGGCGTCAGCTTCAGGTTCTAACGTCGACGCCGGAGGTGGGAAAGCCCCGCGGGATTCGTCCCGCGGGGCTTTTGGTTTCGGCGCCAAGCCCCGCCTCCGCCAAGCGGCGGAGAGCGGACTGATACAATCGCCTGCACGTGATTCTCGTCGCTTCCGCTCTCTTCTTCGGGTTCCTTCACGGCCTCGGCGCCGATCATCTGATGGCGATTGCCGCGCTGTCGGTCAACAGCTCCGCGGAGACCGCCGCCGTGCAGCGGACGCGCGCGCTGGCGATTGCCTTCCGATTCGCGTGTGGCCATGCGGTGCTGCTGGCGGTGGGAGCGGGCGCGCTGCTGGCGCTCGGATGGTCGCTGCCGCTGATGTTCGAGCGCACCAGCGAGATCGTCGGAGGGATCATGCTGATCGGGCTGGGCGGGGCCGGGATCTGGGGCGTGTGGGCCGGACGCGTCTACGGGCATTCGCATCGGCACGGCACGGCGGCGGCGCCGCATTGGCATCTCCACGTCGGCCATCCCGACCGCCATCCGCTGGCATCCACGCACTCCCATCTGCCGACGGTGGTCGGCGCCGCGTTCGCGCTGAGCAGCATCCGCGCGCTGACCGCGCTGACGCCGTTCGGCACGCACGTCGGCGAGATGCCGCTCGTCACGCTCCTGACGCTGATCGTGGTGTTTGGCGCGGGGATCCTGCTGTCGATGTCGCTGTTCGGGGTCGCGTTCGCGAGACTGCTGTCAGCCGCGACCGCGGTCAGGCTCGGTCGCGCCGCCGCGCTGCTGATGGCGGTCACCTCGATCGTGCTCGGCGCGTTCTGGATCGCGACGGCCTAGCGCCCGCCCTTCACCGCCACCTTCCACGTCACCGGGATCGTCTGCGGCAGATAGCAGATCGCGTCGTCACACGCCTGGTACCGAATCGTGCCCTTGACGACGAGCGAGGCCGGGGCGTCCCGCCCCACGATGATGGGCTGCTCGATGCGGAATGGTTTGCTGTAGACGCGCTGCGTCTCGTTCAACGGCGCGAAGAAGAACGACTCCGCGGCTGGATATCGAATCGGTTGCAGGCGGAACGACGGCCCCGCCTCGATGGTGAGCGCGATCGGAATGTAATCGGTCTGATCGGGTGAGTAGACGTGCATCTTCGGCTTCGGCGCGACCTCGGCGTAGAGCGAGAGTTTTCCACCGGCCGCGGCCGGTGCCGCACTGGTCGAAGTCGTGATCGTCAGATGCTTGGTCTCGGTCCGTGAAGGATCGGCAGGTGCGAATTGGGCGTGCGGCTGTGCGGTGGCGAGCAGTGACGCCGCGAGACAGGTAGACAGCAGCCGGACCACGGATTGAGCGTAGCACTCTTCCCGTTGGCGGCGACGCCCGCCCTCACGGCGCCTGCGGCGCGGTCGCCGCCATCGGGCACACAGTCCGTCGAAGAGACTCACAAAGGTTTACGTCGTGTCGTCGTGTCAGCGCGAATGCGCTAAGCGAAGCGTCCGTGGACAAGCGGCTGTCCTACGAGGGGCCCCCAGGCAGCGCTCGTGGACAAGCGCGCGAACCCGCGAACCCGCGGACCGCGGAGAAGATTCACAGCTCTCTGACCCCGTGACTCCGGACCAGGAAATACAGCGCCACCACCGTCACCAGCACGCCGTTGATGGCCAGCACGTACGGCGCGGAGCTGAGCGATGCGGCATAGCCGCCCCACAGGCTGCCGAGCGGCATCCCGCCGCGGAACGCCACCATGTAGATGCTGACCACGCGGCCGCGCAGATGATCGGGGACGATCAACTGCACCAGCGACGCGGTCATCGAGAACACCACCAGCAGCGCCGCGCCGTCCAGGAAGAGCAGCAGATAACTGAGCCAGAGGGTGCGCGACAGGGCGAAGGCGGTCACCAGGACGCCGAACGCGAGCTGGACCAGCAGCAGCGTCAGCCCCATGTGCTTGAACCGTCCCAGCCACGCCACCACCAGCGCGCCGACGACCGCCCCGGCGCCGGAGAACGACATCATCACGCTGTAGCGGCCGACGTCGCCGTGGAAGATGTCGCGCGCGAAGATCGGCAGAAAGGTGAGCAGCGGCAGCCCGAGAAACGTGGTGAGGAACGCCAGGATGGTGAGCGCCACGATCGCCGGCTGGCCGCGCACATAGGCGAGGCCGCCTTTGAGGTCGTGCAGGATCGGCTTCCGATCCGTCGTCGGGATGTGTTTGATGCTCAGCGCCAGCAGCGCCATGATCACGACGAGGAACGACACGCCGTTCAAGACGAAGCACAGCGCCGTGCCGAACGCGGCGAGCGTCACGCCGGCGAGCAGCGGCCCGAAGACACGCGCGAGGTTGAACTGAATCGAGTTCAGCGCGATGGCGTTGGGAAGGTCCTTCTTTTCGACGAGCGTCGGGACCAGCGACTGATAGGCCGGGCCGCCGAATGCCTGGGCGAGGCCGGCGATGAACGACAGCGCGAGGATGTGCCAGATTTCGACCCGTCCCCAGTAGACGAGCGCCGCCAGCGTCAGCGCGGTCGCCATCTGGACGTACTGCGAAGAGAGCAGCAGCCGCCGGCGATCGTGCCGATCCGCGATGACCCCGCCGATCAGCGTGAGCAGCAGAATCGGCAGCTGGCCCAGGAAGTCGTCCAGGCCCAGATAGAACGCCGATTTGGTGAGCTCGAAGATCAGCCAGCTCTGCGCGAGCTTCTGCATCCAGGTGCCTACGGTCGAGGTAAAGGCACCGAACCAGAGCAGCCGGAAGTCGCGATAACTGAACGCCGCGAGGGTGCGGCGGAGAATCCGCTGTAGGGGCAAGCCTCATCATCTTAATAGGTTGATCCCGCGAAACGACGCGCCTATACTCCTTCGCGAGGCGAAGATAAGGCGAATGCTGGCGGCCCGGGCAGAGATTGAATCGTTGTTGAGGGCGCGGAAGCTCGACGTGACCCTGACCTCCGCCGCGGCCTGGCGCGAGGCCGACGACGACCGGGTCGCGCCGACCGGATCGCCGGCCGTCGATGCCGCGCTTGGCGGCGGCCTGCGGCGGGGCCATCTCTCGGAAGTGATCGGATCACGCTCGTCGGGGCGGTCCACCGTGTTCGTCAGCATGGCCATGGCCGCGGCGGCGCGCGGCGAAGTGGTCGCGCTGATCGATACCCACGATCGCTTCGACCCGCTGTCGGCCCGCGCCGCCGGCCTCGATCTCACCCGTCTGCTCTGGATTCGGGAAGCCGGTCACGCCGATCGCGCGCTGAAGGCGATGCATCTGGTCTTGCAGGCGGGCGGATTCGGAGTGGTCGCCCTCGATCTCGCGGATGCCGCCGGTCCCGCGCTGCGCCAGTTTCCGCATACGACGTGGATGCGGATCGCGCGCACGATCGAAGGGAGCCCCACCGTTGCCGTGCTGCTCGCGTCCGACCATGTCGCCCGGAGTCCGGGCGGGGTCACGGTGGCGCTCGATCGATCGCCAGTGCGCAGTGCTGAAGAGTGGACGGGTACCACCGCGCGCGATCGCCGCCTGCGCGGCCTGACGCTCCGCCCGCGGATCGTCTCAGCCCGCGCGGCCCAACGCTGAGGTGCGACGTGTCGATCCCGTCGTACGACGATCTCACTCCGTCCATTCCGGATGTCCTGCCGAATGACGTGCTCTCCTCGGTGGCGGCGGTCCTGCCTCGGCGTGGGCTGAAGCCACGCACAAGAGGAAGCTCCGCCTGCCAGATCGCCGGGGTCTTCCGACCTTCGCTAAAGCTACGGCGGACGAGTCAGACCCCGGCGTCGACGGCACCGCGCCGCGCGAGCTGTATGCCGCCCTGCACGATCCCGATCGTGGTCCATCGATCGAGCGCCTGGTCACGATCGCGCAGGATTTCTCGCCGCGGATTGAACGTCATCCGGGCGGGACCGTCGTCCTCGACGTCTCCGGGCTGCAGCGGCTCTTCGGTGGGGCCGAATCGATTGCCGAGCACCTGGCCGGTGCCGGAGCCACCCATGTAGGGGTCGCCGCTTCTCAGACGACGGCGCTGCTCCTGGCCCGAACCTGCGAGGGTGTGCAAGTGGCGGTGGGGGAACCGGCGATCGCGTTGCGCGACGTGCCGCTCACCGTGCTTCAGCAGCTGGCCGGGGATCGGGAGGCGGTGTCGATACGACCGCGGCCGCTGCGCAGTTTCGAGGTGCTGCGTCGCTGGGGGCTCACCACGGTTGGCGAGCTCGCGGCGTTGCCGGCGGCCGCGCTGTCGGCGCGCCTCGGCGCTGACGGCATCGCGCTCCAGCGGCTCGCGCGCGGTCAGGATGTCCGGCCGCTCGTGCCCGATCCGGCGGTCCGCCGGTTCCTCGAGTCCTGCGAGCTCGAATGGCCGATCGACACGCTCGAGCCGCTGTCGTTCGTCTTCGCGCGGCTGCTCGATCCGCTGGCCGCCGCGCTCGAACGCGCCGACCGCGGGGGGATCGCCCTGCATTCGAGACTGCGCCTCACCGATCGGACCACGCATCTCCGCACGCTCGCGCTGCCGGTGCCGATGCGCGATCCGCGGGTGCTGCGCACGCTGCTGCTGCTCGATCTCGAGTCGCATCCCCCCGCCGCGGCCATCGACGTGGTCACCATCGAGATCGATCCGGCGCCGGGACGGGTGGTGCAGTACTCGCTGCTCGAGCGTCCGGTGCCGTCGCCGGAAACCCTGGCCACGCTCATGGCCCGCCTCGGCGCGCTCGTCGGCGACACCCGCTGCGGCTCGCCGCAGCTCCTCGACAGCCATCAGCCCGACGGTTGGCGGTTGGCGCCGGCCGCGTTCGAGGATTCGCCTTCGCCCCTGGCCTTGCGCCCGGGGGCTACGGCGCAGCAGGTCGGCGGTGCTGATGGTCGACAGCCGCTGGTGCTGCGCCGCTACCGGCCGCCGGTGGCGGTTCGCGTCGCGGTCGCGGCGGGCCGCCCGGCGCAGGTGGCGATCGATCGGCGCGGCATGCCGGGCGGGGTCGTGCAGGACGCGGCCGGTCCGTGGCGGACCTCGGGCGGATGGTGGGAATCGCATCGCTGGGATCGCGACGAATGGGATGTCGCGCTCGAAGGGGGTGCGGTCTGCCGGCTGTTCCAGGATCGGGACACCGGGCACTGGTTTGCCGACGGGGTGTATGACTAGCGCGCGCATCTGACGCTGACGCGCGCGTATCAAGGGAGAAGGGACGAGGGAAAGGGAGAAGGGAAAAGTGGAAGCAAAGAAGTTCCGAGTCGTAGGGGTCCAACAGCAGGTTCTCCCTTCTCCCTTTTCCCTTCTCCCTTGACACGCGTCAGTGACCTACATCGAGCTTCACGCCTCTTCGGCATTTTCGTTTCTCGACGGCGCCTCGCTGCCGGAGGCGCTCGTCGACCGCGCGGTCTCGCTGGGGTCTCCGGCGCTGGCGCTGCTCGATCGGGACGGCATCTATGGCGCGCCGCGATTTCACCTGGCCGCCAGCCGCGCCGGCATCAAGGCGATCATCGGCGCGGAGCTGACGGTTGCCAGCGGATCGCGCGAAGCTCCGCTCCGCGGCAGTGCCGCGGAGCGCCGCACCCGCGCCGCCTCGCCGTCACCGCGTGAAGAGCGGTTGTTCACGCTGCCCGTTCTGATCGAGTCGCGGCACGGGTACCGCAATCTGTGCCGCCTGGTGACGGTCATGAAGCTGCGGGCGGCGAAAGGTGAGGGTGCGCTCACGTTCGACGACCTCGACGGCCACACCGGAGGGTTGGTGGCGTTGGCGGGCCGCACCGCGATCAACGGGGCGCGATTCGGGGTCGCCGGACTGGTCGATCGCATCGTCGGCACCTTCGGCGCGTCGCAGGTGTACGTCGAGGTGCAGCGGCACCTCCTGCGCGAGCAGGAATGGGACAACCAGGTTCTGCGCGAGCTGGCCGCGGCGTTTCATCTGCCGGTGATCGCCACCAACGGCGTCCGCTTCGCGGAGCCGTCGGATCGCGCGTTGTACGACGTCCTCACCTGTATCCGCCACAAGACCACGCTCGAGCACGCGGGCCGGCGTCTGACCTGCAACGCCGAGCGCTACCTGAAGTCCCCGGAGGCGATGGCCCGGCTGTTCGCGGATGATCCGCGCGCGATCGCGGAGACCGGCGAGCTCGCGGCCCGGCTGGGCTACTCGATGACCGATCTCGGCTATCGCTTTCCCGAGTACCCGGTCCCGCCGGGCGAGACCATGGGGTCGTTTCTGCGGAAGATTACCCAGGTCGGTGCGCGGGAGCGCTATCGGCCCTACGACGACCGTGCCCGCCGGCAGATCGAACGCGAGCTCGATCTGATCGACAAGCTCGAGCTCCCCGGCTACTTCCTGATCGTCTGGGACATCGTGAATTACTGCCGGCAGCACGACATTCTCGTCCAGGGGCGCGGGTCGGCCGCGAACAGCGCGGTCTGTTACAGCCTGGGGATCACCGCGGTCGATCCGATCGGCATGGATCTGCTGTTCGAGCGATTCCTGTCCGAGGAGCGGGGCGAGTGGCCGGACATCGATCTCGATCTGCCGAGCGGCGATCGCCGCGAGCAGGTGATTCAGCACCTGTACGCGAAGTACGGGAGCCGCGGCAGCGGCGAGGGGCCGCGGATCGCGATGACCGCCAACGTGATCACCTATCGCGGCCGGAGCGCCGCGCGGGAAGTGGGCAAGGTCCTCTCGCTCGAAGCCGAGCAGGTCGATCGCCTGGCCAAGGTGATGAATCACTTCGAGTGGGTCGATCCGAAGGACACGCTCGATCGCAACCTGCGCGAGGTCGGCATCGACGTGCATCACGCCACGGTGCAGCTGTTCGGCCAGTTGTGGCAGCGCATCCAGGATCTCCCGCGTCATCTCGGCCAGCATTCCGGCGGCATGGTGATCTCGCACGGCCGCCTGGACGACGTCGTTCCGCTCGAGAACGCGAGCATGCCGGATCGCGTGGTCGTGCAATGGGACAAGGACGACTGCGCCGACATGGGCCTGATCAAGGTCGACCTGCTCGGGCTCGGCATGATGGCGGTGATTCAGGACGCGCTCGAATTGGTGAATACCCCCCCCGCGATCCGCAGTCCGCGGTCCGCGGTCCGCGAAGAGATCGGGGCAGATTCGACCGGCGTAGCGGATTCAGCAAGGCCCGATCTTCCGGACCCCCGACCGCAGACTGCGGATCGCGGATCGCGGACCGCGGACTGCGGACCAGCGGAAGTGGACCTGGCCCACCTTCCGCCAGACGATCCGGCGGTCTATCGCATGTTGCAGGAGGCCGACACGGTCGGGATCTTCCAGGTCGAGTCGCGCGCGCAGATGGCTACGCTGCCGCGGCTGCGTCCGGTGTGTTTCTACGACATCGTGGTCGAGGTGGCGATCATCCGGCCGGGACCGATCGTGGGGCAGATGGTGCACCCGTACCTGAAGCGGCGGCGGGGCGCCGAGCCGGTGGTGTATCCGCATCCGTCGCTGCAGCCGATCCTCCAGCGCACGCTCGGGGTGCCGTTGTTTCAGGAGCAGCTGCTGCGCATGGCGATGGTCGCGGCGGGATTTTCCGGCGGCGAAGCCGAAGAGCTGCGGCGGGCCTTCGGGTTCAAACGATCCGAAAAGCGGATGGCGCAGGTGGAAGGCAAGCTGCGGGCGGGGATGGACAAGCAGGGCATCACCGGTGCGGCGGCCGAGGAGATCATTCGCTCGATCACGTCGTTCGCGCTGTACGGATTTCCCGAGTCGCACGCCGCGAGCTTCGCGCTGCTGGTCTACGCCAGCGCCTATCTCAAAGCCCACTACCCGGCGGCGTTCTTCACCTCCATCCTGAACAACCAGCCGATGGGGTTCTACCATCCCGCGACGCTGGTGAAGGACGCGCAGCGCCACGGGGTCCGCTTCGCGCCGATCGATGTGCAGATCTCGGATTGGGAGTGCCGGGTCGAGCCGGATGGACGGGTCAGGCTCGGACTGATGTATGTCAACGGACTTCGACACGAAGCGGGCCGCGCTATCGCCCAGGCCCGCAATCCGAAGTCCGCGATCCGTGGTCCGCGGTCCGCGGTCCGCAGTCCGCTGGGGGCAACTAGTCAGAACGAGGTGGAATTCGCAGGGCAGCCGGGGCGCTGTCCGAAGTGCGGCAACGACGATCAGTCGATGCTCGAGGATACGCAAGAAGGCGGACGGTTCTGCAACATCTGCGCATATGGGTGGAGTGACAAGCGCTCAGACGTGGCTACGACTTCGGAATTACCCCGGATGCGGACCGCGGACCACGGACCGCGGACCGCGGACGGCGACGCTGCGAACCGCGAACCGGTGACTCCGCGGTTCGCGTCGATCGAAGATCTCATCACGCGCACGGGTGTCAGACACGATGAGTTGGCGACGCTCGCCGAGATTGGCGCGTTGAATGCGTTTGGCCACGATCGCCGCAGCGCGTTGTGGCAGATCGAGCGCGCGGCGCGGCCGGCGGGGGAGTTGTTCAGAGGACAGGACGTCGACGACAGCATGCCCACGCACGGCGGTGCCGGCCGATCGCCGCTGCCGGCGATGACGCCGTCGCAGCGGCTGATGTCGGATTACTCCGGCTCCAGCCTGACCATCGGGCCGCACCCGCTCGCGTTCCGCCGGATGGAGCTGGCGATGCGTGGGGTGCTTCGCGCCATCGATCTGCCCCGCGGCAAGAATGGCCGCCGGGTACGGGTTGCCGGCGCGGTCATCACGCGGCAGCGTCCGGGCACTGCCAAGGGATTCGTCTTTCTCACCTTGGAAGATGAAACCGGCATCGCCAACATCATCGTCCGTCCCGACCTCTTCGGTGAGGACCGCGCCACCATCGTCAACGCCCCCTATCTGATGGTCGAAGGCATTCTGCAAATTCAGGAGGGAGTCACATCGGTCAAGGCAGAGCGCATGATCTCGCTCGCTGGTGACGGCCCGGAGCCGCAGTCGCATGACTTCCGTTGACCAGGTGCATCGCCCGTCCTTTTAGCTGAGGTCGGTGGCCCGCTGCTTGCACAGGTGCCGGATGTGGATGGGGCAGAGCTAAGCGAGTGGTAGAGTTGGCCTGTCGGAGAGGAGCGCTTAGCGTGCGGAAGGGTTTTCCTGGGCCAGTTGCCTTTGGCCCCATCTGCGTCCTCGGCGTGGCACTCCTGCTGACACCGGCGTGCCGCCGGCCCACGATTCAGTCGACGCTCAAGGGACCGCCGACTCCGGCGCAAATCGCGGAGCTCTGGGCCGAGCCCGAGCGCACTCGCGATCTGTATCGGGGCGTTGGCGGTCAGGCGCTCGCGCCCGATCCCGCGGCGACCTACACCGTCATCGAGATGAAGCGCGGCGGCTTCAGCCGCGGCTATACCGTCAAGGACCCACAAGGCCGGGAGTGGAGCGCGAAGTTCCCACCGGAGGCGTCGACCGAAGTGGTGGCGTCGAGAATCCTGTGGGGGATCGGCTACCATCAGCCGCCGGTGTATTACCTTCGCGAATGGAAGGCCGCCAAGGCGGCCTCGCCGAACCCGCAGCTGCCCGCCCGCTTTCGCGAGCGGACGCCGGCGTTCCACGGGCTCGAGTCCGACGGCACCTGGTCGTACTACACCAACCCCTTCGTCGGAACCCGCCAGTTGAATGGGCTGCTGACCGTCCAGGCCATGCTCGGGAATTCCGATCTGAAGGACCTGCAGAACGCGCTCTACAACCTCACTGAACCGGTCGAAGGGGCGCGGCGCTGGTACGTCGCGCGCGATCTCGGTCAGACGTTCGGCCGCACCGGCGCGCTCGATCCGCCGCGCGGCGATCCGGATGTGTTCGATGACACCAGGTTCATCACTGGCGTCGAAGGCGGATACGTGCGGTTCGACTACCGCGGCCGCCACAAGGCGCTGTTCGAGCGGATTTCCCCGGCCGACGTGCGCTGGGCCTGTCAGCGCCTCAGCGCGCTCACCGACGATCAGCTGCAAGACGCGTTTCGCGCCGCCGGCTATCCGAAAGCCACTGCCGATCGTTTCATTCGCCGGCTCGAGCAGAAAATCGCCGAAGGCCTTCAGCTGAAGGATTGACCTGCATGACCGATCGTCGCCGTGTCCGCTGCGCCCTTGCGCTGTCCG
This sequence comes from uncultured Acidobacteriota bacterium, assembly GCA_963717745.1. GTDB lineage: Bacteria > Acidobacteriota > Vicinamibacteria > Vicinamibacterales > 2-12-FULL-66-21 > JACCXG01. Next base: position 97,724 of record CAVQXJ010000008.1, read on the forward strand.
CCGTCCTGTTGCTGACGGTGGCGTGGCCCCTCACGCTCCTCGCCCAGGCCCCGAATCCGGTCCAGGCGAGCCAGCAGCCGGAGCCAGCCCTCAGCGCCGACACCGACAACCACCCCCCTCATCCGCTCCACGAGATCGACGACGCGATGATTCGGCTGCCGCTGGCGGCCGCGCTCGGCGCCGCGCTGGCGCTCCGGCCTCGCCGGCGGGGCACGCCGCGGCGCGATCCGGCGGTGGTCCAGACGCAGATCATCCTGGCCGTGGTTGGCGCCGTGATCATGCTGGTGGTGGGCGCGAGCCTCGCGCGCGCGTTCGGCATCGTCGGCGCCGCCAACCTGATTCGCTACCGCTCGAAGATCGACGACCCCAAGGACGCCGTGGTCATGTTGTGCGCCCTGGCGGTCGGGCTGGCGGCAGGGGTCGGTCTGTACGCCCTGGGCGTCTTCTCCACGGTGTTCCTGGTCGCCGCCTTGTGGGTCATCGAATCGTTCGAGGAAGGCATGAAACGATTCGATCTCAAGATCAAGGCCGGCAAGGACACCGACGCGATGCGTCCGAAGATCGAAGAGATCCTGCGGCGCTACCGCCTCAAGTTCGAGCTGCGCACCTCGTCCGATGAAGAGGTCTGTTACGATGTGCAGGTGCCGCTCGAGCTTCGGACCGACCGGGTCTCGAACGCCATCCTCAAGTTGGATCCCGAGGGCCACGCCGCCGTCGACTGGACCGACAAGAAGTCCAAGAACAAATAACCCGATGTCCTCACCGACGTGAATCTGATCATCCAGCCGGACGATGGCCTGACCCCAATCCTTCAGGCCGTGCGTCATGCCAAGACCAAGATCGACATCCTGATTTTCCGGTTCGACCGCGCCGACCTCGAGAAGGCCCTGGAAGCGGCGGTCGCGCGTGGTGTCGTGGTGCGGGCGTTGATCGCCCACACCAACCGCGGCGGCGAGAAGGGTCTGCGCAAGCTCGAGCTGAAAATGCTGGCCGCCGGGGTCATCGTCGCGAGGACCGCCGGGGATCTGCTGCGGTATCACGGCAAGATGATGGTGATCGACGACGAGCTCTACGTGCTGGGGTTCAACTTCACCAAGCTCGACATCGACAAAAGCCGCAGCTTCGGCATCGTGGCCAAGGATCCGAAACTGCTGAAGGAAGCCACCTCGCTCTTCGACGCCGACAGCACGCGGCAGCCGTATGCCTGCAACTTCGACCGCCTCGTCGTCAGCCCGGAGAGCTCGCGGAAGCTGCTCAAAGAGTTCATCGAGGGAGCGAAGAAACAGCTGCTGATCTATGACGCCAAAATCAGCGATCGCGCGATGCTGAAGGCGCTCCAGGCGCGGGCCAAGGACGGCGTCGAGATTCGGGTGCTCGGAAAAGTCGCTAAGAACGCCGAAGGATTGGAGGCGCGCAAGATGCCCTCGCCCCGGCTCCACGTTCGGGCCATCGTGCGCGACGGGACCTCAGCGTTCGTCGGCAGTCAGAGCCTCCGCAAGCTGGAACTTGATAGCCGTCGCGAGCTCGGCATCATCGTCGGCGAGACGGCGATCGCCAAGCGCATCCAGGAAGTCTTCGAGGCCGACTGGGAGAAGACGCTGACCAAGGCCGAAGTGAAGAGCGCCGCCGCCGAGAACGGCAAGGGCGAGAAGGCTGAAAAAGGCGAGAAGGCGACTGTGCCTTCCGCCTGACGCCGGAAGATTCCCCTACTGCGGCTTCCGCCGCGCGATCATCCCCGAATCGATCACTTTCCCGGAGCGCGAGACCACGTTGAAGTGGAGCTCGTCGCCGGAGATTTCCGCGACCAGGAACGCCTGCTCGGTCGCATTGGCGAATGCCGTGAAGCCGGTGGTGCGATCGAGATTGCCCTTCCGCAGCTGGCCGCTCGATCCCACGACGAAATGGGTGATGCCCTGCTGCGGCGCGACCCGCTCGTACACGTGGTCGTGTCCCGCGAACACGACCGTCACGCCGTGCTTGAGGAACAGCGGTTCCAGCACCTTGCGCTTCGAGAGGTCCGACCCGTGCCGGTCGCCTGACGAATAGAGCGGGTGGTGGAAGTACGGGATCTTCCAGTCTTCGCTCGAATTATCCAGCTCACGTTCGAGCCACTGCAGCTGCGCGGGATCCAGATACGAGGATTCGAGCGCGAAGAAGCGGACGTCCTGCTTTGGCGCTTTGAAGGTGTAGTAGGTCTTGCCGTCCATGTTGAACAGCGCGTACGAGGCTTGCTGGCGCGAGTCGTGGTTGCCGAGCGAGGCGTAGAATTTCACGCCGGCGCTGAGCAGCGCCTTGTAGGGGGCCTCGAACTTCTTGACGAAGTCGTTCGGCCGCTGCCCGCCGTAGAGGTTGTCGCCGACGGTGAGCATCAGCTCGAATGGAAACTGCGATCGCACACGCTCCATCTGATCGCCGAGCAGGTACTGTTCGCGCTTGCCGTTGCCGAAGTCGCCCATCACGCCGAACTTGAGGGCGCCGTCCTTATTGGGGAGCGTCAGCGGCAGCGGCGCGGCAGCCGGCTTCGCGGCCGGTACGGCCTGCTGTAGCGGGATCGCGGCGGGACGCGCGCCCGGCGGCGCGCTCGACAGGCACACCGCGGCCGCGATGCAAACGATGAGGGCGACCCCTGGCTGCTGTCTCGATGTGTTCATCGGCTGGCGGCGATCCGCTACGACAGCGCCCCGTCGATATAGTCGACGACCAGCTGCGCGTGGAGATCGAGCAGCACGAGCCGCTTGCCGATGAAGCGATACTCGAGGTGCTCAGGCAGCTTGGGCAGCGCGCCCAGAATCTCCGGTGGCATCGTGGTCAGCGGAATGCCGTCAGGGAAGCGACTGTTGACTCGCAACTGCACCCGGGCCGGGTTCTCCTCGGTGAGCGACTGCCTGATGGCCCGACCCTCCGGGCCGGCCAGCGCGCGGGTAATCTGGCGGCGGAAGTAGGCACGAACCGGCTGCGGGAAAATGTCTCCCTGCTTCGCCTGGGATCGCGCCTGGACGATCAGCTTCGCCAGCGCCGTCTCGTACGCCTCCACCTGGGCCGGGGTCGCTTTCTCGGGGCGGGCCGGCAACGTGGCTTCGAGCTTCTTGTGCAGATCGACGTAGGCCTGGACGCCTTTCAGGAATTCGACGCTCAGCGCCGCATCCGCGTTGACGCGCGGCTTGTCCTGCCCGCCACCGGCTGCCAGGACCGAAAGTGCCCAGAGCGCCGGAACCAGGGCGGATGCGGAGGCGGCGACGGTGCGGCGGATGCCCATCAGCTGCGATAGTTGCCGAACTGGAGCGCCACGCCGAAGTCGTGTTCCCGCAGCACGCGCATCGCTTCCTGCAGTTCGTCCTTCGAGGCCGACGAGATCCGGACCTGATCGGCCTGAATCGCCGCCTGTACCTTCTTCATCTTGCGGTCCTTGAGGAACTGGACGATCGCCTTCGCGGCATCGGTGGGGATGCCCTGTTGCAGGGAGATCACGCGGCGCACGGTGTCGTTGGCCGCACGCTCGATTTCCCCCGGAGTCAGATTCTTGGTGGGTACCCCGCGACGCACCAGCCGGCCCTGCAGGATTTCCCACAGCGCGTTCAGCTTGAAGTCGTCGTCGGCGACCAGGGTGATGGTGTTCTCGCCGCGATTCAGATCGACGGCGGCACGCGAGCCTTTGAAGTCGTACCGCTGTGCAACTTCCTTCTTCGCCTGATTGACTGCGTTGTCAACTTCCTGCAGATCAACCCCGGAGGTGATGTCGAACGACGCGAGATTGGCCATATCAGGTTCGAACGCTGTGTCCGCCGCGGATCATATCAACTGGCCGCCGGCGCGCGGAACCGTCGAACCGCGCGTCCGATTTGCAGCGATCGCTCGAAGATCGCGCCGACGCGCAGGCCGCCGGGCAGCCGGTGCCGGCCGACTGCGCCCAGGCCCGCCGAGGCGATGCAGCCGCAATTCGAGCAGTCGGGCGATCCGCCGAACTGGCATGGCGAGATCTGGCGCTCGAAGTCGGCGGAAATGCAGGTGGTGGTCTGCGCGAAGATGCACTCCGCCGGACTCTGCGGCGGCTCGTGATAGACCTGAATCAGGCCCCTCGGCATGCGCAGTTTGGGATACTTCGTGCGGAGCGTCATCAGGGCCGCGACCACGCGCTCCCGATCCTCCGGCTCGAGCCGCTCCGGCGACATTTCGCCGATCTGCGGGGTATAGAGGCTCATCCAGATCTGATGGGTGTGCGGGTTCGCCGACCAGTAGTGCACGAACTGGTCGAGATACCCGTCGCGCTGTACCTGCTGACGGGTGACCGTGCAGTGCACCGTGATCTGATGTCCGGCGATGTGCTTGAGGATCCGGTCGTAAGTGGCCGGCTTGCGGCGCTCGTCGTGCTCGGGCTGCAGGCCGTCAATCGAGACGACGATCTGCAGCCGCGGAATGCTGGCCCATTCGCTCGGCACCGGGCGCACCGCGCTGGTCACGACCTGGGTGTAGATGCCGCGTCCGGCCAGCTTCGGCAGAATCTCGTTGAGCTCGCGAAAGCGGACCAGTGGCTCGCCGCCGACGATCGATACGTGCAGGGGTTTGTGCTCGTCGATCAGTCCCATGAACCGATCGATGAGCTCCTGGCCCTTGTAGTCGCTGACTTGCCGCAGCGTGACTCCGCCGCCCAGATGCGCGTCACCGTAGGCGTAACAGCCCGGGCAGCGCAACGGACACTCGCGGGTGATTTCGACAGACAGTGCGGGACGATATCCGCGAAGGATCCGGCCCCACGCTGTGAAGATTCCCTCCATCGACCGACTATATCATCCGACTTCGCGGCAGCAAGGGTGTGTAGCGCGGGGCCGTCAGAGCGTGTCAAGAATTGCTGCGTCTGCGCTACATCGGATGTTTGTAGAGCGCGTGCGGCTCGGGACTACGTCGTCGACTTGCGTGCGTGGAACACCGCGCGATCCTGACGGAAGGCGGCCGCGAGATCGTTCCGGCCGCGCACGCGATGCCACACGGCGCGCGCGCCGCGATACGCGGCGCCCGGCGTGGGCGTCACGACCCGCACCTCGTCGAACCCGACGTCTTTCAGCATGCTCACGACCGCGGCCTGGTTCGGGCCCCACCAGTTAGTGGGGTCGTCGTTCAGCTCGCGCTCCGGATAGAACGCCATCGCCGGTCGGCCCAGTCCGACCAGGTCGACCACCGTCTCGAGAATCAGCGTGCCGCGGGTGACCGCGGCAATCCTCTCGAGCGCCAGCAGCGGGTGCCGCAGGTGGTAGAGGACCCCGAGGAACAGCACGACGTCGAACATGCCGACGTGCTCCGGGGCAATGTCCATGACGTCGATGTCGACGTCCTCGACGCGCGATCCGAGCGCCTCACGCGCGAGCTCGAATCCAGCCTTGGTGCCCCAGCCGGTGCCGTGCCACGAGTAGTAGTCGGCCGCGACCACTCTGGCCGCACCGCGGCGTTCACACTCGAACGAGAAGAAGCCGTCCCACGCCCCGATGTCGAGCACCGTCTGGCCGGCGAGCGAGCCGGGGAGCTGCAGCTGGGCAAGCCGCACCGGAGTGTCGTCGCTGCCGTGTGTGACGACGCCGCTGCCGAGATCGATGCTGTGATACCAGCGATGCGCCGCGACGCGCTGCTGGAGATCCTTCACTGTCATCCGCATCAGTGTCTCACGTGCTGTCGAGCTGACTTTGTCCGCTCCGGTCGTGCTTGATTCGAGGCGTCGTGGATGGTCCAATAGTCGTGCACCCATAAAGCAGGTTGGTTGGCGCGGGCATCCCCAGATGCTCAGCAGCCGGAGGATTGCTCACGATGCCCGAGCTCGCTCAGCCGAACGATCAGAAGCGGTTCAACCGTCGCTCGTTCCTTGGCTATGGTGCGGCGGCCACTGCAGCGGCCCTGGTGCCTGGACGGGCACAGGCGGCCACGGCAGTGAGCAAGCGCCCTGAGCGGGTGCTGTCGTTCTTCCACACCCACACCGGCGAGCGGCTGAAGATTGCCTACTGCTGTGATGGCGTGTATCAACCGGAAGCGCTGACCCAGTTGAACCATCTGCTCCGGGACTTCCGGGTCGACTTGGAGAAGCCGATCGATCCGAAGCTGTTCGACCTGCTGCACGAGCTCAACGGCACGCTGGAAACGGATCAGCCGTACCACGTCATTTCCGGCTACCGGTCGCCGGAGACCAACTCCATGCTGCGCGAGCGCGGCGGGTCCCACACCGGCGTTGCGACCCAGAGCTTGCACATGGTCGGCAAGGCGATGGATATCCGGGTGCCGGGCGTGAAGCTCGATCACCTCCGCACCGCCGCCGCCTCGTTGAAGCTCGGAGGCGTGGGGTTCTATCCGTCCTCGAACTTCGTGCACGTCGACACCGGGCGGGTCAGATACTGGTGATTCGAATCCCTAATCGCTAATCCCTAAACTGAAATCCCTCATCGGGCGCGCGCGGCAGGCTTCGCCTGACTGGAAGCCGCGCGAACCCGCGAGCCCGCGAACCGCGAACCCGCGATTGTGAAATATCCTTGTGCTCGATGATTGAGCGACGGAAGTCGAGGATTGAGGGCTGGGGGGTGTTCGCCACCGAGCCGATTACCAAGAACACGCGGGTCATTCACTACGCCGGCGAGAAGATCAGGAACAGGGAGAGCCTCGAGCGCGAGACCCGCTACCTGAAAAAAGGGCACATCTGGTGCTTCAAGCTCAATCGCCTCTACGTCCGTGATGCGGCGGTCGGCGGGAACATCGCGCGCTACATCAACCACTCCTGTTCGCCCAACTGCTACACCCGCATCATCGGCGATACCATCTGGATCATCGCCGCGAAGTACATCCCGGCCGGCGTCGAGCTCACCTACGACTATTCCACTGACGGCGTCGGATCGATTCCGTGCCGGTGCCGGCCCGGCTGCCAGACCAAGCTGTGACGTTCGTCCTCTACCTCCACGGCTTCGCCTCGTCTGCACGCTCGTCCAAGGCCACGTTCTTCGCCAGGAAATTTCTCGACGCCGGCGTCGAGTGTGTGACGCCCGATCTCAATCAACCGGATTTCTCCACCCTCACCGTCACCCGGATGGTCGACCAGGTCCTGCGCATCATCGACTCGCGTCCGGCGGACCAGGTGGTGCTGATGGGCTCGAGTCTCGGCGGGTTCGTCGCGGTGCAGGCGGCCCTGGCGCGTCCCGCGCGCGTGCGCAGCCTGATCCTGTTGGCGCCGGCGCTCGACTTTGGTGGAAACAGGATGAAGAGCCTGGGCGGTGTGGGGCTCGAGCGAATGGAAGCGCACCGACCGGCTCGACATCTTCCACTACGGCTATGGCCGGATGATGCCGGTCCACTACGAGCTCTACGCCGACGCGACGCGCTACGACTGCGCCGGCGCGGCGCTGGCCATGCCGATTCAGGTGTTCCAAGGGCGGAGAGACGACGCGGTGGATCCGGTGGCGGTGGAGCAGTGGGCGCACGCCCGCCCCAACGTCGAGCTGCACATGCTCGACGACGATCACCAGCTCACCGCCAGCGTGGACCGAATCTGGACCGAGATGCGACGGTTTCTGGGAGTTCGGTGAGTCCGTAGTCCGTGGTCCGTGGTCCGCAGTCCCGGAAGTCTTACAGAGCCGCTCGAAGCCACTGGCTAGAAGACGGCGCGCGCGGCTGGTTGCGGCGCCTTCAACCCAGCTGGCTCGATTGACTCCGGACGGACCACGGACCCCGGACCACGGATGACGGACCACGGACTACCAGCAGATGCCGGTGTACTGGGCCGGGATGTCCTTCGGATCGAGCTTCAGCCTGAACAGATCGATGACGATCTGGTCGGGGCGGGTCTTCTTCAACGCCTCGGCGAACTCCGGCGAGCCGTTGCCGACCACGATCACCTCGGATTGCTCCAGCACCTCGTCCAGCGAATCGCTGAGCAGCGACGAGAGGTGCGGGATCTGCTTGTTGATGTACTCCTTGTTCGCCCCCACGAGCCGCGCGATCGACACATTGCGGTCGTAGATCGACAGTGAGTAGCCCTTGCCGAGCAGCGCCTCCGCGAGGATGACGATCGGGCTCTCTCGCAGATCGTCGGTGCCGGCCTTGAAGCTGAAGCCGAGCAGGCCGACCCGCTTGCGGCCGGTTTCGACCACCATGTCGAGGGCGTGCCGGATCTGCAGATCGTTGCTGCCGAGAATTGCCTGGATCACCGGCATGTCCAGATCGACTTCCTTGGCGCGGTACTGCATCGCGCGCACGTCCTTGGGCAGGCACGAACCGCCGAAGGCGAATCCCGGCTTCATGTAGTACGACGACAGGTTCAGCTTCTCGTCGCGGCAGAAGATGTCCATCACCTCGTGGCTGTCGATGTCGAGGCGCTTGCAGAGATTGCCGACCTCGTTCGCGAAGCAGACCTTCAGCGCATGCCAGGTGTTGCTCGCGTACTTGATCATCTCCGCGGTCCGGATGCTGGTGGTGACGAGCTCCGCCTCTACCTTCGTGTAGAGCGCTTCGGTCGGCTGGGCGTCGGACTTGTAGTTGTGGCCGATCAGGGTCATCGGCGGCTGGCGGAAGTCCTTGATCGCGGTGCCCTCCCGCAGGAACTCCGGATTCACCGTGACGCCGAAGCCGGCGCCGTATTTCTTCCCCGAGGTCCGTTCGAGCGCGGGAATCACCACCCCGTGGGTCGTGCCGGGCAGCACGGTGCTACGCACGACCACGACGTGGTAGTCGTCCTTGTCCGCGAGCGCCTCGCCGATCTGCTCGCACACCCGCTCCAGGTAGCTGAGGTCCAGGCTGCCATTGCGGCGGCTCGGCGTCCCGACGCAGATGAGCGACAGCTCGGTGGCGTCGATCGCCTCCTTGGTCGACGTCGTGGCGCGCAGCCGGCCGTTCGCCGCGTTGTCGCGGATCAGCTCGTCGAGTCCCTTCTCGACAATCGGGCTGCGGCCCTCGTTCAGGCTCGCGACTTTGTCGGCGTTGACGTCGACGCCGACCACCGTGTGTCCGTCCGCCGCGAACGATGCCGCGGAGACGCTGCCCACATACCCCAGACCAAACACCGAAACGTTCATTGTCAGATGCTCCTAGATGGGAACAGTCACGTTTTCCGGCGCTGCGGTCTGGAAAACGTGACTGTCCCTCTTTTCCGCGCGCGCCAGCGCGTCCTCGAAATCCTGTGCGACTGCGGACCAGTCGTACCGCTCGACCACCAGCCGCCGGGCCGCCTGCGCCATTCGCTGGCGGCGCTCGTCTTCCTGGATCAGTCCAACCACGGCGTTCGCGAATGCGGCCGGGTCGTCGGCAAGCACGATGTCGGTGCCGTCGGTGACCGGCAGGCCCTCCGCGCCGATGGTGGTCGACACGATGGCCTTGGCCATGCCCATGGCCTCGAAGATTTTCAGCCGTGTGCCACCACCGATCCGCAGCGGCACCACGTAGACGCTGCCGGCCGCGATGTGTGGCCGCACGTCGTCCACGCTTCCGGTGACTTCGACGCCCCGCTCTTCCGCGAGGCGGCGGACCGTTGGGGTCGGTGAGCGGCCGATGATGCTCAGCGTCGCGTCCGGCTCGGCGCGGCGGATCAGCGGCAGGATGTCGCGGACGAAGTAGGTCATCCCGTCTTCGTTCGGCAGCCAGTCCATCGAGCCGGTGAAGACGATGTGCGAGCGCCGAGACGGCACGTCGGGGAGCGGCGCGAAATACTGCGTGTCGACCCCGGTGTTCACCACGTGCACCGGTGACTGCAGCGCACCCGGGTAGAGGCGCTCGAACGTCTCGCCGTCTGCCTCGGACACCGCCAGCACCAGGTCGAACCGCTTCAGTGCCGCGCGCTCGAAGCGCAGCATGCGGTGCCACTGTTGCCCAAGCAGGTATCGCGATCCGGGATTGGTGGCGGTGTCGACGTGCCGCCGCCAGATTTCAGCCTCGACGTTGTGAGTGAAGAGGATGGTCGGACACGGCAGGGTCGCCGGCATGTTCACGAGCGGCGGCAGGAAGTCGCAGACGACCGCATCGAAGGCCTCGGTTCGCAACAGCTCCCCCAGCCGCGCGGCGTAGGCCGGCGACCGGTACTTGGCGACGGCGTACGGAACCGGATCGACGAGATAACGCGCCGCATCGGCGTAGAACCTGAGCGTTCCCTTGGCGGGATCGCTCCGGGGAATGGTCTCCAGGCGGCGGCAGACTTCGCGCATGCCGGTACGGTAGTCCTCACGCTCCGACGGTTCGGTGAACGACAGATAGGTGATGTCGTGCCGCGCCGCGAGGTGGCGCATCAGGTGCCATGTCCGCAGCTTCCCGCCCTTGTCGAGCGGCAGCAGCAGACCGGCATTCAGCCAGAGGATCTTCACGCTCGCGATCTCCTATGCAGTCGCCTGCAGTCGATCGGCCGGCGTCGAGGCCGGGCCGAGGGCTGGCAGCGTCTGGACGCCGTCTCCGTCGATGAAGGTGCGATACCAGAGCTCGAGGTTGAGGAGGCTCCAGATCGCGTCCGAGCCGTTGGCGGCGCCGGACGCGTGGGCCGCGATCAGCCGCTCGACGGCGGCCGGCTCGACGATGCCACGCTGACGGCTGCGCGGGTCCAGCAGCACGTCGCGGGCGACGGCGCTCCACTGGCCGCGCATCCAGTTCCCGAACGGCACCGGGAATCCCATCTTCGGCCGCGACAGAATCTCGGGCGGGACGATCGACTTCACCGCCTCACGGAGAATCCACTTGGTGGTGAACCCGCGCAGCTTGAGCCGGGGCGGTAGCGACGCGGCGAATTCGACTAGCTTGTGATCGAGGAACGGCACCCGGCTCTCGATCGACGCCGCCATGCTCATCTGGTCCTGCTTCATCAACAACTCGACCAGGTAGGTCTTGAGGTCGGTGTAGAGCAGGCGATCCAGCACGGTGCTGCGGCCGTTCGGCGCGTCGAAGTACTGCCGGGATGGGCCGTAGAGCTGGGCCGGCGTGCTGTCGGCGAAGCGGGCCGTGAGCAGATCGTGCTGACGGGCCAGGCCGATGGCCGCGAAGTTGTCGAAGAACATCGCCTCCGGCGTGCGTTCCATCGACATGAACGAGCGGCTGGCGTAGCGCCGCACGCTCGCCGGCAGCCGCGGCACGATCGTGTCGGCAATCCAGCTGCGGACCGGGTGCGGCAGGACGCCGTACGCCGCGGCCGCACGCCAGTTCACCAGTGCCCTCGGATATTTCCCGTAGCCGGCGAGCAGCTCGTCGCTGCCCTCGCCGGTCAGCACCACCTTGACGTGCTTGCGAGCCAGCTCCGACACGAAATACAACGGCACGCTCGACGGGTGCGCGACCGGCTCGTCCTCGTGCCAGATCAGCCGCGGCAGCGCGCCGAAGAAATCGTTCTCGTCGATCACGATCTCGTGCGCGTCCGCCTTGATCGCCGTCGACACCTGACGCGCGTAGTCGAGCTCGCTGAACGCCCGGTCTTTGAACGCCACCGAGAAGGTCTGCAGCGGACGGTCGATCATGCCGGCCATCAGCGCCGCGATCGCGCTGCTGTCGAGCCCGCCCGACAGGAACATCCCGAGCGGCACGTCCGCCATCAGCCGGATGCGCACGGCCTGTTCGAGCAGCTCACGGAACTGCCGCACCGCGTCCTGATCGGACAGCGACGCCAGCCGCTCGTCGCCGCGCCCGGTGGGAATGTCCCAGGTACTCGCGGATCGTGATCCCTTCCTGCTCGAACACCAGCGTGTGTCCGGGCAGCAGCCGATGGATGCCCTTGAACAGGGTCTCGGCCCCCGACAGGTAGCGCGTGCTCAACAGCTCGGGCAGCCGCGCCTCGTCTGCGACAGCGCGAACCAGGCCGCTTTCGAGAATCGACTTGATCTCCGAGCCGAACAGCAGCCGGTCGCCGGCCTGGGTCCAGTAGAGCGGCTTGACACCCAGGCGATCGCGCGCGAGCAGCAGCCGCCGCCGCGGCGCATCCCAGATCGCGAAGGCGAACATCCCGCGCAGATGTTCGACGCACGCGTCCCCCCACTGTTCGTAGGCATGAACGATGGTCTCGGTATCGGAGCGCGTCCGGTAGACATGGCCGGCGGCTTCGAGCTCCGGCCGGACGTCGGCGTGGTTGTAGATCTCGCCGTTGAAGACGATCCAGATCGTGCCATCTTCGTTCGAGAGCGGCTGATGGCCAGCCGCCAGATCGACGATGCTCAGCCGCCGGTGGCCGAGCGCCGCCCGATCGTCCAGGAACTCTCCCGCATCGTCTGGCCCGCGATGCGCGATGACATCACGCATCCGCGGCATCCGTTGACGATCGTCCGCGCTCAGCAGATCCGAGGCGACGATTCCCGCAATCCCGCACATATCCCGTGAACCTTTCAGGCCGACAGCGACGCGTGGAGCGGCTCGGGCGCCTGCGCGCCGACGGCCGTCGCCTGCCGCTTGCCTGCGCTATCGATGAACGCTCTGAACCAGAGCTCGAGCATGATGAGCTGCCACAGCCGATGCCGATGATCGCCCTGGCCGCTGCGATGCTCCTGCCACAGCCGCGTGACTTCCGCGTGGTTGAAGATCCCGCGCTGCCGGAGCCGGCCGTCGAGCAGCAGCTCGTTGGTCATCGGCGCCAGCGGTCCGCGCAGCCATTCTCCAATCGGGGCGGCAAAGCCGCTCTTCTTGCGTTCGATGATCGAGCGGGGCACGCGCTTCTCGAGCACGCGGCGGAGCAGGTACTTGCTCTGCCCGTCCTTCAGCTTGAGCGAGGCCGGGACGCGGGCGGCGAATTCGAGCAGCTTGTGATCGAGCAGCGGCTCCCGCGCTTCGAGCGATACGGCCATGCTCATTCGATCGACCTTGGTCAGCACGTCGTCGATCATGTACGTGCGGGCGTCGACGTACATCGAGCGGTCGAGGGGGTCGCTCGATTTGCACGCCTGGTACGCGTCGCGGAACGAGGCGAAGGCGTCGTGGCCGTTGACGGCGCGCCGGAAGTCGCTCGAATAGAGCCGCCCCTTCGCGTCCGGTTCGAACATGCCGTAGGCATGCTTGAAGGCGTAGGCCTGGTCGGGGTCGGCGGCGAGGTGACGCAGCGAGCGCGCCCCCTTGACCGAGAGCGGCAGGGCCTGCCCGAGCCAGCCGGCGGCGCGGGTGGCCGGGCCGAGCGCGGTGCGCAGCCGCTGTTCCCAGTGCTCGACCCGATGACGGGCATAGCCGGCCCACAGCTCGTCGCCGCCGTCGCCAGAGAGCGCCACCGTGACCAGCTCGCGCGCGGCCTTCGACACGTAATACGTCGGCACGGCGGAGGAGTCCGCGAAGGGCTCGTCGAAATGCCACGCCAGCTTCGGCAGCAGGTCTTCGACCTGGGGACTGGCGGTCAGCGCATGGAAATCGCACCCCAGATGACGGGCCACCGTTTCGGCGTGCCGCACTTCATCGAACCCCTGGTGCTCGAAGCCGACGGCAATGGTGACCGGCGGCGTCCGGCTCGCTTCTACCATGTACGCCACGACCGTAGACGAGTCGATGCCGCCGGAGAGGAACGCGCCAAGCGGGACGTCGCTGACCAGGCGCAGCTGGACGGCCTCGCGAAGGTGCGCGTCGAGCTCGGCGAGGTAGTCCTCCTCGCGGGCGGCGTCGCCGTCGCCGGTGAACTCGAGATCCCAGTAGCGTGAGGTCCGAACCGTGCCCCGCTCGGCGATCAGGACGTGCGCCGGCGGGAGCTTGTGGATGCCGCGATAGATGGTGTCCGGCGCCGGAATGTAGAGCAGCGTGAGATAGGCGTCGAGCGCCTCGGCGCGCCATTCACGCGGAACGTCGGGATCCTCGAGCAGGGACTTGATCTCGGACCCGAAGACGATCCCGCCCGGCACCGCGGCGTAATACAGCGGCTTGACGCCGAGCCGGTCGCGCGCGAGCAGGAGCCGCCGTGCCTTCGCGTCCCAGACCGCGAAGGCGAACATGCCGCGGAAGCGGTCGACGCAGTGCTCGCCCCACTGCTCGTAACCGTGCGCGATCACTTCGGTGTCGGAGTTGGTCCGGAAGCGGTGGCCGTGCGCGATCAACTCGCGGCGGACGTCGGCGAAGTTGTAGATCTCGCCGTTGAAGATGACCTGCACCGATCCGTCTTCGTTGCCGATCGGCTGGTCGCCGGTCGCCAGATCGATGATGCTCAGCCGCCGGTGCCCGAGCCCGATGGCGCCGTCGAGATAGTAGCCGCCGGCATCGGGCCCGCGGTGGATCACGGCGTCGGTCATGGCGACCAGTCCGGCGCGGCTCACCGCATGCGACGGGTCGAAATTGAAGCGTCCGGCAATTCCGCACATGGTTCAGATACCTGCGGCTTCGGCGCGCTCGGCGCGCGGAAGGGAGCGGGCGGCCAGGCCCGCGAGATAGAGATTCTCGAACGACGTGACCATCCGCTCGAATGCATAGCGCTGGCGCACCTGCGCCCGCGCCTGTTCGCCGAGGTGCGCCGCACCGGCCCGATCCGTGAACAGGTGGCGGAGGGCGGCGGCGAGTGCCTCCGGCTTCTCCGGCTCGACCAGCATCCCGGTGCGGCCGTCTTCGATCAGGTCGAGCAGGCCTCCGACCCGGCAGGCGACCACCGGCAACCCGGCCGCCATGGCTTCGATCGCACCGTTCGGGAAGGCTTCCGAGCGCGAGGGCAGCACGAACACGTCGGACCCGCCGAGCAGCGCGCTCACATCTTCGCGATGTCCGAGAAACAGCACGCGATCCTCGAGTCGATGCGTGCGCACCATCGCTTCGAGCTCGGCGCGCCGCGGTCCGTCGCCGACGATGTGGAACTTCACGTCGGGAAAATCGGCGGCGAGGAGGCGGGCGGCGGCGATCAACGTCTCGTGGCTCTTCTCGGGGCGCAGATTGGCAACCGTGATGACCGAGCCGACCGGCCGCGTGGCCGCGTCCGGGCTACGCTCCGGGTAGCGGGCGGCGTCGATGCCGTTCGGAATCACCGCAATCGATCCGGGCGCGAGCCCCTCGGTCTGGAGAATGCCTCGTGCCGCCTCCGAGTTCGCGACCACCTTCGTGGCACACCGATAGGACAGGCGCTGCAGCCGGATTTGGCCCGGCGTCTTGTCGGGGTTGAGCTCGCGGCGGCTGCCAATGCGTACCGGCACGCCCGCCAGGGCGGCTCCAGGCAAGCCGAAGATGTTCGCGTAAAGGTCGCATGTCTGCACCACTGCGATCCGCTCGCGCCTGCACCAGCGCGCGAAGGCGAGCACCGCACCAACCGTTGCCGGTCGGGCGAAGCCCTGGATCGGAAATTCGACCACCGAGGCCGCGCGCTCCGCCACCCGTGGCAGCCACGCGCCACGCTTGTCGAAGCAGGCGACGTGGACGCGAAACCGCGAGGGATTCAAGCGCCGGATCAATTCGGTCATCTGCCGCTCCGTTCCCCCCGGCTCGAACCGGGTCAGGAAGACGGCGACCGAAACTTGAGGCGACGGGTTCACAGTCGTCAATCTCAGCAAGGCAGGTGCCACGCTGAACCCAGCTAAATGTTGGGAATGTTGTGACTTGGGCTACCCACTCGCACCCGCGTGCGTCACAAGTGGTAGAGCTCAGGAGTATGGATTCACGCCGCCACCGACACAGCGGCATCCATGTACTGCCGATGCCAGAGCTCGAACACGAGCAGCTGCCACAGCTGGAGCGTATGGTCCCGCTTGCCGGCCAGATGTTCGTCGACGATCCGGTCGACGAATGCCGGCGCAAAGTATCCGCGCTGACGGGTCGTCGGCGACTTCAGGATGTCGGAGAACACGTCGGTGAGGCCGCCACGGAACCACACACCCAGCGGTACGCCGAAGCCCTGTTTCTTGCGATTGAGAATCTCGGGCGGCAGCAGCCGGCTGGCCGCCTCCTTGAGCACGTGCTTCCGCCGGCCGTTCACGATCTTCACCGACGACGGGAGAGTGGCGGCGAACTCGATGACCTCGTTGTCGAGCAGCGGAACCCGGGACTC
Source organism: uncultured Acidobacteriota bacterium (assembly GCA_963717745.1). Classification (GTDB taxonomy): domain Bacteria; phylum Acidobacteriota; class Vicinamibacteria; order Vicinamibacterales; family 2-12-FULL-66-21; genus JACCXG01. The sequence goes on from CAVQXJ010000008.1 coordinate 113,634, forward strand.
GATCGAGTGCGCCATGCTCATGCGGTCGACCTTCGTCAGCACGTCTTCGGGCAGGTAGGTCTCGAAATCGAAGCGCATCATGCGGCTGTGGGGCGGCAGTGCCGCGAAGCGGGCGAAGTGCCGGGCCAGCCGCTCTTCCGCGCCAGTCCCCTGGAGCTGGCGCAGCATGTCGGGTGAGTAGAGCGCCTGCTTTTCATCCGGTTGGAAGAACGCGATCGAATCGAGGTAGCGTCCGTCGTCGGTGCGGGAGACGTGGCGGAGGAAGTTCTTGCCCCGTGCGCCGTGCGGCAGCAGCGGCCACACCATCGACGCGACCTGCCGCTTGCCCGGCAGCGGGAGACTGTCGAACTGCGCGACCCGCGGATGCGGCAGATAGCGGTCGTAGCCGCCGAACAGCTCGTCGCCCCCGTCGCCCGAGAGCACGACCGTGACGTGGCGCCGCGCAATCTCCGAGACATACCAGGTAGGAATTGCCGAGGAATCGGCGAACGGCTCGTCGAAGTGCTCGATCAACCGGTCGAGGATCGACAGCCCGTCGGGCCGGACCACGAACTCGTGATGGTCGGTGCCGAAGATCTGCGCCACGCGGCGCGCGTGCTCGAGCTCGTCGAACTGCGGCTCGTCGAATCCGATCGAGAACGTCTTGACCGGACGGCTCGACGCGCGCGCCATTAAGCCGACGACGACGCTCGAGTCGACGCCGCCGGAGAGGAAAGCGCCAAGCGGCACGTCCGACACCATGTGCGACTCGACCGCATCGGCGAGCACGCTCTCGAGCGCATGCGCGGCTTCGTCGGCGGTGCCGCGAAACGGTTCGGCGGTCCCGATCTGCCAGTACCTGACGCACCTCGAGGCGGCCGTCCTTGTAGATCAGGTAGTGGCCGGGGGGCAGCTTCTTGACCCCCTTGAAGATTGCGCGATCGCGCGGCGCGTACAGGAACGACAGATAGTGATCGAGCGCCTCGGGATCGATTTCGCGATCGACGGCACCGGCCGCAATCAGTGACTTGATCTCGGAGCCGAAGTAGAGCCGGTCGCCGCGCAACGTGTAGTGCAGCGGCTTGATCCCGGCGCGATCCCGGGCCACCAGCAAGGTCCGCTTGGGACGATCCCACAGCGCAATCCCGAACATGCCGCGGAGCCGGCTGAACGCGGCCTCGCCCCATTCCTCGTAGGCGTGAACAATCGTCTCGGTATCACTCGAGGTGTAGAACCGGTGCCCGGCCGATTCGAGCTCACGCCGCAGTTCGCGGTAGTTGTAGATCTCGCCGTTGAAGACGATCCAGATCGTCTGGTCTTCGTTGTGAATCGGCTGATGTCCGGTCGACAGATCGATGATGCTGAGGCGGCGCATGCCAAGGCCGACGCCGGGTTCGACGTGCACGCCTTCATCGTCGGGACCCCGATGCCGGATCACGTCGCACATGTGGTGGACGGTCGAAAAGGCCGCGTCGGGTGGTATCGCCGCCGACGAAGAGTCCGCAAAACCTGCAATGCCGCACATGAAGATGAATCCCTAATCCCGAATCGCGAACCCGCGAACCGCGGAGGCGAAGTTACGCTTCGATCTCATGCATGGGCGAGGCCAGGCAGGGCAGTCGCACCATCGGTTCACGCCGAGGCAAGGCGATGAGACCGGGCCCCGCGGTCGAGCGCAGCGTTGCGCCGTTGACCAGCACCGCTTCCGATCCGCTCCGCGAGTAGTCGATGAGCAGCGCCACGCGCGCATCCGTTTGCAGCCCGGCGGTACCCCAACGATCCGCAGGCGCCGTGTCGGCGCGGGTGGCGAGGCCGCTCGACTCCATCGCGGCCAGCATGACCATCGCGCCCCCCTTCCAGCGCACCCGGAACGCGCTGCCGTGCCAGCCTTCGCCGGGCCGGATCGCGACCGGCACCGCCTCGATGTGCAGTCCTACTGCCATCGCGGGCGTCGCCGGGATGAAGGTCGCGACCGTCGCTGGAGCGATCAGCTCGAGCGATCCCCGGGCCACCGGGGCCGGCTCCACGACGCCGTAAACAGGGGAGCGGACTGCGAGAGGCGTCTCGCCAGGAGCCAGCACCGACAACGGGGCGGTCGAGGCGAGCGCCAGCGTGACGTCGTGCTGGGTCAGCCGGCAGAGGTGGGGGTCGATCCCGGTGACACGCCAGGACGGGTGGAAGTGCCAATGCGATGCGAACGACCGCGGCACTGCCGGGCCGAGGAGATGATCGAGGATCCACCACCCGACGCCGTGCACTGCCAGGACGCCACGGGTGTGGCGATGTGGCGCGTACGCGGCGTGCGTGCCTTCGACGTAGTCGCTCTCGCTCGCCTGCCGCCAGATCGGCGCATCCGCGGTGGTCTTGGTGATCCACTCGAAGGCGCCCAGCGGCTCGGACTGCGGGCGGCCGTCGAGCACGACCGTGTTGTGCATCGGCGTGCTGCGAAACCGATCGCGGAGCTCCGCCTCCATCGTGTAGGTGGCGGTGCCCGGGTCGATCAGCACCGGACGGCCGCCGATCGTCAGCGTGAGTGACAGCGCGTCAGCGTGCGCGTGCCCGCCGTTGAGGAACCCGTGGGGGCCGGCGTCGAACACCAGATGGTCCCCCTGCGCCGTTCTCGACACGTAGTAGCCGCTCGCGGTCAGCGCCGAAGACGACGAGTGCAGCGTATCGAGCGATGCACACCGCGCCTCGGCGCCGCAGAGCCAGCGTGCTTCCTCCGGCACCGGCCCGATCCGCAAGCTCGGGGCGCGGAGCAGCACGGCTGCGATGGCGAGCGTCGGACGGCAATCATCGACCGGTGTCCCGCACATCGGAAACAGCTGTCCGCCGTCGTCGTCGCCGAGCTGCGGCCGAATGCCGCAGTCGTCGCAGATCGCGCGCAGATAACCAGCCTGGGCCCGTGCCGCCTGCTCGAACACGGTCGCGGAGGGGTCGCCCGCCAGGCTGGCGACGCGCGCCGCCAGCAGGTAGAAGTCCGTCGAATAGCGATGGTAGTGCGCGGAAAGCTCGACGTGCCCTCCATCGACGCGCACTTGACGCGTCGCCTCCTGGATCAGCACGTCCCGTCCGAGCGCGACCCGCCGGGCGCTGGCGCCGAGCTCGGGCAGCGCACAGCCTGCGACATACAGCGCGAGCGCCTCACCGGAGAGATGGGTATTCGGGCTGAAGTAATGCGACAGATTCTGTTCGATGTGGGTGAGCTGTCGATCGAGCGCCAGCAGCAGATCCACGATCCAGGGGGCCTCGTCCTCGTGTGCCGCGGCTGCCGCGAACATCTCGAGCGACCAGAGCCACGCCAGACTGCGAAGCGCCAGTTCCAGCATGCTGGCCCAGTTGGTGCCGATCAGCGGGGGATTCGCCTGAAGCCAGTGTTGGAGCTGGGCGACGAACGCGCGATAGAAGCGCCGGTCGCCGCCGAAGGCATGGGCGCGGCCCCACGTCAGCCAGTGCTGATGCCGATTCAATTCCCAGATGATTTTGTGGTCGCCGGCCGACGCATCGAGATAGGGCACGTCGGCCCAGTAAGCAAGGGGCGACCTGCGGCCGTGCACGGCGTCCGCATGCCAGTCCGGCACGACCCCGAGGCGAAGGCTACGATAGCCGAGCAGGTCGTAGTGCCCGCCGAGCAGCGTCTCCCCGCGGCTGAGGGCGTCGTCGCCAGCGGCAGGGAAGTCGCGCAGGATCGCCGCCGACATCGCCGGGAGGTCGCGAGCGTTCAGCGGAAAGGCGGACCGGCGCGTCGCGAAGTGCCGGGCGAGCGAGCGATGTGCCGCGGCAAAATCCGCGCGAGCCAGCAGGCCGCGGATCGCCGGCCATTCGGCGGTATCCGCGACGCGGGTACTCAGGGCGGGCAGCAGGGCGGTGCGGCGCCACGCGGGCTTGACCGCAACCGAGCGCACGCGCCCCTCCAGCTTGCGGACTTCGGACATGATTCGGAACCGGAGCTCGTCCGGCTGCATCGCAATCAGCCGGCTCAGGACCTGCCGCGTCATACCGCGCTGGCGGTGGGCTCCGATACCGTCCGCCCCGGTGGGACCATGCCTTCGTAGAGAGCCAGCCACCGCGATCGCACGGCGTGCCATTGGTATTCGGCACAGCTGTCACGGCCGGCCCCAGTCAGCCGCTCGACCAGCGCCGGATCGCCGAGCAGCCGCAGCATCCGCTCGCCCGCCGCCGTGTGGTCTCCGCAATCGACCAGCAGGCCGTGCACATCGTCGGTAAGGATCGCCGGGATGCCGCCGGCGTTGGTGGAGACCACCGCGCAGCCGCTGGCGAACGCCTCGAGCACTGACGACGGCATGTTGTCGATGTCCGGCGTCTGCAGATAGATGTCGGCGTCGCGGTAGTACTGCCAGATCTGCTCGGGAGCGACCCGGCCGGTAAACCGCACGTTCTGGACCTGGAGCTCGCGCGCGAGCGCACGCAGCCGCTCGTCTTCGGAGCCGGCCCCGACCAGCGTCAGCGTGGCGTCCGGATAGCGATCCTGAACCAGGCGGAACGCCCGGAGGGTGCAGGACACGTTGTAAAGCTCCTCGAAGTTGCGCGTCGACAGCACATTCGGGCGGAGCGGCCTGCGCGGCCGGAACTGGAAGCGATCGACGTCGACGATGTTGGGAATGACCACCGAGTCGATCCCGTGTCCGGCGAACACGCCCTGAAGGAATCGAGAGGGTACCGCATTCCGTTCGACCCACCGCAGCGTCGCGCGCGCGATCGCCGAACGCTTCAGGTGATCGGGGGCCTGCCCGCTCCGGTAGTTCATCACGACCGGCTTGCCTAGCAGCTTGGCGATCAACACCGCGGGAAGGGGAGCGAGGAGGAAGGAGAAGTAAGAGGCCGAGAATACGTGAACGACATCCGCATGCCGGAGCTCTCTGAGAAGCGACGGCCAGTAGCACAGCTGGGTCACGACGGTGCGGAGGTACTTGACCTCGACCGCGCTGCGGAGGAGACCTGGGGGAACCGGGTTGATCGGCACGAGCCACGCCTCGACGTCGTGATCGTCCTGCCAGGCGCGCAGCAGCCGGTCGGCCTGCACGGCCTGGCCGCCGAGGATACCGGTGGAAGGGGCGACCAGCGCGACGCGCAGCGGCCGGGTTCGATGAGACGTCTTCATGAGGTGGTGATCCGGCACTGTATAGATTTATAGCTCTGCAAGGCGCGGGCCTGAGCGGGGTCCCGTGTTCAAGAAACATACACGCGGCCACTCGCACGACTAGCTCAACTGCTAAATTCGTTGGCGCTGTCACTATCCGTACTCATCCGTATCATGAGACGTACAAGAACAGGCCTAGTTTCAATGGCCTATGTAAAAGGTACAAACGGCTCAGTTGTCCACTCGATCCAAAGCCGAGTCTGAATTTCCTTCGCCAGGCATTTCGCGCAATGAAAACGGTCCCGACCTTACATGGACAGCTCCTTGCCTTATAAGGGCCTCGTAAGCGGCTGTGTGTGGCAGCCAATTCCCAACAACTCAGCACCAAACCCCGGCCGAACGCGGCGTATCAGATGAGCTGATCGCCTGTCGCGCGCGCCTTCTGCGACGGCGAGCTCGAGTGTAGAGAACTGTGCTGAATCACCAAATGGTACCTGGAGGTCCGATGCGCTTCTTCGAACGACTCACCAACCTGGCGAATACGCGTGCGGCGGCTGCTCTGGCGGCGGTGCTCGTGTCGGCGGCTCCCGTGGCCGCGCAAACGACCATCAACGTCGTGCCCGAGACCGCGACGGTACGCGCCGGGAAGTGGGTCGTTACGTCGGACAACTCCGCCTCGGGCGGCGGCAAGACGATGCGTCATCCGGACGGCGGCGCCGCGAAGCTGACCGCCGCCCTCGCCAGCCCCGCGAACTATTTCGAAGTGACGTTCACCGCCACGGCCGGCGTGCCCTACAAGCTCGAAATGCTCGGCAAGGCCGACAGCAACTCCTGGGCAAATGACTCGGTCTTCGTGCAGTTCTCGGGTAGCGTGACCGGCTCGGGCGGCGCCACCTGGCGCATCGGCACCACCTCGGCAACCGAGGTCAACCTGGAGGATTGCAGCGGCTGCGGAATCTCCGGCTGGAAGTGGCAGGACAACGCCTGGGGCCAGGGTGTGCCCTTCACTCCGGTGTATTTCGCGGCGACCGGCACCCAGAAGCTCCGCGTCCAGACCCGCGAAGACGGCATGTCGATCGACCAGATCCGTCTCACGCCGCAGACCGCGGCAGCCCCGCCCCCTCCCGAACAGCCATCCACTTCGGGCACGACGATCAAAGTGCTCGACTGGAACACCCACCACGGCATCGGCACGGACGGCGTGTTCAGTCTCGATCGCTTCATTCCCCACATCGTCACAAGCGGCGCGAACGTCGTTTCCCTGAACGAAGTCGAGAAAAACGTGAGCTACTACGGCGGCGTCGATGCCCCGGCGAAGTACGCCGCGCTGCTGAAGACCGCGACAGGCAAGACCTGGTACTACAAATTCGCGCAGCGCGACGGCAACACGAACGGCCAGGGCAACCTGATTCTGACCACGTTCGCGATCGAAGACTCCGACGCATATCAGTTGAGCTATTCGCGCTCGGTGGCGCGCGTGCAGATTCTGGTCGGTGGCATTCGCGTCAACGTGTTCTCGACCCATCTCGACGCCGACTCCGCCGCCCGTCGCACCACGCAGATGAACCAGCTCAAGAGCTGGGCGTCGAGCTTCGCGGAGCAGCGCATTCTGGCCGGCGACTTCAACGCCTGGCCGGGCGCCGCGGAGATCTCGACCATCACCAGTGCCTACATCGACACCTGGGCGGCGGCGAAGACCGCGGGCACCTCGGTGGCGTACTCGGGCAACGAGGCCGGGAACACCCGCAACAGCCGGATCGACTACGTGTTCCTGTCGAAGGGTGGGAGCCGCACGACGATCAAGGCCTCGCAGGTGTTCGACGTGCGCAACTCCAGCGGCGTGGCCCCGTCGGACCATCGTCCGGTGATGACGACGCTGCTCGTGAAGTAGTCAGTCTCCAATTTCCAGTTTCCAGTTCCGATCACTTCCATGTGAACTGGGTAGTGACTGGCAACTGGTGACCGGTAACTGGTCACTGGCAACTAGAGGACAGCCGGCGACTCCGAAGACGAGCGCCGGCTGTTCGCCTGTACGGCTCCCTCCCGCCCGAGTGTCGTGGGGCGCCAGATCTCGCGGCAGTATCCAGCGTAGTAGGCGAGCGACAGCCAGTGCTGCGCGCGCTTCGCCGGGTCCCGCCTCACCCAGCCGCGCAGCCATCCCTTCATATTCCGGACGACGTTGCCGTAGACGAAGCGCGGGATGCCGAGCACACGCGGGACGTGGCGGACGTCGATGTTCAGCTCGGTGCGGCCGTGCAACTGGTGGACGCGCGCGTGCGAGACGCCCTTCCAATACCACCAGCGGCGGAAGTAGCTGCGGGTGAGACGCGCCGCCGGCACCACATGGTCGAGCCCCATGGCCGGCACGTAGAGCCCGCGAGCTCCAGCTGCACGCGAGCGGTAGAAGAACTCGGCCTGCTCCTGACCGAGCAGCGCCTTCCCGTTGCGTCCGAGGTCGGGCCGGAAACCGCCGATCCGTTCGATCAACGAGCGGCGGACCGCCATGTTGACGCCGAGCGGCGTCTTCAGCTGATCCTCGAACACGAACGCGTCACGGCCATGGTCCTTGACCGCGATCGTGCCGCCGAGATTTCCGTCGGGATTCAGCCACGCGGGAGGAGGAGCGCCCCAGATCGGCCGCACCGGTCCGCCGGTGTAGTCGATGTCCTTCCGTTCGAGCAACGGTCGAACCGCCGATCCCAGCCAGCCGCTCCCCACCTGGACGTCGTCGTCGGTGAACACGATGATCGCGGCATGCGCCGCCGCCATGCCTGCATTCAGTGCGTTCGACTTGCCCTGCCGTCCCTCGAACAGGTAGCGGAGCGGCACCGGATACCGATCCCGGCGCACCGCGACGATGTCACGGGTCTGGTCGGTCGAGTTGTTGTCGACCACGAGGACGTCCCAGGAGAACCCGGGATCGGGCGGTGTCCGTCCGATGCTGTCGAGCGTATCCGCGAGGAATGACGCCCGGTTGTAGGTGCAGATGAGGATCGTCGCATCGACCAGCGGCTCGTCGCCGGGCTCGATGCGGGGGCCATCGCCCGGCGACGGCTGGTGCGTGGTCATGCGCGTGGCGCGATCGGCACCGGCGTCCGGCGCGCGCGCGTATCCCGGAACCGCTGCCGTACGATCCCTGCGAAGAAGCAGAGCCAGAGCAGGTGCTCGAACGCGCGGGTGCGCCGGCCGCGCAGGGAGTCGGCGATCCAGTGGGCTGCCGCGGTAAAGGCCTTGCGATAGAGATACCGCGGCACGCCGAGGATGTGCGGCACGGTCGAGAAGTCCAGCGAGGTCTGCTCCGGCGCCTCCATGTCGAGGCCGGACCGCTCGTACAGCCGCGCCCGGCTGATGCCCCGCCAGTAGAACCAGCGCCGGAAATACCGCTTGTTCAGCCGTTCGGCGGGAATGATGTGCCGCAGGCTGAGCTCCGGGACGTAGCATCCGCGGACGCCGGCCTTTCGCGCCCGGATACACCACTCGCGGACTTCCTGGCCGAGCAGCGTGCCGGCGCGGCGGCCGGTGTTCGGGTCGAAGCCGCCGGCGCGATCGAACGCGCGCCGCGTGAACGCCATGTTGACGCCGAGCGGCACCCGGGTCCCGAACTCAATCGGCTCGGGCCCGTAGTCGAGCAGTGCGATCACCGCCCACTGTTTGCCGCCGTGATCGGGAAGCCAGGCCGGGCGCGGTCCGCCCCAGATCGGCAGCACCCGTCCTCCGACGTAGTCGCAGTCGAGACGCGTCAGGCCTTCCGCCGCCCGATTCAGCCAGTCGGACGGCACGCGGACGTCGTCGTCGGTGGTGGCGATGATGGCGCCGGCGGCCGCACGGATGCCGCAATTCAGCGCCGGGCTGCGGCCTTGTTCGCGCTCGAACAGGTAGCGGAGCGGCGCGGGGAACGACGGCGCGGCTTCCAATACGACCGCGCGGGTGTCGTCAGGCGAGTTGTTGTCGACGACGATGACTTCCCAGGGGCCGTCGGGCTGCAGGCCGGCCAGGCTCTTCAGGGTTTCGCGCAGATCCGTGGCGCGGTTGTAGGTGGCGATGACGACCGAGTACTTCAGCGTCGGCTCCGACATGACAGTCCTATAGAGCTTGGCGGCCTCAAGCGGCGCGGGCCGGCTTCACGTCCATGGCGACGGCCACCGAGGGAATGAACGGCAGCGCGATCAGGTCGTAGACGAGGCGGAGCGCCCGGTCGGTGGCGGTGCCGGGATGGAAGAACACTTCGTTCGCCGCACGGCGGCGTTCGGCGGCTTGCCGCTGCGGCGCCGCCAGCGCCTCGCGCACCGCCTCGCCGAGCCGTGCCGCGTCGCTGACCACGGTTGCGGCCGAACGGAGCAGCGCGACTTTCTGGGGGTTGATTCGCGATGCGGCGATCAGCTCCGGGACGTCGAACACGATCAGCGGGCGATCGGCGGCGCAGAACTCGAAGCCGATCGAGCTGTGGTCGGTGACCATCACGTCGCTGGCGAGCACATACGGCGTGGAATCGCCGCCGGACGCCAGCAGGAAATTCGGGCCGCTGAACGCGCCGAGCCGCTGCCGCCAGTTGATCCCGCCGCTGAAGCGGGGATCGGGGTCGAGCGAACGGTCGTGCAGCTTGGCGATGACGTTACAGCCGGATCCGAGGAGCGACTCGATGATCGCTTCGCCCGCGACGTTCAGCGCGGATTCGGGTGAGAACGTCGGCGCGAAGATCGCGGTCGGCCGCATCTCGTCGAGGCCGAGCGATGCTGCCAGCGCCCTGCTGTCGCACGGCCGGCAGGTGAGCACGTCCGCCTTCGGGTACCCCACGAGCACCGCGCGGTCCTCCGGGACGATCCCCGCCGTCACGTACCCGTTGCGGCGCCCCTCGTTCGGAAAGGCGACCCGATCGTAGCGTTCGAATCCGAGTGGAAGTCCGACCGGGCAGTCGAGGTCGAACTTTCCGGCGACGCCGTGAAAGAAATTGAGCTGCTTGTCGACGCGGCGCAGCGACACCGCTTCCCAGGGGTCGGCGTTCATGTAGAGATCGAAGCGGCGCCATCGCGCCGTTTCGCGGCGGATGACCCGTTTGCTGATGCCCAGTGCTTTGAACGCCAACGCGAGATCGGAACGTTGGGGGCCAGTGAACTGGACGCGCAGGCGCCGGTCCGCCAGCAGCCGCTCGAACACCGGCCGGAGTACGGCGAGGTTCATCGGGGTTCTGGCCTCGATGAGGATCGATCGCCGCCCGCCCAGCCGCCCTACCACATGATCGAGCCGGCGCAAGGCGCGGCTGATCCGCCGCGCGCGGCCACCGGCAGGGACTTGAGTCACGACGTCCTCTGATAGGCGCGGCGAATTTGATAGGCGCGAGACAGCAGCCGCGGAGTGCGTCGCGCCATGAAGCTGGCGACCCCGACCACCGCGCCGCCGCCGCTCGCGTACAGCGCTTCGAGGTGGTCGGCGGCGGCTTCCTGCTCGCCGGTGCTCAGTGCGAATCGCGCCTGGGCGGCCAGCAGCTCACGTTGGAACCGGACCCGCTGCCGTTCGAGGATCGCCAACTCCACCGGGCGATCGATCAGCAGCGGCCGGATGTTTCCGTAGACACGCAGGATCCCGGCGATCATGCGGACTTCCAGCGCCGACACGCTGTCGTCGCGGCGGCGATAGTGCCCGAGCGGCGTGTCGTTCCGCCAGAACGTGAAGCCGGCCACACCGGCGCGAAGCCAGTAATCGTAGTCCTCGTTGCTGCGCAGCGTCGCCGTCGAAGGCGCCGATCGTTTCATACACGCGGCGGCGGAACACCGACATGATGAAGATCGCCATCTCGTCGGCCAGGATGGTCTGGAGGGTCGGCTGCGGCCGGACGTCCGGCGACGGCCGGACGGTGCGGCCATGGAGCCGTCCACCCAGAAACCAGCCGTTGCCGGTGACGATGTCGACCTCCGGCTTGGCGGCGAAGATGGCGAGCTGCGCCTCGAGGAAGCCGGGCTGCCACAGGTCGTCACTGTCGAGGATCGCGATGAACTGCCCGGTGGAGTGCTCGAGCGCGGTGTTGCGCGCGGCCGAAATCCCGCCGTTCTCGCGGTGATAGATGTGGATCCGCGAGTCGGAGTCGGCCCAGGCCTGCGCCGCCTCCACCGTGTCGTCGGTCGAGCCGTCGTTCACGATGATCAGCTCCCAGTCCTGGAACGTCTGCGCCAGGACGGAGGCGATCGCCGCCCCGATATAGGGCGCGACGTTGAAGGCGGGCATCACTACGCTGACTGTCGCCATCGCTCCTCGTCGGGCTCTGACAACGCGGCGGCAACGGCCGGCGCGGGCTCGAGCTCCATCAGCTGATAGAGCTCATGCACGGACCGCGCCGTGGCGCCTCCAGGCTTATGGAAGAGGTCGGCGGCTACACGCCTCCGCTCGCCCGACTGTTCGGCGGGATCGGCCAGGCCCCGTTCCACGGCGTCAAGCGTCTGGGCCAGGTCCTCGACCGAACGCGAGACGGACGCCAGCAGCGAGACGTAGTCGGGGTGGACGTTGGCGAGCTCGATCAGCTGCGGCCGGTGAATTCTCACCAGCGGCTTGTCTCGGAGCAGGAATTCGAACCCAGCCGAGCTGTGGTCGGTGATCATCAGGTCGGCCGCCACGAGGTAGGGGGAGATGTCGTGGCCGGGAGCGAGCGCGCCCTGACCGGAGGCCAGCAGCGGTTGCAGTCTCGCCGCCCAGTCGACGCCCCCCGAATACCGCTCCCGCAGGTCGCGCGACCGGTCGTGCAGCTTCATGATCACGTTGACCGGCATCCGCCCGAGCGCTTCCAGCAGCTCGACGCCGAGCGCGTTCAGCGACGACGCCGGCGACCAGGTCGGCGCGTAGAGGACGGTGGGCCGCAGCGGATCGAGCCCCAGCGCCCGCAGCACGTGCTCGCGCTGGAAGGTGCCGTCGACCAGGCAGTCCACCTTGGGCATGCCGACCAGGCGAATCGCCGGACTGTCGGCATCGATGGCGCCGCGGGCGATGAAGTTGCGCAGCCGGCGCTCGTTGACGAAAAACAGCCGGTGCCACTCCCGCATCGAGCGGTCCGGCGCATCGAACCCGTACTTGCCACCGACGCCATGAAAGATCTGAACCCGCGCGGTCTCGCGCAGCAGCGGCGCCCACATGAAGTCGGAGGCGATATACGCGTCGAACCGGGTGACCGCGGCGCGCCGCGGGTGCACCAGGCGGATGCCGCGCGCCTCGTGATAGATCTCCGCGAGCCGGGTGGGCTCTTCAGTGGCGGTGAACTGGAACTCGATGCGCGGATCGGCCTGCATCGCCCGGTAGGTCGGCGCCACCATGGTGAAGTTCACGGGCGTCCGCGCGTCCACCAGGATGCGCCGCTGATCCGAACGGCGGCTGAAATGCCGGTCGATCCGGCGTGCCCCGCGCAGCAGGGCATTGACGACGGTGCTCACGCGTGGGCCCCGGCCGCGGCGACGGTCCGGCTGGCGGCGGCGCGGCGCTCGGCGCGTGCCGTCGCCACTCGCGCCAGCAGATACTCCCGCGGGGCGGTGGCGAGCGCGAGCAGATAATAGAACGTCCAGTGATACGCCACCGACGCGAACAGCGCGCAGACGAACCATCCGGCCAGCGCCGCCCACAACGCGGCCGCGTGCAGGGTGAGCAGGTCATGCTCGACGGGATCGAGCGGCGGGTTCGACGGGTCGTGGCGGGACGGCCTTCTGCCCGGTCCGGCCGCCCGCAGCAGGCGTCGGGTCTGCACCGGCGCATAAGCGGCGCGCGCCAGCAGGAACGCGAAGATCATCAAACCGCCGATCCCGAGCTCAGCGGCGACCTGCAGGATCACGTTGTGGCTTTCGCGCCACGCCTCCTGCCGCGCCTCGGGATTGTAGACCTTGAAGTTGCCGGCCCCGACCCCGGTCAGCGGATGGGCGACGAAGGCATCGAACGACTCCCTGAGCAGAATCGAACGCGCTTCGCGCGAGCCAGTCTGATCGAGCTCGTCGTCGGTGATGCTCGCCACCCGCTGCCAGTACCGACGAGGGCAGCAGCGGCAGGGCCAGCGCCCCGGCGAGCGCCAGTCCGAAGACCAGACCGGGCTTCCGCTTGAGCATGTGTCCGGCAAAGACCAGCGCCATCACGGCGAGACCGAGCGTCCCGGATCGTGATTGCGATGCGACCACGGCCCCAACCATCAGGAACGCGCACAGCGCCGCCGCCGCCCGTTTCACTCCGGCGATCGGCCGGAGCATCAGCCACGCGGCCAGCGGCAGCACCGCCACCATGTTGAGCGCGAGGTCGTTCGGATTCTGGAACATGCCGCCCACCGACCCCTCCACCCGGCCGTGCTCGATCAAATTGACCCCGCGCACGTAGTCCAGCACCGCCCGGCCGCCGATGTAACCGCTGGCGAGCACCAGCAGCCAGCTGAACTGCTCCATCCGTTTCGGCGACGTCAGCGTGTTCACCATCAGGACGAAAATCAGGACGACCTTGACGTAGAGGCCGGTGAAGGTGCCGATCGCCCCCCCCATCCACACCGAGAACGGCGCCGTTGCCAGGATGAGGAAGGCGAAGGCGAACACCCCGGTCAGCTCGGGCGTCAGGCGAGTCACCGGCAGCCCGCGGCCCAGGCGGCCCGCGACGAGCGATCCAAGCGCGAACAGCGCCGAGACCTCGGCGAGGTGCAGCGCGCGCAGCGGCGGGAAAATATCCTGCGGCCGGAGGAACAGCAGCGCGGTGAAGGTCATCAACCCGAGGAACGCCCAGTCGCGCGGTTCCGCGTCGGTGCGTGCCTTCCGCCTGAAGGCGGAAGCCACCGGAGGATTTGTGGCGGGAGCCACCACAGGATTCGCGGCGGAGGGAGAACTGACTCCCGTGGCTTCCGCCTTCAGGCGGACGGTCTCCGGCGTCTCGCCATTGTGCCGGCTCGTCCCGTAGCCGAACACCAGTCGCTCCACGGCTATTTCCAGACCCGCCGGCCCCGACCCAGGGAGAACAGCCCGGCCACCGCAGCGTAGTTCATCATCACGAACGTGTACGCGATCCGTGCCGCCCGGAGAAGCATCATCAAGCCTCCTTACCGAAGCGCCACCGGTACATTGCCTGGGGAGCGGTCAACGGACGATCCCGATCTCGTCTCAAACCACGCACCGAGGGCTGCCAGGCCGTAGAACGCGCCCTGAACCGCCAGCACCATGCCGAAGAACCAGTGCTCCGCGGCAAGGGCCGCACTGGATACGAACAACCCGATCAATGCCCACGGAACGAACAGCCGGCCGACTTTGTGCGACACGTACTGCAGCCAGACGGGATTGGCCACCGGAATGAGCAGGCGAGGTTCCTGCGCCAGGATTTGATAATTGCCAGCCAGGGTGCGCCGCTTGCGTCGGGCTTCCGCCGCGGCATCGGAGGCGGCCCTGTCTTCGGCCACGGCCTGCTCATCGAACACGACGCGCCATCCATCCAGCACCGCTCGCATCGGCGCCAGCACGTCGTCCAGGAGAGTCTCGGCCGGGAGCGGTCGCCATACTGATCGACGGAGCGCATAGATGGCGCCGGTCGCGCCCAGCGTGGAACGGACGGCGCTTTCCTTGCGTCGGAGCCATTTTTCGTATTTCCAGTAGGCGCCAACGCCTTCGCCGATGCTCGACGCCGAGGACCCCGATTCGCAGTCGAGCACCAGCTCACCGGTCGCCCCGCCGACCTCCGAATCGGCGAAGTTCGACACCAGAGCGGTCAGCGCCCCCTGGCAGAACCTCTGGCGCGCATCCCCGAAGATCAGAATGTCGCCCGTGGCCGCAGCCACGCCCGCGTTCAGCGCGAGAGGCTTGCCTCCCGCTGGCGCGTCGATGAAGCGGATGTCACCACGTTCCACGTACGGCTTCAGCACTTCCGCAGTGTGGTCGGTGGATCCGTCCGAAACGACGATGATTTCGCGGACGCCGTCATATGCCAGAGCCAGGAGGTTGTCGATCCGGGCCGAAAGCCGGACGGCCTCGTTTCGCGCCGCCACGACGATTGAGATGCTTGGCCAACACCGAGGAGGGAATCCCCTCTGTTTCGTCGGGCGTGGCACGAGGCGAGCCCAGGCCGCGAGCAGCAGCGGATAGCCCACATACACGTAGGCGATCACCGCCGCCGAAATCCAAAAGAGGTGAGACATGCCCATCAGTAGTCGTCGGTTTCCCGAATCCTGGCACTAGGGTTCCAATGATGAGCCGGAAAACCCGTCCAGCTCGCTGTGTCGCCTGCTGAGCACCCTCCATTGCTTAACCCGTGCCAGCTGTGGCGGACTACGCGAGACAGACGCGCTCGGCGGTCGACTCCGGACGCGGGGCCCCGAGCCGGAACACGTGCGGATATGGCTTCTTGATCGCGTTGCGAGTGTCCACGATCAGATCGGCTTCGGCCACCATCGCGTCGTAGTCGAACGTCTTGTGATCGGTCACGATGACGACGCAGTCGTACTGCTTGTAAATGCCGCGCTTGATTTCGGTCGCGACCATGTCGCGGCGGCCCGGCCACTCCCGGCCGTGCACCGCGGGGACGTAGGGATCCGCGTACTCGACGATCGCGCCCTTCGATTCCAGCAGGTGCATCACGTCGAGCGCCGGCGACTCGCGCATGTCGTCGATGTCGCGCTTGTAGGCGACCCCGGCCACCAGGATGCGCGATCCGTTGATCGCCTTGCGGCGCGTATTCAGCGCGTCCACCACCTTCTCGACCACGTAGTGCGGCATGCCGGCGTTGATGTGGCCGGCCAGCTCGATGAACCGCGGATCGAAGCCGCTCTGCTTCGCCTTCCACGACAGGTAGAACGGGTCGATCGGAATGCAGTGACCGCCGAGGCCCGGACCGGGATAGAAGGCCATGAAGCCGAACGGCTTGGTCTTGGCCGCGTCGACCACTTCCCACACGTCGATGTTCATGCGGTCGCACATCAGCGCCAGCTCGTTCACGAGGCCGATGTTCACCGCGCGGAACGTGTTCTCGAGCAGCTTGACCATCTCGGCGACCCGGGTCGAGCTGACCGGCACGATCGTCTCGATCGCGGTACCGTAGAGCGCGGTGGCCAGCTTCGAGCAGTTGGGGGTGAGGCCGCCGACCACCTTCGGGACGTTCTGGGTGTTGAACGTCGGATTGCCCGGGTCGACCCGTTCAGGAGAGAACGCGATGAAGAAGTCGACGCCGGCCTTGAGCCCGGTGGCCTCCAGCAGCGGCTGCACCACCTCGTCGGTCGTCCCCGGATACGTCGTCGACTCGAGCACGATCAACATGCCCGGGTGGAGGTAGGTGGCAATGGCCTCGACCGCCGACACGATGTAGGACATGTCGGGGTCCTTGGTCTTGCGCAGCGGCGTCGGCACGCAGATGTTGATGGTGTCGAGCTCCTTCACCACTGAGAAATCGGCGGTTGCGTCGAGCTTGCCAGCGTCGCGCAGCCGCTGGACCTCGGAGGTGGGCACGTCGGGGATGTAGGAACGCCCGGCGGCGATCGCGTCGATCTTCCGCTGGTCCAGGTCGATACCGGTGGTGTGAAATCCGGCTTTGGCGAGCTCCACGGCCAGCGGCAGCCCGACATATCCGAGGCCGACCACCCCGGTACGGGCACGGCGCGATTCGATCTTCTCCAGCAACGACGCAGCGAGCACTGACATCTACCATCTCCTCGCGGGACCTCAGGCCCCGCGCTACACAACGAACGACACTAGCGACGTTCCATGACGCCATCGGAGGCGCCGGCAACGCGTTTCAACCATTCCCAGAACCCCGGACGCGGCGCGTTGAAATGGGCCGCGTCCTGATGAACCGGCCGGCCTGCCGTCGTCACCGGCGGCGGCGCGCCGGCGGCGCGCTGCACCCGCAGCAGACGGTATTCTTCCGCAAGAATGCGCCGTTGCTCCGCCAGTTCGCGCTCGCGCTGTCGCAGCGCCTCTTCACGCTGATCCACCTCCGCGGCACGACGCTGGGCCGTCTCCATCGCGGCCTGGCTGGCGAGCTCGGCCCGGCGCAGCGCCTCCTGGGTGGCGGCCGGTACGGCCGCGGCGGTCGTTCGTGCACCGGCGCCGGCGGCCGGCGCGGGTTCCAGTCGCGGTTCCGGCGCGGCCGATCGCTCGACCGGGACGGCAGCACCGTCCGGTGGAAGCACGCCGGTCATCTCCAGCTCCGAGAGCACGTCGGTGATGAGCGCGAGGTCGACCTGACGGCGCTCTTCCGCGTAGCCGAAGACGAGCGCGGCGTCGCAGATGACGTTGATGATGCGCGGCACGCCGCGGCTGCGCGTGTGCACCACGTCGGTCACGGCGCGGGGAAATTCGAGCGGTGCGCCCAGGGCCGCGCGTCGCAGCCGGTGATTGACGTAGTTGGCGGTCTCGCTGGCATCGAGCGGCGCGAGGTGATAGCTCACGGTAATCCGCTGCCGCAGCTGCTCGAGCTCGGGCGCCGCCAGCTTGTCGCGCAGGTTCGGCTGTCCGACCAGCACGATCTGCATCAGCTTCGATTTCTCGGTCTCGAGATTCGACAGCATCCGCAGTTCCTCCAGCGCGCCGAGGCCCAGGTTCTGCGCCTCGTCGATCACCAGCAGCACCATCCGGCCGGCGAGCCGCTGATCGACCAGATACTGGGCGAGATCGCGCAGCATCGTCGGTTTGCTGCGGTTCTGCGCCTCGAGCCCGAAGTCGATCAGGATCGTCTCGATCAGCTCTCGCGGCTCGAGCATCGTATTCACGATCCGCCCGACCGTCGTCTGGCTGTCGAGGCCGCGCAGCAGCGTCTGGAGCAGAGTGGTCTTGCCGGAGCCGATCTCGCCGGTGATGACCACGAATCCGGCCTGACTCTCGAGCCCGTAGCGCAGGTAGTCGAGCGCTTCGCGGTGGACGCGGCTCGGGTAGAGATAATCCGGATCGGGACTGAGCGCGAACGGCCGCTCGCGCAACTGATAGAAGCGTTCGTACATTAGTGACTCCCGATCTCGACCCGGCCACGCCACGCGCCCAGCTTGCCCTGGGCCAGCGCGGTGATCGCGGCGGCGAGCCGCTCCGGATGATGGCGGATTTTGCCTTCGGGATGTTCGGAGACGAGCGGCACCCCGATTGGCTGGATGCCGAGCTTGTCGAGCGCGCCCAACTCGAAGTTCCCGGTGAGAATCGGCGCCGCGCCGCCGGACGCGTACGACGCGGCGAGCGGCTCGGGCACCGGGCTGGTGTTGTAGATCACGTAGTCGAACAGCTGCGCCCCAAGGTGACGCTCGATGGTCAGCACGTGCTCGAGCACGCTGTAGTCGTCGGTCTCGCCTGGCTCGGTCATCAGGTTCGCGACCAGGATGCGGATCGCCCGCGACGCGCGTATCGCCGCGTGCACGTCGGGCACGAGTAGCGGCGGCAGCACACTGGTGAACAGGCTGCCAGGTCCGGCCACGATCACGTCGGCGCGCATCAGTGCCTCGCAGACCTGGGGCAGGCAGCGCGGCCGATCCGGGAGCAGGCCGACCCGCAGGATCCGTCCGCCCGCCGCCGCGATGGCGGTTTCACCGCTCAAGACCCGGCCATCCTCGAACTCCGCGATCAGCGTCACCAGCTCGGTGGTCGCGGGGAGTACCGTGCCGCGCGCCCCGACCATCCGCGCCGCGATCTCCACCGCGCGCGGAAAATCGTTGGTCACATCCGCGAGGGCGGTCAGCACCAGATTGCCGATCGCGTGACCGTTCAAACCCTCGCCCGATCCGAACCGATACTGGAAGATGTCGGCGATCTCCGAATGATTGTCGGAGAGCGCCGCCAGGCAGTTGCGGATGTCGCCGGGGGGAATGATGTTGAACTCGGCCCGCAGCTTTCCCGAGCTGCCTCCGTCGTCGGACGTGGCCACGATGGCGACCAGCCTTTCGCGGGACGCATCGAGCGCAGCATCCGGCGCGTCGCACAGGAATGGCCGCAGCCCCCGGAGCACATTGGGCAGACCGGTCCCGCCGCCGAGCGCGACGACGCGCGGCAGCTGGTCATGGCTGCTCGCCGCGTTCTGCATGGCATCGCCGCCGGTGCGTGCGGAATTGGGAAGCATCGGCGGCCTCAGCGAAGCTCCGCCGCCGCGGGCACTCTGCGGGCCCTGGAGGACGGCCGGAGCCCCGGCAGCATCGCAGACAGGTCGGGGGCGCCCACGTCCTCGGTGGTGAGATCGATCTGCGGCAGCACCTCGCGCACGGCGCGCTGATAGTCCTCTGGGAAGTCGATCTCAATCCAGGGGAAACCGCGGGTCCCGATGGCGTGCAGCGGCCGCACCTGCGCGAACGCGTCGAATGCCCGGGGCGCCCAGTCGCGCAGACCGCCGGCGGCGACCAGACGGTCCATGACCGCCACGAGCTCTCTCGCTCCCTGCCGGCCGAACTTCACGATACCCAGATTCTCCCCGTCGGCGTCCTCGGGGCGCATCTGCTTGGACATCTCGCGCACCCGGCCGCACTGGACCCGCACCTTCATCTCCTCGTCGCCGAACGGGGGCTGGTCCGCCTCGCGATAGGCGAGCAGCAGCGCATCCTCGTGGCGGGAGGTCAGAAGGTCGTTCAACAGGACCGGGTGGAAAAGAACGTCACAATTTAGGACCACGAACCCCTCTAACAGCAGAGGTCGTGCCATCCAGAGCGAGTACATACTGTTCGTCTGGGCGTAGTTGTCGTTCTCAACGTAGGTAATATCCTGCCCACAGGCGCGCCGCACCTGCTCAGCTTGGCATCCGACGACCACGGCAATATCGTCCACACCGGCATGTCGGAGCGCCCGGATCTGACGCTCGATCAGCGTCAGTCCGCCCGCGTTGACCAGACACTTCGGCGAGTTGCCAGCCGTGCCGTTGAGCCGTGAGCCTTTGCCCGCGGCGAGGATGATTCCACGCATCTATACACTCCGCTGCTTCGCGAGGCGGGCCTCGCGCCCTCGATTCGCTTCCGCTAGACGCTGCCGGCCGGCTGGAGCCGGCGGCGCCGCGCCACGCTCGAGACCTTGGCGATGTAGTCGGCGCGGTCCCGCTTGCCGATCGCCACGGTGAAGAACAGCGCCAGATAGACCAGGCTTCCGAGCGCTGCCTGCAACACAACAGCGAGAACCGTGCCGGATGAGATGTGTCGGGTGAGAACGAGCAACGGGGCCACGATGAGCGCCGGCCACAAGGCGGGGATGATCGATTGAACCAGTGCTCGAGCCGGCGACACGCCCACACGACGGCAGGCCGCGGGGTAGAGGATGAAGACCGCGGACACCGCGATCGGTATCAGCGTGCCCCAGGCGACGCCCTGAAGGCCGAAGCGGCCGATCAGCAGGATGCTGAGCACCGCGTTGACCAGTCCGGTGCCGAGGTTGACCCAGGCCAGGAATCGATGCTCGCCGGCCCCTTTCAGCAGTTGGTTGCCGGTCGCGTTTCCGACACGGAAGGTGACGGCCACCGCCAGGATCTGGATGACCGGGATACAGCCTGCCACTTTGTCCGCGTTACCACGCAGCCAGGCGTGGATCAGCGGATCGGCCAGCACGATCAGCGTGACCGCGACCGGCACCACCATCGCCAGCGAGAACCGGGTGCCCTCGAGCAGGATCCGCTGCAACCGCTCCGGCCGGCTCGACGCGTCGCTGTCGACGATGGTGGGGAAGAGCACCCCGTTCAACTGGTTGGTGAGGCGCTGCACGCCGGAGATGATCCGCTCCGCCGGCGCCCACACCGCGACCATCGCGCTCCCGAGAAACATGCCGATGACCACCTGATCCAGCTGGTAGTTGAGCTTGTTGGCCCAGTCGATGATCGACGCGTAGACGCTGAAGCCGGTAACCTCGCGCAGCCGGCTGCGGCGGAACAGCGACGGCCGGATCCGCAGGGGCGGGAACACGCGGTAGGCGTTGCGCCGGTAGATGAAGTAGGCGAGCACCCGGATGCTGGTCGTCGCCGCGACCAGCGTCACCAGCCCGTACCCGGCGCGGAGCACGATCACGTTGGTCACCGCGACGGCGACGCTGCGTGATCACGGCCTGCCCGTTGTTGATGTCGTACCGCTGGAAGCCGCTGATGATCCCGCCGTAGACGCTGAAGGGGAAGTTCAGCGCGACGTAGATGCCGATGATCAGCAGCACCGACCGGCCGGTGTGCGCCTGGTCCGCGGTGATCTTGAAGAGATGATCGAGGTTGAACGCCAGCCCGACGACGATGGCGTAGGCCACGCAGGCAACGCCGCTGAAGACGAAGAACAGGGTGCTGGCGATTTCGTTGAGGGCCTGTGGATCGCGGCGGGCCCGGTACTGCGCCGCGAACTTGACCAGGCCGCTGCCGTAGCCGAGGTCGAGCGTCGAGAAGTGCACGGTCAACGATCCGAGCAGGACCCACAGGCCGTACTCTGCCGCCCCGAGGTGTGACAGGTTGAACGGCAGCATCACCAGGCCGAGCAGCGTCTCGGCGGCAATCGCGAGATAGCGCGTGCCGACGTTCCGGGCGACTGTCGTGAGCTGGCTGCCGGGAACCTGCGCCCAGGACGGCGCTTCTCCCTCCGGGGTGGTCATGCCGCGCCCTTGCGGAACAGCACGACCTTGACCGTGTCGAACACGATCGTCAGATCGAAGAACACCGAGAGGTGCTTGATGTAATAGAGGTCGTAGCGCAGCTTCTCCATCGCATCTTCACGCGAGGAGCCGTAGCGGTACCTCACCTGTGCCCAGCCGGTCAGCCCCGGCTTCACGACGTGCCGCTGCTGGTAGTACGGGATGTCCTTCGCCAGCTCGGCGACGAAGAACGCCCGCTCGGGCCGGGGCCCTACGAAGCTCATGTCGCCGCGCACGACGTTCCACAGTTGCGGCAGCTCGTCGAGCCGGGTCTTCCGGATGAAGCCTCCGACCCGCGTGATCCGGGCATCGCCGTCGGTGGCCCAGATCGGGGTGCCGCCCTCCTCGGCGTCGGTGCGCATCGAGCGGAACTTGCACAGGGTGAAGGTCCGGCCGTTCTCGCCGACCCGCTCCTGGCAGTAGAGCACCGGGCCGCTCGATTCGAGCCGGATCGCGATCGCGGTGAGCACCATCAGCGGAAACGAGAGCACCGCCATCACGAACGAGAGGATCAGATCGATGCCGCGCTTGGTCCAGCGCGTCGCCCGGGACACCCGGAACCCGTCGGAGAAGATCAGCCAGCTCGGACGCAGATCGTCGATCAGGATCTTGCCGGTGACGCGCTCGTAGGTCGTGGTCGCATCCTCGACCCGGACGCCGGCCATCTTGGCGTGGAGCAGCTCCTCGACCGGCAGCTTGCCGCGCCGGTCGGCGAGCCCGACGATGATGCGGTCGATCTCGTTCCGCGCGATCATGCCGGGAATGTCCGCCGGCGTCCCGATGATCGCCGGATTGACGATCCGCTCGCCGATCCGCGAGGCGTCGTCGTCGATGAAGCCGATGATCGTGTAAGCGAAGTCGCGCTGGTCGAGGATCTGCCGCGCCACCTTGCGCGCGGTGTCGCCGGTGCCGACCACCAGGATGCGCTCCTGCATCTTGAGCGTGCCGCTCAGGTGGTTGAAGAGCAGGCGCCAGCCGAGAATGCCGACCAGGAAGACGAACAACGCCGACACGAAGATGCCGTCGCCGATCATCAGCGCCGGGACCACGAAATACAGCGCCGCGAGGACGATCGAGGCCGCGCCCACCGCCTGCAGCAGCCGGACGATCAGCTCGCGGTTCGAGTGGACCAGGGTGAGGTCGTAGAAGTCGTTGTAGTAGAGACAGAGCTGGCAGATGACCGTGACCAGCACGATCTTCCACAGGCTCCCGCTGACCGGGCCGCCCTGAAGGGCCGACGCCAGCGCCACCGACCCGAAGATCAGCAGCAGCTCGGCGCCGAACACGGTGAGGCTGCGGGTCGAGACGTACCGATTAAAGAGCTGCATGACCGTGGACCGGGGCGCCAGGCCGGCGCCGGCGCCGAGTTGATCGTCATCCCGCGATGTATCCGTAGCCTTCGTAGTTGGTGTAGGTGTTCTCGCTGCCGCCCGATTCGTTGAGGACCAGGCCGAGCACCTTGGCCGCATCGAGCCCGGCGAGCGCCCGCTCGATCGCGGGCTTGGGGGTGACGCCGGCGCGCACGATCATCAGCAGACCGTCCACCATCGGGGCGAGGATGTGCAGGTCGGCGAGCGGTGCCACCGGCGGCACGTCGATCAGGATGCGATCGAAGCGGGTGCGCAGCGTGTCGAGCACGCGCCGCATCGCGGCCGATCCGAGCAGCTCGGCGGGATTGCTGGGCGGCGCGCCGGCGGGCAGCACCGTCAGGTGATGCTCGGGCAGCGATACCAGCGCGTGATCGAGCTCGGCGACGTTCATCAGCACGTCCGCCAGGCCCGGCCCCTCGGAGAGGCCGAACAGCGTGTGCACCGAGGGCCGGCGCAGGTCGCAGTCGATCAGCAGCACCCGCTGCTGGAACTCCTGCGCCATGGTCAGGGCCAGGTTGGCGGCGGTCAGACTCTTGCCGTCACCCTTGTTCGGGCTGGTGATGGCGATGGCGCGGAGCGCGCGGCCGCTTTCCGCGCGCTTGATCCGGGTGCGCAGCGATCGATACTGCTCCGCGGCCAGCGAGGTCGGTGCGAGCGCGGCGACGAGATGGGCATCGAGCCGCGCCATCAACCGGGGTGCGCCTTCGAGCGGGGCCGTCCGCGCCGCGGACGGCGGCAGCTCCGGTTCGACCCGGCGCTCGGCGGGGGCCGGCGATGCCGGACTGTCGACCCGGCGCGCCCGTGCGGTGCGCGGGACGTCTGGGGCTGGCCGGCGCCGCGTGGGGCGACTCGACGGGTGGCGTCCGCGACCGCGCCTCGTCCGGGACCGCTCGCGGCGCCGGTGCCGTGTCGACGAATCCACGAGCCGACATCCCCTCGTCCACCGGGCGCGACCCGTACTCGTCGGTCAGGGCCCGGGTGCGCCGTGCGGTGCCGTCGCGTTCGGCCTTGCTCAAAATGTCCTGTATGCGGCTCATAAATCAATCCCTAATCGCTAATCCCTAATCCGAATCCCTAATCCGAACCCGCGACTTCGAGTGCCAGCGCGTCGGCGACGCGCTAGGTCGCGTGGATCCGCGGAATCTCGCCCAGCACCGGCACTTCGAACTCGTTCTGCAGCACGCGGGCGTCGTGCACCGAGCGGTCGAGGAACTCGCGGCCGATCACCGCGGCGGTGCCCAGCACCAGACCCATCGCCAGCGACAGCAGCATCAGCCTCATCAGGTCCGGGCTGTCGGGCCTGGTCGGCAGTCCCGCCGGGTTCAGGACCACGAAGCGCTCGCCCCCCTGTTTGCGGGTGAAATCCTCCGCGAGCAGCGCTTTCTGATGCTGCGCGGACAGGTCCTGGTAGCGGGTGCGCTCGAGGTCGTGGTCCTGCTGCAGGGTCGAGAGCTCCTGTTCCACGAGCGGCGCCGATTCGACCCGCGTCTGATAGGACCCGATTTGCGCCAGCGCCTGCGAGATCTGCCGCTGCAGGGTGGAGATGTGCAGCTTGGCGCTGTCACGCTCCTGCGTGCGCTGGCGGAAGATCGGGTCCGCGGTCAGCAGCTCGGCGCTGCTCGCCGGGTTCTGCTGGCGTGCGCTGGAGAGCTCGCGCTGGGCGACCGTCAGCTCCTCTTTCGTCTGGATCACATCCGGATGCTGGTCGGTGTAGCCGGCGGCGCGGTACTGGGTCATCTGCCGCTGCAGCTCGTTGATCCGCGTCTGCGCCGCATTGATCGCGGCGGCGCCGCTCGAGGTCATGCCGGCGCCGCCCGCGCCCTGCTTCATCTGCTCGAGCTGTCCTTCGAGCATCGACAGGCGGTCCTGCTCGGTCCGCAGCTGGAGCGACAGCGATTCGTGCTGCTGCCGCAGGCCGTTGACCATCTGGATGTTGGCGTTCATCTGGTCCGGCAGCCGGCCCATGTTCGCCTGCTTCTTCAGGCGCAGCTGCTCCTGCAGACGGGTCAGGCGCTCCTGGCTGCCGCGCAGCTGCTGGGCGAGCACCTCCGAGGTGTTCTCGGCCTGCTGGGTCTTGGTCTTGGAGTTCTCCTCGACGAACACCGTGGCCAGCCGGTTGGCGATCCGCTGCGCGCGCTCCGGCGAGGCGTCGACGTAGCCGAGCCGGAAGCTCTCGATGCCGTCACGCGTCCCGGTGCGGCCGATCGGCTGCGGCACCACGATGTTGTCCTCGACCCGGCCGCGCAGCGCCGCCGCGGTGTCCTCGACCGGTTTGTCCGGACGGATCTGCTCTTCGCGGACGACCCGCTCCAGCACGGTGCGGCTCAGCAGCTGCTGCGACACGGCGCGCTGCCGCTCCTTGGCGTCGAACGACTGCACGCCGCGCAGCAGCTCCGGCGACAGCGTCGGATCGGCGATGCCGATCTCGGCCTGCGATCGGTACTCGCGCGGCAGGAACATCATCAGCGCCGCGCCGACCAGCACGCACACCACCAGCGGCACGATGAACCAGAACTTGCGGCGCTTCAGCACCGACAAGTAGTCGAGCGGGTGAAAACGACGTTCTTCCATCACTGAATCCTCATCGGTTGAGAAACCACGAACTGCACCCCGACGCGGTGGCGATCCACCTCACCGCCGGTGATGATCGAATCCTGCCGGGTATAGGTGTAGAGCAGCTCGACCCGCGCCTGGCGCGCCACGGCATAGCCGACGGTGGAGCGCAGCCAGATCGTGTCGAGCCTGCAGGGCAGTGGCTTCGAACGGCACCGACCGCCGCCACGCTGCCGACTGCTGGGTGTAGAGACCCTGCCGCAGCGGCATCACGACGTAGCCGCGCATTTCCTGGCTGCTGCTGCTGCCGCCGAAGCCGAACGAGGGGACGTACTGCCGCTGGAAGGCCGCGCCGACCGTCGCCCGCTCGATCAGATGGGTGATCCCGAGTTTGACGTACGGCCCGGTCCTGGTCTCGTTCGCGGTCCGGTCGTGCAGCAGGCCGAAGCCCCCGGATGCGGACGCGGAGGTATGGGCGCCGAGGTTCAGCCGTACGACGCCGCCCGCATCCTGGAACGTGAAGGTCCGGCGCCCGTCGTCGAGCGACGCGGTGCGGTACTGGTACTCGCCGCCGAGCGCCAGCCGCTCCGACATCCGGTGGGTGAGCTCGTTCCGCAGCGCGTGGATCCAGCCGCCGGTCAGGAAGATTTCCGGCCGATCGAAGCTGACCCAGGTCTGCTCATACTGGGTGGCCAAGCTGGTGAACTTCGTGAACCGGAAGTCCGAGCCCGCGGCCAACCGGTTGGTCCGCGAGCCGGTGCGTCGAAACGGTACGCCGTTCAGCTCGACATCGTCGGTCGTCGGGTTGTCCGAGAAGCTGTTGCGCGCCGTCAGCGTCAGCCGGCGCGACATGACCCGCCGGAACCCCAGCGAGGCGCGCTGGTCGAAGCCGTTCAGCCCCTCGACTTCGAGATACCGCCGCAGGAATCCGCGATAGTTGAGCGAGCAGTTCCGTGTATTTGCCCAGGAACTCCAACTGCCCGCCGGGCACGACGGTGAAGTACGAGTCGCCCTGGGTCTCGCCGAGATCCGCCCGGGCATCCGACAGCGCCACGTTGGTGTCGTAGGTGGCGCCGAGGGCCATCGACGGCGTGAAGCTCCAGCCGGGAATCCGCTGCGACGGGATCTCGGCCGGCTGATCCGATTGCTGGGCGGCTGCCGGTGCGGCCGCCGTCAGTGCCCCAATCAGCGCCAGAACCCCGAGCGCGAACGCGCGGACGCCGGCCCGTGGTGGGCGCGCCGGGTCGGCAGGTGGTCGGTCATGGCTGTGTCCTCGCGCACGTAGATCGCGACGCTACTTGACGACGATGGTGTCGCCGGGCTGCAGGAACACCGGCGCGCCCCTGCCCTTGACCGCGTCGTTGTAGTTGAACTTGATCAGCTGCGTGCCGCGGCGGATCACGATGTTCTTGGTGTCGGCGAAGTCCTTGAAGCCCTTGGCGGTCGCCAGTGCCTGCAGCACGTCCATCTTGCCGTTCAGCGGCAGCGGGCCGGCGGAGTTGACTTCGCCCATCACGTAGACCATCGGCGCCACCGTCTCGACCACCATCACCGTCACCGTCGGATTCGACATGTAGGTCTTGAGCGACGACACGATCGAATCGCGCAGCTCGGCCGGGGTGTGACCGGCGGCGGTAACGTCGTTGGCCAGAGGGAGGGTGATCTTGCCGTCGGGCCTCACCTGGACGCTCTGCGACAGCTGCGGGTCCTTGTAGACCTCGATGCGCAGCTTGTCGCCGGGCACCAGCCGGTAGTCGGCCGAGGTGGTCGCGGCGCGCGGCGGCGCCGAGGCTCCGCTCGTGCCGACGGGTTGGGCGGTGGCGGCCGGGGCGGCCGGCGCCGGCGTCTGTGCGAAGGCAGCGGCCGTGCCCAGCACTACGAAAGAAAAGGCAGTCAACGTCTTCATCGCACCATCCTCTATTGAGCGTTCGACGCATTGCCGCGGTCGTCGCGGCGCGGATGAACCTGGTGGGCCTCGGCGGCACGCCGCAGCGTCTCCGCGTCGGCGCCATGGGTCGGGCAGGTGGCGGCGCCGACCTCGACCACCACGGGGGTCTCGAACTCGTAGTGCTGAAAGCGCGCCAGCAGGCGATCGACCACCTGCATCGAGTTGTGCAAATCCGAATCGAGCAGGACCACGGACAGCTGGCCGTCGGTGCTCTGCGACAGCAGATCGGTCTCCCGCACTTCACGGCTGACCAGCCGCGCCACCTCGCCGACGACTTCGGCGTGCGGAGCGCGCTCCGGGTCGGTCAGCGTCGGCGCGACCAGCAGCAGCGTGAGAAAATTCTGTGAACGCACCGCGCGCTTCAATTCGTTGTTGAGCACGAAGTCGAACGCTTCGGGTGTGAGCACGCGGAAGTCCTCGTGGAGAAACGGGTCACTGGCCATCAGGATGCTTTGTCCAGTTCCGCTTCCTTGATCTTGTAGAGCAGCGCTTTGTAGCTGATGCCGAGGATTTCGGCCGCCTCGCGGCGGTTCCACCGGGTCTGCTGCAGCGTGGCGTAAATCAGCTCTTTCTCCGCTTCGCGCGCGGCATGGCGCGCGATGTCCTTCAGCGATCCGATCGGCACCGGCGAGGCCTCGACCGGCACCGGCGCCGCGGCCGCCGGCGCCGGCGCGACTGGGGCGACCAGGGCGCCGCGCGACTGCAGGGCCGGGATCGGCCCGGCACGAAGCGTGCGCCCCGCGATGGCGTCGGCCAGCTCCTGGCGAATCGACTCGTCGGTGCCGAGAATCACCAGGCGTTTGATCAGGTTCTCGAGCTCGCGGACGTTGCCCGGCCATTGGTACTCGGCGAACAGCCGCAGCGTGTCGGAGGCGAGGGCCTGCGGCGGCTTGTTGTAGTGCTCGCAGTACTGCCGCAGGAACAGGCGGGTCAGCTCCGGAATCTCGTCGCGCCGCTGACGCAGCGGCGGCAGCGTGATGCACACCACGTTGAGCCGGAAGAACAGGTCCTCGCGAAACTGGCCGTCGGCCACCGCGCAGCTCGAGATCGCGGTTGGTCGCGGTGACGATCCGGACGTCGACCTTGACGTCGTCGCGGCCGCCGAGCCGCGCGAACTCGCCGTCCTGCAACACCTGCAGCAGCTTGGCCTGCAGCGGCGGCTGCATCTCGCTGATCTCGTCGAGGAACATGGTGCCGTGGTTGGCGAACTCGAACTTGCCCGGCTTGTGCTGCAGCGCGCCGGTGAAGGCGCCGCGCTCGAATCCGAACAACTCCGATTCGAGCAGCTCGGAGGGCAGCGCCGCGCAATTCACCTTCACGAACGGCTTGTCGCGCCGCGGCGACGCGTGATGGATGGCGCGCGCCACCAGCTCCTTGCCGGTCCCGCTCTCGCCACGGATCAGCACGGTCACGTCGGTGTCGGCGACCCGGGAGATGAGCTCCTGCACCTCGCGCATCTTCTCGTTGCGTCCGAGGAGCACCCCGGTGACGCGCGGCGGGCGGCTGTGTCGTTCCGATCCGGAGTCGGCGGGCGTGGCGGCGGACGTCTCGATGCCGAGGGCCTCGCGGTTGCTCATCGCTCGCTCGCGCCGCGGATCGCGCGGGAATGGGTGCAGCACTTCACAGTTGTGCTGTTGAGCAAGGCGAATGCCACGAGTGGAAATGTTTCCTAACTTTAGGAAATCCAACGATTAGCGGTCTTAACGGCTGCGGTGGGAAGCGCGAGAAACAGGCGGAGGTGGAAGGAAATTACCCAGAAGGGAGTGTGCGATGGGGCAGAGCTGGAAGGGCAGGAAGGAGGAGACCGGATCGAATCGGCCTCCTCGCGAGAGATCAGGCGCGGCTGATGCCGCACTCCTTGATCTTGTTCAGCAGCGTTTTGTAGCTCACGCCGAGAATCTGCGCGGCCTTGCGACGGTTCCAGTGCACCTGCCGCAGCGTGTGCTCAATCGCGGCGCGCTCGGCTTTCATCGAGGCCGCCTTCGCCACGGACGCGAGCGACCCGCCACCTTCCTCCGGGGCTTCCGGCTCGTCGGCCGCGTCGTAGCCCTCGGCGTCCGGTCCAGGCCCAAACGGCGGGCCGCTGATGGGGAGGCCGCCTGGCAGCGCCCCGGCGCCCGCGACGGCCACCGCTGCCATCGGCACACCTGCCGCCACCACGGCCGCCGCGGTGCGCTGCATGTTGCGTTGAATCTCGCGGACCACCAGCTGCTCGTCCTGGAGAATCACGACCCGCTTGATCATGTTCTCGAGCTCGCGGATGTTGCCGGGCCACTCGTAGACCGCGAACAACTGCCGGAGCTCGTCGGAGATCGGCCGGGCCGGCCGGTTGTATTTCCTCGAGTAGCGGGCGACGAAGAAGTCGGTGAGCGTCGGAATCTCGTCGGGCCGCTCCTTCAGCGCGGGCACCGTCAGCTCGATCACCTTGAGGCGGTAGTACAGATCCTCGCGGAAGTCGCCGCTGATCATCATCTGCTCGAGGTCGCGATTGGTCGCGGCCACGATCCGGACGTCCACCTGAATCCGCTTGTTGCTGCCAAGCTTGGTGAACTCGGCGTCCTGCAGCACGTGCAGCAGCTTGGCCTGGAGCGCCGGCTTCATCTCGCCAATCTCGTCGAGCATCAGCGTGCCGGTGTCGGCCTGTTCGAACTTGCCGATCCGCGTGGTCGCCGCGCCGGTGAAGGCGCCGCGCTCGTGCCCGAACAGCTCGCTCTCGAGGAGCTCGGCCGGGAGCGCCGCGCAGTTCACTTTGACGAACGGGCGGTTCCGCCGCGTGGACCGCTGGTGGATGGCGCGCGAGACCAGCTCCTTGCCGACCCCGCTCTCGCCGCGAATCAGCACGGTGACGTCGCTGTCGGCCACCTGCTCGATCACGGTGGCGATGCCGCGCATTTTCTCGCTGTTGCCCCAGACCGCCCGATCCTCGTCGTCGCTCAGCTGCTGGCGGAGCTCGCTCAGCTCGGAGACGAGGCGGTTTTTCTCGATCGCGTTCTTGATCGCGACGTCCAGCGCGATTTCGCCCAGTCCCTCGGGATCGTCCGGCTTCACCACGTAGTCGGCGGCGCCGAGCCGCACCGCCTCGACGATCGTCGACGCCTGATTCCGCCCCGACAGCATGATGACCTGCGCCTCGGGCCGCGACGCTTTCAGGGCCCGCAAGGTCGCCAGCCCGTCGAGCCCGGGCATCATCACGTCCAGCAGGATGACGTCGGGCGCTTCCGACTGCTTCATGGAGGCGAGCAGCTCATCGCCCCGCGTGTAGCACCGCGCCTCGTACCCGCGGAGAGAGAGGAAGGTGCGGAGGTAGGCGGCGAAGCCCGAATCATCGTCCACGATCGCTACAAACGGCTTCTTCATCTATCTCCTGAAGGCGACCCGGCGCCTGGTCTGCGTGTGTGTAAGCAACGTTACATCTCTCCTGTTCGTCGCGCCACGACATTCAAGAGTTGTACCTCAACAGGGACCCTCGTAGAACCGCGGATTGGGAAAGATCGGTAACTCTTTGCCCGTACCACTGCCATACAGACCAGCGCAGGTTCGGCGAAGTCTATTGATTCTCAGATTTTCCTCGACCACATCCGCACTGGCACAGCACTTGAAGTGGAGGAGGCCGAGCACGACGGCGAGCGTAGGGCTCGGCCGCCGCGGCAGCGAAGTATCGGAGGACTCACGGTCATGCGCAGGCAGCTCGTAATACTGACATTCGCCGGACTGGCGATCGCGACCACGACGTCTGGGGCGTCGGCGTCGGCGTCGGCCAGCGACGAAGCGTCAGTGGGCGCGACCCCGACCGTTGCCGTCCAGCGCGTCAGTCTGGCTCTTCCGGCGATGCGAGATGAAGCGGCGATGGTCCTGGTGGGCGCCGCGCTCATCGGGCTGGGCACGGCGGTGCGTCGCGCCTGCTGAGCACACTTTCGGGGCATCGCTGCGGCGTATGGACCGCATCGATGTGCGGTCCCCGAATCGGCCGCAGGGCGCCTCCTGGGGGCCCTGCGGGTTTTCACGGTTCCGAACGCGTCCCGACGGTATCTGCCCTCATGAAGTCCCTTACCTTTGCGCTGTTCGTCAGCGTTGCCGTACAAGCCTTGCCCGGCCCGGTCGAGGTCGTCCCGGTGTCAGAGGCCCCAGCCAGCATCCGAGTGTCTTCCGGCGAGGATCTCCAGGCTGCTCTCGATCGCGCCAAGGCCGGCGATGTGATTGAGCTCTCGCCGGGCGCCACCTTCGTCGGCAACTTCGTGCTGCCGACCAAGAACGGCAACCGATACACGGTCCTCCGGACCGCGCGATCGGCGAAGCTGCCCGGCGCCGACGGCCGTATCGATCCCTCACACGCCGGGACACTCGCGAAGATTCAATCGCCGAACTCCGCCCCTGCGCTCCGCACCGCCGCGGGCAGCCATCATTGGCGGTTGATGCTGCTGGAGCTCGGACCGACCGGCGCGGTCTCGAGTGACATCATCGTGCTGGGCGACGCGTCACCGGCTCAGTCCACCGGCAGCGGCGTGCCGCACCATATCGTCATCGATCGCTGCTACGTGCACGGGGATGCCAGCCGCGGACAGAAACGCGGGATCGCCATGAACGGCGCTTCAATCACCGTCATCGGCTCCTATATCGCCGACATCAAGTCACCCTCACAGGATGCGCAGGCGATCGCCGGATGGAGCGGGCCGGGGCCATTTCACATCGAGAACAACTATCTGGAAGCGTCCGGCGAGAACTTCATGCTCGGCGGGGCGCAGCCCGGAGTCAGCGGGCTCGTTCCGTCAGACCTGGTGTTCCGCCGCAACCATGTGGCCCGGCCGGTGGCCTGGAAGTCGGAGAACTGGAATGTCAAGAACCTCTTCGAATTGAAGAATGCCCGGCGCGTGCTGGTCGAGGGGAATCTCTTCGAGAACAACTGGGTCGATGCCCAGCCGGGGTATGCGATCGTCTTTACGCCCCGAGGCGAAGGGGGGAGTGCTCCGTGGGCCACGGTCGAAGACGTCACGTTCCGCTACAACATCATCAGGAACACCTCTGCGGTGTTCAACCTGCTCGCCCGCGACGACAACGGCGAGAGCGGCACGCTGACGCGCGTGCGGATTGCCGATAACCTGATCTACGGCGTTGACCGATCGGTGTGGGGCGGCAACGGCGCATTCATGCAGATCGGCGACGGGCCGCCCGAGCTCATCGTCGAGCACAACACGATCATTCAGAGCGGCAACGTGCTCAGCGCCTACGGCGGATCGAGAGACGCCCCGAGCCGGGCGGAGCGCTTCGTCTTCCGCGACAACATCAGCCTGCACAATGCCAACGGCGTCATCGGCCAGGGCCGCGCCCCAGGGCACTGATTCACTCGAGACCTTCTTCCCGGCAGCCGTGTTCAGTCGCAACGCGCTGGCTGGGGGCCGCGCAACCGCGGTATCCGGGCGATAACCTGTTTCCCGACCTCGATCGCTTCTCGCAGCAGTTCGTCAACTACGCCGGCGCACGACTACCGGCTGAAGAGCGACAGCGAATTCCGGCGCGCCGCCACCGACGGCGCGGATCTCGGCGTCAATTTCATCGCCCTGGTGCGGGCGATGGGCGCCCGCGCGCGCGAGTGGCTCATCGTCGACGGCGTCACGCCGTAATCGCTGTCCTCCCTTCCTGACAACCCGCACTGGTTTACACGGTGCCGGCCCGCGGTACGGGCACTTCCTACTCGGTTCTCGAGTACCGTTGAGCCAGCGGCACGCCGGCGCGAGCGGCCCTCCGGAGCCGGAATCCGCAGTATTTCGCGGGATGTCGGCGGTGGCAGAGACCTTGCTGTCGGCGTGTGAGTCTTCGTCACAACAAGAGGTTCTCAGTGTTCAACCGTCGTCGCGGTGCGGGCTCGTGTGTCTGCCTCGCTATGTTTCTGTCATTTGTCGGCGGCGCACGCCGAGGGCGCGACCCGCACGGTCTGCGCGAGCGGCTGCGCGTATACGCGATCCTCAGGCGGCGATCAACGCGGCCTCGTTCGGCGACACCATCCTGCTTCGCGCCGGGGAGACGTTCGTCGGCCATTACACACTGCGTCGCGAAGGCGGGCACCGGCGTGATCGTGATTCGCAGCGATGCGCCGCGACGCCGATCTGCCGGCGGCTGGCGTCGAGGCTGGTGCCCGCGACGCGCCCGGGTGGCAACACCTCGCTCGTCACGGTTGGCGCGGATCGTCGGGCGGGGCGGCGCATACAAGACCACGCCGTTGCTGCGCACCGAAGCCGGTGCGCACGGCTACGTGATTCAGTTCATCGACTTCGACGGCGTCGCGCATCTCGGCTACGAAACGCTGATCCAGATGGGGACGGACACGACGGCCGCCGCCGCCAACCGACATCACCTTCGATCGCGTCTATGTGCACGGCGACCGGTACAAGGGACAGAAGCGCGGCTTCACCCTCAACGGCGCGTCGGATCAACATCCTCAACAGCTACGTCTCGGACATCAAGGCGATCAACGCCGACTCCCAGGCGATCAACGGCTACAACGGTGCCGGGCCCTTCACCATCGAGAACAACTACCTCGAGGCCGCCGGCGAGAACGTGCTGTTCGGCGGCGCCGATCCTGCGGTGGCGAACCTGGTGCCGTCCGACATCGTGCTCCGCCGCAATCACCTGTTCAAACCGCTCGAGTGGCGGAACGCGATTCTCGCGGCGCCGCGGCAGCGCCGCGCGCAACGGCCGGCAGCGGCGGCGCGCTGGCCGCGGGCACGCACTACTTCCGAGTCGTCGCGGTGATGGCGACTCGGGACCACGCGCGGCGCTGTCCGCGCCGTCGTCGGAAGTCTCGGCGACGGTGAGCGCGGCGGCCGGGTGACGGTGACCTGGACCGCGGTGCCCGGCGCCGACAGATACCGCGTGTATCGCGGCACCTCCGCCGGCGCGCAGGCGAAGTACCTCGAGACGACGGCGACCAGCGCTCGCGTATCCGGGCACCGGCGAAGTCGCCGGCACGCCCGCGGCGAGCGGCACGAAGTGGGTGGTGAAGAACACCTTCGAGCTGAAGAACGCGCAGCGTGTGACCGTCGACGGCAATCTGCTGGAGAACTGCTGGGTCGGCGGGACAGTACGGCTATGCGATCGTCCTGACGCCGCGCAACAGCGGCTCCGCTCCCTGGACCCGGGTGCAGGACGTCACCTTCACCAACAACATCGTGCGCCACGTGGCCGGCGTCGTGAACATCGCCGGGTTCGACGACTCGCGATCCGACGCTGCGGACCGAGCGCATCACGTTCCGCAACAACCTGTTCGACGATGTCAATCACTCGGCGTACGGGACCAACGCGAAGGCGTTGCTGGTCGGAGGTGGGGCGGCCAGCGCTGGTGTTCGATCGCAAC
This sequence comes from uncultured Acidobacteriota bacterium, assembly GCA_963717745.1. GTDB lineage: Bacteria > Acidobacteriota > Vicinamibacteria > Vicinamibacterales > 2-12-FULL-66-21 > JACCXG01. The sequence continues at coordinate 148,465 of CAVQXJ010000008.1, forward strand.
ACGATCATCCACACCAACAGCTCCGTGCTCTATGCGTACGGCGCGGCGATGCCGGGTGCTGGTCTACACCAACAACGTGTCGCAGCATCATCGCTACGGGATCATGGGGAGCGGCGCCAGCACCGGAAAGCCGACGATCGCGAAGTTTTTTCCCGGCGGCGTCGTCCAGTGCAACGTGCTGGCCGGCGGCACCGCCTCGCTCTATCCGACGCCGAATGCGTTTCCGACCGCCGCGGAGTGGAACAGCGCGTTCGTCGAACCCGGCGGCTGGCGACTATCGCATCGCGTCAGGCAGCGCGCTCGCGGCCGCCGGTTGCGGCGGGTCGGTGCCGGGAGCCGATTTCTCCGGTCGTTGAACGCCGCAATGGGCGGACCTCCGCTGGACGGAGGACCGCCGGCGCCGGGCAATCAGCCGCCGGTCGCCAACGCCGGCGGGCCCTATGCGCCGCCATCGGCGCGTCGTTCTCGGCCGATGGCACGGCGTCGCGCGATCCCGATGGCAGCGGTCCTCGACTATCTCTGGTCCTGGGGCGACGAGGTGCTGGTGCGCGCTGCCGATCTGCCGCCGTCGGCCATCCGCGGCAGCGAGTGGGTCCGATCGGCGGCGAGCGATGCCGCCGGGGGCGCGATGCTGCTGAACCCTGACCGGGGCGCGGCCAAACGGGCCGCGGCGCTGGCCTCGCCCGCGAGCTACGTCGAGCTCACGGTCAACGTGGCGGCGGGAGTCCCGTACCGGCTCTGGCTGCGCAGCCGCGCCACCAACAACGCCTACGCGAACGACTCGATCTATCTGCAGTTCAGCGGCGCCGTCGATGTCGCCGGGACGCCGCTGGCACGGATCGGCACGACCTCCGCGCTGTCGCTGATCCTCGAGGACCGGCGGGATGCCGGCGTGGCCGGATGGGGATGGAGCGATGCCGGGTATGAAGAAGCCGCCCCGCTGATCTATTTCAGCCAGGCCGGTCCGCAGACCATTCGCATTCAGCAACGCGAGGACGGGGTCGGCTGGGACCAGCTGATTCTGAGCACCGCGACGTTCACGTCGATGCCGGGAACGCTCAAGAACGATGTGACGATCGTCGACGAGACCCTGGGCACGTCGACCGGTGTGAGCGCCGCGCATCGCTATCTGCGGGCGGGCACCTACCCGATTGTGCTGACGGTGACCGACGCGGCCGGCGCGACGGCGTCGAGCGCGACGACCGCGACGGTGCGATGAGCTACGGTTGAGCGGCAGCCGCTTGTCACGCCGCCTTCGGGCGACGGTGCTTGTCACGGCCGCCTTCGGCGGGGTCGCGGCCTTCGGCCGCTCAACGACGACACGACGACACGACGACACGACGAAAACCTCTGTGAGTCACTTCGACGGACTACTTCCGCTGGCGGCGCCGCGCTTCGCGCGGTGGCGGGAGTGAGGGTCGGGCGGATCGCAAGCCGTTCTCGTTCTTCGCTGGTGCGGCTTGCAATCCGCCCGACCCTCACTCCCGCCAACGTCGGCCGAGGCCGACGTCGCCGCCAGCGGTCAGAGCCGTTGAGATCAAGAGGCCGCTGGCCTTGCGAAATCCACCGGTAGCGGCCCGTGGCCCGTTGCCGTGGTGTTTTCGTGTTCTTGTATTTCGTCGTGTCGTCGTGTCGTCTTCCCGGCCGGCAGGCCGGGCGCGCCGCAGGCGCCGTGGGCACGATCGCAGCGTGACGGCGAACGAAGCCCCGAAGAAGCTCTACGAATCCCGACTTCGGTGCGTAGGGATGAACAAAGCGCGCGTCGAATCGCGACACTCGTCGGATCCGCACATTTTTGCAAAGATTGATACGTAAGGAGTTAGTGCTGTTGAGGTCGCGGCATGTCAATTGCTGAAGTCTGCCAGCGAGAGGACTTGATGGAACTTCGCTCGATCGTTCGGACCGCGCAAGGGATCGCCACGGTGGCTCGTCGCCGCGGCGTCGGGTATTTCGGGTACTTGATCGGCGGCGTCGCGTGGCCGCAGGCGGCCTATCGGTTCGCGTGGGGCCCGACGGCCCCGCCGCTGCTGCAGGGCGTGTTCGCCGCGGCGGGGGAGCTGGCGGCCGCGAAGCCGGATCGCATCGAGCTGGAGCGCCTGAAATTGATCGCGCCCGGGAACGCCGCGGTCACGGTCGCCGATGCGGGGCCCGACGAGATCGAGCGCTTGATGAACCGCGCCCATGCCGCCGGGATCACCGGCGTGGCCTACAGCTTTCAGAGCTTCGTCAGGACCGCGGATGGCGCCCTGGCGTTCGGCGATCTCACGAAGGCCCGCAAGCACCAGCCCGACAGCGTCTACTTCGTCGCGTCGCGCGACGGCGATCGAAAGGCGTTCAACCAGGCGTTCGGCAGGTCAGTGCTGACCGAGGCCAGCTGCGCGCCAGTCGCTGCGTCAACTGAAGGCACAGGTCCCCGAGGGGTATCGGGATTACGCGCCGATCGACTTCGGCTGCGGCCTGACCGTCGGCCAGATCGCCTCGACCGACAGCGGCACTGGACGATGGGATTTCTTCAACCGGCACGTGGTCGCACCGCTCGTGGCCGGGAAGCGGGTGCTGGACCTCGGATCGAACAACGGCTCACTGCCGTTGATGATGCTCCGCGCCGGGGCGCGCGAAGTGATCGCGGTCGAGTTCACGCCGGCCATTGCGGAGTTCGCGCGCTTGAATGCCCGCATCCTGTCATGGCGGGATGTCCGGCCCTACGACATCCACGTGGTGACCGGAGACATGCGGCTGTTCCTCACCGAGGATCTCGGTGTGTTCGAGGTCGTGACCGCCTTCTGCTCGCTGTACTACCTTCCCGAAGAGGACATGGCCCGGGTCGTTCGCAAGGCGGCCTCGATGGGGGCGGTGCTGATCCTGCAGGCCAACGACGCGATTGACAACCTGCCGGCGAAAGCGCTCGACCTGCACCGTCTCATGCATGACAACGGGTACCCCGAGGTCCAGATGCACACGCCGGACGGGTTCGCGCGGCCGCTGCTGGTCGGATTCACCAGCGCGGGGGCGGCCAGTCGCGACCGGGATCTCGTCCGCACGACCTGACATCGCGATTCTTGTAATCAACTTACAAATCTGTCGAGCGCCAGGCACGGAACCCGTGCTCCCTCGTCGCGCTCCCGACAATGAATCCGAGGGTGTCTCGCGCCGCGCGCGTGGGGTACCTGAATTGCGAGACCGCTGGTGGCGTGCGCTCCGGCTGCACGCCCATCCTTTTCCTCCAAAAACCAGCGGGAGCGTTGATGGTGTCCAACCGGCCGTGGCCGTGTCTGTACGCCTTCGCGGCGGTGTTGCTCTGCGCATCCCGGCCCGCGCAGGCCGCGACCATCCACGTCGCCAATGGGGGCAACCTGCAACAGGCACTGAACGCCGCCCAGCCTGGCGACACGATCCTGCTCGCGGAGAACGCCGAGTTCGTCGGCAACTTCGTACTGCCGGTCAAGATCGGGGATCAGTGGATCACCGTCCGCACCGCGGCTCCCGACAGCGTCCTTCCGCCGGCCGGCGTGCGCATCCAGCCGGCGCAGGCCAGCCTGCTGGCGCGGCTGCGTTCGCCAAACGGCAACGCGGCGCTGCGCACCGCCGCGGGCGCGCACCACTGGGACATCCGATACCTCGATTTCTCCGCCAATCAGAACGGCGCGGGGGACATCATCCAACTCGGCGACGGGTCGGCCGCGCAGAACACGCTGGCGCAGGTCCCGCACCACATCGTGTTGCGCCACGTGTATGTGCACGGCGATCCGATGCAGGGGCAGAAGCGCGGGATTGCCTTGAACGCGGCCCACGTGACGATCGCCGATTCGTTCATCGCGGAGTGCAAAGGCGTCGGGCAGGACACCCAGGCGATCGGCGGCTGGAACGGCCCGGGTCCCTTCGTGATCGAGAACAACTACCTCGAAGCCGCCGGCGAGAACGTGCTGTTCGGTGGCGCGGATCCGGCGATTCCCAACCTGGTCGCCGACGGCATCACGTTCCGCCGCAACTACCTGTCGCGCCCGATGGCGTGGCGCAATCCGATCATCCCGACGCCGCAGGGGGTCTCCGCCAGCGCGACTGCCAACGGATCGCTGCCGGCCGGTGTCTACGGCTACCGGGTGATCGCGCGCCGGCCGGTCGGGCCAACCGCCACGGGGCGGTCGACCGCCTCCGCCGAAGTGACCGTGACGACCACCGCCCCGGGCGCCGTCCACGTGCGCTGGCAACCCGTGGCGGGCGCGGTGGAGTACCGCGTTTACGGACGGACCCCGGGCGCTGAAGCCGTCTACTGGCGCGTCACCGCCACTGAATTCGTCGATACCGGCGCGGCGGGCACCAGCGAGGCGGTCCCCACGACCGGCGGCACCCTGTGGTCGGTGAAGAACATCTTCGAGCTGAAGAACGCGCGAAACGTCGTCATCGAGAACAACATCTTCGAGAACCACTGGAAGGAATCGCAGCCCGGGTTCGCGATCGTGCTGACGCCGCGCAACTCGAACGGCGCCTGCGCCTGGTGCGTGGTCGAGAACGTGCGCTTCGCCGGGAACATCGTGCGCGACGTCGCCGCGGGGATCAACCTGCTGGGGTACGACCTGCGGCGCGTCCGACCCGCCAGTCGACCAACATCGCCGTCGAGCAGAATCTCTTCACCGGCCTGACGACCGCGCTCGGCGGCAACGGCTGGTTCCTGCAGATCGGCGACGAGCCGCGCAACGTGACGATTGCCCACAACACCATCGATTCGAACGGCAACGCCGTCGTCTACACCTACGGCGGGAACGCCGCCGATCCGCGCGAGATCTACGGCTTCCAGATGATCGCGAACGCGGCGCGGCACGGCAGCTATGGGATCAACGGGCAGTCCTTCAGCTACGGCAACGCGATCATCAGCGGCTACTACCCGGACGGGGTGTTCGCGGCGAACTATCTCGCGGGTGCGCCGGCGGCGCGGTATCCGTATCGCACGCTGGTCGTCAGTCCGTTCGAGAACCAATTCGCCAACATCACGGCCGGCGACTATACGGTTCGCGCGGACAGCGTGCTCAAGGGTGCGGCTCCGGATGGATCCGATGTCGGCGCGAACTTCACCGAGCTGATGGCCGCGATGGAAGGGGTGCAGGCTGGGGTCGGACCCCTGATTCCTGAGGGCGATCCGACGCCAGTGCCGCCGGCGGTGGAGTTCTCCGCGGACTGCCGCTTTCTCGAGTGCACGTTCACCGACGCCACAATCGCCGGAACGGCGCCACTGGTCGCGGCCGCGTGGAGCTTTGGCGATTCTGCGACGTCGAGCGGCAGCCCCGCCACGCATGTCTTCGCGGCAGCCGGCAGCTATGACGTCGCGCTGACGGTGACCGACGTGAACGGCCTGACCACGTCGCTGTCGAAGACGATTGCGGTCGAGGCCCCGGTTGCCCCGACGGCTGCGCTGACGGTGTCCTGCACCAATCTGGTCTGCAACTACGCCGACGCGTCGACCGCCGGCAGCGGCGCCATCTCCTCCTGGTCCTGGGCGTTCGGCGATGGTTCCCCGGCATTGTCGGGCCCTGGCGGCGGAGCACACGCGTTCGTGAGCGGCGGCACCTACACGGTCGCGCTGACGGTCACGGATCTGAACGGTGTGTCCGCCTCTGCGAGCACGACGGTCACGGTCGCGCCGCCGAACGTGGCGCCGGACGCGGCATTCGTCGCGTCCTGTGCGGATCTCCTCTGCAGCTTCGCCGACCGCAGCACGGACGCCGACGGCATCATTGCCGCGTGGACCTGGAGCTTCGGGGCCGGCACGGCGTCCGGCGCCACGCCGGCTTTTGCGTTCGCCGCGCCCGGAACCTACCCGGTCACGCTGACGGTGGCCGATGACGATGGCGCGATGAGTACCGTCACGATTCCGGTCGAGGTCATCGGCCGCCTCCACGCGGCCTATAGGGGAACGACGCTGAAATGGTCGAGCAAGTCGGGCGCGACGCAATATTGGAGCGCGGACGTCATCACGACCATTCACGGGTTGAACGAGCGGCCGATCGCCGGCGCGACCGTCACCGCGGTGTGGAGCGGCGCGGTCGTGAAGACCGTGACCTGCGTGACCACCTCAGCGGTCGCTGCACCTTCAAGTCGGGCACGCTGAGCTACCTGCGATCGACCGTCACGTTGAACGTCACCAGCGTGACTGCGCCGAACAGCGGCTACGTGGCGGGGCCCAACCATATCGACGGTGGGGCGCCGTAGCGGCGTTCACGCTGAATCGCCCGTGATCGACTCCGGCGCGTGCAGAACCGCCGAGATCAAGGGAGGAGGGTCGAAGGCAAAAGGTCCGACGGACCCAGACGATTTCGTGATCCGCACACCGCGGATGTAATCCGCGGCCGTTTCAGAGATGAAGCTCTTCGCCCTGAACAGGCCTGTTTTAAAGGGTTTTCAGGGCGATCTTCGCCCATTTGAACGGCACTGGCCTTGCCCTGGAGGGGGCCATGCTCCCCCAGATCAATCGGTTGTCGGTTCCGGTCCTGGTCCTGCTCTTCCTGGTCCTGTGCGCCTCGTCCGTCAACGGCGAAACCCGGACGGTCCGCCGCGGCGACAACCTTCAAACAGTTCTGAACAGCGCCAAGCCCGGCGACGTCGTGCTGCTGGAGGCGGGCGCTGAATTCGTCGGCAACTTCATTCTGCCGGTCAAGACCGGCGATGCGCCCATCGTCGTCCGGTCCGCATTCAACGCCGGCCTGCCGGCCGCCGGTCAGCGCATCCAGCCGGGCCACGCGCCGCTGCTCGCGCGGCTGCGGTCGGCGACCACGGTGCCGGCGATCCGCACCGCGGCCGGCGCGCATCATTGGCATCTGCTGTATCTGGAGCTTGCGGCCAATCAGAACGGCTTCGGCGACATCATCCAGATCGGTGACGGCGGGAGCGCGCAGAACACGCTCGCCAAAGTGCCGCACGACTTCTACCTGAGTCATCTCTACGTGCACGGCGACGCGCTCCAGGGACAGAAGCGCTGCGTCGCGCTCAACGCCGCGACCGTCACCATCCGTGATTCGCATATCTCTGACTGCAAGGGCGTGGGCAACGATACCCAGGCGATCGGCGGCTGGAACGGTCCCGGTCCCGTATCTGATCGAGAACAACTACCTGGAGGCCGCCGGCGAGAACGTGCTGTTCGGTGGGGCGGATCCGGCGATTCCGAATCTGGTGGCGGATGGCATCGTGGTGCGCGGCAACCTGTTCTCGCGGCCGCTCGCGTGGCGGAATCCGATTATCCCGACGCCGCAGGTCACGGGCGCCGCCGAGGGCGCTGGCGGCCTCCCGGCCGGGACCTACGCCTACCGCGTGATTGCGCGCCGCCTGGTCGGTCAGGGCACGACCGGACGGTCGACCGCGTCGGCCGAGGTCCAGGTCAACGTTGGTGACGGCGGCGCGGTCCGCCTGTCGTGGGCTGCCATTCCTGGCGCCGCCGACTACCGCGTCTACGGCCGCACCGCCGGTGCGGAGAACACCTACTGGACCGTCAGCGGCACCTCCTTCGTGGACACCGGCGCGGCGGGCACCGAGGGCGCCGTCCCGACCACCGGCGGCACGGTCTGGTCCGTGAAGAACATCTTCGAGTTGAAGAACGCGCGGAACGTGGTCGTCGAGCAGAACGTGTTCGAGAACCACTGGAAGGAATCGCAGGCCGGCTGGGCCATCGTGCTGACGCCCCGCAACTCGGGCGGAAACTGCACCTGGTGCGTGGTCGAGTACGTGCGCTTCGAGAACAACATCGTGCGGCACGTGGCGGCGGGGATCAATCTCCTCGGCTACGACATCCCGTCGCGCCCGACCAGGCAGACCAACGGGATCGTGATCCGCAACAACCTGTTCGACGACATCAACACGTCGTATGGCGGAAACGCGTGGTTCATGCAGATGGGCGACGAACCGCGCGACGTCGTCATCGACCACAACACCGTGTCGCACAACGGCTCGTCGTTCATGTTCCTGTATGGCGGGACGTCGACCGACGCGCGTGAGATGTACAACGTGCGCATCACCAACAACGCGGCGCGTCATTCGAGCTACGGCTTGAGCGGCAACTACTTCGGCTTCGGCAACGGAGTGATCAACCGATTCCTGCCGGGTGGCACGGTCAGCGGAAATTTCTTCAGCGGTGGTTCGGCGTCGAAGTATCCGGCGGGCAACCTCGTGGCCGGCGCGTTCGAGGACCAGTTCGCCGATGCTGCCCGCGGCGACTTCCGGCTCGAGGCGGATAGCCGCCTGCGCGGCGCCGCGACCGATGGCGGCGACATCGGTGCGGATCTCGGGTTGCTCGGGCCGGCGAGCGCGGCGGCGGCCGGGACGATCTCCACCACCGGCACCATCGGCGGGACGACCCAGGTCCCGGCGGTGGCCGCCGACGGCGCCCGTGAGCGCTCCGGATCATCAGCCAGTAGATCGACCGCGCTTTCGGTGCGCTGGCGGAATGCCCTTTGCACTGGCGTCGCACCAATGTCACACGGCAGTGACCGTTTCGCCGCGGTACTCAATGCCCTCGCGGCCCAGCCGGACACGGAATTCGGCCAACCAGGGGCAGTCGTACAGGTGCTCCGCCAGATCGATGGCCCGTTCTCCAGCGTGCAACGGGTGAGAATCAAGACATCCACCCGCACGGTTCACGCCTACACAAAGGTCCTCAAACCGCGAAGGCCAGGTCCTGACGAGCTGGCGTCGCTCGACCGGATGTTGAAACGTGAGTACAACGCGACCGCGGCGTTGTATCAGGCGCTCCGGACCGACGACGACATCGGCTCTGTCCGGCCGATGGCGTTCTTGCCCGAATTGCAAGCCCTCGTCACCGAGGAAGTGCCCGGCCGGCCGCTCGGCGAGCTCCTGGAGGACGACGCTGTGCCGGAGGCATCGCTGCTCGCGGTGGCGCGGCGGATTGGGCAGTGGGTGCGACTCTACCAGCAGGTGCTGCCCGCCACGGGGCGGGTGGTGATGGCCGAGCGCCGTGATTATCTGGACGCGCGCCTGCGACTGCTCGAACCGCGCGTGATCTCGACCGCCGAGCACGCGTTCTGGCTTGGCCGCTTCGACTCACTCCAAGCAGAGATGGGCCAATCGGACGTCGTGGCCGTGCCGATCCATGCCGACCTGGGGCCGATGAACATCATCGTGGAGGACGGCGGCCGGGTCACGGTCCTCGACTTCACGATGGCCAAGACCGGCACCATCCATCACGATCTGAGTCACGTCTATTTCCACTTCGAGCTGCTCGCGATGCGCCACCGCCGCCAGCGGGCGCGTGTGTCGGGTCTGCAGCGCGCGATGCTCGACGGCTACCGGCCGGGGCTGTCGTCAGCCGATCCGCTGTTTCAATTGATGCTGCTTCAGCACACGGTCTGTCATCTCGCGCTGCTGGCGGAGCGTCGCGTGCCGGTGATCGACATGGCGTACCGCTGGTATTTGCGCCGGCGATGGCAGCAGTGCGTGGGAATGCTGGAACCGCAGCTGCCGGCCGCGCGGGTCGCGTAGTGACGCGACGCTAGATCAGGCTTCGGGAAAAAACAGCACCGCGCCGGCTCTCGCGTTGTCGGCCGGCGACCAGAGCTGCCCCTCGTGTGCCTGGACGATCCGTCGGGCGATCGGCAGGGTGAAACCGACACCGCCGCGAAATTCCTCGAACAGGGTCAGATCGGCCGGCGGCACTTGCTCGAGCGCTTCGACCCGATCGGCGCCGCCGATGGTGACCTGCAACATCGGGTGGCCGTCGATAGTAGTGCGCCGCAGCCACACGCACAGCTCGTCGCTCGTCACCAGCTCGCGTCGATGGGCGATCAGCAGCGAGTGGATGGCGGTGCGCAGCCGGACCGGGTCGGCATGCACGGTCGCACCGGGGGCCGCATTCTTGATGGCGACCCGGACTTCCCGATCTGGCAACGGCGGCAGCGACGCGATCTCGCTCTCGATCAGCGTGCCGAGATCGACGCTTCCGCGGTTGAACGTGGCCCCGTCGCCTTCGAGGACGCTGAGATCGCTCATTTCCCCGATCAGCGCCGACAGGCGGGCTGTCGATTTTTCCATCTCCTCGAGCATCTTGCGCTGCCCGTCGGTGAGCGGGCCGGTGCGACCGCTCGTCAGCATCCGCAGATACCCGGAAATCACCGTCACCGGCGTGCGAAATTCATGAACGCCCAAGGACAGCAGCCGATCTTTGCCTGGTGCGGCACCGCCCGCTTCACCCATCGCGGCATTCTATAACGAGGGAACAACCCTGCTCCGTCGCGGGTTACCCTGATCGTGCCGTCAGATCACCGGCGGGCGCGGTGGGTGGGATCCGCGGCTGAGCACCAGAGTCCTGAGCCTGGCTGGCGAGGGCGTGGCAGAATTGTGCGAGCAAAGGACACGACATGCTGATCCGGCGAGCTTCGGACGTTCGATCTTCGGATATCACGGACGAGCGGGTCTATCTCCGCCGGCGCGAGTTCATCCGCCTGGCGGGCGGTCTGGCCGTCACCGGTGCGGTCGGCTCGCTGGTGGGCGCGTGCAGCGAGACCCCGGCCGCCGCGGTGCTGGGCGACGGCGGCGGACAGTCGCCGTTCGACAACATCAAGCCGAAAGTCGTCAGCACCGACGAACCGCTGAACAAGTTCGAGGACATCACCAGCTACAACAACTTCTACGAGTTCGGCACCGGCAAGAACGATCCGCAGCGCTATGCCGGCTCGCTGAAGACCTCGCCGTGGACCGTGAAGATCGACGGCCTGTGCGCCAAGCCCGCCTCCTATCAGCTCGATGACCTGATCAAGGCGCAGCAGCTGGAGGAGCGGATCTACCGCCTGCGGTGCGTCGAAGCATGGTCGATGGTGATTCCATGGGTCGGTATCCCGCTGAGCACGGTGCTCAAGCGCGCCGAGCCGCAGGGCAAAGCCGCTTTCGTCGCCTTCACCACCCTGCAGCGGCCCTCGGAGATGCCCGGCCAGCGGACCGGATCCCTCGACTGGCCCTACGTCGAGGGACTCCGGATGGATGAAGCGATGCATCCGCTCACCATCCTCGCCGTCGGCCTCTACGGCAAGTCGCTGATGAACCAGAACGGCGCGCCGATCCGGCTGGTGGTGCCGTGGAAATACGGCTTCAAGAGCATCAAGTCGATCGTCCAGATCAAGTTCGTCGAAAAGCAGCCCTCGACCGCGTGGAACATCGCCAATCCGCAGGAGTACGGCTTCTATTCGAACGTGAATCCCGAGGTCGATCATCCGCGCTGGAGCCAGGCCCGGGAGAAGCGGCTGCCGTCGTTCTTCGCGTCCTACAAGACGCAGATGTTCAACGGCTACGGCGATCAGGTCGCGTCGATGTACGCGGGGATGGATCTTCGGAGGAATTACTAGGAGTCAAATCCCAAATCCCAAGCTCCAAATCCCAACCACTCCCAACTCCCAAATCCCAACCATTCCCAATTGCCAAATCTCAAAGTTGTTTCAGGGCGTCAGTGGAGTGGGGAGTGGGGACTTGGCAGTTGGGAGTTGGGGGTTGGCTTTGGGCGTTGGAAGTTGGGAGTGGTTGGGATTTGGGATTTGGAGCTTGGGATTTGACTTGATGCGCCGCCTCGCCAAACCCATCGTCTTCACACTCGCGCTGGTTCCGCTGGCGGCGCTCATCTTCTTCGTCCTCACCGGCCGGACCAGCGCGAACCCGGCCGAAGACATCCTGCTCACGACCGGGATCTGGGCACTCCGCTTCCTGCTGCTCACGCTGGCGATCACGCCGCTGCGTCGGCTCACCGGCTGGAACATCCTGATTCAATACCGGCGGATGCTCGGGTTGTTCGCGTTCTTCTACGCGACCGTGCACATGAGCAGCTACATCGCGTTCGACCGCTTCTTCGCGTTCGGTGAAATCCTGGCGGACGTCGCGAAGCGGCCGTTCATCACCGCCGGGATGGCGGCCTTCCTGCTGATGGTGCCCCTGGCGATCACGTCGACCCGGGGATGGATCCGGCGGCTGGGGCGCCGCTGGCAGCTGCTGCACCGCCTCATCTACCTGTCGGGACTCGCCGCCTGCCTGCATTTCATCTGGAAGGTGAAGGTGGTGCTGGGGGAGCCGGTCTACTACGCGGCGATCCTCGGCGTGCTGCTGGCCTTTCGCCTGGTCTGGCGCCTCCGTCCGGCCGGAGGGTTCCGACGCCAACCTGCAGGCGCGTAACGCTTTACCAGCGTCGCTCCGGAGCCCCCGTCGGGTCGTCTGGCTGCGGAATTTGGCCCGTTCACCCCTCCGAACTGCCAGTTAGCCTAATTTCGGAACCTCATCCGCAGCAAAAACCGATATCGTGCGTTTCATGCACAAACCTATCAAGTACGTCGAGAAGGGACTGACGATCGCCGCCAAGGGCGCCTGGGTCGCTTTCGATGCCTTGAACAGCATCAAGCCTGGCAACACTTTCATTCCCAAGTGGTCCGATATTCCGCTGCAGAAGTCCTGGCAGAAGGTGAAGCCGCCGCTCGGCTGGCCGCGCGAGACCGACTCGCTGTGCCCCGTGTGCGTGCGCGAGGCGCGCCAGGAAATCGTCGACGGCAAGCGTGACTACAAGATCCTGCTCAACGAGAAGATCGGCGAGATCAAGGCACAGATCATCGAGCGCGACGGCAAGATCTGGATGATCAAGGACTGCCCGCTGCACGGCCATTTCGAGGACCTCATGGCCATGGACTCGGCCTTCTTCAAGCACCTCGAAGAGGCGTTCCCGGGCAGCGACATGCGCTCGCACAACGACGAGAAGCTGCACAACCACGGCAGCAGCACCATCAAGTACGGCCGCGGCTCGGTGCTGACGGTCGACCTGACCAACCGCTGCAACATGATGTGCGACCCGTGCTTCATGGACGCGAACCAGGTCGGTTTCGTCCACGAGCTCTCGTGGGAAGACATCAGGACGCTGCTCGACAACGCGATCACGCTGAAGCCGAAGCGGCAGATGTCGGTCCAGTTCTCCGGCGGCGAGCCGACGATGTCGCCGTATTTCCTGGATGCGGTGCGCTACGCCAAGAAGGTCGGCTACAACTCGGTGCAGGCGGCGACCAACGGCATCGAGTTCGCCAAGAGCCCTGAGTTCGCGAAGGCGGCGTTCGAAGCGGGGCTCCGCTACGCCTACCTGCAGTTCGACGGCATCGGCAATGCGGCCAATTCGCACCGGCTGGTCGGCAACCTGTTCGACGTCAAGCTGCGCGCGATCGAGAACCTCTGGAGCGCCGGCGTCGACATCGTCCCGGTCGTGACCATCGTCAACGGCGTCAACAACGAGCAGGTCGGACGGATCATCCAGTTCGCGCTCGACAATCCGCGGAAGATCAACTTCCTGTCGTTCCAGCCGGTGTCGTTCACCGGCCGCGACGAGGAGGTCACGCCGGAGCGCCGCGCCGCGCAGCGCTACACCCTGTCGCACCTGGCGCACGACGTGAAGAACCAGATGAGCATCGGCGAGCCGGTGCGCGACTGGTTCCCGATTTCGTTCATGGGGACCTTCACCGACTGGGCCGACCTGGTGCACGGCCCGACCGCGGAGTGGGGCAACCTGACCTGCGGCTGTCACCCCAACTGCGGCATCGGCATGGCGGTGATGATCGACAAGGAAACCAAGGAGGCGGTGCCGGTGACCGCGTTCCTGCAGGCCGACAACCTCGCCAAGGATCTGCGCAAGGTGAACGACGCGGCCCGCGGGCGGTTCCTGTCGGTGGCGGGCATGGCGCTCGCGCTGATGAAGAACTACGACCCGTTCAAGGCGCCGACCCACTTCAAGCTGACCGACTTGATGAAGAAGTTCGACAAGACCTTCGGGGCGTCCGGGCACAACTACGGCAAGGTCACGGCGGATCGCACCAAGGACGACATCCACATGCGCCGGTCCGATCGCTGGAACTTCCTGTTCATCGCCGGGATGTGGTTCCAGGATCTGTTCAACTACGATTTCCGCCGCACCGAGCGCTGCATCATTCCGTACGCGACGCAGGAAGGGGAGATCTCGTTCTGCGCCTACAACACCGGCATCGGCTGGCGGAACATCATCGAGAAGATGCACATGACGGCGACGCTCACCAAGTGGTACGAGGAGCACGGCCGCCACGAGATCTTCGCCGGCAACAAGCACGTGCCGCTGAACTCGAATGACCACCGCCTGGTCCTCGATCCCGAAGCGGTCGCCGCCGGGAAGCAGACCGATCTGGACGATGCCGGCATCGCCAAGACCGCGCGCGAGGAGAAGCTGCGCGCCAGGGCCGACGCGAAGAAGAAGCTGGACCCCGAGGCGGAGCAGATGGCAAGGCTCTATCGCCAGCAGGTCCTGAAGGAACAGCCGACCATCCAGATCCAGGGCCTGGGCGGCGCGAAGAAGAAGTCGGACGTCCAGGAAGTGCTGCACAAACCGCAGCAGTAGCCAACTTCGCAGTCCGCGGGCTCGCGGTTCGCGGGTTCGCGGTTCGATACCGGGCAAATTCGAGCGGCGGGGGTTTCCCCCCGCCGTTTGTCTTGTACGGCCCAGGTTCGAGATGGCCGCGCTATGGCCCCGAACCGCGAACCCCCGAACCGCGAACCCGCGGACCCCGGACAGCGAAGGAGATAATCACCCCTGGAGGTTCGACATGACGCTATCGCGCCGGCAGTTCTGTGAAGGCCTGATGATCGGTGGCGGGCTCGGCAGCGCTGTTTCGACGGAGGCACGGGGAGGGCTGGCGCCGTCGCAGCCGGCACCGGCGCCCTCCGGTCCACACCTCGGCAATCTGTATCCCTTCGTGCAGGGGCAGGCGGATCGCTCTCCATTCGAGCTCTCATTCCTGCGCGACGAGGTCAAGGATCTCCCGGGCTGGCAGCGCACCGCCCGGGCGCGGGTGTTCGAGCACCTGTTCTATGCGCCGCCGAAAGTCGATCCCAGACCGGAGCTGGTTCGCCGGACCGATCGCGGCGATTACGTCGAGGAGTACCTGACGTTTCAGACCACACCCGATCTGCGGATTCCGGCCTACGTGCTGCTGCCGAAGCAGACCCGGACCCGCGCGCCTGGACTCCTGGTTCTTCACAGCCACGACGGCATCTATCTGTGGGGCAAGGAGAAGGTGGTGGCGGTCGAGCAGGAGCATCCGTCTCTGACCAAGTTCAAGCAGGAGCGCTACGGCGGGGTGAGCATCGCCTCGGAGCTGGCGCGCCGCGGTTACGCGACGATGGCGATCGACATGTTCTACTGGGGCGAGCGGCGGATGCTGCTACCCGCCGACCCGCCGTCGTATCGCGAGCGCCCGGTCACGATGAGCGACGCGGACATTCGCGCCTTCAATCAGCGCGCGGGACAGGACGAATCGCTGGTCGGCCGCAGCCTGTTCACCGCCGGCATCACCTGGCCGGGCGTGATCGTCTGGGACGACATCAGGGCGCTCGACTATCTGGCGTCGCGCCCGGACGTGGACGCGAACCGGCTGGGATGTGTCGGCCTCTCCGTGGGCGGCTACCGCAGCTACCTGCTGGCGGCGCTCGACGAGCGAATCAAGGCGGCCGTCGACGTCGGGTGGATGACGTCGTTCGGCGCGCAGATCAGGCAGCACGTGATCCACACCGTGGGCCTGTCGTTCCACATCAACGGTCTCTATCGATATCTCGACTTTCCCGATCTCGCCGCGTTGGCCGCGCCGCGCGCGCTGATGGTGATCAACGGGTCGCGGGATGCGCTGTTCGCGCTCGAGGGCGTCAAGGCGGCATTCGACAAGATCGGCCGGCTCTACGCCAAGGCCGGCGCCCCCGATCGCGTGCGCTGCCGGCTGTTCGACGCCCCGCACGAGTTCAACCTGGAAATGCAGGCAGAGGCGTGGGCGTGGCTGGGGAAGTGGGTCTAGTCAAATCCCAAATCCCAAGCTCCAAATCCCAACCACTCCCAACTTCCAAATCCCAAAGCCAATTCCCAACTCCCAACTCCCAAATTCGCTCGCGGTTGGAACTTGGGAGTTGGGAGTTCGGTTTGGGATGGTTGGGAGTGGTTGGGATTTGGAGCTTGGGATTTGGGATTTGACGGCCGCTACATCTTTAGTCGCCTCACCCAGACATTCCGGTACCTCACCGGATTCGAATGGTCCTGCAGCGTGAGCGGGAGCTCGGCCGGGTGCGGGGTGTATTTCGGTTCGCTGCGATGCGAGGTCGAGCCGACCAGCTCCTTCCGGTGCTGCGCGAGCACGCCATTCCAGATCACCGTCGCAAACGCCGGCTTCACCAGCTTCTCTCCTTCGAATCGCGGCGCCTCGAAGACGATGTCGTAGGTCTGCCACTCGCCGGGCGGCCGCGGCGCATTGACCATGGGTGGCCACTGGCCGTAGAGCGACCCGGCGCCGCCGTCGGCGTAGGTCCGGTTGTTGTACACATCCAGCACTTGCACTTCGTAGCGGCCCATCAGGATCACGCCGCTGTTGCCGCGCCCCTGGCTGGTGCCGGTCACCACCGATGGCGTGGCCCACTCGACGTGCAGCTGCACGTCGCCGAAGCTCTCGCGGGTGAACATCGAGCCGGACTTGGCGCCGGTCTCGAAGTAGCCGTCGCGAACCGGCCACTTGGTGTCGACATTCTCGTTGTTCGGACCGCGCTGGGCCCACCTCGACAGGTCCTTGCCGTCGAAGAGGACGATGGCGTCGGACGGCGGGGCCGCCGCGGTTGCGCCGGGCGTCACGATCGGCGGCGCCGGGCGGTTCACGTCGTGGACCCGCCATTTCTGCCCGGGGATGGTCGGCGTGTCGTCGTAACCGAGCTCACCGGGCTTGGCGGTCTGCGGTTCCGCCGCCGGGCGGGCACTCTGCCCGCCGGCCTGACCGGCGAACGGACCGACCGCGAGCGCGGTCGCCACCAGTCCGATCGCGGCGCATGCCACGGCCGATCGCGGGCGGTGCAACGGGGAGAACGACACCAACAGCAGACGCGGGCGCTTGCTCATGCCGGCATTCCTCCAGGCAAGGACACGGGGCTGATTCTCACGGGCGTGAGCGGATCCTCAGGCAGGACCGTCGGCCTGTTCCGCGCTACGCGACGCCATTCTGTGACGTGGCGCCGCAATGTGCAACTCGACCGGCGATTCGGACAACCGTGTTTTCGCAACGAGCGTCGCTGCAGAATTGTCGCGGACGAGACTGGGTTCGGCCGACAGCCGCCTCCAAGAGCTTCAACAGGAGGGCAGGAGATCAGGAGGAAATCAAAAGGCGCTAAGTGAAGTCCGACACACTTGTAGAGCTCGCCTCTTTCATTCCCACAATTGTTGCATCGAAATATTGACTCGATCGCCGGTTCGAGCCCGAGGAATCACTGAAATCAGGCTGTGTTTACGACAGTGCACAGTGAGGGCGCGACAGCGGCCGCGGTGGACCTGAGTTTGCGATGAGACCCGGTGTCGGCGGCGATGCGGTGCGACGGGGGGTGGTCATTGCCTGTGAATCACACCCCGTCCGCCGCCGGCACTTCCTCGACCGGGCCTGAGGAGAACCCTGCGGCTCGCGGCAGCCGGTGCTTTCAGCCGCGGATGGATGATTCGAGGGCCAGTGAGCCTGTGATCGTCCGGCGTCAGTCTCAGCTCGATGGCTTCTCTAAGCGGCCGGTTGCCGCATGCGTCGAAACCACGATGGCCCGCATTCAGCACGTCTCCGCGAACTTGTAGCCGACGCCCCATGCCGTGAGGATCAGTTGCGGGTTGTGGGGGTTGTATTCGATCTTCCGGCGCAGCCGGCTGATTGCGACGTCGACCGTGCGCTGGCTGGCGCGGGTGTCCTCGCTCCAGACGTGCTGCAGCAGCGCGGCGCGGCTGAACACCATGCCGGGACGGGTGGACAGCTGATGGAGCATGTCGAATTCCTGCCGCGTCAGGTCGACGCGGTGCCCCCGCACGAACGCCTGGCGGCGGGCCACGTCGAGCGACAGCGGCCCCGCCGCGTGTGGCGCTTCCCGCAAGACCGGGCCGTTGGCGCGCTGCGCCCGCCGCAGGATCGCGCCGATTCGCGCCAGCAGCTCGCGGACGCCAATCGGCTTGGTCATGTAGTCGTCCGCACCGCTCGACAGCCCCAGCACCTTCTCGGACTCGCCGCCGTGCGCGCTGACCATCAGGATGGCAGCATCGACATTCGGCCCGCCGGCGCGGGCGGCGCGGCACAGGGTCAGCCCGTCGAGCGTCGGCGTGAGCGCGTCGAGGATGATGACGTCGTAGGGCACCCCACGGAGCCGATCCAACGCCGCGCGCCCGTCGGCGGTCTCTTCGAGATGGTAGCCCGCGAGCTCGAGATGCCGGCGCACCAGCTGACGGACCGGCGGGTCCGGCTCGACGAGCAGCACCGTGCGTCCTGCTGCGGTCATCGCGCGACCATCGCGTTCAGCATCCGCCGAACCGAAACGCGATGGTGCCGCTCATCGGGCGAGGCTCACATTCAACGCCGCCGTCTCGCCGGCGCGGACCCGGACCGTGGTCCGATAGCCCGTGAAGCCAGGCTTGCGGACCTCGATCTCGTGCGATCCGGCACCGAGATCCAGCAGCAGCGGTCCGGTGCCTTCGGGCCCGGTCCACTCCTCGCCGTCGACGAACACGGCCGCGTCGCGCGGCTGGATGCGAATCGCCAGCGTGCCGAAGGCGGTCTCGGCGTCGCGTTCCCGGACTCGCGGTGCCGGGCGCCCTTCCGGAGTCCGCGGCGTGGCCGCCTCGGGATCGGCCTGCGGGCGCGGCTCATTCGATTCGCCGGGCGGCAGCGGTTCCATCGCCTGGCTGATTTTCACCGTCGCACCCGGTCTGAAGAGCAGCTTCTGCCGGATGGTGCGGTAGCCGTCCAGGTACAGCGTCAGCTCATGTTCGCCCGGGGGAACGTCGAGGCGCTGCAGGAATCCGTCGAAATCGTCGACGGTGCCCGCCATGTACCCGTCCACGTAGACCTCGGCGTGCTTCGGCGTGACCTGGATTCGGGCCGAACTGTACCGCGCGCCGTAAAAGCCGCGATAGTACGGCGCGTCGAAGCCGTAGGGATACCAGCCGGCGGAGCCGAAGAAGAACGGGTCGTAGTAGCTGCGATAGCCGTAGTAGTAGGGGCCGTACACGGCGGGCCGCACCACGACCACCGGACGACCGCCGCCACCGCCGCCGCGCGAAGGACGGCCGCGACGTTGGGCCGAGGCGTCGGCGGGCGCCAGCGCCAGTGCCAACGCGCCGGCGAGAACTGTCAACAGGATTCGGTTTCGTGTCACGAGCGGGTCTCCGGGCAGGCGCGTACCCGCTTCAGCAACGCGAGTGCCAGCTCGGGCAGACCTCCGTCGATCGCGCGAATGCGCGCGGGCAACGGCAAAACGAACGAACGCGCGCGGGTACGATCGAGAAGGCTGTCCCCTTCCGAGCACGGCGCTGTGCGCACGACAGGACAGAATGACCGGACGGCGGGTGGTTCGCGCGGATCAATGCGAAGCGCTTGCCATGCTTCTTTCACACCCCCGCAATCGGACCGCAACACATGTCGGCGCGAGCCCGCGAACCCCCGAACCGCGAGCCCGCGGACGACGGACCGCGGATAGCGGAACCGGACCGCGGTCTACAATGCGTTCGCGTGCCTGCCATCCAGTTCGACGCCGTTTCTTTTGCGCAGCCGACCGGGGCGGTGATCTTCGACAACCTGACCCTCGCCGTCGACGCCGGTGAGGTCGTGGCGCTGGTGGGGCGGAGTGGAGCGGGGAAGACCACCCTGTTGAGGCTGGTCAACCGCCTCGCGCTCCCGCAATCGGGCCGTGTGCTGGTCGACGGCAGAGACACGCGCGAGTGGGATCCGATTCGGCTGCGCCGGGCCATCGGCTACGTCATTCAGGACGTGGGCCTCTTTCCACACATGACCGTCGCCGACAACATCGGCGTGGTCCCGCGTCTCGAGCGATGGGCGCCGGCGCGGATCGAGGCGCGGGTCGGGGAGCTCCTCGAGCTCGTCGGGCTGTCCTCGGAGACCCATGCCGGGCGCTGGCCCGAGGAGCTGTCCGGAGGGCAGCGCCAGCGCGTCGGCGTGGCGCGCGCGCTCGCCGCGGATCCCGCGGTGCTGCTCATGGACGAACCGTTCGGCGCGCTCGATCCGATTACCCGCGCCGAGCTGCAGCGGGAGTTCCGCGGCATCCAGTCCCGGCTGAAAAAGACCGTGATCATCGTCACCCACGACATGCTCGAGGCAATGTCGCTGGCGCATCGCGTGGCGGTGCTCGAGGAGGGACGCTTGATCGCGTTCGATACCCCCGCGCAGATCGCCGCGTCGGCGGATCCCCGAATCAGGCAGTTGCTCGACGCCGTCACCTTGCGGCCGCGTTCGCTTCAGTGACGACGGTGCCGGTCTTTCAATTCTGGCTGTCGCACCGCGCCGAGCTGATGGCCCTGATCGGGCAGCACCTCCTGCTCGTCACCACCTCCACGCTTGCGGCGATCGCGGTCGGCGTGCCGCTGGGCATCTTCGCCGCCCGCCGGCCCCGGCTGAGCGCGCCGCTGGTCGGCGCGGCCAACCTGGTGCAGACCGTGCCGAGCCTCGCCATGTTCGGCTTTCTGCTGCCGGTGCCTCTGCTCGGCGGGGTCGGCCCGCGAACGGCGATCGTCGTGCTGATCCTCTATGGCCTCCTGCCGATCGTCCGCACCACGATTGCCGGGCTCCAGGGTATCGATCGCGCCATCCGCGAAGCCGGCACCGCCATGGGGATGACTCGCGGGGAACTGCTGCGGCTGGTGGAGCTGCCCCTGGCCATGCCGTCGATCGTCGCGGGCGTGCGGGTCGCCGCCGTCGTCGGCGTGGGCTCGGCGACCATCGCGGCCGCGATTGGCGCCGGCGGCCTCGGCGAGTACATCTATCGCGGCCTGTCGATGGTCGACAGCACCGTCATCCTCGCGGGTGCGATCCCGGCGGCGGCGATGGCGCTGACGATCGACGCCGGCCTGCTGTGGGTCGAGCGGCGGCTGGCATCGCGCCGGCGCGCCCCGCGTCGCGCCCTGGCGGCCGCCGCAGCCGCGGCCGCGATCGGGCTGATCCTTCTCGGCTCGGCGGCGGTGATCTCGAGCCGGCGGACCGCGATCGTGGTCGGGTCGAAGAACTTCACCGAGCAGCTGATCCTCGGCGAGATCGTCGCGCAGACGATCGAGCGCGAGACGGGACTGCCGGTGGACCGGCGCCTGAACCTTGGCGGGACCCTGATCTGCGAGCGCGCGCTCGCCAGCGGCGACATCGACGTGTATGTCGAGTACACCGGCACGGCGCTCACCGCGGTGTTCCACCAGCCGCTCGCCGGCGACACCGCCGCCGTGCTGCAGACCGTGCGCGACGCCTACGCGCGCTCCGGGCGGACGCTGCTCGAGCCGCTCGGATTCAACAACACCTTCACCATTCTCATTCGCGGCGCCGACGCGCGGACGCTGAGCCTGAAGACGATCGACGATGCGGCGGCGCATGCGCCGCGGTGGCGCGCGGGCTTCGGATACGAGTTCCTCGAACGGCCGGACGGCTTTCCCGGGCTTTCGAAGAAGTACGGTCTGCGCTTCGCCGACTCGCCGCGGGTGATGGACCTGACGCTGACCTACCGCGCGCTCGCGTCAGGGCAGGTCGATCTGATCGCCGGCGACGCCACCGCCGGATTGATCAAGGCGCTCGATCTCTTTCCGCTGGAGGACAACCGCCGCTATTTTCCCCCCTACGACGCGGTGCCGGTGGCGCGGGCGGCGATGCTGTTGCGGTACCCCGAGGTGCACCGCGCGCTGACCGCGCTGGCAGGCACGATCAGCGCGGCCGACATGCAGGCGATGAACAACGCCGCGGATGCGGGACGGGAGGATCCCTCGGCGATTGCCAGGCGGTTCCTGGACGCGGAGGAGGTGACGGAGGTCAACGGATCTCAAAAACGGAGCAACGAAGCCAACGAAGAGAACGGAAAAGAAAAATTAGTATTTCTTCTCCGATTCCTCCGTTTTCTCCGTTGCTCCGTTTTTGAGATCCGGTTACCTCGCGTCGCCTCCTATCCTCCCTGCCCGCACTCGGCGATCAGCTGCTCGAGGACCTCGGGGTCGGGCGGCTTCGTCAGGTGGCGATCGAACCCCGCTTCGCGCGACCGCCGCTTGTCCTCGTCCTGGCCCCAGCCGGTGAGCGCGACCAGCCTGATGTTCGATCCGAGCGCCTCACGGATGTGTCGCGCGGCTTCGTAGCCGTCCATCCGCGGCATGCCGATGTCGAGAAACGCGATCTGCGGCTGCGTCGCCGAGGCGCGCTCGACCGCGTCCACCCCGTCGCGGGCCACGATGACCTCATGGCCATGGAGCGACAGCATCAGGCGCAGCATCTCGGCCGCGTCCGGATTGTCATCGGCGACCAGGATGCGGCACGCGCGGGCCTGCCGGCGTGGACGAGCGCCCGCGGTGAGCGCCAGTCCGTCCGCCGGGGCGGCCGCCGGCAGGGTGATGGTGAACGCGCTTCCCCGATCGGTCCCCTCGCTTCGGGCTTCGATGGTGCCGCCGTGGCGCTCCACGAGACGTTTGGCCAGCGTCAGACCGATCCCGAGCCCGCCACGACTGCGAGCCCGGTGCCCGGGAAACTGCGTGAACATGTCGAATACGAGCGGCAGCATTTCCGCGGGGATCCCGACGCCGGTATCTTCCACGGTCAGGCTGACCTGTCCATCGCCGGCGGCGCCGCGGACCCGAATCGTCCCGCCGCGTCCGGTGTATTTGATGGCGTTGTTGAGGAGATTCGAGAGCACCTGCGCCAGCCGCGTCGGGTCGGCATAGGTCCAGAGCGGCGTCGCCGGGACGTGCACCTCCAGCGCATGGCCCTGGCCATCGATCGCCGGACGCGCCGCCTCGATCGCGCTCTGGAGGACCACCCGCAGGTCGATCCACTCCCGGCGCATTTCCAGCTTGTTCTGCGTGATCCGCGCCACGTCGAGCAGATCGTCGGTGATCCGGACCAGATGCAGCAGTTGCCGCTCCATGGTCGAGCGCGCCTTCTCGACCACCTCCGGCTGGCCGCGCGCGAGGCGCATCACTTCGAGCGCGCTGCGAATCGGCGCCAGCGGGTTGCGCAGTTCGTGCGAGAGCGTGGCGAGGAACTCATCCTTCCGGCGATCGGCCTCGAGCAGGGCGATTTCGGCCAGCTTGCGATCGGTGAGATCGACGCAGACGCTCACACACCCGTACACCTGACCGTGGGTATCGAACAGCGGCTCGACGTCGTTCTGGACGTACGCGACCGAGCCGTCGGGCCGCACCAGCTCGATGTCGTTGCTGACGAAGGCGCGCTGGGCGATCGCCATCTGCATCGGGAGCTCGTGTTGCGGCAGATCGCGGCCGTTCCGCTGAATGTGGTAGTTCGGCGTGTGCCCGTCTGCAGGCGTCATCGAGATGTTCTCGGCCGGAGGGAGCCGCAGCAGCGCCGCCAACGCGCGGTTCGCGGAGATGAAGCGGCACTGCGGATCGTGGGCGATGGCGATCGGGACCGGCGCCGATGCGATCAGAGCCTGGAGAGAACGTAACCGCTGTCTGAGCTCGTCGGCGTCGAGCCCGTCGATCTCATCGAATCTAGGCGTATCCAGCATGACCCTTGGCACGACGCAGGCTTTCGCGCCGATGGGTACTCATGCATGAGCTGAGCCAGACCTTCGAATCGATCGGTTCTTCGGAAAACCCCGTGTACAGCCCACTGTTGGCGATTTCTGTCAGTCTGTTTTCACTACGAGATCGCGACGATTGTGCACCGCCAATACGTCGAAACCGTTCGCGCGATCCACACCGCCGTTTCGTCACGACCCGGCGACGTAGACTCGGAAGTTGAGCACCGACCACGGCAGGGCGTTTTCCACGGTGTCCGTTTGCGTGACCCGGATGAATCGGGCCCGGACTGGCTGGAAGGTCGCGATGCGTGGTCGCCGCCGATCCCTTCCCCTCGGCCACTGGTGTGCCCCAGGTCTTCCCGTCGGTGGACACCTCCACCCGGTAGCCGACCGGGAAGCTGCCGAACACCGCACCGGGCGCCGGGCCCCGCCCGGCGGCCGGCGTGGTCGCACCAGCCGGTCCCGCGGCAGGCGCGGTGCCGCGGCCGCCGGCGGGCGGCTGTCCCCGCTGCCCGCCACGGCCTCCGCCCACGCCGCGGCCGCCAGGCGCTCCGGCGTCGAACTGGACTTCCGCCACCATGGCCGGCTGCGGGAGCTCGACCTGGAACCACATGCCCGCCTGCTGCGGAGCGGCCGTCGTCCAGGCCGCGAGCGTCAGACCGTTGCCGGCTTTCTCGGCATTGTGACTGGCGGTCGCCTTCCACGTCGGGTCGGCAGGCAGCAGCCGCGGCAATGTGCCTTCGAGCTCCGCATGGGTCCACGGCGTCTTGCGCGTGGCGGTCGCGGCCCGGACCCGCGCCACATCGGCCGGCGTGATGAACGATCCCGTGTTGCCAAAGTTGTTTCGCACGTAGGACGAGATATTGGCGATCCACTGATCGTTCTGCGTCCCCATCGGCAACATCACCTGCCCCGAGAAGCTCTGTCCGGCAATCGGGCCGGTCATGCCGTGCAGGAGCGTCTTGATGACGTAGTCGCGATGACCCTGCACACGCGGCGAGCCGGCCAGCGGCGGCGCCATCATCACGCCTTCCCCGGCTCCCGCCATCGCGACGCCCCGGCCGTCGTCGCCGTGGCAGGAGAAGCAGAGCGTCTTGTAGGCCGTTTCCCCCTCCTTCAATTGTTCCTGTTGCGCCGGCGAGTAGCCGGCCCCGGCCGTCGCCGCGGCGTTCGCGAGACGTGCCAGGAGCTGCCGGCCGATCTCCTGGACGCCTCTCGCCTTCGTCGACGCCTGCGTCTCCTTGATCAGGGTCTCGATCTCCGGCAGCTTGAACAGGTTTGCGGTCAGCATCGCCTGCATCGCGACGTCCGGATCGGTGTCCTTGGTCATGGCGCGGTAGTCGTCGGCGAACGATCGGTTGGCGGCTTTGTAGAGCGTCTCGCTCGCGCGAATGGCCTGCACCCGCATGCGCGGATTCGCGTCCTTCATCTGTTCGCGGACCAGGCTGGCGTCGAGGGCGCCCAGGCCTTCCAGCGTCCAGAGGGCATGGAACCGCGCCACGAGGCTGTCCTGCGAACGCACCATCGACTGGAGCGCCGGCACCACCGACTTGTCCTGGCGGAGCACCAGCAGCTGCTGCGCGGTGTCGCGCCACCAGCCATTCGCATGGCGGAGGTGCGCGACCAGTTGCGCGGGCGTCTCGCTCAACATCCGCGGCCGCGTCGTATCGAGCGGCAGTGCCGGCTGCGGCGGAATCTCCGGCGTCGCCTGCGCCGCTGGCCCGGCCGGCGTCGCCGGCACGCCGGGCACGCCATCGAAGCGAAGCCGCCAGATCCGCCCGTGCGCGATCACCTTGTCGAGCTGATACTGCTCAATCTTGCGCCGCAGGTACGATCCCGGCCGGGTCCAGTTCGCCTCCTGGATGATGCCGTGGTACATGTCCGCGATGTAGACCGATCCGTCGGGCGCGGTCGTGATGTTGATCGGCCGGAACAGCGGGTCGGTGCTGGTGAGGAACTCGGCGCCAGGGTAGCCGTTTCTGAGCTGCGTGAGGCCGCCGTCCTTGACAATGCGGGCGCGGCGGATCAGACGGCCGACCGGCTCCGTGATCAGCAGATCGCCGCGCAGGTCGTCCGGCACCCGGTGGGCCCGCACCACGTCGGCGCCCGAGGCGGCGGTCAGGTGATTGAGCCGGCCGACCGGCATCCGGACCCGCACCATGCCGCCCTGCGTATCTGACAGCCCGATCTCCGGCCAGACCGCGTGGAATCCGGCCTCGTATTGATCGGCCACCGTGAAGGCGCCGTAGTGAATCGGCACCTGGAAGTTCATCGGCCCGCGCTCACCGCCCGCATCGATGAACCACATCTTCCCGTCGTCGTCCATCGTCACGCCCCACGAGCCGCTGTTCGGCCCGGTCGGCTCCTTGAGGATCCCCGACGGCGTGATGCGGAAGCGGAACGCGTTGTATGTGGTGTAAATCCAGTTGTCGAGACCCCACGTGAAACCCGCCTGTTCGTGCTCGAGGTTCCCGTCGCGGCCGAGGCCGATACCCGAATAGAAGTGCTCGCGCTTGTCGGCGACCCCATCGTTGTTCGTGTCCGTGTACTTCACGATGTCGTCGGACGCCGTTTCGTTGGTGAGGATGCTGTTGGCGTCGAGCGGCACCACCGTGCGCGGCAGCACCAGCTTGTCGACGAAGACCGTCCGCTTGTCGTAGACGCCGTCGTTCTTCGTGCTCTCGAAGCGCGTGATGCGGCTCTCCGGCACGTGCTGATTGTTGCCGTCCGCATCGCGCATGTAGGTGGTGAACTCCGCGACGTACATGCGGCCGTTGCCGTCGAATCGGATGACCGCAGGGCTGACCACTCTTGGCTCCGCCACCACCAGTTCCAGCCGATATCCCGGCGGCAGCAGGAAGCTCTTGGCCTCCTCTTCAGGGGTGCGTGGTTTGATGGGAGGCTTGGGAGAGAAGTCCGCCCCCGCATTGCTCGTCGACGAGAGCGTGCCTCCGGTCGGCGGTGGCGCCGCCGGCGTCTGGCCGGCTGGCGGTTGCACGGGCGGATTCTGCACGGCGACGGTGCGAGCCGAGAAAAACACCGAAATAATTGCGAGCAGCGAAACGCCCGCGAAGAAATGCAACCGGTTCCACATGTGCGGCTTGTAACACGCGCCGAAGAACACGGTCAAGCACCCGAGGATCTCGGTGCAGATCCGCCTCCCAGCGGCGTCCGGGTACAATCCGGCGCAGCATGGATGATTCGCGCGACCTGGCGGTCATGCTGCGCGAGCGAGCGGAGCGGTTTGCTCGCTTTGCGCGATGGGAGGCATTACACCCGTCGCTATTGCCGCCGGAAGCGGCCCTCGGCGCCGTCGGTGCCTTGTGCGAGATGCTGCCGCCAGACTCACGCCGCCGTCCTGTCGACACGGCCGGCATCGCCCGCATGCGCGAGGCGCTTGGCCGGCTCGGGCGATGACGGCGCTGGAGCGAGCGATCCACGACATCGCGAACGCTCTCGAATCACTCGGCATCCCGTACGCCGTCACACCTGAGGACGTGATCCTCATGAAGATCATTTCGCATCGGCCGCGGGATCTCGCGGATGCGGAAGCGATTACCCGGCGGCGTCTGCCGGACCTGGATCGCGGGTCTCTCGACCCGCGCATCCGTGAGCTCGCGCTCAGCCTTGAGCAGCCAGACATCGCCGACCGGTGGCGGAAGTGGACGTCAGCGTAGTTGGTAGGAGAGTGGCGTCCCCAACGGGACACCATCAGTGCGTTGCAGCCCCACCCATCTGAGGATACTCAGAACCGCAGCCGCACCCCCGCGTTCAACACCCGCCCATCCAGCGGCCCCCACTCATCGTCCAGCCATCGTCCGTCCGCCGCGCGAGATGCCCGGACGATCGGCACGCGCTTGGTCTGCCTGAAGTCGGCCAGATTCTCGGCATTCACGAAGATGCGGGCGCCCCCGACGCGCCACTCGCCGATCACCCCGAACAGCCAGTAGCGCGGCGACGACTGGAGATAGGGAGAATCGTCCAGGTGCTGCCGTCCGGTGTAGAAGGCCTCGAGGCCGATCCGCGCCCGGCCCTCGATCTCCCAGAGGAAGTCGATGCCGGCGCTGTGCCGTGGGTTGAGTGGCACGTCGCGGCGGGCGCCGGTGTCGGGATCAGGCTCGCTGGAGCGCAGATACATGTGCGTGGCAATCAGGTCGAACCCGCCGTGATGCAGACGCGCGATCAGCTCCGTCCCCGCTGTCTTGCCTGGGCCCGGCGCATTGATGATCTGCACGGGATGCGCAGCGGCTTCGCCGGTCTCGCGCAGCAGCAGCACATCGTCGATCCGGGAACGGAAGATCGTCCCGGTCAGTTCCAGCCACTGGTGTTTCCAGCCGAGATCCAGCGACACGCTTCGGCCGCGCTCCGGGTCGAGGTCGCCGAGCGGCGCCAGCCGGCTGAGGCCGGTGGCTTCGGTTTCCTCGAGGAACGGCGAGGGCACATAGAAGCCGGTGCCAAGCGACAGCCTCGCGCTCCATCCCGCGATGGGCTTGGCGAGCACCGACACCCGCGGGCTGAGAAACGTGCCGAACTCGCTGTGGAAATCGAGCCGTCCGCTCACCGACGCGCTGAGCCACGGCACCGGCGCGTAGTCGTCTTGCGCGAACAGGGCAGTCGAGGTGTAGCGGTAGTCGAAGGACGGCAGATCCGTGTTGCGGTAGCCGTCCTGCTGGACGGCCGTCCCGGTCACCCAGTTGTGTCTGCCACTGCTGCCGTTCAATGCGCCTTCGGCGAACCACGTATCGTGGGTGTCGTGTTCGAGGCTGTCCCCGAAGCGCTGCCTGTGCGACATCAGCAGGCCCGATGACCTGAAGGTGAACACGCGCGACGTTCCCCACGGCGATCGGGCGACGACGCCGGCGTCGATGCGCCGGGTGTCGAGCGACTCCTCGAACGGGCGTCCGTCCGGAGCCGCGGTTGCTCCGGTCGTTCCGCCCTGCCGGTCTTCGAACATGCCGCCGACGGTGAGGAACACCGATTTGCCGGCGCTGTTCTCCCAGAGCAACCGCGGTCGCGCGGTCACGCGCCTATACGACGGGATGTCCGCCCAACCGTCGCTGTTCACATCCTGCGTCGTCTGGAAGTGCGCGCCGCCCAGGAAGGTATAGCCCCACTCGGGCGACAGGCGACGCGACAGCCACAACGCGCCATCGGTGCCGCCGCGGCTGGTCCGGTTCAGCAGCAGCTCGCGCTCGGGCTGATCCGCGACCGGCCGCCGCGACACCAGATTGATCACGCCGCCGAGCGCCGCCGCGCCATACAGCGCTGAGGCGACCCCCTTGATGACTTCCACCTGTCCCAGATCCATCGGTGGAATCTGCAGCACGCTCACCGACCCGGCCTGTCCATACAAGGGCAAGCCATCCGACAGGATCTGCGTGTAGCGTCCCCGGAGCCCCTGCACGCGGACATTGGCGGCGCCGGTCGACGGCGACGTCACCTGGACCCGCAGGCCGTTGGTCTCGGTGAGCATCATCGCCACGTCGCCCGGAGTCATCGACAGCTTCTCGTCGATTTCCTCCTGGGGAATCACTTCGACCCGCAGCGGAAGATCCTGAATGCGACGGGTGGTGCGCGTCGCGGTCACCACCACGTTCTCAGTGAGGACCGCCTCTTCTTCCAACTCGACGACGACGCGGGTCTGCGCGCCGGGCTTCACGATCACGGCAACGCGCCTTGAAGCGAATCCGAAACGCTCGACGATGATCTCGGCAGGCCCGCCGGCGACGGTGAGCTCGACCTCGCCGCTGGCCGGCGTGTCGGCCGTGGCCTGCCCGACTCGCACGACCGCATGCTCGACCGGTCCGGCGTCGCCGACGACGCGGATCAGGAGCGTGCCGATGGTCTGAGTGGGAGCGGGTGTGGAAAGTAACAGAAGGAGAAGCGCCGCGCCCGCTGAGGAGAGCATCTGGATGATTGTAGCGGCGAGTGCCTACGTTGTCGGAGGGGACGGAGGTAACGGATCTCAAAAACGGAGCAACGGAGCCAACGGAGAAAACGAGAAGACAAATAGTTTGTCTTTTCCGTTTCCTTCGTTATCTTCGTTGCTCCGTTTTTGAGATCCGTTACCTCCGTATCCTCCGACGCCTCGGCTTCCGGATTGCCGTTCGCGTGTCAGCGCGTGCGCGTCGCCGGCGGATCGTACAGGACGAACGCGTAGAGCACGTTGTTCGCGGCGACGAGCAGGTGCTGGCGGCCGTCGAGCATGTAGGTGATCGGCGGATTGGTGACGTTGCCGATGTGCGAGTGCCACACCGGTTTTCCGGTCCTGGCATTGAACGCGACGATGTTGCCGCCGGCGTCGCCGCAGAACACCAGCCCGCCCGCGGTGGTGAGCAGGCCGCCGCCGCCACCGCCTTCCCCGACGAACGGATACTGCTCGCGCCACGCCACCTTGCCGTTCTTCGGATCGATGGCGGTCAGGAAGCTGCCGGCCCCTCCGATAACGGGACGCTCCACGCCTCCCAGCCCCATCGATCCCCGCGGATCGGTCTCGGTGAGGTAGAACAGCGAGAAGCCGTTGCGCTCGGTCACGTAGAACAGCCCGGTATCGGGGTTGTAGGCGGGCGGCTCCCAATTGATCGTGCCGCCTGCGGTCGGGGAGACCAGCGCGCCGCCGATCGACGGATTCTTGTCGTTGTTCCGCTTGACCGTCCCGTCGGGACGCAGGCCCAGCCCCCAGTTCGTGGTCGATCCGTACTTGGTCGTGACCACGTGCTCACCGGTCACGCGATCGACGGTGTAGAAGTAGCCGTTCCGCGCCGCGGTGGAGACCAGCTTGCGGGGCTTGCCGTTGATCACCGCGTCGATCAGGATGGGCGTCTGCGCCGAGTCCCAGTCGTGCATGTCGTGCGGGGAGGTCTGGAAGTACCACGCCATCTTCCCGGTGTCGACGTTGACCGCGACCAGCGAGCTCGTGAAGAGGTTGTCCCCCTCGCCGCGCCCTTGCGTGAAGGCGGGCGTCGGATTCCCGGTGCCGAAGATGTACAGCTTGGTCTCGGGATCGTAGACGCCGGGCAGCCACGGCTGCGCCCCGCCGTGACGGGCGGCGTCGAGGCTGGGCCAGGTGTCGAGGCCTGGATCGCCTTCCTTCATCGGGACGGTATAGAACTTCCACTGCAGCTCGCCGGTTTCGGGATCGAACGATTGCAGGAAGCCGGGCGTGTCGAGGTCGTTGCCGGTCCCGGCGATGACGTGGTTGCCGGCGATGATCGGCGCCATCGTCGAGAAGTACTGCTCGTTGAACGAGGAGATTTCCTTGTGCCAGCGTTCCTTGCCGGTTTTCGCTTCGAGGGAGACGAGGTAGTTGTCCGGCGTCTCCATATAGAGGTAGTCCTTCCACATCCCGAAGCCGCGATTCGCGATGTGGGTGCCGCCCCTCGTTCTCCAGAAGTAGTGCCAGAGCTCGCGGCCGTCGCGGGCGTCGAGCGCCCAGGCGTTGTCCGGAGTGGTCACATAGAGCGTGTCGTTGACGAACAGCGGTGTGCCTTTGATCGTTCCGTCGGGCGAAACCGGAAAGTCTCCCTTGCCTTCGCCGCCGATGATCACGCGGCCGCCCCCGCCGCGGCCGCCGCCGCCCGGACCGTCGGTCAGCCTGACCGACCACGCCAGGGTGAGCGACTTCACCGTCGTCTGATTGATTTGTTTCAGCGAGCTGTAGCGCTTCCCGCTGTAATCGCCGGAGTAGGTCGGCCACTGATCCCCGAGCGGTTTGAGCAGGTCGGCGGGATCGAGGCCGCGGCCCTGCGCGGTGAGCACGGCGGAGGCGAGCACCAGCGGCGCGCCCATGAGAAGCCATCGATTGGAAGTCATTTCAGTGTCACCAGATACGCGGTCGTGTCGTAGATGTCCTTTTCCGTGAGCACCTGCCACAGCGCCTTGTGCCCGGCGTGCGGATCCTGAATCTCGACTTTCGGCGCGTCACCGTTGCGCCGGAAGCTGCGCAGGGTTCCGTCGTCGAGGGCCAGGGTCACGATGAAGTGATCGACCCGGACCAGCCGGCCGTTGACCTTCTCCGACGGCGTGGTAACGGTCACCGTCACGGGCTTCCGCACCGCGCCGACCGGCGAGGGGCCGCGTCCACCGCGGCCGCCGACCGCACCCCCGGATACCCACATCGTCTGGAGCGTCTTGGGGTCGGGGATCCGGGTGGCGATGCCCTGCAGATCTCCGGTGGGAGAGTGACACGAGCTGCACTTCGCGGCGAAGTAGGCCTGTCCCGCGGTCGCGTTGCCGATGACGATATCGGGCGCCGGCGCCGCGATGCCCGGGGGCCCTCCCTGGCGGCCGGAGGTGGCGAGCACGCTGTGGATGTATTCGGCAACCGCCCGCGCATCGTCGTCCGAGAGCGGGAGCGGCGGCATGCCGCGCTCGGCGCGGCTGCCGCGAATGATCGGCAGCATCAGCTCACCCTGTTGATCGTTCAGGACGACCAGCGAGCGCAGCAGATTGGGACCGCCGAGCTGACCGCCGCGGAGATCGGCCCCATGACAGGCGGTGCAGGTCGCGGCATACACACCCCGCCCGCGCTCAATCAATGCCGGATCGCCTGGCGGCCGCTGCTGCGCCGGGAAGGTGCCGGGCTGGGTCCCGCGCCCCCCTTGACGTCCGCCGGCCGGCGGCTGCGCAGGGGTGGTTTGCGGCGCGGCGGGGGGTGGCCCCTGCGGCGGCGCCTGCGCGCCGCGGGTCAGGACCACCGTCGACACCATGAACACCACAGCGGCACACGCGCTGTATTTCAATCGCATGACGAATTTGCGCTCCTCGATGACGGTGGATTATATCGCCCGGTGTGACGGCCGTCGCCCGGGTCTGACGGCGCGGGCCGCCGTGTCTCTTGTGGGGGACGCCTATTTGATGCCGCCCGGGTCCTCGTCTGGCGGGATGTCGGCGATCAGCACCTGCAGGTTGCCGGCGTTGGTCGCGTAGAGGATGGCGGTGGTCCGGGTGATCACGCCGGCACGGAGCAGCTTTTCGAGCTCGCCGTCGAAGTACTGCATGCCTTCGAGTTCACCGTCGCGCATCGCGTCGAGCAGCGACTTGCCCTCGTTTTCGCCCCGCTCGAGATACTCGCGGGTCCGCATCGTCGACTTCAGGATCTCGAGCGCGGCGACGCGGCCGCCGGTCTTGTTGGGCACGAGCCGCTGCGACACGATGTAGCGGAACGAGCTGGCGAGCCGGGTCCGCACGCTCTGCTGATCGCCGGCCTCGAAGCTCCCGATGATCCGGTCGACGGTCTTGGACGCGTCGATGGTGTGGAGGGTGGAGAACACGAGGTGGCCGGTCTCGGCGGCGGTCAGCGCGATCTCGATGGTTTCGCGATCGCGCATCTCACCGACCAGGATCACCTTCGGCGCCTGCCGCAGCGACGCCCTGAGCGCGGCGGCGAACGTGGGCGTGTCGCTGTGCAGCTCGCGCTGATGGACGGTCGCCTTCTTGTGGTGATGGAGGAACTCGATCGGATCCTCGATGGTGAGGATGTGCTCGGCCCGGGTCTCGTTGATCAGATCGATGACCGCGGCGAGGGTCGAGGATTTTCCGGAGCCGGTCGGGCCGGTGACCAGCACGATGCCGTTCTTGAGCGTGGCCGCTTCGGCCAGCACCGGCGGAAGATTGAGCTCGGCGAGGGTGGGAATCCTCGACGCGATGACGCGCATCACGATCGCGAAGGTGCCGCGCTGGCGGAAGACGTTCACCCGGAACCGGCCGCGGTCCTTCAGCGAGTACCAGAGATCGCAGGCCCCCTGATCCTTGAGGGTTTTGAGGGCGGTCTCGTTCCCGCGGATCAGCTCTCCGGCGATGCGCGCCGTGTCCTCGGGCCGCAGCAGCGGGAGCCCGGGCACGACCACCGGCGTCAGATGTCCCTGTTTTTCCACTTGCGGCGCACGGCCGGGCGAGAACACGAGATCGCTGATCCCTTTGCCGGAGTCCAGCATGGCCCCGATCAACGCGGCGGTGGAGACCACCGGCGGCGAGGCCGGTGTGTCGCCGATCGCAGATGCCGGAGTGGGAGGCGCGCCAGTAGTCATACCAACTCAGAGTAACCCGAGAACCGCTGTCCGCGGCCCGCGATCCGCGGTGTGCGCATCTGGATCGCCGCTGGCAGCTCGACCGTCGCGCGGCTATGGGTAAGCGGATCCGATCGGTGCGGCGTTACAAGGGCAACGGACCGGACCCCGGACTCCCGGATCGCCATCGGCGGAACGCCAGCCGGTGCGGCGTCCGCGATATCATTCGCGCGCGAGGACAACCTGATGGATGAGAACGAGAACGGCATGAACATGGACAGACGGAATTTTTTCCGCGTCGCGAGCGCCGGGCTCGCAGTCGCGGGTGTGACGCTGACGCCGGCCGAAGAGGCGCTCGCGCAGTTCAAGACGGACAGGGATCGCCTGGCGCGCATCGCGTCGTGCACCTGGCCGATTCGATCGATCTTCAAGCAGCGCCCGTTCACCGGAGGCGGCCGCGGTGCCGGGGGACGCGCCGGCGCGCCGGCCGGAGCCGCCGCGGGCTCGGCGCCGGGGGGCACTCCGGCCGCGGGAGCGCCGCCGGCAGCGCCGGCAGCGGGACGGGGCGGTGAGACCGCCGCACCAGTCGTTCAGCGATCGCCGTCGAACGGCGGCTGGACGACCGAGCAGATGAAGGCGAAGTACGGCGAGATCACCATGCTGGACTTCCCGCAGTTCACCAAGGACCACTTCCCCGGCGTGACCCACATGGACCTGTTCTCGGGTCTGTTCGGCGACATCACCGACGACAGCATGTTCGCCGGCCGGACCTTCGATCCGATGACGTCCTCGGGCCGCAAGTGGCTCGACCAGCTGGCGGCGAAGATGACGGCGACCGGAGTGAAGTGCCAGCACATCTCCAACAACGCGCCGACCACTCTGGCCGGCCCGGACGAGGAGGCGCGCAAGGCGGGGGTGGCGATCGCCAAACGATGGCTCGAGGGCTGCGCCGCGCTGGGCGTGAAGTCGATGCGGATGAACTCCACGTCCGCGTTGGGGCCGGGGATCCGTCCCAACGCCATCCCGCGCGGCCCCGGTGACGGCTACCCCCGCAACGTCGACATCGTCCCGATGCTCAACGCGGCGATCGAGTCGTACAAAGAGATGGCGGATTTCGGCGGCAACCTGGGGATCAAGGTCACCATCGAGAACCATTGGGGCCTCGCCGCCGATCCGCAGAACATCCGCATCATCCTGGACGAGGTGAATCACCCCTACTGCAAGGCGTCCCCGGACTTCTGCAACTGGGAACACGAGTACATGCTGTTCCACGGCCTCAAGACGCTTGCGCCGTACGCCGACACCAACGTGCACGCGAAGTACTGGGATCGCTGGGGCGACAAGAACGACGTCCAGCGCTCGGTGCGCATCATGCTGGCCGGCGGATTCAAGGGGACCTTCGCGCTGGAGTACCGAGGAGGGTCCGCTGAATGGCGTCGAGGGCGCGAAGTATCTGTATAAAGAAGTGCTTGCCGCGCTGACCTCGCCGGCGATCGCGGTCTGAATTTCGTAGTCCGGAGTCCGTAGTCCGGAAAACCTTTGAGAGTCGCTCGAAACATCTGGGTTGAAGGCGATGCAATCGGCTGGTTGGCCCATGTTCCACCCAGCTGGCCCGATCGGCTCTCTCCGCGGGCTACGGACGACGGACTACGGACCGCGAACGACGGAGCGCGGAGCGCGAACTCACGACTTGGCAACGATTTGCCGCGATTGGCCTATAATCACGTCCTGCATGCAGCCTACCAACGTCGGGGATCCGGACTACTACCATCGCGTCGTTGATTGCCAGTGGGCGTGTCCCGCCCATACCAACGTTCCCGAATACATCCGACTGATCGCGCAGGGGCGGTTCACCGAGGCCTACATGGTGAACCGGGAATCGAACGTATTCCCCGGTATTCTCGGTCGGACGTGCGATCGGCCGTGTGAGCCGGCGTGCCGTCGCACCCGGGTCGATGGCAAGCCGGTGGCGATCTGCCGCCTGAAACGGGTCGCGGCCGATCATCGCGGCGACGTCACGCATCTGTTGCCGACCGCGCCGACCGAGAAGAACGGCAAGAAAGTCGCGCTGATCGGCGCCGGACCGGCTTCGCTGACCGTCGCGAACGACCTGATGCCACTCGGCTACACGGTCACCATCTTCGAGAAGCTGCCGCGGCCCGGCGGGCTGATGCGCATCAACATCCCCGCGTTCCGGCTGCCCGAGCAGGTCCTGGACGAGGAGATCGGCTACATCACCGACATGGGTGTGGACATCCGCTACAACACGCCGGTCGACAGCCTCGGCGCGTTGCTCGATTCCGGCGCCTTCGATGCGGTGTTCGTCGGCAGCGGCGCGCCGAAGGGCAAGGAGCTGGAGATTCCCGGGCGCCACGACACCGACCAGATCTTCATCGGCATCGACTGGCTCGAGTCGATCCACTTCGGCCATGTCGAGTCGGTCGGAAAGCGCGTGCTGATCATCGGTGTCGGCAACACGGCGATGGACTGCTGCCGGTCGTCGAAGCGGCTCGGCGCCACCGACGTCAAGGTGATCGCCCGCAAGACCCGGAAATACTTCAAGGCCTCGCCGTGGGAGCTCGAGGATGCCGAGGAAGAGGGCATCGAGATCATCGAGAACCTCCAGCCGGTGCGCTTCATCATCGAGGACGGCAAGCTGACCGGCATGGAGTTCGACAAGTTCCAGTCGGTCGAGACCGACAAGGGGCTGAAGCAGGAAGTGATCGGCCGGGAAATCCTGCCGTGCGACACGGTGGTCCTGGCGATCGGGCAGGACAACGCGTTCCCGTTCATCGAGCGCAACATCGGGCTCGAGTTCGGCAAGTGGGACATGCCGGTCGTCGACAAGACCACGTTCATGTCGACCCGGCCGGGGGTGTTCTTCGGCGGCGATGCGGCGTTCGGCCCCGCCAACATCATCTGGGCGGTGGAGCACGGCCACCAGGCCGCGATCTCCATCCACAACTACTGCCAGGGCGTCGCGGTGACCGAGCGGCCGCAGCACGGCCAGACGCTCACCAGCACCAAGATGGGCCTGCACCAGTGGGCCTACAGCAACAACTACGACCACGCGCCGCGGCAGAAGATGAAGCACGTCGACCTCGGCGTCCGCTTCCAGAACATGACCACGGAAGTGGAGAAGGGCTTCACCCCGGAACAGATCACCGCCGAAGTGGAGCGGTGCCTGAACTGCGACGTCGAGACCCACTTCACCGATTCGCTCTGCATCGAGTGCGATGCCTGCATCGACATCTGTCCGGTCGACTGCCTCACGATCACCCCGAACGTGCCCGAGCCCGAGCTGCGCACCCAGTTCCTGGAGCCGGCGCTGAACCTCGATCAGCCGCTGTTCGCGTCCGGCCCGCTCAAGCAGACCGGACGGGTGATGGCGAAGGACGAGAACGTCTGCCTGCACTGCGGCCTGTGCGCCGAGCGCTGCCCGACCTATGCCTGGGACATGCGCAAGTTCGCCGTGCAGATTCCCTACGCCGGGGCGACGGTGATCCCGTTGATGGCGGTGTGACCGGTGAAGTGAGTTTCCCGTTACCAGTGACCAGTTTCCAGTTTAGAGCGTGATTCACAGGTAAGCGCCGCAGCTCCCGTCGCCGTCAGGCTCGAACGATCCGACTGGCAACTGGAAACTGGCCACTGTCAACTTCGTTATGACCCAGACCAACGACTTCGCCTTCAAGATCGCCACCGCCAACGGCACCGGCTCGGCCTCTGCCAACGGGCTCATCATGCAGGCGATTTTCCGGATGGGCATTCCCGTCACCGGGAAGAACGTGTTCCCCTCGAACATCCAGGGATTGCCGACCTGGTACGAGATCCGGGTCAGCGAGCGCGGCTACACCGCGCGAACGCCGGTCTTCGATCTGATGGCCGCGCTCAATCCCGCGACCTATGGCCGGGACGTCGCCGAAGTGCGGTCCGGTGGCTGGCTGCTCTACGACTCGAGCTGGCCGCTCGATCAGCGGCTGATGCGGCCGGACGTCACTTATCTGGGCATTCCGTTGGCCGAGTTGTGCAACGCGCAGTTCGCCGGCATGCGTGAGCGCATCCTGATGAAGAACATCGCGTATGCCGGCGCGCTGGCGGCACTGCTGAACATCGATCGCGCCGTGATCCGCAAGCTGCTGGTCGAGAAGTACGGCCGCAAGCCGGCGCTGGTCGACTCGAACCAGCGCGCCGTGGAGATCGGCTACGACCATGCGATCGCCCACTTCGATTGCCCGCTCCCGATCCGCCTGACGCCGCGCGACCTCACCCGCGACGCGATCCTGATCGACGGCAACACCGCGGCGGGGCTCGGCTGCCTCTATGCGGGGGCCACCGTCGGCGCCTGGTACCCGATCACGCCCGCGACCTCGTTGATGGAGGCCTTCAAGGGGTTCTGCCAGAAGTACCGCCGCGAGCCGGAGACCAACCGCAACCGCTTCGCCATCCTGCAGGCGGAGGACGAGATCGCGGCGATTGGCATGGTCATCGGCGCCTCGTGGGCGGGAGCCCGCGCCTTCACGCCGACCGCGGGACCCGGGATCTCGCTGATGAACGAGTTCATTGGCCTCGCTTACTACGCGGAAGTCCCGGCCGTCATCTTCGACGTCCAACGCACCGGCCCCTCGACCGGGATGCCGACCCGGACCCAGCAGTGCGATCTGATGATGTGCGCCTACGCCTCACACGGCGACACCCGCCACATCTGCATCTACCCGGGCGATCCGCGTGAAGCCTTCGAGTTCGCCGCCGCCGCGTTCGACCTGGCCGAGCGCTTTCAGACCCCGGTGTTCGTGCTGAGCGACCTCGACATCGGCATGAACGACTGGATGGTGCCGAAGCTGACCTGGGACGACAACTATCAACCCGATCGCGGTAAGGTCCTCAGCGCCGCGGAGCTGGACGAGGTGATGTCCTTCGCCCGCTACATCGACGCCGACGGCGACGGCATCGCGCCCCGCACGCTGCCCGGCGTGCACCCGAAGGGGGCCTACTTCACCCGCGGATCCGGCCACAATCGCTTCGGCGCGTATACCGAGGACGGCGACGAGTACGTCGAAGTCATCGACCGGATCGATCGCAAGATTCAGCGCGCCTCCCGCGCCGTCCCGCAGCCGATCGTCAAGCTCGCGGCCGGCGCGCGGGTCGGATTGGTCACCGTCGGCGGCTGCCACGCCGCCTGCATGGAGGCGCTCGATCGCCTCACGGCCGACGGGATCGCGCTGAACTACATGCGGGTCCGCGGCTTCCCGTTCGGCGACGATGTGGGCGCGTTCCTCGATCGCCACGACGTCAACTTCATCGTCGAGCAGAACCGCGACGGTCAGCTGCGCAATCTGCTCCAGCTCGAGACCGGGATTCCGGTCGAGAAGCTGGAGTCGGTCCGCTACTACGGCGGCTTCCCGATGAGCGCGCATCACGTGATTGCCGGCGTCAAGGCCAGACTGGAGAAAGCGGCGTGACCTATATCCCGAAGCCGACCGTTCATCATCCCGGGCTCCAGAAGAACGCCATCGGCCTGAACCGCCGCGACTACGAAGGCTCGATCACCACGCTCTGCGCCGGGTGCGGCCACGATTCGATCACCGCCGCGATCATCCAGGCGTTCTGGGAGCTGTCGATTCCGCCGTACCGGGTCGCCAAGCTGTCGGGAATCGGGTGCTCGTCGAAGACGCCGGCCTACTTCCTGCGCGAGGCCCACGGCTTCAACGGCGT
The DNA here is from genome assembly GCA_963717745.1 of uncultured Acidobacteriota bacterium. Lineage (GTDB taxonomy): Bacteria > Acidobacteriota > Vicinamibacteria > Vicinamibacterales > 2-12-FULL-66-21 > JACCXG01. The sequence goes on from CAVQXJ010000008.1 coordinate 187,728, forward strand.
GCACGGGCGGATGCCGGCGCTGGTGACCGGCGCCAACGCCGCGAACCGCGACGTCATCTACATCGGCGTGTCGGGCGACGGCGATTCGCTGTCGATCGGCCTGGGCCAGTTGTGCCACGCGATCCGCCGCAACGTGAACGTGCTCTACGTGCTCGAGAACAACGGCGTCTACGGACTGACCAAAGGGCAGTTCTCCGCCTCCGCCGACCCGGGTTCGCTCAGCAAGAAGGGGGAGGCGAACACGATGGAAGCGATCGACGGCTGCCTGCTGGCGCTGTCGCTCGGCGCCACCTTCGTCGCGCGGGGATTCTCGGGCGACAAGGCGCAGCTCGTGCCGATCATCAAGGCGGGACTGTCGCATTCCGGCTTCGCGTTCATCGACGTGATTTCTCCCTGCGTCACGTTCAACGACCACGAAGGGTCGACCAAGAGCTACGCCTACACCCGCGAGAAGAACGTCGAAGTGGTGCACGCGGACTTCGTGATGCCGACCACGGCAATCAGTACCGACTACGAGCCCGGCACCGTGCGGAGCGTGACCCTGCACGACGGCAGCGTGGTGCGGCTGCGGAAGCTGGCGGAGCACTACGACCCAACCGATCGCGATCGGTCCTACGCGTACATCCGCGAGCGCCAGAAGGAAGGGGAGGTCGTCACCGGCCTGCTCTACCTGTCGCCCGATTCGAGCGACGTCCACGAACAGAACGAGACCGTCACGACGCCCCTCACGCAGCTGACGCACGACCAGCTGTGTCCCGGGAGCGCCGAGCTGGAGAAGCTGCAGGCGCGATTTCGCTAGCGGAATTGCCGAAAATGCCAAAAATGCCAGGATTGCCCAAAGTGATCTTGGTTAGATGCGGCGAAGCTGTATCCGTGCGCTGATCCGGGCAGCGTCGAAGGGCTGGGAAGTGCGGCGCTAGACCGACCGGGGGTCGAGCGTGGCCAGCAGCTCAAACCCGGATCAATTTTGGCAATCTTGGCAATTTTGGCATTCTTGGCAATGAACGAGCGGAGCATCCCTTGCGTGTCACAGCTGGCGTCGACCTCGGCGGCACCGCCGTCAATTACACCTTCATCACCGCGGACGGGCAGTGGCTGATCGACGGGCTCTGCGAGCATCCGGCGCGGGCCGTCGAAGGGCCCGACATCTGCCTGCAGCAGATTGCCGATGGTCTCACCATCGCGGCGACACGCGCCGGCATCGGAATCGAGGACGTGGCGGTGGTGGGACTCGATACGCCAGGGCCGGCCAGCGCCGCGGGGCATCTCAGCGCGCGCGGCTCGACCAACTTCGTCCACGAGCGGTGGGCGAGCTTCGACATCCGCGACGGGCTCGCTCGTAAACTCAACAAGCCGGTGACCTATTTGAACGACGGCAACGCCGGCGCGTTGTGGGGGCATTTCGCGATCTTCGGGTCGGAGCCGGCGACGTCGATTTCGGCGATCGTCGGCACCGGGCTGGGGGGCGGCGTGATCGTGGACGGCGGGGTCGTGAAGGGGCGCAAAGGCTTCGGCGGCGAGCTCGGACACGTGTTGATCCCGTATCAGGGCATCGCCGAGATCGCCGGGATCAGGCCGGACTGCAATTGCGGGCGGATCGGCGATCTCGAGTCGCTGTGCTCGCTGACCGCCATCCGCCGGACGCTGCTGCCGTATTTCCTCGTCCGCTACCCCGGCCACGAGCTGGCGTCGCTGTCGGCGGCCGACGCCGCGAAGAAGGTGCGCGGGATGGCCGAGCGCGGCGATGCGATGTGCCGCGACATCTTCCGGGTCCAGGCGCGCGCGCTCGGATTGTTCTTCGACGAGATGATCAACACTTTCGATCCCGACGCGCTGATCGTCGGCGGCGGCGCGATCGAGACCGGCGGCGCCTTCCAGCGGTGGTTCGTCGACGAGATTCGCGCCGGGATGCCGCCGCAGCGCGAAGAGCAGGCCGACATCCCGATTCACATCATGCCGAATGGCGACACCGCCGGCGCGCGCGGCGCCGCCATCGAAGCGTTAGGGTTCGCCAGCAAGGGCGGGCTGCTGTGACTCGGACGGCTCGGCGGCCACCACCCGAGTCTTCGACAGCAGCTCGAAGGCGCGCTGCCGGCGGTCGGTGAAGAGCAGGAAGATCGCGTCAATCCAGGCGACCTGCAGGAACAGCGGCAGCTGCCGCACGAGCGACTGGCCGAACGAGATCCGCCCGCCCGATTCGCGCACCACCTGCAGGTCGAACAGATACTTGCCGACCGTCTGCCCGAAGCGCCATTCCGCCACCACCGTGTACATCGAGCCGAGGATGCCGCCGAGGATGATGGCCTGGACGATCCCCAGCCAGATCAGGTTGTCGTTGATCAGGGCGGCGCCTCCGGCGAGCGTCACGCCGAGGATCGCGATCCCGAGCACCACGACGACCGTGTCGACCAGCTTCGCCAGGAGGCGCCGGCCGTGCGGCGGCAGCGCCAGCGGCACTTCCGCGAGGTAGGACTCGGCCAGCGCCGCAGGGTCGCCGAGTTGCCGCAGCACCTCCTCGAGCGCCACGCCGCGCTCCAGGCGTTCGATGATGTGGCTGCGCAGCTCCGTCCCGATCTGGGCGCGGCGCGGCATCGACGGCGGCATGTGGCTGAGAACGGCCTGAACGTACTGTTCCGTAGTCATCGTCTCTCCTCGCGACCTCGAGCTCCCCTGGACCCCCTGACCCGTTCACTGCTTGAGCAGCTTCGTCATCGCTCGGGCGAAGGTGGTCCACTCCTCGCGCAACCGCTCCAGCTCCGAGCGCCCCAGGTCGGTCAACCGGTAGTACTTGCGCGGCACGCCCCGCTCCGGCGTCTCCCACCGGACCTCGACGTATCCAGCCCGCTCCAGCCGATACAGCACCGGATAGAGCGTGCCGTCGGTCACCGCCAGCGCGCCGTTGGTCTCCGCCGTGAGCTTCGAAACGATCTCGTAGCCGTAGGCCTCGCCCGGCGCGAGCAGGTGCAGCACGATGAGCTCGAGCGATCCCCGCTTGAGCTCGCGCTCGATGCTTCGCCGCCCTTCATCCATAACCGTCATGGTAACGTCAGATACCTTGTCACGCAAGATATACTACGTGACCATGCTCGATGCGGTTCCGCCGCGTCCTCGTGACAAGATTGCAGAAATTGCCAAGGGGTCTGACCCCGGCCTGACCCGTTCCACACATGCTGACAACACGACTCGCCCTCGGGTTGGCCGTCGTCTCGATCGCGACCGCCGGGGGTTCAACGCAGGCGAGGTCCATGCACGCAGAGCAGCCAGGCGTGACGCGGCAGCCATTCGGCACCGCGGCCGGCACTCCGGTCGAGGTCTACACGCTCACCAACCGGCACGGCGTCGAAGTGCGGGCCATGACCTATGGCGCCATCATCACGTCGATCCGCGTGCCCGATCGGCGCGGCGCGATCGCTGATGTCGCGCTCGGCTTCGACCGTCTCGAGGGATACCTGACCGCGCACCCCTACTTCGGGGCGGTGGTCGGCCGGTACGGCAACCGCATCGGCAACGGGCGCTTCACGCTCGATGGCAGGACCTATCCGCTCGCAGCCAACAACGGTCCCAACCATCTTCACGGCGGGGTACGCGGGTTCGACAAGTACGTCTGGGCCGCCGAGCCGATCGCCGGCGCGAGCGGCGTGGCGTTCAGCCGCACCAGTCCCGATGGTGAGGAGGGATATCCGGGGACGCTGCAGGTCCGCGTCTCATACGTGCTGACCGACGCCAACGAGCTGGTGATCGACTACCAGGCGACAACCGACAAGGCGACGCCGGTGAATCTGACCCAGCACACCTACTTCAACCTGGCCGGCCACGACGCCGGCCCGGTCCTCGATCACGAGCTGACGATCAACGCCGACCGCTTCACGCCGGTGGGGGAGTCGCTGATTCCGACCGGTGCGCTCGCCGCGGTCGAGGGCACCCCGATGGATTTCAGACGCCCGATGAAAGTGGGAGCGCGGATCGACGCCGACACCGAGCAGATCAAGTTCGGCCGCGGCTACGATCACAACTGGGTCCTGAATCGCACCGGCGACGGCCCCCAGCTCGCCGCCCGCGTCGTCGAGCCCACCAGCGGGCGCACCCTCGAGGTCTCGACCACCGAACCGGGCGTGCAGTTCTACACCGGTAATTTCCTGGATGGCACGGTCAAGGGCAAGGGGGGCACGATGTACGTGCGCCGCGGCGCCCTGTGCCTGGAGACGCAGCATTTCCCGGACTCGCCCAACCGCCCGTCGTTCCCGACCACCATCCTCCGGCCCGGTGCCACACACCGGTCGAAGACGGTGTGGCGCTTCGGGGTGCTCGGCGGGGGCTAAAGAGCCTCGCGTGTCAAGGGAGAAGGCGGAAGGGAGAAGGGAGAACTTCTCTTTCGGTGTGAGTCGGTCAGTTCTCCCTTGTCCCTTGTCCCTTCTCCCTTGTCGGCGCGAGGGTCTTCAGACCCTCGCGCCGACTACCACTCCGCGTGGACGTGCTGGCGAATGTGCTGGTCGTAGACCGCACGCACCGCGGTCATCGTGCCCGGATCCAGCGGCGGCAGAGCGGCCGCCTGCGCATTCTCGCGCGCCTGGGCGGCCGTGCGCGCACCAGGGATGGTGCACGTGACCGCGTCGAACATCAGGATCCAGCGCAGCGCCAGCTGCGCCAGCGACACGCCGTCTGGAACCAGCGGCCGCAGCTGTTCGACCGCGTCCAGGCCCACATCGTATGGCACGCCCGACAGGGTTTCTCCCTTGTCGAACGCCTGACCCTCACGGTTGAACAGGCGGTGATCGTCGGCGGCGAAGGCCGTGTCCGGCCGCAGCTTGCCGGTCAACAAGCCACTCGCGAGCGGCACGCGCGCCAGAATGCCGACTTCTCGCCGCGCGGCCTCCGCGAAGACCGTTTCGGCCGGTTTCAGGCGGAGCATGTTGAAGATGATCTGGATGCTCTGGACTCCGGGATGCGCCATCGCGTCCAGCGCCTCCTGCACGGTTTCGACGCTGACGCCGTAATGCCGCAGCTTACCGGTGGCAACCAGGTCATCGAGAATGCCGAAGACGTCGTCTCCCCGATACAACGCTGACGGCGGACAGTGCAGCTGCAGCAGATCGATCGCCTCGGTCTGCAGATTGCGGAGACTCCGATCGGTCCAGGCGAGGAGGTTGGCGCGCGAGTAACCTTCACAGGTCTGCGCCGGCAGCCGCCGTCCCGCCTTGGTGGCCACGCCTATCGTCTCTCCCGGCCGCTCGCGCCGGAGGCGCGCCACCAGCCGTTCGCTGCGGCCGTCGCCATACACGTCGGCGGTGTCGATGAAGTTCATGCCGGCATCGACGCCCGCGTGCAGCGCCCGCATCGACTCCTCGTCGTCGACCGCGCCCCACGAGCCGCCGATCGCCCACGCGCCAAACCCGATCGCCGACACGGTCATGCCGGTGCGCCCCAGCCTCCGATGTTCCATCGGGTTTACGGTACCATGCTCGCTGCGAATGTGGCCCTTCGCCTGGGCTCGCTGCTCGAGATCGATCACGAATGACGACACCGTTGCGCGCCGTGCTCTGGGATCTGGACGGCACTCTGGTCGATTCGGCGGACCTCCACTGGCGGTCATGGCGCGACACGCTGGCTGCCGAAGGCCATCCCATCACCCATCAGCAGTTTCTGGAGACGTTCGGTCAGAAGAACGATCGAATCCTTCCCGGATGGCTGGGCGAGGGGACTCCGATCGCGCGAATCCGCCGCGTCGGCGATGCCAAGGAAGCCGAGTATCGCCGTCTGGTCGAGGTGCACGGCCTGACGCCGCTGCCGGGTGCCGCCGCATGGATTCGCCGCTTGCACGCCGCCGGTTGGAAGCAGGCGATCGCATCGTCTGCGCCGAAGGCCAATGTCGCCGTGATGCTGCGGGTGCTCGGTGTCGACACGGCGCTGGACGCCATCGTCTCCGCCGAGGATGTCACCCTTGGAAAGCCAGACCCGCAGGTCTTTCTGGCGGCGGCCGCCGCCGTTGCGGCTCCTCCGGATCGGTGTGTCGTGGTCGAGGATGCAGCGGCCGGTGTCGAAGCGGCGCGCCGGGCCGGGATGAAGGTGATCGGCGTGAATCGCGGGATGTCCCTTGCCGCCGATGTGGTGGTCGCGTCGCTCGAGGACTTGTCGCCAGATGCGTTCGATCGACTCGTCGACCCGCAAGAAATCGGCGCGCGCTCATGATCTCGCTTGAAGAGCTCGAGACAGGAAACGGATACACATGACCCAACTTCGATGGGGTGTTCTCGGTGTCGCGGGAATCGCCACCCGCAAGGTGATTCCCGGCATGCAGAAAGGCGAATGGTCGACCGTGACCGCGATCGCGTCGCGCGATCTCGCCAAAGCGCAGGCGGCGGCCAGCGCGCTGGGCATTCCGAAGGCGTACGGCTCCTATGAGGAGCTGCTCGCCGATCCCACCATCGATGCGGTCTACAACCCGCTGCCCAACCACCTCCACGTTCCCTGGACGATCCGCGCGGCCGAGGCTGGGAAGCACGTGCTCTGCGAGAAGCCGATCGCATTGTCGTCGGTCGAAGCGCGGACGCTGCTGCAAGTGCGGGCTCGGACCGGCGTCAAGATCCAGGAAGCCTTCATGGTCCGTTCGCATCCGCAGTGGCTGGAGGCGCGCAGGCTGGTGACCGGCGGCAGCATCGGCGACCTCCGCGCGATGCTCGGGGTGTTCAGCTATTTCAACGACGAGCCCTCGAACATTCGCAATGTTCCGGCATACGGCGGCGGGGCCTTGATGGACATCGGCTGCTATCTGGTGAACACGTCACGATTCATCACCGGGCGCGAGCCGTCGCGCGTCGCGGGGGCGATCCAGCGCGACCCGGCGTTCGGAACCGATCGCCTCACTTCGATGCTGCTCGACTTCGACGGCGTTCACCTGGCCGGGACCTGCAGCACGCAGATGGTCTACTACCAGCGGATCCAGATCTTCGGCACGCTCGGCCAGATCGACATCCGCATTCCATTCAACGCCCCGCCCGATCGCCAGTGCGAGATCGTCGTCGACAGTGGCAAGGACCTCTATGGCGGCGGACAGGAAGTCCTGACGTTCCCGATCTGCGACCAGTACACGCTTCAGGGCGATCGATTCTCGAAGGCCGTGCTCGACGGCACCGACGTCCCCGAGCCGCTCGAGGATTCGATCCGCAACATGGAGTGCATGGAAGCGGTCTTCCGATCGGCGGAGTCGGGTCAGTGGGAACGACCGGGTCCGCAGTGATCGGCGGCCCTGAAGAGCGGCGAGAATGCAGCGTCTGCCGCAGCCTAGGCCTCAGAGGATGGGCCGGAGCCCAGCACCCGGTGCGCAGAAGTGCAGCCGACTCACTGCCGACGACGTGGCGAGTCGTGCTCTTACGCGTGGACTCCTCGAGCGACTTCCACTCGGGGGCGTGACCCCGAGCAGGTGCCGCGTGAAGAAGTCGTAGCGCTTGTGCTCGCCATAGGCGCCGCCCGCGCCATGCCCCGCGCCGGGGATCACCAGCAGCTCGAAATCCTTGTTGTGCTTGATCAGCTGATTGACGACTTGATACGTGGACGCCGGATCGACGTTCTGATCCATCTCCCCGACCACCAGCAGCACCTTGCCCTGCAGGCGGTAGGCGTTGTCGACGTTCGACGACGCGGCATACTCGGGACCGAGCGGCCATCCCATCCACTGCTCGTTCCACCAGATCTTGTCCATCCGGTTGTCATGACACCCGGCGGCCGACACCGCGACCTTGTAGAAGTCCGGGAAGAACAGCAGCCCGCCCAGCGCGTTCTGACCGCCGGCGGAGGTCCCGTACAGCCCGACGCGTGAGATGTCGTAGTACGGATATTTCGCGGCAGCGGCCTTGTGCCACAGGAGGCGATCGGGAAATCCGGCATCCTTCAGGTTCTTCCACGCGATGTCGTGAAAGGCCTTGGACCGGTAGTTGGTGCCCATGCCGTCGATCTGAACCACGATGAAGCCGAGCTCGGCCTGGGCCTGCATCGCATTGAAGGCGCTGAACGACTTCGGCACGAACGCGCCCTGCGGACCGGCGTAGATGTTCTCGATCACCGGATACTTCCGCGACGGGTCGAAGGTGCTTGGCCGGAAGATGACACCCCAGATGTCGGTCACGCCGTCGCGCCCTTTGGCCACGAACACTTCCGGCGCCTTCCATCCGGCTTTCACCAGTTCCGTCGTATCGGCTCGCTCCAGTACGGTGATCAGCTCTCCATCCGATGACCGGCGCAGCTCGGTCACCGGGCCGGCGTCCACGGTCGAATAGGTATCGACGTACTGCTTGGCATCGGCGGACAGGACGATGGTGTGATTGGCGTCGGATCTGGTCAGGGCCAGAAGTCCGGTGCCATCGAGGTTGATGCGGTAGTAGTGGACGAAATACGGATCCTTCCCGGGATACATGCCGCTCGCGGCGAAATAGATCTGCCGCGCCTTCGAGTCGACCTGGACGACGCTGCGGACCGCCCACGCGCCGCGCGTGATCTGGGACTTCACCGATCCGGTCACGCCGTCGTAGAGGTAGAGATGGTTCCATCCGTCGCGCTCGGACATCCAGACGATCTGCTTGCCGTCGTCCAGGTCGTGGCGGAACTTCTTGCCGGAGTAGCAGAAGAACGTCTTCGATTCTTCGGTGATGACCGCCCGGGCGGCGCCGGAGACGGCGTCGACTGAGATCACGCGGTAGACCTGATGCCCGCGCTGGTTGTACTCGAAGGTGACCGCCGAGCTGTCGGGCCGCCAATCCAGGCGGCTCATGTCGTAGGCGTCGGGGAAGAGCGCGGTGTCGACGGCGATCCGCGCCTTGGTCTCCACGTGGAACAGCACCGGCCGTTCGACATCGAGCACATCTCCGGGCTTGGCGTACTGCAGCACGGAGTGTTTGGGCTGCAGCTGATCTTCCGGCGACGACTCGACGTAGTGGACGAAGCGGCGCTGCCCCGGCCTGACCTTGTAGACCGCGAGCCGGGTCGAGTCCGGCGACCACGCCAGCGACTCCGGCTCGAAGTAGCCACCCTCCGACCCGTCGGTGCTGAGCATGACGACCTCGCGGCTGCCGACGGTGCGGATCGCCACGTTGTAGTTGCGGATCATCGCCTCGCGCTTGCCGTCGGGCGACAGCTTCGGCTCGCCGCCATTGATGTCGAGCTCGGGCCGTACCGGACCGGCGAGCCCGCCACCGCCGCGTCCGCCGCGGCCACCCCGCCCGGTGGTCGACGCGCCTCCTGGACACAGATGTAATTCTCGAGGGAACAGCGCCACGGCGGCGCCGCTGGACCGGTGGGGGGCGCGGCCGCCGGGTTGCGTTCGGTGACCTGAAACTCGATGCCGGTCAATTCCTTGTTGAACGTGAACTGCGTGAACGGGAGATCGAGCGGGCCCACCTTGCGCTTCAGCGCCGTGCTCAGGGCGGCTGCGAGCTTCGCATGGTCGAAGGCCGGTGCCCGGGTCAGCTTGTCTCCGTCGGCCATCACGAACTCGAAGCCGCCTCGGACGGTCTTGCGATACACGACCTTGGAGGTGTCGTAGACCCAGCGCACCTGATCGGTCACGCCGTAGGCGAGGTTCTGGTAGCGGTCGCGCAGCCCTGCGGCGCGCTGGTAATCAGCGATCGTCCCCTGCGCGGAGACGCGCAGCGGCGCGAGCATGAAAATGGCAGCGATGACGGAAACGCGGAACGCGAGCACCTGCAACATAGCCCCTCTCGAAGCGACGGCCCGAGGCCGGACGCGCCTCGAGTGCGCGCATTCTATTGCAAAGAACCGCGGGTATCCGCGGTCCGGGGGTTCGCGGGCTCGCAGGATTCGTGTCAGCCAGGGAGAAACAACGGGGTGGAAAGTCGCAGCGACCAGCCGCCCCGCTCTTTCACCCGACTCTTCGAGTGACTCGAACGGAACAGCGGACCGCGGACCACAGATCGCGGATCCCGCTATTCGTAGCGCAGCGCGATGATGGGATCGATGCGGCTGGCGCGGCGCGCCGGGAACCACACCGCCAGAAGCGCGACGATGGTGAGCACGACCGGGACCGCGACGAAGACGATCGGGTCCCACTTGGTGACGCCGAACAGGAATGTGGCGATGAACCGGGCCAGGCCGAAGGCCGCGCCGAGGCCGATGGCGACCCCCACGATCGCCAGGATCATTCCCTGGCGGACAATCATGTTCTTCACCTGTGACGCTTGAGCGCCGAGTGCCATCCGGATGCCGATCTCCTGGGTACGCTGCTCCACCGAATACGCCATCAGGCCATAGATGCCGATCGCCGCCAGCAGCAGCGCCGAACCGCCGAAGACGCTCATCAGCCACATGTTGAACTTCTGGCGCGACACCGACCGCGACACGACCTCGGCCATCGACCGCACCTCGGACACCGGAAGACCGGTCGACTGGCGCAGCTTGTCCTGAATCGCATTGCTCAACCCGGCCGGCTCGGTCTGCGTGCGCACCAGCCACGCCATCGGCGACAGCCGCAGGTTGAGCGCGTTGACCAACTCCGGCACCTGCGCCTGCGGAATGAACATCATCGGGCCGGGCTCGTTGTCGAGGCCGCCGTTGCGGATGTCGCCGACCACGCCGATGATCTGCCGATCCGGCTCGCCCGCGAACTCCCGCATGATGCCGCGGCCGATGGTCAGCCGATCGTTCAGGGGATCCTTGTCGGCCCAGTACTGCTTCGCCATCGCCTCGTTGATGAGCACCACCGGCGGCGACGTGGCAGTGTCCCGCTCCGCGAAGGTGCGTCCCCGCTTCACCGGGATTCTGAACACCTCGAAGTAGCCCGGAGACACCGTCATCCAGCCGCCGCCGCCGTGGAAGGGACCCGGCCCCTGCACCGGCCGTCCGACGATGACGAAGGGCAGGCCGTAGCCACCGGTGAGCGGCACGCAGCAGGTGGCGCCGACCTCGACGACGCCGGGCAGCGCCTTGACCTCCTCGACGCCGTTCCTGATCATCTGCTCGACCCCCTGAGCGCTCCTGAAGCGGGGACCGGTCAGCGACATCCGCATCGTCAACACGTTGGTGGCGTCGAAGCCGGGATTGACGTGCGTCAGCGCGATCGCCGTGCGGATCAGCAGGGCCGAGCCGATCAGCAGCACCAGCGCGAGCGCGACCTCGGTCACCACCAGGATCGATCGCGCCTTGTTCTGCCGGAAGCCGGTGCCGGAGCGGCCGCTGCTTTCCTTGAGCGTGGTGGTCAGATCGGTCTTCGAGCTTTGCAGCGCCGGGATCAGGCCGAACACGACCCCGGTGAACAGCGACACGAGGAAGGCGAAGCCCATGACCCGCCAGTCGACGCCGACCGCCGCGCCGAGCTCGCCGACCCGGGGCAGGCCGGCGGTGTTGACCTGCAGCAGCGCCCGGATCCCGAGCACGCCGAGCGCCAGTCCGAGCACGCCTCCCGCGAGCGAGAGGACGACGCTCTCGGTGAGGAGCTGGCGGATGATGCGGCCGCGTGAGCCGCCGATCGCCGCGCGGATGGCGATCTCCCGCCGGCGGCCGGTGGCCCGGACCAGCAGGAGGTTGGCGACGTTGGCGCAGGCGATCAGCAGCACGAGGCTCACCGCGCCGACCAGCACCAGCAGCGACTGCTTGACGTTCGTGACCAGCACGTCGCGGATTGGGTTGAGCCAGAAGCCGCCATTCGGGCCGAGCGCGTTCGGAAACTGGCGCTTGTACTCCTCGGCGGACTCCGCGACGCGGGTTTGTGCCTGGCCGAGCGAGACGCCCGGCTTGAGTCGGCCGGCGGCCTGGAAGTAGTGCCCCTGGTCCGCGGTGTTCGGCGGCAGCTGGAACGGGTACCAGACCTGCGGCTGGGGACCATACTCGGAGAAGTCGAATTCGCCGAGGACGCCCACCACCGTGTAGGGCTCGCCGCCGAGCGAGATCGATTTCCCGATCACGTCGTCCGAGCGATTGAAGCGCGATTCCCAGAAGCGCTGGCCGAGGACGACGACCCGGTCCGCGTCGGGCAGATCTTCCTCGGGCGTGAAGGTCCGGCCGCGAAGGACCGGCGCGCCGAACAGCTTGAAGAAGTCGACCGACACCTGCCCCGATCGCAGCTGTTCCGGGAACGTCCCGCCGGTGTAGTTCACGATGCCGGTGCGGAAAACCGACACGTCCTGCACCACCGTATCGAGGGCTCGCCAGTGCTGGAACTTCGCCGGGGACGCGCCGGGGCCCGACCCCTGCGGCGACGTGTTGAGGAACACCACCAGCCGGTCCGGATCGGGGAAGGGCACCGGCTCGAGCATCACCGCGTTGACCACCGAAAAGATGGCGGTATTGGCGCCGATCCCGAGCGTGAGCGCGGCCACCGCCGCGAGGGTGAACGCGGGACTCTGGCGGAACATCCGCAGCGACTGCTTCAGATCCTTGATAAATCCTTCGAGCATGGGGAGTTAGACGCTGGGGCGGCGCGTTTCGTTTGGGAGCGCCGCCAATCCCTGATCCCTAGTCCCTAATCAGGAATCCCTGGTCGCGATCCCGAATCCGGATTCGGCGACTCCGATTGGGGAGCAGGGATTCGAGAGGGATCAGGGATTCTGGATTAGGGATTAGGGATTAGTGATTAGGGAGTAGGGATCCGCCAAGCCCGGCGTCGGATAGTCCCCGCGCGGCCGCCATGCGTCGGCGAGCGCCTGCTCGGCGCCCGGGAGGTCGCTGGCGTGGGTCAGTCCCAGCCAAGGCCCGGGGGCGCTCAGCACGCGGACCTGGATGCGGCCCTCGGTGACCAGCCGATCGACGGTCACCGGCAGGAGCAGCTCGTGGCTGGAATCGTGGCCGTCCCGGAAGTCGGCGAACTCGCGCTGCAGCTCGTCGATCATGCTTTGTTGAAAAGCCCAGAAGTTCATCGAGACCCGTTCGTCGCCGGTGAACTGGCGGTCGGGACTCTTCGCTCCGTCGCCGTCCGGCTCGATGCCGCGGATCTCGTCCACGCGCACCAGGACGTCGCCGCTGGTCTGGCACACGCCCCGGACCACCGCGCCGTGCGGCGAGAGCGTGGCGCGCAGCGGGAACGACACGAACGCGTGCGTGGTGGCCGCGACGCGATCGTCGCGCAGGAAATCGGCGGCGCGCTGATAGGCCACGGTGCCGTAGAAATCGTCGGCATTGAGGGCGACGAACGGTCCGTCGACGGTGCCGGCGGCGGCCAGCACCGCCGGCACCGTGCCCCGCGGAATGTCGGGCCCCATCGTCTGATAGGCGAGCTCCACGTCGAGGCCGCCGCGATGGCGCTCGGCGACCGGCTCGATTCGCGCCGTCAGCTCGTCGCGGATCACCAGCACGGCGCGGTCGAAGCCGGCGCGGCGGGCGTCCACCAGCAGGTAGTCGATCAGTGTCTCACCGGCGGGGCCCACCGGTTCGAGCTGTTTGGGCCCGCCGAATCGGGAGCCCACACCGGCGGCCATCACGACAATCGTCAGCGACATAGCAATGAAGATGAATCGGACACGGAGATTGGTGAGTGTTCAGAGCGTGTGGAAGACCAGGAGCCACGGCCCGATGGCCGCCAGCATGTAGAGGCCGGTCAATACGCCCAGGACCCCGTGCAGACCGCGAGTGTAAAGCAGCAGGCCGCAGCCCGCGGCCAGGGTTTTGGCGCCGAACAGCGCCGGCCCCGCGCCGGCGACCTTCATCGCGGTGGCCAGCAGCAGGTTCCCCTCGCCGACCACGCCGAGCCACGAGACCGCGACATAGGTCAGGATTCCGTCGAAGACCTGCGTGAGCAGGAAGACGATCAGAATCAATCGTGGCGTGGGCCGCATGAGTGTCGTCGCTGCCAGAGTCATGCCCGCCAAAAGCCGAGTCTGAAGGGCGTTTGTCTGCTCCAAGGGTGACAAGAGTTTGCCGATCATATCCCGCCAGGGCCCGTAGTTTCCCTGAAAAGCGCCTTCCCGGCGACCACCCCGGTCCACTACGATCGGACCGACGATGACCGGCGTCTTTGCGGCCGCGAGCCAGGTGTTTCTCCGGGAGTTCGGCAGGCCGCCCGCGGCATTCGCCTATGCGCCGGGCCGGGTCAACCTGATTGGCGAGCACACCGACTACAACGACGGGTTCGTGCTGCCGATGGCCATCGAGAACGGCATCGCGGCCGCGTTCGCCCCGAACGGCGACGGGACGCTGCGCATACGGGCGAACGAGCTCGGCGAGACGCGCGAGATCAGCCTGGACGTGGCGGCGCAAAATCCCGCCGCCGACCCGGGCTGGTTCGGATACGGCGTGGGCATGGTCTGGGCCCTGGCGCGGCCGGGCCGGCCACTGACCGGAACGACGATCGCGCTGGTGTCGACGCTGCCGGTCGGCGCAGGCCTGTCCTCGTCTGCGGCGCTGCAGATCGTGATCGCGCGGGCGCTCGCCGCTACGGCGGGGTCGTGGTGGGAGCCGCGCGAGGTGGCGTTGATGGCACAACGTGCCGAGCACGCGATTACCGGCGTGGCCAGCGGCATCATGGATCAGATGGCGGTCGCCTGTGGGAAGCAGGATCGGGCGCTGCTGCTCGATTGCCGCTCGTTGACGAGCGAGGACGTGGTGGTCCCGGAAGGCGCGGCGATCGTGATCGTGGACAGCGGGGTGGAGCGCGCGCTGTCGGGGAGCGCCTACAACGAGCGCCGCGCCGCGTGCGAGCGCGCGGTTGCGGCGATTCGTCAATGGGATCCCGAGGTCCGCGCGCTGCGGGACGTCGACATGGCCACTCTGCAGCGCGCGCGCGGGCGCATGGACGACGAGGCGTTCCGGCGCGCGTCGCACGTGGTGGAGGAAATCGCCCGGCCGCACCGGTTCGCGGCGGCGCTCCAGCGCGGCGACCTGCCCGAGGCCGGCCGCTTGATGGTCGCGTCTCACGCCAGCCTTCGCGATCTCTACGAGGTGTCCCGGTCCGAGCTCGATCTACTGGTCACGCTTGCGATCGGGGAAGAGGGCTGCCACGGTGCCCGCCTGACCGGCGCTGGCTTCGGCGGCTGCATCGTGGCGCTGGTCGATCAGGCCGCGGTCAACTCGTTTTCAGCTTCGATCGCCGCGCAGTACGCCGCGGCCAGGGGGCTCACGCCGAGAGTGATTGTGAGCCGCCCGGCCGAGGGGGCGCGGCTGGTGAGGGAAACAATCCCTAATCACTAATCCCTAATCGGAAATCCCTAATCCCGAATCCCTAATCCTCAATCCCGAATCCTTTGTCCCCGCTTCGTCGAGATCGATAGGGATTTCCGGTTGGGATTAGGGATTAGGGATTAGGGAGGCGTCAGCCCCCCGCCCTAACCCCGAACCAACGACAGAACGCTGGCGCCCCGTCGGCCGCCGCTGCTCGCGGCCACTGGCAGCGCGGCGGTCTCTGAATGTTCGACGGCGGCGAGCGCGCTGCCCAGGCTGGCGGCCGCCAGCTCCAGCAGGCGCAGATGGTCCTCGGTGAACCCCGGCATGGCCGCCGAATAGCACGACAGCACGCCGACGACGCGGCCATCGTGGGTGAGTGGGACGGTCACCGACCCGCGCAGCGGGGCCTCGTGCGAGCCGGCGTCCAGGCCGAGATCGAGCGCCGCTTCGGCGTTGAGCACGCCGCGCCGGTTGACGGCCACCCATCCGGCGATCCCGCCGCCGCGCGCTTTCTTCAGTTGGCGCAGCAGTGGTGCGTGGGTGCCGGCGGCAAACGCGACCGTCATCAGATCCTGACGCTCGTCTTCCACGAACAGCGCCATCGCCGTCGCCGGCACGACGTTCCGCAGCGTCATCCACGCCAGGGCGCCGACGTCCGACACCGAGGCGTTGCCAGAGACGGCGCGCGCCAGGCTGCTGATCGTCAGCACCTCGTTGATGGCGCCATCGTGGGACGCCGCTTCGGCGTCGGCGGTCTCGACCGGCGCCGGCGCCGGCTGGCGCGCGCCGCCGACCGCCCTCGCCGCGGGATGCGCCACCGTCTCTTCGACCGGCATGATTCGCCGGTAGCAGGTCGAGAACACATCGACCACCAGCGGGTCGTACATCGTGCCCCGGCGCTCGTGCAGGATGGCTAGCGCGTCCTCGTCTGTCATGCGCTTGCGGTAGGGACGATCGGAGGTGAGCGCGTCGAAACAGTCGACGACCGACAGGATCCGGGCGCCGATCGGAATGTCGGTGCCGGCGATGCGATCCGGATAGCCGGTCCCGTCCCAGTTCTCGTGGTGATGCCGCACCATCGGGACGACCGGATAGGGAAAGTCGATCGCCGAGAGGATCTCCGCGCCGATCGGGGCGTGGAGCTTCATCTTGTCGTATTCCGCGGGCGTGAGCTTGCCCGGCTTGTTCAGGATGTGCTCGGGAATCGCGATCTTGCCGGTGTCGTGCAGGAGCGCGGCGGCCTCGAGCGCCTGGAGCGTATCCGGGTCCTTGATCCCGAGCTCGCGGGCCAGCCCCATCGCGCCGAGCTGGACGCGCCGGATGTGCCCGTGGGTGACCTCGTCTTTCGCGTCGATCGCCGTGGCCAGCGTTTCGACGGTCGACAGATAGAGCGTGTTCAGCTTGTCGAGATGCCCCTTCGCGTCTTCGAGCCGGCCGAACGAGGATCGCAGCGTGTAGTAGAAGACCAGCAGCAGCGGCGGCAGCAGCGCGAGATCGCGCGCGAAGTGCACCTGCTGCAGGCGCGGACACCAGCAGCAGCGCGAGCGAGGCGCTGGCGGCATAGCCGGGCGACAGCGCGCATGAAGTGCCGCCGCCAGAACAGCTGAAGCGGACTGGTGCGCGATCTCGAACCCGATCGCGATGGCGATCAGCCCGGTGTTGATGACGAAGTAGGTGAGCGCCAGCAGGATCGCGATCGGCAGGATCAGCTCGGCCGCCGGCCGGCCTGGACCGAAGAGCGGGTCGACGCCGGACGACGCGGAAGAACAGCGCGCCCGACGTCCAGACCGCGAGCGTCAGGTTGCCGAAGTTGAAGCAGGCCTTGTCGACCGCCATCCGGCGATGCCACGCCAGCACCAGACTGTCCAGTGCCAGCGTGACCGCGCCGGCCTCCGGGCCGAACAGGAGAACCAGGTGAACGTGAAGACTTCCGAGACGGTGAACGTCGCCTCGACGCCGGGAACGCCAGCGTGATCCGGCCGGTGATGAACGTCAGCCCCGCGAAGACCCACCACGTCGATGCGGCAGCCCGTCACCCGCGAGGTGCGCGAGACGCACGAGCCGAACAGCGCGCACGCCGCGCGACGCTGACGCCGCGACGTAGGCGCGGAGCGACCTGCGGACGAGACGAGCCGCTCAGCCGTCTGGTCATCAGCGGTTGCCGTTATCCGCCACTTCGA
Organism: uncultured Acidobacteriota bacterium; assembly: GCA_963717745.1. Classification (GTDB taxonomy): domain Bacteria; phylum Acidobacteriota; class Vicinamibacteria; order Vicinamibacterales; family 2-12-FULL-66-21; genus JACCXG01. Next base: position 205,004 of record CAVQXJ010000008.1, read on the forward strand.
AGGTGGTGCCCCAGACCAGGTGGTCGTCGCCGCCCATCGTGCCCCAGACCAGGTACTGGCCCGACGGATCCTGAGATGGGCGTGCCCCACGCCATGTAGTAGCTGTCGGTCCAGTCCGGCGACCGTGCCCCAGACGAGGTGATTGGGCGCGGTGCGGCCGAGCGAGTTCGTCTGTGCCGAGCAGGCTCAGGACGCCCGGCTCCGCCGAATCGGCGCCGCCGAGCAGGGCCCCCAGATCGAGCAGGCCGAGCAGCCGGATCCCGGTGCGGTCGTAGACGCGATCGATGAGGGTGCCGCGGTCCACGAACGACGCGCCGCTCGACAATCCGAGCAGGTTCTGCAGCGTCGACAGCAGTGACGTGAGCAGCCCCTGCTGGGCGATGCGCAGGCTCTGCGCGAAGTCGACGCTGCCGGTGCCGCCGGCGATCATGCCCGCCGATGGAATGAAGCGGGCGCCGGTCTGCAGCACCGTTTTCACCTGGGCGGGGGTCATCGACGGACGCGCATTCAGCAGCAGCGCGACGCCGCCGCTCACCACGCCGGTCGCCATGCTGGTGCCGCTCAACCGCAGGTAGCCGTTGGTGCCGCTGCCCGCGACGTGCCACTGCGGATAGGTCGACGCCAGGTAGGATCCGGCGGATTCGAGCGAGACGATCCGAGTGCCAGGGGCCACCACATCGGGCTTCACCGCCAGGTCGTACCGGGTCGGACCGCGCGAGCTGTAGGGCGCGACCTTGTCGTCGGACGTAGACGCCGTGCCGTTGGTGTCAGTGGCGCCCACGGTAATCGCGGCAGGTGAATTTCCGGGGGAGGTAATCCCGCCGAGCACCGGGGCGCCGGTTGAGGTCAAACCATAGTTGCCGGCCGAGGCCACGACCACCAGGCCGGCCTTGACCGCGCGCTCGACCGCGATGCACAGCGGGTCGGTCGCGGCCGGCTCGGCGACGGCATGACCAATCGACAGATTGAGGACGCGGATGCCGTACTTCGTGCGATTGGCGATCGCCCAGTCGATGCCGGCGAGCACATCGCTCGTGTAGCCCATCCCGGTGCGCCCGAGCACGCGGATGTCGATGAACCGCACCGCCGGGGCGCTGCCGCCCGAATACGCCGACGTCACCCTCGACGCCGCCGATCCCGCGCCGCCAATCATGCCGGCGACGTGCGTGCCGTGGCCGAACGGGTCACCGGTGACACCGGGCTCGGTCGAGACCATGTTCACGCGGGCCACGACTCGCGATCCGATGGCGCTGTGCGCCGAGATGCCCGAGTCGAGCACCGCCACGCCGATGCCCGCGCCCTGGTAACTCGGGGTGCCGCCGATGCCGAGCAGCAGGCCGCTGGTGCCCTGCCACACGCTGTCGGCGCGCGTGACCTTGTTCGTGACCGCCATGTCGGCGACGACCGGCAGGTCCTTCGAAATGTGGACGACCGACGAGTCGCGCGCGAGCGTCTCCAGCTCGGCCCGTGTGAGGTCGAGAGCGGTCGCGCCCTCCGTTTCGCGCCGGAGCGCGCGCGACAGGCGCCCCCGGACCGATCGAAGGCCCGACGTGTCCGCCTGCACGATGACGCGCACGCGATCGGACCGGAGATTGTGAAGATCCGCCGACCGGGTCGGCAGGCGCTGACCGTGGATGGACGCGGGCCACGACACAAGGGCAGCGGCGAGAGCAACGAGTAGGACGCGTAAGCGAAGCATCATGAACCTTTTGAAAGATGGGTGCCGACGTCATCCATAGAGCAACATCCGCGCCCTACGGTCGAGTTTCCCGTAAGTGCCTCTATCTGTTGATGTTGTCAGATTCAGCCAAGAATGGTCGTGCGCGGAATGTGTGCCGGGACGGCACAGTGTGCGGGGCAAATCGACGAATACTCGTACCTAAACCATTTGCTGTCAGATGGTTAGCGCTGATGTTCAAGAATGGAGCAGCGTTTGGTTCAGCTTGGGACACTTCGAGGCCGCCTTCGGCCGGGTCGCGGCCTTCGGCAGCCTTCGGCCGCTCAACGACGACACGACGACACGACGAAACCTTTGTCAGTCACTTCGAGGGACAGCATCCGCCAGCGGGGGAGAGCCGTTGATATAGGGCAGCGAACTGCGCTGGTAAGGGGGCACTTCACGAAGATGTCCCTTGCGTGCCAACGTGGCCCGTTGCTGTCGTACCGTCGTTGTCGTCGTGTCGTCGTTTCGTCGTGTGCCGCCGGAGGCGGCAGCGCCGTGGACACGACGGCAGCGTGAGAGCGGCTGCCGCCGCGAAGAGACTCTGAGGGGCCTGCGGAGGGGCAACGCGGCCGGGGTGACGGGCCTTACCGCGCTTCCGCGCGGAACGCGATGAACAGCAGGTTGCCCTGGCGTTCGATCTGCAGGACCGCCGCGTCGAGCGGCTTCAGCCGGTCGACCGCGGCTTTGAGAGCGGCGACCGACTCGATCGGCTGGCCGTTGAGCTGATAGATCACGTCCCCAGTCTGCAACTGTCCCTGTTGCGGAGTACGGGACTTGCCCTGACGCGGTGGCGACGACGACCCCGCCGCTGCGGCGAAGGTCCGGCAGGACCTGTTTGATTTGTGGGGTGAGGTCGAGCGCCACCACGCCCAGGGCGCGGATGCTGTTCTGGGGTGTCAGCAGATCGCTGAGTCTGGTGGTCGTGGTCTCGCGCTCGAACACCGGGACCCGTACCGTCAGCCGGCGCTCGCCGCGCTGCACATCGAGCGTCACCACCTGGCCGATGGTCCGCGTGTAGATGTTGATGCGGAACTGGCGGCCGTTTTCCATCCGCTTGCCGTCGAGCGCGTGAATCACGTCTCCGGGCTCCATGCCCGCTTTGGCCGCGGGGCTGCCCTCGTCCACATCGGCGACGATGACCCCGGCATCGCCGCCCAGCTTCAGCGCCTCTGCCAGCGTGGCCGTCACGGTCTGTGTCGCGATGCCGATTTCCCCCCGGCGCACCCGCCCGGTCTTCCGGATCTGCTCGAAGACGTTGCGGACGATGTTGCTCGGCGCGGCGAAGCCGATGCCCTCGTTGCCCCCCGATTGCGAATAGATCAAGGTGCTGATGCCGACCAGCCGGCCTTCGGTGTCCACCAGGGCGCCGCCGCTGTTCCCGGGGTTGATGGGGGCATCCGTCTGGATGTAAATCATCGGGTCTTCGGGGGTCAGCTGGCGCGCCACGGCGCTGACGATGCCGAGCGTCACCGTCGAGTCGAGCCCGAGCGGGCTGCCGAACGCGAGGACCAGCTGCCCGGGCCGCAGCGCGTCCGAATCGCCGAACCCCAGCACCGGCAAGGCCTTCGCCTCGATCTTGACGACCGCGATGTCGGTCTCGCGGTCGATCGCGACGATCTGCGCCCCGACGGTGCGCCCGCGCCGCCCGAGGATCGATCGGCCGGGGTTCCCGCCGATCGCCGCAAATGGCAGGTCGACCTCGATCCGGGTCGCGTTCTCGACGACGTGGGCGTTGGTCACGATGTAGCCGTCGGCGTCGACGATCACGCCGGAGCCGCTGCTGCGTTCGACCGTGGGCTGTCCGGCCCCCTGCGGGTCGTCTTCATCGGGCGGCGCGTATCCGGTCACGAAGATCTGCACCACGCTGGCGCTGACTTTCTGCGAGAGGTCCTGCAGCGAGCGCGACAACTCGCCGAGCGTGGCGACCGAGGCCGGTGAGCGCTGGGCCAGCGCCGCGCTGGGGGTGAGGAGGAGTGTGACGAGGGCGAGAGATCGGAACATGGATGTCAGCGTAGTTAGCGGCGGATGAACGCCCTCGTGTGTCAAGGGAGAAGGCAGAAGGCAAAAGGGAGAACGTCGGCGACACTCTTTCAGCAGACGGCTATCCACCCCGCGTGTGCATCTCGAGATGCGCGTTCTTCTTCAGCGCGGCCAGCGGGATCAGCGGCTCGCGGGCGGCGACGCCGAGCCGCTCCTCGGCGCCGCGGTCGGCGCGCTGGGACCACACCGTGCGAATCAGCTGCACCAGTTCGTCGCGGGTCGCGCCGGCGCGGAGCGGGCGCCGCAGGTCGGTGCCGGCGCTGGCGTAGAGGCACATCAGCCACACCCCGTCGGCCGTCAGCCGGCTGCGGTCACAGTCCTCGCAGAACGGCTGCGTCGTCGACGCGATGATCCCGAACGTCGTCCCGTCCGGCAGGGCAAAGCGGTCGGCCGGGGCCGAGCCGCGGCCACCGAGCGGGGTGATCGGACCGTAGTGGCCGCCGATGATCTGCAGCATCTCGGGCTGTGAGAGGACGGCGTCGCGGCGCCAGCGGGTGGCGCCGCCGACGTCCATGTACTCGATGAAGCGGATTTCGGCGCCGACGCCGCGGGCGTACTCGATCAGATCGACGAGCTCGTCGTCGTTGGTGCCGCGCATGACGACGGTGTCGAGTTTCAGGGACTCGAAGCCGGCCCGGCTCGCCGCGTCGATGCCGGCGAGGACGGCGGCGTGCTCGTCGAACCGGGTCAGCGCTTCGAAGCGGCCGCGGTGCAGCGTGTCGAGGCTGACCGTGATGCGGTGCAGGCCGGCCTGCCGCAGCGCGACCGCCTTGTCGGCCAGCAGCACGCCGTTGGTGGTGAGCGCCAGGTCGCGGACGCCCGGCTGTGCCGCCAGTTGAGCGATGAGAGTCGGGAGGTCCCGGCGGAGCAGCGGTTCGCCGCCGGTGATGCGGACGCGATCGACGCCGACGCTGCCGAAGGCGCTGGCGACCGCCGCGATTTCCTCGAACGAGAGCAGCGTTTCGCGGGGCAGCCAGGCGTAGTCGGGCTCCGGCATGCAGTAGTGGCACCGGAGGTTGCACCGGTCGGTGACCGAGACGCGCAAGCTGCGGAGCGGCCGCCCGAAGCGATCGACGATGGAGATGGCCATCAAGAAACGCTTATTATCGCATGCGTCACGCGAGTCCCCAGGGGACTAGCACCCGTGTCCGGAGGAAGCCGTTATGTCAGCAGCCCGAGGCGGTGTGGTTCTTCTTGTCATCTCGATGCTGGTCGCCGCGCCCCGTGCGCAGACCGCGCCGCCGGCGGCGCCCGCGAAGGCCGATCCGCGCGTCGATCGGCTCAAGACCGAAGCCGCGGCGGCAGTGGACGGCATGGCGGTGTTCACGCAGCAGATGGTCGATCAGATCTTCAGCTACGGTGAGCTGGGCTTCCAGGAGCAGGAAACGCATCGCTACCTGGTCGATATCCTGAAGAAGAACGGCTTTGCCGTCGAAGAAGGCATCGCCGGCATTCCGACCGCGTTCATGGCGACCTGGGGATCCGGGAAGCCGGTGATCGCGCTCGGGTCGGACATCGACGGGATTCCGCAGTCGTCGCAGAAACCCGGCGTGGCGTATCACGATCCGCTGATCGAGGGCGCGCCTGGCCACGGCGAGGGACACAACTCCGGGCAGGCGGTGAACGTCACCGCGGCGATCGCGGTGAAGAAGATCATGGAGCGCGAGAAGCTGCCGGGCACGATCCGGATCTGGCCGGGCACGGCCGAGGAGCTGCTCGGGACCAAGGCCTACTTCGTGCGGGAAGGGTTTTTCAAGGACGTCGACGTCGCGATGTTCTCGCACGTCAGCAACGAGCTGGGGGTGTCGTGGGGCGACCGGGCGGGAACCGGGCTGGTGTCGGTCGAGTACCTCGTTCCGGGGCGAGACCGCCCACTCCGCCGGCGCGCCGTGGCGGGGCAAGAGCGCGCTCGACGCGGTGGAGCTGATGAACATCGGCTGGAACTACCGCCGCGAGCACCTGCCGCTCGAGCACCGCTCCCACTACGTGATCACCAATGGCGGCGATCAGCCCAACGTGGTGCCGCGCAGCGCCTCGGTCTGGTACTACTTCCGGCAGACCACCTACCCGAAGCTCAAGGAGCTCTGGAAGATCGGCGACGACATGGCCAAGGCGGCGTCGATGATGACGGGAACCGAGTTGCTGCCGACCCGCGTGCTCGGCACGGCGTGGCCCCAGCATTTCAACAAGACGGTCGCCGAAGTGACGTGGGCCAACATCCAGAAGGTCGGCATGCCGAAATGGAGCGATGCCGATCAGACGCTGGCCAAGGCGCTCCAGAAAGAGCTCGGCTCGAACCAGACCGGTCTGGAGCTGAGCGTGCCGAAAGAGCTCCAGGGCCCGGTGTCGGACAACCGCGGCGGCGGCTCCGACGATATCGGCGACATCTCCTGGAACATGCCGACCGTGACGCTGCGCTATCCCGCGAATATCCCGGGCCTGCCCGGTCACAACTGGGCCAACGCCATCGCGATGGCCACGCCGATCGCGCACAAGGGCTCGACCGCCGGCGCCAAGGTGCAGGCGATGACGATCCTCGACCTGGTGCTGCAGCCCGACGTGGTGGCCCAGGCCTGGGACTATTTCCGCACCGTGCAAACCAAGGATCAGAAGTACGAGCCGCTCCTGCGCGCCCAGGACAGGCCGGCGATCGAGTTGAACAAGGCGGTGATGGAGCGCTTCCGCCCCCAGATGCGGAAGTATCTACTACGACCCGACCCGCTACAAGACCTATCTCGAACAGCTCGGAATCGCCTATCCAACCCTCAGGAAACCCTGAGGGTTGGATAGGCAAAATCCCAAGCTCCAAATCCCAAATCCCAACCACTCCCAAATTCCAAATCCCAAACTACTCCCAACTCCTAACTCCCAACTCCTCTTCCAACCACCAACGGGGCAAAATGAACTCGCGCAATTGGGATTTGGGATTTGGGATTTGGGATTTCCCGTGATTTCCCGTTTGGGATTTGGAGCTTGGGCGTGGTTGGGATTTGGGATTTGGAGCTTGGGATTTGTCAGCGTTTGTTAAGATTCGTCGGATGCCCCCGTCAGTTCGTCCCGCGCGTGGGATGCGCGATTTCCTCCCGCAGGATGTCCGTCGCCGCGAATACGTGATCGCCGTGGTCGAGGAGACCTACCGGCGCTATGGCTTTCAGCCGCTCGAAACGCCGGCGCTCGAGAACATCGAGACCCTCACCGGCAAGTACGGCGAAGAAGGCAACAAGCTGATTTTCAAGGTGCTTCGCCGCGGCGAGCACGAGTCGTCTGGCGAGACCGATCTGGCGCTGCGCTACGACCTGACGGTGCCGCTGGCCCGGGTGGTGGCCGAGCATCGGGGCAAGCTGCCGCGGTTCTTCAAGCGGTATCAGATTCAGCCGGTCTGGCGCGCCGATCGGCCGGCGCGCGGCCGGTTTCGCGAGTTCTATCAGTGCGATGTCGACGCCATCGGATCGAAATCGATGGTGGTCGAAACCGAGCTGTGTTCCGCGGTGGCCGACGTGCTCCAGCGGCTCGGGTTCACCGACTTCGTCATCCGGATCAATCATCGGAGCCTGCTGTCCGGACTGCTCGAGGCGGCGGGCGTGGCCGCGGAACTGCACGGCCAGGCGCTGGTCGCGCTCGACAAGATGGACAAGATCGGCGCCGACGGCGTGCGCCGCGAGCTGCAGGAACGCGGCATCACCGCCGATGGCGACCGGGTGCTGGCGGCCTTCGCTGCCGATGCCACGCTCGACTCGCTCCGCGCCTTCGTGGGCGAACGGCCTGAGGCACAGGGGGCGATTGGGGAGCTCGAGCAGATCTTCACGCTCGCGTCCGCCACCAGCGCCGCCGCGCACCTCCGGTTCGACGTGACGCTCGCGCGCGGGCTCTCGTATTACACCGGGGCGATCATGGAGATCGCCGTCGCCGACCTGGCGGGCAGCCTCGGCGGCGGCGGGCGGTACGACGGCCTGATTGGCATGTTCTGCGGCGAGAACATCCCGGCGTGCGGGTTCTCGCTCGGCCTGGAACGGATTCTCGTCGTGATGGGGGAGCGCGGGATGTTCCCGGCCGGCGTGGATGCCGGCAGCGCCGACCTGCTGATCACGCTGTTCGAAGGCGAGGATCCCGCCGATGCGCTGCGGCTGGCTGGAGAATTGCGGCGGGCCGGGCGGCGCGTGGAGCTCTATCCCGAGCCGGACAAGCTCGGGAAGCAATTCAAATACGCGAGCGCCGCCGCGATCTCACGGGTCGCGGTGATCGGCGCCGACGAGCGCGCCCGCGGCGTCGTCACCATCAAGGACATGAAGACTGGCGCTCAGCAGACTGTTCCGCGCGGCGAGTTAGTGGCGTGGCTCGCGGCAGACGATGCAGTCCAGGACGTCAAATTCGATTAGGCACAATGAAGATTCAACCGCTCGAACACCTCGCACGCACTCATACCTGCGGCGAGCTCGGACCCGACGATGCCGGCAAGGAAGTCGTGCTGCTCGGATGGGTGCACCGGTTGCGCGATCTGGGCGCGCTGGCATTCGTCGACATCCGCGATCGCCACGGCGTGACGCAGATCGTCGCTCGCGACAACCCGGCGCTGGTCGAGGCCGTGCAGAGCCTGCGCCCCGAATACGTGATCGCGGCGATCGGGACGGTGGAGCGGCGATCACCCGAGTCGATCAATCCGAAGATCAAGACCGGCGAGATCGAGGTCGCGCTCCGCGAGGTCCGGCTCCTCAACGAGGCGAAGACGCCCCCCTTCCCGATTGCGGACGAGGGGCCGGTCGCCGAGGATACGCGGCTGAAATACCGCTATCTGGACCTGCGGCGTTCACGCATGCAGCGCAACATGATCCTCCGCCACAAGGCGACGATGGAGATCCGGAAGTACTTCGACGAGCGCGGCTTCCTCGAGATCGAGACGCCGATGCTGACCAAGTCGACGCCGGAAGGGGCGCGCGACTATCTGGTGCCGAGCCGGGTGCATCCGGGGGAGTTCTACGCGCTGCCGCAGTCGCCGCAGATCTTCAAGCAGATCCTGATGATTTCCGGGCTCGACCGCTATTTCCAGATCGTCAAGTGTTTCAGAGACGAGGACCTGCGCGCCGATCGGCAGCCCGAGTTCACGCAGGTCGACCTCGAGATCTCGTTCGCGACCGAGGATCTCGTGTTCGGCACCATCGAGCCGCTGATGGACCGCTTGATGCGGCTGATCGGGCGCGAAGCGCCGTATCCGTTCCGCAGGCTGCCCTATGCGGAGGCCATCGCGAAGTACGGATCGGACAAGCCGGATCTGCGCTGCGGGATGGAGCTGGTTGGACTCGCGGACGCGTTCAAGACGTCGCCGTTCCCTCCGTTCAGGACCGCGCTCGACTCCGGCGGCGACGTCCGGGGGTTCGTGATCGCGGGGGCCGCGAAGTATTCACGCAGCCAGCTCGACGAGCTGGGCGATCTGGCGAAGCAATTCGGGGCGGCCGGGCTGGTGTGGGCGCGCGCGGCCCGAAGGCACGCCACAGAGTCCGGCGCTGAAGAGCGCGGGAGAAGAGGCCATTCGCGCGGCGCTGGACGCGGCCGGCTGCGGGCCTGACGATCTCCTGGTCATGGCTGGCGGCAAGCACTACCAGGCCTGCATCACGCTCGGACAGCTGCGCCTGCACATGGCGAAGAAGCTGAACCTGCTCGATCCGGATCGGTTCGAATTCCTGTGGGTGGTCGACTTCCCGATGTTCGAGTGGCTCGAAGCGGAGAACCGTTACGAGTTCATGCACCACCCCTTCACCGCGCCGCTCGAAAGCGACGCCGCGCGTCTCGAATCCGATCAGGGCAGCGTCCGGGCGCGCGCCTACGATCTGGTGCTGAACGGCAGCGAGATCGCGGGCGGCAGCATTCGAATCCACGATCAGGCGCTGCAGCGGCTGATCTTCAAGCTGCTGCAGATTTCTGACGAGGAGGCGAAGCTGCGATTCGGCTTCTTCCTCGACGCGCTCGAATACGGCACGCCGCCGCACGGCGGCATCGCGGTCGGCCTGGATCGGACGGTGGCGATCCTGTGCAGCGAACCGTCGATTCGCGACGTCATCGCCTTCCCGAAGACCGCGCAGGCGGTCGACCTGATGGCAGGGGCGCCCTCCACGGTCAATACGAAGCAGCTGCGGGAGCTGCATCTCAAGGTGAACTAGGTCAAATCCCAAGCTCCAAATCCCCAATCCCAACCACGCCCAACGCCCAACGCCCAAACGAACTGCCAAGTCCCAACTTCCAAGTTCCAACGGCATTGGGGTTTGGCGGTTGGGGTTGGGATTTGGCGAGTGGGAGTGGTTGGGATTTGGAGCTTGGAGCTTGGGATTTGTCGTTGTGGTACAATCCCCCTTCACCAAGGAGCTCTCCCAATACCCCCAGCCACCGTCATGCGCAAGGTTCCGGTGCCCGACCAGGGTGCGGAATTGCTGTTCGGCAACTACGACGAGAACCTGAAGCACCTCGAGGGGCTCTTCAACGTCCGGATTCGCACCAGCGGGGAAGAGCTGATCGTCGAAGGGGACGCGGCCGATGCGCTGCGGGCGGAGCGGGTGCTCGACCAGCTCTCCAACCTGATGCGCGGCGGCTACCGGCTCGGTAAAGGGGACGTCAAGACCGCGGCGCAGCTGGTGGCCCAGGACGAGAACGTGGAGCTCGCCGACTACTTCCTGCGCGGCGCGCCGCGGACCTCGGGCAAACGGCAGGTCCTGCCGAAGAGCGTCAACCAGCGCCGGTATCTCGACGCCATCGAGCAGCACGATGTCGTGTTCGGCATCGGTCCGGCCGGCACCGGCAAGACCTATCTCGCGATGGCGCAGGCGGTGTCGTGGCTGCTCGCCAAGAAGGTGACGCGCATCATCCTGGCGCGTCCGGCGGTCGAGGCGGGCGAGAAGCTCGGCTTTCTCCCCGGCGACCTGCAGGAGAAGGTGAACCCGTATCTGCGGCCGCTGTACGACGCCCTCTACGACATGCTCGACGTCGAGCGGGCGGAACGGCTGATCGAGCGCGGGACGGTCGAGGTCGCGCCCATCGCCTTCATGCGCGGCCGCACGCTCAACGACGCCTTCGTCATCCTGGACGAGGCGCAGAACACCACGTCGGAGCAGATGAAGATGTTCCTGACCCGCCTCGGGTTCGGCTCGAAAGCGGTGATTACCGGAGACATCACGCAGATCGATCTCCCCACCGGCCGAATCTCCGGCCTGGTCGAAGCGATGAAAGTGGTCGGCAACATCGAGGGCATCTCGTTCATCCGGTTCGACGACAAGGACGTCGTGCGCCATCAGCTGGTGCAGCAGATCGTCAAGGCGTACGAATCGTACCGGTGGATCCCGACAGTAGGGGCGTGGTCGTGACGGTGACCGACGGCCAGGGCCGCCGGATCGCCGACCGCGGCCTGGCCCGATGGCTCTCCGGCGTGCTTCCCGTGCGCCTCCGCGGCGAGGTGGCGATCGCGCTGGTCACCGACGCCCACATCCGCAAGCTCAATCGGCAATATCGAGGGAAGGATGTCGCGACGGATGTCCTGTCCTTTGCCCCGGAGCTCGACCGTGGCACGGACCGTCGGCGAGCCCCGGACCGCGAGCCCGCGAACCCGCGAACCGCGAACCCCAGGCATTTTGGCGACATCGTGATCGCCACCGGCGTCGCGACCCGGCAGGCCCGCGAGATGGGCCATGCCTTCGGCACCGAGTTGCGCGTTCTGGCCCTTCATGGTTTCCTTCACCTTCTGGGCTACGACCACGACGCCCCGGACGACCAGGGCCGCATGGCCCGGGCGGAAGCCCGCCTCCGCCGCCGCGGCGGCCTGTCAGCTGGACTGATCGCGCGCGCGGGAGCGCCCCGCGGGCCGGCGGCGCGCCCGCGGCCCGCCCGACCATGACCCCCGTCCTTCTCCTGCTGCTGGCAGTCGCAGCGGTGTATGTGGGCACTATCGAAACGGCCTTCAGCACCCTGATGCGGCTGTCGCTCCGGCTGATGGCGGAGCGCGGCGGCCGCGACGATCGGCTCGGCTTCTACTTCGACGACCCGATCCGCCTGTTCCTGCCGGCACGGCTGATCCTGGGCCTCATCTTTTCGCTCGCCACCATGTCGATTGCGATCCTGACCGGCCGCACCGGGTCGCTGCAGTCGATCGGCATGCTGATGGTGTTCGTCGCCGTCTTCATCCTGATCTGCGAGCACGTCATCCCGATGTTCATCGTGCGGCGCGACCCCGAGCGGGTGCTCGAAGTGCTGCTGCCGCCGTTCGACGTCGCGGCGCGGTTCGTCCAGCCCCTGACCAACGCGCTGGTCCGGTTGATTGTCGACGCCCGACGCGACCGCTATGCCGCCCAGGTGGTGAGCGGCGAGGTCGAGGAGACTCGCGACGCACCCGCCGTGCCGCCCGACGCGGTCGACGATCAGCGGCGGATCGAGGGAGACGAGCGCCGGCTGCTCCAGTCGATCGTCGACTTCGGCGACACTCTGGTGCGCGAGGTGATGACACCGCGGCCCGACATCGTCGCGATCCGTGAGGCCGCCACCATCGGCGAGCTGCGGGCGCTGTTCCAGGAGCAGGAATACTCGAGAATCCCGGTCTACAAGGAGAATCTCGACAACATTCTCGGCGTGGTCTTCGTCAAAGACTTGATTCGTCTGGCCGGCGATCGCCTGGACGCGGAGGGACTGCAGCCGCTGCTGCGGCCGGCGACCTTCGTGCCCGAGACGAAGCGGGTGTCCGACCTGCTGAAGGAGTTCCAGCGCAAGCAGGTCCAGCTCGCGATTGTGGTCGACGAATACGGCGGCACCGCCGGCCTGGTCACGCTCGAGGACCTGCTCGAAGAGCTGGTCGGGGAGATCCGGGACGAGTACGACGTGGAGGCCGAGTCGGTCGTCGAAGAGGCGCCGGGCACGTTCGTGTTCAGCGGCAAGGCCAACTTCGACCTGGTGCGCGAGCGGCTGCACGTCGAAATCGAGCCCGAGGGGTTCGAGACGGTCGGCGGCTACGTCCTGACCCGGGTGGGCCGGGTGCCGTCGGTCGGCGAGACGTTCGAGCTCGACAGCCTGATGGTCGAAGTGATCGAGGCCGAGCGCCGCCGGATCCACCGCGTCAGAATGCGCCGGGCCGCCGCGGTGGCGCCGGTCGAGACAGAATAGCGCGGCCCGCACCGTCCCTTTTTGCCTTCTCCCTTGACACGCGGAAGAGAGAATACGTGGAGCCTATGAAACACCGACTTGCGACCACAGCCCTCCTTCTCCTGACCCTGATCTCCGCCGCGGCCGCCCAGTCGCCGCCGCCGCGCACGTCGACGGCCGGCGCCGACGCGATCAAGCTGCCGTTCGAAACCTACACGCTGCCGAACGGGCTCACCGTGATCCTGTCGCCGGACCGGACCACGCCGACCGTCGCCGTGAACGTCTGGTACAAGGTCGGCTCGAAGAACGAGCTGGTCGGGCGCACCGGGTTCGCGCACCTGTTCGAGCACGTCATGTTCACCGGGTCCGGGAACGTCCCCTACGGGCTGCACGACAAGCTCACGGAAGGGGTGGGCGGGTCGAACAACGGGACGACCAACAACGACCGCACCACCTACTACGAGACGGTGCCAACCAACTATCTCGAGTCGGCGCTGTGGCTCGAGGCCGACCGCATGGGCTATCTGCTCGACTCGCTCGACCTCGCCAAGCTCAATGCCCAGCGCGACATCGTCAAGAACGAGCGGCGGCAGGGGGTCGACAACCAGCCTTACGGCCGTGCCGGCGAGATCCTCGCCAAGGCGACCTATCCCCCCACTCACCCCTACTCCTGGGATGTCATCGGCAGCATGACCGACCTGTCGGCCGCGTCGGAAGAAGACGTGAAGAATTTCTTCCGGCTGTACTACGCGCCGAACAACGCCTACCTCTCGATTGTCGGCGACTTCGATCCGGCGCAGGCGAAGGCGTGGATGACCAAGTACTTTGGCGACATTCCGCGCGGCAAGCCGATTACCAGGCCGAAGGTCGACCCGGTCACGCTGGCCGCCGAAAAGCGCCTCGTCTACGAGGATCGCGTGCAGGTGCCGCGGCTCTATGTGCAGTGGCCCACCGTCGGTGAAAAGCACGACGACCGCTTCGCGCTCGACGTGCTCGGCACCATCCTCGCCGGGGCCCGTACCGCTCGGATCACCAAGGCGCTGGTCTACGACGAGCAGGCCGCGGCGGCGGTGCAGGCCGGTCAGGGTACCAACGAGGACGTGGGCGACTTCTTCCTGATGATCACGCCGCGGCCCGGCCACACGCTCACCACGCTCGAAGCCGCGACCGACGCGATCCTCGATCGCCTGAAGAAGGAGGGGCCGACCGCCGAGGAGATTCAGAAGGCGATTGCCGGCGAGGAGCTCGGGTTCGTGAGCAGCCTCGAATCCAATCTCGGCAAGGCGTTCCAGCTGGCCGACGGCGCCGGCTATCACGGCGACGCCGGCTACTTCCGCACCGCCTACAAGAAGACCCTCTCGGTTACCGCAGACGACGTCAAGCGAGTGGCCAACAAGTACCTCACCAGCGGCCGCGTGGTGCTGAGCGTCGTCCCCGAGGGCAAGCTCGATCAGGCGGCCAAGCCGGATCAGAGCACGCGCGTGACCGACTACGACGCGAAGAAACCGGAAGGTGGGAAATGAGGAGCATGCGGGGCTGGATCGCATTCGCCGTTGTCCTCCTGCTGACCGCGGCGCCATCGGCGCAGCAGTCGCTGGATCGCAAGAAGGTGCCGGCCGCCGGGAAAACGCCGGAGCTGCGCGTGCCCGCCTGGACCAAGACCACGCTGGCCAACGGCGCCGAACTGCTGCTGTCCGAGAAGCACGACCTGCCGCTGATCGCCTTCTCCATCACCTTTCTCGGCGGCGCCGATCAATTCGAGCCGGCCGGCAAGCAGAGCGTGGCCTCGCTCACGGCGGCGCTCCTCAGCGAAGGCACGAAGACCCGCGACGCGGAGGCGCTGTCGAACGCGTTGCAGCTGCTCGGGACTGCGATCAACGCGTCCGTCGCCGGCGAGAGCGGCTCGATCAGCTTCCGATCCACCGCCGCGAAGTTCCCCGCCACTCTGGACATCCTGGCGGACATCCTGGTGAACCCGACGTTCCCGGAGAACGGTCTGGAGCGCCTGAAAGGGCAGCGGCTGGTGCAGTTGACGCAGGCTCGCGCCCAGCCCGCCGCCATCGCCAATCGCGTCTTCCCCCGCATCGTCTACGGCAATGAGCATCCGTATGGACGGGTCGTCACTGAGGACACGCTGAAGGGAGTGACCCGCGCCGACATCGTCGCGTTCCACAAGGCGTACTACCAGCCGGGCCGAGCCCTCGTCACCGTCGTCGGCGATACCACCACGGCCGCGGCGAAGCCGATCATCGAAAAGGCGCTGGCGGCGTGGACCAGGGGAGGCGAGAAGCCGTCGTTCACCTTCCCGGCCGTGGCGGAGCCGAAGGCCACGACCATCTTCCTGGTGGACAAGCCGGGCGCGGCCCAGTCGACCTTCGCGATCGGCCGGCCCGGCCCGCCGCGGAACACTCCCGACTTTTTCGCGCTGCAGGTGATGAACACGATGCTCGGCGGGATGTTCCAGTCGCGCCTCAACGCCAACATCCGCGAGGAGAAGGGCTACAGTTACGGCGTCACCTCGAACTTCGGCTACGGCAAAGGCCCGGGGCCATTCCGCACCGGCGGCGACATCGTCACCGAAAAAAGCGACGCGGCGCTGGTCGAGTTCATGAAGGAGCTGAAGGGGATCCTCGGCGCCCGGCCGATCACGGACGACGAGCTGAGCGTGGCGAAGGACGCGCTGATTCAGCGCCTGCCGGGGACGTTCGCCTCTGTCAGCTCCATCAACAGCGCGCTCACTACTCTGTGGGTCCAGAGCCTGCCGGACGACTACTACCAGCAATATGCGAAGCGGATTGCCGCAGTGACCAAGGACGACGTGCTGCGGGTGGCGAAGCAGTACGTGACGGTGGACAAGCTGGCGATCGTGATCGTCGGCGACCGCAAGGTGATCGAAGCGCCGCTCAAGGCCACCGGCATCGCGCCAATCGTGATGTATGACATCGAGGGAAATCCCGCCACTAAGTAGCTCGCCTGCGATCGTGTCGCTCGGTGTTCGCGGTCCGCGGTCCGTGGTCCGTAGTCCGTAGTCCGAGGCCGCTCGAAGCAGCGGGGTCGAAGCCGTAGCAATCAGCTAGTTCGCGACGCCTTCAACCCAGATGGTTCGACTCACTTAGAGACTCTTGCGAACCACGGACCACGGACCACGTGACCACGGACCCCCGCAGAAGTCACCCCGATCGATTCATCAACAGGCTCGATCGGGTACAGTCGCAGAAGTGAAATCCGGCTACGTCTCTCTCCTCGGCCGGCCCAATGCCGGGAAGTCCACGCTGATCAACGCGATGGTGGGGGCCAAGGTCGCGATCGTCTCCGACAAGCCCCAGACCACCCGGGGACGGATCATGGGCGTGAAGAACTACCCGGACGGGCAGGTCGTGTTCGTCGACACGCCGGGCATTCACCGGCCGCTGCATCGCATGAATGTGCGGATGGTGGATGCGGCGGTGGACACGCTTCGTGAGGTCGACGTCATCGCGCTGGTCTTCGACGCGTCGACCAGGCCAGGCAACGGCGACGAGTTCGTCACCGGGCTGCTCGAGAAAGTCCGGAAGCCGGTGGTCCTGGTGTTGAACAAGATCGACCTGGTGGCGAAATCGAAGCTGCTGCCGCTGATCGAGACCGTGCAGAAGTGGCGGGACTTCGCGGCGATCGTGCCGGTGTCGGCCCAGACCGGCGACGGCGTCGAGCGGCTCGAGCGGGTGCTGCTCGAGCTGCTGCCGGAAGGCGAGTCGCTCTATCCCGAGGACTACCTCACCGATCAGCCCGAGCGCAACCTCGTCGCCGAAACGGTGCGCGAGAAGATCCTGCAGCACACCCGCGCCGAGCTGCCGTTCTCCACGGCGGTGGTGGTCGACAAGTTCGACGAAGAGGAACGGGAACGGATGCTGCGGCTGTATTGCACGATCTTCGTCGAGCACGACTCGCAGAAGGCGATCGTGATCGGACGCGGCGGGGACATGATCAAGCGGATCGGCACCGAGGCCCGCAAGGATCTCGAGGACGCGTTCGAGACCCGCGTGTTCCTCGATCTGCGGGTCAAGGTCAACCCCGACTGGCGGAACGACGACCGGGCGCTCGACGACCTCGGCGTGCCGCGTACCACGCGGAAGCCCCGGCGACGGTAGCCACTGCCTCCTACCTCCTACCTCCTACCTCCTGTCTCCTGTCTCGAGTATTTGGAACTTCCCGCCTCTCCCAACTGAATACCTGATGACGGCGTCGAAACCCGGCATCCGATGACTGACGATCTCGAGCGCACGAGCGACGACCTGCTGCTTGCCGGAATCGCCGCGGGGAAGGCCGACGCGCTGATGTGGCTGTTTCGCCGCCGCCAGGCCGACGTCTACCGGTTCGCGCTGCACATGAGCGGCGCGGCGGCGCTGGCCGACGACGTCACGCAGGACGTGTTCCTGGTGGTGATGAAGGAAGCGGGACGCTATCAGCCGGGGCGATCGTCGGTCACGGCGTGGTTGTGCGGGATTGCGCGGAACTGCCTGCGGCAGCGGCTCCAGCGGGACGCCCGGTTCGAAAGCCTGGACGGGGGCGAGCAGGACGACGAAGGTCAGCTGCCGATCGTGCAGATCGATCCGATGGGGGATCTGGCCCGCGGCGAGCGGATCGCCGCGCTGCGGCGGGCAGTGCTGGCCCTGCCGGTGCGCTATCGCGAAGTGGTGGTCCTCTGCGATCTCGAGGAACTGTCATATGCGGACGCCGCTGACGCGCTCGGCTGTGCGATAGGAACGGTCCGATCGCGGCTGCACCGGGCGCGGGCGATGCTCGCGGCACGGCTGGCCGCGCTGCAGGAACATGACGGGCAGCGCGACACCGCAGCGGGACGGACCACCGATGCGTCGGTGACCCAGAAGAGGTGCATGGCATGACCTGCGGGTCGGCAAGGGAAGCACTCCTCGATCTCGCGCGCGGCGTGGCGATGCCAGAGAGCGAGCGGCTGGCGGTCGAGACCCATGTGAGCACGTGCCCGGCTTGCGCGGCGGATCTCGAGCGTCATCGGGATCTCACGGCCGCGTTGCAGGCACTGTCGGCGGAAGCGCAGGCCTGGAGTGCGTCGCCGGAGATCGAGCAGCGGCTGCAGGCCGCGTTCGAGGCGGAGCGCACGGCGAGTGTGCCCCCGTCAGAGTCGGCGCCGCAGACCGAGCCGCTGGGTTTACGCACTGGCCATGGCCGCCATCGTCGCGCTCGCGGTCTGGATCGGCAGCCGCGCGCCGCGCCCGCCGGCCAGCCCCGCGACGGCGTCAGCGCCCTCCCCGGCGGCGGCACCGGCAGGCAGACCGCCGCTCGTGTCGCCACCGGCAGTCGCGGCTCTACGTTCGGCGGAACGGCCGGCGGTCAGCACTTCGCGGCGATTGCGGTCGAGAGTCGCGCCGGCCCGCCGGGTCCGATCGTTCGAGTTCGTCGCGCTTCCGAGCGCCGTGGGACTACCCGACTTCGAGAGCGGCAGCGTTGTCCGGATCCAGGTGCCAGTGGCGGCGCTATCTGGATACGGCGTCGAGATCGTGCCGAACATGCAGAAGGCAACCGTGGAGGCGGACGTGCTGGTCGGGCAGGATGGCCAGCCTCGGGCCATCCGCCTGGTGACCGCCGAAGAGCAATCGACACCTGATGTGAGGAGCAAACCATGAAGAAACGATTGGGATATGGAGCTATGGCGCTCGCCGCGGTGGCGGTCATGACGGCGCCGCCGGATGTGGCCCAGGCGCAGGGCCCGCAGCGCGCGGAGATGGCATTCGAAGTGGTTCCTGATGGGCGGCCGCAGGTCAGGATGCTGTGCGAGCACCGCCGTGGAGGCACGGATCACCACGGGACGGCCCTATTCCGCGGAAGCCACCACCGAGTTCACCCAGGTGCTTGGCGACGGCAACAGAATCGCCCGCAAGGTCACCGTCCGGATCTATCGCGACAGCGACGGCAGGACGCGCCGCGAGGAGCTGGCAGCGGACGGCAGCGTGAAATCGGTCAGCATCTACGACACTGTCGGGCACGCGACATACGTGCTCGATCCCGCGACTGGTACGGCGCGGAAGTCGGCGGTGCGCGTGGTTGTTCCCGACAAGTTCGTCGCGAGCGACGAGGACAAGCGCAAGATCAAAGAGAAGCTGACTGCGGCGCGCGAGGACGGCCAGACGACGTGGACGCTGGCCGCGCCGGTCGATCTGCCCGAGCGGGCCCAGCCCGAGGAAGCGCGTAAGCGCATGGCCGAGACCGTGGCGCGCGGCCGCGGTGGCGTTCGTCGGCGGATCGCAGGGCGGGAAAGAAGAGTCGCTCGGACAGAAGCTCATCGAGGGGGTGATGGCGGATGGCAAGCGCGTGACCACCACGCTCGCGGCCGGCGCGATCGGCAACCAGGCGCCAATCACCGTCACGTCCGAGCAGTGGTTCTCCCCCGATCTCGAGATCCTGGTCATGACCCGACACAGCGATCCGCGATCCGGTGAGACCAGCTACACCCTCACCAACATCGTCCGTGCCGAGCCGCAGGCCGGCCTGTTCGACCTGCCGTCGGACTACACGATCGTAGGGTCGGGCTACATGCGGTCTCCGGCGCAGAGGTAACTTCACGTCAAATCCCAAATCCCAAGCTCCAAGCTCCAACCACTCCCAACTGCCAATTCCCAAGCCTCTGAGCTTGGAGTTGGGAGTTGGGAGTTGCTTTTGGAGTTGGCTTTGGGCTTTGGGCGTTGGCTTTGGGCGTTGGGAATTGGGAGTGGTTGGGATTTGGAGCTTGGGATTTGGGATTTGACTCCATGCTACATTGAGCAGTTCTCGGCCGGGCCGGACCTATTGCCATGGCGCAGCGCAAGCTCGATGTCGTGCTGGACTCCGTCAAACGCCTCCTTCGGGTAGGCGCGACGGCGAACCTCGTCAATCTGCTCCAGAAGCAGCATCCGGCGGACCTCGCCCAGGTGTTCTCGGAGCTGAGCGACAAGGACCGGCGATCGGCGTTCTCGATGCTGGCCGAGCGCAACAGCCGGCTCGCGATGGAAGCGCTGAGCGAGCTGGGGCCCGAGGAAGGGGCGGCGCTCCTGGTCGGCCGATCGGCGGAAGAGATCGGCAAGCTGCTGCAGGAGCTCCCCTCCGACGACGCCGCGGCGATCATCGACTACCTGCCGGAGGACGTCTCGGCATCAGTCCTCGAGCTGATGCAGAAGCGGCCCGCGGGCGGCGACGTCGGCGATCTGCTCGAATACCCCGAGCGGACCGCCGGCCGCATCATGAATCCGAAGGTCTTTGCGCTTTCGGAGGACATGACCGCCGCGGAGGCGATCACCGCGCTGCAGGGCTCGCGCGACGTCGAGATGGTCTTCTATCTCTACGTCATCGACGTGCGCCGCCACCTGGTCGGCGTGGTCTCGCTGCGCCGGCTGCTGCTGGTCCCGCAGAGCACGCCGCTCAAGCGGATCATGACGACCGATCTGATCAGCGCACGCGTCGACATGGACCAGGAAGAGGTCGCCCGCCTGGTCGCGTCCTACAACCTTCTGGCCATCCCGGTCGTCGACGAGGAGAACAAGCTGGTCGGCGTGATCACGGTCGATGACGTCATCGACGTCATCAAGGACGAAGCGACCGAGGACGTCTACCGGCTGGTCGGCGTCACCGGCGATGATCGCGTGTTCACGCGGCCGATAGAATCGCTCAGGAAGCGGTTGCCCTGGCTGCAGGTGAATCTGGTGACCGCGTTCGTCGCGGCATCAGTGGTGGCGATGTTCGAGGGGACCATCAGCCAATGGAGCGCGCTGGCGGTCTTCATGCCGGTCGTCGCCGGGATGGGCGGCAACGCCGCGATGCAGACGCTGACCGTCATCATCCGTGGGATCGCGCTCGGCGAGCTGTCGTGGGCGAACACGCGGAAGGCGCTGCTGAAGGAGGCGGTGGTCGGGGTGGCGAACGGCATCGCCTGCGGCCTGGTGGCGGGCATCGTCGTGTGGATCTGGAAGGGCAGCCCCGCGCTCGGCGTGATCATCGGCGCGGCGATGATCATCAACATGTTCGTCGCCGCCACCGCCGGCACCCTGATTCCGCTGGCGCTCAGGGCGCTGAAGATCGACCCGGCGCTCGCATCGTCCGTGTTCATCACGACGCTGACCGACGTGTTCGGGTTCCTGTCGTTCCTCGGATTCGGCACGCTCGTGCTGAGGAGGTGGGGAGGGTGATCGGCGGGGCTGACCGGTTGATGAAAGCCCCGCGTGTCAAGGGAGAAGGCAGAAGGGAAAAGGGAGAACTCACGCGAACAATTTGTGGCGCCGGGGTCTTTAGACCCCGGCGAGGCAAGCCGTGAGCTGCGACAGTGAATAGAATGTAGCGGTGCCCGTGTATCAGTCCGAGGCGTTGATTCTTCGGACCTACAAGCTTGGCGAAGCCGACCGCATCGTCGTCTTTTTGACCCGCGATCGGGGCAAGAAACGGGGGGTCGCCAAGGGGGCGCGGCGGGTTCGATCGCGGTATATCGGGGCGCTCGAGCCGATGACGCGGGCCGGGGTCGCGTATTACGAGCGCGAGCAGCGCGATCTGGTCCGGCTCAACTATGTCGAGATCACCCGCTCGCCGCTGTCAGCCGCGTCCGGGGAAGCGTTGGGCCATGTCGGGTACTTTGCCGAGCTGATCGACGAGTGGGCGCCCGAGGCGCATGTCGACGAGCGGCTCTACCGGCTGGGATCGTCGATGGTGGACGCGATCGCGGCTGGCACGCCAGTGGAACCGCTGGCGCGGTATTTCGAGTACTGGTTGTTGCGGCTGCAGGGCGTGTATCCGTCGATCCGGCAATGTCCAGGCTGCGGCTCGGGTCTGAGCGACGGAGCGGCGATGCCGGCGAACGATGCCGTCCTCCTGTGCCGCGCCTGCGCGCCAGGAATGGCGGGCACCCGGCTGTCGCCGGAGGCGATGGCGTTCCTGAACAGCGCCACGACGGTGGGCCCCGACGCCGTCGGCACGCTCATGCTCGGCGCGCATGCGGCGCGCGAGCTGGAGACGGCGCACCGGCGGCTGATTACGGTGCATCTCGACAAGGATCTGAAATCGGCCCGCGTGCTCCGCGAAATGCGGCAGGCCCGATGACCGGACGCGGACAACTCAGAAGGGAAAGGGAGACGTTTCAACCTCCGTCTGCATGGTCACTCTTCAGCAATTGATCTTCAAGCTCTCCGAATTCTGGGTCTCACGAGGCTGCCTCCTTCATCAGCCGCTCGACATCGAGATGGGCGCGGGGACGATGCACCCGGAGACGTTTCTGCGGGTGCTCGGTCCCGCTCACTGGAGCGTCGCGTACGTCCAGCCGTCCCGGCGCCCGGCCGACGGCCGCTTCGGCGAGAACCCGAACCGCCTGTTCAAACATCAGCAGTTCCAGGTCATCCTGAAGCCGGCCCCCGACGACGTGCAGCAGTTGTATCTGCAGAGTCTGGAAGCGTGCGGCATCGACCTGCGCGCCCACGACGTGCGGTTCGAGGAGGACAACTGGGAGTCGCCGACGCTCGGCGCCTGGGGCATCGGCTGGCAGGTGCTGTTCGATGGACAGGAGATCACCCAGTTCACCTATTTCCAGCAGGCGGGCGGCGTCGACCTGTCGCCGATCTCGGTCGAGCTGACCTACGGGCTCGAGCGCTTCGCCATGGCGCTGCAGGACGTGGACGATGTCTACGACCTGGAGTGGGGGCACGGGGTGAAGTATCGCGATGTCCGCCACCGCGACGAGGTCGAGCAGTCGAAGTACGCGTTCGGGCAGATCGACATGCCGGCCGCGGAGCTCCACGCCCTGCACCGGAACCTGTTCGACCAGTACTACGGCCTCGCCGAAACCCTGATCCGCTCGAACCTGCTGCTGCCCGCGCTGGACTACTGCCTCAAGTGCTCGCACATGTTCAACCTGCTCGACTCGAGCGGCGGCATCGGCGTGACCGAGCGCATGGCCTACATCCTGAGAGTGCGGCAGCTGGCGGTGGCAATTGCCAAGGGGTGGGTTGGGGAGAATGGATAGAGAACTCCTCATCGAAATCGGCGTCGAGGAACTGCCCGCCGCGTGGATGCCGGCGTTGACCCGCCAGCTGGGCGAGCGGCTTGAAGCGCGTCTGAAGGAAGCGCGCATCGCGCCGGGCGCGGCGGTCGAGGTCTTCAGCACGCCGCGGCGGCTCACCGCGCGGCTGGGGAAGATCGCCGAACGGCAGGAGGACCTCGAGGAGGTCGTGACCGGACCGCCGGTGTCCGCGGCGTTCGATGCCGAGGGGCATCCCACGCCGGCTGCCGTCGGTTTTGCCAAGAAGCAGGGGGTCGGCGTCGAGGACCTGGGACGCGCCCAGTCGGCGCGCGGGGAGTACCTGACGTTTCTGAAGCGCCAGCGCGGCAAGAGCGCGATCGACGCGCTGCCCGACGTGCTCGGCGGCGTGCTGCGCGATCTCACGTTTCCCAAGCAGATGAAGTGGGACGCGATGATCGAGGACGGCCGCGGCGAGTTCGTGTTCGGACGCCCGATCCGCTGGCTGTTGTTCCTCTACGGCGGCCGGGTGGTCCCCTTCACGATCGGCCGCGCGGCCAATGCGGCCGGGTCGTCGGTGCAGGAAATCCCGTCGGGCGCGCTGACCTACGGTCACCGGTTCCTGGCGACCAGCGGCCGGGCCGGCCGTTCGATCAAGGTCCGCAGCTTCGACGAGTACCAGCAGCGTCTCAAGGAGCACTTCATCGTCCTCGACCACGCGGAGCGGCGCGATCGGATCGCTCGCGATCTCGAAGGCCACGCGCGGCGGCTCAACGGGCGGGTCGGGCTCAAGGAACATCAGCGGCTGCTGGACGAGGTGGCCGACCTGGTCGAGTTCCCGGGCGTCGTGGCCGGCTTCTTCGACCGCGCGTTTCTCGAGCTGCCGAAAGAGGTCCTGGCGACCACGCTGGTGCACCACCAGCACTATTTTCCGGTGTTGACGGAGACCGGCGAGGTGAAGGAAGCGTTCCTCGCGGTCGTGAACACCCAGCCGAAGGACGAGCGGCTGATCGCGAAGAATGCCGAGCGCGTGGTGACGGCGCGGCTGCGGGATGCGCGGTTCTTCTGGGAGAGCGACCGGCGGGTCCGGCTCGAATCGCGGCTCGAGCGGTTGCACACCGTCCTCTTTCACAAGAAACTGGGGAGCTACCGCGACAAGGCCGAGCGGATTGAAGCGCTGGCCGCCTGGATCGCCGGCGACGTGTTCGGGCAGCCGGCGGCCGCCGCGGACGCCGCGCTGGCCGCCCGGCTCGCCAAGGCCGACCTCACGAGCGACATGGTGTTCGAATTTCCGGAGCTGCAGGGGACGATGGGCGGCGTGTATGCCCGGGAAGAAGGGCATCCGGAGCAGGTGTGGAAGGCGATTTATCACCACTATCTGCCGGTGGGCGTCGAAGCGGACGCCGCTCCCGCCCGATCGGATCTCGGGGCGGCCGCGGTGACGTGGGCGGCGGTGTCGCTTGCGGACAAGCTGGATACGCGTGACCGGCCTGGTCCATGCGCCGGGGAGCGAGCGACCGGCTCGCGCGATCCGTTCGCGCTGCGGCGGCAGATGCACGGCATCGTGCGGATCCTGATGGATCTGCCGGAGCTGACCGGCATCGAGCGCGAGCTGACGGTCGGACCGCTGGCCGCACGGGCGCGGCAGGGCGTTCGGCGACGGCGGGAGCGCGCAACGATCAGGCCGCAGCGTTCGCGATCGAACGGGTGCGCTTCGCGCTGGAGCAGCGCGGGTATCCCATCGAAATCGTCCGGGCGGTCACCGCGGCGCCCGACGTCGGCACCGCTGCGAGCCCGGCGCATCGCCGGGGCGCTCCAGCGGATGCGGACCTCCGAGGATTTCCAGGCGCTGGCGGTGCTGTTCAAGCGGGTGAAGAACATCAGTCGATGGAGCGTGGCGCCGCGCAGTCACCGAGCTGGCGAGCCGGCGACGGCGGCTGACCGAGCCGGCGGAGCTGGCGCTGCTGGCGGCGCTCGACGCGGCGCAGCCCGACGTCGCGGCGGCGGCGGCGCGCGCCGACTACACCCGCGCGTTCATGTCGGTCGCAGCGCTGCGGCCGGCGGTCGATCGGTTCTTCACCGAAGTGTTCGTCATGGCCGAGGACGCCCGCGTGAGGACCGCGCGGCTGACTCTCATGGCCACCCTGCGGGACCTGATTCTCGCGCTCGCGGATATCTCTGAAATCGTTCCTCACACGGAGTAGGCAGTAGAAATGGCAAAGACATTGGCACGGAAGAAGACCGCGGCCCGACCCGCCGCGAAGGCGAAGACGGCTGCACCCAAGGGCAAGGCGTCGAAGAGCCGGACCGCAGCGAAGAGCACGCCGGCGGCAAAGACCACGGGCGGCGGCCAAGGGCGCGAAGTACGTCTATGCGTTCGGCAGCAAGACCGATGGCAACGGGTCGATGAAGCCGCTGCTCGGCGGCAAGGGCGCGAATCTCGCCGAGATGTGCCGCATCGGGCTGCCGGTGCCGCCCGGGTTCACGATTACCACCGAGGTCTGCACCTACTACTACGCCAACAAGCGGACCTATCCGCCGAGCCTGCGCGGGGAGATGGAGCGCGGCATCGCCGCCCTCGAGCAGCAGACCGGCAAGACGTTCGGCGATCTGAAGGACCCGCTGCTGGTGTCGGTGCGCTCCGGCGCCCGCGACTCGATGCCGGGCATGATGGACACCATCCTCAACCTCGGCCTCAACGACCAGACCGTCGAGGCGCTCGCGGCCAAGACCGGGAATCCGCGCTTTGCCTGGGACTGCTACCGCCGCTTCGTCCAGATGTACTGCGACGTCGTGCTCGGCGTGCAGAAGCGGCCAGACGAGGATCACGAGCCGTTCGAGACGGTGATCGAGACGCTCAAGCACGAGCGTTATCCCCAGGACATCGAAGACAACAAGCTGACCGTCGACGATCTCAAGGAGCTGGTCGCCCGCTTCAAGGCCCTGGTCAAGGAACGGGCCGGCAAGCAGTTTCCGAACTCTCCCTGGGACCAGCTGCTCGGCGCGGTCGGCGCGGTCTTCGGCTCCTGGATGAACGATCGCGCGATCGTCTACCGCCGCAAGTACAACATCCCGACCGAGTGGGGCACCGCGGTCAACGTCCAGGCGATGGTCTATGGCAACACCGGTGACACCTCGGGCTCCGGCGTCGCGTTCACGCGCAACCCGGCCAACGGCGTCAAGGAGTTCTACGGCGAGTTCCTCATCAACGCGCAGGGCGAGGACGTCGTCGCCGGCGTGCGCACGCCGGAGCCGGTGTCCGAGCTGAAGAAGGAGATGCCGAAGGCCTACGCCGAGCTCGAGCGCATCCGCCAGACCCTCGAGAAGCACTTCAAGGACGTCCAGGACTTCGAGTTCACCATCGAAGAGGGCGTCGTCTACATGCTGCAGACCCGGAACGGCAAGCGCACCGCGATGGCGGCGCTGAAGTTCTCCGTGGACATGTTCAAGGAGAAGCTGATCGACTGGCAGACGGCGGTGATGCGCAATCCCGCCGATCAGCTCGAGCAGCTGCTGGCGCCGGTGTTCGACCTTTCCGAAGTGGCCAAGGCCAAGGCGATTGCCACCGGGCTGCCGGCCGGTCCGGGCGCGGCATCCGGTCAGATCTACCTGAACGCCGATCGCGCCGTGGTCGCGGCCGACAAAGGCGAGAAGGTGCTGCTGGTCCGCGTCGAAACCTCGCCCGAGGATCTGCGCGGCATGATCGCGGCTGAAGGCATCCTCACCGCGCGCGGCGGCGTGTCGTCGCACGCGGCGCTGGTCGCGCGGCAGATGGGTAAAGTGTGCGTCTGCGGCGCCGCGGCGGTCGAAGTCGACTACCAGGCGCGAACGGTGACGGTCGACGGCCAGACCTTCAAGGAAGGGGACTGGATGTCGATCGACGGCACCATCGGCAAGGTCTACGCCGGCCAGGTGAAGACCGCGCCGTCGGAGATCGTGGCCGGGCTGATCAACGACGACAAGGCCGCCCAGCAGACCGAGAAGTTCAAGAACTTCCAGCAGCTGATGAAGTGGTGCTCGGCCGCGACGCGCATGGTGGTCCGCACCAACGCCGATACGCCGGAGCAGACGTCCAATGCCGTGGCGTTCGGCGCGGTCGGCATCGGGCTCACCCGCACCGAGCACATGTTCTTCGAGGGCGATCGCATCGACGCGATGCGCGAGATGATCCTCGCCGAGAACGTCGAGGAGCGGAAGGCCGCGCTCGCCAAGCTGCTGCCGTATCAGCGCGAGGACTTCGCCGGCATCTTCCGCGCGCTGAAGGGCTACCCGGCGACGATTCGCTTCCTCGACCCGCCGCTGCACGAGTTCCTGCCGCACACCAAGGAGCAGCAGGAGGAGCTGGCGAAGAAGCTCGAAAGTGCCGGCGGCGCGCATCCAGCAGCGGGTCTCGCAGCTGCACGAGTTCAACCCGATGCTCGGCTTCCGCGGCTGCCGACTCGGGATCGGCTATCCCGAAATCTCGGCGATGCAGGCGCGCGCGGTGTTCGAAGCCGCGGCCGAGGTCCAGAAGGAAGGCATCAAGGTCCGGCCCGAGGTCATGATCCCGCTGGTCGGGTTCAAGAAGGAGCTGGATCTGCAGATCGAGGTCGTGCACCAGGCGGCCCGCGAGGTGCAGCGCGAGCAGAAGGTCAAGTTGAACTACATGGTCGGCACGATGATCGAGATCCCGCGCGGCGCGCTCACCGCCGACGAGATCGCGCAGTCGGCGGAGTTCTTCAGCTTCGGCACCAACGACCTCACGCAGACCGGCCTCGGCATGTCGCGCGACGACTCGGGCTCGTTCCTGCCGCAGTATCAGGAGCTCGAGATCGTCACGAAGAACCCGTTCGCGACCATCGACGCCACCGGCGTCGGCCAGCTGGTCGAGATCGCAGTGACCAAGGGACGGGCCGCGCGTCCGACCATCAAGCTCGGGATCTGCGGCGAGCACGGCGGCGATCCGGCCTCGATCCAGTTCTTCGAGAAGGTCGGGCTCGACTACGTGAGCTGCTCGCCGTATCGCGTGCCGGTGGCGCGGCTGGCGGCGGCGCAGGCGGCGCTGGCGGGGACAGCGTCAGGCGATTGCCGTTCCAGTGTGGGCCGGGGTCTCAGACCGGCCGAGTCAAGGGCCGCTCGGATCGAGCGGCCCGTGATCAGGCCACGCAGCTCGGAGAGCTCGAGTCGTCGAAGCACGCGGTGCGGTAAAATCGCGGCTTGGTCAAGGTCTTCAAACACGAGGCGGGGGTCACCAGCTGCGTCGACGCGTCGACCCCGCCTGGCTGAAGCCCGACAGCGGCGTCCTGGTCTGGGTCGTCATGGACGATCCGACGGCCGAGGAGAGCCGGATTCTCAGCGACGTCTTCCATATCCACGAGCTGGCGATCGAGGACGCGCTCAACGCCATTCATCATCCGAAGATCGAGTCCTACGGCGAGTATCTCTACCTGATTCTGCATGGCATCGACTTCCAGGCCCGGCAGCACCTCTTCAAGACCAAGGACGTGGACTTCTTCCTCGCGCCGCAGTTCCTGATCACCGTGCACCACGGCGCTTCGCGTTCGATCGAGAAGGTGGACGGGGATCTGCGACGCGCAACGGCCAGCTCCTCGGCGAGGGCACCGCCGCGCTGATGCACCGCATCGTCGACGCGATGGTGGACAACTACCGGCCGGAGATCGAGAAGCTGCAGGATCGGCTCGACCAGCTGGAGGACGGAAGTGTTCGAGAAGCCGAACCCGAAGCTGGCCCGCCAGATCCTCGACTTCAAGCGCGACGTCGCCTCGCTGCGCCAGGTCGTGCTGCCGCAGCGCGACGCGGTCGGGCGCCTGGCGCGGCGCGAGTTCCCGCAGATCTCCGAACAGCTCGCCTATCGCTTCCGCGACGTGCACGATCACCTGGTGCGGCTCTCGGACGAGGCGATGTTCTTCCAGGACCGGATCTCCGGCATCCTCGACGCGCACCTGTCGGCGGTCTCGAATCAGTTGAACACGGTCATGAAGGTGCTGACGATGATCTCGACCATCTTCCTGCCGCTGACGGTGCTGACCGGGATGTACGGGATGAACGTCGAGCTGCCCGCAATGCCGGGCGGCGACCCCGCGCAGTTCTGGTGGATGGCCGGGATCATGGTCGGCGCTGTCGGTCGCGATGCTCGCGTTCTTCCGCAGTCGCGGTTGGATTTGACCGATGAAAATCCACCGCCTCCCCGTTCACCTCGCCAATCAGATCGCCGCCGGCGAGGTCGTCGAGCGCCCGGCGTCGGTGGTCAAGGAGCTGGTCGAGAATGCGCTCGACGCCGGGGCCGCGCGGATCGCGGTGGCGATCGAGCTGGGCGGCAAGAAGCTGATTCGGGTCGAAGACGACGGGGAAGGGATGGAGCCGGCCGACGCGCGGCTCGCGGTCGAGCGGCATGCGACCAGCAAGATTCGGACGCCGGACGACCTCGGCGCGATCCGCACGCTCGGCTTCCGCGGCGAGGCGCTGCCGAGCATCGCCTCGGTGTCGCACTTCGTGCTGCGCAGCCGCGCCCGCGGCGCGGAGAGCGGGACCGAGGTGCGCATCGACGGCGGCCAGCTCGCGACGGCGCGCGAGGTCGGCACCCGCGAAGGCACCTGCATCGAGGTCGCGGATCTGTTCTTCAATCTCCCGGCCCGCCGCAAGTTCCTCAAGTCCGACGTCGCCGAAGCCACGCAGGTCTCCAGGCTGATCACGCAGCTGGCGTTGGGCTATGCGGAGATCGGCTGGTCGCTGACCTCGGGCGGGCGGAAGCTGCTGGAATGTCCGCCGGCGGCGGGACTGCCCGAGCGGTTCTTTCAGTTGTTCGGCGATCGGCCGGATCTGTTGCAGCTGCGCAAAGACGCCGCCGGCATCTCGATTCATGGCTACGTCGCGGCGCTCGGCGATCACGGTCCGGTGCGCGGACCGCAGAACGTCTTCGTCAACCGGCGCATCGTGAAGGACCGCACCATCGCGCACGCGATCTCCGAGGCCTATAGCGTGGCCACGATCAAGGAACGGAGCCCGGAAGTCCACCTGTTCATCGCGATCCCCCCCGATCGCGTCGACGTGAACGTCCACCCGACCAAGGCGGAAGTGCGGTTCCTCGAGCAGTCGCTGGTGCACGAGGTGCTGCGGCGCGCGCTCGCCGATGCGCTCGGCCGCGGGCCGGCGCCGGAGCTGCAGCTCACGCCGTTCCATGCCGGGTCGGGTGAGCCGCAGCTGATGACGATCCCTGGCGTGCTCGCCGGCGCCACGATCGGAAGCCGGTGGGCACCGGCACCGTACCGATCGATCGTCCGATTCCGTCAGCACTGCCGCCGGCGCAGCGGCGGCGTGGCAGTCCCGCCCGACGGCAGCCGATGGTCGGAGCCGCCCGTCACCGGCGTCGCGACCGAGGCGCTTGCCGCGTCGGACCGCCGTCGCCGCGGCGACGACCTGCGGCCGATGATCCCGCTCGGGCAATTTCGCGACACCTACATCATCGCGATCGATGACGAGGGGATTGCGATCATCGATCAGCACGTGGCGCACGAGCGCGTGCTGTTCGAGCAGGTGATGGAGAAGCTGACCGCCGGGCACGCTCGAGAGCCAACGGCTGCTCGCCCCGATTGTGTTGGAGCTGACGACGTCGCAGCGGCAGGCGCTGGCGCAGCACGCCCAGGTCCTGCACCGGTTCGGCCTGGAAGTGGAGCACTTCGGCGGCGACGCCGTGCGGCTCGCCGCGGTGCCGGCGCTGCTCGAGCCAGGCGAGTGCGAAGCGGCGGTGCGAGCGCTCGCCGAAGATCTGGAAGGCGGTGAGCCCGGCGCGCGGGTCGAGGACGCGCTGCGGCGCATCGCCGCGACCATGGCCTGCCACGCCGCGGTCAAGGCGAACTACCCGTTGACGCAGGAGAAGATGCGCTACATTCTCGCCGAGCTCCGCCGGACCGCGTATTCGAGCGTGTGTCCGCACGGCCGCCCGGTGGTGCTGCGGATCACGCGGCGCGAGGTGGAGAAGAACTTCCAGCGGATTTGAGCTGAGGAACCGATGACAGACACGCCTGAAGTATGGCTGCGCGGGCCGCTGCCCGACGTGCCGCCGCTGTTGCAGCCGGTGGCCCACTCGCTGCTGCAGTCGCGTGAAGAGATGCACACCGCGCTGAGCCGCGTGTCTGCCGCCGATCTGTGGATCACGCCGGGCGGCGCCGCCTCGATGGGGTTTCACGCGCGGCACGCCGCCGGCAGTCTCGATCGGCTGTTCACCTATGCCCGAGGCGAGCAGCTCAGTGCCGCGCAGCGCGCGGCGTTCGCCGCGGAAGGGCAGCCGGACCTCCGGCCGCAGGTCGTGGCGTCGCTGCTCGCCGACTTCGACGCCGCGATCGAGCGCGCCCTGGAACAGCTGAAGCGCACAGACGTCGACAGGGTGCTGGAGTTTCGGGGCGTCGGCCGCGCCCAGCTGCCCTCCACCGTCATCGGCCTGCTCTTCCATGCCGCCGAGCACACCCAGCGGCACCTCGGGCAGCTCATGACCACCGCGAAGATTGTGTCGGGGCAGGGATCCGCTCCGCCTGCTCACTGAGGTGGCGATCTGGGTTCGTCATGCCGTTCCAGACGAAGCGGCGGCGCTGAGCGCGCTCGCGGTGCGGGCCAAGAGCCACTGGGGCTATCCGCCGGACTGGATCGATCTGTGGCGGTCCGAGCTGACGATAAGGCCGGAGTACCTGGCGCGGCACACGGTCTTCGTCGCCGCCGAAGAGGGAGCTCCGGTCGGGATGTGCGTCCTCGAACGGCGTGACACCGGGTGGTCGCTCGAGAACGTGTGGATTGCCCCGGATCGACACCGGCAGGGTGTCGGCCGGGCGCTCGTCATCCGGGCCCTGCGCGAAGCGGCCGCCTCGGGCTCGACCGCGGTGCGCGTGGTCTCCAATCCGTTCGCGGAGGGGTTCTACACCCGGCTGGGCGCCCAGCGTCGCGGGGAGGTTCCGTCGCCGATGCCCGGTGCGCCGGACCGCACGCTGCCTCTGCTCGTCTTCGACGTCGGCGCCCAACATCCAAACCTTCGACCTTGCCCGGGGCAAACCTGAGCAGCGTCGAGGGTTTGGAATTTGGCAGTTGCCCCGACTACCATGACGCGATCCCATGTGTCGCAACATCAGAACCCTGGCCAATTTCGAGCCGCCCGCGACCGACGAAGAGATCCGGGCGTCGGCTCTTCAGTTCGTGCGCAAGCTGAGCGGCACGGCCCGGCCGTCCCGTGCCAATGAAGACGTGTTCGACGAGGCCGTAGAAGCCGTGACCGCCGCGGCGCACAAACTGATCACGTCGCTGAACACCACCGCGGCGCCGCGCAACCGCGAAGAAGAGAAACGCAAAGCGCAGGAACGTTCGCAGCGGCGGTTCGCATGAAGGCTTCAATCGCCATGTTGACGTCATTGCTGTTGGCCGGGCTGGGCATCGTCGCACCGCACGACCTGATCTCGCCGCAGGCGCCGCCCGGGCCACCCTCGCCCATCCTGAAATCCGAGCTGCTGTTCGAGAAGGCCCCGTTCGACAGCGTGCACGCCTCGACCATCGCCTGGACCAAAGAGGGGCTCGTGGCCGCCTGGTTCGCCGGCACGCGTGAGGGCGCACCCGACGTCGGGATCTGGACCGCTCGGGAAACCAAGGGCGCGTGGTCCGAGCCGAAGGAAGTGGCCAACGGTCTCCAATCGGACGGGACGCGGCATCCGTGCTGGAACCCGATCCTGTTCGAGACCACCCCGGGCGTGCTCACGCTGTTCTACAAGGTCGGGCCCAGTCCCCAACGGTGGTGGGGGATGACCCGGACCTCGCGCGATGCGGGGCGTACCTGGAGCGATGCGCAGCGGCTGCCCGACGGGATCCTCGGGCCGATCAAGAACAAGCCGGTGCGCCTCGCCGACGGGAGCCTGATCAGTCCGACCAGCACCGAATCGCCGGAGCAGCCGAGCAAGTGGCGGGTGCACTTCGAGCGCAGCACCGACACCGGCAAGACGTGGACGCTGGTGCAGGTGCCCCCCGGGAGCGGCACCCCAATCGACGCCATTCAGCCGAGCATCCTCGTGCACCAGGGCGGCCGGCTGCAGGCCGTCGGCCGCACCCGCTCTCAGCGGGTGTTCGAGACCTGGTCGGACGACAGCGGCAAGACGTGGACGCCGATCACCCTCACCGCGCTGCCCAATCCCAGCTCGGGCACCGACGCCGTCACACTGGACGATGCCCGGCAGGTGATCGTCTACAACCACACGCCCAAGGGGCGCACGCCGCTGAATCTCGCGGTCTCGCGTGACGGCAAGCTCTGGGAAGCGGCGCTCGTGCTGGAGAACGAGCCGGGCGAGTATTCGTATCCCGCGGTGATTCAAACGCCGGACGGCCTGATCCACACGACCTACACGTGGAAGCGGCTGCGCATCAAGCACGTGGTGATCGACCCGAAACGTCTGCAGAGCGTGCCGATGCCCGACGGCGCCTGGCCGACGACGAAATAGACTTCCATTTGCCGCGGCGCCCACCGCTTCGCGGCACACGAAAGGACGCGATATGAGAGCCGACAGGCCGCGCAGTCTCCCGTACCTGGTCGCCGGGTTCACGGCGCTCCTGGCATCGATCACCATCGCCGGGCTGACCGCGCGGCAGCCCGCCGGCGGCGCCGTCACCGTGGACAAGGACGATCTCGGCGGCATCGTCACGAGCGCGAAGGGACCCGAGGCCGGTGTCTGGGTCATCGCGGAGACGAGTGAGCTGCCGACGAAGTTCGCCAAGATCGCGGTCACCGACGATCGCGGCCGCTACCTGCTTCCCGATCTGCCCCCGGTCAAGTACAGCGTGTGGGTCCGCGGCTACGGCCTGGTGGACTCGCCCAAGGTCCAGGCCTCGCCCGGGACGACGATGAACCTGAATGCGGTGATCGCCCCCAATGCGCGCGCCGCGGCCGAGTATTATCCGGCGGGTTACTGGTTCTCGCTGATGAAGGCCCCGGATGCAAAGGAGTTCCCGGGCACCGGGCCCTCGGGCAACGGCATCGCGCCGGGCATGCGCAGCCAGGCCGAGTGGCTGCGCCAGATGAAGAACGGCACGTGTCTCGCGTGCCACCAGCTCGGGAACAAGGCGACGCGCGAGATTCCCGCCGCGCTCGGGACGTTTTCGTCGACCGCACAGGCGTGGGAGCGCCGGATCGCGTCGGGCCAGGCCGGTGGGAACATGATCGGATCGATGAACCAGATCGGACGCGAGCGTTTCCTGTCCGTGCTCGGCGACTGGACCGATCGCATCAAAGCCGGCGAGCTTCCGGCGGCCCCGCCGCGCCCGCAAGGCCTCGAGCGCAACGTCGTCATCACGATGTGGGATTGGGCCGATCCGAAGGCGTACCTGCACGATGTCGTCTCGACCGATCGCCGCAATCCGACCCTGAACGCGAAAGGTCTGCTCTACGGCGCCCTCGAGTTGAGTGCGGACTACGTGCCCGTCCTCGATCCGAACGGCAACGAAGCGGGGAAGATTCCACTCACCGTGCGCGATCCGAACACGCCGCCGACCAATCCGAAGATTGCCGCGCCGTCGCCATACTGGGGTGAGGAAGCGATCTGGACGAGCAAGAACAACGTCCACAACCCGATGCTGGACGAGAAAGGCCGGTTGTGGCTCACGTCGACGGTGCGGCCGGCCGACAATCCCGCCTATTGCAAGGAAGGATCGTCGCATCCGTCGGCAAAGCTGTTCCCGATCGAACGGGCCGGACGCCATCTCGCAGGTCTACGACCCCAAGACGCAGAAGCTGACCCACATCAGCACCTGCTTTGGCACGCATCACCTGATGTTCGCCATGGACGCGAACAACACGCTGTGGACCAGCGGTGGCGGTCAGGTGGTCGGGTGGTTGAACACGAAGATGTTCGACGAGACCGGCGACGAGGAGAAGTCACAAGGCTGGACCGGGCTCATCGTCGACACGAACGGCAACGGGAAGCGTGACGCGTACACCGAGCCGAACCAGCCGACCGATCCGGCAAAGGACATGCGGTTCGGCGGCGGCTTCTACGCGGTGGCGCCCGCACCCGATGGCGCCGTGTGGGGAACGGCGCTCGGCTTCCCTGGCACCGTGATCAGGCTGGACCCCGGCAAGAATCCACCCGAGACCGCGCTGGCCGAGGTCTACCAGCCGCCGGTCGAAACCGGGGGATTCTCCCCGCGCGGCGGAGACGTCGATCGCAATGGCGTCTACTGGGCGGCGATGGCGAGCGGCCATCTGGGCAGCTTCGATCGCCGGAAATGCAAAGCCCCGCTGAACGGGCCGAAGGCGACCGGTCTGCACTGCCCGGAAGGCTGGACGTTCTACACCGAGCCGCTGCCGCAGATGCAGGGAGTCGCGACGCCTGGCAGCGCCGAAGGCAGCTACTACACGTGGGTCGACTGGTTCGATACCTCAGGCCTGGGCGCGAACACGCCGATCAATACCGGTAACCAGTCCGAGGGACTCCTTGCGCTGAAGGACGGCAAGTGGGTCGTGATGCGCGTCCCGTATCCTCTCGGGTTCTACACGAAGTGGGTCGACGGCCGCATCGACGATCCGAAGGCGGGATGGAAGGGCAAGGGACTCTGGGCCACGTTCAGCAGCCGGGCGCCGTTCCACATGGAGACGGGGAAGGGCACGACGAGCAAGGTCTACAAGTTCCAGATTCGGCCGGATCCGCTGGCGAAATAGCCCATTGCCAACATTGCCAGAATTGCCAACACGGCCAACATTGTTCAGAGCCTGGTGCTCACAGTCTTGGCAATGTTGGCATTCATGGCAATGTTGGCAATGAACGTCAGAGCTCCCGAATCCAGATATTCCGAAAGCTGATCGGCTCGCTCGGGTCGCCGTGCGATTGCAGCTTGATCGGCGCCGACTCGTGCTTCTTGTAGGTGGGCAACCCGATATAGAGCGTTTCCCCTTTGAGCTCGAAGTTGTTCTGGATCAGCACGCCGTTGTGGAGGGCCGTCACGCGGGCGGGGGTTTTCACGGTGCCGTCAGCATTGAAGGTCGGCGCCGTCCAGATCACATCGTAGGACTGCCATTCCCCAGGCTTGCGGCAGGGGTTCACCAGCGGAATCGACTGCTTGTAGATGCTCCCCGCCTGGCCGTTCACGTAGGTCTTGTTGTCCCAGCAGTCGAGAATCTGCAGCTCGTAACCGGCGTCGCCGGGGCCGGTCGAGGCCAGGAACAACCCGCTGTTGCCGCGGGACTGGCCGTTGAGCGTGATCTTTTCCGGGATCCGCCACTCCAGGTGCAGCTGGTAGTTCTTGAAGCTGCGCTTGGTCTCGATGTTTCCCGACGGCTTGTTGACCGTCATCACGCCGTCGGCGACGGTCCATTGTGCCGGCGACTTGTCTTTGGTCGACACCCATTCGGTCAGGTTCTTGCCGTCGAACAGCACGATCGCGTCGGCAGGGGGCGGCGCAGTCGTGCCGGGGCCCGGCGCCACCATCTTCGGCACGGGCTCCCAGACTTCGGTGTCCTGGGGGCGTGGCTTCTGTGTCGCGGTAGACGGCGCCTGCTGGGCCGCGAGCGGCAGCACCAGCGCACCGAGCAGCGGGAGCGTGAAAAGACGGGATGATTTGATGCGCATGGGTGCCGATTGTAGCAAGTCGGGGGTCGCGGGTTCGCGGTTCGCGGGTTCGCGGGTTCGCGGGTTCGGAAAGCCGGACGTAATCAGAGGCAACAGGCGCCAATCCAAGCCGCTAGTTGCCTCTGGGTAGCTCCGGCCTTCCGAACCCGCGAACCCCCGAACCGCGAACCCGCGAACCAGCGAGCCGCGAGCGTAATGCGAGCTCAGCTCTTTCATAAGTGCCTGACTGCGTAAGATTTACGCTTGACTCCAAACCTCTTTAGGTTTACTGTTTTTCCTATCCCGCTGGTTCTTGGTTTTTCCAAGCGATAAAGGCAAACCCCGCTGAGGGGCGCGCAAAGCTGGAGGCTTGGCCGTGGCGCATCGCGCAAGGCCTGCTGCTTCAGCTGCCGAACTTGGAGTTCGTATGTTCATTCGTCGTATCACCGTTCCCACAGTCGTCGCGTCCGCGGTTGCCCTCCTCTACTTCGGTGTGGGCAGCTACCTGACGGCGCGTCCCAGCAGCGACGAGTCCGAGCAGATTGCCGCCCTGCGCTCGGAAATCGATCAGCTGCGCAAAACCACAGCTCCTGGTCCCCACCGGCACCTCCGGCGTCGATGCGGTTGCCGCCAGCACGGCGACCGACGACTCCAATCGTGCCGCCATCGTCGCCGACGTCAAGCAGCAGCTGCGGAGCGAGATGGGGCTGCTGCCGATCAACCTCATTCGCGATCGCCGGCAGAGCTTCGTCGAGCTCTACTCGTACGACGACCGCGGCTCGAGCAGCTACGGCACCGCCGGGTACCTGGGGAATGGCTATTTCATCACCGTCAAGCACGGCGTCATCGCGCTCGGCCAGGACGGCGCCGCGGAGCCCCGCAAGATCACGTCGATCAAACTGCTGTACGACGGCCGCCCCATCACCGCCCGCGTGGTCGACTCCGGCGACGCGAAGGTGGAAGTCGATCCGGGCGACTGGGCGATCCTGAAGGTCAAGGAGAACATCGACCTGCCGGCCCTGAACGCCAATCTCGCCTATCAGTTCGAGTTCGCCGATCCGATTTTCCGGCTGGGGAACGACTACTCGAAGGGGATCTCGGTCTCGACTGGGTACGTCGGCCAGCGGACCCCGAATAAACTGGTCACCTGCCTGACCGACGGGCATCCGGGGGTGTCCGGCGGCGGTGTTCTCAACGGTGTGGGAGAGCTCGTCGGTATCCCGATCGGCCGGATGCAGGGAGACTACCGGTTCTCGTTCATTCTTCCGTTGCGGGAAGAGATGTTCCGGCGCGTGAAGCTCGAGACCGACGGAGCTCCCTGAGCCGCTCACGGATCGTCGACTCGAACCCGCGATCCACCGGCTCGTAGAACCGCCGCCCCTGGTGGGCCTCCGGCAGGCACGTCATGTCCGCCACCCCTGCCGGATCGTCGTGCGCGTAGCGATACCCCTTGCCGTATTCCAGATCCTTCATCAGTCGCGTCGGTGCGTTTCGCAGATGGAGCGGCACCGGCTCGGCCACCTCCTGTGACGCCGCCGCGGCCGCGTCCAGGTAGGCGCGATAGACGGCGTTGCTCTTCGGCGCCGTCGCCAGATAGATCGCCGCCTGCGCCAGCGCGGTGTTGCCTTCCGGCATGCCGATGAAGTGCACCGCCTCCTTCGCCGCGACCGCGATCGTGAGGGCCTGGGGATCGGCATTGCCGATGTCCTCCGACGCGAACCGCACCAGCCGCCGCGCCACGTAGAGCGGATCCTCTCCAGCCTCCAGCATCCGTGCCAGCCAATACACCGACGCGTCGGGGTCGCTGTTGCGCATCGACTTGTGCAGCGCCGAAATCAGATTGAAGTGCTCCTCGCCCGACTTGTCGTAGAGGAGCGCACGATGCTGGGTGAGCTCGGCGACGAGCGGCGCGTCGATCCGGCCGGTCGTGGCCGCGGTCGCGCTGGCCAGCTCCAGCATGTTCAGCGCGATCCGCGCGTCGCCATTCGCGAAACGTGCAATCCCCATCAACGCGTGGTCGTCGGCCGCGACGTTCAACGCGCCGAGCCCGCGCTCGACATCGGACAGCGCGGTGCGAAGAATCTGGACGATCTCTTCCTGCCCGAGCGCCTTGAGCACGTAGACCTTCGACCGTGACAGCAGCGCGGAGTTCACCTCGAACGACGGGTTCTCGGTCGTGGCGCCGATCAGGACGATGTCGCCGGCCTCGACGCGGGGCAGGAATGCGTCCTGCTGGGCCTTGTTGAAGCGATGAATCTCGTCGATGAACAGAATGGTGCGCCGCCCGAGCCGCCGGCGGGCCTCCTCCGCCTCGGTCATGACCGCGCGAATCTCCTTGATCCCGGAGAGAACGGCGCTGAACGAGATGAAATGCGCACGGGTGACGCCGGCAATCAGCCGCGCCAGCGTGGTCTTGCCCGTACCTGGCGGTCCCCAGAGGATCACCGACTGCAGACGATCCTGCTCGATCGCGCGGCGCAGCGGCCGGCCCGCGCCCACCAGAGCGTTCTGGCCGATGAACTCGTCCAGCGTCCGGGGCCGCATCCGCTCGGCCAGCGGCGACGCGCTCGCCTCTTTCCGCGGACCCCCTTCGTCGTCGAACAGGGAGCCGGTCATGAGGTCACGCTCGCGCGCTGCCGCTGCGCCTCGTAGGCGATCAACGCGGCCGCGGTGGCGACATTGAGAGACTCGACCGGGGGCCGCATCGGGATGGTGAGACGAGCCCCCGCCAGGCTGACGAGCGCTTCCGGCAGGCCCGGCCCCTCGCCGCCGAGCACCACTGCGGTCGGGCCTCGCAGATCGCAACGCGACAGCGTGACCCCTTCCCGTGGCACCGCAGCGATGACCGCGAGTCCCAGATCCCGCGCCGTTCGAACCGCCGCGGGCAGAGACTGCCGGACCGCCACGGGCACCCTGAACACGCTGCCCATCGAACCGCGCAGCGCCTTCCACCCCATCGGGTCGGCTGTGCCGTGGCCCGCCACGACGCCGGTCGCACCGCACGCGTCGGCGACACGGATAATCGCGCCGACGTTGCCGGGATCCTGGACCTCGTCCAGCATGAAGACCATCTGGGGGGCGACGGCCAGCGCGTCGTCCAGCGTCCTGTCCACCCGCCGTGCGATTGCGACGATGCCCGATGGCTGGCGAACTGGCGTCATGGCGGCCAGGACAGCCGCCGTCACCGTGACCACCCGCGCGCCGGCGGCTCCGGCGCGCGCTGCCAGGGCCGCCACCGATTCCCGTGCGCCCTCGTCGACCGCGACCGTCGCGAGCGGCATCGCCAGCGCCAGTGCTTCTTCGATCAAGTGAACGCCGTCGAGGAGGAGCGTGTCGTCCGGCGAGTCGGCGGCCGCGCGGAACCGCCGGACGATGGGGTTCTGTCGACTGGTGATGACGTCCACTGGTTTCGATCTTACTTGGTTGGGACGGTGGCCGGGCCTCGAGAGCGGAGGTGGATCGAGGTACCGGATCTCAAAACGGAGCAACGGAGCCAACGAAGAGAACGGAGAAGACAACTAATTTTTCTTTCCGATTCCTCCGTTAGCTCCGTTGCTCCGTTTTTGAGATCCGGTGCCTCCGTCACCTCAATGCTGCTACCATTCCCACGATGAAGGCCCAACTGATCAAGAAGTTCGAAGACGAGCTGATGACGCTCGACAAGGAGCTGAAGACCGAGCTGCCTCAGGAAATCAGGCGGGCGCGGGAGCTGGGCGACCTGCGTGAGAACGCCGAATATCATGCCGCCAAGGAGCGGCAGCGGCTCGTCGAGGCCAAGATCAGCCTGCTCAAGAAGCGCATCAGCGACATCCACATGATGAACATCGACCGCATCCCGCACGACAAGGTGGGGTTCGGTTCCACCGTTCATTTGAAGGACGATGCCACCGCGGCGATTACCGTCTATCAGCTGGTCATGCCGGAAGACGCGGACGTGGATCACGGGTTGATCTCGACCGCGTCGCCGATCGGGCGCGCGCTGCTGAACAAGGAAGAAGGCGACGAGGTCACCGTGACGACCCCGAGCGGGAGCCGGCACTTCGAGCTGGTGAAGCTCTCGACCATCCATGACGAGGGGCACTGACGAGGAGACTCGAACCCCACGTGTCAAGGGAGAAGGCAGAAGGGAAAGGGATGTCCCCGTGCTTCCGTGATCACCCCCAGCTCTCCTGACCGCTTGTATTCGACCCGCCTTCGCACCGCGCTGGTGCTGGCGGGCTCGGGCACCGCCGGCGCCTACCATGCGGGTGTCCTGCGGGCGCTGCACGAAGCCGGTGTCCGCATCGATCTCGTCGCCGGCCGCGGCATGGGCGCGATCAGCGCCATGTTCGCGGCGATCGACGGCGGCGCCCGGTTGTGGGAGCCGTCGGGGATCTGGAAGAGCAGCACGGTGAGGCGCCTGTACCACTGGCGGCCGGGGCTGCAGGTGGCGGCGCTGGCGCTGCTCGCTTCCGGTGCGGTGCTGCTGTTTCCGCTGCTCCTGCTGGCGATTGCGGTGCTGGTCGGTGTCGCCGGTTTCGGGCTCACGCTGGTGGGGCTCGAGACGGCGTCGAGTGCGCTGACCGGAGCATTCACGGCGCGGCTCGATCGCTGGTTCTCGCCCGGCGGGTTGCCGTTGATCGTCCCGCGGCTCGTGCTGCTGGGCGTGCTGGTCGCCGCCGCCGCGGTCGGTGTCAGGATCGTCCGGCAGGCGCTTGCCCGTGGCCCGCGCCGCCGTTCCAGCCAAGGATGGCTGTCGCGTCTGGTCGGCCACCCGTTGACCTCGTCTCGGGCCGTCGACACGTTTGCCGCCCATCTCTGGTCCCTCATTCGCGGTGCGGCGCCGGTGCAGCGGCCGTCCGATGCCGAGCTGGGCAAGCGGTATGTCGAGCTGCTCGCGGACAACCTGGGCCAGCCTGGGTTTCGCGAGCTCCTGCTGGTGGCGCACGATCTCGACGCGCGGCAGGATCTGGTGGCCGCGTTCCTGCGCGATCAGCACCGGCCGCGATTTTTCGGCCGGCTCCTCGGTTCGAGTCACGGCGTCCGGGCCGGCGAGGTTCTCGATCTCGCGGGGGTGGCCCGCGAACACGCGATCGACGTGCTGTCGGCGGCGCTGGCGCTGCCGGTCGCGACCGAACCGCACCTGATCACGTTCGCGTCCGAAGGACCCTGGCGGGGCGAGACGCATCGGCTGTGCGATCGTCCCGGCGCGCTGACCCGTGTGTTCGAGGAGGTTGCCAGCGCCGGCGCGGAGCAGGTGATCGTGCTCGCGGCGACCCCCCGGGTCGGCAAACCCCACGAGCTGAGCGCCGGGCGCGGAGACGTCCGCGGGCATGCCGGGGAACAGCTGTCGGCCTTCGAGTCCGCCGGCCTGCGCGACGTGCTCGAGCAGTTCGGCGGGCGGTTCGCCGGGCTCTATGTCATTCGTCCCGAACACAATCCAATCGGCCCGTTCGACTTTGCCGGGGTCTACGACGAGCGATCGGATCGGCGCTACAGCGTCGCCGAGCTGGTCGATCGCGGTTACGAAGACGCCTACCGCCAGTTCATCGAGCCGGTCGTCGGCGCTAGCGGGGAACGGATGCAGGCGGCTACAAGCTCAATCCCTAATCCCTAATCCCTAATCAGGAATCCCTAATCACGAATCCCTAGTCCCAATCCCGAATCCATCCGGAATCCGAACCGCGAACCCGCGAACCGCGAATCACAATCACGAAACCTCTACCATGAAGCTCTCTA
Organism: uncultured Acidobacteriota bacterium; assembly: GCA_963717745.1. Classification (GTDB taxonomy): domain Bacteria; phylum Acidobacteriota; class Vicinamibacteria; order Vicinamibacterales; family 2-12-FULL-66-21; genus JACCXG01. Next base: position 247,143 of record CAVQXJ010000008.1, read on the forward strand.
CTCGTCTCGTGCAGCGGGCGCGGCGGCCTCTCGCCGACGTCGATTCCCTGACGCTTCCCATCTACGAGACCACCACCTTCGTGTTCGACAGTGCCGCGCAGGTGGAGGAATACAACGAAGGGAAGGGCGGCAGGTATCTCTACTCCCGGTACGGGAATCCTACGGTCGTCGCGGTGGAACAGACGCTGGCCGCCCTCGAGGGGGCCGACGCCGCGCTCCTGCTGTCGAGCGGTCAGGCGGCGACGACCACCGCGCTGCTGACGCTGTTGTCCGCGGGAGACGAGGTGGTGTGCAGTGCGGCGATCTATGGCGGCACGCTGCACCTGCTGACCGAGGTCTTCGCCCGGCTCGGCGTGGCGGTTCGGTTCGAGCGCGTGGAGGCGTTCGGCCGGCCGGAACAGCTGCTGTCGGACCGCACTCGCGTCCTCTGGTTCGAGTCGCCGATCAATCCGACGCTGCGCTGTATCGACATCGCCGCGGTCGCGGCCGCATGCCGGGCGCGGAACGTGACCTCGGTCATCGACAGCACGTTCGCCAGTCCGGTCAACCAGCAACCGCTCGCGCTCGGCGTCGACCTGGTCATGCACAGCGCGACCAAGTATCTGAACGGCCACACCGACGTCACCGCCGGTGTGCTGATGGGCGGCGCCGCGCTGATCGATCGAATCGAGAAGGTGCGGCGGCGGGTTGGCGGGCTCGTGGAACCGCAGCCGGCCTACGCCATCGGCCGCGGCCTCAAGACGCTGGCAGTCAGGGTCGAGCGCCAGAACACGACGGCGTCAGCGATCGCGGAGCATTTCAGCCGCGATCGCCGCCTCGAGTCGGTGTATTACCCCGGGCTGCCCAGCCACCCTGATCACGAGATCGCCAGGCGCCAGATGAGCGGCTTCGGCGGGATGGTCTGCGTGGACGTCGGCGGCGGCTACGACCGGGCGGCGCGATTCTTCGACCGCCTGCAGGTGTTCCAGCGCGCCGCCAGCCTTGGCGGCGTCGAAAGCCTGTGCAGCCTGCCGGTGCTCACCTCGCAGTGGGGTCATACCGACGACGAGCTGCGCGAAGCCGGGGTGACCCGCAGCATGGCGCGGTTGTCGATCGGGCTGGAAGACGCGGACGATTTGATCGCCGATCTGGATCAGGCATTGGAGTAGCGAGGGCTGTGTCAAGGGACAAGGGACAAGGGAACGCTCCCTAGCGCGGTAGCAGTTCCTTGGCGCTCTTCGGCCCGATCGCCTCGTGCAGGAACTGTTCGGCCATCTCCGCGATGCGGACGCCGATCGCGGGGCCTTCGAGCGGGCCGAACTTTTCCTGGAATCGCGCGACCGGCACCACCGCCTTGGCCATCGCTCGATGGCCGCCGGCGCTGCCGATGTCCCCGAACCAGCGCTTCACGAACTCGCCGGCGTTGCGCGAGTAGCCGAGGTTCCTCACGCTCATCACCAGGTTCGTCCCGACGACGCCCGCGACGATCGTCCACTTGACGTCCTCGAGCTGCAGGAAGAAATCGGCGGTGTAGGGAATGAAGTCTTCGCGCGGGGCTTCGCCGATGAAGGCGCAGAACACCTGCTCCCGCATGACGCCGCCCTGGCTGGCGCGGTTGACGTAGTCGAGCCGCTCGAGCGTGATTTCCGCTCCTTCCATCTTGCGGATCAGCGCGGCGTCGGCCAGCGGATACAGGAAGGTGAAGGCTTCGAGATCGACGCGGTTGGTGTGGCGCGCGAAGAAGAGCGTGTCCGACTTGATCGCGTAGAGCATCGCGGTCGCGGTGCGCTCGGAGATGTTCACGTCGACGGCACGCAGGTGCTCGGTCAGGATCGTGCACGTCGATCCGTAGTCGGCGCGGATGTCCTTGAAGACGGCGCTGTAGCCCGGTTGCTCGGGATGATGGTCGATCACGAGATCGGCGCGGTCGAGGCGGCCGCCGAAATAATGCGGCTGCACGTCCACGGTCGCGATCCGGTCGTACTCCCCGAACGCTGCCGGCGTCATCGGCTCGACGTGGATGTCGAGCATGTTCGCCATCCGCAGGTTCTCGGGCCGGGTCACCCCCTGCACCGCGCCGATGATCGCCGTGGTCTTGGTGCGCCGCAGCAGGTTGCGCAGGGCCAGCCCGCTCGCCAACGCATCGGGGTCGGGATCGTTGTGCAGCAGGATGAGCACGCGATCGGCATCGGCGAAGTAGCGTTGGTACTGCTGCACCCGCGCGCGGGTCATCGAGCGGCTGAGCTCGGTCACCATGGTCGGTCTGATGAGCTCGGACAGCTCCAGATCGGCCAGATCGGGGAACTCCGCCTTCAACTCGTCGGCGGCCTTCTGGTTGCGAGGCCCGGTGTGCAGCACGTAGGTGAGCGTGCTGCCGGCATCGCGAATCGCCGACAGGATTTTTCGGACGCTCTTCCGGCCGTTGTTCTGGACGATGACGCAGGTGCTGGGGGAGATGTCGGCTTTGAGGTAGGTATCGACGCGGCGCGGGTCGCCGGCGCTGATCTGGATTCCGGACTCGTGCAGCCGCCGCGCCAGCGGACGGCTCTCGACGAGGAAATCCACCTCGAAACTAGGCAGGAGCACATCGTCCAGGGACCGGATGACCAGCTCGTCCTGACAGACCGCGTACACGCGCACGTCAGGCGAGTCCTTTCCGAACTGCCTCCTGCGATGGCAGTAAGCTCATGACCGAACCTTCATTATACGCCTTGCGTCATCGCCCGTTTACCGCGGTCGCCCGTCGCCATGCCGACGGGCGGTCCCGGAGTCGCGCGGGCGCAGGCGCCGGTGACCGACCGTGCCCCCGTGCGGCGGCTGTCTCGTCCTCTCGATGCATCAGGCGGGTATAAACTCTTCTGACTCGCGCACGCGCTGTTCCAGGGAGGTTCGGTGAAACCCGCTTTTCGCGCCGCCATAGCCGTTCTGATCACGGTTGCGTCGAGCCACCCAATGGCACAGCGGCCGCTTCGGATCGGCGTCGAGCTGGTGAATTTCGGCGTGGTGGTCACCGATCGCCGCGGCGCGCCGATCAGCGGGTTGACCGTCGATGACTTCGAGGTCCTCGAGCGCGGCAAGCGGCAGGAGATTCAGTTCTTCAGCGCCGGCGATCCCATGGCCGCGCCGCCGCTCCATCTCGGATTCCTGCTCGACGCCAGCGGCAGCATGGAGAAGGACCTGCGCGACGTCCGGACCGCGGCGATCAAGTTCCTCGGCCAGAACGACCACGCGGTCGACACCACGCTGGTGGATTTCGACACCGAAGTGCGCGTCACCCGTTTCAGCGCCAACGACTATCCGCGGCTGATCGAGTCGATCCGGAGGCGCAAGGCCGCCGGCATGACCGCGCTGTATGACGCGCTGGCGGTCTATCTCAGGGGCGCGTCCGTGCAGGACGGTCAGAAAATCCTGGTGGCCTACACCGACGGCGGCGACACCCGCAGCAGCATCAATGCCGGTGACGTCGTCAACCTGCTGAAGGCGTCCGACATCACGCTCTATGCGCTGGGCTACCTGGAGAACCAGTCGAGCTCGGGACGGAACGCCGCGCAGATGGAGCTGCAGCGCTTCTCCGCGATGACCGGCGGCCAGGCCTTCTTTCCGTCCAGCCTCAAAGAGCTCGACGGGATGTACGAAAAGATCGTGCGCGAGATGAACGCCCGCTACATCCTCGGTTACACCTCCACCGACACCCGGGCCGACGGCGGCTGGCGCCCGGTCGAGATCAAGCTCAAGCGCGCCGACCTCAAGGGCGCCAAGGTGCGGACGCGCCCCGGGTACTACGCCGCGGCGCGGTGAGCCCACTCCAACGACTTTCGCTGTCACGCTGCCTTCGTGATCACGGCGCCTGCGGCGCGCCGCGGCCTTCGGCCGCAAACGACGAGACGACGACACGACGACAACGACGTAGAGCATAGCGAGTCACTTCGCAGGACTGCTGCCCGTTGGCGGCGCCGCGCTTCGCGCGGTGCAGGAGCGAGGGCCGGGGCGGATCACCAGTAGCTGCACCGTTCTCACGCTCCTTGTGATCCGCCCCGGTCCTCGCTCCTGCAACGTCGGCCTTGGCCGACGTCGCCGCCAACGGGGGAGAGCCGTTGATATCGGGACGCTGGGAGGGCATTCACGAAAATGCCCCAGGTGCCGACGTGGCGGGTTGCGTTCTCAACGTCGTTGTCGTCGTGTCGTCGTCTCGTCGTGAGGCCGAAGGCCGAGCCCGCCGCAGGCGCCGTGGACATGAGTGCAGCGTGACAGCGAACAGCGCGCCGCCCGTGGTACGATGGCTGTTTTCCCCCATGGCATCGAAGTACGACCGCTTCACGCTCGTCACTGATTTCGAGGTCCGCGGCGACCAGGCTCGCGCCATCGAAGAGCTGGTCGATGGGCTGCAGCGTGGCGACAAGTCCCAGGTCCTGCTCGGAGTGACCGGTTCCGGGAAAACGTTCACCATGGCGCAGTGCATCGCCCGGGTGAACCGCCCGACGCTGGTGATGGCGCACAACAAGACGCTGGCGGCCCAGTTGTACCAGGAGTTCCGGCGCTTCTTCCCCGGGAACGCCGTCGAGTACTTCGTCAGTTACTACGACTACTACCAGCCCGAAGCCTACGTCCCCACCACCGACTCGTACATCGAGAAGGAGGCGATGATCAACGACGAGATCGACCGGATGCGCCTCTCGGCGACCCGCTCGCTGTTCGAGCGCCGGGACGTCATCATCGTCGCCAGCGTCTCATGCATCTACGGCCTGGGATCGCCGGAAGCCTATTACGGGATGATGCTGCCGCTCGAGCGCGGCCAGCGGATGGAGCGCGAACAGATCCTGCGGAAGCTGGTCGAGATTCAGTACGAGCGGAACGATCACGAGTTCGCCCGCGGCGCCTTCCGGGTGCGCGGCGACATTGTCGAGGTCTACCCGTCGTACGAAGATCAAGCGCTCCGCATCGAGCTGTTCGGAGACGAAGTGGACGAGCTGATCTCGTTCGATCCGCTGACCGGCAAGACCATCCGGCGGCACGACAAGGTCGCGGTCTATCCGAAGACCCACTTCGTCACCTCGCGCGACCGGACCAAGGCGGCGGTGGAAAGCATCAAGGTGGAGCTCGGCGTGGTACCGCGGCCAGCTCGAGTCGGAGGGCAAGGTCCTCGAGGCGCACCGCTTGCACCAGCGGACGATGTTCGACCTCGAGATGATCAAGGAGATCGGGTATTGCCACGGCATCGAGAACTACGCGCGGCATCTGACCGGCCGCGCACCCGGTGAGCCGCCGCCGACCCTGCTCGATTACCTGCCCCCCGACGCGTTGACGATCGTCGACGAGAGCCATCAGACGGTCCCGCAGGTCCGGGGGATGTACCACGGGGACCGGTCGCGCAAGGAAGTGCTGGTCGCCTACGGGTTCCGGCTGCCGTCGGCGCTCGACAACCGGCCGCTGAACTTCGAAGAGTGGCAGAAGCGGACCGGCCAGTTGCTGTTCGTCTCGGCGACGCCGGGCCCGTATGAGCTGCGCGAGTCGGGCGGCGCGGTGGTCGAGCAGATCATCCGGCCGACCGGCCTCGTCGATCCGATTATCGAAGTGCGTCCGGTCAGGGGACAGGTCGACGATCTGCTCGCCGAGATTCGGATCCGGGTCGAGCAGCGCGAGCGGGTGCTGGTCACGACCTTGACCAAACGGATGGCCGAGGACCTGACGCAGTACTACCAGGAGCTCGGCGTGAAGGTGCGGTACCTGCACTCGGACATCGACACCCTCGAGCGCATCCAGATCCTCCGGGATCTCCGGAAAGGGGAGTTCGACGTCCTGGTCGGCATCAACCTCCTGCGCGAGGGGCTGGACCTGCCGGAAGTGTCGCTGGTGGCGATTCTCGACGCCGACAAGGAAGGGTTCCTGCGCTCGGGTGGGTCGTTGATCCAGACGGTCGGGCGCGCGGCGCGCAACGTCAACGGCCGCGCCCTCATGTATGCGGACCGCATGACCGATTCGATGAAACTGGCGATCGGCGAGACCGATCGGCGTCGGACGATCCAGGAAGCCTACAACCAGGAGCACGGCATCACCCCGCAGTCGATCATCAAGAGCATCGATGAGGTGATGACCAGCGTCTACGAACGCGACTACGTCACCGTCTCCACCGAGGGCGACACCTTCCGGACCCACGGTGAGCTCGAGGCTCACATCACGCAGTTGCAGGCGCAGATGAAGGCCGCCGCGGCGAACCTCGAGTTCGAGAAAGCCGCGACACTGCGGGATCGCATCAAGCAGCTGCGGACCCGGGATCTCGGGCTGGCCGGGAGCCGCAATTAGTGGGCGGCGGTGCGGTCGAGTGGCTCAAGGCGGCGCTCCTCGAGGTCCAGGAGTACGTCCGGATGCTCGGGAAGACCGGGCGCGGCGTGGTGACCCCCCCGTTCTATTACCGTGACATCGTGCAGCAGTTCGAGCACATCGGCATCGGATCGCTGACCGTGGTGCTGTTGACCGGCACCTTCACCGGCATGGTGCTCGCGCTGCAGTCGGGCATCACCCTGGACCAGTTCGGCGCGCGGTCGATGGTGGGCCGGCTGGTCAGCGCGTCGATCGTCAAGGAGCTCGGCCCGGTGCTGACCGGGTTGATGGTGGCGGGCCGGGTCGGCTCGGGGATCGCCGCCGAGCTCGGCTCGATGATGGTGACCGATCAGATTGCGGCGCTGCGCGCGCTCGGCACCGATCCGATCCGCAAGCTGGTGGTGCCGCGCATCCTCGCCGGCCTCGTCATGGTGCCGGTCCTCACCATCATCTCGAGCGCGGTCGGGATGGTGGGCGGCTGGATCGTCACCGTCGGCGTGCTGCGCGTCGCCTCGTCCGTCTACTGGAACTCGGTGATTCAGGGCCTCTACATCCAGGATGTGTGGATGGGCCTGATCAAGCCGTTCTTTCTCGGGTTCGCGATCGTCAGCATCGGCTGCCACGTCGGCCTGCGCACCTCGGGCGGCACGCAGGGCGTCGGCCGGGCGACCACCAACGCGGTGGTCGCCAGCTCGGTCGCGGTGATCGCCGTGGACTACCTGGTGACCCAGCTTCTCATCGTGTTGATGTACTGATGGCTCAGGCGCACCCGGTCCCTCGTTCGCCGCTCTTGGAGGAAGCGCTCGCTTTCGGCGGGCCGATTGTCGTGTTCGATGGCGTGCGCCTCGCCTTCGACGACAAGGTGATCCTGAAGGACGTCACCTTCACGCTGAAGACCGGTCACACCAAGATCTTTCTCGGCGCCAGCGGCGCGGGGAAGAGCACCATCCTGCGGCTGATCCTGGGCCTGCTCAAGCCCGACGGCGGCCAGATTTTCGTCAATGGCGACCAGGTCGACAACATGTCCGAGGACCAGCTGATGGGCGTCCGGCACGACCTCGGCATGGTGTTCCAGGAAGGGGCGCTGTTCGACTCGTTGACGGTCCGGCAGAACGTCGGCTACAAGCTCGAGGAGCTCAGGTGGAAGCCCGAGGACGCCAACCGCCGCGTCGAAGAGGTGCTGGGCTTCATCGGGCTGGCCGACTTCATCGATCGCAAGCCGTCGGAGCTCTCGGGCGGCCAGCGCCGCCGCGTGGCGATTGCGCGGGCGATGGCGGCCAAGCCGCGGATTCTCCTCTACGACGAGCCGACCACCGGCCTCGACCCGATCACTGCGATCACCGTCGACGAAGAGATCATCAAGCTGCGCGACCTGGAAGGCGTCAGCTCGATCGTCGTCACCCATCAGCTCCGCGACGCGTTCTTCGTCGCCGAGCACACCGCGATCCGCCGGGGCGCCGACATCGGGTTCGAAAAGGCCTCGCCGGCGAAATGCGACGAGGCCGAGTTCATCATGCTGAAGGACGGTCTGATCGCGTTTGAAGGGAATGCCGGCGAGCTTCGCGCCGCAGCGGCCAAGGACCCCTACATCGACGCGTTTCTTTCCTAAGGATTGCCGTTATGCCACGCACCCGATCGCTAGCCTGGTCCGAGCTGAAAATCGGCATCGTTGCCGTTGCGTCGATTGCTCTCGCGGTGATGTTCATCATCGCCGTGGGTGGTCAGGGCGGCTTCTCCTGGGAGCAGTACACCCTGGTCACCAAGTTCAGTGACGTGAAGGGACTGAAAAGCGGCGCCGTGGTCCGGGTCGCGGGCGTCGAAGTCGGCAAGGTGGACGAGGTGAAGCTCGTGGGCTCCGAAGTCGAGGTCCGGCTGAAGGTGAACGAGGAGAACCAGTCACGGATCACCAGCGAGTCGCGCGCGACCATCGGCTCGCTGAGCCTGCTCGGCGAGCCGGTGATCGACGTCTTGCCGGCGACCACGGGGACCCCGCTCAAGGACGGTGATTTCCTGCAGGCCGGCCGCGCGCCGGGACAGCTCTCCGACATGGCCGAGGGGGCGACCCAGACGCTGCAGCAGGTGACCGCACTCCTCCAGGACATCCGCGGCGGCAAGGGCACGGTGGGCAAGCTGTTCACCGACGATCAGGTCTACAAAGAGGTGAACGCCCTGGTTGCCTCCGCCGGGGTCGTCACCAACGAGCTCGGCCGCGGCCGGGGCACGATGGCGATGCTGATTCGCGATCCGGCGGCCTACAACCGCGTCAACTCGGCGCTCTCGTATCTGCAGGATTCCCTGAAGCGGATCAACGCCGGCGAGGGGAGCCTCGGCCGCCTGCTCAAAGACGAGGCGCTGGCGAAGTCGCTCACCTCCGCCTCCGCCAACGTCGATCAGATCACCGCCCGCCTGAACCGCAACGACAACACCATGGGGCGGCTGCTGACCGAGCGCGAGCTGTACGACAAGATCAATTCCCTCACCGCCCGGCTCGACACGATCACCGGCGGGCTGGAGAAAGGCGAGGGCACCGCGGGGCGGCTCCTGAAAGATAAGGAGTTGTATGATCACCTGAATTCGGCGGCGAGCGAGATGCGGGACTTGATTGCGAGCATCAAGAAGGATCCGAAGAAATATCTGAACGTGCGCGTCAGCATCTTCTGAGGCCAAGGACAGGAGCAGCACATGTCGAGGGACGACGGAAACGCGGCGGGCACGGTGATTCTCGCGTTCGTGCTCGGGGCGGTCACGGGGGCGGCCGTGGCGCTGGTGATGGCGCCGGTCTCGGGCGAGGAAACGCGCCGGCTGTTGGCCGAGCGCGCGCGCGAAGGGCGTGAGCGCGCCGAGGAAGCGGCGCGGCAGGGCCGGGAGTTCCTGAATCGCCAGAAGGAAACGCTGAATTCGGCGGTCGAGCGCGGCCGCGAGGCTTACAACCAGGCGCGCGCCGCGACGCCGCAGGCGCCGGGGACGCCGGACGCGTTGTGACCGATTGGAATCTGATCTTCCTCGGCGTCATCGCCGCCGCGACGCTGCTGATGGCCCTGATCCAGGTGGGCGTCATCGTCGTGGCGGCCAAGGTCGCACGGCAGGCGCAGCAGGCCGTGGCCAAGGCGCAGGAGACGCTCGCGACCGCGCAGCAGACGATCGCGTCGGTGCGTGACGAGATCCGTCCGCTGATCGCCAAGGCCAACACCATCGCCGAGGAAGCGGCCAAGGTGGCCACGCTGGCCACCGCCCAGGTGCACAAGGTCGATCGCCTGGTCACCGATCTGACGGCCCGCGTCGACGAAACCTCCACGCTCGTGCAGCAGGCCATCGTGACGCCGGCGCGTGAGGGGCTGGCGATCATCGCGGCGGTCAAGGCCACTCTCGGCGCGCTTCGTGCCGGCACCGACTGGCGGCGCCGCACCAGCCGATCCGAAGAGGAGGATCCGCTGTTCATCGGTTGATGCCGCCGGCGACGGCTGGTTGACGCCGCCCGGCGGCGGTGGTAGAACGTGGGCACCTTTCACACACTCGAGGTCGCCCATGCCCACGAATCTTCGTGCCGGTCGTCGCCTTGCCGCCCTCGCGGTCAGTTGCGCCGCGCTTTTCACCCCGGCGCTCGCCCTCGCGCAGAGCGGCACCAAGTCCCCAGCCGCGGCCAAGGAGCTGACGGCGGTCCTCGATCGACTCAAACTGGACGCCATCGCCGCGGCCGACCCGGCCGATGCCGGCACCTTCGTGGCCGCGCTCTATTTCCAGGGCGCGCAACTGCTGGTGGTGTCGGCCAAGTACTCGGCGCCGTCGCTGCTGGTCGCCAAGCTCGCCAAGAAGGATTACCGCGACGTCTACATCGACCTGAACGCCGCGTCGATCGCCGGCTCCAAGATCTTCGTCATGGATCAGACCTGCGACGGCCTGGTGGCGAAACCGGGGGACAACGCCGCTGACACGCTGGGAACAGGGCACCACGAACACGGTCTTCGACGGGGACTGGAAGAAGGCGAAGATTTCAGAGGACGACTACACGAAGGCGTTCGCCGGCGCCGACGACAAATACGCACGGATCCTGACCCTGTTGGCGGAGCAGGCGAAAAAAGCCGGGTCGTAAGCGCGGCGCCCGTGAACTGTCCGGTCTGCGGTATCCCGCTCGAGCTGCTGGGCCACGGCAGCTATCGCGGACTGCGATTTCACGCCGAGATGTCGCTCTTCCGTTGTGACCAGCATGGGCCCGTCCTGCTTCGGCGAGAGGGCATTCCGGGCCCGGTTCCCGGCTCTGATTCGCCGCGCCCGCCCGGAGGTGCCAACAGCTTCGTGCCCGCCTGGCTCAGGCCGCGTCCCACGCTGCGTTCCGGTGCCGTGGCACTTCCCGAACCGGACGACGCGGCGGCCCCGGACTGCATTGCTGACCAATTGGGTTTCGGGTAACATAGACGTTTCGCATCGCCTTCACCCTTCCCGACCGGTTTGGACGCCTAGCTCAGTTGGTTAGAGCGCCTGCTTCACACGCAGGGGGTCGCTGGTTCGAATCCAGCGGCGTCCACCAGCCTTCGCTCATTCCTCTCTGAAACCGGCGCCGCTTTTCTTGTCGCGTTGCCATGGCATTGCTACCCTAGTCAGCCTATGGTAGTCTTCCGCGCCATGAAGATCGACATTCCGCCCGGCACGCTCTACATGCTGGTCCTGAAGACGCTCGCGCGGCTCGGGCCGATGCATGGGTATGGGATTGCCCTGCACATCCAGCAGACGACTCGAGACGTGCTGCACGTCGAAGAAGGCACGTTGTATCCAACCCTCCAGCGGATGCTCATCAAGAGCTGGGTTCACGCGGAGTGGCGCACGACCGAGAACAAGCGCCGAGCGCGTTATTACACGTTGACACCGGCGGGACAGGAGCAGCTGCAGGCCGAGGTGCGCGATTTCGAACGCGCGATGACCGCCATTCGCCAGGTCATCGAACCGGCGTAGAGGAGACGGAGATGACCGACTTCTGGCGAAGACTGAATGGCTGGTGGCGCCGGGATGCGATCGACGCGGAACTGCAGGAGGAGATCCGCACTCATCTCGAAATGAAAGCCGCAGACCTCGGAGGCCCGCGTCCAGCGCGTCAGGGCTTTGGCAACCCGGCGCTCGTCCTCGAGGATGCCCGAAACGTCTGGGGCTGGCCCCGACTCGAAGCCTTTGGGCAGGACTTGCGCTACGGCACGCGTCTGTTGCTCAGAGCTCCGGGCTTTACCGCCGTCGCCGTGGTCTCGTTGGCCATCGGTATCGGCGCCAATACCGCCATCTTCAGCCTGGTCGACAAAGTCCTCATCAGAAAGCTGCCGGTCGAAGAACCGGACCGGCTCGTCGTCGTCAGCGCCACTCGCGGCCAGGGCATCAGCACGACCTCCAGCTTCGCTGACTTCGTCGACTATCGTGACCGCAACGAGGTCTTCGAAGGGCTCGTCGCTACTTTCCAGCGCGCGCTGACACTCAGCGACGGCGGACAGGCCGAGCGGATTCAAGGGTTGATTGTCTCGGGCAACTACTTCAGCGTGCTGGGTGTGCGGCCGGCCCACGGCCGTGGCTTCCTTCCCGAGGAAGACGAGACGGCCAGCACCCATCCGGTGGTCGTGATCGGTTACGGCCTGTGGCAGCGGCGCTTTGGCGCCGACCCGGGGCTGGTGGGAAGGACCGTGAGTCTGAACGCCTATCCGTACACGGTGGTGGGCATCGCGCCGCCGGGGTTCAACGGCACGGTCGCCGGCAGTGCGCCGGACGCGTTCGTCCCGCTCATGATGATGGGCCGGATCGCTACGTCGCCCGTCGATCTCCTTTTCGGGCCGCGCGATCGCCTCTCGGGCTGGCTTCAGCTCCTTGGCCGTCTGAAGCCGGACTCCACGCGCGAGCAGGCCGCCGCCGCGATGACGCTCCTGGGAAGCCAGATCGTCAGAGCGCATCCCAATCTGGACCCCAATCTGAGAGTTGAACCGAAGTTCGTGATCGAGGATGGCAGCCGCGGCCATACCACCCTGCTGCGTGACATTCGATTCCCATTGCAGATGTTGATGGCGATCGTTGGCCTGATCCTGCTGATCGCCTGCGCCAACGTCGCGAACCTGCTGCTGGCGCGCGCCAGGACGCGCCAGAAAGAGATCGCCGTCCGGCTCGCGATCGGCGCCGGCCGCATGCGGCTGATCCGGCAGCTGCTCACCGAGAGCCTGCTGCTCTCAACACTTGGCGGCGCCGCCGGGCTGGCATTGGCTGCGTCGATCAGCGGTGTGATCGTGGGTTTCACCCCACCCAACAACAACGCGTTCTCGTCTCTGACGCTCGACGATCAGCTCGACCTGCGCGTGCTCGCGTTCACGCTCGCGATCTCGGTGCTGACAGGGATCCTCTTCGGCCTGGCGCCGGCGCTCGTCGCGTCCCGCCCGGACCTGGTGTCCGCACTGCGAGACGAAGCGACGGTCTTTGGCAAGAAGCTGCGCCATCTGAATCTGCGAAACCTCCTGGTGGTGGGCCAGGTCGCGGTGTCGGTGATCGTGCTCGTCGGTGCCGGCTTGTGCGTGAGAAGCCTGCGCAACCTGTCCGCGATTGACACCGGCTTCGATCCCGCGAAGGTGCTCGTCATGTCGGTCGACGTGGGCTTGAGCGGCTACAACCGGGAGCGCGGCCTGCAGTTCTACTCCGACCTCCTCGAACGGGTCCAGCGTTTGTCCGGAGTGGAAGCGGTGAGCCTCGCGACGCAAATCGCGCTGGGCGACGGGTTCGGCGCGACGATGCGGGCGGACGGCTACGCCCCCAGGCCCGGCGAGGACCTGGGCTCCGATTTCAACCAGATCGGACCCGACTACTTCGGCGTGATGCAGATCCCGCTGCTCGAAGGACGTGAGTTCGGCCCAACGGACACGACCACCACGTTGCCGGTCGCCATCATCAACCAGACGGCGGCGCGCCGCTTCTGGCCCGGCCAGAGTGCGCTTGGCCGGCGCGTCATCATCGGGCGCCCGCCATACGATTCGACCAGAGTCGTCGTCGGCGTGGTCAAGGACAGTAAATATCGCAGGCTGACCGAGGAAGTGCGTCCAGCGGTGTTCACCCCGTTCTTCCAGAGTTATCGAGGCGACATGACGCTGCACGTGCGCACCACCGGCGAGCCAGCGGCGATGCTGGCGGCCGTGCGGCGTGAGGTGCAGGCGCTCGATCGAAGCCTGCCGCTCTACAACACCAGGACGTTGGAGGAGCAGAAGACGAGGTCGCTCTACACATCGCGGCTGGCGGCCGCGCTGCTCACGACGTTCGGCCTGCTGGCGCTGTTGCTCGCGGCGGTGGGTTTGTATGGCGTGATGGCCTACGCCGTGAAGCGCCGTATGCACGAGATTGGTATCCGGATGGCACTGGGCGCGCAGGGCAGCGACGTTCGGCGTCTCGTGATGGTCGAAGGCACGGCCATCATGACGATCGGTCTCTTGCTCGGGTTGGGCGGGGCGCTGGCGGGCACACGCCTCGTTGGAAGCTTCCTCTACGGCGTGAGGCCGAACGATCCGATCGCCTTTGCGGGCGCAGCCGTGCTGCTGGCGACTGTGACGTTGCTGGCCACCTACCTGCCCGCACGCCACGCCTCGCGAATAGACCCGCTGCTGGCAATCAGGCAGTAAGACACCACATGCGGTCTCTGGTTCTCACCGCAGCTGTCCGCCGGCGCCTCCTCGACGAGGTCGACGCCCTCAGGTCCCGCGCCCGAGCCGGCGAGGGCGTTGCGAGGGAGAACCTCGCGGCCGCCTATCGCGCGCTGGGGCGCAGGCGCCTGGCGTTCAAGTGGTGGCAGCGCTGTGCGCGCGGCCAGGACGGCGACGCATGGCTCGAAGTCGGGTACTGCTTGCACTACGGACTGGGAGTGCGGCGGGACCTGGCGGGCGCGGCGAGCGCCTACCGTCGTGCCGCGCGCTCGCGGTGGACCACCGAGTACGGCAGGGAGGAAGCTCTCTATCACTGCGCTGTCGCCGAGCTCGACAGAGGCGGGGCGCGCGCTTCGCGCCGTGCGGTCATGCTGCTTCGGGCCGCCGCGGGAGACGGGGACTATCCACAGGCCCGCGAGCTGCTGCAGCAAGTCGAAAGCAGATCAGCGCTAACCACTTGCCGCTGTCGTCGCGGCCTTCGTCCGTCGTTGGGCGGCCGCGCGCAGTGTGCGAGGCACGGCAGCCGGGCGCAGCCGCGTCAGCCCTCGCCGACTCGGGGCTAACTCGATCCTGCCGCTGCTGCGCGTTCAGGCTCCAACGCAATACACGTCTGACTCGGTCCAGACGTCCGTTCGGTAGAGGGCCGATCCTTCTCGAGCGGTGGACGGTTCTCCGAAGAACAACTCCGCCTCGTACTGATTGTGCGCGACAGCGCAGCTCGATGTTGTCCACCGTCGCGTCACCTCCGTCGGCGTATGGACGGACGTGGTGAAACTCGACGAAGGCCGTCTCACCGCATCGCCGGCCCCCGCGCTCGAACGAGCATGCACCCCGATCGCGTCTCCGAGACGGCCCGGCGGACTGCCGCGGGGATATGGCGCGATCCGGGTCTCGTCTGCGCGCCGCGGTGTGGCTGGCTCGTCTGTGCGAACTTGAGCCGCTCGAGGTCCGCCAGGAGCAGATCCACCGCGCGGTCGAGCACCGTCGCGATGTCGCCGGACGGCACTGAATGCCGGAGCAGGTCTTGCGCGCGACGCAGCTTCTCGGGCGTGCTTTCACTGAGACGCCCCCCGCGCGGAACGCCTTCGACGTGAGTCAATACGCCGAACTACGGGTCGACGATGCCGGCCATCCCGAATGGGCCGTCCCGAAGGGGCCGTCCTGAAGGGGCCGCACGTCGCAGCGGAACGGATTGAGTCAGATGCCGAACGGCGCGAAGTGCGCGACACGGCGCAGGCGCGGGCCACAGCGATGAAAGGGATCGACTGGAGTCGTCGCTACGACGTGAACCGGCAGCCGGCGATGACCTACGTCGACGCTGACGGGTGCGGGAACCTCCAGGTGTATGGATGGACAGCCGACCGTTCTGAGGCTTTGACCGTTTACGTCCAAGCCCGGCAACTGAGCCTCTCGACGTTGCCCGCGACGTTCCAGATCGCGCGCCCCCGTGAACATCGCCGTCGAGGCGTACGTTTACGCCCAACCTATGCCGCGGTTCACCTTCTGTTCGGACGTGGGGATGCCGCAGGCGCCAGGGTGGATTGGGCCCGAGAAGTGGAGCGCGGTGGCTGGCACGATCACAATCGAGTTGTCCCCTCCAGGGATCCGAGCGCGCTCCCCACACCTCCGCCGCGCGACCGTGACCTTGAGTGACGTGGTGCTGCAGAACGCGGCCGGGACGACGATAAGAGTGTCGCGACCGGTAAGGCTGACGGCTATCGTTGGATCGATGGGAGGCTAAGGCCCGGCACACATGACTTTCGAAGAGGCCGCTGCCTCACTTCCGAACGGGTGTCCACGTCGCGTCGTTCCATTCGATAGCCGACGGCGACCAGCAATGTCGTCGTGCCCCTGCAACCGGCTCTCACTGACGTGCCCCGCTCAGTATTTTGTCGGCGTTCTCGACGACGATCTCGGTCAAGGTGCGTGTTGTGGTTGCGTTGGGGCCGGTCACTTGGCAGACGAACGAACCACGGGCGAAGTAATCCGCCGACCCAAAGGCCTCCAGGTGATACGCCTCGTCGGCGACATCCGCCACCGGATCAGGAACCCCGGCGCTGATTATCATGCGAAGGCCCCGCAGACTCCGGATCGCGTCCTCGGCAGAGCCGTACCGAGTGCACCCGAGCTGGAGGCGACGCTGGCCGTCGTGCCAGGACAGCGCGAGATCTGATGGCCCCACCGCTCCGCTTCGAGCGAAAGAGACCGTCGGCATCCGGACCGCGACGGCCGTCCGGATGTCGGCGACGAGACGAGGCATGTCGAAATCCTGCTGAGCATTGCGAAGAGGAGTAACGCCCTTGGCGTGCGTCGTCTCCTGGCTGGCGCCGAGAGTGACGGCATCAGCGCCGAGCACCAGCACGACGACGAGCGCGAGATCGCGGAGGCACATTCGGATCACCAGCATACGCCGAGGCCACACGCCAGCGAGAGCGATCACCACTAGCGGCCCGCCGCCTCGGCAAACAGCATCACGAGGTACCCGTGCTCATGGCGCCCGACGCGCGCGAACCAGACATCCGATCGGCCACCAGATCGCCCGCAGACCTCGAGCTGCACGATCTGACCTGCGCGCGGAGGCGGCGCACCGTTGATCGCGCTGATGACGCCGTCCGGGGTGACCGGAACGTCCGGGCGCGTGCTGATAGTGGCGCCGCCCGTTGTCCGTTGGAGCAAGGCGAGGATGCGACCGACGGCCTCGTGAGCCTCAACGCTCGACTCCCCCTCGTAGTACCACAACTGGATGCGCCGCAGGTGCTCCCCGGCAAAGATGAACGAGATGTTCATCTCGCGATCGTCGAATCGGTAATGGGGACACTCCAGGCCGCCTGTGACGGCGACCTGAGTGTATGGCTCGCAGTCGGGGACCCGTCTCACCTCGTCGCGGGTCATGCCGAACCGAAAGGGTCCGATGCCGCTGTCCGCGGCCCGTCGGCGCCGTTTCCGGATGCTCAGGTGAACCAGCGTCCATCGAGGAGACGCCAGCTAAGGGAGTAGGTGCCGGCGCGCAAGGTCTCAATCCCGTTTGAGCGTGGACTCGGCATCGGGCGCGAACATCGCCGAAACGCGCCACGGTCGTGATTGGCGAGCGCGTCGGCGAATGCGCGCTCCGCTTCCTGAAGAGACGCCGACGGGGGCTGCTGTCCGCCTGCTGCTCGAACCGGTAGACAGACGATCAGAAGCAGCGCGAGAGAGCAATGAATTCGCATTGGGGTCCGGCGAGGGATCCGCAAGAGGCAAGCCATCCGTTCGCGGTCGGCAGCGGAGCGAAACCCGACGTGAGGTCAGCACATCACCTACGGTATTGTCAGTTCCGGACCCGATTTCGTCGTTGCGGCCGCTGGAGCCTGCGGGGGCAGATTCGTGCGGATCGGTACAATGCGGCGCGGCTGCTTGGAGATTTCAGGGATCCGCGGGCGCCAGCCATCGCCGACCCGGCGCGAGCTCAATGCCCCCGCCGCTGCGCGTTCAGGCTCCAATGCAAGACACGTCCTGACTCGGTCCAGACCGAGGAGGTTCGGTAGAGCGGCGATCGTTCTCGAACGGTGGACGGTTCCGAAGAACAATTCCGCCTCGTACTGATTGTGCGCGTGGCTTTCGTGGTTCGGAGGCCGCTGAGTCGGCCCCCTGTGGTCAGCTGGCTCGAGCAGCAACCGGCACGATAGCGGCGCCTGCCATTACAGGAGTTCAGGAGTTCAGGATAAAACGAAAATGTATTCCTCCTGTCCTCCTTACCTCCTGTTAAGACGGGCCCCGCGACTAACCCCTGTTGCCGTTGAAAGCAGGGGGGGTGAGCCGCTTGTCGCGAAGATCGCGTTGGCGATTCGCGCACATGACGCCGGACAACCGTCACGGTCGAAGGCCCGCGCGAGTGCCGCGGCCCCGCCCCCCGAACG
Source organism: uncultured Acidobacteriota bacterium (assembly GCA_963717745.1). Lineage (GTDB taxonomy): Bacteria > Acidobacteriota > Vicinamibacteria > Vicinamibacterales > 2-12-FULL-66-21 > JACCXG01. The sequence goes on from CAVQXJ010000008.1 coordinate 264,979, forward strand.
CTATAATCGCCCGATTGCCCGGCGCCGGTGGCGTCGAGTCCGTTCATCCCCTGAGGAGAGCACCCATGCTCGATCGTCGCGCGTTCATCGGGACCCTGGGCGCGGCCTGTGTGGCCGGCGTCCGGCTGGAGGCGAAGAAGTTGGACCGCATCGGAATGCAGCTCTACACCGTCCGCTCCGAGATGGAGAAGGACTTCGACGGCACGCTCGCGAAGGTGGCGGCGATCGGCTACAAGGAAGTCGAGTTCGCCGGCTACTTCAAGCGCACACCCGGGCAGGTGCGTGACGCGCTGAAGCAGAACGGATTGACCGCGCCGGCGACCCACGTCGACTATCCGAGCCTGGCCGCCGACAAGCTGCCGGCCGTCCTCGAGTCGGCCCGGACCATCGGGCATCAGTTCCTGGTCAACCCGTGGATCGACGAGACGGTGCGCAAGGAGCCGGACATCTGGAAGCGGGTCGCCGAGACGTTCAACCGGGCGGGGGAGGCGAGCAAGAAGGCCGGCATCCAGTTCGCCTACCACAATCATCATTTCGAGTTCGCGCCGGTCGACGGCAAGCTGCCGTACGAGCTGCTGCTCGAGCAGTGCGATCCCGCGCTGGTCAAGATGGAGCTCGATCTCTGCTGGATCGCCGCGGCGGGGAAGGATCCGCTCGAGTACTTCAAGCGGTATCCGGGGCGGTTCCCGCTGGTGCACGTGAAAGGACTGGCGAAGAAGCCGGACGCCGGCGCCGCGGCGCCGATTCAGTCGATCATGCCCGACCTCACCGACGTCGGCACCAACGACATCGTCGACTGGAAGCGCATCTTCGCTCGCAGCAGCCAGGCGGGAATCAAGCACTACTTCGTGGAGCACGACGTCCCGAAGGATCCGTACGCGAGCCTGAAGGCGAGCTACGACTATCTGAAGGCGCTGAGCTTCTGAGCGGTAAACGGAGAGTCATCACATGCGGGCGAGCCTCGATGCGGCGCGGCAGGATTTCCGCTATGCCTGGCGCATGGTCAAGCGGAGTCCGGGATTCACGTTCTTCGCGACCTTGACCATCGCCCTGGGGCTGGGGGCGAACGCCGCCATCTTCAGCCTGGTGGACGGCGTGCTGCTCAAGTCGTTGGGCTATCCCGAGCCCGAGCGCATCGTGCAGTTGTGGGAACGGCCGCCGCGCGGGTTGCGCAACGGCATCTCGGCGGCGAACTACATCGACTGGACGAAACAGAGCCAATCGTTCGAGGCGATGGCGGCGCAGACCGGCGCGGCGATGAGCTATGCCGCGAGTGGGGCCGGCGGCTCGGGCGGCGGCGAGCCTCGCTTGCTGCGGGTGACGGTCGTCTCCGCGCCGTACTTCGACGTGTTCGGCACCAAGGCCGCGCTCGGACGCACGTTCATCTCGGACGAGGATCAGCCGGGGCGCGACAAGGTCACGGTGATCAGCCATCGGCTGTGGCTGAACCTGTTCGGCGCCGATGCGACCATCGTCGGCCGCGACATCCTGCTGAATGGCGATCCGTATACCGTCGTCGGAGTGCTGCCTGGGAACAGTGAGTTCGATCGCCGGTCGGCCGATCTGTGGATTCCGCTGGCGTTTCCGGCGCAGGTGGCCCGGGACTATCACTATCTGAGCGCGGTCGCCCGACTGAAGCGCGGCGTTTCCTTCGAGCAGGCGCAGGCCGAGATGCGCTCGATCGCGGAAGGCATCGCCACTCGCTATCCCGACGTCAAGAAGGGCTGGAGCGCGACCGTCGACCGCTACATCGATCGCGTCGTCGGGCCGCAGCTGCAACTGTCCCTGCAGGTGCTGATGGCAGCGGTGGTCGCCGTCCTGCTGATCGGATGCGCCAATCTCGCGAACATGCTGACCGCCCGAGGGACGCTGCGCTCGCGTGAAATCGCGCTGCGGCTCGCGCTCGGCGCCAATCGCATGCGCCTGGTGCGGATGCTGCTGACCGAGAGCCTGATGCTCTCGGTCTTTGGCGGCCTGCTCGGGGTCGCGCTCGGCTACGGCCTGCTGCGATGGATTCAGGCCCTGCTGCCGCCGTTCTATTTTCCCGCGGAGGCCAATGTCGGCATGGACGGCCGGGTGCTGGCGTTCCTGGCCCTCGTCACGATCCTGACGAGTGTGGTCTTCGGCTTGACCCCCGCGCTCCGGGCGTCGAGGCGCGACGCCGCCGAAGCCATGAAGGAAGGCGGACGGACGAGCTCGGCGGGGCGGCGCGACGTTTACGTTCGCCACGCATTCGTCGCGGCGCAGGTGACGGCCGCGTTCATCCTGCTCGCCGGCGCCGGGCTGCTGATGCGCAGCTTCCACCGCGTGATGGACGTCGACACGGGCTACGACACGGAAGGCATCGTGGCCGCGTATCTGCCGCTGCCGAACGAGCGTAATCCCGAACCCGTGGCGTTGACGCAATACATCCGGCAGGTGCTCGACGAGGTGCGCGCGGTGCCAGGCGTGCAGGACACGGCGGTGGCCAGCGCGATTCCGCTTCGCGGGTGGGGCGATGGGATGCCGTTCCGCATGCCGGAGCAGCCGGATGAAATCGTCGGGACGGGCTTCAAGATCATCACGCCTGGATATTTCCGAACCCTGGGTCTTCGGCTGGTGGCTGGCCGGCTGTTCGACGATCGCGATTCCGCGGGATCGGTGCCGGTCGTGGTGGTCAACGAGTCGTTCGTTCGACGGTATCTGCCGAACCGGGACCCGATCGGCAGCCGGATCCTGGTCGAGCGGATTCTTCCATCCCGGCGCGGACTGGGCCCGATGACCGCCTGGGAGATCGTCGGCGTCGTGGTCGACGAGAAAGCCAGCGGGCTGGAGAACCCGACCGACGTCGGGGCCTATGCCAGCTTCGCCCAGAGTCCGGTCGTCGGCCTCGGCCTGGTCGCGAGGGGCAGCGGCGATCCGGCGATGCTCATCAAATCGATTCAACACGCGGTGCAGCGCGTGAACAAGTATCAGGTGCTCGATCGCCCGATGACGGTGAGCCGGCTCAAGGCGGATTCGATGGTCGGACGACGGCTGCCGACCTACCTGCTCGGCGGCTTCGCGCTGCTCGCGATGCTGCTGGCCTGCGCGGGAATCTACGGCGTGCTGTCGTTCGTCACCGCGAAGCGGACCCAGGAGCTCGGCATCCGCGCCGCGCTCGGCGCGTCGCCGTCGGATCTCGTGCGGATGGTGATCCGCGCCGGAACGGTGCCCGTCATCGTCGGCATCGTTCTGGGCCTCGGCGGCGCCATGTGGCTGTCGCGATTCATGCGGGCGATGCTGTTTCAGGTCAGTCCCGTCGACGCGCCGAGCCTCCTGGCGGTGGCCGCGCTCTTCCTCGCGGTCGCGCTGGCGGCGTGCTTCGTGCCCGCATGGCGCGCGTCGCGCGTCGACCCGATGACCGCGCTGCGGCAGGAGTAGCCGCGAACCGGCGTCGAACCGTCAGCGTGGATGCGTTCCAGATGTTTCGGAGGTGACATGGCAAAGTCGACAGTTGAAGTACCCACGCGCCCGTTCGGACGAACGGGCATCCCGGTCTCGATTCTGGCGCTCGGCGGCTGGCACCTCGGCCTGCCGAAGTCGGAGCGGGAGGCGACCCGGCTCGTCCATGCTGCCATCGACGGCGGGATCACCTTCATGGACAACGCGTGGGACTACAACGAGGGCGTGAGCGAGTCGCGCATGGGCAAGGCGCTGGTCGGACGCCGCGACCAGGTCTTCCTGATGACCAAGGCCTGCGTCCACGGGCGCGATGCCCGCACCGCCATGCGGCAGCTCGAGGACTCGCTCCGGCGCTTGAAGACCGACTATCTGGATCTCTGGCAGATCCACGAAGTGATCTTCGACGACGAGCCGGCGAAGTACTTCGCGAAGGGAGGCGCGGTGGAGGCGCTCGACAAGGCACGCCAGCAGGGAAAGGTCAGGTTCGTGGGGTTCACCGGGCACAAAGATCCGGATCTCCACCTGCAGATGCTGGCGCACGACTACCCGTGGGATTCCTGTCAATTGCCGCTCAACTGCTTCGATGCGTCGTTTCGGAGCTTCGAGCAGCGCGTGCTGCCCGAATTGAACCGGCGCGGGATCGCGGCGATCGGGATGAAGAGCCTTGGCGGCGACGCCCGCGCGGTCAAGGCCAGGGCGGTGACGCCGCAGGAGGCCATTCGCTACGCCCTGAGCCTGCCCATCGCCACTCTGGTCAGCGGCATCGACACGATGCGGGTGCTTCGGCAGAATCTGGCGATCGCGCAAGGCTTCCGTCCGATGCCGGCCCGCCAGCGCCAGGCGCTGCTGCGCCGGGTGGCGGCCACCGCCAGCGACGGTCGATTCGAGTTGTACAAGATCTCCGCGGCGTTCGACGGCAACGAGTCCCGCCGCCAGCACGGCCTGCCGCTGATGGACGAACTGACCGCGTAGGCGGACCGCCTCAGGCAGCGATATGCTGTCGGCCGGGTTCCACCACGGGCCACCGGGCACTTTCGCCCCAATGGTCGATCAGGAGGGCAGGTATGCGCATCGGAAGGGTTGCCTCGGCAGCGTTCTTACTGACCACCCTATCGACGGCCGCCGCCGCCCAGGATGCGGCGTCGGTCGTTGCCGCGGCATCGAAGGCAATGGGCGCCGACACGCTGACATCGATCACCTACTCGGGCACCGCACGAAACGGTGCCTTCGGCCAGAGCAAGGACATCGGCGAGCCGATGGGCCCCGTCAACGTCACGCAGATCACTCAATACACCCGCACCCTCAGCCTGGGACCGGCCAAGGACCCGAGTGCGCTGGTGTCCCGCGCGACCGGACCCACGCAGCCGCCGACGGTGCCGGGCGCGCCGCCGCCGGCGCCAGGCGTGTTCAACCAGAACATCACCGGGACGCAGGCCGGCGCCAACTGGACGCAGGCGCTCAACATCTGGACCACGCCGTGGGGCTTCCTGAAGGGGGCGGCCGCCAACAACGCCACCGTGCGGAAGCAGGGCGGCCAGCAGGTCGTCTCGTTCACGCCGGCGAACTACAAGTCACCGTCGGGGCAGACCTACACCGTCACGGGCTACATCGACGGCCAGAATCGCGTGGCGAAAGTGGAAACGCGGGTCGAGAATGCGGTGGTTGGCGACCTGCCGGTCGAGTTCGAGTTTTCGAACTATCAGACGATGAACGGCGTCCAGGTCCCGGCGCGCATCGTCCAGCGCCAGTCCGGGATGCAGACCTTCGACGCCAGCATCACGTCGGCCACACCCAATCCAGGCAACCTCGCCGAGCTGCTGACGGTGCCGCCGCCGGCCGGCGGCGCGCCAGCGCCCCCGCCCGCCGCTCCGGCGGCGGCCGCCGGACCGCCGCCGGTGGAAAAGATCGGCGACGGGGTGTTCAAGATCGGCGGCAACTACGCATCGGTCGCCGTCGACATGGGCGATCACATCCTGGTGGTGGAGAGCGGTCAGAACGATGCCGCGTGGCACCGCGGTGATGGCCGCCGCCAAGCAGGCGATTCCCAACAAGCCGATCCGGTTCGTCGTCAACTCGCATGCGCATTTCGATCACGCGGGCGGGCTCGGCGCGGCGGTCGCGGAGGGCGCAACGATCCTCACGCATCGGAACAACGAGGCGGTCCTCGAGCGGCTCCTGTCCGGTCCGCGCACGCTCATCGGCGACAGCCTTGCGAAGGTGACGACCCGCCGGACCGATGTCGTTCGCGCGGTCGGCGAACGTGACGTGCGGAAGGGCGCCAACGGCAAGGTCGTGGAGTTGCACCAGGTGCCCAACGAACACAGCAACGGCATGCTGGTGGTCTACCTGCCGGTCGAGAAAGTCTTGTACACGGCGGATATCACGGTCGTGAATCCCAACCCGGTGCAGTTGAGCGTGCTCAAGGCGGTGGCTGGCGTCGTCGATCGGCTCAAGCTCGATTACAACACCTGGATGCCGGCCCACCCGCCGAATCCGGATCGGCCGCTGACGAAGGCGGATGTCGTGGCGGCGGTTGGCAGCGCGGGCACGAAGTAAGAAGGACAGGGCGGGGGTCCGAAGACCCCGCCCTCCAACACGTCGCCTCGACGACTCGTCGGCGGCCGGCTCAGTTGAAGACCGATCCGAATCGATCGCCGGCCTCCACACCATCGGGAACATTCGACGAGTTCTGTGTCCACCGCTGGCTGCCGGCCGCCTGCAGGCCAGTCGCCGAGCCGTAGAGCACGTGCACCGCACCGGCGTCGTTCCGGGTCTCGGATTCCAGTCCGTCGAAAGGATCGCCCCCGATGATGACGAAGATATCTTCGTCGGGGACGCCAATCACCAGGTCGGCGTGATTGGTCCTGCCAAGGTTCACGGCCGTGAGCGATGCGCCGAAGTGGTCGCCGGCTTCAGGATCGTCGGTGATGTCCGTTGTCGCCTGGGTGAACTGCCGGACGGTCCCAGTGATGGCCGGAAGACCCGCCTGCGCCGGCCTCGGCAGTCCGACGTTGAGGATCCCGAAGAGCACCGTCGCCGCTCCCGCACCGGCCACCCCGTTGACCACCTCGCCCGGGGCGCCGATCACCAGGTCGTCGGCGCCGTCGCCATTGAAGTCCCCGGCGGCCAGGGCCGCGCCGAAGCGTTCGGCGTTCTGCGGACTCTGGCCGAGAGGCGTCTCATTGTAGAAGGCGTGCAGCGCGGTCCCACGCGAGAACACCGCGACCAGGCCCGCATCCAGGAACGTCGTGCCGCTGACGGTCGGCACGTCCTCCTCCGGCGCGCCCACCGCGAGGTCGGCAAGGCCGTCGCCATCGAAGTCGCCGACCGCTAGCGTGGCGCCGAAGTGCTCGCCTGGTAACGGAATGGAGTTCGCGTTCAGCTCGGTCAGGCCGGTGGCACCGGCAAGGACGAGTCCGCCCGTCTGCACCGGGCCGGCGATGCCCTGCAGGATCGTGACGGTGCCGCCGTCGAGCACGGACTGCCCGTTGGACCCAACGACGTCGGCCAGTGGCAGCCCGACCGCGAGGTCGTCGGCGCCATCGCCGGAGAAGTCTCCGGCCGCGAGCGTCATCTCGACATTCGCGGATGCGGTTTCCCCGCCCTGATTGGCATTATTGAACACGAAAATGTCGAGTCCGGTCGACTGCAAGCCAAACTGCTGCGACCCCAGCATCACGACGACGTTGGCCCGGGCGCCGATCCCCTCGGGCTCGCTCGCCTCGATGGCCAGATCGTCGAAGGCGTCGCCGTTGAAATTCCCGCGTGCGAGGCCGGCCTTCAGCGTCAACGGCAGGCCCTGATTGTCGACGAAACTGGTGCCCAGGATCATCCGGTCGTTGACCAGGTCGAGGCCGGCTGGGCCGCCCTGGAAGATCTGGACCGCGTTGTCGCCGGGCACGGAGACCGCCAAATCGGCGAAGCCGTCACCGTTGAAGTCGCCGGCCGCGAGCGCCGCGCCGAACTGGTCGTTGGTCTCGACGCTATCGAGTACGCCGCTCACGTCCTGATGAATCAATTGCGGCGCCGGCGCGGCCGCGCCGGTCGACAGCCCGTTGGCGGCGGTCCCGAAGATCACCGTGACCGAGCCGGCGGACGCGATGTTCGTCGGGGTGATGACGCCTCCAACCACCCGGTTCGCCACGATGCCTTCGTTCGGCGCGCCGATCGCCAGATCGCCGATGAGATCACCATTGAAATCGCCCCGCACCTGGGCCCCGGCGGAAGCCGACCCGAGTGCCACGAGTAAGCAGGCGACACCGCCCACGATAATTGCGCGCGCTCCGTGACCGTACCTGACGACGTGCATCCTCATTGCTGCCCTCCGGGAGTCGCATGTCAGAGGCTCTGACTGCGTGTTCTGTCCCCTAGTGGCGGGAACCGGCAGGGCATTTCAGGCACGGGAGGCGACGGAGGTGACGGCGGTACCGGATCTCAAAAACGGAGCAACGGAGAAAACGGAGGAACCGGAAAAGAAGAATTAGTTTTCTTTTTCGTTCCCTTCGTTGGCTTCGTTGCTCCGTTTTTGAGATCCGGTACCTCGATAGACCTCCTCCGTCTCGAAGCCGAGATCGCCGCTTCTCGCGAGGGAATTGATAAACTTCGCGAGTACAATCCCCGGTCCGGGACCCCTGGCAGGTGAGCGAACTCCCCATTCCACGACCTCGTTGGCAGCTTTCACGGCTCGCGTTCGAGCGGTTTCTCACGCTGCTCGATCCGGATCCCGGCGTGGCCGCCGAGCGGTACGAGCAGGTCCGGGCGAAGCTCACGAGATTTTTCGAGTGGCGCGGCTGCGTGTTTCCCGAAGAGCCGGCGGACGAGACCATCAACCGGGTCATTCGCCGGATAGACGAGGGGGAAGAGGTCCGTGACGCGGGCACCTACTGCTACGGCGTGGCGAGGCTCGTTCTTCTCGAGGTCCTGAAGCGCCAGGCGAAGGAGCGGACCGCCTCGGAGGAGTTCCATCGCGCCGTGCCGGCCGCCGCCGACGAGGACGTCGAGCAGCGCGTCGGCTGCTTGCGCCGCTGCCTGGACACGCTGCCGGCCCGGCAGCAGGACCTGGTCCGTGAGTACTACCGGGGCGAGGGCAGTGAGAAGATCGACCGCCGCAAGCAGCTGGCGCAATCTCTAGGGATTGGCATGAACGCGCTGCGGATTCGCGCCTTTCGGCTGAGCGACCGGCTGCAGGGTTGCGTGGCCGGCTGCGTGCGCCAGGACGGCGTCCTTGAAATGAAACCGCGATGACCGACACTTCCGATCAGGCCACCGCCATGACTGGTGATCCTGATGATGCCCTCCTCGCTCGTTACCTGATGGGCGCGTGCTCTGACGCGGAGAAGGCGCGCGTCGAGGAGCACCTGTTCGGCGGCGGCGAGGTCTTCGAGCGGCTCTGCGCCGTCGAGGAAGAGCTGATCGGACGCCGCGTGCGTGGGCAGCTCACCGGCGAGGATCGCGACCGCTTCGATAGGGCCTACGCAGAGCCGCCGCGGCGCGACCGGGTGTTGTTCGCGAGGGCCCTGACGAGCGCGCTGTCGGACGGGCCGGCCCCGGCGGCGGGCGCCGCGGCAACCGCTGGCAAGCCCGAGCCGTCGCACATCCTGGTGGGGGCTGGTCTGGCGCCGTCCCGAATTCCAGGTCGCGTTCGCGGCTGCCGGGCTGGTCCTGGTCGCGGGCATCGCGTTCGTGAGCTGGCGGGCGAACGAGCTGCGTGCATCGCTCCTCAGTCTCCAGTCCGACAACGCCGCGCTTCGCCAGCAGCGTGAGGCCGACCGCCAGCGCGTCGCCGAGCTCGAGCAGCGGACCGCGGCCGTGACCAGCGAGCTGAACCGCGAACGCGCCGGCCGGGCAGCCAGCGAAGCCGCTCAGGCCGCGCCAGGCCGTGTCGTCGCCTTCGCGCTGTCGTCGGGACTCTTGCGCAGCGCCCGTGCGCCGGCGCGGCTGCTCGTGCCTCCGTCGACGCAGGAAGTTCGCCTTCTGCTCGACCTCGAGCCGGGCATCGACGCCGGCCGCTTCAGAGCCGAGCTCCGCGACGTCCAGGCGCGAGTGCTCTGGATCCAGGACATCCTGCGTTCGGCCCCCCGTCCGGCTACGACCGCGGCGGTCCCGGTGACGCTCCCCGCTGCCATTCTCCGAGACGGCGAGTACGAGGTCGTCCTCTTCAGCACGGCTGACGGCCGTCAGTTCGACGAAACCGCCCGGTACTACTTCGACGTGGTGAAGAAGTGACGAGGAAGACGTACGGCCTCGCGTTTGTGGCTGCGCTCATTGGCGGTGTGAGTGAGGTCTCGACCCGCCAGAGTGACCCGCCGCGGGCGCGGCTGACCACGGCAGCCGCCACCGAGGCTCCCCTCGCTGCCGGCGAAGGCCATTCGTACGTCGTCGATCTGGCCGCCGAGGAGTACCTGTCGCTGGCGGTGCTGCAGCAGGGGATTGATGTGGTCGTCACGGTCCGCGCTCCAGACGGCACCACGTTGATCGAGGTGGACGGCCCAACCGGGAAGTACGGAAGCGAACGGGCACGGTTGATTGCTCCGGCGCCGGCGTCCTACCGGGTGGAGGTGCGATCGCTCGAAAAGTCAGTTCCGTCCGGGCGCTACCGCCTCGAGGTTCGGGAGTTGCGGGTGGCGGACGCGGACGACCGCCGGCGCATCGAGGCCCAGACGGCGTATTTGTCCGGGATCCAACTGAGACTCAAGGGGACCGGCGATTCGTTGCGGCGCGCGCTCGAGCAGTACGAGCGGTCGAGCGGTCTGTGGCGATCGGTGGGGGAGGTGGCGGAGGAGGCGGCCGCCGAGAACGACCTTGGATATGCCTACCGCCTGTTGAGCGACTACGGGCACGCGCGGGATCGCTACCAGCACGCGCTCGAACTGCGGCGCCGGGCTGGTGACGGCCCGGGCGAGGCACAGACCCTGACCAACCTCGGCGCGCTCGGCTACCTTCTCGGCGAGAATCAACAGGCCCTGGACTACTACGCCAAGGCGCTGGCGCTGCGGCGCACCGAAGCCAATGCCCAGGAAGAAGCGCTGCTCCTGTCGAACATGGGAGAGGTGTTCGCGCTCTGGAGCGATCACCAGAAGGCGCTCGACTATTTCCGCCAGGCGCTGCCCGCACAGCGCAAGACCGGCGACCGGTTGAGAGAAAGCCTGACGCTCAGCAACATCGGCCTGGTCTACAACAACACCGGTCAAAGCCGCGAGGCGCTCGAGCTCTTCGAGGAGGCGCTGATCGTCGCGCGCGCGAGCGGCAACCGCCGCGTCGAAGCGCGGATTCTCGGCAATCGCGGTGCTGCCTCGCGCGATCTCGGCGATCTGCCGTCGGCGCTGGCCTCGTACGAACAGGCCCTGGCGCTGCAGCGAACCGCGGGAGATCGGCTGGGCGAGAGCGAGACGCTGAACGCGATCGGCGTCATCCTGATGCGGCAGGGGCACGAGGAAGAGGCGCTGCAACAGTACCGGCGGGCGCTGTCGCTCCAACAGGCCGTCGGCAGTCGACGCAACCAGGCGGCCACCCTGAACAACATCGCGGCCATCCTGATTCGCCGCGGCGCGCTGGACGATGCGCACGCCGCGCTGACCGAGTCGCTGGCCCTTCGCCGCGACGTGCAGGACCGGCGTGGAGAAGCGGACTCGCTCGCCGGCCTGGCTCGCGTGCACCGGGCGCGGGGGAATCCCGCGGACGCGCTCGCGGCGGGCGAGGCGGCGCTGGAGATCGTGGAGTCGCTGCGGGCGAAGCTGGTCAGCCAGGAGATGCGCGCCTCCTCGTTCGCGGCCAGCCTCGAGATGTACGAGCTGGTGATCGCCACGCTCATGGAGCTCGAGGCAGACCGCCCCGGAGCCACCAATGCCGCCCGGGCCTTTCATGTGGCCGAGCGGGCCCGGGCCCGCGCGCTGCTGGATGGCTTGTTCGAAACTCAGGGCGGGATCCGCCAGGGAATCGCCGACGCCTTGCGCGACCGCGAACGGGATCTCCGGGATCGCATCCGGGCGCGGGCCGAACGGCAGATACAGCTGCTGAGCGGGGCGCACACCGCACAGGATGCCGATCGCGCCAGGCGGGAGATGGATGGACTCCTGACGGAGTTGCAGGAGCTCGACGCTGAGATTCGCGCCCGCAGCCCGCGCTATGCCGACTTGACCCGGCCGCGGCCGCTCGATGCCGCGGCCGTCCAGGCGCAGGTTCTCGATGATGACACGCTGCTGCTCGAGTACGCCTTGGGGACGGAGCGCAGCTTTCTGTGGCTGCTGACGCGCTCGTCGCTGGAAAGCTATAGCCTGCCGCCCAGGGCCGAGATCGAGCGCGCGGCAAGGGCGTTCTACGGTCTGCTCACGGCCCGAAACGAAGATCGCCCGGGAGAAGATCCGGGCGCCAGGCGGCGTCGCGTCGCCTCGTCTGACGCCGGATTGGACGCCGCAGCTCGCGAGCTCAGTGCGATGCTGCTTGGCCCCGCCAGACACCGCTTGGGAGACAAGCGGCTGCTGATCGTTGCTGATGGCGCGCTGCAGTACGTCCCCTTCGCCGCCTTGCCCGATCCCGCTTCCGGCCCGTCGGCGATCGCCGAGCCGCTGATCGTGAAGCACGAAGTGGTGCTGTCCCCCTCGGCCTCCGCGCTGGCGGTGCTTCGCGGTCACCGTCAGATCGAGCCACGCTTCAGGAAGATCGCAGTCATCGCCGACCCGGTCTTCTCGGCCGACGATCCACGTTTGAATGGCCGCAAGGGTCCGCCCGCATCCGGCGCCCAGCGGCAGCTCGGTGAGAGGCCGGACGTCCCCTCCGCGGATGTACGCCGATCGGGCGCGGACATCGGCCTGTCGAGGTTTCGGCGTTTGAGGTTCAGCCGAGACGAGGCGGAGACGATCGCGTCGTTGACGAAGCCCGGCGACCGGCTCGAAGCGATCGGGTTCCAGGCGAGTCGAGCCACCGCCACGACCGCCGACTTGACCGGTTATGGCATCGTGCACTTCTCGACGCACGGGCTGCTGAACAACACCCACCCGGAGCTGTCCGGCCTGGTGCTGTCGTTGTACGACGAGCGCGGCCGCCCGCAGGATGGCTTCCTCCGCCTGCTCGACATCTACAACCTGAAACTGGAGGCCGATCTCGTGGTGCTCAGTGCGTGCGAGACCGCGCTTGGACGGGAGATCCGCGGCGAGGGATTGATCGGCCTCGCGCGCGGATTCATGTATGCCGGCACGTCCCGGGTCGTCGCCAGTCTCTGGAACGTGGAAGACCAGGCGACCGCCATGCTGATGAAACGCCTCTATCAGGGGCTGCTGGCGAACGGCGAGTCGCCGGCGGCGGCGCTGCGGGCCGCGCAAATCTCGATGTGGCGCGGCCAACGCTGGCGCGCGCCGTACTACTGGGCGGCCTTCGTGCTCCAGGGTGAGTGGCGGTAGTGCGCGGGGGGCTGACAGGCGCCCCCGCCTGTCAAGGGAGAAAGGGATAAGGGATAAGGGATAAGGGAGAACTCACCCGGAAAGCAGAAACTTCTCCCTTGTGCCTTCTCCCTTGTCGGCGGCACTCTTTCAGCAGCCTGCAGAAGCCCCCGGCGATTAGCGATTCTTCTGTTGCTCGATCTGCTCGCGGAGCCGATCGTCCTGCGCGCGAAGCTCGGGCGTGTACTCCTGGCCGAAGTCCTCCGCTTCGAAGATCGGGCGAATCTCGAGCTCGGCGTCCTCGCCCGGCATCGGATCGGGACAGCGGCGCGCCCAGTCGACCGCCTCCTCCATCGACCGGACCTGCCATATCCAATAGCCGGCGATGAGCTCCTTGGTCTCGGGGAACGGACCGTCGACGACGGAGCGCTTGCCGCCCGAGAACCTGATGCGTTTGCCCTTGGTGCTCGGGTGAAGTCCTTCGCCCGCGAGCATGATGCCGGCCTTGACGAGCTCCTCGTTGAACGCGCCCATCTCGCGGAGCAGCGCTTCGCTCGGCATGACGCCCGCTTCAGTGTTCTCCGTGGCCTTTACAATCACCATCACCTTCATCGACCTGTCCTTTCGCTTGCGGCCCATCGGCCGCGCGGGTTGTGGATATTCACATAGGTGTCGAGTGAGATTGATTCGGATCGACACGGGCGGACAAGTTTCTCAGCTCGTCCGGATTCGGCCGGGGAGTGGCGGAAGGGTCAACGACATAAGAGACTCTAAGGCATGAACATCGCGACGCTCGACTGGATGGTCATCGGGGGGTATTTCGTCATCATCACGGCGATTGGGCTGGTGGCGGGCTACCGGGTTCGCCGGACCGGTGAGTACTTTCTCGGCGGGCGGCGGTTTGGCCCCTGGCTCATGATGGGCCAGAGCTTCGGCGTGGGCACGCACGCCGAGATGCCGGTGGCGCTGGCCGGGGCGGTCTACAGCGTCGGCGCCTCAGCGATCTGGTTCCAGTGGAAGAACCTCTTCATCACGCCGTTCTACTGGCTCATGGCCCCGGTGTTCCGGCGCATCCGCCGCACCACGATGGCGGAGTTGACCGAAGATCGGTACGGCCCCTGGATGGCCGCCATCTACATCGTCTTCGCGCTGTGCTTCTTCATCATCAACACCGGCAGCATGCTGAAAGGCGCGGGCAAGGTCATCAGCCAGGCGACCGGCGGCGGTGTCGGCGCGAACGAGATCGTCGTGGCGATGACCGTCATGTTCATGTTGTACAGCTTCGTCGGAGGGTTGGTCGCGGCGGCCTGGACCGACTTGTTCCAGGGCTTCCTGATCATCGCGCTCTCGTTCATGCTCGTTCCGCTGGGGTTCCAGATGGTCGGCGGTCTCGACGGCATCCAGGCGTCCCTCGAGCCCTTCCGCCTCTCGCTCGCCACGCCATCCGGTCTCGGGCCCTGGATGATCGCGATGCTGACGATCAACGGGCTGGTCGGGATCATGGCGCAGCCGCACCAGCTGGCGGCGGTCGGCACCGGCAAGGACGAGCGCACCTGCCGGGTGGGCATGTTCTACGGCAACATGATCAAGCGCGTGTGCACGGTGGGGTGGGCGCTGGTCGGCCTGATTGTCGCGGCCATGGTCGTCCAGGGAGATGCCGATGCCGCGGCGATCGGCGATCCGGAGAATGCGTTCGGCTTCGCCTGCCGTCAGTTGCTGTTTCCCGGCGCTCTGGGACTGATGATTGCGTCGATCCTCGCCGCCAACATGTCGACCTGCTCGGCGTTCCTGGTCGACAGCGGCGCGTTGTTCACCGAAGGGCTCTACCGGCGCCAGATCGCGCCCGGCCGCGAAGATGGGCACTACCTCTGGGTCGGCAGGGCGAGCGGGTTCGTCATCACGATGCTCGGGGTGCTCTACGCGATCTTCCTGATCGAAAGCGTCCTCTACACCTTCCTGCTGACCGAAACGCTGGCCACGTTTGTCGGGATCAGCGTGCTCGGCGGCATAGTCTGGCCGCGCGCGAACCGGTGGGGCGCCCTGGCCAGCCTGCTCGCGTCGCTGGCGACGAATTTCGCGCTCTACTTCGCCACAGGGCAGCGGCTGGATTATTGGGATCCGAACGTCTTCGCCGCCGCGCTGGCCATTGGCAGCATCGCACTCGTGGTGGTCAGTCTGCTCACGGCTCCCGAGCCTCAGAATCGTCTCGACGATCTGTTCGAGCGTCTCCAGACGTCCAGCGACTCCCCGGCGGACGTACCTCAGCGCCGGCCGCTGCTCCTGGTCAACCTGCTGCACCTTCGCCGGGCGGCCGGCCCTCAGGGCTGGAAGGCGTACCGCGAGGATCTCGGCGGCTTCGCCATCGGCTGGCTGGTAGTGTTCGTGGTGGTCATCGCGACGGCCCTGATGCTGCGGATCTAGTGGACCTATACGGTCCATTAGCTACTTACCGCGAGAGAGCGCCGGACCGATGTCCACGATGACAATGTCGCGGACATCGCTGATGCGGGTCCAGGCCAGCCGCGACCCATCCAGCGACCAGTCGAAGGTGGCGATTCTGCCTTCGGTGAAATGGGTCAGCTTGCGCGCGGGACCACCGTCGAGCGGCTGCGTCCAGATGTTCCAGGCTCCGCCCTCGCCGTCGATGAAGGCGAGCGACGCGCCGTCAGGCGACCAGCGGACCACCCGTCCGGAATGCGTCGGCCGGAGCGCGAGCGAGCGCAGCGGCAGGGACTCGCCGACCCGCGTGACACCCAGCCGCCATACCTCCGGTGTCATCCAGTAGTGCGCCACGAATCGGCCGTCCGGCGAAATGGCCGGACGCATCGTGTGGGCCGCGCCGATCTGGGTCACCGTGCCGCCGGTGATCGCGACCCGCTCAACGGTGAACGGCACGGTGTCGACGGGCATCCGCTGGAACGCCACGGAACCCCCATCCGGAAAGAAGGCGGGATGACTGTCACTGCCCGTGGTGAGACGCCGCCTCCCCTGGCCGTCCGCCGAGACGGCCCAGATGCCGGACCCGGCTCCCGTCGAGGCAAAAACGATGGTTCTGCCGTCGGGCGATACCGCGGGATGAAATTCTTCGGCCGGGTCGGAAGTGATCTGCCGTCGGGTGTCAGTCGCGGCGTTGTAACTCCAGATGTCGACGTTCCCGGACTCGGTGGTGCCATAGAAGAGTCGACCCTCGGGGGCCCACGAGAGTCCTTCGAGACCACTCAGCTCGCCCGAGTCGACGGCAATCTGTCGCGCTCCCGACAGCCTGGACACTTCCGCAACCCAGAGGCTTCGGGTGACGTCAGCACGCACCGCCACCACCGATCGGCCATCGTGGGTGATGCCGGCCAGTGTGTAGTCGCTCACATCGTGCGTGAGCGGCCGCACCGCACCTGAGGACAGCGACAGGTGCCAGAGACCGCGGGTTTGTGTTCCGTGTCCGCTGGCGGACATGACGAGGCCCGTTCGGTCGGCGAGCCAGAGCAGGCCGCTGACCGCCAGCCGAGCGGGACTGACCGTCTTCCGCACGCTGCCGTCCCCGAGATCGATGATGAGGATCTCGTGTGCCACCGGTGCCGCATCACTGGTCGAGACCACCGCCAGTTGCGCGCCGTCCGGCGACCAGGCCGGCTTGATCCTCACGAACGCGTTGGGCGATCGTTTCACCGCGATCGCTCGCGACGCGCCACCGCGGGTGTCGGTCACGACGATCCGGCTCTCCTGCAGCCCGAGTGACGTCGTCGACACATAGGCATACCGCGAACCGTCGGGGCTGAATGAGACGCCCCCTGACGCCTGGAGCACCCGTTCGGGTGCACCGCCGCTGACCGGAACCCGGCGGAGCGGGACGTCCGTCAAGTCGGGTCGAAGCAGTGTGTAGTAGACGAAGCCGTCCGGACCAAAGGTCAGCGACCGGAAGAAACCGTCCATTGGCCCGACCAGCTGGATGGGAGCGTCGCCGTCGATCTTTCGCACCCACAAGCTCTCACGAACGTCATCGGTCCGGACGTAGGCCAGATGCTGCCCGTCGGGAGACAGTGCAGCGAGACGGACCGTTCCGAGACTGGTGAGGCGGGGACCGTGCGCGGGAGCGGGCGCCGCGCCGTCCGGCTTGCCGCCCGTGAGGCCGATCGCCACGAGCACGCTCAGGGCCGCGATGGCACCGCTGACGAAAACGAGGGTGCCTCCGGCTGTGCGGCTCTTCGGCGGCGGAAGGGCAGGGACGGGGGAGTCGTCTGACTCTGAGGTCGGGTCGGCTGGCATCGGCCCGACGGCTGGGGCCGCGGGGGCCGCTGTCGCGGGGGCCGCTGTCGGGGGGCCGCTGTCGCGGGGGTGTCGCTGTCATCGACTGTCGCGATGAACCGGTAGCCGCGCCGGGGGAGTGTCTCGATGAAGCGGGGCGCCGACGCCGAATCGCCGAGGGCCTCCCGCAGCCGCTTGACCGCGGCATTCAGGCTCCGTTCGAAATCGACGAAGGTGCCTTCCGGCCACAACTCGTGACGCAGATCTTCCCGTGTGACCAGAGACCCACGTTGACGAAGGAGGATCGCCAGAAGCCGGAACGGCTGATCGGGCAGCAGCAGCCGGTTTCCGTGGTGGCACAGTTCTCCCGACTGCAAGTCCAGCTCGAAGTCGTCGAACCGCACAATCTGGGAGCGAGAGAGGGTCGTGGCCACGTGGCTGCCTCCCCTTGACGTCACGGCGGGCTAAATCCTACCAGAAGAGGACGTTATCGCCGGTCACCCGGTTTTCACTTCCAAATCACCCGCTCGTCATTGCCCGCACCGGGAGGCCGGGGCAGTCTGGCCGTCCACACCAGATTGCCGGCCGCTTCCGCCCGGTGACGGCGTGCCGCTCGCGCACGCGACGGCCGTTTTCGCGGACGACCGAGCAAAGGAGGATCTATGACGCCATGCAATTCGACCTGTGCACTCGAACGCGGTCGCGTGAAGACCAGGCTTGTCGCGCTGGTCGGTCTGTCCCTGTCGCTGCTCCTGTTCGGGGCGAGCTCCGTGAGCGCCGACGCCGTGACCAGGTGGAATCAGAACGCCGCCAGGACCGCCGAGGCGGCCTGTCTGATCGCGAGCGGAAACGGCCTTGCCGAATCCCGGATGTACGCCATGATGCACGCCGCCATCCATGACGCGGTGAATGCGATCCACCGGCGTTCGCGCCCGTACGTCTACGACGGGGAGGCGAGGAGATCCTCCTCTCCCGATGCCGCCGTTGCCGCGGCCGCCCGCGACGTGCTCGTCTCCGTCATCCCCGGGCTGCCGGAATCGCCCGACTGTGTTGCGAACGGCATCGCACAGGCCAATGCCTTCTATGCGGCCGCGCTCGCCGCCATACCCGACGGCGGTCCCAAGAGCCGCGGCGTGGCGGTAGGGCAGGCTGCCGCGGCCGCAGTCATCGCGGTGCGGGTCGGCGACCGCTCCGATGCGCCGTGGGTGGATGAAGATTATCCCCAGGGGACCAGGCCAGGGGAATGGCGTTTCACGCCAGACGCGCCGCAGCTGGCGTTCGCGCCCAATTGGGGCAAGGTGACGCCGTTCGTCCTCCAACGCGGCTCACAATTCAGGCCGCCCCCGCCCTATCACCTGGGCAGCAGCAAGTACGCGGCGGCCTACAACGAGATCAAGCGGCTGGGCGGCGATGACGTCACGACCCGGAGCGCCCGGACCGACGAACAGACCGAAATCGGGCTGTTCTGGATCGAGAGCTCGCCTCTCGCCTGGAATCGGCTGGCGCGCGCGCTCGCGCGGCGACGGGGGTTCGATCTCTGGGAGAACGCGAGGTTGTTCGGGTTGCTGAATCTCGCGATGGCTGACGGCTACATCGCGTCGTGGGACACGAAGTACCACTACAAGTTCTGGCGTCCGATCACCGCCATCCGATTGGGCGACACGGACGGCAATCCCCATACCCGGGGGGTGGAAGACTGGACCCCGCTGCAGTGGACCTATCCGATGCCGGATCACGACTCCGGTCACGCGACGCAAGGCGGAGTAGCGGCCGAAGTCCTGAAACAGGTCTTCGGCAGCGATGACGTCTCCTTCACCATCTGCAGCACCACGGTCGGCGCCGGACGCACGTGCGCGGACCCGTTCCCGGTGCTCCGCTCGTATACGAGCTTCTCGCAAGCCGCTGACGAGAACGCGGTGTCGCGCATCTACATCGGCATCCACTTCAGGCACGCCGTCGAGGCGGGCGTGGAACATGGACGGAAGATCGGCAAGTACGCCGTTCAGCGGTTCATGAAGCCGGTGCGGTAAGAGCCAAACACCTGGGTCGCTGCGGGCCGAGCCTTGACCCGCAGCGGCTAAGGGTCCGTCAGCCTACTCGTGCCGCAGCGCTCGCACCACGTTCATGCGGGACGCGCGCAGTGCGGGCATCAGCGTCGCGATGACGGCGGCCCCCAGCAGCGTGGTCACACCGACGGCGAACACCAGCGGATCGTCAGCCCTCAGCTCGAACAACTGGCTTTGCACGTACCGGCCGCCGGCATAGGCGGCGGCGACGCCGACCGCGAGCCCGGCCAGGATGACCAGCGCCATCTCGCGGACGACGAGGCGGACGATCAGGCCGCGGCCGGCGCCGAGCGCCACGCGCACGCCGATCTCCCGCGTCCGCCTGGCAATCTGGAACACCAGCACGCCGTGCACGCCGACCACTGCCAGGATCGTCGCGAGCAGCGCGAAGGCGATCGACAGGAACGACAGCATCCGCTCGTTCGACATCTGCGACTCGATCTGCTCGTCGAGGGTGCGCATCCCGGTGATGATGATGTTCGGATCGATCCGCCGCGCCTCGGCGCGGAGCATCGGCATGATCCGCCCAGGGTCTCCCGAGACGCGGGCGTAGACCGCGATCCGGCTGACCCGCTCGACCACTGAATCGAGGTTCTGGAACGTCTGCGGCGGAATCTCCCCTCGGACGTCGTGGTAGCGGGCATTGCCGAAGACCCCGATGATTCTGGTCTCGGTGGGCACCCGGGTGCCTTCCCCGACCATCCGATCGAGCGGAGCCACGTTCCCGAAGTGGCCCGCGGTGAGCACCTCGTTCACGACCGCCAGCCGCTTGCCGCTGCCCCAGTCGCGCCAGTCGAAGTCGGCGCCCGCCTTCACCGGAATGCCAAGCGCCTGGAAATAGCCCGGAGTCACCGCGTTGAAGAACGTGAACGGCTGCTCGGCGGCGCCCTCGACGGTTAGCGGGCCGTCGGTACGGCCGCCGGTGAAGAGCGGCGTCCGATTCGCCCCGATCGCCACCACACCCGGTACCGTTGCCAGGCCCCGGACCAGCGCCCCGTACGCCTGCGCCTTTCGCGCATTTTCGTAGGGCATGGCCGGACGCGCGAGGAAGGTGACGACATTGGCGGTCTGGATGCCGAGCTCGACCCGCCGCAGATTGTCGAGCGATCGAATGAAGAGCCCCGCTCCGAGCAGCAGGACCGCGGACAACCCGACCTGGAGCGCGACGAAGATCTTGCGGACCCGCACGTGCATCCGTCCGCCGGCGATCGAGCCCGCCGATTCGCGCAGCGTGGCGACCGGGGCCGCCCGTGAGTTCTGCCAGGCCGGCAGCAGTCCAAACAGCACGGCGGTGAGCGCTGTCACCGCGACGGTGAAGGCGAGCACGCGCAGATCGGGTGTGGCTGACAGCGACAGATCGTCCCTGGTGGTGGCCAGCACCGCGATCAGCAGGCGGGTCAGCCAGGATCCGACGAAGAGCGCGGCGATCGCGCTGACGGTCGCGAGCAGCACGCTCTCGGTGAAGAGCTGGACCACGATCCGGCCGCGGCTGGCGCCGATAGCGCGCCGGATCGCCAGGTCCCGCTGGCTGGCGGCGCCGCGCGCGAGCAGCAGCCCGGCGATGTTCGCACAGGCGATGAGCAGCACCGCGGCGGCCAGGCACTCGAGGAGGATCAGCGCCGGCTCGAACCGGGTGCGCAGCCCGGATTCGCCACGGCTGCCGGGTTCGAGCGTGAACACCTGCCGGAGAAAGTCGTCGCGGTTTTCGGGAAACCGCCCGAAATAGCTCTGCCCGAGCTCGACGTCCTGCCGCTGCCGGTAGAGCACTTTCATGGCCGCTTCCGCCTGCTCCCGCGTCACTCCCGGTTTCAGGCGGGCGAACGGATAGAACCAGGCTGCCCGCTCATTGTCGAGCCGCGGGTTGCCCGGCGCGATGGTCGGCTGCATCGCCACCGGGACGAACACCTTGACCGGAGCGCCGACATTGATGCCCTCGAAGTCAGCCGCGGCGACGCCAATCACGGTGAACGGACGGCCACTCAGCGTGACCGTCTCACCGATCACGCCTGGCCGTCCCTGGTATTGCGACTGCCAGAAATCGTGCTGCAGCACGGCGACCGGATGCCCGTTCAGATCGCGGTCGTCGTCGGGCGTCAACATCCGTCCGAGATGGGGCCGGACGCCGAGGATGTCGAAGTAGTTGCCGGCGACCATGGCGACCGCAATCGATGCGCTGCTCCGCTCGTCCAGCAGACTGACGGTTTCGATCCGCTGCCCGGTCATCCCCGAGAAGACGGTGTTCTGATCCCGAAGCGCCAGATAGGTCGGGTAGGGAAACGTGTACCGGCCGTTGCCCCAGTTGCCGCCGGGCCGCACGCCGTCGAGGCGAAGCAGCACGAGCTCCTGCGGGTTATGGACCGGCAGCAGGCGCAGCAGGATTTGATCGACAAGCGTGAAGATGGCGGTGTTGGCGCCGATGCCGAGAGCGAGCGAGGCAATCGCCGCCGCGGCGAAGCCGGGACGCCGCCGCAGCTGCCTCAGGCCGTATCGCAGATCCTGGACGACGACCTCCAGCCAGCCGATGCTGTTCCTCTCGTAGACGGCCTCGCGAATCGCCCGCCGATTGCCGAACTTGCGGATCGCAGCCACGCGGGCCTCCTCAGCGCTCATGCCTCGCGCCAGGTTGTCGTCGGTCTCCTGGGCGATGTAATGCGCGATTTCCTGGGAGAGGTCCGTGTCCCGCGCGCCTCGCCTGAGATAGCGTAGCCAGCGCATCATTGCTCCTCGGCGGCCGGTCCGAGCATTCGCGTCACCGCGTCGGCCAGCAGGCGCCAGCGGCTCCGCTCGGCCAGCAGGTGGCGCCGGCCCTCGGGCGTGATCCGGTAGTACTTGGCCTTGCGGTTGTTCTCGGAGGTGCCCCAGAACGCGGCGATCAGCCCGAGATCCTCGAGCCGATGCAGTGCGGGATAGAGCGACCCGTGCTCCACCTGCAGCACCTCGTCCGAGCCCTTCTCGATGACATGGGCGATGGTGTGGCCGTGGGCCGGCCCGGTGATGAGAGTCTTCAGGACCAGCATGTCGAGCGTGCCCTGCAGCATGTCGCCGCGTGCGTCAGCCCGTGTCTTGCGCGCCATGGCTGAGAGCATACAGGAAGATTATCTAGTGGAGCAGGAGCGGCAAATAATAACGTAAAAAATCGCGCTATCGCCACGAGCCCACCAGGTATTCGATTGAACTGAGATCGGGCGAACCCTAACACCAACCAATGAAGCGAGCGTCAGCCCCGTAGGCCGCATCGCGGGTCGGACTGGGGTCAGACCCCGGTCTGACCCCTTTTGGGAGGCCGCCATGCGCCGCCTGCTGGCAGGCGTGATTACAGCTCCGTAACCGGTGTCCTCTTCAGACACGCCGCTCGACCGTCAACACGACCTAACCCCCTGAGAACGCAGTCGAACGCTGCGGTACGTGCCTTGCGGAGCACCCAGCGTCGCGGGTCGGCGTGTGCCGGCCCGGGCATCGGCGAGGCGGAATGAAACGAATCTTGATAGTCGAGGACAACGAGATGAATCGCGACGTCCTGTCGCGGCGGCTGCTGCGTCAGGGTTACGACGTGCTCATTGCCACCGCCGGACTCGATGGCCTCCGCATGGCCAAGGACGTTCGTCCTGATTTGATCCTGATGGACCTGGGCATGCCGGATATCGACGGATGGGAGTGTGCGAGGCGTCTCAAGGCCGAGATCGCCACGTCGGCGATTCCCATCATTGCCCTCACCGCGCACGCGATGCTCGACGACCGCCAGAAGGCGCTCGACGCCGGCTGCGACGACTTCGACACCAAACCCATCAACTTCTCCGGCCTCTTGGAAAAGATGAACCGGCTGCTCTACTCCTCGGCGGAAACGGACCAGATCCATGTCACAGGCTAACGCGACGCTGTTGCTGGTCGACGACGACGCGATGAACCGGGACGCGCTGGCGCGCCGGTTGTCGCGCAGCGGCTACAAGGTGCTCACCGCCGACTGCGGTGGCGCGGCCCTGCGGATGATCCGTGAAGAGCGAATCGACGCGGTCCTGCTCGACGTGATGATGCCGGGCATGAGCGGCCTCGAGACGTTGCGGCAGCTGCGACAGATCCGGTCGGTCGCGGATCTGCCGGTCATCATGGTCACCGCCAAGGACGGGAGCGACGACGTGGTCGAAGCGCTCGATCTGGGGGCCAACGACTACGTCACCAAGCCGATCGATTTCGCGGTGGCGCTGGCCAGGATCCGGGCGCAGGTCAACACCCGGCGCGCGGACCCGCTGACCGGGTTGCCGAACCGGGTGCTGTTCATGGACCGGCTCGAACGGCTGCTGGCGAACGGACCGTCCGCCGGGTGCACCGGGTTTGCCGTGCTGTTTCTCGACGTCGATCGCTTCAAGCTCGTCAACGACAGCCTGGGCCACGTCGCCGGCGACGAGCTGCTGGTCGAGATTGCCAAACGCCTCGAGAGCTCGCTGCGCGTCTCGGATACGGTGGCCCGCTTCGAGGGGGACCACACGGTGGCCCGGATGGGCGGCGACGAGTTCACCATCCTGCTCGACGGCATCGGAGACCCCGAGCGCGCCATGACGATCGCGAACCGGCTGCGTACGGCGGTGGCGCAGCCGTTCCATCTCCAGGGCAGGGACGTGGTCGCGTCGGTCAGCGTCGGCCTGGTCGTCAGCGCCGACCGCTACCAGCGGGCCGAGGACATGGTCCGCGACGCCGATACGGCGATGTACCGGGCGAAGGAACTGGGCAAGGCGCGCTGTGAAATCTTCGACACCTCGATGCTCGCGGCGGCCGAGAAGCGACTGGGGCTGGAGTCGGATCTCCGGCTCGCGCTCGACCGCAAGGAGCTCGAGGTGTATTACCAGCCGATCGTCTCCCTGTCCGAGGCCCGGCTCACCGGCTTCGAAGCGCTGGTGCGCTGGAATCACCCCACCCGCGGACTGGTGTTTCCGGCCGAGTTCATCCCGACCGCCGAAGAGACCGGCCTGATCATCCCGATCGGCAGCTGGGTGCTCCAGGAGGCCTGCCGCCAGCTCCAAAGCTGGGAACAGGAATTTCCCTGCGCGCGCGACCTGGTCGTCAACGTCAACCTGTCGGCGCGCCAGTGCACGCACCCCGATCTGCTGCCGGAGGTCCGCCGCATCCTGGCGGACACTGGTGTGCAGCCGTCGCGCCTCAAGCTCGAGATCACCGAAGGGGTGGTGCTCGAAAACTCCGACGTGGTCGGGACCGTGCTCCGCGAGCTGCGCGCGCTGGGCGATCCAGCTGGGCCTCGACGACTTCGGGATGGGCTATTCCGCCCTGAGCTACCTGCACCACTTTCCCTTTCAAACGATCAAGATCGACCGCTCGTTCGTCAATGGAATGGACCAGGGCAGCAACACCGAGATCATTCGCGCGATCGTGTCGCTGGCCGCCGGCCTGGCGATGGACGTGACCGCCGAAGGGATTGAAACCGCGGATCAGGTGAACCGGCTGCAGGAGCTCTCGTGCGAGTTCGGCCAGGGCTATTACTTCGACAAGCCGCTGACCCGCGATCACGCCCGCGCCATTCTCGTGCAGGGCACCAGGCTCGAACGGCAGCCCGCGCCGGAGGGAGACGCTCTTGCCGCGGTTTGACGCCGCCAGGCGCGTGGTGACCGGCATCGTCCAGCGCCGCGATCGGCGAGTGCTGTGGGCCGTCCTGGTCGTGTGGCTGATATCGATCGGCACCGGCCTCGGGTGGTTGATGGCGTACGACAATACGCCCGGAGCGCCGGCCACGGCCCCGGGGGTCTGGCCCGCGGGGAGTGCCTTGTCGCGGGATGCCGCGGGACCGACCCTGGTCATGCTGGCTCACCCCCGATGCGACTGCACCCGGGCCAGCATTGGCGAGCTCGAAGAGTTGCTGGCGCGCGCGCGACAGCGGCCCCGGACCTTCGTCGTGTTCATCAGGCCCGGCGGCGTGGCAGCGGCCTGGGAGAATACGAGCACCTTCGATCAGGCGACGAAGATCGCCGGGGTCACGGTCATCCGCGACGACGACGGCGCAGAGGCGGCGCGGTTCGGCGTCTCGACCTCCGGCCAGACCCTGTTGTACGACCGGGATGGCCGGCTGGTATATGCGGGCGGCATCACCGGCTCTCGTGGGAAGTCCGGCAGCAACACCGGCCGCGCGGCAGTACTCGAATGGCTCGACGGCGCCCGCCCCGCCCCCACGACCGCTCAGGTCTTCGGCTGCTCGTTGTTCTCGTGGTTGAAGCGGGAACCGAAAGCACAGAAGGACGCCAATGGTTCCTAAACTCGCCGGAGTCACCCCGTCATTCGCCAGCGCTCCCTCCGAGTCATTGGACTCCAGGGCGGATGCAGTGTTTCACTCGCACCAGCAGGCGCTCTACGAGCAGACCGACCGGCTGTTCGTCTACTTGATGCTCGGCGCAGTGGCTTGCGGCCATCGTCTTTGCGGTGGTGGTTGCGCCGCGCACGTGGGCCGGCGCGCAGAGTCAGATCCATGTGCACGTCTGGGCGGCGCTGATCCTCGGCGGCCTGGTCAGTGTGTTCCCAGCCGCCCTGGCGCTGCTCCGGCCGGGCGACACCTTCACCAGATTCACGATCGCCACCGCCCAGATGCTGATGGGCGCGCTGCTGATTCACCTCACCGGCGGCCGCATCGAAACACACTTTCACGTGTTCGGCTCGCTCGCGATTCTTGCGTTCTATCGCGACTGGCGGGTGTTGATTCCCGCGACGGTGGTCGTGGCGCTGGATCACATGCTGCGCGGCCTGTTCTGGCCCGAATCCGTGTACGGGGTGGCGGTCGCCAGCGAATGGCGCTGGGTGGAGCACGCCGCCTGGGTCGTGTTCGAGGATGTGTTCCTGGTCATGGCGTGCGTGCGCGGCACCCAGGAGTTGCGAGAGATCGCGGTTCGCACCGCCGTGCTGGAGCAGGCCAATCGCGATAGTGCCCGGCACACCATCGAGCAGGGCGAGCTGATCTCCCGGCTCCGGCTGACCCAGCAGCAGGTCGAGGCGGCGACCCGCGCCAAGAGCGAGTTCGTGGCGAACATGAGCCACGAGCTCCGTACCCCGTTGAACGCGATCATCCTGTATAGCGAGATGCTCCAGGAGGTCGCCGTCGACGACAGCCGGGCGGAAGATGCGGCGGACCTCGGCAAGATTCAGGTCGCCAGCAAGCACCTGCTCGGGCTGATCAACGGCATTCTCGACCTGTCGAAGATCGAAGCAGGCAAGATGGACCTGCACCTCGAAAGCTTCGACGTCCGCGCCATGACCGACGAGCTGATCAACACGATCGGCGCGGTGGTGCGCAACAACCACAACCAGTTGAGCGTGACCTACGGCGCCGACCTCCAGACGATGCACGCCGACCTGACCAAGACCCGGCAGATTCTCTTCAACCTGTTGAGCAATGCCGCGAAGTTCACCACCAATGGCCACGTCACGGTTCACGTGGCGCGGCGGACGGTCAACGGGCGGGACTTCATCGAGTTCGCGGTCCAGGACGACGGGATCGGTCTGGCGGAGGAGCAGCAGCGGCGGCTGTTCCGGCCCTTCGCGCAAGGCGATACCTCGATCTCGCGCAAGTACGGCGGGACCGGCCTGGGCCTCGCCCTGGTGTGGCGCTTCTGCCAGTTGATGGGCGGGGAAGTCACCGTGCGCAGCGCGCTGGGCCAGGGTGCGACGTTCACGGTGCAGCTGCCGGTGACGGTGGTGGCCCCGGCCGAAGGCGCGGTTCTGGCGACTGGCACCCGCCGGGGCGGCGGCGTAGCGCGCGGCGGCGGGCGCGGTCAGCGGCGCACGGGCCGCTGCGCCGATCTCAGCGGCGCCAAGGTGCGGACGCGCCCCGTTTACTACGCCGCGGCGCGGCGAACCTCAGTTCCAGCGACATTCGCTCTCACGCTGCCTTCATGATCACGGCGCCTGCGGCGCGCTGGCGCTTCGCGCCAGGACGAGACGACGACACGACGACGGCTGTTTGCGATCTGTCCCGCCCCTCACTCCTGCAACACCCCCTGAGGGGCCGGCGTCGGTGCCAACGGAAAGCAGAGCCGTTGATATAGAGCGGAAAGCCGTTGATATAGAGCGGAGCATTTACGAAAATGCCCCCGCGTGCCGACCTGACCAGTTGCGTTCTCAACGTCGTTGTCGTCGTATCGTCGTGTCGTCGTGCCAGCGCGAAGCGCAACCGTGAACATGATGGCAGCGTGACAGTGAACAGCCCCCGGAGAGCCGCCCCGCGCACGGTGCGCGTCGCCCGCAGCCCGCGGTAGTAACGCCGGCTGTCGCGCAGCAGCGACTCGTAGGTGTCGTTGCCGACCCGGAAGGAGCGGAGAGTTGGGCAGGCCCGCGACCGACACGTAGTAGGTGCCCGGGGTCAGTTCTCAAGAGCGGTAGCGGACTGTCAAAGACCGCATCGAGCCGTCGGCCGTGTCTGCGTCGGACTCGGTCGTGCGACGGCCGTCCGCCTCGACAGTCGCACGAAGGATGTGGTGGTCAGTTGATGGTGACCCAGTTGACGGTGACTCTCACCGCGCCGCTACTGGCGCGGTGCGTCGCGTCGGCCAGATAGACCGCACTGATCGAATGTTTTCCGTGCGGCAGCGTGCTGAGTCGCAGCGTCGCGGTCGCCGTTGCTCTGTCGGTCGCACGCAGCGCCGCCGTGCCGATGACGGTGCCATTGGCGAAGAACACGATCGCGCCAAGCGGTACCTTGTTCGACGATCCCCAAACGGTTGCGGTGAGCGCGACCTCGCTGCCGAGGGCAGCCGGCGACGGCGATGCCGCGACGGTCGTCGTCGTCTTTTTCGGCATCGGATTCGAAAGCCGTACCGTGTGGGCGAATGCCGCCGACACGCTTGGCGGCACGCTGGGCCCGCCCCTGAACCGCGCCGTAATTGCGTGTCCGCCGGCCGCGAGCGATGAGGTTGTGAACGACGCCGTGCTCCCCACTATCGGCGCGGTGCCGAGAAGCGTCGCACCGTCGTAGAAGCCGACGCTGCCGCCCACCGTTTTCGGAGGTCCCGACACCGCCGCGATGAACCTCACCGCCTCCCCGACCTTCGAGGGGTGCTTCGACGACCAAAGCGTCACGTTCGATGACCTCGCCGCGGTCCTGAAGGTGACGGTGGCGGTCGCCGAACTTCCGGTGAGATTGCCGTCACCGGAGAAGGTCGCGGTCATGGTGTGCGTCCCCGCCGGCAGTCCCGCCGTCGTCAGGGACACCGGTCCACCACTGAGCGGCACGGATCCGATGAGCGTTCCGCCCGTGAAGAACTGCACGTAACCGATCGGAGTGCCCAGGCCGGGCACCGCGAGCCCGACGTTCGCGGTGAATGTGACCGGCTGATCGAATCCAACCGGGTTCGGCGACGCCGCGGCCGTCACGACCGTCGCGGCCTTGACGACCGACAGCGTCCCGTTGACGAACGTGATGCTGTAGTTCGGCGACGACACCCCGGACGGCACGATTGCATAGCTGCCAACCGCGCTCGATGCCGTCGCCGGAGTGGCGGAGCGGAGCGCGCCGCCGAGCGACGCCATCGTGTCGCCGTTCACGAACCCGCTGAGCGTGCTCGTGAACGCCGGCAGGGGCTGGCCGAACGGCTTCGACGCGTTCCTGGCCGTGATCGTCAGCGGTGCCGGTGCGACCGTGACCAGCCTCGATCCCGTCGAGGACGCATAGTGCGCGGCGTCGTGGGGCGTGAACCTCACGGTGAGCGTGTGCGAGCCGGCGGAAAGGACCGTTCCCGCCGCCGGTGAATACGTGAATGTGCCGGCGATGCCTGCCGCTGCGCTGAGCTGTCCCGATCCGAGCGGCGCACCGTAGGTGATGTCCGCCGGCGTCCACGTCAGGGCCGGCACGACCGGCGGAGTCGGGTCGTCAGCGTCCTGGTGAATCGTCACCAGCATCGGTCCGAGCTGAATGCGGCCGTCACGCACGATCTGCGCAGGGTTCGCCTCGACGATATAGCTCACGACGCGCGGTCCGGCGTCGAACCCCGCGCCTGTGGACAGCGTGATCCACGGATCGAGGCTGACCGCGTTCCAGCCGGTCGGCGGCAGGGTGCTGACGTCGATCGACCCGGTGCCGCCGGCCCTCGGGTACGACGCGGACGCCGGCGCCGCGGCAAACGCGGTGGCGACGAAGACGTGCTGCGGGCCCGGGTTCGGCGAGTACACGAGGTTGGTCGCATCCGAATTGAACGCCACGGCCGTCCCGTCCGAGGAAATCGAGACGTTGTACGGGGACCAGTGATTGAGGGCGCTGCCCTCGCCAATCACGTCGACGCGCGTCAGAGTGCCGTCGACCATGTCGCGCACGATCACGCTGCCGCGGCCCTCCACGGGCGATGGCGAGGCCAGGTTGGTCGCCACGGTCCTGAGGACGACGTAGCGGCCATCGCCGCTGATCGCCGTCGAGTAGGTGCTGTCATCGGCGATGACGCCGTCAGGGCGCCGCGACACGATCACGGTCGCGTTCGGCGTGGGGTCGGCGCGATCGTGGCGGAACACCTGCGCCGCCCCGTTCACGTCGGGCGCGAAGTCGGGCGAGACGGAGCTGAACGTGACGTAGCGGCCGTCGTCGGACAGGTCCGATGAATCGGGCTCGGCACCCCAGCTGGCCGGCCCGCCCGTGACGCCGCGATCGACGAGCGTGGTCTGCTGGAGCTGCCGATCGTGCACGTACACGTGATTGGTTCCGCCGGGCGTGCCGGGAACGAGATTGGTCGCCCGCGATTCGAACAGGACGACCCGGCCGTCGCCGCTGATCCGGATGTTGCTGGTCCAGTCGTCGGCTCGCCCACCGCCCGGCGATACCGAGACCACCGACGTCGCCCTGCTGCCCGGCTCGTCGAAGATCCCGTTGCCATTCACGTCGCGGTCGTGCACGAAGACCTGCGCCGGCTGGTACGGCACCCCGTCTGGCGCGAGATTCGATGCCTGCGAGGCGAACGCCACGAAACGGCCGGTGGCGCTGATGACCGGCGAGTACGAATCGGCATCGGCCTGAGTGCCCGCGGTCGCGACGCTGACGCGCACCGTGCGCTCAGCGTCGAGGTCGTGGACGAAGATGTCCCACACCCCGTTCGAATCGCCCGGCACCAGGTTGGTCGCGTATGACATGAAGGTGATCTGCCGGCCGTTCGCGCTCATGCTCCCGAAGGCGCTGTGGCCATCCTGCGGTGTCGTCCCGTCATGACTCACGCTCACGCGCCGTGTCGTGCCGTTGGCCCGGTCCCGCACGAAGACGCCCAGGTATGAGCTCTGGTGGCTCACCAGATCCGACGCATTCGACGTCATGAGTACAAACCGGCCATCCGCGCTGAGGCTCTTCGCGGTGAGGTCGACGCTTTCCTGCGAGGCCTGCCCGCTCACGTTGACGCTTGCGTGATCGACGAGACCACGCCAGGGAGTCAGCGGCGGGGGTGCCGACTGCGCCAGGCCGACCTGTGAGGGCGCGACGCTGGAAACGAGCACGGAAAGCGCCAGCACCACACACGCGCGCCCGAGTCCCGGTACCTGGTAGCGATAGCCCATAAATTCTCCTGGGGAAGCCTTGCGGTACCAGGACCTGTATCAATCAACGTGCCGGATGAGGTGGCTGCAAAACGGCGATTTGCCGAAGGGGGACTGTCACGTTCTGGGACGCAACGATGCGAAACCGTCAGGAAGCGGCGAGACCGACCGCCATCGATTCGGGGGACTCACACCTGTGCGGCTGAGAACGGCATCGTCCCGACTCCGAACGCTCCATTCAGGAGCCCGACGAAATCCCCTCGGTAATTGGTCGCTGGCGCGCCACGATATCGGCACGTCGATTGCCAGTCACCCAGTTCCAAATCGCACGGAGACCCCTTCACTGAAAACAGCTCCGCGCTCCAACAACAGAGGAACAGCATGCGCGCTCTCCGGGACGTGCGGCTTGCCATCCGTAGCCTGACCCGGTCGCTCGGGTTCACGTCGCTTGCCGTGCTGACGCTCGGTCTCGGCATCGGTGTGAGTACTGCCGTCTTCAGTGTCGTCAACGCGGGTATTGCGGCCGTTGGACTATCGGCGCTCGCTTTGCTCGGGATCGATGGGGTGATGGCGTACTCGGTGTCGCAGCGCACTCGTGAGATTGGCATTCGCATGGCAATCGGGGCGCGCCAGCGTGACCTGTCGCTCATGGTCATACGCCGCAGCGTGGAACTGACCGCTGCAGGCGTCGGCGTCGGCGGGGCCGCGTCGCTCGGATTGTCACGCTTCGGCGTTCATGGCCGGGGTCACCACTGATTTCACCGAGGTCTCACGACCTGGTCCACGCGCAACAATCCGCTGTTTGCCGGACCCCACGCCGATGTGCTGTCGCTTGTACGACATCAGCGTCGCCTTCGGCGCGTCGAACTTCGCCACCTGGCCCCGCCCGTCCGCCGTCCAGCGGTGGGTCCCGTTGATGCCAGGATCGACGACATAGACGGGCGCTCCGCTCGCGTCGACCAGATACTGTCCGACGGGACCATCGTCCAGCGACTGCTTGTGCCAGACGAAGTACTCCTGCCCCTGATAGATCAGTTGAATGGTGCTCATGAGATGGGAGGGAGCGTTTTCATCATGGATGGCGTGGCAGTTATATCCCAAGTGCGTGGAGTGACTTCGCGGTTCGCGGGTTCGCGGGTTCACCGCGGAGGCTGAATGAAGGCCCCGCGCCCACCTGGGAATCTGTGTGGAGCGGCTCGGGTATCCGGGTGAGAAGTCAGCGCGCCGCCGGACAGGGGGCGTCCCCGAGGTATGTCTTGCATTCCGCCGGGCTCAGCGAGCGTTTCACTCGCTTTCGTCCCAGCGCCAGCAGATCGTCGATCGCCAGCGGGTGGTGATGGACGGTCCAGTCTTCCAACACAACGGCCAGGTGCTTGTCATCGGCTGCGAACGCGATCGCGAGAATGGGCTTGGCGTGCCGGTAGAGAGAGGCCTGCCTGGTCCCGGTGACGGTGTCCCACAACGACACTGTTCGCAGGTCCTCGTTTACGATGGCCACCAGGCGGCCGTCGTGTGACAGGGCGAGCTGGCCGCCACGCCGGCTACGCTCTCCGTGGGTCAGGCCGGGTATCCCGGGCTGACTCACTTTCCGGCGTGAGTCGACGTCCCAGACATCGGTCTGCGTGAACCCGGCGGCCGCCACCCAGCCGCCGTTCGGGCCGCCGAAGACCGTGTCCCATCGATGCTCCGGGATTCGAAGCAATTCCTTTCCCGACGCGGCGTCCACAACGACGGCTCCGCGCACGCCTGACGCGGCGATCCGGGTCTGCTTCTGGTTCACCGCAACGGACAGCGTTCTGCCGAAGGCCTGACTCGTTTCCCCGCCGCGCCCGGATGGCGCGGTGATGAGGCGGCCCGACTGGGCGTCAAAGTAGGTCAGTCCAACGATCTCGACGCGGCCCATCGTGGCGGCGCCCACCAGCTTCGTCCCGTTCGCGGCGAACGCGACCGACCACAGGTCGGCCCGCTCCAGCTGAACCTGGCCGGCTCCTGGCTTCGATCCCAGCTGCCAGACGTGCCAGTCCCCAGACGCCACGCCCCCGGCCAGGCGGTCGCCGGCCTGGCTGATCGCGATTTTCTCGACCGGGTCTGCAATGGTCACCGTATGCAGGACACGACCACTGGTCGGCTCCCAGACCCTGAGCTTGCGATCGTCGCTCCCGGTGGCCAGGCGCGTCGCATCGTCATTGAACGCGACCGCTCTCAAGAGGCTGTCGGTTCGTCCGGAGAGCGTGGCGACGAGCGTCGCGGACTTGATGTCCCAGATGCGCGCCGACGAATCGCCGAAGCCGACCGCGATGCGCTGTCCATCCTGGCTGAAAGCGATCGGCGTGGAGCCTTCGATGGGTTCACCCATTGGCTGGAGCGAGGCGGTGTCCCACAGGCGCACGCGATCGCCGTTCGTGACGATTGCGAAGGCGCGCCCGTCGGGCGGACTGAACGCCATGCCGCCGATCGTGTCCTTGAAGGCCAACAGCCGGCACGAGCCCGCCTTGACCTCGCAGATGTTGACGCCGGCTCCGGGCTCCTCGATGGCGATGAGATCGCCGTGGTAGCTGAGCGCGGGCCGAGTGTCGCTGGCTTTGGGGATTGTCTGGACCTCACGCCCCGAGTCGACATCAGCGATTCTGGAGGTCGAGACGGTTGGACCGGAGCCGCCGAGATAGGCCAGTCGAGCTCCGTCGCCGCTGAGGGCAACCGGGGAGGTCCACGTGTTGACGGGAATCTCCAGCAGCCTGCGATTCGAGGCCGTATCCATGACAACGAGCGCGCCCCGGTCCGTGAACGCGGCCCGGCCCCCATTTGCGCTCAGCCAGAGGCCCGTCCGCCCGAATCCCCGCGGCAGTTGGACGTCCAGCAGCGGCGGGCCCGACAAGGCGCGAAGGGTGAGATTGATCTGGCTCTCGAGCCCGAGCCGGATACCGGCGGCGCCGAACGCCAGGTGATCGCAGCGCCCCCCGTCGTGCCGCTGCAGCTCCTCGCCGCGCGCGACGCTCCAGACCCGCACGGTGTTGTCGTACGAACAGGTCGCGAGCCGCGTCCCGTCGGGGCTGAACGCCAGCGCACGAACGTCGAGGGAGTGACCGGGGAAGAGCAGGCCGGTCGTCCCGCCCCCGACCGCGCGCCGGAGGGCATCTTCCGCTTCCCGGGTGACCCCGGCAGCAGGGTAGGTGGCGGCCACGGCCTGCATGGCGAGCAGCACGGGCAGGTCGCCCTGAGTGTCGAACGATTCGTTCACCATGGGCACGGCCGTGGCCGCGAGCTCCCGTGCCGTCGCGATGCGAGCCTGCTGCTCGGCGCTCTGCCGTGCCAGTTCGGCAAACGATTTCTGCTCGTTGGCTTCGCCCCTTGCCGTTTCTGCATCGCTTTTCGCGTTCAGGGCGCGCTGCTGTGCGTCTTCGGCAGCCGCCTTGGCAGCCTGGGCTTTCCGGGTCGCCTCTTCGGCTTGCCCGCGCCGGAAATCGGCGTAGGCGCTCGCCCGCGCCGCGACCCGCCACTGCCACGCCGCCACCGCCGCGAAGGCCAGGCAGACGATCGCCGCCGCCACCACCGCGAGAAAACGCCGGCGTTCATCGCGCGCCCGCGCGGCGAGCGCCTGACGTTCTTCTTCACCGCGCCTGACCAGCGCGGCCTTTTCTTCCTCCACCTCCCGCTGACGCCGCTGTTCCAACACCGCCTTGGTCAGCAGGTCGTGGGTGAGCTCGATGCGAACCGTCCCATAGCGGTCCTCGAGCCGCAGCAGACGCTGATTGATCAACCGATCGAGCTGATCGGGAGTGAGGTAGGCGGGAACCGCATCATCCCTCGCGTAGCTGTTGCGGAATCCCTTGGCGGTGATCAACTCGGTCTCGATGAACCGGCTGGCGCGATCGGGCAGGTCCTCGATGCACGAGCGGTAGTAGTCGAGGATGATGCCTTCCTGAGCGCCCTCGAGCAGCTGGTCGTCGAAGTGCGCCTTCCCCTCGCGCTTGCGCCGCTCGTTGAGTCCTCGGCAAAACAGGCTCAGCAGCGCCGGCTCGATTTCGCCGCCCCCTGCACCGGCGGCCACGCTGGATGCGCCGGCCGCGGCGTCCGTGGGGGTCGAAGAAGGGGCCGCCGCCACGAACTGCACGATGCGCCGCGCCACCGGTGCATCCATCAGATGCGGCGCCGTGTCGTACACCGCCGCGAACGCCTGCGCCGGGCGCATCGGCAGCAGCCGCATCCGGATCCGTCCGAGCGACGGCACGACCGAGCGCCAGCCTTCGAGATGCGGCAGGAAATCCTCGCGCAGCGATAACAACAATTTGTACGGCATGGCACGCAGATCGAGGCTGTGCGCCGCCGCGCTGTCGGTTGCCAGTCTCGACTCGAGCGCCTTCGGGATCCGGTTTTCCGCAAGATCCCCGAAGTCCACCTTGAACCGCTCGACTTCTTCCTGCAGACCCTCGCCGAGCGTGAACACCTCCTCGAACTGGTCGATCACCAGCACCGGGATCAGCGGATGGTTCTGCTCGCTCCACAGTTCGAGATCGGCGCGATGCAGGTACTCCCAGAGCGTCCCCTGCTGGATGCCCTCGGTGGCTTCGACTCGTTCCTCGGCAATCGTCCGACCGAGCGCATCGCGAAGCTGATCGACGAGCCGCGGGGCCGACGGCCGGACGTCGAGCCGAACGTGAACCGGGAGGAAGTGCTGTTCGCGGAGCCGGGGGAACAGGCCCGCCCTCAGCAGCGACGTCTTGCCGAGCCCGGACTTGCCAAACAGCACGGTCACCGGGGCATCGACGACCCGGCGCAGCAGGTCCTCGGTTTCGCCGCCGCGGCCATTGAAATACTCGCGCGCGCGCTCGTCGAACGACTCGAGACCCGGCCAGGGATTCTCCCGATCGAGTGCCGCCGCCAGGGACGGCGCTGACGAAGGGGTCAACGCGGCTCCTTGCGGCGGGTGTCGCGAATCGCATCCTTGAGCGCGCTCGTCAGCGGGCCGTCCGGCTGGCCGCCGGGCGCACGCCCCCAATGCGACGCCCCAAACGCCTCCGGCACCTGCCGGTATCGCGCTGGATTGCCGTCGGTACTCGGCGTCGATCACGATGGGGACGATGAACCGGCGGCCGCCGGGAGGGATGCCTTTGGCCCGCTCGACGGCCTCGCGCCATTCCTTGAAGACGTAGCCTTCGTCGCGCTCTTCGGTGTGCTTCGAGATCATCGGCAGGAACAGGCCGACGTCGCGCCGGATGCTGGTCAGGATCTCTTCCTCCCACAGGTAGCCCGGTTGCAACCGCTGCTCGTCGAGCCAGACCTCGCCGCCGATGGTCGTCAACGCGTCACACAACCGGCGCGCCGCATCGGCGTCCTCGCGGACGTAGCTGATGAAGATGCCGCCTTTCCGGTGCTCGCTGGCCGGCGTGAGCGGTTGGCGGCCCGCGGCGACCGGCGCGGGACGGGATTTCATCCAGCGCGCATGCAGCTCGCCGACGAAGGCCACCGGATCCTCTTCGAGGATTTGGACCCGGGCACCGCCGGCGAAGGTCCGATAGAACGCGGTCAGGCCCGGATAGCGCGCGATCGATTCGCCGACGATGAAGAACGGCTTGTTGGTCAGCGACAGACGGTTCCGGCTGGTCATGCGGGTGAGCAGGCGGCCGACCCAGTCGGACAGCTGACAGCCGAGGAACAGCATCGGGCTTTCCTTGAGCCGGTAGACCAGCCACTCCGGCAGCCGCGCCGTGTCCGTCAGCAGCGTGTGCAGCCATTCGAGCACGTCCTCGTCGTGCAGCGCATATGACGGTGTCGAAGAGCCTTTTCCGAACAGCCGGAACACCACGGTCTCGTCATCGCGGGTCGGCTTCGCGTGTTCCTGCAGCTCCGCCGTGGACTGGTTGGGGGAGAACCACAGATCGCGGGCGCGCGGCTCGCCTTCGAACCGGGTCTCGTTGATCGCGCGCGTCAGCAGGGAATCGAAGGTGGTACTGACGAAGAGATGGAAATCGCTGATCTCGGCCAGCTGACACAGGGCAGGTGGGGCCGGCGGATTGACATCCCCCATCAGATCGTTGACGACCCGATACAGCCGCTGGCTGTCGCGGTTGCCGCCCAGGTAGGCGCCGACCGCGTCGTCGAGACCGAACGGCGCGTTTGATCCGATCGGCAGCTGGTATCGCTCCGCCAGGCGTTCGCCCAGCAGCTGTGACAGGGCCACGCGCCGTTCGCCGTCCAGCACGGTGACGAGCTCGGGGCCGATGACCGGCAGGAGCGCCCGATCCTTCAGATGGCCGAGGAGGTCGTCCCAGAAATCCTGGCTTGCCGGCACCCTGTCCTCCGCTGGTGATGCCACAGCCAGGGTTCAGTGCTTGGGTCGATTGAGGCCACGGCCCAGGCATGGTAACCGAAGCCCGCCCGCTCGCACTGCTTTCAGACGCTGATGGGCCACTCGATGGCTTGTGAACTTCACAGGAGGGCCAGGAGATCAGGAGAAAGAAAATTATTGGTGTCCTCCTGAACTCCAGGCCCTCCTGTGAAAGCTTACCGGCCATCGAATAGCCAGGTTTGCCGCTGATAGCGCCCCGATGCCTCGCCCATTCGGAGTGCATTCGGAGTGCGCCTTCGGAGGGGGTTTGACATTCGACCGGAGCGTGCCGATACTCGCGTCGCGATGAAGGACCAGTTCTACGAATCGCGGGGTGTCCTGTGGCTCGACGGGCTCGTGCGCGACATCCGCCACACGTTCCGCGGGGCTCGCCGCAGCCCGGGCTTTGCCGCGCTCGCCGTCGGGACGCTGGCGCTCGGCATCGGAGCGAACACCGCCATCTTCAGTGTCGTTCATGCGGTGCTGCTGCGCCCGCTGCCATATGAAGGCGCGGACCGTATCGTCCGCATCTACGAGGATGCGCCGGGTGCACCCGACGACGGCATGCGCCCGATGGGGCTGACGAAAATCGAGCTGGACGTGCTCCGGCGATCCAGTTGGGCGCTGTCGCATGCGGGCATCTATCTGCCTTCCACGATGACGCTCTCAGGACGCGGCGAGGCCGTCAGGATGACCGGAATGCAGATTTCGCCGGCGTTGATGGCCATGCTGGGTGTGAACCCGGCGATCGGCCGCGTCTTCGGGGCGCACGAGGATGCGCCGATGGATCGCGTCGTCATCCTGAGCCACCAGAGTTGGCATCAGCGCTTCTCCGCGGACGCCAGCGTCGTGGGGCGATCGGTGATGCTCGATGGCAATCCGTACACGGTCATCGGCGTCATGCCGCGCGGATTCTACTTTCCCGATCCCGGCACGGCGTACTGGATACCGTTCGTCTTTCCGCCCAACGCCCGGCTCGTCGTCACGGGCAAAGTCAAAAGCGGAGTCGCCAGGGAAGCGGCGGCGCGCGAGATCGGCGAAATCTTGAGCCGTGTCCGATCCCACTCGCCCTATCCGGCACCACCACCTCCTCCGCCTCCACCGCCGCCCCGTGCTGATGGACGGCCTCGGACGCTCGAAGAAGTGCTGGCGATCTCGCCCCCTATGGCTGCATCCAAGCAGCGAGCTCAGGTTCCCGAGCGCAGATCGCGGGCCCCGCTGCGAATCCGGCTGCTCGGTTTTCAAGACTTCGTGATCGGATCGCATCGGCGGGCGCTGTTGATGCTGGCGGCCGCCGTTGGTTTCGTTCTCCTCATCGCGTGCGCGAACGTCACCAATTTGCTGCTCGCACGGAGCGCCGCCCGTCAGCACGAATTCATGGTGCGTCTCGCCATTGGCGCGTCGCGCGGCCGCCTGGTGCGGCAGCTGCTGACGGAGAGCACGCTCTTGTCGTTGGCCGGCGGTGTCCTCGGCACAGGGCTGGCGATGGGCGCGGTTCACGTGGTTCGCAGCATGGGCGCCGCCCTGCCGCGCACTGCGTTCGGGCCAGGTTTCGGCATCCCGAGGCTCGAGGAAGCGGGCATCGATGTTTCGGTCCTCGCCTTCACCGCGATGGTGGCGGTGCTCGCGGGAATCGCCGCCGGCGTCATCCCCGCGTTGCGCCACTCGACGACCGGGCAGCTGGACGGCCAGCTTCGAGCGGCAAGCGCGGCGTCCGGCTCGGGCTGGGGATGGTCGCGGGGGTCGCGGCTGAGACCGATCCTCGTCTTGTCCGAGCTTGCCCTGGCGACGGTGCTGTTCGTCTCGAGTGCCCTGTTGATTCGGAGCTTCGTCACGCTAGCCCGCGTCGATCCGGGATACGAGTCAGCCGGCGTGTTGACGTTCCAGGTGGCCGCTCCGCCGGCCCGCGATGTGAGCCGGTCGAGAGACGAGCTACGCGATCGCATCGCGAGCGTGCCTGGTGTGGCCGCCGTCGCGCTGGCGGATCAGTTGCCGATGAGCGGGCGGCGGGGAAGCATCCATTTGCGCAAGACGCCTGCATCGCCCGGGGGGCGCCGCCCCCGCCGAGTCCAGGCGGCAGCGGCCCGCCGCAGTTCCCCAGTCTCCGGGTGGTCAGCTCGAATTTCATGGACGTGATGCGCATGCGGATCGTCGAAGGGCGCGGCCTGCTCGATACGGACGTCGCCGGCAGTCCTGGCGCCATGCTCATCAACCAGACCATCGCGCGCAGTGGGTATCTCGGCGCCGATCCGGTTGGAACGGAGATCTACGCCATCGGACCGCGGCCGTGGCGGATCGTCGGGATCGTGGAGGACACGCGCCAGGCTGGCCTCGACCAGGAGCCGGGACCCGAGGTGTTCATCTCGATTCCCCAGCTTGCCGCGGCTGCACCGGTCTCCATCGTGTCGCCGTTCTTCATTGTTCGCACCGCCGTCACCCCGGCGTCCGCCGTGCCGGAGATCCGTGCGGTCATCGCCCGTTACGATGCGCAACTGAGCCTCGATCGTGTTGCCACACTGGAAGAGATCGTCTCGAATACGCTGGTGCGTCCAAGGTTCTTCAGCACATTGCTCGGCGCATTTGCGGGAGCCGCGGTGTTGCTCGCTGTCACCGGCATCTACGGTGTGCTCTCGTTCATGGTCCGTCAGAGGAGCCGTGAGATCGGCATCCGGATGTCGCTCGGCGCGAGCCGTGCCGGAATCCTTCAGCTCGTTCTCCGCCAGGGCGCGCTGCTCTCGACCGCGGGAATCACGCTCGGACTGATCGCCTCGCTGGTCGCGACGCGGTTCTTGAGCAGTCAGCTGTTCGGCGTGGCGCCGTTCGATGTGGCCACGTATCTGGGCGTGGCACTGTCGTTTGGTGTCGTGTCCGCGCTGGCCTCCTATGTGCCGGCTCGGCGGGCGGCAGCACTGGATCCGGTGATCGCGCTCCGAGACGAGTGATCTGCGCGCAGTGACCAGGTTCTTCAAGGGCCGACTTCTCGTTCAGCAGCGTCGGCGTCCCGACGAGCTTCGCTTCAGACAACTCCACACAACTGCAGCAATCAGGCAGGCTTGGCGGCCGCCCGATGAATCCGCTGCCGCGCTACTCGTCTCGAAGAACCCCAAGAGGGTTCATCCGTGTGGCACGACGAGCGGGAAAATAGCAGGCGAGAAAGGCGACAAGCGCGAGCCCCAGTGTCACGGTTGCGTACGAAATGGGATCGGCGGCGTCGATTCCATACAGCACGTTTGTCAGCAGGCGCGCTGCCGCCAGGACCCCCGCTAGGCCGACGGCAGCGCCAACCGCGCACACCGCCAATCCCTGCTTCACGATCATCGTCAGTACGCTGACGGCCGGTGCCCCAATCGCCAACCGCATGCCGATCTCCCGGTGTCGTTGTCTTACGACATACGCGGTTACCGCATACATGCCCATCGCCGCCAGGAGCAACCCGAACGCGCCAAGGGATGCGAGCAGCGTCGCGGCCAGGCGCGGCAACTGCCGCTGCAGCTGAAGTCCCTCATCGAGCGTCCGGAACTGGAAGCCCGGCCACGTCGGCAGCAGTGTCTTCACCTCACGCTCGACGGACGCTTCTGATCTGCAGCGGCGGGCCCAACGTCCTCACCGCCAGCGACAGTGCTCGGATTGTCTGTCGGTGTTTGTGACAGCGGCCGTATACAACCATGGCCGCGGCGCTTCACCAAGGCTCAGGTATTTCGCGTCCCGGGCCACGCCGATCTGGCTGAAGTACGGGCCCGTGGTATTCGACCTGGCCACGAACACCGTACGCGCCTCTCAGCATTCCGGGCGTGAAGGTGGGCCTCGTGGTCGAGACGTCGCCGACCTCGTTCATCAAGCGATTCGCGGCGACGGCGCGTGGATACGGCACCTACGACTTCAAATGCGACGCCTTCGAGCAGCGCCACGACGACTGCTTCTATGTCGCGATGTCCCACGACGAGCTCTACGCCCGTTTCGCGGAGGTCTGGCCCGAGGTGCGCTCGTTCATCCGTACCGGCCAGTTCAGCGCCTCCGCCAACCGGACGCCGCCGGCCGGCGATGACCCTCGCCGGGGAACCCAGCGGGGCGCGGGAGCTGTCGCGGTGACGGCCTCATCCGCGCCAACGGCTCCGCGCCGGGTGCTCGCGACCCGGAATGCGAAGTGGGCGAGAACACTTGCCTGGCGTCTGCGCGCATGCGGCGTCCGTCCAAACGCAGTGTCCATCGCGGGCGTCGGATTCGCGCTGGCGTCGGCCGCGGCCTTCTTGCTGTCGGCGGAGCTCACGGACCACCGGCGCGCCGCGCTGTTGTTCGGCGCCGCCGCCTGCATTCAGTTGCGGCTGTTGTGCAATCTCCTCGACGGCATGCTCGCGGTCGAAGGTGGGCTCGAGAGCGCAACCGGCGAGATCTTCAACGACCTGCCCGACCGGCTCGCGGACGTGGTGATCCTGATAGGCGCGGGATATGCCGTGCGGGAGCTCCCGCTCGGACCGATGCTCGGATGGGCGGCCGCTGTTGCGGCCGTCTTCACGGCCTACGTCCGGGTGCTCGGCGGCTCGCTCGGCTTGACCCAGCACTTCACCGGCCCGATGGCAAAACAGCACCGGATGTTCGCGCTCACGGTGGCGGCGGTGCTGGCCGCGGCCGAGGCGCTCACGGCCGGATCGGCCCGCGCGATTCCGGCTGGTCTTGCGATCATCGTCGCGGGATCGGTGGCCACCGCGGTGCGTCGCACGCGGCGCGTCCTGGCCGAGGCCAGCGCGCGATGATCGAGACCGCCCTGGCATCGGTGTGCCGGCTGGTGACCGGAGCGACGGTCGAGTGGCGCTGTGACCCCTGGGCGACCGCGCAACGGATCTACTTTGGCAACCACTCCAGCCACCTGGATTTCATCGTCATCTGGTCGGCGTTGCCGCCGGGCCGCCGGCGGTGTGCGCGCCCGGTCGCCGGACGCGACGATTGGGAG
Organism: uncultured Acidobacteriota bacterium; assembly: GCA_963717745.1. Classification (GTDB taxonomy): domain Bacteria; phylum Acidobacteriota; class Vicinamibacteria; order Vicinamibacterales; family 2-12-FULL-66-21; genus JACCXG01. The sequence goes on from CAVQXJ010000008.1 coordinate 306,847, forward strand.
CGGACCAGGCTCCGGCGGTATCTCGCCAGCGAGGTGCGCTGCATGGATGCTCCTGTGGCTCTCCGGCCGCCCGGCGCTGGTACGGGCTGTCGTGGCGGGAATCGTAGCAGACGGTCGCGGCCGTCCGCTTCTGGTTCATCATTGCGTGACTCGCGCTACAGAAATTCGAATTACAAGAGAAGGTGTCGGAAGACAGGCGCGCGGCACGGCTGCGACTCCAGGAGGCAGGATGGATCTCACCCGACGGCGGTTCCTGACCCAGATCGGCGCGGTGGGCGGCGCGTCGCTCGTCCACGAAGCGATGATCGGCCTCGGCCTGCTCGCCTCGCCGGGGCAGCCGACGCGCTTCGAGCTGCCCGGCCGAGTGTCCAACGTTCGTGTGCTGGTGCTTGGCGCCGGACTCACCGGACTCACGGTGGCCTACGAGCTTGGCAAGGCCGGCTATGACTGCCGCGTGCTCGAAGGGCGCCCGCGGCCCGGCGGCCGTGTGCTCACCGTGCGCCGGGGCACGGTCAGCGATGAGGACGGTCCCGCCCAGGCCGCGACCTTCGACGATGGCCTCTATTTCAATGCGGGGCCGATGCGGATCTCGCATCATCACCACACCACGCTGGCTTACTGCCGGGAGCTGCAGGTGCCGGTCGAAGTCTTCGTGCCCGACTGTGAGAGCGCCTACCTGGCCCAGACCAGGGGACCGCTCGCGGGACGGCGGATTCGTCTTCGTGAGGCCCGCGCCGACTTCGACGGCCACCTCGCGGAGCTGTTGAGCAAGTCGCTGTCGCAATCGCAGCTCGATCAGCCTCTCACCGCCGAGGATCGCGACCGCGTGCTGGGCTATCTGCGGCGCCTCGGCGCCCTCGATCAGCAGGGCCGGTACCGCGGCTCGTCGCGCCGCGGTCCCGACGCCCAGGGCCAGCCGTCCGCGCCGCTGGCGCTCCGCGAGCTCTTCGGCGGGATACCCGATTTCTACGTGCAGACCGACTGGTGGTCCCAGCCGACAATGATGCAGGTCGCCGGAGGTATGGACCGTCTCCCGGCGGCGCTCGCCACGCGTCTGGGGAACCGCATCGTCTACCGCGCGGCGGTCCGCGAGATTCGCCAGAGCGAACGCGGCGTCTGGGCGATCTACGCCGATGCCGATGGCCGGCCGCGCCGCGTCGATGCCGACTATTGCGTCTGCACGATTCCGCTGCCCGTGCTGCGCGATCTCCAGAAGGACCTCTCACCACCGGTGCAGGCAGCCATCGCCGCGGCAGAGTACGACGGTGCGGGGAAAATCGGACTGCAGTTCAGGCGCCGGTTCTGGGAACAGGACGACGACATCTACGGGGGGCGATCGTGGACCGATCAGGAGGTCGGCCAGATCATCTACCCTTCCCACGGCTTCACCGCGAGCAAAGGCGTGCTCATCGGGTACTACCTGGACTTCAAGCGAACCATGCGCGCGCGTCCTCCCGCCGAAGTGCAGCGGCTGGCACTCGAGCACGGTGCCCGCGTGCACCCGCAGTACGCGACCGAGTTCGAAACCGCCTTCTCGGTCACGTGGGCGCGCGTACCGTGGAGCCGGGGGTCATGGCGGTCGGAGTCGGATGCCGCGCACGAAGCGCTGCGGGTCCTCCGCGAACCGGACGGCCGCGTCCACTTCGCCGGCGACTACATGACGGACATGAGCTCGTGGATGCAGGGAGCGTTCGACTCGGCCCGCGACGTCACGACCGCCCTGCACCGGCGGGCCCTCACGCGCGCCTGACTAGGCTCGCCCGGCTTTGTCGAACCCGCCTCACATGACTGACTGCGCCGCCAACGGCGGCGGGTTCGCATCGCAGGTGACTTGCAGGTCATCGCCGGTGGACGCATAGTGACGCGCCATGAGCTTTCGCGTTGCGACGAGCGGGCCGTCAAAGCGACTGAGCTGGAACCACTCGAGCGTGGCTTCACTCCGGGGAACCTTTTCGATGATGGCCTTGTCCCGATCGAGCTCGGCGGACACGAGCCGGCGAAACAGGGGTAGCGCCAGGCGCGGCATGGCGTGCAGCCACGTCCCCTCGGTCTTCCAGAAGAAGAACGAGAACAGGCTCGTACGCTCCGGGTTGACCTCGGTGTAGTAGTTGACGAAGCGGAGGCCGAACGGCCGGGCACGGCCGCCGGGACCCGCCGTCCAACTGATTCGGTACGAAGCACAGGGCGGCGTGAACGTGACGCTCGCCGTCTGCACATACACATCGCCTCGCCGCAGCCCCATGAACAGTGACAGGTAAAACGGCAGGGGCCGCTGACGGCCCTGGTAGAAGATCGTGACCGAATCGTCGTCGTGCCGGCACCGGGTTTCGACGGTCTCGTAGTCGTCGATGCCGAACGCGAGCTGTTTGTGCACCATGCCGGTGTGCTCCAGTTCGGTCATGTTGTCGACGACCAGCTGCAGCGGCGCCGCGATGTCCTTCGCGACGACCGAGCCGAACTGGTGGTCGCCCTCGGCCAGGTCGGGGTGAAGGCCGGTGTCGGCCGAAAGGTCGTGCGACATGGTCTCCGCGGCATCGGGTGAGCGCACCCACACGACGTCATGCAGCGTCTTCGTCTCGAATACGGGGATCCGGAAGCGATTCGACCGGGTCGTCGGGCAATAGCCGGTCCCGTCTGCTGAAAACCGGCACCCGTGGTAGGCGCAGGTCACGCCCTCCGGCCCGACCACGCCGTGCGAGAGCGGCATGCGACGGTGCGCGCAACGGTCGTAGATGGCGGTAATTCCACCGCCCGCGTTCCGGAACAGGGCAATCGGGACCCCGCAGCACTGGATCGCCAGGGGCTGACCGGTCACGCGCCCCGCCGGAACGACCGGGTGCCAGTGACGCAGTCGGGCATCGATGGGCCAGAAGCGTTTCATCATCGTGACCTCTCCGATTGCGGCCGAACTTTCTTAGAAGCTGTACCTGCAGACTATACAATCCGCGACGGCTGACCCGATACGGTCCACTAGTGTTCCCGGCTTCGGCCAGACAGGGGAGTCGTGGCATGAACGAGAGTCTTGCCCTTGCCGTGTTGACCTACCTGCACGTCCTCGCGCTGTCGCTGTGGTTTGGCGGTCTGTTCGGTTACGTGGTCATCGTGTGGCCGGCCGTCCTGAGCGAGGCCGGGGATGCATTCCCGCGGGCGATGCTGGTCCGGATCGCCGTGGGGACCGCGCCGTGGATCTATATGGGCATGACCACAGCGGTGCTGAGCCTCGCTGCCATCTGGGCGATGGGTGGGGGCACACACGCCACGTGGATGGCCGGGTATAGCGTGCTGCTGATCGCGCTGGTGGCGAACAACGCCTACGGAACCAAGGTGGCGTGGCCGCGCATCATGTTTTCGCCAGAGCGCGTGGCCAGAACGGAGTGGCACTGGTTCAGGGTGCGGATGACCATTTCTCTTGTCGTCGGCCTCGCGCTCCACGCGTCGGCCATCATCGCCATCTGAGCACGATATCGGCCGAGTCGCTTGGACCAGGTCCCTACTTCCGGAGTCGCGCCCTGACGTCGACGTACGCCGCGTCGACCAGCTGGGCCAGCGCCGCGGCTTCCACGGCACGCCCCGGCCGGAGCTTCACGTGGCGCCCGCGCTTGCCCGTTCCTTCGAGCAGGCGAGTCGGGTCGTTCAGCAACGCCCCGAAGAAAAAGCCGACGTTGACGTGATCCCTGAAGGCGTTGACGTAGCCAAACGCGGCGTCGCCGACGCAGGCGGTCGGACATCCGTCGTGCATCAGTTCGCGCACGTCGGTGCCCCGTTGCCGCATGCGTACGAACCAGGTCTCCACGAGCGGCCGCAGATCATCGCGTTGCGCGCCCAGCCAGGCATCGATCGCCGGGTCGTGTGCCACCGCTGACGGGAAGCGAAGGATGTCGTCTCGCGGAATCGAGGTCTCACTCATCACGCAAGGCAATCAGGGGATCGATCCGCGCCGCGCGGCGGGCCGGCAGATAGCTGGCGAGGAGCGCCACGGAAATCAGCACGAACGACACCGCCGCATACACGGTGGGATCTGTCGGACGGACGTTGAAGAGCAGGGTCGTCATGGACTTGCTGAGAAGCACGGCGCCAATCAAGCCCAGCACGACGCCCATGCCTCCTTTCCACAACCCCTGTCGCAGGATCAGACTGGCAATCTGACCCCGCGACGCCCCGATGGCGCTGCGCACGCCAATCTCACGCGTCCGCTGTGAAACGTCGTAAGCCAGCACGCCATAGATGCCAAGGGCCGAGAGGAACAGGGCCAGACCGGCAAACGCCGCGAGCAGCAGCATCACGGCGCGGCGGTTGTCGAAGGACGAGTCCACTGATTCCTGCAGGACGCCGACGTCGAACAGAGGACTCGCGGGATCGATGGTGCGCACCTTCTCGCGCAAGGCGGCCACCGCGTCACCGGTCGACCGGTTGGTCCGCAGGAACAGCGTCAATCCGCCCGGCCGTCCTCCCTGCATGACTTGATAAATGAAAGGGTTGCCGCTCTTCTCCTCGACCCCGTTGTGCGGCACGTCTCTCACGACCCCGATGATCACGGGCCAGTCTTCAGGTTTGGCGGGACGACCGCCGAACGCGAACCTTCCACCAAGGGCGGAGCCGTTCGGGAAGAACTTCCGCGCGAAGCTCTGATCGACGACGAACAGGCGACGGCCCGGAGCCATATCCGCCTCTTCATAAAAGCGGCCTTCCACCAATTTCAGGCCCAGCGTTTCGGCATATCCCGGCGTCACGATCACCCGGAACGCGCCCGGCTGCGGCGCACCCGGCGGCAGCGTGTCCTTTTCCAGGGTGAACGCGTTGATTGGCAGCCCGCCTTGGAAGGGCGTAGCGAAAGACAGCGCCACGGAAGACACGCCGGGAATCTCTCGCATCGCAAGCAACAGGCGTTCGCGAATCTTGTTGGCGGCCTCGTCGCTGGCGCGATGGTCCCGCGTCAATGCGATGCGCGCGGTGACCACGTTCCTCGCCTCGAGTCCCGTATCCACTTTCAAGGCCTCGGCGAAGCTGTGAATGAGCAGGCCGGCGCCGGTCAGCAGCATCAACGCCACCGCGACCTGGGCCACGACGAGCACCCCGCTCAGCGCGCGCACGCCCCGGCTCGACGACGAGCTCCGCGAATTGCTCTGGATGACCTCGGCCAGGTTGGTGCGCAGGAGGTGAAAGACCGGGATCAGGCCGATGAGCAGGCCGATCGCGAGTGCGAGCGCGACCGCGAATCCGAGCACGCGCCAGTCGAGTGACGCCGGCAGCGACTGGGGCAGCATCCTCGCCAGGTAGAAATTCGTGATTCGCAGCGCGCCCCAGGCCACTCCCAGTCCCAAGGCCGCGCCGAGCGACGTCAGGAGCAGGCTTTCCAGCATGAACTGCCTGGCAATCGTCGCGCGGCCCGCTCCAAGCGCGGATCGAATGGCCAGCTCCGACTGGCGGGCGTTCGAACGGACCAGCAGGAGATTGGCCACGTTGAAGCAGCCGATGAGCAGCACGAAGGCGACGCCGCCCTGCAGCATCAGCAGGGTCGGCCGCACCGGCTGGACGCGCTGCTCCTGAACGCCGCCGACGTTCATTGTCATCCCCGAGCGCTCCGCAAAGGCCTTCAACGGTGGCGGTCCCGCGTCGACGTAGCGCTTCTCCAGCGTCTTGGCCTCGGCGTCTGCCTGGCCGGCCGTGACGCCTGGCTTGAGGCGTCCGAACAACTGAATTCCCACGCCGTAGCGGCCTTGCGGATTCTCTGCGGCCGCGGGCCAGCTCAACGGCACGACGAACTTCATCCGCGCATCGAACGCTTCCAACTCCCGCGGCGCCACGCCGATCACCTTGTACGCTTCGTCGTCGATCCGCACCTCCTTGCCGAGGACCTCCGGACTTTCCTGATACTGCGTCCGCCAGTAGGACTGCGTGAGCACGATGACCTTGTCGGCGCCCGGCTTGTTCTGCTCTTTTGTGAAGAAGGTGCCGTGCAGCGGTTGCAGCCGCAGGATGCTGAAGATCTCGGCGGTCATTCGGGCGCCGGGAGTACGGACGACGGAATCCTTGTCTCCCACCAGGCTGTAGAAGAACGTCCAGAGCCCGACGTTCTCGTAGGAGGTCGCGTTCCGCGAATAGTCGATGTAGAACGGGACGTTGGCCGGCATGTGGTTCAGGCCGGCCTTCGCCGCGGACGTGTACAGTTCCACGATCCGCTCCGGCTCCTGATACGGCAGCGGCTTCAACATCAGCGAATAGACCGTGGAGAAGATCGCCGTCGTCGCGCCGATACCAAGCGCCAGGGTGAGGAGAGTGGTGGCGGTGATGCCCTTGGACTTCCACAGGAGCCGGAAGGCATGACGCAAGTCCGTGAGACCGCCCGTCCATAGGCCGGCGGAGGTCGACGCTGAGGCGCGGGGTGATGGCGTCATCGAAGAGGGCTCGGATTGGCTGAAAAATCAGCAACAGGATGGTACTGGTTTCCCGGCTCCCCGGTCCAGTCACTGGCGCGTCAGCTATCTCGCCGGCTGCGCCTCGTGAACGACCTGGCCGTCGACGATCGTCATGTGCGCCTTGATGTTCATGATCTGATCATGCACGGCGCGAAGGGTTCGATCGTGCCGCCGAACGCCGTCGCGCCGAGCCGTGGCCGCGCTCCGGACCACCGTCCTTCCACTGAAGTGGCGCGTCTGACGTGGCGCGTCTTGACAGCCCAGCGGTCCCAGATATACTCCTTTGCCATGGCCAAAGGACTTGCCTCGGCAAAGAGGGGACGCGCTGCAGGGCACGCTCGATCTGATGGCGAGGGGAGGTGAAGCCCTGACATGTGGACGCGACTGGTTGCGGTCTTCTCGCGGCTTCGCTTCGCGTGGAGCCGTTCGCACGTCGATGAAGAGACGCGCCGCGAATTGGACGCGCATCTCAGGTGTTTGGTGGACAGGTACATCCGATCAGGGCTGACGCCAGAGGCGGCGCATTCCGCCGCCCGGCGCCAGTTTGGGAACGTCACCCTGATTCGCGAGGAGATTCACCAGATGAACGGGATCGTCTGGGTCGAAGCATTGTTGCAGGATCTCAGGTACGGGATTCGACAGATCCGGCGGAGTCCCGGCTTCTCAGCCGTCGTCATCGCCACGCTCGGGTTGGGGATCGGCGGAACGACTGCGGTATTCAGCGTCGTCGAGGAAGTCCTGCTGGCGCCATTGCCGTACGCGGAGCCGGGCCAACTCGTTCGCGTGTACATGCAGGAGCCCGACACTCCCTCGAATCGTGTCCCCAGCATGGGCGCGACGCGCCTCATCGCCCTGAGGGAGCGTGCCGCGTCATTCAGCGGCGTGGCCGGAACGCGCTCGGACTCCCGACTCACCGGGCTCGACCTCTTCAGGAACGGCCACGCGCAGCGGCTGCGCATCCTCCACGTGACCAGCGACTACTTCCGCACGCTCCGTTCCGTGCCTTTTCGCGGCCCGGGATTCGGTCCCGACGACGAATCCGGCACGCGCCGGGCCGTGCTCAGCGACGCCTTGTGGCGGACACGATTCAACAGCGACCCGTCCGTGATTGGCGAGACCGTTCCCCTGAGCGCCGAGCCATACGAAATCGCGGGCGTTGCGTCGCCTGGGTTCACGGATCCCATTGCCGGCGAGGTGGACGTGTGGCTCCCGCACCGGCTTCGAGCAGACGGGAACACCGCGCTGACGACAGTCGTCGCGCGCGTACACACTGGCGTGAGCCATCAACAGGTCGATGCGGAGCTCGCGTCCCTGAGTCAGACGATGGAGCCATCCCCTGACGACAGGACGGTCGCGACCCGCATTGTCGCAGTGCCGCTCCACGACGACGTGGTCGCGCCGTCGCGAGACTTTGTCCATCTCTTGCTCATCGCCGTCGGCCTCGTGTTGCTGGTGGCGTGCGTGAACGTCGCCAACCTGGTCCTCGTTCGCGCGACCGGCCGGGTGCAGGAATTTGCGGTTCGTGCGGCGCTTGGCTCGGGCCGTCGCCGACTGGCGCAGCAGCTCCTGATCGAAAGCCTCGTCCTTGCCGGGCTGGGTGGTGCCGCCGGGCTGGGGCTGGCCGCGCTCGGCGTCAATGTCCTCGGGGGGCTCGGCCGCGATGCGCTGCCGCGCCTGGATGCCGTCGTCGGATTCGACGCCAGGGTCCTTGCCTTCGCGGTGGTGGTGACGATCGCGACCGCGCTGGCGTGTGGGGTGTTGCCGGCGCTTCGCCTGGCGAGGAGCGATCCGAATCGCGCGCTCGTGCAGCAGTCGCGATCGGCGACGGCGTCGCGCCGCCAGGGCAGACTCAGAAGCGGGCTCGCCGCCGCACAGCTCGCGCTCGCCCTCGCTCTCCTCTCCGGGGCTGGCGTCCTGTCGGTGAGCTTCTACAAATTGATGAAAGTGGACCTGGGATTCCGCGTCGATGGCGTCCTGACCTTTGAGGTGAATCTGCCGGGCGTCCGTTACGCCGAGGGCGGGCGGCGAGCCCTGTTTCAAGAGCGGCTGGCCTCGCGACTCGCGGCGATTCCCGGCGTGACTGCGGCGGGCGGCACCTCGCGACTCCCGGCCACCGGCTCTTTTCATCCGTGGCCACTCTACATCGAGACCGGCCCATTGGCCGGAACACGGGTGACGCTGGGAGCCAGGCCACGCCGCGTGGACTCTCAGCCGGATCCGGAACACCGCACCGTCAGCGGCGAGTTCTTCGAGGCGCTCGCGATTCCGGTGCTCGCGGGGAGGACGTTCGACGAGCGCGATGACGTGCGGGCGCCGATGCGGGCGGTCGTGAGCGCGAACCTGGCGCGAGCCGCGTTTCCGGGGATGACGTTCGAGCGCGTCATCGGTCAGCGTATCGCGGTACTCGGCCGCAGGAACACCCGCGAAATCATCGGCGTCGTCGGCGACGCGACCATCGACGTCTACGGAGAGCCGACGGCCGCCGTGTATTCCGCCCATCGCCAATTTGCCGGGAACCGCAACTGGGTGCTGACCCAGGTCGTCGCGACCGACGTGCGACCCGAGAGCGTGCTCCCCGCGGTCCGCGCTGTCGTCGCCGACATCGACCCCCAGCTCGTCGTGCATCGCGTTGCGGCGATGAACGAAATCGTCGGCCGCGGCGCGAGCCGGGAGCGTTTCGCCCTCGTCCTGATCGGCGCGTTCGCGGCTGTGTCCCTTACCTTGGCAACGATCGGGCTGTATGGGTTGCTGGCCTATATGGTGCGCCAGCGGACGCCCGAGATCGGGATTCGGATCGCGCTCGGGGCGAGCGCCGCTCGAGTGCGTGGACTGGTGTTCCGGCAGGCAGCTCTCGTGCTTGGCGTGGGCGTCGTCGCCGGGATTGCCTTGGCGCTGGTGCTCGGACGCTGGCTGTCGTCGCTATTGTTCCAAACCAGCCCCTCGGATCCTCGCGTCGTCTTCGCGACGGCGGTGGTCCTCATTCTTACGGGCCTGATCGCGGCGTGGCTACCTGCCCGTCGCGCGTCCAAAATGGACGCGCGAATCGCCATCCAGGAAGGTTGAACGAAAAGGCGATCAGAACGGCTGGAGATACTTCCACGCCTCTGGCAGGAAGAATTGTTCGCCGCCTCCGGCCACTTGTTCGGCCGCCTTGATGACGCGCTGCCCGTGTTCCACGACTATCGCCGTATGCGGTTTCGCTCCCCCGGTCGTCCAATGGTCGGCGGCACCCGCGGCTTTCGACTTCAGCGCCTCGACCGAGCTCAGGACCCGGAGGCGCTGTGGCCGCCGGCCCGCATCGGACAGTCCGAGGTTGCCGGGGCCGACGCCGCCCTTGTCTTTCACCATCCACTCGCCAACCTGGCGTCCCACGGGCTTCGTGGTGTCGATGTACTGCAGCACCACGTCGCCAGGTGTCAACTTCGTGCTCGACACCGGATCGACGGCATGCAGGTCGATGCCCTTGATCTTGCCGGCCCACTTGTCGAGATCGCCGCCGTCGACTTTGTGCTTGTCGAAGAACTCCACGATCGTGCGAACGTTGCGCCGCGGCAGGACGCCGACATGTTTGGTGCTCCCAAGCACGCGCCTCAGCATCTCTTCGGTCAGCCGCTCGGCCCTCGACATCAGGCGCGCCGGGCCGAGGAAATCGGCAAGTGCATTTCGCATCCGGCCGATGGCGACCCGCCCCGATTGACTGACGTAATCGAGCGGTAGCGCGTCGAGGGCCGACAGCAACCGCGCGAGCAGTGGTCGTGCGAGCGTGGCAAACGCCTCGTTCTTGCGCGCCAGTTGCACGGTGGCTTCGACGGTCTGCAGGTAACGCGGAATCTTGGCGACTTTGGCGAGATCGCCGGCGTAGGGGACGATGGCGATGACGCTGATGGCGCCGGCCATGTACTCCCCGCGACACACCGAGATGACGCCGCTGGTCAGGTCGGCAAAGGGCGTCGGCTCGAAGATGCCGACGATGTCGAGGGTGAACTGGCCGACGTCGAGCAACAGCTCGCGGGCCTCAGGGGACAGCGCCTGAATGTCGCGGAGCGTAACAGCCGCCATGGTCACTAGATTCTAGTGTAGGCCCGCTGTAGACACTCACCACGACGCCCGTTACGATCCGCGGTGCGGTCCGGTGTCCGGAGCGCCGCTCGGGCAAAGGAGCAGTGTGGCACTGGATCTCAAGCGAACGGCGTTTCTTTTGACGCTCGGTCTCCTGTGCATCGTCTTCGCGGCGGTGCTGGAGTGGTGGGCCTCGCCGGCGATGCTGTCGTTGACGCGGACTGGCCCCACCGCCGTGTCGGTGTCGATGGTGTCGTATCTATTCGGACAGCTGACGACGACGACCACGCGCTACGACGGTGTGCAGTCGGCAGCCATCGTGAGCAGCCCTAACCGGAGGCGATCGGTCGATTCGGACCGCCTGGTCTTCTACACCGCCGCCGGGGCCATCGATCGCACCCGTGCCCAGCAGTTGTTCCGGGCTGATTTTCAAGAGATCAAGAGCTTCTTCAGCGACGGCAGCAGCCAGACGCTCTCGATCTGGAGCATCGCGAGGGCACGGGAGCGGTGGCGCTTTGTCGCCGCGCAGGCGGCGGTGGCCTTCCTGGCGCTGGTCGGCGCCGGTGTGATTGCGCTTGGTGTCAAAGAGGTCCTTCATCGGAACCGGGACGTGCTGATCCGAGGCGTGGACTACTGAAGCGCCTCATAGACGATCTTGCCGTCGACGATCGTCATGTACGACTTGACGTTCATGATCTGATCCTCGGGGACCGTCAGGAAGTCCGCCGTGAGAATGGCCAGATCGGCCAGCTTGCCCACTTCGATCGAGCCCTTCTTCTTCTCCTCGAAGCCGATGAACGCCGCGTTGATGGTCGTCATCCGGAGCGCATCCAGGCGGGAGATTCGCTCGGCGGGCCCGATCACCTGGCCATACTGGGTCTTGCGGGTGATCGTCGCCTGCATGGCCAGCAGGGGATGGTACGGGTTCAGCGCGCCCACCGGATCGAAGCCCTGCATGTGATCGGCATTCAGCGCGACGGTCACGCCGTTGTCTTCCACGTCTTGACCCCGATGAAGGTGTTCATGTACTTGGGGCCGAGCGCCTCGATCAGCGCGTCGCCGTCCTTGTAGAACCACATCGGCTGCGTGTCGACCACCGCGCCGAGGCTCGCGGCGCGCCTGGCCGTGCCGGCCGACGCGAAGTAGGCGTGGATCAGGTTGTACCGCTTGTCGAGCATCGACTTCTCTTTGTTCGCCGCCTCGATGGCATCGAGCACGATGTCCACGCCGCGATCGCCCGTCACGTGCGACGACAGCTGCCAGCCCAGCCGGTTGCCCACACGGACGTAGTTCCTGACGCCGTCGGCGGTCAGCCCCTGGCCGCGGCCGAACTCACCGCTGTACTTGGGATCGGTGATGCCATACAGCTCGTGCGACGTCGGCGGGTACGGCTCGCGCATGACCGCCGTGCCGTAGAGCGCCCCGCCGTCGATGCCGATCTTCAGCGGTCCGACGCGGACCCAGTCGTCGCCCTGGTCGTACTTCACGGCCAGGCCGGTGATGATGCGCTCGATAGCGGCCTCGGAGTTGTCGCCCGTGCCGATGCGGATCGTGACGCGGACCCGGAGCGGCAGGCGCCCCTGCGCTTTCAACTGCTGATAGTCCCGGAAGCCGTCGGCGTTGCTGCTCCGTTCGGTGATGCTCGTGATCCCGACCTCGTTGTACCGCTTCATCAGCGCGGCCAGGCTGTCCAGATACTCAGCTTCGGTCACCTGGCGCTCGGGAATGCTCAGCAGCGACTGGCAGTTCTCCATCTTGCCCGTGAACTCGCCAGTCGGCGTGAAGTGCAGCGTGCAGCCCTTGGGGGCGACGGTCGCTTTGCCGATCTTCGCAACCTTGATCGCGGCGTCGTTCAGGATCTGGACGTTGCGGTTCGCATACTGCCAGGTGTACACGGCGGGGTTGGCCGGAGCTGCTTCGTCGAGATCGGCCTTGTTCGGCAGGCGGCCTTCCTTGATCCGTGTCACGTCGACCCGAGGCAGCCGCACCCATCCGCCGGGGCCCGCCTCCCTCGCCCGGGCGCGGACCCAGTCCTTGATCTCCGGAATCGAATGGAGCTGGACGAACACCTGCGACACTTCGCCGCGTGCCGCGCCGGTGGCGTGCACGTGCGACTCGATGAAGCCGGGGACGACCGTCCGCCCGCCCGCGTCGATGACACGCGTCCCGGGACCGGCCATCTTGCGGATGGCCGCGGTCGTGCCGACGGCGGCGAAGGTGTTCCCGCGTATGGCCACCGCTTCGGCCTGCGTGTTCTTGGCGTCGACGGTCAGCACCTTGGCGTTGACGACCACCAGGTCCGCAGGCGCCTGCTGACCGGCCGGCGCCGGTGCGGCGCTGATCAGGCCGATGACGGCACCGCACATCCAGATTCGCTTCTGCATTGGCATGTTTACTTACCCGGGGGGTCTCCTCTACAGCCTCGCTCGCGGGGACCCGATGATCCCCGCTCCCCGAGGGTGGCTCGTTCGATGCGACTTACTTCTTCGGTCGCCCCACGGCCTGGTAAATCGGGCCGGTGCTTCCTCTGGTGCCCAGGCGTCCACCGTCGCGGAAAGCCACACCATCGGCCTTGCCCTCGTCGTTGGTGAACCGCACCACGACCCAGTGGTTGGCGATATCGTGGGGCAGCGGTTCCCACCGCACCGATAGGATGCGCGCCTGCGGGATGCGCACCGTCTTCTTGCCGTCCACGAAGAGGAGCTCGTCAGCCGACACGGTGAGGTCGCCGGAGTTCTCGTACGCCTTCATCCCGAATCCCTTGTCCACACGTCGGTACCAGGTTGGCTTGAAGGTGGCTGGCAGCGCCGTCTCGACGCTCTCGAAGATGCCAACGGGAACCGCGGCCGGAGCGGATCCGATATTCTCCGCGGCTGTCAGCCGCTGCGGGGTGACGTCCAGCGCCGGTTCGTAGAGAAGCTCGCGGTCTTCGAGCTTCGCATCGCGGTAGACGCGCACGCGCATGTTGTACTTCTGCCCGCTGGGGTCCTTCAACGGGCATTCAAAGCGATAGGCCTGTTTTGCCTCGAGCGTCTTCAGCCAGTCGCACCGGCTCGGCTCGTCCGGGCCATTCACGTCCACGACCGCCCAGAACCGATCCTTCGATGCAGTGCTGGTGATGGTCTGGACGAGCACGATGGCATCGCCGCGTTTCGCCAGGTGCGGTCTCCCGAGCTCGACCCACCGAGATGTGGGCGGGTTGGTCTGCGCGCTGGCACTCGATGCGAACACGGACGAGAGCATGACCAATGCGATTGCAGCAATGCTTGAGTTCGGCATGCCAATCCTATCCCCCGGGAGGTCGAGACACTGTACATCACGCACCGCGTCCCTTTTCATCGGCCGCGGTGATGGCGAAAGGCGAGCTCGCTGGCCTGACGGGCCGAAGGCTGGTCGAAGGCTTCGGTAGTGCTGCACGGCCGTGCCCTGCTACTCTCCGCCTGACGGGCTGACGTCGAAACGCGCCGAGCGCCCGCGATAGGACGCACCCGTGATGCGATCGTCCAATGCGCTGCTCGTAGTGGTCGTGGCTGTGGCGGCAGCACCGGCCTACGCGCAACACGCGGTGGATAAAGCCCGGATCGCGCCCGGGCACACGTGCACCGCGATCACGCAGGCCGCCGCCGACGCGAGCCCCGGCACGGTCAACATCAACCACGCCGGCACCCCGATCGCTGGAACCCCGGCCCCCGATATTTCGCGCGGGTTCAACGGCATCCCGCGATCGGCTCAGCCGCGGCTCACACCGTCGCAGCAGCGCATTCTCGAATGCACACACCGCCTGGCGGAGGCGAACGCCGACATTCCCTGCACCCTGTTCGTGCCGTCATCCGACGATCCGCAGAAGCCCGCACCCCTCGTGGTCGATCTGCACGGCCTGTTCATTAGCCGGCGCGGCACAAGCTGCCGTCGCTGCCGAGGCAGCCAGCCGCCATCGTCGCCCCGACCTCGACCACCTGCGCAGCGGCCGAGGTGGGAACGACCGCGAGACCCAACGCAAGAACAATGTGGCGCACAGGCGACCTCCGTCCCGGGAAGGCGCCATCCAGGGCTCAATCAGCTCACGCCGCTATGTGGCGATGGGGGGTCCTCCGGGCACCATGATCCGGGTGCGTGTGGCCGGGTAGGTGTGGCGCTTGGCCGTGAACTTCGCGGTCAGGTACTCGCCGAGGTGGATCGGACCGGAGAGCGCACCATCGGCGAACGTGCCCGAGAAGATGAAGGTGACGGAGTTGCCGGGAAGCCGCTCGACGCTCCTCAGCGTCACCTTGTTCCCTTCGACCATGCCGACCAGGTCGCGAACGGTGAAGTCCCCCTTGTGCGAGCCTTGAATCCAGTTGCCATCCTGCTCGATGTACAGGCTGTGCTGGCTGCGGCTGCTGAAGAACTCGACCTCGACGTCCCAGCGGCCGCTGAGATTCGCGGCGGGAGCGGGCATCTCGGCGGGCCGCGGCGGACGCGAGCGTGAGAGCGCGTCGTGCAGACGGCCGGCGACGATCTTGTCTTCGCCACGCTGCATCTGCCAGGCCGTGACCGTCACGCCTGTGGTCCCGGGTGGAAGCGCCGCGCCTCCGCGGTTGCCGCCGACGCCCGAGCCGAGCGCGATTCGCGGCTTCGTCCTGGCGAGCTCCTCGGCCAGTTCCTCGCCGGTCACGTGCAGCTTCGAGGCGTCCCACAGGATCGCCAGCGACGGGCTCTTGTTCGAGAGATCGGTCGGCTCGCGCAGCGTCGTGCGGACGCCGTCGATCGTCGAGACCCGCTTGGAAATCGTGTCCAGCCAGGACAGCCAGGTCTTCCACTCGCCGGCGTGATCGCGCTTCACCCATGCTTCGACCGCCGCCAGCATGCCCAGCGTTTCCTCGCGCCCGACCTTGTTGTCCCGCCCCGGGCCGTGATGCGGGGCGCTTGCCTGCCACGCGGACTGCAGGATGTCCTTGCGGCCGAGCAGGAGTCCGGCGCACTGCGGACCGCAGATCGCCTTGCCGCCGCTGTAGGCGACGACCGTCGCGCCGCGCTGGAGGTGCACGTTGGGAATGGTCAGGATCTCGGCCGCCGCGTCGACGAGGATGGGAATGTTCTTCGGCTTGGCGATCTGGGCGATCGCCTCCAGCGCCATCGGCCCCGAACCAGGCCCGTTGTCGGCGAGCAGATAGATCATGGCCGTGCGCGGGTTGAGCGCGTTCTCGAGCTCTTCGATCGTCTCGACCGTGACCATGGTGACGCCCACGTTGCGGATGGCGTGATCGTACGAGTTTCGTGAGCTCCTCGGTACGACGACCTCGGTCTTGTCCAGGCCGGTGAGGTCGGGGATCCGAACCAGCTTTTCGGGATTGCCACCCGTGACGCAGGCGGCCGTGACGTGCTTCATCCCCGCCGCGCATCCCGCCGAGACCATGCCCCATTCCGCTCCGGTGACCTCCGAGAAGCGCCGTCCCACCGCCTCGGCCAGCTCGTCGATCTGGACGAAATGTCTCGAGGCGTGATCCATCGCCGCGCGCACCTCGGGCAGTTCGACGGATCCGCCGATGATCGTGAACGTGCCCCGGCAATTGATCACCGGCTCGACGCCGATCGACTGGTAGATCTCCGGTCCGGCCACCAATGGACCGGCCGTGGCGGTCGCGGTCAGGGACGTCGCGGATCCGAACAGCATGGGCAGCGCGAGGGCGTTCCCCACCTGGAACAGCTCTCGACGGGTCACGCCCTGCGCGGGTGGCGGTTCGGGGCTGGCATCGCGGTTGTGTTCCGACATCTGTCCTCCGGCGGTGAAAAGTGGCGCCTCAGCGCACGGCCACGAACGAAATCTGCTCGAGCCCCGGATACGTGTCCTCGTTGGTCGGCTTCCGATCGATCGGCGCGAGCGGCGCCACCGTCGTACGCGTCGGGAACATATCCGAAAAGTATTGCGCGTAGACGCGGTTCATGCGCGAAAAGTCGTCGATGTTGTCCAGATAGACGTTGCTGGCCACGACGTTGGAGAAGGACAGCCCGGCTTCCTCGAGGCCGTCGAGCAGGTTGCGCATGGTCTGCCGCACCTGGGCCTCGACGGTCGAGGCAAAAATGCCCTGCACCTTGTCGGGTCCCGGCGTGAACGGGCCCTTGGCCGAGCAATAGTAGGTGTCGCCAGCAAACACACACGGGCTGGCAGTGGCGCTCGGCCGCATATTCTTCGGCCGCACGGCGACCCGCTTCGACAAATCCGCGACGGCGACGCCCGTGAACTGAATCGTGTTGCCGCCGGGCAGGCTGGCCACGCGAATCGTCGCCCGCGCGGGCGTGTTCCCGAGCTCGAAATGCTTGGCGTAAATGGCGTTCATCTGCGCCGACGCCTGGTCCGTTAGATACGGGTTCACGAAGACCACATGCCGGAAATCGAGGCCCGCGGCGGCCAGAGTCTGCTTCATGTTGTCGAGCGCCAGCTGCACCTGCGCGTCCGCGCTGTCGGGAACCTTGCCGGCCGCATCCGCGCCGAACGAGCCCGACAAGTACAGCCGATCGCCCGCCATGACTCCGGGAGTCCACGAGATGTTGCGCGGCGAGGCCGGCGGCACGATGAGCCTCTTTCGTGACAGGTCCCGAATGGCCACCGCGCTGATCTCCACCGGCGTGTCGGTGGGCATCCGGTAGACGCCAAGGACGGCGCGGGCAGGGGGGGCCTTCGGGAAATACTCCCGCCAGATGCGGTCCATCTGATCGTACGCCGCCATGTCGTGCAGATACACCTGGCTGTACACGACATGTTCCATCGTCAGGCCGGCCGCGAGGACGATGCCCTTGACGTTGTCGAGCGTCTGACGGACCTGCGCTTCGACGGCGGCCGGCAGTTGGCCGTCGCGATCGCGGGCGCCCTGGCCCGAGACGTAGAGGAAGTCGCCGGCCACGATTCCCGGACTGTACGGTCCGACCGGTTTGGGGCCGGGAGGAGCGATCACCCGCTTCTCGGTTTTGGCAGTCGCCGGCGTGCCGGCCTGATCAGCGGAATAGCCCCACGACGCCGCGACCGCGATCGCGGCCGCGACAAGCATCACTCGATACATACACACTCCAACGTCACAGAACAGCGGCGATTTTGCCACACATGGCCGATCCCGGAGTCGGATGCCGCCAGCCGCGGGACCTCGGAGTGCGCCGCCTGGCTGCTTGGAGCCGCGACGGGGAGTTGTCGCGGCGCCTTCTTAACAGGAGGGCCAGGAGGCCAGGAATTATTCTTGTCTTCAAGAAAAGAATTCCTCCTGAACTCCTGGCCCTCCTGTAAGAGATCACCGGCCATCGAATTACCCCGCTTGCCGCTGAGAGTACCCAGATGCCGCGAACCCGCGATCCGAATTGACAACCGCCCAACGCCGGCACAAGCTCCCAGGACCCGAGAGGACCCCGTGATGCGATCGTGGAATACGCTGCTCGTATTGGTCGTGGAAGCGGACCACCGTCCTCCCACAGAAGTAGGAATTCATCGCACAGGCGCGGCGGTACACGCCTCTCACTCCCAGGCTGCTCCGGATGCTGCGAGCCAGCGGGCCGCTTGGAGTGGTGACCGGGGCGGTTCGCAACGCCCTCCTGTAAAAGATCACCGGCCACCGAATCAGCCAGCTTGCCGCTGAGAGCGCCCGGATGCCGCGACCCAGCGGGCGCTCTACGAAACCACAGCCTGGTCGGTGATGTCGAGACCGCGATCGATGATCGCAAACGCTTCTCGCATTTCCGCCTCCGTGATGCACAGCGGCGGGTTCGTGAAGAAAGAGTTCCAACGGACCAACGTGTAGAGCCCTTCCTGCCGGAAGAACTTGCCGAGCGCCGCCATCTCCGGTGACGTGCCATTGAACGGCGCCATCGGCTCTTTCGTGGTGCGATTGCGCACGAGCTCGACGATGCCGAAGAGTCCGATCGAGCGGACGGCGCCCACGGACGGATGCTTCGCCGCCAGCTCCGCGTGCAGCGCCTTCATCTGCTCACCGCGTTCGACGGCCCGATCGAGGAGCCGATCTTCTTCCATCGCGGCAATCGTGGCCAGCGCCGTCGTGGCACGCGAGGGGATGGCTGTTGTAGGTGAGCCCGCCGGGGAAGGGCACGTCCCTGAACTTCTCGGCAATCGTCCGCCGCATGCCGACCGCGCCCAGCGGCACGTAGGCGCTCGTGAGCCCCTTCGCCATCGAGATGAGATCCGGGACGACGTTCCAGTGCTCGATGGCGAACCATGTTCCGGTGCGGCCGAAACCCGCCATCACCTCGTCGGCGATCATCAGGATGCCGTGCCTGTCGCAGAGCGCGCGGACACCCTGCAGGTAGCCGTCCGGCGGCACGAGGATGCCGTTGGTGCCGCTGACGGTCTCGAGAATGAAGGCGGCGATCGTGTTCGGGCCTTCGAGCTGAATCACTTCCTCGAGATAGCGCAGCGACTGCTCGACGGTGTCCCAACCGCGCTGGATGCCGTGGTACGGGTCGAGCACGTGGATGATGCCGGGCGCCGGCGCCTGCGACCAGCGCCGCGGATCGCCGGTCACGCCAATCACGCCGCCCGTCGCGCCGTGATACGAGCGGTAGCGCGCGAGGATCTTCTGGCGGCCGGTCACCGCGCGGGCAATCTTGAGCGCGTTCTCGTTCGCCTCGGCACCGCCGTTGGTGAAGAAGAACACGTCGATGTCGCCCGGCGTCAGCTCGGCGAGCTTCGCGCCCAGCCGCGCGCGCGGCTCGGTGGCCATGAACGGGCTGGCGTAGGCCAGCGTCTCGGCCTGCTCCTGGATCGCCCGGACGACGCGCGGATCGCCGTGCCCGATGTTGACGCACATCAACTGGCTGTTGAAGTCGATGAAGCGCTTCCCCTCGGGCGTCCAGAAGTACACGCCCTTGGCGCGCGCCACCGGAATCGGCTCGAATGCCGCCTGCGCCGACCACTCGAAGATCGTGTGCTGCTTCGCCAGGGCGATGATCTCGTCGCCGGACATGCTCACCGTGTGCTCCGTTTCAGGAACGCCCCGGCGCCGGCCTTCCCCGTGAAGACTCCGGCATCGATGACGATGCGGCCACGTGAGATCACCGTATCGGTCACGCCGGTCACGTCGCGCCCCTCGTAGGGGTTGTAGTCCACGTTCATGTGCAGCGTCTTCACGCCGAGCCGCATCGTCTTCTCCGGATCGAAGATGACGATGTCGGCATCCGAGCCTGGGGCGATGGTGCCCTTCCGCGGAAAGAGGCCGAAGATCTTCGCCGGTGACGTCGAGGTCAGCTCGACGAATCGATTGAGCGAGATGCGGCCGGTTCTGACGCCGCCGTCGTACACCAGGCTCATGCGGGTCTCGATGCCGGGGGCGCCGTTGGGAATCTTCGAGAAGTCGTTCGTCCCAAGCTCCTTCTGCTCCTTCATGCAGAACGGGCAGTGGTCGGTCGAGATCACTTGCAGGTCGTTGAACGCGAGGCCGCGCCAGAGCTGGTCCTGCGTCTCCTTGTGGCGAAGCGGCGGGCTCATGACGTACTTCGCACCGTCGAACCCCGGCTCCTCGTAGTTGTCGTACGACAGGAACAGGTACTGCGGACAGGTTTCGGCGAAGGCCGGCAGGCCGCGGTCGCGCGCCTCGGTCACCATCTCCAGCGCCTCGGCGGCCGACAGATGCACGATGTAGATCGGCACGTCGGCGATCTCGGCGAGCGCGATCGCCCGATGAGTGGCTTCGGCCTCGGCGCGCGCCGGCCGGGTCAGCGCGTGGTACTTCGGCGCGGTCTTCCCCGCGGCCAGCGCCCGCTGGACCAGGACGTCGATGACGCCGCCATTCTCCGCGTGCATGCAGATCGTGCCGCCGTTCTTCCCGGTGCGCAGCAGCGCCTTGAAGATGCTCGCATCGTCGAGCATGAAGACGCCCGGGTAGGCCATGAACAGCTTGAACGACGTCACGCCCTGGCGGACCAGCGCGTCCATCTCCTGCTCGACCTGGTCGTTGAGGTCGGTGACGATCATGTGGAACCCGTAGTCGATCGCCGCCTTTCCTTCCGCCTTCTTCAGCCAGGTCTCCCACGCGTGGTGCAGCGTCTGGCCGCGGTACTGGATGGCGAAGTCCACGATCGTCGTCGTGCCGCCGTGCGCCGCCGCGCGCGTGCCGGTCTCGAAGTCGTCGGCGGACGTGGAGCCGCCGAACGGCATGTCCAGATGGGTGTGGACGTCGATGCCTCCTGGCAGCACATACTTGCCGGTCGCATCGATGACCCGGTCGGCCGGCATGGCCAGTGCCGAGCCGATGGTCGTGATCTTCTCGCCCTCGACGAGCACGTCACCCTTGTACTGATCGGTGGCGGTGACGACGGTGCCGTTCTTGATCAGGATGCTGGCCGGCACGCTCATGGCCGTTGCTCCGCCATCGGACCATAGCTGTCCGGACGCCGGTCGCGATAGAACTGCCACACCCGGCGGACGTCTTCGATCATGTCGAGGTCCATGATCGCCGTGACCAGCTCGGTCCGATCCTCGGACGCCGTCGCCAGGAAATTGCCGCGCGGATCGACGAAATACGACGACCCGTAGAAGCGCCCGATGTTCCACGGCGCCTCGGTGCCGACGCGGTTGCTGCAGGCCATGAAGTAGCCGTTCGCCACGGCATGGGCCGGCTGCTCGAGCTTCCACAGGTACTGCGAGAGTCCGGCCACCGTCGCCGACGGGTTGAAGACGATCTCGGCGCCGTTCAAGCCGAGCAGCCGCGCCCCTTCGGGGAAGTGGCGGTCGTAGCAGATGTAGACGCCGATCTTGGCGAACCGGGTCTGAAAGACCGGGTAGCCGAGGTTGCCCGGCTTGAAGAAATACTTCTCCCAGAACCCTGACGTGTGGGGGATGTGATTCTTGCGGTACTTCCCGAGATACGTGCCGTCGTTGTCGAAGACCGCCGCCGTGTTGTAGTAGACGCCGGCCTGCTCGCGCTCGTAGACGGGCACGATCATCGCCATCTGGTACTGCTTGGCGTATCCCTGCATCAGCGCGCAGGTCGGTCCGCCGGGGACCGCCTCGGCGATGTCGTACCAGTGCGCGTCCTGGGACGGGCAGAAATACGGGCCGTTGAAGACTTCCTGCAGCCCGAGGATCTGCACACCGCGCTTGCCGGCTTCCTCAATCAGCGGGATGTGGACGTCGATCGACGCCTTCACGATCTGATCGATGGGCACCGCGGGATCGGTGAGGGGCGAGGCGGCTTGGATGAGCCCGCCGAGTACCGGACGAGGCATTGAGGACCCTCTCTCTGACGGCGGCGCCAGCGCGATCGGCCAGAACCACCTCGAAATCGTCACCGTTCTGATCGCGCCCAGCGGCCGCAGTGCCCGAGGACACGGAAGGCGACTACTATAGAAGTATAGTTATCGGCACACCGAAAAATTATGGCTGCGCAGCTCACCGTCACGTTCGCGGGGCTCCGGTTCGAGAACCCCTTTCTGCTCGCCTCCGCGCCGCCGACCGAGTCCGACAGCAACATCCTGCGGGCGTTCGATGCCGGCTGGGGTGGTGTCGTCACCAAGACGATCGGCCTGCACCCGGTCGTCAACGTCGACGGTCCCAAGACGAAGTTCCTGCGTTCGACGCCGGACTCGCCCCATCTCTCGATGAAGAAGCGCCCCGGGACGGCGCTGCATTCGTCGTGGAACTGGGAGCTGATTTCCGACAAGCCGCTGGACTGGTGGATCCCGCGCATCGCGCGCATCAAGGCCGCCCATCCGGATCGCATTCTCGTGGCGTCGATCATGGCCGGCTCCGGCAGCGACGAGGAGCTCGGCCACTGGCAGACGCTCACGAAGGCGTGCCAGGAGCAGGGGGCCGATGCGGTCGAATTGAATCTGTCGTGCCCGCACATGGACCGCAAGGACATGGGCTCGAACATCGGCCAGGACAGCGCGCTGATCTCGACCGTCACGCAGGCGGTGAAGGAAGTCGCGACGGTGCCGATCTTCGCCAAGCTCACCCCCTCCACGACCGACATCGTCGTCGAAGCGCGCGGGGCGTTTCTCGGCGGCGCCGACGTGATTTCCTCGTCCAACACCTTCCCGTCGCTCCCGCTCATCGATCCGGACTCGCTCGACTTCGAGATGAACGTCGATGGCTATGTCTCGAGCGGCGGACTCGGCGGGCCGGCGATCCTGCCGTTGTCGCTGGCGAAGATGGCGCAGCTGACGCAGTCGTTTCCCGACAAGGCGTTTTCGGGGATCGGCGGCGTGGCCGAGTTCGCGCATGCGCTCAACTACTTCCTGCTCGGATGCGGCACAGTGCAGCTGTGCACCGCCGCGATGCTCGATCTCGCGATCGGACCGAACGTCATCAAGCAGTTGAAGCAGGGCATGCTGGACGCGATGGAGAAGCACGGCTGGTCGTCGCTCGACGACTTCCGCGGGCGCGCCCGCGATCGCGTCGTCACACACTCGAAGATCCGGCGGCCGGACGCCAAGGCCTATCACGGCGGCTATGAAGCGGAAGGCTACGCCAGGCCGGTATGACGCCGGACTTCGTCGAGACGACCGAAGATCTCTCCGGCAGCCCCCTCTGGAATCCTGACCTCGCGCCGACGCCGCTCGCGCGACGGACCTGGTCGACCTACCACATCGCCGCGCTCTGGATCGGCATGAGCGTGGTCATCACCACCTACACGCTGGCGTCGGGGCTCATGCAGCAGGGCATGACGTGGTGGCAGGCGATGCTGACCATCCTGCTCGGCAACACGCTCGTGCTGGTGCCGATGATTCTGAACGCCCACGCCGGAACGAAATACGGGATCTCGTTCCCGGTCCTGTGCCGCGCCAGCTTCGGGGTGCGGGGCGCGAACGTGCCGGCGATCCTGCGCGCGCTGGTCGCGTGCGGCTGGTTCGGCATCCAGACCTGGATCGGCGGCCTCGCGCTCAGCACGCTGATCGCCGCCGCGTGGCCCCCGTGGGCCGGCCTGGCGGCCGGGAACGCGATCGGGTTCGCGGTGTTCTGGGCGATCCAGGTGTGGCTGATCGTGCACGGCCTCGAGGGCATCAAGAAGCTCGAAGCGTGGGCCGCCCCGCTGCTGCTCGGCGGCGGCGCGCTGCTGCTCGGCTGGGCCATCCACCGCGGCGGCGGGCTCGGGTTCATCCTGAGCGAATCGGTCAGGCTGCAAGCGACCCACGTGCCGTTCTGGCAGCTCTTCCCGGCGGCGTTGACGGCCAACGTCGGCTACTGGGCGACCCTGAGCCTGAACATTCCCGATTTCACGCGCTACGCGCGCAACCAGCGCTCGCAGGCGCTCGGGCAGGCGCTCGGCCTGCCGGCCACCATGACGGCGTTCGCGTTCATCGGCGTCGCCGTGACCAGCGCCACGATCGTCATCTTCGGCGAGGCCATCTGGGATCCGGTCGTGCTCATCGCGCGGATTGGCAGCGCCCCCGTCATCATCCTGGGTGCCCTGGTCGTGTTGCTGGCCCAGCTGACGACCAACATGGCGGCCAACGTCGTGTCGCCGGCGAATGACTTTTCCAGCCTCGCGCCCCGGCGGATCAGCTACGTCACGGGCGGTCTGATCACCGCGGTGATCGGCATCGTCATGATGCCGTGGAGGCTCTACGCCGACGCCTCGGCGTACATCTTCACGTGGCTGATCGGCTACTCGAGCCTGATGGGTGCGATCGGCGGCATCCTCATTGCCGATTACTGGGTGTTGCGGAACAAGGAGCTGTCGCTGCCGGATCTGTTCAAGGTGAACGGCCGGTACTGGTACAGCGGCGGCGTGAACGTGCGCGCCATCGTCGTGCTCGTCGCCGCGATTCTGCCGGTGGTGCCGGGGTTCATCCGCGCCGCGCTCACGCCAGGCGGGCAGGTCGCCAATCCCACGTTCCTCGATTCGCTGTACACCTACGCGTGGTTCGTGACCTTCGGCCTGAGCTTTGGGTTGTATCTGATCGTCGCGAAGCGAAGAGCGGACCCGTCCCTGAGATAGCGACCCGGAACCCGCCAAACGTAACTTCGGCTCGGCTAGCCACCTGCCTGTGCAATACAGCACCCTGGTTGGCCGGCTCTCTTCGCTACGATGACCCCGGTGTGGTGACCCTCGCCGTGGTCAGGCTCACACCGAAGAGGATTACAAGTTGAGGACTCGACCTGCCCCTGGCGCCAGCTGGGACAAGGCCGTTGTCGGTACCTGCATCGCCGTCATCCTGATGGGGCTGACGGTCATCGTGGGCTGGCACCTGCACATTCGCGCAGCGGTGCAGATTCTCCAGGGCATGGTCCCGATGCAGTACAACACCGCCCTGTGCCTGGTAGCGCTGGGGATGGCGGGGATCGGACTGTCGATGCGAAAGCCGCCCCTCTTGGTGGCCGGTGCGGCATTCGCCGTCCTCATGGGGGGCGCGGTGACCCTCGAATACCTGACCGGCGTCTCGTTCGGGATCGACACGCTCTTCTTCTATCCGTGGGAGCGCATGCTCTCGGCGGACCCGGGCCGGATGGCACTCACCACCGCCATCAGCTGCTTTCTCAGCGGCACGGCACTCTTGGTTCTCGCCGTACGCGGAGACGCCTACGGCGTTTTCGGCATCATCAATTCGCTGCCGCTCAGCCTGGCGCTGACGTCGCTCATCGGCTACGCGTTCCAGATCACCTACGTGCTGCCTTTCCGTCTCGGGACGCAGATGGCGCTGCACACGGCGGCGGCGTTCTTCGCCTATGGCGCCGCGATGCTCGGCTACGCCTGGAAGTATGCGGATCGCGGTCCGGATGGGTTGCCGAGCTGGGCGTCCGGGATCGGCATTGCGCTGCTGCCCGTGCTGCTGGTCGGTGCGACGGCGCTCTTTCCTGACCAGTCATGGCGGAACGTGTTGCTCGAGATCGGCGGTTCAATCGGCGTGGTCGGGCTCATCACGCTCGCCGTCAAGAAGCTGATCACTGCCCGCGTGGCCTACAAGGGTCTGGTGATGATCGCGGTGCCGCTGCTGCTGCTCTTGACGTTCGTGGCGCTCGTGGTGCGCGTGAAGCATCAGAGCGAGTCGGCCCAGGAGTCGGCGCTCCATTCCGCGGAGGTCATGAGCGCGTCGCAATCGCTGCTGACCACGATCGCCGAAACGGAAAGCGCGATCCGCGGCTACATCATCACCGCTGACGATGCGTTCCTCGCCTCCTACCGCACGTCGCTCGGCGAGGCCTCCGCCACCACCACACAACTGATCGGGCTGGTCGCCGACAATCCCGGCCAGCGAACGCAGGCCCGGCGCATCGGGGAGCTGACGGCCGAGCGCACGCATCGCTTCACCGAGATCGTCCGCCTGATCAAGGAGGGCAACAGGACCCGGCGCAGGACGACATCAAAGGCGTGAGCGGGCCCGACCTGATGAAGCAGGTGCGCGCCGAGCTGGCGATGTTCCTCAGAGAAGAACAACGTCTGAGTGTGGCGCGGCGCGAACAGCTCGAGCGGTCGTGGGAACGACTGAGCTGGCTGCTGGTGGCCGGGACTGCCGGCGCGATCCTGCTCGCCAGCATCCTCACGCTCTCCTTCAGCGGCGGCATCACGCGGCGCCTCCAGCGCCTCCGCGACAATGCCACCAGCCTCGCCGCCGGAAAGGCCATGGCGCCGCCACTGCCCGGACACGACGAGATCGCCCAGCTGGATCGGGTATTCCATGACATGGCCAGCTCACTGCACGAGGTGACCTTGCGCGAGAAGGCGGCGATCGAGCGCGACATCAGCGCGCGCGAACAGGTCGCCGCCGAGCTCGCGCAGGCGCGCGACGTCGCGTTCGAGTCGGTGCGGCTCAAGGCGGAATTCCTCGCCAACATGAGCCACGAAATCCGCACGCCGATGAACGGCGTCATCGGCATGACCGGGCTGCTGCTCGACACCGACCTGTCTGCCGCAGCAGCGCGAGTATTCCGAGACCATCCGATCCAGCGCCGACGCGCTGCTGCGCATCATCAACGACATCCTCGATTTCTCGAAGATCGAGGCCGGGCAAGCTGCGCTTCGAGAAGATCGACTTCGATCTGCGCGCCGCGGTCGAGGCGACCGGTCGAGCTGCTCGCCGAACGGGCGCAGGCGAAAGGGCTGGAGCTGGCCTCGCTCGTCCACGACGACGTGCCGACCGCGCTGCAGGGCGACCCCGGCCGCCTGCGGCAGGTGCTGACCAACCTGGTCGGCAACGCGGTCAAGTTCACCGACACGGGCGAGGTCGTCGTCCGCGTGCGCGAAGCTGTCCGAGACGCCGACGCACGCCACGCTGCGCTTCGAGGTCCGGGATACCGGCATCGGCATCTCCGAGGAGGCGCAGCGCGGGCTGTTCCAGGCGTTCGTCCAGGCGGACGGCTCGACGACGCGCAAGTTCGGCGGCACCGGGCTGGGCCTGGCGATCTCCAAGCAGCTGGTCGAGCTGATGGGCGGCGAGATCGGGATCGAGAGCGCGCCCGGGAAGGGCTCGACGTTCTGGTTCACCGCGCGAATTCGAGAAGCAGAGCGCGCCGCCGCCGCGGCCGCCGCGCCGGCGGACGGCAGTCTGTCGGGCGCCCGGGTCCTGATCGTCGACGACAACGCGGTCAACCGCAGCATCCTGCACGCACCAGACCAGCTCGTGGGGCATGATCGTCACGGAAGCGGATCGGCGCTGACGAGGCGCTCGAGCTGCTGCGGACCGCCGCGGCGGCACGGGCATCCCTACGACATCGCCCTTCTCGACCTGATGATGCCCGGCATGGACGGACTCCAGCTCGCCGGCGTCATCAAGGCGGAGCCCGTCATCGCTGCGGTCTCATTGGTTCTGCTGCCGTCGTTCGGCCAGCGCGGACACGGACAGCAGGCGCGGCAGGCCGGCATCGCCGCCTATCTGCAGAAGCCGGTCCGGCAGTCGCAGCTCTTCGACTGCCTGGTCACCGTCATGGCGCAGCGGCGGAGCGGCCACCTGGTCCGCGGCGCCGCTGGTCACGCGGCATTCGCTGCGCGAGCCGCAGAGGCGGCAGAAAGACCAGGCCGTTCTCGAGCCGTCCGCATTCTCGTCGCCGAAGACAATCTCGGTGAACCAGAAGGTCGCCCTCGGACAGCTTCGCAGCCTGGGGTATCACGCCGACAGCCGTCGCGAATGGCCTCGAGCTGCTCGACGCGCTCGACCAGGGGCCGTACGACATCATCCTCATGGACTGCCAGATGCCGGAGATGGATGGCTTCGCCGCCACCGCCGAAATCCGCCGGCGCGAAGGCACTGCCCGCCACACCATCGATCATCGCGATGACCGCCAACGCGCTCGAGGCGCGACGAGCAAGGCTGCATCGCGGCCGGCATGGACGACTACGTGAGCAAGCCGGTGAAGCCGGATGAACTGCGTCTGAAGCTGGAACGGTGGACGGCGACGGCCCGGCTTGGATAGGCTCGACGCGGAAGCGCCGTTCAGCTCGACCAGCGAAGCTTGGCCGGGCTTGCCGGTGGCCGCGGCGGTTCATGCCTCCCGCAGGGCGTCGGTGGGATTGATTCTGAGCGCGCGCCGGGCAGGCCCGATGCAGGCCAGGAGGCATGCGGCGATCATGACTACACCCTGTTGGTGTTGCTCGCACGACCATCGATCCCTCGCTCGTGGCCATCGCCTCTTCGCCAGAGGCCGGTTCATGAGTATCATGCCCCCTCAGTTACCTGCCGAATCACCCGAAGCCAGTTTAGGCCAAGGATCTTTTTGATCCGCTGATCGTTATAACCTAGCTTTTGCATCGCGATGGTTATCTGCGGATAATCGCTGATGTCTTTAATTTCGTGTGGCAGTTCAGGGCCGCCATCTAAATCGGAACCCAGGGCGATGTGGTCTTCGCCAACTAATTTTACGCCGTAGTCGATCACTTTGGCAAGCTGATCTACATGCATCCAATATTCGTCAGGGATGGTTCCGCTAAAATTTAGTGGAACCTTCTTCGCCAATTCCTGGTCAACGTCTTCAATGGTTTGCGTGGTAACCTGTGAGTTAAAGATCCTCGGCGTTGCAGGTTGAGGAACAGGTTGTGACCTGATTGGATTGTTCGGTTTCTGCCACTCCCAGTATTTGGGATTGTTAAACAGGCTGCCGAAATGAATACCGATAACTCCGCCTTTTGCAGCGATAGCTTTTGCAGCTTCGTCAGTAATGCAGCGGGGATGATCAACTATTTTGTGAAAGCCGCCGTGACTATAGATCACCGGGTGACGGCTGGCAGCGACCGACTGAATGATGGCGTCGTTGGATGCGTGGGCTACATTGATCACCATGCCGAGATCATTCATTTCTTTGATCACAGCTTTTCCGTGATCGTTAATGCCGCCCCAGGTATACACGTCGTTGCAGGCATCAATGAATGCGTTGGTGGTATTGTGGGCGGTCAGCTGCATGGAGCGCAGGCCAAGCCTGTACAGGGCGCGCAGCAGGTTCAGATCGCCATAAAGGTCATAACCACCTTCCAGATCCAGGAAAGCGGCGATCTTTCCGCTCTTGTTGATCCGTTGAATGTCTGAGGCGTTTAGCGCCAATTCGATAGCGTTATTATTCTTCTTTATCTGGTCCAGCGCCAGCTCCACCACCCGGAAGGTATTCTTGATCTCAAATCTTCCGGGATAATAGTTTTCGGGAGTATAAACCGAGAAGAACATCGCATCCACACCGCCTTCTTTAGCTCTTGGGAGATCGACGTTTCCATCCGGATATCGCTGGCCGATATCGGTTTTCATCAGCAGCTCGCGGGTCATTACATGCGTATGCCCGTCCATCACAAATGCTTCGCGATGCAGCGCAGGCATCGGCTTATTCTGAGGAGTCGAAGCAAGACTGTTTCCGGCGACAGGAGCGGATAACAATGATTGCATTGGAAGAACATTACCGGTTACCGGCAAAAGTGTTAGGCTCTTAATAACGTCTCTGCGTTTCATTGGTTCTAATTTGTATCATTAGTGTTCACGATGTTCGACGCGTACCAGCCGGACTACGTCCTGCAGCCTATTTATCAAAACCCCGTATGTATGGGATATCCGGCGGCCGTTCCCCCTTGCTAAAATGCGGTCCCCGCGTGGTGCGGTATGTCATGTTCATAAATGGCGTCTCGATGCGGCGGCCGATGGCAGAGTATTGGCCGTTCTCCCAGTTTGATTCCATGTTGTACGCCACAATCCCGGTAGACAGAAGCAGTCGCTCCGCATTGAATGGTTCCTTTTTGGTCACCATCATCTCGGTAATCCAGTGCGGTTGGGAGTTGGAGGCGTGGTACTGCGAGAATGGGCCGGGCCAGCCAAGCATCGAGATGATGGTCGGGTCTTTACGCCCTTCGATCTCGCCGGCGTAGGTCCACCCCACACCCTGGCCTGAATATACCGCCGCTTTCGTGCCGTCGTTATATTCCACGATACAGACGTTTGGCTTGGCGATCTCCTGAAAGTATCCCGGTTTCAGGTCAAAACTTGTTCGTACTGATTCAAGCAGTTTGGCCGCCCAGGGATTGCGTTCGGTCCACTTCCATGTTTCAGGCCCCCGAATACATTGCACTGACTTGACGCCAGTCTCACCACCCTTGCGGCGTTCTACAAATGCCTGGAGTACGTCGACACAATGGAAAAGGGCTCCCTCATCAGCAGCGCCTCCAACCACGACCGATGCTCTTGATGGGCGTGTCGATATCGAGTTCTATCTCGGGCTTACGGAAGTAGACCGGTATGGAGGAACCGCCGGTCAGGGGAAAATTCAGCTCACGGGATTTGTCAAACATCCACTTGGCTTCGTCCCAATTGAAGGAGAGGTGCTTGTCGTTAAAAACCGGCACCGAGCGCTTGCTTTGCTCGAAAACCCTGATAACCTGCTGGTAGATCCACCAGCGCGGCAAGAGCCACTGCCCTTTGAGATTGGTTGGATATTCCCCGTGTTCTCCGACGATGACAACACCATCCACCGCAAGTTCCTTCCCTCCAAGCGTGACGGCTTCACCTACTGTCTTGAAGATCGGAATGTTTTTCGATTTGCATATTTTCTGACCCAGTAGGCTTGTGTCAAACTGATGGATGTAAACGGACACAACGTCCACCCGCGAAGGAGTGTGGGCGCCCTGCCACCAATAGCCATCCAACAGCTTGTGATGATCCAGTCCGCATGAGATCTCGGAGCAGCCCAATAAGCTCACAAGACAGGCGATACGAGGCCGTTTTTGCGTAGGCTGCGGCACAGCACCGGCTGCACTGCCGGCCAGAGGTGTCATACCGGCCAAAGCCGTCAAACCGGCCATGCCGGTGACTTCCAGCATTTCACGCCGGGTCAAGAGAGGGTGTGACTGCATAAGTGTGATTCGCGATCTGTTGCCGACGTCCGGACGCCACAGGTGACGTCGTTGACATCGGCGCGGCAAGGTCTGGGCTGAGCACGGGCTGATGATGATCGGCCCCGGGGGCCGACTGGCTGCCGCTGCTGGTGCCTCGCTCCCGGGTCTGAGCGAAGACCGAACCGCCCACGGCACGCGCAGCAGGGCTGATGATCTGAATCGATGTCAAGGGCCGAATCGGCGACGAGCACGCCACGGCCGCAACCTATCACGAAAGCCCGCTGCGCAGGATGGTTGCGAGCCACGGGATCGAGTCGACGGTGCACCGACGGCCACCGGTTGCTCCGAAGGCGATGAACCCTTCAGAAGTGTCCTCGGCCAGCGCGACGATGATGCTGGCGACGACGACTGAAGGAAACGAGGCGTCGGACGCCAGCGCGTCCGCAGCTACCGCGTCGCAGAGCGCTGTCATCCGATCGCAGGCGTTCGAGATCGTAGCCTGACCGTACCGGCGAGCGCGACTCCTCCGTAAACCGCACACAGCGTCCACCAGAACACAAGCGAGGAGCCGTCCGCACCTCTGAGCGCCATGGTGATGTTGACCGACAGGTGACCGACCATCGTGGGCAGCACAGAGTCGCCGCCCTGCATGAACAACAGGCCCAGGAACACTCCTGTGAAGGCCACGGGAAGAAGAAACAGTAGTGGCGGCACCAATTGCTGCGGCATGCCTGGGAAGAAAAACGACGAGACGTGCCACAGACTCCAGAGACTGGCGCCTGCCCATACGGCCGGCAACCTCCCATAGCGCGTCCGAAGACGTGGCAGGAGGAACCCGCGCCAGCCGAGCTCTTCACCGACTGCTCCGGTGAGGCACTGCATGACGACGACAAAGGGGACAGCCACGAGCGGTAGGAATGGCGCTCCCTCGCCGGCCCCCCGCGCCAAGAACACAGCCGTCGCCGTTGCGCCTGCCGGCACAGCCGCAGCGAGCGCAAGCCATCGGATCCCGTCGCGTGGATAGCGCAGCCGTCCGAGCGCCTCTTTGAAGCCCGCTGGACCATCAGCCCATCGGGTCAGCAGCAATGCGACGATGGTCGGCGACCACACGGTGGGCAGTAACCAGGCAAACAGGGCCCAGACCTTGCCCTCGGCCGCCGGCTCCCGCAGGAGGAAATACAACGCCCACGGAACCGAATTGACAGCGGCAAGGAATAGAAGCACCTGTCCCATCGGTTCCACCTCACGAGCGCGTCGTGATGCTCGTGAGCGGCCGCGCTGCGCGCGGGCAATTGTCGTCTGGGGACGCGAGGCGGGCATCCGTCGGCGGCATTCCTGAGCGAAGGATGGGACCAGACCGGAGTCGACCCCGCGAACCCGCGAGCAGGCGGACGCCTTCAAACAGGTCGAGACAGTGGTCTTCGTCGATCAGCAGAGGGACGGCCTCCGGCTGTTGATTCGTCCCTAGCCCGAGAGGTCACGGTGAGATCGTGTCGTGCTGCGAACCCTCGCGCGCGTAGCGGCCCGGCGCTCGACTTTGGCGGACAATGCACGACGCCAGTTCGTCAACTGAGCTGCGGTGGATGACCTCGCCTGGGATCGAGCGCGAAGGGTGGCTTGCCACCCGTAGCTCGCTCATGCATGCAGGCGAGCGAAGGGTGGAGTCGACCCCCGAACCCGCGAACCGCGAACCCGCGAACCGCGAACAGACGACTACTTCCGGCGCTCCGGCAGCCGCCGCTCCGACGGCCCGTCGTAGATGTGGTCCTTCGGATCGATCTGGCGCATCGGCGTCTGCCGGGTGCGCTCCTCCTCGGCGTGCGCGGCGATGCCGGGGACGCGCGAGATGATGAACAGCGCATTGGCGACGCTCGGCGGAATGCCGATATCGCCGCACACGGCGGCGA
The DNA here is from genome assembly GCA_963717745.1 of uncultured Acidobacteriota bacterium. Lineage (GTDB taxonomy): Bacteria > Acidobacteriota > Vicinamibacteria > Vicinamibacterales > 2-12-FULL-66-21 > JACCXG01. The sequence goes on from CAVQXJ010000008.1 coordinate 339,445, forward strand.
TGGCCCCGTCGATGTTGACCGGCACGTGGTTGTCCACGCCCTCGTTGAGCACGATCTCGACGGCGCGAATCATCTGGATGTGCCCGGCCTCGACCTCGAGCTCCAGCGCCATCTGGAACAGCCGCGCGGCGCGTGGATCGCGGGTATGGAACCGGTGGCCGAAGCCGGGGTGCGGCATGTCGCTGGCGGCGGTCTGCTCGACCAGACGCTCCGCCGCGTCGTGGTACGACGCGCCCTTCCGCACCATCTCCAGGCCCTGATCGAGAAACTGCATGCAGCTCTCGATGTCACCGCCGTGGAACTTGCCGAACCCGAGCAGCCCCGCCGCCACACAGGCCCGCGTCGCGGCGCCGGTGGTGGCGGTGTTGCGCGCCGCCAGCGTCGACGGCGGGGTGGCGCCGTGATCGATGAACGAGACCAGGATCGCTTCCATCAGCCGGCCAATCCCGGGTGACGGCACCTCGCCCATGAACAGCAGATAGATGGCTTCGCCGAAGGTCAGCCGGCCCATGACCTCGTCGAGGGGATAGCCGCGCACCAGAATCTTGTTCGGCTCGATGCAGGTGAGCGCGGTGCGCCATTTCTCGTCGGTGCTGCGGCGCTCGCGCCGCGGTTCCGCCACGCCAGCAGCTTTACCCCGTGCGCTCATGGCCATACCTCAGTGATCTACGCCGTCCCGTAGAGCCGATCGCCGAAATCCCCCAGGCCGGGGACGATGAACTTGTGCGCGTTCAGCCCCCGATCGACCGCGGGCGTGAAGATGTGCACGTTCGGGTGCTGCTGCTGGACCAGCGCGATGCCTTCGGGCGCCGCGACGATGCAGATCATCCGGATCTCGGTGGCGCCGGCCAGCTTCAGCAGATCCAGCGCCGCGACCGCGCTGCCGCCGGTCGCCAGCATCGGATCGATCATCAGCACGTACGCAGCCCGTCGAGATCCGGCGGCAGCTTCGAATAGTACTGCGAAGCGACCGCGGTCAGCTCGTCGCGCTGCAGCCCGATGTGGCCGACTCGTGCGTTGGGCATCAGCTCCAGCACCGCGTCGAGCATGCCGAGGCCGGCGCGCAGCACCGGCACGACGACCACGCCGGCGCCGACCCGCCGCCCGCCGGCCGGGCCGAGCGGCGTCTGCACCGTGACCGCCTCGGACGGCACGTCGCGGGTCGCCTCCGCGGCCAGCAGCAGGCTGATCCGGATCGCCATCCGCCGGAATGTTTCCGGCGGCGTCGTGACGTCGCGCAGCGTCGTCAGCGCATCGTGCACGAGCGGGTGTTCGACGACATGCAAAGGCACGGCACAACTATATACAATCAGTTCCACATGCTTGCACGCGCGGCGATTCTGCTGCTGGCCGGGGCCGTGGTGCTCGGACAGCCGTCGCCACGAGCGGTGACGCTGATCGTCACCAACGCGATCGTGGTCACGATGGACGGCGGCGGCCGCGTGCTGTCCCCCGGAGCGGTCGCGATCGACGGCCGCGACATCGTGGCGGTCGACGCGCCGGAGGCAATCGCCGCGGCCTATCGCGCGAAAGAGGCGATCGACGCCGGCGGCGCCGTGGTGATGCCCGGCCTGATCAACACCCACACCCATGCGCCGATGGTGCTCTATCGCGGCCTGGCCGACGACCTGGCGCTGATGGACTGGCTGCAGAAATACATCTTCCCGGCCGAGGCCAAGACCGTGACGCCGGCGTTCGTCCGCGCCGGCACCCGGCTGGCCGCGCTCGAGATGATCCGCTCGGGGACCACCACCTACGCGGACATGTATTACTTCGAGGAGGAGATTGCCCGCGTGACCACGAGCCGCGGGACTGCGCGGCGTGCTCGGCCAGACCATCATCCAGTTTCCGGTCGCGGACGCGAAGACCCCCGAAGAGGGGCTGGCGCGCACCGAACGATTCATCAAGGAGTTCGCCGCCGACGATCTGATCGTGCCGGCGGTCGCGCCGCACGCGATGTATACCCTCGAGGCCGAGACGTTGAAGCAGGTGCGGCAGCTCGCCGATCGCGAGCACGTGCCGGTCATCATCCATCTCGCCGAAACCCAGGACGAGGTGAAGGTCGCGGCGCGAGAAGCACAAGGCCACGCCGGTGGGGTTCCTCGACTCGATCGGGTTCTTCGGGCCGCGAACGCTGGCCGCGCACGTGGTCCACGTGAGCCCGAAGGACATCGACATCCTGAAGGCGCGCGGCGTCGGCGTCTCGCACAACCCCGAAAGCAACATGAAGCTGGCCAGCGGCACCGCGCCGGTCCCCGCGTTGCGCCGCGCGGGGGTGCCGGTCGGCCTCGGCACCGACGGCGCCGCCAGCAACAACGACCTCGACATGTTCGAGGCGATGCGGCAGGCCGCGTTGCTGCACAAGCTCCAGTCGAACGACCCGCGCACGCTGCCGGCCGCCGACGTGCTGGCGATGGCGAACCCGCGAGGGCGCGGCGGCGCTCGGCATGGAGAAGACGATCGGCTCCCTCGAGCCCGGCAAGCGCGCCGACCTCATCATCGTCTCGATGAGCTCGGCGCGTCAGACGCCGATGTACGATCCCCTGTCGCACCTCGTCTACGTCACTCGCGGCGACGACGTGCGGACGACGATAGTGAATGGACGGGTGCTGATGCGCGATCGCAGGGTACTGACGCTGGATGAACCCGCGGTCCTCGCCGAGGCCCGCAAGCTCGCCGCTGGTGTGCGGCAGGCGGTCGGGAAATGAACATCCTGTTCGACGCCGATCAGATCCAACGGCGCATCGCCGAGCTCGCCGCCGAAATCGAAGCCGACTACCCCCCAGACGAGGACATGCACCTGGTGGGGGTGCTGAAGGGCGGCTTCGTGTTCATGGCGGATCTGGTCCGCGCGATGAGCACCCGGGTGACGCTCGATTTCATCGCGGTCTCGAGCTACCAGCAGAGCACGAAGTCGTCCGGCGAGGTCCGTCTGCTCAAGGATGTCGATGCCCGCCTCGAAGGCCGCCACGTCATCATCGTCGAGGACATCGTCGACACCGGATTGACGCTGACCTACCTGCAGGACATCCTGCGGGCGCGCGCGCCGAAGTCGCTGCGCACCGCGTGTCTGCTCAGCAAGCCGTCGCGCCGGTTGGTGGACGTGAAGGTCGAGTACATCGGCTTCACGATCGAGGACAAGTTCGTGATCGGCTATGGGCTGGACTTCGCGGAGAAGTACCGCAACCTGCCGCACATTGCGGTGATGGATGAAGCGTGAGCGGCGACGGGACGTCGGAGTATCGGAGGCACCGGATCTCAAAAACGGAGCAACGGAGTCAACGAAGGCAACAGAGAAGACTGATTTGTTGTTCTGAAACATACTATTGTCTTCTCCGGTCTCTCCGTTGACTCCGTTGCTCCGTTTTTGAGATCCGACCTCGGAACCTCCAGCTGCCCTGAGCCCCGAACCTCTATGCTGCAATTCGACATCATCACCGAAGCCGACGCGCGCACCATCGACATCGGCGCGACCGTCGAGCTCGCGGCCGGCGGGCACGTCACGCCGCTGGCGAAGGATACGCTCGCGGAGCGGCGCGTGACGGTGGTCGGCCCGGGCTCGCGCGATGCGGGGGCGGCGGCGGATCTGGTGCCGGTGGCGGAGATTCGCCGAGTCGCGATCGGGAGCGATCACAGCGGCGTGGCCTTGAAGGGTGCGCTGGTGCAGCACCTGCGCGGCCGGGGGCTCGCGGTGAGCGACCTCGGAACGGACGGAACCGCCACGGTCGACTATCCGGACATCGCCGGCGCGGTCGCGCTCGCGGTGGCCCGGCGGGAGGCTGACGCCGGGATTGCGATCGATGGCGCCGGCATCGGATCGGCGATTGCCGCCAACAAGATCCGCGGCGTGCGCGCGGCCATGTGCCCGGACGAAACCATCGCCCGCTATTCGCGCGAGCACAACGGCGCCAACGTCATGACGCTGGGCTCGACGCTGCTGTCCGGTCCGGCCGCCGCGATCAGCATCGTCGACGTCTGGCTCGGGACGGCGATGCGTGAGGAGCGCTATATTCGACGGCTGGCGAAGATCAAGGCTCTGGAGGACCGGGCCGGCCGGGAATGAACCACGCATGCTGAACGCCCAGGATCTCCAGCGGCTCATCGAGCTCATCACCGAGGAGGTGATCGCGGCGCAAGGCGCCCGGCCGACCTCGACCCGCTGTGCCTGTCATGCGGTCGGCAACGACTGCTGTCCCGACCGCCTGCGCGCCGTGGTCGATGCGGGAGCGAGCCGGCTGGGCATGCACGCGACCGCCGGCGGCGTGCCGAGCGGCGTCGCCGGCATGATCGACCACACGCTGCTCAAGGCTGACGCGACCCGGGCCGAGATCGAGAAGCTGTGCCGCGAGGCCGCCGAATTCAAGTTCGCGACGGTGTGCGTCAACCCGGTCTGGGTCGCGGAATCGGCGCGGCTGCTGCGGGGGACCGGCGTCGGCGTCTGCTCGGTGGTCGGCTTCCCGCTCGGCGCGACCACGCCGGACGTCAAGCACTACGAGACGCGGCGGGCGATCTTCGACGGCGCGCTGGAGATCGACATGGTGATCAACGTCGGCGCGCTGAAGTCGGGCGATCTCCGCACCGTCGAGCGCGATATCGAGGCGGTGGTCGAGCCGTGCCGCCAGTGCGGCGCGACCAGCAAGGTGATCATCGAAGCGGCGCTCCTGACCGACGAGGAGAAGATCACGGCCTGTACGCTGTCGAAAGCCGCGGGCGCGGATTTCGTGAAGACGTCGACCGGGTTCGGACCGGGCGGCGCCACCGCTGCCGACGTCGCACTGATGCGGCGGGTGGTCGGCGCCGAAATGGGCGTGAAGGCCGCCGGCGGCGTGCGCGATCTCGAAGGGCTCAAGGCGATGGTCGCGGCCGGCGCGACCCGGGTCGGCGCCAGCGCCGGCGTCAAGATCGTGCAGGAATCGAAGGGGCAGAAGCCGGCGGCGAGCGGAGGGTCGGGTTACTGACCGGGTCCTATTCCTCCGCGGGGACCACGCCCGGGCCCTGCGGCGGGGTTGGCGGCGAGGCCACCGGAAACGGCACGTCGATGCCTTCCGCCTCGAAGCGCTGACGGATCCGCTTCCGGAACTCGCGGCCGACCTCCCACTGCTTGAGCGGCACCGTCTTGATGCGCATCTTCAGGACCACCGACCAGTCGCGGAACGCGTCGACGCCGAGGATCTCCACCGGCTCGAGAATCCACGGACCGTAGGTGGGATCCGCCTGCAGCTCGGCCCCCAGTTTCCGCAGCACCTCCGCCACGCGGTCGGGGTTCTCGCGATAGGAGATGCCGAGGTCGATCACGTAGTAGGAGAAATCCTTGCTGCGATTGGCCAGGGTGGTGATGGCGCCGTTCGGGAAGACATGCACGGTGCCCTCGCCGTCGCGCAGCACGATGGTCCGGAGGTTGATCGCTTCGACCAGGCCGGCGGTGCCGTTGATCGCCGCGACGTCACCGACCCGGACCTGATCCTCGAGGATCAGGAAGAAGCCGCTGATGACGTCGCGCACCAGGGTCTGGGCGCCGAAGCCGACGGCGAGGCCGAGAATGCCGGCGCCGGTCAGGAACGGCGCGATGTTCAACCCGAAGGAATGCAGCATCATCAGCACCGCCACCCCGCTGAGCGCGATGGTCACGACCTTGTTGATGACCGAGCCCAGGGTTTTGGCGCGCTTGGCGCGCTCCAGCGCATCGAGCGAGGTGCCGCGATTGAGCTCGTATTCGAACCGGGTCACGAGCAGCGCGGTGATGCGGACCAGCGCATAGCAAATCACGATGGTCGCCAGCAGCGGCAGCCCGAAATTGAACGACCAGTCCGCGACCCGGGTCAGATGCACGCCGGTTCGCGGCTTCAAGCCGGCCAGCTCCAGCGCAGGAAAGATCAGGACGGCGACGATCAGCAGGAACGCGGTGGCGCTCACCAGCCGCAATGGACCGCGCACCAGCGGGCTGGTCGACAGGAGCGTGTCGCCCACCACACCGCGCATCGCGGCCGCCGTGAACCGCCGCGCCAGCCGGGCGCCCAGCCACGCCAGCGCGAGCGTTGCGATCAGCGCCCCGAGCACGTAGGGCCAGTCCGCCTGCCCGTCGAAGAGCCGCTTCCACATAGGTCAAGTTTCCAGTTTCCAGTCGACAGTTTCCAGTCGGCAGTTAGTTCAGGCGTTGGTTTCCGGAGGTCCGTGGTCCTGGCAGTCGAACGTGAGCCGCGAGTTGTTTGGAGACCGGAAACTGGGGACTCGAAACTGGGAACTGACACTACCGCGCCGCGGCCACCAGTGCCGGCTGCGCCTGTTGCACCGGGAGGCGGAGCGTCGCGCGCACGCCGCGGTGGTCGGTCCGATTCTCCAGCTGGAGGCTGCCGCCGTGGGCTTCGGCGATCTGCCGGCACAGGACCAGGCCGATGCCGGAGCCGCCAGGCTTGGTCGTGAAGAACGGGACGAACAGGTTGCCGGTGTTCCCCAGTCCCGGCCCCTCGTCTTCCACCCACAGCTCGACGGTCGCCGGTGACGATCCCATGACCCGCTGCCAGCCGACCCGCACCGTGCCGCCGCCGGTCTCGGTGACCGCCTCGACGGCGTTGCGAATCAGGTTGATCAGCAGCTGCTCGAGCTGATCGGCGTCGGCCTGAATCGTCTGCGGCGGGCCGGCGGTGACCTTGATGTCGTGCGCCTTCTCGAACGTCGCCACGCGATCGACGAACGCCGCCACGTCAATCGGCGCCAGCTTCGGCGGCGGCAGCCTGGCCAGCCGCGCATAGGCGCTCATGAAGCGGCTGAGCGCCTCGGATCGGGAGGCGATGACGTTGAGGCCGCGCTGCATGTCGTCGCGCCAGTCGGCCGGCGGCGGCTCTCGCTCGATGATGGTCGAGAGGCTGCCGGCGATCGACTTGATCGGCGCCAGCGAATTGTTCATCTCGTGGCCGATGACCCGGATCAGCCGCTGCCAGGCCTGCCGCTCTTCCTCGCGCAGCGGCTGGCTGAGGTCGGACAGCACCAGCAGCTCGTGCGGCCGCCCGCCCTGGCGGAACTGGCTGCGGCGGATCTCCCAGCGGCCGACGCCGCCGGGAAACGCCGTGTTGATCACGCGCGGCACTTCGCCGGCCAGGCAATCCGACATGCCGATCTCGTTGGCGTCGCGCCCGAGCAGCCGCTCGGCCGGCTGATTGAGCAGCCGCGTCCCGGCGCGGTTGACGAACTTCAGCTCCTTGTGCTCGTCGAAGGTGAACACCGCGACGTCGATTTCCGCCATGACCTTGCGCAGCAGCGTGGTCGCCTCGAGCGCATCGAGCCGCTGATGACGCAGGGTCTCGACCAGCGCGTTGACCTCGATCATGACCTCGCCGAGCGGATCGCCGCCGCGCGCGCCGCGCGCCCGGATCGAGAAGTCCCCTTCGCCGAGCGCGGCGAGCAGGTTCGACAGGGTCTGCAGCGGGAGCACGACCCGCTCCCGCAGCGCGAAGGAGAAGCCCAGGCAGATCGTGACGATCACCACCGTGAGCGTCCACTGCACTTTCGGGGTGTAGTCGCCGGTCCAGAGAAAGATCAGCGAGATCAGCGCCCCCGGCAGCGCCGACGCCAGCGCCATCAGGAGGATGCGCCGGTCGTGGCTGAGACGAGGTTCGCGGGGGCCTGGCATCTGGGGAACTTACGAGATCAAGGGACCAGGGATGCCGAAGTTCGGCATGTCCCTTCGCACTCGAGATTCAGCCTAGAGCCCGTACCGCTGCAGCCGCCGGTAGAGCGCGCTCCGGCTCAGCCCGAGCGCCTTCGCGGCCTGGCTGACGTTGCCGTCGTAGCGGGTCATCGCCTTCTTGATCAGGAAGCACTCGACGTCTTCGAGGCTCATGTCCTCGAGCCGGCCGCCGCCGGTGTCGCGGGCGCTGCGGAGTCCGAGATCGCGTGGGCTTGACCAGCGGGCCCTGGGACATCAGCACGGCGCGCTCGACCGCGTGATCGAGCTCGCGGACGTTGCCCGGCCAGGAGTGTTCGAGCAGCATCTGCATGGCGCCGCTCTCGAAGCCGGTCAGCCGCTTGCGGTACCGCTGCGCGTGCTGGCGCAGGAAGTGCTGCGCGAGCAGCGGCAGATCCTCGCGCCGATCGCGCAGCGAGCGGCAGCCGGATCTCGATGGTGTTGAGGCGGAACAGCAGGTCCTGGCGGAACCGGCCGGCCGCCACTTCCTCGTTGAGGTCGGCGTTGGTGGCGGAGATGATCCGGGTGTCGACCCGCCGCGTGCGCGACGAGCCGAGACGCTCGAATTCGCCGGTCTCGATCACCCGCAGCAGCTTGGCCTGCTGGCTGAGCGGCACGTTGGCGATCTCGTCGAGGAAGAGCGTCCCTTGATCGGCGAGCTCGAAGCGTCCGACCCGATCCGCCTTGGCGTCGGTGAAGGCGCCGCGCACGTGTCCGAACAGCTCGCTCTCGAACACGCCTTCGGACACGCCGCCCGAGTTCACCATCACCATCGGCCGGGAGGCCCGGCTGGACATGCTGTGCAGCGCGCGCGCCACGACGCCTTTGCCGGTGCCGTTTTCGCCCAGGATCAGCACGTTGGCGTCCGACGGCCCGACCCGGGAGATCACCTGCAGCACGCTCTGCATCGACGGGGACTCGGCCATCAGGTTGGGCATCCCCTCGCTGCGCAGCAGCGAGTTCTCGGCCTCGAGCCGCTGCCCCTTGCGCAGCGCCTGACTGAGCTCGATCTGGGTCCGGATGATCGCGAGCAGCCGCGCGTTGTCCCAGGGCTTCTGGATGAAGTCCCGCGCGCCGCGCCGCATCGCCTCGACCGCGACCTCGACGCTGCCCCAGGCGGTCATCACCACCACCGGCAGCGTGGGGTCGACGCCCTGGATGCGCGACAGCAGGTTGAGCCCTTCCTCGCCCGGAGGTGGTGTCGCGCGCGTAGTTCAGGTCGATCAGCGCGACGTCGAACTCGCGCGCCTCGATCGCCGCCAGCACGCCGGCCGGAGACGAGGCGGTCTCGAGCTGGAAGCCTTCGGCCTTGAGCAGCAGCCGCAGCGCCTCGAGCACGTCGGACTGATCGTCGGCGATCAGCACGCGGGGATCCGCTGGTTCGAGCGCAGCCGGGCCGAGTCGGAGGATCGTGGCGGTCCTTCAGATGGTCGGTGATGAGCATTGGTTCACTGCTAAGAATGCCAAAATTGCCAGAGTGCCAAAAATGCCATGAACGGAGGGTGTCGTCGGTCTCGCGTCAGGGTGCCCGATCAAGGGATCGAGCCTGTCATTCGTGGCGCGGCGCGCTGGGATGTAGCTGGCGATCAGCGCGATCGGTGCTCGAGCGCAGCCAGCGGATCGATGCCGCGTCGAAGCGTCAGCGGGTCGCGGGTCGCTGACGCCGACGAGCGAGCGCGCCGCATCAGCCCGGTCAGGCCGAATACGCCGCCGACCAGGCCGATCGCGAGGCCGGCCGCGACCAGGAGCATGCCGTGGCCGAGCACCAGGCCGAGCACGCTCGACGGCTGCGCGCCGAGCGCCATGCGCACGCCGATCTCGCGCGTGCGCTGCGCCACCGAGTAGCTGGCGACGCCGTAGAGGCCGATCGACGCCAGCAGCAGCGCCAGCGCGCCGAACACCGCCAGCATCAGCGACGTTGCATCCGCAGCGGCTGCAGCGACGTGCGCGACCTGCTCCTCGAGCGTGCGGATGTTGAAGACCGAGAGCGACGGATCGAGCTCGCTGCATCGCGCCGCGCACGGCGCTGGCGCAGCGACGCCGCGTCGCCGGCCGGCGCGGACGTGCAGCGTCGCCTGCCGGCGTGTAGTTCTGGCTCAGCGGCTGGTAGATGAACGTTCTGCGGATCTTCGGCGACGCCGTTGTACTTGCTGTCGCTGCGCGACGCCGATCACGGTCGTGAAGTCCTCGTCGCCGAAGAACTTGAACCGCTTGCCGAGCGGCATCCTCGCCCGGCCAGAACTGCTGCGGCCATCGTCTCGTTGACGATGACGACCTTCGGCGTCGCCGGCGGTGTCGGCGCGCGTGAAATCGCGGCCGCGGACGAGCGGAATGCCGAGCGTCTGCGAAATAGCCGGTGCCGACCGAGTTCACCTGGACCAGGATCCGGTCCCGTCGTGGTCGTGTCCGCGCCCTTCGGGGAACACGCTGCGCGAGAACCCGCCGGCGAGCGGCGCGATTCTGCGCCATCGCCGCGCGCCTGCACCCCGGGGAGCGCGGCCGCGCGCTCGACGATCTGCTCGTAGAAGACCTGGCCGCGCTCCGGCGTGTAGCCTTCGCGCCGCAGGTTGAAGTTCATCACCAGCACGCCGCGCGTCTCGAAGCCGGGATCGATGCGCTGCGATTCACGCAGACTGCGCAGGAACAGGCCGGCCGCGACCAGCGAGATCAGCGACAGCGCAACCTGCACGACCACCAGCGCCTGGCGGAGCGTGAGGAGCGCGCGCCAGGCCGCGGCGGTCCGGAGCCGGCCGGGACGATCTCGTTCTTCAGCACCGGCACGACGTCGGGCCTCGACGCCTGGAGCGCGGGCGCCAGGCCGAACAGCAACCCGGTCACGACCGCCAGCGCCGCGGTGAACGCGAGCACCCGGCCGTCGAGCGCCAGATCGGTCGTCGACCGGGAAGGGCAAGCGGCAGGTCGGCGTGCGACGCAGCACGTCGAGCAGTCCACGTTGGCCAGCGCGAAACCGAGCGCCGCCGCCGAGCAGCGACAGCAGCGGGCTTTCGGTGAGCAGCTGGCGCACCAGGCGCATCCGATTGGCGCCGAGCGCGAGCCGCACCGCGATCTCGCGCCGCCGGCGGTTGGCGCGCGCCAGCAGCAGGTTGGCGACGTTGGCGCAGGCGATCAGCAGCACGATCCCGACCACGGTCATCAGGATCACCGAGATCTGCACGATCGGCGCGGCCGCCATCGCCCGTTGCGGATTCAGCCGGGCCTGGAGCAGCGGCACCGCCGTCGGCGCTGCGCCCCTTGTTGTCGTTGGGGAAGGCCTGTTCGAGCTGCGCGAAGACCGTCCTGAGGTTGGCCGAGGCCTGCTCGATCGAGACGCCCGGCTGCCAGCCGGCCGAGCGCAAACAGGAACAGCCCGCGGCGCTGCTCGTACCACTGGAAGTTCGGCTGGGCGACGTCGTGCATCGACATCGGCACCCACACCGACGGTCCGCCGCCGAGCAGGGTGCCGGTGAAGCCCTTCGGCGCGACGCCGATGACGGTGAACGGGGTCCGATTGAGCGTGAGCGTCCGGCCGATGATGCCGGCATCGCTGCCAAGGCTGCGCTCCCAGAATCCGTGGCTGACGACCGCCACCGGCGTGGGCTTCTCGTCCTCGGCCGCGATGAAGCCGCGGCCGAGCGCCGGCTCCGCACCGAGCAGCGAGAAGTAGTTCCCGGACACCACCTGCGCCTGCATCTGCTCGGATTCCGCGCCGTTGCTCCAGTTCACCTGCGCGAACGCGATCGCGGCCATGCCGGTGAAGACCTGGTTCTGATCGCGAAGGTCCTTGTAGTTCAGGTGTGAGAGCGGCAGGTTGCCCGGATTGCGCTGATCGAGCATGAACACCGAGGCGATCCGCGCCGGCTCGGAAACCGGCACCGGCCTCAGCAGGATCGCGTTCACCAGGCTGAAGATCGCCGTGTTCGCGCCGATGCCGAGCGCGAGCGACAGCGCCGCAATCGACGGTGAAGGCGGGGCTCTTCGCGAGCAGGCGAAGGCCGTAACGCAGATCCTGGAGCATAGGGGCTCGCGAGTTCGCGGGCTCGGGGGTCGCGGGTTCGGGGCTCGGGGCTGGGAGGCTGCGGCCTCGGTCCTGGGCTTGGGATCGCTGCCGCCTCCCAGTCCGGCAGCAGCTCCCGAACCCGCGAACCCCCGAACCCGCGAGCCGCGAGACTAGTGATCGATCTTGAAGCCGCTCTCTTCCATTTCTTTCTCGCCGCGCTTGCTGCCGTCTTCCTCGACCACGCGGCCGTCGAACAGGTGGATCGACCGGTCGGCGTGACGCGCGTAGCGCGGGTCGTGGGTGACCATGCAGATGGTCGCGCCTTCGCGGTGCAGCTCGCGGAGCAGCTCCATCACCGCTTCGCCGTTCTTCGAGTCGAGGTTTCCGGTCGGCTCGTCCGCGAGCAGGATCGACGGCGCGCCGCCGACGGCGCGGGCCACCGCCACGCGCTGCTGCTGACCGCCGGAGAGCTGGCTGGGCAGGTGCTTGGCGCGGTGCGCCATGCCGACCTTCTCGAGCGCCGCCATCACCCGCTCCTTGCGCTCGGCCGACTTCATGCCGCGGTAGGTGAGCGGCAGCTCGACGTTCTCGTAGACGTTGAGATCGCCAATCAGGTTGAAGCTCTGGAAGATGAACCCGATCTCGCGGTTCCGCACCCGCGCCCGCTCCGACAGCGGCAGATCGGCCACCGACTTGCCGTTCAGGATGTACTTGCCTTCGGTCGGCGAGTCGAGCAGGCCGAGGATCGACAGCAGCGTCGACTTGCCGCAGCCCGAGGGGCCGGCGATCGCGATGTACTCACCGCTCTTGATTTCGAGGTGGATCCCCGCGAGCGCGTGCGTCTCGACTTCGTCGGTGAAGAAGACCTTCGTCACGCCGTCGAGGTGGATGAGGGTCTGACCGCTATTCGTCATGTTTTCTCCTCGCGGGCGGCCTGTGGCAGCCCTACGAACTTCTTGCGGCACTACTTGCCTGGCGGCGTCATGCCGCCCTGCCTTTCCTTCCGACAGTTGAATGGCTGCGAGCCGGCAGCGTCAGCTCAACTCGACAACCGCACGCGCTGATATTCGTCGTAGGTCGACATGTCCGACAGGATCACCTGGTCGCCCGGCGCCAGGCCTTCGACGATCTCGATGGTGTTCACCGAGCTCCGTCCAAGCTTCACCGTGGTGCGCACCGCTTCGCCGTCGGCGCCGACCTTGAACAGGCTCACCGAGCTGTTCTCCTGGCCGAACGCCGGCCGGCCGACGAAGATGATGTTGTCCAACTGCTCCAGCCGTATCTCGCCGTCCACGCTCAAGTCCGGACGTGCACCGGGAGGCAGCGCCCCTTCGAGCATGATGTCCACACCGACCGTGCCGTTGGAGGAGGCCGGGTCCATGCGCGAGACCTTGCCCTTGACGCGGCCGTTGCGGGTGTCGACTTCGGCGTACTGGCCGATCCGGATGTCCTTGGTCTGGGTTTCCGCGATGCGCAGTTCCGCCTTGAGCATGCTCGGGTTGGCGACACGGGCGAGGTTGCTGCCTGGCCCCACCTGCGCGCCGCGCTCCACTTGCGTGGTCGGGTTCGAGCAGACGCACTGCAGCACGCCGTGCATCCCCGCCTTGACCTTGAGATCGTCGAGGCGCCGCGCCTGCAGATCCGCCGCCGCCTTGCGCTGCGCGATGTCCGCTTCCTGCGGCGCCAGCTGCGACTTCATCCCGACGCGGCTGATCTCGAGCCGCTTCTGCTCGACGGAAAGGCGGTTCTTCAGGTCGGCCACCGCGCCTTGCTTTTGTTTGATCGTCAGGTCGGCGACGAGGCCTGATTTCTGCAGTTCCTCGTTCGAGCTCGAGATCGAGCACCGCCTGCTTGTAGTTCGATTCGATGGTCGCGACGGCGGATTCCTGCGTCAGCAGGCGCGCTCTCCAGGTCCGCCTTGCGGTTGGCGTATGCCGCCTGCGCCGACTGATACGCGAGCTGCGCATCACGGACCGCCTGCTCGACGTCGGGATTGCTCAATTCCAGGATGACCGTGGTCGGCTCGACCACCGCGCCGGCGCGCAGGATGATCCGCTCGACCCGGCCCTGCGTGGTCGCGGAGATCCAGCGGATGTCTTCCGGCACCAGCGTGCCGGAGCCGCGGACCTGGCGCAGCATCTGGCCGCGCTTGACCGTATCCACCCACACCGTCGCGCGATCGACGCTCGGCGCCGCCGGCTTGAGTCGCGACACCCCGACCGTGATGCCGGCGATGGCGAGGAGGGCGATCGCCCCGTAAATGATGCGGCGGATCTTTTTCTTACGGATGACGTCGGGCGAACGAGCAATATCAACCATGGAGCTGCCTCTGTGCTGAGTCGGGTGAGAGGGTATCCCGCTCAGGACAGATAAGCCGAGAGTGTGCCAGATTCATCGTGTTCGATAACTCTCAATGATTCTGCAGGTTAGAAGCGGCCTCGCCCCTGCGCTCCGGGTGCCGCCTGCCCGCTTGCGGAACCGCCTCGTCCCATGAACGGACAGCTCGCGGAGCGCTGTATGTCTGAGTCGGCTAGGATAACGGACCATTGGACGGAAAACACGGCTGTCCGGTTTAGAACAAAATCAGTTTCCAGTTGCCGGTTTCCAGAAAGCGCGTGGCTTTCATAGGTCAGGCTGCTGGCTGCGGAACCGGCAACTGAAAACTGGCAACTGACAGCGAAGAGAGCTGATGGGCTACGACGCCACCTGCACCCTGACCACCGAAGGCCGCTCCTTTGCCGGCACTGCCCGGCTGGAGGAGAAGGCGCTGACGTTTCGCGGCGACACCCGGCTGGCGATCCCGCTGGCCATCATCGCCGAGATCCAGGCGCACGAGGGACGCCTCTCATTCAAGGCGGGGGGCCGTCAGCTGGTGCTGGAGCTCGGCGCGTCGGCAGAGAAGTGGGCGAAGCGGATGACCAGTCCGCCGTCGCGGATCGAAAAGCTCGGCGTGAAGGCCGGGATGCGAGTGGGTCTGGCCGGGCTCGACGATCCGGCGCTGGTCGAAGACATCGAATCCCGCGGCGCGGCGATCGCCTCGAGCGCCGGCGCCGCCGGCCTCGACATGATCTTCTTCGCCGCGCATGCCCTCCCGGATCTCGATCAGCTCGCGGCGCTCGCCGCACGGATTCAGCCGGCGGGCGCGATCTGGCTGGTGCGCGTGAAGGGGACAGCGGCGCCGATCCCGGAGTCGGAGTCGATGGCCGCCGCCAAGCGCGCCGGCCTCGTCGACGTGAAGGTCGTGAGCTACTCGAACAGCCACAGCGCCGAGAAGTACGTCATTCCCGTCGCCAATCGACCGAAGGCGTCCAAAGCGCGGCGCGCGATTCCGATCGCTCCGGCCGCGCGCCCCAAGCCTCCCCGTTGACGCGCACCGTCGTCATCTGCTCTTCTTTCAGATCGCGCGATCGGCGTGGACGCCGACGGCGCGCCGGCAGAGGTATTCGGCGTGTGAGCAGAACAGACACCTATGACTGATATCAGCGATCGGCTGTTGAACGAGCTCGTCGACGCGGTCAAGGACATCGTGCGCAAGGAGCAGTCGGACCGGCTCCGCGACATCTACCTCATCGGCGACATCGACAAGGACAGTGCGCGCATCGGTCATCGAGCGCCTGCGCGAGCTGGCCAACGACAGCCGGAAGCCCATCACCATCTATATGAACACCGCCGGCGGCAACGTCACCGACGGGCTCGCCATCCACGACGCGATGCGCTACCTGGTCACTCAGGGGGTGCAGATCACAGTGATTGTGCAGGGGATGGCGTACTCGATGGGATCCGTGGTGCTCCAGGCGGCGAGCCCGGGACGCCGGCTGGCGTTCCCGCACTCGTGGATCATGATTCACGAGCCGGCGAAATGGGCGGGCTGGCAATCGACCACGGCCGCGGCCCAGCACCTCGACCGCCTCAAACAAATGCAGAGCCAGATCTATCGCATTCTGGCCGAGCGATCGGGCAAGCCCCTCCGTCAGATGATCAGGGACACCAAGCGCACCGATTTCTATCTGGATGCGGCAAAGGCCAAGGAATATGGCCTGATAGACGATGTGCTCGGACCGGCCGAGGCGGCGCCGCGGGCCGACGACCGTGCCGCGCTCGCCGAAGCGGCCGCCGCTCCCGAGTCCCCGGCGCCGGCCACCGCGGGCTCGCGCATCACCACCCCTGGACCGGAGATCCAGACCAGCCCTTCACCGTCCAACGACGACGACCTTCCGCGCGGCTGAGCGCACACGATGTGTGCGTGGCACGTGGGTTGCGAGTTAGACCCATGTGAAGGGGTCCGATGGGCACCCGAGCGGCGTGGTGCAAGACGAGCACGCCCGGTGCGAGGGGAGCTGGTCTGGTCACGATGTCGATGCCGACTGCAGATGCCTATCCGTTTCCAGCCCAGCCGGCGCCGCTGCGGTTCGCGGTGGCGCTCGCGGCGGTGGGCGCGGTGTTGGTCATCGACTACTTCTTTGGATCGCTGATCGACGACGGGAGCCACTTCCTGCTGCTCGGCACCGCGGTGATGGCCAGCGCCTGGTTCGCCGGTACCGGACCGGCGCTCCTGGCCACCGTGATCGGGGCCGTGGCCGGCGCGTGGGATGGCCCAGGCTCGGTCGACAACGTGCGGGCGACCCAGACGCATCTGGCGCTGTTCATGGTGCAGGGGCTGCTGCTCACCGCGCTCGTCTCCGAGTTGCGCCGGGCCCGCCGCGATGCGGAGCACGAAGCGAACGTGGCGCAGGAGGCCCGCCGGGAGAGCGAGGCCGCCGGGCGCATGAAGGACGAGTTTCTCGCCACCATTTCGCACGAGCTCCGGACACCCCTCAATTCGGTGCTCGGCTGGTTGCACCTGCTGCGCACCGGCAAGCTGGATTCCGCAACGTCCCTGCGTGGGTTCGAATCGGTCGAGCGCAACGTGCGGCTGCAGGCGCAACTGACGAGTAACTTGCTCGACGTGTCGAAGGTCTTGACCGGCCAGCTCCGGCTCGACAGCCGCCCGGTCTCCCTGTCCGACGCCGCCCGCCAGGCGGTCGTCGCCGCAACCCCGGCCGCGCAGGCGAAGGGGGTACGAGTCACCTCCGACATACCCGACGAGTCGATCGCGGTGCTCGGCGATTCCACCCGTCTGCGTCAGGTGGTGTGGCATCTGCTGGCCAACGCGGTCAAATTCACGCCCCGCGGGGGCGCCGTCGGCCTCACCGTGCGCCAATCGAACGACCAGGCGACCCTGACCGTGTCGGACAGCGGCCCGGGGATCGATCCCGATTTCCTGCCCCGCATCTTCGATCGGTTCACGCAGGAGGACGCATCGCCGACGCGCACGGCGGGGGGGCTCGGCGTCGGCCTGTCGCTCGTCCGCGACCTGGTCGAACTGCACGGCGGAAGGATTGAGGCGCGTAACAACCACGATGGCAGCGGGGCGGAGTTCACGGCGTCGTTCCCCCTCCACGTCGGGGAGATGGAGGAGTCGGCCGCTGTTCCCGCGGTGTTGTCGCCTTCGTCGCCGCCGCTCGACGGTCTCCGGGTCCTGGTCCTGGATCAGGATGCCGACGGCCGCGATCTGCTGCGCACGGTGCTGCAGCAACGGGGCGCGGCGGTGCGGACGGCGGCCTCGGTCGCCGACGCGCTGGAGTCGCTCGAATCCTGGCGCCCGGATGTCCTGGTCAGCGACAGCGGTACGCCCGAGCACGACTCCTACGCGCTCGTGGGAAGAGTGCGGTCCCTCGAGAGTGACCGGGGCGGACGCATTCCCGCCGCCGCGCTGACCGCCTTCGCGCGCACCGACGAGCGCATGCGGCGCATGCTGGAAGCGTTTCAATGCGATCTGCCCAAGCCGGTGGAGCCCGCCACGCTCACCGCGGAAATCGCCCGCCTGACCGGCCGCGAGCGGCGGCGCGTCGCGCGCAGCAGTTGACGGCGGCGATGCGGACCGGCCCCGAGCGGCGCCGATCGGTCGGCGTGGAGATGCAGACGTCCGGCGGGGCGCACGCCCGGGTGTGGGCGCCCGCGCGCTCTTCCGTGGCGGTCGTGATCGACGGCGCCCGCGGCGGCCGCTGGCCGCTCGCCCTCGAAGCGGACGGCTATTTCAGCGGCATCCTCGACAACGCCCGCGCCGGCGACCGCTACTGGTTCGAGCTCGACGGCACGGTGCGCCGCCCGGATCCAGCCTCGCGCTATCAGCCCGATGGGCCGCACGGACCATCAGTCATCGTCGATCCCGCGGCGTTCACCTGGTCCGACAGCGGATGGTCCGGCGTCAGTGCCGCAGGCCAGGTCGTGTACGAGATGCACGTCGGCACCTTTACGCGTGAGGGGACCTGGAAGGCCGCGCGTGGGGAGCTCGACGCGCTCGCCGATCTCGGCGTCACCATCATCGAGATGATGCCGATCGCCGACTTCGCCGGCCGCCATGGTTGGGGATACGACGGGGTCAATCTGTATGCGCCGACCCGCCTCTACGGCACTCCCGGCGACCTGCGCGCCTTCATCGATCGCGCGCACGCGCTGAACCTCGCCGTCATCCTCGACGTCGTCTACAACCACGTCGGGCCCGACGGCAACTATCTGTCGGACTTCTCCAAGGACTACTTCACCAGCCGCTACACGAACGACTGGGGCGAGGCGATCAATTTCGAATCGTCTCCGCCGGCACGGGCGCTGTTCGTGGAGAACGCGGCCTACTGGATCGATGAATACCATTTCGACGGCCTTCGACTCGATGCGACGCAGGACATCCGCGACGCTTCGAAGGAACATGTCGTCGCCGAGTTGATCCGGGAGGCGCGGGCCGCGGCGGGCTCGCGTTCGATTTTCGTGGTCGCCGAGAACGAGCCGCAGGACACCACGCTGGTCCGCGACCCGGCGGAGGGCGGGCACGGCGGCGACGCGCTCTGGAACGACGACTTTCATCACACGGCGCTGGTGGCGCTGACCGGAAAGCGCGAGGCGTACTATCTGGACTACAAGGGCTCGGCGCAGGAGCTCATCTCGGCCGCCAAATACGGCTACCTCTATCAGGGGCAGTGGTATGGCTGGCAACGGCAGCGCCGCGGCACGCCCGGGCTCGATCTTCCGGCGCGCGCTTTCGTCGCCTATCTCGAGAACCACGATCAGGTGGCGAACACGCCGTTCGGACGCCGGCTGCATCAGGTCGCCTCGCCGGGCCTCCTTCGGGCGCTGACCGCCCTGACCCTGCTCGGACCGGCCACGCCGATGCTGTTCCAGGGGCAGGAGTTCGCGGCATCGGCCCCCTTTCTGTATTTCGCGGATCACAAGGCGGAGCTCAGGGCCCCGGTGTCGAAGGGGAGGAAGGAGTTCCTGTCGCAGTTTCCGAGCGTGACGGATCCGGCGGTCCTGGCCACGCTGCCGTCCCCGGTCGACGCGCAGACGTTCGAGCGCAGTAAGCTGGATCTCAGCGAACGCGAACGGCATGCGGACTGGTACGCGCTGCACCGGGATCTGATCCATCTGCGCCGCCGCGATCCGGTGATCCTGGCAGCGGCCGATCGGCGGCCGGACGGCGCGGTCATTGCCGCGGGAGCGTTCGTGCTCCGATACTTCGGGGGCGCCGCCGGCGACCGGCTGCTGGTCGTCAATCTCGGCTGTGACCTCGATCTGCAGCCGATGCCGGAGCCGCTGCTGTCGCCGCCCTTCGGCTGCCGGTGGGAGGTGGACTGGAGCAGCGAGTCGCCTCGCTACGGCGGTGGCGGCACACCGCCGGTGCGGCCGCATTCGCATCTCCACGTCCCCGGCGCCGCGGCACTCCTCCTGCGTTCTGAACGGGGGGAAATCGAAGATGATGCACAGAACGATGACGACGCCTGAACCTTCCCGCATCATCTCGCGGCCGCAGGACCACCTCGAAGGCGTTGACCCGCCGCCGCGCCGGGAGTGGCTCGTGACCAACGGGCTGGGCGGGTACGCGTCCGGCACCGTGGCCGGCGCGATCACGCGGCGCTATCAGGGGCTCCTCGTTGCGTCGCTGCCGGCACCGCTCGGCCGTCTGGTGATGGTGAATCACCTGCTCGAGCGGGTGCGGCTTCCGAACCGGCAGATCGTGTGGCTCGGCGACGAGGACCGAGTGGCCGGACCCAACATCGCGGATCGGTCGGAGCACCTTGCCGAGTTCCGGCTGGAGCTGGGCCTGCCGGTGTGGCGCTACGAGTTGCCGGGCGCCGTCATCGAAAAGCGGGTGCTCATGCCGTATGGGCAGAACACCGTCTTCGTGACCTACCGGTTGCTGGAGGGCGGGGACTCGGTACGGCTGGCGCTCAGGCCATCGATTCAGTTCCGTGGCTACGAAGCGTCTGTCGACACCACGCTGGCGCTCTCCTACACCCTGACGTTCTGCGACGGCAAGTATGAAGTGTCGGGCGGCACCGACATCCCGCCGCTCCGTGTGCGCGCCTATGGCGAACGGGCGGCACTGACGCTGGATGAAAAGGGCATTGGCGGCGTGCCGTACGAGATGGAGCGCAGCCGCGGCTATCCGTCGGTCGGGTCGCTCTATAGTCCCGGGTATTTCCGTGGCGACCTCCGCACCGGCAGCGACGTGACCCTGGTGGCATCGACCGAGTCGTGGGAGGCCATCCATTCGATGTCGCCGCCGGAAGCGGCGCTCGCGGAGCGGGATCGACGACGGCGGCTGATTGCGCTGGCCGGCCCGGCCGCTGAGAATCCGCTGGGCGCGGAGCTGGTGCTGGCGGCCGATCAATTCATCATCACGCCGGCCGGCCGCGCCGAGGAAGCGGCGCGCGCCAAGGCGTCGGGTGAGGAGGTTCGCACCGTCATCGCCGGCTACCATTGGTTCACCGACTGGGGCCGCGACACGATGATCAGCCTGGAAGGGCTGACCCTCACCACCGGCCGCTTCCGCGAGGCCGCCTACATTCTCAAGACGTTCGCCCACTACATTCGCGACGGGCTGATCCCCAACATGTTCCCCGACGGCGCGCGGGAGGGCCTGTATCACACCGCCGACGCCACGCTCTGGTTCTTCCACGCCGTGCAGCGCTACCTCGAAGTGACCGGGGACGTGGACACCGTCCGCCAACTGGTACCGCAGCTGGCCGACGTCGTCGTCCATCATCTGAGGGGCACGAAGTTCGGCATCGGCGTGGACGACACCGACGGCCTGCTGCGGCAGGGTCAGCCGGGTTATCAGCTGACGTGGATGGACGCGAAGGTCGACGACTGGGTGGTGACGCCGCGGCGCGGAAAAGCGGTGGAGATCAACGCGCTGTGGTACAACGCGCTGCGACTGCTTCGGGGATGGGAACAGACGTTCGGCGGTGTGCCGGAAGGACTGGATCTCGAGCGCCACGCCACTCAGGTCCGCGAGTCGTTCAACCGGCGGTTCTGGTTCGCCGAGGGCGGCTATCTGTTCGACGTCGTCGATGGCGAGGCCGGCGACGATTCGGCGTGCCGGCCCAATCAGGTGTTGTCGATCGCGCTCGACCATCCGGTGCTCGATCGGGAGCGCTGGGCGCCGGTGCTGCGCGTGGTCCGCGAGCGGCTGGTGACCCCGGTCGGTTTGCGCTCGCTAGCGCCGGGACATCCCGATTACAAGCCGAAGTACTACGGCGATCTGCGATCGCGCGACGCCGCCTACCACCAGGGGACGGTCTGGGGATGGCTGATCGGGCCGTTCGTCGACGCGTGGCTGAGGACCTACCCGCAGGACAGCGGTGGAGCCCGCCATTTGCTCGATGGGTTTGCGAGCCATCTCTCGGAGGCGTGCGTCGGATCGATCAGCGAAGTCTTCGACGCCGAAGCTCCTTATACTCCACGCGGATGCATCGCCCAGGCCTGGAGTGTCGCCGAAGTGCTGCGCTGTCTCGAAAAGACGGACGCCTTGCAGCGCAGCGCGGCCACGGCGGATACCGCCGCGCACGCAACTTGATCGGCGCGGCCGCTTGCCCGCCGACCGCGGACTACGGATCGCGGATCGATGACTGACTCCCTCGCCGCGCTCGGCTGGACGCCGCGCTTCGAGGAGGCGTTCGCCCCGTACCGCGAGGCGGGCCTGATCCCGGCGCGGGTCTGCCTGGAGCACACCCACATCTACCGCGTCACGACCGGCAGCGAGGAATGGCTCGCCCGGATTGCCGGGCGGCTGCGGCATCAGGCGTCGGCCCGCTCCGATTATCCAGGCGTTGGCGACTGGGTGGCGGTTGAACCGCCGCCGTCGGCGGCGGGGGACGCGCGCATCAAGGCCGTGCTGCCGCGGTTCAGCCGTTTCTCGCGACGCGCGGCGGGCGATGCCACCGAGGAGCAGGTCGTCGCCGCGAACATCGACATCGTGTTCCTGGTCGGCGGCCTCGATCACGACTTCAATCCGCGCCGCCTCGAACGGTACCTGGCGGTCGCCTTGGAGAGCGGCGCCACCCCGATCATCGTCCTGAACAAGGCTGATCTCGTGGAGGACCCGCAGGTGGCGATCGATCAGGTCCGCGCGCTCGCGCCGGCGGTCGAGATCCATGCTGCGACGATCACGCGCCCGGAGTCGCTCGAGCCCTTGCTCGCGCACCTGACGATCGGGCGAACCGGCGCGCTGCTCGGATCCTCAGGCGTCGGCAAGTCGTCCATCGTCAACAGCCTGGTCGGGCACGCGCTCCTGCGCGTCCACGAGGTGCGCGAATCGGACAGCCGCGGCCGCCACACCAGCACCAACCGGCAGCTGGTGCTGCTGCCCGGCGGCGGCCTGCTGATCGACACCCCGGGCATGCGCGAGCTGCAGCTGTGGGACGGCGGCGGCGGGTTGGGTGAGACCTTCACCGACATCACCGAGCTCGCCGCGAAATGCCGGTTCCGCAACTGTCGCCACCGCAACGAGCCTGCCTGCGCGGTCGTCGGCGCAGTCGCGTCAGGCGCGCTGGCCCAGAACCGTCTGGAAAGCTTCCGGAAGCTGGACGCGGAGCGCGAAGACGTCGAGCGGCAACAGGAGGAGCGCGCGCAGATCGACCGCAAGCGTCAGGGCCGGACCGGGCCGAGGTCGCTCCGGAAGGGCGCCAAGGAGAAGGAAGACTCATAGCTCCCGCAGCGCGTGGACCGGATCGATCCGTGCCGCGCGCAGCACGGGGGGAACGATCGCCATCAGCGTGACGAGCGCGAGCACGCCGAGGCTGCCGAGCAGCGACAGCGGATCCAGTGACGACAATCCGAGCAGGGCAGCCTGCAGGACGGTGGCGATCGGCACGGCTACTGCTACGCCAATGGTGGCGCCGGCCACCAGCACCCACACCGCCGGCTGACGTCCATCAGGAGGATCCGGGAGGCCTCGTCAGGAAGGAAGGGACTCCGGCCGGCGAGCGAGCGGATCGCGAGGCCGCTCAACGCGAGCAGCAGGACCGAGGCGGCAATCTGCAGGGTCAGCAGCGTGGTTCTGACCCGGGCGCGCGCCGAGCCCCCGAGATCGAGCGACTTGAGTCCCGCCGCCACGACATCGCGCGAGATCACCCAGGCCGGGCCCAGACCTGCGCTCGCCACCACCAGCACGACGAGCAGCGCCGCAGCGGCGAATAGCCGGTTGTCGACCGGGACTTCGTTCGGCAAGTACGCCGCCATCCGCGCCAGCAACAGCCGTGCGCCAATCCACCCTCCGAGCCCCGAGAGCGCCGATACGGCCGCGACTTCCAGCATCATCAGCCACACCAGCCTCGCCCGCGACGCGCCGAGCGCCAGGCGGACGCTCAACTCGGCCGATTGCTCGAGCCCGCGCGCGAGCTGCAGGCTCATCACGTTGATGCACCCGATCGCGAGGATGCTGGCGGGCACGAACAGGAAGACCGCCAGCGTCAGCAGTGCCTGTCCGGCATCGTCGCGCCAGTCGAGGCCTCCGCGGAACACGACGAGCGATCGATGGCTGTCAGCGGTTCGGCCGGCGCGACCCGGCGCGGTGGCGTTGAGCCGTTCCGTCAGCGCGGTGACCTGGCTCCGCGCCTCCCGCACGTTCGCATCGGGCGCGAGCCGCGCCGCAACGGTCAGCCATGGTGACGTCACGGCCGCCGCCCGCCCGCCGGCCGCGTGATGCAGGCCGACCCACACCTGCGGAAGCATCGCGTCCTGCGTCCCCAGGTCCACCAGCCGCAGTCCTGGTGCGCGTGCCGGCATCACACCGACGATGGTGAACGGGCGCCCGCCCACCACGATCGAACGTCCGACGATGTCCGCGGCGCCGTTAAAAGGGCCCCGCCACAGGTCATCTGCCAACACCGCGGCCGGCGGAGCCCCCGGGTCCGCGTCAGCAGCGGTGAGCAGCCTGCCGACGACCGCCCGGGTGCCCAGCGTTTCGAAGAACCGTGCGGACACGAGCGCCACCGCCAGCGTCGTCGAACCCGATGGGAGCAGCACGGGCAGCCCGCGGTCGCCCTGGGCGGCGAAGCTCGCCAGTGCGGGCGGGTGCAGCTGCTGCAGCGTGTCGAGCTCCGCGGTCGTGAAGAGTCCGCCTTGCGTCGTCCAATTGATGCGAATCAGGTTGCGTCGGTCGCGTATGCCTGGCACGTCCTCGAATACCATGACGTCCACCAGCGAGAACGCCGCCACGCAGACGGCGGTGCCGATGGCCAGCGAGAGGATCGCGGCTGCGAGGTAGCCGGGACTGCGGCGCAGGCGGCGGAGACTGATGCGAAGCTCTGACATTCTGATCCTATCGATTGACTGTCGCCGACAAATCCCAAATCCCAAGCTCCAAATCCCAACCACTCCCAACTCCCAACTAAATCCCAAATCCGAAATCCCCAAAGAGCCCAGACGTTGCCAACTATTGGCGATTGGGCGTTGGGCGTTGGGATTTAACTTTGGGATTTGGGTTTTGGGAGTGGTTGGGATTTGGAGCTTGGAGCTTGGGATTTGACATGACTCAGCACACCCTCTGAATTCGAGTTGCGCGCGGGACGCGATCGTAGAACATAACCACGATGAACATCCTCACCGTGTCCGACGCCCGGAAGCGTTATGGCGCCGTGCAGGCGCTGAATGGCGCTTCGTTCGAGCTGCGGAAGGGGGAACTGCTGGCGCTGCTCGGGCCGAATGGCGCCGGCAAGACCACGCTGATCCGAGCGATCGCCGGCCGTGTCCGTCTCGACGGTGGCGAGATTCGCGTCTTCGATCAGCCGGTGGCCGGCGGGCGCACGCCGCGCGAGCTCGGCATCGTCCCGCAGGAGCTCGCCGTCTATCCACTGCTGACCGCACGCGAGAATCTCGACGGATTCGGCCGGCTGCTGGGGCTGAGCGGCGCGGCGCTCGCCAAGCAGGTGGACTGGGCGCTCGAGTGCACCGGCCTCGGCGACCGCGCCCGCGAACCGGTGAAGCAGTTCTCCGGCGGCATGCGCCGGCGCCTCAACATCGCGTGCGGCATCCTTCACCATCCACGGATCGTGCTGCTCGACGAGCCGACCGTCGGCGTGGATCCCCAGAGCCGCGACCGGATTTACGCGACGCTCGCCGACCTGACCGCCGAAGGCGTGTCGCTGGTCCTCACGACCCATCATCTCGAAGAAGCCGAAGCGCGCTGCGCCCGCACCGTCATCATCGATCACGGCAAGGTCATCGCCGCCGGCACGCTGGCGGAGCTGGTCGATCACACCGTCGGGCGGCATCGCCTGGTGACGCTCCGTCTCGAGGCGCCGCTGGATCCAGGTGCGGTGTCGCGGCTGCGAGTGGAGGTCGATCCGGTGGAACCGCGCCAGCTGCGGGCGCGCATGACCGACGTCGCCACCGATCTGCCGCCGCTGCTCGAAGGGATCCGCGCCGCCGGCGCCAAGATTGACGACGTCGACGTGCGGGGCCCGAGCCTGCAGGCGGTGTTCATTCATCTGACGGGAAGGGAGCTGCGGGAATAATGCTGACGCTGCTGCGTATCGGCTGGACCAACCTCAAACGCGATCGGGTGGCGCAAACCCTGACCTTCGTCCTGCCGATCGTCTTCTTCTCGATCTTTGCCAGCGTGTTCGGCAGCCGCGGGGGTGAGAACATGCCACCGGTGTCGATCGCGATCGTCGACGAGGACGGGTCCGAGCTCAGTCGGCGCGTCATCGACGGGCTCGGCAAGGAGACCGCATTGCGCGTGCGGGCGGCGGCGCCTGGCGCCCCCGGGCCCGATCGGGCCGCCGCGGAGCGGCTGGTGCGAAACGGAGATGTTCCGGTCGCGGTGGTGATGCCGAAAGGGATGGGAGATGGCTTCGGCCACGGCGGCTTGGGAAGCTCGGGACCGCCGATCGTGCTGCTCGCGGACCCGTCGGACCCGGTGGCGCCGCAGATGGTGCAGGGGCTCCTCCAGAAAGTGATCATGACTGCGGCGCCCGACCTGATGATGGCCGGTGGCATGAAGCAGTTCGAGGATCGTGCCGGATCGCTGACTCCTCAACAGCGCAAAGCCGTGGACGCATGGCTGCCGACCCTGAAGGCGAGCGCGGGCACCGGCGGCGCGTCGACTGGCGGCGCGGGGCCGATGGGAATGGCGGTCGACGTGGTCGACGTGATGCGCACCGACGATCGGAAGGGGTCGCTGATCTCGTTCTACGCCGCCGGCATCGGCGTCATGTTCCTGCTGTTCTCCGCTGTCGGCGGAGCGGGTGGCGCGCTCCTGGACGAGGCGGACTCAGGGACGCTCGAGCGGCTGCTGTCGACCAACATCGGGATGACGGGGCTGCTCGCGGGCAAGTGGCTGCTCCTGATGCTGATCGGCACCGCGCAGTTGACCGTCATGTTCCTGTGGGGGCGCGTCGCGTTCGGACTGCCGCTCTTCGCCCACATCCCAGGCTTTCTGGTGATGACGGTGGTGACGGCCGGCGCCGCGGCGGCTCTCGGCCTGGTACTCGCCACCCTGGCCCGCAGCCGCGCGCAGCTGTCCGGCTTTTCGACGCTGCTGATCCTGACGATGTCGGCGCTCGGCGGCAGCATGTTTCCTCGCTTTCTCATGAGCGAGACGATGCAGAAGATGGGGCTGGTGACGTTCAACGCGTGGGCGCTCGACGGCTACCTGAAAGTGTTCTGGCGCAACGCCGCGGTCTGGGAGCTGTGGCCGCAGGTGCTGGTGCTGGTCCTGCTCGGATCCACGTTCTTCGGGATTGCCCGCATCCTGGCCCGCCGCTGGGAGCTCGCGTGATCGCGAGCGCGCGCGACATTCATGCTGCTGGCGGCGGTGGCTGGCGGCGCCGGGCTGACAGGCTGCCGCAACGTCGACGTCATCACCGAGAGCTACGCGAGTCTGGCGGAAGCGCAGGCGGCAGGCGCCGTCGATCGCGGCTGGCTGCCGAAGGGACTGCCGCCCGGCACCCGGGAGCTTCGGGTGGCGCACGACCTCGATTCGAACCGGCGGTGGGGGCTCTTCAACTTCCCGCCGGCGGAAGGTGACGCGCTGCGCCGGCAGATCGGTGCCGAGCTCTCCTTCGACGGCCTGTCCTGCCGTCCCCCACGCCGCATCGAGTGGTGGCCGGTCCTGCTCCGCGAGCAGCTCGAGCACGAACGGATCGCAGCCACCGGTCTGTTGGGCTACGCCGCGAAGGAAACCGATCTAATCTTCGCTGTGAACTGGGCGCAGGGGCGGGCGTACTACTGGTCACGCGAGTGAGTCCCGCCGCATGACTCGCTCCCCGCGCCACCGACGACGGGCATCAGGAGCACGACATGAGCTACCAGCGGATTTCACCCGATCGCACCTCTTGGGTGCAGGAGATCGCGACCAAGTACCCGGCCCAGTGGGAGGGGGCCAGGAAACGCGCCGATGGCTCTCGCGACGAGACCTTCGTGAGGATTCTGGCCTACGAGTTGAATCTGCGCGATCCGAACATCGGCCTGAACGGCAAGCGCGGCAGCGACGTCATTTCGACCGATGCCCTGGCCTACAAGAATGCGAGCGCGCCGGGCGGCGCCGAAGTCATCGACTTCATCATCGGATCGACCCATTCGCCGGCGTGGCAGGATGTGACGCTGCCTCCCGGCAGTCCCGGCCTGCCCGATGGCGTGCCGGGCAAGTTCATCCAGCCGGTCAAGCCGGCGGGGGTCGGCGGCAACTCGACTCCCAATCCGGCGACGCCCACCAGCCTCACCATCGACCTCGCCCCGAGCCTGGCGCCGCTGCAACAGCAGATCGCCGAGCTCACCCGCGACCTGGCGGCGATCAAGCAGCAGCTCGCGAACCCCTCGTCGCCTGCGCGCCGGCATGCCGCGGCGCTTCAAGGCGTCGATGAAGAGCGACAGCGGCAAGTTCGTGGCGCTCACGCCCGACGGGAAAGTGGAGGCGAATCGGGACAGCGTGGGCGGCTGGGAGACGATCACGTTCGAACGGGTGGACTGACGGCGAGCGCGAGACGCGCGGCAGCCGCCGGTCGTTCGTCATTCATTGACCGACGAGCTCCGTCTCCTGATGATGAGCCGCCAGCCACTTGCCATTGCGCCTGGTCCACGCGGTTGATGCCAAGGTCGTCGGGGCGACCGGCTGATCGCCGAAGGTCCCCGACCCCTTCCAGGCGTACAACACGATCGCCGAGTCGTCGCCGAGCCAGGTGACGTGTGGATTGACGATGTCCCACTTGCTCAACTTGAACTCGCCGAGCCCATCGGCGAACAGCTTCATGGGGACGAATCCTTGCGTGTTCGGGTTCGTCCACACTCCATCGCCGAGGACGAGAGACAGGAACGAGGCCTTGTCGGCCTTGGCCACCGCCTCGTGAAGTGCACGCTCTTTGGCGAGCAGCAGTTTCTCATCGGCTTCGCTCTTCGGCCTGGCCGCGGTCTGGGCCTGCGCGTTGGCTGCGGCGAGCGCCATCAGAAGGGCTGCCAGGAGCAGTCCAATCGGTCTTTTCATATAGGCCTCCAAACGTTCTGGTATGACGTCGGAAGATTGCTGGCGGTCTGATTTCTACGCCCCCTGTTTGACCAGCGGCGAATCCGCCTGACGGTGGATGATCCTCCAGCCGCCCGGCTCTCGTCTGAAAATCATCGTCACGGGATAGTCGCGCGTCGCCTCGGCGCCGGTCGCCGGCACGCGGCGACGGACTTCAGCGTCAAAGCGAAATCCGATCAGGGCTTCGCGACGGAGGCGGTCCTTCGACTCGCTCCGCTCGCTCAGGACATTCGACGTGAATGATGGCCCGCCATGAGCGAGCCTGCGGCCCGGCAGCGGCGGGATGGAGGCGAGTCGAATGGTGCCGAGGACTGGAATCGAACCAGTGACACCAGCATTTTCAGTGCTGTGCTCTACCGACTGAGCTACCTCGGCACGGCGAAAAACGCTCGGGCAGAACGGAGATCATACCATGCAGCTGATGTGGAGCGATCACCGCCCGCAGTGATCGCTCCACGTCTTCACAGGCCCTTCAGCCCCGCCGATCCGTCAGACCGCTGCGGCCTCCGCGACGGTGAGACCCAGCTCCGTGCGGACGCGGACTTCGATCGACTTGCAGATCACCGGGTTGTCCTTGAGGAACTGCTTGACGTTCTCGCGCCCCTGCCCGAGCCGGTCGCCGCTGTAGGAGAACCAGGTCCCGCTCTTCTCGACGATCTTCCGTTCGACCGCCATATCGAGCAGATCCCCCTCCTTCGAAATACCCTCGCCGTACATCATGTCGAACTCGGCTTCGCGGAACGGCGGGGCGACCTTGTTCTTGACCACCTTGGCGCGGGTGCGGCCGCCGACCACGACGTCGCCATCCTTGATCGCGCCGATGCGGCGGATGTCGATGCGGACCGAGGCGTAGAACTTCAGGGCGCGGCCGCCGGTGGTGGTTTCGGGATTGCCGAACATCACGCCGATCTTCTCGCGCAGCTGGTTGATGAAGATGAGCGAGGTCTTCGACTTCGAGACCGCACCGGTGAGCTTCCGGAGCGCCTGCGACATCAGCCGCGCCTGCAGCCCCATCTGCGCTTCCCCCATCTCGCCGTCGATCTCGGCGCGCGGCACCAGCGCGGCGACCGAGTCGACCACCACCACGTCGACGGCGTTCGACCGGATCAGCACTTCGACGATCTCCAGGGCCTGCTCGCCGTTGTCGGGCTGCGAGACCAGGAGGTTGTCGAGATCGACGCCGAGCTTCTTCGCGTACGTCGCATCGAGCGCGTGCTCGGCGTCGACGAAGGCCGCCATCCCCCCGAGCTTCTGCGATTCGGCGATGATCTGCAGCGTCAGCGTGGTCTTGCCAGACGATTCCGGTCCGAAGATCTCGATGACCCGGCCCTTGGGCACGCCGCCAATGCCGAGGGCATAGTCGAGGCTGACCGAACCGGTCGAAATGGCCGGGATCGCCATGACGGCGTCCTTCTGCCCGAGGCGCATGATCGCCCCTTTTCCGAATTGCTTTTCGATCTGGCCGACCGCCATCTCGACGGCGCGGGCACGTTCGCGGTCATTACGGTCTTCAACTGGGGGCATAACGCTCCTGACAGATAGCAATGTTGATCTGTGGCGCCGGCGCGGGCTTCGCACGCCGTCCGCGGCACAACTCCAGTGTCCGACGGGGCCGTGACACGCGAGGTCACGCCGGTGCGCCGTGAAAACTGGAGCGGGTGAATTCTAGGAGTGTGCCGAGGTGAAAGTCAAGGGCAAAAGTGTGCAGATCGAGCAGCTAACATGCCTTTAGACAGTCAGTTATAGAAGTCTGCCACTTTCGCCTCTTGGCGGCGAATGTGGCAGAATCTGCGGACTCGGCCGGACCCGCGAATCGCGGATTCTGCGATTGCCCCGCAGCGCTTGTAGCATGACGCCTTCATGCCGAGCCCACTGGGACACGCCCTCGGCGCCGCCGCTGCCGGCTGGGCGGTCGCGCCGCCGCTCCCCTCGACCGGTTCCCGTCGTCTCCGCCACGCTCCGGCGGGGGGTCTGGTTCGCCGTCCTGGGCATGCTCCCCGACGTCGACTTGCTGGTCGCCGGGCTGCATCGCGGGCCGACCCATTCGCTGAGCGCGGCCCTGATCGCCGGCCTTGCCGCCGCCGCGCTCACCAGCAACGGCCGTCTCGGCCTCGCCGCGGGATGCGCCTACGCCACGCACACGCTCCTC
The DNA here is from genome assembly GCA_963717745.1 of uncultured Acidobacteriota bacterium. GTDB lineage: Bacteria > Acidobacteriota > Vicinamibacteria > Vicinamibacterales > 2-12-FULL-66-21 > JACCXG01. The sequence continues at coordinate 370,109 of CAVQXJ010000008.1, forward strand.
GACTGGCTCGGCGCGGACAGCTCGAGGCCGATCGGGATCATGGCGCTCTGGCCGCTCACCTGGGACTACTTCCAGGTGTCGAGGCCGGTGTTCGACTCGGTCTGGAGGCGCAACGAGACGCCCGACTTCTGGTCGCACAACCTCAAGGCGATCGCCCGCGAGCTGATCATCCTCGTACCGCTGGCGTGGCTGGGATTCGTGCGAGCGATGAGAAATCAGCAACCGGGCCGGTAATCAGTACCGGTAGAAGCCTTGACCGGATTTCCGTCCCAGCTGTCCCGCGGCGACCATGCGCCGCAGCAGCGGACACGGCCGGTATTTCGGATCGCCGAGGCCTTCGTGCAGGACGTTCATGATCGCGAGGCACACGTCGAGGCCGATGAAGTCGGCGAGGGTCAACGGACCCATCGGGTGGTTCATGCCCAGCTTCATCACCGTGTCGATCGAGTCGGCGGTGCCGACCCCTTCCATCAGCGCGAAGATCGCTTCGTTGATCATCGGCATCAGGATGCGGTTGGCGATGAAGCCCGGATAGTCGGCGGCTTCGACCGCGGTCTTGTGGAGCCGCATGCACAACTCGGTGGCCGCCAGCATCGATTCGGGCGAGGTCGCCTGGCCGCGGACCAGTTCGACCAGCGTCATCAGCGGCACCGGATTCATGAAGTGCATGCCCAGCACCCTGGAAGGGCGCGTGGTGGCGGCGCCGAGCAGCGTAATCGAAATGGAGGAGGTGTTCGAGCTGAGGATCACCGCGGGCCGCGTGACCTGGTCGAGACGGGCGAACAGATCCCGTTTCGCATTCACGTCCTCGAAGATCGCTTCGACCACATAGTCGACGTCGGCCAGAGCATCGACGGTGGTGCCGGTCGTCACCCGCGCCAGCGTCTGATCGCGCGCCGTCGGCGTGAGCCGCCCTTTCTCGACGAACTTGCCCAGGCTCTTGTCGATCGACTCCCGCGCCCGTTCGAGCGCGCTCGCCGACGCGTCGATCAGCCGGACCTCGAGCTCCGCTTGCGCGAACACCTGGGCGATCCCGTTGCCCATGGTGCCGGCGCCGACCACACCGATCCGCTTGATGATCATGCGCTGCCCAGTATGCTTTTGCGGAGCGCCGGAGGCAATCGAGGTAGGGATTGCAAGACGGAGCACTTGTCAAATTTCAAGCTCCAAATCCCAAATCCCAACCACTCCCAACTCCAAAATCCCAAAAGCAACTCCCAACTGCCAAATCCCAACCGGCCTCCCAATCGAGGTTCCTCTTGGAAGTTGGGATTTGGGAGTGGTTGGGATTTGGAGCTTGGAGCTTGGGATTTGACAAGCGGCGCGCTCAGCCGCGTTCGACAGCCAGCGCGACGCCATTCCCCCCGCCCAGGCACAGGGCGGCGATCCCTCGCTGCGCGTTCCTCCGCCGCATCGCGTAGATCAGGGTCGTCAGCACCCGGGCGCCGCTGGCGCCGATCGCGTGGCCGAGCGCCACCGCGCCGCCGTGCACGTTGACCCGTGCCGGATCGATGCCGAGCTCGCGCATCACCGCGATCGCCTGCACCGAGAACGCTTCGTTGATTTCGAAGAGATCGACATCCGCCAGACTCCACCCGACCTTCGCGGCGACCTTCCGCACCGCTTCGACCGGCGTCATCATCACCAGCTTGGGCGCCAGCCCGCTGGTGGCCTGGCCGACGATGCGGACGAGGGGAGTGAGGCCGAGGGCCGCGGCCCTGTCGGCGGACATGACGACCAGCGCCGCCGCCGCGTCGTTGACGCCTGGCGCATTGCCCGCGGTGACCGTGCCGTCGCTCTTGAAGGCCGGTTTCAGGGCGGCGAGCCCCTCCGCCGTGGTGTCGGCGCGGATCGCCTCGTCTCGATGAATGGTGAGCGGCGGGCCTTTCTTCCGCGGCACGTCGATGGGCAGGATCTCGTCGGCGAACCATCCCTGATCTGCGGCGTGGGCGGCCTTCCGGTGACTCTCCGCGGCGTAAGCGTCCTGCTCGGCGCGGCCGACCGAATACAGCTCGGAGACGACCTCGCCCGACAGCCCCATGTGGCACTGCTCGAAGCTGCACCAGAGCCCGTCGTGCACCACTGAGTCGACGAGCTGCCCGTTTCCCATGCGCAACCCTTCACGCACTCGGGGCAGCAGATACGGTGCGTTGCTCATCGACTCCATCCCGCCGGCGACCGCAATCTCGATGTCGCCGGTGGCGATGCCTTGTGCCGCGAGCATCACCGCTTTCAGTCCCGAGCCGCACACCTTGTTGATCGTCATCGCGGCGACGCGCTCGTGCAGCCCACCGTTGAGCGCCGCCTGGCGCGCCGGGTTCTGTCCGTTGCCGGCCTGGATGACGTTGCCCATGATGCATTCGTCCACCAGAGCCGGGTCGATCCCCGCGCGCGCCACCGCCTCCCGCACCACCAGCGCGCCGAGCTGAGGCGCGCTGAAGTCCTTGAGCGCGCCGAGGAATTTCCCGGTGGGAGTGCGGACGGCGGAGACGATGACTGAAGGCTTGATCATAATCGGGGTCCGTGGCCCGTGGCCCGTGGCCCGTGGCCCGCGGCTCGCGGGTTCGCGGTTCTGGCGCTTGAGTGTTACGGAGGTACCGGATCTCAAAAACGGAGCAACGGAGTCAACGGAGAGACCGGAGAAGACTAGTTATTTTTTGAATCCAAAATCATTCTCTTCTCTAGTGTCGGACAACGGACTACGGACAACGGACTGCGGACAACGGGATGGCGCTCACGCGATCAGAACAGCGCGATCTCGATCTTTATGACGCTCTCGCGTCCCAGCAGGTGCTGCAGGCGCGGCAGGATGGTGGGCGCCAACCGCTCGATCTCTTTGGCCCACCGCGCGTCACGCGGCCGGACCTGCAGAATCCGGTCGGTCAGGGTCACGGTGGCGGACCTGGCGAGGGCGGGGCCGACGGCGATCGTCCAGGCGAAGGTGGTGCGGCCCGGCGACGGCGGCTGCCGCCGGATCACCTCGGCGATCACCCCTGTGGCGAAGTTCTGGAGCGGCTGCATTCCCGGTGCAGCGATACTATCAAACGGATGCGCCTGGTCCTGGCATCCGCGTCTCCACGCCGTGCCGAACTGCTGACCACCGCCGGCTTCACTTTCGACGTGGAGCCGGTCGACGTCGACGAAACGCCGGAGCCTGACGAAGCCGCGATCGACTACGTGCTGCGGGTCGCGCGTGACAAGGCCGCGGCCTGGCGCCGGCAGCGCGAGGACGGGACGCCGGCATGCGTGCTGGCCGCCGATACCGTCGTGGTGGCGGGCGGCCGGCTCCTCGGCAAACCGGCGCACGCGGATCAGGCGCGGGAGATGCTGACCCTGCTATCCGGGACCACGCATCTGGTGCATACCGCCGTGGTTGTGCGTGTGGCCGACGCGGAAGTTGCGGAGGTCGTGACGACGCGAGTACGCTTCGTCGATCTGTCCGAGTCCGAAATTGCCTGGTATCTGGGGACCGGCGAAGCAAACGGCAAAGCCGGTGCGTATGCCATCCAGGGCCGGGCCTCCCGGTTCGTGGACCGGATCGAAGGCTCCTGGTCGAACGTGGTCGGGCTCCCGGTCGCGACGGTCTACCGCATGCTGGCGGGCGCCGGCGTGCTATCCTGACGGTAAATCCAGCAGGGCGCGTGACTTATGAGTGCTAAAGCTTTGAAGATTTCAGCGACCGTGGCCGTGGTCGTGACGGCCCTCACCGGCCTCCTCTTCACCACGCTGCGTGAGGACACCCAGTTCTACAAACACGTCGACGAGGTCATGAACGACCCGACGCCGTGGCACGGGCGCCGCCTGAAGCTGCACGGCTACGTCGCCGGGATCGAACGGAAGCGCAACTCGCTCGACTACCGCTTCAACGTGCAGAGCAACGGCAGCATCGTCCAGGCCAGCTACAGCGGCATCGTCCCCGACACCTTCAAGGAAGGGGCGGAGGTCGTGCTCAAGGGCACGCTGAGCCCTGAGGGGTTCCACGTCGAGCGGAACGGCGTGATGGCGAAGTGCCCGTCGAAGTACGAGGCGTCGAAAGCCACGCCGAGCACGACCCCCGTGCCACCGAACACCTCCGGCAGCTAGGCCGGGAGCTTCCCGAGGACACCACCATGCCTGCGCTCGGAAATCTGCTGCTGCTTGCAGCGTTCGTCACTTGCGCATACGCCGTCGCCGCGTCGGTCGCCGGTGCGCGCCGCCGTTCGACCCGCCTGATCGAGAGCGGCACCGGCGCCTTCTACCTGATCACCGCGCTGATGACCGTCGCGTCCGGCGTCATGGTGCACGCCTTCGTCACCAACAACTACACCATCAAGTACGTGCAGCGCTATTCGGAGGCGGCGCAGCCGCTGGCCTACAAGATCGCCTCGTACTGGGGAGGCCTCGACGGCTCGGTGATGTTCTGGGTGTTCCTGCTGAGCATCTTCGGGTCGATCGCCGTCTACACCAACCGCGAGCGCCACCGCGAGCTGATTCCCTACGTGGTGGCGGTGATCGCCACCACGCAGATGTTCTTCCTCCTGCTGATGGTGGTGCACAACAACCCGTTCTCGACTTACCTGACGCCGCCGCCGCAGGAGGGTCAAGGGTTGAGCCCGCTGCTCCAGAACTTCTACATGGCGATCCACCCGCCGTCGCTCTACACCGGGCTGGTGGCGATGACGATCCCGTATGCCTTCGGCATGGCGGCGCTGATCACCGGACACCTGGACGACTCGTGGCTTCGGGCGGTGCGCCGTTGGACGATGATCGGCTGGCTGGCGTTGGCGTTCGGCCTGACGCTCGGGATGCTGTGGGCCTACGAGGAGCTCGGGTGGGGCGGCTACTGGGCCTGGGATCCGGTTGAGAACGCCGGCCTGCTGCCCTGGTTCACCGCCACCGCCTTCCTTCACTCGGTGATGGTGCAGGAGCGGCGCGGGATGCTGCGGGTGTGGAACGTCACGCTGGTCATCACCACGTTCTTCCTGACCATCTTCGCGACGTTCATGACCCGATCGGGCATCGTGCAGTCGGTGCACGCGTTCGGCGAGGATCGCGAGCTGGCGCGGCTGTTCACGATCTTCATGGTCCTGATCGTCACCTTCAGTTTCGGCCTGGTGATTTACCGGCTGCCGCTGCTGCGCTCGCGCAACGAGCTCGATTCCTGGGTCTCGCGCGAAGCGGCGTTCCTGGCGAACAACTGGGTCCTGCTGTTCACCGCGTTCTTCGTGCTGTTCGCGACGATGTTCCCGACGCTGAGCGAGGCGGTGACCGGCGAGCGTCTGACCGTCGGTCCGCCGTTCTTCAACAAGTGGATGCTGCCGATCGGGCTCTTCCTGCTGGCGCTCACCGGGGTCGGGCCGCTGCTCGCGTGGCGCAAGTCCACCGTCTCGAACCTGGTCGATCAGTTCCTCTATCCGGTGGTGTTCGCGTTCGTCGTCGCCGGCGCGCTCGTCGCCATGGGCGTCCGGGTGTGGAGCTCGGGCATCTGCTTCGCGCTGTGCGCGTTCGTGTTCGGCACCATCACCCAGGAGTTCATCCGCGGTGCGGAGGTTCGCCGCGCGGCGACCGGCCTGGATCGCCTGACCGCCATGATCGGGCTGGTCGGCCGGTCGAAGCGCCGCTACGGCGGCTACATCGTCCATGTCGGCATCGCGCTGATGTTCTTCGGATTCGCCGGCGAGGGCTTCAAGCAGGAAGGGGAAGCGCTGCTCAAGCCGGGCGAGCAGCTCACGGTCTCCCATTTCACGATCAGGCACGATGCGCTGCGCGTCACCAGCGACAACCAGAAGCAGATGATCACCGGCCACGTCACCGTGCTCGACGACGGCAAGCCGATCGGCACGATGGAGCCGGCGAAATGGTTCTACGCCAAGCGTGAACAGGAGCCGACGACCGAGGTCGCGATCCGCCGCGGCGTCGGCGAGGACCTGTATATCGTGCTCGCCGGATACGAGCCGGCCGATCAGAGCGCGACCTACGCCGTGACGGTCAATCCGCTGGTCAACTGGATCTGGCTGGGGTTCGCGCATCATGGCGCTGGGGACCGGCCTGGCGTTGATGCCGGAGAGCGCGCTGGCGTTTGCCGCGGCCAAGGTGCCGTCGAGCGCTGCCACCGCCTCGATGCTGCTGTTCATGCTGCTGGTTCCGTCGTTCGTGGCAGCGCAGGCTCCCGATGCGACGCGGGCGGTGCTGCGCAAGCAGCTGGAAGGGGAGATCCTCTGCACGTGCAGCTGCCGGCGGCCGATGAACGACTGCCCGATGGAGCCGAACTGCCACGGTCTCGACGCGCAGCGCGCGAAGCTGGACACATACGTCCTCACCGACCGGATGGACCGCGAACAGGTCCTGGCCGCGTTCGCCAGCGACTACGGCACGCAGGCGATTCTGGCGCGCCCGATCGACAAGGGTTTCAATCGTCTGGCATGGCTGTTCCCGTATCTCGTTGGTATCTCGGGCGCGGTCGGCGCGGTGGTGATCGCGCGCCGCTGGTCGCGTCACTCCGCGTCCCCGAACGCCAACGCGGCCGCGCCGCAGGACGATGCCGCTCTTCGCACGCGATTGGACGATGAGCTCCGCGACCTCGATTAACAGCACCGAGGCAGAGCGCCTGTCGCAGAGCGGCGCGAAGGATGGGGCCGGGTCGAGGGACGACACCCTGCGGCCGTGGCACTTCTTCGTGCTGGTCTCCCTGGTGGCGGCGACCGCTGCGGTGGTGCTCGCCCGCGAGGGCCGCCCCGAACATCTCGTCCTGATCAGCCTGACGATTGGCGCCGCTGGCTTCGCCGGCGCGGCGCTCTACCGGACGCTGGCGCCGCTGGTCGGCCGCGACCTGGGCTTGCGGCCGGAGGGCCTCACCGAGTCGATGCGCGCGGTACTCGAGCGCGAGAAGCTGCTGGTGCTGCGCGCGATCAAGGAGCTCGAGTTCGACCGCGCGATGGGGAAGCTCTCGACCAAGGACTTCGACGAGATGTCGGCGCGGCTGCGTGGCCGGGCGATGTCGCTGATGCGGCAGCTCGATACGGATGGCGGCTACCGCGAGCTGATCGAGCGCGAGCTCAAGGCGCGGATCAGCGCCCCCGCGGCGAGGCTGCCCCGGGAGAAGCGAGCGAAAGCGACTGCTCCGGTGGCGGCTCCGGTTGGTCGGGCGTGCGCGTGCGGCGCCGCCAACGATGCCGACGCGGCGTTCTGCAAGCGCTGCGGCTCGAAGCTGGCCTCGGGAACCGGCGAATGAAGGGCGACGCCGGGCACTTCCGCCTTTTCATTCCTGTGCTCGTGGCCGCTGTCCTCGCGCTGTCAGCGGTCCATGCGGTCGCGCAGATGCCCGATCCCCGCCAGATGTCCGGGATCGCGCGGCCGGATCCGCAGCTGGCGTCCGGCGTCGTGACCGTGCGCGTCATCCGCGGCTCATTCGACAATCCCGTGGTCAGCCTCACCGTCGAGCTCGCCGGCTCGACGCCCTCGCTGCGCGCCACGACAGACGAGGCGGGACGGGCCGAATTCAAGGGGGTTGCCGCGGGGACGCGCGTGAAGGCCGTCGCGGTGGTCGCGGGCGAGCGTCTCGAATCGCAGGAGTTCGCGATGCCGTCGAGCGGCGGCATCAGGCTCGCTCTCGTGGCTGCCGGCCCGGCCGGGGGGGCGGCAGCCGCGCCACCGGCGGCCGCGGCCGATCCGGGGCCGGTCCAGGCCGGGACAGTGGTGCTCGGCGAAGACTCACGCTTCGTCTTCGAGATGGGTGAGGACGGTCTCTCCGTCTTCTATGTGCTGCAGATCCAGAACCCGTCCTCCAGCCGGGTGCAACCGGTGAGGCCAGTCGTGTTCGAGCTGCCGGCGTTGGCCCGCGGCGCCACCGTGCTCGAGGGCTCGTCGCCTCAGGCGAAGATCGGCGGGCGCCGGCTGGAGATCGCCGGACCGTTCGCTCCAGGCAACACGATGGTGCAGGTCGCGTACAGCGCGCCGTTCGGGCCCGCGGAGCTGGTGATAGAGCAGCCGCTCCCGCTTGACTTGCGGCATGTGGCGGTGGTGGCGCAGAAAGTGGGGGAGATGCAACTGAGCTCGCCCCAGGTGCCCGAACAACAGACCATGCCGGCGAACGGCAACCTCTACATCGCCGGCCGCGGCGCCGCGGTGCCGGCCGGAACCGTGCTGCGGTTTGCGTTCTCCGGGATGCCGCACCATGCCACCTGGCCGCGCAACCTCGCGATCGGACTCGCGCTGCTGGTTCTCGCCGGCGGCGCCTGGTCCGCCTTCCGCGGGGCGGGCGCCAGCACGCGCGACGGACAGCGTCGCGAGCTGGAAGAGCACCGGGATCGACTGTTCGACGAGCTCGCCGCGCTCGAGGAGAGCCACCGCGAGGGCGTCACGGATCCTCTGCATTTTGCCGGCCGCCGCCGCGAGCTGGTGACGGCGCTCGAACGGGTGTACGCCGCGCTGGACGACGAGATTGCGGTAGGTCGCGCGTCTTAGGCGCGACCGTGCTATGCCTTCTCCCTTCTCCCTTTTCAGCGTCTAGCTCCCAGCGTGGACTTCGACAGCCTTACGTTCCACGAGGTCACCCGCAATTTCGGCCGCCGCCGCGCCCTCAATCGCGTCTCGCTCACCTGCCGCGCCGGGGAGATCGTCGCGCTGCTCGGGCCGAACGGCGCCGGCAAGTCCACGCTGCTCTCGATCGCCGCGACGCTGCTCAGCCCGTCCGCCGGCACGGTCCGCTACGGGACCCGGACGGCGCGCGACGGCGGGGCGCCGCTGCGCGGCCGGATCGGCTTCCTCGCCCACGATCTGTTCGTCTATCCCGAGCTCTCGGCCGCCGAGAACCTGACGTTCTTCGCGCGGCTGCACGGGTTGCGCGACGTCGGGACGCTGGTCGAAGCCGCGCTCCGCCGCGCCAGCCTCTACGACCGCCGCGACGATCCGGCCGTGACCTTTTCGCGCGGCATGCGCCAGCGCCTGGCGATCGAGCGCGCGCTGCTGCACGCGCCGCGGCTGGTCCTGCTCGACGAGCCGTTCACCGGCCTGGACGACGCCGCGGTCGAAGCGATCGGGGCGCGGCTCTCCGCTCTGCGCGACGCCGGCGTCATCGTCCTGTTGACGACGCACGATCTCGAGGTGGCGGAGCGGGTGGCGGATCGGGCGTTGGTCCTGTCGGGCGGCCGGCTCGAGGCGATTGACATGAGCCGCGGCAGTCTCCGTGAGAGCTACCGGCGGGTCGCCACCCCATGACCTTCCTGCGCGTGGTCTGGCTGGTGATGCGGAAGGATCTGCTGGTCGAGCTGCGGAGCCGCGAGATTCTCTACACGACCGTGTTCTTCGCGGTGTCGTGCGTGCTGGTGTTCGCCTTCGGGTTCGTGCGGGAAGGGCAGCCGATAGGCGACGTCGGTGCCGGCATTCTCTGGATCGCCGTGGCGTTCTCCGGCACGCTGGCGCTCGGACGCGCCTTCGAGCGCGAGCGTCAGAGTGAGACCCTGCGCGCGCTGCTGCTGGCGCCGGTCGACCGGCCGGCGCTGTACGTCGCGAAGCTCCTGGGCGTGATGACCCTGATGGCGGCGGTGCAGGTGGTGATCGTCCCGCTGGTGGCGCTGTTCTTCCAGGCGCCGTTGTTCGAGCACTTCCTGATGCTGGCGGCGCTGCTGTTCGCGGGGACCGCGGGGTTCACCGCGGTCGGGACGATGTTCGCCGCGATGCTGTCGCGGGCCCGCAGCCGCGACGTGCTGCTCCCGATCCTGCTGTATCCGATCACCGTGCCGGTGATCATCGCCGGGGTGCGGGGCACCGCGGCGCTGCTGCAGGCGGAACCGGATCCGGCGTCGGCCCGGGCCTGGCTCTCGCTCCTCGTCTCTTTCGATGTAGTCTTCATCACGCTGGCCCTCTGGACCTTCGAGCCGGTAATGACCGACTGACCCTCATGCAGCGACTCTTTCTTCCGCTCACTCTCGTCGTCGCCGCGATGTTCGCGTACGCGCCGATCATGATCGCCGGCGCGCCGATCGAGTCGACGATGCTCCTGGTGCAGAAGATCTTCTACTTCCACGTGCCCGCGTGGTTCGTGATGTTCTCGGGCGCGTTTCTGTGCGCCGGCGCCAGCGTGCGCTACCTGGCGAAGGGCTCACGCGAGGCCGACCACTACGCGGTGACCGGCGCCGAGCTCGCGGTGGTGTTCGGGCTGATCGGGCTGATCACCGGCCCGCTGTGGGCGCGCAAGGCCTGGGGCGTGTGGTGGGAGTGGGACGTCAAGCTGACGCTGGCGCTGGTGGTGTGGCTGACCTTCGTCTCCTACATGCTGCTGCGCCGCTACGGCGGCCCGGGATCCGAGAAGCTGGCGGCGGGCGTGGGGATCTTCGGCGCGGCCAACATTCCGTTCGTGTATTACTCGGTCAACTGGTGGCGGACCATCCATCCGAAGACCAGCGTCGTGCCGACGCTGCAGCCCGGCATGCGCGGCACGTTCTGGTTCTGTGTCCTGGCCTTCATGCTGCTGATGGTGCTGATCGTCGCCGCACGCGTGCGGCTGGAGCGGCAGCGCGCCCGGGTCGATGACCTGTTCCTGAATCTGGAGGATTGAGATGAACCGCGGGCGTTTCGGATGGCGAATCCTTCTGATGTGGGTGCTGCTGGCCGCCGGTCCGGCGCTGGCGACGATCGACGCGCAACCGCCGGCGCCCAAGGCGGCCACGGATGAATTCGTGCCGGTGGACCAGCTGCCGCCCCAGGAGCAGCTGCCCGCCGCGCCGCTGCTGATCGCCGCGTATTCGGTGGCGTGGCTGGCGGTGGCCGGATATCTGTTCTCGATCTGGCGGCGCCTCGACCGCGTCGATCGCGATATCGCCGAAGTGGGCCGCCGCCTGCCTCGCACATGACCGGCGCGCACTTCATCTTCATTCCCGCGGTCCTGGTCATCGGCATCGTCATCGGATGGATTCTGGGGGCCCGAGCCGCACAGGATGCTTTTGCTGTCGAGCTCAGGCGGCGCGAAGAGCGCGCGGCTCGGGGTCAAATCCCAAGCTCCAAATCCCAAGCTCCAACCACTCCCAAATCCCAAATCCCAACGCCAACTCCGAACGACCAAATCCCAAAGGCAACTGCCAACGGCCAACTCCCAACGCCAACTCCCAACGCCAACTCTCAGAAATCGTAAACCGCTGCGAAGAGCTGGAATTGGAGTTTGGTGCTTGGGGATTCGACTTGGGATTTGGACGTTGGGAGTGGTTGGGATTTGGGATTTGGAGCTTTGGGATTTGACGACTAGCGCCCAATAGCCAGCCGATTCGCGAGGCTTTGCGGCAGACCTGCCGAGGAGATCCGCTTCTGCGCGGCGCTGATATCGTACTGCACCCGGCGCAGCTCCATCGATCCGGCGGTGTCGTAGACCGAGAAGGCGGCGCGCGGGTCGCCGTCGCGGGGCTGACCGACCGAGCCCGGGTTGATCAGATACCGGACGTTGGGATCGAAGGTGACCGTCAGCGGCTCGACGTCCGGAATGTCCCCGGTCAGGGTGACGCCGTTCATGGTGAAGATGACCGGCAGGTGGGTATGCCCGAACAGGCAGACCGGCCGGGTCGCGGTCTGAAGCGAGCGGTGCGCATCGAGGGCGTCGAAGATGTAGTGGTCTTCGTCGAACGGCGCGCCGTGGCAGATTTCGAGCTGCTCGTCGATTTCGGTCGGCCCTTGCGGCAGCTGTCGCAGGTATTCGCGATACTCGGGGCCGAGCTGCTGGTAGGTCCACGCGGCCGCGAATCGCGCCACCTGATTGAAATTCGACCCGTCATCGAGGCCGCAGGCGGCTTTGTCGTGATTGCCGCGGATGACCGCCATCGGGTCGAGGCCGCGGACGCGGTCGATGACGGCGTTCGGCGCGCCGCCGTAGCCGACCAGGTCGCCGAGCACGAGCGCACGGTCCCAGGGCGGCGCGGCGGCGAGCACCGCCTCGAGGGCGTCGATGTTGGCGTGAATGTCGGAAAGAATCAGATACCGCACGTTTCGTTCGCCTGGGGGATCACATCCGAGCGATGCGATCGACGATCTGCTCGGCGATCGCCTCGGCCGGCGCGGCGCCCGCGTCGATCCGCACGTGCGCCTGGGCATAGGCGGCCTGCCGGACGGCGAACAGCCGCTCCATCTGGGCGCGGTCGGCGGCAAGCGGACGCCGCCCGTCGGCGGGCACCCGGGCGATCAACAGGTCGAAAGGCACGTCCAGCCAGACTGAAACCCCGTCGAGATTCATCGCGGCACGATTCTCCGCATCCATGAACGTTCCACCGCCGGTGGCGACGACCGCGTGGCGCATCGGCAGCAACAGCTTCACAATCTCGCGCTCGACGCCGCGGAAGTAGGGCTCACCCTGGCGCGCGAAGATTTCGGCGATCGTCCGCCGCTCGCGTGCTTCGATCAGCTCGTCGACATCCTCGGCGCGCCAGCCGAGACGGGCGGCGACGGCGCGCGCCACCGTGCTCTTGCCAGCCGCCATGAACCCGACCAGGTAAATCTTATCGACCGTCACCGGGCGTCGTGAGCCGCTCGAGCTCCAGGAAAAACCCCGGATACGAGACGTCGACCGCGCCTGCGCCGGCAATGGTCGTGGGCGCGGACGCGCCGCAGGCGGCGATGGCGAAGGCCATCGCGAGACGGTGGTCGTTGGCCGCGTCCACGGTGACGTCGCCGCGCGAGCGGCCTGGCGTCGATCCGGAAGCCGTCGGGGTACTCGGTGATGTCGGCGCCCATCGCGCGGAATCCGCGGGCGAGCGCGCTGATCCGGTCGCTCTCTTTCACCCGGAGCTCGGCGGCGCCGCGGACCTCCATCGTCGACCCCTCGGGCAGCAGGGCGCCGAGCGCCCCGAGCGCCGGCAGCTCGTCGATCACCGCCGGCACTTCGTCGGGTGCAATCGTGAAGCTGCGGGGGGTGGCGCAGGCGATCGTCACGCGCCCAATCGGCTCGTTTGCGTCTTCGTGCTCGACCGTCACTTCGACCGTGGCGCCGGCCCGGCGCAGGATGTCCAGAAGGGCGGTCCGTGACGGATTGAGGCCGACGCCCTCGATGTGGATGATGCTGCCGGGGGTTGCCGCGGCCAGAGCGCCCCAGAAGGCGGCGCCTGAGATGTCTCCCGGGACCTTCACGGTTCGGCCGGTCAGGGGCTGTCCCCCCTCGAGGCTGACCTGAAGGCCGTCGCGGTCCACGGCGACGCCGAACGCCGACAGGGCCCGCTCCGTATGATCCCGGGTGGCCGCGGGTTCGATCACGACCGTTCGACCGCTCGCGTGGAGGCCGGCCAGGAGGACGCTGCTCTTCACCTGTGCACTCGGCACGTCCGGCCGGTACGTGATGCCGCGCAGCGGCGCGCCGTCGATGGTGAGGGGAGGCCGGCCGTCGGCCGACTGGATGCTCGCTCCCATCTCGGTCAGCGGCGCCATTACGCGGCGCATCGGGCGGCGGCTCAGCGACGCGTCGCCGACGACGACCGTACGAAATGGATGCGCGGCGAGCCAGGCCCGCGAGCAGCCGCATCGTGGTCCCGGAGTTCGCCGCGTCCACCGGCTCCGGCGCTTCGGAAAGGCCGTGCAGGCCGCGCCCGCGGATTTCGACGGTGCCCCCCGCCGAGACGATGGGGACGCCGAGCGCCCGCAGGCAGGCCAACGTGGCGGCACAGTCGGCGCCGGACGAGTAGCCGGCGATCCGGGTGGTGCCGTCGGCGATCGCGCCGAGCAGGGCGTAACGGTGTGAGATGGATTTGTCGCCGGGGACCTGCACGCGGCCGGACGCCCGCTGCGCGGGGCGGACCAGCGCGGCATCGACGGACGCGCGGAGCATCATGGCACTATAGCATTCGCCATCTTGAACGGATCCGGTTTAGTATGTTATTCACTCGCGTGCGTTTCGAGCCCGCCCTCACACTCTTGCCGGCGTTCCGCACCCCCAGCGCCGGGTTCGAATTGCCTGCATGCTGACGCGCGGCGGGACCGTCCGACTCCAGATCCACAGTAATTTCGAGCTGGTGGACTTCGTCCAGGTGGTGAGCGACCGCATGGGCCAGCTCGCCGGCCTCGACGAGGACGCGGTCCACTGGATCGGCGTGGCGGTCCGCGAGTCGGTCATCAACGCCATCAAGCACGGCAACCGCGAGGACTACGGCAAGATCGTCACCGTCGAGTTCGCGATGGCGCCCTCGACCGACCCGAACGAGCTGGTGGTGCGGGTCCTCGATCAGGGCGAAGGCTTCGACCCCGACGAAGTCGCCGATCCCCTTGCCCCGGAAAACATTCTCAAGTCGAGCGGCCGCGGCATCTTTTTCATGCGCAACTTCATGGACGACGTGACCCTCAAGCGCGGAGCCGAGGGGGGCATGGAAGTGCGCATGGTCAAGAAGCTGGCGACCGGTGCCTGATCGGCTGCCGCCCCTCTATCTCGCCACGGCCATCGAGGCGGTCATCCGCGCCGGCCAGGTGCAGCTGTCCCGGTTCGGCACCGACATGCGGGTCGACAAGAAGGGCGCCATCGACCTGGTCACCGAGATCGATGTCCAGATCGAGCGCGAGTTCCGCGAGATGATTGCCGGGCGCTTTCCCGAGCACGTGGTGCTCGGCGAGGAGTTCGAGTTCCAGCGGCGATCGCGACGCCACGCCCCCGTTCTGCTGGGTGTTCGATCCGATCGACGGCACCACCAACTACGCCCACGGCCTGCCGATCTTCTGTTCCTCGCTGGCGCTCGAGATCGACGGCGAGATCGTGGTCGGCGCCGTCTACGATCCGACGCGCCGTGAGCTCTTCACCGCCGAGCGCGGCCACGGCGCGTGGCTGAACGGCAGCCCGCTGCGGGTGTCGTCGGCCGACGACGTTGATCGACTCGCTGCTCGTCACCGGCTTCCATTACGGTATTCAGCGTGATCCGGAAGAGCTGGTCAGCCTGTTCCGGGAGTTCATCACGCGCTCGCGGGCGGTCCGGCGGCTCGGTTCGGCGGCGCTCGACATGTGCTACGTCGGGGCCGGCCGGTTCGACGGCTACTGGGAATCGAAGATCCAGCCCTGGGACGTGGCGGCCGGCGCGCTGATCGTCGCCGAGGCCGGCGGCCGGGTCAGCACGATCAGCGGCGACCTGTTCCGCTCGCGCGCCGGCAGCGTGATCGCCACCAACGGTCGGATCCACGACCTCATGTTGGAAGTCATCAACGGCTTCAGTGATGGACGGCGTGCTCCAAACAGGACGCAGTGACATCCTCTGAAGACATGGCCAAAGTGCCAAGAATGCCAAAATTGCCAAAATTCTAAAGAGTCGGCCACGTTCGTCGGCCTGGCCAGGATGCCAGTCATTAGCTCGTTCGAATGATTGTTGGCGCTCTTGGCACTCTTGGCAGTCTTGGCAATGTCTAGGGTCTCCCCGTGTGGCATCGTTCCTGCTGAACCACTACCGAATGCGGGCCGCGCATGAGCCGTCGGTACCCGCGACACGGAGATTGTGATGATGACACTTCGAAACGTTCTTCACTGCGCGTCAGCCGCGGCGCTGCTGGCGATGACCGCCGCCGTTCCTGCGCAGGCGCAGGTCCGGCAGGTCTCTTCGGGCAATAACGCGATCGGATTCAACGTCGGCTTCTTCTCGGTCAAGGGCTTCGACTCCCGGGTCGACGACGATGTCCTGGTCGCGGATTTGTCTCAAGGAGCGTTCTCGCTCGCCTTCGATCCGAAGGACTTCAGCGGTGTCACGTTCGGCGGCGAATTTCTGATCGGCCTCGGCCAGTACCTCGAGGCTGGGATCGGGGCCGGCTTCTACCAGCGCACCGTGCCGAGCCTCTACGATCAGAAGGTCCGCGACGACGGCGCCGAGCTCGAACAGGATCTCAAGCTGCGGATCATCCCGGTCAGCGCCACGGTTCGGTTCCTTCCGGTCGGCCGCGGCGGCGTCGAGCCGTACGTCGGCGCCGGCATCGGCGCGTTCAACTGGCGCTACAGCGAGGTCGGCGAGTTCATTGACACCGAGGGGTTCACCTTCACCGACCGGTTCGTCGGCAGCGGCACCACCGCCGGCCCGATCGTCCTCGGCGGCATCCGGTTCCCGGTGGCCGACGTGTGGAAAATCGGCGGGGAAGTGCGCTACCAGAAGGCCGAGGGCAAGGGCCTGCTCGACAAGGATTTCCTCGCCGACAAGATCGATCTCGGCGGATTGACCATTAACTTCACGGCTCACGTGAGGTTCTAAGTCAAATCCCAAGCTCCAAATCCCAAGCTCCAACCACGCCCAACTCCCAAATCCCAACCTAACTCTCAATCGCGAGAGTGGGGTTGGGATTTGAGAATTGGGATTTAGATTTGGGAGTTGGGATTTGGGAGTGGTTGGGATTTGGGATTTGGAGCTTGGGATTTGACTCCGCGCTAGTCGCGCGCGCGGTACAAGGCGACTCCGCCTCCTTGCGCCACCCGCTCGAACCCGTCGAGAAAGTGCGGATCGCGCGCGGCGGCCTGGAACAGCACATCGCCCCCCTCGGCGCGCTCTTCGACCACCACCCACCTGACGAGTCCTCGCGGCCCTCGCGTCGCGGCGGAGACCCAGAGCTGCTCGTTGCCTTCCTGCAGGAAGTCCCTGACGTTCAGCCCGAGCGCGGTCAGGTCGTGCATGTAGTGCGCGAGCGACCCCATGCTCATCATGATCGTGGTGCGATCCCAGTGCGCGCGCAGGTACTCGGTCACCGCCTGACGGCCGATCCTGTTCGCGGCATCGCGCTGCGATTCCGCGATCATCGGCGCGCGTGGGTCGAAGAGCGACGACTGCATCACGACCCATCCCAGGACCGCAGCCGCCGCGACGATCCGCAGAGGCTTCAGCAATGTGCCGATCCCAACCGCGGTGATCGCCGCGCACGCCGCCACCAGCGGCAGGCCGTAGCGGATCCGCAGCGGGTGCCCTTGATAGAAGGCGTACCACGGGACCATGGCGGCGCCGGCCAGGGCCAGGACCAGCAACAACGGAGCACGATCGCGGCTGCGCGCGACTGCCACGCCGATCAGCGCAAGGCTGACATATGCCGGCCAGATCCAGGCGCTTCCCGACAGCAGCTCCACGCTGTCACGCACCTGCGCGAACGCAAGGGCGGCGTTGCCGAGGGCCTCGTTTTCGGGCACGAAGAATCCTGCCGGCACGAACCAGGTGCCGGTCGTCCACCGGCTGTTGGCGCTGAACAGGACCAACGCGATCGCCGGATAGAGCGCGACGCGACCGGTGCGCCGGAGCGTCTCGCCGGGCGGCAGCCCCTGGCGGAGCAGCGCCAGCGCAGGCCAGCCCCAGCAGCGCCGCGCAGATCGGCCAGGCTTCGTATCGCGTCATGCAGGCGGCGACAATCGCCCATCCCGCGGCACGCGATCCGGACAGTCCGCGCGCCGCGACCCACTCCGCCGTGTACATCACCGCCAGCATGCAGGTGCCGATCAGCATCGGCTCGGTCATCGGCGTGCTCTGCAGGTAGAGCAGATTGGGGTTCAGCATGAGGAGCGCCGCACCGACCGCGCCAGCCAGCACCGATCCGGTCGTGGCCGCCGTGAAGCGGGTCAGCGCCCAGGCTGCCACCGCCATGCTGCCGATCGACAGCGCGATCGCCGACGCCCCTGATCGATACCACCCGTCGACCTGCACCGGCAGCATGTTCAGCAGGTGCGGCAGCGGCAGCCAGACCGCGCCGATTTGCTGCCAGCCCGGACAGAGGCTGTCGAGGATCCGCCGCGCCACCACGAGGTGCGCGCGCGCGTCGTAGTGGGCGAGCGCCAGACCGAGCCGCGAGTAGTACGCGGCAGCCCAGATGCCGAGCAGGAACACCGCGGCGAAGACGAGGAGCGGACCCCAGCGTTGGAGACGCGAGCTGGGTATCAAATCCCAAATCCCAAGCTCCAAATCCCAACCCACTCCCAACCGCCAAATCCCAAATCAACCTCGAGAACCGCGTGCCAAGTTGGGACTTCTTGATGTTTGGCTTGGGTCTTGAGAGTTGGGAGTGCGTTGGAGCTCAGGATGTGGAGTTTGGGATTTGACGCTCTCGAAGCCACCGACACAGTCGACTAGTCTACACTCGACAGGATGCATCGTCTGGTGGCTTGGATCCAGGGATTCGCGGGATCGCTGGGCGGGCCGGGCCTGTTCATCATCGCGTTCCTCGATTCGTCGTTTCTCTCGTTCCCCGAAGTCTGCGACGCGTTGATCGTGCTGCTGACCGTGCAGCACCCGGAGCGCATGGTCTTCTATGCGGCGGTCACGACCGCCGGGTCGGTGGCGGGGTGCTATTCCCTGTATTCGGTGGGGCGCAAGGGCGGGGAAGCCTTTCTCCGCAGGCGGTTCAACGCCCGCCACGTCGACCGCGCGATGGCGGTGTTCCGCCGGCACGGCATGCTCTCGATCCTGGTGCCGTCGCTCCTCCCGCCGCCGATGCCCTTCAAGATTTTCGTGCTCGCCGCCGGCGTCTCGGGCATGAGAGACCGGGATTTCCTGATCGCGGCCGGCATCGGCCGGACCGCCCGTTACTTCGGTGCGGGGCTGCTGGCGCTGTGGAAGGGCCGTGAGGCGATCGACTGGCTCCACGAGAACGCCGCCGCCGTCGGCATCGTGCTGGCGGTGCTGGTGGGGATCGGCGCCGCCGTGGCGATCTGGCGGCGGCGGCGTCGCACGGCGACGCCGTAGGCCGCGGGTTCGCGGTTCGCGGGTTCGCGGGTTCGACTCGGGGGTAACCGGAAGGTCTGATGCCAATCGAAGCGTCCGGTTGCCTCGAACCAGCGGCGCCCGCGAACCCGCGAACCCGCGAACCACGGACTACGGACTACGGACAACGGACAACGGGCAGCGGACCTGTATAATCAGCTACTTACGATGAAGCCAGAGGTGTCTGTCGTCATCCCGATGCGCAACGAGGCGGCCAGCGTGCCGGACCTCTACCGGGAGCTCACGGCGGCGATGGAGGCCTTCGGCCGCCCCTACGAGATCGTCGCGATCGATGACGGCAGCAGGGACAAGACGTTCGACCTGCTGAAGGGCCTGCAGCGGATGGATTCGCGGTGGCGCATCATCCGGTTCCGCCGGAACTTCGGGCAGACCGCGGCGTTCGCCGCCGGCTTCGCGCATGCGCGCGGCGAGTTCATCGTGACCTCCGACGGCGACCTCCAGAACGACCCCAACGACATTCCCGAGATGGTGCGGATCGCCGAGCGTCGAGACGAGGCGGGCGTGCGTCCCGACATCGTTGCCGGCTGGCGCAAGGACCGCAAAGACGCGTTCATCAACCGTCGCCTGCCGTCGATGATCGCCAACTGGGTGATCTCCCGCGCGACCGGGGTGCGGCTGCACGACTACGGCTGCTCGCTGAAGGTCTTCCGCGCCGACGTCGTGAAGCCGATGAAGCTCTACGGCGAGATGCATCGCTTCCTGCCGGCGATCGCCAGCGAGCAGGGGGTCGACATCGTCGAGCACGAGGTCAACCATCGGGCGCGGCAGCACGGCAGGTCGAACTACGGCATCTCCCGGACGATTCGCGTCATTCTCGACTTGATGACGGTGAAGTTCCTGATCAGCTACCGCACGCGGCCACTGCAGATTTTTGGCTTGTGGGGCATGGTGCTGACCGGCCTCGGCGGTGCCGCGTGGCTGTGGCTGGCCTACGTCAAATACATGCGGCACGAAGGCATCGCCGATCGACCGCTGCTGCTCGCGGGCACGGTGCTGCTGGTGACCGGCGTGCAGTTCTTCGTGCTCGGGCTGCTGGCGGAGATGCTGGCGCGGACGTATCACGAGTCGCAGGACAAGCCCGTCTACGTCATCCGCGAGATCGTGGAGGCGCAGGACGCCCCGCGCGATCTTGTCGGTTCGGTGCGAGGGTAGCGGTGTGACCATCCGCTTCGCCCGGTACGCTCCGATTCTGGCCGTGACGGTGATCGCCCTTGCGTGCGGCGATTCACCGAACAACCCCGGACCGATCAATCCACCGCCGCCTCCGCCGCCGGTCAACAACACCGCCCCCGTGATCACCTCGATCACCGTTCAGGGCACCCGTCGCAACGAGCCCGCCAACTTCGCCGATGTGTCGGAGGCCGTGGCGGTCACCGCCGTCGTCACCGACGTGGAAACCAACGTCGACCTGCTGCAATACAACTGGACCGCGACGCTGGGCTCGTTCAGCCGGCACTGGGGCGCGCGTGTCGTGGGTCGCGCCAGCCTGCGGCGCCACAGCCGGTGAGCGTCACGATTACGCTGGAAGTGGTCGAGCGGTTCGGCACCAACCAGGAGAACCGGGTCAACCGGACCGCCACCGTGGCGCTGCACGACAGCATCAAGGAAG
This sequence comes from uncultured Acidobacteriota bacterium, assembly GCA_963717745.1. Taxonomy (GTDB): domain Bacteria; phylum Acidobacteriota; class Vicinamibacteria; order Vicinamibacterales; family 2-12-FULL-66-21; genus JACCXG01. The sequence continues at coordinate 390,377 of CAVQXJ010000008.1, forward strand.
TCGGCGACATGTCGGTGCGGTTCCTGACGGAGTTTTCGAAGCCGCAGACCAACAAGAACGTCAACGACATCATGCGGGACTTCAAGGCGTCGGTCTGCCCGGTGCCAGGCGAGGTCACCGGTGAAGCCGACCAGGTCAGAAGCCACTTCGACAATTTCGAGATGCACAACTACGACATCCAGCCGGCACGGGTCACGGTTGACTTCGGCGGAACCTGCATCGACGGCTACGGGCCGCTGCGCGGCGATGCCTGCGCCGCGGTACCGGTCATGTGGGACTCCACCGACCTTCAACAGAGAGTGCGGCGGACTACGAGGGGAACCGACTATCTGACGGCCATGTTCGTGGCGGCCGAGAACCGATGGTGGCTCTGCTCGAGCCGATTCCCGCCGAGTCCGACTCTCGGCCATCGCTTCTACCTCCGCTAGTGCGCTTCTGTCTGGCCGTCGGAGTGCTTTTGCTGTGCTGCAGCTGCGCGCGAACCGAATCGCCGCCTGAGCCGGCGGGTCAGCCGCCCGCGTCGTCCGCGGCGGCCGCCGCGCCCGCGCCGCGCGAAGCGCCGACCACGGCAGGTCAGCCGTGACACCCCCGCGGCTCGAGATTCGCGGACTCTCGTTCGTCAAGGGAGCGTCCCCGTTCGAGTGGCGCGGCATCAGCGCCTTCCGTCTTGTCGAACAAGTGGCCCGTGGCCGCGAGGCCGACGCCATCGCGTTTCTCGACTGGGCACGCGCGCAGAAGCTGACCGTTGTCCGGGTGCTGGTGATGGCGAAGCACCTGTTCGAGCTGAGTCCCGACGACGGAGTGAAGGCGCTTCCGCGACTGCTGGCGCTCGCCGCGGAACGCGAATTGGTCGCCGAAGTGGTGGCGCTCGCGGACACCGCCGACATCCCGCTCGATCTCGAGCAGCACGTCAAAGCCGTCGCCGCGATCGTGGCGGCGCATCCGAACGCCGTGCTCGAGATTGCCAACGAGCCGGTCCATCCGACGCAGGATCGCCGCCTCCACGATCCCGTCTTCGTCGCGTCGCTGGCCAAGCTGGTGCCGCCGGGCGTACTGGCCGCGCTCGGCGCGGGGGATGGCGCCGACGCGTTCGCGGCCGGCGGCCATTACGCGACCTGGCATTCACCGCGATCCAGCGATCAGGACGGATGGGGCCATGTGCTGGAGACCAGCAAGGGCGCGGCGCTCGTGTCGACTCTAGGGAAACCGCTGATCGGCGATGAGCCGATGGGGGCGGCGGAGACCGCGACTCCCGGGAGGCGGGACAACGAGCCGGGCCGCTTTGCCGCGACCGCGATCCTGAGCCGCCTCGCGAATCTCGGATCGACCTTTCACTACGAGGACGGCCTCCAGGCACGACTCCCGTCCGGCCGTCAGCTCGAGTGCTTCAAGGCGTGGGGCGCGGCCCTCGACGCGCTCAGCGGCCTGCCGGAAGGCGGTCGCTTCATTGACGTGGGTGAGTCCGCCCGACTTGCCGCGATCCATGGCGCGCGAGCGGTGTTTGGCCGGCAGTACGATCAGCAGGCGTGGATCGCCGCGATTGATCCCGGCGACCTGAAGGTCCAATGGCAGGCGCCCTGGCACGAGATCGGCCGCCAGGCGCTGCCCGGCGTCGTCCTGCTCCGCGCCTCGCGTTTGCCCTGAGGGGGCACGGGATCTGATGACCCGCCGACGTCGATCTGCGCTCAGTCGCGTCTGCGGAATACCGACATTTCCGGATTGGCTTTGTCGAGGTTGGTGAATGGATCCTGCACGCGATCGGTGAAACGGCGATCGAGCGCGAGCGGGGTCCACCGGAAGCTGCTCTTGTAACGCAGTATTTCCTGATAGGGCCCCGTTCCCGAGTCCAACCAGATCATCCAGGCCTGCGCCTCTGGATCATTGGCATAGCGATCCGAGTACTCCCGGTTCAGCACGATGTATTCCGGCCGCGCCCCCATCGTCCCGGCGATCGACGGAAAAATCAGCTCGCGTCGGAAGCGATCCAGCCGGGGAAGATAGACGTACTGGTTCGGCGCGCCGACCGTTTCGTGACGCTTCACGTGCGAGGCGAGCCAGTCCTCGACGAAGACCCGGCTGTCGCGGACCATCAGCAGGTCGACGGCGCCGGCGCGGCCGGCCAGCCAGAACAGGAGCAGCGCCGCCGTCGCCCGCGCGGGCCGGGGGAAGCGGTTGGTGTCGAGCAGCCGGCGCACGCCGACCGCGGCAAACAACGCGAGGATCGTACTGACCGGCATGAGGAACCGATCGTAGACATAGCCGACCACGGCGATGAAGCTGACGTAGTACGAGACGGCGGTGAGGAGTAGCAGTATGACCGCCGGCCGTGCGCGGCGATAGACAGGCGCGCCGGCGCCGGCCAGGATCAACAGCAGTCCCGCCACACCGATCCCGCTGAGGAGTTGTCCGGCGGTCGCCATCAACAGCGTTGCGCTCCCCTGCGGCGTCGCCGGGAACATGCGGTACCCCGTGCTGGCGGGGCCACTGATCATCGTGAGGTGGTCCCTGAAGCCCTGATAGTTGAACAGGACGTTGAAGATCAGCGCCAACGTGATCAGGGACGAGACGGCCCCGGCGCCGAGAACCATCCAACCCTGGGGCGATCGTCCGAATCGCCACAGCAGCGCCACAGCGGGCAGCACGTAGAGTCCGTAGGCCTGATCCTTGGTACCGACCGTCGCGGCTGCGGTCACGCCCAACGCAATGGCATCGCGCAGGCGGCCGTGCTCGTACAGCGCCACCAGGAAGACCAGGGACCAGGTGAACCAGCAGATGTAAGGCGTCTCGACGTTGGCCAGCTTGGCGTAGAACGTGAACGGCAGGAATGCCGCCGTGCAGAACACCGCCGGCCAGACGTACTTCTCGCCCAGCGTTCGCTTCGCCAGGAGCGCCGTCGCCACCAGCGCGGCCATCGCCATCACCAGCGAGATCAGCCGGGCTTCGGCGACCATGATCGCATCGGACCCCGGCGCATACACGGAAAGCCAGCCGAGCGAATGCGCGGCCGCCAGCGGAAGATAGGCGAGCCCGATCACATAGACATGGCCCGGCGGGTAGCGGTCGTACCATCCCTGGGCGAAGTACTGGTGCATCGCCTGGAGGATGTAACCAGGCGTCATCTCGTCGGGGGCCCATCCGGCCGTGCCCCCCCACCAGATCCCGACCACGAACAGTACGGCGCACCCAGCGAAGGTGCTCGTGAGAGCCGGCGTCCAGCGCAGCTCGCGGCGCGCGAGCCGCCATACCGGGGCGACGGCAACGGCACACAGCACCAGGAACCAGAGCGCGCAGACGGCCGCGGTGACGGCAGGGGCGAGCCGGTGCGCCGTCCATTGTGCCGACGACCGGCTGTGGGGCGACAGCACGGTCCTGGGAACCGCAGTCAACCGGTACGGGTTCCCGTCATCCCATTCGAAAGCGAAGCGGGTGCTCCTGGTCGCCGGGCCGTAGGCGATCTCGATCAGCTGCTGTCCGCGCCGCATCCGAATCCGCGCCGGCGGCACGTCCCGCCCGCCCTGGCTGTCGAAGACGACGTGTCCGTTGAGCCACAGCCGCGCCGGCACGTCGGCCGCGACTCGCACTTCATATTCACGGGCGTCATCCACCCATAGATAGCCGTTCCAGCGGAGCAGGGCAGGCGTGCCGCCCCCCAGCATGGCCATGCGTTCCGTGTTCTGGCGGGTGAGGACGTCGTCGATGCCGGTGTGAAGCGTTCTGCCGCCGGCATCAGCGGAGATGCTCACGGTCAACAGGAGACCGGGCGGTCCGCCGATCCGGTGGAGGAGCGCCACCGCGAGCGTGGCCAGCGCCGCCAGCGCCGCCACCGACAGCAACGGACGACGCCGGACCGCGCGGATCGCGCTCGACACGCGGGCGCCGACGGCAGGCGTCCGGGCCACTAGCGGTAGAACAACCCTGTCGCAGAGAGCTGTCTGGCCGGAATCACTATGACGATGCGATTCCAGAATGCCGAGGCGAGCGCCCGGTTGCCGTCCGCGGTCAGGTGCAGACCGTCGATGCTGATATAGGTGGCGCTATTGGCGACGAACTCGTCATACGGGTCGACCAGGTGGGCGCCATTCGCCGGCACCAGCGAGCGGATCAACTGGTTCGTGGCCGCCGGCAAACCGGGAGGAACACTCTTACAGGGGGGACCGCCGGGTTGGCAGTTGGCGGGGGCCACCGGCAGCAGGGTGCTGACGAAGATGTATTGGACGCCGCGATCGCGAGCCCGCTTGATACTTTCGCGAACTCCCTCTGCGATCTCCTGCGGCGGCGCGGACGCCAGCATGTCGTTGGCCCCTTCGAGAAAGAGCAGGACCTGGGGCCGGACGGCATCCAGCGTCTGTTTGAGGCGATCCTCGTTCTCGGTGACCCGCTCGCCGCTCAGGCCGGCATTGACCACCACGATCGGCTGGCCGGGAATGCGACTCGTGAAGAGCTGCTGCAGGATGGTGGGGTAGGCGGTGGCCCTATCCACGATGGGAATGAAGTTGAACCGTTGGCCGTTCTGACCCTCCGTCTGGCTGTCGCCGAAGGCCAGGTAATTCGTCAGCGCCAGTTGACGGTGCCGGATCGTGACCCCGAAGGTGCAGGTCGCCTGCCGCGCGATGGCGTCCACCGCCGTGCAGGTCACGATGGTCTCTCCGATCGGAAACATCGACCCGGAGGCGGGTGCGCACGTCACGTTCACCGGCGTCGATCCGTTGCTCACGGTGGGGGTGGGGTAGGTGACAGGCTGCGATGCGCCGATTGCGCCCTCGACGCTCAGGGGAGCGGCGCAGGTGAGCTGGGGCGGCGTGGGATTGGTCGGAGGCGGGCCCGTGGGAGGAGTTCCGTCTCCGCAGCCGGCCGCGAGCGCCGCAACCAGGACAACGACCTGTGCCAGGTGTGACGGCGCGGATCTCTTTGGCGACACGGGTGGATTTCTAGACAACCGACACCGACCCGCACGGGTCACCGTTGCCTGCGTTCACCGGTCGATCTGTCGCTGGTCGCGCGTCTGGATCCGTTCGATCTCCGGCGCCTCTCGAACAGCCTCGCCGAGGCTCAAGGCACAGCCCATCGCGATCCCGACGATGACGCTGCAAACGAACGCCGCCGCGCCGCCGAGCCGATCGAGGAGCCGGGGCCACGCGCGCATGGAATCTATTTGTACGAAAAACCAGCGCATCCCGTCAATTCTCGACGTCCGCGCCGCGTGGTGACGCGATGGAGTAAGCGATCATCCCCGTTTCCGCGCGAGGACGAAGGTCTGGCCGAACCAGTAGGGTACTTGCGCGCTCGACAGGCCGATCGCACGGGACAGGCCACGCGCGGCAGACGACAAGCCCTGACTGAGGATCGCGGCCCGGAACAGAATGTAGTCCAGCTCGAGACGCTGCACGTGCGGGCGGACGGTCGTCACGGCAAAGCCCGTGGATTCCAGGATCCGGGTGATGGTGCGGCGATCGAAGTAGTACAGGTGGACGGACGTGAGGAACAGCCATCGCCGCCCCATCGTCCGGGCAATCCAGCTGCCGATGTCCGGATAGTTGACCACCAGCAGGCCGCCTGGCCGCAGCAACTGGGCGCAGTGCTCGAGCATCTGCCTGGGATCCAGGGTGTGTTCGATCACGTCCCACAGCGTGACGACATCGAAGCTGCCCGGCTGGTAGGGCTGATCGAAGACGCTGCCCTGACGGATGCTGATCCCGTAGTGTGCGGCACCCCACTGCGCGAGCCAGCGGTTGGGTTCGCACCCTTCGGCTTCCCATCCGCGCTTCGCTGCCGCGCCGACGAACGCGCCGGCCGCGGTCCCGATGTCCAGGAGCCGGCCCTTGCGGCCGAGTGCCGTCTCGATCTGACTCAGCGCGACGTCGAACGTCCGCTCGCGGGCCTGCAATTGAGAGACGTAGGCGTGGTCGTCCCCTTCGGTGTAGCTCCCGAAGATGAGATCGCCGCGCAGTCTGGGCGTGACGTACTGGAAGGTGCACTGCCGACAGCGGACCAGCTGATCGATCAGCAGCTCGTCGCCGGAGGCCCGGAATGTGCGGACCAGGTCGGCATCCGCCTGCCGGTGATACTGCGCTTCGTAGATGACCTCGTAGTCGTCCGCGCCGCAGACGGCGCACCGGACGTGCTCCAGCTGCTCGGCCTGGATAGGTGAATGCATCGCGACCCTCAATGATACCGCGGTGCCATAATGTCTCGTGCCATCTACCTCGGCGCGGGGCTCCCGCCTCCGCGTAGTGTTGTTCTCAGGCGGACGTGGGTCTGGAGCGCTTACGGCTCTGCTCGTCTCGAATCCGCGGGTCGATCTCGTCGTGGCCATCAACGGATACGACGATGGCGCGTCAACCGGGGAAGTGCGGCGATTCCTCGGCGATTCGCTGGGGCCGTCGGATTTCCGCAAGAACGCGTCCCGCCTGGCCGCGCTCCTCGGCAGTATCCCGGCACCGGTGATCGAGCTGCTGGATGCCCGATTGCCCGAGCTGCCCGCCGATCTGCACGTGGAAGCCGAGCTCTTGCGGGCGCTCGGCGATCCGTCCGGGGGTGATCCGGGACTGGCGAACCTCCGTCAGCTGGCCGTCGGATTGCCCGATCGCGTGCGCACGGCGGTCGCGGCCCGGCTCCAGGCATTCTTCGACGAGCGGCGGCGCACCGGCAAGCCGTTCAGTTTTTCCGACTGCAGCGTTGGCAACCTGGTGTTCGCCGGCGCCTTTCTGCGGTGCGGCCGCGACTTCAACCGCGCGGTCGACGACTACGCCGGGTTGCTGGGGCTGTCGCCCGGACTCATTGAGAACGTCACCGATGGCACCGACGCGCATCTCGTCGCCGTCGATGCTGACGGCCGGCTCCTCGGCAGCGAGGAAGACATTGTCGACGCCAAACGGCGCAATCGGATCGACGACATCTTCCTGCTGGCGCGCAGACCCGATGCGGACGAGATCGCACGGTGGTCGACGTTGCAGCGGGAGGCGCTGATGCGGACGCTGAACGCAGAGCGGGGAGCGGTCGCCATCAATCCACGCCTGAACGCTGCCGTTCGCAGTGCAGACCTCATCATTTATGCGCCGGGAACGCAGCACTCCAGCCTGTTTCCGTCCTACCTGACGCCGGGGTTGAACGACGCGATTGCCGCGAATCTCACCGCCATCAAACTGCTCGTCACCAACATCCAGTCGGACGCGGAAATCACCGGCAGCAGTGCCGTCGACATCATCGAGCGTGCGGTCTACTACCTGAAGGAAAAGGGAAAGCAGCCGACGCCGACCCCGTGCCTGATCACGCACTACCTGTTGAACGATCCCGGCAGCGGCGACCGCACCACCGCGTACGTCCCGCTGGGACGGCTCGAGTCGCTGGAGGATCCGCGGCTGATCCGGGTCGGGAACTATGAGGAGGGCGTCACCGGCCGCCACGACGCCGCGAAGATTCTCGGCCCGTTCGTCGAGTCGTTCATCGCGCGCTGGGAGGGTGTTCAGCGCGTCGCCGTCCTCCTTCATGAAGCGGGCACGACCACGAAGGCGGTGCAGAGCATCCTGGAGATGTTGCGCGGGGGGATTCGAGATCTGCCGGTCGAGCTCGGGATCTTCCACGACGCGCCAGGGCCGCTGGACGAGTCCTTCGTGCGCTCGCTGGGCTTCCCGGTGACGCGACTGGAGGGGGCACCGGCGGAGCGCGACCGGCAATTCCGCGCGGCGGTGGAGCAGGGCAGGTTCGACTACGTGCTGCTGTTCGAGTCGTCTGGGATGTACAACGGCGAGGACATCGCGAATCTGGCGTCGCACCTGACGCTGGGACGCCTCGACGCGGTCTGGGGAAGCCGCCGGCTCTCGGTGAACGACATCTACGAGTCGTATCGCTTGAAATATCAGCACCGCAGCATCGTCGGCGCGATCAGCTACATCGGATCGCACGCGCTGAGCCTCGCCTATTTGCTTTTGTACGGCCGCTACGTCTCGGACACGCTGTCGGCCGTGCGGGTCGTTCGTGCCGCGGACACGGCTCGGGTGCCTGGACTGCTGACCGACAAGCTGGTCAACCAGCGGCTGCTGTCGGTGCTGTTGCGACGAGGCGCGGAGATGTTCGAGGTGCCGGTGCAGTTCTTCTCTCTCTCGCCAGGAGTGGTGAAGCGGACCAGTCCACTTGACGGGCTGCTCGCGCTCGCCACCGCATTCCGGGGCCGGTTCCGGTCCCAGGATGGCGAGCGGGCGCCTGCCCCGCGCGCGGAGGACCAGTCGCCGGCCGCGCCTCACCCGCAGGTCCGGTGACGTGGCTCGCGTAGTGGTGATTCCAGCCGCCGGAAGTGGTTCCCGGCTCGGTGCGGCGGTGCCGAAGCTGCTCGCCGCCGTGAATGGGCGTCCGATGGTCGCGCACGTGATCGATCTGTATCGGCACGCCGCTGACCGGATCGTGATTATCGTTTCGCCCGGGGCGCGCGAAGAGGTACGCGCCGCGCTGGCCGCCGAACCGCGGGTGACGCTGATCGTGCAGGAGAAGCCCACCGGCATGCTCGACGCGATCCTGCTGGCGCACAGCGACGTGAGCGCGGGATCGGCACACCGCATCCTGATTACCTGGTGCGATCAGGTGGCGATCGCCCCGGCCACCATCGCGGCCGTGACGGCCGCCGCCGCGGGGCAGCCTGAGCCGCCGGTAGTCATGCCGGTGTGCCGCTCGGCCGATCCGTACGTTCATCTCGTCCGCGATCCCGATGGCAGGATCGTGCGTGTCCTGCACCGGCGGGAAGGTGACGAGATGCCCCGCGTCGGCGAGTCCGATGCCGGCGTGTTCGACTTGTCGCGCGAGGCCTACCTGCAATGGCTTCCTCAGTACGCGGCGGCGCCCGACATCGGCGCCCTGACCGGGGAGCGGAATTTCGTCCCCTTCGCGGCCTGGGCCGCCGCTCGCGGGCCCGTCGTCACGGTTCCGTGCCGCGATCGCGAGGAGGCCGTCGGCATCAACACCCCTGAGGAGTTGGCCCGGGTCGAAGAGTATCTTCTCGCTCGAGCGACGCGATGAGCCGAACCCTTTCGATTGTCATCCCGGCCTACAACGAAGAGCGGTTCATCGGCACGCTGCTCGAACAGATCCGCGCCGTTGATCTGGCAGCCCTGGGTGTCTCGAAACAGCTGATCGTGGTCGACGACCACTCGAGCGATCGAACCTCCGAGATCGTCGCAGGGTTTCCGGAAGTCACCCTGCACCGTCTGCCGAAAAACTGCGGCAAGGGGCAGGCCGTGCGGACCGGCATCGCGATGGCCACCGGCGACTACCTGATCATTCAGGATGCCGACCTGGAGTACGACCCGAACGATTACAAGCCGATGATGGAGGCGATGCTGGCGGGCCGTGCCGACGTGATTTACGGCAGCCGCTATCTGGGACGCGGACGGCGGCCGCAGCAGTCCTTGACCGCGTATCTGGGGGGGCGGAGCTTGAGCCTGGTCGGGTACCTGTCCACGGGCACCTGGCTGACCGATACGGTGACCGCACTGAAGCTGTTTCCCCGTTCGCTCTTGCCCGACCTTCGTCTCGTGACCTCGGGTTTCGAGCTCGATCACGAGATCACCGCGAAGGTGCTGGCGCGGGGCCTGCGCATCGTCGAAGTGCCGATCAGTTACCGGCCGCGGAGCCGCGAGGAAGGCAAGAAGATCGGACCGCGCGACTGGTTCATCGGCGTTCGCACGTTCTTCCGCTTCCGGAACGGGTGAGCGCTTAGGGCCCTTACTTCACGCGATAGATGCGCACGTCGCGGTTGGCGAAGACCCGCTCGAACCGCTCCGGGTGCCGTTCGAATTTGTCGGTGCCTGTGGGATAGGCCCGCGCGTCATCGCCGTCGACATAGAGATAGTCGATCCCCAGCGTGCGGATGAGGGCTGCCGCCTCTTCCACGTCAGTGGTGGCAAAGATGGTCCGGACCTGGCCAGACCGTTCTTGATAGATCGGCAGTGGCATCAGCGAGATGGGCTGTCCCGCTGCCATCCGGCGTCCGGCGAACGACGGAATCAGCGTCCAGTGCTCCCGGGCGCGCACGATGGGCTCCATCTGTACGATGTCGTCGTCACGCGTGCTCGCCCGCAGCCAGGCGAACGCCTCCTGCTGGGCGGGCGTGGTGTGCAGCGTCCAGCGGAAGCCGGGGCCGGGACGCCGGTTGCCGATGTCCTGGGCGTTGTAGGCATCGATCACCGTGGTCGGAAGCCCCAGGATGACGATCAGACCAATCAGGAGCGCCCGACCTGTCGCGGGCAGCAGCTCGATCGTCCGCGCCAGCAGGATCGGGGTCGAGATCAGCAGAATCTGTCCGGCACGAAAGCCAACCCACGAGGCCTCCGAGATCCGGACGAAGTACAGCAGGAAGAGGCCGACCGCGATCCCGGCGACGCCGAGCGTGACCGCACGGAACGCGGTCTCGCCCTTGGGTCGGAACACGCCGGCAACCGCAGGCACGAGGACCGGCCCCAGCGACAGCAACAATGTCAGGATCGGCCGGTTGCGCGAAAAGCCCTCGAAGCCCACGTCGAGAGCCGACCCGGCCCCGTCCATCACCCGGCTCGCCATGCCCCACCCGATCGCGGCGACGACGAACACGGCGGCGAGCGCGTGCCGGAAGAGGGGCGCGACCCCCGCGCGCGTGCGCAGCACGTCGGTCGCCACGCACACACCGTACATGAGCGAGCACACCGATCCCAGCAGCGGGTTCATCGTCGTCGACAGCCCGAGGGCGAGTCCCGCCGCGGCGATGGCGCCGACCCGCGCACCGGCGCCGGCGACGACCGCGATGTGCAGCGCAACCAGACCGAGCCCGACCGAGGTCGTATGTTGGGGCGTGTACCAGAGCGATCGCGGGATGTTGTCGATGCGGAGTCCGCCGAACGACCAGTTGCTGACCGCATCGATATTCGTGTCGAGCAGCACCGCGAGCGGCCGGCCGCGCGCCACCAGATCGACGATGCTGTAGAGCCCTTCAGCGCTGGCGGCGGTCGCGGCCAGCGCGACCGCCGCCGCCGCGGGCAGGGCGCCCGCAGTCGCGGCCCGCACCAGGACGAACAGCGCCGCCATCATGAGCAGGCCGGCGAGCATCGCGTTCGTCTTCAGCAGGGGCTCGACGTCGTCCGAGCCGGACACCAGCGGCGCGTACCGGCCGACCACCGACGGCAGCAGGAAGTACGTCCAGTAGTAGTTCATCGGCTCCGGCGCGAGGTAGGGATTGGTCGGCGGCAGCGAGAACTTGCCCAGCTCGTACGCGAGCGCGCAGTGCCAGACGAAGTCGGCCGTGAAGTACGCGCGATAGTACCGGGCCCCCGTTGCGTCGGCCCGTCCGAGATTGCGATAGGTCGCTCCCATCAGCACCGGCACCAGGAGCAGCACCAGCAGCAGTGCCCGCAGGTCCCGTTCCGTCCAGGCCGGTGCAGGGAGCAATGGCTGGCCCCCGAGTGCCCGGCCAGCGGCGACACAGGCGCCGACCAGGAGGCACCACGCGGCCGCGAATGCCGGAATCGACGGTATACCGGCGGCGATCACCGCCCACAGCATGAGTTGCGTCAAGCCGTAGCCGAGAAGGGCGCCGGTAATCCACGCGGCTGGATGCCGGCGGCCTATCAGCGCGAAGCCGAGGGGGAGGCCTGGCACCGCCGCGGCGGCGAAGGCGAGCGTGTACGCGAGCCCCGTGAGGCCCGCGGAGAGCCAGACCGCCGTGGCGGTGACGAACGCCAGAATGAGAGCCGGCAAGGATCGACGCATCAACGGATCAGGACGCCGCGTCCTTCGGCGGTGCAGGGGCGGCGAAGGCGTACAACAGCCCGCCCGGGAGATTGCCGACCGTGCCAAGGGCCAGGAACAGCATGGACAGCAGGAACGTCACGGCAGGGGGCACGCCGACGTGCCCGAACATCCACTCGAAGGCATATTGTGTGGTGCCCAACCCGGCGACGGTGATCGGCAACTGCATGACCAGGGTAATGACCGGAATGAAGCCGAAGTACACGATCATCGGCAGGGGCACGTCAAGCGCACGGCCGAGGCAGTAGGCCTGCACGACCCGAAGCAACTGGACGACGATCGAGAGCCCGAGCACGCTGACGAGCGCGCCCTGGTGGCTGGCATAACGCCGGACGGCGTCCATCAAGGTTTGCGCTGCCGATTGTGCGCGACGAATCGGCAACAGGTGGACGACCCCGATCGTCCAGGAGGCGACGCGTGGGCTGAACACCGCCGCGGCTGCGACGGCACACCCGGCCGTCACGAGCAGCAGCGCCGGGATCACGCCGGGCAAGTCGAGCTCCCGCAGGAAGAGCAGCGCCACGGCTGCGACCACCACCATCGACAGCACGCCGACCAGGCGATCCATCAGCACCGAGGCAGCGGCTTCCCCAGAGCGGACCCCGAGCCGCGCGAGTTGAAAGGCCCGGTACACGTCGCCGCCAATGCTCGGCAGGAAATTGCCGACGAACGAGCTGACGAAGAAGACGTGCATCACCGCCCCGAGCGGCGGCCGCGACCCCGGCGTGAGCGCTCTCAAGAGCAGCACCCAGCGGTAGGCGTTGACGGCGCGATCGGCGACGACCAGACCCACCGCGAGCCCAAGCCAGCCTGGCCCTGCACTCGCGGAGACACGGGCCACCGCGGCGGGATCCGCCTTGAACAGGATGTACCCCGTGAGCGCGACGGCGACGAGGATCCTGAGCGCGCGGGGCAGCGTCACGGCAGGCGGATTGTACTCGCGGCCCCCGGCTGTCCCTCGGGCTATCTCGTGGCGGTCCCGAGCGACACCGGGCGCGCGTACGGACCGATGTAGAGGTTGCTCGCGCGCAGGTCGCGCATCGTATCGCCGTTCAGTGAGCCGATGGTGATGACCGGGTTGGCGGCGTTCCAGGGCGCGGTGTAGCTGGTGGACAGGTCCACCTTGACGCTGCCGCCGTCGAGGGTGCCGTTGAACACGCGCATCCTCGCGGTGCCGCCACGCCATTCGAGCTTGACGTAGTAGGGGGCGTTCTCGTCCCACCCGTTCCCACCGGAGACCTGCTGGCTGCCGGCGTTGCCTTGGGACCCGAAGGTGAATTTCATGATCCCGGCTTCGGCGGTGCGGAACTTCTCGACGAAGACTCTGAACGGGTTGGCGCTCGCGCTGCCGCCGCCATCCTGCATGGTGATGACCTTGGTCTGGCCGGCGAAGGACCCGTCGGCGGCGTCGCCGCCCTTGACCTTGCGGGCGACGAACGACACTTCCCCTTCCGGCATCGGCGCGGTGAGCCGGTACGACAGATAGCTGTCTTCGTCGTCGAGCTTCGCACCCGGCAATACGTCGGTGGTGCCGAAGTACGCGATGCCTCGCGACTCGTTCGCCACGGTGGTGAAGTTGGTCAACACGTCGAAGACCTGGTTGCCGCTCTTGAAGCTCTGGACGCGGGTGCGGAAGCGCATGGTCGGCGACCAGGGCCCGTTGGTGCCCGACTGCACCGCACGGGCCCGCCAGTAGTAGCGGGTCACCGGGAGGAGGTCGTTGTCGACCGTCAAGGACGTTTGGCCGGCGCCCTCGGGGAGGTTGCGGATGTTGAGGACCGCTGCCGTCGAGAACTCGGGCGTATCGCCGATCTGGAACTCGTAGCTGCGGGTGCCTGCCGGCGTCGAGGTCGCATTGGTGATCTGCAAGGTCGGACGCAGCGTGTCGAGCTGGGCATCATCAGCAGGCGCCGTGGCCGCCGGCGCGGTAACCGTCACGCTTCCGCCGGACGGGCCGGCAGGATTCACCGGCTCTTCACGTTCTTTAGTGCCGCTGCAAGCGGTCAGCATCGCCGGGACACACAACAGTCCAAGATGGCGTACAAGCTTCTTCACGTTGACTCCTGGGAGCCGCTGAGGAGCTCAGCGAACTTGTTCGGGGACGGGCATCGTGTCGAGATGCCGCTGCGGATCTTTCTTCACCTGGTAGGCACGCTTGAGGAACTTCGCATACGGCACGAACTGTTTCATCGCGCCGACGTTCACCTGGCACGGGCTGAGGCAGGTCGGGCAGACCTTGTCCTTGAGATGCTGGCGATGCATCAGGTTCTCGGCCTTGAAATACAGCGACTCGGCGGAGTCGTCCAGGACGTTGCCGAGCTTCTCGGAATTCTCGCAGTAGTGCAGATCGCCGTTCGGGTTGAGCAGCAGTCCCTGACTCTGGAACGGACACGGCATGGTCCGCTTGTAGCCGTTGGCAATCATGTCGGCGTAGTGCAGATACATGAATGCCTGACCGCTCAACACGGACTCTTCCTGGACGCGATCGAGGAAGAACTTCCGCATGAAGGCCTCCTCTTTCTCGTGGAACCCGATCTTCTCCTCGAGCTCCTTGTTATGGAGCATCGCGTCGGTGAACCGCAGCATGTTGAAGACGACGTCGAGTCTTTTGGTTCGCGCCCAGGCCAGGATGTTCTCGGCGTCCTGCATGTTGGTCGCGAAGATGGTGGACGCGATGCCGAACTGGAAGTTGTCGTGCGTCTTCGCCAGCGCCTGCATCGCCTCGATGGTCTGGCTGGCCTTCTCGAAGCCGCGCTTCACGTCGCGCACCTGGTTGTGGACGTCGCCAATCCCGTCGAGCGAGACCCGGATGCTGATCAGGATGCCGTGCTTCGCGCAGAACTCGACGATGCGGGTGAGCATCGGGATGGCGCGATGCGGCGTCAGACCGGTCGTATTGATCCCGATCTTGCGCAGTCGCGGCAGATGGCGGTGGAACAACTCGACCATTTCGGGCAGGTCGTTCCGTGTCGTCGGCTCGCCGCCGGAGATATTGAGGTTCTCGACCGCCCCCCAGAACGGATCGGTCATCACCGGTTCGAGCTGGGCCAGCGTCATGTCCGACTTGCGATCGCCCCACTTCCAGTTGTTGCACATCGTGCACTTGGCGTCGCAGACCCAGGTGCAGTTGTAGATGAGCACCGTCGGCCGGATCGGGTGGAGCTTGGCGCTGACGAAGGTATTGACGAGGTCGCGGGGGACACCGGCGGCCGCTTTCGCGAGATAGTGCAGCCGGAAGGAGTTCGTGGCCATCAAATGTGCCCTTCCATGGTAACCGGCTGGAAGGGGAGAGGCAAATCTAAAAGACAGAAGGCAAAGGATTTGCGTCCTTTGCCTTCTGTCTTTTCGATGTTACCGCGACGCCGCCAGGGCAGTATCGTTGGGGAACGCGGGCCGAGGCCGGCTGGACACCCAGACGTTCTTGTAGACGGCCCCCGGGACACTCGCGTCGATCGGGCCCGCGCGGCTCGTGCCGCCCAGATGAATTACATGAGGAACAGGCCGGTACGCGTGACCGTTGGTCGATCGACTCTGGCGGAAGATCACTTGGCCGTTCGGCCCGTCGCGGCGCACCTCTCCGGTCACGCTCGTCGAGTTCCAGGTGACCTTCCAGAAGTACCACCGTTCATCACTGAACTCAACCGCCTCGCGGGCGGCATCGTTGATAGAGTCTTCCTCGCCCGCGTCGCCGTTGATGAACCGGAACGTCACCGCTCCCGGTGTCTCATAGCTGGCACCGCGCTTCTCGAAGGTAAAGCGGTAGTCGTTCGCGGTGAGGTCGCCATGGCCTTCCTGCATGCTCATGATCTTGGTCTTGTCGCCCGGCGAGTCCTCACTGAATCCGGTGACCATGAGCGAGAACTCACCCGCTTCGAGGGTCTGTGGCAGCTCGTATGTGACCCGGCTGGTCTGGGCGACCAACTGCAGCCCGGCATTTCCTACGAAGTTCGCGCCAATGACATTGCCGACGCTCCGCCCGTTGGTGAGCGGGTCGAAGAGCTCGTTGCCGCGGATGTAGCCGCCGGCGGGGGAGCGGAACGTGGCCGTCGACGACCATGGACCATTCGCGCCCTGGAAGATCGCGCGCACGCGCCAGGTGTGCGGCGCGTCGAACTCGAGCGTGCACGCGGGCGTCCAACTGACCGATGAACCCGATCCGCCCCCCAGCGTCGCCGAGCACACCGTCGTGTTTGCGGTGTTCATGATCTGGAACTCGTACGAGTACGACGGGGCCAGGCCCTGATCGAAACTGCCCGTCGCCTTCCCGGCCGTCAGCACCAGCTGATCCGGCTGCGCGTTATTGACCGGAGACTGCGGAGTGGGTGCGCGTGGCTTTCAACGTCTCGCCGTTGGGGCCCGCCTCGGTGCTGCCAGGCTGCGCGGAGCTCGGGGAGACCGGGGTTTCCGCATTCTTCGAACAAGCGACTGCGAGAGCGAGCAGCACAGCTGACGCGCACGCAACGGCTTTCTTGTGGTGCATCAGAAAAACCTCATGTTGGATTGGTCGTACCCACTGGGAAATGGGCTCGCGAATAGTACCACAGGGCGGAGATTTTTGTCATGGCGCGCGTGCTAACATTGGCGAACTTTTGCCGCCCTTTTTCCGGGCCCCACGAGGCGCCTCCGGTCGGCATCCACCAATCACAGGAGACAAGGTTTTGAACTTGAAGATGATCAAAGCGGGCGGTCTGTCGTTCGCCCTGTGCGCTTTCGCCGCCGCTCCCGCCTCTGCGCAGATGACCTGGACGGACAAAGCATTCCTCAACGTGAACTTCGGCGTGCAGGAAACGTCGCACACCCTCGACACCGCTTCGACCTTCGACCTGTATGGCGAGACAGGGAGCCTCAGGACGACGCAACCGATCGACGGGGGAGCGCTGTTCGACATCGGCGGGGGTTACCGGGTCTGGAAGAACCTGGCGGTGGGCATCGGCTATTCGCGCGTGCAGTCCGACGGCGACGTGACGTTGGAAGCCAACGTCCCCGACCCGAACTTCTTCGACCGGGCGCGCGGTGTGACCGGCGTCGCCTCGAACGCCGAGCATGCAGAGCATGCGATTCACCTGCAGGGCACCTGGGTCATGCCGGTCACCAACAAGATGGACGTGGCGTTCTCGTTCGGCCCGACGATTTTCAAGGTGAGCCAGGACGTCGCCACCGGCATCAGCATCACCGAGCCCACCCCCACCATCTCGTCGACCACCGTTACCCGGGAAAGCAAGACCGGCGTCGGGATCAATTTGGGGGCGGACGTCAATTACTTCTTCCGCCCTCGTATCGGCGCCGGCCTGCTTGTTCGTTACACGTACGGGTCTGTTGACCTCAGCACGGCGGACGAGTCGCTGCCGGTCGGGGGCTTTCAGATCGGGGTCGGGGTCCGAGTGCGGTTTCAGAACTTGCCGTTCACTAAGAAGTAGCTTCCGCCTTCAGTCGGAAGGAAGGCCGGCGCGCTTCCACGCACGCCGGCCTCTTCGTTGTACGGGTAGTTCGTTTGAGCTACTGGACTTCGCAGATGTCCACGCGAATGTTGGGCACCGTGTTCGGTCCACCCCAGCCGGGCCACTGATCGCCTTCGATGTCGCCGAGCACGTCCCACTGGCGCTGCCCGCTGCCTTGTCCCGAGCAGATGACGTCGCAGGAGTAGCCGCCGCAGTTGGTGCCGCCGCCCTTGCGCAGGATGCCGAACGGCGCGCCGCTGATGCCATTGCGGTTGAGCGATCGCACCGTCGCCTTCAGCATCTCGAGCATCTGGCCGTGCGACATGTGGCCATACTTCGCGCGCTCGCACTCGACGATCTGATGCGGATTCTGCGAGTTGCACGGCCCGCCCGGCGGGATGCCGCCGCCTCCGCCGCCTCCCGGTCCCGGGACCGGAGCCGCCGGGGTCTTGAACGACGCGGTGGTCGCCCAGTCGGTCGTGATCTCGCCGTCGGTCGCGCGCACGCGCCAGTAATACGTCCAGGCGTAGTCGAGGTCCCGATCCACGGTCCACTGGGTGACGCCCCCCTCGCCGACGATGCCGGTCGCGGCGATCTGCGTGAACGCCTGATCCTTGGACACGACGAAGAAGTAGCTCACGTCCCCGACCGCACTGTTGTGCGTCGAGTTGTTGATCCGCAGCGTCGGCCGGCGATCGGTGAGGGCCGCATTGTTGACCGGCGAGGCCGCGCTCGGCACGGTCAGGATCGCGCGCGGGAGCAATTCGAAGCCCCTGGTGGCAAAGGTGCTGCTGTTCGCCCCGTCGTCGGCGCGCGCGCGCCAGTAGTAGGGCCGTCCGAGCTCCAGCGAATCGATCTGCACGCTGGTGCGACCGTCGCCCTGGGCCACGCCGCTCCGGGCGAATACCTTGTTGTTGAAGTCCGGGTCACTCGCGACTTCGAAGATGTAAGAGATCGGCCGCACGCCGGTCGTAATCGAGTTCTGAATCAGGAGCTTGATCGGCTGCTGGTTCTCTTTGAACTTGAACCCCTGCGCGGGTTCCAGCAACTGGGGTGGGGAAATCTCAACGCCGGCAATTGGCCCGGCGACGGAAGGACCGAGCGGGTTCTCGCTCTTTTTGGCCTGACACGCCACCAGCGTGCACATCAGCGCCACAGGCAACAACGCCTGGAACTTCGAGGGTCTGCGTGTCATGGTCGATCCTCAACGGTGCACTTTCACGAACTCGCAGGGCGACACGCACGCTGGAGGGTGCGCGGTCACACTTATCGGTTCTGAGTGCCGTGGCCTTTAATTCCGCAGGGATGATCGTCGCAGGGAGCCCCGGTTGCCCGGACCTCTAGCGTAACAAAAACCCCAGCCATAGCAAAGCCCTGAATGCGAGGCGTGCGCCTTCGCGAGCGGCTGTTCTAACGGTATTTTGTGGGGAGCGCTGGCTGGCGTTCTTCGCCGGCCAACGTCATCATGATGGGCTCAAACCCCTACGGCGTCAAGCTGAGCCAAACGCCTGCCGCGGCTGAGGTATGCCACCGCGCCGCTCAGCGAAAACAGCATCACCAGCGCGGCACCGAGAAAGGAGACCAGGAGCGCGGATTCGAGCGGCAGGCCGAGGCGGGTGAAGTAGTAACCGAACGTCGCCTCCCGGATGCCGAAGCCGTTCATCGACAAGGGCAGCATCTGAACGATGAAGGAGACTGGCACGATCACGGCGAGGTCGGTGAAACCAATCGGAATACGCAGGCTGTGCGCGATGGCGAGATAGAAGCCGACCAGGACCGCCTGCACGACGATCGCCCCGGCAAAGCAGCGGGCGAGGGCCCGCGGTGTGGCCGCGAAACGGGTCAGCACGACCGTGATCCGCTTCAGCCGCTCATCGACCCACTGCGGATGAAAGAGGCGGAGCGGCCTCAACAGGCGGGCGTAGAAGTCAGGTTTATACAGCGCGGGCGCTGCGAGCGCCGCAGCCAGCGCGAAACCGACCCACAACACCGCCGCCGGGATCGGACCACCCTTGCCGAAGGTCGAGCCCGCCATCGTCGCGCCGAGCGCGGCAACCAGCACCAGCCCGAGCAGCCCCACGCACCGGTCGAGCAGCACGATGGTCGCGGCTAGCGTCTTCGACCCGGCGGCCGCCGCCGTGTCGGTGACGCGCACGACATCGCCGCCGATATTGCTGGGCAGGAAGTTGTTGAAGAACGTCGCCACCAGAAAAGACGAGGTGAGCGCCCGGAAGGGCAGCCGGACGTCCTGTGCCTTCAGAAGCACGCCCCACCGCCAGGTGCTGGCAGCCACCATCAGCGCGTATAACCCGAGCGCGCCGAGCAGCCACAGCGAGGATGCCTGTCGCGCCGCAGCCCACAGCCGGCCGACATCGACTCGCGAGAACAGCACCGCCAGCAACCCGACGCTGATGGCAATCTTGACGCAGGGGACCACGTAGGCACGCCACGAGGGCGCTGCTGAGGGAGATCGCTGTAGCATGTGGAAGCCCGAAGCGTAACTCTAAACGATGCAATCTGCAAGAGTTACGTTGACCTCCAGACCCCAGCACCGTAAAATTTTCGGTTAGCCGCGCCGTGAAAATCCTGATGATCGCTCCGGAACCCTTCTTTGAGCCGAGGGGCACCCCGTTCAGCGAATTCCACCGCATCCGGGCCCTCGTCGCGCTGGGCCACACCGTCGATCTCGTCACCTATCCATTCGGGAAGGACGTGACGATGCCCGGGCTGCGGGTGTTTCGTGCGATGCGCCCTCCCTTCATCAAGGAAGTGCGGATCGGCCCCTCGCTCGCCAAGATCCCCCTCGACGCGCTCCTGACGATCACCGTCATCCGGCGGGCGCTCGCCGAACGCTACGATGCCGTCCATTCCCACGAGGAAGGCAGCTTCATCGGCGTCGTGCTCGCCGCCATGCTCGGAGTGCCGCACCTCTATGACATGCACTCGAGCCTTCCCCAGCAGTTGACCAACTTCGCGTTCAGCCGATCCCGTGTGCTCCGGCGCATCTTCGAAGTGCTCGAGCGGTTCGTCATCCGCCGGTCGCGGGTGGTCATCGTCATCTGCCCGCATCTGGAGGAGACGGTCAGGGCGATCGACCGCGTGGTCCCGACCGTCCTGATCGAGAACTCGCCGGGCTCGGGGGACACGCCGGTCGCCGGATCCGGCGACCGCATCCGGCAGGAATTGGGGTTGTCGGTCGACACCCCGATGGTGCTCTACACCGGCACGTTCGAGGCGTATCAGGGGCTCGATCTGTTGTTCGCCGCGGCCTCGCATGTCCTCCAGCGACGGGCGGAGGTGAAGTTCGTGCTCGCCGGCGGACGGCCGGATCAAATCGAGGCGGCGCGCACCGCGGCCAGCGCGGCCGGTCTCCAGCACGCGGTGATCTTCGCCGGCCAGCGACCCGCCGAGGAGATCCCGGCATTCCTCGACGCCGCCGACGCACTCGTGTCGCCGCGCAGCAGCGGCACCAACACGCCGCTGAAGATCTACCAATACCTTCGCTCCGGCCGGCCGATCGTGGCCACCCGTCTGCTGACCCATACTCAGGTGCTGGACGACGACGTGGCGTACCTGTCGGAGGCCACGCCCGCCGGATTCGGCGCGGCCATTCTCGAGGCGCTCGCCGATCCGGACCGCGCCCGTGCGGTGGGCGACCGCGCCCGTCATCTCGCCGAGACGAAGTACAGCTACGAGGTGTACCTGAACCGCACTCGCCAGGCGCTGGCGCTGCTGACCGGGGGCGCAGAGCAAGTCGTCGGGAGCGTCGCGTGACCGACAACCGCCCGACGCCGTTGCCCGCACGCGACGATCACTACAGCTATGCCGCGTACGCCGACCCGCACATGGCCGAAACGTTCGACGCCGCGCGGTTCAGCGGGCCGATTGGCCGGCTGCTGGCCGAGACCCAGGAGCAGGTGATTGCCGGATTCCTGGCGCCCCTCGCCGGGAGCACGGTGCTCGACGTCGGCACCGGCACCGGGCGCGCCGCCATCGCCCTGGCCCAACGGGGGGCCATCGTCACCGGTCTCGATGCCTCGGCGGAGATGCTGGCAGTGGCGCGGCGCCGTGCGCTGGAGGTGGACCAGGCGGTGACGTTTCTTCAGGGAGACGCGCACGCGCTCGAGGTGCCGGACCAATCGTTCGACTCGGTGGTGTGCCTCCGCGTCCTGATGCACACGCCCGACTGGCGCCGCTCGCTCGCCGAGCTCTGTCGGGTGGCTCGTCGTCGCGTGGTCCTGGACTATCCGGCGCGGTCGAGCGCCGCGGCGGTCCAGTCGATGTCGCGGCGGATTGCCCACTCGCTCGGGGCACGGGTCGAGGCCTATCGAGTGTTCAGCCACCGGGAGATTGCGGACACCCTGGCAGCCTACGGTTTTCGCGTTGCCGACACGCACAAGCAGTTCGTGCTCCCGATCGCCTTTCACAAGCTGCTGGGGTCCGCGGGCGCGACTGCGCGGATCGAGCGGGTGCTGGACGGCGCGGGGTTGCTCGGCGCGTTCGGATCCCCGGTCACCTTGCTCGCCCAGCGGGCGCGCGAAACGGTGTGAAGACACGGCTGGCGTGCCTAGTTACCGGCGCGACCGGTTTCACCGGTGGCCATCTCGTCCGTGGGCTGGCCGCGCGCGGTCAGGACGTGGTTGCGCTCGTGCGAGATGACGCCCGGGCGAGCGCACTGAAGGCGGACGGCATCGCCGTCGCCCTCGGCGACATTCGTGAGGCGGGCGCGGTCGAACGCGCTGCCCAGGGCGTCGAGGTCATCTACCACATCGCCGCGATTTACCGTCAAGCCGGACTTCGCGATGACGAGTACCGCGCAGTGAATGCCCGGGCGGTGGCGACCGTGATCGAGGCCGCGTCTCGCGCCGGTGTCAGACGTGTGGTGCACTGCAGCACGGTCGGCGTCCATGGCGACGTCGAACACCCGCCCGCGAACGAGGACGCGCCGCTCAGACCCGGCGACATCTATCAGGTCACCAAGCTCGAAGGTGAACAGGCCGCGCGCGACGCCGCGGCACGCACCGGCGTCGAGGTCGTCATCGCCAGGCCGACCGGGATCTACGGCCCGGGCGACCGCCGGTTGCTGAAGCTGTTTCGCGGCGTGGCGCGGCGGCGGTTCGTGGTGCTCGGCTCGGGTGAGATCTTCTATCACCTCACGCACATCGACGATCTCGTCGAGGGCTTCCGGTTGTGCGGCGAGGTCCCCGGCGCCGCCGGGCGGACCTATATCCTCGCCGGCGGGGAAGTCACGACGTTGAACGAGCTGATCCGGATCATCGCGGAGGTCGCCGGCGTCGAGCCCCCGAGCCTGCGCCTGCCGGCGTGGCCGGTGTGGATCGCGGGTGCGGCGTGCGAGGCGATCTGCGCGCCGTTCGGCATCGAGCCGCCGCTGTATCGCCGCCGCGTGGATTTCTTCACCAAGTCACGCGCCTTCGACATCGGCCGCGCGCGCCGCGAGCTGGGGTACGCGCCGCAGGTGTCGCTGCGAGAGGGAATCCGCCGGACGCTGGAGTGGTATCGATCGGCGGGGTGGATCTAACGTCAAAATCCCAAGCTCCAAGCTCCAAATCCCAACCACGCCCAACTCCCAAAATCCCAACGGACTCCCAACTCCCAACCCCCAACTCATCTCCCGCTTGGAGCTTGGGCGTTGGGAGTGGTTGGGATTTGGAGCTTGGAGCTTGGGATTTGATGTTGCTCCTCCACCCGCTCATACGGGCAGATCCACAGCCCCTGCATTGCCGGCTTGCCGCCGGGGCAGAACTCCCGCGCGATCCGGACCGCTTCGTCCTTGTGCTCCTTGACGGTGGTGGAGTATTCGCGAATCCGCTGGAAATCGTCGGCGGCCACGATGATCCGTTCGTTGGTCATGAACGTGATCAGATACGCGCGCCAGTAATCGCCGAACGCATACTTGATGCCCCGCGCGTCCAGGTGCTGCACAATCAGGCGCTTCGGATTCTCCGGCTCGTGCCGCACGTACTCGAC
This sequence comes from uncultured Acidobacteriota bacterium, assembly GCA_963717745.1. Lineage (GTDB taxonomy): Bacteria > Acidobacteriota > Vicinamibacteria > Vicinamibacterales > 2-12-FULL-66-21 > JACCXG01. The sequence goes on from CAVQXJ010000008.1 coordinate 413,569, forward strand.
CAGCAGGCGCGCGGTCGGCACCGCGGTCACCAGGATCAGGCCGGTGGCCAGTGCCATCCAGAGAGTGCGCAGACGGCCCGGCGGCGTCACGACCAGGAACCACGCCCCCAGACCGGTCAAGCCGACAATCGACAACAGCTCGTATCGCAGCGTGAAGTGGTGCAGGCCGCCGCAGCGCCCGACGATGTAGCCGGCCTGAGACAGGAGCGCCACGAGCACCAGATAGGCGCAGAAGGCGTAGGCGGGTTTCCACCGGCGCTCCCGGACCAGGTGCAGCGCGACGCCGCCGACGGCGATCATCGCCGTGAGTGCCAGCACGATCCAGGCGCCGGAGAATCCCTGCCGGCTGACACTCTCAACCGAGAGCTCGTTCAGTCCCATCGGCCGGGTGCCGAACAAGACCGGGAAGTGCTCGAGGAACAGGTTGCGCAGGCCGCGCGGGATCATCGCGGGGTCGGTGCAGAAGCGCTTGGCGAACTCGACCGCGCTTTCGCCCGACTGCATCAGATCGGCGGTGGTGGTACCTGGACCGGCGGCCGATGAGTAGGACTTCAGGATGTGGACGACCAGCCAGACTTCGACCGCGGTGCGCAGCATCGTCAGACGGCGGCGGATGCCGTCCCGGTTCAGCAGCTCACCCGAGACGAGCTCGACGGCGAACAGCGCCAGCCCCGCGTAGAGCGTGAACTCCCGCTGGAGGAATCCCAGGCCGAAGAAGAAGCCGCACCAGTTCGGGCGATACCGGGTCAGCCAGATCAGCGCCGTGTACATGAATGGCGCCACGTTGCCGCCGTTCGGCGCCAGGATCTCCGCGGCCACGCCCGGCGCCGGCACCGCGAAGAACATCACCGGCAGCATCGCGACGTAAGGGCGCAGCCCGGCCTCGCGCTCGAGCGTCCGCAGCAGCATCAGCGCGACACCGAGATTGATCAGCAGCAGCGGAAACTTCAGGGCCGCCACCGAGACGCCGGCAATCAGAAAGACCGGCGCCGCCAGATAGGCTTCGACGCCGAGCATGTAGCTCTGCCCGTAGAAGAACACCGGGAAGGCGCGGCCCTCGATCAAGTGCTTGGCCATCAGGCCGACGATCGCCTGATCGGAGTCGTAGTAGGACTGCTCCCAGAAAACGAACACCAGGGAGCGCAGCAGCACGACCAGCAGGACGATCGCGGTGGCTATCCAGTGCTCTCGCCACAGAGGCGGCAGCGGGCTAGTCCGCCGTAGCCATGGCCATGGCCATGCGCTTGCCCGCCGTGGCCTTGGCGAAGGCGGGAGTTCAGCCATGCGGGGATTTATCAGGCATGCGTGGATTTATCATACTGTTACGGGCGAGGCCTATGATTCCACGCGCGCAGGACCAGCTCTTCGACCGGCGCTCGTCTGCGCGTGAGAAATACACGCAACTGGTCGTCGGACGCTCCGGATGGGCCGCGCTCATCAAGCACGAGCTCATCACGCTGGCGTCGCAGGGGGTCCCCGGGGCGCTCGGGCTCGCGTTGCGCCAGCGGCTGTATCCGGCGCTGCTCGGCAGCTGCGGCCGCGGCGTCGTCTTCGGACAGAACGTGGTGATGCGGCATCCAGGCAAGATTCATATCGGCAACGACGTCGTCGTCGACGACAATTGTCTGCTCGACGCCAAGGGCACGACCAACGAGGGGATCAGCATCGGTAACGGCGTTTTCATCGGTCGCAACACCATCCTGTCGTGCAAGGACGGGAACATCCGGCTGGAGGATGGCGCGAACATCGGCTTCAACTGCGAGCTGTTCTCGGCCAGCCGGGTGCACATCGGCCGCGACACCTTGATCGCCGCCTACTGCTACGTGATCGGCGGCGACCACGATTTTTCTGACCCCTCGGTCCCGGTGTTGACGCAGGTCCGGCGATCCACCGGCGTCACGATTGGCGACGGCGCCTGGCTGGGCGCGGGAGCCAAGATCCTCGACGGTGTCACGATCGGCGATCGTGCCGTGATCGGCGCCGGCGCCGTGGTCCGTGAGTCGGTGCCCGCCGGGGCCATCGCGGTCGGCGTGCCGGCGCGGATCGTCAGTCAGCGCGAACCCGCAGTCACGCCGTGAGTGCTCCCTCGAACGACACCGGCAAGCTGAACGTCCTGCAGGTCTGCGATCACCTCGGCTGGGAGGGGTCGCGCATGCACGGCGTGAAGCGGCTGTTCGGGTGGATGATTCCGCGCTTCGACCGCGAGCGCTACACCGTGTCCCTGGTCAGCCTGCGGAAGAAGGACCTGTCGGAAGAAACGCTCGAGTCGATGGGCATCGACATCACGTATCTGGGCAAGTCGAAGTTCGATCCCACGACGCTGCCGGCGCTGTTGAAGGTGATTCGACGAAAGAAGATCGACATCCTGCACCTGCACGGGTACGGCGCGACCACGTTCGGCCGAATCGCCGCGGGCATGCGCAGCATCCCGACGATTGTGCATGAGCACGCGAACCTGACCGATACGCCCTGGTTCCAGAAGGTCGCCGACGCGATCCTCGAGGCGGAGACCGACATCGCGCTCGCGGTGTCGGAGAGCACCGCCGACTTCGTCATCAAGGCGCGTCAGATCCCGCACGACAAGGTCAAAGTGGTCTATCTCGGTGTGCCGATGGAGGAGTTCAACCGGACGCGCAGCGCGGAGGAGATCGCGAGCGCCCGGGCCGAGCTCGGAGTATCGCCAGACGAACTCGCTGATCGGCAGCGTGACCAGGCTGCACGATTCGAAAGGCAACGACTACCTGGTCGAGGCCGCGCGGCTGGTGGTGGACCAGCGCCCGGCCGCACGGTTCATGGTGTTCGGCGAAGGACCGCTGCGGGACGAGCTCGAAGCGCAGGCGCGGCAGCTCGGGCTTGGGGGAGCGGTTTCAATTCGCCGGCTTCGCGAGGGACGTCGCCCGGGTGGTCTCGGCGTTCGACATCAGCGTGTTTCCGTCGCTCTGGGAGGGCACGCCGCTCACGGTCTTCGAGGCGCTGGCGATGGGGAAGGCGATCGTCGCGACCGACGCCGACGGTCTGGTCGACGTGCTGCGCCACGAGCACGATGCGGTGATCGTCCCGAAGCGCGATGCCGCGGCGCTCGCCGCCGGGATGATCCGGCTGATCGACGAGCCGGGCACCCGCGCGCGCCTCTCGGAGGCGGCACGCGTCAGCGCCCGCCAGTACAACATCGCGGCGTTCGTCGGCAAGATGGAGCGGCTCTACGATCTGCTCCATCGTGTGTCGCAGGGCGACTCATCGCCGCGGCGTGCTGCGGGCGGATCTGTCGTTTCTCACCAGCAAGGTGCCGGCATGACGCAAGAGGTGGCAACCGCGTCGGCGCCGGCGGTGACGCGATCGTTCACGCCTGGCCTGATCCTCGCCGGGGCGGTGCTCGCCGTCTACGGCAGCCTGGCCGTCTCGATCGATTTTCCCCGCACCGCCAACGGCATCCACAGCGACGAAGCCACCTACTACATGATGGGGCACAGCCTCGCTGAAGACGGCGACCTGACCTATCGCAAGGAAGACCTGGTGCGGGTGTGGCGCGAGTTCCCGTCGGGACCGTCCGGCCTCTTCCTCAAGAGGGGCACCGACATCCTCGACGGCGGGCTGATGCGCCGTCCGCCGTTCGTCTGGCTGCGCACCCAGAACGATCCGGATCCGAGCCGCTTTTTCTACGGCAAGTCGTTCGCCTACCCGTTGGCCGCGGCGCCGTTCGTGAAGGTGTTCGGCACCAACGGCTTCCTGGTCCTGCACGCGCTGCTGATGTCGCTGGTGGTGTGGTGCAGCTTCCTGTTCCTGCACGCGCGCATGCCCGCGTCAACGGCGGCGTCACTGGCCGGCGCCTTCACGCTGGTCAGCATCGTGCCGGTCTACTTCGTGTGGATCGAGCCCGATCTCTTCAACTTCGCGCTGGGCCTGCTCGCCTATTTCTGCTGGCTGTACAAGGAAGTCGCGCCGCCCGAGCACGTCACGCGCCGGTTGCGCTGGCTGATGACGGGACGGAGCGATCTGGTGGCGGCGATTCTCCTCGGCATAGCCACGTTCTCGAAGCCGTGGAGCGCGCTGCTGTTTCCGCCGCTGGTGTTGTGGCTGCTGTATCGCCGCCGGCTCGGGCACGCCATTGCCACCAGCCTGGTATTTCTCGCGGTCACGGTCGGATTCTTTGCGGCGAACATGGCGATCTCCGGCGACTGGAACTATCAGGGGGGAGGCGCCAATCGCCGCCAGTTCTACTGGGAGTTTCCTTTCCTGACCGAGAACTCCGGGTTCGGGGTCGGCGCGGAGAGGGCCCGAGACGAGGCGCTCGGGCACATCATCTTCAACAGGTCGGTGTTCTGGCAGAACCTGACTCACAACCTGGCGTACTTCTTCGTCGGCCGTTTCGCCGGCCTGGTGCCGTATTTCTTCCCGGCGGTGTTCGCGCTGCTCGCTTTTCTCGCGGCGCCGCGGCGGCGGCCGCTTGTGGCAGTACTTCGTGCTCGCCGCCGCGGTGGGCCAGATCCTCACGTTCATCATCGCCGTGCCGTACACGTGGAACGGCGGCGGTGGATCGGTGGGCAACCGCTACTTCATGGGCGCGTACGGCGCGTTCCTGTTCCTGATTCCGCCGATCACGCGGCCGCTCGTAGCGATGGTGCCGTGGGTGGTCGGCGCCCTGTTCACCGCACCGCTGGTTTTGAACCCGTTCGCGACGTCGAGCCAGCCCGGCAATCACACGAAGGCCGGGCCGTTCCGCTGGCTGCCGCCGGAGCTGACCCTGATTTACAACTGGCCGATCAACACCCAGCGCGATCGGGTGATGCTCTGGTTCGGGGACAATCCGCCCGAGCGCCGCGACCCCGGATTCCAGATCTATTTCCTCGACGACAACGCCCGTCGCGAGGCGGACAAGAGCTTCTGGGTGCGCGGGCGAGTCGAAAGCCGAGTTCCTGATCAAGACCGATCGGCCGATGAAGCAGCTGGTGTTGACGCTGTCCGCCGGACCTGAGCCGGTCTCGTCGGTCGCCCGCCTGGCGGGTCAGACCTGGCGCGTCTCGCTGCAGCCCGGCGAGTCTCAGCAGTTCGCCTTCGAGCTGCCCGAGAACTTCTGGTATGAGGGCCAGTGGCCGGTCTGGATCGCCTCGATCACCGCTGACCGCGGCTTCGTGCCGCTGTTCGTCGAGCCGTCGTCCACCGACACGGCGTACCTGGGCGTCCGCGCCAAGCCGATCATGATCGAAAAATGAAGCGCATCGCCGTCGTCACGTCGAGTCCGCCGCTCGCCGAGGGCGGCCACATGGTGATCGCGCGGGCGCTGACCGCGGCGCTGCGCGACGCCGGCCATCAGGCCGACATCATCGTGACGCCGCAGAACCGCTTTGGACGGCAGGCGCAGTGCCTATCTGGCCACCTGGCTCACCGACGTCGGCCTGACCGACCAGGGGCCGGTCGATCAGGTGATCAGTCTCAGGTTCCCCAGCTACGCGATCCGGCATCCGCATCACGTCTGCTGGTTGAACCACACGATGCGCGAGTACTACGACCTCTGGGACCAGTTCAGCGCGCCGTTGAGCCGGGGCGGCCGCATCAAGGAGCGGGTGCGGCGCGGGCTGATCCATGGCGCCGATCGCTTCCTTCTCACCCGGAATGTCTCGAAGCTGTTCGTGCAGTCCGAGACGATCCGGACACGGCTGGCGATGTGGCCCGAGCTGCGCGCCACGGTGCTCTATCCTCCGGCGCCGCACCGGCCGTATCACTGCGATCGCTACGGCGACTTCGTGTTCATGGTGTCGCGGCTGACTCCCCTCAAGCGGGCCGACCTGCTGATTCGCGCGCTGGCCACGCCGGATGGGCAGGGCATCAAGGCCATCATTGCCGGCGACGGCGAAGAACGATCGCGGCTGACCGCGCTCGTCGCCGAGTTGGACCTCGTCGATCGCGTCCGGCTGGTGGGTGCGGTGTCGCAGCCCGAGCTGCTGGACTATTTCGCGAACTGCCGCGCCGTCTGCTTCCCGCCCCGTCAGGAGGACTACGGGTTCGTGACCGTCGAAGCCTTCGCCTCCCGCAAGGCGGTGGTCACGTGCACCGACAGCGGCGGGCCGGCGGAACTGGTCGAGGACGGAGTCCGGGGATTCGTCGCCGCGCCAACGCCGCCGGCGCTCGCGGCCGCGCTGCGCCGGCTGATGGACGACCGCACGCTCGCGGAAACACTCGGCCGCCGCGCGTTCGAAATGGCGCGCACCATCACGTGGCCGGACACCGTCGCCGTGCTGCTCGGCGAGAAGGTGTCAGTTCCTAGCTGTCAGTTTCCAGTTTCCAGCTGAGCACGATCGTCTTCTGACGACTGGCAACCGGCAACTGAACGCGAGCCGCCTCCGTTGCTCCGGCGGCGTACAGATAGCGACCGACGTCATGAGCTACACCTCGCCGCTGGAAGCCCGGATCGCAAAGAAAGTCACGAAAGCCATCGTCGATTACAACCTGATCGAGGACGGCGATCGGGTCATGGTCGGGCTCTCGGGCGGCAAGGACAGCTGGGCGCTGCTGCAGATGCTCGACGTGCTCCGGCAGCGCGCCCCGATCACGTTCTCGCTGATCGGCGTCACCGTCGACTCCGGGTACGACGGGTTTCGCCACGACCTGATCGCGAGCACCTGCGAGGCGCGCGGCTGGGAATATCGCATCGTCCACACCGAGATCGGCGAGGTGATGGACGACATCCTCGGCGACGCGACCCCTTGTTCGCTGTGCGCGCGGCTGCGTCGAGGCGTGCTCTACCGGCTGGCGACCGAAGTCGGGGCGACCAAGATCGCGCTCGGGCATCACCTCGACGATTTCGTCGAAACGCTGCTGCTGAACCTGTTCTTCGCGGGAGCGCTCAAGGCGATGCCGGCCCGGCTCGTCTCCGACAACCGCGAGCACGTGGTCATTCGCCCGCTGGTCGCCGTCACCGAATCGGAGGCCCGGCAATACGCGAAGGAACGCGCGCTGCCGATCATCGGTTGCTGCTGCCCGGCCTGCGGAGATCTGAGCCTGCAGCGGCAGCGGATCAAGCGGCTGATCGCGGAGCTCGAAGTCGAGCATCCCGAGGTCAAGAACTCGATGATCAAGGCGCTCGCCAACGTGGGCCCGCGGCACCTGCTCGACCGGCGCCTCAATCCGCTGCCCGGGCTCAGGGAGGCGGCGCTCGCCGCCGATCTGAAGAGGGAGGAATCGGCCGGGGCGAACGCGGCCGTGCCGCTGCCGCTAGTGCGGCGTTAAGATGCGCGCGGTGTGCAGCGCGTGCGCCGCGCGAAGGTCGTGATCGATCAAGGGAGCTTCCATTTCGATGAAAAGAAGGCTGGCGTTCGTTTCAATGATGGCGGTGCTGATGGCCGTGCCGGCCGCAGCGCAGCAGCGTCCCCTCGTCACTGAAGATCCGGAAACGATCGGCTCCGGCAACGTGCTGCTCGAAGCCGGGTTCGATCTGCAGAAGGAGATCTTCTATCCGGTGTCCGGCCTGCAGGGTGACCTGCTCCGCGTGCCGGTGCTCGGATTGAGCTTCGGCCTCAGCTCCATTGCCGAACTGCAGATCGACGGCGGGCTCTACAACCGCCTGCACGTCACCGAGCGGGTCGGCGGCCCGCTCTCCTCGATGCTCGACTTCACCGGCGACAACACCAGCGACGTCGAGGACATCGTCGTCGCCACCAAGGTGCGCGTGTTGTCGGAGACCGCGGGCCGCCCGGCCGTCGGTTTGCGGTTCGCGACCAAGCTGCCGAATGCCAGCAACGAGAACGGCATCGGGCTCGATACCACCGACTTCTACGCGACCGTTCTGATTGGGAAGACCGTGCAGTCGGTGCGGATGGTCGGCAATGCCGGACTCGGGATCCTGGGGGATCCGACGCGCGGCGATCGCCAGGGCGATGTGCTGGCCTACGGATTCTCGGTCGCGCGCGCAGTACGGCAAGGCGTCGAGGTGGTCGGCGAGATCAACGGCCGCTACCAGCCCACCGACGACGAAGGGACGCCGCCGGGCACCGACAGCCGCGCCGCTATGCGCGTCGGCGCGCGCTTCACGCACCGCACCGTGCGGATCGACGGCGGGATCGTCCTCGGACTGACCAGCCGCGATCCCAGCCTCGGGATCACCGCCGGTGTGACCTGGGTGTTCCGGGGGTTCAGCGTGCCGTAGTGGGCAGGGCCCCACGACAGCCGCTGCCTAGGAGCAGACGGAGGCCATCGAGCTACCGGATCTCAAAAACGGAGCAACGAAGCAAACGGAGAGAACGGAGAATACAAAGTTTTTCGAAAAGACTTCTTTTCCGTTTTCTTCGTTGCCTCCGTTGCTCCGTTTTGAGATCCGGTACCTCGATTGCCTCCGTGCGCTCCTGCAAGCGGCTGTCGCTCGAATCAGACTCGATAGATCGCCTCGACAGCCTCGATCTCCTCGCGCACGCGCTCGGGTGTCCATCCAAGCTCGCCGGCGGCGAGTGCCGCGGCGGCCTGAAGGGTCGCGGCACCCGGATGCCCGGCCGCGCCGACCGACGTCCTCCGCAGCAGGATGTCGGAGAGCCGCAGGGCGGCCTCGTTGCGGATGGCGTGGAGCACTTCGGCGTGAATGGTCGGGGTGTCCGGCGAAAGCGGCGCCGCCATCTCCGGCTGCGCGGCGATGATCGAAATGATCGTCGGCGCACCTTCCGCGTATCGGCCGATCAGGTGACGGGTGAGCGCCAGCGGCATCTCGAGCTGCACGCGCCGGGCGTGCTCGATTGCCAGCGCCTCATGGTCGGCGATCCCCGCTCCCGGCAGGATCGTGGTGGCGGTGCGCGAACGCCTCACACGCCTCCCGAGCTTCCTGGCGATCAGGTCGACGGCCCGTTCGGCGACGCCGCGAGCGGTGGTGTATTTGGCGCCGACGATCGTGATGGCGTGCTGAGCGCCGTCGGACTTGTGATCCAGGATCCGTGACTCCGGCACCAACGCCGCCCCGCGATCTGCCGCCGCCACGGCGGGAACCCAGCCTCGGTGCACCAGCGTCACGTCGTTGGCGGTCAGACCCAGCGAGGGAAACGCGTGGTTCGCGTCCTGGATGAACGCGTCGACCTCGGTGCGCTCAACGCGGTCGTCGGTCGGGGTCGTGACCGCCTGTGCGGACTGGCTGGTCCCGACGATGGCGCGCCCGCGCCAGGGGACGAGCGTGAGCATCCGGCCATCGGGTCCGGGCGCGGCGAGGGCCATGTCGGCCGCGCGCTTCGAGGTGACGAGATTCATCGCCTTCACGACCGGGAACGGACGTGACACCGCGAGCATTCTGGCGACGCTGCCGGCTGATGCGCCCGCGGCGTTCACAATCACCTTCGCGGTGACGTCGAGCTCTGTTCGGCCGAGCGAATCGCGGAGGCGCACGGTCGCCCCGGCAGGTCCCGCCGGGGTCACGGAGATCGCCTCGACGTAGTTCGCGAGCTCGGCCCCGGCGCGATCGGCGGCGGCGGCGAATGCATACGTCAGGCGGTCGTTCTCCACCATCTGGTAGTCGTACCACTGCGCGCCGCCGGTCAGCCCCTGCGGGCGGATGCCGGGAAACAGCTTCATGGCGGCGGTCCGCGAGAGCAGGCGCGGGCGCGGCAGGTGCAGCTCCGGCTCGAGCGCGTCGTTTCGTCGACGGCCCAGTTGCTGATCGAGCGCGAAGCCGGCACGGAGGGCCAGCCGGCCGCGCGTCACCGAGCGGTAGGTGCCGGCGAGGAACGGCAGCGGCCGCAGCAGCCCCGGTGCGATGCGGGCCAGCGCGCGGCGTTCGCGAATGGAGGCCCGAGCCCGCAGCACCGACAGCGACTGGAGGGAGCGGAGGCCGCCGTGTGCAGTCTTCTGGTGATTGAACGAGATGCCGGACCCGAAATCGGCGGCGTCCACCAGCACGACGCTCAGGCCGCGACTCGCCGCCTCGTAGGCGCAGGTCAGGCCGTGAATGCCGCCGCCGACGACCAGCAGGTCGTAGGCGCGTGAAGCGAGTCGATTCAGATCGCGGTGGCGCATGAACGTGGGCTTGCCCGCCGTAGCTCCGCAGCGAAGCCTGGGAGCGAAGGTGGGAAGTGTGATTATAGTTACGTCGCGTGTCCGTTCATTCGTCCCTCGCCAATACGGCCGTCCGCGACTACTGGAACCAGCACATCCACGATCTGGAGATCACGACGCACCCGGTCGGTTCGCCGGGGTTCTTCGCGGATCTCGATCAGTACCACTTCGAGAAGCTGCACCACCTGCCACGCCTGGTCGCCTTCGACGGGTATCGCGGACGCGCGGTGCTCGAAGTGGGGTGCGGCGCCGGCACCGACCTGGTTCGCTTCGCCCGCGGCGGCGCGATCGTGACCGGGGTCGATCTGTCGGCGTCGGCGATTGCGCTCGCCCGGCAGAATTTCTCACAACAGGGCCTCACCGCCGATCTGCGCGAGGCCGATGGCGAGCAGCTTCCGTTCGGCGATGCCACGTTCGACCTGGTCTACGCCCACGGCGTCGTGCAGTACACCAGCAACCCGTCGGCGCTGATTCGCGAATGCCACCGGGTCCTCAAGCCGGGCGGCGAGGCGGTGTTCCAGGTCTACAACCGCATCTCCTGGCTGAATGCGTTGTCGAAGCTGATGAAGGTCGCGCTCGAACACGAGGACGCACCCGTCCTGCGCAAATACAGCATCGGCGAGTTCCGGGCGCTCCTGCGCGATTTTGCCGAGGTGCGGATCGTCGAAGAGCGGTTTCCGGTGAAGTCGCGGCTGCATGGCGGCTGGAAGGGGCTCGTGTTCAACACCGCCTTCGTCGGGACGTTCAACGCGCTGCCGCGTGCGCTGGTCCGCCGGTTCGGCTGGCACCTGCTCGCGTTCTGTCGCAAGGCGCCTGCGACCAGCCTTCACGGACAATGAAGCTGATCAAGTCGCACGCCTTCGGCAACGACTTCCTCCTGGTCGATGCCGGGGAGTTGCCGGCGTCCGGCGACGCCGCGGCCCTGGCCCGCACCGTCTGCGATCGACACCGCGGCGTCGGTGCCGACGGACTGCTGATCTTCACGGTATCTGGAGGGCGAACCCGCGAACCCGCGAACCGCGAACCCGCGGATCGGGTATCGATGCGGCTGCTCAACGCCGACGGCAGCCCCTCGGAGATCTCCGGCAACGGGCTGCGGTGCCTCGCCGCCTGGCTCGCGCACACCGGCTCACCAGGGGCAATCGTCGTCGACACCGACGCCGGCCGTAAGCGGCTGCAGCTGCTCGCGCGATGGTCGAATCGGTATACGTTCTCCGCCGCGATGGGGGAGCCCGAACAGATCGCGCTGGAACGGATCGACGTCGGCGGGGTGGAGGTCGAAGCCGTCACGCTGCGGGTCGGCAACCCGCAGTGCGTCGTGCTCGGCGAGGTCACGGTCGAGCGCCTGCACACCCTCGGATCGGCGCTCGCGGTCCATCCGCGGTTCCCGGAAGGCACGAACGTCGAGCTCGCCACCGTCGAGAGCCCCGATCGCGTCCGCATTCTGATCTGGGAACGCGGCGTCGGCCCGACCGAAGCGTCGGGCACCGGTGCGTGCGCGTCGGCAGTCGCGGCAATCGCGTACGGCGGGGCCTCGCGTGAAGTCGACATCGTGTCCCCAGGCGGCACGCAGCACGTCGCGTGGCGCGACGATGGATTGCATCTGACAGGGTGGGCGGAGATCGTCGCGGAAGTGAACTGGCTCGGGGCCTGACGGCTATAGAGCTTCGCCTGTCAAGGGAGAAGGGAGAAGGCACAAGGGAGAAAGACATCCCTTTTCCCTTGTCGGCGACACTTTTTCAGCAATCTCCTAAAGTCGCCGGCGGCCGGCCGCCGGGCGCAATACCTGCCACTTTCCACCTCGCCAGTCGTCGCAGCAACTGCGACGTCGTCAGCGGCGGCGCCGTGGCCCGCGCGGGTTGCGCGCGTCGATCGCCTGCATCAGTTCAGCGGTTTGTGCGGCGATCTTCTCCGGAAGGTCCTGCATCTGCTTGATCGCCACGAGATGGTTGCCGGCGGCCATTGCCGCGCGCGCTTCTTGCAGAGCGCGTTGCGCATCCGCGTGCCCGCGGCGGGCGGCCTCCAGCTCCCGGGCGGGGACGCGGGCGGCTTCGGCCGCTTTCAGCTGTTCGCCCAGTTGCCGCGCGGCGGCCAGACCCCGGCCGAGCGCGGCTTGCGCGTCGGTCTGGGCCCGGGCCTTGCCGTCGGCTGCCTGGCGCGCCGCCTCGAGCGCCCGTTCGTTGGCGTCGACGGCGCGCGACAGTGCCAGCCGGTAGTCGCGCTGCGCGACGGCTTCGTGCGTCTGCTGCATCGCGGTGGTCGCCGCGGTGAACGGTTCGGTCGCGTACTGGTCGGCGCCGGCGGCCCGCGCCGCGTCGATGGCGCCCTGGGCACGATCGATTTCTTTCTGGGGAGGTTCGGAACAGGCAGTGAGGAAAATCAGCGTGCCGATCGCAGCGGCGAGACGACGCATCGACCGGCAGTATAGCAGGGATGGTGTACGATGAAGGCCATCGCCGCGCACGATCGACCGCGGGAAAAGCTGGCCCGACTCGGTGCCGCCGGGCTCGGCGACAACGAGCTGGTCGCCATCGTTCTCGGCCAGGGGCAGCCCCGCGCCACCGCCCTCGATCTCGCCAACACCACGCTTGCGGCGATCGGTGGGATGACCGGGCTGGCGCGGGTCGGCCGCGACGATCTGCTGCGCATCCGGGGCATCGGTCCGGCCCGCGCCGCGCAATTGCTCGCCGCCGTCGAGATGGGGCGCCGGACCCTGGCGAACGCGGCCATGAACCGGGCGCAGATGACGAGCCCGCGCGCGGTGGCCGAGTTCCTGTTGCCGCAGTACGGCAATCGGCGGGTCGAGCAGTTCGGGGTGCTGCTGCTCGATACGAAACACCGCGTGCTTCGGAGCACCGTGCTCTCCATCGGCACCCTCGACGCCAGCATCGTCCATCCGCGCGAGGTTTTCAGGGAGGCCGTGGCCGGCGGGGCCGCCGCGATCGTGCTGTTCCACAACCATCCGTCGGGCGATCCCGAGCCGAGCAGCGATGACACGCGACTGACCGAGCGGCTGGCCGCGGCGGGCATGCTGATGGGGATCAACGTGCTGGACCATGTGATCCTGGGCGACGCGCGGTATTTCAGTTACCGGGAGAAGGGAACCCTCTGAGCGTGAGCAAGACGCTGTACATCGACTGCTTCTCGGGCGCGGCCGGCGACATGTTCCTGGGCGCCCTGCTGGATCTCGGCCTGCCGCTCGATGCGCTGCGCGAGGCGGTCGGGAGCCTGGCGATCGAGTACGGCACGCTGTCGGCGGAGCGGGTCCTGCGGGGAGGCATCTCCGCGACCAAGTTCCGCCTGACCGAGTCGGAACCACGGGCGCAGGCCAGTCAGGCCTGCCCTGAGCCTGGCGGTACGAAGGGCCTGCCCTGAGCCCGGTCGAAGGGAAGTTCACGCGCACGACCACGCCGGCCACGATCATCAGCATCCGCCTGACGTCCCCCACGCGCCCGGCCATCACAGCCTCGCCGACATCGAGCGGTACATCAGGCGGTCGGCGTTGTCTCCCACGGCACGGGAGCGGGCCACGGCTCTGTTCCGCCGGCTGGCGGAGGCGGAGGCGGCGGTTCACCAGATCCCCGTCGAGCGGGTCCACCTGCATGAGGTCGGCGCCCTCGACTCGATCATCGACATCGTCGGCTCGGTGTTCGCGATGGAGTGGCTGGGCGCGGACCGTGTGATCGCGTCGCCGCTGAACGTCGGCAGCGGCACCGTGAAGTGCGAACACGGCGTGCTGCCGGTGCCGGCCCCCGCGACCGTGACGCTGCTGAAAGGCGTCCCGGTGTACGCGCGAGGCGTGGCGACCGAATTGACGACGCCGACCGGGGCGTTGCTGGTGACCGGGTTCGCCGAGAGCTACGGCCTGTTGCCGGAGCTGCGAGTGGAGGCGATTGGCTACGGCGCCGGGGACAAGGATTTTCCGGAGCAGCCGAACCTGCTTCGGATGCTGGTCGGGGAATCGGCGGCGGTCAGGGCGCTCGAGACGATCGTGTCGATCGAATGCGAGATCGACGACATGAATCCGCAGCTGTTCGGCCCGCTGATGGATCGGTTGTACGCCGCGGGCGCGCTGGACGTCTACTACGCGGCGGTGCAGATGAAGAAGAACCGCCCAGGAACACTGGTCACGGTGATTGCGGCGCCCGATCGGCGTGAAGCGCTGTCCGGCATTCTCTTCACCGATACCACGACCATTGGCGTCCGACATCGTGAGATGCTGCGGGAGCGCCTCGACCGGGCGATTCGAACCATCGAGACCCCGGTCGGCGCGATCCGGTTCAAAGTGGCGAGCCGGGACGGCCGGATCGTGAATGCGTCCCCGGAGTTCGAGGATTGCGTCAGGGCCGCGGCCGCGCACGGGCTCGCGATCAAGGAAGTGCAGGCGCGGGCCGTCAAGGCGTGGATGGACAGAGAGAGCTGATGCCGTCGTTCTACATCACGACCCCGATCTATTACATCAACGCGGAGCCGCACCTGGGCCATGCCTACACCAGCATGGTGGCCGACGCGATCGCCCGTTCCCGCCGGCTCCTCGGTTACGATGTCTTCTTTTTGACCGGCACCGACGAGCACGGCCAGAAGGTCGAGCGCGCGGCGCAGGCGGCGGGCGTCGAGACCAAGGTCTTTGCCGACCGGGTGGCCGCGAAGTTCCGGGCGCTGACCGATCTGCTGAACCTCTCCAACGACGACTTCATCCGCACGACGGAGGAGCGCCACAAGCGCGCGGCGCAGGCGATCTGGCAGCGGGTGGCCGATCGCGGGTATCTCTACAAGGCCAGCTACGAAGGCTGGTATTGCACGGTCGACGAGCTCTTCGTCCCGGAAACCCAACTCGTGGACGGCCGCCGCTGCCCGACCTGCGGAAACGCCGTCGAGCGACTGAGCGAGGAGAGCTATTTCTTCCGGCTGTCGCAGTTCACGGAGCCGCTGCTGGAGCACTATCGAGCGAACCCGGAGTTCGTCTCGCCGGAGACCCGGCGCAACGAGATGACGGCGTTCGTCGCCGCCGGCCTGCGCGACCTGAGCGTCAGCCGCACCTCGTTCAAGTGGGGCATTCCCGTCCCCGGCGATCCCGCGCACGTCATGTACGTGTGGTTCGATGCGCTGACCAACTACCTGACCGCGGCCGGCTTTCCGGATGACGAGGCGCGATTGAACCGGTATTGGCCGGCCGACGTGCACCTCATGGGCAAGGAGATCGTCCGTCAGCACTCAGTCTACTGGCCGGCGTTCCTGATGGCCGCGGGACTCCCGGTGCCGAAGCGCGTCATCGGGCACGGCTGGTGGCTGATGAACGGCGCCAAGATGTCCAAGTCGCTCGGCAACGTGGTCACGCCGCAGGGATATGTCGAGCGGTTCGGCGTCGATGCCCTCCGCTATTTCGTGATGCGCGAGATGGTCCTCGGCCAGGACGCGAGCTTTACCGACGACGTGTTCCTGACGCGCTACAACGCGGATCTCGCCAACGATCTGGGCAACGTCGTCAGTCGCGTCACGACGATGATTCAGCGGTACTGCGATGGACGGGTGCCGGACCCGGCCACCGAGGCGAACGAGGATGCGGATATCGGGTTCCAGGCTCGAATCACCACCGCGATCGCGCGGACCATCGATGCCGCGACGCGGTACGACTTCAGCCAGGGATTGCGCGAGACGTGGGAGCTCATCTCCGCGGTGAACAAGTACATCGTGGGGCGGGAACCCTGGGTGCTGGCGAAGGCGCCGGAGTCGCGACCGCTGTTGAACGCGACCTTGTACAACGCTGCCGACGCGTTGCGCGTGGTGGCGGCGCTGGTGGATCCGGTGATGCCGGGAACCGCCGGTCGCATTCGCGTGATGCTGGGGACGGCATCCGAGTCCTGGGTGGGCCTGAGGGCCGGCACCTTGACGCCGGGCCTGACCCTCGGCCGTATTGACCCGTTATTTCCAAGAATGGAGCACAGCGTGGACGAGTTGAGGGCGATGGCCACGAGCGATGGTGGTTCGGGAGAGCCGGCGGGGCAGCCGGCACCGGCAACCAGTCAAACCGCACCGGCAGCCGCGGCCCCAGCCGCGGCACCGGCCCAGCCGCCTGCGGCGCCGGCCGCCGCGGCGCAGCGATCGGATCTCGATCGACGACTTCATGAAAGTCGACCTGCGGGTCGCCAAGGTCCTGACCGCCGAGAAAGTCGCCAATTCACGCAAGCTGGTGAAGATGACCATCGACGTCGGCACCGAGCAGCGCACGCTGGTCGCCGGCATTGCGGAGGCGTATGAACCGGAGCAGCTCGTCGGCCGGACGATCGTCATGGTCTTCAACCTGAAGCCGGCGAAGCTGATGGGCATCGAGTCGAACGGCATGGTGCTCGCGGCGAGTCCCGACGGCGGCAAGCCGACGCTGATCGGCTTCGACCAGGATGTGCCGCCGGGGACGCGAGTCAGGTGACGCGGCGAGGCCGCGGTGAAGGGTGTCAAGAGAGAAGGGACAACCCTTCTCCCTTACTCCCTTGACATGACCCAGTGATCGACTCCCATTGCCATCTCGCCGGCGAGGAATTCGCCGGCGATCTCGACGCGGTCGTGGCGCGGGCCCGCGGCGCCGGCCTGTCTGGCGCCCTGGTGATTCTCGCCGCCGGCGATGACGGCGGAAGCGGAGCGGGCGAAGACGGTGAGCGCCGCCTGGGACGGCGTGCGGTTTGCCGTCGGGATCCATCCGCACCAGGCAGCTGAGCACGCCGCCGACCTCGACGCGGCGATCAGCCGGCTCGATGCGGACCTGACCGCGCATCGGGCGGTCGCGCTCGGAGAGATCGGGCTGGACTACCACTACGACTTCTCGCCGCGCGACATCCAGCAGGAGGTGTTCCGCCGGCAGTTGCGGCTGGCGCGGACCCGTGCACTGCCAGTCATCATCCATACCCGGGAAGCGACCGACGATACGTTCGAGTTGCTGCGGGACGAGGGTGTCGGGTTGCGGGTGGTATTTCACTGCTTCACCGGCGGCCTCGAGATGGCCCGGACCGCGCTGGAGCTGGGGGCCTGGCTGTCGTTTGCCGGGATTGTCACGTTTCCGAAAGCCGCAGAGCTTCGCGAGGTCGCGCAGATGGTGCCGGCGGATCGATTCCTGGTCGAGACCGACTCGCCGTACCTCGCGCCGGTGCCGTTCCGCGGCAAACGGAATGAACCGGCCTTTGTCGCCAATGTGGTCGAGGCGCTCGCGACCGTGCGCGGGCGGCCCGCCGCGCAGATCGCGCGAGACACGACCGTGAACTTCTCCCGGGTGTTCGGCGACCCCGGCATTCTCTAATCCGCGACGCAGCAACGGCTTAGCGCGTTGACACCCCCCGAGGAAGTCCAGTATCTTGGGTCAAAACCGAGTCCACCCGCGTACCCCATTGACTGACACAGCGCAGAAAATGCCCGTCTCCGACGATCTGGCGCAGATCTTCGAACCGATCCGCGGCGACCTCGAGGCGGTCGAGCAGGAGTTCGTCCGCCACATCCAGTCCCGCGTGGCGCTCATCCCCGAGATGGGCCGCTATATCCAGAGCAGCGGCGGCAAACGGGTCCGCCCCGCCGTCCTGCTGATGGCGTCGCGGCTCTGCGGATACACCGGCGACAAGGCCGTGCTCTACGCGTCGGTGGTCGAGTTCATCCATACCGCCACGCTGGTCCACGACGACATCATCGACGGCGCCGATCTCCGGCGCGGCCGTCTGGCCGTCCATTCGCGCTGGGGCAACGACATCACCGTCCTGCTCGGGGACTATCTCTACATCAAGAGCATGGCGATGGCGCTCACGCAGGATTCCCTCGAGATCATCCGCGTGCTCTGCGACGTCACGCTGCGAATGATCGAGGGCGAGCTGTATCAGCTCACCAAGACCGGCGACGTCGACATCACCGAGGACGAGCATTTCGAGATCATCCGGCGCAAGACCGCCTTTCTCTTCGGCGGGTGCGCGCAAATTGGCGGGATGCTCGGCGACGTCACCCCGGAGCAGGCCGATGCGTTGCGGGATTACGGCTTCAACCTCGGCATCACGTTCCAGCTGGTCGACGACCTGCTCGACTACACCGCCGACGCCACCGCGCTCGGCAAGCCGATCGGCGGCGACCTCCGCGAAGGCAAAGTCACCCTGCCGATCATCTTTCTCCTGCGCCGCGGCGGCGATGATGCCGATCGCCTGATCCGCGCCGTGGTCAACGACCGGGCCGTCACTCCAGAGCAGTGGCGCGAACTCCTGCGCCTGCTCGCCGAGCATGGCGCCACCGACCTCGCCTACGAGACCGCGGTGGAGTACGCCGAGCGCGCCAAGAGCTGCCTCGCTCTCTTCCCGCCGAGCCGCGAGCGCGACGCGCTGGCGGCGCTGCCGGACTACGTCCTTTCCCGCGATCGTTGACCGAGCCGAATTCCCCAGAGGTGTCTCAGCAGTCGCCGGACGAGCGGCTGTCCTGGCTGCGCCGCGAGATTCGCCGGCACGAGGATCTCTACTACATCCACGATCGTCCGGAGATCACCGACACCGAGTTCGATCGTCTCCTCCACGAGCTCGAGGCGCTCGAAGCGCAGCATCCGGATCTGGTCACGCCGGATTCGCCGACGCAGCGGGTGGCCGGGCGGCCGACCGAGTCCTTCCCGACGGTCGCGCACGTGGCGCCCATGCTCAGCCTCGACAACGCCTACGACGAGGCGGACCTCCGCGCGTTCGACGAACGGCTGCGGCGGGCGGGCGGTCTCGGCGATACACCGGTCGACTACGTGACCGAGCTGAAGATCGACGGCCTCAGCATCGCGCTCGTCTACGAGAACGGCGAGCTGACCCGCGGCGCCACCCGTGGCGACGGCGTTCTCGGCGAGGACGTGACGCCGAACGTGCGCACGATCCAGCCCATCCGCCACCGGCTCGAGAACGCCCCGCCCGGCCGGATCGAGGTCCGCGGCGAGGTGTATCTGCCCCGCGCGTCGTTCGCCCGGATCAACGCCGAGCGCGAAGCCGCCGGTGAGCCGCCGTTCATGAATCCGCGCAACGCCGCGGCCGGGACGATGAGGAACCTGGATCCGCGGCTGGTGAGACGGCGCCGCCTTGGCGCGTATACCTACCAGGTGGTGGCGCCGGGCGTGCCGCTTCCGCCGACTCATTTCGCGCTGCTCGAGGCGATGCGCGACTGGGGGCTGCCCGTCGAAGAGCACCGGCAGCGGTGCGCGGGCATAGACGAGGTGATCGAGTTCTGCCGCGGGTGGGCCGACAAGCGTCGCGATCTCCCGTTCGAGACCGACGGCGTGGTCGTCAAGCTGGACGATCTGGCGGTGCGCGAGCGTCTGGGCACCACCGCGAAATTCCCCCGCTGGGCGACCGCCTTCAAGTTCCCCGCGGAGCGGGTGCGAACGAAGCTGCTGGACATCCGCGTCAACGTCGGCCGCACCGGCGCGAATACGCCGTATGCCGTGCTGAAGCCGGTGGTCGTCGCCGGATCGACCGTCTCGATGGCCACGCTCCACAACGCGGAGGACATCAAGCGCAAGGACTTCCGCGTCGGTGACACGGTCGTCACTCGAGAAGGCCGGTGACGTCATTCCGCGCGTGGTCGAACCGGTGCTCGAGGAACGCCTTCCGGACTCGACGGAGTGGGAGATGCCGACGACGTGTGCGGCGTGCGGCAGCCCGCTTCACCGAGACGAGGAGGAAGTGGTCTGGCGCTGCGAGAACACCTCCTGCCCGGCACGGCTGCGGCGCGGCCTCGAGCACTTCGCCTCGCGCGGGGCGATGAACATCGAAGGGCTGGGCGAATCGCTGGTCGATCAATTGATCGAGCAGGGGCTGGTGAAGGACTTCGGCGATCTGTACCACCTCGAGGCGGCGCAGCTCGAGAACCTGGTCGTCGCGCCCCGCGAGCCGCGGTCCGAGCGCGCGGTGCCGCGCAAGCTGGGCAAGGTCGGGCGGAACGTGAAGGAGCAGATCGAGCGCAGCAAGCAGAACGATTTGTCGCGGCTGGTGTATGCGCTCGGGATCCGTCACGTCGGCGAGAAGGTGGCCGGCACGCTCGCGAGGTACCTCCGGACCATGGACGAGATACTCGCCGCACCGGTCGAGAAGCTGCAGGGCGTGCCGGAGATCGGCCCGATCGTGGCCGCGTCGGTCCGCGCGTTCGCCGACGAGCCGCACAACTGCGATCTCGTCAAGAAGCTGGCGGCCGCCGGCGTCAACATGGCCAGCCAGCAGCCGGAGCCGAGCGTGGACGCGCCCGGGCCGCTGACCGGCAAGACGTTCGTCCTGACCGGCACCCTCCCGACGATGACCCGGGAGGAGGCGACCGCCGAGATCGAGCGGCTTGGGGGAAAGGTGGCAGGCTCGGTCAGCAAGAAGACCAGCTACCTGGTGTTCGGCGAGGAGGCCGGCAGCAAGCTGGACAAAGCCCGGACCCTGGGCGTACCGCTTCTGACGGAAGCGGAATTCAGGGCGCTTATACTAGGGACAGGCAAGCTGAGAACCGCTGTCAGACAAAAAAACCCACGTCCTGTTCCAGCAACCAGCTAAAAGGATGCGCCGCTTCACACTCCTCACCGTCGTGTTGTCGTCCGCGGTGACGTTTTTGATCGGCATCCTGATCGCCGGCGGGCTGACCCCCGGTCCGACGGTCGCGTCCGCACCGCGCCGGCCGGCCGCGGCCGGGGTGGCGAACGAGGCCGGGAAGCGGACCGCGTCGCGGGCGACTGGCGGAGTGGTCAACTTCGCGGACGTCGCCGAGCGCATCAATCCCGCGGTCGTCAACATCGACGCCACGTCGAAGACCTCGCGGGAACGGCGGCGCGGCGAGGAGCTGGATCCCGGCCGTGATTTCGAGGGGCCCCGCCAGGGCTCCGGCAGCGGGTTCCTGATCGACCGCGAGGGCTACATCCTCACCAATCATCACGTGATTGCCGGGGCCGAGCGGATCACGGTCACCATGGCCGACGGACGGGCGTTTCGCGGGCAGGTCGTCGGCGCGGATCCGGCGATCGACGTGGCGCTGCTGAAGATTCCCGGGGATGGACACCTGCCCGAAGCCGCGCTCGGCAACTCCGACGATCTGCGGGTCGGCGAGTGGGTCTGTGCGATTGGCAATCCGCTCGGCTACGTCCACTCGGTCACGGTCGGGGTGGTCAGCTTCATCGGCCGGAAGCTGTTCGACAAGAGTCTCGACGACTACATCCAGACCGACGCGGCGATCAATTTCGGCAACAGCGGCGGCCCGCTGATCAATGCGGCCGGCGAAGTGGTGGGGATCAATTCCGCGATCAGCTCGCGCGCCAGCAACATCGGGTTCGCGGTGCCGATCAACCAGGCGGTGGCGATTCTCCCGCAACTGAAGGAGCGCGGCCGGGTCTCGCGCGGGTTCATCGGGGTCGGGCTGACCGACGTGACGCCGGCGCTGCAGCGCGCCTTGAATCTGACGGTGAGCAAGGGGGCGATGATTCAGGACGTCACCCCGGAATCGCCGGCCGATCGGGCCGGTCTCCAGCGCCTACGACATCATCGTCTCGGTGGAGGGCCGTCAGGTCATCAACAACGAGGAAGTGATTCGAGACATTTCCGCGCGGCAGCCCGGCAGCATCGCGAGGCTGGAGATCGTCCGGGACGGCCGTACGCAGGCGGCGCAGGTGAAGCTCGCCGAGCGGCCGCTGCGCGATCGCACACCGGACGGGCTGGAAGATCTGGGCCCCCGGGGCCGGCCGCGACAGCCGGAGCCCAGCGAGACGCCCCTTGGCCTGATCGTCCGCGAGCTCGATCGCAGCTTTGCCGGCCGGCTGGAGATTCCCGACACGGTCAGCGGCGTGGTCATCTCGCGCGTCGATCCGACCGGCGCCGGCTTCCAGGCGCTGCTCCGGCGCGGGTTCGTGATCATGGAGATCAACAAGCGTCCGGTGGCCACGGTCGCGGAGTACCAGCGGGTCGTCGCGGCGGCGCGCACCGGCGACATCCTCGTGTTCTACGTCTACGATCCGACGCTGACGCAGCGGTCGCTGGTCCCGGTGACGGTCGAGTAGGCCGGGGGTGCACACGCGATGAAGGCGCGGATTCTGGTGGTCGATGACGAGGCGGAGATCCGCCGGTCGGTCCGGATGATCCTCGAGTACGAAGGGTACGACGTGATCGAGGCGTCGAGCGGGCCCGAAGGGGTGGCGCTGGCCGAGAAGGAGTCGCCGGATCTGGTGTTCCTGGACGTCAAGATGCCCGGCATGGACGGCCTCGAGGCGCTGCAGCGGATCCGGGCGGTCACCGAGACGCTGCCGGTGGTGATCATCTCGGGCCACGGCACGGTGAGCACCGCGGTCGAAGCGACCAAGGCGGGGGCCTTCGACTTCATCGAGAAGCCGCTGGCCAGCGAGCGGGTGCTGCTGACGATTCGCAATGCGCTGGATCAGACCCGGCTGGCGGACGAGAACCGCAGCCTCAAGCGTGCGGTCGAAGTGCGGCATCAGATGGTCGGCGAGAGCCCCGCGCTGCGCCACGTCTGGGATGCGATCAAGCGGGCCGCGCCCACCAATGCCACCGTCCTGCTTGCTCGGCGAAAGCGGCGCGGGGAAGGAGCTGGTCGCGCGGTCGATTCATCGCAACAGCCTCCGCAGCCGCGAGCGGTTCGTGCAGGTCAACTGTGCCGCCATCCCCGAGGAGCTGATCGAATCGGAGCTGTTCGGCCACGAAAAGGGATCGTTCACCGGCGCGACCGAAAAGCAGATCGGCAAGTTCGAACAGGCCGACAAGGGCACGATCTTCCTGGACGAGGTCGGCGACATGAGCCCGAAGACGCAGGCCAAGGTCCTGCGGGTCCTGCAGGAGGGCGAGGTCGAGCGGCTGGGATCGGCGAGAACGATCAAGGTCGACGTCCGGGTGATTGCCGCGACCAACAAGGATCTCGAGGCGGAAATCGAGAAAGGCACGTTCCGCGAGGACTTGTACTTCCGCTTGAGCGTGATCCCGATCACGGTGCCGCCGCTGCGCGAACGGCGCGAGGACGTGCCGCTGCTGATTCGCCATTTCGCGGAGCTGTTCAGCCGGGAGCACAACCGCCGGCCGCACCGCTTCACGCCGGCGGCGCTCGACTACATGCAGAAGGCGCGGTGGAAGGGCAACGTCCGGGAGCTGAAGAACACGGTCGAGCGGCTGCTGATCATGACGCCGGGCGACACCGTCGACGTCGAGGATCTGCGCGACGTCGTCCGGCTTGAAGCCAAGGCGCCGGCGCCGGATAATGAGAAGAATTCCGGCACGCTGCGCGAGTTCAAGGAGTCGGCCGAGCGGGCCTTTCTGGTCGGCAAGCTCCGGGAGAACGGCTGGAACATCTCGAAGACCGCCGAAGTGATCGGCACCCCGCGCAGCAATTTGTACAAGAAACTGGAACAATACGGCATCGCGCAAGAAACGGACGGATAGGGGGCTGCAGGAAACAGTATCTCCGACCTCCTGTTCACCGTCAGGAAGGCAGCATTCGCCGCCACAGCAGACCAGACGATCGTCTCCGCGAAGGCGGAGGAGGAAAGTCCGAACTCCACAGGGTAGTGCGCCGGGTAACGCCCGGTCGGGGCAACTCGAAGGAAAGTGGCACAGAAAACACACCGCTGACGGGCGCGGCCGGCGCTGCCGGCTGCAAACAAGCAAGGGTGAAAAGGTGCGGTAAGAGCGCACCGCGCGCGTGGCAACACGCGTGGCAGGCAAAACCCCGCATGGAGCAAGGCCAAATAGGGGAGCGCGGGTCCTGGCAACGGGGCCCATCGGACGACCCGTCCGAGGCTTCCGGGTAGGCTGCTTGATCCCGTCAGTAATGACGGGGCTAGAGGAATGATCGTCACCCTGAGCGACGGCCGGCGCAAGCCGGCGCGCGTCGAAGGGGACAGAATTCGGCTTACGGTTGGCTGTGGCGGCACTTCTCAGGGGCGGGCGCCGAGGCGTCCGTCCCTTTTTACGTTGGCTCGACGCCTCCGGGCGTCGATACTGCTAAGGTATCGGCATGGCTCACTACTTGGTCACCGGCGGCGCCGGCTTCATCGGATCCCACCTCTCGGAGGAGCTCGTCCGGCGCGGTCACCGCGTGCGGGTCGCCGACTCGCTCATCACCGGCAAGCGCGGCAATCTGGCCCACATCAGCGGCGTCGACTTCCTCGAGGGAGACCTCGCCGACCTGGAAGTGGCACGGCGCGCGGTGGAAGGGTGCGACTACGTGCTGCATCAGGCGGCGATCCCGTCGGTGCCCCGGTCGGTCAAGGATCCGCTCACGTCGAATCGCGCGAACGTGGATGGCACCCTGAACGTGCTGGTGGCCTCGCGCGATGCCGGCGTCAAACGGCTGGTCTTCGCCGCCTCCTCCTCCGCCTACGGCGATACCCCGACCCTGCCGAAGCACGAGAAGATGCCGACCAACCCGCTGTCGCCGTACGCCTTGCAGAAGGTGATCGGCGAGGAGTACCTGCGGATGTTCACCCGGCTCTACGGGCTGGAGACGGTCGCCATCCGTTACTTCAACGTCTTCGGCCCGCGCCAGGATCCCACCTCGGCGTACTCGGGCGTCATCTCGGTGTTCGCGACCGCGCTGCTCGAGAACCGCCCCCCCACCATCTACGGCGATGGCACCCAGACCCGCGACTTCACCTACGTCGCCAACGTCGTCGACGGCGTGCTGCGGGCGTGCGAGGCGCCGGCGGCCAGCGGGGAAGTGATCAACGTGGCCACGGGCGGTCGCATTTCGCTGAATCAGCTGTTCGAAGAGATGCGGAAGATGGTCGGCGGGACGGTCAGCCCGATCTACGCCGAAGGGCGGAAGGGGGACGTGCGCGACTCGCAGGCGGACATCACCAAGGCCCGCGACCTGCTCGGCTACGAGCCGATCGTCTCGTTCGAAGAGGGGTTGAAGAAGACGGTCGACTGGTATCGCGCCGCGGAGATCGCGCCGGCCCGGTAGGCCGTCTCGCAGCCGGCAGTCGGCGGTCGGACCCGGGCAGCCTCGAGCGGATCCCCTCGAGGCAACTCCAGGCACGCCGCGACAACCTTTCGCTTCATCCGTCAGCTCTCGAGCATCCCGGTCGCTTCCGGCAGCCCTGGTTGACCGCACGACGGACTCGTCCGCTCCGCCGGCTGCGGCTCGCGTCCGCGCCGCTCTGATTCCGCGAAGTCGTCTGGGTCAGCGAGATCCGCTGACAGCGGCCCTGCCGCGTCCCGCGGCGCCGTGCTTGCCTGACCGACCGTCGGGTCCGCTGGGGCGTGTTCCGGACCGATGGCCCGACCCCCCATTAGCCAGACTGCCCTGGCGGGCCCGATCACCGTCCACGTTTTCCGATTTCGCCAAGGAGGAATCGCAATGTCTCGTGCTCTTTTCGCCACGCTGATGATCGTCTGCCTGTCGGCTGCCGGCGCCACGGTGTCCGCGCAGAATGCCGCCGCCAAGCCGGCCGCCGCCGCGGCCGCGGTCGTGAACCTCAACACCGCCACGGTGTCGCAGATCGCCACGCTGCCCGGGATCGGCGAGAAAACGGCGGAGCGGATCATCGAATACCGGGAGAAGAATGGCGGCTTCAAGAAGGTCGAAGACTTGATGAACGTCAAGGGGATCGGCGAGAAGAGCTTCCTGAAGCTCAAGGCGCTGATCACCGTCGGCGACCCGAAGCCGGCGACGCGTCAGTAGCCAGCAAGGGGCGGCGCCCGTCCTGGCCGCCATGCCGGGCGCCTTCTCTCGGTGCCGCTCATGTCCGCGCTTCGGCCACTCGACGGATCGGCGGGCTTCAGCCTGCTCGAACTGCTCTTCGTCACGTCGATCGTCGCGACGCTGGCCGCGCTGTCGATTCCGGTGACCGCCGGCGCGCTCGACGAGGTGCGCACCGCCATGGCGGCGCGCTATCTCGAGGGGCGGATCATGAACGCCCGCATGACCGCGATCCGGCGATCCACGAAAGTCGCGCTCCGGTTCGAGGCGGTCGACGACGACTATCGCTTCGGCGAGTACGTCGATGGCAATGGCAACGGCGTGCGCACCAGCGAGATCGCGCTCCGGCCTCGATCGCCGAGGTCGCCGCGCCGGAAGTGATCGGCAGCCGGTTCCCGGGCGTCGCGTTCGGCCTCCACGCCGGCGTGCCCGACGTCGACGGCGACCGTTCGGCCACGACCGACGGCGTTCGGATTGGCGTCGAGCCGCATTCTCACGCTCGGCCCCGACGGGACCGCGACCTCCGGCACGCTCTACGTCCGCGGCAGGCGGGGGCAGTTCGCGGTGCGGATCCTCGGCGCCACCGGGCGGACGCGGGTGCTGCGGTTCATCCAGGGAACAGGGCAATGGACAGTGCCGTGAGCGAGCGCCGGAGCGAGCCGCGCCAGCCGGCCAAGGCCCTCGAGATCGAGCGCGCGACGCTGCGGCCGGGATGCCTGGTCGCCGTGCTCGACGTGAGCGCCAACGGCGCGCAGGTGCAGAGCGAGCGGCCGCTGCGCCCGGGCAGCCGCATTCACGTGCGCGTGGCCGCGCGCAACTGGACGCTGGCCGTCGCGGCCGACGTGGTGCGGTGCAGCGTCTGGCTGTTGCAGGCGGATGCGGTGATCTATCGCGGGGCGCTGAGGTTTGAGGAGGCGTGCACGGGGGTGTGGGAGGAGGAGGCGGCGGGCGTCGCCGGCGGCCGGCGCGCCTGTCCGGCCCGAGGAACTGAGCTCTGACGTGCGCTGCACGGGCTCGATCGCGTCGACCAGAGTTGGTGTGGGAGGGTCGGCCTTCGGATTATCTCCCTGGGCTGGATGCCGTGTGTGCCAGGATTGCGATTGTGAGTTCCTGGACTGGAGCGACACGATGCCACGGTTGATGATCTCGGTACTGTTCGTCGCGTCCTTCGCGGCCGCGTCGTCTGGTCAGCAGCAGCACACCGGCGAGTGGCTCGGAGACGTCACCACAGACGCCGTGCCAAAGACTCGCGGCACTGACGCTCCCCGAGACGACCGTGACGGCGGCCGAAGATATCGTCGGCGGCAAGTTCTCGTCTCCCCCTCGCGGCGCTCGCGGAGGTCTGCCAACTGGCGGCGCGGATGTCAGCGGCGGACGCGCGTTCACCGACCTCCCCGCCTTCTGTCGCGTGGCGCTGACCGTCGCGCCGCAGATTCGCATCGAGATCTGGATGCCGCGCGATACCTGGAACGGGCGATTCGTTGGTGAGGGGGGTGGCGGCTACGCAGGACAGATTTCGTATCCGCCGATGGCGCAGCGCATCAGTGCGGGGTATGCCACGGCGAGTACTGACACCGGGCACGACCGTAGCGACGGATCGTTCGCGCTCAATCCCGATGGCTCGCTGAACACACAGCTGGTTGGCGATTTTGCCGAGCGGGCCGTCCGTACCCTGGCGATCCACGCCAAGGCGGTGATCCAGGCCTATTACGGTCGTCTGCCGCAGTACTCCTACTGGAGCGGCTGTTCGACCGGGGGCTTTCAAGGGCTGGTGGCGGTCCAGCAGTTTCCGGAGGCCTACGACGGCTTGATCATCGTTGCGCCCGCGATCAACTGGGATCGCTTCATTCCATCAGGGCTCTGGCCGCAGATCGTGATGCACGGCGCCTTGGGCGCTCCCATCAGCGAAGCGAAGCTGACGGCGACGACGAATGCCGCCATCGCTGCCTGCGACGGACTCGACGGCGTCGTGGACGGCGTCATCGGCGATCCACGCGCGTGCACGCTACGACCCGGTGGCGGCGGTGTGCCGGGCAGGTGCCTCAGCCGATACGTGCTTGACCGCGGCAGAGGCGTCGGCGATACGAAAGATCTGGAACGGTCCCACCAACGCCGCCGGCGAGCGGCTGTGGTTCGGCCTCGAACGCGGCACACCGCTGACGCGACTCGCCGGCGCGATGCCTTTCAGAATCCCCGTCTGGTACATGCAGCATTGGGTGCATCAGAATCCGAACTTCGACTGGCGCACGATCACCGAATCGCGGTTCGCTGCGGAATTCGAGAAGTCCAAACAGAAATTCGGGACCGTGATGGGCGCGGACCGTGCCGACCTGCGGGCGTTTCAACGCCGCAAGGGCAAGATGATCATCTGGCACGGCGAGGCGGACGAGTTGATCTTCCCTCGAGGTACGCTTCACTACTTCTCGCGCGTGATCGATGCGAACGGCGGTCCGGCGAAGGTCGCGCAGTTCGCCCGGCTGTACATGGCTCCCGGCGTCGGACACTGCGGCGGCGGACCCGGTGCTGCGCCGCAGCTGCCCACGTTGTTCGCCGCGATCACCGACTGGGTCGAGCGAGGTCAGGCGCCGGCCGCGCTCCCCGCGTCGCGCACATCGCTCGATCCGGCGTCGCGCATCCTGTGCCCGTATCCGCAGGTAGCTCGCTACAAAGGCACGGGCAACACCGACGACGTCGCGAACTACCAGTGCGTGCCGCAGGCCATCCGCGCGAAGGATTTCAGCGTCAAGTGAGTAACAGCTGTCTCTAAACGGTCTCAAGGAGGTGGGAGGTGAAACGATCCGCGTAGTGTCCCACGCTTCGGTCTGCCTGGTTGCCCAGGCGAAATCACGGGTAATAGTAAGCTCCCGGACGCGATCGACGTCTCGGTGTTCTGGATGTTGCTGCTCACGGTGACCGGCTGGCTGGACCAGCGGGAGCGCGAGGTGCTCGGTGACCTGATCGAGAAGAATCGGGTCTTGCGACGGCAGCTGGGCGAGCGGCGCCTCCGACTCACCGATGACGACCGGCGGAAGCTTGCCGTGCGGGGTGTACCGGCTGGGCCGTGCGGCCCTGCGCGAGGTCGCGACGATTGTCACGCCGGACACGTTGCTTCCGTGGCACCGGCAACTCATCGCCCGCAAACGGACCTACGCCAAACGCCGAACGACGCGTCGCGGTGTGGTCGCGGAAACTCGCGCGCTGATTCGGCGCATGGCGGAAGAGAACCCAGCTGGGGCTACACGTAAATCCAATCGCCCTCAAGAAATATGGGCACCGCTTCGGTCGTTCAGCGATTGCACGGATCTTGCGGGCAGCTGGGATGCCGCCTGCGCCGGAACGTCCGACCGCGTGGCAGACGTTCCTGCGGCGCACTGGAGATCGCCGCCGCAGATTTGTTTCACGGCCGAAGTGTGGACTTGGCACGGCTTGGTCACGTTCTACTGGTCTTTGTGATCGACCTGGCCTCGCGGCGTCCAGATCCTCGAGCTGACGCCACATCCCGATGAGACGTTTATGTGTCAGATCGTTCGGAACTTAGCGTCGTTGACGCCGATGGGTGTCGCGTCCTGAGCTGCGACCGGGATCCCAAGTGGAGTAGGGCGCTGCCGGCGCGCTTCCAAGACGCCGCGATTCGCGTCGTCCAGACACCCGATCGCGCACCATGCCAACGCCTACGCCGAACGGTTTGTCCGCTCGATCAAGGAGGAGTGTCTGAGCCGCCTGATTCCGCCCGGCGAGCGCCATTATCGACGAGCGGTCGCGGAATTCGTCGCCCACTACAATCGCGAGCGGAATCATCAAGGGCTGGACAACGACCTGATCGAGGGCCAGCCCGCGAAACGGAGTGTCGGTCGAGTGCGTCGACACCAACGTCTCGGTGGCTGCTGAATTACTACGCCCGAGCAGCGTGAACCATTCGGCGTCCGGTTCGCCGTAGGCAGGGGACATTGCGGGAAAAAAGTAGGCTTGGGGCGTTGACGTCAGTGTTTACAGTTATGCGATGCGTCGACTGAGGTCGACCTAGGCCCACCGAACCGGCTTCGCGCGTTCCTCCTCCATCACCAGGTAATCGGTTTCCTCCGTGCTGACTCCGCCGCTCTGCTCCGACCCACACCCGATTTCGGAGCTCGCCGCTGTGGCCTCCCCTTCCGGCCAGATTGTGGCCGCGAAGAATATTCGCGAAGTACACACGCTATCTCGCGACAAGGTCGCCCAACAGGCCCTCCGCGGCCCATGTGCTGAGGTAGCCGGTGACGGAAGAGCAGTCGCGCGCCGTCCACATCCCGCGTAGCGTGCGGACAGACGTCCCCGCGCTGGCCGCGTCCCATATCGTCGCCTCGGCGGGGCAAAGCGGGCGAAATGTTGCCGTCGCATGCCGCCGCCAGACGATCAGCGATTGCGGCTCGGAACATCGCAACTCCGATAGCGGAGGGCTTGCGCTTCTCTAGGGCCAACCAGATGGCCGCCGCATTCGAAAGCAAGGTGAGTCGGCGGGCGCTCGGGTGCGGCATGACGACGAAATCCGTCGGCGTGCCGGTCAGTGCGATGGCGAGATCGGACGGCGCGAGTACGGCATGGTCGGGTGCTTCGAACGCTTCGGCCAGCGCCTCCGCGATCCGGGCGAGGTCCGCGATAACAGGCCGATCGCGGTAGGGCGCGCTGCGCTCGAGAAACGCGGGCAAGTCGTGGCAGAACCGGCGCAAACTCGGATGCCGCGACGGAACAGTGTCGATATAGGCGCGCGCCAGCGCGTCGAAGGCGGCGTCGCCAAGGTGGGCCGCAAGGATGCGGTTCCGGCCGCGTACCGCTTCGAGAAGCCGCAACAGATAGGCCTTGCGATAGATGTCGACGAGAATGCCGCGCGTTTCGCGCGCGCCATCGAGGATCTCGGCGAGAACGCCGTCGTCGCCGGCGACAATGGCGTTCTGAAACGCGGTCTGGATCGACGCCAGATCCTTCATGGGCAGAGGCGGGCTGCCTCGGTCAGGACACCGCGCGCCACGTTTCGGCTCCGCTCCACCTCGGCAACGATCTCGCCGAGCGACGAGGCGTCGTCGTCGCGCTCGATCATGGTCGAGACCGGGCCGAAACGTCGCAGCGCCGCCGCGTACAGATCCCAGACGTCCTCGCTTACGGGCTGGTCATGAGTGTCGACCAGGTGAGTGCCGTTATCGCGGTGACCTGCGAGATGAAACTGCACAACGCAGTGCGCCGGCAGCCCCTCGAGAAAGACGCGCGGATCGAACCCATGATTGAAGGCGTTGATATGGAGGTTGCTGATGTCGAGCAGCAGCCAGCACCCGGTCCGGCGCGTGAGCTCACCGATGAACTCCCACTCGGTCATCGCTGATTGATGGAATCGGACATAGGCCGACACGTTCTCCAGGATCAACGCGCGACCAAGGATATCCTGCGTGCGCTCGACGCGCTGCGCGACGTGATCGAGGGCTTCCTGCGTATAGGGAATGGGGAGCAGATCATGCAGGTTCCTGCCGTGTACGCCCGTCCAGCACAGATGATCGGAAATCCAGCGCGGCTGCAAGCGATCCGCCAGAGCCTTGAGCGCGAGCAGGTAGTCATCGTCGGGCGCGCCGGTCGAAGCGATGGACAGCGAGACGCCGTGCATCACGATCGGATAACGCTCACGCAGGCGGTCGAGCAGCCGCAGCTGGGGCCCGCCCGGGATCATGTAGTTCTCGCTGATGATCTCGAGCCAATCGAGGGGCGGATCGTCAACCAGAATTTGCGCAGTATGGTGGTCCCGCAGCCCGACGCCGAAGCCCAGAAATTCCGGTCTCGAATGTCCTGGGCGGGCGAGCGGCTCTGACGTCTGCCAAGCGTTGCTCATGGGGCCGCCTGAAACCCGCGGCGATGTGCCATGCCGTGGCGTCTTGCGGACAGCGGCTCCTCGCACGTGCAATCGAAGACGACGATCGACAGCATGGCTCCTGCGGACGGAACTCGACACGCATCAACGCCTGGGAACATCGGCATGCCGGATGATTCCGGGAACTGCATGTGGTGTCCAGTCGTTTTCATGATTGAACCGCGCGAGCATCGGCGGCGACCAAGCGACTGTCGTTGCGCGGACGAGTCAGCATCACGTCCGGCATCCCAGCCGGGAGCACCTGCGTCGCGCAATCCGCGTACAAGCTGCTCATCGCGAAAGTATATGCTAGCTTTCTCGACCGTTCCCATGCGCGCCCGATGCGCGTTTGTCGAACGGTCTCGCTGATCCGGTCCGTCGACGCAAGAAAGGGTGAACATCGTGCCGCTGTTCTCTAGGCTGTTGCGGGGCGACGCCAAACTCGAATCATGCCTCATCAAGGACGCAAGCCACGTCACCAAGGGCGCGTCGGGTGACCATGTCGGCAAGATACAAACGGCCCTGATCACCGTCGACAACGCTCAGATCAACAAAGCCGAGCTGAGCGCGCAGACCTACGGAGATTCCACGGCCGCGGCCGTCCTCACCTACAAGCGGGCACGGAAGATCATCAATTTCAGCTATCAGACCCAGGCCGACAACATCGTCGGCAAAATGACGATTGCCGCCCTTGACAAGGAAGTGTTCCAGTACCAGCTTCAGGCCCTGATGCCGAATGCCTGCTCGGGCAAGTCGAGCCCGCCCGGCATAGTGGGGTAGTGCGCCTATTCCGGAGATTCCGTCATGAAGGTCGCTGTCGTCCACACGGGTGCTGCCCAGGTCGAGAGAGATTGGGCAAAACAGTTTGCCGGGCTCGACGCACAGGTAAAGAAGCAGTTCGACACGGTGGTCAATTGGGCGGAGCGAAGCACGAAGGTGCACCTCATTCCCAGCGTGACTTGGTCGGACACCGTGACCACGGTCTCGGCGGCAATCAAGAGTGCCGGAGTTGGCGGAACCGTCGTCATCGTCAGCGGTCACGGCGGAGCCGTTCCGGGCAATATCAACCGCGGAATCCTCATCTGGGATCCCAACGCGGCAACTGTCGCCCTGGCCTGGAGGCCAGGCGACTTCGGCAATGGCATGTTCTGGGACGGCGATCATATCGGATACGACACCAGCTCGACCGGGCCGTCGCAGAAAGCCGTCGACGAGAAGAACATTGCGGATGACACATCACCGGGAAAGAAGGATACCGAGCACAAGCAGAAGCGCCTCGAGGCCTTTCGGGCCCTTGATCAAATTCGGGTGGCGATCGCCGGGACCAAGATACGACGGCTGTCGTTCACGTCCTGCACAGCTGGCGCCGCGACCGGGTTCATCGACGGTCTCGCGAAATTCCTGAAGACCGAAGTCGCCGCGTTCAATCAGGAGACGGAGGTCATCGACGACACGCAGTACAAGCCCTCGGTCCAGGGCAAATCTCGGCTGATTCTCAAAGCCGACGACACCGCGGACGGACAGGGTACGAACGTAATGCTGGCGCGTGCGAATTCACCCAACCTCGACGATACCAGCATCGCGCATGTTGGAAAGTGACGCGATCCCGCGGCGTCCAGGCGTTTCCGTCGCCGTCGATGCGCAATTCTTCTGTTCCCGGAGGCAATAGCCGCGATCCGGTGCCTGGGTGGGGAGGAATCAGGTCCAGAACCGCACCCAGGTTTATCGAGATTTTCTGTTGAGCTGACATCCGTAGAGGCCACAGGGAGGTAGGGAGCGGGGAGTGGGCGGGGGTGACCGCATGCCCAGGGCTAGTCGGAGGCGACAACTTGCTGAGGGTCCGTGGCTCATAGGTCCGGGGGGCAGGCGGGAGCCGACGAACGTCGTGACGCTCACAACGTGCCCCACGGGAGATCATTTCCCCGCAGGAGGCAACCTCCCGCCCGGAATGGGGTGGGTTGAGGTGACCGGCAAAGCGTTAATTATCGGCGGACCGACTTCTTTGCCGACCTGGACTTCGCGGCCGGTCTTGACAGTGACTTCTTCGCCGCCGGTTTTCTCGCTGCGGTTTTCTTGGCGGTAGTCTTCTTTGCGGAAGTCTTCTTGGCGGTGGTTTTCCTTGTGGTCTTTTTCGAGACTCCGGCTTTTGCGGTGAGCGACCTGAACGCCTTGCCGACAGGAATCCTGCTCACCTGCTTTGCGGCAGACTTCGCGACAGCCACAGCTTCCGGTGGCACCGCGGGTTTGCCCTGCTCGACGCGATTACCCATCACGGCTCCCGCGAGACCCCCTACGATTGCGCCCGCGGGCCCGGCGATCATGCTGCCAGCGACTGCGCCAGTCACGGCACCGGCGGCTTGTTTGGTGAGTGGGACGTTAGAACTCGGGTTTGATTTCTTTGCCATGAGAGCAGTCTATATGCGATCTGCAGCGTGCTGAGGCTATAGGCTCGGCTACGCCAAATATGCGTGACCTGGTGGCGTGAGCGTCGGCAATCGTTCAAAATGCCCGCCGGCGGGTCATCGACGGCTGCCAAACACGGTCCGCGCGACGATGATGACCACCATCACTGCCATCACGAGCAGCACAAGCCTCGTCAACGTCATGCCGGCACTTTAGCGTGTGTAGGCTGCATCGGAGCACGGATAGCGCTAGTTCGACGGAGGCCCAGACCAGCGCCCCGAACGCATGTCGGTCCAGAACCGCAGCCCAAATTTGTTTGCCTTCTCGTTGGCCCTGCCATCCGTGCGCGACCGGGCGCTGGAGGGAGTGGGGCAGGATGGGACGGAAGCCGTAGATTCGTTCAGCGACGCCGAGCGCGGGCACTCGCCGCCGACGCGAAATCCCCGTGGCGTCGATGGCAGCCGAACGCGGAGTCGACGGGCTACCTCCTTGATTCGGCGCGCCTGTTCCGTCGCATACCGGGACATCGTCTTCACACAGGCGTGGCGCCGACGACTGAGGCCGTGGACGCCGGCGCGACGAATCCGTAGGGCCCTAACTGTCCGCCAATCTGCAGTGGCATCACCGCGACTTCCCGCGGGCCTGCCCAGCATCTGCCCGCAAACCCAGGCTGGTGATCAGCCGATGCAGGTAGTTTGGATGCAGCCCCAGGCCGTGTGCGGCTGCGGTGACGTTGTCGTGGGCGTCGCGCAGCGCTTTCTGAACGACCCGGATTTTGGTGTCGCGCACGGCCGCGTGGAACGCCGACGGCGTCGCGTTCGTCGAGGATTCGAGCAACGTCTCTGGGAGGTCGTCCGGCCGGATGTCGGCCGATTCGCTCACCACCACTGCCGCCTCTATAGCATGCTCCAATTCCCGCACGTTGCCGGGCCACGGGTATGCCATCAGGCATCGCCCGACTGGCTGGGACAGACGGAGCTCACGCCGGTGGTACCTTCTGCCCTGCGCGATGCAGGAATGCGTTCGCGAGCAGCAGGATGTCTTCGCCCCTGGTCCTAAGCGGCGGAGCCTGGATTTCCACGACCTTCAAGCGGAACAACAAATCTTCCCTGAACGCACCGACCCGCACTGCCTCGTCGATTCGACGATTGGTCGCCGCAAGCACGCGGATATCCACCTTGAGCACCTGTGTTCCGCCGACGCGCTGGAACTCCCGGTGCTGCAACACTCGAAGCAGTTTGGCTTGCAGCGTCGGCGACAGCCGCCCACCTCGTCTAGGAACAGAGTGCCACCGTGCGCGATTTCGAGCTGCCCGCGCTTGGTCGCAACGGCATGCGTGAAGGCGCCGCGCTCATGCCCAAACAGCTCCGATTCCAGGAGGGTTTCGCTCAGAACCGCGCAGTTGATTGCGACGAAGGGCGCAGTCGACCTGCGGCTGTTGTGATGGATGGCGCGGGCAATCAGCTCTTTGCCCGTGCCGGTCTCGCCGGTGATGAACACGCCCACATCAGTCGGCGCGACCTTCTCGATCAGCCGGTACACACCGAGTCATCGCCGGGCTCGTCCCGATCATCTCGTGCTCGATGCGACGCTTCAGTTCTGCCTTCAACCGCGCCGCCTCACTCTCGAGGGCCTCGAGCCGTTGAACCGCGTGCACCGCGACCGCGCCGAGGCAGGCTACGGCAGCGACGAAGTCAGATCCGTCTTGTCGAGCCTCGGCTCGCCACGGGTGGTTGCGACGTAGATCGCGCCAACGCAGTGCGGACCATCAATCAGAGGAGCGGCGACGACCGATTCATGGGGACAGTTCGGCGTCTCGCCGGGATGGAAATACCTCAGTAGGCCGTCCGGCCCAGATTCGAGCAGTCGCACGATCTCCGCATCGATAGAAGTCGACTGGGTCTCTGGGCCCACGGAATGCGTCGCCTCCAGTTGAGATCCGCCATCGTTCGCCTGGAGAAACGCGCCGTCGGACGCGCCCGTTGCCTCGATCGCCGCCGCAAGAATCGCTTCTTCGAGCTCTTGCCGTGACCGCAGCCGCGGAAGCAGGCCGGCCAGTCGAATGAGCCCGTCGCGATGCCGTCGTGTTCGCAGGCCCTCTTCGGCGCTACCGGTCAGATAGGGCGATGCGTTGATGTGCAGGCGCGTGGTGTGAGCGGCCGTCTCCAGCGCCGGTGGTGGCTCCGCCGCCTCAGCACTGAATAGCAGTTCCGTGTCACCGAGTCGAAGGCGGTCCCCATCCGACAGGCACTCTTGCTCGATCCGGTGGCCATTGAGGAATGTCCCATTGGAGCTGTTGGTGTCGACAACACTCCAGACGCCGGCATTGCGGAGGAGAGTGCAATGACGACGCGACAGCGACACGTCGGGAATGGACACCACGTGCTGTCATCGCGCCCGATCGAAGCGTCGGTGCCATGGAGCGCAAATGCGCGTCCTGCGGCCGGACCGGTCAGCGCGACCAAGACGGCCCTCGGCTCACGGTGTGGCATCCCAGAATCCTACCGCGTCTGGTGAAACGACAAATACCGGCGAGCGAGATGCGGCTCACCAATCGGATAGGCCGTCACCTGGCAGATAGGCAACCCGCGGAGATGGGCGCGAAAAAGAGCCCACAGGCGGCATCGGCATACGGCACACTGCTTGCCAGTATCCGTTGATGTGAATCCCGACCGTCTGCGGCGCACACGCGGCTTGGTTGTCGATGGCGAGTGACCAGCCAGAGTTCCCGCTTCGAGATAGAACAGGCGCAGGGTCGGGATCCCATTCGCTGGCTGATGCTGTCGTGGACTGGGTGGCTCTCCACCCTGCGCATCTCTCGGAATGCTTCACCATGGATGCCGGATGGTGGGGTGATGACTGGCAAGAACGCTCAAACGCATCGGCTGTTCTGCGACGGTGCCTCAACTGGACAGGCTTTGGGCGTATTGGCGGTCCAACGCCGCCGGTCGGTCGGCTTCGTGGCCAGTGCCTTTGTGCGCGCCACGCTCGTCGATAAATATCTGACGGCGCCTCACCCGGGACTCGCGCAGGCGCTGCTCCGAGACCGCCCGTCGCAACACGTTCTCGACCACGAAGCGGTGGTCGACGGCAACGCCCACGCTGGGTTGGACGTGGTGATTCTCACCTACGGTATCGCCAGCGACCAGGACATGGAGACGGCGCTGGTCGCTGCTCACCTCATGCGAGGATGGATTGACCAGTATCAAGGTTATCGGCTGCATCGCGTGCTGTTTGAAGTCTTCGGTCACACCGCACGACGGTCCGTTGTCGACGGCCCGTTTAGTGTCGTCGCCTCCTTCGAGGCGGTGCCGTGTGCAAGCCGGCCGACATCGCAGGTCTTGATCGCGACCCGTTCGATAGTCCTGATGCGGCCGAGCGCACTCTGGCCGCTCTTCGCCTACGACCCACCGTACCTTTGCTTTTCTGCGGCAGAGAAGGACGTTTTGACGCTTGCCATATCCGGCGTGTCAGATGACATCATCGGCCTGTACTCTCCGTTGTCCCATCGGCACCGTCAAGTCGCGCTGGCGAGGGATCTATCGGCGAGTCGAGCTGCGGATGCCAGAAATGTTCGGCAGCGTCGTTCGTGACGATGGCGTGCGCGGTCCTCAACTCCGACATCGCCGTACTGGCGTACCTGCGGCGTCATCCTTCCGAGCTGCGTCCCTCGCGATGAGGTCCCCGTCAGGAATGGACGCCAAACGATGCCACTACCCCGACCGCGCCGCGCGCACCAATCTAAAAGATCTCTCTGCGGTTAACCATCGGCAGGTCGTCGGAACCGTGTAGGTGCCTAAGTCGGATCACCAGGCAAACCGCATGTGCTGAGGCGCCCGTCGGGGCCCGGATGCGATTCATCCGTCGAGACATCTCTATCAAATGTAGCTCTGCGCCTGCCGCGAGACTGCATCAGTGTGATCTAGGGAAGAGGCGTCGGTGTGTTGTAGGAACAGCGGGACGTCGCTGAGGACAGGGCGAATTCCTCCCTGTCGATGTTCCCATCATTTCAAATGAAAGACTCCATGCATCCCAACGTGACGGCGAACGCACGGGAGACAAAGTAGATGAAAAAGCAGATGTGTGTAATTGGAATGACGATCGCCACTGCCTGCGGTGGTGGCAGTGACTCGCCTGTGAATCCAAACCCCACGGCGCCCACCCAGCCACCGGTACAGACTAATCGCAGCCCAACTATCTCCCAGCTGGCGGTCGATCCGAGTTTTGGGATTTCACAGCTCACATCATTTTCGATGCAGGCCGCGGCGACCGACCCGGACGGCGACGTCCTGGCCTACCAGTGGGAGCTTGGTGACGGGAGCACTGCGACCGGATCATCTGTGGCAACGAAGGTTTACAGCGGCTCTGGCGGGAGTCTATCCGTGCGGTTGAATGTGACGGATGGCAAAGGAGGAGCCAGCAGCGACACACGGACGATCACCATCGGGAGCCTCACGGGCACCTGGATAGACAACGGTGCAGAACTTCTCCCGCCTCCAGTTCGAACTGCAACAGACGGTAGGAACGGCCGCTGGTCGATTCGTTCAACTGGACCAGGACCGCAGACGCCGGCAGGGACGACCGGAACGACTGACCCCGCGGAGCCCGCAAAGATCGGCGCGGATGGCCGCGTGGAGGTTCGGCTGAAGATCGGCCGCTTCTTGGATTTTTACCTCAGGGGAGCGATGGACTCAACCGGTCGGACCATCACGGGCGGTCTTTTTGGCTCCGGATTCAACGGGAACACGGTCGTGATGGTAAAGCAATAGAACGAAGGAGTCGGTATCGGTGCAACTCGCCGTCCATGTCCGCGAAGCTCCGGCGGCACGAGATCAGCGGACTGCTGGTTGAAAGAGGTGGACCACGAATTGGCCCAGCTCCAGTGGCCTCAGGGACCCGGTGTTGGGTGTTCACCGAGGCCAGACTGATCGACCCGTTCGCATCGCTCATGGACCCGGCTTCACCGGACGGACCGGTCCAGCGAGTGCTAGCGCTAGTGGGCCCGCCCCGCGAGCGGCGCTCCGTCTATCCGGCAGGCGAGCCACTCTCACCTTTTCGATAGTTTCCAATAGCCGAGCGGTTGCGTTTTCGATTCTTCTGGGCTGTTTCGGCCGGGTCGGTACCCGGAACAACTGGCCGTGAGCTTGCCTAGAGAGATGCCGGCGCACGCCGGAGCGCAACGCACGGAATGGCACGGTCTCCTTTCAAAGGCAGGCATGTTTGCAGTTAGGGAGGTTGTGGTACTCGTTGTCGGTGTAGCGCAGCTGCGGGGTCAGGCGATTCGCCGTTCGCACGCGGAGGTTCTGCCGTCGCTTCACACATCGCAGATGCCTAAACGCTGCCCCGAGGCCCCAAACGTTCTCTGGAAAGACACCGGCGGGTGTCGCGAATTTGTCAGGCAGCGGGAGAGCTTCCCGCATTTCAGAATGGCACTGCAGGACCTCAAGAGGCCGGGGACGAAGGGCACGACGTCAGTGGCGTCCGAATGGATATCGATGAGCTCCAAGCGTGCGGAAGAGCTCACAAGTCACAGGCACGCCCAAGCGTAGTGATCGATGCGAGCGTCCCACAGCGGGTCACGGCATGCGACCGCCAATCTTCATCTACACCAGCAAAGGTGATCTCGGAGCAATCGCAACATATGTCGACGAATCTGCCGCACGAACCATTCGCAGCTGACCGCACCCGATCCACCGTCAACAACCCTGAAGACCGTCTCCGGCCTCGCGGCGCGCTTACGCTCATGGCCGCGTTGCGGATTCTGGCGATCCTTGTCGCCGCCCCCGGCACCGGCCTCGGGCAACCACCAGCTGAATGCCATGTGGAGCCAGCAGTCGGGGGCGCCAAACAACGACTTTGTCCTCGACGTGGCCTCTGATACAGCCGGCCATGTGTACAGCGCGGGCGTCATGGTAACCGGCGATCCAGCAACAGGAATCACAAAGGGAGTTGTCGTGAAGCTGAGGAGCGACGGCACTGAAGTCTGGCGTCGTGAGCTGGCCACCGAGAGCTATACCAGTGCGTCCTCAGTGGCTGTCGATCCGCTTGGGAACGTCTTCGTCGGCGGCAATGCGTTGGGTGCGTTTCCAGGCGGCGCCGTGGCGGGACGCAGTGACGCGTTCGTCGCAAGTACGACAGCAAGGGCAATCAGTTGTGGGTGCGCCAGTTCGGCACGGGCGACTTCGACGTGGCGAGTGACCTGGCGACTGACAGCACGGGAAACGTGTATGTCGGCGGCTGGATGTCGGCGGCATCTGAGGATGCCGACTCGTGGCTCGCGAAACTCGACGGCTCAGGAAATCTGTTGTGGGTGCGTGCCTTTGGCATCCCGGCCCTCGATCAAGTGGAGGGGGTTTCGGCGGACCCCTCCGGCTTCGTCTACGTCGTCGGGCTCGTCGAAGGTAGGTTTGCGGGACAAACCTCCGCCAGCGGCTGGGATGCCTATATAGCCAAGTGGGATGTTGCCGGCAACCTGGTCTGGCTCCGCCAATTTGGATCCGAACACACCGAGCAGGCCTCTGCGGTTGCGCTGGACGCCTCTGGTATCTACATCTCGGGTGAGATCGACTACGGCGGGGGGGCGGGGTTTCTGACGAAGTATGACGCCGACGGAGATCAGCAGTGGTTTGAGCGTGTGGGTCTAGGGGTAGGCGTGTGGGTTTCAGCTCTCGCTGTTGATGCCCCCTCTGCGGCCATATTTGTCGGCGGGACGGCTTGGGGCGCGTTCCCGGGACAGTCGCTTCGCGGCCCGACCGACGCGTTCGTCGCTCGCTACGGACCGGATGGACAGCCGCATTGGATCCGTCAGTTTGGGACGGACGGTGTCGATAACGCAAGTGGGGTCGCTACAGACGGCGCGGGAGGTATCTATATCGGCGGCGACACGTCCGGTGACGCGGCTGGAAGTTATGACGGAGTGTTGATGCGCGTGCATGGACGGCTGCAGTCACTGCACGTTGAGACGCCCAACACACGTACGCATTGGGGCATCGGCACGGTCCAACGAATCGCCTGGTGGTACGACGGGTCGGCTGGCGAGTTCGAGATCGAGGTAAGCCGTGGAGACGACTCCTGGGAGTCTGTGGCCATCGTGGCAAATCGCGCCGGTACGTCGCAGAGCCTCTATTGGACAGTCACGGGCCCGACCACGACGTCCGCCAGGATTCGGGTGACCGCACTCGGGAGTGACGCGACCGACACGAACGACGTGTCAATCTCGATTGCGGAGCCGTTCATCTCGATCCTGCGTCCTGTCCGAGACGCAGACGTCGAGGCCGGCAGCGACGTCCGGATCTTTTTCGAACACAACCTCGGGGCGCGGGCACCGATCGCAATCGATGTCACTGAGGATGGAGGGACCTCGTGGCAGCCAATCGTCGCGAACTCCCGCACCACCGGGTCTCGGACCTCGTCGTTTCAGTGGAGAGTGGGCACGGCACTGTCCGGACCCTTGCAATTGCGAATCCGTGCGGTCGATGGAAGTGGTGCGATCGGCGTTTCCGGCGTGTTCAGTGCCCATGCGCCGCCGGCTCCCGCCATGTGGACATTGCACGTACTCGGTCCGAACCTAAGAGCAACAGCCATCAACGATCGGAGCGACATCGTCGGCGGTGCTGATGGCTCTCCCTTCGTGTGGACGGTGAAGGACGGTATCCGGCTGCTCGACGACCTCCCGGGCGCGCGAGCCACTGACATCAACAACCAAGGCCAAGTGGTGGGCATTGAGCCTGGCGGTGGGAGCGAAATGGACCTGGGATTTCTGTGGAGCGCTGCCACGGGGCCTGTCCATCTTGGAACCTTCTTGCCCGACGCTATCAACGACAACGGGCTGATCGGGGGAGCTGCTCGGACTGGAGACATTCGTTCCGGAACCCTGCCTCTGGGCCGAAGGAATAGTTACGCCGATTGCTCTGCCGTCACCGTCGGGTGGGTGCTGCTCTATGGGCATCTGGGTGAATCAGCACGGGGTCGCTGCCGGATGCGGGCTGCAGGGCGGCTGCGATCCGTTCTTGCGAACCAGCGGCGGAGAAGTCGTGTCCTTGGAGACCCCGCCTGGCGCCTGTGCTGTCGAACTCCGAGCCCTGAATAATCTCGGTCACACAACCGGCCTGTCCATACCCTGCGATCCGTACGCACCTCTGAGAATGCTGACGTGGAATGCGCAGGGCGCCATCACCTACGAAGGCGACGCGAGCCTTCAGGCCTCCGCGATGAACGATAGTGGTCAAGTCGCCGGCACCACGTACCAGTGCGGTGAGACCTCATGCCGCAGTCATGCTGCGGTCTGGACGGTCGACGGGATGACCATGCTCCCTGATCGAGGCGAGGGAGGCCAGGCCCTGGCCATCAATCGACACGGAACTGTTGCCGGAGTTGTATTCCGCGGCGGCGTGTCGTACGGCGCGTTGTGGTCCTACCAGAGGCCGTAAAGCACAAGGCCGCGAGTCAGGGCGTCCGGGTGACTCATATCGGCAGCCGCCTAAGTGGCTGCGGCTGGGAAAGCCTATCCGGAATGATGGTTCTTAGTAAAGAAGCGACCGTGGGAAAACCAGCGCAAGAATTCAGGGGTCCTTCCTATGTTCAACAACGTGACAGCTACCGCTCTCGCTCTCGCCATCGGCGCCAGCCTGCTCGCTTCCGCGTCGCCCAGCGCTGAGGCCCCACTCCGAACGTCGTCGTGGACGGTTAAAGACCTCGGGGTCCTGCCCGGCGCGGACTTCTCGCTGGGGCAACACATCAACGAGCGTGGGCAGGTCGCGGGGGTGAGCGGCATCCAGGGCTTCGTCTGGCAGTCAGGCAGAATGGCCGCGATCGGACGACTCGGCCAGCACATGGTGGACGGGGTGATGGCCTTCAACAATCGAGGCCAGGCCTTCGCGTATGGCTACAACGAGACGGGGCTGCGAGCATTCCTGTGGGAGCACGGATCACTCCGCGACCTCGGCACGCTGGGCGGCAGTTACAGCCTTCCGTCAGCCCATCCGGGCAGTCTGAACGACCGGGGAGAGGCGGTTGGCGAGAGCGCCACGGTCGGGGAATTGAACCACGCGGTGCTCTGGAGGCGGGAATCGATTGTCGATCTCGGCACGCTTCCTGGCGACGTTTACAGCGGGCAGCGCTATCAACAACCGGGGTCAGGTGGTGGGCTGGAGTTGGGGCGACGGGGAAACCCGCGGGTTCATCTGGCACCGCGGCGAGATGATCGCGCTCGCATCACCCGGCGAAAGGGCCAACTATCCAACAGCCATCAACGATCGGGGTCAGGTCATCGGCTGGAGCACGCTCCCCTCCGGCGAGGTGCGAGGATTCTTGTGGGAACGCGGGCGCGTTCTCGAGCTGAGCTCGCTCGGCGGTCGCCGCAGCTTCCCGCTGGCCAGTGAACGACCGACGGATTGTCGGGGTGAGTGACACCGCGTCGGGCGACGGCCACGCCGTGCTGTGGCAGGATGGTGTCATCATCAATCTGGGAACACTTGGGGGCTCCTCCAGCCACGCGGCCGCCATTAACAACCGCGGGGAGGTCGTCGGCACCAGCGTGGATGTTGTCGGGCAGGCCCGCGGCTTCGTCTGGGTAGGCGGTCGCATGTATCCACTGAAGCCGCTCGCGGGCGGGACAAGGACAGCCGCCAGCGACATCAACAATCGTGGCGAGGTAAGGGGCCATCGGAGTGCTGCAGGGGCCTCCGAGCGCGCGGTGCTGTGGCGTCGCGCGGCACGAAATCCACAACGGAACGACGTCGGACATGCTAGGTCTAGTTCGCACCGTG
Organism: uncultured Acidobacteriota bacterium; assembly: GCA_963717745.1. Classification (GTDB taxonomy): domain Bacteria; phylum Acidobacteriota; class Vicinamibacteria; order Vicinamibacterales; family 2-12-FULL-66-21; genus JACCXG01. Next base: position 457,282 of record CAVQXJ010000008.1, read on the forward strand.
AACAACAGATTCGTCCCCGAGCAGCTCACGACAGCCGAGCAACTGGTCTGGGAGGCAGTGTCGGGGGAGCGGTCCATGACTCTGCTCGTGGTCAGCGTGCCTGAACAAGTCATACAGGGTACCATGAGTTTCGAGCCGGCAGTGGAGGGTTCGGCTATACCTGTGTTCGGTCCGATGAAATCCAACATGCCGGGAACATCAATGTGCCCATGTATGCGCTGGGTCGGTCCATTCAGCAGCGACTCTGGGGCACGCCGCGTGTCGAGATGCAGCAGCAGAAGGCCGAGCAGAAACCCTACCGTCATACCTACGATGGCGGCGTGCTCGACGCGCTCGATCATCTCAGGCGCCAGATTGACGACTTAAGCTGTCTTCCTGCGCTTGGCCCAGCGTGCCTTTTGCGCGTCCGAAATCCGCTTGCGGGCGGCGGCGGACATCTTCCGACGACCACGACGGGCGGCGCCAGCAGCCTTCGCACTCTTGGTAGATGTGGCGATGACCGCCGCACCATTGCCTGCCCGTCTGGCAGCCCAATACTTCTTCATTCGCTCTCCGACAGCCTTCCGTTGGGCAGCCGACATCCTGCTGCGCCGGCAACGGCAGTTCAAGCGTTTTGCCCGGTGTTTGCACGGAGGTTAGCGCCCTTGGAGCTGTTTCGACGCCCGGTCTCCCGGAGTTCAGGAAAGGCGCGTCGAATCGCGTCCGCTTCTTGGGAGATTTCACCCAGACGCGCAAGAGCTCCGGCGACGGCATATCGGCGGATATCTAAGGATGAGAATCCGGTTCGTCATAGAAGGGCAGTGTAACACTAGGGACAGGTCGGGAAGCGTGTCCGTGCAGGACCGTGAAGTTCACCGTAGACAATGATCGCGCGAGGTTCTCCGGGACATTCTATTTCGTCTGACAAGCGGAGTCTTCGTTGTTCATCAGAGCAACTAGATACCGACCGCTCGGACAAACCGGTCAGCCTGTGGGATCTGCCGGTGGTCATGGCTGCATGTGGCACGTTCGACTACGCGTTTGTCGTTCCCGAGGGGCCCAACAGTGGGGCGCGCCAACTGACCTTCGTCTTGTGTGTTCGACCGCTGGGGCGGAGAGCGGCCAGGGCACCATCCACCGTTGCCGGCCAGCTGATAGCGCAACGCGCCGGGCTCGACCGGGCGAGGGGCTTGAGCATCAGACCACGGCGAACTTGCCGGCGATGGGTCACGTATCAATGACGCGAAGTATTCAGACTGCACTGATCAGAAACTGGATGAACGCAGTAACCGCGCGACGCCGTGGTCGAGGTCTGCGGATGAAGGTTCGGCGCCGCTGCGATCCGGTCACGCCTGACCGGTCGCGTGCGGATATTCGAGGCTCACCAACGAAGGGGACTCATGGTCGACCTAACAGCGGACCTGCTTTCGCGGATCGAATCGCTTGAAGTGGAACTCGACGGCGGCTGGAGATCGCGAGGACACAGTCGGCTGTGACTGCCACAACTGACGCTGCCGTTCCGCGGTCACACGAAGGCGCCAGCGCGGAGCCGTCGTCCTCCCGGCGCGACCTGCTGCGCTATGGCGTCGTCGCGCTGGGAGCCGCAGCGGCTGGTATCGTTGCTTCCCCCGCTGAAGCCGCCGACGGTGGCCCAGTTCTGTTGGGCAGCGCCAACACGGCCACCGAAACGACCTGGATTTCGACGGGTGGCAGTGCGTTTCACGCAACCTGTTTCGATGGCACCGGCGTATGGGGAGCGTCGGAACGTGCCATTGGGACCTACGGATATTCGGGAGACAATGTAGGCGTGTTTGGATACAGCGGAGGCAAGAATCAGTATGCCGTCGGAGTGTATGGTTACGGCGTGTCGCCCACCGCGGCGGCTATCGTCGGATATAACTCCGGCGGAGGTAATGCAGTGCGGGCCGAAGTTCCCGTAAATGTAACCAGTAACGCGATCGCCCTGTACGCCTTGAACTACTCCACGTACACCCGGCGCGGGCCCGGCGCTGGTGGATTCGCCGTCTACGGTCTCTCCGGCGAAAGGGCACGGGCTGGTGGGCGCGACCGCCGCAGCAGGCGCGGCTGCGGTCGTCGGCGCGACTAACGGTGTCGCCGGGGCCTACGCAGGTGCGTTCTACGGCCCGGTGATTGTCGGCGGGAACTTCACCGTCGTCGGCGGCGCCAAGAGTGCAGCGGTGCCGCATCCAGACGGCACCCATCGCCGGCTCTATTGCGTTGAGAGCCCCGAGAGCTGGTTCGAGGAACTCGGCGAAGGCACGCTGGTGTGTGGAGAGGCATCGATCGCGCTGGATCCGGATTTCGCCGCGGTGGTCGATACGCGAGCAGAGTACCACGTCTTCGTCACCGGGCAGGATGGCCGCTGCGACTTCTCCGTCGCAGGAAAAAAGACGCCTACCGGCTTTCGCGTCAAGACGGCGACGGGCGGCGAGGGTTCTTTCGCATGGCGTGTCGTGGCGAAGCGGAAAGACATCGCGGGTGTCCGGTTCGAGACGGTCGAGATTCCGAAAGAACCGACGCTGCCGCCCGTACCGGACTCGATCTACCAAGAGGTGCCGAAGGCACCCGACTTTCCCAGGCCGATGGCAGGCGCGTCGCAACGGCCGAAGCGAAAGGCGTAATCAGGCGCAACGAGTGACGGGCGGAAGCTGGCGCCGTGCGCCCGTCACCAAGTCGGCGGCGGCCCCGCCGTCAGGTCAATCTTCGGACCGAAGTGAAACGGACCATGCTCGGAGCACTCAAGGACGTGGACCGTTGGGCCCTGCCGTTGGCTTTGTCACGATGGAGACGACAATCGACGGTGGCCCCGTCCTGCTCTCGTGGTGTTGCCGCAAGTGCAGCCGCGATTGGCCCGTCCGACCAGACGAGCGACTCGTCGCCGAGCGGCGCACTGGCGCTGGCGACAGACGTCGCGTGACACAATCCGAGCGCCGCACCGCCTGAGTCACCCCAGTCACCACGTTCGACGCGGCGGTTCCGCATCGCTTCCCAGCACCAAGCCGTCGCCTCCCTCAGCCCGTGTCAAACCTCGTGACCACCACGTGGGCGCCTAGAGGAACCTGCGACGCGGACACAGCTTCGGGGCAGCGTACGACGACTACTGCCGTGACGTGCCTCGATGGCTTCCTCGTGCGTCAGGGCCGAAGAGTGAGTCTTCCGTTGAGCGCACCGCACTCACTCTGATCAGAGAGCATGCGCGAGGCCTGGCTGAAGACGCCGCCAGGCATCGACGACGCGCGTGCCGCTACCGTCACGCGTCGATCTCGTGCTGCGTTAGACCCCTATCCATCGGGGGCCGTTTCGGGAGCCTCGCCATCGATCAGGAGAAGGCGTTGTTCTATGTTTGCCACGGAGTGCGCGATCGTGATCACGGTCGCCGTCAAGACCCGCACCTGACTCTCAATTTTCGCCAAACGCCCTTCAGCAGCAACGAGTTCTCGCGCATCAGCGGCGGCCTCTGCTGCCGCGTGCCGCATGTCGTTCACGATGGCGTCAAGCAGTTCCGACACAGCTTCCGGCAGCGACCCAGGAAGCACCAAGCCATCCAGCACCTGCTGAGCCTTTATCCGTAATTCCGCGTCTGTCGTTTTTTGGGACATCCACAGACACTGCGACGAGAGCGGAGGGCTCCGTAGTGCAATCCTGCACACATGTCGCTCGGTGCGTTCCGGCGGGGCGCGGAGTTCCTTCTTCTGTTTGGGCGGGCGCGATTCTTTCGTCCCAGTCGGCTTCACACTGAACCCGGGGGAACCGACGCAGTGCCGGCGTACACAAGAGGGCGCGCAAGGCGGCGGTACGGCCCCTGAGATAGCCGAGAGGATGGCTGTTTGCCTGCGTCCCCGCCGTCCGCCGTGTCGGCTTGCCGAAGGTTGGTAATCAGCAGGTCGCGGGTCGAGTCCCATCGCCGGCTCCATTTTTCCTGGATAAATCAGCATTTTCGCGAGGGCAGCTCTACTGAACTTCGGCCTATCTGGCCTGACGTGCGCGCCGCGATCCCGACGCGACCCCCGACAATCTCGGCTCCACGGTTGCATCGGATCGTCGAGTGCCCTCGCTTGACTTGTCAGAGCTGTCCTCGGTCGACCTCGACCATCTTTCGCACGGTTATCCGCGGCCCCAACTCCGCCGCAGCCATTGGCGGTCGTTGAACGGGGAGTGGGACTTCATGCTGGATCCCTCCGCGACCGTCACCCTGTCCGAGGTGACGTGGGATCGCCGGATCACGGTGCCGTTCTCCCCCGAAACCATTCACAGCGGTGTCCATGACACGGGCTTCTACAAGGCATGCTGGTACCGCCGTCAGGTGCCCGTGCCACGGCTCGAGAACGGCGAGCGGCTTCTCCTGCACTTCGGCGCGGTCGACTACGCGGCGACGGTCTGGGTCGACCGGCGCTGGCGGGCACCCATAGCGGCGGATACACGCCGTTCACGATCGACCTGACGCCATTCCTCGACGGCGCATCGCAGTGCGAGATCGTGGTCCGCGCCGAGGACGATCCCGCGCGATCTGGCCAAGCCGCGCGGCAAGCAGGACTGGCAGCTCGAGCCGCACTCGATCTGGTATCCGCGCACGACCGGGATCTGGCAGACGGTCTGGCTCGAGCTGGTGCCGGCGACGCTGGATCGGAGCGGTCCGCTGGACGCTCCAGCCTGGAGCGCTGGGAGATCGGACTCGAGGCGCAGGTCGCCGGGCGCTGGCGGGACGGGCTGCGCCTCGGCGTCAAGCTGCACGTCGGCGAGCAGCTGATCGCCGACGACACCTACGGGCTGACCGGTCCGGAGGTCGCACCGCCGCATCGCGCTCTCCGATCCGGGCATCGACGACTCCCGCAACGAGCTGCTTGTGGAGCCCCGCGATCGCCCGACGCTGATCGACGGTCACCCTGCAGTTGTGGGCCGACCGCGGCGAGCTGCTCGACGAGGCGACGAGCTACACCGCGCTCCGATCGGTGCGCGACCCAGGGCGATCGCTTTCTCCTGAACGGCCGGCCCTTCCCCTTGCGGCTGGTGCTCGATCAGGGCTACTGGCGAGAGCAGGGCATGACCGCGCCCGACGACGACGCGCTGCGCCGCGACGTCGAGCTGGCGAGGGCCATGGGCTTCAACGGCGTCCGCAAGCATCAGAAGGTCGAGGACCCGCGCTACCTGTACTGGGCCGATCGGCTCGGCCTGCTGGTCTGGGAGGAGATGCCGAGCGCCTATCGCTTCACGCTGGCAATCGGTCGAGCGGCTGACCCGCGAGTGGCTGGAGGTGATCGAGCGCGACTTGAGCCATCCCTGCATCATCGCCTGGGTGCCGTTCAACGAGTCCTGGGGCGTGCCCAACCTGCCCGACAATCCCGCCGAGCGCCACTACGTCCAGGCGCTCTACCACCTGACCAAGACCCTGGACCCCACCCGGCCGGTGATCGGCAACGACGGATGGGAGAGCGTCGCCACCGACATCATCGGCATCCACGACTACGATTCGGACCCGGCGCGGATCGCGCCGCCGCTATCGCGCCGACGAGGTGCTGCCGCGACTCTTCAGACGCGAACGTCCCGGCGGCCGGCTGCTCGTGCTGGAGGGGCAGCCGCACGCGGACCACCCGATCGTGCTGTCCGAATTCGGCGGCATCACCTGCGCCACCGAACCTGGCAACTGGGGCTATTCCAGGTGCAGCGACCGAGGAGCTCGCGGAGCGCTACGCCACGCTGCTGCGGACGGTGCGCTCGCTCGATCTGCTCGCCGGGTTCTGCTACACGCAGTTCGCCGACACCTACCAGGAAGCGAACGGGCTGCTGTATGCCGACCGCCGGCCGAAGTTTCCGCTCGCGCTCATCGCCGCGGCGACCTCCGGCTCGCGCCCGTCCCGCCGATCCGGATCCGCCGGCGCTGCCCGATTCCGAAGAGTGACCTCGATCGACCGACGGTCGAGGTGTGGCAACGGCTGACGAGGCCCGAACGGATGCGATACGCGGCGTGAGCGAAAGCGCGCCGAGACGTCGGCCGGGAGGCGGGACGTCACAGATATCTCCGCGCAATGGCCGACTGAACCGAGGGCACGGTTCTTGGAGCCACACGACGGCATGGCGACTCCACCCTCCGGCCGTCGGCGTCCCTCGGAAGCAGCACCCTCGATCCAGGTTCAGCAACCGCCGGACATCGTCAGCCTGACCCACCTGCGGTGGGACTTCGTCTTTCAGCGGCCGCAACACCTGCTGACCCGCTGCGCGCGGCGGCATCGCGTGTTCGTCGTCGAGGAGCCGGTGATCGACGACGGTCCGCCGCGGCTCGACGTGTCGGTGCGCCAGCATGGGATTCACGTCGTCGTTCCCCGCTTCCCGGCGCGCCCGCCCGGCGAATCGGCGGCGCTCCAGGCGCAGCTGCTGCGCGGCTTCTTCCGCGACCACCGAATCGCCGACTACGTGCTCTGGTACTACACGCCGATGGCGCTGGAGTTCACGCGCGACCTCGACCCCGCGCGCCGTCGTCTACGACTGCATGGACGAGCTGTCGGCGTTCGCCGGCGCGCCCGCCGCGCTGCGCGAGCGCGAACAGGAGCTGTTGGCCGCGCGCCGACGTCGTCTTCACCGGCGGCCAGACCCTGTACGAGAGCAAGCGCGCACAGCCACCCGAACGTGCACGCGTTTCCGAGCAGCGTCGACGTCGCTCACTTCGCGCGCGCGCCGAGTGCAGCAGCCGGACCCCGACGATCAGGCGCACATCCCGCATCCGCGGCTCGGGCTTCTTCGGCGTCATCGACGAGCGCATGGACTATCGACGCTGCTGCGGCAGGCTCGCGGCGGCGCGGCCGGATTGGCACCTGGTGCTCGTCGGCCCGGTCGTCAAGATCGATCCGGCCGACGCTGCCGCGCGCGGCGAACATCCACTACCTCGGGCCGAAGCCGTACGACGAGCTGCCGGCGTACATCGCCGGCTGGGACGTCGCGCTGCTGCCGTTCGCGCGCAACGAGGCGACCCGATTCATCAGCCCGACCAAGACGCCCGAGTATCTGGCCGCCGGCAAGCCGGTGGTCTCGACGTCGATCCGCGACGTGGTGCGTCCGTACGGCATCGCAGGGGCTGGCGCGCATCGCCGACGACGCCGGACGAGTTCGTCGCGGCGGTCGAAGCGGCGCTCGCCGAGGATGCGGCCGAACGCTTGCGCCAGGTCGACGCCTTCCTCACGCAGACCTCGTGGGACGGCACCTGGACCCGCATGTACCGGCTGGTCACGCGGCGATGACGGCGACGAGCGCGGACGCCGCCGACTCGCTGCCGGCCGCCGCTCCGGCGTGGCCTGAGCGATCGCCGCGATTCCGATTCATTCGACGGCCTGAAGGGCGGTGTGTGTGTTCGACTATCTCGTGGTCGGCGCCGGCTTCGCCGGCAGCGTGCTCGCGGAGCGGCTGGCCGGCGGCTCCGGCAAGAAGGTCCTGATCGTCGACAAGCGGCCGCACATCGGCGGCAACGCCTACGACCAGCTACGACGAGCACGGCGTCCTGATCCACAAGTACGGGCCGCACATCTTCCACACCAACTCGCGCGAGGTGTTCGAGTATCTGTCGCGGTTCACCGAGTGGCGTCCCTATCAGCACCGCGTCCGCGCCTGGGTCGACGGCCAGCTGGTGCCGATCCCGATCAACCTCGACACCATCAACGAGCTGTACGGCACCCGCTTCACGTCGTTCGAGCTGCAGCGAGTTCTACAAGTCGGTCGCCGAACCGCGAGCCGAGCTGCGGACCTCCGAAGACGTGATCATCAGCCAGGTCGGCCGCGAGCTGTACGAGAAGTTCTTCCGGAACTACACCCGGAAGCAGTGGGGCCTCGATCCGTCCGAGCTCGACGCCGCGGTCACCGCCCGGGTGCCGGTCCGGACCAACCGCGACGATCGCTACTTCACCGATACCTATCAGGCGATGCCGCTGCACGGCTACACCCGGATGTTCGAACGGATGCTGGCCCATCCGAACATCAAGATCATGCTGAACACCGACTACCGCGAGATCGAGGGCATCGATCGCTCTACGACGAGGTGATCTTCACCGGGCCGATCGACGAGTACTTCGACTACCGCTTCGGCAAGCTGCCGTACCGCTCGCTCGAGTTCAAGTTCGAGACGCTGGAACGCCGCAGGCGCAGCCGGTCGCGGTCGTCAACTATCCCAACGACAATGCCTTACACCCGGGTCACCGAGTTCAAGTACCTCACCGGACAGGAGCACCCGAAGACCACGCTGGTCTACGAATACCCGCAGGCGGAAGGCGATCCGTACTATCCGATCCCGCGGCCGGAGAACGCCGCGCTCTACAGCAGTATCAGGAGCTGGCGGACGGCCACCGCAGGCGTGCACTTCGTCGGACGGCTGGCGACCTACAAGTACTACAACATGGATCAGGTCGTCGCCCAGGCGCTGACGACCTTCGCGAAGATCGCCGGCGTGCCGCGACGCGAGCTGCTCGGCGCGTGATGGCGTCGACCGAAGGCCGGACCGCGGCCGCCATCGAGCTGTGGGGCGGCATCGAGTGCACGGTCAACCGCGTCGGCGATCGCTATCACGATCAGCTCGACGCTGACCGGTCACGCACGAGCGGCTCGACGACCTGCGACGCGTCGCCGCGCTGGGCATTCGACGGCTGCGCTATCCGGTGCTGTGGGAGCGGGTCGCGCCGGACGGCCCGCGCCGGCGCCGACTGGCGCTGGACCGACGCGCGCTCGGCGCAGCTGCGCGACGCTCGGCATCGAGCCGATCGTCGGGCTGCGTCCACCACGGCAGCGGCCCGCGTCTACCGACGCTGCTCGATCCGGACTTTCCGCGAGCAGCTCGCCGCCTACGCGCGCCGCGTCGCCGAGCGCTATCCGTGGGTCGACGCCTACACGCCGATCAACGAGCCGCTGACCACCGCGCGCTTCTGCGGGCTCTACGGCCACTGGTATCCGCACGCGCGCGATCCGACGCGCGTTCGTCAGCGCGCTGCTGAACCAGATGCAGAGCGACGCGTGCTGGCCATGCGCGCCGATGCGCGAGGTCAACCCGATCCGCGCAGCTGGTGCAGACCGACGATGCGGGCAAGACCGTTCAGCACGCGGGCACTCGCGTAGCAGGCCCCGTTCGAGAACGAGCGCCGCTGGCTGGCCTGGGACCTCCTGTTCGGCGCGCGTGGATCGGACGCATCCCGCTCTGGCGGTATCTCCGATCCGCTGGAGCGCACGTCCGGCGAGCTGGAGTGGTTCCTCGACAATCCCTGCCCGCCGGACATCGTCGGCCTCAACTACTACGTCACGAGCGATCGCTTCCTGGACGACCGGTGCGATCTGCTATCCCGGGGTCACCGCCGGCGGCAACGGGCGCGATGCGCTACGTCGACGTCGAGGCGGTGCGCGCGTGCCGCGCCGATCTCCGGGCACCAGGCGATCCTGAGCGAGGCCTGGCAGCGCTACGCGCGGCCGCTCGCGATCACCGAGGCGCACCTCGGGTGCACCCGCGAGGAGCAGATGCGGTGGATGCTGGAGGCGTGGGACGCCGCCCACAGTGCCCGCCGCGGCGGCGTCGACGTGCGAGCGGTCACCGCGTGGGCGCTGCTTCGGCCTCGCCGACTGGGACAGTCTCGTCACGCGCCTCGACGGTCACTACGAGCCTGGGGCGTTCGATGTGCGCGGACCGCACCCGCGGCTCACCGCACTCGGCACGCTACTGAACGATCTGGCATCCGGACACTCGCCTGCGCAACCGGTCCTCGATTCGCGTGGCTGGTGGCGCCGGCAGGACCGGCACTGGGTTGTCCCGCATGCCGACCCGTATCCCCATGGGTTTCCCCCGCTCCCTCATCCATGCGCGACCGCGCCCGCGTGGGTCACCGGCCGATTCTGATCACCGGCGGCGGCGGCACGCTGGCCACGGCGTTCGCGCGGATCTGCGCGGCGCGTGGCCTGGGTTATGAGGTGCTGTCCCGGGCCGCAGCTGGACATCGCAGACGAGGCGCCGTCGCCGCGGCCCTCGAGCGCGTTCGGCCGTGGGCGATCGTCAACGCGGCCGGCTACGCGCGGGTGGACGACGCGGAATCCGATGAATCTCGCTGCCGCCGCGAGAACACGACTGGTGCACAGCTCCTGGCCGAGGCCTGCGGAGGGCGGCGACTGCGACTGATCTGCTTCTCGTCCGACTTGGTGTTCGACGGACAATCACGGCGGCCATATCGCGAGAGTGACCGGGTCGGCGCCGCTCTCGGCCTACGGCCGCAGCAAGGCCGACGCGGAGGCGGCGGTGCAAGCGGCGTTCGCTGATGCCCTCATCGTGCGGACCGGCGCGTGCTTCGGTCCATGGGATGAGGTGAATGTGGTGTATCGCGCCGGGGAGGCGTTCGCCGACGGACAGCCGTGGCGCGCCCCGACCAATCAGCGTGTGTCGCCGACTTACCTGCCCGACCTCGTGACGACCTCGCTGGATCTGCTGATCGACGGTGCGAACGGGCTCTGGCACCTGGCCAACGACGGCGCTGTCAGTTGGGCGGAGCTCGCGCGCCAGGCCGCGTCGGCGATGGGATACCCGGACGATCTCGTCGAGGACTGCCTGATCGAGGATCTCGGACTGGCCGCGGCTCGGCCCTCCTACAGCGTGCTGGGCACCGAACGCGGCCAACGGCTGCCGGCGCTCGACGATGCACTGGTGAGATTCGTGGCGGAGCGGGAACGTCAGCGGCGCCGGCCGTCTCGAGGGACCGCGGCCTAGGACGCGGACGGAAGGATCCGGGCGGGGCCAGGAAGGATTCGGCGCGTTCGCCAGGCAATCGCTCACGGTTTTCATCAGCACCTCCGGCGTGAACGGCTTCCGCATCACCGCGTCGAAGAAGTGATTCTGTGTTGTGGCAACGGCGGTCGGCAGTGACGTCATCATGACGATCGGGATGTCCCGATGTGCCTCGCTCTTTCGGATGGCAGTTGCGAGCTCCGCGCCGTCCATCACCGGCATCATCATGTCGGTGATGACGAGATCGACCTGCCGTTCTCCGAGAATGTCGAGCGCCAGCCGGCCGTTGATCGCCAAGCGTCACGTCGTAGCCGAGCTCGCGCAGCATCTCGCGCAACATCTCGGCGAGCCCGAACTCGTCGTCGACGATCAGGATCGACCGTTGGGTTCGCCACCACGCTAGGCCTCGCCCGTCTTGTCGCGCGGCTCGGTCGCCACGCCGCCGCCGGAGGCCACGTCGGACTCGGCGGCAAACGTATCGAGCAGGCGGATGCCGTCGTCGGTGATCTGGATCTCGCGCATCCTGCCGTCGTAGTCGTCGTCGCGGACTTTCAGAATCGCCAGCACCCGCAGCATCGTCGGCGCGATGCTCGATGTGGCGCAGCAGAATGATGTTCTGCGTCGCGGCCGACAGCCCGTTGATCGGCACTTCGATGGTCCGGGCGAACAGCTCGCGCGTTTCGGTGGTGTAGAGCGTCGTGACGCCCGAGCTGCTCCAGCTCCTGGGCGATGCGCGCTGTAGACATGCGACATGCCGCTCGGGAAAATCCGCCGCGCGCTCGAAGCCCTCCATGCCGTCGATGAGCAGCCGCTGCGGCGCTGGTGTTGCGAACGGTCTCGATCAGGCTCTCGCCGAGCTCGTCGATCACGCCTTCGACCGGGCGGTGCCAGACGATCTGCGCTGTGCCGCGCTCGACGCCTTCCTGCAGCCCGCCGATGCCGACGCGCTGGCATTTCGCCAGGATCGCCTCGGGCCGCTCGATAGAATCCGAAATACAGCGACGCGTTCGCCGCGCTTGACGCCCTCGGAGAGAAACTGCATCCCGAGCAGCGGTCTTGCCGCTGCCTGACGACCCGAGCAGCATGGTGATCGAGCCGGGCCGCACGCCGCCGCGCAGCATGCTCGTCGAGCTCGGCAAGTCCGAACGCGCAGCTTCGGCCCGGCGGCGACGGGCGCCTCGTTGACGGACCGCGTGGGAAACCGGGTTTCGATTCTCGGCCAGCACCTCGAGGCCCTGATCGGTGATGCGAACAGAATGGAGCCCGCGGACGGGCGCGCTGCCGCGCAGCTTCAGCACGCGGATGTGCCGCAGCGGCCGCAACTCGGACAGTTCGTCGGTGAGGTGCAGCACGCCGTCGACCATGGTGTGCTCCGGGAAAAATCCGCTGGCGCGCTGAGCATTGGTCAGGAGCAGCACCGTGCAGGCGGTCAGATCGGCCAGCGTCTGAATCTCGTGGAGGAACTTCTTGAACTCCCGATCGGTCGGCGACGATTCCTGGGCGGAGACGAGGCCGTCGACGACCAGCAGCGTGGCGTTGTGCTTCTGGATGGCGCCGCGAATCAGCGTGACCAGCGCGTCCAGGCCGTTGGACTCGAGCGCGCTGTAACCGCCGATGTAGTAGACGCGGTCCGGGATGGCCGCCTCGTCGAAGAACGCCATCCGCCGCAGATGCGCGAACATCCGGGAATGCGATTCGGCAAGCAGCGTCACGTAGACGGCGTGGCCACCGGTCGGGCGCGTGGTGAAAGCACGTTTGATTGGCCAGGATCGTCTTGCCTGCGCCGGGCGGTCCTTGGACGATGTAGACGCCGGCGACCAGGAGCCCACCTTCGAGGATGCGGTCGAGCCCGGCAATCCCGGTGGGCCGTCGTTCAGGCAGCGTGCTGTTCTCGGTCACGGCCATTCACTCCGATCCGATGCTGGATTCGCGCGTGGTGCGGCGCCGAAGCATGACCGTGGGGCTCGACCGCGAGCGCGCTGATGAGGCCGGCCGCTTTGGGCGGCCGGCCAACGTTGCATGTGGTTCGTGCGGGCCGTGGAAGGGCGGTCGCGGCGCTGGTCTGCGCCGTCCTGCGCTTCAACGATGCGAGTGGAGGGTCGCCGATCGCATGACTTCCTTCGAGCGTCGCTCCATACACCCAGTGGGATGGCGCCCCACATGGCGTTGCCGTGGTTGAGACCGCCGGCATCGCCGTTCTGGGCGCGTCCCTCAGCAGCTTCTCGAGAGTGGCCGCGGTGGGAAGATCGGCGCACCCGTTCGAGGGGCGTCGGCGACGGCGTCCCCTGTGACGCGTCGCGAACCTGGGGGTCCGCGCCTCGGGAACAGGCGGGATCGCCGGGACCAACAATGCCACTGCGAGTCCGGTCATCACGTGTGCGCGCACGAAGGCCTCCATCCGTGGATTAGCTCCAACAAGCGGCGTCAGCTTCGGGTCAGGAGACGCATGGATCCTTCGAGCGCCGCCCCATACGCCCAGTGTCCCGCCAGCGCGTAGGCGTGCACCCCCACCGGCAACTCACGTGGTCCGCGCGAGAGCCCCAGCGCGGGCATCGCACCTTCGTCGGCGATGGCCCAAACGAAGCTGCCGTAAAGCACACCCCATCCCGTCCGCAGCGCCGGCGCGCGGTTCGACCCGATCGCGTAAATGACCCCAAGCGCTGCGCCAAAGGCGTAGTGGGCTCCGGTCCCCAGCCACCGGCTGCGACCGATACACGACCGTTCCAGCCTGGACAGCCGCATCCTGATCCGCTCGCGTCAACGCCTGCGGCGGTTGCATGCCCCTGCCGTCCCGGTCGCTGCCTGGTGGCAATTTTGAGAACGCCCGCGCAGCGACCGGCGGTTGACGTCAACGTGCGGTGCGCGTCGCTGGCGGCGTCCCGGTCATCAGGTCGTCGTCTTGTCGCGGCATGGTGGGGCACCACTTAGGCGTGAAGCACCACCTTCTCGCAGTTGTCTTCCTTGTTCAGGAAAATGTCATAGCCTTTGGCCGCGTCGCTGAGCGGCATGCGGTGGGTGATCACCACGGTCGGATCAATCTCGCCGTTCTCGATGCGTTCCAGCAGCGGTCGCATGTACCGGTGCACGTGGCACTGGCCGCTCTTGATGGTCAGTGAGCGGTTCATGATGGTGCCGAGCGGAAACTTGTCAACCAGCCCGCCGTAGACGCCGATCACCGAAATAGTCCCGCCATTGCGACAGGCCGTAATGGCCTCCCGCAGAGCGATTGGTCGGTCCGTCTCCAGCCCCACCGCCTGCTTCGTGCGGTCGTACAGATAGGCCGGCCCATGGCCGTGTGCTTCGAGCCCCACAGCGTCGATGCACGCGTCCGGCCCTCGCCCGGCGGTCATCTCGATCAGCGTCTCGCTAACGCTATTGACCGTCTCGTAGTTCACGGTTTCGGCTCGGCACTTGTCGCGGGCCATGGCCAGCCGATACTCGAATCGATCGATGGCGATGACGCGCTCAGCCCCCAGCAGGTAGGCGCTCATGATGGCAAACAGCCCCACGGGACCGCAGCCCCAGACTGCCACGGTGTCACCGGGCTTGATGTCACACATCTCGGCGCCCATGTAGCCGGTCGGCAGGATGTCCGACAGAAACAGCACCTGCTCGTCTGAAAAACCGTTCTCGATCTTGAGCGGCCCCACGTCGGCAAAGGGCACGCGGGCAAACTCCGCCTGCCCGCCGGCGAACCCGCCGGTGAGATGGGAATAGCCGAACGCGCCCGACGCCGCATGGCCGAGCGCCTCCTCGGCCAGCGCCGCATTCGGATTCGAGTTCTCGCAGAGTGACCAGTTGTCGTGACGGCACTGCCAGCAGTTGCCGCACGCAATGGTGAAGGGGACGACCACGCGATCGCCGACCTTGAGCGTTTCGACGCGACGGCCGACCTCGACCACTTCGCCCATGAATTCGTGGCCGAGGACGTCCCCCTTCATCATCGGCTGGACGAACCCATTGTAGAGATGGAGATCGGATCCGCAGATGGCGGTCGACGTAATCCGGACGATCGCGTCGGTCTGGTTCAGAATCTTGGGCTCAGGAACATCGCGCACTTCGACGTTCCGTTTGCCCATCCAGCATGTCGCCTTCATGAGCGCACCGCCGCTTCCGCTGCCTGGGCCGGACGCTGTTTGGCGGCGCCCTGGCCTGCACCCTCGAGGCTGCCGTCCGAGCGCACCACTTCTCCTGTCTCCATCACCTGCTTGAACCGGCGAAGATCGTCGCGCAGTTGCTGGCCGGGTTCCTCCCCGAACAGCTTCGCCACCATCGCACCCGCGCTGCCGGCCGGTGGGTCGTAATGCAGATCCACGTGCACCTCCGTGCCCCGATCGGCGGGCGCGTCCGTGAACCGGACCGAACCTCCATTAGGCACCTCGCTTCCCTCGAGCGACCGCCAGGCAATGATCTCGTCCGCCCGATCCTCGATGATCTCAGCGTCCCATTCCACGCGACCGCCGGGGGCCTTGGCGACCCAATGCGAGCGCTTGTTGCCGCTGGGTATTACCGCCTCGAGGTGGATCATGAAGGTGGGCAGATGCTGGAGGTCGCGCCAGAATTCATAGACCTCCGGACGCGGACGATTGATAGTAATGCTCTTGATGACATGCAACATCGGATTCCTCCCGCTCTGCACCAGTAAGTGAAGAGGCACTGAAATGCTGGCCTACTTTGGTCTTGCGCCCTCCGTTTTCTGGGGCCCCATGACCTTGGCGTTGATACCGCGCGCCATCTTCAGGTGCTCCTGCAGCGTTGGCAGTGTTTTCGCCGCCCATGCCTTGGCGTCCGCGTCCTTGCCGCCGCTCGCTTCCTTTTGAAACAAGGCGACCGCCTGCTGGTGCGCGGTGACCATGTGCGCCATATAGGCTCGATCGAACGCAGTCCCCTTCATGTTCGACAACTTGTCCTGCATCGCCTGGTGCTTCGCATCGAGCCCAGCCGGAAGCGTCACGTTCTTCTGCGATGCCAATCCTTTGAGTTCGTCTCCCGCCTTGCTGTGGTCGTCAACCATCCGTTGGGCGAACTGCTTCACTTCGTCGTTGGCCGCATGCTGTGCGGCAAGGCGGCCATGCTCGACCTCAGCCATTCCGTCCATCGCTGCGGTGCGGATAAACATCGCATCGGCGGCCGCAGTCCCCTTCGCTGGTTGTCCGCCGCTCGCATGACTTCCCGGCGTAACGGCTTCCCCGGGGCCGGCCGGCGGCACCGTCTGGCCCGCGAGCGGCGTGGCAACGACCCAACAGGCCAGTGACAGAGCCCCGATCAACTGTTTCATTGCTGTCTCCTGAAAAACGCGCCGCAGGCACGCGGACGCACGAGGTGCTTCGAGTGCTGCAATTGACATGCTCAGTTGAAGCGCTGTGGGGCAAGGGGCGGCGCTTGTGGTAGGCGTCGCGTCGGCGCCGACACGTGGGCAGGACGGCGTGATTCTCATCCGCAGGAGAGGACGACGGTGCCGCGCTCAGCAACTGCGCGCGTAGTCCTCTTGTCGCGGCGCTGTCGCTGATAGCCGCGCATTTCCAATTGCGTCAGGAGACGCTCGGCGCGTTCGACCGCCGCCACGGGGGTCGAAAACGACACGCGCTGCTGCGCTACCGTGCCAAATGTGACCAGCACCTCATACTGGCCCGTCGGTGTGGACGTGAGCATCGCCGTGACTGCCAGCGAATCAGGGCGGCACGCATGCCACAGGACCTGACACGTCGAGACGTTCGCGGCCTTCACCGTCGCCATTTATGGGCGTGCTCGCTGCACGGTTCTACGATTCCAGTTCGGTCGGACCTGTGTGCAATGAGGCAAGGTTGAAGACATGAATCCCAGGTGATATGGGCGGAGCTGACCGTGACGCCTCTGCGCTGTGCTCAGCACCAACTGTGCCGACGCCATGCGGTTGTGCGCACGCAATAGTCCGGCGTCTCGAGGCAATGAGGAGGATGACCAGCCGTATGCGATTCACACGGCTGGTGAGAAGTAGTTATACGGGACGGGACAAAGGCAGCTTGCACGTTCTCGAACAGCAAATGTCATGCTGGCGTGCGGGATCCTCGCATCAGCCTGCACCTGCTCGTAGTCGATGGAACAGCCGAGCTGATACCTCGCGGCACGTCGCGCGAATGGGGCACGTCAGCAGCGCAGCGACTCGGACGCCGTTGCATCTGCCGTGCGGCTCGTTCAAGATCGAGAAATGTCTGGTGCTGCTCCCAACCCTCCGGATGTCCGGCGCCGGAACAATGTCAACACCGCCGGCGATGGTGAGCCCCCCGTGCTGTTCGCCCACGGGTTCGGTTGCGACCAGAACATGTGGCGACTGATCGTCCCGGCCTTTCAGGACACGCACCGCGTCGTCCTGTTCGACCACGTCGGCGCGGGACGCTCCGACCTCTCCGCCTACGATCGCCGCAAGTACGGAACGCTCGACGGTTACGCCACCGATGTCCTCGAAATCTGTCGCGAGCTGCAACTCGCTAACGTGATCTTCGTCGGTCACTCCGTGAGCGCCATGGTCGGCGTGCTTGCCGCCAAACGGGAGCCTGCCCGGTTCAAGGCGCTGGTTCTGGTGGGGCCGTCTCCCCGGTACCTGAACGACGCCGACTATGCGGGAGGATTTTCGAAGCAGGACATCGAAGATCTCCTCACCTCGCTGGACAGTAATTATCTGGGCTGGTCGAGTTCGATGGCACCGGCGGTCATGGGGAATTCGGCGCGCCCAGAGCTGGGCGAGGAGCTCACCAACAGCTTTTGCCGGGCTGACCCGGAGATTGCGTCCCACTTCGCCCGGGTGACCTTTCTGTCCGACAACCGCGACGATCTTCGCTTCGTCGAGACGCCGTCGCTGGTGTTGCAATGTTCGGACGACGTGATCGCGCCCAACTCGGTGGGCGAATACGTGCATCGCCACCTGCGTGGCAGTCGCCTCGTCGTCATGAAGGCGACCGGCCACTGTCCGAATCTCAGTGCCCCTGAGGAGACTATCGAGGAGATTCGCGCATTCATCGAGTCCCTGGCGTGAGCGCCCATGATGATTCCAGACCGCGTGTCGACCTGTTGCTGGACGAGAGCGCGGAGGAGCTCTACGAGCATGCCCCGTGCGGGTATTTGTCTACACTGCCGGACGGAACGATTGTTAGAGTCAACCGGACGTTCGTCGAATGGGTGGGCGCGTCGCGTGAGGCCTTGCTCGGAGGAATAAAATTCCAGACCCTGCTGGCCATCGGCTCACGGATCTATTACGAGACGCACTACGCGCCGCTGTTGCGGATGCAGGGGTTTGCCAACGAGATCGCACTGGAGGTCGTTCGTACCGACGGTCTGACGATTCCCGTTCTCCTGAACACGCGCCAGAAACGTGAGCGGGATGGCACTCCCCTGTTCAACCGCATCACCCTTGTCGACGTGACGCACCGCCGCCGATACGAGCGTGAGTTGCTGGTGGCCCGGCGAAAGGCGGAACAGGTCGCCAAAGACAAAGCACATCTGATCGAGATGTTGAGCCATGACATCCGCAATCCCCTGAATGCGGTCATGGGTGTGGTGCAACTGCTCGACCGCAGCGATCTGGCGGAGCCGCAGCGTCGTTTCGTGCGGCTTCTCAAGTCCTCGTCGGAGAACATGCTGAACCTGCTCAATCGCGTGCTTGAGTTGAGCAAGGCCGAGTCGAGCACCTTCGCGCTAGCCGAAACACCGCTATCCGTCCAGTTGCTGGTGGACGACGTGGTGTCCACCTTTGAACCGGCCGCGCGCGAAAGAGGGCTGGAAGTGCGTTCACACGTCGCCGCAGACGTGCCTCCTTCGCTGATCGGTGATCCGGTGGCACTGCGGCAGATTCTGTCGAACCTGATCGGTAACGCGGTGAAGTTCACCAATGAAGGGTCGGTCACGGTCACCGTTGCCACGAAGGAACTCGGCACCGATGCCGCGACCTTGTCGTTCGCGGTACAGGACACCGGCGTCGGCATCGCCTCAGATGCCGTCGACCGCATTTTCAGCGAATTCACCCAGGCCAGCAACGAGACGGCGATCAAGTTCGGCGGGACGGGGCTCGGCCTGACCATCACTCGCCGCTTGCTCGCGTTGTACGGCACCGCGATTCAAGTGCAGAGTATTCCTGGTAGCGGCTCGAGCTTCTCTTTCAGCCTTCGTCTGCTGCTGCCGGCGGGATCTGACGTTGGCGCCGGACCGTGAAGACGTGGACCGGCCACCCACAGAGGCGGGGCCGCCTGATGCAGGTGCAGACATAGACCACGCATCGATAAATTCCCCTTCCGGAATGTGCTCGTCTCCCGCCTGCACTTTCTCGTCGTGCTCCTCATCGTCTGGCGCATAGCGGGTCATTGACCGTCCGGCCAGAGGCCCAGGCCCAATGGAAAGGCGCCCATGCGGCTACCTACTCCCACACGGCATGCGGGTCGGCTGATCGGTCATCAGGCGTTCAGGATCCGCTGAATTCCTGATTTGCCGGGGTCAGGCCGCGTCCCAGTCGGTGCCGGCGATCACCGCCGCCTCGCTCGCGGCCTGCGCGTAAAAGAACTTGGCTTCGTCGTCGCCGGCAAAGCCGAAGAGGGCGGGCCCCAAGCCGGCAAATGCCGCCTGCAGCACGTCGCCGGTCCGATGACCGCGGAATGGCAGCACGCGGACGACGCCCCCGGGGTAATCGGTCAGCATCGACATGCCCGCCACCATCGCGCCGTTGGCGAACGCCAGCGATGCGGCGGCCCGGTGCCGACGCATCAGCCAGGCCCCGACGCCGAAAAACGTCGCCGCGACCGCGTAGTCGAGCACGGCGTGTGCGGCGGGAGAGATAGGCGCCGACAACCCTGCGCGTGGCACGATCGATTGCTCGGCCATGGAATGTCTCCTGTGGAACGGTGGTTAAAACGGACTCTGTCCGCCGGTCGCGCCGTAGACCTCTCCGGTCACGAAGCGTGACTCGCCGGACGCCAGGAACACGAACAGCGGCGCGATCTCGACCGGCTGGGCGGCGCGGCCGAACGCGGTATCGGCGCCGAATGTCTTCACCTTCTCGGCGGGCATCGTCGACGGGATCAGGGGGGTCCAGACCGGGCCCGGCGCCACCGCGTTGACGCGCACACCTTTCTTCATCGCCATCGGCGCGAGGGCCTTGGTGAAACTGACGATCGCGGCCTTGGTCGGCGCATAGGCGACCAGGTGCGCACTCGGGTCGTAGGACTGAATCGATGCGGTGTTGATGATGGTGTTGCCCGCCGTCATTCGCGGAAGCGCGGCGCGGCAGAGCCAGAACATCGCGTAAACGTTGGTGCGGAAGGTCCGCTCGAACTCGTCGCTCGGGACCTGTTCGAGCGCCTCATACGTGCGCTGGTACGCGGCGTTGTTGACCAGGCTGTCGAGCCGGCCAAATTCATCGACGACACGGTCAACCATAGAGACACAGTGCGCTTCGTCCTGGATGTCTCCGGGCAGCAGCAGGATGCGGCGGCCTGCCTCTTCGACCCAGCGCTTCGTCTCCCGCGCATCGTCTTCTTCTTCGGGCAAGTAGCTGATCGCCACGTCGGCGCCTTCGCGAGCGAAGGCGATGGCCACGGCGCGGCCGATGCCGCTGTCGCCGCCAGTGATCAAGGCTACGGTCTCGGTCAGGCGGCCGAGGCCTTTATACGAATGCTCGCCGTGATCGGCGCGCGGCGTCATCTGCGAATCCAGTCCGGGGGGATCGATCGGCGCCTGCGGGTACTCGGGACTCGGCCCCTGGGCCTTGGGATCAATCGGCTGCGGATCCTCGAGAGTCGTCGATGTCATGCGAACCGCGGCAGCAATCCGCATGCCTGAGATGTTTGCGGTCGTCGAGCCTGCCGGATAGAAACGGGCCTGCTAGCGATGCGACGGCGGCACCCTCCATGCAGCCTTTGCGTCGAATGAATGGGGGGTCGATGCACAAGCAGATGTTGGTCGCGTGGCTGCACGACGCTCACGCTATGGAAGAGCGCTCATTGCCAATCCTTCGGCGACAAGCCGACGACACGCGACAAAGCCCAGACGCACGGGTACGGTACGAGTCGCATGTTCGCGAGACCGAACAACACGTCGAACGGGTGGCGCAAGCACTTCGCGCTCTCGGCAGTGAGCCGTTGTCCGTACTGGCCAGGTCCGAGGCGCTGGCGGACCTCGCCAAGAACATCACCGGGCGTCTGTTCGGCGACCCACTCGCCACGAAGGTAATCGCGGATTTTGCGGCCGAACAGTTCGAAGTCGCGGCGTACACCGCACTGATCGCCGCCGCAGAGCACGCCGCCGCGTTTGAAGTGGCAAGGCTCTGTCGCCTCAATCGGGGCGAGGACGAAGACATGGCGGAGTGGCTCGATGCGCAAATCCCCCTCATCGTCGCCGCGAGCCTGGACCAGCCGCGAGCACTGAACCGGTAACCACCTGCCAAGCCGCCACTGCGAATGCGCGCGACGGGGCTTCGGCCGAGGTGCGTCGGAGTTAAACGCCGTCCGAACGGAAGCCATACGAGCTAGTGAGCGACACTAGACTGAACCCGGTTCGGGGCGCTGAAATAGAGGCGGCCAAGAGGTCGATGAGATTGGCACCGCTGCCGGTCAGCTCGTGCCTCAGCCGCACAACCGGCTCGATTTGGAACACGCAGCGGTCGGTTCGCTGAAGCACGCTTCGGTCAACGGCTAGCGGTCGGCAGCGATCTGGTCCAATTTGCACTTGCATCTGGGCCATGCGCTGCAGCTGTAGCGCCATCTCTTTGCGGATTTCGACGAATTGGTCGTCAACCATCGCGAGGACATCGGCGCGATTGAGGCGGGGACCGGTGGCCCCCGCGGACCGCGTTCCCCTGTGGTCCCGCGTTCCGCTGTGGCCCCGCGTGCTCCTGTAGCACCGCGTTGTCCTGTGGCCCCCCCAACGACCCCGCTCGCCTCATGCCTTTGCCATGTGGCGCCCCCCCGTTTCTCGGGTCACTGTCCGCGCGGAGACTGTCGCAGAGTGCGGAATCAGATACGGCGTTCCGTCCCTTTTGCGAGCGGGGGCGCTTGGTCCTGTCGGCATTCAACCAGCAGGAACACGCGGGCACTAGTGGACGTCGAGGGAAATCGCTTACCGCTCGAAAGACTGATCCGCCCGCGTCGCCTGCGTCTGGACCCGTGCCGGGCCTCGCCCGTCTCCGGCGAGCGCACGGCACGCTCCTGTTCGTCAGGCCCCGGGCCCTTGGCCGGCGCCTTCCTGGCTCTCGTGTGTCTTGTCCAGACCGATGGCGTCCTTCGCCGCCTCCTGCACGCTGCTCAATGCGGTGGTGGCCACCTGCTGCACCTGATCGACCTTGTCCCGCACCGTATCCTGCACTGAATCAAGCATTCGGTCGCGGGTCTCGCCCATCAGCTCGTTCTCGCGCTCGGTCTCAGGAACGCCGAGGCCCACCACGGCGCCTGCCACCGCCGCCGCGACGCCGAGCATCAGAGGATTCTGGCGCCACGCCCGTTGCAGATAGGCCTGTCCTGAGCCCTGCGAGCGGCGCCGCGTCCCATACCCGACGCCATTGTCGTCAGTTGCTCCCGTCCCATACGCCGAGTCTCCAGATCTCCCCGCCCGATTCGAAGACGCGTACGAGCGGCCGGGTGTCGACACGGTGGCGTCGTCGTCATAGCCGGAGGAGGACTCGCGTTCCAACGCCGACTTCGAGGCCGTGCTCCAGTCGCGTTCGAGGGTGGAGTAATCGCGCCGCGCGTGTGGGCGGGACCGCTGCGCCGGACGTCCAGCGGTGGCCAGCCACGCGAGACCGGCGACGCCAATCGCGACCATCGTCATGGGAACCGGGTTCGCGGCCATGTAGCTCACCGAATCCGAGTCGGCAACATTGCGAACCTTCGACATGGCCGCGTGCTTGACCGATTCGGCGGCATGTGATGCCACCGTCGAGGGACGAAGCCGGTCCTGGATGGCGTTGACGGTCTCCGACAGGTCTTCGCGCGTCCGATCGATTTCCGCGCGGAGCTCTC
Organism: uncultured Acidobacteriota bacterium; assembly: GCA_963717745.1. Classification (GTDB taxonomy): domain Bacteria; phylum Acidobacteriota; class Vicinamibacteria; order Vicinamibacterales; family 2-12-FULL-66-21; genus JACCXG01. The sequence continues at coordinate 479,992 of CAVQXJ010000008.1, forward strand.
GGGTTCGCTGCTCTCCTGCGGTGTCGGTATTCAGGCCGGGGTTCTGGTGGTCCATGTGGCGGTCTCCTTGAGCGATTCGATGGTGTTGGTCGGGGTGACGTTGGTGCGCCGCAGGTTCGCCAGTCCCTTCTGGACGAGCACATAGCCGACCGCCCCGGTGACAATCGCGACAATCAGCGCGGACAGCCACGGCTCGATGCCGAGCTGCGCCAGGCCAATCACGACTGCCCCCAGCAGCACCAGGAGTGCGGCATGGGCCAAGGCGCCTCCGACGGCCACCGTTCCCAGATGGGCTCCCGCAATCCGCGCCTTGGCGGTCATTTCTGTGGTGGCGAGCTCGAGTTCCTTGCGAACTAGAGTGCCGGTTTCGCGTGATAGCTCCGCGAAGAGCTCTCCAATCGAGCGCTCTTCGGGCCTCGCCGCCACTACAGCCCCTCCGTGGAAGACCACGTCGTGGCGGTGTGGCCGTCCGGCCGCGCTGCCGGCGAAGAGGTGCGGGCTCCAACCTGCGGGGCCTGTCCAACGGACTGCGTGCGGTCGCTGCCGTTGCCGGAGCTCTTGAAGAAACGGGCGGCCAGGACCCCCACCATGAACGCGGCGCCGATGAAGATTGCCGGCTGTCGCCGTGCGAATCGGTCCGCGTCGCGCATGAGGTCGCCGAGGTCGCGGTCACGCAACCGGCTGGAGAACTGCTCGATGCGGTCCGCGGCCTGTTCGACGTATTGCGCCACGGTGTCCTGCTGATTGTCGCGGAGCGATTGCGTGCTTTGCCGCACCGCCCGTGCGAGACTGCCGAGGCCGTTCGTGGCCCTGTCTTTCTGGGAGGAGAGTTGAGACGTTGCGGTGTCGCGAACGATGTTCAGAACATCACGGCCCATGCTGCCGTCACCGCTCTGTGTGTTGAGTGATTCCATTTGGTCGTCCCCTTGGAGTGTGTGTGGCTACCTGACTGCAAGATGTCACCCATCGACGATGGGCATCTATCGGTGATTTGGAGGGAGAGTTGTCTAGTCAGAATGGGGGTCGATCTTCTCAGCCCGCGCGCCGTTCGGCGCGGAGTCAGCCCATACGCTCGGCGAACGCCGAACATTCAATCGAGGCACGCATGTCTCGATGGAGGAGTGTAGTGGCGGGGCGGGCGGAGGGCGCCTCCGCCTGCCCGCCGTCAACCGCCGCTGTCTACTGACTGCAGCTTCCGCCGATCGCGCGGACCGACGAAACTGTCAGCGCCGGCCCCGACATCCCCGAACCGCTGGTCGCGCTGGTCGACCCCATACCGCTGCCACTTCCGGCGCCTGTTCCTGCGCTGGTGCCCGTTCCTGCGCCAATCCCCGTTCCGGTTCCCGCGCCGGTCGCCGTTCCCGCGCCACTCCCCGTTCCGGTGCTGCCGCCGGTCGTGCCGGTTCCCGACGTCCCAGTGCCCGAAGACGACGCGCCCCCAGTGCTCGAGCTGCCGCCCGCCATCGTGCCAATGACCTCGACCCGCTGTCCGACGTACTGCTTCAGGTTCTGGTCTTCTCCGCCCATCAGTCGATAGGTGGACCCACTGGTTACCGCCGACGCGCTGCCGGTGGAACTGGCGCCCGTAGACCCAGGGCCCGCGGACCCGGAGCCCGTCGACCCGGCGCCCGCAGAACTCGTCGAGCCCGAGCCGCTCGTCCCGGTGCCGCGCGACGCGCCGCTGGCCATACCTCCCGAGCCGCCGGCCGACGCCTGCGTCAGGATGAATGAGCCTGACCCGCCGCCCGAATTGCTTGTGGAACTGGTGCTGCCGGCGCCGCTGCCGGAACCGGCCCCGCTCGCCGGCTGCAGGCAGCCGGTCACCGTGACCTGACCGCGCTGGCTATCCGAACGCGCAGTACTCGATCCTGTCTGTCCGCCCTGTCCGCTGCCGCTCGAGCCGCTTCCGGTCGTCGGCTGCTGCCCGGACACTCCAACCGCGAGCGCCGCGCTCAGCATCGTACCGAAGATGAATTGACGTTTCATGCCTGCCTCCTGTGATCGGTGTGGGAGGCGGGGTCGAAGGATGGGCCAGCACGTGCCCCTGACACGGTGGAGAGACGGAAGCTGACTTCGACACCCGCCAATGATCTCTATTCAGCACCAACCGTGCCGACGCGGGTGGCGGCCGGGCCCGCCGAATTCGGGCGTTTGGACGGCTTTGCCCGCGCGCAGAGATCGACGTACGCCAGGGCCGTCCGCGATTTCACACGCGCGGTGGGAACCGGCTATACGACGCGTGAAGGAATCGTTACTCGGGTTGCGCGCTCGGGGCCGGATATGCCGAGCCATCGCAGGCGGTCGCGGGCCGGCTGACATACACACCATCCCGCGGAAGGGCGAGCATTGAGAAATCTCGGGCGAGCGTACGAAGCGCCACGCGCATCTCCTCTCCTTTCATGGTGTGACCATGGCCCGTCACCAGGAGCTCCGGTTCGAGTGCCGCCAACGTCCTGACCGACCGCGCGGCCGAGGTCCAATCCTGCGTGAAATACGCCGGTGGCCCGTGCATCTCCGGTGTCTGCGTCATGACGGCGTAAGCGGACTCCTGTCGGGTCGTAATCACCGCGTCACCGGCGATGAGCGTGTGGTCGGATGGACGCCAGAGGGAAACGTGCCAGCTCGTGGGCATAGATGGGCACGTCCCACTTGTCGGCCAACGCCATCAACGCACCGACATGATCGAAGTGGCCGTGCGTCAGGACGATCGCGGCTGGCGGGGTATCGAAGCGCTCCTCGCTGGTGCGAGCAATCACGGCCCCGCTTCCAGGCACGCCGGCGTCCACCAGAACCCAGTCCGATGACGTTGTGGATCCAAGCCAGACAACGTTCGCGAGCACGACCCGACGCACCGCGACATCTGGCCGGACGGGGTGAGTCGGCTCGTGCTCGTCGAGGTCAACGCGGCTGGTGGCGGGGAGAGGGACCTGTTGCATGCTGTCGCTAATGCGAGCCCCCTGCCAACGGTATTCACCTCGCTGCTAGGCAGGTTAAGTCCCTGATCGTGCGCGCATTCCAACGCTTCCGGTTCGCTCGCGGCGTTGGCGACCCAGTAGCCGTGGCTGCTGAGGACTGCACCGTACTGTGACGCGCTGTCATCTGTGCCGACGATGAGGACGATTGGCGGAATGTCAGACGTCGCTGTGGCTATGAGTCACAATCCCCCCTTGCTGTCCGTCGGCGTTCGACCGACGCAGCACACTCCGGACTGATCGAAGTTAGAAGTTGAAGCCGACCAGCAGCCGCACGTTCGAGACCCCGTAGGCGGTCGCTTTCATCTCGAGGAACATCCCGTTGCGGCGACGCGCCCCGGCGATGAAATTCAAGCCGCCTTCGAAATCGGTGTCGCTGAAGTCGAATCGGTTCTGATCGTCCTCAGTCTCGTTTGACTCGAAACCTCGGTGACTCAGCGCGAAGTTCGGACCGGCGCCGACGTATGGCGTCCAACCGGCGCCGCGGGCGCCACCCGGTAACGTGTAGAGGACGTCTAGATTGACTCCGAGCGTCGTGGTCACCTCGCCGATTCCGATCTCGATGCCCGGCCGGAACTCCACATTCCGGCGAAAGAGGGGCCCGAAGGCTCCGTGCGCGCCGAACATGATGAGTTCGGGATCGAGGCCCACGCCGCCCTCAGCCCCGATCCGAAAACGTCGGACGGCCCGCTCCACGGCGTCCTCCGCCTGCCGCGCGTCGGCGGGCACGTTGCTCTGCTGGTCGACCGCCACGGGCGCGAGCGCGGCCGGACTCTCGGGTGTCGAGCTGCGCTGCTGCCGTGCTGATGCGATGGTCGGAAATACCAGTGCGAAACTCGTTGATAGAAGAACTGCAGCGAGATGGGTCTGTTTCAAGTGAACCTCCAGGGATCGACGATGGTCTCCAATCTCACAGGCTGCAAGATCAACTCCGGCGGCTTTCGGCGGGGTACGACTTAGGTCGGGAAGGAATTGGCGATGTCGGCAGCCACAAGGTCGACCATCTGGTGGAGCGGGGCAACGTGGATTCAGCAGATACGACCCGCGAACCCGGATCATTCACGCCTTCCTTCGGGTGCGCCCTATCACGACTCATCGCGAGGAGCTGTGCGCGGCGGTCTCGGCGGTGTCCGGGTGACGGCCAAGGTCGAGTTCGAGTTCCCCCCGGAGCAGCAGGAGGGGCGGAGGCTGGCCGCCCGGTATGCGCGCCGCTCGATCCTCCTGATCACGTTGACCGGCGTCGTGCTCTACCTCACCACCGGCAGTTCGCAGACGATGAAGACGGCGTGGGTCACCGACTTCCTGTCGATCGTCCCGTCGATGGCCTTGCTCGGGGCACTACGTCGGGAACTGCAGCCGCCCGACGAGCGGTATCCCTTCGGGCACTCCCGCGCGGACGGCAACGCGCTCGTCGCCAGGATCGAATCCGCTCGCCAGGATTTGACGACGTTGGGCTGGCGCCTCCACTCGATTACGGTCATGCCGGTTGCCAGGTGGGCGACGAATCCAAGCGCGGACGATCAACTTCGATGATGTGAAGGTTGCGATGAGCATGCTGTCCTTCAGCGAACGGACCAATGGCAGTAGTGTTGCTCGGCGGCAGTTCACGCCATGGTCTTGATGCAACTCCTGATACCGACGTCAGTCCCAGGGGCCGTGCCTGCACCCGCCGCGGCCGCTCTTGCCGACACCTATAAGGAACTGGCTGAGAGGTTCGATGGGTTGACCGCCTACGTGCGAGCACCCGCATCGGGTATATGGACGGCGCCAGACGGGCGAACCGAGCGGGACGACGTGGTGATGGTAGAAGTGGTGACCGCCGATTTTGATCGAGTTTGGTGGACGACGTACGCCGCCAAGCTCGCGGAGCGCTTCCGGCAGGACACCATCCACGTGCGAGCGATACCGATCCAGCTGCTGGAGGACTGACTCCATTCTCCGCAGTGTGATGTCAAGTCAGTCGTTCGCGACGCGGCGAGCGTTCCCGAAGTTCGTCGATGCACTTGCAGACCTCTGCATTCGACAACGAGTCGTCGAATGCCTCACCGGTCTCCCGGCACAACGTCTCGAGGAATGACCGCTGCCGCGTCGGTCATCGATTCATCGATTTTCCAGTCGTCTGGCTCGCGCTGCAGCGGTCTGGTTCCGATCGGGTGGCCTCATCATAAGCGAACAAATAGCAACCGCCGGTCAGTATCCGCCCTCCTCGACTGCTTCTCCGACGGGCACGACGGTTGCTCCATCAGGGCCGGAGGGTTCATGACGGACAGGACGACGACCAATCTCGACGACGAAAAAGCCGAGCCCCTCGGCGACACGGGAGACGGCGACACCGGCGTGCCAGAAGGAGAGCAGGGAATCTCGAACCGCGCCGGGGACAAGGCGGAGGACCCGGAAGACGCCGACGACAATGACTTCGAGGAGGATTTTGACGAGCTCGAGCCGTGACAACCGGCTCCGGGCCGGTGCCTAGCGCGACTCCGGTTCGGTGAATGTCCAGAGCAGGGCGTCACCATCACACCAATCCGGCGCTTTGGTGATTTCCGCTCGGACATGCACCGGACGCTTGTCCCTCGGACGCACTGAGCCCTCGCGATCGACCATCAGGCGGCGGCTGCGGCGCGCAGGGCCTGGCGCCAATGCTCGCGCTCGCCATCGAAAAACACGAGCAGCTGGCGGCTGCGCAGGCCGGTGACGCTCAGGTGAGCATGTCCGCCGCCTCGCGGCTCGCCTCGAGCAACATGCCGTAGAGATCCGTCACCACCCAGGTGACGCCGGCATCGTTGACGCTGAAGTCGTTCGCTTCGAGCGCAGCCGTATTCGTCATAACCCCCCCGAGGGACTCGTCGTTTAACAATGACGCGGAGCCGAGCCGTCGCCGGAAGCGAGGCGTGGCGGACGCTGCGAGAACCAGCAATTTGTAGCATGCGGCCCCGCTTGAAACGATTGGGAGGATCGGAACGGTGAGACTAGGGTCGGCCCTAATAGCGTTCGCCAGACAGATGCTTCTAGAATCGGACCAGCGGCGATCAGCCCTCCTGCAACCAGCTTTGATGGAGGGCGTAGCGGAGGAGGTCGATGCGGCCGCTGAGACCGATCTTGCGCAGCGTTGGCTTGTTCACTCGATGGTCTTGGTGCTGAGCTCGAGCCGCGCCGCAATCTCCTTGTTGCTGTAGCCCTGCGCCACCAGACGGAGCACTTCGGACTCGCGCTCAGTAATCATCGACGCGCCGCTGCGCTTCCGCTGGTGGGCGGCGGAGGGCGCGGCCAAGTGGTGGGTCAGCGCGGGATCGGCGTATTGCTGGCCGACGGCTGCGGCGCGGATGGCGCGAAACAGCTCGCTGTGGGGACTCTGGTTGAGCACGTAGCGGAAACGCCGGCCCGCAGCAGTTCCTCGAGAAAGGTCTGGTCGGCGTGGCGTGTCAGACTCACAACCGGGAGGTCCGGCCGGAGCTCCTTCAGCCTTCGAGTGGCGACGATGCCGCTCATGCCCGGCATCGAGCCGTCCATGACCACGACGTCGACGCGCGCCAGCAGGTCCGGGTCGAGCGCCTGGGCGCCGTCGCTGGCCTCGGCCACGACCTCGAGATCGGATTCGCGGTCGATCAGCAGTTTGAGGCCCTGGCGCACGGTCTCATGGTCTTCCACCAGCAGAATCCGGAGAGGGCGGTTGACCGTCATGACCTCGGATCAGTGTCATGCGCCAGCGCGCACGCGTCAACCTCGAGCCGGGATTCGCGCCCATGAGCGACGAGACCGCTCACGAGGTCTCGGAATCGCAGGGCCTGCTCGCCGCGGAGATCACCGACCACGGCATCCGGCTGCTGGATACGTTTGCGTCGGAGACCCAAGTGGTCTCCGGCGGCGGCGTGGCGACCGAGCCGGTCGACAAGATGGGCGAGGCATAGCGCGGTGGCAACCCAAGGGTCGATCCTGATCGTTGACGACGAGTTCGGACTCGCCGAGATGCTGCGCGACATGCTGCGCGAGCTCGAATACGAGGTGGCCCTGGCGATCAACGGGCAGCTCGCCCTGCAGGTGCTTCAGGAACGTTCGGTCGACCTCGTTATCACTGACTGGATGATGCCGGTGATGGACGGCGTCGAGCTGGGAGGCGCCATCCGAAACAACGAGGCGCTCCGCCGCATCCCGATCGTGATGATGACCTCGCTCCCGACCGCGTTGCCCCAGCAGGACCACTTGTTCGACGCCGTGATCATGAAGCCGTTCACACCTGATCTGCTGATGAAAACGGTGAACGAGTGTCTTAGGAAGGCACCGGACCGCCGCGCAGGCATGGCGGGGCAATAACTGCCGGCGACCGGCCACCCGGGCTACGCGGCTGACCCTCTAGAGGGCTGGCGGCGCTGCCGTTCACGCTCGGCCACAAAGCGCGCCAGCGCATCGTCCAGCGCCGGCAGCCGTTGGCCGCGTTCGGTGCCCAGGACACTGTAGGACGGCCGAGGCGCGGCCAAGCCGAGATCGGCGGCCAGGCAGTCCTCGACCAGATCCTCCGGGTAGCCCATGGCCGACGCGGCCTGGCGCGCCAGCTCCGCCCAACTGACATCTCCGTCGTTGACAAGGTGCCAGAGCCCGTCCGCGCCATCAATCAATAGATCGAGCGAAGCATTCACCAGATCGGGCACGTAGGTCGGCGACACGCGCTGATCGGTCGGTGCGCGCCACCACTGTCCGGCGGCGAATGCCTCGCCCGCGCGATATACCGCATTCGCCTCGTCCCAGGGACCGAAGAACGCGCTGGTCCGTGCGATGAGCGCGTCACCGCACGTCGCCAGCACCGCGGTTTCCGCGTCGGCCTTGCTGCGACCATATGCGGACAGCGGCGCCACGGGGTCACTCTCCCGATACGGATGCCGGGCGTGTCCATCGAACACCAGGTCGGACGAGAAGCACATCAGCCGCAGCCTTCGCCGGGCGCAGGCCTCGGCCAGCCGCTGTGCACCACTCGTGTTCTCGCGGCGACACCGAGGCTCATCCGATTCCGCGTCGTCCACGCGCGCGTAACCGGCGGCGTTGACGACCGCCCACGGCCGGAGGCGATCGAGGGCCGCGTCGACCGACCCTGCCTCGGCGACGTCCAACTGCGCGCGCGGCAACAGCTCGCAGTGCAGGCCGCGGGACGCGCAGATCCGAGCAAACGCCATGGCCAGAGTGCCATTGCCGCCGGCAATCAGGATCGGCCGGCGGCCGACGCGCGCGCGGCCGCGCATCGACGAGGGGGCGGGCGGAAAGCCATGAGGATAGGGGTCGGCGTGCGGGACGACCCAGAGCCGGTCCTGCCGGCGCCACCAGCCTCGGGAATCGAGCACGGGTTGTGCCGGCGAGCGGCCGGAGGCCAAATCGGTCAACAGCGTCCCGAGCGCGGTGATGCGCGGAGACGGTCCGCGGACGTCGAACGCACCGGGCTCGTAGTGGCCAGCGAGACGCGTGACGAGACTGTCCCAGTCGGCGAGGCCGAAGAGCGCCCACGCGGTGACCGCTCGCACGTCGACCCCGCCGCGACGGGCACTGTGGGCGGCGTCCCAAGCCTCGAGCATCCACCGCATCTGCTCTTCGCGGGTCGAGCCGAGGTGGAGCTCGGTGACCGCGAGCGGCCGCGCGTATCGCTGCCACGCTTCGCTCAGGATCGCCTGGTGTCCGGAGATAACGCGGCACGCGCGCACGGCCTCGACGTCGACGTACCGCTCGCGGCCGTTTCCACCGGCGACCACCCCAGGGTAGAGATGGCATCGGTCGTCCAGGAACCGATCGCTCGTGACGTAGTAGTTGAGACCGACGATGTCCGGCGGACAGGGATTGTCGAGGAACCACGCCAGTTCCCGCGACGTCGCCCCGGCGGAGCGCAGATACCGCCAGAGTGGATGCGCCCGATCGACGGCGCCGAACAGGAGATCCCAGGCCAACCAGCGTCGATCGTTCTCGAACTGCGCTTGATAGGTGAGCGCCCGCGTGCTGAATGTCTTCCCGGCGTCGTCGGTTTGCACCAGCTGCGCGGATGGAGTCACTTTCCTCACGGCGCGCATCGCGAGCACCGTCGCTTTGCATTGCTGCAGCAGGGCCCGCACGAATGTCGCGTCCGATCTCCCGTGGGGGTACCAGTGCCCGTAGAGTCCGCAGAAGCGGGCGGTCGTCAGGGGTTCGTTGATCGGGGTGTAGGCGTCGATCCACGGATACCGCTCGGCCACCCGGCCCGCGTAGGCGGCCAGCTGCGCGGGGAAGTCCGAATCGAGCAGCGTCGAGTAGACGGGGCCGCTGCCGTGGTGGACGAGCCCCGCGATCGGCGCGATCCCGAGCGATCGAAGATCGCTGAGGCGGACGTCAGTCCATCGCCAATCCGGCCGGTCCGGGTGCTCCGGGGCGACTCGCTCCCAGAGCACTGGATAGCGCAGCCGGCGAATCCCGAGCGCGGCGACCTGACCGAGGTCGTCAGACCGATCGGCATGACCGGTCCGTTCGAGTTGATCGTGATAGCGATCGCCGACCCGGTTGACGGTGCACTCGATGCCGCCCCACAGCTCCAACTCCGGCCGCGGCGCCGCCTCCGCGCTCGACTCCATCACGCCCCGAGCAGCTCACGTCGCGGCACCCCGACGATCCTCGCGTAGGTCGACAGCGCCTGGGCGACGACCTGATCCATGTTGTAGTACTTGTAGGTCGCCAGCCGTCCGACGAAGTGCACGCCTTCGGTGGCGTCCGCCAGTTCCTGATATTTCCGATACAGCGCGGTGTTTTCCGGCCGGGGAACGGGGTAGTAGGGATCCCCGTCGGCGCGGGGATACTCCGTCACGAGGGTGGTTTTCGGGTGCGCCTGCCCGGTGATGTGCTTGATCTCGGTGATCCGGGTGAAGGCGTTGTCGTTGGGATAGTTGACGACCGCGACCGGCTGATGACAGCGCGGTGTCCAGAGTCTCGAACTTGAACTCGAGCGACCGGTACGGCAGCTTGCCGAAGCGGAAGTCGAAGTATTCGTCGACGGGTCCGGTGAACACCACCCGGTCGTAGGCGATCGAGCCCTCGATCTCACGGTAGTCGGTGTTCAGCATGATCTTGATGTTCGGATGCGCGAGCATGCGTTCGAACATCCGGGTGAAGCCGTGGGCCGGCATCACCTGGTAGCTGTCGGTGAAGTAGCGATCGTCGCGATTGGTCCGGACCGGAATGCGGGCGATCACCGTGGCGTCGAGCTCGGACGGATCGAGGCCCCATTGCTTCCGGGTGTAATTGCGGAAGAACTTCTCGTAGAGCTCCCGCCCGACCTTGCTGATGATCACGTCTTCGGAGGTGCGGACGACGTCGCGCGGCTCGGCGATCGAATCGTAGAACTCCTGCAGCTGAAACGACGTGAAGCGGGTCCCGTACAGCAGATTGATCGTGTCCAGATTGATCGGGATCGGCACCAGCTGGCCGTCGACCCAGGCGCGCACGCGGTGCTGGTAGTTGCGCCACGCCGTGAACCGCGACAGGTACTCGAACACATCCCGGGAGTTGGTATGGAAGATGTGCGGTCCGTACTTGTGAATCAGGATGCCATGCTCGTCGTACTGGTCGTACGCATTCCCGCCGATGTGCGAACGCTTGTCAACGACGAGGATCTTCTTGCCGGAGCCTTCGGCCAGCCGCTCAGCGAGCACGCTGCCCGCGAACCCGGCGCCGACGACGAGATAGTCGAACACGCACACCCTCCTTCAGGCCGTCCGATAAATTAGGCGACAGCGGCGATCGGTCAGGCGACGCCCGGCGCAGCGGCCGGCAACGAGTCGAAAGCCGTGACGGTGTTCCCTGTTGTCATAGCCGCGCTGACCAGTCGATACATGCGGGTCCAGGTCCCGTCCCACGAGGTCTGGGTGAGGAAAGCATCGACCTGTCGCCATCGCTCCGCCGAGTCCTCGCCAAGGGCCGCTTCGACCGCCGCCACGAACTCGTCCGGGTCGTCGGCGATTCGCGCCAGCCCCTGGATGCCGTACGGACGCACCACGTCGCGGATCGACGTCGAAACCACGGGCTTGCCGGCGGCGAGATACTCGGGCGTCTTGGTTGGACTGATAAACCGGGTGGCGTCGTTACGCGCGAACGGGAGCAGCGCGACGTCCCACCCGGCCAGGTACGACGGCAGCTCGTCGTACGGCTTCGACCCGAGGTAGTGGATGTTGGCCGCGATCGGCAGAACGGACGGGTCGATCTTGACGACTGGTCCGACGATCACCAGGTGCCAATCCGGCCGCGCCGCCGACAGCCGCCGCAGCAGATCGAGGTCCATGCGCTCGTCCACCACCCCGAAGAATCCCAGCCGTGGATGCGGGATGTGGGCCTGGTCGTTGGGGTCCGGCTGCCTCACCCGGCCGCGGGCGAAGTGATCGACGTCCACGCTGCTCGGAAACGCGTGCACGTTCGGATGGCTGTGCCGCTTGATCTCGTAGAGAGTCTGGCCGCCGGTGAAGACGACGTCGGCGCGGGCGAGCAGCTCCTGTTCGCGCTCGCGCATGGCGGCGGGCGCCCCGGCGAATGCCGCGAGCTCGTCCATGCAGTCGTACACCACGGCGCGCGGGGTGAGATCGCGGGTGAACTCCATCGCCATCGGCGTGTAGTACCAGAGCACGTAGTCGGCGATTCGGTGGTCACGGAAGAAGCCTCGCAGCAGCTGCGCCTGCAGCGCCGCCGACTCGCCGGACGGCCGCGCCTGGAAACGGGGAACGACGACGTGAATCCCATGCTGCCGCACCGACACGTCGAGTCGCGGCGGGCCGTCGTCGATCACCGGCTCCTCGATCACGAACACGCGATGCCGCCGCCCGCAGCGGGTCAGCAGGTGTTGCGGCCGCTGAAAGACGAAGTCCCACCGCAGGTGGGTCAGGGTGACGATGTCGGGCGGTTCATGAACCTGGATTGAGGGTGCCGCTTCCGAGGGACGCCGACGGCCGGAGGGTGGAATCGCCATGCCGTGTCCGGCTCCAAGAACCGTGCCCTCGGTTCAGTCGGCGATCGACGCAAAGTAACTCGGACCGTCCCGGCTGGCGCGGCGGGCATTGGCTCAGGCCCCGTATCGCATCCGTTCGGGCCTCGTCAGCCGTTGCCACAGCTCAACCGGTCGGTCGAGTGGTCACACTTCGGAATCGGGCCGCGCCGGCGGCTCCGGATCGGCGGGACCGGCCGATCCGGAGGTTGCCGCGACCATGAGCGCAAAGGGAAACTTCGGCCGCCGGTCGGCATACAGCAGCCCGTTCGCTTCCTGATAGGTGTCGGCAAATTGCGTGTAGCAGAAGCCGGCGAGCAGATCGAGCGACCGAACCGTCCGCAGCAGCGTGGCGTACCGCTCGGCGAGTTCCTCGGTGCTGCACCGGGAATAGCCCCATTTACCAGGGTCGGTGGCGCAGGTGATGCCCCCGAATTCGGAGAGCACGATCGGATGGTCCGCGGGGGGCTGCCCTTCCAGCACGAGCAGCCGGCCGCCCGGACGCTCCCGGCGGAAGAGCCGCGGCCGGACGTCGTCGGCGTGATACCTGCGGGCGATCCGCTCCGGGTCTGAGTCGTAGTCGTGGATACCGATGATGTCGGTAGCGACGCTTTCCCAACCGTCGTTGCCGATCACCGGCCGGGTGGGGTCCAGGGTCTTGGTGAGGTGATAGACCGATCGGATGTAGTGGCGCTCGGCGGGATTGTCCGGAAGATTGGGGGCGCCCCACGACTCATTAAACGGAACCCAGGCGATGATGCAGGGATGGCTCACGTCGCGCGCGACCACCTGCAGCCATTCCTGGGTCAGTCGCTCCACCGAGTGCCACGTGAAGCGATAGGCGCTCGGCATCTCTTCCCACACCAGCAGGCCGAGCCGGTCGGCCCAGTACAAGTAGCGGGGGTCCTCGACCTTCTGATGCTTGCGGACGCCGTTGAACCCCATGGCTCGCGCCAGCTCGACGTCGCGGCGCAGCGCCTCGTCATCGGGAGCGGTGATGCCGCTGCTCTCCCAGTACCCCTGATCCAGCACGAGACGCAGGGGGAAAGGGCGGCCGTTTAGGAGAAAGCGGTCCCCCTGCGTCGCGGCCGCGCGGATCGCGGTGTAGCTGGCCGCCTCATCCAGGAGCTCGCCGCGATCGGCCCACAACTGCAGGGTGACCGAGATCAGCGTCGGCGTTGCAGGGGTCCAGAGGAGCTCGTTGCGCGAGTCGTCTATGCCTGGATCGGAAAGTGCGATCCTACGGGCGATCTCCGGGGAGGTGAGCCCATACGTATCGTCGCCGATCAACTGATCACCGACGTGCAGTTTGACGCCGAGGCGAAGTCCGTCCCGCCAGCGCCCGGCGACTTGCGCTTCGAACCCGATGTCCCAGCGCTCGAGGCTGGAGGACCAGCGAACCCTCTGAATCCATGTCGCCGGGACGCGTTCGAGCCAGACCGTCTGCCAGATCCCGGTCGTTCGCGGATACCAAATCGAGTGCGGCTCGAGCTGCCAGTCCTGTTTGCCTCGCGGCTTCGCCAGATCTCCGGGATCGTCTTCGGCCCGGACGACGATCTCACACTCTGAGGCCCTATCAAGGAAGGGCGTCACGTCGATCGTGAAAGGCGTGTATCCCCCGACGTGTGTGCCTGCCAACGCCCGGTCGACCCAGACCGTCGCCGCGTAGTCGACCGCGCCGAAATGTAGCAGGATCCGCTCCCCGTTCTCCAACGGCGGCACCGACACTCGACGGCGGTACCAGCACGCTTTGTAGAAGCTCGTGTCATGAACACCGCCGCGGGTGGTTTCGGGTGAGAACGGCACCGTAATCCGGCGGTCCCACGTCACCTCGGACAGCATCAGTGCTGCCGACGGATCTAGCGTGAAGTCCCATTGGCCGTTCAACGACAGCCAATGGTTACGTCGGAGTTGGGGCCGCGGATAACCACGCGAAAGATGGTCGAGGTCGACCGAGGATAGCTCTGACAACCGGAGGGAGTTCACCTGAGGAATCATACAACCGTGAAGCCGACCTCCCGTTCGAAGCGCGGTCACCACTCTCAACGGAGCAGCCTGCTTGCGCCTTCGCGCGCGTGGTTTAGATGGACTCGACCGCAGTCATCCCACGCCGCAGCGCTGGTGCGCGACTGAGGCCGAATCGCTTCGGTACGCCGGTTGCGTACGGAGCGGTGTGGAAATGGGCAAGACCCGTCAACGAAGCAAGGTCTTCGGCAACATTGACCACTGATCTAAAGGCGCCGTCACACCATGAGCTTTGCTGACGATCGCGATCCCGCAGAGCCCCACGTCTCCACCTTCCACCACGCTCGCGTCAGCGTGATGCGGGATGCGATACCGAACGTATGCGACGCTTCTTCGAGCGCATCGAACGTCCGGAGTCGCGACTCCTATGGGAGCCGCGCGGGCCGGCGTGGGTGCGCAAACGCTCTCTCGCCGTTGCGCTGTGCCGGGATCACCAGCTCGTCCGCGTCATCGATCCCTTCGTCACGGCGCCGGAACACGGCAATCCGGCGTACTACCGCCTGCACGGCATCTCGGGTCCGCGACATTCCTACAGCGATGCGGAACTGCGGCAGCCGCGCGTCATCCTGGCCCGGGTCGAAAGCGACGCCCCCGCATACGTCATGTTCAACAATCTCCCCCGGGTCGCGAACGCGAAGTCCTTTCTGCGCCTGATCAACGCGACCTGATCGCCGCGGCCTTGCCCGGCACCAGTCGGTAGCTGCGTCAGCGGGCCGACGACGCTCTGCTCGCCGGAGCCGGCGAACGGCGTCGAGGATCCAGGGTGGCCTGGCCCACAACCTCAGCGCTCTGTAAGCCACCTTTTCGATGACTGATGCGCCATACGTCACCCGAACCAGCGTAGAAGGTTGCGGCTGGCGAACGCCTGAACCCTACCGCGTGTCTCCCCAGTTCGCTCCGCTCGGTAGTGCGCCAGAGGCGACCGCTCAACCGCCCGCTCTGTCACTTCGCTTGCAACACCGGTCGCATGAACGAGACGGCTATCGTTGCACGGAGGGTCCGATGAGACGCACTGGACTGTTCGCGGTCGCCATCACTGCCATCACGATGATGGTCTGCGGCTGTTCGAAGCCGGAAGAACCCAAGCCGCGCTCCTCTGAGCAGCCTGGTGCACGCGCGGGAGCCGTCGGTGCCGGCGGGGCCGGTGGGAACGTGAGAAGCGACGCCGACTTCGTGGGTGACGTCGCGATCAAGACGATGGCCGCCATCGAGCTCAGCCGCATGGCGCTCGAGAAGGGGACGAGTCCTGAGATCAAGGTCTTCGCGCAGATCATGATGACGGACCATGCCACCGCGTTCGACAAGCTGAAAAGCGCGGTCTCAAAACAGCCGATCGAATTGCCGGTAGAGCCGGACGACAAGCACAGGAGGACCGCCGGCGAACTCGCGAAATTGGCGGGCGCCGAGTTCGATCGCGACTACCTGAAGGGCGCGATCGAGGGGCAGCAGAACCTTGCCGCGACACTCGAATCCCGACTGGACGTACAGTCGCTTTCAGAGTGGAAAACTGCCGCGGCAGGCCGCACCCAGAGCAAGGCCCTGCCCGAACCCGCTACCCAAATGCGCGACGTGCAAGTCCGTCCCGACCGGGCCGACAACGAGACCACGCGGGAGATTAACGGCTGGGCGGCAGAGACCTATCCGATGACGCAAAAGCTCCTCGACACCGCGAGGACGCTTGAAAACCAGACGCAGAGGCGGTAGCTACTGAAAGGCACGCGCAAGCGGTCGTTCCCGCTGGTGCGAGCCAGCACTGAACGGCGTAGAAGCTGCCACTCCCGACGGAACAGATTCTTCAAGTGGGTGCGGCAGTCCGGATGCAGAGCTGCGGCCCCTGCCATTGCTCTTCCGGATAGCTAGGCGGCCTTCTCCTTCGTCTTTCCCTTTTTGCGCGCCGGGTTCCTGCCCGCTTGTGGCTTCCTCGTCTTCGCAGTGTCCGCCCGCTTCGTTTTGACGATCTGCTCCCACTCGACGACCTCGCCGTCACGCTCCGCGACCCGTTGGAACTGAACGGGCGGCTTGTCCTTCTTGCGGAGCATCCGGAACCGCGGGCCCGTCTCCTTTACTGCCGTGTGAATTTCGACAGGTATGGTGACGAGGCCGAAGCTGAGCGATCCAGTCCAGAGAGCGCGCGCCAACGCGTGCTGTAACAGTGACTGTTCCATGGCCCTCCCCTTGCAGAAGCGCTGGCGGAGGTCAGGTGTTTTTCTTTTTCACGCGGCGGCTGGGTTGTGCCGGATCGGTCGTGGTGTCGGTTATCGGCACTCTGCTCCTCATTTTGCTGATGCGTGCCTGCAGTGGCTCGCAGGGGATGTGAGGACGAACGTTTCGACAGCCCGGTGGAGTGCAGGCGGATGCAGTCAGGCGTTTGCGTCAGCTCCCATGGCGCTATTCAACGGAGCTCCGATCGGAGGCACCGTCCTCACGGGCGTTGGACACGTCACGGAGTGCTCCCCGACGCGGGGGGCCCGTGCGCCGCATTCCAATTGTCGATGACGAGCCGAGCATCGCAGTGATGCGACAGCTCGTGCTCCAGACGGCGGACACCGAAGTGCGTTGCGCATCGAATGGGAAGTTGGCACTGGACGTGCTGAACCGGTTCGCCCCTGATGTGATACTGACCGACTTCATGATGCCCGGGATGGAGGGCCGTGAATTCATCGAAGCTGTTCGTCGGACTGAGAATCTGCGACACGTCCGGATCATCGTCATGACGTCTGTTCCTGAAGCGGCTGCGCGGCGGTGCAGCCAGGAAACGATCCTTGCGAAGCCCGTCGACGTGGATAACCTTTGCACGTCCTGAGCAAAATGTAACGTCGACCTAAGAACAGCGTTTCGTGGTCGAATTGCAAGACAGGCCGTCCAGCGCGGTGATCCTGGCCATGGCTGGCGAGCTCGCGCTTCAGTCGTGGCTGGCGCGATAAGTTTCGGAACGTTCACCGTCCGCGTCAGAGTGACACGGGCGCCGCAGTCGTCGATCTCGGACGTCCGGCAGTGAACGCGCTGATGACAATGGCATTGTGCTCACCATGAAACGAGGGTCTTCGCCGCTGAAGAGGCGTCCCAATTCATTGGACCGCCTCGGCGCGTACGACGGCGACGATTTGCTTGTCGTGATTGAAACTCCGAAAGGCTCTCCAAACAAGCTGGCGTTTGAACCGCGATTTGGTGCGTTCGTGCTGAAAGGCGTCCTGCCAGCGGGACGTCTTCCCATTCGATTTTGGTTTCGTCCCGTCTACGCTTGGCGACGACGGCGACCCGCTTGACATTCTCGTCCTGATGGAGGCTCCGGTCTCCACCGGGTGCGTCGTTCCATCGCGTGTGATCGGTGTCATCGAAGCGGAGCAAACTGAGAACGAACGGCCACGCGGAGCGCAATGATCGACTGCTGGCGGTCGCGACGAAGTCGGCGACGCACCGGTCGATCCAGGAATTGCATGATGTCAGCGACGATCTCATTGCTCAGATCGAGCACTTCTTCGTCTCGTACAACGCAGCGAAGGGCAAGCGATTCGAGGTGAAGCGTCGTGCAGGAAGGAAGCGGGCACGAGCGCTGATAGAGGCTGGAGTCAAGCGGGACAACCGACGCCGGCATTCCCGATGAATCCCCTAAGAACCGCCGGTGTGCGCCTGCCTCACTCGCCTGCCACTGTGGCTCGTCCTCCCGTGGTGGCCGCTCGGTTCACCACGGGGGATGGGCGGAGCACTCCATGTCCCTGAGCGCATTCATCCGCGACCACCACGAAGAAATCATCAGCGAATTCGCCGTCTTTGCCAAAACACTGATGCCGGCGGGCACGGATATGACGGAGGCGGAGCTGCGCGATCACGCCGAAAACATCTTGACCGCGGCCGTCGAGGCGGTAAGTCGCGTACAGATTCGAGTCGTGATCGACTTCGCGCTCCCGGCTGACGCCCGCGTAGAACGCTTGTGAGGGCTCGTCCTCGCGGTCCATTGAATGCGAATCGAGCAGGTCGCGACCCTCCCGCGTCAGCGTCAGGCCGCGCTCGCCGTCGCCCAGGTCGACCGTCTCGACGAGGCCCTCGTCGTGCAGGTGTTCGAGCGAGTCGTGGTCGATGTCGAGGTCGTGCTCGGGCACGACCCGAAAGGCGCCTACGGCGGCGAGCGTGCGGCTGTCCTCGCCGTCCAGCTCGTGGACATGGTCACGATGCACGACCAGCTCGCGCTCCTCGCCGCGCGGCAGGTCGAGGTCCCTCATCAGGCCTTCGCGCGGGTCGTCTTCGCGGTCCCGTTCGTCGTACACGCGTGCGCGGCCGTTCTCCCGTCCCTCACGGTCGCGCACCTCATCTCGCGGATCGAACATGGCTGTCCTCCCGAATACCCTCGCGTTGGATTGTTCGAGACGGCGCCCGGGCGGTTGCCGCGAGGGCGCGATTCAGGAAAGCGCTGAGCGTCCGGGGCGTTGCGCCGCGCGGCGTTCAGGGCGTGGTCTGAGGGCACCGACACTCGGGGCGGTTGAGGCGACCGAGCGATGGGTTCGGCCCGCCATAACGTATAGGGACGGACCAGCAGCGGACCTGCCTGCTCGATTTCTTATATGCCTCATCCTCCCGCGTTGCAAGCCGCCTCGTTCGGCAAGACCGCTACGCCTTGACGTCCGACATATCGACATGTAGAATGCCATAGTATGGCCTCCGACACGCCAAAGTCCGATCTGCTTCAAGGCACCCTCGACATGCTGATCCTGAAAGTTGTAGCGCTCGGGCCAATCCATGGCTACGCGATCGCGCAGCGTCTACAGCAGATGTCTCGCGAGGTGCTCCAGGTCCAGCAGGGATCGTTGTACCCGGCGCTGCATCGGCTCGAGAAGCGCCGATGGCTGCGCGCTGAATGGGCCGCTACTGACACGGGACGGGAGGCACGGTTCTACACGCTGACGCCGCCGGGCCGGAAGCAACTAGGAGAGCAGCGCGCCAACTGGGATCGGCTCTCGACTGCCGTGTCGGGAATTCTCAGCGCGGCGGAGTAGAGCTATGTGGTTCAACCGACGACGCGATCCGCGTATCCGCGATGAAATCCAGTTCCACCGCGACCGCCTTGTCGATGACTACGTGGCCGCCGGCATGAACCGTCCTGACGCGGAGCGACGCGCCTTTTTGGAGCTTGGCAACGTCATGCAGATCGAAGAACACGTAAAGGATGTCCGCGGTCGCTGGCTTGAGGATTTCGGGAAGGACATGCGCTACGCTGTGCGCACGCTGAGGCGGAACCGCGGATTCGCCACGGTAGCCGTGCTGTCGCTCGCTCTTGGCATCGGGGCGAACACTGCCATCTTCAGTCTGATCAACGCGGTAATGCTGCGTGCCCTTCCCGTGCAGGAGCCTGATCGGCTGGTGCAGATAGGCCGTTGGTCGCCCGAAGGTCGTGCGCGGCCCCTTTCGTACCTACTCTTTCGAGTACTTTCGCGACAACCTGACATCTTTTTCAGGCACGTTTGCGCACTCGGCCACCGATCAGGCGATCGTGATCGACGGCGAAGAGGAGTTCGTAACAGCGGAACTCGTGTCCGGCGCGTACTACACCGTGCTCGGGATCAAGCCGGCGGCTGGGAGACTGCTCGAGCCGGCCGACGATATGCGGTCTCCACCGTCACTCGCAGCGGTCATCAGCGATCGCTACTGGGAACGCCGCTTCGCACGCAGTCCGTCTGCCATAGGCCAGGCCGTCACGATCGGCGACCGCATCTTCACGATCGTGGGCGTGACGCCGAGATCCTTCCTGAGTGCAAGGACGGGGTACGGCCCGGACGTCGCGCTCCCGCTCATGCCGATGATGAGCGAGGAAGTGCGTACCGAGATCACCAACAACTGGCTGAGCGTGCTCGGCCGGTTGAAGCCCGGCGCAACCGTTGAGCAGGCGAATGCGGAGGTCCAGGTTCTCTGGAGTTCGTTTCTCCAGTCGCAGGTTGCTCAAGCGCGCGAGAAGGATCGGGCCGGCATCCTGCAGCAGCGCGCGACCGCATACCCGTCGCCGGACGGAATCAATCCGTTTCGGTACGACCACGCGCAGTCGCTGCTCATCCTGATGGGCAGCGTTGGCCTTGTGCTGATGCTCGCCTGCTTGAACCTATCGGGGCTCTTATTCGCTCGGGCGGCGGCGAGGCAGCGCGAGATCTCGATTCGGCTCGCCATTGGCGCCGGGCGCGGACGCCTCACACGCCAGTTGTTGACCGAAAGCCTGCTGCTCGCATTCCTCGGAGGCGGGCTCGGGCTCGTCATCGCGAACTGGCTGGGCGCGCGACTGCTGAGACTCTTCGTCAACGGACAGAGCATCGAGCTGTCGACCGCTCCCGACTGGCGCGTGTTTGCCTTCACCGCGGTGGTTGTGCTGTTCGCCTGTGTCGTCGCCGGCCTCGCGCCGGCGGTTCACGCTGCACGCTTCAACGTGAATCCCGCCCTCAAGGAAGCGCGCGTGCAAGGGCACCGGTGGCCGGGGAAGGTCCTCGTCGTTGCGCAGCTGGCAATCTCGATGATCCTGATCGTAGGAGCGACGCTGTTCCTACGCTCGCTTGTGAACCTGTACTCCGTCGAGCGCGGCTTCGACAGCGACGGCCTGGTTGTCCTCAAGGTTCGCAGCAGTCACCCGTATGAAGCCGCGCGGGGTTTCGCCGTGCAGCGAGCGGTCCTCGAGCGGCTTAAAGGCATGCCCGGTATCCGTTCGGCGAGCGCCGCCAACGTGCTGCCCATAGGCGGCGGGCTCTGGACGCGCGGCGTCCAGATCGAGGGCTACGCGTTTCGGGCGGACGAGTCCGATACGGTGGGCTTCAACGTGATCGCACCCGACTATTTCGCGACGCTCGGCACGCCGGTCGTCCTGGGCCGTGAGTTCGACGACCGGGACACCGGGACTTCGCCGAAGGTCGCCATCGTCAACGAGAGCTTTGCTCGCTACTTTTTCGGAAACGCTTCAGCGCTCGGGCGGCACGTCACGTCCGTCGACGTGACATACGAAATCGTGGGAGTGGTCCGCGACGCAAAATACCAGAAGCTGCGCGACCCGATCATGAAGACCATGTACATCTCGTGGCTGCAGCGGAATGGGGACCAGCCGACACGGTACAGCTACGTGGCGCGTGTCGGCATGGCCGATCCCGTGCGCCTGACGCCGGGCCTTGAGCGTTTGATTCGCGAGGTCGATCCCTCGCTCCACGTCCGGACGACGCTCACGTATGCGATGCTTGTTGAACGGTCCATCGCGACAGAACAGATCATGGCGACGCTCGGCAGTGTCTTCGGCGTCCTCGCGCTCATCGTCGCGGCCATCGGACTCTTCGGGTTACTGGCATTCCAGGTGTCCCGACGAACGAACGAGTTCGGCATTCGCAAAGCACTTGGAGCAACGCACGGAGCCATGGTTGGCGTCGTCCTGCGCGAAGTCGCTAGCATGGTCGCGGCTGGCATTGCGATCGGTATCGCCGCTACTCTCGCGTTGAGCGGTCTCGGTACGAAGCATGCTGTTCGGCCTAACTCCGACCGACCCAATAATCTTCATCACGGCCGGGGTCATTCTCGCTGCGACCGCATTGCTGGCCGCTTGGTTGCCGACTCGGCGCGCTGCCTTGGTCGACCCGCTGGTTGCACTCCGACAGGACTAGCCTTCGGACGCCTGGTGATTCCGTCCATGAGCCGTAGCAGGGACGACGGGGCTACGCCTCAAAAAGGAATCTTGACCTCTGCGTAGCTGCCAGGGGTCGCGGCGGCGATTGCAGCGGCGATGCGGTCTGTGTGCTGCCGCACGCGCGACCACTTCGTGCTTTCTATCAGCACGACGAGGGCGATGGGGCGCGCGGCCAAGTTCTGTTGGTAGCGAATGCGACGGTCGGTGGTGACCAGAACCTCGAAGCCGGCGTCCTCCGCGATCTTCAAGAGCGCGCCGTTGCTGAGCGTGTCCCAGCCTTTAGCTTGTGCGGTGTGGACCGTGTGCCCGGCCAGCGCGCGGATCAGTCCCTTGGGCGTGCCGTGGTCAAAGAGGATGAGCACTGGCAGGAAGGGGTTCGGAGCGTAGGCTCGCAGCCACGAAGTCGAGCACGGCCGCAACCTGCTCGCGCGTCACGTCGAACTGCTCGATGACCTCGTCGATGCTGAGATCCTCGAGGTTCTCGATGATAGTGGCGACGGGCAGGCGGGTGCCCTTGAACACCCAGGCGCCACTCACCTTGTCAGGGATGCTCTCGACGGCCGGGCACTGAGACCAGTCAAGCGTTGCCATGGTCGAAACTCCTTGTTTCAGCTTACGGCAAATCGCGGTACCCGTCGCCCTGGCTCACGCCGCCCTCCTGAGTCCTTCAACCTGCCGCAGCCAGCCGTCGAGCTGGTTCCAACTGGTGAAATTTGGGCTCACCAGCCTTCGCTCTATGACATTCAACAACTTGCCGGCACAAATCCGTCGAGCCCCGGACTGGAATCGAACCATCGAATTTGCTTCGGCGTGGTCGACCTGGTGCCTCTGGCCAGCAGCGTCGCCGCTGACGGCGGCGAATCCTCGCGTCGCTGATCATTCGGAGCGCAGCGCATTTCATGCGTCGGTTCTCGCCGCGCGGCTCGCCGGAATGAGAGCGGCCGAGAGGGGGACGACCGTGACGATCGCGAGCACGCCCGCCAGGATGGCCGGTTGCGAGGGGTCACGCCGGAGAGAAAGCGGGCGGCCGCGCGCAGGGAGCCCAGGGCCACCGGGAGACCGAGAGCTATTCCCGCGGCTACGAGCACAGGCTCGGCCGAGAATCAGCGAGCGGATCCAACGGGGCGCTGCTCCGACTGCGATTCGTACTCCGATTTCGCGCGTTCGTTGAGCGACCGAAAACGCGACTTCCTTCGGACTACGACCTTGCGGGACCGCGCCCGCGCCGCCGCACGCCCGTGATCCCCGACTGATCCCGTTCTGAGCCTGTTCCGGTGGCCGCCGTGCGGCAGCAGCCGTTCGACCTCGTCTTGCTGGACGTGGGCATGCCCGGCATGGACGGGTATCAGGTGCGCTTCCTCACCACTCGCGGCGGCGCAGAGCTGGAGCCCTTCAGGGGCCAGCATCATTTCCAGCAACTGCCGGTTGTGCGGCTCATCGTCGACGATGAGGACGCGGCCGGATTCAGTGGAGATATCGAGGCTAGAGGTCATCGTCGGTCTCGGGCATTCTTGGCGTCCGCGTGGGGCCAAGAACGCCTTCCAGGGAAGGCTCCGCCATCCTAGTGCCGGAGTTCCACGCGATCTGTGCTGTTCAGCACTACGACGGCGACACCGTAGCGCCTAGTGCGAGATGTCGGGCGAGCTACCGTGGAACGCATGACCCGTACAACGGCAGACAGCGCCGTTGACTGCGTGTTCCCTACGATTGACCCGTAGATTGTGCAGTTGTCGTTCGGATGGCTACCGACCCACCCGCTTCATCAAGCGTGGTCACTTGTCATCACCGTGCTTGGCGGCACTCGACGAGACCGTCGCATGGAAGTGGCTGGTAGATGCCGGGCGCACCGAAGACCCTCCCGCACGCACGCGCCTGTCCCGCGTGTCGACCGCCGCGGATCCGGACGCGGTGATCAAGACCTCGTCCCTGCAGGCTTGAGTATCGGCACCGACCCCCACGGCCTGATTGTCGAATTTTCAGCGCCGGCGCCGAGCGCCTGACCGACTAAGCGGCCGTAGAGGTCGTCTATCCGCTCACCGGCCGATCGCACCACCGTGTCTGACGCCCGGACGACGCGAAGCCCGCGTACGTAACTAGGGTCGCGTGTGCCGTAACGAGACATCGCCAAAGCAGCACACACTGAAACACTGCGCATTTGGCGCCGCTACGTTGGACTCCCTGTTGCTCTGTCATGGTACGTCGCGCTCCCCGTGCGAGGCATCGAGGCGTGTCCACTGCTGATATCTGCCGCGAGATCGAACGTCACGTCTCCTGCATTAACGGAACGACCTACACCTTCAAGGTGCAGTCAATCGCGCTGCAGCGAGGCCCCTCGGGCCAAGCCGTCTTGCACATCGGCGCGTCCAGACGGACTGCCCTTGGGCCGCCGGCTCTCACCTCGTACCTGCGGGTCACCGCCGCGGTCCAGGATCTTCATCGCGTTCCCTGTCTGCTGACTGGCGCCCTGCAACAGTGGCTGTTCGCCAGTGCGCCGGCCGGACCGGTGGTTCACTAAGCGAAATGCATTGCGATGATCACACGCAACCGTCGTTCACGCACACGCCTGCGTCGTGTGGTTGCACGCGAGGCGGCCCTTGCCTCCAGCGCGCCGGGCGTCGTCGAGGTCCTTCTCGTCGAGACTGCTCACGCCCCACGAAAGGATCGAGCCGGCTTTGCGCAGCTGCTCGAACGCGCCCAAGGTCTCTTCCGGCGGATACCTCGCCGCGCCAGTGCAGCAGATAGCAGTCCAGACCACCGGGACCTGGCGCTGCGTGAGGCCGAAAGGACGTTGTTCCATGTGCCGCCTCACCGGCGCCTTGCCGATCGAGGGCGTGCCACCGCTGAAGATCCGCATTTCGAGACCGCGCCTCACCCTACGGCAGCTTGCAGGCGAGCACGTCGGGCGTGACCGGAATCACGTCGTAGCCCGACTTGCGCAGAAACGATGAGACGACCTGGCTGCCCTGCCGCGACCGACCTGAGCTCGTGCTGATGACAGCGATGGTCCGCGTTTTTCTTGGCGACGTGTCGATCACAGCGTTCTCCTGTTGCCCTTTCGGTGCCGCGCCGTCGACGCTCAGGGCGACCACGGCTGCGCGGCGCTCCGTCTACCTCGCAATGTGAATGTAACGAGTGAGCGGGCATGCGAACAGCTCACACGAGTTCCCGATGAGCGGTGTCGATGCGATTGTAGAGATAGAACGAAACGCGACCCCGCCCTGCCGGCTGCGGCTCCCGGACCTCGTGCGCGACGTGCGCCAGGTACTGCTGTCGCCGAGGATCGGGCACGTTGCAGGAGTTCCCGGCCATCAGTGGCTTCGTCCGCAATGAGCATGTCGCCGGCCGCGTCGACAATCTGCCCAATGCCTCGCCTGACGACAGGATGATCATCGGCGATGACGATTCCGATCACCGTACGCGAGCTCCTGGTGCGGTGTCCGTCAGCGGAACCGTGAACGTGACGATCGTTCCTCGTGGCTGCCGCCGGCGCGCTTCGAAAGTGCCGCGCAGGAGCACCGGTCGCTCGCGCATGCCAATCAACCCGAGGGAGCCGGCGCTGGCGAGATCGCGGTCGGCAATTCCGCGGCCATTGTCGGCAACCGCCACCTTCAGGGTCTGGCGCGACCTGCGGACTGTCACCGTTGCACGGGTGGCACGCGCGTGCTGAAGCACATTCGTGAGCGCTTCCTGAATGATCATGTAGATGGCTGCCGCCCGACTCGGATCGACGTCGACCTGACTGATGCGTATGTCCACGCGACATCTGATGCCGGACCGCCGTTCAAAGTCTTCGGCTTGCCGTTCGATCGCGGCGACGAGGCCGAGATCCGCCAGCACCTGAGGGCGCAATTCGCTCGCGACCGAGCGAACGGATTCGATGACCTCGTCGAGACGGTGGAGGATGGACTCGACTTTGTCGGCGATGTCACTCCGTGCAGGTTCGATGACTGACGACAGCCGCGCCGCCAGCCAATGCAGGTCCATCTTCAAGCTCGCCAGCGCTTGTCCCATCCGGTCGTGGAGCGTTCGGGAGAGCTGGATTCGTTCGTCCTCTCTGACGTGGGAGGGCGCCTCATGGAGCTCTCGTTCAACCGCCGCGACACGATGATTTGGGTCATCGCGCAGGAGCGCGTTCTCGTACGCGACTCCTGCATGGACTCCAAGCGACACGGCCACGCGTTCGTCAACATCGTTGAATGCGTCCAGACCAGTTTGTTCCTGAGACTGAGCCATCCGTACACTTGGTCCCATGAGGCGATCGGAACACTCAGCAACGAAGAGACGGTCGGATGGTCGATCGGAAGACCCAGCGCCTCCGGTCGACCGCAAGGGTTTCGTGTTCGCACCGGCGGACGCGCGCCCACGACGACGGACAGAAGAGCGCTGTCAGCAGACGGCGGTCTCAACGCCGATTCCACCGTTTCGTCGACACCACTGGTGCACAGCGTCTCTCGTGGCGTCCCGTCCGGACCGAGGAGGCCAATGACGGCGTGCTGGGC
Source organism: uncultured Acidobacteriota bacterium (assembly GCA_963717745.1). GTDB lineage: Bacteria > Acidobacteriota > Vicinamibacteria > Vicinamibacterales > 2-12-FULL-66-21 > JACCXG01. The sequence goes on from CAVQXJ010000008.1 coordinate 506,098, forward strand.
GAGCGTCAGATGCCGCGTTCGACTGCACAGTGTGTTGAGCATCGTGAACGGGTCGCGGTCGCCGACGAGCTCCGTCGCCACCTGCAGGACAGCCGCCATTCGCTCCTTCTCGGCTTCCAGCCGGTCCGTTCTCACCGCCAACGCCGAGCCAACAAGATGCAAGGGTTCGCGATCAAGCTCGGGCCGATCGAGTGGAGGACTCGGCGCGTGTAGGCTCGAATCGAGCGCCGCATCGATCGTCGCCAGGATGAGGTTCGGAGCGCTTGGTTTCGTTAGAACGTCAGTCGCGCCGCAGCGAAACGCAAGGGCGCGCGCTTCACGCTCATGGTACGTCGCGGTGTAGAAGATCACGGGCGTGACCGCGAGTTCGGGGGAACTCGCGCATGCGACGCAAGAAAGGCGGCGTTGGCCTTCGAGCGTCGTGGCGTCGATCCCGATCGTCTTCCCTTTGACGGGATCCGCGGTGGCCAGCCCCTGCAGGATCCACGTGAACACGGCGCGGTGCGTCTCCAGATCGATCAAGCGACGCGTCCGCGAGATCGTCGAGTGCTCGGGCGGTGCTTCGTCCAGGCCAAGGCCCAGGAACCCGCGCAGCGCGAGCGAGTCGGCCCTCCGCCACGCGATGCCGCGTTCCGAATCGATGCCTTCGAAGTAGTTGATCAACAGCAGGCGAACGTAGGTGCCGGGGTGAGACTCGGTCGTCCACGCTTGTCCGCGTAGAACGATGCGCATCGCGCTTCGACGAACGCGTCGAACGCGTGGTCGTCGAACGCCCGATTCAGCCGCTGATGGAACGGGTGCCCGCCGGTGGGCGGCAATTCATTCGTGGCAATCCACAACCCCGGCGTACGTGCGCGGTTCTTGCGACGACCCATGGACATGCCGGCAGTGGAGTACAGACGGATCGATCGTGTCGATCCCCCTTTACCCACGGGTCAATAGCTAGCGCAAGCCTGTCATCAGCGCAATGCACTCCGTGCAAACCCTCCCAGATCGACTTCTCGGTAGGGACAAGCGCTGCGAATTGCATACAGCCTGTGAGTTTGACCGCAGCCGGAGTATTGGCGACGCACAGCTGTCCTCAAGCGGATCCGAATCGCGATACGTCTCAGGATGCGTAGCGATTCAGAGCAAACAGCGTCAACGCCGCCAGCAGCGCTCCGAAATACTGATTCGCGAACACTCTATTGTTGTTGAACTTCACAGAGGACGTCTCCCGCTTGCACACCATAACTACCGCAAAGCATGTCATGCTCACAAACAGGAGAGTGGTGAACACCGCACGCACGTACGGGATCAACAACGCCATTGCGACGAAACCAATGAACGTAGCTGTGGCGATAGTCAGCGCTGTGATCGCTCCCATCCGCGAACCGCTACCTCTTATCGACGCAGCACCCGCCATGAAGGCGAAGGCGACCTGAAGACCTATATTTACTTGAACCCAGATCGGCATACTACCGAGATGGCAGGAACCCTGAGCATCCTCTTCCAAGACCTGCTCGAAACGCATGGACAGACTTCTCGCGTTGATGGCGACGACGATGAGGACAAGCACAATCAGGTTCTTATTCCAATCAGGGACCATCCAGGGAGACGTATTCGCTTTCGCAAGCTCAATGAGTGGAAAGAATACCTCCTGATAAAAGCCTATCAAGTCCACGACGATGCCGTTCAGGCTGATCTGCCAGTATTGTCTTCCAAGGTTGAACAGCGCCACGCCAGCGACCACAGTGCTCACGAAATTCATAGCGGAGCCATATGCTCTAGTTGGCATGTGTTGTCACTGGCTAACCGACACTCACCGCCGCGGGTCTCGGGCTCCCTCGCTCAACGGCCCGTGGGGGGCTTTTCAAGACCGGGTGACATGAGGTTCCGTCATCGGACCGCGATCGCGCGATCCGCAGGACGTGCAGTTCCACGGCTAGGCCTGATACCGGAACGGGACATCGCCTCGTCACATGCGTTATATCCGTGACGAAGCCACTGCTCCTGACGACACTCGGACAGTGCCTCCAGGCGGAACACGTCCCCTGACTGTCGGTCACATTTGCCATCCGCAGTCTCTGGCCCATCCTCGCGGGCCAGCTCAGGACCGGGATGCCAATCGCTGCCAGCCCGCCACTCATGACTCCTGTCCCGGGACGACGCGAACATCCGGCATAGCCAGTCCTTTCGCAGCTTGCGGTCGCGTTCGCGGACCACGTTCACAAGACGGCTTGCGAGGGGGAACCACCCCGATTCCGACGCGGCGGACGACGTCAGCGAGAGGTGACCGTCGCTGATGAGAAGAGTGCGGTAACCCGAGGCACCTTCCAGCCCAAGGCTGTCGCAGACGGCAGCGTCCACCAGCGTAAATCTCTGTTCCGTCGCGGCGCCATCACCGAGATCGGGCGACGCCACGGCAACCGGAGGCATCATCGGAGGAAACGCAGTGGCGGCCGCAATGGCGACGGCGAGGCGCAAACACGAGGCATCGGCGCCACCGTTTTCGCAAAGAATCCCAGCCTTACAGAACCTCACCAGACGACCCGTTCGTACGTCGAGTGCTGTGAACACGAAACGCGGCGCGCGTCCGGAGTCGTAATCGGGGAGCTGCCGCAGCGTGATTCCACCGAACAGGCATTCGTCGTACGCGTCGGCGACGATGTCGCCACAGGAGCGTCCCGAGAACTCGCCGCCGACAATCGACCACATATCGACGGTTTCGCGGGCGAGCCGATGGATGGGTTTCGCCACTTCCTCGACAAACCGCCGGGCGACCCCGTCTGCGTCGAAATCCAACCGGTCCCAGACCGCGGCCAGCATTGCGCCCGCAATGGCCCCGGTTGATACGCAGGAGATCTCATCGATACGCCGCAGCCACCCGAGCTCGTTCAAACGCCACAGCGATCCCACGCTGAACAGCATGCCGGCATAGCCGCCGCCCGAAAGGCAGAGCGCGACGCCCGCCTTCACCGTGGCGTCATCGCGGGCGAAGCGACGGGACCGTGGCGCGACCGCCGGGCTCGAGACCAGCGACGGGATCTGTTGACGATTCATAGGCACGGCTCACCCCTCCGCTCATCGTCTCTTTGAGGGCGATGCCCCCGCGGCGCTCCCCGCAGGCCCGGCAGGAGAGGCCGGCAGCGTCAGCTGGCGCGATGTCGGCTCCTCGATGCGGTATTCCTGCCTGCCGGCCAGCGGCCCGAGTTCCTGCTCCAGGCCGCTCGGCCACATCACCGTCGCCCGTGACACGCTGCGGTCCGCGCCCAGACCGAACGTCAGGCCGAGGTCGCTTTGTGAGCAGTAGCTCGAACCGCTGCGAACGACATCCCACTGCTTGCCGGAGGCACTCTCGACACGCACCGTCGCCCCAATCGCGCTGCGGTTGGACCTGGTTCCGGTGAGACGAAACGCGATCCAGTTGTTCCGGTTGCCACCGTCGTTCCGATAGACGTAGGCGGGACCATGGTTGGTCGTGATGACGAGATCGCGGTCGCCGTCGCGGTCGAGATCGCCGTGGGCGGCGCCGCGGGCGACGACCGGCCGGTTCAAGGCGGCGCCGAGACTGGCGGTGATGTCGTCGAATCCCTTGCCCGCCTTGTTGCGAAACACCAGCGGCGGCTGCCGGTACTGCACGCGGGGCTGCACGCGCCCAATCTCCTCTTCGATGTGGCCGTTCGCCGCGAAGATGTCGGCGTACCCGTCCAGATCCCAATCGGCAAAGAACACCGCGAAGGCGAGCGTTAGCAGGCTGGCCCGGCCGACCGCCGAGGCGGGCGCCTCGTCCACGAATACCTGGCCGTCGTTGTGATAGAGCCCCAGCATCTGGTTCGAGAAGTTGCCGACGAGCAGGTGCGGGCGGCCCGAGCGATCGTAGTCGGCGGCATCGACGCCCATCGCGCCGCGCGCCACGCCATCCTCGCCGTAGGCGACCCCCGCCACCATGCCTTCGTCTATGAACGTGCCATTGCGACGGTTTCGATACAGCTTGTTCGGCTGCGTATCGTTGGCGACGAACAGATCCGGCCAGCCATCGCGGTCGTAGTCGAGCACGGCCACTCCCAGCGACTTGCTGGTCGGGTCGCCGACGCCGGCCCTGACGCTCACGTCCTCGAACCGCGGGTTCGCGCCGGCACCGCGGTTCCGGAACAGCCGCGACGCGGTGCCCTTGTAGGACTCAGGTGTGCAATAGGATTTCGACTCGCCGTCGAGCGAGCAAGCGAGGTCGGCGGCCGCGGTCCACTGGACGTAGTTCGCCACAAACACGTCCAGCTGGCCATCGCGGTCGTAGTCCAGCCAGGCGGCGCTCGTGCCGAAGTTCGCGTTGGCGATGCCAGACCCGGCGGTGACGTCCCCGAACCGGCCGCCGCCCAGATTGCGGAATAGTCGATCGCCTTCGAGCGCCGTCAGGTAGACGTCCGGGCGCCCGTCGTTGTCGTAGTCTCCGACCGCTACCCCGAGGCCGTAGACCGTCACGTCGAGGCCGCTGCCGCGCGTGATGTTCACGAACGTCCCGTTTCCGAGGTTTCGGTACAGCGTCTGCGGGGTGGGCCGGCCCTTCGGCTCCCAGTCCCGCCCGTTCACGAACAGCAGATCGAGCCACCCGTCGCCGTCGGCGTCGAAGATCGCGGTTCCCGCGCCGAGCGTTTCGGGCAGCCACTTCCGGCCGGCGCGGCCGCTGTTGTGCGTGAACCGCACGCCGGACGCGGCGGTGACGTCGACGAACTGCAGGGTCCCGGTGGGTGCGGCGGTGCCGACCAGCACCGCGGCCAGCACGATCGAGACGGTGCCGGACGATGTCATCGCCGGCCTCGCTCGAGTCGGTACGCTCTCGTGCTCGTGAATCGACTGGCGCTCGTTGTTGTCTTCCGGACTGATGGACCGTCGCCGCGCGGTGATGGCCTGCGACGCCTCATCTGCTTTGAACCGCCGGAACAACTGCTCCTCGCGGGCCGCGCCCGCTGTGTCGCGGAGCGCCCGGTAACAGAGCATCATCGTGTAGTGCATCTGGATGTCCTCCGGATCGACGGCGGCGACGCCTTCCAGCACCTGGAGCGCCTCACGGAACTCGCGCTTGAGGAACAGCACGCGCGCGAGCTGATTGAGCACGACCCGATCGCGCGGGTATTGCCCGGCGACCCGGCGAAGCGACTGCAGCGCGGCGTCGTAGTCGCCGTCGGCCTTCTGTACCAGCGACCGGAAGTAGTGGATCCGGCCGAGCGAGGCGTCGATCTGCAGGGCGCGGTCCAGAAACGGCTTCGCGGCCTCGGTCTGCCCTTCCTGGATCAGCGCACGGGCGACGTTCAGCCAACCATCGGCGTACGACGGATCGATCTGCGTCACCTGGCGAAACGCGTATTCCGCTCCTTTGAGATCTCCCTGCAACAGCAGCCCGATGCCCCAATCGTTCCAGCGCTCGCGGTCGTCCTTCGCCAGCCGCGGCGACCAGCTCACCTCGCCGGGGTCGTCGCAGAGGGGCAGCCGCGTCTCCGCCTCGGCCAGCGTCACGATCGGCAGTTCCGGCACCTTGCCCTTGATCGCACCCGACACGTTCGCTGGAATGCCCCCGGCGTCGAAGTCGTACTCGAGACTGTTGAACCCCGGCGCGAGCCGGTCCGCGGGCTGGCCCGGTTTCGGGCGCCCCGCATAGGCGAACTGCGTGTAGTAGTGCGAGAACTTCCGATGATTGAGCTTGGCCACGAGCGTCAGCGGGCCCTTGGCGTCGGGCGGCACGCGCAGCCGGAAGTGGGCGACATCGGCCGCGCCGGGCGGGATCAGCCGCGCGTAGAGCAGGCTGCGCGCCTGCCAGGCATTCCGTTTGTTCACGGGATTCCCCGCCTCATCGAGCAGGTACGATCGATAGAAATGCGCGCCTGCTTCGACCGGGCCCCGGCCGTCGTCTTCGACCTGGCCGCTCCAGAACACCAGCTTCCCGTCGGCGTCGCGCGCCTGCAACTCCAGCCACACGTCGAACGCATCAACGGTCCCGCCCGGAAAGAAATGACCGATCTTGCGAGTGCGCACGACCACGTCGACCCGCACGTCGCTGCCCCGCGCGACCGCCGGCGCGGCGCGATCGATGGGGGCGGCCACGGCGCCGACGTCACGGATCACCACCGGGGCGGCCTGCTCCGCTTCCTCCCCGACGGCGAAGGTGGTCATCGACGACGGCGCGTCGCCGGCCCGGCGCACGATCGGCCGGCCACCGGTCGCGGCCGGGGTCACGGCGAAGATGTCGACCGTCACGAATCCCGAGGTCAGGAACTTCTCGATCGACTCGAGCTGGGCCCGGTCGTGATTCACGAACGGGACCGCGGTATTGGCGGCCGGGAACCGGTGGGAGTGCACTTTCCCATCGTGGTTTCCCGGATCCCGCGACGGCACCAGCGGCATGTGACAATCGGCGCAGGTTGCGGTCCGGGCCGGGTAGTAGAACGACCGGGCGCCCTGACCGGACACGCCGCTCGCCTGCCAGCTGTCGTAATCGTTGAAACCCCGCATCCACCGGTATTGGTTCACCGGGACATCCAGGTGCACCTTGTGGCACGAGGCGCAGAACTCCGCGGAGTCGGCTCTCATGAACGGCTTCATGAACGAGCGGCGGTGCGGCTCCGGATCCAGGTAGGTGAAGTACTTGCTGATCGGGCGAACCAGCGGATTCGAGCTGGTCGCCAGCGCATGAAGCGGCGGGTACTCGATGGTAAAGCCGCCGTTCCCCATCGATCCGGCGACGTGCACGATCGAATGACACGAGGTGCAGGCCAGACCGGCGTGCGCTTCGGGGGTATCGATCTGCTCGCGGATCGGCCGGTCGAACCGCCCGTTGAAGAACACCGCATGGTCGTGACAGCCGGCGCACCACTTGCTCGGCTTCGTGCCCACCACGTCCTGCATGTACTCGATGCTCTTGCGATAGAACTGGTTGTTCATCGACGCGAACCGGTGCGCCGAGCTTCGCCACTGCTGGTAGATGTCGCGGTGGCACTCGCCGCACGCCTGTGAATCCATGAAGAAGTTGGCGGGAATCACGCCGCCGACGTTGGTCTGGGCAGACGAGGGGAAGAAAGGCGACGACGGTCCGCCGCCCTCTTCGTGCATGGAGAGCGGCGCCACCCGGGGGTTGTGGATCCGGTGCGAGGCGTCGGGCCACCGGCGCTCATAGATCCGGGCGGCAGCCGGTAGCGCAATCATCAGCGCGCAGGCCGCGCTCAGGCCGATGCGCCAGGTGACCCAGCGGGGCGCGGCGCGATGCACGCCGAGCCACGTGGAGGTCAAGAGCACGAGCACGCCGAGCGAGGCCGTCCCGATGTGAGCCCACAGATAGATCCGCTGATCGCTGGTGTTGCCCCGCCAGGCGAGGTACACACCCAACGCGACGGCCGGCGCCAGGACGATCGCCGAGGGTGCGAGCGTGCGCCGGAGGTCCGGGCACCGCCACAGGATCACGACCAGAGCCCCGGCCAGCAGCACGCCGCCGGCCACGTGCGCGAGCACGGCCGCGACATACATGATGGACGGACTGGCGCTGGCCGTGATGTACGCGGTGTCGACGAAGAAGGCGAGCGCGGCGACGGCCACCAGCGCCAGCAGTCGATCCCGCCGCCGCCATCCTGTTACGAAGCTCTTCAGGTGTGCACTCATGGGCGTCGTCCGTGGTCGGGCACGAGCGGCCTGATGACGCGCAGGGCCGGTCGCGTGTTGTAGGCGCGGGCCACGTCTGCCGCGGGGAATCGCTCCCGCGACGAGTAGGGGTAGGCGCTCATGCCATGGAACGGCAGCGGCGCCACCGTCTGCGAGAACGCGGTATTCGCGTCGCCGTCCTTGGCCCAGCCGTCGAAGAGCAGGAGGAACTCACGCTGCCATCCGGCGCGCACCGCCGGCAGGGCACGCGCGTCGAACTGCAGCCGCAGCTCATCGCCCGACCCCATCACGACAAGCCGGTCGTCGGCCGCGGTCAGCAGGTCGCGCACCGTCCCGTAGCGCGTGTAGAGCCCAGGCGTCTGGTTCCACATCGACTGCGGGCGCACGTCGGCGTACTCGAACGACTCCGGCTGCCGACGTTCAGGATCGATGACCGGCCGGGAGAATCCCCGGTAGCGAAGGGCCGCCGTCTGCGGATCGAGCGGCGTCAGCGTCACATCCGGCCGGCTCGTGTTCTCGCTGAGATAGATGTGGTCCCAGTAGACGCAGAGATTCGTCACGATCCGCACCTGGCGCGACGCGGACAGGAACCTGCCCGTCAGATCGACGGCGATGGTCTTCGTCTTCCCGGCCGGGATGCCCATGTCCTCGATGACGGTCCGCCATCGCCCGTCGCGATCCCTGACCTGCAGGGCAGGCAGCATCAACCCGCCACCCTCTTGTGACGCGCCTCTGAACGTGCTGCCGTCCGCCCAGTCGACCCAGCCCGTGAGCACCAACACCGCGCGGTTGTCCGGTGCCGCCGCGCCGAAGTCGAGGTCGAGGTGATGCGGTTCCGCCACGCCTTCGAAATCGCGGCGGTAGCCGTCCACGTACCGGCGGTCGGCGGAGAGCACGCGCTCGCGCACGTCTCTCCCGCGGTGATCGTGTGCCGTGATCGGGAGGATCGGGCGGTCCACGCCGAACAACCGGAATTCCGGGAATGGCGGCGCCTTGAACTTGTCGTTGGTCACGATGGTGAGCGACGGCCGCGCGGTCGAGGGCGATCAGCTGAATGCGATCGAGGTACGACACCTCGCGCAGCTCCTCGGTCACGCGCACTTCGTAACGACCGTCGACGGCCGCCAGGGCGTCCCCGGGGAGATGGACGAACTCGTCGTGGTCGACTGGAAAGTACTCGCCGTCGCCGGCGCTGGCGCCAAGCGGCGCCACGCCGAGGACGTCGGTGATGAACCGGAAGCCGGAGCCGTCCCAGGTGAAGATCATTGGGCACGATCCGGATAATCGGGGTGCCTCCTTGAAGGCCGCGACCCGACCGGCCACCTGGCGGACTTCGTTCTGGATCAGACCGTTCGGCCAGGTAATCCTCACCGTCTCGACGGCGTCGCGATCGCCCAGACCGAACAGCACCGGCACGCCTCGATACAGCGCCTTCTGGTACCGTGCGCCGGCCTTGACCTCGACGCGCGCCGCCATCGCCGACTTCACGTTCTTCACGCCGGTCAGCGCGACCCGCAGCCACCGATGGGTGGTCGGGGTCGCGTTGATGCCAAGGCGAAGCACCCCGTCGCGCGTGATCTCCGCCAGGTCGGCGCGGCCGTCGCCGTCGAGATCCGCGAAGGCGCGCGCCACCGCGCCGCCGGCGATCGGCGTGGCCACCACGCCGCCGGTCGTCCAGCGGAACAGTCGATCCCCGGCGGCAAGGTCGGCGACACCGCGGTTCTCCAGGTCAACGCTGGCGAGCCCCGATCCCGCTGCCGCGGGCATCGGCAGCGCGGCCAGGCGCCCCTGCCGGTTCAGCCACACGACGGCGGCGCCGCCGTGGGTCGCGGCGAGATCGAGCCAGCTGTCGCGATTGAAATCGGCCACCACCAGCGACTGCGTGCCCGGCGGCAGGGCGTCGATCGCGCTGGGCTCGTACTTTCCGGTCAACCGGTCGCGATACAGCACGCCCGGACGATCGACGTAGCTGACGGCCAGGTCGTGACCGATCGTGTCGGCCACCGCCTCGAAGACGACGGCGTCGGTTACCGTTCCGGGCTGGAACGGGAACTCGGCGGTGACGTCGGTAAAGCCGGCGCTTCCCGCGTTCTGGAACAGGCGGCTGTCGCGCCCGAGCAGGAACAGATCCAGGTCGTAGTCGTGGTCGTAATCGAGCCAGAGCGTGCGGCGGAATTCGCCGGACGGCAGCGCGGCGGGAACGGGCACGAAGGACCGGCCGTCCACGTTTCGCCACAGCGTGGCGCCGCCGCGGCTCACCACCGAGAGATCCGGCGCGCCGTCGTTGTCGAAGTCGCCCGGAGCGACCGACAGGACGCCGGTCAAACCGTCGAGGCCCGGGGCCGGGGCGGTCTCGCCGTTCGCGATCAGGCGGACCCCGTTCGCCGACCATGCGACCAAGATCGCCCGCTGGCCCGCATCGCTGCCGAGCACGGCCAGACCGGCGGTCGGGGCGTCGAGGTCGCGGACCAGCTCTCGCGTGCGAAGGACCGGAACGACCGGGGGCGGATCGGCCGGCTCTTCGGCGGCGTCCGCGGGATCGTAGATTTCCGAGTAGTAGCTCCACTCGAGATCCTCGGGAATGACGGCGCCTGCCTGCTGCCGCTTCACCTGCTGAAACGCCGCCAGCGCGCGGGCCGCATCGTCCGGGCGCCCGATCTCCGCGGCCTTGTAGATCTTCTCGAGCTGCCAGTGGGGACCGGCCAGCTGCGGACTGAGGCGTGTCGCCACCTCGAGCTGGGCCAGTGCCTCCTTCAGGCGCCCGTCGTTCTTGTAGAGCAGTCCGAGGTTGTAGCGGGACATCGGCTCGGCGGGATCGAGCTGAATCATCCGCTCGAATTGCTGGATCGCCGTTGCGGTGAAACGCCGGCCGCGCTCCTGCTCGGCGGGGTTGGAAGATGCGGCGAGGTCGCGCCCTTTGTTCTTGTACTGGATGCCGAGGTTGAACCAGGTGTGCGGCAGCATCGGATCGGCGCGCTGCACTCGCTCGAGCTCGGCGATCCCCTCGTCGATCCTGCCGGCCCGGAGCAGCGCGAGCCCGTGGTTCAGCCGCTCCCTCGCGGAGTCCGGCCGGGCTTCCAGTGCCTTGCGAAACTGCTCGACCGCTTCGAGCTTGGTGGTCGGATTCTCGTAGAACGCCTTGCCGAGATTCCGGAACGCCCAGATCTCGTCCTCGCCGGCGGCGAGGGGCGGCGCTTCACGGACCAACGCCATCGCCGCGAGGGCTAGCAGCAGCACACGCGCCGGCGCGCCTCTCACGGCCGTGACGCCTCACGCTGCCGGACACGGGTCAACCGATTGACTGGTACCGACACGTTCTCGAGTGCGCCGTCAGGCCAGCGGATGGTCACCGAATCGACCGCAGTCGCGGCACCGATGCCGAAGTGCAGCCGGAGCGAACTCTGGCCAGCGTAGCCGTTGCCGCCGTTGACCTCACGGATCTGGGTGCGTCCACCGGCGCGGAGTGTGACGCGGGCGCCAATCGCCTCGCGCAGGCTGACGGCGGACAGCGCCAGCTCCACCCAGTTGGCGCGCCCGGTCGTGACGTTGCGGTACAAGAGCGCGGGCTGGTCGGCGTTGGTCTGGTAGATGTCCAGCCGGCCGTCGTTGTCGAAATCCGCGACCGCCAGACCGCGGCCGTCCTGATCGTTGTCGACGCCGGCCTCGGCGGCGACCTCCTTGAAGGCATCGTCGCCAAGACCGCGAAACAGCTTCTTCCGCTGATAGCCGCTCCACGACATCGTGCCGATGTGCGGCCAGCTGGCAAGGTCGCTGAAGTCGATGCCGGGCGCGGTGATCATCTGCACCAGCACCGGGATGTAGTTCTCCGGTCCGGCGGAGCGCAGGCCGTTGGTCACGTACAGATCGAGCCAGCCGTCGTTGTCGAAGTCCGCGAACTTGGCCGACCATCCCCACAATGTGTCGCAGGTGCCGGTTTCCTTGGAGAGGTCGGTGAACGTGCCGTCGCGGTTGTTGTGCCACAGCATCGCGCACTCTTTCATGTACTCGTCGTGGATATTGGTCACGTAGATGTCGAGCCACCCGTCGTTGTCGTAGTCGGCGACTTCGACGTTCATCCCCTTCTTGGTGTCGAAGCCGATCGCCGCCGCGGTCACGTCCTTGAAGCGGCCGCGACCCTCGTTCATGTAGAGGCGATCGGTCCCGAAGTCGGCCGCGATGTACAGATCGGTCAGTCCGTCGTTGTTGAAGTCGCCATGGCCCACATCGAGGCGTCCACCCCGTGTGGCCGGCCAGGCCGGCCTGCTTGGTGACGTCCTCGAACCGGCCGCCGCCCGCATTCCTCCACAGCGTCACGCCGCCGCCGTTCGAGGCATTGTCAAGGTCGTGCGGCAGGACTTTGGTGGTCGGCAGATCGATCAGATTGACCGGCTTGAAGTAGTTGCCGAGCAGCACGTCCAGCGCGCCGTCGCCGTCGTAGTCGAAGGCGATGGCGGCAATGCTGTTGGCGAAGGTGGTGAAACCGCTGCCCGCGGTCACGTCGGTGAAGCGCCTGCCGCTCTCGTTGCGATAAAGAATCGGCGTCCCGAAGCGTACCAGCAGCAGGTCGCGGAACCCGTCGCCGTTGTAGTCGAACCACAGGGCGTCGGCGACGATCGATTTCGCGATCGTTGCCGCCGCCCACGCCGGCCTGCGCGGTCACATCGGTGAACTTCAAGCCGCCGTCGTTGTGGTAGAGGTGATGGCGTGGCGCCTTCTTCCGAGTTGGTGACGAAGAGGTCGTCGAGGCCGTCGTTGTCGTAGTCACACAGCGCGCCGCGGCCGCCCCTCCCGCGGTGAACATGCCAAGCACGTCGGCATGAGGCCCCTTGAAGGTCCGGGTGCGATGGCGGGCGCTCACGCCGGCTGCCGCGGCGACCTCGGCGAACCGGATCGGCGTGGGACGTCGGAGCGGCGACAGGCCCGCAATCGCCAGACCGATGAGGATTATCGGCGCCGGCCTCATCACTCGCTCCACAGCGCGCTGAGGTCGGTGTCGACTCCTCGCGCGGGATCGAACGCGTCGGTCGATGATCGCGGCCAGCGCATCCCCATCCGCGCGCAGCCGCGTCTCCAGCGGCGCGTGGCCCGGGAACTGGGCCAGCCCCTCGCTGCCAGGTGCCCTGCGCCCGCTGCAGGTCGTCGGCCTTCCAGTAGCCATCACCGAGCGCGACGAACGTCCGCACGTGGTAGGGCCGCTTGGCGTCGGCGCGCTGCAGTTCGAGCGCCTTCTCCAGATCGCGCACGCCGAGCGGCACGCGCCTGAAGATCTTCGGCCAGAACAGATAGCTGACGCCGCGGGTGTAGAACCCGATCCAGGAGGGCTTGAGATCGAGGGCGCGGGTGAAGTTCGTCAGCGCGGAGTTGGCGAGAATCACCTGGGTGATCGCTCCCGCGGCCGGAATCTTGTCGACGTAGGCGAACCCGAAGTTCAGGAAAGCATTCGCGGCATTGGGGTGCGCCTCCACCAGCCGGCCGAAGAACCCGATCGCCCGGTCGTAGTCGCCGCCGTCGATGATGGCGCGGCGATAGGCGTTCGCCGCCGCGATGTCGTCGGCATTGACCTCGAGCCGCTGCTCGAGGTCGGACAACGTCGGCGGCGCTTTCTGGGCGGCCGCGATCGACACCGTGATGGCCAGCATCAGCGTGCTCAGGCTCCTTCGGCCCATGGATCACCTCGTCGGTGACGTCACCGCCGACCGGGCCTGTCCCTCGGTGACGTCATAGATGCGGTTGATGGCGAGATCGGTGAGAGTCTGGCTGGCGCCCGAGGGCCAGCGGATATCGACGCGATCGATCCGTGGCGGCGCCTGCCAGCCCGACGTGCACACGCGGCGTGCCTTGCGCGGCGAATCCGTTGCCGCCCGTCGACGAATCGGAGCTGGGTGCGGCCGCCCGCGGTGAGCCAGCAGCGCGCGCGCCGACCGCGGCGGTGTTCGAGCCGCTCCCGTGCAGCACGAGCTCGACCCACGCCAGTCCGGCCGGCAAGCGGTTGCGGTAGAGGAACGGCAGGCCGTTGGCGTTGGCGACGAACAGATCCAGGCGGCCGTCGTTGTCGAAATCCGCGACCGCGACGCCGCGGCCGTCCCGTGTCGACGCCAGGCCCATGGCGCGCCGCCTGCTCGGTGAACGCCTGCCCGCGCTCGTTGTGGAAGAGCTTCTTCTTCTGATAGCCGCTCAGGCTCTTGCTGCCCATCGGCGGCCAGTTGCGCAGGTCGGCGAGATCGATGTCCGGCTTGATCGATCATCGCGAAGATGTCGGGCACGTAGCTCTCCGGTCCGGCGGAGACCCAGCCGTTCATCACGTAAAGATCGAGCCAGCCGTCGTTGTCGTGATCGAAGAACTGGCCGCCCCACCCCCAGCCGCGTGTCCCACGTGCCGGTCTCACGCGCGACATCCGTGAAGGTCAGGTTGCCGTTGTTGCGCCAGAGGAAGTTGCCCTCGCGCATGTAGTCGTCGGTGATGTTGGTGACGTAGATATCAGGCCGCAGGTCGCCGTCGAAGTCCCCCCACTCGGCATTCATCCCCTTCTTGGTATCGATGCCGATGGCCGTCTCCGTGTGATCGCGGAACGTGCCGTCGCCGTTGTTCACGAAGAAGCGATCGGTGCCGAAGTCGACCGCCGCGTAGAGGTCCTCGTCGCCGTCGTTGTCGGCGTCGGCATGTCCGACGTCGAGCACCCAGCCGCCGCGACACGAGGCCCGCCCGCTTGGTCACGTCGCGTGAACGTCCGGCCGCCGTCGTTGCGGAACAGCGTGAGGCCGCCGCCGTTGTTCGCGGTCTCGAAGCTCTCGGGGAAGAAGCGCGGCGTGTCGGGATTGAAGATGTCGACCGGGCTGGAAGTAGCTGCCGACCAACAGATCGAGATCGCCGTCGCGGTCGTAGTCGAAGGCGATCGCCGTAATCGCGTTGAGGTAGCGGTCCAGGCCCGACCTTGGCCGTCACGTCCGTGAACCGGCCGTTGCCCAGGTTCCGGAACAGCTGGCTCCGGCCGAACCGGACGACGAACAGATCCGGACGGCGCGTCGCCGTCGTAGTCGAACCAGAGCGAGTCGGCCGAGGCATTCGACCGATCGTTGCCGTTGGCGACGCCCGGCCGCGGCCGCGACGTCGGTGAAAGTCCAGTCGCCGTTGTTGCGATAGAGATGATTCGTGCCATCGGCCGAAGAATCGGTCACGAACAGGTCGTCGAGTCCGTCGCCGTTGAAGTCCGCAACCGACGCCGACGCGCCGAGCGCCGTGTAGCCGGCCATGATGTGCGGCATATGGGTTCTCGAAGCGGCGGTTGACGTGCGGGCGCTTCACTCCGGCACGCGCGGTGACGTCCTCGAACCACGCGGCTCGATCGGGTGCGCCGCCAGCAGTCCGAGCATCAGCATCAGCCCGATGGCCGCGGACAGTCGTTCGCTTCATCGCGCGATCTCCGAGCCGGTCCTCGCCCTCGGTGACGGTCACCGACGCGATCGGCGGGCACGTCGCGGAACACGTGCCGTGATCCCGGTCCGCGGCCACCGGACCCGCAGCTCGTCGACGCTCGCGGCGTCGCTCAGCCCGAAGTGCTGGCGCAGCGTGTTCTGCGACGCATACCCGTCGCCGAGCACTACCTCGCGGGTCTGGGCTGATCCCGCCGGCTTCGACCGTGATCCGCGCGCCCGACGCCGTCGCGATTCGAGCGCGTGCCCACGACGTTCACCGCCAGCCAGTGCCGCGGCGGACGGCAGATCGTTGCGCAGCAGCGCGTGACGCTCGGCCGGAGGCGGCGACGGCGATGTCGAGCCGGCCGCGGTTCCAGAAGTCGGCCACCGCGACGCCGCGGCTGTTCAGCAGCAGGTCGGTGCCGAGCGCGTGGCCGATCTCGCTGAAGGTGCCGTCGCCGTTGTTCCGCAGGTGCCGGTTCCGCTCCCACCCATGCCAGGACCGCGTCCCGAAGTGGCGCGGGTCGAAGAAGATCCCGGTCTTGTATTCGTCCTGACGGCTGACGACGTTGTTGAGGAACTCGAGTTCGATCTCGGTGCCTCGGGGCGTTCTTCACCCAGCCGATCGCGGCGTAGATATCCTGCCAGCCGTCGTTGTCGAAGTCCGCGAACGACGGCGCCCCAGAACCAGCCTGGCGGATTCGCGCTGGTGGCGCACCGTCACGTCGTCAAAGGTCCCGTCGCCGCGGTTGCGCAGCAGGGTATTGCCTGACGCCATCTGCCGGAACACGTCGACGAACCGGACGCCCGACTGCCGGAAGATCTCGAAATACAGCGGCATGTCGCTGGCCCAGACGCCCTGGCGCCAGCTGTTGACCATGTACCGCCACACCGTCGGGGACTCGGCGAACCACGCGTGGCTCCGATCGGATGTGGGTCACGTAGATGTCGAGCCGGCCGTCATTGTCGTAGTCGGCGAACGACGCGCTCATACCAGCGCCATAGGCGAGCGTGTTGGTTCGCGACGGTGACATCGGTGAACCTGCCGTCGCCGTTGTTGCGATAGAGCGTCTTGCGGCCGAAGTCGTTGACGACATACAGATCGGCATCGCCGTCATCGTCGTAATCGGCCCAGACCGTGCCGAGACAGAGGCCGGTCTCGCCGACCCCAGCACGTGCGGTGACGTTCGCGAATGTGCCGTCGCCGTTGTTGCGATACAGCTGGTTCGGCTCGCCGTTTCGCGCGTAGAACGTGGTGGGAAGCGTGCGTGCGCGGGTCGAGATAGCGTCCGACGTAGAGATCGAGGAATCCGTCGTTGTCGTAGTCGGCCCATGACGCGACCGTCGTGCAGCAGTCGGCGCCGAGCCCGCTGCGCAGCGTGACATCCGCGAACGTGCCGTCGCCGTTGTTGTGAAAGAGCTGGTTGGGCGAGAAGGTGCGGCTGACGAACAGATCTTTGTGTCCGTCGTTGTCGTAGTCCGCGAACAACCCGACGCTGACGCCGTCCAAGCCGGCCAGGCCGGCGCGCGCCGTCACGTCGTCGAACCGCCCGGTCGCGAGTATTGCGGAACAGCCGCGACTCGACGCCGTCGGGGATGAAGAGGTCGGCGAAGCCGTCGTTGTCGTAGTCCGCCGCGCTGATGCCGGCTGGACCGTACCGGATCATGCCGAAGCGCAGCGGTTGGTTCAGGAATGCCGGGTAATAGCGGTTGACGAATGCGATGCCGGCCGGTCCGGCGACGTTGGTGAATTGCGGCGCGTCCGATGCGAGACGGTCGCCTTCGATCAGCGAGGTGGACAACAGCAGCGGCGTCGGCGACCGTGTGAACGTCGCGCGGATCAGAGCGCGGTCGATGACGCTGCGCGCGGCGCCGGCCGGAGTGCCGATCACTTCGAGCCGGATCGTCGCCACCGTGGTCTCGCCCTCGCCCCATCCCTCGACCCGCTCCAGACTGAAGCGTGCTTCGCCGACGCTGGCGAAAGCCGACAGGTAGCGTTGCCATTCGTCGAGCGCACCGTGGACGTCCACGTCCGTGCGTTCCGGGTTGAACTGCGACCGGGACACGCCGTCGCGGACTGGCCGGCTCGGCAGCGTGCTCAGCCCGATCCGCTGCCCGCGAAACGATTCCGAGTACCAGCCGCGGAGGGCGGCGGCGTCGCGATCCTCAATCCTGGCCGCAAACGTCTCGAGGCGCTCGGAAATCGACTTGCCGGTATCGAAGAAGGCCCATCCCCGCTCGTCGATGCGCGCCGCGACGACGCGCCAGCTGACACCGGCGGTGAGAAGAGCGGCGGCAACAGCCATCACCAGACGATTGCGGCGACTGGCGGCGAAGCGGCGAGCGGAGGTCCGACCCAAAACGACGACAGCTTCTGTACGCAACGAGCCTCCCGGCTGCCAGCCCTGCGCGCAGGGTGCGCGACCTGCAGAAGTCAGAAGTCCGTCCGTGCGGACGGCAACGAAGTAGACAGGTGTGGGGGGTGGGTTTTGCGCGAAAGACGAGCCGGATCGGCGCCTTGGAGTCTCAACGCCACCCGAGCTGTCAAGTGTGGCTCGGGCTGACCTCCTCCGACGGCTGCCCCATCGGTACGCCCCTCGCTCGTCGCTTCACCAGCACTTTGTCGATATACGCCAGCACGATCTCGCCGTGCTGGTTGCTGACCCGCGTATCGAAGGCCACGAGCCCCTGTTGCGGACCCTTGTCCTCGACCACGACGACGGTCTTCCGCACCGCGATGGTGTCGCCGATGAAGACCGGCTTCACGAACCGCAGGTTGTCGACGCGGCTGAAGGCCACGATGGTGCCATCGAGCACGTTGGTGCGGGTCGTCAGGCCGACCGCGATCCCGAACACCAGCGCACCGTGGGCGATGCGCCGGCCGAACGGCGTGGTGCGCGCGAACTCCTCGTTGGTGTGCAGCTCGGTGAAATCGCCGGTGAGGCCGGCGAACGCCACCACGTCCGCCTCGGTGACCGTCCGCCCGGCGCTCTCGACCGCCACGCCAATCTCGAGCTCCTCGAAGAAGCGTCCCATAGACTTACTCCGTCACGGCCGCCAACCGTCCGACCGGCACGGCGCGAGGGCGCGACAACAGGGCGTTCATCGCCGGCCCGGACAGGAGCGACGTCGTCATTGCCATGACCACCATCGCGACGAACAGGCGCTCGTCGATGATGCCGTGGGCAAGACCGACTCCAGCCAGGATCACCCCAGTCGCGCCCCTCGCATTCAGGCCGAATCCGATGGCCCAGGCCTCACGATTGAGCGGCATTCCGGCCAGCCTCGCGCCGAGCAGCACCGCGCCGATCTTGCTGACGCATGCCACTGCGAGCACCAGCGCGACCAGCGCGGCATCGAAATGCGCCACGAAATTCGCGCTCATGCCCATCGACACGAAATACAGCGGCGCGAAGAAGCTCATCACGAAGTGACCGACCGCCGGCCGCGCCTCGGATCGCTCCGCGCCGCCACCGCTCAAGGCAACGCCTACCAGGAACGCGCCCAGGAAGGCGTGGACCCCCAGCGCTTCCGACGCGCTGCCGGCGAGAAGCACCAGCACCGCGCTCATCGCCACGAAACCGTTCGGCCACGGCGTGTGCGCGCGCATGAAGCGCAGCATCGGTGGCGCAAGCCAGCGACCCGAGCACAGGATGGCGGCGCAGAAGAGTATGACCAGCAGGCTGCTCGCGAACGGGCCGCCGACCACGGCATCCGCCGGAGCGATGTCGCGCAGAATGACGGCGAACAGCGTCCAGTTCACGAGATCGTCGACGAGCGTGGCTCCCATGATCACCGCGCCGACGTCGGTGTTCAGGAGCCGCAGGTCGACAAGGATCCGGGCGATCACCGGGTTGGCCGAGTTGGCGAAGTTCATCCCGACGAAGAGAGCGAACGAAAAGAAGTGCGGCGCCACCGCCGGCCCCCAGAAGTCGCGTGCGACGGCGTAGACCACTCCCACGCCGCACGCGATCGGCACGATCGTGCCGACCAGGCCGATCGCGGCGGCCCGAAGACCGAGCCGCCGGGCCGCCGAGAGATCGATTTCGAGCCCGGCCAGGAAGAGGAAGAACAACATTCCCAGCTTGGTCGACGTGTCGCGGACGACGGCGACGTTGCCCGAGGAATCGAAGAGCCACCCGTACAGCATGGGTAGAAGGATGGCGAACACGGTCGGCCCGAGGAGGATGCCGCCGAGCATCTCGCCGACCACCGCCGGCTGGCGCAGCCGGCGCAGCATCTGGCCGAACACCAGCGCACAGGCCAGCATCAGGCTCAACTGGAGCCCCAGCTTGACGAAGTCCGCGGAGCTCATGTCGCTGCTGCCGGAACGAACGTGCCGTGGAACGCCATCGCCGTCGGCCGGTCGAGCCACAGCGTCGCCAGCGGACCGCGGCGAAGGTCGAACGCGTCGAACACGGCAAGCCGCCGCGCTCGCAGCTGCGGTGTCCAGCACCTGACACAGCACCCAGCTGCGCCTGCTGACTGGCATCGGCGAGCACCAGCGGCTCGCCGCCGAGCAGCGTCCCTGGTGGGGCTTATAGGTGTCCCGGTCGAGAGCGCGGTCCCAATGGAATCGAACCAGCTGGTCGAAGAACTTCGCGGCCGCTACTCTGGGCATCGGACATTCCGAGTGCCCAGAACGGCGTGCACTCGCGCCGAACACGTCCCGGCCTCGGCGACCGCGAACTCAGGGGCGCAGTCGCAGGCGAGCTCCTCGCGCGACGTGACGACGCCACGCGCCGGGATCGATCCGAAACCGCACGGGCACGGCCTCGATCGGCCGCGGCGAACAGGTCCCGGCACGCCATAGGCGTCGTAGACCGGGGCCGGCATCTCAACCACGTCGAAGACGACCAGGCCGTCGGCTTCGGCGCAGTTGATGGTGTGCAGGGAATACCGACCCTCGATCGCGATCGAGCAGACTCCGTCGCCCGTCCTCCGGGACACGAGCGACAATCCGGCTCCCCAGGTCCGGGCGCCAGGTGAGCGCCTCCAGCACCGTCGCGCCGCCGCAATGGCGGGCATGTCGAGCAGGTACGGGCTGACGTAGAACACCGCGTAGCGACGGCGCCAGGGCGAAATCGTGGATGGAGCTCGAACAGTGAAGCGGAATCCTGGACCGGAACGCGTGGCTCGCCGCCGCGATCGAACTTGAAGACGTTCAGCTCGGGCCGGTGGCTGGCGAACGAGACGCCGAAGTTGAACAGCTCGCCCGTCACCGGGTCGACCTTCGCGTGCGCGGCGAACGGCGTCACCGGCGGTCAGCGCGCCGTTCATCGGAATCATGAGCCCGCGAGTTGCCAGCGTCTCGCCGTCGATCACCCACGGCTCGCCCTGTTCGCCGAGAGCGATGAGGCGGCCGGCGTATTTGACGATGGCGATGTTTGCCGGGCTCTCGAGGCCAGTGCCGCGCGCGTTCAGGCGGTCGCCCGGGAAATGCGGTGCCGAACGTCCGGTACAACGGACGGCCGGCGCGCACTTCGTCCGCAGTACTTGCGCGTGCGCACGAACCGGCTGGCGAAGGACACCGAACCGCGGTCGAAAACTGCACCGCCCGAATCAGACCGTCGCCGTCGAGCCAGTGGCGATACGAGCTGGCCGCCGCGTTGAAAGCGGCCCGGGCCGTTGAGGTACCAGGTGCCGTCGGGCAGAGGCGGCAGCCGGCCATCGACGTGCCGGATCCGGTGCGCGCGGATCGGTCTTCTCCGGCGTAGTCGAAGATCCGCGACGCGGTCGGCGGCAGTGGTCAGCGTCATGCGACCTCGGTGACCGCCTCGGTGACGTCGGCAGACACCGGCGCGTGGAACGGCGCCATGACGCCGGCGTCGAAGCTCCAGCGCCGCCGCTCGCACCCGCTCGCGGTGCCCGCGTAGGTGGCGCGGATCGAGGACGGGTCGAAGCGAGCGCATTCGGGGAGAATCGAGTCGACGAACGCCCGGTTGCAGACCGCGGCGGGATCACCCGCCACGGTGCCGTAGACGTGCGCGGCGATGAATTGCGCCAGCTCCTGCAGGTGTTCGAGCCGGTCGTCGAGGATCCGCAGCGCCTCGCCAGGGCCGACGCCTACACAATAGAACGTCTGCTCGGCCCGCTTCAGCGTGTCGATGGCCGTGAAGTCGTGGAAGATCGGGTCGCGAGCCGCACCCAGCTGCTGCTGCCGCTTCCATGACGCGAAGTCGCACAACAGCTGCTGAGTGGCCGAATTCAACCGCCCCAGACGCGCGAACCGCGACAGATAGCCTGGCACGAACCGCGGGTCGGTGAGCAGGTCGTTGATGAAAGGAAACACGTAGAACGAGAAATACACGCTCAGCTCCCACGTGTATTTCAGGACGAATGCTTCCTGATCGCCGAGCACGTTGTAGCTGACCGCGTAGGTCGGCACCGTGGCTTGATACGCCGCGCGCATCAGCTGCTCGGCCACACGGCACGCCGGCCCGGCGTCTTCCCGCTGGATCGCGTCCACGATCAGCGTGTTGTGAATCGAGATGAGATCGCTGCCCGGACTGTAGAACGGATCGGTGAAGCGGCCTGCCTCGCCTGAAAGGGCCCACCGTTCTGCACTGATCGTTTGCGTGCAGTCGTACGAGAAGTCGCGGAATGACCCCTGATCGAGGATGCGGCGCTCGGCCAGGTCCGCGGTGAAGAGCGGGAACTCGCGGGCCAACCACTGGCGCAGGAGCGCCGGCGTCTCGACCTCCTGCCGCCGCACGAGCCGGTTGTCGTAGACCAGGCCGAGGCTGGTCTTGTGGCGGAGCGGGATCACCCAGAACCACAGCCCTTCGTCCATGAAGTGATTGGTGGCCAGCCACTGCGGAAAGTGGCCGATCGATCCGCGCGAGGCCGCGAGGCGGACCGCGTCGCGCGACCGTCCGGTCAGCCGCTCGATGTCCAGGAGTCCGTCGACCCAGAAGAACGACGTGCCATGGCGAATCGGGTTCTGCCGGGTCAGGTCCATGCGCCGCGCCAATGCCTTCCCGCGGCCCGAGGCGTCGATCACCCACGTCGCCTCGACGGTCGTCGATCGCCCGGCCCGCGTGAACGTGACACGGTGGCGGTCGCGCGGGCGCAATTCGACGTCGACCTGCACATCCGGCTCGAAGGTCAGGCGGGACTCGGTCAGATTCAGCCGCAGGATCTCGGCTTCGAATGTATTGCGGTCCAGTTGATAGCAGGCGATGTTGGAGACCGATCGAATGTAGGCCTGGCTGTAGTCCTCGAGCGCGTCATTGCGGCGGCCCGGCGTCTTCCAGTAGAAGCGCAGATTGTATTTGAGGAGCTGGTCGTGCCAGAGGTGCTCCTCGAGATCGAGCACGCGCGAGTAGTAGTACGCCGCGAGCTGGACGGTCGACTCCCCGACTTTCTGTCGCGCCGACGGCACCGAGGGGCGCCGCTCCAGGAGCAGGACGCTCTTGCCCGTGTGGAGGAGCAGATGACGCGCGAGGGTCAGGCCGGCGAGCCCCGCGCCGAGGATGACGACGTCGAACCGTGGATGCACGCCGCCCCCGGCAGACTGGTCCCGCTCCCGCATGCTTGGATAGACAGCCGCTCGGTAACTCTTTTGCGCGTACGTAGGCGGGTAACGCCTGCCTCGAGACCTGCACTTCGGCGGTGCGGTCGACGGGTTGACTGCGTGTACCGCGTGGCCGCAGAATCGGTGGTTCACAATCAAGGAGGCCCTTATGGCGAAGAAGAGCGTGAAGGGGGACGGCACTCGCGAGGATCCCTGGGTTCTGCTCACGCCGCCGGGCACCTCGGAGTTCACGGCCTATCGGGATCCGGAGGCCAAAGCGCTCGTGGTGAAGGTCGGCAAGACCGAGTTGCGCTACAAGCTGCAGGCGATCGACGACCTGCATGCGATGTTGAAGAAGCACGGCGATTGGATGGCGCTCGGCAGCGCCGACGAGCAGAAGCCGGCCGCCGACGGCAGCGTCGAGGCGTGGGGACGATCTAAGGCGAATCCAGTCGGCGGCTGGTACGGAATGAAGAGCGGCCTGCGGGGCCGGTTCGGCATGTACGTGCCGCCGATCCTGGAAGCCCTCGGCCTTGCCGAGGTCGAGCACAACCCGCGCAACAATCGCATGCGCGCGATCTGATCGCCACTGATCCGGCCGCGGGACGGCTCGTCTCGGCCCGTCCCGTACGGGCGTTGGCGCGGTCTGCCGCAAATCCTCGCCCCACCCGCTGTCTATGCCTGTGTACGTCTGGATCGACGCGTGCCCAAGCGACCACCGCTGATTACCGCCAGGAGCTCAGTTCCCGGGAGGGATGCCGTGTCAGACAGTCCGACTCCGGCGCTCGAGGAAGCACCGCCCCCACCCTCCACGTCCAGTCGCCGGACCGGCTTGCTTCGGACCGGCGCGATCAAATGCTGGGACGTCGAAGGACGCGAGGTCGACTGTCGCGGCTCAGGCCAGGACGCCGAGTTCAAACGCGGTGACGCGCCGCCCGACCATCGTTTTGACGATCGCGGCGACGGCACGGTCCTCGACACACTCACCGGCCTCACCTGGCTGAAGGACGCCAACAAGTTCGGCGAGGTGGAATGGGAGGAGGCGCTCTCCAAAGCGCGGACCGTCGGCCTCTACTCGAAGGAAGAGAAGGACGCCGGCAAGGCCGGCCAATGGCGGCTGCCCAACATCCGCGAGATCCTCAGCCTCATCGATTACGGACGCGGCAACCCGATCCTTCCGGACGGTCATCCGTTCGACAACGCCGATCCGGCCATTTATTGGACATCCACCACGCTTGCGCCCGCCCCCCTGCTCGCCTGGATGGTCACCCTGGGGATCGGACCGACCGTGTTCGTGGTCAAGCGCACGCCGGCGCGGATGTGGCCGGTCAAAGGGGTGAGCCCCAGCGTCCTGCAGACCGGACAGCGCGAGGCCTGGGACGCCGACGGCAACCGGCTCGGCGCGGTGTCAGGCTCGGGGCAGGACGGCGAATTCGAGGCCGGCGTCCCGCTGCGGTCGAACCGTTTCTTCGACGGTGGCAACGGCACCGTGCGGGACGATCTCACCGGGCTCGTGTGGCTGAAAAACGCCGATGCCTTCGGGTTCAAGACCTGGAGTCATGCGCTCGCGTGCTGCCGGGCGCTCAAGAACGGTCAGGCCGGCCTCGCCGATGGCAGCAAGGCCGGCGACTGGCGGCTGCCCAATATCCGTGAGATCGAGAGCCTGGTGGACTACGGCCGCTTCGCGCCGAGCATCCAGGCCAATCATCCGTTCCAGAACGTACGGCCCTCGAGCTACTGGACCTCGACGACGGTCGCGGCGGGACCCGCCGAGGCCATGTTCATCATCCTCGGCGTCGGACCCTCCATCTTCGAGAGCAAGGAACACCAGTTCTTTCTGTGGCCGGTGAGGGATCCGCTGCCACACGAGTGATCAGGCCGGCACGAACCGGTTGGGGCGCGGGTCCGCGACACCGCCCGCCCCTGCTTCTCATGAGGAGACTGTCGTGGCACAGATGGTCGAATCCACTGCGGACATGCGGCGGGAGATCGCTCACCGGCTCGGACAGTGGGATCCGAAGAGAAGCGTCGTACTGACCGCCGAGTATCACATCCCCGCGGCGGCCGAACCGCGGTTCGTGGACGCGCTCGAGGCGCTGGCCGCCGCGACGCGCAGCGCCCGCGGCCTCGGGCACTTCAACTGGCATACGCCGGTCGGACCCAAGAATCCGGGGCGCGACGCGAGATTCCATACCTACGAAGAGTGGACGACCCCCGCCGACTTTCTCAATCAGTGGAGCTCGGATCATCTCCAGCGCTTCCAGCGCATCGCTGGCTCGTTGTCGACCCACAGCACCCTCGAGCTCGCTGCCGGCGCCGCGGGCGCCGACCCCACGCCCGTCGGTCCGGTCGTCGTCCTGCGGACCGGTCAGACCGACTCCTGGGACGAGACGGGTGCACTGCGCAGGAAGGGCGACCGCTCCGGTGACGACGGCTATTGGGAGCTGGGCGCTACCTTCCCGGCCGCTCCGAGGTTCCGTGACAACAACGACAACGGCACCGTCACCGATACCAAGACCGAGCTCGTCTGGCTCAAGAACGCCAACCTGTTCGGCGAGGTTTCCTGGATGGCGGCCCTCGACAACGCCGCGCGTCTCGCGTCCGGCGCGCCGGGCCTCAACGATGGCAGCAAGCGCGGCGACTGGCGCCTCCCGAACGTGAACGAGATGCAGAGCCTGCTCGATCTCAACAACACGTTCGGGCCGGCGCTGCCGACCGATGCGCCGTTCCTCAACCTCGAGGCCACGAACTACTGGACATCGTCCTCGGTGGCGCTCGCCCCCGCGCTCGGATGGTTCGTCGCGCTCGCGGTCGGTCCGCCGGTGTTCGACCTCAAGATGAACCGGATGCGCATGTGGCCGGTGCGCGGCCGGACATCGCGGGTCGCGCAGACCGGACAGAAGCAGTGTTTTGGCCCATTCGGCCAGCCCCTCGCCTGCGGCGGCACGGGGCAGGACGGCGAACTGAAGGCCGGCGCGCCGTGGCCGGCGGTCCGGTTCTCCGACAACGACGACGGGACCGTGACCGATCATCTGACGGGACTGGTCTGGCTGCAGAACGCCGACGTCTTCGGACGGCTGCCCTGGCAGGCGGCATTGGACGCCTGCAACGGCCTGGCCTCCGGTGACAAAGGCCTCGACGACGACAGCAAGGCCGGCGACTGGCGGCTGCCGAATCTCAATGAGCTGCGGAGCCTGATCGACTACAGCGAGAAGGCCCCCGCCCTGCCGAAACCGAACCCGTTCAACAACGTTCGGAGCTCGCTGTACTGGTCGTCGACGACCGTCGCGTCGGCGCCCGGCTTCGCGCGCTTCGTCTTCGTCGGCGTGGGTCCGTCGGTCTGGGATTCCAAGAGCGTCCGCATGACGGTCTGGCCGGTCCGAAACGGGGGGTGACCGCGGTCACCCCGTCGGACCGCCGGTGCCTCTCTTTCACGGCAGCGCCGCGACTTCCTCCACCGGACGGGTGTTGACGTTCGACACGAGCCCCGAATCGATCTGGATGCTCACGTAGGGCTCCGCGCCGACCGCGATCTGCGCCGCGAGCTGGTGCGCCCGCCCGGTCGGATCTTTGCTCCATCGGCCGAACCCCGACAGCGTGAACACATCGGTGTCCCCCGCACCGGTCGGGAGACACGCGCGTCCGAACCATGACACTGTTTCGAGGCGAAAGCTAGCCTGCTGCGCGTGGTTCGAGTACAGGAACCCCACCGGCTGCGCTCCGGCCTCGAGCAGGTCGAGCCGGAAGGAGAAGCCTTCGCCGGTCGACGATTCGAGATCGCGGCCGATCGTGATTGCCGCCGTCTCGTCCCGATCCGTGATGGCGTGCAGCCACAGATAGGGATCGAGCACCGAATCGCCTCCGACGGTAATCGCCGACGTCAGGTCTGGCGCGGGAAAGCCGAACCCGGCGGGATAAGGCACCCGCACGATTGCCTGCTGACGGAACAGGAGGCCGTTGCCTCCGTCGCGCTGGAGCATGGCGGCGCCGCGAAAGAAGAACGAGTCCTTGGGCGTCCGCGGCTCGACACGGATGAGTGCGAAGAACAAATCCTGCCCGATGAAGGCCCGGTGCAACGGCTGGTTGAGAAAACGCCCCGTGTCCAGGTCCAGCAGCCCGACCGACGCATCGAACGGATCGTCCACGAGCGTCACCGCGTCGAGGAAATAGTTGCGGATCGGAAAGCGCAGATGCTCGTCGTGGCCGACCGGACCCGGCGACAGCTTTCCCGGAAAGAGCGACGCTAGCGTGCCGGGCGGCTGTTGCCCGAGGAGTCCGCCCGGCGGCAGCAGCCACATCGCGACGGGAAGCGATCCCCCTGACGGCTCGCCGGTCTGCACCAGCAGCCTGCCGAGAAGGTGGGAGCGCCCCACCGCGGGTCCGCCCAGCTCGGGTGTGTTGAGCGTGAATCGATCCCCGAAGCAGCTGCGCCTGGTGAATAGCGTCAGCTCCTGCACGTGATTGTGTAGGACCTCACGGGCTGTCCCCGGTGCCAACGGGCGCTCCAGTTCATCCTCGCCCGCAGTGTGCCGCGTCGTCAGCTGGAGATGAGGATGTAGCGCGAGTCCCCTTGCCGGAATGCTGGCGAACTGGCCGTCGGCGCCGGCGAACGGCAGCGCCCAGCGGACGCTCTGGTTTCCAAACTGTCCGCCGAGCGGCAGGAACGTCGAGCCGTAGAACGTGAAGTCGAGCGCGTCGTCTTCGCGTGGGTCGAATCGGGCCCAGGCCGATCCGTACTGTCCGGGGAACAGCGATCGGCTGGTCCGGAAACCCCGGATTCACGCCGACCAGGGCCTGCAGCGCCGAATTGAGGTAACGGACCGCCACGTGAAGATCGCCCACCTCGCCAGTGGCGAGGTCGAGCGTGCCGCCCGAGATTACGTCGGGCTCGCAGACCACCCGGCACTGCCGGACGGGCCAGCGAAAGAACATCGGCGCCGACAGCACGCCGTCGTCTCCCGCGAGCGGCTCGAAGGTCAGCTCGAACCGCGTCAGGTTGCCCTGCGGCGGCGAAAACCTGATTCGGATCGCGCCGGACAGATGGCTGTCGAACAGCACGGGACCGCCGAACGCGACGTCCGCACAGCTTCCGAACCGCGCGGTCGCCGCATCGCGACAATCGACGACCCGGATCGCGTCGCCGTGATAACTCCTCCGGCGGGCCAACGGAAGCACCATCTCCAGGTCAGGCGGAAGACGCAGCCGCGCCGGCTTCGCCGCAATCCGCCGGCGCGAAACGGTGTCATCGGGCGGCCGCGGCGCCGCTGCGGCGGCAGGCGGAAAGTCACGGTCCATGCCGATCGCGCTGCGATAGTCGATGACAGCGTCCTCACGAGACAGCCGTGAGACATCCACGGCGGGAAATGCCGAGCCACACGCGGCGTTCAGACATGCGAGCAGCGCATTCGCGATCACCCCGTGCCCGGCGGCCCCCGGATACGCCCCGTTGATCGTGTAGAACCCACCGAGGAAGTCGGCCGTGACCGTCCGATCTCCGATCCGGACGCCCCCGGCGCGCACGGATTCGAATACTGCGTGCAGGTCGAAGAGGACGGCCCCGCTTCGTCCGGCGACCCGTGCGATCGCGGCATTGAGCCGATCGACCGATCCGGCCAGCGCCTGCGCCGCCGCCGTCTGAAGCACCCCAGAGGGACCGAGCGATTCGCCAGCGCCGCCAAGCAGATGGAAGGCGGCCGCCGTCAGTCCGGCGACGGTCATCCGATCGCCGGGACCGAGCCCGTACCTGCGCTGCAACGACGCCACGCTCACCCGCAGCGCGCGCGCGGCGGCGTCGAGCGGCAGGCACGCCGCGGTGTCGAGCGGGTTCGGAATAGAGACGGCGACCACGTCGGCGCCGCATTGCCGCAGCGCCGTCACGATCGCTTCGTATTCCACGATCCACGACTCGCTATCGTCCACACCCGGCTGGTCTCCCGACACCGCCCGCCGCAGCATCTCCTCGTAACCGAACTCCACGATCGCCAGCGTCGGCGACAGCTGGAGCGCGCATTCGAGCTGGCTCGGCCGCGGCGCGTCGTGGTGGGTGGTGAGCGCCGCCAGCCCGAGCACGAGATTGGCTGCGGTCTGCCGCACGTCGTCGCGGTGGATCAGCGGCGCGGCCGGGCGGCGACGCCGGCAGTCGTGCAGTTCGTAGCCTGGCAGCGCGAGGTTGTTGTAGCGGCGCCTGGGCGGAAATTCCTCGATCACCGTGGTCTGCAGTACGTGAGGCACGACGACCGGTTGTGGCGCCAGCCCGGGTGCGACATACAGGCCGGGAGCCTGGAGGACGGGCACGAGACACGCCGCCTGCATCCGGTCGGCGGCCTGGACGACGAAGCCCGTTCGCTGCGATTCCTCGCTCCAGGCGAAACTCCCGACCCCCGCGGTCAGACCGCCGCCAATCGCCGCCAGGGACCGCGTGTCGAGTCTTCCACGGGCCGCGGGCGTTTCGGGACTTTCACCGGCCATGTGGCCCTCCTCCAGACCGCCGCGGGTGACGATGCGCGGCAGCTGCGCCGCCCCGAAGAGCGCGGTCGCCCAGGCGAAGCTGGCGGCCGACTTCAGCACGTCACGCATCGCGTCGCGCCCACGGCGCCGTGTCAAAGCTCACGACGTCGTCCTCGCGGCCGGGAATGACGCAGCGATTCCGCTCGCAGTCGTGGGATCGAGCGTCCTCGTAGCCGCGCTCGATCAGCCTGGCCACGTGATCGCGGTTGAAGTCGAGCCAGCGGAACGTGCCGCCCAGGTCTTCCTGCGGGTGATACCGGTGAATGGTCAAGGGGCGATAGCGCTGCCCGCGGGGCCGGCCGGTCAACGCGGTCGTGGTTGCGCTCTCGTCGTCGCGGCGGACCCGGAGATTGATGGCGGCTGCCGTCCGGATGTCGCGGCTCACGGTGAGGCCAAAGCTGATGACCACCATTCGGTACAGTGTGTTGAGCGTGTTCCGCTGGCGCGGCAGCGGAATGTGCATCACGTCCGGATCCATGTAGACGACGTGGAGATCGGACGCCCCCGCCTCGATCGCCGGCTTCAGCGGCGTGTTCATCACGACGCCGCCGTCGACGAATGGCTCGTCCCCGATTTCCACCGACGGCAGCAGCCCCGGGATCGCGCTCGAGGCGAGCAGCACGTCGACACCGGAGTCGTCGGTGAGGTCGGCGTTCTGGAACACCTGCAGCTCGCCGGTGCGCCAGTTGGTCGCCCCGATGCGGAGCGCCCGCGGCGAGGCGCGGATCGCCGAGAAATCCACGGCTTCGCTCAGCAGATCGCGCAGCGGGCGCCCAGTGACCAGGGTGCCGAGATCGAAGGCCTCGATCACCCGCTGGCGCAGCGTGCCGGACGAGACCACGATGCTCTGCGCCCTCGCGATCGACTGCGCGCCCAGGTAAGCCAGGTCGTTGGCTAGTGATAGGTAGAACCCCGGGATCCGGGTCAGACACCGTGGATTGAGGAAGTTCAGCGGGTTGGCCCGGAGCCGCAACACGTTGCTGTCGCAGTCGGTGAGCTGCTCGGAGATGCGCGTCAGCCAGAGCTGTTCGAGATGGTCGATCGCTGACGGGGCGTCGCTCCAGCGCGCGCACGCGATGACCGCGCCGTTGATCGCGCCGCCAGAGGTCCCGCTGATGATCTCCGCGTCCACCGCTTCGTACCCGGTCGCCGGCGATGCGCCGGTGACGAGCGCGCGCAGCACGCCCACTTCGTAGGCGGCGTAGGCGCCACCGCCTGAGAGGACGAAGCCGGAAGAGTTGCGCTCCATTCCGGTCGTCACTCATTGGCCCCGCTGAGGACCCAGTCGGGCAGCGAGGACTCGTCGGTCCAATCGGTGATCTGGCGCCACGTCAGGAGCGACCCCACGAGCGTCTGGTAGTGCTGTTTGAAATGCTGGACCAGGAACTCCTTGTCGAGCGCCTCGCGCGAGATGCACAGCTGCCGTCCCGCCGCGCCGCCGGTCAGTCCGTTGGCCAGCGTGACGTAGCCATAGACTGGATCGAAGGTGCCCAGCCGGATCGGCCGGCGGTCGAGGATCTCCCGGACTGGCTTCAGCGTCTTCCAGACCATGCCCGCCGACAGCCAGTTGACCGCCCAAATGCCCCAGTCGACGGGGTCGAGCGACACGCTGGCGATCGAGGCCGGCCGGTTGGCGACGAACAGCATGTGCACCCTGATGCCGCCGCCTTTGATCACTCGAAACCGGATGATCTCGACCGCCGCTTCGAAGCGGCCAGGGCCGTACGCCAGGAACCCCGACTGCGGGCTCTTGATGAAGGCATATCCGACCGCATAGTCGCCGAGCACGTTGACGGCGGGGTCGTCGTGGTTGGTGATGAGGTCGCGCGAGAGGACGAGATGGCTCTCCTCGTTCAACGTGAACACGAGCTCGGGCCCCGACTCGCCCAAGGGGCGGAACGTCACGTCGAAGTCGAAGATGCGCACCTTCGCGATGATCCATTCGTAGGTCTCGCCGAGCTCGCGCACGTCGATGATCGTGCTGGCGCGGTCCGTCGGGAAGCGGCCAATCTGGCCGGTCGCGCGCAGCTTGTAGAACAGCTGTGAGAAGCCAAACCCTTCGCGCACCACGTTGCGGCCCGGGCACCAGGTGAGCCGGCTGAACACCGGCGCCGGTGACGGACGCGCGTAGCTGGCGGCGGACTCCGGCTGGCGAAAATCGCTGATTCGCATGAAATACCGGAGCACGAACTCTCGTACCTGGTCCCGGATCCAGCTCGCGACGTCGGCGCCCAGCCGCGACGGCACACGGGGGTTGTCGTACACCATCTCCTGTACGTTCCCCATGATTGGAAGCGAGCGGCCTCGGACGTCGAGCGTTCCAAAGAAGCCGTAACTCGAGGCCGCCTGGTTGTAGCTGCGCTGCAGGTCGAACCGCTCGGTGAAGCTTGAATCTAGCTCCGCCGCTTCCCACCAGCGGAGCAGGCGTATCCCGTCATCGAGGTATTGCCCGGCGCTGTCGATGATTTCCTGCTCGTCGGCTGTGAAGTCGGTCCCCGGGGCCGGGCCGGCGCCGGCAGACAGCGCTGGCCGATTCACCGCGTGGAGGAGGCGGCTGATCGCGCCATCGACCGGCGCGTTCCCCGCGGGGGCCGCCGACTGCATCTCAGGTCAGTCCCGAGGACGTTTTGAACAGACAGGCGGGGTGACGCACGTGCCGCGCCGGCGCGGCATCCAGCAGCCGCCGCCAGCAATCCTGGCTCACGGCGCTGCGGGGCAGGTGCGTTAGGAACGCCACGGTCTTCGGATCGCCTGGCGCGCACGATAGCCACACCGCAAGCGCGTCGTGAATGCCTCGGGCGAACTCCCCTTCCACGCCCAGACGCACCGCGTCCTCCGCATATGGCTCGAGCACGAACGGGTCGCGGAGGTTCACGAGCGTCGCCGCCCACGCAAAGCCGGCGATCATATTCGCGCGCTCGTCGGCGGGGCGCCGGCACGTGAACAGCTCGTCGAGCACGCGGCGCCGGGTGTGAGCCAGCGGTAGCGCTGAGGTAGGAGAGAAATACAGCGCGCGGCCCACGCCGTGGCCGACCAGCCCGGCCAGCGACGGCTTCGCCGTTCGCACCCATCGGATCACGTCGGCGGCGAGCTCGCCGAAGAGGCCCTGGAGCGTAAAGCCCAGCGCCTCGAGCGCAACGTCGTGCCAGCCATCGGCCGAGAGCACCAGGCACAGTTCCTCGACCCGTGCGACCGCGCTCGCGATGGCACCGGGCGTGGGGTTGGTGACGGCGCGCTCGAGCGTATCCATGGCAAGGGCGGAGCCCATTCCCGCGTGAAACGGGATCTGCGCCCAGTCGGGCGCCACGTCCCGCCGCGCCCATGGCTGCTGGTCCCACCCTCGCCGGCGACAGTCGATCGCCGTCGCATGGTAGCCGATGCCCTCCGCGGCCCACACCGACAGCGGGGGCGGCAGCGCCCCGGCTCGATGCAGCAGCTCCGTGACCCGGCCCCCGTTGACGGGAACACCGAGCAGCGCATCGACGTGTTCGAACGCCCGGAAGGCCTCGACCTTGTTGTGGAACTCGGTCCAGACCGAGCGGGTCGAGTCGTCGGTCGCGAGCATCGCCGCGCCGGCCGCCGACTCCTCCATCGTCGTCAGCAGCAGCCGCACCGTCTGGCGCCCGAGCGCCGCGTCGCCGCAGAGCGCGGTCCGCACGACATCGGTCGCGTCCTGATGCAGGCGCCAGCCCGCCCGCAGCGACCATTCGGCCAGCGTTCGCGTAGTGAGCGTATCCACAGCCTCTCCCGGACCACGGGGTCGGACCAGCCGCCGGTCAGCCGGCCGCTACCGGATACCCCATCGACCGCCGTCGGGATTCTGGTTGTTGTCGTCAGGGGCCGGCGCCGCATCCGACGGTGTGCAGCCGTCGTTCTTCTCCAGAATGACGTCCCTGATTTCCTCGAGCACCTTGATCTGCTTTTCTTCGTGCCGGAACTTTTCCCGCGGATAGCGCTCGAGCACTTCGTAGGTACACGCGCAGATATTTCTTGTCTTCCTCGGGAAGCGAGGTGACCCGATCGTTAGTCACGAATTTGGGTTTTGGGGGATAGTTGCGCCCCTTCCAGCGCGTCGGCTGCTCGACACCGCCACTGTGCAGCTTCTGTATGAACTCGGCCACCTTCCACGCTGCGAACGAAGTGCCGTCCATGTTGTCGTAGACCAGATCCTCCTGCTCCTGGAACGCCACCTCATAGTCCCGCTTCACGAACAGAATCTTGTAGCGAACCAGTTTCAGGGTGTCGTCCCGCAGGTCGCGATCCCGCCGAGATTCATAGCCGATGCTGGTATCCATGGTTGCCGTCTCCTGATGCGCGGGCCGCGGCTCAGGGTCGCCGACGCTCCCGCTCGTTGCCCGAGTCCCCTCGTTCCCGGCGCTGCGGAGATCCCTGTCCTCTACTCCGCCACTCGCCGCCCGTCTCGACGCGTCGACGAGCCCGTGCATCCCCTGCTCGGTCACCCGCTGGGTGCCTTGCATCGCCCGCACCAGCAGCTCCATCCCGTACAACAGGGCGGTGACCGGCAGCATGATCATCTCGGTCAGCAACGCGATCACGTTTCGATCTCCGCGGGCGCCGGCCGCGCCGTCTGGGCCGTCTCCCTGGTGCGATCGGATGTCCCCGGTCACAGCACCCGTCCGACCGCCCACACGAGAAGTCCACCGGCGACGAGCAGCAGGACCGCCTGCCCGGCGTCGGACCACACCGGCGGCATCGAGAGCGCAGTCGCGACGAGCGCCAGCGCCGCCGACGTCACCAGCAGCACGGCGATCGCCGTGGCCAGGCGAGACCGGCGCGCCGCGCCCGCGCTGTCGCCGCTCACCAGTTGGACGCGCACGGTCCCGTCGGCCGCAATGGTCAGGAGCTGATCGATCTTCTGCGGCAGCTGTAGCAGCAGGGTCAGCTGCTGTTCCATCGCACCCATCACATCGAGAGCGCGCGACCATTCCTCGAACTGGCGCAGGCCCGCCTCGGCCCTGAGGCCACCGAGCGCGTCCGCCAGCGGATCGCCGGTCTCACCTTGCGCGCGGGCGGTCGCGACGATGCGAAAACCGCCCTGGTAGAAGGGGATCAGGTGCGGCGCCGGCACCCAGCCGTGGCTCGTGGCACGGCGCCACTGCAAGAACATGTGGTCGGCGGCGTCGGAGCCGCTGTCGCACGTGCGGTCGTCGCGGAACGGCACCAGACAGCGGAAGGCGCGGGCGACTTCTTCTCCCGGCGAGGCGCCCGGGGTCGCGACCAGCTCGTGGGCGAGCGACGCCCAGGCGCGGTCGGGCGACTCGCCGATGACGGCGACCAGGTATGCGGTCAGGTGCGATGCGGATTCCGCCGGGAGCTGAGCGAAGGGGCCGCGCATGATCAGGCGGCCGTCCCGATCCACCGCTCCGCCCACCGACAGGGGGATCACCATTCCGGCGAGCGCGCGGCGGAACCACCAGGACACCGCGCGGAGCTTCGCGTCCGGCAGGCCTTTGTCCTCGCCAGCGGGCCCGCCCGCCCGGGCCTCGAACAGCTCCGTCACGTAGACGCGGCTGGTGCAGAGATCGGCATGAACGACAGGAACGGCGACGGGGGCATCCTCGCGAATCTGGCCGGCGATGGCGGTGGCGAGTGGCAAGCGCCGCCGGCAGTCACGCTGACGCTGGAAGCCTGTCCGGAAGTCGGCGAGGACCGCGGCGAACACGCCCGCCGAGAACCGATTGCCGCAGGCGTGCCACGTCAGATGCAGCAAGTCGAGATCCGCCGCGGCGGCGTCGGCGTCCAGGGTGATGACCTCGACCTCGACCCGCTCGCCCGTCGGCAGGTAGGCGCGGTGCGTCTGCGACGAGGGAGACAGCGCGAGAGGCGGCGTGCCCATCTCGACGACCGGCGCCCGCGGGCCGAGATCCGCAGTGATCAGACGCTGGACGCGATCGACGGGCCAGCGTCGGCGCGCTGCGGGCTCACGGCCGAGAACACGGCAATCGGCGATCGATCCGAGATCTACGCGCGAGCCGAGGTAGGCCGCGAACGACGAGAATACCGGGCCCAGCGCATCCGCGGCATCGCGGAATGCGGTCGCCCACCGGTCATCCCAGTCGAAAGCGGCGTCGGCCGGGGCGATGCCGCTCAGCCTGGCGATGATCTCCCGAGGGCGCGCGCTGCGAGCGCGGAATGGCACCACGACAGGGGGAGCGACCGGCATTCAGCGCCCCTCCTGGCGGAAGGGTCGAGATTCGGCGGGATCGACCCGCCACGAGAACGCGCCGCGAGAGTCGTCGATTCGAAGCACATACACGCTGGCGCTGACGTGCGGCTCGAAGGCCACGACCGAGTTGTCGGTCATCAACCCCTGAATGCCCGCGAACACACCCTCACCGCCGAGGATCCGGCCGACTCCTCCGAAGCGGATCGCCGGCTGACCGAGGAGCTGAGTCCGAAAGACGCGTCCCTCGGTACTGTCGGCGGTGAAGCTGCCGATGCGGCGGCCGCTCTCCCCGTCGTGGAAGACGAACTCGTCGTAGGCCGTGAACGGGATCGGGGCGTCGTTCGATCCGCCGGGAGCCGCGGGATTGAACGTGACGCTGGCGGTGATGCGGCCGATCGACGGACCAACGGCCTCCGTCGATGCCGGTCGACCCCGCCCGGCGGCGTCGAGCTCCAGCAACCTGAGCCCCTGCTCGACGACCAGGCCGGTGGGCCGGCCGTCCGGACCGATCCGAGGGCTGACGGGATCCGCTGGAACGGCCTGGCCGCGAAACGCGACGTACGTGACGTCGCGATCCGGCGTGCCGCGCGCCGAGATCGCCTGCAGCGCGGCGGTCGTGCGGAAGGTCTCGTCGCGATCGATCAGCCGCAGCAGGAAGTTGCCCGCGAAGCCGGTCTGCAGAGACAGGCGGCCGCAGTAGACGTAGGTCCCTTCCTCGTGCCCCTTGAACCGGCCGAACCCCTCGGTGATGGTGCCGACCGCCGTGGCCAGCAGTTGGGGCTGTGTGCCCACCCGTGACGGCATCGTCATCCCCGTGCCGAAGCCGCGGAATCCGTCCTCGCCGTTGACCATCGTGCACACCGTGTCGAGCATGACGAAACGCTGCGATCGGGCGGGGTCGATGGGCGATGGCTCTGGGTCTCGGTCCATGCGCGGCACCTCGCCGTCGGCCATCATCATCCAGCGGTGCGTCAGCCGCGCCACCGGCTCTCCCACGACGTTGCGCGCAGTGATCGGCGTTCGCGCCGTCGGCGGCCGGCAGAGGACGGCGAAGCGGTGCAGGAGCTGATCCGCGGCGATCCCCACCAACCGCCCCGACCGATCCGCGATCGCCACGCCGCCCGCGGCTGGGTGTGGCGTCGCGTACAGGTTGAAGTGCGCCGCTTGATCGATCGCGTCCTGGACCGCGGCCGGCGAAAGAACGGGTGGGCTGCTCATGTCGCTGGTCCTGCCTGCGGACGGGCGCGGTAGTCCCGCCATCCGACGTAGAACCGCAGATCAGGCTGGGCGACGACCAGATCGCCGACCCCGGCCTGGAAGTCCCTGAGGTGATCCGAGTGCCACTGTGCCTGGAACAGCCCGGTCGTTTCCCAGTCTTCGTAAATCAGGTACTCGACCGGCTCGGCCGCCGTGGTGGCCTTGTGAAACGCGAACACGTTGCAGCCGGGCAGGCGGCGGGTGCGCTGGGTCAGCCGATCGGCCAGCTGCAGGAATCCGTCCTCCCGTGCCGGGTTCACCTTGAACAGGACGATCGCGGCAATCGGCATCCGCTGATCGAGCCCGTCGAGCATCTGCGCGACCTCCACCCGCACCGCTTCGATCGGGGAAGCCACCACCGGCGTGTGCCCGATCGGCGCCTCGCGCTCCCGGGAGGATGCGAGCCAGGCCGCGATCTCGCGGCCGATCCGATGCGGGCTGCTCTCCTGCAGGAAATGCGACCCGGCCCCAATCGAGATCGATGTCAAATTCGGCAGACTCCGCTCGCACCACGCCACGTGCTCGGGCGTCAGCAGTGCACCCGGAGTCGCGTAAAGCAACAGCTTGGGAATGTCGGAGTGCTGGAGGCGCTTGCCGGTACTCGGTCGCGGCGCTCCACACGTCGGGAGGCTCGCCCCCGATCGGTGTCTCGCGGGCGAGCCGCCAGATCGGCATCCGGCTGGCCGGCGTCCGAAATGGCTCGCGGTAGTGGCTCATCTCGCGCTCGGTCAGCGGCCGGCCGGCGGCCTGCGGCAGCAACTGCTCGATGAACATGTTCTGCTCGACGATCATCTGCCAGCCGGGGCCCTCCCGGCCGCCGGTGCGGAACTGGCGGAACAATTCGCGGAACTCGGGCGTCGAGAACTGATCCCACGCGAACGGCCGGACGATCGCCTCGAAGAACGCAATCGCCTTCACGTTGTCGGGGTACCGCATCGCGTAGTGGAACCCGAGCCCCGAGCCGTGGTCGTGCAATACGAGCGTCACGTCGCGCAGGCCCAGTTCCTCGATGAACGCGTCGAGGTAGCGGGCGTGCTCGAACCACCGGTATTCGATCCGCGGCTTGTCCGAGCGCCCGTAACCGATCAGATCGGGGGCGATGCAGCGGCCGAGCGGCGAGAGATGCGGAACGATGTTGCGCCAGATGTAGGACGAGGTCGGATTACCGTGCAGCAGGAGGATCGGGTCCCCCGCACCCGCCTCGACATAGTGCATGCGCGATCCGAGCACCTCCACGAAGTGAGGGGTGTAAGGGTAGTCAGCCGAGATGTTCTCCTCGGTCGCCGGCGGCGGCGCCGCCGCCGCGGCCGCGCCGCGGGGTGACTCGGTGTCCATCCATCCCAACGCCACGTCGACGATGCCGCGCTGGACCGCGTCGCCCGCCCGGAACGCCGCCGCCAGCACGTCGTCGAGCTCACGCTCGGTCGCGCGCGCGACGCCGTCGAAGGCCTTGGCGGCCTGTGCCGGCGACAGCAGGTTGACGAGCTGCTGCGCGCCAAACACCGACATCGCCCATGAGAAGCTGAGAGCCGACTTGGTGAACTCGCTCATGCGCCGCCACACGTCGCCCCGGGCCGACGGCTAGTTAGACACACCCGAGGCCAAAGATTGCGGCCGGAGCGTCGCCGGGCGACCG
Source organism: uncultured Acidobacteriota bacterium (assembly GCA_963717745.1). Taxonomy (GTDB): domain Bacteria; phylum Acidobacteriota; class Vicinamibacteria; order Vicinamibacterales; family 2-12-FULL-66-21; genus JACCXG01. The sequence continues at coordinate 544,240 of CAVQXJ010000008.1, forward strand.
GTCAGCGGTTCAGGGCGGCGACGACGATGCCGATCAGGTACCGTCGCGATCCCGTCGAACACGATCTGCTTGACGGCGACCATGCCGGGAAGCGGCTGAAGCGCGTAGTAGACGATGAACTTGTGCAGCGGCATCACGGCGGCCAGCGCCACGCCGAAGCGCAAGCCCTCCGTTATCCACGGACCGGGTCCCGCCCCGTGCCGGTACAGCCACACGATCGCGATTGCCGCGCAGAGGTGGGCGGGAATCATCAGGGAAACGTTCCGGAGCTGATCCTCATGCGACCGGTAGATGCCGTTGTCCGACGATGCGGTCCGCTCGAGGGGGCGGTAATCGTTTTTCAACAGGAAGGCGTGGACGAGCGTGCCGAACGCCATCAACATGACGAAGACGACCAGAACCGAGAGTGCGAATTGCATAGTCATGATGCATTCCCTGCTCGAGGAGGCTGGCCCGGCCGATCCGATCCGGGACGCGGCGCGCCCGGCGGATCCGCAGACCGATCGCCGGCGCGTTCGAGCCGGCCGGCCAACGAGTTCAGCTCAGCGTAGCGGAACACGGCGTCGAGCGCTCCACGATCTCGCAACAACGGATGGAGCCGGTTCAGCGCCATCGCCACCGCTGGCCGCACGAGCGCGTTCCAGGCCGCGGACGCCCTTGCCGACCCGGCCGGCCCACGGCTCGAGAGATCGAGCACATACGGGTCGTTCGGGGTCGTGTCGATCGCCACGACAAGCGCTGACGTGATCCCGTTCGCGATCGCTTCCGCCTTCAACTGGCTGTCGACGACGTCGACGAGCCCGGCGAGGATCGCCGCATGGCGGATGTTCACCAGCGTCCAGGCCCACGCGAGTCCCGCATGCAGATTCCGCCGCGCGAGGTCGTGCGGGGCCTCACGGTCCGCGCCGCGCCAAGGCGACAACACCGGCACGATATACGCCGGAAGGAAATAGAGCGCACGGCCCGCGCCGTGCCAGAAGAACCCGGCCACGCCGTCGTCGCGGCCCTCGCACGCGGCCGCGAGTCCGGGCACCAGCCCGGGATGCCAGGTTCGGGCGACGAGGCCGAGCGACTCCCAGGCCGCGCCCCGGAATCCGGCTTGGCCGTGCGCGACGCACCAACCGGCATAGTCGGCGAGATAGCCCTCGAATTGCCGGTGCGTACACCACGGCGTCAGCCGAGGCAGCGTCCGCTCGGCGAGCGCCAGGCCAAGGCCGGCGTGCATCATCGTCAGGGTCCCGGCGGGGAGCGAGGCGGCCGCGCCATCGGTCAGGATCCCGCGCGTGGCGCCGCCGGTGAGCCGCCACGCCGCGTAGTCATGGCCGAGACCCTCGATCGCCCAATCCGCATACGGCCCGAGCGCGTAGGCTTCGGCCACCGCCGCCTCGAGGTCCACGTTCCCGGCAGAGTCGACCGGCAGCGTCGCGCCGGTTCTTGACGAGGTTGTAGACCTCGACTGTTGCGCGTCCGACGCCAGGCCAGCTCGGTGCCTCTCCACTACTTAGCGAGCGAACGCCCGCGGCAGCCTCCCGCGTCCATTCCGCGGTGCGCGCGAACGCGGCGCCCGGCCGGCCGCCGGCGAGATCGAACGCCAGTCGACGGCGTTCCGCTGGACCGCGTGACCAAAACGGTAGGTCGCCCACGCCAGGTCACTCAGTTCGCGTTCGACCGCCTGGGTCGTTCCGTACAGTGCTTCCTCGGCACCGATGGAGGCGGCGGCGGGCCCGCGCCGTCCAGGACGAGAGGCATCACCGCGGCATCGGTCCCCAGCCGAGCGAAGGATCCGACGACGGTGGAGCCGGCGTCCATTGCGGCGGCTGGCCCGACGTGGCATCGGCCGCCGCACTTGCCCGCGAGCACCGGCATCCATGGCCGTGCCGACCATGGTCGCTCCGGCTCGGACCGCGCCCGTCGCGGCGTCGACCCAGTCGCGCCGGCGGCCGGGGGCGGCGCCCGACCCGGAGGTCGGCATCCCGCGGCCGGAGCGCGGTCACCGCGCCGGTCAGGGTGACGTTGGCGGCCATCGCGGTGGGGATCACGCCGTTGCCGGCGAGGTACAGGTTGTCGTAGCCCCACACCCTGCCGTCCGGGTCGCACACGCTGGTGCCGTCGTCGGCGGTGCCGCAGCGGACGGTGCCGGTCTGGTGCAGGGACGAGCCGGGCGGCAGCAGGGCGCTCTCGGTCGCGGCGTCGAAGGGGCCGAACTCCGCGGCCAGTGACCGGACTTCGTCGAGGGCCCGGTCGATCAGGGCGCGGTCGGCGTCGGAGTAGTCGAACTCGACGGTGATCCGGGGCATTCCGGCGAGGTCGGTCTCGGTCCCGGAGAACAGGAGCCGGTTGTCGGGGCGCGAGACGACGGGGGCGTACAGGGAGAGGCCCACGGAGTGGGCGAGGGGCAGGCCCGCCTCGTCGACGTAGGTGCGGTGCATGATCTGGCCGTGGAAGGGCTGTGCCGCCCCGTTCTGCGGCAGCCAGAGCGAGTCCGTGCTGAACTCGCCGGGGCGTGGCAGGGGCAGGTCGTCGAGGCCGATGCCGTACCGGTCGAGGTCGAGCAGCACCCGGGCGGTGATGAACGCGTGCTCGTTGAGGTGCCGGCCCAGTGCGGGGGGCCGGATGCCGGAGGCGAACAGCAGTTGCGGGGTACGCAGCGCGTCGGCGCACACCACCACGGTGTCCGCGCGGAGTTCCGACTCGGCGCCGTCGGCGACGCGGCGCAGCCGGGCGCCGGTGACCCGGTCGTCCGAGATGAGAAGGGCCGTCGCGAGGGTGCCGGTGACCAGGGTGAACGCCGGGTCGCCGCCGGTCGCGAGGGCGGGGAAGATCGTCCCGGGGGCCGTGCGCGGCATGGGGCCCGACCCCGTCGGGGTAACGGCCATGGGCATCGGCTGGGGCCGCCGGTCGTCCGGTCCGAGACCGCCGTAGCGTCGCCGCAGGACGTCGAGGACCAGGTTCCCGACCTCGGTCGGGCCGATCGCGGAGGGTGTGACGGCGAGCAGGCTGCGTGCGGTGTCGAGGTCGGCCGCCCAGCGGGCCGGGTCACCGAAGTCGAAGACCTCGTCCCCGGCGGGCCACGGGGTCGCGGCCGTCCAGTGGACGCCCATGCCGCCCGCGTTCCAGGCGAGCGCCGCCGCGGGCATCGCCTCGGCGTCCTCGCCGAGGGCCAGGGCGTGGAACATGCCGGGGCTCAGGTCGGTGAGACGGTCCGCGACCTGCCGCACCACCTCGGCGCCCGTGTACATGCCCTGGATGCCGGTGGCGACCCGTTCGTTGTAGCGCGCCCACAGGGCGGGGTCGTCCAGGTCGTGCAGGTGCAGTCCGGGGGCCTCGCCGATCGCGCTGCCGCCGTCGACCATGGTGATGTGCAGCGCCGGATCGCTGTCGCGCAGCCGCCGGGCCACCACGGATCCCATGATGCCGCTGCCCACGATGAGGACGTCGGTGCGGGGGGTTTCGGTCACGGTGGGACTCCATGTCTGGTGCCGCGGGCGGTGATGAGTCGGGGGGATGGACGTGCTCACGCACGCGGAGCCAGTGGTCCGAACAGCTCCGTGTCCATGCGGTCGAGGGCCAGCTTGACGGCGCCGACGAGGGCGGCGTCGCGGCCGAGGCCGGTGGCGCGCAGCTCGATCGCGGGGTTGCGGGCGTCGCGCATCGCCTCTCGCACCCGGGGCAGCAGCACGTCGGCCGCGTCCTCCAGGCCGCCGCCGAGCACGATGAGCGAGGGGGCGACGGTCCAGGACAGGATGGTGAGGATCGACGCGATGTTCTCCACGAACTCGTCGACGTCGGCGAGTGCTTGCGGGTCGCCGGCCCGGGCCGCGGCGAACCTTTCGAGGGCGACGCTCCGTTGGGCCGGTTCCGGTGAACTCAGCCAGGCCGCCGGGTGGTTCTCGAAGGATCCGATCGGTATCGAGCGGGCCTCGACGATCTCGCCCGCGGCGCCGTCGAGACCGCGGTGCACGGCACCCCGGATGAGGATGCCGAGGCCGGTGCGGTTGCCGAGGATCGCCCAGACGACGTTGTCGTGGTCGCCGGCCACGCCCCGCCAACGCTCCGCCAGCGCACCGAGATTGGTGTCGTTGTCCGCGAACCAGGGCATCGGGATGCGCCGGGCGAGTTCCTCGGGCAAATGGACGCCCTCCCAGTGCGTGGTGTGCACCAGGCGTCGTACGACACCCTCGTCGTCGATGGCGCCGCCGCCCGCGACCGCGCCTGCGCGCAGCCGGTCCGCCGACCCGCCCGCGTCGTCGAGTGCCGCCAGCACCAGGGCGGCCGCGTCGTCGAGGGTGGCCTGCGGGTCCTGGTAGGCGCGCAGCGGCCCCTGCGCCCGGCCGAGGATGCGTCCGCGGACGTCGGCGACGACGGCGGAGGCGTCCGAGGTGGTGATGCACACGGCCGCCAACAGGGCGTGTTCGGCGTGCAGTTCGTAGCGTCGGGCGGGGCGGCCCGCGGAGCCGCTGATCGGCACCCGGTCCAGCTCCGCGACCCAGCCCGCCTCGACGAGCGAGTCCAGGATGAGTTCGATGGTGCGGCGGGAGAGGCCGGCCTGTTCGGCGAGCACGGTGAGTGTCGTCGGCCCGGCCGATACCGCGAGGGCGCGCAGCACGACCGAGGTGTTGACGCGCCGGACGGCGCTCTGGTTCATCCCTGACATCAGCACGCCTTCGCCGCCCTCGACCCGTGCGGACGACGGGGTCGAACACGCCCGTGGTGTCGGCGACGAGCGGTGCGCCGGTACGGCCGTACTCGCGCGCCGGATCGCCGGGCGCGCCGGACGCCCGGGCCCAGGCGGGTTCCTCGCCGTGGAGGAAGGCGACCAGGTCGGCGTGCATCGAAGTGGCCAGTCCCCGGGGCGGGTTGGGGCCGAGCGCCTCGGGCGTTCCCGGTGCGTCGAGTACGTCGAAGAAGTACGGGAGGTCGACGCAGTGCGTGGCGCCGCCGAGCACGGGGAGGGCCATTCGAAGGAGTACAGCCAGGTGCCGGCGGCGGCGTCGCGGCGGGAGGCCGCGACGCGCGGGCAGGCGGCGCGGAAGAGGGTGTCCGTCACCCGGGTGCCTGCCTCGCGGCTGCATGCCGTGCGGGATGGTGGTGTCCGGCGTCGAATTCGTCGCCCGTGGCGCCGAGCAGCAGCGGTACGTCGTGTCCGTGCCGGGCGAGTCCGTCGGCGACGGGCGCCGGCAGGATGTCGTCGCCGACGAACAGGCCGAGGGGCGGGTCGTCGGCGGTCCCCTCGTCCCGCAGGTCGAGGACGCACTGCTGGATGTCCTCCACATCGCGGCCGGCGAATCCGGCTCGCGTCGGTCGGGACGCCGAGCCGGTGCCCGAGCCGTCCGAGGAAGTCGCGTGCGCGTCCCCCGTCTTCGGCGAAGGTCCACCGGACAGGCTGGCCGCGCGGTGGAAGCGGCCGCTGCCCGCGGGCGAGGAGAGCAGCGCGAGGACCGCCGCTCCCCCGGCCGACTGACCGGCGACGGTGACCCGGTCCGGATCGCCGCCGAAAGCGGCGATGTTGTCCTGCACCCAGTCGAGCGCGAGCAGCAGGTCGCGCAACCCGAGGTTTGCGGGGACGTCCTCCAGTACGGCGAATCCGTCGACGCCCAGCCGGTAGCCGACGGTGACGCAGACGACGCCGTCGCGGGCGAAGGCACGGCCGTCGTACCACGGGCTGGCCGGGCTGCCCGCCAGGAAGCCGCCGCCGTGGATCCACACCAGCACCGGGAAGGGCTCGCGGTCGTCGTCGGCGTCGGGCGCGACGATCCCGAGGTTCAGCACGTCGTCGCCCGGCACCGACGGCTCCGGCACCGTGGTCGTGGCGAACAGCGGCACGCGCTGCGCGGTGGCACCGTGCCGGGACGCGTCGAACGGCTCCGTGAACCGGCCGCGGCGGGCGGGCGCGGCGAACCGCCGTGCGCCGATGGGAGCTTCGGCGTACGGGATACCGAGGAAGCGCCGAACCGAGCCGGTGCGACGGCCGATGACCGTGCCCGCCGGCGCGCGGGCGGTGACGGTCGCCCGGCTCGCCCGGGCGTCCGTTCGCTCGCCGGGCGTGTCAGTCATGGGGGTCACCGCATTCCCGTTCCGGCGACGCCCTGCACGAAGTAGCGCTGCAGGAACAGGAAGAGCACCAGCACCGGCAGCATCACGACGATCGCCCCGGCGAGCAGCAGGCCGTAGTCGGTGACGTGCGCCGCGGCCTGGCTGGTGGCGGCCAGGCCCACCGGCAGTGTGTAACTGGACATGCTCTGGGCGACGATGAGCGGCCAGAGGAAGTTGTTCCACGAACTGAGGAACGACATGATCGTGATCGTCGCGACAGCGGGTCCGGCCAGCGGGAGAAAGATCCCGAAGAAGATCCGGAACTCCCCCGCGCCGTCGATCCGGGCCGCTTCGAGCAGTTCGTCGGGGATCGACATCGCGTACTGCCGCATGATGAAGACCGACAACGGCAGCGCCACGCTCGGCAGCGCGACACCGGTGAGGGTGTCCGCCAGACCCAGGTCGACCGTGATCACGAACTGCGTGACGAACACCGAGGTGAGCGGCATCATCATCGCGCCCATCACCGCGGCGAACGCGATCCGCCTGCCGGCGAAGTCGAGCTTGGCGAGTGCGTAGCCGGCGGCCGACGCCGCCACGATGTTGCCGACCACCACCATGACCGCGACCACGACGCTGTTGACCAGGAACCGGCCGAAGCCCTGTGTGGTGAACAGCCGCTCGAAGTTGTCGAAGGTGAGGTGCTGAGGGACCCAGGCACCGGGGTCGGAGCGGATCTCTTCGAGACTGCGCAACGAGCCGCTGATCACCCAGACGAACGGAAGCATCGTGAGCAGCGCGCACAGCACGAGCGCGCCGTACAGCAGGGGCCGGGAGACGGACCGGCGGCGCACCGCGATCCGGTCGGTGGTCATGTCGGCGTTCTCCAACGCGGCGAGGGCGGTCATGTGCGGGGCCTCAGCAGCCGGAACTGGACGGCGCTCACCAGCATCACGAGCACGAGCGTCACGAAGGACGCCGCCGAGGACATCCCGAACTCGCCGGCCCCGAACTGGTGGTAGGTGTACAGCGCCACCGATTCGGTGGAGCCCAGCGGGCCGCCGTTGGTGAGCAGGTACGGCTCGTCGAAGACCTGGAGATAGAAGACGGTCAGCAGCACCGACACCATGAGAGTGGTGGGACGCAGCAGCGGCAGGGTGATGTGCCTCAACTGCCGCCACCGGCCGGCCCCGTCGAGGGAGGCGGCCTCGTACACGTTCTGCGGAATCGCCTGCAGGCCGGCGAGGAACAGCACCATCGCGATGCCGAAGTTCCGCCAGACGCCGAGCAGGATGACCACGGGCATGGTCAGATTCGGGTCGTCCAGCCAGTTCGGCCCGGCGAAGCCGACAGCACCGAGCGTTTTGTTGACGGTGCCGCCCGCGTTGAAGGCGTACTGCCAGATCAGGGCGACCGCTACGACGTTCGTGACAACCGGCGCGAAGAAGACCGTGCGGAACACGCCGCGCAGCCGACGGATGCCGGAGTTCAGCGCGAGAGCCAGCGCGAGTCCGATCCCCATGGTCAGCGGCACGCCGACGGCCACGAAGACGGCGGTGTTGAGGATGTCCCGCAGGAAGCTCTGGTCCTGGAACAGGCGGAGATAGTTGTCCAGTCCGGTGAAGTCCACCGCGAACGGATGACGCAGATCCGCGCCCCGCAGGTCGGTGAGGCTGAACCCGAGCGCGGCGACGGTGGGGATCGCCGTGTAGACCAGGAACACGACGGTGAACGGTGCCAGGAACAGCCAGCCCACAGCCGTTCGACGGGCGCCCCGAGGACGACGCGTTCTGCGAGGCACCTTCTGGAGGACGGTGACGGTCATCCGCGGATCACTCCGTGCCCGTGCCGAGGCTCTCGGCGTACGACTGGAGGTTCGCGGCGGCCTTCGCGGCGGTCTCCTCGCCCTTGGCCACCGCTTCCATCTCCTTGCCCAGCCGGGTCGCGACCTGCGGCCAGGTACTGACCTGCGGGAACGCCCGGGTGTTCTTCAGCTGCGTCAAGAAGGCGTCCAGCAGCGGCTGGCCCGCGATGGCGGAGTCCTTCCAGGCGGAGACGACCGCAGGCAGCGAGCTGTACGCCTTGTACTGCGACACCTGCGTGCTCGGGCTCGATATGTACCGGATGAGCTTCCACGACGCGTCCGCGTTGTCGGTGTCGGCAAGCACCCCCCAACTGCCGCCCGCGGAGAAGGAGACGCTGCCCGACGCCCCCGCCGGCAGCGGCGCCGTGGCTACGTGGGACGCCGTCCAGCCGTCCTTCTTCGCGGCGGCGTCGAGCTGGCCGATGACCCATGGGCCCGTGATCATCGTGGCCGTCTTGCCGGACACGAAGTATGGCTGTGAGTCGAGGAACCCGGGCCCGGCGGTGTCGGCGGTCCCCGAGGTGTAGAACGACGCGTTGTACGTGATCGCGTCGACCATCGCCGGAGTGTCGAGCGTCCACTCGCCGCCCGAGGACAGCAGCGAACCGCCTGCCTGCCAGGCGTACATCGCGGCGTCCTGGCCGTTGAAGATGTCCCAGCCGATGTCGGCCCCGAGGCCGTGAGCGGCTCCGGCGCCCTGAAGCGCCTTGAAGAACGGCACCATCTCGTCCCATGTCTTCGGCGCCTCGACCCCCGCCTTCTTGGCCAGGTCGGAGCGGTAGACGAGCGCGTAGGTGTACGCGTACCAGGGCACCGTGTAGGCGACGTCCTTGACCACACCGGCGTCCCACAGGCTCGTGAAGAAGCTGTCCGGGTCGACGAGGCCGTCCGGAACCGGCCGGAGGATCGACGGATCGAGGAACTGCGCCTGCGACTCGGGAAAGAACTGGGCGACATCGGGCCCCTTGCCCGCCGCGATCGCCGACTGGAGTTTGGTGTAGTAGTCGGCGTTCGGGATCAGCGTGAACTTCACGTCGAGGTCGGGGTTCGCCGCCTTGAAGGGCTTGATGACCTTGTCGAGCACGTCCGCATCGCCCTGGGCGGCCCAAACAGTGATGGTGCCTGTGGCCGGGGAGCTGGCGATGGGCTCGGCGCCGGCTTTCGCGGTGGTGTCGTCACTGCGGCCACAGCCCGCCAGGGCGAAGCTGCCGAGGAGAGCGATGCCGCCGGTCAGCCGTAGGGCATCGCGTCTGGAGAGGTTGGACACTCGGGGCTCCTGTCACATGAAGGCGCTGAGGACAGTGATGTGCTTTCTGGTGAAAGCAGCCTTTTCAGCCTGATGGACCTGAGAGCGAAGCTACGAGAGGGACTTCGGCCATGTGCACGGAGGGGTCCCGAATAATTTCGGAAGATGTAAAAAAATCCAGAGCACACTGAAAGTGGATGGTCAAGACTTCGTAAATGAACACTTGTGCGCTTTTGCGGCACCGGGGCGGATCATGGCCCGAATCCGCCCGTACCACGAGCACGCTGGAGCTCCAGGTGACCGCTGGCCAGATGACGTTCGAGCCGGCCGACCCGCCGGCCTGCGCCGAGACGGAACGGCAGAAGCTGCGCAAGCACTTGGCCCGTTCAACATCCTGTTCTTCCTTCTCTGCACCATCGTCGGCGTGGACACCATCGGCACCGTGGCCTCGTCCGGTGCGGAGGCGTTCACCTGGCTCATCGTGCTGGCCGTCGTCTTTTTCGTGCCCTCCGCGCTGCTGACCGCCGAACTCGGGGCCGCGTTCCCCGAGGAGGGCGGCCCCTCATCTGGACCAGCCGGGCCTTCGGACGGCTCGCCGGTGCCGTCAACAACTTCCTGTACTGGATCACCAATCCGGTGTGGCTCGGCGGCACCCTCTCGGTCTCCGCCGTCACCGCCTACACGACCTTCTTCAACGGCGGTAAGGACCTCAGCACCCCGGCCTTCTACGCCTTCACCCTCGTCTTCGTCTGGGTGGGCGTGCTCGCCGCGATCCTCTCCTTCGACGTCGGCAAGTGGATTCCCACCATCGGCGCCTGGAGCCGGTTCCTCCTGCTCGGCCTGTTCACCAGTCACCGTCGTGATCTACGGCGTCGAGCACGGCCTGCACCGATTCGGCTCGGCGACTTCTCCCCACCTACGTGGGTTCGTCGGCCTGGTGCCCGTCCTGATGTTCAACTACGTCGGTTTCGAGCTGCCCAACACCGCCGGCGACGATGAAGCCCGACGCCCAGAAGGACGTCCCTTCGCCATCTCCCGCAGCGCAGTGCTCGCGGTACTGCTCTACGCCCTGCCGATCCTCGGCATCCTGCTCGTCCTGCCGGTCAAGGCCATCACCGGCCTCGGCGGATTCATCGACGCGATCCAACAGGTCTTCACCATGTGTACGGCGGCCAGGTCGGCGCCGACGGCACCGCCACGCTGAGCGGCGTGGGCAGCCTGCTCGGGGACCTCGCCGCGGTCCTGTTCATCCTCTGCACGGTGCTGTCCTCCGGCGTCACCTGGGTGATGGGCTCCGACCGCGCCCTCGCCGTCTCCGGCTACGACGGCGCCGCACCCCGCTTCCTCGGCGTCATCTCCAGCCGGTTCGGCACCCCGGTACGGGTGAAGACATCCTGAGCGGAACGGTGGTCTCGGTCGTCCTGGTCCTCGCCTTCGGCGGACCGACGGCAGCGCCGCCAAGCTCTTCGGCGCGGTCCTCGGACTCGCGTGTCCGCCACCCTGGTGGGCTACCTGGGCATCTTCCCGGCGCTCGCGGTGGTGTCCGGCGAGGCGCCGGACATGGTGCCGCCCTGGGCTGGTGCGCGGGGGCGGCGCGAGGGGGTGCTCACCGTCCTCGTCCTGCTCGCCGGCGTGCGGCTTCATCAGCCCCGGGGGCTCGGCGACCACTGGTTCGGCGCCGACTACGCGCCGGACGGCTGGAGTCACGGCGAGCGTCGGGGAGGGCCTGGTGACGGAGGCCGTCCCGCTCGCCGTCTTCGTGCTCCTCGGCGTCCTCTTCTGGGCCCTCGGCGAGCCGACCGTTGCGGCAGCCGCGCGGGGGGTGTCGCGCCCGCGGCGGGGCCGGTCACGTCCTTCCGCGGTAATCGACCCGTGGTGCGACCGGGTGTCACGATAGTCGCGTCACAGACCGGCCCCGGCCCCGGCCCCGGCCCCGACGGAAGGACACCCATGTCCGCCTACGCGATAGCCCATCTCCAGGAGGCAGCTCCGCACCCGGAGATCGCCGAGTACATCGAGCGCCTCAGCGCCAACCTCGCCCCGTACGGCGGCCGTCTCCTCGTCCACGGCGCCCAGCGCCGCACGAGGTGAAGGAGGGCGGCTCGGCCGGCCATGTCGTCGTGATCGGCTTCCCCTCGATCGCCGAGGCGCGCACCTGGTGGAGCTGGCCACCCAAGGGAGATCGCACCGCTGCGCTCGCCGCGCGTCGCCAGCGATATCGTGCTGGTCCCCGGCGTCCCCGAGGCCGCTCTCAGCCCGACGGCACCGCCCGGGCGATACGGGAGTCCCTTGGCGGCCCGGTGGCGCAGGCGCCGGCCACCTCCCCCACCCACCCGCCCACTCTCTGACCAGCCGGTTCACCGATTCCCTTCCGGGAGGCGGAAGAGGCATTGCCGTGCTGCGACACCCTTGCGGTAGATGTCGCCATCGGCGGAGAGACGGGAGCCGCGACGATGCCGCACACCACCGCCTTCGCCAGGAACCAGTGGTGCCGCGCGCGAACCTTTCTGACCTGCGCTTGTGTGGGGGCGATGAGGCTGTGACCTGCTCAGGACGGGTTGCAGAGGCGATCGGAGGTGGGAAAGCGCTCTATTCGACCCGCGGGATCGAAGCCCGGTAGCTCGGAGGCAGTCAGAGGCAACACCCTCTGGAACTGGCCTTTGAGGGGACCGAGGTTGACTGGTGTGGATCATGGGTGGCGACTCTGGCGGACCTGCGGATGTCGATTGCCGGTCGAGCTGCGATGGGGACGCCTGCCTCCGCTCGGGGCCAGGCATGCGAAGGCTTCCAGGATCGCGCTGGAAGCGTTCACTGGCACCGATGGAGGTCGGTCCGGGACAGCCACCGTGGTTTTAGCGGGCCTGGGTGGCGTCCACGTCTTTGCGAGACGACCCCACCGTGCCCCACAGCACCCAGCAGAAGCAGACCTCGCAGGCAGCAGCTCGCGCACCCATCCGGCCCATGGGCCTCTCGCACCCAGCGGCAGCCGATCTCGTCCTCCT
>CAVQXJ010000009.1:0-231699 GCA_963717745.1 uncultured Acidobacteriota bacterium
GCGGCAACCGGCACACGGGAATAGGAATGGGGAAGGAACCGTATTCCCAAAAACGGAGCAACGGAGATAACGAAGGAAACGGAAAGAAAACTATTTATTCTTCTCTCGTTCTCTCCGTTGGCTCCGTTGCTCCGTTTTTGAGATCCGGTGCCGCTCCCGTCACCTCCGTCGGTCCAAGGCTCCACTCGTAGACAATAGATGCATGGTGAAGGTCAGCATCATGTATCCCCACACACCGGGTGTGGCGTTCGACATGGACTACTACCTCCAGACCCACATGCCGATGTCGATCGCTCGCTTGAGCGCACATCCGCGGCTTCCATGGCGTGTCGGTCGAGCGCGGCATGGCGGCGCCTCAATCCGGCCTGCCGCCGGTTTACGTGGCGCATATGTCACTTCCTGTTCACGTCGGCCGACGATTTCGTGGCCGCCTTCATGCCGCACGCCGCCGCCCTGCAGGCGGACATCCCGGATTTACACCGCGATTGCCCCGGTGGTACAGTTCAGCACGGTCGAAATCGCGCAGGCGCGCTGACCGTTCTACCCTTCCCGAGGAGATGGCGTTGGACGAGAAATCACTGTTCACCGGCTTCTGGACCACCGAATCGAAGACGACGCGCAACGTGATCGCGAGGATTCCCGAGGGCTCCGACTATCGTCCCGATCCGAAGTCCCGCACCGCGCGGGAGATCGCCTGGCAGATCGTCTGCGAGGAAAAGATGATCATCGACGCGCTCGAGAGCGGCAAGGCCGAGTGGGTGCCACCGCCGATGCCCGCGACGATCAAGGAAGTGCTCGAGGCGTATGTGAAACAGAGCGATGAGATGGCGGCCCGGTGGGACCGTCTGACCGCCGCACAGTGGGATGGCCACCTCGAGTTCTTCGGGCAGCAGCGTCCCGCCGCGCCGATGGCCTGGAGCTTCCTGTTCGACATCGTGCACCACCGCGGGCAGATCACGACCTACCTGCGGCCGATGGGGTCGACGGTGCCGCAGATCTACGGACCGAGCGGCGATGAACCCTAGCCTTAGCCTACTAGTCGCTGTCAAATCCCAAGATCCAAGCTCCAAATCCCAACCACTTCCAACCGCCAAATCCCAATCGGGACTGCTTCGGAGCTGATCTCGGCGATTTGCGGGAGTGGGCCTGGAATGCGTTTGGAGAAGTTGGCGCTTGGTATTGGAAGTTGGGATTGGGAGTGGTTGGGATTTGGGATTTGGATCTTGGGATTTGACGAACTCCCCTCATGAATGACGCTGATCTGCACGGCGAACCCGCCGCCGGCGCCGCCATCGCAGCCGACACCGCGGCGTGCGGCTTCACCATGGCGTCGGAGCCGAAGGTCGGCGCGATGCTCGCGGTCCTGGCGGCATCGAAGCCCGGTGGCCGGTGCCTCGAGCTCGGCACCGGGACCGGTCACGGCGCCGCGTGGCTGCTCTCCGGCATGGATGCGGCGTCGACACTGGACACGGTCGATACCGATCCCGAAATCGTGGCGATCGCCCGCCGTCATCTGGGCAGCGATCCGAGGGTGACGTTCCACGTGATCGACGGCGGCGAGTTCCTGCAGCGCTCGCACGCCTCCGGTTTCGATCTGATTTATGCGGATGCCTGGCCGGGGAAGTTCAGCCATCTGGACGCGGCGCTCGCATTACTCCGGCCAGGCGGGATCTACGTCATCGACGACCTGTTACCCCAGCCGAACTGGCCGCCGGATCACGCATCACGCGTGCCGGTGCTGATCGAGGATCTCGAGCGGCGTCCGGAGCTCGCCACGGTGAAGCTGGCCTGGGGATCGGGGCTGATGGTGGGTGTGAAGAAGGAGGTAGGAGGCAGGAGGCAGGTGCTCCCGCCCAGGCCGGGTCACGCGGCCTGAGCGGGACGGCACGAGCGGACTAGCGCCTGTCGTGGTCGTGATCCGCGATCTGGCTGCGGATCTCTCCGCCGGGGCTCATCGACGAATGCACGTTGACGTAGCTCTTGCCGGCGCGCATCAGCGCGAGTACCTCTGCGAGCTCGTTGGGACCGATGCCATTGGTCGCCTGAGGGATGACGTCAGAGGCGCGGATCACGCCGGAGATGGTGTTGGTCCGAGGGGAGTCACCCGCCAGGGCATTGAAGCACTGGGGAGGATTGGTTCCCGCCGGAGCGACGTTTGCTGCGGTCTGGCACAGCCAGAGCACGATCGGGCCGGTGTTCTGCTCCGGCGCGATGTGAATATGCGCCTGCCGAACGTCGCCTTCGAGATTCCGGAAGGACAACGTGTATTCGATTTCGTCCCCATCCCTGCTGATCTCCGCGCGGAACGTTCCTGACCCGGTCGTCGACACGACCGGCACTTCCTGAACGCCCGTCAGGAGCTCGCGGATGGATCGGCGGTTGTTGTGCGCAAACGCGATTCCGGCGCCGATCGCCAGAACCAGCGCCGTCAACACGACTGTCTTCTTCATTGTGACTCTCCTCCAGATACGGTGACTGACATGCCCGAGCCGGTCGTCGCCTTGCCACGGGAGGGCGTTTCCCGCGGTCGGACATCTGACTGGTCGGAACGCCGGAGAGTATACCCCGGCCCGGTGGAGGCAATTTCAGGGGCGGCTGGTAGACTGAGCCGCAGGAGCCGGCGCATGGAATCAGCAAAAGCGTGACGCCACGCCACGGCCGCGACTGATCGTGGCCATCTCCTCGACCGTCTTCGTCTTCGAGATCGATCTCTCCGACACCGATCGACACGTCTACGAGACCCTCTCGCTCCGGATTGCGCGGCATCCCTCGGAATCCGACGAATTCCTGATCGCGCGCCTGCTCGCGTACTGTCTCGAGCTCACCGAGGGCATCGAATTCTCCAGAGGCCTGAGCGCTGCCGATGACCCGCCGATCGCGGTGCGGGATCTGACCGGGACGCTGCGGGCCTGGATCGATGTCGGGACGCCGTCGGTCGAGCGGCTGCACCGCGCCTCGAAGGCCGCGCCGCGGGTCGCCGTCTACGTCCACAAGGAACACCGGCAGTGGCTGGCCGAGCTGCGGGCGGCGAAGATCCATCGGGCCGCTGCCATCGAGCTCCGGGCGCTGGACCAGGCCCTGATCGCGCAGCTGGTGGCGCGGCTCGAGCGCCGGATGTCGTTCCCCTTGACCGTCGCCGACGGCGAGGTGTTCATCGCCCTGAAGGACGGCACCATCTCGGGGCAGACTCGGCGGATCGAGCTCTGAAGCGGGGCCCGGGTGCTTGCGTCGTGACGGCGGGGCGCTTTCAACAGCAATCCCGGCAAGCGATGGCCTGCGAGTGTTACAGGAAAGCCAGGAGATCAGGAGAAAGAAAACTATTGGTTTTCCTCCTGAACTCCTGGCCCTCCTGTAATAAGCTCACCGGCCATTGACTGACCCAGTTTGCCGCTGAAAGCACCCGGCTGCCGCGAATCCTACAGCGCTCTTCAACACTGTCGGGACCGAGCGGAAACGGCACAGAACCGTTCCTAGTCGCCGCCCAGTCCGTACGTTAGAGTTGCCGTCACGCCCGCCGCCTGGGCGTGTATCCCCGGAGGTTTCATGTGATGGGCCGCTGGCTGTCAGGCTGTCTTGCGCTCGGCGCGATCCTCGGCGTGCTGGCCGGCATCCGGCCCGAGATGGCATTGCCCCTCTCCGCCCAGGTCGCGGCGCCCTCGGTCGTCGCGATCCGGAACGCCACCATCATCACCGCGACCAGGGGCACGATCGCCAATGGCACCGTGCTGGTGCGGGACGGCAAGATCGCCGCGGTCGGCACCAACGTGTCGATTCCGACGGGCGCCGAGGTCTATGACGGCACCGGCAAGTTCGTCTCGCCAGGGATCATCGACGCCCATTCGCACATCGCCAGCGACGCCATCAACGAAGGCAGCGTGTCGGTGAGCTCGATGACCGGGATCGAAGACGTGCTCGACCCGACCGACATCAACATCTATCGGGATCTCGCCGGCGGTACCACGACCTCGAACATCCTGCACGGCAGCGCCAACGCGATCGGCGGCAAGACCGTCGTCATCAAGCTGCGCCACGGCAAGACGCGGGCGAGCGATCTCGTCTTCCAGGGGGCCCTCCCCGGGATCAAGTTCGCCCTTGGAGAGAACGTGACCCGCAAGCGCGGCCAGGCCGCGACCAACCCCCAGCGGTTCCCCAGCACCCGGCAGGGCGTGGAATATGTCATCCGCGATGCGTTCACCCGGACCAAGGCCTACCGCAAGGACTGGCAGGAATACGACACGAAGAAGAAGGCCGGCCAGGATGTCCTGGCGCCGCGTCGCGACCTGCAGCTCGACGCCCTGGTCGAGGTCCTCGAGGGCAAGCGCCTGGTCCACGCCCACAGCTATCGCGCCGACGAGATCCTGATGCTGATCCGTCTCGCCGACGAGATGGGCTTCCAGATCACGACCTTCCAGCATGTGCTCGAGGGCTACAAGGTCGCGAAGGAGATTGCCGCGCACAACGCCGGCGCCTCGACGTTCTCGGACTGGTGGGGCTACAAGATGGAAGCAGCCGACGCCATTCCCCACAACGCCTCGCTGATGACTCACAAGGGCGTGCTGGTCTCGATCAATTCGGACGACGCCGAGCAGGCGCGCCGGCTGAACATGGAGTCGGCGAAGGCGATTCGTTACGGCGACGTCACCGAGGATCAGGCCTTCGCGATGGTGACGATCAACCCCGCGAAGCAGCTCAAGATCGAGAGCCGCGTCGGCTCGATCGAGGTCGGCAAGGACGCGGACCTGGTGGTCTGGAACCACCATCCGCTGTCCACCGCCGCGATTGTCGAGCGCACCTACATCGACGGCATCGCCTACTACGACCGCGAGAAGGACCTGCAGCGGATCGCCGACATTCAGAAGGAAAAGGCCGGCCGGCCGGCGACGACCGAGCCGTCTCCGGTCGCCACCAACGGCGCGCAGGCGGCCCCGGCGCGTGGGGCGGCGCCTGCCGAGAAGTTCGACGTCAAGGGCAACGCGACCGGCCCGACCTGGGCGATCACCAATGCCCGGATCGTGACCGTCTCGGGTCCGGTGATCCCCAAGGGCACCATCGTCATCAAGGGCAACCGGATCGAGGCGGTTGGCGCGAACGTGTCCGTCCCGTCGGGGGTGAAGCCGGTCGACGCCGGCGGCGCCACCGTCATCCCCGGAATGATTGACGCCAGCACCGACATCGGCCTGAACGAGCCCGGGGTCCGCAACTACGACGACGTGAGCGAGATTCTGCCGTTCGATCAGATGCTGCGCACGCGAGTGGCGTTCAGGGCGGACAGCATCGCGATCCCGGTGGCACGCACCGAGGGCATCACGACCATCGGCGTGCGGCCCGGCGGTGGCACGATCAGTGGCGAGATCCCGGTCATGAACCTCGACGGCTGGACGTGGGAGGAAGCGACGCTGCGTCCGGCGGCGGGACTCGCCTTCAATTACCCCGGCGCCGCCGGCGGGCGCGGCGGCGGCGGTGGCGGCGGGCGTGGCGGTGCCGCTCCGGCGGCCGGCCCCGATCCGATCAAGACGCTGAACCAGCTCCTGGAGCGCGCGCGCGTCTACGCCAAGCTGCCGGCGGCCCGGCAGGTCGACTGGAACCTGGAGCCGTTCCTGCCGGTGCTCGATCGGCGCCAGGCGCTCTACGTGTCCGCGAACACCGAGCAGGGCATCCGCGACGCCGTGGCATGGGCCAACCGTCAGAGCGTGCGGATCGTCTTGCAGGCGGGGGCGGATGTGCAGCGCGTCGCCGGTCTCCTCAAGCAGCACGACATCCCGGTGATCCTCACCAGCATTCTCTCGCTGCCGCCGCGTGAGGACGAATTCCACGCTTACCCCTATCAGACGCCGGGCATCCTCGCCAAGGCTGGCGTGCCCTTCGCCTTCTCGAGCGGCGGATTCCAGTTCTCGCGCGACGTGCCGTTCCAGGCGGGACGCGCCGTCGGATGGGGCCTGTCGCGGGAGGGCGCGCTCAAGGCGCTGACGCTCGATGCGGCGCGGATTCTCGGCGTCGACAGCCAGATCGGCAGCATCGAGGCAGGCAAGGTCGCGAACCTGGTCGTCCTCAACGGTGACCCACTGGAGATTCGATCGCAGATTCGGCACGTGATCATCGCGGGCCGCGACATCTCCCTCGACAACTCGCAGGTCGAGTTGTTCAAGAAGTACATGTCGCGCTGAGGAGAGCATTGATGATCACTCGACTGCCACGATTGCTCACTCTGGCCATCGCCGCGACCGCGATGGCATCTCCCTTCATCGGCGTCAGCGGCCAGATGCCGGCGCGGGCGCCGCGCTATGTGATTACGAACGCCAGGATCGTCACGGTTGCGGGTCCGGTGATCGACAAAGGCACCGTCGTCATGCGCGACGGCGTCATCGAGGAGGTCGGCGCGGCGGTGACCGCGCCCGCTGATGCGCTGGTTGTCGACGGGACCGGGCTGACGGTGTATCCCGGTCTGATCGACATGGCCAACACCGCGGTGGTCGAATCCAGGACCAGCGCGCCGGTGGGCGGGGCGGCTGGCGGCCGCGGCCGTGGCGCCGCCGTCGCGACGCCCGATGCCGTCACCTGGGCGGATCAGGAGCGCGAGGCCCGCGCCCGTTATCTCAACCCCGACGTCACCGCGGCCGCGCTGGTTGTCTACGAAGGCGATGACCTGCGCCGGCTCGCCGCCGCCGGCATCACCTCGGCCCTCGCAATCCCGTCACAGGGCATTCTGCGAGGGCAGAGCGCGCTCGTGAACGTCACGGCCCCGCCGGATCCGGCTGAGACCAGCGCGCTCGCCACGTATCGCCGCGGCCT
The DNA here is from genome assembly GCA_963717745.1 of uncultured Acidobacteriota bacterium. Taxonomy (GTDB): domain Bacteria; phylum Acidobacteriota; class Vicinamibacteria; order Vicinamibacterales; family 2-12-FULL-66-21; genus JACCXG01. Next base: position 6,790 of record CAVQXJ010000009.1, read on the forward strand.
CGTCGTCGTCCGCGCCCCGGTCGCCCAGCACGTCGTCTTTGCGACCGGTCAGGGTGCGGCAGCTGGCGGTGGCGGGGGCGGGGGCGGTTATCCGGGCGCGCTGCTGGGCGTGGTCGCGTTCGCGCGCCAGTCGTTCCTCGACGCGCAATGGCAGAAAGAAGCGCGAGCGTTTGCCGAGCGCCGCAAGGAGGCGCAGGTCGGCGGCTTCGAGCCGGCACTCGACGCGCTGGCGCCGGCGCTCGACCGGAAGATCCCGGTGGCCTTCGACGCCAGCGAAGAGCGGGAAATCCTGCGGGCGCTCGCCTTCGCAAAGGAGTTCAACCTCGACCCGATTATTGTCGGCGGTGCCGAGGCCGCGAATGTGATCGAGGACCTGAAGACCGCCAAGGCGCGCGTGATCGTGTCGGCGAACTTCCAGGCGGTCGGAGGAGGCGGCGGCGGGCGCGGCGGTGGTGGCGGAGGCGGCCGCGGCGGCGACGCCGACACGCCGCTGCGCATCGTCCGCATGCGTCAGAACGCCGCGAAGGTGCCGGCGGCGCTGGAGAAGGCGGGCATTGCGTTCGCGTTCACGGCCGGCGGCCTGCAGACTCCCGGCGACTTCGTCCGCGGCGTCGCCCGGACCGTTCGCGAGGGCGGGCTCGCCGAAGACGCCGCCCTCAAGGCGCTGACCATGAACGCGGCGAAGCTCGCGGGCGCTGGCGATCGGCTCGGCTCGATCGAGAAAGGCAAGATGGCCAACGTGATTGTCACCGAGGGCGGTCTGTTCGACAGCCCGCGGATCCGTCACGTGTTCGTGGCGGGCTGGCCGCTCGATCTCGACATTCCCGCGCAGGGGACAGGCCGGGGCGGCCGCGGCAGCCAGTAGGGAGTCTCTTCGACCGGCAGCCGCTTGTCCACCACGCCACCCGCAGTGCGGCGGCGTGGACGCCAACGGGGAGAGCCGCTGATATTCGACCGGGGCACCAGGAGCTGCCCGAGCGACCCGACGTGGCCGGGCGCGAATCGTAAAACGTCGTTGTCGTCGTGTCGTCGTGTGCCGCCGAAGGCGGCAGCGCGCCGCAGGCGCCCGTGAGGGCCGCCGCCGTCGCAAGTGAACGCGGACCCGCGCGCTATCGCTCGTCCGCCGTCGGCCCGTAAAGCTGTGGCAGCGGGACCTCGTTCATCCGCAGATACACCGTCAGCTGCGCACGGTGGTGCACGAGATGGTTGATGGTGTTTCGGAGGACGTCTTTCCGGGGCCCCCAAGAGCTTTAACAGGAGGACAGGAGATCAGGAGGGTCGAGTTACCAGACGCCAGTCCGCCCGTATCCATACCGCGCGATTCCCTCAGCGTTTTCGCGCCCGTCCGTCGCTTCCCCTTGATCAACGGCAACAGCGCGCGTGATAGAGTCCATGCCCCAAGGAGGGATGTCATGCGACTCACCGCCCAAGCGGGAACAACCAGCTCCGGAGTACCGATTGGCGCAGCCAGCAGGGCGGCGCTACTGAGCCAGGTCGCGTTCGTACGGGACGTACCAGGTTATCCGGGAGCTTTCGTCGTGCGAGGGACCATGGGCGAGCAGCTTTTCGCGGATCGGCGGGCGCTTGGATCGACGTCGGTGTTGCGCGCGATGTGGGCAGCGGCCTTTCACAAGCCGTTGCCGCCGGGATATCAGCCGGTTCCTGCCCCGGAGCCTGCCCCAGGCGTCGTGTATCTCGTGGTCATCGCCATCATTGCGATCTTGATCGGGCTGCTGCTGCCAGCTGTCCAGAAGGTGCAGAACGCCGGGCAAAGCTCTCCCAAGGGGTTGTACGTGGTGCCGGCGGATCCGGCCTTGTGGGCCAACATCATGCTGCACTGACCCGGCCAGAACCCGATTGACGCCGGGAGAGTGGACAGCCCGGATTACGGTGTGTCCACGAACGGCAACTTCGAGCCGCTCGTGGACGAAGCACCGTTCTACCGCGCCCAGCTGGATGAGGCGTTCGCTGCGTCGCGACGCGGGTAATCCCACCGAATAGCGGAGCCGGCGGCTGCCAAGAGCTTCAACAGGAGGAACAGGAGATCAGGAGGCTTTTGGTTTGGCTCGTTTGGTCAAAGCGGCTGGTCACTTCCGGCGGACGACCGCCCACGCCAGACTGCAACCCGCTCGGCTAGAATCTGGCCCGGAGAATACGAATGACCAACCTGTTCTTCTGCTGGTCCGAGCAGCGAAGCCGCGCGCTGGCGCGTGCGTTGAAGGAGTACCTGCCGACGTTCATTCCCGGCCTGGCGGATCCGGATGGCTCCAACCTGTTCATGTCAGACGACATCGTGAAAGGCAGCCGGTGGTTCGATGCCGTGGAGATGCAGCTCGCCAAGGCCGACGTCGGTGTGGTGTGCATCACGCGCGAGGGACTGCGTTCCGGCTGGATTCACTTCGAGGCCGGCGCGCTTGCGCGCACGATCCGGAAGAAGCGCCGGCAGGGCGGCGCGCTGTTGACGTACTTGCTCGGCGTTCGACCGGACGAACTGACCGGCCCGCTCGCGGAGTATCAGGCCACGAGCGTCGAGCGTGACGACACCAAGAAGCTGTGCGCCACCATCGTCAACGCGATGGCGCGGAGAAAGGCGCAAGAAGTATCCGATTGGGAAACCACGTTCAACACCAACTGGGGGAACTTCGAGGCGGCGGTGAAGGCGATTGGCCCACTCCCGGCCGCCGACCTGATTCCCGGCCTCGAGGATCTGTTTCGGCGCAAGACGTTCAACGAGCCTCTCGAGGATTGCACGCGACAGAGCTGGATCGATCGGTTCACGGCCGTGCGCGAGACACTTGCCGCGCTGGAATCCCACCGTCCAGTCATGACCGCGGACAACAGCTATCTGCTCGACTTGTACAACCAGCTTGGGGCGGAGCTCGACGGCTATTCCATGAACATGGGCGCCCTGCTCTTGAAGGAGCGCCGGTTCGACATCGACCGTCAGAGCGGCAGGCTCATGGTTGGCGATGGCATCAAGCGCGCGTGCGAGAGCCGGCGCGGCAGAATCCGACAGCTGGTGACTCACCTGCTGGCCCCTAATTGCGCTCCGGTGCTCGAGGCCGCGTCGAGGCGCTACGCGAAAATGTCTTCGTTCGACTCGCGAAAGACCCTTCTGATCCACCCAGCCGAGCGTGCGATCGAGAGTCGGTCACCGGGCGCAGCGGTGAGGATGGGAAAAAAAGAGCTCACCGACCAGGTCCTGGAGGCCTGCGCGGTCAGCCTGTGGGAATTCGATCGCATCTGCTTTTACCTGGTGCAGGAGCACGATGCCTCCGCGGACATCGAACGGCTGGTGCGCGACGTCGAGCAGGAGTTCGAGCACGTTCGTGCGGTTGACGGTGGCGGCAGCCTCGTCCCGCTGTATTACGCGCTGCGTGCGCTCAAGGCCAACGTGTGGGCGCGAGAGCTCAGCGCAACGTCAAAAGACGAACTGATGCCGCTTCTTACGAGCATCGTCCAGATCATCACTAGGTATCGGCTCGATCCGGGCGCGCAGGTGTCCGACATCATTGCCGACCTGCAGTCGCGGCTTGGCCAGGACGAGCGGATGCCGTCCGCCAAGGCAGCGATCCGGGCCGTGGCGACCTCCGCCTGATGTCGCGTTCAGAGAAATGCTGATCCACGTTCGGCGAAAACCCGCTGGTCTGTGGCTCACTCAGGTTTGTCCGATCGTCCTCAGGCGTCCAGACGCAAGGCGACGACCGGGTCGACGGCCGAGGCGCGACGGGCCGGAAGATACGTCGCCAGCGCCGCAACCGCGGTCAACCCTGCCGAGGCCGAGATGTAGGTGAGCGGGTCCATCGGACCGACGCCGACAAGTAGTGCCGACATGACTCGGGTGAGCAGCATGGCCGCACCCATGCCGAGCGCGATGCCGCCCGACGTCAGCGCGAGCCCGTGCCGGAGAAACAGACCGCGCACATCGCCGCGTTGCGCACCCAGCGCCATGCGGATCCCGATTTCGTGGGTCCGTTGTGCCGCAATGTACGACACCACGCCGTAGATGCCCACCAGGCCCAGCAGCAGTGCCACACTGGCCGCAATCGCCAGCATCGCCGTGGCGAACGACGTCTGCGACATCGATTCGGCCTGAATCCCGTCGAGCGTCCGCACGTTGCCTAACGGGGGATTTGGATTGACCGACCAGACGGCTTGCTGCAGTTCTCGCAGGAAGCCGAGTGTGCCCGCGCGGTCTGATCGCACGGCATACGTCATATTGCGGCTGACCGACACTGCATCCGCCATCGGAAAATACACGAGCGCCGGCGCGGGGTGATTCAGACCATCGGCACGCACGTTCCCGACGACCCCCACGATCTCCTGCCAGGGCCCTTCGGGGAACATGCCGATCCGCTGCCCAACCGCTTTCGCCGGGGCCTGCCAGTACTCGCGCGCCAGATTCTCCGAAATGAGGACGACGGGCTGGAGTTGGAAGATGTCGGTCCACGTGAGCGCACGTCCGGCGAGAACGGGGTTGCCCATCGCCTCGAAGTATCCAGGCCCGATCGAGGTGATCGAACGGGTCGGCGGCAGGCTGGAGACAGGGCGGCCGTCGACATAGATCGGAGCCTTGCCGGCGACGCCGTCCATCCTGATCGAACCAAGCCCGACAGCCTCGACGCCCGGGACCTGTTTCAGGCGCTCGGCGATCTGTTGGTAGGTGTGCGCGACCTGCTGACGATCGCGGATGAGGGCCGCTGGCAGGGCGAGGTCGAACGTCTGCACCTGCGCGGGCTGGACGAAGCCGGGGTGAATCTGTCGCATGGCGAGGAACGTCCGAGCCATCAGGCCCGAGACCACCAACAACACCATCGCGAGCGCGACCTGTGCCACGACCAGGGTGTTTCGCGTGCGGTGCCGCCCCGGGCCGTCGGTGACCGATCGACCCCCGTCCCTCAGTGCCGGGAAGTTGGACGTCCCAAGTTTCACGGCGGGAAGGAGGCCGAAGATCAGGGCGGTCACGACCGAGATGGTCAGCGTGACGAGCAGGACCACGCCGTCGATGCCGATATCGTCGACGCGCGGCAGGGCGGACGGCGCGATCCGTCGGAGCAGACCAATACCGGCCCGAGCGAACCCGATGGCGAGCGCGCCGCCGGCCAGCCCCAGCATGAGGCTCTCCGACAACAGTTCAGCGGTAATCCGGCCGCGGCTCGCTCCCAACGCTCCACGGACCGCAAACTCCCGCTGACGCCCCTCGGCCCGCACCAGCAGCAGGTTCGCCACGTTGGTCCAGGCCATGAGGAGCACGATGCCCACCGTGCCAAGGAGAATCCACAACGGCCGGCTCATCTCCCCGATCACCGCTTCCGAGAGCGGGCGGACGTTCGGCGCCAGGCGGACCGAATCCCACATCTCCTGGGTGAGGCCAGGCATCAGAGGAAAGTGCTTCACGATGAGCGGGATCATCCGGGCGATGTCGTCGTTGGCCTGAACCAGCGTCACTCCCGGCTTCAATCGAGCAATACCGTTGAGGAAGAGGGGACCCGTGCGGGCATTCGCTGGGTTGAGTCGCAGTGGCAGGACCACTTGCGGATCTGTATCGAGCAGCTTGAACGAGGCAGGCAGTACCCCGATGATCTCGTGCGGCGTGGCGTTCATGACGAGCGACTGGCCGATGACGCCATTCGAAGCACCGAACGCCTGCTGCCAGTAGGCGTGCGTCAAGACCACGCGGAGCGGCGCGGCAGGCACGTCATCCTCCTTCTGAATCAGTCGGCCGAGCCCGGCGCGAACGCCGAGCAGCGACAACGTCCCAGCCGTGACCCTCAGCGCCAGAACCTGTTCCGGCGCGCCGGCTCGAACGACGGAGACGTTCCCGGTGTTCCAGAGGCCGATCTCCTCGAAGACGCGGCCATTCTCGCGATACGTGAAGTAGGTGGCGGCACCTTGGAAGTCCCTTGGCGTGGCCGGCGTCACATGGTAGAGCGCCACGAGTCGGGCCGGATCGGGGAAGGGCAGCGGCTTCAACAACACCCCGTAGACCACGCTGAAAATCGCCGTCGTCGCGCCAATCCCCAGCGCCAATGTCAGGACGGCGGTCGCGGTGAAGCCAGGGCTCCGACGCAGCCCGCGCCCGGCATGCCGGGCGTCCTTCCACAGGTGGTCGACGAGGTTCTTGGCTGGGTTTCGCATGGTGGTCTCCCGGTGGATGTCTGCGGGTAACGTCGGCATCGGAGCACCACGACGAGCGGCCCGATAGGCGGCCACGAGCGAGGCGCTCTCGCGTAGGAGCCACAGCTCCGAGCGCCACAGTCCGCGGACGGCTCGCTGCTTGTCGTAGTCCTCACGAAGGTCGCCGAGCGTCGACCCGCGCTGACGCTCCGGCAGGTATCGGGTCAGCGCACCCTCGACGATCCGCCACAGGACCGGTGCCATCAGAGCTCCCCGAGCAGCGGCTCCAGGCCCTTGTGCATGCGGACGAGCACACTCAACGAATGCTTGACCGCTTTGACGCCGGCGGCGGTGACGCGAAACAGGCGCTTCGGCCGCCCGCCGCGGCTCGGGCTGGCCCCTTCAAACCTGGATTCGAGCAACTCTTTGTCCTCGAGGCGATCCAGCGTGATGTAGACCGATCCGCGCGAGACCCTCCGACCGGTTCGAGCCTCGATCTCGTCGAGGATCGCGGATCCATAGGCCTCCCGGCCAAGGTGCAAAGCCGCCATGATCACGACGACTTCGAATTCGCCGAGCGGTGCGCCGGTGGGCATCACGCTTACAATGTAGACAACAAGCGAGCGTCGATCAACTGTTAAATTTCAGAAACGCCGCTGATCGGATTCAAGCGGTGCAGCTGGAGGTAGCGGGTGGCCGCTCTACACGAACGCGATGCACACGGGCGCCGGGCTATCCAGCTTTGCGTCCGTCTGCGTCAGCGCGCCGGTCTTCCGGTCGATCCTCTGGACGAGGGTGACGTTGGTGTTCTGCCCTTCGGTGAAGACATAGTCGCCCGTCGGGTCGATCTTGAAGTTGCGGGGCGTGCCACCGGCCGGGAAATGCCCTCGCGGCTCGAGCGTCCCCTTGGTCTGATCGATCGCAAACACGGCCAGGCTGTTGTGCCCGCGGTTCGAGACGTACAGGAACGTGCCATCCGGGTGAACTTCGATCTCGGCGCACGACCCGGTCTGCGGCGCATCAGCCGGAAGCGTCGGATGGGTGTCGAGCGCGGTCAGCGTGCCTTTGGCGCTGTCATAGGCGAACGTCGATACCGCCCGTCCGGCCTCATATGCGCAGTACAGAAACCTGCCATCTTTACCGAACGCGAGGTGACGTGGCGCCGCACGGTCCTTCGTGGCATCGACGGCGCGGGGATCGTTGGGCACCAGCTCGCCTGTCGCCGCGTTCCACCGGTACATCGTGATCTCGTTGCGTCCCTTTTCGGCCACGAACAGAAGCTTCCCGTCCGGCGACAGGAGCACGCAATGCGGATGGGATGCGGCCGCCACTCCCTGCGCGTCCGGCTTTCCGACGTGTGGAATGAACGCCTTCGGTTCGGCTGCGAGCCTGCCGTCGGCGCCGATGGCAAACGTCACGACCGATGTGCCTTCGAGGCCGTTCCCCGTGCCGTAGTTCCCCACGATGACCCACTTGCCGGTCGGATCCACCAGCAGGTGCGCCGGCGCGCGCCCTTTGGTCTTCGAGCGGCTGATCTCGGTCAACTTCCCGGTCGCCTGATCGATCGCAAGCGCGGTGACTGCGCCTTCGGGCCCGCCGGCCTCGGCTGGTGGCAGCTCGTTGGCGGCATACAGGAACCGCTTGTTCGGATGGACGGCAACCCAGCTGGGGCTGTCCGTTGCGGCGGCGAGTCCCAGGGACGTCACCGTGCCGGTGGCCGCGTTGAAGCGCCAGGCGTAGATCCCTTTGCTGCCGGCCGCGTTGTTGGTGTAGGTGCCGACATACAGCAGCCGCTCGCCGCCCGCGACTTGTCGCGCCACGGCGGCACCCCGCATGGCGTGGGCGAGCAGCGGCGTGCACGCGGCCGTGACCAGAAACGATCGCCGGGATGTCTTCATGTTCGTCGGGCCCCCTGACCGCGAATTCTAGTGCGTTTGCCGCTTCACCCGCCGAGGTCGCGATAGAAGTAGGTGGTGCTGCACGGCTCGCCCCGCGGCATCAGCGCAAAGCGTGGAATATCGCCGACGCGAATCCAGCCGAGGCGCGCGTACATCCGGGCGGCGTCACCGTCGGTGACGGCGTCGAGCACCAGCAGCGTCTTGCCGCAGTCGAGCGCGACAGCTTCGGCGGCCCGGACCAGCGCCGCGCCCAATCCCTGACGCCGGGCGCGGCGGTGCACCAGCATCTTGGCAAGATCGGCGCGGTGCGGTTGATTGTCCGGCTGGTCGAGTACCAGCTGCACGGTGCCGCATATTCCCTGCGCGTCCTCCGCGACGACGCAGCGCGCGGGCGCCGGCCGCGACGCCGTCGGCGACGCGGTACCAGAAGGCGGTGGCACGCTCGCGGGTCAGCGGGTGCATGAAGCTCACCGACGCGCCGCCATCGACGCAGTCGATCAGCACATCGGCGAGCCCGTCGATCTGCGCGGGGTCGAGGGCGTGGAGCCGTCGCAGAGACCAGGGCTGCGTGTTCATCAGTGCGAAGGGCAATCATAGCGGACACGGGCTGCTAAGCCTGGGCGACGGCCGTGACCCGGCGGCGCGGATAAGATCAGCAGACCGTGTGTCCCCTGGTCTCGTGCGCTCCGGTGAGGTGTTGACGCGTGGCGGTCGCGCCAGTGGCTGCGCATCCTGGAGGCTTCAGCCGCGACGGCGTGATCGCCGCGATCCTCGAGTTCGTGGGCGATCAGGATCTGCTCACGCTGCAGGACATCCGCGCCGCGCTGGAGCGGGAGATCGACGGCGCCGGGCCGGATGGCCTCCTCGCGCTCAAAGCCCGTCTCACCAGCGACACCGGCTGGGACTATTACCCGCCGGACCCGCTCGCCCGTCGCGTGCACCATCTCCTTGCGGACCGCTTCCTGGATTCCGGCTCCGAGGTCGCGAACGCGGACCATCTGGCCGGGCTCACCGGCGGCCCGGTCACCATCTTCGCGAACCATCTGTCGTACGCCGACGCCAACGTCGTCGAGGTCCTGCTGCACCGGTGGGGCGGGGCGGCGCTGGCGGATCGCCTGACGGCGATCGCCGGCCCGAAGGTGTTCACGAATCGGGAGCGACGTTTTTCGAGCCTGTGCTTCGGGACGATCAAAGTCCCGCAAAGCGCCGGCGTGTCATCCGGCGAAGCGGTCTTGAGCGCGCGGGAAGTCGCGCGGGCGGCCCGCCGTTCGATCGAGGTGGCTCACGCCCGGCTCGGCGCCGGAGATGCACTGCTGCTGTTCGGCGAGGGCACCCGCAGCCGCACCGGCGCGATGCAGCCGATGCTTCCCGGCGTCGGCCGTTACCTGGATGTGCCCGGCACCTGGATTCTCCCGGTCGGCCTGGCCGGTCCGGAGGCGCTGTTCTCGATCGAGGATTCGACGCTGCGTCCGGCCAGGGTGGTCTTGCGGATCGGGCGATCGTTTCGCGCGGGCGATCTCGTGAAGCGGGCCGCCGGCGACCGCCGGGTGGCCATGGACGCCATCGGCCTGTCGATCGCGTCGCTGACGCCACCCGCGTACCGCGGCGTCTATGCCGATCCGGATCGCTTTCCGCAGGCCAGGGATGCGCTCGATGACTTGGGGGGCTAGCGCCAAGGCCAACGGTGTTTGCGTCACGCTGCCTTCATGTCCACGGCGCCTGCGGCGCGCTGCGGCCTGCGGCCGCCCACGACGACACGACGACACGACGACACGACGAACGCGACACGACGACGACGTAAACCTTTGTGAGTCACTTCGACGGGCTGTGCTCCGTTGGCGGCGCCGCGCTTGCGCGCGACGCCAACGGGGAGAACCGTTGCCAGAGGCGCCGAGAGCCGCTTTGGTTGAGGCATTCACGAAAATGCCCCGCCTGCCGACGTGGCCAGTTGCGTTCTCAACGTCGTTGTCGTCGTGTCGTCGTCTCGTTCTGGCGTGAAGCGCCAGCGCGCCGCAGGCGCCGTGGACATGCATGCAGCGTGACGGTGAACGGCGGTCGAGCGCCAGCCAGCCGCGAACTGCCCTACAATGCGCATCGACCCATGTCGTATCTCCATCGCGTCGCAGTCACCATCACTCGCAAGCAGCCGTACGTCGACTGGGCGAATCGTACCGATGAGGGAACTGACGAGCACGTCGTCTATCCGGAGGAGGACCGCCGCACGGTCTATCTCGTGCCGAACTTCGATGGCGAGCCGACCGCCGGTGAAGTGCTGGCGGAGTTCTGGGAAGACATCTTCGAGGAAGAGCTCGCCGCCTGGATGGAGGACGAAGGCAGCTGGCCCGAGGTGCGGACCCGCGCCGTGTTCGACGCGTGGTTCGACGCCGAATTGACCGACGCGGTGATCGATCTGACGCCGGAGGAGCCGCTGACCTCCGCGGACCTGGAGGTGGCGGAGGTCAGTTATACGCTGCTGCACTGCGCGTGGTGTGACCTCGAGCTGGAGCCGCAGGAAGGCCGCAGCGTGGGGTTCAAGGTGGCCAACCGGGTACATTTTGCCGGGCGCGAGGGGCTGACGCTTCCGCTGCCAATCAATGAGGAGCGGGTGGTGGTCGGAATTCTCACGGCACCGGACAGCCCCGCCGCCGAGGCCGGCGACGACTACATGTTCAGGGCGTGCACGAGCCACTGCGAGAAGATGCTCCGCAAGGAAGTGCCGCGCGCTCTTCGGCGGCTACCGGTGTGATGGCCGCGGCACTGCCGCCGCCCACTTTCCCGCCGACCGTGAGTCTCACCGGCCGCTGATCGCGACGGACCACCGCCATGACCAATTCCAGATCGGGCTTCGTGCATCGTCCGTGGGTGCTGGTGCGGCACATGCTGTCAGGCGCGCTGGCGCTGTTGCCGCTCGCGGCGGTCACCCTCGGCGCCGGGATGGCGATCTACCACTGGGTGGAGGGCCTCCCGTGGACCGACGCCTTCCTCAACGCCGCGATGCTGCTCGGCGGCATGGGCCCGGTGGATCGCCTGCAGACGACCGCGGGCAAATGGCTGGCCGGCTTCTACGCGCTCTTTGCCGGCATCGTGTTCCTGGTCCTGGTCGGGGTGATGCTGGCGCCGGTGCTGCATCATGTGCTGCAGCGGTTCCACCTCGAGAACGCTGATGACGCAGGACGTTGAGCGGCGGTCGAATGGGGCGGGGGCTTCAGAGGGTGTGAATCCCTTGCACGGCCGGCGGCAGCTTCCGGCTAAAGCCGGAAGCCACACGACCGAATTTATTCAAACGCGCTTCGGCCCCGCCATCACTCCGTCCGCAGCGCGACCAACGGATCGGTGCGGGCGGCGCGGCGCGCCGGCAGGTAGCACGCGATCAGCGACGCCGCGGTCAGCAGCACGAACACGGCGGTGTAGGTCCACGGATCCGTGGGCGTGACGCCGAACAGGACGCGCGCCAGCACGGTCGCGGCGGCGGCGCTCAACGCAAACCCGGCCACGATCCCGATCGCGGTCACGCGAAAGCTCTCCGCCATCACCGAGAAGCACCAGCTGTTGCGCCGACGCTCCGAGCGCGATGCGCAAGCCGAACTCGCGCGTCCGCCGGCGCCCGTCGAACGCGACCACCGCATACTGGCCGATCGCCGCGATGATCAGCGAGCCTCCGGCGAACAGAGTCAGCAGCATCGCCAGCACCCACAGCGGCGCGGCCTGCTCGCGCCACCCACCGATCGAGCGATTGCAGGGTCGCGATGGGCACCCGGCCGTCGGCTTCGCGGAGCGCCCGCGCGACTGCCGGAGCGATCAGCTCCAGCCGCCCGCGGTGGCGGATGTAGAACGTCGTCTCGCCGGGCGGCGGTCGGCCGCTCGCCGCTCGAAAAGAAAATGTAGCGGGGACGGTCCTTCCGCGCCGCGTCCGTCGAAGAACGCGTCCTGCACCACCCCGATCACCTCGGCGCGGATCGGTTGATCGGGCGGTCCGGCCAGCAGCGGCTTGCCGATCGGGGATTCGCCTGGCCAGAGGAGCTCCGCCAGATGACGGGTCAGGATCGCGGACCTGACGCCGGCTCGGCTCGTCGGCCGTACCGCCGCGCCGGATTCGTCCGGAAAGTCGCTGCCGGCGACGAACGGGACGCCGACCGTCGAGAAATAGTTCGACGCGACCAGATTGTCCGCGGCCTGCACGGGCTCGTCGGAGGCGTGACGGCGGAGCGGAAGATCGACCCAGCTGGACACCCGGCGTCCAGCCGCGTAAGACACCTGTTCGACGCCGGCCGTGCCGGCGAGTCGCGTGCGCAGCGTGCGCAGGATCGCGGCATTCGCCTCGGGAGCTGTGGCGCCGCCCGAGGTGGTGACGGTCGCGAGCAGGATACGGCTGGTATCGAATCCCACTTCGAGGCCGTCGCGCAGCGACAGCGATCGGTACGCGAGCCCGGCGCTCGTCAGCAGCAGAATCGAAAAGGCGAGCTGGAGCACGACCAGCCCGTGAGCGACCCGCGATCGGCCCTGCACCACGCCCTGCTCGCCGACCTTGAGAAGCGGCAGCAGCTGCAGCTGCCGGGTCCGCAGCGCCGGCCCCACCGTCACCGCGACCGTGCAGAGCAGCGCCAGGCCGAGCGCATACCCGACCGTCGTCCAGTCGGGAGTCAGATCGGGCATGACCGACGGGCCGGCGTTCTCCGGCGCGAGGAACGGCACGATCGCCGTCGCGACCCACCACGCGAACAGGCAGGCGGCGATCCACGCCACCGCCGACAGCACCAGCCCTTCGGCGAGCAGGCTGCGCACGATCCGGCCGCGCGACGCGCCCAGCGATTGGCGGACCGCCATCTCCCGCTGGCGGACCAGGGCGCGGGCGATGAGCAGATTCGTGACGTTCGCGCAGACGATGACGATGGTCAGGAAGGTCACGACCGAGAAGATCGCGAGCATCCGGTTGCCGCGGGTCGAGACCAGGCTGTTGCCGCCGGCGGTCGCCGAATATGGCACCAGCCTGGCCTTCACGGTCTGGTTCACCTCGGGATGGGCGCGCTGCCACTGAGCCCACAGCGTGGCGACCTCCGCCTGCGCTTCCGTGAGCGAGGCATCGGCGTGGCGCTGCCCGATCATCACCACTGAGTCGCCGCGATTCAGCCGGAGGCGGCCGCGCACGTCGTCGGTGAACGGTACCCACACATCGGAGAACTCGACGAACAGCGCCCCGCGAAACCCCTCCTCAGCGACGCCGACCACCGTCGCGGGCTGACCGTTCACGGTCAGCCCCCGGCCGACGATCGAGTCCGCGCCGCCGAACCAGTTCTGCCACACATGATGGGCGATGACGACCGGCAGCCCGGTATCGTCGGCTCCTGTGGCCGCCTCCGCCTCCGCGCCGAAGCCGCGGCCTTTGATCAGGCGGACGCCCAGCGTGTCGAAGTAGTTCGGCGACACGACGCCAGCGCGGACCGCGTAGCTGCCGCTGTCGAGAGTCAGCGTCAACCGGCTCCATTCGAAGGCCGCGATGGGATTGAACGCGGTGCCGTGCGCGAGCAGATACGTGTAGATCGGACGGTCGGCGTTCGTTTCGATGTCGCCGGTCTCTGCGACCCAGCTGACGGTGGTGAGGCGCGGTGCGTGCACGCCGACCGACGGCTTGGTGAGCACACTGTGGGCGATCGAGAACACGGTGGTGTTGCCGCCGATGACCAGGGCGATCAGGGCGGTGGCGGTCAGGCTCACGCCCGGAGATTTCGTCAGGATCCGACAGCCGAACCGCAGATCCTGGAGCACCTGCTCGAGGCGGGCCGCGACCCAGACCGCACGGGTCTCCTCTTTCGCCAGCACCACGTTTCCGAACGCGCGGCGCGCCGAGGCCGCCGCCTCCTCTTCGGAGAGGCCGCGGTCGGCGAGGAGCCGGGTCTCTTCCGCGAGATGGAAGCGGATTTCATCGTCGAGATCGCGATCCGCACGCGCCGGCAGGAACAGGATCCGCTGGACCATCTTCCGCAATCGCTGCCACGACATCGAGCCTCCGCGAGAAAGGGGGCGGCCGGGCGCTGTATTGCGCCGCGCCGCGGTTAGGGTCCTTATGCCGGCCCGAGCACCCGCGCAATCGCCGCCGACAGCCGCGCCCAGCGGCTGCGTTCAACGGTCAATTGCCGCCGGCCCGCCGGGGTGAGCCGGTAGAACTTCGCCCGCTGGTTGCGATCGCTGGTCTTCCAGGTCGCGTCGACCCAGCCCTGGCGCTCGAGGCGGTGCAGCGCCGGGTAGAGCGAGCCGTGGTCGACGTTGAGGACCTCGTCCGAGCTGGCGCGCAGCGCCACACCGATCCCGTGTCCGTGCTGCGGGCCCCACTGCAGCGTGCGCAGGATCAGCAGATCGAGCGTGCCCTGGAGCAGATCCGGCTTCTGTCGCGTCTTCGCCATGGTGGGAGCCAATCTACTACTACGGCAGGAGCCTGTCTACTACTTCGACACCGGCGCGGGACGGATGTTCACTCCGGCGGTTCAAGCCCGGGACTTGACTGGGGCGGCCGGTCGCGGCATTCTTTCGGGCGGCGTCGGTCCACGCCCAACCTCTGAGACTCCTCCCCGGCAGGAGTCCCGTGCGAGGCAAAGGGGGGCACACTCCCGGATCCGAATCGTCTCTCGTCCTTTTCGCGGGCATGGTGCGCTGCCGGGGAGTGCCCGTGGTCCGCCTGAAGGAGTGAGTGGACGATGACCCTCCAGAAAGATCTCAAGCGCCTGGTTCGGGCTCGGATGAGCAAGACCGGCGAATCCTATACAACCTCCCGCGCGAAGATCCTCGCGCAACCCACGACACGATCCCGGGCGCGCACGGCTGCTGCTCCGCTCAGCAGTCCACCTCCGGCGCCGCCGGATTACGCCGCGCTCGCGGGCACGGCCGACGCCACCATCAAGGCAAAGACCGGCTGCACCTGGGAGAAGTGGGTGTATGCGCTCGATCGCCGGGGCGCGGACCGCATGCCGCATCGAGAGATCGCGGCCCTCGTGAGCGACAAGTACAAGATCGACGGCTGGTGGGCGCAGGCCGTGACCGTCGGGTATGAGCGCATCAAGGGGCTCCGGGCAATTGGCCAGCGCCGCGACGGCAGCTACGAGGCCAACAAGTCGCGCACGTTCGACGTCCCGGTCAGCACGTTGTTCGAAGCGTGGGCCAAGGCGCGGATCCGCCGGCGCTGGCTGGATGGCACGATCGGGAAGGTCCGGACGGCTACGCCACCGAAGTCGATGCGACTCGATGGTGAGAACGGCAGCATCGTGGCGATCGGATTCTGGGTGAAGGGCCCGTCGAAGAGCGCCGTGTCCGTCCAGCACACGAAGCTGCCCGATGGCGCCACCGCGACCCGGCTCAAACGGTACTGGTCCGAGCGGCTGGACGCGCTCGGCGAGGTGCTGACGTCCGCCTGACGCCGCGAGAATAAATAGACGCGGCTGGGGAGGCACGGAGGTACCGGATCTCAAAAACGGAGCAACGGAGAAAACGGAGGTGTCGGAAAACGCAATTGTCTTTTCCGTTTTCTTCGTTGACTCCGTTGCTCCGTTTTTGACATCCGGTATCTCGATCCACCTTCGCCGTCTCGAGGCCCAGCGTACGGTCTGACTCCTCCGCCGGCGGAACGGATAGGATCGCACCCATGCGCACCTGGCTCGTTCTGTCCCTCCTCGTCGCTGCGACGGCTGCGACAGCGCAGGCGCCGCCGCCGCTCGAATATCCGGTCGCCGACCGGCGCGCGAAGCTCGAAAGCGCCTTCGCCGACATCGATCGCCTGTTCGCCGACTTCGCCAGGACCGCGCACGTGCCCGGCGCCGCGTGGGGCATTGTCATCGACGGTGAGCTGGCCCATTCCGGAGCGGCGGGCGTGCGCGATGTCGTCTCGAACACGCCGGTCGACGCCGACACGGTCTTCCGGATCGCGTCGATGACCAAGAGCTTCACCGCGATGGCCATCCTGAAGCTCCGAGACGAGGGGAAGCTGTCGCTCGACGATCCCGCCGAGCGCTACGTGACGGAGCTCAGGAATCTGCGGTATCCCACCACCGACGCGCCGCGGATCGCCGTTCGGCATCTGTTGACGCATTCCGCGGGCTTTCCCGAGGACAACCCCTGGGGCGATCAGCAGCTCTCGGAAACCGAGGAAACCTTCACGCGGATGCTGCGCGACGGGATCCCGTTTTCGACCGCGCCTGGCACGGCCTACGAGTACTCGAACTACGGGTTCGCGATTCTCGGCCGGATCGTGGCGAACGTGTCGCGCCAGCCATACGACGACTACGTGACCCGGCACATCCTGCAGCCGCTTGGCATGTCCTCGACCACGCTTCACGCGGACCGGGTCGCGAAAGGCCGCCTGGCGATTGGGTATCGGTGGGAGGACGAGCGATGGAAGGAGGAGCCGGCGCTGCCGCACGGATCCTTCGGCTCGATGGGCGGCATGCTGACGACGGTCCGCGATTTGAGCCGCTACGTGGCGGCGTTGCTCGCGGCCTGGCCGCCGCGCGACGGTCCTGAGTCTGGACCGGTTCGCCGCGCGTCGCTGCGCGAGATGCAGCAGTCGTGGCGTCCGTCGGCGCTACGCGTCGGCCTCGACAAGGCCAGAGGATCGCCGACCGTCACTTCGTCCGCGTACGGTTATGGATTGAGCAACACACAGACGTGCCAGTTCCGTTCGGCGATCGCCCACG
Organism: uncultured Acidobacteriota bacterium; assembly: GCA_963717745.1. Taxonomy (GTDB): domain Bacteria; phylum Acidobacteriota; class Vicinamibacteria; order Vicinamibacterales; family 2-12-FULL-66-21; genus JACCXG01. The sequence continues at coordinate 23,483 of CAVQXJ010000009.1, forward strand.
GCGGCGGCCTGCCCGGATATGGATCGTTGATGCGGTGGCTGCCCGAATACGGCGTCGGCATCATCGCGTTCGGCAGTCTGACGTATACGGGCTGGGGCAACCCGGTCTCCGCGGCGTTCGATCGACTCGACCGCACCGGCGGCCTCGTCGCCCGGCGGCCCGTTCCATCGCCGGCGCTGGTTGCCGCTCGCGCCGACGTGTCCAGGCTGGTGGCGCGATGGGACGATCAGCTCGCGGACCGCGTCGCCGCCGAGAACCTCTTCATGGATCGATCGAAGGAGCGCCGGCGCAAGGAGATCGAAGATCTGACCGCGACCAGCAGGGCAGTGCGCACCCGCCGACACGTTCGACGTCGTCGAGAACGCGCTGCGGGGCAGCTGGACGATGGCGTGTGAACGAGGCCGGCTTCAGGTGGCGATCACGCTGGCGCCCACCATGCCGCCGAAGGTGCAGTACCTGACGGTGCGCCCGGCACCCACGCAGCCGGCGGCGCCGGGGCCGTGCACGGGTTCGTGAGCCGCACGGTTCTCGAGTTCGACTGGAACCTTTCGGCACGCGGGCGAAGTCTAAGTGGCCGGGATGAGTCTGCGCTCGAGATCCCGGCTTCGCCGTCAACGGTGTGGCCTCATGCCTGAGCCTCATGGCGCATGGTCCAGGTCGCGCACCGCGCTCGCTGCACGTCAAGCCCCGCAGCTTCCGACAAGCCGGATGTCTCCGGGCGGTGGATTCTCGACGTCGGCGTCGCAGCCCGCTGCCTGACGTGCCGCGCACGCTCAAGTGCTGGCAGGGGTTGAGGCGCACGAACTTCGTGGCGACCCGATCAGCCGATCTTCAGCGACATCGCGATCGAGCGGGAGCTCGACCAGCGGCATCGTCTCCGAGTCGCACGGGATCGGGGATCGTGGGCGGACGTGGTCGGGACGGCCTGAGTCGGGGCCTACGAGCCGCAGCTGGAGCTCCTACGCGGTGAAGTGGGAGGGCAGCGCGCTGGTTTTCGAGGCCGAGCAATGGCAGCGGCCGGACGCACGACGATCAGGGGCCGTGGACCGAACGACGGGAAGCCTGGTCGCTCGACGACGCGGCCGTTGAAGGTCGTCGATCTCGACCCGCAGCTCCGAGAGCGCGGCCCGCTCCCTCACGTCTTCTACCGCCGGCCCTGAGCCGGGCGCCGACCGGCAGGATCGATCCCCCTCACTTGCGATACGCTCGTCGTTTCAGGAGTTGGCTGGCATTGAGCACGCCCAGACGCTTTGCGCCCCTGCTGTCGGTTCTCGTTCTCTTCACCTGCGCTGCGGCGGCGTTCACCGGCCAGTCGCAGGACGTGGTGCCGGCCGATCTCCGGCCATTGCTGGCGGCGCCGCAAAGCGAGATGCGAATCGTCGTCGCAGCGCTACGCGCTCGATCGCGCCACGCTGTCCGGCAACTACGCCAATGGCGCGGCCAGGGGCGGCGGCGGACGACGCGGCCGGGGCGCCCCGGCCTCTCAGGCGACGGTGGTCCCGCAGGTCCCGGTCTCCCCGGCGCGGATCGCGCGGTTGAAGCGCTTCGACGCGAACTGGCAGGCCGCGCTCGGCCGTCTCGGAAGCGCGAAGCTGACCGCCGAGGGGAAAGCCGACCTCGCGACGCTGAGCGCGACGATCGCCGCCAACCTCGTCCAGCTGGACGAAGACGCGAAGACGATGGCGCAGGTGCTGACGGTGGCGCCGTTCGCTCCCACGCTGGTGCGGCTGGTCGAAGCGCGCATTCGCGTCGAGGACATGGATGCGCAGCGCGCCGCCGCGGCGGTCACCGAGGTGACGAAAGAGATCGCTCGACTGGCCGCGTCACCGCCACGCGTCAACCCGGACCAGGCCGTTCTCGCGGCGACCGCGGTCGAGCAGTTGCGGGCGATTACCGGCGAATGGTTCAACTTCTACAACGGCTACGATCCGCTGTTCACCTGGTGGATGGGCGTGCCCTACACCAAGGTGGACGAGGCGCTCAAAGGCTACGCCACGCAACTGCGCGAGAAGGTGGCGGCCGAGAACCTCGCGGTGCCAGTCAAGGCGGCGTCGATTGACCCGATCGCTGCGGCGGCGCCGCCGCCCTCCTCCGACGTCCCCGACCTGAGCGAGATCATCGCGCTGCCCCAGGACGAGATGCGTGAGATCGTCGAGCGATTCACCGGCGCCGGCACGGGCCGGGGCGGCGGCCGCGGCGCCGCGGCGCCGCCGGAGCCGCGCGACGCGGCGTTCTATTCCAGGTGGCTGGCCGCGCTCGAGACGCTCGACTTCGACCGGCTGTCGAGAAACGCGCAGGTCGACTACCTGTTCATTCGCCGGACCGCGGAGACCCAGATCGCGCGGGCGAATCTGAAGCTGGATCCGAACCCGCCCCGCAAGGCGGACGACAGCGGCATCCCGGGGCCGGCGCGGGGGCGCGAGGGGCTGATCCAGGACCTGTCGGAGGCGATGATTCCCTACTCGCCCGAAGAGCTGATCGCGCTCGCCGAGAAGGAGCTCGCCTGGTGCGATCGCGAAATGATCAAGGCGTCCCGCGAGATGGGCTTCGGCACCGACTGGAAGAAGGCGGTCGAGAAGACCAAGGATGCGGCCGTGGTGCCCGGCAGCCAGCCGCGGATGATCATGGATCTGCTGTTCGAGGCGATCGACTACCTGCGCGCGAACCGGCTGATCACCGTGCCGCAGGTCGGCGCCGAATCGCTGCACATGATCATGATGACGCCGGAGCGTCAGATGGTGAACCCGTTCTTCACCGGCGGCAGCCAGATCAGCGTGTCGTACCCCACCAACACCATGGACTACGACGCCCGCATCCAGAGCATGCGCGGCAACAATCCCGGGTTCTCGCACGCGACCGCGTTCCACGAAATGATTCCCGGGCACAACCTGGTCGCGTACATGAGCGCACGGTTCAACGACTACCGCGCCAATCTTCCCGGCGGCGGCGCGTTCTTCACCGAGGGCTGGCCGCTCTACTGGGAGCTGCTGCTGTACGACATGGGCTTCCACAAGACGCCGGAGCAGAAGGTCGGCGCGCTGTTCTGGCGGATGCACCGCTGCGCCCGGATCATCTTCTCGCTGAAGTTCCACATGGGGCAGTGGTCGCCGCGGGAGGCCATCGATTTCCTGGTCGATCGCGTCGGCCACGAGCGCGATAACGCGACCGCGGAGGTGCGACGCTCGTTCGATCCGGCGGCCGGCTACGGGCCGCTGTATCAGGCGGCCTATCTGCTGGGCGGGCTGCAGCTGCGCGGCTTGCGCCAGGAGCTGGTGGAGAGCCGGGTCCTGACCAACCTGCAGTTCCACGACGAAATCATGCGTCAGGGCAGCATGCCGATCGCGATGCTCAGGCTCGCGCTGGACCGCCGGATCGAGCTCACCCGGGACATGAACATCGACTGGAAGTTCTACGGCGAGCTGAATCCGCAGTCACTGGCCGTGGCCCGCTGAGCGGGAACCGCGAGCAGCTGATGGATCAGCGCAATCAGGCGATCGCGGCGGCGTTCGACGAGCGCGCGCCGGGATACCGCAACAGCGACTGGCATCGCGACTCGGCCCAGCGTCTCGTCGATCTGTGCCGCCTGGGACCCGGCGACCGCGTGCTCGACGCCGGCACCGGCACGGGGTTCGCCGCGCTCCACGCCGCGCGACAGGTCGGCCCGGACGGCCACGTGGTTGGCGTCGACATCTCGGAGGGCATGCTCAACGAGGCGCGGGCCGCGGCAGCGGCATCGACGGTCACCAACCTCGAGCTCGTTCAGTGCGACGCGACCGCGCTGGCGCGGTTCCCGGACGGCGCGTTCGACGCGATCACCTGCGCGACGTCGCTGCTCTACATTCCCGTCTCGGATGGGCTGCTCGAGTGGCGCCGCCTGCTGCGGGACGGGGGCGTGATCGGGTTTTCGACCATACAGGCGGGGTTCCCAGTGGCGGCCCGGCTGTTCCGAAGCTGCGCCGCCGAGTACGGCGTCGTGCTGGAGGACCCGTGCGCGCCGCTCGGATCGAGCGCGGCCTGTCTCCAGGCGCTCGGCGACGCCGGCTTTGTCGGCGGCGAAGTCGTCACCGAAGAGCTCGAGTTCTCCAGCCGCGATCTCGACCGGGCCTGGGAGTCGAACCTGCGCTCGGCGGGCTATCAGGCGGTGCGGGAGCTTCCAGCGGACGCCCTGGCCGAGCTCGAACAGCGATACCGCGCGCTGATCGCCGCCGAAATCGAGGCGGACCCGGCCCGGTTGCTGCAGTCCAGGATGTTGTATGCCTTGGGACGTCGGTGAATCGCGCGCCGCATGCCGTCGGCCGTACTACTTGCGCTTGTGCTTAATGTACCTAGTACAATCCGGCTGCGGTCGTCGGATGATTCAGCGACGAAGGCGGAATCACCGCCCTCCATGCCTGACCCAGCCGCTCGAGTGCGGCCGATCGCTCACAGAGGAGGCACCATGGAACCCGTGCTCATCGTCCTCATCCCCGGCGTGCTTGGCGGCATCATCCTCGCCGCACTGATCTTCAGCAAACGGATCGATCTCCACGGCGACGGCGTCGATCGCCAGCTCGCGCCGCCGTCCCCCTCGCTGATCAACATGGCGCACATTCGCGTGGAAGGTGGGGGCGGCCTGGGGATCGTGGCCGCCATCATCCTGGTCGCGCTCGTGGATCCACGGATTCGCAGCCTGATGGCCATTGCCGCGCTGTCCGGTGTCGTGCTTGCCGCGGTCCTGATCCTCCGCCGTCGTGATCGCGGTCCGCTGACCTCAGGGGGCGACGATTCCGGTCCGCATTCGATGCTGGGGCTGGACCGCGATAAGGCGGAGTCTGATCGACCCCGCCTCTGCCGCCGGGTCCCGGCGGACTGCGGCTGGTGTTGCCTTCCGCCTGAATAAGGTCAGTTGGCCGTCGACTAGAACGGTCGCAGCGCCCCGGCTCGCGGCAGCCGGGCGCTTTCAGCCGCGGCTCGGTGATTCGAAGGCCAGTGAACTTGACAGGAGGGCCAGGAGATCAGGAGGAAAACTAAAAACTATTTGTCTCCTCCTGATCTCCTGGCCCTCCTGTAAAAGCTCACCGGCCTTCGCATTGCCCGCCTGCCGCTGAAAGCGGCACATGCCCGCGAAACGCGGATCCGCGATAATCAGGCGTGCCTCGTTGGGTGCGCATCGCCGCCGCCATCTGCTTCGCGTCGGTCACGGCGGTGACCGCCCAGTACGATCGGGCCAGCCAGGGCGTCCATCGCACCGATCTGGACTACGACGGCCAATTCACCTTCGTACGCCTGCGCTGGAATTCAGGGCTGGGGTTCGGGCGCGGCGGCGGCGCCGCGTGGAACCATGACCTGCCTCGCGCCGAGCAGCACCTTGCTCTGATCATGCGCGAGCTGACGATCGTCGACATGCGCACCGACGGCAGCCGGATCCTCACGCTCGACGATCCGGAGCTGTGCAAGTATCCGATCGCGTTCATGTGGGAGCCAGGCTCCTGGAACCTCACCGATCGCGAAGCGACAGCGTTTCGCGCTTATCTCACCAAGGGCGGATTCGCGGTGTTCGAGGACTTCGACGGCGATCAGCAGTGGGCGCATTTCGCGGCCCAGATGCGGCGGGTGCTGCCGGACGGGCACCTGGTCCGGCTGGACCAGACCCACCCGATCTTCGATTCGTTCTTCCGGCTGCAGAACATCGACGCCATCGTCCATCCGATGACCGGTATCCGTCCGAGCTACTACGGCATCTTCGAGGACAACGATCCGTCGCGGCGGCTGATGGTCGTCGCCAACTACGACAACGACGTCCCGGAGTACTGGGAGTGGTCCGGCCAGGGCCTCTATCCCTTCGACACCTCGAACGAGGCCTACAAGCTCGGCGTCAACTACCTCATTTACGGGTTGACCCGCTGACTCATTCGCCCTCCTTCAACTGGCGTTCGATGCGCCGGTCGGGCACCAGCCAGATCAGCGCGACCAGCACGTACAGCGCATAGGACATGACCGGCCGGATGAACGCCAGCGGGATCGCCGTCATATAGCAGATCAGCGAGAACAGCCCCTTCGCATCGTGCCCGACCGCCTGCGCCAGCTTCGAGTCGCGCCCGTGGGTCGCGATCAGCCGGTTCTGCAGAATGGTGTAGGCGATCGCCGCCATCAGCATCACGAAGCCGTACACGGCAATTGGGACCGGTTTGTATGCATGGTCTCCCCCCATCCATGCGGTGACGAACGGCACTATCGACAGCCAGAACAGCAGGTGCAGGTTGGCCCACAACACGCCGCCGGAGATGCGCGAGGTGGCGTGCAGCATGTGGTGATGGTTGTTCCAGTAGATGCCGAGGAACACGAAGCTGAGCACGTAGGCAAGAAAATCCGACTTCAACTCAGTCAGCGCGTGCAGGTCGCTATGCGCGGGCGGCCGCAGCTCCAGCACCATGATCGTGATGATGATCGCGATCACACCGTCGCTGAAGGCTTCGAGGCGGGTCTTGGTCATGATGACGTCATGCTAAGCTACCGCCCACTTCCGCGAAAGAGCTGACGAGACATGGCGGTGACCGGCACCTCGGATCTGGCGTCGTCGCGCTGGGCGGTCCTCAGGACGATCGAGCGGCTCGATCCCGAACAGGATCACCAGCGGATCGTCCACCTCTCGTTCGGCTACGAGTTTCCGTGGGATTCGATTCGCGCGCTGGAGATTGCGCTCTATCGGACCTACTGCGTGCCGAGCATCTCGGCGCTGCTGGACCGCACTGGCGAATTCCACCACGACAGTCAGCGCCGCTACGACGACACGTCGATCCTCGTCGCCGAGATGTGCGAGTGGGGCTACGAGAATGGCGCCGGCAGGGAAGCGTTGGAGCGGATGAACTGGGCTCACGCCCATTACAAGATTTCCAACGACGACTTTCTCTACGTGCTTTCGACCTTCATCTTCGAGCCGGTGCGATGGATCGACCGGTTCGGCTGGCGGAAGACCTGCGCCAATGAGCGGCTCGCGTATTACTGTTTCTGGCGCGAAGTCGGCAAACGGATGGGCATCGCCGACATCCCGCCGTCGTACGCCGCATTCGAGGCCTGGAGCCGGGAGTACGAGCGGCGGCAGTTCCGATTCGCCGAGTCCAACCAGCGGGTCGGGTCCTCCACCCGTGAGATTTTCACGCGGTGGTTCCCGCGGCTGCTGACCCCGGTCGTCCGCTACAGCATCTACGCGATGCTCGACGACGACATGATCGCGGCGTTCGGATTCCCGAGACCGCTGCCGCTCACCCGCGGCTTGCTGCGGTTCGGCCTGAAGTCGCGCGGCCGTGCGGTGCGATGGTTTCCGCCGCGCCGGCAGCCGCACTTCTTCACCGACGATCGAAACCGCACCCATCCCGGCGGCTACCGGATTGGCGAGCTCGGCCCGACGAAGCTGGTGGAGGCTGAACATCGCCGGCACGAGCGGCGCCCCGGGCAATGAAGGCGGCTCCACCGTCTGAACCGGTCGCGCGATCGCGGGAGAGTACGAGACTATGGACCCTATTCCGATCTGGGTCCATAGGATGCCCTCATGCCCAACCCGTTCCGGCGCAGTGTCCTCGTTCTGATGGCGTTCGTTCTGTTGGGCGGTCTGCGCCCGGCCGCCGGCCAGGCCAACGACTGGCTCGAGCCGTACCCGCCGTTCCGCATCGCCGGAAATCTGTACTACGTCGGCAGCCGCGGTCTGGCGTCGTATCTCGTCACCACGCCGGAAGGCCACATCCTGATCAACAGCAACCTCGAGGCGAGCGTGCCGATGCTGCGCTCGAGCGTCGAAAAGCTGGGGTTCGCGTTCAAGGACGTGAAGATTCTGCTCATCAGCCACGCCCACTTCGATCACAACGCCGGCAGCGCGACCATCAAGGAGCAGACCGGCGCGAGATACATGGTCATGGCTGAGGACGTGCCGGTCGTCGAATCGGGCGGCAAGGCCGATTTTCAATACGGCAGCAACAAGGACACTTTGTACAAGCCGGCCACGGTCGAGCGGACGCTCCGCGACGGCGACGAGGTCAAGCTTGGCAGTGTGGTGCTCGTGGCGCGTCGAACGGCGGGCCACACGAAGGGCTGCACGACCTGGACGATGAAGGTCAGCGATGGGGGTAAGACCTACGATGCGGTGATCGTCTGCAGCCCGAACGTCAATCCCGGCTACAAGCTGGTCGACAACGCCGCATATCCGGGAATCGCCGACGACTACGCCCGGACGTTCAAGACGCTCGCCGCCCTCCCGTGCGATCTCTTCCTGGGGGCGCACGGCAGCTACTACGGCATGGAAGCGAAGTACGCGCGGTTGCAGAAGGGAGACCGCACGGCATTCGTCGATCCGGCCGGCTATCGGAAGTTCGTCGCCGACAAGACCGTCGAGTTCCAGGCGCAGTTGAAGAAACAGCAGCGCGGCCAGTGACGCGACTGTCGGTGCTGCTCTTCGGCGCCACCGGCAACGCGGGCGGCGCGGTGCTGAGGGCCTGCCTGGACGATCCCGGCGTCGCGGAAGTGCGTGCGGTCGCGCGGCGGCCCCTGGCGGCGCCACCACACCGGAAGCTGCGGGTGATCCTGCATCAGGACTATCTCGACCTCGCGGCGATCCGCATGGCATTTCAAGGGGTGGACGTCTGCTTGTTCTGCCTCGGCATCTCGGTCAGACAGGTGAGCGGTGAAGCGGAATACCGTCGCATCACCCTGGAGTTTCCGATGGCCGCGGCGCGGACGCTCGCGGCGGAAAGCCCGGACGCGATATTTCAGGTACTTGAGCGGCCGCGGTGCGAGCGAGCAGAGCCGGATGATGTGGGCGCGGGTGAAGGCGGAGGCCGAAGCGGCGCTTCGCCAGGCGGTCGGCGCCAACGCCTGGCGCCCGGCGTTCATCGACGGCGCCGGCTCGGCCTCGAGCCCGGCATTGTCCCGATGGCTGCGGGCGTTCTTTCGTCTGTTGAGCGGCTCGCGCCGGCTCTACGTGCGCGGCGACGACATCGGCCGCGCGATGCTTCGCGCCACGCGGCTTGGGCTGCGTGCCACCGTCTTCGAGAATCCCGCCATTCGCGATCTCGCGGATGACTCGGAGAACGCGGTCAGAACCGAAAACCCGTCATGAACGACACGCCCCGATTCGTGAAATGGGTCAACCCGGGAACCTTGTTCACGTTGGTCAGGCCGTGCGAGTAGCGCCCTTCCACCAGCAGATGGCGGCCGATATCGAGGCCGGCGCCGACGATCAGGCCAGCCTCGAACCGCTCGATAGCGTCCCTCGCATCCTCCGTGACGCCGGCAACCAGGCTGCCGGCGAGCGTCGAGAGCTGCTCCTTGGCGCTCGTGCGGACGCCGAAAAACGGCCCGGCCAGAAAGTATGGGACCCCCACACCGGTTTTCGGTCCCGCGAGCCGCGCCAGGATCGGCAGCTCGAAGTACCGCAGCATCAAGGTCTGGGCAAGGTTGGTGTTCTCTTCCTCGAGCCGGGTCCCTTTCGGGCTGGACATCGCTTCGAACTGGAATGCGATCCGCGACGTCAGCGGCAGCACGACGAATCCGCCGCCGTCGGCGGCGATGCGCGGGTGATAGCTCTGCCCGTCGTCTTCCGCCAGCTCGATCCCCGTGAAGCTCGGGCCGACTTTCGCGCCAAACGGAGGATGCTGGGCAATCGCGGCCGACGGTGCCGCGACCAGCACCGCGACGGCGATCCGCCAGGCCAGCGATGTCGTGCGCTTCGTCGACTGGGAACGCTGCACGGCAAGCCTGTGTACCATCAGTAACCCCTTCCAGCAGCAGGCGCTGGCGTTCATTATGTTCCTTGCCACCAGACCGTCGCCAGAACAGGTCGCCGCATTCCTCGAACAGTCGAGGACGTTGCCCTTGTCGTACCAACCGATTGGTCTCGCAGACCGAGGGCTTAAGGGTTTCTCGGTGGACCAGCTGACGACCACGGTCGGACACGGCCGCGAGGCGTTGGAGCGGGGCGGCCGTGCACTCGAGCGCTGGGCGCATTTCGAGCTCGGTTGGGTGGAGGTATCCCCGCCGAGTGCGCCGTTGACCATCGGCACGACGGTCTGCGTGCTCGTTCGGCATCTGGGATTCTGGTCGATGAACGGCTGCCGCGTCGTCTCCCTGATTGGCGGCCGCGGTGAACGCGAGATCGGATATGCGTACGGCACCCTGACCAATCACGCCGAGTGCGGCGAGGAGATTTTCAAGCTGACGCTCGATCCGGACACTGGCGAGGTCGCCTACACGATCCGTGCAGCGTCGCGGCCGTGCGTGTTCCTCGCGCGACTCGGCTACCCGGTCACCCGGCGTCTGCAGGCGCGCTTCCGGCGTGACTCGGCGGCGGCGATGGTCCGCGCCTGTCGAAGCTGAGGACCCGGTCATCTCGACCGCTGCGATATCATCGGCCTCCGTGCCTCTGCCTCGTATTGTCCGTAAGCGTTCGAAGCTGCATGGGTTTGGCGTCTTCGCGGCCGAGCCGATCAACAAGAACACGCGCATCATCGACTACGCCGGTGAGCTGATTCGCAACAAGGACAGCAGTCCCAGAGAAGTCCGCTATCTGGAGCAGGGCTGCATCTGGGTGTACCGGGTCAATCGGGCGTGGAGCCGCGACGCCAACGTCGGCGGGAACGTCGCGCGATTCATCAACCACTCGTGCACGCCGAACTGCTGGACCGAGATCGCCGACAAGACGATCTGGATCCGCGCCTCGCGCCGCATCGAGCCGGGCGAAGAGCTGACCTACGACTACTGCACGGTCGGCGATCACACCATCCCGTGCCGCTGCCGGCCCGGCTGCAAGACGATGCTGTGACGCTGATGGATCTCGCGCTCTTCGACTTCGACGGGACCATCACCACCACCGATACCTGGACGCCGTTCATGCGGCTGGCGGTCCGGCCGCGTGCGGATCCTCGCAGGCCAGGTGTTTCTCAGTCCGATCGTGATCGGCTACCGGCTCGGGATGGTGTCGGCCAGCACCGGCCGGCTGGTGGCGGCGCGAATCGGATTTCAGGGTGCGGATGCAGAGACGATGCACCGGCTCGGGGCCGAGTATGCGGCCGGCGTGCTGCCGGCGAAGGTGCGGCCCTCGGCGCTCGAGCGGATCGCCTGGCATCGATCGCGCGGCGATCACGTAGTGATCGTGTCGGCGTCGCTCGACCTCTATCTCGCGCCGTGGTCCGCCAGCCAGGGACTCGACTGCATCTGCGCGACGCTGGAGGAACGCGACGGCCGGCTGACCGGCCGGTACGTCGGCGGCGACTGTTCCGGACGGGAGAAGGTGCGGCGGATCCGCCGCCGCTACGACCTGGGCCGATACGACACCGTGTACGCCTACGGCGACAGCGGCGAGGACCGCGAGATGCTCGAGCTCGCGCAGAAGAAGTATTACCGCTGGAAGGAGATCGCCGGCTGGGACGACGTGACCTCCTCCGGCCACCCGTCCGAGGTCTAGTTCTGCCTTCTGCCTTTTCCCTTCTCCCTTGACACGCGGCGTCTCGTGACCCCGCCGCTCACCGAGTCCGCATCTTCTCCAGGACCTCGCCGAGCCTCTTGATCTCGTCCCCGTAGAGCGCCCAGTTGCCGTCGCGCTGCGCCTGGAGCGCGCGGCTGTAGTGGGCGCGCGCCTGTTCGGCCAGTGACCCGGCCGCGGCTGACGCCGGTTGTGCCGACTCGACTGGCGCGGCCGCCGCCGGCGCCCCCTCGACCTCGGGTCCCGGCTTCGCCCTGCCGGCCGGCATGATCCGCTCCAGCGCCTTGCTGAGCGTCTCGTCCATCACGATGTTGTTCTGATAGGCGACGATGACCCGTTTCAGCTCGGGGATCTGGCCACCCGCCGCCTTCAGATACAGCGGCCGGATGTAGATCAGCGATTCCTCGATCGGGATCACCAGCAGCGTGCCCTGGATGACCTCCGATCCCTGCTGATTCCAGAGCGTGATTTGCGGGGAAATCACCTGGTCCTGGTTGATGCGCGCCGCCACCTGACGCGGTCCGAAGATCACCGTCTGTTTCGGAAACTGGAAGACGGCGAGCTTGCCGTAGTTCTCGCCGTCGCTGCGCGCCACCATCCACGCCGCGAGGTTGTCCTTGCCGCGCGGGGTGAACGGCAGCATCTGGATGTACTCGGGGCCGGTTTCCCCCGGCAGCTTCATGATCGTGTAGTAGGGGTGCATCGGCGCCGGCGCCTCGCCGCTGTCGAAGCTCGGAATCTCCCATTGATCCTCGCGGTTGTAGAAGACCGCGGGGTTGGTCATGTGGAACGTCCCGAACATCGCCGCCTGAATCGCGAAGATCCGCTGCGGATACTTGAGGCGGGTGCGCAGCCCTTTCGGCATCGAGTCGAGCGGCTGCAGCAGGCCGGGAAAAATCTTCGACACGGTTTGCGCGATCGGATCGGTCGGATCGACCACGTGGAACGTGGTGGTGCCATGGTAGGCGTCGATCGTCACCTTGATCGAGTTGCGGATGTAGTTCACCCCTCCGGCCATCATCGAGTACGGGTAGCGGCGGGAGATGGTGTAGGCGTCCTGCATCCAGATCAGGCGGCCGTCCTCGATCGCCAGGTACGGATCGGGGTCGTAGTCGAAGAACGGCGTGATCTTCCGGACCCGTTCGGCGACCCGGCGATAGAACATCACCCGGCTCTCCTCGGTCAGGTTCGGCGAGAAGAAGGTGTCGGTCGAGCGGAACCGGATCGCGAACATCAGGCGGCGGAACAGGTTGGAGAGCGGCACGCCGCCGTCGCCCGCATAGGTGGCGAAGACGTTGTCGTCGCCGCGCGGGTAGTCGAATTCCTCGGTCTTGGTCTTGACGAAGACGTGGGAGCCCTGCAACTCGCCGTAGTAGATCGCCGGCTGGGTGACCTTCAGATCAACGGTCGACACCGGGGGCAGATCGCGGATGAAGAGCACCGGCAGGCCTTCGGCGGTCACCTCGTTGACCGGGCCGAGGGTCAACCCGTAGCCGTGCGTGAACGTCAGGTGCTCGTTGATCCAGGTGCGGCTCGGGAGGGACTGCGCGTTCAGCTCGCGCGCCGACAGCATGATCTGCCGGTATTTCCCATTGATCATGTACCGGTCGTTGTCGACCGCCGCGAAGTCGTAGTAGGTGCGGATCTCCTGGATCTGTCCGAACGTATCGAGCAGCGGCCGATCGTTCCAGAGCGGCACGTTCTCGATGGTGGCGGCATTGCGGTCGAGATCGGCGCGCGTCAGGTGCGCCTCGCCCGAGAGCGGCCGCTCCGCCACCGTGTCCAGGCCGAACGCTTTTCGGGTCGCCTCGATGCCGTGCACGATGAACGGCGTCTGCCGGACCTGTTCGTTCGGCGCGACCACGAACCGCTGAATGATCGCGGCATAGGCGGTGCCGCCGACCGAGCACACCACGTAGAGGCCGACCGCCGCGGCCACCGCCTTCAGCCGCCCCGAGGTGAAGGCCTGCCACAGCACGATCACCGCCGACAGCAGCGCGGCGCCGACGAGAATCCGTAACGCCGGCATCCGGGCGTGCACATCCGTGTAAGCGGCGCCGCTGATGTTGCCGGTGGTGCCGAGGAGGAGCTGCGGAATCTGCAGCCAGGCGCCGAACGCGAGCACCACCAGCAGCAGGGCGGCGAGCGTACCCAGGTGGCGGGTGGCGCGCCGCGACAGGTAGAGTCCCCGGGTCGGCTCCAGACCGAGCTCCTCACCGAAGAAATAGGCCGCGACGGCGGTCGCCGCCATCAGCAGCACGATCAGGAACAGGAGGCCCTGAAGCATTTCGAGCAGCGGCAGCGTGAAGATATAGAAGCCGATGTCACGCCCGAGCACCGGATCGCGCTGCCCGAACGGCGTGCCGTTGAGGAAATACAGCCAGGTCTCCCAGCGCCCGCCCGCGTAGAACGCGATCAGGCCCGACACGATGACCGCCGCGATCATCGCGAACCGGCGGATCGTCCGGGGATCCACCGTGATCGCCTGCGTGCCCTGCGGCGTGGCGATCATGAACGGCCGCGGTCGCAGTCCGCGCAGCGCGATCAGGGCATTGCCGCCGATCAGCGCTACCGCGATCAGGCCCGTGACCACGCTCACCAGCGATCCCGCGGTCAGCGATTTCAGGAACACCGATTCGAAGCCGAGCTCCCGAAACCAGAGCCAGTCGGTATACAGCTCAGCCAGGGCCGGAATGGCGGTCGACAACAGGATGAGCAGCAGGAGCAGCGGAAGCCGGCGTATCGACATGTGCGGTGATCCTATATTGCGGTCAATCTGAAAACTCGAACGCAGGGAGTAAAATTCCGTCGTCCCTCTCCCGGAGAGGATCTCCCCGAGCGAGGATGAGGAAGTGTCCGCATGGCTGACGATCTCTATTTCGATGGCGACCCGGCGGAGGACAGCAACCGCCGCCACCTCGAGCGCGTCATCAAAGGGGGCCCGCCGCGGCGGCGATGGCCGTGGGTGATGGCCATCGTGGCCGGCGGCGCCTGGACGGCCTGGCGGCTGACGCACCCGAAGAGCACCCAGCAGTCCGACGCCGGGCGACCCCCATCTGACCAGAACACTGGCGGAAAGACCCCCGCGGCGCAGCCCGTGAATGTGGCTTCCGCCTTCAGGCGGAAGGAGTCATTGGAGGCGTCGTGCACAAAGCGTTGAGCGTTCTGGTGGGTCTGGTCCTGTTGAGCACGGTCGGGATCGCCCGGCAGCGCGGCGCGGAGGGGGCGGCGCCGGGTGAGGCGCCGGTCGGCACCTGGACCGTCTCGAGAAAGTGACGCCGATTCAGAAGCCTTCCAGCGTCGACGCCTTCATCGACGCCCGAGTCCGTCCCGAATACCGCGACATCGTCGCGATGCTCCGCGCCACGATGCGGAAGCAGGCGCCGCGTTCCGAAGAGGTCCTGACCTACGGCATCCTCGGGTTCAAGCAGCATCGGATCTTCGCGGTGATCAGTCCGACCAAGAAGGGGATCACCCTGGCGTTCTCGCGCGGCGCGCAATTCGAGGACAAGTACGGGTTGCTCGAAGGGGTCGGCAAGGTGTCGAAGAACATCCGGCTCAGCGATGTCACCGGCATCGCCCGGCCCGCGCTCCACTACTACATCAAGCAGGCGCTCCGGCTCGACGCACAGTAGGCGCTCACCGGCCGGCTGCCGGCAGAATCATCCGTTCGACGATGTCGAAGATCTGACGGCGATGATCGCGGCGCTCGTCGCTCACCACAGTGGACGAGGTCGTCACCACGATCAGCCCGAGCTCGCGGAAGACGATCACGTACTGCCCGCCGTAGCCCCAGGCAAAACAACCCTGCCGGCCCGCGAAATCACGCTGCCACCAGCCGTAGCCGTAAGTCTGATCGGGGTTGAACCGCGATCGTCCCCGGCCGGTGCACGACGCCTCGATCCACGCCGCCGGCAGGATCTGTCGATCGCCGCGGCGGCCCCGATTGAGATAGAGCTCGCCGAGCGCCAGCAGCTGCCGCGGCGTCATCAGCATGTCGTTTCCGCCGAAGTAGATGCCCTGCGGATCGCGGGGCCAGCGGTTCAACGCGAAGCCGAGCGGACGCGCCAGCGCCGCCTCAGCGAAGGCCCACGTGGACTGCCCGGTCGCCCTGGTGAGAATCGCCGAGAGCAGGTGTGAATTACCGGTGCTGTATTCCATCACCTCGCCGGGCGTGCTTTCGAGCGGCTTGGTGAGCACGTAGTCGATCCAATTCCGGCTCCCCACCCACGCCCCATAGTTGTCGAAGCTCGTCGACACCAGCCCCGCCCTCATCGTCAACAAATCCTCGATGGTGATGCGGGCCTTCCGGCGGTCGGGATCGCGGGCCAGTTGCGGGAAGAAGCGCGCGATCGGCTCGTCGACGCTCTTGATGAGCCCGCGGTCGATGGCGATGCCGACCAGCGTCGAGATGACGCTCTTCGATGCCGACTTCACGTTAGTGGCCCGGCCGGCGGCGGCCCCTTTCGCGTAGTATTCGACGACCGTTTCGCCGCGGAGACTGACGAGCAGGCTGTGGAGGCGGGGAAGAGCGGCCGCGGCCGCTCGCGCGTCGGCGAACCCCGCCGGCTGTTGGTTCGTCGTCTTCCGGCCCTTCGACAAGCTCAGGGCCGTCCCGAGCGAAGTCGAGGGACGCGTGAAGGCGGAAGCCACGTGAGCTCGAGCCGGAAGCGCCGCGGCGACCGCTCCGGCCGCCAGAACCGCGATCAGCAGACGCGCGCGGGGATGAGCAGGGCGATCAATCATCGAGGGAGATCCAGATGGCCGCAGAACGCGCAGCCGGTGTGCCAGTCTATTCGATTGCGCCGATGCTCTCGGTGCGCGGCGGCGCGGCCTCCGTGACGTTCTACCAGGCCGCATTCGGAGCGAGCGAGGTGTTTCGGGTCGAAGACCCCGGCGGATCGGTGGTCGCGAGACTCGCGGTCGAGGGCGCCGAGTTCTGGGTCGCGGACGAGTCGCCGGAGCACCAGAACTTCAGTCCACCGTCGCTCGGCGGCGGCACCGTCCGGATGATTCTGACCGTCCCCGATCCGGATGCGATGTTCGCCCAGGCGATCGCGGCCGGAGCCCGACAGGTGGTCGCGGTCGAGGACAACTACGGATGGCGGCTCGGCCGGGTGGTCGATCCGTTCGGGCACCACTGGGAAATCGGGAGGCCGTTGACGTAGGATGCTACGCCCACCGCGATTCGCCACCAGCACCGATCGCCAGTCCAACGCCCCTCCGCTCGTGGCATCCGGGTGCTTTCAGACGCAGATGGGTGATTCGAGGGCCGGTGAACTTGACAGGAGGGCCAGGAGATCAGGAGGAAAACCAATGGTTCTTTCTCCTGGCCCTCCTGTGATCGCGGGCGTTGCGAGCGGCCGCAGGCGCTGGTCCAAGCGGCCGGTGGCTCGCGGCGTCGGGGCGCTTCCAGCGGCTGACGAGGTGCAACAATTGCTACCGTTGTGAATCCCGAAACATGCCGTTGGCGCCTCGCATCTCCGGAAGACGATGAGGCGGTTGTGGAGATGTCGTTGGCGCTGTACGAGGACGATCCGGGACCGCGGCCGGTGGAGGCGTCGCAGATTCGGGCGACCCTGGCGAGGTTCCGTGAGGAGCCGCTGCGGGGGCGTGCCGTTGTACTCGTCGATGACGGGCATGCGGCCGGGTATGCCTTGCTGGTATCGTTCTGGTCCAACGAGCTCGGGGGCGAGATCTGCACCATCGACGAGATCTACGTGCGGCCGGCCTGGCGCTGCCGCGGCTGTGGCTCGCGGCTGATCGCGTCGTTGAGCTCGGATCGGGCCCTCTGGCCGGCCCCGCCGGTCGCCTTCGAGCTGGAAGTGTCGCCTGACAATCACCGTGCGCTCGACTTGTATGAGCGCGTCGGCTTTCGACTGAAGCGGAACCGGACGTTGCGTCGCACCGGAGCCCCGGCATGAACGCCGAGAGTGCAGGAATGCACGCCATGGCAGATTTCGCATTCCCGCGGGCCGCACCGGTATGATCACCTGCATGCGGATCCTCATCACGTATTGCGTGCGGTGAAACTATCGTCCACAGGCCGCCAGTCTGGCCGCCGCGATCGCAAGCCAGCTCTCGCTCGACGCCACGCTCATGCCGGGAGAGCGCGGCGTCTTCGACGTCACGGTCGATGGCCGCACCATCTTCTCGAAGCACAAGGAGCACCGGTTCCCGGAGCATCGCGAGATCCTCGAGACGCTGAAATCGCTGCAGCATTGAATGCCCCACACACCTCGCCTCGAAATCGAGGTACTGCACCCAGTGCCGGTGGCTGCTGCGGGCAGGGTGGACCGCGCAGGAGCTGCTGACGACCTTCCAGGAGGAGCTCGGCGAGGTGGCGTTGATTCCGGGCACCGGCGGCGTCTTCGAGGTGCGGATCGATGGGGCAGTGGTGTGGTCGCGGGCCGGCGAGGGCAGGTTTCCGGAGCTGAAAGAGCTCAAGCAGCGGGTGCGGGATGCGGTGGCCCCGGGGCGCGCCCTCGGACACTCCGACGCGCCTTCCGCCTGAAGGCGGATGCACCGGCACGAGGGAGGAGCGTCATGGCGGTGTCACGACTTCTGGACCTGCTTCAGGCCGGCCCGATCCGGGCGAGGTTACGGCGGAGACGATGATGTTCATACCGCGCAGCGTCCGGTTCGTGCTGGCGATCGCCATCGTGGTGACGATCGGCTGCGACCGCGTGACCAAGCACGTCGCGACCACCACGCTGGCGGGGACGGCGGGCCACTCGTTCCTGGGGGACACCGTCCGGCTGCAATATGCGGAGAACACCGGCGGATTCCTGGGCCTTGGAGCCGATCTCCACCCGGGGCTGCGCATGGCGCTCTTCACCGCGTCGACCGGGGTGATGCTGCTGCTGATGACGGTGGCCGCGGTGCGCTGGCAGGTCGGCGGGGCGGCCCTGTTCGGAGTGACGCTGTTCGTTGCCGGCGGTGTCTCCAACTGGATCGATCGGCTGGCGCGCGGCAGCGTGGTCGATTTCCTCAACCTGGGGGTCGGGCCGGTGCGAACCGGCATCTTCAACGTCGCGGACGTCGCGATCATGGCGGGCGCGGCGGTGATGTTGATCGCCGAACTGCGGGCGGCCAGGCGATCGCCCTGACGGCGCGGCTCTGACGCGGTCCGCAGTCCGCAGTCCGCGGGTTCGCGGTTCGCCCAACAAAAACCGGTGTTCCGATCGCTGCCAGGCGTGCAGGACTCCGGCCGGCTGGCCCTCGTCCACACGACAGCGCCCTGGCTCCCGCGCGGCGCCCCTCTTTCGCCAGAAGAGTCGTATCAACACTACCGTGAGGCGCTGACGTCCTTTTCCAGCCTCGCCAGCTTTGCGACGGTGAACGTCGCGATTGGGGCGACAGCGGAGCCGATGGTCACGTCCGCCGAGGTGGTGTCGCCGGAGTATTTCGCGGTCGTCGGGGTCACGCCGGCGGCGGGGCGGCTGCTCGATTCCTCGGCCGGCACCGACGCGGTCGTGGTCGCCGGCCATGACTTCGCTGTGCGGGAGTTCGGCACCGCCGGCGCGGCGGTCGGACGAACGGTGACCGTCAATGGCGCGGCGCTCGAGGTCATCGGTGTCACGCCTCGTGGCTTCATCGGCGTCAGGGCCCGCGGACTCGGCGAGGGTGCCCGACGCCCGCAGCTCTGGTTTGCTCGTGCGTTGAAGCCACTCGTCATGCCTCGTCGCGAACAGTTGATCAACCGGAGCGCCGCCGGTCCGGACGGCAGCTGGCTCGAGATCGTCGGACGGCTTGCGCCCGGCGTCTCGATGGACCACGCGATCGCGGCGGCGGCCAGCGTGCCGCCGCATCGGAGCGTCAGCCGCGCCGCGGACGCACGCCCGCAGGTGAGACCGCTCGGCCGTGGACCCAAGGACAGCACCGTCGAGATCGCGGCGATCGTGTCGATCGCCCTCGGGATTCCGTTCATCGTGCTGGCGATCGGCTGTGCGAACACCGCCAATCTCCAGTTGGCGCGGGCGGCCGAGCGCCAGGCCGAGATCGCGGTCAAGCGATCGCTTGGCGCGACCCGTGGGCTGATCGTCCGTCAGATGTTGATCGAGAGCGTCTTCGTCGCGGCGATCGCCGGCGCGTTGGCGGTGCTGATCACGGTGTGGGCGACCAGGCTCCTCGACGGCTATATGCCGGTCCCGTGTCCTGTCGACTGGCGAGTGCTGCTGTTCGCACTCGGCGTGGTCCTGATGACCGGCATCGGGTTCGGCATCGCGCCCGCGCTCGGGTCGACCCGCGGCAACCTGACCATGCCGCTGAAGGACTCCGGCAGTACCGGCCTGCACAGCCGCTCGCGGCTGCGTGGCGCCCTGGTGGTCGCGCAGGTGTCGCTGTCGATCCTGCTGCTGGTGATGGCCGGGTTGTTCACCCGTTCGGTGCGGCAGCTCCAGGGCGTGGGCGCCGAGCGCGACATGTCGCACGTTGCCGCCGCCACGGTCGATCTCGCGTTGCTGAAATACACCGAACCGCGCGGGCGGGCTTTCCAGGAGGAGTGGCTGCGTCGAATCGAACGCACGCCCGGCGTAGTGGCGGCCGCGATTGCGCCATTCGAGCCCTTTGGTCTCAATCCCGGGCTGACTTATCTCACCGACGATTACACGGGCCGCTTGCCTTACCTCTACACGCACGGCGGTGCTCCGCTCGGACGGTTCGTCGAGACCGCCGGGCTTCGCGTGATCCGCGGTCGTGGGTTCACGGACGAGGATCGGGTCGGTACCCCGAAGGTGGCGCTCGTGAGCGAGGCGCTCGCCAAACAGATATCTCGATCAGGAGCCGCGGTCGGCCGGCGGGTGCTGGTGGCCGATGGCCTGAAGCCCTCGAACGAGGTCACGATCGTCGGGATCACCGCCGACGCGGCGCTTCAATCCCTCCGCGCCGACCCACAGGCCATGTTCTTGCCGTCGCCGCTCAACTACGACTCGCACGTGACGCTGTGGGTCCGGACGGTCGGCGACCCGGCTCTGGTTCTGCCGACGATCAGGCAGATCGTGCGTGATCTCGATCCCCAGCTGCCGATTCGCGGCATCGGTACCGGCGATACCTGGCGGGCCCGTGAAATCGAGCCGGTGCGCTGGATCGCGAGCGGGCTCGGCGTGATGGGACTTCTGGCCGTGGTGCTGGCAGGAGCGGGCTTGTATGCCGTCATGTCTTACCTGGTCTTCAACCGGCGCCACGAGATGGCGGTGCGGCTCGCGCTCGGTGCGAAGCCTGCCGATCTCTCGCGGCTCGTCGTCGGCAGCGCGCTGCGCCTGTCGGCTCCGGGCGTAGCAGTCGGTGCGCTGCTGGCGGCCCTGGCCGCCCGCGTCGCGAGGGTCATGCTGTTCGGGATCTCTCCGCTCGATCCGATCGCACTCGGCGGCGTCGCCGTTCTCCTCACTGCCGTCGCCGTCACGGCGACCCTCGCCCCCGCGCTTCGCGCCGCGCGCCTCGACCCGCTCGCCACGCTGCGGCGGCAGTAAACCGCGATCCGCGGTCCGTAGTCCGTAGTCCGTAGTCCGTAGTCCGTAGTCCGTAGTCCGAAACCCCTTCAGAGCCGTTCCCACCATCGGGGTCGAAGATCCCGTGACGATCTGGTCGCGGCGTTGTCGACCCAGCTGGCTAGATTGGCACTGTCGGACTACGGACCACGGACCCCGGACCGCGGAGAACGGACGCGATATACACTTGGCGCCCAGGAGTGCAGGGCGTATGAGACACCTAGTAGCGATTGGAGTCCTCGCCGCGGCGGTGACGACGCTGAGCGGCCAGTCGGGGGCCGTCAGCGTGACCTATCCCGCCAAGGCCGGGCCGGGCAACGGGCGGCACGTCGTCCTGCTCGCCGGCGACGAGGAGTATCGCAGCGAAGAAGCGCTGCCGATGCTCGGCAAGATCCTCAGCCAGCGGCACGGTTTCAAGACGACGGTGCTGTTTTCCGTCGACCCGGACGGGACCATCAACCCGAAGAATGGCGCCTCGCTCTCGAATCCGACTGCCCTCGATTCCGCCGATGCGATCGTCATGCTGCTGCGCTTCCGCCGCTGGTCGGAGGAGGACATGGCGCGGTTCGAGAAGCGCCTCAACGCCGGCGTGCCGATCGTGGCGCTCCGCACCAGCACCCACGCGTTCAGCGGCCTTCCCAAGGGCAGCCGGTGGGAGACCTGGAACTACAACAACCAGGGCGGGTTCGGGAAACGGGTGTTGGGTGAGACCTGGCTGACGCATTGGGGCCGGCACAAGGTCGAGGCGACCCGCGGTGCGATCGAAGATGCGCAGCGGGCGCACCCGGTCCTGCGCGGCGTGCAGAACCTGTTCGGCGAAACCGATGTCTACGAAGCCTATCCGCCGGCCGATGCGACCGTCCTGGTGCGCGGCGTGGTCCTCAAGGACCTGACGCCCGACTCGCCCCCGGCCGACCACCGAAAGCGGCGGGCCTCCGACAAGGAGGAACAGGGCGTCAACGATCCGGCGATGCCGGTGATCTGGACCCGTTCGTACAAGAACGAGGGCGGCACCACCAACCGGATCCTGACCTCGACGCTGGCGTCGGCCACGGATCTCGAGAACGAGGGACTACGCCGCCTGGTGGTGAACGGCGTCTATTGGGGGCTCGGTCTCGACGTGCCGGCCCGCGCTGACGTGGCGTACGTGGACGAGTACAAGCCGTCCTTCTACGGCTTCGATGGCTTCCGGAAAGGGCTGCGGGCAAGCGATTTCGAGCTTGGCAAGAAAGTGCCGGGCGAGCCGCTGCCGCGTCCGGTCAAGCCGTCGGGTGCCGCCCCGGTGCGTTGAGCGCGAAGAAGGCCGCCCGCCTTCGCCAAGGCTACGGCGGGCAGGCGCCGGCGCCGGTCGCCCGGGTAAAGGCCAGGAGTGCCGCCGACAGCGCGGCCGGCGTCAGGTTCTTCAAGACTCCCGCGGACCTGCGGAAGTGGTTCGCCACGCACCACGCAACGGGCGACGCGGTATGGGTCGGCTTCTACAGGAAAGGCAGCGGCCAGCCGAGCATCACCTGGCCGGAGTCGGTGGACGAAGCGTTGTGCGTCGGCTGGATCGACGGCATCCGCAAATCGATCGACGCGATCCGTTACAAGATCCGGTTCACGCCCAGGCGTCGCGGCAGCATCTGGAGCGCCGTCAACATCGCGCGCGTCGCGGTGCTCGAGCAGGAGCAGCGCATGCAGCCCGCGGGACGCGCCGCGTTCGCGGACCGGCGGGAAAACCGTTCGGGCATCTACGCGTACGAGCAGCGTCCCGTCGATCTCCCCGAGCCGTACTCCACCCTGCTGAAGCGAAACGCATCGGCGCACGCGTTCTTCATGGCGCAGCCGCCGTCGTACCGCAAGTTGGCGACGTGGTGGGTGGTGAGCGCGAAGAAGGACGAGACACGGGCCGCAAGGGTGGCAAAGCTCATCGAAGTCTGCGTGGCCGGAAAGCGGCTGTGAGCCTGTCCTTCTGCCTGCTCGCGGCGATCGTGTGGGTGGCCGCGGCCGGCGGTTGGATCGCCGCGCTCTTCCACGGCTTGCCTCCAGACCTTCAATATGGTCTGCCGTCCGCCGTGCTGCTGCTCGCCACGCTCGTCCTGATCGTGGCGTGGCCGGAGAGCCTGCACCTCGGTGAAGCCCCGGCGCCGGCCATCCGATGGCCCCTCACGATTCTCCTGGCCGGACTGGGCTGCTGGGCATGGACGGCGGCGGTGGACCGCATGCTGCCGATCGTGTTCGCCGGCCGCATCGACGCCATGCAGGCGGACATGCTGGTGGTGATCGACCGCGGGGTTCGCCGCTTCGCCAGCGGCGCCAATCCCTACACGATCTACAAGGTCCCATGGGATGTCCCGCTGCCATATGGGCCGTATCTCTGGGGACCGTTCGCTCTGCCCATCGCCTTACATGCCGATCCGCGGATGCTCACGCTGCTCGCCAGCCTGGTCGTCCCGGGCACTTGTGTCTGGGCGGCGATCGACTGCGTTCGCCGAGGCTCACTGGTCGCGGCCGGCCTCTTTCTCGCGCTCTCGACGAGCATGTTGCTTCACCCGGCGGCGCTACAGTTCTTCCGGATCGGGCATACGCCGGTCTACTGGCCGCTGCTGCTGATCTTCGCCTGGCTGCTTCGCGCGGAGCGGTGGACCGCCGCTGCCGTGGCGGCGGGCAGCCTCGTGGTCGCCCGTACGACCATGGCATCGCTGGTGCCGGTTTTCATGATGTTCCTGTGGCATCGCCGTCTCCTCACCTGGGGCAGAGTGGGGGTGCTCGGAGCCGCCATACTGATCCCCTTTCTGCCGTTCCTGATCGCGGACCCTGGCGCGCTGTGGTACGCGCTGTACGGCAGCTATCAGAAGGTGATGAAGGAGGTCGTCTGGCCGACGAAGGGGGCGCACACCACCTTCGGCGTCACCGGCTTCCTGCTTCGCCACGGCACGGAACGCCATGTCGAGCTCGCGCAGGCGGTCGGTATGACCGTGGTCTATGCCAGCGCCTGGCGCGCGTTGAGCCGCGGCGCTCGACCGGAGCCCTGGCTCCTCCTCGCATTGCTCACATTCTCGATGACGACGTTGTGGCCGGTGGTCTATCTCTATTTCGACGGGTTCACGCTGCTCGCCGCCGCGCTGGCGAGCAGTGTGCTGGCGCCGGTGCGTCCCGTCCGCGATTTGGCGGCCGGCCTGGCGGTGCTGGCCGTGGCCGCACTCGTCGTCGTGTTGTGGACGGCCGAACGCCACCCCGGGTCCAGCCCGATCGTCGATCTCGGTGCCGCGTCGGCGGTGCCGTTCCTCGAGCGAGGCTTCGACCCGGCAACCCCGCCTGCTGACGGCGATCGCACCTACCGATGGGTGAGCACGGACACGGCCGTTCTGCGCATTCCACGGGCCAGCCGCTCCGAAGCGGCGATCCGCGTGGGCGCGCGAGGTCCTTCTGACGGAGGAGCCCATCGCGTGGCGCTGTGGCTCAACGGCTACCCGCTGGGACAATCGGTGCTGAGGAGCGAGTGGGACACTCTCGCGTTCCGGGCACCGCGACGGGCCTGGTTCTATGGCGTCAACACCGTCGAGCTGCGTTTCACATCCGCTCTGGGGTCGGCAATGGGCGACGGGCCTCCCGGACCGGCGGCTGGCCGCGCTGCGATCGACTTCGTGAAGATCGAGCCATGAACGGGGTCAGATCGATCGGCCTCACGCTCGGGTATCTGATCGCGACCGTCGTGATGACCTGGCCTCTGCTGAACTACTCACAGCTGGCCACGGCCAGCTACCCGGGGGACGCCCGGCTGATCATCTGGACGCTCGCCTGGGACAATCACGCCTCACTGAACGGTCTGCCGCTGTTCGAAAGCAACATCTACCACCCCGCGGCGAACAGCCTGTCTTACAACGATCATCTCTTCGGGATAAGCCTGTTCACGCTGCCGGTCTACGCCGCGACGAAGAATCCGGTGCTGGCCTACAACCTGGTGTGGCTGCTGTCGTTCCTGTTGAGCGGCCTGGCGATGCACGCGCTCCTCGTGCGCTACGTCCGCAGCGACCTCGGGGCGTTCGCCGGCAGCCTGGTGTTCACGTTCTCCTTCTACAAGATGCTGCACGGGCACGGGCACCTGCAGCAGGTGTGGACGTGGCTGATCCCGGTGTCGGTGCTGTGCCTGGAGCAGTGGCGCGAGCGGCCGACCATCACCCGGGCCCTGATCTGGGCGCTGGCGGTGGTCCTCCAGGCGCTCAGCTCGTGGTACCTGGCCGTGATTGTGGGAGTGGTGCAGGCCGTCGTGCTGGTGGCCGTGATGCTGGCCCGCGTTCGCGAGCGATCGGCGCGTCCGTTGTGGCAGCTGGTGGCTGCGGCGGCACTGGCAATAGCGGTGATCTGGCCGTTCGCCCGTCACTACCGCGCCCTCGCCCCTACCGATGTCCGGGAAGCGTCACTGTACTCAGCCGACCTCGCCGGCTACCTGGTGCCGCCGGAGAACACCTGGATCGGCAAAGCGTGGATCGCTCGCGGCGGGTCCGGTCCGCGTTGGATCTGGGGGGAGCAGACCCTGTATCTCGGCTGGATCGCCCTGGTGCTCGGTGCAATCGGGGTCTACGACGTCGTGCGCCGGCGTCAGTGGTGTCTTGGCGCTGTCTATGGCGTGCTCCTGCTGATGGGATTCTCGCTTTCACTCGGTCCGTCGCCGCCGCCGGACAGCGCGTGGACGCTGTTCGGGGCCTTGTCAGCGCTGCCGGGAGTGAGCTCTTTTCGCGCGCCCGCCCGCTTCGCACTGGTGCTGCTGTTTGCGCTGTCCGTCTTCGCGGGCTGCGGCGCGAGGCGGATGGCCGCCGCCGGAGTGCACGGCCGCGTCATCCTGGCAGTGCTGTTGCCGCTGATGCTCAGCGAGTACTTCGTGGTCCAGTTTCCGAACGGCAAGCCGCAGCCATTTGAAGCGCCAGCCATCTATCGGACCGAGGCGGTGACTGCCGCGAGGGCGCTGGTCTCGCTTCCGGACTACCACGCCCGCCCCGAGTGGTTCTTCGAGCCCGACTACCTGTTGTATTCGACCGTCACACTGGCGCTCGATTGCCAACGGCTATGGCCGCTCCTCGCCGCCCAACCATGTCACGCTGCTGACCGAGCTGAACAAATTTCCAGCGCCGGCAATGGCGGCGGCGATGCGCTCGGCGGATATCGACGTCGTCGTGCTCCATTCCGCCCGCTATGGCGCCGATACGACCGCGCTGGTGCAAAGCGCGAAGGCGAGTCCGGATTTCCAGTTGGTTGAGCAGATCGGATCGGACTACCTTTTCAAGGTCGTTCCCTCGCGGTGACCGAGCACCGCGCCGTTCCCGGAGAAGTCATGCGTCCTGTCGACCCCACCGAATGCATCCGCTCTCTACACCCGACTCCTCGAGGCCTGGAACCGGCGCAGCGCCGCCGACTTTGCCGCGTTGTTCGACACCGAGGGCAGCGCCGTCGGGTTCGACGGCTCGGAGATGAACGGCCGCGACGAGATCGCCACATCGCTGAAAGCGATCTTCGACAATCACCCGACCGGGGCATATGTCGCGCAGGATCCGCGAGGTCCGGCAGCTCGGGCCCGGCCACGGCGCTGGTGCGAGCGGCCGCGGGACTGGTCGCTCCGGGCACGTCGGACCTGAATCCCGCGGTCAACGCGATTCAGAGCCGGTCCTGACCGAGCGCGACGGCGCGCTGTGGATCGCCTTGCTCCAGAACACCCCGGCCGCGTTCCACGGGCGTCCCGACGCGTCCGAGGCGCTGACCCGCGAGTTGACCGAGGTGCTGCGCGCCGGGCGCGTCGTGCAGGCTTAGCCCGGTCGCCAGTCCGGCGCCCTGCAGCTCGGGCGTCCGGGTGCTCTCAGCGGCAACTGGGTGATTCGATGGCCGGTGAGCTTTAACAGGAGGGCCAGGAGGTCAGGAGGAAACAAAATTCGTTCTCCTGGTCTCCTGTCCTCCTGTGATCGCGAGCGTCGCGAGTAACCCCGGTCGCCAGTCCAAGCGGCCCGGAGCTCGGACCTGCGGTGATCGCGGGCGTCGCGAATTCTATGGGCGGGGCGGTGAGGACTACCGCTGCCACTCGGGCGCGTAGTCGCGGCGGCGGCGGCGCTCTTCGAACTTCAGGCTGAAGAAGAACAGCATGAAGACCTCGACCAGGCCGATGGAGGCATAGAGCGCGAAGCGGGTGAAGGCAGCTCGGGTCGGGCCAGCAGATCGTGCCGGCGTCGAGGCAGTCCTGGGCGATCCGATCGAGCTCGACGTATTCGCGGAGAATCAGGCCCATCGCGGTGCCGAAGATGACCGCGGTGCCGATGACGCTGCCGAACGTCATCTGGCGGCTGCGCCAGAACGGCAGGGCCAGCAGCACCGCCACGATGGGCGGCGCGGTGGCCATGATCGAAATCCAGTACCAGTTGAGCCCGTTCACGGCTGCATCCCGAACGGCATTATAGTGTTCACCCTTACATACGACATCTGATGCAGCTGCAACTTGTCGACTGGCTGATTGTCGCGTTGTCGCTTCTGATCTGCTTCGTGCCGGCGCTGTTCCTCGGCCGCCGCGCCGGTCGAAGCACCTCGGAGTTCTTCGTCTCGGGCCGCGCGGTGCCGTGGTGGCTGGCCGGACTGTCGATGGTCGCCACCACGTTCAGCAGCGACACGCCCAACCTCGTCACCGACATCGTCCGCAGGAACGGCGTGGCCGGCAACTGGGTGTGGTGGGCGTTCGTGCTGACCGGCGTGTCGACGGTGTTCTTCTACGCCCGGCTGTGGCGGCGCTCCGGGGTGATGACCGACCTCGAGTTCTACGAAGTGCGCTACTCGGGCCGTCCGGCGCGGGCGGTGCGCGGCTTCCGCGCGGTCTACCTCGGGCTGTTCTTCAACTGCATCATCATGGCCACCGTCAACCTCGCGGCGTGCAAGATCGCCGGCGTGTTGTTCGGCCTGGAGCGGTGGCAGACCCTGCTCGGCGTCGGTGCCCTCAACGTGGTCTTTGCCGCGCACTCCGGATTGTGGGGCGTGCTCGTCATCGACATGATCCAGTTCTTCATCAAGATGTCGGCGGTGATCGCCGCCGCCTACTTCGCGGTGAACGCGCCCGAAGTCGGCGGCCTCGACGCGCTGATCGCCAGGCTGTCGGCGACGCCCGGACCGGGGGGCATCAACTACCTCGACGTGCTGCCTGATTTCTCGAACCACTGGGACGTCGCGGTCGCGGTCTTCATCATGCCGGTGGCGGTGCAGTGGTGGGCGGTGTGGTATCCGGGCGCCGAGCCCGGCGGCGGCAGCTATGTGGCGCAGCGGATGCTGGCGTCGAAGTCGGAGCGCGACGCGCTCGGCGCGGTCCTGTTCTTCAACGTCGCCCACTACGTGCTCCGGCCGTGGCCGTGGATCCTGGTGGCGCTGGCCTCGATTGTCGTGTACCCGGAGCTGTCCGACCTGCAGCGGGCGCTGCCCCACGTCGATCCCACGCTGATCGGCCACGACATCGCCTACCCGGCGATGCTCAAGTTTCTGCCCACCGGGTTCATCGGCCTGATGGTCGGCGGCCTGATCGCCGCGAATTCGTCGACCATCCTCACCCACCTGAACTGGGGCGCGTCGTATCTGGTCCACGACTTCTACCGGCAGTTCATCAAGAGCGACGCGTCGGAACGCCACTACGTCACCGCGGCGCGCCTGGTCACGCTGCTGCTGTTCGTCTGTTCGTCGGCGACGGTCTATCTGCTCGACACGGCGAAGGAAGCGTTCGACGTCATCCTGCAGATCGGGGCCGGTACCGGGCTGTTGTATCTGGTGCGCTGGTTCTGGTGGCGGGTCAACGCCTGGAGCGAGATCGTCGCGATGGTCAGCTCGTTCGGCTTCTCGCTGATCCTCCTCGTCCTCGCCCGGAACGGCGTCGTGTTCACCACCCACGCCGCGCTGCTGATGACGGTCGGGGTGACGACGGTGTGCTGGCTGCTCGCCGCGTATCTCGCGCCGCAGACCGACCCCGACGTGCTGGTCGCCTTCTACCGCAAAGTGCGGCCGTTCGGCCCCGGATGGGCCCCGGTCCGCGCCCGCGCCGGTGCGCTGCCGGCCGACGAGCACGCCGCGGAGAACATCCCGATGGCGCTGCTCGGCTGGTTCGCCGGCTGCACGGCGATCTGGTCGTCGCTGTTCGCGGTCGGCAATTTCCTCTACGGACGCACCGGCATGGCCTGGCTGCTGACCGCGGTGTTCGCGGTGAGCGGGCTCGTGGTGATCAAGATCGTGGCCCGCTTGTGGACCGCCGGCGGCGATCGCTAGGTCAGCTGAAAAACCAGTGCGCCACCTGGGTTTCCAGGCGCCAGTAGATCAGCGCGACAGCGGTCACGTCGAAGGCGGCGTGCGCGATCATCAGCATCGGGACCGTCCGGGTGACCGCGTAGATCGTGCCGAAGATCACCCCGACGATCGTCGCCTGCTGCACGCCCGGGACACCCTGAAAGGGATAGTGCACGGCGCCGAACCAGGCGGACGTCACCACCACGGTGAGGATGGTGGCCGCGGCACTGGTGCCCGCCACCCGTCGCAGCCGCTCGAAGGCGTAGCTGCGGAACAGCGTTTCCTCGCCGAAGCCCGCGCCGACGATCACCAGGAACAGGATGCCCGGCAGCGCAGCGGTGTTGCCTTGCAGATATCGGAATGCCTGGTTGACGGGGTCGGCGCCGACGAGCGGCATGACGATGCTCTTCATGGCCAGTTTGAGCAGCATGCCGAACACGACGCCGGAGGCGATCGTGATGACCCAGTTCCCGGGGCGCACGAAGCCGAGATCGCGCCAGGGCGTTCGGGAGACCTGGGCCCACAGCACGATCAGAATCGCGCTGAGCGGCACGAACAGAAAGTTGCCGAGCAGGATCGCGACGATCGCCAGCAGACCGATCGGCCCGAAGCCGCGGAGACCGTCCTCCCACATCACTTCACTCCGTTGCTGCTCATGCCGCTTGGACTGGCGACGCGGGCAATTCGCGACGCTCGCGATCACAGGAGGGCCAGGAGATCAGGAGAAGAAAATGTGGTTTTCCTCCTGACCTCCTGGCCTCCTGTTAAGTTCACCGGCCCGCGCAATTGCCCAACTGCGGCTGAAAACACCCCGATGCCGCGAGCCAGTGGGCGGCCGCGGGCGACGACGAATCCGCATGTTAGTATCCGGCGGTGTCCAGGCGGGTCATTCTTGCACTGCTCTTTGCGGTTCTGTTCGGGGTTTTTCCGGGCGCACAGAGCTCGGCGCCGCCGCCATCCTCACCGCCGGCTCCGCCGGCGCTCCGTCCGCCGACTCGAGCCGATCGGCTCCGCGGAGAATACGGGCGCTACCGCGCCAACAACGATCTGCTCTCCTACCGCCTCGACATCCGGGTCGATCCCGAACGCAAACACCTGGCCGGCACCAATACGATCCGCTTCCGGATGCTCGCCGACGACAACCGCATCCAGCTCGATCTCTACGACAACCTCGCGATCGACGAGATCCGGCTCGGCGCCACCGTGCTCGAGTACGAACGGGAGTTGAACAGCTTTTTCGTCAAGTTTCCCGCCACCTTGAAAGCCGGCCGGACCTACGCCATCGACGTCCGCTATTCGGGCCATCCGCGCGAACAGGGGAGGTTCGGCGGGATCGCCTTCCGGCAGGATGCCAAGGGCCAGCCCTGGATCAATACCGCGTGCGAAGGCGAGGGCGCGAGCATCTGGTGGCCGAACAAGGACCAGTGGCGCGACGAGGTCGAGGAGATGGAGCTCCGCGTCGCCGTACCCAGCCACCTGGTCGACGTCTCCAACGGCAAGTTCGTCGGCAAGACCGATCTCGGCGATGGCTACACCCGGTGGGACTGGCACATCCAGTATCCGATCAACAACTACAACGTCTCGCTCAACATCGGGAACTACACCCACTTCGCCGATCGGCTGGGTGACCTGCCGCTCGATTTCTACGTGCTGCCCGGCAGCCTCGAGAAGGCCAAAGTCCAGTTCGCCCAGGCCAAGCCGATGATCGAGGCGTTTCAGCGGTTCTTCGGCGACTATCCGTTCGCGAAGGACGGCTACAAGCTGATCGAAGTCCCGTACTCGGGGATGGAGCATCAGAGCGCCGTCACCTACGGCAATCGCTTCGCCAACGGCTATCTGGAGAAGGACTGGACCGGCGTCGGCGTCAGCCTGAAGTTCGACTTCATCATCATCCACGAGAGCGGCCACGAGTGGTTCGGCAACGCGATCTCCGCGGCCGACGTGTCCGACATGTGGATTCACGAAGGCTGGACCACCTACCTCGAAGGTCTGTACGTCGAGCACATGTTCGGCCGCGACGACGCGCTGAAGTACATGAACGGCTACAAGCCGAAGGTCCGCAACCGCGAGCCGATCATCACCCAGCGCGGCATCCACCGGACGCCGTCGCAGGACATGTATTTCAAGGGCGCGCTCTTCCTCCACACGCTGCGCAGCGTCGTGGACAACGACGAGCGCTGGTGGAAGCTGCTGCGCGAGCTGTTTCAGCAGTTCAAGTATCAGAACATCATGACCGAGGACCTGGTGCAGTTCGTCAACGCCCGGCTCGGCCGCAACCTGACGCCGATCTTCGACCAGTACCTGCGGCGTGCCGCGCTGCCGATCCTGCAGCTCGCCTTCGACGAGAAGGCACGCACGGTCGCCTATCGATGGGAGGCCGACGAACGATCGTTCGCGATGCCGATTCGGGTGGGCCGCCCCGGCGACTGGCAGGTCATCGTCCCCACCGCCGACTGGGCGGCGATGCCGTGGCCGCTGTCGAAGGAGCAATTCGAGGTGGCGACCGATCTCTACTATGTCAACGTCTCGAGGCAATAGACCAGGAGGTTGCGATGTGGCGCGCATGTACCGCCGTTGGATTGCTCGTTGTGATGTCGATGGCTTCACGCCCGGCGGCGGAGCAGAAGCTCACCGCGGAGCAGCTGGTCACGCTGCATCTCCAGGCGCTCACCGCGGGATCGCCGCCGCGTGAGCAGACCCGGGACGTCAAGGGCGCCGTCGGCGTGACGATGCCGGCCAAGGCCGCGGGGCAGCTCCCGGGCACGTTCCAGCTGTCGTCGAGCGCCGCCGGGTCGCGGTTCGCGATGAAGTTCGACAGCGATCTGTACGAAGGCGAGGCGTTCACCGTGACCGGGAACAAGGTCGACATCGCGAACGCGCAGCCCCGCACCGGATCGCGCTCGGCGATCGGCAACTTCGTGGCCCGCTATGGCGTGATCGTCTCGGAAGGCCTCCTCGGCGGGGCGCTCAACACCCGGTGGCCGCTGCTCGATGTCGCGGGCCGGCAGGCGAAGCTGGGGTACGACGGGATCAAGACGCTCGCCGGCCGCGAGCTGCACCGCCTGCGGTATCGCGCCAAGAACAACCAGGGGGCGCTCGAGGTCCACTTGTATTTCGATCCGAAGACCTACCGGCACGTCGCCAGCGTCTATTCGACGAGCCAGGCCCAGGGACTCGGGGCGACCATGGAATCGTCGTCTCAGGAAGCGGATTTGTATTTCCAGATCGAGGAGCGCTTCGGCCGGTTCGAGGAGGTCGGCGGTCTGACCCTGCCGAAGTCCTGGAGCCTGCGCTACGAGCGCAGCGGCAACACCGCCAACGAGTGGAAGTACGACATGACGGTCCAGACCGTCGAAGTCGCAGAACCGCAGGTGCCCCGATGAATCGCCGCGAATTCGGCCAGTCGATGGCGTCAATGGCGATGCTGAGCGGATCGCAGGGCGGGACGCGTCCCGCCGTCGCCAGCGGCGGATCGCTGACCGATGTCGCCCGGCATCCGGGTCGGCCATTTCACCGAGACCCGCCGGCCGACCGGATGCACCGCGATCCTGTTCGATTCCGCGTTCGCCGCCGGCGTCGACTACAACGGATCGGCGCCGGGCGAAGCGCAGATCGTGATGCTGCAACCGGTCAGTCCGGTCGAGCGCATCCATGCGCTGTACCTGACCGGCGGCGGCATCTTCGCGTTGCCCTCCTATGCGGGGGTGCTGAGGTTCCTCGAGGAGCGGAAGGTCGGGTTCGACTGGGGCACGCCCGATCTCCGGATCCCGCTCGTGGTGTCGGCGGTGATCGACGATCTCGCGGTCGGCGATCCGCGCATCCGGCCGGATGCCGAGGCCGCCTACAAGGCGTGCGCGGCGGCGACGACCGGGCCCGTGGCCGAGGGGAACGTCGGCGCCGGGGCCGGGGCGACGGTGGGGAAGATGCACCGGGGCCGCGGCCTGAGCGGCATGAAGGGCGGTCTTGGCACCGCCAGCCTGAAGCTGGGCGACGTCATCATCGGCGCGCTCGCCGTCGTCAACGCCGCGGGCGACATCCTCGACTGGAAGAGCGGCGGCATCATCGCGGGGGCGCGGCGCGCCGACGGCACGCTCGCGGACAGCGTCGAGGTCATGCGAGCGAGCCTCACCGAGAAACCGCGCGGGCCGGCGCTCGAAGACCACGCGTTGCGGAGCACCACGCTGGCGGTCGTCGCCACCAACGTGACGCTGACCAAGACGGCGCTGACCAAGCTGGCGATGATGGCCAACTGCGGCGCCGCGCGCGCCATCCGTCCGTATCACACCACCGGCGACGGCGATCAGCTGTTCGCGGTCTCGACCGGCAGCCTCCACCCGATCTGATATCGCTCTCACCACGCTCGGCGCGCTGGCCGCCGACGTCATCGCGGAAGCCATCGTCCGCGGCGTGCGGAATGCCGCGAGCGTTCCAGGCTGGCCGGGGTTGCGGCCGTAGCGCGTGCTATTATTCTTACGGTGAGACACGGTGACGTGCGGGCACGTGCGCTGACGTGCGAAGCGTACGATGAGATTCGAGGCGCTGGCAACGGACTACGACGGGACCATCGCCCACGACGGCGTGGTCGATCAGCCGACGGTCGACGCACTGATCCGCGCGCGGGCGGGCGGGCTGCGGCTGATCATGGTGACCGGCCGTGAACTGAGCGACCTGTTCAACACCTTCGCGCACTCCGCGCTGTTCGAGCGGATCGTGGCGGAGAACGGTGCGGTGCTCTACGACCCGGCGACGCAGGCGGTGAAGGTCATGGCCGGCGCGCCGCCGCCCGCGCTGGTCGAGCGGCTCAGGAACGAGAACGTTCCGCTTTCGGTCGGCCATGCGATCGTCGCCACGGTCGAGCCCTACGAGCATCAGGTCCTGTCGGCGATCCACGACCTCGGCCTGGAATGGCACGTGATCTTCAACAAGGGATCGGTGATGGCGCTGCCGGCGGATGTGACCAAGGCCAGCGGCCTGGCCCCGGCGCTGGCCGCGCTCGGGCTGAGCGCCGAACGCACCATCGGCGTCGGCGACGCCGAGAACGATCAGGCGTTCCTGCGGGCGTGCGGCCTGGCGGTCGCGGTCGCCAACGCGCTGCCGTCGGTGAAGGAGATGGCGCACGTGGTGACCGAGGGCGCGCGCGGCGCCGGCGTGGCGGAGTTGATCGACCGGGTCCTGGCGGGAGAGTGGGACGGTCTGGAGCGCGAAGTGCTGGCGATACGTGGAGAGCCGGGTTGACAGAACGACTGTGGCGCGGAGCTGAAGCCTCGAGGTGACGCGGGGCTAAAGTCCGCGCCGCGAGCCGGAACCATGCCGCCGTTCGCAGCCGGACTAGTCCCGCGCCACAGCCTCTCGATCAACCCTGATCACCGTCCCGCGTCCGCCGCTATTGTCCCGATACGCCGCCGCCGCCGCGTCCGGAAAATCCGTGAACACTCCATCGACGCCGAGCTGCCGCAGTTGCAGGAACTCCGCTCGGACGTCGCCCTTGTAGCCCGCCGGCAGGAATTGCGGCTCCGTGCGGACCGTCCACACGTGGACCAGCAGGCCGGCGCGATGCGCGCGGTCGACGAGGTCGGTGGCCGGCTTCAGCGAGCCGTCCGCCGCGACCGGCACCAGCATCTTCTTCTCCGGACCGATGCCGTCGGCGTAGCCGGCAATCGCCTTCAGCCCTGGATCGTCGAACGGCACCGCCGGGCTGAGCAACTGGATCAACCGCACCGTCGGTCTTCTGGCGCAGGTCGCGCAGGTTGCCGGTCTCGAACGACTGGATGAACACCGGCGCCTGACGATTGTTCCAGCCGTGTTTCTCCAGCGAGGCGAGCAGCCGTTCTTCGAGCGGCAGGCCGATGCCGCGGAAGTAGCTGGGATGCTTGGTTTCCGGATAGATGCCGACCGCGGTCCGCTCGCGGTGCGGAGCCGCTGCGCCAGCTCGATCACCTCGTCCAGGGTCGCGACGGCGAACCGGCCGTCGTACTGATGCGAGCGGAACGGAAGCCGTTCCCGCGCGCGCAGGGTCTTGATTTCGGCGAGCGTGAAGTCCTCGGTGAACCACCCGGTCACCGACTGCCCGTCGATGGTCTTGGTGCGCTTGCGATCCGGAAACCGCTCGGCGACGTCGGTGGTGCCGCCGATTTCGTTCTCGTGGCGGGCGATGAGCACGCCGTCTTTGGTCGAGACGAGATCGGGCTCGATGAAATCCGCCCCCATCTCGACCGCGAGGGTGTAGGCCTCGAGCGTGTGCTCGGGCCGATGGCCGCTGGCGCCGCGGTGGCCGATGATCAGCGGGGTGCCGGGCGGCGGGGCTGCCGGCGCGAGGAGCGCCAGCAGCACCAGGCAAGCGAGCGTTACCACAGCAGCTTGAATCCGAGCTGGAGCTGCCGCGCATCGAAGGTGGACGTGATCGTCCCGAACGCGCCGGCGCTGCGATTGCCGTTCGGCGTCCGGAAATTCGTGTGGTTCAGCGCGTTGAAGGCCTCGATGCGGACCTCCAGCTGCGCCGGGCCGCCGAGCGCCACCCGCTTCGAGGCGACGAAGTCGAGCTGCCAGAACTTCGGTCCCCGCACCGAGTTCCGCGCCGCGTTCCCGAACGGCTGGCTCGGGTCGGTCGGCACCGACACGCAGGCCCGGTTGAACCAGTTGGTGATCGTCCGCTCACCTCGGGCGCCATCGGATCGCAGGTCACGTTCGGCCGGTAGTTGTTGGCGCCGCGGAAGTCCTGCGCGATGCCCGAGACCACGAAGGTCGGGCCGGCGTTGTACTGAAAGGTGATCGGCTCGCCGGCGTAAATCGTGTTGATCCCGGCGATCTCCCAGCCTCCGGCGATCGCGTTCACCACCGGCGACGCCGCCGACAGCCATCGCCGTCCCTCGCCGAACGGCAGCGCCCACACGAAGCTGGTCGTGTTGTTGTATGGCTGGTGGTAGTTCGACATCCCGAAGTCCGCGTCGAGGTTCCGGTAGTCCTGCGGCGCCGGGAAGTTGCCGTTGGAGTTCTCCAGCGACTGCGCGCCGTTGTCCTTCGCTTCCGACAGCGTCAGCGAGTTCAGCAGCGTGACGTCGCGGCTGACCCGCCACTCCCACTTCGCCTGCAGCGACTTGTAGCGTGACTTCCCGCCGTTGAAGGCGTAGGTGATGTCCGAATAGCTCGGAATCGGCCGGCGGTCCTGCAGCGGGATCGTCCCCGCCGCGTTGTTGGGGAAGGCCTGGTTGTAGTTGGCGAACAGCAGGAGATCGTCGCCGCGGTTGCCGACGTAGGCGACGTCGATCAGCATGTTGCGCACCAGCTCCCGCTGCACGCCGATATGCCAGCTCTGGACCTGGCTCGAATGGAAGTCCCGGGGCATGTAGGTGATGTTCGCGGTCAGCGGATTGAACTGCGACGGATCGGCCAGACCGGCCGGGTAGCCGCGCTCCGCCGGCAGGAAGGACGGCGCCGTGGGGTTCGACTGATTGACCACGGCGTTGATCACCTGCGGGCCGTTGATCGGGAGGACGTCTCCGCCGCCGGCCCGGCTGAAGTGCACGTAGCTGATGCCGTAGCCGCCGCGAACGACCGTGCGCGGGGTGACGGTATAGGCGAAGCCGAGCCGGGGCCCGAAGTTGTTGCGGTCCGGGTCGATCAACGCACGATCGTAGAGGGAGCCGTCCTTGGCGAGGACCATGCTGTTGGTCGCCGGATCGAAGTTCGACAGGATGTTGTCGCGCTCCCAGTACGGCGTCGAGTACTCGTAGCGGAGGCCGAGATTGAGCGTCAGGTTCGAGCCGACCCGCCAGTCGTCCTGGACGTAGGCGAACTGCATGTCGCGCCGCAGGTTGGCGACCAGCACGCTGCTGAGCGCGTATTGCGACCGCAGACCGAGCATGAAGTCGGCGAGATTGAAGAGATTGTTCGCACCGGCGGTCGCCGGTCTGGTGAACGACCCGTTGTAGGTGTCGCGGCCATAGAGCGGGTTCACGTCCTGCACTTCGGTGTCGATGCGCTGGAACTCGAAGCCGCTCTTGAGCGAATGCGCGCCGCTCGCCCAGGTGTAGTTGATTTTCGGGTTGAAGACCGTCGGGTATTGCCACTGCGGATTGGTGGCCTGGCGGCCGAGATCCGAGTAGCCGCCGATCACCTGGGTGGGCAGGCCGCCGGCGATCCGATCGTCGTTCGGCAATCCCGGGAGGCCGAACTGGTCGAGCGCGCTGCCGCTGCCGAGCCCGGGCGGATTCTTCCCGGCCTGGGTCCACGAATAGCCGAACCGCGCCTCGAGCAGCGATCGGGTCGTCGGCGTCCAGGTCGAGCCGACCACGAACTGGCGGTTGCGCGCGTAGATGTGACCGTTCCCGGCGCCGCCGGCCGGCAGCGGGATGTTCGGCTGGTCGTCGGTGGTCAGGTTGCGCATGCCGAAGCGCGCGAAGATGGCCGACGATGGCGTCAGCTGCAGGTCGACCTTGGCGCCCCCCTTGTTCGAGTCCGCGGTGAACTCCTGGAGCGTGGTGTAGTTGTTGGCGTTCCCCGCGATATTGGTGTCGGGCAGTCCCGCCAGCACCCGGCGGGCGAAGTCGGTCATCGGCACCGGCGTCCCCGCCGGATAGGTGACGCCGCTGCGCGGGTCGCGCACGTCGACGGCGAGGATCCCCTGGCGCTGGGCGGGGGTCGCGATCGACGCGAACCCGGTCACGCGCCGGGTCTGCCGCAGCCCCTCGAAGTCGCCGAAGAAGAACGCGCGATTGCGCACCAGCGGGCCGCCGAACACGCCGCCGAACTGATGGCGATCGATCGAGGGCTTGCCGGTGGCCGGCCTGAAGAAGCCGGTGGCGTTCAGCGAGGTATCGCGGAGGAACTCCCAGACGCTGCCGTGCAGCGTGTTGGTGCCGCTGCGGTAGTTCACGTTGATGGTCGCCCCGGCCGCCCGGCCGTACTCGGCGCTCATGTTGTTGGTGACGACCTTGAACTCGGTGATGGCGTCGGGCGGCGGCTGCATCACCTGATTCGAGAATCCCTGGTTGCTGGTGCCGTACGCGTTGTTGTCGATCCCGTCGATCAGGAAGTTGTTGACGGTGCTCCGCAGGCCGTTGACGTTGAAGGCCCCCTCGCGCGGCGTGTTGCCGGTGGTCAGCGACGAGCCGGCCAGCTTGACCCCGGTGCTGAGCAGCGCCAGGGCGGAATATTCGCGCGAGATGAGCGGCAGCGCGCGAATCTGCTCGCCGCTGATCACCTGACCGCGCTGGCTGGTGTCGGTCTCCACCAGCGGCTGCGTCGCCCTCACCTCGACCTTCTCCGACACCTGTCCAACCGGCATCTTCAAATCGACCCGCAGCCGCGCGCCCACCTGCACCTGCACCTGGTCGACCAGGGCGACGGCGAAGCCGGTCTTCTCGGCGGTGACCACGTAGGTGCCCGGCTTCACCGCCGGAAATTCATAGTTCCCGTCGTCGGCCGACACTTTGACCGTCGAAATCCCGGTCTCGATCGCCGTCAACGTCACTTTCGCGCCTGGAATCACCGATTCCGACGCATCCCGCACCGTCCCGACGACGGTGGCGGTGTCGAACTGGGCCGACGCGCTGGCCGCGGTCAGCAACAGCACACCTACACCCAACGCAAGAGATCGCATGGTTGAACACCTCACCTGATCAGTTGTTGCGAATCCTGCTCACGCTATCGGGCCGGCGCGACATGTCTGCGAAAGGCGCGCAAACACAATGTGAACGCCGGTTGGCAGAAGTTGCCACCATCGGCGAAGATTGCCGACAATCTGCACTATCGGTGGTGCAGTCCGGGCAACGGCGGCCAAGAGCCCCGACAGGATACTCCCGACCGGCGGATCTCCTGTCAAACGTGTTCCGACTGGTCACGCAACGGACGAGAACTGGGTGGTGTGCAATGTTGGCATCGGTGGCAGTTCTGGCAATCGCCAGAGGCGGTGGATTGAGATTCCCCCGGATTGGGGGCTCCCTGTTGGCGATCGCCGTGGCGGCGGCGGCCGCCGCCGCACCGCTCGGGGCCCAGTCGCCCGAAGCGGCGGCATTCCTGCGCGAGCTCGACGCGGTCGCGCAGCGGCAGCTGAAGGCGCGCGCCACGGCCATCGCGGCGATCAAGGACAGTTCCTCCGCCGAGGCGCGACAGGGAGCGGTGCGCCAGCGTGTCCTGTCGCTGATCGGCGGTCTCCCCGACTATCGCGGTCCTCTGCGGGCGCAGGTGACGAAGACCACGCGCCGTGACGGCTACCTGATCGAGCACGTCACGTTCGAAAGCCTCCCGGGCTTCGTCGTCACCGCGAACCTCTATCGCCCGGATCGGCCGGGCCGTCATCCCGCGGTCCTGATGTCGATGGGCCATTGGGATTCGGGCAAGGCGGCGGGGCAGCTGCTGTCGGTCAACCTCGCCCGGCGAGGATTCGTGGTGCTGGCCTATGACCCGGTCGGCCAGGGAGAACGGCAGCAGGCGTACGACGTGCGCACCGGCCGCTCGCTGATCGGCGGCCCGACCGATCAGCATTTCTCCAACGGCGCCGCGGCGATCCTGATGGGCCAGGCGCTGTCCCGCTATTTCATCCACGACGGCATGCGCGCGATCGACTACCTGGTCAGCCGGCCCGAGGTCGATCCGGCTCGCATCGGCGCGACCGGGTGCTCCGGCGGCGGAACCCAGACCACCTACATCGCCGCGCTCGATCCACGGGTCAAGGTGGCGGCGGTCGCCTGCTACATGAATTCGTTCCAGACGCTGTTTGCCGGATCGATCGGCGACTCCGAACAGAGCGTGCCCGGATTCCTCGCCGCGGGCCTCGATCAGACCGACTACGTCGAGCTGTTCGCGCCGAAGCCCTGGCTGATGACCTCGACCGAGGACGACTTCTTCACCCCGGCCGGCGCACGCCAGGTGTTCGAGGAAGCGCAGAAGTGGTACGCACTCCACGGCGCCGGCGATCGGGTCAAGTGGGTGGTGGGGCCGGGCGGCCATGGCACGCCACCCGTGGTGCGTCAGGCCATCTACGACTGGATGACACAGTGGCTGGGCGACAAGACCGCCACCTCAGGCGAGGAGGTGACCGACCTGCTGCCCGACCACGCGCTGCTGGTGACCAAGACCGGCCAGGTGGAAGGACGCGAGCTCTACGAGATCATCCGCGACACGCCTCGCGTCAAGGGGACTGCGCTGGAGCTCTCGAAGTTCGTGGGCGATCTCATCGCCGCCAACCCCGCTATCCTGGAGACCAGCCTGGTTCTCGCACCTCCCGACTCGTCTCAGCGGCGCCCCGCCGTGGTGATCGTCCAGGACGACCTGGCGCCGGGCGCCGACGCAGCCGCGTTGCGTGCGCAGGGCCAGGTCGTTGCCATCATGACCATGAGCGGCAGAGGCGGGGATGCGGAGCGGCCGTTCACCGGCAACTGGATGAACAATACGCGGGCGTGGCTGGTCGGCCGCAATCTGCCGGCGACCCATGCCGCGGAGGTCAACGCGGTCGTCGCCCGGCTGGTGCAGCGGTCCGATGTCGACCCGGCGCGGATTTCGGTGCGCGCGACCGGCCTCGCCGGGATCCCGGTGATGCTTGCCGCCGCGATCAATCCGCGGATTTCCTCGGTGGCGTTGACGCGCACTCCTCACAGCGTGCGGGCGGCGATCGACCGCCCGATCCACACCAACCTCCACGACGCGGTCATGCCCGGGTTCGCGGTGAAGTGGGACCTGGCCGATCTCCGCGATCTGCTGCGGCCGCGAGTGGTCGAGTGGCGTGATCCGACCGACTGGATGGGGAACGTCGTCGCCCTGGGCAGTGGATATACGTACTCGTCGAGCGATCCCAACGTGACTCGCTAATCCAGCCGTCCAGCTCGCCGCCGCTTCCATGGCCGCCAATCCCGTGCCCCGCCGACCGCGACGGCGGAGCGCGCCGGGCGCGGCGGAGAACGGGTTTGCCGCCATCGGCCTGCTCGCGCTCATCGCGGCGTCGTTCGCGATTCCGGTCCCTGCGAAAGGCGTCGAGGTCCGCGCTCTCACGACCCTGGTCACCCTGGCGGCCGGCGGTGTGCTGGCGGCGCTTCCGGCGCTGCTGTTTCGCGGTGTTCACGGCGACTGGAAGGGCTTCATGCTGTTCTACGGACGCGGCCTGATCGCCCTCGCGCTCGTCCTGGCCTCAGGCGTCGTCCACCGCGGCCTGACCGAGCCGCCGTCGTCCCTGCTCGAGTCGTTGCGCAACGGGCAGATCACCATCGATCGCTTCGTGCGGGCGGAACGGGCGGCGGCGCCGGGGATGTTCGATCAGCGGCTGCTCGCCACTCACGAACGCGCGCTGCGGCAGTCGTTCCCCGACGGCACGTTCTCGGACGTCTCGCTCGTCAGGGTCACCGACGGCGCCGGGTGGCTGCGCGCCCACCTGACCTATCAGGCCCGGCTCACCGTGCAGGGGGAGTCGGTCAGCACCAGGGGCCAGATGGTCGTCTACTACCATCGCGCCGGAACGGCGGTCATCGGCGCCGCGTGCACGGCCGATGAACGAGACTGCCGCCGGATCGAGCCGCTGCTCGCCGCGGCCGAGGAGTCGCTGCGGATCCGATTCGACGCTGCGGACCTCGATGGCGTGCTTCCCGCTTCCCGCGAGTGCTCGGTCGAAACCATCGCGGCACCGAACAGCGAACAGGAGTCGCGGGTCCGTGCCTGCGTCTACGCGCCGGGCATTCAGGTGACCCTGACCCGTCTCGATGCCAGCGACACGATCGCCTCGCTCCTCGCGCAGCGAGAGGCTGTTCGATGAGAGCGACCCTCGATTCAGCGACCGCTGCTGGTCACGCCGCCTTCGGCGGGTTGCGGCCTTCGGCCGCACACGACGACACGACGACACGACGACAACGACGTT
The DNA here is from genome assembly GCA_963717745.1 of uncultured Acidobacteriota bacterium. Lineage (GTDB taxonomy): Bacteria > Acidobacteriota > Vicinamibacteria > Vicinamibacterales > 2-12-FULL-66-21 > JACCXG01. The sequence goes on from CAVQXJ010000009.1 coordinate 65,535, forward strand.
GTGAGTCACTTCGGAGGACTGTTGCCCGTTGGCGGCGCCGCGCTTCGCGCGGTGGCAGGAGGGAGGATCGGATCGTTCACAAGCAGCCATCCCTTCGCTGGGCTGTTTGTGAACGATCCGATCCTCCCTCCTGTCAACACCGGCCCGACAGGTCCAGAGGGCCGGCGTCGCCGCCAGCGGGGGGAGCCGTTGATATTTCTGCCTGTTGTCCAGGGCCTAGTGCTTTCAGTCGCGGATGGGCGATTCGAAGGCCGGTGAAGTTAACAACAGGTCAGGAGATCAGGAGGAAACCAATCGTTTTTGGCTTTTCTCCTGACCTCCTGTGATCGCGAGCGTCGCGAGTTGCCTCGGTCGCCAGTCCAAGCGGCCTTTGGCTCGGGGCAGAAACGCTCTCTTACGTCGTGTCGTCGTATCGTCGTGTCGTCGTGGGCCGGAGGCCCCCCGCGGAGCGGGCGTGACAAGCGGCTGACGCCCGGCTGAGCACGAGCAGTGCTATTGTTCGCACCGCGCATCCTCATGAGCCCCTTACGAATTCTCCAATCTCCGCCCCAGCCGCAGGCCGACCTGACGGTCGTCTACGATGCGATCGTGATCGGATCCGGCGCCGCTGGCGGTATGGCGGCGCATGTGCTCACCTCGCACGGCATGAGAGTGCTGATGCTCGAAGCGGGGAAGAAGCTCGACATCGACAAGGAGCTCAAGTCGATGGAGTGGCCATTCGACCATCCGCGCCGCGGCGACATGGCGCCCGGCCAGCATGCACTGACGCTCAACGAATACACCATCCGTCAGCCGCCCTATGCCGACGGTCTGAAGCATTCGAAGGTCTACTCCTACGTGCAGGGCTGGAGCGGTCCCGACTACTCCAAGAACATCGTCGTCGACGAGAAGCACCATCCGTACACCGGGACGAACTATGCGTGGGTGCGGGCGCGGTGCCTCGGCGGCAAGACGAACATCTGGGGCCGGCTGGCGCTCCGGCTCTCGGACTTCGACTTCAAGGCGAAGAGTCACGACGGCTACGGCGAGGACTGGCCGATCTCCTACAAGGACATCGCCCCCTACTACGACCGGGTCGACGAGTATCTCGGGATCTCGGGCGTCAAGGAGAACCTGCCGTATCTCCCCGACAGCATTTTCCAGCGGCCGACCCGGCTGAATGCGGCGGAAGTCACGCTCCGGAACACGCTGACGAAGATGGATCGGGTGCTCACGCCGTATCGTGCCGGTGTGACGACCGAGGGGCTGAAGCACAACAAGTATCGGAGCCGCTGTTTCGGGCGAGGCGCGTGCAGCCGCCGCTCCGGCGGGTGCGACATCCACGCGGCGTTCGACTCGCCGACCGGCCTGATCTATCCGGCGATGGACACCGGCAACCTGACGCTGCGCACCAACGCGATCGCGCGCGAGATCCTGGTCGACCGCACCACCGGCAAGGCTCGCGGCGTCGCGTTCGTCGACGCCGAGACTGGCCGCGCCTACGAGGCCAGGGCCAGGGTCGTCGTCGTCGCCGCGTCGACCCTCGAATCGGCGCGGCTGCTCCTGCTCTCGAAGTCGTCGTCGCATCCGAACGGGATCGGCAACTCGAGCGGTCACGTCGGCCACAACTTCTGCGAGCACGTCATGGGACCGAGCGTGACCGGGCTGGTCAAGGACCGGATCGGCGCGCCGCGGACCAACGACGACGGGCGTCCGGGCGGGTTCTACGTGCCGCGCTTCCGGAACCTGTCGGACCGGCAGCCGAATTTCATCCGTGCCTATGGATTCGAGGGCGGCGCGGGCACCACGATGTTTCCCGGCAACGCGCTGAGCACTCCCGGGTTCGGCGCCGCGTACAAGAAGCAGGTTCGTGATGCCGCCGGCGCGTTCATCACGATGGGCGGCTTCGGCGAAGTGCTGGCGCGTTACGAGAACCAGGTCTCACTCGACCCGGTGCGGAAGGACAAGTGGGGCATCCCGGTCGTGCGGTTCAACTACCGGTTCGGGGACAACGAAAAGAAGATGTGCCAGGACATGGTCGAGACCGCGCAGGAGATGTTCGAGCGGGCGGGCTTCGAGATCCTCAACGTCGATCGGACGGTGCTGACCGAGGGCTGGTCGATCCACGAGCTGGGCACGGCGCGGATGGGCACCGACCGGAAGACCTCCGTGCTGAATCAGTTCCAGCAGTCGCACGATGTCGGCAACCTGTTCGTGGTCGACGGCAGCAGCCACGTCAGCGCTTCGTGCCAGAATCCGACCTGGACGATCATGGCGCTGGCCTGGCGATCCTGCGACTACCTGGTCTCCGAATTCAGGAAGGGGAACCTGTGAGCGACGATCTCAGCCGCCGCGACGCGATCAAGCTTGGCGCCGCCGCGACGATTGCCGCCTCGGTCGACGTGTCCGAGGCGGCGGCGGCCCAGGCCATTTCGGCCGCGGCCAGGCCCGCGACCTTCTTCACCCGCGCCGAGCTCGCGCTGGTCGACGAGCTGAGCGAGATGATCATTCCCACCGACGATCATTCGCCGGGCGCCAGAGCCGCGAAGGTCGCGCCCTACATCGATGGGCGCCTCGCCGAAGCGTTCGACAACGCTGACCGGACGACGTGGCGCGAGGGACTGCGGCGGCTCGAGCAGGCGTCCCGACAGGCGACCGGCCGCGCCTTTCTCGAGTCCTCTCCGGAGCAGCGCCTGGCGCTGCTGCAGAAAATCGCCGGAACCGAGAGCAAACCAGACACGCCCGAGGCGCAGTTCTTCGTCAAGCTGAAGTCGCGGGTGGTGCACGCGTACTACACGTCCGAGATCGGCATCAAGCAGGAGCTCGAATACAAGGGCAACACCTACCTGGGCGAGTTCTCGGGAGTCGACGTCTCGGAGCGGTGACGCAGCTCCGACGAGCCACAACGTCGTTGTCGTCGTGTCGTCGTGGCCGCCGAAGGCGGCCAGCGCCGCAGGTGCCGTGACAAGTCGCAGGCGCCGTGATCCGCGCGCGGTCTACAATCTTTCCCCATGATCAGCCCCTGGTCCGGGTCGTGCCGCGCCGTGCTCGCGGTGCTGGCCGCCTCCGTCATGTTCCTCGTGCCGGTGGCGGCGCAGCAGACCCGTTCGCAGAAGCCGAGCCGCGCGCTGACCAAGGAAGACCTCGCCCACGCGAAGCCCGGGCGTGATCCGCACCAGGCGATAGACGAGGCCTACACGAGGAAGATCAAGGAGCACACGACCGAGACCTTCTTCCTCTCGCCGCTGGTCGATTATCTGCCGGCATCGAAGACTGTGCCGACGCCCGCCGCGGTGCTCGGCGACATCGCCGGAGCCCCCGGCAAGCTGCCGTATTCGAAAGAGGTCTACGACTACATGCGGCGGCTCGCGAAGGCGACGCCTCGGGTCAAGGTCTACACCATCGGCACCACCGAGGAAGGCCGCGAGATGATCGCGGTCGCGGTCGCGTCGGAAGCGCTGATGGCCAGGCTCGACGCGAACACCGCCGATCTGGCCAAGCTCGCCGATCCCCGCACCCTCAAGATGAACGACGAGGCGGCCGACGAGATCGCGCGGCGGGCGGCGCCGGTCTACTACATCACCGGCACCATTCACTCGACCGAGGCCGGCGCGCCGACCGCGCTGATGGAGCTGGCCTACCGGCTGGCGGTGGACGACAGCGCCTACATCCGCAACATCCGCGAGCATGTCATCACCCTGATTACGCCGGTGGTCGAGCCGGACGGCCGCGACCGCGTGGTCGACGTCTACGAGTGGCGCAAGAAGAACCCGAAGAGCACGCCGATGAGCCCGGTCTACTGGGGGCACTACGTCGCGCACGACAACAACCGCGACGCGATGGCGCTGACGCTGAAGCTGTCGCAGAACGTGCTCAACACCTACCTGGGATGGAAGGCGCAGGTCCTGCACGATCTGCACGAGTCCGGGTCGTTTCTCTACGACAACACCATCGGCAACGGTCCCTACAACGCCTGGCTCGATCCGATCCTGACCAACGAATGGCACCTGATCGGGTGGAACAACGTCAACGAGATGACCCGCATGGGCATGCCCGGGGTCTATGCGTGGGGGACCTTCGACACCTGGTCACCCGGCTACCTGATGTTCATGGCGGCGACGCACAACGGGATCAGCCGCCTCTACGAGACTTTCGGCAACAGTGGCAGCGCCGATACCGAGGAGCGCACGCTCTCGCCGAACGAGACCTCGCGCACCTGGTTCCGGCAGAACCCGCCGATTTCGCGGGTGCGCTGGTCGCTTCGCAACAACAACAATTACGAGCAGACCGGCCTGCTGATTTCGCTGAATCAGATTGCCAGCAACCGGGTGTACTTCCTGCGCAACTTCTACGAGAAGAGCAAGCGGTCGATCCTCAAGGCGAAGGTCGAAGGCCCCGCTGCCTATGTCTTTCCGGCCAGCGATCCGCGCCCCGGCGCCCAGGCGGAACTGCTGCGCGTGCTGCAGAAACAGGCGGTCGAGATCTCCCGCGCGACGTCCGCGTTCACGGTGACGATTCCGGCGCGGCCGGCTGCCGGGGGGCGGGGGCGGGGCGGCCGTGGCGCCGGTCGTGGCAACGCCGATGCCGATGCCGATGCCGACCCCGCCGGGGCCGCCGACGAGGCGGCGGCGGCCACCGCCCTGCTCGCGCCGGTGAAGCTGCCGCCGACGACCCGCGAATTCGCCGCCGGCAGCTACATCGTGCGGATGGATCAGCCGTATTCCCGGATCGCCGACGCGCTGCTCGACTACCAGGTACCTGGGCGCCGAACGAGGCGCAGGCGCGGCCCTATGACGATACCGGGTGGACCTTCCCCGAGGGCTTTGCCGTGCAGGCGGTCCGGGTCATCGACGTCAAGGTGCTCGACGTCGCGATGGAGCCGGTCAAGGGGCAGATTTCGCCGCCGTGCGGCGTGCTCGGGCAGGGGACCACCTTCGCGGTGAATCACAACGCGGACAACGCGTTGATCTCGCTGCGCTACGCGCTGAAGGATGCCGACATCCAGATCGCCGAAGAGCCGTTCGAGTCGGGCGGGATCAAGTTCGCGCGCGGCTCGTTCGTCATCACCAGGGTGCCGGCGACCGATCTCGACCGGGTGGCGAAGGAGCTGGGGCTGCGCGCACATGCGATCGCATCGGCGCCGTCGGTCAAGACGCATCCGGCCCGCGCCGCCCGGGTCGCGATCCTGCACGGCTGGACCAATACGCAGACCGAAGGCTGGTGGCGGCAGGCGTTCGACGTCTACAAGATCCCCTACGACTACATCGATCCGCAGGCCATCCGCGACACCGCCACGCTGCGGGCGAAGTACGACGTCATCGTGTTCGGTCCCGGCGGCAACCAGTCGGTGGTGCAGGGCCTTCCGCTCTGGCGGACGCCGATTCCGTATCGCCACTCCACCGAGACCCCGAACATCGGGACCTGGGCGCAGACCGACGACACGCGGATCGGCATGGGGCTCGAGGGGCTGATGCACCTGCGAGCGTTCATCGACGCCGGTGGCGTGTTCATCGGCGCCAACAGCAGCGCCGAGTTCGCGATCGCCAACTTCAGTCATGGCGTCAGCCTGAACCGGCCGGCGGCGAGCTCGCGGGTGGTCGGTTCGCTGCTGCGCACCAGGCTGGTCGATCAGACCAGCCCGATCGTCTACGGCGTGCCGGACAATCTCGCGATGTATAGCGACAGCGGCGAGAGCTTCAGCGTGAGCGCGAGTGTCGGTGGCGGTGGCCGGGGAACCGGTGGCGGCGTGCCAGGCGGCGCCGGGGGAGGACGAGGCGGCGGTCCGGGCGGGCGGCCTACCGGACGGGGAACGCCGGACGACCCGGACGTGGTCCAGGGACTGCCTGCGCTCGAAGCGACGAATCTCTCACCGCTGCTGACGCCGGCGACGGTGATGCCCTGGCAGTATGCGCTGCCGACCGAGGAGCAGCTCCGGCGCAATCCCGCCACGCTCATCCCGCCGCAGTTCAGGCCGCGGGTGGCGGTGCGCTTCGACGCCCAGAACAGCCTGCTGGTGTCGGGGCTGCTCGACGGCGGCAACGACATCGCGCAGCGGCCGGTGGTCGTCGACGTCCCCGTCGGCAAAGGCCATGTCATCCTGTTCGCGAACAACCCGATCTGGCGCGGCAGCACCATCGGCAGCTATTTCCTCGTGTTCAACGCCATCTTGAATTTCGACAGTCTCGACGCGGGGAGGAAGCTGGATGCTCGTTGAATGGCCAAAATTGCCAAGAATGCCAAAATTGCCAAAATTGGGGGGGTAACTTGGGGGGAGGGGGTAGAAGACGACCGAACGGCCGGCAGGAGGGTCTACCCCGAATACTTTTGGCACTTTTGGCACTCTTGGCAATTTTGGCAATGTGAGAGGCTCCTCGTGGATCGACGAGACTTCATGCTGACCCTGGGCGCCGGCGCCTCGATGGCCGCGTCTGCGACGGCCACTGCGGCGCAGCCGAAGCCGGCGCCGGCCGGCGAGCGCGCGATCTGGGTGGGGCATCTGCGGAAGCTCGCGGACCCGGTCCTCGAGAATCTCGCAGCCGAAACGTTGAAGCTGCGCATGCCGGTCGAGCAAGCCGCCGGGGCCAAGCGCGAAACGGTGACCCATCTCGAAGCGCTCGGCCGGCTGATCGCTGGCGTAGCGCCGTGGCTCGAGCTGGCAGCCGACGACGGCGACGAAGGGCGGCTGCGGGCGCGGTACGCGGACCTGGCGCGAGGGGCGATCGACCGGGCGGTCGATCCGGCGTCAAAGGACTTCCTGAACTTCACGCGCGAGCGTCAGCCCCTGGTCGATGCGGCGTTCCTCGCGCAAGGCGTGCTGCGCGCACCGCGGACGCTTCGCGAGCAGCTGCCCGCCGGCACCCGGCGCCATCTGATCGCCGCGCTCGAAGCGTCGCGCGTGACGCTGCCCGGGTTCAACAACTGGCTGCTCTTCTCGGCGACCGTCGAAGCCGCGCTGGCGAAGCTCGGCGCGGCCTGGGACAAGATGCGTGTCGACTACGCGCTGCGGCAGCACGATCAGTGGTATCGCGGGGACGGAGCCTATGGCGACGGCCCGGAGCTCCATTTCGACTACTACAACAGCTTCGTGATCCACCCGATGCTGCTCGATGTTCTCGATGCGGTCCGCGACGAGAATCCGGCGTGGAAGGACCTGGCCACGCGCGAGGAAGCGCGGGCGAAGCGCTACGCGGCCGTCCTCGAACGGCTGATCGCCCCCGACGGATCGTTCCCGCCGATCGGCCGCTCGCTGGCGTATCGCTGCGGCGCGTTCCAGGTGCTCGCCCAGATGGCGCTGCGCCGCAACCTCCCGGACGGCGTGAGCCCTGCCCAGACGCGCGGCGCGCTGACCGCCGTCATCCGCCGCACCCTCGAAGCGCCCGGCACGTTCGACGCCGCCGGCTGGCTGCAGATCGGATTCTGCGGACATCAGCCGGGCGTGGGAGAGCGCTACATCTCGACCGGCAGCCTGTATCTGTGCTCGGTCGCCCTGCTGCCGCTCGGACTCCCGCCCGCCGACGAGTTCTGGTCCGCCCCGCCGCAGCCGTGGACATCAGTTCGCGCGTGGAGTGGGGCGGAGTTTCCGATCGATCACGCGCTCTAGGGGAGACTCACGCTGTCAAGGGAAAGGGAGAAGGGATGAGGGAGAACGCTCTTTCTCGCGTAGATTCCGAGTTCTCCCTTTCCCTTCTCCCTTGACACGCGGGAGTGCCCCGTCAGCGCAGCTGCGGCGCCGAGGTGCTCTTCCGAGTGGCGCCGCTCATCTGCGACTTCAACACGTCGACCGCTTTCTCAAACCTGTGCGTCGCGCCCCTCGAGGAAGTCGGCCGGAGTGTTGTCGATCAGGACGTCCGGCGGCACGCCGTAGTTCTCCATGTTCTCGCCGTCGACGGTCCACACGCCGCTCCCGGGCGTGCGGATCGCCGATCCGTCGAGGAGCGTGTAGGACCCGGTCCCGATCACCGCGCCCATCGTCGGCACGCCGACCACCTTGCCGAGGCCGAGCGCCTTGAATCCGGCCGGGAACATCTCGGCATCGGACGCCGAGCGTTCGTTCTGCATCACCACCATCGGACCGTCGAAGTTCTGCGGCCGTGGCTGCTGGAACCCGGCGTCGCGGCCGACGGTGTACTGATACTGCCGTCCGGCCAGGATCGCCAGCAGCTCCTGGTCGATCCCGCCGCCGCCGTTGAAGCGCTGATCGATCACCAGTGCCGGGCACGCCGGGCCATCCCGGTCCAGTCGATGCGGACGTCAGCGGGGGGCCGCGCCCCGCAGGCTGGCGCGCCGCGGCTTCCGCGGCCGGTCCCTGCGCTTCGCTGTCGATGTCGCGGTTGCTCGGATCGCGATCCGGATCGCGCAGCGACAGCGCCCACAGCGCCATGGTCGTGTTGATGCCACCCTGTGACGCGATGCCGCTGCTGAATCCCTCGGCGGACGTGAACACCAGGTACTGCCGTCGGCGGTCCACACCGCGTTGCCCTCGAACTCCAGGCAAGCGAGCAAATAGGCTGCAGAGTATGACGCAGGTATAGAATGCCGCGCATGCGCAAACTGTCCCTGCCGGCTGTAGTGGTGGCGCTCGCGATCGCGTCGGTTTCGGCCGGCCAACGTGCCACGCCCCCCAATTCCCCGGCCCCCTATGACACCGGACGCCTGGCGCGGATCGATAAGCTGCTCGAGCAATACGTCGACGACAATCGCATTCCCGGCGCGGTCGGGCTGGTGCTCCGCGACGGGCGCCCGATGTATGAGCGCGCGGTCGGCTGGAGCGACAAGGAATCCTCCCGGAAGATGGCCACCGACACGATCTTCCGGATCGCGTCGCAGTCGAAGGCGCTGACCAGCGTCGCGATCCTGATCCTGATGGAGGAAGGCGCGCTGACGCTCACCACGCCGGTCAGCGAGTTCATCCCGACTTTCGCGAAGACCACCGTCATGACCAAGAGCGCCACCGGCCTGGCCCCGGAGCCGGCCCGGCGCGGCCATCAACATCAAGGACCTGCTGACGCACACCGCGGGCATCTCCTACGGCACGGACGCCTCGGTGTCCGCGCTCTATGAAGCCAAGGGGCTGGGACCGGCCGCCGGCTACGGGTGGTACACCGCCGACAAGGACGAACCGGTCTGCGACACCATGGAGCGGCTCGGCACGCTGCCGTTCGTCTCGCAGCCCGGCGAGGCCTATGTCTACGGCTACAACACCGACATCCTCGGCTGCGTCGTCGAGCGCGCCTCGAAGATGCCGCTGGATCAGTTCATCGCGACCCGGATCACCAACCCGCTCGGGATGAAGGACACGCGTTTCTTCCTGCCCCCGGATCAGCGCGCCCGGCTGGCCACGGTCTACGCGAGCGGACCTGACGGCAAGATCGTGCGCGCGCCGGATGGGGCGCGCGGCCAGGGGCACTATGTCGACGGGCCGCGAAAGAGCTTCTGCCGGCGGTGCGGGTCTGGTGTCGACCGCGCGCGACTACGCCAGATTCCTCGAGATGATTCGCAATGGCGGCACGCTCGACGGCCACCGCCTCCTGTCGCCGCGCACCGTCGCGCTGATGACGACCAACCAGATCGGCACGTTGAAGCCCACACCGGGCCTGGGATTCGGGCTCGGGTTCGAGACGACCGATCGCTACGGCGCCAACGGGTTGAGCTCGGTGGGGACGTTCGGGTGGGGCGGCGCCTACGGGTCGTCCTATCGAGTGGATCCGGACGCCAGGATGACCCTCGTGTTCATGATCCAGCTGATGCCGAACCGGACTGACGTGGCGCAGAAGTTCCCGAACGTCGTCTACCAGGCGCTGATGGATGCGCCGCGGGTGGGGACTTCCCATTAGAAAGGCGGTCAAATCCCAAGCTCCAAATCCCAAGCTCCAACCACTTCCAACCGCCAACGGCCCAATGGGAATGTCATGCGACGTTGGGAACGCGGGCGTTGAGTAGTCGCTAGAGAATTGGTTCGGGAGTTTGGTTGGATTGGTTTGGGATGTGGCTGGGAGCTGGTTTGGGATTTGGCTGTTGGGAGTGCGTTGGGATTTGGGATTTGGAGCTTGGGATTTGATTTGAGGGCACTATGAAAAGACGCGATTTCGTCCGGCTGACGGGAACGGGACTGACGGCGGGAGCCCTCGCAGAGGCGGCGGTCTCGGCGCAGATGGCCGCGCGGCCCGCCGCGGGCGCGCGGGCGTCCTCGCGAGCGCGCATGAAAGCCGGCACCCAGCACGGCGACTCCGACCCCATCCTCCGCGCGATGGCCGGGTTCGGCGTCAATCACATCTGCAGCCGGCTGCCGTCGCCGCAGATGGGCCCGGAGTGGTCGGTCGAGGAGCTCACCAAGCGTCGCGAGCGCGTCGAGTCGTTCGGGCTCACGCTCGACATGGTGCCGCTGCCGTTGAGCTCGTCCGAGATCAGCCGCAGCGAGAGTCCCGCCATCATGCTGGGCAAGGAGCCGGATCGGCAGAAGCAGATCGACGGCATCTGCGAGATGATCCGCAACGTGTCGCGCGCCGGCATCCCGTCGGTGAAATACAACATGACCTTCATCGGCGTTCCGCGCACCGCCCCCACGGTGGGCCGCGGCAAGGCGCGCTACAGCACGTTCGTGTATGCGGGGGCCCCGCAGGATCCGCCGCTCACGGAGGCCGGTCCCGTCAACGCCGACCTGTATTGGGAGCGCATCACCCACTTCCTCGAGCGCGTCGTCCCGGTGGCCGCCGAGCACAAAGTCAAGCTCGCCTGTCATCCCCAGGATCCCGGGATGCCGCGCGGCAAGGGCTGGCGCGGGATCGAGACGGTGCTCGGCTCGGTCGACGGCCTCAAGCGGTTCGTCTCGATCGCGGAAAGCCCGTACCACGGCCTGAATTTCTGCCAGGGCACGGTGTCGGAGATGCTGGAGAAGCCGGGCGAGCAGATTTACGACGTCATCCGCTACTTCGGCACCCGGAAGAAGATCTTCAACGTGCACTTCCGCAACATCGCCGGCGGCTTCCTGAACTTCCGCGAGACGTTCATCGACGATGGCGATGTGGACATGCTGAGGGCGATGCGGGTCTATCGGGATGTCGGGTACGACGGGATGATGATGCCCGACCACGTGCCGTCGATCGAAGGCGACACCGGCAACCTGCAGGGCTTTGCCTTCGCATGCGGCTACATCAAGGCGCTGATTGCCGCGGTCGCCGCAGAGTCGTGACCGGTCCGGGTCACACGATTCCCGCGGTGGCCTTTTGCGTCGTCGCCGGCCTTCTTGGGCTGCGTGCGGCAGGGCAGGAGGCGGCGGGATGGCAGGCGAATCCGCAGCTCGTCGATCAGGAGACCGTCCGGCAGAAGGGTGTCAATTACACCGAGAGCCGGGTCGGGACCTTGGAGTTGCCCGATCCGTTGGCGGGGGCGCGCGGGCGGGTGCGGGACTCCGCGGGCTGGGCGCCGCGTCGCGCGGAGATCCTCGAGCTGTTCCGTGAGCATGTCTATGGCCGTTCGCCCGGCAAGCCCGATCAACTGACGTTCGAGGAGGTCGAGCGGAACGATCGCGCCATGGACGGCGCGGCGACGCTGCAGCGGGTCGCCATCATCAGCTCCCGGCAGGGGCGCACGCATCGCTTCCAGCTGACGCTGTTTCTCCCCCGGCCTTCGCCCTCCGGGCTACGGCCGGCAAGCCCTGACGGCCGGGTTCCGGTGCTCCTGCTCCTGAACAACCGTCCGCCGGCCAATGCCGATCCGTCACGGAAAGAGAAGTCGGGCTTCTGGCCGGCGGAGCAGGTGATTGCCCGCGGCTTCGGAATCGCGGCGCTGCAGGTAGCCGAGCTCGCGCCCGACAACAACGAGACCTTTCGACAGGGCGTGATCCAGACGTTCGAAGGCACCGCCGATGGACCTCGCCCTCCTGATGCGTGGGGAGGGCTCGCGGCGTGGGCCTGGGGCGCCAGCCGGGCGATGGATTACTTCGAGACGAATGCCGGCGTAGACGCCGGACGGGTCGCGGTCGTCGGGCACTCGAGGGGCGGCAAAGCCGCGCTGTGGGCCGGCGCCGAGGATCAGCGGTTCGCGATGGTGGTGTCGAACGAGTCCGGGGAGAGCGGCGCCGCGCTGAGCCGCCGTAACTTCGGCGAGACGATCGCCCGGATCACGACCGCGTTTCCTTACTGGTTCGCCGCCAACTACCGGTCGTTCGCGGGACGGGAGTCGTCGCTGCCCGTCGATCAACACATGCTGCTCTCGTTGATCGCCCCGCGCGCCCTGTATGTGGCGAGCGCCGACGAGGACCTCTGGTCGGATCCACGCGGCGAATTCATGGCGCTCGCCCATGCGTCGCCGGTGTTCGGACTCTGGGGCGATCCCGCGATTGCGGCTGGCGCGATGCCGCCGCTCGAACAGCCGATGCGGTCGGGCCGTCGCGGGTACCACATCCGCCGCGGGCCGCACAATCTCACGCCGTACGACTGGGATCGCTTCGTGGATTTCGCGAACGCCATCTGGGCTCCGGTCGCCCCGGGACGTTGATGACTCACCATATGCGCTTTCTCATTCCCGTCCTTGTCGCGATCGCCACGCTGTCGGGCTCGGCCGGTCAGGCGCCGGTGTCCGGGGCGCGGCCCAACATCCTGCTGATTCAGGCCGACGATCTGGGCTACGGCGATCTCAGCATCTACGGGCAGCAGCGATTTCAGACTCCCGCGCTCGACAAGCTGGCCCGGCAAGGCACGCGATTCACGCAGTACTACAGCGGCAGCACCGTCTGTGCGCCGTCGCGGGCGGCGCTGCTCACCGGCAAGCACACGGGACATGCCTGGATTCGCGGGAACGGCGCCCTTCCCGAGGGAGACGTGCCGCTCCGCGCTGATGAAGTCACGATCGCGGAGGTGCTCCGCGACCGCGGTTATCGCACGGCGCTGATCGGGAAGTGGGGCGTCGGCCAACCGGGGACGCCGGGGATGCCCGACAAGCAGGGGTTCGAGCATGCCTTCGGGTTTCTCGATCAGCGTCACGCGCACCGGCAGTTCACCGATCATCTGTATCGCAACGGGGAGCGGGTGGCGGTCGATCTCGACAAGGACTACGCCGGCGATCTGTTCACGAAGGAGACGGCCGACTTCATCGAACGGAGCGATTCCCGGCCGTTCTTCATCTACCTGAATTACACCGTACCGCACGCCGAGCTGCGCGTCCCTGAGGACGCGATGGCGCCGTATCGCGGCAAGTTCCCGGAGCAGCCGTTCGCGAACCCGAAAGCCGACGGGGTGCCGGTTGGCGCCCGGCCGGATGGTCCGTCGATCGGCTATCGATCGCAGCCGGCGCCGCATGCCGCGTTCGCCGCGATGATCACGCGGATGGATCGGGACATCGGCCGGCTCGCGGATCTGCTGACCGCGCGCGGGCTCGACAACCAGACGCTCATTCTGTTCACCAGCGACAACGGCCCACACAAAGAGGGGGGCGCCGACCCCGAATTCTTCAACAGCTCCGGCGGCCTGCGCGGCATCAAGCGCGACCTCTACGAAGGGGGCATCCGCGTCCCGATGATCGCGCGATGGATCGGCAGGATTCCGGCCGGACGCGTCAGCGCCTCTCCCTGGGCTCATTGGGATCTGCTGCCCACGCTGTCTGAGATCGCCGGCGGCCAGACCCCCGCAGGCATCGACGGCATCTCGATGGCACCAATCCTCTCTGGCGGAAAGCCGCAGACCGGCCACCCGGCTTTCTACTGGGAATTCCACGAGCGCGGATTCCAGCAGGCCGTGCGGATGGGAGAGTGGAAAGCGGTGCGCCTGAAGCCGGGCGAGCCGTTGGAGCTCTATCACCTCGAGCGCGACCCCGCCGAGAAACAGAACGTCGCCGCGGCCAATCCCGGCGTCGTCGCGAAGGTCGAAGCGTATTTGAAGACCGCCCGGACCGAGTCGGCGCGGTGGCCGGGGAAGTGAGCCGCTCGTCAATGCCAGTTGCCAGTTGCCAGTTCAGCCAGTTGCCAGTTGCCAGTTTCAACACCCGGTCCGAGCTGATAACTGGTAACTGGTAACTGACAACTGAAGACCACCATCGGAGGGTCAAATGTCGCGTTCACTTCGCTATGTCGTGTTGTTCACAATCCTGTCATCCATTCTGCTGACACCCATGACCTCGTCTGCCCAGAAATCCGCTCCCGTCCGCCACGTCGTGGTCTTCAAATACAAGAAAGACGCAAGCGCCGACAAGATTGCCCAGGTGACGCGGGCGTTTCGTGAACTGCGTACCAAGATTCCAGGGATCACCGCGTTCGAGGATGGCGTGAACAACAGCCCGGAAGGGAAGAATCTCGGCTTCACCCATGTCTACCTGCTGACGTTCGAGAGCGTGGCGGCGCGCGACGCGTACCTGCCGCACCCGGAGCACAAGAAGTTCGGCGACCTGCTCGGCAAGCTGGCGGTCCTCGAGGACGCCTTCGTGGTCGACTACGTCGCGGGAAGTTGATGCCGGCGGTGGTCGCGTCCGGCGCGCCCGCGCCTGCGGGCATGCCGTGGAAGCGGGCTCTGTTGTTCGGGACTCTGACGGTCGGGATCCTGGACATCCTCGACGCCATCGTGTTCTTCGGGCTGCGCGGCGTGGCACCGATCCGGATTCTTCAGAGCATTGCGGCCGGTGTGCTCGGCCGCGCGTCGTTCGCCGGCGGCTGGCGCACCGCCGCGCTCGGCCTGGCGCTGCACTTCTTCATCGCGTTCGTCGTCGTGCTGGTGTTCATGCTCGCCGCCCGGCGGGTGCGCGCGCTGACTCGCGCCCCGATGGCGTTCGGGCTGCTCTACGGCCTGGCGGTCTATCTGGCGATGAATCTGCTGGTGATCCCGGCCTCGGCGGCCGGTGGCGCTCGCACCTGGCCGGCGTGGCCGGTCGTCCTGAACGGCGTGCTGATTCACATGTTCGGGGTGGGGTTGCCGGCGGCTCTGGCGGCGCGGGCGGCTGATCCTTCCGATTGAAGGCGGCAGCCCCCGCCGCGAGCCCGCCTTCGCGCTTCGCTACGGCGCGGCAAGCCCGCGAACCCGCGGCCAACGGACCGCGGATAACGGACCGCGGTCTTACAGCAGCTTGATCGACGCGTTCCGAATCTCCAGCTTCATCGGCGCGCCGACGTGCAGCTGGAAGCCGAGCAGGCCGGCCATCGAGCGCCCCTTCACGTCATCGTCGACACACACCGCGGTGACGTGGCCGTTGACGATGTGGATCAGGGTGTTGCCGCGGGCGATCAGATGGAACTGATTCCACTCGCCTGGTTTGTAGAGGCCCTTCAGGACCTCCGCGCTTTCGAGGCTGCCGATCTGCCCCCTGGTTCCATCGCGTGAGATGTAGGTGATCGTCCCTCGCTCCGCGAGGAAGCCGCGGCCCGCCTCTTCGTAGAGCTGTCCCGGATAGCGATTGTCGAAGTCCAGATCCATCTGATATCCGCCCAGGCGCCACCCGTGCCCGGGAGTGCCTTCGGCCTGCCCGTCGTTGGCCGGCAGCATCTTGCTGCGGTACTGGATGCCGCTGTTGGTCGCGCTCATCTTGATTTCGACCTTCAGCTCGAAGTCGCCGGGGGTTCCGCCCTTCCAGATCAAGAACGTGTTCGGACCGACGACCTTGTCGGGCGTGCTCTCGCCGACCATCACGCCGTTCTCGGCGCGCCAGAACTTCGGATCGCCGTCCCAGTCCTGGAACAGCGAGGGTTGCGGTCCGCCGCCGAACCCGCCGCGGCCGCGGCCGGTGGGCGCCGGCTGGCCGGTCGCCGCGGCTGCCTTGGCCGCCTCGGCCTGCTTGGCGGCGGCCGCGGCCCGCGCCGCCCCGCGTGCGGTGGCCCCGGGCGTCAGGCTCTTGCCATCGAACATGCTCTCGAAGCCGGTGCGATCCTCGAACGCGAGGGGCGGCACGATCGGGCCGCCGCGGCCGCCGCCGCCCTGTCCGCGGCCGGCCGGCGGCTGTCCGCCGGCTGTCCTGCGGGCGGCGCACCAGCGGGGGGCTGCGCCGTCAGCAGCACGGACGCCGAACCTGCTGCCGCCGCGGTGGTCAATATGAGAGCCAGGATCCTTTTCATGTCTTCTCCTTGGTCTACTGGAGGTCCACCTTCGCGCTTCGCGCTACGGTGGACAACCTTCGATCAGCTCGCATGACTCGGCTTGCCGACCGAAGCCGCGAGCGAAGCGAGCGCTGGCGAAGGTTGGTGGACGCGCCTTTTTACTACGCCGTCCGATCTTTTGTTTCGCGCTGTCCGAGACCGGACTACCATTTCGGTGCGTGAAACGATGGTTCGATCGCAGCTTCGCCCTCGGCCTCCCGGTCGGCGAGGCGCCGGCGCTCCAGGCGCGACTGGCGCGGACCGCCGGCCGGATGGCGGCCGCCCTCGACGCCGTTCCCGGCCACGTCCGCGTGTACAAGCCCGATGGACGCTGGTCCATGCAGGAGCACACCGGGCACCTCCTCGACCTGGAAGCGCTCTGGTCGCACCGGCTCGACGACTTCGAGCGCGGCGCGCCGGTCCTTCATCCGGCTGACCTGCAAAACCGGCAGACTCATGAGGCCCGGCACAACGACCGGGCGCCCGCCGATTTGATCGAGGGATTTCGCAGTGCAAGAACAGCGGTGCTGCGCCGGCTGGCGGTCATGACCCCCGCGGACCTGGCCCGGGTGTCGCGGCATCCGCGGTTGGCCCAGCCGATGTCGGTGGTCGATCTCTGCTACTTCGTCGCGGAGCACGACGATCATCATCTGGCGGCGATGAAAGAGATCGCCGACCGCCTCGGCAGCTGGCCCGCCTGTGCCCTTGCGCTGGTCGATGCCGTCGACAACGCCCGTCCCTGGCTGGAGGCGCTGGACGACGACACCACGGAGCAGCGTCCAGGGCCGGAGAAGTGGTCGCCGCGGGAGATCCTCGGACACCTGATTGATTCGGCCACGAACAATCACCAGCGGTTCGTCCGTGCCCGGTGGCAGCAGGACCTGGTGTTCGCCGGATACGACCAGGACGGATGGGTCGAGGCGCAGCGGTATCAGGATGCGCCCTGGCAGGAGCTGGTCACGCTCTGGGCGAGCTACAACCGCCATCTCGCGAGGGTCATGGCTGCCGCGCCGGCGTCACTCCGGCAGGCGTCGCATACGAATCACAGCTTCGATGGCGTGCCGGCGGGCGAGCCGGCCACGCTCCAGCACTTCATGGACGACTACGTCCGGCACCTCGACCATCACCTGCGCCAAATCCGCGACCACGTAACCGCATGAACACTCCGTCCATCCCTGCGCGAGCCTCCGTCCCCGTTCCGAGCGACAGCAAGATCTGGCAGGTCATCGCCGCATCGGCGGTCGGGACGATGATCGAGTGGTACGACTTCTATATCTTCGGCAGCCTGGCGAGCGTGATCTCGCCGCTCTTCTATCCGAGCGGCAACGAGACGTGGGCGCTGATTGCCTACCTGTCGACGTTTGCGGTCGGCTTCGTCGTGCGGCCGTTCGGTGCGCTGTTCTTCGGCCGAATCGGCGATCTCGTCGGCCGCAAGTACGCGTTCCTGGTGACGCTGATCATCATGGGCGCCGCGACCGCGCTGATCGGGGTGCTGCCGACCTACGCCACGATCGGCCTGTTCGCGCCGGCGGCGCTGCTGCTGATCCGGATCCTCCAGGGGCTCGCGCTCGGCGGCGAGTATGGCGGCGCCGCGGTCTACGTGGCCGAGCACGTCCCCGATGGCCGGCGCGGGTTCTATACGAGCTTCATTCAGATCACCGCCACGCTCGGCCTGTTCGTCTCGCTGGCGGTCATCCTGATCGTCCAGAACCTCATGTCACCCGAAGCCTTTCGGTCCTGGGGCTGGCGGATACCGTTCCTGATCTCGATCCTGCTGGTCGCGGTCTCGCTCTACATCCGGCTTCGGATGAAGGAGTCGCCGATCTTCCAGCACATCAAAGGCACCGGGGCGACCTCCACGAAGCCGCTGCGCGAAGCGTTCACCCGGTGGAGCAACCTCAAAATCGTGCTGATTTCGCTGTTCGGCGCCACCGCCGGCCAGGGCGTGGTCTGGTACACCGGCCAGTTCTACGCGCTCTTCTATCTGCAGACGGTGCTGAAAGTGAACAACACCTCGGCCAACTACATCGTCGCGACCGCGCTGCTGCTCGGGATGCCGCTGTTCGTGGTGTTCGGCGCGCTCAGCGACCGGATTGGACGCAAGCGGCTGATGATGGCCGGCTGCATCCTGGCCGCGATTTCCTATCTGCCGATATACAAGGCCATGCAGGTGGCGTCGGGGTCCGGGGTGGTCACCGCCGTGTCGCAGCGGAACCCGGTCACCGGCGCGGTCAGCCTCACGCCGATGACGATGGTGGACGGCACGCTGCGGCCGGCGCCGGAGGTGCTGCCGTTCACCGGCGTGGGGGCGCTGCTGTCGAACGGGACGGCGTGGCAGCTGATTCTCCTGGTTTTCATTCAGGTGGTCTTCGTGACGATGGTCTACGGACCGATCGCCGCCTACCTGGTCGAAGCCTTTCCCGCGAAGATTCGGTACACGGCGCTGTCGCTGCCGTATCACATCGGCAATGGCGTGTTCGGCGGCCTGCTGCCGGTGATCGGCCTGACGATCGTGGCGGAGACCGGCAACATCTACGCAGGCCTGTATTACCCGATCGTGGTCGCCTCGCTGACCTTCGTGATCGGGTCGGTGCTGCTGAAGGAGACCCACAGCGTTCTGATCTGGAAGGAAGTGCAGGATCCGTAGCCCGCGGTCCGCGGTCCGCGAAATCCTTCGAGAATTACTCGCGAGGTTTTCGGACAACGGACAGCGGACAACGGGCCACGGATTTTTGGGTTTTGATTTAGGATTTGCCTCTTGGCCATCACCTTCAGAGAAGCGGTCGCGGAAGTCGAGCTCGGTCTGGTCTCCGGCGACCATTTGACGGACATCGCCGCGGCGGGATTGCTCGAAGGCTACGAGTCGCCGGCCCTGGCGACGCTCGCCGGCCAGTTCGGTGAACCGTACGATCCGGTGGAGGCCGAGCGGCTGTGGACCGAAGCGCTCGACGAGCTGCACATTCCGTTCGAAGGGACGACGGCCGCCGCCAAGCTGCTGGTCCGCGCCTACGCGCGTCTCGTGGCCGACAGCGAGGTGCCGCCCCAGCTCGGGGCCAGCAAGATGGTCGGCCTGCACCGCATCGTCGCGCACCCGGGCTGCGACGCGCAGACTCTCGGGGACTGCATCGGCGCCGGACGGGTGCTGGCGCTGTTCTTCGCCCACGACGGCCATGGCTACCTGAATGCGACCGAGCGGGATCGGCTCAACGCCGCGATTGTCGAGGAGTGCCAGCGGCTCGCTTCTACCCGGTTCTGAATGCCAAGAATGCCAAGAATGCCAAGAATGCCAAAAGTGGGGGGGGTGGAATTCGTCGCGCCGGTGCCCCCAAAATTTCGGCAATCCTGGCATTTTTGGCATTTTTGGCACTGTGATTTGAGTTGCCCCGCTATGTCGCGCTGCTTCGAGCGATCAACGTCGGCGGCCATGTCGTCAAGATGGACCGGCTGCGGGCGCTGTTCTCCGGACTGGGATTTTCCGGGGTCGAGACGTTCATCGCGAGCGGCAACGTGATTTTCAGCAGCCCTGAGCCGGATGCGGCGGCGCTCGAGCGGCAGGTCGAGACCGCCCTGACCGAGGCGCTGGGGTACCGGGTCGACACCTTCATTCGCACTCCGGAGGAACTGGCGGCGATCGTTGCGCACCGGCCCTTTGCGATGGAGCCCGCGGCCGGCGCCGGAACGATCGATGTCACCTTCGTGGCGCGGCCGTTGGGCGCCGCGGCGCGGAAGCAGATCGCGGCCCTCGCCACTCCGTCGGACGAGCTCGCGTGCAAGGGACGCGAGGTCTACTGGTGCCGCCACGGCAACCTGCTGGACTCCAGCGTGTCGGGCATCGAGATGGGCAAAGCGCTCGGCGGCCCGGCGACGATGCGCAACCGGAATACGATTGTGAGGCTGGTGGCGAGGCTCGCGAACGAAGCGGGCGCGGCCGCCCCGAAAAGAACCAGGAAGGAGAAAGCGTGAGCTCCACGGCACCGCAGCAGACCCGAATCGGGTGGATTGGCACGGGGGTGATGGGGCACTCGATGTGCGGCCACCTCCTCGCCGCCGGGTATCCGACCACCGTCTACAGCCGCACCCGGGCGAAGGCCGAGGCGCTACTGGCGGCCGGCGCCGTGTGGAGCGACTCTCCGCGCGACCTGGCGGCGGCATCCGACGTTGTCTTCACCATGGTGGGCTTCCCCCAGGACGTGCGCGACGTCTATCTTTCCGAGCGCGGCGTGCTGAGCGGGGCGCGTCCCGGCACCCTGTTCGTCGACATGACCACGACCGAGCCGACCCTGGCGCGGGAGATTCACGAGCGCGCCGTGGCCATCGGCGGCAATGCCGTGGATGCGCCGGTGTCGGGCGGCGATGTCGGGGCGCGAAACCAGACGCTGTCGATCATGGTCGGTGGGGACACCACGGCCGTGGCGACCGTGATGCCCCTGTTCCAGATTCTGGGGAAGAACATCGTGCACCAGGGCGCCCCTGGCGCCGGGCAGCACACCAAGATGTGCAACCAGATCGTGATCGCGGGCACCATGATCGGCGTCTGCGAGAGCCTGGTTTATGCCTATCGGGCCGGGCTCAATCCGGAAACGATGCTGCAGTCGATCCGCAGCGGTGCGGCTGGCTGCTGGTCGCTCGAGAACCTGGCGCCGCGGGTACTGAAAGGCAATTTCGAGCCGGGCTTCATCGTCGAGCACTTCATCAAGGACATGGGGATCGCGCTATCGGAAGCGCAGCGCATGGGGCTGGCGATGCCCGGCCTTGCGCTCGTCCACCAGCTGTACCTGTCGTTGAAGGCGCAGGGCCACGGCCGGCGCGGCACGCAGGCGCTGGTGCTGGCGCTCGAGCACATCTCGAACATCGAGCGGCCGCCGGTGTCATGACCCGTGCCCCGGTCGGGTGTCAGGCAGTGAATCGTGAACGGTGGCCTCCTCGATCACGCGCCACCGTTCACGATTCACTGCCTGACACCCATTGAACAGCAGTAGTAGAGTACCCGAAAGGGAGACCGGCATGGCCGTGATGAAAAAAAGTACCCGCAAGAAGCTTTCGAAGCAGTTGAACAAGCTGATCAAGCAGCACGGCGCGGAGATGGCTCTGGCGCTGGTGACGGGCATTGTGGGCGCACTGGCCTCCGAACGGGCGAACAAGCCGGCGAAGAAATCCAAGAGCTCGAAAGGGGAGAAGGCCGCGAAGGTCGCGAAGCCGGAGAAAGTGCCGGTGAAGACGGTGATCATCCGCAAGCGTTCCTGACACGCGGGCGCGAGCCCGGCAGATCATGGCTGCCAAGAAAACCTCCGCCCCACGAGCGCCGGCGCGCAAACGGACCGTCCGGAGACGGCGGAACACCGCTCCGGCGTCCATCGGTCTGTCGCCTGCCGAGACCCGCGATCGTAAGTGATCCCGCGGTTCAGCGGCTGGCCGACCAGGTCGAGGCCGACGGCGGGGTGGTGCTCGCGTCGTACCGCGACCCGTTCGGCGGGACGCCCGTGCTCTTCACCGCGCTGCCGGTCGAACGCGTCGAGCCGACGCCGTTCCAGCGTGACCCATCTCTGCCGCACGTCACGCGGCTGATGAACGTCATCGAAACGCTCGGCCGCTTCCTCGATCCGATCGTGGTCATCCGTCAGGAGGGCGGCTACTGGACGCCGAACGGCAATCACCGCCTCCAGGCGCTTCGAAAGCTCGGCGCCCGGACGGTCACCGCGCTGCTCGTGCCGGATCCCGAGATCGCGTTCAAAATCCTGGCGCTCAACACCGAAAAGGCGCACAACCTCAAGGAGAAGGCGCTCGAGACCATCCGGATGGAGCGTGCGCTCGCCGAATCGGCTGGCGGGCGCGTCGAGCGCGAGTTCACCTTCGAGTTCGATCAACCGGCGTTCCTGACGCTCGGCGCCGCGTACGAGCAGCGGCCGCGGTTGAGCGGCGGCGCGTACCATTCGATGCTGCGCCGCATCGAGGATTTCCTCGACCTGCCGATGCCTCGCGCGCTGCGCGAGCGCGAACGGCGCGCAGCAGCCCTGCTCGCCGCCGACGACGACGTGTCGGCGATCGTGGAGAAGTTGAAGGCCCGCGGCCTGACCAGCCCCTACTTGCGGCCGTTCGTCGTGGCCC
Organism: uncultured Acidobacteriota bacterium; assembly: GCA_963717745.1. Classification (GTDB taxonomy): domain Bacteria; phylum Acidobacteriota; class Vicinamibacteria; order Vicinamibacterales; family 2-12-FULL-66-21; genus JACCXG01. The sequence goes on from CAVQXJ010000009.1 coordinate 87,670, forward strand.
GGGTGAATCCGATTCGCTTCTCGACTTCCACCGAGTTCGATTTCGACGACGTGCTCGATCGCATGCGCCGGGCCGCGGCGAAGTTCAAGATCGATCGCGTGAAGCAGGAGGACGTGGTCCGTGCCGGCGGCGCGGCCGACGACGATGACTGAGAAGGAGACCGCACATGTCGGGTCGTGATTACTGGATGTCGCTGGCCGAGACCGCCGAAACCGACGACGTCCGCGAGCGCATCCTGAGCGGCTACAAGGACGGCAAGCCGTTCACACCATATGTCCCCACCATCCCGATGCCCGAGCGGGTGGAGAGCGTCCTCGATTTCGGCTGCGGCCTTGGGCGGAACTTCCCCTACCTGGCCGGGATCGCCCGGACGGTCGCCGGCTTCGACGTCCCGCCGATGGTCGAGCGTTGCCACACCACGGCAGGGCACGCCATCGATCTGCTGAGCTCCGACTGGAATCAGATCCGGCAGCTGCGCTTCGACCTGATCTTCGCGAGCCTGGTGCTGCAGCACATCGAGCCGCACCCGATGCGGTCGTTCCTGCGGGACTTCTCGCACATGGCCCCTGCGGTCTACCTGATCACGCGCACCGAGACCGACTTCGGCGAACAGGTGCTCGAGGTGGTGGCCGACCTCGGCTTTTTCGAGGTGGGCGAGTGCGTCGAGGTCGACCACGATCCCGCCACACATCAGCTGAAAATCGTCGGGGCCCGGTCGTTCGACGAGGCCCTGGCGCTCCCCGTGGGCCACCACGTCGAGACGATGCTGCGGTCGAGGCGCTAGCCCACGGGCTGCTCACTGGGTTCCTTCACGGCTGCCCCAAAGGGGCCGGCACGGTGCTTACAGCCGCAATCGGGGTGACTCGACAGCCGGTGAGCTTTTGCAGGAGGGCTAGGAGGTCAGGAGAAATTCATTTTTCAGAAAAAACAAAATCCTCCTGATCTCCTGGCCCTCCTGTAAATCCACAGGCCGGAGAACCACCCGATAGCGACTGTAAGCAGCCCTGAGGCACGGAGCGAGGGGTGAGAGTCGCGGCGAATGGCTCGGGAACGGCTCGGTTACCGGTTCTTGCTGCTGATCCAGGCGGAGGTACGCACCAATGAAGAATCGTGACGAGCTCGACGGGAAGACCGAGGAGGTCAAGGGTCGTGTGAAGCAGGCCTGGGGCGACATTACCGATAATGAGCGGCTGCACGACGAAGGCGTCGCGGACGAGGCGGCGGGCAACGTTCAGGAAGGATTCGGAAAGGCGCGGCGGAAGGTCGGTGAGGCGATCGAGGACATAGGAGAAGGCATCAAGCGGTAGCCGACTGACCCGATCGGGTAGCCGACTGACGAGCGCGCGCGGCCGAGATCGCCCGGGAAGGCGACTCAGCCGCGCGCGCTTCTTTTTCCTCTTGCTTGCATAGCCGGATCCCCTTTGTTATATTTGCAAGGTTCTGGTCGGCCCTGGGACACCCTATCTAGGGCATGACCTTCAGACGGCAACGCCGCTCTGACGTGGCTTCCATGGGAAACCTGAGTGGAAGCGTGTTGGACGCTTGCCGCGAGACGCACTGTGGGCACCCGAAAAAGTGGCCCTGCGTCGCGCGGAAGAGCCGCCGGGCTTCGAGCCGGGTGGCCGCGGGCTGCATCGACAGCGCCCCGGGTCGTACTGCCGGGCGGGCGCGACGTTCATCAACCTTATAGGGTAAGTCAGTTCCGGGTGCCGGGCCGCTTGACGGCGGCTCCCTAGGCCTGGAACACCACGTTTTTTGCGCGCCGAGGTCCGGCGCGTGTGGAGCTATCGTGCCGACGATCAGCCAGTTGGTTCGCAAGGGACGCGCCGCGGTCATCACCAAGACCAAGAGCCCGGCGCTGCAGGACAGTCCGCAGAAGCGCGGCGTCTGTGTGCGCGTCTTCACCCAGACCCCGAAAAAGCCGAATTCCGCGCTCCGCAAGGTCGCCCGCGTCCGCCTCACCAACGGCATCGAAGTCACCACCTACATCCCCGGCGTCGGCCACAACCTCCAGGAGCACTCGCTGGTGCTCATCCGCGGTGGCCGTGTGAAGGACCTGCCAGGGGTGCGCTACCACGTGGTGCGCGGCACGCTCGACGCGGTCGGGGTGCAGGGCCGCAAGCAGGGCCGATCGAAGTACGGCGCAAAGAGGCCGAAGTCGTAAGGACCCAGTCTCCAGTTTCCAGTTCCCAGTAGCCAGAAAGACGCTGGGGCGGGATTGGCAAAACTGGAAACGGGCAACTGGAAACTGGAAACCGAAAGATGCCAAGACGCAGAGAAGTTCCCAAGCGCGAAGTTCCCCTCGATCCGCTCTACAGCAGCGCGCTCGTGACCAAGTTCATCAGCACCCTGATGCGCGGCGGCAAGCGCAGCACCGCCGAGCGGATCATGTACGGCAGCCTCTCCTCGATTCAGGAGAAGACTGGCGACGATCCGGTCAAGGTCTTCAAGAAGGCGGTCGAGAACGTCAAGCCCGCGCTCGAGGTCAAGTCGCGCCGGGTTGGCGGCTCGAACTACCAGGTGCCGGTCGAAGTGAACCCGAATCGCCGGCTGTCGCTGAGCATCCGCTGGCTGGTCGGCTACGCGCGGTCGCGCGGCGACGGCAAGACGATGCAGGAGAAGCTCGCGAACGAGCTGATGGACGCCGCGAACCTGCGCGGCGGCGCGGTGAAGAAGCGCGAAGACACGCACCGCATGGCGGAAGCCAACAAGGCGTTCGCGCACTATCGCTGGTAGGCAAGTCCCCAGTCGCCAGTTCCCAGTTGCCAGCGTGCTGGCGACGAAGCTGGAAACTTGAAACTGGAAACTGTTAACGGCAATGCCCAGACAAACACCGCTCGCTCGCACGCGCAACATCGGCATCATGGCCCACATCGATGCCGGCAAGACGACCACGACGGAACGCATCCTGTTCTATACCGGCCGTCACGTACAAGATCGGCGAAGTGCACGAAGGCACGGCGACGATGGACTGGATGGAGCAGGAGCAGGAGCGCGGCATCACCATCACCTCGGCGGCGACCACCTGTTTCTGGCGCGATGTCCGGATCAACATCATCGACACGCCCGGCCACGTCGACTTCACCGCCGAAGTCGAGCGGTCGCTGCGGGTGCTCGACGGTGCGGTGGCGGTGTTCGACTCGGTGGCCGGGGTCGAGCCCCAGTCCGAAACGGTGTGGCGCCAGGCCGACAAGTACCGCGTGCCGCGCATCTGTTTCGTGAACAAGATGGACCGCATCGGCGCGGACTTCAAGCGCACCTTCGACCAGATCATCTCGAAGCTTGGCGGCAATCCGGTGGCGATTCAGCTGCCGATCGGCGCGGAGGACAAGTTCACCGGCATCGTCGACCTGGTTGCGATGAAGGCGATTCGCTACAAGGACGAGACGATGGGCGCCGAGTACATCGTCGAAGAGATTCCGGCCGACATGATGGCCGAGGCGAAGCACTATCGCGAGCAGCTGGTCGAGAAGGTCAGCGAAGCGGACGACAAGCTGCTCGAGAAGTACCTCCACGGCGAGGAGCTGACCGAGGAGGAGATCAAGGGCGGCGCTCCGCAAGCGGGTCAACAGCTCGGTGCACACCAAGGGTGACAAGGCGGAGCCGGCGTTCGTGCCGGTGATCTGCGGATCGGCGTTCAAGAACAAGGGCGTGCAGCCGCTGCTCGACGCGGTGGTGGACTACCTGCCCTCGCCGCTCGACGTGCCGGCGATCATCGGATTCGATCCGGACAAGGGGCCGGAGGTGCTGATCGAACGGCCGGCATCCGACGACGCGCCGTTCAGCGCGCTGGCGTTCAAGATCATGACCGACCCGTTCGTCGGGCAGCTCACCTTCATCCGGGTGTATTCCGGGGTCATGGCCGCCGGGACCACGGTCTACAACGCCACCAAGCAGAAGTCCGAGCGGCTCGGCCGGCTGCTGCAGATGCACGCCAACAAGCGGGAAGAGATCAAGGAAGTCTACGCCGGCGATATCGCGGCGGGCGTCGGACTGAAGACGGTCACCACCGGCGACACGATCTGCGACGAGCGCAAGCCGATCGTGCTCGAAGTCGATGGACTTCCCCGAGCCGGTCATCTCGCTGTCGATCGAGCCGAAGACCAAGGTCGACCAGGAGAAGCTCGGCGTCGGGCTGGGCAAGCTGATGGCCGAGGACCCGACCTTCCGGGTCAAGACCGACCAGCAGACCGGTGAGGTCGTAATCTCGGGCATGGGCGAGCTCCACCTCGAGATCATCGTCGACCGCCTGAAGCGCGAGTTCAACGTCGAGGCGACGGTCGGCCGGCCGCAGGTCGCCTACAAGGAAACGCTCACGCGCGCCGCCGACGGCGAGATGAAGTACGCCAAGCAGACCGGCGGCCGCGGCCAGTATGGCCACGCCAAGATCCATCTGTTCCCGGGCGAGCCGGGCAGCGGCTACGTCTTCGAGAACAAGACCACCGGCGGGTCGATTCCCAGGGAATTCATCAAGCCGATCGACGAAGGGATCAAGGAGGCGCTCACCCGCGGGGTGCTCGCCGGCTATCCGGTCGACGACGTGCGGATCGAGCTGTACGACGGCTCGTACCACGACGTCGACTCGTCGGAAATGGCGTTCAAGATCGCCGGCTCGATGGCGTTCCAGGACGCGGCGAAGAAGGCCAAGCCGGTGCTGCTCGAGCCGATGATGCGCGTCGAAGTCGTGGTGCCGAAGGAGCACATGGGCGACGTCATGGGCAACCTGTCGAGCCGCCGCGGCCAGATTCAGTCGCAGGAAGATCGCGGCGGCACGCAGATCATCAACGCGCGGGTGCCGTTGGCCGAGATGTTCGGCTACGCCACCGACCTCCGCTCGCGCACGCAGGGCCGCGCCACGTATTCGATGCACTTCGACCGGTACGAGCCGGCCCCCGGCAACGTGAGCGAGGAAGTCGTCGCGCGCGTGCAGGGAAAGACGTAGGAACGAGTTGCCAGTTTCCAGTTGCCAGTGCTGAGCGAGCTGGTTACGGGAACTGGAAACTGGACCCTGGGAACTGACGACAGACAAGAGTTCAGAGACAACAATGGCTTCACCATTCAGCGACAAGATCCGGATCCGTTTGAAGGCGTACGACAACCGGGTGCTGGACCAGTCGACGACGGAGATCGTGGACACCGCGCGGCGCACCGGCGCGCGCCTGGCCGGCCCGATTCCGCTGCCGACCGAGAAGAACAAGTGGACGGTGCTGCGCTCGCCGCACGTCGACAAGAAGTCGCGCGAGCAGTTCGAGCTGCGCACGCACAAGCGGCTGATCGACATCTTCGAGCCGACGCCGCAGACGGTGGATGCGCTGATGAAGCTGGACCTGCCGGCGGGCGTCGACGTCGAGATCAAGGCGTTCGGGAAAGAGCACAAATAGCTTCCAGTCTCCAGTTTCCAGTTTTCAGGAGACTCTTCATTCTGGTAACTGGCGACTGGTCACTGGCAACTGAGAGCGAAGCCAATGCTTACAGGAATCATCGGACGCAAAGTCGGCATGACCCAGCTGTTCCACAAGGACGGCACGGTCACTCCCGGCACCGTGATCAAGGCCGGCCCGTGCGTGGTCGTGCAGACCAAGACCGCGCAGACCGACGGCTACGAGTCGGTGCAGCTCGGGCTGGTCGAGGAACGGCCGGCCCGGGTGCGGAAGCCGCTGGCCGGGCACTTCAAGAAGGCGGGCGTGCCGCCGACCCGGATCCGCCGCGAAGTGAAGGTGGCCAAGGGCGCCGAGGCGCCGAAGGCCGGGGATCAGGTGCTCGTCACCACCGTGATCGCCAACGGCGATCGGGTCGATGTGATCGGCGTGAGCCGCGGCAAAGGGTTCCAGGGCGTCATGAAGCGCCACAACTTCCGCGGCGGTGCGGCGACCCACGGCTCGATGTTCCATCGCGCGCCCGGTTCGATCGGCGCGTCGTCGTACCCGTCGCGGGTCGTCAAGGGCATGCGTGCGGCCGGGCGGATGGGCGGTGACCGGGTGACCACGCGCAACCTGAAGGTGGTCGCGGTCGACGCCGAGAACAACCTGGTGATCGTGTACGGCGCGGTGCCGGGCGCCCCTGGCAGCTATGTCGTGGTCCGCAAGGCGATTGCCCGCGAAGCCGGAGCCGCAGAAGCAGGCCGAGAAGCCGGGCAAGACGGTCGTGAAGAAGCCGGCGAAGAAGTAAGTAGCGCCGGTCAGGCCTGGAAAGCTGCGTCATGAAAATCAACATCGTCAACGCGAACAACGAGCCGGTCGGCGATTTCGAGCTGAGCGACGACCTGTTCGGCGGCCGGGTGAAGCGCGACCTGATCTGGGAGTCGGTGGTGCAGCAGAACGCGGCGGAGCGCCGCGGCACCCACGCCACGAAGACCCGCGCCATGGTGAGCGGTTCGCGGCAAGAAGCCGTGGCGGCAGAAGGGCACCGGGCGGGCGCGGGTCGGCGAGATCCGGAACCCGCTGTGGCGCAAGGGCGGCACCACGTTCGGGCCGCAGCCGCGCAGCTACGAGTTCGATCTGCCGAAGAAGGTCCGGCGCGGCGCGCTGATCGCGGCGCTCGCGCAGAAGGCGCAGGACGGCGCGCTGGTGATCGTGGAGAAGCTCGAGGCGAGCGAGAAGAAGACCAAGGCGACCGCGCAGCTGCTGAAGCGGCTGGGCGCGACCGGCAAGACGCTGATCATCGACGTGACGCGGCAGGACGACTTCGCGCTGAGCGCCCGCAATATCGCCGGCCTGTCGCTGGTGGCCAGCAACCGGGTCACGGCGCGCGACGTGATGGACACCACGAAGATCATCGCGACCCGGGAAGCGATCGAGAAGCTGCAGGAGTCGCTGGCATGAAGCTCACGGACATCATCCGCCGCCCGCTGATCACCGAGAAGACCACGCTGCTGCGTGAAGCCGGCCGCACCCTCGTGTTCGAGGTCGCCGGCGGCGCCACCAAGATCGACATCAAGCGCGCGGTCGAGAAGCTGCTCGGCTCGAAGGTCGAAGCGGTGCGGACCTCGATCGCGCACGGCAAGTTCAAGCGGCAGGGGCGCTTCATCGGCCAGCGGTCGGACTGGAAGAAGGCCTACGTGAAACTGCGCGAAGGGGAAAAGATCCCCGAGTTCCTGGAGGGAGCCTGAGTCGTTCCCGGTAGCCAGTTTCCAGTTTCCAGAAGGTCGTTTTCTGGCAACCGGCAACGGGCGACTGGCAACTGCAAGGATCACGAGCAATGCCTATTCGCAAATACAACCCGACGTCGCCGGGCCGCCGGTTCCAGACGGTGCAGACGTTCGACGACATCACCACGACCGAACCGTACAAGCCGCTGGTCGAGCCGATCCGCAAGTCGGGCGGCCGGAACAATCACGGCGAGCTGACGATCTGGTGGCGCGGCGGCGGCCACAAGCGCGCCTACCGCATCATCGACTTCAAGCGCGACAAGGCGGGGATTCCGGCCAAGGTGTCGACGATCGAGTACGACCCGAACCGATCGGCGCGGATCGCGCTGCTGACCTACGCCGACGGCGAGAAGCGCTACATCCTGCAGCCGCTTGGCGTGAAGGTCGGCGACACCCTGGTGTCGGGCGACGCCGTCGACATCCTGCCGGGCAATGCGCTGCCGCTCAAGAACATCCCGCTCGGCACGATGATTCACAACGTCGAGCTGAAGCCGGGCAAGGGCGGCCAGATCGCCCGCAGCGCCGGCTCGGCGGTGCAGCTGGTGGCCAAGGAAGCCGGCTACGCCTCGGTCAAGATGCCGTCGGGGGAGATCCGGAAGATCAACACCGACTGCCTGGCGACGATCGGCCAGGTCGGCAACGTCGACCACGAGAACGTGTCGATCGGCAAGGCCGGGCGCAGCCGCTGGATGGGCAAGAAGCCGCACGTGCGCGGCGTGGCGATGAACCCGGTCGACCATCCGCTCGGCGGCGGCGAAGGCAAGACGTCGGGCGGCCGCCATCCGGTGTCGCCGTGGGGCCAGCCGACCAAGGGTTACAAGACGCGGAACCGCAAGGTGACGGACCGGTTCATCGTGCACGCGGAGACCGAAGTAGAGGAAGCTGGTGCCGACTGGCAGCTGAGCTGCAACTGGTAACTCAAATGTCTAGATCACTGAAAAAGGGTCCCTTCGTCGACGTTCCCCTTCTCGAGAAGGTGGAAGTGATGAACCGGAACAACGACAAGAAGGTCATCAAGACCTGGTCGCGTCGTTCGACCGTGGTGCCGGAGATGGTGGGTCACACCATCGCGGTGCACAACGGGCGCAAGTTCATTCCGGTCTACATCACCGAGAACATGGTCGGGCACAAGCTCGGCGAGTTCGCCCCGACGCGGACGTTCAAGGGGCACACCACGAAGAGCGACAAGGCGGCCTCGGTGGCGCCGGCGAAGGCGGGTGCGTAATGCCAGTGCAGGCGCACGCAACAGCGAAGTACATCCGGACCTCGGCGCAGAAGGCCGGGCTGGTGATGGATTTGATCCGCGGCCGTGACGTGAACGCGGCGCTGGCCACCCTGCGCTTCGCGCGCAAGAGCGTGGCGAAGGACATCGAGAAGGTCCTGCGCTCGGCGATCGCCAACGCGACGTTGAAGGAAGGGTTCGGCGGCGACGTCGAGCGGCTGTTCGTGGACGCGTGCTACGCGAACCAGGGCCCCTCGCAGAAGCGGATCCGCCCCGCCCCGATGGGCCGTGCGTTCCGGGTGGTCAAGCGCACCGCGCACCTGACGGTGCAGGTGACGGAGCGGCCGACCAAGGTGCGCGCCGAGGCGGCCCCGACCGGCCGCGCGACGCCGACCGGCGGCAGCACCGCGGCGCCGAAGCGGGCCCGGGGCGCGAAGCCCAAGACCAAGTCGGTGGGTGCGCGGAAGAAGACCGCCCCGAAGAAGAAGGCGGTCTCGGCGTAAGAGCCGGGGGTTCGCGGTTCGCGGGCTCGCGGGTTCGATTAGGAACGATTAGCGACGAAGGATCTTCATGGGACAGAAAGTTCATCCGCACGGCTTCCGGCTCGGCTTCAACAAGACCTGGCGCTCGCGCTGGTACGCCGACAAGGACTACGCCAAGCTGCTGCACGAGGACCTGAAGCTGCGCGACACGCTCAAGACCCGGTTCGCGCACGCCGGCGTGTCGAAGATCGAGATCGAGCGGGCCGCCAACAAGCTGAAGATCGACATCTACACCTCGCGCCCCGGCATCATCATCGGCCGCAAGGGCACCGAAGTCGACAAGCTGAAGACCGAGATCCAGAAGAAGACCAACCGCGAGGTCTTCATCAACATCCAGGAAATCCAGAAGCCGGAGCTCGACGCGCAGCTGATCGGCGAATCGGTGGCGATGCAGCTCGAGAAGCGGGTCGCGTTCCGCCGGGCGATGCGCAAGGCGGTCGAGTCGGCGCTGCGCTTCGGCGCGCGCGGCATCAAGGTGCGGGTGTCGGGACGGCTGAACGGCGCGGAAATCGCCCGCTCGGAGTGGTATCTGCACGGCCAGCTGCCGCTGCAGACCCTGCGCGCCGACATCGACTACGGCTTCGCGGAAGCCTTCACCACCTACGGCGCGATTGGCGTGAAGGTGTGGCTCTACAAGGGTGAGCGCCTGGCGCCGCGGATCGGCCGCGAAGAGGATTACCGCGGACCGCGCCGTGCCGCGGGCGGCGGGCGCGGGTAAGCTTCCAGTCGCCAGTTTCCAGTTGCAGAACTGGTAACTGGGCAGCTGGCAACTGGTCAGCTGACAAGGAACACGACATCATGTTGATGCCGAAGAAAGTCAAGTATCGGAAGCAGCAGCGCGGCCGCATGGCGGGCAAGGCGTGGCGCGGCTCCGACGTGTCGTTCGGCGACTACGGGTTGAAGGCGATGGAGCCGTGCTGGATGACGGCGCGGCAGATCGAGGCGGCCCGCGTGGCGATGACCCGGTTCATCAAGCGCGGCGGCAAGATCTGGATTCGCGTGTTCCCCGACAAGCCGATCACCAAGAAGCCGCAGGAAACCCGGATGGGCAAAGGCAAGGGCGCACCGGAAGAGTGGGTGTGCGTGGTCCGGCCGGGGCGGATCCTGTTCGAGATGGAAGGGGTCAACGAGACCGACGCGCGTGAAGCGATGCGCCTCGCCGCCGCGAAGCTCCCGATCAAGACCAAGTTCGCGACCCGGTTCGCGGAGGAGAAGGCGTCATGAAGGTGGCGGAGTTCCGCGACCTGCAGGTCGACGAGCTGCGGCAGCGCGAGAAGGACATGGACGACCAGTTGTTCCGGCTGCGGATCCAGAAGTCGATGGGGCAGCTGGAAGCGGCGCACAAGCTCAAGGCGCTGCGGCGCGACCTCGCGCGCGTGAAGACCGTGCTGCGCGAGAAGGAGACTGCATAAATGGCCGCCAAGTCAGAAATCACCGGCGTCGTGGTCAGCGACAAGATGGAGAAGACGGTGACCGTCTCGGTCGAGCGCCAGACCCGGCATGCGCTGTACGGCAAGGCCCAGCGCCGGACCTCGAAGTTCCTCGCCCACAACGAGAACAACGACGTCAAGGTCGGCGACCGGGTGGCGATCGTCGAGGCGCGGCCGATGAGCGCCCGCAAGCGCTGGGTGGTCACCCGCGTGGTCGAGAAGGCGAAGCAGATCTAGGAAGCATCGACGCCTCGACGAAGCCCAGGGTCATCCTGAGCCCAGCCGGAGGACGAGCGGATAGAGGAACACAGCCATGATTCAGATGCGAACCATCCTGGACGTCGCCGACAACTCGGGCGCACGGAAGATTGCCGCGATCAATCCGATCGGCGGATCGACCGGCCGCTACGCGCGGCTCGGCGACATCATCACCGCCTCGGTGAAGGAAGCGACCCCGGACGGGACCGTCAAGAAGGGCCAGGTCGTCAAAGCGGTGATCGTGCGCACCCGCAAGGAGCAGCGCCGCAAGGATGGCAGCTACATCCGGTTCGACCGGAACGCCGCGGTGCTGGTGAGCGACACCGGCGAGCCGATCGGCACCCGCGTATTCGGCCCGGTCGCCCGCGAGCTGCGCGAGCGCCGGTTCATGAAGATCATCTCGCTCGCCCCCGAGGTGCTGTAAGGGGCTGCGACTGTCAGTTACCAGTTTCCAGTTTCCAGAGGGAATCGGCTCGAACTGGCAACTGGTTACTGGCAACTGGAAACTGAAGGCTATGTCGAGACTAGCTACACCAATCCGGAAGAACGACAACGTGGTGGTCAACACCGGCAAGGACCGCGGCAAGCAGGGCCGGGTGCTGAAGGTGCTGCCCGAGAAGAACCGCGTCGTGGTCGAGGGCGTGAACTTCATCAAGCGCCACACCAAGCCGAACCCGCAGCGCCAGATCAAGGGCGGCGTGGTGGAGCGTGAAGCGCCGCTGCACGCGTCGAACGTGCAGCTGATGTGCCCGGAGTGCGGCAAGCCGACCCGCCTCGGGAAGAAGATCCTCGGCGACGGCCGCAAGGTCCGGATCTGCCGCAAGTGCGAGGGAGTGGTAGACAAATGAGCCGCCTGCGGGAACGGTACGAGAAGGAAGCGGTGCCCGGCCTCAAGAAGGAGTTCGGCTACGACAACGTCATGGCGATCCCGAAGATCACCAAGGTCGTGGTCAACATGGGCCTCGGCGAAGCCACCCAGAACGCGAAGATCGTCGACACCGGCGCCGACGAGCTCGGCCGCATCACCGGCCAGAAGCCGGTGGTCACCCGCGCCAAGAAGTCGATCGCGCAGTTCAAGGTCCGCAAGGGCATGCCGATCGGCACCATGGTGACCCTGCGCGGCGAGCGCATGTGGGAGTTCCTCGACCGCCTGATCGCGGTGGCGCTGCCGCGCGTCCGCGACTTCCGCGGGGTCTCGCCCAAGGGCTTCGACGGCCGCGGCAACTACACGCTCGGCCTCAAGGATCAGCTGCTGTTCCCCGAGATCGACTACATGAAGGTCGACAAGGCGCGCGGCATGAACATCTCGGTCGTCACCACCGCGAAGACCGACGAGGAGTCGAGAAAGCTGCTGCAGCTGCTCGGCGTTCCGTTCCGGACGACGTAAGCGCCACGGGCATTCACAAGAGAGAGACTGCAGGACATGGCCACTACCGCCAAGATCGCCAAAGAAGCCAAGACGCCGAAGTTCAAGGTCCGCCTGCGGCACCGCTGTCAGCGGTGCGGCCGCCCGCGCGCCTTCCTCCGGAAGTTCGCGCTGTGCCGGCTCTGCTTCCGCAAGCTGGCGCTCGAAGGGGACATCGCCGGCGTGACCAAGAGCAGCTGGTAATGGGAGTTTCCAGTTTCGAGTGTCCAGTTTCCCGTGCACCCCGGCCGGGCGCACCGCGATGAGACTGGGAACTGGCGACTGGCAACTGGAAACTGAAAGCTGAGAGCGAAGACACATGACCGACCCAATCGCAGACATGCTCGCCCGCATCCGCAACGCGACGATCGCGCGGCACAACCGCGTCGACATGCCGTCGTCCCGCCTGAAGGTGGAGATCGCGCGCATCCTGGAGGCCGAAGGCTACATCCAGGGTTTCAAGGTGGTCGAGCCGCAAACCGGGCAGCCGCCGCAGTCGTCGCTGCGGCTGTTCCTGAAATACGGTCCGCGCGGCGAGCGCATCATCATCGGCATCGAGCGGGTCAGCCGCCCCGGCCGGCGCGTGTATTTCGGGAGCGACCAGGTCCCCGAAGTGCTCGCCGGACTCGGCACCAGCATCCTGACGACGTCGCGCGGCGTGATGACCGGCCGCGAAGCGGCGAAGGCGGGCGTCGGCGGCGAAGTGCTCTGTAACGTGTGGTAGTGACGGTTGCCAGTTCCCAGTTGCCAGTTTCCAGTGGAAGGACCACGGAGCGGGTAACCAGGGAGAACTGGAAACTGGAAACTGGAAACTGAGAACTCAGTCATGTCACGTATCGGTAAGAAACCAATCGCGATTCCGAAGGGCGTCAAGATCGACGTCAAGCCGGGCTCGGTCGAGATCCAGGGACCCAAGGGCAAGCTGCAGCAGGCGCTGCCGCCGGGCATCGGGTTCGCGGTCGAGGGAGACCTGTTGACCGCATCCTTGCTGCGCGAGGATCCGCTGCTCGGCAAGTTCCACGGGCTGGCCCGGAGTCTGGTCGCCAACGCGGTCCGCGGCGTCACCGACGGCTTCAAGAAGGAGCTCGACATCGTTGGCGTCGGCTACCGCGCCGAGCTCAAGGGCAAGCAGGTGCACTTTGCGCTCGGCTACTCGCATCCGGTGGTGTTCGACGTGCCGACCGGCATCGACGTGGTGGTCGACAAGCAGACGCACATCACCGTGACCGGCATCGACCGGCAGCTGGTGGGCCAGGTCGCCGCCAACATCCGGCGCCTGCGCAAGCCCGATCCCTACAAGCAGAAGGGCGTGCGCTACACCGGTGAAGTGCTGAAGAAGAAGGCAGGTAAGACTGGCGCCAAGTAGTTTCCAGTGACCAGTTTCCAGTCGACGCGGTGACGGGCTACTGGCAACTGACCACGGGGAACTGATTACTGGTAACTGACATGAGAATCAAAACTACTAAGGATCGCCGCACTCGGATTGGCCTGCGGCAGCGCAAGCGGATCAGCGGCACCGCCGCGCGCCCCCGGCTCCGGGTGTTTCGCAGCGTGTCGCACATCTACGCCCAGGTGATCGACGATCTGTCGGGTACCACGGTGGCCTCGGCGGCGAGCACCGAGCCGGCCCTGAAGACGACGTTCGCGGCCCCGACCCGCGGCGGTAACGTCGAAGGGGCCAAGGCGCTCGGACGCACGATTGCCGAGCGGCTGATTGCGAAGGGCATCAAGCAGGTGGTGTTCGATCGCGGCGGGTTCCTGTATCACGGCCGGATCAAGGCGGTCGCGGAAGCGGCGCGCGAGGCGGGGTTGGAGTTTTAGAGTGTCCAGTTACGAGTTTCCAGTTCTTCCAACTGGCAACTGGCAACTGGCTACTGGGAACTGGTAGCTAACACATGATTGAAACACGCGAAAAGATCGACGCCTCGCAGCTGGATCTCAAGGACACGGTCGTCAACATCAGCCGGGTCACCAAGGTCGTCAAGGGCGGCAAGAACCTGAGCTTCAGTGCGCTGGTCGTGGTCGGCGACGGTCACGGCGTGGTGGGCTTCGGGGTCGGCAAGGCCAAGGAAGTCCCGTCGGCGATCAAGAAGGGCATCGAGGCGGCCAAGAAGGGCCTGATTCGCGTGCCGCTGCAGGGGACGACCGTGCCGCATCCGGTGCTCGGCCGCTTCGGCGCGGGCCAGGTGCTGCTGAAGCCGGCGCCCGACGGCACCGGGATCATCGCGGGGGGCGCGGTCCGCGCGGTGGTCGAGGCGTGCGGCATCCAGAACGTGCTGACCAAGTCGATCGGATCGGCGAACTCGCACAACGTGGTGCGGGCGACGTTCACCGGTCTGCAGATGCTGCGCGACCCGCGCGTGGTGCGGCGCCTGCGCGGCAAGGAAGAAGAGCCGGCCGCCGCGTCGGCGTAGGTGAGCTGAATATGGCGAAACGAGCACAGCAGGCGACCGACGGCGAAGCGCGCCGCGTGAAGATCACGCAGATCCGCAGCACCATCGGGTTCAACAAGACCCAGGCGAAGGTGATCGAGGGCCTCGGGCTCCGCCGGATCGGCCACAGCGTCGAGCTGGCCGACACCGAAGCGACCCGCGGGATGATCCTCAAAGTGCGTCACCTGGTGACGGTCGAATAAGGAAAGCCGATCATGAGTTTGAGCAATCTGCGGCCGCCCAAGGGGGCCACGCACGCGAAGAAGCGGATCGGGCGCGGCCAGGGCTCGGGGCAGGGCAAGACCGCGGGACGCGGCCACAAGGGCGCCAAGTCTCGTTCGGGCTTCAAGCACAAGCGCGGATTCGAGGGTGGCCAGATGCCGCTCCACCGCCGGGTGCCGAAGCGTGGCTTCCACAACCCGTTCCGCGAGGAGTACGAGGTGGTGAACCTCGACACGCTCGCCGATCGGTTCGAGGCGAACGTCGAGGTGACGCCGGAACTGCTGCGCGAGCGCGGGCTGGTGCAGAGCGACGTGCGGGTGAAGGTGCTGGCGCGGGGCGAGATCGGCAAGGCGCTGACCGTGCGGGCGCACAAGTTCAGCGGCAAGGCCGCGGAGAAGATCGCGGCGGCCGGTGGCAAGGCAGAAGTGCTGGGGTAGCGACGCTCGAAATCCGAGGTCCCCGTTATGCTCCAAGACAGCGTCAAGAACATTTTCGCCGTTCCCGAACTGCGCAAGCGCGTGCTGTTCACGCTCGGCCTGCTCGCGGTCTACCGCGTCGGCAGCCACGTGACCATTCCGGGGATCAACAAGGAGGCGCTGGCGATCCTCGCCGAGCAGGCGAAGAACACCATGTTCGGCCTGTACGACATGTTCTCGGGACAGAACCTGTCGCAGATGACCGTGTTCGCGCTGGGCATCATGCCCTACATCAGCGCCTCGATCATCCTGCAGCTGCTCACGGTGGTGTGGCCCTACCTCGAGCGGCTGTCGAAGGAAGGCGAGCTCGGGCGGCGGAAGATTACGCAGTACACCCGCTACGGGACCCTCTTGCTGGCCTTCGTGCAGGCGCTCGGGATCGCGCTGTTCCTCGAGCGATCCACCGAAGTGGCCGGAGGTATTCAGCTGGTGTACGAGCCGGGCTGGAGCTTCCGGGCGATGACCGTGCTGACGCTGTGCACCGGGTCGCTGTTCGTCATGTGGCTGGGCGAGCAGATCACCGAGCGCGGCATCGGCAACGGCATGTCGCTGATCATCTTTGCCGGGATCGTCGTCGGCCTGCCGGTGGCGGTGCTGACGACTCTCGATCAGCTGCGCACCGGCCAGATCGGTCCGTTCCGGATCCTGCTGCTGCTGGTGCTGATGGTGGTGGTGATCGCCGCGATCGTGTTCGTCGAGCGCGGCCACCGGCGGGTGACGGTGCAGTACGCCAAGCGCGTGGTGGGGCGCCGGATGTACGGCGGGTCGAGCACCCACATCCCGCTGAAGGTCAATACCGGCGGCGTCATCCCGGTGATCTTCGCCTCGTCTATTCTGGCGTTTCCAGCGACGCTGGCGCCGATGATGGCGCCCGACAGCATGGTGCGGCGGGCGCTGGATCAGATTGCGCCCGGGATGCTGCTCTACGACCTGATCTACGTCGCGGGCATCATCTTCTTCTGCTACTTCTACACGGCGATCATCTTCAACCCGGATGACGTGGCGGAGAACATGCGGAAGTACGGCGGGTTCATCCCGGGGATCCGGCCGGGCAAGCGCACGGCGGAGTACATCGACACGATCCTGACGCGGATCACCCTGGTCGGCGCGATCTACCTGGCGGTGGTCGCGATGATACCGACGTTCCTGATCAGCGGCATCAACCTGACCCAGGTGCCATATATCGGTGATCGGCTCGACGCCAGCCTGCCGAGCTTCATCACCCGCGGCATGAACGTGACGTTCTACTTCGGCGGCACCTCGCTGCTGATCATCGTCGGCGTGGCGATGGATACCGTGCAGCAGGTCGAGTCGCAGCTGATCATGCGGCACTACGACGGGTTCATGAAGAAGACCCGGATCAGGGGCCGGCGCGGCCAGTGAATCTCGTGATGCTTGGACCGCCGGGGGCAGGCAAGGGGACCCAGGCTGAACGCATCTCGCGAACGCGGCAGTTGCCGAAGATCTCGACCGGCGACATCCTCCGGGAGGCGGTGACCAACCGCACCCCGCTCGGGTGCGCCGCGCGGGAGGCGATGGAGGCCGGCCGTCTGGTCGGCGACGACGTGATGATCGGGATCGTGCACGAGCGGCTCGATCGCGCCGACGCCCGGAAGGGGTTCGTGCTGGACGGGTTTCCGCGCACGATCGTCCAGGCCGAGGCCCTCGATCGGCTGGTCACCAGCCGCGGGCCGCTGGTCGTGCTGGACATCGTGGTGCCGGAGGAGGTCCTGGTGCGGCGCCTGGCGTCGCGGCGGATCTGCGGCGACTGCGGGTCCAACGCCGCGGTGGACTGGCTGACCGCCTGCGGCAAGTGCGGCGGCAAGTTGATCGCGCGCATCGACGACGACGTGCGCATCGTGCGCGAGCGGCTGGGGGTCTATCAGCGACAGACCAAGCCGCTGGTCGAGTACTACTGGGGCCGGCCGACGTTCAGGCAGATCGAGGGCAATCTGCCGCCGGACGTGGTCACCGGAGCGATTGATGCGGCACTGGCCGATGCCGCGGAGCGGGGGGTGCACCTGTGATTGTCTGCAAGTCACCCAGCGAGATCGAGAAGATGCGCGCCGCCAACGCGCTGGTGGCGGAGGTGCTGGCGGAGCTGGCCGGCATGGTGGTCGCTGGCGTGTCGACCCGGGATCTCGACGTGGTCGCCGAGCGGCTGGTCCGCGAGGGGGGCGCCGAGCCGGCGTTCAAGGGCTATCGCGGCTATCCGGCGACGCTGTGCGCATCGGTCAACGAGCAGGTGGTGCACGGGATTCCGTCCGCCCGTCCGATGAACGACGGGGACATCCTGTCGCTCGACATGGGCGTGAAGCTGAACGGCTTCTACGGCGACTCGGCGGTGACGGTCGCGGTCGGCCGGATCGGCGACGACGCGCAGCGGCTGCTGCAGGTGACGCAGGAAGCGCTGCAGCAGGGGATTCAGCAGGTGCGGGTCGGCGGCCGGATCTCGGACATCGGGCACGCGGTCCAGCAGCACGTCGAGAGCCACGGGTTCTCGGTGGTGCGGGAGTTCGTCGGGCACGGGATCGGTGCGGCGCTGCACGAGGAGCCGCAGATCGCCAACTACGGTGAGCCTGGCCGCGGACCGCGGATGGTCGAGGGCATGGTGTTCGCGATCGAGCCGATGGTGAACATCGGCCGCCCGGCGGTGAAGGTGCTGGCGGACGGCTGGACCGCGGTCACGCGCGACGGCAGCCTGTCGGCGCACTTCGAGCACACCGTCGCGGTGACCAAGGACGGGCCGGACGTGCTGACGAAGCGGCGGTCGGCCGTCGGGACGAATTAGACGTTCGCGGCGCGGAACGTCGGTAACTGGGGGCGAACGGCGGAGGTATGACCGACACCGACCCCAGGGATGAGGGAAGCGGCATCATCGACGGCACCGTGCTCGAGCTGCTGCCACACGGGTTGTATCGAGTCGGGATCGAGCGGCAGCGCCAGGTCACGGCGCACGTGCCGAGCGGGCCGGGCCGGAACTTCATCCGGGTGATCGTCGGCGATCGAGTTCGGCTGCAGCTGTCGCCGCGGGATCTCACGCGCGGCCGGATTGTCGAAGTGGTCAGATAGAAGGATCGGGACTCATGAAGGTGCGAGCGTCAGTGAAGCGGATTTGCGACAAGTGCAAGGTCGTCCGGCGCCGCGGCGTGGTGCGGGTGATCTGCACCAACCAGAAGCACAAGCAGAGGCAGGGGTAGTTATCAGGATGTCCGAGGTAGCCAGTCTCCAGGTTCCAGTATTTCTGGAACTGGTAACTGGCAACTGGAACCTGACAAGGATCAGAAAATGGCACGTATCGCAGGCGTCGACCTTCCCCGGACCAAGCGCATCGAAATCGGGCTGACCTACATCTACGGCATCGGCCGGAAGCGCTCGAATGACATCCTGACCGAATCAGGAGTGAGCTCCGACATCCGCGTCAAGGACCTGTCGGAAGAGGACGTCCGGAAAATCAGCCGGGTGATCGAAGAGCAGGGCCGGGTGGAAGGAGACCTCCGCAAGGAGATCTCCATGAACATCAAGCGCCTGATGGAAATCGGCAGCTACCGCGGCCTGCGCCACCGCCGCAACCTGCCGGTCCGCGGTCAGCGGACCAAGACCAACGCCCGGACCCGCAAGGGGCCGCGCAAGGGTGCGGTGGCAAAGAAAAAGACGGTATAGTCGGCAGTTACCAGTTTCCAGTTTCAGTTCGATTCCGGACTGACGATTGGGCACTGACGACTGGCTACTGGTAACTGGCAACTGGAAACTGAGCTATGGCAAAGACAGACACGGTCGATCCGACAGCGACGGGCGAAGGCGGCGGCAAGAAGGGGGCGGGACGGCCCGCCAAGAAGAAGGCCTTCAAGAAGCGCGGCGAGAAGCGGGTGGTCCACAGCGGCTACGCGCACATCCAGGCGTCCTTCAACAACACGATCATCACCATCACCGACACCGAGGGGGCGGTCATCGCCTGGTCGAGCGCCGGTGGGATCGGGTTCAAGGGGTCGCGCAAGGGCACGCCGTTCGCGGCGACGCAGGCGGCGATTGCCGCCGGCAATGCCGCCAAGGCGTTCGGGATGCGCAGCGTCGAAGTGCGGGTGAAGGGCCCCGGCGCCGGCCGCGAGTCGGCGATCCGTGCACTGCAGACGATCGGCATCGAGGTGAAGTCGATTCGGGACGTCACGCCGATTCCGCACAACGGGTGCCGGCCGCCGAAGCGGCGTCGGGTCTGAAGTTGCCAGTTTCCAGTTTCCAGGTTTGGGTGACTGGTAACTGGCGACTGGTCACTGGAAACTGACAGCGAAGGAAACAGAATGGCACGTTACATCGGTCCGGTGTGCCGGCTGTGCCGGCGCGAAGGGATGAAGCTCTTCCTGAAGGGAGAGCGCTGCTACACGGAGAAGTGCGCGATCGAGAAGCGCAACCTGCCGCCAGGGCAGCACGGCAAGCTCCGGAAGGCAAAGCTGGTGGGCTACGGCCTGCAGCTGCGCGAGAAGCAGAAGGTGAAGCGCATCTACGGGGTGCTGGAGAACCAGTTCCGCCGCTACTTCGAGATGGCTGACCGCACCCGGGGCATCACCGGCGAGACCCTGCTGCAGCTGCTCGAGCGGCGCCTGGACAACGTCATCTACCGGCTCGGTCTGGCGACCTCGCGGGCGCAGGCGCGCCAGCTGGTGCGCCACGGCCACTTCCTGGTGAACGGCCGCAAGGTGGACGTGCCCTCGTATCAGGTGAAGGCCGGAGACCTGGTGACGGTGCGCAGCACCAGCGCGCAGGACACCACGATCCAGCACGCGCTCGAAGAGGTCAAGGGACGCGGCGTGCCGGAATGGCTGTCGTTCGACACCGGCCAGATGACCGGCAAGATCTCCTCGCTGCCGACCCGCCAGCAGATCAACCTGCCGGTGCAGGAGCAGCTGATCGTCGAGTTGTATTCGAAGTAGTGTCCAGTTGCTCAAGTCTGCCAGATTCCCGAGTTCCGGAACTGGCGATTTGGCAGCTGGGCACTTGGCACTGACAAGCGTGAGTAGCTCTCCGCCCGCAGCGATCACCAGACCTGCAGCGGGAGGCGGAGAGCGAAACGGCAGGTCTGGCGGGCGCCCAGGTTCGGACGTCTGATTGAAAGGAAGATACGGAATGCTCTGGAAAGGTTTTCAGCGGCCGAAGCGGCTCGAGTTCGAGCGCGAGACACTCACCGATCGATTCGGGCGGTTCTACGCCCAGCCGTTCGAGCGCGGGTTCGGCACCACCATCGGCAACGCGCTGCGGCGCGTGCTGCTGTCCTCGATCGAGGGGGCGGCGGTCACCGCGGTCAAGATTGACGGCGTGCTGCACGAGTTCTCGCCGATTCCGGGCGTGGTGGAGGATGCGACCGACATCATCCTCAACCTGAAGCAGGTGCCGCTCAAGATGCACGTCGACACCACCAAGACGCTGTACGTCCGCGTCGACAAGGCGGGCGATGTCCGGGCGCGCGACATCGAGACCGACGCCGACATCGAAGTGCTGGAGCCGGATGCCCACATCGCGACCGTTGCCGAGGGGGGCAAGCTGCACATGGAGCTGCGGGTCAAGCGCGGCCGTGGCTACATTTCGGCCGACAAGAACTTCGACGAGGATCTCGGCATCGGCTGGATCCCGATCGACTCGGTCCACTCGCCGATCAAGAAGGTGAACTACACCGTCGAAGCGGCCCGCATCGGCCAGAACACCGACTACGACAAGCTGACGGTCGACGTCTGGACCAACGGCTCGGTGACGCCGCGCGACGCGGTCTCGCTGTCGTCCAAGCTGATTCGCGACCACCTCAACATCTTCATCAACCTGGAAGATGCCGGTGAGCTGCAGGCCGACAGCGCCGGCGACACCCCGCGCGCCGCGTCGAACGAGAACCTGGACAAGAGCGTCGAGGAGCTCGAGCTCTCGGTGCGCTCCTACAATTGCCTGAAGAACGCCAACATCCGCACCATCCGCGAGCTCGTGCAGAAGACCGAGGGCGAGATGCTGAAGACCAAGAACTTCGGCCGCAAGTCGCTCAACGAGATCAAGGAAATCCTGACCGGCATGGGGCTGAGCCTCGGGATGCGGCTTGATCAGACGGCGTCGCAGGCGGCGGAATAGCGCTACGCAAGTCCGCGGGTTCGCGGTTCGCGGGTTCGCGGGTTCGGAAAGTCGGTGGTATCCAGAGGCAATCGGGGTAGATCCCAATGGCTGGTTGCCTCTGAGTACCACCGGCTTCGAACCCGCGAACCCGCGAGCCCGCGAACCGCGACAGCGAAGAGGGAAAAGAAATGCGTCACCGAGTAGCACACCGGAAACTGGGACGGGTCACCGAGCACCGCATCTCGATGCTGCGCAACCAGGCGCACGCGCTGTTGAAGCACGAGCGGATCGAGACCACCATCCCGAAGGCGAAGGAGCTCCGTCCCTTCGTCGAGCGAATCATCAGCATCGCCAAGCGCGGGGTCGCCGGCGGCGCCGAGAACGGCAAGGCGCTCCATGCCCGCCGGATGGTGCTGCGCGACATCCCGGACCGTGAGGTCGTCAGCAAGCTGTTCGACACGCTGGCCCCGCGCTTCGAGGGCCGGCCGGGCGGTTATACCCGCATCCTGCGGCTCGGCTACCGTCGCGGCGACAGCGCCGAGATCGCGCAGATCGAGCTGGTCGGCAGCGAATACAACCCGAACGCCGAGACCGAGAAGGCCGCGGCGTCGGAGAAGACCAAGCCGAAGGGGGTCGGCGGCCGGCTTCGGGCGGCCGCAGAGCGGCTGCGCGGCAAGAAGGCCGAAGAGGGAGCCGAAGAAGGGGCGACCGACAACCCGGCAAAGCCGACCCGAGGCAAGAAGGAGGGTTTCGGCGGCCGCACCGATACTCGCGGCAAGGGTGCGAAGACCTCGAGCCCACGGAAAGCTGGCGGATCGTAGTCGCCAGTTTCCAGTCTTCAGTTAACAGTGGCCGGCTGCTCGATCGAGCGCCGGCCATTTTCTTTTCCGGCTACTGGAAACTGGCGACTGACCGCGATGCCGCTCAGACTTCTTCCGCGGCCTCGTGCCCGCGCTCGGCCCGTGCCGCCGCGATGATCTTGCCGTGCAGGTGCGACGGCACTTCCTCGTAGTGCGAGAACTCCATGTGATACGACCCGCGTCCACCAGTGGCTGAGGTGAGGTGCTGCTCGTAGGTCAGCATCTCCGCCATCGGCACCTTGGCGCGGACGATGGTGGTGGCGCCGCGTGCGTCCATGCCGGCAATCCGGCCGCGGCGCTGGTTGAGATCGCCCATCAGATCGCCGGCGTAGTCGCTCGGCGCGTAGACTTCGACGTCCATGATCGGCTCGAGCAGGGTCGGGCGCGCCCGCGACATGCCGTCCTTGAAGGCGAGCAGCCCCGCCATCTTGAACGACAGCTCGTTCGAGTCGACCTGGTGGAACGAGCCGTCGAACACCGTGGCGCGGAAGTCGACCATCGGATAGCCGGCCAGGAAGCCGCGCATCCGGGCGTCCTGGATCCCCTTTTCGACCGCCGGAATGAACTGTCTCGGGATCGAGCCGCCGAAGATGTCGTCGACGAACTCGAAATCGCTGCCGCGCGGCAGCGGCTCGAACTTCACCTTGCAGTCGCCGAACTGGCCGTGGCCGCCGGTCTGCTTCTTGTGCCGGCCGTGCGCCTCGGTGGATGCGCCGATGGTTTCGCGGTAGGGAATGCGCGGCAGCTTCAGGTTGACCTCGACCCCGAACCGGCGCTTCAGCTTCGCCACCGTCACTTCGATGTGCGACTGCCCCTGGCCGGAGAGCAGCAGCTCCTTGGTCTGCGCGTCGCGGTTGTAGCTGAGGGTCGGATCCTCTTCCTGCAGCCGGTGCAGCGCGGTGCTGATCTTCTCTTCGTCGGCGCGGCTCTTCGGCTCGATGGCGTACGAGATGACGGCCTCGGAGAACTTGATCGGC
This sequence comes from uncultured Acidobacteriota bacterium, assembly GCA_963717745.1. GTDB lineage: Bacteria > Acidobacteriota > Vicinamibacteria > Vicinamibacterales > 2-12-FULL-66-21 > JACCXG01. The sequence goes on from CAVQXJ010000009.1 coordinate 110,728, forward strand.
GCGGTGCGGAAGCCGCAGCTCTTGTCCGCGAGCAGATCGCTCGTCAGCGATTCCTTGAGCTTGGCGACGGCGCCGAGGTCGCCGGCCTTGATCTCCGGAACCGCGGTCTGGGTCTTGCCCTGGAGGAGGAGCAGATGTCCGAGCCGCTCCGGCACGTCGCGGCTGACGTTGTGCACGGTGGAGTCGGCCTTGAGCGTGCCTGAAATCACCCGGAACAGCGTGATCCGTCCGGCGAACGGATCGGCCACCGTCTTCCAGACGAAGGCCGCGAGCGGGCCGGACTCTGTGGCCTGATTGCGGGTCTCGCTGCCGCTCTTCGCGTCGGTGACGCCGAACCCGCGCTCGGCCGGCGACTGGACGTACGCGACGATCGCGTCCATCAGCGGCTGGAGGCCGACATTCGCGGTGGCCGACGCGCAGACGACCGGGAAGATCCGCCCGGCGCCGATCCCGCGCCGCAGCCCGGCCAGCAGATCCTCCTGGGACAGCGTGCCCGCATCGAAGAACTTCTCCATCAGCGCGTCGTCGGCCTCGGCGACCATCTCGATCAACGCTTCGCGCGCCGCCGCCGCCGGGCCCTCGAGCGCCGCCGGCACCGCGCCTTCCGTCGCCTTGCCGCCGGCGTCGAAGGTCCACGCCTTCATCGCCACCAGATCGACCACCCCGGAAAATGCCTTCTCCTCGCCGATCGGCAACTGGATGGGAATGACCGAGCGCCCGAACACGCCGCGCAGCGAATCGAGCGAGCGCTCGAGGCTGGCGCGCTCCCGATCGAGCCGGTTGAGCACGATGATCCGCGGCAGCTCCAGCTCCTCGGCGGCGGCCCAGACCTTCTCGGTCGAGACCTCGACCCCGGCCACCGCATCGACGACCACGATCGCCGCGTCCGCCACCCGCAACGCGGCGCGCGCATCGCTCAGGAAGTTGGCCATCCCCGGCGTGTCGATCAGGTTGATTTTGGTCTTGTTCCACTCGGCGTAGGCGAGCGCGGCGGACAGGGTGTGCTTGCGGGAAATCTCTTCTTCGTCGTAATCGGTCACCGTGGTCCCGTCGTCCACGCGTCCAAGTCGGTTCACCGCGCCGGCATCGAACAGCAAGGTGGAGATGAGCTGTGTCTTGCCGGCGCCGCTGTGGCCGACGAGGGCCACATTTCTCAGAGACTGAGCGTCATAGACCTTCATAGACCAAACCCTCCGGATGGGTCGCTGAAGTTTCCAGTTGCCAGTTTCAAGTTCCCGGTTCCCAGTTCGCTGCAGGCGCAAGCGCCTGCGTCATTTCGAGGTCTCGAGCGTCTGGGCAAAGCTCGTCAAGCATCCGCCGGACTTCCCGGACTTGTTCTGCGCGGCCATCGTGCAGGCTCACTGGCAGGAACCGGAGGTCCTTGGCGAGGAGCAGATCATACTCAAGTTCGTTGACCGAGCCCAAGGAGTAGAAGCAGAAGCGGCGGAAGTCCGAATTGCTGCCGCGGCCCGAGCCCTCAGCAATATTCGACGGAATCGAGATCGCGGCACCATGGACCTGACCTCGCGACTCCCAGCCCGGACGATGCGCGAGATATTTCGCAGAATCTGCGAACGCGTCCAGGGCCAGTTGGTGCGCTTTCTGCCACACGAAAAGCTTTTTGTAGTCCTGCATCGAAGCCTCCACAGACGTGCTGGAGGCCCGGCAATTTTCATGCTGAGCTGGCAACTGGCAACTGGCGACTGACAGCTGATGGCTGAGAGCCGTCAGCTGTCAGCTACTCGTAGCGCAGCGCCTCGATCGGATCCAGCCTCGAGGCTTTGATGGCGGGGAACAGCCCGAAAAAGATCCCGACGCTGGCCGAGAAGCCGATGCCGATGGCGAAGGACCACCAGGGCAGCGACACCGGGAAGCCGGAGAGGGCGTGGACCAGCAGGCCGATCGAGCTGCCGAAGACGATGCCGAGCACGCCACCGAGCGAGGTCAGGAAGACCGCCTCGATCAGGAACTGCCAGAGGATCTCGCGGCGGCGGGCGCCGAGGGCCTTGCGGACGCCGATCTCGCGGGTGCGCTCGGTGACCGAGATCATCATGATCGCCATCACCCCGATGCCGCCGACCATCAGCGCGATCGAGGAGATCACGACCAGCGCCAGGAACGTGGCCTGGCTGATCTGCTCCCAGATCTTCAGCACCGCATCCTGGGTGGCGAGGTCGAAGTCGTTGGGCTCGTCCAGCTTCAGGCGGTGGCGGGCGCGCATCAGCCCTTCCACTTCCTGCATCGCAGCGTCGCGCATCCCGACCCGCGGCACAATCGCGATCATGCCGGTGCGGAAGACTGCGGGATTGAAATTGCCGGCCGAGATCTTGGCGGATCCCTTCAGCACCTTTCCGAAGACCTTCTCATAGGTCCCGTAGGGGATGATGGCGAAGTCGTCGACATCGGTGGAGAATCCGCCCGGGCTCGGCCGTTTGCCGAGGGCGCCGATCACCGTGAATTCCTGGTTTTTGATGCGGACCTTCTTGCCGATCGGATCGATGTTGGGGAACAGCGCCTCCCGCGGCCCGTTGCCGATCAGGACGACGTTGCGGCGGTGCTCGTTTTCCGCACCGATGAACAGGCGCCCGAGCTCGACTTTGGCGAAGTTCACCGCCGCCCAGTTCTCGGTCGCGCCGAGCACTCCCAGCTGTTTGGTGCGCGCGTTGCCGTAGAAGATTCGCTCGCGGTTCTGCCCGGTGGCCCCGAGCCAGACGTCGACCAGCGCCACCGAGGGACACTCGCGCTCGATCGCCCGCGCGTCCTCCATGGTCAGGTTGGGACGGCGCGCCACCTCGAGGAAGCTCTTGCCCGAGGCCAGGCTCAGCGCCCCCCACTTCTGGACCATGATGGTGTCCGGCCCCAGCTGACTGATCGCCTCACGGAGCGAGTTGTCGAACCCGCGGATCAGCGAGGTCATCCCGACGATCGAGGTGATGCCGATCACCACGCCGAGCACGGTCAACGCCGAGCGCATCTTGCTGGTGCGCAGCGTGTCGAACGCCATCGCGAAGATTTCCGAGAACAGCCCGCTGCGCATCACCGCCATGTGTTATTCCCGTCGGAGCGCTTCAATGGGGTCGAGCTTGGCGGCGCGCATCGCCGGATACATTCCGAAGAACAGCCCGACCACCGCGGTGATGCCGATGCCGATCAGCACCGACCAGACCTGCACCGCCGCCGGCAGCGGCGTCAGCTTGCTGATGATCTGCGCGAGGATGAAGCCGAGGAACGTGCCGACCACGCCGCCGAAGGTCGAGAGCGTCACCGACTCGGTCAGGATCTGGTAGATGATGTCACGCCGCCGCGCCCCGAGCGCCTTGCGCAGGCCGATCTCGCGAGTGCGCTCGCTGACCACCATCAGCATGATGTTCATGATCACGATGCCGCCGACCACCAGCGACATCGCCACCACCCCGACCAGCACCGCGAAAATGCCGCTGGTGGCGGTCTTGTAGATGTTCGAGGAAGGTGTCGGACGTGAACATCCCGAAGTTGTCCGGCTCGCTCGGGCGCAGGCGGCGCTCGATCCGCATCGCCACGGTGGCATCGTCCATCGCCACCTGGACCAGATCCGGCGACTTGGGCTTGACCAGCAGCTGCATGCCGAACGGCCGCGAGCCGAACAGCTTGCGGAACACGCTGAGCGGGATGAGCGCGAAGTTGTCCTGCGAGTTTCCGAAGGCGGAGCCCTTCTTCTCGCTCACGCCGACCACGCGGAAGTGCAGCGTGCCGATCTTCACGATCTTTTCGAGCGGATCGGCTGGCCCGAACACCTTGTCGGCGACCTCCCATCCGAGCACCGCCACCGGGCGATTGGCGTCGATTTCGGCCGGGTTGATCAGCCGGCCGCGCTCGACGTCGAAGGTGGAGAAATAGATGTAGTCGCGGGAGACGCCGCGGACCTGGACCCCGTCGACCTGCTCGTTGTGGTAGCTGACGCTGGCTCCCGAGAACGCCTGCGCGGCGACCGCGCCGATGTTGTTGCTGGCCTCGCGGACCGCCGACGCATCCCGCAAGGTGAGGCGCGGGTTGTTGCGGACCCGCTCCTCGTCGGCTTCGGTCCGCACCACCGGCATCCGCTGAATCGTGAACTGGTCGGTGCCGACGCCCGACACGATGGTGTCGGTCACGTAGGCGTTCATTCCCTGAATCAGCGACACCACGGCGATGATCGAGGTGACGGCGACGATGTTCCCGAGCACGGTCAGGAACGATCGCAGCTTGTTCGACCAGATCGCCTGGAGGGCGATCGACGCCGATTCGATGAAGAAGTTCATTTTGCGGCCGTGGAGGTCGCCCGCGGCGCATCTTCCACCTTGACGGCAGCGCCGTCCACCAGGGATCGCACCGAGCTGAACGGACCGACGATCACCGCATCGCCGTCCTTCAGCCCGGACAACACTTCGAAGTATTTTTCACCGGCGATGCCGGTCTTGACCACCTCGAACATGGCCTTGCCGTCGCGGACCACGAACACGCCCTCGACTTCCTTGCGCTCGTGTCCCGGCTTGAGCTCGGCGGCCTGGACACCGCCGCCGGCCGGACGCCGCGGCGCGCCCGGCGTCACCGGTTCCCGGACGACCGCGCCCTTCTCGTCGAGCACCATCTCGCGAACGGTGGTGGCCTGAATCGGCACGGCCAGCACGCTCTCTCGCGAGGCAGTGGTGATCTCCGCGGTGCACGTGAAGCCGGGGCGCACGTCGGGGATCTCGCCGTCCACCTGCAGCGTGACCTTGAAGTTGGTCGCCTGCGAGGCGGTCTGTCCGCTCGTCTGGATCGGGCTGTTGCCGATCTCGGTGACCTTGGCCGGTGAACGACTTGCCGGTCATGGCGTCGACGGTGATCTTCGCGATCTGTCCGATCTTCACGTTGGGAATGTCGGTCTCGTCGACTTCGACCTCGGCCTCGATGATCGACATGTCGGCGACCTGGAGCAGGACGGTGCCGGCATTGTTCATCGTGCCGACCACGGCGGTTTCACCCTGTTCGATGTTGCGGCGGGTGACGATGCCGTTGATCGGCGATTCGATCCGGACCTTGCTCAGATCGGTCCGCGCGTTCTCCAGCGTGGCCTGTTCCTGGCGCATCCGCTGGGTTTGCGTCAGGACGTTCTGCTCCTGGGCGCGGAGATCCTGCTCGCGCACCCGCAGCTCGCTCTCGGCGCGTTCGAACTGCTCGCGCGTGGTCAAGCCCCCCTTCCAGAGCTCCTGCTGCCGCTTGTAGTTGTCCTGCGCGAGCTTCAGCTGGGTGCGCGAGCTCTCCAGCGAGAGCTTCAGCTGTTCAGCGGTCGACTGCGCTGCCCCGAGCGACGCCTCGCCGCTCGTGACCCGGGTCTTGAGGTTGCGCGGGTCGATCTGCATCAGGAACTGTCCCTGCGTGACCCGGTCGCCTTCGTTGACCGCCAGATCGGTGACGCGGCCGCTGGTGTCCGCGCTGATGTTCACGAAGCGCTTCGGCTGGATCTTGCCGGAGGCCGACACGATCGCATCGAGCTTGCGCTTCTTCACCGCTTCGGTGTTGACCGTGATGCCGACGGTCCGCTTGAAGCGGAAATTCGCGAACGCCACCCCGCCGAGGACCACCAGGACCCCGGCGCCAATCAGAATTTTCTTTTTACGACTCATTTCCCCCCCAGAGCGCTCATGACGGCGGCGATCACGAGCACGCCGGCGGCGTAGACGCCATAGAGCGTCCATGCGATTGGCTGCGTCCTGCGCCGGTAAAGCACTGCCAGCCCGATTGCCAGAACCAGGATGTACCAGATCATGAACAGGTCGGTCATCCCCAGCACGCGGCCGAGGAACGACTTCGGGTCGATCATCGGCAGCAGCACCGCCAGATTGGTCGCGCTGGTGACCGCGCCCCGGAAATAGTTCAGCGGTCCGGTGAAGAGCTGCGCCAGCGTCGAAATCACCGTGGCGTGCGCGAAGACGGCGAACATCTGCTTGAAGGTCGCGTCTCCGCCCATCATCACGTTGAACACCAGATACATGATGCCGGCGAACGCCAGGGTCATGATCGGCGTGAACACCAGCACGGCCCCGGCGGTGGTGTACGGCGCGAACGCCATCCCCCGGCGCATGCCTTCGTACTGCTGGTCGCTGACCGTCATCCCGAAGCTTTCCATGCCTTCGACCTGTTGCCGGAGCGTGGCCTCCTTTCCGGCGTCGGTGGTCATCGGCAGCGCGGCGCACACCGCGATCAGCACCGTGCAGATCAGGAGCATGCCGAACCAACGGGGGTGCGCCGCCACCGACTGGAACGTCTCCTTCGGTGCGGTGACGATCCCGATGAATCGGGCAAGGAGGCTCAAGGGGGCGGCGGGCGCCCCCGTCATGGCGGTGGTGTTCGGCATATTGGAAGTGTGGGACAGACGATTTTAATGCAATACGTTAGCTCGTCCGGTGAGGTTTCGTCGACGCCCTCCAAGTGCCTGCCGGGTGAGCGAGTTAGGGACCAGCGGCGGGAGGGCGGCCATGTTCGGTACGCTAAGCTGCCGGGATGCGCAACACCGCGCGTTTGATCGCTGCCTGTGCCACGACCGGGTGCCTGCTCGCGCTCACGCCGGAGGCGCGCGCGCAGAGCCTGGACGCGATCAGCACGCGCGCGCAGGGGATGGCGGGGGCGTTCGTCGGCGTCGCGGATGATGCGTCGGCCGTGTATTGGAATCCGGCAGGATTGGCGGGCGGTGCATATTTCAGCCTGGTGCTGGACGCCAATAGCGGGCGCGCGGTCCCCGAAGACGAGGCGGAGGCGACCAGCCGAAGCGGGTGGCTGCTGGCGCTCACGACGCCGGCGCTGGGGCTGTCCTATGCCCGCCTCCAGACCACCCAGGTCCGGCCCGCCGGCGGGATTCCGGAGAACACGCACATCGAATCGCTGGTGACCCAGCATCTGGGGGCGACGCTGGTCCATTCGCTTGCGGACCGGGTGGCGGTCGGCGCCACCGTAAAGCTGATCAGGGGCATCGCTGCCTCGGCCGACGTGCCCGGCAACGACACCGAGGCTCTTCTCGATCACGCCGACCTCATCGGACATGGCAGCAACAAGGTGGATCTGGATGTTGGCGTGATGGCGACCGGTTCGTTCGGCCGGGTGGGCGTCACCGTCCGCAATCTCGCGGCGCCGACCTTCGCCACCGGCGCGGGAGACGAGCTGCCGCTGCAGCGTCAGGTGCGGGGCGGCGCCTCTGTCCTGCTGTTGCCGACCTGGACGCTCGCCGCCGACGTCGATGTCCTCAAAACCGACGGGCCATTCGGCGACCTGCGGGAAGTCTCACTCGGCACCGAACGACAGATGAACCGGCGCCTGGCGGCGCGAGGCGGGGTCCGGTTCAACGCCGCCGGGGATGCGGCTCCCGCGCTCTCGATCGGCGCCAGCTACGCAGTGCTCGGTTCGGTCCAAATCGACGCCCAAGTCACCGGCGGTTCCGATAAAGCCTTACGAGGCTGGGGGATAGCCGGCCGAATGGTGTTCTGACCAGAACCTCGACAATATCTTTTCTGTAACTTTCTCACCAAGAACAGTCGCCTGACGCTTGACAAAAAGTGTCAAGGGATGAGAAGATGTCTGCCTCCCCCAGCACAAAGTTCTGTCCACTGGCGACGGCTGCTCCTACGTCCGTCCGCTGGTCTTCCCTGAGCGAGAACGCACCAACATGGCCGTTCGGATCGGTGAGCTGCTGCTCAAAGAGAAGCGCATCACTCCTGCCCAGTTGCAGGATGCGCTGACCTATCAGAAGACGAACGGCGGCAAGCTGGGCTTCAATCTCGTCAAGCTCGGCTTTGTCAAGGACGAAGAGATCACCTCGCTTCTCAGCAAGCAGTACGGCGTTCCCTCGATCAACCTGACGCAATTCGAGATCGACCCCGCGGTCATCAAGCTGATCCCGTCCGAAACCGCTCACAAGTACCAGATCGTTCCGCTCAGCCGGTCCGGCGCGACCCTCACCATCGCGATGACCGACCCGACCAACGTGTTCGCCATGGACGACATCAAGTTCATGACGGGCTACAACGTCGAGCCGGTGGTCGCCTCCGAGACCGCGGTCAGCGATGCGATTGTCCGCTACTACGCCGCCGCGGCCCCGCCGCGCGTCGAGAAGAAGCCGGAAAAGAAAGTCGAGAAGAAACCGACGGCGGCCTCCGCCAACCTGAACAGCGCCGCGACCCTCGAGATGGTCACCAAGGCGCTCGAGGAAAGCGCGTCGATCGTCGACGACGACGTCGAGGTGCTCGAGGAGCTCGACCAGATCGACGTGTCGTCGCTCGAGAAGCAGGGCGGGGAAGCGCCGGTCATCCGTCTCGTCAATCTGATGCTGATGTCGGCGATCCAGAAGGGCGCGAGCGACATTCACATCGAGCCGTACGAGAAGGAGTTCCGGGTGCGGTTCCGCATCGACGGCATTCTCTACAACGTCATGGCGCCGCCGATGAAGTTCCGCGACGCCATCACCTCACGCATGAAGATCATGGCGAAGCTGGACATCGCCGAGAAGCGGCTGCCGCAGGACGGCCGCATCAAGATCCGCTTCGCGGTCGAAGGGGCGACCAAGGAAATCGACTTCCGCGTGTCCTGCCTGCCCACGCTGTTCGGTGAAAAGATCGTCCTCCGTCTGCTCGACAAGGACAAGCTGATGCTGGACATGACCAAGCTCGGCTTCGAGTCCGAATCGCTCGCGAAGCTCGAGAATGCCATCTCCAAGCCGTGGGGCATGGTGCTGGTCACCGGCCCGACCGGCAGCGGCAAGACCAATACCCTGTACTCCTCCATCGCGAAGATCAACACGATGGAGACCAACATCATGACCGCCGAGGACCCGGTCGAGTTCAACCTGGTCGGGGTCAACCAGGTCCAGGTCCGGGACAATATCGGCCTCAACTTCGCCGCCGCCCTGCGCTCGTTCCTGCGGCAGGACCCGAACATCATCCTGGTCGGCGAAATCCGCGACTTCGAGACCGCGGAGATCGCGGTCAAGGCCTCGCTCACCGGCCACCTCGTGCTGTCGACGCTGCACACCAACGACGCGCCGGGCACCATCAGCCGCTTGATGAACATGGGCATCGAGCCGTTCCTGGTCGCGAGCTCGGTGAACTTGATCTGCGCGCAGCGGCTGGTCCGCCGGATCTGCACCCAGTGCAAGGAAGACCACCCGCACCCGCCCGAGGCGATGGCCACTGCCGGCTTCACGCCGGAAGAGTCGAAGACGGTGATGCCGAAGCGCGGCAAAGGGTGCGAGCGTTGCAACGGCACCGGGTACAAGGGCCGGGTCGGCCTCTACGAAGTGATGGAGATCAGCGAAGAGCTGCGCGAATTGATCCTGGTCGGCGCCTCGTCGCTGGAGCTCAAGCGCAAGGCGGTCGATGAAGGCATGATCACGCTCCGTCGCAGCGGCCTCCGGAAGGTCATGGAAGGCGTGACGACGATCGAGGAAGTGGCACGAGAGACGGTGAAGTAGGCAACCGCTGTCAGCATTCGGCTGTCAGCGGTCAGAACGAAGCGACACAACCAAGGACACACTGGGCTCAAAGCTGACGGCTGCGAGCTGGACGCTGAAAGCTTCAGGTAAAAACGAACATGGCGACACTACCGGAACTGCTCAAGACGCTGGTCGACAACCACGGGTCGGACCTGCACATCACTACCAACACGCCGCCGCAGATTCGCGTCCACGGACATCTGCGTCCGCTGGAACTGCCGGTGCTGGGGCCGGCCGATACCAAGGCGCTGGCCTACAGCGTGCTGACCGACGCGCAGAAGAAGCGGTTCGAGGAAACCCTCGAGCTCGATTTCTCGTTCGGCATCCGTAACATCGCGCGCTTCCGCTGCAATCTGTTCAACCAGCGCGGCTCGGTGGCGGCGGTGTATCGGGTGATTCCCGAGATCATCAAGACGTTCGGCGAGCTCGGCCTGCCCCAGGTCGTCGCGACCCTGGCCGAACGGCCGCGCGGCCTGGTGCTCGTCACCGGTCCGACCGGCAGCGGCAAATCGACGACGCTGGCGGCGATGATCGACAAGATCAACACCGAGCGGCACGAGCACATCCTCACCATCGAGGACCCGATCGAGTTCGTGCACCAGCACAAGAGCTGCCTGGTCAACCAGCGCGAGGTGCACTCCGACACCCACGGCTTCACCGCCGCACTGCGCGCCGCGCTCCGCGAGGACCCCGACGTCGTCCTGATCGGCGAGCTGCGCGACCTGGAGACGATCGAGTCGGCGCTGCGCATCGCCGAGACGGGCCATCTGACCTTCGCGACGCTGCACACCAACTCGGCGGCCCAGACCATCAACCGCATCATCGACGTCTTCCCGGCGCACCAGCAGGGGCAGATCCGGACCCAGCTCTCGCTGGTGCTCGAGGGCGTCGTCTGTCAGGCGCTGGTGCCGAAGTCGGACGGCAAGGGGCGCGTGGTCGCGCTCGAGATCATGGTGCCGAATCCGGCGATCCGGAACCTGATTCGCGACGACAAGGTGCACCAGATCTATTCGGCGATGCAGACCGGCCAGGAAAAGCTGGGGATGCAGACGATGAACCAGTGCCTGGCCACGCTGTATCAGAAGCGGCTGATCACGATCGAAGCGGCGATGGAGAAGTCGGCGCTCAAGGACGAACTGGAACAGATGATCGCGCGCGGCGCCGGCGTGGTCGCAGGCGCCGGGATGCACAACCGCCCCGGCTCCGGCCTCCCGCCGCGGGCCCCAGTGGGACGGTAGGTAGTTGTAGTCAGGAGATAGGAGACAGGAGACAGAAGACAGAAAACAGAAAACAGAAAACGGGGCTGCAATCTCCCAGTCTTCTGTCTCCTGTCTTCTGTTTCCTGTCTTCTGAGAGCGAAGGACCTTTATGCCGACATTTGCTTACGCAGGGCGGACGCGGGCCGGACAGACGGTGAACGGCGAGCACATCGCGGACTCCATGGATGCCGCGGTGGCGGCGCTGCGCCGCCAGCAGATCCAGATCACCAAGATCGACGCCATCAAGGCCGTCAAGGCGAAAGCCGAGGCCAAGCCCAAGGCCGCCAAGAAGGGGGGCGTCAAGGTCCCGTCCAAGAACCTGGCGATCTTCACCCGCCAGTTCTCGGTGATGATCGACGCCGGCCTGCCGCTGGTGCAGTGTCTGGACATCCTGGGCAAGCAGGAGCCGCACAAGGGTTTCTCGGGCGTCATCCTCAAGACCCGGGAGGACGTGGAGGCGGGCGCGGCGCTGGCCGACGCCATGAAGAAGCATCCGAAGACCTTCGACACGCTCTACTCGAACATGATCGCGGCGGGCGAAGCCGGCGGTATTCTCGACACCATCCTCAAGCGGCTCGCGACCTACATCGAGAAGTCGGTCAAGCTGAAGGGGGAAGTGAAGTCCGCGATGATCTATCCGATCGCGGTGGTCGTGATCGCCGTGGTGGTGGTCGCCGCCATCCTGTGGAAGGTCATCCCGACGTTCGCCCAGTTGTTCTCCGGTCTTGGCGCGCAGCTGCCGCTGCCCACCCGCATCGTCATCGCGGCGAGCGACAACCTGGTGTCCTACGGGTGGATTCTGATCGTGGCGGGCGCGGCCATCGGCTGGGCGCTCAAGACGTACTACGCCACCGACAACGGCCGCCGCATGATCGACTGGATCTGCCTGAAGCTGCCGGTGCTCGGCGACATCCTCAAGAAGGTCGCGGTCGCGCGCTTCTGCCGGACGCTGTCGACGCTGCTGTCCTCGGGCGTGCCGATCATGGACGGCCTCGACATCACCGCCCGGACCGCGGGCAACGCCATCATCGAAGACGCCATCATGGTCACGCGCAGCGGGATCGAGCGCGGGGAAACCGTGTCCGGACCGCTGAAGGAGACCGGGGTGTTCCCGTCGATGGTCACTCAGATGATCAACGTCGGTGAAACGACCGGCGCGCTCGACGCGATGCTGTCGAAGATCGCCGATTTCTACGAGGAGGAAGTCGACACCGCGGTCGCCGGGCTGTTGACCCTGATGGAGCCGGTGATGATTGCTTTCCTCGGCGTGGTGGTCGGCGGCATCGTCATCGCGATGTACATGCCGATCTTCGACTTGATCTCGAAGCTGACGGGCTGAGCACGTGACGGCCGCGCCGATGCCGACCCTCCGACGCAAGCTGCTCTGGCTAATCACGGCGCGGGCCGCCGTGATTACCCTCTTGCTCGGCTCGGCGGTGCTGATCCAGATCCAGTCGCCGGGGGCGCTGGCGGTCGACCCGTATTTCTTCCTGGTCGGACTGACCTTTGCGCTGACCGTCGTTTACAGCCTCACGCTGCGGCAGGCGGAGCGGCGGTGGTGGGTGGTCGACTTCCAGCTGGCCGCCGACGCGGCGATCGTCTCGGCAATCGTGTATCTGACCGGCGGCGTGAACAGCTATTTCTCGACGCTGTACGCGCTGCCGATCATCGCGGCGAGCACGCTCCAGTCCTGGCGCGGCGGCATGATGGTCGGGACGCTCAGCTCGGTGCTCTACACCGGGATCGTGCTGGCCCAGTACTTCGGGACGCCGGTGTTGCCGGTCGTGGTGGTCGCGCAGGACCTTCCGCCGCTGCGGGTCGCGCTCTTCACGGTCGGGTTGAACGTCTTCGGATTCTTTGCGGTGGCCGTGCTGACCGGCTATCTGGCGGAAGGATTGCGCCGGGCGGACGCCCAGCTGCAACGCGCGTCCAGCGAGCTGGCGGACGTCCAGGCGTTCAGCCGGCACGTGGTGGACAGCCTGACGAGCGGCCTCGCGACGACCGGCCTGTCCGGCAGAGTGGCGACCTTCAACCGTGCCGCCGAGGCGATCGTCGGACTGCCCGCGCAGCAGGTGATCGGGGAGGACGCGGCGACGGTACTGCAGCTGCCAGCGTCGCTGGCGGGACTCTTCGGGCCGGCGGCGGGGCGTCCCAAGCAGACGCGCGTCGAGTACGGATTCTCGAGGAGCGACGGCCGACAGATCGAAGTGGGGTTGAGCGCGGCCCCGTTGATGACGCCGCGCGGCGAGACCGGCTTCATCCTGACGTTTCAGGACGTCACCGAGTCGCGCAAGCTCGAGCGCGAGGCCCGGGTGCAGCAGCGGCTGGCGGCGGTCGGGGAAATGGCGGCGGGCATTGCCCACGAAATCCGCAACCCGCTGGCGTCGATGTCCGGGTCGATCCAGATTCTGCGCGGAGAGCTGCCGCTCACCGAGGAGCAGGGCCAGCTCATGGACATCGTGATTCGGGAGTCCGAGCGGCTGAACGAGACCATCCGCAGCTTTCTGGCCTACGCGCGGCCGCAGCGGCAGTCGATGCGGCACATGGACGTCCGTCAAATCATCACCGACACCGCGACGCTGCTGCAGAACAGTGCCGAGCGGAGCGAATTGCACCGGATCGCGGTCGACGTGCCAGCCGAGCCGGTCATGCTCCAGGCCGACGAAGGCCAGCTGCGGCAGATCGTCTGGAACCTGGCCACCAACGGGCTTCGGGCCATGCCCGACGGCGGCACGTTGACGCTCGCGGTCACGCCGCCGGCCGACGATTCGCCTCACGTGGTGATCAGCGTGTCGGACGAGGGGGTCGGGATTGCGCCGGAGGAGATGGAGGAAATCTTTCAGCCGTTCCGCGGCGGCTTCGAGCGCGGAACCGGGCTGGGGCTCGCCATGGTGCACCGGATCGTCAGCGATTACTCCGGTGAAGTGAAGGTCAATTCGACGAAGGGCGCGGGAACGACCGTGCTCGTGAGATTCCCGGCGGCCGCCGGTGCCGCGGTCAAGTAGAAGTGATGCCGATCGATATCCAGGTTCCCGATTCGGAGAGCGCGACCTCGACGACGCCGGTCGCGCGCGTGCTGGTGGTGGATGATGAACGGTCGATGCGCGAGCTGCTGTCGATCGTGCTGCGGCGCGACGGCTACGACGTGCTGCTCGCGTCCGACGGCAAGGTGGCGGTCGAGACGCTGAAGCGGGAGCGGGTCGATGTCCTGATCACCGACATCCGGATGCCTGAGATGAGCGGCGTCGACGTGCTGCGCGAAGCCAAGCGGATCGATCCGGGGATCATCAGCATCATCATGACCGCCTTCGCCTCGACCGACACGGCGGTCGATGCGCTGCGGCTGGGGGCAGCCGACTACGTTCACAAGTCACCGAACGCGGTCAACGATCTGCGCCTGCGGGTGCGCAAGGAGCTCGAGCGGAAGCGGCTGCAGCAGGAGAACGTGCTGCTGAAGCGTCAGATCGGCACCCCGCACAAGTTCGCCAACATCGTCGGCAGCAGCTCCTCGATGGTGGCGGTCTTCGACCTGATCGAGACGATCGCGCCGACCGGCAGCACCGTGCTGATCACCGGCGAATCCGGCACCGGCAAGGAGCTGGTCGCGCGCGCCGTGCACGCGCGCTCGTCGCGGAGCGACCGGCCGTTCGTGGCGGTCAACTGCGGCGCGCTGCCCGACACGCTGCTGGAGTCGGAGCTGTTCGGCCACATGCGCGGCGCCTTCACCGGCGCCGACACGAACAAGAAGGGGCTGCTCGAGGTCGCCGAGAAGGGGACCATCTTCCTCGACGAAATCGGCGAGATGAGCCCGATGACCCAGGTCAAGCTGCTGCGGGTCCTGCAGGAGCGCAAGTTCCGCCGGCTCGGCGGCACCGAAGAGGTCGAGGCGAATATCCGGATCATCGCGGCCACCAATCGCGATTTGGCGAAGATGGTGGCGGACGGGGAGTTCCGCGAGGACCTCTTCTACCGGATCAACGTCATCCCGGTGAAGCTGCCGCCGCTGCGCGAGCGCCAGGACGACGTCCAGGCGCTGGCCGAGCACTTCGTCGAGAAGTACGCGGTGCAGATGAAGAAGGACATCAAGGGCATCTCGGGCGCCGCGATGACCAGCCTGCGCAGCTACTCGTGGCCCGGCAACGTCCGCGAGCTCGAGAATGCGATCGAGCGCGCGGTGGCGCTGGAGCGCACGCCCGCCGTGCTGCCCGAGAGTCTGCCGGAACCGGTGCGGGCCTCCTCGGGCGCACCCGCGACCGTGACCGCCGCGCCGAACGCCGAAGATCGAACTCTGGCGGGCGGCTTCGACCTCGAGCAGCACGTCCAGGGCATCGAGCGCGAATACATCATGGAGGCGCTGCGACGTGCGAACGGGGTCAAGAAGAACGCCGCCGAGCTCCTCGGCCTGAGCTTCCGTCAGTTCAGGTACCTGCTGAAGAAGTACAACATCCAATAGCGTCTCAACGTCAACCGCGGTTGCGGTTGTCAATTCGCGGCGCGCCCGTCCAGTTTCCCTCGCGGGTCGTCCATATCAAGTGATCGGCGATCCTCCCTGTTCAGCCGACAGAAACTGGCAGGGTCCATTGACAGGAATTGTCACCGGGCCGAAAATTGGCAGCTGGTCAGCGTGAAATGTCGAGTGTGAAGATCGGCACAAACGCAACAAACTAAAGCAGTTGCATATTCTTGTGGGGTTGGCTAGGAGTGGCACCATGGTTGCTGTATACCGAGCGTCGGCCGCTGGGCACGACCTCGGAACTCGCCTAGTCCACCGGCCAAACGATTTCTTTGTAGGAGCACACGTCATGAAGATTCGCAACCAGAAGGGTTTCACGCTCATCGAACTGCTGATCGTCGTCGCGATCATCGGCATCATCGCGGCCATCGCGGTTCCCGGCCTTCTCCGCGCCCGCATGTCGGGTAACGAGTCGTCGGCCATCGGTTCCATGCGCGCCATCAACAGCGCCCAGGCGGCGTTCAGCTCGTCGAACAGCGGCACCTACGCGGGCACGCTCGACGTTCTGGTGCAGGCCTGCGCGGGCGGCACCCAGGGGTTCATTTCCCAGGACCTCGCGGCGGCCAGCAACGTGAAGAGCGGCTACACCGTGACGATGGCCGCCGTCGGAGCTGACGCGGCGATCACCAGCTGCCACACGGCCGACGTGGCCACCTACTCGGACTACATGGCCACCGCCACCCCGCTGTCGAATTCGACCGGTGGACGCGCGTTCGCCTCGAACGCTGGCGGCGCCATCTACGCGAAGAACGGGATCGTCCTGCTCGTCGCGGCCGACCTGGTCACCGCGAACGTCCTCAAGTAAACTCGCCGCATCAGCAAGCACGCTCGGAGAGGATGCCCGCACACACGGGCATCCTCTTTTTCTGTACCGAACAGCGTCCCTCGCTGCACGGCGGGTCTCGCATCATGCTCCAGGCGGCCGACGCCTCGGTTGTCGGCCTCCTCGATTGCAACGGCACCCCGACCCGCACCGGTTCAACATTCCCCCGTCCCTGACAGCGTCTCTGACCGGCCGGCCTTCGCGATCCGCTCCCGTTCGTGGGTGGGATGACAGAAACTGGCAGCGTCGATTGACAGGAATTGTCAATGGCCGAAAATTGGCAACGCATCCGGTACAAATACCTGGTGTCGAGTACGCACTAACTACCTGCGAATAAAGCATTTGGTCAGTGCTTTGCGCGCGGCATCAGTCCTGGCATCACGGTTGCTTTATCCGGTGCGTCGGCCGCTGGGCACTGCCAGTTGAGACCGACCTCAGCACTGACAGTCCAAACGGCCAAAACGATTTTTCTTTAGGAGCACCGTCATGAAGATTCGCAACCAGAAGGGTTTCACGCTTATCGAACTGCTGATCGTCGTCGCGATCATCGGCATCATCGCGGCCATCGCGGTTCCCGGCCTTCTCCGCGCCCGCATGTCGGGTAACGAGTCGTCGGCCATCGGTTCCATGCGCGCCATCAACAGCGCCCAGGCGGCGTTCAGCTCGTCGAACAGCGGCACCTACGCGGGCACGCTCGACGTTCTGGTGCAGGCCTGCGCGGGCGGCACCCAGGGGTTCATTTCCCAGGACCTCGCGGCGGCCAGCAACGTGAAGAGCGGCTACACCGTGACGATGGCCGCCGTCGGCGCTGACGCGGCGATCACCAGCTGCCACACGGCCGACGTGGCCACGTACTCGGACTACCTGGCCAACGCCACGCCGCTGTCGAATTCGACCGGTGGACGCGCGTTCGCGTCGAACGCTGGCGGCGCCATCTACTCGCTGAACGGGGTGACCGCGCTCGTCGCGGCTGACCTCGTGACCGCGAACGTCCTCAAGTAACCCGCCGCAAGGCGCACTCTCGGAGAGGATGCTCGGTATACGGGCATCCTCTTTTTTCTGTACGGAACAGCTTCTCACCGTCCCTTCTTCGAGGATGACATGACCGGCCAAGATAGACACACCGACGCGGCATCGACGCGCAACGCCGGTTTCACGCTGATCGAGCTGCTCGTTGTCGTGGCCATCGTTGCGGTCCTCGCGGCGATCGCCGTGCCGGGCCTGCTCAAGGCGCGGATGACGGCCGACGAAAGCGCGGCGATGGGATCGCTGCGGTCCGTCAACAGCGCGCAGGCCGCCTACTTCGCCAGCGGCGGCGGCGGCTACGCGATCCTGCTGGCGACGCTGGCCACGCCGTGCCCGGGCAGTACCCACGCGTTCATTTCGCCGGACCTGGCCGCCGATCCGTCGCAGAAGAGCGGGTATCGCATCACCCTTCAGGCGGGGACCGGCTCACTCGGCGGACTGGCCGATTGCAACGGCACGATTACGCGCACCGGGTTCTACAGCACGGCCGTGCCCGTGACCGCCGGCGTCACTGGCCGGAGGGCGTTCGCGTCCAGCACGACGTCCGTCCTCTTCGTCGATACGTCCGGCGTGGCGCCGACCGAAGCCGAGATGGCGCCAGGCGGCGGCGGCACGCCGGTTCGCTAGTCCCGGCCGGCGGTCCGTCGTCGTCGTCCTTACAGTAAGCTGACGCCGTGCGCCGTGCCTCATCCGGTGGATTCACTCTCATCGAGCTCCTGGTCGTTCTCGCGATCGTGGCAGTCCTGGCGACGGTCGGCATGGTCGGCTACCGTCAGGCGCGCATCCGCACCGCCGAGACGTCCGCCGTGTCTGCCCTGACCGCGATCAACCAGGCGCAGTTCCTGTTCATGCAGACCTGCGGGAAGAACCGCTACGCCCCCAACCTTGCCGCGCTCGGCACACCTATCCCCGGCTTCGAACACGGGTTCATCAGCGCGGACCTCGCGGCCTCGGATCCGCTCGAGAAAAGCGGGTATCGGGTCGAGATGACCGGCACGCCGACCACCGAGGGGGATCAGACGTGCACCGGGGAGGTGCCGCTCGATCGATATCGGGTCGCCGCCGATCCGCTCTTGCCGGGCGTCACCGGCAACACCTTCTACGGCACCAACACGGACCGCGTGATCTACGCTGATGTCGCGAGCTTTTTCGAGGACATGCCTGAGTCCGGCGTGCCCGGTCACGGCCGCGAAATCAAGTAACATGTTTTGCTTATGACCCGTGTGTGCCGCCCTGGCAGGAGTCGCGCCGCCGCCTTCGGCCGCGCTCCGCTGGTGTTCCTGATCATGGTGTCGGTGACCGGCATCGCTGCGCTCACCACGGTGCCGACAGGCATTGCCGCCGCCAGGACCGGCATCGGCCGGGCCCAGGCGCCGCAGCTGACCGATCAGCAGAAAGCCGAGTTCATCCGGTCCTACGAGTCGCTGCCCAAGGTCAACGTGCCGCTCGACGCCGATGGCGCGAAGGTGCTGGTGGTGAAGTTCAACGATTACCAGTGCCCCCCCTGCCGGCAGTCGTTCTACGACTACAAGCCCATCTTTGCGAAGTACGCCGCGTCGAAGCAGGTGAAGTTCGTGGTCAAGCACTTCCCGCTGGAACGGGAGTGCAACGCCGCCGTCGGCGGGGACCTGCACCTGGCGTCGTGCGAGGCGGCCGCGGCGGTGGTCATGGCGCAGTCGAAGGGAACGGCCGATAAGCTCGAGGAATGGTTCTTCGCCAATCAGCCGTCGCTGACGCCGGAGACGGTGAAGAAAGCCGCCGCGTCGGTGGCCGGCATCACCGACTTCGACGCGCGGTATGCGCGGGCGCTGACCCTGGTTCGGACCGACGCCGGGCTGGGCGCCCTGCTGGGAGCGAAGTCGACGCCGACCTTCTTCATCAACGGGCGGGTGATTGCGGGGATGATGCCGCCGATGCTGTTCGAGCTCGCGATCGAGCACGAGCTGAGGCGTCAGCCGTAGGTCATCGCCATCCGATCCGCCGCCCGCACGCGGCGGCACACTCCGGCGCCTGAGCGTTTACTCTTTTGCCGCATGGCCGCTGCGATTCGCATCGAGGACCTCACCAAGGACTACCAGGTCGGCTTCTGGCGGAAGCGTCCGTATCGCGCCCTCGATCGCCTGACGCTCGAGGTCCAGCCCGGCGAGGTCTTCGGCTTTCTCGGACCGAACGGCGCCGGCAAGACGACGACCTTGAAGCTGCTGATGCAGCTGATTTTCCCGACCTCGGGGCACGCGGAGATTCTGGGGCGGCCGGTCGGTGACGTGTCAGCGAAGCAGCGGATCGGCTACCTCCCGGAGAATCCCTCCTTCTACGACTACCTCACCGCGCAGGAGCTGCTCGAGTATTTCGGGCACCTGTTCGGCTACTCGTTGACGGACGCTCGCAGCCGCGCCGCGCGGCTGCTGGAGCGGGTCGGCATCGGCCCGGAACGGCGGCGCCAGCAGCTGCGCAAGTATTCGAAAGGCATGATCCAGCGGGTCGGGATCGCGCAGGCGCTGCTGAACGATCCCGAGGTGGTGTTCCTCGACGAGCCGATGTCCGGCCTCGATCCGCTCGGCCGCCGCGACGTCCGCTCGCTGATCCTGGAGCTGCGCGATCAGGGACGCACCGTGTTCTTCAGCTCGCACATCCTCGCCGACGCGGAAGCGCTGTGCAGCCGGGTCGCCGTGGTGGCCGGGGGCCGGCTGGCCGCGAGCGGCCGCCTCAGCGACATCCTGGCGTTCCAGGTCCGCGGCTGGGAGCTGGTGATCGCCGATCTCCGGCCGGAAGTGCTCGCCCGGATTGGATCGCAGGTCGAGAAGGCGACCGAGATCTCGCCGCAGCGCTACGCCCTCGAGCTGCCGCTCCAGGCTGCGCCCCAGGAGCTGCTGTCGGAGCTGATCGGCACCGGCGCGACGCTGATTTCGCTCAATCCGCTGCGGGACACGCTCGAGGACTTCTTCGTCCGGCGGGTGGCGGAGGTCGGGGAAGGGGCGCGCGCCGCCGGGAAGGCAGGGCCGGATGCGGGCCATTAGCTGGATTGCCGTCAGTGTCTTCAAGGAGTCGGTGCGGGATCGCGTTCCCTACAACCTGGTGCTGTTCGCGGTCCTGTTGATCGCGTCCTCCTTTCTGCTCGGTAAGCTCACCGCCGGGCAGGACGTCAAGATCATCAAGGATCTCGGCCTCGCGGCGATTGCCGTGTTCGGGCTGTTCATCGCGATCTTCATCGGGATCGGCCTGGTGTCGAAGGAGGTGGAGCGCCGCAGCATCTACGCGCTGCTGGCCAAGCCCATCAGCCGTCCGCAGTTCATCGTCGGCAAGTACGCCGGTCTGGTGCTGACGCTGGCCGTGAACGTCGCGGTGATGACGGTGGCGCTCTATGCCGCACTCGCCGTCCTCACCTACCTCCAGACGCCGCAGGCGCGCGCCGCCTGGGACGCTCCCGGGACCGACCCCCGGCTGCTGAAGGCGGTCGGACTGATCTTCGTCGAGCTGATGATCGTGACGGCGATCGCGCTGTTCTTCTCCACCTTCTCGACGCCGCTGCTCGCCGCCGCCCTGACGTTCGGCATCTTCATCGTCGGCCACTTCAACACCGACCTGAAGAACTTCGATCGCATCGTCGAGTCGCGCCCGGCGGTGTGGCTGGCCCGCGGCGTCTACCACGCGCTGCCCGACTTCTCGGCCTTCGACGTCAAGACCGAGGTCGTACACGGACTGCCGGTGGCCGCCGGTTATCTCGCGGCGACCACGGGCTACGGGTTCGCCTACATCGCCGGGCTCCTGATGGCGTCGGTCCTGGTGTTCGCCAGACGGGACTTCAAGTGACCGACCCACGCCGCCGTCTCGTGGGACTGGCGCTGGCGGTCGCGGCCTTTGGCGCGGCGATCGCGCTGCAGTTGGTCCGCGACCGCGCCTACCCGCGTGAGGAGCTGCAGAACCGGGCGTTCCTCTACGTCCAGGTCGCCGGCGACGCTCCGGCGGATCGCGCTGTCGTTCGACGCGCTGGCGGCCGACGTCTACTGGATCCGGGCGCTGCAGCATTACGGCGGCGATCGGCTGTCGCGCGATGGACGGCGGCGATACGAGCTGCTTGTATCCGCTGCTCGACCTCACCACCTCGCTCGATCCCTTCTTCACGATCGCCTACCGGTTCGGGGCGATCTTCCTGAGCGAAGGCTATCCCGGCGGACCGGGGCGGCCGGATCTGGCGGTCGCGCTGCTCGACAAAGGCATCGCCGCGCAGCCGGGAAACTGGCGCTACTACCACGACATCGCCTTCGTCCATTACTGGCAATTCCAGGACCCGAAGGCCGCGGCGGTGTGGTTCCGGAAGGCGGCGGCCCAGCCCGGCGCCCCCAGCTGGCTCGAGCCGGTGGCCGCGTCGATGCTGATCGAGGGTGGCGATCGCGCCTCCGCCCGGTTCCTCTTTCAGCAGCTCATGAAGTCGGAGGAACGCTGGCTGCGTGAGATGGCGGGGCGCACGCTGCTCCAGTTGGACGCGCTGGATTTTCTCGAGAAGCTGCGTCCGGTCATCGCCCGCAACCCGCCCCCACCCGGTACGCCTTACTCCTGGCAGTGGCTGATCGGCCGCGGTGCGCTGCGGGGAGTACCCGTCGATAAAACGGGCGTGCCGTTCGAGATCGATCCGGGGACCGGCGCCGCCACCGTGTCGCGCAAGTCACAGTTGTTTCCGCTGCCCCGCACCCTGGAGTCGAAATGAACCTGGCGTTCGCGGAGCCCTACGAAACTATTGCCCTGATCACCTTTGCCTTCGTCGGGCTCTGCATCGGCAGCTTCCTGAACGTGGTCATTCATCGCCTGCCGCGCGGGACGTCGGTCGTGACGCCCCCTTCGCGATGCAGCGGGTGCGGCTATGAGTTGCGGTGGTTCGACAACGTCCCGGTCCTGAGCTGGGCGCTGTTGCGGGGACGCTGCCGCAAGTGCGGGTCGCCGATCAGCATCCGGTATCCCATCGTCGAACTGTTGACGATGGCGGTGTTCCTGCTGCACTGGTGGGTCTTCGGCTGGACGCTGCTGATGGCGGTGCGGGTGCTGTTCGCGTGCGCGCTCATCGCACTCTTCGCGATCGACCTCGAGCACCATCTGCTGCCGGACAAGATCACGCTGCCGGGCATCGCGGTCGGGCTCATCCTCAGCATCATCGTTCCGCCGGGCATCGTCGACGCGATTCTGGGCGCGATTCTCGGGTGGGGGGTGCTGTGGGCGATCGCGGCCGCCTACTTCCGCTACTCGGGGCAGGAGGGCATGGGCGGCGGCGATCTGAAGATGCTGGCGATGATCGGCGCGTTCCTGGGGTGGAAGCTGGTCCTCGTCACGCTCGTGCTCTCGTCGGTGACCGGCTCGGTGATCGGGATGGCCGTGATCGCCGCACGGCGCGGCGACATGAAATACGCGCTCCCGTACGGCACTTTCCTGGCCGCCGCCGCGCTGCTGGCCTCGCTGATGGGCGACCGCCTGGTCGCCTGGTACGCGGGGCTATACGCGGGCGATCTGATCTCGAATCCCTAATCCCAAGCTCCAAATCCCAAATCCCAACCACGTCCCGAATCGCCCAAGTCCACGAATCCTCGTGAACTAAAGGCCGCTACTCCTGACCTGAGTCCGGACTAGCGATTCGGGATTAGGGAGTCGGGACTAGGGATTTCAGGATTAGGGATTAGGGATTAGGGATTCGAGACTCTACTGATTAGGCCGAAGTATCTGCCTGAACGTCAGCAGGTTGATGTCGCGGAACATCGGCGTCCCTGGCGGCAGCAGCGCCGGCTGCAGGAACTCGTCGTCGAACTTGAAGTTCCGGTCGGCGTAGTCGTAGACCGTGGGCGTGGTCGAGTGGTACTTGAACGTCCCCGTCGCCTGCTGACTGAAGTAGAGGCTGACCATCGAGCCGACGTAGTTCAGGTCGACGTTCGCGATTCGCCAGTTCTCCATCATCCGCAGGAAGTTGCCGGCGCCGCCGTCCGTGCCGAAGAGGAACTGCGGGGTGCCCGCGGTTGGCCACGGGAAGGAGAGCGACTTTCCGGTGACGACCGCGAATCGATACCCCGTCGTCGTGGCCGGCCGATTGGTCGAGTGAATTCGGATTCTCGAACGACAAGTCGTCCCTCCAGTTATTGGAGAGAATCGTCACGGCATCGGCGATGACGGCTGCGGGCACGTGCGATTCCGTTACACCCACCGGATTGTTGCTGGCGTTGTAGTTGCCCTGGACGTAGACGGGGTTTTCCGAAGCGACCGTCAAGCCGTTGGCCGGCATCGAGGTCACACCGCTGCCGTCGATGCCGATGCCGCCGCGGACGAGCTTGAGCGCGCGACGGAACAGCACCTGCCGATTCATCCTCGCCTGGGCGGCATTGGCCGCCGAGATCGTGAGCCAGGGGCGGGCCGTGCTGTCGAACGGCGCGTTGTACCCGCTCCCGGTCCAGGTCGTCATCTGGGTCAGTGCGTTGTCGAGGATACCCGCGATATGCGGTGTCTCGCCCCAACGATCGAGCGTGTTGTTGCCGTTGAAGTCCTCTCCGGTCTCGAGTATCGCCGTCCCGGCCGCGGTCGGGCTGCCGTCCGCCGCCGGCGGATTGACGACGTTCTCGAAGCCGTATTGGCCGGTCTCCGGATCCCCGGTGATGTTCTCGTTGTGATCGCCCCGCCGGTCGGAGAAATAGACGATGTAGCCGTTGACGTTGAGCGTGTTCGTGCCGGCCGTGCCAAACCCGGTCGCGCCCGCCAGCCACTTTTTCAGATTGTTCACGTCGAGCGCGATATAGCCCATCACGCCGCCAAGCGATATGCCGGTCGTGGCGACTCCAGGACGGTAGGTTCCCTCGCGTGTGTCGTAGAGGGCGTTGGGCCACCAGTCGTGCGCGTTCTGACTCGTCCCCAGTGTCCCCGTTGGAGAACCCGCCCCGCTTGGCCCGTAGGGACAGCCGGCTTGGACCGTTGCGGCGCCGGTGTTGCCGTTGTCGCGCAGGCGCTGGATCCGGAGCACCGCGTTCGGCGAGGGATCGCCGCAGGGATACCCGTCCTGGTTCGCCGCGCCGATGCCCAGGTTCAGGATGTCGGCGGTGACGTCGGCCCAGGCCGTCGTGGTCCCGCTCACAAACTGTTTCTCGATTTTGATGTAGCCGCCGATCAGCCCCTTGTTGACGTCGGACGTCGCCTGCGACGATATCGCACCGGTGATGTCCCCGACCGCCCCGAAGCCGCGGCAGTTGGTGAAACGATACTGACTGCTGGCATTCGGATTCTCGTAGCCCTCACAGGAGACCGGCCTGGCGTTGACCCAGATGAGTCCGGGGGCGAACCGCGAGGTCGGCTGCGGATTGGCGGCGTTGTTGACCAGAGTGAGCGTCCGGCTGCTGCCCGCGGCGATCGCCACGCCCGTCAGCGTGGCGCTCACCGTCAGGCCGGAGGGCAGCACTGCGGAGAGCGTGCCATTCGCCGTGGCTCCCACGCCGCCTACCGTGCAGATGAATGTGGTGGCGGTGCGAGTCGTGCAGTTGGTCACGCTCACGGTGCCCAGGGTGGATGTGAGGGACATCGTCGCCGGCGCCAGGAACTTCGGATCGAGAGCACCGGAAACGAGAGAAGCACTCGTGACGCGGACCTGGCCGTATGGGTTCGAGTACGACGTGCCGGTGCCCGTCTGGACGGTATGGTTGGCCACGCCCATCGAACGCGCGATCGGCGCGCGAGTGCTATCGACCGGTCCGTACCCGGTCGGCGGCGTCGCCTTCCAGTTGCCATCGAGCAACACCGGGGCGGTGCGTTGTCACCGTCGCGAGGTTGGTGATGTCCTCCGGACGGTCGGACAGCATGATGCGCAGGCTGGCCATGGCGAAGTACCGCTGCCCGAACACCACACCGGCTGCCGCTTCGCCCGGGAGGGGACGCTTGATGAGGTCGATCGGTTGGGCCCCCTGTGACACGAGCGGCAGGCGGAGCACGGTCGCACCCGTGAGGCGGTTGCTGAGATTGCCGGCGTACGCCGCCGAGACCGTCGACCACGACGACACCCCGGTGCCGCTGTTCTGGGTCGCGCCGTTGGGCATCCAGCACGGCACGGTCTTCACCGATGGCGTCAGCGCCTCGCACGCGGTCAGGTCCGCTGCAGAGGTCCCGCTCCAGTAGCCCCCTCGATTGTTGGTGACACTGCTTTCGTTGGGGCTGTACCTCAGGGTTCGCGCGGAGCTGGGGTTGCCAGTGGCCGTGAGAATGTTGACGGGACCGCTCATGCCGTTGGTGGACGCTTCGAGTCCATTCGACAGGTACCGGCGGTGGACGTCGCCGTAGGCGGTGATGCGGTCGGTGAACGTCAGCGTCGCGGCGCCCGATTCCGACAGCCACAGGTTGCCGTTGGTGTGCACACGCCCGCCGAAATCGAAGTCGTCGCCGCCGAAGAACGTGAGGTCGCTGTCGGAGAACACCCCGAACTGGAACACCGGCACGGCCACCGTCTGCAGCCCGCGGCGCAGCCGCACTTCCGAACCGCCCTTGGAGCGCGCGGTGACGGTGACGTCATAGCGGGTGAGCTGCCCCTTGAGTCCCGAGAAGTTGCCGGCCGTGATCATGCTGTCGGCCAGCGGCACCGGATCGCTCGTCGGCGAGCCCGCCCAGGAAATCGCATAGCCGGAGCCCGCCGCCCCGCCGGGCGCGGTGAATTCGAACCCCGGCATGTTGGGCAGACGGGTGCTCGCGGTCAGGGCGTTCAGCTGGGTTTTGTTCGGACTGAAGTCGCTCAGGAAGAGCGCCGCGAGATCCGCGGTCAGCTTCTCGAGCCCGCCGTGGGCCGCGGAGTAGACCTGCGTCTGGTCGCGGTCGATCGCGTGCGAGCGCTGTTCCATGGTGACCGCCGCGAACATGCCGGCGGCCAGACCGGAGACCAGCACCATCACCAGCAGCACGGTGAGCAGCGCCATCCCCGACTCGTTGTTGCGGTTCTGTGAAACGGCTTTCATTGTCGTTGTCCTGCCTGCGCCTTCGTCTACTGGTAATCGTTGACCAGCGCCATGCCGCGCAGGGCGATTTGCGAATTGAGCGTGTTGCGAAACACCCGGGCCTTGGGCTGGTTCACGTTCTGCGACCGTGCCGTCATCGTGACGTTGATCTTGCGGATCTGGGTCGGCGCGCAGGGATCGGGATTGCAGGGACCGCTCGCGGTGAGATCCACCGCGATGAACCTGACGTTGCTCGGGTTGCTGGCGCCGTCGTTGATGTCGTAGCTGAACGTCAGGTTCTCGATGTCGATCGCGACCGCCGTCCCCAGGTTGTTGTTGAACGTGATCGGGTGTCCGTTGTTGATGCGCCGCACCAGCCGCGGTGACCCCGGGGTCGTGGTGTTGTCCAGATAGTAGGAAATCATCCGGACTCTCGTGATTCGGGTGGCGGCGGCAGCCGCCGCATTCGATGTGGCGCTGGACGGCGCTCTGGCGTTCAGCACCGCCATCGAGCCGAGGATGCCGGTGCCGGACTGATTCAGGTTCAGGGAATCGGTGCCGAAATTGATCCGGCGGCTGGCGGCCACGATGGAGGTCACCTGCACCAGCGTGGTCGCCGTGCCCTTGGTCACCATCATCAGCTGGCCGTCGATGACGCGATCCACACCGGTGGCGATGTTGGTGGCCGCGGTCACTTCGACCCAGGTGGTGGCGACCGCGGACAGCGGCACGTCCGTGAAATTGTTGTCGGCGGTGAGGATCGTGATGATGTCGGTGGCGACCCCGTTGATGGTCGGACCGAGGCCGGGCCCCGGAATCACCGCCGGAATGGCGACCTCGGTCGCCGGCCTGGTGTAGTTCGGGAGGCCGGGCGGCCCCGGCCGATTGATCAGCGTTCCGCCGGACGGGATCTGAATCGCGTGCCCCTTTCCCAGGCCGGATCCGGTCTGGAGCATGTCGCGCACCATGAGATCCATCGCCAGGCGCAGCCCGTTGTTCATGGTGGTGACGTTCACCACCATGTCGTTGGCGCGCATCGCATCGCTGAGTCCAGCCATCGTGACGCCCATCACCACCGTGGTGAGGCCCATCGCGATCAGCAGCTCGATCAGCGAGTATCCGCGGTCGCCCGCCCGGTGCCGTGTCGGAGCTCTCATGATCATGAATAGTTCGAGATGTAAGTGGTCAGCGTGTAGGTCCGCCAGCCGCCGAGGACGCGGTATCGGACGTTGACAATGATTCGCCTCAGGTTCGGGTTGAGGGTGGTCGTGCCGTCCTGATTGAGATTCGTGATGACGATCTCCCGCTGGAACGAGGCGGAATCCAGGCGGGTGATGATGTCGTCGGAGTTGTTGAGGACGCCGTCGGCACCCGGGTGCCGCAGGA
Organism: uncultured Acidobacteriota bacterium; assembly: GCA_963717745.1. Lineage (GTDB taxonomy): Bacteria > Acidobacteriota > Vicinamibacteria > Vicinamibacterales > 2-12-FULL-66-21 > JACCXG01. Next base: position 138,149 of record CAVQXJ010000009.1, read on the forward strand.
ATTCGATCGGCTGAATGGCGTCGTCTGCAGTATTGACCAGACCGTCGACTCCCGGCAGCCTCAAGTCCCGCATGCCCGCGAGGAACACGCCGCCGTCGGCGACGTTGTAAATCCGGCCCCATGCCAGCTCGCCGGTATCCCGGGCCGCATGCACGCTCTCGATCGCTTCACGCGCCTTTTCGCGGGCGATCAGCATCGGCGACGAGGCCGCGACCGTCTGGACGCCAAGCGCAATCACCCCCAGGAGCGACAGCACGCCGACGGTGAGGACCAGCATGGCGATCAACACCTCCATGAGGCTGAATCCGGCCTCCGACTGCCGAACGCCCTGTGATAGTCGAGTGTCTGTGCTCATTTGAGCCATTGCTTTCCCGCGAGCTTCCACGCGCGAAGGAGACCGGTCGTGCCGAACACCGTCATGGCGGCACCCGTGTCGGGCAGCCCCGGTTTGCCCATGAAGAGCGTGCCGTTGCTCGGGTCGCCGTTGCCGTCGACGAACATGCCCTCGCTGGTGAACATGTAGGGCGCCGGACCATCGAAATCCATGGCGGAGCCGGCCCCGAACTGATCGGGCGTATCGCCCACGCCGCTGTACTGCACGAACGTCACGTTCTCGGGCAGTTGGCGTACCAGAATGGGGGTCTTCGAGCCGCTCGCCTCGACGCGCTCGAGCGTGATCGTCCGCTGGGTCGAATTAATGGTGACTTCGAAGTTCCGCCGCTCCGCGGTCGCGCGATTGCGCGCCATCTCGAACCAGGTCAGCATTTCCATGGTCACGGCCTTGGCCTTGCTGCGCGCGATCATGTTCCTCGAGATCGGGATCGCGATGCCGCTCACCACCATCACCAGGGCGACGACCATCATGGTTTCGACGAGCGTGAAGCCGGCGGAGCCGACGCCGGCCGGCCGCGTGCGCCCGATCCGGCCGAGCAGGCTCGGCCGCGAGGGCGGGGATCCGCGCCCGACCACAGCCAGAGGAGAGGCCAGTGGCCTCGAAACCTCCGGCGGCGAAATGGGTGGTTGAGCCATGCCCTGCCCTACTCAAGATCCATTCCCCGCTCTATGCTGGTGTTTGTCGCGCTGGTCCCGCTGCTCAGTGTCGCATTCTGGCGCACGGGTTACGGTTCTCGACCTTCGGACGTTCTGTCTGAGCGCTTACGGCCACCGGGCGGGATATAACCGACAATACCGGCAGCCGGAGGGTCCTTACCGACTAGAGCATCATGAACGAGTCCGCTTACCTTTTCCTCGGCCTCACTGCCGTAGTCTCGGCGCTGTCGGGTGTGCTGGCCTACGCGGTCGTCCAGTTCATGGTCGCCGCCCGTCGGCTCGCCAAGGGCGCGCCGGCCCAACGAGGCGAGGCGGCGTTCGTCACCTCCGCGATGGAAGAAGCGCTTCACAACCTGCGATTGCAGGAGCGCGCGATGAAGGCCCGCGCCGAAGCGTCCGAGCGGCTCAGCGATGAAATCGTCGCCAGCCTGACCTCCGGCCTGCTCGTCGTGGATTTCAGCAGCATCGTCCGGACGCTCAATCCGGCCGGCCGGAGGCTCCTGGGACTGACCGACGAGGACTCGGCGCGGCCCTACCATGAGGTGCTCGTCAGCGCCCCCGAGATGGCGGCGCTGATCGACGAGTGCCTGGCACAGGCGCAGCCGGTGGTGCGGCGCACGGTCAAGGTTCCGGGCTCGACCGGCGCGACCCACCTGGGCGTCACGGTCTCGCCGATCCGCGACGAGACGGATCGGGCCTACGGGGCGATCTGCTTGTTCGCCGACCTGAGCGAAATCATGGACCTCGAAGATCAGCTGCGCCTGAAGGACAGTCTGGCGCGGCTCGGCGAGCTCACGGCGGGCATCGCCCACGAGTTCCGCAACGGCCTGGCCACGATTCACGGATACGCGCGCCTGACGGATCTGGAGCGCCTGCCCGAGGATTTCCGCCCCTACGTCACCGGCATTCGCGACGAAACCGAAGCGCTCGGGAAGATCGTCACCAACTTCCTCAACTTCGCCAAGCCGGCCCAGCTCACGCTCGGCGTCCTCGACATGGGGGTCATTGTCGAACGCGCCGCCGACGACATCCGCTCCGAAGTCCAGACGCGGGGTGGGGAGCTGACGATCGGCGGCGAGTTCGGTCGAGTCGAGGGCGACGACGTGCTGCTGCGACAGGCGGTGAGCAACCTGTTCCGGAACGCGCTGGAAGCGTGTCTCGACGCGCACGTGACGCCGAGGATCGTCGCCGAAGGCAGCATCGATCGTGAGCACAACCAGCTGCGGGTGACGATCACCGACAACGGCCCGGGACTGACGCCGGCGGTCGCCGAACGGATGTTCCGTCCCTTCTTCACCACCAAGGCCCGCGGCACCGGGCTGGGCCTGCCGCTGGTTCAGAAAATCATCGTGACCCACAACGGCCGCGTGAGCGCGGTCGCGCACGACGGCGGCGCCCGCATCGCTTTCACGCTGCCGATCGTCGATCGCTGACGCGGTCCGCCTCCGCCGCTACGCGGCTACGGCGCGACAAGTCCGCCCGCCGCTTGCGCGGCTACGGCGCGGACAAGCGCAGATTCCGCGACCCTGGCGCCGTTCGTGGTGCGCAGTTCTCGCGACCTTCGAGCGGCGCACAGCACAATAGTCTTGGTTTTCCTCGGCATTTTGTCGATTCGCCGGCCGGCTGGCAGGTTGCACTCTCAGGCCGGTGATGTCGGCACGTAGCTGTGGATCGGAATGTCAGGCGGCCCGCGAGGGCGCGGCGGGGGCCGCCCTGCTGGAAGCGCTGATCGCCGTCGCGGTAGTCATCGCGATCACGACCAGTGTCGCGCTGTTGATCGTGCGGTCCAGACAGGCGGTCTGGGCGGCCGGTGCGCAGTCGTCCGCGGTCGCGGCCGCGCAGCAGAAGCTGGAGCAGTTGGCCGCGCTCGAGTGGCGGGTCGATGCCGCCGGGACTCGACACTCGGATGCCAGCACCGACCTGTCCCTCGATTCACCGGCCGCCGGCGGCACCGGCCTGCAGTCGACGCCGGTCGACTCCCTGGATCGCAATGTCCCGGGCGCCGTCGATTTCCTCGGCGCCGATGGGACCTGGCGAGGCGGCGGATCGGAACCGCCGCCAGACACGACGTTCGTCAGGCGCTGGTCGATCGTGCGGTATGCAGCGGACCCGGACGACACGCTGGTGCTGACCGTGCTGGTCGTGCCGCTCGCTGGAACAGCGTGGCACGGCGCGGCACGGCTGCAGACCATTCGCACGAGGATCGCGCGTTGACGAGCCACACCCGGTGCGCGCGCGGATTCACACTCGTCGAAGTCCTCATCGGTTCGGCGATCTCGCTGGCCGTGATCGCCGTGTCGTGCCAGCTGGCGGCGGACGCACAAGCGGCATGGAGGTCTGCGGCGGCGCGCGTGGATCTCCAGCAGCGGGCGCGGGTCGCCGCGGATCTCCTGTCCCGCGCGATGCGGGAGGCTGGCGCCGGTCCCCTGACCGGTCCGGCAAAGACGGCGCTGATGCGAGGCGTGCCGCCGGTGGTGCCGCGTCGAGCCGGCCGGCGCGGCGCGCACGCCGCGGACGACTTCAGGGCGGATGCCTTCTCGGTCATTCGAGCCGTTGCCGACAGCGAGCACGGCGTTCTGTTCGTCGGCGCGGTGGCAGGGGCGACCGCCTTGGAACTGGCGCCTGGGAGCGGCTGCGCGCTGCCCGCATGCGGCTTCGCAGAGGGCGCGAGCCTGATGCTGGTTGACCCGTCCGGACGGTACGACGTCTTCACCGTCACGGCGGTGGACGCCCTGGTGCTCACCGTCCGCCACCACGGCACCAATCCGTCCTCCCCGTACCCGGCCGGCACGCCAGTCCTCGCCGTTGAATCCCAATCGTTCTCGTTCGACCGTTCGGCGCGGGCCTTACGCGTGTACGACGGCGACGCCTCGGATCTGCCCCTCTTTGATGAGGTTGTGGCCATGCGGGTGAGGTACTGGGGGGCGGCGGAACCGCCGGTCTGGCCAAAGCCGCCAGGCGGGGAAGCCAACTGTCTGTACGCCGCCGACGGCTCATACCAGAGCGCGTTGATGCCGGCGTTGGGTGCGGCCGGCCAGCTCGTCGAGCTGACGGCGCCGCTCCTCACCGATGGACCGTGGTGTGGCTGGGGTGACAGCCGATTCGACGCCGATCTGCTGCGGGTGCGCCGGATCCGGATCGCGCTGCGGTTCCAGGCCAGCGACCCGGCTGTCCGGGGCGCCGGGGTCCACTTCGCCAACCCCGGATTCGCGCGTCGTGAGACGGTCATGGTCCCCGACCGAACCGTGGAGATCGATGTGACGCCACGGAATCTCGGCCTGGAGTAGCGGAGAGGGGATGGCCTCAGCCTTCTTCGTCGCTTCCGCCTGCTTCGTAGCTTCCGCCTTTAGGCGGAAGGAATCCCCCCACGGCCGGGGAGAAGCGGGCAGCGCGCTGCTGATCGTGCTCACCTTGACCTTTCTCTTCTCCGCCCTCGCCATTGGCACCACGACCGTCGTCTCGGTGGAGACCGTCGTCTCGGGGAGGTTCAAGGACGGGGTCGAGGCCATGTACGTGGCGGACGCCGGACTCGCCCTGGTCGTCGCCGAGCTGCGCGAGCTGCCGGATTGGACGCCGGTTCTGCAGGGCGCCATTCGTTCGGGCCTGTCGCGAGGGCCCTTTCTGGGCTCGGCGGCGGTGGCCGGCGGCACCGTGTTCCTCTGTTGTGGCGGGGTGTCGGTGGGCGCCCGGCTGGCGCGTGAGTCGGCCGTCGACCCGGTGCCGGCCCGGCGGGGGCTGGTCTGGCGACCCTACCTCTGGTCCGCGTGGGATGCCGTGGTGCCGCAGCCACAGCCGGGGCAGCTCTTCCTGGTGGTGTTCGTCCAAGACGATGAGGAGGATGGAGATACGGACGGGACGACCGACCTCAACGGGATCGTCGTTGTTCGGGCGGAGACGATTCGGCCGGATGGCCTCCGCCGGGTCGTGGAGGCGCTCGCCGCCCGTGAGCCGGGTGATCCGGCGCTCGGCGTGCCGGACCGGATCCGTATCCTTCACTGGCGGGAGGTCCGATAAGTCCAGTACCGAGCGCGTATAATCGACGAAGGCAATTGGCAATGCAGATGAATGGTCGGAGGCTGATCGTGGGGCGGATTGGAGTAGCCGCTGTCGCGCTGACATGGACGCTGGCGATGCCGGCCGCGTCGGCGCTGGCGCAGACCCCTTCGCTCGGCGAGGTGGCCAGGAAAGAAGCCGAGCGCCGCAAGGCGCTGCCCCCGTCCGGTAAGGTCTATACCAACAAGGATCTGCCCCCGTCGGCTCAGAAACCGGCGCCCTCTTCCGGCGCCGGCACTGAAACCACCATTCCCCTCGATCCAGTGGCGGCCGCCACCGGCGACAAGCCGGCCGACGCCAAAGCCGAGGCGGACGCCAAGCCCGGAGCAGAGAAGAACGAAGCCTGGTGGGCGGGCCGCATCTCGGCGGCGCGCGAAGCGGTGCGGCGGAACGAGATGTTCGCGGAAGCCCTTCAAACGCGCATCAACTCGCTCAACCGGGACTTCACCAGCCGCGACAATCCGGCCCAGCGCTCTCAGATCGGCAAGGACCGCACCGAAGCCTTGTCCGAGCTCGCGCGCGTCAAACAGGACGTCGAGAAAGGCAAGCAGGCGATCGCCGACATCGAAGAAGAGGCGCGCAAAGCCAGCGTGCCTGCCGGCTGGCTTCGCTGAATCGGCTGTCCCCCCGCGTGGCCGCTCCCGCCGTCATTCTCCTCGTCGAAGATAAAGACTCGTTACGGGCGATGCTCCGGCATGCGTTGGAGCGTCAGGGGTATGCCGTGCTCGAGGCGAGTGATCAGCCGGAAGCGGTCAAGCACCTGCAGCAGGGACAGCCGGCGGTCGTCCTCTCCGATCTCCGCCTCCCCGACGGCGACGGCTTTGGGGTGCTGCGGGCATCGAAGGAAATCGATCCCGACGTGCCGGTGATCGTGATGACCGCGTACGGCAGCATCGAGGACGCGGTGTCGGCGATGAAGGAAGGGGCGATGGACTTCCTGGCGAAGCCGGTCGATCCCGATCATCTGCTGCTCCTCATCCGACGCGCCCTCGAACAGCGCCGCATCGTCACCGAGAACCTGCTGATGAAGGAGGAACTGGCGGTGCGGCGGGGCGCGCCGGTGATGATCGGGGAGGATCCGTCGCTGCGAAAGGTATACGCCTCCCTGCAGAAGGCGGCCACCACCGACACGACCGTGCTGATCGAGGGGGAGAGCGGCACCGGCAAGGAGCTGTTCGCGCGGTCGCTGCACGCGCTGAGCGCACGCGCCGAAGCCCCGTTCGTGGCGATCAACTGTGCCGCGATTCCCGAGAACCTGCTCGAGACCGAGTTGTTCGGCTACGAGAAGGGGGCGTTCACCGGGGCGGTGCAGCGGAAGCTCGGAAAGTTCGAGATTGCCCATCGCGGAACGCTGTTTCTCGACGAAATCGGCGAGCTGCCGATGTCGCTGCAGGCCAAGATCCTCCGGGCACTCGAAGAGCGGCAATTCGAGCGGGTCGGCGGCACCGCCCTGGTCAACGTCGACGTCCGGCTGGTGGCGGCGACGAACCGTGGGATGAAGGCGGCGGTGGCGGCGCGGCGCTTTCGAGAGGATCTCTACTTCCGGCTGTCCGTCTTTCCGATCACCGTTCCGCCGCTGCGGGAACGCCCCGGCGACATCCCGATCCTCGCCCGTCACTTCGTCGATCGGTTCTGCCGCGACCAGAACAAGAAGTCGCTGGTCCTGACGCCGGAGACCGTCCTGCACTTACAGGCGTATCACTGGCCGGGGAACGTCCGCGAGCTGCAGAACTGCATCGAGCGGGCGGTGATCCTCACTGACGGCGACACCATCCATCCCCGTCATCTGAACCTGACGTTCGCGGTCCCCGCCGCGCCCGAGCCGCCGCCGAGTCCCTGGGAGCAGATCGACCTGAGCGGCAGCCTCGTGGAAGCGAGCCGGCGAGTGTTGCGGGAAGCGGAGAAGCACAAGATCGAGCAGGTGCTGTGCGAGACCGAGAACGACAAGGGCAGGACCTCGGAACTGCTCGGGATCACCTACAAGATGCTGCTCACGAAGCTGAAGGAGCACCGCATCGATTAGCGGGGCGTGGCTGCCGGCACGCCCCGCATGTCAAGGGAGAAGGGACAAGGGAAACGGTGTCCCTGGTCCCTTCTCACCCTCCCCGAATCCCGATTTTCCCCAGTGCTGCCGTGAGCTCGACGGTCGAGATATCGGTGGCCACTTGTGTCGAGCCGATGCTGGCCGGCAGCACGAAGTGCAGCGTGCCCGCGATCACCTTCTTGTCGCGGGTCATCGCCTGAAGGAGCTCTGAAGCGGGCAGGTCCGCCACTGGTGGAAGCGGCCCCATCTTGGCGATCAGCGACGCCACGCGCGTCGCGGTCGCGTTCGGCGAACACTCTGCGCATCACGCCCAATTCGGCCGCGACGAGCATGCCGTAGGCGACCGCTTCGCCGTGGCGGAAGCGCCGGTACTTCGTGACCGCTTCGAGCGCGTGGGCCGCGGTGTGGCCGAAATTGAGCGCGCGGCGCGGCCCCGATTCACGCTCGTCGCGGCTCACCACGTCGGCCTTGATGCCGCAGGACTCGGCGATGACGGGAAGGAGCGCCGCGGTATCGCGAGCGAAGAGCTTCGGGAGATCGGCGGCCAGGCGATCGAACAGGCTGCGGCTGGCAATCACTCCGTACTTGACGGCTTCGTACAGCCCGGCGCGGAACTCGCGGCGCGGGAGCGTCGCCAGCAGCGCCGGATCGACGAGGACCGCGAGCGGCTGGTGATAGGCGCCGATCAGGTTCTTGCCGAGTGGATGATTCACCCCGGTCTTGCCGCCGACCGCGCTGTCAATCTGCGCGAGCAACGTGGTCGGCATCTGCACCACCGGGATGCCGCGGAGGTAGGTCGCGGCCGCGAACCCGGCAATGTCGCCCACCACGCCGCCGCCCAGGGCAATCAGGCAGCTCGCGCGATCCGCCGAGGCCTTGATGAGGGCGTCGTAGATGCGCATCACCGTGGAGACGTTCTTGTAGCGCTCGCCATCGGGGAGGAGGATGGGTTCCTCGTTGGTGACCCCGCTCATGACACCGCCGTGCAGATCCCAGACTTGGGCGGTGGACACGACGAAGCGCCGGGCCGGCGCTTTCACCGCATCGAGTAACGCCGGAAGCGCCGCGGCCGAGCCGGCACCGATTTCGATGGGATATCGCGCCGAGGTCGTGCGGACTTCGACGGTGACGGGAACGGCTACCGCATCTGGCATTTTTCCGGCAATTCCTCAGGTCGGTCTCAGGTCGGTCTAAGATAACAGGATCGGATACCCCTTGGACCTCGGCGCAGACTATCTCATCGTCGGAAGTGGCATCGCAGGCCTGCGGGCGGTCGCCGAGCTCAGTCCAGTCGGGGACGTGCTCATCCTCACCAAAGCAGAGCCTGACGAAGGCAACACCGGACACGCGCAGGGTGGCATTGCCGCCGCGGTGGGCCCGGGAGACTCGCCCGAGCTCCACGCGGCGGATACCCTGGCGGCCGGCGATGGCCTCTGCGACGAGCGGGCGGTGCGGGCGCTCGTCGAGGATGGGCCCCGGTTCGTCCGGGAGCTGATGGACTGGGGGGCGCGATTCGACCGCGGCGCCGATGGTCAGCCGTCGCTGGCGATCGAAGGGGCGCACAGCGTGCGGCGGGTGCTGCACGCGCGCGATGCGACCGGCCGCGAGATCGGCGGCGTGCTCTACCAGCGGATGTCGGCCATGCCCCGGGTCCGGCCGCACGCGCACGCCAAGGTCGTCGACCTGGTGATCGAGCACGGGCGCTGCACCGGGGTGCGATATCTGGCCGAGGACGGGACGATCGGTGTGGCCCGGGCGAAGGCGGTCTTGCTCGCGACCGGCGGCGCCGGACACGTCTATCGGGACACGACCAACCCGCCGGTGGCGACCGGAGACGGCATCGCGATGGCGTATCGCGGCGGCGCCCGGGTCGCCGATCTCGAGTTCGTCCAGTTCCATCCGACGGCGCTGATGCTGCCGGGGGAGCCGCGGTTCCTGTTGTCCGAAGCGTTGCGAGGCGAAGGCGCGCGCCTCATCAACGCGGAGGGGGAGTCGTTCATGACCCGGTACGATCCGGCCGGCGACATGGCGTCGCGCGACCGGGTCGCGCGCGGCATCGTCCGCGAGACGGCGCGGACCGGCGCCGTCTATCTATCGATGGAGCACCTCGATCCGGCGTTCGTACACGCCAGGTTTCCGCTGATTTCCGAGGCCTGCCGGCGGGTCGGCCTCGATCTCGCGCGAGACCGGGTCCCGGTCGGACCGGCGGCGCACTACGTGATGGGCGGCGTCCAGACCGACATCGACGGGCGGACCTCGATCCCCGGTCTCTACGCCGCTGGGGAGGTCGCCTGCACCGGCGTCCACGGCGCCAATCGGCTGGCGAGCAACTCGTTGCTCGAGGGACTGGTCTTCGGCGCCCGCGCCGGTTGCGCGATGCGCGACGACGACCGTGAGCAGTGGCCGACGGAATCGCCGAAGGTCATCGAGTTCGACGCGAGCCGTCACCGCCGCGGCGACCCGGCCGACGAGTGCGGCGGCCGGGTGACCGTGCCCGAAGTGCAGGATCTGATGTGGCGGCAGGTCGGGCTGTTTCGCGATCGCGAAGGATTGACCCAGGCGTTGGCGGTGCTCGATCCGGCCTGGCGCGCGCTCGACGCCCGCATTTCGGGAGGCGAGCCGCTCGACGCCGCGACGTGGCGCGAGGCCAGCATCCTCACGGTCGGACGCCTGATTGCACGGGCCGCGTTGCGGCGCGAGGAGAGCCGGGGCGGACACTTCCGCGCCGATTTCCCCAAGCGCGACGACGTCCACTGGAAACGTCGCGCGACGGAAACCCGCGAGACGTGACAAGAAGGGATAGCGATGTCGGATCAGAAGGGCAAGCAAGCGCAGAAGGAGGGCACTGGACAGGTGACCGAGATCACGCCACAGTCCCGGGATTTTTCGCAGTGGTACCTGGACGTAGTCCGGCGCGCCGAGCTCGCCGACTACACCCCGGTCAAGGGCTGCATGGCCATTCGTCCGTACGGCTATGCCATCTGGGAGCTGATTCAGCAGTCGCTCGATCGCCGCTTCAAGGCGACCGGTCATGTCAATGCGTACTTCCCGCTCTTCATCCCGGCCAGCCTGCTGATGAAGGAAAAGGAGCACGTCGAAGGGTTCGCGCCGCAGGTGGCGTGGGTCACCAAGGGGGGCGACGAAGAGCTCGCCGAGCCGCTGGTCATCCGTCCGACCTCCGAAGTGATCATCGGGACGATGTACGCCAAATGGATTCAGTCCTGGCGTGATCTGCCGGTCCTCATCAACCAGTGGGCCAACGTCGTCCGCTGGGAGAAGGTGACGAGGCCGTTCCTGAGGACCACCGAGTTCCTCTGGCAGGAAGGGCACACCGCGCACGAGACCGAGGCGGAGGCGCAGGAAGAAACCCTGAAGATTCTGGCCCTCTACAAGGATTTCGCCGAGACCGAGCTGGCGATGCCGGTGGTCGACGGGCAGAAGAGCGAGAGCGAGAAGTTCGCCGGGGCGTCGAAGACCTACTCGATCGAGGCGCTGATGGGCGACGGCCGCGCGCTGCAGGCCGGCACCTCGCACAACCTCGGTCAGAACTTCGCCAAGGCCTTCGAGATCCAGTTCCAGGGGCGCGACAAGACGCTGCAGCACGCCTGGACGACGTCGTGGGGCGTCTCGACGCGGATGATCGGCGGGCTGATCATGACGCACGGCGACGACAACGGCCTGATACTGCCGCCGCGCGTCGCGCCGTATCAGGTGGTGATCATCCCGATCCCCCGCGGGAACTGGCAGGAGACGGTCCTGCCCAAGGCCCGCGAGATCGAAGCCGAGCTGACGCGGCACGGCGTGCGCGTAATGCTCGACGCCCGCGACGCGTATACCCCGGGCTGGAAATTCGCGGAGTGGGAGCTGCGGGGCGTGCCGGTCCGGATCGAGATCGGTCCCAAGGACCTCGAGAAGTCCCAGGTCGTCGTGGCGCGGCGGGACACGCGGGCGAAGTCGCCGCTGCCGATGGACAACCTCACCGGGTCGGTGGTCGATCTGCTCGAGGAGATCCAGCAGGCGCTGCTCCAGCGCGCGCGGCAATTCCGCGAGGACCACACGACGCGGGCCGCCAGCTACGACGAGCTCAAGAGCGCGATGGAGGGGCGGCCCGGCTTCGTGATTGCCGGCTGGTGCGGCAGCGGCGAGTGCGAGGCCACGATCAAGGCGGAGACCCAGGCGACCCTGCGCAACATCCCCTTCGGCAGCGAGAACATCGCGGGCACGTGCGTGCGGTGCGGCAAGCCGTCCGGCGTCGAGGCCTGGTTCGCCAAGGCGTACTGACGAGGCGGGGCCTTTAGGCCCCGCCGATCTCCGGCGCCTTCGCAAGCGCCCGCCGCAGCGCCGAGTGTCGCTTCGTCATCCGCTCCCGTTTCACGATCTCGTGGAACGCCTGCGCGAGCTGGTGCTGCCAGCGTTCGTCTCCGGTGCGCGCGAAGGCCGCGGCCAGCGGCTCGAGACACGACTCGTCGCCCGCCATCTGCGCTGCGCCCAGAAACGACGACGGCAGCGCGCCGGCGGCTCGCTCGAACGTGTCACGCAGGTCGTAGAGCGCGATCCGGCTGCCGCGCAGGGCGAGCGCCTGGTGGATGGCGCCGCGGAGCGCGAGCCACTCCCGCGCCGCGGCCTGTGCGGACGCGTGCTGCTCCCGGGCGCTGACCGCCTCGATCAGGCGCCTGAGATCGGCCAGCGGGGCGGTGGCCGCGTGGGCCGGGATCGCGTCGCGCAGACCGCCAGGCGCATCCGGCAAGTGGCCGGCCATCGCGTCCTCCCACAGTGCGTCGTCCGTCGATTGCTCTCCACCCAACGCACCCATCGCTTTACGCACGTCCTCGGGCGCGTTGTCGAGTGCCCGCACTGCCGCCGCCCGGACCCTCCGTTCGGACGACGGATCGCGGGCGATCGCGAGCAGCAGGTCGAGCGCTTCGACCTCGGTCGATCCCTGCCGGCGGCCGAGCAGCTCGCGCAGCACCGCGATGCCCGCGATCGCCAGGTCGCCTCGCCCCGCGATGGCGTGCTGCACCACGCCGAGGACCCGGGCGTCGCCGCTCACTTCGAGGACGCGCAGAATGGCGATTTGCCAGGGGCGATCGGAGGTCGCCTGATAGGTTTCCACCAGTCCGCCGACGGCCCGCTCGCCGGCGATGGTCAGGCGCGCGATCGCTGCTTCGCGCTGAGTGGCGTCACCGCGGAGCGCCTCGATCAGCAGGGGCACGTCGGGTTCTTTCATCGGCGTTGCGGGACCGCTGTAACTGTCGATTCGGGAATCAGCGATTCGGCTGACCGGACTAGGCCTCGGCGATTTTCGGCTTCCGCTTCTGGAAGACCCACGCGACCCCGATGCTGAGGATGTAGAGCACGAGCATGGGGCCCGACAGGATCATCTGTGAGGCGATATCGCCGCCCGGGCTGAGGACGGCGCCCAGGACGGCGATGATCAGCACCGCGTACTTGAAGTTGCGCAGCATGAACTTCGCCGTGACCATGCCCATCCGTGCGAGCGCGAACACCAGGATCGGCATCTGGAAGACCGCGCCACAGGCGAGCGCCATCTTGACGTAGAGGGCGAACGCGGACCCGACCTTCGGCATGAACTGCACGAAGGACGGATTGAACTTGATGAAGAAGCCCCAGGTGACCGGGAAGGCGACATAGTGCGAGAAGGCGGCGCCGCCGAAGAAGAACAGGGATGCGACCGCCACGAACGGAATCGCGAAGCGCTTTTCGTGCGAATACAGCCCCGGCGCGACGAACAGCCACACCTGATAGAGCACGAACGGCATCGCGATCAGCAGCCCGCCGAAGAAGCCCATTTTCAGCCAGAGCATGAAAAACTCGGTCGGCTCGGTGCTGATGAGCGACCCGCCCTGGGGAAGCATCTTCTCCATGGGCTCCATGATGAACGGCACGATGTAGGTGTCGAGAACGACGAATGAGAGCACGCAGCCGATGACGAGGCCGATCAGACCGGCGATCAGCCGTTTCCGGAGCTCGTCGAGGTGCTCGAGAAACGACATCCGGCCGCCGTCGAGCTCGAGCTCGTCGGGGTCGGTCAGTTCGATCAGAGGGGTATCGTCGTCGCGGACAGACGGGGGTGTCTGGCCGCTCGAGCGTCGGAACCGGCGCCATTCAGGTCTACGCGTGACCGGTTTCCCGCGGAACGGTATGGCCCGGTGCGTCCTCGTCAGTGAAATCCGGGGCGGTGGTCTCGGTGAAATCCGAGGCGGTGGCCCGAGGAGGCTCAGGCGCGGCCGGCTTGGCGACGCGCTGGGTTTTCTCGTCTTCGATGCGGATCTCTTCGTCGAGGGTGTTCCGGAGCTCATTGGACGCGCGTTTGAACTCGCCGAGGCTCTTTCCGAGCGACCGGCCGAGCTCAGGCAGCTTTCGGGGCCCGAAGATGATCAGCGCGAGCGTCAGGATGATGATGAGCTCGGGCATCCCGATGGAACCAAACATATAGCAAACCCCTGATAGACCGATGGTTGGCCGATTCCTTGTGATTATAGGAACCGGATCGGAACCGGTCAAGCGAACCGGTACCCAGCGCCGCCCGGAAGTCATTGCGGGCGTAGCACTTGGTCTGTTACGATTCGAACATGCGTAATTCCCGATTCCTCCCGGTTGCGCTGCTCGCGGTGGTCCTTTCGGCGCTGGTCGGCGGCTTCTTCGGCCGCGTGCTCGCCCGGCAGGACGAGGTCACCCAACAGTACCGCGTCTTCACGGCGGCGCTCGCGGCAATCGATCGCGAATACGTCGAAGAAGTCCCCTCCGACCGCCTCGTCTATGGCGGCATCGAGGGCATGCTGAAAACGCTCGACCCCCATTCGAGCTTCTTCGACCCGCGCCAGTATGCGCAGATGCGTGAACGGCAGGAAGGACGCTACTACGGGCTCGGCATCCAGATTCAGCCGATCGACGGCGACATCACGGTCATGTCGATCTTCGAAGGATCCCCCGCCTTCAAGAAGGGGCTTCGCCGCGGCGACGTCATCTCCCGCATCGAAAGCAAGGACGCCACCACCGGCACGATGACGATGCAGGACGCCAAGGGGATGTCCAGCGAGGACGCCGTCAAGCTGTTGAAGGGGCCGAAGGGCACCTCGGTCAACATCTCGATCAAGCGCCGCGGCTACGATCAGTTGATCGACCTGCAGGTCACCCGCGACGAGGTCAACATCGTCAGCGTCCGCGGGTTCTTCATGATCGACAGCGAGACCGGCTATTTGAAGCTCGGCGAGTTCACCGAGACCTCCAATCAGGAAGTCGGCGCCGGCCTCGAGCAGTTGGTGGCCAAGGGCATGAAGCGGCTGGTGCTGGACCTGCGCGACAATCCCGGCGGCGCGCTCGATCAGGCGATCGCGATCTCGAACAGATTCCTGCCGCGCAACGACATGATCGTCTACACCCGCGGCCGCGTGCCCAACTCGGATCAGGACTACCGCGCCACCGAGCAGAGCGAGTACACGCATCTCCCGATCGTGGTGCTGGTCAATCGCAACAGCGCGAGCGCCTCGGAAATCGTCAGCGGAGCGCTGCAGGACCATGACCGGGCGCTGGTGGTCGGCGAGACCACGTTCGGCAAGGCCCTGGTGCAGTCGGTCTATCGGATCGCCGAGAACGCCGGGCTGGCGCTGACGACCGGGCGCTACTACACGCCGAGCGGACGTCTCATTCAGCGGCCGTGGGACGGCGCCTTCGACGAGTACCTGACCTACACGCTCCGCGATCAGAAGGCCGAGCGGCAGCACTCGACCGCCGATTTGAAATACACCGACGCCGGACGCAAGGTGTACAGCGGCGGTGGCATCGAGCCCGACAAGTTCATGGCCGGCCCGGTCGAGGGCTTCTCCCCGACCAAGTTCGGCCGTCAGATTTGGGGCAGTGGACAATTCCAGCGATTTGCCGACCAGTACATGGCGGAAGGCGACACCCGGATGACCGTCGCCAACAAGAACAAGAAGCGAATCTCGAAAGGGTTCACGGTCACCGACGAGATGCTGCAGGATTTCCGCACGCAGCTCTCCACGCAGAAAAGCCCGATCGACGAAGAGGCGTTCAAGACCGATCTCCACTTCATCAAGGCGCTGATCCACTACGAGATCGATCTGGCCCTGTTCGGCGTCGAAGAAGCCCGGCGGAACCTGATTCTCCAGGACCCGCAAGCCAAGTTCGGCCTGGCGCAGTTCGGCGAGGCGCAGCGCCTCACGGAGCTCGCCAGGAACACCACCAGGAGCGGAGGGCGATAGGCCTGACTAGGGCATTTGGCCGCTATATTTTGGGGCGGAGTTTGAACTTGCCCCTAGGTATAGGGGCTTGCTAGACTGACCGCCGTTCGTGACCCCAAGGGGCCACGCCACTTTGGGTGGGGTGGAGGGGTTTCGCCGGAACGGTCCTTGTCACGCTCTCGACACGACGAACAGCTCACTGTTTTGAAGCGCTCCCAGCCGCTTCCGCGCCCGATGCGTCCGCATCCGGTGTGTGAGGTGGCTTTTTCATTTTTCAGCAGGAAGGGACCCGAACGCCATGCGATTGCAGCGCCTGGAGATTGCCGGCTTCAAGAGCTTTCCGGATCGCTCCGAGCTCACCTTCGACACCGGAGTCACCGCGATCGTCGGCCCGAATGGATGCGGGAAGAGCAACGTCGTCGACGCGTTGACCTGGGTGCTCGGCGAGCAGAGTGCGAAAAGCCTGCGCGGCGAACGGATGGAGGATCTGATCTTCGGGGGCAGCGATGCCCGGAGGCCCACGTCCGCCGCCGAGGTGCGCCTCAAGCTCAGTGGGGTGGCGGCGCGGGTGCCGGGTCAACCCGGACTCGGCGGTAACGGCCACAAGCACCAGGGCCACGGGAATGGCCACGGGCGGGGGCATGGGAACGGCAACGGGAATGGCCACGGCCATGCCCTTGTCGAGGCCCACGCTGTGGGGCTGGCCACGTCCGATGCCCATGTCACCACTGACGGCATCCTGGCGACGTCCGCGGCGGTCGCACTGCTCGAGGACGACACGCCGCTGATCGTGCGGGACGTCGAGCTGATGCGCCGTCTCTATCGATCGGGCGAGAGCGAGTACCTGATCGACGGCGAGACCTGCCGTCTCAAGGATGTCCAGGATCTCCTGATGGATGCGGGGATTGGCGTCAAGGGCTACGCGGTGATCGAGCAGGGGAAGATCGGCCAGATCCTCAGCGCCAGGCCGACCGACCGGCGGCAGCTGATCGAAGAGGCCGCCGGTGTGACCAAGTACAAGAGCCGGCGGCGGGCGGCGGAGCTGAAGCTGGAAGCGGCGCAGCAGAACCTCACCCGGGTCGACGACATCGTGTTCGAGGTCGAGAAGCAGCGCGGCACGCTGAAGCGTCAGGCGGCCAAGGCCCGCCGCTATCGCCGCCTGCGGGAGGAGCTGCGGCGATGGGAGAAGGTGCAGTTCACCCAGCGGTATCGCACGCTCGGCGGCGCGATCGAGTCGGCTCGCACGAAGCTGGCGCAGGCGCGCGAGCGCGAAGCGGGTGCCGCCGCGCATCTCGCCGAAGTCGAGGCGGCCGCCGAGGCGCTCCGGCTGGAGCTGACCCTGGCGGACGCCGCCGAAACGGAGGCGCGTGAGCTCGCGCATGCCCGGGAGCTGGCGATCGGGCGGCTGCAGCAGCAAGTGACGTTCGACCGGCATCAGGTCGAGACGCTCGGGGCGACCGCCGCCGAAATCGAGACCGAAGTCGCATCGCTCGACGCACGCCGCGAGCCGGCGCGGCTCGAGCTCGAGGACCGTCGACAGGCGTCCGAACGGGCGACCAGCGATCGTGAGCAGGCGGCGGCCGATCTGGGTGCCGAGGAGAATACCTACACCGATCTGCAGACCCGGATCGAAGGGCTCGAGGGGGACGTCGAGGCGGCGCGAAGCGAAGTCTTCGCTGCCGTGAACGCCGCGACGGCGCTGCGCCATGCGGTGGAGCACGCGGCGGCGGCCCGGAGCCGGATCGGTGAGCAGATTGGCAAGCTCGATATCGAGAGCCAGGACCTCCGCATCGAAGCCGAGAAGGCCGCCCAGGAACGGATCACGGCGGAGGCAGGGCTGCAGGCCGCCGACGATGCGATGGAAACGCTCAGCCTGGAGCGCATGACCAGGGAATCGGAGTTGGCGGCCGCGCGGGGCGCCCGCGACGCGCGCACCCGTGAGTTCAGGGCGGCCGAGCAGCAGGTCGCGGGCATCGCGGCGCGGCTGCGCTCGCTCGAGGAGCTGGATGCGGCGCGCGCCGAGTACGGCGACGGCGCGAGGCTCGTGCTCGCGGAGTCGAATGGCGAGGTTGGTCAGATCGGATCGGTCGCGGATTATCTGGAGGTCACGGTCGGCTACGAGCGAGCCGTCGAGGCCTGCCTCGGTGAACTGCTCCAGCACGTCGTCGTGAGCACGCATGACCAGGCCGCGGCGGGACTGAAGTTCGCGTCGGATCGCAATGCCGGGCGGGTTGGTTTCCTGGTTGCCGAGGGCGTCTCCACCGTCGCGGCGCCGGCGGGCATCGAAGTCTCCGGCGCGATACCGGTGCGCCAGCTGGTTCAGGTTTCAGGCCCTGCGCAAGCGGCAATCGCGGCGAGCCTCGCCAACGCGTGGATCGCCGAAACCGCGGAGCAGGCGCGTGCGGCCGCCGGCGTGGTCGACGGCGCGGTCGCCGCTCTGGACGGCATCGTCTACCGCGGATCGTACCGGCTCGAAGGTGGCACTCGCGCCGAAGCACGGGGCATTCTCGCGACCAAGCGGGAGATCAAAGAGCTGCGCGAGGGCCTGGACGTCGAGCGCGGCACCGTCGAACGGCTGCGCGAGGAGATCGTCGGGATCGACGGCGCAGTCGCGGCCGCGGAATCGGCCATCGCCTCGGTGCAGGGCGAGCTGCACCGTCAGGAGAAAGACATCGTCGCGTTCAGGCTGCAGGCGAGGGCCTCGATCGACACCGTCGAGCGCCTCACTCGCAAGCAGGATCAAATCGGGACCGAGCGACGGACCTCGGAAGAGGAGCTGCGCGCGCAGGAAGACCGGCAGGAGGAAGCCCGCGCGTCCATCATCCGCATCGAAGAGGAGCAGCGCGGCGCCGACAATCGGCTGAACCATGCGCAGCGCCGCCTGTTCGAGGCGCGCGAGGCGATGCAGGCACAGGCCCGGCGCACCGCCGAAGCGAAGGCGGCGCACGCGGCGCTGACCGAGCGTGCCGCGGCGCTGATCGCCGACATCAAGCGTCTGGAGGAGGCCGGCTACGAGCTCGAATCGCGCCTGACCCGGCGCCGTGAGGAGCTCGGGCGCGCGGAGACACGCCGCGAGCAGCTCCGGGAAGCGATTGTCGCCGCCGAAGCGGCGCTCGACCTCGACGTCAAGGCGTTCGAAGGGCTTCGTGAGAACGTCCGCACCGCGGAAGAGCGATGCCTGAGCCTGCGTGAAACCTTCGGGGTGCACGAAGCGAGGATCAAGGACGCCCGCCGGATGCTCGAGAGCATCCGCGGCGAAGGGGCGCAGCTCGACGTCGCCCGCGCGACCGCCGAGGCCGACCTGTCGCACCTTGCCGCCGCCTGCGTCGACACCGTGCAGGCGACCCTGGACGAGGTCGCCGCCGAAGTCGAACAGCTCGAGCGCGACGGGCTGCTGGCCAGCCCCCGCCCGGTGGACGATGCGCCGGAGGCGTCGGAGCTCGAAGGCGAAGATGGAACCGGCTGGCCGCGCCGAGGTCGAGGAGGCCGCCAGAGCCGAATCCGCGCCGACCCTGACCGCGGACGAAATGGTCCTGGATCTTCGGTCCAAGATCGATCGGATGGGTCCGGTCAACATGATGGCGATCGATCAGTTCGACGACCTCGAGGCCCGTCATCTCTTCCTGACCACGCAGCGCAAGGATCTGATCGACTCGATCGCGGCGACCACCGATGCGATCAAGAAGATCGACAAGACCACCCGCGAGCGGTTCACCGACGCGTTCACCGTCATCAACCAGAACTTCGAGAAGACGTTCGAGACCCTGTTCGGCGGCGGTCGCGCCGGACTGGTGCTGCTCGACGAGAGCGACGCGCTCGAGAGCGGGATCGACATCATTGCGCAGCCTCCGGGCAAGCGGCTGCAGAGCGTACAGCTGCTGTCGGGCGGCGAGAAGGCGCTCACCGCGATGGCCCTGATGTTCGCGATCTTCCAGTACCGGCCGAGCCCGTTCTGCCTGCTCGACGAGATCGACGCGCCGCTCGACGACGCCAACATCGGCCGCTTCGTCGAGATGCTCCAGGGGATGCAGGATCTCACCCAGTTCATTCTGATCACCCACAACCGCAAGACGATGGAGATCGCCGATCGGCTGTACGGCGTCACGATGGAGGAGCCGGGGGTTTCGAAGCTGATTTCGGTGCAGCTGAATTAGCTGAACTAGCCAGCCAACGGAGGGGACGGAGGTACCGGATCTCAAAAACGGAGCAACGGAGAAAACGGAGGAATCGGAAAAAGAAGAACTGATTTTCTTTTCCGTTCTCTTCGTTGGCTCCGTTGCTCCGTTTTTGAGATCCGATGCCTCGCCTCCCCTCCGTGATCTGTAGTCTCGCCTGTCTCCAGCCGATGAACCGGATGAACCCCGCAACCTCCAGGCCGTGAATCGACCCAAGTCCTCCCTGTATCACCGTGCGAGGCGGCGCGTGGACGCGGCCGCATGGCTGGCCGCCCTCGCCGTGCTGTCGGCGCTTCTTCTCACTGAGAGCGGCGCCCAGCTGCGAACGGCGGTGGGCAGCTCCCCGTCGGCGTACGCCCTGATCGTGCTCGCCCTAGTCGGTGTGGCGCGGTTGCCGTTTGCGTGGTACTGCGGGTACCGGCTGGAACGGCAGTACGAGCTGTCGCAGATCCGGGTCCGTGAGTGGCTTGGTGGTCAGGCGAAAACGGCCGCCGTGGCGATCGTGGTCGCGCTGCCGCTGGCCGAGCTCGTTTACTGGGCGATGCGATGGCCCTCTGCGTGGTGGCTGGTGGCGGCAGCCGGATGCGCGGCGGTCACCGGCCTGTTGACTGCCGCGGGGCCGGTCCTGGTCATGCCGCTCCTGCAGCAGTCGAGGCCGGTCGCGCGCGAAGTCCTGTGCCATCGCCTCGAGCGGCTCTCGCTGCGGGCCGGCGTGCCGGTGCTCGGCGTGCACGAGCTGCCGCTCGGCGAGCGCACCCGCCGCGCCAGCGCCGCGCTCGTCGGCGCCGGTTCGACCCGCCGCATCCTGCTGTCCGACACCCTGCTCTCGAACTATTCAGACGACGAGATCGAGGTGGTGATGGCTCACGAGATCGGTCACCACGTGCACCGTCACCTGCTCAAGGCCACCATCGCCGAGATTCTGCTGTTGCTGGTGGGCTTCCGCGCGGCGGCTGCCGCGCTCGATGGGTCGTGGCAGTGGCTGGGGCTGACGTCGCCAGGCGATGTCGCCGGCATGCCGCTGATGCTGATCGTGGTGGGAGCGGTGCTGGTGGCCACGACGCCGCTCCTGAACTGGTGGTCGCGGTCCCAGGAGCGCCGGGCCGACCGGTTCGCGCTCGAGAACGCCTCCCAGCCGGCTGCCTTCATCGACGCCGTGCGGCGCATGTCGGCGCAGAACCTGGCCGAGGATCGTCCATCGAGTGCGGCGTTCCTGCTCTTCCACACCCACCCGACTGCCGAGGAGAGGATTGCCGCGGCGAAAGATCTTCTAGGGGATGTTGATCGGACGCCGCGGGTGCGCGCACATCGCGGCGGGGGCTGAAGAGCGTGTGAAGCACATTGCGGCGTCTGCCGCGGGGTCTGGAAGACCCCGGCCGACTCTACCGGACGACCAGCGTGCCCTTCATCTCGCGGCACCGCTCGTCCTGCTTGAGGTTGCAGTAGAACTCGAAGCTGCCGGCCTGATCGGCACGAAACTCGAAGGTCACCGTCTGGCCGGCCCCGGCGCGCTTGGCGATGCGGTAGTGCTCGCTGTTGAAGCTGTGGGGCATGTCGGCGGCGGTGAAGGTGATCTTGACCAGATCATCCTTGTTCACTTCGATCCGGGCGGGGGAGTAGCGATGGTCGCGGCCGGTGATGGTGAATTCCCGGGTCTGACCCTGTTCACGTGCGGAGAGGCCGACAAACGAAACGACCGCGACAGCAAGTATGGCAAGCGGACGGTTCATGACGTGGCCTCCCGGGCTGGATGAGCAGCGTCCCGGCGGGCCGGGACGCTGTTGCGCTTGAAAGTTAGGACGAGCGCCGCCGCGGATTGGTTGGCTCCCCTAGCTTTCTCAGTTCTTTTCGGCAGGTTGGCTGTCGTCGCGAGAGGGTGAGCCGCCGGATTCCGACGATTCCGTACGATTTCCGTCGGGCTCGGCCCGGTTTCGCTCGGGGAGGGGACGGCGCTCCGGTGCGGGGCCCCGGTCCCGATCGCCGCGGTCCCGGTCGCCCCTGTACCCGCCGCGGCCTCCCTCGGAGCGGCCGCCTTCACGCCTGGGCGGCCGATCCCCGCCCTCGGACCTGGATCCTCCGCCGCCGCCTTCGCCGGACGGCGGCACGCCCCCCTCGGGCGGATCGATCAGGACCTTCCGGCTCAAGCGGATCTTGCCCGACGGGTCGATGTTGATCACCTTGACCATCACCTGCTCGCCTTCCTTGAGCTCGTCGCGGACGTCCTTCACGCGGTAGTGCGCGATCTCCGAAACGTGGAGCAGGCCGTCGAGCCCGGGCATGATCTCGACGAACGCGCCGAAGTCGGTGATCCGCTGCACCTTGCCCATGTAGGTCTTGTTCAGCTCAGGAGTGGCGGTCAGCTCCTGGATGATGCCGATGGCCTTCTGCGCCGAGGCCTCGTCCGACGACGCCACGTTCACGCGGCCGTCGTCCTCGACGTCGATCTTGACGCCGGTCCGCTCGATGATGCTGCGGATCATCTTGCCGCCCGGTCCGATCACGTCGCGAATCTTGTCGACCGGGATGCGGATGGTGACGATCCGCGGGGCGTGCGCCGACACGTTCTCGCGCGCCACGCTGAGCGTGTCCTGCATCTTCTGGAGGATGGCCATCCGGCCGACTCGCGCCTGCTCGAGCGCCTTGCGCATGATGTCCATGGTGATGCCGGACACCTTGATGTCCATCTGGAGCGCGGTGATGCCCTCGGTGGATCCGGCGACCTTGAAGTCCATGTCGCCGTAGTGGTCCTCGGCGCCGGCGATGTCGGAGAGGATCGCGAACTTGCCGCTGTCCTCGTCCATGATCAGGCCCATCGCCATGCCGGCGACCGGCGCGCGCAGCGGCACGCCGGCGTCGAACATCGCGAGCGAGCCGCCGCAGACCGACGCCATCGACGACGAACCGTTCGACTCGAGGATGTCGGAGACGACGCGGATGGTGTAGGGGAACGTCTCTTCGCTGGGAATCATCGGCGCGAGCGCGCGCTCGGCGAGCGCGCCGTGGCCGATTTCGCGGCGGCCAGGGCCGCGCAGGAACTGCACTTCGCCGACCGAGAACGGCGGGAAGTTGTAGTGGAGCATGAAGCGCTTCCAGGTCTCGCCGTCCACGGTCTCGACCTTCTGCTGATCCTCGGCGGTCCCGAGCGTCGCGGTCACGAGCGCCTGCGTTTCGCCGCGCTGGAACACCGACGAGCCGTGGGTGCGCGGCAGGACGCCGACCTCGATGCTGATCGGACGGATTTCGTCGAACGCGCGCCCGTCGAGCCGCTTGCCGCGCTCGAGCGCCTCGTCGCGCATCACTTTTTCCTTCAGCTCCTTGAAGATCGCCTTGGCGTCGCTGCGGCGCTCGATCTCGCCGTCGGGGATGCTGGCGACGAGATTCGCGAGCACCTGGTCGACGCTGCCGTAGTTCTCGAGCTTGTCCTTGAGCCGCATCGCCTCGGCGAGCGGCAGATAGACCTTCTCTTCGACCTCGCGATAGAAGTCGTGGGCGATCTGCTTGGTCTTGAGCTCGGTCTTCGTCTTGCCGGCGTCGCGCGCGAGCGCGTCGATGCCCGCGACGATTTCGCGAATCGCCGCGTGAGCGTGCTCGAATGCCTGGACGACCTCTTCCTCGGAGACCTCCTTCGCGCCCGCTTCGACCATCATGATCGCGTCCTTGGTCCCGGCGACGATCAGGTCGAGCCGCGACTGGCGGCGCTGTTGGTAGGTCGGATTGATGACGTATTCGCCCTCGACCAGCCCGACGCGCACGCCGGCGATCGTCTTCGTGAACGGGATGCCGGAGAGCGCGAGCGCCGCCGAGGCGCCGGTGATCGCCAGCACGTCCGAGTCGTTCTCGGAGTCAGCCGAGAGCAGCAGCGAGATGATCTGCGTCTCGCGGCGCCAGCCGTAGGGGAACAGCGGTCTGATCGGCCGATCGATCAGCCGGCTGGTCAGCACTTCCTTCTCGCTCGGCTTGCCCTCGCGCTTGAAGAATCCGCCGGGAATCCGCCCGGAGGCATACGTGTACTCGCGGTAGTCGACGGTCAAGGGCAGGAAATCGATGCCCTCCCGCGGGTTCGCCGCCGCGCACGCGGTGACGAGGACCATCGTGTCGCCCGAGCGGACGACGACGGCGCCGTCGGCCTGCTTCGCGAGGCGGCCGGTCTCGATCGAGATGGTGTGCGTGCCGACCGAAATGTTTCGTGTGTGCATGTGCTGTCTAGTCCGTCTGTGTGAGCTGCGCCAGCTTCCCTGGGTGTGTGCGTGTCCAGACGCGGCGAGCGCCGCGTCCGGGTGTGAGCCGAGCGCTGTCGGCCGGGCCTGGGCGCGCGCCGCCCAGGTCCCGACCCGAGAGCGGTGTTACTTGCGGATTCCGAGGCGGCGGATCAATTCGGCGTACCGGTCGGTGTCTTTCCCTTTGACGTAGTCGAGCAGCCGCCGGCGCTGACCGACCAGCTTCAGCAGCCCGCGGCGGGAATGGTGATCCTTCGCATGCGTCTTGAAGTGTTCGGTCAGGTAGCTGATGCGCTCGCTGAGCAGAGCCACCTGAACTTCCGGAGAGCCGGTATCGGCGTCGTGGGTGCGATAGTTGCCGATGATGTCGGTCTTGCGATCTTTGGTGAATGCCACGTGTGAGCCTCCACGCACGGTCCAGAGAACGGCGCCGCGGTCTCCACCAGGAGCTCCGCAGCCGGCGCTACGCGCCACCGCACCAGACCGCCGTTGTAAAAGGGGACGGTCACCTTTCCGGACGTCACAGGGGAAAGGTGACTGTCCCCCTGCGGGTCCGCCGGAATGGTCCAGGGAAAGGCGACTGTCCCCCTCCCGGATTGTCCAATTCCAACGGACTCAATATTTTAAACCAGGACGACGACCGGTTGCAAAAGGCCGCCGCCGGCCGGCTGGCCGATCGCCAGGAGCGCCCCGCCGGCATCCAAGACCCGGACCGGCCCGGGAGTCGCGTCCGCCGGAATCGAGCGATCCGCGTCCCACAGGTGTTCGGCGGCCAGGGCGTTCCCATGGGCCGCCCGGCGTGCCCCCTGTTCGTTGACGACCACGTGGGGCAAGCGGGACAGCAGGCTCTCGACCGGTATCAGCCGCGCCAGCGCGGCCGAGCGCTCGTCCTGGATCACCGCCAGCGGCACCGCCTGGTCCTCCCGGAACTCACCGGCACGAATCCGGCGCAGCGATTCGAGATGCCCGCCGCATCCCAGCCGCTCGCCGAGGCTGTGCGCCAGCGACCGCACATAGAAGCCGCTGGAGCAGGCCACGCGCACCGTCGCCAGCCCCTCGGCGAAGCCGATCAGCTCCAGCTCGCGCACCGTGACCTGGACGGCTTTCAGCTCCACGTCCTTGTGCAGCCGCGCCAGCATGTAGGCCGGCGTGCCGGCCACCTTCTTTGCCGAGAACGGGGGCGGCACCTGCCAATAGGTGCCGCGAAGCTCCGTCAGCGCCTGGAGCACGTCCGGTTCGCCCACGGCCGCCGGCGGATCCACCGGCAGGAGCCGGACCGGGTCGCCGCTCTCGTTGCGAACCAGCCGCTCCTCGGCGTCGTAGGTGGCCGTCGCCAGCCCGAGCCGGATCGCGGCGACATACTCCTTCTCGTCGGCCGACAGGAACTGCGCGAGGCGGGTGGCACGTCCGATCACCAGCGGCAGCACACCGGTGGCGAGCGGATCGAGGGTCCCGGTGTGCCCAATCCGCGAGATGGCGATCGCGCGCCGGACCCGGGCGACGACGTCGTGCGAGGTCGGCCCGAGCGGCTTGTCCACGATCAGGACGCCGTTCATGACGAGCGTCGCGTGACCAGTCCTGCGGCGATGGCCGCGACGACTTTCTCCAGGATGCCGGGGCGCACCTCGTCAATCGGCCCGGCGACCGTGAAGCCCGCGGCGTTCTTGTGGCCGCCGCCGCCGAAGCTGTTGGCGACCAGCCGCACGTCGACGTCGTACTTCGAGCGCATGCTCACGCGGACCGCTCCGTCGGGGGTCACCTTGAAGAACACGACGGCCTGAATCTCCCGCGCGGTGAGCGGCAGGTTGATCAGCCCCTCGGTGTCGTTGTTGGTGCAGCCGCAGGACTCCAGCATCGCGTCGTCGAGGTACAGCACCGCGAGCCGCCCCTGATCCACGAGCTCCATCCCGTCGAGCAGCGCGCCAATCAGCTTGAGCTTGCCGAAGCTGTTGCTGTCGAAGATGCGCCGCGCCATCGCCGCCGGATTCACTCCCGCCTCGACCGTCTGCCGGCAGATCTCGAAGGTGCGCGGCGTGATGTTGGAGTGATGGAACGATCCGGTGTCGGTCAGGATGGCGAGATAGATGTGGGTGGCGATCTCCAGCGACATCGGCACGCCGAGCGCGCCGATCACGTCGTAGACCATCTCGCTGCACGCCGCCGCGGACTCGTCGAACCAGTTGATCGCGCCGTACATGCGGTTGCCGGCGTGGTGATCGATGTTGATGATGTAGCGCTCCTCGAACCCGCGCACCCCGGTGCGGGTCAGATCGCCGCACTCCATCACGATCACCGCGTCGGCGATCGCATCGGCCGGGACCTCGGCGGCGATTTCGATCCGGTCGAGGCCCGGGAACTCGATAGTAGTGGTCCGGCGCGCGATCGGCGTTGATGATCCGCGACTGCTTGCCGAGCGCGTCGAGCGCGAACGCCATCGCCAGCTGCGAGCCGATCGAGTCGCCGTCGGGGCGCGCGTGCGAGGTGATCAGGAAGCGCTGCCGCGACACGATGGCGTCGCGGATCTGGCCAACCAGCGCATCGGTGCCGGCCGGCAGGACATGGGATACCGGATTACTCATCAACTGGAGGTTTGTCCGTGCTCGCGTCCGCGCCCGGCAGGGCCTGATCGCCGGCGGGGCTCTCGACTCGTTCGGCGCTGATTTCGTGGAGGATTCGCTCGATCCGATCGCCGCGCTCGATCGATTCGTCGAAGAAGAACTCGAGGCTCGGGACCCGCTTCAACCGCAGCCGGCTGCCGATCTGACGCCGCAGGAACGGCGTCGCGCGGCCCAGTGCCTTGGCGGACTCGCGCCGGGCCTTGTCATCGCCGAGCGTGGTGTAGTAGACACGCGCGACCTGCAGGTCCGGCGACACCTTCACCTGCGTGATGGTCAGGAAGCCGATGCCGGGGTCGTGGACCTGGCGCGCGAGAAGATCGGCGATCTCCTCGCGCAATTGATCGCCTACACGTGACGGGCGTGTGGAAGGCATTTGGTGAACTACGACAAGGGAGAAGGGAGAAGGTGTCCCTTATCCCTTGACACGTAACTAGACAGGCGTAGCCACCCTCTCGACGACGAACGCCTCGATGACGTCGCCCACCTTGATGTCGTTGAACTTGTCGAAGCCGATGCCGCACTCGAAGCCGGCCTTGACCTCCGACACGTCGTCCTTGAACCGGCGGAGCGAGCCAATCTTGCCTTCGAAGACCACGACGTTGTCGCGGAGCAGCCGGGCCTGCGTGTCCCCCGACCGGGCAATCCGGCCGTCGAGGACCATGCAGCCGGCGATGGTGCCGAACTTCGGCGTTTTGAAGGTGTCGCGCACCACCGCCGAGCCGATCCGCACTTCCTTGAAGGTCGGGTCGAGCAGGCCGGCCATCGCCTTCTTCATCTCGTCGGTGACGTTGTAGATGACCGAATGCTGCCGGATGTCGACGCTTTCGCGGTCGGCGATCTCCGCGGCGTTCCGGTCGGGGCGGACGTTGAAGCCGATGATGATGGCGTTCGACGCCGAGGCCAGCAGGACGTCCGATTCGTTGATGGCGCCGACGCCGCTGTGGATGATGCGGATCTTGACCTTCTCGTCGCTCAGCTTCAGCAGCGTGTCGCCCAGCACTTCGGCCGAGCCCTGCACGTCCGCCTTGACGATGATCGGCAGCTCCTTCATGCCGCCTTCGGCAATCTGCGCCTGCAGCGATTCGAGGGTGAGCCGCGCGCCCTTGGAGCCGAGCGCTTTCTCCTTGGCCTGGCTCTGGCGGAAATGCGCGATCTGCCGCGCCTTGGCCGCGTCGGTCAACGCCTGGAAGGCATCGCCCGGCGAGGGGAGACCGCCAAGGCCGAGGACCTCGACCGGCGTCGCCGGTCCGGCGGCCTTCAGCGGCCGGCCGCGGTCGTCGATGAGTGCGCGGACCTTGCCGACAATCGTGCCGGCGATGAGCGTATCGCCGACCCGGAGCGTGCCGTCCTGGACCAGGATCGTCGCGACCGGTCCGCGACCTTTGTCGAGCTTGGCTTCGAGGACCGTTCCAGACGCGTTGCGCTTGGGGTTGGCCTTGAGCTCGCTCAGCTCGGTGACGAGCAGGACCATCTCGAGCAGCAGCTCGAGGTTCTGCTTCTTCTTGGCCGAGACCTCGACCATGACCGTCGTGCCGCCCCACTGCTTCCGGGGTGAGGCCGAGATCCGCCAGCTCCTTCTTCACGCGCTCGGGGTTGGCGTTGTCCTTGTCGATCTTGTTGATCGCGACCAGGATCGGCACGCCGGCCGCCTTGGCGTGATCGATGGCTTCGCGAGTCTGCGGCATGACGCCGTCGTCGGCGGCCACGACCAGCACGACCACGTCGGTGACCCGCGCGCCGCGCGCGCGCATCATCGTGAACGCTTCGTGACCGGGCGTGTCGAGGAAGACCACGTTGCGGTCGTTGACCTGCACGGAGTACGCGCCGATGTGCTGGGTGATGCCGCCGGCCTCGCGCTCGGCGACCCGCGCCGATCGGATGGCGTCGAGCAGGGTCGTCTTGCCGTGGTCGACGTGGCCCATGACCGTGACGACCGGCGCGCGCGTGACGTTGTCCTCGGGATTGACGTCCTCGGACTCGACCTGCAGGAGCTCCTCTTCGAAGGTCTGCATCTTCACGTCGGCGCCGAAATCGCGCGCGATCATCGCCGCGGTCTCGTCGTCGAGGGTGCTGTTGATGGTCACCATCATCCGGCGCTCCATCAGCTTCTTCATCACGTCCTTCGCCTTCACATCGAGCTTGGTGGCGAGATCGGCGACGGTCATGCCTTCAGCGAGCGTGATGGTGCGGGTGACCGGAGGCGGTGCCGACGGCGCCGGCGCCATGCTCGGACGCGGGCCGGAATCGCGGCGGCCGCCGGACCGCGGCGCCGACGGCCGTGGCGGTGGCGGACGGTACCCGGGGGCGCCGCCAGGGCGCTGCGGGGCCTGAGGACGCACGGGTTGCGAGGGAAGCGGCCGCGGGCCGCCCATCGGCGGTCGTGGCGGCATGCCCGGCACGGGCCGCTGCTGTTGCGGCGGCCGCGCGACGGCACCCGGACCCGCCAGGGGGCGTGCCGGCGCCGCTCCCGGGGCCGCCGGCCGGCTCAGATTTCCGGTGGCCGCTTGCGGCGCCGCGGGCGTGGGCGGCCGGACCAGCATCGGGCGTCGCGGCGGCGCCGGCGGGGCCTGCCCGGTCCGCGGATCTTCGACGCGCAGCCGCAGCGTCGGCGGAACGACCCGGCCGGTCGGCGGCGGCATCACCGGGCGCGCCGGCGCCGCGGGTGAAGGTTGGGTCCGCTCCTGTGCGGGCGGTGGAGCGATCACCGATTCCTCGGCGACGGGTGTAGGCGGTGCAACGGCGACAGGCGGTTCTTGAACAAATACAGGCACTACTTCCGGTTCCTCGACGACAGGCTCAGGTTCGACGACCGCCAGCGGCGCTTCCTCGACGACGATCGGCTCCGGCTCGATCTGTGCGACCGGCGCGGGCGCGGGTGCGGCCACGACCGGCACCGGCTCGGCGGCGAACGGCGCGGCGCCGGCGGTGGAATCAGGATGGACTCGGCCTCCTGCGGCGGGGCGGCGGCCGGGGCGTCGACCGGCGACGGCGGCGCCGCCAGCTTGGCGCTCTTCACCAGCCGCGGCGGCGGCAGGGCGGGCGCCGCCTTCACCGGCTCGGGCGCCTTGCCGGCGGGCTTCCGCCCCTTGGCCGGCTGCGGCGTGTCGGCGAACGACGCGTTCGACGGCACGCTGATGTTGCGCTGCCGCGCCAGCCGCTCGACGAACTGCCGCGCGACGACCTCTTCGATCGTGCTCGACGCGCTCTTGACCTCGATGCCGTGGTCGCGCTTCAACAGCGCCATCACTTCCTGGCTCGAGGTGTTCAGAAGCTCCGCGACCTTGTAAATCCGGACTGTTGCCATTCAGTTTTGTTTCGTCTGCTCGCCGTCTTATTGCTATCAGCTATCCAGCGCTCGGCTGTCAGCCCTGCTCGTCTTTCGCCGGTGATTCGACCGGCGGCTTGGTCACATCGTCGCCCTGCGCATCGTCGCCGCCGGCAATCGTCAAGGCCTCGTCGGCGGCCGCCTCGGCCTGTGCCTCGACGCCTTCGCCGTCGCCCTCTGCGGCGGCTTCGGCCTCGACTCCGCCTTCGGCCTCGATCGCGCTCTCGCCCTCGACCATCCCCCCGGCTTCGACCGCGCCTTCGGCCGGCGCCTCGCCGTCCGCGGTTCCAGGCTCCCCGGTCTCGGTTCCAGGCTCGCCGATCTCGAGCGCGCCGAGTACCGCTTCGACTTCACGGCGCTTCTCTTCCTCGCTCTTGATGTCGATCTTCCAGCCGGTCAGCTTGGCGGCGAGACGGACGTTCTGTCCCTTCTTGCCGATCGCGAGCGACAACTGCTTGTCCTCGACGACCACTTCCATCACCCGCTCCGCGTCGTCGACAATCGACACCCGCTGGACCTTGGCCGGGCTGATGGCGTTGGTCACGAACAGGATCGGGTCCTCGGACCATTCCACGATGTCGATCTTCTCGCCGCGGAGCTCGCGGATGATCGACTGGACCCGGGTGCCCTTCATGCCGACGCACGCGCCGACCGGATCGACGTCGCGCTCGCGCGAGTAGACGGCCACTTTCGCCCGATCCCCGGCCTCGCGGACCGCGCCGCGGATCATCACGGTGCCATCGTAGATTTCCGGCACTTCCTGCTCGAACAGCTTGATGAGCAGCGCCGGGTCGGTGCGCGACAACACGATCTGCGGCCCCTTGGCGCTGCGGTTGACGCCGCGGATCACCGCGCGGACCCGGTCGCTGACCGCGTAGTTCTCCGCCCGCGACTGTTCCTTGCGCGGCAGCTGTGCCTCGACGCGTCCGAGCTCGATGATGATGTCGCCGTTCTCGAAGCGCTTGACCATGCCGTTGACGACTTCACCGACCCGCTGGCTGTATTCCGCGTAGACGTTCTCGCGTTCGGCCTCGCGGACCTTCTGGAAGATCACCTGCTTGGCGGTCTGCGCCGCGATCCGTCCGAGATCCTCGGTCGGCCGGGGAAACTCGATCTCCATGTCGACTTCGGCTTCGTCGCCGTAGAGCTGATGGGCCTCGCTGAGCGAAATCTGCGTGGACGGATCGGTCACTTCTTCGACGATTTTCTTCACCGCGTAGAGCTCCAGCTGACCGGTCTCGGTGTTGAACCGGGCGCGGAGCGCCTCGCTCTTGTAACGCTTGCGCGCGGCCGCCTCGAGCGCGTCCTGCACCGCGTTGATGATGATTTCCGGCTCGACGCCTTTTTCCTTGGCGATCGCGTCGATCTGCTGCAACAACGGATTGACTGTAGCCATGTTTGTGAAGTTGCCAGTTATCAGTTCCCAGTTACCAGTTCGTCCTCACCGAGCTCCCAGGAATTCTGGAAACTGGCAACTGGATACTGGCGACTTCCTCAAAATTCCACCACCAACTGTCCCCGTTTGATCTGCGCGAGCGGCACCCGGTGCGTCTTGCGCCCTTCCTCGAGCAGCACCTCGCCGGATTCGACGCCGGCGATCCGGCCCGCGAACGCCGACTGTCCCTGCAGCGGTGCGATCGTTACCACCTTGGCCAGCCGCCCCGTGAACCGGCGGTAGTCCAACTCATGCCGCAGCCGCCGATCCAGCCCCGGCGATGAGACCTCGAGGGTGTAGTTCTGCCCGAGCGCCGCTTCGCCGAGCTCGTCCTCCTCGACGTCGAGCAACGCGCTCAGATCCTGACTGACCCGCTGGCATTCTTCTATGCCGACGGCGTCCTCGGGACGCTCCGGCACGCCTCGGTCGGGCCGGTCGATGATCACGCGGAGCACCGTGCCAATCGACTCGCGACGAAGCTGGACGTCGAAAATCTCCAGTCCACAGCTCTCCGCCACCCGCGCGGCCACGCCGCGCAGGCGCTCGAGCCTTTCACTCTGTGCCGTAAACGCCCCTGAAATACAAAAAGTGGGCACGGGCCCACTCGGGTTTTTCCTCGAAGCTGGCACCGAACAATATATCAAAAAAAGCGACCTCGTCGGTCCGGATCAGCCGCGCGAGCGCTCGGCGACCGCCGAGCCGGCGACCGGCACGGCCACCAGGTCGTACTCGCGGGCGTCGACGATTTGCGCACGGATGAGTTCGCCAGGCTGGTAGAGGCCCGGGTCGCAGTCGGTCAGATAGACGACCGCGTCGATATCCGGCGCCTGACCCTCCGTCCGCCCTTGAAGGACGAGCTCGTGCTCAGGGGAGGGGCCGTCGATCACCACCTCGACCTCGGCCCCGAGGCGCCGCTGCTGACTGGCCGCCACGATGCGCTTCTGTCGCGACATCAACGCATCGCGCCGCTTGCGCTTCAGGCGCGCGGGCACGTCGTCGGTCAGGCCGAAGGCGCGGGTCCCTTCTTCGTGCGAATACGTGAACACGCCGACGTGATCGAAGCCGGTGTCCTGGACGAAAGCCTCGAGCTCCGCGAAGTCGGCGTCGGTCTCGCCAGGGAACCCGACGATGAAGGTGGTACGGAGTGTGACGCCCGGTACGCGCCCGCGGATCCGGGCGAGCAGTTGGTCGTAGGTCTGCCGGTTGCCGGGACGGCGCATCCGCTTCAGCACGCCGGCTGAGGCATGCTGCAGCGGCAGATCCACGTAGCGGCACACCTTCTCGCATTCCGCCATCGCCGCCAGCACGTCGTCGGTGATCGTCGTGGGGTAGAGGTAGAGCAGCCGGATCCAGGTCAGCCCGTCGACCGTGTTCAGCTCCCGAAGCAGCCGGGCCAGCTGCCCCCGCTCGCCGCGGTCGATCCCGTAGAAGCTGGTGTCCTGAGAAATCAACAGCAGCTCGCGCACACCCCGCTCCGCCATGGTCCGCGCCTCGCGCACGATCGAGTTCACCGTCCGGCTGCGATACGAGCCGCGCAGGGTGGGAATGATGCAGAACGCACAGGTGTAGTCGCAGCCCTCGGCAATCTTCACGTAGGCGAAGTGCTTCGGCGTCGTGAGCAGGCGAGGGGTGTCGGCGTCGTAAATATAATCAGGCGGCTTCGCCGCCGCTCCCGCGGTTCGGGATCCGGGATCCGCGGTCCGTGGCCCGTGGTCCGTGGTCCGGTCTTGATTCGGAGCTCTCGTGTAAAAGGGCAGCGCCATCCGCCCGGGCTCGTGGTTTTCCGGGCTACGGACCGCGGACTGCGGACTACGGTCTTCCGAACCCGCGAACCGCGAACCCCCGAGCCGCGAGTCTCCGATCGCTTCGAGGATATTGGGCACTTCGCCGGTCCCGAGCAACGCGTCGATTTCGGGAATCTCCTTGCGCAGCTCGTCGCGATAGCGCTCGGCGAGGCAGCCGGTCACGACCAGCCGCTTGTCCTTCCCCTGGCCTTTCAGCGCCGCCATCTCGAGGATGGCGTTGATCGATTCCTCTTTCGCGTTGTCGATGAAGGCGCAGGTGTTCACCACCAGGACGTCGGCGGCGGCCGCGTCCTGGATGATTTCGTGCCCGGCCTCGCGGGCGATGCCCAGCATCACCTCGCCGTCGACGAGGTTCTTCGGGCAGCCGAGCGACAGGAAGCCGATCTTCAAATCCCAAGCTCCAAATCCCAAATCCCAACCACGCCCAAATCCCAAATCCCAAAGCAAACTCCCAACTCCCAAATCCCAACCCGCGTTGCGGCGAATTTCAGTTCAACCTTGGGACTGGGGTGTTGGGAGTGGTTGGGATTTGGAGCTTGGATCTTGGGATTTGTCATCATGGGTAAATCCTGTAGAGCATCCGCGGATAGGGAATGGCCTCGCGCAGGTGCTCGAGCCCGCAGATCCAGCTGACCACGCGCTCGATACCCATGCCGAAGCCGCCGTGGGGGACGCTGCCGAAGCGGCGCAGATCGAGATACCACTCGAAGGATTCCTGCGGCAGGTTGTGATCCTTGATCCGCTGGACCAGCAGCTCGTAGTCGTCGAGCCGTTCGCCGCCGCCGATGATCTCGCCGTAGCCTTCGGGCGCGAGGACGTCGACGCCGAGCGCGAGCTCCGGGCGATTCGGATCCGGCTTCATGTAGAAGGCCTTCACCGCGGACGGATAGCGGTGGACCATCACCGGCCGGTCGAACTCCTCGGAGACCGCGGTTTCGTCCGGCGCGCCGAAGTCGCCGCCCCATTCGAACGGCAGCCCCTTCTTCTTGATGATCTCAGCGGCCTCGTCGTACGAGATCCGCGGGAACGGCGCCTTGACGTTCTCGAGCTTCGAGGGGTCGCGCTCCAGCGCCTTCAGCTCGGGGGCGCGGTGCTCGAGCACGCGCTGCACCACCGACACCACCAGGCCTTCAGCGAGATCCATGACGTCGTCCAGGGTCGCGAACGCGACCTCCGGCTCGACCATCCAGAACTCGGTCAGATGGCGGCGGGTCTTCGACTTCTCGGCGCGAAAGGTCGGACCGAAGCAGTAGGTGCGCCCGAGCGCCATCGCATTGGCCTCGTTGTACAACTGGCCGCTCTGGGTCAGGTAGGCGGTCTCGTGCTCGAAGTACTGCACCGGAAACAGCGTGGTGGTGCCTTCGCAGGCCGCCGGCGTGAAGATCGGCGTATCCGCCAGGATGAAGCCGCGCGAGTTGAAGTAGTCGCGCACCGCGTTGATGACTTCGTGCCGGATCCGCAGGATCGCCTGCTGCCGCGGCGCCCGAATCCAGAGGTGGCGCCGATCCATCAGGTAGTCCACGCCGTGTTCCTTCGGCGTGATCGGGTAGTCGATCGAGCCGGAGACGACATCGAACCTCGTGACGTCGAGCTCGTACCCGCCTGGGGCCCGGGTGTCGGCCCTGACCGTCCCCTCGACCGTCACCGCGCTTTCCTGCGCCAGGTGATCGGCCTTGGTGAAGGCCTCGTCGCCGACCGCCTTCTTCGACAGCACGCACTGGATGAAGCCGCTGCCGTCGCGCACGGTCAGGAAATGAATCTTCCCGCTCGAGCGCCGGTTGTGCAGCCACCCCCGCAGCGTGACGGCCTGGCCTTCATGACGCGCAATGTCTTCGATGTAGGTGGGCATGATCAGTAGGTCAACGCCTTTTCGAACTGCTGCCGCGCCCGCCGTGCCTGCTCCAGCACCGCGGCCGGCGATCCCGTGTTGGCCAGTTCCATCAGATACGTGCCCTCGAAGCCGACCTTCTGCATCGACATCAGCGCCGCGTCCCAGTCGATCGCGCCCAGGTACGGCGCCAGGTGTTCGTCGTTCCGCCGGTGATTGTCGTGCACGTGGGTGGCGATGAGGTGCTCGGCCACGATCTCGACCGCGTCCGGCACGTCGCCGCCCAGAAACGCATGGCCGAAGTCGAGACAGATCCCGAGGTTCGACGCCTCGAGGTCCCGCTCCAGCATCGTCACCAGCGCCGACGGCGTCGACAGCGCATTGGGGATGACCTCGAGCGCCACCTGTACCCCGAGCGGCTCGGCGATCCGGCAGAGCTCTTCGATGCTTCGGGTCGCCGCACTCCGGCTGTTGTCGCCGGCGCCGGCCTTCGAGCTCGGCGTGCCGAGGTGGACCACCATCACGGCAAACGGGATCCGTCTGGCGATGGCGAGCGCCGCCGCGGCCTCATCCACGGCCGCCTGACGCTTCGCGGCGTCGCCGGCGGCAATCGAGTAGGTCGGCGCCCATTGGTCGCCGGCGTCGAAACGAGCCGTGATCGGCGCGTGGACGCTGTGCAGGCCGAGCCCGGCCGTCTCCAGCCACTCTTCCAGGGCGGCGACCGACGCCGGATCGTGATAGTCGAAGTGGCTGCGCGTGGCGAACAGCTCGACGCTTTCGAAGCCGTACCCGGCGACCTGCGCGAGGTGGCTGCGATCGAGCTTTTGATCGTGGTAAAGGTGCGTGGATATCCCGAACTGCATGTACTTTCAGCGCTTACGGTCTCTCGCGAATCGTCGATTGTACCATGCCCGAGCGGACGGAGGGGTCGAAGGTACCGGATCTCAAAAACGGAGCAACGCAAGAAAACGGAGGAATCCGAAAAGAAAATTAGGTTTCTCTTTTTCGAAACATTCGTTTCTTTTCCGTTTCCTTCGTTATCTCCGTTGCTCCGCTTTTGAGATCCGGTACCTCCGTCCCTTCCGTGAGCTCCCGTCAGCGGAACTCGTCGACGTGCGCCGCGAGCACGTCTCGCAGGCGGGAAAATCGCGGATGACGGCCGACGTTGTCGCGGACATACCTGAGGGTGCGGGGAATGTACTGGATGTAGACCGGATTCCGCCGCGCCGTCGTCTGGTAGCCGAAGGTCCCGAGCGCCTTGAGGTTGCGCTGCAGCGCCATCAGATCCAGCCGCTCGCGAAAGACCGTCTCCTGCATCGGATCCGTCGTCCCCTTCAGTGCCAGGAAGTACGCAATCAGCTCGTTGACCGTCGGGTCCGGCAGATCGACGTAGGAGTCGCGCAGCAGCGAGGCGAGATCGTAGGTGTCGGGGCCCATCCGCGCGTCCTGGAAGTCGATGATGTAGAGCCGTTCGTCATGAAGCATCAGGTTGCGGCTGTGGTAGTCGCGGTGGCAGAGCACCCGCTCCTCGCCGGCCAGTTCCTCGATGACCAGGAGCAGCTCCTCGCGCAGGGCTTCCTTCGCCGCGGGAGCGATCACCACGCCGCGGTAGGCCTCGATGAAGTGCTTCGCGAAGAAGTCCATCTCCCAGGTCAGCTTCTCGACGTCGAACGCGATGCGGTAGGGCAGGTATTCCGGGGACTCGAGCTCGGCGCCGCGGCGCTGCATGGTCGCGATGAGCCCGACCGCCTGCCGATACAACGCCGCGTGCTCGGCCGGGGTCGCCGCGCCAAGGTGCGCCTGCAGCGTCACGTCGCCCAGGTCCTCGAGCGCGAGCACGCCGATGTCGTCGGCATGGCCGAGGACGCGCGGAATCGGCACCGGCATCTGCTCGAGCAGCCGCGCGACGTTCACGAACGGCAGCGTTTTCACGTCGAACGCGGACGCGTGCAAGGCCAGGACGAATGGCGTTCCCGCGGTCGTGAGCACCCGGTAGTAGCGCCGATCCGACGCGTCGCCGGTCAGCGGCACGATACGCGCGCTGTTCGCGGTCAGGCCGCTCCGCCCGAGGTACACGTCAATCCGCTCCCGCTGCTCGGCGGAGTCGGGGTCTCTCTTGTCCGTCATCGATTCACAGTGTCAAAACTACCGGACTCCGGCCTTCAGAACGGCCGGACCAGGAGGTTTCCGTCGCGCCGCTCGCCCGGCCCGGGCGGCTCTCCGGTCCACGGTACCAGCGCACAGCGGCGGTAGCGCGCTCCGGGCATCACTCTCACACCATCGCCGACGATGCAGTGTTCGAGCACCGCATTCTCACCGATCGCCACGTCATCCCAGACCGCGGTTCGAGTCAGCGACGCCGATGGATGGATGTCGGTCCTCGCGCCGCTGACGAGATGGTCTCCCTCGCGCCCGGCGAGGTCCAGCGACGTCTGCAAGTAGTCGGCCGGGGTCCCGATGTCGCTGAACGGCGCGTCGACGACGAACGCCGCCACGGCCCGGGGCGATTCCCGGATGAGCCGCGGATAGAGCCAGTTCACGGACTCGGCCGGCACGCCATCCTCGAGCGTCGACAGCGCCTCGGCGTGAACGGCCTGCACGCCGATGAAGTGGTAGCTGCGCTCGGGCGTGCCCGGCCGGGTGAACCCGGTAATCCAGCCCTCCTCGACCCGGACCCCGCCGTAGATGTCAGGCCGCGGGTTCGGGATCAGCGACATCGTCACCCGCGCGCCGGTTCGCTCGTGGTGATCGATCAAATCCCGGATCCGCAGGTCCGTCAACGTATCGCCGTTGACGATCACGAATGAATCCGCTGCGCCGGCAGCGCCCGATCCGTCGATCAGCAGGGGAAGCGCATGTCGTGGGCCGCCGGCGGACCCGAGCACCGGGTGCTCCCATGAATAGCGCACGCGCGCGCCCGCGTCGCGCCCGTCGCCGACCACCGCGGCGATCGAAGCCGGCCGGTGATGGAGGTTGATCACCAGATCGGCGAAGCCTTCGGCGACCAGCCACGTGAGGACGCGGCAGACGAGTGGAATCCCGTTGACGGGCACCGCCGCTTTCGCGCGGACGGAGGTCAGGGGGCGCAATCGCGTGCCGAGGCCGGCCGCGAGAATCAGCGCGCGCAATGCCCGATCAATCGCTCGCCGCGGCCCTCAGGAGCGCTGCTTCGGTCCCGAAGACCATGTCGGACGTCGCCAGCCCGGAGGCCTCACGGTGCAGCAGGAACAGGCTGCGATAGGAATCGAGGATGTAGTCGTCGCGGGAACGGCCCAGGGCCGCGGCCGCGTTCTCGATCCCCTGCTCGCCTCCCTCGATCTCGACGTAGACGCCAACCGGGGTCTCGTCGATCGCCACGATCACGTCCTCGTAGGAGAACTCTTCGCGGTACTTCTCGTAGCGGAACCAGATGTGGAGGCCGAGCTCTTCGAAGATCTTGAGCAGGACCTCGCCGTCGCCCACCAGGGTCTCGTCCTCTTCCCGCAGCTTCATGAAGGACGGCTGAACCGGACCCTTGTACGTCACCCGGCTCTTGCCGTTTTCGACCCTGACCCGAAGGACACAGCGGCGCCGCCGCAATTCCTCGTTGTCAGTGTCCAGGAGCGCGTCGGCCTGGAGCCGCCGGCCGAGCCGGGTTGTGCACCCGGCCGCGAGCACAGCCTTGCGTGCATCCTCGACCGAGTCGAACCTCAGCTTGATTTCGCGCTCGAGCGATGTGGCAGGCATCCTTGTCAGCTCCTCTATTCACCGTACCCCCGGATGCGCTGGCGACCCGGCATCCGTGCGCGGATCCGCGGATTATACCGAGATGGGGCGTGCCGCGGCGCGCCAGACCAGCGCCCGCACCGTCACGTACATCGTGAAACATTCGACGGCGAATGCGGGAAACCCGCCGTACCCCGGAATCGGCATCTCGAAGAGCCGAAGGTGGGGGAGGATCGGCACGCTGTAAATCCACTTCGCGCCGGCCCAGTAGTTCCACAGCTCCCACGCGAACCCGCAGGCCAGTCCCGCCACCAGCAGGTTGATCAACCGGCCAGGATGTCGCTCGCGCAGATCTCCGAGAATCGATTCCGCGCCCATCCTCGCATTCAAGGGATCGAGCAGGAAGGCAAATCCGAGGAACACCGGGGCGGCGAAATACTGCGACGGGCGAACGATCGGCAGCACGAGCATGATCGCGCCGGCAATCACCGACACCCATCCCCACAACCCAAGGTGGTGCCGGCGCAGCGCTTTCGCCCGATCCGGGGGCGCCCGCCGGTCCCGCAGGCTGGAGACCAGATCGCCGGTCTCGAAAATCGCCGGCCAGATCGTCGCGAAGGACCAGGCGTAGCCGAAGTACCGCAACAGCAGCACGTCCGGCAGCCCGATGTAATGCCAGTTGTGGATCGCGTACTTGTTGTACATCTCGAACACGATCCAGAACGGCACCGACACGAACGCGAGAAACAGGAATTCCGCACGCGCGTCGCTCAGCCACGAGCTGCCGCGCCGCTTCCAGACCAGACCGTCGACGGCGAGGATGTAGCCGGTCCAGGCGATCGGGGTGTGCCAGGAGTAGAACGGCTCGATTCGGGCGAGTGTCGCGGCCTGTGAGGCGAGAACGAGCAGCGATCCGAGCCAGGTCCGAAGCGGAACGGGACGTGTCATCGAAGGTCAGTGGCGGG
The DNA here is from genome assembly GCA_963717745.1 of uncultured Acidobacteriota bacterium. Taxonomy (GTDB): domain Bacteria; phylum Acidobacteriota; class Vicinamibacteria; order Vicinamibacterales; family 2-12-FULL-66-21; genus JACCXG01. The sequence continues at coordinate 177,591 of CAVQXJ010000009.1, forward strand.
GCCTTCCGCCTTCGCTAAAGCTACGGCTGACAAGTCAGGCCCGGCCAACAGCGTCGCCCGGATTATCGCTTGCGAAGGGTGACGAAGGTGCTCTCCCCGTCGCGCCAGATCAACAGGAACACCGGCTGGCCGGGCGTGGCGCCCTGGAGCGCCCGCTGCACCTGGCTCACGTTCGACACTTCCTGCTGGTTGACCTCGACGATGACATCGTTCGGCCGGATGCCGGCGTTGAAGGCGGGGCTGTTGCGCTCGACGTCGAGGACAACGGCGCCGCCGCGGCTGCGGGGGAGCTCGAGCTCCCGCGCCACCTCAGGCGTGATCGGTCCGACTTCCATGCCGAACCCGGTCGCGGTCGGCTCTTCGGCCGGCTCGCGTCGTCCGCTCGCCTGCCGTCCCTGCTCCGCCTCGAGATCGAGCTCGTCGACCGTGACGTTCATCGGTTCTTTTTTGCTTCTTGCGGTAGATGGTGACCGGCACCGAGGTGCCCGGCTTGGTGGCGATCACCAGGTTGACCAGTGCGTCACTGTCGGCCACGGGACGGCCGTTGAACTCGGTGATGATGTCGCCGGCCTCGAGCCCGGCCTTCTCGGCCGGACCGCCGGGAATGACCGAGGACAGCATGGCGCCGCCGGCCCCTGGCAGCCCCATCGCCGCGGCAACGTCCTTGCCGACGCCATCCCGGTCGACGCGGATGCCGATCACGCCGCGCGTGACCTTGCCGTTGCGCAGCTGCGGCAGCAGGTCGCGAATCGGGTTGATCGGGGTGGCGAATCCGATGCCGATGTTCGCCGCCCGCTGCGCGTCGGTGTAGATGGCGGTGTTGATGCCGATGACCTCGCCGCGCACGTTCAGCAGCGGGCCGCCAGAGTTGCCGGGATTGATGGCGGCGTCGGTCTGCAGCATCGGCTGCTCGCGGCCCAGCACCCCGCCGAGCGGCCGGCCGAGCGCCGAGACGACCCCGACCGTCACGGTGTGACTCAGGTTGAACGGGTTGCCGATGGCCACCACCCAGTCGCCCGGCTGCATCTGGGCGGAGTCGCCGAACTTCGATTCCTGGAGCCCGGCCGCCGGCATCTCGGTGAGCTGAATCAGCGCGGTGTCGGTCAGCGCATCGCGGCCGACCACTTTCGCCGCGTAGCTCTCGGTGCGGCCGCCGCCGAACAGGCTGACCCGGATGTCGTCGGCCCCTTCGACCACGTGGTTGTTCGTGAGAATGAAGCCGGACTTGTCGATGATGAAGCCGGTGCCGGTGCCTTCCTGCTGCGGCGCCTGGTTCTCGCGCGGCTGGCGTCCACGCGGCCGTTGCTGGCCTGGCCCCGGCGGCTGCCCCTGACCACCGAAGAAGCGCTGCAGCAGATCGTCCTGTCCCCCGAAGAACTCGGTCAGCTCGCGGCCGCGCACCCGCGCCGTGGTGCGGATGTTGACCACGGTCGGACTCTGGGCCTTGGCGATGTTCCGGAACGTCTGGGCGTCGATCGGACCGTTGAGCGCCGCGGTGTTGGCGGCGGGGATGTTGACCGTCTGTGCCGAGGACGCCTGAGGCAGCCCCCACTGCGACGCGATCACCATTCCCACGGCCACCGATGCCAGCGCGATGAGAACGGCATAAAACAGTGTCGTCTTGCGTGTCGACATTTTCGATTGACTCCTCTGACGCCCTGGCGGTCAGCTATCACGAATGAAGGCGCGGCTTCAGGCGAGCGGCACGATCTCGTGCTGGCGTGGCCCCGTGACGTACGCCTCCCGCTCGTCCATGTACATGTTGATCTCGGTCCGCACGCCGAACCGGCTGGTATAGACGCCGGGCTCAATCGTAAAGCCCGTTCCGGGGATCAGCCGGCGGTCGTCGTGCGTCTCGTAATCGTCGAGGTGCACCCCGTTCCCGTGCACCGTCTCACCCAGGCTGTGGCCGGTCCGATGGATGAACTCGGCGGCATACCCGGCCCGGTCGACCACCGTCCGGCAGGCGCGATCCACTTCGTACCCGCGGAGCTCACGGCCAGCGCTGGCGGCCGACTCCACCAGCGCGATCGCCGCGTCGCGCCCGTCCCGCGCCGCCGCGAACGCGCGGGCGTACTCATCAGGAACGGCCGGCCCGGTGAAGCCCACCCAGGTGATGTCAGCAAACACCGCGCCTGAATTTCGCAGCTTACCCCAGAGGTCCAGCAGCACTATCTCATTGGGACGGATGGCGCGGTGAACGTCGGGAGACGGATGGTAATGCGGGTTGCCCGCGTTCTCCTGCGCCGACACGTTCGGCGTATCGCTCGCCGTCAGCCCCTCGTCGTCCATCCAGCCGATCATCGCGCGCTGCACGTCGTACTCGGTCATCGAGACGCCGGCGGCGAGCCGCTCGCGGACCATCGCGAATGCCTGGTCCTTGATGCGGTAGAGCGCCTCCGACGCGGCCCGGTGACTCGCCAGCGCGTCGGCGGACCACAGGGCCTCGAACCGCTGGACCAGGTCCCCCGAGGACACGACCTCGACGCCGAGATCGCGCACCGATTCAATCGTCCCGGCGTCGACCCGGGAGATGTAGGGAATGTTGTTGCCGGGCGAATACTCCATCGCCACGCGCTTCATGCCCTTGAGCAGGCCGCGCAGCCCGGCTTCGAGCCGATCCCGGCCCGCATAGGGCTGCTTGTCGCCGGGCAGGCCGTCCAGGTTGTGGCGTTCGATCGCGTGCACCAGGCCTCGCGGCTCTCCGATCGCGGGAATCAGGTAGTACCACCGCCTGGTCGTCATCTTGTTGGCGGCGGCCAGGCCGGACAGCCGCGCGGCGATCGGATTGGAGCCCTGAAAGTCGTACAGCAGCCACCCGTCGAGCCGCTCATCCGCGAGCGCGCGCTGGACCTCGGCGACCGGCAAAGGCATAAGAACGAGTATAACGCCGGATCCGCAGGCTCAGCAGTGGACCATCTCTTCGCGGCGACAGCCGCTGTCACGCTGTCTTCGGTGACCACGGTTGCGCTTCGCGCCAGGACGACACGACGACAACGACGTTGTGATCGCAACCAGCCACGATGGTGCATATGGGCAAAACCGTCGTCCTTTGGCCCCACCAGCTGAAATATCAACGGCCTTCGCCGCTGACGGCGACGCCGGCCGTTCCGGCCGACGTTGGCAGGAGTGAGGATCGGGGAAATCACAAGCATTCGGGGTTTCAGGGGATTGCTTGTGATTTCCCGATCCTCACTCCTGCCACCGCGCGAAGCGTCGGCGGCCTCAGCGGGTAAGAATCCGTCGAAGTGACTCAGAAGGATTTCGTCGTGATCGTCGTGTCGTCGTGTCGTCGTACCGCCGAAGGCGGCCGCCCAAGGGCCCGTCATCACCGAAGACAGCGTGACGCTGGCTGTCGCCCTGAAGAGACTCGACCCCCCGTAGCGCGAAGCGAGCACGGGGGAGCTAAGATTCCCCGATGCCACCTGAGAGCGACGTCTCGTCTACCGGTCTCGATCCGCACGTTGCCGCGACGCTCGCCTATCTCGCCGGCCCGTTTTCGGGTGTGCTGATTCTGCTGGCCGAGCGCAGCAACTCCTACGTCCGCTTCCACGCGTGGCAGTCAGTGCTCGGCCTCGGCGGCCTCGGGCTGATTCTGGCGCTGCTGCTGGGGGTGGCGTTCGCGTCGGTGATCGTCTCGGCGACCGCGTTCCGGGCGCTGCTGATCATCAGCTGGGTCGTGTGGGTGGGCTGGATCCTCTGCTGGGCGCTCTGCGTGGTGAAGGCGTTCACGCGCCGGCGATGGAAATTGCCCATCGCCGGCGGCTATGCCGAGCGTCTCAGCGCGCCTGACCGTTAGGCTTCGGTCGCGTCGAGGCTAGAAAGCCTTGACCGCCTTGGCCGTGACCTTGCCATTGGCGTGGCTGAACGTGGCGTTCTTGCTCCACCCCGCGGTGTTGCCCTCGGCGGGCGCGCGCGTGGTGATCTCGATGATGTCGCCCGGCCGGAACGGCTGCATGTGGCGCCTCGTATCGGTGGAGACGATCTTCTTGTCCTTGTACCAATACTCCTCGATCTTCAGCATCGCGATCGGCGCGGCGGACATGTTCTTCACCTTGTAGGTGGTGACGACCTCCTTGGCTTTCGCATCGAACTTCGGGGTGCCGGGAAGGACCAGAACCACCGCCTCGCCTTTGAGCGGCGTCACGAAACCAGCCTTCGCGGCCGGGGCCGGTGTCGTGGGGGCAGCGGTTTGGGCTTGAGCGAACGTGGACGTGGCAACGGCAGAACACACGAGCAAAGCGAAGGCAGGCGCGAACGCGGAGCGGTTCATGACAACCTCCCGAGGGAGTGCGTCGTGCGGTGCGACGACTCGCCGCTGGATGGGGACCTAGGGTTTTGCTATTGGCCGTCCGCCAAGCGCGGACCGCCGGGCGCATTATAGGCCCTTACATCTCACCGTTCCAGTCCTCCGGCTCGAGGCTGGCGGACCGGAAGATGTCCAGGTGCCACTTGCCACCCCCCCAGGGCTCGATCACCTCAGCCGCGACCACGTCGACCAGGATTTCGGCAAAGGTGCGCCCTTCGGGGTCCCCCTCGAGATGATAGGCGGGCTCGTCCCACGAAAAGCTGGGATACAACACCATCGTCAGGAACAGGTCGTACCCGTCGTCCACGACGATCAGCTGGCCGCAGGGCCGCTTCAGCGTGGAGTGGTAGATCAGGTACTTCTCGGCGCTGTGGGCGCGGATGTACCGCTTGAGCGCGAATTCCCGCGCGACGATTTCCTCGACGGCGATCTTCTTGTCCCAGCAGTCGCGGCAATAGCGTTCGTCTCCCCGCGGTTCGGAGATCTCCTTCGCGCCACACAGTGCGCATCTGGTCTGGGCCATGGTCTTGCGGGACACGTACTCTAGACCTCTCGTTCAATGCCAAAAATGCCAAAAATGCCAAAAGTGCCAAAAAGCGGATGCGAAATCCGTGGGAGTGAGCCAGCTGCCACGCCCCGGCGCTCGAGGCTCTTCATTTTTGGCATTGTTGGCACTCTTGGCATTTTTGGCAATGAACTATCGTGCCTCCGTGAGCGGCCGCGTCGCCGGGCCGTACATCGTCGTCGCGTACTCCTTCACCATCCGGCGCGCGCTGAACCGCGGGGTGACCGTGACGATCGCCTCCCGGACCACCTGCAGCCAGCGGCGCGGGATGCCGTTGGTGTCTCGATCATAGAACGCCGGGACGATCTCGCTCTCGAGCAGGTTGTAGAGCGCGTCGGCGTCCGCGGCGTCGACCGCCGCCGGATCGTGGGACGGGGCACGTCCTTCGATCAGCCAGCCGTTCTTCGCGTTGTAACCCTCGGCCCACCAGCCGTCGCCGATGCTCAGGTGCGGCACGCCGTTCACCGACGCCTTCATGCCGCTGGTGCCGCTGGCCTCGAGCGGCTTCCGCGGATTGTTCAGCCACACGTCGCAGCCCTGCACCAGGAAATGCGCCACGTGCAGATCGTAGTCGTCCACGAATGCGATCCGCCCGCCGAACATCGGGTCGATGGCGCGGCGGTAGACCTGCTGCAGATGATGCTTACCGGTCTCGTCGGCCGGATGCGCCTTGCCCGCGAACACGATCTGCACCGGCCGGCGCGGCGCATTGAGGATGTTCATCAACCGCTCGGGGTTGTGGAAGATCAGCTCGGGCCGCTTGTAGCCGGTGAACCGCCGCGCGAAGCCGAGGGTCAGGGCGTTGGGATCGAGCAGCGTCCCGGCGGCGACCACCCGCGGCGCACTGACGTGCTCTTCCTTCCAGCGTGACCGCGCGCGCTCGCGGATGAAGGCGAACAGGTACTCACGCAGCGCGCTGCGCGCGGCCCACAGCTCCTCGTCCGGAATCTCCATCACCTTCGCCCACAGGGCCGGATCATCGTGACGCTCACGCCAGTCGCCGCCGAAGTGATCGTCGAACACGCCGGCCAGCTCGGAGGAGAGCCAGGTCGGCACGTGCACGCCGTTGGTGATGTAGCCGACCGGCCGGCTGTCGTCCGGGACCCCGGGCCAGATCGGGCCCCACATCTCGCGAGTGACCTTGCCGTGGAGCTCGCTGACGCCATTCACCGTCCCGGCCGTCCGCAGCGCCAATGCGGTCATGTTGAAGAGCGGCCCGCTGCCGTTGTCGTAGTGACCGAGCGCCAGGAAGGCTTCGCGGTAGGCCCCGAGCGTGCCCCATGCCCCGGCAAGGTGGGTTTCCACCAGGTTGAACGGGAACGCGTCGTGTCCCGCCGGGACCGGCGTGTGCGTGGTGAACATCGTCGAGCGCCGGACGTCGCCGAGCGCGGCGTCGAACGTCTGCCCCTGTTCGATCAGGTCGCGAATCCGCTGCAGCACGACGAACGCCGCGTGGCCTTCATTGAGGTGGAACATTCTTGGCGCCGGTTCGAGCGCTTTCAGCGCGCGCACGCCGCCGATACCCAGAATGATCTCCTGCTGGATTCGGGTCTCGCGGTCGCCGCCGTAGAGCCGGGCCGAAAGCTCGCGGTCCCACGGGGCGTTCTCCTCGAGATCGGTGTCGAGCAAATACAGCTTGACCCGGCCGAGCCGCACCCGCCACACCTGCACCAGCACCGTGCGGTTGCCGAGCGGTACGGCGACGATGCAGGGACGGCCGTCGGGGAGCATGGCCTTCTCGACCGGTGCGTCGTCCCAGTTGAGGCGCTCGTAGATTTCCTGCTGCCACCCTTCAGCCGACACCGACTGGTGAAAGTACCCCTGCGGGTACATGAACCCGACGCCGATCAGCGGGATGCCCAGGTCGCTGGCTTCTTTGCAGTGGTCGCCGGCCAGCACGCCGAGGCCGCCAGCGTAAATCGGCAGCGACTGGTGCAGCGCGAACTCCGCCGAGAAATAGGCGATCGGGCCCTCGCTGTCGGGGAACTGCTGGTGCCACCAGGTGTCGTGCGCGCTGCGGGCCCGGTCGAGCGCGTCGATCGCCGCATCGTAGATCGCGAGGAAGCGCTCGTCCTTCGCCGCCAGCGCCAGCATTTCCGGCGACACCAGCCGGAGAATCCGCACCGGATTGTGCGCGGTCTGGCGCCACAGCGTGTAATCCAGCTTGCGGAACACTTCTCGGGCGCGCGGATTCCACGTCCACCACAGATCGCTGGCGAGCTCGGGCAGCCGCTTCAGCCGTTCGGGAATGTTCGAATCCAAGATGATCCTTCCGGTGCAGGTTACGGATGCGCGGCGACGAGCGTCGCGAAGCGCGCGAGGTCAATGTTGCCGCCGGACACGATCGCCACGACCGTCCGGTGACCCTTCGAGAGGAACTGCGGCGACAGCGCGGCGGCAACGGCGCAGCCGGCGGCGCCTTCGGCGATGACGTGGGCGCGGTCGGCCACCATCCCCATCGCCGCCGCCACCTCGTCCAGGCTCACGACGATCGACTCGTCGACGTAGTCGCGGAGCAGAGGCCACATCGTCTCGAGCACCGACTTGCCGCCGGCGCCGTCGACGAACGAGGGGGTCCAGCTGTCGAAGGTGCAGGCGCGGCCGGCGGCGAGCGAGCGGGCCAGCGGCGCGGCGGTCGCGGGTTCGGCCGCATAGACCCTGACCTCGGGCCGCAGCGCCTTGAGGGCGATCGCCGCGCCGGCCAGCAGCCCGCCGCCCCCCAGCGGCGCGATCACCGCCTCGACCTCCGGGAGATCCTCGACGATTTCCAGGCCGATCGTGCCGTTGCCGCTGATGAAGCGGTCGTCGTCGAACGGGTGCACGAAGTGCCCCTCCATGCGATCGGACCGGTGGGTTTCGACCGCCCGCCAGCACTCTTCATACGGTGCCTGCACGATCGTGGCGCCGAACCGCTCGATCGCCCGCAGCTTGGTCGCCGGCGCGGTGTCCATCACCAGCACGCTCGCGCGCGCGCCCACTTTCCGGGCGGCCAGCGCCACGCCTTGCGCGGCGTTGCCGGCGCTGACCGTCCAGACCCCGCGCGCCAGCTGCTCCGGGGTCAGATGCCGGATCGCGTTGTAGGCGCCCCGAATCTTGAAGGATCCGATCGGCTGCAGTGTTTCGAGCTTCAGGAAGAGGTCCAGGCCGGGCCGTGGAGGAGAGAACGCGTCGAGCCGGACCAGCGGCGTGCGGACGGCCGCCTCATACACGATGCCGGCGGCTTCGCGGATCGTCTCCAGGGAAATGTGACGAGTCGTAATCGAGCCGGTCTGCACAGGCACAAACCACGATGGTAGCCGCCGCTCCGGTGGGCGTCAATAAAGCCGGAGCTTCCGAAGTAAACTCCACGGAACGCTGGAGTCACCTGTGAACAGACGCGAATTCATCCTCACCGGCGCCGTCGCCGGTGTCGCCGCGACTGCGGAAGCGCAGACGTCGACGGGGCCGGCGGGGGCGGCGCGCGGCGGCGTGCGCCCCGTCGTGATCTCGTCGGCGAACGGCCACCAGTACAAGAACGGCGGCACGCAGACCTGCGTCGAGCGGGCCTTCGCGATGATGACCGAGGGCAAGGACGTTCTCGATGCCCTGATCGCCGGCGTCAACATCGTGGAGCTCGATCCCGGCGATACCAGCGTCGGCTACGGCGGTCTGCCCAATGCTGACGGGGTCGTCCAGCTCGACGCCTCGTGCATGCACGGGCCGCGCAAGCGCGCGGGCGCGGTCGCCTGCATCGAAGGAGTGCGGACGCCGTCGCTGGTCGCCCAGAAAGTGATGGACTACACCGACCACCACCTGCTCGTCGGTCAGGACGCGCAGCGGTTCGCCCGCGGCATGGGCTTCAAGATCGAGGACGACCTCAATACCGAGAGGTCGCGCGGCCTCTGGCTCGAATGGAAGCGGCGGAGCGATCCCCTCCACTATCTCGATCCGGTCAAGCGCGAAGCGGCGCTGCGCGAGGTCGACCGCCAGATGTTCGCGGAGGGGCTGATCGATCCCCACCACTTCTACGGCACCATCAACTGCAACGGCGTCAATGCGAAGGGGGAGATCTGCGGCGTGACGACGACCAGCGGCCTGTCCTGGAAGATCCCGGGCCGGGTCGGCGACTCGCCGATCCTTGGCGCCGGCCTCTACGTCGACGGCGCGATCGGGGCCGCCGGGTCGACCGGCCGCGGCGAAGCCAACCTGTTCAGCCTCGCCTCGTTCCTCATCGTCGAAGAGATGCGCCACGGCAAGGCGCCGAAAGACGCCGGGATGGAGGCGCTCCGCCGCATCAAGGCGAATCAGATCGAAAGACGTCTGCTCAACGGCCGCGGCGAGCCGAACTTCAACATCAACTTCTACGTGGTCAACGCCAAGGGGGAGTACGCCGGCGTGACCATGTACAACCCCGGCAAGCTCTCGTTCGCGGTCTGCGACGAGAAGGGGCCACGACTGGAGCGGATGGAGCCGCTGCTTCAGGGGAGTCCTGAATAGTCTCCGCGGTTCGCGGTTCGGAGGTTCGGGGCTGGGATGGCCAGCCGCGTCGGACGCCGATCCGAGCGGCTGGTTGCTTCTAACCAGCGGCGGCGCGCCCCTCGAAACCGCTACTCCGCTCGTAGGACGGTCGCCACGTCCACTCGCGCCGCCCTCAACGCGGGGCGCAGGCTCACGACGACCGCGAGCGTCAGGATCAGTGCAGCCGCCGGTGCCAGCGTCAACGGGTCGAGCGGCTGGACTCGGAAGAGCAGCGCTCTGAGCGTGCCGGCGCCGATCCACGCCATCATCAGGCCCGCGGCGATTCCGGTACCTACCAGCACCGCGGCCTCACGCACAACGATTGCGGCGAGTCCGGTTCTGGTTGCGCCCAATGCGGCCCTGATCCCCATCTCGCGGGTCCGCGCCACCGCCATCGACTCGGCGAGCACGTAGGTCGCGAGCAGCGTCAGGACCAGCGCGATTGACCCGAGCGTCCCCAGGACCACCATGCCGAACTGTTGCGGCGCCAGCTCGCGCATCAGGCCCTCGTCGAGCGTGACCGCTCGCGCCGGCGCGATCCGGGCATCGGCGTTCTTGATGGCGGCATCCATTTCCCGCCTCGCAGCGTCGACGTCTGACGCCGCACGAAACACCAGCGTGCGGTTCACCGGCGGCGACATGCTCTGCGCCATGGGCAGGTAAAGCGCCAGCGGCTCTGCGTCCCGGACGGTGGTGAAGAGATCTTCGGTGACGCCGACGATCTCGGCATCGAGCTTTCCCCCCATCATCACCGAGATTCGCCGACCGATCGGATTGCCTCCCTCCGCGATCATCCGGCCAAACGATTCGCTCACGATCCCGACCTGCGGCGCGCCCGCGGCGTCTGTGTCGCCGAAGGCGCGACCATCGAGGAGCCGCATCCGCATCGCACTGAAGTAGGCGGTGTCGACATAGCGGAACGCGACGAAGTTCGGAAAGGCGCGCGCCTGACCGTCGATGGTGAGCTGCCCCTTGGCGCCCATGCCGCCGGTCGAAAAGGACGTGGCGACGCCGGCGATCGCCGGGTTGCCGGCCACACGCTGCGCCAGATCGCGGTAGAAAGTGGCGGCTCGTTCAGGTGTGTACCCGACCCTGCCGAGGGTCAGACCGGCGGAGGCGATTCTGGCACCATCGAAACGCTCGTTGAGCCTGAGCGCTTCCAGCAGGCTCCGGGCGAACAGGCCGGTCCCGGCCACCAGCGCGAGCGCGACCGCGGTCTGTGCGGTCAGCAGCAGCGCGCGGGTCGCGCGTCGTCCCAGCCGTGGTGTCGCGCCGGACTGGGCACGGAGGGACGCGGCAATGTCGGCCCTGAACCCGAAAGCGCCGGCGATCAATGAAATCAACAGAGTTGCCAGCATCGCGCTACCCGCGGCGGCCGCCAGTGCGCTGGTGTCGAGCCTGAGACCGAGCAATCCGAGGTTGATGCCGCCGGGTAGCTGATAGACGCTGACCGCCGAGAAAATCCACCACGCGACGACCGGTGACAGGGCTGCCGCGGCGGCGGTCAGCAAGGCGCCCTCGAGGACGATGCTGCGCGCCAGTCGTCGGCGGGTCGCGCCGAGCGCGAGGCAGGTGGCGAACTCGACACGTCGCGCTTCAGTCCTGACGAGCAGCAACATGCCGACCGTGGAGCACCCGATCAGCAGCAGCAGCGCCACCGTGCCGGCCAGCAGTCGCGCGAAATGTGCGGTGTTCTCGCGAGCGGCCGCGGGGATGGCCGTGGTGTTGATCGGCAGCAGCCGGATCGAAGCGGCGGCCGTGTTGAAGCGCGGGAGCGTCGCCAGCCTGGCGCCGATCTGCGCGGCGGATTCTCCCTCCCGCGTGCGGCCGAGGATGGTGAGGCCGAGGGTGGGTGAAGACCCGTGCTCCGCTGTCGCGAAGTAGTTGGTGACCGGCGATCCGACGTCGGCGATCGTTTCGAGCGGCAGATAAATCGCCGGGGCAGCATTCAGCGTCAGGCCGCGGAACTGGCGCGCGGCGACGCCGACCACCGTGACCGCCGCCCGGTCGAGCGTGAGCACTCGTCCCAGCGCACCGGGATCAGCATTCAGGCGGGTGCGCCAGAAGTTGTCCGAGACCACTGCGACCGGCGGCATGCCTCGCCGGTCATCCTCTCGGGTCAGACCCCGGCCGAGGGCGATCTCGATGCCCAGCGCGGCGAAGAAGTTGCCGCTGACGAACACCGTCGGCGCTGTTGCGGCGGTCGGCTGCTCCGCAATGGTGAAGGGGTGCGGGCTCAGCCACGCGGCGACGACCTCCTGGAACGCGCCGCTGTCGCGCACCTCGGGGTAGTCCGGATAGGTGAAGGTCGTGAAGGTCTGGCCCGCGGAAAAGCCCGACGCCGAGACCGAGCCGAGGACCAGGAGCGACGCCGGATCGCGCACCGGTAACGGATGGAGCAGCAGCGCCGACAACAGTGACCAGGTAGCCGCGGTCGCGCCGATCGCGCCGGCGAGTGTAATGACCGAGGCGAGCGCGGGCGCCGGACGGTGGGTGAGGCGGCGAATGGCTAGCCTGATCTCGTCCATGGGCAGTCCTTTCACACTCAGTCGCAGCTACTGAGACGCCGGAGGATCTATTGTGGCTTTGAAGCCGCCGTGCGGCTCTCCGATGGGATCGATAATTCTCCCTTTTGCCTTCTCCCTTCTCCCCTGACACGCGGGGGCCATCAGCCTCCCCCGCGTCCCTCACCGCGCGTTCGACACGCGGATGGCGATCAGCTGGGTCTCGCTCTTCTCGCCCGCCTTGGCGCTGATCTCGATCAGATAGTCGCCGTTGCTGAACGGCGCCAGGTTCAGGGTCGTCGTCAGCAGCGTGGTGCCGGCGGCGTCGCGGGTCGCCGTTTCGAGCGTGATTGCAATCGGCTTGCCGGTGCGATCGAGCAGCCGGGCTTGATGTCCGTCGAGCGGCTGGGACACCGGCCACTCGAGCCGGACGCGCTCGGTGCGGCGGAACTGGAAGGCCGCAAGCGGCTTGTAGGCGGAGGCCGCGGCAGACGCGGCGCGATAGGCCAGCGGTTTTCCGAGCAGGGCGCCGGTCGGGCGTTCGATCGCCACCGTATCGGAGTCGCTGAGGTTGTCCTCGCCGCGCATCCGCACTACCGCTTGCCATGGGCCGGTCGCGGTATTGGCCGGGACCTTGATCACCGTACCGCGCGACCCCGGCTCGATCTTGCCCTTGAGCGCGACCGGCTCGCCGCCGTCCTTCGCCGAAAAGAGCACGTCGACCTCGGCGCCCTGCTTGAATCGGCCGCCTTCGATTTCCGCCGCCGCGATCTCCGCCACGATCGCGACTTCGTTGCCGATGACCGTGCCGTAGGCGTTCAGCCGCGACGATGGGCTGACCCGCGACAAGGCGCTGAGCGCGAGCTGGGGCGCCGACGGTCCGGCCGGGGCCGCGGCTGCCGCGGTGGCGCTGCGCAGGGCAGCCATGTCCTCTTCGGTGGGCGCGCGATACTCGCGCCGGGCGCGGATCGCCTTGCCCGTGCCTTTCAGGCGCACCGTGATCTTCCGGGTGCCGCCGTCCCATTTCGAGTTGTTCGTGTAGTACCCGAGCACGTAGTGCGACGAGAGATCGTTGGCGATCTTCGTCATCCCGGTGCGGAGGTCGTTGGTGTTGAGCACCGCGATGCCGTCGGTCTGTTCCGCCAGCACCTGCAGGTTGGAGAGCCCGTCGTCCATCATGCTGACGTTCGGATCGAGCCCGCCGGGACGGACCGTGTAGAACGAGACGTTGCCCTGGCGCGCCCGCTGGAGCAGATCGCGGAAGCGCTGCGAGAAGTCGATCGAGAGCAGCCGCGACCGTTCCGCGCTCATCGCGTTGGTGTTGGCTCCGCCGGAGCGGCGGTCGTCGCCGATGGTCAGGGTCCCTTCCGGTGAGGCGCCGATGCGGGGCGGCCTGCCGCGGCCGCCGTCGCCGTTGGTCATGTCGCCGCGGAACACCCGCGGCGAGGCCAGATAGTCGCTGAAGAACAGGATGTTCTTGCGTTCGTCGCGCAGGTTGCCGAGGAACTCCGTCAGCGCCTCGAGATCGCTGTAGACCTTGTCGAGCCGGCGGATCGCAATCAGCCGCCGGCGCTTCCGCCGGGTAGGCGAACTCGAGCTCCGCTTCGCCCGGCTCGGGCTTGGCCCGCTCCATGCCGGCGAGCCCCCAGTCCGCGTGCTTCGCCAGCTGCTCCTGGATGGTCTGCGTCAGCTGGCCGAGCATCAGGTCCTTGACCGTCTGGGCGGGGGTGAGCACGCCGAACAGATCCTGCGGTCCGATCATCCGGTCGAGGGTCTCGCTGATCGGCACCCGGCTGCGGTGGGACCCGCCGAAGTCGACGTGATAGGCGTCGAGGTAGAGCACGAAGATGCGGTATTTCGGATCCCGGGCGAGCGCGAAGCCGTCGCGCTGCGAGTTCGGATCGCGGCGGTCGGCGAGCGGCGTCCACTCCGGGTGCTCGATGAACTCGAGCCGGTCGATGGTCTGCGGCTTGTTGTCTTCGAGCAGCTCGAAGTCCGCCGCGGTGAGGCCGGTGATCGCACGTCCGTCGCGAGTCGGATAGGCGTCGACACTGACGAAGTGCGCGCCCGACTTGAATGTGGGAGGCCGCTGGGGATCGGGCTTCTGATCCTGCGGCTGTCCCTGCGCCGCAAGCCCCGCGGCTGCGAGCAGTGACGCACAGACGAGCGGTGTGACTCGCGACATCGGGATCCTCCGGCGGGCGGCGTTGGCGCTATGACTATACGTGAAATTGCCGACGGGACTCGGGGGTTCGCGGTTCGCGGGTTCGCGGGTTCGCCGCGGGGGCTGAAGCCCCCGCGCTACCCAGCGAGGTTGTGAGCAGCAACCGGCCTGAACCGGGGCCCTAGCCATCCAGACGCCACGCAGCGACTTTGGAGGGCGGGGCCTTTCAGACCCCGCTGCGAACCCGCGAACCGCGAACCCGCGAGGACGGCTCACCCGGTGGCGCCGAACCCCCCGCGCGACTGGTCCCGCAGCTGGTCGGCTTCGTCCCACATCACCCGCGGGGCGGTGAGGAAGATGCCCTGCGCGAGGCGATCGCCGCGGCGGACGGTCACCGTGGCATCGGTGAAGTTCATGACCGCCACCTTGATTTCGTCCTCCGGGCCGCAATAGTCGGGATCGATCACGCCTACGCCGTTGGCCACCATCAGTCCGCGCTTCAGCGGGGTGCTGCTGCGGGCGAAGATGCCGAGGAACATCCCGGCAGGCACTTCGATCACCAGCCCGGTCGGCACCAGCGCCACGTGCCCCGGCTCGACGACCACGTCGTCGGCGGCGGTGAAGTCGAATGCGGCCGCGTGGTCGCTTTCGTAGCGCGGCAGCGGCGTCTCCGGCCGCAGCCGCCGGATCCGAACGTTCATCACAGTCAACTCCTGATCTGAGTAAGAGAGGTCAATGGCAGCCGCCCGGTCAGGGCTGCGGGTGGTAGCGGTAGAGGCGCAGGCCGGTTTTCTCGTCGACCGCCATCAGCTCGAGGTCTGGACGCCTGGCAATCGTCTCCAGCGCCTTGGGGGCTTCGTGCCCCCAGCGGTGCGGATGGAACATGACGTGCGTGACCCCGTTCGCCGTCATCGGGGGAAACGCGCGCGCATCGGGGAAGTACCACAGCAGCCACGCCACCTCACGGTAGCTGGTTGGCGTGTAGCCGCTGTAGCCGTTCATCAGTGGCCGCCAGTGAGCGGTCGAGTTCAGGACGTACTCCGCGTTCTCGAACACGGCGTGCGGCGGGTAGAAGGGCATCTCGGCGAGCACCACGTTGCCCGGCTCGTCCGCCAGGCGCTTGTAGATTTCGGGGATGCCAGGCCAGCGACGGTACTCGAACGGCGCGCGCAGCGCTTCGAGGTTGACCAGCACGACCGCGGCCACCGCGACGCCGGTCATCCATCGCCGGCCCTGATGCGCGCGGCGCATGTTCGCGACGCCGAGCCCGGCCAGCAAGGCGATGCCCAGCAGGAAGAGGTTGCCGAACCGGGCGGCCGCGCGCAGGCCCTGCATGGGCGGGAAGATGGCATAGAGCCACGCGTACAGGGGAGTGGCCGGGCCGAGCGACAACACGACGCCGGTCAGACCGATGGCGAAGATCATCGCCGCTCTCGAACGATCCTGTCCGCGCCTCAACGCGTACCACAACGCGGCCAGCGACAGCAGGACGGCGATCCCGCCAGGGAAGAAGGTGTCGACCGGATTGGCGAAGAAGCCGGCGCTCCAGGTGGAGAAATGGATCCGGCCCGACGCGGCGAGATAGCCGGTGAACGTCGCGGAATAGAGGCTGGCTTCCGCAAGCGGCCGCACCATGTGCTGCTCGACCGCGACCCGGTGATACGGAATGAGCAGCGGGATCGTCAATATGCCCGCGGTCACCGCCGCGAGCGCGAACATACCCGCCACCGGCACGATCCGCCGGATGCAGTCGGCCATCCGGACCAGGAGCACGATCGCGATCATGACCGTCGCAAAGACGACGAAGTAGCCGGACGTGTAGGCCATCATGGCCATGCAGGCGCCGAGGGCCACCGCGGTCTTGACCGCCGGTGCCGCAATCAGGCGATCGGCCAGCAGCAGCGCCAGCGGCATGCCGTAGGCGTGCAGTGCCT
This sequence comes from uncultured Acidobacteriota bacterium, assembly GCA_963717745.1. Taxonomy (GTDB): domain Bacteria; phylum Acidobacteriota; class Vicinamibacteria; order Vicinamibacterales; family 2-12-FULL-66-21; genus JACCXG01. The sequence goes on from CAVQXJ010000009.1 coordinate 193,564, forward strand.
GAACGTGCGGCAGCCGGGTGAGCGTGTGGGTGTTGAAGGCGTACAGCGATCCGGCCACGATCGCCGCGAGCCGATCGCCGGTCCATCTGAAGACGAGCGCGTAGGTGGCCAGACCGGTGAGCGCGAACCCGAGCAGCATCAGCAGGTTCATCGCGAGAACCGGCGATGCGCCCAGCCAGAGCGCCGGCGCCGCCATCAACGCCGGAACCACCAGCGGCTCGGAGAATGCGATGACGTCCTTCGCGGGATAGAAGATGTTGCCCTGGAACAGCTGCAGGGGATTGCGCGGGAGCTGATGGGCGATCCAGGCGACGATCCACTCGTTCAGCTGCGCGTCGCCGTTGTCGTTGCGCGACAGCGTGCCCGGTTCGGTGACGAGCGGCCAGGTGTGCACGATCGCCAGCAGCACGAACACCAACGACGCAACCGTCCAATGCGAGCGCAGCGCCCCGGCGGCGGTCCGGCCGCGTCCGGTCATCGCGCGGTGAGGCTGCGGATCAGCGTCATCAGCATGTCGATCGCAACGGCGTTGTGGCCGCCCTGCGGCAGGATGATGTCGGCGTAGCGCTTGCTGGGTTCGACGAATTCGAGGTGCATCGGCTTGACGGTGCTGAGGTACTGATCGATCACCGACTGCACGGTGCGGCCGCGTTCGGAGATGTCGCGCTGCAGGCGCCGGATGAACCGCGTGTCATCGTCGGTGTCGACGAACACCTTGACGTCCATGAGCCGCCGCAGAGCGGCGTCAGTATAAATCAGGATGCCTTCCACGATGATCGCGCGGCGGGGGGCGACCGGCTCGGTCGAGGGCTTCCGCGCATGACGCGCGAAGTCGTACATCGGCACGGCCACCGCGCGCCCATCCCGCAAGGCCTCGACGTGCTGCACCAGCAGATCGGTCTCGAGCGAATCGGGGTGGTCGTAGTTGAGCGCGGCCCGCTCTTCGAGCCGGAGATCGTTCCGATCGCGGTAATACCGATCGTGCTCGAGCACGATGACCTGACTGTCGCCGATGTTCTCGACGATGCGCCGGACGACGGTGGTTTTGCCGGATCCCGTGCCGCCGGCGACGCCGATGACGAGGGTCTTCGAAGACGCGGTCACGTTGCTAAACGTACATCCGCTGGCGGTTGGATTGCTATGGACCGGCGGCACGGCTGGAATCCCGAGTAATGGGCTGGCGGACGGTCAAAACCGTAACTCGGCTGCGATTTCGTTAGTGGATGCCGGCTCGCGGCGACATGATTTCTCACACCTCGACCGAAGCCGGTCACCGGAACCGCCGCCCGGTTCGCTACCATCTCGCTGTGATGCGGCGGTAGGTCCCGAGGAGGACGCTTGGATTTCCTGGTGTTCGCCGTGTTTGCCCTGGTCCTGATGGGCGTCGTGCTGGTCCTGCCGCTCGGCCTGTGGGTCGCGCTGTACCGCACCCGCACCCGGTTGACCCTTCTCGAACAGACGCTCACGGAGCAGACGGAGGGGCTGGCGCGGCTGTCGGCGCAGGTAGCGCAGTTGAAGACCGGCACTGCCGTGCGCCCGCCGGCGCCCGGGGTGTCGACCCCAGCGAGTGAAGCGGCCGCTCCGGGGCGTCCCGTGTCAGCGCCCGCCGCTGTGGCGCCGCCCCCCTCTGTGGCGCGGCCTCCCGCGCCAACGCCACCACGCCCGGCGTCGCCGCCGCTGGCGCGTCCGCCCGTGCCGCCAGTCCCGGCCACGCCGCCGGTGCCGCCGCCTTCAACGGAGACGGTGCCACCGCGCGGCGCAGTTCCTCTGGCCACGCCGCGTCCGCCGATCGCCCCTCCGCCGATCGCCCCGCCGCCGATCGTGCGGCCGCCGATCGCACCGTCAGCGCCTGCCTCGGTGACGCCGCCTCCCGCACGGCCCGCGGGCGAGCGACCGGCGCTGCCACCCCGTGTGCCGCCGGCTCCCCCGTCCCGCCCGGCCCCGCCGGCTCCGGCCTTCGACTGGGAGAGCATGATCGGCGTCAAGCTGTTCTCGGCGATTGCCGGCGTCGCGCTGGTACTCGCGGCGCTGCTGTTCCTGCGGCACTCGATGCAGCAGGGCTGGCTGCAGCCGCCGGTGCGCGTGCTGATTGGGCTGGCGGTCGCGATTGGCCTGCTGGTGGTGTGCGAGCTCAAGGCCGCGCGGCGGTATCCCTACACCGCCAATGCCCTCGATGCCGCCGCCATCGCCATCCTGTTCGCGACCTTCTTCGCGGCGCACGCGCTCTGGAACCTGATCCCCGCGGTGGTGACGTTCGCCCTGCTCGCCGCGGTCACCGCGCTGGCGGTCCTGCTGTCGATCCGTCGCGAGTCCATGTTCATCGCGGTGCTGGGGCTGCTCGGCGGCTTCGCCACGCCGGCGCTGCTCTCGACCGGCGAGAATCGCCCGATTCCACTGTTCGCATATCTGGTGCTGCTGAACGTCGGCCTGGCCTGGGTCGCGTATCGCCAGGTCTGGCCGGTGCTGACGGTGCTCACGCTCGTGCTGACCACGCTCTACCAGTGGACCTGGGTGTATCGGTTCCTGAGCGCGAACGATCTGTCGCTCGCGCTCGGGATCTTCGCGGTCTTTCCGGTGATGAGTATCGCGGCCCTGGTGTTCGGCCGCCGGTGGGCCGGGCGGGGCTCCTTCGGCGAGGGGACGTTCGAGCACAGCGCCGTCGTCAGCGCGGCGCTTCCGCTCGCCTTCGTCATCTACCTGGCCGCAGTGCCGGACTACGGCGGACGCCCGCTGCTCCTGTTCGGCTTTCTCCTGCTGATCGACGTCGGGCTGCTGGCGATCGCGATGGCGCTCGCGCGGCCGGCGCTGCACGCGATCGCGGCGGTGACGACGGTGTTCGTGTGGGCGGTGTGGCTGACGACCTCCTATCGGCCGGGCGACTTGACGATCGCCGTGTCGTTCGTCAGTGCATTCGCGGCGCTGTATCTCTTCGCGCCGACGATGGCGTCGCGGTTCGGGCGGCCGCTGGCGGAGCCCGCCGTGCGTTCCGTGTTCGCGGCCCCCGCGCTGCTGTTCGTGTTCCCCGTCGTCGCCCGCATCGAGCCGGCCGCGGCTTCGCCGTGGCTCCTCTTCGGTCCGTTGCTCGTCCTGGTGGTGATGTGTGGCTGGCGGGCGTCGGTGCTCGATCGAGGCGCCGTGTTCTTTACGGCATCGTTCTTCGCCGTCGCGACCCAGGCGGTCTGGTCCGCGACCTACCTCACCGTCGATAGCCTGCGATTCGCGGTGGCGGTCTATGCGGTCTTCGGCATCACGCTGACGGCGATTCCGGTGGTCGCGCGGCGGCTGAAGCAGCCGCTCCGCCCCGAGACCGGCAGTGGCATCGTGCTGATCGCCAGCCTGGCGCTGCTGCTGTTCCTGTCGGCGGACTCGATTGCACCTGCCGCGGTGTGGGCGCTGGCGCTGCTGCTCGCCATCCTCAACGCCGGGATGTTCGTCGAGAGCGCGTCGAGCCGCATTCCGTGGGTCTCGCGGGCTGGCAGCGTGGTGTCCTGGCTCGTCCTCGGGGCCTGGTGGTTCCGCACCGCCGGCGTCGTGGGTGTGCTGCCGTCGTTCGCGGTGATCACCGGGCTGACCCTGATCACCCTGGCCGGTCACGGGTGGACGCACAAGACGATGCGGCCGGTGGACGCGACCGGCGGCGGCCTGTACCTCGGTCTGATTGGCCATGGGTTCCTGTGGTTCGCCGCGATGAATCCGCTGTGGTCGATCCCGCCGTGGCCGCTGTTCGGATGCCTGGCCGTCGTCACGCTCGCTACCACTGCCACGGCAGCGATAGTCCAGACGCCGCTGCTGCACGTGCTGGGCATTGGCGCGGCCGCGATGGTCGTTGCCGCGTGGGCCTCGGCGACCAGTTGGGCCGGGACCAGTCTCGCGGCCGCCGCTATCGTTTCGCTGTATGCGCTGTCATGGATGGCGCTCGCCCGCGACGCCGTCAGTCGCGAATGGTTCAAACGCGGCGCCGCGGTTGCGCTGTTTGGCGCTGAGATCGTGGCCATTCTCGCGGTGGGTTCAGCCGGTGACCCCATGCCCGTGCCGTTCGCGGCGGTCCTGGCCGCGCACGTCGCAAACGTCGCCATCCTGTTGACGGTCGTGGCCAGTGCCGGCTGGGCGTTGATCGCCACCGGTGCGCTCGGCGTCGCGTGGGTAGCGGTGCTGGGCTGGCAGCTTGGCCGCGATCTCTCGGTCGAGTGGCGCCAGCTGCTGGCCCTGGCGGGATCGCTCTACGCCGTGTTCTACGGCTATGCGCTGGTCGCCGGGCCGCGCCACCGCGACAGTCGCGAGCCGTGGCTGGTCGCACTCGGGGCAACGGCGATGGCCTTCTTCGCCGGCCGCGAGGCCTTCGAGGCGGGCGGGCTGCATTCGATCATCGGTGTGGTTCCGGTCGTGCTCGGCCTGCTGACGGCGGTCCTGCTTCGCCATCTGCTCCGAATGGAGTCGGCCGGCGAGCGCGACCTCACGCGGCTGGCGCTCGTCGCCGGCACCGCGCTGGGGCTGGCGACCGTGGCGATCCCGCTGCAGTTGCAGCACCACTGGGTCACAATCGGATGGGCGCTCGAGGGGGCGGCGTTGGCGTGGCTGTTCCGGCGCGTCCCGCATCGCGGCCTGCTGCTGGCGTCGACCGCGCTGCTGGCGGTCGTCTTCGTACGGCTGGCGCTCAATCCGTCGATCTGGACCTACGAGCCGCGGGGCGCGTTGAGGATCTTCAACTGGTATCTCTATACCTATCTGCTGGCCGCCGCGGCCATGGGAGCGGCGGCGTGGTGGTTGTCAGACACCAGCGACCGGATCGTCGAAAGTCTGCCGCGGGTGTCGCGGGTGTTGCCGGCTGCGGTCGTCATCCTGCTGTTCCTGCTCCTCAACATCGAGATCGCCGACTTCTATTCGACCGGGCCGCAGATTGCCTTCCGGTTCGGCGCAACCCTGTCACAGGATCTGACGTATACGATCGGCTGGCTCGTGTTCGGGATGATGCTGCTGGCGGTGGGGATTTCCGTGCACAATCGTCCGGCGCGGATCGCCGCGGTAGCGCTGGTCGCGGTCACGACATTCAAGTGCTTTCTCTACGATTTGGCTTCACTCGAGGGCCTGTATCGCGTGGGATCGTTCGTCGGGCTCGCCATCGCGCTCGCGCTGGTGTCGCTGGCGCTGCAGAAGTTCGTCCTGGCCCGGCCGGAGACGGCTCGGTGAGGGTAGCAGCCCGTGGTGAAAGTCTGGCTGCATGCGACGGGCGATGCATCCCCGCCGGCGGCGTTGCTCCTCGCTCACATACTCCCGGTATGCTCGGTCGTCGCGCCTTGCCGGCGGGGCGCCTCGCCCGTCTCGGTGCGACGCCAGACTTTTACCACGGGCTGCTCGCCCTCGCGCTGGCGCTGGCCGCCGGCCTGACCGGGGCCGCCGCCGCTCAAACCGCGGCGCCGGTCAAGCCGGCCGATCCGGCCGCGCGTCAGCGCGTGGTGCACTCATCGAGACCGGCGACTTTCGCTATCAGCGGCGGCTCCCGGAAGGACCGCCCCAGCTGGTGACGCTGCCGCTCGACGCCGGAGTGCTGGCGCACTCCCAGGGCCCGCTCCGCAACTTCGCCGACGTGCGGATCGTCGACGAGCAGAACCTGCAGATTCCCTACGTTCTCGAACAGCGGGCGGCGCGCTTGACGGTGGAGGTGACGTTTCGCAAAGTCGCTCCCACGCTGCGCGAGTTCACCAGGCGGGGCGGCATTGCCCGCACCTTTTACCTGATCACGCTGCCGTACGAGAACCTGCCGCAGCCGGTCCTGACGCTCGAGACCTCCGAGCAGATCTTCCTGCGATCGATCGAGCTCGGTGCCCAGCGTCCGGCCGACCGGCGTCATCGGAGCGACTGGTTCGAGTCGTTCGGACGGACGTCGTGGCAGCACGCGAATCCGAGAGCGTCGCCGGCGGCCCTCGAGATTCCGTTTCCGCGGTCGCGCGGCCGGGACCTGCTGCTGATCGTGGAGGAGGGGGACAACCAGCCGCTGCCGATCAGCGGGATTCGGCTGCTGCTCCCCGGATGGCAGCTGCGGTTCTTCCGGCCGGCGAGCCCGATCCGCCTCTTTTACGGCCGCCCGGATCTCACCGAGCCACGCTACGACGTGGCCATGCTGGCGCCGTCGGCGATGAGTGGGACCGCGCGCGAGATCACCGCGGTGCCCGAGCCGGTGGCCAGTCAGCCCGTGGCGGCGCGGCTGTCGCCGCGGACCTTCTGGATCGGGTTGTCGCTTGCGGTGCTGGCGCTGCTCGCGCTCATCGTCCGCTTGCTTTCGCGGGCTGGGCGGCGATCTTCGCGACCTGCGCCATGACCCGCAGCAGGTTGCCGCTCCAGATCTTGCCAATCTGCGCTTCGGTGTAGCCGCGGCGCACCAGTTCGAGCGTGACGTTGAAGGTCTCGCTCGCGTCGTCCCAGCCATCGATGCCGCCGCCGCCGTCGAAGTCCGACGAGATGCCGACGTGATCGATGCCGATCTTCTTGACGATGTAGTCGATGTGATCGACGAAGTCCTTGACGGTGGCGCGGGGCAGCGGGGGGAACTTGACGTTCACCTCCTCGACCCGTTTGTCCAGTTGCGCCCGGCGCTCCTCGCCGAGCTGTGCGAGGGCACCCTGAGCCGCGCCCCGGCCGCCGCCCCGTCCACCCCGTCCACCGCGCCCGCCGAGCGTGGTGTTGGCCGGGAGGCCGAACTCCTTGCGCAGCGTGGTGAGCGCCGCAGCGCGCTCGGGCGTGTCGCTGGTCTTGACGTAGTTCGCGAAGGCCACGGTCTGGATGACGCCGCCGTTCTTCTTGAGCGCCAGCAGCTGTTCGTCGTCCATGTTGCGGCTGTGGTTGCAGAGCGCCCGCGCCGACGAGTGCGAGGCGATGATCGGCGCCTTGGACAGCTGCAATCGCCTGCATCATCGAGGCTTTCGAGGGATGTGACACGTCGATCATGATGCCCACGCGATTGAGCTCGGCGATCGCCTGCTTGCCGAGCGGTGAGAGGCCGTTCCATTTCCAGCCTTCGGCTTCGCCGGTGTTCGAATCGGACAACTGGCTGTGGCCGTTGTGCGCGAGCGACATGTAGCGCGCGCCGCGGTCGTAGAACTCCTTCACTCGCGAGAGGTCGGTGCCGATCGGGTAGCCGTTCTCGACGCCGATCAGCGCGACTTTCTTTCCGCTGGCGTTGATGCGGCGGACGTCGGCGGCGGTCAGGGCCAACTGGATCCGGTCGGGCGCGATCTTCTCGGTGAGGAGATGGATGGCGTCGAACTTCGCGACCGCGGATTTGTAGGCGCGGTCGTAGCCGGCCGGCTCGAAGGCGTCGGGCGTGGTCTGGAGCGAGGGCTGGCCGACGTAGACGACCATGAAGATCGCGTCGAGCCCGCCGTCGGTCATTTTCGGCAGATTGACTTGCGTATCCAGCCGCTGGGTGTAGTTGCGCTCGGCGGTGAAGTCGGTCAGTTCGATGTCGACGTGGGTATCGAGCGCGATCACCTTGGCGTGGATCGCGCGTGCCTTCTTGACCAGCGCGTCGTCTGCCGCCTGACCGGCGCCGCGCATGGCCGACGGCCACAGCGCCATCATCGACACCGCGACGGCACAGAGTACTCCCCGGGCTCTTCTCATCATTCCTCCAACGCGCCTGTGAATCTGGAGTGTAGCGCGATGTTTCCGGGGACTAGCGATTCAGTGGCCGTCCCGGTCCCAGCGGGCTCGGGCAGCGGCCTTGGCGATGGCGCGGCGGCGCTTGGCGCTGAGGGCGGCGGCACGCGCCGGTCCCCCCTTGAGTCCGCCGAGGCGGCCGAGCGCCGCCGCGTGGGGATTGGGCTCGTGGAGGACCGCACGACGGGCGATCACCTCGACGCGCTCGGTCGGGGCCTGGCATCGCGAGCACGGCGGACCGATGAGATCGGTCTGCTCCAGCTCGGTGCAGTGCTCCAGGAACTCGCACACCAGGCACCGGCGGCTGACGGTGAGCTGGATGGCCCCGGAAGTGCCCTTCATGCTTGAGCGCACAGGAACATCGTTGCACACGCCCGCGCTCGTCTGCCAGCGCGGCGGTATCGGCGGTCCGGCCCGACCGTTTCCCGGGCCCCCGGCCGGCCTTGCGCCTGGCCGCCGATTCGTGAACGTGAGCGCTCAAGCATCGATGCTTGAGCGCTCACGAATATTGGCAGGCGGTTTGATGGATCCGGCTCATGGATCCCCGGGTTACCCACATCATCGGCCGTATGGAAATCGACCTCGACCAGGACGTGCCGGTCGCCGAACTGGCGGCGGCGGTCAATCTCTCCGCCTCCCGCTTTGCCTATCTGTTCCGCCGGGAGACCGGTCTGTCGCCGGTGCAGTATCTCCACCGGCTGCGGATGGAGCGTGCCCGGGTCCTGCTCGAACGGACCTTCCTCACGGTTAAAGAGGTGATGGCCTTCGTCGGCGTCAACGACCCGAGCCATTTCAGCCGGGACTTCCGCCGCTACCACGGCGTCCCGCCGACCGGCCTGCGCGAGTGCTGCTGGGTGGCCGAAAACTGGTCCGGCAGTGGAATCGGCCAATGAACACGCCGACGGGCCCACGGATCGGCGGGGCCAGGCCGCGGTCCTACCGCCTATCGTGGAAGCAGGGGATCGGAGAAGGCCGATCCCGGACGCAACGACGCAATTCCGTCGCGCCCGTGGCGACGGTCAAGGAGACGAGCCCATCATGTGGAAGCGATTTGTCACTATCACCTTGTTGATCGTTATGACTGCCCTCGCCGCCGCGCCGGTCGCGGCCGCCCCCGCCGCGCCGCCGACGCCGACCCTCGCCGTGCCGATCGCCGGCACCGGTCCCGGGGGCACGTTCACCGGTACGTTCCAACTCCAGCGCTTCGCCGCTCAGGATGGCGGAGTGGTGGCGATCGGCCTGCTCACCGGCACCGTCACCACAGCGGCTGGCGTGGTGACCTCGATCGCCCGGACCATCAGCCTGCCGGTGGCACTCGGGGAGGCGACCTGCGAGATCCTGCACCTCGATCTCGGACCGCTCGCGCTCGATCTTCTGGGATTGCAGATCGATTTGAGCCGCGTCGTTCTCGACATCACGGCCCAGGCCGGTGCCGGTAATCTGCTCGGCAACCTGCTGTGCGCCGTTGCCGGCCTCCTCGACAATCCCGGAGGCCTCGCGCGGCTGCTGAACCAGATTCTCGCCGCACTGCTCGGATGACGGCACGGGGATGGTCCCCTCTCCGGGGACTATCCCCTGATTTGTTAGACTCCTTGAGCAACCCGCTCGAAGGAGTCGCTGTGTCGAACCGCGTCGTCCGTATCCTCCTGCCGGCGTCGATCGTCTGTGTCGGCGTCTGGCAGATCCATCCTGCCGCGCAGGATCGGCTCAAGTCGATGCCCGGCTACGCCCGCTATCACGAGCTGGCGCCGCAGATCCCGGGCGCGCTGAAGTCGGGGGCAGTGGCGGCGGTCTGGAGCGCGGACGGCGCCAGCTTCGAGTACACGCGCGACGGCAAGCGCTACCGGTACGACGTCGCTGCCCGGCAGGCGACGCCGCTGGGGGATGCTCCGGAGGCGGCGGGCCGTGGCGGCCGTGGCGGGCGTGGACAGGGCGCCCCCGAGCGCGGCCGTCAGTACGGCTTTGCCGACTCCCCCGATGGCGCGTTCCGCGCCCAGTTCAACGAAAAGGACCGCAACCTCTATCTGATCGATCAGGGCGCCAAGACCGAGACCGCCCTCACTACCGACGGCAGCCGCGAGCGGCGGATCAAAAACGGATCGGCCAGCTGGGTCTATGGGGAGGAGCTCGATCAGATCACCGCGATGTGGTGGTCGCCCGACAGCCGCAAGCTCGCGTTCTATCGCTTCGACGAAAGCCCGGTCCCCGACTACTACCTCCAGCTCGATCAGACCAAGCTCCAGAGCGCCGTCGACACCGAGGCCTATCCCAAGGCGGGCGTCGCCAATCCGGTCGTCGATCTGCTGATCTACGACCTCGCGTCGAAGAAGACCACGAAGCTCGACGTCCGCGATGGCAAGCCGTTCGACAACGACGGTGGTCGGGCACTACGCGTATCACGTCAGCTGGACGCCGGACGGGCGCGAGCTGCTGTTCAACCGCACCAACCGCCGGCAGAACGTGCTCGAGCTCGTCGCCGCCAACCCGGACACCGGCGCCCTGCGAGTGGTGCTTCGCGAGGAGTGGCCCACCGGCTGGGTCGAGAACAGCCCGACCATGGTGTTCCTCCAGGACGGCCAGCGCTTCATCTGGCAATCGGAACGGAACGGCTGGAGCAACTTCTACCTCTACGATCTGAGCGGCACGCTGATCGCGCCGCTGACGAAGAGCACCACGTTCGAAGCGGCCTCGCTGGTGAAGGTCGACGAAGCGGCGGGCGTGATCTTCTACACCGCGCGCGATGGCGACAACCATCTGAAGCTCCAGCTGCATCGCGTCGGGCTCGATGGCCGCGGCGACGTCCGCCTGACCGACCCGAAGTTTCATCACACCATCGGCGGGTGCATGCCCGGGGCAGCGGGAGGGCGGGGCCGCGGCGGCGCGGCCAGCTGCGGGATCTCGCCGGACAACAAGCTGTTCGTGGACGTCTACCAGACCCACGACGTGCCGCCGGCGACGCGACTGGTCGACGCACAGGCGGGGAAGGTGGTCGCCGACGTGGCGGCGAGTGACATGACCCGCTTCGATCAGCTCGGCATCCGGAAGGCCGAGCTCTTCACCTACAAGTCCGCCGACGGCGGAACGACGCTCCACGGGCTGCTGCAGTTCCCGTCGAACTTCGACGCGTCCCGCAAGTACCCGGTGCTGGTGCCGGTTTACGGCGGCCCCGCCTCCGGGAGCAACACCGCGCGCGAAACGTTCGTGGTGCCGTCGCCGCTCACCGAGTACCGGCTTCCTGGTCGCCAACCTGGATTCCCGGAGCGCACCGGGCCGCGGCAAGCGCACGCTCGATCAGATCTACCTGAAGCTCGGACAGGTCGAGATCGACGACATGGCCGCCGGCGTCCGCGCGCTCGCCTCGCGCGCCTACGTCGATCCCGCGCGCGTCGGCATCTACGGCACGTCCTACGGCGGGTACTCGTCGGTGATGTCCATCCTGCGGCATCCCGACGTCTACGCCGCGGCGTCCGCGTCGTCGCCGGTGACCTCGTGGCACCACTACGATTCGATCTACACCGAACGCTATATGGGGCTGCCCCAGCAGAACGACGCCGGCTATCAGGCGGGCAGCGCCATGACCCATGCCGGAGCGCTCAAGGGCCGGCTGATGCTGTACTACGGCACCGCCGACAACAACGTCCACCCGTCGAACATGATGCAGCTCATCGCGGCGCTGCAGGAAGCGGGGAAGAGCTTCGACGTGCAGGTCGGGCCCGACCGCGGCCACAGCGGGATCAACGTCGATCGGATGATGGAGTTCTTCATCGAAGCGCTGGCGCCGAAGGCGGCGGCCACGACCACCAGCCAGGTGGGGCGATAGTACCGATGCCGGACGGTCCTCTGGGACGCGCGCTGGAACAGCTGCGCGCGTCGCGCTTCGCCGACCTGAAGGGCGCTCGCGTCTCTCTGTCGATCCCGATCTCGCAGCGGCTGTTGAACGAGATCGTGGCCGCCGCCATCCCGTCCTCCGCGCCGGTGCGCGATCTGACGGTGACGCCGCGCCCGTCGAACGTGCTGGAGGTGCGCGCCCGCGTCTCCAAGTTCGACTTCCTGCCGCCAATCAAGGTGACCGTCGAGATCGAACAGCAGCCCCGCCTGCCCGATACTCCGCTCTCGCTGCGTCTGCGATCGTTTCCTGGCCTGACCGCCATGGCCGGTTCGCTGCTGTCGCCGGCCTCGCTTCCGCGCGGCGTCCGCCTCGAGGGCGACCACTTGTTCGTCGACACGCGTCAGCTGATCGAACACGCTGGCTACGGCGACCTGGTGCCGTTGATCGAGCGGCTGCACGTCTCGACCGACGAGGGCCGGCTCATCGTCGATGTGGACGCTCGCGTGAGTTGAGGAGCGCTCGCGCTTGCAGGAGACAGGAGACAGGAGGTAGGAGGTAGGAGGTAGGAGGAGGGCAGCGGGGCGCTTGGAGTAGCGACCGGGGCAACTCGCGGCGCTCGCGATCACAGGAGGGCCAGGAGGTCAGGAGAAAAAAATTGATTTCCTCCTGATCTCCTGGCCCTCCTGTAAGAGCTCACCGGCCTCCGAATCACCCGGCTTGTCGCTGAAAGCACCTCGATGCCGCGAGCAGCGGGGCGCTGAGACCGGCGACCGAGCAGCCGCGGTCTAGAAGATCGAATACACCACACCCACGCTCAGCACGAAGCTATCGGCATTCCAGTCATCGAACTCGGTGCCGACGTTGCGATGGACCACCTTCGCTCGATTGAACATGTAGCCGGTGAAGCCGGTCAGGCCCACCCGCGGCTTGAGGGTGTGGGTGATGCTGAACCCCGGCCGGATCGCGAGGCTGTTGTCGGCCTCGATCGTCGGCTGGCTGCTGATCCGCTCGATGAACTCGTCGTCGAACTTGACGGAGTTGAACGAGGGGCCGGCGACCAGCGAGATATTGAACAACGTGCGATCCGGACCGAACGTGTAGCCAACTCCGGCCATCAGCGGCCTCACGGTCAGCCGGGCGAACGGTTCATCGCCGCCGCCCGGGCGCTTCAGATCCGCGTGGAACCAGTTGAGCGCCGCGGCCACGCCCCAGCCGCGGCGCGGGTTCAGCCGGACCAGCGGACCAATCCCGAGCGCGTTGGCGCGATTGCCGCCAGCATTGGCGTTCAGCGTCACCGAACCGCCGATGCCGACTTTGCCTTCGCTCTGAGCTGCCGCGGGGGTCACGTTTGCGAGGGTGAATCACGGCGAGTCCCGCCGCGAGAACCTTGATCGTCGACATTCGTGTGATCTCCTCACCAGCCGGACTGGGGCAGTCCCGGCGTTATCCGCAAGGCGTTCCGGTAATAGAGCTTGCGCAGCACGTCGTCGGGCAGGTTCATGCCGTACAGCTTCCAGAACGCGTGATAGTTCCGGTAGTAGTCGAAGTATTCGTCGCTGGTCTCGAACACCCGCCAGTAGTACGGGTATTCCGACGGCTCGTAGGCGTCCTTACCGAACAGGACGCGGTCCTGATACTTGATGAAGAACTCGCGTGCCGCGCGCGGTTGGCGGCCGAACTCGTAGAGCACGGCGCCGACTTCGAACACCACGTTCGGCAGCGAATCGAGATGCCGTGCCGCCCGGCCGAAGTCGTTGCCGTGCCAGCCGAAGTGCGCGTTGATGTAGCGCGTCTTCGGATTGCGGGCGAACATGCGGTCCCGTTCCCCCATCAACTGCTCGAAGGCCGGAGTTCGATCCGGCGGGTTCTCACGCCCCGGGTACACGTTCAGCTCCAGCCACCGCTCGTTATGGAAGTCGACCGGGGACCAGAACTGGGGCGGATCGGCGACGTGGATCAGCACCGGAATGTTGAGGCGCGCGCAGGCCTGCCAGACCGGATCGAGGTCCGGGTCGTCGACCTTCAGCCGCGAGCCGTCAGCCTTGCGAGTGGTAAGACCCAGGTTCTTGAACACCTTGAGACCGATCGCGCCGTTCTTCACGCCTTCCTCGACCTGCGCAACCGCCTGCTCTCTCCAGCCGGGTGCACCCGCACCGTTCCAGTCGACGTTCACGAACAGTCGGAAGCGATCCTTGTGTGGGCTGCTCCGGATGAAGTCGGCATTCTTCTTCAGGCTGTCGCCGTTGCCTCCCGACAGGTTGTTCAGCACCCGGATGTTGAGGCTGTCCATCTCGCGGATCAACTTGTCGACGTTGGTGGCGTTGACCTGGGTGTGGTTGTGGATGTCGATCACCGGGAACTTCGCCTTCGGCACCAGGTGCGGATCGGCAACCACCGTCGATTTCGGCCGGTAGTCGACGATGCTCGGCGGCGGGGAAGCCGGCTTCCCGCAGCGGCCGGCACGGAATTCGGTCATCCCCGGCGGGCATTCCTCGCCGGGCTTGATCTCCGCCTGTTCCTGCGGCCCACCCGGCCCGCCCCGTCCCTGCCGGCCTCCGCCGGCCTGCGCCGCGACGGATGGCGCCACGGTGTGCTGTGTGAGCACCGCGACTCCCACCAGGATCGTCACAACGCCTGCCCACGCGAGCCTTCGACTGGTCATGCTTCCTGCCTCCTACGTCTCCGCCCGGATCGCCGTCAGTGGAGTGCCTGCATTATGACGCACCGTCCGTGGACCGCGATCCGCTGTCCGTAGTCCGCTGCACGTAGTCCGCTGTCCGAAGTCCGCAGAGAACGGTTCGAGAGGGTGGGGTTGAAGGCGCAGCAACCTGGCATCGTCGCCGCCTTTCACCCCCTATCGGCCGAGCGGCTCTCCGCGGACCGCGGATCGCGGACCACGGATCGCGGTTCTGCTATCCTGTTGTCGTCAATCTACAGGAGGGGCGTTGAGCCGCAAGACCGATCTGCTTCAGGGCACGCTGGACCTGCTCATTCTTCGGACGCTGGCCACCGGACCGATGCACGGCTGGGCGATCTCGCAGCGGATTCAGCAGGTCACCGGCGATGTCCTGCAGATCGCGCAGGGCTCGCTCTATCCGGCGCTGCACCGCCTCGAGCAGGAAGAATGGATCGAGGCCGAGTGGGGCACGTCCGAGGCCAACCGGCCGGCGAAGTTCTATCAGCTCACCAGGACCGGCAGGAAGCAGCTGGCCGCTGAAGAACAGAACTGGCAGCGGATTGCCGGGGCCGTGGCGCAGGTCCTGTCGCAGGCCTGACATGATCCGCCGGCTCCGCAAGCGTCTGCGCACCATCCTCAAGCGGGACCGCTGCGAGCGGGAGCTCGATCTCGAGCTGCAGTTCCATCTGGACATGCTGACGGCCCAGCAGGCCCGGAGCGGGCTGTCGCCGGGGCACGCGCGACGCGCGGCGCTCCAGGCGTTCGGACCGGTGGCCGGGGTGAAAGACGACGTGCGCGACACGTGGCTGGTGCGTGTGGTCGAAGCTGCCGTGCACGATCTCCGTTACGGCCTGCGCACGCTGGCCGCCGCACCGGCGTTCGCGGCTGGGATCATCCTGACGATCGCGCTCGCGGTCGGCGTCAACACGTCGATCTTCGGCATCGCCTACGCGCTGCTCCTGCGTCCGCTGCCGTTCGACGCGCCGGGCGATCTCGTCATCCTCCAACATGGGAACCCGTCGCGAGGCAGGGACACGTTCTCGAACGTCGAATTGGGCGACTATCGCCGGACCGCCGGGCTCGACTCGCTGGCCGAGCTCCACACGATGTGGTTCATCCTGCTGGGGAAGCCTGAGGCGGGCCGGCGCACGACCGAGCCGCAGCGGGTATCGACCGGCGTGGTGTCGGCCGACTACTTTCCGATGCTCGGCGTCCGCGCCGCCCACGGTCGCCTGCTGACGGCGGACGACGACCGGCCCGGCGCACCCGCGGTGCTGCTCCTCACCGACGACTACTGGCGCCGCGCGTTCGGCGGCGATCCCGCGGTCGTCGGTCGCGTTTTCGAGATGAACGACCGGCCGCACACCGTGGTCGGCGTGCTGACGGCGTTTCCGCAGTATCCGCAGCCGATGGACGTCTATATGCCGACCTCGGCCTGCCCGTTCCGCAGCCACCCGGCGGCGGTGGCGGAGCGCCGGGCCCGCATGGGACGTGCGATCGGCCGGCTGGAGCCGGGCGTCACGCTCGATCAGGTGCAGGCGAATCTGGCGCACGCCGCCACCGCGCTCGAGCACGACCACCCGGCTGACTATGCCGTCGACGGCGGCCGCTATACCGCCACCGCCTCGTCACTCGACGACGAGATGCGACGTGAGCTGCGCCCGACGCTGCTGCTCCTCCTCGTGACGGCCGGATTGGTGCTGTCGATCGCGTGCGTGAGCGTCAGCAACCTGACCCTGGCCCGGCTGACCTATCGAGCCGACGAACTGTCGCTCCGCGCCGCGCTCGGCGCGACGCGGCCCCGGATCATGCGTCAGCTGCTGACCGAGAACCTCTTCGCGGCGGCGGCTGGAACCCTGGCCGGCCTGCTGCTGGCCCAGATCTCGCTCGATCGCCTGACCGACTACGTGCAGCGCGGCACCAACGTCCCGGTCGATCGCGGACTGAGCGTCGCCGCGCTGCTGTGCGCCGGCGCGGTTTCGGTACTGCTGTTGGTGGCGTCGGCCGGCGTGCCGCTGCTGCGAGGCCGCGCCAGCCTGGACCCAGGGTTGCCGCGCCGTCCCGCGCCCCGCCTGCGCAGCGGCCTCGTGGTCGGACAGGTGGCGCTCTCGTTCGTGCTGTCGATCGCCGCGGTCTTCTCGGTGCGGAGCCTGCTCCACCTGCAGGCGATCGATACCGGATTCTCGACCACCAGCGTCCAGACGATGCGGGTCGATCTGAACTTCACGAGATACCACGACGGCGCCGGGATTTCGTCCTTCTGGCGCGAGCTCGAACAGCGAGTGTCGGCGATTCCCGGAGTGTTGTCGGCGGGCGGAGCCGGAGTCGTGCCGCTCGACGGCAACCAGCTCTCATCGTCTCCGTACACTCTCGAGATGAAAGCGCCGGCCGCTCCGCAGGCCTTCGCGCCGCGGGCGAATCTGCGAGTCGCGTCGCCGGGCTACTTTGCCGCGCTCGGGCAGACCGTCGTCTTCGGACGCGGCTTCACACGCGAGGACGCCCTGCTCGACCGTCCGGTGGTGGTGGTGAACGAAACCCTGGCGCGGACCCGCTGGCCGGGCGGTGCCGCGGTCGGCCGGCAGCTCCAGGTCGCCGGCGTGGTGCCCACCACGGTCATCGGCGTGGTCGAGGACGCGCGGCAGCGGCTCGAGGTCCCGGCGGGCGAGGAAATCTACCTGCCGCTGTTGCAGAGCAGCCAGCTGTCTACGCAGTGGCTGGTCCGCTCGGCGCTGAGCCCGGCTGATGTCGAAGCGCGGGTGCGGGCCATCGTCCAGGCGCTGGATCCCGAGCAGCCGGTCGACAACTTCCGATCGCTCGAGTCGTTCCGCGACGATTCCCTGCTGCCGTCGCGGATGACGGCCACCGTGGTCGGCCTGTTCTCGGTGCTGGCCCTGGTGATCACCGCGACCGGCATCGCCGGCGTGGTGGGCTTCTCGGTGCAGCAGCGTCGGCACGAGTTCGGCATCCGGCTGGCGCTCGGCGCGCCGCGGGCCGGCGTGCTGGCGATGGTGCTGCGGCACGGGCTGGGGCTGGTCGGGGCCGGCCTGGTCGCCGGCACGCTCGCGTCGCTGCCGCTGCTGCCGTTCGTTCGCGAGGCGCTCGCCGGCATCGACCGGCTCGACCCCGCTGTTTTCCTGCTCGTCACCGGCGCGCTGCTGCTGGTCGCGGTCGGCGCCTGTCTCGCTCCGGCGGTACGCGCAGCCAGGGTGGATATCGTTGAGGTGCTCCGCGCGCCGTAGAGACAGACAGTGAACTGGCAGATCATCAACCAGTGAGCTCCAAGAACAACGCCCGCCTCGTCTACTCCACGGGCACGGCGGGCAAATGCCCGGGGTGCGGCTGGCCGCAGCGGGACTGCGTCTGCAGCAGCCGGCGCGCCGGAAAGGAGCCGCTTCCCGCACGCATCGTCGCCAAGCTCCGAGTGGAGAAGGCGGGCCGCGGCGGCAAGACCGTGACGGTGGTCTACGGCCTGCCTCACAACGCCGAGTTCCTGCGCGAGCTGAGTCAGGAGCTGAAGCGCGCCTGCGGGACCGGCGGGACGGCGATCGACGACGGCGTCGAGCTCCAGGGCGATCTGCGCGAGCGCGTCCGCGAGGTGCTGACGAACCGGGGCTACGCCGTCAAGGGCTGACGAGGGTCAGTGCTTGGGCATTTGCGCCGCCCGGTGCGTCCGGCAGGGTCTCCGGCAATCGCTCGAGGCCCACCAGCTTCCAACCGGCACCCTGCCGGCGGAAGTGCGTCCGGACGGGTTGCTTCCAGGTCGGATACGCCGGGTTGTCGGCGGAGATATTGACTTCCACGAAGCTGCCCACCGCGCTCGGCATGCCGCTCGGCGCCTCGATCGTCGTGGTCGTGCTCTGCGTGTCGCCAAGCGGACGAGTCTGCCCGGTGGCGTTGTCGAACTGCGCCCACGAGGCGCGGTAGGCCGTCGCTCCCGTCGCGACGCCAGCGGCGACCGCCGCGTTCTCGAATGTCAGGCGATTGTTCGCATCCAGCACCGGGGACACGATCGGGTTCACCGCTGTCAGGTAGACGCTGGCGATCTTCTGGCGGCGTTTGATCAGCACGTCGCCGAGATGCTTCTCGGCCGCCGGGTCGCTGAACTCGCCGGTGTGGACCGCCGCCCTGATCAGATCGTCGGTGAACGCGACGACCCGTCGCGCGGCCCAGAACGCGTCGTCATCCCGCAACTCCACGTAGGCCTGGGTCGGGATCTGGGGCCGCCACTTTCTGGGATCGAATCGGTCCCCCTCGAATTTGCCGACGGACGGGTACTCCACGTAGGGGATCGTCTGCCAGGGGCTCAGCCCAAAGCCGAAGGAGAAGAAGCGTTTTCGCGTGGTGTCCGCCTGGTAGAAGTGCTCGTAGCTGAGATCCCATTCGTGCTTGTCGTTGTTGAGGCCGAAGGTCGAGCCGACGTCCTGCAGATAGTGCTTCACGACCGTGCGGCCATCGACGGTCGCCAGCGCGTCGAGGGTATTCGCCGCCTTCCAGTCCGTGAGGTTGGTCCACGCGCCGAACACACGCAAGGCGCGCAGCTCGCGCCGATGCTCGTGCGGGACGAGATCGTTGGGATCGTCCGGACGAGTGCCGGAATAGAGGAAATTCCCGAGGATTCTGCCTGGAATCAGCCGGCCGGCAATGACCCGATAGGTCCCGTCCTTGTTGCGCGCGACCCGTTCGAGGATCTGGTTGATATCGTCCCACGTGAAAGGCGTCCTCCCGCCGGACGGACGGCGCAGCGTCGCCTTCGGATCGAACTCCACGCGCTTCGGATCGAGCGTGGTCAGAAACGATTCGACCTGGTTGTAGCCCAACGCCCAGAAGATCTTGGTGGCGATCGCCACGGCCCCGGTCGCGCCTTCCGGGTAAGGGCGGAGGATCGAACTCGAGGAACCAGGTCTGGCCTTTGCCATCCCGCGCGGTGAAGCCGGGATGCGCCCCCGAGGTCTTTTCCCGGATCACCACCCACTTCGACGGGTCGGGTGGTGCGCCCTCAATCGGACCGCGGGCGAGCTGCGGCGGCGGTGATGGTGGTCGTGCCGATCCGGTTGGTGAGCCAGCTCGAGTCCGGCACCTCGTCTATCGTGTTGATGTTCCGGGCGCGCGTGCCGGACGGCTTCTCGCCGGACGTGACGAACAGGCCGAACAACTGTTCGTACATCTGCTGAATCGAGTAGGGCTGGGCCTTCGACGCATCCTGCGACTCCGGTTCGCGCGCGATCGGGTCGTCGTCGTAAAAGCGCGGCGCCCGGGTCGAGACGACGGCGAGGAATGGGTCGAGCGCGGCGGCGGCCACCAGCGCCAGCAACAGGACCCGGATGCCCGGGCGTGGGAAACGTTCGGTGAGCGGCGATGTCGGCATGGGAGGAAGCCTTAGAAGACCGCGGACGTCGACAACACGAAGACGAGTCCCTCATTGCCCCGGGCCAGTTCGACGCGGAGCGGCGTCGAGAAGGGGCCGTGAAAACGGAGACCGAAGCCGTAGTCGTGCCGCAACCCGTCGAAGTCGAGATCGGAAGTGCGGGCGGTCACCTTGCCCGCGTCGAAGAACACCGCGGAGTCGAGGAAACGGTTGACCATGATGCGCCACTCACCCTGGAGGAGCAGGCTGTTCCGATCCCGGAAGCGCAGGCTCGTATAGCCCCGCAGCGTGGAACTGCCGCCAAGCGAGGGCAGCATGAAGAACGGAATTTCCTGTGCGCCCTTCTCGATCGTGGTCCTGGCGCAGCGCGCGGAAGGAAAAGACCCAGGCTTCGCGCAGGACGGGCAGGTGCTGGATCAGCTCGTAATCGACCTGCTGGAAGCCGAACGCCTTGTCTCTGTCGTTGTAATCGTGCGCCGTGACGTTGTAGAACCCGCCGCGTCGCGAATAACCGGCGGAGGTGCGCCAGTCCAGGCCCACGGTGCCCTGGGTGTGGACGTAGGTGACGTCGGCACCCAGACCAGGCAGCGTCGCGGGCGTGTAGACGGTCTCGACCGATGGGAAGCGGCCGATGCCGGGCTCCTGCGACCACTTCGTCCACTCGGCGCCTCCAGCCAGCAGGAGGTACTTGCGGGCCGGCCAGAGTGTGAGATGTCCCGACGCGTAGGGACGGGTGAACCCGTAGTTCGTCCGGTTCTCCCTCTGCGAGTCGATCCCCAGCCCACGGAAGCCGACCTGAGTGGCTTCGCGCCAGCCGCCGAGCAGGGACAGCTCGCCGCGCCGGTGAAAGATGCGAGGCGCGACGAATTCGATCTCGGCGCGCTTGTATTGGGCGATCGAATAGCTGCCCGCGGATGTCGATGAAATTGAAGGGGCTGACGTGCTGCATGTAGCCGGCGCCGACGGCGAATCCGCCGCCCGAGTACGCGGACTCGAAGAACGGGTGGAGGTGCTTGCCCTCGCCGGTGAGGATGTTCTCGAGCTTCCCTGCGATCCGTTCGCCCTTGTTGGGGACATAGGGCCGCAGGTTCTTGGACTTCTCCGCTTGCGCCTGCTCGATGGCGGCCTGCCGCGTGGTGGGCTCAGGCGCCTGCGCGAAGGCCATGCCGCCGGATCCAGCCAGCACAGCTAGTGTGAAGAGACAAGACAGACCTGGACACCGCATCGATTCCGCCCCCCGAAAATTGACGTGAGAAGGGCGAGCATAATCGTTCAGGACGGCGTCAGCAAGCCGCCAGGCAGGACGACCAGGCAGGACGGCCGCGCGGCCGTCAGTCGATCACCACGTACCGCCACATCCGCTCCGCTTCCCTCGCCCCGACGTATTTCCCGATTTCCTTGACGAACTGCTCCTTCGACTTCCACGGCCGGTATTCCTTGAACTCGCGAACCATGCGCTGGCCGGCGCCGGGAATCGACAGGATGTCGGCGTCGGTCGCGGAGTTCAGGCGAACCGGGATGAAGGTGTATTGCGCGAGCTGCGCGGTCTGTTGCGCGCCGACGTACTTGCCGATTTCCTTGTCGAACTGCGCGTAGGTCCGCCACGGGCGGTACTCTTCGAACTCGTGGGCCATCCGCTTGCCCGCGTTCGGCACCAGCAGGATTTCCTCCGCCGTCGCCTTGTTCAGATTGATGTGGACGAACGCCTTGCCGTAGAGCTCGGTGGCCTGCTGCTGGGTCAGCTTCTGGCTGAGCAGGTAGGCGTTCAGATCGGTAATGCTCGCGAACGGCCGCTTCTCAATCAGGCCCTTGACGATGGCCGGCGTCATGTGGGGCATCGCCAGCAGATCCCTTTCCTGCGCGGTATTGGCGTCGACCACTCCAAGCGATTTGCCGACCTGCGCGGCGGCCGGAAGGACAGTTGTGGCGAGGGCCAGCAGGGCCGCCATCGCGAGTCTCTGTATCGTCATGTGCGTACTCCTGATCAAAGGGAAGCGTCGCGCAGCAGGCGGTGACCGCAGCGCGGGGTGGCGATAGGTATAGAGCAGTCCGAGCAGGCCCATCTGGATCATAGCCGCAGGCGCGAGCGCCGGGGGCGCCTTGGCGGTCACCGCCTTCACGAACAGGCTCCATCCCCGCAGACCGGGATCGAGCTCGCGCTGGAACTCGCTGTTGCCGGCGAAGTGCAGCCCCAGGCCGAGCAGGCCGGCGCCGATGAACAGCGCCATCACCACGCGCATCAGAGTGACGGCGGCGGCCCCTCCAGATGCAGCCGCGAATGCCGCCGACGCCACGCCGAGCGCGAGCAGCGCAAGCGGCACCATCTGCCACGCGTCTTCGTGATGGTCGAGCAGCATCAGGTCGGTGGCGGTGCCGGCCATGAACAGGACCAGCAGCAGGAGCAGCAGCCGGCGGATCGCGGACAGGCTGGCCGGTTCGACGAATTCGGTGACGGGCACGGCTCGACCGATAATAGCGGACTCAGCGATGCCACGACTGCTGTTGTCTCTGTGCCTGGCGCTGGTCGCCGCCGCGCCTGCCATCGCCCATCCGGCCCCGTTCAGTTACGTCGATGTCCGTCTGGACGGAGCGGTCATCGACGTGACCGTCACGGTCCACGAGTTCGACGTCGCGCACGATCTCGCCATTCCGGACCCGGCGCGGCTGCTGGACCCGGCCGGGCTCGCCGGCCATTCGGCGGCGCTGACGGCGCTGCTCCGCGATCGGCTCCAGATCTGGGTCGGCGGCGCGCGCTTGCGCGGCGACTGGTCGGCGGCCATCGCGCTGCCGGACCGGCAGGCGATTCAGCTGCGCGTGCGCTACGACGCCGGAGCCCCGCCCCCGTCGGTGACGGTGGCGGCGCGGCTCTTTCCCTACGATCCGGTGCATCAGACGTTCGTCAACGTCTACGAGCGCGACGCCGTGGTGCTGCAGGCGATCCTCGATCGCGGGCGCGAGCAGATCGTGTTCTACCCGGGCACCCGCCAGGGCACCTTCGCCGTGGTCAAGCGCTTCGCCGCGTCCGGCGTGCACCACATCCTGATTGGCCCGGATCACTTGCTGTTCCTGGTCGGCCTGCTCTTGCTCGGCGGCTCCCTGCGTCGTCTGGTCCTGGTGGTGAGCGCCTTCACGATCGCGCACAGCATCACGCTGTCGCTCGCGGTGCTGAGGCTGGTGACGCCGCCGCCATGGCTGGTCGAGCCCGCGATCGCGCTCAGCATCGTCTATGTCGGCGCCGACAACCTGACGGTGCGCGGCGGCCGCGACGTGCGTGCCTGGATCGCGTTCGCCTTCGGCCTGATTCACGGCTTCGGCTTCGCCAACGTGCTGCGCGAGATGGACCTGCCGGCACGCGCGCTCGGGTGGTCGCTGCTGTCGTTCAACCTGGGGGTGGAAATCGGGCAGTTGGCAGTGGTCATCGTGGTCGCGTCGGTGCTCGCCGCCATTCGAGGCCGGAGCCCTGAAGCCGGCCGGCGGCTGGCGGTCGCCGGCTCGGTGGTCGTCATCGGCGCCGGTGCATTCTGGTTCATCCAGCGGGTATTCTTTGGGGCCTAGGCTCGCCGGTCCGAGCCCCCGGTGCTCGCGGCAGTCGGGTGCCTTCAGCCGCGGATGGGTGATTCGAGGGCCGGTGAGCTTGACAGGAGGCCAGGAGATCAGGAGGAGACCACTGAATGTTTTCTCCTGGTCTCCTGGCCCTCCTGTGATCGCGAGCGTCGCGGATAGCCTCGGTCGCGACTCCAAGCGCCCCGTGGCTCGCGGGGTGGGGGGCTTTTCAGCGGCGGAAGGGTGATTCGGTGGCTATCTAGCGCGTGGAGGAGTGAATGAGGAGAGCGAGTGTGCTCGGCGTGGTGGTGGCGATGGGCGGTATGTCGATGGTCGTGGCCGCGTACCAGCAGCCGGCGGCGGACGCGCCGAAAGTGGTCGAGGTCGAGAAGCTGAAGGACAACCTGTTCCTGCTGAAAGGTGGCGGCGGCAACACCGCCGTGTTCGTGCAGGCTGACGGGGTCACCGTGGTCGATACCAAGAATCCTGGCTGGGGACAGCCGATCCTCGCCAAGATCAAGGAGCTGACGCCGAAGCCGGTGACGACCATCATCAACACGCATACCCACGGCGATCACGTGAGCGGGAATGTCGAGTTCCCGGCGACGGTCGACGTGGTGGTCCAGGAGAACACCGCGGCCAACATGAAGAGGATGGCCCCGGTCACCGGCATCGCGGCGCCGGGAGCGGCGCCGGCCCCGAACATCTTCGAGGCGAACCAGGGCCGCGGCCTGGCCAAGCGCACCTTCAAGGACAAGATGACGCTCGGCCGCGGCGCGGATCGTATCGACCTCTATTACTTCGGTCCCGGGCACACCGGCGGCGATGCGATGGTGGTCTTCCCGGCGCTCCGCGTGATGCACATGGGGGACCTGTTTCCCGGCAAGCAGCTGCCGATCATGGACGCCAACAACGGCGGCAGCGGCGTGCAGTATCCGGTGACGCTGAAGAAGGTGCACGACGGGGTCAAGGACGTCGACAGCATCATCACCGGCCACAGCACCACGATGACGAGATCGGATCTGCTCGAATACTCGGGGTTCCTGGGGGACTTCGTGGCGTCGGTCCGCGCGGCGAAGAAAGCGGGGCAGTCGGCGGAAGAGGTGGCCAAGTCCTGGACCGTCCCGGCGAAATACACGGGCTACTCGGCCCCACAGCCGATGCGCCTGCGGGCCAATGTCGAGACCGTTATGAAAGAGGTGCAATAGAAAGAGGTGCACAACTCCTATCGGGCGGCGCGGACCTCGTCTGGTGGTTGACTCGAGCTCAGCCGCAGACGAGGTCCGCGCCGGCGACAACTCCTTTCGGCTCAACGACATCATCTCGATCGCCCGCCCCCGGGCCCACTCAGGCACGCTTCTGGCAGTTCGAAGCGCGATCGACGCCACGGGTGCGTGGAGGACGGCTCATCAGGCCATCCACGGCAGAGCCTGGTGGCTGCCATCATTCGAAAGGGGAGCGCGACAATGAAGCCAATGGGAATCAGGATGCTCGCCGTTCCGGTGCTGCTCGCCGCCACTGTGTCCTTCGCATCCGCGCAGGAGGGCGCGAAAGCGCAGGCGCGTGAAACGGCGCAGGACGTCAAGGGCGCCGCCACGAAGACCGGGAACGCGGTCGGCGACCGGTGGATCACGCTGAAGATCCATTCACAGTTCGTCCCTGAGGACACCCTCGAGAACAGCGACATCGACGTCGACACCACGAAGGGTGTCGTGATGCTCAACGGAACCGTTGCCAGCGAGGCGGGCCGCGCCCGCGCCGTCGCGATCGCGAAAGCGACCGACGGCGTGAACAGCGTGACCGACAACCTGCGGATCGCGGCCGGGACCGACATGACGACCGCCGCCCGCGACGCCGGAGCGAGGGCCGCCGACAAGAGCAAGGAAGTGGCCCGCGACACCAGGGGCGCGACCAAGGAAGCGGCCCGCGACACCAGGGACGCGACCAAGGAAGCGGCCCGCGACACCAGGGACGCGGCCAAGGAAGCGACCGGCACGACCGGCAAGGCCATGACCGACGGCTGGATCAAGTCGAAGATCGCCGCGCAGTTCGTCACCGAGAGCTCGCTCGACAAGAGCGACATCGACATCGACATCTCGAAGGGCGCGGTGACGCTGAACGGTGCGGTCCGCACCACGGCGGCGAAGGACCGTGCCACCGCGATCGTGAAAGCCACCGACGGCGTGAAGGGCGTGCGGAACAACCTGAAGGTCGATCCGGGCGTGAAGTAACCGAGCGGCGGTCCAGTTGCCAGTTACTGACTGCGTAACCGGGAACTGGTAACTGGTAACTAAACCAACGGCCTCCATCCGCGCCGAGCGGGTGGGGGCCGTTGTCGTGTACGGGGCTTGACTCGCGCCGCCGATTAAAACTACAGTGCGGCTATAACACATGCCGCAGGCCCTTGGTGACTTCGAACAGCGCATTCTGTTCGCCCTGATCCGGCTCGGAGCACGACGCCTATGGCGTGACGATCCGCGAGTCGATCGAGGCCCGTACCGGCCGCGCCATCTCTCCTGGCGCGCTGTATACCGCGCTCGACCGCCTGGAGCAGCGGGGCCTGGTCGCCTCACGCCTCGGCGAGCCGACCCCCCAGCGCGGTGGCAAGCGCAAGCGGCTCTATACCCTGCAGCCCGCCGGCGAGCGCGCGCTCGCCCGCGCCTACGAATCGCTGCGGCAGATGGCGAACGGGGTCGGCAGCCGGCTCCGTTCGATCAAGGGGTAGCGGGGCCGTGCCGCTGCATCCGCCGCGCCTCGCCAATCGCCTGTTACGCACCGTGCTCAGCGCCGAGGACGCCGAAGTGGTCGCCGGCGATCTCGAAGAAGCGATGCGGCGGTCGATCGAGCCTCGCGCCGGCGCTGCCGCGGCGCGGCGGTGGTATTGGCGTCAGGTCGCCAGCATCGTCTTCGCGTACGCGTGCAACCGATCGCCCCAGCCGGAAGTATCAACGCCGAAAGGATCCATCATGAGCGCCTTCCGCCAGGACATCGGATATGCCGTACGGTCGCTGCGGAAGCAGCCGGCGTTCACCGCCCTCGCCGTGGCGATGCTGGCGATCGGCATCGGTGCAACGGTGGCGATCTTCTCGCTGACCTTTTCGGTTCTTTACAAGCCGCTGCCGTTCGCCGATCCGGATCGGCTGATGCTGGTGCATCTGCTCTCGCCGGCTCGCGATGCACCCGAAACCGCACGGCCGATGATCTGGTCGTATCCGAAATATCAGGTGTTTCGGGCGCACCAGCAGGGATTCGCCTCGACCGCGGCGTTTTACACGTGGAACTGGAATCTGAGCGGCGGAGGCACGCCGGAACGCGTCACCGGCGAGCTCGTCGAAGGCACCTACTTCTCCACGCTCGGTCTGGCTCCACAGATTGGCCGCCCGTTTTCGACCGACGAAACGCGGGCGCCCGGTTCGGTGCCGCTGGTGATTCTCGGTCACGGTTTCTGGTCGGCGCGGTTTGGCGCCGATGGCTCGGTGATCGGACGGACGGTCGGACTGAACGGGACGCCGCACACCATCATTGGGGTGATGCCCGCGGGATTTCGCGGACTCACCGGGCAAAGCGATCTGTGGGTGCCGATCACCACGCAGTCGGCCGCCGCTCTCGAGGAGAAATGGAACCACTCGTACCTGGTCGTCGCGCGCCGGAAGTCCGATGTTTCGGTCGAGCAGGCGCGTGAGGAGGCCTCGGCGCTGGGTGTGGTCGTGAGCCGCGAAATCGGCGAGCCGGGAGCTGCGGACCCCGGGGGCGCGAACCGCGGTAACTGGAGCGCCACAGCGGTCCCGCTGAACGACGAGCGGGTCAATCCGCTGATTCGCCGCTCAGTCCTGCTGCTGCTGGCCGCAGTGGCCGCGGTGCTGCTCATCGTCTGTATCAACCTGGCGAACCTGATGCTCGTGCGCGGTCTGGCGAGGCGGCGCGAGGTGGCGATTCGCAGCGCGCTCGGCGCGAGCCGCCTGCGCATCGTCCGTCAGCTGATGACCGAGAGCGCGCTGCTGGCGCTGACCGGCGCGATCGCCGGCATTGGCGTGGCTTACGCGCTGCTCACGGCGGGCGCGGCGGTCATGCCGGATCTCCGCATGGTGTTGCCGCCGGGCCCGGACGCGGGGCTGACCCGCGTGGGGCTCGGCATGCTCGGCGTCGATGGCGCGACACTGCTGGCTGCGGCGACGATCGCGGCACTCACGTGCGTGCTGTCTGGGCTGGCGCCGGCGTGGCGCATTTCGCGGCGAGACGTCAGTGCGACGATGAAAGCCGGCGCTGCGACTTCGGGCTCGCAGAGCACGGCCGCCTGGTCCATGCGGAATGTGCTGATGGTGGCAGAGATGGCGCTCGCCCTCGTCCTGCTCACGGCGGGTGGGCTGATGCTGAAGAGCGTCGCGCGCTTGCAGGCCACCGAGCTCGGGTTCCGTCCCGATTCGGTGCTGACCGTTCGGCTCACGCTGCCGGGCCCGAAGTACAACTCCCAGCGTGGTGGCCAGTTCTTCGAGCAATTGCTCGCGCGGTTGGAAGGGCAGGGTGGCATCGATGCCGTGGCGTTCGGCAGCTGCCCGCCGCTGGCGGGAGCGTGCAACGGGACAACGATCAAGTTTCTCGATCGACCCCCGGCGCCGCCGGGAAGCAATCCGCCGGTCGGCGTGATGTGGGCGTCGCCCCGATTCTTCGACACGCTTGGCGTCCGCCTGGTGCGCGGCCGCCTGTTCACGGAACAGGACCGGACCGGGCAGCCGAAAGTCGTGATCGTCAATGAAACCGCCGCACGCAACTTCTGGACGAATGAAGATCCGATCGGCACTCGGATCGCCGTCGGTCAGGGCGGCTTCGGGGACGGTGCGGTCGTGGTGGGGATCGTCGCCGACGTGAAATATGCCGCAGTGGAGACCGCGGTCGCTCCCGGCGTCTACCTGCCGCTGCTGCAGTCGCCGCGCGCGTGGGGCTTCATGTTCGTGCGCAGCGCTCTGTCGCCGGAGGCGCTCGTTCCTCGGATCCGTACCGAGGTGCACTCGCTGGATCCGGATCTCCCGATGACCGACATCAAGACTGATGGAGACGCGGTTTGCCGAAGCGACGTGGCGTCAGCGGAGCAGCGCGTGGCTCCTCGGCACATTCGCCTCGCTCGCGCTGCTGCTCGCAGCGCTGGGGATCTACGGCGTGATGTCACAGGGCGTCGAGCAGCGCCGGCGCGAGATCGGTGTGCGGCTTGCCCTCGGCGCCGCGCGCGGCGACATTCTGCGCCTGATCATCGGCCGCGCCGTCGTCCTCGGGGTGAGCGGGATCGCGGCCGGGGTGATGCTGGCGGTACCGTCGACGCGGCTGCTGACGACGCTCCTGTATCAGGTTACTCCAGGCGATCCGTGGGTGTTCGCCGCGCTTGCGGCTGTACTTTTCGCTGTCATCGTCCTGGCAGGCTACATCCCCGCCCGCCGCGCGACCCGAGTCGACCCGATGATCACGTTGCGCGCGGAGTGAGTGTCGATAGTCACGACAGCCACTTCCCAAAACCTAACGGAGGTCAGGAGGTCAGGAGGAAACCAATAGTTTTTATCCTATCCTCCTGTTAAGTTCACTGGCCGTCGAATCACCCATCCACCGCTGAAAGCACCCGGACGCCGCGAGGTGCGGGGCGCTTTGAGTGGCGACCATGGCCATTCGCGACGCCCGCGATCACAGGAGGCAAGGAGGACAAGAAAACCTATTGGTTCCTCCTGATCTCCTGACCTCCTGTAAAAGTTCACCGGCCGTGGAACTGCCCATCTGCGGCTGAGCGTACCCGGTTGCCGCGAGCCACGGGGCGGCTGTCGTCCGATTTGAGCTCACATCCCGGCGGCGCTCGCCAACAGCTCGTACGATCGCACGCGCTCCTGATGATCGTGAATCATCGTCGTCACGATCACTTCGGTGGCGGAAGTGCTCCGCGCGAGCCGATCGATCTGGGCGATCACCTCGGCTGGGGTGCCGATGAAGTGGCGTGAACGTCCGGCGTGCGCGACGGCGCGCTCGTAGTCGCTCCAGTTGTAGGCCGCGGCCTCGTCTGGGGTCGGTAACAGGCCGAACTCGCCCTTCTGGTACCGCACCCAGACCAGGTCGGTGCTGCCGGCGAGGTGCTCCGCCCGTTCGGCGGTCTCCGCGCAGATCACCGACACGCCCAGGATGACGTGCGGCTCGGGGAAGGATGCCGAGGGCTTGAAGCTCTCGCGATAGGCCTGCACCGCGGGCTCGGGCGGTGCGGGGCTGAAATGACGCGCGAACGCGTAGCCGACACCGAGCGAGCCGGCGAAGCGGGCGCTCGCGCCGCTCGATCCGAGGATCCACACCGGAGGGAACTTCACGCCGGAGGGGATCACCCGGACGGTGCGGAACGGATGATCGGCCGGGAGCGCGGCGCCGGACAGCCCGAGCACTTCCTGCAACTGCTGCGGAAAGAGCTCGGCGTCGAACGGGTGCATGGCGCGAGCGGTCACCGGATCGGTGCCCGGGGCGCGGCCGACGCCGAAGTCGATGCGGCCGGGGTGGAGCGTTTCGAGGGTGTGAAACGCCTCAGCGATCCGCAGTGGCGCGTGGTTGGGCAGCATGATGCCGCCCGAGCCGACGCGGATCCGCGAGGTCGCCGACGCGATGTGCTCGATCAGGATCTCGGGCGACGAGCTCGCGATGCCCGGCATGCCGTGATGCTCGGCAAACCAGTAGCGCAGGTAGCCGAGCTGTTCGGCGCGCCGCGCCAGATCGACGGAGTGACGGAGCGCATCGGCGGCGGTGGTGCCGGATCCGATCGGAACCAGGTCGAGGACGGAAAGAGGAACCGACATGCGGACGCTCAGCGGTTGACCGCGCGCATCCCTCCCTCCGGATACCGATCGCCGGCGACCGCGGGAGCCATGGCGTCGAGCGAGGCGATGTCCTCGGCCGTCAGCTGCACATCGAACGCGCCAGTGTTCTCGGCGACGCGCTCGGCTTTCGTGGACCCGGGAATCGGAAAGATGTCCTCGCCGCGGGCCAGCAGCCACGCGAGCGCCAGCTGAGCGGCGGTGCAGCCCTTTGCCTTCGCGAGCGACTGGATGCGGGTCGCCAGGTCCACGTTCTTCTGGAAGTTTTCTCCCTGGAAGCGCGGATTCTTGAGCCGCCAGTCGTCGGGCGCGAGATCCGACGGGGACGTGATCTGTCCGGTCAGGAAGCCGCGCCCGAGCGGGCTGTAGGCGACGAAGGCGATCCCGAGCTCGCGGATCGTGGCGAGCAGCTCGGCTTCCGGATCGCGGCTCCACAACGAGTACTCAGTCTGCAGCGCCGCGATCGGGTGCACGGCGTGAGCGCGGCGAATGGTCTGCGGCGCCGCTTCGGACAGGCCGAGATACCGCACCTTGCCGGCGGTCACGAGCTCGGCCATCGCGCCCACCGTCTCCTCGATCGGCGTGTCCGGGTCGACGCGGTGCTGGTAGTAGACGTCGATGGTGTCGATCCCGAGCCGCTGGAGCGACGCGTCGCATGCCTGGCGCACGTACTCCGGCCGGCCGTTGATGCCGAGGAACGTGCCGTCCTCGGTGCGGACGTTGCCGAACTTCGTGGCGAGCACCACCTCGTCCCGGCGATCGCGAATGGCCCGGCCGACCAGACGCTCGTTGGTGAACGGGCCGTAGATGTCGGCCGTGTCCAGGAAATCGATGCCGAGATCGATCGCGCGGTGAATGGTCGCGATCGATCGCTCGTCGTCGGCCCGGCCATAGAAATCGGACATGCCCATGCAGCCGAGCCCGATCGCCGAAACGTGCGGACCGTCGCTGCCGAGCTGTCGTCGTGGAAGAGCCATGCATTACCTCAGTGTGCTTGTGCTGCCAGTGATCTATGACGTGCCCCGACGCGTCCCGGATTCGCGGACCCGGACCGCGGACCGCGATCCGCGAATCCCGACCCTTCGAAGGTGGGAAGGTACACTCATACCTCATGCGCCTGATCACCGACGACTTTCTGTTGCAGACCAAGACCGCGCGCACGCTGTATCGCAAATACGCAGAGCCGCAGCCCATTCTCGATTATCACTGCCATCTCCCGCCGGGCGACGTCGCCAGCAATCGGCGCTTCGCGAACCTGTTCGAGATCTGGCTCGAGGGCGATCACTACAAATGGCGGGCGATGCGGGCCAACGGGGTCTCCGAGCGCTATTGCACCGGTGATGCCGCGCCGTACGACAAGTTCCTGGCGTGGGCCGCGACCGTGCCGAAGTGCCTGCGCAATCCGCTCTATCACTGGACCCATCTGGAGCTCCGCCGCTACTTCGGGATCGACGAGCTGCTCGACGAGCAGAGCGCCCCCGCGATCTGGAAGGCGGCGAACGAACAGCTCCAGTCGGACGAGCTCACGGCGCACGGCATCCTCCGCAAGTTCGATGTTCGTGCGGTGTGCACGACCGACGATCCGGCCGAGCCGCTCGACCATCATGCCGCCATCGCGGCGTCGGATCTGGCAACGAAGGTGTATCCGACCTTCCGTCCGGATCGCGCGCTGCAGGTCGACGACCCTGCTGTCTTCAATCCCTGGGTCGATCGGCTCGCCGCGACCGCGCGGACTCCGATCGGCACGCTCGCGGACTTCGAGCGGGCGCTGCGGCGGCGGCACCAGGACTTTCACGAGGCGGGCGGCCGCCTCTCCGATCATGGTCTGTCCTATTGCTATGCCGCCGAGTGCTCGGCCGCGCAGGCGGGCGCGATCTTCGATCGCGTGCGCGCCGGTCAGGGGGCGAGCCGTGACGAGCACGAGCAGTTCGCGTCCTACCTGATGCTGCTGTTCGGGCACCTCGACGCGGAGAAGGGATGGACCAAGCAGCTGCACCTCGGTGCGCGCCGCAACGTCAACACCCGCATGCTGCAGACTCTCGGCCGCGATACCGGCTACGACTCGATCGGCGACTATCGCCAGGTCGAAGGCCTGGCCTGGTATCTCGATCGCCTGGAGCAGGAGCGCGCGCTGCCGAAGACGATTCTCTACAACAACAACCCGAACGACAACTACGCGCTGGCGACCATGATCGGGAATTTCCAGGACGGGTCGCTGCCGGGGAAGCTGCAGTTCGGCAGCGGCTGGTGGTATCTCGACCAGAAGGACGGGATCAAGTGGCAGATCGACGCCCTGTCGAACGTCGGGCTGCTCGCGCATTTCGTCGGGATGCTCACCGACTCACGCTCCTTCATGTCTTATCCGCGCCACGAGTATTTCCGCCGGGTGCTGTGCAACCTGCTCGGCGAGGAGATGGAGAACGGCGAGCTGCCCGATGACGAAGCTCTGGTCGGCGGGATGGTGGCGGACATCTGCTTCGCCAATGCGCAGAGGTATCTGGGTTTGACATTGGAAATTCATGACGGAAAGAACACGAGGTGACCGATGGCAGACAATGACGGCATTACCGGAGATATCCGCTCCCGCGAGGAGGAGTACTTCCGGCGCAAGGATCGCGAGCTGGTCGAACGGCTGCGGCGGACGGCCGAAGCCGATGAGGCCCGCCGCGCGCTGGAAGCGACGTCCGGCATTCACGACGCGGCAGCACTGCAGGAGCTGGCGGCGCTGGGGTTCACGCCTGATACGGTGAGCCTGCTGCCGATGGTGCCGGTCATCCAGATGGCGTGGGCTGAAGGCGGGGTCAGCGACGAGGAGCGCGCGCTGATCCTCCAGTTCGCGCGTGAGCGCGGTATTCAATCCGGCAGCGTCGCCGATCAGCAGCTGTCGCTCTGGCTCCGCGAGCGGCCAGACGACGACGTGTTCGCGAGGGCCACCCGGCTGATTCGGGCGCTGCTCGATCACCCGGATGGACAGGGACAGACGCTCCGGCTGGAGGATCTGATTCACCGATGCGAAGAGATCGCGGCGGCGTCCGGTGGCATTCTCGGATTCGGGAAGATTTCCGGGGAGGAGCGCGCGCTGCTCGGCCGCATCCAGGCCGCGCTGAAAGAGCGCTGAACCGGCGGCTGGCGGTCGCGCTCGCCGCGGGCCTGGCGGCCCAATCCGGGTGCGGCTCGGACCGGACGGCCGTCTCGCCAACCCCGCCGCCGTCGGGTCCGCCGTCCGACACCTTGAAAGCGGTAGCCGCCGGGCGCGGCAAGCTGGTCGGAACCGCCGTGCAAGCCGGCTTCCTGTCGGACCCGCAGGTACAACGCGGTGGCCGGCCGCGAGTTCAACTACCTCACGGCCGAGTATCAGATGAAGTGGAACGTCATCGAGCCGAGCCGCGGCGTGCGGGATTTCGGTCCGGGAGACGCGATTGCCGGGTTCGCCGCGTCGCAGGGCATGCGCATCAAGGGCCACACCTTCCTCTGGCACGGCGCGACGCCGTCGTGGGTCAATGCGCTTCCGGCCGACGAGCTGCGCGTCGCCGTCGAACAGCACATCCGGGCCGTGGCCGATCACTATCGCGGCCGCCTTCATGCCTGGGATGTCGTCAACGAAGCCATCGCCGACGGCGGCGGCTCGGCGCTGAGAGACACGGTCTTCCGGCAGAAGCTGGGCGATCGATATATCGCGGACGCGTTCCGCACCGCCCGGGCCGCGGATCCGTCCGCGCTGCTGTTCTACAACGACTACGGCGGGGAAGGCAGCGGCGTCAAGGCGGATCGGATCTACGCGCTGCTCCAGGAACTGCTGGCCAACGGCGTGCCGATCGACGGCGTCGGCCTGCAGATGCATATCGGCGCCGGCAACCGGCCGTCCGACGGCGCTATCGCCGCGAACATGCGCCGCCTCGCGGCGCTGGGGTTGATCGTGCACATCAGCGAGATGGACGTGCGGATCAACGACACGGCGGGCACCGAACAGATGCGGCTGGAAGCGCAGCGCACCACTTATCAGGACGTCGTGCGAGTCTGTATGCTCGAGCCGCGCTGCGAAGCCGTGACGTTCTGGGGATTCACCGACGCGCACACCTGGCTCAGCGGAGACCGCCCGCTGCTGTTCGACGCCCGCTACCAGCCGAAGCCGGCGTACGACGGCGTGCTCGAGGCGCTGCGCGGACGGTAGGCTCGGGCTCGCGGGTTCGCGGTTCGGGGGTTCGCGGTTCGCAGGAGGCCTGTCGAGGGGCATTGGTGAAAGGCGACGCAACATGCCTCAGTGGCGATCTTTCACCCCCGATCGCCAAGCGGCTCTGGCCGCGAACCCGCGCACCCGCGAACCGCGACCCCCCGGGCCCGAGCCCCGGGCCGCTGTCAAGGCGGGGTACACTCCGACCTGATGGCTTTGCCAAGCGACAAGTTCTTCACCGCCACGATCACCGATCGCAGGGACATCTCGGACGATCTGTGGGTGATCCGGGTCGACCCCGGCGGTCCGTTCGCGTTCACGGCGGGCCAGTACGCGACCCTCGGGCTGCCCGGATCCGCCCGTCTGGTCGAGCGCGCCTACTCCATCGCGTCGTCGCCGCACGAATCGGAGCTGGAGATCTTCATTGAGCTCGTGCCAGAGGGCGAGCTCACTCCGCTGCTCTACCGGCTCAATGCCGGCGACACCCTCAGCATCCGGAAAATGCCGAAGGGCCGGTTCCTGCACGAGACCGCGGTCGATCCGGCCGATCACCTGATGCTGTCCACCGTTACCGGGATCGCACCCTTCCTCAGCCTGGTGCGCTCGCTGGCGAAGGACTGGAACGAAGGACGGTTCAAGGGGGATCGTCGCCTGTTCCTGATTCAAGGCGCGAGCCGCTCGGTCGAGCTCGGCTACCGGGAGGAGCTCGAACGCTTCGCTCGCGATCTGCCGTGGCTGACCTACGTACCGACGGTGAGCCGCCCCTGGGACGATCCTGAGTGGTCCGGCGAGGTCGGACGCGTCGACGACGTCATCCGGAAGTACGCGGATCAATGGTTCCCTGATCCCTCCAGGGCGATGGCGCATCTCTGCGGCCATCCGTCGATGATCGAGCACGGCAAGGCGATCCTCGGCCGGTGCGGCTGGGTGAAGAGCTCGATCAAAGAGGAAAGCTATTTCGTGCTGCCGGCCGCCCACTGACCCCGGACCCGAGCGGTCGCCGATCAGTCTTCGCGTAAAGCGACGATCGGATCGACCCGCAGCGCCCGGCGCGCCGGAATGTAGGACGCCGCCAGCGCGATCAGCGAGACGAGCACCGTCGCCGCCGCGAGCGTCACGGGGTCGGTGGTCGAGACACTCCAGAGCTGGGTGGCGAGCAGCCGGTTGGTCGCAAAGCTGGCGAGCAGCCCGATCGCAGCCCCGCTCGCAATCAGCCGGAACGCGATCCGGAACACCACCGCATAGACGTCGCGACCAGTGGCACCGAGCGCCATCCGGACCGCGATTTCCTTCTTCTGGCGGGACACGTTGTACG
Source organism: uncultured Acidobacteriota bacterium (assembly GCA_963717745.1). Lineage (GTDB taxonomy): Bacteria > Acidobacteriota > Vicinamibacteria > Vicinamibacterales > 2-12-FULL-66-21 > JACCXG01. Next base: position 228,944 of record CAVQXJ010000009.1, read on the forward strand.
CGGTCAGGCTGAATACCCCGACCGCGACCAGCACCGTTCCGGTCGCCGCGAACAGACCCAGCACCAGCAGGCTGAACCGCGGCTGCGAGTAGAACGAGCGCTCGAGGATCTCCGTGACCGTGCGCGCCTGCACCACCGCCACCTGACGGTCGACGTTCGTCAGTTCATGCCGCACCGCCTTCATCAGGATTGAAGGCTCGTTCGCACCTCGCACCACGAGCAGCAACGACCCGCGGCTGGCGCTCGACCACGGAATGTAGACCTCCGGATCCGCGGTCCGCTGCAGCCCCTGGTTCTTCACGTCCCCGACGACGCCGGCGATCTCGAAGACGCGGTGCCGCACGGGATCAGCCGGCTTCGGTCAGCGGCAGGAGCCTGACCTGCCGGCCGATCGCGTCCCGCCCTCCCAGGTACTGGTCGACGAAGGTCTGATTGACCACGACCTGTCGCGGCATTTCGTCCACCGCCAGATCAGACAGGCCGGTTCCCTCGGTCAACGGGATGCCGAGCGTTCGGAAATAGTCGGCGGTGATCGAGCGCACCGCGGTTCGCGCATCGCCGACGCGCGCCTGTCCCGGCAGCTCCACGCCGGTCATTGCCGTTTCGAAGGGCGGGATACCGGTGGTCGCGGCCACGGCGTCGACGCCGGGCACCGAGCGAATTCGTTGCAGGGATTCATCGTAGAAGCGCTGCCGTTCCGCGGCGGTGCTGTAGCCGCCCGGAGGAAACGCCACGCTCAACACCGCCAGCCTGGCCGGCTCGAAACCAAGGTCCACCCGCATGATCGACACGAACGTGCGCATCAGCAGTCCGGCGCCCAGCACCAGCACCAGCGAAAGCGCGATCTCTGCGGCGACCAGGGCGTTTCGCAGCCGCGCCCGTCCGCCGGCGACTTTGCCGGCGCCGCGCACGGCGCTGGCGAGGCGATCGCGCCGGACCATGTAAACCGCCGGTGCCATGCCGAAGACGAGCGCGGCGCCTCCGGCGATGGCCAGGGTGAAGAGCAGCACCGGACCGTTCAGCGCGATATCGACTTCACCCGGAAGGGGGTTCTGCGGCAGGCGGGCGACCAGCGCGCCGATTCCCCAATACGCGAGCAGGCATCCGGCGAATGCGCCGGCCGCCGACAACAGCAGGCTCTCGATCAGCAGCTGCCTGACGATCCGCGCTCGTCCCGCGCCGAGCGCCACCCGAATCATCATCTCGCGCTCGCGCGTCGTCGCTCGCGCCAGCAGCATGTTGGCGACGTTGCAGCACGCAATCAACAGCAGGAGCCCGACCGCCGCGAGCGTGGTGTACAGCACGCGGCTGAACGGACCGACGGTGTACTCGATGACGTTGAGGACCTGCACCCGAAACTGGTCCGGGTAGTCCGTCGGATGTTCGAGCGCGCGGCGATGAGCGATCAGATCGAGCTGTGCCTCCGCCTGCGACGGCGTGATGTCCTGTTTCAGCCGTGCCTGGAACTGGCGCACCGCGATCGCCCCCGCCGGCGCCGCGCGATCGATGGCGCCGGGAATCCACAGATCGGCGCCGTGCCAGGTGAATCGCGGCGGCATGACGCCGATGATGGTCCGCGGCTTCGCCATTGAGCGCAACCGTTGTTCCAATCACGCCCGGGTCGCCCGCGAAATAGGTCACCCACGCTCGATGTCTCAGCACCGCCACCGCAGGCGCGCCTGGAGCGCCGTCTGCGGGCCCGATCGCCCGGCCGAGCAACGGCTCGAGCGCCATGAAGCTGAAGAAGTTCGGCGTGACCCATACCCCGCGCAGGTACTGCACGCTGTCCGGCGTCTCGTACCGCATCCCCTGTCCGAGTGTCCCGATGACGTCCTCGAACACGTTGCTCGGTCCACTGAGCTCCCGCAGTTCGTCGAATGAGAACGCCGCGCGGGTCCGGCCGGTCCGGGTGTCCTGCACCATCACGTTGACCAGCCGATCGGCGTCGCGGTACGGCAGCGGCTCGACGACGACGTTGTAGACGACGCTGTAGATGATGGTCACCGCCCCGATGCCGAGGGCGAGCGTGAGCGTGGAGACGAGCGTGAAGGCGGGCGCGCGCCAGAGTGCCCGGGCGCCGTGCCGGAGGTCCCGCCACACCTCTTCGAGAGCCAGCAGGTGGAAGCGACGCATGACGCGCGGGATCCTAGCATGGGGAGGCGAGGAGGCCGGGTTCACATCCTGAAACAAATCCTTCAGCGGCCGGGTATAGGAGAGGAGCGATTTTCTCGAACGGAAGGAGACCACTGATGGGACGGACGATGTGCGTTTTCGGAATCGCGCTCTGCGCTCTCTCGACGACCACCGCCTGGGCGCAGGACAAGGGCGACACGGGCCTGACGATCTCGGCGCCTTCGGCGATTGGGCTGATTTGGCATGCGTCGGACCGGCTCGCGATCAGATCGGACTTCTCCTTCGGTTTCACTGAAACGGACGGCGAAGGCACGCTTCCGGACATCAGCTCGAAGAGCTTCACGCTCGGCGTCAGCGCACTGCTCTATACCCACCGCTGGGACGAGCTGCGGCTCTACGTCAGCCCGCGCTTCAGCTACTCGCATGCGACGACCTCGATCGACAATCCAATCAACCTCGGGGATTCGACGCTGTCGTCGTGGTCCGCCGCGGGATCGATTGGCGGGCAATACGCGCTCGGCACGAGATTCGGCGTGTTTGCCGAGGCCGGCCTGTCGTATTCGAGCCAACGATCTGAAACAGGGGTGAGCATCGTGCCCGAGCGCACGACCTGGACCTTCGGC
>CAVQXJ010000010.1:0-88745 GCA_963717745.1 uncultured Acidobacteriota bacterium
GATCGTTGCGACGTTCGGCGACGAGCTCCGCTTCTTCGGCAGCGACGTGTTCGGGCCACTGCTGGTGCGCGTCGTATCGCCGCCGAAAGGATGGGTCGTGAAGGCGGTGACGCTCGGCGGCGCCGACATCACGGATGTGCCGACAGCGTTCAGGCGTGAGGACAACGATCAGCTGCAGGTGGTGCTGTCGTCCCGGCCGTCGGCCATCGAGGGCGAGGTGCGCGGCGAGTCGGGCCCTGCCACCGGCGAAGCCACCGTCTATGTCTTCTCCGAGGATCGCCGCAGCTGGCGCATGTCCTCGCCCCGCACCGTGTGCAGCGACATGCGGGACAAGGGGCGGTTCTCAGTGGAGGGGCTGTCGGGCGGCCGCTACTACGCGATCGCGATTGCCCGCGACGGTTTCCGGATCCCGCAGCATCCAGGCGAGGCGTTCTTCGAGCTGTTGAGCAAGGACGCCACCCCGTTCGTGATCGGCGACGACGAACGGCGGACCCTGGAGTTACGACTTTGGCACTGGCCAGAGTGAATGCCCCAGCGCGAAGGTGGGATCTACCCCATCTTCTGCATGGACGACAGGAACTCGGCGTTCGACTTCGCCTTGCCCATCTTGTCGAGCAGCAGCTCCATCGCCTCGACCGCTGACAGCGGATTGAGCACCTTCCGCAGCACCCAGACCCGATTGAGATCCTCGCGCGGCAGCAGCAGTTCTTCCTTCCGGGTGCCGCTCTTCTGCATGTCGATCGACGGGAAGACCCGCTTGTCGGTCAGCTTGCGATCGAGATGGATCTCCATGTTGCCGGTGCCCTTGAACTCCTCGAAGATGACGTCGTCCATGCGCGAGCCGGTGTCGATCAGGGCGGTGGCGATGATGGTCAGCGAGCCGCCTTCTTCGATGTTGCGGGCCGCGCCGAAGAAGCGCTTGGGCTTCTGGAGCGCGTTGGAGTCGAGGCCGCCCGACAGCACCTTGCCGGACGGCGGGATCACCGAGTTGTAGGCGCGGGCGAGCCTGGTGATCGAGTCGAGCAGGATCAGCACGTCCTTCTTGTGCTCGACCAGCCGCTTCGCTTTCTCGATCACCATCTCGGCGACCTGGACGTGGCGCTGCGCCGGCTCGTCGAAGGTCGAGGAGATGACTTCCCCGTTGACCGAGCGCTGCATGTCGGTGACTTCTTCGGGGCGCTCGTCGATCAGCAGCACGATCAGGAACACCTCGGGATGGTTCTTCGCCACCGACTGGGCGATGCTCTGGAGCAGCATCGTCTTGCCGGTCCGTGGCGGCGCGACGATCAGGCCGCGCTGACCCTTGCCGATCGGCGCCATCAGATCGAGGACGCGGCCGGAGAGCAGATCGGGCGAGGTCTCGAGGATGAAGCGTTCCTGCGGGTAGAGCGGGGTGAGGTTCTCGAAGAACAGCTTGTCGCGCGCCTGATCGGGAGACTCGAAGTTGACGGCTTCGACCTTGATCAGGGCGAAGTAGCGCTCCCCTTCTTTCGGCGGCCGAATCTGTCCCGATACGGTATCGCCGGTCTGCAGATCGAACTTGCGAATCTGCGAGGGAGACACGTAGATGTCGTCGGGGCCGGGCAGATAGTTGTAATCCGGCGCGCGCAGGAATCCGAAGCCGTCCGGGAGCACCTCGAGGACGCCTTCGGAAAAGATGAACCCGCTCTGCTCGGTCTGCGCCTTGAGAATCTGGAAAATCAGCTCCTGCTTGCGCATGCCGGTCGCGCCGGCGACGGCGAGGTCCTTGGCGATCTGGGTCAGATCCTGAATGCTCTTGTCCTTGAGCTCGGTGATGTTCAGGCCGGGGCCGCGACGCTGCTCCTGGCGGTCCGGTTGGCGGGCCGCTTCGGGCCGGCCGCCCTCCTGGCGCGGACCGGTCTCCTGACGCTGGCCACCCTCTGACCGGGGCTGGACTTCTGCCCGCGGCGGACCGTCATGGGGAGGCGTGGGGTGCGGACGCGGAGCCCGGTTGCCGCGTTCGGGACGTTCGCCGCGATCTCCCCGGTCGCCGCGATCGCGGTTGCCACGTTCGGGACGTTCGCTGCGCTCGGGCCGGGCCTGGGCCTGGGGCACGGGCGGGTCCTGTGGCGGGCGGGCGTCCTTCGGCGCAGGGGCATCCTGCAGCGCAGGGGCGTCCTGCGCCGCGGCGGGAGGCTCCGGAGGGGCGGCGGGACGCACCGGCGCGTCCGTGGCGGCTTCGACGGGCGGATTCTCTTGCGCCGCCGCCTCGGCGGGCTGGCGCGCTGACGAGCGCTTCGTTGGTGGTGGCATGAGACTGGTGGCGGAGTCGATCAGGTGTTTCGTGCGTCGGTCTGGAGCGATGTGCTGAATTGATGGTGCGTGCGGACGTGCGTGGCGTGCCCGATGTCGCTCTGGAGAGTGACGCGCAGTTGCTGAGCCGAGTATAGGCACCCCCGCGTTTGGGTGTCAACGGGGGGCGCTCCGCGCCAAGGGCGAAGGGCGAAGGGGGAAGGCAGAAGCGGAAGCCGACGCCGCAGCGGTTCCGGGTGCGTTTTTCGTTCTCCCTTCTCCCTTCTCCCTTTTGCCTTCTCCCTTGTCACCGACGTTAGTACCGCCCCGGACTGTCCCCGATCGCCATGATGCTGCAGGCCTGGATCACGTTCACGCCCAGCGCCCTCGCCCGCCTGACGACATCTTCGTCATCCGCGCCAGGATTCAGCCACACCTCGGGGATGCCCTTCTTCGCGATGTCCTCCATGACGCGCACTCCCACGTCTCCGGGGACATACACCGTCGCCATGTCGATCGGTCCCGGGACGTCCAGGACCGACGCATACGTGGTGAGCCCCTCCACTTGCTTTTCGTTGGGATTGATCGCGAAGACCGTGAACCCCTGCCGCACAAACGCGCGCACCGCCTTGTTGCCGTATTTGAATCGATTGCTCGAGGCCCCGATGACCGCCACGGTCTTGGACATCTGTTGATTGTCCGCGATCCGGGACCCGTGGTCCGCGGGTTCGCGGGTTCGCGGGTTCGCGGCTCCTGTGGCTCGAGGCTCTGGGGTGCTTTCAGCGGCCACTTGGGTAGGTCGACGGCCGGTGAACTTTACAGGAGGGCCAGGAGGTCAGGAGGAAACCAATAATCTTTTCTCCTTATCTCTTGGCCCTCCTGTTGAGCTCACAGGCCCGCGAACCTTCCGACCGCGGCTCTAAGCAATGCGAACCGCGAACGCGCGAGTTGACGGACCGCGGGCTGCGAACCGCGGACGTCTTAGAATCAGTACGTGGCTACGCTCGCGGAAGTGCTGGAAGCGCGCACGGCTCCGGCGGCGCCGGAACTGGTCGAGACGATCTCGAAGGGCCGGATTCGCTGCTACGCCTGCGGACACGAGTGTCCGATTCCCGAGGGCGCCGCTGGCGTGTGCCGCGTGCGCTACGTCCGCGACGGGGTGCTGCACGTGCCGTGGGGCTACGTCGGCGGCGTGCAGTGTGATCCGATCGAGAAGAAGCCGTTCTTCCACGCTCGACCGGGTGCGCTGGCGTTCAGCATCGGCATGCTGGGCTGCGACCTGCACTGTTCGTATTGTCAGAACTGGGTGACGTCGCAGGCGCTCCGCGATCCGCAGGCGGTGTCGCCGCCGCTCGACGCCGATCCGCAGGCGCTGGTCCGCGAAGCGGTGCGGCTCGGCAGCCGGGTCGTGGTCAGCACCTATAACGAGCCGCTGATCACCAGCGAGTGGGGTGTCGAGATCTTCAAGCATGCGCGGGCGGCCGGCCTGATGACCGCCTACGTCTCGAACGGCAACGGCACGCCGCGAGTCCTCGAATTCATCCGTCCATGGGTCGACCTGTACAAAGTCGATCTCAAGAGCTTCGACGACAAGCACTATCGCCAGCTCGGGGGGCGCCTCGAGCCCATCCTGCACACGATCCGGGCGCTCCACCAGATGGGGATCTGGGTCGAGATCGTGACGCTGCTCATTCCCGGCTTCAACGACGACCGCGACGAGCTCGCGCGCCTGACCACCTTTCTGGCGGACGTGTCTCCCGATCTGCCCTGGCACGTCACCGCATTTCACAAGGACTACCGCATGAGCGATCCGGAGAACACGACGCCGGAGATGCTCATGCAGGCCGCGGATATTGGCAAACGCAACGGCCTGCGCTACGTCTACGCCGGCAACCTTCCGGGGCGGGTCGGCGATCTCGAGCACACGCACTGCCACCATTGCCGGGCGCGAGTGATCGAGCGCTCCGGGTATTTCATTGAGCGCTACCGGATCACGCCGGAGGGCGCGTGCCCGGACTGTGGGACGTCGATACCGGGTCGATGGGGGGCGGCCTTCGACGGACAAATCACGTCGACGCCGTTCCTGCCGGGCGGGCGGCGGCTGCGAATCCTCTGAGCCGCTATTTGCCGGCGAGCACCTCGTCCACGGCCATCTTGAACGCGTCGTACGGCTGCGCCCCTTCGATCACCTTCGCGATCGTGACCTTGGAATCCTTTGAGGTCTTGCCCAGCAGGAACATCGGCGTGCCGTTGACGTTCATCTTGGCAATCCGTTCGACCGAGGCCTTGACGTCCTTCTCGTGCTTGCCCGATTCGAGACAGGCGCGGAACGCGGTCGCGTCCAGGCCGGCATTCTGGGCGAGTCCGATCAGCTGCTCGGCGGTCTTCAGCGGCGTCTCGAACAGCTTGGTGTGCAGCTCCCAGAACTTCCCCTGATCGTTGGCACAGCCGGCCGCCTCGTGCGACCTGAAGGCGTCGGGATGCAGTTGCGCGATCGGATAGTGGACGAAGACGTGGCGCAGCTTGCCGGTGTTCACCAGGTCGGAATAGATCTTCGGCTGGGTCTGCTGGATGTGCCGGCGGCAGAACGGGCAGTGATAGTCGGAGATCTCGATCAGGGTCAGCGGCGCGTCGGCCTTGCCGTTGGCCGGCATCCCGGCAATGTCGAAGGTGCTGTTGACGAGCGACGGCGCGCCGAACCGCCCGCCGGTCGCCGCCTTCAGGAACTCGCGAATCTCGTCGAGGCTCCGCTGCATCTCCGTTTGCTGCGCCTTGAGCGCGTCGATCTCCTTGCGCAGCGAATCGGCGTCCTTCGGCGCCTGCGCCGAGGGCTGGCTGCAGGCCAGGAAGAGGAAGAGAAACGGGGCAAACACCAGGCCGCGGCGGCGGGTCAGCATGGCTAGCAGCATAGCACTCGGACTCGAGGAGATCGTCAAATCCCAAGCTCCAAATCCCAAGTCCCAACCACTCCCAAATCCCAAATCCCAACGAACCCCCAAAATCCCAAATTCACAAAGACTGTCGGTTTGAGGCCGATTGGAATTGGCAGTTGGGACATGGGATTCAAGTTTGGGATTTGGAAGTTGGGAGTGGTTGGGATTTGGAGCTTGGAGCTTGGGATTTGAGTCCGCCCGGAAAGATCTTCCCCGGGTTCAGGATCCCATTCGGGTCGAAGGCCTGCTTCACTCGCTTCATCAGCGCGATTTCGTCGGGGCCGAGCTCGATTGCCAGGAACGGCGCCTTCGAGAAGCCGATCCCGTGCTCGCCGCTGATCGATCCTTCGAGCGCCACCACGCCCGCGAACAGCACCGGTTCGGCTGCCTTCGCGCGCGCGACCTCGTCTGGATCGGTCGGGTCGACCATGAAGTTGACGTGGATGTTTCCGTCGCCGGCGTGGCCGAACGACGGGACGCGCAGCCGGAACTCCTGCCGGAGCCGGCCGACCAGCTCGAACAGCTGCGGGATCCGCCCTTTCGGCACGACCACGTCGTGGTTGAACTTCAGCGCGGCCACCATCTTGAGCGAGATCGACATCTCGCGGCGGACCCGCCACAGCTCCTGCCGCTCCGCCTCGTCTCGCGCGCGAGAGACCTCGGTCGCGCCGGCATCGCGGCAGGCCTGTTCGACCCGTGAGGCTTCTTCCTCGACCGCGGCCGCGACTCCGTCTACTTCGAGGAGCAGCAGCGCCGCCGTCCCCGGCGGCGCCAGCGAACGCACTCCGAGATTCTGCGCCACCGCTTCCAGCGTTTCGCCGTCGATCAGCTCGAGCGCCGCCGGCACCACCCGGGCGCGCGTGATCCCGACCACCGCCGCGGTCGCCGCTTCAACGCTTTCGAACGTCGCGCGCAGCGTCGACTGAAAGGGCGGACGGGGAATCAGCCGCAGGATGATCTTGGTGGTGATGGCGAGCGTGCCTTCGGATCCCACCAGGAGCTGCGTCAGGTCGTAGCCGACCACGTTCTTCACGGTCTTGCCGCCGGTCTTGACGATTTCACCGGTCGGCAGCACCGCTTCCAGTCCCAGCACGTAGCGCTTGGTGGTGCCGTACTTGAAGGCACGCGGACCGCCGGCGCACTCCGCGACGTTGCCGCCGAGCGTACAGATGCGCAACGAGGCGGGATCGGGCGGATAGAACAGGCCCACCCGCTCGACGGCGTCCTGCAGATCGCCGGTGATGACGTTGGGCTCGACGATCGCCAGCAGGTTCGCCTCGTCTATCTCCAGGATGCGGTTCAAGCGCTCCAGCGAGATGACAATGCCCCCGTGTGACGGGACCGAGCCGCCGGTGTAGCCGGTGCCGGCGCCCCGCGGCACCAGGGGAATGCGGTGGGCGTTGCAGAGCCGCGCGATCGCGGCCACCTGGAGCGTGTCGGCCGGGCACACCACGGCATCGGCCGGGTGCCCGCGTTTCAGCGCGTCGGTCCCGTACCCAATCCGCGACTCGTCGTCTGTTTTGAGGTAATCGGCGCCGACGATCGCGCGGAGCGCGTCGAGAACGTCAGGGTCCAGCAAGGCGGAACGTCCCGCTTATGCGCGGGCCGCGGCGCTGCGGCCGTCGAGGGCGCGAACGAATTCGAGGATCCGGGTGGTGCCGCGTTTCAGATCCGCCATCGACGTGGCGTACGAGAGCCGGAAGAATCCCGGCGCGTCGAACGCTTCTCCCGGCGTCACCGCCACCCGCGCTTCGTTGAGCAGTCCCTGAGCGAGCTCCGCGCTCGTGCGCACGCTGTCAGGCGACAGGATGGCGGTCACGTCCGGGAAGAGATAGAACGCTCCCGCCGGTTTGACGACGCGGATGCGCGGCTCGGCGGTCAGCCATTGGCAAACCTGATCGCGCCGCCGGCGGTATTCGTCCAGCATCTCGGTGACGCAGTCCTGCGGTCCCTGCAGTCCGGCTTGTACCGCGCGCTGCGTGATCGAACAGACGTTCGAGGTCGAGTGGCTCTGCAGTGCGTTCGAGGCGGCCACCACCTCCTTCGGCGCGAGCGTCCAGCCGCAGCGCCAGCCGGTCATCGCATACGCCTTCGAAGCCGAGCCGCACAGGACCGAGCGATCGCGCAGCCGCGACGAGAGCACGCGCACCAGGTTGTGCGGCACCGGGTCGTAGATCAGCTTTTCGTAGCAGAGGTCGATCAGGATCCAGATGTCGCGGCGGGCCGCGGCCTCCGCGATCGCGGCGAGATCCTCTTCCGAGATCAGTGCGCCGGTCGGATTGCCGGGCGAGTTGATGATGATGCCGCGGGTCCTCGGCGTGATGGCGGCGATGATGGTCTCGGCCTTCAGGCTGAAGCCGTCCTCCGCATGGGTGCGGACCACCACCGGCGTCGCCTCGGCGAGCTTGATCTGTTCGACCAGCGTCGGCCAGCCGGGCATGTGCGTGATGACCTCGTCGCCGGGGCCGAACAGCACCATCACCGCGTTGAAGAGCGACTGCTTGCCGCCGGCGGTGATGATCACTTCGCTGGTCGAGTATTCGACGCCGTAGTCGTCGCGGTAGCGCGCCACCACCGCCCGCTTCAATTCCTCGGTTCCGGAGTTGGTGGTGTACTTGGTGAAGTTCGCGTCGATCGCCGCTTTGGCGGCGTCGGCGATGTGGCGCGGCGTCGGAAAGTCCGGTTCGCCGGCGCCGAAGTCGATGACGTCGATGCCCTGCGCCTTCAGCCTGATGGCCTCGGCGGCCACTTTCATGGTCGGCGACGACGCGATCCGTCCAGCCCGTGCGGCAAGCATGTCTCTCACGCCCTCAAGGTTTCACGCGCGAGCTTCTTCTCGCGCAGGCGCTCCTCGACGATGTCCGGGACCAGGCCGTGGACCGATCCGCCGAGCGCCACCACTTCCTTCACCAGCCGCGAGCTCACATAGGTGTACGGCTCGGCCGGCATCATGAACACGGTCTCCACTTCGGGCCGCAGCCGGCGGTTCATCAGCGCCATCTGCAGCTCGTTTTCGAAGTCAGACACCGCGCGCAATCCGCGGACGATCACGCTCGCGTGCTTCTTGTGCGCGAAGTCGACCAGCAGGCCGTCGAAGGCGTCGACGTCGACGTTGTCCCAGCCCTTGAACACCTCGCGCCCGATCGCGAGCCGTTCTTTCACCGTGAACAGCGGCGCCTTCTCGATGTTGATCAGCACGCCGACGACGATGCGATCGAAGAGCCGCGATCCGCGTTGGATGATGTCGACGTGGCCGTTGGTCAGGGGGTCGAACGACCCCGGGTAGATAGCCACGATCTCGCTGGGCATGGTTTCGTCGGACCTTTCCGGCCGCTGCGTGAATGCGCTCGGGTCGCCCCGCCGGCCGGTCACGTCCGCTCGCCGGCCGCGGTTGCCCGGTACAGCGTGAGCGCGCTGTCGCCCGAGAGGATGTCGCGCGTTTTCACGATGGAGGCGGCCACCGCCGGCGCGACATCGCGCCTGGCGTGCTCGAGCACCACGAGTCCGCCGGGTGCGACGAGCGGCGCCGCCGCGTCGAGCACCTCCGCCATGCCATCTGCCTGATATGGCGGATCGAGAAACACCAGGTCGAACGACCCTGCGGACACCCTGCGTACCGCGTCCGCAAATCTGGCGCGGATAATAGCATAGCGGTCCGCGACGCCGCAGTGGTCGAGGTTGCGCTGGATCAGCCGGACCGCCCGCCCATCGGCCTCCACGAACGTCACGTGCGCCGCGCCGCGACTGAGCGCCTCGATCCCGACCGCGCCGGTCCCGGCAAAGCCATCGAGCACCCGCGCGTCGCCAATGCGAGACGCGAGCACGTTGAAGAGCGTCTCCCGCAGCTTGTCCGAGGTCGGCCGCAAGCCCTCCCAGTCGGGCGCGTCGAGCCGGCGACCTTTCAGAGTGCCGGCGATCACGCGCATGTCAAATCCCAAGCTCCAAATCCCAAATCCCAACCACTCCCAACCTCCAAATCCCAAAACGACGCCCAACTTCCCAATCCCAAACGACGCCGAAAAACGGCACCAACGGGCAAATCCGCCGATCATGATTCTGACCATCCGACTGGCCGCTCCAACCTACAGGATCCCAAGTGGCGGGCATCGTGCGCTTCTTGGCGATTGGAGGTTGGGAGTGGTTGGGATTTGGGATTTGGAGCTTGGGATTTGAATTACCCCACACCCACCAACCCAAATCTCTGCTCCCAGCTCGCGCTGACCATCGCCGCGAGCGTGGCGGTCTGCTGCGGATCGTCGAGCGCCGCGACCGCTTCGCGGCGCGCGGCCTCGAGCAGGTCGTGGTCGCGCAGCAGGTCGCCCACCCGTAGCGTCGGCAGCCCCGACTGCCGGGTGCCGAAGAAGTCTCCCGGGCCGCGCAGCTGCAGATCGCGCTCGGCGATCTCGAAGCCGTCGGTCGTCTCGGTCAAGGCCTTGAGCCGGTCGCGGCCCTGTTCGGACAACGGCGCCTGATAGAGCAGCACGCAATGGGATTGGTGCGGCCCGCGGCCGACGCGGCCGCGCAGCTGGTGCAGCTGGGACAGCCCGAAGCGCTCGGCGTGTTCGACCAGCATGACCGTGGCATTGGCGACGTCCACGCCGACCTCGACCACGGTGGTGGCGACCAGCACCTGGAGCTCGCCGCGCACGAACGCGCCCATCACCCGGTCCTTCGCGTCCGATTTCATCTTGCCGTGCAGCAGGCCGACCCGATAGGCCGGAAAGACTTCCTGGGCGAGATGATCCGCCATCTCGGTGGCCGCCTTCAGATCGATTTTCGCCGACTCCTCCACCAGCGGATAGATCACGTAGGCCTGCCGGCCGTGATCGAGCTGCTCGCGGACGAACTCGTAGATCTCCTCGCGGCGGGACTCCGGCTTCGCGATCGTCTTGATTGCCTGCCGGCCGGGCGGCATCTCGCGGATCACCGAGGTGTCCAGATCGCCGTACGCGGTGAGCGCCAGCGTGCGCGGAATCGGCGTGGCGGTCATCACCAGCACGTCGGGATGCAGCCCCTTCGCGCGGAGCGCCGCGCGCTGCAGCACGCCGAACCGGTGCTGCTCGTCGATGATCACCAGGCCCAGCTCCCGGAACCCGACCGGGTCCTCCAGCAGCGCATGCGTGCCGACGACCATGTGGATCGATCCGCCCGCGAGCTCCGCCTGCAGCTCGCGCCGCTTCTTCGCCGCGGTCGCGCCGGTGATCATCGTCAGCCGGAATCGCGAGTGCTGGAGCAGCCGCCGGATGTTGACGAAGTGCTGCTCCGCCAGGATTTCGGTCGGCGCCATGAACGCCACCTGCAGCTGGTTCTCCATCGCGACCAGCGCGGCCATCAGCGCGACGATCGTCTTGCCGGATCCGACGTCCCCCTGCAGCAGGCGATTCATCGGCTGCGGCCGCTTCATATCGCCGACGATCTCGGCGACCGCTTTCTTCTGGTCGCCGGTCAGCTTGAACGGCAGGACCCGGCGCGCGGATTCGCGAATCTCCTCGGTGATCACCACCGCCCGGCCCTTGCGGTCGGCGTCGGATCGGCGGCGCCGCAGCACGATGCCCAGTTGGAAGAAGAAGAACTCCTCGAAGATCAGCCGGCGGTGCGCATCGGACCGGAACGCGTTCAAGGCGTCGAGGCTGGTGCCCTCCGGCGGGAAGTGGACGTCGGACAGTGCACGCCGCCGATCGATCAGGCCAGCGCGCCGCCGGACGTCGGGCGGCAGCAGGTCGGGGAGCTCCGGCGGCAGCTGCGACAGCGCCTGGAAGACCATCGCGCGCTGAATCTTGGTGGTGAGCGTGCCGGTCTTCTCGTAAATCGGCACGATCCGGCCGGTGTGCACGCCGTCCTCGGCGGTTGGCTCGCCGGCCGTCCCGTCCTCGTCTGCCTCGCCGGTCCGGACCAGCTCGTACTGCGGGCTCTGCATCTGCAGCCCGTGCGACGACAGCTCGAGCTTGCCGTAGAGCACGACCTTTTGATGGGGGTGAAAGACGTCGGCGAGAAACGGCTGATTGAACCAGATGGCGCGCAGCACGCCGGTGCGATCGCGCACCAGCATCTCGAAGATCTTGAAGCGCGGCCGGCGCGTCGGACGCACGCCGGAGCTGATGACGTCGGCCAGCACCGACACCGCCATGCCCGGCTTCAGCGATGCGATCGTGCTGAACGCGCCGCGATCCTCGTAGCGGGTCGGGAAGCGATACAGCAGATCCTCGATCGTCGACAGACCGACGCGCTGGAGGTCCGCGGCGCGCCGCGGGCCGACCCCTTTCAGGAACTGCAGCGCCGACGCCAGGGGATCCATGTCGGAAAGTCGCGAGGAGCGGTCAGGGAACGGCCGGCGGCGAAATCGCGCCCGCGGGCGCCGGCGTCATTGGACGATCGCCGACGTCGCCTTGCCGACCCGGATCTCGCGGATGCGGGCCGGCAGCTCGAACGGGTCGTCCATGTTGATGCCGTCGGGATTCTCCTTGGTCCGCGAGTAGTAGCTGAGGAGCTCCTGCAGCACGGTCTTCGGAATGGTGACCCCGGACACCTCGGCGGACTCCAGGGTGAACTGCCCCACCCCTTCCTTGGTCGTGAGCCTTCCCGTGGCCGTGATCGGCAGCCGGCCGGTCAGATAGCCCATCGGGTCGAGCCAGCCACGCTGTTTCTGCTTGCGGACCGCGTCGAGATCGACGACCGCCCGTCCCCCGACCCGGCCGTCACCGAGCGCGTTGATCGTGGGATCGACGATGCCGACGGGAATCTGCCCCTGCGCGTTGTATTTGAAGTACGAGTTGAGCTCGCTGTCGCTGATCTGCGTGGTCTGAGCGGGAGCCGCTTTCAGGCTCTTGGTGTTACCGGTCGCGACGATGCGAGTCAGCTTGGAGGAGAACTGATCGGCTTCCTGTTTGCTGAGGCGCGCTGACAGGGTGACCGATGCGCCGACGAGCGCCAGCGCGAGCCCGTATGCCGCGAGACGAGATCTGGACACCATGGGGTCATTGTAGCGCCCTCCGGGTGCGCGACAAGGGAGAAGGGACCTCAGTCAAATCCCAAGCTCCAAATCCCAAATCCCAACCACTCCCAAATTCCAACTCCCAACTCCAACTCCCAACTCTCACAGTGCGAACTGCGTTGGGAGTTGGAAGTTGGGAGTGGTTGGAGCTTGGGATTTGGAGCTTGGGATTTGACTGAGGCTCAGCGCTCAGCGCCCGCCTTCGCCCGATCGCGCGCCCGCATCAGGAGGTCGAGCTTCTGCCGCTCCAGCCGCTCCTCGAGCAGCCGGAACAGGCCCTGCTGCCGGGCGTCGAGCACCTCGTCCAGCGCCTCGCTGTCCCGCCGCACCGCGGCCGCCGTCTGCTCGTCGTGATCGCGCAGGGCTTTCAGCCGCTCGCGGATGGCGGGCTCGTCGGGCGTCGCCGCGGGGGCGACGAGCAATCGCAGCTGCTGCAGCAGCCGGTTGCGGGTCTGCCCGCTCCGGCGTCGAGTTTCCTGCAGCCGCTTCAGCCGGGTCACGAACTGACCGTACTGCGCGTCGGTCAGCTGGAGCGCCGTCTGCGCCTGGACGATCGCGTAGGCGTCGAGCATGGCGGCGAGCTCCGCCGGCCGGACACCCGGGGCGCGCGCGCCCCGGGCGCCGGGCGCCGGTGACGCGGGGTCTTGCGCCTGCGCGAATCCAGGCGCCGGCGCGCTGAGCGTCAGGGCCATCGCGCCCCACAGGATTCGCTTCACGAGACCAGCTCCGGCGCTCACGAGACCAACTCCGAAATGCTCCGCCCCTTCAACTGCTCCTCGAGCAGCCGCGCCAGCTCGATACGCTCCGGCTCGCTGAGCCCCAGCGTGAGGTGGTCGGCCGACCCGGGCCGGGCCGAGACCCCTTCGACGTCCATCTCATCGTCATCCAGATCCTCCGCCAGGGTCCGAACCACGGCCCATGCCTCGTCTTCCTCGATGTCCACCTGCCCGTCGTCTCTGAGCTCGGTGTCGTCGGCCGGGAGCATCGCGACGGTGGGCGCAACCGGCTCCGGCGTGCGACGCGGCCAGACCCCGGCGAGAGCCGACACCAGCACGATCATGATCGCCGCGGCGGCCGACACGATCGCCGGCCGAAGCCACTGAGGCCATGACAACACCCGCGGCCCGGCGGTCGCCTCTTCGGCGACCGCGGCATGCACGCGCGCCGAAAGCTGATTCCAGAAGAACGGCGGCGGCTCCGGAACGTCGACCGCGGCGGCCCGGGCCGCGATCGCTCGCAGTTCCTCCACCTGCGCTGCGCATGCCGGGCACGACGCGACATGGGCGGTGCGGACGTCGACCAGCGTCCCGTCGAGGGCGTCCACGAGCTCCTGCTCGGCGAGATGGCGTCCCGGATTCATCGTGGTGGTTCCTGCAGCAGCTTCTTGAGGTTCGCGAGCGCGTGGAAGAAGTTCGCTTTGACCGCCCCCACCGAGCTGCCGAGAATCGCGGCGATCTGGTCGTGAGGCAGCTCGTGATACATGCGAAGAATCATGGTGGCGCGCTGTTTCCTGGGCAGGCGGGCAATCGCCGCGCGAACCGTGGCCGCCTGCTCCTGCCGCAGCATGTCGCGATCGGGCATCTCGCTGCCGAGATCCTGATGCTCGCGACGCTCGAGCGGTTCGGTCACCAGCGGCTTCAACGACACGCGATTGAGGCACACGTTCACCGCGACGCGGTAGAGCCAGGTGCTGAAGGCCGAGTGCCCCTTGAACGTGTGCAGGGCGCGGTACGCGCGCAGGAACGCGTCCTGCGCGAGATCGCTCGCGTCTTCGTGATTGCCGACGAAGCGGTAGCAGACCTGATAGACCTGACGGCGATGCCGCTCGACCAGCACGTCGAACGCCCCGCTGTCTCCGGCCAGACACTGCTCCACCAGCCCGGCGTCGTCTTCACTCGGTCATGCGTGGGATCCGCATGGGCACGGCCGGACGCCGTCGGTCCCGGTAACGCAATCCTCTGGTCGAGCGATAGAGCATCGGCAGACATATTGGCGCTCAGGGGGTTAGACAGGCCACGAGGGCCCAAGAGTTACATCCGCAACCCGCGATCCGTAGCCCGTGATCCGTGGTCCGTGGATCCGTGGTCCGTAGTCCGAAAATCTTACTGAGCCGCCCGAGGCAGTTGGGTAGAAAAGCCTGCGAGCAGCTGGTTGCGGAGACTTTCACCCAGTTACCTCGACCGGCTCGAACGGACCACGGGCTACGGACCACGGACTACGGACCACGGACCACGGATCGAGTGTCACCCTCTTCGGATGAGCTCGTCGACCTCGTCGGGTCGCGGCAGCGCGTCGCGCGCGCCGAGCCCGCGACAGTTCAATGCCGCGACGCCGTGTGCGTAGCGCAGCACATCGTGGACGTTGGGATCCGCGCCGGCGCGCAGCCAGCCGGAGATGAATCCGGCCCGGAATGCGTCCCCCGCGCCGGTCGTGTCCTCGACGTGCACGTCGAAGGCTGGCGTGCGGACTTCTTTCCCGTCGACGAGCGACAGGCTGCCCTTCGGACCGAGCGTGGCGCAGGTGTGCGCCGGTTCGAACCGGCGGGCCATTTCACGCAGGGCGGCGCCCAAATCCGGGATGCCGGTGAGCTCCGAGGGAAATGTCTCCGCCGCGATGATCACATCGATGTGCTGTAGCAGTTCCTCGGTGCCGGGCCGCAGCTTCTCGACGTCGATCACGGTGCGGACTCCGGCTTCACGCGCGGCGCGCGCGGCGACGGTCGCGGCGCAGCGGCTCGTGGTCGTCGACGAGCAGCACCCGCGCCCGCGCAATCGCGGCGACCGGGACATCCTTCGCCGACATCGCGAGCCGCGGATCGCGATGCCAGATGACCGTGCGATCGCCGCTGCGCGCATCGACCAGCACCAGCGAGGTATGACTGGTCGCGCCGGGAATCCGGCGCACCAGGGACGTATCCACCTGGTCGCGTTCCAGGCTCTCGATCCCAATCCGCGCCGCGTCATCGTCGCCATAGGTGCCGATGTACTGGGTCTTCCAGCCAAGGCGCGCGCAGCCCACGGCGGCGCTGGCGCTCTGGCCACCCGGGAGTGTGGCGAGGCGCTCGATGCGGGTCTTGCCGCCGGCCGCCGGATGGTGCGGGACGACGGCGACGATGTCGAGACTGTTGAGGCCGAGCGCGATGACGTCGAATGGACGGTCAGGTGCGAGGGGTGGCAGCAGCGGTAAGCGCATCAATATTGACTTTCGCTTTTCCTTTGTCTATAGTGCGCCGATGCTGCCACTTACGAAACGTCAGCGGGAAATTCTCGATTTCCTCAACGAGTTCATTCAGCAGCACGGGTACGCTCCGAGCCTCGAGGAAATCGGGCGGCGGTTCAACCTCTCCTCCCTCGCGACGGTCCACAAACATCTCACGAATCTGCAGGAAAAGGGATTCATCCGGCGCGCGTGGAATCGCAGCCGCTCGGTGGAGATGGTGCCCAACAAGACCGGCGGACGCGCCCTCGAGTTGCCGCTCCTCGGCTTCGTCGCCGCGGGCGCGCCGATCGAGGCGGTCGTCAGCAACGAAACGATTGCGGTCCCGGAAGATCTGGTCGGCAAGCGCGAGAGCTACGTGCTGCGGGTCAAAGGGGACTCGATGATCGACGAGCAGATCCGTGATGGCGATTTCGTCATCGTGGAAGATCGGCGGACGGCGGACAACGGCGAAATGGTCATTGCCATGGTCAACGGCTCCGACGTCACGCTGAAGAAGCTGTATCGCGAAAATGGCCGGATCCGGCTCCAGCCGGCGAATCCGGCGATGCAGCCGATCATCGTTCCGGCGGATCAGGTCGTGGTTCAAGGTGTGGTGGTCGGGGTAATGCGGCGATACTAGGTGAGTCACCGCACTTCTTCAACCGACACCTTCCGACCATGAGCACCGACCGCAAACAGATCAATTTCACGATCGTGCCCGACGATTCGGCCGATTTGCCCCGGACCTACGCGAACTTCTGCGCGATCTCGCACACGCCGTTCGACTTCACGCTGGCGTTCTGCGAGGTGCTGCCGCTCTCCGAGCGGGACATCAAGGCCGCGGAAGCCGACCACACGGTCAAGGCGCCGGTGCGGGCCAAGATTGTCGTGCCCCTTCAGGTGGTCCCGAATCTCATCGCGGCGCTCCAGGAGCACATGCGCGTGTTTTCGGAGTCGACCGGCGGCAGCTGGGACAAGGGTCCGGTCCATTGATGGGTCGCGGGGCTTGAAGAGCGCTTGAATTTTGACAAATCCCAAGCTCCAAGCTCCAAATCCCAACCACTCCCAAATCCCAAACTAATTCCCAACGTCCAACTCCCAAGGAGCTCCCAAACCAACTCCGATTGGGATTTGGGCCTTTGGGTGTTGATTTGGGACTTGAGAGTTGGGCGTGGTTGGGATTTGGGATTTGGAGCTTGGGATTTGGCACGTCCCACCAACACTCCTGTGGGTATCCCCGTCTACACTCCCAGTGATGGCGACGGACGCGGTGGCGGTCCCGGCAGCGATGGACGGAACAGGCGACGACCCGGCCGGCCGGGTCGCGGAACTGTTCGACGCGCACCATCAGCGTCTCTTCCGGCTGGCGCGGCGGCTGGCGCGCCGTCCTGACGATCCCGCCGATCTGGTCCAGGAAACGTTTCTCCGCGTGGCGCGGGCGCCACAGCGCGTCCCGCAAGGATCATCGAGCGAAGAGGCCTGGCTGGTCCGGGTGCTGATCAATGTCTGCCGCGACAACTGGCGGCACGCGGCGGTGCGGCACCGCGCCGCCGCTGCGGGGCACGTCCCGACGCCCGGCGCCGTCAATCCCGAACCGGGGCTGGTTGCGCATGCCATGGTGTGGCAGGCGCTCGACCTGTTGCCGCCGCGCCGGCGGGCGATTCTCGTGCTGGCCGAGCTCGAAGGGGTCCCGGTGCCGCAGATTGCGCGCACGCTCGGCGTCACGCCGGTCACGGTGCGGTGGCACCTGATGCGCGCCCGCCGCGAGATGGCGCAGGTGCTCGGAGAGGAATCATGACTGACTGGCGAATCCGGCTGCGCGATGCGGACCGCGCGCTCGGGAGCGACGTCGAGCCCGAGACTGCTCAGCGGTTGCGACGATCGGTGATCGTGGCCTCTCGCGCAAGCGTCCGAGCGGCGCATTCGTGGTCGCGGATGTTCGTGGCCACCGCTGCCACTCTTGCGCTGGTCTGCGTCGCACTGCTGACCGCGTTGCAAGGCGTTCCAGTGACCGACGACGTTGCGTCGACGGCGGGGGACGGCGACAAGGCAGCCGTGGCGGCGGTCACCGACGCGCCGAGCGACCGGCAGCAATTGCAATTTTCAACACCGGGCGGGACGCGGATCATCTGGGTGTTCGATCCCGCCTTCGAAGTGAAAGGAACTCTGCCATGAAGGTGCGCGCAACGGTTCTCCCGTGGGTCGCGGCGGTTGCGATGCTGTCGGTGCTGCCGGTCTCGGCACAGCAGCCGGCCGATACGCCGCTCAAAAAGCTGACGAATCCCGAACCCGTCCCTCGCCGCGGCTTCAACGTCGTGCTGCTCGCTCGGCGACATGCAGGACGCCGGCGGCCAGGACACCATCCCGAACGCGGCACGCAAGGCGCTGGCCGACATGAAGGACTTCCTGCCTTACAAGGTCTACCGGTTGCTTGACACGCAGTGGGTGCTCGGCAGCAACTCCGGGCCGGCGATTATCCGGCTGCGCGGCGTGGACGAGCAGGAATACGGACTCGAGCTGCGCGCGCAGCCGCACGTTCAGCCGGCGGCGGCGTTGGCTCCGAGCACGACGTTCGTCCGGTTCGTGCTGACGCGAACGACGGCGACTGGCACGTCCGGCGAGGGCGGCCGTACGCCACAGCGCCGAAGGAACTCGCGAAGGGCGAGATGGTGTCGCTGGAGATCGGCCGCGAGATCTACCAGCTCGAACGCGAGCGCGACGATCTCCAGCTGCGGGTCTCGAAGGGGCGGAAAGAGGTTGAAGTCGGAATGGCGAATGTGGACGAGGTCAAACGCCTCGAGATGCAGCTCGCCGCCGTGACGCGGCGGATTTCGGATCTGAAGCAGTCGCTCATCCGCCGCGTCGTCGAAGGCGAGCGGCCGCGCGGTCATCGACACCTCGTTCCGCATGGAGGACGGCGAGACCGTCGTCGTCGGGACCTCCAAGGTGAAAGGTGGCGGCAAGCGCGCTCATTGCGTTGCTGACCGCGACCGCCGATCGCGCGAAGGGCTCGCTCGAAGTAGTCGGCGATACAATCGGCAGCGTGCCGACGCGACCGGCCGCTCGAGCAGCGGCGCCTCCTCGACCCTCGAAGTCCCGCGAGCAGACGCGCCGGATCATGGCGAAGCTCGAGGGACAGCATCCGAACGCCGATACCGAGCTGCACTACCGCACGCCCTACGAGCTCCTGGTCGCGACGATTCTGTCGGCCCAATGCACGGACGAGCGCGTGAACCAGGTCACCCCGGCGCTGTTCACGCGCTATCCCGACGCCAGGGCGCTGGCGAGGGCCACCACCACCGAGCTCGAGCCGCAGATTCAGTCGACCGGTTTCTTCCGCGCGAAATCCAAATCACTGGTCGGCATGGCCGCCGCGGTGATGGAACGCCATCAGCGGCGAGATTCCCGCCTCGATGGACGCGCTGGTCAAGCTTCCCGGCGTCGGCCGCAAGACCGCCAACGTCGTGCTCGGCCACGCGCTCGGCGTGCCCGGCCTGCCGGTGGATCGACACGTGCTCAGGGTCGCCAACCGCATCGGGATCGCGCGCGGCGACGATCCTGAAGTCGTCGAACAGCAGTTGGGCGCGGCGATGCCGGCGGCCAAGTGGACCGTCACCTCCGACACGCTGATCCTGCACGGCCGCCGGATCTGCAAACCACGCCCGCTGTGCGAGCAGTGTGCGGTCCGCGACGAGTGCGACTACTACAAAGCCGCGGTCCGCGGTCCGCAGTCCGCAGTCCGGAAATCCGCGGCCCGCGGTCCGCAGCCCGCGGTCCGTAAATCCGCGGTCCGCGTTCCGCGGCCCGCGAAGAAGCGCAGCCGCTAGTGCCCTCACCCTCCATGACCCGCGATCACTTCACCCGTCTCGTCGAAGAGGCTCTGGGCGATATCCCCCGCCGCTTCCGCGCAGAGATGAAGAACGTCGCCGTGGTCGTCGAAGACGCGCCGCCGCCGCACATCCTCGCGGAGCTCGAGGTCGAGCCTGGTGAGTCCCTGTTCGGTCTCTATCAGGGCACACCGCTGCCCGAACGCACCTGGGGCCACGGCAACGTGCTCCCCGATCGCATCTCGATCTATCAGCAGCCAATCCTCGAGGCATGCGAGAGCGAAGACGAGATTCGCGACTGCGTCGCCGAGACGGTCATCCACGAGTTCGGGCACTACTTCGGGATGACCGAGGAGCAGATCGAGGAAATCGAAGAGAAGTACTGGCGCGGCGAGTCGAACGACGACGTCTGACCCGATGCGTGCGCGGAAGCGATTCGGCCAGCATTTCCTCGCGCCGGCCTGGGCCGACAAGCTGGTCGAGGCCATCGAGCCGCGCGACCAGGACCGGTTTCTGGAGATCGGCCCCGGCCCCGGCGCCCTGACGTTGCGGCTCGCGCCGCGCGTGGCCCACGTGACCGCGGTGGAAGTCGACCGCGACCTCGCCGCGGCACTCCAGCCCCGGCTGCCAGCGAACGTCGAGTTGATCGTGGCCGACTTCCTCGACGCCGACCTGACATCCCTGCTTCGCGCCCGGTCCGCTCCGCGTGGCTGGCAACCTGCCCTACAACATCTCGACGCCGATCCTGTTCCGCCTGATCGAGATGGCCCGGCGGTCGCCGGGCTCGTCGACGCGACCCTGATGCTTCAGCGGGAAGTCGCCGAGCGTCTGGAAGCGCAACCGGGAACCGGCGACTACGGCGTGCTGTCGATCTCGGTCCAGCTTCACGCCGGCGTCAAGCGTCTGCTGACCCTGCCCCCCGGCGCCTTCCGTCCCGCCCCGAAGGTGCACTCGGCGGTCGTCCGGCTCACGTTCCGGCCGCCTGCGGCGGCTCCGCAGGACGAGCGTGTCTTCGAGGCGATGGTCCGGTCCATGTTCACCCAGCGCCGGAAGACCCTCGCCAATGCGCTGGCGCCGTTCGCCAGCAGCCGGGGCATGGACTCTGTGGTGGTGCTCGGGGCCGCCGGAATCGATCCCAACCGCCGCCCCGAGACCCTGGATCTCACCGAACTGACCCGCCTCGCCGACCGGTTCGTCTTCGGCCTCAGCAGGTGAACTCGTTTATTTCCTTGCGCTTCCGGCCATCGTCCGTGCTATCTTTCTGCCCGAGCTTCGGTCGCCCGTCCCAGCGGGTAGCCGGAAAACACGGGTGAATCCGCGGCTCCCCGCCGCAGCGCGACATGGCCCATCTGCCCGGATGGCGCCACCTCGTGTCCGTGTTCCAGATTTCCGCGACCAGACCTCCTGGCTGGGAGCCACGTGTTTCCTTTTCGTGACCGACGGACGGCTGCTGACGAATGAGTCCTGCTGATTCTCCCGGCATCGACGTGCCGCCGCTCGAGATCGTGCCGCTCGGCGGCGTCGGCGAGTTCGGCATGAACATGATGGTGATCGCCTGCGGCGATACGGCGATCCTCGTCGACGCGGGGGTGACCTTTCCCGAGCCGGAGCTGCTCGGCGTCGACCTGATCATCCCCGACTTCCGGCCGCTGGAACGCTACACCATCGCCGCGCTGGTCCTGACGCACGGCCACGAGGATCACATCGGCGCGGTGGCCCACGTGCTGCCGCACGTCAAGGGCCCGGTGTACGGCACGCCGTTCACGCTGGCGCTGCTGGAGCCCAAGCTCGAGCGCCGTGGCACCGACGCGAAAGCGCAGCTGGTCCGGGTGAAGCCGCGGGAGCGGATTACCGTCGGCTCGTTCACGATCGAGTTCCTCCGCGTCACCCACAGCATGCCCGACTGCGTGGCGCTGGCGATCGAGACGCCGCGCGGCGTGGTGCTGCATACCGGTGACTTCAAGATCGACCAGACGCCGCTCGACGGCGAGGGCCTCGACTTCCATCGGTTCGCCCAGCTCGGCGCCGCGGGTGTGCACGTGCTGCTCGCCGACAGCACCAACATCGAGCGGCGGGGCTTCAGCGGTTCCGAGCTCGAAGTGGTGGATGCCTTCGAGGAAATCTTCACCAGCGCCCGCGGCAAGATCGTCGTCGCGATGTTCGCCTCGAGCATCTACCGGATGCAGATCCTGGTCGACCTCGCGGCCCAGTTCGAGCGGCAGGTGGCCTTCGTCGGGCGCGGCGTGATCGACAACTCGGAGACGGCGCAGCGGCTCGGCTATCTGCGGATTCCCGCCGGCGTGCAGGTCCGCGACAGCGACGTGCGCAGCCTGCCGGCGCAGGACCTGGTCTGCATCTGCACCGGCTCACAGGGGGAGCCTCAGGCCGCGCTGTCGCGTATCGCCATCAACGAGCACCGGCACGTGAAGCTCAACCACGACGACGTGGTGGTGTTCTCGGCGCGGGAGATCCCGGGCAACGAGAAGTCGATTGGCCGGGTGATGAATCACGTCACCCGGCGCGGCGCCGAGGTCGTGCACGAAGGCACGAAACACGTCCACGTGTCGGGGCACGGCAGCGAGGAAGAGCTGAAGCTCATGCTCTCGCTGGTCAAGCCGCGCTTCTTCGTGCCGATACATGGTGAGTACCGCCAGCTGTCCCGGCATGCCCGGGTGGCGACCGAAGGTATCCCCCGACCACCAAGGTGGTGCTCGCGGAAAACGGCGACCTCATCCGTTTCGACGACGCCGGGGGTGGCGTCGCCGGGCAGGTGCCGGCCGGCCGGACCTTGATTGACGGCACCCGCAGCGGCGAGGTCGGCGACGAGGTGCTGCGCGACCGCCGTCACCTGGCCGGCGACGGCCTGGTGGTGCCGGTGGTAGCGATCGGCCGGCAGTCCGGCACTCTCGAGGAGACGCCCGATGTCATCACGCGTGGGTTCGTGCTCGACGCGCGCACGGAGGCGCTGTTGAAGGAGATTCCGGGATTGCTCGCGGCGACGATCGAGAGCGCCAGCGTCGAAGAGCGCACCGATCCGGGCCTGATCAAGGAGCGGGTCCGCGTCGAGCTGCAGCGGTTCTTCCGAAAACGATCCGGGCTCCGGCCGCTGGTGCTGCCGGTCATCATGGAGATCTGACGTGGCGGGATCCACGCTCTCGCGCCGTTTCAGCGAAGTGGTCGGCGTCGCGCTGTTCGCGCTGTCGCTGATCTGGCTGATCGCGCTCGCCAGCTACAGCCCGTCGGACCCGGTGTGGTTCTTCAACACCGGAGCGAACCTGCCGCCGGCGAATTTCGCCGGACGAGTCGGGGCGTTCCTCGCCGAGCTGTCGTTCCAGGTGGTCGGCTACGCGGCGTACCTCACGCCGCTGGTCGTCGCGGTCGTCGGGTGGCACTACTTCTGGTGCCGCGCCCTCGATGCGCCCTATACCAAGGCGATCGGCGGCGGGTTGCTGTACATCTGCAGCGCCGCCTTCCTCGCGCTGATCTTCGACGCGGACCTGACCGGGAAGCAGCCGCGCGGGCGGTTATCTCGGCTCGCTGATGGCCGGCGTGCTCGCGGATTACCTGAACCGCACCGGGTCGATCATCCTGATCCTCACGCTGCTGTTCCTCGCCGTCATCCTCTCGACCCAGTTCTCCTTCGGCCGGCTGTTCGCCGCGATCGGCTCGATGATCGCCGACCAGTGGCTGGCGCTGCTGGGCGCGTTCCGGGCCCGGCGCGAAGAGAAGCAGCGCGAGAAACAGCGGAGCGAAGTCCTGAAGAAGCATCTCGGCAAGCAGAGCCGCGAGGGGCAGCCCGCGGTGGCAGCCCAGGCCAGGACGGCTGCGATCGACGACACCGCGCTCGTCGCCGTCGCGGCCCGCGCCGCCAATGCGAAGCCCCGCGTGCAGGCCCGCGACGCCGAGGAGCCGCCGTCCAAGCAGTCCCGCACCGCGGCGATGGTCGGTGCCGCGGCGGCCGCCCTCAAGGCGGCGTCTTCGAAGCCGACACCACCCTCGATCAGGAAGCCGTCGATTCCGACCCCGGCCCCCTTGCCGCTGCCAGAGCCGGAGGAGAAGCTGCCGGCCGAGCGCAAAAAGGGGGCCTACGTGTGCCCGCCGCTCGCCTTGCTCGACGCCCCTCGGCCGGAGCAGAAGATCGACGAGCGCGAGCTGATGGAAGGCGCGCGGCTGCTCGAGGAGAAGTGCCGCGAGTTCTCGGTCGAAGGCGCGGTCGTCCAGATCCACCCGGGCCCGGTCGTCACGACCTACGAATTCAAGCCAGACGCGGGCGTGAAATACAGCAAGATCACCGGCCTCGCCGACGACCTGTGTCTGGCGATGCAGGCCGAGTCGGTGCTGATCGATCGCATCCCCGGCAAGTCCACGGTCGGCATCCAGATACCGAATCCGAACCGCGAGCAGATCTCGATGCGCGAGCTGCTCGAGTCCGAGGGGTATCGACGGTCGCAGTCGAAGCTGACGCTGGCCCTCGGCAAGAGCATCCACGGCGAGCCGTTCGTCTACGACCTCGCCACCATGCCGCATCTGCTGATCGCCGGCTCCACCGGCACCGGCAAGTCGGTCAGCGTGAATGCCATGCTGTCGAGCATCCTCTTCCGCGCCAGCCCGGACGAGGTGCGGCTGATCATGATCGATCCGAAACGGCTCGAGCTCGGCATGTACGAGGACATCCCGCACCTGCTCACGCCGGTGGTGGTCGACCCGAAGCAGGCGGCGAACGCGCTGCGCTGGGCGGTCCGCGAGATGGAGGAGCGCTACAAGACCCTGGCCGCGGTCGGCGTGCGCAACATCGAGCAGTACAACCGCAACCTGAAGCTGGCGCAGACCGAGAACGGCGGTCCGATGCTCGACGACAACGGCGTCGAGATCAAGACGCTGCCCTTCATCGTGCTGCTGATCGACGAGCTGGCGGACCTGATGATGGTGGCCGGCAACGAGGTCGAAGAATCGATCGCGCGGCTGGCGCAGATGGCGCGCGCGGTCGGCATCCACCTGATCCTCGCGACCCAGCGGCCGTCGGTCGACGTCATCACCGGGCTGATCAAGGCGAATCTTCCCGCCCGGATCTCGTTCCGCGTGTCGTCGAAGATCGACTCCCGCACCATCCTGGACGGCAACGGCGCGGAGCAGCTGCTCGGCAAGGGCGACATGCTGTTCCTGCCGCCGGCCTCGTCTCGGTTCGTCCGGCTGCACGGCCCCTACATCTCCGAGCAGGAGAGCGCGCGGCTCGCCAGTTTCCTGCGGAAGCAGGGCAAGCCGACCTACGACGAGACGATCACCGCCGAAGACAAGCAGGCCGGCAGCGATCTCGAGTTCGAGAAAGACGATCTCTATGACGAGGCCTCTCGCATCGTTGTCTCGAGCGGCCAGGCGTCCATTTCCTATCTGCAGCGGCGGCTGCGCATCGGCTTCAGCCGCGCCGCAAGGCTCGTCGACATGATGGAGGCGGAGGGCCTGGTGTCCTCAGCGGTCGGCGGCAAGACGCGCGAAGTGCTGGTGAAGAAGGACTACTTCGAAGAGGTTGACGCGCAGCTGCGCTGACGCTCGAGGTCACCTATGACTATGTTCACGCGCATCGCGCGGTGGTTGGCTGCAGTCGCCATGGTCGGCGCCGTGGCTGCATCGATCGGCTCGGCGACCGCTGCGGCGGCCGAGCCGGAGTCCGCCGAATCGATTTACGGGCGGGCGCTCGGCAGGGAGCGCGAGCTGCGGGATGACGGCGGCGCGACGCTCGCGCAGTTGCGGTGGGTGGTGCGGAAGTACGAGACCGTGGTCCGGCGGTTTCCGAAGAGCGGCTACACCGACAATGCCCTCTGGCAGGGCGCCAACCTCGCCATTCTGGCGTTCGAGCGATTCGGGAACCCGGCGGATCGGCAGACCGCGGTTCGCCTGCTGACGCTGCTGCGCCACGAGTATCCGTCGAGCCCCTTCCGACCGCGGGTCGCCGGGCAACTGGAGGCGCTGGAAACGCCGCGGCCGGCGGCGATCGTAAAGCCGACTCCCCCGCCGGTCTTATCGACCCCACTGGCTGGACAGCTCGTCGCCGCCGAGCCGGTGGTGCCGAAAAGCACTGACCTCGCGGCGCCGGCGCCCGCCACACCCACCGTCGCGACGATCAAGGAGATCAAGCGGGTGCCGCTGCCTGACGGCGTGCGCGTCAGCATCGAGCTCGACGCGGAGTTGGCGTATCGCCACGAACAGCTCGAGCACCCGCGCCGCGTGTTCTTCGATCTCGAAGGGCGCGCGGACGACGTCGCCGCTCCAGGACGCGGTCGCTCAAGTTCGACGACGACGTGGTGCGCGAGATCCGGCTGGGACGCCATCCCCGGAACACGACCCGGGTGGTGATGGATATGGAAGCGGTCGACAACTACACCGTTTTCACCCTCTACAACCCGTTCCGCCTGGTCGTCGACTTCAAGCGCTCGGCGATTGCGGCGAAGCCGGCCGCGCCGAGCGTGCACCGGCGTGACCGCCGCCGTGCCGGACGCTCTGCCCTTGATGGCAAGCGCGCCGGCCGAACCGAAACCGATCCCCGCGGCGAAGGAGCCGGTGCCGCTCGTGTCACGTCCGGCCTCCGCCGCCGTTACGGTGTCGCCGGCATCGCCGACCGCGAACTCCAACGGCCAGTTCTCGCTGGCGCGGCAGCTCGGACTCGGGGTGTCGCGGATCGTCCTCGATGCCGGCCACGGCGGCCACGATCCGGGCGCCCGCGCGAACGGCGTCAACGAAGCCGAGCTCGTGCTCGACGTCACGCTGCGGCTGCGCGATTTGCTCGAGAAACAGCCGGGCATCGAAGTCACGCTGACCCGCGCCACCGACGAATTCATCCAGCTCGAAGAGCGCACCGCGATCGCCAATCGCCGAGGGGGCGGATCTGTTCCTGTCGATTCACGCCAACGCCAGCCGCAATCCCAAGGCACGCGGCGTGGAGACCTACTTCCTCAACTTCGCCTCGAACCCCGAGGCCGAAGCGGTGGCTGCACGCGAGAATTCAGCATCGGGCAGGACCATGCACAGCCTGCCCGAGATCGTCCGGGCGATCGCGCTCAACAACAAGATCGACGAGTCGCGCGATTTCGCGGACATGGTGCAGAAATCGATGGTGCGCCGGCTGTCGGCGCGCAACGCCCTGCTGCGCGACCTCGGCGTGAAGCAGGCGCCCTTCGTCGTGCTGATCGGCGCCGGGATGCCAAGCGTGCTGGCCGAAATCTCGTTCGTCACCCACAAGCAGGAAGGGGCGCTGCTCAAGACCGGCGCCTACCGCCAGCAGATCGCCGAGTCGCTCTTTGACGCAATCGTGCGGTATCAGAAGTCGCTCAAAGGAGTGCGGGCGGTCGCTTCGAGAGAATAAATAGACGCGCCTGAGAGGCGACGGAGGTACCGGATCTCAAAAACGGAGTAACGGAGCCAACGAAGGAAACGGAAGAGAAAATTAATTATTCGTCTTCCGGTGCCTCCGTTTTCTCCGTTGCTCCGTTTTTGAGATCCGTTACCTCGATCTCCCTCCGCCGTCTCGAGGCCGAGGGTCAGGGCGTGGACGACGACGGGGTGACCCTCATCGCGTCGGTGTTCTGTTCGGGTTCGAGGTTGTACTTCGCGCGGAGCTTCTTGATACCGATCAGGATGCCACCGAGCAGGAGGCCGAGCAGCAGCGCGGCGAGCAACATCACGCCGGTCAGCCCGAGTGCACCGACCAGGATGTCGGAGACGCCGGTCTCCTTGACCGGTTCCTCCATGACGCGAACCACGATGGGCTGGGCGGACTGCACTTCAGGTTAGACCCCCTCGGAGGCCCCCCGGTTCCACTGGACTAGCCTCCCCATTCGGTGCTGGTGAAGGCGAGCTCGGCCAGCGTTCTGACCGCCACGCCGGTCGCCCCCTTCGGCATCCACGGCTTCGCGTCGTCGGTCCATGCCGTCCCCGCGATGTCGAGGTGCGCCCAGGGCATGTCGCCGACGAACTCCCGGATGAACATCGCGGCGGTGCAGACCCCGGCGGGCCGGCCGCCCACGTTGACCATGTCGGCGATCTCGCTCTTGATCTGCTCGCGATATTCGTCGAAGAGTGGCATTGGCCAGCAACGATCCCCGGCCCGATCGGCCGTGCGGCGCACCACTTCGGCGAAGCGCGGCGGTTGCGCGAACAGGCCCGAAGCGGCTCGGCCGAGTGCGATGACGCAGGCGCCGGTCAGGGTGGCGACGTCGACGAGATGGGTGGCGCCGAGCTTCTGTGCGTACCACAGGCCGTCGCCGAGGATCAGGCGCCCTTCGGCGTCGGTGTTGAGCACCTCGACCGATTTGCCGCCGGCACCGGTGATGATGTCGCCCGGCTTGAGGGCGCGCCCGCCGGGCATGTTCTCGGTCATCGGCACGATCCCGATGACGTTGATCGGCGCCTCGAGCATCGCGATCGCCCGCATCGCGCCAATCACCGCGGCCCCGCCCGCCATGTCGTCCTTCATCCGGTCCATGCCCTCGGCCGGCTTGATCGAGATGCCGCCGGTGTCGAAGGTGATGCCCTTCCCGACCAGGCCCAGCACCGGACTGGCGGGGGCGTGCGAGGCGGTGTAGCGCAACACGAGCAACCGCGGAGGTTCGGCGCTGCCGCGGGCGACGCCGAGGAGCAGGCCCATCCCCAGGCGGGCAATCTCCTCCTCGTCCAGGATCTCGACCTGCAGCCCCGCGCTCTTGCCGATGGCGGCGCCGCGCTCGGCGAAGACGGACGGCGTCAGCACGTTCGCCGGCTCGTTGCAGAGGTCGCGGGCGAGATTGCACGATTCCCCGAGGACCCGGCCGCGCTCGACCGCGGCCTGCAGTGCTCCGTCCCGCTGCCCGGCGACCACGAGCGCCTGGTCGAGCGGCGGCCCCGACCGTTCGCCGCTCTTGTAGGCGTCGCCGCTGAAGGTGGCCAGGACCAGCCCTTCGGCAATCGCCTGGACGGCGGCGGCCGGCTCCCCACCGCCGCGGTTCACGAAGGCGATCTTCTGGATGCGCCGCTGCCGTGCCGCGAGCGCGGCGGCGGTCGCGACCTTCCGCAGACGCTCGGTGTCGAAGTCGGCCGCCTTGCCGGCGCCGATCAGCGCCAGACGGGGCGCCGCCCAATCCGTCAGCGGCGTCAGGAACAGCTCGAAGGCCCGGCCCCGGAATTCGCCGCTGGCCGTCGCCCGGCTCAGCGCGCCACCGGCGGCGTGATCCAGCCCCGGGACTGCCGTCGCGACACTCTCTCCGTCGAACACCGGCACGACCAGCAGGTCGGTCTGGAGGTCCGAAAGATTGCCGGACGTGAGCGCCACAGCGGCGGCAGATGCAGTCGTAGGCATCCGCTGATTATAGTTCGTCCCACCTTCGCTCCCAGGCTTCACCGAGGAGCGACGGTGGGCAAGCCCACGTCCGCTCCCAGGCTGCGGTGAGGAGCTACCTCCGGTGCGTCAAACGGGGTTGGAGGCGACGGAGGCACCGGATCTCAAAAACGGAGCAACGGAGCCAACGAAGAAAACGGAAAAGAAACTAATTTTCTTTTCCGATTCCTCCGTTTTCTCCGTTGCTCCGTTTTTGAGATCCGTTGCCTCGATGTACCTCCGCCGTCTCGAGACTCAACTCTTGCGGACCACGGACCACGGACCACGGATCACGAGTGTCGAGGACACCCGCTATAATTCGCCGCCATGGTCCAGATTCGACGGATTCTCGCCGCTCTCCTGATTGCGTCTCCCGCGCTGATCACGGCGGCGCCCCGGCAGGCGGCGCCGCAACCGCAGGCGGCGCAGACGGCGCTCGATCGTTACGTGGCGGCGCCCGATGCGAGCTTCTCCTGGAAGGTGCTGAAGTCGCTGCCGGCCGAGGGAGCCACGGCGACGCTGCTGGAAATGACCTCCCAGAAATGGCTGACCGAACAGGAGGTCGAGCGGCCGCTCTGGACCCATTGGCTCACCGTCGTCCGGCCGCCCGAAGTGAAGAGTGACGTGGCGCTGCTATACATCACCGGCGGCAGCCTCGAGCGGCAGCCGCCGTCGTCGCCCCCGGCGTGGCTGGTGAACGCCGCCAGGGACACCGGCACGGTGACGGTGGAGCTCCGGCTGGTGCCGAATCAGCCGGTGGTTTTCAAGGACGATCCGACCAGGAAGCCGCGCACCGAAGACGACTTCATCGCCTATACCTGGGACAAGTACCTGCGCACCGGCGACGAGAAGTGGCCGGCGCGGCTGCCGATGACCAAGAGCGCGGTGCGCGCGATGGACGCCGTCACGCAGTTCGCAGCCGGGGCGGACGGCGGCGGGAGCAAGATCGCCCGCTTCGTCGTCTCGGGGGCGTCGAAGCGCGGATGGACGACCTGGACCACGGCGGCCGTCGATCGACGGGTGATCGCGATCGTGCCGGCGGTGATCGACATGCTGAACCTCGAGCCGTCGTTCATCCATCACTATCGCGCCTACGGCACCTGGTCGGACGCGGTCAAGGACTACACCGAGCACGGGATCATGGATTGGATGGGCACGCCGCAGTTTCGCGCGTTGATGAAGATCGAAGAGCCGTATGAATACCGCGATCGGCTGACGATCCCGAAGCTGATCTTGAATGCGTCCGGCGATCAGTTCTTCCTGCCGGATTCGTCGCAGTTCTACTTCGACGACCTCAAAGGTGAGAAGCACGTGCGCTACGTGCCGAACGCCTCGCATTCGATGGACAAGAGCGATGCGATCGAAACGCTCCACGCGTTCTACGCGGCGGTCGTCGCCGGCACGCCGCGCCCCGAGGTGAAGTGGACGTTCGAACAGGACGGGTCGATCAAGGTCGTGACGAAGCAGCTGCCGTCGAGCGTGCAGCTGTGGCAGGCGGTCAACCCGAAGGCGCGCAACTTCCGGCTCGACACGATCGGCCCGGCGTACACGAATACGCCGCTGCAGCCGAGCGGGCCGAACACGTGGGTGGGAACGGTGAAGGCGCCGCCGGCGGGATGGACGGCGTTCTTCGTCGAGATGACCTTCCCGGGGCCCGGCAAGTATCCGCTCAAGCTGACGAGCGGCGTGCGCGTGCTCCCGGACACGCTGCCCTTTGCGGCGCCGGTCGCGAAGCGGCCGGGCACGGCCGCGGGATCGGTCCGGCATTGAGCGTCCGCCTTTTAGGCGGAAGCGACCAGTCACCCCCGCGACCGCTGCTCGAGCGAGGCGATCTGCTCGACGGGCGTCTGACCGGTGGGATTGAGATTGAAGGTGGCGGACTGCCCCTTTGGGATGCTCAGCGAGGTCCACCCCGTTCCGGCAGCCGCCTTTGCGAGGAACACGATCTGCCCGACGTGATAACTGGTGTGTGCGAGCGACCGGTGCAGCGCATCGAGGACCGAGACTCGTAAACCGCGAATCGTCACCTCGCGCTCGAGGTCGTCGTTGGTCAGCCCCGAAAGCGCCGTCAACAGCGCCGCCCAGCCGTCCTCCCACTTGGCCAGCAGCTCGGCGCGCCCCGCCTGGCGCTGATCGAACTCCTCGTCCCGGTTGCGCCACGGCTTCTCGCCATCGGCGGTCAGGAAATCGGTGAAGCGCGACTTGAGGTTCCCCGACACGTGCCAGCAGATGGCGGCGATTGAGTTGCTGTCGGCGGATGCCACCGCCGAGAGCTGATCGTCGGGGGCCTGCCGGATGGCGGCCTCCGCCAGGTTCTTGTAGCGCAGGTATTCGCCGCGGATTGACTCGACCACGTTCATCGAAACGCCTCCTTGATCTCGTCCTGTGACTTCAATCGGCACCCATTCGAATCCGTCGCTCCGCAGCCGGTAGGCGGCGACGGCCTCGGCCTGCGGGCCGGCCAGCGAGACAATCACCCAGACGAACCCGGGATAGTGCGCCTCGCGGCAGTCGGTTGGCGACGGCACGGCTGCCGAATGCGGATGGGAATGATAAACCCCCACGACCTCGCGGCCGGTGCCGCGAAGGGTGCGATTGGTGGCGATGTGCACCGCGGGGTCGAGGCGATATCGGGCCGGGTCCGGATCGAGGTTGGCGCTGCGGACCGCGCCGTCGATGTCAGGGCCGCGTCCGACGAGTAACCCGCAACACTCGCGGGGCGCCTCTTCGGAGGCGTGCGCCAGCAGAGCTGCTCGCACGTGCGCCGGCAGGCGGACCGACCCCATCGTTCAGACCGCCTCGACGACCATCGCGGTGCCCATCCCGCCGCCGATGCACAACGACGCCGCACCGCGCCCGCCGCCGCGGGCCTGCAGGGCGTGCACCAGCGTGGTGAGCACGCGGGCGCCGCTGGCGCCGATTGGATGACCGAGCGCGATCGCGCCGCCGTGGGCGTTGACCTTCGAGGGATCGAGGCCGAGCTCGCGAACCACCGCCAGCGATTGCGAGGCGAACGCTTCGTTCAGTTCGACGAGGTCGAGGTCGCCGAGCGACAGCCCCGCCCGCTCGACCGCCTTTCGCATCGCGGGCACCGGGCCCATGCCCATGACCTTCGGGTCCACGCCGGTCGTGCAGTAGGACAGAATCCGTGCGAGCGGCTTCTGCCCCAGCGCGTTGGCCTTCTTCGCCGTCGCGATCACGAGCGCTGCGGCGCCATCGTTGATCCCTGACGCGTTGCCGGCGGTCACCGTGCCATCCTTCGCGAACGCCGGCCGCAGCGCCGCGAGAGTCTGGGCAGTCGTCCCGGCACGTGGATACTCGTCTTTCGTCACTCGCAACGGCGGCCCCTTGCGCTGCGGCACGTCGACCGCGACGATTTCGCGATCGAACACGCCGGACTGGACGGCGATCCTCGGCGCGGCGCTGACTCTCGGCGGCGAACGCGTCCTGTTCCTCCCGCGTGACGGCGTAGCGCCGCGCCACCTCCTCCGCGGTCATGCCCATGTGGCAGCCTTCGATCGCGCAGGTCAATCCTTCCTGCAGCATGGAATCGACGACCTCGGCATTCCCCATCCGGTAGCCCCAGCGGGCGCCCTTCAACAGGAACGGCGCGTTGCTCATCGACTCGGTGCCGCCGGCCAGGATCAGATCGACGTAGCCGTCCTTGACCGCTTCGACCGCGTGCACCACCGCCGAGAGTCCGGAGCCGCATACCCGATTGATCGTCTCGCCCGGCACCTCCACCGGCACCCCGGCCCTGAGCGCCGCCTGGCGGGCCACGTTCATTCCCGCGCCGGCCTGCAGCACGCAACCCATGATGACGTCGCCGATGTCGGCGGCGTCGATCCCGGCGCGGGCGATAGCCTCACGGATGACGATCGCGCCGAGATCGACGGCGGAGAGATCTTTGAAGACGCCGCCGAACGATCCGATCGGCGTGCGGCAGGCGCTGAGAATGACGGCGTTGTCCATGTGGTTGATTGTGCCCCGAGAGCTATGGTCGGGGGCAGTCGCCGTCCGGAATCGCTGCTGCGGGGGTGCTTCCAGGGGCAAACGGGGTTGCTCGACGGGCGGTGCGCTTTTACAGGAGGGCCAGGAGATCAGGAGAAAAACCATTTCTTGATTTTCTTAGAAACAAAAGAGACTTCCTCCTGAACTCCTGGCCCTCCTGTAAGCGCTCACCGGCCTAGCGAGGTGCCCGCGTGCCCTCTATAGAAAGTCAGCCGCCACGAGTCCGGAGCGGTGAGGTGTCAGTCGTTCAATTCAGAACGACCGCGAAAATACTCCAGCGCCTCCGGGTTGGCCAGCGCTTCGCGGTTCTTGACCTCTCGGCCGTGAATCACGTCGCGCACCGCCAGCTCCACGATCTTGCCGCTCTTGGTCCGCGGAATCTCCGGCACCTGGACGATACGCGCGGGAACGTGGCGCGGGGTCGTGCGCTCGCGCACCTGGCGACGGATCGTGTCGCGCAGCTCGTCGGTCAACTCCACGCCGTCGCGGAGCCGGACGAACAGGACGATTCGCTCGTCATGGCCGCGCTGCTGGCCGACGACGAGGCTCTCGAGCACTTCCGGGATCTGTTCGACCTGGCGATAGATCTCGGCGGTGCCGATGCGGACGCCGCCGGGATTGAGGGTGGTGTCGGATCGGCCGTAGATGATCACGCCGCCGTGCCCGGTCAGCTCGACGTAGTCGCCGTGGCGCCAGACGCCCGGATAGTGCGCGAAGTAGGCGTCGTGGTACCTGCGGCCGTCCGGGATCGTTCCAGAACCCGATCGGCATGGACGGAAACGGCCGGGTGCAGACCAGCTCGCCCTTCTCGTCCCCGGACCGGCCGCCCCTCGTCGTCGAAGACGTCGACCGCCATCCCCAGCCCCCGGCACTGAATCTCGCCCCGCCAGACCGGCCCGGTCGGATTGCCCAGCGCGAAGCAGGCCGCGATGTCGGTGCCGCCCGGAGATCGACGCGAGGTGCACGTCCGGCTTGATCTGGTCGTAGACGAAGTCGAAGCTCTCCGGCGCCAGCGGCGACCCCGTGGACGTAATGGTGCGGACCGAGGTGAGGCGATGGGTCCGGCGCGGCGACAGCCCGGCTTTCTGCACCGCATCGATGAACTTGGCCGAGACGTGCCGAACAGCGTCGCCCCCGCCGCGTCCGCGAAGTCGAACAGGACGTTGCCGTCCGGATGAAACGGCGAGCCGTCATAGAGCAGCAGCGTCGCGCCGGATGCGAGCGCGGAGACCAGCCAGTTCCACATCATCCAGCCGCACGTCGTGAAGTAGAAGACGCGATCGCCCGGCTTGATATCGGAGTGGAGCTGATGCTCCTTCAGATGCTGAATCAGCGTGCCGCCGGCGCCATGCACGATGCACTTGGGAACGCCGGTGGTTCCCGAGGAGTACAGGATGTAGAGCGGGTGATCGAACGGCAGCGCTTCGAACCGGGGCTCGCCGGGTGCCTCGGCCAGATAGTCCTGCCAGGTGACGGCGTTCGGCAGGCCGCCGGAATCCGGTGCCGCGCCCACGTATGGAACGACGATCGTGCGCTCGACGGTGGGCAGCCCCTGAAGCACCTGTGCGATCCGTGCCAGGCTGTCGTGGGTCCGGCCGGCATAGAAGTAGCCGTCGGCCGTGATCAGCAGTCTCGGCTCGATCTGTCCGAAGCGATCGAGGACGCCCTGCACTCCGAAGTCCGGCGAGCACGACGACCACACCGCACCCACCGCCGCGCAGCCGAGTGCGGCCACGATGGCCTCCGGGAGGTTCGGGATGAAAGCGGCCACCCGATCGCCAGCCCGAATGCCGTCCCGCCGCAAGGCCTCGGCGAACCGGGCCACCTCGCGCCGCAGCTCACCAGCGGTCATCGAGCGATGGACACGGTTCTCGCCGTTGAACACCAGCGCCGGCCGATCGTCGGTGCGCCACAACAGGTTCTCGGCGAAGTTCAACCGCGCGTCGGGGAAGAACCGCGCGCCCGGCATCCGGGTGGCGTCCTCGATGATGCGCGAGCCCTTGACGCCCCGCACGCCGGCGAAGTCCCACAGCGAGGACCAGAACGCCTCCGGCCGATCGATCGAGAACTGATGCAGGCTCTGGTAGTCGTCGGCGCGCACCTGCCACTCTGCCGCGATCGCCTGCCGGAACCGGGTGAGATTGGCCTTCTCGATGCGTTCGGGAGAAGGAGACCAGAGGGGCGGCGTCACGCCACCGGATTATATGACCCGGCCGAATCCGGACCGGGTCGTGTAGGTTTCGCTGTGAAAGACCCGGAACCCGCGCCTCAAATAGTTCGGCAGCGCGGCCGGATGGTCGAGGGTGTTGGTGTGCAGCCAGACCCGCTCGGTACCCGACGACCACGCA
Organism: uncultured Acidobacteriota bacterium; assembly: GCA_963717745.1. GTDB lineage: Bacteria > Acidobacteriota > Vicinamibacteria > Vicinamibacterales > 2-12-FULL-66-21 > JACCXG01. Next base: position 34,905 of record CAVQXJ010000010.1, read on the forward strand.
CGCTCGACCGCCGTGGTCAGCAGGAAGCCGCCCAGACCGCGGCCGGTGAACTCCGGCAGCAGCCCGAAGTAGACGATTTCAGTGCCGCCGGTCCGATCGCGGCGGAGCTCGAAATAGCCAGCCGGCGCCCCGCGGACGGTCATCAGCCACAGCGACACCTCCGGGTCCGCCAGATACCTCCGGATCTCATCGTCGGTCCACGGCAGACGATCGATCCAGTGATACGGGCGGCCGACCTCGGTGTAGAGGTAGCGCCAGAACGACGCGGGACACTCGGTTACCCGCTCGACGCGAACGGCCGCATCCGGCATCGGGGCGGGCTTCAGGTCCGTGATGTCGCGGAGCTCGAGAAACGTGCGCACCGACTGAGCAGGTATCACCAGTGCTCCAGCACGCCCTTCCACCGCGCGGCCGAGACGAACAGCCGTTCGAGATCCGCGGTGTGCTCCAGGCGCGTCGACGATTTCAGGGTTTCGAGAGCGGCAATCATCGCGTCGATCGCGTTTTCGATGTTGTCGCCGTTGCTGGCGACGATGTCCCGCCACGGCGACGCCGGACTCGATGCCAGCCGGGTGGTGTCGTGAAGGCCCCGCCCCGCCAGTGCCAGTCCTTCTGCGCCCGCGTGATCGCCCACGACGTGCATGAGGGCGGTAACGGCGAGCTGGGGAAGGTGGCTGAGGAACGCGAGCAGCCGATCGTGTTCCTCGGCATCGATGATGCGCGGAACTGCGTGGAGAGCGGACACGAACGCGGTGAGCGAGTCCAGTGCGGCGTCGGTCGTGGACGGGCTTCGTGTCAGCAGCCACGGGCGGTCGGTGAACAGATCCGGCCGTGCGGTCTCCACGCCTCCGGCTGCCGCGCCCGCGAGCGGATGGCCGCCGACGAACGGCAGCCGCGGCGGCAGTCCGCGCGCCGCTTCGAGGATCGCGCGCTTGGTGCTCCCCACATCAGTGACGACGGCGCGATCGGTGCGATCCGGCAGCTCGCGCAGCACCGCCGCATTCTGCAGGACCGGCGCCGCGAGGATGACCAGCTGCGCGCCGGCCACGCCATCGAGCGTCTCACTGCCGTGATCGATCACCGAAAGCCGGCGCGCGGTCTCGAGCACCGACGGGCGGTCGATGCCGACGACGGTCGATGACGGCCACCGCCGCTTGACCGCCAGCGCGATCGACCCGCCAATCAGCCCGACGCCGACGATGGCGATGCGTGGAAACGGGGGCTCGATCAGACTCCCCATCCTCTTCTCGACACCGGCTCGAGGCAGATGCCGCGCCCGATCGCCGGCGCGATAATCCGCAGCTCGGCCATCAGCCGATCGAACTGCGACGGGAACATCGACTGCGCGCCGTCGCTGAGCGCGTGGTCGGGATCGACGTGGACCTCGATGATCAACCCGTCGGCGCCGGCCGCCACCGCGGCGCGGGCCATCGAGGCGACCATGTCGCGGCGTCCGGAGCCGTGGCTGGGATCCGCGATGATCGGCAGGTGACTGAGCTTGTGAATCACCGGGATCGCCGAGATGTCGAGCGTGTTGCGGGTGTAGCTCTCGAAGGTCCGGATCCCGCGCTCGCAGAGCATCACGTTCATGTTGCCGCCGGCGAGAATGTATTCGGCCGACAGCAGCCATTCCTCGATGGTGGCGGAGATGCCGCGCTTCAGCATGATCGGGGTCCGGGTCCGCCCGAGCTCGCGGAGCAGCGTGAAGTTCTGCATGTTGCGCGCGCCGACCTGCAGGATGTCCGCGTACTGCTCGATCAGCTCGATCTGGCTGAGGTCCATGACCTCGGAGACCACCTTCAGGTTGTGGCGGTCGGCGGCGCCGCGCAGGATCCGCAGCCCTTCTTCACCGAGCCCCTGGAAGCTGTAGGGGGAGCTGCGCGGCTTGAACGCGCCGCCCCGAAGGATCTTGGCGCCGGCGCGCTTGACCGCCGACGCGGTGGCCTCGACCTGTTCTTCGCTCTCGGCCGAACAGGGACCGGCCATCACGATGACCTCGTCGCCGCCGATCCGGATGTCGCCGACGGTGACCACCGAGTTCTCCGGCTTGAAAGTGCGGCTCGCGAGCTTGTAGGGCTCGGTGATTCGCAGCACTTCCTGCACCCCCTCGAGCACCTCGAGCAGGCGCTGGTCGAACTGCCGGTTGCCCCCGACCGCCCCGAGCACGGTCCGCAGCGCGCCGGTCGATCGGTGCACGTCGAATCCCATTTCCACGAGCTGCGCGATCACCTTCTGCACCTGATCGTCGGTGGCGCGCTCCTGCATCACAACTACCATTGCTGTGTCTCACTCCGTCGCTTTGCGTGCTTCGCCCCGGACTCTGTCTTCGCCGCTCCAGGCGTCTCGCCTCGTCTATCACCCGTTCGAACAGCCGCTTCATCGACTCGTTGTTGAGCGGCCCCGGATTGATCTTCTGCACGTGGGCCAGGACCTCGGCCTCGCGTGAGGGCTGGTAGATCTCCAGGCCCAGCAGCTTCTTCTGGCGCCCGATCTCGAACGCGCAGGCCGCGCGCGCGCTGAGGAGCCGCACCAGCAGCTCGTCGAGCTCGTCGATGCGCCGCCGCAAATCGGCCACGACGTCGGCCGCGTCGGGACTCCCGGGGTCTACAGCTCGCTCTTCAGCCATGCGACATATCTCTCCACACGGGCCGCGAGATCCGGCGCGTCGGCGTGCGCGGCGATCTCCTGGACCAGGGCGCTGCCGACCACCGCCGCGTCGGCATGGCGGCAGGCCTCGGCGACGTGATCGGGGTGTGAAATGCCGAACCCGACCACCACCGGCAGCGAGGCATGCGCCCGCACTCTCGCCAGCAGCGGCGCCACACCGTCGGCCAGCGCGTCGCGCGTGCCCGTGACGCCCAGCCGGGAAATCACGTAGAGGAACCCGGCCCCGAGCTGCGCCGAGCGGGTGATGCGCTCGTCGGAGGTGGTCGGGCTGATCAGGAATATCGGGTCCAGACCGGCGTCGACCAGCGTCTGCCGCAAGGGCCCCGCTTCTTCGACCGGGTAGTCGAGCAGCAGCACGCCGTCGACGCCGGCGTCCCTGGCTTCACGGGCGAACGTCGACGCTTCCATGCGGACGACCGGGTTCGCGTACGTGAAGAGCACGATCGGCGTGTCGAACGACTGGCGGAACTCGCGAATCAGATCGAGCGATCCGCGCAGCGTCATCCCGGCGGCCAGCGCGCGCTCGCTCGCGCGTTGAATCACCGGACCATCGGCGAGCGGATCCGAGAACGGGACCCCGACCTCGATGACATCGGCACCGCCGCGGGCGACCGCGCTCAGAACCAGCGCCGAGCGGGTCCGGTCGGGATCGCCGGCGGTGACGTACGCGACCAGGCCGCCGCGGCCGTTGCCGCGCAGGGTGTCGAACCGCGTCGCCAGCCGGGATGTGGCGATCATCGTGCGCTCCTCTGGGCCAGCGCCTTCTGCACGCTCAGGACGTCTTTGTCGCCTCGTCCGGACAGGTTCACGAGCAGAATCGCATCCGCGGGCATCGAGGGGGCGATCCGGCACGCGTAAGCGATCGCGTGCGACGATTCGAGCGCCGGCAGGATGCCCTCTTCACGGCCCAGCCGCTGGAACGCGTCGAGCGCTTCGTCGTCGCCGATCCAGGCATACTCGGCCCGGCCGGAGTCGTGGAGCCAGGCGTGCTCGGGTCCGACCGCGGCATAGTCGAGACCGGCCGAGATCGAGTGCGTCAGCTCGATGTTGCCGTTGGCGTCCTGCAGCACGTAGCTGCGGGTGCCCTGCAGCACGCCGGAGCTGCCACCGGCGAACCGCGCGGCATGCTGACCCGGCGTGATCCCGTGCCCTCCCGCCTCGACGCCAATCAGCCGCACCGTCGAATCGGCGAGGAACGCGTCGAAGATGCCCATCGCGTTGCTGCCGCCGCCGACACACGCGACGATCGTGTCGGGCAGCCGGCCAATCGCGTCGAGGCACTGCGCGCGCGCTTCCCGCCCGATCACCGACTGGAACTCCCGAACCATCAGCGGGTACGGATGCGGTCCGAGCACCGAGCCGAGCAGGTAGTAGCTGTCGCGGACGTTGGTCACCCAGTCGCGCATCGCTTCGTTGATCGCGTCCTTGAGCGTCCGGGCGCCGGCATCGACGCGCCGTACCGTGGCGCCGAGCAGTTGCATGCGGAAGACATTCAGCGACTGCCGCTCCATGTCCTCGGCGCCCATGTAGACGTCGCACGACAGCCCCAGCAGCGCGCAGACGGTCGCACTGGCCACGCCGTGCTGTCCCGCACCGGTCTCGGCGATCACCCGCGACTTCCCCATCCGCTTCGCGAGCAGCGCCTGGCCGAGCGCGTTGTTGATCTTGTGGGCGCCGGTGTGCGCGAGATCCTCGCGCTTGAGGAAGATGCGGGCGCCGCCGAGCGAGGCGCTCAGCCGCCGCGCCTCGTACAGCGGCGTGGCGCGTCCGACGTAGTTGCGCAGCAGCTCGCCGAGCTCGCTGCGTGAATGTCTCGTCCTGCCGGGCGGCGAAGTACGCGCGCTCGAGCTCCTGCACCGGCGCGACGAGCGTCTCGGGGACGAACCGGCCGCCATAGGCGCCGTAGTAGCCGCGTGCGTCAGGATCGCGATGGCCGAATGCTGGCGTAATAGTTTCCACGAGACCTACGCTTGCAGCGCCGCGAAGAACGCGCGCAGCTTGACTTCGTCCTTGATGCCGGGCGCCGCTTCGACGCCCGAGGAAACGTCAACCGCGTAGGGCCGCACCGCGTCGGCTGCGCGTTTGACGTTGTCCGGCGTCAGTCCGCCGGAGAGGATGACCGGCCGCACCCGCGCGGCCGCGGCGGCGACGGTCCACTCGATCACACGGCCGGTCCCGCCGCGCCGGATTGGATCGTGTGCGTCCAGGAGCACGGTGACCCTCGGCGGCACGTCCTGCACCGCCGACAGGGTAAAGCCCTCGCCCACCGGCAGCGCCTTGATCACCGGCAGGCTGGTGGCGGCATAGTCCGCGGCCTGCTCGTCGCCGTGCAGCTGCACGCTGGTCAAGCCGGCACGGGCCGCGATGTCGAACACCTCGGCGGGCGGCTGGTTCACGAAGACGCCGACCCTGGTCACGAATGCCGGCAGGTCGCCGGCGATCTCCCGGACCTGGTCCACCGTCACCGCTCGCGGGCTGCGAGGCCAGAACACGAACCCCAGCGCCGCGGCGCCGAGCTCCACTGCCAGCGCGCGTCGGCACGCCGGCGGATTCCGCACACCTTCACGCGGATCATGCGGGCCCACCCCGAAGCGTCCGCAGCGCGTCGCCCGGGTCCGGCTGCGTGATCAGCCGCTCGCCGACCAGGAACGCGTCGTAACCGGCGACGGTCAGACGCTCGATATCGTGCAAGGTCCGGATGCCGCTCTCGGCCACCGCCGTGACGTACCGGGCAGGTGCGCCGCGGCGCGATCGAACACCTGCATGTCGACGGCGAGCGTCCGCAGGTTGCGGCTGTTGACGCCGATCACCTGCGCGCCCGCGTCGACGGCGCGCGCGATCTCCGTAAGGTCGTGCGCTTCGACGAGACACGGCGAGACCGCGGGCGCTCGCGCGCTTCAGCAGTTCGCGCAGATCGCCGATCGTCGAGCGCCGCGACGATCAGCAGCACCGCGTCCGCGCCGTACGCGACCGCTTCCGCAAGCTGATACTCCGAGACGATGAAGTCCTTGCGGAGGAGCGGGACGCCGACCGCCGCGCGCACCGCCGCCAGGTGCTCGAGCGCACCATCGAAGAAGGTGGGTTCGGTGAGGACCGAAATGGCGGCGGCGCCTGCGGTCTCGTAGGCGCGGGCGTGCGCCGCGGCGTCGTAGTCGGCCCGCAGGATACCGCGCGACGGGGACCGGCGCTTGCACTCGGCGATGATCCTCGGCGCCGGTGACTCGCGCAGCGCCTGCGCGAACGCCTGGCCGCGCGGACGCCGGCCCGCGGTCTGGCTGCGCTGGTCGAGCACATCGATTGGAATCTCGCGCGCCCGTGCGGCCACCGAATGCTCCGCCGCTGCGACGATCGTCGCCAGCAGATTGGGCGGGGCGATGGCTGGGGCGGTCATGCCTGCGGCCCTCCAGTAGACCCAGCGTCGCGAGATGTCGTGGAGACGCGGCGCAAATCCTCGAGGACGGCGGCCGCCCGGCCACTGTCGATCGCATCCGCCGCCACCGACAGGCCGTCCTGGATGCGATCGACCCTGCCCGCAATCAGCAGCGCCGCGGCCGCGTTCAGCAGCACCACATCCCGTTGCGGGCCCGGCTCGCCCGACAGCACACGGCGGGCAATGGCGGCGTTGTCCCCGGCGTCGCCGCCGCGCAGGGTCTCGCCGGCGCGATTTGGTCAGTCCGAGATCGCTCGGGTGGAGATAGAAGGTGTTCACTTCCCCGTCGCGGCACTCCGAGATCTTGGTGTAGCCGGTCGTCGAGATCTCGTCGAGACCGTCGGCCCCGTGCACCACCCAGGCCCGCTCGGTGCCGAGCAGCGCCAGCAATCGCGCGACCAGCTCGGTCAGCTCGGGCCGCGGCACGCCGACCAGCTGGCGCGTGGCCTTTGCGGGGTTGGTCAGCGGTCCGAGCAGATTGAAGGCGGTGCGCAGGCCGAGCTCGCGCCGGGTCGGACCCGCATGCCGCATCGACGGGTGGAACGTCGGCGCGAAGAAGAACGCGATGCCCGCCTCGTTCAGACAACGCTCGACGACCTCGGGCTCGGCCGCGATGTTGACGCCAAGCGCCTCGAAGAGGTCCGCGCTGCCGCACCGGCTCGACACCGATCGGTTGCCGTGCTTCGCGACTGTCACGCCGCAACCGGCCACCACCAGCGCCGCGACCGTCGACACATTGAAGGTGTGCGCGCGATCGCCGCCGGTGCCGCAGGTATCGAAGACCGGCGCATACTCGCGCGACAACCGGGTCGCCCGCGCCCGCATCGCCCGCGCGAAGCCGACGATTTCCGCCGGCCGCTCCCCCTTCATCGCCAGCGCCACCAGCAGCCCGGCGATCTGCGAGGGCTGGACCCGGCCTTCCATGATCTCGTCCATCGCCGCCGCGGCTTCTTCGGTCGTCAGGTCTTCCCGCCGGAGCAGCTTCTCCAGGAGAAGGGGGATCATTGCGCCAGCTCCAGGAAATTTCTCAGCAGGTGCTTGCCTTCACCGGTCAGCACCGACTCGGGATGGAACTGCACGCCGTGGATCGGGAACTCCTTGTGGCGCACGCCCATGATCGTCCCGTCGTCGGTTCGCGCCGCGACTTCGAGCGCGTCCGGCGGCGGATCCTCGACGATCAGCGAGTGATACCGTCCGGCGACGAAGGGCAGGGAGACGCCGCGGAACACGCCGCGGCCATCGTGCTGCACCGAGGAGGTCTTGCCGTGCATCAGTTGCGGCGCGCGAATCACCGCGCCGCCGAACGCGATGCCGATGCCCTGATGCCCGAGGCAGACGCCGAGCAAAGGCGTGTGCGGTCCGAACCGGCGGATCACCTCGACCGAGACGCCGGCGTCTTCCGGGCGCCCCGGACCGGGAGAGATGACGATGTGGGTGGGGTGGAGCGCTTCGATCTCGTCGATGCGTGATTTCGTCGTTGCGGCGAACCAGCGGCGGCGCGCCGAGCTCGCCGAAGTACTGCGCGAGATTGAACGTGAACGAATCGTAGTTGTCGATCAGAAGGATCACAGCCCTTCCTCCGCCATGGCGAGCGCCTGCAGCAGGGCGCGCGCCTTGTCGCGCGTTTCCTCGAATTCCGCGGCGGGATTCGAATCGGCGACGATCCCGGCCCCGGCCTGGACCCGGGCCTTGCCGTCGCGGATCGTGATGGTGCGGATCGCAATGCAGAAGTCGAGATTGCCGGCGAAGTCGATGTAGCCGACCGCCCCGGCATAGACATCGCGCCGGGTCGGCTCGAGCTCGGAGAGAATCTGCATGGCGCGAATCTTCGGCGCCCCGGAGACGGTGCCCGCCGGGAAACACGCGACCAGCGCGTCGAGATGGTCCTGATCCTCGGCCAGCGTGCCGTCGACCGTCGAGACCAGGTGCATGACGTGCGAGTAGCGCTCGAGCGCCATGTACTGCGGCACTCGCACGGTTCCGTACTGACAGACCCGGCCGAGATCGTTCCGCCCGAGGTCGACCAGCATCACGTGCTCGGCCCGCTCCTTCTCGTTGCGCTTCAGTTCCTCGGCCAGCCGCACGTCGTCTTCCTCGTTCGCCCCGCGCGGCCGCGTGCCGGCGATCGGATGGGTTTCCGCACGGCGTCCTTCGACGCGGACCAGCATCTCTGGCGATGACCCGACGATCGAGAGGCCGCCGAGCCGGATGAAATACATGTAGGGCGACGGGTTGACGTGGCGCAGCGCCCGGTAGACCGTGAACGGATCCGCGGTGATGTCGGCCTCGAACCGTTGCGACAGCACCGCCTGGTAGATGTCGCCCGCGGCGATCCGCTCTTTGATGGTCCGCACCCCCGCTTCGAAATGCTCCCGGGTCTGGTTGGAGCGGAACTCGGGGGCGGCGTTCCCCGCCGCCGGATTCTGCGACAGGCTGCGCTCGAGCTCACGTTCGAGGAACTGAATCTTCGCGCACGCGAACTGATAGAGCGCGGTCAAGTCCTCGTCTGCGGTCACCCGGGCGTTCGCCACGATCAGAATGCGATGCTTCACATGGTCGAACACCAGCACGGTGTCGAACAGCATGAACCCGGCATCGTCTTCGGCAGGGCCGGATGCCCAGGTCGCCGCCTGCCAGGCGTTCTGGAGTACGGGCTCGAACACCGGCGAGGCGTCGTAGCCGATGAAGCCGACCGCGCCGCCGGTGAATCGCGGAAGCCCCGGCACATACGGCGCCTGGAACTCGGCCATCATCCGCCGCACGACCGCGACGAACGGCTCGTCGGTCTCGGTGCGGACGCCGGCCCGATCGATGCTGGTCCTCCCCTGCCGGGCCTTCAGGACCAGGAACGGATCCTTGCCGAGGAACGAATACCGGGCCACCCGTTCCCCGCCTTCGACGCTCTCGAACAGGAAGGCGTAGTCGGAGTGCTCGGCAATCTTCAGGAACGCCGACACCGGCGTGAGCAGGTCCGCGATGATCTCCTTGACGACCGGCACGAACGTGCCGCGGCGCGAGAGATCCACGAACTCTTCGTAACTGGTCATCTTCATAATGGGATTTGTCCTGCCGCCTGCTGAAAGAGCCCGGGCGGCGGCGCCTGGCCGGTCCAAATCTCGAACTGCTTCTCCGCCTGCGCCACCAGCATCTCGAGCCCGCCGATCACTTCGCAGCCCGCGGCGCGCGCATCGGCCATCAACCGGGTGACCGGCGGCATGTAGAGGAGCTCATAAACCAGTCGGCCGTCGAGTGCGGCGCCCGGCATCGGCGTGTTGACCGTGGCATCGCCATCCCCTGCGGACAATGAGGTGCTGTTCACGAGCACGTCCCAGCTGCCAGCGGCCGGCGGCAGCGGACCCGGCGCTCCGTCGACGAGAGCGGCCAACTCCCGAGCCGCTTCCGGCCGTCGCGCACAGACGGTGACTGCCGCGCCCATATCGGCGAGCGCAACGGCGACCGCACGCGCCGCCCCGCCGGCGCCGAGGATCGTCGCGCGGAGCCGCGGGGCACTTCCGCCTAAAGGCGGAAGCCACTCCCCTCTCCCCGTGTGGCTTCCGGCCTTAGCCGGAAGATCTCGCAGGCGCGCCAGCAGCGGCGCCGCGAACCCGTGCACGTCGGTGTTGTAGCCGTGCCACCGTCCGTCGCGCATGGCGAGCGTGTTGATCGCGCCGACGCGGCGCGCGAGCGGATCGAGCGTGTCGGCCGCCTCCATCAGATCCACCTTGAACGGCGCGGTGATGCTCACTCCCGACAGACCGAGGCCGCGGGCAAACGTGACGAAGTCGGCGGCATCCGCCGCCTGGAGCGGCAGGTAGACGGCATCCATCCCGAGACGGCGGAAGCCGGCGTTGTGCATCACCGGCGACAGCGAGTGCATGATGGGATTGCCGACCACGCCGTAGACGGCGGTGTGCGGCGTCAAGTCACGAAACCGGAAGTCGTTGATCAGCCGCGCCGGCGACACCTGGCCGGGAGCGACGTTGTCGCCGGCGTAGGTCCAGGCATTGCCGATCCGTGTGCCGAGAATGCGCGAGGCCACCCCCGCATCGCCCATGGCGATCAGGACGTGGCCAGGGGTGCCGGCTTCGTCTCCGGGCCGGCCCAGTGTCATGAGCCTCAGCGTGTCCGTCAACGAGCGGGCTTCGACCGCCAGCTTGGCGATTTCGGCACCGGACGCCTGAAGGGCGTCCCACTGCTGCTCGAGGTCGTCTGGCATCGGACCGAACAGATGGGAGGAGACAATCAGCCTCCGACCGCCTCGTCTCCTGATCATCTCCGGCGTGAACGCGGCCCGGGACTCGAGATCCACGTACTCGGCGCCCTGATCGAGCGCCTGCTCGAGAATCCGGCGCCGTTCGTCTTCCGACCCGGTGAAATGCCCGCCTTCCCAGGCGGCCCGGCAGGTGATGATCACCGGGCATCGGCGTCCCTCGAGGGCACCCGCCACGTCCGGCCGATCGACCGTGTCGAGGCGCATCTCGACCAGGTCGGCGCCGATGACGGCGTCCCGGCTGCTCCGGATATCGTTCATGGTGCGGCCGGTCACGGCCACGCACACGCGAGAATCAGCCATAGAAAATGAAAAAGCCTCCTTCAGCCGAAGCTGAGGAGGCTTTTGAATGCCTGTCCGCACGCCTATTGGCTAGCGGTCTGCCCCCTCAGCAGAGCTGCGCCGCCACCAATAGGACATCGTCCCAGGGCACGCAGCGATGGAGAGGGTAAACAGGTGGCGCAAAGTCCGGACACGATAACACCTTTGTCCTTGACCTGCAAGCGGTTGGTCTCTATAACAGAATGAGGCGGATTGAATCGCCAACGGCCTGTTCTGGCAAACCGGCCAAGGCGGCCGCCAGTACCCTCTCCAGCGTCCAAATGCATATGACACTTCGAACTGCTGCGGCAGCGATAGCCCTCGCTGCGCTCGTTGCCACCACGGCGCCTCGCGCGGCGACCCCGATCATGCCCGTCAGCGAGATCCGCACCGGGATGACCGGAATCGGGCGCACGGTCTTCGAGGGGTCCGACCTTCAAGAGTTCAAGGTCCACATTCTGGGGGTCCTCAAGAACGTGCAGGGGCCCAGGCGCGACCTCATCCTGGCGCGGCTCGAAGGCGGGCCGCTCGCCCAGACCGGCGTCGCCCAGGGAATGAGCGGCAGCCCGGTTTACATCGATGGCCGGCTGATTGGGGCCGTCTCCTACTCGATCGGGGCGTTCTCGAGGGAGCCGATCGCCGGCATCACGCCGATCGAGGAGATGAAGGACGCGACCGCGATGCCGCTCGTGCGCTCGACCCGCCAGGCGCGCCTCGAGCTGCCGGTGACGCGCGAGAGTCTCACCGCCGTGCTGACCGCGACCTACGCCAGGCTGGCGCCGTTCGCCGCGCGCCCGGCGGACGTGCAGACGTTGGGCATTCCCGCCGCCGCCGGGGCGCAGCTGGGCGCGATGATGCGGCCGATCTCGACGCCGCTCCTCATGGGCGGTTTCGAGCCCGACATCGCCGACTTCTTCGCCGGCGCCTTCCGCGAATCCGGCTTCACGCCGATGATCACCGGAGCGGCATCGGCCGAAGTCGAAGCGCCCACCGGCCCGCTCCGTGAAGGGGACGCGGTCGGCGTGTCGTTGATCTCCGGCGATCTCGCGATGGGCGCCACCGGCACCGTCACCCATATCGACGGCGACCGCGTCTATGCGTTCGGCCATCCGTTCTACAACCTCGGGCCGGCCGACTTCCCGATGACGCGCGCGCACGTCTTCACGATGCTCCCGAGCCTGATGACCTCGTTCAAGATTTCGAGCCTCGGCGAAACGATTGGGACCATGCAGCAGGATCGCGCGACGGCGATCGCGGGCACGCTCGGCAAGGGCCCGGCGCTGGTGCCGATGACCATCACCGTGGTGTCGGACCGCGCCGGCGGCGCCGCACCGGTGACCCGCACCGTCAAGCTCAATCTGGTCAACGATCAGTTGTTCACCCCGCTGCTCGCCTACGTGTCGATGTTCAATACCCTCGGCTCGTTCGAGCGGCAGTACGGCACCGCTACGCTGTCGGTGAAGAGCCGTGCGCGGCTGAAGGGACACGGCGAGGTCGCGCTCGAAGACGTCTTCGCCAACGACAATCCGATTCTCGGGGCCTCGACCGCCGTGGCGGGTCCGTTGGCGATGGTGCTGGGTAATACGATCGAGGCGGTGACCATCGAGGGGCTCGACGTCACCGTATCGGCGGCGGAGAGCCAGAGGACCGCCAGCATCGAGCGGGTCTGGCTGGACGACATCCGGCCTCGCGCCGGCCGGACGGTGCCGCTCAAGGTGCTCACGCGGTCGTACCGCGGCGAGGAGAAAATCTCGACCCTGCCGATCGAGATTCCGGCGAACGCGCCGAAAGAGCTGACCGTGCTGGTCAGCGACGGCCGCCAGCTGAACGCCATGGAGCAGCGTGAGCTGCGGGGTTCCCTGCAGCCGCAGACGATGGCGCAGCTGGTGCGCGTGATCAACGACACCCGGCGGAACAACCGCATCTACGTGCGGCTGATGACCGGCCGCGCCGGCGCGGTGGTCAACGGCGAAGCGATGACCGCACTGCCACCGTCGGTGCTGTCGGTGCTGGAAGCCGATCGCAATGGCGGCAGCTTCACCCCGATCCGCAACGCCACGCTCGGCGAGTGGGAGATCCCGGCCGACGCCGCCGTCACCGGCTCACGCGTCCTGACCATCAATCTCGAGGCGCGGTAGGAGGCGATGATCACCCGTCGCCGTTCGCGCCAGCTGGCGCTGGCCTGCTCCTTCGTCTCCGTCGTCTCCATCGCCCTCACCGCCGCCAGCCCGACCTTCTGGACGGTGTCGAGTCAGGTCGATTTCCTCAAAGGCGATGTCGAGGACCTCTCGATCGACAGCGACGGCCGCGTGTTCCTGGGACCGGCCGCCTCGGTACTCGGTGAGACCTCGGCGCCATTCCTCTGGTCAATCGTGGCGGGCCCGGACGGGTCGCTGCTGGCCGGCAGCGGCAACGAGGGGAAGGTCCTGAAGATCTCCAAAGACGGGAAGGTCACCACCTTCTTCGATGCCGCGGAGCTCGAAGTCCACGCGATCGCCCCGGCGCCGCACGGCGGCCTCTACGTCGCCTCGTCGCCCGACGGGAAGATCTATTCGGTCGCGGCCGACGGCTCGTCGAAGACGTTGTTCGATCCTGAAGACAAATACATCTGGGCGCTGGCTTCCGATGCGTCCGGCGCGCTGTATGTGGCGACCGGCGACAAGGGCGTCATCTACAAGATCACGCCCGATGGCAAGGGGACCCGCTTCTACAAGACCAGCGCGACCAACGTGGTCTCGCTCGCCATTACGAAGTCGGGCGAGCTGATCGCCGGCACCGAATCGCCAGGCCGGGTGTTCCGCATCGATGCCACGGGAAAGGCGTTCGTACTGCTGGATTCCCCTTACCGCGAGATCCACGCGCTGCGGATCGCGGCCGACGGGAATATCTATGCCGTCGCGGTCAGCGCGACACCGTCCAGTGGTGTGAGCGATCGCGCGGCGGACGTGGGGCCTGGCGACGCGGGACGGTCGGTCGTGCCATCGGTCTCGACCGAGATCACCGGCATGACGGTCGTCGAAGGCGGCATTTCCACCAGCTCCGCGCCGGCGTCCGGGCGGTCGCCGCGGCGACAGGGCCGGGGCGCCATCTACCGGATCAAAAGCGATGGCCTGTGGGACACCGTCTGGGAGACCGGAGAAGACGCGCCCTACGACATCGTGGTCGAGGAAAACGGCAGCCTGCTGGTCGGCACCGGCACGGACGGCAAGATTTTCCGATTGAGCGGCAATCCGGCCCGGGCGACATTGCTCGCCCGCGCCACCGCGCGCCAGGTCACGGCGCTCCTCCGCGAGCCGTCCGGACGGATCGTCGGCGCCACCAGCAACCCCGGCAAGGTCTTCGCCCTCTCGTCGTCGCCGGCGCGGCGAGGGACGTACGAGTCGAACGTGCGCGACGCCGGCACGGTGGCGAGCTGGGGCGCGATCCGCTGGCGATCGAGCGGCCGCTCCGGGCAGGTGCAGATTGTCACGCGGTCCGGCAACACCGCGACGCCGGACGAAACATGGAGCGCGTGGTCGAAGCCCTACACGGTCGCCGAGGGGGAGTCGATCGGCAGCCCGAACGCGCGATATCTGCAGTGGAAGGCGACGATCACCAGCGAGACCGGCGACGGTCCGATCCTGACGTCGGTGACGGCGGCATACCTGCCACGGAATCTCAGGCCCGAGGTGGTGTCGATCACCGTCCACCCCCCGGGTGCAGTGTTTCAACGGCCGTTCTCGACCGGCGAGATGGAAATCGCCGGGTTCGAGGACAACACCTCCGACGGCCGGCAGCCGAGTCAATCGGGGGCGCCGAGCCCGGCGCTGTCGCCGGCAACGCCGCCTCTCGGCCGGCGGGTGTATCAGAAGGGGCTGCAGACCTTCGTGTGGAAGGCGGAGGACCTGAACGACGACCGGCTCCAATACGACGCGTTCTATCGTCGGGAAGGGGAAACGTCGTGGAAGGTGTTGAAGCGCGGGATGTGGGATGCGATCGCCGTCTGGGACACGACCTCGGTTCCGGACGGGACCTACCTGCTGAAGATCGCCGCGTCGGATGGCCCGTCCAACTCCCCCGCCACCGCCCTCCTCGGCGAGCTCGAGAGCAGCACCTTCGAGATCGACAACTCACCGCCGCGGATCGAGCTGTCGCCGGTCCGCGCCAGCAGCCGTACAGTGCCGTTCACGGTCCGCGACGAGCAGTCGTCGGTGCAGCGCGTCGAGTACCTCGCTCGACGCCAGCCGATGGCGCACGGTGTACCCCAAGGACGGCATCGCCGACTCACGCCGCGAAGAGTTCGAGATTCTGCTGGAGGAGAGTGAAGCCGGCCGCAGCGTGCTCATCCGCGCGACCGACGCGATGAGCAACGTCGCGACCGCGGTCACCGACGTGAAAAAGGCACCGTGACATCTGACCGCGGACAACGGACCGCGACTAGGTAGTTCTCGGAGCCTTGGCCTTGACGGTCGTGTGCGCGAGGAGCCACACCAGATTCACGGCCACCGGCGCGGTTCCCATCCGGCCCGGCTCGAACCGGGCGTTGGAGATCGCCCAGAGCATCGGGCTCATCTCGCGCGGATGGCGGCCTTCGGTACTCAGCACCGACACGCCAGACACCCGTCCATCCTGGGTGACCACGGCGTTCAGGGCCACGACGAGCTCGTCATGGGTCACGGGCTGGGCGAGCATGACTTCAATCGCGCCGCGCTCCGGAACCGTCGGCACCTGAAGGAACTGCTCGTTCGTGACGGGATTGAGGTCCGAGCCCGACGGCGCCGAGATCACCTGAATCATCGCCGCCAGCGAGTCTTCCCGCTCGGGGGACGCGAAATGGACCGCGCCGAGCGCCACCGAGCCGCAGACAATCGTCGCGACCGCGGCCGCAAGGCCAATCCAGACCAGGTGCATATCGTCGAACATCCGGCCGGTCCTGGCGGTCAAGGATTCGTGCGCCTCGGCCCGCATCCGGCCGATGACACCCGATTGGAGACCGGTCCAGTCGTCTGCTGGTCCCGGGGCGGCCACTTCACGCAGCACGGCGCCCACCGAGCGCAGATCCTTGAGCTCGCTGGCGCAGGGCGGACACTCGGTCACATGGGATTCGATTTCGATCAGCTGGGCAACCGGCAGCTCCCGGTCGTAGAAGGCCGGAAGACGCCGCCGCACTGCCCCGCAGGTCAAGAACGTCATACGTCCCTCAATTGCGCGCGGAGTGCCTCTCGCGCGCGCGCCAGGCGAGACTTCACCGTCCCGACCGCAATCCCCAGCGAAAACCCAATCTCGTCGTAGCTCAGCCCATCGACCTCCCGGAGGACCAGCGCCGTCTTCTGATCGAACGGCAGGTGGTCGAGCGCGACCCGAATCCGATCGGCGAGCTCCTTGCGCCCGAGCATCCGGTCGGGCGACTCCAGGTCGTTCTGCTCCGGAAAATCGCCATGGTCCCGCAGGTGATCGTCGAGCGACACCTGCTGGCCGCGATGACGCCGCCGCCACCACCGCTGCCGGTTCCGGGCCTGATTGACGACGATGCGGTAGATCCAGGTGCGGAGGGCCGACTGGCCGCGAAAGCCGTGGATGGTGCGGAAGACGCGGAGGAAGACTTCCTGCGAGAGATCGAGCGCTTCGTTATGGTCGCCCAGCAGGTTGAGCGAGAGCTGGTAGACCATCCGCTGATGCTCGCGCACCAGCTCCGCGCAGGCATCCTCGTCGCGGACCGCGCAGCGCTGTATCAGCCCCGCTTCCCGCCCGTCGACGTCGGTCCATGTAATGGCTCGAAACGGTTTCACCGAGAGACCCTCTGCCATCTTACACCCGCCGCCAACACGTTCCGTTGGCACCTTTTAGGGAATTAGATACCGGCGGCTGGACAAAGTTCCGTTCCCTGGGCCTCTCTTCAGCGGTATCGTGGGCCCTGTGAGGACACGCCCCTGAAGCGCGCCGCCGTCGTCGTCGCGCTGGCGCTGGCCGTGATTACGGTTCTGTACGGCTACTCGGTGACCCGCCGGGAGCGGCTGTATCGCCGGGCAGTGCTCCAGGGGGAGCTCGCGCTGGCTCGAGGGGACGCGTTCGGGGCGCTGTCGCATTTCGACGAGGCGATCGTCCTCAAGCCGGAGGCGATGCTCGGCTATCTGAAGCGGGGCGAAGCCCATTTCCGGCGCGGCGAGCTCGATGCGGCGGCCGACGATTTCGCGACCGCGTCGGCCCGCGACGCGACCGCGACCCGGGCCCTGGAGCTCCGCGGCGACGTCGAACTGGCGCGTCAGCAGCCGCAGCGCGCCGCGGAGTATTTCGCGGCGTTCGTCCGGCTCGACGACCGCGTCCCCCGTGTGCTCTACAAGCTGGGTCTGGCGAAGCTCACGGTGGGGCAGCCGGCCGAGGCTGCGGAAGCGCTCACACGTGCGGTCGCCCTCGACGGGCTGCTGGCCGATGCCCACTACCTCCTCGGCACCTGTCTGCGCGAGCTGCAGCGCCCGCGCGATGCTCAGCGGGCGCTCGAACGGGCAGTCTCGCTCGCACCAGGGCTGGTTCCGGCCCGCGAACAGCTGGCCGATGTCTACGGCGCGTCCGGGAATCGCACCGGCCGGATTCGCCAGCTCGAGGCGCTGTTCGACGCCGACCCGCGCCCCGGCCGCCAGCTTGCGCTCGCCCTTGCCTACGCCGACGCCAACCAGACCACGCGGGCGGTCCGGCTCCTGGGCCACGCCACCGAACGCTATCCCGATCACGCGGAGACCTACGTCGCGCTCGGCCGGCTATGGTTTGAAGAAGCGCGCGGCGGCGATCGCATCGCCCTCGGCAAAGCCCTGGAGGCCCTGCAGCAAGGCGCGTCGATGGAGCCCACCGGCAAGGCGCTCGGCCTGCTCGGCGAAGCGCGACTGGCCACCGCGCCTCCCACCCTGGCCGAGACCACGCTGCGTCAGGCGATCGAAAGGCTGCCGGCCGATCGCAGCACGTTCCTGCACCTTGCCGACGCGGCGGAACGCGCCGGGCATCCAGCCGATGCCCGAACCGCGCTGCTCGACTACCACTCCCTCAGCGCCGAGACCGATCGCCGGCTCCCGGACGTTGCCAGGCGGATCGCCGATCTGTCGGTGCGCCTCGACGACCTCTCCGCGGCGAAGACCTGGTACGCCGCGGCGGCCCGCCTCTCCTCGTCTCCACCGGAGCTGCTGGAGATCGCCCGGGCGCAACTGCGGCTACGAGACGAGGCAGGCGCCGACGTGACGCTGGGCCGGGTGCTGGAGAAGGATCCGGGCAACGACCAGGCGAGAGCCCTGCGGGCGAGTACGCGATAGCAACGACAGCCGCTGCTGTCACGCTGCCTTCGTGTCCACGGCGCCTGCGGCCCGCTGGCGCTCCGCGCCAGGACGAGAACGACGACACGACGACACGACGCAAACCTCTGTGAGTCGCTTCGACGGACGCTGCCGGTTGGCGGCGCCGCGCTTCGCGCGGTGCCAGGAGTGATCCTCACTCCTGGCAACGTCGGCCCCGGAGGGGCCGGATTCGCGGCCAACCGGGAGAGCCGCTGATACATGGCCGGTTGCTCGCACTAGAGAGCACTGGGGAAATGCCCCGACGTTCCGTCGTGGCCGTAGCATTACGTCGTGATCGTCGTATCGTCGTGTCGTCGTGCCGCCGAAGGCGGGCCCGCCGCAGGCGCCGTGACAAGCCGCCGGCCTTCGAACTGATCTCACCGCGTGCCACGCGGATCGAGGCGGTCCCGCAACCCATCTCCCAGAAAGTTGAAGCCCAACACCAGGATCGCGATCGCGAGGCCGGGAAAGATGGTCAGGTGCGGCGCATCGAACAGATGCGATCGGCCGGCGTCGAGCATGGTGCCCCAGCTTGGCGTCGGTGGCTGCACGCCGAGGCCGAGGAAGCTGAGCGCCGCCTCCGCGATGATGGATCCCGCCATGCCCAGCGTGGCCTGCACCACGACCGAGGGCAGCGTGGTCGGCAGGATGTGGCGGAGAATGATGCGCGGCGAGCCGGCGCCGAGTGCGCGCGCCGCCTGGACGAACTCGAGCTCGCGCGCCCGGAGCGCCTGCCCCCGGACCAGGCGCGCGTAGCCCACCCATCCGATGACCGACAGCGCCAGGATGACGTTCCCGAGGCTGGGCCCGAGCACCGCCACCAGCGCAATCGCCAGCAGGATTCCCGGAAACGCCATCAACACATCCATCACCCGGCTGATCCCATCGTCTATTTTGCCGCCGGAGTAGCCAGCCACGGCCCCAAGTATCACCCCGACGATCGACGAGAGGGTGACGACCGAGAGGCCGACCAGCAGGGAGATGCGGGCGCCGGAGACGATCCGCGACAGGATGTCGCGGCCGAGCTCGTCGAGCCCGAACGGGTGGGACAGGCTGGGACGCTCGAGGCGCCGGGACAGCTCCTGGGCGGATGCCTGATAGGGGGTCAGGAGCGGACCGGCAAGCGCCGCGCCGACGGTGACCGCGACGATCAGGATGCCGAGCCGGATCATCATCCGAGCCGAATCCTGGGATCGAGCACGCCGTAGGTCAGGTCGGTCAGCAGGTTCATCATCACGTAGGTGAAGGAGATGAACAGGATGCACCCCTGCACCAGCGGGTAATCGCGGAAGTTGATCGCCTGAATCAGCAGCCGCCCCACGCCCGGCCACGCGAAGATCGTCTCGGTGATGATCGTTCCGGTCAGCACGGCGCCGAATTGCAGCCCGATGATCGTCACGATCGGGATCAGGCTGTTGCGGAACGCGTGCCGCACGATCGCGCGGGTTCGAGACACTCCACGCGCACGCGCCGCGACCACGTACAGCTCCCGCAGCTCTTCGATCACGCTCGCACGCGTCATACGAGCAAGGATCGCCGCCAGCGCCGCCCCGAGCGTCACCGCCGGCAACACCAGGTGGGCGGCACTCCCCGTCCCGGCAACCGGCAGCCAGCCAAGCACCACGGAGAACAGGATCGCGAGCAGCGGACCGAGCCAGAAATTCGGCATCGAGATGCCCACCAGCGACACGGTCATCGCGGCGTGGTCCACGGCCGACCCCTTCCACACCGCCGCGATGATCCCGAGCGGGATCGCCACCAGGATCGCCACCGCCATCGCCGCCAGCGCGAGCTGGATGGTGCGCACCAGCCGCGAGCCGATCTCGCGGGTCACCGGGGTGCCGTACCGGAACGAGTTGCCGAGATCGCCGCGGACGATCCCGCCGAGAAAGGCGCGGTACTGCACGAGCAGCGGCCGATCCAGGCCCAGCGACTGGCGCAGCTTCGCGACATCCTCGGGCGGCGCGCTGTCGCCGAGCATGGCCTGCGCCGGATCACCCGGCACGAGGTGGATCAGCGAGAACACCAGCGTCGCCACGCCCAGCAGCACCGGGATCGTCAGCAGCAAGCGCCGCAACAGGTAGCGCAGCATACGCCCCGCAGGATATCGCGAAGACCGATCACTCGACCGTCATTCGCTCGCCGGCCGCACGCCCAAATGGCACGCTGTCGCGATCGGTCAACTCGCGGCGTCCGGGTGCTCGCAGTACCACCTGGGCAATGCGAGGGCCGGCGACTTAACAGGAGGGCCAGGAGATCAGGAGAAGAAAAGTTTGTGGTTTCCTCCTGAGCTCCTGGCCCTCCTGTAATCACACGCGTTGGGATCCGCCATGACGCTGCTCCAAGCGGCAAGTTCCAGCGAGTGCCGAACATCTACCAAGAAAACGTCGTTGTCGTCGTGTCGTCGTCTCGTCGTGCCCCCGCGAAGCGGAACCGTGACCCGTCGGGCAGTCGCGAACAATGGCAACGGCTGCCGCCGCAACTACCTCTCTTCTATCCGCAGCCGCCGCATCATCTTCGCGAGGCCTTGCCGCGAGATGCCCAGCGCTTTCGCGGCACCCACGCGATGACCGCCGGCCTGGGCCAGCGCGGCTCTGACGTAGCGGCGTTCGAACTCCTCGCGCGCCAGCTCGAACGACGAGCCGGTGGCGAGCGGAGCGCTCGCGAGCTGAGACGGGAGGACGGCGGCGCCCACCCGGCCCCGGCGCGGGGCGTGGACCGCCATCCAGGCGATGGCGTTCTGCAGCTCGCGGACGTTGCCCGGCCAGTCGTAGCGTGACAAGGCCGCCAGCGCATCGGAGCCGAGCGTGGCCTGAGATCCGACGCGGGCAACCGCCTGCTTCCAGAAGTGCTGTGCCAGCATGGCGATGTCGTCCACCCGCTCGCGCAGCGGCGGGACGGCAATCCGCAGCACGTCGAGCCTGAAGCGCAGGTCGGTCCTGAAGCGTCCACTCGCCGCCTCGCCCTCCAGCCGGCGATTGGTCGCGGCGACGATCCGTACGTCCACGCGGCGCGGCAGGTTCTCGCCGACACGCCGCACCTCCCCTTCCTGCAGCACGCGCAGGAGCTTGGCCTGCGCCCGCCCCGACAACTCCCCCACCTCGTCCAGGAACAGGGTGCCGCCGTCGGCCTCCTCGAACAGCCCGGCCCGCTCGGTGAGCGCGCCGGTGAAAGCGCCGCGAGTGTGCCCGAACAACTCGGCCTCGAGCAGCTCGTCGCTGAGCGCCGCGCAATTGATCGCGCAGAAGCGGCGCGCGTGGCGCGGCGACAGCCGATGCACGGCGCGGGCGACCAGCTCCTTCCCGCTCCCGCTCTCACCTTCAATCAGCACCGGAAACGGCGCCCGCGCGGCGCGGTGGATATCGTCGCGGAGCGAGGCCGCGAGCGCGCTGTCGCCGAGCAGGTCGCCCCAGACGGAGGCCGGCGGCGCCGGCACCTGTTCGAGCAGCGCGCGCAGATGCGCCGCCACCGCCAGACCCGCGGCGTGCAGCGATTGCGAAACTTCGACCGGTTCGGCTGTCGGCCCCGGCGATCCATCGGCAGGCGAGTACGCCGAGCAGTTCACCGGCGCAGCGAATCGGCTCGGCCGCCTCCGGCGGCTGCCGCGTGCCATCGACAATGACGGACTGCCCGCTCAACAGCGCCGCCTCCTGCGCGCGCGATCGGCCGCCCCACGGCTTCCCCGCCGCCGCGCAGATGCGCCCGTCGCTCGCCACGACGACCGCGGCCGCCGCGTCGAGCCGCGCACAGACCGCCGACAGGACGCCGGCGATTGCCTCGTGATCGGATCCCGCGCGATGCGAGAGGTCGAGGAAGTCCTCGAACGGCGCCGGCCGCGGCGTTCGAGCCGCCACGCCCTGTCGAGCGACGGACCCCTCTCGCCCGCCGCACCGCTTGTCGGCCGGCCACTCGTCGTCCAATTGACGCAGCAGGAAGCGCTCGACCAGGGGCGGTACGCCGCGTCTCTTGACGCGCATCACGCCGAGCGCGACGCGATCAGCTCCGGCGCCGTTGCACGCGCGCAACCCTCGCAATAGCACGACCCGCAGTCGCAGCGCATGCAGCGGCAGCCGCGCGGCGGCCGCGGCGTCGAGTCCTTTGCTCACGTGAAGCCGCACCTGCGTGAGATCCCCCGCCTCGCACAACGCTTCCGCCATCACGCGATGGGTCGCCGCGACGATGCGGCCGGCCGCCGCGGCAGGCAGCCGGCCGATCGCCGCACGTGCTGCGTGGAGGGCGCCCGCCAGGTCGGCCGAGGCCAGACGGGACCTCGCCTTCAGTGCCAAAGCGGCGCACGCGGTCTCCGGATCCTCCGCACCCACCATCTGCTCGGCGATCGCCGATGCCTCGTCTGGACGGCCCGCCCACAGCCGCACCCGTGCCAGCGCGAGCTGCGATGCATGAACCAGGCTCGCGTTGCCGGAGGTCGTGGCGGCCACCACCAGATCGCGAAGCGCGCCGCCGGCTTCCTCGAAACGCTCCGCGTCGGTCCAGCACACCGCCCGCACGCAGCCCGCCTGGATCTGACATTCCGCACCGGCGTCGGCGGCCGCGGCCTGCGCCGCAAAGTCGTGCGCGCGGTCGAGCGCCCCTCGGGTTCGCGCCATCCAGGCCAGTTGCAGCCAGCAGCGCGCCGCCAGCGCGGTCTCGCCCCGGCCTCGCAGCACTCGCGCGGCCCGCGCCAGCAGCCGGCCAGCCGCGGCGTGTCTCCCGCGCGCTTCGAGCGCCGACGCCCGGCTGCCGGCGCGCCAGAGCACCGATCCGATCCGGGACCGTCGCTCGTCCGCGGCCGGCGCCCCGGCTCGTGCCATCGCCTCGCCGCCCGACGGGTCCGCGCGCTTCCCGTAGGTCGCCGCCGATTCATGCACCACCAGAGCGCGAGGGGCTGGGCGGTCGAACGCGATCCCCTGAAGGCGATCGAGGAATCGTCCCGGGGCTCCTTCCGACCACCGCGCGGCGTCGAACACCTCCTGCTCCGCAGGACCGTAGTCGGGATCGAAGTAGATCATGCTTGCCATGGTTGTCATTCCCATCGGATCGAGATGAATCGCGCCCGGCGGAGGAACGTGGCTCCGCTCGGTGGTCAGACACACGGGCGCCGGCCGGCACCGCACCGCCGCGCGTGCCAGCAGCGCCGCGGCCGCCGCCCGCTGCGCGGCGCCGGTATCGCTCGAAATCAGCAGACAGAGGTGTCGTTCCGCGATCTCGTCTGCGAGATCACGCCACTGCCACAGCGCATCGGGACAGACCGGGACATAGCCTTCGAATCGCGCCATCCTGGCGATCACCTCGCGGCAGGTCCGCATCCCCATCCGCGGCGCCGCCGCGAGCCGGATCGGTTTCGCCCCGCGCGGCAGCCGCGCACTCAGCAACTCCGCCACCACACTCCACGCCGCCCGCGGCTGCAGCGTCACCCCCACCACCGCTCGTCCGCGCGGTGCGTCAGACGCGGGGACGAGTGGACGGAGCAGAGTGGCCGCCAGTGATGCGGAGAGCGCGATGCCATGCGCTTCCAGAAACCGCGTACCGTGCCTGACGACATGCGACAACACCGGCGCTGGTGCTTCGAGCGGCGGCTGCATCGCGTAGGCCTCGAACAGCGTGGTGGCGCTCGCCGCGCCGTAGTCGACGAGCGGTCGCAGCAGCGGATGACGGAGCATCGCCAGCATCGCGCAGCGTTCGGCCCACTCGATCTGCGCGCGGCGCGAACCGGCCTGATGCACAACGACCGCGACACGCTCAGCCGTCGCGATGTCGAACCACCCGTCCTCTCGGTGAAAAAAACGATCCGCCAGCAGCATCGGTGCGCTCAGCAGCCCGTGGTGAAAGTCTGGCGTCGCACCGAGACGGGCGAGGCGCCCCGCCGGCGAGGCGCGACGACCGAGAATACCGGGAGTATTTGAGCGAGGAGCAACGCGGCCGGCGGGGATGCCTCGCCCGTCGAATGCAGCCAGACTTTCATCACGGGCTGCTAGGCTGCAAGAGTCCGACCGTGCGGATTAGCCGGGCTTTTCGCGTGCGCGCCGCCGCGATGCTGCAGATTCTTCGTATACAATCAGGGTCCGCATGGTGCGATTTCTCACCGCTGGCGAATCGCACGGCCGCGCCCTCGTCGTGATTCTCGAAGGTATCCCCGCCGGGCTTTCCATCGATCTCGAGAGCGTTACCCGTGATCTTCGCCGCCGACAGGGCGGCTACGGCCGCGGCCGCCGCATGGCGATCGAGTCCGATCGCGCCGACATCATCTCCGGCGTGCGCGGCGGCGAGACGATCGGCGGGCCGATCGCGATGCTGATCGAGAACCGCGACTGGGTGAACTGGCAGCGCACGATGTTCACCGGGTCCGAGCCCGAGCCGGGCGCGTCGGGTGCCAAGCGGGCACCGGTGACCAAGCCGCGCCCCGGACATGCCGACCTCGCCGGCATCGCCAAGTACGGCCGCGCCGACATCAGGGACATCCTCGAGCGCGCCAGCGCCCGCGAAACCGCGGCCCGGGTCGCCGCCGCCGCGATCGCCCGTCAGCTGCTCCTTGCCGCCGGCATCCGCATCACCAGCCACGTCTTCTCGATCGGCGGCGTCCGGCTCCCTGACGGGTTCCCGGTGTCGTTCGACCAGGCCGCCGCGCTGCCAGACGACTCGCCGCTGCGGTGCCTGGATGACGAGACCAGCGCACGCATGATCGCGGTCATCGATGCCGCCAAGGCCGCCGGCGACACGATGGGCGGCGGCTTCGAAGTCATCGCCACCGGGGTTCCGATCGGTCTCGGCAGCTACGTCCAGTGGGACCGCAAGCTCGATGGCCGCCTCGCCCAGGCCCTGATGTCGATTCCCGCGATCAAGGCGGTCGGCGTCGGCCTCGGTCCGGAAGCCGCGGCCCGCCCCGGGTCACGCGTCCACGACGAGATCGTCATCGCCGAAGACGATGAGACGATGCCGGTGGCGCGGCCGACCAATAATGCGGGAGGGCTGGAGGGAGGCGTGACCAATGGTGAGGACCTCCGCGTCTCGGCCTGGATGAAGCCAATCGCCACGCTGATGAAGCCGCTGCGCTCCGTGGACCTCACGACGCTGACCGAGTCGGGCGCGGCGATCGAGCGCAGCGACGTGTGCGCGGTGCCGGCCGCGGCGGTGGTCGGCGAGGCCATGGTCGCGCTCACCCTCGCCGATGCGCTCGTCGAAAAGTTCGGCGGCGACTCGGTCGCGGAGCTCACCCGTGCCGTCGCGGCCTGGAAGAAGGACGTTGGCGAGCGGATGCGGGCGGGCGCCACCCGCGAGGCCGGCACCTAGCGGGTGATGAGCGCCGGGTGTCAAGGGAGAAGGCAGAAGGGTCAAGGGAGACATCTCCCTTCTCCCTTGACGGTCGTTAGTCATGCTCCGTCCGATTCTCCGCTACGGCGAGCGCCCGCTGCACGCGCCCGCTGCACCGGTCACGCGATTCGATGACGATCTCCAACGGGTCATCGACGACATGATCGAGACCATGTACGCCGCTCCCGGCATCGGCCTCGCTGCTCCTCAGATCGGCCTCCCCCTCCGCCTCTTCGTCGTCGACCTGTCGGTCGGGCGGGATCGGTCGCAGTTGATCGTGCTGGTGAATCCGGAGTTCGTCGAGCGCGACGGCACGCAGCTCGAGGAAGAAGGCTGCCTCAGCGTGCCCGGGTTCAATGCGACGGTGTTGCGCCCGTCCCATGCCGTGGTAACCGGTCTGGATCGGGAAGAGCGCCCGCAGACCTACGAAGGGACCGGCCTGCTGGCACGGGCGTTCCAGCATGAAATGGACCATCTCGACGGCCGCCTGTTCGTCGACCGGCTGCGTGGCATCAAACGGGACGTGATCGTCCGCAAAATCCAGAAGTTGCAGCGATCCGGCAAATGGTGACCAGCCCGCCGCTGCGGATCGCGTTCTTCGGCACGCCGGATTTCGCGGTGCCGACGTTGCAGAAACTGATCGATTCGCGGCACGACCTGGTGGCAGTCGTGTCACAGCCCGATCGCCCAAGAGGTCGCGGACATCAGGAGCAGCCGACGCCGACGAAAGTGGCCGCGACGCGGGCTGGCGTTTCGGTGCTGCAGCCGGCGCGAATTCGAGACGAGGCCTTTCTCCGCGCCGTCCGCGATCTTTCCCTCGACCTTGCCGTGGTCGCCGCCTACGGGAAGATCCTGCCCGACGACCTGCTGGCGATTCCACGGTTGGGGATGATCAACGTGCACGCCTCGCTCTTACCCGCCTACCGCGGCGCCGCGCCGGTGCACCGTGCGGTGATCGACGGCTGCCGCGAGACCGGGATCACCATCATGCGGGTGGCGCACGAGCTCGATGCCGGACCGATGTTCGCCGCCGCCGTCCGGGTGATCGGAGACGATGAGACGAGCGGTGAGGTGGAACAGTCGCTGGCCCAAATCGGTGCGGAGCTGTTGCTGGAGGTCGTCGAGCAGATCGCCGGCGGCACCGCTCATGAGGAGCCGCAGGACCACGCGAAGGCCACCTACGCCCACAAGCTGACCAAGAGCGAGGGCACCATCGACTGGACCCTGCCCGCCGCCCGCATTCACAATCTCGTACGCGGCCTGCAGCCCTGGCCGCTGGTGTCGGCGCACCTCGGCGATCGACGGTACCTGCTGCATCGCACTCGCAGAACCGGTGAGCGTGCGCACGCACCCGGTGGCACCATCGTCTCGGCGTCCGGGGATGTGCTGGCGGTCGCCGCGGGAGACGACGAAGTGCTCCGGATTCTCGAGCTGCAGCCGGAAGGGCGGCGGGTGATGAGCGCGCGCGAGTTTCTCGCGGGCCGGCCGCTGACCGTCGGGGCGCAGTTCCGTTCGTGATCGCCCCCGCCCGACTGGCGGCCTACGAGACCCTGCGGGCGGTCGACCAGCGGTCCGCCGATCTTCCCGCGGCGCTCGCCCGGGCCCGGACCTCGCTGCCTGACGAGCGCGACCGTGCGCTCGCCGGCGAAATCGCCACCGGTACGCTGCGATGGCAGGCCGCCTTCGACCGTGTGATCGCGGTCTATGCCGGGCGGCCGCTCGAGCGGCTGGATGCAGAGGTCGTCCTCATCCTGCGGCTCACCCTGTTCCAGTTGCTGCATCTGGATCGCGTGCCGGCATCGGCCGCCGTCAACGATGCCGTGCAGCTCACCCGCAAGGTCGGCAAGAGCAGCAGTTCCTCGTTTGTGAACGCGATTTTGCGGCGGGCCAGCCGCGAGCGCAGCCGGCTGCCGCTGCCGGTCCGGACGGCCGGCGACCGCGACGGCGAGCTCGACTATCTCGCGACGACCCTGTCGCACCCGCGATGGCTGGTCGAGCGGTGGCGCCGCCGATACGGGTTCGATGCGGCCGAGGCGTGGTGCCGTTTCAACAATGCGGCCGCGCCGCTGACGCTGCGAGCCAATCGGCTGCGGGTGAGCCGCGATGTGCTCGCGCAGACCCTGCAAGCCGCCGGCGTCCAGGCGGACCCGACCACCTTCGCCCCGGACGGCCTGGTGATCCGCAGCGGCAATCCCCTGCTGACCCCGCTCGCCGGCCAGGGGCTGTTCGCCGTGCAGGATGAGGCCTCACAGCTCGTGGGGGTGGTGGCGCGAGCGGCCGCCGGCGAGCGCGTGCTCGACGCGTGCGCGGCGCCGGGAGGCAAGACCACCGCGATGGCCGCCGACATGGGCGACAGTGGCCTGCTGATCTCGTCGGACGTACCGGCGAAAACGCGTGGAGCTGCTGGCGGAAACCGTCCGGATCGCTGGTGCCCGGTGTGTGCGCGTGATCCAGGCCAACGCCGCGCACGCGCTTCCCTTTGGCGAGATCTTCGATCTCGTCCTGATCGACGCGCCCTGTTCGGGCCTTGGGACGATGCGGCGCGATCCCGATATCAAATGGCGGCGCTCTCCGGACGAGCTCGCCGGGCTGGCGGCGCTGCAATTGCGCATTCTGGCCTCGGCCGCGAGCGTTGTCCGAGTCGGGGGGCGCATCCTCTACTCGACCTGTTCCAGCGAGGTCGAGGAAAACGATGAGGTGGTCGACCGGTTTCTCGAGGCGCAACCCGGATTCCGGCGGGCGCCCCTGGCGTTTCCCTCCGCGCCGGCGCTGGTCGGCCCGGACGGGTACCTCCGGACGCTCCCGTTCCGCGACGGCCTCGAGGCGTTCTTCGCGGCGTCATTGTTAAAAGACCGATAATTGCGCTAAACTTTTCTGTTCATGGCTCTTAAGACGCGCGTCTGGAGTGCCGGGAAGCTCCTGGTCCTGGTCGGCGCGCTGGTCCTGACCTATGTGGTATCGGCATCGATCGGGATGCGGGTCGCGCTGAAGACCCGTGAGGTGCAGGTCCCGGTCCTTGCCGGGAAGACCGTCAACGAGGCGACGGCGCTGCTGACGGAGACAGGATTGAATCTGAAGGTGGAAGAAGGCCGGCGACTGGACCCCAAGGTTCCGGCCGGGCAGATCGTGATCCAGGACCCCGCGGCGGGCGTCCGGACGCGCCGCGAGCGCAGCGTGAAAGTGTGGGTCAGCGCCGGGCCGCGCTCGTCGTCTATTCCGGCGCTGAGCGGCGAGTCCGAGCGGACCGCGCAGCTGCGGCTGCAGCAGGAAGGTCTGGCGCTGGGATCGGTGGCGGAGATTCGCTCGGCCGACTACCCGGCCGGCACGATCGTGGCGCAGTTCCCCGCGCCAAAGAGCAGTGCGGCGCAGGTGGCGCTGCTGGTCAACCGCGGCGAGCGCGGCGTCCGCTATGTGATGCCCGACCTGATTGGCGTCGACGGCAGCCGCGCCGCCGAGATTCTGCGGACCCGGGGATTCCGGGCCACGGTGGTCGGCGACCATCCCTATCCGGGCGTGGCTCCCGGGATTGTCTTGCGTCAGAGCCCACAGGCCGGCTTCCAGATCGCGCCGGGTGAGCCCATTTCCATCGAAGTGAGCCGGTAGGCAGAAATGACCGAGACAGGCCACTCGATGGCGGCGATCATCGCAGCCTCGCTCCTGGCGGCCGACTTTGCCGCGCTTGCCGACGACATCGCGGCGGTCGAGCGCGGCGGCGCCGGGCTGCTCCACGTGGACGTCATGGACGGCCACTTCGTGCCCAACCTCTCGATGGGGCCGCCGGTCGTCTCGGCGATCCGGCGCGTCGCCCGCGTCCCGCTCGACGTGCACCTGATGATCGACAATCCCGACCTCTATATCCGGGCGTTCGTCGACGCCGGCGCGTCGCGGATCACGGTCCACGTCGAGGTGCTGCCCCACCTGCACCGGACCCTGCAATTCATCCGCTCGTGCGGCGTCAAGGCTGGCGTGGCCCTCAATCCCTCGACCCCGGTGGGCGCGCTCGAAGAGATCGCCGGCGACGTCGATCAGGTGATCGTGATGTCGGTGAATCCCGGCTTCGGCGGCCAGACTTTCATCCCGCGCAGCGAGTCTAAGATCCGCGCGGTCCGGGCTCTGCTGGACGGCGCCGGGAATTCGGCGCCGGTCACCGTCGACGGCGGCGTGGATCACTCGAATGCCGGGCGCCTCGTCTTGGCCGGTGCCGGCATCCTGGTGGCCGGCAGCGCCATTTTCGCGGGCGGCGCCGCCGAGCGCGCCACCCGCGAGCTCTGTGAGCTCGCCCACGGGCTCCACGCATGAGCGCCCTTCCGTCCTCACCCTGATGCCCTCGTCTATCAGCGAGGTCCGGGTGCGGTATGCGGAGACCGACAAGATGGGGGTGGTCTACTACGCGAACTATTTCGTGTGGTTCGAGGTGGCCCGCGCCGATCTGCTGCGATCGCTCGGGTGGACCTATCGTGAAATGGAGGCGGCGGGCGTGTCGCTGCCGGTCATCGAAGCGCACTGCCAGTACCGCCGCGGCGCCAGGTATGACGATGAGCTGGAGGTGAGGGCTGAGGGACGAATGTTGTCAGCGGTGAGGATGGAGTTCACCTACGAGGTGGTGCTCAAGGGGGAATCGGCGGTCGCGGCGTCCGGCCGGACCGTGCATGCCGCGGTGGATACGGCAGGCCGGCCCTGCCGGTTGCCTGAGCGGATCGCCCAGGTGTTCGCATGAGGGCGCTCGTGACGGGCGCCGCCGGCTTCATCGGCTCCCATCTTGGTCTCCGCTCTTCTGGACGAGGGGGCGGAGGTGATTGGCCTGGATGCCTACACCGATTACTACGCCCGGGCGATCAAGGGGACGAACCTGGACGTCAACCGGAAACGGCCGGGCTTCCGGTTCGTCGAGGGACGGATTCAGGACGTCGATTTGTCACCCTTGTTGCAGGGCGCGACCGCGGTGTTCCATCTCGCCGCCCAGGCAGGAGTGCGGCGGAGCTGGGGCCGCGATTTTCGTGTGTACACCGACAACAATGTCGATGCATCGCAGCGGCTGCTGGAGGCCTGCGTGGATCTGCCCCTCAGCCGGTTCGTCTATGCCTCGAGCTCGTCGATCTACGGCGACAACGCCGCGATCCCGATGCGGGAGGACGCGCTGCCCCAGCCGGTGTCCCCGTACGGTGTCACCAAACTGGCGGCGGAGCAGCTCTGTCATCTGTATTTCGCGAACTACGGCGTTCCGGCGGTCGCGGTCCGGTATTTCACCGTCTACGGACCACGCCAGCGTCCGGACATGGCGTTCCACCGGTTCCTGCGCGCGGCGATGAGTGGCGAGCCGATCGTGCTCTATGGCGACGGGGAGCAGACGCGGGATTTCACGTTCGTGGGGGACGCGGTCGCGGCGACGATTGCCGCGGCGAAGACCGGCGTGCCGGGGCGCGCGTACAACATTGGCGGGGGCTCGCGGGTGACCGTGAACGAAGTCCTCGAGATCGTGCAGCGGATCGTCGGCCGCCGGGTGACCGTGCGGCGCGAGCCGGTGCAGAAAGGCGACATGCGGGACACATACGCCGACACCGCGCTGGTCCGCGAGGATCTGGGCTTCAGCCCGATGGTGTCGCTCGAACAGGGACTGGAATCGGAGTATCGATGGCTTTCGACAACACCGGCGCTTCTGTAGCAGGCGGCCTGCTTCGAACGGGCGGCGGCGCCCGGCGGCGGTTCGGGATGACGCTGCCGCGGCTGGCGGCGATCGTGGCGCTGTCGCTGGCGGCCGGGTGTGCCAGCGCGCCGCGCCGGCCGCCGCAGGGCACCCCCGATCCCGATCGCTTCCTCTTCGAGCGTGGCACCGCGGAATTGAACGACAAGGACTGGTTCACCGCACGCGAGTACTTCCGGCAGCTGGTCGACAGCTACCCGCAGAGCCAGTTCCGGGGCGACGCCAAGCTCGGCATCGGCGACACCTATCTCGGCGAGGCGACGACCGAGAGCTACGTGCTGGCGATCAACGAGTTCCGCGAGTTCCTCTCGTTCTACCCCACGCACGCGCGGGCCGACTATGCCCAGTACAAGCTGGGGATGTCGCATTTCTACCAGATGCGCGATCCGATGCGCGATCAGACCGAAACGCTGGAGGCCATCCGAGAGCTCAGCGTCTTCCTCGATCGCTTCCCCAACGAACAGCGCAGCAAGCTGTTCCCGGAGGCGCAGAAGCAGCTTCGGGCGGCCCGGGACCGGATCGGCGAGCACGAGCTCGGCGTCGGCGTGCAATACCACCGGACCAAGTGGTATCCCGGGGCGATCGAGCGTTTGAAGGGGCTGCTCGATAAGGATCCTCAGTTCACCAAGCGCGACGCCGCGCTGTTCTACCTCGCCGACTCGTTCGATAAGGTGAACAGGCCGGCTGAGGCGCTGCCCTACTACGACCGGCTCATCAAGGAATTCGAACAGAGCGAGTTCCTGCTGAAAGCGCAAGCGCGGGTGACCGAGATCCGCGCGCAGATGGACAAGAAATCAGGAGCGACGCTATGAGGTCAGATGCTCGTATCGCGGCGATCGTCGTGGTGGCGACAGCGGCCACAGTGCTGGTCGGGACCGCCGTACCGGCTCGGGCGCAGCAGCCACAAGCGGCGCTGCTGAACGGGCTGGACCGGGACGTGGCGTGCGCTCCGGCTTCGCCCCTGGTCCGCCCCGCCACTCCCCTGACCGTCATCGCGGGACGCGATCGCTACAAGACCTCCTTCGCCGTCGGCGACGCGGTCATCATCCGCGGCGGCACCGCGCAGGGCCTCCAGGCGGGCGACGAATTCTTCGTGAGGCGGGTGGTCGACGACAAGGCAACCGAAGGTCAAGCCGGCGTCTATTTGATCAGCATTCACGCCGCCGGCGCGGTGCAGATCGTCGAGGCGCAGGCTGATGCCTCGATCGCGGTGGTGACCTACAACTGCGACGCCATCTCCGAAGGGGACTATCTCGAGCGCTATCATCGTCCGGTCACCCCGACGGCGCAGGTGGGGACGAGCCCGGACTTCGCCCATCCCGGCCGGCTGATTCTCGGCGCCGAGCGGCGGCAGATGGGGACGCCCGGCAGCTTCATGGTCGCCGACCGTGGCAGCGACCACGGCCTGCGTCCCGGGCAGCAGATCACGGTGTTCCGCCGGACCGTCGATGGCGGCCCGGTGCTGACCGTCGGCACGGCCACCGTCTACTCGGTCCAGCCCGAGTCGTCTGTGCTCCGCGTCGATAAGTCAATCGACGCGGTGTACGTCGGAGACCTGGTGGCTATTCACCGCTGAGTGAATGCTTGTCAGGAGGTAGGAGGGCTGCTTCGAACAACGGGATGGACACGCCGCAACCAGCTCGTTGCAGCCATTTTCACCTCGCTGGTTCGAGCGCGACCTCCTGCCTCCTACCTCCTATCTCCTATCTTCCCGTGAGCACGTGATTGAAGCGGCGGTAGTAGTCCACCGCCGAGGCCACCGCGGTCAGGACCGCCACCCACAACGCAATCCGGCCAAGGGTCAGGACCAGCGGCGGTCCGTCGCTGGCGAGGATCAGCAGCAGGACCGCGGTGACTTGGGACGCCATCTTGAACTTGCCGAGGGGCGACGCCGGAATGGCGACCCCTCGCGAGTGGGCCAGGCTGCGCAGCACCGTGATCGCGAATTCCCGCCCCAGCACCACGGCGACCATCCACGCCGGCGCCAGATCCATCTGCACCAGCGACACCAGCGCAGCGGTGATCAGCAGCTTGTCGGCCAGGGGATCCATCAACTGGCCGAGCACCGTCACCTGCTGCCTGCTTCGCGCCAGATAGCCGTCCAGCCAGTCGGTGAGCGAGGCCAGCCCGAAGATTGCCGCCCCCACGAATTCCTTCCGGACCCCGAACACGACCGGCCCTTCGAACTTCGTGAGCAGCACGACGACCAGCAGCGGGATCAGGAAGATCCGGCCGAGCGTCAGCGCGTTCGGCAAATTCATGTGACGGTATTGTCTCTCATCCTTCGACTCGCCCCGAAAGAGTGCGGCTCGCTCGGGACAGGTCCTTCGACTCGCCCCGAAAGAGTGCGGCTCGCTCAGGACACGGGCCTGCCCTGAGCGAGCGCCGCGTGTCAACGGGTGCGCGGCGCGAGTCGAAGGGGTATCATCGTGATTCGACATGAAGGCCATTCTGCTCGCCGGGGGCAAGGGCACACGCCTGCGTCCGCTCACCGTCCACACGCCCAAACCGATCGTTCCGATCTTCAACCGCCCGTTCCTCTATTACCAGTTGGACCTGCTCCGACAGGTGCCGGACATAGACGAGGCGATTCTCAGCCTGAACTACCAGCCGCGCCGGATCGAGGAGATTTTCGGCGAGGGCGATGGGCTGGGGCTGCGGCTGCGCTACGTCGTGGAGCCGATGCCGCTCGGCACCGGCGGCGCGATCCGCTACGCCGGCGATCAGCTCACCGAGTCGGTGGTCGTCTTCAACGGCGACGTGCTGACCCAGGTCGACCTCGGCGCCGTGCTGCGGCTGCACCGCGAGCGGAAAGCCAAGGCGACGATCGTGCTCACGCCGGTGGAGAATCCGCGCGCCTACGGCCTGGTCGAGACCGACCGCGAGGGCAACGTCCAGCGCTTCCTCGAGAAGCCGGGCGAGCACGAGATCACCTGCAACACCATCAACGCCGGCATCTACGTGCTCGAGCCGGAGACCTTCGATCGGATCCCGAAGGACACCGCCTGGTCGATCGAGCGCAGCTTCTTCCCGTCGCTGATCGAGCGCGGCGAGACCTTCGTGGCCTACGTCTACGACGGCTACTGGATCGACATCGGGACGCCGGCGAAGTACCTGCAGGTGCACAAGGACATCATGGACGGCCGCTATCATGCGCCCCCCTTCTCTGGAAGCGCCGCGACCACGTTTGTCGCCGAGGGCGCGCGGGTCGAGGACGGCGTCGAGCTCCAGGGCCCGTGTTTCATCGATGAAGGTGCGGTGGTCAAGGCGGGCGCGCGGGTGCTCCCCTACTCGGTGATTGGCCGGCAGACCCACGTCGAGGAGGCGGCCGTGATCGAGGAGTCGATCATCTGGCCGAATGGTTGGATCGGCCGTGAAGCGCAGATCGCCGGATCGATTCTCGGGCGCCACTGCCACATTGGCCGGAATGCCGTGATCGAGGCCGGCGCGGTGCTGGGCGACAAGACGGTCATCACCGATTACAGCAAACTATGAGCATCAATCCTTCGATCTTCAAGGCGTACGACGTACGCGGGCTCTATCCGTCGGAGGTCAACGAAGAGGCCGCCCGGCAGATCGGCCGCGGTTTCGTGGCGTATCTCGACGCCAAGCGGATTGCGGTGTCGCGCGACATGCGCGTGTCCTCGCCGTCGGTGGCGGCGGCCTTCATCGAGGGCGCCCGCGCCCAGGGCGCCGACGTCGTCGACTACGGGATGATGGGCACCGACATGATGTATTACGCGGTGGCGCGCGACGGCCTCGACGGCGGCGCCCAGATCACCGCGTCGCACAACCCGAAGGAATACAACGGCATCAAGATGGTGCGGCGCGAGGCGTTTCCGCTCAGCGGCGACGCCGGCATCGGGGACATCCGCGACATGATCGCCGCCGGCCGGCTGCCGCCCGAAGCCGCCCAGCCAGGCGGCCTGTCGCACAAGCACGTGCTGGACGACTACGTCGAGCAGGTGCTCGGGTTCATCGACCCGTCGATCATCACGCCATTCAACGTCGTGCTCGATGCCGGCAGCGGCATCGCCGGGATGGTCGCGCCGCGGCTGTTCGAGAAGCTGCCCTGCCGAACCACCGGGCTGAGCATGGAGGTCGACGGCACCTTTCCCAACCACGAAGCCAATCCCCTGATCGAAGAGAACCGCCGCGACATCGTCGAACGGGTGATTGCGGAGAAGGCCGATATTGGCATCGCGTGGGACGGCGACGCTGACCGCGTGTTCTTCATCGACGGCACCGGCGAGTTCGTCGCCGGCGACTTCGTGACGGCGCTCCTGGCCGAAGCTTTCCTGATCAAGAATCCCGGCTCCAAGGTGCTCTACGACGTGCGCGCCAGCCACGCGGTCAAGGACGTGGTGGCGAAGTACGGCGGGACCGCGCTGATGAACCGGGTCGGCCACGCCTTCTTCAAGCGCCGGATGCGCGAAGAGAACGCCGTCTTCGGCGGCGAGGTGACCGGCCACTATTACTTCCGCGATTTCTACTACGCGGACAACGGCTTCATCCCGGCGCTGCTGATCCTCGAGCTGATGTCGAGGAAGGGCCAGACCCTCGCCGAGCTGCTGGCGCCGCTGCGCGAGAAGTACTTCATCTCGGGGGAAATCAACACGCGGCTCAAGGACGGCAGCTCGGCGGAGGAGAAGATGGACGGCCTGTCGGCGATGTACACCGAGGGTCGGGTCTATAGCCTGGACGGCATCTCGGTCGAGTTCCACAACTGGCACTTCAACGTGCGGGCCTCGAACACCGAGCCGCTGCTGCGGCTGAACCTGGAAGCGACGAACGAAGATCTGATGGAAGAGAAGCGCGACGAGGTGCTGGCGTTCATCCGGAGCTGAACACACCCGTGTGGCTTCCGGCTTCAGCCGTCCTTCGGCGGAGCTCAGGACGGCCCTGAGCCAGTCGAAGACCCGGAAGGCTGCGTGCGGCGGTCTTCCACCTTCGCTAAAGCTACGGCGGACAAGTCACGCCCCGCCGAGCGCGTCTTTTCCGTACGGGTTGACGCACTTGGCAATCTCCGCGTCCCACGTCGATCCTGGCGGAACCGGGTACTCGAATTCGATGCCCACCGGAATCGCCCACCGGTTCTTCTTCAACACCTGCAGCACGTCCTTGATCGGCGTGTCCCCCTCCCCCCAGGGCATGTTCTCCGATTGATCGTGGCCGGCGCGCTTGCGATCCTTCAGGTGCATGCTGAAGATGCGGGCGTGGTGCTTCTCGATCAGCGGGACCGGGCTGATGCCCGTGCCGGCGACGTAGTGACCGATGTCGAGCTGCAACCCGTTACGCGGCGACTGCGCCATCGCCTCGTCCCAGGCCGTGATCGTCGCCGTCGTATGCAGGTGGTAGCCGACGTTGATCTTGTGCCTGGCGGCGAAGTCACCGATGCGCTGCGAGACGGCCCGATCCGCCGGCAGTTCCATCGTGATCTGAGTCGCGCCGAGGGCCTTCGCGGCGTTGAACGTGTAGTCGTACTCCGCATCGGGCATATCGGCTCGCAGCGTCAACCGGTAGGCGTAGATGCTGACGCCGGCGGCGTCGAACATCTGACGGACCGCCTTGACCTTGTCGATCGGCACCGACGTCCGCCAGGCGGTCAACTGTTCGGCCGCCGCTCGGGCCGCTGCCTGCTGCTCGGGCGTCTGCGTGCCGCGTCCGCCCCCACCGCCGCCTCCCCGCCCGGCCGGTTGCGGCGCCCCGAGATGGCGTTCGACGATGGCGTTGCTCAGCTCGGTCTGGCTCACGCCGAAGTTGACCAGCGCCTTGAGGGCGCCCTCGAGATCTGACGCTTCAGGACCAAACCGATACGGCGCGAAGATGCCGAACGGCACACCGCCCCAGACCGAGCTCGGCTTCGTCTGACCGCCGAAGGCGGGTGCGCCTCGGAGCAGACTCGCCGACGGGAGCGAGACGAGCGCGAGTCTGGCGAAGTCCCGGCGGGAGTAGAGTGCGCCGCGGCGTCTGTTCTCTGGCATGATCTGCCTCTTTGGTAAGTCAGGACCGCACGTGCCGTATCCGCGAGATGCGAAATCCTACACCTCATTCCTCCGCTTCGCCATGGTCGGCGCGGCCGGATGCGTCGTGCTCGCCGGCTGCTCGACTGCTCCTCTCGTCGCGCCTGGCGACATCGAGCTCCTGCCGGCGCCGTCATACATCGTTCGCGCATTCCAGAAGTACCCGCTGGTGGCATTGAGTGAGATGCATGGCAACGCGGAGTCGCAAGCGCTGTTCGCGGCGCTGGTCCGGGACTCCGCATTTCAGGCTCTGGTCTCCGACATCGTGGTCGAGTTCGGGAACGCACGGTATCAGGATGTCGTCGATCGGTACGTTGCGGGCGACGACGTCCTGCCGGATGTCTTGTCCCGGATCTGGCGCGAGACCACCCAGATCAGCGGGATCTGGGACCTGGCAATGTACGCGCAGATGCTGGCCGTCGTGCGGGACGTCAATCTGGGTCTCGAGCCCGGACGGAAGATCAGGGTGTGGCTTGGCGATCCGCCAATCGACTGGGCCGCCGTCACCAGCCCCGCGGACGAAGACATGAACGATTGGCGTGACGCGTTCTTCGCGCGGACCGTCCAGGATCGGATCCGGAAGCACGGGAGACGGGCGCTGGTGTTCATCGGCGGCGCACACATCGGCCGGAGAGTTGTTTTCCCCAGCAGTCTCATTCACCTGCTCGATGCGCGGCTCCCCGGGGAGACGCACGTCGTGTCGGTGCTCGACATCGGCGCCGTCACGCCGGCCGTCGCGGCGCGACTCAGAGAGTGGGCTCCGGGAAGCGCGGCCGCGGTTCGCGGTACCTGGCTCGGGCAGCTCGACGTGGCGGAGATCGGCTTCCGGCTATCCCGTGGCACGGTCGAACAGGACCTCGATGCCCTTGCACTGTTGAGTGCGGCACCGTTGTCCTTTCAACCACCGCCTGCGATTGATCCGAGATCACCGTAC
Organism: uncultured Acidobacteriota bacterium; assembly: GCA_963717745.1. Lineage (GTDB taxonomy): Bacteria > Acidobacteriota > Vicinamibacteria > Vicinamibacterales > 2-12-FULL-66-21 > JACCXG01. The sequence continues at coordinate 72,857 of CAVQXJ010000010.1, forward strand.
GGAGCCGAGCTGGAACGGCGGCGCCGGCTGGCCGTTGCGACCGGCGCGTTTCGAGGCGGCGAGATTCGGTTCGCCGCCAATCAGGCGGCAGTGTTGCCAGCCGCTCGGGCGCCGCTCGAAGCGGTCCTCGCGGAGCTCAATCGGGACGTCGGTTTGACATTGCTGGTCAAGGCCTTTGCCGATGCGCGTGAGCCTGCGCCCGAGACCCTGTCTGCACGGAGGGCCGGCGCCGTCGTGGACTGGTTGATAGAACGAGGCGTCGGACGCGGTCGGTTGAAGGCGTCGGGATGCGGGACGCGCCGCCCGCTGACGTTTGGCGAAGATGAGAGCCAGCGCGAACGGAACCGCCGCGCGGAGCTGGTCCGTCTCACCGCCACCGCCGGATGTGAGCCGCCCATGGTGACCGAGGGCGGCGCGACGACAAGAGCCCCACTCTTGGCCGCGCCGCTTCCGTTTGGCGGGCCGAAAATGCTACGATCGGTCCCTTCAGGGCGGGCTTAGCATAGTGGTAATGTTCTGGCTTCCCAAGCCAGCTAGACGGGTTCGATCCCCGTAGCCCGCTCCACTATCTCCTTCCCTCTCAATCACTTCCGGACGCGGCCTCTCGAGTGTCCAGAATGTCTCCAAAATTCTCGACCGGTTCGAGCCCGGATTGTCGTCCGTCGAGCAACCGGATCGCGTCTTCCGTTGCCGCGGGACTCAGGTGCATGTAGCGCTGCGTGGTCGACAGGTCCGCGTGGCCGGCGAGCTCCTGGATAGCCCGCGCGGGTGCTCCCTTCATCGCCAGGTGCGAGCAGAACGTGTGCCGCAGGATGTGCACGCCCTGCTCGATCCCCGCGACGCGCTGAGCGCCCCGTACGGCCTTGATGACCCGGTCACGGGTGATCGGCGATCCATCCGCCAAGCACAACACGCGCTCCCCCCGCAGATGACGCACGGCCTTCAATGCCGCCGTCAGTCGCTGCGTCATCGGGAGCTGGCGTGACCGTCCGCCTTTCGGGACCGTGACGTGTCCCTGCCAGTCGGAACGCTCAACGGCGAGTCGGCGCGCCGCCAGGTCGATGTCACGCCATTCCAGCGCGATGATCTCCCCGAGCCGCAACCCCGCATCACCGCCCGCCAGCACCATCAGATACGCGTCCGTGCCGCGCTTGCGCGCGACGATCAGCAGACGCTCGTACTGATCGAAGTCGTGAAACCCCATGGTCTTCTTGGGATTCGGCAACAACTTGACGACGCATGGCAGCCGCTCGAGCTCGCCCCATTCCACCGCCTTCTTGAGCAACGTGCTCAGGACCGTGAGCACGTTGTTGACGGTCTTCGGTGCGCGCGCCGCCAGCGCCAGCTTCAGACGCTGCACCTGTTCGTTCGTGATCGCGTCGAGACGCTTGGGACCGAGCGTGGGCACCAGATGCCATTTCAGGATGGATTCGATGCTGGCAATGCCGCTCGGCTTGTGACGGTTCGCCCGTGCGTGCCCGTCGACGAATCTCGGCGCGAACGTCTCGAGTGTGGGCACCTCCCTGCTCGCCGCCGGCGGGCCGTGTTGCAGCAGGTACCGCTCGCGGTCCTGCGCCCATCGCTGCGCCGACGATTTCGAGAAACGGGCCGCGCGTTTCCGCTCTCGATATTGACTGCCGTCGGGAAGCCGGATCGTGATGTCGGCCTCCCATCCCCCGCTTCGATACGGTCGTAACGTAATGCTCATCGCCGTTTACTCCTCCGGCGATGGCGCGCGCTTCTGGTCGAGCCAGTGTAGCAGGTCGTCCGCGCGGAACAGGACGCGTCGGCGAATGCGGATCACGCCTGGCAACTGGCGCCGTTCGATCATCGCGTAGATTGCACGGCGTGTGGTGCGCAGCAACGTCGCGGCTTCGTCGACGGTCAGCAGCATTGGAAGCGTTTGGCCAGGGCGAGCGGCAGACGAACTCTCATCGCCGAAGCCGCTGATTCGATTTTCGACAGTGGATCGCACGACGTACCTCCAAGCGCAGACGAGTCATGACGACGGATCTCGGACTGTGACCTGGGGTCACAGCCCGGACCCGGATCGATTGCATGACTCGCCGACGTGTCGTCGCGCGAGTGATCAACCAGAACGTGTGTCGCAGAAGAGAACGAACCGGGGCCTGAGGCCGCCGGTTCGTGCGCTCTGCATCGGTCGATGCAGAGGGGGTTGCGCGAGCGCAACCGTCGAAGAGAGTTTGAGAATACCGCCGGCGATGGATGCGGTCAAGAGGTCTGCGAGGCCGTCGATGATTGCCACTCCGAGGTTCGCGGGCGTCGCGGTCAAGGCCGCCAGCCGCGCGTCAGCGCGGGCGGAGCAACGCGGAGCGCCTTGACGGCGCGTCCGCGGACCTCAGAATCAAGTTCGACGGCCGGGACAATCCACACGCGGATCGAGCAAAGAATCGGCCTCGGTTCCGATACGGATTCTGAGTCGGCAAACTCCGAGATTGCACTGACGCTCGCGAGGCTGCCAGTCACTCGGCGCTGACTGGACAGCGTGGCGTGAGCGACCACACGCTGGCCGCGGGCTTGGCGGCCCAACGGTGTAATCGCGTGGTCGCTCACGCCACGGTACTGCCATTGACCGCCTCGCCGACGAACAAGCAACTCGTGCGGTCGGCAAAGAACGCCGACCGAGGCGTTGTCCAACAAGTCGCAGCGCTGCTTGTAGTTGACGTCGGGGAGCCTCGCGTGCGGCTGCGATCCACGCAGCTCGAGTCGATGGTGGAGTGGTGTGACGCAGAGGGGGAACACCTCGCGCGGGCCCCTGTTCCCCCCCGGTGTTCCCCCTGCTGTTCCCCTCCGTGGATCACTGTGTCGATTGATGGTGTCGGGAACGTCGCCTGTGTGGCGCGACGCTCGATGCGACAGGAGATGCATCGAACCGCCGCTCAACGCGTGATTGAGTCGCCGACGCCCGCGTGTTTACCGGCGCGACAATCGCCTGCTGCCAAGTGTGTTCTAAACATTTTCGACGGGCTCCGGAAGGGGGGCGTGAGCAACCCCCGACCGGCCTCCAGGGAGGACAGTCGGCCAAATCGGGGGGGTTGCTCACGCCCCCGCTCCATCACCGACGCCGGCTAAGTTCGTTCCGTGCGCGGCACAGAACGCCGCGCCCTTCGGTGGAGGTTTCAGCTGCAAGTCGTCGGCCTTGAGAGCTTGCCGGAGGACGCTCTGAGGCGACTGCTGGCTCGACGTCAATTTCGTGTCACCACTTAGCGTTCGTGGGCGTGGCCAACCACCGTATTTTGTCGCGGCCCCCCTCGCGGCCTCAGCCATTCCAGAAAAAGACGGGCCCGACGACGGGAAGGAATGGCCATACGGGAGACGTAGAACATGACAATCCCTGGTGTCCGCGGCGACCCTCAGGGCCCATTGAGCGCCGTGCCCTTCAGGGCCGCGCCCAGCGCCTCCACCCGTGCCGATCACTCGTTCGAAAGATCAACAGTGCTGTCGTTGTTGCCATTCTCGCATCCGGGAAGATAGCGAAAATGGTAGGGGTCCCGAACGTGGTACAACAGCTCTCGGAACAGCTCTCCAAGCTCGGTTAGGGCATCCAGAATATCGGAGTCTGTGGCCGACGTCGCCATCAGACGGGGCATCACCGTCCGCGTGATGTTTCGACAGACCTCGTCGATATCGACGAGCGCGTGTGCGAGGGTTTCGGACTCGGGTTCGTTGTCTCGCCCACTGTTTCTCTCGATCGTCGCGATCTCTGAAAGCCGGTTGGCTAAAACCAGGTATTTGGCGACGAATTCATCGTTTCTCGACATCAGGTCTAGCAACCTTTCAGCACGCGTTCAAGGGCCTCAATCGGCCTCTCCATAGCGCGAATCTTCCGTTCGACTGAACTGGAAGACCTGGCTCACGGGTTCAACGTGTGTTCGACTTTGGCTCTGCGAGTTGGAGCGACACAGCTCCCGCCGCGAGGCGTATAAAACTGTTCGTATCGTATACGTAGAACCACGACAGGAAGGCTGCCGGAGGCAACGGCGGCAAAGCGATTGGAGCGGTTTTTGGCTGGCCGTCTCCGGCGTCGATCGACGATAGCTCCCCTGCCGGGGAAAATCCGGCCGGCGGGTCTATCACCACAAACACTACGTCGCTGAACCGAATCGTGGCCGCGATGTAGGAAGGCGCTGATGGCTCGGGCGTGTCATCGTGCACCTTGACGTCGACGTTGACGCGCAGCGTGGCTTCGCGGAGTGCATAGTCGACGTGCAGGCTGACCAGCTCAGCGTCGTGCAAGCCGTTTGGCAGGGTTTCCCGAAAGTGTTCGAGGCTCAAGATTCGGACTCCTCGTGCCCGTTGATCCAGCACTTCTTGATGTTGACGGAACCCCGCTAGCCTATCCGAGAGCTTGCCGAATCGACTATCGGCGCCCGTGCTCCGCGCCGTAAACAACGGCGTGCCCCGCTCCGACAGGCGATGGAATTTCATGGGGTGCAACCGGTACGTGGCATGGAACGGGTCGTAGGAACGCGCAGGTCACCGGGGAAATGTGTTCGTACACCCCGGGGTCGATCCAGCCCTCGACGGTACCGGCGTCCATGTGTCGGGAAAGCCGCGTCTTGTTCCCGAACTGGCGCCGCCGTTACCGGCGCCATAGGTGCACTGTGGGTCGGGGTGGAACACACTCTTGTAGTTCCACAGGCGACAGGGTGACTACCGCCCACTGCCACTGGCTGACCGCAGAAATGGCGGGCCCATGCTGGACGCCGCGATATTCTGACGGAACCTTGCCAAACGGACTCTTTCGTCGTCCAACCTGGAAGCACTCCCTTCCCCAACGGCTGGCGCCATTCAGTGCGTCTCAAGAGGCTGTCCGCGAACTTCGTCTAACGTTCATTTGTGACGTGTCCACCATGGAGGAAGAGGATCGGGAGGCACTCGAGCTCCTCCGTTGCCTCGCCGCGCACGAGTGGATTCAGAAGCACGACTGGCACGTGCACCCGCCAAAGTGGACGCCAAACGAGCAAGGAGACTGCTACACGTTTGAATGCTGCGACCATCTTGGCCGGGTCGCAGCGACAGCCCTCTCGGACTGGATTCGACGGCCGATGTCTGACAGCGAGTTGCTCTTCGCGGCACACGAGCGATTCGGCCATGACTTGTTGGTAACGACCGACAGCGATCTGCTTCAACTAAGCGCGGCGACTGACAACGCGAACATTCTGCGCCCGTCCCTGGCATTACCCCTGGTTCATCTCTATCTGCGTAGCCGTGGAACGTTCATCTACGACGCTGGCGATCTCGGCCAGAAGACGTTCAATCGTGGCCTGTTTTACTTGGTGCTGCTCCGTTCCCTGCTGCCGGAGCTTTGGCCTTTCATGAAGGCAGCCGCGAACAGGAACAGGGTCGCTAGTACGCTCAGTGCGGCGATCCGGACGAGGTGTATTCGCGCACTCCAAGCTCAAGATGAGCTTGGACGGTTATTCTTCGGCCAGCGAGACCCGACGACCGCGATCGAATGGCCTACCACTTCGACTATCTGACGCTTCTCCTTCAGGGGGCGATCGACGCGCAGACTCGAGTCGTAAGGCAGATCTATAACGTATCGGTCCAGCCCAAATACGCAAGCTACAAGAATCGCGATTTCATGAAACGACTCCGCGCCAAGGGCGCGGGCACACTCTGCGATCTAGTCGAAATCGGGGTTCACCACGATTTCCTCTTGGCACTGGGCACGATCAGGAACAGGATTCACGCTGACCCACTTGGGGATATGGGCCACTCGTCGCCAGCCACAGGCGCTGTCGGTCTCCTGCCACTCGGTGGCGAGGACGCCCAGGTGATTCTGAAGCGCCTCCCCGGTGCTACAGATCCAGCCGCCATGGGGATTTTCGTCCTCGATCCGGCTCGGATACTGATGAGCCCTTCAGATGCGCATCGTTCCTCGTTCGCCATGCGCTGAACTTTGTCGCGGCCGTCGCGCAGGCTACCGATTTCGGCTCGACTCCCGGAGACGCGCCTGAGCCCCCGGTTGCGGCCGATCTTTTTCGACCGAGGACGCTCAACAACATGAAGCTGTTCTTCAGGTCGGTTGCGGAGCTCTGACATAGCGCCTGAGCCGTTTCGACGAGACGCTCACAGCCCCGTCGGAGTGGATGGTGGTGTAGTCCTGCCGACGTCCAAATAGTCCCGTCCGAGGGAATGTGATGGATATTCCAGTGACCTGGGAAACAGCAGCCGCCCTCTGGGTGCTTGGCTTGATCAGGCCGACGATGTCGCCGACCTCGCGCTCGAAGCCTTTGGGACCTCGCGGGAGTCGGATGCCATTCGGAAGATGGTCTACGGCATCCACGACCTGGCCGATCAACTCCGCCTGTTCGGCGATGCCCTGAGCGAACAGCACGTGTTGCTACCATCGCGCGTCCGGGCTGCGCACATCGTGGCACGGGCTGTGTGCCGCAAACTGATCGACGACAGTGGCGATCCGTTCGGAGCCGCGAGAACGCTTGGCGTCATCTCTCGAACGGTAGGGGATCATTTCCACGACTTCGATGCGTTCATTTACGCCGAAAGCGAAGCGGAGGATCGACCGGGTGATCGCCAATGGTTCGCCAGCACCATCATGGCTGAGGCCCGCCGATGGACGGCAACACCGCATGATGCCGCGGACTAGCTCATTGCGAGGATCGCGCCTCGTTTCGATCCTCCCGGCTGTTAGATGTCTTCAACACCGCTGAGCCTCGCTGAATCGGTGAGGCTCACGGCGATGCTACACTGACCCCATGTCGACGGACGAGCTGCTTGCCGAGGTCCTGCGCCTCGCTCGTGCTGACCGCGCTCGCGTGGCGGAGGAACTGCTCTCCAGCCTCGAGGAGCCAGGCGATGAGGTTGCCGCTGCATGGGCGACTGAGTTGGAACGACGCTCGCGGGAGGTCGCCGAAGGCCGCGTTCAGCCGACCAGTTGGCCGACTGCACGAACCGAGATCCTGAAGGAACTCGAGCAGCGGCACCGATAGCTCCTCCTGCGAAGCCTGTCCTCGCCTTCACAGCTCCGGGAAGCGGCGGTCACGGCCGCGTCGGTCAGGCGTAAAGAATCGGCGAGCCGCATCGCGGCGATCGGCAGCCAGGGCAGCGATCCGTGGGCTCGCCGCATGCCGGCGCTTCCGGACTGGGATTCAGCCAGCAGCACAGGATGTGCACGAAATGACCCTCGAGTACTTTGAAGACGGCGATCGCGGCCTCCCCTTATTAGTGCTCCACGGCGGGGACATATCTGAGCGGGCCGAGTTGCATCGAATCTTCCAGGCACTTGCAGCCGGCACGACCCGCCTAGTGCGGTTGCATGAGTTGGCATTCCTCAACAATCCTGGTGGTCTCACGTTCACGGCTGCGTCATCTGATGTCGACTTTGGTGTCGAACAAGACAAATCAAATTCGACGTTTCAATGGAAGCGCAGTCTCGAATCGTGGGACCAGATTGCCGGTTTAATGGAACCATTCGTCGTGGAGGCTGGCGGCGGGTTCCAATATCTGAATGCCGCGGAAGGACCGGAAGTAATCTACTCGACCCGCCGCGCGTGGTAGTGCCAACTCCAGAGCCGAATGATTTCGTCTGCTTCGAGCAGCCCTACAGCTCGGTATGCCAGAGTGACGCACACCGGGTAGATCGGCTCCCGAGTGTGAATCTTCTTGAACTGCAGGCTCGGACGGCTTGGATTTTCTCGAAACAGCCGGTACGCCTTGCCCGCAGCGTCACGGGCGCGTTCAGGAAGGTCGTCGAACGCTGCCCAGAAGCGCGGAGTCGCGCGCCACTTCACAGCCGGTCTGGATCGACGTCGTTGACCCGGCCGCCAGCTCGATCGGCAGCGCGCTTCACCGGCGAGCTTGCTGAGCGGATCCTGCGAAGTCTCGAACTTCCTGGTCCACTGCTCGTCGTCCGCGAGTTCATGAAGAAGCCAGCGGCCGACTCGGTCCTGCTCGTCCGGTGCGAAGCGCCGCCAGTTTGCGATCGCGGCGTCCAGCGTGCGGGTCATGAACGGAGTATATGGGACTGACGGCGATGGCTGGCGAGTTGGTTGCAGCCGCCGCGATAGATGACTGAGCACATGAGTGAGCAAATCAACCGATGGGTTGAGAACGCACTCGATGAGTTGACGCCAACCAACCCGATGCACATTCATCTGGACGCCCTCATCCCGGACCTAGGCGCCGATCCGCGGGTAGTGCTGCCCAAGCTGCGGGAGCCCTTTCTGGAGGTGATCACTGCGCTGGGCAGCCGAGTTGAGCACGTCATGGCGTCGTTGACGCTGCCTCTGACCTCTGTAGAAACAGCGTTTTGCCGTCAGCCTGACGTCGCGACTCTCGACTTCGACTTCGCGGGCGAGTCGCCGAGTCTCTATTTGGTGGATCGCAGAGTCGAAATGCGGCTCTGGACGGGCGAGCGGTACCGCGTGGCGCTGAAGGACTACAGTCCGTTCCACCCGGCGATCGGAGACGTTGTGTTCTTCTACGAGGTGTACCGGGATGCAGAAGGAATGGCTAACGACTGGGAACTTGCGCGCTCGATTCATGGGCAGCACTACCCTGCGTCAATGCGGGCGTAGCGACAGCCCAGCGCGTGCCCTTTCGATGAGCGCTCCGACCGTCAGACCGAGTTGAGTGCTGAGAGCCTCGCGGCACGCGTGCTGGCTGCGGGTCGTGTCGCGGAGGGACTGGAGTGTTGGACGACGACGAGGACCGCGCCGTCGTGGCCCGTGGGCTGTCGTGCTGCGCCCAGTCTCGGAGCTGCTAGATGCTGTCGACCGTCTCAGCGAGAGAACCGTATGCGCCCATGTACCACAGCATGCCCTCCCGCAGTTCCATGACCAGCCCGAACATCTTCCCTGCGACGTCGTAGACGACCCGCGAGTTGGCGTCGCTGTCGCCACTGTGATCCGTCACCAGCCACACTTGCACCTGGTGTGTACCTTTGAGATCGGACCAGGCGCTGATTGGCCGGGGGTGCGTTTGGTGAGCTTGCAGCCACCTCTGGAGATGCTCGGCCAGGAGCGGCAATTCCGCTCGCACCCGTTCGGTGATCTCCGAGACAATCTCAGCTTCAGTCTTCATTCTTGCCGCGGTTGCCCGTGACAACCAGTGTGACAGCGGACCATGTGGCAGCTCCGCGAGCGTACCAGAACTAGTTCGCATCGATGGATTAGCTATCAACCGATCTGGACATCAGCCTCAGGTGTGGTTCGAACCTGGAGGCTCACCGCCGCTGGTGCAGTTCTTCGAGAATCGCAGATACTGGGCGAAGGCGGCCGGCTTCTGCGGACTCCCAGGACAAGGAGAGAGCCTCGTGCAGCGCCCGGCGCTCACGGTCCGTCAAATCATCGCCTTGGTCGTCGGCCACGAGATTGATGGCCGTCCCTTCGGGCAGGGTGGTCGGGTCATCGAGGACCAACCGCCCGTTCTCGACGCGTGCTCGAAGAGGGTTCATACCGAACTGTACGGTTTTGATTGACATGCGGCAAGTGGGCGGACCCTGTCCGCGACCGGGAGGGCCCATCAGCGTGGTCAATCCGCCGCGACATTCACGGAAGCGGCTCGCGACGATCCTGGAGGAGCTCGAGCGGCGGCGTGCGTCTAGAACTGCATTCTGACGCGGGTGCAGAGCCGCGTTCGACCGTTGATTGCCCCGCTGCCGGCGACAAGGAAGCGAGGGTTGGTGGATGCCCGGCAGGGATGGTGACATTGCGGACGTGACTTTCACAGTCGAACTCGAACGCGAAGAAGACGGTCGCTGGATCGCCGAGGTTACCGCTCTGCCAGGCGTGCTGTGCTACGGGCAGGATCGGGATGAAGCGGTAGCGGGCGTTCAGGCCCTGGCGCTCCGCGTGATTGCCGAACGCCTCGAGAACAGGGAAGAGCCCGCCGAGTTCCTCAACGTCACGTTCCAGGCGGCGTGAGCAACTGGCCCGCCACCAAAGCGCGGCGGGTTCTCGCCGCGTTGCAGCGAATCGGCTGGGTGGTCAAGCGCCAATCTGGTTCGCACCGGACGCTCTCCCATCCTGATCGGCCAGACTTTGTCTTCGCCTTTCATGACGACGAGGAACTCGGCCCGCGGATTCTTACCCGAATCGCCAAGCACACCGGTCTGACACCTGGCGACCTGTAGTACACCCGAAACCGAGCACATCTGCCGGCACCACCAGCTTCGGCATCAGCGGAGCCGCCCGCGGCGTCACAGGCGGTGTGGATCGCCGTCGGTCACGCGGCCGCCGGTTCGGTCGGCATCGTGTCCAAAATGTCTCCAAAACGCGGGGAGGACCGAGCGGAGCCGCGAGAACGCCAGTGGACTTGCGCGCAGTGCTAACACGTTGCGGATGAAGCGCTTGTCGCCAGAAGTCGCGCGCCATCACCAACTTGGAAAAACCGCCTAATCGGGTTCGATCCCCGTAGCCCGCTCCACCCTTCGCTCGCATGTCAGGCGAAGGGTGCCCACCGTAGCGCGAAGCGCGAAGGTGGGCTGGTCTCAGAAGGTGACGCGAGCTACGGGTGGCAAGCCAACCCCGTTCTCGCACCGGATTCTCTGCCCTCCTCGGCCCTTCCGCACCCCCCGTCCCAGAATGTCTCCAGATTGCGCCGCGGGTTCGAGCCCGGACTGTCGTCCGTCGGCAACCGGATCGCGTCTTCCGTTGCCGCGGGACTCAGGTGCATGTAGCGCTGAGTCGTCGACAGATCCGCGTGGCCGCCGAGCTCCTGGATGGCTCGCGCGGGCGCCCCCTTCATCGCCAGGTGCGAACAGAACGCGTGCCGCAGGATGTGCACACCCTGTTCTGCCCGCCTTTCGGTACCGAAGGACGACTTGCTGTTTCGGCTGTGACCAGTGAGAGTCGCCGAGTCTCTATGTGGTGGATCGGAGCGTCGGAATGCGGCTCGGGACGGGCGAGCGGTACCGCGTGGCGTCCGTTCGGACCTTCGCGGTCATGCCCAGATCCGACAAGCCACACCTCGCCCAGAAACTTGCCTTGCGATCTTGCGCTCGGCAGCAGTTTCCTATAAACAGAGGTGATGAAAGCCAAGCTGCTGATGACCCTTCTGATGCTCGGGGCCCTTGTGGCTGCTGGAACTGTGACTCGGGCGGCGCAGAGCAAGGCCGATGAGAAGGCGGTCATGGACACCCTGGAGTCGATGGCCAAGGCGACCATCGCCAAGGACGTCGCGACACTGGACAACATCTACGGCGACGAGGTTACCTATTCACACTCGACCTCCGCGACGCAGACCAAGACTCAGGTGCTTGCCGACATCAAGGGACCCAACGTCGCTGAGTTCATGAAGTTCAGCGAGACGACGATACGTCTATATGGCAGTGTCGCTGTGGCAAAGGGGATCGTGGACTTCCGCAACGGACCTCCCGGAGCATTGCTGGACAACCATCTGAACATATTGTGGGTTCTCGTGCGTCGTGCTCCTGGCCCGCACGGCTGGCAAATCGTCGCGCGTCAGACCACGAGGATCGGGCCGTCAACAGGCACGCCCGTCATGAAGTAGACGTTCGGACCAGCCGACTCAATCGACTCTCGAATTCCTCATCTACCCGCCGGCCTCTTTCGCAGGTTCTGGAACACGAACGTGCCGAGGTTGGCCGACGTGATGATGTCGTTCATCCCGTCGCCGTTCATGTCGGCCACCACGAAGTGTGATCCGACACCCGAACGGTTGTGGACCAGCTCGGGCACGAACTCCGCTCCTCCAGCCGCCTGCTTGTTGCGTGCCGTTCGGTACACGTACAACACCGGCTCACCCCAGGGATCCGGATCCGAGTAGCCGAAATGAGACATGTAGCGCTTGCCCGTGATGAGGTCCGGGATGTTATCGCCATCGATGTCCGCGCACGTTGCCGCATGCGGCTCGGTGAAGGTCACGTCCCCGGCGTTCTTGGTCATGAAGTTGTCCATGACCTGGTGCTCGACGAACGAGATGGTCTTGCTCGCGTCGCGCTTTTGCTCCCACCACGCGATGCCGAAGCCATGACCTTCCTGAGGACCAACGGCGTCGATGAGTCCGTCGCCGTTGATGTCGAACCCGCAGATCTCGGCGCCGCCTGCGCCGCCCTGCGAGGCGCCCCAACGCCCAAAGGTTGTCGGGTGCATCTTCCAGGTGCCGGCCGTGCCCGCCGGGGGCTGCTCCCACCAGCCGTACGCGTTCAGGAAATCTGCGCGACCGTCACCGTTGATGTCGGCCACGCCGAGCCCGTGTCCGATGTTGACACCCCATGGTCCCGGCTCGGAGACATCCTGCGTGGTCCACAAGGCGGTGGGATTCGCCGGATCCCAGCGCTTCGGATCGAACGTCGAATAGCGCAGCCGGTTCATGCCGGAGTGGATCAGATCGGGACGGCCGTCGCCGGTGATGTCCTTGAAGACGGTCTCTTCATTGGCGACAGGCTGAATGGTCATGAACCTCGGCCACTGCCGTGACTGGCCGGCTGGATTGACGAAGAGAAAACCCGTGCCGTTACCGGCATTCCCGCTCATCTGCAGCACATCGGGCCAGCCGTCGCCAGTGAAGTCGAAGCCGATGTTGACCATCGCCGGGACGGGCCACTCAGACGTCGGGTTGAACGAAACCGGCGTGTAGATTTGCTTGCCAACCTTGTAGTCCGGGCCGAGGTAATAGAACGCACCTGCGGCGACGTCCGGACGGCCATCGCGGTTGAAGTCGGAAACCGCCGCGCTCCAGGAGTAATAATGCGGATCGACGCGGATCTCCTTGAAGTTCTTGCCCGTGACTTCCGGCGCCCAGACGTGGTTCAGGATGTCCTTGAACATGAAGTCCTTGATGCGGACTTCGCCGGTGCCGCCCACGTAGAATCCGATCCGGCCGTAGCCATCTCGTTCGGCATCAGGGATTGAGCGGCTCCCCCCGCCGCCGCGTCCCAACGAGCCGCCGTTGAATTTCGGCTGCACGCTGTTCTCGGTGACCAGCACCTCGATGGCGTTGTAGTCACCCGGTATATGGGTGCCGGCTGGACGCGCCGCGAGGCGCGACTCCTTCGGATACTGCGCGGCGAGCTCAGGCGACATCGGGGGCGGCGGGCCGGCGTTGACGACGCCCCGGCCCTGGTTGGCGGCAGTCGCGGCAAAGGCTCGCTGAGTGGCGCTGGCCGCAGCATTCTCGCCGCCCGCACCGCCACGTCCACCGGCGCCGCGTCCTCCTCCGGCCGGCTCAGGTGCGGGGAAAGGTTCCCGGCTGAGCTCTTTGCCATTCGCATCGATCTTCACGGTGTAGGGCACGAGATCGTTCTCGGTCACGGACATGAGCATGCCCTTCATGCCGCCATCCGGCGTCTTCTCGGCCCGCATCAGGAATCCGGCGCTGCATCCCTCGACGCACTTCATGCTCGCGTATACCTGCAGGTTCTGAAGTTCCTTGCTCTCGAGGAGCAGCCACCCGCCGGTCATGTTTTTAGGCCTACCGACAATCTCGCCGTTTTCCACTTTCCAGTCCGCGTCACCGATCGCCTTGAAGCCGCCCAGTGCGGTGCCCGTGAATCGATAGTCCGCCTTGAACGTCGGACCGGCCGTGAACAGGGAAACCGTGAACATCACGCACATCGCCGTTGTCGCCACCGCCATCGTGCGCCAGTTGCTCATACCGTCTCCTCGAAGGTGTCTTTCGACTCTACCGACCGGCTCGAATGGATGAGGATCTCGCGCTCGGGAGCGCTGAGCTGCGCGCGCGCGCTGTGTAGCAGAGGCTACGCCAGCTCGCGCGCGTGGTCCACCCTGATCCGCTCGGACTAGTGCTCGAACTTTGCGGCGACGTCGCCAAAGCGGAAATCTACCGGATCGCGCGAACCCGGGAAAGAGACCGATGTTGGGGTCGTGGAAACGATGGGCACAGCCGTTCTGCCAAGGCGGGTAATGGTCCCCAGGGGGTCTGAAGATCCCGGGCCACAATCTGGAATCGCTATCGACGGTAACAGACACGGATCAGGCGATTGCCGCGGTCGTCGCTGATCAGGATCGAGCCGTCGGGCATCTGCAGCACGTCAAGCGGGCGGCCGGTGGCTGCCTTGGTTGCACCCCGTCCACCCGCGGCACCGGCTCCAGGCAGGAATCCCTCGACGAGGGGTTCGTAGCCTGTGACGCGACGCCCCTCGGTCCGCGCAACCATGACGCGATAGCCGCTGGGGGTCGATCGATTCCATGACCCGTGCTGGGCGATGATCGCCGCGTTCTGTTTTTCACACCTAGGTACGGGCCTGGCGGTTGCCGAAACGATGACACATCGTTGCTGAGTGTTACCGGATGTTCATGACCCGCCGGACAACGCCGTCGCTCTTCGTCAAGATGTAGATCTCTCCGGCCTCATCTGTTGCGATGCGCAGTTCCAGCCGCATGGGCCGGGGAGCCGCCGCACCTGCAGGCGCGGCCCCACGTCCGCCCGTAGGCCCAGCCGCGGGTCCAGCCGCCGGGGCCGGTGCAGGCGCAGCCGTCGTTGTTCCCGGCGCAGCCGCAGCGGGAGGGCCACCCTTAGCCCGGTCGCGGGCCCACGCGGTGCCGCATTCGCGTTGACGCGCTCCTGCACAAGGGCGGGAAGGGCCGTCGTGATCTCGGCGTACGGAGCTACCGTGGCGGGATTGCCGTCGGTGGCGGCCACGAGATCCGCCATCCGCGCGTAAAACAGCCGTCCGCTGGTGATGTCGCCAAAGACCACGGCGCCTCGAAGTTGAGGCCACCTTTTGCCGCGATAGACAAAACCGTTGGCGATCGCCAGGCCCTCGACGCCCGTCTTGTAGGCGAGTGCTGAGTTCTGGATCTTGATTCGTTGGTCGAGCACGACCGTGTCGGAGATTCGCACCGGCAGGGTGGTGTCGTCGATCAGCGGACCGTAGATCGGGCTGAGCGGTTTGGCCTCCGGGCCTTCGCGCAGCGGATAACCGTTGGCGGTGTGGCAACGGCTGGAGGCCCTTTGACTTCTCACGTGTGATCTCCTGCGGGGACGGGCGAGTGCGCGGTCACCGGGCGACTTGCAGCGCCTTCAGCTCCTTCTGCCCGCGCACCAGCAGCTTGCCGTCCACGAGGGCCAGCGGCGCCCAGTTGTCGCCCTGGTCGAGAATGACCGCGCTGGCGAGCGGCTTGAAGCCGGCGGGGCTCGGCTCGACCAGGTACAGCTTGGTGTTGCCGTCGGTCATCAGCAGCAGGCCGTCGGCGAGAATGGAGCCGCCGCGGACGAACGGCGGCTGCTGATCGGTCTTCCATTTGATCTGGCCGTCCATGCCCATCGCGACTAGGCCGTCGCTGCGCTCGTTGATCGTGTAGTGGGAGTAGAAGTGCCCGCCGTGGAGCACCGGCGGCTGCGTATGCGCGCCGAAGTCAGGGTTCTTGAAGAGCTCGGACACCGCGTAGGAGTCGCCCTTCTTGTCCACCTTGAGCATCACCGAGCCGGCGCCATACGCACCCGTGACGAGCACTCGCCCTTCGCCGGCGTCGACGGCCTGCGGGACCGGGATGATGCACTGCCAGTCGGTGTAGGTCCACAGCACCTTGCCGCTCTGGATCCAGACCGTTCACGCTCCCACCCTTGGCGGTGCGGCCGCGGCCGGCGGCCGCGGTGATCATGACCAGATGATCCTCGCCCGCCACCTTGACGATCGACGGGGTCACGTAGCCTGGAATGCCGGAGAGCGGCGCCGACTTCCATTTCACGGCGCCCGTCAGCTTGTCGTACGCCACGACGCCGGCCTCTGGAGTCTGCGGCGCCACGATCAAGGCATCGCCATAGATCAACGGATTCTGGACGATGGCCCATCGTGGCAGCTCGGCGCCGCCGCCAAAGTCCTTCCAGATGTTCGTGCTCCAGGCGGGCTTGCGGGTCTTCGTGCTGATCGCGTGCAGATCGCCCATCGGTCCGACGGTGTAGACCAGCTCGCCTT
>CAVQXJ010000011.1:0-219003 GCA_963717745.1 uncultured Acidobacteriota bacterium
GCGGGGTGTGTCACAGCGATTTCATCGCCGGTGAGGGTGCCCGTCCTGACCCCAGCCAGCCGATCGTCCCCGGTCACGAGATCATTGGCGTCGTCGACGCCGTCGGACCCGGCGTGACGGCGTGGAGCGTCGGCGACCGGGTGGGCCTTGGCTTCCTCGGCGGTCACTGCGGCGAGTGCGCCCAGTGCCAGCGCGGCGATTTCGTGAACTGCCTCAACCAGCCCCAGTCCGGAACCACCGAAGACGGTGGCTACGCCGAGATGGTGTACGCCCGCGCCTCCGGCCTGGTCAGGGTTCCCGGGGGGATGCATCCGATCGAAGCCGCACCGCTGTTATGCGCGGGAATCACCACGTTCAACGCACTGCGCCACGCCGACGCTCCCCCTGGCGCCGTCGTGGCAATCCAGGGCATCGGTGGCCTTGGCCACCTCGGTGTGCAGCACGCGAAGCAACTCGGCTACCGGACCGTGGCGATCGCCCGCGGCCCAGGACAAGGCCGACCTGGCGACCTCTCTCGGTGCCGACGACTACATCGACAGCGCGGCGACCGACCCCGGCGCGGCGCTGCAGGAAATGGGTGGTGCTGCGGTGATCGTCGCGACCGCCGCCAGCGAAGCCTCGATGCCGCCGCTGTTGGCCGGGCCTGGCACCTCGCGGCAAGCTCGTTGTGGTCGGTGCCGCGCCCGGATCCGATTTCGGTGGATACGGCCGAGCTGATCTTCGGCGGCCGCTCGATCGTCGGCAGCCTGACCGGCACTCCGATCGAGAACGAGGACAACCTCGCATTCAGCCAGGCGCATGGGATCAAATCGATGAACGAGGTCATGCCATTCGAGGGCGCGCCCAAGGCGTACGAGCGGATGATGTCGGGGGCCGCCCGATTCCGGATCGTGCTGGACATCGCTAGCGTGTAGGCATGACGACTCCTGCTCCCAAAGTGGCACTCACCGACGACGAGTGGCGCAAGAAGCTCACGCCGGAGGAATATCAGGTACTTCGCCGGGCCGGCACCGAGCGGCCGTTCACCGGCGAGTACACCGACACGACGACCGAAGGTATCTACGAATGCCGGGCGTGCGGCGCCGAGCTGTTCCGTAGCACCGAGAAGTTCGAATCCCATTGCGGCTGGCCGTCTTTCTTCGACCCCGCCGATTCCGACGCGGTGATTCTGCGCAGCGACGACTCGATGGGCACGCACCGCGTCGAGGTGATATGCGCCAACTGTCACAGTCACCTCGGCCACGTCTTCGAGGGTGAGGGCTATCCGACACCGACCGATCAGCGCTACTGCATCAACTCGATCTCGCTGCGACTGGCGCCCGCGAAGTAGCGCGAAATGGGCACACTGCGAAGCTGGGGAACGCAAAAGGCCCCGAACACTTGCCCAACGCCCGAAGCCGAGCGGAGTGAGGATGAGCGGGTACCGAAACGAGCGGGAGGCGAGGAATGAGTACCGCAGTCGTCGTGGGGGCCGGGCCCAACGGCCTGGCCGCCGCGGTCGCCCTCGCCAAGGCCGGCGTCCAGGTCACCGTGCTGGAAGCCGCCGACGAAATCGGCGGCGGCACCCGTACCAGCGAGGCGATCATCCCCGGCCTGCTGCATGACCACTGCTCGGCGATCCACCCGATGGCCGTCGGCTCACAATTTCTGGCCGGTCTCGGCCTCGAGCGCTACGGGCTGTCGTGGCGCCTCCCCGAGATCGACTGCGTTCATCCGCTCGACGGGGGCAGCGCAGGCGTGCTGTACCGCTCGGTCGAGGCCACTGCCGACGGGATGGCACGACGCGGTCCCGGTGGCGGCGGCTGTTCGCCAAGACGTCGGCCAACTTTGACGCGCTGTCCGAGGACATCATGGGTCCCCTGCTGGGGTGCCGCAACATCCCTTGGCGCTGGCCCGCTTTGGTGCGCCGACCGTGCTGCCCGCATCCACGCTTGCCCGGTGGTTTCGCAGCCCGGAGACTCGTGCATTGTTCGGAGGTGTTGCGGCGCATGCCTTTCGACCGCTGCACTACCCGATGACGTCGGCGATCGGCCTTGGCATTCTCACCGCAGGTCATCGGCACGGATGGCCCGTGGCGACCGGCGGGTCGCAGTCGATCACCAACGCGCTGGCGGCGCTGCTGACCGACCTCGGCGGAAAGATCGAGACCGGCACGCGGGTCGAGACTGCCTCACAATTGCCGCCCGCCGATGTGACGATGTTCGACCTCGCGCCCGAAGCCGTCGCAGGCATCCTCGGAGATCGTCTGCCGCGCCGGATATCCCGCGCCTATCGACGGTTCAGGCAGGGGCCCGGCGCTTTCAAGGTGGACTTCGCGGTGGAGGGTGGTGTCCCGTGGACCAACCCGTCGGCGCGGGCGGCCGGCACCGTTCACGTAGTCGGCAGCTACGCCGAACTGGCGGCCAATGAACGCGACATCCACGCCGGACGCATGCCCGAGCGGCCCTTCGTGCTGGTCGGACAGCAGTACCTCGCCGACCCGCAGCGGTCCGTCGGGAACATCCGCCCGCTGTGGACGTACGCGCATGTGCCGAACGGATTCTCCGGCGATGCGACAGAAGCGATCATCACACAGATCGAGCGGTTCGCCCCGGGATTCCGCGACCGGATCGTCGGAAAGACCGTGCGAACCACCACACAGATGGCCGCCTATAACCCGAACTACGTCGGCGGGGACATCATGACCGGTTCCAAGGACATCCTCCAGTTGACTTTCGGGCCCCGGATCACATTGTCGCCCTACAGGGTCGGCGTCCCCGGGATGTACATCTGCTCGGCGGCCACACCGCCTGGACCGGGCGCTCACGGCATGTGCGGCGCCAACGCCGCCGCCGTCGCGCTGTCCGAATTCACCTAGCCACCCAATCGCCGAGACTGCGGAGAGATCGCGGTTCCGGTGAAATCTGCGATCTCTCAGCAGTCTCGGCGTGGTCTAGGCCCTAAGCCGACGCGGACGCGTATTCGGGCGTCCAGCGCACCTCGCGCGATGCGCGCCGTCAGCTGCTCGTCGGTGCGCTCGGGAGCGACGCCGTCCGCGACGGCCTGCACGGCGACGGCGTGAGCGATCTTGACCGCGATGTCGGGAACCTCCGACCACGCAGGCAACAGCGGCAGATCAGGATCCGTCAGCGCAGGCGAGGCGTCTCCGAGGCTGGCGGCCGCGGCCTGCATCATCTCGTCGGTGACCCGGGTGGCCTGCGCGGCGGTGACGGCCAACCCCATCGCCGGGAAGATGTATGCGTTGTTGCACTGCGCGATTGGCCGCTCGACGCCATCGCGCACCAGCGGCGCGAACGGTGAGCCGGTGGCGATCAGCGCACGGCCGTCGGTCCATGCGTCCAACTCGGCCGGGTGCGCCTCGGCGCGGCTGGTCGGGTTGGACAGCGGGAAGATGATCGGCCGTTCGGTCTTGCTCGCGAGCTCGCGCACGATCTCCTCGGTGAAGGCCCCCGCAGCCGTCGACAGCCCCAGCAGCACGCCGACATCGACGTGGTGCACGACGTCGGCCAGCTGCGCCGGTCCCGACAGGCCCCAGCCGGCGACGCGGTCTGCCGGCTGGGCGAACTCGCGCTGCCCCTCGGAAAGATC
Organism: uncultured Acidobacteriota bacterium; assembly: GCA_963717745.1. Lineage (GTDB taxonomy): Bacteria > Acidobacteriota > Vicinamibacteria > Vicinamibacterales > 2-12-FULL-66-21 > JACCXG01. The sequence goes on from CAVQXJ010000011.1 coordinate 3,589, forward strand.
CGTGCGGTCGTCGGTGAGCAGTCCCACGACGTCGACGACCCAGATCCGTGCCGCCGCATCGGCGTCGGACAACCCCTGCGACACCATCTCGCGGCGCACCATGTTCAGCACGCCGATGCCGGCCGAGCCCGCCCCGAGCATCACGACCTGCTGTTGCGACAGCGGGCGTCCGGCGACCTTCGGCCGCGCCGTGCAGCGCGCCCACGCGCCACCGCGGCGGTGCCCTGGATGTCGTCGTTGAAGGTGAGCAGCTTGTCGCGGTAGCGCTCGAGGATCGGCTGCGCGTGCGCGGTCGCGAAGTCCTCCCACTGCAGCAGCACATTCGGCAGTTCGTCGCGGACGGCGGCCACGAACTCGTCGATGAACGCGTAGTAGTCGTCGTCGTCGATGCGCCGGTGCCGCCAGCCGAGGTACTGCGGGTCTTCGAGCAGTTCGACGTTGTCGGTGCCCACGTCGAGCACGATCGGCAGGGTGCGCGCCGGGTGGATCCCGCCGATGAGGATGTAGAGCGACAGCTTGCCGATCGGGATGCCCATGCCGCCGATGCCCTGGTCGCCCAGGCCGAGAATCCGTTGACCGTCGGTCACCACGATCACGTCGGGGTCGCGGTGCGGGCGGTTGCGCAACACCTCGCGCAGGTGCTCGCGGTCGGGATAGCTCACGAACAGTCCGCGCGGCCGGCGGTAGATCTCGCTGAAGCGCTGGCAGGCCTCGCCGACGGTCGGGGTGTAGACGATCGGCATCGTCTCGGCGATGTGGTCGTGCAGCAACCGGTAGAACAGCGTCTCGTTGCGGTCCTGCAGCGCGCGCAGGTAGATGTGCTGGTCGAGACCTGCGCGGCGCGTGGAGAACTCGCGCCAGCTGTGCTCGACCTGTTGGTCGAGGGTCTTCTCCGCGGTGGGCAGCAGACCCAGCAGGCCGTACTTGCGACGTTCGGCGTGGGTGAAGGCCGTGCCCTTGGTGGTCAACGCGTCGAACAGCATGTCCTGTCCGGTTTTTGCCTCAGACAACTGGCGTCCTTCCGCCGGAAGCGTTACGGGAGCTTGGTGACCAACTCTTCCACGCTCACGCGCGGCCCGGTGAAGAACGGCGTCTCCTCGCGCACGTGACGGCGCGCATCGGTGGCGCGCAGATCACGCATCAGGTCGACGATGCGGTGCAACTCCGGCGCCTCGAACGCCAGGATCCACTCGTAGTCGCCGAGCGCGAACGCGGGCACGGTGTTGGCCCGCACGTCCTTGTACTCGCGGGCGGCCATGCCGTGCTCGGCGAGCATCCGGCGGCGCTCCTCGTCGGGCAGCAGATACCAGTCCAGCGACCGGACGAACGGATACACGCAGATGTAGTTGCCGGGCTCCTCGCCGGCCAGAAACGCCGGGATGTGGCTCTTGTTGAACTCGGCGGGCCGGTGCAACGCGACGTTGCTCCACACCGGCTTGCTGGCCCGGCCCAGGGCGGTGGTGCGGCGGAAGTCGGAGTAGGTGGCCTGCAACGCCTCGACGTTGTCCGCGTGCGTCCACATCATGAAGTCGGCGTCGGCCCGCATGCCCGCGATGTCGTAGAGCCCGCGCACCACCACGCCGCTTGTCTTCCTGCTGCTTGAGGAAGGTCGCGGTCTCGTCGACGACGGCGGCGCGCTCGTCACCCAACGCCCCCGGCTGCACCGAGAACACCGAAAACATCAGGTAGCGGATGGTGGCGTTGAGCGATTCGTAGTCGAGCTTGGCCATATGCCTATCGTGCCACGCGCGCAGTCGTGACCAGCGACGCCGCCGCCTTGGTGGCCGCCGCCACGCACGCGGGCACGCCGATGCCGTCCAGATAGGCGCCGGCGACGGCCAGCGTCGGCGGCAGACCGGCCCGCAGCTCGGCGACCAGTTCGCCGTGGCCCGGGCCCGTACTGCGGCATCGCGTCGAGCCAGCGCTGCACGTGGCAGTCCACCGGCTCGGTGGCGACCCCGAACACCGTGGCCAGGTCCTGCGCCGCCCACGCCAGCAGGTCCTCGTCGCCCGCGTGCGCGGCCAGGTCGTCGCCGAACCGGCCGTACGACAGCCGCACCAACTCGACGTTGCCGCGCCGGCCCCACTTTCGCGTCGACAGCGTGATCGCCTTGGCGCGCAACCGTTCTCCGCCGGCGACCAGAACCCCGGACTGCTCGGGCAGCGGCGTGCCGCCCGGCAACGCCAGCGCCACCAGCGCCGTCGAGGCCACCGCGATGCGCCGCGCCGCCGCCGCGGTGCGCGGCGCGACCTCCTCGACGAGGCGCGGCAGCCTCGGCGCGGGGACGGCCAGCACCATCGCGTCGGCGTGGTGGCGCCGCCTTCGTCGTCGACCAGTTCCCAGCCGCCGCCGCGAACGGCTGACCCGCTCGACGGCAACCTGCACCCACCGGACACCCGCCCGCCGGACGAGCTCGTCGACCAGCACCGCGTACCCGCCGTCGATCGCGCCGAACACCGACCCGGGCCGCCGACGGCGCCGGCGGCCAGCGCGTCGCGCACCGCATCGGTCAGACTGCGCGCGCCGCGGTCCAGCGCCGCGGCCAGCGTCGGGACGGCCGAGCGCACGCCGATGGTGGCCGACGACCCTGCGTAGACACCGGCCAGCAGCGGGTCGACCGAGCGGGCCACCACCTGCTCGCCGAACCGGTCGGCGACCAGGTCGGCGACGGCGGGATCGGCGCCGGGCCGCCAGCGCAGCGGCCGGCTGCGCTCGTCGCGCATGCGGGCCATCGTCGCGTCGTCGACGAGTCCGGCCAGCGCCGCCGGCTGCGCCGGGATGCCCTGCAGGGTGTCCGTCGGCATCGGGTGCAGGCGACCCTGGCTGTAGATCAGCGGCCGCGCCCCGGTGGTGCCGATCTGCTTGCCTGCCAAGACCCAACTCGGCAAGCAGCGCGGGCACCTCGGGTCGACGCGCGACGAACGCCTCCGCGCCGACGTCCATCGGCTGGCCGCCGACCCGCTCGGTGCGCAGCACGCCTCCCAGCCGGTCGGCCGGGTCGAAAGCGGTTATCGACGCGTCCGGCCCCGCCGCGACCCGTAGCCGGTACGCGGCGACGAGGCCCGAAATGCCGCCGCCGACAACGCAATACGACGCGCTCACAGCGAATGCACCAACGCCACCAGTTCAGTGATCACGCCGGGGTCGGTGCCGGGCAGCACGCCGTGGCCGAGATTGAACACATGGCCGGCTGCGCCGGCGTCGACCGCGCGGCGGCCGTCCTCGACGACGGCGCGGGCCGCCCGCTCCACCACCGGCCAGCCCGCCAGCAGCACCACCGGGTCGAGATTGCCCTGCAGCGCCGTGCCCGGCGCCACCCGGGCCGCGGCGTCGGTCAGCGGCGTGCGCCAGTCCACGCCGACGACGGTGGCCCGCCCGAGCGCTCACCCATCGCGCCCAGCAGTTCGGCGGTGCCCACCCCGAAATGGGTCATCGGGCACACCGGCATCGGCCAGCGTCGCGAACACCCGGGTGCTGTGCGGCAGCACATAGCTGCGGTAATCGGCCAGCGACAGCGTCCCCGCCCACGAGTCGAACAGCTGGATCGCGTCCACCCCGGCCGCGAGCTGCGTCTGCAGGAACGCGATCGTCACATCGGTCAGCGTCGTCATCAGCGCGTGCCAGGTGTCGGGTTCGCCCAGCATCATCGCCTTGGTGCGCTCGTGGTGGCGGCTCGGGCCGCCCTCCACCAGATAGGAGGCCAGGGTGAACGGCGCGCCGGCGAACCCGATCAGCGGCACCTCGCCGAGCTCCGACACCAGCAGCGTGACCGCTTCGGCGACCGGCGCAACCTGCTGCGGTTCAAGCGGTTTCATCGCGTTGACATCGGCGATGGTGCGCACCGGGTGCTCGATCACCGGTCCGACGTCGGGCACGATGTCCAGCTCGATGCCTGAAGCCCGCAGCGGCACCACGATGTCGGAGAACAGGATGGCGGCGTCCACGCCGTGCCTGCGCACCGGCTGCAGCGTGATCTCGGTGATCAACTCGGCGTCGAAGCACGCCTGCATCATGGTGTTCTTCGCCCGCAGCGCCCGGTACTCGGGCAGCGAACGCCCGGCCTGCCGCATGAACCAGACCGGCACGCGGCTGGGTTTGCGGCCGCGCTGCGGCGGCGAGATAGGGCGACTCGGGCAGCTCACGGCGGGTATTCATCGCCTCCAATGCTGCCATGCGGCCAGAAGGCGGCCTGCCGGACCCGTCGCCCCCGCCGAAATCGGCGCGCCTGCGCACAGACCTGGCCAGATGGGCTAGCGTCAAACGGCGTGACCACCGCCGAACCGGCTCAATTCCGCGAAGCGGTGGCGGCGATGAATGCCACCACCGTACGACCGGAAATCGAGCTCGGCCCGATTCGCCCGCCACAGCGGCTGGCGCCGTTCAGCTACGCGCTGGGCGCCGAGGTCCGGCATCCCGAGACCGCCATCGTTCCGGAACGGTCAGAGGGCGACGCGTTCGGGCGGTTGATCCTGCTGCACGACCCCGAGGGCGCCGAGGCGTGGGACGGCACGATGCGGCTGGTCGCCTACATCCAGGCCGACCTGGACTCCAGCGAGGCCGTCGACCCGCTGCTGCCGGAGGTGGCGTGGAGCTGGCTCGTCGAGGCTCTGGAGTCGCGGGCCGAGCACGTCACCGCGCTGGGCGGCACCGTCACCGCGACCACCTCGGTGCGCTACGGCGACATCTCCGGCCCACCCCGCGCTCACCAACTGGAACTGCGGGCGTCGTGGACGGCGACGACGCTGGAGCTGGGCCCGCATGTCGAAGCGTTCTGCGAGGTGCTCGAGCATGCCGCCGGCCTGCCCCCGACCGGGGTCACCGACCTGAGCTCTCGCACCCGCGCCTGACGATGGCCGACTCCCAGGAGGCGGGCTCCGAGTCGGGCTCGGAGCGCGAGCCGGAGGCCACGCCGCTGCTGGCACCGCGCGACGGCGTGCCCGACCTGGCCGTCAGCGTCAACGAAATCAAAAGCGCTGCAGAGCTTTTGGCGTCCGGCAACGGACCGTTCGCAATCGACGCCGAACGTGCGTCGGGCTTCCGCTACTCGAATCGCGCCTATCTGCTGCAGATCCGCCGCGCCGGCGCGGGCACGGTGCTGATCGACCCCGTCAACCACGGCGGAGACCCGGTGCGCGACGCTGGCGCCGGTCGCCGAGGTGCTGGCCAGCGACGAGTGGGTGCTGCATGCGGCGGACCAGGATCTGCCGTGCCTGGCCGAGATCGGCATGCGTGCCGACCAAGCTGTACGACACCGAGCTGGCCGGCCGGCTCGCGGGCTACGACAAGGTCAACCTCGCCGCGATGGTGCAGCGGCTGCTGGGCCTGCAGCTGACGAAGGGCCACGGCGCCGCGGACTGGTCGCAGCGGCCGCTGCCGCATGACTGGCTGAACTACGCGGCGCTGGACGTCGAGGTACTGCTCGACCTGCGCCACGCGATCGCCGCGGTGCTCGAGGAGCAGGGCAAAACCGACTGGGCGGCACAGGAATTCGAACATCTGCGTACGTTCGAGGCCATGCCGACACGGCGGGACCGCTGGCGGCGCACGTCGGGTATCCACAAGGTTCGCGACGTCCGCGACGCTGGCCGCGGTGCGCGAACTGTGGACCACCCGCGACCACATCGCCCAACGCCGCGATATCGCGCCCGGCCGCATCCTGCCCGACGCAGCGATCGTCAATGCCGCCACCGTCGATCCCGACACCGTCGAGAAACTGACGGCGCTGCCGGTGTTCGGCGGGCCACGGCAGCGCCGCAGCGCGCAGGTGTGGCTGGACGCGCTCGCCCGGGCCCGCACCACCGAGGACCCGCCGACGGTCAATGAGCCGTCGATCGGACCTCCGCCGGCGTCGCGATGGGCACGGCGCAAGCCCGAGGCCGCAACCCGGCTGGAAGCGGCGCGCGGCGGTCTCGCCGAACTGTCGCAACGGGTTTCGGTGCCGGCAGAGAACCTCGTCACTCCCGACGTGGTGCGCCGGCTGTGCTGGGACTGGCAGCCCGTCGATGACGCAGCGACCGTGATCGACGACTTTCTGCGCGACGCGCTGGTCAGGCCTGGCAGCGCGAGCTCGTCGTCCCGGTATTGACCGAGGCGCTCACCGTTTCTGGCGAGGAGACGCAAAGTGCCTCCGACACGCCGAGTGAAGGGTGATTTTCCGTCTGCTCGCGCGGAAGGTGGCATAGCGTCAGTCACAGGAGGCGTAGTGGCGCAAAAAGATGAAACCGAAGACGAAGAAGAACGACAGCGCTTCGCGGACCGTGTCCTAGGCGTCGTCGAAGACGCGATCTACTGGGCGATCGCGGTGGTTTTGATTGCCGGATCGGCCGCGCTGATCGTCGCGCAGGTCAACCTCATGCTGCGACTGCGGTCCATTCCGGCCACCACGATCATGCTGGAGCTGCTCGACGGCCTGCTGCTGATCTTCATCTTTGTCGAGCTGCTGTACGCGGTGCGAACTTCCCTGCGTTCCCACGAGATCTTCGCCGAGCCGTTTCTGATCGTCGGCATTCTGGCCTGCATCAAGGAGATCGTGGTGCTGTCGGTGGAAGCGGCCAAGCTGCTCGAAAAGGGCCCCGAGTTCTCGCGCGCGATCGTTGAGGTCGGCGTGCTCGGCGGCGTGGTGCTTGTACTGACGATCTCCATCTTCGTGCTGCGCCTAGAGCGGCGCGACGCCGACGACGTCGGCGCCAAGGAGGACGAGCTCCTAGGCCGGCTTCGCCTCGACCAAACTGTACGGCGATGCGGTCGGCACCACCCGCGTCATCCGGAAGCCGGCGCACTCGAGCAGAGCGCGGTATTCCGCCGCGGTGCGCTCTCGGCTGCCCCCAACGAGAAGCATCTCCAGATCGGCGAACTTGCCGATGAACTCGCGATCGTGCGCGGGAATGACCATCTCCACCAACAGTACGGTGGTGCCGGCGTCGCTGACCGCGCGAAGATTGCGGAGGATCTGCACCGCCTCGTCATCGGGCCAGTCGTGGATGATGTGCTTGAGCACATACGCATCTCCGCCTGCCGGCACGCTGTCGAAGAACGACCCGGTTTCGACGCGAACCCGTTCTGTCAGACCGAATTTCGTCAGCACCGACGGCGCGTCGGCGACGACGTCCGGCAGGTCGTAGAGAACACCGCGACTCTTTGGCGCCGCAGCCAGAATCGTGGCAAGCAAGCGTCCGTGGCCACCACCGACGTCCACGACGACCGGGCAGGCGTCGAAATCGTAGGCGGCGACAACGGCTTGCTCGGACAGCGTTGAAATGCTGGTCATCGCATCGTTGAAGAGCTTCGCAAAATGGGCGTCATCGTTCAGATACTCGAAGAAGTCCTTGCCGCGCAGCGCCGGAATGGTCGATTTACCGGACCTGACCGCCTCGGCCAGCGTGCTCCAGTGTTCGCGATGCTGCGGCGACCCGTAGAGCAGCGCTGCGCCGGCCATCGATGTCGGCGCGTCGGCACGCAGAGTGTCCGCGAGCCGATTGAGTCCGTATTTTCCGTTTCTGTGTCGGCGGAACACACCGCGGCTGACCAGCGCCCGCATCAGTCGCTCCACCGCATCGGCGTCCGCGCCGACGCGGCGCGCCAAGTCGTCGGCCGACAGCGGGCCCGTGACGAGCGCATCGGCGATGCCGAGTTCCGCCGCCACCTCAAGCGCCTGCGACATCCAGGCCGCCAGAATCATTTCCACCATCGCAATAGGCGCGGGGGCCAGTCTCTGGTGAGTGCGATAGAGGCTGTTTCTCAGACGTTCGACCAGCCTCACCAAGGGCACTGGCGGGACACGGGTCTGCGAAATGGTTGCCATGGCAACCTCCTGTAGTACCATTTAAATAGAAATAGCTCTATTCAATAGAGTTGACTATAAGTAAGGTGGCCGACTCGTGTCAACCACTCCGCGGCGCAGGTACGACAACAGTCGACGGCGAGCCGACGCGGAGACGCGTCAGCGCAGGATCGTCGACGCGGCGACGACGTTGTTCGTCGAGCAGGGGTTCGTGACGAACATCGATTGACCAGATCGCTGCTGCGGCCGATGTCTCACCACAAACCGTGTACGGCACATACGGCTCGAAGGCCGCGGTGTTGTCCCGAGCGATCGATGTTGCAGTGGTGGGCGACTTCACGGCCGTGCCGCTCGCCGACCGGCTGCCGTTGCTCACCGACACTTCGCGTGAGCAACGTCGCGAATACTTCACAACCGTGGCACGTTTCGTGCGGTCGATGCACGAACGGGTGGCACCGTTGATGCGGGTACTGGAAGGGACGTACGCCACCGATCAGGGCTTGGAAGAGCTGCGCCAGAGGATATTTCGCGATATGCGAGCCGTCGCGCCGGTCTGGATCAAGCATTTGGGATCGGCCTTGAACCCGGACGTGTCTCTTGACGAAGCCGCAGACGTGATGTTCACCCTTCAATCGCCCTATGTCTATTCGACGCTCAGAGAACTGGGCTGGACGCCGGATCAATACGAGCAGTGGCTCGCCGACGCAGTGCCCCGCTTACTGCTGCGGCCAGGAACTCCTGGCGGACTAGCCGAGGCGCTCGATGTGCTCCAGAAAATGCGTCCAGCACCGCATCGGGCGCCTCGATCTGCGGCCAGTGCCCGATGTTGTCGTCGAGCATCACGACGTCCGGATTCGGGATGACCTCCAGGTAGCGCTGCGCCATGTGCCTACCCGAGTTCGGGTCGATGGGTCCGTCGATCAACCGCATCGGGACGTCGGTCTTCCGCATCGCCCGCACCCATCGATTGCGATGCGTGTAGCGGTCGTTGACGAACCTGCCGACCTTGTGCATCACCCGCTTGCCGTCGTTGTACTCGAGGATCTCGTGGAACAGGTCGAGCATCCGCCGCGACGGCTTGGTGTCGGGCCCGAACATCTCGTTGATCGTGGGTTCGATCAGACCGCCGGGACATCGGGCTGCCCTGCAGCGGACTCATGATGTCGCCCAACGGGTGTTCGCGACATGACCTTCTGCATCACCCGAGGGGTGTACGTCTCGTTGAACAGCCCGCCGTTGAGCCAGGTGATCGATTCGATCCGCAACGACCCGTAGGCCTGCTCGGAGAACTCGTGACGTGCCAGCAGTTCCTGGCCGACGGAGTCACCGAGATCGTGGGCGAGAATGTGCGCGGACTCGACACCGAGGTGAGCCAGCAGTGCCTCGTGCATGTCGGCGTGGTCGTGCACCGTGTACTCGTAGGCGACGGGCTTGTCGGAGAACCCCATCCCGAGCATGTCCGGCGCGATGACGGTGAATCGCTCGGTCAGCCTGTCCCACAGCGGCGCCCAGTCCCACGTGTTGAACGGATAGCCGTGAATGAGCAGCAGATGGGGCCCGCGGCCCTCGACGCGATAGAAGATGTTGAAACCCAGATAGTCGAAGTACTGCCCGCGGATTTCCAACGCTCGAGTTCGGCATCCATAGTCCGCAGGCTATGCGTCTGCTCGCCGTACTAGTCGAGGCGCTCGCTGACTTCGCGCTCGCCGACCGGAGTTCCCTGCGCGGCCACCCAACCGGTGATCTGGCGGGCGATGTTGCGGTCGGTCAGACCGACGTCGGCGAGCACTTCGCCGCGAGACGCCTGCGCGAAGAACTCCTGCGGCAATCCGACGTCGCGGCAGGGCACGTCGATCTCGGCGCGGCGCAGCGCCGCCGAAACCGCGGAGCCCGACGCCGCCGTTGCACGCCGTTGTCCTCGAGGGTGACCACGAGCTTGTGCGCGGCGCGCCAACTCCGCGATGGCCTCGGGCACCGGCAAGCACCCAACGCGGGTCGACGACCGTGACGCCGATGCCCTGGTTGCGCAGCCGCTCGGCGACCGCCAGCGCCATCGCCGCGAACGGACCGATCGCCACCAGCAGCACGTCGTCGGACAGGCCGTCGGCCGGGACGGCGAGCACGTCGACGCCGCCGCGGCGTTCGATCGCCGGAATGTCTTCGCCCACATCGCCCTTCGGGAAACGAATGGCGGTCGGCCCGTCTTTGACGTCGAGCGCTTCGCCGAGTTCCTCACGCAGCCGGGTGCCGTCGCGCGGCGCGGCCACCCGCATGCCGGGCACGATGCCCAGCATCGACAGGTCCCACATGCCGTTGTGGCTGGCGCCGTCGGGACCGGTGACGCCGGAGCGGTCCAGCACCATCGTGACGGGCAGCTTGTGCAGCGCCACATCCATCATGATCTGGTCGAACGCCCGGTTCAGGAACGTCGAGTAGATGGCCACCACCGGATGCATGCCGCCCATCGCCAGGCCGGCGGCCGACGTCATCGCATGCTGCTCGGCGATGCCGACGTCGAAGAACCGGTCGGGGAACCGCTGCCGGAACTCGCTCAGACCCGTCGGGCCGGGCATGGCGGCGGTGATCGCCACGACGTCGCGCCGCCGGGTGGCATAGCCGATCAGCGCGTCGGAGAAGGCCGACGTCCAGCCGGGGCCCGGCACCGACGTCGCCAGCCCCGTCTCGGGGTCGATGACGCCGCACGGAATGCATCTGGTCGGCTTCGTCGTTCTCGGCAGGCGGATAGCCCATGCCCTTGCGGGTGACGACGTGCACGATCACCGGAGCGTTGAAGCCCCGCGCGTGGCGCAATGCACTTTCCACGGCGTGCTCGTCGTGTCCGTCGATCGGGCCGACGTACTTCAGGCCGAGGTCGGTGAACATCACCTGCGGCGACAGCGCGTCCTTGATGCCCGCCTTGATGCTGTGCATGCACTGGTAGCAGAGCTCGCCGATGATCGGCACGCCCCGGACGGCCTTGCGGCCCTCCTCGAGAACCTTCTCGTAGCCCGGCTGCAGCCGCAGCCCGGCCATGTGCTCGGCGAAGCCGCCGATGGTCGGCGCGTAGCTGCGGCCGTTGTCGTTGACGACGATCACGACCGGCCGCCGGGCCGCGGCGATGTTGTTGAGCGCCTCCCAGCACATGCCGCCGGTCAGCGCGCCGTCGCCGACGACGGCGACCACGTGGCGGTTGCGGTGCCCGGACAGCTCGAACGCCTTGGCCAACCCGTCGGCATACGACAGCGACGAGCTGGCGTGGCTGGATTCCACCCAGTCGTGCTCGCTCTCGCTGCGCGACGGATAGCCCGAAAGGCCGCCCTTCTTGCGCAACGTGTCGAAGTCGTGGCTGCGACCGGTCAGCATCTTGTGCACATAGGACTGATGCCCGGTGTCGAAGATGATCGGATCGTGGGGTGAATCGAACACCCGATGCAGAGCAAGCGTGAGCTCCACCACACCGAGGTTGGGGCCGAGGTGACCGCCGGTCGCAGCGACCTTGTGAATCAGGAATTCGCGGATTTCCTGTGCCAGATCACCCAACTGCGACTGTGACAGGTGCTGCAGATCTGCGGGACCGCGGATCTGTTCGAGCATTACGTCAGTGTACGCACGCGGCGCTGGTCTCAGTCCTGTCGAGCGTGGTAGATGTCGGGCACACCGTCGTGATCGGAGTCGGCGGTCTCGGTGGCTTCAATGCGCCGGTACGCCGCGTTGCGGCTCAGCAACACCAAAGATGCCAGTACACCTGCGATAACGGACCCGACCAGCACACCGATCTTGACGTCGTCACCGGCCGACGGTGCCGTGCCCGAACGCCAGTTCACCGATTAATAACGAAACGGTGAACCCGATGCCGGCCAGCAGCGACACGCCGAGAACGTCACGCCAGGCGAGGTCGTCATCGAGGTTCGCGCCGGTGAATTTGGCCAGCAGAAAGGCGGTGACCGAACACGCCGAGGGGTTTGCCGATCACCAGGCCCGCGATGACACCGTCGGTGACCGGATGCAGCAGCGACGGCGCCGAGGCCGGACCAGCCGCCGACCGTCACACCGGCCGCGAAGAACGCGAACACCGGCACCGCGAAACCCGCCGACAGCGGCCGCAGAGCATGTTCGAAATGCTCGGCCGACGCGTGCCGGCCGAGCACCGGCACCGTGAAGCCCAGCACCACGCCCGCGACGGTGGAATGCACACCGCTGGCGTGCACCAACGCCCACGTGGCGACGGCCAGCGGAAGCAACAGCCACCAGTGGTGCACGCCGCGCTGCACAGCCAGCGCGAACAGCCCGATCGGGATCAGCGCCAGCGCCAGCGGCCCGAGCGACAGGTGGTCGGTGTAGAAGACGGCGATGACGGTGATCGCCAGCAGATCGTCGACGACGGCAAGCGTCAGAAGGAAGGTGCGCAGCGCGGTCGGCAGGTGGGTCGACAGCACTGCGAGCACCGCAAGCGCGAACGCGATGTCGGTGGCGATCGGCACCGCCCAGCCGCCGAGGTTCTCCGGCTGACCGGCGGCCAGGTTGATCCCGATGTAGATCGCCGCCGGCACGACCATCCCGCCGATGGCGGCGGCGATCGGCAGCGCCGCGCGCGCGCGGATCGCGCAGGTCACCGGCAACGAACTCCCGCTTGAGTTCGAGCCCGACGACGAAGAAGAAGATGGCCAGCAGGCCGTCGGCCGCCCACGCCGAAACGCTCAGATGCAGATGCAGCGATTCGGGGCCGATTGCGAATTCCGACACCGTCCGATAGGCGTGCCGACCACGGCGAGTTCGCCCACACCAGAGCCGCGCCGGCAGCGGCCAACAGCAGAACGCCGCCGACAGTCTCCTTGCGAAGGATCTCGGAAAATCGTTGCGACTCCGACCACGAGCCGCGCGTAAGCAGACGCAGACGAGTGGGCACTGCCAAATCGTAGTGAAGTTCTCGGTCAACGCACCGGAGCGCCAGTCATTCGGGTTGGCGGGACCGGGAGCGCCGCCGCAGGGCCGTGTCCGATGTCTTGTGTCGTGCGTTGGTGAACGCGGCGGTGCCCCGAACCAGTGCGGCACGATCTTGATTGCTCATCCGTTCGGCGACGACGTCCAACTGCCTGACACGGATGCTGACCAGTTCCGCAAGGATCTCGCGACCTGCGTCGGTCAGCTCCAACAGAGTGGAGCGGCGATTGGCCGGCGCAGGCCTGCGGGTGATCAGGCCCGCTTCAGCGAGGCGGTCGCTCAGGCGGCTCGCGGTGGACGGCACCAGGCCCAGATCGTCGCCCAGTTCGCCCACCATGCACGGACCGCTGCGGTCGAGGGATTGAAGCGCACGGAGCGGCGCTAAACCAATCCTTCGTTCCATCATCTCGAGAACTTCGACGTTCAGCTCGAGCAATCCGCGGGTGGCACGCTCAAGCCGTGCCGCATATTCGTCTGACACCTCTGGTGACGTGTCGACGTGGCGGCGGCTTCTCGCTGAAGTCATCGTCGTCCCTCCTGATCGGATCGTACCTTCCCGTTCCGCATCACATGCGTTTCGCATGATATGTCGTTAGCAACTCATGCATTCTGCACATAAGGGGCGTAGGGTCGGAGTCGTGAGAGTCGTCAAGCCCGTGAAGCCCCCGACGGGGTTGGGCCGCTTTCTGTTTCGGGTGCCGATCTACTTCTATCGGATCGGTCTGGGTTGGATGTTCGCAAAACGCATCCTGCTCCTGAACCACATCGGTCGTCGTACCGGCAAGCACCGCCAAGCAGTACTGGAAGTCGTGTCACACGACCCCGCCGACGGCAGTTTTGTGGTCGCATCGGGATGGGGACCGACAGCGGCGTGGTACCAAAACATCCTGCATACACCGGAATCCAGCATCCAGATCGCCGACAGGACGATACCTGTGGTCGCTGTGCCACTCACTCGGGAACAGGGAGCGGAGATCTTCGCCGACTATGCGGCACGACACCGCATGCTGGCCAAGCGGCTCCTCCCCCGCCTGATGGGCTTTTCGGTCGACGGATCAGAGGCCGACTTCCGAGCCGTCGGTCAACGGATGCCTTTCGTCCGCTTCGTCCCGCGGGCCTAGTGGCTAGCGGCCCAATCCGTGAGGTCGGAGGATCTGCATGAAGATCGCCATCAGTGGTGCCGGCGTTGCTGGCCCAGCCCTCGCGCACTGGCTGTACCGGACTGGCCACGAGCCGACCTTGATCGAGCGGGCGCCCCGATTTCGCACCGGCGGGTATGTGATCGATTTTTGGGGTATCGGGTATGACGTCGCGGAGAAGATGGGGATCAGTAAGGCCATTCACGACGCCGGCTATCAGATCGAATCGATTCGCTCTGTCGCCGCCGACGGCCGGATCGCTGCGACCCTCGGCGTTGACCCGTTTCGTCGGGTTGCCGAGGGCCGATATACCAGCGTGCCGCGTGGCGATCTGGCCGCGACGATCTACACCACCATTGAAGATCGCGTCGAAACGATGTTTGGTGACAGTATCTCCGCGATCGACGAGCATCCCGACGGTGTGCGCTTGACGTTCGACAGCGGCGGCGCACGCGATTTCGATCTGGTGGTCGGTGCGGACGGCTTGCATTCCAATGTTCGCAGATTGACCTTCGGGCCCGAGCCGCAGTTCGAGCACTTTCTCGGCTGTCTAGTCGCGGCGTGGGTGGTTGACGGCTACCGGCCGCGCGATGAGCTCGTCTATGTGACCCACAGTCACCCCGGCCGGTCCGTGGGACGGATTTCTCTGCGCGGGAACCGCACGCTGTTTCTGTTCGTGTTCCGTTCCGAACATCCGCACGAGGTCGGTGATGCAGCGACGGGGAAGGCAGTAGTGCGGCGGGACTTCGCCGACGTGGGCTGGGAATGCCCGCAGATCCTCGCCACCCTCGACGATGTCGATGATCTGTATTTCGATGTCGTCAGCCAGATCCGGTTGGATCGCTGGTCGCGGGGCCGGGTTGCGCTCGTGGGCGACGCGGCCGCGTGCGTCTCGCTGCTCGCCGGCGAGGGCACCGGTTTGGCGATGACCGAGGCCTACGTGCTGGCGGGCGAACTCCATGTCGTTGACCAGCTGCTGCTTCAGCGTGGTCGACGCCGATACGCCCGGCGTGAACGCATCGGTCACCGCGCCCGTTACCGTGATCGCCTCGTTGACGCCGCCGACCTGCAGCTTCGCGTCGACCGGCACGGTCGCGGCACCGGTGACCAGCGTCTTCTGATTGGCGCCTTGGAACCCTTGCAGCTCGTAGGTCAGCGTGTACTCGCCGGGCGGCAGGAACGGAATGATGTAGTCCCCCACCTCGTTGGTCACGACCGTACGCGGTCCCTGCAGGTTGGGCGACGTCGCGGTGACCGTGACGCCGGGCAGCGCGGCGCCGTCCTGGCCGCTGACGCGGCCGGCAACGGTGCCGGTCGGATTGCCCTGCGCCCAGGCGCCGCCGGTCATCGCGAGTACGAGCAGCATCGCGACGATCGCGCGGGGCAGAAAGTGTGGCCTCATCAGTCGCTCCTTGAAAGGTTCGAACAACAAACCTGTCAATTGAGCAACGGGTGTACCGATACACGCCGCGGGCGCGGCGCTCAGAAGCGCAGTCGACTCTGGTGTTCAGCGGATGGCAGGCAGTGACGATGTGCTGATCCGCAGGGACGATCAGGGTCGGGACAGTTCGTCCCTACACACATCACAGGCGAGTGGTCCAACTGACTGGATTCTGGATACGGGTTCACGCACGTCGGGCAGCGGCCTGCGGACGCGGGCGCGGACTTCAACCCATCGTGTCAACGAGGCCGAACCACTGACGGGCGCTCGATTCTTCGGGCCACACGGCGGCGCCGCACACCCACATCTCGTCGTTCAGGATGCTCTTCCAGACCAGGTCGGCCTGCAGGGCCATTGCGTTGGGCAGCTTGAGCAGGAACGATTGCGGCAGTTCGCCGTCGTCGGAGGGGCGTATCTCGAACTTGACGCCGCCGTAACTGACGTCGACGATCTTGGCCGGGTGATCGCCGACCTGCGCGGTCAGGCCAGCCACCGGGCGGCGTCGCCAGCGCCGCGGAACCGCATACTGCGCTGGAAGGGTGCCGAGCTTCTCCCGGATGATCGTGAGGAGGCGCTCCGGATCGAACGGCTTCACCAGGTAGTCGGCGCCGCTCCGCCGGGCCTCGGCTTCGAGCACCGGGTCGGCGTACCCGGTGATGACGATCGCGGGAACGCGCTTTTGACCGCTGATCACCAGCTGCAGGCCGTTGAACGATCCGAGCCTGACGTCGGCAATCAGCAGATCAGGCGGCTCTTCGCGCAGGATGCGCCGGGCCTCCTGAAAGTTGCCGGTGGTGACGACGCTGTACCCGGCGTCAGCGAGCATTTCCGCCAATCCCAACCGGGTCACACGATGATCATCGACGATGAGGATGGTGGCCATTCTGGGACCGCGAGCGCGCGCAAGTGCGTTCGCTGCATGCAGTGTATGACAGAAACCCCCGCAAACAAGGGGCCGTTTTCGCACACATAGTGAAAAGCACGGTAGCATTCTCGTCGCGAATGCCCGTGTCCCCCGCAGTGAACCCACAGCCGCCGGTGCGCCCGTTCCTCAAGTGGGCGGGGGGCAAGCGCCAGCTGCTGCGGGACCTCCGCCGCTTCGTCCCGGCCTCGATGCGCGCCTACCATGAGCCGTTTCTCGGCAGCGGTGCGCTGTTTTTCGACCTCTGGAAGACTGGCGCGCTGAGCGGCGTGGCCTGCCACCTGGGGGACGCGAACGTCGATCTGATCGGCGTCTACCGGGCGCTGGCGTACGAGACTGACGCGGTGATCGGCGAGCTGCGGGCACTCTCCGCCCTGCATGCACGCGCCGGCGCCGACGCCTACTACCAAGTACGTGATCAGTGGTTCAACCCACAGCGCCGGGCCCGCCTCACGTCGGACGATCGGGAAGTTTATTCCCCAGCGCTGGCCGCGATGTTCATCTACCTGAACCGCACCGGCTACAACGGTCTGTTCCGGCTCAATTCCAGGGGTGATTTCAACGTGCCCGCGGGACGCTACGCCAACCCACGGATCTGTGACGAAGAGAAGCTGCGTGCCGCGGCCGCCGTGCTGAGCACGAGCGGCGTGACGCTTCGGGTGCAGTCGTTCACCGAGGTCGAACGGACGGCGTGCGGCGGAGATCTGGTGTATTTCGACCCGCCGTACTCGCCTATGAGCTCGACCGCGCGGTTCACCGCGTACACCGCCGCGAGCTTTTCGGACGACGATCAGCAGTCGCTGCAGGCGGTGGTGGTCCGGCTGGCCAGGCGCGGGTGTGCGGTCATCGTGAGCAACTCCACGGCACCGCTCGTACGAGATTTGTATGAAAGCCGCCCGGCTCGAGAAGCCGGACTGGTCACGCACCGCATCCCGGCGCGGCGGGCGATCAATTCCAAAGCGGCGGGCCGTGGAGTCGTTGACGAATTTGTGATCAGTAACGTGCCGCCCCGGGAGTGAACCTGGCCAGCGTCACTTCAACGGACGCAGCGCCCGCTCGAGCTCTTCGAGCCGCTGGTTGATCTCGGTCCAGCGGGCCTGCTCGGTCGTGACCTCGGTGGCGTAGGCGGCCTCCTCGGCGGCGACGCGCTGCAGTTCGGCGGAACGGCTGGCGAGCTGCTGCTTGTGATGTTCGATCATGCGGCGAATTGTTCGGAGTTTGGCCCGTCGCCGTTGCCGCTGGTGCCGCGTTCGCCTTGAGCTCGATCTCGATCCCGCTGCATCTGCTGCTGCATCTCGCCCTGCTCCCTCTGGAGCTCCGCCAGCCGAGTCCGGGCATCGTCGGCCCGCTTGATCGCGTTGTTGATCCGCTGCTCCTGGAGTTGGAGACGCCCAAGCGCGAGCTGAATGCGCGGACCGGCGGACGACATCTGCTCCATCGCCTGACGAAGGCCGCGCACCTCCTGGAGCAGCGCCGGCATGATGTCGGCCGCCCCGGCGCGTCTGGGCCTGCCCCCGGGCCACCGTCCATCCCGCCAGCAGCACCACCGCGACCGTCACTACGCCCGTCGTCCGTGCCATAACGTCCTCCAGATGCCGCCCTGGTCGTCGATCAGGGTTCGGCCGTTATAATAAGGGTTTCCCTATGGGTACCGACGCGACCATGACTGGCCCGGTGAGAGACTCGGAGGCACCGCTCGACTTCATCCGCACCATCATTGCGGACGACGTGCAGGCGGGGAAGCATGCCGGACGTGTGGCCACGCGGTTTCCCCCGGAGCCGAACGGCTATCTGCACATCGGTCATGCCAAGTCGATTTGCCTGAATTTTGGCGTCGCGGCCGAGTTCGGCGGCAGCTGCAATCTGCGATTCGATGACACCAACCCGACCAAGGAAGACGTCGAGTACGTGGAGTCCATTCAGGAAGACGTCCGGTGGCTGGGTTTCGTTTGGAGCGGCGAGCCGCTCTATGCCTCGGACTACTTCGAGACGCTCTACGGATACGCGGTCTACCTGATCGAGCGCGGCCTGGCGTATGTCGACAGCCTGTCCGCCGACGAGATGCGCACCTATCGCGGCACGCTGACCGAGCCGGGCCGCCCCAGCCCGTACCGCGATCGGCCGGTCGAGGAGAACCGCGACCTGTTCGCGCGGATGCGCGCGGGTGAGTTCGCCGACGGCGCGCAGGTCCTGCGCGCGAAGATCGACATGGCGTCGCCGAACATCAACATGCGCGATCCGGTCCTCTACCGGATCCGCCGTGCCCACCACCATCGCACCGGCGACGCGTGGTGCATCTACCCGATGTACGACTTCGCGCACCCGCCGTCGGACGCGATCGAGAAGATTACCCACTCGCTCTGCACGCTCGAGTTCGAGGATCACCGTCCGCTGTACGACTGGCTGGTGGAGCACCTGCCGGTGCCGGCGCGTCCGCGCCAAATCGAGTTCGCGCGCCTCAACCTGTCCTACACCTTGATGAGCAAGCGCCGGCTGCTCGCGCTGGTGGAAGAGGGGCAGGTGTCCGGGTGGGACGATCCGCGCATGCCGACCATCGTCGGCATGCGGCGGCGCGGCTACACGCCGGAAGCGATCAGGACGTTCTGCGATCGAATCGGCGTCGCGAAGCGCGAGAACCTCGTCGACGTCGCGCTGCTCGAGCACGCGGTGCGCGAGGATCTGAATCGCCGGGCGCCGCGGGTGATGGGCGTGCTGCGGCCGCTCCGCGTGATGATCGAGAACTACCCCGAGGGTCAGGTCGAGGAGTTCGAGATCGTCAACAACCCGGAGGATGCGGCCGCGGGCAGTCGCCGGGTGGCGTTCTCGCGCGAGCTCTACATCGAGCGCGACGACTTCATGGAAGTTCCGCCCAAGAAGTTCTTCCGGCTCGCGCCGGGACGGGAAGTGCGGCTGCGCGGCGCCTACTTCGTGACCTGTACCGGCGTGGAGAAGAACGACGCCGGCGAGGTGATCGGGTTGCGCTGTTCCTATGATCCGGCGACGCGCGGCGGAGACGCCGCCGACGGCCGCAAGGTCAAGGCGACGCTCCATTGGGTGTCCGCCGCGCACGCGCTCGACGCCGAGGTCCGGCTCTACGACCGTCTGTTCAAGACCGAAACGCCCGACGCCGCCGGGGACTATCGGGCCGACCTCAACCCCGCCTCGCTCGAAGTCGTCTCCGGCTGCAAGCTCGAGCTGAGCGTCGCCGACGCGCTCGCCGGGACCCGTTATCAGTTCGAGCGCCTGGGCTACTTCTGCGTCGACCGCGACTCGCGCCCCGGCTCGCTGGTGTTCAACCGCACGGTGACGCTCAAGGACAGCTGGGCACGCATCACGGCCGCCGAGAGCCGATAGCTCGTGTCCGCGGGTTCGCGGTTCGCGGGTTCGCGGGTTCGGGGTGCTGACTCGAGGTAACCGGCCGCTTGGATTGGCCTCAAACCGGCTAACCAGCACAGCCGCGAACCCGCGAACCCGCGGACACGAGACACAATTCCAACGTTCTGTCATCGATTAGCGTCGAACATGCCGGAGGTGGGAACGTGCACTGGCTCGAGTCGCTCCTTCAGGATGTCCGCTATGGCGTGCGCACGCTCCGCCGCGCGCCGGCGTTCACCGCGGCGGCGCTGGTGACGCTGGCGCTCGGGATTGGCGCCAACACGGCGATCTTCAGCGTGGTCAACGCGGTGCTGCTGCGGCCGCTGCCGTTTCGGGACCCGGATCGTCTGGTGCAGCTGGTGCGGAATCGCAGCCCGCAGACCTCGTCACAGGACGGTCGGCGCTATCTGTTCTTCCGCGAACACCTGCGCAGTGTCGAGGCGCTGGCGGCGTCCCGCGGCGCCGGGTCGATGAATCTGGTGCGCGGCGACAGCGCGCGATTCGTCAGCGTTCAGGCGGTGTCGAAGGAGTACTTCGAGGTCTTCGGGATTCAGCCCGTGCTCGGCGGACCGTTCACGAGCGAACTGGACGTCGAGGGCGGTCCCGACGTGGTCATGCTCACCGACGCGCTCTGGCGAAGCGGCTTCGACGCGAGCCAGGACGTGATCGGCACCTCTGTGCTGCTCGCCGACCGGCCCCACATGGTGGTGGGCGTGCTGCCGCCGTTCGACCCGATCAATCCCGCCGATCTCTTCGTGCCGCTGCGTCCGGGGCTGTCGGGGCCCGGCGGCGGCTTCAACTACGCCGTCGTCGGCCGGCTGCGAGCGGGGGTCTCGGCGGAGCAGGCGTCGAGCGAAGCGGAATCGATCTGGCGCGCGCTCGGTGCGGCGTTTCCGAACATCATCCGGCCCAACGAGCTGCCGACCGGGTTCGTGGGGCTGCAGGAGAGCCTCGCCAGCCCCGTGCGGACGTCGTTGATCGTGATGCTCGCGGCGGTGGGGTTGCTGCTCCTGATTGCCTGCGTAAATACGGCGGGCCTGCTCCTGGCCCGAGCGGCGGCGCGGGGCCGGGAAGCGGCGATGAGGGCCGCCCTCGGTGCCGGCCGCGGCCGGATCATCCGGCAGATGCTCACCGAGAGCCTGCTGATCGCCACGGCGGGCGGCATCCTCGGCTTGCTGCTCGCGTACTGGTCCGTACCGGCGCTGCTTGCGCTGACGCCGTCTTCGTACCTGATCACAGACGACGTGAGGATCGACGGCACGGTGCTGGCGGTGACCCTCCTGCTCGTGCTCGGGACCGGGATTGTGTTCGGTCTCGCGCCCGCGCTCAGCGTGTCGCGTCAGAATCTGGTCGAGGCCTTCAAGGACGGCGCCCGCACCGTGGGCTCGCGGCGCGGCGGATGGCTGCGGAGCGCGCTCGTCACCGCGGAAATCGCCATCTGCATGTTGCTGCTGGTCGGCGCCGGCCTGCTGTTGCAGACGTTCCTGCGCTTGCGCGCGTCCGACCCCGGTTTCGATCCGCACGGCGTGCTGACCGCCCGCGTTTCGCTGCAGGGCGAGCGGTACTCGACGCCCGAGGCGCTCAACGGTCTCTACGCCGCGGGGCTGGAGCGGATCCGGCGAATCCCCGGGGTTCGGGCCGCGGCGGTGGTCAATGGCGTTCCGCTCGAGCGTGCGCTCAACCTCAACGTGGACGTGCTCGACGGCCCCGAGAAGTTCGAGGACGAGCTCACCGACTGGCGTTACGCCTCGCCGGATTACTTCACGGTGCTCCGCGCGCCGATCGTCGCGGGCCGGGGGTTCACCGAAGCGGATCGCGCGGGAGCGCCGCCGGTGGCGGTCGTCAGCGAGCAGTTCGCCCGGCGGTTCTTCAAGGGATCCTCACCGCTTGGCCGGCACATTCGCGTCTTCGACGCCGACGGCTCCATCGAGATCGTCGGGGTCGTGCGCGATCTGAAGGAGGGGGGCCTCCGCTGGCGGCCGCTGCCGGTGATGTACGTGCCGGTCGCTCAGGCCCAGGCCGTGGCGATCCGCACGACGCACCGCTACTTTCACGCGAGCTGGGTCGTACGCGCGGACGCGCCAGGGGCGGCGCTGCGGCGGCAGATCGAGGAGGAGCTTCGCGCGGTGGCTCCGGGACTGCCGATTGCGCTGTTCCGCACGATGGACGAGTCGAAGATGCGGGCGCTGGCGGAGGAGCGGTTCCAAATGACGCTGCTTGAGCGCGTTCGCGGGCGTCGGCCTGATTCTCGCGAGCGCGGGCATCTACGGCCTGATCGCCTACTCGGTTGCCGAGCGCACCCGCGAGCTCGGCATCCGCATCGCGCTCGGTGCATCACGCAGCGGGATTCTGCGATCGATCCTCGGACAGGGCCTGCGGCTGGCGGCCAGCGGCGTCATCATCGGCGCCGCCATTGCGGCGTTCGCGGCCCGCGTCCTCCGGAACTTCGTCTGGGGCGTCACGACCGGTGATCCCGCCACGTTCGTCGGGGTGGGTCTGCTGCTGGTGATCGTTGCCGCGCTCGCAAGCCTGATTCCAGCACTGCGGGCGGTCAGGGTGAGTCCGGTGCAGGCGCTGAGGGGGTAGCCCCGGCGTGCCTCAAAAGCGTGTGCCGCGGTCCGCGGGTTCGCGGTTCGGGGGTTCGTGGTTCGACGCTGTGTTAGTGAGCCGGTTCGAAGCCATCCAAGCGGCCGGTTACCTCGAGTTAGCAACCCCGAACCCGCGAACCGCGAACCGCGAACCCCGCCGCACCCGATCTATTCACAGGCTCGCAAGGCTTCAATCCTGCCGCGCAGCGCCCGCGTGAAGCGATCGGTGTCATCCGGTGAAGCGCCGCTGGCCGCGAGCGCTTCACGCAGTTGGGCATCGGTGATCCGGCCGAGGAAGCGGCAGAGCCATCGCACGTCTTCAACCGGGATGTTGGCGGCGACATCGGCGGTGCGCTGGCCGACGTAGCCGAACTGAACCAGGCCACCATCGGTGCCCTTCACGAGCTCCGCGTTCTGTGCCTCGAACCCTTCCGGATCCCAGCGGCCGCGGGTGACGATGTTGCTGCCCCAGCGCCCCATCGAGCCGCCCCAGTCGGTGATCAAGTAGCGTGCTTCGCGGCGCCACCGGCCGACGCGGTGTTCGAAGATGGCGGTGTTCGATCCCCGCGCGACGTCGCGCCGGTCCTTGGTGTCCCAGTCGGCGAGCAGGATGACCAGCACTTTCAGGCCGTTCAGCTGCGGAGTGCCGACGAACGGATTGTCGTTCCAGGCCCAGCTGTGCTCCTCGAAGAGCTTGCGGACCGCGGGGTCGTCGAGCTCGAACCGGGCATCATGGAAGCTGCAGTCGTCGGCGATGCAGCTGCTCGCGCGCTGCAGGGAGTGCGCGCCGGTGATGGTGCCGGCGCCGACGAAGTAGGTCGTTTCGGCGTGATATCCGCACGCCCACACCAGCCGCACCGCGAAGTTCTCGGCGCGGACCTCGTGGCCCCATTTCACCCGCCAGCGCCGGCCACGGCCGTCGGTGACCGAGACGCACGGCTGCGATCCGCTCGAGTGTTCCTCGATGAACGTGAACGGCGGAGCCGGTGCGCCGTCGGGCCCGCCGGGACCATTGGTGAGATCCAGCGATTCGACCGCGCCAGGGTCGCGCCAGATCGTGTGCTCCGAGGCCAGGAGCTGCCGTGGACCAGCGCGCCGGATGCGGTACGCACCCCGGATGAGCCAGCTGAGGCGCAGCGTGGCGACCACGAGCGCCACGGCGAGCGCGGCGCCGCCGCCATAGAGGAGAAGGCCGCCAAAGGTCATGCGGGGCCGGGCAAACCTCCAGGCCCACTTGCCGGTCTAAGTACTCCACGATGCGGATCAGGCGTGGACTTGGCAGCCGTCGATTGCCGTGCGGTTGTATCGCCGGCATCTACGAAACTTATCGCGACGAGGTCGTCACGATTCTCGACGCACCTGCGACCGGTTGTGTCGACCCCGACCACCTTGCTGGCACCATCCTTCCCACGCTCGTGACCGACGCCGATCGTTCGCTCGAGCCTTCCAGCCCACCTGAATAGTTCCGCCTTCCAGCGGGTAGTCGTCGATCCGCAGACCGGATACAGTGGGTATCGGCGCCGGCACGCGGTCTGAGCCGTGGCAAGAGCGGTGCCGCGTCTCTATCCCGATGAAGATTGCAACCTGGAACGTCAACGGCATTCGCGCCCGCCAAGCTCAGGTTCAGGACTGGATCGAGGCCGAACGCCCCGATGTGGTCTGCCTGCAGGAGATCAAGGCGTCGGTCGATCAGCTTCCGGTCTGGCTGTGCGAGCTGGAAGGCTACTGGTGCTACTGGCACGGCGAGAAGGGCTACTCCGGCGTGGGCCTGCATGTGAGCAAGTCGGTGTCGCCCGAGCGGCCCGACTTCTCACACCCGCCGTTCGACTACGAGAACCGGATGGTGCAGGTGCGGCTGCCGGCGCTCACCGTGGTATCGGTCTACGTGCCGAACGGCGGCAAGGACTTCGACGCCAAGATGCGCTTCCTGGGAGAGCTGGAGTCGTACACCGCGGCGCTCGAAGCGAGCGCGTCGCCGGTGGTGATCTGCGGAGACCTCAACATCGCGCGCACCGATCGCGACGTGCATCCGAAAGAGCGCAAGCCGCGCATCATCGGCCAGCTCCCCGAGGAGCGCGCGCTGCTCGAGCGCATCATCGGCCACGGGCTGGTCGACACCGGCCGCGCGCTGGATCCCGAGAACGATCAGATGTTCACGTGGTGGGCGCCGTGGCGCAACATGCGGCAGCGGAACATCGGGTGGCGGCTCGACTACCTGCTCGCGAGTCAGCCGATCTTCGACACCGTGCGCAGTTGCGTGGTGCAGAAGGACATCGGCACCAGCGATCACGCGCCGGTGGTGGCTGAATACGGGTTCTAGAGAGGTCAAATCCCAAGCTTCAAGCTCCAAATCCCAACCACTCCCAACTTCCAAATCCCAAAAGGAACTCCCACCTTCCAAATTCCAATGAACTTCCCATTGGGATTTGGGAGTTGGGCGTGGTTGGAGCTTGGGATTTGGAGCTTGGGATTTGACACAACCCTTGACAAACGGATTACTAAATACTAAATACTTAGTAATGAGATCCGCGCACCCCACCCTGACCCCGCACGAGCTGGCGATCATGAAGATCGTCTGGCGGCTCGAGCGGGCCACCACCCGTGACGTCTACGAGGCGCTGCGCGAGCGGCGCGACATCGCCTACACCACGGTGATGACCATGATGAAGATTCTCGAGGAAAAGAAATACCTCAAGAAGACGCAGGTCGATCGCGCCTATGAATACCGCCCCGCCAAACCCCATCAGCAGGTGATCGGCGCGATGGTGCGGGACTTCCTGGATCGGGTGTTCGACGGGGCGGCCACCCCGCTGCTCGTCCATCTCGCCAGGGATCGCAAGCTGTCGAAGGCCGACAAGGAAACCATCCTGCGGATGACCGAGGAGATCGACGAATGACCCCGCTGCCGCTGGGCAACCTGATCGCGTGGAGTGTGCAGGTCGCGCTGATCGTCGGAGTCGGGCTCGCCGCGCTCTGGCTGGTCCGGCTCGAGGCGCCGGCGGTGCGGTACGTGCTCCTTCGCGCGCTGCTCGTGATCTGCCTCGCGCTGCCGTTCGTGCAGCCGCGCATCGCACTCCAACGCCCGGCTGTCTCCCCGGCTGCACCGGCCGCCGCGGTGGACGTCTCCACGGGCCTTTCAACCGGCGCTGCACCGGCCGCGCGGGCGGCCTGGCTCCCTTCAGATGCGGCGGTGGTGGCCGCGGTGATCGGCGGCGGCGCATTGCTGCGGCTGCTCTGGATCGTGGCGGGCATCGCCAGGCTGCGGAGGCTGCGGCGTGCCGGCGTCATCGCGGACGCTTCGCGCGATCATGACGAGCTGCAGCGGGTGATCACCGGGCGCGCGACGATCCGCTATGTGCCGGGGCTCGGCCAGCCGGTGACCTTCGGCTTTCAGTCGCCGGTGATTCTGCTGCCGTCCGC
Source organism: uncultured Acidobacteriota bacterium (assembly GCA_963717745.1). GTDB lineage: Bacteria > Acidobacteriota > Vicinamibacteria > Vicinamibacterales > 2-12-FULL-66-21 > JACCXG01. Next base: position 29,196 of record CAVQXJ010000011.1, read on the forward strand.
GGTCCGGGATCTGCCGATCCCGATCCAGCGGGCCGTGCTCGCGCACGAGCTCTGGCACGTGCAGCGCGCCGATTGGCTGTCGACGTTGTGCGAAGAAGCGGTGCGCGCTCTGCTTTGGTTCCATCCCGCGGTCGGCGCACTCGTCTCGCGGATTCAGGCGGCGCGCGAAGAAGTGGTCGACGAGCTGGCGATTCTGACCACCGGCTCGCGGCGGACCTATGTGAATGCCCTGCTCGCGTTTGCTGATGCCCCCTCTTCAGTGGCCGCCCCCGCGTTCGCGCGCCGCCGGCACCTGGTTCGCAGGCTCGTACTGATTTCCAAGGAGGTTGTGATGTCCGGAAGACGCGTGGTCGTGAGCGCTGCGGCAGTCGGCGCCCTGGTCCTGGGCAGCGCCTGGTATTCGGTCCAGGCCTTTCCGATGCGGGAGCAGCAGCCCCCAGCGGACAGCCTGCGCAGCGTACCGGGGCCGGTCGAGAGTCAAGCCCGGCCCATCACTCCTGAGAATCCAGTTCCGCGGCGAACCTACAGCGTGCCGGCCGCGGATCCCGCGGTGATGCCCGCCGGATCGGCCGGGACGGTCACCGTGCGGCTGATCCTGGACGAAACCGGACACGTCGCCGAACAGCGCATCGCGGGAGTGACGCTGCGGCAGAACGATGGCTTCACGGTGAACCTCCCCAGGCCAACTCGAGAGAGTCTCGACTGGTATGAAGCGGGGGACCTATCGAGGATCGGCGGGGGTGCAAGCACTCTCGATGCAGCCTGCGGCGGAGGTCGTCGAGGCGATGATGGATTCTGCCGTGCGGGCGGTCACGCAATGGCAATACGCGCCGCCTGAGGATGGTCCCATCGCCTTTGACGTGGTGCTGCGGTTTGGCGCACCGCCACCTCCGCCGCCCCCCCTCCCCCGGGGACGCGCGCCTCGGGCCGGTCGATGCCGCCACCTCCGCCCCCCCCGCCCGCGACCAGTCCACGCCCCGGCATGCTTTCGGCACCGGCACCCCCGCCGGGCGCCGGCGACGACGGTGCGGTTCGCGTGGGCGGTGAGATCAAGGCCCCGATGAAGGTGAGGAACGTCAACCCTGTTTATCCGCAGGACGCGCAGACCGCGCGGGTGCAGGGGGTGGTGATCATCGAAGCGCGGATCGAGGCTGATGGCACGGTCGGCAGCGCCCGGGTGCTGCGCTCGATCCCGATGCTGGACGAGGCCGCCGTCGACGCGGTGCGGCAGTGGGAGTTCACCCCGACGCTGGTGAATGGCGTGCCTGTACCGGTCATCATGACCGTGACGGTGAATTTCACGCTTCAGTGAGGCGGGCGGGGAGGGTGTCAGGCAGTGAATCGTGAACGAAGGCGGGGCCTGACACTTGCCTTCGTTCACGATTCACTGCCTGACACCCTCCTCCCACACGCGCGCGAGGTTGACGATCACCTCCACGGCCTTCTCCATGTCCTGCACCGACACCCACTCCAGCCGGGAGTGAAAATTGTGTTCGCCGGCAAAAAGGTTGGGCGTCGGCAGGCCCATGAACGAGAGTCGTGAGCCGTCGGTGCCGCCGCGGATCGGCTTCTCGATCGGCTCGATCCCGGCGCGCCGGATCGCCGCTCGCGCGTGCTCGAGCACCAGGGGATGGTGGTCGAGGATTTCGCGCATGTTCCGGTAGGACTCGTCGATCCGGATGTCGAGCGTCGCGCCGGGCGTCGCAGCGACCACTTCGCGTGCGAGCCGTTCGACCAGCGCCTCCTTCTCCGCCAGTGACGCCGTCACGAAATCTCTGATCAGGATCTTCACCCGGGTGCGATCCACCGACGCCTCGAGTTGATACGGGTGCACGAACCCCTCGTAGCCCTCGGTCGTCTCCGGGGACAGTGCCGAGGTCGGCAGGCGATCGATGAAGCGGGACGCCACTCGAATCGCATTGATCATCCGACCCTTCGCATAGCCCGGATGGGTGTTGAACCCTCCGAAGGTCAAGGTCATCGCATCCGCCGAGAAGCTCTCGTACTCGAGCTCGCCGCGCGCGCCGCCGTCAAGCGTGTACGCGCACACCGCGCCGAACCGCGCGACGTCGAAGTGATCGGCGCCGCGCCCGATCTCCTCGTCCGGGGTGAAGGCAATCCGGATGGCTCCGTGCGGGATCTCCGGGTGGCGCATCAGGTAGTCGGCCGCGGTCACGATCTCGGCCACGCCCGCCTTGTCGTCCGCTCCGAGCAGGGTCAGGCCGGACGCCGTCACGATGTCGTGGCCCAGCTGCTCGGCGAGCTCCGGAATCTCGCGCGTCCGGAGCACCGCGGTTGGATCGTCCGGCAGCAGCAGGTCGCGGCCGTCGTACCGCTCGTGCACGATCGGACGGACGTGGTCCGACGGCATTTCCGGCGAGGTGTCGACGTGCGCCACCAGCCCGATCACCGGCACCGCGTGGCCGACCGTCGCGGGCACGGTCGCCATCAGGTATCCATTCGTGTCGAGGGTCACGTCCTCGAGACCAATGACGCGCAGCTCCTCGGCCAGGATCCGCATGAGCACCAGCTGGCCAGGGGTGCTCGGGACGGTCGCCGAATGTTCATCGGACCGGGTGTCGATGGACGCGTAACGAAGGAAGCGATCGAGGACGGACATGGGTGCGTGAATGCCTCAGGCGAAAGTCGGCGGCGCGAACCGCCGCGATGAACGGCGCACGGGAGTCGCCTTCGTCAAGGCGACGGCGCCCAAGGTCGCCTTCGCCGCCAAGGCGACGGCGCCCAAGGAGCTCCCGCATGACGGTCGCATGTGCGTTGTCGACGGCGCGAACCACGCCGGCCAGGCCGCCGTCCTGGTAGGCGCTCCAGCTGGCGAAGAGATGCGCCGCGAGGAACGCCTTGATCCCGCGGTCGAGGGATGACGGCTCGCCTTTCGGCGGACCAGAGCGGCGGGCGCGATGGAACGCCTCGCCGACCCGGGTCGCGAGCGAGTCGCCCCCCGGCTGCCACGCTTGCACATCGTCAGTGGCCGCGGCAATCACCGCCAGCGCGTCGCGCGCGGCGCGGCTGCGGTCGTTGAACGTGGCAACCGCTTCCCGCTCCCAGCCGCCATAGCCGTCGGGATCGGTGAGCATGCCCGGCCGCAGGAGCGGCGGAAGGACCGCGGTCGCATCGAGCCCCTCGGCCGCTCCATTCAAGGACAGCGCTGCCGGCGCTTCCACGATCGCGATCTCCCCGCCGTCTTCCAGCAGTGCGGCTGCGGTGGGGCAGAAGTGCGACAGGGTGATGAACATGCCGCGCCGGTCGAGCAGCGTGACCCGGGGGAAATTGCGGCACGCGACCGGAAGCACGGCCTCACCCGCCTGCCGGTGGACGCCGCAGCGCTGCCGGTCGGCTTCGAGAAACACGCACGCGTGGCCGTCCTTTGTTCGAAGGACCTGGGACCGGCCGTCCGGGCCTTCGCTTTCTTCGAAAGCGCGATCAGCGGTCCAGGCCGGCCCGAGCCCGCCCCGGTTCAGCACCTCAATCAGCGGCGGCTCGGCTGGGATTGGCCAACCGGCAGTGCAGCACGCGCCGGAGTGTGCGCACCGGTAGCGGGCATGGACGCTGAGACAGTAGGCGGGCACCGGATTTCGATTCTGTAACATCGATTGCAAAACTGCGAGCGGTCACCACGCGATCTGCAAGGACATCGGGCGAAAAGACCGGCCGGTTCCGGGCCCATCTCTTGCTCCGGGAGAGATACCCATCATGTCAGACAGGGAGACCTTCGGACCCCGGTTGCGCAGCGAGCGTGAGCGCCGCGGCATTTCACTGGAGACCATTGCCACGGTCACCAAAGTGAGCGCGGATCTGTGGGATGGCCTCGAGCGCAATGATTTTTCGCGCTGGCCCACCGGAATCTTCGCCCGTGCCTTCGTTCGCGACTACGCGAAAGCGGTCGGACTCGATGCCGACGAAATCGTCGACGAGTTCTGCCGGCTGTTCGCGATCGGCGACCGCCGGGCGGAACGGGTGATCAAGGCGCAGGGAGCACTGATTGGGCACGCCGTCACCCTCGACGGGTCGATGGTGCCACCGACCGGCGACCGTCGCGTCATTGCCCGCATCAAGCAGGAGCAGGCCCGGGCGCGCCGCATCCGCCTCGCCCCGCGCACGGTCGCGGCCGGAATCGACACCGGCGTCGCCCTCTTCGCCACCGCCGGCGTGTCGATGGCGCTCAATACCGGCTTCTGGACCACCGCCGCCGCGCTCGGCCTCGCCTACTACGGCGTCTCAACCATCGTCCTGGGCACGACCCCGGGCAGCAAGGCCGTCGACGCGCTCCGCCACCGTCTCCCGACGCTGTTCGCCGTCCACGATCGCCGCGCGCACGCGGCGTGAGTCTCTTCGGACGCCTGTTCGCTGTCACGCTGCAATCGTGATCACGGCGCCTGCGGCGCGCTGGCGCTTCGTCCGCCTTCGCGCGAAGCGCTTCGGCAAGACCTAGCCGTTCCCCGCCGAAGGCGGCGTGACACGCGACCGGTGTTCAATCCAGCACCAGCCTCGGCTTAGCACCGCGGCTGGTGTCTAATCCTTCCATGCGGCACTACGCGTGGCTTCTTGTGCTCCTCAGCGCGTCCCCGGCAGCGGCGCAGACAAGTGCTCCCTCACTTCGTGTCCTCAGCGCCGGGCCGACCGGCGAGATAGCGACCCTCTCCGAGGCCAACGAGATACGGGTGGTCTTCTCGGAGCCGATGGTGGCGGTGGGCCGCATCCCCGAGCGCGTGGTGGCGCCATTCTTTCGTGTCACGCCGGCAATCCCCGGGGCGTTCCGCTGGTCAGGCACGACCATCCTGATCTTCACGCCGGACGCGAAGCGTCCGCTGCCTTACGCCACCAAGTTCGACGTCACCATCGATCCCGGCGCCACCGCGGTCAGCGGCCGGCGGCTCGCGCGCGTGCATCGGTTCAGCTTCACGACGCCGACCGTCCGCCTCTTGAACACGAACTGGTATCGCCGCGGCGGTCGCGCTGGAGCGCCAATGGTGATCCTGCTGCGCTTCAACCAGCCGGTCCGGCCGGCCGACGTCGCTCCCCACATCGCGGCCCGGCTCCAGCAGCACGACTGGGACGTGCCGGGGCTCACCCCTGAAGGTATCGAGCGGCTGAAGACGATCGATCCGTCGGCCGTCCAGCGCTTCAACGCCAAGGTGACGGCCACGGCGGCCGTCACGAAGTCGACCGCGCCGGTCGCGCTTCGGCTCACGACCGACTGGGACAAGAAGCAGACTCCGCCGGCGCGCGATCTGGTCGTCTTCGAAACGACGACGGCGGTCGCGCCGGAGGCGTGGGTGCGGGTCGCGGTTCTTCCGACGGTGCCGTCGCCCGCGGGCCCGGAGAAGCCGCGCGGCGAGACCGAATATGTGATCAAGGTGGAGCGCGCCTTCTTCGTCGACGGATTCCACTGCAGGCAGGCCTGCCCGGCCGACCTCGGGAACCACGTAAGCTTCCGCGGCCTGGTCGACGCGAAAGCGTACGCGTCTGCGACCCAGGCCGCGCAGGCGACGGCGCCAGGCCGGTTCGTGCCCGTGGCCAAGCTCCCGGTTCCGCATCCGCGGCCCAGTTGGGCGCTGGACGAGGCCCCGAGTTTCTCGCTCGAGGACGCCGGGTTCGATCGGCAACCACCGGCGCAGACGTTCAGCGTCACCATCGACGGATCGCTGCGTGCCGCCGACGGTCAGACGCTCGGCTACACCTGGGCCGGCTCTGTCGAGAACTGGCACGAGCGGGCGTTCACCAGCTTTGGCGACGGCCACGGCGTCTGGGAGCGGGGCGCCGGACTTCAGCTGCCGTTCTACGCGCGTAACATGCGCGGCATTACGCAGTGGTCGCAGCGCGTGCCGCTTCCCGATCTCGTGCCGATGGTCGTCCGCCTGCAGCCGGACACCATGGAAGGTGGTTTCCGGCAGTTCAGCGAGACACCGGCGTCGCCGGGACAGAACCGGCGGCTCAACGTCACGCCTGACCGCATCCAGTCGCACGGCTTCGATCTGTCGCCGGTGCTCGGCTCGTCCGACACCGGCCTGGTGTGGGCCGCGATCCGTGAAGGCGATCCGATCGAACGCGCGGTCCCGCTGTCCGACAGCAACGACGTCAAGACCCGCTCGACGATCGTCCAGGTCACGAACCTCGGACTCTCGGTCAAGGACAGCCCGCAGAACACTCTCGTGTTCGTCACGCGGCTGGACACCGCTGCACCGGTGCCGGCCGCCAGAGTCTCGATTCTCAACCTGAAGAATCAGACGGTGTGGAGCGGCACCACCGCCGCCGACGGCGTCGCGGTCGCCCCGAAAACACCCACCCTGCGCGACCCGGAGCGGTGGTGGAGGCTGTCCTTCGTCGTCACCGCAGAAAAGGACGGTGACGTCGCGTATGTCGGCAGCGATTGGACAGAAGGGATCACGCCTTGGGAGTTCGGGTCGCACTTCGACCTGAATCAGGCGCAGCCGATGCTGCGTGGCACGGTCTTCACCGACCGCGGCGTCTATCGGCTCGGCGAGGAAGTGCGATTGAAGGCCATCCTGCGCCACAACACGCCGCAGGGGATCCGGTTGCTGGCTGCCGGGACCAGCGTGCTGCTCTCGGTGCGCGACGGTCAGGATCGGCTGATCGCGGAACGCGCCGTCACCGTGAATGCCTGGAGCAGTGCGGAGTGGGCGCTGACGCTGCCAGCCGAAGGCAACCTCGGCTCCTATTCGGTCCGCGCCATCCTCGAGAGCGACAAGCCGGTCGCGAAAAAGCCCGAGGAGCTGCGCCCGGGCGACGAGCCCGGGCCGGGTGCCGACGATGAGGTGGCTTACGAGAAGGTGGTGCGGGCGTCGTTTCTGGTGGCGGCGTACCGCAGGCCGGACTTCCGCGTCGACGTGAAGCTGACGAGCGCGTCGGCCAAGGCCGGCGACCCGGTGAAAGCCGTGGTCTCAGCGAAGTACCTGTTCGGCGCGGCGATGCCGGTGCGGCCGGCGACGTGGACCTGGACGCGGTCGCCCGCAAGCGCGGCGCCGGCCGCGGTGTATGACGCGCTGCCCGACGGCGACCGCTGGGAATTCGTCGGTTCGGTCGAGCGCGACCCAGACCAGTCGCCGGTGATGAGCCGGGAGGCGAAGACCACCAAGATCGGCGAGCTGAGTCTGGACCTGCCGACCAGACTCGATGCCGGCGTGCCCTACCTCTACACGCTCGAGGCGGATGTCGAGGACGTGTCGCGCCAGCACATCGCGAACCGCGCCACCGTGACCGTCCATCCCGCCGACTGGTACATCGGTGTCCGCCGGCCGAACTACTTCATCGATCAGAAGGCAGGTCTCAAGACTGAAGTGGTCAGCGTCACGCCGACCGGTCAGGTGATCGCCGGGGTGCCCATCGAGATCAAGCTGACGCAGGTGCAGTGGAACAGCGTCCGACGCGCCGAAGGCAACGGGTTCTACACGTGGGAGACGGAGAAGAAGCGAGTGCCCGCCGGCTCCTGGACGGTGACGAGCGGTGCCTCGCCGGTGCCGTTCGAAGCCACGCTCGCCAACGGCGGCTATTTCGAGCTCGAGGCGACCGCCCGCCAGGAGTCCGGCCGCTACGCGGTGACCACGACGTCGTTCTATGTGCTCGGCTCCGGCTACACCGCCTGGGAGCGTTTCGATCACAATCGCATCGAGCTGGTCGGCGACAAGCCGCGCTACAAGCCGGGCGACACCGCCCGGATCATGATCCAGTCCCCCTGGGAGCGCGCCACCGCGCTGGTCACGACCGAGCGGGAAGGCATCCGCTCTCACCGGCAGTTCACGCTGACCTCGACCCAGCAGTCCGTCGACATTCCGGTTACGGAAAACGACATCCCCAACCTGTTCGTCTCGGTGCTGCTGATCAAGGGCCGCACCGTCGTCGCCGCGGCCCCTACCGAGGGGCCAACCGGCGGCCCTTACGCGATAGCGGATCCGAGCGATCCCGGCAAGCCCGCGTTCCGCCTGGGCTACGTCGACCTGCAGGTCGAGGATGGCAGCCGGCGGCTGACCGTCGGGGTGACCGCGAATCGCGAGGAATACCGGCCGGCAACCGACGCGCAGGTGAGGGTGCGGGTTGCGGATGTGCAGGGGAAGCCCGTGCAGAGTGAAGTCACGCTCTGGGCGGTGGACTACGGGGTCCTGTCGCTCACCGGCTACCGGACGCCGGATGTGCTCGGCTCCGTCTACGTCCACAAGGCGCTGCAAGTCACCAACACCGACAGCCGGCAGCGCATCGTCAGCCGCCGGGTGCTGACTCCGAAGGGTGACGCCGAAGGCGGCGGCGGGGGAGTCGACGGCGGTGCGGTGCGGAAGGACTTCCGCGTGCTGGCGTTCTGGATTGGCTCGGTCGTGACGAATGCCAATGGTGAGGCAACCGCCGACGTGAAGCTGCCGGAGTCGCTGACCACCTATCGCATCATGGCGGTCGCCGGCGATCGCGCGTCGAGGTTCGGCAATGGCGACGCGGAGGTGCGGGTCAACAAGCCGCTGACGATGAAGCCGACGTTCCCGCGGTTCCTGGCGGTGGGGGACAAGGCGCTGTTTGGCGCGGTGGTCACCAGTCAGCTCGCCGCCGCCGGCGATGCGACGGTCACGATTCGCAGCCTCGATCCCAACCTGCTGGTGCTCGACGGGCCGGCGGAGCTCACGCTGCCGATCGCCGCCGGCGGATCGGTCGAAGCCCGGTTCGCGGCCGCCGCCAAGGCGATCGGACGGGCGCGGATCCAGATGACGGTCAAGCTCGGGAACGAGACCGACTCGTTCGAGGACGTCATTCCGGTGGAAGTGCTGGCCTCGCCCGAGACCGTCGCCGCTTACGGGCAGCTCTCGGGTGCGACCGCGCGCGGAGAGGAGTCCTTGACCGTTCCGCAGGGCGTCGTTCCCGGGTTCGGCGGCCTTCATCTGGAGATGTCCTCGACGGCGATGGTTGGCCTGAGTGAGGGCGCCCGCTATCTGGTCGAGTATCCGTACGGGTGCGCGGAGCAGAAAGGGTCTCGAGCGCTGGCGATGGTGCTGGCGGCCGATCTCGGCGACGCTTTCTCGCTGCCGGGCGTGGACACCACGAAGATGCGCCCCGCCGTGCAGCAGTCGCTGACGGAGCTGGAGCGGTTCCAGTGTCCCAACGGCGGCTTCACCTACTGGCCCGGGAGATGTCAGTGGACATCTGCCTACCTGACCAGCTATCTGCTCCATGTATTCAAGGTCGCCTCGGATCTCAAGTACCAGGTCGATCGCGGGATGCAGCAGCGCGCGTATGGCTATCTGGAGCGCGAGCTGGCGCTGCCGCCGCCCACCAACGAAAGCTGGTGGCCGGCGTACACCGCGTGGCAGGCGTTCGCGGTGAAGGTCATGGTCGAAGGCGGGCGCAATCAGGACTCGCACCTGACCCGCCTCTATGGCTATCGCGATCGCATGCCGGTGTTCGCGCTCGCCTACCTTCACGACGCGCTGCTGGCGAAAGGCGAGAAGTCGGGCACGCGAGTGGAGGAGATCCGGCGTCGCATGACCAACGCGGTGCTGCCCGAGGCCGGCTCCGCGCACGTCGAGGAGCTGAGCGATCCCTATCTGTTGTGGTTCTGGAACTCGAACGTGCGGTCCACCGCGATCGTGCTCAATTCGCTGGTCAAGGCATCGGCGAGCGCCGACGAGATCCGGCCGATCGTCCGCTGGATGATGGCGGCGCGGAAGAACGGCCGCTGGGGCAACACCCAGGAGAACGCGCACGCGATGGAGTCGCTGGTCGCGTATTACCGCCGCTACGAGCCGACGGTCCCCGACTTCACCGGCGTCGCGCTGCTCGGCGAGCGGGTGGTCGCGCGTGAGCAGTTCAAAGGCCGGTCGACGCAGGCGTCGAGCCACGATATTCCGATGACGGAGATCCTCGCGACCGGTCCGGCCGGGACCGCGCGTCCCGTGACGTTCACCCGCGACGGCGCGGGCACGCTCTTCTACACCGCGCGGATGCGGTACGCGGCCGACCAGCTGTTCCAGCAGGGGCTCGACAGCGGGATTCGCATCGAACGCATGTTCGCGCCCTACGTGGAGACTGGGACCCGTCCGGCGGCGACGTCGTACAAGGCGGGCGATCTGATTCGGGTCACGCTCACGCTGCGGCTGACCAAGGAGCGCCGGTTCGTCGCCGTCACGGATCCGCTGCCGGCGGGGTTCGAGCCGCTCGAGTCGTGGTTCGCGACCACGGCGAGGGCGATCGGCACCACCGAGCCGGATGCGGACGATCGCGAGTCGACCTGGGAGTCGGTGTGGGCGCGTGGCGGGTTCGATCACGTCGAACGGCACGACGACCGCGTCCAGTTGTTCGCGACGCGGCTGGCCGAGGGCCGCCACCAGTTCACCTACGTCGTCCGCGCCACCACCGCGGGCACGTTCCGGACCGCACCGGCGCGGGCGGAGGAGATGTACGAGCCCGAGGTGTTCGGGCGAACCGCGACCGCGGTGATCACGGTGCAGCGATGATGGGGCGATGGATCTTCGGCTACGGGCCCTTCGACTGTGCTCAGGGCCGGAAGGCTGCGCCGATTCCGCCGGCCTGATCCTCCTGTCCATCGCGGCGATCGCCGCCGCGATCTGGCTTCGCTGCGGCCCGCTGCCGGATGGCCTGCTGCAGATGGACGCCATCGACTCGACCGTGGTCGTCGATCGCAACGGCATCGAATTGTACGAAGCGCTCGGCAGCGATGGCACTCGCTCCCGGCAGCTGCGCCAGGAAACCATTCCCGAGATCGTGGCTGCGGCCACGGTCGCGGCAGAGGATCGCCGTTTCTGGTCGCATCACGGGATCGATCCGATCGCGGTGCTGCGGGCGGTGAAGCAGAACGTCGCCGAAGGCACCACCGTCCAGGGGGGCTCGACCATCACGCAACAGACCGCCAAGCTGCTGCGGTTGCGGCGGGCGGCCGATCGGCGGCGCGGGTGGCGAACCAAGCTGTCGGAGGCGGTGATCGCGCTGCGGCTCGAGCACCGTCTGAGCAAGCGCGAGATCCTCGCGCTCTATCTCAACCTCGCCTCGTACGGCAATCAGACGACCGGCTTCGCTCGCGCGAGCCGCCTCTACTTCGGCGTAGGACCGGAGATGCTGACGCCGGCGCAGGCCGCCTTCCTCGCCGGGCTCCCGCAGCGGCCGAGCACCTTCAATCCGTACCGAAGCCAGGCGCTGGCGATTTCACGCCAGCGAGTCGTGCTCGCGCGCATGGCGGCGGCGGGCCTGCTCAACCCGGCCCGGCTCCAGGAAGCGAGGGCTGAGCGGCTGACCTTTTCACGCCAGGACCGGCGGTTCCTCGCACCGCACTTCGTCGAGATGGTCCTCTCCGGCGCCGGCGCGCCTCGTCCAAACCGCATCGAGACCACGCTGGATGCGCGGCTCCAGGCAGACATCGCGGGCATCCTGCGGACGCACCGCCCGGTTCTCGACCGTCATGGCGCGGCCAACGTCGCGGTCGTCGTGCTCGACAACGTCCGCAATGAATGGCTGGCCTGGGAGGGCTCCGGCGACTATTTCGATGGCGCGCGCGGCGGCACGATCAACGGCCCGCTGATGCCGCGGCAACCTGGCTCAGCCCTCAAGCCCTTCACCTACGCGCTGGCGTTCGAGAAGGGGTTCACTCCCGCCAGCGTCCTGCCCGACGTGCCGCTGAACTTTCCAACCGCGCAGCCGGGGATCGTTTACAGCCCCCGAAACTACGATGGCCGCTACCGCGGTCCGCTGCTGGCGCGCGCCGCTCTGGCCGGATCGGAGAACGTTCCCGCGGTCGCGCTGGCGTCGGAGGTCGGGATTCCGGATCTGCTGCGATTCCTGCGCCGGGCCGGCTTCTCCACCTTCGACAAAACCGCGGCGTACTACGGCCTCGGGCTGACTCTCGGCAATGCGGAGGTCAGGCTCGACGAGCTGGTCGCCGCGTATGCGGCGTTCGCGAGAAACGGCGAGTGGCGTCGTCCGACCTATCTGATGGATCGCTCGGGACGCGAAGCGGGCGAGGCCGCGATGCTGGTCTCGCCGCGGACGGCATTCTGGATCGGCGACATCCTCGCCGACGCCGACGCTCGTGCCTATATCTTCGGGCGCGGCAGCAGCCTGGAGCTGCCGTTCGAGGCGGCGGTCAAGACCGGGACCTCGCAGGCGTACCACGACAACTGGACGATCGGCTTCACCCGGCACGTGACGGTCGGGGTCTGGGTCGGCAACTTCGATCGGCGTCCGCTGCGGAATTCGAGCGGCGTCACGGGCGCGGCCCCGATCTTCCAGGCGATCATGCTCGCCGCGCACCGGCGGGCTGGCGGAGCGGAGGCCGCGCTTGCGCGGCCCGACAGCGGGCTCGAGCGGCGCGATGTCTGCGGCCTCTCCGGCGAAGCCGCGAACGCCTGGTGCCCGGTGCGGCGACGCGAATGGCTGCCCATCGAGCACCCGTCGCTGCCCTGCAGCTGGCACTTGTCCGCCGTAGCTTCAGCGAAGGTGGACCATCTAGCTGGCGAAGGCCTGCGGACGCTGTGGCCGGCGGAGTTTCGCGACTGGGCAGGCCGGCGCGCGGAGACGATGGCGCGGCCAGCCGGGGACTCCGGCGGAGACGCGGCAGTCCGGCGTGTCGCGATCACGGCGACGGCCGGCACGCGGTCAACGCGCGCGAAGCCGGCCTTCCGCCTGGCCAACCCGCCGACCGGCGCAACCTATCTGATCGATCCGACCCTGCGCCCCGAGTTCCAGACCCTGCCGCTGCGGGTCGTGTCCGCCTCGCCCACGCGGGTCGAGTGGACCGTCAACGGGTCGCGCCTCGGCACGGCCAGCTCGGAGTCGGCGCTGGAGTGGCGGTTGAGGCCGGGACGCCATTCCATCGTCGCGCGCGATGCGCGCGGTAACGTGGCGGAGTCGGTGGTGGTCGTGAGGTAGTGGCGCGGCGGGGTCTGGGTGATGAGCCCGCGTGTCAAGGGAGAAGGCATTCTCCCTTTTCCCTTCTGCCTTCTCCCTTGACATGCGGGGTTTTTCGGCAGCCCCGCGCCCTACATCCGCAGCGCTGCCGTCGGATCAGAGCCGGCGGCGCGGAGCGCCGGAATCAGCGAGGCCAACAGCGCCACCAGCGCCAGAGCGACGGCGACCACGCCGAACGTGACGGGATCCGCCGGCGCCACGCCGAACAACTGGTTGGTGAGCAACCGGGTCGCCGCCAGCGACGCTGCCAGACCAATCGCGATCCCCAGTCCAACCGGCCAGAGCGCCTGGCGGATGACCAGGGTGATGACGTCAGCCCGGGAGGCGCCGAGCGCCATCCGCACGCCGAGCTCCCGGGTACGGCGGGTCACGAAGTAGGCGATGACGCCGTAGATCCCGACCACCGCCAGCACGACGCCGAGGCTGCCAAGGATCGTCAGCAGCAGCGTGTTGAAGCGTGCGGTCTGCAGCGACGCGCCGATCCGCTGCTCCATGGTTCTCATATCGAACAGCGGAACGCCGGGGACGATCGGCGCGATCGCCGCGCGCAACGGGTTGATGATCGTGGATGGCTCGCCGCCGGTGCGGGCGGCGACGTAGAGCGTTCGCTGAATCCATTCCCAGGCCCCCGCCGGGATCTGCGCGGCCGGCAGGTAGAACTCCGGCGACGGCGACACGGCTGGGCCGCGCCAGCGCGTGTCGGCGGCGACGCCAACCACCGTCTTGAAGTCCGGGCCCTTGCCGTCGGGTCCCGGCTCGCAGCAGGCGACGCGCCGGCCGATCGGATCGGCCTCCTTGAAGAGCGCCTGCGCGAGCGCCTGGCTCACCACCATCACCTTCAGTGCGCCGCGCCGATCCTCGGCCGTGAGCGCCCGGCCGCGGACGATCGCGATCCCCATCGTGTCGAAGTAGCCGGGTGTGACGATCCGCAGCTGGCTCTGCACCGAGTTCCTGATCTCGAAGGCCACTCCTTCGGGCACGAGACCGTTGCCGTTTCCGCCAGGCCCCATCGGCACCTGCGAGGTCAGCGCGGCGGCGCGCACTCCGGGAACCGCCGCCGCGGCGGCGGCCACCTGCTCGAACGTCTGCAGGATGCGATCGGGCTCTGTGTAATCGGCGGCCGGCAGCGACAGGCGCGCCGCGAGCACGCGCGACGGATCGAATCCCGGGTTGACCCGTTCGAGCGCGATGCCACTGCGGATCAGCAGCACGGCGCCAACCAGCAGGACCAGCGCCAGGGCCAGCTCGCCGACGATGACCGAGGTGCGGAGGCGGTCGCGGACCACGCCGGCGCCGGTGCCTCGGCCTCCTTCCTTGAGGACACCGTGCACGTCGGTCCGCGCGGCGCGCAGCGCAGGGGCGAGCCCGAAGATGAAGGCGCTGGCGATGACGACCAGCCCGGTGAACGCCAGCACCATCGGATCGATCGACGCCTGTTCGAGTCGCGGCACTCCCGGCGGGGCCGCGGCCGCGAGCGCCTTGACGCCCCACGAGGCCAGCGCCAGGCCGGCCGCTCCTGCGAGCATCGACAACAGCAGACTCTCGGTCAGCAGCTGGCGAAGGATCCGGCTGCGTCCGGCGCCAAGTGCCACCCGAATCGCCAGCTCGCCCGATCGCGCGGCTGCACGCGCCAACAGGAGATTGGCGATATTGCCGCAGGCGATCAGCAAGACGAGTCCGACCGCCCCGAGGAGGATCAGGAGCCGGCGGCGATAGTCGCCGACCAGTTGGTCCATCACCGTGGTGGTCCCGAAGTCGATCTCTGAGGCCTCTTTCGGAAAGCGCAGGCGAAGGCTCTCCGCGTTCCGGTGGAGCTCGGCGAGCGCGCGCTCGGCGGTCGCGCCCGCGGCCAGGCGGCCGTAGACCTGGTACTGGTGCTCGTCGTGGATCGCCTTCCGCTCCGCCGTGAAGGCCATCGGCATCCAGAGCTCCTCGGTCTGCGCGGTGAAGTCGAACGCCTGCGGCATCACGCCGATCACTTCGAACGGTCGTCCTCCCAGCCGCACCTGCGTGCCGATCACCGCCGCCTCCTCCGCGAACCGCCGGCTCCACAGCCGGTGGCTCAGCACCACGACGTTCGGTCCACCGGGGCGATCCTCGGCGGCGGTGAACACCCGGCCGCGCGCCGGAGCGACGCCGAAGACGTCGAAGAAGCCGGCGGTCACTTGCGCGCCGATGATCCGCTCGGCCTCGGCGGTGTCCGCGAGATTGACGCTCGAATAGCGGATTGCCGTGGTCGCGGAGAAGCTCGAGACCGGCTCGATGGCGTCCACGTAGTTCCCGGCGGAGACGTTGGCCTGACCCTGCCGGAAGATGGTCGAGACCGCGAGAATCCGCTCCGGCTGCGGCACCGGAATCGGACGGAGAACGACGGCCTGCACCGCGCTGAAGATGGCGGCGGTGGCCCCGATGCCGAGCGACAGTGTCAGCAGCGCGACGACCGTGAAGCCCGGGTGATGGAGCAGCTGCCGGGCGGCGAAGGTGAGATCCTGGATGAGCTCGGCGAGGTATTCGGTGCGGCGCATTCCGCGGTCCCTCCGTCTGCCGATGGCGCGGCAGGTGGCGTTGACATGATGGATGTTGCCGAAGCGGCGGATCGCGGCTTCGTGCGCGTCGCTCCGGGACAGGCCCCGAGCCTCGAGCTCGCGCGCCCGCATTTCGACATGGAACTCGAGCTCGGCGTCGACCTCGTCTTCAACGGCTGCACGCCAGAAGCGCGAACGGAGCCGGCGGCCGAAGGTCATGCGCCGGCCGGGGTCAGGACCTTCGAGACCGCCGCGGAGAACCGCGCCCACTCCCTGGTATCGGCGGCGAGCTGGCGGCGCCCCTTCGGCGTGATCCGGTAGAACTTGGCCTTGCGGCCAAGCTCGGAGACGCCCCATTCGGCCTCGATCAACCCGCGGCGCTCGAGCCGGTAGAGTGCGGGATACAGCGAGCCCTCTTCGATCGGCACCGCGTCCTCGGTCGCTTCCTCCAGCCAGCGCGCGATGCCGTAGCCGTGGCGCACGCCCCAGGTGAGGGTTTTCAGAATGAGCGCGTCGAGCGTGCCGTGGAGCATGCCGCTGGCATCGGATCGCGTAGGCATAGACCTCAGGTTTTCGACTGCCGGTGCGTTACCGAGATTGTCTAGGTATCCTAGCCAAGGAAGCCTAGATAGTCAAGGCATTGGCCGGCGATAGGCTGGGGCGATGCCTGACCACCTCGCGCTGGACTACTGCGTGATCGACTCCCCGCTCGGGCCGCTGACCATCATGGCGGCCGCCGAACGCGTGATGGAGGTGCGATTCGGGGACCATCGCGCCGAGTTCGAAGACGAGCTGGCTGCGGGGAAAGCGTCTGGTCAACGAGCACCCCGACCCAGGCGGGGCCGTCACCGTGCTGACCGGGTACTTCAGCGGCGACCTGCACGCGCTCGATCGCCTGACCGTCGACCCGATGGGTACGCCGTTTCAGATCCGGGTGTGGAACGCGCTGCGCTCGGTCGGCGTGGGGCGCACCGCGTCGTACACCGAGATCGCCAACGCCATCGGCGCTCCCACCGCTACCCGCGCCGTCGGCGCGGCGAACGGCGCCAATCCCATCGCCATCGTCGTGCCCTGCCATCGCATCATCGGCGCCGCGGGATCGCTCGTCGGCTATGGCGGCGGCCTCGACCGTAAGCGCTGGCTGCTCGAGCACGAAGGGGTGTTGTTGAAGATGTGATTGCCTGTCGCGGTTTGCCTCATCCATAAAACTTGGTTTCCTGCTTGCAAACAGGAGCGGCAGAGCAGGAGGACCTATGGGGATTCTGTCGTGGATTCTGTTCGGGCTGGTCGTCGGGGTGATTGCCAAGCTGTTGATGCCCGGCCGCGATCCTGGCGGCTTCATCGTCACGATGCTGTTGGGCATTGCCGGTGCGCTCGTGGGCGGCTTCGTCGGACGGGCCATGGGGTTCTACGGTGAGAGCCAGGGAGCCGGCTGGATCATGTCGATCCTCGGCGCCATCGTGCTGCTGGCGTTGTATCGGATGACGGCGCGCCGCCGCGTCTAGTCACGAGGACGCCCGGGGCTCGGCGAGGCCCCGGGTCGCCTCTCGTTCCGCTCGGTTCAGTTCTATCCGAGTCGGTACTCTCCTGCCACGCCGAGCTCCGGATTCACCAGTACAATCGAACGTCAACGCTGATCCAGCCTGCGGTATCGGTTGTTGCCAGGAGGCGCTATGTCCCGTCGTATTTCCCGTCTGACGCTCGCGCTGTCGCTGCTGTGGGCCGTGGCCGCGCATGCCCAGACCGTGGACGAGATGGTCGCGAAGAACCTTCAAGCGAAAGGCGGCGCCCAGAAGTGGCAATCGGTGAGCACGGTCAAGATGGTGGGGAAGATCACCGTCCAGGGCAAGGAGCTGCCGCTGACCGTTTACGCCAAGCGGCCCAACCTGAACCGCCAGGAGATCTCGCTGCCGGATGGGAACGTGGTCCAGGCCTTCGACGGCACCACCGCGTGGCTGATCAATCCGATGACCGGCAGTGCTGAGCCGCAGGCGGTTCCCGGCGCCGCCGCCGATATGATGAAGAACAGCGCAGATTTCGACGGGGCGCTGATCAATTACAAGGCGAAGGGGCACACCATCGAGCTCGTCGGGAAGGAGACGCTGCGGGACCGGCCTGTCTATCACCTGAAGGTCACGATGAAGGGCGGCCTGATGCAGGACTACTTCCTCGATGCCGAGAGCGGCATCGAACTGAAGACGTCGGCCCAGGTCGAGTTCGGCATGGCCCCCGGCGCCGGCGGACAGAAGCAGGCGCTCGATACCGAGATGTCGAACTACAAAGCCATCGACGGCATCATGATTCCGCACACCGTCAAGCAGTTCATGAACGGGAATCAGATGGTCGAGATGTCGATCACGAGCGTCGAGCTCAACACCCCGATAGACAACGCCCTGTTTTCGATGCCGAAGAAATGAGAGCTGGGGGCTCCGTACAAGAAAACGGCGCCGGTATACCCGGCGCCGGTGTCATCTATCAGAGTAACGCGCGCGCTCAGGCCGCGACGCCGGAAAGCGCCAGTTCGATGTGCCCGACCAGATCGTCTTTGGTGAACGGCCGGACGAGCAGGTGATCGACTCCGTCGGGTGAGCCGGGGTTCCCCAGGTAAATCGAGGACATCTCGGGCTGGTGCCGGCGGAGCGAATCCATCAACGAGGGGCCCGACACGTCGGGGCCGGAGAGCTCGACAATCGCCACGTCGAACTGGTGGGTCCGGCAGACCAGCAGGGCATGGCCCGAATGCGCCACCGCCGTCACGTCGAAGCGGTCGCCCTCGAGCACGCGGCTCACGACCGCGCGCAGGTCGGCATCAGCATTCACGAACAGCACCCGCCGCCGGACCCGGACCTCTCCGCCGCACGCCAGGTACTCTTCGGTATCAGTTACGACACGCACTTTCGCCCCCCGTGTTCACTCGAGTCTCGAACCGCCCTGACTGTGGATGGAATCCACACCTCTATAGGCAAGTGGAATGCCGCACGAGGTCAGGCCTGTTTTCGTCGATCCCGCCAGTGAGGCCAGGCGAGACTCCTCGCAAACTGAACACTGATTACGAATGCGTTACCTCCCTGTCGCTCGCCGCGGGCTCGCGGTTCGGGGGCTCGCGGGCTCGGAGATCCGGGTTCTAGCCCCGACAAACCCAGTCGATCAGGTGGTGGTGCCGCAAGTTTCGGCCTCGGACCCGCTAGTTGCCCCGAACCGCGAACCCGCGAACCCGCCTTCGCGCTTCGCGCTACGGCGGGCAAGCCGCGAAACGTCAGATTGACCGCCCCAACCGGTCCTGCAACTTCTCCCGGTAGCCGCGGCTTAGCGTGAGCCGGGTGCCGGTCCGCAGCAGCACCGCATATTCGCCGTTCAGCCAGGGCTGCAGCTCCTGGATCCGCTCCATGTTGACGATGCGGGAGCGGTGGATGCGGAAGAACTTCTCGGGATCGAGCCGTCCTTCGATCGCGTTCATGGTTTCGCGCAGCAGGTGGGAGCCAGGGCCGACGTGGAGGCGGACGTAGTTGCCCGCGGCTTCGACCCAGTCGATTTCATCGGTGCGCAGGAAGAAAAGCCGGCCGCCGGACTTGACCACCAGTCGATCGGATTTCGGCTGATCGCGGCGGAGATCCTTGACGAGCGCCAGGAGGCGCCGGCCAAGGTCGCCGTTCTCTTCGCGTTCGAGCTGTTTCCGGGCGCGTTGCAGCGCGTCCTTGAAACGCTCGCGGTCGAACGGCTTCAGCAGGTAGTCGAGCGCGCGGACCTGGAAGGCCTTGAGCGCGTGCTGATCGTAGGCGGTCACGAAGATCACCAGCGGCATCTTGTCGGTGCCGACCGCCTCGATCACCTCGAAGCCGTTCATCTGGGGCATCTGGACGTCGAGGAACACCAGGTCCGGCGTGTCGTCGTGGATCGCGGTGATCGCCTCCTCGCCGTCCCGCGCCTGCCCGACCACTTCGATGTCCGGCTCCTGCGAGAGGAGGCCGGTGAGCCGTTCGCGCGCAAGCGGCTCGTCGTCTGCAACCAGAACCTTGATTTTTGTCATGACTGGATCCTCAGGACGTTGAAAGCGGCGGCCAGGCGGCCGCCGGGCTCTGACCATTCAGCACCCCGGTCAGGCTGTCCGACGAATCGGCGGCCCCCCCGGTGTCTTGCACCGCGCCGGCGTGCCGCCAGGGCACGGCGACGACCACCGCCAACCCCTGCGCCAGCCGGTGGAATTCGAAGCGGTAGTCGGCCCCGAACAGATGCTGGAGCCGCGCCCGCGTCGTCGACACTCCGATGCCCTTCTGCAGGGCGGTCAGCGCGTCCTCGGTGAGGCCCGCGCCGTCGTCGCGAACTTCGAGCCGGAGCTTGTCCCCTTCGCGCCGCGCCCGGATGTCGACGTGTCCAGGCCCGGACTTCCGGGCCACGCCGTATTTGATGGCGTTCTCGACCAGGGGCTGCAGCAGCAGGCTCGGGACCAGGCAGTCGAGCGTCTCCGGCTGGATCTCGAATGCGACCACCAGCCGATCGGCGAACCGCGTCTGTTCGATTGCGACGTACTTCGACAGCGCTCCGAGCTCGGCGTCGAGCGTGATCTCCTGGTGGCCGAGATGTTCGAGCGTGATGCGGAGCAGATCGCTCAACTGGATCAGCACGCGGTCGGCGGCCTCGACGTCCTTGTGCATCAGCGTCGAGATCGCGTGCAGCGTGTTGAAGAGGAAGTGCGGGTGGAGCTGCTGCTGGAGGCTGGAAAGCTGGGCGGCGACCAGGCGCGTCTCGAGCTGCGCGGCGCGAAGCTCCCGCGCGCGCGACTCCCGGTAGTAGAGGAGCGCGTGGCTCAGGCCCACGATCGCCCAGTAGGTCATCATCTCCCAGTCGAGATAGAGAAAGGCCGAACGTTGCACCTGGGTCCACCAGGCGTAGCTCTTGCCTTGCGAACGGGCGACCCACCAATGGACCGCTTCCATGCCGGCGATGTGGGTGAACGAGAACACGATCACCGCGGGGACGTGCACCGCCACCGCCCGCGCCAGGCTGCCCCGGGCGAACTGCACGTGCTGCGCGAGCCAGACCACCGATGGCGCCATCAGCGCCCACAGGTACCACCACGCGAAGTTGAGGATGATCAGCGTGCTGAGACTGGCCGGCCACTTCCCGACGAACCGTGTGAACTGCCACGCCAGCGTGGTCGACAGCACGCCGAGCGCGGTCGCGACCACGAATACGTGCATCCACCGGACGCCGTACTTCGGCCGGGGCCGCGGCGGCAGATCGGCGCCGGTTCCGCGGCTGTCGAGGAAGCGATCGGGAGGCGGCCTCATCGCGAGGCTTCGCCCGCTGGGACGAACGACATGTTTTCCGTTAGACGTAGGAATCCGGGTTTCGGGCTAGCTCCACCGCGGCTTTTTGGTGCATTGCCTCGGCCAGTCGGGCTTCACGCGGCGGTGCGGTGGGTACGGCGCGGGACGTCTGCTGCACTCGTCAGCCCGCCACCGCCCTTCGTCCCGCTCTGACGCGGTTCGTCCCTCGAAAGGAAATCAGCGGTCTTTTTGTTTCGCGATGCCCCGGACCGATTCCGGCCGCTGTTTTCTTTCGCACGCTGCCCGCTGCCGAACAGCAGCGTCCCGGGTGTGGGACGGCCGGCGCGGCCGGCGGTCGCTGCTCCCAGCGCCCCGATGGTCGCGGCGTCGGGATGCTTTCAGCGGCAAGCGGGGTGATTCGAGGGCCGGTGCGCTTCTGACAGGAGGGCAGGAGGACCAGAAAAACCACTGGTTTTTCGGTCCTCCTTTCCTCCTGTGATCGCGAGCGTCGCGCACTGCCCCGATCGCCACTCCAATTGCCCCGGAAGCTCGCGGCGTGGGCACTCTCTGTCGCGAATTGGCTGGTGCGATGGCTGGTGGATTTAACAGGACGACAGGAGAACGCAACGACGCTCCACGTCATCAAGTCGTTGCAAACCACTGCGATCAAACGAGAATGCCGTATCATGATCCGCGTGAGTTCATCCGCGACGCGCGGTCATCGCAACTGGCAGACCGGAGATGTGTTCACCTCCACCGACGCGTCCGAGCTCTACGAGGTCGAGCGCTGGGGGAAGGACTACTTCTCGGTGTCCGCCGACGGCCATGTCCTGGTCCATCCTACGAAGGATCCGGCCCGGTCGATCGACCTCAAGGAGCTCGTCGACCACCTGATGCTGCGCGGGATCCATCTTCCCGTGCTGATCCGGTTCCGGGACATCCTCCGCCACCGCGTCGCCGACATCGCCAACGCCTTCAAGACCGCGATCACCCAGCATCAATACCAGGGCCGCTACATCTGCGTCTACCCGATCAAGGTGAACCAGCAGCGCCAGGTCGTCGAGGAAGTGCTCGATTTCGGGCGCGAATATGGCTTCGGCCTGGAGGCCGGGTCCAAGCCTGAGCTGCTGGCGGTGGCGGCGCAGGCCTACAACGACACGCCGATCATCTGTAACGGCTTCAAGGACGCCGAGTTCATCGAGATGGCGATGCTGGCCCAGAAAATCGGCCGGAACGTCATCCCGGTGGTCGAGAAATACACCGAGCTCGGGCTGATCCTGAAATACGCCGAGAAGGTCGGGGTCCGGCCGCAGATCGGCATGCGCGTCAAGCTCGCGGCGCGCGGCGGCGGACGCTGGCAGGGATCAGGCGGCTACCGCTCGAAGTTCGGCCTGACCGTCGCCGAGGTGCTGCGGGGTCTGAACGAGCTGCGCTCGCTCGGCATGGAGGACTGTTTCAAGCTCCTCCACTTCCACCTCGGCAGCCAGATCCCGAACATCCGCATCGTCAAGGGCGCGCTCAACGAAGCGGCGCGGGTCTACGTGGAGCTGGTGAAGGCCGGCGCCGGCCTCGAGCTCCTCGACGTCGGCGGCGGCCTCGGCGTGGACTACGACGGCTCGCACACCAACTTCGAATCGAGCGTGAACTACACGCTCGAGGAATACGCCAACGACGTCGTCTACCACATCCAGACGGTGTGCGACGATGCCGGCGTCAAGCACCCGACGATCGTCTCGGAGAGCGGCCGCGCGATCGTCGCGTATCACAGCGTCCTGGTCTTCAACGTGCTGGGGGTGTCGGCGTTCGGCGAAGAGAAGATCCCCGACGCGATTGCGCCGGAGGAGGCCGAGCAGCCGGTCATCGACCTGCTCGAGACCTACCAGAACCTCTCGGCCCGGAACGCGCTCGAAGGCTACCACGACGCGCAGCAGGCGCTCGACATGGCGCTCAGCCTGTTCAGCGGCGGCTACCTGCCGCTCGAGCAGCGCTGCCAGGCCGAGAACCTGTACTGGGCGATCCTGGTGAAGCTGAAAAAGCTGGTCGCCCAGATGGACGACGTGCCCGAGGACCTGCAGGGCCTGGACGACGTGATGGCGGATACGTATTTCTGCAATTTCTCGTTGTTCCAGTCGTGCCCGGACAGCTGGGCGATCAAGCAGCTGTTCCCGGTGATGCCGATCCATCGGCTGAACGTGAGGCCGACCCAGCACGCCGTGCTCGGCGACATCACCTGCGATTCCGACGGCAAGATCGATCAGTTCATCGACCGGCGCGACGTCAAGCGGACGCTGCCGCTGCACACCATCAACGGCGAGCCGTACTACCTCGGGGTGTTCCTGGTCGGCGCGTATCAGGAGATCCTCGGCGACCTCCACAACCTGTTCGGAGATACGCACGCCGTGCACGTCAGCCTGGACGAGCGTGGCAGCGTGGTGCTCGACGCGGTGATCAAAGGGGACACGGTCAAGGAAGTGCTCGACTACGTCGAGTTCGATGCCGACACCCTGGTCGGCAAGCTGCGCAACGACGTCGAGCTCGCGGTGCGGCAGGGGAAGATCAGCTACGAAGAATCAGGCCGCCTGCTCGCAGTTCTACGAAGACGGCCTCCACGGGTATACCTACCTCGAAGATCCCAAAGAGCGGTGATAGTCTTCAGTTTCCAGTAGCCAGTTTCCAGTTTGACTGCCAACTGGCTACTGTCCACCTTTCAGCATCTTCTCGCGCTTCGCCCTGAACTCGTTGCCCGGCTTCCACTCGGGCATCTTGTCGGCGTTGGCGACGCGGTAGCCGACCGCGAAAATCAGCTGCGCGTCCTCGACGGCGCCGCTCAGATCCCAGTCCGGCTTCACCTGGTCCGACGGCTCGTGATAGTCGACGTTGGTGTACTCCTCGCGCTTCTGCTTGCCGTAGTCCGCCGGCTTGCCGATGAACTCCTCGCCTGAGTCGGTGTAGAGCGCCGGCACGCCCTGCTTGGCGAAGTTGAAGTGGTCGGAGCGGTAGTAGAAGCCCTTCTCTGACTCGGGATCGGGACGCAGCATGCGGCCCTGCTCGGTGGCGGCGTCGCGGAGGTAGTCGTCGAGATCCGAGGCGCCCAGGCCGACCACGGTGATGTCCTTGGTGCGGCCCCACTGGTTGATGCCGTCGACGTTGATGTTGGCGACGGTCTTCGCCAGCGGATAGACCGGCGTGACCGAGTAGTACTGCGACCCGAGCAGCCCCTGCTCTTCCGCCGTCACCATCAGGAAGAGGATCGAGCGCTTCGGCTTCGGCTCGACCTGCGTGAAGGCGCGCGCGATCTTCGAGCAGCTGCGCCACGCCGGAGGCGTTGTCGAGCGCGCCGTTGTAGATCCGGTCGCCCTTCACCGGCGCGCCGACGCCGAGGTGATCCCAGTGCGCCGAGTAGACGACGTACTCGTCGCGCAACCGCGGATCGCTGCCTTCGAGCTTGGCGAGGACGTTCTTCGAGTCGAGCGTCCGCATCGTGTTCTTGACGCCGAGCGACGCCTTGAGGCCGAGCGGCACCGGCTTGAACTCGCGGGTGAGCGCCTGCTTCTTGAGCGCGTCGAAGTCCTGGCCGGCCATCTTCAGGATGGCCTTCGCGGCGTCGAGCGTCACCCAGCCCTCGATCGCGGCGCGTCCCATGTTCTTGTCGGGCGTGACCAGGTCGAATTTCTCGCGCAGGTTGCCCTGCACGACCTGGAACGGATAGCCGGCCGGCTCGGTCTCGTGCACGATCAGGATGCCGGCCGCGCCGCGGCGCGCACCCTCCTCGAACTTGTAGGTCCAGCGGCCGTAGTAGGTCATCGCCTTGCCGTTGAACGTCTTCTGATCGAGCTTCGCTGGATCGGCGGGGTCGGGCACCTGCGGGTCGTTGACCAGCACGACGATCGTCTTGCCCTTGACGTCGACGTCCTTGAAGTCGTCCCAGTTGAATTCGGGAGCGGTGACGCCGTAGCCGGCGAAGATCATCTCGGAGTCGGTCGATGCGCGGCGCCGTCGGCGACGTGCTTGGTCCACGCCACCACCTCGTCTGCCCACTTGAAGGTGCGTTTGGTGGCGCCCTTCGTGACCGTCAGCGGCACGGTGTTGGCGCCGGTGATGCCGACCAGCGGCACCTTCTGAATGTAGGTGCCGTCGGTGTTGCCCGGCTTCAGCCCCAGCGTGCGGAACGCGTCCTCGAGGTACTTGACGGTGAGGTCTTCGCCCTTCGAGCCGGGCGCACGCCCTTCGAACTCGTCGGCCGACAGCGCCTTGATTCGTTCCAGCACCGGAGCCGCCTCGAACCTGGGCATGGTGGTGATGGTGACCGGCGCCGAGGAAGACGCGGCGCCGGGCGCCGGCGGGGCGTCTCCGGTTTCGAGCAGCGCACACAACGAGGCCAACAGGCCGCACACCAGGAAGGAACGCTTCATCGTCGTCTTCTTTTCGTCTTCCGGAGAGTCCTAGGCGGTTGCCGGTGGGGCAGGCGCGCCGATGCGGGCGCCGAGCTCCCGGTCCATCTCGAGCAGGGATGACGGGTCGTTGCCGATCATCTTCAGCTTGGTGACGATTTCCCGGCCGACCTTCTCTTCCTCGACCTGCTCGGTGAGGAACCACTGCAGCTCGGCGACCGCCGCGAAGGCCTTCTCGTTGAACGCGGTCTCGTACAGCGCGTCGATCTGGTGGCTGACTTCCTGCTCCTGCTCGAGCGCGCGCTCGAATACGTTGAGCATTGACGTATAGGGTGCCTGCGGCGCCTGAATGGGTCGGAATTCCACGTCGCAGTCGCGGGCCAGCAGGAAGTCCAGCAGCTTCATGGCGTGCATGTACTCTTCCTGGCTCTGCAGCCGCAGCCAGCGGGCGGCGCCCACGAACTTCTGGTGCTCGCACCAGGCCGACATCGCGAGGTACGAGTACGACGCGCTCAGTTCGGAGTTGATCTGACGGTTGATGGCTTCGACAACACGCTGGTTCATCGCGAAAATCCTCGCCGGCCGATACGCATCGGGACTCGTCCCCGGGCGTCTGGCCGGCAGTCAATCCTGTAAGTCTATCAATCCGTCCCAGTTCCGCGGCAGAGCCGAACCGGGGTGGGGCATGCGGACCGACCGTCTACGGTACACTTTCGGTGGCCCGTGTCCCCCGCCCCCCTCCTTCCTGCGCTCTTGCTCGATGCGCCGATCGCGGTCGCCAGTTTCGACCTCGAGGGACGGGTCGTCGATGCCAATCGCGCGCTCCTCCGCGGCGGCGGCTACACCATCGAGGAGTTGCGCGGACGATCGTTCGCTGAGTTCCTGGATCCCGAGGCGGCGGCCGATGCCCTCGCGCGTTTCGAGGCGCTGTCGTCGGGTGCGGTCGAGGTGTACCACACCGAACGGCGGTATCGCGCGCGCGGCGGCGAGATGCGGGACGTCGACCTGACCGTCTCCCTGGTCCGTGACGAGAATGGGCGCCCGGCGGGCGGCCTCGCGGTGTTGCAGGACGTCACGGCCTACAAGACCGCGCTTCGCGAATCGGCCCGCCGGGCCGCCGAGCTCGAGGCGGTCATTCAAAGCATTCCCGCCGCGGTGTATATCAGCGACGAGCACGGGATCAAGATCGCCAACCAGCCCGGGCTCGCTCAGCTCGGCTTCCGGACCGCCGAGGAGATGGCGGGTGGCCTCGATCCGGTCGCGGAGCGGTTGCAGCTTCGCGATCCGCGCACCGGTGAGCCGATCCCCAATGAGCGCCGGAATTTCGTCCGGGCGATGGGCGGCGAGCGCGTCGAATCCGAAGTGCTGCTGACCCACCTCGAGACCGGCGACGATCGCCTGCTGCACGTCGTCGCCGCGCCGATCGTGCTCGACGGCGCCATCGTCGGCGCGGTGGCGATGACGCAGGACATCACCGATCAGCGGGCGGTCGAGGATGCGCTGCGGCTCTCGGAGGCGCGCTACCGCGAGCTGGTCGATCAATCGCCGCTGAGCATCCAGATCCTGTCCCCCGATGGCGAGACCAGGCACGTCAACAAGGCATGGGAACGGCTGTGGGGTGCGACCCTGGCCGATCTCGAGAACTACAACCTCCGCCAGGATCCGCAGCTGGTCGAGAGCGGGCTGATGCCGACGATCGAGAACGCGTTCAACGGCGTACCCGGACTGCTGCG
Source organism: uncultured Acidobacteriota bacterium (assembly GCA_963717745.1). Taxonomy (GTDB): domain Bacteria; phylum Acidobacteriota; class Vicinamibacteria; order Vicinamibacterales; family 2-12-FULL-66-21; genus JACCXG01. The sequence continues at coordinate 56,045 of CAVQXJ010000011.1, forward strand.
TGCGATCCTCTACGATCCGGATCGCACGCTGCCGAAGGTGAGCTCGCATCACGACCCGCGCCGCTGGGTCCGCGCCGTCATCTATCCAGTGCGGGGCCCCGCCGGAACGGTGCGCGAGGTCGTGCTGATCCATGAGGACATCACCGAGCAGATGCGGGCGGATCACCAGCGGCAGGCGTCTGAGAGCGAGCGAGAGCGTCTGCTGCGCGAGGCCCAGGCGTCGCAGCGCGAGCTCGAAGCCGCGAGCCGGATGAAAGACGAATTCCTGGCGGTCCTGTCGCACGAGCTGCGCACGCCGCTCAACGCCGTGCTTGGATGGGCGCGGATTCTGCGCAGCCGGGCAGTCGGCGAACAGACCGTGCACGCGGCCACCGTGATCGAGCGCAACGCGCTCGCGCAGGCGCGGCTGATCGACGATCTGATCGATCTCGCGCGCATCATCACCGGCAAGACCCGGCTCGCGCTCGACGAGGTGGATGTCGGTGCCGTGGCGTCTGGGGCGGTGGAGTCGGTCCGTCCCGCGGCCGAGGCCAAGCGAATCGCGCTGCTCCTCGACATCCCTGAGCTACTGCCCATCGTCAACGCCGATCCTCAACGTCTCCAGCAGGTGTTCTGGAACCTGCTGTCCAACGCCGTCAAGTTCACCGAGGCCGGCGGCAGCGTCTCGATGTCGGTTCTCGCCAATGGGCAGGAGGTCACCGCGCAAGTGATCGACACCGGGATCGGCATTCCGGCCGCGATTCTGCCGGCGGTCTTCGACCGTTTCACCCAGGGCGACTCGTCGAGCACGAGAGCTCACTCCGGTCTCGGTCTCGGTCTCGCCATCGTCCGCCATCTGGTCGAGCTGCACGGCGGCACGGTGCAGGCGTTCAGCGACGGTCCCGGCACCGGGTCGACGTTCAGGTTCTCCATTCCGCGGCGATAGGAGCTTTCGCCGTCAACTGCCAACGTCCAACTTCCATTCCAAAGGAAGCGGGTCGAAGGCGGGAATTCTCCCTTGTCCCTTCTGCCTTCTCCCTTGTCACGCGGGGCTTTTCATCACCCCGCTAGAAAACTGCCCAGCCGGCAAGCGCCTGCCAGCCCGCCGTTGACGCGAGCGGCATCCGGAGTGCCTGCGTCAGGACGATGGTGGCTCCCCCGATGAGCGTCGCCGGGTGCATCCGCCCGCGCGCCCTGAAATCCCACACGATGAGCGGTACCAGAAAGAGATCGGTGACCAGGCTGGGCATGTCGAGGAATGGAACCGGGGATGAGCCGTTCATGAACGCGAAGGGCCAGCGGCCGACCGCGGCTTCGACCATGACGATCGACGCCAGCAGCATGTAGCGCTTATGCGCTTGCGGGTCGCGCCGCGCGACGACTGCCAGCGTGACGAAGACGGCAAAGAGCACGATGGCCGCGATCGGCACGACGAGGAACTGGAGCGGCGGGAGAGGGATATCGATGAAGCCGGTGGCCCGGCGAGCCGCCACGAGGGAGCCAACAATCCCCAGCACCACCATGCCCGCGGCAAGACCCAGGCTGGCGAACCCGAGGCGCCGATGCCAGGCTACGCGCCTTGCCGCGATGAGGGAGGCCTGAACCGGGAGGAGCAGGTACCACGCTGCGAACAGGGTCCCGTGCAGGATGAAGATGCTCTCTGGTGCGGCGTGGGCAGCGGCCCAGGCCGGAAACCACGCGCGCAGGAAGAACGTTCGCGCGAAGCCGACGAACACGGCAATCGCGAGCGCGGCGGAGAATGTGAGATAGAACCGCCGCTCGGCGGTCCGGATCGCTGCGGATGATCGAACGAGCGGTCGTGGAACAGCCGCGGCGTCAATCGTCGTTGACATGTGTGCGCCACCCGGGTCGAAGACAGGCAGATCGAATGGTTTCAGGGAGTGGAATCGCGTCAACTATACGCCGGTCCCTCCTCCGCTACGGCATTCCCTTCCAGTTGAGAATCACCGTGATCGCCGCCGGATCGATCGCGTCAGTCGCGGCGTTGATCAGGAACCGCTCGCCGTCGGCCGACACGACGTACTGCTGCCGCGTCATGGAGCTGCGGTCGAGCTCAGTTCGAAAGAGAGCGAGCCGCGGGCCCAGAACGGGCTTTCCGTTCGTGCGGGAATGTCACCCGGACCGATGTCAATCGTTGATCGCCAGCAATGTAGAACAGTTCCGCCCCGTTCTTTGCCCAGCGCACTTGCTGGCCACCGCCCGCCGAGACCTGAAACCGATCGCCGGGGCCGGGAAACGGCTGCAGATAGATTTCAAAATGGCCCGCGTCATTCGATTCATATGCGACCCACTTGCCGTCGGGAGAGAACTGGCCGTCGCGTTCGTGGAAGGCCGTCTGAACGAAAGGGTGAGGCGTGCGGTCGCTACCGAGCGACACATACCAGAGGTCGACTGACAGACCCGTGCCCCGGGTGTACAGAAGCACGCTTCCGTCCGGCGACACCGCCGACGGGTAAATCATCGTTGGCTCTTTCAGCACGGGTTGCTCGGGCGTGCCTTCGGTCACTGATCGTGAATAGATGTTTGAATTGTTTGCCTGGTAGAAGATCCGCCGCCCGTCCGATGACCAGATTGGATTGAAGTCGATGGACCTGGGCGACGTGAATGTGCTGACAGCGCCTTCCATGTCGACCAGCCAGATGTCCCAGCTACCACCGCCCCCCCGGCTGAAGGCGATCCGACTGCCGTCGGGCGACAGCGAAAGATTGGCCATGCTTCTTTGATCCGGTGTACCAAGCGTCTCGAGCCGCTTGCCAGAACGATTGAACCAGGCGAACTGCGTGCGCCGGATGCTGTCCGTCCCATACGCAACCGGTCCTGATGCTGACGCGGCGAGCGAGGCGAGGCTGATCCCTGGATTGACCGAGACGTTGTCGGCGACGCGAAAGGCCTCACCGGCGAGGGCCAGCCGCGTGGCATCGAAAGACTGCGCCAGCAGCTCTCCCTGCCGCGCAAAGAGCAGATGACCCGATCGTGCATGGACGGCGGCACCGTCCGCCTCGAGCAGCCGCCGCGCCTCAGTGCCGTCGAGGCGGGCCACGTGTACCCCGCGGACGTGCGCCTCCCCTCTAGCGAAATAGAGAAAGTGTTTACCGTCCGGAAGTATGAAGGGCGCTCGATGGTCGTTTTGCCCGGCCTCGAGTCGTGTGGCGACGATTGACTGGCCGCCGGTTGCCGACACCCGGAATAGCGGACCCTTTGGGTTCGGCGCGAACAGAATTGTGCCGTCGGCCTGCCATGCGCCGCCGCGCGGGACCGGAGCGTCGGCGACGATCTGGATGGCCTGGCTGTCCACGTCGAGACGCTTCAACTTCTGCTCGGCGAAGAACCCAATCGACCGGCCGTCCGGCGACCAGAACGGAAAGCTTGCGCCCTCAGTTCCGAGCAGCAGCCGGCCCGACGACGAAGCCAGCGGCCGCAGCCACAGCGGACTGGGCTGCTGGACGCCGAAGCCCGGCGCCACGACGATCTGTTGACCATCTGGCGAGATCGCAAGCTGTGCGAAGTCAGGGACAACGCCGCGGGGAAACAAGAGGTTGAATCTGACTTCCGATGGAGCAGCCGCCTTGCGGTACACCGGGGCCACCACCACGGCCGCGACCGCGGCCGCCAGTGCGACCAGCAGCGCCAGCGCCCAGGCCGTTCGTTCGGCACGCCACATCTTCGGCGATGCGCTGTCTGTCTGCGGGCGCCACCCCTTCGCGTCCTCGAGCGCGATGCGTACGTCGCCGATGTCCCGCCAGCGCTCTTTCGGATCCTTTTCGAGACAACGCGTCAGAACGTGCCGCACGGGCGTCGGAGTTGCCGGCGGCAGCGCGGTCCAGTCGGGCGATCGCTCCAGGACCGCGGCGATCGTGTCTGAAATCGTTGCGCCGCGGAACACCATGCGACCGGTGATCATCTCGAACAGCACACAGCCGAACGCCCAGATGTCCGTGCGCTGGTTGACCGCCTGACCGCGCGCCTGCTCGGGACTCATGTAGGCCGCGGTCCCAAGAATCACGCCGACGCCGGTCATCAGCGCCGGTGCGGTGGCGGTCGGCGGTGCGGTCATGTCCACGGCTCCGGCGGCCGTCAGGTCGAACGCCTTGGCGAGCCCGAAGTCGAGGACCTTCACGGTGCCGTCGGTCCGAACCTTGACGTTCGCGGGCTTCAAATCACGATGGATGATGCCCTGTTCGTGAGCGGCCTCCAGTGCTCCAGCGATCTGGAGGGCGATGGTCACCGCTTCGGCAGCCGGGATGGGTCCCTGCGCGATCCGATCCGCGAGCGTGGGTCCGTCCACGAGCTCCAACACCAGTGCGCGCACGCCGTTGGAGTCTTCAAGGCCATGAATCTGCGCGATGTGTGGATGATTGAGGGCGGCGAGGGTTTTCGCCTCGCGCTCGAACCGCGCGAGCCGTTCGGGGTCGGTCGCGAACGCTTCCGGCAGGATCTTCAGCGCAACGTCACGATCCAGCCTCGTGTCGCGGGCGCGATACACCTCGCCCATGCCGCCAGCGCCGATTTTGGCGGCGATTTCGTAGGAGCCGAAGCGCACGCCAGAAGCCAGGGCCATGGGCGAAGCCATTCTACGGTGTTTACCGGTACCGACTCCGGCCCGAGGAGGTCACCGCGTTGTCGCGCCGTCAGCGCGCCGCGGTTGCCGTCGGCTGTCCCGGTGCCTGATAGAGTCGCAGGCGCTGAATAGACCAGGTCGGACCGTTCTCGACGGTCGCCGTCTGCGTGATCCGCACGAACTTCGCGCTCACGGGCCTGAAGAGAATCACCGTCGTCGGCGTGCTTCCCTGGCCTTCGGCCACGGGCGCACTCCAGGTCATGCCGTCCATCGAGACCTGCACGCGATAGCCGAGCGGGGACGTTCCAACCATCGTGGGCGCTCCACCTCCGGTCGCACCAGCGCCGCCGCGCGCCCCTGGAGCTGCGCCGCGCCCTGCCGCCTGCATCGTGGAGTTGAAGTGGATCTCGGTGAGCAGGATCGGTTCCGGAAGCTGAATCTGGAACCACATGCCGGCCTGCTGAGGCACGGTGGTCGTCCATCCCTGGAAATTCAAGCCGCCCGGCGCGGCCTGGGTGTTGTGGCTGGCCGTGATGTTCCACGAGCTCAGCGGCGTCAGGGCCACAGGCAGCGATGCTTCGATCTCCGCCTGCGTCCATGGCTTCTTGCGATCGCCGATCGCCGCGCGCACGCGCGCCACGTCCGCGGCGGTGACGAACGAACCGGAGTTGCCGAAGTTGGTCCGGAGGAACGAGCTCACGGCCGCGACCCATTCATCTTGGTTCGTCCCCATCGGGACCATTACGTCCGTGTACGTCCGTCCGTCGATGGGCCCGGTCAGGCCGTGCAGAATCGCTTTGAGCACGTAGTCCCGATGCCCCTGCACCCGCGGCGAGCCGACCAATGACGGCGCCTTCATCACGCCGCCGGTTTCCCCCGGCGTTCCGCGGCCGTCCGGACCGTGACAGATGGAGCACAGCTCGCCGTAGATCGTGGCTCCCCGCTGCAGCGCCGCCTGCTGTTCCGGAGTGCCTCCCCGCCCACCGCCACCCGTAAGGACCATCGCCGGTTGGAGGACCTGCGTCCCGATCAGCTGCACGCCGCGGGCTGTGTTGGTGGCCTGCGTTTCCTTCACGACGGCGCTCAGGTCTGGGGCTTTGAACAGCGACAGCGTGAGCATTCCCTGGATCACCACGTCGGTGTCCGCGTCTTTGGTGGCCGCCCGATAGTCGTCGAGCAACGAGCGATGACCGGCCTTGTAAAGGGTCTCGCTGGCGCGGATCGCCTGGATGCGCATCTGCGGATTCGGATCCTTCATCTGATCGCGAACCAGGCCGAGGTCGAGCGCACTCAGGCCCTCCAGCGTCCACAGCGCGTGGAACCGCCCCAACAGGCTGTCGGAGGTGCGGACCATGCGTTGCAGCGCCGGCACCACCGACTTGTCCTGCTTCAAGACGAGCAGTTGCTGCGCCGAATCGCGCCACCAGCCGTTCGGATGGCCCAGCCGCTCCACCAATTGGGCAGCGGTGGCGTCGAGCAGCCGTGGCTGGGTCCGGTCGCGGTCCATGCCCTCGTAGGTGAGGCGCCAGATGCGTCCCCTGCGTATATTGCTCGCCAGCTTGTATTGATCGATCTTCGAGCGGAGGTAGCTGCCCGGCCGCGTCCAGTTGCCTTCCTGGATGATGCCGCGGTACGGATCGACGATGTAGATGGTCCCGTCAGGAGCCGTCGCGACGTCAACCGGCCGGAATAGATGATCGGTGGAACGAATGAACTCGGCGTGTTGCCACTGGTACACCTGCCTGAGCGTCGTCAGGCCTTCCGAGTGGATCGGCGTGGCGCGCCGCACGATCCGTGCGACCGGCTCACCGTAAAGATAGTCGCCCTGAAGATCGGAAGGCATCCGGTGGGCCCGGACGATGTCGTTGCCGGCAGCGCCGGTGACGCGCTGGAGCGTGAGCTCTCCGGGACGAATCGCGCCGGTCCCAGGCTGATAGTCTCCAACGCCGGCGGTGCCCCACGCGATCTCGAATCCTGGTTCGAGGAACTGCTGGTTGCCGCCCCCACCGCCGCCGGCGGCCGCGAACGACACCCCGTAGTGGATCGGCAGCTGGAAATACCCAGGAAGCCCGCTGGCGCCTCCCTGGAACCAGACTTTTCCGAAATTGTCCTGGGTGATGCCCCACTGGGAGTTGTTGGCGGCGGTGGGTTCCTTGAGGATGCCGGCTGGTGTCCACCGCACGCGAAAGGCGTTGTAGGTCGAGTACATCCAGTTGTCCATGCCCCACATCAGGCTGCTCTGCTGATGCTCGACGTTTCCGGCGCGTCCGAAATTCGTCGTGAACAACTCCTTCTTGTCGGCAACCGAGTCCCCGTTGGTGTCCGTGTATTTCCAGACCTCGTCGGTGTTGGACTCCATCGCGAGAATCGCGTTCGCGCCGATCGGCATCGCAAATCGGGGAAAGACCAGCTTGTCGACGAACACGCTGTGCTTCTCGTACACCCCGTCGTTGTTGACGTCTTCGTGCACCGAGATGCGGCCGGTCGGCGCAAGCTCGTCGGTCGCGTCCGCGTCCTGCATGTAGCCGCGAATCTCGACGACGAACATCCGGCCGTTGCCGTCGAACGCAATCTGCATCGGCTCTTCGATGTCGGGTTCGGTGAGGACCGGCTCCATACGGTACCCGGGGGGAAGCACGAACCGCTTTTGTTCTTCTGCCGGCGATACTGCCGTGATCGGCGCCTTCGGAGACAGGTCCGCGCCTTCGAACGGATCGCTGCCGCGCCCGCCACCCGCTTGCCCTCGGCCACCTGGCGGCGCCGTTACGGCCGGAACGCCGGCGGACGGCGTCTGTGCGGTTGGCTGCGGTGCGCCCGCCGGCGGTGTTGGCGTCTGAGCGACCACAGTCAGCCACGCGGTAGCGGTGGCCACGACGACAACGGGAACGACTCTCGACTTGGAAGACATGGGCGACTCCTGACGACCAACGACGAATTATCCAGCCAATCGGCCGCCGACGCCTCGCTCCTGACGAATCCTCGAGGTGCTATCGCAGCTTCACCACGCCCCCGACCATCAGCATCGCGATCACCACGACCATGACCGCGAGGATCGCCAGCGCGCGCTTGCGGCGCACGACGCGCCAGGCCTGGTAGCCGTTCTCGTCCAGGTAGAACCGGCTGGCGCCGGTCTCGCGGACAGCGCCGACCGACAGCATCCGGCGCAGCCGCGCGTGGCCGATCGGGCCGGGCGGATCGAACACGACGGCGTGTGCCGCGGTAGTCGCCCCTGCGGCGCGCAGCCGGCGGACGATCTTCTTGTCGGTGGCAAGAATCAAGGCGGCCAGGACCGCGGGGAACTGACTGCCGATGGCGGCGAGTGGACCCATGTGTGCAGGGTCCCACGAGCGCCATCGGATGGCAAACCCTGCATGTCAAGGGAGAAGGCAGAAGGGAAAAGGGAGAACGTGGCTCTCGGTGCTCAGAGCAACAGCTGAATGAACTCCCCCAGCACCATCGCCGTCGCTCCCCACACCTGGTGTCCGCCCAGGTCGAGATAGGAGTATTCCACTTCGACTCCTTCCCGCTGCCGGGTGCCGGTTCTGATCCGCGACGCGTCCTGCAGATCCTCGAGCGGCACTTCGACGATGGCCTCCACCTCGCCGGGTGCGGGATGGAACGCCGGCCGCACGTCGGTGACGCCGACGACCGGATGCAGGGTGAAGCCGCTCACGAGCACGTGGATCGGCGTGAGCTCGCCGAGGATGCGGACCGATGACGGGTCGATGCCGATTTCTTCCGACGCCTCGCGCAGCGCCGCCTGCGCGAGTGTCTCGCCGGGGTCGGTGGCGCCGCCCGGCAGGCTGATCTGGCCGGCGTGCCGCGCCAGCGTCGAGGCGCGGACCGTCAGCGGGAAGGCGACGCCGGTCTCAACCGGATAGAGACAGAGCAGCGCCGCGGCGACGCGCGCACCGACCGGGAACTCCCCGGCGCGCCAGCCTGGGCTTTTCGGGAACGGCGCGAATGGAATCTGCGCGTCGACACCGGGCAGCGTCCCGCTGAGCCGCTCGCGCAGTCGCGCCTCGAGTTCCACCAGCCGCATGCGCTATTGTGCCGCTTTCGGCGGCGTCGAGTGTCGCGCCGGCGCCGCAGTGATCGCCTACCATAGCGGAATGGCTGCCTTTCCTTCGATCGATGCCCGGCACGGCGCGATGGTGCTCGAGCTGGTGCGCGGCTGCACGTTCGACGACTTCATCCTGGCGCCGCAGTACAGCGTGCTGCCGCGCCGCGATCCCGACGCCATCGATCTGTCCTGTCAGCTGACCCGCGGCATCGTGCTGCGGCGGCCGGTGGTCTCCGCCAACATGGATACGGTCACGCGGGCGCCGATGGCGGTGGTGCAGGCTGAAGAAGGCGGCATCGGCATCATCGACCGCGGCTACCGGCCGGGCGAAATCGATCCGCAGGTGCGCGAAGTGGAGAAGGTCAAGCGCACGCAGCACGGGGTCATCGGCGATCCCTACAGCATCGCGCCAGGCGCCGCGCTGTCCGAGGCGCGGGCGTTGATGTCGCGATCGCGAGTCGGCACCCTGGTGGTCGTCGACGATCGCCGCCGGCTGCTCGGACTGTTGACCGAGCGCGATCTCCGGTTCGTCGACGCGCGGCAGTCGACGGTGGCCGACCGGATGACGCCGGTCGATCGGCTGGTCGTGCATCAGGGCGATGTCTCGGCGGAAATCGCGCAGCAGGTGATGGTGCAGCGCAAGGTCAAGAAGCTGCCGCTGGTCGATGCCGCCGGCGTGCTGACCGGGCTGGTGACGGCGAAGGACCTCATCCGGCAGCGGCGGCGCCCGTTCGCCACCCGGGATGCGCAGGGCCGACTGATGGTCGGCGCGGCGATCGGCGCCACCGGCGACTATCTCGAGCGCGCGTCCGAGCTGGTCCGCGCCGGTGTCGACGTGCTGGTCATCGACATCGCGCACGGACACTCGGTGGTGATGGACCGCGCGCTGCGCGAGTTCCGCCGGATGTTCCCCGACGTGCCATTGATCGCCGGCAATGTCGCGACCGCGGCGGGCACCACGTTCCTGGTCGAGCGCGGCGCCGACGGCGTCAAGGTGGGGATCGGTCCGGGCGGCGGCTGCACGACGCGAATCACCACCAGCTTCGGGGTGCCCCAGGTCCAGGCGCTGGTCGAGTGCCGTCTCGCGGTCCAGGGATCAGGCGTCCCGATCATCGCGGACGGCGGGATCAAGCGGCACGGCGCGCTCGCCGAAGCCCTGCTCCTTGGCGGCGACTGCGCGATGCTCGGCAGCGCGTTTGCCGGGACCGACGAGGCGCCCGGCGAAGTGGTGCACAAGTCGGTGGTCCTGCCCGAATCGCAGAAGACCGTCAAAGTCCCGTTCAAGGTGCTGCGCGGCATGGCCTCCATCGAAGCGATCCGCGACCGCCTCGACGTCGAGGAAGCGGATACACGCGAGCTCGAGGCGATCGGCGCGGAAGGCATGGAGATCAGTGTTCCGGCGCGCGGCTCGGCTCGAACCGTCGTTCGCGACATGATGAAGCACCTGTGCTCCTCGATCAGCTACGGCGGCGCCTCGTCGCTCCAGGAGCTCCGCCACTTGTTCTGGGCGGATCCGGGGACGTATCTGATCAAGCTGTCCGCGTCGGGACGCCGCGAATCGTATGAGCGGTGAGATCCGCGCCCGGCTGCGCGAGCGCGCCGACCCGGCCCGGGTCCCGATCCTCCAGCGGTTCTTCAAGACCGGCCCAGGCGAGTACGGGGAGGGGGACGTCTTCGCCGGCATCACGGTGCCAGACCTGCGCGCCGTGTGCCGGGAGTGCCGTGCCGCGGCCATCCCCGAGATCCTCGAGCTGCTCGCATCGCCGGTGCACGAAGAGCGTCTGCTCGCGCTGATGCTGCTGGTCGAGGCGTTCAAACGCGGCACGGATGCCAGGAAGCGCGACATCTATCGGCTCTATCTCGCGAACACGAAGTTCATCAACAACTGGGATCTCGTCGACAGCTCGGCGGCGCAAATCGTCGGCGCCTTTCTGTCCACCCGATCGCGCGCACCGCTCCGCCGGCTGGCCCGGTCGTCGTCTCTGTGGGAACGCCGCATTGCGATCATCGCGACGCTGTTCTTCATTCGGCAGGACGACCTCGACGAGACGTTCCGGATCGCGGATCTGCTGCTGGCCGACGATCACGATCTGATTCACAAGGCAGTCGGATGGATGCTGCGCGAGGCGGGAAAACGCAATTCCGAGGCGGAGCGCGACTACCTGAAAACCCGCTACCGGCGGATGCCGAGGACGATGCTCAGGTATGCGATTGAGAGGTTTCCGGAAGCCGAGCGCCGCCGATATCTGGCCGGAACGATCTGATGGCGGCCGGCAGCGCCGACGGAACATCCACGGCAAGCTCGCCGGGCTGGAGCGCGACGCCGCCCGGCGGCAGCCCGAATCCGTAACGCGCGAGGCACACGATGGCTCGGGCCGCTCTGGCGGTCGTCACGTCGATCGGCGAGTCGCCCACCAGCACGGTGGCCGACGGCGTGACGTCGGCCCGTGCCGCGAGGCTGAGCAATCCCGCCGGATCGGGCTTCCGTCCGAGCGGGCTGTCGCCGCCAATGACCTGCGAAAAGAAACCGGCCAGCCCGAGCCGCTCCAGGATCTCGCGCGTGGGCCGGCCGGGCTTATTGGTCAGGACCGCCAGGGCGAGGCCATCGGAGCGGAGCGCCTCGAGCGATGCCACGATGCCGTCGTACGGCCTGGTGTGCACGGTGAGCCGGTCGTCGTAGTGGGCAAGGAACCGCTCGAGCGCGCCCGGTGCGGAAGGGTCGAGTCCGGCGGCGGTCAGCGCCCGTCGAACGAGAACCGCCGCCCCTTCGCCCACCATTGCGGTCACCGCCTCGAGGCTGAGCGGTTCGCCACCGAGCTCGGCGATCAGCGCGTTGGTCGCGTCGGCGAGATCCCGGCGCGAATCGATCAGCGTGCCGTCGAGATCGAAAATCACCAGCCGGATCGCCATGGCCGCATTGTACCGGGCGAGCCGAACCACCGGCCGTTTACGCCTTGACCAGATGACATGCCCGGATGGATGGCCGCCAGCGCGGTGTTCTTCGTCTACGTCATCGCGGCCGCGCCGATTGTCCCGCGGTTGACGCGGCGTGGGCGCGGGCTCGCGATGGCTGGCGGGGCCGCCGGCCTGGTGATCACAGCCGCCGCGTATGTGACGCCGCCGACCCCGCTGCGGCACGACTGGCTGGTGCCGCCGGCGCTGCTGCTCCTCGGCTACTGGACGAGCGGCCAGCTGTTCGCCGCACCGATGCCGCGGGTCGAGGCCGCCCTGTCCGCGGTCGATCGCTGGCTCGAGATCGGTCCGGCGGCCCGGGCGACGCCGCGCTGGCTGGCGGAGGTGCTGGAGCTGGCCTACGCCGGCGTCTACGTGCTCGTGCCGATCGCGTTGGTGATTCATCTTGGATCTGCCTCCGAGCCGGACCCGGCACGCTTCTGGACCGTCATCCTGATCACCGACTTCGTGTGCTTCGGATGCCTGCCGTGGATCCAGACCCGCCCGCCGCGCGCGCTGTCCGCCGCACCGCCTTGGGACACCGCCTTGAGGCGACTCAACCTGCGGCTCCTCGGCACGACCAGCATTCACGTCAACACGTTCCCAAGCGGACACGCCGCGGAAGCGGTGGCCGCGGCGCTGCTCGTCGCCGCCGCGCCCTGGCCCCTTGCGGCCGCGGTCGCCATCGCGGCGTTGCTGGTGTCAGCCGGCGCCGTGCTGGGCCGCTATCACTATGCGGCCGACGCGTTCGCCGGGTGGGCTGTGGCGGTGATGGTGTGGGTGGCGTGCCGGTGACGGCGTGGCAATTTCGCTCCTCGCTCTTGGCTCGCGGCGTCGGGGTGCTTTCAGCGGCGACTTGGGCCATTCGACGGCCTGCGAGCTTTACAGGAGGGCCAGGAGGTCAGGAGAAAAACTATGAATTTCCTCCTGATCTCCTGGCCCTCCTGTAAAAAGCTCACCGGCCGTCGATTGGCCCATCCGCGTCTGAAAGCACCCCGACGCCGCGAGGCAATGGGGCACTGGGGACGGCGACGGTGGCGTACAGTGGTCACATGAAACCGCGACTGATCGCCCCGTTGCTGGCCTTGATCGCCGTGGGCTCCGCGCATGGGCAAGACGCGCAGGGCCCCGCGCCCGTCCCCACCCGCCTCGCGCTTGATGTGGTCGCCGTCGATCGCAACGGCGCGCCGGTGACCGATCTCCGGCCGGACGAGTTCGAAGTCTGGATCAGCGGTTACCGGGTGCCGGTCGAGGACGTCGTCTTCGTGACGCCGGCGACCTCGCCGCGCACCGTCGTGTTGCTGCTCGACAATGCGGCGGTGGGGTTCGACCTGGCACCGCGGGTGAAAGAGGCCGCCCGCGCGCTCGTCAAGCGGATGGGCGACACCGATCGGATTATGGTGGTCCCGGTCCACGGCGCGAGGACCGACAGCACTGGGCGATCCCGCCCGGCTGCTGCAGGCGATCGACAGCTACCGCGTGCAGGGCATTCCGTTCCGGATCGAGGACGCCGGCGAGCACGTGCTCCGGCTGCTGACGGCGATTGCCAGACAGTTGACCGAGGTTCCCGGGCGCCGCAAGGCGATCGTCGCGATCGGGGCAGGATGGCTGTTCGACACGCCGCTGCCTCCGCCCAGCCTGCGCGACCTGCACGACGAGTGGCTCGTCGCGATGCGTGCGATGGCCGCCGCGAACGCGAGCCTCTATGTCATCGATCCGGTAGGCCTCCGTCCGGCGCGCGGCCTCACCTTCGGCGGCGACAGCGGCTTCGCCAACCAGACCGGCGGATATGCCTTCGTCAACATGAACGATCCTGGTGGCGCCGCGGAGCGGATCTTCGAGGAGGCGGGAACCTACTATGTCTTGCGCATGACGGATCCGCCGGTGCAGAGGACGGCCGATCTGCGGAAAGTGGAAGTCAAGGTCTCGCGCAAGGACGTCACCGTTCGCGCCCGCCGAGGGATCCCCGGAAAACGGTGACGCCGAGTGTCATGAATTGCGCAGCGCCTTGACCGGATCGACCAGCATCGCGCGCCGCGCCGGCAGGTAGCAGGCGAGCACGCTGGTCGCCGCGAGGATCGCGGCGACACCCGCCAGCGTCAGCGGATCGGCCGGCCCCACTTCGAACAGCAGGGCTCGCATCGACCGCATCAGCAGGACTGCGCCGCTCAGCCCGATGGCCAGACCGGCCAGCGCCTGCAGCGTCCCTTCACGCAGGACCAGCCCAAGGACGTTGGCCGGGGTCGCGCCGAGCGTCATGCGGACGCCGATTTCTCCGGTCCGCAGCGCGACCAGGTGCGCCATCACGCCATAGATCCCGGCGGCGGCGAGCACCAGCGCCAGCACCCCGAACACGCTGAGCAGGATCATCGTCGATCGCCTGGTCGCCGTCGACAAGCGCGCGACCTCCTCCATCGTCCGCACGCTCGAGAGCGGCAGATCGGGATCGACCGAGCGCAGCGCCTCGCGCATCGCCGGCGCGGGCGACGGCGAGCGCTGGTCGGTCGCCACGACGTAGAAGAGCGTGGTCCACGGCAGCTGGCGAACCGGGAGATACATCTCCGGGTTGACCGGGCGGTCGAGTCCCCAGTTGCGTGCGTCGGCGAGCACGCCGACGACCTCGCGCCATTCCTCGGTGCCGCCCATCCGCACCCGTTTACCGAGCGGCGAGGCGCCGGGCCAGTACCGCTCGGCCATCGTGCGATTGACGATCGCCACGGGCAGCGACTTGTCGTGGTCGCTCGCGCCGAATCGGCGGCCGCTGACCAGCGTCATCCCCATCGCGTCGAAGAATCCATTGGTGACCGCGCGCATGTGCGCCCGGGTGGGGACGTCGGGCGTTGGTTCGCGCCCTTCGATCGCGACGCCCATGCGCGAGTTCTCGTTGCCGAGCGGCAAGCGGGTGGTCGCGCCAACCGCGCGGACGCCGGGGATCGCCGCGAACCGGCGCTCCACTTCCGCGACCGCTTCCAGCCTCACCCCGTCGTCGGCGTACTTGCGTCCTGGCAGCACCACCAGGGCCGTGGTCCGGTCGCCGATCTCGAATCCGGCCTCGGCGTTCAGCAGGCGTTGAAAGCTGCGCAGGGTCAGGCCGGCGCCGACCAGCAGCAGCGAGGCGAGCGCGATCTCGCCGATCACCAGTGCCGTGCGCAGCCGGCGCCGGACAGTCCCCGGCGACCGTCCGCCGTCTTTGAGCGATTCGTTGACGTCCTCGCGCGCGATGTGCCACGCCGGCAGCAACCCGAAGAGGAGGCCGGTGAAGAGCGAGATCAGAAAGGTGAACAGCAGCACGCGGCGATCGAGTGCGAGATGCTGCAGCCCGAAGACCGGCAGGCCGGCGGGCATCAGCCGGCGGAGCAGTCCGATCGCCCAGTAGGCGACGGCCAGTCCCGCGGCGCCGCCGGCGAGGCCGAGCAGCACGCTTTCGGTCAAGGCCTGACCGGCGAGCCGTCCGCGGCCCGCGCCGAGCGCGGCGCGGACCGCCATTTCCCGCCGGCGCGCCGCCGCCCGCACCAGCAGCAGGTTCGCGACGTTGACGCAGGCGATCAGCAGCACGAAGGCCACTGCCGCGAGCAGCATCAGCAGTCCGGAGCGCACATGCCGCGCCAGGTCCTCGGCGAGCGGCCGCACGTAGACGCCGTGGGTGCGATTGGTGTCGGGGTAGTCCTTCTGCAGCAGCGCGCCGATCCGATCCATATCAGCGCGGGCGGTGTCGATCGTCACGCCCGGCTTCATGCGGGCGAAGACCTCGAGCGAGTGGTTCGAACGCGTCGGCGGCGTCGGTCCGCCGCTGAGCGGCATCGGCGCCCACAGCTCGATGGCCGAGTCGGGGGCTTCGAAGTCCGGCGGCAGCACGCCAACGATCTCGTGCGGCACGCCGTTCAGCGCAATCTTGCGCCCGACCGCGCCGGGGTCGCTGCCGAACCTGGCCTGCCACAACGCGTGGCCGAGCACGACGACGCGGTGCTGGCCGGGCGTCGCTTCCTCGCGCCGGAACGTCCGGCCGAGGGCGGGCTGCACCCGCAGGATGTCGAAGAACGGCGGCGACACGCCGGCCGCGGACAGCCGCACCGGTTCGCCGGTGCCGGTCAGGTCGGCGGTGATCGGCACGTAGGCCGCCATGTCCTCGAACACGGTGTTCATGCGGGCCCAGTCGAGGAAGTCCGCCGGCGCGACGAAGTTGTCGAGCACACCTTCGGCGGTCCGCTTCTCCCACACCTTCACCAGCCGATCCGGATCCCGGTAGGGGAGCGGCCGGAGCAGCACCGCATCGACCGCCGAGAAGATCGCCGTGTTGCCGCCGATGCCGATGGCGAGCGTCAGCAGCGCCACGACTGTCACTCCCGGCTGCCTGACCAGCAGCCGCACCGCGTACCGCGCGTCGCGAACCCATGCGTGCATCCACCACCTCCAGCGGCCGAGCTCTCGTCCGGCGGTGCGCCGGGCCTCCATGACCACCGCCAGCCGTTCGCCGAGCCCCTCGACGCAGGCGTCGGCCACGGCATGCATCCACAGCGGTAGCACCGGCCTGCCGGCGGCCCGGGCGTCGGTGAGTTGCCGCTCGAACATCCGCACCATATCGGCGCCGAACCGGCGGCGCACACGCGCGGGAAATGCCAGCCGCACCAGCAGCCGGTAGAGGCTCGTCACGACCGCGCCTTCGGGAGCAGCCGCTTCGCTCGCGCCTCGAGCAGTAGCGCCTCCAGCCGTCTCGCTTCGGCGGTCGCGGTCGCCGACCCGAGCGGCGTCAGCTGGAAATACCGGCGCCGCTCGTCGTCCTGACGGCGGTCGCGGAGGTCGCCGCATTCCTCGATCAGGCCCTCCGCGAGCATGGCGCGGAGGGTGCGGTAGAAGTTGCCCGGCATCAGCTTCTCGAAGCCGCCGCGCATCTGCACTTCGCGGACCACGGCCCAGCCGTGACGCTCGCCGTCGGCGAGCGCGACCAGCACCTGGAAAACCAGCGGCTTCAGTGGGAGTCTGGCGTCGACGTCTTCACGGCGCGGTCGAACCATGACGTGGAGAGTAGTATCAAGATGATGCTAGTGTCAACGACGCTCGTGGAGTGGCGACCGGGGCACCTCGCGACGCCCGCGATCACAGGAGGGCCAGGAGGTCAGGAGGACCGAAAAACAATTGGTCTTCCTCCTGATCTCCTGGCCCTCCAGTAAAAGATCACAGGCCATCGAATCACCCCGTTTGCCGCTGCGAGCGTCCGGATGCAGCGAGTCAGCGGGGCGCTTGGAGTGGCGCCGGGCGGGAGGGCCCGGACGTCACGGTGCGGGTGAGGCGCGGAATTCCGAGGGAGCGGCGAGTGGGTCCGGCGTTCTCGGCATGCCCGCCAGCGCTTCGCTGAGTTGGAACCCCTGGAAGATGGCCTGCGGATCCTCTTCCTCGAACCGCATTCCGGCCATCGCCGTCAGGACCCGTTTGCGGTACCACACGAGGAGCTGCGCGGCGAACGTGGCGGCCACGCAGAACCACACCAGCTTGCCGGGCCGGCTGGAGAGGGCCTGATCGATGGCCGCGAACACCACCGTATAAATGAAAAACGCCAGGATGTAGAGCGGCCACAGCGCGAAGATGTGCGAGTTGCCGGGGAAATAGGTGCAGGCGAATGGGAGCTTGCCGCGTCCTCGGGACCAGCAGCTCGGTCATCAGGCGGCCCAGCACCCAGGTGAACGCCGCATGCGAGACGGCGACCGCGAGCGTCCAGAACACCAGCCCTTGTAACAGTGCAAACATCGTAGTCGGCAGCACGACCAGCAGCAGCATGGCGTCGCGGGTGCCGGCGACGGCGGCTGCCCGATCGGCCGGCTCGCACACCCGGAACACCCACCGCGCCTTGGGCTCCGAGGGAATGGCGACGATCGCCCGCAGGGCGATGAGCAGCAGGAACTGCGCAATGAGCGGCATCGACATCATGGCCAGCCCCGGCCGCCACAAGCCCTCGCCGCCGTTGCGAAAGGCCACCGAGATCGCCGACGACAGGATCAGGGCGAGGGCAAATCCTCCGTACACCGCGAACATCATCCGGTGGGTGCGGCTGCGCACCAGCGTTCGCACCATGAACCCGCGGACCGCGGCGGCCAGCGGCCGGTTCACCGTCCGCGACAGGCGGCGGTTGCGGGCCGCGCGCGCGACCAGCGAGGCCGAGGTTCTGGGGATCACGCCTTCGAGCGCGCGCTGCGACAGGCGCGTATAGCTGAACGCGTAGAGGCCTACCGCTGCCGCGGCCGCCCCAACTGTCACCTGCACGGCCAGCCGGGCCAGCACTTCCGTGCCTCCGTAGGCCGTACCCGCCAGCAGCTCGTAGAAGCTGAAGAACCATGTCGGCGGAACCGCCGACAATCGCGCGAGCCCCTCGTGGCTGGCCCCGCCGAGCCGCAGCGCCCGGCCGAGATCGGGCAGGAAGAACAACAGCTGCACCAGGCCGACCGCGAAGAGCACCTGGAAGGTGACCGAGGCCGCCTGCGCCGCCCGCCGCCCGAACGCCAGCAGCAGGAGACACTGCGCCGCGACCAGGGCGCTGAACACGAACGTACACGCGAGCGCCACGGTCAGGAAATGCGCGCTGATCCCGTGGATCCTCGAGATCGGCGCGCCGAAGCCGGTCACGGTCATGCCGAAGATAATCGACTGCAGCGTACACTGCGGTGTCGCGAAGAGCACGAAAACCCGGCCGAGCGATGCCAGCCGGGCGATCACGAAGCTGCGCGTCGGGATCGGCAGCACGCCGAGGATCCGCACGTCCCGCCGATCGGGAAAGACCCCGTCCCAGATCACGAGCCCGACCACCCCGATGGCGATCATGGACAGCGTGATCAGGATCAGCCGGTCGGCATCGAACTCGGGTGCGAGCGGCACCGAGAATTGCGCCTTGGCGTACTTCTTCGGCATGAGGGTCGCGTACGCGAAGGTGGGCGTGGCGGCGAGCAGCATGCCCCAGATGACCAGCTGCACCTGCGGCAGCCCGTCGGGCATCAGATCGCTCTCGAACAGTCTGGAGAAGAAGGCGCGCGAGAGCAGTCTGATCTGGTGCACGCTAGGCCTTCATCACCGCGACAATGTCGGCGGCCACGCCGTCCAGGTCGGTGGCGATCACCAGGTTCTTGAACACTTCCTCGAGCGACGACAGCTTCATCAGCTCGCGCAGCCGCAACACCGAGTCATGTGCGACGACCCGGCCGTCGTGCAGAATCAGCACGTCGGTGGCGACCTGCTCGACGATTTCGAGCACATGCGAGGAGTAGACGACCATCCGACCCTCGGCGGCGAGCCGCTGCACCAGCCGGCGCAGCACCAGCGAGGTCGTGACATCGAGCCCGGAGTTCGGCTCGTCCAGAACGATGATTGCGGGATCGTGCAGCAGGGCGGCGGCAATCAGGATCTTCTGCCGCATGCCCTTCGAGTACGCCGACATCGGCGCGTGCACGTCGTCCTGCAGCCCGAACAAGGTGAGGAACCCTTCGATCTTCTGCTGCAGTCGAGGTTGCGGAATGCCGCGCAGCCCCCCGACGAGGGAGAGGTACTCGGGACCGGTCAGATAGGTGTAGAGCACCGCCTCTTCCGGCACGTAGCCGATGCGCGACTTGTAAGCCAGCAGGTCGTCGCGGATGGGGCGTCCATCGAGGAAGACCGTCCCGCCCGATGGCTCGAGCAGCCCGGTCAGAATCGAGACCGTCGTCGATTTGCCCGACCCGTTCGGCCCGAGCAGCCCGAGGATGCCCCCAGGTGCGAGGGTGAAGCTCAAATCCCGAACCGCAGGCAGCGCCGAGTAGTACTTCGTGAGCGACCGGGCCTCGAGCATGGGGCATTGGACACGCAAAACCGGGGGATGTTCCCGCCTTCGCGCTTCGCGCTACGGCGCGGCAGTCCGTGGTCCGTGGTCCGCGGCCCGTAGTCCGTTCAGAGTCAATCGAACGATCGGGGTGAAAGACATCGCGATCAGCTGGTTGCCGCGCCTCTGCCCCGCCGCGCCGGGGGGCTCGACCCGGACCACGGGCTACGGACCACGGACCACGGACCACGGACCACGGACCACGGACCACGGACAGCGGACTGCGGGCTACAATCCCCCCATGTATCCGACCGTTCTCCTCCTGCACTCCTGGATTCGATGGGCCGTGATTCTGCTCGGCCTGGTGGCAACCCTCCGGGCGATCTCGGGCTCGATGAGCGGGCGCTCGTGGCTGCCGGCCGACGCACGGATCAGCCGGATCTTCGTCGGCCTGCTCGATCTGCAGATGATGGTCGGGCTGGGGCTCTACTTCGCGCTCAGCCCGATTACCAAGGCGGCGCTGTCGGACTTCGGCGGCGCGATGAGCCAGCCGACGATGCGCTACTGGGCGGTCGAGCACGTGGTGGGAATGGTGGTCGGCATCACGCTGGCGCACGTCGGTGTCGCGCGCGCCGGCCGCACCCCGGACGGTGCGCTCAAGCACCGGCGTATCGCGACGTTCTTCGTCCTTGCGCTGATCGCGATTCTCGCGTCGGTGCCCTGGCCCGGAACTCCGAACGGCCGGCCGCTCATCAGGTGGTGATTCGATGACTCGCGCACGCCCCGTAGCTGCCGGTACGGCCGTCGCCGCCGTCGCTGCGACGCTGCTGCTGTCGGCCGCGGTTCCGCGCGCGCAGAGCAGCCGGCCGATGATGCTGGACGATCTGCTGTCAGCCGTGAGAATCGCCGACCCGCAGTTGTCCCCCGACAGCCGCACGGTGGTCTATGTGCGCACCACCACTGACCTGCCGTCGGGCCGCCGGAATGCGGATCTGTGGAGCGTGCCGGCGGACGGCGGGACGGCCAAGCTGCTGATCGGCGGTGACAAAGCGGAGAACACGCCCCGGTGGAGCGCCGACGGGCGGCGCCTCCTGTTCATCTCGACCCGGGACGGCGCGGCGCAGGTGTTCGTCGCGGACGCCGATGGCACCGGCATCAGGAAGATCACCGATCTCGCGATGGGTGTGCAGCCCCCGTTGATCGCGTCGCCGGACGGGACCAGGATCGCGTTCGTCTCCGACGTCTACCCCGAGTGTGCGGACGAGGCCTGCAACAAGCGCCGGAAAGAGGAAATCGAGAAGAACCCGGTCAAGGTCCGCCGGCTCACCCGTCTCCTGTCGCGGCATTGGGACGAATGGCGCGAGAACGTGCGTCACCATGTGATGGTGGCCGACGTCGAGTCCAAGCGGGTCGTCGACGTCACACCCGGCGACTTCGATTCGCCGCCGGGCCAGCAGGAGGACGCGGCGATCGCGTTCTCACCGGACGGCCGTGAGATCGCCTTCGTCTCGAACCGCGAGGGCAACGACCGCGAAGCCTGGACCACCAACAACGACGTGTGGATCGTCGCCGCGACCGGCGGCGCCGCGAAGAAGCTGACGCCGGGCGCCGGTGCCGATGTGCAGCCGGTGTTCTCGCCGGACGGCCGCACCATCTTCGTGCGCGCGCAGCGGCGCGGCGGGTTCGAATCCGACCGCTGGTATCTCGACGCGTACGATCGCGCCAGCGGGCAGAAGCGCACCCTCTTCGAGGCACCCGATCTCTCCGTCGGCGACTTCGCGCTGTCGAAGGATGGCACGGCGATCTGGTTCACCGCCGCGGATCAAGGCCGTGAACACCTGTATACCCTGCCCGCCGCGGGTGGCACGCCGAAACGGATCGCCGAAGGCGGCGCGATCGGCGCGCCGCGCCCCGGCAGCGGCTTCGTGGTGTTCTCGAAATCGTCGCTCGTGTCACCCCCGGAAATCTTTCGCGTCGCCGCCACCGGCGGCAGCGAGAAGGCCCTCACGACGGATGGGGCGAAGCTGGCGGGCGAGGTGGCATTCACACCGCCCGAGAGCCGGAGCGTCAGGGGCGGCGCCGGGGCCACCGTGCAGTACCTGGCTGATCAAGCCCCCCAACTTCGATGCCTCGAGGAAATATCCCGTCGTCTTCCTGATTCACGGCGGACCGCAAGGCGCGTGGGAGGATGCCTGGTCGACGCGGTGGAATCCTTCCCTGTGGGCGGCTCAGGGCTGGGTGATCGCCGCGCCGAATCCGCGCGGGTCGACCGGGTTCGGCCAGAAGTTCGTCGACGAGATTTCGAGCGACTGGGGCGGCAAGGTGATGGCCGACATCGATGCGGTGGTGAACGAGGTGTCGAAGCTGCCGTTCACCGACTCGACCCGCATGGGCATCGCCGGCGCCAGCTACGGAGGCTACGCCGTCAACTGGATCCTGGGTCACACCAACCGGTTCAAGGCCGCGGTGACCCACGACGGCGTGTTCAACCTCGAGTCGATGTCGCTCGCGACCGAAGAGTTGTGGTTCACCGAGTGGGAGTTCGGCGGACCGCCGTGGGCGTCCAAGGCGCGCGAGCAGTTCCTGCAGTGGTCGCCGCACCTGTTCGCCCACAACATCAAGACGCCGACGCTCATCATCACCAACGAGCTCGATTTCCGCGTGCCGGTCGACCAGGGCCTGCAGATGTTCACCGTGCTGCGGCGCAACGGCGTCCAGGCCGAAGCCCTGGTCTTTCCGGACGAGGGGCACTGGGTGCTTGGCGCGAACAACAGCCGCGTATGGCACGAGGCGGTGTTCGGCTGGATGACGAAGTATCTGCAGTAGAAGAGTTGTCAGTGTCCCAGTTCCCAGTTACTGGCAGACTCGCTACTGGGAACTGGCCACCGGAAACTGACTGCGAAGAAACGGACGACTATTTCCGCGTCAGCCGCACTCCGCCATTCGTCGTGCGCACGCGGATTGGCGCCCCACCGGATCCGAGCTGCGTGTTGATGTCGCGGTTCTCGCGGTTGCGGCGGTTCTGGGTCACGCCCGGGTAATCGACGTTCACCCCGCCGTTGCTGGTGCTCGCCTCGAAGCGCGCGGAATAGTTCTCGGGAACCACCACCTTCACGCCACCGTTGGTCGTCTCGACATCGAGTCCTTCGCCGCTCCAGAACGTGCCGTCGAGATCGATGTCGACGCCGCCATTCGTCGTCCGGCCCTTGACGTCGCCGTTGACCCCCATCAGCTTCACGCCGCCGTTGGTCGTCTCGAACTCCACCTTCGAGTCCATGTCGCGGAGCGAGATGCCGCCGTTGCTGCTGCGGAGGGCCAGGTTGAGCGCTCGCGGCACATACAGCCGGTAGCTCACCGACCATCCCTCTCGGTTCTGCGTCCGGGGTCCAGTCGCCTCGACCTGATCGAGTGTCGGGGTGAGCCGGATCGACGCCGCAATCTGCCGGGCCCGGGCATCGGTCTCAGCGCTGGCGACGATCTTCGCGAGGATGTGCACGTCGCCGCGCGCTTCTCCCTCGACGCTGATTCCGCCGTTCGTCCCCGACACGGACAGCGTGCCGGCGGTCGCCGCGACCTTGAACTCCCGGACCTCGCAAAACGACGCCCGGTCCGAATTCCCGTCTCGTTCGTTCCGGCACCAGTCGTCGCCGCCACGCTGCTGTTCAGCCGCAGCACCCAATCCCATCGGAGCCGCCAACAGCGCCGCCAACACCAGCGCCCCGACCCGCCCCTGTTCACCTACGAATCTGTTCATTGCGCATCACCTCGCACCTTTGACGGAAGGGCGGCCCCTCGCGTTGGTGGGGGGCCGCAATGGCTCAATCCCTAATCCCTCATCCGATGAGGGATTAGGGATTCGACTAGGGTCCGGAACCCCCCTCCCCCTCGCCCGTCTAAGTGCCTATGCTTCTACAGGATGTGCGCTACGCCTGGCGCTCGCTGACCAAGAGTCGCGGGTTCACCGCCATCGCCGTCGCGTGCCTGGCCCTTGGGATCGGCATCAACACCACGATTTTCAGTGTCGTCGACGGGGTGATGCTCCAGCCCTACCCCTATCAGGATGCCGACGGCATCGCCGTCGTCAACGGCCGGAACCAGCGGCTGAACATCAACCGTGCCAGCCTGTCGTACGCGGACTACAAAGATCTGCGGGACCAGACCAGCACCGTCCAGTCGCTGGCCGGGTTCAGCCGCCGCAGTCTCACCATTTCGGACGGATCGACCGAGCCCACGCGCTACGACGGCAGCACCATCACCTGGAATCTGTTCCCGTTGCTGGGCCAGCCGCCGGCGATGGGCCGCAACTTCGGCCCGGAAGACGACCGGCCCGGCGCCGAGCCGGTCGTGATGCTCAGCCACGAGGTCTGGCAGACGCGCTATGCCGGCGACCGTGCCGTGGTCGGCCGGGCGATCAGCATCAATGGCCGGCCGCACACCATCATCGGCGTGATGCCGCCGCGATTCGCGTTTCCCGAGACCCAGCGCCTCTGGGTGCCGCTCGCGGAGTACGGCGAGAAGATGAGCCGCGACGAGCGGAACGTCCAGGCGTTCGCGCGGATGAAGCCGGGAGCGACGATCGACCAGGTCTCCACCGACTTGAACGGCATCGCCGAACGTCTTGCCGCCGCCTATCCCGCGAATCGCGACTGGAGTACCAACGTGCGGCCGCTCAGCGACTGGATGCTGCCCGAGCAGCCGAAGCTGATCATCATGATGATGATGGGCGCGGTTACGCTGGTGCTGCTGATCGCCTGCTCCAACGTCGCGAACCTGCTGCTCGCGCGCGCCTCGGTGCGGCATCGCGAGATCTCGATCCGGTCGGCGCTCGGCGCCGGACGGTTCAGAATCGTCCGTCAGCTGCTCACCGAGGCGATCATGATCGGCCTGTTCAGCGCGCCGCTCGGCTTCGTGGTCGCCTGGGCCGGGCTGCAGCTGCTGGACCGTTCGATTCCGCCCGACAGCATTCCCTATTTCATCCACTGGAGCCTCGACGCGCGGTCGCTCGCCTACACCATCGCCATTGCGGTGGGCACCGGCATCTTCTTCGGCGTCGTCCCGGCGCTGCAGGCGACCGGCACCAGCCTGCAGGAGAGTCTCCGCGAGGGCGGCCGCGGCTCGACCGGCGAGCGCCGCGCATGGATGCGGAACACGCTGGTGGTCGCGCAGGTCGGCTTCGCGTTGATCCTGCTGATCGGCTCGTCGCTCTTCATTCGCAGCTTCCTCAACCTGCAGGGGGCGAGCGTCGGATTCGACACCGCGCCGCTGATGACGCTGCGCTTCTACCTTCCCGGCCAGGTCTACGAGCCCAACGACGCGAAGGCCAGAAGAGTGGAAGACATCGTCCGGCGCACTGAGACGCTGCCGGGTGTGCAGCAGGCGTTCGCGTCGAACTTCGTCCCGCTCGGCGGCGGCGGCGGCGGCGACGACGTGATCGTCGAAGGCAAGCCGGTCGAGCCGGGGCAGGAGCCAGGCATCGCCTTCATTGCCGCCACGCCGCACCTGCGGCAGACGCTCGGCGTCGCCCTGGTGCGGGGACGCGACCTGACCGACAGCGAGGGGGCCACGAAGAGCCCGGTCGCGCTGATCAACCAGACGATGGCCAAGCGAGCGTGGGGTGATGCCGATCCGCTCGGCCGCCGTTTCAGGCTCAAAGGCGATCGCACTCCCGACTGGTTCACCGTGGTCGGCATCGTCGCCGATTTCCGTCACTACCAGGGGGACGACGACGATGCGATCGTCCCGGCCGCCTATGTGCCGTATCCGTTCGATCCGACGCTGAACACCGGCCTCAGCATCCGGGTCGCCGGCGGCGATCCCGCGGCGATCAGCGCGGCGGTCCGCGAGCAGATTCGCCTGTCCGACGGCACGTTGCCGGTGTTCCAGGTCTCGACCATGGAGGCACTCCGGCAGCGGAGCTTCTGGCAATTCCGGATGTTCGGAGTGATGTTCTTCCTGTTCGGAGCGGTCGCGCTGGTGCTCGCGTCGATCGGGGTCTACGGTGTGCTCTCGTATTCCGTCTCACAGCGCACGCAGGAGATCGGCGTCCGGGTGGCGCTTGGCGCGGCACGCGCCGACGTGATGCGGCTGATCATCGGGCAGGGCCTCAAGCTCGCGGGCATGGGGATCGTCCTCGGCACTGCCGGCGCTTTCGGCGTGACACCGGCGGCGCGCAGCATGCTTTACAAGGTGACCCCCACCGACCCGCTCAGCTTTGGCCTGGTGGCGGTCTTCCTGCTCCTGGTCGCGCTGACCGCCAGCTACATTCCCGCGCGCCGTGCGATGGCCGTCGATCCCCTGATCGCCATGCGCAACGACTGAGTCGTCGCGCCCCTCGACTCCCGCTCGGGACGGCCTGAGCTTGTCGATGGCCGGCGCGTAAACGTCGTATCCTCATCGGGTGCAGCTGGATCTTCCTTTCCTGCGCGCCTCCGAGCCCGCGCCTCAGCCTGACGTTCATTTCGTTCGCGTCAAGCGCGCCCGCAAATACATCCTTCGAGTGCACCCCGACGGATCGTTGCGGGTGACGATTCCGCGAGGCGGTTCGCGCCGCGAGGCCGAGGCGTTCGTCCAGCGCCATCAGGCGTGGGTCGCCGCGGAACGGCTGCGCGTGGCGGAACGGCACGCGCCGGTGCAGTGGCACGTCGGCGATGCGATCCTGCTGCACGGCGAGCCGAGCGTGCTCCGTGTTCAGGAAGCCGGCCGCAGCCGGATGCTGATGGTTGGCGATCAGCGCGTGCGGCTCGCCGGCGGGGTCGACAACGTGCGGCCGGCAGCGGAGCTCGCGCTGCGACGGCTCGCGGGGCGCGAGCTGGTGCCGCGCCTCGAGGCGCTGGCCGCCGAGCATCGGCTCACCGTGTCCCGCATCACCATCCGTAACCAGCGATCGCGTTGGGGATCCTGCTCCCATCGCGGCGTGATCGCGTTGAACTTCAGGTTGGTGCAGATGCCGCCGTGGGTGTGCGACTACGTGCTGCTCCACGAGCTCATGCACCTGCGCCAGCAGAATCATTCGCGCCGCTACTGGCGATTGGTGGCTGAAGTCTTTCCCGAGTACCGCGCGGCGGAGCGTTGGCTGAAGCTGGAAGGGAAGGCCCTCTTCTGATGATGGTCCAGGGCGAGCGGTGTCTCCTCAGGCCGTGGCGGGTACGGGACGCGCCATCCGTGGTCCGCTACGCGAACAACGCCAACGTGTCCCGCTACCTTCGCGATCGGTTCCCTTACCCCTACACAATGGCGCATGCACGGGGCTTTCTCGCGGGCGCCGTCGGCGAGGAAGGAGAACCGACCAAGTTCGCGATCGCCGTGGACGACGAAGCGGTCGGCGGCATCGGCCTGATTCCGGGCGCCGACATCGAGCAGTTCTCCGCGGAGATCGGCTATTGGCTCGGCGAGCCGTTCTGGGGCCGCGGCATCGTCTCCGAGGCGCTGATGATGGTGACGGAACACGCCTTCCAACGCCTGAACCTGCTGCGGCTGTTCGCGTTCGCGTTCACCGAGAACGTCGGTTCGGTGCGAGTGCTCGAGAAGGCGGGTTATGAGCGTGAGGGCTGCCTGAAATCCGGGGCCGTGAAGCTCGGCCAGGTCTACGATCAGCTGCTCTACGCGCGGGTCAATCCGAGTTGGCGCGGTCCGGGCTGACAGGCGGATGAAAACCCCGCGTGTCAAGGGAGAAGGCAGAAGGGAAAACGGGAGTTACGTGGGAAAGTCCGCGCGCTCGATCACTCGCCGCGCCTGCCACAGGTGGCGGCGGTTGTGCGCGGCGATCACGTGAAACCCCGTTGCCACCTTGACCCGCACCATCTTGAAGAACGGGTTCTGGAAGGTCGCGCCATTGGCGTCGATCTCGGCCGCCTCGCGCGCCATCGCCTTCAGCTCCGCATGCGTGCCGAAGTAGCGGCGCAGAATCTCCTCGCGGCTCAACGAGGACTGCGGGACGATCCGCGAGGGGGCTCGGGTGCGAAGCTTGACCGGCGGCTCGAGGCTGTTCGCGAACTTGCGGCCGAAGAATCCTGGCGCGAATGGCCCCCGTCGGACCGAGCCGCTCCGCCGCGCGCGATCGATGGCGTCGCGCATCAGCGAGGCGTACAGCGCGTCGCCGGTGGCCAGATGTTCCAGGCACTGCGCGACGCTCCATCGTTTCCCGCCATCGGGCTGCCAGTGGAACTGGTCGTCGCGCAGACTGGCCGCGAGCGTTTTCGCGGTGCGATCAGCCTCGTCCAGCTGATCGATGATGGCTTGCACGTCGTCCGGAAGCGGCATGGTAATCACGGGTGCCATTCGGGAATTTTACGGGAAGCTGGCCTATTCGTGGCGTCGGCGGCCCTTACGGCCCCTGCGGCGCGCTGGCGCTTCGCGCCAGGACGAGACGACGACACGACGACCACGACGTTGAGAGTCTCTTCGACGGGTTGGGCCCGTTGGCGGCGCCGCGCAACGCCGGCCGTGGCCGGCGTCGCCGCCAACGGGGGAGAGCCGCTGATATTCAGCCGGGGCACAAAGGATTTGGCCGAGCGCTGCAATCGTGGCCGGGCGTGAATCGTAAAACGTCGTTGTCGTCGTGTCGTCGTCGTGTCGTCGTAGGGCCGCAGGCAGCCGCAGGCCCCCCGCCGGAGGCGCCGTGGGCACGATCGCAGCGTGACAGCGAACACCCCCACGAAGAGACTCCCCTGACTTATCATCTTGGGATGTCCGCCGAATACCTGATCAAGCAGTACGGGCTCCAGCAGGGTGCGCTGGAGATTCAGTACATCGAGGAGTTCTTCCTCGACTTCAAGCGGAAGAAATCGGCCAACGAAGTGATCCAGCGCCTGGCCAACCGTGACCACCAGATCCTGATGGCCGAGGCGGGTCTGCCCGAAGAGCCCGGCACGTTCGTGCCGGTCTCGTTCAAGGTGTCGCACGAGCTGCGAGCGCAGGAGACCGATCCCAAGCTCGCCGATCTGGTCGCGCAGCTCGAGGACTGTGTCGAGTTCAACGGACGGCGTGTGCTCTATCAGTGGATCGGCGGCACCCGCAGCGACTGGCGCGGGCAGGGGCACTTCCGTGCGCTGACCGAGGAGCAGGAAGTCTGGGCCATGGACAACGGCTTCGACGAGATCATCGTCAAGACCAAGAACCGGTTC
Organism: uncultured Acidobacteriota bacterium; assembly: GCA_963717745.1. Classification (GTDB taxonomy): domain Bacteria; phylum Acidobacteriota; class Vicinamibacteria; order Vicinamibacterales; family 2-12-FULL-66-21; genus JACCXG01. The sequence goes on from CAVQXJ010000011.1 coordinate 84,517, forward strand.
TACGAGATGCGCAGCACCCTCGCCCAGCTGCGGTTCGACATCATCCGGTTCGTGCAGCACCCGGTCGACCCCAGCGAGTCGAAGGTCTTCTTCAGCAAGCGGCTCGGCCAGCACGTCATCGACAGTCACCGCAGCCGGCGGTCGGTCGTGCGGACCGATCAGTGATCCAGCGGATCGAGTCGGCGGAGGATCCGCGGCTCGATCCCTATCGCCACGTCGCCAACCCGCGCTGGATTCGCGAACGCCACATGTTCGTGGCCGAGGGCCGGCTCGTCGTCGAGCGGCTGCTGGCGCTCGGCCGGTTCGAGCTCCATTCCATCCTGGTCAACGGTGCGGCTCACGCTGCGATGGAAGCGGTCCTGACGGCGGTGGACGCGCCGGTGCTGGTGTGTGACGACGCGGCGCTGCTGGCCGGGATCACCGGTTACGACTTTCACCGCGGTTGTCTCGCGCTGGTCGCACGTCCGCCCGCGCTGCGGCCGGCGGATCTGGCCGGCTGCCGCCGTCTGCTCGCACTGGAAGGGGTCGCGAACCCCGACAACGTCGGCGGCCTCTTCCGCACCGCCGCCGCGCTCGGTGTGGACGGCGTGCTGCTCAATCCCACCAGCGGCGACCCGTGGTATCGCAAGGCGATCCGTACGTCGATGGGCGCCGCGCTCCGGATCCCGTTCGCACGGGCCGAGGATTGGCGAGCGGCGCTCGCCGACTTCCGGTCTCGCGGGTTCCGTGTCGTCGCGTTGACGCCGTCAGAAGACGCCGTGGACATCAGCGGTCTGGCCGCGTTGCGGGATCACGAACGCGTGCTGGTCATGGTCGGGGCCGAAGGTCCGGGCCTGGATCCCGTCTCGCTCGATGATGCCGACATCAAGGCGCGCATTCCGATCGATGCCGCGGTCGACTCGTTGAACGTGGTGGTCGCCGCCGGCATTGCCCTCGATCGACTGCGCCATTAGGAGCCGGATGAAAGCCACGCGGGGGTCTTTCATCCGCCCAGTAGTCCTCATTCACTCTTCAACGCAATCACCGGGTCGACCCGCGAGGCCCGCCACGCCGGGCCCGCTCCGGCCAGCCCGGCGACGACCAGCATGGCCAGCGCGGCCGCGCCGATCGACAGCGGGTCAGCGGGTGTGACCTGAAACAGCAGCCCGCGCACGACGCGCCCCGAAGCCAGCGTGGCGGCGATACCAAGCGCGACGCCAATCGACGCGAGCATCAACGACTCCGAGAGCACCCCGAACACCACGGTGCGCCGCTCGGCGCCGAGCGCCAGGCGCACGCCGATTTCGCGGGCCCGCCGTGACACGCCGTAGGCGAGCAGTCCATACAGCCCGGCGCACGAGAGCGCGGCCGCCGCGGCCGCCAGGAGTCCGGCCAGCGACGCCAGGACCCGTTCGGTGACGAGCGAGTCGCGGATGCGCTCGGCGACGGTCTGCATGTGCATCGGCACGACCGCGTCGAGACCACGGACCTCACTTCTGATGGCGTCGGCGACCGCGGTCCGGCCCGCGACGCGCAGCTCGATGAACATGTTGCCGCCCCGCTGCTGCAGCCAGGGCGCAAACGCCACCGCACGCGGAGCCTCCTGCAGCCGCTGATACTTGGCGTCCGAGACCAGACCGACAATCTGCAGGCTCTTGCGCGCTTTGTCCCGCCCGATCGTGATCTGTCGCCCCAGTGGATCCTGACCGGGGAAGAAGCGGCGGGCCAGCGTCTCGTTCACGACCACGACGGCCGGGGTTGTGCGCTGATCGTCCTCGCGGATATCCCGGCCACGCAGCAGCCTCATGCCGGTCGTCTCGAAGTAGTGCGGCGAAACGGTGTTGAAATACACCAGCGTGGGCTCGGACCTGGGCGCGCCGTCGATGACCACGTTCTCGTTCCACGCGCCGTCGCCGCCGCTGAGCGGCGGATACATCGAGAGGCTCGCCGCCTCGACTCCCGGTACTCGCCGCACCCGCGCGACCAGGTCCTGATAGAAGCGGACGGCGCGGTCATCGTCATATCCGGCGGCTTCGACGTCAGCGGCGAGCACCAGGACGTTCTGGCGGTCGACGCCGGCGCTCTGGTTCACGACCTCATACAGACTGCGTCCGAACAAGGCCGCGCTGCCGAGCAGCAGCACCGAGACCGCGACCTGCGCCGCGACGATCCATCGGCCGGAGGCCCAGCGCGGTGCGACGACGCTGCCGGCGGTGGGTGTGCTCTTCAGTCCGGATGCGGGATGGATCCGGGTCGACCGGAACGCCGGCCATACTGAACAAATCGCCGACGTGAAGGCCGCCACCACGATCGAGAACAGGAGGACCCGGCTACTCACGCCGGCGTCGAGCACGATTGTCTGATCCCGGGTGGTCATCAGCGCGAGCAGCGAGCCAGCGCCCCATGACGCGATCAGGAGACCGCCGGTGGCCGCGATCAGGGTCCAGACCAGCGATTCGGTCAGCATCTGGCGAATCAGCCGCGCGCGGCCGGCGCCAATCGCCAGCCGCACCGCGATTTCCCGGCCGCGCCCGGCGCCGCGCGCCAGCAGCAGGTTCGCGGCGCTGGCGCAGGCGACGACGAGCAACAGCCCGACCAGCCCGAACAGGAACCACAATGGTTGGGCGAAGCGGTTGCGCACCCGGGAAAAGCCCGTGCGCGCCGATTCGAGCGACGTGGTCCTGCCCAGGTACTGCGCCCGCCGGCCGGCCTCGAGATTCGGCGGGGCGGTGGCCTCGAGCGCCGCCGGCCAGACCCGTCCCAGCCCTGCATTCGCTTCGGCCAGCGTGATCCCGCCGCGGAGCCGTCCAATCAGATGAACCCAGCTCGATGTGGCCGACCGCAGGTCGGAAGGATCCGCGTTGGTGGTCAGCGGGATCGTGATCTCAGGGGCAACTCCCGGGGCCACGCCGAAGAAGCCCGCCGGAGTCACGCCGACGATGGTGTGGGTGTCCGGTCCGATCCGCACGGTCCGGCCGATGACGGCCGGATCGGCGCCGTAACGCCGGTGCCAGGCCGCATCGCTGATCATGGCGACCCGGCCTTCACGGCCACCGCCGATCCGGTCGTCGCTATCGGAGAAGGTGCGGCCGATCGCGGCGGTCACGCCGAGCGTCGCATAGTACTCGCCCGATGCGGTCAGGACCGGCGTCGGTTCCAGCTGCTGGCCCCACGCGACGTGCATGTCTTCGACACTCCAGGCGCCGAGACTCTCGAAGATCTCGGTGCCGCGCGCGCGGACCTCCGAGAAGACCGGATACGAGAACGAGGGGCTGCTGAAATAGACCAGCCGTGCCGCTGCCGGCACCGGCAAATCTTTCAGCATCAGGCCGTCGACCAGCGTGAAGACCGCGGTCGCCGCGCCGATGCCCATCGCCATCACCAGCACCAGCGCGCTCATGAAAGCCGGAGCGCGGCGGAACATCCGCAAGGCATACGCGACGTCCTGCCACGCGCTGTCCATCCACGGCGCGATCCAGGCGGCCCGCGCCTCTTCACGAGCCAGCATGACGTTCCCCATCACGCGGCGGCTGGCGGCCCCGGCATCCCGCAACGTTTCGCCGTTCGCGCGGGCACGCTCCTCGGCCATGAGGCGATGGGCCTCGAGTTCTTCCGCCATTTCGGCCTCGAGCTTCCGCTGCTGCAGCAGGTAACGGACCCGTCTCAGGAAGGTTGTCATCTCAGTGATCCTCTGACACCAGCTTCATGGCCTGCTCCCGCACCCGCCTCACGGCGGGGCATCTACGCGGACTCGAGCACCTGTTGGATGGCGCCGATCAGCCGCTGGAACTCCTTGCGCTCGGCGGCGAGCCGCTTGCGTCCGGCCGCGGTCACGGTGTAGTAGCGGGCCCGGCGGTTGTTCTCGGACGCGCCCCATTCGCCGCTGACCCACCCGTTCACCAGCAGCCGCTGCAGCGCTGGATACAGCGAGCTCTCGCCGACCACCAGCACGTCATCCGAGACCAGGCGGATCCGCTCCGCGATCGCATAGCCGTGCAGCGCGCCGCGGCCGAGCGTCCGCAGAATCAGCATGTCGAGGGTGCCGGGCAGCAAATCCGGCGGTTGATTGGTGACGCCCATCTCTCTCCCATCGTTAGACGATGGGAGTATAGATCAAAATCCCAAGCTCCAAGCTCCAAATCCCAACCACGCCCAAATCCCAAGCTCCAACCACTCCCAACCCCCAAATAGCAATCGGAACTTCCAAACCGCCGGCAGCGAGGGGTTGGGCTTTGGAAATGGGAATTTACATTTGGGACTTGGGGGTTGGGAGTGGTTGGAGCTTGGGATTTGGAGCTTGGGATTTTGCTCTAGGCGTACGCCGCGCCGACCATGATCTTGCGGATCCGCAGATACGGCGAGCCGTGCGAGATGCTGTTGGTCTGGGTCGGCTGGCCCTTCGCGTCGCCGCCGGTGCCGAACATCCGCCACGACTCCTTGCCGGAAATCGCGTCGAGGTTGCCCCAGAAATCGGTGGTGATCGCGTTGTAGGTGACGTTGCTCACCATCCGCGTGATCTTGCCGTTCTTGATCTCCCAGAACGCGTTGCCGCCGAACTGGCCGTTGTAGCGCTGCTGGTCGATCGAGTAGCTGCCGCGGCCGTCGATCAGCACGCCGTCCTTGGTGTCGGCGATGATCTGTTCGGGCGTCGGCGATCCGGCCGGGCCCGGTTCGACGTGCACGTTCGGCATCCGCAGGAACGGGTAGTCGCGCCACGAGTTGGCGGAGGTGCAGCCGCGGCTCTCCTTCTCGCCGATGAGATGCGCCGTCTCGCGGTTGGTCTGCAGGCCCGACCAGGATCCCTTCGCGCACCAGCGGCCACTGCTGCGTCTTCACGCCGTCATCGTCGTAGCCGACCGTGCCGACGCCGCCGGGCATGGTCCGGTCCGCGGTGACGTTGAACAGCTTCGAGCCGTACTTGAGCTTGTCGAGGTCGGCAATCTTGACGAAGCTGGTGCCGGCGTAGTTCGCTTCGTAGCCGAGGATGCGATCGAGCTCGGTGGCGTGCGCCGACGATCTCGTGGATGGTGAGCATGGCGTGCGACGGGGTCATCACCACGTCCTTGACCCCCATCTCGACCGGCTTGGCGGTGCAGAACTCGACCGCTTCGGCGGCGATGCGCTCGGCGTTCTCGGGCATCTGGGCGCGCTCGGCGATCTCCCAGCCGCCGGTCATCATCTCACCGGTGTAGGTGCGCGACTTGGTCTCGCCGTCCTTGCGCGCGGTCACCGTGAACGAGGGGGAGGAGGACCAGACTTCCTGCTCGATGTACGAGCCTTCGCGAGCTGGCGAAGTATTTCCACTCGCGCTCGATCGCCGACCGATGCCGACACGTTGACCACGTCCTTGTTCTTCACCGCGATGTCGACGACGCGCTGGACCAGCGCCTGCTTGTCTTCGCGCGAGATCGAGTCGGGATTCTTCTGGACCGGGGTCGCCCAGTATTCGGTGTAGGCGCGGACCGGCGCCAGCACGACGTCGCGCTGCTTGGCGATGGCGCTGGCCTTGGCCACCTCGGTCGCGATGCGCGTGATCCGGCGGATCTCGTCCTCGGTGACGATCGGGCTGCTGGCGAAGCCCCACACGCCGCTGTGAATCACCCGCACCCCGAAGCCGGCCGCGCCGCGTCCGGCGGTCTCGTCGGCGCCGCCGAATCCACCGCCGCCGCCCCCACCGCCCCGGCCGCCCCGTCCGCCGCGCCCGCCGCGACCCCCGCCGCCAAAGCCGCCGAAGCCTTCGAAGTCACTGTTGCCGCCGGTGGCGTTGACGCTCGAGTTGGTGCGCCGGGTGAACCGGATGTCGGCATAGGTGCAGCCGGTGCGCTTCGCTTCGCCCAGCGCCACGTCCGCGAGCCCCTTGAATTGTGATTCCAGCGGTTTGCCCGCCGGCGACTGGGCGATCAGCTCGCCAACCAGATCGGTCGCGGCGATGGCCATGCCGGAGAAGGCGACGGTCTTGACGAAGTCTCTGACGTTTCATGGCTCATCCCCATCACACCGCGGGCGATACCGACGTCATGTAGAAGTCTTCCATCCGGACCGGCGGCACCAGCGCCGTGCCGGGACCGTCGTACGACTCGCCGGTGTGAATCGGCACCGGCTGTGCCGAGCGCGGTGATGTTGTTGAAGCCGACGATCGGCGACATGTTCCAGCGGAAGTTCTGCACCGGCCCGGCGATCTCGCCGTTCTCGATCAGGAACAGGCCGTCGCGGGTCATGCCGGTGTTGAGCAGCGTCGGTTGATCGACCGGCCGGATGTACCAGAAGAACGTCACCAGCAGCCCGCGGCGCGTGCTCTTGATCATCTCCGCGAGGGTCAGGTTCGAGCCTTCCATCACCAGGCTGTTGTTGGTGGTCGCGGGAGTCGGATCCTTCTTCTGGCGGGTCGCCCACTGGCGGTCGTAGTAGAGAGTCTTCAGCACGCCCTTTTCGACCCAGGTGACGTCGCGCGCCGGCAGGCCGTCGGTGCCGATCGGCGACTGCCGGAGGATGGGATTGCCGATGTCGCTCTTGAGCGTGAGCTGTTCGCTGAACACCTTCTCACCGAGCTTGGTGGTGCCGCGCTCCTTGCCGCTGAAATAGTTGCCGACCGGTCCTTCGGCGGTGCGGGCGTTGAACAGGCCGGTCATGAGCGAGAGGAACCGTGCCGCCGGCCGCGGCTCGAGGATCACGGTGTAGCGCCCCGGCTCGAGCGCGCGCGCCTTCTGGCTCTTGAGCGCCTTGTCCGCGGCGGTCTCGGTGAGGTGCACCGGATCGATCAGCGCGGTGTCCTTGACGCCGGTGATGCCCGCCCAGCCCGAGCCACCGCCGTCCTTCGTGCGCGCCGTCAGGATGAAGCCCGCCTCCGCATACTGGTAGTAGGCGAACAGTCCCTTCGAGTTGGCGGTGCAGGTCGTCTGATAGACCTTGGGGATGTAGCCGGAGCCGAGCACGCCCTTCTTGTCGCAGATGTCGAGGCTCTGCCGCACCGCCCGCGCCCGCTCCGCCGGCCCGTAGTTCACGCCGCTCGGGAGCGTCGCGTCCACCGGTTCGTAGTCCTGCGGCCCGACCAGCACCGGCGCCTCGGTGTTGTCGCGCGCCTCGCCGGCCCGCTTCAGCGCATCGGCCACGCCGTCCTTCAAGGTGGCGTCGTCGAAATCACGCACCGTCGCGGTCCCCGACTTGTTGCCGAGATGAACGGTGATGGCGACGCTGCGGTCGAACTGCACCATGTTGGCGGTGATGTTGGAGTTCGCGAAGCGGGTCGCCGAACGCTCGCCGCCGTTGAACTCGACCTCGACCGCATCGGCTTTGGTCATGTCGATCACCTTGCTGGTGATCGCCTTCACTTCATCGCGGGAGTACATACGTGGGGTTCAAAGGTTCAGGGGTTCAGGGCCGAGGTCCGGCGTCTCCGGTGTCAGTGTCCCGCGCGGCACGCGCAGTGCGCGCCGCCGGCGCCGCAGCCGCCCTGTCCAGGGGCGGGCGTCGAGGCGCGGCCGGCGGACGCCCCCACCATTCCCGGGCTCGACAGCCGTTTGACCAGGTTCTCGCCCTGGCACGCCGGACACGCCGGCGTGCGCCCGGCGTTCACGTAGGCCTCGAACTCCCGGTCACAGTCGCTGCACTGATATTCGAAGATCGGCATTCCAGAATACTAACGCAGTCTCTGCGCACGCTGTTCGCTGTCACGCTGCCTTCATGTCCACGGCGCCTGCGGCGCGCTGGCGCTTCGCGCCAGGACGAGACGACGACACGACGACAACGACGTTGAGAGTCTCTTCGACGGATTGCCTACGTCGGCGTCGCCGCTGACGTCAGAGCCGCTGATATTGAATGGGGCACTGGGTATGGCCCGTACACTCCTACGTGGCCGGGCGTGTCGATTGACGTCGTGTCTTACGTCGTTGTCGTCGTGTCGTCGTGTCGTCGTGCGAGCCGAAGGCGAGCCCCCGCCGGAGGCGGCCGTGACAGCGAACAGCGCCCGAACCAGCGTCCCCTCTGCTATTCTTCGCACCCATGACGCGCACGCTGGCGGCCGTCGCGGTGACCATGCTCCTCGGCGGCGCCTGTGCGCGGTCGCCGCGCGCGGTCACGCCGTCGCCGCGCGGATCGATTCCGATGCACACCCTCGTTCCCCGACCATCCACCTTCGAGCCCGGCCAGGGCGGCGGCTTTCAACTCACGCCGACCACCGCGATCCACGTGCCGGCCGGCGATCCGGCGATGCTGCGCCTCGGCCGGTTTCTCGCCGACTGGATCGGCATTGCCGCCGGTCCGGCGCCGCCCCGGGTCGAGGCCGGCGGCTCGCCACCGGCGCGCGATGCCATCCTGCTGCAGATCGGCCCGATCGCGGATCCGGCGGATGAGGCCTACGAGCTGACCGTCACCGCCGACCGCGTCGTCATCACCGCGACGACGCCGGCCGGCGTGTTCTACGGGGTCCAGACACTCAGGCAGCTGTTGCCGCCGTTCGTCGAGCACGAGGCGGCCAGAGCCGATCCGTCGCGGCCGGTGAGTGCCCCGGCGGTGCGCATCACCGACCGCCCACGCTTCGCGTGGCGCGGGGCGATGCTCGACGTCGCCCGTCATTTCTTCAACGTGGACGACGTGAAGCGCTACATGGATCTGATGGCGCTCCACAAGCTCAATCGGCTGCATCTGCACCTGTCGGACGATCAAGGCTGGCGGATCGAGATCAAATCCTGGCCGAACCTCGCTGTCGAAGGCGGGAAGAGCGAAGTGGGCGGGGGCGCCGGCGGCTACTACACCCAGCAGGACTACGCCGACCTGATCGACTACGCGCGCGATCGCTACATCACCATCGTGCCGGAGATCGACATGCCGAGTCATACCAACGCCGCGCTGGTCGCCTACGCCGAACTGAATTGCGACGGCATCGCGCGGCAGCGCTATAGCGGCATCGAGGTCGGCTTCAGCTCACTGTGCGTGGACAAGGAGATTACCTACAAGTTCATCGACGATGTGGTCCGCGAGATCGCGGCGCTGACCCCCGGCGCGTATTTTCATGTCGGCGGTGACGAGGTCAAGACCCTGCCGGCGCCGCAATACGTCGCGTTCATCGAGCGGGTGCAGAAGATTGTCCAGTCGCACGGCAAGGAGATGATCGGCTGGGACGAGATTGCGCCGGCGCAGCTCCTGCCCACCACCATCGTCCAGCACTGGCGGCCGGACGGCGCGCCTTCGCAAGCGGTGTCGAAGGGCGCCAGAGTGGTGATGTCGGTGGCGAATCGCGCCTACCTCGACATGCAGTACGACGCCTCGAGCCCGATCGGGCTGCACTGGGCGGCCTACATCGACGTGCCGGCCGCCTACGAGTGGGATCCGGCGACGGTTGCAAAGGAGATCCCCGAGACGGCGATCATCGGGATCGAGGCGCCGCTGTGGTCCGAGACGGCCGCCAATATGCGCGACGTCGAGTGGCTGGCATTTCCGCGGCTGGCGGCGATCGCCGAAATTGCGTGGTCGAGAGGGGAGCGGCAGTGGCCGGAGTTCGCCGGCCGGCTCGGCGCACAGGCGCCGCGCTGGACGGCGCTCGGGATCAACTTCTATCGCTCGCCGAAGGTGCCGTGGACGAGATAGCGGAGAAGCTCAGCTCTTCGCCACGGCCACCGACGCCGGTCGCAGCACCTCGTCGCCGATCCGGTAGCCATGCCGGACCACGCCGACGACGAGCCCGTCCTGATCGGGCGACGCCGCGGGCACCGCGGAGATGGCTTCGTGGAGTGCCGGATCGAACGGCTGGCCTGCCGACTCGATCCGGGTGACGCCGAACCCTTCGAGCTTGGCGAGGAACTGCCGCTTCACCAGGTCGACGCCCTGAAGGAGCGTGTCGATCCGGCCGGCGGCGGCGTTCGACCTGGCCGCGTCGATGGCGCGATCGAGGTTGTCGACGACGTCGAGCAGATCGGCGAGGATTTCGCGCCGGCCCCGTTCGATGTCCTTGCCGATCTCGCGGCGAAGCCGCAGCCGCGACTCCTCGAATTCGGCCGACGCGCCGCGATACCGCGCGATCGCGTCCTGCAGCTGCTTGTCCTTGTCGGCGAGCTTCTGTTCGAGCTCCTCGACATACGTCGGCTTCAACGACGAGGATGAACCGGACGCCGCGCTGCCGGCGTTCTCCTGGTTCGCCCACCACCGGCGATCGATGACCTTGACCGGGACGTCGTACTCTTTGTCGCTCATGACACTGGCTTGGGATGGGTCTCGTCGATCCGGGGTTCGAAGGCGAACGACAGCTTGTCGTCGGCGAGGTCGATGGTGACGGTGCCGCCGTTCTCGAGCTGTCCGAACAGGATTTCATCGGTCAGGCGATCGCGGACGTGAGCCTGGATCACCCGGGCGAGCGGCCGCGCGCCGAAAATCGGGTCGTAGCCCTTGGCCGCCAGCCATTCGCGCGCCGCCGTTTCGAGCGTGATCGCGACCCGGCGTTCGGCGAGCTGCGATTCGAGCTGGAGGATGAACTTCTCGACGATCGTCTCCATCACGCCTGGCGACAGCGGACCGAACGACACGATCGCGTCGAGGCGGTTGCGGAACTCCGGGCTGAAGACCTTCTCGATCGCGGATTTCGAGCGCTGCTGCGAGGTCTTCTGGCGGTTGTCCACCGCGCGGTCGGAACGCCCCGAATCCCAGAAGCCGATCGCCCCGGCGCTCAGCTCGCGCGAGCCGGCGTTCGAGGTCATGATCAGCACCACCTGCCGGAAGTCGGCCTTGCGGCCGTTGTTGTCGGTCAGCGTCGCGTGATCCATCACCTGCAGCAGGATGTTGAAGATGTCGGGGTGCGCCTTCTCGATCTCGTCGAGCAGCAGCACCGCGTAGGGATGCTGGCGGACCGCATCGACGAGCAGCCCGCCCTGCTCGAACCCGACGTAGCCGGGCGGCGCGCCGATCAGGCGGGCGACCGCGTGCTTCTCCATGTACTCGCTCATGTCGAAGCGGATGAACTCGTTGCCGAGGTGCAGCGCGAGCTGTTTGGCGAGCTCGGTCTTGCCGACGCCGGTCGGCCCGGTGAAGAGGAAACAGCCGGCCGGGCGATCGGGCTGACCAAGGCCGGCGCGCGACCGCTTGATGGCGCGCGCCACGGTGCCGACCGCCTCCTCCTGTCCGAACACCACCCGGCCGAGCGCTTCCTCGAGGCTGCGCAGCCGATCGCGATCGGAGGACGAGGCCTGCTTGGCCGGGATCCGGGCGATCCGGGCGACCACTTCCTCGATCTCGGCGAGCCCGACCTCGATCACCTGGATCTCGGACGCACCGCGCTCCTCGACCGGCCGGCGCGCCTGCCGCATCCGCACCCGGGCGCCGGCCTCGTCCAGGACGTCGATCGCGCTGTCCGGCAGCTTGTAGTCGCGCATGTGCCGGGCCGCGAGCTTGGCCGCCGACTCCAGCGCGTCGTCGGTGAACCGCACATGGTGATGTGATTCGTAGCGCGACCGCAGCCCCTCGAGGATGCGCACCGTTTCCTGAATCGACGGCTCGTCGACGGCGATCTTCTGCAGCCGCCGCGCCAGCGCGCGATCCTTTTCGATGTGCTTGAACTCTTCGTGGGTGGTCGAGCCGACCACCCGCAGCTGTCCCGCGGTGAGGATTGGCTTGATCAGCGTCGCCAGGTCCATGGTGCCGCCGGTGGTGGCGCCGGCGCCGACCGTCGAGTGGATCTCGTCGATGAACAGGATCGGCATGCGCCGCTTGGCGAGCGCCTGGATCACCGCTTTGAAGCGCTCTTCGAAATCGCCGCGGAAGCGGGTGCCGGCGAGCAGCGCCCCGGTGTCCAGCGAGAATACTTCCGCCCCTTCGAGCAGCTCCGGAACGTCGTCGCCGAGCAGACGCGTCGCCAACCCCTCGGCGAGCGCGGTCTTGCCGACGCCGGCATCGCCGACGAAGACCGGATTGTTCTTACGGCGCCGGCAGAGAATCTCGAGCGTGCGCTCCAGCTCGTCGCGCCGGCCGATCAGCGGATCGAGCTCGCCGGCTTTGGCCCGGCCGGTGAGGCTGGTGGCGTAGGCGGAGAGCGGATCGCGCGAGGTCGCGGTGCCGGCCTCCGCGAAGCCCGCCTCCGCGTCGCCCGCCGCCGGCTCGTCGTCTCCTGAGGGCGCTACCGGCGGGACCTTGCTGATGCCGTGGGTGATGTATTCCAGCACGTCGAGGCGGGTGACGCCCTGGGCGGCGAGGAGCTGCGCCGCGTACGACTTGCTCTGCCCGAGCGTGGCCGCGAGGACGTCCCCGGACTGCACCTCCTGCCGGCCGGCGCTCTGGACGTGGAGCACCGCGGTCTGCAGCACGCGCCGGAAGGCGAGCGTCTGTTCCGGTTCCTTCTGCTGGCCGCGCGAGAACTGCTCGACCGAATCCTTCAGGTACTTGTCGAGATCCTTGCGCAGCTGCGGCAGATCGGCGCCGCAGGCGGCGAGGATTCGCTCACCATCCGGATCGTGTGCGAGCGCATAGAGCAGGTGCTCGAGCGTGAGGTGGGTATGCCTCCGAGAGGTCGCCTCTCTGTAGGCAACGGTCAGGACGACTTCGAGAGCTGGGCTGAACACGTGAACAATTCCTGGTGGTAGCTACTCGGGCTCCATCGCCGCACGCAGGGGAAAACCGCTCTCCCGCGCGCGGTCGGTGACGGTCGCCACCTTCGTCTCGGCGACTTCGAACGGATAAACGCCGCAGAGGCCTTTCCCCTGGGTGTGCACCATCATCATGATCCGATGCGCTTCGGCGGGCTGCTTGTGGAAAATCGTCTCGAGAATCTCGATGACGAACTCCATCGTGGTGTAGTCGTCGTTCAGCAGCAGAACCTTGTAGAGGTCCGGTTTCTTCGTTTCCTGCCGTGTGCGCTCGAGAACTTCGCCAGACGTCCGGCGATCCGCGTCTGCCATGTGCTGATCGATTGTAGCCGGTTCGCCGGCCACTGGGGTTGCGGGGGGCGTTGACCCCCGCGTGTCAAGGGAGAAGGCAAAAGGGAAAAGGAGAACTCATGGATTTGCGCGACAGCCCCCCGCCCGGCAGAGCACGATCAGCCGCGGTCCATGGCTCTTTAGCAGGCTGCTGAACAGTGAAGCCGAGAACGGAAAAGAGTTCTCCCTTTTGCCTTCTCCCTTGACACCCGCAGCTCTTTAGACCCGTGCGCTGCACCAAACGATCCACAATACCGATCCGAAATGATCCGCCTGGCCTCCGGCATCGACTATATCGACGTGAACTTCCTCGGCTACCCGAACATCATCGCAACCGCGGTGCTGCAGGGCCCGGGCGGGGCGGCGCTGATCGACCCCGGGCCGACCACGAGCCTCCCCAATCTCGAAGCTGGACTTGGCCGCGGCGGGCTGCGTCTGGACGACGTGCGGCAGATCCTGCTCACGCACATCCATCTCGATCACGGGGGCGCGGTAGGGACGATCGTCAAGGCGCACCCGCATATCGAGGTCTTCGTTCACGAGCGCGGCGCTCCGCATCTGGCCGATCCCGCCAAGTTGCTTTCGAGCGCGTCGCGCCTCTACGGGCAGGACATGGATCGGTTGTGGGGCGAGTTCCTGGCGGTGCCGGGCGACCGGCTGCGGGTTCTTCAGGGTGGTGAACGGCTCGAAGTGGCGGGGCGGACGCTCGAGGTGGCGTACACACCCGGGCACGCCTCCCATCACGTCAGCTACTTCGACCCGTCGAGCCGCATCGCGTTCGTGGGCGATACCGCCGGAATCAGGCGTGGCAGCGGTCCGTACGTGATGCCGGCGTCCCCTCCGCCCGATGTCGATCTGGAGCGATGGCGCGACAGCGAAGCGCGAATCCTGGAGTGGGATCCCGACACCCTGTTCCTGACCCATTTCGGTCCGTTCAACGGCGCTCGCCTGCACTTTCAGGAACTGATGGACCGGCTCGTCCAGTGGAGCCAGGCCGCCCGCCGCCTGGTGAACGATTCCACGCTGTCGGAGGACGAACGCGAACAGCGTTTCGTGGCCGAGGCGGTCCAGGACCTGCGCCGGGTCGTGGGGGTCGCAGAAGCCGAACAATACAGCCGGGCCGGGAGTATTGCGTACTCGTGGCAAGGCCTGGCGAGATACTGGCGGAAGAAATCGTAATAACGCCGCGGGCGACGGCCGTGGTACACCGATTGAACTGATCCGTCGCTGGAGCTCGATCATGATCACACCACTCAGGTCGCGAATTGGCGTAGCGGTCTTCACACTGGCGTTGAGCTCGGCGGCATCGGCGCAGAGCTCGCTGCAGTCCACGCCGGCGCCGACCCTCACGGCCGAGAACGAGCCCTGGTACCTCAGCGGCGGTCCGGTGGCCTATGGCGGGAGCATCTACTACCCCGCGGGCGCCGCCATCCACTTCGTGCGAGACGAGATGGTCCCGACCGGTACGTTCGGGAAAATCCCTGTGTTCGTCCGGACCACACAAGAACCGGGGAGCGTCATCTATGTTCCCCTGGCCGGCGGCGTGATGCGGCCCTACGAGCGGCGCCGGACCGGCGATCTGGCCGGCACCACGGGCAGCTCGGCGCCGTCGTTCGTGGTTGCCCTGCCCTCCGAGCCGGCCGCTCCGACGCCGCCGGCCGCGACCCCTCCCGCCGGCGTGGCGACCGTGATGACCACCAGTCCAGTTGAGTCGCCGACCATTCAGCCGGTCGCGTCGCTGCCGCCTCCGGTATTAGCCACGGCCGGGACGAGTGGACGTGTCGTGCAGACGGCTCCCGCACGCACCCGGATTCAGACGGTCCAGCGGCCCGTGGGCATCAACGCCGTGTTCATCCAGTTTCAGGGTGCCCGCTGGTACGCCGCCGGCCCAGCCGTCGAATTCTCAGCCGATCGCTTCACCCGGATCGGGGAGCATCGCGGCTTCACCGTGTTCGAGGAAAGGGGCAAGCCCGGGACGATCTACCTGTCGCTGCTCAACGGTGGCGCGGGGCTGATTGCGCCGTACAAGACGCGGTAAACCCGTGGTCCGTGGTCCGCAGTCCGTGGTCCGGCAGAGCCGATCGACGCACTTGGGTGAAAAGCGCCACGAACAGCGTGGCGTAGCGGCTTTCACCCAATACTCTCGAACGGCTCCCACGGACCGCGAACCCACGGACCACGGACCACGGACCGATATACTAGCCACCTGTGTCCTGGATTCGGCGGATTGCTCTAGGCCGTCACCCGCAACGGACTCTGATACGTATCGCCGTCCTGTCGGTCGTCAGTCTCATCACGTTCGGCTGGCTCTTGACGCCGGTGCGGGTCTCCGGGATCAGCATGGAGCCGACGTATCACGATTACAAGTTGAACCTGGTCAACCGCATCGTGTACCGCATCCGCGCACCACGCCGCGGCGACGTCGTCGCGATTCGTCTGGCGGGGCCGAACGTCCTCTACGTCAAACGGATCATCGCGCTGCCCACCGAGCGGGTCTCGATCGTCGAGGGCATCGTCGAAATCAACGGGGCGCCGCTCATCGAGCCCTACGTTCATCGCCGGCAGCGGTGGAACTATCCGGAAGTCACCGTCGGGCCGCGGGAGTACTTCGTGATCGGGGACAACCGCGGAATGAAGATGGGTGACCATGATTTCGGCCGCGTGGACGCCAGCCGGGTGCTCGGCGGGCTGGTGTTCTAGGCGGGTGATCTAACAGGTTGCTGAAAAAGTGATGCCGAGTTCTCCCTTCTGCCTTCTCCCTTCTCCCTTGTCACGCCGGGTTTCTCATCATCCGGCTGATTAATGTCTCGCCGTCTCCAGATCACGCTCGCCGCCGTGCTGCTCGTGGGTGCCGCCCTGTGGTGGTGGCGGAGCGGCTCGTCCGCCGAGGCCGAAGTTCGCGCGGTCTTCGAAAACTTCGCCACCGAGTTCAATTCCAGCACCAGCGACGGCCTCGGCCTGATCGCGCGTGCCGCGCACATCGGCGAGTCGTTCACGCCTGATGTCGTCATCGAGCTCGGGCAGGGCAGCCCGCCGATTCACGGACGCGAAACCCTGATGGGAATGGCCAGCCGGCTGCAGCCACGCACCGCCGCCTTCGTGCTCGAGCTCGACGATGTCAACGTCGATCTGAAGGATCCGGAGCACGCGGACGTGACCTTCACGGCACTGATTCGGCGGCGCAGTGTGGTGTCGGGCGAAGAGTCGATCGACGCGCGCGAGTTCGCGGCGGAGGCCGTCCGGGCCGATCGGCGCTGGCGCGTCAGCCGGGTGGTCGCAATAGACACGCTGCGATGATGGAGGAACGAGAGCGAGATGGCGTTGAACCCAGGCGACGAAGCTCCTGATTTCGAACTCCGCGTCCACCGTGGCGGAACGGTCCGCCTGTCGGACTACCGCGGTACGAAAAACGTGGTGCTGGCGTTCCACCCGCTGGCGTTCACGCCGGTGTGCGCGACCCAGATGACCGGCTACGAGACGGACCTGAAGCGGCTCGAGCAGGCCGACGCGGTCGTGCTTGGCATCAGCATCGACCCGCAGCCCTCCAAGACGGCCTGGGCGCAGACCTTGGGCTCGATCTCGTTCGATCTGCTGAGCGACTCTTACCCCCACGGTGAAGTGGCGCAGAAATACGGGGTGTTCCGGCAGAAGGAAGGCTTCTCGGAACGGGCGGTCTTCGTGATCGGCAAGGACGGCCTGGTGAAATGGTCGAAGATCTACGACATCCCCGAACAGCCAGACAACGCCGACGTCCTGACCGCCCTGTTGAACCTCTGAAATTTGAGAGGTGATGTCGAAGGTGAGGGCCTGAGCCCTCAACCTTCGACGAACCTGGCCGCGGACGCCATCGTCCGGGAGCGGGGGTCGTGAGCCGGCCTGTTGTGGCTGACGAGGCAGGTAGTCAGCCGGCCGCACCGGTGGGTTATTTTTTACGCGACAGCGAGCGACTGACTGCGCCGAACATCCAGCACCTTTGTCGGCGCCGCGCCGTCCTGGCGAACAAATGCGCCATCCCGGGTCTGCGACAAGAACTTTGCGTCCACCAGTGCGCCCAGCAACGCGTCACAGGTGTCGCGCTCGAGCCCCCACAGGCGCTGGGCCTGTGCGGGCGTGAGTCGAAGCCCCGGCATCTCGACGAACTCCCCTTGAATTCTCTGGAGCACCTCATCGATACGCATGGGTCTACGCCTCCTAACCCTGAACAACTGATTGAACTTTGCGAGTAACGATAGTCGATGCAACCGATGTACCCGGGCATTTGTGGTGGGTCTGATGCGCCCGTTCCACGGCGAGCACGGTTTCTAAATTATTGCAATGATGACGTTTGAAGCCGCTGGATGGGAGGTGCCAGCGCGATGCCGGGCGACGCTCGCCAGTCAGAAAGCGTACAGCTTCCAATCGCCTCACGTCTGGTTCTTATACGTTAGCTCGGCAAGTCAGACAAAGCCTGACCTGACGGTTCGAAACCGCCAGGCGCCGGGTAATTCGGATGACTGACTAGAGTTGCCGCAATGCGGAAACCACTGGGAGGCGGGCGGCGCGGATTGCCGGGAGCAGACCGCCGAGCAGACCCATGATTGCCGCGTACAGGAGCCCCCGCAGCAGCAATGCGGGGGTCACGGCGAACGCGAATGCGACCTGGCTGAACGATTGCCAGTTCATGGTGGCGGTCTGATAGCCGTCGAAGCCGGCCCAGGCGACCAGGCCGCCGAGCGCGCCGCCAATCAGGCTCAAGAGGAGCGCTTCGACCAGTACGGAGATCACGACCGGGATGGATCCGAATCCCAACGCGCGGAGTGTCGCAATCTCTCGGGTGCGTGCCGAGACCGCCGAGTACATGGTGTTGACCGCGCCGAAGATGGCGCCGAGGCCCATCAGCACCGCGATGCTGATGCCGATGTTGCGGATGATGCTTTGCAGCACCTGGGACTGCTGCGCGTAGTATTCCGGCTCGCGCACGACGATGACGTTCAAGCGCGGCTCACTGGTGAGTGCGTCCTTGAGCTTCTGGAAGCTGTCGGTCGTCTCGAGGCGGAGGTAGACCGACTGATACGAGTTGCCGCGCTGAAAGGCGCCCTGCAGGACGCTGGCATCGCACCACAGCTCCGACTCGGCGACACTGCCGCCGGCGTCGAAGATACCCACCACTTGCCACGACGTTTTGCCCGAGCGCACCGTCGATCCGAGCGACACACCGCTGAACTGACTCGAGGCGGCGCGGCCAACGACGATCTCGGACGTGCCGGGCGTGAACATCCGGCCTTCGCTGATGCGGAGCTGCGGCCGCACTTTGAGCGCAATTGGCGTGAGTCCCCGGAGCGGCACGTTGGCATCGGTGCCGCTGCGCTTCAGCGGCACCGCGATGATCACGAACAGCTCACGCGAGGCGTAGACGCCGTCGGCGCCGCGCTCGATCGCCGGGGCTTCGGTGATGAGCCGCGCCTCTTCTCCCGAGAAGACGCTGGTCATCTCGGTATCGCTGCCCGACCGCATGACGATCACCGTGCGCGGATCGCCGGTGCCCCGCATGGCCGCCTGAAATCCCTCGGCGATCGACAGCACCGCGGTGAATACGATCACCACGCCGCCGATACCGATGATGGCGACGACCGAGGCCCCCAACCGCTGCGGGATCGATCGGAGCGTGACCGAGGTGACGGCGATGGTTTGTGACAGCCAGTTCATGCGGACCTCAGATAGCTGCTGCGTGCAAAATGCCAAGTGCGACGGGTGGTCCTGCCTGCCACGTGCGGACGCACGGCGTGCCCGTCCGACGTGCGATGCGGCTCAGCCGGTGCGGCGCAGCGCGTCGACAATCTTCAGCCGGCTCGCCTGGAGCGCGGGAATCAGTCCGGTGCCGATGCCGAGCAGCACGACCAGCGCGATGCCGAAGATCAGGTCGCGCACCGGGAAGTGAAAGATCGGCAGCAGCCCGCCGGTCGGATCTCCCTGCGCGATGACCAGCCACGCCAGCCCGAGGCCGATGCCACCGCCGATGAGCGCGACCACGAGCGACTCGAACAGCACGATCGCGAGGATCCGGCCGTTGGTGAAGCCGAGCGTCTTCAACACGCCGAGCTCGTTGATGCGCTCGCGAATCGACTGGGCCATGGCGTTCCCCGAGACGAACAGGATGAAGCCCATGACCACCGCGGCGATGGCGATCATGATCGCCCCGATGTCACCGACTTGCTTGGCAAAATCCGACACGAACGCCTTCTCGGTGGCGGTCTTGGTTTCGGCGGTCGAGTTCTCGAACACCGCGTCGACACGCTTGGCAATGGTGTCGGCGACTGCCGGATCGTCGACGCGTACGATGTACCAGCCGATGATGTCGCTCAGCGGCGTCTTGGCGGCGCGGAGCGTCTCGTTCATGTACTCGTAGTGGAAGAAGAACTGCGTCTTGTCGGTCCCGATCACGTCGGAATCGTAGATGCCGTCGATGGTGAAGTCCCAGGGCGAGTCGTCCGGCTTGCGGTAGATCGGCGAAATCAACGGTACCCGGTCGCCCACTTTCCACCCGAAGCGGGTGGCGGTGTCGACCCCGACGATCGCGCCGCCGCGGTTGGCCAGCCAGGTCTTCTTCTGATCCTCGGGCAGCTGAAACTCGGGGTACATCCGCAGCCAGCTTTCCGGCTCGACCGCCATGTTGGCCAGGAAATTGGTCGGCTCCTGGTAGTAGCCGCCGAACCAGTTGGCGTGGGTGAGATCGGTCACGCCCTGGGTCGGGCGGATCTTGGCGGCGTGGCTGCGCGGCAGCGGCTGGATGAACCCCATCTTGTGCATGACCATCAGCCGGTCGGCGCCGGCGACGTCGACGCCCATGCTGAACGCGGCGCGGATCGCCATCAGCACGCCGAACAGCAGGAACGCAATCACGATCGAGAGGATCGTGAAGATGGTGCGCACCTTGCGGCGCAGCAGATTCCGGAGGATCAGCGGAAGGAACTTCATGCGGTGACCTCCTCGACCAGCAGGCCCTTTTCGAGGTGGAGCGTCCGCTTGGCCCTCGCGGCCGCGTGGGGGTCGTGCGTCACCATGACGATGGTCTTGCCGTGCTCGCGGTTGAGCGCGGTCAGCAGCTCGAGGATCTCGTCCCCCGCCTTGCGATCGAGGTCACCGGTCGGCTCGTCGCACAGCAGCAGCGTCGGGTCGGTGACGATCGCGCGGGCGATCCCGACCCGCTGTTCCTGTCCGCCCGACAGCTGGCGCGGATAGTGGTTGGCGCGCTCGCCCAGACCGACCACGCTCAATGCCACCTGCACCCGCCGCTTGCGATCGGCGGATCCGAGCTTGGTCAACAGCAGCGGGAGCTCGACGTTCTTGGCCGCGGTCAGCACCGGCAGCAGGTTGTACATCTGAAAGACGAAGCCGATGTGGCGGGCGCGCCAGGTCGACAGCTTGCCACCCGAGAGCTTGTCGATGCGATCCCCGCCGACCTGAATCGATCCTTCCGATGGCGTGTCGAGGCCCCCCATCAGGTTCAACAGCGTGGTCTTGCCGGAACCGGAGGGGCCCATCAGCGCCAGGAAGTCTCCCTCGGGAATATCCAGTGACACGCCCTGGAGGACGTCGATCCGCTCGTTGCCGCGATAGTAGACCTTGTGCAGATCCCGGATTGAGACCAGCGTGTTCATCAGCGCTCCTTCACCCGTGCTCCATCAGTCAACGTCGCCACGCCGTCGGTGACGACCCGGTCGCCGGCAGTCAGCCCCGACATCACTTCGGTCAGGTCGCCCTCGTTCGCTCCGGTCTTCACCGCCCGCCGCTCGACGCGATCCCCCCGCACCACGAACACGACCGATGCCCCGTCCGCCGTGCGCAGCGCGCTCTTCGGCACCAGCAACCGCGGCCGTGCCGCCTCACCCGCCGGCATCGCCGCCGGCGCTTCGCTCAAGAACGACACCTTGACCCCCATGTCGGGGAGGATGCGAGGGTCGAGCTGGTCGAAGCCGATTCGCACCCGCACCGTCGCCTTCTGCCGATCCGCCGACGGGATGGTCGCGATCACCTTCGAGGGAATCCGCCAGTCGGGATAGGCGTCGAGCAGCGCTTCGACCGGCTGGGCCGGCTTGACGCGGTTGATGTAGCTCTCGCTGACGTCGACTTCGATCTCGAGCGACGACATGTCGACAATCGTGCAGATGCCGGTGCGGGTGAAGCCGCCGCCGGCCGACACCGGCGAAATCATCTCGCCCGGCTGCGCGTCCTTCGAGATCGCGATCCCGTCGAACGGCGCGCGCACCACCATGTCGGCGAGATCGGTCAGGCGGGCGTTGCGCTGCGACTGGGCGACCTCGACCTGCTGCTGCGCCATCGCGATCCGCGCCTTCAGCGATTCGACCTCGGCATCGGCCGAATCGAGCTCGGCGCGGGAGATGACCTTGTCCTTCACCAGCTGCTGCCGGCGGCCCAGCGTCAGCTCCGCTTCCTTGAGCCGTGCCTCGTTCTCGGTGGTGGCCCGCTTCGCCGCGTTGAGCATCGCCTCGTCTACGCTGAGCATGGCCCGCAGCTGCGAGTCGTCCAACCGCGCGAGGACCTGACCGCGCTTCACCGCCCTGCCTTCCTCGACGAAGACCTCGAGGACCTTGCCGGTCACCTTCGAGGACACCGTGGCGCGGCGCCGGGCGGTCACATAGCCGGAGGCATTGAGCACCGCATTGGGGGAGCCGGCCGCGCCGCTCCGCACCGCCGCCTCCGCGGTCTTCACGTCGAGCACCGGCTCACGCCGCCACCAGTACCATCCACCCGCGGCCGCCGCGGCCAGCAGGACGATCAGAACGATCCAGACGCCCGTGCGGCCGCCGCCGCCACGGGCCTCGCGATCAATGCGTAGCGAGGCGAGCTCTTCCTTCAGGTTCGTTGTCACGGTGAATTCGCAGTATATGCGGACTCAATACGGAGACGGCAGCCCCGGGAGTGCCGGCGAGCGGTGAATGGTGGAGGAGGGGCGGTAAGGGACGTGGTCCGTGGTCCGTGGTCCGTGGTCCGCGAATCGCGGATGGCACGTCTAGCGCAGCGTCCCCTGGAGCCATCCCCGACTCAGGTAGTCGGTCATGGTGAACGTGAACATGATCAGCAGCCAGAAGAAGCCCGAGGCGACCACCACCCAGGTGAGGCGGCTGCTCCAGCGCACGTGCATGAAGTACAGGATGACGAACATCGCCTTCACGACCGCGATCGTCAACATCATCACGTTGTTCAACGGCCCGAGGTCATAGAACGCGACCAGGACCGTCAGCGCGGTCCCGACCAGCAGGATGCCGAAGACGGTGAAATACAGCTTGAGGGATGGAACGTGATGAGAGTCCATGAAATCGTTAATCCCTAATCCCTAATCTCTAATCTGAAATCCCGAATCCCGAATCCCGAATCCCCAACCAGCCCCGGACCGCGAACCGCGAACCCGCGAACCGCGAACCCGCGGCTGCCCGCCGTAGCGCGCAGCGCGAAGGCGGGAACTACGCATGGTAGTGGCGGCCGATCAGATACAGCAGTGGGAACAGGAAGATCCAGACGATGTCCACGAAGTGCCAGTAGAGGCCCGAGACCTCGACCGGCGTGTAGTAGGTGCTGTCGAACTGTTTCTTCCAGGCCATGACCGCGATTACCGTCATGATCCCGATGCCGATGATCATGTGGACCGCGTGCAGGCCGGTCATGATGAAGTACAGCGAATAGAACTGCTCGACGCCGGCCGGATGCGTCCAGGCGGACTTGTCGAAGCTCGGCCCGGGCACGATGTGGTGCTCGAACTTGTCGGCGTACTCGATCACCTTGACCCCGAGGAAGACCGCGCCGAGGATGATCGTCGCGACCAGCCACATCACCTGGGTGCGCGGCGGCAGGCTGGTCTGCGCCGCCCGCACCGCCAGCGCCATCGTCAGCGAGCTGATGATCAGGACGGCGGTGTTGAACGCGCCCCAGCCGATCGCCAGGTGATGGCTGGCTTCCTGGAAGGCCGCCGGCGCTGCCGCGCGGTAGACGATATAGGCCATGAACAGGCCGCCGAAGAACATGATTTCGGTGACCAGGAACACCCACATGCCGAGGGTCGAGGCCTCGGCCTGCTGCTCCATGTCGTCGAAATGGTGCTGCAGCTTCGGATGGTGCGCGTGGTGCGACTGAGACGGCTCGCCGGAACGCCCGGCGTAGCCGGGATCCCTGTGCAGCTTTGGCGTGTGCAGCGGGCCCGGGTAGTGCTCCGAGGGCCTGACCCCGTTAGGCAACGCCGACCTCCTTGCTGGGTGCGTACTGATGCGTCCCGTGGGTCACGATCGGCGAGATCGTGAAGTTCTCGGTCGGCGGGGGAGAGGGAATCTCCCACTCCAGCCCCTTCGCCCCCCACGGATCGGCCGGCGACTTGGCGCCCCTGACCAACGAGTAAGTGAGGTAGATCAGCGGCAGCACGTAGCCCAGCGCCAGCACCGAGGCGCCGGCGGTCGACAGCACGTTCAGCACCTGGAACTCCGGCGGATAGGCGTGATACCGGCGCGGCATCCCGAGGTAGCCGGCGACGAACTGCGGGAAGAAGGTCAGGTTGAAGCCGACGAAGACGATCACCGCCGCCAGCTTGGCCCAGGGCTCGCTGTAGATCCTGCCGGTGATCTTCGGCCACCAGTAGTGGAGCCCGCCCAGGTAGCCCATGATCGCGCCGCCGACCATGATGTAGTGGAAGTGCGCGACCACGAAGTAGGTGTCGTGGACGTGGACGTCCAGGCCCATCGCGCCGAGGAACAGGCCGGTGAGGCCGCCGATCGTGAACAGGCCGATGAAGCCCAGCGCATAGAGCATGGGCGAATCGAGGCTGACCGACCCTTTGTAGATCGTCGCGGCCCAGTTGAACACCTTGATCGCCGAGGGAATGGCCACCACGAACGACAAGAACGAGAAGATCAGGCCGGCGTAGGTGGACTGGCCGGCGACGAACAGGTGATGGCCCCACACGAAGAAGCCGATCACCGCGATCGCGAGAGACGAGAACGCGATGAACGAGTAGCCGAAGATGTTCTTGCGGCTGAAGGCCTGGACGATCTCGCTGATCACCCCCATCGCCGGCAGGATCATGATGTAGACCGCCGGGTGCGAGTAGAACCAGAACAGGTGCTGGAACAGCACCGGGTCGCCGCCGAGCGCCGGATCGAAGATGCCCAGATGCAGGGCGCGCTCGGCCGCCACCATCAGCACGGTGATGGCGATGACCGGCGTGCCCAGAATCATGATCAGGCTGGTGGCGTAGTGCGCCCAGACGAACAGCGGCAGCCGGAACCAGGTCATCCCCGGCGCCCGCATCCGGTGGATCGTCACGATGAAGTTGAGCCCGGTCAGGATCGACGAGAACCCGGTGATGAAGATCCCGAGCGCGGCGGTCATCACGTGCGAGTTGGCCGCCGCGGTGCTGTACGGCGTGTAGAAGGTCCAGCCGGTATCCACCCCGCCGCTCAGCGCCGCGACCAGCGTGAACGCGCCGCCCAGGATGTAGATGTACCAGCTGAGCAGGTTGATGCGCGGGAACGCGAGGTCCTTGGTCCCGATCATGATCGGGATCAGGAAGTTGCCCAGCACGGCCGGAATCGACGGGATCAGGAAGAAGAAGACCATCACCACGCCGTGCATGGTGAACATCTTGTTGTAGGTCTCCGCCGTCATCACGTCGCCGGCCGGCGTCAGCAGCTCGAGCCGGACCATCATCGCGAAGAAGCCGCCGATGGCGAAGAACGCGGTGATCGAGATCAGATACAGCAGCGCGATGCGCTTGTGATCCTTCGTCAGCAGCCACGATGCCGCGCCATGGCCGTTGTTCAGATAATTCAGTGAGGGTGCCATATGGATGCCGCTATTTCTGCTGGGGCGCCGGCGCGCCCGCCGGTCCGGGCGGCTGCGTCGCGGCCGGCCCCTTCAGCGTTTTCACGTAGGCAATGAGCTGCAGCAGCTGCTCTTCGCTCAGCAGCCCCTGGAAGGTCGGCATGATCGGCAGGAACCCTTCGACGATCTTGGTCTGCGGCAGCATGATCGACTCGCGCAGATAGGCGTCGTCGGCCACCACCGTCCCGCCTCCCTGCAGCTTCACCTCCTGCCCGAAACGGTTGGCGAGGCTCGGTCCGCGCTGGGTTGGTCCTGCGGTGTGGCAGGAGGCGCAGCCTTGCGACGCGAACAGCTTCTCGCCGGCCGCGGCCGGCGAGTCCTCGGCCTTGCCGCCGTCCAGCCAGATCTGGAACTCGGTCGGCTCCATCGCGATGACGCTGCCGATCATCCCCGAGTGCTTGGTGCCGCAGTATTCGGCGCAGAACAGGTGATACTTGCCCGGCGTGGTCGCCTCGAACCACATCGTGTTGTAGCGGCCGGGGATGACGTCGGCCTTCACGCGGAACGCCGGGATGTAATAGCTGTGAAGGACGTCCTCCGAGCCCATGATCAGCTTCACCGGACGGCCGATCGGCACGTGCAGCTCGTTGATCTCGCGATGCCCGCTCCCGTGCTGGACCTTCCACATCCACTGCTTGCCGACCACGAAGATTTCCATCGCGCCGGCCGGCACCCGGTAGAGATCGAAGAACACCTTGGCGCCCCAGCCGAACATGCCCATGGCGATGAAGAACGGGATGAACGTCCACATCAGCTCGAGGGCGAGCGAGCCGTGAATGGCCACGCCGACCTCGTTGGGATGGCGCCGGCGGTACTTGATCGCGAAGGCGACGATCATGCCGGCAATCAACAGGCCGAAGAAGGCCGTGACCGCCACCATGAAGAAGTAGATGGCGTCGACTTGCCCCGCCATCGACGAGGCCTGCTGCGGAAACAGCGGAAGTGTAGAAGACATACGTCAGGTTCGGAGCTCCGGGCCTGCCGCCCCGGCCCTGCGCTCGCGCCGGAGGCTGATCGTCAGGAACGAGAGGAATGCCACCACGGTCAGGATGCCCCCCAGTCGGACCAGGCGGAGCACGGACGCGCCGTACTTCCCCGTGGCCGGGTCGTAGTGGTAACAGAACAGCAGGGAAGCCGCGTCGAACAGCGTCCCGATCCGCTCCTCGGAGGCCTCGATCAATCCGAGCCGCAGGTCGCGGGCCGAGAACTCGATCCCGAAGAAGTACTTCGAGATGTGCCCCTTCGGCGTCAGCACCTCGATCGCCGCGCCGTGCGCGTACTGCTTGATCGCCTCGTCGTAGGCGTAGCGGAAGCCGACCGCGTCGGTGAGCGCGGTGATGGACGACTCGGTGCCGGTCAGGAAGTGCCAGCCGTTGGCGGTATGCTCGCGTCCGTACCGCTCCAGGTAGCTCGCCTTCTTCTGCGACGCCAGGCCCGGGCCCTCACGCGGATTGAAGCTCACGGCGATCACGTCGAATTCGCGCCCCGGCTCGAACTTCAGGACCGTCAGCGCCGTCACGAGGCCGTTCAGCACCTGCGTGCAGAGCATCGGGCACTCGTAATACACCAGCGCCAGAATCACCGGGCGCTTGCCGAAATAGTCGCCGAGCTTCACCGGCTTGCCGTGGTCGTCCGTGAACGGCAGATCGAGGGGCAGCGGCCGATCGAGGTGCTGATCGATGTGAATCTTGCTCAGCAGGCCGGGCTTCGCGCTGGTGGCGTCGCCGGGTTCGGGCGCGGTCACGCCGACCTGCGCGAAGGCCGGCGCGGCGCACACCAGTACCGTGACGGCGACAGCCACGCTGCGACGAGTCAACCGCAATCCAATCATGGTGTCAGTGTCCGCCCGGCCCGTGGGGCTTGGCAGCCGGCGCGTCGCCGGCGGGTGGTTCGGGCTGCGCCGGCGCCTGCGGCTCCGCGGGAGCGGGCGCTGAGTCCGCGCCCAGCACCATCATCCGACCGCCGGACGCTTCACCCCGGCTCGGCGCCTGGGTGCCGAGCGTCGGCGCTGCGGCCTCGCCCTCACGCACCGGCAGCCCGCGCTCGCGAATCAGCTTCTTGGCTTCCTCGATCGGGATGTAGGCGACGCCGCCGGCCTGATTGACCCACCCGTAGCCGTGCAGCCGCTTCTGCTCCTCGTCGTGCTGCTTGGCGAGGTTCCTCGGCTCGTCGACCATCAGCTGCGGTCCGCCCACGCCGGTATTGAAGAAGGGTGATCCCTGCGTATTCTTGGGCATGTCCGCGGCCGGCTGGGCGAGCGGGGACACGACCGGGTCGGTGGTTTTCGCCCGGCTCTCGAACACTTCGAACAATCCCCACATCAGGACCTGCGACACGATCACGACGACGGCCAGGATGATCGCGGAGCCGACCACCGCCCTGACGTTGATGTCGCTGTGCTCGTGGTCGACGTCCTCGTTGTGGAGCGGGTCCTCTTCGCCGGGCTCATGATGCCGGTGCGGCACTCCGTCGTCGAAGCGCGTCATCGTCACCGGCGGCGGCGCCGGGGCTTCGTGCCAACTGTGTCCGACTGCGGGCTCGCCACCCAGCTTGTAGCTGCCGTGGCCGCCGGGACGCTTGGATCGGCCGTCTTCGGCCGGTCTCGCCGAAGCTTCGCGGTCGTCACTGCCTCCGGGCGCCGGGGGCGAAGGCGGATTAGTGGGCGGCTTCATTGGCGAACGCCTCCTTGAGATACGGGTCGTTCACGGGGAACAACGACCGGCTGCGCAGCTGGCGAACGAACAGCACGACCCACAGCGCGACCAGGCCGACCGGGATTGCCACGTCCATCCAGTGCATCGCGGCGACGGCGTGCCCCGCGGCGTCCGGCGAGACGTGGCGGAACGAAGGGGCGACATACCAGATCAAATCGACCAGCCGCATCACCAGCACAAAGGCGGCAATCTTGGCCAGCTTCGCGCTTTTCTTCTTGACGCTGGCCGAGAGCAGCATCCCGAACGGAATGAAGAAGTGACCGAGGACCAGCGCGATCGCGACGAAGCCCCAGGGCCCGGTGATCCGCGCGATGTACCAGGGAATCTCTTCCGGCAGGTTGCCCGACCAGATGATCAGGAACTGCGAGAACGACAGATAGGCCCACAGCATCACGAACGCGAGCAGCAGCTTCCCCAGGTCGTGGAAATGCCGCGGCGTCAGCAGCGAGCCTGCGACCTTGTCCCGATCGATGGCGGCCAGCACGAGAATGGTGAAGGCCACCCCGGTCAATCCGTAGCCGGCAATCGTCAGCAGCCCGAAGATGGTCGAGAACCACTCGGGTTCGAGGGACATTACCCAGTCGACCGACGCAAAGGTGACGGTGATGACCAGGAACAGCAGTCCCGGCGCGCTGACGGTGCGGAACCGGATCGAGTCGTTCTTGGTGACCGCTTCCCCGCGGTCCTGCTCGGACGACCACTTGTTGAGCATCCACACGAGCGCCATCCAGAACACGAAGTAGAAACCGGCCCTGGCGATGAAGAAGCCCGTGTTCAGGTACGCCTGCTTCTGATGAATGATGTGGTTGGCCTCGGCGCCGGGCTGCGCCCAGGCAAAAATCCGCGGGATGCCGATGATCACCGGCACCGCGAGAACCGCCACCACCGGCAGCAGCCGGCTGCCAGCCTCGAACACTCGCCGTCCGACCATGCCCCACTGGCCGCCCGAGAGGTGCTGGAGCATCAGCAGCGCGAGCGAGCCCAGCGACAGACTCAGGCAGAACAGGAAGCCGATCAGCCACGATCGGAAGAACTGATCGATGTTCATGACGGCGCCGATCCCGCCCGCCAGCAGGGCGATCGCGCCGACGATGAGCGCGCGCTGCTGGATGCGGCCAAGAGCGGGAACGTCGCTGGTCGAGAGTGTGTGCATGGATTTATTCGTGCTTCACCGCACCGGCTGCGCCGGCGCCGGCTGCGGCTTGGTCGGATCGCCTCCCGGGACATCCGTCGCCGCGGCGTGCTGACTGAGCTGCAGGGCGCGGATGTAGGCGACCACCGCCCACCGATCGCGGGGCGCCAGCTGCATGCGGTAGTCCGGCATCCCGCCGAAGCCATTGGTCATCACATCGAAGTAATAGCCGGCCTCGACGTTGCGGAGGCGCTCCTCGTGGAACGACGGGGGCTGTTTGTAGCCGCGCTGCACGACCATCCCGCGGCCGCTGCCGGTGGCGTCGTGACACGGCGTGCAGAAGATGTTGTAGCGCTCCTGGCCGCGCGTCAGCACCGCGTCGTCGACCGGGAACGGCAGCTCGCGGACCAGGGCCGTGCCAACCTTGCCGGTGAAGAAGGCCTGATCTTCCTGGAGCATGCCACGCGCGACGGTGCCCTCGACCAGCGGACGGGAGCTCGACCCGTCGGCGAAGAACGTGGTGGCGCGGAGCGGCCGGTACTTTGGCTGGTTGTGCATGTCCTGCCGGCAGCCGCTGGCTGACGCCAGAAGGCAGAAGGCAACAGGGAGAAGGGAGAAGTTAGTGGGCGATTTCATTGATCTCCCTCGCACCCAGGCCCTTGAGGAAGTCCGCGGTGCGCAGCCGATCGAATTTCGGATCGGTCGATTCGATGGTCAGGAAGAACCCCTTTTCGCTGCCGATCTCCACGAAGCGCGGCACGTTGAACACCGGGTGATACGGCATCGGCAGACCGCTCAGCATGATCCAGCTGAGGACCGCCGCGAATGAGGCGAACAGGATCGTCAACTCGAAGGTGACCGGAATGAACGACGGCCAGCTGTTGAACGGACGGCCGCCGATATTCAGCGGATAGGCGATCGTCGAGACCCAGTAGCAGAGCCCGAAGCCGGCGATCATGCCGAAGATCCCGCCGAGCAGCACATTGCGCTGGACGCGATGATCGTGGGCGTCGAACGCATCCACCAGTTCGTGGATCGGAAACGGCGAGTAGGCATCCATCGCCCGGTAGCCTTCCTCGTGCGTCTTCCTCGTGGCCAGCACCAGGCTGGTCGGATCGGGGAACTCCGCCATCAGTCCGAAGATGCCGCTCTTCTTGTCTGCCGTCGCGTGATGGGCGTCCATGATCAATCCGCTCCGAACGACACGTCGTGATCCGCCGTGGGGTCCTTCTTCAGGTGGACGCGCGCTTCCGGTACCAGCGTCCGCACCTCGAAGATCGAAATCATCGGCAGCAGCCGCACGAACAGGAACATCAGGGTGGTGAACAGCCCGATGGTGCCGAAGAAGGTCGAGAAGTCCCAGAACGTCGGGTAATACATGTCCCACGACGACGGCAGGAAGTCGCGGTGCAGCGAGGTGACGATGATGACGAACCGCTCCAGCCACATCCCGACGCTGACGATCAGCGACATGATGAACAGCCAGGTCAGGTTGGTGCGGAGCTTCTTGGACCAGAGCGTCTGCGGGACCAGGCCGTTGCAGAAGATCAGCGCCCAGTACGCCCAGCCGTAGGGGCCGGTGGTCCGGTTGATGATCATGTACTTCTCGTACTCGTTGGCGCTGTACCAGGCGAAGAACGCCTCGGTCAGATAGCCGTAGAACACGATCAGGCCGGTGACCAGCGTGACCTTGGCCATGTTCTCGATGTGGCGCATCGTGATGAAGTCCTCCATCCCGTACCACTTGCGCAGCGGGATGGCGAGCGTCAGCACCATGGCGAACCCGGCGTAGACCGCGCCGGCGACGAAGTAAGGGGGGAAAATCGTCGCGTGCCATCCCGGCACGATCCCGACCGAGAAGTCGAAGCTGACGACGGTGTGGACCGAGAGGACGAGCGGCGTCGACATGCCCGCGAGCAGCAGGTAGGCGGTTTCGTAGCGGCCCCAGTGGCGCGCCGACCCGCGCCAGCCGAGCGCCAGCGTCCCGAACAACCGCTTGATGTGGATGTTCTTGGCGCGATCGCGCAGCGTGGCCAGGTCGGGGACCAGGCCGGTGTACCAGAACAGCAGCGACACCGTGCCATAGGTCGAGACCGCGAACACGTCCCAGATCAGCGGGCTGCGGAACTGCGGCCACATCCCCATCGTGTTCGGATAGGGGAGCAGCCAGTAGGCGGCGAGCCACGGCCGGCCGGTGTGGATCAGCGGGAACAGCAGCGCACAGGCGACCGCGAACAGCGTCATCGCCTCGGCAAAACGGTTGATCGAGGTCCGCCAGTCCTGCTTGAACAACAGGAGAATCGCCGAGATCAGCGTGCCGGCGTGGCCGATGCCGATCCACCAGACGAAGTTGATGATGTCGAACGCCCAGCCGACCGGCTGGTTGTTGCCCCAGATGCCGATCCCCTTGAACAGCAGATAGCCGATCGAGACCATCAGGCCATTCAGCAGCAGGAAGCCGATGAAGAAAGCGACGTACCAGGGGATCGGATGCCGACCCTTCAGCACGACGTTGCTGATCTTTTCGGTGACCGAGCTCAGCGTGTGGCCCGGCTCGATGACCGGAATCTCGTGGTAGTCAGCCACCGCCGCGCCGTGCGATCGCTCCGATTTCGGATCCATCAGTGTCCCGTTGGTTGGCCCGCGGCCGGCGCCGGGGCGAGTTCGGGGTTCGGGTTACGAATCTCCGCCAGGTAGCTCGTGCGGGGACGCGTGTTCAGGTCCTCCAGCACGCCGTAGTTCCGCTCCTGCTTCTTCCACTTGTTCACCTGGCTGTTCGGATCGTTGAGGTCACCGAAGACGATCGCGTCCGACGGGCAGGCGGAGCCGCAGGCCGGCACGATCTCACCATCGCGCACCTGCCGGTCCTCCCGCTTGGCGTCGATGCGGGCCTGGTTGATCCGCTGCACGCAGTACGTGCACTTCTCCATGACGCCGCGGCTGCGCACGGTGACGTCTGGGTTCTTCTGCCCCCATTCGCTCTGCGTGTTCCAGTCGGCGTAGAGCAGGAAGTTGAAGCGCCGGACCTTGTAGGGGCAGTTGTTGGAGCAGTAGCGCGTGCCCACGCAGCGGTTGTAGACCATGTCGTTCAGGCCCTCGGAGCTGTGGGTCGTCGCGGCAACCGGACACACGGTCTCGCAGGGCGCGTTCTCGCACTGCTGGCAGGGCACGGGCTGGTGGAACGACTCGGGATTCTCGGGATCGCCGGCGAAGTAGTGGTCGACGCGGATCCAGTGCATCTCGCGGCTGCGCAGCACCTGGTCCTTGCCGATCACCGGGATGTTGTTCTCGGCCTGGCAGGCCACCATGCACGCGCTGCAGCCGGTGCAGGAGCTCAGGTCGATGGCCATCCCCCACTTGTAGCCGGTGTATTCGTGGTCGGGATACAGCGTCAGCGAGCGCGGAAACGAGTGGCCCTGTTCGTGGATGACCGCCGGCTTCGCGGTGTACTCGGCGAGCGTCGCGGTCCGGACCGGCGCGCGGCCTTCCATCGCGTGATGTTCCTGGGTGGTCGCCAGCGGATAGTTCCCGCCGGTCTTGGTCAGCTCGAGGCCGCTGCCGAACCAGGGCGCGTCCGAGGTCCGCAGCTTGAACGCGTTGAACTGCTCCGACGATCCGACGGCATTGCCCACCCGCCCGGCGTGCGTCCGGCCGTAGCCGAAGAACACCGTCACCGATCGCGCCGGATGACCGGGCACCACGAACACCGGCATCTGGATCGACTCGCCACGATAGGTCAGGGTGACGAGGTCCCCCTCGCGAAGCCCGCGCTCGTCCGCGAGCTGCTTGCTGACCCACGCGGTCGGGTCCCACGTGACCTTGGTATAGGGCTTCGGGAGCTCCTGCAGCCAGCCGTTGTTGGCGAAGCGGCCATCCCAAATCGTGGGATCCGGACGGAAGATGATTTCGAGGCCCCCGCCAGAGGCCGCCGGTGCGGCAGCGGGTGCGGCCGGAGTGGCGGCCACCGGGGGCGGTGCAACGGCCTCGGCGGCCGCGCTGGCAGCTGCCGGTGCCGCCGTGCTCGGTGCAGGCGTCCCTGCCGGGGTCAGCGCCGTCGCCGGACCCCCCTCGAGCAGGGATGTGCCGGCCATGAATCCCTCGTGCAGCGCTGAGCGCCAGAACGCCTCGGCATTCGCGAACGACTCGCCGCGCGGGTGCTTGAAGGTCCAGCCGCCCGAGCCGCTGCTATACGCTTTCGTCCAGAAATCCTTGACGATGGCCATCGTCCGGCGAGTGGGGTCGGCGGTGAACACCCCGAGGAGCTCGTGGGCCGATCGTCCCTCGTAGAACGGCTCGATCAGCGGCTGCGTCAGCGTCACGGTGCCGTCGAACGACCGGGCGTCGCCCCAGCTCTCGAGCGGGTGCGTGTCGGGCACGGCCCAATGACAGTACGGTGTGGTCTCGTCGACCTGCTGCGAGTGATAGACGATGAGCGGGACGCGGGTCAGGCGGCTCGCGAACTGCAGGTCTCTGGGCGCGGTGAAGACCGGGTTCCCGCCCAGGATCACCAGCAGCTCGACCTGTCCGGCGTCGATCGCCTGCGTCAGTTCGGTAATCGAGGTCGCGCCGGCGGCTTGCGTCGCTTCGACGTTGCCGCCATAGAGCACCGTCGTGCCGGTGTTTCCCAGCGCGTCGTTGATCGTCTTGGCCGCCGCGCGTACCGCGTCGGTCTGGAACTGGCCGGCGACGACCACCGAGCGGCCCTTGTGCGCCTGGAGGTCCTTGGCGATCGCCGCGATCCAGCGGGCGCTGTCGGCCGGGCCGTCAGGCCCGGGCGTGCCGCCGCCCACGGCCGCGGCGAGCGCCCGCGCGACGGTCTCGACCTCCGCGGCGGCAACCGGGAACCGGTGATCGGCCTTGGCCCCGGTCAGCGTCGGCGTGCTCTCGATCGCATACATTCGGCTCATCGAGGTGTTCTCTTCGGTGAGCCGCCGCCGCGCCGCGAAATCCTTCGAATACCGGACGCTGCCAGGTCCACAGGTCAGGAAGTCGGCGTCGAGTGCGACCACGACGTCGGCCTTGTCGAACTGGTAGATCGTGCTGGTCTGCGCCGCCGCCGCCGAGAGCCCCGCTGGACGCGCGACGGCGTCGAACTGATGCCACTTCGCGTTCGGATAGTCGCGCAGGATACCGGCCAGCATTTGGGCCAGCGATGGCGAAGTGATCGGCGGCGTCAGCAGGTGAAAACCGGCGCCTCCCCGCGGCTTCTGGCTGCTCAGGGCCGTCTGCATCGCGGAGACGAACAGCGACCAGCCTCGCACTTCGCTGCGGAGGGTCAATGTCTGCGCGCGATCCGGATCGTAGAGGTTGAGGACTGCGGCCTGGGTCAGGATGTCGGTGCCGCCGCGGCTGGCGGGATGTTCGGGGTTGCCCTCGATCTTGGTCGGGCGCCCCATGTGGCTCTCGACCAGGACCGGCATCGCCGTCCCGCTGATTGGAATCGCGCTGGCGAAATAGAGCGGCCGCCCCGGGACGATCTCCTCGGGCTGGCGGACATACGGCACCAGCGACTCGGGCGGCTGCTTCGTACACGCGCCGACACCCGCCAGCGCCAGCGAGGCGCTCATCAGCTTCAGGAAATTGCGCCGCCCCTTGGGATCATTCCACTCGGAGGCCTGCTCGGGGAACTCGCGGTGCAGGTACTCGCGGAAATCCGGCGTGTCGGCCAGCTCGCCGAGGCTTCTCCAGTACAGACGACCGTTCGAGCCGGCGAGGCGGGATTTGATGGCAGCAAGGTCCATATGTAGCTAGTCAGTTTCCAGTTGCCAGTTCCCAGTTGTCTGCCGTATCGAGCGCGCCGCGGTGCCGGTTTCCGCTTCAGATCTGGAAACTGGAGGCTGGAAACTGACGTGTGCGCGTCTCACCTGTGACACGTCGAGCAGTTCGTGAGCTGTGTGACGCTGCCGATCTTGTATTCCGTCACCAGCCGCTGTCCCAGCTCGGGGTCGCCCGAGGGCCGCTCCCAGGCCATGTTGTAGACCTGATCACGCGGCCGCACGTATTTCGCCGGATTCCGATGGCAATCGAGGCACCACGCCATCGTCAGCGGCGCCTCCTGATACACCAGCGGCATCTTGTCGACGGGGCCATGGCAGGTGGCGCAGCCGACGCCTTTCCGGACATGGATGCTGTGGTTGAAATACACGAAATCGGGCAGATCGTTGACCCGGGTCCACTCGAGGCGGGTGTTGTCCCGGAAGCTGGCGCGCACCGGTTCGAGAATCGGGGCGGTGCTCCAGATCTGCGAGTGGCAGTTCATGCAGGTCTTGGTCGGCGGAATGTTGGCGAACGCGGATTCCTCGACCGAGGTGTGGCAGTAGCGGCAGTCGATGCCGATGCCGCCGACGTGGTGGGCGTGACTGAACTGGATCGGCTGTGCCACGAACGCGCTCTGGTTCGTGCTGAAGCCACCGAGGTGCACCAACCCGACGATGGCGCCGAGTCCGGCGGCGAAGATGCCGAGTGCCACGATGCTGAGCCGGGAATAGATGTTGGTATGACGATGGAAGAGCTGACTCATCGTGTCGACGTCCGCGTCGCGTGTCCTCGTCCTCTGCCATGCGTCAGGATCCCCTGCAGGGATCGACGGACGCCTACCAAAGCGCTAAGCCTACCCCAATGACCGGTTCCGCAGAAAGCCAGGTGCGGATCCGGAGATCGCGGGTGCGTGGGCCGCGCGCGCCCGTCCAAATAGTGTGAAAGTTTTCACAAGGTGTCAACCACCGCCTCCGCGGCGCGTCCGCCGCGCGGCGGCCATGTCGGTCGTCCCTCGACCTTAAGTCGGCTCTGGCGGCGACTTTGCCGCGCGAGCGGCCGAAACCCACAGGCTTTTTCGCGGTCCGCCGGTCACGCTTCTTGCTCCTCCCAGCTCATCACTTCAACAACCGGGGCCGTGCGCGCCGCCACTGCCGGCGTCGCCCGCGCTCTCGTGCATCGGAGCCGAGCGATATATGGTTCGTCAGCGTCGACCGCGAACACTCCGCCGTCCGTTCATTGCCGCGGGCATGCTCCTCGCAGCCCTCGTCTTTAGCGCGACGCCGTTCGCGCAGGCGGACATCACGCCGCCCACGATGGCGAGTTGGTCGCCGGCGTCGGGCGCGACGGGGGTCGCGTCGGCGACGCAGGTCAAAGCCACCTTCAGTGAAGACATCCAGCCGGCCACCCTCGTCATGGAGCTTCGGAATTCGTCAGGCGTGATGGTCGGGTCGACCGTGGCCTACGATTCCGTCACGCTCACGGCGACACTCGATCCCGCGGCTGATCTCCCCGGAAGCCAGACCTTCACTGTGTCAGTCACCGGGGCGCGCGATGCGGCGGGGAACGCGATGGCGGGCGCGGCCTGGTCGTTCACGACTGGCACCGCGGGTTTCCAGGACGTCGTCCTGCCGCAGACCGGCCTGGTCGACCCTACCGTGATCCAGTTCGCGTCCGACGGCCGGGTGTTCGTGGCCGAGAAGAGCGGCCGCGTCTACGTGTTCGACGATCTCGCCGACACGACGCCGACGCTGGCGATCGACCTGCGCACGAACGTGCACAACTTCTGGGATCGCGGCATGCTCGGCATGGCGCTGCATCCGAACTTTCCGGCGGTGCCCTACCTCTACGTCCTGTATGCGTACGATGCTTTCCCTGGCGGCGCGGCGCCGCAGTGGGGTGTGGCCGGCGGAGTCAGTGACGGCTGCCCGTCGCCGCCCGGGGCCACCGGCAACGGCTGCGTGGTGACGGGCCGCCTCTCGCGTTTGAACGTCGGCGACTCGTCGGCCTGGCCGCTGCTGCCGGCGAGCGAACAGGTGCTGGTCACCGACTGGTTCCAGCAGTTCCCCAGTCACTCGACCGGATCGCTGGGCTTCGGCGCCGACGGCGCGCTCTACGCCAGCGCCGGCGACGGCGCCAGCTTCAACTACGCCGACTACGGACAGACGCTGTCGACGCCGGCCGCGGGCGATCCCTCGGGCCAGGGGGGCGCGCTGCGAAGTCAGGACATTCGAACCAGCGGCGATCCGGTGACGCTGGACGGCTCGATCATCCGGCTCGATCCCGACACCGGCGCGGCGCTGCCTGACAATCCGCGCGCGTCCGATCCCGATGCGAACGGCAAACGGCTGGTCGCGCACGGCCTGCGCAACCCGTTCCGCTTCACGGTTCGCCCCGGCACCAACGAGCTCTGGATCGGCGACGTCGGCTGGAACGTCTGGGAAGAAATCAACCGCGTCGTCGACGGCAGCGACGCATTCGTCGACAACTTCGGCTGGCCCTGTTACGAGGGAGCGGGCATCCAGAGCGGCTACGACGGCCTGAACGTCGGCATCTGCGAGACGCTCTACGGCCAGTCGGGCGCGGTGACGCCGCCGCATTTTGCCTACAGCCACAGCGCGCGCGTGGTCGCCAACGAAGCCTGCCCGACCGGCAGCTCCTCGGTCTCGGGTGTGGCGTTCGTGCCTCGCACGGGCAGCACCTATCCGTCGACCTACGGCGGCGCGCTGTTCTTCTCCGACTACTCACGCAACTGCATCTGGGCGATGCGGCTCGGCGTCGCCGATCTGCCCAACCCGGCCGACATCGTCACGATCCGGTCGGGTGCGGCCGGTCCGGTCCATCTGACGGCTGGACCCGGCGGCGACATCTTCTACGCGGGCCTGAACGACGATCGCCTGCATCGGATTCGCTACTCGGCCGGCAATCTGGCGCCGGCCGCGGTGGCCGAGGCCACGCCTACCGAAGGCGCGCTGCCGCTCGTGGTCTCGTTCTCGGCGGCGGCTTCCAGCGATCCGGAAGGGCAGACGCTCACCTACGCCTGGGATCTGGACGGTGACGGCGCGTTCGACGACAGCACGCTGGCGGTGCCCCAGTTCACTTACACCGCCGATGGAGCAGTGACGGCGCGTGTGCGCGTCTCGGATCCCGGTGGCCTCGCGGACGTGGCGGCGGTGGTGGTGTGGCCGGGCAACAGTGCGCCGGTGGTGACCATCGACGCCCCGACGACGTCGGTCGCGTGGAAGGTCGGAGACGCGATCGCGTTTACCGGCACGGCGACCGATCGCGAAGACGGCGCGCTCGCGGCATCGTCGATGGAATGGGCCCTGGTCATGCACCACTGCCCGTCCAACTGCCACGTCCACGAGCTGCAGACGATCAGCGGCGTGGCGGGCGGCACCTTCACCGCGCCGGACCACGAGTATCCGTCACGGATCGAGCTGCGGCTGACCGCGACCGATTCGGGCGGGATGGCACGGACGGCGAGCGTGATGCTCGACCCGCAGACCGTTCCGCTCACTTTCACATCGACGCCGTCCGGTGCGCTGTTGTCGGTCAACGGGGCGACCTCGGTCGCGCCCTTCACCCGTACCGTCATCATCGGGTCGAGCAACTCGGTCGGGGCGCCGGCGCCGCAGACGATTGCCGCGCAGAGCTACCTGTTCGCCGGGTGGTCGGACGACGGGGCGCAAGTGCACAACGTGATTGCGCCGGCGTCGGCGACGACCTACACCGCGTCGTATGTGCGGCCGCCCGACACGACCGCGCCGACAGTCGGCGTGACCGCGCCGGTGGCCGGCAGCTGGGTCCGAGGCAGCGTCTCGATTCTCGCGACCGCGAGCGATGACACCGGCGTCACCGGCGTGCAGTTCCTGGTCAATGGTGTCGCGCTCGGCGCCCCGGACACGAGCTTGCCGTACTCCGCGTCCTGGAACACCACAGGGTTGTCGGGCGCGCAGGTGCTCACCGCCCAGGCCACCGACGCCGCCGGCAACGCGACGCTGTCGGCGCCGGTGACCGTCAACGTCGACAACGCGCCGCCGACCATCTCGATCACCGCGCCGGCCGCGTCGGCCACGGTCTCGGGGACCGTCGCGGTGTCGGCCGACGCCGCTGATACGGCGGCGATCGTCGACGTGCAGTTCAAGGTGGACGGGGTCAACCTCGGATTCGGCGGATGCATCCTCTCCGTACTCGGTGTCGTGGAACACCGCCGGGGTGACGAACGGCACCCACTCGCTCACCGCGGTCGCGCGGGACACGGCGGGGAATACCACGTCATCCGCGGCACGCACGGTCACGGTGTCGAACTGGGTCCCGCCGTCGGGTCTGGTCGCCGCCTACACCTTCGAGGCGGGCACCGGCACCACGGTCGCCGACGTGAGCGCGAGCGGCCGCACCGGCACCATGAGCGGCGGGGCATCGTGGACCACGGCCGGAAAGTTCGGTAAGGCGGTCTCGTTCAACGGCTCGAGCGGTCTTGTGTCGATCGCCGATGCGGCGTCACTGGACTTCACCGCCGCGATGACCATCGAGGCGTGGGTGCGTCCGACCACGCGGAGCAACTGGGATACGGTGGTGATGAAGGGCTACGGCAGCACCGGCCGGGCCTACGCCCTCTACGCCGCCGACAACAACGGGCGGCCCGCCGCGGCCGTTCGCATCAGCTCGTCGGAGCGTTCGAAGGCCGGCTCGTCGGCGCTTGCGCTGCACACCTGGAGCCACGTGGCGATGACCTACGGGAGCGGGCGGCTGCGGGTCTACGTCAACGGCGTGCAGGTCGCCAGCAGCAGCGTGAGCGGCTCCATCCGCACGTCGTCCGATCCGGTGACGATCGGCGGCAGCACGGCCTGGGCCCGCTGGTTCGCCGGCCAGATCGACGAGGTGCGCCTCTACAACCGCGCGCTGAGCCAGACGGAGATTCAGAACGGCATGAATCGCACGATGGGTGGGTCGTAAGGTCCCGCCAAAGACGCTCCGGCGTCGCCATCAATTCACACCGTACAATGCGAAGGTGCGCTCGAAACCAGCACTCCTTGCAGTACTCCTGTTTCTCGCCGCGGTCCCGGCGCTCGCGCAGGCGCCGGTCACCTATCGCGTCTCGTTCCCCGCCCCGCAGCATCACTACGCCGAAGTCGAAGTCGTCTTCGCCGATCTTCCATCGCGTCCGCTCGAGCTGCGGATGAGCCGATCGTCGCCCGGCCGCTACGCGCTGCACGAGTTCGCCAAGAACGTCTTCGACGTGCACGCCGACGACGGGTCGGGCAAGGAACTGCCCTTCGTCAGACCCAATCCCCATCAATGGAACGTGCCGCAGCATCCGGGCCGGGTCCGCATCGTCTACAAGATCTTCGGCAACCGCGTCGACGGCACGTATCTCGGCATCGATGCGTCGCACGCGCACATGAACCTGCCCGCGACGTTGATGTGGGCGCGCGGCCTCGATGCGCGCGCGGTGCGGGTGACGTTCGCGCCACCGTCCGGATCGGCGTGGAAGCCGGCGACCCAGCTCTTTCCGACCGATGATCCCTGGACCTTCACCGCGCCCAACCTGCAGTATCTGATGGACAGCCCGACCGAGCTGAGCGATCAGTCCTTCCGGTCATTCCAGATCCGCAATCCTGATGGCCGCGAACAGACGATCGTGACGGCGGTCCATCACGATGCGACCGACGCCGACGTCGACGAGTACGCGGCGGCGACCGAGAAGATCGTGCGCGAGCAGGCGGCGGTGTACGGCGAGCTGCCACAGTTCGACAACGGCACGTATACGTTTCTCGGCGACTACGTGCCGTGGGGCGGGGGCGACGGGATGGAGCACCGCAACAGCACGGTCGTCGCCGAAGGGGCGTCGATCAGGGGCAACGTGCGGGGCGTGATGGGGACGGTGTCGCACGAGTTCTTCCATGCCTGGAACGTCGAGCGGATCCGGCCGCAGACGATCGAGCCGTTCAATTTCGAAGAAGCGAACATGTCCGGCGAGCTCTGGCTCGCGGAAGGCTTCACCCAGTATTACGGCCAGTTGATCATGGCGCGCGCCGGCCTGAGCGCCGCCGATCGGACCCTGCTGAGCCTGGCCAACAACGCGCTGTCGATCGCGTCGAGCCCCGCGCATCGCTTCCGGTCGGCGGTCGAAATGAGCCAGCTGGCGCCGTTCACCGACGCCGCCAGCTCGATCGATTCGACCAACTACACCTACAGCTTCATCAACTACTACCCCTACGGCTCGGCGCTCGCGCTGGCGCTCGATCTGTCGCTTCGCGAGCGAACGGCGGGCAGGCTCACCCTGGACGATTACATGCGCGCGTTGTGGCGGGTCCACGGCAAACCGTCGGCGGCCCCCGGCTACGTGGCGAAGCCCTACACGCTGGCGGACGCGCGCGCGCGGCTCGCGGAGCTGACCGACGATCGGGCCTTCGCCGAGCAGTTCTTTTCCCGGTACGTCGAAGGGCGCGAAGTGCCGGACTACCGCGCGCTGCTAACGCAGGCCGGCGTGGTGGTGCGCAAGCGCAATCCGGGCGAAGCCTGGACTGGTGTCTCGATCGATGCGTCCGGAAAAATCGTGGCTCCGCGCGGCCTGGTGGACTGGGGTACCCCGGCCTTCGACGCCGGGGTCGAGCACGGCGACGTCCTGACGTCGCTCGATGGGAAGCCGTTCGCGGCCGCCGCGCTGAAGAATCGGAAGCCCGGTGATAAGGTGGCGTTCGAGGTCCGGCACGTCGGCGGCGTCACGGCGAGCGGCGTCCTGACCTTCGGCGAGGATCCCACTGAATTCGCGGTGCTGGCCGAGGCCGCCGGCAAGTCGTTGAGCCCGGAACAGAAAGCGTTTCGCGACGCGTGGCTGGGGTCGAGGCAGCGGGCGTCCGAATCCCGGCCGGGGCGCTGAGCGTCTGAGATCGAGGACTGCAATACGTGCTCGGCACCACAATTCCCGCCTTCGCTCGCGGCGGCGGACGTCCGCGAGCTTCGGCTCGGCTCCGCTTGGCTCCGCTTGGCGGTCGCGCCGTCAGTGTGTCGCGCGAGCGTCGGCGGGGCTGCGGCTTTCGAGGACTCAGACATGATTGATAAGGCACTCGGTCATTATCGAGTCCTCAGAAAGCTGGGCGAAGGCGGCATGGGCGAGGTTTTCCTCGCCGAGGATGTCCGCCTGGGCCGGCCGGTGGCGCTGAAGTTCCTGCCGGCCGCGCTCAAGGCCGATCCCGAGAGCCGCGCGCGGTTGCTGAACGAGGCGCGCGCGGCTTCGATGCTGCGCTCCCCCAACATCGCCGTCACCTATGACATCGGCGAGGACTCCGGCAGCGATTTCATCGTGATGGAGTACGTCGAGGGGGAGCTGCTCTCGACCCGCGTCGAGCAGGGATCGCTGCCGATCCGGGAAGTGGTCGAGGTCGGCATGCAGGTCGCCGACGCGCTGGAGGAAGCGCACGGCCGCGGCATCATTCACCGCGACATCAAGAGCGCCAACCTCATTCGCACCGAGCGCGGCCTGGTCAAAGTGCTGGATTTCGGGCTCGCGAAATTCCTCGCCTCGAAAGAGCACGACAGCCTGTTGACCCAGCCGCAGGTGACGATCGCCGGCATGGTCGTCGGGACGATTTCGTACATGGCGCCCGAGCAGGCGCTCGGCCGCAGCGTCGATCACCGCGCCGATCTCTTCTCGCTGGGGGTCGTGCTCTACGAGCTCGCGACCGGCCGGACGCCGTTTCCGGGCACGGTGGCGACCGAGATCATCGACAAGATTCTCCACGAGACGCCGCCGGCCCCCTCCGCCGTGAACGCGGCGATCCCCAAGCCCTTCGACGGGATCGTGCTGCGTGCGCTGGAGAAGTCGCCGACGTTCCGCTATCAGACCGCCCGCGACATGCACCAGGACCTCCGCGATCTGTCCAGTGCGCTGGACGAGGTCAACCGGGTCAGCGCCAGCCGCGCCGCGGCGGCCGTCGCCAATCAACAGGCCTCCTCGATCGAGCGGTCGGTGGCGGTGATGACCTTCGCGAACATCACGCGCGAAGCGATCGACGACTGGATCGGGACCGGCATCGCCGAGACCGTCAGCTCGGATTTGAAGAACATCCACGGCCTGACCGTGATCGGGCGGGCCCGCGTCTACGACGCGCTGCGCAACCTCGCCTCGAACGCCAACCTCGACGAGTCGCTCGCCATCGACATCGGCCGCCGTCTCGGCGC
This sequence comes from uncultured Acidobacteriota bacterium, assembly GCA_963717745.1. Lineage (GTDB taxonomy): Bacteria > Acidobacteriota > Vicinamibacteria > Vicinamibacterales > 2-12-FULL-66-21 > JACCXG01. Next base: position 127,041 of record CAVQXJ010000011.1, read on the forward strand.
AACCTGGGTGGTGGTCGGCGGCTTCCAGAGGATTGGCGGCATGGTACGCATCACCGCGCATTTCGTCGACGTCTCGACCGGCGCGGTCCGCCAGACCGTGAAGGTCGACGGCCAGGTCAGCGACATCTTCGCGCTGCAGGACAAGATCGTCTACGAGCTGAGTCACGGCCTGAACCTCGTGCTCCGCGGTACCGAGATCGCCGAGATCGAGCGTCGCGAGACCCGGTCGGTCGAGGCATACGAGAGCTTCGCGCGCGGCATGTTGAACCTGCGGCTCGCCAGCCGCGATTCGATCGAGCGGGCGATCGCCGCGTTCGAGCACGCCACCCGCCAGGACCCGGAATACGCGAACGCGTGGGCGGCGCTCGGCGGCGCCTACAGCCTCAAGGGCTCGTTCCTCAGCCTCACCGATCTGATGGAAGACGCCATCGAGATCGAGAAGCGGGCGCTCGCCATCGATCCGGATCTGGCCGACGCGCACACCTGGCTCGGTGCCGCGCTGCTGAATCTCGGCCGCACCGACGAGGCGATGACCTCGATGCGCGAGGCGATCCGCCTCGAGCCCGACAACGGCCAGGCGCATCAGGCGCTGGCCCGCGCTTACTGGGTCGGCAAGGGAGACTTCGCGTCGGCGATTCCCGAGTTCGAGCGCGCGATCGAGCTGAATCCGGACGCCGGCTACTCGTACCTGCAGCTGGGATTGCTGCTGGCGTGGGAAGGGCAGTACGAGCGCGCGGAGGAAATCTGCAAGCGCGCGGTCGAGCTCCAGGATCAATACATCTCCGGCAACGCCGGCCTCCAGGTGGTCGGCGCGAACGGACGCCTCGGCTACGTCTACTACCTGCAGGGACGCTATGACGATGCGCTGCGGGAGTACGAGCGAGGTCTGTCGTTCGTGGCCTCCAGCGACCACGCGCTGAAGGATCGCACCGCGATCGAGCTCAACGTGAAGATGGGCGCCGCCTATTTTCGGCAGGGTCGGGCGGACGAAGCCAGGCGGCACTTCGAGCGCGCGCGCAAGATGTTCGACAGCCTGGTCGGCAAGGGGGCCGATGATCCGTCCACCCGCTACTACATCGCCTGCCTGTACGCGCTGACCGGCGATCTCGACCGCGCGTTCGACTCGCTGCAGCGGGTCGCCGCGAAGCTCCCGGCGCTGACCGCCGCGCGCGTCCGCCGCGATCCCGACGTCGAAGCGCTGAAAGCCGATCCGCGCTTCCAGGCGATCGCGGAGCTTCAGGTGTGAAGGACGTCATCATCGTCGGCGCCGGGCCTGCCGGACTGAGTGCGGCGCTGATGCTCGGCCGGTGCCGGCGGTCCGTGGTCGTGTTCGACAATGGCAGCCCGCGCAACAAGCCCTCGCATGCGCTGCACGGCTATCTCACCCGCGACGGCATCCCGCCGGCGGACTTCCTGAAGCTTGCCCGGCAGGAGATGGCGACCTATCGCACGGTTGAGCTCCGCGACGAAGTGGTGTCGGGCGCCGAGTGCCAGGCCGGGAGCTTTCTCGCCACTCTCGCCTCAGGCGAACAGCTGCGCTCGCGCAAGCTGCTGATCGCCACCGGCGTCGTCGACAATCTCCCTGAGATTCCCGGGTTCCGTGAGCTGTACGGCCGGAGCGTGTTTCACTGCCCGTACTGCGACGGCTGGGAACTGTGCGATCAACCGCTCGCCATCTATGGCCGCGGCGCCCGCGGCGTCGGCCTGGCACTGGAGCTGACCCTCTGGAGCCGCGATCTGGTGCTGTGCACCGACGGTCCGTCCGAGATCGATCCGGAGGACCTGGGCCGGCTGACCCGCAACGGGATCGGCGTGCGGGAAGAGCGTGTGACCGCATTGGATGTTGCCGACGGCCGGCTCTCGCGCATTGTCTTCGACACTGCGGAGCCACTCGCCCGCCGTGCGCTGTTCTTCACCACCGGTCAGTATCAGCGTTCGGATCTGCTGGAACGGCTGGGTTGCAAGTTCAACGACAAGGGGACCGTGCGCACCGGGAAGTACGAGACCACGCACTTGCCCGGGCTGTTCGTCGCCGGCGACGCGTCACGAGCGGTGCAGTGGGTGATCGTTGCCGCCGCGGAAGGCGCCGAAGCCGCGTTCGCGATCAATACCGACTTGCTGAAAGAGGACCTGAAGTAGGCGGTCTCACGTCAGGAAGACCCGTCCCAGCTTGACCAGGATCTGCATTCGCCGCGTTTCCGCCTCGGCTACCCGCCGTCCGCGTCTGGTCACGCGGTAGTGTCAGTGTCGCAGCCAGCGCGAACGCCAGAATCGGTTCCCGCCGGTAGATTCGGACCGCGTGGCGGAGATCGGCGGCGCTGCCGTTCAGGCAGGCGCGATACGTGGCGGCGGCGCGCTCGGCCACGCCGACTCGCGCGATGTCGCCGCACGCCGCCGCCGTCAGCGTGACCGCAGCGCCGCGTCCCCGGCTCTCGACCGTGGCTTCGACGAGCTGCCGGAATGTGTCTGCCGATTCATCGCCGAACCGTTCACGGAAGCGGCGCGGCGCCAGCCGGGTGCACAGGCGATAGACCGCAGTCAGCAGGCGGATGGAGAACGATCTGCCGAGGGCCATGACGGCGCGAACTATATTTCAAAAAAATATAGTTCGGCAAGGAGCAAATGCGACCGGTCGGATCAGAGGCGGCTCTTGGGAACGAGGTCGTCCGACAGTCCGAAGAGATCGAGCGCATCCGGCTCGACGAACACCCCGGCCTTCGGCGCGTAGGCGCGCCAGCCTTCCCGTTCCATGACTGCGCGCAGCAGTTCGACGGCGGTGTCCCCCTCCGCGGCGGCGACCGCGGTGTGGACCGGATTGCCGCGGCCCAGATCGATGGTCAGGCGGTAGTCGGTCTCGACGTAGTCCGCCTTGCCGTCGGCGTCGAACGAGATGCCCGGGGCCACGCCCTGGAGCGCCATGATCACTTCGTCGCGGCGCCCGAGCGGCGGCGCGTTCTCGATCTGTTCCACGCCGTCGCCCGGTTTGAGGTTGAGGAGCAGGAGTCCGCGGAGCCGCAGCGGCACGCGGACCTGTCCCGATGCCGCGGCTGCGCGTGGCGGCGCGGCCGGCGGCGCCGCTGGTACCGGTGGCGTTGCCTTCGCCTTGGATCGACGGAACCATAGAAGGCCCATCGAGCGATTGTAAAGGAGTTCCGCTCCGCCACCACGGGCTGTTGAGTCGGTCGCGCGATACGGCACGACCGAATGTGTATGTCATCATGATGAGCCATGGCCCATCGGTTCACCGTTGGCGTGGAGGAAGAGTTCCAGATCGTCGACCCGAACACATGGGAATTGCGGTCGCACGTCAGCGAGCTGCTGGCCTCCGGTGCCCCGACGCTCGGCGAGCACATCAAGCGCGAGATGCACCAGTCGATCGTCGAGGTCGGCACCAAAATCTGCGGCGACATTGCCGAGCTTCGCGACGAAATCTTCCACATCAGGCGCGAGCTGGCCAGTGCGGCTGAACGCGTCGGCCTGGCCGTCGCGGCGGCCGGTACTCATCCGTTCTCGGACTGGAAGGATCAGGTCATCTCGCCGGGCGTCCGCTACGAGAGCATCGTCGAGGAGCTCCAGCAGCTGGCGCGATCGCTGCTGATCTTCGGACAGCACGTCCACGTCGCGGTCCCGGATCGCACGGCGACGATCGATCTGATGAACATGGCGCGCTACTTCCTTCCGCACCTGCTGGCGCTGTCGACCAGCTCTCCGTTCTGGATGGGGCGGGACACCGGGCTCAAGTCGTTTCGCACCACCGTCTTCCGGCGGTTCCCGCGCACCGGCGTGCCCGATCATTTCGACTCGTGGAGCGCTTACGAGGACTACGTGCAGATGCTGGTTGGCCTGCACTGCATCGAGGACGCGACCAAAATCTGGTGGGACGTGCGGCCGCACCCGAAATTCGGTACCCTCGAGTTCCGCGTCTGCGACGTGACCACCAAGCCGGAAGCCGCGGTGATGATCGCCGCGCTCTGCCAGGCGATCATCGTCAAGCTGCACAAGCTCTACACTCGCAACCAGGGGTTCCGCCTCTACCACCGCGCTTTGATCGAAGAGAACAAGTGGCGCGCGGCGCGGTGGGGTCTCGACGGAAAGCTGATCGATTTCGGCAAGCGCGCCGAGGTCCCGATGCGGGACCTGGCGGTCGAGTTGCTCGAGTTCATCGACGACGTGGTCGACGAGCTCGGGAGCCGCGAGGCGGTCGAGTACGTGCACACGGTGCTGGCCGAGGGCACCAGCGCCGATCGTCAGCTGGCCGTCTACCGCCAGACGGGAGATATCAAGGCAGTGGTGCAGCACCTGGTCCAGGAAACCCGCGCCGGCGTCGAAGCGTGAGGAGCAGCCGTGAAGATTGGATTGTTGTGCGGCCGTGAATACAGTTTTCCGCCGGCGTTCATCGAGCGGGTGAATCAGCTTGGGCAGTCGCACGGGATCACCGCCGAAATGGTGAAGTTCGGCGGCACCAGGATGGACGAGCCGCCGGAGTACGAAGTCATCGTGGACCGCATCTCCCACGAGGTCGAGTACTACCGCGGCGCGCTCAAGCATGCGGTGCTGCACGGCGCCTACGTGATCAACAACCCGTTCTGGTGGACCGCGGACGACAAATTCTTCAACTACGCGGTGATGCACAAGCTCGGGCTCGCGATCCCGCGCACCGTGCTGCTGCCGCAGAAGGGCTACCCGGCCGACGTCGACCTCACGCCGGAGTCGCTGCGCAACCTGGTCTTCCCGATCGACTGGGACGGCCTGCTCGACTACGTCGGCCGCCCGGCGATCCTCAAGCCGTACTCCGGCGGCGGCTGGAAGCACGTCTACAAGGTGAACAACCGCGAGGAGCTGCTCGCGGCCTACGAGGTGACGTCCCCCTACCCGATGACGCTGCAGCAGTTCATCGATTTCGATCGCTACGTCCGCTGCTTCACCTTCGGCAAGACCGACATCACGCCGGTGGCCTACGATCCGCGGGAGCGCCGCTATCTCGTCGAGCACGAATACCTCAACGCCGGCCTGGGCGCGCGGGTGGTGCGGGACGCGCAGACCATCAACCTGGCGCTCGGATACGAGATGAACACCATCGAGTTCGCGATTCAGGACGATGTGCCGTACGCGATCGACTACCTCAACCCGGCGCCCGACTTCGAACGCGAGCGGATCACCGACTTCTACTTCCGGCATGTCGTGGAAAAGATGGCGCAGCTGGTCGTCGACCGCGCCCTGAACGGGCAGCCGTCGCAGTCGTGGCCGCGCTGGGAAGAGATGCTCGGCGCCGGCCCGGCCGGCGGCTACACCGGCGCCCCCGGCCTGCGGTGATGGATGCCGCCGCGGCCTGGACCGCGCTGCTCAGACCCGAGCGCGAGCTGACCCCGGAGTTCTGGGCGTCGTTCGCCGCGGCGATGCGTGAGCGGAAGCTGACCTTCGGCGATCGCGTCCATTGCTCGGTGCTGCGGCCGTTCTTCCTGACGGCCGCCGACGAGACCCGCATCCGAGCCGCGTCCGAAACCATCGCCGCGATCGGCGAGCGGGTCGTCGCGGCGGCGATGGAGGACCGCCGGCTGCTGCGCGCGCTGGGAGTCACCGACGCCGAAGAGCGGCTGATCGGCCTCGATCCCGGCTATGCGCGGGCCAGCACCGCGTCGCGGCTCGACGCGTTCATCCTGCCGGATTCCCTGCACTTCGCCGAGTACAACGCCGAATCGCCGGCCGGTCCGGCCTATACCCAGCGGTTGTGCGAGCTGTTCGACGGCCTCGAGCCGATGGCCGCGCTGAAGCGCGAGGTGCACGTCACCCATCACCGACCGATCCCGCCATTGCTGCAGGCGCTACTCGAGAGCTACCGCGAGTGGGGCGGTACCGCGTCGCCGCCGACGATGGCCATCGTCGACTTCCGCGGCGTGCCGACGTGGGCCGAGTTCGAGCTGCTGAGAGACGCGTTCGTCGAGGCCGGCGTGCCCACCGTGGTCTGCGATCCGCGCGACCTCGTGTTCGACGGCGGCGTGCTGCGGGCCGACGGACGGGCGATCGATCTCGTCTACCGGCGGGTGCTCATCAACGACATCCTGGCCCGGCCGGACGACTGCGCAGCGCTGGTCGCCGCATACGAAAAGCGCGCCGCCTGCGTGGCGAACACTTTCCGTTGCAAGCTTCCGCACAAGAAAGCGTTCTTCGCGGTGCTCACCGATCCGGTCCACGCCGCTCTGCTGTCTCCGGGCGAGCAGGCGATCGTGCGCGCCCACGTTCCGTGGACGCGGCTGGTGGCCGACGTCCGGACCGAGCGCGGCGGCGCCCAGGCGTCGCTGCTCGAGCTCGCGCGAACCGATCGCGAGCAGCTGGTGCTCAAGCCGAACGACGAGTTCGGCGGCACCGGCGTGATGCTCGGCTGGGAGGCGCCCGGGAGCGAATGGGAAGCGGCCCTGCAGAAGGCCCTCGCGGATCCGCCGGGCACCTGGGTGCTCCAGGAACGGATCCCGGTGCGCCGCGAAGTGTTCCCCCACTTCGACGACGCCGGGCGCGTGACGATGCGCGACATGCTGGTCGACCTCGCCCCTTACCTGTTCCGCGGCCGGCTGGGCGGGTATCTGACCCGCCTCAGCACCACCGGGCTGGCCAACGTCACTTCCGGCGGTGGGCAGGTGCCGGCGTTCGTGGTGGGGGCTGAGTCAAATCCCAAGCTCCAAATCCCAAATCCCAACCACTCCCAACGCCCAACTCCCAACGTCCTAACTCCCAACGCCCAACGCCCAACGCCCAACGCCCAAACGCCCAACTCCCAACTCCTCTCGCCCAGCGCCTCGGAACTTGTCGTCGTTGGGAATTGGAGGTTGGGATTTCGAGTTGGGATTTGGAGCTTGGGAGTGGTTGGAGCTTGGAGCTTGGGATTTGGGATTTGACTCGTACAATCTGTAGATGGTCTTTGGCCCTCCTCCGCAGGATTTGATGCCTGGCGCGCTGAACGCGGTCGGCATCTGTCTGGCCATCCAGCCGGGCGAGCGCGTGGCGCTGATCGCAGACGAGGCGAGTGGCGCGGTGGCGGCGAGTCTCGAGGCCGCGTTGACGCAGCACGAGGCGCGGACCGACGCGGTGCTCATCGAATCGGTCTCGTCGCGCCCGATGCTGAGCGCGCCGGCGCGGGTGCTCGAGGCGCTCGAGCAGGCGGATGCCGGCATTCTGTGCGTGCAGCCTCAGCAGGGGGAGCTTCCCGCGCGGATGGCGATCGTGGGGCTGGTGGAGCGGCGCCGCATCCGCTACGCGCACATGATCGGAGTCACGCCGCAGATCATGCGTGAAGGCCTGCGCGCGGATTACCGGCTGGTCGATCGGCTCAGCCAGCAGTTGTGCGAACGGATGCGGACGGCGGTCACCCTCACCGTCAAGACCCCGGGCGGCACCGACTTCACGGCGACCTTCAATCCGTCGCTGGCGTGGGTGAAGACCAGCGGGCTGATCAACCCGCGCTACTGGTCGAACCTGCCCGCCGGCGAGGTGTTCACCACGCCGGCCTCGGTGGACGGGACCTTCGTCTGCGACGGGACCGCCGGCGATTACTTCAACGGCAAATACGGCAGCCTCGAGGCCACGCCGCTGACCCTGGAAATCCGCGGCGGCCGGCTGGTCGACGCTCGCTGCGAGCGCCACGATCTGCAGCAGGACTTCTGGGAGTACTGCCACGCCGACGAGAACAGCAACCGCGTCGGCGAGCTCGCGTTCGGCACCAACTACGAGCTCCGCCGGATGATCGGCATCCTGCTCCAGGACGAGAAGTTTCCCGGGCGTGCACCTGGCCTTCGGTGATCCCTACGGCAGCCAGACCCACGCCGATTGGAAATCGAAGACCCACGTCGACGTGCTGACCCGCGACTGCAACGTGTGGATCGACGACGAACAGGTGATCGCCGACGGGGAGGTATCTGCTCGATCGCTTTGATCTGCGGGAGCCTTCGCTGACGCGGGTCTGAGACGCGAGACCGTGGTCCGGTCCGCGGTCCGGGTCCGCGGTCCGGAAGTCAGGAATCAACCACGGTGGACTGGGCGTTGACCGATCGGTTCGACGGACTGGGCGCTTTCAGCGGCAACGGGCAACTCGATGGCCTGAGAGCTTTCACAGGAGGGCCAGGAGATCAGGAAGAAAACATAAGTTCTTTCTCCTGAACTCCTGGCCCTCCTGTAAATGCTGGCGTCGCGAATGGCCCGGATCGCGTCTCCAAGCAGCAGGGGTGATTCGCCGGACTGCGGACCGCGGACCGCGACTGCGAAGTCACCACCACCCCACGTATTCCCTCAGCATCCGCTTCCAGTAGGGCCAGTCGTGCCCGCCCTCCGGCCCCCAATCGTCGACGTAGTGCCGGATCCCTTTGCGCGCGAGCACGCTCGAGAACGCGTAGGTGTGGCGGCTGTCTTCGAATGGGCCGGAGCCGGTCACCAGCCGGATCTCGCAGCTCGCCAGCTGCTGCAGGTACCAGCCGTCGGTCATGTTGGCCATGTAGTCGACCGGGTTGTGGAAGTAGAAGTTGTCGTCGTAGAGCCCGTCCATGAACCGGCGCAGATCGTAGACGCCCGAGAAGCCATAGCAGCGCTTCACCAGGTGCGGATAGCGGAACAGCGTGTTGGCGGCGTGGTAGGCGCCAAGGGAGGCGCCGAACGTCGTGATCGGCACTCCCGGCGACTGGCAGTGCGTATGAACGAACGGCACGACCTCGTCGCGGATGTATTCGTCGAACATGCGCTGGCGCCAGCTGCGGTGGAACGGGTGCGCGGCCTTGTTGAGGAACGAGTCGTGGTTGTTCGAGCCGACGCAGAACACTTTGACGCGGCCGGCGTCGATGAAGTCGGCGATGGCGTCCAGCAGCCCCTGACGCTGCAGCTCCCATTCGTCGCCGTGACTGGTGGGAAAGGCCAGCATCGGCGGTCCCCAGTGGCCGAAGACCGCCACGCCCATGTCCCAGCCAAGCCGGGGTGAGTACCAGCGATGGTGCTCGATGTGCATTGTGCGATTATCACTCGTGCTCCGGCTGCTCTTCGGCCCGCCTGAGTCGCCGATCGATCGGCGCACCTACCTGACCTACGGCGCGTCGCTGATGGCCCTGAAGTACGCCGTGGATGCCAGCGCGATCGCGATCTTCGCCGGCGTCTTCTGGACGCCCGCCGACTATCTGCTGCCGATGATCAGCTTCAACGCGGCGAAGATGGCGGAGTTCCCCGAGGCGCTGAACCTGTTTCTGCTGTTGTGGACGCTGCCGTTCCTCTGGATCGGCGTGGTCCTGAGCGCCCGCCGGGCGCTCGATGCCGACATCTTTCCCGGCGTCGTGGTGACCTTCTTCGTGCCGTTGCTGAACTACCTGTTGATGGCGCTGCTGGCGATCGCCCCGTCTCGTGCGCCACGCCCGCCCAAGGTGTTCGCCAGGCCGGAGCGGCCGCCCGAGCCCGGGCTCGCTCCCAGCGACAGCGGGCCGAGCACCACGTGGGGGATTCTCGCGGGTGCGGCGGCGGGCGTGTTCACCGTGGTCCTCGGCATCCTCGTCTTGAAGAGTTACGGCGCCGCGGTCTTTCTCGGCGCACCGTTCGTGGCCGGCATGATCAGCGCGCTGGTCGCCAACCGCATCGCGCCCCGCAGCCGCAGGCAGACGGTGTGGATTGGTCTGGCGGCGTTGGCGGCGATTGGCGGCGCCATCATCTTCTTTGCGATCGAAGGCGCCGTCTGCCTGGTGATGGCGTTCCCCGTCGCCGCGCCAATCGCGATCATGGGCTCGCTGACGGGACAGCTGCTCGCCCATCGGGAGCAGCCGCCGTCGCTGGGGCATCTCACGCTGATCCTCATGGCGGTGCCGCTCGGCGCCGGAATCGAAGCCGCGATGCCAGCCAGCGCTGCTCGCATGGTGCTGACCTCGGTGGAGATCGACGCACCCGCGAGCACGGTCTGGCAGCATGTGGTGTCGTTCCGCGAGATTCAACGCCCGCCGGCGTGGTACTTCCGCTTCGGGCTGGCGTATCCGCTCCGCGCCCGCATCGACGGCACCGGCGTCGGCGCGGTGCGCCACTGCGAGTTCACGACCGGCGCGTTCGTCGAGCCGATCACCGTCTGGGACGAGCCGAGGACGCTCGCCTTCGACGTGGTCCGTCAGCCGCCGCCGCTCCGGGAATGGAGCCCGTATTCCCGCGTCTATGCGCCGCATCTCGACGGGTTCTTCCGCACGTCGCGCGGCGAGTTCCGCTTGATCGCGCTGTCGCCGTCGCGGACGCGGCTCGAAGGACGCACCTGGTACTTCCTCGACATGCGGCCGTCGATCTACTGGAACGTGCTCGCCGACACCATCCTGCACGCCATTCATGAGCGCGTGCTGGAGCACGTCAAAGACGAGGCGGAGGCAGGAGGTAGGAGGTAGGAGGTAGGAGACAGAAGACAGAAGACAGAAAACGGCGTCTACCGCGCAAAAACTCTTCCGCGGCCCCACAGCGCTCGGCCCGGGCGCGCGTTCGTGTGCTCGCCGTTCCGCAGCACGACCACGCCGTTCACCAGCACGTCCCGCACGCCGACCGAGTACTGGTGCGGCGATTCGAACGTGGCGCGGTCGGCCACGGTCGCCGGATCGAAGATGACGACGTCGGCGAATTTGCCGGGGGTGAGGAAGCCGCGCTGATCGAGCTCGAGGTTGGTCGCGGGCAGGCCGCTCATCCGGTGAATCGCGTCGGCGAGGGTCAGCACCTTGTCGTCGCGAACGTATTTCCCGAGCACTCGCGCGAAGTTGCCGTAGGCGCGGGGATGCGCCCCCGACTTCGTGAACGGCGGTTCGGGAGCCATCGAGGCGGCATCGGATCCGAACGACACCCACGGCAGACGAATCTGCATGGTCAGGTTGTCCTCGGACATCATCGAAGTACACCGTGCCGACCCGCGATCGATCCTCGACCACGAGGTTCATGATGGTCTCGACCGGGTCTTCGCCGCGCAGCCGGGCCGCCTCCGCGAGGGTCTTGCCGGTCAGCGGCTTCAGGGCGTCGGACTTGAACTCCACCAGCCGCACCCGGTCCGGTGACCCGGCCGCCAGGTAGAGGTTCTCCCACTCGCGGGACGGCGTGCGGATGGCGGCGGCGATCTTCTTGCGGATCTGCGGATCGCGCAGCCGCTTGAACGCCTCCTCGTAACCACCGTCGAGGACCCATGGCGGCATCGAGGCATCGAGCCCGGTCGCGCCGGCCGTGTAGGTGTACATGTCGGCGGTGATGCGGAGCCCGTCCCGCCGCGCCTGCTCGATCATCGCGATCACCTGCGGCATCTTCGGCCAGTTCGCCTCGCCGGCCGCCTTGAGGTGATAGATCTCGGCGGGAATCCGCGCGTCCCGGCTGATGCGGATCAGCTCTTCGATCGCCTCGACCAGCCGGTTGCCTTCGCTGCGGACGTGCGAGATGTACTTGCCGCGGTACTTCGCCGCGACCTTGCACAGCTCGATCAGCTCGTCGGTCGAGGCGTAGAACGCCGGCGCATAGATCAAGGACGACCCGATCCCGAGCGCCCCCGCCTCCATCTCTCGCCGCACGAGGTCACGCATCGCGTCGAGCTCCGCCGCGCTCGGCTTGCGATCCGCGAGACCGATGACGTGCTCGCGCACCGTGGTCGCCCCGAGAAACGACGCGACGTTCTGCGACACGCCTCGCCGCTGCAGCTCCCCCAGATACTCGGCCAGCGTCGTCCAGGTGATGTCGAACTTGAGGTCGCCCATCTGCTCGACCATCCGCTTCTTCATCGCCTCGTTGAGCGGGCCCATCGAGCTGCCTTCGCCGAAGATCTGCGTGGTCACACCCTGACGGATCTCTCCCTGCGAGCGGCCGTCGACCAGCAGCGACTCGGTCGACCACGACAGCATGTTGATGAACCCGGGCGCGACCGTGAGACCGGTCGCATCGACGACCGTTCCGGCTTTGGCCGCCGACAGGTCGCGCACCGCGGCGATGCGGTCGCCGCGGATCCCGACGTCGGCGCGCACCCCGGGACTGCCGCTGCCGTCGAAGACGGTGCCGCCGCGGATGATGGTGTCGAACGACTCCGGCTGCTGTGCCGTCGGCCCCGCCGCGACGGACAGTGCACCGACCGCAAGAATCACGCTGAGGATCAGACGCATGCCGAGATTATCGATCCGCGCGCCACGGGAGCCGCCATTTGGCAACGGTGACCTCTGGATCCCTGCACACGCGGGTTATTCGCGCGACGGCTTCAACAGGAGGCCAGGAGTTCAGGAGACAGAATCATTTGGTTTCTCTCCTGATCTCCTGATCTCCTGTAAAGACTGGCCATCGAATTAACCCAGCGGCCGCTGAAAGCATCGCGGTCCGCCGAGCAGCGGGCAGCTCGCTTGACGGCAGTCTTACAACATGTAAGACTGCGCCGCATGGCGGATCGATTGGCGTCGCTCTCGGACAAGGAACGGCTGATTCTCGAGCTGCTCGGGCGGGCGCGGCAGATGTACGGGCTGGAGCTGGTGACGGCTTCCGAGGGTGCGCTGAAGCGGGGCACTGTTTACGTCACGCTCGGGCGCATGGAGACGAAGGGGTACCTCGTGTCGCACCTGGAGGAGGAGCCGCCGTCGCAGGGCGGCATGCCTCGTCGCCTCTATGAGCCGACCGCCTATGGACGGGAGCTGCTGGCCGCCTGGACCTCGGCGCACCGGCGCCTCCGAATGAGGTTCGCGCAGTGAGGGCGCCGGGATACTGGCTGAGGGCCATCGCGACGCGGTTCTGCGGGCCGCAGACGATGGAGCGGCTGGTCGATCCGATCGTGGCCGATCTGCAGGCGGAGTACGCGGCGTTGGGTGACGGCGAACGCCTGGCGCCGGCGACGATTGCTGCTCTCGACGTATGTCGCGTTCTGGAAAGCGCTGAGCCTGCACGTCGTGCTGTCGGTCGGTCAGCCGCCGCCAGAGGGAGCCAGGCTCCGTCGCGCAATCGGCGTCTCCCTGGTCATGCTGGCGTTGTTCACCGCCGCGCTGACCATGCCGCCGTTGTTCAGCGGGCTCGGCTCGCAGGGTGGGCTGGGCGTTTCGGTCGATGCTGGTACTCCTGCTGATCCCCCAGGCGCTGCCCTTGAGTATTCCCGCCGCCATGTGCATCGGCATTCTCTACGCGATGCGGGCCAGTCGGGTGACACGCCGCGATCTGTATGGCGTGGTGGCGATCGCTCTCGTCGCCAGCGCCGCCGTCTGGGCGGTGATCGAATGGGGCATGCCGCGGCGCGAACCAGGCGTTCCGGGAATTGGTCCACGCACAGCTCACCGGTCGCCGTGTCCACCTCGAGCCGGGCCTGAACGAGCTGGGGTTCACGGCGCTCGGCCAGCGGACCGATGCCGCCGCCATGCGGCTCTACCACCTGCGGTGGGCGCTGTCGTTCGCGCCGATCCCGTTGGGTGTCTTCGCGCTGTCAGTGGCCCACGCATCCGAGGCGCAATCGCCGCCGCCGCCCTCGCGGTGTACGGTGCCGTTCTTTTACTACAGCGCGTTGTGGGTGTCCGACTGGTACCTGACCCAGGGCGTCGCCCTCCCGATCCTGGCGGCGTGGGCGCCCAATGCCCTGTTCCTGGCCGCGGCGCTCGGGTTGATGCCGCGGTGGCGGAGAGAAGCGGCGATCTAGCTGGTTTCCACGGCTTTCACCCCACCAAAAATCGGCACATCGGGCAGGTTGCGAGGCTGCTTTAACAGGAGGTCAGGAGGACCGGAATTCATTGTTCTCGGGGCACTGGCGACGGTCGGCTGTTTATAGAGGTCGGGATGCACCAGGTCTTCAGGCCAGCTCTCAGACTTCAGTGTTGAAGTTCATGAGCAGGCCGACCGGAAAGCCCGTCAGCTTCAGATACGTGATCACCTGCGCCATGAAGACGGGATGCAGACGCTCCACGGCTTTGATCTCGACGATGAGCCGATGCTCGACGGCGAGATCCACCTTGAGAGAGCGCCAACCGTCTGATCTCGTACTGAATGGCTACTCGCGCTCTCGCTCAACAGCAGTCCCGCCGCTCGCAATTCAATCGTCATACAGTCCTGATAGATCGACTCGAGCAAGCCTGGCCCAAGCGCCCGGTGGACTTCGATGCCGCAGGCGATCACCCGTTCCTTCAGCGCTCCAGGTCGTCCGCCAGCACAACCCGCATGCCGCGACGAAAGAAGCAACTACGGCCACGCGAATTGCTTCGGAAACCGCGCGGGCCGGCCGGGCGACGGCATTTTGACCCAGGGCCGCCGCGTCCTCCGGGAGACAGAAGAACTTTCCGTCCTCCTGACCTCCTGTTAAAGCTCACTGCCCTCGCTGAGAAGCTTGTGTGCCGCGATTGAGAGGTTAACCAGCGCCGCTAAGAGTGGGGTGACCGACGCGCGCACTCATCTGACCCGGGGCAGGAACCCAGGCTTCTTGAGGAAGATTGGCGCGTTCGGCGGGGTTTCGGGCTTCACGTTGTAGCGCCAGGCCTCGATCAGCCAGAGGCCGCGTTGGCGCATCAGCACCAGCGTGCACAAGCCCTCGGCCGATGGCGCCGGTTCTCCCTTCGCGTCGGTCATGCCGCGGAGCTCCCATTTGGCGTCCGCGATCGCCACGTCGGGGGTGATGCAGCGAATGGTGCCGAAGGAGAGGTAGTGCCTCGAATGCCGGTACTCCGGCTGCCTGAAAAGGTAGGCGCGGTTTTCCCCGATGATCTTCGCGTTGCTCTCGACCAGGCCATCCGGGTGCGCCATGTCGCCCCCCGCGGACCAGAACGAGACGATGCGATCGACGTCCTGGTTGGCCCACGCGAGCTGGAACGCGGGGCCGAGCGCCCGGATGGTCCGATCGTCGCCGGGCTGGCACTCCCCGTTGGTGGGGCGCGAGGGGGACTGGGGCGGCCGGACGCTCGCCGGCGCCGGAGTTGCCGCAGGGGAACCGGCGAACGGCAGCGACGCCTTTCGCAGACTCTCGATGTCCGTGCGGATCGCGCCCACCAGCCCTTCGACGACGACGCGCCCTTTGTCCCGGGTCGCGAGCGAGGGATCGCCCCACGCGCCGGTCGGCGAATACGTTCCGCGTCCCCCCTCTCGTCGCGTCAATTGAAATGGCGTGCTCATCGCCGGGTTGTAATCTGGCTGCGCGCTCGGCATGTTCACGGCCGACGGGTCGATGTAGAGCATCATGGACGTTTCGATCTCGTCGGCGTGGTTGCCGCCCGGCTGCCGCTGCATGCCTCGCGTTTCGGCCAGGTGGGCGCGCCAGTCGGTGTAGTGCAGCAGGATCCCGTCCGACGCCAGCAGCTTCGCGGCGGCGGCCAGCGCCTGAGCGGAGGAAACGCCGGTGTTCAGCACGTAGAACCGTCGTGGCCCGCTGCGCGCGAGGCTGCGCACGACGTCCGCCGTCAGGTCGCGCGCGGTGGTCAACGACAGCGAGGTGGAGCCGGGGTACTCGGCGAATCCTGGAAAGTAGTGATACGGGAGCGGCGGTGCCGCGACGACGTCGGCGAGCTGGAGGAGGCGGCTGGTGAAGTAGTCGGCCAGCGTGCGATCGTTCCCGAGCTTGAGGTGCAGGCCGTGTTGCAGCGCGGCGGCGCCGAGGGGCAGGACCATCACGGTTTCCGGCGTGAGGCGCCGTTCGGCCACGGGCCACGTCAGCTCGGCCAGGCTGACGCCGGTGACCACCGGCTCTGCCGGCTTCGCCGGCGGCGCCACGGCCGGCGGCCGTGCCGGCGCCTGGCCGCTGAGGCCGGTGAGCGGACCGAGCAGAACCACGAAGAGAAACGAACGCCGAAACGTGGTGGCCAGGACTGAAGCGAGCCGCATGTGTACCTCGCGGATTGGACGCTTGCCGGTGATCGTCGGCTTTACTCTAATGGGGATCGCCGGGGTCTGAAGACCCCGGCGCTACAAATGCTTCCGGGGGTTCGCGGTTCGCGGGCTCGCGGGTTCGGGGCTCGGCGCGGTGGAAGCACCAGCCAGCTTGACGTGTAGGGCGGGGCCTGCCGCCGTCGCTGACGCTATGGCGGACCACCGTAGCCTTGGCGAAGGTGGCCAGGCCCCGCCGATGGAGAGATTGTGAGCGATTGGGATGCGGCGCGGTATCACCGGGTGTCCGAGCCGCAGTTCGACTGGGGACAGCGGGTGATAGCGCGGTTGAAGCCGTCCGCAGGCGAGCGCATCCTCGATCTCGGGTGCGGAACCGGACGGCTGACGCTGGAGATCGTGAAGGCGGCCGGCGGCGCACCGGCGCCGCGAGTGGTCGGGCTCGACCGCTCGGGCGCGATGCTTGCGGTGGCCAGAGCCGGCGGCGAGGATTCACACTCACCGGTCGGCTTCGTCCATGGCGACGGCGCCGCGCTGCCGTTCGCCGGCGTCTTCGACGCGGTGTTCAGCGCCGCGACCCTGCACTGGATTGACGATCATCCGGCGGTGTTCCGCAGCGTGGCCACCGCGCTCGCGGCCGGGGGACGGTTCGTGGCCCAGTGCGGCGGCAAAGGGAACCTGCAGCGCATGCTCGAACATGCCGAGGTGGTGATGGCACTGCCGGCCTACCGCGAGCACTTCGCCGGCTGGCGGGGTCCCTGGAATTTCGCCGACGCCGAAGGAACCGCGAGCCGGCTGGACGGCGCCGGGCTGACCGCGGTCGAGACCTGGCTCGAGGAAGCACCGGTCGATCTGGGCACCGCGGAACGGTACGCCGACTTCGTCTCGTGCGTCTGCATCCGTCATCATCTCGAACGCCTTCCGCTCGGCCTGCGGGCGCCGTTCACGCAGGACCTGACGGCACGCGCCGCCGGGGATGCTCCGGCGTTCACGCTGGACTACTGGCGCCTCAACATCGACGCGCGAAAGCCCGCGTGATCGCTCACTACGAGCGGCAGGTGGCCGCGCACACGGCTCGCCGGGATGCGGAAGCGGTCGTCTCCACCCGCATCTCGCGTCTGCGTCTGGCGACCGTCGTTCCTGGCGTCGCGCTGCTCGCCGTCGCGGGCGCCCGCACCTTCTCGTCCGCGGCGCTGACCGGTGGGTTCGCGCTGCTGCTGATCTTCGCGGTGCTGGTCGTCTGGCATGCGCGCGTGGAGCAGCGGGTCGCCTGGCACGATGCCCTGCGCACCGTGAATCTCCATGCGCTGGCGCGGATTGGCCGGGCCTGGGATCGATTGCCGCCCGCGCCCGACCCGCCCCCCGGCATCGAGCGTCACCCATACGCGCACGACCTCGATCTGTTCGGCCGGGCGTCGCTGCTGCAGTGGCTCGGTCCCCCGGCCACCGCGGCCGGGGCCTTGACGCTCCAGCGCTGGGTGCTCGGCGCGGCGCCGGCGGTCGAGGTCGCCGGACGCCAGTTGGCGGTGATCGAACTGGCGGCAGCGGTCGAATGGCGCGAACACCTGGCGGCGCACGGGCGTCTCGTCGCCGGAGTCCGCCGCCCCGAGCTCGAAGCCTTTCTCAGCTGGGCCGAGAGCACGGGGCCGTTCACGCCCAAGGCGGCGATCCGGCTGCGGGTGGCGGTCATGGTGATCACCGTGTCGATTTGGGGCCTGATCGCGCTGGACGCCGCCACCGACGGCGGCGGCGCGTACTGGCTGATCCCGATCGTCGCCGGCATGATCCTCTCGTTCGTCACCGCGCTGCACGTCCACCGTGACTTCGATCGCGCGCTCATCGTGGATCAGGCCTTCGCGCGGTATTCGGACTTGTTCGCGCATGCGCTTCGCACACCGCACGCCGCGCCGCGTCTCGGCGACATCCGATCGCGGCTGACCGGATCGGGACGTGATGCCCCGGCCTGCCTGCGCCGCTTGACCCGCATCCTGGGCTTCGCCCAGCTGCGCGCCGGCGCCGCGATCTTCCACTTCCCGATCCAGGCGCTCACGCTCTGGGACTTTCACGTGTTCTTCGCGCTGGCCGCGTGGCGGCGGCAGGTGGGGTCGGCGGTGCGCGGCTGGATGGACGCGGTGGGAGAGCTGGATGCGTTGAGCGCGCTGGCGCAGATCAAGGCCGACAATCCCGAGTGGTGCCTGCCCGAGGTCGTCGACGCGCGCACCGACGACCGCAAGGAGCTCCACGCCGCCAGTCTCGGCCACCCGCTGATTCACGACGAGCGGCGGGTCGGCAACGACGTCACCGTCGGACCTCCGGGAACCCTCCTGTTGATTACCGGTTCCAACATGTCGGGCAAGAGCACCCTGCTGCGCTCAATCGGGCTCAACGCCGTGCTCGCGCAGGCGGGCGGTCCGGTGTGCGCCCTCTCGCTCAGGATGCCGACCGCGGACATCGAGAGCAGCATCCGGGTGCAGGACTCGCTCGAGCAGGGCCTCTCGTATTTCATGGCGGCGCTGGCGCGCTTGAAAGGGGTGCTGGATCGCGCCCGGGATCCTGGGGAGGGCCGCGTGGTGCTCTATCTCCTCGACGAGATTCTGCAGGGCACCAACACCGGCGAGCGGGCGATCGCGGTCCGCGGTGTCGCGCGCCACCTGCTGGACGCCGGTGCGATCGGCGTCATGACCACGCACGATCTGGGGCTGGCCGGGGAAGAGCCGCTCGATACGGCGGCGCGGCTGGTCCACTTCACCGAATTGGTGGACGAGCACGGCGGTATGACCTTCGACTACCGGCTGCGGCCCGGCCTGGCGACGTCCCGCAACGCGCTGCGGCTGATGCGGCTGATCGGGATTGGTGACGGGGGTCAGACCGGGGTCTGACCCCGTCTGACCCCGCCACTACACACTCAGAGGATGTCGCCTTCCACCGGAGTCGGGGTGTTGTGAAAGATTGTGGTGCCGTGGTCGCGCGCCGGGGTCAGCCGCAGCTGGTCGGCGTGCGCGGATGTGCTTCGCTGCCGGGCCCACCACCAGGCGCCAACCGCTGAACCGACCAATCCAGCCAGAAGCCCTACTGTTCGTTTGCTCAAGATTCCTCCTCTTGAGCCTGTAAATCGCAAGTCGGGTGCCATACGAGGCGGCCTTCGGTTTGCACAACCAGGCGATGTGCGCGCTCGAACCCTGACCCGCCCGGCTTCCGACCGCTACCGTTTCCTCTGGGTTTCTCTGTTCTGGCTTACGGTCGGGCTCGTGACCATTTATGCCGCCGCCGGATGCCGCAGGGCGGTTCCGCCGCTCCACGCTCCAGGACCCGCCGGCGCGGCCGGGGCCACCATCAGCGGCACCATCCGCGGACCCGAACGGACGACGGCGATCGACGGACGAATCGTCGACGTGATCAACCTCACAACCAATCAGCGCCGGCGTGTCACCACCAACCAGGCCGGCGGCTTCTCGGTGACCCTCGATCCCGGCGACTATCGTGTCGAGCTCACGCTGCGCGAAGGCGAAGCCATCGTCCGCCAGCCCGGCGTGATCCACGTCGATCGCAGCGACGTCGACGCCGATGCGGATTTCGTGCTCGGCACCGGCCGGATCTCGCGTCCGCGTCGTCCGGCCTACAAGGTGGACGACGGGCTGGGCTCGCCGGTGGCTTAGTCAAATCCCAAGATCCAAGCTCCAAATCCCAACCACTCCCAAGCTCCAACTCCCAAATCTAATTCCCAACTCCCAAGTCCCAACTCCCAAATCCCAATCCCAAATCCCAAATCCCAAATCCCCATGTGTCGTAGCTGCTCGGCGATCTTGCGCTGGGATTTGGGAGTTGGGAATTAGATTTGGGAGTTGGGATTTGGGAGTGGTTGGGATTTGGGATTTGGAGCTTGGGATTTGTCGCCGATAATTCCCTTTGATGTCCTCTGATGCTCCGGCCACGCGTATGTACGCGCTGGTCGTCGTCTGTGAAGTCCTGACCATCATCGCGCTGTGGCTGCTCGGCCGCGCGTTCGCCTAGCCGATGCACATTCTTGACTGGGCCGTCGTCGCCGCCTACCTGGTGTGGATGGTCTGGGACGGCGTGCGCCGTACCGAAGGCTCGGACAAGGTCGAAGGCTATCTGCTGGCGAACCGCAGCCTGCCGTGGTGGGCGGTCGGCCTGTCGGTGATGGCGACGCAGCTGAGTGCGATCACGCTGGTTGGCGCCACCGGGCAGGGCTACGCCGACGGCATGCGGTTCGTGCAGTTCTATTTCGGCCTGCCGATCGCGATGATCATCCTGAGCGTGACGCTGGTGCCGTTCTTCTATCGCGCCCGCGTCTACACCGCCTACGAGTACCTCGAACGCCGCTTCGATCTGAAGACGCGGACGTTGGCGAGCGTGCTGTTCCTGTGCTCGCGCGGGCTGTCCTGTGGGGTGATCATCGCGGCGCCGGCGGTGATCCTGTCGATCATCCTCGGCTGGAACCTGACCCTGACGATCCTCGCGATTGGCCTTCCGACCGCGGTCTACACCATGGTCGGCGGCGTCCAGGCGGTGACCTGGACCGACGTCAAACAGATGGTGGTCATCGTCGTCGGCCTGGTGGCGGTGATCCTCGCGCTGATCCTGGGGCTGCCGGGGGATGTCAGCTTCGGCGAGGCGATGCACGTGGCCGGCGCGGCCGGACGTCTGAAGGCGGTCGACTTCCGCTTCGACTGGAGCCAGACCTACACCTTCTGGTCGGGTCTGCTCGGCGGGCTGTTCCTGATGCTGTCGTATTTCGGCTGCGATCAGAGCCAGGTGCAGCGCTACCTGACCGCCAAGTCGGTGGCGGAAGGGCGCGACTCGCTGATGATGAGCGCGTTCGTCAAGATCCCGCTGCAGGCGCTGGTGCTGCTGACCGGCGTGCTGGTGTTCGTGTTCTATCTGTTCCAGCAGCCGCCGATGCTGTTCAACCGGGTGCACGCGGAGCAGATCGCGTCGAGCGAGCGCGCGGCCGAGTTCCAGCGGCTGGAGGCCGAGTTCGGCGCGGCGTTCCAGGCCCGGCGCGGCGCCGCCGCGGCGCTCGCCGACGCCGGCGACGGTCCAGTCAGAGCCACGGCCGCCGACGCGTTCCGCACCACCGACGCCGAAGTCAAAGCGATCCGGGCCAGGGCCGCGCAGCTGGTGCGCGAGGTGACCGGCGACGAGCGCTATCGCGATCGCACCGGTGACACCCCCGCCCCCGACGTCAACTACGTGTTTCCCACGTTCGTGACGACCCGGCTGCCGATCGGCATGGTGGGTTTGATCATCGCGGCGATCTTCGCGGCGGCGATGTCGTCGATCGCCGCGGAATTGAACTCGCTCGCGACCTCGAGCGTGATCGACATCTACCGGCGGCTGCTGAAGCCGACCGCCACCGACGCGCACTACCTGTCGGTCTCGAAGCGGCTGACCGGCTTCTGGGGGATCGTCGCCTGCATCGTGGCGATGTATGCGGCCGGGCTCGGGTCACTCATCGAAGTGGTGAACCGGTTCGGGTCGTTCTTTTACGGGTCGCTGCTCGGTGTGTTCGTGCTGGCGCTCGGGTTCAGGCGGGCAACCGGCACCGGCGCCTTCGTCGGGCTGATCGCCGGCATGGCGGTGGTGGCGGTGGTGGCGCTCCACCCGGCGACCAGCGGCATCTCGTTTCTGTGGCACAACCCGATCGGCGTAATCGCCGTCGTCGTGGTCGGATCGCTGGTCAGCCTGATGACGAAGCCGGTCGCGGGGACCCCGGCATGAAGATCCTGGCCGGGATCACGGCGATCGTGATGGTGCTCGGCGCGCCGCAGCCGGCGCGCTACGACCTCGCCATCGTCGGCGGTCAGGTGGTGGATGGCTCCGGCCAGCCGGCGCGGCGGGTGGACGTGGCGATCGCTCAGGGGCGGATCGCGGCGATGGGCACGATCGCCCGGGGCGAGGCGCGAGAGGTGATCGACGCGGCCGGGCTGATCGTGGCGCCGGGCTTCATCGACGTGCACACGCACGCCGACGATCTGGCCGATCACCCGCTCGCGGACAACTTCGTGCGGATGGGGGTGACCACGATCATCGCGGGCAACTGCGGCTCGTCGGCGCTGGATGTCGGCGAAGCGCTGGCGAACATCAGCCGGGCCGGCGCTTCGGTGAACTTCGCGACGCTGATCGGCCACAACACGGTGCGTGCCGAGGTGATGGGGACGGCCAGTCGATTGCCGTCGATCCCGGAGCTGACCCGCATGCGCTCGCTGGTGTGGCGCGCGATGGCAGACGGTGCGGTCGGCTTTTCCACCGGCCTCCAGTACGTGCCTGGGACCTACGCGAAGACGCCGGAGATCATCGACCTGGCGCGCGTCGCGGGTAATGCCGGCGGGGTCTACGCCACCCACATGCGGAACGAAGGGACCGCGCTCGAGGCCGCGGTGGAGGAATCGATTCGCGTCGGCTCGACTATCGGCGGGCGGGTGCAGATCTCGCATCTGAAAGTCGACAGCCCGAGCCGGTGGGGGGCCAGCGCCCAGGCGCTGGCGATGATCGACGCCGCCCGCAGCCGCGGCGTCGACGTGATGGCCGACCAGTACGCCTACACCGCGGCGAGCTCGACGCTCGGCATCCGTTTTCCTTCGTGGGCCCTCGAAGGAGGACAGACCGCGATGGCGGCGCGCCTGGAGGATCCGCAGCAATGGGCGCGCATCAAGCGCGAGATGGCCGGCCTTCTGGCGGAGCGCGGGCTCAAGGACCTGTCGTTCGCGGTGGTCGCCTCACACGCCGCCAACCCGTCGCTGAACGGTCTCAACATGGCGCAGGTCGCGGCGAAGCTGAAGGGGTCCGACTCCGCCGACGCGCAATTCGAGGCCGCTCGCGATCTGATGCTCGCCAACGGCGCGTCGATGGTCTATCACTTCATGTCGGACGACGATGTGAACCGCATCATGCGGCATCCGTTCGTGGCGATCGCCTCGGACGCGAGCGTGCTGGTCGCGGGCCAGGGCGCCCCTCATCCACGCGGCTACGGCAACAACGCGCGCGTGCTGGGCGAGTACGTCCGCACCCGTCACGTGATCGCCCTGGAGGACGCGGTGCGCAAGATGACGTCGCTCCCCGCGGGGCATTTCAGGCTCGACCGCCGCGGGTTGTTGAAGGAGGGCTACGCCGCCGACGTGATCGTGTTCGACGCGGCGCGGGTGAAAGACGCGGCGACGTTCGAGAAACCGCACGCCTATGCGGCTGGCATTCCCTACGTCGCTGGTCAACGGCGTGGTGGTGGTGAAGAACGGCGAGCACACGAAGGCGAGGCCGGGAGTCGCTATTACACGGGGGAAATAGCGTCAAATCCCAAGCTCCAAGCTCCAAATCCCAACCACTCCCAAGCTCCAAAATCCCAATTCGAAATCCCAAGTTCCAAATTCCAAATTCCCAAGCTCCAAATCCCACGTCCTGCAGCGACTCGGCGATCTTGAGCTGGGGATTTGGGACTTTGGGATTTGGGAGTGGTTGGGATTTGGAGCTTGGAGCTTGGGATTTGACGTTATTCGTCGAGCGCCAGATAGACCACCACCGGCGCGACAATCACCCAAATCCCCGCGGCGATGAGTGGCAGCGTGGTGTAGGCGGCCGCGCCGAGCAGCCAGGAGAAGCTGACGTCGCGGGGCAGCGCGAGCCATTCCGGGCCGCCCATGGTGGCAATCGCTCCACGGATACCGGCCGAAGCGGCGGGCGCCAGCGCGATCGCGCCGAAGGCGGCGCAGATGGTCGCGATGACCTGGACGATCAGCAGCGGGCGGACCGCCAGCCGTGCGGCCTCTTCGCGGGCGCGAATCTGCGCCCGCCACCAGACGGCGCTCGCTGTCGGCACCACGGCCTCGGCCCGGGCGCAGTCGCGGTCCTCGAAGAATGCCGCGGCAATCTCGGCGACGTCGGCGCACACCGCGCATCCGGCGACGTGGCTGCGCAGCGACTCGTCGGCCCGATCCGGCCACCGGCGCGCCGTGACCGCGTCCAGCAGCTCTTGCTCGAATGGACAATGGAGCTTCACAGTCCGCTCCTTTCTTGTGCCGCGCCGCGGCTGCCGGTCAGCAGGCCGGCCAGCCGGCGCCGGGCGCGGAACAGCAGCAGCTTGACGCTGGCGGTGCGCAGCCCAAGTGATTCGGCGATTTCCTTGTGCGACGAGCCCTGGGCGTAGGCCAGCCAGAGCAGCGCCCGTTCACGCGGCTTGAGGTGCGTCATCGCGCGCCGCAGGTCGGTGGCGCGTTCGGTGGCGGCCGCCTCGTCTCGGCGATCGGCGATCTCGCGCCCCGAGGTGTCGAT
The DNA here is from genome assembly GCA_963717745.1 of uncultured Acidobacteriota bacterium. Taxonomy (GTDB): domain Bacteria; phylum Acidobacteriota; class Vicinamibacteria; order Vicinamibacterales; family 2-12-FULL-66-21; genus JACCXG01. Next base: position 151,107 of record CAVQXJ010000011.1, read on the forward strand.
CAGCGGCGCGACGCGGGCTCGGCGGCGGCTGTCGTGAATCAGGTTGGTGGCGATCCGGAACAGCGTGTTGCGCCGGTGGGCTTCCCCTTCGTAACTGCCGCGCGCCCGCAGGAACCGGTAATAGGCCTCCTGCAGTAAATCGTCGGCGAGCGCCCCGTCGCCGGTCACCCGCGCCAGGTACGCCCGGAGGCTCCGGGCGGTCCGGTCGTAGAAGCCGCGGAACGATTCCTCGTCCATTTCGAGCGGTACGGTGGCGTCGGTCTCCTCGGTGCGGAGCCGCTCGATTTCGGTCAGCGTCAAGTCACGCATGGTTTTCCGCCGCCCCCGGAGTGTGCCGATCCGGCCGGTCGAGCAGACCAAGCCGGCGCGAGAGCACGTATGCCGCCACCGCCGAGACCAGGAAACCGGCACCGACCGCGGTGGCCATGCACCCGGCGATGTAGAAAATCTCCTGGATTTCGAACAACGCCCGCCCGCTCAGGAACAAGAGCCCCAGGCCGGCGACGAGCAGGACCACGCCGAGCTGCATCGACCACAGGATCCTCGAGAGCGGCGCCGCCACGGCCGGCGCCATGTCCTGCTGCAGCGGGCTGGGGCCCGATTCGAGGAAGCGTCGGCCTGATGGTGTCTGGACGTAAGTGATGAGCTCGTCGTTCGACGAAAATCGATCCATCAGCTTGGAGTGCACTTCTGCCTGGATTTTCGAGAGTCGGCTCCAGCGGCGCTGTTCGAGGACGGTCCGGATAATCCAGACCAGCGTGCCCAGCAGGATGCCCGCCGCGCTGAACGCGGCAAATCCCGCCAGCACCGCCGCCGCCAGCTCGAGCTTGTCGTTACGCTGGTAGCCATCGTTCGGGGAGACCCGGACGCCTTCGAGGTAGTACTGCGAGTTCTGCGGGACCTCGCTGTGCTGAGTCAGGAATTCCCGCAGCTCCGGATACGCCGCCAGGTAGCTTTCGCTGCGCATCAGGGACGGATCGAGCTTCAGGACCCGGCCGACCGAGGGCGGATGCTTCTCGAGAATCCGCATCAGCTCTTCGCGGGTCGACTGGGCGTCCATGGTGGTGACGGCGCTCGGGCGCTCCAGTCTCGGCGCCTGGGCCTGGGCGGCCTGGCCCAGGGCCGTCCCGACGAGGGGCGAACAGGTCAGGCCGAGGGCGATCGCCGCGGCGCCGAGCGGGAACCGGAAAGATGATGACTTCATGCCCTCTAGATACGCGCAGGGGGGGAGGGGGTTAACAGGAACGAATCGTAATCCCCGATGTCGGGATCTCAGGGATTCGGGATTCGGGATTCGCTGATTAGGGATTAGGGATTAGGGATTTGAATCAGCGACCAGCCACCTCCATCATCCGGTCGACCCCCACGTTTCCTCCGCTGACGATCGCCACGATCGGGCCCTCTATCCGCTCTTTGGCATCGATCACGCCCGAAAGCACCGCGGCGATGCTGGCGGCGCCGCTCGGTTCGGCGACCACTTTCGCCCGGCTGAACGCCCACACCACCGCTTCGAGGATCTGGTCATCGGTGACCGTCACGACGCCATCGCCCAGCCGGCTGACGCAGTCGAACGTCAGATCCCCCGGCCGCATCGGGATCAACCCATCGGCGATGCTGGCGGTCTTGGGCAGCGTGACCGGATGGCCGGCGGCGAGCGAGGCGTGCATCGCGGCCGCACCCTCCGGCTCGACGCCGATGACGCGGACCCCGGGGCGGGTCTGCTTGACCGCCGCCACGACCCCCGCGATCAGCCCTCCGCCGCCGATCGGCACCACGATCGCGGCCACGCCTGGCAGCTGGTCGAGGATCTCCAGACCGACCGTGCCCTGGCCCGCGATGATCCACTCGTGATCGAATGGCGGGACGATCGTGAGCCCCCGCGCCACCGCCTCGGTTTCGGCCCGCGCCCGCCGGTCCGCCGAGGTCGTGCCCTCGAAGATCACTTCCGCGCCGTAGGCCCTCGCCCCGTCGACTTTCACGCGCGGGGCCGTGGTCGGCATCACCACCACCGCCGGTGCCCCGAGCGCGCGCGCGGCGAGCGCCATGGCCTGCCCGTGATTGCCCGACGAAAAGGTGATGACGCCGCGCTGCCGCTCGTCGGCGGTCAGCTGCGCGACCATGTTGTAGGCCCCGCGAATCTTGAACGCGCCGCTCGGCTGCATGTTCTCGCACTTGAGCAGCAGCGGCCGCCCGGCGTGCGCGGAGACGTCGATGAGCGGCGTGACGCTGGCGACGCCTGCGATGCGCTCGCGAGCGGCGTGAATATCGGAAAGCGTGATCACGTCTGTGATTGTAGCTGTCGCTGTCTCCGTAGTCCGCGGGCTCGCGGTTCGCGGGGTCCGTCGCCAGCCGCTCGAGGCCGTGGGGTCGAACGCGCGCCAACCAGCTCGATGCGAAGCCTTCAACCCTGATGTCTCGAACCCTCTGAAAGATTTGACGGACCGTGAACAGCGGACTACGGACTACGGACCGCGGAAGCGGAAGCGTTCTATTTCCACCGCTTCCGAATCATCAGCACTAGCACGTCGTGCGCACTGAACGTGCGCTGGTAGGTCGGGCCAGTCGGGCCAGCCACGAAGTTCACCGAAGTCCCCGTCAGCATGTTCTGCCAGACCGCTTCCGGGACGGCGGGCGGGAACGTCAGCGTCACCTCGCGCGGTGCGGCGGCATGATTCACGGCGATCAACAGCAGCGCGTCCGGCGACTCCAGCCAGCGTGCCTCGACGTCGTCCTGGCCGCCCTCAATCGCGATCGCGCGGTCGCCGGTGGCGTCGACGCGCCGCAGCGGCGCGTACAGCGCAGGATTGAGGGCGAGCGCCTCGGCGAAAGAGGCCGCTTCGGCCAGCGCGCCGTCGTTCTTCTGCAGCGTCTGCCAGCCGTCGAAGATCACGCCCACTGCGCGCGCCGCGAGTCGCGTCCAGGCCGCTTCGCGGACGCGGTCCGGCGCCGTCTGCGCCGTTACCGCCACGAGGCCGAAGTCCGCCGCCGTAGCTCTCAATGGGGCACCGTCGGCTCCGGCGAGCAACCGATCGATCCAGACGATCTTCAAGGCGCCGGGACTGAGGGTGTCGGGGACGGCGACGACGGTGAACCGGAGGCGCTGGATGGTTTCGAGATCGGTCTTCCGGCGGACCGGATCGGGATCGGGGTCGTACCGCACACCCACCGGAACGACGTCGAAGGACGGCTGTCTCGAGGCCGCGTGAGGCGCGGCGATCACCGCGCCGAGGGCCACCGTCATGAGAGCGACGCGGATCGTCATCGCAGCGGCGACCGGATCCGCCCGTACCTGGCGTGCAGTGCCTGATCGACGGCGTACGCGAGCAGACCGAACGCGATGAAGGCCAGCAGCCAGCGGCCCGGCCCGGCGCCAGCCAGCTCCAGGATCGATCCTCGCACGCCGGCGGCCGCGCGCGGGTTGTGCAGATAGGCGGCTCGCATCAGCAGGATGCCGAGCACGACGATGATCAGGGCGCGCGCGCCGACGCCGAAACGGCAGATCCGGGTCAGGAGCCGCCGGCGTGCCGGATCCAGCGCGGTCAGATTCTTCGTCTCGTCGTCGGTGTCCCTGATCGCGGCAACGATTTCGGACACGCCGTAGGCTGCGGTGATGGCGCCGAGGAGGCCGACCAGCCAGTCACCCATGGGCAGCGCCAGCAGCGTCGCCGCCCAGAGCCGGACCGTGGTGTCGGTGCCATGAGACGCTCGCAGGCCGCGCGCCAGCCTGAACGCCTCGATGCCGAGGCCGCCGTAGACCACCCCGCGGATCACGTGGCCAATCCGGATGACCAGTCCTTGGAAACCAGTGCCGCGCCGTTCCGGATCGAGGAACGCGTCGAGCAGGCGCCAGAGGCCGTAGCCGCACAGTCCCACCGCGAGCACGAAGAGCAGGATGTTCCCGAAGGGATGCGACAGGATCACGCGGAGCGCGCCGCGCGTGTCGGTCACTCTTCCGCCGCGATTCAGGGCCACCGCGGCCGCGAGCACGCCGACGATCGCATAGACGAACGCCTTGGACGCGTATCCGAGCCGGACGAGGGATTCAATCATCAGCGGAGCGCATTGCTGAAGAAGAGATCGTGATCGCCCGGCGGCTCGTGCCCGGCCAGGCGGACGGCGAGCGCGATCTGCGCCCAGTGCCTGATCTCGTGGATCAGGGTGTGAAACAACAGCTTGCGCGACGTCATCGAGACCTGCCGCTCGCGAACCACGAACGTCCGCAGCTCGTCGGCGACGTCGGCATCGAGATCGCCGGCGAACTGCTCGAGCTCGCGGCGCACCGAGGCGCCGTAGTCGAAGAGCGGCGGGACATTGCTGCCGGTCAGGCCGGTGGATCTCGACAGCTCCTCGCCCATCAGACGCTGCAGATGCCGCCGCTCGACGAGAAAGATGTGGTCGATCAGCTTCCCGACGGTGGGCAGTGCCCCACCTGGCTGCACGGCCGCCTCCATCGCCTGGGGACGCGCGGTGAGCCAGATCCGCCACCTGTCGCGCTCGCCCGCCGTGTAGCGCAACAGCTCATCCAGTCGAAGGGTGATGGAAGACATGATCAGATAATGCCGTATGTTCTCCGCGCGGGTGCCACCGCCGCTGCAGCGCAACGCATTTTCGAAAGCGCTCGACGCGGCGCGCGCGGCGGGACGCGATCTGATCGACCTGACGATCAGCAACCCGACCCGCACCGGGATCGCCTATCCACCCCACCTGTTCGCGCCGCTCGCCAGCGCCGGGGTCGCCGAGTACCACCCGGAGCCGTTCGGCCTGCGCAGCGCGCGCGAAGCCGTCGCCGCTGATTATGCCCGCCGATCGCTCTTCGCGCCCTGGGATCGGATCGTCCTCACCGCGAGCACCAGCGAGGCGTACTCGGTGTTGTTCAAGCTGCTGTGCGCACCGGCCGGCGATCGGGTGCTGGTGCCGGCGCCCAGCTATCCGCTGTTCGACCATCTGTCGGCGCTGGACGGCGTCAGCGCGATGCCATACGAGCTCCTCTACGACGGCCGCTGGTGGGTCGACTTCGATAGCGTCCGAGGCTGCCTGGGACGGTTCGACCCGAGCCCTGCTCGCCGTCAGTCCCAACAACCCGACCGGATCGGTGCTGTCGGACGACGAACGGAGTGGACTGAGGGCGCTGTGCGCGGCGCGCGACGCGGCGCTCATCGTAGACGAGGTGTTCGCGGACTACATCTTCGGGCCGGCCGGACCCGGCGAAGACGACGCCGGGCCGCCATCCTGCCTGACCTTCCGGCTCGGCGGCCTGTCGAAGTCGGCGGCGCTGCCGCAGGTGAAGCTGGGATGGATCGCGGTGAACGGTCCCGCGGCGCTCGTGGACGAGGCACTCGGCCGGCTCGAGCTGATTTGCGACACCTATCTCTCGGTGTCGACCCCGGTGCAGGTGGCCGCCGCCGATCTGATTGCCGGCGGGGCCGGCCCTCGCGCACAGGTGCTCGAACGCGTCCGTGCGAACTATCGCCTGCTGCGCGAGCTCGCGGCGCAGTACCCCTCGGTCGAGGTCCTGAACGCCGACGGCGGCTGGTCGGCGGTGATCCGCGTGGCGGCCAACGCCAGCGAGGAAGCGATCACCCTCGAGCTGCTCGAACGGGACGGCGTCGTGGTGTATCCCGGATTCTTTTTCGACTTCCCGCACGAGGCGTTCCTGGTGGTGAGCCTGCTGCCGACGGCCGCGCAGTTTCATGAAGGCATCCGCCGTGTCCTGGAGCGTGTCGATGCCTGAACCGCGCGATTTTCACGCCGGACGCCACGCCGGCGTCCTGGTGCCGCTCTTCTCGATCCCGTCGCGCGCGAGCTGGGGTGTCGGGGAGATCGCCGATCTGCCGCGGTTCGCGGACTGGCTGCGCGCCGCCGGGCTCGACTTCGTGCAGCTCCTGCCGACCAACGAAATGCAGGAAGGCCAGTATTCGCCGTATTCGGCGCTGAGCGCGATGGCGATCGATCCCGTCTTCCTCGCGCTCAACGAGGTCCCCGAATTCCACGACGCGGGCGGCGAGGCGTCTCTCGACCGTCCCGATCGCGCGCGCCTGGACCAGGTGCGCGCCGGGACCACCGTCGACTTCCGGACGGTGCGGGCGCTGAAGAGCCTGGCGTTGCACACCGCTTTCCATGTCTTCCGCGATCGCCATCACGGATCGGATTCGGATCGGTCGCGCGCGTTTCGCGCCTTTCGCGAGCGCGAGGCCTGGTGGCTCGAGGACTACGCGCTGTTCAGGGCGCTGCACGACGAGCACCGGGCCGCTTACTGGCGGGACTGGGAACCGGATCTGCGGGATCGGAACCTGGCGGCGCTCGAGCACGCGCGCCAGCGGCTGGCCGACAGCATCCTCTACTACCAGTACCTGCAGTGGCTGGCCGACGACCAGTGGCGCCGCGTTCGCACCGCATGCGGCGACGTCGGGCTGTTCGGCGATTTCCCCTTCATGGTCAGCGGCCACAGTGCCGACGTCTGGGCGAGGCAGGACGAATTCCGTCTCGACGCCTCGGTCGGCACGCCGCCGGACGCGTTCTCGGAAACCGGACAGGACTGGGGCCTTCCCGTCTATCGCTGGGATCGCGTGGCAGAAACCGGCGACGAATGGCTCCGGCAGCGGGCCCGGCGCTGCAGCGAGCTCTACAACGGGTTCCGCGTCGACCACTTGATCGGCTTCTACCGCACGTTCGTGCGCGAGCGCGACGGCCGCAGCTACTTCACCCCGCCCGACCAGCCCTCGCAGATCGCGCAGGGGGAGCGCATCATGCGGCTCTTCAAGGAATCGGGGGCCCGCATCATCGCCGAGGACCTCGGCATCGTCCCCGACGTCGTCCGCGAGTCGCTGATGCGGCTGCACATTCCGGGGCTCAAGGTGCTGCGATGGGAGCGGCACTGGCACAGCCCGCGCCAACCGTTCCGCGATCCGGAGCATTACGCCGCCGAGTCGGTGGCGATCAGCGGCACGCACGATACCGATACCCTGGCGGAATGGTGGGACGGTGCGAGCCGGGAGGAACGTCACCTGTGCGCCGACATTCCGGGATTGCGCGACGCCGGCTGCGATCCCGACGCGCCCTTCAATCCCCGGATCCGCGACGCGCTCTTGCGGGCGCTGTTCAGCGCCGGCTCCGCGTTCGTGATCGTGCCGTTCCAGGATCTCTTCGGATGGCGCGACCGGGTCAACGTGCCGGCGGTCGTCAACGACGAAAACTGGACCTGGCGATTGCCCTGGGCGATTGACGAGCTCGACGTCCTCCCTGAAGCTCGTGAGCGCGCCGGATTCCTGCGCGCGCTGGCGAAGGAGTGCGGGCGCTAGATCAAATCCCAAGCTCCAAATCCCAAATCCCAACCACTCCCAAATCCCAACTTCCAAATCTCACCGTCAACTTCCAACCGCCAACTCCCGAGCGAAATCGAAACTCCTGTTTGGGATCTGGGGTTCGGGGTGTTGGGATTTGGGAGTTGGGAGTGGTTGGGATTTGGAGCTTGGGATTTGGGAGTTGATAAGATTCACTCCTATGTCCCAAGCTCTCGCAAAGCACCCGCAGGCTGTCACTCTTGCCCAGGAACGCCTGGATGCGCACGTGCGCGAGATCGTGCGGTGGCACTTCGATCCGGCCACCGGCTGTCCGTTCTGGCTGGAGCGGGCGCGCGGGTTCGACTTCGATCCGCTGACCGAGGTCCAGAGCTACCGCGACCTCGACAAGTTCGGACCGTTCGAGGACGAATGGCTGCGCGGCGGACCGGTGCGGCGGTGGGTGCCCAAGGCCTACGCCGACAAGGCGATCCACGTGTTCGAGACCGGCGGCAGCACCGGGGTGCCGAAGTCGCGCATCGCGCACGAGGACTTTCGAATCGACTACTCGAACTTCAGCGAGACCCTCCCGGACGACGCGTTTCCGAAGGGGTCGGACTGGCTGATGGTCGGACCGAGCGGTCCGCGCCGGCTGCGGCTCGCGATCGAGCACCTCGCGCAGCATCGCGGCGGCATCTGCTTCATGGTCGATCTCGATCCGCGCTGGGTGATCAAGCTGATCAAGAACCGGCAGATGGATCAGATGGAGGCCTACAAGCGGCACGTCATCGATCAGGCGCTGACGCTGTTGCGCGCGCACGACAACATCAAGTGCCTGTTCACCACGCCGAAGCTGCTCGAGGCGCTCTGCGAGAAGGTGTCGCTCAAGAAGATGGGCATCCGCGGCGTGTTCTGCGGCGGCACCGAGATGACCCCGCAGTTCCACCGGTTCGCGGTCGAGGAGCTGCTCGACGGCATCTACTTCGCGCCGACCTACGGCAACACGCTGATGGGGCTGGCGACGCACAAGCCGCCGGAACCGCAGGACAACTACGCGGTCATCTACTACCCGCCGAACCCGCGCGCGATGATCGAGGTCGTCGATCCCGATCAGCCCGATCGGATCGTCGACTACGGCGCCACGGGGCGGGTCCGGCTGACCACGCTGACCAGGGAATTCTTCATGCCGCGGTTCCTGGAACGAGACGAGGCGGAGCGTGAACCGCCGTGCCGGCAGTACCCGTGGGACGGCGTGCGGAACGTGCGGCCCTTCTCGCGCTTCGGCACCACCGTCGTCGAAGGCGTCTACTGACCAGCCGGGTCCCGTGCCTCACTCCGGCGGCTTCGTCGCGGCGATCCGCGCGGCCCATGTTCGCTGGCGGACAGGTCGTGACCGGTGATGGGACGATGTCGAGCCAACGAATCGCTCTGTGGCTTCCGGCTTTAGCCGGAAGGTGGCGGCGGCCGGCGTGAACGTCCGGCTGCCCAGCCTTCCGCTAAAGCTACGGCGGGTCCACCGTAGCCTTGGCGAAGGTGGAAAGCCGGAAGCCACACTGCCGATGGGTCAAAGACCTAATTCCGCGGGTTGGCATCGCCGTTGAAAAGGTGAGAAGGATGAGACTCACCGATGTTCTCTGATTTTCGTCACGCCGTCCGGCGGCTGCGCCAGGCGCCCGTCTTCACGCTCACCGCGGTTCTGACGCTGGCGCTCGGGATTGGCAGCACCGTCGCCGTCTTCACGTTCGTCGACGCGGTGATCTTCCGTCCGCTGCCCTTCGAGCAGCCCGAGCGTCTGGTCTCGCTGTCCGAGAGCCACGCGGCCACCGCCCAGGACCGTATTGGTGTGCTGCCCGGCACGTTCCTCGACTGGCGACGTCACGGCACGAGCCTCGAGACGATGGCGATGGTCGCCCCGGCGAGCTTTCTGGTCACCAGCCGCGACGAGCCCGCGCGCGTGGCGGGCGCCACGGTTTCCCCCGCGTTCTTCGACACCCTCGGGGTGCAGCCGGCGCTCGGACGGACATTTCCCAGCGCGGACGCACCGTTTGCCGGCCACGAGCGCGAGATCCTGATCGGTCACGGCATGTGGCTGCGTTGGTTCGGCGGTGATCCTGGCGTGCTCGGCCGCACGATCGTAGTGCAGGGCGCCGTGCCGCTCACCATCGTCGGCGTGATGCCGGCGACGTTCGACTTTCCACGCGGCACCGAAATCTGGGGGGGGCAGGTGTGGGATCCGGCCTGGGGACGGGGTGAGCGTTCGCGCCAGGGGATTGCGCGGCTGAACCAGGGGGTCAGCGTATCGGCCGCGCAGGCGGAGCTGAACGCCATCTCGGAGCAGCTGGGCCGTGCGTTTCCCGTGACCAATGGCGGCTGGACCCCGCGTGTCGATCCCCTGGCCTCGTTCGTCGTGGGGCCCGCCCGGCCGCCGCTGGCGACCATGCTCGTGGCGGTCGCTCTCGTCTTTCTGATCGCCTCGGTCAACGTCGCGACGCTGATGATGCAGCGCGGCATCGGGCGGCGCCGCGAGCTCGCCGTGCGTACGGCCATCGGCGCCACCCGCTGGAGGCTCACGCGGCAGGACCTCGTCGAGCACGCGGTGCTGGCCGGTCTCGGTGCCGGAGCGGGCGCCATCCTTGCGATGTTCCTGGTCGACGGTCTCGTCGCGCTCGCCCCGCCGGCGATCCCCCGGCTCGACACCGTCCGTGTCGACTGGTCCATGCTCGGCTATCTTGCAGGGCTGGCGGCTGTCGTGGTGGCGATCACCAGCGTCATGCCGGCGCGGCAGGCCTCCCGCATCGACGCGACGGGGGTGCTACGCAGCGGGCCGGGAGGATCGCGCCGCGGGTCGGCCGGCAACGGGCTGATCGTCGCCGAGCTCGCGCTCGCCGTGGTGCTGGTCGTCGGGGCGGGGCTGATGATCCGCACGATGATCAACCTGCAACGGACGGACCTCGGCTTCCAGCCGGCCGGTATCACGGCCACCGAGTTGATCGTGCCGATGGCCCGGGTGATGGACGGCCCGATGGAAGTGGGGAAGCGCCCGGCGTGGGACCGGCTGGCCCTCCTCTATGGCGGACTCGTCGAGCGGGTGGAGCAACTCCCGAACGTGACGGGCGCCGCCCTGGTGTCGGCGCCGGCCCTCGGCGACCGTGACTCCGCATGGCTGGCCAGGCCCGGCATCGGAGAGCCGAGATCGGATGGCTCGCCGGAGTGGCGACCGGTGCAGCGTCGGGTCATCACGCCAGGCTACTTCTCCGTCCTGCAGCTGCCGCTCGCCGGCGGGCGACCGTTCACCGCGGAGGACCATGCGCTCGAGTTCCTCCGATCCGGCCGCGGCCGCCGCCGGGGTGTCGTCATCGTCAACCAGGAGGCGGCGCGGCGCCTCTGGCCGGGCGGCGAGCCGATCGGGCGCACGCTGACCATCGATGGCGATTCGCGCGTGGACGGGCGGCTGGTCGTGGGGCTGGCGCGCGACGCGCGCGACCTCGCGCCCGATGTGCCACCGCCGCCAATCTTGTACGTGCCGTTCGCCGAGAGCCCCGGCTTGTCGGCGACGCTGCTCGTGCGCGCCGCGGACGGCGCACCAGTTGCCGCTGCGATCCGCCAGCGGCTGCGCGACGCGGAATCGGCGCTCATGATCGGCAACAGCCGAAAGTTGGGTGACGTCTATGCCGCGGCGCTCGCGCCTCGCCACTTCATTGCCGTCGTGCTGGCGGCGTTCGCCGTCGCGGGACTCCTGGTCGCCGGCATCGGCCTCTACGGCGTCGTCGCGATGTCGGTTGCGGCACGCACCCGGGAGCTGGCGATTCGAATCGCGCTCGGAGCGAGCGGCGGCGGAATCCGCCGGCTCGTCCTGCGCGAAGCAGGAGTCATCGTCGCGATCGGTACCGCGCTCGGCGCGGTGGGCGCTGCAGCAGGCACAAGCCTGCTGCGCAATCAGCTCGTCGGCGTGAGCTCGACCGACACGCAGACGTGGGTGGCGATGGTCGTGATTCTGGCAGCCGCCGGCCTGACGGCCGCCTGGCTGCCCGCCCGCCGCGCCGGCCGGGTGGATCCGATCGAAGCGCTGCGTCAGGAGTAGTGGTGTGAAGAGATTCGCCCTGGCGTTGGTGAGTGCCGTCGCGTCTGTCGCCGTCACGCAGGCGCAGTGGCCGCAGTGGCGTGGACCCGACCGCACCGGCCTCGTGCCTGCCGCTGCGGTGCCGGCGGCGTGGCCCGACAAGCCGACCGTGAAGTGGACGCAGCCGGTCGGCGAAGGCTATTCGTCGCCGGTCGTCGCCGACCAGCGGGTGTTCGTGCACAGCCGCACCGATCCGGACGAGGTCGTCAGCGCGTTCGAGCTCGACTCCGGCGAACCGATCTGGTCGGCCACCTACGGGTCGTCGTTCACCAAGAACAAGTACGCCGCCGCGATGGCGAAGGGGCCGTTCTCGACCCCGCTGGTGGCGAACGGCCGCCTGTTCACACTCGGGACCAGCGCCGTGCTGTCGTCGTTCGATGCCGCGACCGGCGCCGTGAAGTGGCGCAAGGACTGGTCGAAGGAGATCGACACGTCCGGGCTGTTCACCGGCACCGCGATGTCGCCGATCATCGACAGCGGCCTGCTCATCGTGCACGTCGGCGATGATGGTGCCGGCGCGATGCGCGCGCTCGATCCGGCGACCGGCGACGAGAAGTGGACGCTCCCTGGACATGGACCAGGCTACGCCTCACCGATCGTGACGACGTTTGGCGGCGTCCGCCAGCTGGTGACGATGACCGACAAGGCGGTGGTGGGGATCGAGGTGCAGTCCGGCAAGGCGCTTTGGACGATTCCGTTCCCTGACCTGTGGAACGAAAACATCGTCACCCCGGTGGTGGCCGGCGACATCCTGATCGTGTCCGGCGCGCGCAAGGGGACCTATGGCTATCGACTGGAAAAGACCGGCGCCGGGTTCGCGGCGGCCGAGGTCTGGCACAACACCGATCTGCCCATGCATATGAGCTCTCCGGTCGTCGACGGCACGGTCGTCTACGGCTTCGGCAGCAGGCGCAAAGGCCAGTTGTTCTGCCTCGACGCGAGGACCGGGGTCGCGAAATGGACGACCGAGGGACGGGGTGGCACGAACGCATCGATCCAGATGGCGGGTCCAAACCTCGTGGTGCTGACCACTGACGGCGAGCTGCTGGTGGTGCGGCGGTCGCCGGACAAATACGAGGAGCTGAAGCGCTACAAAGTGGCGGAGTCGGAGACCTGGGCGCAGCCGGTGCTGGTGCCGGGAGGAATGCTGATCCGGGATGCGGGGGGGATCGCGTTGTGGTCTCTGTCAAATCCCAAATCCCAAGCTCCAAATCCCAACCACGCCCAAATCCCAAGCTCCAAGGAATCCCAAATCCCGAATCCCAAATTCCATTCCCAAATCCCAACGCCCCATTGAGCCCGGTTTGGAGGGTGATTGGGATTTGGGCGTTGGGAGTGGTTGGGATTTGGAGCTTGGGATTTGGGATTTGACACCAGGTACACTGAGCCATGCTCCACCTTCCAATTCTCCGTCAGGGCATTCCCTACAAGAGCCTGGATATCGTGAGAGTGCCGCACTATCAGACGCGGGAGCCATTCGTCGAAATCAGTCAGGCGAACGCCGGGCTGATCCGGCGCGATCTGCGGCCGGAGCGGCAGGCGGCGGCGCGCCAGGCGCTGGCGCGGCTGCCGTTCGCGCGGCTGATCGCGATGTGCAGCGAGGCGGCGGATCACTTCCTGAACGACAGCCTGCCGCTCGGCGACGGCGAACAGTCGCCGGTCGACTACGTGCTGCAGCTGTCGGCGACGACCGGGATGCCGCACGCGCTGGTCCGGCGCAACATGCAGCGGGTCGCCGGCGTGATGCGGCAGATGAACACGGTGCTGGGCGGCCTGACCCGCGGGCTGGATCTCTCCGTTCTCGACACCGGCCACGGCGAGCACGATGGCCACGTCCTGAGCTTCTATCCGCGGACCGACGCAATGGGCGTGGTGCTGCCGAGCAATTCGCCGGGCGTGCACTCGCTCTGGGTGCCGGCGATCGCCTTGAAGATTCCGCTGGTCCTGAAGCCGGGCAGCGCCGAGCCGTGGACGCCATTCCGGATTGCGCAGGCATTCATGAAGGCCGGATGCCCGCCGGAGGCGTTCAGCTATTACCCCGCGGACCATGCCGGCGCCGGTGAGATTCTGCGCAGGACGGGCCGGAGCATGTTCTTCGGCGACGTCTCGGCGGTGGGCGGGTGGGAAGGGGACCCGCGGGTCGAGCTGCACGGACCCGGCTACAGCAAGATCCTGATTGGCGACGATCTGCTCGAAGGCGACGCCTGGAGGCAGCATCTCGATCTGATCGCGGGATCAATCGCCGACAACGGCGGCCGGTCGTGCGTCAATGCCTCCGGAGTCTGGGTGGCCGCCTCGCATGCCGCACGGGTGGCCGATGCCATTGCGGCGAAGCTGGCGGCGATCGTCCCGCGTGCCGCCGACGACGAGGCGGCGACACTGGCGCCGTTCGCGGATCCCAAGGTCGCCGAGCGGATCTCCGGGCAGATCGACGCCGGGCTGTCGACCCCAGGGGCGCGCGAGGTCACGCTCGATCATCGACCCACCCCGCGGCTCGCCACGCTCGCTGGCAGCACCTATCTGCAGCCGACGCTGGTGCTGTGCGACTCGCCCGAGCATCCGCTGGCCAACCGTGAGTTCCTGTTCCCATTTGCGGCGGTGGTGGCGGTCAGCCCCGACGAGATGGCGCGGGTGCCGGCCGCGATGGGCAAGACGCTGGTCGTGACCGTGCTCTCCCGCGACCGCGGGCTGGTGAACCGCCTGCTCGGCTCGTCGCTGGTCGATCGCTTGAACGTCGGCGCGATCCAGACCAACCAGATCAGCTGGGATCAGCCGCACGAGGGCAACCTGTTCGAGCACCTATACGCCCGGCGATCGTTCCAGCAACACGCGGACGAGGCGCTCGCCGCGGCCGCCGACGCGTGAGGATTCTGTCGTTCACGGGCGGCGCCGGAGCGATGTACTGCGGCAGTTGCCTGCGCGACAACGCGCTCGCCGCCGCGCTGCTCGCCCGCGGGCACGACGTGCTGCTCACGCCGGTCTACACTCCGACCCGCACCGACGAGCGCAACGTCAGCGGCGCCCAGGTGTTCTTCGGCGGAATCAGCGTTTTTCTCGAGCAGCAGGTGCCGCTGTTCCGGCACTCGCCGCGCGTCTTCGATCGGCTGTGGGATGCACCCTGGGTCATTCGGCTGGCGACCAAGCGTCAGATCAAAGTCGATCCCGCCAGCCTCGGCGAGATGACCGTCTCCATGCTGCGCGGCGAGCAGGGGTTCCAGGCCAAGGAGATCTCCAAGCTGCTCGACTGGCTGCGCACCGAGCCGCGGTTCGACGTCGTCAACCTGCCCTATGCGCTGCTGATCGGACTGGCCGGGCCGCTCCGCCGCGAGCTGAAGGCGCCGATCTGTTGCACGCTGCAGGGAGAGAATCTGTTCCTCGACGGCCTCGGCGAGGCACACCGGCGGGAGTCGATGGCGCTGATTCGCGGCGCCGCGCAGCACGTCGACCTGTTCCTTCCCGTGAGCGAGTACTACCGCGACTTCATGCCCGGCTATCTCGGGGTTCCGCGCGAGAAGATGCGGCTGGTGCCGCTCGGCATCAACATGGAGGGACTCACTCCGCGGCCGGAACGCCGCGACGGCGCGTTCACGGTTGGCTATCTTGCGCGGATCGCGCCGGAGAAGGGCCTCCATCTCCTGTGCGAAGCCTACCGGGCGCTGCGCCAGCGCGAGCCCTCGGGCGCCTCGAGGCTGATAGCGGCGGGTTACCTTCCACCGGAACACCAGCCCTACCTCGACGAGATCCAGCGCAAGATGCGCGAATGGGGCCTCGGCCACGAGTTCGAGTACCGCGGCGAAGTCGATCGCGCGCAGAAGACCGCGTTCCTCCAGAGCGTGGACGTCTTTTCGGTACCCGCGACCTACGACGAGCCGAAGGGCATGTTCCTGCTCGAGGCGCTGGCGAACGGCGTCCCGGTGGTGCAGCCGGAGCGCGGCGCGTTTCCCGAGATCGTGTCGAAGACCGGCGGCGGCCTGCTGGTGGCGGTCGACGACCCTGCTGCGCTCGCGGACGGCATTCTCACGTTGTGGCGAGATCCGGAGCGGGCGGCTGCGTTGGGCCGGGCCGGAGCGCGGGGCGTGCGGGAACACTACGACGTCGGCGTGATGGCCGAGGCGGCCGAGCAGGCTTACCGGTCCACGATCGGAACACACTAGCCCGCTGATGAAGAACCTCGTGTCAAGGGAGAAAGCAGAAGGGAACGGGAGACTTGCCGGCGACATTGACTAGCACCGATCGGATGCGCCCGGACCCATGCTGACCGTCGATCGAGTCACGAAGCGCTATCGCACTCCCCGGGGGGAGCTCTCCATCCTGACCGACATCTCGCTGTCGCTCGAGCGCGGCGCCGCGATCGCGATCATGGGACCCTCCGGCAGCGGCAAGAGCACGCTGCTCTATATCCTGGGCGCGCTCGAGGCACCGTCGTCTGGCACGGTCACCCTTGACGGCAAGGACCCGTACCGGATGGGCGAGCGGGAACAGGCGGCGTTTCGCAACCAGCAGATCGGGTTCGTCTTCCAGGATCACTCGCTGCTGCCGCAATGCTCGGTGCTCGAAAACGTGCTCGCGCCGACGTTCGTGGCGCCGCCGGCCGACGCCGGACCGCGCCGCCGCCACCCGGGCGCAGGCGCTGCTGACCCAGGTCGGACTCGCCGACCGGCTCGCCCATCGTCCCGCCGAGCTGTCGGGCGGCGAAAAACAACGGGCCGCGCTCGCGCGCGCGCTCATTCGCAATCCGACACTGCTGCTCTGCGACGAACCGACCGGCAACCTCGATCGTGCCGCGGCCGACACGGTGGCCGATCTGCTGCTCGAGCTGCATGCGGCCCGCAACACGATCCTGGTGGTGGTGACCCATAGCGCGCCGCTGGCCGCCCGTTTTCCGGTGCGTTATGAGATGAGCGGCGGGAGTCTGGTGAAGGCGTAGTCAAATCCCAAGCTCCAAGCTCCAAATCCCAACCACTCCCAAATCCCAAATCCCAAATAACTCCCAAATGCCAACGCCCAATTGATCTCGAGTGCAGGGTTTTGGAAGATGGGTCGGATTTGGCGGTTGGGAGTGATTGGGATTTGGGGTTGGGAGTCGATTTGGGAGTTGGGAGTTGGGAGTGGTTGGGATTTGGAGCTTGGGATTTGGGATTTGACGAATGTCGCATACGCCATCTAGCACTCCGTAGCACCACCTACCATTGGCGCACCAACCTCGCCGTCGGCCTCGGCGTCGCCGCCGCGGTGTCGGTGCTCGGCGGCGCGCTGCTGGTCGGCGACTCGGTGCGCGGCAGTCTGCGCGATCTGGTGCTGTCGCGGCTCGGCCGGACTGGTCAGGTCGTCTCGTCGATGGGCTTCTTCAGGGAGGCGCTCGCGGCGGATCTGACCGCCAACGGCGCGGCCGCGGCGCCGCTGATTGCCACGCGCGGGTTCATCACCCACGAGGCCTCGCAGCGGCGGGCGTCGAGCGTGCTCGTCTACGGCGTCGACGAGCGGTTCTGGCGGTTTCACGGGCTCGAGCCGCGCGACGGCGTGTTCGTGTCGCCGGCGCTCGGGGCAGAGCTCGGCGCCGCGCCTGGCGACGTCCTGTTGACGCGGCTGCAGAAGCCGTCGGAGATTCCGCTCGAGTCGCTGTTCGCACACAAGGAGGATCTCGGACGCACGATCCGGCTGACCGTCACCGGCTCGCTTCCGCCGGCGCAGCTCGGCGAGTTCTCGCTTCAACCGCAGCAGTCGGAAGTTCGCGCCGTGTTCGCGCCGCTGTCACGGCTGCAGCGCGATCTTGCGATCGGCAGGCAGGTCAACACCGTGCTGGTCGCCGGCGAGATCCCCGAGGCCGACGCGGCGCGGACGCTCCGATCCAGCCTGACGCTCGACGATCTGGGCGTCAGCGTGAGCGTGGTGGCGGGAGGGACCGCCGTGATCGTCGAGAGCGCCAGCGGCGTGATCGGCGACGCGCTCGAGAAGGCGGCGTACGACGGCGCGCGAGAGCTGGGTCAGACCCCGATGCCGGTATTCACCTACCTGGCGAATGCGATCCGGGTGGGCGATCGGGAAGTGCCGTATTCCCTGGTCAGCGGAATCCACCTGCGCGCGCTCCCGACGTTCGAGCGCCCCGAAGCTCGCTTGCCCACCGTAGCGCGAAGCGCGGAAGCGGGGGTTCCCAATCTGGGTGCGCCGCTTCCCATGTGGAGGTTGGGCCCGGACTCGATCGTCCTGAACGACTGGACGGCGCGCGAGTTGAACGCGAAGGTCGGCGACACCGCCACCCTCGAGTTCTATCTCTGGGACGCCGCCGCCGGACTGCAGACGAGCACTGCGACATTCACGGTCACCGGCTTCGTGCCGATGACCGGACTGGCCGCCGACCGGCGGCTCGCTCCGGTCTATCCGGGTATCTCCGACTCCGACAGCCTGTCGGGCTGGGACCCGCCGTTCCCGCTCGACCTCTCCAAAGTCCGCCCGCAAGACGAAGCGTACTGGCGAGACCACCGCACGACACCGAAGGCGTTCATCTACTACGAGCGCGCGCGCGATTTGTGGTCGACCCGTTACGGCAAGCTCACCGGCCTCCGCTTCGGCGTTCCCGCCGGAGGCAACGCCGAAGCGCTGGCAGAGGGGCTGCGAGCCGCAGCTGCGGCAGCAGGTCGAGCCGGTCTCGCAGGGCATCGCGCTTACGCCGGCGCGGCGGCAGGCGCTCGAGGCCTCGCGCGGCGCCACCGATTTCGGCGAGTACTTCACTTACTTCAGCTTCTTCATCGTCGTCTCGGCGCTGCTGCTCGTGGTGCTGTTCTTCCGGCTCGGCATCGAACAGCGGCTCCGCCAGATCGGCGTGCTTCGAGCCACCGGGTATACCGAGCGTCATCTCCGCTGGATGCTGTCGGCCGAGGCGGCGGTGATCGCGCTCGCAGGCGGCGTCGTTGGTGTCGCCGGCGCCATTGCCTATGCGGCCCTCGTCGTGCTCGGTCTGAAAACCTGGTGGGTCGGGGCGGTGGGGACGACGCTCCTCGAGCTGCATGTGGGGAAGGCGAGCCTCGCAATCGGCTTCGCGGGCGGCATGATTGCGTCGCTCCTCTGCGTGGTGCTGTCGCTGCGGGCGGTGTCGCGGCGGAGTCCGCGGGCCTTGCTCGGCGCGCACTCGATCGAGCAGCCGGTTGGCGTGGATCCACGGCGATCCCGGCGCGGTGCGCACATCGCCGCTCTGCTGGCGTTGGCCTCGATGGCGGCCGGATTCGTCAGGCCCGCGGCGCAGGCCGCCGCATTCTTTGTCGCCGGCGCCGCACTGCTGACGGCGTTCCTGTTCATGCTGTCATCCTGGCTGCGCTCGCGCGACGCCAGGGCCATCGTCGGCCACGGTACCTGGGCGATGTCCCGCCTCGGCTTTCGCGGCGCGGCGTTTCGGCCGGCGCGGAGCGTCCTCTCCGCGGCCTTGGTGGCATCGGCGGCGTTCATCATCGTGTCGGTCGACGCGTTCCGCCGCGGTGGGGGAGAGCTCACCCAGGACCAGACGTCGGGCACCGGCGGATATGTGCTGCTGGCGCAGTCCGAGGTTCCGATCGTGCACGACCCCGACAGCGCCGCCGGACGGGAAGCGCTGGTGGTGCAGTCGCCGGCCTTCGCGCGGGCCGGCTTCACGCGCTTTCGCTCGAGACCGGGCGAGGACGTGAGCTGCCTGAATCTCTATCGCCCCGGCAATCCGGCGATCGTCGCTCCGGAAGACTCATTTCTCGATCAGCGGCGTTTTACCTTCGCGGCCTCGCTCGCCGAGAGCGAGCAGGAGCGCGCCAATCCCTGGCTGCTGCTGCGCCGTCCATCCTCGGATGGCACCGTCCCGGTGATCGCCGACGCGACTTCGCTGCAGTACGTCCTGCACGCGGCGGTGGGCGACACGATGACCATCGACACCGGCGCCGCGACGCCGGTGACGCTGCGCTTCGTCGGCGCGCTGCGCGACAGCGTGCTGCAGGGGGAGCTGGTGATGGCGGAGGGGCAGTTCGTTCGGCTGTTCCCGAGCCAGGAAGGGTATCGCTTCTTCCTGATCGATGCGCCGGATGTCCGCACCTCCGAGCAGGCGCGGCAGCTGGCGGAGATCATCGAGAAAGATCTGCAGCCGTTCGGGGTCGACGCGGTGAGCACGGTCGAGCGGCTCGACGCGTTTCACCGGGTGGAGAACACCTACCTCTCGACGTTCCAGGCGCTGGGCGGGCTCGGGCTGCTGCTCGGCACGATCGGGCTTGCCACGGTGATGTTCCGGAACGTGCTCGAGCGCCGGCGCGAACTGGCGCTGCTGCGCGCCGTCGGCTACGACGCGCGGCACATCACCGTGATGATCGGGGCCGAGACGCTGTTCCTGCTGCTGTCGGGGCTCGCCGCCGGTGCCGGCTGCGCGATCGTCGCGGTGGCGCCGGCCTGGCTGGCGCGCGGCGGCAGCGGGCCGGGCGTAGGATTGCTGGTCTTGCTCGGCGCCATCGCCGCGGCCGGGATCCTGTCCGCCGCCGTCGCCACGCGCGCGGCGGTGACTGGGCCGCTGCTGGAGGCGCTGCGGGCAGAGTAGGATCCACCTTCAAGACGTTGGAGGTAGTGGGAGGTGCCGGATCCCCGCCTTCGAGACGTTGGAGGTGGTGGGAGGTACCGGATCTCAAAAACGGAGCAACGGAGAGAACGAAGTAAAACGGAGAAGACTATTTCAGGCAAACCCTAATTGTCTTTTTCGTTATTCTCCGTTGCTCCGTTTTTGAGATCCGGTAGCTCCAACGACCTCGGCTGCTTCTAATAAGGACGACGAGATGAAAACAATGTTGACAGCACGGGACATCAAGGTGGCGCTGGCGGCCGCGGTAATCACGCTCACCGGCGCCGGGATGATGCGGGCACAGACTCCGGTGATGGGCTCACGCATCTTCGAATGGGACGCGCTGAAGGTCGAGAAAACGAAGGTCGGCGCCCGGCGCGACGTCGTCCGGCTGCCGACCGCCACGCTCGACGAGCTCGAGATGCACATCACCACGCTCGATGCCGGCCAGACCTCGCATGCGCCCCATCAGCATCCGGCCGAGGAGCTGATCATCATCAAGGAGGGCACGCTCGAGTCGTTCGTGAACGGCGAGTACAAGCGCGTCGGTCCAGGCTCGATCGTCTTCCAGGCGTCCAATCAGCCGCACGCGATCCGGAACGTCGGTACCACGCCGGCGACCTATCACGTGGTGCAGTGGCAATCGCCAGGCATGCTCAAGAAATGAAAATCCCAAGATCCAAATCCCAAGCTCCAACCACTCCCAAAGTCCAACGCCCAAGGGTGAAATCCCAAATCCCAAATTCCCAATCCCGCGTGAATGCCACTGTTGGCGGAGGGTTTGGGATTTGGAAGTTGGGAGTGGTTGGAGCTTGGGATTTGGATCTTGGGATTTTGGATGGTGCTGTATTTCAAGCCGTCGGCTTGAAATACAGCACCATCCCTGCTCCGATCGCCGTCACCAGAAACCCCACATACAACATCGGGCTCGGCGCGGTCTTGGGTGGGTGCGTCGCGATCGTGTACAGCACGTTGACGAGCGGCGCGCCGCCGAAGACCAGGGGCATCACGTAGGTCGGAATGCCGCCGGTGCGGAACGAGAAGATGATGCAGACCGCGCCGAGTGCCCCCAGCGTGCCGGCGACGGTTGCCGCGGTCGTCCCCTCCCGGTTGAATCCGCTCAGGCCCTGCCCCTGCGCGAACAGCGTAATCACCGGCACCACGACGCCGACCATGAAGTAGGCGACGCCCACGCACAGCAACGCGCGCATCGGACTCCCCAGCTTCACCTGCCCCTGATGCAGCATCGCCCCATAGACGCCCCACGACAGCACCGCTCCCGCGACGAACACAAGCCACGTCATTGAAAACTCCTCCACTGAAAACCAATTGAACGACAGCGGCTGTCGTTAGAACACAGCTCTTATCCCCAACTGAATCTGCCGCGCGGACGTGATGGTGTTGGTGATGCGGCCGAACGTGGCGAGCACCGGCTGGCCTTCGGTGCCGGAGAACGCGCGCAGTTCGGGCGTGCCGAAGTTGGCCCGGTCGAGGAGATTGAAGGCTTCGACACGGAACTCGAGGCGGCCCCCGAGCCGGGCCCAGCCGACGGTCTTCGAGAGCGCCATGTCGAGGGTGCGCAGATTGGGGCCGGTGAAGTCGCCGCGGCCGGTGTTGCCGAAGGTCCCGGCGGGTTGCAGCGCGAACGCTGCGGGATCGAACCACTGCTCGACCCGGCCGAGCACCGCGTTGTCAGGACCATAGCCGGGCGCGTAGTCGGGGCGATCCTGGCCGATGCCCGGGCCCCGCGAGGGATTCCACTGCGACCGCGAGCGGTTGGTGGTCACGAACACGGTCAGCGGGTTGCCGCTTCGCATGGTCCAGATGCCTGCGAGGTTCCAGCCGCCGAGAAGCGCGCCCTTCGCGCCGGTCAGACTGCGTCCGGGCAGCGTCCAGGTGAAGTTCATGACCCAGTTGTGCCGGATGTCGAACTCCGACGGCCCCCGGTTGTAGTCGGGGATGAACTCGGGGAGCGCCGACGTCGTGCCGTTGGTGGCGTCGGAGAAGAAGGTCGACGCCTGGGTGGTGTCCTCGCTCTTCGAGAACGTGTAAGCCGAGTGCACCGACAATCCCTGGCTCCACCGGCGGCGGACTTCGAAGATCAGCGCGTTGTACCACGAGTTGCCGTCGCTGCTCTTGAGCTCGATGGTCGAGAACGCGGGGTTGATGCGCGGCGTGCCGGCGGCGATGAACGGCCGTCCGTCGGCGGTGGTTCCGGTCGGCTGCGCCAGGTTGACGTCGCCGCTGCGGAGCAGGTGCTTGCCGCGCGAGCCGGCGTAGCCCACCGTGATCGCCGTCCGCCCCCAGATCTCCTGCTGGACGTTGGCGTTGTAGATGTGCACCCGCGGGTTCTCGAGGTCGAACTGCACCGGCCGCATCGAGATCGCGCTGGCGCGATCGAACGGCGGATTCGGGAAGGTCGGATTGACGATGACCGGCCGCGGGGTGAACGGCGGGTTGGTCACCGTCACGATCAGGTTCTGGTGATTGTTGGTGTTGAAGTAGAGCCCGTACCCGCCGCGCACCGCGGTGCGCCCGGTGCCGAATGGATCCCACGCGAGTCCCATCCGCGGCGACAGGTTGGTATAGGTCGGGTTCTCGTAGAGCGGGCCGACGACCGCGACCGACCCGCTGAGATCGGGCAGCGCGGAATCGCGGTTGTATTTCTCCTCGGGCAGGGTCGCGAACTCGTAACGCACCCCGGCGTTGAGGGTCAGCCGCGGCGTGAGCTGGATGTCGTCCTGCGCGTAGAAGCCGAACAGCGTGAACCGCCAGTAACGATCGAACTGCGCCTCCGGCGTCAGGCCGACGAAGCTCGAGGGACGGTTGCCGAGGAAGGCCGGGAGATCGGCGAAGGTGAAGATCCCGAGGCTGAAGGTCGGGTTCACCATGTTGTCCTGATAGTGCTCGGCGATCGCCCCCGACTTGATCACGTGCCGGCCGCGGGTGTGGACGAGATCGGACTGCGCGCTGAACACGTTCTGCACCAGCCGCAGGTTGCCCGAGCTCTGCGGCCCGAACCGGCGCAGGCCGCCGATGTCGATGTCCCCCATGCTGTCGCGGGTGGCGATGAAGACCGGCAGCGGCGTCGAGGTGTTGGCCTGGACGTTCTGGCCGATCCGGGTCCGGCTGAAGCCGCCGCGAACGGTGTTGAGGGTGTTCGGCGACAGGATCCGCCGGTACTCGGCGGTGAAGAACTGGTTGCGCGAGATGAAGTTCCTGGGGAACTGCGGATAGTCGGTCGGCAGGAACTGGTCGGTGGTGTCGAAGGTGTATCGCGCGAAGAGCTGGTTGCCGGCGCCCAGGTTGTGGTCGATCCGTCCCTGCGCGAAATGCTCGTCGAGCCGCTGATCGAACGGGAACGTGAAGGTGGCGAGCCCCTGGCCGATCGACGGCCCGTTGGCGCGCGGGTACTCGGCGAGGTAGGGTGCGGTCACCGGGCTGATCGCCACCTGTCCGCTCGGCAGCAGCCCGGTGCGGGCGTTGTCGTCCGGGACGACGGTGCTGACCGTCTTGCCGAGCCGCTCGATCAGCGCTTCGTAGCCGAGGAAGAAGAAGGTGCGGTCGCGGGCGATCGGTCCGCCAAGAGTGGCGCCGAACTGGTTGCGATGGAAGTCGGGCTGCGTGCCGACGTCGAAATAGTTGCGCGAGTCGAGCGCGTCGTTGCGATGGTATGCGTAGAGCGCGCCGTCGAGGGTGTTGGCCCCGGACTTGGTGAGCACGTTGATCTGTCCGCCCGAGTTGCGCCCGAATTCCGCGCTGTAGGCGTTGGACTCGACCCGGAACTCGCGGATCGTTTCGGTCCCGAGCGCGGTGCCGGCGGCGCTGCCCGCCGGTCCGTTGGTGAAGTCGTTCTGCAGCGTGCCGTCGAGCAGATACACGTTGGAGCGCGGGTCCTGGCCGTTCACGCTCATCCCGAGGCCGTGGGCGACGACCGAGCCGCCGTCGCGATGCGGATAGGCGAGCACGCCAGGCTGCAGCAGCGCCAGGTCGGTGTAGTTGCGGCCGTTGAGCGGCAGTGCGTTGATGGCTTCGGAGCCGACCAGGTAGCTCAGCTCCGCGCTCGAGGTATTCACGAGCGAGGTGTCGCCGGTGACCGTGACCTCTTCGCTGAGACCGCCGACCTCCAGCGTGAGGTTGAGGACGAGCGCCTGCGCGATCGTCAGCTGCAGTCCGCGCCGGACGTGCGGCTTGAAGCTGGCGAGCTCGGCCCGCAGCTCGTAGACGCCAGGCGGCAGGCCGGCAATCACGTAGCGGCCTTCGGGCCCGGTGGCCACGGTCCGCGTCAGCGCGGTATCGACGTTCCGCAGCGTGATCGCGACGCCCGGCAGCAGGCTTCGATTCGGATCTTCGACGGTTCCACTGATGGTCGCCGCGGTCTGCGCCGTCGCGGCCGCGGCAGGGAGGAGGGCGAATAGCGCCGCAAGAACACACAAGACGGAACGAAAACGCATCAGGTCCTCAGGTTCAAGGGTTCCGGGGCCGTGAACCCCTTGAAGCAATTGTGTCATCCGCCGCTTGCCCGATGCCGCGGTTCGTGTGATAAAGACGTTTTGCCCCTTTGCCCTGTTTCAGGGCCGCTTTCCACGTGTCCGCCCGCCGGCCCTTCACGAGGCTCAGGGCTCCGAGCGCGGTCGAGGACGGGAACGAGGGCACGCTCCAAGGAGAGGCGACACTGGCCCCGACTGCACGGATCGGCTGGTTCATCGCGATTGCCGCGCTGTACCTGCTTCATCAGGACATCTGGTTCTGGCGCCAGGCGCGTCCGCTCGTGTTCGGTTTCCTGCCGGTCGGGCTGGCGTACCACGGCGCCTACTGTGTGGCGGTCGCCGGCCTGATGTGGGGGCTGACCCGGTTCGCCTGGCCGTCTCATCTGGAAGATCGCGAGGACCGTTGATTCCAGCGGTCATCGTTTTTGCCTATCTCGCGGTCATCCTCTACATCGGCATCTTCGCCTGGCGATCCGAGCGTGGCGGCGCCGCGGTCGAGGAGTACTTCCTGGCCGGCCGCTCGCTCGGGCCGGCGGTCTTCCTGCTGTCGCTGTTCGGCACCAACATGACGGCGTTCACGATCCTGGGATCGGCCGGACACGCGTTCGCGAACGGCGTGGTGACGTTCGGATTGATGGCGTCCTCTTCCGCGCTCGTCATCCCCCTGACCGCTGTTCTTCATCGGCACCCGGCTGTGGGCGCTCGGCAAGCGCCACGGGTTCATCACTCCGGTGCAGATGTTCCGCGATCGCTGGGAGTGCGCTCACATCGGCACGCTGATCTTCGTGGTGCAGGCCGCGCTGCTGGTGCCCTACATCATCATCGGTGTGATGGGCGGTGGGACGGCGCTGCGCGCGATCACCGGCGGTCTGATTCCCTACGCGGCCGGCGGCGGGCTGGTCGCGCTGGTGGTGATGGGCTACGTGTTCTTCGGCGGCATGCGCGGCACCGCCTGGGTCAACGCCTTCCAGACCGTCCTGTTCCTGTCGTTCGGCGCGATTGCGTTGATCGTGATCGGCCGCAGCATCGGCGGGTTCCCCGCGACGATGGCCGCGCTGCTCGACAGTCCGGCCACCGCACCGCTCCTGACCCGCGAGCGGGTCTCGCCCTGGTTCTTCTTCAGCTACACCTTCATCCCGCTCTCGACCATCGCCTTTCCGCACATCGCGATTTTCTGCCTGACCGCGAAGCGCCTGGTGCAGTTCAAGCGCACGGTCGTGTTCTATCCGGTCTGCATCCTGGCGATCTGGCTGCCGTGCGTGTTTCTCGGCGTCGCCGGCAATGCCCTGGTCGACGCGCCGCCGATCGCCTCCAAGCTGCAGGCCCGGCAGGCGCTGGCCGCGGCCCCGGCGGACATGCCCGCTGCCGAGCGCACCGCGCTCCGGCGCCAGGCGGCCGGCGACGACGTGATTCCGATCATGCTGGACTGGTTCGCGCCGCTGTGGCTCGCCGGACTGCTCGGGGCCGGCATCATGGCGGCGGTCATGGCCAGCGACTCGCAGATCCTGGCGCTCTCGACCATGTTCACCGAGGATGTGTTCACGTTCTACGGGGGGACCGCCCGGTTCGGCGAGTCGGTGCAGGTGCAGACCGGCCGCGCGTTCGTGGTCGCGCTGACCGTCGCGGCCTATTTGATCGCGCTGCGCGCGCCGCAGGGCATCTTCGATCTCGCCGTGCAGTACGCGTTCTCCGGCTATGCCGCGCTGTCGCCGCTGCTGGTGGCGGCGCTGTTCTGGAAGCGGAGCACGAAGTGGGGCGCCCTGGCGGTCACGCTGTGGGTCGCCGCGGCGGTGATCTATACCGCCCGCGTTCCCGGCGCGCTCGCGTGGTTCGGGCTGCTGCCGGTGGTGCCGATGACGCTCATCTCAGTGCTGCTGATGATCGTCGTCTCGATCGCGACCCCCCCGCCGTCTCCCGAGACGTTGGCGCGGTATGGGTGGTGAATCCTCTCGCTGTCCGCGGGTTCGCGGTTCGCGGGTTCGCGGGATCGGGCGGGCTTGGCCTCGAGGCGGCGGAGGTATATCGAGGCACCGGATTTCAAAAACGGAGCAACGGAGCCAACGAAGAGAACGGAAAAGACAAATTGGTTTTTGGTTTTAGTCCGGTGTTCCGTTCTTGAATTGGGTACTGCTGCGGATCACGGCCCGTGACCCAGTGTCCCGAATCCGAAGTTCGCCACCAAATTCCCGGGCGGGGCATCCCGCCTCGCGGCGTTGCTCCTCCCTCACATATTCCCGATATGCTCGGTCGTCGCGCCTTGCGATCCGGGCGCCGCGCCCGGGACTTTGGCGCCGAACTTCGGACTCGGGACACTAGCGAAAAAGAACGGAAAACAAATTAGTCTTTTCCGTTTCCTCCGTTTGCTCCGTTGCTCCGTTTTTGAGATCCGGTACCCTCCGTCCAGCTCCGTCGGCTCTATCTGGGTCAATACGCGGCCTCATAGATCTCGAGCGCGCCCACAGCATCGAACGGGCGCGGGTTGAACGTGCCGGTCCATTGCTGGGCCGCGAGCTCCGCGAGCTCCGGCAAGGCCGGCTCCGTGACTCCCACATCGGACAGCCGCGACGGCAGCGCGCCGGCGACGGCGAAGTCCTCCAGGCGTCGGGCGAGCGTCTCGGCCGCGTCGCTGTCGCGGGCGCGGCGGCGCGGCGAGCCGAGCAGTGCCGCGTAGCCGTCGAGGGCAACCCGGCTGTTCCAGCGGACCACGTGGGGGAGCAGGATCGCGAGCGCGACGCCGTGGGTCAGGCCGAAGCGGGCGGTGAGCGGGTTGGCGCAGGCGTGCGCCGCGCCGAGCATCGACTGCTCAATCGCCAGGCCCGCGAAGTGGGCGCCGACCTGCATCATCGCGCGCGCCTCGACGTCGGCCGCGTGCAGCACCACGCGCTCGAACCCTTCGGACAACAGCCGCCATCCCTGGTGCGAGAACGTGTCCGACAGCGGCGTCCGGCGGGTCGTGACCGCGGTCTCGACCGCGTGCGCGATCGCGTCGATCCCGGCGGCCGCGGTGACCCCGGGCGGCGCCGTCAGCGTCAGCTCCGGATCCAGGATCGCCACCCGGAACGCCGCCGACGGATCGCCGCACGCCATCTTCATGTGCGTGCGTGCGTCGGCGATCACCGCGTAGCTCTGCGCCTCGCTGCCGGTCCCTGCCGTGGTCGGGATCCCGATCATCGGCAGCAGCGGCCGCGCCGCCTTGCCGTAGCCGCGGTAGTCGGCGATCTCGCCGCCGTTGGTCAGCAGGAAGTTGATGCCCTTGGCGCAGTCGAGCGAACTGCCGCCGCCAAGCGCGACGATCCCGTCGATCGCGTGGCCCGCGGCGAAGCGCGCCCCGGCCGCGACCATCAGGCTGTCGGGATTCTCGGCGAAGTCGGAGTACCGGACGACCGTGAGCGAGGCGGCCTGCAGCGTGCGCTCGATCGCGGCGGCGTGACCGGCCGCCACGATCCCCGGATCGGCCACGAGCAGCGTCGTCTGCAGACCCAGCTCCCGGGCCAGCGGGCCGGTCCGCTCCGCGGTGTGCCGGCCGAAGATCGCCCGCGTACGATGCTGGAAATCGAACGGGACCATCGTGAAGTAAACTTTATCACCCGCTGACGAGCCTTCCGGCCGCGTGCGCCGGCGCGACGGGGCCGACGCTCCCAACGCTCAATTTATGCAGACAGCCGACTCCGTTCCTGGCACTCGTCTGACCCCGATCCAGTGGCTGATCTGCGCCATCGCCGCGATCGGATTCGCGTTCGACATCTACGAAATCCTGATGCTGCCGCTGATCGTGCGGCCGGCGCTGCTCGAGTTGACCGGCGCGGTGCCCGGCTCGCCCGAGTTCCAGATGTGGGTCGGGCGGCTGTTCTACATCCCGGCGTTCGCCGGCGGGATCTTCGGGCTGATCGGCGGCTACATGACCGACCGCTTCGGCCGCCGCCGCGTGCTGACCTACAGCATCCTGATCTACGCCGTCTCCGCATTCCTGTCCGGGTTCGCGACCTCGATCGAGATGCTGCTGTTCCTGCGGTGTCTGGTCTTCATCGGCGTCTGCGTCGAGTTCGTGGCCGCGGTGGCCTGGCTCGCCGAGCTCTTCCCGGAGCCGAAGCGCCGTGAAAAGGTGCTGGGCTACACCCAGGCGTTCTCCTCGTTCGGCGGATTGCTGGTGGCGTTCGCCAACGGCTGGTGCGTCGCCCATGCGGCGAGCCTGCCCGCGCTGACCGCGCTCGGCTCAGGGGTGATCGCGAATCCGCACGCGCCGTGGCGCTACACCCTGATGTCGGGTGTGCTCCCCGCGATTCCGCTGATCCTGATCCGGCCGTTCCTCCCCGAGTCGCCGATCTGGCAGTCGAAGAAGGACGCCGGAACGCTGCGGCGACCCAGCTTCGCCGAGCTGTTCGCACCGGCGCTGCGCCGGACCACGATCGTCACCACGGTGATGTTCGCGATGGCCTACGGCGCCGCGTTCGGTGCGATTCAGCAGATTCCGCAGATCGTTCCCGGGCTGCCCGAAGTGCGGCAGATGGTCGCGGGGCGGCCGGCTCCCGAGGCCCGGTTGATCGAACAGCGGGTGGCGTCCGACGTGACCAAGTTCCAGGAGATCGGCGGGCTGGCCGGCCGGGTCGCGCTCGCCTGGCTCGCGGTGGTGGTGGTGAGCCGCCGCAAGCTGATTCGGGTGTTCCAGATTCCCGGGTTGATCGTGATGCCGATTGCGTTCGCCTGGGCGGCGCGTACCGACTTGCAGATCCTGTATCCGCTGATCTTCCTCGCGGGGTTCTTCACGGTCGCGCAGTTCAGCTTCTGGGGCAACTATCTGCCGCGGGTGTATCCCGTCCATTTGCGCGGGACCGGGGAGAGCTTTGCCGCCAACATCGGTGGGCGGCTGATCGGCACGTCGTTCGCCTGGCTCACCGCGACCCTGGCCGTGACCGCCGATCGCGCCTACGCGCCAACCAAGGTCGCGCTGGTCGCCGCCACGGTGGGGTTCTCGGTGTATGTCGTCGGCCTGATCGCGAGCGCCTGGCTGCCGGAGCCGAAGAGCGAGTCGCTGGAGTAACCTGGAATGGCTCCAATCACGCGAACGATCACGCTGACCCTCGTGCTGGTGATGGCGGGGGGCACGCTGGTGAGGCCCCAGGGGGCCGCCGGCGCGGCGGCCGATCTGCAGGGGAAGCTGTACAAGTCGGTGTTCTCGTCGGGCATCGGCGCGCTGTCGGCCGCCGACGTGAAGGCGCTCGCTGAGCCGCTGCGTGGAAGACTCGAGAAATATCTCGCCCGCCGGACCGCGTTCAAATCGAACTACAAGTCGGAGGCCGACAGCTTCGAGACCGTCAGGGTCGACGCCAAGCGGCGTCTGCTCGAACAGGCGATCGTGTCGCTGATCGAGGCGCCTGGCATCGAGCGCAGCGCCGCCGACTACGTGACCGGCGCACCGATTCACTACGAGTGGAAAGGGCTGCCCGACGGCCCGCTCGAGGAAGCGAATCAGGCCGAGGCCCTGCTCCAGAAGGATCCGGGCTCGCCGCTCGCGCCGTGGTTCGCCGCCTTCATCGCCCAGCGCCAACGCGTCATCTTCGAAACGCAGGCGGTGCAGAAGAACGAGGCCGGCGATGAAGGCGACGGCGAAGAAGTACCGGACCTACGTCGAGCGGGCACGCGCGGCTACCGATCCGATCTTCGCGGTGCTGATGGCCGACATGGAACGGCAGCCCTACCTCTATCTGAAGACGACGCTGCACCCGCGCGACTACTGACTTCGCTGTCAAGGGAGAAGGGAGAGGGAGAAAAGGTTCTCCCTTGTGCCTTCTCCCTCACCGGCCGTCTAAGGCCGCCGGCCGTCGGGTAACACCAGCTCGTTCACCTTGTTCGGGGCATCGGCCGCGGCCGTGCCGGCGTGCCAGCTGGGAATGGGCGGCTTGTCCGGCCCGTACATCGCCTCCATCGGCGCCCACACCTTGTCGACACGCGTGTTGAACAGGTCCCCGATCAGCAGGTCCGTGACGGTGCCGCGCATCTCCGGGTGTTCCTTCATGAATTTCCCGAAGCTGAAGCCGTCGTAGTACTCGCACACCAGCCGCCGCATCCGGTCGACACCTTCGTTGAAGCCCGGCCCCCATTGCCCGAGCTGCGCCGCTGACGTGTCCCCCTTCTCGAAGCCGTCGCAGATCGCATCGGCGGCCAGTTGCCCGGACTTGAGGGCCAGCAGCACGCCCGACGAATAGAGCGGGTCGAGGAAGCCGAAGGCGTCGCCGACGAGCACCCACCCGTCACCCGAGACCTGCTTCGATCGATAGGAGTAATCCTTCGTGGCGAAGTGGCCGGTGACGCGCCTCGCGTGCTCGACGCGCTCCTTCACCGACGGGCATTTCTCGACTTCTTCCGCGTAGGTCTCCGGATAGCTGCCGCGCCCCTTGAACAGGTAGTCGAACGGCGCGACGACCCCGACACTGACGATGTTGTCGTGGAGCGGGATGTACCAGAACCAGCCCTTGCGGTCGGTGGTCTGGATCACGATCGTCGCCCCTTCATCGCGCCCGGTATCCCGATACGCCCCTTCCCAGTAGGTCCAGATCGCCCCCTTGTTGAGGATGGGATCCCAGACGCGCAGTCCCAGCCGGTTCATCATGAGCCCGTTCTGGCCGCTGGCATCGACGACGACTTTCGCGCGCACCTCTTCGGTGCGGCCATCCTCGTGCTTGACCTTGACGCCGACCGCGCGCGTGCCCTCCATCAGCACTTCGAGCACGCGGACCCCTTCGTGTACATCGACGCCGTGCTCGCGGGCGTTGTCGAGCATCATCTTGTCGAACTCACCGCGCACCACCTGCCAGGTCTGGGAGCACTCATGCGGCTTGTTGTCGGAGAAGTAGAAGGGCGCCGAGAGCTTGCCGTTGGCGTTGACGAACTGGACGCTGTGCTTGTGCACGAAATGGCTCTGCCGCAGCTTCGGCAGCATGTTCAGCCGCTCGAGCACCCAGTAGGTCTCGGGAATCAGCGACTCGCCGATATGGAATCGCGGGAAGTGCTCGCGCTCGAACAGCCGGTACTGAACGACCGCGCTGCGCGATCAGCGTGGACACGGTGGATCCCGCTGGTCCGCCCCCGATGACGATGACATCGGGAGACGCGGTCGGGGACGCTTCGTGGTTCATCGGTTTCAATCTGCCTCGCTCTAACCGGTTGCTGATAAGGGATAGGGGAGTTCTCCCTTGTGCCTTCTGCCTTCTCCCTTGTCACGCGGGCTTTTCATCAGCCCGCTCGGCTAGTCCCCTGCCGGCTCGACGATGAACCGGCGGGCTTTCATCTCGAACCTCGGGAGATGCCCATGGGGCACGACATGGACGGGCACGGTGAGGCCGAGGGCCTCACGAATTTCCCACCCGACTTGCGTCGCCAGCACCGGCCCGTCCGCGTCGGCCCCGCCGTGCTCGATCTCGACGTCGAGCGTCCGCATCGACCCGGTCGTGCGCACCGTCGATCGGAACTCGACGATCGACGGGAAGTGGCGGACCACGGCCTCAATCGCCGCCGGATACACATTCACGCCGCGCACGGTGACCATGTCGTCGGCGCGCGAGAGGATGCCCCCCTCGAGCCACGCCAGCGTCCGGCCGCACGCGCAGCGACCCTGCTGGCGCGAGACCAAATCACCGGTGCGATAGCGAATCGCGGGGCTGCCGACCCGTCCGAGATTGGTGAGCACCAGTTCGCCGAGCTCGCCGTCGGCGGCCGGCTTGCCGGTCGAGGGCTCGACGACCTCGACCACGAACTCGTTCTCGAGGAGGTGGAGGCCGCCCGGCCGCTCCCAGCACTCGAAGCTGGCGGGTCCGGTTTCGGTCAAGCCGTGATGATCGATCACCCGCGCGCCCCAGCTGGCTTCGATGCGCCGCCGTGTCGAGGGGATGCTGCCGCCGGGTTCCCCCGCCACGATGACGACCCGCGGCGCCCGCGCCGCCAGCCAGCCTTCACCGTGATCGGCCGCCGCGACCTCGGCCAGCCGCAGCGCATAGGTCGGCGTGCAGCACACCACGTCGGGACGCACGCTGTCCATCATCGCGAGCCGCAGGTGACTGGCCATGCCGCCGGCCGGGATGGCCATGGCGCCAATCTGCGGCGCGGCGTCGAACGCGGCCCAGAATCCCAGGAACGGTCCGAAGGAGAACGGGAACAGCACCCGATCGCCGGCGCCGACGCGCGCCGCCCGATAGACCGCCTTCCAGCACTCCAACATCCATTGCCAGGTCTCGTTGGTGTCGCACCACTTGAGCGGGCGTCCGGTCGTGGACGAGGTCTGGCAGAACCGGGTGTAGCGGTGGCGCGGGAACGTCAGATTCGATCCCCACGGCGCGTGGGCGTCCTGATCCGCGACCAGATCCGCCTTGGTCGTGAACGGCAGGCGCGCAAGATCCTCGAGACCGAGCTTGTCTCCCCGCCCGACGCCCGCGGCGGCGAAGCGGGCCCGATAGAACGTGTTGTGCGCGAGGACGTCCTCGAGCAGGCGGCCGAGCGCCGCGGATTGGTGTGCGGCGAGCGCGTCGCGGGTCAGACACTCGTCGGCGGGCACCTCCACGGGCGCGCCGGCGCTAGGGCGCGACATGCTCGGCCACCTCGAACCGGTCGCGAAGCGCGGCCGGCAGGGCGGCCGCTTTCATGCTCCGTTCCGCTCCCGATCGCGTCACGCAGACCGTCGTCATGCTCAGGGTCGCGACCACCGTCGAGCCGAGCGACATCCGGCAGAGGTATTTCAGGGTCCGCTCGGTCATCGCCACGATTTGCAGATGGATCTCCACCTCGTCTTCGAAACGGAGCGGATGCCGGTAGTCGGCGGTTGCGGCGACTCGCGGCCAGCCGAACGGCGAGTCGGGGGCCGCCACGCTGAGGCCGACCGATCGCCAGAACGCGTGTTCGGCCTCCTCCATGTAGCGGAAGAAACAACTGAAATGTACGATGCCGGCCGCGTCGGTCTCGTGGAACTGGACCCTCCGCGTCATCCGGAATTCGCTTTGCTTGGTCACGTGCGATGTGCCGGGAGTACTAAACTAACAGGTTGCTGAAAAAGTGACGCGCGGGGTTTTGATCGGCCCGCTTACGTGTAGCGGACGTCGACGTGCTCTGGCCGGAAGAACCGCCGCAGCAGCGTGTCCACCCGTAGCAGTGCGTCACGGGAGAGGGTGATCTGATCGGCGGCGATTGTGAGAAGGCCATCGGACCGCAGTCGGCTCAGCGGTTCGGCGAACCGGTCGAGCACGTCCACGCCGTATCGGCGCGCGAAGTACGACGGCTTCAGCGCACCGCGTTTGAGTTGCAGGACGAACTCGCGAATCAACCGCTCGTCGTCGCTGGGACGGTAGGCGCGCGCCAGTGGAATGTCCCCGCGTTCAACCGCCGCGGCATAGGCCTCCCACTGATCGAGGTTCTGCATATGGACGCCATTGACGTGGCCAAACGACGCCACGCCGAGCGCCGCCAGGTCGGCCCCTTCCCACAGGCGATCCGTGTAGACGAACCTGGTCCGCTCCGGATTCCTCACCAGCGTGTAGGCACTGCGCGCGGTGTAGCCCGCCGCTTCGAGCGCCGCGAACGCCTCTCCCACCCAGCGCCGCTTGGTCGACCAGTTGGCCAGCGACTCGGTGAACCGGCCGGTGCCTTTCAGGCGGTCGCCGCTGATGGTGGTGTTGAACGGCAGTTCCATCTGATAGATGGTGATGCTGTCCGGCGCCAGCTCGAGGGTGCGCGCAATGCAGCGCTGCCAATTCTCGTCGGTCTCGCCGAGCATGCCGGCGATCAGGTCGATGTTGATCTGCGGAAAGCCAAGGCTCCGCGCGAACCCGTAGGCCCGCTCGATCTCGCCCGACCGATGCGCCCGGCCGTTGGCTTCGAGGATGTGGTCGTCGAAGTTCTCGACGCCGAGGCTGAGGCGCGTCACGCCGAGCCGGCGAATCACGCCGAGCTTGGCCTCGGTGAGCGTCCCGGGCTCGCACTCGAAGGTAATCTCCTCCGCGGCGTCCCAAGGCGTCACGGCGGTGAGGCGCTTGACCAGGCCCTCGAGCTGCTGCGTGGACAGGAAGGACGGCGTCCCGCCGCCGAAGTACACGAAATCGAGCGGGCGGCCCGCAATCGCCGGCTCCCGCGCGAGCCGCTCCCACTCGCGCGCCAGCGTCTCCAGGGTACTGCTGCACCTGCTGCGCGTTCTTGTCGGTGTAGACCCGGAAGTAACAGAAGTGACACCGCTTCCGGCAGAACGGGATGTGCAGGTAGAGGCCGAGCGGCACGCCTCCTGGCGACGGCCGCTCGAGGGCCGGCAGCGCGTCGGCCGCGACCGCCTCGGGCGTCCAGACCGAGAACGGCGGATAGGTCGCGACGAAATAGCTACCGATGCCGGTGTCGTCGCCAACCGCAGCGGTATCAGACATGCCTCTCCGACTATATCAGCCTACCGAGCCAGCTCGTCGGCTGGTCGGCGGTCCCTGTAGAGTGGGGCCTGGAGTCTCTTCGGGGGGTGTTCGCCCTTCGACTACGCTCAGGGCGACCCTGAGCTTGTCGAAGGGTCGCAGTCACGCTGCATTCCTTGTCCACGGCGCCTGCGGCGCGCAGCCCGCCTGCGGCCGGTCACGACGACACGACGACACGACGACAACGACGCTTTTGACACGAGCAACCGGCTCACGATTATTGCCGCGGGGTCGTTCGAGTTGCCCGAAATATCAGCGGCTCGGTGAGTGGCAGCCCGCCGGCCTACGCCGGCGCGGAAGCGCGGCCCTGCCAGCGGGTAGGAGTCCATCGAAGAGACTGAGCTCTACGTCGTTGTCGTCGTGTCGTCGTCTCGTCGTGCGGCCGCAAGGCCGCCAGCGCCGCAGGCGCCGTGGGCACGATGGCAGCGTGACAGCGAACATCCTAGGAAGAGATCTAGGCTTCACCCCTGTTGTTCCAGCAACCGCGCCGGGTCGAGTCTGGCGGCTCTCGCCGCCGGCACCAGGCACGCCGCCAGCGCCACCGCCGCCAGGGACGCCG
This sequence comes from uncultured Acidobacteriota bacterium, assembly GCA_963717745.1. Taxonomy (GTDB): domain Bacteria; phylum Acidobacteriota; class Vicinamibacteria; order Vicinamibacterales; family 2-12-FULL-66-21; genus JACCXG01. The sequence goes on from CAVQXJ010000011.1 coordinate 186,546, forward strand.
CGGATCCGGTGAGGATGATCGGGTCGGAGGTCGAGGTCTGAAAGAGGAGCGGCGTGAGCGCGCTGCCAAGAACCAGGCTCGCGGCTATGCCGGCGGCGACGCCTGCGCCGGTGAGACCGGCTCCCCGGCGAAGGACCAACCAGGTGATTTGCCAGCGCGTCGCGCCAATGGCCATCCGCGTGCCGATCTCGCGGGTGCGCTGTCTGACGCCCGACGACATCACGGCGTAGATGCCGACCGCCGCGAGCGCGACCGCGATCCAGGCGAAGAGGCCGAGCAGCCAGAGCGCCAGTCGCACCGCACCCACAGACTCGGCGGCGACCGCGTCGAGAGGACGCGCATTGGTCAGGATTATCCGTGGCTCGATCCGCTGCAGTGCCATCTTGACGTCCGGCGCCAGCCCGGCGGGATCGCCGGCCGTCCGGAGGAAGAACGTGGCCGCCGGGGTCGGTCCCTGTTCCATCGGAAAGTACATGTCGGCGCGTAGGTCGTCGGTGAGCGCCGCCCGGCGGATGTTGCCGACCACGCCGACGATCTCGGCCTGAGTCTGTCCGAGCCTGATCCGGCCGCCGACGGCCGTGCCGCCCGGGAAGAACCGCCGCTCGATGGCCTCGCTGACGATCACCACGGTCGGCGCGCCGGGCCGATCGCGGGAATCGAACAGGCGCCCCGACAAGAGAGGGATCCGAAGCGCCGTGAAGTATCCGCCGGAGGCGTTCTGCCAGCCGACATCAGGCGGCCGCTCGCCGTTCGGCAGCGGCCGATCCGCGCGCTCGAAAGGTACCGTCCAGTTGTTGCCGGTCAGCGGCGTCACGATCGCGGCGCCAACCGCCTCGACCTCACCGAGTGCGCCGATCGCCGCGGTCGCGCGGTCGAAGAATGCGCGGCCGGCCTTCTCGTCCGGATACCGATCGACCGGGATCGCGAAATCGAGCGCGAGCACGTGGTCGGCCCGGAAGCCCGGATCGATCGAGAGCAGCCGGTCGAAGCTCCTGAGGACCAGGCCGGCGCCGAACAGCAGCACCACCGCCAGTGCGACTTCTCCCACCACCAGGATGGACGTCGCCCTGGTCACGCCCCGGGCGATTCCGCCGCGGGCCGGCCCGGCGAGACCGCCCATCCCGGGCTGCGTCGCCGGCATCAACGCCGGAATCACCGAGAACAGCAGCGACGCGGTCAGCGCGATCGCCAGCGCGTAGCCCAGCACCGTGGTGTTGATGCCAGCCTCGTCCAGCCCCGGCACCGCGACGCCCGACGGGACGAGCGCGACCAGCGCCGGCACGCCCCAGTGCGCGATCGCCAAGCCGGCCGCGGCGGCGACCAGCGCGAGCAGCAGGTTCTCGGCGACCAGCTGCGAGAACAGGCGCAGTCGTCCCGCGCCAAGCGCGACCCGCAGCGCCATCTCATGCCGCCGATTCATACCGCGAACGAGCAGCAGGTGCGCCACGTTGGCGCACGCGATCACCAGCAGCACGCCGACCGCCCCGAACAGCAGCTCGAGCGGCCGCCGCGTATCGCCGACCAGCGCATCACGCAGGGTGACCGCCGCATACTGCGAGGACTGATTCGACGCGGGAGACTCCCGTTCGATTTGTGCTGACAGCGTCTCGAGGTTGGCCGACCCGTCGGCGAGGGTGTTGCCCGGCTTCAATCGGCCGATCGCAAACGTCCATGAGGCCTTCCGGTCCGGCGGCGCCGCCAGCGGGACGACGGCCGGGACGATGAGATCGGTAGCGGCATTGGGAGGGAAGCGGAAGCCTCGCGGCGCGATCCCGACCACCTCCCGATCCTGCTCGTCGATCCGGATTCGGCGGCCGATCATCGCGGGATCCGAACCAAAGCTGCGCTCCCACAGGTCGTAGCCGAGTACCGCCACCGGCGCCGCTCCCGGCCGGCCCTCTTCCGGCGTGAAGAAGCGGCCGAGCGACGGCTGCACCCGCAGGATGTCGAACAGTCCAGGACCCGCGATGAGGCCGCGGACTACGAGCGGTTCGGAGGTCGAGACGATCGTCGCCCTGACGCCGCCATAGGGTGCCAGCTGCTCGAAAGCGGTCTGGCGCGCCGCGAGATCGACGAAATCGCCGATCGCGACGAATTCCTTGGTGATGCCGGTCCGGAGATCGCGATGGTTCAGCACCGCCAGCGCGCCGGCCTCAGGATAGGGCAGCGGACGCAGCAGCACGGCTTCGATCACCGAGAACACCGCGGCGTTGGCGCCCACCCCGAGCGCCAGCGTCAGGACGGCGGCGATGGTGAAGCGGCGGTCGCGAACCAGCAGCGAGAAGGCATGCCGAAGCGTGTGGGCGAACATGCGCTAATTAGACGGTTCACCGCGCAAAACGGCACGCTGGAGTGACGGATGGGGCTGGGGTGTGATGGGTGGAGTGGTTCCGATGTCGGCTGACTCGATCGACGTCACTTGACCAGCCAATGAGGGCGGAGTATTTTCACTGGCATGGCCAGTGAAGAAAAGAGCGTGGAGCTCCTCCAGGGGACACTGGATCTCATCGTCCTGCGGGCGCTCTCGACGATGGGCCCGCTGCACGCCTATTCGCTCGCGACCCGGCTGGCGCAGGTGTCGGATCATCCGCTGACCCTCAACCAGGGCACTCTCTATCCGGCATTGGTCCGGCTGGAGCAGAAGGGCTGGATCAAAGGCTCCTGGCAGAAGACCGACAACAACCGCGACGCCAAGTACTACACGATCACCAAGCCGGGGACCCGGGAGCTCGCCCGCCAGGCCGAGCGCTGGCGCCGACTCGCCGGTCTGGTGAACAAACTGTTGCTGGGCCCGGGCAGAGCGTAAGGGCTCTCCGCGGTCAACTCCCCGCGGGCTGTGAGGGCTCGCGTTTGATCCACTTGTAGGCCGCCACCGAGTTCTTCCAGAAATACTTCTCGGCGATCGTGCGCGGCTGGGTCGCGAAATATTCCCGCACCACGCCGACGACCCGGTCGAGCGGCGCCACTCCATCGCTGTTGGGCCAATCGCTCCCGAAGACGATGCGATCCTCGCCGAAAGTGCCGACCAGCGCATCCAGCCGATCGCGGTAGGGCGCGAGCTCCATGGAGACCTTCCCATTGACGCGATGAATCACCGCTGACAGCTTCACGAAGACGCGGGGTCGCCCGCGCAGTTCCGCGAGCGCCGCATCGTAGGCCCGTCTCGTCTGAGGGTTCGGCTCGAGGCTCGGCAGATGATCCAGCACCACCCGCAGTTCCGGCACCTTGTCGGTGATCTTCACGATCGCCTCGAGCAGGTCGACCCGGGGGTTGGCGGTATCCAGCACGAGATCGGCCTGGGCGAGCCGCCGAAGTCCGTCGATGAACGCGGCGCTCTCGGCCTCTTTCGTGATGTCGCGTCCCCAGAGGTTGCCGTATCGGATGCCTCGAAAGAGCCGGTTCTTGTGATATCGGGCCAGCATTTCTCCGAAGTCCGGCCTCGCGGGCTCGAGGTTGCCGATCACGCCGACCACGATGGTGTCCCGCTCCGCGACTTCGAGCACCCACAAGTTGTCTTCCACCCACGGACTCGCTTCGACCTTGATCGCGCCGACGATGCCGAGGCGCGACGCGAGCGCGCGATAGCGTGGAGGCAGCGCGGGCTGCGGCGGGCCGGCGTCGGGATGGCCCGTGTAGGGCGCGCCCTGGGGCCGCGTCGGATCGAACAGATGAATATGGGTGTCGATGATCGGGATCGCGGCGGCTGCGATCTGCGGCGAGGACCCCCCCGTCGCCCGTGCCGCCGGCGGGTCACCAGTTGACCCGATGGCCGCGGTGGCGAGGCCGGCCACGTGCGCGAGAAATAGCCGGCGCCCGGGGTCGGCGGGGCCGAGCGCCGGCGATCCGGGCGGTTCGAGATCGCGGTCGGAGAGGTCAGGTTCGATTTGCATGGCACATCCCGCACGGTTATTCTCTGCGGCGACCGTTAGATCCCGCTCGCGGCGGTTCATCCTCTCAAGAGTCAGGACGACCAATGATCACTCGCCGGAGTTTCATACACCAGACCGCTACGCTTGCCGCGGTCGCGCTCGGCCCCTCCGCCGGGCAAGCCCAAAGCCGCTACAAAATGGGGCTGCAGCTCTTCACCATCAACAGGAACATGAACCAGGATCCCGTCGGGTCCTTGAAGCGCATCGCCGGGATGGGCTACCAGGAGGTCGAGACCTATGGCATCGATCCCGCCAAGCTGACCTACTACGGCATGCCGGCGAAGGATTTTGCGCAGCGGCTGAAGGACCTCAATCTGACGACGCCGAGCGGCCACTACGACCTTCAGAACTTTCTCACGAGCAGCGCCGACGATTTGAACCGCTACGTTGACGGCTGCGCCGAGGGGGCGCATCTGCTCGGACAGACCTATGTGACGTGGCCGACCATCGGTCCCGGCTCGCGGCCGCTCGACGTCTACAAGACGGTTGCGGAGCGGCTGAACCTGATTGGTACGAGGCTCGCCAAGGCCAAGCTGCAGCTCGCCTATCACAACAACAATGGCGATTTCCTCGAGCAGAACGGCCAGACCGGCTACGACGTCATCCTGAAAGAAACCGATCCGAAGCTGGTGAAGCTCCAGGTCGATGTCTACTGGCTGGTGCACGACGCGAAGGAGTCGCCGCACTACTGGTTCAAGCGCGCCCCCGGCCGGTTCGTGATGTGGCACGTCAAGGACTTGCACAAGGTCAGCCGCAACTACACGGAGCTGGGGAACGGGACGATCGACTACACGAAGATCTGGCCCGATGCGGCGATGTCCGGGATGAAGCATTTCTTCGTCGAGCAGGGCGGCAACTTCGCGGTGGACGCGATGACGAGCGCCGAGGTCGGTGCCGCGTACGTGAAGAAGTTCCTCCTCAAGTAGCACGGACGATCCCAGTCGCCGTGGTGAAAGACGCGCAGGATCCGAGCAGACGCGCCCTGCTGGCCGCGACCGCCTCGTTGGTGGCCGCGGCTGTCGGTCATCCCGGAGGCCGCATGCAGTGGCAGGAGAGTCAGCGCTATCCGGATCCGCGAATCGAGATCCTCGATCCCTCTTTCGCCAAGTACCGCATCAACTCGGCGAAGGTCGAGCGCCTCGCGTCCGGTCTGCGGTGGGCGGAAGGGCCGGTCTGGTTCGGCGACGGCCGCTACCTGCTCTGGAGCGACATTCCGAACGACCGGATCCTGAGGTGGGACGAGGAGACCGGCGCGGTCAGCGTCTTCCGCCGCCCCTCGCATTTCGCGAACGGCAACACCCGCGATCGGCAGGGGCGGCTGCTGACCTGCGAGCACGACACGCGGCGCGTCACCCGCACCGAATACGACGGGGCGATCACGGTGCTCGCCGACGCGTTCGACGGCAAGCCGCTGAATTCGCCGAACGACATCGTCTGCCGCTCGGACGGCACCATCTGGTTCACCGATCCGCCGTTCGGGATTCTCGGCAACTACGAAGGACATGTCGCCACTCCGGAGCTTCCGACGAACGTCTACCGCCTCGATCCCACGACCAGGCGGCTGACGGTGCTCGCCGGCGACATCAACCGGCCGAACGGCCTCTGCTTCTCACCGGACGAGCGGCGCCTGTATGTCGTCGAAGCGGGACTCACGCCGCGCGTGATTCGCGTGTACGACGTCATCGACGGGGGAGCGAAGCTGGGGAGCTCGCGGGTCCTCGTCACCGCGCAGCCGAACGGCACTCCCGACGGGCTCCGCTGCGACGTGGACGGCAACCTGTGGGTCGGCTGGGGGATGGGCGCCGAAGGACTCGACGGCGTGGCCGTGTTCAATCCCGACGGCAAGCCGATCGGCCGGATCGCCATGCCCGAGCGCGTGGCGAACGTCTGTTTCGGCGGCCGGCAGCGCAACCGCCTGTTCATGGCCGGGAGCACGTCGCTGTATTCGCTCTATGTGAACACTCAGGGCGCAATCGGCGGGTGACTTGTCTTGTTCGACCGTTCTTCGCTGTCACGCTGCATTCCTTGTCCACGGCGCCTGCGGCGGCAGCCGGCCTGCGGCCGGCAAACGACGACACGACGAGACGACGAAACGCTTCGACACGCTCAAGCCGACCCTGAGTATCGTCGAGGGGTCGTTCGACGGTTGCCCGCTGAAGGCCGCCAGGCGCCGTCAGGCGCCCGTGGGCGCGAATCGCAGCGTGACAGCGACCAGCGCCCGCAGAAGTGTGACGGACGGCTCGCCACCTCCGAAGTGGTAGGCTCCCATCAACAACGAGACCCAGACGAGCACGACCGCGGGCACCTACAGCACGGTGATGAACCCGCGCCAGCTGGGAATCACGTCTAGGTGTGATTTCTAGATGACAGCCATTTCACGACGCGACTTCGTCGCGGCAGCCGCCGCCGGCGCGCTGGCCAGCCCCTTCGTACGTGCGAACGAGCTTGCGCTTCCAGTAACCGCGCAGGAGATCGTCGATCGCATCAAGAAGAACATCGGCGTCGACTGGAGCAGCGACGACGTCGATACGTTCAAGGCTGGCGATCCTTCGACCGTGGTCACCGGTGTCGTCACGACGTCGATGGCGACGCTGGAGGTGCTTCAGAAAGCGGTGCAGGCCGGCGCCAACTTCGTCATCACGGCAGCGCCGACCTTCTACACGAGAGCCGACTTGAGCACGCCAGCGGGCCGCGGCTTCGGCGCGGGGCGCGGCGCCGGTCGGCCGGGGAGCCGGCGCGGGCGCGGGCCCGGCGAGCGCCAGCGGGCCCGGCACCGGCGCCTCGGCCCCGATGCCGGCGGCCCCCCCGATGCCGCCGTCGGTCGTGCCACCACCGCAGCCGGCCGCCGCGGCGGCTCGGGCCACCGCCGCCGGATCCGGTCTTTGCCGGCAAGAACGACTTCATCGCGAAACACAAGCTGGTGGTGTTTCGGCTGACCCAGCACTGGAACCAGCGCAAGCCCGATCCGCGCGCCCAGGGTCTCGCGGCGGCGATGGGCTGGACGAAATACCGGATCGGCGACGACACGCTGCGGTATGAGGTGCCGGCCATCACGCTCGAGGCGCTCGCGAGCCTATTGAAGACCAGGCTCAACACGCGAGGCGGCATCCGCGCGATCGGCGACCGGGCGATGACGGTGCGGCGTATCGGCCTGCTGCCGGGTTACACGCTGATCCCGGCGGCCATCGCGATGATGCCCACCGTCGACGTGATCGTGGCCGGCGAAGTCCAGGAGTGGGAATCGGCGACCTACGCTCAGGACGTCGCGTTCGCGGGAATCAGGAAGGGCTTCATCTCGATCGGCCGCGTCGTCAACGAGGCGCCGGGCATGCAGGTCTGCGCCGACTGGCTGAAAACGATCGTCCCGGAGGTGCCGGTCCGGTTCGTCTCGGCCGGCGATCCCTATTGGAGACCGGTCTGATGCGCGCCCTCACGGCCGGCGAGGTCGTCAACCGGATCAAGGCCGTGATGGCCGTCCAGGGCGTCCAGTGGAACGACGCGACGACGCGCGATCGGTTCAAGTTCGGCGGGCCGGACACCGTCGTCACGGGCATCGCGACGACTTTCATGGGCACGCTCGAGGCGATCACCAGGGCCAGCGCGCTCGGCCTCAACATGATCATCCCGCACGAGGACACCTACTGGAACGACGCGGACAACACGTTGATCGCGGAGGCCGATACGCTGGTCTACAAGACCAAGGTCGACTTCATGGCGAAGCACGACATCGTGATCTTCCGGATCCACGATCACATGCACCGGCAGCGGCCGGACTTCATGTTCTCCGGCACCGCGCGCGAGGTCGGCCTCGATCCCACCACGGAAACCGCACCGAATTCCCGCCGCTACGTCATTCCTGAGACCACGCTCGGCGAGCTCGCGGCACGGGTGAGGAAGGTCCGCGGCGACGACGCCCTCCGCGTGGTCGGCGATCCGCGCGCGAAGGTCAGCCGCATTGCGGTTGGTGCCGGCATGGCGACGCCGGCGGTCAACGCCGCCGACATCGACGTCGTGATCGGGGGCGAGCAGCGGGAGATCGACGGCACGTTCGACAGCCCCGAGTACGTCATGGACGCGGCCACGCTCGGTGTGCCCAAGGGCTGGATCATCATCGGTCACAACATGTCCGAGGAGTCGGGCATGCAGGAAATGGCGGACTGGCTCCGGCCGATCGTGCCGGAAGTGAAAGTCCAGCACGTCCGGGCCGGCACCATGTACTGGGTGCCGAAGTAGGGGGGCTTGATCTTTGCCTTGAGACGTCGGAGGGATATCGAGGTAACGGATCTCAAAACGGAGTAACGGAGAGAACGAAGGAAACGGAAAAGAAAACTATTTTTGTATTCTTCGTTTTCTCCGTTGGCTCCGTTGCTCCGTTTTTGAGATCCGGTACCTCCGTCCCCTCCCCCGCCGCTCTAGGGTTAGAAGCGGAACGTGCTGTTGAAGGTGATGAACCGCATGACCCCTTGGGTCACTGCCCGGACCTGCCCGAAGTTGGTGCTCGTCGGATCCAGGTTCGGATTCTGGTAATGCTGCCGGTTGAGCAGGTTCTGGATGTCCACGCGGAACTGGAACGTCCGCCGGCCGCCCAGGTTGAACGTGCGCGCGATGTTCGCGTGCAGGTACGAGACATCGAAGCCACGAACCCCGTCGACCCGGAACGGGAACACCCGCTTCTGGAAGCCCGCCGGCTGATCGGCGGTATCCCGCTCGAACCCGGCGTCGATGTTGAACCACGTCTTGGTCGGGTCGAATGAGCCGTCGGGCCGCAGCGCGATCTCCGGGTTGTCCTTCCTGATGTTCTTCAGGTCGCCGGAGAAGAAGAGGTTGCCCCAATTGAGCAGCGCGCCCGGCTGGTATTCGTAGGTGCCGCCAACCGTCCAGCCGCGGACGATGTTGGCGACCAGCCCATTCTCGTGCAGGAACCGCCTGCCCGGGCCGAACGGCAGTTCGTACACCGCGGCCGAGGTCAGACGCCACGGCCGGCCGTTGTTGTTGGTCTGCCAGAGCGTCGGCGCCCGGTCGTACTCTTCCACGGTCCGGTTCTCGGTCACCCGGTTCACCGTCAACGCGGCGTTGGCGGTGAGACCGTTGGAGTACCGCCGGTTCAGGACGACCTCGAGCGAGTGCGACTTGATCTGGCCGAGCGGCTGGTCGCTGTACCGCAGACCGTTGTTCCCCGTGCTCATGTGCGGGAACGCCCGCAGCAAACGGTGGCGAGCGATCGTCGTCGACGAGAAGACCGTGGACCCCAGCATCCGCTGGTAGAGCAGCGGGTTGCTCGTCTGGAGCGAGGCGAAGTTCGCAATGCTGAACGGGTTCGGCACGTTCGCGGTCAGGTAGTCGTTCGCCGAGGTGTCGCGGACGTTGGCGCTGCTCCAATACTGCTCGGGCAGGAAGTCCTGGCGAATCGTGATCCCCTGCCGATCGCCATACGACCCGGCGTAAGCGATGTCGATCGCCGTCCGGCTGCCGAGTGCGCGCTGCCAGCCGAGTCGCCACCGCTGGACCCGCGAGTGCACGCGGTCGCGGTTCTCGGCGGCGAATTCCCGGCCCAGCATGGTGTCGAGGCCGAGCGCGTTCCCGAGGACGGCTTCGTACCGGCTGCCGGTGGCGCGCAGGGGGAACGGATCGGCCAGCGGCAGGACGCCGTTCCGCGGATTGCCCAGCGCGAAGGTCTGGCCGAAGTCATTGCTCAATTGATTGGTGGTCGTGATGTTGAACCCCTGGAGGTCGGGGGTCCAGTCGCGGGCGTTGAGCGTGTCGTAGTAGATGCCGTAGCCGCCCTTGATGACATTCTTCTCGCCCAGCTTGTAGCCGAACGAGAACCGGGGCATCCAGAGCGCCTCGGGCCTCCATGACCGATCGTCATAACCCGGAGTGCCTGCGTACACGGTACCGCCCTGAATCCTGAACTGGCTGGCCGGCATCTCCGGGAGAGGATTGGCGGCGTAGGCGGCCTGGGCCGCGGCCGCAATCGATACCTGCGCTTCGGGATCGAACCAGAGCAGCGCCCGGTTCTCCATCTCCTTGATGCCGTTCTCGTACTCGAACCGCAGGCCGATGTTGACCGTCAGGTTCCGGTTCACGCGCCACGTGTCCTGCACGAAGGTTCCGACGTAGTGGTTGCGGACGTCGAAGCCGCTTTCGTCGGCGATCGACACCGAGGTCGGCAGGCCCAGCATGAACCCGGCGAGGCTCAAGCCGAGCTGCTGCGCCGGGAACACGTTGGTGGTGTCGGCGGCTCGCGTGTAGGTGTTGTCGTAGACGAACGTCCCCATGTTCCCGGCGCCGTCACGGGCCGTGCGCTGGGCCATCTGCACGTCCACACCGCCGCGCCAGGTGTGCGACCCGCGCGTGCTCGTGAGGTTCGACTGCCCCTGGTAGGTCGTGACCCAGATCCCGCGATCGACCGTGCCGCCAAAGTCCTGATAGTTGGCCGCATTTCCCGGGTTTGCAAAGTCCACCTGGGGCAGGATGCACTCGAAGCGCGCCAGGCAGAAGTCGTCCATGTACGCCGGCAGGCCCACCGATGTCGGCGTGTAGTTGACCAGGTTCTTGCGTGTGTCGCGCTGATAGGCGCGGTTGCCGGAAATCTGCGTGTCGATGACCGTGTGGCCGCCGAGCACCCTGGTCCAGGTGCCGGTCAGCGACCAGCTGAATCGGGCACGGGCGACGTCGTGAAGGCCGCGGAACTGCGGATCGGGCGAATCATAGGTCCAGTCGACCAGAGACGACTCCAGGAACTTGTTGCCGTTGCCGCGAATGAAGAAGCGGCTGTTCTCCGAGTGGTTGTAGTCGACGCGCAAGCTCGCCTGGGTGTTGTGCGGCTGGTCGGGTTCCGCGGCGCGGAAGTAGTTGTTCACCGGCTGCTGCGTCGGCGAGAGGAAATTCTGGTTCGGCGCCGGCACCATCGCCTGGTAGAGGCCGAACGCCGGATTCTTGTACGAGCCGTTCGGGTTCATGAAACGGTCTTTGGGGATGATGTTGTTCGGGAACGGGTCCCGGATCACGCGGCCGGGACGGAGCGGGTCGGGCCGCGTCGTCAACGGGTCGAAGATCTGGTACTGATGGTGGCCCGCGGGCGTCGTGGCCCCCGCGCCCGACGGCAACAGTAGCAAGTCGGAGAAATCCCCCTCGAGGTGCTTCCGGTTGGCCGGCACGGTGGAGTTGCCGGCGAGCCGTCCCGGCGCCGAGTCGCTCGATTTGGAGAAGTTGGCGAAGAAGAACGCCTTGTTGCGCCCGTTGACGACCTTCGGGATGACGATCGGGCCGCCGAGCCGTAAAGGCGCCGATGTGCGAGCGGCCCGCCCGAAACGCGTCTTCCTGACGCGGATCCTGCCCGAACGTGACCTTCTGCTGCAGGTTGGGCGAGTTCAGCCGGTTGTTCCAGTGCGTGTAGTTGGCCGATGCCGCGCAGCGTGTTGGTGCCGCCGCGCGTCATCATCGAGACGGTGAGCCCGGTGCCGTGCCCCTGCGAGGCGTCGAAGTTCGACGTCTCGACGCGCATCTCCTCAATCTGATCGGCGTTGGGCGAGCTGGCGATGCGCCGCCCGAAGCCGTTGTTGCTGACCCCGTCGATGGTGTAGTTGTTCCCGGTGTTGCGGCTGTCGAAGCCGCTCCCGGTGCCGACCTGGCCGCCGGCGGCGCTGGTCGTGCCTTCCATGTAGCCCTGGAAGATGTTCTGCACGTCGGCCTCTGCCGGCACGACGCCCGGGGTGAAGCGTGACAGCATGATGGGCATGTTCGAGAACATCGGCAGTCCTTCGACCATGCGCCGATCGAAATTCTGCCCGGAGGAAACGGTGCTGGTATCGAGCAGCGCCGCCTCGGCTACCACGGTGACCTGCTCGGTGAGCTGACCGACTTCCACCACCAAGGTCAGGTTTACGGTCTGACCGACGGCGAGCGAGATGCCGCTCCGGGTCAGGGTCTTGTACCCCTGCAACTCGACGCGAACGTCGTATGCACCCGGATTGAGGAGCACGGCCTCGAAGTAGCCGCTGCTGTTCGTCACGACCTGCTGCGTCTGGCTGGTGCCGGTATTCGTAACTCTCACGGCGGCGCCGGGAATCACACCGCCGCTGTCCTGCACGATGCCGTTGATATTGCCGCGAGTTTCCTGCGCGGTTGCCGCCAGGGGCAGCAGGGCCGCCAGGAGTAACACCCACAAGAGTCGTCGCACGGGTCCTCCTTCTCAAACGACTTGTGGAACCGCTTCAAAGAGACTGGGTTCTACTCCGTCGTGCAAGCCATGTCAAGGATTATCGATTATCTGAACGACCCCGCGGCGCAGGGGCGAATTGGACGCCATCCCGCGATCACTCTCCTGCTATTGCCCGCGTCCGCGGCCGCGGCCGCCGGGCCCACCCATGCGCTGCGGCGGGGTCGCCAGCATGTCGTTCTTCTTGTTCATGTCGCGGGCGATGCCGACGACGAGGAGCTCGAGCGGCGCGGTTCCCGTGTTCTCGAATCCCTTGATCTCTCCTGCGCGGATCGGGATCGCATCTCCGGTCTTGATTGGCGCGCTCTCCTGGCCGACGGTGGCCGTGCCTTCGCCGTTCATCACGTAGTAGAACCCGCCGATGCCCGGCTCGGCGCCTGGACCAACCGACGTGCCAGGAGGCAGCAGCAGATGATCGGCGTAGGCCCAGGTCGAGAGGAACACGCTTGGCGACAAGGCGCGACGGTACTGCACCGTCCCTTTGCCGCCCTGCATACTCTCGACCGGCTGGAGCCGCGCCGGGTCGAGCCGCATGGTCATGAACTGGGGGACCGGATCGAGCGCCGCGCCGACGCGGCCATCACCGAGGTCGAATGCGTCGTACACGCCGCGGAACGCGCTCACGTTGATATTCATCCACTGCACCGGCGTGTCAGTCGCGTTGTAGATGGCGTGCGAGTGGCCCATGCGCGCCGGCGCCCCCGCGGGGGCTTTCAGCGTCGATGTCCGTCCATCGATGGTGAATTGCGCTTCGCCGTCCAGGATGACGAACATCTCCTCGCAGTAATTGTGGAAGTGCGCGCCGATGCCGGACTTCGGCTCGAGGACGCCGCGATGGAGAAACCACAGGTTCGTGTCGAGGGCTTCGCCGCCGAACATCGAGAAGTAGTTCAGCCGGCCGGGCCCCCCGTGCACGCTCGTGGAGGACCGATAGCGCGACGGATCGTTGTGCGAGACACGCTGCTCCAGCGGCAGACGCGGCGGGTTAGCTGCCGGGTTCGGCGCAGGGACGCCGCCGCCCTGCTGCGCGACGATGGCCGGAACCGATGCTCCGAGGACGACAAGCGCAATTGCGAAATGCTTCTTCATCATGACCATGCGCCTTCCTGTGCGACACGGGTGCGTGGGTGACGTGCCTTCGAATTGGGGCGTGGACGATAGTAGTCGAACCGGTTCCCCACAACCAGAATCGATAATCTAAAATCCTTCACACTCGGAGCGGGGCCGTGTAAACTCACCGTCCGCTACAGTCGATCGATTCGCTCGGCGGGTGATTGAGAGGCCTTCCTCCACCAGGAGGTGTGGGGGATGCTCGAGACGTTTCTGACCAAGCGTGAGTACGACTTCCTGTTGTTCGAGGTCATCTAGTGGCCTCTCCATCCATCATTGAAGGAGAGCTCCATGGCGATCGGGGCCATCGATCGGAGAACGTTCAACCAGATCCTGGCGGCGTCACTGGCGGCGGCAGCGCTGCCGGCCGGGCAGGTCTCGGCGCAAGCGAAGAGACGCAACGTGATCGTCGGCCACACCGGCATCACCTGGCCGGGTCGAGCCGGGGGGCGCCGGGGCGGCGGACCGGGAGGTGGGCCCACCGGCGGCGCACCCCCTGCACCGGCTGCGACACCTGCCTCACCGCCGGCCGGAGGGATCGTGCCGCCAGCCGCCGAGGGTCCTCCGGCCGCCGCGACGCCAGGCCCAGGCCGGCGCGGCGGTGGTCCGCCTGCGCCGGCCGACCCGGCGATCAACGAGACGATCTTCAAGGACGTCTCCGAGCTGGGGTTTGCCGGTCTCGAGCTCTTCGACTGGCAGATCAACAGTCTCGAAAACCAGGGCGTGCTCGCCGGTCTCGTCGAGAAGTACAAGCTCCCGCTGGTGTCGAGCTACACGAGCATCAACTTGACCAATCCCGAAATGCGTGCCCAGACGATCGCGGCCGCCGTGAGCGTGGGCAACATCCTGAAGAAGTACGGCGGCAAGACGATCGTCGTCGGGCCGAGTGGGCGGGTCGGCGGCCAGAGCTACAACTTCGTCGAGCACAAACAAAACATTGTCGCGACGCTCAACGAGCTGGGCAAGGCGATTGCGGACATCGGCCTCATCGCCGCGTTGCATCAGCATACGGGCACGGCGGTTGAAACCCGCGACGAGACCTACCAGACGATGGAGGCGGTCGACACCCGATACATGAAATTCGGACCCGACATCGGCCAGCTTCAGAAGGGCAGCGTGGACCCGGTGGAGGTCGTGAAGCACTTCCTGCCGGTCGTCCAGCACCTGCACTTCAAGGATTGGGTCGGCGGCCCTTCGATGGCGGGCTACTGTCCGCTAGGGCTCGGCAAAGTCGATCTCGTCGGGATCCTCGATCTGATGGAAGGGCGCAAGCTCCAGGGCATGATCATGGTCGAGCTCGACAGCGGTGGTCAGATGCCGCACACGCCGCGTGAAGCCGCGCAGATCGCCCGTGAGTTTCTCGTCAAGACCGGCGTGACGATGCGCGTGTGAACGAAGAGCTGCGCAGCAGGTGTCGATGGACAAGATAGCCGGCACTGTTGAAGTCAAGGACCCCGAACTGCTGCGTCTGATCGATCCCGGCGCGCCGGTCGAGCAGTTGGGCACCGGGTTCCGATTCAGCGAAGGGCCGATCTGGAACCCCAAGGAGCAGTGCCTGTATTTCAGCGACATGCCGAGCGACATCCGCCGGCGCTGGAGCCCGCGGGACGGCGTCGTCGAAGTGCGCAATCCGAGCAACAAGTGCAACGGCATGACCTACGACGGCGCGGGGAATCTCTACGTCTGCGAGCACGTCACCAGCGCGCTGGTCATGGAAACGCCGGCCGGCGACCGCACGGTCCTCGCCACGCATTGGCGGGGCACGGAGCTGAACAGCCCGAACGACGTCGTCGTGCGATCGGACGGGGCCGTGTACTTCACCGACCCGACGTACGGACGGATGCCCGGGTTCGGACTCGAGCGCAAGCAGGAGCTGGATTTCCAGGGCGTGTACCGCCTCTCACCCGATGGCACGCTCGATTGCGAAGCGGACGACTTCAGCCAGCCGAACGGACTGTGCCTGTCGCCTGACGAGACGATTCTCTACGTGAACGACACGACGCGCGCGCAGATCCGTGCGTTCGACGTCGCTGCGGACGGATCGCTGAGCGACAGCCGCATCTTCGCCGAACACATCGGAACTGGGGACTACAACCAAGGCGTCGTGGACGGCATGAAGTGCGACGAGCACGGGAACATCTACGTCACCGGTCCGCGCGGCATCTGGGTGATCAGCGCAAACGGCACACACCTCGGCGTCATCTGCATGCCGGAAATCGCGGGCAACCTCAACTGGGGCAGCCGCGAGTGGAACGATCTTTACTGCGCCTGCTCGACGTCGATCTATCGCGTCCGGATGAAGGTGCGCGGCAATCCGGTCGCGTACATGCGGATGGCGTGATCGGCCGAACATCCACGACACAGTCCTACTTCGCGCCCATCCGCTGCTTCGAGGCGAGCGCGCACTCCGCCATCACCGTGAAATAGCGCTGCACGCCGTCGGCGCCCACGATGAAGGGATGGGTTTCTCCGGCCTGGCGCGGCGCCGCAATCAGCCGTGCCTTCGTGTAGGCCCCGTCGTATTCGCTGTGGTTCGAAAGGAGGACCGTGGCGCCGGCGTCTTTCGCCATCCTAGCGATGTTGCGCTGCGAGGCGACGTATTCGTCCCACCGCTCCGCGTTCGTGCCGAAGGCACCCGTCAACGTGCCGCCGGAGTAGGCGACCATCACGGCGCGGCCCTGATCTCGCACCGGGAACACGTAGGACAAGGTTCCGGGTGTGTGACCCGGGGTGGCGACGATCTGCACGGTGGTGTCGCCGAGCGTCAGCTTGTAACCCTCCGGGCCGACGGCGACGTCGCGCCTCGGCACGCCGCCGGTCGCCGTGGCCGGCCGCTGTAGAGTGGACTCCCAATCGGCCGCACCCATCACGACCTTGGCGGCAAACCGCTTCTGCAGTTCGGCGGCGCCCTGGTCGTGGTCGCCGTGCGCGTGGCTGATGACGACGTACTTGATGTCGCCCGGGTTCAGGCCGAGCTTCGTCAGGCCCTCGATGATCTCCGGCTCGGTGGCCCAGGCGAAGTTCGTGTCAATGATGATGAGCCCCTCGTTCGTCTGGAGCGCCCAGGAAGAGTGCTGGCGCGTGCCGAGCCAGTACAGATTGTCGAAGACTTTGAACGGTGGTGCGTACCAGTTGGCCCGGTCCGGCATCTGCCCGCGGCCGCCGGCGCCCCGTCCGGGGACAGGCTGTCCTGCTCGTCCGCCAGCAGGCGGACCGCCGGCCGCCGGTGCGCCGGCCGCGCCGCGTTGACCGGCGGGCAGACAGAGGTTGAGGAAAGTATTGCGGAAGTCCAGGCCCGCCGCAGCCCTCGCGGTCGCGATGTGGGTGTCAATGTCACTCAGTGGCGTCTGCGCCATGGCGGAGGCGCCGAGGAGTACCGCCAAGAGTGCGGCGAATGTTTTCATTTTTCTCCCTACGCGAAGAAGGGCACGCCCGGCGTGGCGTACTTGCGCATGGCTTCCTCGTTGATCTCGACGCCGATCCCCGGCTTCTCCGAAACCCGGATGAAGCCCTTCTCGATCTGCGGTCCGTCGTAGCTCACGATCTCTTTGTACATGGGGGTCGTGTCGAAATAGGTCTGCCACTCCAGGATCATGAAGTTCGGGACCGACGCACACACGTGGCAGGAGGCCATGGCGCCGAGGAACGACGCCACCATGTGCGGCGCGAACGGCACGTAGTAGAGATTCGCGAGATTGGCGATCCGCTGTCCTTCGCCGAGGCCGCCGGCCTTCTGCAGGTCGGGCATCACGATGTCCACGCGCGCCCATCTCCAGCAACCGCCGGAAGCCGTGGGCGAGGAAGATGTTCTCGCCGGCGCAGATCGGTGTGCTGGTCTCCTGGGCGATCAGCTTGTAGGCGTCGACGTTCTCCGCCGGCACCGGCTCTTCGAGCCACATCAGGTTCAGCGGCTCCATGCGCTTGGCCACCTGCTGCCCGGTCGGATAGTCGTACCGGGCGTGCATGTCGGCGCAGATGTCGACGTTGGGCCCCACCGCCTGCCGGGCCGCCGTCATCTGATCGACCATGCGCTGGATTTCCGCCGGGCTGGCCGTCCAGTTGAACTGGTCGTACTTGTTGGGGTCGTTCCCCTGATCGAGGTCGAACTTCACCGCGGTGTAGCCGTCCTTGGCGGCCTTCGTCGCCGCCTGTGCGAACTGCTCCGGCGTGGGCAGCTTCGTCTGATAGAGCGCCGTATCCAGATACACGCGGATGCGATCGCGGAACTTCCCGCCGAGCAGCTGGTACACCGGCACGTTCAGCGCCTTGCCGGCCAGATCCCACAGCGCCGTTTCCACGGCCGACAACACGGCAATGAAGACGCCGGACTGGGCGCCGCCGAAGACGCCGCCCTTGCGGATCTGCTCGAAGAGCCGATGCACGTTGAGCGGACTCTGGTTGCGAAGGCGCTGGCCGAAGCTCTGGACCATGTGGTAGGTGCCCTGAATGGCATCGACCGCTTCGCCGCAACCCCAGATCCCCTGGTTCGTGTGAATCTTCACGAACAGGCTTCCGCGAACGTAGCCGCACTTCACGTCGGTGATGCGCAGCGCGGACGGGACTCGACGCCTGCTTGGCGTTGTCGACGGCTTGTCCAAACGCGGAAAGAGGGCGCGCCGCGGCGGCCCCTGCCATCGCGCAGGTGGCCAGGAACGCACGGCGCCCGGTGCTCGACTTCTTCATCGCCCCTCCTACTTGATCTCGAAGATGTACGCCCGCGCGCCGTCGGCCGGCGTGGGGCCCGCGTGGACTGTTCCAGCCGGCACGAATGCCGCCTTCGGTGTCGTCGATCCATCGAAGATCAGCTCCACGGCGTCGCCGACGTGGCGGTGCGCCGGAACTGACGTCCCGGGCATCGCCATCCACGCCGCGGCCCGGTTGTTCTCCCAGACGGGCGCCCCGGCCACCTGGCGCAAGCCGTCGGCTGGCTCCGCGCCCGCCGGGCGAGGCGCGGGGGTCTTGACCTCGATCAGCACCGCACGCATCGGCGGATCGCTCGCGCCTTCCTCCACGTGGGTCACATTCGCGCGGTTCGTCTGAAACACCCAGGCCTTGGTGTTGACCAGGCGTCCGGGCCCGTTCCCCTGCGTGATGATGCGATCGCCCTCGAAGTAGGAGACGCCCACCAGATCGTAGCGATGCGTGTGCAGCGGATACTGCTGCTTGAGCCACGAGACGTTCCACACGGCGACGACGTCGTTTTCAAGAAGCGCAGTCGTGCCTGGCCGCGGAAACGGCGGCGGCAACTCCGCGGTCTGACTCACGACCAGCGCCATCGCCACGAGCAGATTCAGCCACCCCATCGGTCCTCCATCGGAATTGCCCGGTCGAACGGTTTCCGGTTCCGCGCGCTACTATACGGCGGACACTTCAAGGAGCCTGGCCATGCACTTCCGTTCCTTTCGTTCGTGGTCGATTGCGGGGCTGATCGTCACCGCCACGATGGTCGCAACCCGCGCGGCGCAGGACACCGCGCCTCCAGGCGACCCGCTGATCGCCGGCTTCAAGAGCACCTACGCGGCGTCGGTGTCGGATGCCGTCGAGCTCGTGACCGGCAAGAACGGCACGATGCGCTACGACATGAAGCTGATGACCGGAACGAACCTCGTGGGCCGGGCCGTGACGTCGCTGGCGAGGCCCGCGCCGGCGGCGCAGGCCACCCCGGCGCTGTCGGTCAAGCACTCGGTCGAGATCATCGACGAAGCGAAGCCCGGCGACGTGGGCGTCATCGTCATGGAAGGCACTTTGGACATCGCGGCGATGGGCAACCTCATGGCCACGGCCGCCGTCGAACGCGGCATGGCTGGCATGGTGCTCGACGGCGCCATTCGCGATCTCTGGGACGTGCGGCGAATGGGCCTGACCGTCTACGCGCGGGCCAAATCGCCTCGTACTGCCGTCGGCCATTACGCCACCGTCGCCAAGAACGTCCCGGTCGAGTGCGCCGGCGTCACCGTCCGTCCTGGCGACATCATCGTCGCCGACGAGGACGGCGTCGTGGTGGTGCCGCACGACCAGGCCGCGCGGGTCCTCAAGGAAGCGCAGGCCATCGACGATCGCGAGCGTGGCATGTATCCGTTCATTCGCGAGTTCAAATCGCTGCAGAAGGCGATTGCGAAGTTCAATCGGATCTGATCCCGAGGCCGATCGATCCGCGAATCCGCGGCTTACTTGAACAGCAGCGGAGCGAGATCGCGGAGGTACCGCCGCCAGACCCGCCAGTGGTGCGCGCCTTCCGTTTCCAGAAACGTGTGCTCGATCCGCGCCTGCTCGAGCGCATGATGCAGGGTCTTCGCGCCCTTCATCGCGGTGTCGTCCTTGCCGCAGGCGATCCACAGGAGATCGATCTCCTTGTTGACCTTGGCCGGATTGGCGGCAAGTGTCGCCAGCGGCTCCGTATCAGGCCCGCCTGCCATTCCGGCACTCATGATGCCGACGTGGCTGAAGGTCTCGAGGTGCCGTAAGCCGAAACGGCCAGCCTGACCTCCACCCATCGAAAAGCCGACAATCGCCCGATGTTTGCGGTCGGCGGTCGTTCGGTATTTCTTGTCAATCATCGGGATGATGTCTTCGAGCAGGTCGCGCTCGTACAAGGCGGCATCCCCACCGAAGTTCCCGGCGCCGTTCGCCGGGATGCCCGTGCCGTCCCCGTTGACATGCGCGCCTCCGTAGCCCAGCGGCATCACCACGAGGAAGGGCTCGATCGTCCGTCGCGCCAGCAGGTTGTCGAGAATGTCGTTCGCCCGGCCGTATCGATGCCAGGAATGATGGTCGTTCGCGAAACCGTGCAGGAGGTAGAGAACTGGATACCGCCGATTGCGAGCCTCGTCGTATCCCGGCGGCAGGTAGACCGTCAACTCGCGCGTCACGCCATTCGACCGTGACTTGTAGAGCAGCGTCCGGATCTCTCCGTGAGGCACATCCTGAACGTCGTAGAAGGCGGGCCCGTTGCCGGGGATGGTCAACAGGCTGGTGGTCGTGCTGGTCACATAGCCGACCTTCACCTGCGGGTTGCTTGGATCGGTCAGACGAACGCCGTCGACGGTGAAGTAATAGACGTACATCTCAGGGTCGACCGGACCGACCGTCGCGCTCCAGATGCCTTCAGCGCTCGTTCGCAACTCGACGTCGTTGCCGAAGTCTCCCGAGACTGTCACCACCTTGGCGGCCGGCGCTCGCAGGCGGAACGTGACTCGATGGTCTGCCGCCACCTCCGGGGAAACCAGCGGTGGATCGCCGCGCCGAGCTCCGGGTTCCTGCGCCGCGCCGGGTCTTGGGTCGATCGTCGACACGGCGACTGCCGCTGAGATCACCAGTAAATGACGGAGAGCTGATCGCATCGTGAGTCCTCGGTTCGTTCTGCTCAGCGGAACAACAGCGGCGCGAACTCCTTGAAGCAGCGTCGCCACGTCAGCCACTCGTGCGCCGTACCCGGCGATTCGTAGTAGATGTTCTTGACCCCGGCCTGCGTCAGCTGCTCGCTGAACGTCTTCGTTCCGGATCCTTCTGCCGAACCGATTCCCAGGAACAGGACCTTCACTTTCCGGTTGAATGCTGTCGCGTCAGCGAAGACGCCGTCGTTGGCCGTCTTCGGATCGAATCCGCCGCGGCCGCCACTGCTGCCGCTGAAGCCACCCAGGTAAGCGAACTTGTCGAGGTGGGCGAGCGCCGTGCCGAAGGTCTGCGCACCGCCCATCGACAGGCCGGCCATCGCACGCTTCTCACGTCCAGGAGCCACGCGGAACATCCGTTCCACCATCGGAATCAGATCCGTCAGCATCGTCTCGGTGAAAACGCCGCTGGCCAGCGACCCTCGACCGCCGCGGCCCGGACCGGCCGCGCGTCCGCCCGGGGCGGCCCCGGGCGCCGGCGGGGGCTGAGGGACTGCCTGCGTCAGCGATCCCCGGGCGAAATACAACGCGGCGCTCTCGCCCGGCTTCACTGCGTTCAGGTTGTCCATGACGATGATCATGGGCCTGGCCTTTTTCTCCGCGATCAGGTTGTCCATGATGACGTCGACGCGCCCCTGATCGTGCCAGCCCTGCTCGTCCTCTCCCCAGCCGTGCAGTAGATACAACACCGGATATTTCATCTTCGTGTTGGTGTCGTAGTCCGGCGGCGTGTAGACGTAGGCGCGGCGCCAGATCCCGGTCACCTTCGACAGGTACCACTGCTGGCGCACGGTCCCGCGCGGCACGTCCTTCAGGCTGTAGTAGTGGCCGTCCGCCGCGGGCTCGGGCACCTCGATGGCGCTGTTGTGCCACCCCGAGCCGAAGAACGTCCGTGTGGCCGGATCCGGGACGACGGCGCCATCGATCGCCAGGCTGTAGTAGTGAAACCCCACGACCTGCGGGGTTGTCGTGGCATACCAGAGCCCATCAGCTTCTTTGCTCATGTCGAAGCCCTGCCCCAGTCGGACGCGCACCTTCTGGGCGTCCGGTGCAGCGACGCGAAACATGACCCGATTATCCGTGTAGATGCAGGGATAGGGAGCGCCAGGGATGTTCAGGGGATTTGGTCTGCAATCGGCGGGCGGCTGTTCCGAGGCGCGGGGACCGACCCACACGACTGCGCAAACCAGCAATGTCAGCAGGATACGGATCTTCACGGCTTTCCTCTCATGTTCCGGGTTCTGGCCCCGCCGCCCTTGGTCCCGAGGCGTCTGTTTGACGGCCGGGACAATAGCATTGCGAACCCCTTCCACGCAACGGTCAAATCGATAATCTACGATCTCTTGCGCCGCTCAGCGGATCGGTGACGGAGCCGGAGTAGCGATCATGGTTTTTTGTTGTGTGGAACCGGTTCAAGTGGTAGCGTTCACCGCCGAAATTCAGCCGCAACCCAAGCCCCGATCGCGCACGGTGCCTGCTCGGAGGTGTCAATGGCCGGGAGTTTCTTCGTGCACAGTCGTCTGGGGGCCGTGGTCCTCGTGGTCCTCGCGTTCCTCTCCTCCGGCACCGCTTCCGCCCAGGTCGCGACCGGGAGCATCGCCGGGACGGTCAGCGACTCCACCGGTCAGGTCGTTCCCGGCGCCCAGGTCACGATCCGCGAAGTCAGCCGGAACACGACCACGACGCTCGTGACCGACGGGAGCGGCGTCTATACCGCGCCATTCCTGGTGCCCGGGACCTATCAGGTGCAGGTGGAGCTCCAGGGATTCAAGACCTGGATCCGTCCGGGCATCATCCTGCAGGTCACCGACCGCGTGCGCGTCGACGTCGCGCTCGAAGTGGGCACGATCACCGAGGCCACCACGGTGGTCGCGAGCGCCCCGGTCGTGCGCACCGATTCCTCGGAGGCCGGCACGGTCATCGAGGAGATGGCGATCAAGGAACTGCCGCTGAACGGCCGGAACTTCGCCACGCTCGTGTACCTGGCACCGGGGATCACCCCGGGCCAGGCCGGCGAGAACCTCTCCGGTGCGAGCACCTTCAACCCGCGGGGCGCCTCCAACTTCAATGCGCTCGGGTCGCCAGGCGAACTCCAACGCCTGGATGATCGACGGCATCGACAACAACGAGTTCACGTTCAACACCTTCATCGTCATGCCGTCGGTCGAGCAGGTGCGTGAATTCAAGGTGCTGACCGGCGTGTTCTCGGCGGAGTTCGGGCGTGGCGCCGGCGTCGTCTCGGTGTCCACGAAGTCGGGCGCGAATCAGCTGCGCGGCACCGGCTACGAGTTCCTGCGCAACGAGGCGTTCGACGCCCGCAATTTCTTCGTCCGCAAGACCGTGCAGCCGGATGGCACGCTGGTCAAGGATCCGGTGCCGCCGCTCGATCGGCACCAGTTCGGGGGCGCGCTCGGCGGCGCGCTGGTGATTCCGGGACTCTACGACGGGCACAGCCGTACGTTCTTCTTCGCCGACTACGCCGGGATCAAGGAGCGGCGCGGCGTGACGACCGTCAATACCGTGCCCACGGCCGCGACCCGTCTCGGAGATTTCAGCAACTACCGGGACCGGAACGGCAACGTGATTCCGATCTACGACCCGCTGACCACCCGACTCGACGCGCAGGGACGCATCGTGCGCGATCAGTTTCCGAACAACATCATTCCAGCGGACCGGCTCAATCCGGTCGGCCGCAACATCGCCAGCGTCTACCCGCTCCCCAACGCCGAAAGCGGCAGCTTCGACAACTACATCTCTACCCCCGATCGTGAAGTCACCGATCACGCGTTCTCAGGCCGCGTCGATCACAAGCTGTCGGACCGCGACTCGTTCTTCGTGCGGTTCAACTACGGCAAGTACCGTCTCGATGCGCCGCAGGGCCAGGCCAACTGCTGCCTGCCGACGCCGCCGGAGGCGGCCGCGCGATTCGACCTGGGCCCGTTCGTCGCCGGCATTCAGAACACGCAGTTGACCACGCACGGCATGGCGTTCAACTACTCGAAGGTGCTCAAACCGCAGCTGGTCAACGAGCTCCGCATCGGCTACGCCGTCACCGAGCCGTTCACGAAGCAGTCGGACTACGGCCACAACGCCTCGGAATCCCTCGGCATCCACGGCATCAACATCAGCGAGATCACGACCGGGCTGCCGAACATCGGCATCACGAACTTCACCGGCCTGTCGGGGGGACCGGCGTTCCTGCCCGTGAACCCCAGCCAGTTCCACTACCAGATCGAGAATGGGCTGGTCTGGCTGAAGGGCCGGCACCAGCTGAAGGTCGGGTATCGACTCGTGGATCGCCGGCCGTCGCCGATGATCCACGACAACACGCGGAGCGCGATCAACTTCACCACCAGCTTCGTCAACAACCCGCTCACGAATTCGGGCGGCACCGGCCTCGCCGCGGTGCTCCTCGGGTATTTCAACAACGCGAGCCGGGGGTTCCTGCTCGAGGTCCCGCACTTCAGGGTGGTCGAGCAGGCCGCGTTCGTGCAGGACGACTTCAAGGTCAGCAACCGGTTCACCGTCAATGCTGGCGTGCGTTATGAGATCTTCCACGCCCCGACCGAACGGAACAACCGGCTCGCCAACTTCGACTACGACCGTTTCGTCCTGGTGTACGCCGGGGAGAACGGGACCAGCCGCAGCGCCAACAAGAAGACCCACTATCTCAACTTCGCGCCGCGCCTGGGCCTGACCTACAGCCTGACCAGCGACGCCCGCACGGTGCTGCGCACCGGCTTCGGCATCACCTACTTCCCGAGCCCGTACGCAGCCGGCAACCTCAATCACCTCAACGTGCCGTTCGTCATCTCGCAGAACGTGCAGCACGAGACCAACCCGCTCGACTTCGGCCGCGTGCGGACGATCGCCGACCCGTTTCCGGCGATTGCCCCGGTCAAGCCGCTGACGACGGCGCAGCTGATTGCGGCGAATCCCCGGGTGGCCGGCCATGGTTTCGAGAACGAAACGGCCTATGCCGAGCAGTGGCATCTCGGGATCGAGCGGCAGCTGCGCTCGGCGATGCTGCTGGAACTGGACTACGTCGGCAGCGCGCAGAAGCACCTCACGCTCTGCTACAACCCCAACGAGGTTCAACCAGGACCCGGGACGCAGGATTCGCGCCGGCTCCTGCAGCCCATCGCCTCGGTCAGCAACATGCTGCAGTGCGATCCGCGCAATCGCTCGACCTACCATGCGGGAACGCTGCGGCTGCAGCAGCGGTTCACCAACGGGACCCAGTTCCTCGTGAGCTATACCTACGGCAAGTCGCTCGACTACGGCGCCTCGGCGGCGAGCGGCGGAGGCGCGGTCGGCAACGGCCAGACGATCACGAACATGGACGCGTGGCACGGCCCATCGGGCTTCGACGTGCGCCATCGCGCTTCCATCAGTTATGTGTACGAGCTGCCCTTTGGGACCGGCCGGCGCTGGATGAGCAATGCCGGCAGCCTGCTGCAGGCGGTCGTCGGCGGCTGGCAGCTGGCGGGCATCACCACCGTGACGACCGGCCGGCCGTTCACCGTCACGCTGCAGACCGGCGTCAACAACGGCGCCCCGAGCTGGCCGAATCGGATCGGCTCCGGCCGGCTGGACAACCCGACCGTGGACCAGTGGTTCAACCCCGCCGACTTCGTCGCGCCGCCGGCGAATACCTATGGCGACTCCGGTCGCGGCATCCTCTACGGACCGGGTCACACCAATTTCGACACGTCACTATCCAAGCGGTTCTCGATCGGCGGGCGTGCCAATGCCGAGCTCCGCTGGGATGTGTTCAACCTGTTCAATCACCCCGGCTTCGGCTTCCCGAACGCCGCGATTGGCAATCCCACAGTGGGCCGCATCTCGACGACCGTCGTGGACAACCGCAGCATGCAGTTCGCGTTGAAGGTCAATTTCTGATCGCCCGGTGGCTAAGGACCCGTCCGTGAATAAGTGTGCCCGTTTGGCCGCCGATGCCTCCCGCGTGGCGGCGTGGCTCGTCGCTTACATACGCCCGGTATGCGCGCTCCTCGCGCCTTGCCACGCGGGCGCCTCGACGCCCAAACGGGCCCACCTATTCACGGACGGGTCCTAAAGGTGCTCGATCGATTCACGCTGGCATTCCTCACGTCGGTCTTGAGCCTCGTCGCGGCGCCCGCGGCAGCCCCGCAGACGAGCGGCCGCCCGAACGTCGTCGTCATCCTGGTCGACGACATGGGCTGGTCCGACATCGGGTCCTACGGGGGCGAGATTTCGACGCCCCACCTCGACGCGCTGGCGGCCGGGGGGCTACGCTTCACGCAGTTCTACGTCACCCCTCGCTGCTCGCCGTCGCGCGCCAGCCTGCTGACCGGGCTCTATTCCCACCAGGCCGGCATGGGGCACCTCGACAACGTCGTCCGCGACGGTTCGCCGGGCACGACCGGCCGTCTCAACGATCGAAGCGTGACCATCGCCGAAGTGCTGCGTGAGGCCGGGTACTTCACGGCGATGGCGGGCAAGTGGCATCTCGGCCAGCAGAATGGGTCGCCGCCCTGGCAGCGCGGTTTCGATCGCGTCCTCAACATTCGAGCCGGGGGCATCTTCTTTCCCAAGCAGAATTTTCCGGGCGGCGATGAACTGACCAAACGGGGGCAGGAGCCGCTTTACCTGGACGGGCGCCCGATCCCGCACGACTCGCCAGAGCTCGGCCAGAATTGGTACACAACGTACCTGTGGACGGATTTCGCCTTGAAGTTCGTCGACGAGGCGAAGAAGGCCGGCAAGCCTTTCTTTCTCTATATTCCACACAACGCGCCGCATTTTCCGCTGATGGCGCCGCCGGAGCTCATTGCGAAGTACCGCGGCCGGTACAAGGCCGGTTGGGACCGGCTGCGCACCGCGCGTTACCGCCGGCAGATTGAAATGGGGGTGATTCAGGCGCGTTGGCCACTCAGCCCGCGCGAACCGGACTCTCCCGCATGGGACTCGCTGTCACCCGAGGCGCAGGATCGATTCGATCAGCTGATGGCGGTGTATGCGGCGATGATCGAGGCCGTCGATACGAGTGTGGGCGCGCTGGTCGAGGGCCTGCGGGCGCGCGGCGCGCTCGACGATACGCTGATCGTGTTCCTGTCGGACAACGGCGGCAACGCGGAATCAGGTCCCAACGGACGCATCGAGGGCGTTCCTCCCGGCGGGCCGAACTCCAACCTCTATCTCGGAATGAACTGGGCGGCCCTGACCACCACGCCGTTTCGCCGGTTCAAACATTTCACCCACGAGGGCGGCATCGCCACGCCGCTGATCGCGCATTGGCCGCAGGGCATTCGGCGCCGCAACGCCCTCGAACACCAGCCCGGACACCTCATTGACCTGATGGCGACCATCGTCGACGTGACCGGGGCGACATATCCGGGCGAGTTCAAGGGCAGAGCCATTCAGCCGATGGAAGGCGTCAGCCTGCAGCCCGCGTTCGCCGGAGGCCGCGTCAGGCGAACGCGGCCGATCTTCTGGGAGCACGAAGGGAACCGGGCGGTTCGCTCGGGCCGGTGGAAGCTGGTATCGCGGTACCCGGATGGATGGGAGCTCTACGACATGACCGCCGATCGGGTCGAACGGGACGACGTGGCACCTCGCCACTCCGACGTCGTCAGAAAGCTCGCGGCCGAGTGGGAGGCATGGGCGAAACGCATCAACGTGGATCGGTGGCCGGGGCCGCGCCTGACGAACTGGGGCGACCCGGTGACCGCAAAATGAGCGTGTTGACGAAGCTCTGGGGACTCCGCTGGTGGATGATGGGCCTGCTCATGCTGGGGTCGGTCATCAACTACCTGACACGAGCGACGCTCGCGGTGGCCGCGCCAAGTGTCCTCAAAGATCTCGACATCACGACCCAGCAGGTACTCGTGGATCCTCAGCGCGTTTCAGTTCGCCATCATGCTGCAGCCCTTCTGCGGCTATGTGATGGACCGCGTCGGACTGAAGCTCGGGTTTGCCATCTTCGCGATCGCCTGGTCCTTCGTCAGCATGGCGCACGGCCTCGCGAACAGCTGGCAGGCGCTCTTTGGCCTGCGCGCGCTGCTGGGATTTGCCGAAGGATCGGCGAATCCGGCCGGGATGAAGGCGACGTCCGAGTGGTTTCCCGCCGCCGAACGCGGGCTCGCCGGCGGCTTCTTCAACATGGGGGCGTCGCTCGGCTCGATGCTGGCCGCGCCGCTCGTCGCGTGGGCGATCCTGACGCACAGCTGGCACTTCGCGTTCGTGCTCACCGGCGTGATCGGACTCGGCTGGGTCGCGGTCTGGCTGGTGTTCTATCAATCCCCCTCGAAGCACAAGGCCCTCTCACCGGCAGAACGCGACTACATCCTCTCGGGCCAGGAACGCCACCTCGCCGGGGAAGGCAAACCCTCGTTCCGGGCCATTCTTGGCCAGCGGAACTTCTGGGGCATCGCCATCCCGAGGTTCCTTGCCGATCCGACGTGGGGCACGCTGACGTTCTGGCTGCCGCTCTATCTGACGACCGTGCGTGGATTCGATCTGAAGCAGATCGCGATGTTCGCGTGGCTGCCATTTCTAGCAGCCGATCTGGGCTGCATGTTCGGCGGCACGATCAGCATTGCGCTGCAGAAGCGAGGTGTGGGTCTAATCAACGCGCGTCGCAGTGCGTTTACGGTCGGCGCCCTGATGATGATGGGCGTGGCGTTTGTCGGCACCGTCGACAGTCCGTACGTCGCCGTCGCGCTCTTGAGCCTGGCAGGTTTCGCGCACCAGACCCTCTCGGTCACTGTCATCACGATGGCGTCCGATCTGTTCAAGCGCAACGAAGTCGCGACGGTCGCCGGCATGGCCGGGAACCTGCGGCAACGCCGGCGTGCTGGTCTTCTCGCTGCTCATGGGCGCACTCGTGACCCGCATCGGCTACACCCCGTTCTTCATCGGCCTCGCCGCGCTGGATCTGCTCGGCGCCGTCCTGCTGTGGACGCTCGTGCGTGAGCGGCGGCCCGACACCATCGCCGCGGCGGCGTAAATAGATGTCGAAGACCTCGGTCTCCAATCCGATTCTGCGCGGTTTCAACCCGGATCCTTCGATCGTCCGCGTCGGCGACGACTACTACATCGCGACGTCGACGTTCGAGTGGTTCCCCGGCGTGCAGATTCACCACTCGCGCGATCTCGTGCACTGGCGCCTCATCGCCCGGCCGCTCAATCGCGCGAGTCAGCTCGACATGCGCGGCGATCCCGACTCCTGCGGCGTCTGGGCGCCGTGCCTGACGCATGCCGACGGCCTCTTCCATCTGATTTACACCGAGGTGAAGCGCTACGGCCGGACGACGACCGCGGGCGCGTCGGGCGCCTCGCTGCGCGACTTCCACAACTATCTCGTCACGGGTGAGCGTGTCGATGGCGATTGGTCGGATCCGGTTCATCTGAACAGCAGCGGGTTCGATCCATCGCTCTTTCACGACGACGACGGGCGCAAGTACCTGCTGAACATGCTGTGGGACCACCGTCCCGGACAGAACCGCTTTGCCGGTATCGTGCTGCAGGAATACTCGCCAGCGCAGCGGAGACTCGTCGGCGAACGGCACAACATCTTCAAGGGCACTCCGCTCGGCCTGACGGAAGCGCCGCATCTCTACAAGCGCGACGGCTGGTACTACTTGATCACCGCGGAAGGGGGCACCGCGTGGGGCCATGCCGTGACGATGGCGCGATCGCGGGCGCTGCTCGGGCCGTACGAGCTGCACCCTGACGTCTACATCCTGAGCGCGCGCCATCGGCCCGACGTCGCCCTGCAGCGCGCGGGCCATGCCGACCTGGTCGAGACGCCGTCAGGGGAAACCTACATGGTCTATCTGTGCGGACGGCCGCTCCCCAACCGTGGGCGGTGCACGCTCGGACGCGAGACCGCGATTCAGCCCATGACCTGGAGCGCCGACGGGTGGTTGCGCACGGCGACGGGCGAAGGCATTCCGTCCGTGGAGGTGGCGGCCCCGCGAGGCCTGACGCCGCAGCCACATCCACCCGCGCCCGTTCGCGAGGAGTTCGACACCGACACGCTGCCGATCGCCTTTCAGTGGTTGCGATCGCCGCAGCCCGACGCGTTGTTCAGCCTCCACGAACGGAAGGGCCACCTGCGTCTCTACGGTCGCGAGACGATCGGCAGTCTTTTCACCCAGGCGCTCGTCGCCCGTCGTCAACAATCGCATTGCTACAGTGCGTCGACGATCGTCGAGGTCGAGCCCGAGCACTTTCAGCAGATGGCCGGCCTGGTGTGCTACTACAACAGCTCCAAGTTCCACTACTTCTACGTATCGCGCGACGAGGAGAGCGGCAAGCACCTTCGCGTGATGTCGGCGCTTCCCGATCAAGTGAGCTCGGACGCGTTCACGCCGCCGATCGCCATCGCCGCCGGCGTGCCGATCGAGCTGCGTGTCGAAGTGGACTACGAGCGGCTGCGTCTCGCGTATCGGATCGACGGAAGCGCCTGGCAGTGGCTGCCGCAGCAGTTCGACGCGAGCATTCTCTCGGACGAGGCCAGCGCGCCGGGGCTGCCGAACTTTACCGGCGCGTTCGTCGGCATGGCGTGTCAGGATCTCGCGGGAACGGCGATGCCGGCGGACTTCGATTGGTTCGAGTACCGCGAACGGGAGTACGTCAGCGATGTGCTCCGCCTGGAAATCCCATGAACCACCGCCTTCTCGCAATCGCCATCCTGGTGCTCGTCCCGCCAGCGTTTGTTCTGGATGGCGATCCACGCCTGCACGACCCATCCACCGTCGTGCTGCACGACGGGAAGTTCTACAGCTACGGCACGGGAAACGGTCTGCCCATCTCCGTGTCCGATGATGGATGGACGTGGCGGCGCGCCGGCACGTTGATGCAGGCACTCCCCGGCGGGCGCCCCGGCGCGGACGTCGTCGCCCGTGGCGGCAACAATACGTGGGCGCCGGATGTGATCCGTTCGGGCGACAAGTATTTCGTCTACTATTCAGCCCCCGGCACGCAACCCAAGGCCGCCATCGGGCTGCTGGTCGGCAGGACACTCGACCCGGATTCCCCGGACTACAAGTGGGAGGATGGGGGGCCGGTGGTCTGGTCCGACGGCGTGGAGGACAGCAACGCCATCGACCCGGGTGTGTTTCGCGATCCGACCAACGGTTCACTCTGGCTGACCTACGGCTCCTACTTCGGCTACATCCGCCTCGTCCAGCTGGATCCCAAGACCGGCAAACGTCTGCGACCGGACACGAGACCGGCCAACATCGCGATCAACTCCGAAGCGTCGATCATGATTTACCGCGATGGCTGGTACTACCTGCTGGTCACCCACGGATCCTGCTGCGCCGGCGCGAACTCCAGCTACAACATCCGCATGGGACGCGCCAGGAGGGTTACCGGTCCGTTCGTCGACAACATGGGGATCGACATGCTGCAAGGCGGTGGCAAGCTGTTCCTCGGCTCGGGCGGCCGCTACATCGGGCCGGGGCATTTCGGTTTGCTCGATCTCGGCGATGGCGTGCAGAAGTTCTCGTGCCATTACGAGGCCGATCTCGACCGCGGCGGCGTCAGCGTGCTGGACATCCGTCCGCTGCTGTGGCGTGACGGCTGGCCGGTGGCCGGCGACAACTTCAAGGAAGGCACGTATCAAATCGAATCGGCACGGACCGGCACCGCGCTGGAGCTGGCCGTGCCGGGGATGCCGGTCGGCGGGTTCCGCGGAAGGGGTGGGCGAGGTGGCCGCGGCGCTGGCCGCGGTGATGCCGTTCCCGCCGAAGTGATTCCCGCGCAGGATGCCGCGCAGGTGTCCGCGAGCTGGCCTTCCAGTCCGATCGACCTGCGGCTGTCGGCGTACATGGTGCAGGCCCAGCAGAAGTGGACCATCACACCGGTCACGAACGCGGGCGGCTATCCAGGATCGCCGTACTTCAAGATCACGCTGGCTGGCACCGACCGCGCGCTCGCAGCGACGGCAGACCGTGAGCTCGTGGCACTCCCCGCGTTCACTGGCGGACCAGAGCAGCTGTGGCGGATTGACCAACTCAGCGACGGGACGTATCGCGTGATGCCGAAGGCGGGCCCGAACCCCAAGGAACCGCTGGCCCTTTCCGCCGCCGGCAGCAGCAGGCCGACGCTCGACAGATTCAGCGCCGACAGCGATCGGCAACGCTGGCTGTTCAAGACACCATGAACGCGCGACGCAGCTTGCAGATGCTCGGACTGACCTGCCTCGCCGTCCTCGGCAGCTCAGGGGTGTTCTCGAGCGCCGACGCCCAGAGCAGCACCGGGCGTGGCCCGGCGCCCAGCCTGGCGGCACCCAAATCGCCAACCCAGTCGCCCGGCGCCGACGGGTTCATTCAACGCTGGCTCATCCTCGAGCCTATTCCGACGAAAGGCCAGCTGACGGACACCGCCGTGCAAGCGACGGTCAAGACCGACTTCTTTCCCAATCAGCTCACGGTGATGCCGAGGCACGGCGACAAAGTCACCGTCGGCGGGTCGGAGCTGGCCTGGCATGCCGTCGACACGATTGGATACAACGTCAACCTCTATCACTTCGCCTATGCGCTCGGGAAACCGACGTCGAACGTACTGTTCTGGGCTGTCACCGTCGTCGACAGCCCGCGCGAGATGCCGGACGTCCGCCTCGCCATTGGATCCAATGCGGCCTCCGTGTGGTGGGTCAACGGCAAGGAAGTGATCGGCATCTACAACGACCGGCAGACGGTGATTGACGATGGCGTGTCCGGCCGCCTCACCCTCCGAAAGGGTCCCAACGTCGTCCGCGCGGCCATCATCAACGGTGGCGGCGCCACGGACTTCTGTGCGCGGTTTCTCGACGG
>CAVQXJ010000012.1:0-70653 GCA_963717745.1 uncultured Acidobacteriota bacterium
CGGCGGCGAGGTGGAAGTGTCCGCCACCCGCACCGGTTCGACGCTGACTCTTCGCGTGCGCGACAATGGGGTCGGTCTTCCCGCCGGCTGGCAACTGCCGCGCGACGGCGGCGTCGGCTTGAAGAACGTCGCCGCCAGGCTCGAACACCTCTACGGCGCCGCGGCGACGCTGCGGATCGAGCCGGTGGCGGGCGGAGGAGTCGACGTCCGAATCGTTCTTCCCCGTGGACCGGCACCTCGATCCCCGGCGGCCGTCGAGCCGCCACGCAACCACTGACCTATGACCCTGATTCGCGCCCTGGTCGTGGACGACGAGAAGCCTGGCCGCGAGCGGGTGCGCCGGCTGCTCGCCCGCGACGCCCGCGTCGAGCTGGCCGGCTGCAGCCCGTCCGGCGCCGAGGCGATCGAACACGTGCGCCAGTCCGTCCGCGCCGGCACTCCGATCCACGTCATGTTCCTGGATGTGCAGATGCCGGAGATCGACGGCTTTGCGGTCGCGTCGGCGCTCGCCACCGAGCTCGAACCCGGTGCCGCTCCCGCGGTGATCTTCGTCACCGCGCACGACGAGTACGCGCTCCGCGCCTTCGAGTCGCACGCCATCGACTATCTGTTGAAGCCCTTTTCCGACGAGCGGTTCCAGGCCGCGCTCGATCGGGTGATCCGTCACATCAAGGCCGGACACGCGCACGCGCTGATGTCGCAGATGCAGGCGCTGATGGGCGGAACCGCGGGACTCGCCCCCGGGGACGACGCACCAGGCGCAGCCGCCGGATCTCGCCGCACCGTCCTCGATCGGATCGTCGTCAAGGGCGAACATCGGGTGCGGCTGCTGCCGGTCGAGCAGATCAGCTGGATCGAAGCCGACGGGATGTACGTGAAGCTGCACACCCGGGACGGCCAGGTGCACCTGCATCGCGGGCTGCTCGGCTCGCTGGACGCGTCGCTCGACGCGCGCCGGTTCGTGCGGATCCACCGTTCCGCGATCGTCAACATCGATCTCGTCGACGGCCTGCGCCAGGACGCGCACGGCGACTACGTCGTGCTCCTTAGAGATCGGACCGAGATTCGCGTGGGAAGGCGATTCCGAGCCAGGCTGCAGGCGCGCCTCGGGCAAGAGCTGTGACAAATCCCAAGTTCCAAGCTCCAAATCCCAACCACTCCCAACTCCCACATCCCAAAACGAACCGCCAAATCCCAAATCCCAAATCCCCAAATCCCTAATCCAACTGCCAACTTCCGATTCTCAGGTGCGCGTCGAAGCTTGGGCGTCGTTGGGATTTGGGAGTTGGGAGTTCGCTTTGGGATGTGGGAGTTGGGAGTGGTTGGAGCTTGGAGCTTGGATCTTGGGATTTGTCTGAAGAACTATCGTGAAACGTGTCGTGCCCGCCGGTGTGCGTTCGATGCCGTACTCGAATCCGTGCGCGCTGAGAATTTCCTGGATCAGGGTCAGTCCGATTCCCTGGCCGTGCGGCTTGGTGCTGAAGAAGGGCGTGAACAGGTTCGCCTGCGCTTCGGCGCTGATCCCCGGCCCGGTGTCGTCGATGGTCAGCGTCGTGCGTCCGCCTGCCGCGGTCACGCCGATCGTGACGGTGCCGTCGCCGTCGATCGCCTCGACCGCGTTCTTGAGAATGTTGAGCAGCGCCTGCTCCATCTGTCCGCGGTCGATCTGAACGGGAAAAGCCGCTGGCGATCGGCTATCGACTTCCCAGACCCACCGGACACTCCGCGCGTTGGCATTCGACGACAGCAGCCGGACGATGCCCTGCAGGATCGGCAGCAGGTCGGTCGATCGGAGCAGCGGCGGCGGCAATCGGAACACGTCGGCGAACCGGCGCATGAAGCTGCCCAGCTGCTCGGTCCGCTCGATGACGATGCCGATCGCCTGCTCGAAGTCGACCCGATTGGTGGCGTGGAGATCGCCGGCGTAGGCGAGCGACGAGTGCAGCAGCGAGTTCGAGGCGGCGACGCTGTTGTTCACCTCGTGCGACATCACCCGGATCAGCTTTTCGTAGGCGGCGCGCTCGAACTGGCGCAGCTCTTCGGTCAGCTCTTCGACCAGCAGGAAGCTGCGCGGGAACCCGCGATCGATGAAGGTCCCGTGATGGCACTTCACCCGTCGCGCCCCGAGCATCCCGACCAGCCGGGCATCGCCGGCATCGAGCACCGCGAGCGC
This sequence comes from uncultured Acidobacteriota bacterium, assembly GCA_963717745.1. Taxonomy (GTDB): domain Bacteria; phylum Acidobacteriota; class Vicinamibacteria; order Vicinamibacterales; family 2-12-FULL-66-21; genus JACCXG01. Next base: position 2,174 of record CAVQXJ010000012.1, read on the forward strand.
ATCGGCGAGCGGCGAGCCCAAGGCCTCGAGCCGCCGTCCGACGGCGGTCGCCGCGGTCCGGTCGAGCAGGCGTTCCGCCGCCGGGTTGAGGCTGCTGATCGCGCCGTCGAAATCCAGGATCACGACGCCCGAGGGGGAGACCTGGAGCACCTGGCTGAGGAACTGATGCTGCTCGGCGACCCGCACCCGCTCCGCGCGCAGCCGATCGACCATCGTGTTGTAGATGCCGATCAACTCGTCGATCTCCGGCTGGCCGACCGGCAGGAATCGCGACGTGAACTCCTGCTCGCGGATTAGCCGGAGACCCTCCGCGGTCAGGCCGAGATGCCGGTACATCTCGCGCGACAGCCGCAGCCCGGTGATCAGCGACACGACGAAGACCACTTCGATGGCGATCAGCCAGAAGCGGCTGTGGAGGAACAGGTAGACGGCCAGTGCCGCGAAGATGAGGTGAAGGACGACAAGATAGGCGATCGCCCGCCTGCGCAGGCTCACACGGTGATCTCGTATTTCTCGAAGCGTCGATACAACGCCGCGCGGCTCAAGCCGAGCGACTCCGCCACCCGGCTGATGTTCCCGCCGTGGTGACGCAGCGACTTCACGATCATCGCCCGTTCGATCTCGTCCATCGTCATCGAGCCCACCGGTGGCAGCGCTTCGGCGGCTTCAGGCCGGGCGAGATCCGCCGACTCGGAGAAATCGGCGACGTCGAGGACGTGGTGGGGGCTCACGAGCACGGCGCGCTCGACGCACTGGCGCAGCTGGCGGACGTTGCCGGGCCAGGACTGCGCTTTCAGCCAGCGCGCAGCGGCAGGGCTGATGGTCAGCGGCTCCCGCTGGTAGACCTGCGCCGCCCGCTGGAGGAATCGCGAGCCGAGGACCGCGATGTCGTCGGGCCGCTCGCGGAGCGGCGGCAGGTGGATCGCCATCAGGTTGATGCGATAGAGCAGGTCTTCGCGGAACTCACCACGCGACACCATGCCGGTCAGCGGGCGGTTGGTGGCGGAGACGACGCGGACGTCGACCTCACGGCGCTGGCTCGACCCCAGCACCTCGAAGGTGCGGTCCTGCAGCACCCGCAGCATCTTCACCTGCGACGGCGGATCGAGATCGCCGATCTCGTCGAGAAAGATGGTGCCGCCGTGGGCGATCTCGAAGCGGCCCTTGCGGTCGGCCCGCGCGTCGGTGAACGCACCGCGGGTGTGGCCGAACATCTCGCTTTCGAACAACGTCGAAGGCACGCCGCCGAGATTGACCTTGACGAAGGGCTTGCCCGCGCGCCGGCTGTTTCGATGGATGGCCTCGGCGATCAGCTCCTTGCCGGTGCCGCTTTCGCCGGTGACCAGCACCGACGCGTCGGTCGGCGCGACGCGGCCGACCAGCTCGAGGATGCGCAGCATGCGGGGATCGCTTCCCACCAGGTCGCCGAAGTCGAACCGCGCGTCGAGCTCGTCGCGGGTGAGCGAGGATTCGGCGGCCTGTGCTTTCGCCCGCACCAGCCCGAGCGCGGTCTGGACGACCTGCACCATCTGCTGGTTGGTCCAGGGCTTGGTGACGAAATCGGATGCGCCCGCCTTCATGCCCTCGACGGCCAGCCCGATCGACCCCCAGGCGGTGATCAGGATCACAGGGATGGTCGGGGTCGCCTTGCGGATCTCCTTCAGCAGCGCGAGGCCCTCTTCACCCGAGGTGCGGCGCGTGAAGTTCATGTCCTGGATCACCAGCTGACACGGCTTCTGCCGCAGCACGTCGAGGGCCTCGTCCGGCGACCCGACGGCCAGCGACTCGAGCCCGGCCTGCTTGAGCAGCAGCGCCAGCGAGGCGGTCACCGAGCGGTCGTCGTCGACGATGAGAATCATGGATGGCGTGAGTCCCGCCAGGGTCTAAAGACCCTGGCGCCACAGCATTGCGTGGTTGCGGCAGGGAATCGCGGAAATTGTAGCGCCGGGGTCTTCCGCCTTCGTCAAGGCTTCGGCGGACCGCCGTAGCTTTAGCGGAGGCTGGTCAGACCCCGGCGAGGGCGGGCGGCTCATTCGTAGTGTAAGGCTTCGGCGGGCTGTATCCGTGTGGCGAGCCGGCTCGGCTGCCAGCCGCAGGCGAGCGTCAGCAGGTAGATGGCCGCGACGGAGATCCCGATGCTGGAGACAAAGACGGCGGGCGACACCACCTGCATCTCCTCGGGGAGCGGCAGCAGTGGCAGCTGCGCGACCAGCAGCACCGCGGCGGTGAGCGCCAGTGTGGTCATGAGCGCGACCTCGGTCAGCACCTGTGCGCGCACGTTGGGAATCGTCGCCCCCTTGGCCCGGCGCAGGCCGAACTCGCGGATGCGCTGGGTCACGCTCTGCCAGACCACGCCGGTGAGGCCGAGTCCGACCATCAGCAGCAGGAAGCCGGCGATCGTGCCGATGACCGCCAGCGGGATCATGAACTGGCGCAGCTTGTCGGTGCGCATCGCCTCGGCCGGCTGGACCTCGAACGACCAGTTGCCGGCGACGGCCATGGCGCGCTTGACCAGGGCCTCTTCGAACGCGGCGGTGGTGCCCGGTCTCACGCGAATGAAGATGCGGTCGGGCAATGCGGCCTTCGGGTCGGGTGCGTCGATCCGCATCCGTTGGAACATGTAGTTCTCCGCATTGGCGAGCTCGCCATCCTGCCGGAACTCTTCGATCACGCCGACGACCCGCATGACAGGCGGCTCGTCGGCGTCCCGCACCGGCTCCGTGGCCTCCGGGATGATCTGGCCGACGGCGTTGTCATCCCCGAAAATCTCGCGCGCGAGCCGGCGATTCAGCACCACCGGCTGGCTGTTCGCGGCATCGTCTTCCCGCGAGAACCATCGTCCCTCGACGACCGGGATCTGGAACAGGTCGCGGTAGGTGTCGGTCACCCTGTTCAGGCCGTAATTGACTTTCCGTCCGCCGGTCAGATCGATGCCGCTCCCCCAGCTGGAGTTGGAGTAGGGGCCGGTGAAGCCGGCGGACACGGCTTCGATCTCGGGCATGTCCCGCACCGCCATCAGCAGTTGGCCGTAGGTTTCGCGATGCCGCGCCTTGACGGCGGGATCCTGATCCGACTCCTTGCGGTCGACGCCGACGTTCCAGACCCGGTCGATCGCGAACCCGACCGGCAGGCGAGCGTTGTAGACGAACTGCGCGGCGATCAGCACCACGCCGAAGAGGGTGAGGAAGGCGAAAAAAATCTCGACCGTCAGCAGGAAGTTCTGCCGCTTGCGGTTCCAGATCAGGCGCAGCAGGTGACGGGTCATCGCGAACCTCCCTTGAGCGCCTGGACCGGATTGAGACGCGACATCCGCCACGCCGGGTAGACCCCGGAAATCAGGCCGAACCCCGTCGCCAGCACCAAGCCGTAGGCGAACACCCGCGCATTGACGGTGAAGTGCGCGTCCTGGAAGACGCCGCCGATCGACAGCGCCCGGAGGACGACGATCGACAGGGCGAACCCGACCACGCCCCCGATCAGGGTCAGCAGGAGGTTCTCGATCAGGAACTGTCCGACCAGCGTGCGGGCCGGAGCGCCAAATGCCTTGCGCACGCCAATCTCCGATGCCCGCTCCATGATGCGGCTGATGTTGATGTTCACCAGATTGACGGTCGGGATCAGCACGAACAGCAGGCCGAGGCCCGCCATAAAGCTGACCAGCCGCCAGACCTGGCTCTCGGGACTCTTCCGGTCGGACAGCGGCATGTGCCGGGCGAATCCGGCGATCTTCGTCTCGAACGGCGCGACGTACGCCTCGTAGTCCTTCGACGGCAGCTCCACGCGCAGCAGCCGCGAGTTGAACTCTTCGTGAATCGCCGCCATCGACGCCCGGTCCCTGGCCAGCGCCATCGCGCTCCAATTGCCCAGGACCTCGCGCTTGAAGGCATCGGTCTTCGCGGTTGTGTAGGGCACCCAGATGTCCGCATGGGGGACGCTGCGCAGGATCGACACGTTCTCGACCACCCCGATCACGCGGAACCGCTGGCCGTCGGCCTCGAAGGTCTGGCCGAGCGCGGGCCGGCCGTCGAAGATCCGCTGCCGCGTCGTGGTGTTGATCACTGCCACGAATCGCGCCTCGGCGACGTCGGCAGTGCCGATCGGGCCGCCCTCGACGAACCTGAACTCGAGGATGCGCCAGTATTCGTCGTCGGTGCGCTTCAGCGACGAGCTGATCTTCCTGCCGTCGATGTAGCTGTACACGGTGAAACCGTTCTCGAACAGCGACAGCCGCTCGACCCCCGGCAGATTGCGTGCGTAGGCGTCGAGCACCTTGAAGCCCGGGGAGCTCGAGGAGGTGCTGTGGGGGCCGTGCATCACGGCCCGGTCCACATACAGCGTGCGATCCTGCCGCGGCTCCTCCGCCCCAGGACCGAACGAGTGGTCGAACAGTGCGGCGACGACCGTGAGCACCAGCAGCGTGAAGCTGATGCCGAACAGGCTGATGAAGGTGAAAAACTTTCGCCGCATCAGCACCTTCACGGCGAGTGTCAGGTAGTGGACGAACATCAGTTCACCTGCCGGCCGTCGAACAGCCGGACGATGCGCCCGGTCTGCGCGGCTTTCTGCTGATCGTGGGTGACCATCACGATGGTGGTCTTGTCCTCGCGATTCAGCCCGGCGAGGATCCCCATGATCTCGTCGCCCATCTGCGAGTCGAGGTTGCCGGTCGGCTCGTCGGCGAGCAGGATGCGCGGCTTCCCGACGATCGCCCTGGCAATCGCCACCCGCTGCTGTTGTCCGCCGGACAGCTGCGACGGAAAGTGGTGCATGCGTGCGCTCAGGCCAACCCGATCGAGCGCGGCTTCGGCCTGCTTCCGGCGCTCGGCGTTGGGCATCCGCCGGTAGAGCAGCGGGATCTGCACGTTGTCGAGGACGCTCAGGTCGGTCACCAGGTGGAACACCTGGAAGACGAAACCGAGGTCACGGTTGCGGAGCCCCGCCAGCACCCGATCCGAATAGCTGGCAATCGGCGAGCCGTTGATCTGGACCGTCCCTCCGGTCGGCCGGTCGAGCAGGCCCATCAGGTTGAGCAGGGTGCTCTTGCCGCACCCCGACGGCCCCATGATCGAGATGAACTCGCCTTCGCCGACGGTGAGGTTGACGTCGGCCAGCGCCACCGTCTCGATGCGATCGGTCCGGTAGACTTTTTCTATCTGCTTCAGCTGAATCATGTGCAAGTCCTCGACGTGATGCTCGGTGCTGCGGTCGTCAGTTGCCAGTTGCCAGTTGCCGGTTAGATCTCGTGAGCTCGTGGCCGGAAACCAGGTGGTCAGCGACAACTGATTCCTGGAAACTGGAAACCCGGAAACTGACCACTACTTGATCCGCACCTCCGACAGGTGCATGTAATCCTTCATGTCCGAAATAACGATCTCGTCCCCTTCGCCGACGCCTGACACCACTTCGACGTCGTCGGCGCCGGCGAGGCCGGTTTCGATCGCCATGCGGAAGGCGCGATCGCCGCGGATCACGAACGCCTGGCGGGCGGCATTGTCGGCGAAGGGGCCGCGCTTGACCCGCAGCGCGCGCGGCTTGCGGTCGGTGATCACCAGCACGTCGGTGCGCAGGCTCGGTCTCAGGCCCGGGTGCGAGGGCTCGGCGAGGGCGACGGTGAAATGCAGCACCCCGTTCTCGACCGTTGGGAAGACGTCGGTGATGGTCCCGGCCAGATCGAGATCGTTGATGCGCACGCGCACCGGCATGCCGGTGCGCACCCGCCCGGCGTGCACGTCGGACACGGTGGCGGCGACGCGGAACGACGACAGGTCGGCGATGCGGGCGATGACGTCGCCACGCCGCACCAGCGCCCCTTCCTGCGACAGCACCCAGGTCAGCACGCCGTCGCGGTCCGATTTGGTGGTCGAGAGGTCGAGCAGCCGTCTGGCCTGCGCCGCTTCCTTGTCGAGCGAGCCGCGCTCGAGCGACAGTCCGTCCAGCTGGATCCCGGTGGCGCGCTCGGCGTTGGCCCGCTCCTGACGCAGCTGGGTCAGCTCGATCTGCGCCTGCTTGACCGCGAGCTCGGTTCGCCGCAGCGACTCACGCGAGTTGAGCCCTTCCTTGAACAGCTGTTGATCCGCATCGAGCCGCGCCTGCGCCGACTGCAGCTCCAGCGTCTTGACCTCGAGACGTCCGTCGAGATCGCCGAGGGATTTCTCGAGCGCCAGCCGGGTCTGCGCCTGCTGGTTCTCCCTGATCCTCTGGTCCTTGACCACCTTGTCGAGCGCCAGCACCGACTCGCTGGTATCGAGCTCGACGACCGCGTCGCCTTGCTTGAGGTGCGCGCCCGGCCGCTGGAGGATCCGCAGGACCCGGGCGTCCAGCGGGCTCGACAGCACCCGCTCGACTTCCGGTGTCACCGTACCGGAGGCGGTGATCACCGCTTCGATCGGACCCGCGGTGACGCGCGCGGTCCGGATGCGGCTGCGGCTCACCGACGGCCGGATCCAGCCGGGCAGCGCGGCCAGCACCACCGCCAGGAGGACGATCGGCACGCCGATCTTGAGCACCCGGCGCAGCCGGTCCTGCCGTTCGACTTCAGGAGGAAGAGGACGATCCACGCCGTGAGCAAGACCAAGCGCCGTGCCGTTCCGGCTGAGCCCTTTCAACGACTTACGGGCGCCAGACCGGGCGGTTCGTTCAACATCGCACGAAGCCGTGTTCAGAACCGGACAGCCGGGGGGGATGGCGGATAATGGCTGGGTGACCATCGATCGGGCTGCAACCTCGCCGCCGTTCACCATCGGCATCATCCAGGACCATGCGGACCCCGACCCGGCGTCGAACCTGGCGCGGGCCGAAGCGCTCATCAGGCAGGCCGCCGGCCGCGGCGCACAGATCATCTGCCTCAAAGAGCTGTTCAACCATCCGTACTTCTGCAAGTCGCAGCAGTGCGATCGTTTCGATCTCGCGGAGCCGATTCCAGGGGCCACCACCGCCCGTCTCGAGCAGCTGGCGAAGGAGCTTGCGGTGGTCCTGATCGTGCCGCTCTTCGAGCGCCAGGCACCCGGCGTCTATCGCAACTCCGCCGCGGTGATCGACGCCGACGGCAGCCTGCTTGGCGTGTATCGCAAGATGCACATCCCGGATGACCCGCTGTTCTTCGAGAAGTACTACTTCGCACCCGGAGAGTCGGCGTCGCCCGATCGTTCCACCAGCGCGCCGGGCTTCAAGGTCTGGAAGACGCGCTACGCGACGATCGGAGTGCTGATTTGCTGGGACCAGTGGTATCCGGAAGCGGCGCGCATCACCAGCCTCATGGGGGCGCAGGTGCTGTTCTACCCGACGGCGATCGGCTGGCATCCGGACGAGCAGGAAGAGTGGGGGCAGGCGCAGGTCGAGGCCTGGCGGATCGCGCAGCGCGCCCACGCGATCGCCAACGGGGTTTACGTGGCGGCGCCGAACCGGGTGGGGCACGAAGACGAGCCTGGCACGCGCGGCATCACCTTCTTCGGACACTCCTTCATCTGTGATCCGTTCGGGCGGTACCTCGCCGAAGGCGGCGAGGGCGAGGAGATCCTGGTGGCCCGCTGCGATCCCGCCCTGATCGAAACGGTGCGGCGCAACTGGCCGTTCCTGCGCGATCGCCGGGTCGACGCCTACGGTCCGATTCTCAACCGGTATCTCGGCTCGTGAACGCTCCGCGCCTGCGGATGCCGGCGGAGTGGGAGCGGCATCACGCGACGTGGATCTGCTGGCCGCACCAGGAGCTCGACTGGCCCGGCAAGTTCGGCCCGATCCCCTGGGTCTACGCCGAGATCGTCCGCGTGCTCGCCGGTCACGAGCCGGTCGAGATTCTCTGCGCATCCGGGCAGGTGCTCGCCGCCGCGGCGGACGTGCTCGAGGCGCACGGCGTCTGCCGCGACCGCGTGCGTCTGCACGTGGTGCCGACCGATCGTGGCTGGCTGCGCGATTCCATGCCGACCGGCGTCCTCGACGTGACCGGCAACGCCGCGCTGGTGTCGTGGGCGTTCAACGGCTGGGCGAAGTACGACAACTACCGGCTCGACGAACAGATCGGTCGTGCCGTCGCCGCGATCACCGGGCTGCCGCTCGAAGAGCCGCGGCGCCCCGGCACCAACGACCGCATCGTCCTCGAGGGCGGGGGCATCGAGGTCGACGGCCGCGGCACGATGCTGGTGACCGAGGAGTGGCTGCTGAGCGACGTGCAGGTGCGGAATCCCGGCATGACCCGCGCCGACTACGAGGCGGTCTTCCGCGACTGGCTGGGCATCGACCGGACCATCTGGCTGGGCGAAGGCTGCGTCGGTGACGACACCCACGGCCACGTCGACGACATCGCCCGCTTCGTCAGCGAAGACACCGTGGTGCTCGCGTTCGAGGTGGACCCGCGCGACGACAACCATGTCAGGTCGGTCGACAATCTTCGCCGCCTGGAGGCCGCATCAGGCGCCGGCCGGCCGTTACGCATCGTCACGCTCCCGTACCCGCGGCCCGTCATTATGAACGGCGAACGGCTGCCAGCGAGCTACGCGAACTTCTACATCGCCAACGGCGTGGTGATCGTGCCGACCTTCAACGACCGGAACGATCGCGTCGCCCTCGAGACGCTCGCAGGGCTGATGCCCGATCGCGAAGTCGTCGGCATCCACGCCGTCGACCTGGTGTGGGGCCTCGGTACCCTGCACTGCCTGACCCAGCAGGAACCGGCCTCGATCCCTAAGTGAACGACAGCCGCCTGCCAAAAGCTTTAACAGGAGGGTCAGGAGTTCAGGAGGAAATTCTGGTTCTCCTTTTCCGCTTGGCTTCCGTGATGGTGTGGATGTCTATCGCATACGCGAACCACGATCGGCTTGCGTGGCAATGGCCGTCAATATTTGAGCAGGAATTCAGAAAAATGAATTCCTCCTGACCTCCTGGCCCTCCTGTAAGGTTTTGAGGGCGGCTGTCGCAGGACCATCACTCATGTCGCAGCGCCTGCATTGGCTCGACTCGCGCCGCACGGCGCGCCGGCACGTAGGCGGCGAGCAATGCCACGGCGATCATCGCGGCCGCCGACGCGGCGATTGGCACCGTGCTGTCGCCCGACACCAGAAGAAGTTCATCCGGGGCTCGCCCGGGTATCGGCCGAGCAGCTCGACCAGTTGCCCAGGGTCGCGCACCGGCAGCGCGTGGAACATCAGCGAATTGACGAGGGTGAACACCGTGGTGGTGGCGCCGACGCCGAGCGCCAGGGACAGCACCGCAATGGCGGTGAAGACCGGCGCCCGGCGCATCATCCGCCACGCGTATCGAACGTCCTGCCGCACCGTGACCCGAGCGTGCATATGGCCTCGCGCGATTGACCTGCCGGAATGCCCGGCGGGAGGCGGCCATTATATTAGTAGATTAGTACAACTTGGCAAGTGCCTCCCTGTGGAACACTCTACCGATGCACAGTGCGACCGGACTGCGGGTGCTCTCGCTGTTCCTCGGCGTCTTCTTCGTGTTCATGGGCCTCGACAAGCTCGCCTGGCTGAGCGATCCCGGCCTCCTGAGCAGACAGCTCAACGACTGGCTCGCCACCAGCCCACCGGCCAGCCAATGGTACCTGCGGACGATCGCCATTCCCGGCGCACCGGTGTTCGCGCGCCTCGTGGTGGCCGGAGAGCTGGGGACTGGCGTTGCCCTCCTGATCGGATTCAAACCGCGCATCGCCGCGCTGGTGGGCCTGGTAATGGTGCTGAATTTTCACTTCGCGATGGGCGTGCTCCTTCGATACAGCTACCTTTGGAACGGCTACGGCCCGCCCGTGCTCGGTGGACTGCTGGCGCTGATCATCGGTGGTGCGGGCTTGCCGTTCTGTTTGTCAGCCGGGTCTGGACGCCCTGGACTGAAAATGTAGCGGCGGAGGAGGCCTGACCCCGGGCCCGCTCCCCCGCTGCCCGCGTATCCCAAGAGGTCGGAACCATTCCACGGACTAGCCGTGCCGACCCCAGTCCTCATATCGCTGCCGATTACAGTGGTCCAGAGCTCCACGGCCCCCAGATCGCGAGCGTGGCGGCGCGCTCGTACTTCTCGGGACCGACCGGGATCTGCACTGGGCTCCGGTACGGCTGCGTCGTGCGCTCGGTGCCGCGGCCGTAGATATTGACGAAGAGGGTCTTGCCGTCCGGGCTGAAGCACGCACCAGCGAATTCGATCGAGTTGCGCAGGTTGCGCGCGATGTCGAAGACCTCGCCGGCCGGCGAGACGGCGCGGACGTGCTGCGCTGAGGTCGCGTCCTCGCAGAACACCACACCGCCCCGGGGGCTGACGCAGCAATTGTCAGGACCGTCGAACATGTCGTGATTGGACGACTCGACGACCAGCGTGATGGTCCCAGCGACGAGGTCGTGCATCCAGACCTGACCGAAGCCCATGTTGCCGCCGTTGGTCGAGATGAAATAGATCTTCCGTCTGTCATACCAGCAACCCTCGAGCCGCCGGAAGCGCGCGCCGCCGGCCGCAAGTCCCTCGATGAACACCGACGACAGAGTCTGGCCGGACACGACAGCGCTGACCGGGACGGGATCGGGATTGGTGATGGTCACCCACTCGACTGGCAGCGGCACTCCCACGGTCTGATTGATCGCCGTTTCGTATCCCGGCGCCCCGACCACCTTCAGCATCTGGAGGACGCCAGTCGTGGCGGCCAGATCCCCGGGCTGCCTCGGCCGCCGTGACGGCACGAAGCGGTAGAACCCGGAGCCGTCGCCCTGATCCTCCGTTTCATACACCGCGCCGGTCGCCGGATCCACGGCGACCGCTTCGTGCGCGAACCGTCCGAGGTGCCGCAAGGCGACCGGTTGCGTCGGCGTGCCCGGCTGCGTGTCGAATGGGACCTCGAAGTTGTAGCCGTGATCCTGGGCGTAGCCCGTCGGCGACGCGCTCTCGAGCGTCTCCTCGGAGCTGATCCAGCTGCCCCACGGCGTCGGCCCGCCGGCGCAGTTCCGCACCGTGCCCACCAGGCTCCAGTGCTGACTGACCACCGCCCGGTGGCCATGGGGCTCGACCTCGAGCGTGGTGGTGCCACCTGCGGCGTAAGCGTCGTACGCGAAGGCGCGCGGGCCATAGTGTGTTTCCAGCCGGTGGCTGAGGATGCCCGCACTGGTAGACGTGCTGCCGGCGGGTCGCGGCCGCAGCGTGCTGGCGGCCTGTCCGTCCTCGTGATTGCGGATCAGCAGGATGTTCCCGTTGCGCATCGGGAAGGCCGCCATGCCATCCATCGCCTTCGGTGTGGGGAATCCATCCTCCATCGGATCGCCTTCGTTGCTGACCACCCGGTAATGGAAGCCGGCCGGCAGCGCCAGGTCCTCGCCGGCCGGCCGCAGTGGACCGTAGCCCACGCCGCGACGGCCCTGCGGGTCGCCGGCGAACGCCGAGCGGGCGAGCAGTGCATCGAACAGCCCGCCGCTGACAGAGGCGGCTCCGGCTGCCACCGCGGAGCGGGCGAAGAACTGACGTCTGTTGAACGAGGACCGTTTCGGGTGCATCGGTAACCTCCGACTCGTCGGCGCGCGCGGCACCGGCGCGAAATGGTCCGGCGGCATGGAACGAGGCCAGGCCGTGGGACTGTGGTGTCAGACGATGTGCTGGTAGAAACTTCGACGCGGGATTGTGGAAGGATCCGGGTCGGGAGGCAAGATCTATCGCTGCCGCATTCAGCGAGTCCGAAATCCGATGTACCTGTCGCTGCTTCCTACTCCGCCCGCAGCGCGCTGGCCGGATCGACGGTCGCGGCGTGCAGCGCCGGCCGCAAGGCCGCAGCCACCGCGACGGCGAACATCAGCGCCGGCGCCAGGACGAACACCCAGGGATCGTTGGTGCCGATGCCGGAGACCAGCGTGCGGAGCACGCCCGTCAAGGTCGACGCGCCTGCCAGTCCAGCGGCGACACCGATCGCCACCATCGACAGCGCCTGTCGCAGGAACAGTGCGACCACGCTCGATCTCGAGGCGCCGAGCGCCATGCGCACGCCGATCTCCGAGGTCTGCTGGCCGACCGTGTGCGCGATCACGCCGTACAGGCCGACCGCCGCCAGGAGGAGCGCGAGGGCGGCGAGCCCGCCGAGCAGCGCCGTGTTGAAGCGCTGCGAGCGCAGAGAGCGGGCGACGATCTCCCGCATCAGGCGCACCTCCGAGATCGGCTGCTGCGGATCGATCGCATGGATGGCCGCCTCGACCGAGCGTGTCAGTGCAGCCACGGCCTCTCCGCGGACGACCACCGAGAAGGGCAGCAGACGGGTGCCGAGCCTGGCGTAGCCGTCGCCGAGCTGCGACATCGGCACATAGAGAATTGCCGGCGGATTCGAACCAAGGTCGTCTTCGCGCACGTTCCCGACCACGCCGATGATCTCGCGCGCTGTCGCATCCGCGAGATCCGGCACATACGGTTGACCGACGTGGATGCGCTGGCCGATGGGATCCTGATCCGGCCAGATCTCCCGCGCCGCCGCTTCGTTGATGACGGCCACCGGCAGCGTGCCTTGGCGATCCCGGGCGTCGAACACGCGGCCGCGACGCACGGGAATCGCCAGCGTCGCGAAATAACCCCGGCCAATCGGGCGGAACTCCGCGCTGCCCACGCCGGTTTGTGTGCCGGGCACGTACTTGCCCTCGATGGTGAACGGCAGGTCGGAGCCGAGCTCCAGCGGCAGGATATGCGCGATCGCCGCGGCGCGGACGCCCGCGATCGCCATCAGCTGCTCCTCGACCCGTTCCTGGAATTGCGCCAGCGCCGCCGGGTTCCCGTACCGCCCCTCCGGCAGCGCCACCTTCATCGTCAAAACGTCGTCGACCGCGAAGCCGGGGTCCGTCGACTGCAGGCCCGCCAGGCTCTTCACGAGCAGGAACGCGCCGATCGTGAGGACCAGCGCGAGGGCCACCTCGCCGGCGACCAGCGCATGCCGGGTCCACCGACCGGTGCGTCCCACGAGGCGGTGGCCGCTGGCCCGCAGCACCGCATCGAGATGAGGCCGCGACGATTGCCACGCCGGCAGCAGCCCGGAGGCGACCCCGGCGGCCAGCGAGATCCCTAGCGCAAAGGTGAGCACGCGCCAGTCCACGGTGATGGCCCCGGCGTACGCGATCTGCAACGGGCTCAGGAGGAGCAATGCCCGCACTCCGCCGAACGCCAGTGCGACCCCGGCGGCCCCGCCGATCGCCGCGAGCAGCAGGCTCTCGACCAGCAGCTGGCGCACCAGCGCGGAGGTGCTCGCGCCGAGCGCGATGCGCAGCGCGATCTCGTGCCGGCGGCCGGACGCCTGCGCCAACTGCAGGTTGGCGACGTTGACGCAGCCGATGAGGAGCACGAAGGCGGCGGACGCCAACAGGATCAGCAGCGACTGGCGCAGATTGCCGTAGAGCCGTTCGCGGAGCGGCCTGACGCCCACCCTCTCGCTGTCTCCCATCAATTCGGGGATGCGCGGACGCAACGTGTTGGCGGCGATCTGCATCGCGGCGCGGGCCTGGGAAATCGTGACGTCCGGTCTCAAGCGGGCGACGACCTCGAAATTGTTCGCGCGGTCCTGGCTGGCTCGATCGAACTGGAACAGCGTCCACAGGTCGGCGACCTCGGGATACCGAAAGCCCTCCGGCATCACGCCGACTACCGTGTATGGCTCGTTGTTGAGCGCGATTGCTGCACCGACGATGTCGGGACGCGCGCCGAGGCGGTTCTTCCAGAGACTGTGGCTGAGGACGACGAGTTTCGGACCGCCGGGCACGTCCTCGTCCTCTCGAAAGGTGCGGCCGAGATCGGGCCGCAGGCCCAGCACGTCGAAGAAGCCGGCGGAGACGTGCGATCCAGTCAGCCGCTCGGGCAGTCCCGATCCCGTGAAGTTGAAGCCGGTGCCGAGGTCGTTGTAGGCGGCGGTCTCGACGAAGACCTCGCGCCCGTGCGTCCGCCAGTGCATGAACTTCGGCACCGAGGTGTGCGCTGAAATCCGGCCGTCATACTCGCGGCCCACCTGCACCAGCCGGTCGGCCTGCGGAAACGGCAGCGGCCGGAGCAGGAGCGCGTCGACCACCGTGAAGATGGCGGTCGTCGCACCGACGGCCAGCGCGAGGGTCAGCACCGCGGTCAGCACGAACCCCGGCTGTTTTCGCCACAGGCGCGCCGCGTAGCGGATGTCCCGCCACAGACCGCCGGCGAGCGATCGGTCCGGCGATCCCGGGGCGATCGCCGGAGGAACGTGCGACTGGCAAAGCGGTGCCATCGACCGCGCCAGCATGTTGCCCTCTCGGAAGTCCGCGAGCGCCAGCCGTGCCGCTTCCTCCGGCGATTTCCCCGCGTCGATCAGCTCCCGCCACCGGTCCTCGAGATGCTGCGACAGCTCTTCCACGACCTCGGCCTCGCGTGCCGGCGAGAGCTGGAGCGTGGACAGTCGTTCCCGGATGCGGGGTGCCCAGTCAGGCATGTCGTGCTCCATGGACCCGGCAGGGGTTGATACCTGTCATGGACAGATATTACGGGCCGGGCGTGAATCGGTTCAACGCCGATCTTTCCCAAAGCTTTTCCAAGGTCGACGGCTTATCCTGATTCACACCATGCCGATACGCTCGCGCATGACGAGCTCCACGGCGCTGTCCGCACTCACGATCGCGCTCCTGACCGCCTGGCCAGCCAGCGCGAGTGCGGCCATGTGCGCCATCGACATGGGCAGCAACACCTTTCGCCGCATTGCCGGCGCCTTCGAGAACGGGCGCTACGTACAGAGCGCCATCGAGAAGCGCACGCTCGGCGTTGGCGACGATGTCGCCGCGCACGGGCGGATCAGCGACGCCAAGCTCGCCGAAATCAAGGAAGTGCTGGCGTCCTTCAAGGCGGCGTGCCTGAAGGAAGGAATGTCGAGGGTCGCCGCGGTCGGGACCGCCGCGTTTCGCGACGCGCCGAATGGCCCCCGGGTGGTCGCGATCGCGAAGGCGCTGGGGATCCGCATGGAGATCGCCACTGAACGGCGCGAGTCCCAGCTCGCGTATCTGGTGGGCTCGCTCGGTCGAGACGGGTTCGCCGTCGTCGACAACGGCAGCCGCAGCATCGAGCTGGTCGTCAGGGACCGCGGCACGCTTCGGCACCTGGTGGCCACGCTCGGATACCGGGTCGCCTACGATAAGTTCTTCGCGGACGCGGCCAGCGCGGCCGACGCGGTCGCGGCCTTCGCGACCCAGGTGAAAGCGCAGGCCTCGAAAGCCCCGTTCATGAAGAGCAGAACCAGGCTGGTCGGCGTCGAATTCGGCGAGATGGCGGAGATACTGTTCGAGCCGGCCCCCACCGAAGGCCGCATCCTGCCGCTGACCCAGCTGAAAGAGCGGCTTCAACACATCGCCGCGCTGTCCCCCGCCGGATTCCAGGCGCTGAAGAAGCAAAAAGACATCGATCGGGCGCTGCCGCGGCTGGTGGTGGCGGCGGTCCTGACCGAGGCGTTCGGCTATCCCGCGCTCGAGCTCACCGACCGCGAGCTGGGCGTCGGTTTGATCATCGAGGCCGGCCTCGGCCGGCGATGAGCACCACGCGGCTGATGAAAACCCCGCGTGTCAAGGGAGAAGGCCTTATCCCTTTTCCCTTGTCGGCGACACGTTTTCAGCAACCTGCTAGTCCGCATCGATGATTCAGACCATCGCCGACCAGCGGCTCCGGAATCAGTCCCTCGTTCCGGCGCGCCATCGCACCGCCGCCGCCGTCGTCGCGTGGCTCGGCGCCGTCCAGGCGCAGGAGTACGAACCGGCGAAATGGGGCCTCGGCTTGCGGATTGCGGGCGACGCGGTCGACGCCAGCGTTGAGCGCGCGTTCGAAGAGGGGAGGATTCTCCGCACCCACCTCATGCGTCCGACCTGGCATTTCGTGACGCCCGCCGACATCCGATGGATGCTGGAGCTGACGGGACCCCGGGTGCAGCGGGTGATGGCTCCCTACAACGGTCACCTCGAGCTCGACGTCGCCACGCTGACCCGGGGTACGAAGATCATCGAGCGCGCGCTCGGCGATCGCCAGTACCTGACCCGGACAGAGCTAGGAGAGCGGCTGCAGCGCGCCGGTCTCGAGATGGTCGGCATGCGCCTCGCCCACCTCGCGATGCACGCCGAACAGGAAGGGGTGATCTGCAGCGGGCCGCGCCGTGGGAAGAAGTCCACCTACGCGCTGATCGCGGAGCGCGCGCCGGGCGCCCCGCGGCTGTCGCGCGACGAGTCGATCGCCAAGCTGACGCTCCGCTTCTTCAAGAGTCACGGGCCGGCCACGGTTCGCGACTTCGTGTGGTGGTCGGGACTCCCGACCGCGGATGCGAAGCGCGGGCTCGAGATGATCAAGGCCCGCCGCGAAGAGGTCGACGGCCAGATCTATTGGACGGCCGGTTCAATGCTGCCGCCGATGCCCCGCCCGCCGCTTGCCCATCTGCTGCCGATCTATGACGAATACATCGTGGCCTACCGCGATCGGGGGCCGGTCCCCCACGGGCCATTGGGGATTACCTCGGCGGCGGGCGGCTTTGTGACGTTCCAGCACGCCGTGGTGATCGCCGGCCGGATCGCCGGGACCTGGAGACTGACGCGCAGCGCGAAGGGGATTGCGCTCGCCGCGACCCTGGCTTCGCCCGGTGAAGCGAGGCGAGCGAATCGCGCTGGCCGAGGCGGCCCGCCGCTACGAGCGGTTCGTCGGAGTTCCGGTGAGCTTGTCGGTGGGCTAGTTCCACCGCCGCCCGCCCGTCACGGTTCCGCTGCGCGGGTGGCACGACGACACGACGAGACGACGAGACGACGTCAATAAGTTGGTTTTCTCCTGAACTCCTGGTCCTCCTGTAAATCCCCCGGCCCTCGAATCACCCGTGCGCGTCTGAAAGCACCCGAACGCCGCGAGGTGCCCGCCGCGAACCGCCTCCGCCAAGGCTACGGCGCGGCAGGCCCCCGAACCCGCGAACCGCGAGCCCGCGGCCGCGACTCAGCGAACAAGAGTGATAGCCTTCGGCATTGGTTCGGCTCTGCAAGAGAGGGATGGCTCGATGATGCTTCACCGTGTTGCGCGCCTCGCGCGAGCGTTGATTGTGCTGGCCGTGGTCGCCTCGGGCAGCTGGCTGCGGACCGACGCGGCCCAACCCGCTCGGCCAGACCGCGCTGCCGTCGCCGGAGCAGTTCTTCGGCTACCAGATGGGCGCCGATCGCAAGCTGGCGAACTGGGACAAGCTGCACGCCTACTACCAGACGCTCGCCAAGACCGCTCCCAACCTGCGGCTGGTGGAGCTGGGGAAGTCGAGCGAGAACCGTCCCTACATCGCTCTCTTCATCTCGTCGCCGGCCAACCTCGCGAAGCTCGATCGCCTGCGGCAGCTCAACGCCCGGCTGGCCGACCCGCGCGGACTGTCCGAAGCGGAAGCCCAGAAGATCATCACGGAAGCGCGCGCGGTCGTGATTCAGAGCTTCGCGCTGCACTCGAGCGAGGTCGCCGCGGCGCAGACCGCCGCCGAGTACGTCTACGACAGCGTGACCCGCAAAGACGAGGAAGCACAGCGGATGCTCGACAACGTCATCAGCATCGTCGTGCCCTCGATCAATCCCGACGGGACGCAGATGATTGCCGACTGGTACATGGAGTATGTCGGGACTCCCTATGAGGCGGCGGGACTGCCGTGGCTCTATCAGAAGTACTCGGGGCACGACAACAACCGCGACGGCTTCGCGCTGAACCTGCCGGAGTCCCAGAACCTCGCCAAGCTGATGTATCGCGAGTGGCTGCCGCAGGCCTACGTCGATCACCACCAGATGGGCGGCGGCAACGCCCGGCTCTATATCCCGCCGTATGCCGAGCCGATCCGTCCGGACGGTGATCCGCTGGTGTGGCGCGAGATCGCGTGGTGGGGCGCGCAGATGGGCAACCGCCTCGAAGCGAGCGGGAAGACCGGTGTGATTGGCAACGCGATCTATTCAGGCTGGGGGCATATGGGCTTCCACTGGATCACCCCGTTCCACAACATCGCCGGCATGTTGACGGAGTCGGCGAGCGCGCGGCTGGCGACGCCGGTCTACGTCCATCCGGATCAGCTGCGCGGCGGACCGCGCAACCTTCCCGAGTACGAACCGCAGACCAACATGCCGAGCGTCTGGCCGGGCGGCTGGTGGCGGGTGCGCGACATCGTCGAGCAGCAGAAGATTGCCGCGTGGGCGACCGTCGACCTCGCCGCCCGCAACCGCGAGGTCGTGCTGTGGAACATGTATTTGAAGGGCACGCGTCAGAGCGAGCGCGGCGCCAAGGGGGAGGTCAAGGCCTACGCGATTCCGATGCCGCAGCACGATTCGCTGACCGCCAGGAAGCTCGCGAACCTGCTGCTCAACTCCGGGGTCGAGGTGCACCAGACCACCGCGTCGATCACCGTCGACGGCCGGGTGTATGGCGCCGGGTCCTACATCGTGTCGATGGCGCAGCCGAAGACCGGGCTGATCCGGTGGATGCTCGGCCGCACGTTCTATCCGGACAACACCTACACGCGTGATCGCGAGGGCAATCCGATCCGGCCGTACGACATGGCGACCGATGTCTTCAGCGAGTTCATGGGCGTGCGGTGCGATCCGCTGCCCGATCCGATCACGCAAGGGTTGACCAGGATGACGGCGCCGTCCTGGCCGGCCGGCACGGTGGCGGCCGGCGCCGCCAACGGGTATGTGCTCAGCACGAAGCAGAACGACGCGTTCCGGGCGGTCAGCCGGTTGCTCGACAAGGGCGCGACGGTTCGCCGCGTGCCCGCGGGCGATGGCTTCACGCCGGGAGACTTCGTCGTCACCAGCGCGCCGGCCGGGTTGGCCGCCGAGGTGGCGAAGCAGACCGGCGTCGATTTCGCCGCGCTCTCGTCTCCGGTGCCCGCGTCCGCCTACCCGCTGCGCAAGCCTCGCATCGCGATGTATCAGCGCTACGGCGGCGGCAACATGGACGAGGGCTGGTCGCGGCTGATGTTCGAGCAGTTCGAGATCCCGGTGAAGCCGCTGATGGATGCCGAGATCCGCAAGGGCGATCTCGGTGCGAGCTACGACGCGATCATTCTTCCCGCCGACTCGATCGCGGCGATGACCGGCGAAGCGCCGGCCGCGGGGGCCGGCGGTCGCGGCGGCGGCGCCGGCCGGGGCGGTGGCGGCGAGGGCGAGGGTGCGGGCCGGCAGGGCGGAACGCCCCCCGCCTACCGCAGCGGGTTCGGCGCCGACGGCGTCAAGATGCTGCAGGCGTTCGTGCAGAAGGGGGGCACGCTCATCACGTTCGCCCAGGCCGGCGACTTGCCGATTCAGCGCTTCGGCCTGCCGCTGCGGAACGTGGTGGCCGGACTGACCTCGAAGGAGTTCTGGTCACCGGGATCGACGCTGCGGGTGCGTTTCGACAATCGCCACCCGCTCGCGTTCGGGATGCCGCGCGAGGGCTATGCCCTGTTCCTGGCCGGGAGCCAGGCCTACGAAGTGACCGCCTCGAGCCCCAACGTGGAGATCTTCTCGACCTTCGTCGATCGGGAGATCCTCCAGAGCGGATGGCTGCTCGGCGAAAGCGTGATTGCGAAGAAGGCCGCGGCGGTCTCGGTCGGTCACGGCGCCGGCCGCGTCGTGCTGCTCGGATTCCGGCCGCAACATCGCGATCAGACGCACGGCACGTTCAAACTGGTCTTCAACGCGCTGTTCACGGCGCCGGCGTCGGCGCCGCCGACCTCCGCCATGCGCCACTGAGGGCAGCACCATGTTCCACGGACTCCAGAAGTCAGTTTGGATGCGGGCGGCCTGGACCGCCGCGATCGCCGGCGTCATCGCGGGAGGAGTCGTGGCGATACGCTCCGCGTCGCAGGCCGAAGCCGCTCGCGTGATTCCCCCGCCGGCCGCCGACGCCAGCGCCAGCCAGGCCACGTCCGAGGTCGCGGTGCTCGCCGGCGGATGTTTCTGGGGCGTGCAGGGCGTCTTCCAGCACCTGAAGGGCGTCACCGGCGCCGTGTCCGGCTACGCCGGCGGCGCGAAGCACACGGCGCACTACGAACAGATCGGACAGGGCACCACCGGCCACGCCGAATCGGTGCGGGTGACCTTCGATCCGCGGCAGATCACCTACGGCCGGCTGCTGCAGGTGTTCTTCTCCGTCGCCCACGATCCCACCCAGCTGAATCGGCAGGGGCCCGACTTCGGCACGCAGTACCGGTCGGCGATCTTCCCGGCCAACGCCGACCAGGCGCGCGTCGCCAAGGCCTACATCGATCAGCTCAACGCCGCCCGCGCGTTCGACAAAGCCATCGTCACCAGGATCGAGATGAACCACCCGTTCTACGAGGCGGAGGACTATCACCAGGATTTCCTCACCCTCCATCCCACCCATCGCTACATCGTCGTCAACGACCTCCCGAAGATCGAGGAGCTGAAGCGAGTGTTCCCGGATCTGTATCGGGCCACGCCGGTCTTGGTCAGATGAGATCGGGGTCCGAGGTCCGTGGCCGCGTAGTCCGGGGTTCGAAAACCTTATCGATCGTTCGCACGATCTGGGTGAAAGACAGCGTCGTTGGCTGGTTGCGGCGGCGTCGACCCGGCTGGCTCGATCGGGCTCTGTCCGCGGACCGCGGACCGCGGACCGCGGACCGCGATCTCGTTACATGGTCGACAACGATCGGTGACAGAATCGCGCCTCATGCCCACCCATGCTTTTCGCCTCGCTCCTCTCGTCGTGGCGCTGAGTCTCGGCGTCGCCCCGCACGCCCAGCAGCCGGGGCCCGCGCCGGAAGCCCTCCCGCTGTCGCCGGCCGTGCTCGCGCGGCTGCCCCAGGAATGGCGAGAACCGGTGAGAAGCATCAAAGCGACCGATCAGGAACAGCAGCGGTTCATGAAGGTGACGGAGGTCGTCCTGCGCCAGACGCTCGGCGCGGCTGCTCGTCCGCAGCCGGGCCGCCGATGGGTTTCTGAAGGCCCAGCTCACGAAGGATCCGGCGCCCGCGGTGCGGACCGCGATCGTCACCGCCATCGTGGCGGACTCCCGATGGAATGCGCTGTCAGATACGCCGTCGCTGATCGAAGGCGTGATCGCGCGGGATCCAGATCCGTCGGTCTCGGTCGCGGCGCTCGAAACGCTGCGGCGCTGGCGGATGCGCCAGTTGAACGGGCTGTTGGCGGAGCGTCTCGCCGCGGAAGCGGGCCGTCCCGTGAACGCGGCGACCCTGTCGCCGTTGATCGAGGCGCAAGAGCGCTGGATTGCACTCGAGCGCGGCTCGATGCTTCCCGCGTTCATGCGCACACCGCCGCCGGTCTTCCCGGTTGCGCCAACTGACGCGCCGATTCGCGTGCTGGCGTTCGGCGATTTCGGCAACGGTTCGCCGGACCAGAAGCGGGTGGCGCAGACCATCGCCGCCTATCATCAGACGCAGCCCTTCAACCTGGCGATCACGCTCGGCGACAACTTCTACAGCGTCGGCATGGAGAGCCCGGCCGACCCGCGCTGGCAGACGTGGTTCGAGGATCTCTACGCGCCGCTCGGCATCCCGTTCTTCGCCTCGCTCGGCAACCACGACTGGGGGCATCCCGACAGCCCCGCCTCGGAGATTCTCTACACCGGGAAGACCCCGACCTGGCGGATGCCGGCGGCCTACTACACCTTCACCGCCGGCCCGGTGCAGTTCTTCGCCCTCGACACCCAGAGCGTGGCGCTGGCGCAGAAGCAACGCGACTGGCTCGACCGCGAGCTGTCGAACAGCCAGGCGCGCTGGAAGATCGTCTACGGCCACCATCCGATCTACTCGGACGGCAACTACGAGGATCGCCCGGATCTGATTGCTTCGCTGCTGCCGATCCTCGCCAACCGCGCCGACGCCTACATCTGCGGTCACGATCACAACCTGCAGGCATTGCAGCCGCAGCGCGGCGTGCGCTTCTACGTCGCGGGCGGCGGCGGCGCCGGTCTCTACGACGTGACCGAGTCGCCGCGCTCCCTGTTCGTCAGCCGATCGAACGGCTTCGCGGTGCTCGACGCCGACGCCAATCGCCTCGTCATCAAGCTGGTGGATGACACCGGGAAGGTGGTCTACGAGGACCCGATCACCAAGCCGTTGACCTCTCAGTAAGTGATCCTCCGCGGTCCGCAATCCGTAGTCCGCAGTCCGGACAGTGCCGCTCGATAACGCGGGTGAAAAGCGCCACCAGCAGCTCGTTGCGGCGCTTTTCACCCAACACTCGTGAATGGCTCCGCACGGACCGCGGACCGCGGACCGCGGACTGCGGATTGCGGCTTAAGATGTCACCTTGGAACAGAGGACATCGATGGCGAACGTCCGTAGGGGTCGCGGCGCGATCGGTCTGGTGATCGCGGCGCTGACCGCGTCGGTCGCGGTGTCGGCGCAGGCGTCGCGCATCCCGTCGCCCGACTCCAGCATCGGTTTCGCGCCCGGCACCGAGTCGAAGCTGGCCACCTACGACCAGACCATCGACTATTTCCGGAAGCTCGATGCCGCCAGCGATCGGCTGACCCTGGTCGAAGCGGGCACCTCGACACAGGGGCGCACCTTTTACTTCGCGCTGATCTCGTCGCCGGCGAACCTGAAGAAGATCGATCGCTATCGTGCGATCGCCCGTGAGCTGTCCCGGCCCGAGGGCTTGAGCGAAGCGCGGGCGCGGGCGTTGGCGCGCGAGGGCAAGCCCCTCGTCCACATCGATGGCGGCCTGCATTCCACCGAGGTGGCCGGCCCGCAGCACACGCTGCAGCTGGCCTACGACCTGCTGACTCGCGGCTCGGACCCGCAGATCGCCAACATCCTCGACAACGTCATCCTGATGCTGTGGCCGACCATCAATCCCGACGGTCATCAGATGGTGTCGGACTGGTACATGAAGAACGCCGGCACCCGCAACGAGACGCTGCCGCGCCTCTATCAGGAATATGTCGGCCACGACAACAACCGCGACGCTTACATGCTCAACATGATCGAGTCGCGCGTCGTCGAGCACACCTGGCGCCAGTGGGAGCCGCAGATCGTCTACGTGCAGCACCAGACCTCGCCGTTTCCGACCCGGATCTGGCTGCCGCCGTTCGCCGAGCCGATCGCCCCGCATGCGCCCTACCTGATGTCGCGCCAGGTCAACACCATCGGCATGGCCATCGCGCAGGGGCTCGAAGAGCGCGGCCAGGTCGGCGCCACCCACATGGGGACCGGCTACGACGCGTGGTACGCGGGGTATGTCGACTACGCGCCGATGTTCAAGAACGTCGCCGCGTTCTGGACCGAGACCGCGCTCGCCGGCATGGCGTCGTCGCGCGAGTACAAGATCGACGTCTTTCCCGAGAACTACCGCGACCTGCGCCCGCAGGCGCTCTATGCGAGCCCGTGGGCGCCAGGACGATGGACGCTCCGCGATGCGGTCGAGTACATGGAAACGGCGTCGCTGTCGGTGCTCGATTACGCGGCGCGGTTCAAGGAAAACGTCCTGATGAACCGCTATCGATCGGGGAAGTGGCAGATCGAGAAGCATCGCCGCGAGGGGCCCTACGCCTACTTCGTGCCGCAGGATCAGCGCGACAAGGCGACCGCGGTCGAATTGCTGCGACGGCTCGCCTTCGCCGGCGTCCGGGTGGCGCAACTGACCGCTCCGGTCAGCGCCGAAGGTGAAACGTTTCCGGCCGGCACCTGGGTGATTCCCACCGACCAGGAATTCATCGCGCTGGCGCGCGAAGTCCTCGATCCGCAGCAGTATCCCGATCTTCGCGAGTTCGACGGCGGTCCGCCCGAACAGCCGTACGACGCCGCCGGCTGGACCCTGCCGATGACGATGGGGGTGCGGGTGGTCACGGCGACGAAGCCGCTGGACCAGAGCGATCGGGAGAAGCTGAAAATGCTGGCCCCCGATTCGCCGCTCGATGCGCGGCCGACGCCGTACACCGCCGGCGCGGTGGACCGGGCCGCGTTCGACAGCGTGCCGGGTTCAGGCTTCGACACCAGTCCGATGGCCGCGGCCATCGTCCCGCCCAAAGGCAGGGTCCACGGCATCGGAACGCATCTTTCGATCAGTCCACAGGAAACCAACGCGTTCCGCGCGGTGAATGCCGCCTGGAAGGCGAATGGCACGGTTGGCCGGCGCGGCGACCGTTACATCATCAGCGGCCTGTCGGAGCCCGCCATGGCCGATCTGGCGACGTCGCTGGCGATCACCGGCGAATGCGTTGCCGCGCCCGGCGATCCGATTCGGAAACCGCGGATCGGCCTGTTCGAGCCGCCCAACAGCATGGACGCCGGCTGGACGAAATGGGTGCTCGAGCGGTACGGCTTCGAGCTCACCAGCCTGACCGCCGCTGACATCAGCGGGACGCTGAAGGATCGCATCGACGTGCTCGTGGTCGCCGACGAGGCGCGTGGCGTCCTTGGGAGCGGCTTCGGGCGCCAGGCTCCGGCCGCACCGGGCGTCGACGACGAGCCGCGAATCCGCGCGCTGGAAGGGTTCGTGCGTGCCGGCGGCACGCTGGTGGCGCTGAACCGCGCGGCGACGGCCGCGATCGATCAATTGAAGCTGCCGATTCGAAACGTGCTCGCCGGCCTCAACCGCCAGCAGTTCTTCGCCGGCGGGTCGGTCATGAGGGTGACCACCGATCCCTCGCAGCCGGTGATGGCGGGCATGCCGAAAGACGCCGACATCTTCGTGTTCGGCGGCCCGGCGTTCGAGCCGGCCGCCGGATTTGACGGCGCGGTGCTGGCGTCCTACCCTGCCGACGGATCGCCGCTGCGATCCGGCTACCTGCTGGGCGAGCAGTATCTCCAGGGCAAGGCGGCGGCCGTCGACGTCCGGCTGGGCGACGGCCACGTCATCCTGCTGGGATTCAGGCCGCAGTGGCGGGGTCAGACCTTCGGGTCGTTCCGGGTGCTGTTCAACGCGCTTCTACGCTGATGATGACCACGAAGAAATTGCTTGGCGTGGCTTCCGGCTTCAGCCGGAAGGCTGCGGCTGTCGGAGAAATTTGCAGGCCTCGGGCACCCTTCCGGCTGAAGCCGGAAGCCACAAGGAAAAATTCACTGGACGATTGAGGAGACAGAAGAGATGAAACGAAGTCATGTGATGGTGAGTCTGGCAATGCTGGCGATCGGGATCGCGGCGGGCGCGCTGCTCGCGCAGCAGCCGGCGCCGGGACCGCAGCCGTTCTTCACCGGCAACCCCCTCGGCCTGCCGATCAATCCGGCCGCCGACGGCAAGTTCGAGGCGATGTCGTCGAACGTGAAAGTGTATGGCTCGATCTATTCGGTTGAGAGCTGCTCGTACGACCCCGATCGCGGCCTGATCGTGGTGCCGAATCGCGGCGTCCCGCAGAATGTCCAGACCAACAACGCGTGGGTGTCGTTCCTCAACCACGACGGATCCGTCCACACCGCCCGCTGGATCGGCGTGCAGAATCCCGGCGACGCGCGGGCCAACCTGACGCCGCCGCTCGTCCTGAACGAGCCATATGGCAGCGATATCGCCGGCGGCATGCTCTACCTCGCCGATCGCGACGGCGGGACCAACCCGAACGAGCCGAGCGTTGCGGTCATCCGCAAGTTCAACCTCAAGACCGGCGCCCCGGCCGGCGAAACCCGGGTCGAGAAGTCGACCTGGTTCAACGACATCGAGGCCGCCGACGACGGCACCGTCTACGCGACGGTGACCGGCGCCGGGGGTGAGAAAGCCGATCCGGCTGGCTGGCAGGTTTGGAAGATCGCACCCGACGGCACCGCGGCCATCTTCATCCAGGGAGCGCCGCTTCGGCAGCCCAACGGCGTCGCCTTCGACCCGCAGGGCAACATCGTCGTCGTCAACATCGGCAACAACGAGGTGCTGACGTTCTCTCGCGACGGCAAGCTGGTGAAGACGGAGAACGCGGCACAGCCCGGCAACGACGGCCTGGTGATCATGAAGGACGGCACCAAGTACGTGAGCAGCGTCACGATGGGCGGCGTGTCGCGGATTCGACCCAACCAGCCGGCGGAGCTGATCGCGCGCAACATCCCGAACGCGGCGTCCATGTGCTACGACGCCGGGAAGAACCAGCTGGTGATTCCGATGAATCCGAACAACGGGCTGGCGTTCGTACCGCTCAACTAGAGCGCCCCACATCACCTCTGAGGTCTCTCTCTTCAGAGCCCCGCGACAGGCGCGACTAGTGCAAACAAGTCAGCCGAGGGCCCCCCCGCCTTGACGCCTCGGGTCAGTTGTCGAAAGATGGTTGGCCTGGGGCGCCACGCAAGGGCCGGAATCATGACCGCGTTCAACGGCGTCCGCATCGCGATCACACTGTTCGTCCTGGTTCTCCTGGTCGTCGTGACACTGGGCTGGCGCTGGACCTCCAGCCATCAGCCACCGCCGCAGCGGACGGCCAGCCACGTCGTCCTCGCGATCTCGGCCGTGGGCGGGGTCTTCGCGCTGTGGAAAATCTGGCGGCGTTGAGGCGCTCGGCCTGACGGCTCGGGCAAGATCATCGGGAGGGGCTCCCACGAATGCAGACGGCAACCGCAACGACTCACGCCATCGTCTCGCGCGGCACCCTCCTCGACCGTCTGAATAGCGACCGTCACGAGCTGGCGCTGCGGGTGTTCATGGTCGTGGTCCTGGCGCACTGGGGCGAGCACCTGCTGCAGGGGCTGCAGATCTACGCGCTGGGCTGGCCGGTCCCCGAGGCGCGCGGCGCGGTCGGGCTGTTCTTCCCCTGGCTGATCAAGTCCGAGGCGCTGCACTACGGTTATGCAGTCGTGATGCTCGCCGGCCTGTGGACGTTACGTGCCGGTTTCACCGGCCGGGTCGATCGGTTCTGGTGGATGCTGGCGTTCTGGATTCAGTTCTTCCATCACATCGAGCACGCGCTGCTCCAGGGACAGGCGATTCTGGGCCTGACCCTGATGGGCCGGCCGGTGCCGACCAGCCTGCTGCAGCTGTGGGTGCCGCGCGTCGAGCTGCATCTCTTCTACAACACGATCGTCTTCATTCCCGATGGTGATCGCGATGTACTACCACCTGTTCCCGCCGGCCGGGGAACAGGCGCCCCGGTGCTCCTGCGCCATCCCCACCTTCGCGCCTCGCGCTTCGGCGGGCAAGGACGTTCCGGGGGCTGCTCGCGTGGCGTGAGCATGCCCCGATGCCGCTCCCCGTATCGCCGGCCGGGACATTAGATCTGCTTCGGTGGCCGATCCTCGGCGCGGTCCTGCGCTGGCGGCACGTCCGTACCGTCACCCAGATCGCGCTGCTGCTGGTCGCGGTGGCGATCGTGGTGCACGGATTCGCGGGGCCGCAGGTCGCCGCCACCAACCTCTCCACTCTCCTGATCTGGATCTACTATCGCGGGCTGCTGATCGGTGTGCTGCTCGTCGCCGCGAACCTCTTCTGCGCGGCGTGTCCGATGATCCTGGTGCGCGATCTCGCGCGGCGCGTCCACGTCCCATCGCATCACTGGCCACGATGGCTCGGCCGGAAATCGGTGGCGATCGCGCTGTTCGTCGCGGTCCTCTTCGTCTACGAGCTGTTCGACCTCTGGGCTCGTCCCGACGCGACCGCATGGCTGGTGGTTGCCTATTTCGCCGCCGCGGTGCTGGTCGACACGACCTTCCGTGGCGCGGCATTCTGCAAGCACGTGTGCCCGGTCGGGCAGTTCAACTTCGTGGCGTCGACGCTGTCGCCGCTCGAGGTGCGGATCGGCGCTCGCACCGTCTGCCAGACCTGCATCACCGTCGACTGCATCAAGGGCCGCCGCGATCCGGCCGAACCGTCGATCGTGGTCCAGCGCGGCTGCGAGCTGGCGCTCTTCCAGCCGACCAAGGTCGGCAACCTCGATTGCACGTTCTGCCTCGACTGCGTGCACGCGTGTCCGCACGACAACGTGGCCATCGGCTTCCGGGTGCCGGGCGAGGAACTGGCCGACAATCGGCGCCGCTCGTCGATCGGGCGGCTGTCACGGCGGCCCGATCTCGCGCTGCTCGTGCTGGTGTTCACGTTCGGCGCGATGCTGAATGCGTTCGCGATGACCGGCCCGGTCTACGCCCTCGAGGACTGGATCGGGCGCACGCTTGACACGTCGCGCGAGGCCCCGGTGCTCGGGCTGGTCTTCGTGATGGCGCTGGGGGTGATCCCGCTGGCGCTCTGCGCCGGTGCCGCCGGGCTGACCGGTCGCCTCGCGCCCGGATCGGGACTGCGCATGGTAGATGTGGCCGTGCGTCAGGCGTACGCGCTGGCTCCGCTCGGCGCCGGCATCTGGCTCGCACACTACGGCTTCCATTTCCTCACCGGCCTCGGCACCCTTGTGCCGGTCACGCAGAGCGCCGTCATCGACGCGACCGGCCGCGCGCTGCTCGGAGCGCCGGCGTGGGGCTGGCTGGGCATACGGGCAGGGGCGGTGTTTCCGGTGCAGATGGGCGCGACCCTGCTCGGGGCGTTCGGGATCAATCGCGCTGGTCCATCGGATTTCGGCGCGCGATCACCACGACCGCGCCACGGCCGCCGCGATCCCCTGGGTCGCGCTAGTGGTGGGCCTGACGGCGCTGGCGCTCTGGATCTTCGCCCAGCCGATGGAAATGCGCACGGGGCTTGGCGGATGAAAAATCCCCGCGTATCAAGGGAGAAGGGAGAAGGCAAAAGGGAGAACGAACAGCCACTTCCTGAATGCACGGCCGTTGGTCGATCGCGGCTCGTGGTGCTAGTCGCCGCGGCGCTGCTTTCGACGGCAATTGTGAAGGCGCACAGCGGCCCGCCGTTTCCGATCCTGTCGAACCGGATCGCCGGCGCGTACGACATTTCGATCTGGTCCGATCCCGATACGACCGACGACGGGAGCCCGGGGGGACAGTTCTGGGTGGTGTTGAAGTCGGTCGGTGGCGGGCCCGCCATTCCGCCCGCGACCGTCGTCACCGTGGCGATCCATCCGATCGACCGCGAGGGGCCGACGCGAACCGGGCGGGCGGTTCCGGTGAACGGCGCCACCGACAATCAGTTCGTCGCCCTGCTGATGGACCACGAAGGCCCGTTTGGCGTTCGCGTCACCGTCGACAGTTCCCTTGGCCGCGCCGAGGTCGAGAGTCGCGCCGAGGCGACCTACGATCAGCGTCCTTCCCGCGGCCTGATCGTGATCTACCTGTTGCCATTCGTGGCCGTCGGCGCCCTGTGGATGAAGGTCCTGTGGCGCCGCCGGCACTAAGACTAGAGTGTCGCGTCAAATCCCAAGCTCCAAGCTCCAAATCCCAACCACTCCCAAATAATCCCAACTCCCAAATCCCC
This sequence comes from uncultured Acidobacteriota bacterium, assembly GCA_963717745.1. Lineage (GTDB taxonomy): Bacteria > Acidobacteriota > Vicinamibacteria > Vicinamibacterales > 2-12-FULL-66-21 > JACCXG01. The sequence goes on from CAVQXJ010000012.1 coordinate 31,357, forward strand.
GTCGCAAATCCCAAACCCGGGCAGGGAGGGGTTGGGTCTTTGGGAGTTGGGATTTACCTTTGGGCCTTGGAAGTTGGGAGTGGTTGGGATTTGGGATTTGGAGCTTGGGATTTGACTGGAACCCGCGTTAGCACCAGCTGCAGTTGATCGTGTCCTACAATCCCCCGATGCACCATTACGTCGAGCGGGTGGTCGATTTGCTCGACCCTCATGCCAATCGTCTTCACAACATGGACGTGGCCGAGGCGCGGCGCCGGGTCCTGAGCGGCGATCCCGCGGCGGTGCGGGCGATCGACGGCTCGTACGCGCTGGTCGCGGTGGACGGCCGCACCGTCAGGATGGCGCGGTCGCTCGATCGGCCGATGCGCTACTTCCTCGCGAAACGCAAGGAGGGTCCGGCGCTGTTCATCGCCGACCGCATCGACACACTCTGCCGCGCGCTCGAAGACGAAGGCCTCCACGGCCAGTTTCATCCGAGCTATACCCGCATGCTGCCGGCGCACTACGTCGTCGAGCTGGCGCTGGTGGGCTGCCCTGATCCCGATCCTGATTTACACGCGGTTCTTCACGCCCGCGCGCGGCACTCTGCCGCCCGATCTCGACGTGATCGGCGAGCGCTACGTGCGGGCGCTGTCCGGCGAGATTGCGAAGTGGCTGCAGGCCATCGACCCGGGCGAGCCGATCGGCGTCAGCTTCTCGGGCGGGATCGACAGCGGATCGGTGTTCCTCGTGACTCTATCACACGATGCTGCAGCTCGGGCTGTCGCCGGCCCGGCTCAAGGCGTTCGTCCTGAATCTCGGCGACGGTCCGGACGTCGAGCAGGCCCGCGAGTTCCTGGCGTCAGCCGGGCTGTCGATGTTCCTCGAAGAAATCTCCGGTCAGGTCGACGACCTCGAGATCGATGAAACGCTGCGGGTGCTGGAGGACTACAAATCGCTCGACGTCGAGTGTGCCGCGATGGGACTGCTGCTCTGCAAGGGCATCCGCGCGCGCTACCCGGACTGGCGGCATCTCGCCGACGGCGACGGCGGCGACGAGAATCTGAAGGACTATCCGATCGAAGAGAATCCCGAGCTCACCATCCGCAGTGTGGTCGACAACCTGATGCTGTATCACGAGGGCTGGGGCGTCGGCCGGATCAAGCATTCGCTCACCTACAGCGGCGGCCTCAGCCGAAGCTACGTCCGGACCTACGCGCCGGCAGCCCGGTACGGATTCGCCGGCTTCAGCCCTTACACGCGGCCCGGCGTCATCGAGATTGCCGAGGGGATTCCCTTCGCCGCGCTGACCGGGTACGACGTGCCGACGCTCTACTCGCTGAAAGGGGAGATCGTGCGCCGGGGCGTGAAAGCGGTGACGGGGCACGACATGCCGGTCTTTCCGAAGCGGCGTTTCCAGCATGGCGCCGCGCCCCTGGACGCGATGCGGCAGCGTCTGGGGCAGTCAGAGCGCGATTATCGTCAGGCCTTCGAGCGCCTGTATGCCTGACGGCGGGCCTGCCCCGAGCAACGTCGAGGGGCCCTATCCGGCAGCGCCGGCGGCGCGCGACCGGTTCGTGCTCGAGCGCCGCGGACCGCGGCCGCAGCACGATCCGTGGCGCCATCAGGGCGTGATCGTCGAGGACGAGCGCGGGGCGGATGGAGAAGTCGCGAGGATGGCGACGGTGTTCCTCACCGGACGCGAGTGCCCATGGCGCTGCGCCATGTGCGATCTGTGGCGATACACCACCATCACCGACACGCCGCGCGGCGCGATTGCGGCGCAGATCGCCGGGGCGCGCTCGACGCTGGCGGATGAGCGCGTGCCGGTCACCGGCCTCAAGCTGTACAACGCCGGCAGTTTCTTCGATCCTCGCGCCGTGCCCGAGGCCGACTACGACGAGGTGGCGGCCTCGCTCGCCGGGTTGTCGCGGGTGGTCGTGGAATCGCATCCCGCGCTGGTCGGTGCTCGCGTCGATCGCTGGCTCGCGGTCGTTGGCGCGGGCAGACCGCGCGGGCGCCGGCGAGCCTCGAAGTCGCGATGGGTCTGGAGACGGCCCACCCCGATGCGCTCGATCGCTTGAACAAGCGGTTCACGCTCGAGCGATTCGCGCGCGCCGCCCGCTGGCTCGCGGACCGCGGTGTCGCGTTGCGCGTGTTCCTGCTCATCTCGCCGCCGTTCGTGCCGGCGGGGGAACAGGACGAGTGGCTGCGGCGTTCGCTGGACGCGGCGTTCTCCTGCGGCGCTGCCGTGGTGTCGCTGGTGCCGACCCGAACCGGCAATGGCGCGGTCGAGGCATTGTCCGAGGCCGGCTGGTTTCGTGCGCCCGGTCTCGACGACATCGAGCGCAGCTTTGCGCTGGCGCTGAGCCATGCGGGTGGTCGCGCCCGGATTTTTCTCGACCTCTGGGACATCGAGCGTTTCGCCAACTGCAAGCGATTGCCTCGCCGCACGCCGCGATCGCCTCCACCTGATGAATCTCGAGCAGCGCGCTGGCGAGCCGCACCGGTGCCCGGCGATCGTTCACGGGGCCGTTCAATGACCGCGTTGTTGCCGATCGAGCGCATCGACGCCGACATCGCGATTGTCGGCTCCGGCTTCGCCGGCGCGCTCGCCGCCCTGGCGCTCCGCCGTCGCGGCCGTCGCGTCGTCCTGATCGAACGCGGGCGTCATCCCCGCTTCGTCATCGGCGAGTCGTCCACGCCGCTCTGCAATCTTCTGCTCGAGGAGCTTGCGGATCGCTACGACCTGCCGAGGGTGCGCCCGTTCTCGAAGTGGGGCACGTGGCAGCGCGCCCGCCCCGAGGTCGCCTGCGGCCTGAAGCGCGGGTTCACGTTCTTCTTTCATCAGCCCGGGTCTCCGTTCCCGGAGGATGCCGATCACCAGCGGCAACTCCTGGTCGCGGCGAGCCCCAACGACGAGATCGCGGACACCCACTGGTATCGCCCCGAGCTCGACCAGGCGCTGGTCGAGGAGGCGCAGGCCGAGGGGGCCATTTATCTCGACCTGACCCGCGTCACGAGCTTTCATCAGGAGGGTGAGACCACGGTACTTTCCGCCGAGCGGGAGGGACGGTCGGTTCGCATCGGCGCAGGGTTCGTGATCGACGCGACCGGGCCCCGCGGCTTTCTGCACCACGCGCTCGGCCTCGAGGAGTCGTCGCGGCGATGGTTGCCCCCGACCCAGGGACTCTATACACACTTCGAGTCGGTGGAGCGCTGGGATCGACTGCGGTCCACCCCGGAGGCCCCGCCTTATCCGATCGACGATGCCGCCGTGCACCATGTGTTTCCGGGCGGCTGGATCTGGGTGCTGAGGTTCAACAACGGGCTGACCAGCGCCGGCGCCGCCCTGACCGATCCGGCTGCCGCCGCGTTGAACGCGGCCGAAGGCGCCCCGGCCTGGGACCGTCTGATGGCGATGCTGCCGTCAGTGGCGGATCAGTTCCGACCCGCGCGAGCGACGCTGCCGTTCGTTCACGCGCCACGGCTGTCTTTCCGGAGCGCGCGCGTCGCGGGATCGTCGTGGGCCATGTTGCCGTCGGCTGCCGGCGTGATCGATCCGCTCCTGTCGACCGGCTTCCCGCTGACGCTGCTTGGCCTCCTGCGCCTGCTCGATCTGCTCGAGCGTTCGCCGGCCGGCCCGGAACGTGAGGCGGCGCTCCGCGAGTACGAACGGACCACGCTTGCGGAGCTCGATGCGACCGAGCAGCTGGTCGCGGCGCTCTACGAGACGATGACCGATCCGCCGCTGTTCAAGCGGCTCAGCCTGCTCTACTTCGCGGCCGCGAGCTTCAGCGAAACGGTGAGACGCCTCGGCCGCCCGCAGCTGGCCCCCGGCTTCCTGCTGCACGCGCATCCGACGTTCGGTGCGGAATTGGCCGCGTGCGCGGCGCTGGCGGCCTCGGCTTCGCGCGGCGTCGACCGTGAGGCGCTCATCGCCCGGATCGACCGCGCGATCGAACCCTTCGACACCGCCGGCCTTCTCGATCCCGATCGGCGCGACTGGTATCCGGTCCTCGCCTCGGATCTCGTCGGGTCCGCGGCGAAGCTGGACGCCACGCCGGAGGAGGTCGACCGCCTGCTCGAGCGCTGCGGGCTGGCGCCTCGCGAACCGCGCCCGGAAGCCTGAATGCAAGCGTCAATAGCGACAGGAGGAGGCGACGATGAGCGAACGTGAAGTGCTGGCCAACCAGGCGAAGATTCTGAGGAACCAGGAACGGCTGCTGGCGAATCAGAACAAGCTGGATCTGGTCCTCGAGAATCAGAAGACGATCAAGGCGAACCAGGCGGCGATTCAGCGCAATCAGAAGAAGCTGGATCAGCTGCTGAAGAACCAGGAGAAGATCATCGCCAATCAGCGGAAGATCCTGGCGAAGTAGATTTTGCGCTCAGTCGACCGCTGATCGCTGTCCCGCTGCACCGTGACAAGCAACAGGCGCCCCTATTTGCGTCGCCTATCCAGGTAGATCTCGATCAGGTTGGCGATCGGGCCGACCAGGAACAGCGCGTAGAACGGGGCGTAGACCCACTCCATCAGCCGGAACACCGTTTCCACGGCGGCGATGATCACCGTGACCAGCGACTGCGCCCACTTGCGGCGGACCGTGGTCTTGGGGTCGGTGATCATGAAGAAGATGAACAGCTGATACATCGGCCCGGTGATCGGCGCGATCTCGCTCAACACCGGATGGCCGGTGATCGCCGCCCGCAGCACGCGCGAAGACGAGGAACGCCGCGACGTAGGTCAGCGTGATGTGCAGCCGGCCGACCATCCGCAGGATCACCGCGCCGAACATCCACACGAACACCATCGGCAGGAGGTTGTTGCCCCACTGCACGCTCAGACCGGCGACGCTGTCCGCCGCCAGCAGCAGCATCGCGACGATGCCGAAGTTGGTGGGATTCCAGATGTGGCGATCGCCGACCCGCAGCACGTATTTCGAGGTGATCGAGATCGCCGCGCACAACGCGTACGGCCAGAACTCCGGCGAGCGCACCAGGATGCCGACGCTGATCCCCGAGACATACGCGCTGGCGAGGTGCGGCCACTTGCCATACAGCGCCCGCACCAGGACCAGCTCGACGAGGATCGCGGTGGCAATCGCGAGGAAGGTCCGCGACCAGCTCTCGAGAAAGCCGAACGTGACCTGCCCGGCGATCAGCACGCTGGTGATCAGCGCCGGCGCCAGGTAGCGATGATCGATGCGGGCGAGCGGTGAGGCCCGGCGCGTGACCGCCGGGCCCGCGCTGGTGTCGACCGTCATGCCGGCTCGTCCAGTTTGTGGACCCGGTTGGCCGCCGGCTGGGCAATTTCCTGGGTCTTCCCGGAGGGCCAGCGCACCACCACCTTGTCCACCGCCAGGCGCCGACGCCGAGACCGAAGTGCAGCCGGCGCTGGTTCTGCGCGCAGAAGCCCGATCCGCCGGAGACTTCCTGCACCTGTTCCTGACCCTTCCAGAACACCGTGACCCGGGCGCCGATCGCGCTGCGGTTGCTGCACGATGCCCGCGGCTGGTCCGGCCGGCAGCCGCCTTCGAGATCGAAGGCGATCCAGCCGCGCCCGGGCACCACCTCGTTGCGATACTTGAGCAGCGGGCCGCGCTGATTGGCGACCAGCACGTCGAGCACGCCCCGGTTCTCCAGATCCGCGACCGCGACCGATCGGCCGTCGTAGCGATCGGTCACGCCGACCATCGGCGCGACGTCGAGGAACTGCCCGGCGCCGTCGCTGACCCAGACCTTCTTCTGCTGATACCCGGCGAGGCTCCGGTCGCCCATCGCCGGCCAGTTGCGCGCGTCCGAGATGACCATCTGGTTGCCGCCGGCAACCTTGGAGATAGTCGTACCAGTAGCTCTCGGTCTTCGACGCCGAGACGTAGCCGTTGACGACGTAGAGGTCGAGGAAGCCGTCGTTGTTGAGATCGGCGAACTGCGCGCCGAAGCTCCAGCCGCCGAGATCGACCCCCATCGCGCGGGCGAGGTTCTCGTACTGCGTCGCACCGCGACCCGGCTCCGATGGCACCCAGAGGTTGTTGCCCTGGAGCAGGATGCCTTCCTCCGAGATGTTCGACACGTAGATCGCGAAGCGCCCCTGGTTGAGCGGATCGCCGACCGAGGCGTTCATGCCGCTCTTGGGGGCGTAGCCGACTCCCGACTCGCGCCCGATCTCGCGGAACCGCCCCCCTTCATTGATGAACAGCTCGGAGACGCCGTAGTCGTTGGCGATGAAGAGGTCGGGGAAGCCGGTGCCACGAAGATCCGCGGCCACCGCCGCCAGGGCCCAGCGCCGCGAGGCAATCCCGACCTGCGCGCTGACCTCCTCGAAGCGACCGCCGCCCAGGTTCTTGAACAGGTACTTGCGCCCGCCGTTGTTCGCGTACTCGAAGCTCTCCGGCATCATCCGCGTCGTGGTGAGCTGCCACAGATTCACTGACTCGTTGTAGTAGCCGCCGGCGAAGAGATCGAGCAGCCCGTCGCGATCGAAATCGAGCCAGACCGCGGTGTTGATGTTGGCCCAGGGCGGCAGGCTGGCCGACTCACTGACCCGCGTGAACCCTCGGCCGCCGTCGTTGTGAAAGAGCTCCGGCCGGCCCCACCGATAGAGGAACAGATCGTCGAAGCCGTCGTTGTCGTAGTCGCCCCAGACCGACCCCATCGACACGCCGGTGCCGGCTTGATTGAGGTCGGCCACGCCCAGCCGTCCGGCGATGTCCTCGAAGCGGCCGTTGCCCTGGTTCCGGAACAGCCGATTGGCCGAGCCTTCCTTGCTGTTGGTGACATACAGGTCCGGAAGCCCGTCGCGATCGACGTCCACCACCGACACCGCCGCTCCCATCGAGGCGACCTGCGGCATGATGTGCGCCAGCTTCGCATCGAGCGTCGGAGCGCCGTGGACGAAGTCGAGGCCCGAGGCCTTGGCGGATTCCGTCAGCCGGAACCCGAACGGATTCTGGGCGGTGTTCCCGGTCGGTGCAACGACCTCCACCGCTCTGAACCGGCGGATCAGCAGCGGGGTGAGCAGGAGCCCGGCGAAGATGAGGACCAGCACGACACGGGCGGATCGCTTCATGGTTGAGGGGTGGCGGGACGGCGCGCGGGCCGGCCAGGGCGTAGCGCCTCCCGGGCCCCCTCCGTCGTCACATATCTCGTATGGTACTCGGCGAAGTCTTCCGGGTGCTCGCGGTAGACCGGATCGTCCTCGAGCTGGCGCGGGGCCCGATCGTACCGGCCGGTGCGGTGGGTCGGCAGCGGCAGCACGGTGCGCGAGAAGCCGGTGTTGTAGTCGCCATCCTTGACCCAGCCGTCTCCGATGACCACGAAGTCGCGGACGAAGCCGGGGGCGGGGGGCGGGACTTCGCGGAAGCGGAGCCGCAGCTCGTCGCCGGCGTTCATGATGACGTAGCGATCGTCGATGTTGCGCAGCAGATCGCGGACATCGCCGAACCGCGTGTAGTAGCCCTCGAGGTCGCGCCAGCGCTGGCCCGTGCCCTCGATGGCGTAACGCGGCCGTTCGGGCCCGCTCGGGGACGGCTGGTCGGTCGGGGAGTAGCCGCGATCGGCGAGGTCCGCGGTCAGGAGGTCGAGCCGGCGCGGCTGCAGGACCACGTCGGGCCGGCCGATCGCCCAGCCGAGGCGGTCCCAGAAGATCTCGAGGTTGGTGGCGAGCCGCAGGCGGCGCGGCCCGGTTCGGGGAAACACGCCAGCCAGGTCGACCAGGATCGTCTTGTCCTTGCCCGCCGGGAATCCGAGACCCTTGCGCACCGGCCGGAACCGGCCGGCGGCATCCGCGACTTCGAGTGAGAGTCCTTCGGGCGCGGCGTGCGCGCCCTGGCCGATCGCGACGTTGACCGAGCTGTCGGTCGGGTGGATCCAGCCGCGCGCGACCAGCCAGAGCGGGCCGGTGCGCGGCGCCGCGTCCGGCAGCTCCATCTCCACGAAATGCGCCCGCGTGATCCCCTGGTAAGCGCCGCGGCCGGCGAAGTCGATGAACTGTGAATCAGTCGAGACCGCCATCGGGGAGACGTCGCGGCCGGTGTCGTCACGGACAGCAGTGAACGGCTGCACCGGGCCGGTCGGCACCACCTGCAGCTTGGGGGGCGGCACCGCGAAGCGCTCGTCGACGAACACCTCGGTGCCGGCGGGGTGATCGACGGCGAGCAGGGACGTCAGGTCGAAGAAGTGGGTCTCCCACAGCTCCGCGGTGATCCGCAGATCGTAGGCGCCGTCGCGCGGCGCGAGCTGATCGCCGCCGACCTTGATCCAGTCCTCGGTCATGAGGACGTCGGCCGTGGCCTGGGCGTTGATTCGCAGACCGAGCGGCGATCGCCAGATCAGATCGGTGACGAACGACATCTCGCGGCCATTCCACGCAAACAGCCACGGGCAGGATCCCTTGAGCCGCTGCGACGCCTTGACCGTCTGATTGGCCTTGGTGTCGAACTCCGCCTGCAGCACGCCGTTCGGCCAGGTGATGCGCACGACCTCGGCGCCGGCCGCGTCGCCAAGACCGACGTGGACGACTGGCGACGTGATGAGCTGCTTCTGGACGTGCAGTCCCGAGCGGACTTCGATCTCGCCGCCGATGCCGAAGCTGTTGATTCGCTGATCGCCGGTGGCGGTCGCGGCGCGAGGCCGGAACGTCTGCGACCGGTAGGCTTTCGTGGACTTGCCGGTGGCGCGCGCCGGCTGTCCGTCCGGCGCGAGGCCGACCATCTCGAGCCTGCCGTCGCCGTCCAGATCTCCAACCGCCTGCACGCCGAGTCCGAGCGGCGCGGGCAGCGCGACGAAGGCCGCGCCCGGTCCTGCGAGCAGCACCCGCGTGATGGCCGGGCCGGACACGATCAGATCGCTGGCGCCGTTGTTGTCGAGATCGGCGGTCAACAAGCGTGCGGTGCCGGGACTCGATCCCGGGAGATCCACCCGCGCGATCGCGGCCGCCTGCCAGGTGCCGTCGTGCGGGTGGCGCGACATCCGCGCGATGGTGCCGTCCCGGGCGAGGACGAGCAGATCGAAAATCGCATCACTCGTGGAGTCGCCCGCCGCGAGCGCGACCGCCTGGCCGTAGCTGGCCGGCACGGTCTCGTTCCTGAACGCTCCGCCGCGCAGGTTGATGAAGACGCGGACCACGCCGGCCTGATCGACGAACGCGGCATCGGGAACGCCTTCGCCGTCGAGGTCCGCCCAGACGAACCCGCGGGCGCGCCCGGCGGCGGCGAACAGATCGCGCGGGGTGAAGGTGTTGTCTCCGTTGTTGCGCAGCACCACCGGCGGCGCGTCGCGCGGCGCCAGCACGAGATCGAGATCGCCGTCGGTGTCGATGTCGGCGGGCCAGACCCCGTGCGCCGGCGCGCGCAGCAGGGCCGCGGGCAGCTTCGTCAGCGGCGTCACGTCGCTGAAGGCGCCTCCTTCGGTCTGACGCAGCAGGCAGAACCCACTTGGGCCGGCGATCGCCAGATCGGTGCGGAAGTCGTAGTTGACGTCGGCCGCGGCCACACCATCGGGGAGCGGCGTCGCCGCTGTCGCCTCGATGTCGGCGCCGGCGCAGGCGGCCGTGCGGGCGGTGGCCCCGAGTCGAACCGACCGTGGCCCGGCCGCGACGATCACCGGATGGCCCTCGTCTGCGAGCGCCACCGCCCCGGCCCAGGAGGAAGGAGCCCCGTTCGGAAGGGGCTCGACCGCAAACGTCAGCGCGGCATCGGCGGACGCCGGCGCGGGCTCGGGGTTCTTCAGCCGCAGGAACCGAGCGATCGGCTCGCCCACTTCACCGCCGGCGCTGGTGATCTCGGCACGCGCGCTCCGATAGGCCGGGTCTCGCAGCAGGACGTTCTTCAGGAACGCGACGCGAAGCGCCGCCGCGCGTGGGTCGCCGGCGGCCGCGGCGATGAGGATCTTCAACTGCTCCTGCGCCTCCGGTGACCAGGCGGATGCCGCCGCGGACAGCGGGGCCAGTCCGGCGTTCAGCGCGGCCGAGTCTCCGCGCTTGGCGGCGACGCGCAGGTACTCGAGACGCGCCGCGAGATTCTCGCGGCGGCCGACCAGCTGCTCGAGCACGCGCTGGGCTTCGGCCTCGTTTGCCGGGCCCCCCTGCCGCTCGATCTCGAGCGCCAGCGCGTACGCGGCCTCCGCGTCCTGGGGATCGATCGTCAGCGCCCGCCGCCAGTGCGTGACCGCGGCGGCGAGGTTGCCGCGCCGGCTCTCGGCGAGCGCCTGGAGGCGCTGAATCCCGGCGCTCTCCGGCGCCAGCGCGGCGGCCTGCGCCAGCCGTTGCACCCCTTGCTCGAGATCCTGCTGCCGGACGAGCAGCAGCCCCAGATTGGCCCAGCCCGCCGGCTCCTGCGGGACGAGTGCAACCACCCGGTCGAATTTCTCGCGCGCCAGCGCCTCCTGCGTGGTCTGCATCGCCGACAGGCCGACATAGAAGGCGGTCACCGCCTCGCCGTATCCCGGTGGCGTGGTCTCCGCCCCGCGGCGGGTGCAGGCGGCCGCCGCGATGATCAGAACTGCGAATGGGATCAGGGCGCGAGTAGGCATGGGACCGGGGGACTCCGGATCCTAACAGCTTCGGGGAGTCTCTTCCGGCTGGGCTCGCTGTCAGGCTGCATCCTTGTCCACGGCGCTGCGGCGCGCATCCGGCCTTCGGCCCGCACGACGACACGACGATACGACGACACGACGTAAGAAAAGCGCCGCCGGATGTGTCACGGACGGTCCCGGCGATGACGGCGGCGCCGGCCTGAGCCGACGCAGTGACGGGCAGCGCGAGCCACAGCGCCGCAGCGAACACGAACCCCTGACGAAGCATCAACGACTCCTCTCAATCCGCGAAAAACACGCGCGCGAGTACGCGCGCGAACACGAGCGGCTGTGAATCGGAGACTGCCGGACGGAATGGCGGTGCGGAGGGCGATCGGAAGGAAAACGTCAGCTCACGCGCCGCCGCCGGCTAGTCCCAGGGCTAGATGGACCCGCGTCGACAGACGCGCGGGGACCGACAACACAGCGGCGAGCTGCACATCAGCGTCCGGAGGAGCAAGTTGAAAGCCGCGCGAAATCACGAGGAAAATGTCAAAATCCGGCGCGTCCGTGTTGTTGGCCGTGATATTTCACGGCCAGGCGCGCGAAGCCGGTGAGCCAGTAAATGTGCTGGAGCCCTGATCCGCTGTCCGTGGTCCGAGGTCCGTGGTCCGTAAAACCTTAGAGAGTCGCTCGAACCATCTGGGCTGAAGAGACGGGGCGATTCGCTTGTTGGGACGTCTTCGACCCCGCTGCGTCGAACGCTCCGGCGGACTACGGACTACGGACCACGGACTACGGACCGACGGACTACGGACTACGGACTACGGACCGCGGTGTCAACGCCTCTTCGAGATCTCGAGCACCTCGCCGCGGGTCAGTGACACCACGACGACATTGCCGTTCGGCGCGGTCTGGATATCGGTGCTGACGCCGAAGTTCCGGCCGATCAGCAGCGACTCGCTCTCCGTGATGTCGTTCTTGTCGTTGTTGTCGGCGACCCGATCCGCAAGCCCGGGATCATCCAGGCGCAAATCGCGCCGGTTCCGGGTGAGGTCGAAGCGGAACAGGTAGCCGCCCTGGAGCGCCGGCGTGGACGCGCCGACGAACAGGTCGCCGGCGTACGCCGCCCCGAGCCCGAGCCCACGAACGAATCCGAGAGCGGCCGGCGCGACCGCGTATCGCCAGCTGAATTGCGGATCGCGGTAATGAGATCCCGGCAGCATGAACAGCCGTGCCTGGGCCTCGGCCGGTGTGCCCGCGAGGTTGGTCGGCGGCCACCGCAGCTGCTGCAGTTGCCCCGGCGGCCGGCTGGTCTCGATCGACTTGAACTCGCCGACCCGGGCGATCGGACCGATGGTCTGGATCCACCCCGAGTTGAGCCCGGGGTCGACCCGCTGGATTTCGTCGAAGGTGTCGTCACCGTTGACTTGAACCCACAAGTGCGTCGAGAACGGATCGAAGGCCAGGCCGAAGCTGTTGCGGAAGCCGTACGCGAACACCTTGCGCAGGTTCGCGGCGACTTCGCCCTGCACCCGCTCGGCGGCCCGCCAGAACGGATTGTCCCGCGGCGCCGATCCGTCGTCGTTCAGCCGGAGCACGACACCGCTCATATGCGCGTCGTCCGGGGCGGGACCGCCGAACTGATCGTCCGCCGAGGGCGGGGTCGGCCCCTGCGCGAGGTTCTGCAGCCAGCCGCGGCGGCCGACGTCGCCCATGACGACATAGAGCTTGTCGTCGGGACCAAAGCGGATTACACCGCCGTTGTGATTGCCGCCCGGGTTCTGCGCGGCGTCGTTCTGGTTGGGTGGCTCAGGGGCGCCCTCGGCCTGGAACGAGCGCAGCGAGATCAGGTTGCGATCGAAGCGGAGCGTCTTGCCGTTCCAGACGAACCGATCGACCCGATTGCCGCGCAGCGGCACTTGCAGGATCGCGTTGGTATCGGCGCCGAGCAGCGCGCCCTCATCGCACGTCTCCTGGTCGGGGCGGAACGGATCGACCGGCGGCGCCGCGGTGCGGCAGGTCCAATACAGGTAGACGTACGGCCGCTGCGGGAAGCGGGGGTGCAGCGCGATGCTGAGCAGGCCGCGCTCCGAGGCGAAGTTCACCGCCAGGTCGAGCACCGTGCTGGTGACCACGCCGTTCACCACGAGCTTGATCTGCCCGGTGGACTTCTCGAGCACGAACATCTCGCCGCGGCGGTTGCGATCGTCGTCGCGGCGATCCCCGTCGCGGCTGCCAGGCCCGCTCTTGTCGCCGTCGTGTCCGCTGTTGTCGTTCGAGCGTCCGGGCAGGAACGCCACGCCGATCGGCGTGGTCAATCCGCCGACCACCATCCGCACGCTGAGGTCGGGGTCGAGCATCTCGGGAACTGGAGGCTGCGCCGAGAGCGGCTGGTTCAGGTAGGAGAGCGACGCCGCCGCCATCGAGATCGCGCAGCCGAGCCGCCAAGTGAGTTTCATGGGTCTGTACACTCCTTTTCGCAGGACGTGCCTGCGGAGTGCGCAAGTCCGTTGCCTCCGATGACCGGTTGAAACCCTCGTGTTTCGCGCGTTGAGGTTGGCGGTCGAGTTACGCGCGGAGAAATCGTGATTACTGCGTTCGAAATCCGCGCCAGTCGACCTTGAGCTTACGCATCCGCGCGCGCAGCGTATGCGGGTTGATCCGCAGCAGTCTCGCCGCGCCGAACGGTCCCTCGATTCGACCGTGCGTCTCGGTCAGCGCCAACTCGATGTGACGACGGATGACCTCGTCCAATGGCGCGACGCCGGCAGCGGGCAGGGATTCCTTGATCTGGGGTGAGGCATTCACCGGCCGCGTGCTGAGGCCGAGCGCTGCCGTGACGCTGAGGGCGCGCCCCTGCCCGATCAGGACGGCGCGGTCCATGACCGCCGCGATCTCGCGGACGTTGCCCGGCCAGCGGTAGTCGGTCAGCACCCGCACGTCCTCGTCTGAGACCGGTATTGGCCGCAGGCCGAAGCGGTTGGCGGCCCGCTCGGCGAAGTACTCCGCGAAGGCGCGGATGTCGCTGGGGCGGTCGCGCAGCGGCGGAATGACGATCGGGAACACCGCGAGGCGGTAATAGAGATCCTCGCGGAAGGTCTGCGCTTCGACCATCGCGGGCAGGTCGCGATGCGTCGCGGCGACGATCCGCACGTTGACGCGCACCGGACGCTCGCCGCCGACTCGCACCACTTCGCCGTCCTGGACCACGCGCAGCAGCCGCACCTGCGCCGGCAGCGCCAGCTCGCCGACCTCGTCCAGGAACAGCGTGCCGCCGTTCGCCTGCTCGAACCAGCCTTTGCGGCGGGTGGAGGCGCCGGTGAACGCGCCCTGCTCATGGCCGAACAGCTCCGAATCGATCAGCTCCGGCGAGATGGCCCCGCAATTCACCCGGCGGAACGGACCGCCGCGGAACGTCGAGTGCTCGTGGATCGCGCGGGCGATGATCTCCTTGCCGGTGCCGGTTTCGCCGAACAGCAGTACCGGCGCGGCGCTCCGCGACACCATGTCCGCCCGCACCATGACCGCGGCCAGCCCGGTATCCCCGCCGATGAGCCGTTCGTCGCCGTCGGCGCGATCGCCGGTGATCAGGTGCTCGGGCAGCGGTTTCGAGGGGGTGGCTACGGCTCGGCCTTTCTGTGACATATGGTTGCTTGCGACTATATCAACAGTCACAAAATCCGTTACATATAACGGCGGCATAGTGGTAGCACGAATATCAGCCTGATTCGGCGGATTGGGTGACGGAGCCGTGATTGCACTAAGTATGGCCGTGCTGTCTTGCACCCATCATCGGCTCGCCAGACCAGCCTTGGCGTACTGCGGCCGCGATTGGTGTCGGCGCGCGGGTATGCGGCCGATCGCCGGCGGGTAGTCCTGCCTCGACCCGGCGATCGGCTCTCCCGTTTACAACACAACCCATGGCGCGGTGGCGAAGTGGCAACGCTGCGGTCTGCAAAACCGTCATCCGAGGGTTCGATTCCCTCCCGCGCCTTTCCCCCTACGGGCGGTTGAAGCTGCCCGACGGCTTCCGCTACTGGTCCTACAGCTGGACCGGCGACGAAATGTCGGACGGCGTCCGGTGCCCGAACCTCCACGACGGCATGGCGGTCGTCGACGACTGGCGCTCATCGGACTACGAACCGGAGCTCGACGACGACGACAAGAGCTCGAAGGAAGCGTCGTCTCGGTCCGATGACCGGCGGCCGCGCTCGAGCCGGATCGTGCTGGTGCGCAATCACGAAGGAGGCGCTGGCCTGCCGTACGTCGCCAACCGGCCGGACATCACCTACGCGCCCGCCGGAACGCCGACGGGAAGCGGCGGCACCACCAACCTGATCTTCGACACGAAACGCGGCAAGTGGCTGACGTCGTGGTCGAGCCTTGCGGGCACGATCCGGAACTGCGCCGGCGGCGTCACGCCGTGGGGCAGCTGGCTGACCTGCGAAGAGACGGGCGACGCAGGGCACGGCTGGGTGTTCGACGTGGGCTTCCGAAAGGGCAACACGACGCCGCTCGTCGACATGGGCCGCTTCTCGCACGAGGCGATGATGGTCGATCCCCGGACCGGATATGTCTACGAGACCGAAGATGCCGGGAACTCCGGCTTGTACCGGTTCGTACCCTATCGCGTCGGACACCCGGATCAGGGCGGCCGGCTCTACATGCTGGCCGTCAAGCGCCATCCGAACATGGATCTCGGCGCCTACCTCCCGATCGGCACCCGCCTGGACGTGCGTTGGGTGAGAATCGACGATCCGCTGGCATCGGCCGAGTCGTGCTACGCGCAGGGCGCGGCGAAGGGCGGCGCCCGCTTCAGCCGGCTCGAAGGGGCGTGGTGGGGCGATCGGACCGGCTACTTCCTGTCGACCAACGGCGGCAGCGTCGGCGAAGGCCAGGTGTTCGAGTACGACCCGGACGACGAAACGGTGAAAGTGATCTACGACGCGCCGAATGCCACGGCCGTGGACAATCCGGACAACATGACGGTGACGCCGCGTGGCGGCCTGCTGCTCTGCGAAGATGCCGCGGGCAACAACTTCACCGAAGGGGAGCGGCTGGTCGGTCTGACCCTCCACGGCAAGAGCATTCACCTTCGCGATGAACAACATGGTGCTGACGACGAGCTACAGCCCGGCGGTGCCGGCCGGCGATTACCGGCAGTCCGAGTGGGCGGGTGCGTGCTACAGCCCGGACGGTCAACTGGCTCTTCGTGAACATCCAGACGCCAGGCGTGACCTTCGCGATTACCGGGCCGTGGGGCCACGGGCCGCTGTAGGAGACGGGGCGGCGGGGGAAACGGCTGACGAGGAGGCCCCGCGTGTCAAGGGAGAAGGCAGAAGGGAAAAGGGAGAACTGGGGCTACTCGTACCGCAACGCCTCGGTGGCGTTGATGCGTACGGCGCGTCGCGTGGGGACGTAGCACGCGCTGAGGCCGATGACGGTGAACAGCAGCGCGGTTGCGCCGAAGGTGATCGGATCGAGCGGCGGCACGCCGAAGAGCAGCCTCGAGAGGAGCCGGCTGCCGCCCGCCGCGAGCAGGAGGCCGAGGCTCGACCCCACCAGCACCAGGGACATCCCCTGGCGCAGGACGAGGCGAACGACGTCCATCCGCTGAGCGCCCATCGCGATGCGGATCCCAATCTCGCGGGTGCGCCGGGTGACCGTATAGGCGGTCAAGCCGTAGATGCCAATCCCCGCGAGCAGAATGGCGACGAGCCCGACGGTCCCGGCGACCGACGCGGTGACTCGCAACTGCGTGAGCACCGGCGAGCTTTGATCGCCGAGCCTCGACGCCGCCAGGATTGGCAGGTTCGGATTGACCGACCGCATCACGTCGCGCATCTCCGTCGTCAGACGCTGGCCGGTGGCGCTCTGTGCGACCAGCGCGACGTTCGCGTCGTAGTTCTGCGCGAACGGCAGGTAGATCATCGGTCCAGGTGCGCTGCGTCCGGGGGTGATGTCTGCGACCACCCCGATGATCGACAGCGGGACTGTCGCGACCGCGCGGGGCGCTGCCGGCCCGGGCCCGCCGCGCGAGAACAGGCGCGGCATGCGCTGCCAGACCACGTGCTTGCCAACCGCACGCTGGCCGGGCCAGAAGAGGCGGGCGGCGGACTGGCTGATGATGGCCACGCGCTCGGTGCCGGTCTGGTCGCCAGCGGAGAAGTCTCGACCGTCCAGAACGGGGACTCGTAGCGTGTCGAAGTAGCCAGGGGCGACGGTGTTCCAGGACGGTTGAAAGAACTGCTCGCCGGAAGGCGGTGCGGCGCCAGGCACCTCCACCCCGCAGCACTCGCGGCGCCGGCCGCCCAGCGGCAGCGACGTCGCAACGCTCGCGGCGCTCACGCCGGGCGTGGCGCGAAGACGCCCGAGCAGGTCGCCGACGAAGGCCGGGCCGGTCCGCTCGTCATACTTGGCCAGCGACAGGTCCAGCGCCGCGACTTCGACGCCGCGCGAGTCGAAGCCCAGATCGACCGAGCCAGACCGCTGCAGCGAGCGAACGAGCAGGCCCGCGCCGACCACGAGCACGATGCTGAAAGCGACCTGCGCCACGACGAACAGGCTGCGGAGACGCATCCGGTCGGCGCCGGCCTGCGACTCGTCCTTCAGTGCCGAGACGACGTCCGCCTTCGAGGCCTGGAGCGCAGGGGCCAGACCGGACATCAGCGCGCCAAGCAGTGACACCGCGGCAGTGAATGCGATGACGCGACCGTCGAGCGGCAAGCGAGGTGTCGATCGGCACCGGCAGGGCCGGCAGCGCCAGGACGATGAGGGAGGTCATCACGCGCGCGAGGGCCAGGCCCACAGCGGCGCCCGCGGCGAACAGGAGCACCGTCTCCGTCAGGAGCTGACGGATCAGCCGCGATCGCCCCGCGCCGATCGCCAGGCGCACCGCGATCTCGCGACGGCGTGCCGTGGCTCGCGCGAGCAGCACGCCCGCGACGTTCGCGCACGCGATCGCCAGGACCAGCGCGGCGAGCCCCATGAGCGTGACGAGGAAGGCATAGATCGCCACGCGCACGACCGCCGGCACGGGAGACGCCGCCACCACCCGCAACCCGCCACCGCCGTCCTCGCGAAGGCCGCCAGCGGCCGCGTCGGGTGAGGCCATCTCCCGAGGAAGCGCGCGGCCGAGCTCTGCGATCTCCGCCGCGGCCTGAGGGATGGTGACGCCCGCCGCGAGCCGGCCTCCGACCGCGAGGCGCGTCGCGCCGGGGCTGTCCCCGAGCGGCGCCGACCGGGAGCCACACGTCGGCGACGACGAGGCTGAGGCCGTGGAAGTCCGCAGGCGTGACGCCGATGACGGTCAGCTGCGAGCCATTGAGGTGGAGGGTCTGACCGATCACCGACGGGTCGCCGTTGAAGCGGCGCATCCAGAATCCATGGCCGAGCACGACGAGCGGCGAGGCGCCCGGCGCTTCTGAGTCCGACGGCCCGAACAGGCGTCCGACCGCCGGACGCACGCCGAGGGCGGTGAAGTACGTGGACGTGACCGTCGTGCCGAAGACGCGCTCGGCCGCTTCGGAGCCGCGCAGGCTCATCGCGCTGATGTCGAGCTGATACCCATACACGCTCTCGAGTGTCCGCGACTGGCGACGGATGTCGTCGTAGGTCCGGTAGGGAAGGACCGGTTCCGTGAAGCCCCCGTCACGCCGCACCGGCGCGATGTCGACGAGCCGTCCAGGATCGACGACGCCGGCGGCCTGACGGAAGAGGAGGCGGTTCGCGATCGAGAAGACGGTCGTGTTGGCGGCGAGGCAGATCGCCAGCGACAGCACCGCAGTGAGCGAGAACAGCGGTTGGCGCCGGAGCAGGCGTGCGCCATAGCGGACGTCCTGGGCGAAGGCATCGATCAGCGCGCCCGTTCTCACTTGCCGGACGTGCGTTTGTATCGACTCGACCCGCCCGAGCCGCAGCGTGGCGGCGCGCCGCGCCGACTGCGGGTCGAGGCCGCGGCGGATGCCGTCCTCGACCAGCAGCTCGAACGCGGTCCGCAGCTCGTCGTCCAGATCGCGCTCCACACGGTTGCGGTGTACGAGGTTGCGCCACAGCGCACGGATACGGGGAGTCATCGGCGATGTCGTCCTCTATCGGCGTTCTATACGAGCGGGAGTGTCGCGTCGTTCGTATCGAATGTCAATAGGGGAGACTTGGGAGGGGAGCTTTGGAGTTGACGGAGCTACCGGATCTCAAAAACGGAGCAACGGAGCCAACGAAGAGAACGGAAACCCCGAATTTTTGTTTTCTCTGTTTCCTCCGTTGGCTCCGTTGCTCCGTTTTGAGATCCGGTGCCTCCGTCCTCCTCCGGCGCCGATCCCTAAGGCTGGCCCGCTCCCGTCTTCTTCTCGATCCGTCCCGACATGTGGCCGCCGACGTGGCCGTGCTGCCAGGTCCCGGCGTAGCGGTCGCCATAGAAGAACACTCGCACCGTGAACGTGCCGACGCCCGGGAGGCCGGTGTCGGTCATCATGATCACCGGGGTGTCACCGACAAACCGCATCGGCACCACGATCGGAATCGGGGTCGAGCCGCCCTCGATCGTCGAGTTGAAGCGCCACAGATCGGTCCCGACCTTCTCGACGCTGGTGATCTCGTAGCGATCGGGCTCGGGATTGCGGTTCTCGCGTCCCGCGACCGTGAACGTCCCGATCATCGTGACGCCGCGCATGCGCTCCGTGAACTGCCGTTCGGTGTCGCTCAACGATGCGGGATCGACGACCGAGCCGATGCCCAGCCGTCCGACCAGCCAGCCGCCGGCGAACAGGACCAGCGCCAGCACCACGGCGACGATCGCAGCAACAATCCGTCGAGCCTTCACCATCTCTCGCTTTCCTCAGTGTGACGCGATTGGGTCGGGAAGTCTGACCCGGAACGCCGCGATGCCGAACAACAGGACGCACGGCACCAGCAGCCACAGCGCCGGAAAATAGGAACCGGTCCAGCTCGCCGCCTTGGCGAAAATCAACGGACCGATCGCCGAGGCGAGCACCGTCAGCATCTGGGCGGCCCCCTGGATCCGGCCCAGGTGCGCGACCCCGAAGGCGCGGCGCCACACCGCGAAGAAGATGACGGTGATCGTGCCGCCGGACAGCCCGATCAGCGCCGCGAAGATCCACAGCTGCGATTCCGTGGCGATGACGGGCAGGGCGGTCAAGGCGGCCGCGTAGAGGAACATCGCGCCGCCGAGCAGCCGCTGCATGGGCCAGCGTACGCTCAGCCACCCGGAACCCATCTGGCCCACCAGCCCGACGGCGGTGGTCGCCGCGAGAAAGGTCACGTAGATCTGCTGGCTGAATCCACGCTCGGCAAGCACCGCCTCGTTGAACAGTCCGAGGCCCGACGAGACCAGGCCGAAGAGCGCGGTGGCGCCGGCGAAGACCCAGAAGGCTGGAGTGCGAAGCGCTTCGGCCAGCGAGAAGCTGCGCTCGGCTCTGCCGCCATCGTTTTCGACCGGGCCAGACGATGGCCGCTCGCGGAGCAGCAGCGTGGCGGGCGCGGCCAGGATGAACAGCCCGTAGGCGACGCCCGCCCAGGCGGTGCGCCAGCCGTCGATGCGCACCGACGTTCCGACCGCGGTGAACGCCGCCGCGAAAAAGACCGTCAGCAGCACGGAGTACACGCCCATCGCGACGCCGACGCCGCGGTCGAATGATTTGCCCACGGCGGTGATGCTGGCCACCGACAACGCGCTCTGGCCGAGGGCACGGGTGGCGAGCACCAGCAGGAACAGCGTGGTGGCCCCGCCGCCGCCCGCGAGGGTGCTCATCGTCCACACCACGACACCGAGGAGGAGCGTCAGCGTGACGGTCGCCCCACGGAGACCGATCCGATCGAACACCCGGCCGATCGGCAGGCAGATCGCCGCGCCGAGCAGCGTGGCCCACAGGTTGATGGTGGCGTAGGCGACTCGATCCAGCTGGAGATCGCGCAGCATCGGCTCGG
The DNA here is from genome assembly GCA_963717745.1 of uncultured Acidobacteriota bacterium. Taxonomy (GTDB): domain Bacteria; phylum Acidobacteriota; class Vicinamibacteria; order Vicinamibacterales; family 2-12-FULL-66-21; genus JACCXG01. The sequence goes on from CAVQXJ010000012.1 coordinate 51,799, forward strand.
TGATCAGGCCGAGGCCCTGGGTCCGCCCCGGCATCGTGGCGAGCATGATGACCGCCGCCACGACCACGTTCACCCAGCCACGCCAGTTGGACGCGCCGCTCCGCCCCGCGCTGAGAACGCCGGGGAGTCCGGCGGCTGATGCCGTGCTCTGCGCCGTCACTTGGCGGAGACTCGCGTCACGCTCAGGGGAAGATCCCGCAGTGTTCGGATCATGTTGAAGGTTGGACGCGCACCGTCGGACCCAGGGTGCAGCTTATCAACCTTCGCCCGGCGGCCCGGAAACGGGCCAGGACCGGCGGGCGTAATTGGGGCATCGCACCGCGCCGATCCAGAATGATCACTCCCATGCCGGTCTACCTCGACTGCGCGGCGACCACTCCGGTGGACCCACGGGTCCGCGCGGAAATGCTGCGCTATCTGGACGACGAGCTCGGCAACGCCGGCAGCCGCACTCATGGCTGGGGCCTCCGTGCACGTGCCGCCGTCGAACAGGCGCGGGATCGGGTGGCCGCGGCGGTGGGCGCGAGACGCGGGGACGTGATTTTCACGAGTGGCGCGACCGAGAGCAACAACCTCGCGATCCTCGGCCTGGCCGCGCCGGCCGAGCCGCGCAGACACGTGGTCTCGACCGCGATCGAGCACCATGCGGTGCTCGGACCGCTGGCTGAGCTCGGGCGACGCGGCTTCGAGATCACCCTCATCAGGCCTAACCGTCATGGCACCGTCGAGGCCGATGCCGTCCTCGCCGCGGTGCGCGCCGACACGTTGCTGGTCAGCGTGATGCACGTGAACAACGAGACCGGTGCCATTCAGCCGATCGCCGAGATCGCCGACCGCTTGGACCAGTCCGGCGCCTATTTCCACGTCGATGCGGCGCAGAGCTTTGCCAGGGACAGCGGCGCGCTTCGCCATCCGCGCATCGATCTCATCAGCGCGAGTGCGCACAAGATCAACGGCCCCAAAGGTGTCGGTGCGCTCGTCACACACCGGCGCGGTCAGGAACATCCGCCGCTGCAGGCGCTGATGTTCGGCGGCGGCCAGGAGCGGGGGCTTCGGCCCGGTACGTTGCCGGTCCATCTCGTGGCCGGATTCGGCCTCGCCGCGGAGCTCGCGAGTCTCGAACGCGACGACCGAACCGCGCGCTGCGTCCGGTTCCGGGCGACGTTGTTGTCCGGTCTTGCACCGCTCGATCCGATCGTGAACGGGGATCCGGAACGCACCGTTCCCTATATCGCCAACCTGTCGTTTCCCGGCCTCGAGGCTGAAGTCGTCATCGATGCCTGGCGCGATCTGGTCGGGATTTCCAATGGAGCGGCGTGCACGTCTCAGAGCTACACCTGCAGTCACGTGCTGAGCGCGATGGGCGTCCCGCCGGGCAGAATGGACGGCGCCGTCCGGCTCTCGTGGTGCGCGATGACCGCCGAGCCCGACTGGCCGGCCCTCGTCGCCGCCATCGAGCCGTATCGCAGCGCCGAATCCCGCTTGCCCGCCCCGCTTGCCCGCCGTAGCGCGCAGCGCGAAGGCGGGAGCCCCGAAGGGCGTCAGAGCCCTGTCCGGACATGAGCGTGTCGCGCGAGCAGGCGCACTACTACCGGCGGTCGCGCTTCACCACCCACCTGCCGCGCGATCGAAAATATTCGCCGGCCCACTACTGGCTCCTCGAAGAGTCCCCAGGAGTCTGGCGAATCGGTTTGACGAAGTTCGCCACCCGCATGCTCGGGGACATCGTCGAGTTCGACTTCGGCGTCAGGCCTGGGACGAACGTCGCGGTGGGTGACGAGATAGGCTCGCTGGAAGGGTTGAAAGCCCTTACGGTCGTGTTCGCGGTCGGATCGGGTGTGTTCCTCGGGGAAGGGACCTCGCTCAGAAAGGATGTCACCCTCGTCGAATCCGATCCCTACGGCGAGGGCTGGCTGTATAGACTTCAAGGGGAACCCGCAGCAGACGCCGTCGACGTCGAGGGTTACGTCACCATCCTCGACGCGACGATCGACCGGATGCTGACCAGCCGCCATGCCGGGATGGCGGCGGACGGGGACTCGGATGACGGATCCAGCGAGGAAGTGAAATGACTGCTGACTACGTCATGGTGGGTGGCTTCCTGGGCGCCGGGAAGACGACCGCGCTGCTGCGGCTGGCGGAGCATTTCACCTCGCAGGACCGCCGCGTCGGGCTGATCACGAACGATCAGAGTCAGGGTCTGGTCGACACGACCCTGGTTCAGGCCAAGGGCTATCCGGTCGAGGAGATCACCGGCGGATGTTTCTGCTGCCGGTTCGGATCGCTGACCGACGCCGCCGATCGCCTGACCCGTGACGCGTGTCCCGACGTCTTCCTCGCCGAGCCGGTCGGCAGCTGCACCGATCTCCGGGCGACCGTGCAGTATCCCCTGCGCCGTCTGTATGGCGACGCCTATCGCGTGGCGCCGCTCAGCGTGCTGGTCGATCCGGTGCGGGCGGCGCAGGTGCTCGGCCTCGACAGCAGCCGCTCGTTCTCTCCCAAGGTCCTCTACGTCTACGAGAAGCAGCTCGAAGAGGCCGACCTCATCGTCATCAACAAGAGCGATCTGCTGAGTCCCGAGCGGCGGGAGGCTCTCGAGCAGGCGCTGGCCTCCCGTTTTCCCCAGGCAGAGATCGTGACCGTCAGCGCACGGACCGGCGCCGGAATGGACGCATGGTTCGACCGTCTGTCCGGATCCCTGTCGTCGCGCCAGGCGATGGACGTCGACTACGACGTGTACGCGGAGGGGGAGGCGTTGCTGGGGTGGCTCAACGCGACATGTCGTCTGTCAGCGGCAGATCCATTCGACGGCAATCGCTTCTTGAAGCTGCTGGCCTCGCGCATTCAACAGGAGCTCGCCGCGTCGGGAATCGAGATCGCGCACTTCAAGATGACGCTGTCGCCCGACACCGGCAGTGACATGGCGGTGCTGAATCTGGTGAGAACCGACGGCCGCGCCGAATCGCCGCACCAGCTGGCCGAGGAGCTCACCGATGGTGAGCTGATCGTCAACCTCCGCGCCGAGGGCGATCCGGACCTGTTGCATGCGATTGCCATCACTGCGCTGACCGACACGGCCCGCGAGCTCTCCGTCGTCGCGACCGTGGAGCACAGCGAGCACTTCCGGCCGGGACGCCCTGAGCCGACACACCGGATGGCCACGCCGTGAGCGCGGCACCCGGCCGCATCCTCTATTGCCACTGCGCATTCGCGAAGGTGGTCCCGGCGGACACCAGGACCGCCGTGCTGAACGGTCTGGCGGCGGCCGGCGTCGAGTTCGATGCGGTGCCCGACCTGTGCGAGATGGCGGCCCGCGGCGATGAGCGGCTGCGCGAGCTCGCCTCCGCCGCGCCGCTGACCATTGCCGCTTGCTATCCGCGGGCTGTGAAATGGCTGTTCGCGTCGGCCGGCGCCGCGCTGCCGGACGGACAGGTTCGGGTCTGCAACATGCGCGTGGATGCTCCCGACGTCATCGTGACTGGGCTGCTCGAGGGCACGCCCGATGCGGTCAAGCCCACGACCGAAGGGGTGCATCCATGAGCGCCGTCCCCGCCCGGCGGTCGCAGGTCACGCTTCACATCGGCGGCGAGCTGACCGCCGGAGACCGCGCCATTCTGGCGGCCCAACTCCTCGAACGCGGCCTCGAGGTCTCGTGCCGCAAAGACGCACCAACTGACTCGAGCAGTGATTCACAGGCTCAGCCCCCGCCAGCCACCTGGAAACCCTGGTTCCCGGTCATCGATTACTCGCGCTGCACCAACTGCATGCAGTGCCTGAGCTTCTGCCTGTTCGACGTCTACGGCGTCTCGTCGGACAAGAAGATTCAGGTGCAGAACCAGAGCAACTGCAAAACCGATTGCCCGGCCTGCTCGCGGGTCTGCCCCGAAGTCGCCATCATGTTTCCCAAGTATCGCCACGGCCCCATCAACGGCGATGAGGTGCAGGCCGACGACGTGCGGCGTGAGGCGATGAAGGTGGACATCTCGGCGCTGCTCGGGGGAGACGTCTACTCGATGTTGCGCGATCGCAGCGCGAAGGCGAAATCGCGGTTCTCCAAGGAGCGCGACGACGACCGCGCGCTGAAGGAGCGACAGAACTGCCTGGTGTCGCTCAAGCGCGATCTCGACATTCCGGTCGAAGTGCTGGCCGCGCTGCCCTCGCCAGAAGAGATCCTGGCCAAGGCCGAAGCGGCCAGGCTCCGCGCCGAGGCGGCTCTGCAGCCGCCGGCCACGGATCCGAAGGCCTGACCGTGCTGTTCGCATTGACCAGGCGCGTGCTGACCGAGACCCGGCCCAAGGTGGTGGCGAAGTTCGTCTACAACTTCGGCGTGAAGGGAGTCCGCTCGGTGGAGCTGCACAAGCGTCGGCGCCGCCGCGGGGAGAACTTTCCGCCGTTCTTGTTCATCTCGGTGATCTCGAGCTGCCAGCTCCGATGCCAGGGCTGCTGGGTGGACGTCGCCGCGCCGTCGCAGCGGCTCTCGCTCGACGAGCTCAATCGCATCATCGGCGACGCCAAGGCGCACGGGAACGCCTACTTCGGCATTCTGGGCGGCGAGCCGTTCATGCACCCGCAGCTGCTCGATCTGTTCGCGGCGCACCCGGACTGCTACTTCCAGGTCTTCACCAACGGCCAGCTGATCACCGACGAGGTCGCGCGGCGCCTCGCGGAGCTGGGCAACGTGACACCGCTCGTCAGCATCGAAGGCTCGGAGATCGTCAGCGACGAACGCCGGGGCCGGGTGCAGGTCCTCAACAAGACGCTCGACGGGATCGAGGCCTGCCGCCGCCACGGCCTGTTGATTGGCGTCGCCACCAGCGTGTGCCAGACCAACATCGAGCTGGTGTCCGAAGCCTGGCTGCGCCGGCTGGTGACGATGGGGGTGCACTACGTCTGGTTTCACACCTATCGCGTCGTCGGGCCCAAGCCGAATCCGCAGCTGGCGCTCCGTCCCGAACAGGTGCTCGCGGTCAGGCGCTTCATCGTGAAGATGCGCGCCCGGATGCCGATCGCGATCGTCGACGCCTACTGGGACGATCGCGGCGAAGCGCTCTGTCCGATGGCGACCGGGGTCAGCCACCACATCGGCCCCGGCGGCCACATCGAGCCGTGTCCGGTCATCCAGTTCGCGACCGAGACCGTTCGGGACAGCCCGTCGATCTACGACACCATGACGCAGTCGGGATTTCTTCGCGACTTCCGCGAGGCCGCGGCCGGCGCCACCCGCGGCTGCATCGTGCTCGAGCGTCCGGACATCGTCCGCGATCTGGTCCGGAAGCACGGTGCGAAGGACTCGACCCAGCGCGGGACTGCGATGGCCGAGTTCGAAGCGATGACGCCGCGCCGCAGTCAGCACCATCCCGGCGAGGAGATCCCGGAGGAGCACTGGGCCTACCGGTTCGCAAAGAAGCACTGGTTCTTCGGATTCGGTGCGTATTCTTAGGGAAGATTCATGAGCGTTCACGCACCGAAGAAGCCGCTGCGTCTGATCCCGGCCCTGCCGCAGCGGCCGCCCCAGGCCAACATCCCTCAAACACTTCCGGAGCGTGAGCACCTGCGCTCGGTGGTGCTGCGCTATGTCGAAGATCGGCGCGAGACCCTGGTGCCGCCGCTGGTGCTCGACGAACTGCGGAACCACGCCGATGCGGTGGTCGGCCTGGGCGCGATCGATCCGGCCTACCGTGACTACGCGGGCATCCTGATCAACAACGAGGTCTGGACCGAGCATCTGGCGACCGTGCCATTCGATCGCCGGCTGCTCCTGTTGCCCAAGTGCCTGCGGGTCGAGGACAAGTGCCCGGCCCCGTTCGACGAGTTCGGGCTGCTCTGCAAGCAGTGCGGGCTCTGCACGATTCAGGATCTGCAGGAAGAGGCCGAGCGGCTGGGATACGCGGTGCTGGTGGCCGAAGGCTCGGCGCTGGTGATGGCGCTGATTCAGTCCGGCAAGGTCGACGCGATCGTCGGGGTCAGCTGCCTGTCGGTGCTCGAGCGGGCGTTTCCTTACATGGAGGCGGCCGCGATTCCGGGCGTCGCCATTCCGCTGCTGCAGGACGATTGCAAAGACACGGCCGTCGACATCGACTGGGTCTGGAACGTCGTGCATCTGACCAGTGACGACCACACGCGCCGGCTCGATCTGGATGCGCTTCGAGCCGAGGTCGAGACGTGGTTCACGCGAGAGGCATTGGACGGCCTGCTTGGGCCGCCGGCAGGTGAGGCCGACGCCGTGGCCCGTTCGTGGCTGTCGGCCGAGGGCAAGCGTTGGCGCCCGTTCCTCACCGTCTGCGCCTGGAAAGCGCTGCAGGACGACCCTGCTGCGGTCACTGCCGCCGTCACTCAAGATGGCGGCGGTCGCGGTCGAATGCTTTCACAAGGCGTCGCTGGTGCACGACGACATCGAAGATGCCGACGCCGAACGCTACGGCCGGCCGGCGCTGCACACCGAGCACGGTGTGCCGGTTGCGCTGAATGCCGGAGATTTGCTGCTCGGTGAAGGGTACCGTCTGCTGGCGGGTTGTGGCGCGCCGCCCCACATCCTTGCCGACCTCGTTCGCATCGCCGCGGCCGGCCACCGGGAGCTCTGCCTCGGCCAGGGCACGGAGCTGGCGTGGATGGAGCGCCCCGCGGCGCTGACCGCCGATCAGACGATTGAGATCTTCCGGCGCAAGACTTCACCGGCCTTTCAGGTGGCGCTCGGTATCGGCGCCGCGTTGGCGGGCGCGCCTCAGGAGACGCAGGACGTCCTCCGCGACTACAGCGACGCGCTCGGCATCGCCTACCAGATTCGCGACGATCTCGAGGATCTCGACGCCGCTGCCGACGCCGACGGGTTCGGCGCACCGACGCTCCTGCTCGGCCTCGCCTGCGACAAGGCACGGGCCGCGGGCCGCGACCGGGTGATGACCCTGTGGCGCGGCGGGCGCGCGAGCCACGATGATCGCGCCGCGTTCAGGACGCTGCTTGGCGAGCTGGATGTCGAAAGCCGGGCCCGTGCGCTGCTCGAGGCCTACAAGGAACAGGCAATTCGCACCCTGCCCGCGCTGCAGAATGCCAGCCTCAAAGGACTGTTGCGGCGGGTGATCGGCAAGGTGTTTCGCGTCGAGATCAAAGGTTGGTGCAGTGAGTTTGCGGCTCGAGATGCTGCAGGTCGCCAGGCTGGCACCCCGGCAGCTGGGTGAATCGCGCGATCTCGTCGTGTCGTTCCTGCGGGCGCGCAGCAATCCGGACGGCGGCTTCCAGGACCGTGCCGGCACCAGCGACCTCTACTACACCGTCTTCGGGCTCGATGCGCTGATCGCGCTGCAGGAAGATCTGCCGGCCGATCGCACCGCGGCCTACCTGACGGCCCGGGCGAGCGCCGCTGATTTCGACTTCGTGCACGCCGCCTGCCTGGCCCGCGGGTGGGCGGCGCTGCGCCGCCTTCCTGACGCTTCGATCGTGGAGGCCGTGCTCGCCCGCATCGAAGCGTGCCGCACCGATGACGGCGGCTATGCGACGGTGCCGAACGCGCCGCACGGCAGTGCCTACGCTGCCTTTCTCGCGCTCGGCGCGTATCAGGACTTCGGCCGCACCATGCCCGAGCCCGGCCGCGTGCTCGGGTCGCTGCTGGCATTGCGCGCCGCCGATGGCAGCTACGCCAATCATCCCGGGCTTGCCTCCGGGATGACTCCGTCAACGGCGGCAGCGGTCATGGTGATGCGCCATCTCGATGGTCCACAGGATCGCAATGCCGGCATGTGGCTGCTCGATCGCTGTCATGCCGGCGGCGGATTCTTCGCGTCGCCGACCGCGCCGGTCCCTGACCTGCTGTCCACGGCCACCGCACTTCATGCGCTGTCGTCGCTCCATCTGCCACTCGGCGGCGTCATCGAGCCCTGCCTCGACTTCGTCGACTCTCTCTGGACCAACCGCGGCGGTTTCTACGGCACCTGGGCAGACGACGCCGCGGATTGCGAATACACCTACTACGCGCTGCTTGCGCTGGGGCATCTGAGCCTCGATCCTTCACGCCCGTGATCACGCCCACGCTGGTCGACGAGAGCGTGAAGGAGCTCGCCCGGCGGCTGCTCGCCCGGCGGGCCGCGCCCGATCATTGGGAGGGCTGCCTCGCGAGCAGTGCGCTGTCGACCGGGACCGCGGTGCTCGCGCTGCACCTGACCGCGAAGCGGCGCGGGCGCGCGGGGGAGCCGCTCGACCGTCTCGTTCGGGCTGGTGCGTGCTGGTTGATTCAGAACCAGAACGACGACGGCGGGTGGGGTGACACGGTCCGGAGCCGGACCAACATCAGCACCACGGCCATCGTGTGGGCCACGCTGTCGCTGGTCGCGCGCGGCGATGCCGCAGTCATCGCGTCGGTGATGAGGGCCCAGTCGTGGCTGCGCGCCGCCGCGGGAGGCGTGACCCCGGATGTTCTTCGAGCCGCCATCCTGCGGCGATATGGGAAGGATCAGACCTTCTCGGTGCCCATCCTCACCGTGCTCGCGCTGACCGGCAAGCTCGGCGACGATGCCGCCGCCGCGTGGCGCTCGGTCCCGCAACTGCCGTTCGAGCTCGCCGCCGTCCCGCACGGCTGGTTCCAGCATCTCCAGCTGCCCGTGGTCAGCTATGCGCTGCCGGCGCTGATCGCGATCGGACAGGTGCGGCATCGCCGCGCGCCGTCGCCGAACCCGGTGACGCGATGGCTGCGCGACCGCGTCGGTCCGCGGACCCATCGCGTGCTGATCGAGATGCAACCCGAGAGCGGCGGCTATCTCGAAGCGACGCCGTTGACCAGCTTCGTCGTGATGAGCCTGGTGGGGGCGGGTCTGGCGGGCAGTCCGGTCGTGGAATCGGGTGTGAAGTTTCTTTCCGACTCGATCCGTCCCGACGGGAGCTGGCCGATCGACACGAACCTGTCGACCTGGGTATCGACTCTGGCGATCGGCGCGCTCGCCGATGCGGCGGCGTTGCCGGCGGCTGATCGCTGCGCCATGCGTCACTGGCTGATTCGGCAGCAGAGCACGTGTGAACATCCGTTCACCCACGCGGCGCCGGGCGCGTGGGCGTGGACGCCGTTGAGTGGCGGCGTGCCGGACGCCGACGACACCGCCGGGGCGCTCGTGGCGCTGCATCAGCTCGGCGAGCCGGATGGCGGCGACGGTGGCCGCCGCGGCGGCGGGCGTGCGCTGGCTGCTCGGCGTCCAGAACCGCGACGGTGGTGTGCCGACGTTCTGCCGTGGCTGGGGGACGCTGCCGTTCGATCGGAGTACGCCGGAAATCACGGCCCACGCGGTGCGCGCCTGGAGTGCGTGGCATCCCCACCTGGAGCCGTCGCTGCAGCGCGCGCTGAGGACGCGCCGGTCGCGCGTGCCGGCGGTTACCTCGAGGCCACGCAGCGAGCCGACGGCGCCTGGGTTCCGCTGTGGTTCGGCAACGAACAGGCGCCCGGGGAGGACAACGCCGTCTACGGCACTGCGCGGGTGCTGCTCGGGCTCGAGCCGCCGCTGGTGCGAGAACATCCGGCCGCGGCGATATGTCAGCGTCGCGCAACCGCGTGGCTGCTGCGCGGCGCAGAACGCCGACGGCGGGTGGGGCGGCGACCGCGGAGTCCCGTCGTCCATCGAGGAGACCGGCGTGGCGCTGGCAGCACTTGGCGGCCAGCGGTCGACTGATGGCGCAGACGATCGCGGCCGCGCAGCGCGGCACCCAGTGGCTGATCGACGCGGCTCGCGACGAGCACCCGCTGGCGTCCCCGCTCGGCCTCTACTTCGCGCGGCTGTGGTACTACGAGGAGCTCTATCCGTTGATCTTCGCGCTCGAGGGTCTGGCGCGGGTGCGGAGGCCGGCGCCGCGGTGATCGGTCCCGCGATCACCGGGGCCGCGTCTTCGCACGGGCGTCTCGAGCGCCTTCAGCGCGTCGAGCACCTCCTGCGCGCGCGCCGTGCGCGCTCGTCTGGGTTTCGTTGAACTTCTGGATCGCTTTCTGGAACGTCCACTGCAACAGGAACGACGTGGTCGCGACGGTGGCGCCTGCTCGTTGAGAACGCGGCGTAGCCTGCACGTCCTTCGGCGTCACCAGGTTCAGGAACTCCTGGTGCGTCATGTACGTGCGGCACGGCGCCTTCGCCCAATCAGGTCCGAGTATGTCGTCAATCGTCGGCTTTTCGCCGAAGACTTCTACGCGGAAGACCGGGCGCCGACTCTCGTCGAACTGGAGCCTGGGTGTATTTGCCAGCGCCTTCTGGATACGCTCGAGGTCCACCGGCAGCGCCGCAGGGTCAACCTGAATGGTCTTTTTCTGCGGGCCCGGCGCCTGCTCTTGCGGCGGCGCCGGTAGTGCCGCCGATTGCGCGGCTCCCGAAGTCAGCACGACCACGAGTGGCCAGTGAACAAAGTCCATTGCTCTACGTTACACCACACCCGAAAGCCCATGCCTTATCGAGCGGCGTATCCTGATCCCCATGGACCTCACGACGATTCCCACCTTCGCCCACGGCGACATCCTCCACGTCGTCGTCGAAGCGCCGCGCGGCTCGACGCTCAAGCTCAAATATGAGCCGCGGTGGGAAGTGATGGCGGTCTCGCGGCCGCTGCCGCTCGGCGTGACGTTCCCGTTCGACTGGGGGTTCATCCCGTCGACGGAAGCCGAGGATGGCGACCCGCTCGACGCGATGCTGCTGTGGGACGTCGCGTCGTACCCCGGGGTCGTGGTCGAGTGCCGTGCGATCGGGGTCATGCAGGTCGACCAGAACCGGAACAATCACGACCCATCCGAGCGCGTTCGCAACGATCGCATCATGTGCATGCCGATCGAGGCACGCCGCGAGCGCGGCCTGACAGATGTCGTCGAGCTCTCCACGCGGGTGCGTGAGGAGCTGGAGCATTTCGCGACCGCGGCAACGGCGCTCGAAGGGAAAGATGTGCGAGTGATCGGATGGGGAGACGCGGCGGCGGCGCTTGCGCTGGTGCGAAAGATGGCCATTTGAGGCGCGTTCTTGTATTGATATGCCGGTATCGACGACATTGTTGGCTCCGGTGGCGGCCGTGACGGAGAAAGGCGCGGACGCGTCCGTCACTGTCGAGCAGTGGGCCGACACTCGGGCCTTCCAGCGGAGCTGCGCGTGAACGTCTTTCTCAGCTATCACAGCCGCGACTTGCAGAGTGCTGAGGGCCTGACCGGCGGTCTGTGCCGGGAACGCCCGGATCTCGACGTGTTCCTCGCTCCCCGCGTTCTGACGGCCGGGGCCTATTGGCTGCCGCGGCTGGCCGAGGAACTGGCCAGAACCGATGCGATGCTGTTCCTGGTCGGCGAGCGCATCGGTCCCTGGCAGGAGCTGAAGTACTACGAAGCGGCGCGGCTGTCGCGTCAGGCCGATCGCGCGGGCCGCCCGATCATCGTCCCCGTGGTCATGACCAGCCAGGCGCCGGGGCTGCCATTCTTCGAGCTGCTGCACGGAATTTTCGCTCCGATCCCAAGGCGCCGGACACCATCGCGGCGGTGCTCGCCGGACTGTCGAACAGCGGCGCGATCAGCGCTGACCGGCGTGGAAGCAGTTCAATCCCTACAAAGGCCTGCCAGCGCTCGGCTCGGCCGACGCGGCCTTCTTCTTCGGTCGGGAGGAGCAGACCGCGGCGATCCTCGAGCGGCTGCGGCCCGATCACGACCGCATCGTCATGCTGGTGGGCGCGTCTGGGGTCGGCAAATCGTCGGTGGCGCAAGCCGGCGTGCTGGCGGCGCTCAAGTCCCAGCTCTGGCGCGGCGCTGCTCGCGCGTGGCCGCCGGAGCTGGCCGACAGCCGCACCTGGCTGCAACTGACCGTCCGCCGGGCGAGGCGCCGCTCAAAGAGCTCGCGCTCGCCTTCGTCCGGCTGATCGTCGACCGGAGCTACGACCAGGATCGCGACGCCGAGGGATGGGTGCAGCGGTTCAAGGAGGGCGCGACGCTCCTCGATCTCCTGCGGTAGGTTCGCGACGAGCTCAATGAGCGGGCCGGGTCGGATACGCTGCGGCAGTTCGTGCTGTATGTAGACCAGGCCGAGGAGCTGTATTCGCGGGCCTCCCCGACCGACGCGCGCGGCTTCTCGGCGCTCGTGGCGGAAGCGAGCCGGCGTCCGGAGTTTCACGTGCTGGGCAGCGTGCGCGCAGATTACTACGGCCAGTTGCAAGCCGACGGCGCGCTCTTTCGGCGATCGAGTGCATCGACATTCCGCCGCTGTCGGAAGATCGGCTCGAGGTGATCATCCGGCGGCCCGCCGAGCGGCTGGGCGCGCGGTTCGACTCGGCCGAGATGCCGGCGCGGATTGCCGCGGCCACTGCCAGCGAGGCTGGGGCACTGCCACTGCTGTCCTATCTGCTGTCCGACATGTGGCTGGACATGCAGAGCCGTGGCGATGGGATCATGCGGTGGAAGGATCGACCGGAGCTGATCGACATCGCCGCCCCGCTGCGGGATCGCGCCGAACGCTACCGGCTGCAGCATCTCGATCAGGAGCGGGCGCTGCAACGCCTCTTCACGCTTCGCCTCGCGCACGTTCCACGGGAGGGTGAGCCGGTACGGCGGCGGGCGCGGCGCAGTGAATGCGGGCCCGAGGAATGGGCGCTCGCGGAGACGCTGGCCGGGACCGAGTGGCGGCTGCTGATCCTGAGCGCGCCGGACGCGGGCTTCGAGCCAATCGCGGAAGTCGCGCACGAGCAGCTGTTGCGAAAGTGGCCGACCCTGCGGCGCTGGCTGGACAGCGAACGCGACTTGCTGATCTGGAAGGGAGAGGTCGAAGTCGATCGGCGCGAATGGGAGAAGCTGGCGCCGGCTGAGCGGGCCACCGGCCTCCTGGGCGGGCGGCGGCTTTCTCGCGCCCGCCAGTGGCTGGCGACCAGCGCTGACGAACGCGAGGCTGACGCGATTTCAACCGGAGCACCGGTGCCACGGAGAAAGCGGCGCAGAAAAATGTCTTGCTGACGAGCAGCAAGTCAAGGAAGCGAAGTTGGAAACGGCTGGCGCGCGCGGTTGCGTCCAGGAAGATGGCGCGCCGGACTGCGATTGGCGTGGGGCGCTCTCGGTACCGGGCGGTGCGGGTGGTTCGGCTACGATGCCGGCAATCGGGCGGCAGCAAGCGCGGGCGAGGCGGACCTGAAGCAGCAGCTCGCCGATCTGCAGAAGTTCTGGGCGCAGCGGGGCGCTGACGCGACGCGGTCATGGCGGGCGGGCAGAGGAGATCCTCAGGGTGCCGGACGCAACGGTGGGGACCGCAGCGCCGGTGCCGACGTGGGGGATCACGGCTGTGGGCGAGAGGTGACCTACACCGGCACCGGCTCGGTCATCGCGCTGCTCGGCACCGGCGTCGACGGGTCGCATACGGTTTTCGGGGCGTGACCCTGATCCAGAAGGATTTCACGAGAGCGGCAACGGCGACAGGCATGGGCACGAGACGCATATCGCTGGCACGATCTTCGGACGTGCGGTCGACGGCGACGGATTGGCGTAGCGCCGGGGTGACCGAGGTGCTGGTGGCCAAGGTGCTCGACGAGCAGGGGGTTGGCGCGGAGGGCGCCATTCTGGCGGCCTTGCAGTGGGTGTCGACCCACCCGCGGCGTCCCGACGTCATCTGCATCCCTTCAGGGAGCAGTTATGCGCAGGTGATGGCCGGATGCGTCTCGAGCACGACCGACGCGGCATGGGGGCTGCGGGAGTATCTGCAGCAGCTGCGAACCTCCAGAGCCTCAGCGTCGTCGCGACATCGTAGGGAAAAGGTGCAGTCATCATCATGCCGCCGGAAACGAAAGCGAGCCGCAGGCTGTTTTCCGTTTCCTTCGTTGCTCTCCGTCGCTCCGGAGTGGTTGAGATCGACGGGACGAGCAGAATGTCCCGCCTGCGGGTCTCGGTTTTCTCGAATGCCTGCCGAACCTGTGCGAGCACGTCCGGTACATTTCATCAACCTCGAACGTCGCGGTGAACGATGAGGGGAACGGATGGCGTGCGCGCACGCCGCCGGCGTGGCGGCGCTGTGGTGGGAGTGCCTGCGCAAGCGCCATCCGGGGACGACGGTCACCAGCCGCATGGTGACGAGGAGATGGTGAAGGCCGCGCGTTCGGACGTGTTCGCCAAGGATGTGCAGGGCGACGACCGTGGGGCCGGTCTGGTCAGGCGCGCTGGCAGTCACGACACATGGAAAGACGACGACTCGGTCAATCAGGACTCGAGGTGCCCGTGGTCGGCATGGGCACGTGGCGGACCTTCGACGTGCGCGGCGCGCGAGACGAGGCGCGCGCGATGGGATCGTCGACGAGGCGCTGAGACTTGGCGTGAGCTTCTTCGACTCCTCGCCGATGTACGGCGATGCCGAGCGCGTGCTCGGCGCGGCGCTGGCGCGGGCACGACCGCGGGCGCTGGTGGCCACCAAGATCTGGGCGCGCCGCGCCGACGAGGGACGCCGTCAGGTGCGCGACGCGCTCGGCTTCTTCGGCGGCCGCGTCGACCTCTATCAGGTGCACAACCTGGTCAACTGGCCCGAGCAGCTCGCCTTGCTCGAGGAGCTGAGGGCGCAAGGCAAGGTCGACGGCGATCGGCGCGACCCACTACCAGCCGTCGGCGTTCGACACGCTGCGCGAGGTCATGGAGAGCGGCCGCATCACCGCGATCCAGATCCCCTACAACCCGCTCGAGAGCGATGTCGAGGCCGAGATCCTGCCGCTCGCCGCCGAGCTCGATCTCGGCGTGGTGGTGATGCGGCCGTTCGGCGAGCGCGCGCTGCTCCGCCGCGTGCCCGAGGCCTCGCAGCTCGCGCCGCTGGCCGCGTTCGGGATGACCACCTGGGCGCAGGCGCTGCTGAAGTGGGTGCTCAGCGACCCGCGCTGCCATGTCGCGATTCCCGCCACCTTCGATCCCGCCCACCTCCGCGACAACGCCAGCGCCGGCCAGGCGCCGTGGTTTGGGGCGGAGGAGCGCCGGTATGTCGCGCAGCTGGCCGGCCGCCGCGGCTGATGCGGCGGGGTGGGCCGGCGACCAGTAGAATGACGCAGCTACCGAAGGACTGTTGATGAGGACGAGCGCCGATGACACGACGAGACATGATGGCGACCACGGGATCGACCCTGGCGTGGCTGTCGACGGCCGGCCCTTCGACGGCCGGCCCAGAGCGCGCAGAGCCATGCCGATGCTGAAGAACATGGGCGGCGAGGGACCAGGGTTTGGCAACCGCAACCGCGCCGGCGGGTTCGACATTCTCGAGCACTGCCGCGGCCTTGGCCTCGGCGTGGTTCGCCTCAACGTCCCGCAGGGCGGCCCCGACGCGGTCCGCGCCGCTGCGCAAGAAGCTCGACTCCTACGGCATGCGCTGCATCGTCAGCGTCGCGCCGCCGCGGACGGATGCCGCGGTCGCCGCGTACGACGCGTCAATTGCCGCGGCTCGCGAGCTGGGTGCGGTGACGACCCACGCGTCCTTCACCGCGCGCCGCTACGAGGAGTTCGACAGCTTCGAGGCGTTCAAGGCCAGCTTCGACGCGCACAAGAAGTCGGTCGAGCGCGCCGAGCCGATCCTGCGCAAGCACAAGGTGAAGCTCGCGATCGAGAACCACAAGGGCTGGCGCGCCGCCGAACACGCGGCCTGGATCAAGCAGGTGGGCAGCGAGTAGGTCGGCGTCTGCTACGACTTCGGCAACAACATCTCGCTCTGCGAGGATCCCGCCGAGACCTACCGCCTGCTGGCGCCGCTCACCATCTACGTCAGCTTCAAGGACATGGCGGTGGCGCCGTACGAGGAGGGCTTCCTGCTCTCGGAAATGGCGCTGGGCGAAGGGATGCTCGACATCCCGGGGATGGTGAAGGGGCTGCAGCAGCGCGACCCGAACATGATCTTCGCGCTCGAGATGATCACGCGCGAGCCGCTGAAGATTCCGGTCTTCACGAAGAAGTACTGGGCGACGTTCGACGACAGCTACAGCCCGCTGCCCGGCCGCGACCTGGCGCGGATCCTCGAGATCGTGCGAGACGCACCGAAGAAGCCGCTGACGACCACCGCCGGCCTGAGCCCGGCCGACGCGCTGAAGCTCGAGGACGACCTGATCAATCGCTCGATCGCCTACGCGCGCAAAAACCTGAGCCTCTGAGCCGAGTCCGCGGTCCGCGGTTCGCGGTCCGCGGTCCGCAAAAGAGTTCGGAGTCCGTTCCCACCAACGGGGTGAAAGACCCCGCGACGAGCTGGTTGCGGCGTTTCGACCCAGCTGGCTCGATCGGCCTGTCGGACCGCGGACCACGCGAGTCGCGGTCCTATTGACATGCCAAAGGTCGCTGCGATACTCATGTGGCGTGGCCAAAGGTAAACCCGGCGCTCCCGCGAAGCTCGATGTCCTGCAGGGGACCCTGGATTTGATGGTGCTGCAGACCCTGGACAGCATGGGCCCGCAGCACGGCTACGGCATTGCCCGCCGGATCGAGCAGGTCAGCGAAGATCTCCTGAGACTGAACGAAGGCACCGTGTACGCGGCGCTGATGCGGCTGCAGCACCAGCGCTGGATCGTCGCGAGCTGGGGCGCCTCCGAGAACAACCGCAAGGCCAAGTTCTACGCCATCACCAGGGCCGGCAGGAAGCAGCTCGCGCAGCAGACCGCGAAGTGGGAGCGCATCACTCGAGTGATTGCCCGGCTCATGCGTCCGGCGGAGCAGCGGTGATGAGGCCGGTGGTGACCACGTGGTTCGCCAGGCTCGGGTTCGCGTGGGCCCGCAACCGGCTGGCCGCCGAGACCCGCCGCGAGCTCGAGATGCATCGCGACCTGCTGGTGGAGCGATATGTCCGCTCCGGTATGAGCCCGGACGCCGCCCGCACCGCGGCGTGCCGGCAGATGGGCAACACGACCCTGGTGGCCGAGGACGTGTACAGCATGAACGGCCTCGCGCTGCTCGACGGTCTTCGCGCAGGATCTCCGCTACGCGCTTCGGCAGCTTCGCCGCAGCCCGGGCTTCTCGGCCGTCGTCGTCGCCACGCTCGCGCTGGGGATCGGCGGCACGACCGCGGTGTTCAGCGCCGTCCAGGCGGTGCTGCTGGCGCCGCTGCCGTACGACCAGCCCGGTCAGCTGGTCCGCTTCTACCAGCAGGAGCCCGACAAACCCGACACGCGGCACGTCATTGCCGCCACGCATTTCACCTTTCTCCGCGATCATGCGGCGTTGTTCGAGGACGTGGCGGCGATGGCGATGTATTCCGAGACCGGTGCCGACCTGGTCAGGGACGGACGGGGCCACCGGCTCCGGGTGCTGGGGGTGACGAGCGGCTACTTCAGCACGCTGCGATCGGGCCTCGCGTACGGCGCGGGGTTCGACCGCGCCGACGAATCCGGCACCCGCCGCATCGTCTTGAGCGATGCGGTGTGGCGGACGCACTTCGGCGGCGACCCGGCGGTGGTCGGCCGCACCATCCACCTGAGCGCGGAGCCGTACGAGGTCGTCGGGATCGCACCACGCGCGTTCAGGATCCGATTCTCGGCAAGCC
This sequence comes from uncultured Acidobacteriota bacterium, assembly GCA_963717745.1. Taxonomy (GTDB): domain Bacteria; phylum Acidobacteriota; class Vicinamibacteria; order Vicinamibacterales; family 2-12-FULL-66-21; genus JACCXG01. The sequence goes on from CAVQXJ010000012.1 coordinate 69,255, forward strand.
GGCGGGTGCGCCCGATGTGGCCGGGGACGTGGACGTCTGGAGCCATACGACCTCGCCGGCGATACGTTCGAGGAGAACTACTCGCTGACCGCAGTCGGCCGGCTGCGCGACGGCGTCAGCGTGGAGCAGGGCCGCGCGGAGCTGGCGGCGCTTGCGCGGGCCGATGAAGGAGCGGTGGCCCGGCGCCGCCGCAGCGAGATTGTCGCGGTCCCGCTGCAAGAGGATCTGGTGGCGCCCTCGCGAGGCCCGCTGCACCTGCTGCTGATCGCCGTCGCGCTGGTGCTGCTGGTCGCGTCGGTCAACGTGGCGAACCTGGTGCTGGTCGCGCGCGACCGGGCGGACTCAGGAGTTCGCGATTCGCTCCGCGCTGGGTCGGGACGCGGCCGGCTGGCCCGGCAGACGCTGGTCGAGAGCTTGCTGCTTGCCGGGCTCGGCGGCGCGCTCGGGCTGGTGCTGGCCCGGAACGGCGTCATGGTGCTCCAGCGCCTCGGCCGCGAAGCGCTGCCGAGGCTCGGCGAGATCGGCTTCGACCCGATCGTGCTGGGATTCGCGCTGCTGACTACCGTCGTCACCGCGGTCGCCTGCGGCGTGGTCCCGGCGGTCCGTCTGGCGCGAACGCTCCAATCGAGGCGCTTCGGCAGCAATCGCGTTCCGCCACCGGCACCCGGGCCAGGCCTGGCTTCGCAGCGGGCTCGCCATCGCGCAGCTCGCGCTGGCGCTGACGCTGCTGGTCGGCGCCGGCGTGCTCATGGCCACCGTCCATCGTCTCCAGCAAGTCGATCTGGGCTTCCGCGTCGACCGGATCCTGACGTTCGAAGTGAACCTGCCGACCGCCCGCTACAGCGCCGCCGCGGCGCGCCGCGTTCCACGAGGAGCTGGCCCGCGCTATCCGCGACGATTCCCGGCGTGACCGCGGTGGGAAGCATCTCCCGTCTTCCGGCGACCGGGAGCTATCACCCCTGGAACACGCGGATCGTCAGCGGCCCCGCGCCGGGACGATCGATCTGCCTCGAGCCGGGCTTCAACATTCAACAGCGGACAATCAGCGGGGAGCTGTTCGCCGCGCTCGGCATTCCGGTCCTCGCCGGCCGCTCGTTCGACGGCGAGACGAGCCGGCGTGCCGCTGCATGCGGTGGTCAGCGCCAACTTCGCCGCCGGCATTTCCGGCTTGGCGTTCGACGCCGCGATCGGACAGCGGATTGCGGCCGCTCGGGCGGCAATGGAGATCATCGGCGTGGTGGGCGACGTCGCGCTCGACGTCTACGGGACGAAAGCGCTGAGCGTCTATCACGCGCACGCCAGTTCGCGGACAACCGGAACTGGGCGCTCACGCAGGTCGTGGCCGCGGATGTCCCGCCCGAGCAGATCCTCGAGCCGGTGCGCGCGGCGATGGCGGGTC
>CAVQXJ010000013.1:0-1188734 GCA_963717745.1 uncultured Acidobacteriota bacterium
TCTTTCGCTGAGTGCTCTGGCGCTCCTCGGCGCGATCGTCGGAGCGCGAGATTTGGAGCAGACGCCGACCGCGCCGGCACCCGCCGCGACGACGGCTGGTCCTTCCGCTCAGGCTCCTGCACCCGCGCAAGGACCTCCCGGCCGCGGACGTGGTGGCGGCGCTCCGCCCCCGGCCGGACGCGGGCGAGGACGGGGGTTCGACGAAGCCGCGATCGCGCGGGCCAAACCGGTGTTCGAGCCGCAGTGCGGCTTCTGCCATGGCAACGACGCGCGCGGCCGCGCCGGCGGACCGGATCTCGCCCGTTCGCTGGTGGTCCTTGCCGACACCGGCGGGAAGGAGATTGCCGGCTTCATTCGCACCGGACGTCCGGATCGCGGCATGCCCGCATTTCCCGGGCTGACCGACCAGGAGATCACCGACATCGCCGAGTTCCTGCACGAACGGCTCGAGGCGGCCAGGAGTCGCGCCGCGACCGACACGATGGCCTCGCTCGTCGGTGATGCCAAAGCAGGCGCGGCGTACTTCAGCGGACCGGGCCGCTGCACGACCTGTCATTCGGTCTCGGGCGACCTCGCCGGCATCGGAGCGAAATACGATCCGCCGACACTCCAGGGGCGAATCGTGAACCCACGGCCAGGCGGCGGTCGCGGGCAGGCGGCGGTGGTGTCGCCGCGCGCCGCGCGCGTCGGTCACGATCACGCTCGCCAACGGCCAGACGGTCTCCGGGGCGCTCGACTTCATCTCGGAGTTCGCCGTCACGCTGATCGAACCGTCCGGCGCGCGGCGGACGTTCAAGCGCGAAGGCGACGTGCCGAAGGTGGTCGTCACCGATCCGCTGCAAGTGCATTTCGACATGCTCCGCACCTTCCGCGACAAGGACATGCAGGATCTGACCGCCTATCTGTGGACACTCAAATGACGCGCCCATTGCTTGCACTGATCGCTCTCCGCCGCGCTGACCGCCACCGTCGTGGCCGGTCAGAGTCCCGGGCTCACGCCGGCGCAGATTCTGAAGCCCTCGCCCGACTCCTGGCCGACGTTCCACGGCGACTATTCGGGCCGCCACTACAGCACGCTCGATCAAATCAACAAGACGCAACGTGAAGAGTCTGTCGCTCGCGTGGACGGCCCGGCTGAACACGTCGCTGCAGGGCGCCATCATCGGCGGCAAAGGGCCGGAGCCCGCCCCCGGCGCGGTCCCGAACGCCAACATCAAGGCGACGCCGCTGATCGTCGAACGGCATGCTCTACCTGGCGACCCCGAACAACGCCTATGCGCTCGACGCGAGGACGGGGCGGCAGGTGTGGCACTACTACTGGAAGAGCCTCGGCGGATCGACGATCGGCAACCGCGGCCTGGGCATGTGGGGGAACTACCTGTTCCTCGACACGCCCGATCAGCATCTCGTGTCGCTCGATGCGGCCACGGGCAAAGAACGCTGGAACCAGCAGAAGGCCGACTACCGCGGCGACCTCTATGCCACGACCGCGCCAACCGTGATTGGCAATCGCGTCTTCACGCCCGCCGGCGGCGACTACACCGACGTGCCGGGATGGCTGGAGTCACGGGATCCGGAAACCGGCGCGTTGCAGTGGAAGTGGTATGCGACGCCGCGCGCCGGTGAGCCGGGGATCGAGACGTGGCCGAACGCATTCGCGGCCGAACGCGGCGGCGCCGCGCCCTGGCAGCCGGCGACCTACGATCCCGAGCTCAATCTGATCTACGTCGGCACGGGCAATCCGCAGCCGGTGCTGATCGGCGACAGCCGGCCGGGCGACAACCTGTGGACCTGTTCGATCGTGGCGCTGAACGCCGACACGGGCAAGATGGCGTGGTACTTCCAGGTGTCGCCTCACGACACCCATGACTGGGACGCCACCCAGACGCCGGTGCTGTTCGATGCCGTCGTCAACGGCCAGCGCCGCAAGCTGCTCGCGCAGGCGAGCCGAAACGGCATGTTCTTCCTGCTGGATCGCGTGACCGGCGAGAAGGTGCTGTCGACGCCAGTACCTGCCGTCGGCGAACTGGTCGCTGGGTTTCAAGCCGACCGGAGAGCCCATTCCGAACCCGAAGAAGGAGCCCCAGGTCGGCGGCGCGCTCGTGTCACCTCACAACGGCGGGGCGACGAACTGGGCCCCGCCGTCCTACAGCCCGCAGACCGGACTCTTCTACGTCAACACCGTCGAAGGCTACGTCGTCCACTACCGGATCATCGGTCCGGATCAGGTGCCGAACGGCTACGGCGGCGGCGTCGAGCAGGCGGTCGGCGGTCACGGCGCCGCACTTCGCGCCATCGATCCGCTGACGGGCAAGGAGCGATGGGCGCACAAGTATCCCGCCTCGGACGGCACCGCGCCCCGTCCCGAGGCATTCGGCGGCTTGCTGACGACGGCCGGAGGCGTGCTGTTTGCCGGCGGGTCCTCTGGCCACGTGATGGCGATGGATGCGAGCACCGGAAAGATCCTGTGGCACTCGGGCCTGGTCCAGCAGATGAGCAACACGCCAATCACCTACATGCTCGACGGCGTGCAGTACGTGCTCGTGGCCGCCGGCGACACGCTGTACGCGTTCAGCATTCAGCGCTGATGGGTGGTCATGTCCGGCGCGCGTCTCTTCTTCGGCCTGCTCGTCGTGAGTGCGGCGGCGGCCGCCTCGTCCACATTGCTAGAGCGCCCGGCCTCTGCGATGAGCGTTACCGGCGGTCGTCCCGCACGCCGATGACGCTCGCCGAGGCGCGCCCGGTGCTCGCGGCGCTCGGGGACAACGCGCCGGCAGGCCTTCGCGACCTGACTGGAGCGGATGCTGAGCCTCGCTGGTCGGCCTGGGTGAAGCAGCGCGACGCCGACATCCGCCGCCGCATTGCGACAGGCGACGAGGATTCGGTCGTCAACCTGATGCTGTATGGCACCAGATTCACCCGATGGCCTCGGGCGACGCCGAGGCCATCGCTGCATCAGCGGCAAACGCGCCGCTCGTGCAGGTCATGGACGGCCGGGTGGCGGATCTCGTCACCGCCATCGAGTCCCCGGGTGGGGATGAACGCCTGCAGTTCGTGCGCGACGTCGTCGAGCGACACGGCCTCGACGTTGGTGCAGCTTCTCGTGACGGCGACGCGCCGATATCTCGTCGAGTTGCGGTCGCGCGTGCTCTCTGGAGAATGAGCGATACACGCGCCGTCTCGCCGCCGTCCCCGGGCGGACGTTTCACAGCAACGCGCGGCGCACGCGACGCTCTACCGCGACCGTGGTCTCTCGTCCGATACGTCGCTGCGCGTCGACTTCGCCCTCGAGCAGGCGCTCGCCGCCCTGCGCGATCGCGGCGAGCTCGCGCAGCGTCCGGTCGGGCGCGTCGCGGTTGTCGGCCCGGGGCTCGACTTCCTCGACAAGGCGCAGGGGTTCGACTTCTACCCCGTGCAGATGATCCAGCCGTTCGCACTGGCCGACTCGCTTCGGCGTCTGGGTCTGGCGGAGGGCCCGACGGTGACGGCGCTCGACATCAGCCCGCGCGTCATCGCGCACCTCCGCGATGCGCGGCAGCGCGCAGTCCGGCGTGAGTCTTACCGTCTGAATCTGCTGCTCGAGCAGGACCGCGCGGGTTCGCGGCTGGATCCGGCACTGGTGCAGTTCTGGCGCCGTTTCGGCGATCGCATCGGCACTGGAACAGTGGGCGAGACCCGGCCGGCGGCCGGCGACGTGCGGGCGCGCGCCGTGGACGTTCGACCGGCGGCGGTGCTCGACGTCAGCGGCGTGGAACTGAATATCGTGCTCGAACGGCTCTCGGATCGCGAGATGGCGAGCCGGTTCGATCTGGTCGTCGCCACCAACGTGCTCGTCTACTACGAGCCGTTCGAACAGGCGCTTGCGGTCAGCAACATCGCGAGCATGCTCCGCGGTGGCGGACTGCTCCTGACCAACCAGCCCGTTCCACTACCGGCGGCGTGTGGCTTGTCGCCAGTCCTGATCATGTCGGTCGGTTTTGATCGGGTTCAGTCCGAGACGGGATCCCACGAGCGTGGCGACTCCATTTTCGTGTACCGGAAAGCGTGACCGGCGAAGGGAACGCGCGTGCACCGAGAGGCGAGACAGTATGAGAGCAGGACTTGTGAGTGCGGCGGTTCTGATCGTCGCGAGCATCCCGATCCAGAGCGCATGGCAGGCGGGCGCATCGAACGCCGCGGCGATTTCCGGCGAGGTGCGTCAATGGCACAAGGTCACGCTGACCTTGAACGGCCCACAGGCGAGCGAAACGGACAGCACTCCCAACCCGTTCACCGACTTCCGGATGACGGTGACCTTCACGCACGAGTCCGGCACTCCGCGCTACGAGGTCCCTGGCTACTTCGCCGCTGACGGCGACGCAGCGAACACCTCCGCGACGTCTGGCAATAAATGGCGCGTTCACCTGTCGCCGGACAAGACTGGCCGTTGGAACTGGCGCGCGTCCTTCGTCGCCGGGCCCGGCGTGGCCATCACTCCCGGCGCCGCCGGGCAAGCGGTGGCTCCGGTGGACGGCGCCACCGGATCGTTCGAGGTGACCGCGTCGAACAGGGCCGCACCCGATTTCCGCGCGAAGGGCCGGCTGCAGTACGTCGGCAAGCACTATCTGCGATTCGCCGGATCTGGTGAGTACTTCCTGAAGGCAGGCCCCGACTCGCCGGAAACGCTGCTCGCGTACGAGGATTTCGACAACCCGCGCACGCTCAAGACCGCGATCCACGCTTACGCGCCGCACGTCCAGGATTGGAAGACCGGTGATCCCACGTGGGGCAAGGCCAAGGGCAAAGCGCTGATCGGCGCCATCAACTACCTGGCGTCGAAAGGCATGAACGCGATGTCCTTGATGCCGTACAACGCCGGGGGAGACGGCGACAACGTATGGCCCTTCGTCGATCGCGACGACAAGTTCCACTACGACGTCTCCAAGCTGGATCAGTGGCAGATCGTCTTCGATCACGCCCAGGCCAAGGGCATCTACCTGCACTTCAAGCTCCAGGAGCAGGAGAATGATGACGGCACGGGCGGCGGCATGGGTGGACGCGGCGGGGGCGCGGCACCAGCGGGCCGTGGGGCGGGGCCGTCCGCCCCATGTCCGGTGCCCGCCTCGCTCGACTGTGGTGACACCGGGCGCGAGCGCCGGCTGTATCTCCGCGAGCTGATCGCCCGGTTCGGCCACGCGCTCGCGCTCAACTGGAACATGGGCGAGGAAAACACCCAGACGACGGTGCAGCAGCGCGCGATGGCGCAGTACATCCACGACGTCGACCCCTACGACCACATCGTCGTAGTGCACACCTTCCCGAATCAGCAGGAGGACGTCTACCAGCCGCACCTGGGGCAGACCCTGCTTCAGGGCCTGTCCCTCCAGAACTCGTGGAATGCCGCGCACCAGCCGACGGCCCGCTGGGTTCGCGGATCGGCGGCGGCGGGCGTGCCGTGGGTGGTGGCCAACGACGAGCAGGGATCGGCGAGCACGGGCGTGCCGCCGGATCCGGGTTACCCAGGGTTCACGGGCAAGGACAATCAGGGGAACACGGTCCAGTCGCTCCACGACATCCGGAAGCTCACGCTGTGGGGCAACCTGACGGCCGGCGGCGCCGGCGTCGAGTACTACTTTGGCTACGTCCTGCCGGACAACGATCTCACCCTCGAGAATTTCCGCAGTCGCGACAAGTCGTGGGACTACGCACGGATCGCACTCGGGTTCTTCCGCGACGAAAAGATTCCGTTCTGGGACATGAGCAACGCGGACCTGCTGGTCGGCAACTCGACGAACGACAACAGCGTTTTCTGTTTTGCGAAGGCCGGTGAGGTCTATCTGGTCTACCTGCCCAACGGCGGATCGGCGGCCCTGGATCTCGCCGGGGTCACCGGCCAGTTCAACGTCAGCTGGTTCGACCCGCGCAGCGGCGGCGCCCTGAAGCGCGGTGCCGTCACGTCGGTGACGGCAGGCGGGAAAGCCGCGCTCGGGATGCCCCCCAGCAGCCCGGAAGAGGACTGGCTGGTTGTCGTCCGCCGCTGAACCCGCAATGACGGAACCACGGAGACTGCGCGGCGTTGGGATCGGCGCGGGATATTTCGCTCCGTTTCAGTACGAGGCGTGGACCCGGATTCCTGAAGTCGAGATCGTGGGAATCCACAACCGCACCGAGGAACGTGCCCGGGCGCTGATGGCGCAGCACGGCATCCCGCGGTTCTACGGCGACTGGAAGGAGATGCTGGACCGCGAACGTCCCGACTTCGTGGACATCATCACGCCGCCGGAGACGCACGAGGAGATGTGCGGGTTCGCGGCGGCGCGCGGCATCCACATCATCTGTCAGAAGCCGCTGGCGCCGACCTACGAAGCCAGCGAGCGCATCGTCCTCGACAGCACGGCGGCGAAGGTCCGGTTCATGGTCCACGAGAACTTCCGCTGGCAGCCGTGGTATCGCGCCATCAAGAACGTTCAAGTGCGTGGCGACATCGGCGACTTCACGCACATACATTTCCTGATGCGGATGGGAGATGGCTGGGGCGAGGACGCCTACCTCGCGCGCCAGCCGTTCTTCCGCGAATACCCGCGTCTGCTGATCTACGAAACCGGCGTGCACTTCATCGACACTTTCCGGTTCCTGCTCGGCGACGTGGCCACGGTGGTCGCTGAGACGAAACAACTCAACCCGGCGATCCGTGGCGAAGACGCGGGGCAGGTGCTCTTGAAGTTTCGCAACGGGTCGACGGCGATCTGGGATGCCAGCCGCTACAACGAATCAGAAGCGGACAACCCGCGGTTCACATTCGGTGAGCTGCGGATCGACGGGACTCGCGGTCATCTGACGATGGACCTGAGCTCGGCGATCCGGGTGAAGCGGCTCGGCCAGCCCGTGGTCGAATTGGACTACCCGCGCGAGCGAAAGAACTTTGCCGGAGACTGCGTGTTCTTCCTGCAGCGACACTTCGTCGAGTGCCTGTTGTCCGGCAAGGAGTTCGAGTCGAGTGGGCATGACTACCTGAACAACGTGCGCATCGTCGATGCGGCCTACGAGTCGGCGCGGACGGGGAGCTCGGTCCGAGTCGCATGAGTGCCAGTTCGCAGCGGCGATCAGATTTCAGGCTACATGACTTTTCTCCTGGTCTCCTGGCCCTCCTGTGATCGCGAGCGCTGCGAGCGACCCCGGTCGCTAATCCAAGCGTCCCGGTGCCTCGCAGCCGCGCGGCGCTTTCAGCCGCGGATGGGTGGTCCGACGGCCGGTGAACTTAACAGGAGGGCCAGGAGTTCAGGAGGAACCCAAAATGGTTTTTCCGTTTCCTCCGTTGGCTTCGTTGCTCCGTTTTTGAGATCCGTTGCCTTTGTCAGCTCCGAGCCTCGAGGCCCCGGAATAGGGTGACACTTCCGAATCGCCAGCGCGACGTGTATCATCCCGCCGCATATGTCGCCGACGCACAAATCGAAGCCGCAGGGACCGGGCTCGCAGGAGTCCGGCATGTCCCACCCGGAGATGCTCAGCGAGATTGACCGGGTATCGGGACCGGCCACCCGGCTGCGGGAGATCCGCGCGGCGCTGCCGACCGCCGGCACTCGCCGCCCGGTGGCCGCGCGCGCGCAGAGGGCGACGCGCGGCGGCCGGCCGGCGGCGGACAGAGCCGCCGCTCCGACCGCGGCGGCCGGCGCGCTCAGCCATCCGCAGCGCCTGACCGTCATCGATCAAGCGCTGCTGATGCTCGAGGCGTTGTACGCCAACCTGCCGCTCAAGCGGGCACTTCACGCCATCGACCCGATCCAGCGGTTACGCCTGCTGCGGCTGCGCCACGAGGCGCTCGACGAGCGCGAGTTCCATTCGGAGATGATCGACATCTTCGTCGCGCTGCGGGATCTGCATACCAACTACATCCTGCCCGAGGTCTACCACCGCAAGTTCGCCTATCTCCCGTTCCGCGTCGAGGAGTTCTACCAGGCTGGCGAGCGCAAGTACCTCGTCTCATGGATCTCGCCGCGGAACACCGAGGCGGCCCTGGTGGCCGGCGTGGAAGTCACCCATTGGAACGGCATGCCGATCGATCTCGCGGTGGCGCGCAACGCCGCCCACGAAGCCGGGAGCAACCAGGAGGCCCGGCGCGCCCAAGGCCTCGACGCGCTGACCCTCCGCTGGTTCGGCATGTCGCTGCCGCCAGACGAAGATTGGGTGGTGTTGACCTACCGCGACGCCAATGGTGCGGTGCAGGAATCGCGCTTCGAGTGGGACGTCATCGAGCCCGAGACGCTGCAGCAGCTGCACGCCGATGGCGATGCGTCCGCGGAGCGCCGCGCCCGGCTCGGGGTCGACGTCAAGACCGAGCTGCTGCGCCGCGTGCGCAAGGCGCTCTTCGATCCGCCGGCGGTGAAAGCCGAGGCCGACATGGCGGCCTATCGCCACCAGCGCTCCAGAGGGGCCAAGGCCGGCGGCCGCGCTCCGGCGCCGCCGCGGGCCGGCGTCAGTGTGCTGCCGGACGTGTATCCGCACTTCGGGCCGGTCAACACGCCGTCAGGTGTCTTCGGCTACGTGCGGCTCACCACGTTCGAGCCCGAAGACCCGAACATCGACGACCCGGACGTGCTGATCGATCTGGCGGTGAAGGAGTTCGTCCGGATCCTCAAGACCCTCCCGGCGTCGGGCCTGATCCTCGACGTCCGCGGCAACGGCGGCGGCTACGTGAACTTTGGCGAGCGCATCCTGCAGACGCTCAGCCCCGGGCCGATCACGCCCGAGCCATTCCACTTCGTCAGCTCCGCGCTCACCCTGCGGCTCGCCGGGACCGAGTCGTGGCTGACCGAATGGGAGAAGCCGCTGGAGATGGCGCTGTCCACCGGCGGCGGGTTCTCGCAGGGCTTCCCGCTGACCGATCCGGCCGACTGCAACAACATCGGCCAGGTCTACCAAGGGCCGATCGTCCTCATCACCGACGCGTACTGCTACAGCACCACCGACATCTTCGCCGCCGGCTTCCAGGATCACGGGCTCGGCACGATCCTCGGCGTGCACGACAACACCGGCGCCGGCGGCGCCAACGTCTGGGATCACGAAGAGGTCCTGCAGCAGTTGGGTCTGAAGCCGAATCCGTTCGTCGCGCTGCCGGGAGGCTCGAGCATGCGGGTCGCGGCGCGCCGCTCGACCCGGGTCGGACAACGCTCCGGCGTTCCGCTCGAAGATCTGGGCGTCGCCCCCGACGAGCGGTACCACATGACCCGCGCCGACCTGCTGCGGGGCAACGTCGATCTGATTGCGCGCGCGGCCAAGATCCTGGCGGGCAAGCCGAAGCAGACGCTGCAGATCGAGACGACCGGCCCGGCCCCGTTCGGTAAGGTGGTGCTGAAGGCCACCGGCCTCGATCGGGTCGATCTGTTCGTGGATGGCCGCCCGGTCGCCTCGACCGACCTCTCCGCGGCGTCGGCGCCCACGACGATGACCCTGCCGAAGCCGGTCGCGTCCAAGAAGCGGATCGCGGCGAACGGCTATCGCAAGAGCAAGCTGGTGGTGAGCGCGCGCCTCTGATCAGAACGATCTCATCGCCGGGCCCGAGGCTCCGCAATCCCTCGAGCACTTCCGGCTCAAAGACCAGCCACGCGGCGGGCGCACCTTCGTCGGCTTGCCGAGGCGCGATCGCGGCGTCGGTCAGAGGAGACTCGACCACTCCGATCGCGTTCAGCTCGAAGGTGGTCATGCACTCAATGTGGTGAGAGCCGCCGCCGCACGTGGCGAACGACCACATGCGGCGGCCTGCCTGGCCAACACCAAGGGCGCGATCAGAAATGGAACTTGAGTCCGACCATCATCTGGCGCGCCCCGACCTTGGTCCCGGTAATCTGACCGAACGACGTCGATCCGAAGCTGGTGTTGGGATCGCTGAACACCGGATGGTTGAGGACGTTCTGGGCCTCGATGCGAACCTCCAGCCGCTGTCCGTCTCGAATGCCGACGTTCTTGATCAGCACGGCGTCGAAGATCTGGATGCCGGGTCCGCGGTAGCTGAGGGTCCGGGGCGTGGTGCCGGGGACATCAGGCAGCGGCTGGGAGAACGCCGCGGGGTTGAAGTAGTTGTCGAGCCGGCTCGTGATGGGGCCGGAGGTGCTGGGATCGCCGACCAGGTGCGGGCGCTGTGTGCCGTCCCAGATCTGGCCTCCGTTCTGAGTGACCGAGAGGGGCAGCCCGCTCTGACGCGAGAACACCCCGCTGAGGCTCCACCCACCCAGGGCCAGATCGGCCACGCGATTCCAGTCCGAGCCCCACTTGCGCTCCCGGCCGAACGGCAATTGCCAGGTGCCCGCGAGGGCGAGGCGATGCGTGACGTCATGCGCCGAGATCGAGCGCTCCGCGTCCAGGTCCCAGATGTTCTGGATGCTGGTCGAGCCGCCGAGCCAGCTGACGTTGCCGGAGGCGTGCGAGGAGTTGTCAATCATCCGCGACCAGGTGTAGTGGGCCAGCATGCTGAAACCACGGGAGAAGCGCTTGTCCCACTTTGTCTGCACCGCATGGTAGGAAGAGTCGCCGCGCGGCGGCTCCGCGGTTCCGACGTTGGCACCGTTGAAATGAGGCATCGGCCGCAGCAGCCGGAACCGCTGGATGGTCGGCCCGTTGAGAGAGGTCGCGAGCGGATCGGTGATCAACCCGTAGAACGGATTCGGCACCGCCGCGTTCAACGCGGTCCGCCCCATCGACCAGTACCTGGGGATCCAGTGGGGTCAGAGTCGTGAGCGGGATGAACAGGTGCGTGCCGCGGCTGCCCGTGTAGTTGGTCTCGAGGACCGAGCTCCAGCCGACTTCGCGCTGGACCGACACGTTCCAGGAATGGTACTCGGGGTTGCGATTGTTGCTCGGCAGGATGGTGCCGGCACTCAAACCAAGGAAGGTGCGGTCGCCGAGCGACCTGCCTGGGGGCAACAGCATGCCGTTCGGATACGGATTGGCGAGCGTCGCGTAGCGTGTGGCATTGGAATCGAGCGTGAACGTGGGCGTGGCGTTGACGTTGAACGCGCCGCCGGTATGGCCGAACACGGTGGCCCGGCTCAGCGTGTAGAACAATCCGTAGCCACTCCGGATGGACGTCCTGGGATTGAGGGCGTAGGCGATGCCGATCCGTGGCTGCAGGTTGTTCATGTCCGCGTCGAACGGCGAGCGCTTGTTGCCATCCACGAACTTGATGACGCCGCGAGTGTCGTAACCAGGCACCACGATCGGAGACTGCGCCTCCAGGTCCCAGTAGCTCTGGCGATCCTGGGTTTCCCAGCGCGGCACGTCGAAATCGTAGCGCAGACCGAGATTCAAGGTGAATTTCTGCGACACCCTCCAATCGTCATGGGCATAGAACCCCCAGTAGGCCGATCGCGTGAAGACCTTCGGGTCGATGTGGAAATCGCCACTCGTGGGCCAGCCGAGCAGCATCGTCGCCAGGCCGTTCCCCTCGTTGCCAGGGCAGGTGAAGCGATCCCGGCAGGTGATACCCCGGCCGAAGGAGAACTGGCCCGCGGGATACCCCGGCTGCGCGTAGTCGAGGAAGTTGAACCGCGACTCGGCGCCCGCCTTGAAATTGTGTCCCCCGATCACCTGTGTGTACGAACCCGAGAAGTGGTGCACGCCCTCCTGACGGTCCATCTTGAGCCATCCCTCGGTGCCGATCGGGCTGTAGCCGTCGGGTGCGAACCGCGGGAAGACATCGAAGGTCGCCTGACTCTTCATGTACTGCGGCAGACCGAGCTCGGTGAGGTTGAAGTTCTGGATCGGGTCGCGGGTGAAGGCGGCGTAGGTCAGGCCGTACCTCACGCTCCAGAGCGCGGACGAGCTCTGAGTTCTGGTGAACTCGGTCACGACCGAATGAGCGCTCCCGACGATCGGGCCGTTGTTGAGCGGGAATGCCGGGCCCTGATCCCCGAAGATATTCGGGGGCGTGTTGGTATACGGAGCGTAACTGTAGCGGCCGGTCAGGCGGTTCCGGGACGAGAAGTTCTGATCCACCTTGAAGTTCATCTGCCGGTTGACATCCTGCGACAACCCCTGCCCGAACCAGTTGTTGGTGTCGGTGATGGACGTGCTGGTCGTGTTCGGCAGCGGGAAGTAGGCGAGCGCCTTGAGGGCGATCGGATCCATCATGCTGGGCGGGATGCGGTTTCCAGGGAACGGGCGGCGTTCGAGGTTCCCCTGCGCATTCACGAAGGTGTCGAACGGGTTGTAGATCGTCATCACCTGTCCGGCGGCGTTTCTGGTTTCCGAAAAATCCCCCTGTCGCTGCAGCAGCGTCGGGACGGACCGGGTGGAACTGAGCGGGCTCTTCGACTGGGTGTACTCGTAGGTCACGAAAAAGAACGTTTTGTTCTTGACGAGCGGACCGCCGAGCACGCCGCCGACCTGATCGCGGCGATAGTAGGGTTTCTCCCGCGAGGCCCGGTTCGTGAACCAGCTGTTGGCATTGAGCGCGGAGTTCCGGGCAAAGTAATAGCCGGTGCCGTTGAAATTGTTCGTGCCTGACTTCATCACCATGTTCACGACGGCGCCGCCGGTCTGGCCGAATTCGGCGGAGAAGAAGTTGGTCTGCACCTTGAATTCCTGCACCGCGTCCACGGCAGGCGAATATTTCAGGTCGGTGACGCCGGAGTTCTGTTCAACGGTCACCACCGTCACGCCGTCCAGCAGGACGTCGGAGGTCGAGTTGCGCGAGCCGTTGGCGACGAAGTTGGTGTTGGAATCACCAGGCCGGCCCCCGGAGCCGACCACGCCCGGCGTGAGGTAGGTGAAGGCCATCGGGTTGCGGCCGAGGTTGGGCAGCGAGACGATGGTTTGGTTGTCGATGACCTGCCCCAGGTTGGCGATGGTCGTGTTCACCAGCGCAGCCGAGCCGCTGACCTCGAGGGTCTCGCTCAAGTCGCCCACTTCGAGTCGCACCTCGACCGTGGCCTGCTGCTGGACGGCGAGGCTGAGCTTACCGCTCGAAAATTTCTTGAAGCCTGGGGCCTCGACCGTCAGCACGTATTGACCCGGCGGCAGGGTCGTAATCGCGAATCGGCCCTCCAAGTCGGCCACTGTCACCTGGGTCGTTCCTCTTTCAGCGTCGGTGATACTCACCGATGCTCCAGGGATCGAGGAGCCGGATGGGTCCTTAGCTGTGCCGCGGACGCTGGCAGTGAAAGACTGTCCGAAGGCCACGCTGCACGACAGAATTGCGAACGCGAGACTGTGAAGCAGGGTAACTGCCGCGCGCCTGGTGGTGGATGACATAGCTGCCCTCCGTCGACAAGCAGGGGAGTGAGGCTCTCTGGCTACCGGAAGTAAGTGGCACAGAGGTGACGTGCGATCGATCCAGCGGGCTTGTGTACTTCAGATGCCACCGGAAGTCAAAGACCACAATCGGTGATATGACAGTTGCCCATGTGGTGGCTCCCGCTGTTCCTGCTGCAGGATCCCGCGCAGCTCCCGCCGCGAATTTCACACGACGTGGTGGTGTCGGCCGCGACGCAACCGGTGCCGCTGGACACCCTCGCGCGCTCCGTGTTCGTGCTCACGCGGGAACAGATCGCAATGCTGCCGGCATTCTCGATCGCCGAGCTCTTGCGGTCATCGGCGGCGGTCGAGGTCCGGTCGCGAGGCGCGTTCGGCACGCAGACCGACTTCGCCGTGCGCGGCGGCGGCTTCGGCCAGGTGGTCGTGATGGTCGACGGCGTCCGCCTGAACGACAGCCAGTCGGGCCACCACAATGGTGACATTCCGGTGGCCATCGACAGCATCGAACGAATCGAAATCGTCCGCGGCACCGGATCGTCGTTGCACGGCGCCGACGCGGTGACCGGGACCATCAACATCATCACCGGCGCTCCCGCGACACGGGCCACGCTCAGCGGCGGCCAGTACGGGCTGATTCGCAGCGCGGCGTCGACGACCGTCGAACCTCGGGGGCGGACCACAGCGCTCGACGGCTGGCTGACGCGGTCCGCGGGATTCATGCCCGATCGGGAACTGCTCACCGGCGGCCTGGCACTGAGCACCGCGCTCACGTCGCAGCGGCGCCTGGCGGTGTCGCACCTCCGCAACGCGTTCGGCGCGAACGGATTCTACGGCGCCTCACCGTCGAAGGAATGGACCGACCAGACGCTGGTATCGTTCGCCGATCGGGCCGGCACCGCAACCCGTCACGTGGCGACGCGTGCCGCCTACCGCACGCACGGCGACCATTTCCTCTGGGACATCGCCCGTCCGGGATTCGCCGAGAACCGCCACCGCACGCATGCGGTGACGGCCGCGACGACGTTCCGCACCGGCGGGGAGCGCAACTGGACGAGCGCGAGCGTCGAGGGTGGTGTCGATACCATCCGCTCGAACAACCTGGGAGACCACACCGTTCAGCACGTGGCAGCGCTGCTCGAGGTGCAGCGTGGGATCGGCCGTCGGGCGACCATCTACCCGGGACTGCGCTACGACGCCTATTCGGTGTTCGGCGACAACTGGAGCCCGTCGATCGCAGGTGTGGTGGCGCTGTCGCGCTCGGTGCGGGTCCGGGCGTCGGCGGGCCGGGGGTTCCGCGTGCCGACGTTCACCGAGCGCTTCTATCGCGATCCGGCCCATCTCGCCCAGGCGGCGCTCGTACCGGAGCGCGCCTGGGGGTTCGACGGCGGCCTGGACTGGACCCGGGGCGGTTGGGTGGTCGGACTCACGCCGTTCGCGCGCCGTGAGACCGACGTCATCGACTGGGTGCGAGCGTCGGCGCAGGAGCTGTGGCGCACGGCGAACATCCGCCGCGTCGAGACCAACGGCGTCGAAGCCAGCGCCAGCCGGTCGTGGCGCGGCGGCTTCGTCCGCGCGGAATATTCGTGGATCGACTCAGCGGCGCCGGCGCTCACGCAGCTCTCGAAGTACATCGCGGATTATGCGCGTCACTCGCTGGCGATTGCCGCCGGCGCCCAACTGGGCGCGCGGATGTCCCTGGGCTTTCGCAGCGACTGCAAACGCAAGATCGACGGGCGCTCGTATTGCGGCGCCGACTTGCGAGCGTCACGCCGCGTCGGCACCATCGAGCTGCTGTTCGATGCCACCAATGTGTTCGACGTCAGCTACCAGGAAGTGAAAGGGGTCGACATGCCGCCCCGAACCTTGTCCGCCGGTGTGCGCATCGGCAAGTGATGCGTCTGTCCCTCACCGTTCGGGTTGGGCGCGGCGTCCCGTCTTCTGAAAGACGTAGTCGTCGCGCACCTTCTGGAGCTCCGGCGTGAGCGGGCCGTAGATCTGCCGCGACGTGTACTTGCCGGTGCCCAGCATCATCAGGCTCCAGTCGTCCCGGGCCTTCGACATCTCACCGGATTCGACCACGTCCTTCACCGCCTGCGGCGGAATGAACCACAGGCCTTCGCGGTCCGCCAGGACGACATCACCCGGCATCACCAGCGTCTTGCCGATCCGGACCGGGACGTTGATTCCGGTCACCATCACGCGCAGGTTCTGCGTCGGGAGTGAGTTCTTGTAGTACGCCTGCATGCCGGTCTCGGCAATGCGCTCCAGCCAGTAGACGCCTCCGTCGACGATCATCCCGTTCTTCGTCGTCGTCTGGATGTAGTGGGCGAGCTTGTTGCCGACGAAGTTCCACTCCGCGCCGAAGACATCCGCCACGATCACGTCGCCGGGTTGCAGCATGTCGATCGCGGTCTGGTTCCTCGCCACGCTGGTGCCTTTGGCCTTGGCGTCTGCCTCGTCCACCTCGATGATGTCGCCGCGCGCCGGCATGAACTGGATGGTGAAGACCCGCCCGACCATCTTCTGGGTCGGCTGCAGGACCTTCCAGCCCTCGCGCGGCTCGAACTGGTTCGGAAATCCCCTGGCGGGCAACACCGCCTGCACTTCCTCGGCGATCAAGCCTTTCAGTCGTTCGAGCATCTCGTCAGGCACGCGCGGCCGGCCGTCGGGAAAGCGGTCGTACGGATTCTTGGTCGTGTATTTGATCAGTTGCTCGGGAGTCCACTGGAAGAGTTGAGCCGGCGCCGGCCGGGCGTGGAGAAGAATCGCGCCAACCACGACGACCGCGGATGCCATATATCGTCCCGACATGTTGCCTCCTGACTAGCCCTACGTGTTAGCGCCGACCGGCTGAGCGCGGCGGCAATAATAGCGCACCGATCAGGGCGCTCAGGGCAAGATCACGGAGACGTAACCGTCTATGACCTGCACATTCGAACCAATCGGCCGCGTTCGCTCCCCGTTTACGGAGCCGTCCGAGATTCCGAAGGGCCTCGGCGCCGAGCATCGAGCGGAGGGCGTGCTGGAGATCGAGAGCCGGTTCGAAGCAGGCCTCGTCGACATCGAGGGATTCTCGCACCTATATGTGCTGTGGGTGTTCGACCGCGTGGATCGTGTCGAGCTGACGGCGCGGCCGCCCGCCGATGATCGGCCCCATGGCGTGTTCGCGACGCGCTCGCCGCAGCGACCCAACCCGATCGGGTTGACGGTCGTCGAGCTGATCGCGCGCGACGGCTGCCTGCTGCGCGTCGCGGGCGTCGACATGCTCGACGGCACGCCGATTCTGGATCTCAAGCCATATCTGTCGAGCGTGGCGCCCGAGCGGCTCCGTCGAGGCTGGCTCGCCGCGGCCGAAGCCAGAAAGGGCGAATGACAGCGGTGTGCGCCTTCGGCATGTTTCACGTGTGCGCACCGCGTGCGTACGCGCACTGACCGCACACTCCACAAGGCCGTTCTAGTGAGAATCGGCGCACAGCCGCGCGAGCGGGTGCGGCACCACACTTGCTATTCAGCACGCCCACTCATCTCCGATCGGCAGGAACCGGCAGGTACGCGCAATCCACTCGTGGTGTGGCGGGCCGCGTGTAGCGGCTCGTGACCAGGCCGCGGTGTGCCGGCACGGTGGCCAGCGCGCCCTCTCAGACAGCGAACGAGCTCGTGAAGCGACAGTGAGAAGTCATGCAGAGGAAGACCACGGCGACACGGCATCAAGGCAGCCTGCTGACGCGCACGCTCGTCGCTCTACTCGCAGGTCTGGCGTGTGCCGGCTGTCAGCGGGCCGAGGTGGGCGGCCCTGTTGCGGTGGGCGGCAAACCGTCCGTGACGAGCGTCGGCGCTCAAACGCTGCCGCCGCCCGTTCGTCTACGCCTCGCCGACCTACCAGACGGGGCATGCGACGGACGCAGGATCGAGATCGCAGGGACGATCGCTGCCGCTGACTACTGGAGCGGCCAGCTTCGAATCGAACTGACAGAGGGAGCACACCGGATCGAGGTTCGCGTGGTGGAGTACCCGCTCCTCAAGGCACCGGCGCTCGTCGGCGCACAGATCCTCGCACGGGGCGCCTGCACGCCGTCGCCAAAGAACGAAACGAAAATCGCAGATCTGCGCCTTCTGGTGCCCCGATTCTCAGAGCTGACGCTCGACGCGGCGACGCTGGCGGCAATCGAACGGCCAGCCGATCTACCCGTGGTGACCGAGGCGGGAGCGATACGGGCATTGTCGGCTGAAGAGGCGGGGCGCCACTATCCGGTCCGGCTGCGGGGCACCGTCACCTATGCCGATCCGGCCTGGTCCATGCTGTTCGTGCAGGACGGATCAGGCGGCGTGTATGTCGATTCCAATCAGGCCGCCGAATTGCGCGCGGGAGATCTGATCGAGCTCGAGGGCTCTACCGATTCCGGCAATTTCGCGCCGCAGATAGTCCGGCCCACGATCAAAGTCGTCGGCCGTGCGCCGCCGCCTCGCGGCAAACGGGCCGATGTCGAGCGGCTTCTCACGGGAATGGAAGACAGTCAGTGGGTCGAAACCACCGGTGTCGTCCGCGCGGTGAGCCGCGACGGCGCCAACCACGTTCTGATTCACCTCGCCGCCGGTCGATCGCGGTTTTCCGTGGTCGTGCCTCGGGTCGAAGGGCCGGCACCCACGCATCTCCTCGACTCGCTGGTGCGCGTCAGCGGCGTCTCCGGCACGCTGTTCAACCAGAAGCGACAGCTCATCGGTGTTCAACTTTACATGCCCTCGCTCGATCACGTCGCCGTCGAGCGCGCCGCGGTCGGCGATCCGTTTGCCGCACCAGTCGTGCCGATCAACCGGCTCACGCAATTTGCGGTGAATGCCGAAGATGCCCGTCGCGTCCACCTCCGCGGCACGGTGACACTCCAGCGCGCATCCTCCTTCTTCCTGCACGACCAGACGGGGAATGTCGAGGTCAAGATCTCCGCTTCGCAGGTCCAGCCGGGTGACCGCGTCGAAGTCGTCGGTTTCAGCACGCCTGGTGACTACAGCGCCGTCGTCGAGGATCCCCTCGTCCGAGTCGTCGGCCGGAGCACACGTCCGGTTCCGACACCGATCTCAGCCGAACAGGGCGTCAGCGGGAACTTCGACGCGGAGCTCGTACGGATTCGCGCGCAGGTCGTCGAGGCCACGACCGGTTCAAAGCCGGTCCTCGTGCTGGAGGACGGCGGGCACATTTTCGAGGCAGTCTGGGATGAGCACCTCGGCCACTCGCCGGCGGCAGACGGCAGCGTCATCGAGCTCGTGGGCATCTCTGCCGTGCAGGTTGACTTCGTGCTCGGACAGCGCACCCCGCGCTCGTTCAGGCTGATTCTCCAGTCGCCGGCAGACATCACCGTCGTGACGCCCGCCCCCTGGTGGACGATGACGCATACGCTGGGGACGATCGGAGCGATGGCGCTGACCATTCTGGTTGCGTTGACCTGGGTCGGTGTACTTCGGAACCGCGTCCGGCGGCAGACCGATCACCTTCTGGACGCGAAGGAGGCGGCTGAAGCGGCGAACCGGGCGAAGAGCGAGTTCCTCGCGAACATGAGCCATGAGATCCGCACCCCGATGAATGGCGTGCTCGGGATGACGGAGCTCGTCCTGGGAACGGATCTCCAGCCGGAACAGCGTGAATACCTCCGGACGGCGAAGACGTCGGCCGACAGCCTGCTCACGATCATCAACGACATTCTCGACTTCTCGAAGATCGAAGCCGGCCAGATCGATGTGGATCCCGTCGAGTTCAACCTGCGCGAATCGATTGCGGCCACGGGGAAGACATTCGCGGTCCGCGCTCATGAAAAGGGACTGGAGCTGGTCTGCGACGTGGCGCCGGACGTGCCGGACCAGCTCGTCGGAGATTCGCACAGGCTCGCCCAGATCGTGGTGAACCTGATTGGGAACGCGGTGAAATTCACGGCGGCCGGTGAAGTCACCCTCCGGGTCGCGAGTGGCGAACGACGCTGCTCCGCAATCAGGCGTGCTGGTGAAGTTCTCCATTGCCGACACGGGGATCGGCATTCCGAAGGCGCAACAGGCCCACGTGTTCGAGGCCTTCAAACAGGCGGACGGATCGACGACGCGCAAGTTCGGCGGAACCGGCCTCGGGTTGAGCATTTCGTCGCGCCTCGTCGAACGGCTGGGCGGTCAGCTCACACTCGAGAGCGCGGAGGGACGCGGCAGCACCTTCAGCTTCACCCTGCCATTCGAGATTGCCGATCCGCGCACCGAGTCGAAACCGTGCAGGCTGGCGGATCTCGCCAACCTCCCGGTCCTGGTGATTGACGACAACACGACCAATCGATGCGTGCTGGAGAGCCTCACGCGGCAGTGGGGTATGCGTCCGACGACTGTGGACAGCGGCGAGGCGGGGCTGGCTGCGCTCACTGCGGCCTCCGATCGGGGAGAACCGTACCGCGTCGTCCTGCTCGACGGCGTCATGCCCGGCATGGACGGGTTCGAGGTGGCCGAACGTATCCGGCAGCGGCCCGGACTGGCGGGAGCGACCATTCTGATGTTGACGTCGCGGGACCGCGCCGGCGACGCGGCGCG
The DNA here is from genome assembly GCA_963717745.1 of uncultured Acidobacteriota bacterium. Taxonomy (GTDB): domain Bacteria; phylum Acidobacteriota; class Vicinamibacteria; order Vicinamibacterales; family 2-12-FULL-66-21; genus JACCXG01. The sequence continues at coordinate 19,783 of CAVQXJ010000013.1, forward strand.
CTGCCGTCAGCTCGGGGTCACGAGTCACCTGGTGAAGCCGTTGTCGCAGCCCGAACTGCTCGCGGCGATATTGAATGCCCTCGGAGCCGCGGCGACCCATGCGCCCGCGCCCGCGATGGCCGTGGCGGAACCCGCGGCCCCGGCGCCGCTGCGGGTCCTGGTGGCGGAAGACAACCGGGTCAATCAGGCGGTCGCGGTGGCGCTTCTCAAGCGCGATGGGCACCACGTCACGGTCGTCGAGAACGGAGTCGCGGCCGTCACGGCTGCGACTGCCGGCGGTTTCGACGCGATTCTGATGGACGTGCAGATGCCCGAGATGGGCGGTCTCGAGGCGACCGCGGCGATTCGCGCGCATGAGGCCGCGACGGGCCAACGGGTCCGCATCATCGCGATGACGGCGCACGCGATGCAAGGGGATCGCGACAAGTGTCTCGAAGCAGGTATGGACGACTACGTGTCGAAGCCGATTCGCCCACAGGAACTTCAGCGGGCGATGGCCGCCGTTTCGCGCGAGCTGGACGGGGCGAGCGGCCGGCACGCTCCTGCGGCGTAGGCTGGCTGCCGCGTCTCGAATTCTCCCCGGCGTCGCCAGAACAGAGTGGCACTGGTTCAAGCTGAAGACAGACGTTGGGCGATCGGCGGCGGCATCCACTCCGCCTGGATGCCCAGGTCGCCGAGAATCACCTGCGCGGCGTTGTATCCGGGAAGCCCCGTGATGTTGCCGCCGGGATGGCTGCTCGATCCGCACAGATAAAGGTTCCCGATGTGCGTCCGGTACGCGCCGGCACCCGGGAAGGGCCGGTGGTAACCGATCTGATCCTGCGTGAAGGCGCCGACCAGCAGATCGGCCTCGCGCATGTTCGGCAGGCTTCTCTCGATGTCGAGCGGCGACCTGACGAAGCGCTCGATCACCGCGTCCCGCATGTTCGGCGCGTATTCCCGCCACAGATCCAGCATCACGCGGCCGTGCGCCTCGCTCTCGTGCTCCCAACTGAGCGGATCGCCGTGAAGCCGGTAGGGCACTTTCTCCCACATGAACGCCGTGTGCTTCCCTTCGGGGGCCTGGCTCGAATCGAACAGAGTTGGACACGCGCCCCACATCACGGTCGGAGGAATGGTGCCGGCCTCATGATGCCGGATGATGTCGAAGAACTGGTCGACGTGATCGAGTCCGACGATGGTCATGAACGCGTGCGCCAGCTCGGGATGATTCGCGGCGGCGAGGTAGCGCGGCGGCTCGTCGAGATTGAGGTGGAGCGCGAACAGGGGGGCCAGCAGGTTGTACTGAAAGCCTGCGGCCCGCTCGCGAATCTCTGCCGGCACGGCCGACGGATCGAGCAGGTCGAGGAACGTCTGGTGCGGGTTGAGCGACGAGGCCACCAGGTGACGCGCGCGAATCGTCTCGCCTTCACGCGTCTCGATGCCGATCGCCCGGCCACCCTCCACGACGATGCGCGCCGGCTCGGTCAGCAGGCGGATGTCGCCGCCGCTGGCGCGCACGGCGGACTCCAGCGCCCGGGCGAGCGCCGCGCTGCCGCCGCGCGACAGCTGCGCCTTGGCCGGACTGGCGATCAGCGCGGCGATATGGTGGCCGAAGCCCCGCACGCGCATGTCGACCTCGCGCAGTCCATTGAAGAACAACAGGCCGGCCATCACCGTCGGGTTCTCGAACTCCCGCTGCACGAACTCGAGAGGCGATAGAGCGCTGACTTCGAGCAGCCGGCGGCCCGCCGGTGTGCGTTCGAGCAGCGTGCGGCGCTCGTCCGGCGGAAGCGGTGGCGACCGATGCTCCGGAGCCAGGATGGCGGCGACGATCGGCACGAACTCGTCGTGCCAGCGGCGCAGCGTCTCGGCATCGCGGCGGTCGAACTGCGCGACCGAGGCGATGGTCCGTTCGATGTCCGTCCACCACTCGAGCGCCCGGCCGTCGCGGGTGAGCAGCGCGACGTTGAGCTCCGGCTCGATGTAGCGCGCGCCGTGGCGTTCGAGATCGAGATCCGAGTACCACGGCATCGCCGTGACGGCCCGCTGGAAGAACGCGTGCGTGTTGTGCAGGAAGCCGGAGTGACCTGGGTATTCGAGCGTGGCGAGACCGCCGCCGGCGATCGCCGCACGATCGACGGCAAGCATTCGCAGGCCGGCCTGGCCGAGATAGGCCGCCAGGATCAGCGCGTTGTGCCCGGCGCCAAGGATGATTCCGTCGTAGTCGCCTGCGGGGCTCGAGGATGTCGCGTCGCCGGTCACTGGATTGAAAGCCGTCTGCGAGAACAATCTTCACCGACCGCCGCTCCCGCCGGAAGCGAAAACGATATTGAAAGTTACCGCACAGATCCGTAATCGCCGCCGCCCGCTCCGACCCCGAAAGCTCGTTTTCGTGGCCTGAATTTCGGGAAACGTCTGCTGAGCCTGGACAGGATCAGATGTTGCTCCGCGTCAGTGTGCGGGTGCGGACGCCCCACGCTTTCGACGGACTAATCCCTATGTATCCCGTTGACGATCAATCTCCGAAGCCGCTTGCGGACGCATCAGCGTCTCGTGCCGTCACGTCTGCATCGCTCACCTACGAGCCGTTCTACGGGCTGCACGAGAAGCCGTTCAGCCTGTCGGCCGACCCTCGATTCCTGTTCCGGAGCTCCGCACACGGACCGGCGTTCGACGAGCTCCAGGCCGGCATCCAGCGCAGAGAAGGACTGATTGTCCTGACCGGTGAGATCGGCGCCGGCAAGACCACGCTGTGCCGCTCGGTGCTGCAACATCTGGATCGCCGGACATTTGCCGCCTTCGTCGCCGACCCGTTCGTCTCGCGCGAAGACCTGTTGAAGACCCTGCTGGTCGACTTCGGCGTGATTTCGATCGGAGATTTGACGCGTGGCCGCTTCAGCGGCGCCTCCCGTTCGGATCTGAGCTATCCGCTCTACGAGTTCCTCGACTCTCTGGTGCCGCTCCAGGCCTTTGCCGTGGTGGTCATCGACGAAGCGCAGAACCTGTCCCTGCCCCTGCTCGAGGAGATTCGCATCCTCTCGGAGCTGGAGCGCCGGGAAAAACTGCTGCAGGTCGTGCTGGTCGGGCAGCCCGAGCTGCGGTCGAACCTGCGGCTTCCCGAGATGCGGCAGGTGGACCAGCGCGTGTCGGTCCGTTGCGAGCTTGCGTCGCTCGATGCCGCCGGTGTCGCCGGATACGTGGACCATCGGCTGTCGGTCGCCGGTCGCGGCGAGAGCCGTGTGGTGTTCACGCGGCTGGCGCTCGAAGCGATTTATGAAGGCTCGTCGGGCATCCCACGGTTGATCAACCGTATCTGCGATCGCGCCCTCCAGCGGGCATTCGCTTCACGCACGATGCAGATCGATGCCGAGTTCGTCTGGCGGGCGATCGACGACCTTGGCCTCAGCACCGCAATCAAGGTTCCGGATCGCGCGCTGCACCAGAAACCGGCGACCGCGATCTCGTCGCCGACCGTCGCTGACGGGCCTGCGGCGGAGCTGCCGGCACCCTTCCCTGAGCCGACGCCAGCATCTTTCCCTGAGCCGAAGCTTGCAGCACCGATCCCCGCGGAGGAGCTGGCGGCCTCTCTCCCTGAGCCCAAGCCAGTCGCACCCTTCCCTGAGCCCAAGATGGCCGCACCTATCCGTGCGGCGGGGCGGCCGGCACGGATCCCGGCGACGAACGTCAGCCCGCTTCCCGAGCTTGACCTGTCCGGACTGTCGGGGTTCAACACCGAGGACGAGTTCGCGTTGTCCGAACGCACGTCGATCGAGCGGTCCCGGTCGCGGTTCCGGTGGGTGGCAGGTGCGGCCGCCGTCCTGGTGGCCTCGGCGTCCATCGGTGCGCCTGCCTGGTACTCGCGCGCCCAAGTAGTCGATAGTCAGGAACTGGCTGCGATGGTACCGCCGCGCCCTGCGTTCACGCTTCCGAAGCCGGCCGTGTTGTCGCTGCCCGTGGAGGCACCCTCCCTGACGTCGTCGTCGCCGCAGGCGCCTGTTTCCGCCGCCGTGCCCACGGTACGCGGCGCCGCTCCCAAGCTCCATAGCGGCTATTCGATCGTCGTGGCGTCGTTCCAGAATCGGGACCGCGCCGAACGCCTCGTCTCCGAACTGGTCAACGCCGGGTATGGAGCGCGTACGGTGGACCGCGATGGCGGGGCGGCCGGCCGGCTCGTGCGTGGTCCAGATCAGCGGCTACACATCGGCGATCGACGTCCAGCGCGATCTTCAGCGCATCCGCGAGCTGCCGGGAGGCTACGGCGACGCGCGAGTCGTCCCTCACCCGTAATCCGTAGTCCGTGGACCGTAGTCCGCAAAAGCCTTCAGAGTCAGTCGACCCATTGGGTGAAAGCCGTTGCTATCGGCTGGCTGCCTCGCCGTTGCCCCCGCTGCGGCGAGCGGCTCGGACGGACTACGGACCACGGACTACGGACTACGGACTACGGACTCGACCACCGACATTCCCCAGCCGAGCGCCTTCTCGAGCGTGCGCGCCGACCGCGTCGCGTCCGCCCGGCTCACATAGTGTCCGACCCGCACCCGATACATTCCGCCTGACCGCGACGCGGACGGTTCGAGATACGCCGCGTGCCCCGCATTCTTCAGTTCATCGACCATCCCCTTGGCGTGACGCACGTTGGCCGACTCCGCGACCTGGATCGTGAACACGTCGGTGGCCGGCGATGTCGCGACCGCCGCCGCGTGACCCTCAACCGGCTCCTCGATGACCTGCGCAGCCGCCGTGCGCTGCTCTGGCGTGCTCACACCGGGCGAATCGGCACCGGCGGCCACACCCGCGCCCGGCAATACCTTGACGTCGATGTCCTTGACGAGCGCCGGCCCATCGGGAACGCTCACCGCGACGGTGTGCTTGCGTCCGTCGTGCGTCGCCACGACGGTGTACTCGCCCGCCGGAAGATTGCGGAATGCGTATCGGCCGTTGGCGTCGGTCACAGATTGCTCCCGCAGCGGCAGAATCTCCACTGTAGCGCCGGCCAGTTCGACATATTGGCCGGTCTCGCGATTGAACAACCGGGCACGGCCGGCGACGCTGCGGTAAGGCCGGAGCACGAACCTGGCGCGGCCCGGCGCGTTCTGGTCGACGCGAACGCGCTGCGGCGCGAGGGTGTCCACCGGGTAGCCGGCCGGAACGGATCCCGGTTCGATGCTGACGTCGTACTCGCCCGCCAGCACCCCTTCCTCGATGAACGTGCCATCGTCCGCCGTCCGGACCGTCGTCCGCCGATCGGCGCCGGCGATGCGGACGAGGACGCCTGAAAGCGCGGTCCCCGCATCGGTCAAGACGACGCCGCGGAGGGTCGAGCGAGACAGCGCGATGCCGAACTGGACGGAGGAGCCGCTGTCCACGTCCGCCGGCGACGGCGTCGTGAAAAACGTCGGCTGGCTCGACGCATACCGCGCCTCGACCCGATGGCGGCCGTACGGCACGTCGTCGAACCGGAAGCGCCCCGAACTGTCAGTGCGGGTGGACCGGACGTTGTCCAGGATGACCTCGACCCCGGCCATGAGCGGCATGCCCGGGGTGTACATGCCCTGGACCTGATCGTCCTTGAAGACGAGACCATCGATGTGGCCGCCGCGTGCCATCAGAAAGCCTGGCGCGCTGTTGAGTGACCGGCGCATCGACCCGAACATGACCGGCCGGCACGAGGACGACAGGACACGATCGTGGCAGAGCGCTGACCAGGTGAAGAACAGTTCGGTGGCGCTGTCGAGCCGCTGCGAGTAGCTCAGCGAGTGCACGGCGGCGAGCGACGTGCGCTCGATCGATTCATCGCGGTTGAACAGCGTGCTCACGGAAAGCTGCGGACGATGCCCACCCGAGCCCGACCAGCCCCCGCTCGCGCCCAGGCGGGTGCGAATCGGGGTCAGGTCGATCTGCACGCTGTTCGCGTAGCCGTAGGCAGCCAGTTCAGCGTTGGTTCGAAGGAGTTCGGCAAGCTGCTGTGGCGTGCTGGCGGCGAGGCCGAGCCGATCGAGCATCGGCTGCAGCCACGGAACCTCCGTGAAAATCTGTCGTGCCGTCGGGGCCTGAGTCTGGCGCTCGCCAAATGCCGACACGCGGAAGCCGCGCCCGGACCCGTTGAGATTGACGCGAACCAGATGACCGCCGAGATCTCGCGTCGTTTCCCGCGAGAATTGATAGTCGAGGCCGGCCCCCAGGTTCCGTCCGGAGAAGGAGGTGCCGAGCGGCAGCGTCAAGCTGTTGATTCTCGACGCGGCCTGCGAGGCATTCTCGAAGAACGACATGCCCGAACCGCCGTGGATGACCCAGCGCTGGGTCAGCCGGCGCTGCAGGTCGAGGTTGGCGACCCTGCTCGTCTGATCGAGCCGGCCCTGCGTGTAGTGGCGCGAGGACACCATCGCGTTGACGCCCGACTTGTCGCCCTGCCAGATCCAGCCGCCCTCGACGTGCTGCCCGCTCTGCTGGTCCGTGGTGAGAGAGGGCAGCTCGGAAGGTGCAAGGCGCGCCTTCGCCCACGCGCGATTGTTGGGTCGATCGAGCTCGATTTCCAGTGCACCGCCAACCGAACGGCTGACGCCGAGCTCCGCCAGGACCTTCACATCGGACGCCATCCGCGTCTCGTAGAGCAGCGTGCCGAGCGCTCCACGCCGGCCACTCTGAGGCGTGCCGCCGAAGTAGAAGAGATTCGGCGTGAGACTGCTCCGCGGCGAGAGGCGGTGGCGGTACGCGAGGCCGGCGACGGCTTCCTTGTCGGTCGGCAACAGGAGGTGTTCGAAGGTGCTGAAGAAGCTGTAGCCGGCGTTCACCTGCCAGGGGCCTTCACGGAGATACAGCCCGCGAACGTTGGATCGGGAAATGGTCAGCGGCGAGTTCGCGATGACGCGATCGAGCAGCGTGATCTCCCGAGTGGGTGAGCGCACCGTGAACGTCGCCTGAGGGAGGCTGAACGGTGAACCGATCTCGTTGCCGAACGGGGCAGCGCCCCCCAGCGTCAGTTCCGCTGTTCGATCGCCGTCGCGGCGCGAGAAGAACAGGACGCCCTGAAGGATGCCGGGATCCGATCCGTAGCGCGCTTCGTAGTAGCCCGTTCGATCCGTTCTGGGCACCGGCGCTGCGCATCCCCGGCAGCACCACGACCGGCGGCTCTCCGACCAGCACGCGCAGCGTGACGGTTTCGTCGCCGGCGATGACGATGACATTCGTCGAGCCGGGGCCGCGGCCGATCAGCGTGACCACGCCGTCCTGGACGGACGCCGCCACGCGCGCCGGATCCAGCGACATCGCCGCGGTCGCGCCCGGAACCGGGCGCGTCGCGACCTGCTGGTAGTCCAGCGTCAGCGATTGTGCGGCGACGTCGCTACTGGCGATCGCCAGGACGATCAGCACCGCGACGATCGTCGCGAGCCGCCGGCACGGCGAATTCCGCAGCGCGCGTGAGCACTTTTCGCGCATGGTCATCGTATTCCAGTGAAAAAATGGCGCGATAGCGCCCGGGGGCCAGCAGCGCCGGATATTCGGCCTTGAACGCGAGCCGCTCACCGGGCATCAGCCGCTGAGGCTCGACCGGGATCTTGCCGACCAGCGTCCCCGCTTCGTTGAGCAGTGCCGCGGCGCCACCGGCGACCACCGGCTCCGCGCCAACATTGGTGACCCATTCGGTCACGGCCAGATTGCTGGTATCCGTTTGATCCGACACTTCAGGAGCGCCCGCCTCGATACGGGTCTCGCCCGAGATCGAGAAGGTGATCAGCGACCCGAGCGACGCGGTCATCGCCACACCGCGGTCGTTGCTGACCACAGTCTGACCGCGGAAGATGGCGGCGACGCCCCGAATCGACGAGCCCGGTGGCATCGTGAGCGTCACGTCAGCGGTGCCGACCGCACCCGGCGCAATGACCAGCTCCCTCGGCGAGAACACAGCGGTCGCGGCGATGCTGCCCGGACGTTCACCGGCGGCGAGGAACGTGCGGCGTCCCTCCTCTGCGACCACGTCCTGGGCCTCGAGCCTGAACGCCAGCTCGCGCGAGGTGTGGTTCGTCAGGCGGAGCGTCTGGCGATGGGCGTTCCCCGGCTGCCCTGACAGCATCACCACCGACGGCGACAGCGAGATGCCGCCTCGCGGGCCGGGTGTATCAGCGGTCTGTCCGGCGAGGCTGCCGCCAATCTGCGCCAGCACCAGCGGCAGGCACCAGAGACCGACGCGAACGACTTTTACGAGCTCAGTTCGCAATGGCAGTGACCTCCAGCACGATCGTGACGGCGCCCGGGGCTTGGCTGAACGGCACGACGAACGCAAGGGTGTGCGGAACGATGGGTCCGTATGGCTGCGAGGTCGCGATGGTCGCGGCCGCCGTCGACATCGTGACGCCGTCCACCCGCCAGGTGAGCGTATGCGGATTCCGCAGGCGCGCTTGCAACGTATAGTTCGGGCTCAAAATTCCAGCGAGGAGATGATTGCCGCGCACCCCGAAACGCGTGGAGATCGTGTAGTTCAACGCCCCGGGGGTCCGGGTCACGCCGGCGCCCACCGGTTCGAACGCCGACACGCTGCCGAAATTCAGGGTGGCGTTGGTCCCCGAGCCGGTCAGCGGCACGGAGCCCGGCACCGACTCGAACGACATCGAGATGAGCAGAGCGAAGACCGGTGCCGGGAGGAACACGAACCCCAGCACCAGGCTCCATCGGAAGTGACGTCCGAGAAATCCGCTCACCTTGACACTCCAGTGGGTTTCACCTCGAGGCGGAACCCCTAGTTCGCGGTCGCGGTGAAGTTGACGACCTTGCTGATCGCCCCGGTCGACGCCGAGAACGGAACGGTCAGGTACATCGTGTGCGCTACGGCGGAAGCGTATGCATATGCTGAACCGAGGTTCGCGCTTGCCGTCGACAGTGCCGTCGCGTTGATGCGCCAGGTGTTCGAGGCGTCCGCCGATGCCAGGGCCGCGGCCAGCGTGTAGCTCGCGCTGCTCGGGCTGTTCGCCTTGACGACCCTCACGGCAAACGGAGAGCTGACGGTGAAGTCAGTCGCCGAGACCGTCCGGGTCACACCGGGGGTGGAAACGGTGTTGTAGGCGGAGATGGCGCCGAGCGCCATGGTGGCCGCATTGGTGCCGGCACCAGCCAGTGCAACGCCACCGGTTTCGTTTTCGAAGGTCAGGGCGATGGAACTCTCCACGGTCGCCGTGACGGTCAGGGTCCCGTTGGCCGTATCCTGCGCAGCGGCGAACGACGGAATCGTCACCAGGCCGGCGGCTACCATGGCCGCCCTCAGCAGATGTTTCGTGCTCACAGCGTTTCTCCTAAAGAACTGATAAGTGCGTTGGTTGAATCGGCAGAAATTGCCGGCGGCTGATGCAGAGCCCGCGTTTTCCATCAGGCAATTACGTACTCTTTAGGACTCTTTGTAGCAATTGCACGGCCAGATGAGTTTGTAGGAGCCGAACGTGACAGGGCTGCGGTTTACCAGAGCGTTCTGAAATGACGTACTGCGACCGCTGACTGTCCGGTGTCCGAGAACGGAACACTCCTTACAAGGTTCGGTGCCCCCGAACCTTGGCGCCTTCAGCCAAATGAGTGAAGTTTGTGGCCTCGCGGCGGGCGAGCGGAGGCGGACGCGTGTCACGTCCCAGCGAGCAAAGGCTGACCACCCACGAATGCCGCCAGGTGTTCGCCGGTCAGCGTCGACCTCGCCGCCACCAGGGTCGCCGGCGTGCCCTGGAACACGATCCGCCCGCCGTCGTGCCCCGCGCCGGGCCCGAGGTCGATGATCCAGTCGGCGTGCGCCATCACCGACTGGTGGTGCTCGATCACGATGACCGACTTGCCGGAGTCGACCAGCCGGTCCAGCAGCCCGAGCAGCTGGCGGAGGTCGGCCAGGTGCAACCCGGTGGTCGGCTCGTCGAGCACGTAGACGCCGCCCTCGGCACCCATATGCGTCGCGAGCTTGAGCCGCTGCCGCTCGCCGCCCGACAGCGTCGTGAGCGGTTGGCCGAGCCGCAGGTAGCCGAGCCCGACCTCCGCCATGCGCTGCAGGATCGCGTGCGCCGCCGGCGTCCTCGCCTCGCCGGTGTCGAAGAAGCGGACCGCATCTGCGACTGACAGGTCGAGCACCTCCGCGATGTTGAGCCCGCCAAGGCGGTAGTCCAGCACCGACGCCTGGAACCGCCGGCCCTCGCAGTCCTCGCAGACTGTGGTGACGCCGGCCATCATCGCGAGGTCGGTGTAGATCACCCCGGCGCCGTTGCAGGTCGGACAGGCGCCCTCGGAGTTGGCGCTGAACAGGGCGGGCTTCACGCCGTTGGCCTTCGCGAACGCCTTGCGGATCGGCTCCAGCAGATCGGTGTAGGTGGCCGGGTTGCTCCGCCGCGAGCCACGGATCGGCGTCTGGTCGACCGACACCACTCCGTCGCGGCCGCTCACCGAGCCGTGGATCAGTGAGCTCTTGCCCGACCCGGCGACGCCCGTCACCACCACCAGCACGCCGAGCGGGATGTCGACGTCGACGGCCTTGAGGTTGTGCGTGCGGGCGGCGCGCACCTTCATGACACCTGACGGGTCTGCGCACCGACGGCTTCAGCGCCGCCCGGTCGCTCAGGTGACGCCCGGTGAGCGTGCCGCCGGCCCGCAGGGCATCGACGGTGCCCTCGAAGATCACCTCGCCGCCGGCGGTGCCCGCGCCCGGGCCGAGGTCGACGACATGGTCGGCGATCGCGATGGTCTCCGGCTTGTGCTCGACTACGAGGACGGTGTTGCCCTTGTCGCGCAGCCGCAGCAAGAGGTCGTTCATCCGCTGGATGTCGTGAGGGTGCAGTCCGATCGTGGGCTCGTCGAAGACGTAGGTCACGTCGGTGAGCGATGATCCCAGGTGGCGGATCATCTTGGTGCGCTGCGCCTCACCGCCCGACAGCGTGCCGGACGGCCGGTCGAGACTGAGATAGCCCAGCCCGATCTCCACGAACGAGTCGAGCGTCTGGCGCAGCGCCGCCAGGAGCGGGGCGACGGACGGCTCGTTCAGACCGCGCACCCACTCGGCCAGGTCGCTGATCTGCATCGCGCAGGCGTCGGCGATGTTGATCTTCTTGATCTTCGAGGACCGGGCGGTCTCGTTGAGCCGGGTGCCGCCGCACTCGGGGCAGATGGCGAAAGTGACCGCGCGCTCCACGAACGCCCGGATGTGCGGCTGCATCGCGTCGACGTCCTTGGACAGGATGGACTTCTTGATCCGCGGGATCAGCCCCTCGTGGGAGAGGTTGAGCTTTTCGACCTTCACCTTGATCGGCTCCTTGTAGAGGAAGTCGTGGAGCTCCTTCTTGGTGTATTTGCGGATCGGTTTGTCCGGGTCGAGGCCGGCCGCCGCGAAGATGCGCACGTGCCAGCCGTCGGCCGTGTAGCCGGGGATCGTGATCGCTCCCTCGTTCAGCGACTTGCTGTCGTCGTATAGCTGCTTCAGATCGATGTCGGTGACCGAGCCCATGCCCTCGCAACGCGGGCACATGCCGCCATTGACGCTGAAGACGCGCTTCTCGGTCTTGCCGGCCCCCTTCTCGACCGTGATCGACCCGACCGCGCGGACCGACGGGACGTTGAACGAGAAGGCGTTGGACGAGCCGATGTGCGGCTTGCCGAGGCGGCTGAACAGCACCCGCAGCATCGCGTTGGCATCGGTGACGGTGCCGACCGTCGACCGGGAGTTGGCCCCCATCCGCTCCTGGTCGACGATGATGGCGGTCGTCAGCCCGTCCAGCACGTCGACCTCGGGCCGGCCCAGCGTCGGCATGAATCCCTGCAGGAACGCGCTGTAGGTCTCGTTGATCAGCCGCTGCGACTCCGCGGCGATGGTGCCGAACACCAGCGACGACTTGCCCGATCCGGAGACGCCGGTGAACACCGTCAGCCGCCGCTTGGGGATCTCGACGCTGACATCCTTCAGGTTGTTGACCCGGGCGCCTTGGACACGGATCAGGTCGTGGCTGTCGGCGGGGTGCCCGCTACGGCGGGCGGGTGCTTGGGAGGAGACCATATTGCGAAACAAATGTATCAGTGGGTCAACACGTGCAGGACGACGTTGATCCCCAGGCCATACCCGGCGGGAGAAAACTGGCGGAAGAAGGCCGGGTCTTCGCCTTCGCGTTCCCAGGAGTCCGCAACGTCGGTGTTGTGAGTCATCATGACCATGATTCGTCCGTGCCGATCGCGAATGGCGCGGAGGTGCGGCTCCTGGCTGTCCGTGCCTCTCTCGGATGTCGTCGTTCCTGCGACCATGCGCCAGAACTGGATGCTGGTGATCTGTGGGACGTGATCGAGGGTGAATTGGGTACGGAAGACCGGGTCGTCATGCGGCACGTCGCGGATCGGATACTCGGCGGGCGGCAGCACGCTGGCGATCTCGGTGCTCCAGTGATCCCAGGCCTCAGTCCCCCAGAAATCATCCACCCACAAGAAGCCACCCTTGAGCAGGTACCGCCGAAGCCCTTCGCGCTCCTCCGGCGTCAGCCCCATCGTCCCGACGTCCGACGCCACCGTGAACGGGCAGTTGAAGAGTGCAGCGTCGGTGAGCCGGACGACCCACGAATTCGGCTGTCCCCGCTCGTCCCGGCTGATCGGCGTCCTCGTGAGCTCGGACACCCGCGTCAACAGGTTGATCTCGGCATAGGGATAGTCGGTCATCCATCCCATGCCCAATGGCTCGGAGCGCACGCGCGCGTACATGAGACGACAGAACGTCAAGCCGCCATCCGGCATGACCGGCGGCGCGAACCGGGGCGCCACGCTGCCCTCACGAAAGCCCCACTGCGCGTACGCGGACACGGTGCCCACGAGAATCATGCCCACGATCAGCCGGGGTAAGAGTCGCATTCGACTGTGTCAACGCAGTCTACTCCGGTCTGCCGCCGGGCTTGGTCGAACCGGATCCTCCCATCAAGGTCTTGCGCGCGTATCGGCCGCCGACGAGCGGGCGGAGGTGACGGAGGAACAGATCTCAAAAACGGAGCAACGGAGATAACAAAGGAACGGAAAAGAAAAATATTTGTTTTCTTCGTTTTCTCCGTTGGCTTCGTTGCTCCGTTTTTGAGATCCGGTACCTCCGTCACCTCCGTTGGGCTCCCTGGTACACCTCGATCCAATCCAGCCGCGAGCTGGCGGGCGTGCCGCCGCCGGCCCGCAGGTCGGTCACACCAACGGCGAGCACCTTGGACAGATCCGGCATCGCGACCGGCCGGCCTTCGACGATTCGGGTGATGTCCAGGACGCGCCAGGTCAGGTTGGAGACCGGAAATTCGCGCTCGCGCCAGTCCGCCGCGGGGCCATCGCTCTGATCGGCGACCAGCCACTGATCCGGACCGACCTGAACGATCGGGCGGAGCTCGTAGAAGCCCGATTGTTTCGCGCGCCAGCGGATGCGGGCGGGACCGGAGAGATCGATCGGCCCGCGCCGGTGCCGCAGCGACACGGCCCAGGGCGCCTTGGCGTCGCCCGACCAGAGGTAATACGGGTCGTCAGCCGGCTGATCGTGATGGCTCTTCTTCACACCGTCTCGTCCCGGGCCGTGCACCGTCAGGATCAGATCCGGATTCGCGACGTGTTCCTGGGTCACCGGCGTCGCCGCTGGAGTCTCCTTCCAATCCTCTCGAAACGCGGGAGGACGCGGCGTTTCTGTCCGCGCCCGTGACGCGGCGTCGGTTCCGATGCGCGTAATCCATTCTGGAATCGGCGGCCTCGCTCCCGTGAGCTTCCGGCCGATTGCCGTGGCCGTCCGCGACAGCCACGATCCGCCGGGGCCGGCGAACGTGTCGGGACGCGCGTACGCGGCATCCGCCATCGCCTCGCCCAGCGTGATGAAGGTGTATCCGCGCTTCCGCAACCGCGCAATGGTGTCGCGCAGCGTCAGGGCGTTCAGCTCGTTGCAGTGTATGAGGAGGATCTGCGGGATCTCGTGCCCGAAGAGCTCGGTGGACGCCCGCTCCGCATACTCGAAGCCGAGATCGACCTGCTCGAGATACGCGCGCTTGATCCGTTCCGCGACCTCCTCGTCTCCGGCCATGCGTTGATTGCGGAACACGCCGGCAAACGTGTAGTCCGCATAATCGACGGTCACGGGTGCGACGCGGTAGCCGCGCCCGGCCAGAAAATCCATGACCGCTAGGTGGACTTCCTCGGTCGTGCCGGAATGGAGAAACGGATAGCGGAACCATTCGAGCTTCCGCCCGCGCCGTTCCACCAGCGGGCGCATGATCACATCTCCCCTGACCACGTCGTCTTGGTACTGCCAGAGCGGAACCTGGTTGAGACTCGGATGAGAGTAGGTGTGGTTGGCGAGGTCGAAGCCGGCGTCGAGCCACTGCTCGAGCACCATGGCGCGCGCGTCGCGCTGGCCCGGAACGTTCAGCTGCCGCTCGTTGATGAAGATCGTCGCCGGGACTTTTTCAGCGGCGAGTGATCCGATCAGACCGCTCGAGATGCGCTGAAAACGTGCCAGGTCTCCCATCTCGCCGACCACCGGCCCATCGTCTATGGTGATGGCCACGCGGCGCGCGGGCTGCGCCGGCGGAGGAGTGGCCTGGAGCAGCGTCAGCATCAGGGCGACGGGCAGGGTGATGTTCCACATGGCGCGGCATTATCGCCCGAGTGTTGGCTGGGAACGAACCCGCCGTCCGATGTCCGTAGTCCGCAGTCCGCGATCCGTGGTCCGTGGGGTCCGGATCGCGGACCGCGGACGGCTCCCGGCTACACGCCGATCCGATTGATGTCCGAAGACTCGAGGATGAATCGATCCGCGCGTCCCTGGACCACGCGCAGCATGGCGCGGCCGAGCCGTTCCGACGTCGTGGCCAGCGAGGGCAGCAGCCTGACCAGCAGCGGGAACAGCGGGCGGCCGAGGACGATGAGGGTCTGATAGAACCGGACGGTGCTGCTTATGCCGGGCCCGGGCTGTATGAAGCCGGGCCGCACGGAGCCGGCATGCTTGAAGGGCATCTCGCGCAACGCACCCTCGACCCGCTGCCGCACCCGTGCCCACATCGTCTGCCCGCCGGCGCCCGCCGCCGAGCAGTAGCAGAAGCTCGAGTCCGGGTTGATTCGTAGCAACGCTCGCGCCCAGACCAGGGTGAGGTGCTCGGTCACCCTGGCATACGCCGCCTCGTCCAGGCCGATCGAGCTGATACCGACCGCCCAGATGCAGCCGTCCCATCCCACCAGTTGCGGTTCGACGGAGGCGAAGTCGAAGAGGTCGGGCAGCAGCAGCTCGCGCAGCTTCGCGTGCTGCACGCCGCAGGGTCGCCGGCTGACGCTGAGCACGGCCTCGACGCTCGGGTCGGCCAGCGCTTCGCGCAGCGCGCCCGCGCCGACCATGCCGGTGGCGCCGAAGAGGATGACTTTCACCCGCCAGTCAGATCGGGGTTCGGCAGCATCAGCTCGCGGATCTGCCCGTCGAGGTCGTGGCACGCGGTGATGAACTGGCGGAGGGTCCGCCGCGTCGGCGGAAACGTGTCGAACTCCTCGCGCGCCAGGCCGCCTTCGGTGAAGGCCCGGCGGAAATCCGGGAATTTCTCCAGCGCCGCGACGATCGCCGGCGCCACCGGGGTGTCGATGCGCGGTTCCACCGGCACGTCACAGGCGTTGAAGCGCTTCTGCCACAGATGCGGCGGGGAGATCACCACGTCGCCGCCAATCAGCTCGCTCCAGTGCATGTGGTTGCGGAAAGCGGCGGAGAGCAGCCGGATGCGATAGCCGCGCTCCTTGAACAGGCGATAGGTCTTCTTGAACACCGCGACGCCCGCCCATTCGAGCACGCCGGGATCGACGCTGACGTCGTGTTTGTCGGCGTAGGTCTTCAGCCAGTCGTCGAGCCGCCCCACCATGATCGTGCAGACCGAGCCCATGGTGCTGATGTCCTTGCCTTCACGGATGCGGCGGGCGAGTCCGCGTTCGAACGCTTCGGCCACCTCGACGCACTGAGGCAGCGAAAAGCACACCGTGGCGTTGATGCTGATACCGCGCCAGGTCGCCTCCTCGATCGCGGGAATCCCTGCCGCCGTGACCGGAATCTTGACGATGATGTTGGGCGCGAGTGCCGAGAATTGCTCGGCCTGGCGGACGATAGCGTCGGGGTCGCGATAGAACCGCGGGTCGGTCTGCACCGACAGCCGGCCGTTCTTCCCGGCGTGCGCATCGAAAATCGGCTTCAGCAGCTCGGCGCCCTTGACCGTCATTTCGTCGACCAGCTTCCAGGCCACGTCGTGCTCGGTCGCTGTAGGCATCGACCGGATCAGCTCCAGGATCCGGTCCTTCCAGAGTTGCATTTCCTTCTTGAGCACCTCGACCACGATCACCGGGTTGCAGGTGGCGCCGACCGCGCCGTGATCGATCGCATAGCCCAGTTCGGCCAAGGAAGACGAGTCGTTCCACAAGCACGTGGAGGTCGTCTGGGTCATCTTATGGAGTGAACTTTTGTAGGACGTCATTAGGCGCTCACGCAGTCAAATCCCAAGCTCCAAATCCCAAATCCCAACCACTTCCAACATCCAAATCCCAAACCCAAGTCCCAAACCCAAGTCCCAAATCCCAAATCCCAAACAAGGCTGTACAAATCCGCGGCCCTTCCTCGAGCATTGGAGGTTGGGAGTTGGGAGTGGTTGGGATTTGGGGTTTGGAGCTTGGGATTTGACACATTCTAGATCCCAATGTCCCGCAAGTGCTGACGGTTCCGCCGGGCGCTGTCGAGCGGCGCCCCCATGCCCGGCAGGACGTCCTGCTCGACCACGATCCAGCCGCCGTAGCCCGCCTGCTCGAGTCCCCGCAGCACCGCGGCGAAATCGACCAAGCCTTTCCCCAGCTCGCAGAAGAGCCCATTCCGCAGTGCGGTCTGGTAATCCCACTGATCCAGGCGCGCGCGCTCTGCAACCTGCGGTTCGCAATCCTTGAAGTGGACATGCCGGATGCGGTCGCCGTAGCGAGCGAGCAGTTCCACGGCAGACCCGCCGCCGTAGGCAGCGTGGCCGGTGTCCAGGCACAAGCCGACGAGCGTGGGATCCGTGTGCTCCATCACGGCGTCGATCTCCTGCGGTGTCTCGACGAAGGTCGCGCAGTGATGGTGAAAGACGGTCAGCAGTCCCGTTTCGTCGCGCACCGCCCGCGCGATTTGCTCGACGCCTTCCGCCGCCTCCTCCCACCATTCGGCCGGGAGGCCCATATTGGGCGTCACACGGCCCGCCGCCAGCGTGCGCGTGGGGTCGGCGGCGGGCTCGTCCGACAGCACGATGACGGGAGCGATTCGGCCGGCGACCGAAGCCAGCAGCCGGGCCGTCAACACGGCGCGCTCGCGAGTCTCGCCGTAGAATCGTGAGTCCACGAGCCGGGTGGTGACGAACGCGCCCACCATGTCGAGCCCGCGCCGCGCGAGCTCGTCCCCGAGCGGCCCGGGGTCCGTGGGCATGAATCCCCAGTCGCCCAGCTCGGTCCCGAGATAGCCGGTCTGCGCGATCTCGTCGAGCACCCGCGCGAAGCCCGGACTCGCCGTTTTCGATTCGAACTCGAGCACGCCCCACGAGCAGGGAGCGTTGGCGATCTTGATCATGTGTAGTGGTCAGTTCCCAGTCACCAGTTGGCAGTAGTCAGTTTCAGTTGCCAGTGACAGTTGACTGCGAACTGCTCACTGACTACCGGAAACTGGCAGCTACAGAAAGTCTCTCTCTGCTCTTTTCGCCCGAACGTATTCGTCGCGCGCCTTCTGCACCGCACCGATGGTAGAGACCTCGGCGATCGGCACGTCCCACCACGATTCGTAGCCGCCAACCCGTTGCTCGATGTCGACGGGAATGACGATGGCGGTGGTGCGGTCGGCGCCGCGGGCGGTTTCGAGCGCCGCGTGAACCGCCTGCGGCGTGGACGCACGGATGGCGCGCGCGCCGAGTGATTCGGCGTTGGCGGCGAAGTCCACGGCGACGGGCTCGTCGCCGAGGAGGCCGGTACCGGGGTCGCGCCTCCGGTATCGCGTCAGGAAGCCCGAGCAGCCCACCGCCTGCGACAGCCCGCCGATGCTCGCAAAGCCCTGGTTGTCGAAGACCACGACGATCAGGCGGACGCCTTCCTGGATGGAGGTCGCGATCTCCTGCGCCATCATCAGGTACGACCCGTCGCCGACCAGGACGTAGACGTCGCGGTCGGGCGCCGCCAGCTTGACCCCCAGGCCGGCCGCGACCTCATAGCCCATGCAGGAGTAGCCGTACTCCATGTGGTACTGCTTCGGATCGCGCGCCCGCCAGAGTTTGTGGAGGTCACCCGGCAGGCTGCCGGCGGCGTTGACGATCACGTCGCGGGGACCGGTGAAGGCATTGAGGATGCCGACCACCTCCGCCTGGCTCATCACCGGCCCGCCGGTGGCCGAGTAGACGCGATCGACTTCGGCGTTCCACTCGCGCTGCTCGCGAGCGACACGCTCCTGGTACTCGGACGGCGTCTGCCAGGCCTGCATCAGCGGCAGCCATTCATCGAGCGTCGCCCGCGCGTCGCCGACCAGCGCCAGCGCCTGGTGCTTGCCCGCATCGAACGCGGTGATGTTGACGTTGACGAACCGGACCTCCGGGTGTTGAAAGGCGGTCTTCGAGGCGGTGGTGAAGTCGCTCAGCCGCGAGCCGACGACGATGACGAGGTCCGCGTCGCGTGCGATGCGGTTGGCACCGGCGGCGCCGGTGACCCCGACCGCGCCCAGCGCCTGCGGGTGATCGAACCGGAGCGCGCCTTTGCCGGCCATCGTCTCGACCACCGGAATGCCGGTCGCCGCCGCGAACCCGGCGAGCGCGGCGGTCGCCTCGCTGTAGATGGCGCCGCCGCCGGCGACGATCACCGGCGAGCTGGCTGAGCGCAGCCAGGCTGCGGCCTGCCGCAGCAGATCCGCGTCCGGGCGGGGGCGCGCGATCGTCCAGACCCGCTTGCGGAACAGCGCCTCCGGGTAGTCGAAGGCCTCGGCCTGGACGTCCTGCGGCAGGCACAGCGTGACCGCGCCCGTCTCCGCCGGCGAGGTCAGGATGCGCAGCGCCTCGGGCAGTGCGGTGATCAGCTGTTCCGGCCGGTTGATGCGATCCCAGTACCTCGACACCGGCCGGAAGCAGTCGTTGACCGACACGTCCTGCGACCCCGGAGACTCGAGCTGCTGCAGGACCGGCGCGGGTCCGCGCGTGGCGAAGATGTCGCCCGGCAGCAGCAGGACCGGCAACCGGTTGATGGTCGCCAGCGCGGCGCCGGTCAGCATGTTGGTGGCGCCCGGTCCGATCGAGCTGGTGCAGGCCAGTGTGCGCCGGCGGTTCGCCATCTTCGCGAAGCCGACCGCGGTGTGGACCATCGCCTGCTCGTTCCGCGGGAAATAGCACGGCAGCCGGTCCTTGGCCTGGAGCAGCGCCTGGCCGATGCCCGCGACATTGCCGTGGCCGAAGATGGTGGACACTCCGCCGAAGAACGGCTGTTCCTCGCCGTCGAGGCTGGTGTATTGCGCGATCAGAAATTCAACGATCGCCTGACCCATCGTCAGGCGCCGGGTGGTGGGCATGATGTCCTTCGATGATAGTTCGACGGCCGGGAGTCTAGCAGCAATACCGTCAGTCCCAGTGCCCCGTGAGTCGCGGCACCTCGGTGTTTTCAGCGGCAAATCGGGTGATTCGCTGGCCGGTGAGCTTTTTACAGGAGGGCCGGGAGGTCAGGAGGAAACCAATGATTTTCTTTCTCCTGATCGCCTGGCCCTCCTGTTGAATTCACCGGGCCTCGAATTACCCATCCGCGGCTGAAAGCGCCCCGGCGCCACGCGGCGCTAGAGTGGCAAGCGTCGCGATACAACCCGGTACCATTACACTCTCCACTCCCAGATGACCAGCACGAGCGAGCAGCCGGTTCTGCAGATGCGCGGGATTTCGAAGCGCTATCCCGGCGCGCGCGCGCTGATCCGCGCCGACCTCGACGTGCGTGCCGGCGAGGTCCATGTCCTGGCGGGCGAGAACGGCGCGGGCAAGTCGACGCTGATGAAGATTCTCAGCGGCGCGGTTCGAGCAGACGCCGGCGAGATCCTGCTCGATGGCAAACCGGTCGAGCTCAACAGTCCGTTGCGGGCTCGCAAGCTCGGCATCAGCACGATCTACCAGGAACTGAGCCTCGTGCCCCACCTGTCGGTGGCCGAGAACATCTTCCTCGGCAAGACGCCGACCCGCTGGGCGGGCATCGTCGATTCGCGGCGCATGCGAGACGAGGCGCGCCGCATCCTCGATGGACTTGGCGTCCGGATCGACGGCGACACGCCGGTGCGCAGCCTCCGCCTCGCGCAGCAGCAGATGGTCGAGGTCGCCCGCGCGCTGTCAGACAAGGCGCGGATCCTCGTGATGGACGAACCGACCTCGGCGCTGAGCCAGCGCGAAGTCGCCGAGCTGTTCCGGACGATCGAGCGCCTGACCGCGACCGGCGTGGCGGTCGTCTACATCTCGCACCGGATGGACGAGGTGTTTCGAATCGGCGATCGCGTGACGGTGCTCCGCGACGGCTGCCACGTCGCGACCCGCAACATCGCCGACGTGACCGCGCCGGATCTGGTCCGGCTCATGGCGGACCGCGAGGTGTCGGAGCACTATCCGCGCCGGGCGCAGGCGCCCGGTGCCGAGGAGCTCCTCCGGGTCGATCGCATTCACGGCGGCGGTCTCGAGGACATTTCGTTCGTCCTGCGCCGTGGGGAAATCCTCGGCATCGCCGGCCTCGCCGGCGCCGGGCGCACGCGGCTGGCGCGCGCGCTCGTGGGAGCGGATCCGGTCCATGAGAAACGGATCGTCATCAGGGGAACTGCCGCGATCATCGGTTCGCCGGCCGATGCGGTGCGCTGCCGGATCGGGTTCCTGCCCGAGGACCGCAAGCAGCACGGACTGGTCCTGCCGCTCTCGCTCGAACGCAACGTCTCGGTCTCTCACCTCTCCGCGCTCGCCCGCTTCGGCGTCGGCGTCATCGACGGCGCCAAGGAACGCGGCGAGGCGGCCGAGGCGATTGCGAGCCTGCGGATCCGTACTCCCGGAGCCGACCAGCTCGTGCTGAATCTCAGCGGCGGCAACCAGCAGAAAGTGGTGCTGGCGAAGTGGCTCGCGGCCCGCGCCGACATCCTGATCTTCGACGAGCCGACGCGCGGGATCGACGTGGCGGCCCGGCAGGACATCTATCTGCTGATGAACCGTCTGGTCGAGAGCGGAGCGGGCCTGATCATGATCTCGTCCGACTTGCCGGAAGTGCTCGGCATGAGCGATCGCATTCTCGTGATGCGCGGCGGGCGGGTGGTCGCCGCGCTCGCCGCACGCGAGGCCACGGACGCCGCGGTCCTGCAGGCCGCGCTCGGTGTGCCGGCATGACCACGGCCGATCGCGCTCCGGACGAGTCCTCCGCAGCGGTGCGCCGGAAACGCGCGCTCGGCACCTACGCCGGACGTCAGCTGGGGACGTTCGCGGGCCTGCTGGCGCTGTGCGCGATTCTGTGGGGCGCGACGCCGCACTTCCTGACGGTGTCGAACCTGCTCAACGTCCTGGAGCAGACCGCCCTCAACGCCATCGTCGCCATGGGGATGACCTACGTGATCATCTCGGGCGGGATCGATCTGTCGGTCGGCTCGGTGCTGGCGGTCGCCGGGATCGGCCTGGCGCTGGCGCTCGAGAGCGGCCTGCCGGCACCGATCGCGATCGGGATTGCCCTCGCGTCGGGCTTGTCGTGCGGCCTGATCAACGGCCTCCTGATCACCGTCGGCCGGCTGCCGCCCTTCATTGCGACGCTCGGCATGATGAGCGTCGCCCGCGGTGCCGCGCTGATGCTGGCGGAGGGCCGTCCCATCTCCGGCTTCAGCGACGGGTTCCGCGCGCTCGCGACCGAGCGGGTGCTGGGCGTCCCGGCGCCGGTGCTGATCACGATTGTGATCTATGCTTTCGCCCACTTCGTGCTCACGCGGACCGTGTTCGGACGGGCCACGTATGCGATTGGCGGCAACGAGGAAGCGGCGCGGCTGTCGGGCGTCCCGGTGCGGTTCTACAAGACCGCCGTCTACGGTGTCGCCGGGGTGGCGAGCGCGGCGGCGGCGGTGCTGCTGACCGCGCGGCTCAACTCGGCGCAGCCGACCGCCGGTACGATGTACGAGCTGGACGCCATCGCCGCGACGGTGATCGGCGGATCGAGCCTGCTGGGCGGCGAAGGCTCGATGACCGGGACTCTGGTTGGCGCGCTGATCATGGGCGTGCTGAGGAACGGCTTGAACCTGCTGAACGTGTCGTCGTTCGTGCAGCAGGTGGTGATCGGTGTGGTCATCATCGGTGCGGTGACGGTGGACATGGGGCTGAAGCGCCGCCGCTGGTGACTCGGGTGTCAGGCAGTGAATCGTGAATGTCTGCGGCGAGTACCCTTCACGATTCACTGCCTGACACCACCCACGCCGCCCGGGGCGTTCACGATTCACTGCCTGACACCCGAGTCACCCGCTGGACAAAGGATGGTCTGATGCGAAGAACGGTTCGACACGCAGTCCTCGCGCTCGCGGTCCTGACACTGGCCGCCGGATGCAACCGGGGGAGCTCGACCCAGACGGCCGGCGCGGCGCCGCGGGTGGCGTTCGTCATGAAGACGCTCAATCACCCGTTCTTTCTCGACATGCAGCGCGGCGCCGAGGACGCGGCCCGCACGGCCGGCGTCGAGCTCGTCGTGCAGGCGGCGGAGCGCGAGATCGATGTCGAGAAGCAGGTGCAGATCATCGAGAATCTGCTCCAGACCGGGATTCGAGCGCTCATCGTGACGCCCAGCGGGTCGCGCGAAGTCGCCACGGTCATCGCCAAGGCGAACCGCGCCAACGTCCCGGTCGTCGTCGTCGACACGCGGGTCGATCCGAAGGCGGCGGCCGACAACAATCTGAAGCTGGCCTCGTTCATCGGTTCGGACAACTACGAGGGGGGCAGGCTGGCCGGGGAGCATCTCGCGAAGGTGACCGGCGGGAAGGCGCGGGTGGCGGTGCTCGAGGGCATTCCCGGACACGAGACCGGCGACTCGCGTCTGCGGGGATTCCGGGACGCGCTCGCCAAGCACTCCGGGATGACGATCGTGGCCAGTCAGCCGGCCAACTGGGAGCGCGACCAGGGGTTCACGGTGTTCCAGAACATGCTCCAGGCCCATCCCGACACCGACGCGCTGTTCGCCTGCAGCGACCTGATGGCGCTCGGCGCGCTCGAGGCCATTGCCGCGGCGGGGCGCTCGTCGCGCATCCGGGTCGTGGGGTTCGACGCCCTGGACGATGCGCGGAAGGCGATCGCGGCGGGGCGGATGGAAGCCTCCGTTGCGCAATCGCCGCGCGACATGGGGCGCCTCGCCGTCGAGAGCGCAGCGAAGCTGCTGCGCGGCGAAACGATTCCGGCGGATCAGAAAGTGCCGATTGCTTTGGTGACGAAATGATCGCCAGGGTCTGAAGACCCTGGCGCCACATCATGGTCCTTCCGGCCCTTCGACAAGCTCAGGGCCGTCCCGAGCGGAGTCGAGGGACGGCTAAAGCCGGAAGCCACAGATTCAAAGGGGAGCACGCGTGGACCGTCGGACGAAGCTGAATGTGGGATTGATCGGGTTGGGCAGGCTGGGGCGCGTCTACGCACGTACCCTGGCGACCAGGATTCCGTGCCTGCGGCTGACCGCGGTGTCTGACGTCGACGCGGCGGCGGTGGACCAGGTCGGCAACGAGCTCGACGTCGAGCACCGTTCAACCGATCCCGAGGACATCTTCCGCAATCCGTCCGTGGACGCGGTGGTGATCGTGACGCCCACGTCCACCCATCGCGCGATCGTGGAAGGCGCGGCCGCGGCGGGGAAGGCGATCTTCTGCGAGAAGCCGCTGTCCATCTCGCTGGATGAGGCGATGGCGCTCCAGCGAGCGGTGGAGCGATCCGCGGCGTTCTTTCAGATGGGGTTCCAGCGCCGGTTCGATCGCGGGTTCGCGGCCGCCAAGCAGCGGCTCGACGAAGGCACCATCGGCGACGCGGTCGTGTTCAGGTCCACCTCGCGCGATCCCTACCGGCCGTCGGTCGAGTACGCCGACCCGCGCACCAGCGGCGGATTGATCATCGACATGGGCATCCACGACTTCGACATCGCCCGCTGGTACATGGGAGACGTCGCGGCCGTCCAGGCGATCGGCGGCCTGCTGGCGTATCCCGAGCTCGGGAGCGTCGGCGACATCGACAACGCGGTGATCAGCCTGATCTTCACCAGCGGCCGCCTCGGCGTCATCGACCTCACCCGGAACGGCATTTACGGCTACGACATCAACGCGGAACTGCTTGGCACCAAGGGCACGCTCAAGGTCGGCTATCTCCGCGAGACCCCGCTGATGGTGATGACCAAGGGGCAGGTCGCGCACGACACGGTGCCATTTTTCATGGAACGGTTCGGCGACGCCTACGCCGCCCAGCTGGAGAACTTCGCGCAGAACGTGCTCCACCATCGCGATCCGCCGATCACCGTGGACGATGGCGTCGAGGCGCTGCGAGTGGCGATCGCCGCCACCCGGGCTCAGAAGACAGGTACGCGCGTGGAGATAAAAACTGTGACCGCGCCTGTCTAAATCCCAAGCTCCAAGCGCCAAATCCCAACCACTCCCAACTCCCAATCGCCAACGGGATCGGCGATTGAGAAGGGTTGAGAATTTGGGATGTGGGATTTCGGCTTGGGATTTGGTAATTGGGAGTGGTTGGGATTTGGAGCTTGGAGCTTGGGATTTGACCTCCTGCACAGTCGAGCGCCGAAGGCGCAAACCGGCACGCTGCTGACGCTGACGCCGCGGCGCGCCGGCTGGCAATACGTCGGCTTTGCCGTGCGGCAGATCGCGGCCGGCCAGACCTGGAGCGGCCGGACCGGCGGCGACGAGGTGTGTCTCGTGCTGCTGGCTGGACTGTCGTCGATCACCTGGTCCGGCGATCGACCGAAGCGCGTCAGCCTCGGCCCGCGCCGCGACGTGTTCTCGGACTACCCGCACGCGGTGTATCTGCCGCCCCGGACCGCGTTCGAGGTACGCGCGAAGCGCGCCACCGAGATCGCCGAATGCCGCTCGCCGACCGCGAAGCGGTTCGCGGCGCGGGTGATCCGGCCCGAGGACTGCGGCTTCGAAGTGCGCGGTGGCGGCAACGCGACGCGACAGATCATCGACATCCTGCCGCCGGCCGCTGAGGCCGATCGCCTGCTCGTGTGCGAAGTGCTCACGCCGGCCGGCAACTGGTCCAGCTATCCCCCGCACAAGCACGATCAGCACAAACCGCCGGTCGAAGCGGACCTGGAAGAGACGTACTACTACCGGTTCCGCGGAGCGGACGGGTACGGCATCCAGCGGCTCTACACCTCACAGGATCGCGACGAGCAGGTCCTCAGGGTCGCGCACGGGGACCTCGTGCTGGTGCGCGAGGGCTATCACCCATTCGTGGCGTCGCCGGGCGTCGATGCCTATTACCTGAACACGCTGGCCGGCAGCGTGCGATCGATGGCGGCGACCGACGATCCCCGCTACGCCCACCTCCGCGCCAGCTGGCCTCCGCCGGATCCGCGGGTGCCGATGATCGCGAAGCCTTGATGGATCCGGTGTGATCGGACCAGCCGATCCGGCTGCTTGACATCGTTCCACCCGGACCCCATCATAGGCATAACGAGCTTATGCCTTATCCGGAAATGCCTCCAGGTGCGCTGGCGCTGCTCATCCTCCGCGTGCTCCGCTCGGATGACCTGCACGGCTACGCGATCGCGCAACGCATTCACACGCTGTCGGCCGACGAGCTGCGGGTCGAAGAAGGCGCGCTCTATCCGGCGCTGCAGCGCCTGCTGCGTCAGGGTCTGGTCAAAGCGAAATGGGGCACGTCGGACACCAACCGGCAGGTCCGCTTCTACACCCTGACGCCGGCCGGGCGGCAGGAGCTCGACGCCGAGCTGTCGGCCTACGAGCGGGTTCACAAGGCCATTCGCACCGTGCTGCGGACGGCTTGAGGTTCACAGAGATGAGGGAGCTGTTTCGCCGCATCGGCTACCTGTTGAACCGGTCTCGTCTCGAGCGCGAGCTCGAGGGCGAGATGGCCTTCCACCGGGAGATGGCCGCGCGCCACGGCGGCGAGCGGTTCGGGAATACGCTGCGGCTGCGTGAAGAGGCCGGTGACGCCTGGGGATGGACGTGGCTCGACCGCCTGGGCCAGGACCTGCGCTACGCCGCCCGGACCCTGCGCCGCGCGCCGGGTTTCACGATCGCAGCGATCGTGACCCTGGCGATCGGGATCGGCGTCAACATCACGGCGTTCGGCTTCCTCAACCTGGTGGTCCTCAAGCCACTCCCGGTCCGCGATCCAGACACCCTGCTGCGCTTCGAGCGCCGCGCCGCGGACCGGTTCGCCACTGATCTGCCGTATCCGGAAGCGGCCTTCATCCGCGAGCACAGTCGAACGCTTGTGGCAGTCCTGGCGATGCATCGGGAGCGCCTGCGGATCGACGAGGAGCTGGCACCGCTGAGCGCGCACTTCGTGACCGAGAATTTCTTCGCCGAGCTCGGCGCCGGGGCGCGAGTCGGTCGGCTGTTGGCACCCGGCGTTGACGGCGCAACCACCGAACCGGTGGCGGTGCTCAGTCACCACTTCTGGGAGCGCCGCTTTGGCGCCGACCCGGCGGTGGTCGGGAAGACGATGGTGCTGAATGGCAGGCCGGTGACCGTTGCCGGGGTCGCCGTGCGGGGTTTCGGCGGCCTCACCTTCGATGACCCGGATGTCTGGCTGCCGATCGCCAGCCACCCGACGTTCATCCAGGGCAGCACGCTGCTCGACGACTTCTCGCACGACGGAGAGGGCGTGAAAGTGTGGGGCCGGAGGCGCGGCGATCTCGGCGCGGCAGTGGTGGAAGAGGAGCTCCGAACGCTGGTCGCGACCCTGCGCGAGCAGCATCCCAACGACATCTGGCGCGACGAGCGGCTCATCAGTGCGCCCGGAGGACGGGCGAGCAGCGGGGGAGGCACGAGCCGCGGCACGGGGGCACCACCGTCGAGCAAGGCGCCACTGGCCATGGGGATGGCCGGCACCCTGGTTCTGCTGATTCTCACCGCGGCTTGTGCGAACCTTGGCGGCCTGCTGCTGGCGCGCGGCGTGGCGCGCGACCGCGAGATCGCGATTCGCTCGGCGGTCGGCGCCGGCGCGGCCCGGCTGGTGCGCCAGCTGTTCACCGAGAGTCTCGTGCTGTCCGCGCTCGGCACCGCCGCCGGGGTGTTCGTCGGGCGCCTCGCGCTCGAGGGTCTGATGAAGATGACCGGCGCCCCGTCGTGGCTCGATCCCCGGGTCGACTGGAGGGTCGCGGCCTTCGCGGTATTCCTGGCCCTGGGCACCGCGGTGCTGTTCGGCCTCGCGCCGGCGCTGCAGGTCGCACGCCGTCGTCGTCGATCGACCGTGCTGCGGCAGTCCCTGATCGGGGCGCAGGTCGCGGCGAGCTGTGTGCTGCTGGTCGTCGCGGCGCTGCTGGTGCGTGCGCTGGATCGCGTGACCTCCGCGTCGCCCGGATTCGAGTACGAGCGCGTGGTCTCGGTCGACTTCCGGCTCGCCTCGCACGGCTATTCGGCGGGCCGGGCCGCCGCGCATCTCGACATCGCGCGGAACCGGCTCCGGGCTCTGCCCGGCGTCGAGTCGATTGGATCGGCCTCGCAGCCGCCACTCGGCGGCAGGAAGGCGGTGCTGCGAGTAGTGGTGGACGGCCGCCCGCTCGATATTCACGTGAACCGCGTCGATCCGGAGTTCTTCCAGACGATGGGGATCACGATCCGCCGGGGACGCACGTTCCATCCTGCCGAACAGGGGTCGATGATCGTCAGTGAGTCGCTCGCCAGTTGGATGTGGCCCGGTCAGGAGGCCCTGGGGCAGCGCTTCGAGAATCACACGGTCGTCGGCATCGCCGGCAGCGCGCGGCAGACGGCGTTGCAGGACCCGGATGCGGTCGAGGGCTACTTCCCGGCCGGCGTGAACGATTCGCCCGCCCTCACGCTGCTCGTCAAGGCCGCGAACCGGGCCGAAGACCTGTCCTTGTCGATCGCCGGTGTGGCCAGGAGCATCGACCCGGTGCTGGTGCCGGAGATTCGGTTACTGAAGGCGTCCTTCCGCGACAAGGTCCAGGAGACGGAGCTGACCGCGCTGGCGGTCGGCCTGCTCGGCATCAGCGCGCTGGTACTCGCGTGCGTGGGGATCGTCGGCCTGGTGGCGTATTCGGTGGCCCAGCGCACCAGGGAAATCGGCATCCGGATGGCACTCGGCGCCTCCGGAGTGCAGGTGGTCTCGGCGGTTCTGGGTCAGTTGTCACGACCGGTTGCCGCCGGGCTGCTCACCGGACTGTTCGCGGCGGCGGTGCTGTCGAGCGTGCTCCGCCGCGAGCTCTACGGCGTGAGCAGCTTCGACCCGGCGTCCTATCTTGCGGCCGGCGGCCTGTTCCTGATCGTCGTCGGACTGGCCGCGCTCTGGCCAGCGCGCCGGGCGCTGACAGTCGATCCCTTGCGTGCGCTCCGCTGTGATTGAGGCGGCGAGAATGAGGCAGGCGGCCAAACGGGCGACAGACGGTTTCGCAGATGCCGTGAGGCAACCGTCTGCCGCGGGAGACGCGACCGCCTACGGGCAGGCCGGCGCGACGTGCTTGACGGCGGAGAGCTTCATGTAGTGGTCCGCCTTGTCTGGCTTGGGCTTGGCGCCCTCGGCTTCCTTCGCCGGGACGTCAACGCCGGTGATGGTGATCTTGTGACCGACGTGCGGCGCCAGATTGTCCTTCGATTCGACAATGCCGATCAGCTTCGGCCCCTTGGGCTCGGTGTTGGTGACGACGAACGTGTCGGCGGTGCTGCCTTTCTGCAAGCACCCGGTCATCGAGTGCTCCTTTGCCGGCGGTTTTTTTTCGTCCTGCGCAACGGCTGCCACTGAGAAGGCGACGACGCAGGCGGCGATCAGGGATCCGGCGATTGGCTTTTTCATGAACCCTCCTCGAAAACGCAGCCTAGCACAGGATGCGCGTGCGTTCGAGCCGGCGCGTCACCGCAAGCACAGCACTAGTGCGCCGCGGGCCACAGCTGTTGACGGTCTCAGCTCTTCCTCCTGACCGCTGCCCTGCTCGGGCACTCTTCCCTTGACGGCCACCCGAAAATGCGCTAAAAAGTCCGCCGATTGACTCGAATATATTTTATCTGAAACTTCATATCGAGAAAGCCCCGCGGACTCGCAACCTTGACGACACGGAAGGGGAGTTGGAATCGATGCGGATTGAAAGCAGCCTGTTTCCGGCCGCCTCGCAATCGCGGTCGGCCGTGTGGGTGCTCATGCTGGCGTACCTGTGGTGTCCTGCCTCGGCTGTGGCGCAGGTGACAGGCACGATCAGCGGCTATGTCCAGGACCAGGGCGGCGGTGTCGTTCCCGGCGCCACGGTCACGGCGGAATCGAGCGGCCAGCAACTCGTCCGGGCGGCGCAGACCAACGCCGGCGGGTTCTTCGATTTCCAGGCGCTGCCGCGCGGACGCTACACGGTGAAGGTCGAATTGAGCGGCTTCGAGACGCTGGTGCAGAAAGACGTCGAGCTCACCGCGGGCGCCAACGTCCGCCTCGACTTCTCGATGCGAGTCAGGGGCCTTTCCGAGCAGGTCGACGTCGCGGCGCGCGCCACGATGCTCGAGACCCGCACCGCCACCCAATCGAACCTGATCGACGACCAGCGCGTGCAGGATCTGCCGATGAACGGCCGCAACGTGGTCGCGCTCGCGGGGACCTATGCGGGCGTCACGGCGATCCGTGCGAGCCAGGACACCTCCGACGGCCGGCAGGGTCCGATCATGTCGGTCAACGGCGGCAACGTGAATCACAACCTGTTCACGCTCAACGGCGCCGTGTTCACACACTTCAACCAGACCACCGGCTTCAATCCGCCGCCGCCGGACGCGGTGCAGGAAATCCGCATCCAGACCCACAACTTTTCTGCGGAGTACGGCCACACCGCCGGCAGCCAGGTCAGCATCGTGTCGAAGGCGGGATCGAACGACTTTCATGGCACGGCGTGGGAGTTCCACCGCAACTCGGCATTGAACGCGCGCAGCTTCTTCCAGACGCGCAAGCCGGAACAGAAGCAGAATCAGACCGGCGCCAGCGGTGGCGGCGCGATCGTTCGGAACAAACTGTTCTGGTTCGGCTCCTACCAGCGGCTGTGGGACCGCGCCGAGGCGGGCTCGAGTCAGACCATCGTGCCGACCGCCGCGCAGCGCGCCGGAGACTTCAGCAGCCTGAGCACGCAGCTGCGGAACCCGACCAACCCGATCACCGGTGCCCCCTTCACCGACAGCACCGGGGCGCCGTGCATCGCCGGCAACGTCATCCGGTCAGGATGTCTGAGCCCGGTCTCACGCGGCTTGCTGGATCAGTACGTGCCGCCCTCGGCGACCGGCACGGTGATCTCCCTCAGCCCGGCGCCGCGCGACCATGCGGTGTACATGGCCCGGACCGATTTCCACCTGTCGCCCAATCACCAGATGAACGCGCACTTCTTCGCCGACCGCAGCGACAGTTCCTCGTGGCCCGGCAATCTGAACTACGTCCAACAGTCTCTGTTCAGCGACGTCAATCAGTTCGGCTTCAGCGACACGCACATCGCCTCGCCGCGGCTGGTCAACGAAGCGACCTTCTCCTACCTGACGTCGAAGTCGGGCGGCGGCGCAGTGACGCAGATCGCGCCGCGCGATCAGGGGGTCAACGTCGACGTCGGCAACGATGGCCGCGGCATGAGCTACACCGTGTCGGGCTCGATCAACCTGGGCTACCCCGGCGTGAACGCGCAGGATTATACGAGCTGGCAGTTCAAGGACACGATGACCTTCAACGTCGGCAACCACACGCTCAAGTGGGGTTACGAGTTCATCCGCCCGATTTTCGAGTTCAATCTCGCGCTCACGCGCTCGGCGAACTTCACCGGCACCAGGACCGGCAACGCGATCGCCGATTTCATGGTCGGCGCCTTCGACAACTCGACCATCGAGTTCGGCATCGCCGATCACAGTCCGTCGACGATGAAACACCAGGCGTTCATCGGTGATGCCTGGAAGGTCCACCCTCGGCTCACCGTCGACTACGGGGTGCGCTACGAGCCGTTCATCCCGTTCGATCAGAAGGGCGGCCGGCACACCACGTGGGTGCCGGGCGTGCAGTCCACGGTGGTCCCCGACGCGCCGAAGGGGATTCTCTTCCCCGGCGATCCGGGCCTGCCGTCGCGTCTCACCAACAGCGATCTCAACAACTTCGCGCCGCGTCTCGGTGTCGCCTGGGACGTCCACGGCGATGCCACGACGGTGGTGCGCGGCGGCTACGGCCTCTTCTACCAGCAGATCAACGGCGAGACGACCCACGCGGCGGAAGGTCCGTGGCGCGGGACGACGCAGCTGCGGCAGGGGCGGATCGAGGATCCGTTCGGGTCGCTCGGGCAGACCGAGCCGCCGCCGGAATCGCCGGGACGATTCGGGTGCTCGCCAATCTCCGACTTTCCGGGGTTGCGGTGCACCCAGTATCCGGTGCCGATCCGCATCGTCTACACCGATCAGAACCTGCGCACCAGCTACACCCAGCACGCCAGCGTGTCGGTCCAGCGGCAGCTCACACGGAATCTGTCGGTGGAGGGCGCCTACATCGGAAAGATTGGCAGCAAGCTGGTGGGGCACAACTACTTCAACGCCGCGCCCTTCATCAACTCGCCGATCACCGGCCTGCCGCCGACACTGCAGAACGTCGAGCAGCGCGTGCCGGCCAGCCCCGGAGTGATCAGCGCGCAATCGCGCGTGCTGGGAAACTTCTTCCGCAGCACGTATCACAGCATGCAGCTGCGGGTCGAGCGGCGGTTCGCCCGGCAATTCTCGTTCTCCGGCTCGTACGCCCTGTCGAAGAACATGACCAATCAGCCGGAGAACACCACCGGTCTGATCAGCAATATTCCGAACCCCTTCGATCTCGAATCGCTGTGGGGGCCGTCGTTCCTCGACCGCCGGCATGTCGTCGCGGCGTCGTGGGTGTGGAGCCCGCAGCGCTCGTTCTCGAATTCCTTCCTTGGCGCGGTGCTGAACGGCTGGACCATGACCGGCTTCCACCGGATCCAGTCCGGCAGTCCGCTGGTCTTCACGATGGGCACCGACGTCGCCCAGAACGGCATCCTGCAGCCGAACGGTCAGTACGCGCTGCTGGTCCCCGGCGCCACCGCCCGTGACGTTCGCCGCGACCATTCCACCACTGCCGACATGATCGCCATGTACTTCAACACCTCGGCGTTCGTGCCGCTCAACGACGTGCCGCGCGGCATCTACGGCAACGCGCCGCGCGGGCTGATCTACGGGCCCGGCGACGTGAACACCGACTTCGCCCTGCTGCGCAACGTCCCGGTCGGTGCGGCGCGCCTGCAGATTCGCGGCGAGTTCTTCAACGCCTTCAACCAGGTGAATTTCGGTAACCCGAACACGACCTTGTCCTCGACCACGTTTGGCCGCATCACGGGGGCGGGGGCCGGACGCGTCATCCAGCTCGCGGCGAAGCTGATCTGGTAAAAGGACCCGCCGCACCCACTGTCAGCTCATTATGGAGGCGATTACGCACATGCCAGCACGAATCCGAACTGTCCTGCACCACGGGCTGCTAGCGGCCGCGGCCGCGGTGCTCCTGACGACGGGACCGGCCGCGACGGTCCTTGCTCAACAGCCGGCGGAAAAAGCCATTCCCGAGAAGGTGCGGCTGTTCATTCCCTTCAAGGACTACACCCAGGAAGACAACACCCGCATTCTGGCGATGTACAAGTGGCTGCGCGTTGCCGACGTCTCCGACGGGATGGACGTGGTCGGGCTGCAGGATATCGGCCTGGTCAACCAGGACATCCACGCGCTGTGGAAGGACACCGACAAGTTCACGCACCGGACCGTCGGCATCGCGGTGACGGCGCGTTACGTGCCGACCAACCGCCGCGAGCCGAAGATGGAGCAGAAGGTAATCAGCCAGTGGTACAGCACGGTCACCTCCGAAGCGTTCATGAAGGTGCTGTCGCCCGGCAGCATGCTGGTGATCGACGCGATGGAAGACGGCGAATCGCGCAGCATCGGGTCGTCGAACATCCTGTCGTGGAAGAAGCTCGGGATGGTCGGCCTGGTGACCAGTGGCGGTCTCGCCGACACCGACGAGATCATCTACCACAAGGTGCCGACCTGGTTCCGCCGCCTGGCGCGCGGCATTCGGCCCGGACGCAACGAGCTCGAGTCCGTGAACCGGCCGGTGACGGTCGGCGGGGTGCTGGTTCGCCCGGGTGACGTCGTCGTCGCGGACGGCGACGGCGTGGTGGTGGTCCCGCGCGAGCGGGCCGAGGAGGTCGCCAACGCATCGCTCCCGTTCCTCGACAACGTCACCCGCGAGCGCTACATCAAAGAGACCGGCAACAATCCGTGGGCCAAGAAGCCGGGCGGGAACTGACGCGGCGGCGCGCGTAAGCTAGGATTCCGAGCGAACCACGACAAGCAGAGCATCATGGCCAACTCCCGCTTCAGATCACCTGCCGCGGCCGCATCCAGCATCGAACGGTTTGCCACGTTCGATCCCGCGACGTTGTACGAAGCGGCGGGGCAGAAGGGAATGGTCGATCCTGCGATCCGCCCCGCGTGGCCGGGCGCGCGGGTATGCGGGGTGGCGGCGACGGTCGAGTGCCCGCCCGCCGACAATCTCATGCTGCACATCGCCGTCGCCCACGCGCCGCCCGGCGTCATCATCGTCGCCACCGTGACGAACTACCTGCTGACGGGCGCGTGGGGAGAGATCCTGACCGCGGCAGCGCAGGCGCGGGGCATCGCCGGGCTGGTGATTGACGGCGCCGTCCGCGACATCGACGCGATCAGAGAGGCCAGGTTCCCGGTGTTCAGCCGCGGCCTGGCGATCGGATCGTGCACGAAGGAACGGCCGGGCAAGCTGGACACGCCGATTCAGCTCGGGGGTGCCACCGTCCGCTCCGGCGATTTGATCCTGGGCGACGCCGACGGCTTGGTCGTCGTCGAGCAGGAGCGCCTGGACGCGGTCTATGAGACTGCGATCAGCCGCCGCACGCGCGAGTCGGAGATCATCGACCAGCTGCGCCAGGGCCGGACGACCATCGAGTTGCTCGGCCTGGTCGACCCGCGCCAGCAGTGACGGACGAGTGGCCGGATACCGGCCACGAACGGCCCCGAGGAAACCATTGGACGAACACCGCTACACCTATCAGGACCTGTTCGACTTCAGTTCGCGCGTGCTCGAGCGGTTCGACGTGCCGGCGGCGGACGCGCGCGAAGTCTCCGCCTGCCTGACGAAGGCGGAGCTCCGCGGCGTCGATTCGCACGGGATGGTGCGGCTTCCCGTGTATGCCGGGCGGGTGCGGGCGGGAGTGGTCAAGGCGCGCCCCGGCATTCGTGGCATCGGCGCCGGGAGCGCATCGGCGCTCGTCGACGGCGATAACGGGCTCGGGCCGGTGGTTGGCGCGTACGCGATGGACACCGCGATTGCGCTGGCGCGCGAGCATGGCACCGGGTTCGTCGGCGTGCGGAACAGCAATCACTTCGGGCCCGCGGCGTACTACGTCGAGCGGGCCGTCGAGCGGGGCTGCATCGGCCTGACGATCTCGAACGCGCCGCCGAACATGGCGCCGTTCGGTGGCAAGACACGTTTCCTCGGGACCAACCCCCTCGCGATCGGCGTGCCGGCCGGCGCGGAGCCGCCGCTGATTTTCGACGCGTCCACGAGCGTGGTGGCGCGCGGCAAGATCATCGTGGCGGCCCATGCGAAGCAGCGGATTCCCGAAGGATGGGCGGTCGATCCAGACGGCTTTCCTACGACGAATGCCGATGAGGCGCTGGCCGGCGCGGTCCTGCCCTTTGGCGGCCCGAAGGGGTCGGCGATTGCGTTCATCATCGATATCTTCTGTGGCGTGCTCACCGGCGCGGCGTTCGCATCCCACTTGAACACGCTCGAGAATCTTGGCGCGGTCCAGAACGTCGGACACGTGTTCGCGGCGATCAGGACCGACCTGTTCCTGCCGGACGCGGAGTTCCGGTCGCGAATGGACGCGATTCTGGCGATGCTCAAGAGCGCCCCGCCAGCCGCCGGCTGCGAGCGGGTGCTGGTGCCCGGCGAGATCGAGCTCGCGCACGAACGGCAGCATCGGGAGCAGGGGATACCGCTACCGCCGGCGATCGAGGCGCAACTCGTCGATCTCGGCCGTCAGGCGGGCGTGGCGTTTCCAGTGCCGCTGGCGGCGCCCAGGCCGGAGTCGGCCCCAGCATGATTCTCGACCCCACGAGAACCTTCAACTTCCTGCCGCTGCCGACCGATCTCCATTTCGGCTGCGGCATCGCCGGCTCGCTGCCGGATCACGTGCGAGCCCTCGGCGGCCGTCACGCGTTCGTCGTCACCGACCCGGGCATCCGCGCGGCCGGTATCGTCGACCGGGTCCTGGCCCGCCTTGATCGCAGCGGGATTCCGTTCAGCATCTACGACAATGTCACCGCTGACTCAGGATCGACGCTGATCGGCGAAGCGGTGGGCGCCTTGAAGGCCAGCGGCGCCGATGTCGTGGTGGGCCTGGGCGGCGGCAGCGCGCTGGACACCGGCAAGGCGGTGGCGGCGCTGGCCACGAATCCCGGCTCGCCGCTCGACTATGTCGGCCTGCACAAGGTCACGAACCGTCCACTGCCGATGATTGCGGTGCCGACGACGGCGGGAACCGGCAGCGAAGTCAGCTTGTGGTCGGTGTTCACCGACGACGAGCGGAAGCTCAAGGTGGCGATCGGCGGCGTGCTGCTGTATCCGGCGGTGGCGCTGTGCGATCCGGACCTGACGCTCGACCTTCCGGCCTCGCTCACCGCGTCGACCGGACTCGACGCGCTGGCGCATGCGATCGAGTGCTATACGAACAACGCCTGTCAGCCAATCTCCGCGGCGCTCGCGCTCGAAGCGATCACGCTGATCGGGGCGCACCTGAGATGTGCCGCCTTGAACGGCCGCGACCGGCGCTCGCGCTACGCCATGATGCTCGCGAGCACGATGGCGGGCATGGCGATGAATTCCACCCGTCTCGGCCTGGCGCATGCGCTCGCGATGCCGCTCGGCAGCTGGGATCTCAAGATTCCCCACAGCGTCGCGATCGCGATCACGCTGCCGGTGGTTATGGAGTTCAACTCACCGGCGGCGCCGGAGCGTTTTGTCGCGGTGGGCCGTGCGCTGGGCGAGCCGCTCGACGGCTACTCGCTGGTCGACGCGGGGACGCGTACGGCGCGTGCGGTCCGGCGCCTCGCCGACTCGATCGGGATTCCGAAAGGGCTCTCGGACTGTGGCTTTCGCGAGCGCGATGTCGAGCGAGTGGTGGAGGAAGCGATGAAGAGCGGTAACGTGACGGTCAATCCGCGCGCGACGAGCCGGGACCAGCTCGCCGTGGTGCTGCGGCGAGCGCTCTAGGGAGAGCGTCGCGTGTCAAGGGATCAGGGAGAAGGGACAACGGAGGCTAGCCTGGACACCAGCATGACGAAGGACCTGTCGGCGCCGCACTCGTCCGTGGTCGAACCATCGCCGATGCCTCACTACTCGAACGTCATCGGCGGGCGGCGCGTGGCCTCGTCTGCCGGGACGGACTATGTCATCCGCAATCCGGCCAGCCCCGGCGAGCGGCTGGCCGCGTTCGCCGATTCGACGAGCGCGGATGCCACCGCTGCGGTGGATGCCGCGGACCGGGCCGCGGCTGCGTGGGGCGCAACACCGGGTCCGCAGCGGGGCGCCATCCTCTTCCGATTCGCCGATCTGCTGGAGGCGGCCAGGACCGACCTGGCCCGGATCATCACGCTGGAGCAAGGCAAAGCGCTGGCGGAAGCGGCAGGCGAGGTCGGCCGCGCCGCCGCCGAAGCGCGGTTCATGGCCGGCGAAGCGAGCCGCCCGGCCGGGTTCGCGTTTCCAAGCGAGAGGCCGGGATCGTCGTGTTCCACGATCGCGGAGCCGCTCGGCGTGATCGCGGCGATCTGTCCATGGAATTTTCCGGTCGTCACGCCGGTCAGGAAAATCGCGCCGGCCATCGCCTTTGGCAATACCGTGGTCTTCAAGCCTGCCGGCCTGACGCCCTGGTCCGCGGTCTACCTGATGGATCTGTTGGAACGCGCCGGGCTGCCACCGGGCGTGGTCAATCTGATCACGGGCTCGGGTGCCGTGGTGGGCGAGGCGCTGGTCAACGACCGGCGCGTGCGCGGCATCACGTTCACGGGATCGACCAAGGTGGGGACCACGGTCTACGAAGCGGCCGCCCGCCGGCTCGCCCGCGTGCAACTCGAGCTCGGCGGCAAGAATCCGGCCGTGGTCGTCGATTGTGACGACCTCGACGCGGCGGCGCGTGAGATCGTCGCGGCTGCGTTCCTCTGCAGCGGTCAGCGCTGCACGGCGATCAGCCGGGTCATCGTCCTGGATACGCAGGCCGATGACCTGGTCCAGCGGATTCTCACGGAAGTCGGGCGTATCAAGGTTGGCAATGGACTGGAGGCCGGCACTACGATGGGGCCGCTGGTGAGCCGGGCGCAGCTCGAGACGGTCGACGGGTACGTGCGGCAGGGGCGGGATTCCGGCTGCCAGCTGCTCACCGGAGGCACGGCGCTCGCGGCCAACCTGGAGGAGGACGGCTACTTCTATGCGCCGACCGTGTTCGACCGGGTGCCGCCCGATTCGCCGCTGGCCCGCGAAGAGATCTTCGGTCCGGTGCTGCCGATCCTCCGCGTGGGCGGCATGGACGAGGCGATCACGGTGGCCAATGATACGCGCTACGGGCTGGCCGCGGCGCTGTTCACCTCACGGGTCACCTACATCGATCAGTTCAGCCGGCGCGTGGAGGCCGGCATGATCCACATCAATCATGGAACGGCGAGCCAGGCGCACGTCCCCTTCGGCGGCGTCAAAGAGTCGGGCCAGGGGGCCTATTCGATCGGGCCGAGCGCCCGTGAGTTCTTCACCAATGTCAAAGCCGTCTACGTCAAGTGGTAAGCCCGCGGGCAAGCCGAAGGATCTCGCGCTCGAGCCGCTGGCGTTGAGCCTGCAGCTCGGCGCCCGTGCCTATCGCGCGCTCTGGAGCGGGATCGTCGGCGGCGGGATCGAGTCCGGCGTGCAGCTGCGCCCCGATACCATCGCGGAAAAACTCGACATCAGCACCACGCCGGTGCGCGAAGCGCTGCATCGGCTCGAGACCGACGGCCTGATCGTCAAGCTCCCCTACAAGGGCTGGTACGTGCGCGAGTTCACCGAGCAGGAGGTGCGCGATCTCTACGAGATGCGCGCGGCACTGGAGTGCTTCGGCGTGCGCCTGGCGTGCGCGCGAATCGAGCAGGAGCAGCTCGACTGGCTGCGCGAGCATCAGTCGGTCGGCGAAGCGGCGCTGCGCGACGGCGACATGGAAGCCTACCGCATCTACAATCGCGATCTGCACGCGGCGATCGTCGAGGCGGCGCGCAACGCCTACCTGTCGTCACTGATGTTGCAGGTCGATCTGCAGAGCCAGATGCTGATGGCGAAGACGATCCGGCTGGCCGGACGCCCCTCGCGGGCGATCGAGGAGCACCGCGAGCTGATCGATCTGATCGCACGCCGCGAAGAAAAGGCGGCGCAGGAGCTGATGGAGCTGCACATTCTCAGCGCGAGCGAGGACATCGTCCGGTTGGCGATCTCCCAGCGCGCGCCGGCGCCGAGCCGTGTGGAGAAGTAGTTACGTGCGCGCGGGCTGACGCTCGCGGTCCCCTACGCCGAACCCATCGATGCGGTCGTCTCCGGACTCGGGGTCACGTCGGTGTTGTGGGCCGAGGCGCACAGCCACCGTTCGCCAGCGCGATGCACGACGAACGAGAAAATCGTGGTGCGCGCGGCGGCCGGCGTGACCGCATCCGCCGGGCCTCCGCCGGACAGCGTCATTTGCGAGTGCACCACCGCGACTCCTGGCGACAGGAGCTTGACCTTCGTCTCGCCGGTCGCCAGGGTCGAGTCGTGGAGCCCGCGCCCGAGGCGGGCGGCGTGCGCCTGTCGGATGGACTCCCGGTCGTGCCACCGCAGGCCGGTGACGTTCACGAACTCGGCATCCTCGTCGAACAGACAGGCGATCGCGTCCGGATCGCGGTCGTTCCACGCCCGTGCGAACAGGACCGGGATGTCTTCCGGCGAGGTCTGGGCGGTCGACGGAAGCTCCTCGCACGCCCAGCGGCCATAGAACGTCACGGGCTCCGCCCCGTGCTGATGCAGGATGTCGGAGGCCACGATGCGCAGGACCCGGCGCTTCACCAGCACCATGATC
Source organism: uncultured Acidobacteriota bacterium (assembly GCA_963717745.1). Classification (GTDB taxonomy): domain Bacteria; phylum Acidobacteriota; class Vicinamibacteria; order Vicinamibacterales; family 2-12-FULL-66-21; genus JACCXG01. Next base: position 59,104 of record CAVQXJ010000013.1, read on the forward strand.
ACGTGCCGGCCCGCCCGCACGTCCTCGACGTGATGGGTGAGGTTCTTGAATTCTTCGAGCTCCAGGCTCCGGATCAGCGTGCGTTGAAACTGCGCGAGGAATCCATGCTCGGCGCCGGTCGGATCGAGCCGCTGGAGATCCTCGTCGCCGTGCAGCATGTCGATGTCCTTGCGGTCGAAGCCGGCCCGGAGGAGCGCGTCGATGGTGGCGCGCGCCTTGCCGGCGTCGCCGATGGTCCCGACCACGCGATTCGTGGGATACCCTATGAAATTCCTTCGGTCAGTACTCACTGCTTTCATCGACATCACCCTGTTCAGCGGTTCGTGAATTCAACGGCGCCGTGGATGTGCTCGAGGGCCGTGGCCCGCGAGTCGTGCTGGACGAACGAGGTCACCCGGACATCCACGAGGGGTGCCAGCAGTGTTTCTGGACGAACGGGTGGAGAAACGGCCCGCGCCGTCCGAATCGCCGAGGCATCTTCATACGCTGGGGGACCGCCGCTGTCAAGGGCGGAGTCACTCGCGATGCGCGATGCGCTGCCCGCTTGACCGTCGTCAGAGTTCATGGGTAACATCGCGGCCGCATTCCGCGGATTTCGGTCGTCGCCCTGCCCCGAGTGCCTTGGAGGCGTGGATGTGGCGTCACAGTTCCATCGCGGTACTCGCGGCCCTGGGTAACTCTCGAACAGTGCCGCGGAGCCCTACCATCGGGGCCGGTCCCTCCCCTCGCTACCCGTCTGCCTGCTCACGTCACGTCGCGGATCGGGGCCCGACGGCCGTGGGAGGCGGTTCCAGCGAGGCAGCGTCCGCACCGCGTTTTTCCAGCAGGATCGGGTCGTAAGCGCGACATGCGTGACCGCGCGCAGCGTGTGAGAGAGGTGCCGTGACGAATCGCAGACTGCTGGTTCTTGTCGCTCTGGTCGCCGCGCTCGGGGCGTACGCGATGGTCGCGGAGACGGTCACGGCCTCGTCGGAGCAGGCTGAGCCAGCTCCTTCCGCGGCACCTGCGGCGCCGGTCCCGCAGGGGGGAGTGGCCGGCGAGAAGCTCGACGCGCAGAACAAGCCCGAGGAGCCGGCCAAGCCCTACTCGGAGGTGGAGTACCGCAGGTTTCCCGTCGTCGGCAGCCGGGTCGCGATCTGGGTGGTCGCGCAGCTTCACTTGCTGTTCGCGGCGTTCGTGCTGGCCGTCCCCATCTTCGCGTTCATCGTCGAGGCGATCGGCTACAAGACCGGCGACAAGCGATACGACCGCCTCGCCTACGAGTTCACGAAGCTCCTCTCGGTCTCGTTCTCGCTCACCGCGACCTTCGGGGCGGCACTGACGTTCATGCTCGTCATCCTGTATCCGAAGTTCACGAGCTACATGATGAGCGTGTTCTCTCCGACCTTTCTGCCGTACGTCCTGCTGTTCTTCGCGGAAGCCTTTTTCCTCTACACCTACTACTACGGCTGGGGGAAGTTCCATCCGCTGGTGCATCTCGGCCTCGGGCTTGGCCTCAACGTCGTCGGTACGGCGATCATGTTCATCGCCAATGCCTGGCTGACGTTCATGATGTCGCCCAAGGGGATCGTCGGACACCGGAGCGGTGACCTCGGTGTGGGAGGCGGTGAACAATTTCACCTGGATGCCGATCAACGTCCATCGGGTGATCGCGAACATCGCGTTCGGCGGATCGGTCGCCGCCGCCTACGCGGCGTTCAAGTTCCTGCAGGCGGACACCGACGAGGAGCGCGCGCACTACGACTGGATGGGATACATCGGCAACTTCATCGCGATCAGCGCCTTCCTTCCACTCCCCTTCGCCGGTTACTGGCTGGCAAAGGAGATTTACGCCTACTCACAGACGCTCGGGCTCACGATGATGGGTGGGGCCTTCTCGTGGCTGTTCATCATCCAGGCGATCTTGATCGGCAACCTCTTCCTCGCCGCCAACTACTACCTCTGGCTTGGGATGGGGCGGGTCGAGGGGAAGCAGCCGATCCAGAAGGTCATCAAGTACCTGCTGATCACCATCGCGGTCTGCTTCATGGTCTGGGCGACGCCCCGATCGATCATCGCGACCGTCGTCCGAGATCCGGTCGATGGGAGGGTCGTCGCACCCGGTGCTCGGTTACCTGGGCGTGATGTCCGCCAAGAACACCGCCGTCAACATCCTGATCCTCACGACCTTCATGAGCTTCCTGCTCTACCGCCGGACCGGAAAAGAGGCGGTCGTGGCGTGGGCGAAGAAGGGCCATGCGGCGCAGCTCGTGATCTTTGCGGCCGTCGCGGTCTTCGTGATTTTCCTGGGCGTCTACGGATACTTCGTCGAGGCGACGGTCCGCATCGGGCTCTCCGTGCCGCAGGTCCTGTCGGTACCTGCTCGCGATGATTTCGATCACCGCCATCGACGTCTTCCTCTTCCGCGGCGCGCGGATGAGCGGCGACGTGCGCTGGGGCCGGATCCCGGCGATCTCGCAGTACGTGCTGATCTTCATCGCGGTCACCTTCACCTGGCTGATGGGGCTGATGGGTTACGTGCGCTCCGGGCTCAAGCAGCACTGGCACGTCTACGGCGTGATTCGGGACAACTCCCCTGACGCGTTCACGCCCACCCTGGGTTTTGCCACGCAGGTCGTCTCGGGGACCGTGCTCGCGTTCTTCTTCCTGATCGGCGTCGTGTTCTGGATCACGAGCCTGCACGATCGCCCCGATTACGGGGAGCAGACCGCTTTCCCCCATCGCCATGGAGAGCTCTCGCCGGAGGCCCCCGTGGCCACGCCGGGAGCGTAGGCGAACCTCATGCGAATCCCGCTCATGGTTCGGATCGGTGCGCTCGTCCTTGCGACGACCGCGTTCTATGGCTATGTCGGTCAGATGGTGCCGCAGAAGGAAGTGCTGCCGCCCAAGGAGACGGCCCTCGGAGGCGACATGACTACCGCCGAGATGGTCAAGGTCGGCCGCGAGATCATGGAAGGCAAAGGCATCTGCCTGACCTGCCACACGATCGGCAAGACCGGCGCGCTCCGGTTCCCCGACCTCGGCGGGATCGGCGCCCAGGCGAAAACCCGCGTCCCGGGCCTGAGCGATGTCGAGTACCTCACGCAATCGTTGTACGAACCGTTCGCCTTCGTCGTTCCCGGATTCCCGCCGGCGATGCCCCCGGTCAACGTGCCGCCGATCGGCCTCAACGACCAGGAGATCCTCTGCGTGATTGCGGCGCTCCAGACACTTGGCGGCACGCCGACGGTAACGCTGCAGACGAAACACAAGTACAACAGCGGCGCGGCGGCAAAGCCAGCGCCGCCTGCCGCTCCGTCACCGGGGGAGCAGCAGCCTCTCACTCCGAAGAAGGGTGCGCAACTGCGTCCCGGCGTGTTTCTCCAGCCGATCGCTGCCCACCACCCGACGGCGCGACACGATGGCGTGCGTCTCGCCGCCGCCCGTGAGGGCGACCAGCCTCCGCTGAAGCTACGGCGGTCCGCCGGCCCGCCTCCGCCAAGGCTACCGCGGCCCGCCATAGCTTCAGCGAAGGCGGGAGCCTTGGCGACGGCGGAAGGCGGAGTTATCCGATGAACATTCTGGTCGTCCTCTCCGTCGCCGTCGTGTTCGGGCTGCTCCGGTTCCGTCGAACCGGCCTGCTGTTGTGGGCCGTCGTCTGGTGGGCCGGGATCTACGTCCTCCTTCGATTCGGATTCACGGCGCCGATCCCCTCGTCGGTGATCTCGCTCTACATGGGAATCGTGACCATCGCGGTCCTGGCCTACGTGTCCTCCAGCGAGGACCGCCGCGAGGAAGTGTCCCGTCCGCTCATCCAGTTCATGACGGACAAGCGGTACACGGCACTCCTTGGCGCGACGATCGTCGCCATCCCGGCGCTGGCGGCAGCGAACGTCTACGTCAAGATGAACGTCCCGCTGCAGCCGCCTTTCTTCCCGCGAACCGTCCATCCGGCATCCCCGTCCGAGATCACCGTTCAAAACAAGGCAGATCAATCTCGACGCGGGAGAGAATCCCGTTCCTGCCGCTCCAGACGTCGAATCCGGCGGAGTTCCGCAAACACGTCGAGAACGGCCGGCGGATCTATTACCAGAACTGCGTGTTCTGCCACGGCGACACCCTGGCCGGCAACGGCATGTTCGTGCACGCGCTCGACCCGATCCCGACCAACTTCCAGGACCAGGGGGCGATCGCGATGTTGCGCGACTCGTTTCTGTTCTGGCGGATCGCCAAGGGGGGGCCTGGCCTTCCTGAAGAAGGAGGTCCATGGGACACGGCGATGCCGGCCTGGGAGAAGTTCCTGAAGGAAGAGGAGATCTGGGACGTGATCGCCTTTCTCTACGATTTCACCGGCCAGAAACCTCGCGCCAAGGAGGAGGTCCACTAGGCATGGCCTCTTCCACCTCCGCGCTCCGCGCTACGGCGGACAAGCACGTGCTCGCTGTTCTCATCGTCTCGTTGGCCGTCGCAGTCGGTGCATGGTATGCCGCGCCGACCGGATCGGTGCGTGCGGCGGCCCAGGACGTCGGGACCGACGCGCAGCGGGAGTCCGGCAAGGCGCTCTATCTCAAGTACTGTGCGCAGTGCCACAACGACAACGGGGACGGTGAAGGCTATGCGGCCGTGCATCTGCGCCCCAGGCCCCGCAATTTCACGACCGGCAAGTTCAAGGTCCGCTCCACTGGCAGCGGCGCGCTCCCGACCCATCAGGACCTGGTGAGCATCATCAGGCGGGGCATGCCCTTCACCTCGATGCCCGCCTGGCCCGACCTCACCGACCAGGAAGTGTCGGATATTGCCCACTTCATCACGACCTTCTCCCCCGACTTCTCCAAGCCCGAGAATGCGCCTCAGGCGGTTGAGCTCCCGAGCGCACCGAACGCGACCGACGAGACCATCGCGCTCGGCAAGAAGCTCTACGAAGAGACCGGCTGCGTCCGGTGCCACGGCAACCTCGGACGGGGGGACGGAGACTCGGCGCCAACCCTGAAGGACGACTGGGGCTACCCGATAAGCGCGGCGAATCTTGCCCAGAGTTGGACCTTCCGCGGAGGCTCCACCCGCGAGGACATCTTCAGGACGATGACCACGGGGTTCAACGGCACGCCGATGCCGTCGTTCCTCGACTCCCTCTCGCCCGAGCAGCGCTGGGCGATTACCGACTACATCGTCTCTCTGTCGGGCGACAAGGGGCCTGGATACTCCAACCTCGTCGTGGCAAAGCACGTCAGGGAACCGATCGATCTTTCGAAGGGGGCCGCGAGCTTTGCGTCCGCCGCCACCTCCCGCTTTCCCATCGTCGGGCAGATCATGGAGCCGGGACGCGTCGTTCCATCCGCCCGCCACCAGCCTCACCGTCCAGGCGATTTACGATGGGGACTCCATCGCCTTCCTGGTGCGATGGCACGACATGAGCGCGCAGAAGACCGGGACGAACGGGCCGTCGCTTCCCGTCCCGCCAGCAGAGGAAGAGGAGCCAGCTGTTGCCGCACCCGACGGCCGACGGCGGTGGTGCGAGCGCCGGCGGCAGCGTCTTCGGCGACGCGGAAGTCGCGCCGGCGCCGGCCGGACAGGCGCAGCCGCCAGCCGGCGCGGACCCCTTTGCCGAGGAGCCAGCGGCGTCAGCCGACAAGCCATCCGAGTTCTCAGACGCCGTGGCAATCCAGATTCCCTCGGAGGTGCCGGCGGCTGCCCGCAAGCCGTACTTCATCTTCGGCGACGCTCAGACCCCGGTGGATCTGTGGTTCTTCGATCTGGCCCGCCCCGATCCCCTTCGGTTCACCGGTAAAGGCAGCGCGGACATCGCGCCCGGTCCCGAGAACGTCACGAAAGAACTGACTGGCGTCGCGAGCTACGACCAGGGAGAGTGGTCGGTCATTTTCAAGCGACCCCTACAGTCAGCCTCAGGGGCCGCGTTCTCGCAGGGGCAGTTCCTGCCGATCGGGTTCTCGGTCTGGGACGGGTTGTCGCGCGAGCGCGGCAACAGGCGAGGGCTCACGCTCTGGTATTCCCTCTACGTCGAGCCAGCAGGTGGTCCCATCGGCGATCGGCCCGATGTTGAGGACGGCGCTGATCATTCTCGCCCTCGAACTGGCCATCATCGGCTGGGTACGGTGGAGTTACGGTTCGCCTTCGCCGCGAAGCGGCTTCGGCGAGGTCTCGCCGAAGCGCGGGTGATCAGATGCCCGCGAAGGCGGTTGAGCCGAGACAACCGACAGCCACCAATGCGTGAGCTGTCGCAGGGTATCCGGAGTATTTATGTATAAGAGCATCTACGTTCCCGTCGACAACTCGGACCACTCCAACCGCGCCGTCACCTGCGCCCTCGGGCTGGGCAAGGCGTATTCGGCGAAGCTGGTCGGCTGCCATGTGTACGCGGCAAAGCTGCACGACTACCGCTTCAGGCAGATGGAGTACACGCTGCCCGAGGAGTACATCGACGAGGTGGAACTGGAGCGCCAGCGGAAGATCCACGACAGCCTGATCACGATGGGGCTCAAGCTCATCTCCGACAGCTACCTCGATGGCATGTCGCGCCAGTGCGGGGAGTCGGGGCTGGCGTTCGAGCCGCGGATGATGGACGGGAAGCATCACCTCGAGATCCTCAAGGATATCGTCGGCTCACAGCACGATCTGGTCGTGATCGGCGCCTTGGGGATCGGGCGGGCACGGGACAGCGTGATCGGCTCGGTCTGCGAACGCGTCGCCCGCCAGTCCGACCGCGATGTCTGGGTTGTCAAGCATGTCCCGGAGCCGACCGACCCGGAGCGGGACACGATTCTCGTCGGCGTCGACGGCAGCCCCCAGTCCTTCGGCGCACTCATGACGGCGATCGATCTGGCACGCACGTTCGGCAAGAAAGTCGAAGCCATCGCCGTCTACGACCCCTACCTGCACTACTCGGTGTTCAACGGCATCGTCAACGTCCTCACCGAGCAGGCGGCGAAGGTCTTCCGCTTCGAGGAGCAGAATCAGCTCCACGAGGAGATCATCGACACCGGGCTCGCGCAGATCTATCAGTCTCATCTCGAGGTCAGCGAGCGGATGGGGAGCGAGGTGGGCGTTGAAATCAAGAAGACGCTGCTCGACGGCAAGCCCTTCCAGAAGATCCTCGACCATGCGCGCAAGACCAATCCCTGGCTGATCGTGCTGGGGCGGATCGGCGTCCACAGCCCGAAGGACGAGACGGCGCTGGGGAGCAACACGGAGAACATTCTCCGCGCCGCGAATTGCGATGTCCTCCTCTCCACGCGTCTCGAAGTGCCGCGCCTCGACGTGCGTGCCGAGGAGACCATCCGGTGGACGCCGGAGGCCGAGGCGCGCATGACCCACGTCCCCGAGCAGGTCAAGGGTATCGCCCGCACCGGGGTCCTTCGACTGGCGCTCGAGAAGGGGCATTCGGTGATCACGAGCGCGGTCATCGACGAAGCGATGGACCGGTTCATGCCGAAGAGCGCTTCGGCGGCGACCAAGGCACTCGCCGAGGCGGTGGCCCTCGAGCGTGCCAAGTCCGGCCCGGTGTCGATGTGCCGGGCGTGCGGCATCACCGCTACGCAGAGCGACCCCGTGAAGTGCACGGTCTGCGGCGCCGCGGATTTCGAGGTGATCTCCCAGGAGATGATCGAGAAAATCGCGCTGGTCGAGGGTGGTCTCGAGGAAGAAACCACCTACGACGGGCGCAAGCTCCGGTGGTCGGAGGAAGCCAGGAAAGGCCTCTGGACCATGAAGAACGCCTATCAGCGCCGGCGGGTGAAGGCGCGGGTCGAGAAGCGCGCGCGTATGAAGAAGCTCGACGCGATCACGCTCTCCTTTGCCCGCGAGGTGATCGAGGAGGAGACGGGAGCGCCACTCGAGATCCAGTCCGCTGCCGTGCCAACCGAGACGGCGGGATCCGGCGAAGCCAAGCTGGTCGCCCGTGACGAGAAGAAGAACCCGCTGATCTCGACCTTCGACTGGACGGAGGACGCGACGAAGCGAGTCATGCGGGTGCCGGCCGGGTTCATGCGGAACAAGACCCAGGAGCGGATCGAGGAGCTGGCGCGGGAGCGCGCCATGAACGTGATCGACCTGGCGCTGGTCGAGGACGGGATCGAGCTCGGCAAGAAGATGATGGCCGAAATGATCTCGACCTACTCCCCGCCGACATCGACGAGCGCGAAGCACAACCTCAACGAGGTCAGCCCGCTGACGGCGCGACCCGCTGAGGGTGGATGAGTGCCTATCGGTTCTGCCGGACCGATGACATCGGGCTTCTCGTTGACGCACTGAATCGCTGCTGGGCGCCGTATTTTCCGGAAGAGCCGCCCATGACGCCGGCGGCGTTCAAACAGTCGATCCGCCGCCTCCAGGTGTGGTGTAGCAGCTGCATGGTCGCGTTCGCCGGTTCCGATCCGATCGGCGTCCTGATCGGCGCCAAGCGACCCTCCGGAACCCTCGTCCACAAGATCGCCGTTCACCCCGATCACCGGCGGCAGGGTCATGGCCGTCACCTGCTCACCTCGCTCGGGTCGAAGCTCGCGATTCTCGGGCCTCCGCGAATGATCGCGGAGGTGCCCGAGGCGCTCACCAGTGCCTGCGAGCTGTTCCGCGCAACTGGATATGTGCAGGAAGCGATCCTGACAGACTACGTCCTGGGGGGGCCTGCCCTGAGCGAGCGCGGCAACGCCGCGCGAGTCGAAGGGTTCGTGATTCCTGTCACGGTGGACGATCTGGCCGCGAATGGTCTCCTCGAGGCGCCGGATCCGCGGGTCTGCTGGGAGCGCTCGGTCGAAACATTGACGGCGAGGAAGGACGAGATCGCAGGGCTCGCCGTGGCCTCCGACGAGCGCATCGACGCGTATGTTCTTTACTTGGAGGACGGGGAAATTGTGTCCCTCCGCACGGGCGCCGACGACGGGGGAGCCGGCGTAGCGCAACTGCTCTCTCGGCTCCGCGCGCAAGGTATGGGGACCTTGACGCTCCCGAAGGTCCACCCGGCGGAGATCTCGAAGGAGTCGATGGAGACGCTCGGCTTCCGCCCCGCCGGCGGGCATCTGCTCTACGCGGCCAAGGCGCGGTCGAACTGAGCTACCGCGGAGCGCTTCCGGACGCCGCCGGTTTGCCGATCATCGCCAGCCCGATCCGATTGGTGCTGGTCTGGTGAATCGTGAGGTTCCCGTCGGGTGTCTTCCGCATGTGCCTGATGATGCCGACGCCCGACGGAATCGCCCAGCTCTGGAACTTCTCGGTCTTTGGATCGAAGCGGACCAGCGCGTCCGGACGCATCCCCGACTCGTTGTACCAGACGATGTCGTCGACCACTTCGATGGCGTAGGGGTGTGACTGCGGGCCGCTCGGCGATGGCCACTCCTTGATCTCGCCGGTCTTCGGAATCAGGCGCCCGAGCCGGCCGAGCGACGAGTTCACGAACCACACGGTGTCGTCGCTGGTAATCGCCAGCCGCCTGGTTCGCGTCCCGGCATCCGGAAGCACGTGTTCGCGAACTTCCATCGTCACGGGATCCATGCTCGCCAGCTTGTTCGACCCGTTGTAGGACACCCAGACCGTGCCCTTCGAATCCTGCTTGAGCCCGTACGGGAGCGCTCGCGGCGTCGTCAGCGTGATCAACTTGATCTCGCCGGTCGACGGCGTCAGCCGCCCGAGCATGTTGCTCTGTTGCAGTGTGAAGAACAGCGTCCCGTTCTTGTCGAAGATTCCGGTATGCGGATCGCGCGCGGCCGGATCCGGCATCTTGTAGGTCGTGATCTCGCCGGTGCGCGGCACGAGCTTGCCAATCGTGCCATTGCCGTTGCCCATGTACCAGATGTTTCCCGCCGCATCGTCTACGATGCTGTGAGGACGGGCGTCGGCCTCGAGCTTGTATTCGCGCATCTCGCTGGTGCGCGGATCGAGGCTGCCGATCAGGCTGATGAACTGGCCGTTCCACCAGATCGTGCCGTCAGGCCGCTGGAGCGGATCGCGCGACCGCTGGCCGAGCGTGGGCACGATCCATTCCCGGAACGTCACCGTCGCACTGCCGGGCATGAGCGTGGGCGCGCGCCCGGGCTTCGGCGGGAAGTGCGCGGCGAGGTACTGGCTGATCGACGCCTGCTGTGGCTCGGGCAGGTGGACCATCGTGGAGATGAGGTCGCGCCAGCCGTCGGATGTGTAGCCGGCGGTGCCGGTGATCATGTTGAGGCCGTGACATCCGCCACAGGTCGCGGTGACCGTGTCCCGGCCGTCTCCGTCGGGCAGTTGGACATTGCCTCGGCCGCCGCGGCCCCCGCGGCCCGCGTCGCCCCGTCCAGCCTGCTGCTCCTGTCCCGCAAGCGCCACGGTCAGCGTGAGTACCAGGAGTGCCCCGGACAACTGAGATTTCGATGATCGAAACATGGTGTGCGCCTTTTGGCGAATGGTATCGCGCCTCGACACCCGCCGCAATTCGTGTCATCCGACCCTGCGGAGCCGGGGATTGGGCGCCGGTGCCGTCCACTCTCCGAGACACGCGCTCGGATCTGCACGCTTTTCGGTCACCACAGACCGGGAATCCGACACAAGCGTCTCAACAATCACCGGTTGCGCGCGGCTGGGCTGCGGAATGTCTCTTGCTAATCGGGTCGTGTCCCCTTTTCGCGGCTTCCCTGTCTAATGGTTCTCAGAGGCGGGCGGGCGGCTCACGACCGGCGGGATGGGCACTTTATTCCCATTGCTTCCCGACGATCTCAAGGCTGAGCTCGTCGTATTTTGTGTTCTGAGGTCACGACCTCGAACACCGTTCACGGGAGCCCAGATGAGACCGCTCAGATCCGTGCTCGCGGGATTGGTGATCGCCGCGCTCCTGGCGCTGGCGTCGCTGCATGCGCAGACCTCGCCTCCCCCACGCCTCACGCCCGACGACCTGTTCGATCAGAACACGGTGCAGGACATCCTGTTGACCGTGAACTCCAGCGACTGGACGGCGCTGAAGGAGCACTATCTCGAGAATGTGTACTACGTGGCGGACCTGCGATGGCGGGGAGAAGTCGTGCGCAACGTCGGTATTCGCTCGCGTGGCAGGGGAAGCCGCAGCGAATCGAAACCCGGTCTGCGGGTCGACTTCAATCGCTATACCTCCGGACAGCAGTTCCTCGGATTGAAGTCGTTGGTCCTCGACAACCTGACGCAGGATCCATCGATGCTGAAGGAGCGGGTCGTGATGCGCTTCTTCACCGAGATGGGCATGCCCGCGCCGCGGGTGGTCCACGCCCGCCTGTTCGTGAACAACGCCTTCGCCGGGCTGTACACGATTGTCGAATCGATCGACAAAGACTTCCTCGGCCGGACCCTCAACGAAAACGACGGGTATCTGTACGAGTTCAAGCACACCGATCCCTACGGATTCGAGTACCTGGGGTCGGAGCTCGAGAAGTACGCGGAGTTCTTCGAGCCGAAGACCCACGAAAACGACTCGATGGCGTCGCTCTACCTGCCGATCCGGGAGCTGGCGTGGACGGTCAGCGAGTCGGCTGACAGCCAGTTCGTCTCGTCCATGGGCAAATACCTGGACCTGCCGGAGTTCTTGAAGTACGCCGCGGTGGAAAACTTCCTCGCCGATCGCGACGGTGTGCTTGGCGATTGGGGGATGAACAATTTCTATCTCTATCGCTTCGAAGACAAGATGCTGTCGCAGTTGCTCCCATGGGACAAGGACAGCAGCTTCTGGGCGGTGGACTACGACATCTGGAAAAACATGGAGGCGAACGCGCTCGCGAGGCGCGCGCTCAAGGAACCGCCGCTCCAGCGTGTCTATCTCGAGACGCTGCGACGCTGCGCCGAGCTGGCGCTTCGACGTCCCGAGCCGGTTCCCGACCTTGCCCGGCGGAAATCCATCGACGAGACGCCGGGGCCGGGCTGGCTCGAGCGAGAAGTGAGCTTCATCTACTCTCAGATCCGCGCCATCGCCGAAGCTGACAACGCGAAGCCGTTTTCGACCGAGCGATTCGAAGATGAGTCTGCGAAGGTCCTGGAATTCTCACGCGCCCGCCCGCGCTACGTGCTCCACGAGTCGGAGCAGCGATGAGTCCCGTTCAGCGGCGGCCAGTCAAACCCGTCGGGCCGCCGTCGATCTGGCATTCGCCGGTGCCGAAATCGCTGAAGGCAGTCTTGCCTGGGATCGCCACGAACTGCCATTCGTAGCTCTTCGGCTTCAGGGTCAGCTTCAGCACGCCGTGAATGCTGGCAATCATTTCGCTGTTCGGCTGGCGGACTCTCGGGGCGTACAAGTGGGCCCCTCCCGTTCCCACAACGAACGAGCGAAGACCGTGCCGCGGATCGAAGCGCCCCATGGCGTCCTGCGTCGTAAAGCGCTCGTAGAGATGATCGTGCCCGGAGAGCACGACGTCGGCGCCCCCCTCCTGCAGGATGCGCCAGATGTCGCGCATCGCGCCGTTGTTGCCGTTGGGCCCCGAGCTGAACACCGGATAGTGCCAGTAGGCAAGCGTGCACGACGTCGGATTGGACGCCAGCGTCGCGCGGACCCACGCCGCCTGGGCTGAATCAGCTGATGCCGGAATGTTGCTGTTCAGCGAGAGGACCAGCCACGTTCCCGCGCGGTAGCTGTAATAGCCCAGTCCGCTCGGGCCGGCGTTTTCGCCGAAGTACGAATAGTAGGGTGCGCCCTGCTGCGTCTCGTAATCATGGTTGCCAGGCGCGGGGCGAGTGCGCTGTCTGACGCGTCCCCAGGTCGGGTCATAGCAGGTCGCGTAGTCGTTGGCCGATCCCGCGGGATACGCCATGTCTCCGAGCGCCACGATCGTCCCCGGCATGCTCTCGAGCAAGTTCGCGGTCATGGCGACTTCCGGTATTCCGCACATGCCGACATCGCCTGCGGCAAGGAGCACGGCATCCGGCACGACCGCCGTCACCGGAGGGGCCGGCGATGCGGGAGGGGGTGTGGGCTCTGCTGCGGCAGGCGGCGTTGGACGAACCGGACCGTCGCCGCCGCATGCCAGCGCGAACAGCGCGACCAGGGCTATTCCCGCAAGGCGAACGTCATTGGGCGACGGCCAACCAGACACACGCGCCCGACGAACAGAAACAGGCAATCCGATCCCCCATTTCCCCGGTCCTGGCTTGCAAACGTGCACGGAGGCAAACCGAGCCATCGGCGCGCATACAGATCGCAACCTGGCAAGCGTGTCCGTCTGGCTTTCCTGCAACAGTCGGACCCGCCGAAAGCTCCGCGTGCTTTTTATTAACTTGTGTTAGAGGGCGGCATTATAGCCAAGAAAGAGCTTGGAAAGAAACTTCCGCTGGAAACATTGGGAAAGCATGTACATCGTCCTCCGCGCGCCATGCCGCCCGGTGTAGGCTATGGCTCGCAAACGTGAAGCGCTATCACGACATCGTCGGCGACGGAGGGTCCAGAGTCCTCGAGCAAGTAGCCGAGCAGCGCACCCGTATCACGGACGGGCTTGCCGGCGTGCGCCATCTCGTGGCGGTGGGCTCCGGCAAGGGGGGAGTCGGCAAGAGCACTTTGACCCTCCATCTCGCCGGCGCGCTACGGGCCCGCGGGCTGCGGATTGCGATCCTCGACGCCGATTTCAACGGCCCCTCACAGGCACGCATGGCCGGCGTTCAGGGGGCGCTGTTCGTCCCTGGCCGGCACAAGGTCGCCCTGCCGCGGACCACCAACGGGATTGGCGTCTTCTCGATGGGCTCGCTGATCCCGGAGTCGGAGGCGCTCGACTTCGAGAGCGCGGCGCCCGGAGAGTCGCAGACCTGGCGCGCCACCAAGGAGTTTGCGCTGCTCGGCGAGATCCTCGGATCGTTCGAGTGGGGCACGCTCGATCTGCTGATGTTCGATCTGCCGCCGGGAGCTGAGCGGACCGTTCAGTACGCAGATTTTCTCGGGCCCCGGACTTCGTTCATGCTCGTGACCATCCCTTCCGAAGTGGCCCGGGGCGTGGTCGCGCGCTCGGTCGCCGCGCTGTCGAAGGGGCCCAATCGCCTCCTCGGGTACGTCGAGAACATGAGCGGCTACTTCTGCCGCGACTGCAACGCGATCAAGCCCCTCTTTGCGTCGGAGGAGGCGTCAGGCGCGGGTCTGGGCATTCCGTGCCTCGGGACGGTTCCGTTCGACCCCGATCTGGCACGGCACTGCGACACCGGGATTCCTCTCGCGGACCTGCCCGAAACACCTGTTGGCCGCGCCCTGGATCACGTGGCGCAACAACTTCTGGAGAGGCTCCCATGAAATTTCTCTGTGTCCCGTGCGACAGCCCGATGAAGCTGCAAACCCTCGGCCCGCCCGAGCGCGGCTCGCTGTCGATCGTCTACTCGTGTCCTGAATGCGGCTACGAGATGGCGATGCTGACCAATGCGTATGAAACCCAGGTCGTCCAGTCACTGGGTGTGCGGATCGGCCCCTCGACTGCGCTCGGGGCAGGCCCCTCGACTGCGCTCGGGGCGGGCCCCGACGCGGGCGCCGGCGTGTCCACGTCCACCAGCGGATGCCCGTTTACCGCGATGATTCCTGGCGCGGAAGACCGACCCGGCGAGGCCGTCGCGGCCGTCCGGTGGACGCCCGCCGCCGAGGCGCGCCTGGCGAACATTCCTTCCTTCGTCCGCCCGATGGCGCGGACCGGCATCGAGACGTTCGCTCGAGAGCGGGGAGTCCTCGAAGTCGACGAGCAGATCCTCGACGCGGCACGCGACTTCTTCGGCATGTGAGCATCGTGGAGATCAACCAGCCCGCCGCGGCCCCGTTCGCCCGGCCTTACGTCGTCTCCTGGAACCTGACCTATCGCTGCAACCTCGCCTGCGAGCACTGCTATCTCGACGCCGGCGGCACGCCGCAGGTCGGCACCGAGAACTTCGCCGATCGGAGCGAGCTCGGCACCGAGGAATGCTACCGGGTCATCGACGAGATCGCTGCGTTCGCACCTGAGTGCGTCACCATCCTGACCGGCGGCGAACCGCTCCTGCGCCGCGACATCATCGAGATCGTCCGTCGCGCCGCGGAACGCGGGCTGTGGGTGGTCGTTGGGACCAACGGTGTGCGCATCACGGAGAATGTGGCGGCGCGTCTCGCCGAGGCCGGAGCACGGGGATTGTCCCTGTCGCTCGACGCGCTCGATCCGGATCGTCACGACCACTTCAGGAAGGTGCGCGGCGCGTGGCGAAATACGGTCGAGGGAGCCGGGATCCTCAACCGGACGGGCCTCCCCTTCATCGTGCAGACGACCGCGGGCTCGCACAATCTCGGCGAGCTCGAGGCGATCGCCGACTTCGCGCACGAACGCCTCGCGGCCAAGGTCTGGAATCTCTACTTCCTGGTGCCGACCGGCCGCGGCCAGTTCGTGTCGGACATCACTCCCGCGCAATATGACGAGGTGCTCGCCTCGCTCTACCGGATCCAGAGGAAGTACGACCGCCGGATGCTCGTGAACGCGAAGTGCGCGCCGCACTACATCA
This sequence comes from uncultured Acidobacteriota bacterium, assembly GCA_963717745.1. Lineage (GTDB taxonomy): Bacteria > Acidobacteriota > Vicinamibacteria > Vicinamibacterales > 2-12-FULL-66-21 > JACCXG01. The sequence goes on from CAVQXJ010000013.1 coordinate 74,515, forward strand.
AGACCATTCTCGAGAATGCCCAATCACCTGCCTTGAGCGGAGTCGGCGGGCCTGCCCTGAGCGGAGTCGAAGGGCCGGGCCTGTCGTCGATCAGGACCTACTCGGGAGGGGCCGGCGGGTGCCCTGCCGGGACGCACTACATGGGGATCCGTCCCAACGGAGATGTCACCCCGTGCCCCTACCTCCCGGTGTTCGCGGGGACGCTTCGCCGCTCGAGCCTGGCGGACCTCTGGACGTCCTCGGAGCTGTTCGCCGGGATTCGCCGCCGCACTGCGCTCGGGGGACGGTGCGGGGAGTGTGAGATGAACGGCCACTGTGGGGGCTGCCGCGCCCGGGCCTTCGGGATGACCGGGGATCTCGATGGCCGAAGATCCGCTCTGCACCCACACCCCCGGCACGTTCGCCGGGTCACCCCTCCTCGCTGTCCGCGGCCGTACGGCCGTGGCGGGGGCCCCGGGGACTTCCACGATCCAGTACGGCCACGAATCAGCGACCACGGTCGCGTGGGACGACGCCGCCGCCGCGCGCATGAAGAAGATCCCCGCCTTCGTCCGGGGAATGGTGATCAGGTCCGTCGAGGAGTCGTGCCGGAAGAACGGCCTCGACCGCGTGACCGTCGACGAGCTCGAGCGGATCCGCGCGCGGATGCCGACGCCGAAGATCTTCGGGTAGGGCCACTCCAAGCGCCCCGCAGCTCGCGGCAGCCGGGTGTTTCAGACGCGCATGGGCACTTCGAGGGCCGGTGAACTTTACAGGAGGGCCAGGAGGCCAGGAGGAAAACATTGTTTTTCTTTCTCCTGATCTCCTGGCCCTCCTGTGATCGCGAGCGTCGCGATCGGCCCGGCGCAAGTCCAAACGCCCCGGCGCTCGCGGCTTTTGAGAGAGCTACCTGAACGGATCCGGTGCGCTCTGCGCCGCGACCTCCGAGTCCATCCACTTCTGGAACTCTTCGGGAGTCTGGACGGTGACGAATCCGCGCATCCGGTAATGACCCAGACCACAGAGCTGGGCGCAGGCAATCTCGTACTGGAACTCCGGTTTCCCCGTCTGGGTCCGCATCTCGGCGGTCGTGACGTTCGGGGTGAACCAGATGGGGATGGTGAGGCCGGGGATCGCGTCCTGCTTCACGCGGAACTCGGGCACGCCGAAGCTGTGGATGACGTCCTTGCTCCTGAGCCTGAGGATGACCGGCTTGTTCACCGGGAGATAGAGCTGGTTGAGCGTCGTGATGTCGTCCTTCGCCGCCGGATCGGAGCGATCGAGACCAAGAGGATTCGACTGGAGGTCGAGGAGCTTGAGGTCGGTGCGGCCGAAGACGCCATCGGGGCCGGCGTAGTGCATGTTCCAGGCGAACTGCTCGCCGGTGACCTGTACCAGCAGCGCTTCGCTCCGCGGAGGCAGGTCGTCGACCCTCGCGGCCCAGAGCGGGATGGAGAACGCGAACAGCAGAACCCCTTCGACCACGGCCACGCCGATCTCGAGGTAGCTCGACGTGTGCGTCTTGACTCCGGTGTAGTTCGCCACCGGCTGCCGCGATCGACGGAACCTGACCAGGCAAAAGGCGAAGAACCCTCCCCATCCGACGAACAGGATGAGCATGAAGATGTGCGTCCAGCCGATCAGATTGTCGATCTGCCCGCCGTTGGCCGCGGCCAGCCGCGGCAGTCCCATCCACTCAGTCATGACGTTCTCGGCCCCCTCTGGAGCTCCGACCACTCGGTATCCAGGTCGATGTCCGCGATGCGCTTCGCGCGCTTGCGGAGGTAGAGAAAGAAGCCCACGAACCCGCCCTGCACCGCCAGCGTGATCGCCAGCAACAGCAGGACCCCGAGCTTCGCCCCCTCGATCATCGGGGTCTCTTCCGCCCCGAAGCAGACCGGGCAGGCAAGCGCGCTCGAGCGCCGAAGATCAACAGGGCCGCGGCGATGACGAAGACGCGGGCCGCCCTCGAATTCATCGCAGCGTCCGGGTCTTGCGCAGGAACCACGAGTCGTACACGACCAGGCCCAGCGACAGGCCGAACGCGGCAATGGCCGCGATCAGGTTCGCGACCCCGTCTTCGCGCCCGTACTGGCCCAGGCACCACAGACCGAACACCACCGCGAGAATCGCGGACAGGAGGATCAGCACCGCGTGGATGGCCCTGAGGTTCATTCGGGAATCCAAAAGCCGTTGCCGTGGGTGATGACCGGCAGGATCATCAGCACGATGAACTTGATCACGGTGATCAGCCAGCACCGCGTAGATCAGCTTCTTCTCGGAGATCAGGTGCATGAAGTAGCAGGCGACCAGTCCGCCCTTGATGGTCGCGACGAACAGCGCCACCGCAATCGCCATCGCCGGTGGCAGGTCGAGGTAGGAGACCGCCACCGTGATGATCGTCAGGGCCATGAGCGCGACGAAGACGGTGATGTAGACCTTGACGTGCCGGTCGATCTCCGCGGCGTCGTGGACCGGCATCCCAGCCGCGTGGTCAGTCGTCATCGATGCCACCTACAGAAGATACAAGGTCGGGAACAGGAAGATCCAAACCAAATCGACGAAATGCCAGAAGAGTCCGGAGTGCTCGACCCGGTTGGTGAACCACACCGGATTGGTCTTCCAGAGCTTCGCGCCGGGACCCCAGAAATAGGCGTTCACCGCCATCCCACCCAGCACGTGCAGCATGTGCAGGCCGGTCAGGGTGAAGTAGATCGCGAGAAAGTTGCTGCTGCTCGGATAGAGGCCGTCGTGGAACTTGTGGCTGTATTCGAAGTACTTGACCACGAGGAAGACGAACCCGAGCAGGATCGTCAGGCCCATGTAGATCCGGAAGGTCCCGAACCGGTTGCGCATCAGCGACGCCCATGCCATGACCATCGTCACGGAGGACGTGATCAGGACGAGCGTGTTGAACGTGGCGAGCGGGATGTTCAGGATGGTGTCCCCCCGCGGCCAGCTCGGCGCCCCGGCGCGGATCAGGATGTAGCTCGCGAACAGGGCCCCGAACAGCATGACCTCGGAGGCGAGGAAGAGCCAGATGCCGATTTTGCCGTTGGTCAGTCCGGTGTCGCGCCGGACCTCTACGGTGTAAGGAATGTCCATGGGCTCAGGCCTCGTGCTGCGGCTGGAAATCCCTGGCCGCGCCGGGAACGCTGTACCTGGTACGGGCCCCGGTGCACTTCGGGCACCGTGAGGAAATTGCCGTGCGGGGGGGGCGAGGGCGCCGCCCACTCCAGCGTCGTCGCCTGCCACGGATTCGCGTCGGTCTGCTCCCCCTTCCGGATGCTCCAGAAGAAGTTGAAGATGAACGGAATCTGGAAGATCGCGAGGATCCACGCGCCCCAGGAGGAGACGACGTTCAGGTGGAGGACCGGCTGCGCAAAGTCGTAGCTCGCCCCGCCGTCGAACAGCCGCCGCGAGACGCCGGCCAGCCCCATGATGAACATCGGCATGAAGATGACGTTCATGCACACGAACGAGCCCCAGAAATGGATCTTCCCCAGGGTCTCGTTCATCCTCCGCCCGGTGGCCTTCGGAAACCAGTAATACACCCCCGCGAACAGGGCGAAGATCGTGCCCGGTGCGACGACGTAGTGGAAGTGGGCGATGACGTAGTAGGTGTCGTGCAGCGGGATGTCCGCGACGTTCAAGCCGAGCGGCAGCCCCGTCAGCCCGCCGATGCCGAACATCGGGAGGAAGCCGAGCGCGAACAGCATCGGCACGTTGAAGCGGATCGATCCGCCCCACAGCGAGATGATCAGCGCCGTGAGGATCACGACCGACGGGATCGAGATGATCATCGTGGTGGTCTGGAAGAACGCCGCCATCGCCGTCCCCATGCCGGTCATGAACATGTGGTGCGCCCACACGATGAACGACATGAAGCCGAGGAACACGAGCGAGTAGACCATCGAACGGTAGCCCCACAGCGGCTTCCGGGTGTTGTTCGCGATGACCTCGGCCACGATACCCATCGCGGGGAGGATCAGCACGTAGACCTCCGGGTGCGCCAGGAACCAGAACAGGTGCTGCCAGAGGAGCGGATTGCCCCCGCCGGCATTGGCGACCACCTGGCCGCTGACGACCAGGCCGGTCGGGAGGAAGAAGCTGCTGCCGGCCACGCGATCCATCAGCTGCATGACCGCCGCCGCCTCGAGCGGCGGGAAGGCCAGGAGCAGGAGAAAGGCGGTGACGAACTGGGCCCACACGAAGAAGGGGAACCGCATGAACGTCAGCCCCTTGGCGCGGAGCTGGATCGTCGTCGTGATGAAGTTGATCGCGCCGAAGAGCGACGAGGTGATCAGGAAGACCATGCCGATCAGCCACCACGTCTGGCCCGTGCCCGCAATGATGGAGAGCGGTGCGTAGGACGTCCACCCTGACTGCGCGGCTCCCCCGGGGACGAAGAAGCTGCCCAGCATGATCACGCCGCCGAGGAAGAAGAACCAGTAGCTCAGCATGTTCATCTTCGGAAACGCCATGTCCGGGGCTCCAATCTGGAGCGGGAGCACGAAGTTCCCGAAGCCGCCGACGGCGAGGGGGACCACGCCGAGGAAGACCATGATGGTGCCGTGCATGGCCCCGAGCTCGTTGTAGAACTCGGGGAGCATCGTCCCGCCCGGCATGCGCGATTCGCCGAAGATCGCGCCGAGGAAGGGCAGCGCCGTGCTCGGGTAGGCGAGCTGCCAGCGCATGAGCATCATCAGCGAAAAACCGAACAGCAGGAAGAGCAGTCCGGTGATGGCGTACTGGATGCCGATGGTCTTGTGATCGACGGAGAAAACGTACTTGCGCCAGAAGCCCAGCTCTTCGTGATGGGCGCCGTGCGCGTCGTGCGCCTTCGGGGCGGCGACAGCGGCCGGTTGGGTCATTGCGACTGATCTCCGGCTACTTCGCCGTGGTGGAGAACTTGAAGTCCTGGACCTTCTTATCGGTCGCACCAACCGTGACCGAGGCCGTCTTCGTCCCCAGCTTCTCGTGCCAGGCGGTGATCTCGTAGGTGCCCGGGTCGAGGCCGGAGATCGTGAACTTGCCGTCCGTGCTGGTCACGGAGAAGAACGGATGGTTGAACACGCCGACGTAGGCGCTCATCCAGGGGTGGACGTCGCACTTGGTGTGGAAGATCGCTTCTGGCTGGTCGAACTGCGTGGTCGCCTCCTTGCGCGTCGGCGGCATCGCAGAGTTGAAGGCCTTGTTGACCTTGGGCAGCGTGTGGACGTTGTGGAGGATGCCGTCGGAGTTGAGGAATTTGTAGGGTTGACCGACCATGACTCCCAGCACGTGCGGCACGTACACGCAGCCCTTCTGATCCATCACCACCGGCGTCTTGGGAGCGGGATAGGTCTTCCCGGCCGGGAGCCCCTTCGAGACATACACCATGATGTTCCCCATGGTGTTGCCGCTGCCGAGGACCAGCATCTCGTTCGCCACGGGGGCCGAGTGCTTCTTGGCGCACGCGGGGTCCGCGTCCATGGCGAGCGGCCTGAGAGCGGGGGGCTTCCCGTCGAACGTGACGGTTCCTGTGACAGACGAGGCTGCGAAAGCCACGCTCGGCCAAACCGCTACCGCAACCACCATCGCCGCCGCCGCCCGCCGCACCCCACTCGCTGTTCCGCGCATGCCCGGCTCCTTGTTTTGTCGTTTATCGCAGCACGAAGGCCCCGCCGCCGTTGAAATATGGGCTCCACGCCTAATCTGTGGAGTCGGCCGACTCTACACCGAGCCGAAACGTCCGCGCAACCGGAGGTCCGTCGGGAATCGGCGCGTCGATGGTCCATCCGGGCCCGCGGATGGGTCTCTGGGACACGCGCGACACGGAACCGCTCGGCTACCTCAGCCTGATTCAGGATGAGCTCGAAAATCCGCCGCCGAACCGAACGCCCTATCGGGCTAGTCGTCGAGGACGAACGTCACCATCATGTTCACCTGATATTCCGTGATGCGGCCGTCGGTGCAGCGCACGTGCTGCTCCTTGACCCACGCACCCCGGACATTCCGCAGCGTCTTCGCCGATCTGGTGAGACCCTGCTGGATTGCATCCTCGAAGCTCTTCGTCGACGTGGCGCTGATTTCGGACACTTTGGCAACGGACATTCTTGTTCCTCCTTCGCGACTCTGGCGAGCGACAGCTCCAAACATACCCCAGGCAGCCCAGGACCGTAGCGCAGCCCGAGCCGTCTGTGCAGTAAACTGCGACCCCTGAGCCAGACCCAATGGCCCTGACCGCGGGCACGCGAGACGCGGCCGTCCGGCATTCGCTGTCACGCTGCCTTCGTGTCCACGGCGCCTGCGGCGCACGGGCGCTTCGCGCCAGAATGAGACGACGACACGACGACACGACGCAAACCTTTGTGAGTCACTTCGAAGGACTGTGCTCCGTTGGCGGGGGCGCCGTTGATATCGGTCGCGGGGGCATTCACGAAAATGCCCCCCCGCGTGCCGACGTGGCCGGTTACGTTCTCAACGTCGTTGTCGTCGTGTCGTCGTGTCGTCGTGCCTGCGCGAAGCGCCCCGTGGACATGAAGGCAGCGTGACAGTGAACGGCGGTCGAGCCCAGCTCTCTAGGCCATCGCCGCGCGGACCGTGGCGCGGATCTTCTCCATCGCGGTTTTCAGGTTCTCGTCGGCGCTGCGGGCCCAGTACTCCTTGTTGAACAGTTCGAGCGAGAGGTAGCCGCGGAAGCCGTTGTCGCGCAGGTCGCGCAGGATCTGGCGCAGGGGCGCGACGCCGTCGCCCGGGTAGATCCGGTTGCCGTCGTTGAGCGTGGAGGAGTCCGCCGCCTGCGGGTAGTCGTTGAGGTGCATCAGATGCAGCGACGCGCCGTTGATCTGCTTCAGTGCCGTGAACGGCGTTCCGCTCTTGTACAGGTGGAACACGTCGAGCAGGAGGCTGGCGTCGGCGCGCCCGGCCGCGACCGTCACGTAGATGCCGTGCGACAGCGGCCCGAGCACGGGGTGCGTCCCCCAGAGCTCGAGCAGCGGCGGCACGCCCATCTTTTCGCCCATCTCGAGCGCCTCACGGTAGTACTTCGCGGCGTTGTCGAGGCTGACGGCGGCGGCGCGGCTGCTGCCCGGCGGCGCGGCGATGCGCTTGCCGCCGATCTGCGCCACCTTGTCCATGTCCACCTTCAGTTTCTCCATCGACGCCGCGCGCCGCGCGTCGTCGTCATCGAGAAACGAGTTGAAGGCGATGGCGCCCTCGACGGTCAATCCGGCGTCGGCGATTCGTTTGCCGAGATCTTTGAGCGCGCCGCCATTGGTCGTGTAAGCGTCGATTTCCGTGATCCACGGCTCGATCGCGTGGAAGCCGGCCTTGGCCGCGGCGGCGACGACACCAACGATGTCGAGCTTGTTGCCGCGAATGGTGCTGGTGTTCAGGCAGTAGCCGAACGGCTCGCTGGCGGGTCGCGGGCGCGCGCCGCCGGGTTTCGGGGTCTGCGCCTCACTCGGGCTCGACGACGCCACTGCGGCACTGAGCGCGGCCACGGCGCCGCGCACGACTTCTCGACGGGACAATGTCATTTCGCGATTCTCCTCGAGGTTCGGAGGGTAAGGGGAGGCGCCTTCGAAAGCAAGGGGACGGGGCCTACGGCATTCGCTGTCACGCTGCCTTCGTGATCACGGCGCCTGCGGCGCGCCGCGGCCTTCGGCCGCCCACGACGAGACGACGACACGACGACACGACGACAAACCTTTGTGAGTCACTTCGAAGACTGTGCTCCGTTGGCGGCGCCGCGTTCGCGCGGTGCAGGAGTAGGGTGGACGGATCCAAGTAGCCGACCGGTATCGGCTCTTGTGATCCGTCCGACCCTCACTGCGACGTCGGCCGTTCGGCCGACGTCGCGCCAACGGGGAGAGCCGCTGATATCGGTCGAGGGGCATTCACGAAATGCCCCGCGTGCCGACGTGGCCGGTTGCGTTCTCAACGTCGTTGTCGTCGTGTCGTCGTGTCGTTCTGGCGCGTAGCGCCAGCGCGCCGCAGGCGCCGTGGACACGAAGGCAGCGTGACAGCGAACGGCGGTCGAAAGCAACTTGCCCGATCCTCTGAATGGCTGGGCCGTCTGAGGCAGGATTCGTTGCCGAACGGGCAAGCATTGCGGTGGCACAGGCAGTACAGTCATGATCTGGCACTCAGGGTTTGCCACCCTTCAACAGCAGCGAGGACCGTGAATGGCTCCGAAGGACGATTCCACGGACGGCGTCAACCTCAGCCGCCGCAACTTTCTGAAATCCACCGGTGTCGCCGGCCTGGCCGCCACCGTCGTCGGTCAGGCGGAGCCGGCCGCGCAGAGCGGACCGGCGGCGGTGGGTCCCGGCGAAGTCCCGGTGCGCCTCAGCGTCAACGGCCGTCAGCTCAACCTGACGATCGAGCCGCGAGTGACCCTGTTGGACGCGCTCCGCATGCGCGCGGATCTCACCGGGAACAAGCGCGGATGCGATCGCGGCGCCTGCGGTGCGTGCACCATGCTGGTCGACGGACGCCCGGTGTATGCCTGTTCGACGCTGGCGATCGAGGTGCAGGGCAAGCAGATTCGCAACGTCGAGGGGCTGGCGAAGGGCGACACGCTGCATCCCGTGCAGCAGGCCTTCTGCGACAAGGACGCGTTGATGTGCGGCTTCTGCACGCCGGGGTTCATCATGGCCAGCGTCGGCCTGCTCGAGAAACATCCCAACCCGACGCCGGAGCAGATCAGGAAGGGCCTCGACGGCAACATCTGCCGGTGCGGCACCTTTACGCGCATCTTCGAAGCGGTCTCGAGCGTGAAGGGGGTGCAGCGTGGCTGAGCCAGCCTCCGGCCCAGGGTGGCGCTCAAGCCCCGCCGCCGGCCGATCCCAAGTTCGCCTGGCCCGCCGAGCGGGCGGTCCTCGGCACGTCGGTCAAGCGGCTCGACGGTCCCGAGAAGGTGACCGGCCGCGCGAAGTACACGTTCGACATCAATCGGCCCGGCATGTTGTACGCGCGGGTGGTGCGTTCGCCGCATCCGCACGCGCGTGTCGTGTCGGTCGACCTCGCGGCCGCCAGGCGCGCGCCGGGCGTCAAGGGCGCGATCGTCTGGCGCGATCCGGCCAACGCGGAGAACAACCGCGTGATGTTCCAGGGAGACGAGGTGGCGGCCGTCGCCGCGGATACCGAGGAGCACGCGATCGATGCGGCGCGGCTCGTCAGGGTCGAATACGAGGTGCTGCCGCACATCACGCTCGTCGAGCCGGCGCTGGCCGGGACGGCGCCGCCGGTCTTCACCAAGGGCAACGTGCGCCAGGGCCAGACGCAGGAAACCGGCGATCTCGCGGCGGGCTTCAAGGCGGCCGCCCACACGATCGAGGAGACCTACGCGACCCACGTCATCACGCACACCTGCCTCGAGTCGCACGGCACCGTGTGCGAGTGGGACGGCGACAAGCTGACGGCGTGGATCTCGACGCAGGGCATCAACGGGGCGCGCGAGAATTTCGCGACCGCGCTCAAGATGCCGCAGGCCAACGTCCGCGTCATCTGCCAGTACATGGGCGGCGGCTTCGGCAGCAAGGCGTTGAGCGTCGGCGCCGAGGGCCTGATCTGCGCCCGGCTCGCGAAGGAGCTCAACGCACCGGTCAAGCTGATGCTCGATCGCAAGGAGGAGCACCTCGCGACCGGGAATCGGCCGTCGGCCGCGGCGCGGATCAAGGCCGGCGTGTCGGCGGACGGCATCATCACGGCGTTCGACGCCGAGTCGTGGGGCACCGGCGGCGCCGGTGCGGCGTCCGGCTTTCCGCTGCCGTACATCTATCGGATGGCGAACCGCCGCCGGACCCACAAGGACGTCTTCATCAACACCGGTCAGCAGCGGCCGATGCGGGCGCCCGGCCATCCGCAGGGCTCGTTCATCACCGAGATCATGATGGACGAGCTCGCCGACAAGGTGAACATGGATCCGGTCGAGTTCCGGATCAAGAACCTGCCGCCCGAGGCGCCGAACGCGATGTGGCGGGCGTATCTGCAAGAGGGGGCCGCGGAATTCGGCTGGGACAAGCGGCATCCGACCGGCGACAAGACGCGCGGGCCGATCAAGACCGGCATGGGCGTCGCGATCTGCACCTGGGGCGGCGGCGGCCGCGGCCCGGCGCAGGCCCACTGCGAGATCGCGTCCGACGGCAGCGTGATCATGCGGGTCGGGACGCAGGACCTCGGCACCGGCACGCGCACGCTCGTTGCGGTGATCACCGCGGAGTCCCTCGGACTCCAGCCATCGCAAGTCAAGGCGGAGATCGGCGACACGCTCTACGGCGTCAGCCCGACGTCGGGCGGCAGCACGACGGCGCCCAGCATCAGTCCCGCGATTCGCATCGCGAGCGTCAAGGCGCTCGACGCGCTGAAGGAGAAGGTCGCGCCGGCGCTCGGTGTCGAACCGGCCTCGCTCGTCGCGGCCGGCGGCCGCATTCACGTCAAGGACACCCCGTCCCGCGGGATGTCGTGGAGCGAGGCGTGCAAGCAGATCGGACCACAGCCGATCGCCGTCGACGGCGACTGGCAGGCGGGCCTGTCCTCGGTGACCACGAGCGGCGTGCAGTTCGCCGAGGTGACCGTCGACGTCGAGACCGGCATCGTGAAGCTGACCCGGATCCTCGCGCTGCAGGACTGCGGTCTCGTGGTCAGCCGGCTCACGACCGAGAGCCAGGTCTACGGCGGGGTGATCGGGTCGCTCAATTTCGCGATGTTCGAGGACCGCATCCTCGATCGCAACACCGGGCAGATGGTCAACCCGAACATGGAGTGGTACCTGCTCGCCGGCATGTCCGACATCCCGCGGATTGATGTGCGGCTCAAGGACCAGCCGGAGCGCGGCGTCATCGGCGTCGGCGAGCCGCCGACGGTCCCGACCGCCGCCGCGATCGCGCTCGCGGTCCGGAATGCGATTGGCGTGACGATTCGAAGTCTGCCATTGACGCCCGCGAAAATTCTGCAGGCGCTGGCTGCCACACCAGGCACGACGCGGACGGCGTAATCAGGGAGGTCTCTTGTGAAACCGTTTGCTTACGTCAACCCGACCAACGAGAAGGACGCGGTCGCCGCGCTCGGGCCGGAGCTCGAGAAGGCGCTGCCGATCGGCGGCGGCCAGGACCTCCTGGCGCGGATGAAGGACTACGTCACCCAGCCCGATCGCCTCGTCAATGTGAAGGGGGCGCTGGAGGCGACGGTGACGGCGGTCAACGGCGGCCTGCGGATTGGCGCGGCGATGAAGCTGGTCGATCTGGCCGAGCACGCCGAGGTCGCGCGGATGTATCCCGCCATCACGGCGGCGGCGATCGAGGTCGGCACGCCGCAGATCCGGAATCAGGGAACGGTGGGCGGCAATCTCAACCAGCGCCCGCGCTGCTGGTACTTCCGCAACGAGGAGTTCGTCTGCTTCAAGAAGGGCGGGAACACCTGCTTCTCAATCACCGGTGAGAACCAGTTTCACGCCATCTTCGGCGGCGGACCGAGCTTCATCGTGCACCCGTCGAGCCTCGCGGTGCCGATGGTCGCCCACGGCGCGACCTTTCGCATCGTCGGGCCGAAAGGGGAGCGGCTGGTGCCCGCGGCGGAGTATTTCACGCTCCCGGTCAAGAACGTGCGAACCGAGAACGTGCTCGCGCCGGACGAACTGTTGACCCACGCGATCCTGCCGGCGCCCGGCACTGTGAAGAGCGGGCACTACGAAGTGCGCTACAAGACATCGCATGACTGGCCGATCGCCTTCGCGACCGTGCTCTTGACGATGAACGGAGCGACGGTGCGGTCCGCGCGCGTGGTGATGGGGGCCGTGGCGCCGATTCCCTGGCGATCGCCGGCCGCTGAGAAGGTGCTGTCGGGGAAGACGATTACCGAGGAAACGGCGGCGGCGGCGGCCGAAGCCGCGGTGCAGGGAGCCCGTCCGCTCAGCGAGAATGCCTACAAGATCCAGGTCGCCAAGACCGCCGTCAAGCGCGCCATCCTGCGCGCCGCCGGCATCCAGACCGTCTGATCGGAGCGAGTAACATGGAGTCACTGGTCTCGCCAAAAATCATCGTGGGCGTGCACTGCCAGAAGCTTCGGACGAAAGGCATGTACATCCCGGCAATGGTCGATCCGGACGAATCCACGTTCTATGACAAATACGAGACGTCTGCGTACTGGTGCGCCGCGACGCAGACCGGTTTCGGGCCCGACCGCGAGCCGGTGCAACCCGAGGCGTGCTGCGGCCACCGCGGGTGTTGCAACCACTGAACACGTGGTCTGTGGAGATTCCCTTATGAAGAACCTTGCTCTGTCCGCTCTGTTCCTGACATCCGCCATGGCCACGTTGTCGGCGGGGCCGGCGACGCTGAATGGCACCTACGTCGAGGCACGGACATCGGAGGTGTTCGCCGGCGCCTGCGTCATCAACGGCGAGGCGGCCACCACCGGGCGCGAGGCGCTGCTGGCGTGGAAGGTCGATAGCGGTCGATTCAATGGGGTGCCGCTCGGCGGACTCGCGGTGGTGGCTGCCGTCTCGGGGGACGCCAACCTGAGCGTTCACGAGATCGGCGGAGACGTGGCGACCACCCGCACCGCGCTGTTCGTCGATGCGCGCGCCACCGAGGCCCAGCGCACCGCGCTGGTCGCGATGGTCAAGACGCTCGCAAACCGGGTCGTCGGCGCCGTGGCCGAAGTCACGCCGGCGTCGATTGAGTTCGTCTCCGGCGAGCACGATGTTCGAGTCGTCGCCAAGACGGTCAGGCTCACCGTGCAGAAGCAGATGAGCCATGACTCGAGCTGCGGAAACAAGAAGTGGTTCGAGCCGCTGTCGAACGTGCATCACGCCGACATGGGCATCGCGCTGGAGAACGCTTTCAACGGCACCTCCCTTGGGACGAAGTGGAGCGATCCGAACAAGCGCTCCGGGTTCTTCGGCACGTTCTCGTACTAAGATATCGCACGGGTGTTGCAGCGGCTGCGTGGAGTGAGCCGGTCCGAGCCGGCCGCCCGACGGATGGGCATTGCCGGGGTCATGGCGCTGATTCTGGCGGCCACCCTCGCCGCGCAGCCGCCGTCCAGGCCGACGCTCGACCTGGCGGACTTCGCGCAGATGCCAATCACCGGAGAGCTGGCCGGGCAGAACACCAGGGGCAGCGCGAACTACGGCTATTCGCTGCGCGAAGGCCCGCAGACGATGTCGTTGAACGGGATGGGCCCGATCCCTCAGGACGACACGATCCCGATCCAGATTTCAGACACCGTCGCACCCGGTCCTGACCGCCCCGGCGAGCTCCGCTTCACGTGCCGCTCAGCCGGTGACGAATCAGGCAGGCACGACACCCACGCGTCCCGTCCCGCCCACTCCAGCGTCGATCGCCGCCGGAAAGAAGGCGCACGACACCAATTGCGCGGCCTGTCACGGGAACCTGGCGCAGGGGGCGGTGAAAGCCGGCATCACCATCTCGATCATCGAGGAGCAGAAGGGCAAGCAGGCGCCGGATCTGACCGATGACCAGTGGGACCACGGCTCGAGCGACAGCGAGATTTACGCCGTCATCAAGAAGGGCATCCCGCCCACGATGATGGCGTCGTGGGACGGGCGCATTCCGGATAACGACATCTGGAACATCCTCAATTACCTCCGCACGCTCGCGCCGAAGAGGTAGCGGCCTAGTGCATTGTGGGCCCGGGGTCTTCAGACCCCGGGCACGATGCGGCGCATCCGTTTCCCAGCCGGGTCTGAAGACCCGGCCGCCACACCTGAGGACTCGACCGATACGGTCCACTAGATTAGTGGCACTGAACGAGCTGCGACGAATCCCTGGTGTGGAACTCGGCCGACTGAATCCTCCATCCCTCATTCGTCAGCTCGAGTGACAGCGTCTGAGGCACCGGCCGTTCGTGTACGTGCGACACACAGCGGCCGGTCGCGACGGAGTGGATGTCCTTGCTCCAGAACTCCGTCAGGCGCACCTGCGCGCGGCTCCCGTCCGGGCTCACCGAGAAGGATTCGAAGTGCTGCTGGTGCAGCCTGTTCACGAAGAACACTTGATTGCGAGCGTTCTCCTGCAGGTTGGCGATGTGGTTCGCGAGCAGGTCGCGACCATAGAAACGAGCCAGAGGAACGGGATTGAAGGTGCGATACGCCTGGATCTCGGCCGCATCGGCGGAACGGATCGTGTCCTCGAGCATCCGCCGCAGCACCGGTGTCACGACGGCCGGCGCTTCGCGCACGGCCGGCGCTGACTTGACGTCGGCAGGCGGATAGCCTTTGCCGATGTCGCTGTTCAATGCGATCGCAGCAGGTTCAGACGGTGTTCGCACGAGCCCTGGCGGCGGGTCATTCGACAGCTGTTGAACCTTCTGGAAGGCCGATGACGGCATCTGGGAGCTCGAAGGCGGAACGACTACCAGCGGCGGCACGTCGCGCGGCGTCTGCGCGGTCTTCACATCGCCCGCCTGAGCGCTCTGCGGTCGCTGGGGCGGATTCTCCCGCACCGGCGATGGCTGCGGCGGTGGCGTCGTCTTGCGCTCGACACTCGATGCGAGCTGTGCACTGACCGGTGGGGCAGGCGCCGGCGAATTCATGCTCGACTGATCGAACGACTGACCCTTCGAATCGGTGCTCGGACGCGTGGGGTTCTGCTGACCGGCCATGAACATGACCATCGCCACTCCACCCAACACCAGCAGCGCAATCATCGCGACCGCACCGAGCGCCCCGCCCATGACGAACCAACCGACCGGGCGTCGAGCGCTGGATTGACCAGGTGCGGGCTTACCACGGCTCGAATCGCGTTCGGCTGCCGCCTGACGCCGCGACTGCTCGTCCGCGACCGGCTTCAGCTCGAATGCGATCGCTGCCGCGCGCGCCGCGGCCTTCCGCTCCTCTTCACCGGCCGCCCTTCCCAGCTCCTTTTCGGCCAGCTCGATGAGGGTCGGGGTGTCGCGATAGGCCGGGTCGATGGCCTGTACCCGCCGGAGGCGGTCGAGCGCTTCGCGCCAGCGGCCGGCATCGTACGGACCGCGCGCGGCCGCGTACAGTTCAGCAAGTTCCCGTTCTCGAGTGACCTCGGCCATCAGCGTTGCCGCGTCCGTGTTTTCCGGCTCGAGTGCCAGCAGCTGCGCGAGCTTCTCGGCTGCGGTCGGATGATCGCCCGATGCCGTGGCCGTTCGCGCGGCGGTCAGCAGCGAAGAGATGTGGAGCTGCTTCCGCGCCGGCTCGCTGATGTGCTCAACCTCGAACACCTTCCCATCCGGTGACCGCATGTAGAGAACGGGCGTTCCCCATTCGACCTCGCTGACTTCGGCAAAGATGGATTTGCGCGCCTCGGCGAGCGCGGCATCGACCGGGTACCCGACCGCGATGGCGGCATAGAACTCGCGCGTGAAGCAGATGGCGGCTTCGTCGGTCACCTCGAACTGCATCGCGATCACCGCGGGGATGCCCTGCTGCACCAGGCTCTGCGCCGTTCCCGCAAAGGGATCGCCGCGTGACGCGCGAGCTCCCTCGCAGGCGTTCAGCACCGCCAGCCTCAACGGACGATGATCGTGAAGAAGTGTGCCGAGGAACTGGGCGCTCACACGGCGGCCGCGATTTTCCTGATCCTCCATGATCAGGAGGCCGTCCTCCGCCTGGGCATCGAAGCCGCCGTGACCGACGAAATGAAAGATGTGGTACTGACCTTTGCGAAGACGCCGCTGCAGCTCGGCGAGCGTGGCGTCCTCTTGAAGCTCCACCGTCACGAGTCCGCGCTGCTCGAGCTCGCTCAGGGCTTCGGTGATCTTGGCTGTCTCGCGCTTCACGTCGAGCTGCGGGTAGTCGCTCGGGCTCGAGATCATCATGAGCACCCGCAGCGGCGGCTGCACGATCAGCGGCCGGATGCGTTCGGGCAGCTCCAGATACCGCACCAGCGGCGTTTCCACGGACAGGCTGAGGAAACGATTCATGCTGGCGTTGTAGAGGAACTCCCACGGCAGGTCGGCCAGAGCCGGAACTTTCGTCAAGTGCAGGCGGACCCGCAGTCCGGCCCCCTGTCGGCCGGCCTCGTCCAGGCTGCTCCGGAGGCAGCCGCGCACTTCGCCGGTGAACACCTGATCGAACAAGCGTCCGCCAAACTGCTTGGCCGACGCCAGCTCCGGCGACTCGATCCGGCGCACGGCATGCCGGCTTCGGCCCACCCGGAGCAGGAAGTTCTCGATCTCGAGATTGGAGAATGGCGCGCTGAAGGTCGCGGCGGCCTGCCCGACCGGCGAGTTGAAGACCCGCGCGGTGAAACCATCGCCCGCCGGTTCGATGGCGACGTCGAAATCGAAGTACTTCATGTCGCCCATGGGGTCGCTCCCTGCCTTCAAATGTGGCCGCTGGAACGGGGTCTCTTACGCTTCTCTTTTGATGCTCTTGTTAACGACAGTGGCGTGAAAATGTTCAAAATGGCGCCCCGAATCCGCTTAGCTGGGCGGCCGGCGATCCGTGTGCCTCTATAGGCTGGGTCTGACGGTCTCGGCCACGCTACGGGCGGGGTCCGGGCCTCCGTTGTTGCTTTCCAAAGAGAGTTGTGCAACTTTCTCTTGGAAACCAAAAGGAGAGACCCGCGCTGCCGCGACCAGGGAGCCCTTGCCGATGCTCGACGATCTCGTCCAGGACGTCCGGTATACCTTCCGGCAGGTCCGGAAAGCGCCGCTGTTCATGCTCACGGCGATCATTTCGCTCGCCGTCGGCATCGGCGCGAACGCCGCGGTGTTCACTGTCGTCGAGCGTGTGCTGCTCCGGCCGCTGCCGGTCGCGAAGCCGCACGAGCTCGTCTACATCACGGACGAGCGGATCCTGACCCAGTCCAGCCCGCGGTTCTCATATCCACTTTACGCTGTCCTTCGGGACAACACGGTGCTGAATGGAGTGGCGGCGCGCGCCGGCACGGTGGTGAACGCGACCGTGAACGGCCAGAGCCTGAGAGCCCGCCGCGAGCTCGTGTCCGGCAACTACTTCGCCGTTCTCGGCGCGGACACGCAGGCCGGCCGGCCTCTGTCGCCGGAGGATGACAGCACGCCGGGTGCGCACCCGGCGGCGGTGATCAGCGAACCCTTCTGGCGCCGGACGTTTGCCTCCGACCCCGCGGTCGTCGGCCGCGAGGTACTGCTCAACGCGCAGGCCTTCACCATTGTGGGTGTGGCGGCGCGCGGCTTCACCGGCATCGACGTGGCCATGCCCACGGACATCTGGATTCCGTTCGCCATGCAGCCAGAGGCCGATCGACACCTGTTGACGGAGGCCCGCACCAACTGGCTCGAGATCGTCGGCCGGTTGCGGCCAGGACTGGGCCGCGAGCCGGCCGCGGAAGCGCTCACCAGGCACCTGCAGCAACGTGCGTCCGAGCTGCCGCCGCACGCGCCCAGCCGGCGGATCGTCCTGATGCCGGGCGACAAGGGCAGCTCGCCCCTGCGTGGAGAGCTGCGTTCCGCACTGCTGGTGCTCCTGGCGCTCACGGCCCTGGCCCTGGCGCTCGGCTGCGTCAATGTGGCCTGTC
The DNA here is from genome assembly GCA_963717745.1 of uncultured Acidobacteriota bacterium. GTDB lineage: Bacteria > Acidobacteriota > Vicinamibacteria > Vicinamibacterales > 2-12-FULL-66-21 > JACCXG01. The sequence goes on from CAVQXJ010000013.1 coordinate 91,977, forward strand.
TGGCCGCGGTGCGATCGGCGGGCCGCGAACAGGAAATGACGATCCGCCTGGCCGTCGGCGCCCGCCGTTCGCGGCTGGAGCGCCAACTGCTGACTGAAGGGCTGGTGCTCGCGGCGATCGGAGGAGCGGCTGGTGTTCTGATCGCTCCCTGGGCGGCCACGCTGGTAGTCTCCGCACAATCCACCGCGCTCCCCATCGATCCGGGCCTCCACCCGCGGGTGCTGGCGTTCGGCGTGGTCGTGTCGCTGCTGACCGGCGGCATCGTGGCGCTCCTGCCGATCCTCGCGTCGAGGAAGATTGGGATCGCGAGCAGGCCGGAACGGGTCTCCGGTGCCACCTCTCACCGTCTCACCGCTCACGACGTGATCGTGACGCTTCAGATTGCGATGGCGCTGGCGATGCTGGTCAGCGCGGCCTTGCTGGTGCAAAGTCTGCGGGGCTTCAACTCAGTCGACCCGGGCTTCCGCGCGGACAACCTGCTGCTCGCATCGCTCGATCCTGCCGCCGCAGGCTACGACTCCACCCGGATCGATGGCTTCTGGCGAGCCGCGCTGGAGCAGCTGCGGCGCATACCCGGCGCCCAGAGCGTCTCGCTCGCGAGAGTGGTGCCGCTCGCCGCCGGCGGCCAGCGACAGCCCTGGGTCAACGCGGCCTCAGGCGACACGATCGAGGTCGACACCAATTTCGTCGGCCCGCGATACTTCCAGACACTCGGTATTCCGCTGGTCGGCGGCCGTGACTTCACCGAAGACGATGGACGGGACTCGCGGCCGGTGGTGATCGTCAACGAGCGCCTCGCACGGATGTTCTGGCCACAGCAGGATCCGCTCGGGAAAGGGATCCGGCTGCCGGACTCCGGGAAACCGGTCGCTGAAGTAGTCGGCGTGGTGCGAGACGTGAAATATCGGGACCTCCGCGGTGAAGCCGGCCCGATGTTCTACCGGCCGGTCCTGCAGACGCGTTCCACGGATGCGATGACGCTGCACGTCCGCGCCTCGAGCGATCCCGGGGCGCTCGTCACCGCCATCCGGCTCGCGATCCAGACCATCGACCCCAAGGTGCCGTTGTTCGAGATCACGACTCTCGAGGCACAGCTCAATGCCTCGTTCGCGCAAACGCGGCAGGCGGCGCTGCTGAGTGGGACGTTCGGTGGGCTCGCGCTGCTGCTCAGCGCGGTCGGCGTCTATGGGGTGACCGCGCTCGCGGTCAGCCGGCGGACCCGTGAGATTGGCATTCGCATGGCGCTCGGCGCACCGCGCGCGCACATCGTCCGGGCGATCGGCACCCGCGCGGTCACGCTCATCGCCGCCGGCCTGGGCCTGGGCCTGCTGGGGTCGTTTGGCTTCACCCAGGTGACGGGCACGCTGATCTTCGGCGTGACGACCAGCGACGCGGCGACGTTCGCGTCGATGGCCATGGTGCTCGCACTGGTATCGCTGCTGGCGTTCTCCATTCCCGTTCGAGCCGCCACTCGCCTGGATGCGCTCGTCGCTATCCGGCGCGAGTAGCGAGTGGACGAGAGTGTGCTCCTGTCGATGTCACGCTGCCATCGTGTCCACGGCGCCTGCGGCGCGCTGGCGCTTCGCGCCAGAACGAGACGACGACACGACGACACGACGTAAATACCCTGGCCGCGAGGTAACGTTCGGGTATCTTCCCAGTGCCCTTGAGCGTGAGCAGCCGGCCACGTATCAACGGTTTACCGGTTGGCGACGCCAACGGGCAGCGTCCGTCGAATTGCCTCACAAGGGTCTTCGTCGTTGTCGTCGTGTCGTCGCAACGGCCGGAGGCCGTTGGCGCGCCGCAGGCGCCGTGGACACGAATGCAGCGGGACAGCGCATGACGGCCGATTGGAATCCAGAAGCTCGACATCCTCGTCACCAGGAGCATCAGATGCCCACCCGAATCAACCGCAGACGACTCCTCCAGACGCTCGGCGCCGGGCTGGTCGCCGCCGGACCCCGCACCGCCCGTGCAGCGCAGGGGCGCCCCGCGTCCTGGCGCATGCCGGCGGAAGGCGCCGGCACGCCGAAGATCTGCCTCGGCTTCTACATGCCGGTCGACGACGCGAACATCCGCCGGGTGAAGCAGATCGGCGTCGACCACGTGCTGATGGGCGGACCGCGCATCCCCTGGGACGAAGCCGACATCCGCACCCGGATCGAGCGGTTCAAGGCGGGCGGGATCACGCTCTACAACCTGATGATCTCGGGATTCGACGACGTGATCTTCGGGCGGGCGGGGGCGGACGCACAGATCGAGCAGGTGATTGCGTCGATTCGTGCGGCGGGGAAGGCCGGCCTGCCGGTGATCGAATACAACTTCTACGCGAACCGGCTGATGGAGGGCTACAAGGAGGAGAAAGGGCGTGCCGGTGCGGGTTACACCGCGTACGACTACGAGCTGTCGAAGAATCTGCCGCCCAAGGACGGCGTCGGCACACACACGCGCGCCGAGCAGTTGAAGCGGGCCGAGCACTTCCTGAAAGCCGTGGTTCCCGAAGCCGAGAAGGCGAACGTCCGCCTCGCGCTGCACCCGAACGATCCGCCGGTCCCGCTCAGCCGCGGCTCCGAACAGCTCATGGACACGGTCGACCACTGGAAGCGGTATCTGGATCTCGTGAAGAGTCCCTTCAACGGGATGACGTTCGACTGCGGCGTGACCCGGGAGATGGGTGAGGATCCCGTCGCGGTCTGCCGCTACCTCGGCGAACGCGACGTCATCAACCACGTCCACTTCCGCAACGTCATCGTCCGGAAGCCCTACGTCGACTACACCGAGGTGTTCCTGGACGACGGGCAGGTCGATATGTTCGGGGTGATGAAGGAGCTGATCCGCCAGAAGTACCCGCGCACGATCTATCCCGAGCATCCCCGGGCGATCGATCCGGATCGCGAGAGCGGATCGATTCGCAACCAATACCCCGGCGGCGGCGGATTCGCCGGGGAGATCTACAACGTCGCCTATGCGCGTGCGATGCTGCAGGCGGCGCTGACGCGTTGACACACATGAGGCGGTGAAGGGTGAACGTCTTCGAATCGACAGTCGGCCGGATCGGGGTCGCGGCGGTGGCGCTGTTCGGGGTGGCCACCACCTCCACGGCGCAGGTGACACGCCTCGAGATCGCGTCGCGCGACAGCGCCGCCAGCGGTCAATCCTTTGGCAGCGCTGGTCCATACGTCAACGTCCGGGGTCGCGTCCACGGTCAGCTCGATCCGCGCGACCGGCGCAACCGGATCATCCAGGACCTCGACCTCGCGCCGCGGAACGCTGCCGGCAAGGTCGAATACGTCGCGACCTTCTCGTTGATGATGCCGGCCGACCTCGCGAAGGCGAGCGGTGTACTCGTCTACTCGGTGGTCAATCGCGGCAACGGCGCGGCGGTCCCCGGCCCGGACGGGCACATCTCGCTGGTCAGCGGCTGGCAGGGCGACGTCACACCGACGCCGAACAATCAGACCATTCAGCTGCCGGTCGCCCGCAATCGCGACGGCTCGGCGATCACCGGGCCGGTGCTGGCGCGGTTCGTCGATCTGCCGGCGGGCACCACTACCGCGTCGATCCGCATCGGCTCGCTCGGCACCGCGTTCTATGCGCCGGCGACGCTCGACACCAGCCGCGCCACGCTGACCTTCCGCACCGCGGAAACCATCGCGGGCGTCACCAGCGGCGAAGGCAGCGTCGCCGCCGATCACTGGGCATTTGCCGACTGTCGGACCGCCGCGTTCCCCGGCACGCCTGATCCGTCGCGCATCTGCTTGAAGAGACGGCTTCGATCCGTCGCGGCTCTACCAGCTCGTTTACACTGCGAAGGATCCGCTCGTGCTCGGCATCGGCTTCGCCGCTACCCGCGACCTCGTCGACTTCCTCCGCCACGCCACCGCGGATCCGGCCGGGACTGCCAACCCGGTCGCGGGCCGCATCAGACAGGCGATCGCGCTCGGCACGTCGCAGTCGGGGAACTTCCTGAAGACGTTCGTTCACCTCGGCTTCAACGAGGACGCGGCGGGCAGGGCGGTGTTCGGGGGCATCCTGCCCTACATCGCGGGCCGCCAGCTGGCGATGAACATCAGGTTCGGCTCGCCAGGCGGCGCCGCGGGACTCTACGAGGCGGGCAGCGAACCGGCGCTGTGGTGGGGCAGGTACACCGATGCCGCGCGCGGACGGAGAGCCGCGAGCCTGCTCGATCGGTGCATGAGTACGAAGACCTGCCCGAAGGTGATCGAAGCGTTCGGGGCGACCGAGTTCTGGGGGCTGCGGATGTCGCCGGGGCTGGTCGGCACTTCCGCGACCGAGGACATCGCGCTGCCCGCGGACGTGCGGCGCTACTACATGCCCGGCACCAATCATGGCGGTGGCAGCGGCGCGTTTCAGATCGCGCAGCCGACCGGAGAGCGGTGCAGCCTGGCTCAGAACCCCAACCCGATGGCCGACACGCATCGCGCGCTGATCGCGGCACTGGTCGACTGGGTGGTGAAAGGGACGGCCCCGCCGCCGAGCCGGTATCCAACCCTCGCAGATCGGGCGCTGTTGCCGGCCACCACCGTGGCCGGGAAATTTCCGAAGATTCCCGGCGTGGTGGTTCCCGAGATCAACCCGGTGCTCGACTACGATTTCGGCCCGGCGTTCGACCCAAGCGATCTGTCCGGCACGATTGCGCGTCAACCGCCCGCGATCAAGCGCATCCTCCCCATGCTCGTCCCGCGCATCGATGAGGATGGCAACGAAACGGACGGCGTGGCGTCGCCGATGCTCCAGGCGCCGCTCGGCACCTATCTCGGGTGGAACCTCACCGCCTCGGGTTTCTTCAAAGGACAGATGTGCGGATTCGCCGGGGGCTACGTCCCGTTCGCGCTTACCCGCGCCGAGCGTGAGAAGAACGGCGACCCCCGCCGCTCGATCGAGGAGCGCTACGGCACGCAGGAAGGCTATGCCTGCGCGGTGCGCCGGGCCGCCGAAGCGCTCGTGCGCGATCGGTTCCTGTTGCGCGAGGACGCCGACCGGCAGATCGCCGCGGCGGCGAAGGCCCGGATCCTGCCGCCGAACGCCGAGGGCACCGCCGAGGCGCGCCAGATCGCCGCCGGTTTGTGCCGATGAGCGGAGACGCTTCCGTCTTGACGCAGCGGCGAAGCAGCGCCCGCATTGACAGCCGGTACCCAGTCTGCTCTACTCTCGCGCTCGGACGGCACGATCCCCAAAAACACGCCGAGTCTGGTGTCCCGATCGTCTGGGCCGGCCGGAGTCCCTATGGCCCGCATCTTCATCAGTCATGCGCACGCTGACCGCGACCTGGTGGCGAAACTCGTCACGCTGCTGAAGAACGCCCTGGCCTTGCGCGGTGCGCAGGACGTCTTCTGCTCCAGCCGCGAAGGGGCGGGCGTCACGCCAGGCGCTGAGATTCGCGAAGAGGTCGTCCAGCATCTCACCTCCGCTCGCGCCCTGATCGTCCTGCTGACGCCTCAATCGGTCGGCAGCCCATGGGTGTGGTTCGAAGCCGGTGCACGGATGGCGGGACCGACCCGCGCCAATCCGCTGTTCGTCGTTCCCGCCGAACGCTTCAAGAGCCTGCCGAACGTCATCGCGGACCTCCGCGGCGTGTCGCTGGACAATTCGACCGAGGTGCACGGCCTCGTCTCCGTGGTCGCCAGACACCTGGAGACGACGGCTGACCTCGCGGCCTACGATGCCGACGTCGCCGAGCTGATCGCGACCGCCAGGCGGAAGTATTCCCGGTTCAACGAGGCGCGCCTCGGGCTGGCGCGCTGGGTGACGGCATATGCGCTGCCGCTGGTCATCCTCGCGATTGGCGTGGTCATCGCGCTGGCGGTTCGCGCCGTCCAGACGAGATCGGCAGTTGCCGAAGCAGCCGCAGACGATGCCGTCGTCAAAGCGAACGCGACGCAGGCCAGCGCGGCCGCCCCGTTCCTGAAGTGGCAGGGGCAGCTGCTCTCTTCCGGAACGCCGCCAGGCGGGATCCCCATCGCGGTCCCCGCACCCTGCGCCGAGAGCACGGAGAGACGGCCGGACCAGGCCCCGATCGTCGACGCGGTGGTTCTTGCCTGGCGCTCCGACGCCGACCCCAAGGCCGACCGGGCCAGCTGTCTCACCCCGCAGTGCACCTTCAACACGACGTCGAGTGACGGCCGGTTCGAAATCGATCTGACCAAGATCAACGTGAACAAGGGGGACTCGATCGTTCTGCTCATCAAGCCCCCGAAACACGATTGGGTGTCGTGCCGGATGGACATCAACGTCAACGCCGAAGGCAGGACGAACCCGGTCGCCAATCCACTCCAGCGGCTGACCGTGACGCCTGGCGGAGCGGGATCCGCCACCGGACCCACTGTGGGAATTCACTGATGCACACGATGATGGTCATCGGCGTTCTCCTCGCCGCCAGCACCGCGGCCCAACCACGGCCGCAGCCGCAGCCGCCGCTTCGGTGCGCGACGGCGATCGAGCGCGAGCACACCGTGTGTCAGCGGTGTTATGAGCGGCTCGACAACGACGTGTTCGGCAAGCGCGTCTACCTTTACGTGCCCGACATCAAATCGAAGGTGTTCGGGGGATTCGACCCCTTCGACGTCTGGATCCTCGAAGGGGTCTACGGGCCGCCATTCCTCGACTACGGCGGCATCTTCGATCCGAGCCGATTCGACCAGCTGAAGAAAACCGGCAACGTCGTCGCCACGCGCATTCCCGTCGACAAGAACCGGCTCGGCAAGGCGCAGTCGTTCAAGGTCGGCAAGAAGGAGTTCCAGATCGAACCGACCCGTGTCCTCACGTCGTACGGGGGCACGGACCGCATCGCACTGAAGATCTGCCGCTGAGCCATTTGTGCCGGTCGGGTTGCGCATCAGGTGGGTCTTTCCGCGGCGGCTCGATTCGTTCAGACTTCCAGTGCATGGAACGCGAACCTTCGATCGGCTCCACGGACTCGGGCCGAGCCGGCGCGCCTCTCTTCGAGGACGTGGCGCGCCGGGCCGCGGCATATCTGAAACTGGTCCCTGAGCGCCAGGTGGCGCCGTCCACGCCGGATGTCGACGCGCTGCAGTTGCTCACTACCTCCTTTCCCGAGTTACCCATTTCCCCGGACGAGGTGATCGAGTGGCTCGATCGAGTCGGCTCGCCTGCTACAGTCGCGACCGCCGGGGGACGGTATTTCGGGTTCGTGAACGGAGGGGCGCTGCCGGCTGCGCTAGCGGCAAGCTGGCTCGTCTCGGCGTGGGATCAGAATGCGGCGCTGCGAGTCATGTCGCCGGCGGCCGCCGCATTCGAGGATGTTGCGCTCGAGTGGGTGCGGGACATCCTCGGGCTGCCGGCGGAAACCGGCGGAGCGATTGTCACCGGTGCGACGATGGCCAATCTGACGGGCCTCGCCGCCGCGCGTCACGCCCTGCTCGGGCAGGCCGGATGGGACGTGGAGCGAGATGGATTGTTCGGCGCTCCCGCCTTGACCGTCGTCGTCGGAGGCGAGGTCCACGTGTCGCTGCTCAAGGCGCTCAGCCTGCTGGGTCTGGGGCGTGACCGCGTGCATCGAGTCCCGGTGGACGGCCAGGGCCGGATGCGTGCGGAGGCGGTGCCGTCACTGGATGCGCGGACAGTGGTGTGCCTGCAGGCTGGAAACGTCAACACGGGCGCGTTCGATCCGGCCCGCGAGATCTGCCGGCGGGCGCGGGAGGCTGGAGCCTGGGTGCACGTCGATGGTGCGTTCGGACTCTGGGCGGCGGCGTCGCCCCGGTACCGCCATCTCACCGACGGATTCGATCTCGCAGACTCATGGTCGACCGATGCGCACAAGTGGCCCAACGTCGGCTACGACTGCGGCATCGCCCTCGTGAGGCAGTCCGACCATCTCCGCGCGGCGATGGCAGCGTCATCGGCCTATTTCACGCCGACCGCGGCACGCGAGCCCTCGCAGTTCACCCCGGAGATGTCGCGCCGCGCCCGCGGCGTCGAGTTGTGGGCCGCGCTTCGCTCGCTGGGACGCAGCGGTCTCGCCGATCTCATCGAGCGGACCTGCGGCCACGCCAGCAGGTTCGCGCAGGCGCTCCGCGACGCCGGCCACGAGATTCTCAACGACGTCGTCATCAACCAGGTACTGGTGTCGTTTGGTTCGCCCGAGCGGACGCGCGCGGTGATCGCCCGCATCCAGCAGGACGGCACGTGCTGGTGCGGCGGAACCGAGTGGCAAGGGCGGACCGCGATGCGGATCAGCGTGTCGTCATGGGCGACCACCGCGGCGGACGTAGAGGCCAGCCTGGCGGCCATTGCGAGGGCAGTGAAGGCGACAAGGGAGAAGGGATAAGGCAGAAGGGAGAAGCTACTCCGCCCGCAGCGCCACCATCGGATCGATGCGCGAGGCGCGGCGAGCGGGGAGGTAGCCGGCCACGGCCGCGACGATCGTCAGCACCAGCAGCATGCCGAGAAACGTCGCCGGATCGCGGGTCGTCACGCCGTACAGCAGCCCGGCGGCGCTCTGCGCCATCACCCACGACGCTACGGTGCCGAGCGCCATGCCGATCGCGGCGAGCGTCAGGGTCTGCCTGATGATGCCACTCTGCACGTTGCGCGTGGATGCGCCGAGCGCCATGCGGATGCCGATCTCCTGCGTGCGCTGACTCACCGAGTACCAGATCAGGCCATAGATCCCCAGCGACGCCAGCACCAGCGCGAACGCGGCGAAGCCGCCGAGCAGCAGCACCAGGAAGCGTCGGGGCGATACCGATCGGTCGACGATCTGCTGCAGCGTCCGGAAGTCGTTGCCGGGCAGGTTGGCGGCGATCGGCTGCAGCTTGGCGCGAATCGCGGTGGCCAGCTGGGCCGGCGGTAGCGTCGAGCGCACCACGAGGTCCGCCGAAGGCCGCTCGCCGCACTGGCGCATCGGAATGTACATCTCGTTGCCGGAGGTCTGCTCGAGGGCGAGGTGCCGGACGTCGCCGACCACCCCGACGACCCGCCGCTCCTTGGTGCATCCGCCGAGGATGTACTTGCCGATCGGGTCCTGCCCCGGGAACACCGTCCGTGCCAGCGTGTCGTTGATGACGATGACTTGTTCGCCGGTGAGGGTATCGCTGGCCGAGATGTCGCGGCCGGCGATCAGCGGAATCCCCATGGCGGTCGAGTAACCCTCCGTCACCAAGCGCACGAACGCGGAGGGGAAGCGGCCGCGCTCGTATGTGACCCCCTTCGCGCCGGCGCCCCAGGTACGGTTGCGGCCGAGCGGAAGCGCGTCGGTGATGCCCACGGTCTCGACGCCGGGGACTTCCTTGACCAGGCGCAGCACCTCGCCGAGGTAGGCGTTGCGCTGTTCGCGGGTCGTGTAGCGGCTGTCGGGGTCGACGCGGATCGTCGCGGCGCGGGCCGGCTGGAAGCCCATGTCGACGTCGAGCACGTGGAGCAGGCTGCGAATGAGCAGGCCGGCGCCGACCACCAGCACGCAGGCGAACGCCACCTCCGAGATCACCAGCGTGTTGCGGACCCAGGCCCGGTGGCGACCCTCGGTCGATCCACGCGTCGCATCGTTCAGCGCGCTCGACAGCGCCCCGCTGCGCAGCTGCAGCGCCGGCGCGAGCCCGAAGACGATCCCGGTGAGGATCGCGAGCGCGAGCGTGAAGCCGAGCGCCGTTGCGTCCGTGTGGACGTCGTGGAGCAACGGGATGCTGACCGCGTCGAGCCGCGTTAGAGCCCGGGTGCCGGCGAACGCGAGGATCAGGCCGAGCACCGCGCCGCTGCAGGAGAGCACGATCCCCTCGGTGAGCATTTGCGCCAGCAGCCGCCGCCGGCCGGCGCCGAGGGCGGTGCGGATTGCGACCTCCTTCTGCCGGGCTGCGGTCCGCGCCAGCAGCAGATTAGACAGGTTCGCGCAGACGATCAGCATGACCATCCCGACCGCGCCGGCCAGCACCCACACCGCCAGCCTGACCCGGCCGCTGACCTGATCGGCGAGCGGCTTCACGACGGCCCCCAGAAAGGTGTTGCGCTCGGGGTGCTCGGCGCTGATCTGGGCGGCCACCGTTCGGATCTCCGCCCGCGCCTGTTCGACCGAGACTCCGGGCGCCAGCCGGCCGATCATCGCCATCGTATTGCCCCAGCGGTTCGTCTCCTGGCTGAGCGGGAAGGGGAAGTAGAGATCGAAATGACTGCCGGGGTTGAACACCGAGCCGAAATCAAACGACGCCGGCAGCACACCGACGACGGTGTGCGCCTGGTCGTTGAGCGTCAGCGACGAGCCCACGATCCCGGGATCGCCGTTGAACCGGCGCTGCCAGAGGCCGTGGCCGAGCATGACCACTTTCGGGCCGTTCCAGGCGCACTCTTCCTTGGTGAACGTGCGTCCGAGCTCGGGCTTCACACCGAGCACGTCGAAGAAGTTGTCGGAGACCGGGACCCCGCTCAATCGCTCGGGTTCGCCGCGGCCGCTCAGCAGGTTGTCGCCGACGCCATAGAACGCGAAATAGCCCGTAACCGCACTCAGGGAACGGGCACGTTCGCGGAGATCTATCATGTGCCCGACCTGAGTGGTCTGACCCGACATGCCGCTGGTGTCGCGGTTGCCGATCCAAACCAACCGTTGCGGCTCGGCGAACGGCAGCGGCCGCAGCAGCAGCGTGTTGACCACGCTGAACACGGTCGCGCTGGCGCCGATCCCGAGTCCGGCGATCAGCACGGCGAAGGTGGTGAAGCCGGCGTCACGCTTGAGCGTGCGGGCGGTATAACGCAGATCCTGACGAAGATCGTCGAAAGCCATGGTGCCGCCTTAGACGGCGCAAAGGCGCCATTGGTTTAGCTGCGATCCTGGCTCGTCGACCGGCAGCCGCTTGCCAAGAGCTCTAACAGGAGATCAGGGGTTCAGGAGAAATTCTTTCTAGAAATTCTTTTTTCAAGAAAATCTTGTTCTCCTTTCGTCCTTACCTCCTGTAGGTTTTGGCAAGCGGCTGTCGCCCGATTTCCCCTCACCGTCAATAATCGCAGCGTGCTCTCCGAACCCGTGCTCGACCGCCGGTTGGCGATTGGGTGCATGCGGCTCTCCACCGCGCGCGATCGCGACGAGACTCGCGCCGTCGCCGTGCTTCACGCCGCGCTCGACGCGGGTGTGACGCTGCTCGACACCGCCGATGCTTACTGTCTCGACGCCGCTGACACCGGTCACAACGAGCGGCTGATCGCGCGCGCGCTGTCGACCTGGACGGGAGACGCGTCGAAGGTCCAGGTCGCAACGAAGGGCGGTTTGACCCGGCCCGACGGCCGTTGGGAACCCGATGGCCGCGCGCGGGCGCTGACCGGGGCATGTGAAGAGAGCCTCCGCGCGCTCGGGCTCGACCGGATTCCGCTTTACCAGTTACACGCGCCCGACCCCCGCGTCCCGCTGGCCACCAGCCTTCGCGCGCTCGACGCGTTGAAGCGGCGCGGGCTGGTGGAGGCCGTGGGGCTGTGCAATGTCACGGTCGGTCACAGGAGGGCGAGGAGTTCAGGAGAAGACTATTGGTTTTTCCTCCTGACCTCCTGGCCCTCCTGTCAAGTTCACTGGCCGTCGAATCACGCAGCCGCGTCTGAAAGCACCCCTATGCCGCGAGCAGCAGGGCGCTTGGAGCGCCGGGGCGCACGACTCCAAGCAGGGGACCGCCGGGGCGCGCTGAATGTGCGATGATTGACGTGCCTGCCCTGCCACCGTCCGCGGCGCTGCGAAGTGCGCCATGGTCTCCGAGGTTCTCATGAGCTCCGCTGTGTCACGCCTGTGGTTGGTGGTATTTGCGTCGGCCGCCCTCTGGGTGTCCGCCGGACCGCGCGCGGTCGGTCAGGAAGGCACCCCGCAGACGCCCTTCAGGACCGGCACCCGCACGGTTGCGGTGTATGCCACCGTCAGCGAAGAGAGCGGCCGGCTGATGCCGGATCTCAAGCAGGACGATTTCGAGATCAAAGAGGACGGCAAGGTTCGTCCGCTGACGCTGTTCGCCAGCGAGGTTCAGCCGATCACCATCGTGGTGATGCTGGACAAGAGCGGCAGCATGAAGACCCAGTATGGGTTGGTGCGCGCCGGCGCCGAGTCGTTCGTGCGACGCCTGATGGCGGGTGACAAGGCCCGGATTGGCACCTTTTCGAGCAAGGTCGAGATCCAGCCGGAGGAGTTCACGCCCGACCAGGAGGGTCTGGTCCGGATCCTTCGCTCAGGCGAACCGCCGGTCGGCCCGACACCGCTCTGGAATGCGGTCAACGAGGGGATCACGGCATTGAGCGGTCAGCAGGGACGGCGCGTGATCCTGGCCTTCACCGACGGCGCCGACAACCCGGGCAATCTGAAAACCAACAACCTGACGCTGATGGACGCGATGGAACGGGCCCAGCGCGAGGACGTGATGGTCTACGCGATCGGGTTGGAAAGCCGGATGCCTCCGATGGGCGGTGGCGGCCTGCGTGGCGGTGGATTCGGGTCCGGCGGCTTCGGCGGCGGCAATCCTCTCGGCGTGCAGCGTCCAGACCCCGGCCTGCCCACCATTGCCGGGGAGACCGGCGGCGGCTATTTCGAGCTGACCCGCGCCGACGATCTGTCGGCGACCTTCGCCCGCGTGGCCGACGAGCTGCACCGCCAATACGCGCTCGGCTTCGAGCCCGCCAAGCTCGATGGCAAGACGCACAAGGTCGAGGTGAAGGTGAAGAAGCCCGGCCTGAAGGTGCGGGCGCGGAAGCACTACGTGGCGAGCAAGTAGCTCTTCGACTCGCGTTTGGCTCGGTTCCACCTCCGCACTGCGTGCTACGGCGGACAAGCAGGGCTGGCCCCTTCGACTCGCCTTCGGCTCGCTCAGGGCTGGCGCATGGGCGGCTGGCGAAGTACACTCATGAACTGGCTTGGGCGGGTCGCACCGCGATCCGGACCCTGTGCAATCTCAGCCTGCGAACCGCGTCAGGGCCGGAAGGCAGCAGCGCTAAGCAGACCCTGAAATGTGCCGCAGGCGCCTCCGGATCGCGGTGGGGCCCGCCCGGCTTCGCTGACAAGGGAGACCGTTTCCCTTGCTCCTGACGATTTCAATCACACACCCGTGTCCTACAAGGTTCTCGCGAGGAAATGGCGTCCTCAGCGCTTTGAGGACGTAATCGGCCAACGCGCCGTTACGCAGACGCTGCGGAACGCGATCGCCGGCCACCGCATCGCCCAGTCCTTCGTCTTCGCCGGCCCGCGCGGCGTCGGCAAGACCACCACCGCCCGCATCCTGGCCCGCGGCCTCAATTGCGAGCAGGGGCCGACCGCCGATCCGTGCGGGGTCTGCGACGCATGCGTCGAGATCGCCGAAGGGCGCGACATGGACGTGCTCGAGATCGACGCCGCCACCCACACCCAGGTCGACAAGGTCCGCGAGATCATCATCTCCGGCCTCGGCACCGCGCCGGCGCGCGATCGCTACAAGATTTTCATCATCGACGAAGTCCATCGCCTGTCGCCGCAGGCCTTCGACGCCCTCCTCAAGTCGATCGAAGAACCGCCGCCGCACGTCGTCTTCATGATGGCGACCACGGAGATCGACAAGGTGCCGCCGACCATTCAGTCGCGGTCGCAGGTGTTCGAGCTGAAGACGATTGGCGTGAGGCAGATCGCCGATCAGCTTCGGACGATCGCCGCCGCCGAGCAGGTCACCATAGACGAGGCGGCGGTGATGGCTGATCGCCCGGGCCGGCGACGGCAGCATGCGCGACGCGCAGAGCGCCTTCGACCAGGTGATCGCCTTTGCCGGGACGACCATCACCGCCGAGGATGTGGCGACGGTGCTGGGGCTGGTCCGGCGCGACCTGCTCCTCGACATGGCCGTCGGCGGTGGCCCGCGAAGACGCCGCCGCGGTCTTCCAGCTCGCCGATCGCGCGGTCGAAAGCGGCTACGACCTCCGGACGGTGCTGCGGGAGCTCGGCCGGCTGACCCGGGACCTGCTCGTCATTTCGATCGATCCCTCGCGGCTCGCGGATCCGGAAATCGCCGCCGAAGGGGAGCAGGAGCAGCTCACCGCCGCCGCCGGGTTGTTCTCGCACGAAGACCTGATGCGGGCGTTCGATCGTGCTCACGAAGGGGGAGGACGAGATCCGCAGCTCGATGCAGCCGCGGTTTCATCTCGAGATGACGCTGCTGCGCTGGATCCATCTGCGCAAGCTGGTGCCGCTCAGCGAGCTGATCGAGCGGCCTCGAGCGCGGGGGGACCGCGACGCCCGGTCGCTCGCAGGGCTCGACCCGTCCGCCGGCTCCCCCGGCGCGGCCGCCGCTGCCGCAGCCCGCCGCTCGCACCGATGGCGGCCAGCCCGCGGCCCGCCGCCTCCGCGTCAGCGCCGCCGCCAGCAAGCGCGGCACCGCGCCCGCCTGACGTGCGCCGCCCGGAATCGCCGGCGAAATCCGGAGCGGGGAAGCACGGTCGAGACCTCCGGATCGCTGCCGGCGGTCGACCCGGTCGCGCCGGATCGCTTCAAGGACGCGTTCCTCGAAGAGATCAAGAAGGTCCGGAAATTCTTCTACGGCACGGTGATCGCGCAGGCGCAGCGCATCCACGTCGAAGACGACCGCGTCGTCATCACGTTCGCTCCGCAGCACCGGGCGCTCAAGTCACAGCTGGAGCAGGCCAGGCCGCTGCTGGAGACCATCGCGACCCAGCTCGCCGGCCGCAAGATGACGGTGGTGCCCGCCGAAGGAGCGATGCTGGCGCCGGACCAGGCCGGCCGCACCGGCCCGGCCGGTCAGACCGACGCCGGCGACGGCAAGAAGGCCGCGCTGCGCGAACAGGCCCTGGCCGACTCCGGCGTGCAGGCGATGCTCGACGTCTTCGCCGCGGAGATCAAAGACGTCGAAGAGATGTAAACCGTCGGGTTCGCGGACCTTCGCGCTGCGCGCTTCGGTGGCAGTCGGGGTTAGTGGCTTCCGATTCAGCGGATAGGGAGCAAGGACGTCGATGAACATCCAGCAGATGATGAAGCAGGCGCAGCAGATGCAGGAGCGCATGCAGAAGCAGATGGAAGAGATGCGGATCGAGGCCACCGCCGGCGGCGGCATGGTCACCGTGGTGATCAACGGCGCCAAGGCGGTGCAGTCGTTGAAGATCGATCCGGAAGCGGTCTCGAAAGAGGACGTCGAGATGCTGCAGGACCTGATTCTCGCCGCGCTCAACGATGCGCACCGCAAGGCAGACGAGGCGACCTCGAAGCAGATGCAGGGGATGATGGGCGGCATGAAGATCCCCGGCCTGTTCTGATGAGCAGACCCGATCCGCTGACCAAGCTGATCGAGCAGCTTCAGCGGCTGCCCGGCATCGGCGCCAAGAGCGCCGGCCGGCTGGCGTTCCACGTGCTGAAGACGCCGCGGGAGGAGATCGAGCGGCTCGTCGAAGCGATGCGCGAGGTCAAGGACCGCGTCACCTACTGCTCGATCTGCAGCAACATCACCGACACCGATCCCTGCTACTTCTGCACCCACCCCAGCCGCGATCAACGGCTGATCTGCGTGGTCGAGGAGCCGGAGAACGTCACGGCGATCGAGAAGACGCGCGACTTCAGAGGCGTGTATCACGTGCTGATGGGCGCGCTGTCGCCGCTGCACGGGGTCGGGTCCGGACGATCTGAAGATTCGAGAGCTGCTGATGCGGGTGGGCAACGGCGCGGTCGAGGAAGTGATTCTGGCGACCAACCCCAACGTCGAAGGAGAGGCGACCGCGATCTATCTGGCCAAGCTCCTGAAGCCGCTCGGCGTCAGGGTCACGCGGATCGCGATGGGAGTGCCGGTCGGCAGCGACCTCGAGTACGCCGACGAGGTCACGATGCACAAGGCGATGGAGGGGCGGCGGGAGGTTTGATGACTGCGCTGTCAGTTTCCAGTTTCCAGTAAGAGCTTTGTGAGACTCTTCGCGCGCTCAGAATTGCCTACTGGCAACTGGCACGACTGGCACTGACACGGTCGCATCCCTTCAGGCAGCGACCGCATCCTCGTCGCCCATCAGCGCGCGCAGCTTGACGACCAGGCTGATCCAGTAGACGTTGCTGCCGATCGCGGCCAGCACCACAATCCCCGGCAACAGGTTGGCGAGCGCGAAGGCG
The DNA here is from genome assembly GCA_963717745.1 of uncultured Acidobacteriota bacterium. Classification (GTDB taxonomy): domain Bacteria; phylum Acidobacteriota; class Vicinamibacteria; order Vicinamibacterales; family 2-12-FULL-66-21; genus JACCXG01. The sequence continues at coordinate 108,037 of CAVQXJ010000013.1, forward strand.
AAGATGCCGTATGGCATCGCCGATCGGGTCGCCGTGAACGACAGCCGCCAGATCAGTCGGGACCAGAACGTCGGCTCGGCTTTGAACCGCTCCGCGGCGATCGCGTGCAGGCGTTCCGGACGCCCGGCGGTGATCCGCGCGCGCAGGAAGATCAACAGCGCAAACGACACCAGCGTCCCGCAGAGCGCCAGTCCGCCAATCCAGTAGAACGCCTCCACGTGGGTCTGTCGCGCCGCGCCGATGGTCAGGCCGATGAAGATCGCGATGTAGTACGAATAGTCGCCGAAGGTCTCAATCCAGCAGCCGAGCGCCGATTCCTGGTACTTGAGCCGCGCGATTTCTCCGTCGCAGCCGTCGAGAATGCTGGCCGCCAGCGACAGGAACGCGGCGATGACCCCCGTGACGTAGTGTCCGAGGCTGAACAGCCACGCCGAGTAGAAGCCGATCGCCACCAGCAGGATCGACAGTTGGTTGGCGGTGAGCGGCGTCGGGATGAGCGCCACACTGATCGGCAGGGAAATCCGCCGGTTGAACCGGGCGAGCGTGTTGTCGGTGTGCTTGTAGCTCGATCGCCGGATGGTCTGCTCCGCCGCGCTCAGCTCGGCGGCGGTGCTGATCCGCAGTGCGAGCTTGGCTCGTCCTTTCGCGACGTCCTCGCCGGACGGCAGCGGGAGGGCATCTGCGCTCCGGTCTCGCAACGCCGACTCCACCTCGTCCAACCGGAGCGCATCCTCGAGCGCGAGACGCAGCACGCCGCTCTGGCGCCATTCGCCGCCGGCGGGGATATCGCGCACGTGCCCCGCGGTCGGGACGATCGCCGCGGCCATCTCCAGGAGTGCCGGCGACACCACGGTGCCCGGGCCGATCGCGGTCACGGAGGTATCGCCTCCGTTGCGAATCGCGTCGGCGGCGGCGGCGTCCGAGCTGGCGAGCACGACCCCGCGCTGCGAGGCGGCGAGACCGCGCAGCAGCTTCACGGTTCGCGCGCTGCAGCCGCGGGTCCGGACCACGATGGTCGTGTAGCCGGCGCGAGCGCCGACCGGAGCACTCGCTCGGCGAGCGGCAGCCCCGCCAGGCGCGCAGTTGGTGGAACGCTCCGCGTCTTCCGGGAAGTAGAGCAGCGTCGCCCCTGGACGTTCCGGTGGTGCGTCGGTGTGACGAGGCGCGGAGGTTTCGGCCGGCCGCACCTTCCGTGGGTAAATCGCGAGCCCCAGGCCTGCCCAGAACAGTCCCCGCAGCCGGCGCGCGAGGGCGAGCGCCGCGCCGCCCGACGCGCCGACGGCCGCCACCGCCGCGAGGCTCGACGCTTCGAGCGCGCCGAGATTCGCCGGGATGAACGCCGAGGCGAAGCTGGCGACCCGCGAGAAGGTTTCGACCGCCACCGCGCCGTTCATCGAGATCGACGCTCCGCTGGCGCGAAGAATCACCCACGCTTCGAGCGCCATGCAACCGTACGCGCAGACCGTCGCGGTCAGCAGCACCAGCAGGCGTCGCGGGATTGCCCCGCAGCAGTTCGAGCATCTGGCTTTCGACCGCCGACACGAAGCGGGCCACGATGCCATGCGAGAGCGACGTCCCCAGCGTTGAATCGATCCCCTGAAGCAGCGTTTTCAGGTAGGTCCCTCGTCCGGCGATCACCAGTCCGGTGAGCACCGCCACGACGGCGGCCGCAATCGCGAAGGCGCGAAAGACGCGAAACCAGAGGTGCGAGAGCGGCAGGCCGACCAGCGCGGCGACCGATCCGATGCCGATGATCAGCGTGGTGCCCACCAGGTAGGCGATTCGCTCGAGCGCGACCGCGGCGGTGGCGTCGCGCGCGCCGACGCGATCGGCGAGCAGCATCACCTTGAGCGGCTCACCGGCGATGCCGCGCAGCGTGAGGTAGCTGAAGGCCTCGGCGGCGAGGCGCACCCGCGCCAGCCGGAGGAAGCCGACCGTGCGTGGTGCGGGAAAACACCACGACCACGCCCACGTGCGGACCAGATGCCACAACGCGCTGAACAACAGCGCCAGCGGCAGCGCCAGCCCCAGCCGGCGGATCGTGCCCGCGGCGAGATCGAGATTGACGTAGGAGAGCGCGGCGATGAACAGGACGATGCCGACCGCGAGCGCGCCCCACCTGACCAGCCGCGATTTCATACCGGCTCGGCCTGCTCGACCAGCAGGCTCTCGGCGTGCTGCAGATCCGCGAGGGTATCGATGTCGTACCAGTCAGCGTCGCCGATGTCGACCCCCCGCATCAGGCCCAGCCCGGCGAGCTCGCGGATGCCGCCGCTGAGGGTCGTATCACCGGCCGCGCGCGATCGATCGATCGCCGCGAACAGCGACGGCGCGCACACGAACATCCCGGTGTCGAGTGCGTCGTACTCCTGCAGCGCCTTGCCGATCGCCACGATCCGATCCCCCGACAGGCGGACCTTGGTCGCCTCGGCCGCGACCTCGGGGTCTGCCGGCCGCGAGTCGACCGCGAGCAGCGACTCATCCGCGCCCGCCGGTTCCGACAGCAGCCGTGCGAGCACCGCAGGCTCGAACACGTGGTCGCCCATCAGCAGCGCGAATCGCCGGTCGGCGAGCCGGGTGCGTGCGGTCAGGACCGACACCCCGTTCTCGAGATGCCACTCGAAATTGTAGGAGAAATGCACGTGGAGACCGATCGGTAACCGGTCTTCGATGGTGGCGCGCAGGCTGTCCGCCTCGTAGCCGAGGACGACTTCGACCCGCGTAATCCCGGCATCGCGTGCGGCGGTCAGCGTCCGCAGGATGATCGGTTCGCCGAGAATCGGTTGGAGGAGCTTGGACTGCCGGGATCCGGTGCGGAACCGATCGCCGTTCCCGGCGGCAAGGACAAGCGCGTCCCTGAGTGGGACCGACGACGACGGTGCTCTCAAAGTGACCTCGAATCGTGAATGCAAATCCGCCTGGCGGGCGCGTGAGTCGTTGGCGCGCGCACATCGTTGACCTCCAGGTGGCAGCTTTCACGACTCGTGCCTTTCGGCCTCACGCGCAGCTCAACCGGCGCAACTTTGATCTATGACGTGAATTGCCCCGGATTCGATCCCACCCACTCCCAAGGCGTCGTCGGTCGCTCGACTGGCTCAGTCGGTGCGTTCGGGGGGAGGGCCGGGCGGGCGCGTACGGAGCTGATGCACGCGGTGTTCTTCGTGGAGCTCGGGATCCTGCAGAATGCGGCGGGTCGACATGCCGCGGCGCAGCAGCAGTGCGGTGCCGGCGAGCTGCCAGAACAGCATCCGGGCCCGCCGGGCGATGGCCAGCGTCCCGGCGTCCTGTGTGGTGAGGCCAAGCGCCTGCGCCGCCAGGACGGTACCGGCTTCGTTCAGGCCGGGCTGCTGCATCGGCACGAACTTGAACAGCACAATGATGAGGCGGTTGGCGGTCTCGAGGATGAACGACGTCACAATCGACGGGGCGACTGGGAGCAGCAGCCACAGCGTCAGATAGACCTCCACCACGCCGAGCGCGTGAAAGGTCAGCTCGGTGGCAATGAGCGTGGCCGCCGCATCGGGACGTCGAGTGGTGAAGGTGTAGATGTCGTGCTCCAGCCGGCGGACCTTGTCGAGCCGTTGGTCCAGGCGCGCCCACGGCAGCAGCCGCGCGCCGAGCCCGATCGTCCGGCTGATCAGTGCGGGACGCCGGAGCAGCGCCCAGGCCGCGGCCGCGTACGTCACCAGCACCAGCACGATGCCGAGCTCGGCGGCGAGGACCAACGCGCGTTCGAGTCCACCCCGCAGCAGCAGGGCGATGATCCCGGCCGCGATCACCGCGGCGACCGAGAGCGTGTAAAAGAGGTTCTCGATCGCGAGCGCCGTGAACGCGGCGGCGAGCGGCACGCGATCCTTGACGAACGCCGCTTTCGCCGGCTCGCTGACCAGCGGCCCGAGCGGTGTGGCGTTGCCGAGCGCGTCGCCGCAGACCACCGCCACGAACGCGTCCGCGAACCGCAGCCGGTGCGGCGGCTCGAGGCACTGAATCCAGGCGAAGGCGCGCACGGCGAAGCGCAGGCCGGCGATGCCGATGATCGCCGCCAGGCCCCACCCGATCTTCTGCAGTCCAATCCAGATCTGCTGCGGCCCGGCGCTCCAGACGATCCAGATCAGCAGCAGGATGCCGACCGCGGTCGTCGCAATCGCGGCGACCGAGGCACGGTGAAGGGGGGGCACGGGGAATGATAACGAATCGCTAATCCCTAATCCCTAATCGTGAATCCCTAATCCCGAATCCCTGATCCCTGATCCGCAATCCCTAATCCCGAATCGCTGCTCGCGACTCAGCCGCGAACTGAGGACTCTGAGCGTGGTGCGATTCGGGATGATCCGGGATTGGGGATTAGGGCTTAGAGATTGAGTCGCGAAGCGCCCAGTATAATTCCCCCTCGATGCTCCCAGCGACGTTCCAGATGCCCGCGGCGATCATTCTGCTCCTGGGCGGCCTGCTCGCCTGTTTCGCCGGGTATCGGGTGTTCAGGGTCGTCCTGGCGATCTACGGGTTCATCCTCGGCGCGCTGCTCGCCAGCTCCTTCATGGGGGCCGACCAGACGTTGTGGATGGTCCTGGCCTGGGTCGCCGGCGGCGTGGTCGGGGCGCTGATCCTGCTGGTGGCGTATTTTGCGGGAGTGGCGCTGCTCGGCGCGGGCATTGGCGCGGCGGCGGCGCACCTGATCTTCGCCGCGCTCAAATCCGAGCCGGGTGTGCTGGTGCTGATCCTGTTCTCGATCGCGGGCGCGCTGGTCGCCCTGGCGCTGCAGCGGTATGTCATCATCATCGCTACGGCGTTCGGCGGGGCGCAGACCGCACTGGTCGGTGCGGCGGCGCTGCTCGGCGACCCCGGCGCGGCACAAGCCGCGACCCGGGCGGTGTACCGCGTCTACCCCATCGATCCGATGCCGAACACCTACTGGGACGCGACCGCGGCGATCGTGCTGGGCGCGATCGGCCTGGTCGTGCAGCTGGCGGTGACGGCCAAGGGCAAGAAGTGACGATCTTTCTGACAGGAGCTCATTGAATGGCGACGTTTTCTCGAACCGTGGAAGTGGACTGGACCGGACCGATCATGGAAGGCAAGGGCATCGCAAAAGCGGGCACCGGGGCGTTCTCGCTGCCGGTGTCGTTTCCCTCGCGGATCGGCGACTCGGGCGGCAACACCAGTCCCGAGGAGCTGATGGCGGCGTCGCACGCCTCGTGCTACGCGATGGCGCTCAACGCCACCGTTGGCCGCAAGGGAGGCTCGATCGGCCACACGCTCGTCACCGCGACGGTGACCGCCGACAAGGGCGACGCCGGCATCAAGCTGACGACGTCGAAGTTGAAAGTGGTGGCGGAGAACCTTCAGGGGATCGAAGCAGCGCAGTTCAACGAGGTGGCGCGCGAGGCGGAGAGCAAGTGCCCGATCTCGAATGCGCTGCGGGGGGCGCTCCAGATCGAGCTGGAAACCGAGGTTAGGTGAGCGCCTTCGGCGCCGATGTCTAATCCCTAATCACTAATCCCTAATCAGAAATCCCTAATCCCGAGTCCCCAATCACGAATCCCCAATCGCGATTCGGGACTCGGGATTCGGGATTCGGGATTAGGGATTTTTGATTAGGAATTAGCGATTAGGGATTCGGCTATGCCGCCACGGTTGTCGTCGCCTGCGGCACCTGCAATTCGGGCATCGGCTGCGCCGCGAACAGGCGGCGGCACGGCTTGGCGATCATCCGCGCCCAGCGTGCCGACCGATTGACCCGGGCGCTGTCGGTGGCGATGCCGGTGTTGGCGTACATCTGGCGGTAGAGCTTCGAGATCAGCACGAACATCAGGCGCGCCTTCATCGACGACACGCACCGCGACCGCTTCCAGATCTGCTCGAGACTGTAGAACCGATCCCAGACCGCCTGCGTCCGCTGCCGGATTTCGTCGCCCGACATCATCGGGTGCGGAGTGTAGACCTTGGGCCGCGACTCCTGCGGGATCAGCCAATGGCGGGTGATCGGCACCCCGGCGATCTTGTCGGCGGGATCGATGGTCTTCTCCCAGGCGGCGAAGTCCACGGTCCCCGGGAACGGCGTCAGCATCACGAACTGCGCGAAGGTCAGATCCGCCTGCTCCGCGAGCTTGGCGGTGGCGTCGAAGGTGGCGGGATTGTCGCTCGGCAGCCCGAAGATGAACGAGCCCAGCACATGGACCCCGTGGCGCCGGAACGCCTTGAGCCGGCCGACCAGCTCGTCGCCGACCGCATTGAAGCCTTTATAGATGTCCTTGAGGCCGTCGGCGGTGACCGACTCGATCCCGACCAGCGCGCCTTTGATGCGCGCCTTGCGCATGGCATCGAGGAAGTCCGGATCCTCGGACGCCTCCATGGTGATCTGCGTGAAGAGCACCATGTCGTTCGGCAGCTTGGCCAGCATCGCCATCAGCTCGAACCGTTCCTGCCGCATGGACTTGAGCTGCTCGAGCCGGGCTGGATCGGCGCGGCGGGAGGCCTGGTGCAGGTCGGTCAGCGTGACCGGATAGAAGTTGTCGTCGGCGAGCGCGATGAAGCGGAACCCCTTGCGGCGCAGCTCGACGATCTCCTCGATGACCGCCTCGGGGCCGCGCTGGCGGGGCCGCTGGCCATCGGTGCGCCACACCGAGCAGAACGAGCAGTGCTTCGGGCAGCCGCGCACCGTCTGCACCGACGCCCACATGTACCGCCCCTCGGGGAGCAGGTCCCAGCGCGCCGGCTTGAATTCGCCGGCTTCGATCCGGCCGCCGTCGTAGACGCGCTCGGGCGTGCCGGTGACGCAGTCGGCGATCACCGATCCCCAGATGGCGTCGCCGTCCCCCTTGACCACCGCGTGCGCGCCGCCCAGCTCGTGCGCTTCGTCTGGATAGAGCGTGGCGTGGATGCCGCCGAACACCACGACCGCCCCTGCTTGCCGTGCCGCCCGGCCGATCTCGTAGCCCCGCAGCGCATTGCCGGTATGGATGCCGATCCCGACCACGTCACCGGGGTGAAGGGTGCTGAAATCGAGCGGCTCGAGCGTTTCGTCGGTGATGACCGGGTCCCCGTATTGGCGCGGGGTCGCGCCGGCGATGACGAACAACCAGCGCGGCGTGATGACGCCGACACCGAAGGAAACGTGGCTGGGATTGACGAGATGCACCTGCAAATGCGGGCCCTCAACGGGTTGGCGGGGATGTCGGACTTCCTGCCGGATCCGGGTGACAAGCGAACGGCCTGGGGGAGCGCCGGAGAACTGGTGAGACTATACAGGCGATCGGCAACCGTGTCGAACGGGCCTCAGGGCGCTTGCGCCTGAGGCGGCCATCCGTTAAAATCAGTGGTCCTTCAACGAGCGGTTCTCGCTACCTGTTCCTCAGTAGCTCAATGGTAGAGCATCCGGCTGTTAACCGGAGGGTTCCTGGTTCGAGTCCAGGCTGAGGAGCCAGCCTTCGCTCGGCTACGCCGAGCTTCGGCTAGGTCGCCTGCGTCGCGCGGCGACGTACCGGAAGCGATCAGCGACACGCGAAGGCTGTCTCGCCGTAGCCTCGAAGGGGCGGAGGCGGACACCAGCGACCTTCACTTTCCGCAACTTGGCAGGCATTGCTCGTCGGCAAGATCTGCGTACCCCACTGCCGCCGCGCAAGAAACCCGGCCTATTTCCTCCGGAACTCGCGTGGCCCGATGTGTGCCTGAGCCGTCGGCATGCGCGGCATCGGCCAACGATTCGTCGACATCCTCCGGAGCGAAGCCGACCCCGATCGCCACTACGTGGGCCGGACTGCCGATGTCGAGAACCGAGTCTCTCCTGGAGCGCGAGCGTGCGCGATAGACTTCGCCCATTCCTCCCACGCCGATGCGGGCGCCCATCTCGTACGGCCCTATGCGGCAGCCCTCGAGATCGCCACGCGGTGCGCCGCCGTCCGTCCTCGCGGGGTTCTCGAGAAACGAGCCAGACCGAAGAGACGACTCGACCAGCGATTCGACGTCCTGCCGAAGCGCCACATCGTCCAGGCAGGCATCAGCCAGGAAGGCGCTCCGATCATCGGGCGTGCGATCAACGGTCGAGTCGAAGAGCTGCTTGATTCGGAGCCGAGCGCTCGCTATCCATTGAACGTCCTCGAGTGTGCGCCAGCGTAGCGCGAGGCTCGAGGGATAGCGAGAGGAGTTCACAACGACATCCTGGACGCGGTCCAAGATTCTCGAAGGTGTCGCGACCTGCGGCGGCGTTCGGGGCGTGCGGCGACGCCGCCGCCGTTCAGGCGTCTCTGAGGGCGTCGATGGGATTGATCCTGGCCGCGCGCCGCGCGGGCTCGACGCAGGCAAGCAGTCCCGCGCTCAACATCACCGCGGATGTCACCGCGATCCAGACGGTGAACGACACGACGTCCTCTGCCGGCCGGCCGGTCGGTCCGCCCCCCAGCGCCACGAAGAGCAGCACAATGCCGCCACCCGCCGTGACTCCGCTTCCCATCAGCACCATGGCGTGGCCCACGATTCTCGCGAGCACATCGCGTGGGTTGGCGCCGAGCGCCATACGCACCCCGATTTCGCGCGTCCGCCGCGACACGCTGATCGACATCAGCGCGAAGAGTCCCATGGCCGACAGAAATAACACCAGCGCGCTGACTCCCGCCACTGCCGCGACCGGCACGACCATGCCAAGATCCCGCTGCCAGAGCGATTCGCCGAGTGACCGGGCTTCGGGGACCGACAATCCGGCATCGACATCCGCCGCGATCCTCGGCAGACGAGCCGCCAGTGTCGCTGGATTGCCGCGCAGATGCACACTCATGACGAGTGGAGAGACCGTTGCGGCTGACGCGGCGTGAAACACATACGCGGCCTCGTCGCCCTGCTCGCCAGGGTCCAGGCCGAGATCCCGCACCACGCCGACGATTTCGAACGGCTTGTCCGCCGAAGCTTCAGCGGCGGCGGACGGCTCCGCGGCTGAGACGCCGGATTCGCTGGAATACCGCAGGCGGGCGCCGAGCGGCGACGCGATCCCGCGTTGCGCGAAGCCGCGCACGAACGCTTCATTGACGATCACCGTCCGGGCAGCGGGACTGAAGTCGCCGCCATGGAAGCCGCGTCCGGCGACGATCGGCCGGCCGAAGGCCTCGAAGAACCCCGGGCCGACCGACGATATCGCAAAGCCAGTCTGAAACGCCGGGCCGGCACCGGACGGGATTTCGACGGACGCGGTGCGACCGATCTGAAACGATGCCCCCGGCACACGGTCGGCGAACGTGACGGCGACCACCTCGGGTTCCTCGGCGATCCACTGTTCGAGCCTCGCATACGCACGAGCGCGCCGCTCCTCGAAGGCGGACGTCGTGCCCTCGCCGGTGGGCCGATCGAGCTCGAGGCGCGCGGTGAGATATTCGTGACTCGGAAACTGGGCGTGGATTCGGATTCTCAACATCGCCTGGCTGGCGCCCTCGATGCCGCTGGGAATGGCGATGGCCGTCAGCGCCACCTGCGCAATCATGGCGGTCGTCCAGACGCGGCCGAACCTGAGCGTGCTGCCGCCCGCACCCAGATTCATCAAATGCGGTTGCAGGCGCGTTCGCGTGACCCTCAGCGCCGGCAGCAGCGACAGCATGGCGGCGCCTGCGACCGCGAGGCCGCCGGCGTAGAGAATCGTCGTGATGTCAAGGCCGGGCACCATCCAGAAAGGCACGCCTCCCTTGCCCCCGGCCACCATTTCGATTCCCCAGCGCAACGTGCGATCGGCGGCGATCAGACCCACCGCGGCCGCGATGACCGCGAGCACCAGGGCCTCGACGAACAGCTGACCGATGATTCGCGCGCGGCTCGCACCGAGCGCTGAACGCATCGCCATTTCTCCCTCGCGGATCGCCGTGCGAGCGTAGAAAAGGGTACCGACGGTCGTGCATGCCAGGAACAGCACCAGCAACGACGGCCCGACCGTCAGCGCGAGTCCCACCAGGTCCGAGGGAGCCTGGGATCCCTCTGCAAGCCGCCCCACGAACGGCCTGAGGTGGGCGTGTGTCGCCGGCAGTGCCGCGGCCGCCCGTTCCCCGAGCACGCCCAGTTCGGCGTTCGCCTGCTCCAGCGTGGTCCCAGGTGTCAACCTGCCGATGACGGTGATCGCGTCTCCTTCGAGCGCGCCGTATGACGCACGGAGCTGCAGTGGAGTCCACGCGTGGTAGCTGACCGGATAACGGAACCCTTCGGGCATGACACCGACCACGGTGACCGGAGTGCTGCCCAGTTTCACCGTGGAGCCCACGACGTCGGTGCGCCCCTCGAACGAGCGCTGCCACACGTCATATCCCAGCACGACGACGCCCGGCGCCCCAGGCTTCTCGTCGGCGTCGAGGAGCCCACGACCCATCAGGGGAGTCACACGCGCGGTGCGAAATGCGGTGGCCGTGAGTGCCGCCGTCCGGATCAGCACGGGAGGCGTGTTGCCGACGATCAGATTCCGGAGCTCCGCGCGGTACGCTCCGAGGCCGTCGATCGACCGCACATCGCTCCGCCATTCGAGAAAGTCCCGGGTGACACGGCCCTCGAGCTGGTTGGTCAGGGCATTTTGCGTCTCGATGATGACGATGCGATCGCCGTCGGGCAGCGGGATCGTGGGCCACAGAAGTTTACCGAACAGGTCGTACCAGCCCGCGCCGATCCCGATCGCAATGGCGAGCGCCAGGCCCCCGGCAATCGTCAGGCCCGGGTATTTGAGAAGCATCCGGACGCCGAGCTTGTAATCCTGCAGCATGTGTCCTCACTCGACCGCCCGCTTGCGTCAAAGGCCGTGCCGGGGTCGGCGCGCCCTTCATTGTTCGCTGCCGGGACCGAGCCATTCGATCCCGAACGTCGTGTCCATCACATGACGTGGGAGGACGCCGAAAATTACAATCGAACGACCGGCCGCGCCAAGTCGCGTGCGGATCAGGCAAGTCATGGCCGATCCTCCCTCAAGAACACGTCCTCGATCTTCAGCTCGAACGCGTCGGCGATGCGGAAGGCGAGCGGCAGGGACGGATCGAATTTTCCGTTCTCCACCGCGTTGATGGAGTTGCGCGAAACCTGGACGCGCTCGGCGAGCTCCGCCTGGCTCCAGCCCTTTTCGGCGCGCAGGACGCGGATGCGGTTGTTCATGTCGAGATCCGTTTCCATCTCACGCATACACGCCAATGCGACGGTTCCAGATGGCGTTGGCGACGACGGTGCCGAGCGCCTGCATCACGAGCAGCAGCACCATGCCGAACACCATCCCGACATGCACCGTGTCGCGCTCGGGCGTTCCCCCCGAGCCGGTCGTCATGAGAATGAGATGGTCCGTGACCCAATCCACCAGGGGCGTCGGGAGCAGCAGCAGGACCGTGACGAACGTGCCGCCGGCGGCCCCCTTCGCCTGGGCGAAGCGCTGGCCGGCGAGCTGCACCTCGTCCAGGTCGCGCTCCATGCGCGTCGCCACGAAGCGCCCCCAGACCACCACGAATATCGAGGCCGCGGCGGTAATGGACAGAGCAACGGTCTCGTCTATGTCCGCCAGCCACGGGAGGGACGCGAAAAAGGCCGCCATCACCACGATCGGGGGGCAAACCACAACAGACTGTGACCTGTCTTTTTCATGAGCCCTCCTTTGGGGCTTTCAGGCGTGCATTGCGGCTAACGACATATGACCTTGTCATATTGAATAGTATACTTGTCATTCGATTGTCTGACAAGTGTGCTTTGCATAAATCGTGAGATGAGCCGACGTGCTTGACAAGCAGCCGCACCTGGTGGCGACATGAAGAATTGAGCACGGTGCCAGCCTGCTCACGTCCACCCCAGCCGATGCGAGGATCCCATGTCTCACGACGAAACAAGCGGCGCCGTCGACGCATTTCGCCAGTACACGGAGGCGTTCCAGGCGCTCGATGCTCGGGCCGTCGCTCAGCATTTTCATGAGCCCGCCCTTCTGATCACGCCCACTGACGTTCGCGCGTTTCCGACGATCGCCGCCGTCGAGCAGGGGTATGCACGCGTGATGGCCGAGATGCCGCCGGACTACCAGCGGACGGAGTTCACGCCCTTGTCCGCGAGTCGCCTGGGGGACGATCTGGTCATCGTGAACGGTGGCGGCGTCTGGAAAAACGCGGCCAACGAGGATCTCATGGCCTTCGGGATGACCTATACGCTCCGTCGCATCGACCGGACCTGGCGCATCGTCGTTGGAGCCATTCACGCGCCGGACGGTGCTTCTCGCCGATGACCCCAGGATCTGGTTCCTTGGAACTTCAGGCCGTGACGGCCCCGCCGCACGCGGTCATCGTGCGGCGGGGCGCGCCGGCGAGATCACAAACGTATCTGCGCGACGATGACTCCAGCCTCGATGGCCGCAGCGCGGCTGTCGGTCCGCCTCGGAGGATGATGTCGCGGCCGGCCTGCTGCTTCAGGTCAGCAATGTCGTCGACACCGTGTAACTCCACACGCCTTCGTCGCTGAATCGAACACATCCTTGCCGTTTTCCGGGGCGACCACGCCGCCTAGTGTGATCGTCATGCGCAGGATCGCTTTTCGCATCTCGTTCTCTCATCATGCCTTCAACATCTCTGGCTCGACCAATGACTTTCTCATCGACTCACCTGCAAGCGCTGCGGACTGAGATCCACGGCCGCGTGTTCGGGCCCGGCGACGACGGCTACGACACCGCGCGGCAGACGTGGAACGTGACGACCTTCGATCAGCGTCCCGCCATTGTCGTGATGCCGTCGAACGCCGCCGACGTGACATCCGCGGTCAGCTTCGCGCATGAGCACAATCTGCCGATCGCAGTACAAGGCGGCGGTCACGGACATCCTCGCCCCGCGAACGATGCGCTGCTCGTGAACTTCGCAAGCATGACGAGCGTGCAAATCATGCCCGTCGCCGCGGCGTCCGGATCGTCGGGCCGATCGGCAGCGGCCGGCCTGGCACGAGCGGAAGCAGGCGCGACGTGGGGCGAGGTCATTGCCGCCGCGCATCCGCACGGACTCGCGCCGCTCAATGGCTTTGCCGGAACGGTTGGGGTTTCTGGCTACATGCTCGGCGGCGGCATCGGATGGCTGGTGCGGCAGTACGGCGCGGCCGCCGGCAGCCTTCGATCCGCGGAACTGGTGACCGCCGACGGTCGACTGCTGCAGGTCAACAACCAGAACCACGCCGATCTGTTCTGGGGAATTCGCGGCGGTGGCGGCAACTTCGGCATCGTCACCTCATTCGAATTCGAGCTGTATCCGGTGAAGGACATCTTCGGCGGATTCGTCGTCTATCCGCTTGGGCAAGCCAAGCAGGCGTTGGGTGCCTACGCGCACTGGACGAAGACCATCCCCGACACGCTGACATCCGCCGTGCGGCTCGTGCACTATCCGCCGGCGCCCGCTCTCCCGGCACCGCTGCGCGGCGCGTCCGCGGTGGTCATCATGGCCTGCTACAACGGGAGCACGGCGGAAGGAGAGGCGTTGGTGAAGCCGTTGCGGTCGCTCGGCACGCCGCTGCTCGATACGTTCAGGCCGATGCCCTACGCGCAGATCGCGACGATCGCCAGCGATCCACCAGAGGCGCCTCCGCTCTTCACTTTCATAAATGGCGGCGGCCTACGGGACCTGTCGTCAGACGTCATCGACGGGCTGCTGCGCATCGCCGGCGATCCGGCCGCCGGCATCTTCATGGTCGAAGCGCGTCATGCCGGCGGCGCGCTCGCACGTCAGCCCGAAGACGCGATGCCCTTCGGCTTCCGATCGCCATGGTTTATTTCCGCGCTGACCGCGGCGCCTACGCCGCAAGGCCTCGAAGGCGGCAAACGATCCGTTGCCGCGCTGTTCGAGACGCTGAAGCCCGGACTGACCGGCGAGGTGCTGATCAACAGCCTCGACGCCGGCAACACCGGTCCCCACCTCACGCGCGCCGGGTATTCAGAGGAGAACTATCGAAGGTTGGTCGCGCTCAAGGACAAGTACGATCCGGCCAACGTCTTCCGCTTCAATCACAACATCGCGCCTTCGAACGGTGCGGCGAAGACGTAGCGACTCCCTTGCCTCGTCCGCCCCAGGTAGCGGAGCGGCCGGGCTGCCAGCAGCCCGTGGTGAAACACCAGCTGCATTCGGCCGGCGATGCATCCCCGCTGGCGGCGTTGCTCCTCCCTCAAATACTCCCGGTATTCTCGGTCGTCGCGCCTGGCCACCGGGGCGCCTCGCCACCCTCGGTGCGACGCTGGCGTTTCACCACGCTGCTAGCTGACGAAATGCCGTGCGGAGTGCTGGATCCATCTGCATTGCCGGCGCGCTGGGGCCGGACGTCATCGCGCACCTGCACCGTCAGGTGGTCGAAGTCGCGAAGCGGGCGGGGGTGACGCGCGGCCGCCGCTTTCGCATCGATACGACGGTCGTAGAAACCAATGTGCACTATCCGACCGACAGCACGTTGTTGCAGGACGGCGTGCGCGTGTTGACCCGCACGATGGCACGGGCGAGTACCGCACTCGGCGACGAGCCCGGTCGCGATTCGCAATCGGCTGCGCAGCGTGACGCGGGGCGTCTTGACGATCGGCTATCAGGCCCGGTCGCCGAAGACCCGGGACGCCATGGTGCAGAGCTATCGGAAGCTCATGGCCACGACGCGCGCGGTGCTGCGCGATGCCGACACGATGGTCCGTCGGCTGGGCCAACGGCGACGCACGGCGCTCGCCGGCACCGCCTCGATGCTGGAACGCGCCCAACGGCAGTTGCGTCAGCTGCGCCCAGCTCGTCCAGCGCGTCGTCGCGCAGACGCGGGCGCGTCTGATGGGTGGCGACACGCACGTCCCGGACAAGGTCCTGAGTCATCTTCGAACCGCATACCGACGACGATTCGGAAGGGCAAGATCTCGAAGCCGAACGAATTCGGGAACCTCGTGACGATTCAAGAATCGGAGCATCAGATCATCACCGCCTACGAGGTGCACGCGGGTCGTCCCGCGGACGTCACGATGTGGACGCCGGCTTGGACCGACATCAGGCCATCTTCGCGCGCGCGCCGTATCTCGCCGCCGGCGATCGGGGCTTCAGCTCGGCGACCAACGAACAAGCCGCCACCGACCGCGGCGTGCGACGCGTCATCTTGCCGCGCCGTGGACCGAAGTCGACGGCGCGACGCGCGTACGAACGTCAAGCCTGGTTCCGGCGCGGTCAACGCTGGCGCGTCGGGTGCGAAGGGCGGATCAGCGTCATTAAACGGCGTCATGGATTGCGGCGCTGTCGCTACCATGGCACCGACGGCATGGCATCGATGGGTCGGACTCGGAGTCATCGCCTGGACAACTGACCGATACGGTCCACTAAGTACTAGGGGACTCGATCGGGCGAGGGGGGATGACGCGCCACGAGTACGTCTCGTATCTCGACGGCGAGCGCGTCCGGCATGCACGGCTTGAGCAACAACCGATCACAGCCCGCATCGGCGGCTTCTCGCGTGACCGATGCACCGCCCCGGCCGGTCAGCACGATGATGGCCGTGTCTTTGGTCCGAGCGTCTTGCCGTAACTGCCGCGTGAGGTCCAGCCCCGACCCGCCCGACACGGTCACGTCGGCGACCACGACGTCGGGGTGACACGTGCACGCGCGGCCGAACGCTTCGGCAGCGGTTCCGGCCGTGACCGGCTGGAAGCCCATCGCGAGTAACCCGAATGCGTACATCGCGACCGAGTCCTGATGATCGTCAACGATCAGGACGACAGGCGAATTGCGTAGCACATCACACCTCCACGGGCATCGGAAGGGAGGCTATCGCGTTCGCCGGTTCAAGACTGTCGGGCGGCTGACGGTTCGGCGGTTGACCGGGTCGGATGGCGATCGCGGCCGACGCGTCCTCTTGACCTCCGACAGGTCTCGCATCTAGACTCCTCTCGGAGCACGAGAGGTGCCCTCCCAGTAACTGCTGCGAGCCCTGAAGGAGAGCCCATGATCGCCCGGTTGTTCGCCTCGCTGCGCGGACTGGTCGGCCGGCGCCGGATTGACGGCGAGATCGACGAAGAGCTTCGCGACCACCTCGAACGCGAGATCGAGTCCCACCGGCGCCGCGGCCTCTCGCCTGAAGAGGCCCGCCGTCTCGCTCTCCGCGACCTGGGAGGGTTGACCCAGACGGTCGAGTCCACCCGTGCGGTCCGCGCGACCTGGCTCGACACGTTCTGGCGGGACCTGCGATACGGAGCCCGGCTGTTGTGGCGCTCGCCTCGCTTCACGGCCACGGCCCTGACCGTGCTCGTCCTCGGCATCGGTTCGACGACGGCGATCTTCTCGGTCGCGTACACGGTGCTGGTGCGGCCGTTGCCCTATGCCGATCCCGACCGCCTGGTCTTTCTGGCCGAGCAACAGGGCTCCGGTATCGCGTGGCCGAACTTCGAGGACTGGCGCCGCCGTGCCACCTCGTTCGACGGCATCGCGGGCTCACTGGCGGACGCAGTGATCGTCACCGGCGGTCAACTTCCGCGGCGGCTCGACTCGCGAAGCGTGACCGTCAACTTTTTTGGCGTGCTCGGCGTGTCGCCGATTCAGGGCCGCCTCTTCGACGAATCGGACGCCCGGCCCGGCGCTGCCGGAGCTCTCGTGGTGAGCCACGCTTTCGCGGTGCGTGAGTTTGGCAGCGCACCGGCCGCGATCGGTCAGACCGTCTCGATGCGCACCCCATTCACGGTGATCGGCGTCCTGCCTCCGGGCTTCCGTTACATGACCGCGGCCGACGTGTACCTGCTGCTCGAGCCGCAGGTGGCGGCGAACTATCGCGGGATGCAAGGCTACAGTCGCACGGGTTTCTATGCCGTCGGACGGCTCGAGCCGGGCGTGGACATGACCTCGGCGCGGGCGGAAATGCAGCAGATCATGGCCGCGCTGGCCTTGGAGCACCCGCAGGCGAACTCCGGCAGCGGCGTCTTCATCATGCCCCTGGGCGATCGCGTCGTCCGGGACATGGCGCCCACGCTGACCGTGCTCGCGGGCGCCGTCGCGCTGCTGCTGCTCATTGCCTGCGTCAACCTGGCCAGCCTGCTGTTGAATAGGAGCGCGTCGCGGGCCCATGAGTTCGGCGTCCGCGCGGCGATCGGCGGCACCCGGTGGAGCCTCGTTCGCCAGCTGCTCATCGAACACGCATTGCTGGTGGGGGCCGGTGGGGTGCTCGGCGCCGTTGCCGGCGCCGCGATTCTCAGCGGACTGGTGGCCGTCGCGCCCCCGGATACACCACGCCTCGACGAGATCCGCCTGGACGTCGTGGTGCTGTCGTGCACGACGCTGTTCAGTTGCGGCTGTGCGTTCCTCTTCGGCCTGCTGCCCGCACTCAGGGCGTCACACGCCGATGGCCACGCGATGGCGTTGAGGTCGGGCCGGGGCTCGACCCGCCAGAGCTCGCTGCTGCGTCGCGGCCTGCTGATTGGTGAGGTGGCGGTCGCGACGGTGCTGCTCTCCGGATCCGGACTGATGGTTCACAGCATGCTGCGGCTGTCGAAGGTCGATCCAGGGTTCGATCCGCACAACCTGCAAACGGTCCAGTTCTCGCTGGCCGGGCCGGCCTGGCCGGATCCGCGAAAGCAGGCGTTCTTCGCTGAAGCGGCCGAGCGGCTTCGAGCGGTTCCCGGCGTCGAGAACGCCGCCATTACCTATTCGCTCCCTATCCTTGGCTCGAACTGGTGGAACTGGTTCGCGGTGTTCGGCAGGCCCATCCCGCCGGGTGCCGTCAGGATGGACATGCCCAGTGCGGGAATCGTTCCGGTGAGCGCGACCTACTTCGAAACGCTGAAGATCCCCGTCATCAGGGGGCGCTCGTTCGACCGATCCGACACGCCCGAGTCTCAGCCCGTGGCGATCATCAATACCAGCCTCGTCAACCTGTATTGGCGGAGGCACGGCGGCGTGAAGGAGAGGGGCCCGGCGTTCATCAACGCTGATGAAGATCCGATCGGACAGCAGATCAGGCTGGGAGGGTCGCGACCGGACGAAGGTTACGGCCCGTGGCGCACCATTATCGGCATTGTCGGCGACGTCAAGCAGCACGGCGTCGATCAGGACACGCCGCAACAGATCTTCCTGCCGGTCGTGCAGCAGACGCGGACCACGGTATTCGCGGTCGCGCGTACGAGGGGCACGGTCTCCAGCTCTGCGATCGAAACGGCGATCCGCGATCTCGATCGTTCGGTGCCGGTCTTCAACGACCGCACGGTCGATCAGGTCATGAGGGAGGCGGCGAGCCGGCGCCGCGTGGCGGCGGTCGTGCTGTCGGTCTTCGCCGCCGCGGCCGTGCTGCTGGCCGCGATCGGGCTCTATGGGGTCATCGCGCAGAGCGTGAACGAACGCCGGCGGGAAATCGGGGTGCGAATGGCCCTCGGTGCGCCGGCCGGCCAGATCCTCCGACTGTTCCTGCGACACGGCCTGATCGTCGTGATCGTGGGGATCGGGTGTGGAGTCGTCGCGGCATTGGCCGCGGCCCGGAGTCTCGCCAGCCTGGTGTTCGGCGTCACCGTGACCGATCCCGCGACGCTGGCCACGGTCGCCGCGCTCCTGACGGTGGTCACCCTGCTGTCCTGTTACATACCAGCACGGTCCGCGACCCGCGTCGATCCGCTGGAAGCGCTGCGACTGGAATAGTCCGGACCAGCAAGCGCGACGCGCTAGACTGCGCCGTGCTCAATCGAACTCCTCGGTCAGGGCCCTCGTCGACGGTCGCCGCCTTGAAGCGGGCGATCCGGTTCGCCACCTACGACTGGACGCGCGAAATGCCGCGGTCGTTACGTGTGATCACGATGGTCGGCATGGGCATCCAGGGATACGCCATCTGGGCGGGGTTGACGCGGTCTTTGATCTGGCCGGTCATCTGGCCTTCGGGCATCGTGCTCTTCCCGATCGTGCTGCTGATCTACTACATCGGCTTCTGCATCCAGAATGCGACTCTCGCTTCGGAGCTGATCCGCAAGACCCACCTCGAATCGGAGCAGCTCGCCGCGCAGAACATCCAGAAGACCCTGCAGCCGACCACCATCGGCCAGCTCCCGGGCTACGAGGCCGAGGCGTACTACAAGCCGCTGCGCGCGGTCGGCGGCGACTATTTCGACGTCATCGATCTGCCAGGCAACCGCACGCTGTTCGCACTCGCGGACGTGTCCGGAAAAGGGATTGCGGCCGCGCTGCTGGCGGCCAACGTGCAGGCCCTGGTGCGCACCCTGGCGAGCGTCGCGCCGGACGCTCCGGCGCTGGCGTCGCAGATCAACCGCCATCTGTGCCAGTACACGCCGGGCAACCGCTTCGCCACCGCCGTGTTCATCGTGCTGGACCGGGAGTCGGGCGAGCTGGTTTACGTCAACGCCGGCCACAATCCTCCGATCGTCTGGGGCGCTGGGGGGACGACTTTTCTCGAACCGACCGGCACGGCCTTGGGCTGGTTCGACGACGTGACCTACGGCGCAGGTCGGCTGGTGATTCCGCGGGACGGCGGGCTGCTGATCTACACGGACGGACTGCCCGATTCGATTCCGGGCGACCGCCCGGAGGACGCCTTGTGCCGTGCCCTCGACAGGGATCTGCCCCGCACGATGTCCAATCTCCAGGCGCTGGTCGATCCCAGATACAACGAGGATGACGTCACCATGGTGCTGGTGAAGCGAGCGGCGCAGCACGGTGAGACAGGTCGCTGAACTGACGTCATCCTTATCGCCGGCGTTGGCGAGGACCACCGCGCCACTGACATACTTGCCGGACCTGACGCGCGCTGAGAGGACGTCAAAGCCCGGAGCTCGAAGCGGCGGATCGAGCCCGACACGATGTTCAGCATTCTGTCGACGTCGCAGAACTGACCCCAGATTCCCGAGGAGCAGCACTCATGTCACTCGTCCGTGTCCACAACTTCGCGATCTCGCTCGACGGTTTCGGCACCGGCGCAGGTCAGACCCGCGACGCCCATTTCGGTCACGCCGGCGACAGGCTGCATCAGTGGATGTTCGCCACCAGGTGGTGGGCCCGCAAGAAGCCCGGCGGCAGCGGCGGCATCGATGACGCCTTCACGCGGCTGTTCGAGCCCGGGATTGGCGCGGAGATCATGGGCGCAGGGAAGTTCGGCCACCCCGGATGGCACGAGGACCCGGACTGGAAGGGCGCGTGGGGACCCAACCCGCCATTCCACACACCTGTATTCGTCCTCACGCATCACACGCGCCCGTCGATCGAGATGGAGGGAGGCACGACCTTCCACTTCATCGATGCCCCGCCTGCCCGGGCGGTCGACGCGGCGCGCGAGGCCGCAGGCGGCCAGGACGTGCGTCTCGGGGGAGGCGCCACCATGCTCCGCGAGTTCCTTGCCGCCGGGCTCGTCGACTACATGCATGTCGTGGTGGTCCCAATCCTCCTCGGCCGAGGCGTACGTCTCTGGGACGGTCTCGAGGGCCTCGAGAAGGACTACAAGGTCGAAGCGACCGCCTCGCCCAGCGGGGTCACACATGTGACGTTCACGCGTTGAGATGCTCCATCGCGGCGCCCGGTTGAATGGCTAGGTCCGGCTATCGCAGCAGCCCGGCCGGATCCACCCGCGCGGCGCGCAACGCCGGGACGAACGCCGCGGCCGCGGCGGCGACGATGAGCAGGAGCATGACGCTGGCGTAGGTCAGTGCGTCGTGCGGTTCGACCTGATAGAGCATCGCGCGCAGCCCGTTCGCGGCTGCGGCGGCGGCGATCGCGCCCGCCACGGTCCCGCGGAGCGCGACCAGCACCACTTCCCGCACCACCATTCGCACCACCCGGCCGCGCGGCGCCCCCACCGCCATGCGCAGGGCGATCTCCTGGCGCTCGGCCGAGACGATGTGCGAGATCGCGCCGTAAAGGCCGACGATCGCCAGCAGCAGCCCGGCGCCGGCCAGCGCCGAGAGCATCACTGCGGCAAACCGTTCGGTGGCGAGGATCTCGGCGACCTGGTCCTCGAGCGGAGCCAGGGTCGACGCCGCGACCTCAGGGTCGAAGGCGCGTAGACGATCGCGGACCGCCGCCGCCAGCACACCTGGGTCCGCCTGGCTTTCGATCACGAGGTTCGGTGCAGCGGCGCTGGGTTCCTGCGCGTACGGCAGGTACCAGGCGGCGCGGTCGATTCGGAAATTGAAGCGGTCTTCCTTGACGTCGCTTACGACGCCGACGACGGTCAGCCACGGGTGTATGTCGGCCGCCCGGCCGCGGCGGATGCGGCGGCCGATTGGATCCTCGCCGGGCCACGCCTGGCGCGCGAGCTCCTCGGTGATCACCACTACTCTCGGCGCATCGGCCGTGTCACTGTCGGACAGCAGGCGGCCGCTGAGCAGACGCACGCCGATCGTGTGGAGGTAGTCAGGAGTCACCACGCGGTGGCCGGTGATGGGGACGTCGTTCGGGTTGAGGACGGGCCGGCCCTCGATCGTGTAGACCGAGTCGAACGACGTCCGCTGCAGCGGTGTGTTGGTGGTGATGCCGGCATTGGTCACGCCGGGGATCCGGCGCACGGCCGCGACCAACCGGTCCAGGTCCGCCGCCCGGCGGCGGTGGTCGTCGAACATGCGCGGCGGGAGGGTGAGCTGGGCGGCCACAATGCCGCTGGTGCGGAAACCGAGGTCGGCGTTGCGCAGCGCCGCGAAGCTTCTCAACACCAGACCGCTGCCCACCAGCAGCAGGACCGCGATCGCGATCTGCGCGGCGACCAGGAAGCGAAGGCGGCCGCGCTGGTGGCGGGCGAGACCGGCGCGGGGTCCGGAGGACAGGAGCCGGGTGGCGAGCGCGGTTCGAGATCCCGGGCGAGCGTGGGGCACAATCGCAATCAGCAGCGTGGTCGCCGCGGCAATCGCGGCGCCGATCGCCAGCATCACACTGTCGACGCGAAAATCCGTCAGCGTCGGGGCCAGAGCGGAGGCCCGGATCGGGTTCACTGCCGTCAGCAGCGGAGCGATCGCGGCGGCGAGGGCCACGCCGGCGATGCCGCCGCACACGCCGATCCCGACGGACTCGGCGAGCCGTTCGAGAGCCAGCTGGCCTCTCGACGCGCCCATCGCCGTGCGAATCGCGTCGTCGCGCTCGCGGTCCGCGGCGCGGAGCAGCAGCAGGTTTCCGACGTTGACGCAGCAGATCACCAGCAGAAACGCGACCGCTCCGATGACGAGCGCGATGACCTGCGTCGTCCGTCCGTCGAGATCGCCGAGGAGCTGCTGGCGGAGCGTGATCGCGCGATAGGTCCATCCGCGCCGCTGGGGATACTCGGCGGCGAGCGCGCGGGCGACCGCCGCAATCTCTTCGTTGGCACGAGCCAGGGACGCGCCGGCCCGCAAGCGCGCGATCGGCGTGTAGGCGGAGGCCAGCCGGTCCTGAACCGGCAACGCCTCGAACACCATCTGCAAGGGCAGCCAGATCTCGGTGGCGAAGGGCAGATCGAAGCCTGCCGGCAGCACGCCGACGATGGTGGTCGGCCGGCCGTCGATGATCAGGGTCCGCCCGACGACGTCGGATTGGCGGGCGAGATGGCGCACCCAGAGGGAATGGCTGATGACGGCGACCGCCGCGGCCCCCGGGCGATCGTCGAGCGCCGAGATCCGCCGGCCGGCCGCGGCGACCACGCCGGCCGTCTCCAGGTAGTCCGCCGTGACCGCGGCGGTTTGAACGCGAACCGGGTCGCCCATCGCGCGGATGGTCGACAGCTGTCGCCGGGCGAGGCCGAACGATTCGATCGCGGCGACCCTGGCCTTGAACGTGGTGTATTCGAGAGGGGAGGTACCGAACGGATCGAAGCCCTCGCGAAGCGCGTAGCCGGACAGCAGGCGTTCCGAGGCTGGGAGCGGAAGCGGACGGAACAGCAACGCATGCGCGGCGGCCGACACCGCGGTCGCGCTGCCAATCCCCGCGGCGATGATGCCGACGCACGCGGCGGTGAGCAGCGGCCGGGCCCGGAACGTGCGCCGCACCTCGCGCAGGAGGTGTCCGGCACTCAGGAACGCCGGCCCGGTTTCAGGCATCCTGTATTTGAGGCCCCGGCCTGGCGGGGGCGCCATGGTGCAAGCCACCGCCTGGCGGATCAGCCAGACCGAGGCGTTCGAGCGCGAGCGCTGGCGCCGCCGGCGAAACTCCTCTTCCAGATCGCCGAGCACGAACTCCGCCCAGTCGCCCGTGAACCGGCGGCGCAGCAGCCACTGCACCAGTCGAAGCAGTGCCGGGCGGCCGGTCATGACCGCTCCAGGAGCCGTTCGAGCCCCCGCGTCATCCGCCGCAGGGTCCGGTAGGCCTGGCTGATGGCGGCGAGCCCCGGCGGCTCGAGCGCGTAGTGCTTCTTGCGCCGGCCGCCGCGTTCCCGGGTTGGCACGCCAACCCACGAGCGGAGCAGCCCCTTGGCTTCGAGGCGTTCGAGCGTCGTGTAGATCGCGTTGACCGATACCAGCCGTCCGGTCTGCGCTTCGATTTCGCGCTGGATCGAAGCGCCGTAGGCCTCCTCGTCCAGCCGGAGGACCGCCAGCATCGTCAGCTGCTCGAAGTCGCCGAGGAGCGGGGCTTCGGCATTGAACCACATTGTGGGGGTTATCATACGGCGCGGGGGAACGCTTCGCAACGGGAGATTCGGATATCGTTCACGAAGCCGCCTCGAACGGAGTGTCAGCACGCATGTGGTTCTTCCGTCGTCTCGCCTGCCTCGCCGCCCTCCTCACGTATGTCGCGATCCTCAGTGCCGCTGAGCGTCCACGACTGGCCGTGCTGACCGACATCGGCGGAGATCCCGACGATCAGCAGTCGATGATTCGGCTGATGGTCTATGCGAACGAGTTCGATCTAGAGCTGCTGATCGCTAGTGCGGCCGGGATCCCGGGCGAGTTGAAGGAATCGATCACCCGGCCGGATCTCATTCACCGGATCATCGACGCGTATGGCGAGGTGTTGCCCTACCTGCAGCGGCATGCCAAGGGGTGGCCGGCCGTCGAATCGCTTCGTGAGCGGGTCGTGTCAGGCAACCCGCTTCGTGGCCGGATGCACGTCGGCACCGGCCACGATACCGCGGCGTCGCGGGCACTGATCGACCGCATCGACGCCGGGTCACCCGAGCGGCCGTTGAACGTGACCGTCTGGGGCGGCCAGACGGATCTTGCTCAGGCGTTGTGGCGGGTGAAGCAGGATCGGGGTGCGGCCGGACTCGCCACGTTCGTGCGCAGGCTCCGCGTCTACGACATCGCCGATCAGGATGGCATCGCCGACTGGATGCGCGGCGAATTTCCCGATCTGTACTACATCCTCTCGAAAGCGCCCGCGGGTCGCGACCGCCGGGAAGGGGTGTATCGCGGGATGTATCTCACCGGCGATGAATCGCTCACCAGCCGCGACTGGCTGGATGCGCACGTGCGCAGCCGCGGCGCGCTCGGCGCTCTGTATCCGATGACGACGTGGACCGCGCCAAATCCACACGGCACGATGAAGGAAGGCGACACACCGTCGTGGTTCTTCTTCCTGCCACTTGGAGGGAACGATCCCGCTGACCCCTCGAAGCCCGGGTGGGGCGGCCAGTTCGTCCGTCAGGACGATGGCTGGTTTCGCGATCCGCCGGCGCAAGCGGGGAGGGATCCGCGCGAGTCGGTGAGCCGGTGGCGGCCGGACTTTCAGCGGGACTTCGCGACGCGCATGGCGTGGTGCCTGCCGGACGGGAAGTAGTTTCTACGTGGGCTTTACCGCCAAGGAATTGTTGTGCCTCCTCGAGCGGCGTCGTGTCGATGAGAATCACTGCGACGACCGGAGCTTGCTTAGAATCGCCGCCCGCGCCGCGCGGCGATCGCCGAGGTCGCAGCCGCGGGGCGGTGTGTCGACCGGATCGGGATATCGCCGCAATATTTCCTGAACGATTGCCCTCACGTCTGGCGGTGCGATGTACTTGCGCAAGCCGGCGAACCGTTCGTCGTTCGCTCCGCGCACGAGGTCTGACAACGTGAGGCCCTGTTCACGGAGGGCCTGGGCCTTGCGGATGCGGTCTTTGTCCAATCGAACCTTCACCAGCCGGGAACCCATGCTTGTCAAGATATGCGTATTTACACCTGACGCAATAGTTTCGGCTGCGCTGTCTCCGGTTGCGCGGGCGGCCAGCCGTCGCGCCGCCGCTGGTTGCCAACCCCCGCGGTCCCAACCGTGGTGCTGCTAGTGGTCGCCGCCCTCGCGTGCCTGGCGCCGGCCAGACGCGCGGCGTCGATCGATCTGGGGGCGAGGTGTCAGGCAGTGAATCGTGAACGGTCATCGCGGCAACGACCGTTCACGATTCACTGCCTGACACCGGAGCTCCCCGGAGCTCCGGATGCACGCCGCGCCGCCACCGGCCGGACTCAGTTGTGCGGGACACCCGGTGCCGGGTTTGGATTCTTCTCGTACACCCTGAAGTCCGTGATCCACAGCGATTCGTTCTTCAACAACGGACTCTGGCCGACCGGATCACGGTTCAGCTGTCCGCCGGCAAGACTACGGTACAGGCCGAACTTGCTCCGGAGGTACGAGCTGCCGATCCGCCACATGTCGATGTCGGGGTCCGTGAAATCGACGAGGACCTTGCCATCCCGGATCCGGGTGATCTTCACCGAGTAGTGGCCCTCGTAGGTGTAGTGCATCTCCTCGCGAACCTGCACCCATTCACCCTCGAAGTCGGACAGCGGCACGTTGTCCACGATCGTGCCCTTGTCGGTGTCCCTGCCATCGACGGAGTGAATAATCTGAATCCGTTTGTTCGATCCGGTACTGGTGGCTCGAGGCGTGATCGTGATCGTCGGGGCGCCGTTGTTCGGGCCGTCCGGGGCCTTCAGTTGATGGATATGGAAGAAATTGGCGGTGGGCTGCAGCCCGATCGGCAGCTTGAACTTCCATTCCAGGATCTGCCACTCGTCCCAATTGCCCTGGACCTTGGCCCAGGTCGAATTGTTGGTGATCGACTTCATCTCGTTGCGCTGACGGTCTACGGTGCTCGAGCTGCAGCGATCCCCGT
The DNA here is from genome assembly GCA_963717745.1 of uncultured Acidobacteriota bacterium. Lineage (GTDB taxonomy): Bacteria > Acidobacteriota > Vicinamibacteria > Vicinamibacterales > 2-12-FULL-66-21 > JACCXG01. Next base: position 133,966 of record CAVQXJ010000013.1, read on the forward strand.
CGATGACCGGATCGATGTGGATATCGAACCGGAACACAGGTCCGTTCAGGAACGGATCGGCCGCCACGTCGCCGTGCACGCCATCGATGTGCCCGCCGTAACCGCCGGTGCAATTCGGATGCTCCGTATAGTCGAAACCAAACCTCCGCATGTAGGTGTTGATGTCGGTGTAGGTCTTGCCGGCCAGCGAGGGATCCGCCTCCATGGTTGCGGTGCGCAGATACCCTCGGCACCCTGGTCCCGGCACCGCCTTCCTGAGGCAGGCCCTGCCGCTCTTCAGCCACGCCGTCGAATCCATCAAAGGGTAGACGTCATCGAGCGTGAACGCGATGACGTAGCTGTCGGCTTCGGGAAGGTCGTCGAACTTGACGAAGTTCGTCGAGGGAACGGCACAACCGGTCACGCCCTCCGTCGCTTCGATGTGGTCCAGCCAGTTCACGCCATTGACGGTGGCGGAGAGAATGCTCGCGATCGTCGGACTCTGGCCGCCGCAGGTATCGAAGTTGAGGACGAAGTGACCGAGGGCCTTCGCTTGCGGCGTGGTCTTGGTGATGGTGTAGGTCCAGGTCGCGCCACCGCCCGCCTCCGACACCTGCACAGCGACGTCGAACCCGTCGCCGCCTCCCTGAGCACCGTCCTTACTGCCTGCGATCTCACTGCTGCCGGCCAGCGACAGAGAAGCACAGACAGCCACGGCAAGCGAGAACCTCTGGTGTGTGGTCATCGGCATTCTCCTGATCGACGACGCCGCTGACGAGCTTGGGGCGAGCCGCCCACTCTGCCTAGTTTACCGGTGGCTACATTCTTCGCAGCCGCCGCGCCGCGTGGCGCCGGAAGCGCCGGCGCACGCCGATCCAATAGATCAGGTAGTAGCCGAGCACCACCGCGCCCGCGGCCATCGATCCCGCGACACCGGCGGCGACGAACCACGACTCACCATGCAGCCCCGCACGCCAGCTGTGCCATCCGCGCCACAATCCGTAGGCAAGCCTGGCGACGACGATCAGCATGACTCCGAGCACCAGCAAGCGGTTCGGGGTGTAGTGAAGAGCGGCGGGTGACGGGTCCCACTGCGTCAGCCGCAGACCGACGATTCCCAGGACGGCGCCGGCAGCTAGTCCCCCCAGCGCATAAGTGAGTGCGCCGGGAACCCAGAACGAGGTCACCGCGGCGCTCGTGGTGAAGAGGATGGCCGAGAGCACCAGGCCGGCCACGTTGATCGTGACCAGCCATCCCCTGGCGCGCTGCCGCGACGTGCCCAGGCGGTATCGCTGCACGAGTGACAGCGGGATCAACGCCGCGACGGTGAAGATGACCAGCAGGAGCAGGATGGGCAGAATCAGGAGCGGCACTCCTCCAGCCTACGCCGTTCGGGATCAATCTTGCCGAAGCCGTTGTCCTAGTACAATACCGGGATGCTCGAGCGACGCTTGCCCATCATTCATGTTGCGCTGGTTGTGACGCTGCTCTGCGTCTTCACGGGTCTCGCGCAGGCCGCTGAGAAAACGTACGAAGGCACTCTCGTCTGTGCGAAGTGCTACCTGAAGAAGGCGGACGCGAAGGAATGCCAGGATGTGCTCCTGGTCCCGTCCGGCAAGGGCGGCGCGAAGACCGAGTACTACATCCAGAAGAACGATGTGGCGAAAGAGTCCGGCGAGGCGTGCACCACCGAAGTGAAGGCGCGGGTCACGGGAACCGTGTCGCAGAAGGACGGGAAGACCTGGCTGACCCCGTCGAAGATCGAGAAGCAGTAGTACCTGACCTCGAGCCGCGCCCGCGGCACCAATACGGTCACAACATGCGGATGGTCCTCGTTTCGGTCGCTGTTCTGCTCGCTGGAGCGCCGATGGCCGCGAACTGGCCGCAATGGCGCGGCCCATCCGGTCTCGGGGTGTCGGCCGAATCCGGTCTGCCGACCACGTGGAGCGAGCGCGAGAACATCGCGTGGAGCGGCCCGCTTCGCGGGCTCGGATCGTCGTCGCCGGTCGTCTGGGGCGATCAGGTCTTCGTGACCTCGCAGGTCGGCCGGGTGCCCCTGAGCGGCGGCCCGCATCCGGCGCTGGCCCGCGACGATGCCGCGCTGGTATCGCGCGAGCGACCGCTGGGCGGCCGTCGCGAAGCGCCATCGGGCACCGCCGATCCGATCTTCCTGGTCGTCGAATCCTTCAGTCGATCCGACGGTCGTCGCCGCTGGGAACACCAGCTCGAGGCGCGCGGCCCGTTCCCGACGCTCCACGAAAAACACAACCTCGCCACTCCGACTGCGGTCACCAGCGGTGAGCTGCTCTTCGCCTGGTTCGGCACCGGTCAAATCGTGGCGCTCGACCTGCGCGGTGGCGTCGTGTGGTCGAAGCACCTTGGAGAAGAGTACTCACCGTTCGACATCAACTGGGGCCACGGGAGCTCTCCGGTGCTCTACAAGGACCTGTTGATCCTGCTGTGCGATCACCAGTCGTCTTCTTACCTGATCGCCCTCGAGGCGCGCACCGGAAAGCTGCGATGGAAGGCGGACCGCGGCAAGGGGCGCGCCTCGTACAGCACGCCCCTGGTCATACCGGGTCCGCGTGGCGACGAGCTGCTCGTCAATTCGACCGAGCGCATCGACGGCTACGATCCGGCGACTGGCGAGCTGCTCTGGCATGCCGACGCGCCTCGCCAGACCCCGGTTCCGTCCGCGGTGCTCCACGACGGCCTGATCTATCTGACGCGCGGATATCGGAACAGTCCCTATCTTGCGATCCGGCCCGGCGGGCGTGGCGATGTGAGCGCGAGCCATGTCGTGTGGCGGGCGCCTGGCGGCGGCTCGTACGCGGCGTCGCTGGTGGCGTACGACGGTCTGCTCTACATGACCAACGATGTCGGCGTGTTGACCTGCGCAGACACCAAGACTGGGGAGCGCCTCTGGCAGACCCGGCTCGACGGTGTGTTCTTCGCGTCGCCGGTCGCGGCCGACGGCAAGATTTACTTCGTCAGTCAGACGGGCGACACCTTCGTCGTCAAGGCCGGCCGTGCGCCGGTGATCCTTGCCAGGAACGCTCTCGGGGAGCGGCTGGTCGCGTCACCCGCCATCTCGGACGGACGGATTTTCCTGCGCAGCGACTCGCGGCTGTTTGCCATCGGTCGCTGAGGACGCTGCCCGCGGCCCTGACTTTGGCGCCTGGTGCCTGACACCAGGTGCCATGCTTGACTCGACCGCGCATCCCGCGCATCGTTCTCATGAACCGACGGGATCTCCGGTAAGGAGCTTGGAGGGACCGATGAGAGTGATTTCGCTGTTGGTGGTGATCCTGGTGGCGGCCGCGTGCGAGAACGACAGTTCACCGACGACGCCGTCTGCGCCGTCCGTGAGCGTGTTCGTGACGAGCGTGACGAGCGCGACCGGCAATCTCGGCGGCCTGGCCGGCGCCGATGCAACGTGTATGCGGCTCGCCTCCACGCTGACTCAGGGCGGACGGACCTGGCGCGCTTACCTGAGCGTCGAACGCGACCCGGCCAACGGCAGCCGGCCGACGCATGCCCGCGATCGGATTGGACCGGGCCCCTGGTACAACGTGAACCTCCAGCTCGTGGCGAACAACGTCACGGAGCTCCATTCCCGAACCGGCGACGCGGCGCTGTTCGTCGACGAGCGGGGACAGCGGATCAACGGCCAGTGGACCGGATCGCCAGGCCCGGTCGAACACGACATTCTCACCGGCTCCAACGCGGACGGAACGCTGGCACCGGGGCTGACCTGTGCGGACTGGACCTCGGCGGCGGCGGATGTCGCGGCGCAGGTCGGACATTCCGATGGCATGGGGCCGAACCAGAGCACGGCCGGCACGTTGGCGTCGTGGAATTCGGCGCATGCCAACCAGAACTGCTCGAACACCGCGCCGCGGGGCGGAGCCGGCCGGTTCTACTGCTTCGCGCAGTAATGGGGTGTCAGGCAGTGAATCGTGAATTCACTGTCTGACACCGCCCTGACGTTCACGATTCACTGCCTGACACCGCCTGATGTCGTTGTCAGCTTGACGGCCGCGTTCATCCGCTGCCGCCACGTCGCCACGGCCTGCCAGGCCTGGCTGTCGGCGCGAAGCGGGTCGAACCGGGTCGGATCGAAGTCGACATAGAGCTGCTCGTAGAGCTTGGGGTCGACGCTGGGGTTCGGCGCGTTCTCCTGCGCCGCCACTGAGGTTCGCCAGTCGCGGAGCCGCCGGCGCAAGGCAGCGGTTCGTGCCGGTTCGGCCTTCGACAGGTCGCGATTCTCGCTGATGTCGCTGTCGAGATCGAACAGCTCCACTTGGCCCGTGTCGTAGTGCTCGACCAGTTTCCAGCGGCCATCACGAACCGCTCCCGCGGGGCGGCTGCCCTGATTGGTGTAGTGCGGGATGTGCCAGAAGAAGGTCCGCGATCGCGACGCCGGTTTGCCGGTGCGCAGCAGCTGCACCTGGCTCACGCCGTCGAGATTGGGCGCGGCGGGCGCACCTGCCAGATCGAGGAGCGTCGGGAGCCAGTCGGTGTTCATCACCGGCGTGTCGACGATGCGTCGCGCCGCGAGCCCTGGTCCGCGGACGATGAGCGGCACACGCAGGCCGCCTTCGTAGAGGTAGCCCTTGCCGGCGCGGAACGGGGTGTTGTGCGTGACGCGCGGATGCGGGCCTTCCGGCACGTGCAGGCCCCCGTTGTCGCTGGTGAAGATCACGATCGTCTGGTCACGCAGCCCGGCGGCGTCGAGGTGCGCGAGCAGGCGGCCGACGCTGTCGTCGAGCGTCTGTAGCGTCGCGGCGTATTCCGGCTGGAAGGTCCCCTTGTTTGCGGTCACCAACTCCGGTCTCGCCGACAGGAACGGAATGTGCGGGTTGTTGTGGGCGAGGTAGAGGAAGAACGGCCGGCCGCGGTTGGTGTCGATGAAGCGCTCCGCCTCACGCGTCAGGTCGTACTCACCCTTGCCGGCTTCGGTCTCGCTCGGCTTGGTCGTCGCCTGCCCGGCGTGCGCGAGGTCGAACCCTTGATCCCCTGGCGTGAAGCCCGCGGCGCCGAGGTGCCATTTGCCAATCATCGCGGTCGCGTAGCCCGCCGCTCGCAGCCGTTCCGCCACCGTCATCTCTTCGAGCGGGAGCTGCTGGCGCATCGGCGGATGCAGGAGCTTCTGTGACGGCGTATCCGGCCGGCCAGGAATGTAGGTCGTCAGATGCAGCCGCGCCGGTGCGCGACCGGTCATGAGCGCGGCGCGCGACGGTGAGCAGATCGGCGATGCGACATAGGCCGTCGTGAAGCGCAGACCTTCCGCGGCCAGCCGGTCGAGGTGCGGCGTGCGATGCTCTTTGCGGCCGTAGACACCGAGATCGTTGACGCCCAGGTCGTCGGCGAGGATGAAGATGATGTTCGGCGCGCGGGATTTCGGCGCCGCCGCTTGACCTGCGGACGGGACGCCCTCGACCAGGGCCACAGCGGCGCTGCCGGCCAGTGCCAGCGCCAGGGCCGCGCCGAGCGAAACGACTGTGGCGATTGTGGTGCGAATCATGAGGATCACACGCGCGTGGCGCGCCCGGCGAGCTGGCCGAATCCGGCGGCGGTCAGCGCGTCGCGCAGCCGATCCTGCTGGGACGCGTCGAGCCCCGCCCGCGGCGGCAGGCACACGCCGCAGTCCAACCCCGACCACGCCAGCATCTGCTTGACGGCGGGGAACAGCGGAAACTGCAGCGCAATCCGGATCACGGTGTTGACGCGACGCTGGGCGGCCCGCGCGTCATCCCAGCGACCAGCGGTCGCCGCCTCGTAGATCTCCACGAACAGCTCCGGCAGCAGGTTGTAGAACGTCCCGATGCCGCCGCCGGCGCCCATCAGCAGGCCGGCCGCCAGCACCTCGTCGCGGCCGTTGAACAGGACGCGGCCGGGTCGCATCAGATTGGCCATGCGGAAGAGATCGAAGTCGGTGAACTTCACGCCGATGACATTCGGCAGGTCGCACAGCATTTCCAGCTGTTCGGCCGTGCCAATCGCCGGCGCCACATCGGGAAAGTAATAGACCACGAGGGGCAGGTCGCTCCCGCCGGCCAGCGCTTCGTAGTAGCGCCGCAGGTCGGCGAAGGAGAACTGTGCCGACGTCGGAGGCAGGCTCGAAATGGCGTGGGCGCCGGCTCGCGCGGCGTGCGACGAGAGGGCCAGAGCTTCGTGGAGCGATGCGGCTCCGACGTGCACGATGACGGTGCGATCGCGCGGGGTGCACGCCATCGCGGTCTGCACGATCGCCTGGCGTTGTTCGCGCGACTGCAGCATGCCTTCCCCGGTCGAGCCGCACAGATAGACGCCGTGCACGCCGGCTCCGTAGAGGCGCGCGAGGAGCTGCTCGAGTGCGGCCGGCACAAACCTGCCCGCCTCGTCCAGCGGAGTCACGGCCGCCGGCAGGATGCCGCGCATCATCGATCTTTTCCCTCGGTGAGCCACTCGACTGGAAACCGCACGTAGGTGATTTTCTCGTACGGCGACCGCTCTCCGCGCTCGAAGAGCAAGCCGATCGATCGATCCGCCAGGACGACCAGGCTGGAGTAGGCGGAGGGCCCCTCGTGGACGATCCGAGAGACCGGCCAGCTGGCGCCCTCGTTTTCGCTCATGCGGACGGTCATCCGCTCACGCCGCATGCTGGCCGGATTGCTGAACAGCAGGCGATTGCGGCCGCCATCCGCCGCCGTCGTCAGCCGCAGGAGGCTCGCCTGTGCCGGCGGCTCGATCAGCGCGGCGTCGGGCTTCGCGGCGGACCACGTCCGGCCGAGATCATCGCTCGTTGCGATCATCCTGAAGTTCTCCGCTTTCGGCGGATGGTTGCGCATGTTCAACATCAGCCGGCCGTCCGCCAGCTCGACGACCTGGCTCTCGTTCGTCCCGGCGTCGGCGCTGCCGCCGATCTGCCAGCGCCGGCCGCCGTCGTCGCTGAAGACGACATGCGAATGATGGACCGCCGTGCCGGAGACTGCGTGATTTCCAGGGATCACCAAGCGACCGCTTCTCGTCTGGATCCCGACACCAGGACCTGTGGCGTACCACGTCCAGTCCGACCGTTTCACGCTGGCGGTGATGTCCGCCGGCGCCGACCAGGTCACCCCGTCGTCCGTGCTGTGCAGCACCGAAACGGATCGGCCTGCGCTGAGCGAAGTCGAAGGGCCCGCCTGGCTGGTGCCCGCGATGATGTCCTTCTCGCGATCGGTGCCGCGGTTCTGCGTGGTCAGCAGCCAGATGGTTCCGGTGGTGCGATCGACAACCGGACACGGATTGCCGAACGTGTTCGGTCCGTTGTCGCCGACGACCTGGAGCGGCGACCACGATACCCCGCCGTCCTCGCTTCGCTTCAGCACCAGATCGATGTCCCCGGCATCCCCGGCGCCATCGCGCCTGCCTTCGGCAAATGCGAGCAGGGTTCCCCGCGACGTCCCGATGACCGATGGAATGCGGAAGGTGCTGTAGCCGTTCTCACCCGACGTGTACACGTCGGTGTAGCGCGGCTCGCGTCCCGCCGCCTGCGCTATGGAGTCCGCCGGAGGCGAGCGCATCGCGGATAGACCCGCGAAAGCCGTCAGAGTCAGAGCGGAGAACACGAGCGGAAACCTGTTCGGCATGACTAGTCCCCTGGAAGCGTGATGACTCACCTAATTCCCGGGCGGGGCATCCCGTCTGGCGGCGTTGCTCATCGCTCACGTATGCCCAATAAGCTCGCTCTTCGCGCCTTGCCAGCCGGGCGCCGCGCTCCGTGACCTAGGCAAGTCATCACGTTCCCAGGGGACTAGTGAGACACCGGCGCCAGTTTCGGCTCCGTGTCGCGAGGGCGAATCAGCAGCACCAAGACGATGGAAACGATGGCGGCGCTCGCGAAAACTCCGAAGATGCCGAAGAGCGGCACGTGGCGGTCGCGCAGCGCGCCGAAGCCCCAGTCCGCGAACCCGCCACAGCTGATGCTGACGAGGTTCATGATCCCGTAGCCCGTCGCGCGAAGCTCAGGGCGCGCGATCTGGCAGAGGATCGGCATGTTGTTCGAATCGAAGAAACCCCACCCGAGGCCGAACAGCATCAGAAAGGCGACGGCCACCCACAGCAGGCCGGTCTGCGGGGCGTAGCCGACGCCGAACATCGCCGGGACGATGAGCGACATGCCGATGGCGCTCACGTAGATGCGTCCGCGCGCGGATTTCCGCATCCAGCGATCGGCCAGCCAGCCCCCGATCAGCGCACCCGCGATCGCCGCGGCCTGCCAGTAGAGCGTTGCGGAAACGCCGGCCAGGCCCTGGCCGATGTTGAACTCCGCCTTGAGGATCGCCGGCATCCAATCGCGCACGATCCATCCTGCCAGCGCCGGCAGCGTGAAGTACAGGACCAGCAGCACGAACGACGGATTGCCGAGCAGTTCCCGCGCGGCGCCTGCCGGCGACGGGCGGGGCGGGGTGCTCGCGGCGGCGATCCTCGGCGCGTCCCTCAGCAGCAGAAACAGCGGCACGGCGTAGAGCATCGCCGATCAGCCCGCACGCTTCAAACGCCCAGCGCCAGCCGAGTGCCGGGTGGTCGGCCGCATACCCACCGAAGCCGCCGATGATGACGCCGACGTAGATTCCCATCTGGTGCAGGCCGACGGCGCGCGATCGAGTAGGCCCGGTGTGGAAATCCGAGATGAGCGCCAGCGCCGCCGGAATGTAGAAGGCCTCGCTGATCCCCATCAGCGCGCGGGTCAGCAGCAGCTGGTCGTAGCTCGCGACGTGTCCGGTGGCCCAGGTGACCGACGACCACACCAGGAGGCTGCCGGCGATTACGTAGCGCCTGCTGTAGCGGTCGGCGATGTAGCCGCCGATCGGGCTCAGAAACGCATAGACCCACTTGAACAACGCGAGGATGCCGCCCCAGTTGGCCTCGAGCCCGATGTCGGAGATGTCCCGCATCACCGAGAACTTCATCGACGCGAGCATCTGCCGATCGAGGTAGTTGAGGAGCGCCACCGGCACGAGCAGCGCGACGATCAGCCAGGGATACCGGCGCGAGGCCGGCGATGCTGTCCGCATCACTCGGATCGACGTCCTTGCCGTTTGAGATCGGGAGCCGCCACGTTCTGCAGAGTCTAGCAGGCGGCGGCTCGTCTGTTTGGCGTGTGCTCAGCGGGCCTGCAGGACCGATTGCTGCATGGAGATCGTGTGATCACAATGGTCAACCGGCAGGAAGAAGAGATGGCGACTTCAACCGAAACCAGCCACACGGCTGAGCCGCGACCCCGTGAACGGCAGGCCTTCGTGCAAGGCGTGCATGGTGTCCGATATCAGGTCACGGATGTAGCTCGGTCAGTTGCCTTCTATACAACGCACCTGGGCTTCACGCTCACACACCAACAGCTTCCGGCGTTCGCTAGCGTCTCGCTCGGCGATGTGCAGATTCTGCTCAGCGGTCCAGAGGCGTCCGGCTCGCGGCCAATGCCGAATGGGCAGCGGCAGACACCCGGTGGATGGAACCGCGTCGTCCTGCGCGTCAACGATCTGCCCGCGTTCATCGACGCTTTGAACAGCGCGGGCCTCGAGTTTCGGAACGCCATGGAGACCGGCCCTGGCGGCAAGCAAATCCAAGTCGAGGATCCTGACGGGAATCCGATCGAGTTGTTCGAACCGGCGCGATAACGGCCCGGCCGCGAAAGGAGGCCGATGATTCGCAAGCTCAAGTCCGGGAAGTACCGCTTGTACTCACGGAAGCTCGACCCGCGGACTGGCCGCCGGCGCAACCTGGGCACGTTTTCCACTCGGGCGGCGGCCGAGAAGCACGAGCACGCCGTCCAGTTCTTCAAGCGCCAGGGGTGATCCTCCGCGGCGATCGCCCGACCGTGGAAGGTCGATTGCGCTGCTCGTCAGCTGTCAGGTTCTACGTCACGCTCGATGCCGCGGTGGTCGAGGTGGAGGAATCGGATCTGTCGGGGGCGGATCTGGCGACGGTTCAGGAACCGGCGCAGGCCGCGGTGATGGAGCCGGATCCGGATCCAGTTCTGCCGGAGGCTCTGTCGGTTGGGGTTGTGGCACTGGGGTCATGGGCACGCTGCTCGTTGCTCCAATGCACGATTGACGCCGGCACGATTGCCGCCGCCCGCAATCAAAAAATAGCAGAGGCATCCTGCTTGCACTTTCACCGTAGAAGGAGCGGAAATGACGAACGAAGGGGTCGTGGCTAAAGCCGAGATGCTGATTCGAAGCCCAGTCAGCAAGGTGTTCGAGGCGTTTGTCGACCCCGGCGATCACCTCCAAGTTCTGGTTCACCCGTGGCAGCGCCAAGCTCCAAGCCGGACAATCGGTGCGCTGGGATTGGGAGATGTACCGCTTCTCAGCCCAAGCAATGGTCAAGGCGCTGGAGCCGAACAAGAGAATTTTCGTCGAGTGGTCCGCGTACGGGGCGCCGACCGACGTCGAGTGGGTGTTTACCGCCCGCTCTGATGGCACGACGTTCGTGAGCATCACCAATTCTGGTTTCAGCGGCAGTCCGCAGGAGATCGCGAGCTTGGCGGTGGGCTCAACCGAGGGCTTCTCGTTTGTGCTCGCGGGCGCAAGTTGCGGATCATGGTGCGTCATCTCGTCGCCACCCTCGCCTACCGCGCTCTCCTGCGACCCGTGCAGCGGTGCTGACGCCGCTATGAGGATCCAGAGTACGCAGCGAAGCCACACGCGGGGGAAGAGCATGCCTCACGGATGAGCATGACAGTTGCCAGTGCAATCCTGGTGCAGGCTTGGTTTGGCTAAAGGATTGTTACAGAAGCAGTTACTGCCGAAGATGCGGCCCGTGGGAGGCGCGAAGCGAAAGGCCATTCCCCGGTATACCGGAGGGAGGCACGGTCGGCCGTGGGCTCACTGGTGAGGCCTGCGCAAGCCCAGCTTCGCCATCCGGTCTTCGAGAGTACTCGGCTTGAGGCCGAGCAACTCCGCCGCGCCGGCATCGCCGCGCACCCGCCATCCGGTCCTCTCGAGTACTCCCCGGATGTGCTCACGCTCCACGTCCTGAAGGCGAAGGTGGCGCCTGACCCCGGCGGCTTTCGCGCGTGGAGGCTCGATGGCGAGACGGGGGTCGTTCGAAACGATCACGGCGCGCTCGACGACGTTGCGCAGCTCACGGACGTTGCCAGGCCAGGGATAGCGCTGCAGCGCCAGCATGTGTTCCTTCGAGATCGACTCGATCCGCTTGCCGAGCGCTTTCGCGAACTCCTCGATGAAGGCCCAGGTGAGCGTTGGGATGTCTTCCGGCCGTTCGCGGAGCGGCGGGACCTGGATCGGAAAGACGTTGAGCCGATAGTACAAGTCCTCGCGGAACGCGCCGTCGGCGATCATCTGTTCCAGGTCGCGGTTGGTCGCCGCGATGATGCGAACGTCGACGCGAATCGGACGCGAGCTGCCCAGCCGCTCGATCTGCCGTTCCTGCAGGACCCGCAACAGCTTCACCTGCATCTCGCCCGGCAGCTCGCCAATCTCGTCGAGGAAGAGCGTCGAGCCGTCGGCGAGCTCGAACCGCCCGGTCTGTCGAGTCAACGCGCCGGTGTACGCACCCTTCTCACGGCCGAACAGCTCGCTCTCGATCAACGTGGTCGGGATGGCCCCACAATTCCCACACACCATGGCGCGGGCGCCGCGCGAGCTCTGCTCGTGGATCGCGGTCGCGACCAGCTCCTTTCCCGTGCCGGTCTCGCCGGACAGCAGTACCGTCGCGCCGGTCTGGGCGACCTGCGCCACTTCGTCGAGCAGGCCGCGAATCGCCGCGCTCTGACGGCTCGGCAGTCCGTGCCCAGTGGTGGGTCACGATCAACCCGTGCCCGGCATCGGCCAACTGCGCCAGGATGCCCCGATCGGCATCGAGCTGCTCGCCGAGCCGCTTCAGCGCCTCCTCGACCGCGCGGTCGACCAGCATCGCGTCGAGGTTTACGAATTGAGCCGAGAGATCGGCAATGAGCGTCTCGAACTGGACGCGCGCTTCGGGCGCCAGGCGAACCGGATCGTTCGCGCGGGGCATGGCGCCCGATCATATGCCCTCCCGCCTACTTGGTTGTCGCGTACCGATCCGGGACCGTGAATCCCCACGTCTTCAGCTGGCGCGCCCACGTTCCCAGGTTGTCCTTCGTCACGCGTACCGCCTCCATCGGCGGGATGATCGTGGGAACGTTCTGTTTCATGTGCACCTTGTCGACGATGTGCTGGACGGAGATGTAGCCCCAGTTGTAAGTCGGCAAGGCGAGCAGCACGGGGGCCAGGCCGTTCTCCACGAAGGGAAGTTGCGCCGGCAGCGCATTGACGGCGACGACCTTGACCTTCTGGGGATCGAGCTCCTTGATCAGCCGTGGCGTGAAGAGCGCCCATCCACCGATCATTGCCCACCCCTGGATCTGCGGATTTGCGCTTTGGGCGGTGATCACCTCGGCGGCCGCGTCCCTCGCGGTCTCGGGGTGGTTGAAGGTTCCGACGATCCTGATGCCCGGATTCAGGGCGGCTTCCTTCCTGACCCCCGCCACGCGCTTGCGCAGGTTCGGCGCATCGGCGTTTCCCGCGAGGATCGCCACCGACCCTTTCTTGTGAAGCAGTCCGGCCAGCTCGCGCATCACCGCCTGCCCCAGCTTCTCGTCGTCCATTCCGTAGAACGCGAAGCGCTTCGAGTCGGCGGCGTCGCTGTCGAACGTCATCACCGGCACGCCCTTGTCGACGGCGTCGTTGATCGCCGCGGTCGTCTTGGTCGGGTCGGAACAGGAAATCAGGATGGCGCTCGCGCGATCCTTGACGGCTTGCGCGACGGCCGTCGCCTGGAGCTGTCCGTCTTCGTGGTCGGGCGTCATCCAGACGATCTGGATGGGCACGCCGTGCTTCTCGCCGAGCTCCTTCGCCGCCGTTTCAGCGCCCTTGCGTGCCGACACGAAGACCGGGTTGGTCGTGCTCTTCGCGATCATCGCGATGGTCAGGCCTGGGGGGCGGCCTGGTGCAGCCGTCGTCGCCGGCGAGCCCGGCTGCTCGCCCCCGCAGCCGCCCAGCCAGCCCGCTATCAGCATCACGATGAGCGGCGCTGTCATTCTGCTCTTCATGTTTGCCTCCCGTGAACCGCGGTTCCGGATGTTATACGCCTCCCTCCGTCAGTCTGGCTGAGATATTGTGTGGCGGCATGATCGCCCCGCTCGTGCTCCTGGCGCTGTCGGCGCAGGCGGCGCCGCCCCCACCGCCGTTCACCGCGCGCTGCGCCACGTGTCACGGCGACGAGGCGGGCGGCACGGCCCGGGCGCCGGGACTCGTGATGAATCCGCGGGTGGCGGTGCAGTCGGACGAGCAGTTGCGCGCCTATCTGCAGCGTGGCAATCCGGGCGCCGGGATGCCCGCTTTCGCCGACCTGCCCGGCGAGGACCTGCTCGCGCTCGCCCGCTATCTGCGCCGCATCAACGTCGAGACAATCATTCCACCGCCGGCCGCCGCGCCGACAGGCACGGTCGCGTGGCGGCCGCCCCAGCCGGGAGATTGGCGCACTTACAACGGGAACGAATCCGGCAATCGCTACAGCGCGCTGAGGCAAATCACCCGCGCCAACGTCGCCTCGTTGAAGCTGAAGTGGGTGTTCCCGATGCCGTACTTCGGACTCGAAGTCACGCCGCTCGCCGCAGATGGCGTGCTCTACGTGACGGGTCCGAACCAGGTAGTGGCACTCGACGCGACGAATGGACGAGCTTTGTGGACCTATTCGCGTCCGCCGACCCCGGGACTGGTCGGCGACTCACAGCTCGGCACCAATCGCGGCGTCGCGCTGCGCGGTGACACGGTGTTTTTCGTGACCGACAACGCCCGCCTGCTCGCGCTCGATCGCGGCACCGGCGCGCTTCGCTGGGAAACCCCGATGGCGCCGGACGCGCCGCCGTCCGAGGGGCGTCACCACTACGGGGGCACGATCGCACCGCTGGTGGTGCGCGACATGGTGGTGGCCGGCGTCGCCGGCGCGGATGCGGGCATTCGCGGCTTCGTCGCGGCCTTCAACGCCGAAACCGGCGCGCTGGTGTGGCGACGCTGGACCGTGCCGCGAAAAGGCGAACCCGGCATCGAGAGCTGGCAGGGCCCCGAGCCGATCAGAGGCGGCGGGTCCACCTGGCTGACCGGCTCGTACGACCGTCTGTCCGACACCCTCTACTGGGCGACCGGCAATCCCTGGCCGGGCAGCGACGACCGCGACCGTCCCGGCGACAACCTCTATACCAACTGCGTCCTGGCACTCGACGCCGCCACCGGCGAGGTGAAGTGGCACTACCAGTTCACGCCGCACGATCTGGCGGACCGCGATGCCACCGAGCCCAACGTGCTGGTGGACCGGGTCTATCGTGGGAAACCGTCGAAGCTGCTGCTCCACGCCGATCGCAACGGCTTCTTCTATGTGCTCGATCGGACCAACGGCGCGGTGCTGCTGGCCAAGCCGTTTCTCCGGCGCGTGGACTGGGCCTCGGCGATCGGCGCCGACGGTCGGCCGATCGTGAAGGATCCGCGCGGATGTCCGGTCGACGCCGCGAACTGGTCCTCCACCGCGTTCTCGCCGGAGACCGGCCTGTACTACTTCCTGGCGCTGGAAGAGTGCACCGGCAAGCCGACCGGCTATCCCGATCAAACGGGGCAGCGCTTTCTGCGTGCCGTGAATATCGAGACCGGGGCGATCGCGTGGGAAGTGCCGCAACCCGGGCCGGCGCGGGCCAAGACGTGGAGCGGGGTGCTCGCGACGGCGACCGGGTTACTGTTCTACGGCCAGCCGAACGGCGGCTTCGCGGCGGTCGATCAGCGCGACGGCCGGACGGTGTGGCAGTTTCCAACCAACGTGCGCATGAAGGCGTCGCCGATGACCTTCAGCGTCGGCGGCCAGCAGTTCGTCGTGGTCGCGGCGGGGCCCAATGTTCTCTGTTTTGGCTTGTGAGGAACGCCCGGCGCGAGCCGCAGCTGACGCCACCGTCCTGCGCTAGTGCTTGAGCTCGATCCGGAGCACGTGCCCTTCCGTCTTGCCGACGTTTTCGACCGTGTGCGTAATCGCCTCGCTCCAAGCAAACGTGCCGGTCTTTCTCTCGTGCACCTCGGGCGCGCGGCCGTCCACCGTGACTTTGACCGTCCAGTCGCTGAAGTACACGCTGAGGCCGTGCGGATGCCGATGTCGCCGCTCCGTCCTGCCCGGCGGAACCCGAACGTCGAGCACGCGCACGACGGCGTTCTCGAACGCGATCTTGTGCGTGTCGGGCGCGGCCAGCACCGCATCGAGCGGGTCGTCTTTCGACTGCGTGCCGACGAAGGTCGTGACGGCCATGACCAATGCCGCCGTCACCAGTACCGCCTGTTTTCGACTCATGGTAGCCTCCCGGAAGGCTGCCATCTCACCACAGAATGCGCAGGTCTGCGCCGGCATTTCCAGCTCCGCACGGTCGATCGCGAGCGATTGGTGAAGCGACGAGGCGTGCTCACGGCGGTGGCGCTGACCGAGGTGCTGCGGTCTCCAGGAGATGTTCGCCGAGTCGTTCGAACGCCATCAGCTGCTTTTTCGGCCGCTTGACGCTCGCTTCGACGTCGCGAACATACAGCTGAACGACTTCGTCGCCGTACTTCGGGTCGTCTCCCTGCGTCCCCTTGACGTAGGCGACGGTCATCCTCGACGTCAGCCAGGTGTCCTCGCCGAACGCCTCCCAGATGCGGCCCCACCGCGGATCGCGGCTGATGTTGATCACCGGGGAGCGATAGACCAGCCCGTTGTGGCGCAGCCGCCCGCCATCGGCGGTCACCGTCACACTCTGTCCCTGACCGCCGGTCGGTTCGATCTTCCCGGCGACCGTTGGCCAGTAGTTGTGAATGGCACGCCCCTCGTCGGCGATCGCCGCCGCCACGTCACGCACCAGCGCCGGGCTCCACGTCGCGGCGATCGAGATCGGCACCGGGAACATGATCGTGGGCTCGCGCTTCGCGCTGCGGTGGGCAAGCGGGACTACCACTCCAGCACGAGCAGTGAGACGCCCTGTCGTGGCAGGGAAAACGCGAGCTTGGCACTGCCGTTCGAGACGTCGACGTTGGCTGGACCGGCAACGGCGGCGAGCTCGCTGGCTTTTTCGAGCTCGGAGTACTGCGCCCGTGACGGTTTCGCCGGAGAGCCCATCTTCACCCACGCCGTGTAGGCGTTGCTGTGATCGGCATCGATGCGGAAATGCTGCAGCCGCGCCTTCCCCTGCTTCAGCTCGAGACCGTCGACGGCCAGCGACACGTCGGCCGCGGGTCCCGGCAGGTCGTCATCGTGATAGTGCCAGGCGAGCACCGTGACGCGCCGTGGATCGCGGCTGGCCAGCGCGGCGACGTCCGGACGTTCGCGGACGCCCTGCTTGATCAGGGTGTCCAGATCGGCGGCGCCGTCGCTGGCCGCCGGCACGCGCTCGGCTCCCATCCGGCTGAACATCCGGAACACGTTGAAGACCGGCAGGTTGATCCCGTTGGTCGACAGCGCGCGGAAGCCGGCGAAATACGGCGTGTCCTCGAACTCGAAGGCCCAGGTGAGCGCGCCTTCGAGGTTGACGCCGTGGCGATCGGCGAGGTCGTGCTTGCGCGCGAAGCTCGCCGCGGTGTAGCTCGAATACATGGTCGCGTTGCGGTACCTGAGCTGCGGACCCTGGCAGGCCGCGCAGCCCTCGGGATCGGATTCGCCGATCACGATCGGCTTCGACTTGAGCTCCGGATAGGAGGCGATGATGCGGAAGCCCTCGTCTATCGTCGCGAGCTGCGCCGAGATCCCCATGCGCACGTGACCGTCGACATAGGTCGGCCGTCCCTTGGCGTGAAACGACAGGAAGTCGATCGGCGTGCCGATCTGGCCGGTCGCGAAGTTCTTGCCGCGGAGCTGGTGTTCGAGGAAGTCGCGCATCCACTGGCCACCGTGGCCCGCGGTGTCCGGCCCCCCGACCCGGGCGGTGGGGAGCGCACGGCGGACGCCGTCAATCGCGTAGTCGTGCAGCTTCCGGAACTCTTCCGCCGTGCCGCGCCAGTAGCCGATGTTCGCCTCGTTCCACGTCTCCCAATACCACTGTTCGACTTCCGCCCGACCGTACTTCTCGACGCTGTGCTTTACCCACTCGTAGGCGAGATCCCCCCATTTCTTGTAATCGGTGGGTGGATAGGCCCAACCCGTGTAGATCTCGTCGTACTTCGCTTCCGGCGTCCACTTGTGCTGGTAGGGTTCGGGCTTGATCGAGAGCGCTTTCGGCATGAAGCCGATTTGCGCGTAGGGCTTGACGCCGTTCTTCAGATACGTGTCGAAGATGCGATCGACGATCGTCCAGTCGTAGATCGGTTTGCCCTGGGCGTCTTCCGTGTACGCGTTGGTGGATCCCCACTTGAGTGCGGGCGTCCCGTCGCCGGTGGTCAGCAGGTTGTGCGCGCGAAAGAACACGCGGCCCCGTGCGAGCCGCCCCTCATCGGCGATCAGCCGCTTGCCGTGCTCCATGTAGGCGTAGTTCGGCTCGTCGGCGCCGAAGAACCGCCAAATCTGCTTCAGCGGTCCTTTGGCGTCACCGGCGGCGACGCGGATGGCGACCGGGAACGCTCCGCTCGCCGGCGCCGGCTGCGGCGCCGCGCGGGTCACCATCAAGCTGCCCGCCGCGATCAGCGCGGTTCCCGCCGCGGTCCATCTGGCCCTCAGAGTGAAAGTCACGGTCATGTCGTCCTCCGGCGGTGTTACTTTCGCCTTCGTTAGTCGGGGGATAGTCTATGCCGACGGGTTGAGCACGCAGCGGCCGTGCTAGCGCCCGCCGTGCTAGCATCCGCCGTATGCGTCGGCAGGACTCACGTCTGTGGTCGGTCTGTCTGCTCGGCGCTGTCATGGCGCTGTGGCACCAGTGGCCGCTGGCGGGGGAGCAGCGCGCCGGGCATGGACCGCGCAGCCCCATCGTGCGGCTGTCGCCGGCGCAGGCGCTTCAGCGCGCGACTGCCGCTCGCCGCGGCGTCTCGGTTCAGATCGCATCCGGACTCGAGCTGAGCGCGTGGGCGCCTGACGGCCTGGTGATCGATCCCGTGGCTCTGGATTTCGACGAGCGCGGTGTGCTCTACGCCACGAGTACGAGCCGCAACAACATGCCGCTCGACATTCGCGCGCATCCCTCCTGGGTTCCGCTCGTGCACTCCCTCAAGACCGTCCCGGATTTGTTGGCGTTCTATCGCCGCGAGCTCGCGCCGGAGCGGAGTGCGGAGAATTCATGGCTGCCCGATGCCAACAACGATGGGTCGCGTGACTGGCGCGACCTCGCGCGCCTGACCGAGCGCCTGTATCGCATCGAAGATACCAACGGCGACGGCGTGGCGGATCGCTCGCAGATCATGATCGATGGCTTCAACAGCGATCCCACCAACGATATTGCGGGCGGCGTGCTGCATCACAACGGTGACTGGTTTCTCGGCGCGTCTCCGGCGCTGTGGCGGCTTCGCGACCAGAACGGCGATGGCTATATCGATTCGCAGGTCGCGATCAGCGAGGGCTACAACGTGCATCCGGCTTTTGGTGGTCATGGCATGTCAGGCGTGACCCTCGGCCCGGATGGACGCATCTACTGGGAAGTCGGCGACATGGGGTTCGACGTCGTCGACCAGACCGGACGGCGCTGGTCGTCTCCGAATCAGGGCGCGGTGCTCCGCGCCAATCCTGACGGATCCGATTTCGAGGTCTTTGCCACCGGCATCCGCAACCTCCAGGAATTCGCGTTCGACGAGTACGGCAATCTGATCAGCGTGGACAACGACGGCGACCACCCGGAGGAGACCGAGCGCCTCGTTTATCTGACGGAGGGCTCCGACAGCGGCTGGCGCGCCAACTGGCAGTACGGCAAGTACACCGATCCCGATAACAACCGGTACAACGCGTGGATGGACGAGGGGATGTTCAAGCCCCGCTTCGAGGGGCAGCCGGCGCACCTGACGCCGCCGATCGCCGCCTACCATCCGGGCCCCGCCGGGATGGCGTATGAACCTGGCACGGCGCTGTCGGACGAATGGCGGCGTCACTTCTTCGTCGCCAGCTTTCGAGGATCGGCATCGAACGCGGTGATCCGTGCGTTCCGGCTGAGATCGGAGGGCGCGGGGTTCGCGCTCGAGAGTGACAGGGTCCTGCTTCAGGGCATCCTGACGGTCGGCCTGAAGTTCGGTCCCGATGGCGGGCTCTATCTGGCCGACTGGATTACGGGATGGGACTCGAAAGGGGATGGGCGGATCTGGAGGGTTGCCGCGCCTGGGGCGACGCCATCGGCAGCGCAGCGGGAGGTGCGGTCGCTGCTCGCCGGCAGTCTCGAGGCGCGCACCGCCACCGACGTCGGGCTGCTGCTGCAGCACGCCGACATGCGGGTGCGGCTGAAAGCCCAGTTCGAGCTGGTCCGCCGCGCCGACATCACCACCCTCCGGCTGACCGCGCGCCGCGCCGATCAGCAGCTCGCGCGGATCCACAGTCTGTGGGGCATCGCCCAGCTCGCTCGCAAGGACGCGCAGCACTCGACGCTCCTCGTGGAATTCCTCACCGATCCCGATCCCGAAATCCGGGCGCAAGCCGCCAGGATGGTCGGCGATGTGCGCGATCCGCGCGCCGCCGACGCGTTGCTGCCGCTGCTCGACGACAACTCGCCGCGGGCGCGGTTCTTCGCGGCTGAGGCGTTCGGCCGGCTGGCCTACCAACCGGCGGTCCCCGCCCTCGTCCGGATGCTGGCCGACAACAACGACACCGACGTCAACCTGCGGCACGCGGGCAGTCTGGCCCTTTCACGGATCGGCGACGTCTCGTCTGTGGCCGCCCTCTCGCGTCATGCCTCGCGCGCGGTCCGGATCGCCGCTGTGGTTGCGCTGCGGCGGATGCGCGATCCCGCGGTCACGCAGTTCCTGACCGACGCCGACGAGCTGGTCGTCACCGAGGCCGCCCGCGCGATCAACGACGATGGGTCGATTGAGGCGGCGGTGCCGGCGCTCGCGCGGGTGCTGGAGGAGCGGCGATTCACCCGTGAGCCACTGCTGCGCCGCGCGATCAACGCCAATCTCCGCCTCGGCACGAACGAGGCGGCGGCCCGCCTGACGGCGTTTGCGATCGATGTCAGCCGGCCCACGGCCATGCGCGCCGAAGCTGGCGCCGCGCTCGTGGTGTGGCAGTCCCCCTCGGCGTTCGACCGCGTCGATGGAGCGTACCGCGGGCGCCTGCGCTGACCGCGGTGTGGAGCCAACGAAGAGAACGGAAAAGAAAACCCAATCTTTTCTTTTCCGATTCCTCCGTTTTCTCCGTTGCTCCGTTTTTGAGATCCGGTACCTTCGTCACCTCCCGGATGTGCTCCACCCGCATTCACCGCTTCTGTTCCGGTGGCTCGCGCGTCACCCACACGCGTCCATCCTGTCGCAGGTGAACCACCGTGCCATCGAAGCCGGCGGCCCGCAGCTCGTACAGCGAATCGGTCACCTGCACGGTCGGCCTGAAGTCGAGACCCTCGACGTGAATGTCAGGCCCCTTCAACAGCGCCAGATCGGGGGCGTACCGCCCATGGGCGGCGCGGTACTCACGTTGCCGGTAGTAAAGGCGCCGCAGCGCCCACTTGACGCGGTCGTTGCGGTCTTCGACGAAAGGCGTGGTCCCGTCGCCGGCGGCCTGATCTGAGAACTGCACAACGCCCCACCGCTCGGGCATGTGCATGTTGACGGCCCCCTGAGGACTCCAGACCCAGTTGTCCTCGGGCATCGGCTTGCCGGTTTGTCGATCGAGCCGCTTGGCGTATCCCCCTGCTCGAGGGTCGAGCTGCCACTGCACCCGGGAGAAGTTGATGCGCCACTGGTCGCCCGCGCGCGGACGGGCGCGCCGCGGCGCCGCTTCGGCGAGCATCTTCCATGGGATCGCCATTTCGATCGACCAGCCCTCGTCGCGATCGTCCGGGCGGTTGATCGTGCCGCGGAGATCCACGGCGGTGCGCAGCCCGGCGATGTCCCAGGCGTGAACGGCGGGGCCGCCGTCGCGGTAGGGCTGAATCAACAGCAGATCCCAGACGGTGTTCAGCGCATTGATTTCAATCTCGAAATACGCGTGCGTATCGCCGTCCGGGTCGATGAAGACTTCGAAGTCGTTGTCCTGGAAGATGACGGCGTCGCGCTCCTTGATAGTCCCCCAGAGGTGCGGTTCTTCCAGATCCGCCCCAAAGTACAGGAACTCATCGTCCCAGAGCATCTTGACGCGAGTGGCGAGCGGAGGACGCCGCGTGCCGTCGATATCGATGAAGGGATCGGACCACGGCGCCGCACCCCAGGCGCGTTCCGAGAGTCGGCCGTCGATCTGCAGCGAAGTCGGCGTCCGGTAGCACACCGCGCGGTGCGGCGCGAAGGGGAGCTGCTCAAAATCCGGCGGCGGTGGGGACTGGCCCTGGAGCGCTACCCAACTGGTCACAACACAGGCCGCGGCGACCCCGTTCAATCTCATCATCGTGGCAAGAGTAGCGAAAATGATCGGCGTCGCGCGAAGGCGGTCGCAAACCCTCGGTGCCGGTGATAATAGCGCCGCCACAAGCGCGGACCGTGCGCATTGGTGGTGCTGCAACCCGACTGACGCCTCGTCCCGGCATTTGCACGGCAGACCTGGAGGATCCATGCGTGACCATGTGCGGTCAGATGAACCTGGAGCATCTGCAGCCTCGGCGGGCGATCCCGCCGCTGCTGCGACGGACATGCGCATCGTCCGCGCGGCGATTCATCCCGCGATCGGTGTCTCGCGCCTCGGCAACAGCGCCGACGACTTCTTCATCAGCCCGCAGGTGGTGCCGATCCCTCCGGCCCCGCTGGGGTCGTACCGCGACGCCCATCGAGCGCTGAAGCGGGAGGCGGCGCAGTTCCGGCTCTACGGCTACAACGCGAACGGCGACGTCGTGTCCGAGCTGACCGCGGGATCCGCCGACATCGAGTGGACGGTGCACGTCGCCAACACGAAGGCGAGCTGGTTTCAGTGGCAGATGGCGATGGACGTGCCGGAGGCGGCAACGATTCAGGTGCCGCTGCGCAACGCGTCGCTCGCCGGCAGCGCGCGATCGACGTTGGCAATCGACCCCGGGCCGAAGACGATCGCCGGCGCCGGCACGTCGGGTGCTCAGTACGAGCTGCACGGGGCGTTCACCGGGGTCGGTGTCTATCTGGGAGAGCTGCGGACCGACGAGAACGGCTGGCTGGTGTTCCTGCCGGGACGCGGTGTATCGGCGTCGCCGAGCGGCAGCCCGATCTTCAACGAGACCGATCCAAACGCATTCATCAACGCGGACGGGTGGTACGACGACGCCTGCGATGGACCGGTCACTGCGAAGGTGTGTGTCGAGGGACGTGAGATTCCTGTGGAACCGGCCTGGGTCCTCAGCGCGCCGCCGAACTACGCCCCGGATGTCATCGGCGTACGCACGCTCTACGATCTCGTGGTCGATCTCTACGTTGGCGCGGGATGGATGACCGCACCGTCGAAGCCGTCGTTCCGCCACGACGTGTATCCAATCCTGCGGCGCTTGAGCGGGCTGCAGTGGGTGAACAAAGGCTTCGCGGCGCAGTTCGGGCCGGGCGGTCCCCACGACTTCGAGGATCGGAACTACGTGGCGCGACTGGCGCGGGATCCGGGCGCGGACGGCGGCGATCTCGAGGCGGAGCTGCGGCACCAGGTGCTGCTGTCGTTCCGCGCGCCGCAGCCGGCCGACGGCAATCAGTGGCCCTGGCCCTGGCTCTACGGCGATGCGATGGACGTGCCGGCCATCGCGTCGCCGCGCCAGAACGCGTCGATCGGTCAGACACAATACGACACGCTCGCCCGCTGGGCCGCCGGCACGTTCGTCGCGGATTGGGATCAGCCGTTCACGCCGCCGGTGTCGATCGACGCCGTGCCGTTGTCACAGCGGCCGGCGATGCTCGACCGCGCCGCGCTCGAGTACCGTCTCGCCGACGCGTTCCATCCTGGATGCGAGGTCACGTGGCCGTTCCGCCACCTGACGATGTTCGAGAAGCCGTTCCGCATCCGCCATCGCCCACCGGGCCAGGACGCGCCGACCTACGGCAAGACACTGAATCAGCAGCAAGCGCTTGGCCTCGGCGGTCCGTTGTTCGAACAGGGCCCGGGCGACCTCACCCGCTGGATGGGGCTGCCGTGGCAGGCCGACACCGCCTTCTGCCGCGCCGGCTACGACACGGCCTACGATCTCTATCAACCGACGTTCTGGCCGGCGCGGGTGCCGAATCACGTCCTGACCGATGTCGATTACGCCGTGGTGATCGACCGGGCGCAGCCACGACCAACCCGCCTGGACGCGTTCGTCACGCGCACGTCGTGGGTGGAGCCGCTGCAAGGCACCACTGCGCAGCAGATGGAGCAGATGGTCCGCGTCTTCGCGTCGATGGGACTGCTCGAAGAGCGGCCCGGCCCCCAGGGTGATCCGGACCTCCCTCCGACGATGCTGGTCGCGTCCTATGGTCCCGACGTGGCGGCGCCAGCGCCGTCAGTGCCGGCCGAAGCGGTGGCTCCAGTCCCAGCCGCGGCTGAAGCGGTGACCGCACCGGCGGCCGCAACGCCTCCGTCGCGTCCGCGGGTCAATCGTGCGGCGAACTTCGGGTCGCAAGACGAGGCGAAGGGCGCTCCGAGACCGGTGCGTCACGGCCGGACATGACGTCCGCATCGTGGGATGCCGTCGTGGTCGGCGGGGGACCGGCGGGCGCGATCGCGGCGCTCGTGCTGGCCCGCGCTGGCCGCCGCGTGCTCCTCGCCGACCGTTCGGGCCGAGGACCGCGCATCGGCGAAGCGCTGCCGCCGGCCGCGCGTCCACTGCTCCGCGATCTCGGTCTGCTGCCGCGCGTCATGGCGGACGGGCACCTGACCTGCTTCGCCAACGCATCGGCGTGGGGATCCGGCGATCTTCGCAGCCACGACTTCATCTTCGACCTGCACGGCGCCGGTCTGCACCTCGATCGGGCGCGGTTCGACGCGTCGCTCCGTGAAGCCGCCGCCGCGGCCGGTGCCAAGGTGATTGCGGGTGCCCGGGTGCACGTGAGGCGCGGAAGCCGCGCCGCCTGCCCTGAGCTTGGTCGAAGGGCTTCGCCCATCGCGGAAGGATCCGATCACGAAGTCCGTCTTCGAATCGACGGTCCCGACGAGGCGATTGGCTGCCGCTGGATCGTGGACGCGTCCGGTCGCGCCGCGACCGCCGCGATCGCACGGGGCGCTACGCGTCACACCGCCGACCGCCTGGTGGCCGTCTACGCACGGCTCGCGCCGGGTCGCGCGGATCGCGACAGCCGCACGCTGATCGAAGCGTGCGCGGAAGGCTGGTGGTACTCCGCCCTGCTGCCATCGCGCGAGCGCATCGTCGCGTTCTTCAGCGACTCGGATCTCGTGGAGCGTCGAGCGCTGCTGTCGCCCGACGGACGAGGCCTCTTGGACGGCATCGCGCGCACCACGCATCTGCGCGACGTGCTCGCAGCGTCCGGCTACGTGATGACCGGACCTCCTCGTGGCGCCGACGCCTCGAGCAGCCGGCTCGACCAGGTCGTGGGGCGCGACTGGATCGCGGCCGGCGATGCCGCGCTCGCCTTCGATCCGCTGTCGTCGCAAGGGCTCTTCAACGCGCTGTATACGGGAATGCAGGCCGGTCGAACGCTGGACGCGGCGCTGGCGGGCGACGACCGCGCCCTCGCCGCGTATGCCGCTCGCATCGAGGAGATCCATCGTCACTATCGCCACAATCTCGCCGCGGCCTACGCGCTGGAGATGCGATGGCCCGACCATCCGTTCTGGCGTCGGCGCTTGCGCGACGCGTCCGCGAGTAGTGAGATCGCAGCACACCGTTCCCCTCTGACCGCAGCATCCTGAACAGCACCACACTCTGATCAGCGGGCTGGGAACGACCACGCGATACGCATCATTCGCTGACCGTGTGTGGGTTGGGTGTATGCTACCCGCCCGATTCGGCAATACCAACTGCCAGAAATGGTTGAACGCAGAGCGTCCCCTCGGTCTTTGCTCTCAGGAGTTCCCCGATGTCTAGAACGATCACACCTGCCGTTGTCCTGGTTGCCGCTCTGTTGGCACTCCCCGGCGTGCCGAGCGTCGCAGGTGCAGAAGGCTTCGACACTCACCAGGCGACCGCCCCGCTGACCGCCGCCGATGTCGCCCCCTTCATCGGCGACTGGGCGCTCGCGCTCGAGGGTCCCAACGGGCCAGGCGCATTCACGCTGTCGGTGAAGATCGATAAGGAGAAGCCGTCGGCGGAGCTCATCAGCGAGGTAATGGGAACGCAACCGATCACCGACATCGCCAAGGCTGACAAGTCGTTGGCGCTGAGCTACTCCTTCACCTGGGAGGGCAACGCCGTCAATGCGGTCATCAAGCTGACGCCAGCCGCCGACGGCAAGACGAGCGCGCAGATCGATTTCGCCGGCGGAGCCTACGTCATGACCGGCACGGCCACGAAGAAGGACACGGTGAAGTGACAGCGAACAGCGTCGGATCGTAGCCGGGCGGCGCGATAGAATCTCGAGCGCATGGCTCTGACTCGTCGAGAGGCGTTGGTGTCCCTGCTGGCGCTCCCGCTGGCCGCTCGTCCGGTCGGCGCGGCGCGGCAGCCGCCTGGTGAGACCGAGCTCGCCGTGTGCGGGTGGGATGAAGTCTTCATCCTGGCGCTCGGCGGCGGTTCGGCTCCGGCCCACCGCAAGGTCTGGTCCTGGCGGGCCGCTGACAGTCCCGAGATTCCCGCGGACATGCACGCCCTGTTTCGCACTACCGACGACTGCAAGCCGGTCGATGGCGGCCGCAGGATCCTCATCTCGTCGTCCGGTGGCGGCGTCGCCCTGGTGGATCGAGAGACCCGCCGGGCGCCGTTCTTTGCCCGCGTGACCAATGCACACTCGATCGAAATGCTGCCGGGCGGACGTATCGCGGCCGCCGCGTCGGTATCGACGGCGGGGACCGGCAACCGGCTGGTGATCTTCGACGCTGCCAATGGCAAGGAGCTCGCGAGCGACGAGCTCCGATCCGGGCATGGCGCGGTCTGGGACGACGAGCGGCAGGTGTTGTGGGCACTCGGCGGCGACGTGTTGCGGGCGTACAGCGTCGGCGCGCCCGGGGGCCAGACCAGGCTGGAGCGAACGTTCGAGATCGCTCTTCCCAACGAGGGCGGCCACGACCTCGTCGCGATCCCCGACTCCCCGCGGCTGTTCGTCAGCACCGTCCGGAATTGTTTCCTGTTCGATCGCGATCGCCGGCAACTCTCGCCCCATGACACGCTCGGCGATCGCCGGAACATCAAGAGTTACTCCATCCATCCGCGCACCGGCCGGGTCGTCTACATCCAGGCCGAAAGTCCGAACTGGTGGGCGGAGCACCTGCACTTTCAACGCCCCGATGGCACGCTGCGTCTGTCGGGCGAGCATCTCTATAAGGCGCGCTGGATCTGATCACGGCACCGCAGGCAGGAGAGGAGTCCGGTGGACCAGACAGTGAATCGCGAATCGAGCGGCCGCGCCACGGTCTCCCCTCTCGCTGGCCGGCCGGCACCGGCGTCGATTCTGGTCGACCTGGGCCGGTTGGGGGCCGCGTACTACGACACGACCGTGGACCCGGACGACCCGAGCCAGCTGGTGAGCTTCGGGACCAGCGGACATCGCGGGTCGTCGTTGCGCGGGTCGTTCACCGAAACTCACATTGCGGCGATCACCCAGGCGATCTGCGAGTATCGCCGCGCGCAAGGGATCGACGGTCCGCTCTACATGGGCAGGGACACGCACGCGCTGTCGCAGCCGGCGCAGCGCACGGCGCTCGAAGTGCTCGCCGCGAACGGCGTCGAGAGCGTCATCCAGCGTGACGACGGGGTGACGCCGACGCCGGTGATCTCGCGGGCGATTCTCGCCTACAACCGCGATCGCACGAGCCATCTCGCGGACGGGATTGTGGTGACGCCGTCGCACAATCCGCCGGAGGACGGCGGCTTCAAATACAACCCCCCGAACGGCGGCCCCGCGGATACGGACGTCACGGCGTGGGTGCAGAACCGGGCCAACGAGCTGCTCCGGGTTGGGCTCGAGGGGATCAGACGCATGCCCTGGTCCTCGGCGCTGACGGCCGCGGGCACGCACCAGCAGGATTTCGTCCTGCCCTATGTGCAGGACCTCCGGAACGTCGTGGACATGGAGGCCATCCGCGCCGCGGGCCTCACCATAGGCGTCGATCCGCTCGGCGGTGCGGCGGCGCCGTACTGGGAGCCGATCAACGCGCTCTATGGAACCCAGGTCACCGTCGTCAATCCGGCGCTCGATCCGACGTTCGGGTTCATGACGGTGGACCACGACGGCCGGATTCGCATGGACCCTTCGAGTCCGTATGCGATGGCGGGGCTGGTCGGGCTGAAGGATCGGTTCCAGGTGGCCTTCGCCAACGACCCCGACGCGGATCGCCACGGAATCGTGACGCGCTCGATGGGGCTGATGAATCCCAACCACTACCTGGCGGTCGCGATACGGTACCTGCTGACCCATCGGCCGCAGTGGCCAGCGCACGCCGCGGTCGGCAAGACGCTGGTGAGCAGCCGCCTCATCGATCGGGTGGTCGACGCACTGGGCCGGCGGCTCTACGAGGTGCCGGTCGGATTCAAGTGGTTCGTATCGGGATTGTTCGATGGGTCGTGCTGCTTCGGCGGTGAGGAAAGCGCCGGCGCCAGCTTTCTGCGGCATGACGGCGGCGTGTGGTCGACCGACAAGGACGGCATCATCATGGATCTGCTGGCGGCCGAGATCACCGCCCGCACCGGTAAGGACCCGGGCGAGCACTACCGCGAGCTCGAGGCGGAGTTCGGTGCCTCCTGGTATACGCGCATCGACGCGCCGGCCACGCCGGCCCAGAAAGCCCGTTTGCAGAAGCTATCGCCGGAGGATGTCACGCGAGAGACGCTGGCAGGCGAACCGATCACCGCGCGCCTGACGCAAGCGCCGGGAAACGGCGCGGCGATCGGTGGCCTGAAAATCGTGACGCCGAGCGGATGGTTCGCGGCGCGGCCGTCCGGCACCGAGCACATCTACAAGATCTACGCGGAGAGCTTCAAGGACGCGTCACACCTGGACGCCCTGGTCAGCGAGGCGCAGCAGCTCGTGGACGCGGTGACCGCGGGGGGCGCATAAGACGACTAGTGGACCGTATCGGTCCGTTAGGACGGCCGCTGATTTCGAGCGGGGAAGCCGGCGTCCGAGCCAACCGCCGATCGCACCCCAGATCCAGTACTCGGGCAGGCGGGCCAGCGGAGCGATCATCATCGCGAAGGGTGATGGCCGAAGATCCGCCAGGCCGATGACGCTGACGTCGATCGCTCCGACCGCGAGCAGCAGCCCGGCGATGAAGACCGGGATGCCGGCGATCACCGACATCCGCATTCCGGCAACACCGGAGCGGAGCGCCGTGCCGTGATAGCGCCGCTGGGTCCAGCACCCGCAGGCCAGCAGCAGCACCGTATACAGCTCCGACGTGAAGAAGGTCACCACCAGGGGCGGGAACGTCATGAGGGTCGGCCGCAGCAGCGCGGTCGACGGAGAGCCGTAGCGCGTCGGGGTCAACACGACGCCGCCCAGGATCGCCAGCATCGACGCGACGCCCAGGATGGTGGACGGGGCGGGGGACTGCGCCCGCTGCGCCCCCGCGTTCCACAGCAGGTCCACGACGACCCGTGCCGTGAGGGGACGCGACGCGAGAATATCAACCAGCTCGGGTCCGTATTCCCGGCGCCACCCGGCCGGATACAGGCGCACCAGCGCCTCCGCGAGCAGCCGCCTGGCGCTCATACGGTCCGAAGCCTCCGGAACCCGATCGCCGCCACCCGCCGCATCGCGGTCAATCGCTCTTCCAGGACCTTCGCGCCCTCGGCGGTGAGTCGGTAGGGACGCTGGCGCCCCGCGCTCCGCTCCGCGGCGATCAGCTTCTGGTCGACCAGCCGGGTGATCGCCGTATACAGCGTTCCCGGGCCGATGGTGATCCCCATCGCCGTTTCGATGTCGGTCATGATCGCGTAGCCATGCTGCGGCCCCGCCGCGAGACTCGACAGGATCAGCAGCTCAGGATCTGCCGCCGGACCGGAGGTGGGCTTGCGTGCCATTTCGTATTACGGTATATCGAATTACGATACAACGCAAGCCACACCACACCGATTGTCTGGAGGTTCCCGTGCCCATGATCACACCGTCGATGTTCTCCTACGCGGTCGCGCTGCTGCTCGCCGCGCCGGCGCAGCCGGTCTTCAAGCCGTCGCCGAATCCGGTCACCGAGGCGGTCCGTCAGTCGCTCGAGCAGCACTCGAAGCATCTCGTGGCCGCGGCGCAGCTGATGCCGGCCGACAAATACGCCTACCACCCGACCGAGCCGCAGATGACCTTCGGCCAGCTGGTCGTCCACATCGTCCAGACCAACACCGCGATCTGCGCCGGGATCGGCGGCGTGCCCGCCGACGATGTGTGGAAGCTGGCGGCGTCGGAGTCGAAGGACGTGTTGGTCGCGGCGCTCACCCGGTCGTTTGCGCTGTGCGCTGACGCGCTCGGCAAAGTCACCGACGCCGCGCTGGGGGAGGAAGTCAGCATGATGGGCAAGCGGACCGGCCTGTCGCGTGCGTTGGCGATGACGACAATCGTGGCCGATTGGGCCGATCATTACTCGACCGCCGCGTCGTACCTGCGGCTCAACGGCCTGCTGCCGCCGTCGGCGCAGCCGAAGAAGTAGCGCTCACGGCTTCACCCGCACGAAGTAGTCGTGGAACACCTCGGCGAGCTTGGCGCCGTAGTCCATCCAATGCGCGCTCGAGGAGTAGTCCTTCAGTCCCTCGACCCAGTTGCAGTTGAATTCGTGGACGACGGCGTCGATGCCGTAGCGTTCGAGCCAGCCGTCTCCAAGCGTGCCGCTGTTGCGGAAGGCCGTATTGGTCGCCCCTTCGGTGAACCAGGTCTTCGCACGGAGCAGCTCTTCCAAAATCGCCATCCGGGCGAGATGCCGATCCAGCGTCGGCACCGGCGGGCGGCTGATGTGCAGGCGGCCGCTGCCGTCGTTGTGCAGCTCCACCGCCAGGTGCGGCCGCCGGCCCGAGGCGATCTGGCGTTCCAGCCACTGCTCGAGCGCCGCGTTCTCCGGCACGAGCGCCGGATCGGCGGGTTTGTCCCAGTTGCGGTTCAGATCCTTGCCGCGGAGGTTGAACCGCGTCCCGCCCCGGGCGACGCCGTCCTTGTTGGCCATTGGCAGCAGGTTGACGCTGTAGACGCGCAGCAACCGCTTCGCGTCATCGTCATCCTTCAGCAGCCGCTGCACCAGCCCCTGTGCCACCCAGTTGCTGCCCGACTCCCAGGGATGGGCCCGCGCGCGCACGAAGACGCGATACGGCGCGGACGGATTGCCGATTTGCACGACCTCGAGATCGCGGCCGCCGACGGTCTTGCCGATCGGAGTGATCCTGACGAGACGATTCGCCCTGATCGATCCGAGCAGGCGATCGAGATCGGACAGCCGGTACGGCTCGATCCGTGCGATGTACAGCGTCGGCCCAGGCATGTCGACGCGGAGCTGGACGCGATTGCCGGGAAGGCTCTCGGTCGGCACCGTCTTCCAGGCCTGCCCGTCCTGCGAGATCGCCACCGTCTTCAGCTCCCCGGCGACCGAACCCGGCTGACTGTTCCAGACGTTGTCCAGGTTCAGGAATTCGAACGTCAGCCGGGCGCCGGTGCGGGCGTGCACGCGAAAGTGGATATGGCCGGCGGCGCGATTCGGCGAGGTGCGTTCGTGGTCGTAGATCAAATGAATCCGGACGACGTTGTCGACGACGTCGTACCAGAGGGGAGAGCCGTTCTCGATGCTGGTGTCGATGAACTCGACCGGCGAGCTCGCGTCCGCCGGCGCGGGCTGCTGATGTGACGCCCAGACGATCGCGGTGGCGGGAATCGCGATCGTCAGGAGCGCGGCCAGTGTGAGTATCACCGTCCGGCGGCCCTGATGCAGTAACAGATCGCGGAAGCGGTCGGAGGTGCGCATCGCTCGAAGCATACCTGAGCCGGCGGGGCGCGCCGAGTTGGCGCGCCGCATCGGCATGGCACAGAATGAGGCGGCCTTGAGAGTGGCTTTCACCGCCGGCCGGCGCACATGGGCACGATTGTCGTCGTAGGCAGCAGCAACGCCGACCTGGTGATCAAGGCTCCCCGCCTGCCGAAGCCGGGAGAGACGGTCACCGGCGGCGCGTTCTTTCGCGCCCGCGGCGGCAAGGGGGCGAACCAGGCGGTGGCGGCCGCCCGCGCCGGAGGGCGGGTCGTCCTGATCGCCGCGCTCGGGCTCGACGCGCTCGGAGACGACGCGATTGAAGGCTTCGAGGCGGAAGGCATCGACACCGCCCAGGTGCGGCGGGTCGCGGACACGCCGTCCGGGGTCGCCTTGATCATGGTCGACGCCGCGGGACAGAACGCGATCGCGGTGGCGGAAGGGGCCAACGCGCTCCTCACCGCGCGAGATGTTCGCGCCTGCGAGGCGGTGATTGCCGCGGCCGACGTGCTGGTCGTCCAGTTGGAGATCCCGCTCGAAGC
This sequence comes from uncultured Acidobacteriota bacterium, assembly GCA_963717745.1. GTDB lineage: Bacteria > Acidobacteriota > Vicinamibacteria > Vicinamibacterales > 2-12-FULL-66-21 > JACCXG01. Next base: position 165,525 of record CAVQXJ010000013.1, read on the forward strand.
GGTCAGCGAAGCGGTCGGCATCGCGCATCACCACGGGCGGCAGGTGATCCTGAATCCGGCGCCCGCCTGCCAGTTGCCCGACGAATTGTTGTCGCGGGTGTCGGTGCTCACGCCGAATGCCTCTGAAACCGAGCTCCTCACCGGCATCGCGCCGGACGCTGCGGCGTCGCTGAGCCGCGCCGCTGACGCACTGCTGGCACGCGGCATCGGCGCGGCGGCGATCACGCTCGGCGCCTCCGGTGTGTTCGTCGTGACCGGCGATCGGCGCGAGACCGTCACGGCGTGGCCGGTGACGCCGGAAGACACGACCGGCGCCGGCGACGTCTTCACCGGCGCGCTGGCGGTGGCGCTCGCTGAAGGCACATCGCTGATCGAAGCGGCGCGCTTCGCGAATGCCGCGGCCGCGCTCTCGGTCACGCGCCGGGGAGCCCAACCGTCGGCGCCGCGCCGGCACGAGATCATCGGTCTGCTCGAGGGACGAGGACTCCAATGAGACTTCGAGGAACAGCTCACAGCCACGCCTGGGTGGCGCTTCTGGCCGTGTCCTGTCTGCCCGCGTGCCGCGCGTCGGGCCCCGCCGGCGAGACCCCCGCCGCGAAGCCGCGGGTGGCCCTGGTGATGAAGTCGCTCGCCAACGAGTTCTTCGTGACCATGGCCAAGGGGGCCGAAGCACACCAGCAGGCCCACGCCGGCGACTACGACCTGGTCGTCAATGGCACCAGGAACGAGAGCGATCTGGCCCAGCAGGTTGCGCTGGTGGAACAGATGATCGCCAGCGGGGTGAAGGCGCTGGTGATCGCCCCCGCCGATTCCCGTGCGCTGGTGCCGGTGGTGAAGCGCGCGCAGCAGGCCGGCATCGTGGTCGTGAACATCGACAACAAGCTCGACGCCGAGACGCTGACGCGCGCCGGACTGACCGTGCCGTTCGTCGGTCCCGACAACCGCGAAGGAGCGCGGCTGGTGGGTGCCGAGGTCGCGAAGCGCTTGCACCCGGGGGACGCCGTGGCGATTCTGGAAGGCATTCCGACCGCGTTCAACGCGCAGCAGCGCCGACTTGGCTTCGAGGACGCCATACGCACTGCCGGCGCGAACGTGGTGAGCGTGCAGAGCGGCCAGTGGGAACAGTCGGTCTCGAATACCGTGGCCTCGGCGATGCTCCGGGAGCATCCCGGACTGAAGGCGATCCTCGCCAGCAACGACAGCATGGCGCTCGGCGCCGCGGCCGCGGTCCGGCAGGCGGGCAAGACCGGCCAGGTCTTGGTTGCGGGGTTCGACAACATTTCGGCGATCCGCGAGCTGCTGCGCGATGGCCGGGTGCTTGCCACCGCCGATCAGCACGCCGATCAGCTGGCGGTCTTCGGCATCGAGTACGCGCTGCAGATCCTCCGTGAAAAGAAGACGCCGGCCGACCGCAACACGCCGGTCGATCTGATCACCGCCGACAGTCCGGGGCCCGCGCGGTGAGCGACGCGCCGCGGCTTCGGATTCGCGGCCTCCAGAAACGCTACACGGTGCCGGCGCTGATCGACTCTCGATCTCGATCTCGGCGCCGGCGAGGTGCACGCGTTGATTGGCGCCAACGGCGCCGGCAAATCGACCCTCGCCCGGATTATCGCTGGCCTGATCAGACCTGATGCCGGGCAGATGGAGCTGTCCGGCCATGCTTTCGCTCCGGAGTCGAAGGCGGCGGCCGAGCGGGCTGGGGTCCACATCGTGCAGCAGGAGCTCACCCTCCTGCCGACGCTGAGTGTGGCCGAGAACCTGTTCCTGAGCCGGCTGCCGCGGCGGCGTCTGGGCCTCATCGACTACCGGCGGCTGCACCGCGACGCCGCGTCGGCGCTGGCGGCGGTCGGCCTGGAGCGGGTCGATCCGCGGGCCGCCGCCGGAGACCTGGGCGTGGGTCAACAGCAGCTGGTGGCGATCGCGGCGGCGCTCGCGCAGTCCTGCCGGCTGCTGATCCTGGACGAGCCGACGGCCGCGCTCACCGACGCCGAGATCGAGCGCTTGTTCGAGCACGTCGATCGCCTGCGACGCCAGTCGGTCGCCATTGTCTACGTCAGCCACCGGATGGACGAGATCCGCCGCATCGCCGATCGGGTCAGTGTGCTGCGGGACGGCCGCCTGATCGAGACCGGTCCGGTCGCCGAGCTGTCGGTCGAGCGGGCGATTCAGTTGATGGTTGGCCGCGACACGCTGGACGAGGCGTCCGCGCGAGCCAAAACAATCGGCGGCCCGGTGCTTCGGGTCGAAGGCCTGACGCGCGGCAGCGCGGTCCGTCATGTCACTTTTGAGGTGCGTCGCGGCGAGATTCTCGGCATTGCCGGCCTGGTGGGATCGGGCCGGACGGAGCTGCTGCGCGCCATCTTCGCCGCCGATCGGCCCGACGCGGGCCGCGTCCTGATCGACGGCCGGGCGATCGCGGCACGGCAGCCGCGCGATTGCGTCCGCGCGGGCATGGGACTCGTGCCGGAGGATCGGCAGCGACAGGGGTTGCTGCTCATCCAGCCGGTTCGCCTCAACATCACGCTGGCGCGGCTCGACGCCGTCACCCGCCGCCGCGTCTGGATCGATCCGGCGCTCGAGCGCGGCATCGCCACCCGCATGCAGCGCCTGCTCGACGTCCGGTGTGCGTCGATGGATCAGCCCATCGCCGAGCTCAGCGGCGGTAACCAGCAGAAGGCCTTGATCGCGCGCTGGATGCTGCGCGACTGCGCGGTCCTGCTGTTCGACGAGCCGACCCGCGGCATCGACGTGCACGCGAAGCAGGCGATCTATCGACAGCTGCACGATCTCGCCGCCGACGGCAAGGCCATCGTCGTCGTCTCGAGCGAGCTGCAGGAGCTGCTGGCGATTTGCGATCGCATCGCGGTGCTGTCGGCGGGCCGCCTGGTCGAGACGTTCGACCGCGGCGGCTGGACGGAGGATCGGATCCTGGCGGCGGCGTTCAGCGAGCACGCCAGGTCGCTCCAGGCGTCGCGCCCTCATCTGCCCGATGACCACGCCACCCACTGATCGCGCCTCGTCTCCAGAGCGTCCTCCGGCTCACACCGGGGCCGGAGGGGCGCGGCGTTTCGCCGCCGACTCCTTCGGACTGCTGGCGGCGCTGGCCGTGCTGGTCGCACTCTTCGCGATGAAGAGCGAGTATTTCTTCACCACCTTGACCGTCACGACGCTGCTCAACCAGATCCCGGCGCTGACGGTCGTCACCGTCGGGATGACCTTCGTGCTGGTGGTCGGTGGCATCGACCTTTCCGTCGGTTCGGTGCTTGCGCTGAGTGGGGCGCTGCTCGGAGTCGCGGTGACGGTCTGGGGCTGGCCGCTCTGGCTGGCCGCGGCCGCGAGCCTGACGGTGGGCCTCCTCGTGGGCGTCGTGAATGGGCTGATCACCGTGGTGTGGTCGCTGCCCTCGTTCATCGTGACGCTGGGGACACTCGAGATCGCCCGCGGCGCCGCCTACCTGGTGACCGAATCCCAATCGGTCTACGTCGGCGCCGCCGTCGAGCCGGTGGGGGCGCCGATCGCATCGCTGGGCCTGTCACCGGCCGTCATCGCGTCGGTGCTGCTGGTGGTGGTCGCGCAGGTGGTCCTGGCGCGGACCGTGCTGGGCCGCTATATGATCGCGGTCGGGACCAACGAGCAGGCGGTGCGGTTGTCCGGCATCGATCCGCGCCGCGTCAAGCTGGCGGTGTTCGCCATCGCGGGGGCGCTGGCCGGCCTCGGCGGCGTGTTCAACGTCGCCCATCTCGAATCGGCCGATCCGAACGCGGGCGTCGGGATGGAGCTGTCGGCGATTGCGGCGGTCGTGATCGGCGGCACCAGCCTGATGGGCGGCCGTGGATCCGTGGTGAACAGCTTCCTCGGCGTCGTGATCATCACGGTGCTCCAGACCGGGCTCGCGCAGGTCGGCGCGTCCGAACCGGCCAAGCGCGTCATCACCGGCCTCGTCATCGTCCTTGCGGTCATCGTCGACATCTACCGGTACCGGCTTAGGACGGGTCCTTAGCCTGCGGGCCCGGTCGCCAGCCTATGAGCATCTCCAGGACAGCCATGCACACTGTGAAAAGCCTCTCGCTCGTCACCGTCACGCTGGTGGCCGCTGCCACGCTGCTCCACGCGTCGATGCAGCCGTCGAGTCGAATTCGCGTGCTGCTCGACAGCGACGCGAACAATGAGATGGACGACCAATACGCGATCGCCTACCTGCTGCTCAACGGCAACACCTTCGACGTCGACAACATCACGGTGAACCGCACCCGCGGCGGGGGTGGCATCGAGGAACACGCCGCGGAAGCTGAGCGGATCGTCACGCTGTCCGGACTGCGGGGGCGGGTGCCGGTGCTGCGCGGCGCCAGCGGGTCGTTCGACGAGATCAAGGACCACGTCGGCGAGGCGAAGTTCGACGGTTCCGCCGCCGTGAACGCCATCATCAGCCGCGCCCACGCGCAGGATGCCCGCCGCCTGGTGCTGCTGCCGGTGGGCAAGCTCACCAACATCGCGCTCGCGCTGAAGAAGGATCCGTCGATCGCGCCGAAGGTCCGCATCGTGTGGCTCGGCTCGAACTATCCCGAGCCGGGCGAGTACAACCAGGAGAACGACGAGCCCTCGGTCCAATACGTGATCGACAGCAAGGCGGAGCTCGAGATCGCCCTGGTCCGCTACGGCACGCCGTACGGGACCGCGGCGGTGCTCGCGAATCTCGAAGAGGTGCGGAAGCGCCTTCCCGGGAAGGGGCCGCGCGCCGCCGAGCCGGTGGTCGGCCGCCACGGCGGCAGTTTCCAGACGTTCGGCGACTACGCCGTGAACCTGTTCTCGAACATGCCCGGCCGTCCGGCGTCACGGGCGCTGTTCGATATGGCCGCGGTGGCGATCGTCAAGAATCCGAAGTGGGCGACACCGAAGAAGATTCCGGCCCCGTCGCTGGTGAACGGCAAATGGGTCGAGCGTCCGGGCAACCCGCGACAGATCGTGATCTGGGAGAACTTCAACCGCGACGAGATCATGGCGGACTTCTATCGGACCATCGAGGCACCGGTGCCGGTGGCGGCGGTGCCGCTGAAACGCTGACGCGGGGGGAGCCGCTCGGATGTACAATGTACGCCATGAAACGCTACACGGTCGCCCTGGTGCGTGAGCGGCTGGCCGAGGCGCTCGACGAAGCCGAGCGGGGCGAGCCGGTGTTCATCGAACGGAAAGGGGTTCGCTACAAGCTGTCGCTCGACACGGCGAAGCCGCGGCGGACCCGCCGAACGTCGCGGATTCAGACTGTCGACCCGGCGGTGGCCGAGGGCCGGTGGACGTGGGACTCGACGGGAACCGGCGCGCGGTTTCGCGCCCCGCGCAAAGCGTGATTCTGCTCGACACCAACGCGGTGATCTGGCTGGAGCAGGGCCACCCCCGCGCTCGCCCCCTCCTCAAGGACCGACGCCGGCTCTATCTCTCCCCGGCGACCCTGCTCGAGCTGCAGTTCCTTCACGAGAGCGGCCGGATTCGCCTCGACGTCGCGTCGGTGTCGGCGCTGGGGGACGATGAGCGCTGGACGGTCGATGAGCCGCCGGCGTCAGCCTGGTTCCTGCGCGCCGCGGATCTGGTCTGGACCCGCGATCCGTTCGATCGCCTGATCGCGGCGCACGCGCTGCTCCGGCGTTGGCGGCTCGCCACCGGCGACGGAGCGCTGGCGGCCACGCTGGGTCCGTCGGCGGTGATCGAGCTCTGACGCCGGGCGTTCGTTTCGGCAGCCCAGGCGCCCCAGTGTCTCGCGGCATCGGGTGCTTTCAGTCCCGGATGGGTGATCCGATGGCCGGTGAACTTGACAGGAGGGTCAGGAGATCAGGAGAACTGAAAGGCTGATGGTTGTTCTGACCTCCTGGCTCTCCTGCTAGTCCGGCGTGAGAATTACCGCGCTTGCCAGTCCAAGTGGCCGGTGGCTCGCGGCCGTTCGGGGTAGAGTTCCACCGGAATACGGATCACTCAAGGAGCTCACGATGAGATCACTTCTAGCGGTGGCAGTCCTCGGCGTGGCGGTGTCCGCCGGCCAGCAGCCCGTCACGTTCGCTCCCGATGCGGAGGGATTCATTCGCAACTGGCTGGTTCTCGCGCCGATCGCGATCCCGGAGGATTCGGGGGCATCCGAGATCGACCGGGAACAGCTGGACGCCGAGGCGACGATGGCGCCGAAGGCCGGAGAGGCGATCAATGTGGGCGGCAAGATCGTGACATGGCGAACGCATCAGACGCCCGCCTACTTCATCGACTTCCGCGAGGCGTTCGGGGCCGAGCGCGGCGAAGACGCGGCCGGCTATGCGGTGGCGTATGTACTCGCCGAGACCGAGATGCGCGCGCGGCTGTCGATCGGCTCGAACGACCAGTGCAAGGTGTGGCTGAATGGCAAGCCGGTGGTGAAGTTTGCCGAGACCCGCACCCTCGAGAAGGATACCGACAGCGGCGACGTGACCCTGGTCAAGGGCCGGAACGTGCTGGTCTTCAAAGTCATCAACGAGAAGAACAGTTGGCAGGGTGCGGCGCGGTTTCTCGAGAACGGCAAGCCGGTCACCACGATCAAGATCTCCGTCGATCCGAAATAGCCGTGCAATCCTGTGCTGTTTGACTTGGACGGCGAAGAAAATCGCGATAGTGTCCGTCCATTCACCGGGCTGTCAGTGCCAACCTGGGCAGGATTCGATCCCGGATTTCCGATCAGCCTGACCGGTTGGGCGGCGCCGCAGCGTCGCGATGCCGCCTGGTGATGATCACCCAGGCACCAGCGCACTCGAAGAGGAGCATCATGGCGAAATCCAAAGCCGCGGCGTCGAAAGCCGCTCCATCGAAAACCACGAAGTCGAAGGGCCCGAAACCGCGGGGCGCGAGCCAGGGCCTGTCGCTGCACGTCGGACTCAACTCGGTCAACCCCCGGCATTACGCCGGGTGGAGCGGCGACCTGGTGGCGTGCGAGTTCGACGCCCACGACATGGCGGCGCTCGCCACCGCGCAGAAGCTGAAGCCGACCAAGCTCCTCACCGCCCAGGCGACGCGCAGCAACTTTCTCAAGGCGATTCGCGCCGCGGCGAAGTCGCTGCCGTCGGGCAGCCTCTTCTTCCTCACCTATTCGGGCCATGGCGGCCAGATCCCGGATGTGAGTGGCGAAGAAGAGGACAAGAAGGACGAGACCTGGTGTCTGTATGACGGCGAGCTGATCGATGACGAGCTGTTCAACGAGCTGGGGCGCTTCGCCGCCGGCGTTCGGGTGATCGTGTTGTCGGACAGCTGCCACAGCGGAACGGTCACGCGCGCGAGGGTGCCGGAGACCGTGGCCGGGACCGGGCGATCGAAGATGATGCCGCCGTCGGTCGCGATGCGCACCTACACGATGCACCAGGCGTTCTACGACAACCTGCAGCACCAGATTGCCGCCGATGCCCGCAGCGGCCCTGAGGTCGATCCCGATGCGGCGCTCGCGCAGCTCCACGCCGGGGCCACCCAGCGGCTGACCAGCCTCGCGAGCAACACCCGCGCGTCGATCATCCTGATCTCCGGATGCCAGGACAATCAGACCTCGATGGACGGCGACCACAACGGCGCCTTCACCGAGCAGCTGCTGCGGGTGTGGGACAGCGGCCGGTTCAATCCGAAGGCGCGGCACCTACGTCAACTTTCACGGCGCGATCAAGGCGGGGATGCCGGCGACCCAGACCCCCAATTTCTTCACGCTGGGTCCGGTCGGGGCATTCGCGCGGCAGCGGCCGTTCACGCTGTGAGCGTGCCGCAGTCATACGGTTCGGTTCACCGGGGCGCCGGCTCGCCGGCGCCTCTCGGAGACTGACATGGCCAAGGCGGCAAAGCGGCCGCGCCGCGTCACCGCCGCGGGGCGGGTGAAATCCACGCGGCGCGTGTCGACGCAACGGATCGGTCCGGCGAGCGGCGGAGCGCCAGCGTCGAGGTCGCGCCCGCCTTCGCGCGCCGCGCTAGGGCGGGCCAGCGGCACCAGCCGGGCGCGCGCCACCAGAGCCGCGGAGACGCTGCAGGTCACGCTCGACCTGCGCGACGTCGCCAACCGCCCGATCCGCGACCCGGAGACGTTCTTCACCTTCCGCCGGTTGTCCGACCATCGCCAGATCGGCGACCAGGTCGCGCTCGCGCTGCCCGGCGCCGCCCCGGTGTTCAACCTGCCGGTCGCCACCGGCGACGTGGCGGTGTGTGAAATCGATCCGAAGCGCTATCGGTTCGTGAGCTCCCCGGTGTTCTTCAGGACACCGGGGCCTCCCATCACCAAGACGAGTCAGCTCTTTCGAGAGCCGAAGGAGTGGAGCCCGCAGTTCGTGCGCTGGGCCGACCTCGCGGCGCCGTTCGACGATCTGAAACGCGTGCTGCGACTGTCGCCGCAGATCACGCTGTTCAAGGAGGGAGGGATCGTCGGCGACCTCCTGGTCGAGGCGGCCTACGACGGCATGGCGAGCGAGCGTGTCGCCCTCGCGAAGACGGCGCTCCTGAACGGATACTTCAGGCTGAACCAGACCCGCGAGCCCGTCTCGGACCTGCAGACCTGGTTCTCGTTCGTGACCCGTATCATCGCGATCGGCCGCGAGCGCTTCCTGGCCTTCGTCAACCCGGAGATGGAGACCCTGGTCCGGCACATCCACACGCACATCGACTTCTTCCGCGCCGACTACGAACAGACGCCGGCCGAGAATCACCGCGGCAACGTCCCGGGGGCGCTGCAGGGCCGGATCACCGGCATGATCAGCATCAAGTCGACCCACCGCAAGGGCAACTTCCAGCTGACACTGACGCATCTCTCGGATCCAGACGAGGTGCTGCTGGACACCGACATCGACGAGAACGGCGCCCTGCTCGCGCACTTCTTCGACCTGTTCAAACACAAGGTCACCGGCGGGACCCATCCGCACGACGTCCACGAGCTGCTCGTCCTTCAAGAGGGCAGCGGCCAGGGATTCGATCTGGGGTATCGACTGGCCTGAATTTCAGGTCCGCGAGAGTGGCGGCCCTCAGGTCGCTTCGGTGGCACTGTTGAGGACAAGGGTCTCCGAGAGAGATCATCCACAGATGCAGCGCCCTGCCAGCGATCACTTCGACGGACAGCGGTTCTTCAATCCCACCGGTCCCACGCCGCAGCCATTCACGGCCGTTCCGCGCATGCTGATCGAGCGACGAACACCCTGGCCGGCACACATCGACACACCGGCGCGGCGGCCGGCACCGCGCGACGATGCGGATGCGGTCGTGACCTTCATCGGCCACTCGACGTTTCTGATCCAGACCGCGGCGGGGAATCTCCTGACCGATCCGATGTACTCCGACGCGCGCGGGGCCGGTGTTGTTCGGCCCGCGCCGCGTCCGGCAGCCCGCGGTGCGGTTCGAGGATCTGCCCGAGATCGGCGTGGTCCTGCTCAGCCACAATCACTACGATCATTGCGACCTTCGCACGCTCGGCAGGCTCGCGGCGCGCTTCGATCCGATCGTCGTCACGCCGGTGGGAAACCGGGCACTGGTCGAATCCGCCGGCATTCGCCGCATCGAGGAGCTCGACTGGTGGCAACCGGCGACGGCGACCGCGATGCCCATCACCTTGACCCCGGCGCATCATTTCTCGGCGCGAACGCCGTTCGATCGCGACCGGGCGCTGTGGGGCGGGTTCGCGCTCGTGGCCGGGCGCACCCGGATCTACTTCGCCGGAGATACGGCGTATGCGCCGTTCTTTCCCGAGGTGCCCCGGCGGCTCGGCCCGATCGACCTGGCCCTTCTGCCGATCGGCGCGTACGAGCCGCGCTGGTTCATGCGCGCCGTCCACATGAATCCGGACGAAGCCGTGCAGGCGCATCTCGAGCTCGGCGCGCCCGAGAGCATCGGCATGCATTTCGGCACCTTCCAGCTCACGACCGAGGGGATAGACGAGCCGCTGCGTGCGCTCGAGGCCGCCTGCCGCGCCCGAGGCGTGGCGGCGTCACGGTTCCGGACGCTGGGGTTCGGGGACTCGGCACGGGTCGGATAGCGTCCAGCGGTTCCGATCGTCACACCACTCGTCCCGGTGATCGCGTGGCCGACGCACGAGCGTGCCTGCCGGCGGAGTACGATGCGCGCTGTCGCTCGCACCAGCCGGATCCTTTCAGCCGCGACTGGGTGATTCGAAGGCCGGTGAGCTTTTTACAGGGGGGCCAGGAGATCAGGAGAAACCAAATATTTGTTTCCTCCTGAACTCCTGGCCCTCGTGTAACGCTGGCGTGGCGAGTTACCCGGGCCGCTCCTCCAAGCACCCCCGGCCGCACGGAAGAACGGGAAGGTTGGACCGTGATTCAGGATTTCCGATACGCATTCCGGTCGCTTCGGCGTCGCAAGGGTCTGCTGGTCCTCGCCATTACGACACTCGGCATCGGCGTCGGCGCCAGCACCGCGCTCTTCAGTCTGGTGAACGGCGTGTTGCTCCGGCCGCTCCCGTACCGGGCGCCCGAGCGGCTCGCGATTCTGTGGCACGTCTTCGGCCACGGCGCGCAGGACTTGCCGGCGATGCACCCGCTCGACTATCGGGACTATCGCGCTCGCAGCAAGACACTCGAGGAGCTGGCAATCGCCACCGGACAACAGTCGATCCTCGGCGGCGACGCGAACCCGCAGATCGTGCAGGTCGGACTGGTGGCCGCCCATTTCTTCGCGTTCCTCGGGGTCGAGCCGCAGATCGGGCGTCAGTTCCGGTCGCAGGAAGACCTGCCGGGAGGCCCGCGCGTCGCGCTCATCAGTCATCGGCTCTGGCAGTCTCGCTTCGGCGGCGATCCCGGCATCGTCGGCCGCACGATCGATCTCAACACCCAACGGGTCGAGGTGGTAGGCGTCATGCCCGCGGGTTTCAGGCTGGAGCTGCCCGCGGAGACCTACGCGCTTCGCGACTCGGACATCTGGCGGCCGGCGCAGATCAATTTCGCGCAGCAGCCGCCGCGCAACCTGACCGCCTATACCGTCTTCGCGCGGCTCGTTCCGGGCGCGACCTTCGACCAGGCGCAAGAGGAGCTCAGCAGCATCGCCGGGCAACTGCGTGCCGAAGTGGCGGTTCACCATGCCTCGGATCTGCGGATCAAGGTCATTCCGTTCCAGCATGACGTGGTCAAGGGGGCGCGCGGCGGGCTGTGGATGCTGATGGCGGCGGTCGGCCTGCTGCTCGTGATCGCCGCGGTCAACGTGGCGCTGCTGATGCTGGCCCGCGCCCGCGGGCGGGATCGCGAGTTGCTGGTTCGAGTCGCGGTTGGCGCCGAGCGGTGGCGGATTGCCCGCCTGGTCCTGGCCGAGAGCCTCATTGTGGCTGTGTGCGGTGGGCTGGCGGGGGTGGCCTTCGCGCGCGTCGCGCTGGTGGCTGCCGGCGCCCGTGCGCTCGCCACGCTGCCGCGGGTCGGGGACGTCTCGATGGACCTGTCGGTCGTAGCGTTCGCGGTGGCCGTCTCGTTGATCTCCGCGGCAGCGTGCGGGTTGTTGCCGGCGTTGCGCGCTGCGCGCATCGACCTCGCCGACGCGCTCCGCGCCGCGGCGATCGGCAGCCGTTCGCGCTCCGCCGGTCGCGGCCGCGACGTCCTGATCGTCACCCAGATGGCGCTCGGCCTCGTGCTGGTGGTTGGCGCGCTGCTGGTCGTCCAGAGTTTCCGGGCGCTTGCCATGGCGCAGCCTGGCTTCGATCCACGGAACACCCTGACTGCCCGGATCTCGACACCGCCGGGACCGCTGTTCGCCAACCGCGTCGGCGCGCAGGCGTATCACGACGAGGTTCGGCGCCGGCTCGCGGCACTTCCGGGTGTGACGGCGGTTGGTGCCATCAGCCAGCTGCCGCTCACCGGTCAGGGTCCGCTGCAGCCGTATGCCTACGACGCCGAGACGGCCAGGAACTGGGAGCGGCTGTCGGCCGACAGCTTTTCGATCACGCCTGGCTACTTCGCTGCCGTGCGCGCCTCGCTGCTGGCGGGCCGCGATCTCACCGAGCAGGAGATCGCCAGCGGGAGGCGAGCGATCATCATCGACGACTCGCTTGCGGACCGCGCGTTCGGCGGCGCCGGGCACGCCGTCGGCAAGCTGCTTCAACTCGAGCCCGAAGGCGTGCCGGAGAGCTTCTACGAAGTGGTGGGGGTGGTCGCGCACATGCGCTATCACGACCTGCGGCGCGCGCAGCTCCCGCAGATCTATCGCGGCGGGCTCTTCAGAACGTTCAGCGTGGCCATCCGCGCCGGGGGTGACGCCGGTGCGATGGCAGACGCGGTATCCGCCGCGATCGCCGAAGTCCGTCCTGGAACCGCGGTCCAGGACGTCCGTCTGCTCGAGACCCTGGTCTTCGACGCGCTTGGACCGATGCGGGTTGCGGTGTGGCTGATGAGCGGGTTCGGGGCGCTCGCGCTGACGCTGGCGGCGGTGGGCATCTACGGGGTCTTCTCGTACTTTGTCGCCGAGCGCACGCATGAGATCGCCGTCCGCCTGGCGCTCGGCGCGACTCCGGCGACGGTACGGACGCTCGTCGTCGGCCGGGGGCTGACGCTCACGGCGATGGGTGTGGGGGTCGGCTTGTTCGGAGCGATCGCCGTCGGCGGCGCTGCGACTGGCTTGCTCTATGAAGTGCGCACGCTGGAACCCGCCACCTACGTCGCAGCCGTACTGTGCGTCACGAGCGTGGCGGTCGCCGCCTGCTGGCTCCCGGCGCACCGGGCGTCCCGCATCGATCCGCAGGCGGGGCTCAGACAGAACTGAGCTGGATCCAGTCCCCTTAACCCGCCATCTGCTCGACGTAGGTTTCGACGGTGCGCGGCGTCACGCCAAACCGCTCGGCGGCGACGCTCCAGCCGGCGAAAGGCGCGGACTCCGTCGCGGTGTAGAGCCCCAGCGTCACCAGCCGGGCCGCGACCTCGTTGAACGGCCGAACGACGGGCGCCAGAGCGCGGAGGAGGACGGCGGGGATATGCCGCCGTTTCCCCGGCGACTTGAAGCGACGCTCGACCAGCGTGGCCAAATCGTTCTGCGAGATGTTCGACGGACCGCCGATTTCAATCGCTTCGTTCACGATCTCCGGATACGACACGATCCGCACGGCGAACTCGGCCACATCCTCCACCGCGATGTAGTTGGCGACGGTGCGGCCGTCGCCGAAGATCGTCGCGACGCCTTTGTCTCGAATCCCCTTGGCCAGGACCTGGTCGATCCACGTGTCCATGAAAGCCGTCGGCCGAAGCATGACATGCGGGACGCCGCTCCGGCGGATCGCATCCTCGATGTACCACTTGATCCGGAAGATGTCGACCAGTGCGTCCTGCGCGACACCGCGGTAGGACACATAGATGAGACGCCGTACGCCGGTGTTGCGGGCCGCGGCGCACAGGTTCTGGTAACCCGAGAGGTCGAGGCGGCTGGGGCTGGTGGGTCCCTTCCCCATGTTGTTGTTGGCGGTGGCGATGATCTGCTCGATGCCGCGGCATGCTTCGGTCAGCTTCGGCACGTCTCGAAGATCGACCGGTGCGATTTCCGCGTCGGGTGCGAACCGGGCCAGCGCCTCGCGGTTGCGGGCGAGGGCACGGACCTTCGCGCCCGACGCCAGCAGCTTTCTCGTGATCACCGACCCGAGCTGACCCGTGGCGCCGACCACGAGGATTCGCGAATCGCTCATATCGCCTCCGCCCGCAGATGATATCCAACGAGGCGCGGCCGCGCCGAATGTGCGCGAGAGTATCGGACGGAGGTGAGTCGAGAAATGCGTTCAGTCGGGCTGCCCCGGCTGATCGCGCCGGGTGAGCGGGGCGCGCCAGGACACGACGAATCGCTGGCCGTCGGGTGCCGCAGTCAGCTCGCGCCACCCGAACAGCTCCGCCATCCCGGTCAGCAGGGCGAGACCGCCGTACTTGCTGCCGGCGCGCACGCGCTCGTCGCGCCGGTCGTTCTCGACGACCACCACCAGCTCGCGCTTGACGCGGTCGCACCGGATCGTTACGCGTGGCGCCGATCTGCTCGGTGCTCTATGTCGCGGTCGCCGCGGTGATGATTGGACTGGTACACTAACGCCCTTGCGTTCGCTTCGCGTCCACCTGCTCATCCTCGTGCTCGGCGCCATGCTCCCCGGTGCGCTGTTGACGGGCCTCCTCGTGTGGCGGGCGTTCGCCAACAACCGCGCCGCCAGTGAACGGCGGCTGCTGGAGTCGGCTCGCGTCGATGCCTCGGCGCTCGACCGGGAGTTCGACAGCACCATCCGTATCCTCGAGGCACTCGCCACCTCGCCGGCACTCGATGCGGGGGATTTCGAAGCCTTCTACCACGAAGGCAGGCGAGTGCAGGCGACCCAGCCGGGCTGGTACACGATGACGCTCGTGTCCGTCGACGGCCGGCAGCTGGTCAGCACCCGTCTCCCATGGGGTACGCCGCTGCTGACGGTCGGCGAGCCGGACAGCCTGCAGCGTCTCGTTGCGATGCGGGCACCGGTGGTCGGCATCGCCGTGCGCCCGCAGCGCGGCGGCTCGGAGCTATTGGTCCCGATTCGTGTGCCGGTGGTGCGCGAAGGCACCCTCAAGTACGCGCTGTCGGCCATCGTCAACGTCGACTCGCTCGCCCGCGTCATCCCGCCACAACTACCGAGCTCGGAAGAGTGGACCCGCACGCTGCTCGATTCCGTCGGCACTATCGCCGTGCGGACGCGAGGGCCCGAGGATTACGTCGGCACGCAAGCGAGAGAGGTCTTTCTCGCGCGTATCCGCGAGGCCCCCGAAACCCTGTCCAAGGCAACCACGCGCGAAGGCATTCCCGTCTACGCCGCCACCAGTCGCGGCAAGTCCGGCTGGACCGCCGTTGTGGTCGTGCCGCGGTTCGCGCTCGATGCGCCGCTGCGCGCGTCGATAGCCGGCGTGCTCATCGGAGGCGCGCTCCTGATGCTGTGCGGCTTGGCGGCCGTGCTGCTGGTGTCGCGGCGGCTGTCTGCGGATCTCTCAGCCGCGACCGACGCGGCCGCAGCGGTGGCGGAAGGACGGCCGCTGCCTGTTGCCGATTCGTACGTGGCCGAGACATTGCGGTTGCAGCAGTCTCTTGCGACTGCCGCGTCGTTGTTGGAGCGTCGCGCGGGTGAGCGCGACGAGGAGATCCGCCGTGCCGACGTGGCACGAACCGAGGCGGAAGAGGCGAATCAAACCAAGGACCAGTTCCTCGCCGTGCTCGGCCACGAGCTCCGCAATCCTCTCGCGCCGGCGGTGACCGCGCTCGAGCTGATGAAAATCCGCGATCCGAAGATGTTCACCAGGGAACGCGAGATTCTCGAGCGCCAGGTCGCACACATGACGCGGCTCGTGAACGACCTGATGGACGTGTCGCGCCTCGCGCGCGGCAAGGTCCAACTGGATCGGCGCCGGTTCGAGCTGCGCGAAGCCGTCGACCGCGCCGTCGACATGGCTCGCCCGCTGGTCGTGCAGGGAAAGCACGTGCTCGACGTGTCGGTGCCGGTCAGCGGCCTGCCGATCGATGCTGACATCGATCGGATCGTGCAGGTCCTGTCGAACCTGCTCACCAACGCGGCCAAGTACACGCCGCCGAGTGGGCATGTGGCGCTGGTGGCATCGGCGTCCGGCGATCGGGCGGTGATTGTCTGCGAGGATGACGGCCCCGGGGTGCCCGGAGAGCTCCTGCCGAAGTTGTTCGATCCGTTTGCGCAAGGTCCCCGGGCGCTCGATCGACGGGAAGGAGGGCTCGGCCTCGGACTCTCACTGGCGCGGACGTTCACCGAGCTGCACGGCGGCACCATCCACGTCGAGCGGCGGGAGGGCGCGACCGGCAGCCGCTTCGTCGTGATGCTCCCGCTCGCACCCGCCCCAGTGGCAGATGTGGAGGCTGAAGCGGCTGCTGCAGCCGGACCGATCGCGTCGCGCCGGGTCCTTGTCGTCGACGACAACGCGGATGCGCTCGAGATGCTGCGGTCGGCGCTGGCGCACGCGGGACACGTCGTGGCGACCGCGGGCAATGGTTCCGAAGCCATGGAGATCGCCGCCGAGTTCCGGCCCGATGTCGGCGTGCTCGACATCGGTCTCCCCGGCATGAACGGCTACGAGCTCGCCCGTCACCTGCGGCGCGCTGATGAAGCAATCCGGCTGATTGCCCTCACCGGCTACGGCCGCGCCGGTGACCTCGAAGCCGCCGCGGCCGCCGGGTTCGATGCGCATTGCGCCAAGCCGGTGACCCAGAAGGTGCTGCTCGCGCTTATCGGGGTCGGGGCCGCCAGCTGAGGCCTCGTCATTCAGAACCGTGGCCCGAGCTGAACCACCCGCTCCATCCCGAGACCAGCAAAGGCGTGCACATGATTGAACTGGGTATCGATACGTTCGGTGACGTTCCCTTAGGCGACGACGACCGGCCCGTGACTCAGGCGCAGGCGCTGCGCAACGTCGTGACCGAGGGCGTTCTCGCCGACACGGTCGGGCTCGACTTCTTCGGCGTTGGCGAGCACCATCGGGCCGACTTCGCCGTGTCGGCCCCCGAAGTAGTTCTGGCAGCAATCGCCGCCCGGACCGAGCGGATCCGGCTGGGTTCGGCGGTCACGGTCCTCAGCTCGGATGATCCGGTGCGGGTGTTCCAGCGGTTCTCGACACTCGACGCGGTGTCGAATGGACGGGCGGAAGTGATTCTCGGACGCGGCTCGTTCACGGAGTCGTTTCCACTGTTCGGATATGACCTTGCCGACTACGAGGCCTTGTTCGAAGAGAAGCTCAGTCTGTTCGTCAAGCTGCTGGAGCAGCAGCCGGTGACCTGGTCCGGCGACACGCGGAGCGCGTTGACCAATCAAATGGTCTATCCGGCTGTGGAGTCCGGGCGATTGAGGACCTGGGTCGGCGTGGGTGGCAGCCCTGAATCCGTGGTACGAGCGGCCAGGCACGGCCTTCCGCTGACCCTTGCCATCATCGGAGGCAGTGCCCAGCGCTTCAAGCCCTTCGTGGATCTGTACGTCCGCGCGTTGAAGGAATTCGGAAAGCCGCTTCAGCCGATCGGCGTGCACTCGCCAGGCTATGTGGCGCCGACTGACGAGCAGGCCAGGGAAGAGCTGTGGCCGCATTACCTGGCGCTGATGAATCGGATCGGCGCCGAGCGGGGCTGGCCGCCGCGAGGCCGCGACGATTTCGAGCGCGAAGCCGGGCCTCATGGCGCGCTCTATGTCGGCGCGCCGGACACGGTGACCAGAAAGATCCTCGACACTGTGCGGGCGCTTGGGGTGTCGCGGTTCGACATGAAATACAGCAGTGGGACGATGCCTCATGCGCTGCTGATGAGGAGCATCGAGCTGTTCGGCACCAAGGTCGCGCCGCAGGTGCGTGCCGCCGTGCCGGGCGCATGAGATCATTTCGACTCCCCTGAGATTCCCGATGAGATCCGTGACATCAGGCGGCGGTTGGAAGGCCGTTCGCTACACGCTGCACACCGCCAACCGGGTCGGGTGGCTGGCGCTGTGGCGCGCCATGCGCACCAAGAATGCCTGCAAGACCTGCGCATTGGGCATGGGCGGCCAGCTCGGCGGGATGGTCAACGAGGCGGGCCACTTTCCCGAGGTCTGCAAGAAGTCGCTGCAGGCCATGGCTGCCGACATGCAGGGCGGCATCTCGCCGGCTTTCTTCGCCCGTTATTCCATCGCGCAGCTCAGGGCGATGTCGGCACGCGAGCTCGAAGCTTGTGGCAGGCTCGTCGATCCGATCTACGCCGGGCCGGGTGAGACGCACTATCGCGTCGTCACTTGGACCGAGGCCCTCGACCGGCTCGCCACGACGCTGAAGACGAGTGGTCCCGCGCGCAGCTTCTTCTACGCCAGCGGCCGATCGTCGAACGAAGCCGGTTTCCTGCTTCAGCTCCTGGCCAGGGCGTTCGGGACCAACGACGTCAACAACTGCTCGTTCTATTGCCATCAGGCCAGCGGCGTCGGCCTGGCCGACAGTCTGGGCACCGGCACGGCGACGGTCCAGCTCGACGACGTCGAGCGAAGCGATCTCTACGTGCTGATCGGCGGCAACCCGGCGTCGAATCACCCCCGGCTGCTTCGCAGCCTGATGGCGCTGCGCCGTCGCGGCGGCCACGTGATCGTCATCAACCCGGCGAAGGAAGTTGGCCTCGTCAACTTCCGCGTGCCGAGCGACCCGTGGAGCCTGATGTTCGGCACGCGGATCGCCAGCCTGTATGTCCAGCCGCACATCGGCGGCGATCTCGCGCTGCTCACCGGCGTCGCGAAGTACGTGCTCGAGCGCGGCGGTCAGGATCGCGCGTTCGTCGACCAGCACACTGAAGGCTTCGACGCATTCAGGCGGCAGGTCGAATCAACGTCGTGGGACGACATCGAGCGCGGCTCCGGAGTGTCGCGAGAGACCATCGCCGGCACGGCCGCGATGTACATGTCGGCGAAGCACGCAGTGCTCGGCTGGACGATGGGGATCACCCACCACCTGCACGGCGTCCAGAACGTGCAGATGATCGCCAACCTCGCGCTGCTGCGCGGCATGATCGGCCGGCCCAACGCCGGGCTGATGCCGATCCGCGGTCACAGCAACGTCCAAGGCATGGGCTCGGTCGCGGTCACGCCTCAACTCAAGCAGGCGGTTCTGAAGCGATTCGAGCAGCGCCTCGGTCTGCGCGTCCCGGAGTCGCGCGGACTGGACACGATGGCGTGCCTCGAAGCTTGCGGTCGCGGCGAGATGCGCACGGCGCTGTGCCTCGGAGGCAATCTCTTCGGCAGCAACCCCGATTCGGTGTTTGCCACGAGCGCACTCGGCAAGCTCGACCTGATTGGCTACCTTTCGACGTCGCTGAATACGGGACACGCGTGGGGCACTGCGAAAGAAACGCTGGTCCTCCCGGTGCTGCCGCGCGACGAAGAGCCCCAGCCGACGACGCAGGAGTCGATGTTCAGCTACGTGCGGCTGAGCGAGGGCGGTCCGGCGCGGTACCCCGGTCCGCGCAGCGAGGTATCGGTGCTCGCCGCGCTCGGCCGGGAGGTGATCGGGAACGACGGGCCGGTGAACTGGGACGACCTCGAGAGTCATCAGCGGATCCGCGCCCTGATCGCCGAACTGATTCCCGGATTGGAACCGATGGCCGACATCGACCGGACCGGCCGTGAGTTCCACATCGCCGGCCGTCGCCTCGACACACCGCAGTTTCCAACCGAATCCGGCAAGGCTCGTTTCCATGCGATCGGCTTGCCCGAATCACCGGCGGCCGGTGAACGCGAGCTGCGCCTGATGACGGTGCGCTCGGAGGGGCAGTTCAATACCGTCGTCTACGAAGACGAAGACATCTATCGCGGGCAGGATCGCCGCGATGTGATCCTGATCAATCCCTTCGACATCGACCGGCTGCGGCTGTGCGTGGATCAGCGGGTGACCGTCCGCAGTGCGGTCGGCGAGCTGCGCGGTCAGCTGGTGCGGCCCTACGATGTGCGCGCCGGCAATGCGGTCATGTACTATCCCGAGGCCAACGTGCTCGTCCCGCGAGACGTCGATCCGCGATCGAAGACTCCGGCCTTCAAGTCGGTGCTGATCGAGGTCCTGCCCGAAGCCCGCGTTACGCCAGGAATGAGGCTGCCGATGGCCGCCCTGGAACGCTGACCTGCTCTTGGAGCGCGCCGTGCGACAGTTGCGATATTCGGTGGCGGCAAGTCTCGACGGCTACATTGCGGGCCCGAATGGCGAGTTCGACTGGATCATCGTCGACCCTGAGATCGATTTCGCGGCGATGTATGCAGGTTTCGGCGGGCTGGTCATAGGCCGTCGTTCCTACGAGGTGTTCGTGGCGACCGGGGGCGCGGTCGGACCGGCGCTTCCGACATATGTGTACTCACGCAGCTTGCCGCCAGGCGAGCGTGATGGGGTCACGTTTGCCGGGGATGCCGCGTCCCACGTCCGCGAGCTGAAGAAGGCCGACGGCAAGCCGCTCTGGTTATGGGGTGGGGGCGAGCTCTTTCGCGAGCTGACGCACGCCGGACTGGTGGATGGGGTCGACGTCGCGGTGATACCGATTCTGCTCGGCGGCGGAATGCCGATGCTGCCGACCCCGGCGACTCGGGTGTCGCTGCAGTTGCGCAGTCATCGGCTCTATGCCGCTACCGGTACGCTCTTTCTGGAGTACGACGTTCGCCACGACTGATCACGACCATTAACCCCTGATACCTCTGGGGTTTGGGCTCACCTCTATGGGCGCGCACCGGTGCCCTTTCGGGGCCCGCCGCGTAAAATTCCCGTCAAACTCTCGAATCGACGCGAAAAATCATTGACGACCTAATTGGTCGTATATAGAGTTGGCCTGTGCCAAATGAGACCGGTTCTCATTTGGTGACGCCCCACCCACTGCGGTCGGTAGGGTATGGACGGCTGGACAGCACGAAAGAGAGTGCCCGCCAGGTGGTTGAGCACCTGGCGGGCGTACCGAACGCTGGTCTGGAGACCGTTTTCACACGACGGGCGCGTGATGCACTCGGCAGCCGAATTCTATCGGACGCCGACATGCCGCGCTACATCTGGAGACAGGCATGAAGGCGCACACCCCCAAGCGAAGACCCTCGCGCAGGGCCACTCCGTGGTTCGTGCTCGCGACGATAGTGGGCACGTTCCCCACCCTCCACGCCGCGGCACCGCGGCCCAAAGCGCTTCCGATTGATCGCCGGATCACGCTCGAACCGCAGCGCGTTCAGGCGGCCCTGCAGCACGTGAAGATCTGGACGCCGAGTGAGACGCTTCCGCTGCTGCGCCTTCAAGAGAGCCAGGCGGGTGGAGGGTCGCAGACGGCGGACGCCCAACCGGTCTTTCGTTTCAACATTGCCGCCGGCCCTCTCACCCAGGCCATTCGGGAATTCGAGCAGCTCACCGGCCTCCGCGTTGAACTGCAGCCGGACGTCATCCACAACCTGACGACGGACGGCGTCACCGGGACATCGACTGCAGCCCAGGCTCTCGACCGACTCCTCGGGGGTACCAGCCTCAATCACAAGTTCAAGGATGCATCGACGGTCGTCATCGAAATCCGGCTCGAATCGGCGGCCGTGAACGTGACCGGATCCCTGAACCACATCCCCTCGACCAAGTACGCCGCGCCACTGCGCGAGACGCCGCAGACAATTCAACTGATTCCACGCACGCTCATCGAGGAGCAGGGCGCGACGACACTGAGCGAAGCGCTGCGGAACGTTCCCGGCATCACCATGCAGGCCGGGGAAGGAGGCGGCGCGTCCAGCACGACCGGCGACATGTTCAACATGCGGGGATTCAGTGCCAACAACAGCCTGTTCGTCGACGGCGTGCGCGACGATGGGCTGGTCGGGCGCGACGTCTACAACCTCGAACAGATTGAAGTGTTTTCGGGCCCGACCGGGGCCGACGTAGGACGGACCAACGCGGCAGGCTACGTCAATCTCACCAGCAAGGCCCCGACTCTCGATCGAGCCGAGGCCGGCACGCTCAGCTACGGCTCGGGGGATCAGGTCCGGGCGACGGTGGACCTCAATCAACGGCTCCCGATCGGAGCTCCCGGCACGTTCCTGGGGAATACGGCCGTGCGCGTCAACGCGCTCTGGCAGGATGGCGGCATCGCCGGCCGCGACCATGTCAGCAGGGAAAGCCGCGCGATCGCACCGTCGATCGCCTTCGGCGTGGACACCTCGACGCGAGTCAGCGCGGCTGCCCAGTTCATGCGTCAGGACAACCTGGCTGACTACGGTCTGCCCGCGGCGGCGTCTCCGGTCGGGCCGTTGACAACCGGCGCTCTCGGACCCCGGTCCGTCGATCAGGACACTTATTACGGGAGCCCTGACTACGACTTCGACAAGGTGAGTCAGGACAGCGTCACCGTGCGGGTCGAACACGATCTGGCCGCGGGCACGACGGTGCGGAACCAGACCCGCTACAACACCGCGGAGCGCACCGCGGTCATTACGTCGATCGCCAATGCTGCGGCCTACAACCCGGTCACCAATCTCGTGACCCTCAGCCGTCAGGCCAACGAGCGCCACAACGACATCTTCTCCAATCAGACCAGCCTGGTCGCGCGTCCGACGACCGGCCGGATCCGCCACGATCTCAGCATCGGGCTGGAGATGACGCGAGAGACGCAGGCGGCTCCGACCCTCGGTGGCGTCGGCACGCGCGCGCCGGTCGACCTGAACAATCCCGATGTGTTCAGCCCTGTTGTCGGGATGACGATTGCGCCCACAGGCGCGACCTCCGAAGGCAGCACGAACACCGTGGCGCTCTACGCCTTCGACGGCTTCGACGCCGGGCCTCGGCTGCGGCTCAACGGGGGGATCCGCGTCGAGCGCTACTCGACGACATCGCACGCGGTCGCCGCACCGCCCGGCAGTGCGGTCACCGACCTCGAAGGGGATGGCACCCTGGTCAGCGGCAAGGCCGGCGTCGTCTTCCGGCTCAGCGATCTCGGGAACGTGTATGCATCCTATGGGTCCTCGCTGACGCCGCCTGGCTCGGCCAACTTCCAGTTGAACGCGGGAGCCGCCAACCAGAACAATCCGAACGTCGATCCACAGAAGTCCGTCAACTACGAAGTCGGCAGCAAATGGGCCCTCGCGGGGAACCGGCTGCAGCTGAGCGGCGCGGTCTTCTACACCGAGAACGAGAACGTCATCTTCGTCGTGGATGCGACGGCGGTACCGCCGATCTTCAATCAGGACGACGGCCAAATCGTGAAAGGCGCGGCATTCGCCCTGCTCGGCCAGCTGCTGCCGCGCTGGGATGTGAACCTCAGTCTGCAGTATCTGGACTCCCGTTTGAACAGCCAGAACTCGGTCAATAACGGGAAGCGTCTGATCCTGACCCCGGAGTTCTCCTCCAGCCTTTGGACCACGGTTCGTCTGGCGCGCGACATCCGCGTCGGCGGCGGCCTGCGCTATACGGATCCGGTGTTCATCAACGCCGCCAACACCATCCAGGTGCCTCGCTACACGGTCGCGGACGCGCTCATCGAGGCGCCGATCGCCCGCCAGTTGACCCTTCGCCTGAACGTCTACAACCTCACCGATCGCACCTACATCAGGAGCATCAACAACAACGGCGGCCGGTACAACCCCGGCACGCCGCGGTCGTTCCTGCTGTCGACCGCGGTCCGGTTCTAGGCGAAAAGTCGATGCTCTTACACGTTCCCGGCGTGCTGACGTCCGATCAGGTCGCGCACGCCCGTCGCCGGCTCGAGGAAGCGGACTGGGTCGACGGGCGCGCCACCGCCGGCCCCCAGTCCGCCCGCGCCAAGCAGAACATGCAACTGGCGCACGACGCGCCCGTGGCCCGCGAGATCGGCGACACGATCCTGGCGGCGCTGCAGCGCAACCCGCTGTTCATGGCCGCCGCGCTGCCGCTGAAAGTCTTTCCGCCGCTGTTCAATCGCTACTCGGGCGGTGACGCCTTCGGCAGCCATGTCGACAACGCGATCAGGCAGGTGCCCGGCTCGCCGCATCGCGTCCGCACCGATCTGTCCGCCACGCTGTTCTTCGTCGATCCGGACGGCTACGACGGAGGCGAGCTGGTGGTCGAGGACACCTACGGCAGTCATCGGGTGAAGCTGCCGGCCGGCGACATGGTGCTGTATCCCTCGACCAGCCTCCATCACGTCACTGCGGTGACCGGGGGCGCGCGCGTCTGCTCGTTCTTCTGGATCCAGAGCCTGGTCCGAGACGACGGCCGGCGTGCCCTGCTCTTCGACATGGACACGGCGATCCAGCGGCTCGCCCGCGACGTTCCGGATCATGCGTCCACCATTCAACTCACCGGCGTCTATCACAACCTGCTGCGGCAGTGGTCCGAGCTCTGAGTGGGCCCGCGGTACTTTCCAGAGATTCCGTCGATGAAGCTTCGCTCCGTTCTGTTCTGGATTCACCTGATCGCCGGCACGATCGCCGGCGTTGTCATCCTCGTCATGTCGGTCACCGGCACGCTGCTCACGTTCCAGCAGTCGGTGCTGCAGATCATCGAGCGATCGCAGCGTTTCGTCGCAGTCCCATCTGGTGCGAACCGGCTCGGCGTCGATGTGCTGCTGGAGCGGGTGCGCGCCGCGTCGCCGGATGCGCAGCCGACGACGCTGACGCTCACCTCCGATCCGGCCGCGTCCGCAACCGTCGCCCTGGGAACGCAGGGCACGGTGTTCATCAACCCGTATACGGGAGAGATCCTCGGCAACGGGTCGGTGCGCGCACGAGGGTTCTACCGGAGCGTCACGAACTGGCATCGATGGCTGGCGGTCGAGGGTGAACATCGCACCACCGCGCGTGCAATCACCGGTGCGTGTAATGCGGCGTTCCTCGTGCTCGCCGTCACGGGCGCCTATCTCTGGTGGCCGCGGCAATGGACCGCGAAGCACGTCTCAGCGGTGACATTGTTCCGGTCGGGCTTGCGCGGCAAAGCCCGCGATTTCAACTGGCACAACGTGATTGGATTCTGGTCGGCGCCGGTGCTGATCGTGCTGACCTTGAGCGGGATGGTGATCTCCTATCCATGGGCGAGCAACCTCGTTTACACGCTGACCGGAAGCCCGCGGCCGGTTGCTGCGGGACGCGGCGGCGGGTCGGGCGGACCTGGCGTCGAGGCACCACCCGGTCGTGGCGGACGCGGTGCAGCTCCCCAGGGGGCCGAACGTCAAAGTGGCGATCGCCGCGAACCCGCGACTTCCGCGGCGGGGAATCAGGACCATCGCGCCGGGACGCACCGGGCGGAGCCGGCAGACGCGGTGGCGGTGGCTTCACTCGAATCGCTGGTCTCGCGTGCCGAGCAGCGGTTGCCGACCTGGCGAACGATGATCATTCGTCTACCGGCGCGTCCCGGTGGACCGGTGTCCTTCTCGATGTCCGATCGTGAGCATTGGAACAGCTTTGCCAGATCGACGCTGGCAGTGAACGGCGTCACCGGTGCCGAGACCTCATGGGAGCCGTACGCGCAAGCCAACCGCGGTCAGAAGCTGCGCGGATGGATACGGTTCGCGCATACCGGCGAGCTGGGCGGCCGGCTGGGCGAGTTGGTGGCAGGTCTCGCATCGGCGGGCGGGGCCTTCCTGGTCTGGACCGGGATCTCGCTGGCGGTGCGGCGATTCGCCGCCTGGTCCGCCCGGCGGCGGTCGGCGGAGATCGTCAAGAAAGCGGCGTAGCCGATCCCGCAATCGAGGCTGCGCCTGCTGGCAGAATCGCGGGCGACGGCGCGGCAACGAACCCGTCGTCGGTTGACTTCCGCGACGACCGCCTGCCGAACTCGCTGAGGATCGCCTCGAGCACCGGCAGCATCGATCCTGCCTGCCTGGTTCTGATGATGACGTCCCACAGGGGCTCGAACTTCTTCCAGCCGCTGGCGTAGGCGAAATGGCGCAGGCCGCCGAGGACGTCGTCATGGGCCGAGGCGCCGCGGGCGATCGAGCGCCAGCGGTAGAACTCCCGGTACGCCCAGTGGTAGCCGCATTCGAGCTGCTCGGCGGTCAGCCGGGCGGGGCTGAACACCGCATGGCGCGTGTCGTACCGATCCCAGTCGTCGGTCGTGAGGCGCCCTTGCTCCGACATGCGTTGATACAAGGCGGTGCCCGGGTAGGGCGTGAGGATGTGAAACGTCGCCGTCTCGATTCCGTGTTCGATCGCCCACTCCACCGTCCGGCCGAACACCGATCCGTCGTCGGCATCCATCCCGAACACGAAGCTGCCGTTGATCATCACGCCCAGGTCGTGCAGGCGCCGGATTGCGGCCCCGTAGTCGCGGCGCATGTTCTGATATTTGTGCTGTTCCGCAAGGTTCGCCGGATTGAGGGTTTCGAATCCCACGAACAGACTGCGCAAACCCGCCGCCGCCGCCTTCTCGAGCAGATCGGGCGCCAGCACCGAATTGACGGTGGCCGCAGCCTGCCACAGCCGGCCCATGCCGCGCATGCCCTCGAACAGTGCGGAGGCGAACCGTCGATCGCCGAATAGATGATCGTCGAGGAAGTACAGATGCCGGCCGGGAAGGCGATCGATTTCCGCCAGCGCTGCATCGACCGTCTGCGTGTAGAAGGAGCGTCCTCCCTCGAAGAATGCCTCCTTGTAGCAGAAGTCGCAGACGTGCGGGCAGCCGCGTGATACGACAATCGAGTTCGGAACCAGGTAGAGCCGCCGCTGGATCAGATCGCGGCGAATCGGAGGAACGCCCGTGAGCGTGCGGAGCGTCGAGCGGTAGAGGGGTGCGGCGCGCCCGCACTTGAAGTCGGCCAGGAAGCGCGGCCAGGTGTCTTCGCCAGGACCGATGAAGATGGTGTCGGCGTGAGGTATCGCCTCATTCGGGAGCGACGTCACGTGCAGCCCGCCAAGGACCACGTAGGCGCCGCGGCCGCGGTAGTGATCGGCGATGAGATATGCGCGGCGCGCCGATGTGATGTAGACCTGGATCACTACGAGGTCGGGGTCGTCTTCGAGATTCAGCGCTTCCACGTGCTCGTCCTGAATCTCCACGCAATCTGACTCGTCCAGATATCCGGCGAGCGTGGCGAGACCGAGCGGCGGGAACAGCGAGTACTTAATCGGCCGGAAGAAGGGGCTGGTGGCCTCGGTCAAAGCCGGAAGGATCATCTTGACCTTCATCGCCATGTCTCTCCGAAGGCGAGGATCGACACCTCCCGCTCGCGGGGACCGTCGAGCTCGACGAAGAAGACCCGCTGCCATTGGCCCAGCACCAGCCTCCCCTTGACGACGTTGAGGCAGACCGAGGAGGGGAGCAGCAGCGCGCGGCAGTGCGCATGACCGTTCGGTCGCTCCTCCGCGGTCAGGTTCACCGTGCGGGCGGCCGGATCGTCGTGACGGTATCGGCCGTCGCGCGGCGCAGTGCGCTCGAGCAGGGCCTCGAAGTCCGTCAGCAGCAGCGGTTCATGTTCGTTGATCACCACGGCGGACGTGGTGTGAAGCGTCTGCACGTTGACGACACCCGTTCGGAGCGCCGCGTCGGAGACCAGGCCTTGAAGCCGGTCGGTCAGGTCGATGAGCTCGGTCGGATGGCTGGTCGTGAGATGAATTCTGGCGTGACGGCAGGTCGACGCAGGCGTGAGTGTTTCCATCGATGTCCTCCACGAGGAGCATCGCCGGTGTGCTCACGGGAGTCTTGAGCGATTCATGAGCAGTAGATGAGATGTGGGTGACTGGCGCTATTCCGGTCAATCTGCCCGCCCGGCGGGCCTCTTTCCGCGGCTGGTGAGCCCCATCGCGAGACCCATCCCGAACAGCGCCCCTTCACTCGCACCGATGAGCGCAGCCGTCAAGGGACCAAAATCCGGCTCGCCGACCAGTTGGCCCAGCGGCGTCAACATCGCCTCCGATCCCACCGACGCCTGGGCGATGAGATGGATGGTGCCAGCGACCAGCGGCCGTCCCCTCGATGCCAGAGCCAGCGCGGCGAGGCCGCATGCCGCCGCGGTGATGGCCACGACCGCGAGCCGGCGGCGGCCTCGGGGCGCGGCCAGACCGCCGTCCGAATGCCGAGTCGCCAGCCCGTAGCCAAGCCCCGCCGCGGCGCCGATGAGCAGTCCCTCGAGGCCTCCACCAGTGGCGATGTCGATCCCGAACAGCGCCGCCAGTCCCCATCGGGCAAACCATTGCACGATCGACCCGACGAGCGCGCCGCCGAGTGCGGCGCCCCAGACGAGGGCGGCGGCGCGCCGCGATCGCGCGACCGATTCCGCCAGCGACAGGCCGGCGCCGACGCCGGCGCCACCGGCAGCTCCACAGCATCCGCCGATCACCGCCAGGACCGGGACCACGTCGAGAGACGCGGCGCTTCCAGGAGCGGCCGTGAGAATCAAGCCTCCAACCCCGCCAGCGACGACTCCTGCCAGGCCGCCGCCAATCGATCCGTGCGCCCATCGCGCCGCGACGAAAACCGCCGCTCGCCGAAGCCTGAGCAGGACGAGCTCCCAGGCCGTCCTGATCGCACCGGGGCGGCCGAGAATCGGCACCGGCCCCGCCTCGGCGATGTCCCAGCGCGTGTCCCTGAGCAATGCCCGTGCGACCGCGTGATTCGGACGAGTACCCGAGCCGCCGCAAGGCCTCGGACGTGCCGAGTGCGTGCAGTAGCTCGGCGGCCTCGCGCTGGTCGTCCTCCTCGCCGGCATTCACCGGGATAGCGGTGAGCCGCTGCAAAAGCGGTTCGTAGGGGTCCGTCACCGGCTCGATCGGCGGCGTTCGGACCGGCAGGGTTGCCTCTCGCTCCCGCCACTCGCTCTCATCGTCTTCTTCGACGACGTCGGGGAACACGAACCGGTATCCGTGACGGGGCACGGTGCGGACAAATCTGGGTTCGCGCGACTCATCGCCGAGGACGCGGCGGATGGTGCGGATGGCCTGACTCAAGGCACTGTCGGAGACGACGACGTCACCCCAGACGCGATCGAAGATGTCCCGGCGATGCACCGCTTCGCCGCGCCGCTCGATCAGAAACACGAGCAGGTCGAAGTAGCGGGGAATGAGCGGCTGTTCGCGCCCGTCGCGGAGCAGCAGGCGTCGCCGTGGCGAGAGAGTGAAGTCGTTGAAACGATACCGGGGCACAGACTCAGGTAGCGGACGCGCCATCGTACCGCAGAACTCGTTGTAACGAACGCGTGATCCAGTGGAACTTGGACGCGACGGCCGAGACGCTTGGCGCGCCCACCGTTCCGGTCCATGCACCAGCTAGCTGGATTGGGGCGCGGCTGGCGGCGGCGTGAGGCGGGTGGCCTGCTGGCGCTGCAGCGCACGCCAGCATCCCTCGTGCACTGAGCGAAGCGTTTGAATGGCGTCCGCGTCGAGCAGGTCCGCGGCGGCATCCTGCTCGGCTTGCCCCAACAGATCGTCGGCCTCTCGCAACAGCGCCTGTGCCTCGGCCGGATCGGCCGCGTCCTCGATACGGCGGCGGAGCGTCTGCAGTTTGGCCACCTCCGATCCGAGGAGCCGGCGGCGGGCGCGGACGCGTTCGGCCCGGCGGAACCGCAGCATGAACTGGATGCCCGCAGCCAGCGCGGCGATGCCGGAGGCCACGAACGACGCGCGTCCGATCCGGTCGGACGTCAGCAGGTCGTTGCGGTGGTAGTAGATCTCGGCGGCGGGATGGAGCGGCAGGCCGCCGACGCTTCGGCCCCAGTCCTCGGTCAGCTCGAACTGGAGGTCCCGTGCAAATCGCGGATCGTAAATGACGTCCAGGATGTCGCGCGCCACGCGGCCGGGCAGATCGGTCCGAGCGACCAGCAGCATCGTAACCGCCACCGTCGGCACCGGCGCCGCTGGAATCTGCCGCGTTGGACCGTAGAGACCCGCGGGAATCGATGCCGCCCTGGTCCCGGGAATCGAGCGGGCCAGCGCTTCATGGTCGCGGATCGGCGCCAGCCGGTAGCGTCCAGACTTGAAGAACGCCTCGATCAGGTCGCCGTGCAGGAACTGCGTCCTGGTCGCCGCGGCCATGTGACCGGCTTCGAAGTCGGCCACGTTGCCTTTTTGGGGCCGCACCACCCACGCTCGCGCCGGGGCGCCCTCCACGGGGGTGAGCAGCCCGTAGTAGTCGAGCACTCGCTCGCCGAGCGTCGGCGGCTGCCCGGGTTCCCGCACGCCGGGGTTGATCGGGCCGGCAAGGTCGCGGAATTCCTGCACCGGACTGTCGTTCGGAACAATGACGAAGAAGTACTGCGACTCCAGGGCGGCCAGCCCGTAGACGCCATCCGCCTTCGCCGCCTCGTCGTCGGCGCTGTTGATGGTGGCGAGGTCGATGCGCTGATTCGGATCGAGCAGCGTGGCGACGTTTCCGGGCGACGACGTCACGACCAGCTCCAGCTCGTATCCCGCCTTGTTGCTCAGATAGCGGTTCAGGATCGTTCCGACGCGGTAGCTCGAGCCCACGGAGGATCCCAGGGCAATTCGAATCTTGCGGCCGCGGTTGCCGGAGATCACTTCGGCCGCACGGTCTTTCAAGTAGTAGGCGACATCGGGCGCCAGGAATTGCAGCAGCCCCGCGACGATCAGAATGCTCAGGAGCGCGACGGCCGCCGCGACTCCAACCGCTCGCCATCCGCGCATGACAGCCGCAGATAGTAGCAGGTGTTGTCATCTCTTCTACAACGACAGCTGGAGGCCGACGCGAAGTGTGCGGGGAAGCGCAGGGTGGGTGTGCACGTCCGCGATCCCGGCGGCGGGTTCCCCCGGCAGGCGCGACACGTAGAAGTAGTCGATGTCCGAGACGCGGGCATTGAAGAGATTGAACCCCTCCATCACGATTCGCGCGTTCCGTGACAGACGATAGCCAGCCTCACCGTTCCAGAGCGTCGTGCCGGCCGACCTGACGGTGGCATCCTCGATCAACGGGCGCGGGCCGAAATGGCGCACCCGCAGGGTGGCGAAGAACGGCTGTCGCGGCTCGATGGTCGCGCCGGCGGAGATGACACGGTCGAGCGCCCCCGGAATGGATACGCCGGCGGGATCCCGATCGACGAACCGTGCCCGGGAGAACGCGATGTCCGCGTCGAGGGTCAGCCAGGGGGCCGGCCGCGCGTAGTTGGTCCACTCCACACCGAACCGGCGGCTCGGCCGCCCGGCTTCCGTCGTGCCTGCGTCGCCGACGAACAGCAGCTCCGAGTCGAGGCCCAGATACCACACCGCGAGCGTCGACTGCAGACCGCGGATGCGGACGGTGCGCAGGCCGACCTCAGCGCCTTTCGCGCGGACTAGCGGCGTCACCCGATTCGCCGGTGCGCCGCTGACTGGATCGACGGTGATGGTCGCGCCGCGCGCGTCGTTGCTGTGAAAGCCGCCGCCGGCATTCAAATACAGCTCGGTGCCGCTCCACGGGCCCAGGATCGCCCCGATCTTCGGGCTGATCAGCGTCTTCATGCCCGTGCCCGAATTGAGCGCATTGTCCGATCGGACGGAGAACTGATAGACGTCGGCGCGCAGTCCGACGGTCGTGCGCAGCGCACGGGACCATTCGATCTCGCTCTGCGCATATGCGCCGGCCATCGTCTGGCCGACCTCGTCTTCGCGGGTGGTCGAGAGGCGGCGCCGCGCCGCGGTTCGATACAGGCCGACGGGGCTCAGCCAGTCGCGTCGAAGCTGCACGCCGGCCGCACTCTCTGCATGTCGATCCAGGAACCGCCCCAGACGACGGTAGGTCACGCGGCCGCCGGTGGCGATGCGCCGTTCGGCCTGCTCGAACTGATCACCGTTCTCCGGATCGTCGAGGAAGTAGGTGAAGTTGGAGAACAGGTTCAGCCGGTTGCGAAGGACGAAGCCGGTCGCTCGGATCGACGACGGACCGGCCGATCGCTGAAATTCCCCGGCGACGCTCTGACGATTCGCGGTGCCGCCGTCGGTGGAGTCCAGCAGCCCGAACCGCGGAATCAGGCGATCCTGGACTGCACGTCCGGCGACCTGATCGGTCGAGTCCCAGTCGGCCCAGTAGCCCATCCCCGTTACCGATGCGCCGTTGCGGTTGTCGCCGCGGCTGTAGCGAACGACGGCGTTGACTTTCCGGTAGTCGTCGGGCCGCACCCAGGGGCCGTCGTTGTGATTCAGCTCGATCGCGCCGAGCAGATGTCCCCGGCCGATCCTCGGCGACGCTGCTCCGACCAGCCGCCCCCATCCGTCGCCGCCGGCGCTGGCGCGAACGATCGGGCGCTCGAGCCGATTCAGGTAATTGATGTTCGCCGCACCGGCGGCGGAGAAGTCCCCTTCGTCGGCGAAGTACGGCCCCTTCTTGAACTGCACTCCGCTGACCAGCTCCGGAATCAGAAAGCTCACATCGGCGTAGCCGTGCGCGTGGGCGCCGGTCGGCGTATTGACGGGCACGCCGGCAACCGTCGTGGAGAAGTCGGTGCCGTGATCGAGATTGAAACCGCGCAGGTAGTACTGGTTGGCCTTCCCCTCGCCACTGTGCTGGCTGACGATCAGTCCGGGAATCGTTTCGAGGACTTCGCCGGCCCGCATCATCGGGCGTGAGTCGATCTGCGCGGAGGTGACCGCGCCCTGGCTGGCGGCGCCGGCGATCCCCACCAGGTTGTCGGCCGGGTTCTCGACATCGGCCACGTTTCGGAAGGTGGTCGAGGCGGTGACCAGGACGTCCGCGCTCATCGCCAGGGTCAGCACGGCGTCCGCTGTCACCGTCTGCCCGCCGGCGACGGTGACCGCCCGCCGCAACACACTGAAATTGAGAAGGCGAAATGTCAGATGCCCCCCGGCCGGCTGGCACCCCCTCGAACCGATACCTGCCGGCCGCGTCGGTGCTGGCGGTCACTTCCCGCGAACTGGCGACCAGCTCGATCGAGACGCCGGGGAGCGGCGCCCCGGTCTGGTCGAGCACCCGGCCGCCGACCCGGCCGAACGGCTGCGCTTCGGCGTAAGATCCGGCCAACACAAGAATTCCGGCGAGCAGTGCGGCGCGCGACGGCGCGGTGACGTGCCGCGGCCAGGCCCAGCGTGTCATTTCGCTCGGTCTACGCACCGCTGGGCTGTTCGGATTGGACATCAAGGCGCAATTTTTCCCGCTCGATGCCTGTCGAAAACGGCACGGCAGCTTCGACTGACTAGCGAAAGGAGAGGCGGCCGGCACCCGGCGCCTCCGTAAGAATGATGAGCCTGCTGACTGACCTCAAATTCGCCATTCGTTCCCTCACCCGCGCCAAGGGGCTCGCGCTCACGGTCGCCCTGACGCTGGCCTTGGGGATCGGCGCCAACGCGGCGATTTTCAGCGTGGTTCGCGGCGTGCTGCTGCGTCCCTTGGCCAACCGCGATCAGGACCGGCTGATTTACATCCGCCAGAGCGCGAAGGGCATCGGCCTCGAGGACACTCACTTCTCGGTGCCAGAGCTGCGCGATTTGCAGTCCCGGGTGAAGAGCGTGGCCGCATTCGGTGATTTTTCAACCATCGAGTTCACGCTGCTCGGGCTCGGCGACCCCAGAACGATCCGCGCCGGCGTGGTCGGTGGGTCGTATTTCGAAGTGATGGGGCTCCGTCCGGTGATGGGGCGGCTGCTCGGTCCAGGCGACGACGGGCCGAAGGCCGAGGGCGCGGCGGTGCTGACGCATCGCTTCTGGAGCACCGGCCTCAAGAGCGATCCGTCGGTCATCGGCAAGACGATTCGTCTCAGCGATCGTCCCGCGGTCGTTGTCGGCGTGCTGGAACCGTCGGTGCCGTATCCGCAGGAAACCGAGATCATGGCCAACGTGGTGACCAGCCCGCATCATCTGGACGCGACCATGGTGGACGGGCGCGTGCACCGGATGACCGAGCTGTTCGGCCGGCTGGCACCCGGCGCGGACCTCGAAGCGGCGCGCGCGGAGCTTCGAGCCGTCCACGGCGCCATCCTGAAAGAACATCCGGAGGCGTATCAGACGCAGGCCGACTACCGCATCGACGCGGTGAACCTGCGCGACCAGATCATCTCGCCGGCCCGCACCATTCTGCTCGTGCTGCTGGCCGCCTCGGTGCTGGTATTCGTGGTGGCCTGCTCCAACGTCGCCAACCTGATCCTGGCCCGCTCGGTGCGGCGCGAGGGGGAGCTCGCGATCCGGGCGGCGCTCGGCGCCAGCACTGGCGCCCTGCGTCGAACGCTGCTGACCGAGAGCCTGCTGCTCTGCGGCGCTGGCGCGGTGCTCGCCGTCTTGATCGCCCGGCCGATGGTGTCGGTGCTCGCGAGCTACGCCGCCAAATACTCCGTCCGCGCCAACGACGTCACCGTGGACGCGACGCTGCTCTGGGTCGGGGTCGTCCTGGCGGTCACCGCGGCGGTAGTGCTCGCCTTCCTGCCTCGCCTCCCGTCGGCCGAAGCCGCCAACGGCCTGGGGCTCTCGAGCGGAAGCGTGCGGATTACCTCCGGCACGAACCGGCGGCTGCGGCTCTTTGCCGTCACCCAGATCGCCGCGTCCTTTCTCCTGCTCGCGGGTGCGGGAATGCTGGTGACCACGCTGTTCGCGCTGCAGCGGCAACAGAGCGGCTTCCGCGGCAACGTGCTGGCCGTCAACGTTCCGGTCGTCTCGTACACCCGCAAGCCGGAAGTCGTGAGCGCCTTCTACAAGGAGGCGATTCGCCGAATCTCGCAATTGCCGGGGGTCGAGCAGGTGGCGCTCGGCACCGTGGTCCCGTGGCGCGATCCCGGATTTTTCGCCGCGCAGTTCACCGCCGAAGGCTACCGCAAGGCCAACGGCGAAGAGGATCCACGGGCGCAGTTCCGGACGGTGTCGCCGGGATTCTTTTCGGCGCTCGGCGTCCGGATGATCGCCGGCCGCGACTTCAACGACGGTGATCGCCGCGACGGCGA
This sequence comes from uncultured Acidobacteriota bacterium, assembly GCA_963717745.1. Classification (GTDB taxonomy): domain Bacteria; phylum Acidobacteriota; class Vicinamibacteria; order Vicinamibacterales; family 2-12-FULL-66-21; genus JACCXG01. The sequence goes on from CAVQXJ010000013.1 coordinate 199,770, forward strand.
GCGCGTCGTGATTGTCAGTCAGAGCCTCGCCGCCCGCATGTTCCCGAACCTGGACGCGGTGAATCGCCGGCTGATGTGGACCGATCCCGTGACCAAGTTCATCGGCGTCAGCAACGATCCGAGGCGCATCGTCGGCGTGGTGCCGGACATCGACGACGAGAACGTGGTGCCGGTGCCGACGATGACGGTCTATCACCCGATGGAGCAGGAGATGAACGGCGGCCGGCTGTTCGTCCACGCGAAGATGGACCCCTACGCGCTGGTGCCGTCGATCACCAAGGTGATCCGGGACCTGGCGTCGGATCAGCCGGTGGAGCGCCCGGCGACCCTGGACGATATCCGCGCGGAAGTGTTGTCGCCGACCCGCATCAATGCGCTGGTGTTCACGGGATTCGCCGGCGTAGCGCTGGCAATCGCCATCGTCGGCGTGGCCGGCGTGCTGGCATTTTCTGTGAGCGCCCGGACGCGCGAGTTCGGCGTGCGTCTGGCGATCGGCTCCACGCCGTCGGCGCTGCTGATGCGCATCCTCAAAGAAGGCGCGGTCATCGGCATCAGCGGCATCGCCGCAGGGGTGATTGGCGGTCTGTTGCTGGTGCGGGTGGTCAGCCGCTACATCACCGAGATCGAGACGCCGGGGGCGCTGCCGATTGCCGCGGCCGCCGGTCTTCTGGTGACCGCAGCCATCCTGGCGTCGCTGCTGCCGGCCGCGAAGGCGTCGCGGGTGGAAGTCGTTAGTGCGCTCCGCGGGGATTGAATCCCTAATCACTAATCCCTAATCGGAAATCCCGAATCCCGAATCCCCATCCCGAATCCTAATCCCTGATCGCACCTCCTGCCTGCGGCTGCGGTCCCCCTTGTGAATGCGCGGCGAATCCTGACGGCGATTCGGGATGGGGATGAGGGATTCGGGATTAGGGATGTCCGATTAGGGATAAGGATTAGGGATTCGTGGTCAGGGATCCCGCAGCGCGACCATCGGATCCATTCGCGCTGCTCGGCGAGCGGGTATGAGGCAGGCGAGCGTCGTCACCGTCAAGAGCAAGAGCGGCACGCCCACGTAGATGAGCGGATCGATCGGGCGGGTTTCGTAGAGAAACAGCGCGATCGTCCGGCTCAACGCCAGCGAGCCGAGCAGGCCGACCACCACGCCGGCCAGGGCCGGCGCGAGTCCGCTGCTGAGCACCATCCGCAGCACCGTAAACGCATTGGCGCCAAGTGCCATGCGGATCCCGATCTCTCTCGTTCGCGATGCGACCGATTGATGGATGACGCCATACGCGCCGATGACGGCGAGGATGAGCGCGACCACCGCGAGCGCGGCGAGGAGGAGCGTCTGCAGCCGGCGCAGCGCGACGGTCCGGCCGAGCCGCTGTTCCGCGGTGACCACGCCGTACGGGGGCACCGTCGGATCGAGTGCCCGAAGCGCCGCTCGAATCGGCTCGCGCAGTGCCGCCGGATCGCCCACCGCCCTGACCGCGATGTCCATCTGCGATGAGATGCCCGGCTGGAACATGCACGGAATCGCCGGTTCGTCCAGCCGCCGGCGCCGCATGTCGGCAACCACACCGACCACCGTCTTCCACGGACGGTCCAAGCCGGGATCGAGCCCGTACTTGAAGCGCTTGCCCACCGGATCTTCGCCTGGCCAGAATCGTCGCCCCATTTCCTCGTTGATGACCACGACCGGCGGCGCGCCCTTGGCGAGGTCGCTGTCGCGGAGGAGTCGGCCGCGGAGCAACGGAATCCGCATCGCTTCGAAGTAGCCGGGGATAACCTGGTCTTCAGTCAGCGGCGGCGCCGGATCCTCGGACCGTCTGGCCGGCCGGCCCTCCGGCGCAATGCGATAGTCGGGCTGGCGGTGAATGAAGAAGTCGCTGACCGCACCGACCGCCGCCACCCCGGGCAGCGCCCGAAGCCGCTGCATCGCGCTGGTGAAGAATGCCTCCTGCTTGGCCTGGTTGTCATACGCCCGCGGGAGGTCAACCTGCAGCAGCAGCACGCTTTGTGAATCGAACCCGCGGCTGGTCGACTGGACACGCAGGAAGCTGCGGATCAGCAGGCCGGCCCCGGCGAGCAGCATGACCGCGAGCGCGATTTCGCCGACCACCAGAGCGTGGTGAATGCGGCGGCTGCTCCGGCCGCCCGAGGTGCGGGACCCGCCCTCAGCGAGCGCTTCGACCGGCCGCGCCGACGACAGCTGCAGGGCGGGGAGCAGCCCGGCCAGCATCCCGCTCACGATCGTCGCGGCAAGCAGGAAGAGGACGACCGGAGCGTCGAGACGGATCGCTTCAGCCCGCGGCAGCGCTCCCGCCGCGGCGTTGCGGAGGACGACCGTCCCAGCCCAGGCCAGAAGCAGTCCGGCCGCGCCGGCCATGACCGCCAGCACCAGGTGTTCGGTGAGCGCCTGACGCACCAGCCGCATCCGGCTCGCGCCGAGCGAGGTGCGGAGCGAGAACTCATGGCGGCGCGCCGCCGCGCGGGCCAGCACCAGGCTGGCGACGTTGGCGCAGCCGATCAGCAGCACGAAGCCGACCGAGCCCGCCAGCATCCACAGCGCACGGTTGGTGGTCGTGCCGACCACCCGCTCGAGCAAGGAGTCGGTGGTCACGCCGAGGGCGGCGTTGGTGGCGGGATGCTGTTCGCGGAGACGCGCGGCGATGAGGTCCATCTCGGCGCGCGCCGCGGGGATGGTGACTCCGGGCCGCATCCGTCCAAGTACCACCAGGCCGTCGGAGTCGCGGCTGCCTTCCTCGAGGTCACCGGCACCGAAGGTCAGTGGCTGCCACAATTCGGTCTCGCTGTTGGGCAGCTGGAACTCCGCGGGCATCACGCCGACGATCTCGACGGCCTGGTTGTTCAGCACGATGGTGCTGCCGATCGCACTCCGATTGCCGGCATAGCGCCGCTGCCACAGGCTGTGGCTGATGACGACGACGCGGGGCTGGGAAACGAAGTCGCCGGATTCGAAGCCACGCCCGATCAGCGGCGGCGTGCCGAGCAGCTGGAAGAAGCCGTCGCCGACCAGCGCGAGGTAGATGCGCTCCGGTTCGCCGCCGCTCGACAGCGTGCCTCGAGTGAATTCCGGCCGGAAGTAGGCGGCCAGGTTCTCGAAGGTCTTGCTCTCGGCCTTCCAGTCGCGAAAATTGAGGAACGACGACCCGTCGGGCAGGTTCTGGCGGATGTTCTTCGTCCACAGCACCGCCAGCCGATCCGGCTCGTGGTACGGCAGATCGCGCAGGACGACGGCTTCGAGGACGCTGAAGATCGCGGCATTCGCGCCGACGCCGAGCGCCAGCGTCAGGACGGCGATGAGCGTGAAGCCCGGCGTCTTGAGCAACGAGCGCAACCCATAGCGAAGATCCTGGATGAAGCTGTTCATCGCCGCCTCTTCGACACACCGACTCGCATTCGCTCAGTCGTTGATGACGTGGCGTTTGACGGGCCAGGCAGGTGGAAGGTTGGTAAGAGTTGGCGCGCTGCTTGCCGTGGCGGTCCGAGGGAAGGCGCTCGCGAAGGTTGAGCCGGCCCCGCGCTACTTCGCTGCCTTCATCTGCTTCGCAGTGATGGTGTCGCCCGAGATCGTGCCGGTGAGCTCGACCTGCTGCCCGGCGTGGGCAGCAATCTGCTTCGAGCTCTGATTGGCGAGCTTGAAGACCTTCCCGTCCGACACGAAAACGTACTGCGCACCCTTCTTCACGCAGACCCCCGTGCAATCCGCGTCGGTCATCTTCTTCCCGTCGTGCTCTCCGGCGGGGTGCTTGCCGTTGCAGTTGCTGTCGCTGATGGCGCCCTTCCAGGTCTGTTCCTTCTGTGCCTGGACCGCTGTGGGAACGGCCGCCAGGGCGGCGATGACGACCAAAGCACCGAACGCTGTCTTCATCAGGACCTCCTTCACTTCCGGGTTGAAAAGGATAAAGAACGCCGAGCATATCCAAGTCCCGGGCGGATGCCTTGACCTTCGACACGTCGGCAGTGTATCTGTACACATCGAAGTGCGAGGCATATGACCACACCCAAGTCCGACCTGCCGCAAGGCACCCTCGACCTCCTGATCCTGAAAATCGTGGCGCTCGGGCCGCTGCACGGCTACGCGATCGCTCAGCGCCTGCAGCAGATCTCCCGCGACGTCGTCCAGGTCCCGCAGGGATCGCTGTATCCGGCGCTGCACCGGCTCGAGAACCGGAGCCTGCTCGTGGCGGAATGGAAGCTCTCCGACACCGGCCGCGACGCCAAGTTCTACCGGCTCACCCGAAAGGGCCGGGCCCAGATGCAGGAGGAGACGGACAGCTGGCATCGCTTGACCACCGCGATCGGCCTGATCCTCGATGCCGAAGGGGACGCCTCATGAGCTGGTGGCGGCGGTTGCTGCAACGCGGCAGGGTCGAGCGACAGCTCGAAGCCGAGCTCCGCGACCACCTCGAACGGCTGGCGGACGACTACCGGCGGTCGGGTCTGAGCGAGCAGGAGGCGCGCCGAAAGGCCCGGCTGGAGTTCGGCGGCCTGGAGCAGGTGAAGGAGGACTGCCGCGACGCGCGCGGCACCCGCTGGCTCGAAGAGATCGCGCAGGATCTGCGCTATGGGCTGCGTCTGCTTCGGCAGAGTCCAGCCTTTACGCTGGTGGCGGTTGCCTCGCTCGCGCTCGGGATCGGCGCCAACAGCGCGATCTTCGCGCTGGTCGACGGCGTGCTCCTCAAGACGCTCCCGGTGCGCGAGCCGGAGCGTCTGGTCCTGCTCGACGACGGGTCGTGGACCAATCCGATCTGGGAGCAGGTTCGCGATCGCCAGCTCCAGTTCTCGGAGGGTGCCACGGCGTGGTCCGAAAGCCGTTTCGATCTGTCGCGCGGCGGCGCGACCGAACTGGTCGAAGGGCTGTGGGCGAGCGGCAGGCTTCTTCGAGGTGCTCGGCGTTCCCGCGGTGCTGGGACGGTACTTTCACGATCGCTGACGATCAGCGGAACGGCGGGCCCGACGGCCCGGTTGCGGTGATCAGCTACGCGTTCTGGCAGCGCCGCTTTGGCGGAGCGGGGGACGTCATCGGCAAGACGATCGCGCTCGACCGGGTGCCGGTGACGATCGTGGGCGTGACGCCGCCGACATTTCTGGGACCGACCGCCGGCCGATCGTTCGACGTCGCGGTGCCGATCGGCACCCAGGCGATCCTTCGCGGTCCGCAAAGCTGGCTCGACGCACGGTCGACCTGGGTGCTCGAGATCATGGCGCGGCTGAAGCCGGGCCAGACCGCGGAGCAGGCGACCCAGGCACTCCGGGCGGTGCAGCCGCAAATCCGGGAGGCGACGCTGCCCGAAGACTGGCCGCCCGTGCAGCTCGAACAGTATCTGCGGGATGCGCTGACCCTGGTCTCCGCGGCCGGCGGTCCCGCCGGCTTTCGCACCCGTTACGAACGGCCGCTGTGGATCATCATGGCGGTGGTCGCACTGGTCTTGCTGATCGCCTGCGCCAACATCGCGAATCTGATGCTCGCGCGCGCCGCCGGCCGCCGGCACGAGCTGACGCTGCGCCTCGCGCTCGGTGCCTCCCGATTCCGTCTCGCCCGGCAACTGCTGGTCGAGAGCCTGCTGCTGGCCTCGCTCGGCGCCGCCTTCGGCCTGCTGTTCGCACAATGGGGCAGCCGGATGATCGTGGGGCAGCTGGCGACGCCCCGCGGCGTGGTGGCCCTCGATCTGTCGCTCGACTGGCGGGTGGTCGGCTTCACGGCGCTGGTCGCCGTCGCCACAGCGCTGTTGTTCGGGGTCGCCCCTGCGCTTCGCGTGCGCACGGTCGACCCGCAGGACGCGCTGAAGGAACAGGGACGCACGTTCGCCGGCGAAGCGCCGCCGGACGTTCGGCGCGCCGCTGCTGGTCGTCCAGGTGGCGCTCACCCTCGTCCTGGTCGTCGCGGCCGGACTGTTCATGAGGACCTTCGGCAAGCTGGCCACGCTCGACATCGGTCTGGACAAGGACGCGATCCTGGTCGTCGACGTCAACGCGTCACGCAGCGGCGTCAAACCCGCGGCGCGTCTGGCGCTGTTCGATCGCGTCCGCGCCGCCGCGGCCGCGGTGCCGGGGGTAGCGGGCGCCGGGATCTCGCTGATCACGCCGGTCAGCGGTGCCGGTTGGAATGGCCCGGTCGAGTTGACGGACCGGCCGAACACTTCCCCGCGCGAACGCATGACGTTCTTCAACAGCGCGACCCCTGGATGGTTCGCGACCTACGGCACTCGCGTGCTGGCGGGCCGCGAATTCACCGATCGAGACACGGTGGGTGCACCCGCAGTGGGCATTGTCAACGAGACGTTCGCCCGCAGATACGTGAAGGGCAATCCGCTGGGTCAGACGGTACGGTTCGAGCGCGGCCCGCAGGGCAAGTATTCGGTCCAGGTGGTCGGTGTCGTTGAGGACGCGGCGTATCGGTCGGTCAGGGATCCCGTTCCGCCGGTCATGTTCCTGCCGCTGATCCAGGCCCACGCTGATGAGAACCCGGCCGGCTTGAGCCTCAGCGTGCGGGCGGCGTCGGGCTCGCCGGCCTTGTTGACCCGGAGCGTAGCCGCCGCCATCAGTGGGGTGGATTCCGATCTCTCACTGACGTTCCGGCCGCTGGCGGCGTTCATCGATGGGGCGCTGGTCCGGGAACGGCTGCTCGCGATGCTGTCCGGGTTCTTCGGCGCCCTCGCGCTGCTGCTCGCCGGTATCGGCCTGTATGGGATGACGTCGTACTCGGTCAACCAGCGGCGCGCCGAGATCGGCATCCGCATGGCGCTCGGCGCCGGCTCGTCGCGAGTCGTCGCGCTGATGCTCGAGAAGATCGCGATCCCGGTCGGGCTCGGGCTGGTCGCGGGCGCGACGTTGAGCGTCTGGGCGTCGCGCTACGTCGGCACCTTGCTCTACGGCCTCGATGCGCGCGATCCACTGACGATCATCGGCGCGGCGCTGTTCCTCTGCGCCGTCAGTGCGTTCGCCGCCTGGCTGCCCGCCCGTCGCGCCGCGCGCATCGATCCCGCACGCGTGCTGCGCGACGCGTGAGCTGAAGCCTTCCGCCTAAAGGCGGAAGCCACTCCTCACCTCTTGTGGCTTCCGCCTTCAGGCGGAAGTCCCCGAGCGTCACATTTAGTCGAGCTCCCTGGAACGGTCCCTGTCTTGCTTTGTATTCAGGTATCAAGGAGGGACTACATATGAACAAGGAAACTATTTCTCTGCTCAACAGTCTGATCGAGACCGTCAAGGACGGAGAGCAGGGGTTCAAGACCGCGGCCGAAGGTTTGACGAGCCCGGATTTGAAAGCGAAGTTTCTACAGTACTCGCGCGAACGCGGACAGATGGCCGGTGAACTGCAGGCCGAGGTCCGCAGGCTCGGGGGCGATCCCGAGCACAGCGGCAGCATGAGCGGCGCCGTGCATCGCGGCTGGCTCGATATCAAGTCGGCAATTACCGGCAGGGACGATCACGCGATCGCCGCCGAAGCCGAGCGTGGCGAGGATGTGGCGAAGAACGCGTTCGAGAGCGCGCTGAAGGAAGTGACGCCGGGCACGACTCAGGTGCTGGTGCAGCGGCTGGCCGTGCGCGTCCGCCAGGCACACGATGACGTTCGGGATATTCGCGACCGTCAGACCGTCCTCAAGTAGCGTCCTCAGCGGCTGAGCCGAGCTCTGCGGCTCGGGACCTGGTAACGGCAGCGGTGGACCTCGCCAGATCGGACGGCGAGGTTCACCTTTTATCCATCCCGCTACTCCATTCTCATCGCTTCGAGCGGGCTCACGCCGGCGGCCTTGCGCGCCGGCAGATAGGCGGCGATCAGCGCCACCGCGAACAGCAGGGTGGACATGCCGGCGAATGTCGGTACGTCGAGCGGCTTGGTCTCATACAACAGGCCGCCCAGGAACCGGGTCAAGCCGGCGGCGCCGAGCCCGCCGATGATCAGGCCCACCGCCGTGATGCCCGCGGCGTGCGCGAGGATGCCGCGCTTGACCACCAGCGGCGGCGCACCGAGTGCCATGCGGACGCCAATCTCGCGGGTGCGGAGCGTGACCGCATACGAAAGCACCCCGTAGAGTCCAATCGCGCCGAGGAGCAGAGCGATGCCGGCGGCGATCGCCAGCGTCAGCATCGTGAACGAGAATTGCGTGACCGACTGCTCCACCACGTCGTCCATCGTACGGAGCGCCGCCACCGGCAGATCGGCATTGAGGCCCCAGACCGCACGGCGCACCGCGTCGGCCTGGGTGTGCACGAGCGGCCCCCGGACGACGTAGCTGAAGGCGCGCGGCGCCCGATCGCCGGCCGGATTGATTGGGAAATAGATCAGCGGCTTGGGGGGCTCGCGCAGGCCATCCTGGCGGACGTTGCCGACGATGCCCTTGACCGTGAACCACGGGCGCGGTTCGGTGGCGTCGCCGACGCCGCGAAGGCGCTTGCCAATCGCGTCCTGTCCCGGCCAGAACTGCGCGGCGGCGGCCTTGTTGACGATGATGGTGTTGGCCCCGTCGCGAAGATCGCCGGAGTGAAAGTCCGCGCCTCCGGCCAACGCGATGCGTAAGGTCTTGAAATAGCCCGGCGTCACCGTCGAGTACTGCACCAGCGGCGGCAGTTTCCCGGCCGCGACCGGATAGCCCTCGAACTCGAACGCGGTGCCCGACGGCCCCTGTGCGACCGGCAACTCGGTGGTCGCCCCCGCCGCTTCCACCGACGGCAGCTCGGCGAGGCGATCCACGAGTTGTTGGGTGAAGCGCATCACTTCCGGCGACTTCGGGTAGGTCGTGGTCGGCAGCGCAACGCGGAACGTCAGCACGTTGCGCGACACGAATCCCTGGTCGGCATCCATCAGACGCGCGAAGCTTCTCGCCAGCAGTCCCGATCCCACGAGCAGGACCAACGCCATCGCCGTCTGGGCAATGACCAGGAGATTGCGGCCGCGTTGACGGCCGGGATGATCGGTCGCGCTTCGGCCGCCCTGACGCAGACACGCCACTACGTCGGGTCTGGTGTAGCGAATGGCCGGCACCAGGCCGAAGAGCAGCGCCGATACGGCCGCGGCCGCCGCCGCGACCAGCAGCACCCAGCCGTCCAGCCGCACCTGATCCAGCCGCGGAATCGTCTCGGGCGCCAGGCGCAACAACACCGGCAGGGCGGCCGCGGAAATCACCACGCCGATCGATGTTCCGATCGCCGAGAGCACGGCGGCTTCGGCGAGCAGTTTTCGGACCAGGCCGGCGCGGCTGCCTCCTAGCGCGACCCGTACGGCGATTTCACGCTGCCGTGCCTCGGCGCGCACCAGGCAGAGGTTCGCGACGTTGCCGCAGGCGACGAGCAACACCATGCCCACGGTCCCGAGCAGGATCCACAGCGGCTCGCGGACCGAGCCGATGATGTCTTCCTTCATCGCGTGGACGATCGGACGATAGCGGCCGTCGGTCAGGAACGCGCGATAGTTGGCGCTCTGGATGTATTCGCCCATCGCCCGCTGCACCAGCGGCGCCAGATGTGTGGCCGCCTGGTCGGGCGCGACGCCGGGCTTGAGCCGTGCGATCGCGTTCCAGCCGAAATTTCCAGTGGGTGGATTCGCCGCGATTGAAGCGGGCCGGGATCCACACGTCCGGCGACCCGGCTTCGTCGAGCCAGGCTGGGCCGACCCCGATCACCTGCGTCGGCTCGCCGTCGATGCGAACCGTCCGTCCGACCAGCGCCGCGTCCCCGCCATAGCGCCGCGTCCACAGCCGGTGGCTCACCACCGCGACCCGCGCCGCCTCCGGCTTGTCCTCGTCGGCGCTGTAGGTCCGGCCCCGCGACAGTCCCACGCCGAGCGTCGCGAAGTAGCTGTGGGTGGTGACGCGGGCGTCGACGACTTCAGGCGATCCGGCTTCGGTCAGGTTGATGCGTTGGCCCTGACTGAGCGCCATGTCCTCGAACACCTGGTTGTGGCGCCGATAGAAGAGAAACAGATCGGGCGACAGCGGGAACTGGTCGAGCTCGAGTCCCGGCGCCGTGCTCCAGACGTTCGCGAGCCGTGCCGAATGCGGGTACCGGAGCGGCTGCAGGAGCACGCCGTTGACGACGCTGAAGATGGCGGTGACGGCGCCGATCCCGAGCGCGAGGGTGAGGGAGGCGATGATCAGGAAACGCGGTTGTTTGCGCAGGCTGCGAACCGCGTCCCGCAGGTCGGTTAGGAGCATCTGCATCGGGTCAGGCTACCATGTGCGGCAGTCAAGGGAGGGAATCGGATGACCGCGCGCCTGCTCCTCGCGTTCGCTCTCGTCTGGCCCCTTGGAATCGCTGCGTCGCTTGCCGATTCGCCGTCGCTCCAGGAGAGTCAGGAACCCGCCGATGCCGGGCGCCGGACCGCGGCGCGTGAACGCGAAGCCAGGCTCGCGGCTCTCCGCGCCAGGGCTCAGCAGCGGATCGCGGAGGACGCGACGCGGTACTCGGCGTCCGAGCTGACCGACATCGAGGCGCGATATCGAGCCACGCGGCGGCCCTTCTGGCCGGCACCGGCTCCGGACCATGACGCCAGAGTCAAGCTGCAGGAGCTGGTCGATACCTATCGCCGATCCAATCGCGCCGGCTGCGCGGCGCTGGAGCTGGCGCAGATGTCCGAGGGGCGGGAACGCGAGAGGTATCTCAAAGCCGCGATTGCGGACCACGACGACGCCTGGTTCGAGAACGGTGCCCAGGTGGGACCGCTGGCGCGCGCGCTGCTGGCGATGTTGTATGCCGGCGTCGACCGTCTGGACGAGGCGGAGCGGCTGGCCGGGGAGATCGTCTCGCGGTACCCGGGCTCGGTGGATACGACCGGAGCGCCGCTCGACGATGTGCTGACGGCGCTGAAAATGTTGAGGCCACCACGATAGTCGAGGATGGCGGATGGCGGAAAGGCGAGTGCCCATGAGTGACGAGTCGACGCGACGGATCCTGCGTCGCCTGTTGGCGGCCGCGCTGAGCGTTGGTGTGCCGTCGGGCGCGCTGGCCCAGGTCCCGTCGCCGCGCCCGGCCGCCACGGCCGCACGGCCCAACATCGTCTGGATCTCCAACGAAGACATGAGCCCGCATCTCGGGGTCTACGGCGATGCCGCGGCCCGGACCCCGACGCTCGATCGCCTCGCCGCGCAGTCGATCCGCTTCACGCATGCGTTCAGCACCGCGCCGGTCTGCGCGCCGAGCCGTGCGGCGATCATCACGGGCATGTATCAGGCGGCGATCGGCGCGCAGCACATGCGCACGACAGAGGATCGGGTGCCGGAGCTGCCGGGTCCATATCTCGCGGTGCCGCCGTTCTACGTCAAGGCATTCCCCGAGTACCTGCGCGCGGCGGGCTATTACACCAGCAACCGCGCGAAGACCGACTACCAGTTCGGCGTGCCGTTCACGATCTGGGACGACTTGGGGGCTCGGGCCCATTGGAGAAACCGCCCCGATCCCGCGCAGCCGTTCTTCGCCGTGTTCAACCTCGAGGTCACGCACGAGAGTCAGAGCTTCCCGAGCAGCCCGGCGCGCAAGGGGAAACCGGTCGTGACCAATCCGGCCGCGATCAAAGTGCCGCCGTACTATCCGGACAGCCCGGTGGTCCGCGAAGAGCTGGCGCGCATGTACGACAACATCGCCGACATGGACGGACAGGTGGCGGACCTGCTCCGACAGCTCGATGAAGACGGTCTGGCCGACAACACCATCGTCTTCTATTGGAGCGACCATGGCGACGGCGTTCCGCGTGCGAAGCGGTCGCTGTACGACTCGGGGCTTCGTGTGCCGCTGATGGTGCGGATACCGCCGGCGCTCGGCCGCGGGGCGGCGCCGGGGACGGTCCGGGATGATCTCGTCAGCCTCATCGACCTTGCCCCGACCGTGCTGGCGCTCGCCGGGGTCGAGGCGCCGGCCCACATGCAGGGGCGCGTCCTGGTCGGCCCCCGCGCCGGTGCGGGACCCGCGTTCGTGTTCGGTGCCCGCGATCGCATGGACGCCGAATACGACATGATGCGATCGGCCCGCGACGCGCGGTTCCTCTATATCCGCAACTTCTCGCCGGAGCTGCCGTACGCCGGCCACATCATCTATCGCAACCAGAGCGCGATCATGCAGGAATGGCTCAGGATGCAAGCGGAGTCGGCGCTCGGCGGGCCAGCCGCGCTCTGGATGCGGACCAGCCGTCCGGCGGAGGAGCTCTTCGACGTGCGCCGCGATCCGCACCAGATCGAGAACCTCGCCGCCGATCCGGCCCACCGCGCCACCCTCGAGAAGATGCGCGCCGCCGTCGTCGACTGGATGACGAGGGTGGGAGACCAGGGCCTCATCAACGAGGCGGAGATGATCCAGCGGATGTGGCCCGGCGGTGTGCAGCCCGCAACCGCCCAGCCCTACATCGTGCCGCGCCGCAGCACCGATGTGCCCGAGCGCCGAACCACTATGACGGTCACCGGGCCGATGGAAGTGGTGATCTATGTCCCGACGCAGGGGGCGTCCATCGGCTACACCACCGAGGATGGCGCCAATCCGCGATGGCGCCTCTACACCGGGCCGATCCGTGTCACCCCTACGATGACGCTCAGGGCGAAAGCGATTCGCTACGGTTACAAGGAGAGCGAGGAGACTCGGGTCGTCTTCGGGACGAAATGACACTCGAAAAGGACGATCGTGCAGCCATTGAGTGAACCGCCGCGCCACGCGCAGGGTTTCGCAATGTCCGGCGTCGCGGCGGTGGCCGTGATGGTCCTCGCAATCGGCGCCCGTGCGCAGGATCCCGCGCTCGATGCGCGCGCGGCTCGCGTCGATCCGTACGTCGAGAAGCAGCGGGTCGTCGTCATGACCGACATCGCCAACGAGCCGGACGATCAGATGTCGATGGTCCGCTTCCTGGTCTACGCCAATCAGTTCGACGTCGAAGGCTTGATCGCGACCACCTCGACCTGGATGAAGAACAAGGTGCGGCCGGATGTCATCCAGATGCTGGTCGGCGCCTACGACGCGGTGCGGCCGAAGCTGTCACAGCACCAGCCGGGCTTCCCGACCGCCAGCGCGTTGTCCTCCGTCATCGTGGCCGGGCAACCTGGCTACGGCATGGCCGCGGTCGGCTCCGACAAGATGTCGCCGGGCGCCGAGCTGATCATCCGCGCGGCCGCACGCTCCGATCCCCGACCGCTGTGGGTGCTCGCATGGGGCGGCACCAACACCCTGGCGCAGGCGCTGCTGCACGCGAAGGCGACGAAGACGGCGGCCGAGCTCGGCGCGCTGGTCGCGAAGCTGCGGGTCTACACCATCTCGGATCAGGACGATGCCGGTCCGTGGCTTCGCCGTGAGTTTCCGGCGCTGCATTACATCGGGATCCCGTCGACGCCGGATGGCGACCAGTACTATCTGGCCACCTGGACCGGCATCAGCGGCGATCGTTTCTACAAGAACGCCCCAGGCGCCGACTTCACGACGTTCACCGACGACTGGGTGAATCGGAACGTGCGCAGCAAGGGAGCGCTCGGAAAGCACTACCCGATGCCCTGCTGCATTCACGAAGGAGATACGCCGGCATTTCTCGGCCTGATCAACAACGGCCTGGTGAGCTTCATGAGCCCGGCTTATGGCGGATGGAGCGGCCGTTACGTGTGGCGAACCTACCACGGCGAGCCGCGCCCGTTCTGGACCCAGGGCGGCGATTCGTTTCCCGGCCGCGACAACTCCAGGGACACCGTGGTCGGACGGGATGGGCTGGCCTACACCTCTGATCAGGCGACGATCTGGCGCTGGCGGCCCGCATTCCAACATGACTTCGCGGCCCGGATGGACTGGACGATCAAAGACTTGGACAGCGCCAATCACAATCCCGAGGTGACCGTGAACGGCGTCGCGGGCAAGGCGCCCGTGCTCATCGACGTCACGGTGGGCGTGCCGCTGACCCTCGACGCGGCCGGCACCCGCGATCCCGATGCGAACGCGCTGACCTACCGGTGGTTCTTCTATGCGGAAGCCGGAACCGGCATCCCCGGCCAGCCGGTCGCCCGCGGGCCGGCGGGGCCGATCGGCGGTGGCGGCGTCGCCGGTGAAGGCGGCATCCCGTCAGGACCCGCGGGCGGCCCGCGTCAGCCGCCGGCGCGCGTCACGCTGAGCGGGGACACCACGCCCCGCCTCAGGGTCACGCCGCGGGTGCCGGGTGTGGCGCACGTCATTCTGGCGGTGGAGGACGATGGCAGTCCGACGTTGACGGCGTATCGGAGGGTGATTCTGACGATCAGGGGGAAGTGACGAGGCTCATCGCGATGCCGCGGCCAACTCCAAGGTCAGCGTCGCCGCCGGTACTTCCTTGCAGCCGGTCGCGTTCTGGCCGGCCCACATCGACGAAAAATCGGCGATTCCCAGCCCTTCCGCTTTGGCCCGCAACGGTCCGATGGCCGATGTCGCCAGCGGAAAGGGTGGCGCCGCGTCGCTGATTGGCCCCAACTCGCGAATGAGGCGGTTGACGATGCCGCGCGCCGGCCGCCCGGTGAAGACATTGGTGACCGCGGTGAGCCGGCTGGCGTGGCTCTTCAGCGCCGCACGGTGCACGGCGCTGGTCGTGGCCTCGGGGCACAACAGATAGGCGGTGCCGAGTTGGACGCCTGCCGCGCCCAGCGCCATCGCGGCCGCAAGGCCCGCGGCATCCGCAATCCCGCCGGCCGCGATCACCGGCACCCGCACCGCGCGCACGATCTGCGGCAGCAGGGCGAACGTTCCCATCTGGGTTGCGAGATCGTTGGACAGGAACAGACCGCGATGGCCGCCGGCTTCCAACCCCTGGGCCACAATCGCATCGACTCCCCGAGCTTCGAGCCATCGGGCCTCGTCCACCGTGGTCGCCGACGAGACGATCTTCGCGCCGCAGCCGCGCGCCCGCGCGAGCAGGTCGGCCGAAGGCAGACCGAAGTGGAAGCTCACGACCTCGGGCTTGAATTCGTCGAGCACGTCGGCGGCCTCGGCGCTGAAGGGCAGCCGGCCGGACACCGGTGGAATCGCGGTCGGATCGATCCCATGTTCTTCGAAGTACGGTGAAAGGATCGCGCGCCACCGCCGTTCACGCTCCTCATCGGGTTGCGGCTGGCGATGGCAGAAGAAATTCACGTTCACCGGTCGAGAGCTCTGAGCCCGGATGGTCGCGAGCTCGGCGCGGATCCCGCTCACCTCGAGCATCGCGCAGGGCAGCGAGCCGAGTCCTCCAGCGTTCGACACGGCGATCGCCATGGCGCTGCCTTGCACGCCGGCCATCGGGGCCTGGATGATCGGATGCTCGATGCCGAACAGCTCACGCAGGGTCATGGGCTGGATTCTACTGCTCGCCGGTTGATGGCCCGCGAGCTCCTCCTGCAACTCACGGTTGCCGCCGTCAGGTTTACAGCAACCTGCTACTAGAGAGCGCAGGCTCCGCGCGCTGCGGCAGGTTAGGTTTTTGTGAAAGACACAATGACCTTGGAAATTGGGAATCGGAAGTTGACGCCCTCCGCCGACTCACATCCGCCGAATCGTCACGTAGAGCGGCCCGATCCCGAACAGCACCGTCATCGCCAGCGTCCCTGGACCGCTGCGGTTGATGACCTCGAAGAACACCTGCTCGCCAGGGCCCAGCGCGAAATCGACGGTCTTCCACACCAGCGTGTTGTGCACGCGCAGCCGGTGCGGCCCGGGCTCGAGCTCGCAGGTGATCGAGTCGCCCCAGAGCAGCGTCGCCAGGGTGAGCCCGTCGATCGAGGGCACCAGCTGGCGGGATTTGAAGTCAGCGTCCGAGGTACGGGTGATCGTCACCGCGGCCGGAAAGAGGTCGTCCCGGTCGAAGAAGCTGTCGAAGCAGTCGAGCGACGGGGTGAGCTCGCCGCTGCCGCGAGGCACATGGATCGCCTTCGCCATCCCGACGAAGATTATTGCGACTTCGGCAGAATCGTCGTGTCGTTTTTCGTGGGTCCCGGCGCCGCGTTCAAGTAGGCGGCGGGGGACAGCACGATCTGGTCGATCGAGACGCCATCCTCGCGCGGCTGCACCCGAATCCTCTGTGGGCCACTCGCCGCGAAATAAATCGCCGGCCCGAGCACGCCGGTGCCCCAGCCGTTGTCCTCCCAGCCCCAGTTCGACAGCCCGCATCCGCTGCAGGCCTCGAGGTTGAACTCGGTCGAGGTCGCGGTGCCGATCCGGTAGACCGCCGTGCCGGAGGCGTTGACGCTGCCCGAGAACTGCAGGTGCACCGAATCGTTCGCGTAGTTGTTGCTGTCGGCCCGGCCGCGAAGCCACAGCCGATACGGTTTGCCGGCGTCCGCGTTGAACGTCAACTCGAAGTATGTCGCCGGACTGGCCAGCGCGGTCACCACCTTGGCGGCACCGGCGTTGGGGTTGTAGAGCCGCTGCCCACTCGCCGCGGTCGCGTCGTTCACCTTCGTCCAGTTGCCGACGACCGTCGACGTCGTTGCGGCGTGAAGCACGATCTCGCCAGACGGTGGCGGTGGCGGCGGTGGCGGTGGCGTGCTGCCGCCCGCCTTCGCGAGGATCACGGCGTCGTTCTTGGTGGCGCCGGGAGACGTAGAGAGATAGCGCTCGGGGGAGAGCACGACCTGATCGATCGCGAGGCCGTCCTCGCGGGTCTGGATGCGCACGGTGTGGCTGCCGGAGGCGGCGAAGTAGATGCGAGGACCGAGGACGTTCGGGCCCCAGCCGTTGTCTTCCCAGCCCCAGCCTGACAGCCCGCAGCCGCTGCACGCTTCGAGGTTGAACTCGGTGGCGGTGGTGGTCCCGATGCGATACGTGGCCGCGTCCGCGGCGTCGACGCTGTCGGAGAACTGCACGAACACCGAGTCGTTGGCGTAGGAGTTGTTGTCGGCCTTGCCGCGAATCCACAGCCGGTAGGGACGGTCGGCGTCAGCGGTGAAGGTGAGCTCGAAGTAGTTGGACGGCGTGGCGACCGGCGCGGCCAGCTTGGCCCCGCCGGCGTTCGCATGGCGGATCTTCTTTCCGCTCGCCGCGGTCGAATCCGCCTCCAGCACCCAGGCGCCAGCGATCCTCGTCGCATCCGCGGCGTGCATCACGACATCCAATGCACCACTCGGTGGTGGCGGCGGCGGCGGCGGAGGAGGTGGTGGCGGCGGAGGAGGAGGTGGTGGCGGTGGTGGTGGTGGCGGCGGATCGCCGCCCGCGGTCGTGAACGAGTAGACCTCGCCGGCGGCCTCCTGTTTCGCCACGGTCTTGCTCACGATCTGCCAGTAATACGTGGTCCCGGGAGAGAGCGTGGGCAACGTATAGGTCTTGGTCGAGCTGGGGGAGATCGAGATGTTCCGCGAGCACCGGCGGGGTCGGCGAGGTGCCGAACCGCACGTCGGCGGAGTGGGCCCACGGGCCCGGTTTCCAACTGAGGGTCGCCGATGTCGTCGAGACGTTGGCGGCGCTCTTCGCGGGCGCGACGTACACCGGCACCCCGGGCGGCAGCGGTACGAACGGGGTGGTTTCGGCGTTCCCGGTGGTGTTGCCCCACTTGCGCTCGAAGTTGGCCTTGATCCAGTTGAACAGCCAGGTCTTGGTCGTGAAGTAGTTGTGCTCGGACTGCGACTTGTTCGATTCCGAGGTCCAGTTGGACGATCCGAACACCGCCACTCCCTGGCTGTAGAACAGGGTGTTCTTCTGATGCGTGAAGCCGGCGTGCGCGCGATGCCGGATCTGCACGCCCGCCATGTAGAGGCGATCGACCTGATAGGCGTGCCACACGTTCTCCGGGTTCCGGTAGCGGTCGGGCTCGGTGATCAGGCGCACCGGAATGCCGCGCTTGACCGCGCGGATCAGGCCGTCGGCATGCGTGCCCTCGGTGATTTTGTACATGATGACGTCGATGCGCTGCGCCTCGGCGTCGTAGAGCGGCTTCGAGCGGGTCGAAAAGTTCTCGTCCGGCACGAAGCTCATGGTCGAATCGATCGGATAGAGCGGATAGCGCCGCGTCGGGGCGCCGCTGATGTTCGCGTAGTTGGCGAACAGGGCCGTGTCCAGCCAGGCGTCGTCGAACCTCCGCCGGAAGCTGTCGATGACCGGCGGATCGTTGGTGAAGTAGATGCCCTCGTCCGTGTAGTCGAGATACGGGACCGCCGGCTTGAAGTAGTAGTCGCCGAAGTTCGCGGCGCTCCACTCCATGACGTTGCGACCGTTGAAGATCATGTACTTCCAGTGCATGATCCCGCCGCCCACCTTCTGGCGCATCGGGATCCCTGCCTGCTGGAACTGCGCGAGGACTTCGGCGTTCTTGGGAGTCGTGCTGTTGCGGCGCGAGTCGACCAGCGCGCGCACCGACACGCCGTTGCGGAACCGCTCGACGATCGCGTCGGCCATCTCCTGGTCTTCCATGAACCACATCGCGATATCGATGCTCTGCGTCTCGGTGCGGATGTAGTTCAGCAGCGTGGCGCGGCAATCCTGGAACGACGGATCGCACATCGTGTCGATCAGCGACTGTGCCCGCGCGGTTCTGCAGGGAAGGACCAGGAGGAACGGAAGGAAAAGAGCGACGAGAACCGCTGAGCTGTTTCTCAGCTCAGCGATACGCTTCCGCGGGCGAATGGCCGTGTCGCGGGCGATCGGGGCCGAAGGGCCACTGCGCAGTGCTTGCATGGCCGATTGGTATGCATGCCGAGGACCAACCCCAGCAGCGCCGGAGGGCGGCCTGTGCACTATCGTTCGTCCGTCGATCGGTCGCGGACTTCGTAGTCTTTCAGGAGACGGCTGGCCAGCTCACGCCCCGGCGCGTCGAGCAGGGAATCGCTGAGGTCCGATACGGCGGCGTTCGTAAGGCGCCACTCGTCGTCGTTGCGGATCGTGCCGCGATGCAGGATTCCAAACAGGTCGCCAACCCGGCCCTCGCGCATCGCCGACAGCGACGGCGCGCCGGCCTCTTTCAGCCGCAGTTCGAAGGCCGCCAGCTGCGCCTCGTCGAGATCCTGCATCAGTTCGACGACGTCGGAGGCGGCCTCGCGGAGACCGCGGAGCGCGCGCCGGTGGCTTTCCTCCCACATCTGGTCGGCCACGGCTCCAGGGTGGGTCTCAGGCATTGCAGGAAGATCCGAGAGGACGTGCTCATAGCCGGCGACGACGAACGCACGCAGTCGTGCGAACTCCAGCTGCTGGGTCAACGTCGGCTGCTCTTTCATCAGTGAGCTACCCGATCGGCTCTCGGCAATTGTGTCCGCCTCACCGACGCGGCCGACTGCGCTTGGCCACCGATCGCTTGGGAGACGACTTGGCCACCGCGTTCTGCCACGCTTGCGTCAGCGCGGCACCGAGCGTGTCCTCGTCTACCGCGGCCAGCCGCACCAGCGTGGCGCCTTTGGCTCCCCAGGCGCCCGTCGCCGGACTCATCGCCTCGTGCTCGCGGAGGGCGTCCTCCTGCTGCTCGGGCGTCAACGCGACCATGCCCCATTTCGCGTCGGGGTATCCGAGCGTGGCAAAGATGCGGCCGCTGACGCGGAAGTCGGCGTGGCCCATGTGCGCGCCCTCGATGGCGTCCTTCATCCCGAGCGCGATGCGGCGGAAGCCGCTGGGGGTCATGGTCACCTCGTATCAGCCGCCCATTCTACTCATCGCCCGCCCGAGCTCGGTCGACGAGCCGGGCGTGTCGTGGGTGGAAGGCTACAGGCATCTGGCCGCTTATAGAGGCAAGCTGGGTGATTCGGCCATCGAATTACCCCTCCGCGTCTGAAAGCCCCCGGCCGCCACAAGCCACGGGGCTGTCCAGGCATGAGCAGGTCGTCACGACGGTGGCGGCCCCAGGAGATCCCACTTGTTCCCCTCGAGATCCAGGAACACGACCACTCGCCCGTACGCCTCGTCGCGCGGCGCCGAGACGAACTGCACGCCAGCAGCGGCCATACGCTGGTAGGCGGCATCGAAGTCGTCGACGCGCAGGAACAGGCCGACGCGACCGGCGAACTGCCGGCCGGCGCTGCCCAGTTGTTGCTCGCCGTCAGCTCGCGCGAGCAGGATGCCGGTCTGGCCTCCGGCGGGGCGGACCACGACCCATCGCTTGGGGCGGCCATCGTTGGTCAGCGAGGGCGTGTCTTCCACCAGCTCGAACTGGAGGACCTCGACGAAGAATTGAATGGCGGCGTCGTAGTCGCGCACGATCAACGCGACGAGCTGGAGATGGGACATAACGGTTGGGCAGCCTGCTAGTGGCGATCTGGGTTGGCGAGCCCGTTCCCGACGTGCATCTCAGTCGTCCTCAGGGCGGTGGCGATCGGCCATGCGCCGAGGACGGCGACTCCTGCAAGACAGAGCCAGGCGAAGATGTCACCAGTCCGGCTGTAGAGGGTGCGCGTCCGCGGCTGGAGCGGGAGGGCCGCCACCATCGAAGAATCAGCCGTCGAGAAGTAGTTGACGGCCGCGCCGATGCGCCCCTGGCTGTTCACGACGGTCGAAACGCCGTGACTCGACTGCCGCACGATCGAGTAGCCGTGTTCGACGGCACGCAGCACCGCGTTCTCGGCGTGCAGGTGCTCGAAGCCGCTCCAGTCGTTGGCCGGGACCAGCATGATGTCAACATTCCTGGCGGCGGCTTGACGCATCAGGTCCGGATAGTCGGCGTCGTAACAAATGACGTTGCCGAGCCGGCCGTATGGGGACTCGGCGACTGGAACGATGCCGGGGCCGGGCGTCATCGGCTCCATCGGTGTGGGGTGCGCTTTGTCGTAGGTCCATGCCACCTCGCCTTGCGGGCGTGACGAGCAGCGCGACGTTCCTGATGCCTGCGCCCTGCGCAGTGTACAAGGCGAAAGCTATGTTGACGTACACCTCCATCCGACGGCTGATCGCCTTGACGCGATCGACCAGGGCGTCAAGGTCGCCCTCCAGCAGCCGCGCCTCGGTCTCTGGCCAGAGGACGATTCGCGCGCCCGCTCGCGCCTCGCGCTCGGTGGCCTCCACGAGGTTGTCGTTGATGTGGGCGAAGGCGGCGCGGACGCGAGCCGGGTCAGCTGCGGCCACCCGCGCCGCATCCCAATAACGATCGACGGCCTGACGGGTGGCCGTTCGTGAGGCGGCCTCCGCGGTTCTGGAGGGACCGATGCCAGCCACCCGCACGGTATGCGGACGTTGGCGGGAAGAACAGCAGCCGGCCGGCACCGGCGAGGAGCACGAACCCGAGCACGGCGGCATGGACGAGCACGGTGCGCCGGATGCTCGGCCAGACGAATTGCCGGTCCCACGCGTAATGCACCACCGAGGCGAACCAGGCCACCAGGAAGGTCACGCCGTACACGCCCGTGACCGAGGCGACCTGAATGAGCCAGAGGTTCTGGTGTTGGGTGGCACCGAGGGTGCCCCAACTGCCGAACCCGGCGATCACCACGAAGAGATACTCCATCGCGACGCGGCTGGCGGGGAAGACGAGCGTGGCCGGCACGCCATCGAGTCGTGGAGCGATCAAGCGGTCGAGCGCGAACGGCACGGTGAGGAGGAGGCTGAGGAACAGGAACGCGAGCACCGCCGCGGGCGCGCCGATCAGGCCGGTGGCGGTCAACCACACGACCTGAGTGAGGAGTACCGCACCTCCGACGCCGATGATGCCTCGTGTCGGCGTTCTCAGGTGCGCGTAGCGGAGCAGCAGCGTCGGGAAGAGCCAGGCCGCCAGGGGAACGTTCCAGTTGCCGTGGACCGCCAGGATCGACAAGGCGGTGCCGCACACCCACAACCAGGACGGGGGATTTTTCAGCAGGGCTATTCGCTTGATCCGTTCCCGCATCGGTGTCTGTCCCCGCCATTACCCACCATCATGGCCAGATTCAGACGATACGGAGAGCTGCGGCTCGAGGTTCCGGCGTGAGCCGGTGTTCTACCGCGGCCCGCGAACCCCGGATCGCGGACCGCGGACCCGCCTTCGCGCTTCGCGCTACGGCGCGGCAAGCAAGCGAAGCGCTAAGACAGTTGCTTTCGGAAGAACTGCACCACGACCGGCCACGACTCCTGCGCCGCCTTCAGATTCGCGCCGCCGGCGCCGCCCTGACCGAACATGAAGCCATGGCCCGCGCCCTCGTACGTGCGCACGTCGTAGCTCTTGCCCAGCTTCTGCATCGCCGCCTGCGTGGCGGGCAGCGTCGCGTTGATCCGCGCGTCGTTGCCGGCATAGAGGCCGAGCACCGGCGCTTTGACGTTGGCGAGCGTCGTCTCCTGCGTGCTGTCGGCGGATCCGGGGGCGTCGCCGTAAAAGACGACGGCCGCGTTGAGACTCGGCTGCGCCGCGGCGTACCCGAAGCTGCGGGCACCGCCCCAGCAGAAGCCAACCACTCCGGTCTTGCCGTTCGACGCCGGCAGCTTCTTGCCGTACTCCATCGCCGCATTCAGGCGCGCGACGACGTCGGCGGGGGTCAGCGATTGAATCGTCTTGCCGACGTCGGCGCCGAGCGATTCGGTGCCGCCGCCGTTCGGGCCCTTCCCCGAGAGGAAGTCGGGCACGACCGCGATGAAGCCGTCCTGCGCGAGCTGATCGCCGAGCGCGCGCGCCATGTCGGACATGCCGCGAATGTCGTGGATGACCAGCACCACGCCGGCCTTCTGCGCCCGCTCCGGATAGACCACCCACGCCTTGAGCGTGGCGTCGGCCATCTTGATGTCGGCCCATTCGCCGTGCCGGCTCGACTCCTTCAGCGCCCGCGACGCGTGATCGGCGGTGCCGGGCGGGATGGCGTCATTCCAGGGCACGTCGATCTGCGGCCCGCCCCGCCCGCCGCCGGGTGCCGGCGCGGTGGCGTCTGGGGCGCCTGTGGTGCTCCCGCAGCGGGTGGAGTGGCCTGCGCCTCGTGCATGTGTGCGTGATCGAGTGCCGCCTGCTGCGCCGCGACCGGCGCCGCCAGCGCGAGGATCGACGCGGCGAGAACTGCTGTCTTCATTGAGGCTCCTGGTTGTGCCGGCAGATGCCGGCGGGGAGGAGGTAGGAGATAGGAGTTAGGAGATAGGAGCTACCAGGGTGCGCCCTACCTCCTACCTCCTACCTCCTATCTTCCGACCGAGCTCTACTTCCTCGCCACCCACCTCACCGCATTCGTCAGCAGAGTCTTGTACGCCGCCACGTCGTGCGTGCGCTGGTCGTGGCCCAGGGTGATGCCGACGATCCGCGCCGTCGGGTGACTGGTGACCCACACCGCGGGGTGCGGCTGTTTGAAGCGGACGCTCGGCGAGGTCTCGGCGAGCACCTCGATCGTCGCCACCCCGGCCGGTATCTTGTCCGGCTCCGCGTTCAGGTAATACAGCTCATCCTCGATCTCGAATGACTTCGGAACGCCCTTCATGACCGGGTGCTCCGGCTTGACCGCGTTGACCGAGAAGGCCGCGATCTTGTCGTGCCCGCGCGCGCCGCCGCCGATGATGGTGGCGTTCAGCTCGGGCCAGGCGGTGTAGCCGTACCAGGTGCCGGGGTGCAGCATCACCAGACCCTTGCCGGCGGCGGCGAAGTCGAACAGCGCCTTGCGATACTCCGGGGTGTCGAAGAACTGCCGGTTGACGCTGATCACCGCGACGTCCGCCTTGCCGATCTCCGCGGCGGCCTGGTCGCGATCCTCGGTGTAGTTCACGCTGAAGCCGGCCGCGTCGAGCGTGGCGACGTCGGTGCCGCCGAAGAACTGCCCGAAGTTGTGCGAGCTGCCGCCGCCAATCACGAGCACGCGGGTCTTGCCCGCGGCCCACACGATCGGCTTGGTTTCGGGCAGCGGTGCGTCCCCCTTGCCGCCGGCCTTCGGCCGATCCTGGACGGCCGCTGGGGCCTGCGCCGCCGCGCTCCCCGCCGGCGCCCGTGCCGCGACCGGCTCGTCACCCGCCGTAATCGCGACGGTCGCCGGCACCACGTCGGTGTCGTAGCTCTCGAGCACGATCTTCGACAGCGTGCCCTTCTTGCCGAGATTGATCGCGAAGTAGCGCAGCTGGCCGCGGCCGGTGAAGTCTCCCGCGTCGGCGCTCCTCGGCACCTCGGCGCGCACCAGCGCGTCGGCGAAGTGCTGGCCGTTCTGGAGCACGTGTTCCTCGGTCGTACCGTCCGCGAACTGGACGGTCACTTTCATCACCGGCGCGCCGCGTGCCGCGTCGCCGCCGACCGGCCACGCCCACACGCCGACGCCGCCGAGGAAGTGCAGGCTCGCGGCGACCGCGCCGGTCGGAATCTCGACCCGCTTTGGAAAGTCGTCCGAGGCATTGCCGGCGCCGGGCCCACCCTTGAGCGCGAGCAGGTTGGTGCCCGTGAGCGACTTCGCCGGATCCATCACGAAGAAGGGCACACCCGACACGGTCACATCGCCGAACCGGTGGAGCGGGATCGTCTCGGTCGTGTCCTCGTCACGCCGGAACCCGCGGCGGCTGCTGGCGGTGTAGACCTGGCGCAGATCGATGACCCGGAACTTCTGATCGCCCGCGGCCATGAACGTGAGGATGTCGCGGAGCGCTTCGGCCCCGAGCGAGTCGAGCCCTTCCGGCATCAAGGATCGCCGCGTGTTCTCGCGGGTCGCGATGTCCTCCTTGCGGACTTCGACGTCGCCGGCCGGGCTGCGCAGCGTGAGGCTGGTGGCGTTCTCGCTGGCGATGATGCCGATCAGCGTCTCCCCTTTCTTGGTCGTGACGTTCCACTGCCAGAAGCTGGGATCCACTTCCCGGTTCGGGTCGACGACATGGCCGAGCAGCTCGGCCCGGCCATGCGCACCCATGCCGGTCAGCGGCGGCCCGATGTCCTTGCCGACGTCGCCGAGCTTGTGGCAGCTGGCGCACGCGGCGGTGAAGAGGACCTTTCCCTTGGCGGTATCGCCGGGCTTTTCCACTTCCGGCGTCAACGCGGCGACCACTTCGGCGCGCTGCCGCGCTTGCGGCGTCAAGGCGTCGAGCAGGGTCGAGGCCTGCTGCGCCACTCCGCGATTGGGATGCGTGCGCAGCCGCGCCACGTTGGCCGGTCCGAGCTGCGCCGGCGTGATCCGGCCGGCCTTCATCGCGGCGAGCAGCGCCGCCGCCGACTCGGGCCGCTTCATGATCTGATCGAAGACCGGCGTCGACGCGGTGCGCGAGAGCACGCCGATCATCGCGCTGTCGGTGTCAGCGCTCGGCGCGTTGCCGAGGGTGGCAATCAGCCGGCCCTTGAGCGCGTCGGACGATTGCGCCGCCGCCAGCATGCCTTCGATGCTCGTCAGCGCCGCCGCTCGCTGGCTCGGTATCGCCATCAGGCTGGCGGCGATCTCGGCGCGGCGGTCGTCCGCCGTCGCGCTGTTCGCCAGCTCGCGCGCAAGCGCGCCGGCGCGCTCCTCCGCCTCCGCCTTCAGCGCGCCGCTGCTGTCCCACCTCGAGACGATCGGCAGCGTCGCCGCGGTGGTCGACGGATCGCTCAGCAGCGCCCGCACCGCGGTCGTCGTCAGGGTATCCATCGTCAAGCTGCCGCTCATCTGCGCGACCGCGCCGACGATCACCGGCTTGAGCGCGCTCGCCTGCTTCGGGGCGCGGGCGGCGGCCGCCAGGAGCGATCCGGCATCAGCCGGCAGCGCCGCCGGCAGGATCGCGGACACGAGATCGGCAAGGGTCTCGGGACGGCCGTAGCCGAGCGCCTCGGTCACATAAGCAGACGCCGATCCCGTGGCCGCGGCGGCGATGGCCGAGCGGGTCCAGTTGTCCGTGCTCTGCGCGAACATGTCGAGCAGCGTGCGGCGCTGTTCACCGGTCGTGGCCAGGCGGGCGCGCTCGTAGAGATCGAGCACTTTGCTCCCCATCGGCCGCCGCGCCTTCAGCAGCCGCGGATCGGTGGCGTAGTTTTCCTGCGCCAGCCGCCAGGCGGTCAGCTTGACCTGCGCGTTCGGGTGGGTCTCCATCGCCCGCAGCAACGACGGCAGATCGCGGCGGTTCAACGACGGCGCCGGCAGCTTGCGCGCCTGCTTGTGCTGCACCTTCCAGATCCGCGCGAAGTAGTGATCGCGGTCCGGCCGCACCGCCGCGTTCGCCGGTCCGTGCAGCGGGCCGCGCGTATCGTTGTGGATCACCGCCTGGTTGTAGAAATCCACGACGTAGAGCCCACCGTCGGGCCCGACCCTGGTCTCGATCGGACGGAACCAGAGATCACGGCTGCGCATGAACTCGGTCTGTTCGCGGCCCGGCTCCTTGCGCGTCGTGTAGCTGACCCCATCCGGGGTCACGAACTGCTGGTGGACGATGTTGAGCGTGGGCTCGCCGGTGAAATAGGAATAGCGCCACTTGTCCGGCCAGGCGCCGCCATCGTAGACCGCGCAGCCCGCCGCCGCCGTGAACTGCCCGACCAGGTCGATCTGCACGTAAGCCTGCTCCGGCCAGTTCATCGCCGGATAGGTGTTCTGGTTCGTGATCATGCCCTTCCACGAGGTGGTCGCCGGCATCCGCGCCTTGGACAGCACGAACTCCGGCAGCACGGTGTGGAAGAACACGGTGCCGCTGGTCGGCTGGGTCCAGAACACCTGGCCGTCCCAGGTGACGTCGAGGCCCCAGGTATTGCCGCCGCGGCTGCTGTATTGCTCGAACGCGCTGCCGTCCGGCTTGAAGCGGACGACGCCACTGCCGTCGCGGCCGAATTCCTTCTTGCCGTCGGGCGAGGTGACCATGCCGACGCTGTAGCCGTGGGTCGCGTAGATCCAGCCGTCGAGGCCCCAGCGCAGGTTGTTGATCACGGCGTGCGTGTCGGCGGTGCCGAGCCCGGTATAGAGCTTGGTGCGCTTGTCCGCGACCTCATCGCCGTTGGTGTCTTCCAGGTACCAGATGTCCGGCGCGGTCGATGCGATCACCCCGTTGCGGTGGAAGACGAAGCCGGTGACCAGCTCCAGCTTGTCGGCGAACACATGACGGCGATCCATCGTGCCATCGCCGTTGGTGTCGGACAGGATCGAGATGGTGTCTTCCGGATCGCGAGCCTGCCGGGCCGGCCGCAGGGATCCCGAATCCTTCCACGGTGCGGTGTTGGGCACGCGGCGGCCGTTGGGATATTCCGGCGTTTCCGAGACCCAGAGCCGGCCCTTGTCGTCCCAATCGATGTTCATGGCCTTGTGGATCAGCGGCTCGGCGGCGACCAGCGTGAGATCGAACTCGGGGTGCACCTCGATCTTCGCGGCGGCGCTCGACGGCGCGGTCGGTCCGCCCTCGACGTAGCGCAGCGCGTCGCCCCGCTCCTCGGGCTTCAGCAGCTCGTCCACATTGGCCCGTTTGCCGGCCCACGCGATCCCGCGCAGCAGGAGCGCACGGTAGTTCACACGGTTGAAGTTCTCGTAGAGATGGCCGGGAATCGAGACGAAGCTCCGGTACGGCGCCCGTCCGCCTTCGATGGTCCGTTCGTAGGTCCAGATCTGCGGCTGGATGTCGTAGACGCTGACACGCTTGCCGCCGCCGGTCAGCTCGTCGGCGCGGCGCTGGGCGCCGGCGTTGCGCGCGCCCGCGGCCTTCGGCGTGTAGGCCGCCGCCAGCACGCGGACGTCGGGCAGCAGGTCCATGTCGTAATAGATCTCGTCGTCCATCGCCCAGTTGGACATGTCCTTCGTAATCGCGCTCTCGCGATCAGTGAAGTACAGGTGCATCGGGCCCTCGAGCCATCGCGTCGTCCCGTTCCGCCAGGAGCCGCCGGCGATGGTGCGGAACCAGTCAGGATCGCGGGACACCGAACCGGCGTGGATCGTGACCAGCCCGCCGCCGCGGGCGAGGAACTCGGCGAGGTTCTTCCGCTCGACGGGATCCTGGATGTTGCCGGCTTCCTGCGAGTGCAGGATCAGCACGTCGGTATCGTCGAGCTGCGCCTTGGTCGGAAACCCCTCGGCGCCGGTCGCCCGAACGCCGTGGGCGTTCAGGAGCGGCACCCACTCCTTGAGGAAGCGCGGATAGTCGTGGGCGCCGGGTCCGTGCGATTTGGGCCCCGATCGGATGTGCACCCGAAGGGGATTCTGCTGGGCAATCGGGACGCTGGTCAGCGCGGTCAGCGCGATGGTGACGAGCAGAAAGAAAGTTCGCATAACAGCGTCGGACTATACTTCAAGTCCCAAGCGTCCAACGCCCAAGCGACTCGTTCGACGCATGCCGTCCGTCTACCTCTTCGCCACCCTCGACACCAAGGGCGCGGAAGCCGATTTCGTCCGGTCCGTCCTGAAATCCTGCAACGTGCCGGTGACCCTCGTCGACGTGGGTTCGCTCGGCGACCCTGCCGTTCAGGCGGACATCCCCCGCGAGCGCATCTTCGAGCTGGCCGGCTCGAGCCTCGACGCGGTCCGGCAGCGGGCCGACCGCGGCGACGCGGTGACGCTGGCGGCAGCCGGGGCCGCCGCGGTGGCGCGGTCGGCATTCGAAGCCGGGGAGTTGAGCGGAGTGATCGGCCTCGGCGGCTCGGCCGGCACCACGATCGCCACCTCCGCGATGCGCGTGCTGCCGCTTGGCGTGCCCAAGGTCATGCTCAGCACGCTGGCGTCGGGAACGGTCCGCCAGTTCGTCGGCGACAAGGACATCTTCATGCTCAACGCGGTGGTCGACATCCTCGGGCTCAACCGGGTGAGCCGCGAAGTGCTGTCGGCGGCGGCGCGAGCGATGGCCGGCCTCGTGACCTATCCGCGTCCGGAGCCGGCGGCCTCCGATCGGCCGCTCGTCGCCGCCACCATGTTCGGCGTGACCACGCCATGTGTCGAGCGGGCTCGCGCGGTGCTCGAACGCATGGGCTTCGAGGTGCTGGTCTTCCACGCCACCGGCAACGGCGGCCAGGCGATGGAGTCGCTCATTGCCGAGGGGCTGGTGGCCGGAGTGCTGGATCTGACGACGACCGAGCTTGCCGACGAACAGGTCGGCGGCTTTCTCAGCGCCGGGCCGGGACGGCTCACCGCCGCGGCGGCCGCCGGCATTCCTCAAGTCGTCTCCACCGGCGCGGTCGACATGGTCAATTTCTACGCGCCCGCCTCGGTTCCGGCGAAGTTCGCCGGCCGCCTGTTCTATCGCCACAACGCGAACGTGACGCTGATGCGGACCACCGCCGCCGAGAACGCGGCGATCGGCGCCGAGATCGCGCGCAAGCTGTCGGAGGCGGCCGGCCCGGTCGCCGTCCTGCTGCCGGCGCGCGGCGTGTCGGCGATCGACCGCGAAGGGCAGCCGTTCGACGATCCGGCGGCGCGGCGGGCGCTGCACGACGCGATCAAGGCGGGCCTCCCGCCCGATCGGGTCACCGAGCTGGATTTGCATATCAATGATCCGGCGTTCGCGGAGGCCGCCGCGATGAAGCTGATAGAGATGATGAGCGCGTCTGGATGTGGTCCGGAGGATATGGTTTGACGACAATCGACAACTCACGTGCGGGAATCCTGACCCGCTTCCGCGAGCAGATCGCCCGCGGCGAGCCGATCATCGGCGGCGGCGCCGGCACCGGCCTCTCGGCGAAGAGCGAGGAGGACGGCGGGATCGATCTGCTGATCGTCTACAACTCGGGGCGCTATCGGATGGCGGGACGGGGCAGCTCCGCGGGGCTGCTGGCGTATGGCAACGCCAACGAGATCGTCAAGGAGATGGCCTATGAAGTGTTGCCGGTCGTGAAGCGGACGCCGGTGCTGGCCGGCGTCAACGGCACCGACCCCTTCATCATCCCGCGGCTGTTCCTCGACGAGCTTCGCACGCTCGGCTTCGCCGGCGTCCAGAACTTTCCGACCGTCGGCCTCTTCGACGGCGAGATGCGGCAGGCCTTCGAGGAAACCGGCATGAGCTATCAGCTCGAGGTCGACATCATCCGGCTGGCGCACCAGATGGATCTCCTCACCACTCCGTATGTCTTCAACCCCGCGGAAGCCGAGCGCATGACCGAGGCCGGCGCCGACCTCATCGTCGCGCACATGGGCGTGACCACCGGCGGCTCGATCGGCGCGAAGAGCTCGAAGACGCTCGAGGACTGCGTCGAGCGGATTCAGCGGATTGCGGACGCGGCGCGCGGCGTGAACCGCGACGTGCTCGTGATCTGTCATGGCGGGCCGATCTCCGAGCCGCCGGATGCGGAGTACATCATCCGACACTGCCGCGGCGTCGATGGCTTCTACGGCGCGAGCTCGGTCGAGCGCCTGCCGGCGGAGCGGGCCATCGCCGAACAGATTCGCACCTTCAAGCGCATTCGGAGGAACTGACCGATGACTCGTGCCGCGCGACCAAAGACCCCGCTCCGATTCGTGACCGCACGGGAGGCGGAGATCGAGCTGGCGCCCTGGGGCAAACACTGGTGGCTGTCGAAGCCCGGTCTGACCGGCACGCGGCAGCTGACGCTGGTGCGGGTCACGATGCGGCCCGGCACCGGGCACCAGTTCCACTACCACCCGGCTCGCGAAGAGATCATCTACGTGGTGGACGGGACAGCGGAGCAGTGGGTCGATCGTGAGAAGCGGACCCTCGAAGCCGGTGAATGCGCGTTCATTCCCGAGAACGTCGTGCATGCCATTCACAACGTGTCGAAGAAGCCGATGACGTTCCTCGCGATTCTGTCGCCCGCCGAGGCCCCCGGGCCGTTCCTGATCGATTGCTACAACGACGAGCCGTGGCGCAGCCTGCGCAAGCCGATCCCGGCGAAGCCGGCCCGCTCACCGATTCGGCGAACGACCCGCGCCCGCAAAGGGTGACCGGTCAATTACGTCACCCGCCAATCAATCTTGTGGCTTCCGGCTTCAGCCCGGAAGAAGCGTCGGCGGCTCATCCGTGCGGCGTGCGCGTGGTGGTGTGCGGGAACGGTGTGCGGTGACGCACTCGCTTGCCTGCAGCGCCACTCCGACCGGCATTTTCGTCAGCAAAGATTCGATTCTCGCGTAGCCGCCCGCGTGGCGCACCTCTTGCTCTTTGACGGGCCGACGGGTGGCAATTCGCCGCACGTCTCTCAAACCAATTCAACGCATCGCGAAGAACGCCATGTTCAATCGTCTACCCGTGCGCCCACGTTCATACATCGCCGCCTTGGCTCTATTCGCGCTCTTACTGACGCCACGCGTCGGATCAGCGCAGGCGTCGGTCTCGTCGACGGTCCGCGATCAGGCGTCCACTGGCCGCCGTGTCTCGCTCATCGTCACCAGACACCCGGGACGCGACGCGAGCGCGGAAGCGCGTCATGGCAAGGTGCGCCGGCAACTCACGGCACAGATTGCGGCCATTGAAGTGGCGGCCGCGGACGTGGACCAGTTGGCCGCCGAGACCGACGTCGCACACGTCGCGCTCGACCTCGACGTGCGCAGCACCGCCGACACGATCGCGTCCGCCGTTGGGGCGGATCAGGTCTGGTCGCGTGATCGCAACACCCGTGGCTTCACCGGTCGCGGCATTGGCGTTGCCGTCATCGACTCCGGCGTCGCGATGCACCCGGATCTGCAGTCGCGCGTGGTCGCACAGCTCGACTTCACCGGCGAGGGCCTCGGCGACGGGTACGGCCACGGCACGCACATCGCAGGCATGGTCGCCGGCAGCGGCAAGTCCTCGGGCGGTCAATATCGAGGCATGGCGCCGGGCGCCAGCATCGTGTCGTTGAAGGTGCTCGATCAGGACGGCGTCGGCAAGACCAGCGACGTCATCGCCGCGATCGAGTGGGTGGTCGCCAACGGCCGCGCCTATGGCGTTCGCGTGATCAACCTCTCCATCGGCCATCCGGTCGTCGAGTCATACCAGTCGGATCCGTTGAACCTCGCGGTACAGCGTGCGGTGAATCGCGGCTTCGTGGTCGTCACCTCGGCCGGCAACGGCGGCCGGACCGAAGAGGGCGTGGTCCAGTACGGCAGCATCCTGTCGCCGGCCAACGACCCGGCGGTCATCACGGTCGGCGCGGTCGATGCGAACGGCACGGCGCGCCGGTCCGACGATGTGATTGCGGATTTCAGCTCGCGCGGTCCGACCGTGTTCGATGGGATCGCCAAGCCCGACCTCGCGGCCCCCGGCCGCCGTATCACGTCGACCACGTCGCCGTCCTCGTATCTTGCGACGACGTTCCCGGAGCGTCTGGTGGCGGGCTCGAGCGCGCAGGGTGTGTATCAGACGCTGAGCGGGACCAGCATGGCCGCCTCGATCGTGAGCGGCACCGTCGCCCTGATGCTCGAGGCGCGTCCTTCGATGGACCCGGCGTCGGTCAAGACGGCGCTGCAGTTCAGCGCGGAGTTCCGCGACGACTGGTATCTGCTGGCCGCCGGGGCCGGATCGCTGAATGCCGTCGGCGCGGTCGAGGCCGCCCAGCTGCTGCCGGCGTCGGCCGGTGTCGTGTCGCAGCCGCTGATGAAGCTCAGGGGCAACCTGGATCGGTTCGTCGGCCGCGAGAACTTCATCGCCGGCGAAGTCGTGCGCTGGGGCACCGGCCTGACCTGGAACGACGGGCAGGGCAGCGGCGGCATCGTCTGGACCAGCGGCTGGAACGCGCCCGCCGACGTGGTCTGGGGCAACGGCCTCGTGTGGAGCAACTCGCTGCGGTGGCACGACGGGATCGTCCGAAGCAACGGCCTGGTGTGGAGCAATGGCCTGGTCTGGAGCAACGGGCTCGTCTGGAGCAACGGGCTGGTGTGGAGTAACGGCCTGGTGTGGAGCAACGGCCTGGTCTGGAGCAACGGCCTGGTGTGGAGTAACGGGCTGGTGTGGAGCAATGGACTTGTCTGGAGCAACGGGCTAGTGTGGAGCAACGTCGAACTGCTCGACTGAGCCGCGACTTTCGACCAATGACTCGAACAGGCTGACTTGATGAACCTCCCGCTCCCCGCTCGGATCTTCGTCGCGACGGTCATCCTCGCCGGCACCGGCGTCCTGATGGCCTCGTTGCGCACGATGATTCTGTCGCCGGGAGTCAGCTCGTTCGTTCTGGCCGGTCTCGCGATCGTCACCGGCACCTGCATGATAAAGCTGGCGCGGATCGAGACCCGGTTCTCGCTCTCCGATGCGCTGGTCTTCACCTCGGTGCTGCTGTTCGGGCCGGAGTGCGCGGCGGTGGTGGCGGCAGTCGACGCACTGGCCGCGTCCCTGCGCTTCAACCGGCACGACCCCCTGTTCGCGTCGCGCACCATGTTCAACATGACCGCCGCGGCGGTTTCGATCTGGGTGCCGGCGCATGTGTTTCTCGCGATCGGCGGCGCGACCGGCGGCATGCTCGATCTGGGGGCGTTGCTGCTGCCGCTGGTGGCGCTGGTCGCCGGCTACTCGCTGCTCAACACTGGCGCCATTGCGGTAGTGATCGCGCTGACCTCGCGGACGCGCGTGTCGAAGGTGTGGCGCGACAACTTCGCCTGGATCTGGGTGGCGCATGCCTGGAGCGGCCTGGTGGCCGGAGCGATTGCGATCTACGTGCCGCACGTGAACGGCTATTCGCTGGTCGCGATCCTGCTGGTCGGCGCGGTGGGCTACGCCACGGTACGGTTGTATCTCGGGAAGGTCGAAGAATCGACCGGCCACCTTCACAAGCTGAACGACCTCTACCTTGCGACCATCCGCGCGCTGGCGCTGGCCATCGATGCCAAGGATCAGGTCACGCACGGTCACATCCGCCGGGTGCAGGTCTACACCGTCGGACTCGCGAAGGCCCTCGGAGTGACCGACGAGCCGACGCTCAAGGGGATCGAAGCCGGCGCACTGCTGCACGACACGGGCAAGATCGCGGTGCCCGAGCACATCCTCAACAAGCCCGGCAAGTTGACCGTCCCTGAATTCGAGCGGATGAAGACGCACGTCACGATCGGCGCGGACATCCTCAGCGGCATCGACTTCCCGTACCCGGTCATTCCGTACGTCCGGCATCACCACGAGAACTGGGATGGCACCGGTTATCCCGACAAGCTCGCCGGCGAGGCGATTCCTCTCGGCGCCCGGATTCTCTCGGTCGTCGACTGCTTCGATGCGCTGACCTCGGACCGGCCGTACCGGCGGGCGCTGTCGACCGACGCCGCGCTCGACATCCTGCGTGAACGCTCGGGCAACATGTACGACCCGGCGGTGGTCGCGAAGTTCCTCGAGGTGCACGAGCAGTTGACCGCGATCCTGACTGACGACGCGACGCTGGCGCCCGAGGCCGCCGAGATCGCGGTCCCCGCGGACTTGCCGGCAGGCGCCATCGAAGGCGGGGAGAGCGACGACCTCACCTTGCTCGTCACTTCGGGACTGAAACTGGACGAGGCCGCCTTCGTCCTGATCAATCGGCTGCAGGGGCGGCTGCCGTTCGTGACCGCCGCGGTCTATGCGCCGCGGGCCGCGGACGATCGGCTCGAGCCGGTGCTCGTCACCGGCCGTCATACCGAGCTGTTCCAGCAGACACACATCCGTCGAGGGGAGGGGGTCAGCGGCTGGGTCGCGGCGCACGGCCAGTTCATGGTCAACGCCAACCCCGCGCTCGACCTGCTCGGGCCGGTCGCGGACCAGTCGGTCGCGCTCGCCAGTGCGCTGGTCGTGCCGTTCACCGCCGCCGGCGGGTCGCGCGGGGCGCTCGCGTTCTACGCGGAAGCGCCCGATGCCTTCATCCTCGATCACGCGCCAATCGCTACTGCGGCCGCCGCCGCGCTGGCGCGCGTATACCGAGCCGCCGCAACGATTGCGACGGCCAAAGCACGAATCAACGCTGCGTAAATAGCCATGCACATGCTCGCTCTCGCCACCACTCCCGCCCGTCCGGTCGCGCTCAACGACGTCGAGGCGCTGGTCTCCATTGCCCGCGAGCTCGCGGGCGTCACCACGCTGGCCGCCCTGCGCGACGCCATCGCCGGTCCGCTGCGGCCGCTGCTCCCCAGCCGGGACATTTCGGTGCTGCGGGCGGCGCACGGCAACTGGGAGGCGGTGGTCGGTCCGCAGGACGGGCCGGACCGGATTCATCAGTATTCATGGACGCCGCTCGCGAGCGACGAAAAGACCGTCGGCATGCTCGGGATCGGCGCGCCGATCGTCGGCGGCCAGACGGGCAAGTACGCGGAGTGCGCCACCACGATGCTGGCGGTGGCCGCGCAGAGCCTGATCGCGATCGACAACCTGCGGCAGGCGGGTGCGCGCGATGGCCTGACCGGCTGCTTCACCCGGGCGCATGCGATGGAGGTCCTCGAAGGCAACATGCGCCGGGCCGCCCGCACTGGCTTCCCGGTCGCCATCCTGATGATCGACCTCGACGGCTTCAAGGCCATCAACGATCGCTACGGCCACATGCCCGGCGACGCGGTGCTCTCGACGGTGGCCGACCTGCTGCACCGCATGCTGCGCCAGAGCGACGTGTGCTGCCGGCTCGGCGGCGACGAGTTCCTGGTGGTCCTGCCGGACACGCCGATCGACGACGCCATCCGCGTCGCCGAGTCGGTGCGCCACGCGATCGAGGCGCTCGAGATTCAGTCGACCCGCGGGCCGATCGCGATCACGGCGAGCATCGGCGTCGCGGCCTCCGGCGGCGGCATGCCGGCGATCGACGTCCCCGGCTTCATCGATCGGGCCGACGTCGCCCTCTACCGCGCCAAGGAAGCCGGCCGGAACAGCGTGCAGGTCTGCACGGCGTCGACCCGCCGCGCTACTTCCCGTCTGAGACTGGCGACGACGCGGACGGCGTGACGTCGTTGTCAGTCACCAGTTGCCAGTTGCCAGTTACCAGTTCAGCCTGTTGCACTGGAAACTGGAAACTGGAAACTACTTCTCCGGCTCTTTCACTACCAGCACCTGATTCGCCTTCACGTTCTCGAGCACCTGACTGATGCCGCTCGGCCAGCGGATTTCCAGCCGTGGCACCGTCGTCGCCGTGCCCAGGCCCACGTGGAGCCGGGTGTCGCTGGCGCTCAGGTAGCTGGCGGCGTTGTTGATTTCGCGGACCTGCAGGCGCCCGGGTGTCTGCACCCGCACGGTCGCGCCGAGTCCGAACCGGTTGCTGCTGGTGCCCTCGGCGCGAATCTGCAGCCAGTGGCCCTTCGAGACCCCGCGGTTCCTGAGGATCACCGCCCGTCGACCAAGGCTCGAGATGGCGACGTCGAGAAACCCGTCGTTGTCGAAGTCGGCCACCGCCAGGCCGCGTCCGACGCGCGGGCTCCGCAGCGCGGCCCCGCTCTGCGTGGACACGTCCTTGAACTTCCCGCCGACGTTCTCATACAGCAGATCGCTCTGTTCGTGCGACAGGTTCGGCTGATAGAGCTTGACGTTGTCGATGACGTGCCCGTTCGTGACGTGCAGGTCGAGGTCGCCGTCGTTGTCGTAGTCCAACAGCTTGGTGCCGAATCCCAGCGGCAGGAAACCCGAGCCCAGTCCAATCTTCTGCGAGACGTCCTCGAAGGTCCCGTCACCGTGGTTCGCGTACAGCGTGTTCAGCTCTTCGGAGAAATTGGTGACGAACAGCTCCGGCAGCCCGTCGCCGTCGACGTCGCCACAGTCGACGCCCATCCCGGCCTGCGGCTTGCCGTTGATGTCGAAGCCCACGCCCGCCGCGTACGCCACGTCCTGGAACGTGCCGTCGCCATTGTTCCGGTAGAGAAAATTGCGCACCAGGTCGTTGGCGACGTAGATGTCGGTGTCGTGGTCGCGATCGACATCACAGAACACCACGCCCAGTCCCTTGCCGGCGGGATTGGCGATGCCGGCCTGCCGCGAGACGTCGGTGAACGTGCCGTTGCCGTTGTTGCGGAAGAGTCGATCGGCCACGCCGTCGAAGATGGTGGGATTGCAGTACATCCGATAGCCCGGCTGGCGCTGGCCGCACCAGGGGTTCTCCGCGATCCGGAAGTCGACGTAGTTGGCGACGTAGAGATCGAGGTCGCCGTCCCGGTCGTAGTCCAGGAAGCCGGTGCTGGTGCTCCACTCGCTGGCGCCGCCGGCGACGCCGGCAGTGGCGGTCACGTCCGCGAACTTGCCGTTGCCGAGATTGCGAAAGAGCAAGTCCGGGCCGAAGGCGGTGACGAAGAGGTCCAGCCGTCCGTCGTTG
Source organism: uncultured Acidobacteriota bacterium (assembly GCA_963717745.1). Lineage (GTDB taxonomy): Bacteria > Acidobacteriota > Vicinamibacteria > Vicinamibacterales > 2-12-FULL-66-21 > JACCXG01. Next base: position 236,593 of record CAVQXJ010000013.1, read on the forward strand.
TCGAAGTCGCCGACCGCGACGCCGGTCTTGTAGGCCTTGGTGCCGTTTGCGGCCGCGCCGGAGCCGGCGGTCACGTCGGTGAACGTCCCGTTCCCGTTGTTGCGATAGAGGACGTTGGCCGTGCCGAAGCCACCGTTGACGAAATACAAATCGACGAAGCCGTCGTTGTCCATGTCGAGCCAGGCCACGCCCGACCCGAAGGTTTCGAACATGTACTTGTCCGGCGTCGCGCCCGACTGATGAACGAACGTGATCCCGGCGCGCGTCGTCACGTCTTCGAACAGGCTGGACGCCTCCTGGGCGGCGCCGGAGAGCCCGAGCGCACCCGCGGCGGCGATCGCAAGGGCAGGGAGGGCGATCCCTCGCGCGATCATTTCGGCGGTCCGGGCGCGTTCTTCGTCGTGCGCTCTCGCAGCCGCTTGCGTGCCTCGGCGAGACTCCGCTGGGCGACGGCGTGGCGGGCATCGAGTGTCAGCACCTTCTCGAGCGCCTGCACCGCACCTTCGAGGCGTCCCTGCGCCAGACGGAGCAGTCCCTCTTCGAGGTAATAGTCCACTTCGATGTTCTGATAGAGCGCCGCGAGCGTCCCCGACGTGCCGGGCGCCGCCAGCTTCAGCTCGCGCGCGGCGTCGTTGAGCAGCCCCTTCAGGCGGTACGCTCGCGCCAGCTGCACATGTCCCTCCGGCCTGGAGGGGTCCGCCCGCGTCGCCTCCCGCAGCACTTTCACTGCGTCGTCGAACCGCCGGGTTTCGAGGTAGGCCATGCCCAGGCTCAGGTTGGCTTCGGCGGGATTTGCACCGGCCGCCACCACCTGCTCGAGCTCCCGGGCCGCGCCGGCGGGGTCGTTGAGATCGAGCAGTGCGAGTCCCAGGTAATAGCGGGCCTGGGCGAAGGCCGGTTGTGCGGCCAGGACCTGGCGCGCGATCTCGACCGAGCGCTTCGGGTTGCCCATTTGCCGCTCCGCTTCGGCGAGCAGCGTCAGGAGCTGTGGCTCATTGGGCAGCCGCTCCAGCGCCGTCTGCAGCTCCTCGCGCGCCCGGCTCGCTCGCGCCAGATCGAGATAGATCCTTGCCAGGATGAGCCGCGCCTGCGTGAGCTCCGGATTCAACGCCAGCGCCTGCCGAAGCTCGGCGACCGCTTCCCCCATGAGATCCGGGTCGTTCTGCGCGCGGTAGGCGACCCCCAGCAGCATGTGCGCTTCGGGAGAGTCTGGCGAAACCGCAAGGATGGCCTTCAGCTCGCGCACGGCTTCTGCCGGATGAGGCGCCGGCGAAAACAGGTCGGACCCGACCCGGTTCAGCCGCTCGCGCATGGCCGCCGCGTCCTGTTGGCGGGCCCCGGCGGGCATTGCCCCGGCGACGAGGCCGGCGAGCATGGCAGCCGCAAGCGCGCTGCGGATGTTCTTGACGGGCATAGAGTTAGAGTATGTCGATTTCGGCTGCTGCCGATCGACCAAGTCACGTGCAACGTGCCACGTGCTGCCTAAGTGGAGGAGGTCAGAGATGAGCAGAGTTCGGGTCCTGGTCGGCACTCGAAAAGGCGCCTTCGTGCTGGAGTCGGACGGGAAGCGCCAGAGCTGGGACGTCAGCGGTCCCCACTTCGGCGGCTGGGAGGTCTATCACGTCAAGGGATCGCCGGTGGACCCGAACCGGCTCTATGCCTCGCAGTCGAGCGGCTGGTTCGGCCAGATCATTCAGCGCTCGGACGACGCGGGGAAGACCTGGGAGGCGGTCGGCAACAAGTTCCTCTACGACGGCGTGCCCGGGACCCACCAGTGGTACGACGGAACGCCGCACCCGTGGGAGTTCAAGCGGGTGTGGCATCTCGAGCCGTCGCTGACCGATCCCGACACCGTCTATGCCGGGGTCGAGGACGCGGCGCTGTTCCGCACCACTGACGGCGGCCGGAACTGGAGCGAGCTGCCGGGTCTGCGCGGCCACGGCTCGGGCGCCCACTGGCAGCCGGGGGCCGGTGGTCTGTGCCTTCACACCATTCTCCTCGACCCCTCGAACGCCAATCGCATCTTCGTCGCGATCTCCGCCGCCGGCGCGTTTCGCACCGACGACGGCGGCGCGACGTGGCGCCCGATCAACCGCGGTCTTCGATCCCAGGGCATCCCGAACGAGGACGCCGAGGTCGGGCACTGCGTGCACCGGATTGCGATGCACCGGTCGCGGCCGAACGTGCTGTTCATGCAGAAGCACTGGGACGTGATGCGTACAGACGATGCGGGGGACTCGTGGAGAGAGGTGAGCGGCAACCTTCCGACCGATTTCGGGTTTCCGATCGACGTCCACGCCCACGAACCGGAGACGATCTACGTGGTGCCGATCAAGAGCGATTCTGAGCACTATCCACTCGAGGGAGCGCTGCGCGTCTATCGCAGCCGGACCGGCGGCAACGAGTGGGAGGCGTTGACCAACGGCCTGCCGCAGCGGGACTGCTACGTCAATGTGCTGCGCGACGCGATGTCGGTCGATGCGCTCGACTCGTGCGGCATCTACTTCGGGACCACCGGCGGCCAGGTCTACGCGTCGCCGGACGGCGGTGACACGTGGTCGGCGATCGTTCGCGACCTGCCGCCGGTGGTGTCGGTCGAAGCGCAGACGCTTGGTGCGTGATCCGATGATTCGCGTGGCCTTGCCCGCCCATCTCCGCGACCTGGCGTCGGTGGATGGCGAAGTGCTGGTGCAGGTGAGCGGCGTCGTGACACAGCGGACGGTGATCGATGCGCTGGAGTCGCAGCATCCGGTGCTGTGCGGCACGATCCGCGATCACCTCACGCTGAAGCGACGTCCGTTCGTGCGGTTCTTCGCCTGCGGCGAGGACCTGTCACACGAGCCGCTCGACGCGCCGCTCCCGGATGCGGTGCGCGAGGGGCGCGAGCCCTACCTGGTGGTCGGGGCGATGGCCGGGGGATGAAGTCGAGAGCCCAGATCAAATCCCAAGCTCCAAGCTCCAAATCCCAACCACTCCCAACTCCCAACGCCCAACCCAACTGGCAACTCCCAGAATCCCAAGCGCGCGGTTAGGAGGGTGGGAGCTGGGAGTCGGGAGTTAGGTTTGGGAGTTGGAGCTTGGGAGTGGTTGGATCTTGGGATTTGGAGCTTGGGATTTGACATCCACGTCTCCTACCTGCGCGGCGGCCGCTTCTTGAACAGCCGATCGATCACTCCCCACGCCAGCAGCAGCGGCATTGCCATCAGCGCGGCGCCGATGCCGAAGGTCGCCTTGCCGGGGCCGGTCAGCATCATGCCGATCTGATTGCGGAACGGGTCGTCGTTGACCAGATAGGTCCAGGTGGACGAGGGCCCCTTGAGGACGTCGTCCGGGAGCACCAGGCGGCCGTCGTGGAACGCGACGTGGTCGAGCGCGTCGAGGATCGCGGCGTCGATGTGCTCGTCGATCCGATTGAACCGCGTCCTCAGCTCGCTGGTGAACCGCGACAGCGGATCGTGGCCGCCCAGCGCGACCAGGTGAATGCCTTCGCGCAAATCGCCGGCGACCGCGAGGTGTTCGCACCACGCCTGGTCGATGCACCAGAGCGTGACCAGCCGCTCGGCGTCTCGTACCTGCCGCCGCGCCTGCTTGCGCCATCAGGGGTCCGACCCGGTCCGGCGCCGTGTTCCAGACATCCGGCTCGTCGCGATCCTCGAGGATCGCGCTGCGCCGGGTCATCAGCGACACCCGCTGTTCCTCGAGAACCTGGGAATAGCGCGCCAGCGTTCGCCGGATCTCGAAGTTCTGCTGGTCGACGATCCGCTGCGCCCTCGCGACCTCCGCGATCACGATCGGGTTGGTGATCGGGGCGGCCGGGTCGGCGGCGGCGAAGCGGCCGGCGAGGAGCGACTGGATGCCGAACTGCACCAGCAGCGGATCCTCGAGGGACACGAAGAAGCGTGACTCGCCGGGATCTCCCTGGCGGCCGGCGCGGCCGCGCAGCTGGAGATCGACCCGCTCGCTTTCATGACGGTTGGTGCCGATCACATAGAGGCCGCCGAGATGGTCCGCGCCGGGTCGGTCCGGGTCTTCAGGCCCGGCCGATCCCCCCAGCCGGATATCGGTTCCGCGGCCGGCCATGTTGGTCGAGATCGTCACCGCGCCGACCGCGCCGGCCGCGGCGATGACACGGGCTTCGGCTTCGTCATTGCCGCGCGTTCAACACCTCGCAGGGGATCCCGGCCGCGACCAGCCGCGCTGCCAGCCGTTCGGATTCCTCGACGCTCACCGTGCCGACCAGGATCGGCCGGCCGGTGCGATGGACCCGCCCGATCTCGTCCAGGATCGCGTGGTCCTTCGCTTCCCGCGTGACGAACACGTGATCGGGATGGTCGACGCGAATCATCGGCCGGTTGGTTGGAATCACCGTCACCCGCAACCCGTAGGTTTCCTCGAGCTCCGCGGCGGCCGCTCTGGCGGTGCCGGTCATCCCGCAGACCCGCGGATAGCCGCGGATGAAATGCTGCAGCGTGATCGAGCCGAGGATGCGGCCATCGGGCCGCCGATCGAGGCCCTCTTTCGCTTCGAGCGCGGCCTGCAGGCCGTCGGGCCAGTGCCGATCCTCGACCACGCGGCCGGTGTGCTCGTCGATGACCCCGATGCGGCCGTCGCGCACCAGGTAGTCGACGTCGCGCCGCAGCAGCACGCGGGCGTGCAGCGCGCAGTTGATCTCGGTCAGCAGCGGCAGGTTGGCCTCGATGTGCAGGCTGCCGCCGCCGAGCACCCGCTCGAGATGCTCGACCCCGGCCTCGGTCAGCTCGACGTCGCGGCCGTACTCGTCGCGGTCGTAGTGCACGCCCGGAAGGAGGGCGGCCACCAGCCGCGACGCGATCTGCGAGGACGCGGCCGGCCGCTCCGCCGATCCGGCGATGACCAGCGGGACCCGCGCTTCGTCGATCAGAATCGAGTCCGCCTCGTCTATCAGTGCGAAGCGAAAGGCCCGGTGCACCACCTGCTCGCGCCGTCTCGCGAGCAGGTCGCGGAGGTGGTCGAACCCGGCTTCCTTCGCGGTGACGTAGGTGACGTCGGCGGCGTAGGCGCGGCGGCGCGCGGCGGGCGGCATCCCTTCCTGGACGAAGGCCACGGTCAGGCCGAGCGCCTGGTAGATGGGCCGCATCCAGTCGGCATCTCTGCGGGCCAGATAGTCGTTGAAGGTGAGCACGTGCACGCCATCGCCGCCGAGCGCGTTGAGCGCCGCCGGCAGGACCGCCGCGAGCGTCTTGCCCTCGCCGGTCTGCATCTCGACGATGGCCCCTTCGTCCATGGCGAGCGCGGCGACGATCTGGACGTCGAACGGGCGCAGGCCGAGGGTCCGGCGTGCGCACTCGCGCGCCAGCGCGTAGCAGGCGGTGCGCAGCGCCGGCCGCGGCCCGCCGGCGCGCGCCTGCTGCCGCAACTGGCTCGCCTCTGCCGCCAGCGCGGCCTCCGGCCGATCGCGCAGCCCGGCCTCGAGCGCGGTGATCTCAGCGAGCGCCGGCAGGTAGCGGCCGAGATCGAGCTCGACCGTCGAGCCCCGCAGCCGCGCCAGGCGATCGCGGAAGGTGATGGGATTACGAAGTGGCGCCAACGAGTTGCTATGCATACCGTAAGGTGTTATAAAACTCGCATGTCCAGCCGAGCCCATGCGGCGCTCACGAAGCGGGAACGTCAGATTATGGACGCGTTGTACCGGCGGGGACGGGCCACCGCCGGGGAGATCATGGCGGCGCTCACCGGGGCGCCGAGCTACTCGACCGTGCGGACCCAGCTGCGCGTGCTCGAGGCCAAGGGGCACGTGCGGCACGAGGAGCACGGCTTGCGCTACGTCTACATGCCGATTGTGCCGCGCCACTCGGCGCGCCGGTCCGCGCTCAAACACCTGGTCGAGACCTTCTTCGACGGCTCCCACGCCAATGTCGTCGCCGCGCTGCTCGGCGGCGAGCGCGGCCGGCTGTCGCAGGAGGATCTGGACCGGATTGCGCAGCTGGTCGACCACGCGCGGAAGGACTCGAAATGACGCCACTGCTGCTGGATGCCCTGGTTCGATCCTCGGCGGTGCTGCTCGCCGGTCTCGGGGCCGCGCTGTTGCTGCGGCGGCGATCCGCCGCGCTGCAGCATTGGGTGCTGGCCGCCACTATCGCGGCGGCGGCTGTGGCCGCGCCGCTCGCCTGGATCGTACCTGACTGGTCGGTCGCCGCGGTGCCCGCGCCAGTCCTCCAGGTGTTCGACGCGTCCGCGAGCGAGGCCGTCGTGCCGGTGCCGGTGACGGCTGCGGCCGCCGCGCCGGCTCGCGACTGGTCGATCGCGCTCGGAGCGATCTGGGCGATCGGTGTGGCGATTGGCGTCCTGTCGATGTTCGCGCAGCTGCTGCGGCTGTCGCAGATCGCCGCGCGCGCGCGCCCGGCCGACGACCTTCGCTGGCAACGCACGGTAGACGAGGTCGCCGCCCGCTACGGGATCCGGCACCGGGTGACGGTCCTGCAGACCGAATCCGCCGATTTGCTCGCGACTTCAGGGTGGCTCCGGCCGCGGATCTTCGTGCCCGGCGCTGCGTCCGGCTGGAGCGACGAGCGCATTCGCGTCGTGGCCTGTCACGAGCTCGCGCACGTGCGCCGGCACGACTGGGCCGTGCAGATGGCGGCGGACCTGGCTCGCCGTCTCTATTGGTTCCAGCCCTTGATGTGGATCGCGTCCGGCCAGCTGCGGCGCGAAAGTGAACACGCCTGTGACGACCTGGTGCTGGCCGCCGGGGTCGCGCCGCAGGCGTATGCCGGACACCTGCTGCAGATCGCCCGGGCCGGCCGATCGGATTACAGATGGGTCCCGGCCGTGCCGATGGCCCGCCGTTCCAGTCTCGAAAGGAGAATCACCGCCATGCTCAACGGTGCTCGCAATCGTCGTGCGCTTTCATCCCGGTCGCTCGTCCTGTCTGGTGTCGTGCTCGCGGTGGCCATGCTCAGCGCTGCCGCGGTGCACACGGAGCAGAGCCGGTCGGGTCAGCTGGTCGGCACCATCTACGACGGCAGCGGTGCGGTCATGCCCGGCGTGGAGCTCAGCTTGTCCACGGGGCAGGACGCGAAGTCCAAGGCGACCAGCGACGCCGCCGGACGGTTCTCGTTTCCCAATGCAGCCCCCGGCCGCTACGTGCTCGAAGCGGCCCTGCCAGGCTTCATCGGCGTGCGGCAGCAGTTCGAGCTGAAAGAGGCCGGCGACTGGGACCGCGTGCTGACACTGCAGGTCGGAAAGCTGACGGAGATGATTTCGGTCCGCGCCAAGCGGGAGCCGGCCACGCAGCCCCGTCCCGGGGTGCCTGGACCGACGCCGGTCCGAGTCGGCGGGAATATCAAGGCCCCGACGAAGCTGGTCAACGTCAATCCCATCTATCCGCCGAGCATGCGCCAGGCGGGGCGGTCCGGGGTCGTGAGTATCGAGGCCATTGTCAGCTCAGATGGATCCGTCATCTCCACCCGGGTGGTCAGCGACAACGTGCATCCGGACTTCGCCACGGCCGCGACCGACGCGGTGCGGCAGTGGAAGTTCAGCCCGACGCTGCTCAACGGAAAGCCGGTGGACGTCGCGTTTAACGTGACGGTGGACTTCAGCCTCGAGTAGCGAGCGCGTCAGGCGCATTCTTCATGACGTCGATACGGTTCAGGTCGGAGCGGTACTGGTCGTGCAGCCCTCGTGCCACGTGGGCGCGGCCAATCGGCGAAAACCGTTCATCGACGTCATGGAGAACGTCTTCGGGGGTGTGCGAATCATGCCTGAAGACGAGCCCGTATCTCGCGCATCCGGCCGCGATCCGCGGGCCAGGCCGTGGCTCGCCGGAGTGACCCTGTCGTCAGTGCAGGTGCGGCTGGCCGACGGACCTGACGACGAGGACGACGACCGAAGCATCCGGACCCGGCGGCGCTAGTCTTGCCGATAAAGGAGACCGCGCGCGCCGAAAGAGGCACCTGCGGTTCCCAGTGTGCCGGCGCCCAGACCCCAGCCGTTACTTCTTCTCCCCGGGCTTGTTGAACGACCGCTCGACCATGTCCTTGACGTCGGTCGAGACCGGGTGATCCCGCCACAACCAGCGCATCATGTCCGGAAAGATCGAGCCGCCGTGCTTCTGGCTGTGCCGCCCGATCCCCCACTGATAGTTCAGGTCGTAGCCCTTGTCCCGCAGCGCCTGCATCAACCGCACGTTCTGGAAGAACCAGTCGCGCTTCTGGTTGTAGTTGCCGTCGCGTCCGACGCCGCGGTTATCGTTGCGGCCGTCCTGCAGGAAAATCCGGATCGGTTTCTTGTCGCTGCTGCGGACCAGGTCGGCGTAAGCATGGCCGCCGCGCAGATCCGTGAAGCTCCCGATCATGCTCAGCACCTTGCGGAAGTCGTTTGGCCGCTGCCACGCGACCGTGAACGCCGCGATCGCTCCCGAGCTCGCGCCGCCGATGCCGCGCCGCTCCGGATCCTTCGCGATGTTGTAGTCCTTGGACAGCGCGGGCATCAGCTCGTCGACGATCACGCGCGCGTACTTGTCGTCGAGCGTGTTGTATTCCGTCGGCCGGTTCGTGGTGCGGTCGCCCCATTCCTGCGGCGTCGGCTCCGGCTGTTCCGGCGTCCGGCCCGGATTGATGAACACCGACAGCATCACCGGAATCTCACGCCGATCGATCAGGTTGTCGAGCACGTTCGGCGTGCGCAGGTCCCCTTCCATGTTCTTGAAGGCCTGGCCGTCGTTGAAGATCATCAGGCTGGCCGGCACCGCCGGGTCGTACTGCGCCGGCACGTAGACCCAGTAGGTGTGCTGGGTGCCCGGGTAGGCCTGGCTTGGAAGCGTGAACGGGCCACGCACCTCTCCCTTGGCGACGCCTTCTCGCGGCAGCGAGTCGGGTCCGAGCTGATAGTGCGCATCGGGATTCGGCGGCTGTGGTTCCTGGCTCCGGGAGCGCGCGGAGATCGCGGCGGTGCAGACCAGCAGCGACAGCGCGGCGGCAACGGTTCTCGTCATGGGTAGGGAGGATACGAACGTCGCCGCACAAGGTCAACAAGCTGCGCGAGAACATTGGCCGAGCGACAGCCGCTCCCAAAACCTACAGGAGGAAAGGAGATCAGGAGGAAACCATGATTTTTGAGAAAACAAGAATTTCTCCTGATCTCCTAGCCCCCTGTGAAGGCAGGCGCGTCGAGCCGTCCCCCAACAACTCCAAGCGGCACATTGCTGCACACCGCGGGGGCACATCCGTTTCGCCTGCAACGCCGCCGCAGCGAACTACGTAAGCATGTCGGAACGTGCCAGACATCCCGCTCGATCTCGAGATCATCGCTGAGGCGCGTCTCGTCTCGGAGGCGCGCGGCGGTTCGCAGGAAGCATTCGAGCAGATCGTCCGGCGGTATCAGCGTCCGGTGATCGGCCTGATCGCGCGGATGACCGGCGACCGGGCGCTGGCGGAGGACCTCGCCCAGGACACGTTCGTCAAGGCCTTCCGCAATCTTGGCACTTTCGACCCGGCGCGCCGGCTCTCCAGCTGGTTGTTCCGGATCGCGCACAACACGACGCTGGACGCGCTCCGGCGGATCAAGCCGGAGATCGTCGAGCTCGACGCGCTCTCCGCCGGCGATCGCCGCCGCGATCCCCCGGCGCCGCCAGTGGCCGACGGCCTCGAGCAGGCGGCGCTTGGCGCGGCGCTCGGTCAGGCACTGCAGGCGCTGCGGCCCGGGTACCGCGCGGCCATCGCCCTCCGTTACGACCAGGACCTGCCGTTCGATGAAATCGGCCAGATTCTGGGCGTGCCCGAGGTCACGGCCCGCACCTACGTCCATCGCGCCCGCAAGGAGCTGGCTCAGGCGCTGGAGGCCATCGGATGGACGCCGTCGCGCTGAGGCGGACTACAGGCCTGCCCTGAGCGGAGTCGAAGGGCCCTGCAACGGAACGCCGTCCGGCCCGTAAGCCTTCTGACGGCCCTTCGACTTCGCTCAGGGCAGGCCCCCTGGAAGACGATGAGGACGTAGCCGTCTGCAGACGACGAGACGATGGACCAGCCATGAACGATCAGAGGAGCCGCGACTGGCGGCGATGGACGGAGGCCGAACAGGCCGGGGAGGACGACGACGCCGACGCGCTGTTCGCGAAGGTGTTTCGCGCGGCGCCGGGTCCGGATCTGCCGACGAGCCAGTTCATGGCGGCAACCATGGGCGCCGTCGCGGCCGCCGCCGCCGCCGACGCCAGGCGCGCGCGCCGGGTGCGCGCGATCGGGCTGCCGCTGGCGATCGCCGCGGCCATCGTCCTCGTCTACACCACGTCGGGGCTGATGATGTCCGCCTTCTCCGCCGTGGTCGTTGGTGCGCTCGACCTCCTGGTGAGCCTGGTCGTCAGGACGGCGACGCCGGCGTCCGAGGGCGGCGGCATCTGGAGCATCGCCGGCAGTCTCGGCCGCGCCGCGGCCGGTGTGCTGACGAGTCCGTCGGCGACCACTACGATTCTTGCTGTGCAGGGGATTGCCGTCGCGGCGCTGATCGCGCTGCAGCGGCTCCTGCGTTCCGATAGGGAGTCCTTCCGATGAGAGCCCTGACGCCGAGTGTTCTGGTCCTCGCGACCATTCTGTGGAACGGCGGCGCGGCAGGGGCCCAGCCCCAGCCGCGCCCGGACGAACACCGAGCGCTGCGAGCGCAGCTCCAGCGCGACTATGACCTGGTGCCGTTGACCGACGGGGTGGCGTTGCGGCCGAAGGAGCGCGGCGACGTGCGGCTGGTCGAAGTCACCGCCGGCGCCATACTCGTCAACGGCGCGGCCGTGACCGGCCGCGAGCTGCGCGATCGGCTCGGCGACCACGCCGACGCGCGTGCTGCGGCTGTCGTACTTGCCCGCCGACGAGCTGCGCGCGTTCGGCGCCCCCCCGGCGCCGCCGGCACCCGCCGCCGCTCCGCAGGCGCCCGACCCGCCGCTCGAGCGGGCGCAGCCGGACCCGCGAGACGCGCGCCGCCGAGCGCGACTCACGGGTGTTCCCGCGAGTGTCGCGAGGCGATCGCGTCAGGATCTTCGGCAACGTGGTCGTGGACCGCGACGAGCAGATCGATGGGCAAGTGGTCGCGGTGTTCGGCTCGGTCCGGGTCAACGGAAAAGTGGGCGACCAGGTGGTCGCGGTCATGGGCTCGGTGGTGCTCGGCGAGGATGCGATCGTCGGTGGGGATGTGGTGTCGGTGGGCGGCCGGGTCGTCCGCAATGTCGGAGCCCAGACCCGAGGCGGGGTCACGGAAGTCGCGCTGAGCGACTCGAACTTCCCAATCCACTTCCGGGGATGGCCGGGCGACTGGTTCGACGGGTCGTTCTTTCCGTTCGGCGCGTTGCCCCGGCTGATTGGCACTGGGGTGCGGCTCACACTGCTGCTGCTGCTGACCGGCCTCGCGCTGATCGTCGCGGGGCGCAGCGTCGACGCCTCGGCCGAGCGGGTCAGCAGCAACCCGCTGAAGGTCACGATCATCGGCCTGGTCGCCGAGGTGCTGGTGCTGCCGGTGCTGCTCCTGACCGCGATCGTGCTGTCGATCTCGATCATCGGCATCCCGCTCCTGCTGCTGCTGCCGTTCGTGGTCCTGGGGCTGATCATCATGGCGCTCGTCGGCTTCACCGGCACCGCGGCCGCGATCGGGAACGCGGTGCAGCGGCGCTATTCGCCCGGTGCGCAGACTCCGTACATGGCGGTGGTGGTCGGCGTGCTGGTGATCCTCTCGCCGGTCATCCTCGGCCGTCTGCTGTCGGTCGTCGGCTGGCCGGTGACGCCGGCCGCGGTGCTGCTGGTGGGGATTGGCTTCACGCTGGAGCTGCTGGCCTGGGCCAGCGGGTTCGGGGCGATGCTGAGCACCGCCTTGAGCGGCTGGCAGTCCCGCCGGCCGCGCCGCGGGATCGTCGCGCCGCCGGTGACGCCCTGAGCGAGCTGACGAAGGGCACGGAGGTACCGGATCTCAAAACGGAGTAACGAAGCTAACGAAGGAAACGGAAAAGAAAATTTAGTTCTTCTTTTCCGATACCTCCGTTTTCTCCGTTGCTCCGTTTTTGAGATCCGGTACCTCCGTCTGCTCCGCAGGCTTGTCGTCCTGAGGCGTAGCGCTACACTAGCCGCTTGTCATCCCGCCACGCGCCGCTGGACATCGCTCCCGATCGCTTCCGCGCGATCGGGCATCAACTCGTCGATCGGATCGCGGACCTGCTGGCCTCGATTCCGGAGCGGCCGGTCACCCGCGACGCATCGCCGTCAATCATCCGCGAGGCGCTCGGGCTGAATGGGGCGTTGCCCGAGGAGGGAGACGACCCGGCCGCGATTCTCGACCTCGCGGCCCGGCTGATTGCCGATCACTCGCTCTTCAACGGGCACCCGCGATTCTTCGGCTACATCACCTCGTCTCCGGCCCCGATCGGGATGCTCGGCGACCTCCTCGCCGCGGCCGTGAATCCCAACGTGGGCGGCTGGCTGTTGTCGCCGGCGGCCTCAGAGATCGAAGGGCAGACGATCCGGTGGATCGCCGAGCTGATTGGCTATCCCGCGACGAGCGGCGGGCTGCTGGTGAGCGGCGGCAACATGGCCAACATGGTCTGCTTCCTCGCCGCGCGCGCCGCGGGTGCCCGCTGGGATGTGCGCGCCGACGGCGTCAACGACGGCACCCGGCCGCCGCTGCGCTGCTACGCCTCGGCGGAGACCCATACCTGGATCCAGAAGGCGGCGGACCTGGCCGGCATCGGCACCGCGGGAATCAGATGGATTCCGACCGACCAGGCGCAGCGGATGGACGTCGCGGTGCTCGCCCGGCGCCTCGCGGAAGATGAAGCCGCGGGCGATCTGCCGTTCATCGTGGTCGGCACGGCCGGTTCCGTGAGCACCGGTGCGGTGGATCCGCTCGAGGCGATCGCCGCGCTGTGCCGGCAGCACCGGGTGTGGTTCCACGTCGACGGTGCCTACGGCGGGTTCGCCGCGGCGGTGCCCGACGCGCCCGCCGATCTCCGCGCGCTCGCGGCCGCGGACTCGGTCGCCGTGGATCCGCACAAGTGGCTGTACGCACCGCTCGAAGCCGGGTGCGCCCTCGTCCGTGACGCCGATGCGCTGCGGCGCGCGTTCTCGTATCACCCGCCCTACTACCACTTCAACGAGCAGGCGACGAACTACGTCGACTTCGGGCCGCAGAACTCACGCGGATTCCGGGCACTCAAGGTCTGGCTGGCGCTGCGGCAGGCCGGCGCGTCCGGCTACCGCCGGATGATCGCCGACGACATCGCGCTGTCGCGGGCCATGGCCGAGGCGATTGCCGCGCACCCGGAGCTCGAAGTGATCACCCAGGAGCTGAGCATCACCACGTTCCGCTATGTGCCCGCCGATCTGCGCGGCAACGCCAGTCCGGCGGTGGTGGAGTACCTGGACGCCTTGAACCGCGCCCTGCTCGACGCGCTGCAGCGCGGCGGCGAGGCCTTCGTCTCGAACGCGATCGTGTCCGGCCGCTACGTCCTGCGCGCCTGCATCGTCAATTTCCACACCGCGCTCGCGGATGTGCAGGCTCTTCCGGAGATCGTGAGGCGGGCCGGCGCGGTGCTCGATCGGGCGATGCGCCCGACGTGACCGCGGGCCGCGGTCCGTCGTCTGCGGTCCGTCGTCCGCGGGTTCGCGGTTCGCGGGCTCGCGGTCGCCGCTGGCTAGAGGCAACGAGTCGCTTGGATTGGCATCAGACCTTCTGATTACCCCGAATCGAGCCTGCGAGCCCGCGAACCCGCGGACAGCGAAGGGTTAGCGGCCCACGAGCTCCCCATACGATCGATAGCGCCCACCCTCGTAGCCGCCGAGCAGGTCGTCGAGCCCGTGCAGCTGGGACTGGCTGGCGTCGCCGGGACGTCCGAAGGTCGAATAGCGGCCGAACACCGATCGAATCAGCACCGCCTGCTTGCTCCGCGGGATGCCGCGCAGGTTGGCGACGAAGCGCGGGAATGCGCCCTGGCCGAACAGATAGAACTCGACGTTCGAGACATAGAAGGCCGACAGCCGCTCGCCCCGCGCGGCGATCGCGCGCCCGACCGCCTGCAGCGCCGATGGACCGCTGACGTCGCCAACCACCGGCACGATGCGATCCTGCGCTTGCATCGACTTCACGAACTGGAACATCTCCTCCGACGCAAGGTAGTTGGTCTGGCTGCCGCCGGCATCCGTCTCGAGCAGCAGATCGCGATACGTCGGGTAGTGGGCCTGCGGCGGCCGGCCGGCGCTGTTGAAGCGCAGCGACAGGCCGTCCTCCATGAAGCGCCGGTGGAAGGCGGCGATCGTGGCCAGGTCGTCGGCGGTGAGCGGCACGCCGGTGCGGCGGATCGCCTCATCGATCCGGAGGCGGCGCGCCTCGACCGCCTCGCGGCTGAGGGGAGTCTTGTCGAAGTAGCCAATCAGCCGATCGATGGGAGCGCCGCGCCACCCGTTCACCGCCGGCGGCAACGGCCGACCGGTCAGGTGGGCGAGGTACTCCAGGCGGGTCTCGGACAGCTCGAAGAGCGCCTTGAAGAGCAGATGCAGCAGCAGGTTGTCGCGGCGCACGTCGATGATGAACGCGATCGCCGGCCGCACCTCGGCGATGTAGGAGAAGTTCTGATCGGGACCGACGCCGATGTAGGCGCCGCCGCGGACTGACAGCCGCCGCAGATCCGGGATCACCTGGAGGTAAGACCGCTCGTTCGAGATCAGGTTGTCGGTGTCGAAGTAACCGGCGGGCTCGGAAAGGTTGGCTATCGATGCGGCAAAGGTCGTGGCGGACTGAGAGAGGGCGACCGGGCCGTCCACGCCCGGGAGCGCCCGGAGCGCTGCCACGACGGCGAGGGCCGCACCCAGCGCGGTTACATACGAACGAGCCCGCCCGCTCAACGCCACACGCGCATCTTAAACCCGTCCGCGACCGGGAGGCGGGAGGTGCCGGATCACAAAAAATTTCGTTTTCTTTTCCGTTTGCTTCGTTGGCGCCGTTGCTCCGTTTTTGAGATCCGGTACCTTCGTCCCCTCCCGTCGGCTCACGCCCCCCATCAAGGATCACTAGGGATACACTCTTCGACTGTCTCGGTTCACCGACGGTCATCCATGTCCAGACTCCTCGTTCGTGCCTGTTCGGTCGCGTCCTTGTGCGCGCTCTTCGGAGCGCTCGTCATCACCCAGGCGCCGTCCCCGCCGACTGCTCCGGCGGCGCAGCCGCCACAGCCGCCGGCCGCGGGCCGAGGCGCGCTCGACACCCAGATCGCGATGGGCGCCGATTTCAGTGAGAAGCCTCCCGTCGTCAGGCTGTCGCCAGAGGAGCAGCGGAAACGCTTCCTGCTGCCGCCGGGCTATCGCATCGAGCCGGTCCTCACCGATCCGCTGATTCAGGATCCGGTCGGCGTGACGTTCGACGGCAACGGCCGGATGTACGTGCTCGAGATGCGGTCCTACATGCAGGACGCCGACGGGTCCAACTCGCGCGCTCCGATCAGCCGGATCTCGCGCCACGAGGATTCGGATGGCGACGGGACCTACGACACGCACACCGTCTTCGCCGACAAGCTGGTAATGCCGCGGATCGCCTTTCCCCTCCAGGACGGCGTGATCCTCGTGCTCGAGACCGACAACCGCGACATGTTCAAGTACACGGATACCGACGGCGATGGCGTTTCGGACCGGAAGGAACTGTTCTATTCGAACGTGGGCCGGGTCACGAACATGGAGTGGCAGCCGGGCGGCCTCACCTGGGCGCTCGACAACTGGCTCTACATGACCTACAACCCGTTCCGGCTGAGGATCGGCGCCGACGGTAAGGTGCTCCGCGAAGAGACCGAGCCGAACGGCGGGCAGTGGTGGTCGGCGCAGGACAACTACGGCAAGACCTGGTGGGTGGACGGCGGCGGGGAGACTGGTCCGGTGAACTTCCAGGCGCCAATCGCCTACGGCGCCTTCAACGTGCCCGACAACTTCGAGCCCGACTTCCAGGTGCCGTGGCCCGCGCCCGGCAGCATCGCCGACATGCAGGGCGGCATGAACCGGGTGCGCCTGCCGGACGGCACGCTCAATCATTTCACTGCCGCGTCAGGCGTCGAGATCTACCGTGGCCACCGGCTACCGAAGGATGTGGTCGGCGATCTCTTTTTCGGCGAGCCGGTCGGCCGGATCGTGCGCCGCGCCAAGGTGGTGGTGCGCGACGGCCTCACCCAGCTGCAGAACGCCTATCCGAAATCCGAATTCCTGCGCTCCACCGATCCCCTGTTCCGTCCGGTGGCCGTGCACAACGCCCCCGACGGCTCGCTGCTCGTCGTCGACATGTATACCGGCATCATCCAGGATGCGCAGTTCGTCGGGCCCAATTCGTACCTGCGCCGCAAGATCGACCAGTACAAACTGGATGCGCAGCACAACCTGGGACGCATCTGGAAGGTCACTCACGAGAGCACGTCGCCTGACCGCACCCGGCCCCGCATGTACAGCGAGACGCCGGCGCAGCTCGTGAAGCATCTCGAGCACGAGCACGGCTGGTGGCGGGACACCGCACAAAAGCTGCTGGTGCTCAGGAACGACAAGAGCGTGGCGCCGGCGCTGCGGACCATGGCCCGGAGCAGCGGCAACCAGCTCGCGAGAATTCATGCGCTGTGGACGCTCGAAGGACTGCAGTCGCTCGATGCCGCACTGGCGCGCGAGCTGATGAAGAGTCCGGATCCGCAGATCCGGATCCAGGCGATCAGGGCCAGCGAGACGCTGTTCAAGGCCAGGGACTCGTCGTTCGCCGGCGACTATCAGGCGATGATGGAGGACCGGGATCCGAACGTCGTCATCCAGGCGATGTTGACGCTCAACCTCCACAAGATTCCCGGCTACGACAAGATGATTGGCGGCGCGGTCGCCGCGACGACGGTGCGCGGCGTCCGCGAGATCGGCACGCAGATCCTCAAGCCGTCGAGGTCGCTCGGGCAGCAGCCTTCACTGGCCGACACCGCGGTCAGTGCGTTCAACTTCTCGACCGATCAGCGCCGGGCGCTGCGGCGCGGCGAGGCGATCTACAAGGAGATCTGCGCCGCCTGTCATGCACCCGACGGCGCCGGGACACCGATGGCCGGGGCGCCGGAGGGCACGCGGCTGGCGCCGCCGCTGGCCGGGTCGCCGCGGATCAGCGGACACCGCGACTACGTGATCAAGGTGCTGCTGCACGGGCTCACCGGTCCGCTCGGCGACAAGGAATATCCCGGCGGAGTGATGGTGCCGATGGGCACCAATCCCGACGAGTGGATCGCCGACATCGCCAACTACGTGCGCAACAGCTTCGGCAACTCGGGGTTGTTCGTGACGCCGGCGCAGGTCGCCTTCGTCCGTGGTCAGTCGCCGCGCAAGACGCCCTGGACCCTGCCCGAGCTCGAGCTGTCGCTGCCACAACTGATGGCCAATGCCGATCAGTGGCGGCTGTCGGCGAGTCACAACGCCGAGGCGGTCGGCAACGCCACCGGCACCGTGCCGTTCGGCCGGTGGGACACCGCGGGAGCGCCACAGCAGCCGGGGATGTGGTTCCAGATTGAGCTGTCGCAGCCGGCGACGGTCACCGAGATTCAGGTCGACACCGCGGTGCCCTTCAGCTTCGGCGGAGGCAGGGGAAGAGGAGGCGCTGGCCGCGGCGGTCCGGGCGCGGGCCGCGGTGCGCCGCCGCCGGGGGCCCGAGGCCGCGGCGGCCCACCGGTGCCCGTTGCCGGTCCGGTTGCGTACACCGTGCAGTTGTCGATGGATGGTACGAGTTGGGGCACGCCGGTGGCGCAAGGCACCGGAGCCACCCCGACGACGGTGATACGGTTCGCGCCGTCGGACGCCAGGTTCATCCGCATCACGCAGACCGGCTCGGCGGCGAGCGGCGAGCAATGGGCGATCGCGCAGGTTCGGGTCTATCAGGCCAACCGCTAACGCATCCGCATTCTCATCATGAGCGCACTCGACAACGCCATCGTCCTCGTCTACTTCGCGATTGTGTTCGGCATCGGCATCTATTTCTTCAGGCGTGCCCGGACCAGCCGCAGCTACTTCCTGGCGGACAAGAGCGTGGGGTGGGTGGCGATCGGGGCGTCGCTCTTCGCGGCCAACATCTCGAGCGAGCATTTCATCGGGCTGGCAGGTTCCGGGGCGAGCTCGGGCCTGGCGGTCGGCCACTTCGAATGGCTCGCGGTGTTCATGTGCATGACCCTGGCGTGGGTGTTCGTGCCGTTCTATCTGCGCACCAACGTCTACACGATGCCGGAGTTCCTCGAGCGCCGCTACGGTCCGGCGTGCCGTTGGTACCTGACCACCGTGTCAATCCTGGCCTACGTGTTCACGAAGATCTCGGTGTCGCTCTACGCGGGTGCGCTGGTCCTGAAAGCCACGGTCGGATGGGATTTCTACACCTCGGCGGCGGTCATGGTCGTGGCGACCGGCATCTACACGATCTTCGGCGGCCTCTCCGCGGTCATCTACACCGAGTTCGTGCAGGCGATCGTGCTGCTCGCCGGCGCAATCACCCTCACGGTCATCGGGCTCGCTGAAGCCGGTGGCATGGCCGGTCTGCGCCAGGCGCTGCCTCCCGACTTCTTCCACATGATGAAGCCGGTCACCGATCCGGCGTTTCCGTGGACCGGCATCTTCTTCGGCGCGCCGATTCTGGGTATCTGGTACTGGTGCACCGACCAGATGATCGTCCAGCGCGTGCTCGGCGCGAAGGGCGAGGAGGATGCCCGTGCCGGCGCGCTGCTGTGCGGCGCGCTGAAGATTCTGCCGGTGTTCGTGCTGGTGCTGCCCGGCCTGATCGCTCGCGCGCTCTATCCGGACATCAAGGGAGACGATGCGTACCCGACGCTGGTGGTGCGGCTGCTGCCCCCTGGCGTCATCGGGCTGATGGTGGCGGCGCTGCTCGCCGCGCTGATGTCGTCGCTGTCCGCGACGTTCAATTCCGCGTCGACGCTGGTCACGTTCGACGTCTACAAGAAGCTGAATCCGTCCGCCAGCGAAGCCAGGCTGGTCACCGTCGGCCGCGCCTTCACCGTGGTCATGGTCGTGCTCGGCATCCTGTGGGTGCCATTCATCCAGTATCTGAGTACCGAGGTCTACATTTACCTGCAGAGCGTCCAGGCGTACATCAGTCCGCCGATTGCCGCGGTCTTCCTGCTGGGGGTCACCTGGCCCCGCGCCAACCGGCACGGGGCGATCGCGGCGCTGGCCTCAGGCGCGGTGCTCGGCGCGGCCCGCTTCATCCTGGAGCTGAACCGCGACAGCGCCCTGGCGCAGGCGCCGATCGTGGCGACGTTCGTCTCGATGAACTTTCTCCATTTCGCGATCCTGCTGTTCGCGATCAGCGTGGTGCTGCTGGTCGCGGTGTCCCTGGCCACCGCGCCCGCGCCGCTCGCCCAGCTGCGGGGCCTGACGTTCAAGACCCTGGAGTCCTCGTTCATCCACGGCTCGGCGCGATCGCAGCGGCTGTTCCGGCTGCAGCTCGCCGGCACGATCGTGCTCGCGCTGTTCGTGATCGGGCTGTGGGTGCACTTCGCTTAGGAGCGAACGAAAGTGTGTCGCTGAAAAAACGCGCGACAGTTTCGTCGCCCAGAGCTTACGGAGGAGGACGGAGCTACCGGATCTCAAAAACGGAGCAACGGAGCGAACGGAATCAAACGGAGTTGTCGTCATTCGGAGCGTCATGAGTGGCGGCGCCGGCCCTTCGGGCCGGCTGGAGGGGGTGAGGGATCCTCGTGGACGTAAGCCAGTTCAGGTTGGTTGTCTGGCTTACGTCCACGGGGATCCCTCACCCCCTCGCGCGCGTAGCGCGCCCGCCACTGAGGCGCCGATTAGCGGGAACGTGGCCTCATTCAGCTCCGATTTCTTCGGTGTCTTCGTTGCTCCGTTGTGAGATCCGGTGCCTCCGTCCCCTCCGTCGTCCGACGACACTGTAGGGCGGCAAATCGCTTCTAGACAATTTCGTCGGTCACCACTTCGAAGTGACTCAGCTTCGAGCCGCCGAACGAGGTGGTGATCGCGACGTCGGTGGCGTCGAGGCCGGTCGCGAGCAGGACGCGGCCGATGCGGGTC
Source organism: uncultured Acidobacteriota bacterium (assembly GCA_963717745.1). GTDB lineage: Bacteria > Acidobacteriota > Vicinamibacteria > Vicinamibacterales > 2-12-FULL-66-21 > JACCXG01. Next base: position 256,623 of record CAVQXJ010000013.1, read on the forward strand.
TGGTTGTGGCGGGCGTCGAAGGTCCACCAGCGATCTTCGAGATAGGCCTCGAACCAGGCGCTGAAGTCCATCGGTCCGGACGGCGGCACGCCGATGTCGCCCAGGTAGCCCGCAGTGTAGCGGGCCGGGATGTTCATGGCGCGGCAGAAGGTGATCGCCAGATGCTGGAAGTCCCGGCAGACCCCGACCCGCTCGGTGAAGACATCGAGCGCGGTGCGCGTGGAGCGCGCGTGCGGGTAGCTGAAGGTCACCTTCGAGTAGACCCAGTCACAGATCGCCCGCACTCGTCCCCAGCCGCGCGGCGTGTCGCCGAACAGCTCGACCGCGATCGGCGACAGCAGATCGACCTCGCAGAAGCGGCTGGCCATCAGGTAGCGCAGCGTCTCGGGCGGCAGCTCGCCGACCGGCACTTCGCGGGCGCTGAGATTGATTGGATCGGGAAACCCCGAATCCTCCACGAGGGTGGAATTCGTCAGCCGAATCGAGCCCTGCGGCGCCACGAACCTGGTGGTCAGGTTGCCGAACAGATCGCGGTATCCTCCGACGGCACCTCCGGCTCGAGGCGCACCCGGTCGGGCTCGCGCAGGTCGTGGCGGCGCGACGGGTGAACGGTCAACAGCGCGGTCATCGGCACCGGCGCGGCGATTTCGAAGCGAATGTCGTAACCGAGGCGAATGAGCATAGGTAACCAGTGCTGGTTGGAGGCACAATCCGTGCCCGCTCAGGCGGAAAAGCAGTCTAGCACGCAGCGTGTATCATTACCCGCGTGACGTACTGCCTCGGGATCGTGACGGATGAAGGCCTGGTGATGGCCTCGGACTCGAGATCGAACGCCGGGTTCGATCAGGTGAACGTCTGCCGCAAGATGTATCGCTTCGTCACCGAGGGCGAACGGGTGTTCGTGATCCTGACCAGCGGCAGCCTGTCGATCAGCCAATCGGTGATCTCGCTGCTGCGGGTCGATTTCGAGGCCGGGCTGGGGCTCGCGCAGGCGCCCTCGATGTATCACGCGGCGCGGATCGTCGGCGAAACGGTGCGGAAGGTCTCCGAAGTGGATCGCACCTCGCTCGAGCGCGACAACTTCAGCTTCAACGTGAACCTGCTGCTCGGCGGCCAGATCCGCGGCGAGGCGCCGACGCTGTATCTCATTTATCCGCAGGGGAATCCCCTGCAGGCGACCGAAGATTCCCCGTATCTGCAGCTCGGCGAAGTGAAATACGGCCGCCCGATCCTCGATCGCGGGATTCAGACCGCGACCTCGCTCGAAGTCGCGGCCAAATACGCGCTGCTCTCGTTCGACGCGACGATGCGCTCGAACGTGACCGTCGGGCCGCCCATCGACTTGCTCTTGTACAAGCGTGACAGCTTGCGCATCACGCGGTATCGACGGCTCGGCGGCTCCGATCCCGATCTCAATCTGATTCACGCCTCCTGGGAACAGTCGCTCCGGCGGGCGGTCGAGCAGCTGCCTGAGATCAAGTTCGAGGACCCGCCGCCGGCGGTCCGAGCCGAGGATCCGCTCCGATTGACCGACGTCGGGCCGGGGGCGGTTCAACCTGGAGATGACCCGACGCAAGCGCCCGGCGCGCTCCGGTCCAGCGAGCCGCAACCGGTGCGGTCCTAAGGACCCGTCCGTGCATACGCGTGCGGGTCCTAAGCCCCCGCGGCGCGGACTCCGATCCGGCTCGACCGTTGCATAGGCAGATGCGACGCCCATGGCTCGGCAACTCTGTGCCCACTCAGTCTCCGGTTGACGTCTTCTCCGGCTACACGCTGTCCGATGCCTTCGACGAGATGTTCGACGGCAAGGCGCAGCCTCGTCGTCCCTACCGCAAGCTGCACAAAGAGCTGCTCAAGCTGACGCCCGAGGAGCTGCAGCGGAGCAAGCAGCAGGCGGATCTCACGTTCTTCAACCAGGGCATCACCTTCACGGTCTACGGCCGCAACGAGGCCACCGAGCGCATCTTCCCGCACGACCTGCTGCCGCGCATCGTCTCGGCGGCCGATTGGGATGTGATCGAGCGCGGCCTCACCCAGCGGATCACCGCGCTCAACCTGTTCTTGAAGGACATCTACCACGAGCGCAAGATCCTGCACGATCGGGTGATTCCGGGCAGCGTGGTCTACACCTGCCGCCACTTCCGCCGTCAGATGAGCGGCGTGCGGGTGCCGCGCGACGTCTACGTGAACGTGATGGGGACCGATCTGGTGCGGCTCCCCGACGGCCGCTTCGTGGTGCTGGAGGACAACCTGCGGGTGCCGAGCGGCGTGTCCTACATGCTCTCGAGCCGCAAGGTGATGAAGCAGATCTTCCCGACGCTGTTCCGCAAATGCGGCGTCCGGCCGATCGAGCACTACAGTCAGGCGCTGCTGTCGACGCTGCGGGCGCTGGCGCCGGACGGCCGTCCCGATCCGACGGTGGCGCTGCTGACACCGGGGGTCTACAACTCCGCCTACTACGAGCACTCGTTCCTCGCCCGCCAGATGGGGATCGAGCTGGTCGAGGGGCGCGATCTGGTGGTCCACGACAACGTGGTCTACATGCGGACGACCCGCGGGTTGAAGCGGGTGCACGTGATCTACCGCCGCGTCGACGACGACTTCCTCGATCCGCTGGCGTTCCGGGTGGACTCGGCGCTCGGCGCGCCGGGGTTGTTCAGCGCCTATCGCGCCGGCAACGTCACGCTGGCCAACGCGCTCGGCACCGGCGTCGCCGACGACAAGGCGATCTACGCCTACGTGCCGGCCATCATCAAGTACTACCTCGGCGAGGATCCGATCATCGACAACGTCGAGACGCTGCTGATGACCGACGACACCCAACGCGCCCACGTGATCGATCGGCTGCAGGAGTTCGTGGTCAAGGCCGTGGGGGAGTCGGGCGGCTACGGCATGCTGATCGGCCCGCACAGCAGCCACGAGCAGCGCCTGGCGATGCGCGACCGGATCGTGGCCGACCCGCGCAACTACATCGCGCAGCCGGTCCTCGCGCTGTCGACCGCGCCGTGCTTCGTCGACGGGAACATCGAGCCGCGGCACGTCGATCTGCGTCCTTACGTGCTCTACGGCGACAAGGTCACGATCGCGCCCGGCGGATTGACCCGGGTCGCGCTGCGCAAGGGCTCGCTGGTCGTGAACTCGTCGCAGGGCGGCGGGTCGAAGGACACCTGGGTGCTGCAGAGTTGAGAGTTGGTGTAGCCATGTCAAATCCCAAGCTCCAAATCCCAAGCTCCAACCACTCCCAACTTCCAAATCCCAAACTCAACTCCCAACTTCCAACTGCAGGCTCTTGGGCGTTGGCTTTGGGATTTGGGAGGTTGGGAGTGGTTGGGATTTGGGATTTGGTGCTTGGGATTTGATCTAGTAGCACAATTAATGCTTTCCCGAGTCGCCGACAGCCTGTATTGGATGAGCCGCTATTTCGAGCGCGCCGACAACATCGCGCGGGTGATCGACGCCACTCACAGTCTGATGCTCAGCCGGGTCGAGGTCGCCACTGATCAACGCTGGTATCGCGGTCTCACCGCGATGGGGCTGCGGATCGACGCCGAGCATCCTGATCCGCAGGAGGCGATTCGCCGGCTCGCCGCCGATCCCAGCCAGCGATCCTCGATGATGTCCTGCCTCAGCCCTGGCGCGCGACAACGCCTCCCAGGTCCGTGAAGAGATCAGCTCCGAGATGTGGGAGCAGTTGAACCGGCTGTATCACGAGGCGGGCGCGCTCAGCGCCGGCGTCGAAGACGACGAGTCGGTGATGCGGCTGGTCACCGCGGTCCGCCAGGGCTCATACGCGTTCCACGGGGTCAGCGAGACCACGATGACGCACGGCGAGGGATGGCGGTTCGTGCAGCTCGGGAAGTACACCGAGCGTGCCTGCGCGGTCTCGTTGCTGCTCGATGCCTATTTCGGCGCCAATACCCCGGCCGACGATCTCGACTGGATTGCGCTGCTCGCGAGCTGCGCGGCGTTCGATTCCTACACCAAGGTATTCACCGCCGATCTGCAGCCGGATCGGGTCGCCGAGCTGCTGCTGGTGTACCCCGAGTTCCCCTATTCGGTGCGCTACTCGGTCGAACGGATGTACGTGGCGCTGAAGTCGATTACGGCACAGTCGACCGGCCGGTCGCGGGCGCACATCGCCCGGCTGATCGGGCGCCTCCGATCGTCGCTGGCGTTCGCCACCGTCGGCGAGCTGCGCGCCGGCGATCTCCACGCGTTCCTGAACGGCGTGCTCGATCAGTGCCGGGCCATCCACGCGGCCGTGCACGATGTCTATATCGACTATCCGATTGAGATCGCGTTCGAGAGCTGAGGAGAGTGGAACTGTGACAAATCCCAAGCTCCACGCTCCAAATCCCAACCACTCCCAAATCCCAACTCCCAAAGGAAAATCCCACCTCCCAAAGGCCAATCGCTCCCGGCTCGCTTTGGCCTTTGGGAGTTGGCGACTTGGAACGCCTTGGGAGTTGGGATTTGGGAGTGGTTGGAGCTTGGGATTTCCCGCCTCCGCTTGTCGCGAGAACCACGGGCGACAAGCTCTGGCGAGGTCTCGCCGAAGCGCGCATACAGCGTGTGCGCGCGGAGGCGGAGGAGCTGGGGATTTGTAATGTTCTACGCCATCCGTCACGTCACCCGTTACCGCTACAGCCGCCCGGTGTGGCAGAGCATCATGGAAGTCCGGATGCATCCGCGGACCGATCAGGCGCAGCGCTGCTTCACTTTCCAGTTGTCGGTGAATCCGAAGGCGCGCATCTTCTCGTTCATCGACTATCTCGGCAACCACGTGCATCACTTCGATCTACCGGCGCATCACCGTGCGCTGACGATCGTCGCCGACGCGCTGGTCAACCTCGATCCGCCGGACCCGCTTCCGTCGGCGCTGCCGGTGAACGCCTGGCAGGAGCTCGATCGCATGATCCGGGAGGGCGACCAGTGGCCGATGCTGCTTCCCAGCCAATACGCGCGACCCAGCCCGCAGCTGGATGATTTCGCCCGTGAGCTGGGGCTCGCCGAGCGGGATGGGCGCGACCCGTTGACGCTGCTGAGCGCCGTCGCCGACGGCATCCACGGGGAGTTCGAGTACGTGAAGAAGAGCACCGCCGTGAACTCTCCGATCGAGGTCAGCCTCGGCTCGCGGCAGGGGGTGTGTCAGGACTTCTCGCACATCATGCTGGCGGTGGTCCGCAATCTCGGCATTCCCTGCCGCTACGTGAGCGGATATCTGTACCACGACGAGCTGCACCACGACCGATCGGCGGAAGGCGCCACCCACGCCTGGGTCGAAGCGCTGCTGCCCGGCCTGGGATGGGTGGGGTTCGACCCGACCAACGGGGTGATCGCCGGCGGACGGCACATCCGGACCGCGGTCGGCCGCGACTATGCGGACGTGCCGCCGACCATCGGCACCATGAAGGGCCGCGCCGAGACCGAGCTGCAGGTCCGGGTGGTCGATCCGACCAACGGCGTGATCGCCGGCGGACGGCACATCCGGACCGCGGTCGGCCGCGACTATGCGGACGTGCCGCCCACCATCGGCACCATGAAGGGCCGCGCCGAGACCGAGCTGCAGGTCCGGGTGTGCGTCGCCGCGTCACAATCGCTGCTGCCGCCAGACGAGGAGTTCGCCGGAGACGAGGAATGGTCGCTGTTCTTCGAATCGGACGAGCAGGCACTGCTGTATCAGCAGGAACAGCAGTGAATCATCTAATCCCTTATCCCTAATCAGAAATCCCGAATCCCGAATCCCAATCCCGAATCGCGAACCCGCGAGCTTGCGGACCGCGGATCGCGGATCCGCGGTTTATTGCGGGATTTTGCCCGCGACTCTGCCGAGCAGCTTCAACGCATAGAGCATCACCCGTTCGCGGACCTGCTCGATGTCGCCCGGGCCGTTCACTTTGAGGCCGGCCGATCGGAGATCGTCGACGGCGCTGTCGTCGCCGCCCGCGGGATGCGTCGCGACCCAGTACAGCAGCTTGATCAGATCGTCCTTGGGGATATCGCCTTGCAGGCGCTCGAAGACGATGAGCGGGAGGTGGCGTTCGAGGGGCAGCTGGAACACGTCGGGCACCGCGGCGACGTAGAGCACGTTGCGGACCCGCTGCACCGGATCCGCGATGTGCGCCGGACCCCACGTGACCAGCCGGCTCCGCACTTCTTCGAGGTCCGCTTCGACCTCGGGATCGAGCGGCTCGTCGGGCCGCGCCACCGGCGACACCACGCCTGAGTCCGACGGCAGCCGCTGGAAGACGATCTCGTCGATGTGTGCGGGGGTGACGGCCTGCCACGACGCGGGCTCCGGCAGCCCTGGAGGCGGTCCCGCGGTTGACGGTGTTGGAGCGGGCGCGGGCTTCGCGATCTCGCCCTTGGTGGGCGGGGCCGCGGGTGGCACGGTGCTCGTGGTGGTCGGGCTCTTGGCCGCGGCCGGCGGCGTCGCAACTGCCGGTGGCTGCTCCGTTGGCGCGGCGCGGCCGGGACGGTCGTCGGCGTCGACGGCGCGGGTGGGGCTGGAGACGGTGTGACCGGGGGGCCGTCGGTGGTGGCGCTGTTCGCTCGGCGGCGTACTCGGGAACGATCTCGACCGGTCCGATGCGGCCGCGGGATTCGGCCAGCAGGCCGACCGTCGCCCAGGCCGCCACCGCGACGGCGATCCAGCCCTTGCCGCCCCGCTGCGCGAAACGCTGCTGGGCGTCCCAGCGGAACTCTTTGATGCCGGCGACGAAACCGGCCAGGCCGATCAGGAAGAGCGCGAGCAGGCTGAAACCCATGACCCGGAGGCCCTGGCCGGTGACCGACGACTGCATCGCTTCGACCGCGTACCGTCCCGGAAAAAAGGCGGAGACGTGCTGCGCCCACTCCGGCAGGCTCGACAGCTGCACGGCGACGCCGCCGATGATCAACATCGGCAGGAAGATGCACTGGCCGAGCGCCTGGACCGCCGGCACGTTGTCGGCCAGAGTGGCGATCACCAGACCGAGGCCGAGCAGCGCGAATGCGACGAACGAGAAGGCGATCCACAGATCGAGCGGATGGCTCGGCAGCGGCATGCCGACCGCCATCGCCAGCGCGACCTGCAGCAGCCCGGCAACCACCAGCAGGACGTAACGTGCGGCGACGGTGCTCGCCAGCAGGATGCCGGTCCGCACCGGCGCCAGCCGGTATCGCCGCCACACGCCGCGCTCGCGCTCGCTGACCATCGTGGTCGGCAGCCCGAAACAGGCGCCGCCGAGCGCGGTCACGGTCAGCAGCTCGCCCATGTGCCGCGCCAGCGGCACGCGGTCGTAGCGGTACAGCACCCAGAACGCGATCAGGAAGATGGTGGGAAACAGGTAGCTGTAGATCAGCGCCATCCGGTTGCGGGCGTGCAGGCGCAGGCTGATGCGGAACTGGTGCAGGAAGGCGTCCATCATCGCGCCTCCCGCGCGTCCGCATCGGCGCTGGTGAGCTCCAGGAACACGTCCTCGAGCGTCGCCTTCTGCACGTGCAGCTCGGTGATCCCGGTCCCCGTGTCGTTCAGGATGGCGACCAGCTGGGCGATCGCGCGGTTGGCGTCCGAGGTGTGGAACCGCGCGGTGTGCCCCTCACACACGAGATCGCCGGCGCCGGCGATCGATGCCAGCGCGGCGTAATCCAGCGGCCGCGTGGCTGTGACGGTCACCGATGGCAAGGCGGAGGACTGTCCCATGAGCTCGCGCGTGCCGCCGGCCGCGACGATCGTGCCTTTGTGGATCACCGCGACCCGGTCGCAGAGAGCTTCGGCCTCGTCTATGTAGTGGGTCGTGAGCAGCACGGTGTGGCCGTCCGCCTTCATGCGCAGGATCTCGCGGTGCAGATCGCGGCGCGATTGCGCGTCGAGCGCCGACGTGGGCTCGTCGAGGAACACCAGCTCGGGGCGATTGACGAAGGCGAGCGCCAGCGCCAGGCGTTGCCGCTGGCCGCCCGAGAGCGTGTCGAACGGGGCGTCCGCCTTCGCGGTCAACCCGAAGCGCTCGAGCAGCTCCGCCGCGTCGGTCCGCTGCCGGTAGAACGACGCGAACAGCGCCAGCGCCTCGCGCGGGGTGATCTTGTCCTGGAGCGACGTGGTCTGGAGGGCGGCGCCGATCTTCTCCTTGACGTCGAACGGGTGCTGCCGCGCGTCGATGCCGCAGATCTCGATCCGGCCCGAGTCCGGCTCGCGCAGCCCGATCACGCACTCGAGCGTCGTGGTCTTGCCGGCGCCGTTGGGGCCGATCAGCCCGAAGATCTCGCCGTCCTCGATGTCGAAGCTGACGCCGCGCGCTGCTTCGACGCCGTCGTAGTGCTTTTTGAGATCACGGACGATGACCTTCGCCGGCATCAGGAATTGGACCGATCCTCAGCATACGTCAAGAGAGCCTCTTCGACCGGCAGCCGCCTGTCCACGGACGCTGCGCTGGCAGGCACGACGACACGACGACACGACGAACACGACGAAACCTTGTGCGTCTCTTCGACGGACTGGGTCGCCTGGTTGGCGTCGCCGCCAACGGGGAGAGCCGCTGATATTCAGTCGGGGCGGGAGGAACTTTGCCCGGGGCTGCCTCGTGGCCGGTTGCTGTGAAAAAACGTCGTTCTCGTCGTGTCGTCGTCCCGTCGTGTGCCGCCGAAGGCGGCCAGCGCGCCGCAGGCGCCGTAACAAGCGGCTGTCCGTCGAAGAGACTCAGAAGCCGCCCGACAGCTGCATCAGCCGATCGTTCGGATAGATGTGGTCGACGTTCTCGGGCGTCACCAGCTGGTGCTTCACGAAGATCGCGGGGGGCACCGGGCGGCGGTGCAGGATGTCGAGCGCCAGCGCGAGGATCTCGGCGCCGTACTTCTCGGGGAAGTAGGCGACCGAGCCGATCAGGCGGGTGCCGGGCTGTCGCAGCTCGGCGCGCCCTTCCGGCGCCGCGTTCTGTCCCATCACGGCGCAGGCATCGCTGCGGCCCGCTTCCTGGAACGCCCGCAGCGCGCCGAGCGCGCTCGGGTCGTTGATCGCTCCGACCAGCAGCTTGCGCGCCTTGCTGACCCGCAGGTGCCGGCGGATGGCTTCGAAGCTCTCGCCGAGCTTGCCGTCGCCGTCCACGTAGGTCACCCGGCAGTTCTCGAGCTGCGGGCAGATTTCCTTCATCCCGACCAGCATCCCGGTCAGGCGCATTTTCGGCAGGCTGCCGGCACGCTCGAGCGCGATCATGATGATCTCGTCGACCTCGCTGTGCCAGCACTGCTTCGCCCAGCGACCGAGATGGCGGCCGCCGATCAATCCCGCTTCATAGTTGTTGGCGCCGAAGTAGGTGGCGCCGGGATGCGGCACCTCGAGCGCGATCAGCGGAATCTCGGCATCGCGGTACTTCGCGGCGACGGTCGCCGCCACGTGCTCGTCGGTCTGGAACTCGATGACCAGGTCGACTTTCTCCCGGACCAGGACCTCGGCGTTGCGCTGCGCGATTTTCGGGTTGTAGCGGTTGTCGACGCAGATGAGCTCGACGCCATGCGCCGTGGCCGCCCGCTGCAGCCCGACCGACACTTCCTTCGAGAACTGGTAGTCGGTCCCTTGCGCCGCGTATCCCAGCCTGAACGGCTTCTGCTTGAAGGGGCGGATGTGCGATCGGTAGAGGTTCTCGCCGACCTTTTCGATCATGCCGCACCGCTCGAGCGTGTAGAGCAGCCGGAAGGCCATGCTCTTGGGAAGGCCGCTCCTGGCCGAGATCTCCCTCAGCGGCAGCGCTTCGCCGGACGTCCGGAACGCGGAGAGCAACTGCGAAGAGTGGACGACGGACTTGACCAGATACGGATCGCGAGTCGCCGGAGGCTTGGAACTCATGCGGGGTCCTGCCAGCTGATTGAGCATTGCGGGCTGCGCAACCGAGAGCCAGCCCGTGTGAAACGCGCCGCGCGCAGTTTTTCGGAGCAAAACAGCGATATGACCGCCAACCCGGCCGGTCCTTCCCGCTGTCTGGCGTTCTATGGTGCGAAATTATACTCCTTCTTTGCGGCGCTGTAACAGGGGCGATGTCGCCGGGGAGCAGAGGGGTGATTTGGGGAGTCTCTTCGCCGGACAGCCGCTTGTCCACGGACGCGGCGCTGGCAGGCACGACGACACGACGACACGACGAAAACCTTCGTCAGTCTCTTCGAAGGACTGTGCCCGTTGGCGGCGACCGCGCTTGGCGCGGTGGCAGGAGTGAGGGGTGGAACGATCACAAGCAGACCAAGCAAGGGTCCGTCTGCTTGTGATCCGTTCCACCCCTCACTCCTGCAACGCCGGCCTTGGCCGGCGTCGCCGCCAACGGGGAGCGCCGCTGATATCCAGCCGGGGCTGGAGGAATTGCCCCAACCGATCCGTCGTGGCCGGGTGTAAATCGCAAAACGTCGTGTCGTCGTGTCGTCGTTTCGTCGTGTGCCGCCGCAGGCGGCCAGCGCGCCGCAGGCGCCGTGACAAGCGGCTGTCCGTCGAATTCGTGAAGCCGGAGTACCATCCCCACCGTGCTGCTCGAGGCCACGAACATCGCCAAGTCCTACTCGGGGGTGCAGGCCCTCAAAGGCGTGTCGTTCGATCTCCGGCCGGGGGAGGTCCACGCGCTGGTTGGCGAGAACGGCGCGGGGAAGTCCACGCTGATCCGCATCATCACCGGCGCCGAACGTCCCGACGCGGGCACGCTCCGCGTGGCCGGCCGCGAGGTGCCGCGCATGGACCCGGCGACCGCGCACGGGCTCGGCATCGCCGCCATCTACCAGCAACCCGCGCTCTTCCCGCACCTCACCGTGGCCGAGAACGTGGCGCTCGCACTCGAGCGCGGCGGGATGTGGCGGCGCATCGACTGGCGGCGGCGGCGAGACGACGCGGCGGCGCTGCTGGCCAGGATCGGATCGGCCATCGACCCGCTGCGGATGGTCGAGACGCTCAGCATGCCGGAGCAGCAGATTGTCGAGATCGCCAAGGCGATCGGGGCCAATGCGCGGATCGTCGTCATGGACGAGCCGACCGCCTCGTTGACCAGCCGCGAGGTGGACGGGCTGTTCGAGGTGATTCGACGCCTGCGTGAGGCCCAGGTCGGCGTGATCTACATTTCGCACCGGCTCGAGGAGATCTTCGCGGTGGCCGATCGCATCACCGTCCTTCGCGACGGTCTCAGCATCGACACGCGGGCCGCCGCCGGCGTCGAGCCGCGCGAGCTGATTCGGCTGATGGTCGGCCGCGACATCTCCGCCGTCTTCCCCAAGGCCTCGGTCGACATCGGGGCACCGGTGCTCGCCGTGGAGGGGCTGACCAGCGCCGCGGCCGGGATTCGCGACGTGACGCTGACGGTCGGACGAGGAGAGATTCTCGGCATTGCGGGTCTGGTCGGGAGCGGCCGCACCGAGCTGGCACGCACGCTGTTCGGGCTCACGCCGGCCGACTCGGGAACGATCCGCATCAACGGCGCGGCGATTCGCATCACGTCGCCCGCCGATGCGATCCGGGCCGGCATCGCCTATGTTCCCGAGGACCGCCGTCAGCACGGCGTCGTCCTCGATCTGTCGATCGCCGCGAATACCAGCCTGGCGAGTCTGGGCGCGGTGTCGCGCCGCGGCCTGATCGATCGCGGCCGGGAGCGCGCGGTCGCCCAGGACTACGTCGATCGGCTGCGGATCAAGACGCCGTCGGTGCTGGCCGAGGTCGGCACGCTGTCGGGGGGCAATCAGCAGAAGGTCGCGCTGGCGCGCTGGCTGTCCACCAACCCGGCGGTCATCATCCTCGACGAGCCGACCCAGGGAGTGGACGTCGGGTCGAAGGCGGAGATACACGCGCTGATGCAGATGCTGGTCGCCCGCGGTCTCGCCATCATCATGATCTCGTCGGAGCTTCCCGAAATCCTCGGCATGAGCGACCGGGTCGCGGTGATGCACGGCGGCACCGTGCGCGGCGTATTGCCTCGCTCGGAAGCGACCCAGCCGGCCATCCTGGCGCTGGCGCTCGCGCAGCCCACCCTGCACTGACATGCGCGGCGTCGGGAGACGGGAAGCGTCGGTGGCGGGTGCGGTGGCCGCGCTCGGGGTGGTGCTGGCGGTGGTGTCGCCAGGCTTCTTCGCCCGCGACAACCTGATCGATCTGTTTCTCGCCAACATGCCGGTGCTGATCATCGGGCTCGGCATGACGCTGGTGATCCTCACCGGCCACATCGACATCTCGGTCGGATCGCTGTTCGCCGTCTGTGCAGTCAGCTCCGGCGTGCTGGCGAAGGCCGGAGTCCCCATGCCGATGGTGGTGCTGGCGACCTGCGCCATCGGGGTGCTGCTGGCGACGGTGAACGGATCGCTGGTGGCCTTTCTGCGGATTCCCTCGATCGTGGTGACCCTGGCCACCATGATTGCGTGGCGTGAAGGATTGCGGCTGGCGACCGAGGGGGCGTGGATTCAGGATCTGCCGGCCAGTTATCAATGGCTGGGCATGCCGCCGGCGGCCTATCCGGTGGTCGTCTTCATGATCGTCGCGCTCCTGCAGGTCGGCTTCGGCTGGGGCCTGCGCCACCTGCCGGCGGGGCGCGCCGTGTATGCGACCGGTTCGAGTCCGTCGGCGGCGCGGCTCGCCGGGTTGCGGGTGGAGTCGATCACCATCGGGGTGTTCGCGGTGGTCGGGGCGCTGGTCGGGCTCGCCGCGGTGTTGAACTCGGTCCGGTTCAATCAGATTCCCAGTAATACCGGGTTCGGCCTCGAGCTGAAGGTGATCGCGGCAGTGGTGGTCGGCGGCACCGCGATCAGTGGCGGCCGCGGATCGGCGCTGGGCACCCTGCTCGGCGCCATCCTGCTGAGCGCGATCGGTCCGGCGCTCACGTTCCTCGGGGTGAGCGCCTACTGGGAGCGCGCGATCCACGGCGTCATCATTCTCGCGGCAGTGGCGCTCGACGCGGTGCGCCCGACGTCCACAGTGGCCCGGCGGGTCGCGGCGTGACCCTTCGACTCGCGCGGATGCCCCGCTCGCTCAGGGCAGGCGCTCTCAGGCGAACGTGGTTTCCGAACGGCGAGTGGATTCTGCTGGTGGCGCTGGCCGCGGAAATCGCGCTGTTCGCCGTCATCGCCCCCAACTTCGCGACGGTCGCGAACTTCTTCGAGATCAGCCGGCTCGGCGTAGAGCTCGGGCTGCTGGCGATTGCGCTGACCCCGGTCATCGTCACCGGCGGCATCGACCTGTCGGTCGGGGCGATGATGGGGCTCGCGGCGATCCTGTTCGGGGTCGCCTGGCGGGACTGGGGGCTGCCGCTGCCCGCGGCGGCGATGGTGAGCCTGCTGACCGGGCTGGCGGGTGGCGGACTGAATGCGCTGCTGGTCGCGCGGCTGGGGATCCCGCCGCTGATCGTCACGCTCGGCACGCTGTCGCTGTTCCGCGGCATCGCGGAGGGGATTACCCAGGGCGCGGTGAACTACACCGGTTTCCCGCCGCGATTCCTGGCGCTCGGACAGGGCTACTTGTGGGGCGTCGTCCCGGCGCAGCTCCCGATGTTCCTGGCGGTGCTGGCCGGCTACGTCCTGCTGCTGCACCGTTCGGTGATTGGCCGCGCGCTCTATGCGATCGGATTCGGCGCGGACGGGGCACGTTATGCCGGCATTCCGGTCGAGCGGCGCATCGGCCTGGTCTACGTGCTGTCGTCGGCGGTCTCGGCGGGCGCCGGTATCATCTACGTCGCGCACCTGGGCCAGGCCCGCGCCGATGCCGGCACCGGGTATGAGCTCGACGCGATCACCGCCGTGGTCCTGGGCGGGACCTCGGTGTTCGGCGGCCGCGGCACGCTCGGCGGCACCGTGCTCGGGCTGATCGCGCTGGCGGTCCTCCGTAACGGGCTGCGGCTGGCGGCGCTGCCATCCGAGCTCGCCGGCGTGCTGACCGGGGCACTCCTGATCGCGACCATCGCGATCGATCGCCTCCGCTCGGCGGAGCACGCGCGCACGGGTGCGCATCTTTCAGAGGACGTCGACGTGAAGAACAGTCAGGTTGCGGTGTTGTGCGCCGCCGTCATCGTCGGATCGCTGATTGTCGCGAGCACCAACGTGTGGCTGGTCCGCTCGATTGCCGGGAGTCCCGCCGGAGCGCCGGCGAGCACGTCGGTGCCTCGGCCGGCGGCCAGCGGCAAGCGGCCGGTGATTGCGATGATGCCCAAGGCCAAAGGGGATCCCTACTTCGTCAGCTGCCGGGTGGGGGCCGAGGAAGCCGCCAAGGAGCTCGGGGTCGAGTTGATCTGGGATGGCCCGACCGGTCTCGACGCGGCGCAGCAGAACGAGGTGATCGAGAACTGGATCACCCGCGGCGTCGACGTGATTGCGGTCGCGGTCGAGAATCGGGCCGGCATCTCGACGGTGCTGCGCAAGGCGCGGCAGCGCGGCATCAAGGTGCTGACGTGGGACGCCGACGCCGAGCCCGACGCCCGCGATTTCTTCGTGAATCAGGCGACGTCTGAAGGGATCGGCAACACCTTGACGGACGAGGCGGCGCGGCTGCTCGGCGGCAAAGGCGAGTTTGCGATCCTGACCGGCGCCCTGAGCGCGGCCAACCAGAACGAGTGGATTGCGTTCATCAAGAAGCGCATGGCCGAACAGCACAAGGGCCTGACGCTCGCTACCATCCGGCCGACCGACGACGATCGCGACAAGGCGTTCACCGAGACCCAGACGATCCTGCGGGTGCATCCGAACACGAAGCTGGTGATGGCGATTTCGGCGCCCGCCGTTCCAGGCGCCGCCGAAGCGGTGCGGCAGGCGGGGCGCAGGGACGTCAACGTGATCGGCCTGTCGCTGCCCAACATCAACAAGCCCTACGTGCACTCGGACGTGGTGCAGACCGTGGTGCTGTGGAACACGCGCGACCTCGGCTATCTGACGATCCATGCCGGTGTGCAGATGCTGCAAGGCGCCCTCGCGGCCGGCGCCCAGTCGATCCAGGGCGGCCGCCTGGGTGCCCTGCAAATCCGAGGCAGCGAGATCATCCTGGGCCCCCCGCTGAAGTTCACGAAAGCGAACATCGACCAATTCGACTTCTGAGTCTCTTCGGCCGCCTTTCGCTGTCACGCTGCCTTCGTGTCCACGACGCCTGCGGCGCGCTGGCGCTTCGCGCCAGGACGATACGACGACACGACGAGACGACGTAAAAGCTTTGTGACTCTCGCCGCCAACGGGGAGAGCCGCTGATATTCAGCCGGGGCACAGGGAATTGCCCGAGCACTTCAATCGTGGCCGGGCGTGAATCGTAAAACGTCGTTGTCGTCGTGTCGTCGTCTCGTCGTGTGCCGCCGAAGGCGGCCAGCGCGCCGCAGGCGCCGTGAGGGCGGCTGCCGTCCGACCCGGAGGACCGCCGTTGCACTAAGATCGGCGACTGGGCATCAGAAGGAGTCATCGGATGAGACGTCGGCTTGGCGTATGGACCCTGGTGTGTGCGGGCTGGGGGGTGGGCTGGATCGCATCGCCGGGGGCGCAGGCGCCGAATCCGCAGGGGCAGCCCGGGAAAGCCAACTGGCTGACCGATGGCGGGGATCCCCAGAAGAATGCCTGGCAGCGCAACGAGACGCTCATCACCAAGGAGAGCGTCAAGAACATGAAGCTGGCCTGGAAGCTTCAGCTCGACAACCAGCCGCGCCAGATGCACAACCTCTTCCCCCCGCTCATCGTCAGCGACGTCGCGACGGCGTCCGGGCCCAGGCAGATCGCCGTGGTGGCCGGCATCTCGGACAATCTCTACGGGATCGATGTCGCCCGCGGCGCGCAGATCTGGAAGCGCAAGTTCGACAGCACCTTCGTCGAGCCGACCGGCGGCCGTGGGCCGGGCGTGCTCTGCCCGGGCGGACTCACGGCAACCCCGGTGATCGGCCCGACCGACACGCCGGGCAAGTACCTCGCGTATGTGATCTCGTGGGACGGCCGCCTGCGCAAGGTCGATGTCGCCAGCGGGCAGGAGGTCGAGCCCGCCGAACCGTTCCTGCCGCCCAACGGCAAGCCGTACGCGCTGAACCTCTCGAAGAACGTCCTCTACACCACCACCGCCCAGGGCTGCGGCGGCAATCCGAACGCGTTCTACTCGTACGATCTCGCGACCAAGAAAGTCGGTCAGTTCCTGCCCGGCAGCGGCGGGATGTGGCCGCGCTCCGGCCCGTCGCTCGGGAAGGACGGCACGCTCTACGCCGGTTCCGGTGACGGCGACTACTATCCCGAGCGGCAGATCTACGGGCAGACCATCCTCGGGGTGAAGCAGGACGCCGACACGAAGGCGATGGTGATGAAGGACTGGTTCGCCCCGACCAACGCCTTCTGGCTGCGCAAGCGCGATCTCGACATGAACGTCACCGGCCCGATCTTCGACTGGAAGGGGAAGGAATACCTGGTCCAGTCGAGCAAGGAATGCCGGCTGTGGCTGCTCGACACCGCGGCGCTCGGCGGCGAGGATCACCGGACGCCGGTCTACCGGACGCCGCTCGTCTGCAACGAGGACGTCAACTTCGCCGCGACCGGCACCTGGGGCGCGCTCGCGTCGTGGGAGGACAAGGACGGGACGCGCTACGTGCTGGTGCCGTTCTGGGGGCCGAAGCACTCCCAGTTCAGCGCGCCGATCGAGTACGGCGAGGTGACACGCGGCGCCGTAACGGCGTTCAAGATGGAAGAGAAAGCCGGCAAAGTAGTGCTGACGCCGGTCTGGCTGTCGCGCGACATGGATCAGGCCGAACCGCCGGTCGTCGCCAACCAGGTCGTGTTCGCGTATGGCAGCGGCGAGAACACCGCGCAGTCGGACCCGGCAACCGGCCTCGGCTTCAACAGCGCGGTCAACCGCATCGCCCACTCGACCCACGCGACGCTTTATGCGCTCGACGCGCATACCGGCAAGGAGCTCTGGTCGAGCGGCGATCAGATCACCTCGTTCAACCATTTCAGCGGCCTCTCGGTGGCGAACGGCCGCGTCTACATCGGCACCTACGACGGGATGCTCTACTGCTTCGCCGTCAACGCGTCGACGACGTCCGCACCCGCGGCCGCGGCGGCTCCCGGGAGGCAGCGGTGAAGCGGCGACTGAAGCAACTGACGGTGGGCGTGGCGATCGCGATCGCGCCGACGGCCGCCGCCGCGCTCCTGCAGGCGCAGGCCCGCGAATGGACCACCGCGAACGGTGACGCGCAGCGGAACGCCTGGGTGCGTGCCGTCGATCCCCGGCTGACGAAAGCTGCCGTCGAGAAGGGGGAGGTGAAATTCCTCTGGAAGATGAAGCTCGATGGCGACACGCGTCAGCTGAACGCGCTGACCCCGCCGGTCCTGCTCGATCGCCTGATCTCGCACCGCGGCTTCAAGGCGCTCGCCTTCGTCGGCACCAGCAGCGAGCGCATCTTCGCCATCGATACGGATCTCAATCGCGTCTACTGGGAGCATGTGATCAACTACTCGTCGATCGCGCCTCCCGCCAACAGCTCGTGGGCGTGTCCGGGCGGATTGACGGCGGCGTTCACCCGACCGACGGTGGCCGCACCTCCGGCGTTCGGCGCCGGTCGCGGCGGCGGAGGGCGCTCGGGCAGCTCGGTCGGCGAGCCGGGCCGTGGCGCCCCGAGCCTGCAGCTGGTCGGGCAGGGCCGCGGCCGTGCCAACGATCCGGCGCCCCCCGCGGCGGGACGCGGTACAACTCCGGCGGCCCCCGCGGCGCCGCAAGGCCGTGGTGCCCCGTCGCCCGGAAACGGCGGCGGCCCGACGGAAAACGTGTTCGTGCTCGCCAGCGACGGGCTCGTCCGCGCGCTCAACACGCACAACGGGACCGAGCGCTTTCCCGCTCTGCCATTTCTTCCGGCCAACGCCAGGCCCGGGGCGCTGATCCTGGTGGACGGTATCCTCTACACGACCACATCGAACGGCTGTGGTGCGGTCCCGAACGGCGTCTACGCCCTCGATCTGGACGCCGATCAGCCGAAGACGGTGCGATGGGGCTCGGGTGGTCCAAGCGTGGCCGGGGCCTCCGGCGTGGCCGTGGGCACGGACGGGACGATCTACGCCGCCACCGCCGAGTCCTCTGCCGGCAGCGCCACGCCTGGCAGCGGCAAAGAGACGAGCTACCCGAGCACGGTCGTCGCGCTCGAGCCCAAAACCTTGAAGCTGAAGGGCTGGTTCACGGCTCCCGGCGCCGACTTCAACGCGACGCCGGTCGTCATCCGTCACAACAACCGGGACCTCGTCGTAGTAACAGGGAACGACGGCCGCATGTACTTGCTCGACGGCACCGCCCTCGGCGGCGGCGATCACAAGACCCCGCTGCACGTGACCGCCAAGTACACGGGCGCTGGCGTGGCCGAAGGCCCCGCGACGTGGGACGATCAGGGCACGCGCTGGATTCTGGCGCCCATGGCCAGCATCAGTGCCGCAGACGCGGGGCCGGCCGCCCAGAAGCCACCCGCGAGCCGTACGAAGGCTGCGGGAGGGATCGTGGCGTTCAAGCTCGTCGATCAGGGTGGCGCGCTCACCCTGGAGCGGTCGTGGGTCTCGCGCGACATGACGTCGCCGTTGACGCCGGTGATCTTCAGCGGCGTCGTATTCGCGGTGTCGAGTGGGGAATCTCGCGCCGGAGGGGATGCAAAGACCACCGCCGCGCAGCGCGTCAAGGCGTCGGTTCCGGCGGTGCTCTACGCGCTCGATCCCGCCACCGGCAAGGAGCTGTGGAACAGCGGGAAGAGCATCACGTCGTTCGCCAGGGCCGGGCTTGCCGCATCGGCCGGGCAGGTCTACGTGGTGACCTACGACAACACGCTCTACGCCTTCGGCGTACCGATGGAACACTGAATTGCACCATGACCCTGAAACCAATCACGTTCGCAGTTTTCGTCACACTGACGGCGTCGACAGCATCCGCGCAGGCGCTTCCCGACGGCCCGGGCAAAGCCGAGCTCCAGAAAGTGTGCGGCCTGTGTCACCAAGCCGAGCGGTCGGCGGCGGTGCGGCTGACGCGTGAAGGCTGGGAAGGCGTGATCGGCGACATGATCGCGCGCGGCGCGCGCGGCTCTGACGAGGAGTTCGCGGCCATCCTCGACTATCTGTCGAAGCACTTCCTCGGCGATGCGCCGCGGCCCTTGAACATCAACAAGGCGAACAACATCGAGCTCGAGAGCGTGGCCGGTCTGACCCGGAAGGAAGCCGCGGCGCTACTGAAATGGCGCCAGGAGACCGGCTTCTGCAAGTCGCTCGACGACCTGAAGAAGGTGGCCGGGCTGGACTACAAGAAAATCGAAGCGCGGAAGGACTTCCTGGTGTGTTTCGAGGCAGTCCCCGCTCCGCCACCGAAGAAATGACCATGAACAGGACATCGTCGATGAGACAGGCTCAGTTCCCTGCGGTGCTGCTCACTGCAGCGTCGCTGTTGGTGGCTGGCTGCAACCGTACCGCCCCAGCCGAGCAATCAGGCCCCGCGCCGGCGCCGCCGGCTGCGCCCGCGGCGCCCAAGCCCCCCGCTCCCGGCGCCGTGCGCCTCTACGTCTCGGACGAGACCGGCGGCAACGTCGTCGTCGTCGATCCTGAAGAGGGGACGGTCGTCGAGCGCATCGCGGTCGGAAAGCGGCCTCGCGGTATTCGCCTGTCGCGCGACGGCAAGCAGCTCCTGGTGGCGCTGTCGGGATCGCCGATCGCCGGCCCTGGCGTCGACGAGTCCAAGCTGCCGCCCCCCGATCGCGCCGCCGACGGCATCGGCGTGGTCGATCTCGCGACGCACAAGCTGGTGCGCACCCACCACAGCGGCCAGGATCCGGAATCCTTCGACATCTCGCTCGATGGCACGAAGGTCTTCGTGTCGAACGAAGACGCCGCAGAGATGTCGGTGCTCGACCTCGGAACGGGGACTGTCATCGCGCGCGTCACGGTGGGCGAGGAGCCGGAGGCGGTGACGCTGCGGCCGGACGGCAGGATTGCTTACGTCGGCTGCGAGGCGACGAACGAAGTGGTGGCCGTCGATACCGCGGCCAACAAGATCGCGGGGCGGGTGAAGACCGGCGCGCGGCCACGCGGCATTGCCTTCACTCCCGACAACAAGACGGCGTTCGTCGGCAACGAGAACGACGCCAACATCACGATCGTCGATGCGACGACGCACCAGGCCGTCGGAACCATCAAGATTCCGGCGACGCCAGGAACGCCGACCGTGCCGCGGCCGATGGGCGCCGCCATCACTCGCGACGGTAAGCAGCTGTTCTTCTCGCTGGGCCGGGCCAAGTCCATCGCCGTCATCGATCCCGTGGCGCGGAAGTTCATCCGATCCATTGAGGACGTCGGCACTCGTGTGTGGGGCATCGAGCTCAGCGCCGACGGCAAGAAGCTCTACACCGCGAACGGCGGCTCGGGCGACGTCTCGGTCGTCGACGTCGAAACCGGCAAGGTCGAGAAGCGCATCACCACCGGCGGCAGCCCGTGGGGTGTGGTCGCCGCGGTCACCCCCCGCTAACCATCAAGAGTCAGGTCCAGTGATGTCGCTGCTTCTTGCCATCGTTCTCTCCGCGCAATCAATCGCGGCCCCCGCTCTCTCAGGCGTCGTCCGTGACGGCTCCGGACAGGTAGTGCCCGGAGCCGTCGTCATCGTCCGTTCCGGCTCCGGCGGTGAGCAGCAGACTGTGACCGGCAACGATGGCCGTTTCACGCTGCCGGCTGCGACCGTGCAGATGCTCCTCATCGTCCGGGCGCAATCGTTCGGCGAGGTGCGGCGGACCGTGGCTGCCGATGCGGCACGCCTCGAGCTCGACATCGTCCTGCAGCCGGCGACCTTGTCCGAGACGGTGACCGTCACCGCAAGCCGGATGGAACAGCGGCTGCGCGACGTCCCGGCCAGCGTCAACGTGCTGACCCAGGAAGACATCCGCCGCTCACCCGGTGTCGTCGCCGACGACGTGCTGCGTCAGATTCCGACGTTCAGCCTGTTCCGCCGCACCAGTAGCCTGGCGGCGCATCCCACCGCGCAGGGCGTCTCGCTGCGCGGCATCGGCCCGAGCGGTGTCAGCCGCACACTGGTGCTGCTCGACGGCGTGCCGTTCAACGATCCGTTCGGTGGCTGGGTGTATTGGACGCGGGTGCCGCTCGATGCGACCGATCGCATCGAGATCGTGGACAGCGCCAGCTCGAGCCTGTACGGCAACTATGCGATGGGCGGCGTCATCAACGTCATGACCGCGGCGGCGATGCGGCGCACCGTCGACGTCAAGGCTCAGTACGGGAATCGCAGCAGCCCCAAGGTGGACTTCCGCGCCAGCGATGTCTGGGGCAAGGTGGGGGTCGTACTCGACGGCGCGGCGTATTCGACCGACGGCTATCCACTCGTGGTGGAAACCAACCCGGCCGGCCAGGCCGAGCGCGGGCGGGTGGACAAGAACGCGTCGGTCGAATTCAGGACGTTCAACCTGAAGGCTGAATACGCCGCGTCCGACAACGTTCGCGCGTTCGTCCGGGCCGGACACTTCCGCGAAGAGCGGATCAACGGCAAGGCCAGCACTATCGACGGCACCGACGAGAAGAACGACACCAGCTGGACCTCGGCGAGCGGCGGAGTGCGGGCCGGCCTGGGGAACGGGGGCGATCTCGAGGCGTCGATGTTCACTGACTTCGAGCGGTTTCGCAGCAACTTCCTCGCGGTCCCGGCCGCGACCCCGGCCCGCAGCATCGGCCGGATGACGCTGAATCAGCGTGTGCCCAGCCAGTCGGTCGGCGGGATGGCGCGCTGGTCGCGGGCGTTCGCGGCGAGCCAGCTGTTTTCGGTGGGGACCGACTTCCGGTGGGTCGACGGCGACAGCGAAGAAGATGGTCTCGACGCGGTGACCGGAACCCAGGTGACGCTCGAGCGCGTGTCCGGCGGGACCCAGCGCAGCCTCGGGATCTTCGCTCAGGACGTGATCTCGCCGACATCGAACCTGACGATGACCCTCAGTGCACGAATGGATCGCTGGCGGAACTACAATGGCCACAACCTCGAGAATGCGTTTCCGAGCGGCGTGCCGACCGCGAACAACAATCCCGCACTGCCGGATCGCGAGGACACCGTCTTCAGCCCGCGCATCGCCGCGCGCTACCATCTGACTCCGCGCGTCAGCGTCTGGGGGGACATCGGCGCCGGCTTCCGCGCGCCGACACTGAACGAGCTCTATCGGCAGTTCCGCGTCGGCACGGTGCTGACGCTCGCGAACAATCAGCTGGGGCCCGAGCGGCTGGTCGGCGGCGAGCTCGGGGTCACCGTGGTCCCGACCTCGAACGTGCTCCTCCGATCCACCTACTTCGATAACCGCGTCAAGGATCCGG
The DNA here is from genome assembly GCA_963717745.1 of uncultured Acidobacteriota bacterium. GTDB lineage: Bacteria > Acidobacteriota > Vicinamibacteria > Vicinamibacterales > 2-12-FULL-66-21 > JACCXG01. Next base: position 278,877 of record CAVQXJ010000013.1, read on the forward strand.
TCTCGAACGTGACTATCGCGATCGCCGGCGCCAACGTGACACAGCAGCGGCAGAATCTCGGCAGGACCCGCATCCGCGGACTGCAGAACGACGCCGAGGTCAGGTTCGGCGCCTCGTGGCGCTTCGTGGCTGGCTATCTGTACGAGGATGCTGAAGTGCGGGAGTTCGCGGCCAACGCGGCGCTGGTCGGCAAAGCGCTGCCCCAGGTCCCGAGGCATCGCGGCTCGATACAGGTCGTCTATGTGCATCCGAAGCTGGCCGACCTGGCCTTTTCGATTCAGAGCATGGGCATGCAATTCGACGACGACCTCAACGTGCGCACCGTGCCCGGCCTCTCCGAACCCGGGCTGCCCGGCTACACCGTGGCGTCGTTCACCGCTTCACGATCGATCGGCCGCAACTTCGAGGCGTTCTTCGGAGTCCAGAACATCTTGGACGAGGACTACTTCGTTGGAACGCTGCCGACGTCGGTGGGGTCCCCGAGGCTTGTCACTGGTGGAGTGCGCGTCAGATTTGCGGGGCGCGCCAGACCGTGAGCCGTGTCAAATCCCAAGCTCCAAGCTCCAAATCCCAACCACTCCCAATCGCCCAAATCCCAACTTGCAGCGTCGTTGAATGCAAGGTGGGAGTTGGGAGTTGGGCGCGACTGGGAGTTGGGAGTTGCGCGGAGTTGGGAGTTGGCGCACGGATTTGGAGTTGCGACTGGGATTTGGGAGTTGGGATTTCGTTTGGGATTTGGGAGTGGTTGGGATTTGGGATTTGGAGCTTGGGATTTGATCTAAATTCACCAGATGCCCCTATATCTCGGACTCGATTCCAGCACCCAGAGCCTCACCGCGATCGTCATCGATAGCGACACCCGCAAGGTGGTGTTCGAAGACTCCCTGAGCTTCGACGCGGCGCTGCCGCACTACGGTACGCGTCACGGCGTGTTGCCACGTGCCCATCCGGATGAGGCGATGTCGTCTCCGGTGATGTGGGCGGAGGCGCTGGATGTGATGTTCGGCCGGCTCGCGGCTGGTGGCGTGGGTCTGGGGAAGATCGCGGCGATTTCCGGGTCCGCGCAGCAGCACGGGAGCGTGTACCTGAATCGCGCGGCGGACCGGGCGCTCGGAGCCATGGACCCCGCGCGGCCGGCCGCCGGGCAGGTCGCATCGATGTTGTCGCGCGACGCGTCGCCGATCTGGATGGACTCGAGCACCGCGGCCGAGTGCGGGGAAATCACCGCGGCGGTCGGAGGGGCCGGCCCGTTGAGCGCCCACACCGGGTCGCGGGCCTTCGAGCGATTCACCGGTCCGCAGATCCGGAAGTTCTGGAAAGCCGATCCGGCCGGCTATGCCGCCACCGATCGTGTGCACCTGGTGAGCTCGTTCATGGCCTCGCTGCTGGTCGGTGCGCATGCGTCGCTCGACCCCGGCGACGGATCGGGCATGAACCTGATGGAGCTCGCGTCGAGCGACTGGTGGCCCGCCGCCGTCGACGCCACTGCTCCCGGTCTCGCGCCGAAGCTGCCGGCGATTCAGCCGTCGGCCTCGGTGGCGGGCACGTTGTCCTGGTACTGGCAGCAACGCCATGGTCTCCCGGCCGCGCGCGTCGTTACATGGTCTGGCGACAACCCGTGCAGCCTGATCGGCACCGGTCTGGTGCGCGAGGGCCGGATGGCGGTGTCGCTCGGCACGAGCGACGTGAGCTTCGGCCTGATGGAAGCGCCTCGCGTGGATGCCAGCGGAACCGGCCACGTCTTCGGGGCGCCGACCGGCGCGTTCATGGGGCTGACGGTCTTCAAGAACGGGTCGCTGGCGCGGGAGCGTGTGCGGAACGCGTTCGACATGTCCTGGTCCGAGCTCTCGCGGGCCCTCGCGTCCACTCCGATCGGGAACCACGCCCGGATCTTCCTGCCTTGGTACGAGCCGGAAATCACGCCGCCGGTCCAGCGCCCCGGGGTGCACCGTTACGGGCTGGAGGAGCGGGACGGCCCTGGCCATGTCCGTGGCGTGATCGAGGCACAGATGATGGCGATTGCCCGCCATTCACGCTGGATGGGAGTCGACGTCGACACCATCTATGCGACCGGGGGTGCGGCGGCGAACGTGCAAATCCTGCAGGTGATGGCCGACGTATTCGATGCCGAGGTCTACCAGATGGAGATCGGCAACTCGGCCGCGCTCGGTGCGGCCTTGCGCGCTCATCATGCCGATGCGGCCGCGTCAGGGCGACCGGTGTCGTGGGAACGGGTGATCGAGGGGTTGGTGGAACCGGTGGCCGCGAGCCGCCTGACGCCGCAATCAGGCGCGCCCGCCGTGTACCGCGAACTGATGGCGGCGCACGCGGCGTGTGAGGCGCACGCGCTCGGCAGCGGGCCGGACCCGGGCGCGCTGCTGGCCCGGCTCGCGTAAACGTTAGTGTCCTGACCGCGTGGCCTACGCTACCTGACCCCGAGCAGCACTTCCATCGTGAGCTGATCGAGCTTCTCGTAGCCGAGGCCCTTGGAGGCGATTTCGGCGCGGTCGAATTGCCGCGCGAGGAGCGTCTCGCTACCCGCCGCGGTGTACTTCGCGAACAAAGACTCGCCGCCGGAGATCTCGCGCATCAGCGCCTGAATCTCCGCATCGGCGTTCCAGCGGGCGGCGCGCTCCTTGAGGATCAGGTAGGTGCGCATGCAGCCGCGGGCGAAATCGCGGACCCCGTCGTAATCCTCGGTGCGGTAGGCGTGCGCGTCGAAGTGGCGCGGCGCGTCGTAGCCGACGTCCTCGAGGAACTTCACCAGGAAGAACGCCGACTTGATGTTCGCGGCGCCGAACCGGAAATCCTGATCGTAGCGGCCGGGATTCTGGTCGTTCAGATCGATGTGGAACAGCTTGCCGGCCTCCCACGCCTGGGCGACCGCGTGCAGGAAGTTCAGTCCGGCCATGTGCTCATGCGCCACTTCCGGGTTCACCCCGACCAGCTCCGGATGTTCGAGCGTTGGAATGAAGCCGAGATACGCGCCGGTCGAGGCCATGTAGATGTCGCCCCGCGGCTCGTTGGGCTTCGACTCCATCGCGAACGTGTAGCCGTACTTCTTGTCGATCGAGTACTCGCACAGGTAGTTGACCGCTTCGCGCAGCCGCTTGACCGCGTCGTCCGGCCGCCGGCAGGCGTCGGTCTCGGTCCCTTCCCGGCCGCCCCACAGCACGAAGATCTTCGCCCCGACCTCGGCGCCGAGATCCATCGCCCGCAGCGTCTTCTGGACCGCATACGCGCGCACCCGCGGGTCGTTGGCCGTGAACGCGCCGTCGCGGAAGATCGGGTCGTAGAACAGGTTCACCGTCGCCATCGGGACGACGACGTTGTGCTCGGTGCAGGCGGCCTGAAAGTCCTTGACGATGGTGTCGCGCTCGCGCGGCGTCGCGTCAATCGGCACCAAATCGTTGTCGTGGAAATTGACGCCCCAGGCGCCGACCTCGCCGAGCATCCGGACCGCATCGACCGGCGACAGCGCCGGGCGGACCACGTCGCCGAAGGGGTCACGCCCCCGATTGCTGATTGTCCAGAGGCCGAAAGAAAATTTGTGTTCAGGTCGGGGATCGTAGGCGTTAGGCATAGAGGGTGGGCCGGCCAGGGAGCCGAGCCGACAGATCAAATCACATTCTCCGATTGTTCGCCACACCGTTGTCCGATCCGGGGTCCGTAGCCCGTGGTCCGTGGTCCGTCCGGAAGTCTGACAGAGCCGCTCGAAGCATCTGGGTTGAAGACCGCGCTAGCGGCAGGTGCGCCAACTTCAACTCAGCTGGCTCGATGGGCTGATCGGCCGGACCACGGACTACGGACTAGCGAAAGTAGACTCCGAAAAAGAGACAGATCAGCGCATTGGCGGTGGCCATCGTGAAATCGTCGGTGCCGCGGGGAGAGAACAGCTCCAGGAGCGAGTTGGAGACGGCAATGACGACGGCCAGGCCGATCCAGGGCGCCGGCAGGCCGTGGCCGATCACCATCCAGAGGCAGAAGACGAGCGCCCCGGCCAACCCGGACACCGTGCCTCCGATCGACTTGCGGTTGATGTCGCCGATGCCCCAGACGCGGAGCCGCTGACGGCCGAACAGCGAGCCGCCGACTTCCGCCAGCGTGTCGGTGACCAGATACGAGCCCCAGATCAGCGCGAACACCACCGCGAACTCTTCCCGCGAGTACACCGCCGCGAGCCTGGTCCCGATCGGCAGCAGGATGAACTTGAAGACCGACCAGAGCGTGGTGATGAGCAGGCAGTTCGCGCGCGCCAGCACGCCGTCCATCACCCGCGACTGCGGCCCGTAGAAGGCCGCCGCCAGGAAGCCGTTCGAGTAGTAGAAGGCCAGGAAGATCCAGCTGGTCAGCACCGCGTCGAACAGGTTGTCCGACAGGAACTTCGTCGCGAAGTTGGCGGTCGGCTCGGCGGCGACGCTCGCGTAGAGGTAGTAGAAGGCCGCGGTCGCCAGCGTGATGAACCGGCCGCGGCGGCCGATCATGTCCACGATTCGGATCCGCCGCTCCGAATGCCGCCGCACCAGATCCTCGACGTCGTACGGCGCGTTCATGCGCGACGAGAACGCCTGCCGCCGCTCCTCCTCGGAGAAGCCGACCACCGACTTCAGCAGCTGGGTCTTGACGCCGTACCAGATGAATCCCCACAGGACGTAGAAGAAGAAGATCCCGGCCAGGACCTGTCCGGCACCGGCAAGGGTGGGTTGATACTGACTGAAAAAAGCCGGGCTGCGGCCGGTCGCCAGCACCACCAGCCAGAACAGCGTGAGCGCGGCGTTGTAGATCAGCGCCCCTCGGAAGATGCGATCGGCAATCCGGCGTCGTTCCTGGAATGCCTGCGTGCTCGCGCTGGTGCCGTCCGTTACGGTTGTAACCACGGCGTGACACTCTATCTATTTTGGCTGATGTTTTACCATCTGACGGATGGCGACCGAGACCTTCCCCGAGTGGATCGTGCCGATGGCGGCGACCCTGACCCAGGAGCGGTTCACGGGCCCGGAATGGATGTTCGAGCGCAAGTTCGACGGCATCCGGCTGATCGCGTTCAAGCAGGGCGGAGACGTGCGTCTGTTTTCGCGTAACCGGCTGCCGCAGCACTCTCCCGCCATCGCCGCGGCGGTGGCGGCGCTGCCGCCGGACGATCTGATCCTCGATGGGGAGATGTCGTGGCCTGGCCTGAGCGCAGTCGAAGGCTCTGGGCCCGCTCGCTACGACGTCTTCGACGTCGTCTGGATGGCGGGAACGGATCTGCGGCGGCGTCCCCTCGAGGAGCGCCGTGCGCGGCTCGCGGAGTTGCCGCTGCGGCCGCCGCTCTATCGGATCCAGACCCTCGACGACCTCGAGCCCTGGACGCGCGCGTGCAGTGAGGGTTGGGAAGGCGTGATTGCGAAGCGTCGCGATTCACCATACGAGCACCGCCGCTCTCCGCACTGGCTGAAGATGAAGTGCGAGATCGAGCAGGAGCTCATCGTGGGCGGCTTCACCGACCCGCAAGGCAGCCGCGTCGGGCTGGGCGCGCTGCTGGTCGGGTTCTACGAGCACGATGATTTCGTGTTTGCCGGCAAGCTCGGCACCGGCTTCGACACCAGGCTGCTGTTGAGCCTGCGCGCCCGGCTCGACGCGCTCGAAATCCCGAAGCCGCCGTTCACGAAAGCGAAAGGACTGCCGCGCCTGCGCGCGCACTGGGTACGGCCCGAGATCGTGGTCAAGGCCGGATTCATCGAGTGGACGGGGCATCGCAAAATGAGACATCCGCGCCTGCTGGCGGTGCAGTCATGAAGCGCGCGGTCCCTCAGATCGAACGGGCCGGCGTGGCGATTACGCACCCCGAAAAGGTGCTGTTTCCCGACGACGGCATCACCAAAGGCGATCTCGCCGCGTACTACGAGGCGATTGCGCCGGTGATGGTGCCGCACCTGCGCGGCCGCCCGGTGACGATGGAGCGGTTTCCCGCCGGCATCGGCCGCAAGGGATTCATCCAGAAGGACGTCTCCAAGGGATTCCCGGCCTGGCTGGAACGGGTCGAGGTGCCGAAGAAGGACGGCACCGTGCATCATCCGATCGTGACCGATGCGCGTTCGCTGCTGTGGCTGGCCAATCAGAACAGCATCACGCCGCACGTCTGGACCTCGCGCGCGCCGGATCTCTATCACCCCGACATCTGCGTCTTCGATCTCGATCCTTCGGTCGACGCACCCGGCATGCTGCGCACCGCCGCGCTTCAGCTGCGCGATCTGCTCACCGAGCTCGGGCTGCCAAGCTGGGTCAAAACCTCCGGTTCCAAGGGGTTCCATATCGTCGTGCCGATCGACGGCAAGACCGACACCGGCAACGTCGCCGGATTCGCGCATGCGGTGGGGACGCTGCTGGTCATCCGGGATCCGAAGAACCTGACCCAGGAATTCCACAAGGTCGATCGCGGCCGCCGCATCCTGATCGACACCGGCCGCAACGGCTACAGCGCGACGTTCGCCGCCGCGTACGCGGTGCGCGCCAAGCCCGGCGCGCCGGTGTCGGCGCCGTGCACCTGGGACGAGGTCGAGAACGGCACGGTCATGCCGCAGTCGTTCACGCTCCGCAACATCGCAGAGCGGATGGCGGAGGTTGGCGATCTGTGGGGAGACATGAAGCGCGGCAAGTCGCTGACCCGCGCGGTGCAGCGGCTGAAAAAGCTGGCGGGATCTTCCGGCTGAAGACGGGCGTCAGAGCGGCGAAGGAACCTCGCGGAAGATCCGCCGCATCCATCTCGAACGCCGCGTCCTCGTTCCCCTCGCGCGAGAACGCCATCTGGCGCCGGACCATCCTGAAATAGGTGCCGCCGGCGCTCATCAACTGCTCGTGGGTGCCGCGCTCGGTGATCCGGCCGTCTTCCAGCAGCAGGATCAGATCGGCGCGCCGGATCGTCGAGAGGCGATGGGCGATCACGAAAGTGGTGCGCCCGGCCAGCAGCGTCGCCATCGACGCCTGGATCAGCTGCTCGCTCTCGGTGTCGAGATTGCTCGTCGCCTCGTCCAGGATGAGAATCTGCGGTGACGCCAGGACCGCACGTGCAATCGCCAGCCGCTGCTGCTGGCCACCGGACAGCTTGACGCCGCGTTCGCCGATCGTGGTCTCGTACTTGCCGGGCAGGCGCTCGATGAACTCGTGAGCGTTGGCGCGCCGGGCCGCGTCTTCGACTTGCTCCGCGGTGGCATCACGGCGGCCGTACGCGATGTTGTCGTGCGCCGAACCGTCGAACAGGAATACGTCCTGCTGCACGATCGCCAGCAGGTTCCGATAGCTCGCGAGCTTGAAATCGCGAATGTCCGTACCGTTCAGCAGGATGCGGCCGCGGGTGGGATCGTGGAAACGGGCGACGAGATCGGTCACGGTCGTCTTGCCCGCGCCGCTGCGGCCGACCAGCGCCACCACCGAGCCGCCGGGGACCACCACGTTGAAGTCGCGCACGACCGGCTGGCCTTCGCGGTACTCGAACTCCACGTCCTCGAACCTGATCTCGTGCACCGTCGCCGGCGCGATGCGCGCATCCGGGCGATCGGGCTTGTCGTTCTCCATGCCGAGCACCTCGAACACCCGCTCCATCGCCGCGAGCGATCGCTGCAGCTCGGAGAACGAGTTGACCAGGTTCCACACCGGGTTCATCAGCAGGAACGTGTACCACTGGAACGCCATGATGTCGCCGATGGTCGCGCTCCCGACCACGTTCAGATACCCGCCGTACCACACGATGACGACGTTGACCGCCGACGTGAGGAGGCCCCAGGAGGTCCAGATCAGCAGCTCTCGACGGTGGGCGAACAGCTCTTTGCGGAGGACGGTGTGCCGTCCGAGCATGTAGTCGCCGAGCTCGCGCAGCTCCCGGCCGAATGCCCGGACGACGCGGATGCCGGAGAAGGTCTCGCCGACCCGGCCGTCGATCACCTCGGCGTCCTTGCGGACGGATCGATAAATCGGCCGGATCCGCCGGGTGAAGCCGAGGCTCATCACCATGATGCCGGGGATGATCGCCAGCGCGGTGAGCGCGAGGCGCCAGTTGAGCGCTGTCAGCACGCCGATCGCGATCATCAGGCGGATGACCGACAGCGCCGGAGAGATGACCGCCATCTGCAGCAGTCCGCTGGTGGTCTCGACGTCGCCGGTCAGCCGCGAGAGGATGCCGCCGGTCTTCATGTCCCACAGCCTGGGCAGCGGCAGGTGGAGCAGGCGATCGAAGAGCGAGTGGCGCAGCGACAGCATCACGTGGACGTTCAGCAGCTTCTGGCGGTAGTCCTTGGTGATGCGCGCGAGGTTGCCCAGGAGGATCACTCCGACGAAGAAGCTGCCGGCGATATGCAGCCGCGACAGGCGGGTGGCGCGGTCCAGGGTCTCGTTGAGGAGCACGCGATCGATGATGAACCGCATGAACAGCGGCTCGATCATCTCGAGCCCGGCGGTCAGCAGCGCGAGTGCGAAGAACCCGGCAATCTTGAAGCGGTGCGGCCAGAGCCAGGCCATGTACTGGCGGAGGTACTGCTTCCGTTGGGACGGCTGCGCCGCGGTGCCGGCGAGCGGCTTGTGCTCGGTGTCGGCCGGGTCCTCGAGGGTGCGGCTCTTATAGGCCTGAACGAACGTGCGATATCGCCGCCGCGAGAATTCCGCGCGGCTCATGCGATCACCCCTGAGGTGAGGTCCGAACGCCGTCGCTGTGCATTACGACCGGGTGACAAGAGCATGGCTCGATGCTGGTAGGGCATGAGCATAGCGCGAGTGCTGAGTCATCGTCGCGCGGCAGCCGCCCTCACGGCGCCTGCGGCGCGCTGCCGCCTTCGGCGGCACACGACGACACGACGACACGACGACAACGACGTTTTACGATTCACGCCTGGCCACGATTGATCGCTCGGGTAATTCCGCCTGCGCCGGCCGAATATCAGCGGCTCTTCCGTTGGCGGCGACGCCGGCCTTGCGGCCGGCGTTGCAGGAGTGAGGGGCGGGACCGATCACAAGCCGCCCAGCGAAGAAATGGCGGCTTGCGATCGATCCCACCCTTCACTCCTGCTACCGCGCGAAGCGCGGTCGCCGACAACGGGTACGCAGTCCGTCGAAGAGATTCACAAGGGTTTCGTCGTTGTCGTCGTGTCGTCGTCTCGTCCTGGCGCGAAGCGCCAGCGCGCCGCAGGCGCCGTGGACAGGCGGCTGTCGGCCGAAGAGACTCACTCCGCGAGGGCTTCGAGCGGCGAGATCCGCGCGGCTCGGCGGGCCGGACCCAGGCACGCCAGGAGCGACACGCCTCCGATCACGACAGCGGAGACGGCGAGTGTCGGCGCGTGAAAGGCGGGAACCTGATAGAGGATGGTCTGCATCCCGCGGCCGGCGAGCCAGGATCCAGCGAGGCCGATGCCGCCGCCCGACGCCAGCAGTCGAAGCGCGGTGCCGATCAACTGCCGGCGCACCTGGCCGGGACCGGCGCCGAGCGCGATCCGCAGCCCGATCTCGCGCCGCCGCTCGGCAACGGTGTAGCCGAGCACGCCATACGCGCCGATCGCCGCCAGCAGGAGCGCGACCGCGGAGAACACGGCGGCGATGAGCGCCGGGGAGCGCCGGGCGACCAGGCTGCCGGAGATCCGCTCGTCCATCGATCGGATGTCGTTGACTGGAAGCTCGGAGTCCAGCTGACGCACGCTATCGCGAAGCACCGCTCCAGGCGAGCCCGCACCGGCGGCGGTTCGCGCCACCACGAACACGTTCCGATCGGCGCGGTGCCCGAGCGGATAGTAGACGGCGCCGAGCGCATCCGCTTCGGTCACATCCGCCTGTTTCACCGCGCCGACCACGCCGACCACGCGGAAGGCCTTCACGTCGGCGCCGGGCTGTCCGCCCTCGAACAGCTCCTTGCCGATTGCGGTGGTGCCTGGCCAGTTGCGCCGTGCGAAATCCTCGTCTACCACACACACGCGCTCGCGTCGGCGCGAGTCGTCGGCGGTCAGGAAGCGGCCCTCCCGCAGGGTGTAGCCCAGCGCCGCGAAATAGTCGCCGGCGACGCTGTACGAATAGATGCCTCGCGGCGACTCGCCGGGTGCGGGGACGTAGCCACGAACGGTGGCTGCGCTGCGATTGCTGACCCCGCTCAGCGGGACGTTGGTGACGAAGCCGGTGGCCACGATTCCGGGCTGCTGCGCCAGTCGGGCGGCCAGACGCTCGGTGAAGGTGACGAGCGCCGCCTGGTCGGGATAGCTCGACCCCGGGAGTGTGATCTGCCCCGAGATGACGTGGGCGGAGTGGAAACCTGGGGACACCTCGAGGGCCTGCCGAAGGCTGATCGACAGCAGGCCGGCGCCGGTGAGCAGCACGAACGCCATCGCTATCTGGGTGACCACGAAGGCGTGCCGCAGCCGCCGGATGCCGCGAGCGGTGGTGCCGCCGCGGCTCTCCGACTGGAGCGCGCCGGCCGAGGGGACTTTCAGGTGATACCACGCGAGCGGGACACCGATCGCGACGCCGAGGATGACCGAACCCGCCAGACCGGCGAGGGCGACGCGACCGTCGAAGAGGATCCGGGCGCCAAGCGGCAACTGGTCACCGGCGAGGGCCCGCACCGCGGCAATTCCGGCGGAGCCGATCCACAGGCCGGCGATTGCTCCCGCCACGGCCGTGATCATCGTCTCGGCAATGATCTCCGTCACGATGTGACGCCGCCCGGCGCCAATCGCCCGGCGAACCGCCAGTTCCTTGAGACGGCTGCTGGACCGGATCAGAAACAGGTTGGCGACGTTCGCCCCGCCGATCAGCAGAAGGATGACCACGCCGATCTGCAGAAGCAGGAGCACGTCGCGCACGCTCTTGACGTGATCGCCGTGGAGCGGCACCACGATCGATCGGAAGCCGGCGGCCGTCATCGCGCCGTCGGACGGATCGCTCGCCCGCATCGCCGCATTGTGCGCGTCGATTTGGGCCTGCGCTTCGGCTGCGGTGCGTCCCGGCGCCAGCCGCGCCACCATCCGCGCGCTTCCCGAATGGCGCTGTGACACCGCGCGCTCTTCAGGTCCGGACGCGAGCGGAAAGTAGAGGCGTGCCTTCGACGACAGGAAGCTGAACCCGGCCGGCAAGACGCCGACGATGGTGCGTTCGCCGCCGTCGACCCGGATACGGCGGCCAATCACCTGGGGATCGGCGTTGAGGCGCTCCATCCAGTAGGCATGCGTGACGATCGCCACCCCGCTTGCCGCATACGTGGTCTCGTCCTCGGTGAACGCCCGGCCCATCATCGGGCCGAGGCCGAGCGTGGCGAAGAAGTCGGGAGACACCCGGGCCACGAGCTCGCGCTCGGTAGCGCCTGGATCGCCCACCACAGCGGTGCCGCGGCGGTACACGGCGATCCCCGCCAACGCCTCGAGCCGGCCCCGCCGCTCGTAGTAGTTGGGGAGCGAGCACCCGTCGTCGGGCACGCCGGCTGTGGGGTAGGAGTTGGAAATCGCGACCAGATCGGCGGCGTTTGGAAAGGGCAGTGGCCGCAGCAGCACGCCGTCCACGACTGCGAAAATCGTCAGCGCAGCCCCTATACATATGGCGAGCGTGGCGATCGTGCCGCCGGCGAAGCGCGGCGCCTTGCGCAGGGAACGTCCCGCGTAACGGAGGGTTCTGCCGAGCTCCCCGAAGATCTGCTCGAGCTGTCTGGTCACGTTCTTGGCCTTCAAGGGTGGGACGGCGATTGGCCGATAATGTTCCGCCGGCCATGCATTCATGCTCGAAAGACCGATGGGAACGTGGGGCAGCGGGCTGCTGGGTGTTTCTGGTCGCCGTCCTGCTGGTGGCGAGCGCAGGGTCGCCGGGTCGACGTGCGGCGGCGGCCGCCCTACGGATCACGAGCAATGCTCGACCGCTATCAGAGCAAGCTGCGCCAGAGCTTGCCGAACGTGTGCGCCGGTTGACTCGCGACACTGCATGGCGCGCCATCTCTGCGACGCCGATCGGCTTCCGCACCCACCATCCACAGGGGATGGTGAGAATCGGCGGTGCCCTGTTCATGTCGTCGGTGGAAGTGAAAGTGCCGGCCACTCGATTCGAGAAACCGGTCGACGGCTACGACCGGGATCCCGGTCAGGGCGTCGGACACCTGTTCAAGATGACGATGGCGGGTGCGCTGATCGCCGACCTGCCGCTCGGTGAAGGCACGATGTATCACCCGGGCGGTATCGATTACGACGGACGTCACATCTGGGTGTCGGTCGCCGAATACCGGCCGAACAGCCGCTCGATCGTCTATCGAGTCGATCCGGAGTCGATGCGCGCGACGGAGGTGTTTCGCTATCCCGATCACATCGGGGCCATCGTGCACGACACCCAGGCGCGCAGCCTGCACGGCGTGAGCTGGGGATCGCGGCGGTTCTATCGCTGGACGCTCAGCCGCGACGGGCGCGTCACCAACGCGGCGGCTGCGCCGCAGACGCTCCGGACCATGAACCCATCGCACTACGTGGACTACCAGGACTGCAAGTACGTCGGCGGCCGTCGCATGCTGTGTTCGGGCGTGACCGAGATGCGCACGGCGCGCACGGCGCCGCCATTTCGTCTGGGCGGGCTCGACCTGATCGACCTGCGCGCAGGCCGTCCGTTGCACCAGGTGCCGGTGCTGCTCTGGACGCCCGGCGGTCTGGACATGACCCACAACCCGGCCTGGTTCGAGACGACTGGAAGCGGTATCAGGGGCTACTTCGTCCCCGAGGACAACGCCTCGACGATCTACGTCTACGAGGCGGACTTGATGTAGCCGTCCTCACCCCAGACTCAGGACGCCCTGAGCCTCTCGAAGAATCGGAAGGCTGCCGCGGCGGTGCGCCCGGAACGCCCTCAGATTCCCTCACGTATACCTCCAATCATGGCGACGATCACGACGGGAGGTCGGGCTCGTCGCCGGTTGTTGGAGGTTTCGGCAATGGTTGCGACAGTGCCATCGCTGGCGAAGGTGCGGTTCGGTCCGGGAGGCGGCGTCTACAAGATCGTGGCGACCGCCGCGGAGACCAGGAACACGCACTTCGCGTTCGAGGCGATCGAGCCGCCCGGAGGCGGCCCGCCGCTGCACACCCACGCCAACGAGGAGGAGTTCTTCCTGGTGCTCGAGGGAGAGATGACCTTCTATGTCGGCGGCCGCGTCATCCGCGCCACCGAGGGACAGACGGCCTTCGTGCCGCGCGGAGTGCCGCACTGCTTCAAGAACTGCTCGAGGCGCGAGTCGCGCGTGTTTGTCCTGTTCACGCCAGGCAACATCGAGGGGTTCTTCGAATACGGCAATCTGCCGGCGGGGATGCCGGTCTCGGATCAGGTCCTGCTGGCGCGCCTCAACAGACTCGCGCCGGAATTCGGCCTGACGGTTCTGGGCCCGTCGCCGCTGTGAGTCGGTCTTAAGAACGCTTCCGTCCCGGCAGCACCAGCAATGCGATCCCCGCGACCAGCGCGATGCCTCCCGCCACCGGCGGGAAAGGAATCGTCTCCCTGGTCTCGGTGGTCGCCTTGAAGGGCCCCACGTCCACAATCGTCTTGTCGCGGGTCCACGAGAATCCTCCCCACAACACTCCCACCAGGCCAACGACGATCAGGACGACGCCGGCGAGGCGTGTGGCGTTCATGCGTGCTCTTTCTCGGGTCAGACCCGTCGACCGATGAAGTTCACCAGGCCCAGGACGATGGCCACGATCAGCAGAATGTGAAGCAAGCCACCCAGAGTGGCTTTCGTCACGACCCCAAGGAACCACAATACGAGCAACAGCACGATCACGAACAGCATATTTCGCTCCCTGAGGGCGCGAAATGCATGACGTCTGCCAACTCGACCGGGACCGTCAGCGGCAGTGCTACTCTAACCGCCATGACGCACAGCAGACTTCTGGTGGTTGTCAGGGCTGTCGGGGTAGCGGCGGCAGCGATGATCGTGACGGCGTGCCATCCAGGCCCGGTGGTGGGCGCCGGGTCCAACCTGAGCGTCGGCGGCACGTTAGCCGGGATCGTGTCGACCGAGTCGAAGGCGCCGGTCCCGGACCGGAAGGTCACCGCGATCGACACGGCGACGGGAAGCCGCTTCGACGCGACCACCGGCGTGAACGGCGGCTACACCATCAAAGTGCCGCAGGGCACCTATCGCCTCGAGCTGGAGCTGCGCGCAGGGGAGCGGATCACCAGGCAGCCCGGCGAGACCAAGATCAACAAGTCGGATCTCGATCCGCAGCGGGACTTCGTCATTACCGGATTCAAGAGCTGAGGCTGCTGCGTTCCCGTCCGTGGGGGCGGTCGGCGGCCCACCGGCGGTGGGCGTCGAGCAGCGACGGCATGCCGGTCAACCGGTCGCTCGAGAGCGGCTTGCTGAAGAAGTAGCCCTGCCCCAATTCCGACCCGAGCATGCGCAGCTGCTCCAGTTGCTCGGGACCCTCGACGCCTTCCGCGATGACCCGCAAGCCCAAGGCATGGCCGAGCGCGATGATCGCCTCGACGATGGCGCGGTCGTGGTTGCGGAAGGCGACGCCGTCGACGAAAGACTTGTCGATCTTCAGGAGATCGACCGGAAAGCGTTTCAGGTACGCCAGGCTCGAGAAGCCGGTGCCGAAGTCGTCGATCGCCAGCAGGACTCCGAGCGCCTTCAGCTTCTTGAGAATCTCGATGGTGGTTTCGGCCCCGGCCATCGCCACCGTCTCGGTGATTTCGATGATCAGGTGACGGGGATCCATGCCGGTCGCCTGCAGCACTTCGCGGACCTCGTCTATCAGCGTGGCCTGTTGCAGGTGCTTTCCCGACAGGTTGACCGACACCATGAGCGCGACGTCGGTGTCGTAGCGCAGCTGCCATTCCTTGGCCTGCCGACAGGCCTCGAACATCACCCATCGCCCGATCGGCACGATCAGCCCGGTTTCCTCGGCCACCGACAGGAACGCCGCGGGCGCGATCAATCCCCGCACGGGATGCTCCCAGCGGACCAGGGCTTCCAGGCCCACCAGACGTCCGGTCTCCATCTCGACTTCCGGCTGATAGAACAGGCGGAGCTCGCCGCGCGGGATCGCGCGGCGCAGGTCGTACTCGAGCTGCTGGCGGGTCCGCGCCGCGAGGTCGAGCGCGGAGTCGAACACCTCCGCCCGTGAGCGGCCGCGCGCCTTGGCGTGGTACATCGCCAGGTCGGCGTGGCGAAGGACGTCCTGCGCCGTCTCCGCCGGCGCGGTGAAGGAGATCCCGATGCTGACCGAGGTGAAGACTTCGTGAACGCCGACGGTGAAGGGCCGATCGAAGGCGGTCCTGATTCGCTCCGCCGTTTCGGTGGCGCGCGATCGATCCGTGAGATCGGCGAGCAGCACCGTGAACTCGTCGCCGCCGAGCCGCGCGACCAGATCCTCCGGTCCGACGTTCTCGCGAATGCGCGCCCCGGCCGCAATCAGCATGTCGTCGCCGACGACGTGGCCGAGGCTGTCGTTGATCACCTTGAACAGATCGAGATCGACGAACAGGACCGCGCCGGCGACGCCGGTGGTGCGGTTGCGTTCGATCGCCACGCTCAACTGCTCGAGGAACAGCCGGCGGTTCGGGAGCTCGGTCAGGGCATCGTGCTGCGCTTGATGCGCGAGCAGGCGCTCGTGCCGGGCGCGGTCGATGTCGACGCGATGGAGCAGCAGCGCGTTCCATCCGACCAGCGCCGCGAACACCGTCATGATCGCGATCATCAGCAGCCAGAGCCCGACCGCCGAGTCGAAGAGCAGCACTTGGTGGCCGGCCAGGCGCAGGCCGCCGAGCACCGCCGGCACGACGATCACCGCGGGCAGCAGCCGGCGCAGCATGGTGCCGCCGTTGGTGTCGCTCGACACCACCGCGACGATGCCATGTCCCGGGCGGGAGCAGAGGATGCCCGCGGCGGTGACGAGGAAGGTGAGCGCGGTCGGCAGGGACATCGCGATCTGCGTGCCGATCCCGTAGAACGCGGGAAGGCCGTAGGCATATCCCATCAACGCAAGAAGCGAGCTCATCCCGGCCGTCACGGCCAGCAACTGACCGGGCCACCGGATTCGTCGTCCTTGGCCGATCGATCATCGCGAGCGCGAGTCCGACCAGGATGAAGTTGACTGCCGTGTTCGGCGCCATTTGATTCGGGCGCCCGAAGTCGGCGACGGCGAGCTGGTCAGCGAAGAGGATCCGGTCGAGGCCCGCATCGTAGAGGCCGGCGACCGCGAGCACACGGACGATTCCGAGCAGCGCCACCGCCGAAGCGAGCACGACCGCGGCTCCCCGCTCGAGCCGGCTGGCCCGCTGTCTCGAGGTCAGCGCCAGCGCGGCGCCGATGCCGATGAATCCGACGGCGGTCATGGGATTCATCGCGGTCAAGCCGGCGACGATCCGCTTCAGGATCTCGAGGTCGAGGGTCCAGCCGGCGAGGACCAGTGCGCCGGAGAGGATGGGAAACAGGCTGGCGGTGAGCGCAATCCGCCGCAGCGTTTTCGCGATGCCGGGCAGGGTGCGGTCGGGGTCGCCGGCGATCGCCAGCGCGACAGGACCTGGACGGTGAGACCTGGCGACGTTCATCAGATCGAACAGGATATCTCACCGTCTCGCCCGTGGATCCGGTCCGATCTGAGCCATACAGGTGTGCTAGCGCACCGCGATCCGCACCCCCGCCAACACCGCCGCGTGACCGGAGCCAGGGTCGCGAACCGGGACGAGGATGCGGGTACTGCCCGAACGCCGTCAACCGCGCCATCACGCGGACGTCGATGCCCGCCACGGCGTGGGCGCCCAGATCGGACGAGGTGCGGGCATTCGAGAAGCGGCCGCAGGTGATCGCCGTCGTCGCCACGCAGTCGCGGAGCTCTTGCTCGAATCGATGCTGGAAGAACATGACGTTGGCGCCGCCGCCGACCACGAACGTGGCGCGTCCCGCGGAGAAGGTCGGAAGGAGGCTGACGCCGAAGGCCTGAATCTGATCCCGCGTCTGCTGTGACAGCTCGCCGACGGTTCCGATCACTCCGCTCGGACCCTGGAGCGGCAGTCCGATGCGCTTCGTCTCCGTCGTGTGACGCCACGTCGACGCGAACGCCTCGACGGTCAGGTGCGCGGCCGGTGTGCCCCGCGCCACGACCTCCCAGCCGGCGGCGTGAAAGTCGAAGTCGCCGTGAAACGGGTAGGTCACTCCGGCCCCGCCGCCGATCGTGAAGCGCGGCTCACGGTCCTGACCGGCGGCCGTCGTGGCCGCCGCGAATGCCGCCACGGCCACAACAAGGCCCGCGCTCACCAGTCTGGTCATCTCGCATGTCCTCCGTCCTCGAA
The DNA here is from genome assembly GCA_963717745.1 of uncultured Acidobacteriota bacterium. Lineage (GTDB taxonomy): Bacteria > Acidobacteriota > Vicinamibacteria > Vicinamibacterales > 2-12-FULL-66-21 > JACCXG01. The sequence goes on from CAVQXJ010000013.1 coordinate 296,145, forward strand.
GGCGCCAAACCCTCGCCTCCAAGCTCACCTTGCCCCCTCCCCAAAAACATGTGACCATACAGTCACTCTTAGGGTCAGATCTCGATTTTCGAGGAGCCAGGTGCCCGCTCCACTCGCTTGGGTCAGCACGGATCTCCAATGTTTATGCTGGTTTACGCGGGGTCAGATCTCCATTTTTCGCGGGAGGTGCGCAATGGCCAGGGTGAAAAATAGAGATCTGACCCCCGAGGAGCGGGCGGCGCGGCTCGAAAATCGAGATCTGACCCCGGTGTGGGGGGCGTTGGCGGAGCCGACCAGGCGGGAGATTCTCGATCTGCTCAAGGACGGGCCGCGGACGCTCGGGCAGCTGGCGGAGCAGTTTCCCGTCAGCCGGTTCGCCATCCGCAAACACCTCAACATCCTCGAGGCCGCGCACCTGGTCGTGGTGCGATGGCAGGGGCGCGAGCGCTGGAACTTCCTCAACGTCATCCCGATTCAGACCATCTACGAACGGTGGGTGACGCCATACCACCGGATCTGGGCCGACCGGCTTTTCAACCTGAAGAAAGAAATCGAGGGACACATCATGACGGGATCCGCTGTACCCCTGATGGTCGAGCAGGTCGAGCTCGAGATCGCCATCGCCGCACCGCCGTCCGCAGTCTGGCGTGCACTGGTCGACCGCACCGAGGCGTGGTGGCCGCGCGACTTCTATACCGGCCCGGCCAAGGGCTTCCACATCGAGGCGCGCATCGGCGGCAGGGTCTTCGAGGACTGGGGCGACGGCGCCGGGGTGATCTGGTATCACGTCTTCGGCATGAAGCCCGAAGTGTCCCTGGATCTCCAAGGGGCGATGGGCGTGCCGTTCGGGCCCGCGATGACGCTGCTGCACCTCGAGCTCGCCGTGCACGACTCAGGGACGCTGCTGAAAGTATCGGATTCGACGTTGGGCCGTGGCGGCGGGCGGGACGAGAAGCTCGAAGGATGGCGCCAGGTGTTCAGTGACGGCCTGAAAACGTTCGTGGAGCAGCCGGCCGGCCACTGACGCGGGCCGTGGTCCGATACACTCGGACAGGTGTCTGCCGGTGCCTTCCTGCTCATCTTTCTCGCGGCCCTGATCGGCGGGGCAGTCAATTCCATCGCCGGAGGCGGAACGCTGCTCACGTTTCCGGCGATCGTCTGGCTCGGCGTGCCTCCCATCTCCGCCAACGCGACGAGCACGGTCGCCCTGTGGCCCGGGTCGTTCGGCAGCATGTGGGCGTACCGGACGAGCTGCGCGGCGCACGCACCTGGCTGATCTGGTTCACCGCCCCCAGCATCGCCGGCGGCATCGTCGGTGCCCAGCTGCTGCTGCACACTTCGCCCGACCGCTTCGACGCCATCGTGCCGTTCCTCGTGCTCGGGGCGACGGTGCTGTTCCTGCTGCAGCAGCCCCTCAGCCGCCGGCTGGTACGGCGCGCGCCCGACGAACAGGACGCAGGCAACGCCTTGCCACGGCCGTCCGCGTGGTTCCTCGCCGGCCAGTTCGCGGTCGCGGTCTACGGCGGCTATTTCGGCGCCGGAATCGGCATCCTCATGCTCGCGACCCTCGGCGCGATGGGGCTGACCAACATCCATCGCATGAACGGCCTCAAGAACTGGGGCGCGATGTGCATCAACGCGATCGCCGCGATCACGTTCGTGCTCAGCGGAATCGTGACCTGGCCGGTCGCGGCGGCGATGGCGGCGGGGGGGCTGGCCGGGGGCTACGGCGGCGCCCGACTGGCGCTGCGGGTCGGTCAGAAGTGGGTGCGTCGCGCGGTCGTCGCGATCGGGTTCCTGGCGTTCATCTGGCTGATCGCGAGCCGCTAATCCGCTCTCCGCAGGCCGCGGTCCGCTGTCCGGGAACTGCCTGACCCCTGTACAATCCGCGAACCAGCCGCAGGGTCAGACGAGGGTCTGACCCCGGTCCGACCCCACGGCTCAGTCCAGATCCAGCGGCGTGATCACGCCATCCTTCTTCACGCCCAGCCGAATCGGCCGCGGCGCCCCGGCTTTCGGGACCGTGACTTCGACCCACAGCTCTTCCCCCGATTGGCGAATCGACGGATCGGGAACGTGCTCGGGAATGAAGAAGGCGAGCGGCTGGTCGAGCACCGTCGGGCCATTGCTCATTTTCCTGACCCACTCCCCGCTCCCTACCGGATCGAGCACGAAGCCGAGCGACTCCCCGTGCACCACCAGCCTCACCCTCTGAAGTCCGTAATCCAGACCACGCGATCCTTCCGGTTCGACTTGAACCCTAAGCCGCACATACCGGCCCCGTAGCGGCGAATCCGGATCGACCGGCACGGTTTGCGCCCACACGCGGGGACGGGTCACGCGGTCCATCTGCAGCTTCGCACCGAGGCTGGCCACGAGAGCGACGTGGATCAGCCCGACGGTCAATCCCTTTCGCATTCCGGTGCTCACAATGCCTCCCGCGCCTGCAGCGCCAGACGACGACGGGCGCGCTCGAGCGCCCATCCACCCACCAGAAACAGGAGCCCGAGCCCGATCAGACTCCCCGAGCGGCCAAGCTTGTCCATCACCTCAGAGAAGTAGAAGGCGCCGACCGTTGCGGCGAACAGCACCGCCCCGAGGTTGACGCGTTCCACCCGGCCGTCCCGGATCCCCCAGGACACCATGCCGATCGCGCCGAGCGCCCACCACCCATGGAGCGCGAGGCTGCCGAACGCTGGCCCCATCACCGCGAGTGCGATCGTCCATGCCGCCGCGAGGCCGTGAAACAGCGCGTCCCGGCGTCTTAGAACGACCGCCAAGCCAAGCGGCACGCCGATCGCGACCGTCCACCCGATCGCGTACAGGGCGGGCCGCGCTGGCAGAAGTTCGTTGCGCCACCAACCTCCCGAGGAGGCGAAGCCGAGAGTGACTGCCGCCGGCAGCAGCGCGAGCCCGCCGATCCACTGCAACGTGCGACGCCAGTCACTCGACGTCGGGCCGCGCACCGCGGTGAGGTAGCTCAGCGCCCACAAGAACACACCGGCTGCGGCGACTCGGGTCACTGCAGGCTCGAAGCGGCTGCCCACGGCGACCATCCACTCCGACACCAGCCATGCCGGTGTCAGCACCGACAGCAGCGCGAGCTGCGGCAGCTGGCGCAGCACCCACCACCCGGTGCCCGCCCCGACCGCCCACATCAGGATGCCCGCCGGCCAGTGTTCGTCGAGATGAAAAATCTGCCCGGCGAGCGCGATTCCGGCGCCAAACCCCGCCGTCCCGACCGCGTGCAGCGCGGTCGACAGACCCTGGAACCGGTCGGCGACCAGCGCACCCGCGACGTGAAAGCCCGCGACCAGGAGCAGGACCAGCCCGAACCGCTGTCCGGGCGACAGGGCGTCCCAATGGGCGGCGACGAACAGCAGCACGCCTCCGCCCAGCATCAGCCCGCCAAAGGCGAGCGCAATCAGAATCGGCCACCGCAGCCCGGTCGACCCGGCACGCGCACTTTCATACGTCCGGATCTGTTGAGCGGTCGCCGTGTCGATCAGCCCGGCGTCCGCCCATCGGACCAGCCAGCCATTCCAGTTGTCCATGCGGGTCAGTGTAGGCGCATTGACGGCCGCCTGCCGTGAGGGAAGCCTGAAATGGTGTGACCAGGTCCAGCCTGACGCTGGGAGTTGACCGGCCGCCCGCCGTCGAACCCCGTCGCGCATTACAATATGCGGCGCGCGAGGCGCGCGGAGCGGAGGCAGGTGTGAAGCGAATCGGCATGGGGATCGTGGGTGCGGGCTTCGTCGGACCCCACCACGTGGACGCGGTGAGGCGGCTCGGGTTCGTGGACGTGGTGGCGGTGGCCGGCAGCAGCGAGGCTTCGGCCAAAGCCAAGGCGGAGGCGCTCGGCGCGCGCAAGGCGTACGGCAGTTATGAAGCGCTCCTGGACGACCCCGAGGTTCAGGTCGTTCACAACGCGACGCCCAACTATCTGCACTATCCGGTCAATGCGGCGGCGATCGCCAAGGGCAAGCACGTCATCTCGGACAAGCCGCTGGCGATGACCGCGGCGGAAGCCAAGAAGCTGCTCGAGGCCGCGAACAAGGCCGGCATCGTCCACGCGGTGACGTTCAACTATCGCGGCAACCCACTGGTCCAGCAGGCGCGCCACGCGATTGCGCGCGGCGACATCGGCAAGCCGCATTTCCTGGTCGGCCAGTACCTTCAGGACTGGCTCCTGAAGGACACCGATTATTCGTGGCGGCTCGAACCCGAGAAAGGCGGCGCCTCCTCGGCGCTGGGCGACATCGGCTCGCACTGGTGCGACCTGGCGCAGCACATCAGCGGGCTGCGGATCACCGAAGTGCTCGGCGACATCACCACCGTTCTGCCAAAGCGCAAGAAACCGCGCGGCTCGCGCGAGGCATTTCAGGCCGGTGGCGGCGACGAGCAGGTGGATCTCGTGGACATCAAGGTCGAGGATCTCGCCTCGGTGCTGCTGCGGTTCGACAACGGCGCCAAGGGGAGCTTCTCGGTCGGACAGGTGTGCGCCGGCCACAAGAACGATCTGATCCTGGAGATTTGCGGCTCGACCAGCTCGCTGCGCTGGCGGCAGGAGCATCAGAACGAGCTGTGGCTCGGCCACCGGGACAAGGCCAATGAGATCCTGCAGAAGGATCCGTCGCTGATCGATCCTGAAGTGCGCGGCTACGCGCACCTGCCGGGCGGCCATCAGGAATCGTGGACCGATGCGTTCTCGAACTTGATGCGCGATATCTACGGCTTCATTGCCGACGGCAAGAAGCCGTCCGACCCGCATCCGCCGGCATTTGCAACGTTCGAAGACGGCTACCGTGCCAACTGCATCGTCGAGGCCATCCTCGAGAGCGCGAAGCAGGGCAGCGTGTGGACCAAGGTGGGCTACTGACGATGGCGATACAGGCGTTCGATCCGAAGTTCATGAAAGTGGGGGTGCTGACCGCGGCCCTCCAGGAATTGACCCCGCGCGAGGTCCGCGATCCGGATCCGGATCGCGCGATCGAGGAGTGGGTGGAGTTCGCGCGCGAGCTGGGGGCCGACTACATCCAGCTGTCAGCGGCGCTGCATCCCGACGAGACCGACGTCCCGCCGGAGGCGATGCTCGATCCGGTCGCCAACACCCTCGACCTGCGCAAGCCGTTCGACAAGGGGCGCGCGGCGCGGGTCAAGCGGGTGCTGCAGGGGAACAAGGTCGGACTCTCGGATGTCGGCTACTTCGACAACCTGCTGCACCACGATCCGGCGGTCCGGCAGAAGAAACACGACTTCATGCTGCGGACGTTCGACGCGGCGGTGCTGCTCGGCGTCGACGCGGTCTGCGGCTTCGTCGGCCGGAACTCGCAGCACACGATGGACGAGAACCTGGTCGACTTCGAGGCCTGGTTCATCCCGCTGCTCAAGGCGGCGAAGGAGCGCGGGCTCACGTATCGCGTGGAGCAGTGCCCGATGCCGGGCTGGACCACGGGCGACATCTGGCACAACAACATCGCGTATACGCCCGGTGCCTGGATCGCCCTGCACAAGATCTGCGAGAAGCACGGCGTCGGCGATCAGTTCCGGATTCACTACGATCCGTCACACGCGATCCTGATGGGCCAGGACACGCGGTCGATCTTTCAGTACCTCAAAGACGAGGGCTACAACTTCCTGATCGGCGGCTTCCACGTCAAAGGTCAGGTCGCCGACGCCAAAGGGTGGGCGGCCTGGGGCTCGGGCGGTCAGACGATGGAGCGCGGCGACTGGAAGGATGGCAAGCCGTCGCCCAATCCGGCCGATCAGGGGAACGCGTGGAAGAAGCAGGTCGTGCTCGCCGAGCACGAGCTGCCAGGGACGGCGCGTCACGATCCGCTCGCGTACCTGCAGAACCGCAGCGTCGACTGGCTCGATCACCAGTTGGCGGCGCGAGAGCTGCTGAAGCTCGACGTCGCCAACACCCACCTCGTCGTCGAGCACGAATATCCGAAGGCGCGGATTCAGGACAGGGAGCGGCTGAAGCCGATTCTGCAGGGCTCAATCGCCTTCGTCCGCCACATAGACGAGGCCGCGGCGTGCATGTATGCGCTGCAGCACGAAGTGCTTGGCGCGCAGAAGATCCCGATTCAGGGGATCGGCCGCCAGGCGTATCGCAGCTAGTGAGTGCCGGGTCTGAAGACCCCGGTCTACAGCACACGTAGCGCCCCGGTCTTCAGACCGGGGCGTTGACCGCCGGAGGATCCCATGCGCGCCTGTCTTTCGTTCCTCGTGCTGATCGGGCTGGCCGCGGCGTCCGGCGCACAAGAGAAGCCGAAGATCAAACCCAGTCAACACGGCACCGTGTCGCAGCAGATCAACGAGACGGTGATTACGGTCGATTACAGCCGTCCGGTCGCGCGCGGCCGCGAGCTCTTCGGCAAGCTCGTTCCATACGGACGCATCTGGTGCCCGGGCGCGGATGATGCGACGACGGTTGAAGTGTCGACGGGGGTGACGATCGAGGGGAAGGAATTGCCGGCAGGCAAGTACTCGCTTTGGACCGAGCCCGGGACGGAGCGCTGGACGGTCATCTTCAGCAAGAGCGCGAGCGTGTGGCACACCCGCTACCCGGACGGCCAGGACGCGCTGCGTGTGCAGGTCACCCCCGGACCGGCAGCCATATGGAAACGCTGGCGTTCTACTTCCCGGCCGTGGACGGCCGGAAAGCCGAGCTGGCGCTGCATTGGGGCACGGTAGTGGTGCCGCTCAAGATCGAAGTGCCGTAGTCTTCGCGGTCCGCCCTTCGACTCGGCTCCGAGCGGCGAAATCACGCGCGAGCCGAATGGCGAACCCGCCTTCGGCAAGGCTACGGCGCGGCAGGCCCGCGAACCCAGGGCTGTTTGTGTCAAACCGTGTCAGCCGCGTGAAAAGTCAACGTTCCTGTAAATTGCGTGTGACGGAGCGACGCCGTGTGCCGTATACGTTTCCATGATGGCGGACACGCGCGAGACACGGGCTTCGGCTTGCGAGATCAAGTTCGTGGTGGACGAGGCGCTGGCGCCGGGGATCAAGGAGTGGGCGCGGACCCACCTGGAGCCAGACCCGCACGGGCACGGCGCGTTCGGCGACGAATACACGATCTCGACGCTCTACTTCGATACCAGCCGGTTCGACGTTCTTCATCGGCAGCGCTCGTTCGGTCGGGCGAAATACCGCGTGCGCCGCTACGGCGACGCGAACGCGGTGTTCTTCGAGCGCAAGCTCCGCCAGCCCGGCTTGCTCATCAAGCGCCGCACCAGCGACGGCATCGAGGCCCTCAATCGCCTCACCGGGGGGATCGTCGATCACGATTGGGCCGGTCACTGGTTCCACCGGCGGCTGATGGCCCGCAACCTCCAGCCGGTGTGCCAGATTTCGTACAACCGGACGGCGCGGGTCGCGCGGTCCGCGGACGGGCTCGCACGGCTGACGCTCGATGCCGGTGTTCGCGCGACGCGGATCACGGCGCCGCGGTTCGAGGCGAATCCGGGCGATGAGGTGCTCGAGGGGCGGATGGTGCTGGAACTGAAGTATCACGCGCGGGTGCCGGCGCTGTTCAGACGGTTGATCGAGAACCTCGCGCTGACGCCGCGAACGGCCTCCAAGTACCGGCTCGGGATGGAATCGGCCGGGACGGGAGACAGGGGGGACGTCCAGCCGGCGCAGCGCCGAGGCGACGCTGCGTATGCCTGACTTTCTCACCAGCGCCATCCATCCGGTGCCCGTGGACGGCCTGGGCGTCCTCATCAGGCTGGTGATCGCAATGATCGCCGGCGGCGCGGTGACGCTGATCTACCGACTCACACGCTCGGCCGACGAGACCGCGCCGTCGTTCACTGTCACGCTGGTCCTCCTCTCGATTCTGATCGCGATGGTGACGCAGGTCATCGGCGACAACATCGCCCGCGCGTTCAGCCTGGTCGGGGCGCTCTCGATCGTGCGGTTCCGCACCGTCGTGCGCGATACGCAGGACACCGCCTATGTGATCTTCGCGGTGGCGGTGGGGATGGCGGTCGGCGCCGGACATCCGGGGCTGGCGGCCAGCGGACTTGGCGTGATCGGGTTTGCCGCGCTGGTGATGCGCCGTGGGCTGGGGAAAGGCGCGGTGCGCCACGATCCGTTCCTGGTGAACATCCGGCTCGGGCTCGGACACGACGCGAGCGCGGTCCTGGGGCCGGTCTTCGACATCTATCTCGCCGACCGCCAGTGGATTTCGATCGGAACGGCGAAGCAGGGGCTCGCGATTGAGTTATCGTATCGCGCAACCCTGAAGAGTGATGACGCCGCGGGCGATCTCGTGAAGGCGCTGAATCGCCTCGACGGCGTGCAGGGCGTGTCGCTGGAGCGCATGGATTCCCGGGTCGAGTTGTAGACTGTCGCACGACACATCCAGAACAGAGGACTGAGGGAGCATGTCTGAACAGATCGTTCGGCCGCGATTCGTACGGCTGCGCGACGGCGTCACCGTGGCGCAGGGCGCATTGCTGCTGGTCGCTGTCATTCTGATCGGGACGCTGCTGAGCGGCGCCGGCCGGCCGGGCGCGGTCCGCGCCCAGGGAAATCAGGGACCGGGAGGTCAGGGGCCCCGTGGCCCTGGCCCGGGCGGCTTCCAAGGTCCGCCGCCGGCATTTGGCGGCGGGCCGATGGGACAGGAACGGAAAGTCCTCAGCCAGTTCGACACGAACAAGGACGCCCGCCTGAGCGTCGAGGAGCGCAAGGCGGCTCGCACCTGGCTCGCCGAAAACAGCACCAGCTTCCGTGGATTCGGTGGCGGCCGGCGCGGCGGGCGCGGCCTGACGCCGGGCACGCCGGGGCGGGCGCTGAAGCCGACCGAGGTCAAGAGCTACACGACCGAGCCGCTCTACGACCCGCGAGTGCTTCGGACGATCTTCCTGGAGTTCGAGAATCCCGACTGGGAGCAGGAGCTCGCCGCCTTCAACAACACCGACGTGGAGGTGCCCGCGGTCGTCACGGTCGACGGGAAGACCTACAAGGACGTCGGCGTTCACTTCCGCGGCATGTCGTCGTTCATGATGGTGCCCGAAGGATCGAAGCGCTCGCTCAATCTCAGCTTCGACTTCGTCCACGAGAGCCAGGCGCTCGGCGGCTATCGGACCGTGAACCTGCTGAACGTCAACAGCGATCCGACGTTCGTGCGTGCGATGCTCTATTCCGAAATCGCCCGCGCCTACTTCCCGGCGCCGAAGACCAACTACATGCGGGTGGTGATCAACGGCGAGAGCTGGGGCGCGTACATCAACACCCAGCAGTACAACAAGGACTTCCTGCGCGACTACTTCAAGACCGACAAAGGCGCCCGCTGGAAGGTGCCGGGCAGCCCCGGCGGGCGCGGCGGGATGGAGTACCTGGGGCGACGATCCCGCCGGCTACAAGCGGACCTACGAGATCAAGACGAAGGACGACCCCAAGGTCTGGGCCGACCTGATCCGGATGTTCAAGGTGCTGAACGAGACGCCGCCCGACAGGCTCGAAGCGGCGCTGTCGCCGCTCCTCGATATCGACGCCACGTTGAAGTTCCTCGCGGTGGACATCGCGCTGGTGAACACCGACGGCTATTGGACGCGGGGCAGCGACTACAGCATCTATCAGGACGTCAAGGGGCAGTTCCACGTCGTGCCCCACGACATGAACGAAGCGCTCATCAACGAGGGTGGGCGCGGCCGCGGACCCGGTGGCCCGCCGCCAGATTTCGGCCGCGGCGGCCCTCCCGGCGGATTCGGTGGTCCACCTCCTGGCGGTGGTGGCCCTACTCCCGGAGTCCCGCCGGAGATGGGCCGGCGCGGCGGCCGTGGCTTCGGGCCCGGCGGCGGAGGCCCGGACCTCGACCCGCTGATCGGCTTGAACGATCCGAGCAAGCCGCTTCGCTCGAAACTGCTGGCGGTGCCGGCACTGCGCGCGCGGTATCTCTCATATGTGCGTGACATCGCCGATCGCTGGCTCGATTGGAAGAAGCTCGGTCCCCTGTCACGCAGCTACCAGGCGGTAATCGCAGACGAGGTGAAGCTCGATACCCGTAAGCTGTACAGCACCGAAGCGTTCGAAACCGGCCTCGAGGGCGGCGATGACAGCCTTCGCCGGTTCGTCGAGCAGCGGCGTGAATTTCTCCTAAAAGTCACAGCTCCTGCCACGGCGGTGAAGTAGCCTATCGCCTTCATGCTGGACGACAGTCCCGCCGTCCCACCTGAGCTTGCAGGGCGGGGGCTTTTGCCCCCACCTCGCGGCCGAGTAGCGCGGATGCTGCTGCCAGCGCTCCTGGTCGCGGCGTTCGTCCAGGCGTCCGACGTGATCGGCATGGCGCCGTCCTCAGCCCGACCGCCACTGCCCGAGCCGCGGTTTGGCCTGCCCCGAGCGGAGTCGAGGGGCGGACGGTTGGCGTTCGGCACTCCGCAGCCCGGCCGACGGGTATCGCCGTCGGACGTCCGGAGCTTCGCGGGCCGGCCGCTCTACGATCTGAAGACCCTCCGCACCATCTTCATCGAGTTTCCGCAGAGCAACTGGGAAGCCGAGCTGGAATCGAATTACCGGCGCGACGTGGACGTGCCAGCGAACCTGACCATCGATGGCGTCCTCTACAAGGACGTCGGGGTGCGTTTCCGCGGGAACTCCTCGTACCGGATGGTCCCGACTGGATTCAAGCGCTCGCTGAATCTCTCCCTCGATTCGGCGCATCCCGATCAGCAGGTCGGCGGCTACCACACCCTGAACCTGCTCAATGGCAACAGCGACCCGACCTTCGTGCGCACCGTGCTCTACGCGGAGATCGGGCGCAACTACCTTGCGGTGCCGAAGGTGAACTTCGTCCACGTGGTGATCAACGGCGAGAGCTGGGGGATCTACCTGAACGCTCAGCAGTTCAACAAGGACCTGCTGCGCGACGCCTTCGGGACCACCAAGGGCGTGCGGTGGAAGGTTCCCGGCAGCCCGCGTGGGCGCGGTGGACTGGAATATCTCGGCGATTCGCTCGATTCGTACAAGACACTCTACGAGCTCAAATCGAAAGACACCGAGAAATCGTGGACCGATCTCGTTCGGTTGTGCCGCCTGCTGAGCACGACCGCTCCCGAACACCTCGAGGCGGTGCTCGCCCCGCACCTCGACATCGACGGCGGCCTCAAGTTCCTGGCGCTCGAGATGGTGTTCGTGAACACGGACGGCTACTGGACGCGGGCCAGCGACTACAGCCTGTTCGAGAATGAACAGGGGCGTTTCCATGTCCTGCCCTACGATTTCAACGAAGCGATGGGCGTGGCCGGTCCCGGCCTGCGGCGTGGCTTCGGCGGGCAGGCAGCCGGCCCGACGCTCGACCCGCTGGTCGGCCTGAACGACGAGGGCCGGCCGCTGCGGTCCAAGCTCCTCGCGGTCCCGGCACTGCGCACCCGCTACCTGGCATATGTGCGCGAGATCGCGGAACGCTGGCTCGACTGGAACACGGTCGCGCCGCTCGTCGTCCAGTACCAGACGCTTATTGACGCCGAGGTTAAACTGGATGGCCGCAAGTTGTACGGATACGATCGCTTCGACCCCGGCGCGCTGCAGACCTTCTTCGAACAGCGCCGGACGTTTCTGCTGCAGTGACCTGGTGTCCCACGAGCCCGATCATGACTGAACAATCGCAACCGCCGCACGAATCCCCGATCGACGGCGCACCGGTGTGGGTCCGCGCGCTGCAGGCGGGAGCCGTCGGCGTCGCCGCCGGCCTCGCGCTCCATCTGCTGCTGTCGTTCGTGGTGCTACAAGGCCAGGAGGTGCGGCCTCGGCCGCCCGCGCCGGCGGCGTGCAAGAAGAGCAATCCCGCCCGCGAAACCGGCGGCGCCGGCCAGCGAGCCACGCCGTCGGTGAGCGTCGTACCCGCGACAGCCATCGTCCGGGGATAGCGGCGACTGGCTCGGTTAGCGGCGACGGTCTTTAACAGGAGGGCCAGGAGGTCAGGAGGAATTCTTTTCCTTTAAAAGAAAGAATCGCCTGATCTCCTGGCCCTTCTGTAAATCTTCCAGCGGTGCAATCAGCCGGATTGCCTCTATTTCAGGCTACCCCAGGAACATCTCGTAAGCCGCGTTCTGCGCTTCGCGCTGGTAGGGGTAGCCCAGGCCTTCCAGGAACGCTTCGAAGCTTGACCGCTCCGCGTCGGGCACTTCGAAGCCCGCCAGCACGCGACCGAAGTCCGCGCCGTGGTTCCGGTAGTGGAACAGGCTGATGTTCCAGCGGCCGCCGAGCTTTTCCAGGAAATCCATCAACGCGCCAGGCCGCTCCGGGAATTCGAACCGGTAGACCCGCTCGTTCTTCACGTGATCCGAATGCCCGCCGACCATGTGCCGCACGTGCAGCTTCGCCAGCTCGTTGTCGGTGAGGTTCAGTGTCTGGTGACCGTTGGCGTTGAGCGATGACGCCAGCTCGGCGGCGTCCTGCTTCGAGCGGGTGGCGATGCCGACGAAGATGTGGGCCCGGTCGCGGCCGCTGAGACGGTAATTGAACTCGGTCACGGTCCGCCGGCCGATGGTCGCGCAGAACTCGCGGAATGCGCCCGGGCGCTCCGGAATCGTCACGCCGAACAGCGCCTCGCGCGACTCGCCCAGCTCGGCGCGCTCGGCGACGAAGCGGAGGCGATCGAAATTCATGTTCGCGCCGCTCAAAATCGCCGCGAGCCGCGCGTTGCGGGTGCCGGTGCGCTCGACCCAGGCGCGCAGCCCGGCGACCGCGAGCGCCCCGGCCGGCTCCATGATCGAGCGGGTGTCGTCGAAGATGTCCTTGATCGCCGCGCAGATCTCGTCGTTCGACACCCGGACGACTTCGCGGACCGTCGACTGCACGATCGGGAACGTAATCCGGCCGACCTCCTGAACCGCGACGCCGTCGGCGAAGATGCCGACCCGGTCCAGCACGACGCGCCGGCCCACCGCGAGCGACTGATACATCGCGTCGGCCTCATAGGGTTCGACGCCGATCACTTCCACCGCCGGCCGCAGCGCTTTCACATAACTGGCAATACCGGCGATCAGCCCGCCGCCGCCGACCGGGACGAAGATCGCGTCGACCGCGCCCAGCTTGTGCCGCAGAATCTCGTGACCGACGGTCCCCTGTCCCGCAATCACCAGCTCGTCGTCGAACGGGTGCACGAACGTGCGGCCGGTCGATGCCACCAGCTCGTCGCAGTGGCGCTTGGCTTCGGTGTAGTTGTCGCCGCTCAGGATGACGCTGGCCCCGAGCTCGCCGACCGCCTCGACCTTGATCGCGGGGGTGGTCTTCGGCATGACGATCAGCGCGTCGAGACCCAGGTGCTTGGCCGAATAGGCCACGCCCTGCGCATGATTGCCGGCGCTGGCCGCGATCACCCCGCGCGCGCGCTCGATCTCGGTCATGTGCGCGATCTTGTTGTAGGCGCCGCGCAGCTTGTAGCTGAAGACCGGCTGCAGATCTTCCCGCTTGAGCAGCACCTCGTTGCCCAGCCGGCGCGACAGCCGGTCAGCCCGATCGAGCGGCGTCTCGATCGCGACATCGTAGACGCGGCTGTTCAGGATCAGCCGCAGCATGGCGTCGGCACTGATCAGCGGGTGAGGCTCGGTTATTGACATGTCACCCTCACCGCCCCGCCAGCGAATAGATGTCGTTCAGAATCCCCGCCGCGGTGACTGCCGGCCCCGCACCTGGCCCGCTGACGACCAGCGGCTCGCGGTTGTAGCGCCGGGTCGTGAACGCGATCAGGTTGCGCGTGCCCTCGAGCGCACCCATCGGGCTCGACGCCGGGACCGCGGCCAGCTTCGCCGATACCGCCCGCGGCGTCGCGGTCACGACGTAGCGCAGCACCCGCCCTTGCTGTCGTTCGCGGCTGACGCGGTCGGACCATTCCTTGTCGAACTTCGGCAGCTCTTCGAAGAAGCGTTCGAGTGAGACCCCTTCGAGGGACCGCGGGACCAGGCTGTGCGGCACCGGCGCCGGGCCGCGATAGCCGAGCAGGCGCGCCAGGATCAGTCCCTTCCGCCCCGCGTCCATGCCCGACAGGTCTTCCCGCGCGTCCGGTTCGGCGTAGCCCTTTTCGACCGCGCGCTGCACTGCCTCCGAGAAGCGCTCGCCCTGCGACAGCGCGGACATGATGTACATCAGCGTCCCGCTCACGCAGCCTTCGATCCGCAGCACGCGGTCGCCGGTCTCGACCAGCTTGTGGTACGTGTCGATGATCGGCAGCCCGGCGCCGACCGTCGCCTCGTACTTCACCCTCGGGCCGCCGTTCGCGGAGGTCTGGAGCAGCGCCGCGTACCGGTCCCACGCGTTGGCCAGCGGCTTCTTGTTGGCGAGGACCACGTTGAAGCCGTGGCCGATCGCCGTCCGCAGCAGGTCGCCGGTCTCCTCGCTGGTCACGTCGACGATGATCGGCCGCGACACCGCATGCCCGGCCATCGTCGTCAACGCCTCCGTCGCGGTCGCCTTGCGGCCGCCCAGCGAGGTGAGCAGCGAGCCGCTGTCCTTCTTCTGCGCCAGATCCAGCAGCCGGCGGCGCGAGATGCCGCGCGGCTCGAAGATGTATCCCGAACGATCGAGCAGGCCGACCACCCGCACCTCCGGCTGGCCGGGCATCGGCGCGGCGATCTGATCGGTCAGCGCCCGGCCGACCCGGCCGAAGCCGAGCAGTACCAGATCGGTCCTGACCGTCGCGGCGGCGCGCCCACCGCCGATCTTGGACAGCTGGAAGGCCGCGTGCACGCACCTCGCGGCGTCGGCGGCGTCGCTGCCGTTCACCGCGAACGAGATGTTCCGCTCCGACGAGCCCTGCGCGATCGCCACCACGTTGATGTGAGCGGTGGCGAGCGCGGAGAACACCCGGGCGGCGATGCCCGGCGTTCCAGCCATGCCGTCCCCGACGACGGCGATCACCGCCATGCCCGGCTTTGCGGTGACGTTGTCGATCAACCCGCTGGCAATCTCGCCGCTGAACGCCTGCTGGATGCTCCGCACCGCGCGCTCGGCTTCCGATTCGGGCAGCGTGAAGCCGATTGAGCTCTCGGACGAGGCCTGGAAGATCGTCGACACGGACAGCCGCTCGGACTCGACCGCGGAGAACGTCCGCGCTGCGATCCCGTGCACGCCGGCCATGCCCTTGCCGGCGACCGTGACGATCGCCTGCGCGCGGACGATCGCCAGCGCCTTGACCGGATACGCGCGAAGCGAGCGCCGCGCCGAGACCTCGGTGCCGGGCGCGTCCGGCGTCAGGAACGAGCGCACGTGCATCTCGACACGAGTGCCGGCGATCGGGATCAGCGCGCGCGGATGCAGGACCTTCGCGCCGTAGTGCGCGACTTCGCCGGCTTCGCGATGGTGCAGTTGCGGAATCAGCCGGGCATCGGGCACCAGCCGCGGGTCAGCGGTCAGGATGCCGGGGACGTCCTTCCACAGCACCACCCGCCGGGCGTTCAGTGCCCGCGCGAGCAGGGTCGCGGACAGGTCGGTGCCGCCCCGCCCCATCGTCGTGACGCTGCCATCGGGGGCGCGGCCGATGAAGCCGGGGACAACGACGATGGTGCCGGTGGCGAGCTTCGGCCGCAGCAGCCGGCGGGCGCGGCGGGTGGTTTCCGCCTGATTGGGGGCCGCCGATCCGTGGTGCTCGTCAGTGGCGACCACCTCGAGTGCGTCGACATACAACGCCCGCCGGCCGGCACGGCCGAGGGCCGCGGCCAGAATCTGCGCGGACATGCGCTCGCCGCGGGAGACCAGCCGATCGCTGGCGCGCGGCGCCAGATTGTCGAGCAGGCCCACGGCGGTGCACAAATCGCGATACTCCCGGGCCGCCGCATCGACGACTGCGAGCAGCTTGCGCCGGATCGGCCCCGACGGGACCAGCGCGCGAACCACTTCGCGGTGCCGGCGCAGGAACGCCGCCGCGGTCTTGCTCACCTCCGCGCGCCGCCCGGCGAGCGCCTGCGCGGCTCCCTCGAGCAGCAGGTCGGTAATGCCCGACAGCGCGGAAGGGACTACGACGAGCGGACCGTGATGCTTGGCAATCAGCGCCGCGGCCTTCTGAATCTGCTCGGCGGAGGCCAGCGAGGCGCCCCCGAACTTCCAGACTTCGAGCGGGAGGCGGGCGCGGGCGGTGCGTGAGGAGGATGAAGCCACGTTACCTGCTGCCGACTGTATTGGTCAATCCGTCGACTGCACGCCGCACGGCGTCATAGTCGTCGGGCAACTCGATCGGCGGGTTCGCATGGCGCGGCGTGATCCCTTCGAGCGCGTGCGTGTGATAGCCGGTCTTGAACTCGGAGAACTTCAACCCGTTCGCGGTCGAGATGACGATCACCCGATCCGTCTTCCGCACCTCGCCGCGGCCGATGAGCTTCTCGAGCGCCGCGAGCGCAACCGCGGTGTGCGGGCAGTTGAACATGCCGGTGCGGTCGGCCCGCGCTGACGCGTCGGCGAGCTCGTGCTCGGTCGCCTGCTCGACGATTCCGTCGAACGCCTTCAGCGCATTGATCGCGCGGTGGATGGAGACCGGATTCCCGATCTGAATCGCGGTGGCCAGCGTCGGCTGGGCGCGCACCGGCTCGAACTGCCAGTTGTTCTGGTAGGCGCGATAGAGCGGGTTGGCGGCGGCGGCCTGCGCCACCACCAGCCGGGGCTTGTTGGCGATCAGCCCGAGGTCCAGCATCATCTGGAAGCCGGCCGCCAGGGCGCTGACGTTGCCGAGGTTGCCGCCCGGAATCACCACCACGTCCGGCACTTCCCAGTCGAACTGCTGGACGATCTCGATCGACAGCGTCTTCTGCCCCTCGAGCCTCAGGCTGTTCATCGAGTTGGCGAGATACACGCCCTCTTCTTCGGCCAGCCGCTGGACGATCGCCATGCAGCCATCGAAGTCGGTGTCGAGCGCGAGCACGCGGGCGCCGTTGGCGAGCGGCTGAACCAGCTGCGCCGCCGAAACCTTGGCGCGCGGCAGGATCACGATCGCGGGAATACCGGCCGCCGCGGCATAGGCGGCGAGCGCGGCGGAGGTATCGCCGGTCGACGCGCAGGCGACCGCCCCGATCTGCACGCCGTCGGCGATCATCTGCTTGACCACCGAGACCAGCACCGTCATCCCGAGGTCCTTGAACGATCCGGTGTGCGAGTTGCCGCACATCTTGACCCACAGATCGTCGACCCCGAGCTCGCGCCCGTAGCGCTCCGCCCAGAAGATGTTGGTGCCCCCTTCGTCCATCGACACGACGTTCTCGTCGCGGACGCCAGGACAGACCCATTCCTTCTTGCCCCAGACCCCGGAACCGTACGGCCACGCGGTGCGCTTGTAGCGGTCGTCGAACAACCGCATCCAGGCGACCGGGCTGCGATGGCGCAGCGCCTCGACGTCGTGCACGACCTGGAGCAGGCCGCCGCACGTGGGGCAGTGATAGATCGGCTGCCAGATCGCATGGTCGCCGTGACAGCCGGCGGAACAGCGGAAGACTGCGTGATAAGTACTCATCGTCGAATTGCCTTGGCTCGATGCAATGGGGCCATGGATCAGGCTGCCGGGCTACTAGCCGCGCTGGTTTTTACAGGAGGGCCAGGAGATCAGGAGATCTTTTCTAGAAAACAACGAGTTCTCCTGACCTCCTGGCCCTCCTGTCAATTCAGCGCCGCGAACCAGCCGGATCGCCACGCCAATCGGCACGAGCGTTTCTAGTTACCCACCGCTGCC
Organism: uncultured Acidobacteriota bacterium; assembly: GCA_963717745.1. Taxonomy (GTDB): domain Bacteria; phylum Acidobacteriota; class Vicinamibacteria; order Vicinamibacterales; family 2-12-FULL-66-21; genus JACCXG01. Next base: position 313,807 of record CAVQXJ010000013.1, read on the forward strand.
GCCGCCGCCGATTCCTGCTCGATCTTTTCGAACTCCGCCAGCGACCGCCCGATGCGAATCGGCTCGACGCCCCGTCCATTCATGACTTCGGCGGTCTTGTAGCCGTTGCCGGTGATGCAGATGACGATCGACTCGCCGCGTGGAATCGCGCCGCGCTCGATCAGCTTGCGGGTGGCCGCCACCGTGACGCCGCCGGCCGGCTCGGTGAAGATGCCCTCGGTTTCCGCCAGCAGCTGAATGCCCTCGATCACCTCGTCGTCGCTCACCATCGCGCCGGAGCCGCCGGTCGAGCGCACCGACCGCAGCACCTGGAAGCCGTCGGCCGGGTTGCCGATCGCGATCGACTTCGCGATCGTGTCGGGCTTGACCGGTTCGGGATACTCGAGACCCGCGTCCAGCGCGCGGACAACCGGCGCGCAGCCGGCCGCCTGTGCCGCGTGAATGGACGGCAGCTCTCCCTGCACCAGACCCACTTCACGCAGCTCGTGGAAGCCCTTGAGGATGCGCGGCAGTAGCGTGCCGCCGGCGACCGGCGACACGACGTGGCGAGGGAAGCGCCAGCCGAGCTGTTCTGCAATCTCGAAGCCGTACGTCTTGGCGCCTTCGGCGTAGTAGGCCCGCAGGTTGATGTTCGCGAAGCCCCACTGATAGCGATCGGCCACCTGCGTGCACAGCCGGTTCACGTCGTCGTAATTGCCGCGGACCGCGATGATGCGCGGGCGATAGACCGCGGCGCCGGTGACCTTGCCCGGTTCGAGATTGTCGGGGATGAAGACCGAGCAGGCGAGGCCGAGCCGGGCGGCGTGCGAGGCGACGCTGTTGGCGAGATTCCCGGTCGACGCGCAGGCGAAGACGGTGAACCCGAGCTCCACGGCGCGGGTGGCGGCGACCGATACCACCCGGTCCTTGTATGAACAGGTCGGATGGTTGACGGAATCGTCTTTCACATACAGTTCTGCGACCCCGAGCCGCCTGGCGAGCCGCTCGGCGCGGACCAGCGGCGTGTAGCCGGAGTGCAGGCCGGTCAGCGGCTCGTGCTCGATCGGCAGGAACTCGCGGTACCGCCACAGGTTCTTCGGGCGCGACTCGATCAGCGCGCGCGACACCAGCGGCGCGATTGCCGCGTAGTCGTAGGTCACTTCGAGCGGACCGAGGCACTGATCGCAGACCCACAACGCAGTCGCGGGGAACTTGGTCCCGCACAGATGGCACCGAAGGCTGAAATTCATACAGTTTTCTCTCGTCGCGCCAGCGGCGCGGGGTTCAACGCGGTCAGATTCCTGATGGTGTGCGGCACGCCGAGACGCTGATAGACCTCGCCGAGCACCGCCGCCGCTTCTTCGGCCCGGCCGGGCGCGGCGAGCGCCAGGACCGAGGGGCCGGCGCCGCTCAGGCACACCCCGAGCACCGCCGGATGATCGATCGCGAGACATTCGCCCAGAGCCGGCACCATCGCGCTGCGCGCCGGCTGGTGCCAGCGATCGGCCAGGGCCTCGCGGATATCGTCGTAGTCGCCGGTCTCCAGGGCGCGCACCAGCAGCAGCGCCCGCTGCAGGTTCGCGACGGCATCGCGAAGCGGTACCGACGCCGGCAGCATCGCGCGCGCGTGCTTGGTTTCCAGGCCGGCGTCGGGCGTGGCTATCACCAGTCGGATGGCCTCGGGCCACCGCCACGACCGCGCGATGATGCCGGTATCGGTCTCGCAACTCAGAGTGATCCCACCGTAGAGTGACGCGGCCGCGTTGTCCGGATGCCCCTCGATCTCGGTCGCCACGTCGAGAATATCGGCCGCATCGAGCGGAATCGCGCGCGCCGCCTCGTAGAGGCGGGCACCGGCGATCGTCGCCGCCGCGCTGCTGCCCAGCCCCGCCGCCATCGGGATCTCGCTCGACACCCGCACCCGCAGCCCCATCACCGGCCTGCCGAACCTCTGGCAGGTCAGCTGATAGGCGGTATCAATCCGGTTCTCTCCGGTCGGTCCCGGTCCGTCGAACTCGGTACTCGATCGCGCCGGCGAGATCCGCCCGGACGTCGAGCACGCGGACCCGCAGATGGAGATTCAGCGCGACGGACAACGCGTCGAACGCCGGCCCGAGATTGGCCGTCGAGCCGGGCACGGCGACGACGTTGTAGGGTTCACCCATGCGAGAAAGGTCATCCAGGCTCTGAAAACAAAAAAACCCGCAGCCTGTGTGGGCGGCGGGTCGTGAGTGCTTCGAACGCGATGCTCCGGCTATACGCCGCCCTCCGCCCGGTGCTGCGAACAGCATCGGGTAATCCCCACGATGGTCATCGGCATGCGGACGGGCATCTGGGGAGTATAAGCAGGCATTATCGGCCGAATCAAGCCATTTGCCCGATTTATGCTAAGTTTCGCCTCCTTCGCGATCCGTGGTCCGCTGTCCGTGGTCCGTGGTCCGCGGGGGCTAGTCGAACAACGGGGTCGAAGTCGTTGCTACTGGCAGATGCCGCGCTCTTTCACCCCGCCTCTTCGAGTGACTCGGAACGGACAGCGGACTGCGGACCACGGATCGCGGACCACGGATCGCGGTCACCCCGGCTCCCCCGCGTGCCCTTTACTTCGGTCTTCTTCTTCCGGCAGCGCCGGCGGATCCTGCCGTCGATAGGCGCGCAGCGCCGGCGTGACCGCGGCGATTCCGAAGGTTGCGGCGAGGCAGCCGAGGCCACCGGTCACGACCGAGGTGACCGCACCGAGCCAATGCGCGACCAGGCCGGCTTCGAGCTCGCCGAGCTGCGGCCCACCGATGAAGAAGACCATGTTCACGCCCATCATCCGGCCGCGCAGCCGATCGGGCGTTTCGAGCTGACGGATCAGGTTCCGGAAGGTCATGCTGACCGTGTCGGCGGCGCCGGTCGCCGCCAGGCAGAGGAAACTGAGCCAGAACTGCCGGGACAGCCCGAATGCCACTGTCGCCGCCCCGTAAACCGCGATCGCGCCGATCAGCACCTCGCCGCGCCGCCTGATCGAATCCACCACCCGCACCATGATCGCGCTCGTGAGCAGCGCCCCCGCGGCCGGCGCGGCATACAGCCAGCCGTAGCCGCGTGCCCCGACCTGCAGGATGTCCTGAGCGAAGATCGGCAGCAACGCGGTCGCCGACGAGAAGAACGTCGCGAAAAAATCCAGCAGCATCGTCGAGCGGATCAGCGGCGCGCGGAAGACGAAGACCAGCCCTTCGAGCGCGGCGGCGACCGTGAACTGGCTGCGATCGCCCGCCGCCGTCTCGTCGCGCCGCGGCGGATCCATCATCAGCAGCGCGCCGATCACGAACAGGAAGGACACGGCGTTGACCACATAGACCCAGCCGACCCCGCGGGTCGCGAGGACCAGCCCGCCGAGCGCCGGTCCGGCCACCGAGGCGGTCTGCAGCATGATGCTGTTCAGGGTGATCGCGTTCGGGAGGTGCTCGCGCGGCACCAGGTTGGGCGTGAGCGCCTGCCGCGCCGGGAGGTCGAAGGCGCCGGCCGCCGCGCTGATCGCGGTCAGCAGGTAGATTGGCCACACCGCCGTCAGCCCGCGGAACGTCAGCGCGCCCAGCACGGCGGCGAGCGCGGCCATGATCGCCTGCGTCATCAGCATCAGCCGGCGCCGATCGAACGCATCGGCGGCGACCCCGCTGATCATCGAGAACAGCACGACCGGAAAGATCCGAACCAGCCCGACCAACCCCAGCGCGATGGCCCGCTGGTCCGGAGGCACCAGGACCGAGACGTGCCACAGCACCGCTGAAGACTGCATGAAGGTCCCGGAGAACGAGACCAGCAGGCCGATCCAGAGCAGGCGGAAGTTGCGGTGACGAAGGGCGATGAACATGGGGCGCAGCTAGAAAGATAGAATGGCGGCCGTCCTGGAGCTACTCATGCGAACAATCTCGACTCTCGTGATGCTGTTAATCGCCGCGGTGGCGGCCGCGCAAGACCCCACGCCGCTCACACCCCGGGCCCTCGAAGCCGCGCTGGCGGCCAAGCCGCAGGGCGCCGAGGCGGAGCGGCTCGCCGAACGGGTTCGCGCCTACTTCGGCGCCGAGGCGCTCCTCAAAGGCTCGGCGGCGCCGAAGATCGACGAGCTGATGGTCGCCTGGGCGGTGGAGGTGCCGGCGCCCGCCGCCGACGCGCCTCCGGTCAGGGTGGTGTCCGATGCCGTGCACTTCACCATGCCGTTGACCCGGCTCGGCAGCGGCGGGCTCTATGCCGGCGTTGCGACGCTCGCGCACGGCGAGGCGTTCACGTGGCACTTCGAAGCGGCCGACCGTCGCCTCGGCGGCGGGCAGCTCGAAGCCTACGAGACGCACCCCGACAGCCGCGAACGGCCGGGAGTGCCGAAGGGCACGCTCAAACAGATGCCCTCGTGGGAAAGCCAGATCTTCGCGGGCACGAAGCGCGACTGGTGGGTCTACGTGCCATCACAGGTACCGGGCCGAGACACCCGCGGCGGTGATGGTCTTTCAAGACGGCGCCGGCTCTCGCGAGTACGTGCCGACGGTGTTCGACAACCTGATCGCCAAGGGGGACATGCCGGTCACGGTCGGCATCTTCATTCAGCCTGGCGTTTTCGACGGCGGCCGCGCCAACCGCAGCTTCGAGTACGACACGCTGTCGGACCAGTACGCGCGATTCCTGCTCGAGGAGATCCTCCCGGAAGTGGAGAAGACGGTGAAGCTGAAGCGCGACGCCGCCAGCCGCGCGATCGCCGGGGCCAGCAGCGGCGGCATCTGTGCGTTCACCGTCGCCTGGGAGCGCCCGAACGAGTTCAGCAAGGTGGTCTCGTGGATCGGCAGCTTCACCAACATCGCCAGCGGCAAGACCGTGCGCGAGGGGGGGCACAACTACGAAGCGATGATTCGCAAGACGCCGAAGAAGCCGATCCGCGTCTTCCTGCAGGACGGCGCCAACGATCTCGACAACAACCACGGCAACTGGCCGCTCGCCAACCAGACCCTGGCCAAATCGCTCGCCTACGCGAAGTACGACTACCGCTTCGAATACGGCAACGGCTTCCACAGCAACCGCCACGGCCGGGCGATCCTGCCCGACACCCTGCGATGGCTCTGGCGCGACTACCCGAAGACCGCCGTGGGGAGTCAGTAGTCGCCCGCGGGTTCGCGGTTCGCGGGCTCGCGGCTCGGGGCTCGGCCAGTTCGACGGCCCTATGCCAATTTGCGCGTCTGGTTGCCTCTGGATAGCAGCGATTCTGTAGGGCGGGGGCTTTGGCCCCCGCCGCGATCCGCGCCGCGATCCCGCGACTACGCCTTGAACCGCCGCACGTCGACGCCGTACTTCCGGATCTTGTAGTTGAAGATCCGCTCGGTGGTGCCGAGCAGTCGGGCGGCGCGGGCGCAGCTGCCACGGCTGGTCTTGAGGGCGTCCTGCAGCAGGTCGCGCTCGAAGGCCTCGACGCTTTCGGCCAGCGACTGGCGCGCGACGGTGTCGGAGGCTTCGGCGGTCTGCAGCGTCGGCGGCAGATGATGGCCGTGGACCACGCCGCCGTCGCAGACCAGCACCGCGCGTTCGATGGTGTTCTCGAGCTCGCGGACGTTGCCCGGCCAGTGGTAGCTGGTGAGCATGTCGATCGCCGGGGTCGAGACCCGGCGGATCGCCTTCCCCTGCTCGCGGGAGTATTTCTCGAGGAAGTGGTCGGCGAGCAGCATGATGTCCGGCTTCCGCTCGCGCAGCGGCGGGGCGAAGATCGTGAAGACCGCGAGGCGATAGAACAGGTCCGCGCGGAACTTTCCTTCCTCCATCAGCGCTTCGAGCGGGCGATGGGTGGCGGCGATCAGCCGGACGTTGATGCGGATGGACGACGTGCCGCCGAGCCGCTCGATTTCGCGCTCCTGCAGCACCCGCAGCAGCTTGACCTGGGTCGACGGGCTGACGTCGCCGATCTCGTCGAGGAAGAGCGTGCCCCCCTCCGCGAGCTCGAACCGTCCTTTCTTGGCGCCTTGCGCCCCGGTGAACGCCCCTTTCTCGTAGCCGAACAGCTCGGATTCGATCAGCGACTCGGGCAGCGCCGCGCAACTGACCTTGATGAACGGCTTCTTGGCGCGCGGCGAGTTGTAGTGGATCGCGTGCGCGATCATCTCCTTGCCGGTGCCCGACTCGCCGCGAATCAACACCGTGGTCTGGGTCCGCGCCACCTGTGCGACCTGCTCGTAGACCTGCTGGATCGAGGCGCTGTTGCCGATGATGCTGCGGAACGCGTACTTGTCGCGCAGCTCGTCGCGCAGATGCTCGTTCTCCTCGGCGAGGCGGCTGCGATCGGCTTCGACGCTGCGCCGCAGCTTCAGCGCCTGCGCGATCATCGACGCGACCACCCGATAGAACTCGAGCGAGCGCTGGTAATCGCGATCGGGCTTGAAGGTGAGCACCACCTCGAGCGTCCCGCCCGGCCGCCGGCCGACCGCGATCGGGACCGCGATGTAGGTGAGCTCCCGGCCGCGCGAGCGATCGCCGGCCGCCGAGGCCAGCGCCGGCTCCTGGCTGACCCGCGGCACCACCACCGGCTTGCCGGTGTCGATGACCCGTTCGGTGATGCCGTCGCCCGGCCGGGTGCGGGCCCGCTGCGCCGCCAGCCGGGTGCCGACCGTCGCATCGGCGTGCAGCTCGCGAGTCTCCGGATCGAGGAGGAAGACCGTCCCGCCGACCACCTGGTGCCGACGTTCCAGCAGGTCGAGCACCGACTGCAGCGCCGCCTTGAGGTTCAGAACGCCGGAGAGCGCCTGGCTGACTTCGAGAAGGGTGGAGAGCCTGCGAATCTCATTGGAATGGTCGCGCGCGGCGCCGACGCTCGTGTTGGACATTATTGCCAATCCTACACTGTTGTCGGAGTCGAAGAAAGACCGCGGTCCGTGGTCCGTTGTCCGCAAAACCTTTCAGAGTCGGGTCTCGACCCCGTTGCGCCGAGCGGCTCGGACGGACTACGGACTACGGACCACGGATAACGGATTTACGTCGTGACCCCGTCCGGTCGCACCGTCACCGGATCGAGGAAGGGCATCATCGCGCGCAGCTTGATGCCGACCTGCTCGAGCACCTGGCTCTGTTCCTTCGTGCGCGTGTTGGTGAACGTCGGGCGGCCCTGCTCGTTCTCCGCGATCCACGCCTTGGCGAAGGTCCCGTCCTGGATGTCCTTCAGGATCTGCTTCATCGTCGCGCGGGTCTGGTCGGTGACGATCTTGGGCCCGGCGCTGTAGTCGCCGTACTCGGCGGTGTCGCTGACCGAGTAGCGCATGTAGTTGAGGCCGCCGCGATACATCAGATCGACGATCAGCTTCAGCTCGTGCAGGCACTCGAAGTAGGCGATCTCCGGCTGGTAGCCGGCCTCGACCAGCGTCTCGAATCCGGCCTTGACCAGGGCGCTGACCCCGCCGCAGAGCACGGTCTGTTCGCCGAACAGATCGGTCTCGGTCTCTTCCGAGAACGTCGTTTCGATGACCCCGGCGCGGGTGACCCCGATCGCCTTGCCGTACGACAAGGCCAGGGCCCGCGCGCTGCCGGTGGCGTCCTGGTGGACGGCGACCAGCGCCGGCGTGCCGCCGCCTTCGACGTAGAGCTCGCGGACCCGGTGTCCCGGAGACTTGGGGGCGATCATCGTCACGTCGATGTCCTTCGACGGCACGATCGTGCCGAACCGGATGCTGAAGCCGTGCGCCGTCATCAGCATCTTGCCCGCGCTCGAGGTTCGGCCCGATCTCGCGGCTGTAGAGACCGCCGGCGATGTGGTCCGGCACCAGCACCATCACCACGTCGGCCCACTTGGTCACCTCGGGCACCGTGTCGACGGTCAGCCCTGCCGCCGTGGCTTTGCTCCGCGACTTGCTGGTCTCGGGCAGCCCGACCCGCACGTCCACGCCGCTGTCCTTCAGGTTCAGGGAATGGGCATGGCCCTGCGATCCGTAGCCGACCACGGCCACCTTCTTGCCGCGGATCAGGGAGAGATCCGCGTCGTTGTCATAGAACATCTTTGCTGGTTCGGACATTTGCCTGGGCCTCGTGAGTGATCGTCGAACGTTGGTTTGACAGAAGGTCAGGAGGTCAGGAGGTCTTTGTTTTCGAAAACAAAAACTCCGGATCTCCTGACCTCCTGGAAAGGCTTTTGAAGCGGCTGTCGCCGCTATTGTTTGAGAGTGGCTGCCGCCACTATACCGAGTACGACACCTGCGGATCGTGCGAGTCCGCGGCCGGCCGGGCGGCGACCGCCGCGTTCGACCGCGACGACCGCGTCATCGCGAGGCGGCCGGTGCGTGCCATCTCGACCACGCCGTACGGACGCAGCACGTCGACCAGGCCGTCGATCTTGTCCTCGCCGCCGGTGATCTCGATCGTCAGCGAGTCCGGCGCGAGGTCGATGATCCGCGCCCGGAACACTTCGGCGAGATGCACGATCTCGGGCCGGCGCTCCTGCGGCGCCGTCACCTTGATCATCGCCAGCTCACGGAACACCGCGGGACGCGCCGTGATGTCGGCGACCGAGATCACGTTCACCAGCTTGTACAGATGCGCCTCGAAGCGCTCCGCGCCGGCCTGGTCGGTGAGGACCACGAACGTCATGCGAGAGATGCCGGCGCTTTCGGTGTGGCCGACGGTCAGCGACTCGATATTGAAGCCGCGGCGCCGGAACAGCGACGAGATCCGGTTGAGGACGCCGGGCACGTCCTCGACGGTGACAACGAACGTGTGACGCTTCATTTACGCATCCTCCGCAGTCTCGACCAGGGGGCTCGGCCGGCGAATCATCGCGTGCAGGTCGGCGCCGGCCGGCACCATCGGATACACCGTGTCTTCCTGCTCGACCTGGAACTCGATGATCGCCGTGCTCTTCAGCCGCCGTGCCGCCTCGATCGCCGGGCCGACGTCAGACCGGCGCGCCACCATGGTCGCGGCCAGGCCGTAGGCGTCCGCGATCTTGACGAAGTCCGGGCTGAGCAGCGGCGTCGCCGCGTAGCGGCGCTCGTAGAAGAACTCCTGCCACTGCCGGACCATCCCGAGATAGCCGTTGTTGATGATCGCGACCTTGATGTCGATCTTCTCCTGCGCGATCGTCGCGAGCTCCGGCATCGTCATCTGGAACCCGCCGTCGCCGGCCACGACCCACACTTCCGCTTCGGGGCAGGCGAACTTGGCGCCGATCGCCGCCGGCAGCGCGAAGCCCATCGTCCCGAGACCGCCGGAAGTGATCAGCGAGCGCGGCTGGTCGTGATGGTAGTACTGCGCTTCCCACATCTGATGCTGGCCGACGTCGGTGACCACGATCGCGCGCCCTTCGGTGGCGCGCCAGATGTCGTGGATCACGTGCGCCGCATACAGGTGGCCATCGTCGGGCAGATTCTGGATGTCGCGGACCGCCGAATCTCCCTTCAACTCGTCGATGTGGCCCAGCCATGGGGCGCGCTCGCCCTCGGCCACGCCCGGCAGCAGGTTCTCGAGCACGTCGCGCAGGTCGCCGACGATGCCGACGTCGACCGGGACGTTCTTGCCGATCTCCGCCGGGTCGATGTCGATGTGGACCTTGCGGGCGTTCGGCGCGTAGGTCTTGAGGTTGCCGGTGACGCGATCGTCGAAGCGCATGCCGAAGGCGAGCAGCAGGTCGGCCTCCTGGATCGCGGTGTTGACCCAGGCTTCGCCGTGCATGCCCATCATGCCGAGGTTCAGCGGGTGCGACGCCGGGATGCCGCCGAGGCCGAGCAGGGTCATCGCCATCGGGATCTGCGCCGCGCTCGGCGAACTGCTGGACGACCGCCGTGGCGTTCGAAATCATGATGCCGTGGCCGGCCAGGATCAGCGGCCGCTTCGCCGTGTTGATCAGGTCGAGCGCCTTGGCAATCGAGGCGGAGTTGACCACCACCTCCGGGCGGGCGTGGGGCCTCGGCGCCGCGGCCTCCCAGTCGAAGTCGCACGACGACTGCTGCGCATCCTTGGTGATGTCGATCAGCACCGGACCGGGGCGGCCGCTCTTGGCGATGTGGAAGGCCTCGCGCACCGCCGCCGCGACGTCCTGCGCGCGGGTGACCAGGTAGTTGTGCTTGGTGATGGGCAGCGTGACGCCGGTGATGTCGGTCTCCTGGAACGCGTCGCTGCCAATCAGCTTGCTGCCGACCTGGCCGGTGATGCAGACGATCGGCACCGAGTCCATCATCGCGGTGGCGATGCCGGTGACCATGTTGGTGGCGCCGGGGCCCGAGGTGGCGATCGCGACGCCGACCTTCCCGCTGGCCCGCGCGTAGCCGTCGGCCATGTGCGTGGCGCCCTGCTCGTGGCGAACCAGCACGTGCTTGATCGGGTAGTCGAGCATCGCGTCGTATGCCGGCAGGATCGCGCCGCCCGGGTAGCCGAAGATGGTGGTGACGCCTTCGCGGACCAGACATTCCCAGAGAATCTGCGCGCCGGTGCGCTTGACCGGCGCCGCCGGCTGCTGCTGTGCGTTCGTGCTGCTCATGCGGTTATCGCTCCCTGCGCGGCAGACGACACCAGCCGCGCGTATTTGCCCATGACACCCGTGGTTGCGCGCGCGGGCGGCGGCGGCAACTGGGCAAGCCGTTCGGCCAGGTCGGTGGCGGTCACGTCGACGCTCAACGTCCGGCCGATGAAATCGAAGGTGATGACGTCGCCGTCGCGCACCGCGGCAATCGGACCGCCGCGCGAGGCTTCGGGCGCCACGTGGCCGGCCATCAGGCCGCGGGTCGCGCCGGAGAATCGGCCGTCGGTGACGAGCGATACCGAATCGCCGAGGCCGGCGCCCATGATCGCGGCGGTGACGCCGAGCATCTCGCGCATGCCCGGGCCGCCGCTCGGACCCTCGTAGCGGATGACCACGACATCGCCGGCCTTGATCGCCCCGGTCTGGACCGCCTCGAACGCCAACTCCTCGCTGTCGAAGACGCGGGCCGGGCCGGACTGCGTTTTGATGTCGTAGCCGGCGACCTTCACGACCGCGCCTTCGGGCGCGAGGTTGCCCTTCAGGATGACCAGCCCGCCGGTCGCCTTGATCGGGTCCGACAGCGGCCGCACCACGGCCTGATTCGGTGTCTCGGCGGCCTCGCGCGCATGCTCGCCGATGGTGCGTCCGGAGATGGTGATCGCGTCCGCGTGCAGGTGCCCGCCGTCGAGCAGCCGCTTCGCGACCAGCGGGATGCCGCCGGCGCGGTACAGGTCGGTCGCGACGTATCGGCCACCCGGCTTGAGGTCCGCGAGCAGCGGGACCCGGGCGTTCACCTGGTTGAAGTCGTCGATGGTCAGCGGCACGCCCGCTTCGTTGGCAATCGCCAGCAGGTGCAGCACCGCGTTGGTCGAGCCGCCGGTGGCCGCGACCGCGGCAATCGCGTTCTCGAGCGACTGCTTGGTGATGATCTGGCGTGGACGAAGACCGCGCCGCAGCACGTCCATCACCATCGCGCCGGCGGCGCGGGCGACCGCGGATTTGTCCTGGTCCACGGCTGGCACGCTGGCGCTGCCGAACGGCGAGATGCCGAGGCACTCGCACACGGTCGCCATCGTGTTGGCGGTGAACTGCCCGCCGCACGCGCCGGCGCCGGGACAGGCCTGCCGTTCGAGCGAGTCGAGGTCCTGCGAGCTGAGCTTCCCGGCGGAATGCGCGCCGACCGCTTCGAACACGTCCTGGATGGTGACGTCGCGGTCGTGCCAGTGGCCGGGGGCGATCGATCCGCCATAGAGGACCAGGCCGGGGATGTCGAGCCGCGCCAGCGCCATCACCGCGGCGGGAATCGTCTTGTCGCAGCCGACCAGCACCACCAGCGCGTCGAACATGTTGCCGCGCGCCACCAGCTCGACCGAGTCGGCGATGATCTCGCGGCTCACCAGCGACATCCGCATGCCTTCGCTGCCCATGGTGATGCCGTCGGAGATCGACACGGTGTTGAACTCGAGCGGCGTGCCGCCGGCCTCGCGAATGCCGTCCTTCACGTGGACCGCGAGCTCGCGCAGGTGATAGTTGCACGGGCCGATCTCGATCCAGGTGTTGGCGACGCCGACCAGCGGGCGGCGGAGATCCTCGTCGTTGAGGCCGGTAGCGCGGAGCATGGCGCGCGCCGGGGCGCGGCTCGCCCCGTCGGTCAGTGCGGCGCTACGCCACTTGAGCGGATGAGTGGGCACGTGATCGGCGTCTCCTGTGACAGTCGGGCGTCGCGGTCCGGCGCGGGACCGCGCGTCCCCCCGTGAAAATACAAACGGCCGTCCCCGGTTTCGGGTGACGGCCGCGCGTTCTTCAGTGTCCGGCTCGGTTCGTCACCCGCATGTCGCCCGGCGTACAACGCCGAGCGGGACGCGAAGGATGACGACGCGGTAGGTTCAGCCGGACAGGCACACTAGGAGTATGGCCAACCGGTTACGAATAAGCAAATAGAATTATCTATCGAATACGATTACCTGCGCTTATGGAGATGGGCGGTCGCGGCGGCGCGGTTGCGGGCGCGCCGGCGCCGCCGCCGGCGCGGGCGCCGAACGCCCGGAACAGCCGTTTGACGCCGCTGAACGCCGCGGAGACCGCGGGATCGAACTCGGCGTAGACCTCGCGGACGACCTGCAGCCCGGCGGCGCGCGCCCGCGCCGTCTCGTACATCCCGCGCCGGACCTCGACCACGCCTTGTTCGCCGCGTTGCGCGAGGCCCTGCAGGTCCACCCCTTCGAGCTGTTCGATGACGTGCTCGAGCTCGTGCGGCAGCAGCTCGGTCACGTCGGCGGCGCTGGGGATCTCGATGGTGGCGCGCATCGATCCGTAGGCGTAGCGGGACACCTGGCCGCGGGCGCGCGCCCGGCTCTCGTCCTGCAGGCCGATGATCGACCGCACGCGCACCCGGATCCGCGGCGAGGCGTTGATGGTGTCCCACTGCCGGCGGAACGTGTCCGACCTGGTGAGCAGCGCGCTCACCAGCGGCTGCAGGATCTCGTCGATGTGAAAGTTGGACGGCGGTTCCGGCGAGGCCGGCGTGGCATCTCGCGGACACTCGACTGCGGCTTGGGCCTGCAGCGGCGCGGCCGGTAACGCGAGGGAAACGACGATGAAAAGAGCGACGACATGCACGGACTGGCTGGTCACCGGCGAGCTCCTGGAACCCACGCGCGAATTGCGCGCGCTGTGCCGATCAGACAGCAAGCGCGAGTCCACGGCGCGACGAACCGGTGTCGGCCCCGCAACTGCGGAAAATTCGTGGTGATTCGCGCGATCGTGCACCGAATCGCGCGATCCAGGGATTTCAGTGAAGACGACAAATCAGTAGGGTTCGCAAAAACGCCATTCCAAAATGGCCATTGCCGGCCAGTGGCGCACACGACAGAATAGCGGCGGGACGGGTGGAGACGCGTGGACCTGAGACAACTGGAGATACTGCGCGCAGTCGCGCAGACCGGATCGTTCACCAGCGCGGGCCAGCAGCTGCATCTGTCGCAGTCGGCGGTCAGCCGTCAGATCCTGCTGCTCGAAGAGGAGCTGAAGGAGCAGCTGTTCCTCCGGCTCGGCCGCAAAATCCGCATCACCCCCGCCGGCACCACGCTGCTCGGCCTCAGCGAGCGGATGTTCGAGGATCTCGAGCGGACCCGCGCCAGCATTCTCGACACGCAGCGCTCGGTGAGCGGGACCGTCCGGCTGGTCGGCGGCATGACCGTCTGCCTCTACGTGTTCCCGCCGCTGCTCAAGGCGTTCCGCAAGGAGCATCCGTCGGTCGAGGTCAAGCTGACGCCCGGTGCCACGCCGCGACTGATCCGTCAGCTGCGCACCGGCAACGCCGATCTCGGCCTGCTCACGCTGCCAATCGATGATCCCAACCTCGTGACCGTGCCGGTGATGCGCGAGGAGCTGATGCTGGTGACCGCGCCGACCCACCCGCTCGCCCGCAAGCGGCAGGTGATGCCGCGCGACCTGATCGGGCAGCCGTTCGTGCTGTTCGAAGCCGGCTCCAACAGCCGCAAGACCATCGAGGTGTTCTTCGCGCAGGAGCAGATCGCCCCCAAGGTGGTCACCGAGACCGAGAACGTCGAGATCATGAAGGCGCTGGTGATGGTCGGGATGGGAGTGGCGATCATTCCGTATCAGGCGGTCGCCCGGGAAGTGCGCACCGGCCAGCTGTTCTGCGCGCGGATCGCCGGTCAGCAACTGGTGCGGGAGACCGGCTGGGTCCACCTCCGCCTCAATCGCGTGCCGCGGGCGGTGCAGGAAATGATGGCGATGTTCGGCAAGATCCAGCCGAAGCTGAGGCTGTCGCCAGGGCCGCCGGCGCGGAAGAGCCCGGCGGCGCCGCTACGTGAGGGTGAAGAGGAGATAGGAGGTAGGAGGTAGGAGACAGAAAACAGAAAACAGAAAACAGAAAACAGAGAAACAAAACGACCTGCTGCATTCTGTCTTCGGTGTTCTGTCTTCTGTCTTCTGTCTCCTATCTCCTATCTCCTATCTCCTATCTCCTATTTCACCACCTGAATGTGGATCCCGCATTCGAGCTTCTGGCCTGCCCAGCGGCCCGACCGATCGTTGCCCGGATCCATCGGCAGCGAGGTGCAGGGCTCGCACCCGATGCTCGTATAGCCCTGCTCGTATAGCGGCAACAGGGGAATGTCGTGCGCCTTCGCGTAGGCCCAGACATCGCGGGTCGTCCAGGTGGCGAGCGGGCTCACCTTGCGCAGCGCTTTGCCGGTGGGCAGCGCGAACGGCTCGACTTCCTGCAGATTGGCGCGGCTCGGTGACTGATCCCGCCGCAGCCCGGTGAACCATACGTCATAGTCCTGCAGCGCGCGGAACAGCGGCTCCACCTTGTGGCGGCCGCAGCACGCCTGCGTGCTCTGCTGCCACAGTCCCACCGAGGGCTCCTCGGCGCGCAGGTTGATCAGATTCAGGCTCCAGCGCTGCGCGATCTCGTCGCGGTAGGCATAGGTGTCGGCGAAGTGATGCGCGGTATCGAGAAACAGCACCGGCAGCCCCGGCTGGCGCTGCTGCAGCATGTGCACCAGCACGACGCACTCGGCTTGAAAGCTCGACGTGACGCAGGGAAGCCCTCCGGCGTCGAGCTCACGGGCGATGACGGACGGAATCTCGATCATGTGAGGATCTCCTCGAGCAGCCGGCGCACGGCGTCGGCGGCCGCCTGGTCCGACGGCGCCGTCCGTGCCGCCAGGGCGATCCGCTCGGCGGCCGCGAGACCCTGCGTCGACGCGGACGCCTCGTCCAGCGCGCGAACGATCATGCCGGCGCCGGCGGTCGCGTTGGTGGCCGGATCGATCACGATGAAGCTGCCGGTGGTGCGGTTCTGATCGTACGGATCGAACACCAGCGGCCGGGCCGCGGTGACGGTCACCAGCCCGATGTCGTTCAAGCTCAGTCGCGTGTCCAGTTCCGCGGTCACCGTCCGCGTCGCGTGCTTCAGCAGATAGACGCGGGACGGATCGAGCGGCCGCTCGTCCATCCACACCACGTGCGCGTCCAGCCGCCGCGCGATCTGCAGCGGCGTCGCCGACAGCACGTCGCCGCGGCTGACGTCGACCTCGTCTTCGAGCGTCAGGGTGACCGACATCGGCGCCTGCGCCTCCGTGAGGTCGCCGTCCCAGGTCACGATCCGCTTGACCCGGCTCTGGCGCCCCGACGATGACACCAGGACGCGATCGCCGGGGCGGATCGTCCCCGAGGCGATCTGGCCGGCATAGCCGCGGAACTCATGGTTCGGCCGCACCACCAGCTGCACCGGGAAGCGAAACGGCTGCCCGGTGACCGCCTTGTCGATCGTCACGGTCTCCAGATACTCGAGCAGCGGCGCCCCGGTGAACCACGGCGTCTCCGCGCTGCGCTCGACGACGTTGTCGCCGTTCAGCGCGCTCAGCGGGATCGCGTGCAGCTCGGCTCCGGCCCCGAGATCGGCGAAGCTCTCGACGATCGAGTCGAACACGCCGCGGTCGAACCCGACGAGATCCATCTTGTTGACCGCCAGCACGAGGTGGGTGATGCCGAGCAGCTGGGCGATCCGTGCATGGCGCCGCGTCTGCTCGCGGACGCCGTGGCGTGCGTCGACCAGCAGGATCGCCAGGTCGGCGGTCGAGGCCCCGGTCGCCATGTTGCGCGTGTACTGCTCGTGGCCGGGGGTGTCGGCGAGGATGAACTTCCGCCGCGCCGTGGCGAAGTAGCGGTAGGCGACGTCGATGGTGATCCCCTGTTCGCGCTCGGCCTTCAGGCCGTCGGTGAACAGCGAGAAATCGATCGGGCCGGCGCCGCGGTTCCGGGACGCCGCCTTCACCGACGACAGCTGATCCTCGTATACCGCGCGCGCCTCGTACAGCAGCCGCCCGATCAGCGTGCTCTTCCCATCGTCGACGCTGCCGGCGGTGCAGAGGCGGAGCAGCGTCGACATCAGAAGTAGCCTTCTCGCTTCTTCATCTCCATCGACGCGTCCTGATCGTGATCGATGACCCGGAGCTGCCGCTCGGAGTGTTTGGCGGCGACCAGCTCCTCGATGATCTTCGGGATGGTGTCGGCCTGCGAGCGCACCGCGCCGGTGCAGGGGGAACAGCCGAGCGAGCGCATGCGGCACATGACGCGCTGCGGCCGTTCGCTGGGGAGCAGCGGCACGAACGACTGCTCCGGAACGATCAGCGAGTTGCCGCGCACGATGACCTCGCGCTCCTTGGCGAAGTAGAGCGGCACGACCGGGATGTTCTCGACCAGGATGTAGTGCCAGACGTCGAGCTCGGTCCAGTTGGAGAGCGGGAACACGCGCACGCTCTCGCCTGGCGCCAGCCGGCTGTTCAGCAGGTGCCAGAGCTCGGGCCGCTGCCGCTTGGGATCCCATTGCCCCTTGGCGTTGCGCATCGAGAAGACGCGCTCCTTGGCCCGCGATTTCTCCTCGTCTCGGCGGGCGCCGCCGAAGGCCGCATCGAAGTTCCCGGCCTGGAGACCGTCGAGGAGCGACGTCGTCTTGAGCAGCGAACAACACCGCTGGGTGCCCACGGCGAACGGCTGGGTGCCGTCGTCCAGGGCGGCCTGGTTGGTGTGGACGATCAGCCGGGCGCCGATTTCCGCGGCATACCAGTCGCGGAACTCGATCATCTCCCGGAACTTGTAGCCGGTGTCGATGTGCAGCAGCGGGAACGGCATCGGGCCCGGGTAGAAGGCCTTCTGCGCGAGCCGGAGCAGGACCGAGGAGTCCTTGCCGATCGAGTACAGCATCACCGGACGCTCGAACTCGGCGACCACTTCACGCAGGATGTGGATGCTCTCGGCTTCGAGCGCCCGCAGGTGGTCGAACCGCGGCGTCGCCATGGTCCCCGCCCGGGCCGGATCGACCGAAGGCGAGGGCGGCGGCGCGAAGCTGAAGTCAGACGTTGGAAGCTGAGCGTGAACGGACATCGGATCCCCTTGAAAAACCGAACGGCAAACGACCTGCGAACTGCGAAGCCGCGCGATCTGTGGGGAGAGAACCGATGGACTGTGACTTACTCGGATGGTTCTGGGAGGCCTCTCACCGGCCAGTCGCCGGCACCGTACAGGAGCATCGACACGGCGATGCGGCTGCGGACGGGCGACAACAGCGGGCAAAAGAGGACATGGTCAGAACGCTAAACGTAACACGATAGCGGGGGCCTTTTCAAATCCCAAGCTCCAAATCCCAAGCTCCAACCATCCCCAATTCCCAAATCCCAAAGCCTTCCCAACCCCCAAATCCCAAACCCAACTCCGGAACCGCAACGCCGAGGCCCCCGCGCTTTCTTGGCGAGTTGGAGCCTTGGGAGTGGTTGGATCTTGGGATTTGGAGCTTGGGATTTATCCAGTATTCCGCATCCCCGCCGCCACCCCGTTGATCGTGACCAGTAGCGCCCGCCGAAGCGCGACCACCTCGGGATCGTCCGACGTGGCCGCGGTGCGGCCGGCCTGCCGCAGCCGGCGGAGCAGCTCGACCTGGATGAGGTTGATCGGATCGACATAGGGATTGCGCACGTCGATTGACCGGCGCAGCACGGGGTTCTCTTCGAGCAGCCGGGTGTGTCCGGTGATCTCCATGACGGCGTTACCGGCGCGGGCCAGCCGGGCCCGCAGCTCGGCGCCGAGATCGTGGAGCTCGGGACCGACCAGGTGCCGATCGTAGTGGGCCGCAATCCCCGCGTCGGCCTTCGCGAGCGCCATCTCCATCAGATCGATCGTCGAGCGGAAGAACGGCCACTGCCGATACATCTCCCGGCAGACGGCACGATCCTCGTCCGAAATGCCGGGACCGAGCATTTCGTCGACGCCGAGCCACGAGGCGAGGAGCAGCCGGGTCTGGGTCCAGGCGAACTGCCAGGGAATCGCCCGGAGGGTCTGCAGGCCGCCATCGGTGCTCCGCCGGGCCGGCCGGCTGCCGATGTGGAGCGCGTCGAGCTCGCCTTCCGGCGTCGCGACGCTGAAGTAGCGAAGGAACCGCGGATCATCGTAGACGGTGCGGCGGAAGCCGGATCGGGCGGCTCCGGCGACCCGTTCCATGGTGGCGCGCCAGCGCGGATCGACCGGGCGCGGCTTGGACAGCGTCGCTTCCAGGGTCGCGGTGGCGTAGACCTCGAGCGTGCGCACCGCGATTCCCGGCAGGCCGAACTTGGCCTGAATCATCTCCCCCTGCTCGGTCACGCGCAGCGTGCCGTCGACCGATCCCGGCGGCTGCGACTGGATCGCCAGATACGTCGGGCCGCCGCCGCGCCCGACACTGCCGCCGCGGCCGTGAAAGAGCGTAATCGGCACTTCGTGATCGGCGCACGCCGAGACGATGGTTTCCTGCGCTTTGTAGAGCTCCCAGGCCGCGGCGAGCCGGCCGATCTCCTTGGCGGAATCCGAATAGCCGACCATCACTTCCTGGCGTCCCTCGTCGCGCATCACCCGGGCGCGGTACCAGGGAATCGACAGCAGCCCGTTCATCACGTCGGCGGCGGCGCGCAGATCGCGCGCCGTTTCGAACAGCGGGACCACCCGCAGCGGCCGGTCGACCCCCGCTTCGCGCTGGAGCAGTTCGACCGCGAGCACGTCGGAGGCGCGTCCGGCCTGCGTGATCACATAGGCGCCGAGCGAGTCGCGCGGGATCTGCGTGAGCATGCGACAGGTGGCGAATACATCGGCAACCCGGGCATCCGCCTGGATCCCGTCGAGCGGCAGACGGCGGTTCTGGCTGAGGAGATTGAGCAGGAAATCGACCCGGCGCTCCTCGGGCCAGCTCGCGTAGCTGCCCATGCCGAGATGGCGGGCAATCGCGTCGACCGCTTCGGTGTGGCGGGCCGACTCCTGCCGCACATCCAGACGAACCAGCGTCGATCCGAAGGCCGCCACCCGCCGCAGCACGTCGGCGAGGCGACCATCCGCGATCAGGTCGTAGCCGACCCCGCGCAGCGAGCGATCGCACAAGCGCAGCGGCTCGGCGAGATCCTCGTCGGTGACGAGCGCCATCGGATCGGCATCGTGCGCGACTCCGGCGAGGTCCTGCTCGGCGATCTTCAGCGTCGCTTCGACCCGGCGCTGGAGCTCGCGCAATACCGAGCGGTACGGTTCGTAGGTGCCTCCGGCCCTCGCCTGCAGCTCCTCGCTGGCGCGGGTCATCGACAGCTCGAACCGCAGCGCTTCGATTTCCCGCGCGTAGAGCGACAGCGCCGTCCATCGCGACATCAGCGCCGAGCGACGGGTGACCTCGGGGGTCACGGAAGGGTTGCCGTCGCGATCGCCGCCGATCCAGGAGCCGAACCTGATCGGCGCGATGTCGAGCGGCAGCCCTCGGCCGGTCACCTTCCGCAGCGATCGGTCGAGCGATCGGCAGAACTCGGGCACGGCGTTCCAGATCGTCTCTTCGAACACCGCCATCCCCGAGCGGACCTCGTCGAGCGGCGAGGGGCGCTCGCGCCGCACGTCTTCGGTGTGCCACGCGCCGGCGATCTCGCGGCGCGTCGTCTCGAGCAGCGACTCGCGCTCCGACGGGGTCAAGTCGGGTCGATCGAGTCCGCCCAGCGCCTCGGCGATGCGGTTGTACTTGTGCTGGAGGGTGCGGCGCATGATCTCGGTCGGGTGCGCCGTCATCACCAGCTCGACGCGCAGCCGGACCACCGCGTCATAGAGGGCCTCCGGCGATCCGGCCGCCTCCAGCAGGCGTGGCAGCGCCTCTTCGATCGACGCCTGCTGTGGCCGGCCGCCCGGCTCGCGCTCCAGCTCGCGCCGCCGCCGAATCCGGTGGTGCTGTTCGGCGACGTTGGCGAGGTTCAGGAAATGCGCGAAGCTGCGCGCCACCGGCAACGCCGCCTCGGCCGGCATCTCGCGCATCTCCGCTGCCATCCGCTCGAAGTCGTCGCCCCCGGTGCCGGTCCTGGTGAACTTGGCGAGCGCGCGCACCCGCTCGACCCGCTCGAAGTGCGGAAGGCCCTCGTCGCGGCGCAGCGTTTCGCCGAGGAGCTCGCCGAGCAGCCTGACGTCTTCCCGGAGCGGCTTATGGGGATCTTTGGGCATCATCATTGTTTTCAACGTGATCGCGGTTCGGGGGTTCGCGTTTCGCGGGTTCGAAGAGCTCGATGCTGTTGCGAACCGCGATCCCGCGAGCCCGCGGTCTCAGTGAACGAACCGGATGGCGAAATCGTGAAAACGCGGCACAATGAGGCCATCATCTCCCATGCAGGACGCTCACGCTCACTCCGCGGTGGTTGGCGCCGAAGGCCACCTCATTGACTCGAACATTCTCAACGCGATCTTCGACAAGGTCATCGAGCGCGGTGGCGCCTTCGAGGTCCTCAATTTCGCGATTGGCCGGACCAACGACGAGTTCTCGCGAATCTCGCTGAAGGTGTCGGCGCCGAGCTGCCGCCGGCCTGCGCCGTCTGGTCGAGGACCTGATGCAGATCGGCTGCAGCCCGGCGCTCGAACACGACGCGCTGCTGCGGACCACCGACCGCGACGGCAGCGTGCCGGACGACTTCTATTCGACCACCAACCTGCGCACCCACGTCCGCGTTCGCGGCGAGTGGGTCGAGGTCGAGCGCCAGCGCATGGACGCGGTGGTGGTGATCGAGGAAGGCCGGCGCATCCTGCCGGAAGCTGCGCGAAATCAAGAGCGGCGATCGAGTGGTGTGCGGCCTCGAAGGCATCCGCGTCACCCCCGAATTCCGCGAACGCGATCGCGGCGACTTCGCGTTCATGTCGAACGAAATCTCGTCCGAGCGCCGGGTCGAAGCCAGCGTCGGCCGCATCGCCACGCTGATGCGGGAGACCAGAGCCGCCGGCCGGCGAATCGTCTTCGTCGCTGGACCGGTGGTGGTCCACACCGGCGGCGCCGTCTATTTCACCGAGCTGATCCGCCGCGGCTGGGTCGACGTGCTGCTGTCGGGGAACGCGCTGGCGGTCCACGACGCCGAGCTGGCGCTGTTCGGCACCTCGCTCGGGGTCGACCTCGAAGCCGGCACGCAGGTGCAGGGCGGCCACCGCCATCACATGCGCGCCATCAACGCGATCAACCGCGCGGGCGGCATCAGGCCCGCCGTGGAATCGGGCGTGCTGACCGCCGGGGTGATGGTCGAGTGCGTCCGCGCCGGCGTGGAATTCGTCCTCGCCGGCAGCATCCGAGACGACGGTCCGATCCTCGACACCATCACCGACATCGTCGCCGCGCAGGATCGCTACGGGGAAGCGCTCGCGTCCGCCGGCCTGGTGATCGTGTTGTCGACGATGCTGCATGGGATTGGGGTGGGGAACATGCTGCCGGCGTGGACGCCGGTGGTGTGCGTCGATATTAACCCCGCGGTCGTGACCAAGCTGGCGGATCGCGGCTCGTCCCAGACGATTGGGCTGGTCACCGATGTCGGCCTGTTCCTGCATCAGCTCGCGAAGCGGCTCGGCTGATGCGGTGAGCCGTGAAATGTCATGGATGTGCCGTTGCATCTAACAGAGCCAGCACATATCACGGAGCCACGCGTCGACTGACTCGGCTTTTGGCAGGTTTTCGAGAGTGCCCGATGGCTCGAGCTTTGCGAATCGGTGGGGTGGTGACCCCTTCGACGTCCCTGCACCGCCGCTGTCGTTGCCGGATTACATCGTCCCGCTGTAGCGGGCCGATGGCTCGTTGGTAGCACCGGCCCGCGTTCTCCGCCACGCTCCCTCCATCGGCTTCTCACGTCACTCAACCATCGGAAGGGAAGGTGGACGCACCGGTGCGCGCCACCACCAAGGGGGCGAACCGCTCGTGTTGCGCAGGCTCATCGTTCTGTTGACTCTGATCGGGCTTCCGCCGTCGCTGCTGGCAGCGCAGGACGCCAAACCTTCACCGCCGGCGCCGGTCACCGCCGGCTGGCGCGACGGGTTCTTCATTCAAAGTGAGAAGGGAGATTTCCGCCTGCAGATTGGCGCCCTCGTTCATGCCGACGGACGGTTCGCGCCTGGCGACGAAGACGAAGCGGTCACCGACACGTTCGCGATCCGCCGGTTGCGGCCGTACCTGCGCGGCCGGTTCGCGCAGCACTTCGAGTTCTACGTCAACCCCGACTTCGCCGGCGGCACCCTGGTCCTCCAGGACGCGTACGTGGATACGGTCTTCGCCCCGGCGTTCCGGGTGCGGCTGGGCAAAGGCGAAGACGCCGTTCGGGCTCGAACGGCTGCAGCCGGTCTCGAACATGCTGTTCTTCGAGCGGGCACTGCCGACCGCGCTCGTCCCCAATCGGGATGTCGGCGTGCAGGTGCTCGGCGACATCTCCGGCGGCCTCGTGAGCTATGCCGCTGGAGTGGTCAACGGTGTGGCCGACGGCGGCAGCGGCGATGTCGATTCGAGCGACAGCAAGGATCTCGCTGGCCGGCTCGTGGTCCGGCCATTCACCGAAGCGGCCGGCCGGCCCGCTGCGTGGACTGGCGCTCGGATTCGCCGGCACCCGCGGCAGGCAGGCCGGCGCCGGCGCCTTGCCGACGCTCCGCACCACGTCGCTGCAGCAGCCGTACTTTTCTTACTCCGGCGCCGTCGCCGACGGCGTCCGCACCCGCTATTCGCCGCAGGTGTCCTACGTCTACAAGGCGTTCGCGGGGCTGCTCGAGTACGTGCACAGCGAACTGCCGGTCCGGAAAGGCTCGGTGGCTGGCGACATCGGCCACGGGGCATGGCAGATCGCCGGCTCGTGGGTGCTGACCGGTGAAGCGGCGACCGACGGGTCGACCGGAGTCCGTCCGCGCGCGAACTTCGATTTCGGCGGCGGACACTACGGCGCGTTTCAGATCGCCGCCCGGTATCACGCGCTGACGGTCGACGACCGCGCCTTCGCTCTGAACCTGGCGGCGGCCGGCTCGAGCGCGAAGGCCGAGGCGTGGACGGCCGGTCTGAACTGGTACCTCACGCCCAATTTCAAGTACGTCGTGAACTTCGAACGAACCGTGTTCGATGACGGTGCGGAGCTCGCCCGTCGTCCCGAGAACGCGCGTCGTCTTCCGCGCCCAGGTGAATTTCTGATGATGAAATCCTTCGTTCGTGTCGCAGCGGTGGCTGCCGTGGTCGCCGGTCTGGGTGCGTCGCTGGCCGCCCAGACCTTGCTCAACGTGTCCTACGACCCGACCCGCGAGCTGTATGCCGCCGTCAACGCGGCCTTCATCAAGCAGTGGCAGGCAAAGACCGGGAAGACCGTGCAGATCCGCCAGTCCCACGGCGGGTCCGGATCGCAGGCGCGCGCGGTGACCGATGGCCTCGAGGCCGACGTCGTCACGCTCGCGCTCGCCTACGACGTCGATGCCGTCGCAGAAAGCCGGCCTGATCACCGATGCCGGCTGGCAGAAGCGGCTGCCGCAGAACAGCTCGCCGTACACGTCGACGATCGTGTTCCTGGTCCGGAAGGGCAACCCGAAGGGCATCAAGGACTGGGGCGATCTGGTGAAGCCGGGCATCGGGGTGATCACGCCGAACCCCAAGACGTCCGGGGGAGCGCGCTGGAACTACCTCGCCGCCTGGGAGTACGGGAAGCGACAGGGGGGCGGCGCCGATGCCAAGGGCGCGCGACTTCGTCGCCGCGCTGTTCAAGAACGTGCCGGTGCTGGACTCTGGCGCTCGCGGCGCGACCACGACGTTCGTGCAGCGCGGGATCGGTGACGTGCTGCTGGCGTGGGAGAACGAGGCCTACCTCGCGGTGGCCGAAGGGAAGGGGCAGGTCGAGATCGTCGTCCCGTCGATGAGCATCCTCGCCGAGCCGCCGGTGGCGATCGTCGACAAGGTGGTCGACAAGAAGAGGGACCCGCGCCGCCGCCGACGCGTATCTGCAGTTCCTGTATTCGCCGGAGGGCCAGGAGCTCGCCGCGAAGCTCCACTACCGGCCGCGCGATCAGAAGGTCGCCGCGAAATATGCCGGCACCTTCGCCCAGGTGAAGCTCTTCACCATCGACGAGGCGTTCGGTGGCTGGCAGAACGCGCAGAAAGCCCACTTCGCCGACGGCGGGACGTTCGATCAGATCTACCGCCCGGGACGATGAAGAAGACGGTCCTGCCGGGGTTCCGGCTGACGATGGGGTTCACGATTTTCTACCTGTGCCTCATCGTCATCCTGCCGTTGCTGACCCTGCCCGCGCGAAGTGCCACGATGACGTGGGACGCGTTCTGGCAGACCATCTCCGATCCGCGCGTGGTCGCGTCCTATCGGCTGAGCATCGGCGCCTCGCTTGGTCGCCGCGGCCATCAACGCGGTGTTCGGGCTGATCGTGGCGTGGGTGCTGGTGCGCTACACGTTCCCGGGGCGGCGGATCGTCGATTCGCTGGTCGATCTGCCGTTCGCGCTGCCGACCGCGGTCGCCGGCATCACGCTGACCGCGATCTACGCGCCCAACGGCTGGATGGGGCAGCTGCTCGAGCCCTACGGCGTGAAGGTGGCCTTCACCCGGCTCGGGATCACGATGGCGCTGGTCTTCATCGGCCTGCCGTTCGTGGTCCGGACGCTGCAGCCGGTGATCGAGGATCTGGATGTCGGAAGTGGAAGAGGCCGCCGCGAGCCTCGGCGCCACCCGGATCGGCGTGATCACCCGGGTGATCCTGCCCTATCTGTTCCCGGCGTGGCTGACCGGGTTCGCGCTGTCGTTCGCCCGGGCGGTCGGCGAATACGGCTCGGTGGTGTTCATCTCGGGCAACATGCCGATGCAGACCGAGATCGCGCCGCTGCTGATCATCACCAAGCTCGAACAATACGACTACGCAGGCGCCACCGCCATCGCGCTGGTGATGCTGCTGATGTCGTTCACGCTGCTGCTCGCGATCAACGCTCCTGCAGGGGTGGACGACGCGGCGGCTGATGAACTGAGGAACTGGGAGGTCGTGGCCGGATACGTTCACTCGCACGCCGCGCATCGATCGCGCCGGGGCGGTCATCTCACGGAACCGCCGCTGGTGCGAGTCCTGCTGATTGTCGTGGCGCTGGGCTTCCTGGTCCTGTTCCTGGTGCTGCCGCTGGCGACGGTGTTCATCGAGGCGTTCGCCAGCGGGACCGCCGCCTATTTCACGGCGATCCGCGAGCCGGATGCGATGGCCGCGCTGAAGCTGACGCTGATCGCCGCCGCCATCGCCGTGCCCGCCAACCTGCTGTTCGGGGTGTGCGCGGGCTGGGCGATTGCGAAGTTCGACTTCCGCGGCAAGCAGCTGCTCACCACGCTGATCGACCTGCCGTTCGCGGTCTCGCCGGTGATTGCCGGGATGGTGTTCGTGCTGCTGTTCGGCCGGCAGGGGGTGCTCGGGCCGTGGCTGGCCGAGCACGACATCAAGATCGTGTTCGCGGTGCCGGGCATCGTGCTGGCCACGATCTTCGTCTCGTTCCCGTTCGTCGCGCGCGAGATCATTCCCGGTGATGGAAGCGGCCGGCTCGCAGGAAGAGGAGGCGGCGCGGGTGCTCGGCGCCGGCGGCTTGCAGACCTTCTTCCGGGTGACCCTGCCGAACATCAAGTGGGGGCTGCTCTACGGCGTCATCCTGTGCAACGCCCGGGCGATGGGAGAGTTCGGCGCGGTGTCGGTGGTCTCGGGCAAGATTCGCGGCGTCACCAACACGCTGCCGCTGCACGTGGAGATCCTGTACAACGAATATGCGTTCCAGGCGGCGTTCGCCGTCGCGTCGCTGCTCGCGTTCCTCGCCATCGTCACGTTGATCGTCAAGACCCTGGTCGAGCGCCGGCTCGGAACCGTGGCTGAAGCCGCGCCCGCCGTGCCGCCCACGCCTTTACCGTCATGAGCATTCAGGTCAGTCATCTCGTCAAGCGGTACGGCGGCTTCGTCGCGCTGAACGACGTCAGCTTCACCGTGCAGCAGGGGGAGCTGCTGGCGCTGCTCGGTCCGTCGGGATCGGGCAAGACGACGCTGCTGCGGATCATCGCCGGCCTCGAGCGGGCCGACGCCGGCTCGGTGCTGTTCGACGGCGACGATGCGGTGCGGCGGGATCCGAAAGATCGCGGCGTCGGCTTCGTGTTCCAGCACTACGCGCTGTTCCGGCACATGACCGTGTTCGAGAACGTCGCCTTCGGCCTGCGGGTGCGGCCGCGGGCGCAGCGGCCGGCGGAGGCCGACATCCGGCGGCGGGTCAACGACCTGCTGGCGCTGGTGCAGCTCGATTACCTGGGCAACCGGCTACCCGTCGCAGCTGTCAGGCGGCCAGCGGCAGCGGGTGGCGCTGGCGCGCGCGCTGGCGGTCGAGCCGAAGGTGCTGCTGCTCGACGAGCCGTTCGGCGCGCTGGACGCCAAGGTGCGGCAGGAGCTGCGGCGATGGCTGCGGCGGCTGCACGCCGAGATTCATCTCACCAGCGTGTTCGTGACCCACGATCAGGAAGAAGCGCTGGAGCTCGCCAACCGCGTGGTGGTGATGAACGAAGGGCGGATCGAGCAGGACGGCACGCCGGAGGACGTGGTCGAACATCCGGCCACGCCGTTCGTGGTGAACTTTCTCGGCCAGGTGAACATCTTCCACGGGCGGGTCCAGGACGGGCAGGCCCTGTTCGGCCCGATGGCGGTCGCGTTTCCGGAACATCCGCACACCGAGGCGCGGACCGCGGCCGGCTACTCCCGGCCGCACGAGCTGTCCGTGAGCCGCACCGACGAGGGGGGCGGGCTGTGGGCGATCGTGACCGACGTCCGCGTCTCGGGGGCGATCGTGAAGATGGAAGTCACCGGCGACGAGCGGCAGCCGATGCAGATCGAGCTCGGACGCGAGCAATACGAGCAGATTCGCGCGATTATCGGCGAGCAGGTCTACGTGAAGCCGCGCAAGGTGCGGGTGTTCATGGAAGACCGTAATCCGTAGTCCGCGGGCTCGCGGTTCGCGGGTTCGCGGGTTCGCAGAGTTCCGTCTTGTCTAGCGGCAACCCGCTGCTTGCAGCTGGCAGCAGACCTTCTGGATTACGCCGAGCGCCCGAGCCGTGAACCCGCGAACCGCGAACCCGCGCAACGTGTGCGGCGAGTATGCAGAGCATGCGCGCGACGCATAACGGCGCCATCAGCGAAACACATGCACCCGATGCGATAAATCCGTTTCGCTTATGGAAGCGCTTCGTTCATAAACGATGGGTGCAACAGGAACACCAGCCTTCCGCCCAAGGTCTCTATGATCCCGCGAATGAGCACGACGCCTGTGGCGTCGGGTTCGTCGCCGACATCAAGGGCCGCCGCTCGCACACCATCGTGCGCCAGGCGCTGCAGGTGCTCATCAATCTCGAGCACCGGGGTGCCTGCGGCTGCGAGGTCAATACCGGAGACGGCGCCGGGATCCTGATTCAGATGCCGGATGGGTTCCTCCGCAAGGAGGCGGCGCGTCTGGGCTGGGCGCTGCCGGCTGAGCGCGGCTACGGCGCCGGGCTGATCTTCCTGCCGCACCAGGCCGAGACCCGGGCGGCGCTCGAGACCCTGTTCGAGCGGATTGTCGCCGAGGAAGGTCAGCAGGCGATCGGGTGGCGCGACGTGCCGACCGACAACCGCGCGCTCGGGCCGAGCGCGGTGGCGGTGCAGCCGGTGTTCCGCCAGATCCTGATCGGCCGTGGCCCGGCGATGGCGGCGCCCGGCGCGTCGGCCGAGGGAGACGCGGCGTTCGACCGCAAGCTGTTCGTGATCCGCAAGCGGATGGAGCATGCCGTCGACGCGCTGGATTTGCCCGGACGCGAGTTCTTCTACGTGGTCAGCCTGTCGTCGCGCACGCTGATCTACAAGGGCATGCTCACCGCCAACCAGATCGATGGGATGTTCCCGGATCTGGCGGATCCGGAGCTGCAATCCGCGCTGGCGCTGGTGCACCAGCGGTTCAGCACCAACACCTTCCCGTCCTGGCCGCTGGCGCACCCGTACCGGTTCGTCGCCCACAACGGCGAGATCAACACGCTGCGCGGCAACATCAACTGGATGAAGGCGCGTGAGGCGCTGCTGCAGTCGGAGGCGCTCGGCGACGACCTGAAGAAGATCGTGCCGATCATCCGCGAAGGGGGCAGCGACAGCGCCATCTTCGACAACGTGCTGGAGCTGCTGCTGATGGCCGGCCGGTCGCTGCCGCACGCCATGCTGATGATGATCCCGGAGCCGTGGCAGAACAACGACGCCATGGATCCGTCGCTGCGCGCCTTCTACGAGTACCACGCCTCGCTGATGGAGCCGTGGGACGGGCCGGCGTCGCTGGCGTTCACCGACGGCACGGTGATCGGTGCGGTGCTCGACCGCAACGGACTGCGGCCGTCACGGTATTACGTCACCAAGGACGACCTGGTGGTGATGGCCTCCGAGGTCGGCGTGCTCGACATCCCGCCCGGCGACGTCGTGATGAAGGAGCGGCTGCACCCCGGCCGCATCTTCCTGGTCGACACGGCGCAGGGACGGATCATCTCGGACGAGGAGATCAAGCGGGAGCTGGCGCGCGAGTATCCCTACGCCGAGTGGCTGCAGGAACACCTGATTCCGATCGAGGAGGTGGCGGCCGCGCCGTACCTTCCGGCGCCGGATCATGCGACCGTGCTGCGTCGGCAGCAGGCGTTCGGCTACACCCAGGAGGACATCGAAATCATCCTGCGGCCGATGGCCCTCGGGGCGGAAGAGCCGCTCGGGTCGATGGGCACCGACACGCCGCTCGCGGTGCTGTCGCAGCGGCCGCGCCTGCTCTACGACTATTTCAAGCAGCTGTTCGCGCAGGTCACCAACCCGCCGCTCGACGCGATCCGCGAGGAGCTGGTGACCTCGATGGAGTCGACGATCGGTCCCGAGCGCAATCTGCTCAAGCCCGAGCCGCGGTCGTGCCGGCAGATCGTCATCAAGTACCCGATCATCGACAACGAGAGCGTGGCGAAGGTCCGCCATACCGAGGTCGAGGGGTTCCGCTCGGTCACGCTGCCGATGCTCTATCCTGCGGCGGAAGGCGGCGCGGGGCTGGAGCGCGCGCTCGACCGGCTGCGCGAGCAGGCGCAGGAAGCCGTCCTCGCCGGTCACACGGTGATCTTCCTCTCGGACCGCGGCGTCAACGCGACGCAGGCGCCGATTCCCAGCCTGCTGGCGACCGCCGGCGTGCACCATCACCTGGTCCGCGAAGGGCTGCGCACCCGGTGTGCGCTGGTGGTCGAGACCGGCGATGCCCGGGAAGTGCACCACATGGCGCTCCTCATCGGCTACGGCGCCGGAGCGGTCAATCCGTACCTGGCGTTCGAAACGCTGGGGGACATGATTCAGCAGCGCGCCATCGAGGGCGTGGCCCACGAGAAGGCGGTGCTGAACTACATCAAGGGGCTCAACAAGGGCATCCTGAAAGTGATGTCGAAGATGGGGATCTCGACGCTGCAGAGCTACTGCGGCGCGCAGATCTTCGAGGCGATTGGCCTGGACAAGGCCTTCGTCGATCGCTACTTCACCTGGACCGCGTCGCGGATCGGCGGCGCCGACATCAACGTGATCGCCCGCGAAGTGCGCGAACGGCACCGGCGCGCGTTCCCGCCGCGAAACCTGCTCGCGACCGATCTGGAGACCGGCGGCGAATACAAGTGGCGCCGCGACGGCGAGTTCCACCTCTTCAACCCCGAGACCGTGCACAAGCTGCAGCACGCGACCCGCAGCGGCCAGTACGCGATCTACAAGGAATACACCGCGATCGTCAACGACCAGAGCCGCAACCTCGGGACGCTGCGCGGCCTGCTCGAATTCCGGCCGACGCCGACTCCGATCCCGCTGGACGAGGTTGAACCGGTCGAGGTCATCCTCAAGCGGTTCGCCACCGGCGCGATGTCGTACGGATCGATCAGCCAGGAGGCCCACGAGACCATCGCGATCGCGATGAACCGGCTGGGCGCCAAGTCGAACACCGGTGAAGGGGGCGAGGACTCGGCCCGGTATCGCCCGGACGCCAACGGCGACTCGCGCCGCAGCGCGATCAAGCAGGTGGCCTCGGCGCGGTTCGGCGTGACCAGCGAATACCTGGTCAATGCCGACGACCTCCAGATCAAGATGGCGCAGGGGGCGAAGCCCGGCGAAGGGGGGCAGCTCCCCGGCCACAAGGTCTATCCGTGGATTGCGAAGGTGCGGCATTCGACCCCCGGGGTCACGCTGATTTCCCCGCCGCCGCACCACGACATCTATTCGATCGAGGATCTCGCGCAGCTGATTTACGACCTGAAGAACGCGAACCACCTCGCCCGCGTCCACGTCAAGCTGGTGGCGGAAGTGGGCGTCGGCACCGTCGCGGCCGGCGTGGCCAAGGCGCACGCCGACGTGGTGCTGATCTCCGGCCACGATGGCGGCACCGGCGCCTCGCCCCTGACCTCGATCAAGCACGCCGGGGTGCCCTGGGAGCTCGGGCTGGCCGAGACGCAGCAGGTGCTGGTCCTCAACAAGCTTCGCGATCGGATCATCGTGCAGGCCGACGGCCAGCTCCGCACCGGCCGCGACGTGGTCGTGGCGGCGCTGCTCGGTGCCGAAGAGTTCGGCTTTTCGACCGCGGCGCTGGTGGTGTCGGGCTGCATCATGATGCGCGTCTGCCACCTCAATACCTGCCCGGTCGGCGTCGCCACCCAGGATCCGGAGCTCCGCAAGAAGTTCACCGGCAAGCCCGAGTTCGTCGAGAACTACTTCCGCTTCGTCGCCGAGGACGTGCGCGAGCTGATGGCGGAGCTGGGATTCCGCACCATGGACGAGATGATCGGCCGCTCCGATCGGCTCGAGATGCGGGCGGCGGTCGAGCACTGGAAGGCCTACGGCGTCGATCTGTCTCAGATCCTCCACCAGCCCGACGTCCCCGCCAGCGTCGCGCGGCGCGCGGTGCGGACCCAGGATCACGGGCTCGAGCGAGCGCTGGACAACCGGCTTCTCGCGCTGGCCTCTGCCGCGCTCGAGCGGCGCGAGCCGGTCGAGATCCGGCTGCCGATTCGAAACGAGAACCGCACCGTCGGCACCATGCTCGGTTCGGAAGTCACCCGGCGTCACGGCAGCGAGGGGCTGCCCGACGACACCATCAAAGTGCAGTTCACGGGCTCGGCCGGTCAGAGCTTCGGCGCGTTCGTGCCGCGCGGCATCACGCTCTGCCTGGAAGGGGATTCCAACGACTTCTGGGGCAAGGGGCTGTCGGGCGGCAAGCTGGTGGTCTATCCGCCGCCACAGTCGACCTTCGCCTCCCACGAAAACGTCATCGTCGGCAACGTCTGTCTGTACGGCGCGACCAGCGGCGAGGCCTACGTGCGCGGCATCGCCGGAGAACGGTTCGCGGTCCGGAACAGCGGCGCACTGGCGGTGGTCGAGGGGGTCGGGGATCACGCGCTGCGAATACATGACCGCGGGCCGTGTGGTCGTGATCGGCCGGACCGGCCGCAACTTCGCGGCCGGCATGAGCGGCGGGGTCGCGTATGTGCTGGACGGCGACGGCCAGTTCGCCCGCCGCTGCAACCAGGAACTGGTCGAGCTCGAGCCGCTCGGCGAGGAGGATCTGGAGTTCGTCCGGACGATGCTGCGCCGTCACGTGCGCTACACCAACAGCGGCCGCGCGGTGCGGCTGCTCGCCGACTGGCTCGACGAGCAGACCGGCTTCATCAAGGTCATTCCGCGCGACTACAAGCGCGTGCTGCTGGCCGAGGCGCGCGCGCGATCCGAGAACCGCGAGCCGGTGTTCGCGGAGCTGGTGGGGGCGACCAATGGGTAATCCCAACGGTTTTATCCAAATCAAGCGTACCAAGCCCCACGCGCGTCCAGTGGACGTGCGGGTCCGCGACTGGCACGAGGTCTATCTCTCGACGCCCGAGAAAGAAGTCCGCGATCAGGGCGCGCGCTGCATGGACTGCGGCATTCCGTTCTGCCATCAGGGCTGTCCGCTCGGCAACCAGATTCCGGAGTGGAACGATCTCGTCTACCGCCACCGCTGGCAGGCGGCGATCGATCGGCTGCACGCGACCAACAACTTCCCGGACTTCACCGGCCGCCTGTGCCCGGCCCCCTGCGAGGGCTCCTGCGTCCTCGGCATCAACGACGATCCGGTGACGATCAAGAACATCGAGCTGTCGATCGTCGAGCGGGCGTTCGACGAAGGCTGGATCCGCGCCACGCCGCCGGCGATGCGGACCGGCAAGCGCGTGGCGGTGGTGGGATCGGGCCCGGCCGGACTGGCGGCTGCGGACCAGTTGAACAAGGCCGGCCATTTCGTCACCGTGTTCGAGAAATCCGATCGCATCGGCGGTCTGCTCCGCTACGGCATTCCCGAGTTCAAGATCGAGAAGCGGCTGGTGAACCGCCGGCTGGCGCTGCTCGAAGCGGAGGGCATCGAGTTCCGCGCCGGCGTCAACGTGGGCGTCGACATCCCGACTTCGGCCCTGCGGCGAGACTTCGAAGCCATCGTGCTGTGCGGCGGCGCTGGAGCCGCCCGGGACCTGCCGGTGCCGGGGCGCGAGCTCGGAGGCGTCCATTTCGCCGTCGAATACCTCACCCAGCAGAACCGCCGCTGCGAGGGAGACCAGGTTCCCGAGGAACAGGTCATCACCGCCGCGGGCAAGCGGGTCATCATCATCGGCGGCGGCGACACCGGCGCCGACTGCCTGGGCACCGCCCACCGCCAGGGCGCGCGGTCGGTGCACCAGTTCGAGCTGCTGCCGCGCCCGCCGGAGGCGCGGGCGGACGACAATCCCTGGCCGCAGTGGCCTCGCATCTTCCGCAGCTCCGCGGCCCACGAAGAAGGGGGCGAGCGCCTGTTCTCAATCTCCACCGAGCGGTTCGTCGACGACGGGACCGGGCGGGTGCGGGCGCTGGAGACGATCGGCGTCGACGTGAGCCGGTCGGGCGTGACCAGGATTCCCGGCACCGAGCGGGCGATCGACGCCGATCTCGTGCTCCTGGCGATGGGCTTCGTCGGGCCGGAACGGGGCGGGCTGATCTCCGAGCTCGGGGTCCGGATGACCGAACGTGGCAACGTCTGGCGCGACGAGCGGTGGATGACCAGCGAAGAAGGCGTGTTCGCCGCCGGCGACATGCAGCGCGGGCAATCGCTGATCGTCTGGGCCATCGCCGACGGCCGGCACGCCGCCGCTGCCGTGGATACGTATCTGATGGGCGAGTCGAGCCTCTCGGCGATCGCCTGACTAGTGTCGCGTCCCCGCATGCCCCGGACGCCCGTCCGGGGCTACCGCCCAGCCAGTTAGAGTAATAAAGTTAAGTAAATAACCCTGCCGCCGTTTCGTTAACGATTCCGCGCTGCCGACATTTTTGTGGCGCTATCCTGACGGCTACGAAATTGTTGCACGGCCGGGCGAGGATGGCCCTGCGTCATTTTGCAGGGCAAAAGCCCGCGCCCTTTTCACCGACGCACGGTTGGGCTGAGGCGTGGTCGGACCGTTCCCAGAGAATGCTGATCCAAGCGGCTAAGGGTTGCTAAACAGCGAGCGCTGGCAATAGCGCTCGAACAACCCGAACCCCCGAACCCGCGAACCGCGAACCCGCCTGCGCGCTTCGCGCTCCGGCGCGACAAGCCCGCGATCCGCGACCTTCGACACCGTCGTAGCCGCCCAGCCTCGACTCCACGAATTTGTAGGAATCAGGCGTTCGCCCGATCGCGACCGCGTTCGGGATCACACGATTTTGCCTGCACATCTCACGATCGCCGGCGCGGCCCTGGAACCGCTTCGTGGCCCTCAACTTGCTCAGCAGGTCTGCATCTCGGACACGGCGGCAACTCGCATCGGCCGGCATCAGGATGATGTCGCCGGGCAACGCCCTCATCGATGGAAGGTAGGAGCAACGTATGCGAGGAACGGCGGCAGGACTTCTGGCGGCAGGCCTCCTGATACTGACGGGGACGACTGCGCGGGCGCAGGACGGAACGAACGCAGGAGGGCAGTCGACCGGATCCACGGCCGCGCCCACGACCGCCGCCGCATCGCAGCCGGCGCCTGATCCGCCGGCGCCCAAGCCGGTCACGCTGACGGTGGGGATGGATTTCCCGAGCGCCTACATGTTCCGCGGCCTGTTCCAGGAAGACAGCGGCTTCATCGGCCAGCCCTTCGTCGACGTCGGCATCGCGGCGGCCCCGGGGGTCACGATCAACGCCGGCCTCTGGAACAGCTTCCACTCCGGACCGAGCGGCAGCGGCAACGACGCCATCGATCGCAGCGCCTGGTACGAGGCGGACTTCTACGGCGCGGTGACCTTTCAGGTCGGCAACTGGAAGCCCGGCGCGCTCTTCACCTCCTACACCAGCCCGAACGACGCGTTCAACAGCGTCCACGAGCTGGCCGGCGTGCTCGCCTACGACGACAGCGGCAACGCGGTCCCGCTGAATCCCAAGGCGATTCTCGCGTTCGAGCTTGACGGGCAGGCGGACGGCGGCAGCAACAAGGGCACCTATCTCGAGCTCGGCGTGCGGCCGGTGGTGCCGCTCGGCGCCCATCCGAAGTATCCGCTGACGCTGGCGATTCCCGCGAAGTTCGGCATCAGTCTCAAGGACTACTACGAGGGCGCGACCGGCAGCAACCGCTTCGGCTACTTCGATCTCGGCGGCATTCTCAGCGTCCCGCTCGCGTTCATGAACGGGAAGGCCACCTGGGAAATCCACGGCGGCGTCGATATCCTCTGGCTCGGCGACAACATGAAAGCCCTGAACGGCGGCGACGGCGTCAAGCCGGTGGGCGTGGTCGGGTTCAGCGTGATCTATTGAACGCATTCCGCTTCCGCGAAGGGACTCCCGTGCGGCGTGGGCTGATGGCCAGTGATTCGGGTTCCAGAGACACGCCGCGCGGCGCGCGCGACGACGCGCCCGGCGGCGTGTCGGACGCGCGCGCGCGGCGGGCCCAGATGGCGGCGGCGCTCGCCGCCACCCGCCGCGAGTTCGCGCTCGAGGCCCGGCAGGGGCGCGGCGGCCGCGAGGCGCAGGCGCGCCATGCCGCGCGCATGGACGAAGTGGTGCTGCAGCTGGTGGAGGCGGCCCAGGCGCAGACCTCGCGGCCGCTGGTGGTCTGTGCGCTCGGCGGCTACGGCCGCCGCACGCTCTGTCTGCATTCCGACATCGATCTGATGATTCTGTTCGACGGCACCATCGGTCGCGACGAGGAGCGGTTCGTCAATGCCGTGCTCCAGCCGCTGTGGGACCTCCAGCTGGTGGTCGGCCACCAGGTGCGCGAGCTCGCCGATTTCGCCGATCTCGATATCGCCAACACCGAATTCCTGCTCTCGGTGCTCGACGCGCGGCCGATTGCCGGCGACGCCGAGCTGTTCGCCCGCTTGAAGACCCGCGTCGACGCCGTCGCCAGGACCGACCGCGCCCGCGCCATCGACGCGCTGCTGGAGCTGATCGAGCAGCGCCACCAGCAGTTCAACGGCACCATCTATCAACTCGAGCCGGACATCAAGAACGCGCCCGGCGGCCTGCGCGACATCGCCGCGATCCGCTATCTGCACACGCTCGGCTTCGAGCGGCAGGAGAGCGAGCGGGCGCGGTCGGCGGGCCCGGTGCTCGACGCCGAGGACTTCCTGCTGCAGGTGCGCGGCATCCTGCACGCCGAAGGGGGCCGCGACGCCAACATCCTCACCCACGAGCTGCAGGAGCGGGTCGCGGATGCGCTCGGCTGCGCCGGGGAGAATATCCGGCAGCGCGTCGAAGCGTTGATGAGCGTCTATTTCCGCCACGCGCGCAGCATCGCGCGGGAGCTCACCCGCGCCCAGCGCGGCGCCCGGCTGCCGGTCGACACCGCACCGGCGACCCACGTCGGCCGGCACTTCGAAATCGCCGCCGACGGCCTCCGCTTCGCCGATCCCGCGTCCGCCGCCAGCCGGCCGTCGCTGTGGCCGGAGATCTTCCGGCTGGCGCTCGCCGACGGCTGTCCGGTGTCGGAGCAGGCGCTCGACTGCATCGAACAGAACCTCTCGCAGTTCGGCGCCGACGACTTCGCCGGCACCGAGGCCGAGCGTCAGCAGTTCCGGGCGTTGCTCTATCCGCGGCCCGGCCTCTACGCGCGGCTGTCGGAGATGCACGACTGCGGGCTGCTGAACCGGATTCTGCCCGAGCTCGAGGGCATCCGCTGCCGCGTCATCCGCGATTTCCACCACAAATACACCGTCGACGAGCACACGCTGCTGACCATCCGCGGCCTCGAGACGCTGTGGAATCCGCCGACGCCCGGGCGCAAGCGATTCGGCGCGCTGCTCGAAGAGCTGCGGGCCCCGGAGCTCCTCACGTTCACGCTCCTCCTGCACGACATCGGAAAGGCGGCGGACGCGGATCACGCGCAGGAAAGCGTCCGGATGGCGCGCACCGCGCTCGATCGACTGGAGATCCCCGCCGAGGCCCGGCAGACCATCGAGTTCCTGGTTCGCAACCACCTGGCGATGTCCCAGGTCGCGTTCCGCCGCGACCTCGACGACCCGCACGTGGTCGCGCAGTTCGCCCACCTGGTCGGCACCGAAGAGCTCCTGAAGATGCTGTGTCTGCTCACCCTGGTCGACGTCGAAGCGGTGAGCTCCACCACCTTGACGCCGTGGAAGGAAGAGCTGCTGTGGCGCCTCTACGTGGAGACCTACAACCATCTGACGCTCGGCTACGGCGACGAGCTGGTGCCGCAGGATCCGGCCGGTCTCGCCGTGGTGATCGCCGGACGCCCCGACGACATCGCCGAGCAGGAGCTGACCGAGTTCCTCGAAGGGCTGCCGCGCCGCTATCTCGCGCTGTTCGGGCTGGCCTCGATGTACCGCCACGTCCGCCTGGCGCGCGGCATCCGCCGCGACGAGGTGCACGCCTTCCTGGA
The DNA here is from genome assembly GCA_963717745.1 of uncultured Acidobacteriota bacterium. GTDB lineage: Bacteria > Acidobacteriota > Vicinamibacteria > Vicinamibacterales > 2-12-FULL-66-21 > JACCXG01. The sequence continues at coordinate 350,966 of CAVQXJ010000013.1, forward strand.
GAACCACGACGACGTCTGGGAGCTGACCATCGTCACGCTGGACAAGCCGTTCCTGTTCTCGAACGTGGCCGGCGTGCTGTCCTACTTCGGCATGGACATCCATCGCGGCCAGGCGATGACCACGCCCGGCGGGCTGGTGCTCGACGTGTTCGAGTTCTCCGACGAGCAGGGGTTCCTCAGGCAGAATCCCGGCGCCACTCAGGAGATCACCCGGATGCTCGATCGGGTGGTCGCGGGGTGGGTCGACGTGCCGGCGCTGCTCCGGGGCCGCGAATCCAGCGTGCTCTACCGCCGCCGCCAGCCGGAGCCGGCGCGGCTGCACTTCGACAACGAACACTCGCAGAAATACACCGTTCTCGAAATCGTCGCCGACGATGCCCCCGGCCTGCTTCACCGCATCAGCAGGGTGGTATCCGAGCAGGGATGCGACCTCGACCTCGCGCTGATCGCGACCGAGGGCCGCAAGGCGATCGATGTGCTCCATCTCACCAAAGCCGGGAAGAAGCTCGTCGAAATCGACCGCAACTCGTTGAAGCACGGCCTGGAGCGCGTGCTGGAGGCATCTGATGAAACTCGTTAAGGCAATCCTCCGCCCCAACAAGGTGGATGAAGTTCGGGACGCGCTCGAGAAGATGAACGTCGGAGGCATGACCGTGACCGAGGTCCGCGGTCACGGCCGGCAGAAGGGGCACACCGCGATCTATCGCGGCAAGGAGTACGACGTCACGCTGCTGCCGAAGATCTGCATCGACGTCGTGGTCACCAACAACGTGGTCGAGGACGTCATCCAGGCGATCATCCGCGCCGCCCGCACCGGAGAGATCGGCGATGGACGCGTGTTCGTGCTGCCGGTCGAGCAGAGCTACAACATCCGGACCGGTGAGCAGGACGCGAGCTAGCGCATGGCAAGGCACGACAACCCGTCATCTTCAATCCAGGAGTCAACGCACATGAGTACGAGCAGGCTGGTTCGCGCATCGGCGGTCGTCGGGGCAGGGATGTTGTTCGTGATGGGTGTTCCGGGGACCGCGGCCGCGCAGGCGCCACCTGAGCTCAACGGGGCCGACACGGCCTGGATGCTGATCTCCACCGCGCTGGTGCTGCTGATGACGCCGGCGCTCGCCTTCTTCTACGGCGGCCTGGTCCGCTCGAAGAACGCGCTCAACACGATGATGATGAGCGTCATCTCGCTGGGATTCGTCGGCGTGCTCTGGGCGATGTTCGGCTACTCGCTGGCCTTCACCGCGGGCAACAACTGGATCGGCGACACCTCGCGCTTCTTCCTGCGCGGCGTCTCGCTCGAGCCGCAGGGCACCATCCCGCACCTGCTGTTCATGGCGTTCCAGGGCACCTTTGCGATCATCACCGCGGCGCTGATCTCGGGCGCGATCGTCGAGCGCATGCGCTTCTCGGCCTACGTCGTGTTCATCTCGCTGTGGGCGCTGTTCGTCTATAGCCCGATCGCGCACTGGGTGTGGGGCGGCGGCTGGCTGGCCGACATGGGCGCGCTCGACTTCGCCGGCGGCACCGTCGTGCACGTGAACGCCGCGGTCGCGGCGCTGGTCGCCGCGATCGTGGTCGGGAAGCGGACCGAGTATCCGTCGACCTCGCTGCTGCCGCACAACGTGCCGTTCACGCTGCTCGGCGCCGGCCTGCTCTGGTTCGGCTGGTTCGGCTTCAACGCCGGCAGCGCTCTGTCCGCCAACGGCATCGCCGGGCTGGCGTTCGTCACGACGATGCTGGCGCCGGCCGCGACGCTGGTGGTGTGGACGTTCCTCGACGCGTTCAAGCAGGGCAAGCCGACGGCGGTCGGCGCCGCCACCGCGATCGTCGTCGGCCTGGTCGCGGTCACGCCCGGCGGCCGGCTTCATCGGCCCGATGAGCGCGATTGCCCTCGGCGGCATTGCCGCCGTCCCGAGCTGGCTGGCGCTGCAGTGGCGCGCCAAGTCGTCGCTGGACGATTCGCTCGACGTCGTCGCCGCGCACGGCGTCGGCGGCACGGTCGGCGCGCTGCTGACCGGTGTGTTCGCGCAGAAGGCGCTCAACGGCCTCGCCGACGGCGCGCTGTTCGGCAACCCCGGGCAGCTCATGGTGCAGGCCACCGCGGTCCTCGCCGCGGCCGCCTACAGCGGTGTGGTCAGCTTCATCCTGCTCAAGCTGATCTCGCTGGTGTTGCCGCTCCGCGCCACCGAGGCAGACGAGGCGCAGGGTCTGGACATCAGCGCCCACGGCGAAGAGGCGTATCTGCACTCCGACGGCGGCGGGCGTACGCACATGTCGGCGATGTCGGCCACGCCGTCGCCGCGCCGCGTCGACAGCCTGGCGACCGCGCCGGTCAAGTAGGAGAGGAAAAGGGAATGGCTCTGCACCGGGAGCCATTCCCTTCGTCGTCCGTGGTCCTTAGTCCGGAATGCCTTCGAGTACTCTCTCAGGGTTTTCGGACTACGGACTACGGACTCGGACCACGGACCACGGACCACGGACCACGGACCACGATCGCTACACCGCGACTTCGTGATATTCCAGCGCCCACTCGCGCATGAAGCGCACCTGGATGGGCACTACGCGGTACAGCACGAACTCCGGGTTGTCGATCGACACCAGATAGGACCGCAGCAGCGGGTTGGCGTTCCAGATTTCCTGGACGACGTCCGGCTCGGTGACTTCCTCCGCCACGCCGGTGATCCGCACCTGGTCGTGCTTCTCGCTCATGTAGCAGAGCTCGACCTTCACGTTCTCCCGGAGCTCGCCGGTCTTGTGCGAGCTGCGGAACGAGGCGATGTAGGCCGTGAAATCGGCGGTCTTGACCGGCGACACCGGGCGCACGCGCGGCTGATCGCCGTCCATGCTGGCCAGCATCGGGAACTTCGCCAGACGCATCGTGTTCAAGGCGAGCTCGCGAACGTCCTCGGGAATCGGGGCGGGCAGCGGCTTCATGAGGAGGATTCTATCGCTGTCGGATGTCCGTCGCGGGGGCTGAAGGCCCCGCCGCAGGCGTCACAATCAGGCCGCGCCCTTATCGCGATCGCGCCCGAAGGTCGTTCGTGAGAGCAGAATGAAGACCCCGGGCAGCGCGAGCGCGCCCACGAACGCGATGAGGAACGAGTACGAATCGAGGCGGCGTGAGTAGGCGCCGACCGCGGCGTAGCCGGCGGCGATGCCAAGGTTGGACGCCGCGGTGAACCGGACGAATCGGCCGTAGTGCGCCCCCACGAGTCCGGCGAACACCACGCTGGCTTCGGCGAGCACCGGCACCGGCCGGCACAACACGATGGTCACGTCGCCGTATCGCTGCACCAGCGCCGCGGCACGCCCGATGCCTGCCTCGCCGACCAGCCGTCGCGCCGCACCCGATCCACGGGAGCCGACCGCGTATCCAACCAGGCAGCCGGTCATCATGCCGCTCCACACCACGGCGGTGCCGATCGAGAACCCGAGCAGCACGCCCGACGCCGTGGAGACGATGCTCGACGGCACCGGCAGGAAGACATCGAGAGCCAGCAACGAGAAGATCGCTCCGGCGACCAGCCACCGCGACGTGTCGCTGCGGGTCATGGTCTCGGCGAAGGCGTTGAACTGCTTTTCGAACAGGAGGAATGGCACCAGCACCATTCCGATCAGGACCAGCCAGAGAATCGTCCACCGCATACGCGATGAGCGTATCAGCGAATCCGACCTAGGTTGGCAGCTTCGCCGGCGCGCGGACCACGAGATCCTTCCGTCGCACGGCGATCGACAGCTTCTCCGATCGCCTGGCTCCTGACGGCAGGGTGTAGATGATGCGGTACTGCGACGTCAGCTCCGACGCCAGGGTCTGCAACCCCGTCAGCGCTCCTGCCGACGCCACGATCTGCTGGTGCCGGCCGCCGGTCTGCTTCGGACCGTCGCCGAGCACCCGGTTCAAGTGCAGGTTCTCCTGCAGCAGATCCTTCGGCGTCCTCGCCACCACCGACGCGCGCAGCGACGAGCCCGCCACGGAGAACACGTGGAGGCTCGCACCGCTCTTGCGCAGCTGGTCGAGCACGAAGTCGGAGCTGACGGTGCTGTGCTCCAGGCCGCCGACCGTCAGCGCGATGATGACCGGCCGTCGCGCCTCCACCTTGTGGAGCTCGATCGCCGCTTCGGAGATGCCTTCGAGCAACTGACCGCCATCGGGCGTTTCCGGACGGGCGTTCAGCGTGGCGATGCCGCGCATCAAGGCATCGACGCTGGGCGTGAATTCGACCACCTTCATCGTCTGGCCGACCACCGATCGGAGCGCCATCACCGCGCGCCCTTCCATCCGCTGCACGAACCGGGCGAGCGGCGCCCGGAACAGGCCGGTGCCGTTGTCGTCGACGATCAGGCCGATCTGCAACGGCTCGGTGGCGCGGCCGGCCGACTCGATGGTCACCAGCTTGCCGCCTTCCTTGATTTCGAGATCGGACGGGACCAGGTTGTCGACCGACTGGCCATAGCGGTCGGCCACGCTGACGTAGACGGTGCGCGACAGACCCGCCGCGGCGTGCTGCGAAGACGATACCGAGCCGCCGATCAGCACGACGGCGACCGCGACGGCGGAGAGGGGAGCCAGGGTCATGGGGAGCCTCGCGGCTTCGCAGTATACGTCGGGGGGTCGGGGTTGAATCGGCAAATCCCTAATCCCTAATCCCTTATCAGGAATCCCGAATCCCGAATCCTCAATCCCTCCCGCATGCCGGACTCCCGGGCGGGCGATTCAAGACACTCACTGGGGAGTCAAATTCGCGATCGCGGATTCGGGATTTGGGATCGGGATTAGGGATCCGGGATTAGGGATTCCTGATTAGGGATTAGGGATTAGGGATTAGTGGCTCGGCGCAGATGCCCCAGGATCACGTCGTGCACCTTCGTCGATTGCAGGCTGGTCGAGCGGAGCAGGTCCTGACGACGGGTGATGAGTACCGGCGCATCGAGATCGCCGGGGCCGGCGCGGCGGCCGTGCGATCCCTTCACCAGCGAGGCGTCGAGCGGAATCACGTCGAGCAGGGTTCGAAAGCCGAGCTTCCGTCGCGCCAGCTTCCAGCCGACGGTCAGCGCCGGGATTCGGATCGCGGGATCGAGGAACAGCTCGACCGGGTCGTACCCGGGCTTGCGATGGATCTCCACGGTCCGCGCGAAATCGGGCGCCCGCTCGTCGTCGTCCCAGTAGTAATAGGTGAACCAGGCGTCGGGATCGGCAATCGCGACCAGCTCGCCGCTGCGCGGGTGATCGAGGCCGTACTGCTGCTTGCCGCCGGCATCGAGCACGCGCTCGATCCCGGCAGTGTGCTCCAGTTGCGCCCTGATCGCGCCGATCCGCGCCGGATCGTTGACATAGACGTGGGCGATCTGGTGATCGGCGACCGCGAACGCCGGGCTGGCGCCGGGGTCGAGCAGCTCACGACCGAGCTCGGTGCGCACCGCGATGTGGCCGTGCTGGCGCAACACCCGGTTGATGTGGACCGGGCGCGAGACCTCGCGGATGCCGTACTCGGAGAGCACGATCACGTCGGCGCCTCGGGCCTCGTAGAACTCGATCAGGTCTCCGCAGATCGCGTCGACCTGTCGCACATCCTCCAGCGCCGCCGGTGATCCCGGACCGACCCGCTGCAGGTTGTAGTCGAGATGCGGGAGATAGACCAGCGTCAGCGTGGCCGGGTGTTCGATCTCCACCAGCTTCGAGGCGTCGGCGATCCAGCGGGTGGAGGCGATCGATGCCCGTGGACCCCAGAAGTCGAAGAGCGGAAACGTCCCGAGCTTCTCCTGCAGTCGATCGCGGAGGGAGGCGGGATGGCTGTACACGTCGGGCAGCTTGCGGCCGTCGGCCGGATACATCGGGCGCGGGGTCACGCTGATGTCGGCCGACGAATACATGTTGAACCACCAGAACAGGTTGGCGCAGGTGAACGACGGATCCTCGGCGCGCGCCGTCTCCCAGATCTTCGGCGCCTGCACCAGCCGGTTCGACTGCCGCCAGAATCGCACCTCGCACTCGGCCCGCTCATACCAGCCGTTGGCCACCACGCCGTGCAGGTCGGGGCGACGGCCGGTCAGGTAGTCGGATTGCGCGGTGCAGGTGACGGCTGGGAATGCAGACTCGATTGACACGATGGTCGCCGATTGCGTCCACCGGGCCAGACGCGGCGCGCCGCGGCGGATCAGATCAGCAGTCAGGCCGACAACGTTCAGGACGACGGTCTTCCGCATTCACGGGGTGGGGGAGCCGGAGAGCGCGGCGCAGGTGTGCAGCACCCAGTCGTATTCGCGGCCGATCGATTCGAGGAGATCCATCTTGAGGCCGCCCGGCAGCACGTCCCAAGTGTAGGTTTCGATCTCGAGATGGCGCGTGACGTTGGTGGCGATCGCGTATTTCAGCACCTCGGCGACGTAGGACTGCGTCGATCCAAGGGCGCCGTACTCAGCCGTGAACAGCGGCACGTGAAAGTGGATCCGCCAGCTCCGCGGCTCGAGGGCGGCGGGCGCATCGAGGGCGTCCGGGAGATCGAGATAGTGGCGCAACTCGGACGGGCGGCGCTCGACCACCTGGTGAAGGTAGGTCGTGTCCGCGAACGGCCGCAGGCGGGCCACGACGTCCGCGGCGGCGCCGGGATCCGCCGGCACCGTGACATCGAGCGCCGAACTGAGCTGAATGCGGCCGATGCGGATCCCGGCGGCGCGGATGCGATCGAGCGCCTCGGCCGGGCGTTCGAACTCCACCGCGAAGTGACAACAGTCGAAGCACACCCGGATGTGCTCGAGCAACGCGTCGCGGGTGTCGTCGGTACTCGTCGAACCGAGGGCGCGGGCGAGCAGGGGCGCGCCGATCGGCAGCAGGCGCCGCTCGAAGAAGTCGAGGGTCTCGTCGGTGTTCTCGATGGAGCAGTCGGGCTCGGGCTCGATATCGAGGTGAATGACGGCCCCCGTCTCCTGCCGGATCCGGACGAGCGCCGCCGCGATCTGCACCACATGACCGACGATCGCCTCCCACGCTCCAGCGCCGGCGGCGGCCATCCAGGGCTTGTAGGACATCGGCGCGGTCGACACCCCGCCGTCGAGCCCGGCGGGCAGCAGCGCCGCCAGGATCCGGATCAGATCGAGCGTGTAGGCGACCCGCGCCGGATCGCGCCAGTCGGGAGCATAGACGCTGGCCTTGACCGGCGTGCCATGAAACGGCCCGTAGGGGAATCCATTGATGATCGCGACGTAGAGCCCCTCGGCGTCGAGGAAGGCGCGGAACTCCTGGAGATTCCGGCCCGCCAGCAAGCCCCGCGCATCCGCTGCGGACAGCCGCAGCCCTACGCCGAGCTCGGACCCCGGCGCGAACCGTGCCCGGAGCGCCGGCGCATACCGCCCGAGTGTTTCCCGAACGTTCTCCCACCCGTCAGCCGGGTGGATGTTCGTGCAGTAAGTCAGGTGGAAGTCGGGATGGGACGGAAGACGCATTCGGAAGACGTGTCGTGGTTAGTTACCAGTGTCCAGTGGGCAGTTCCGTCCGTCTCACTCGGCCGCTGCCGACTGGCAACTGGAGACTGGTCACTGACATCAAGCGAGCGCGCCTTCGCGGGCAAGCGTGCCGCGGATCTTGAATTTCGGCGACTGGCTCAGGAACCGGACCGGATTGTCGAACACGACGCGGCGGATCAGATCCTCGGAGTGGTGGCGGCGGCGCATCTCGAACATGAAGCGGGGCACCGCAATCGCGTCGCTGGGGCCCCAGTCACAGGCGCCGGCGACACAGATCCGCTCCGGGCCGAAGCGCTCGATCATGTCGACCGCGCGGGCCGCCGAGACCTTGGTGTTGGGATAGAGGGTCAACCCGGCCCAGTAGCCCTGGTCGAGGATGAGCGGCAGCGTGTGCTCCTCGGCGTGATCGACCATGACCCGCTCGCGCTCGATGGTCGGGAAGCTGTTCAGCACGTCGACCGAGATCCGCGTGCCCTTCAGCTTGTCCTCGAGGTGCGGCGTGTGAATCAGGATCATCTGCTTGTGTGCGAGCGCCAGCTCCACCTGCTCGGTGTAGGTGGCGATCTCGTTGCGGGTGATCCGGTTGAGCCCGATCTCGCCGATGCCGATCACGCTCGGACGATCGAGGAACTTCGGGATCCGCGCCAGCACCGCGCGCGAGAGCTCGCGGTCGTCGGCCTCTTTCGGATTCATCGCCATCCAGGTGTAGTGCTGGATCCGGTATTGCGCGGCGCGCGCCGGCTCGAACTCGGTGAGCTGGCGGAAGTAGTCCTCGAAGCCATCGGCGCCGCTGCGATCCCAGCCCGCCCAGAACGCCGGCTCGGTCACCGCGACACAGCCGGTGAGCGCCATCTGCTGGTAGTCATCGGTGGTGCGCGAGACCATGTGTGCGTGGTGATCGATGTAATTCATGGAAGCTCTCTCATCGACGCCTCGGACCCCACTCGATACCAGCGAACGCTGGATCGCTGCGCTGCTTGAACAGGAGGGCCAGGAGGTCAGGAGAATTATTGGTCTCTAAGAACTGCCCCTGGTCGCATGCGTCGTGCGGAAGCCTTTGGTCCGCCGATCAAAGAACAAATGGTTCCCAAGTAATACCTCCTGAACTCCTGGCCCTCCTGTAAAAGCTCCTGGAGGTGGCTGTCCTACGAGCGGGTCCTCCGATCGTAGGCGCCAAAGGCGCTCTTGCGATCGAGGGCGCCGAGCGGCTCGGTGGTCGGATCGCTCAGCAGGAGCTGGACGCGTTCGAGGCGGCCGGTGCCCGCCGCGATCGCGGCGAGCGCGTCGGTGAACGCCTGCATCCGGAAATCGCCGGCCGCGTACGCCGGGTCGGCGCGATCCAGGCGATCGAGGAACGCCGCGATCTCGAGCAGGCGCGTGCGGTTCTCGATGAAGTATTCGTCAACGACGTCTTTCGGACTCAGTGGCGATCGGCTGTCCATGTCCGTTCTGGCTCTCGTGTGTTCCGCCTGCCGGCAGAGCGGCGCGGCGCGCCTCTTCGATCGTGCGCAAGACTTCGACGCTGCCCAGCATAACGCCTTTGTCGATCTCGTGGGCGTCGAACGGGACGCCGATCGCGCGCAGCAACATGATTGTCAGCCGGCCGCCGAGGTGCTCCCGGAACTCGTCCAATCCCCGCAGAATCGCCGGCTGATCACCGACCCGATGGGTGAGCGCCGGCGAGTAGACCGCAAGGCCGAGCGTGCCGAACAGCCGAATCACGCGGCGCCAGTCCCCCTCCGCCAGAAAGCCCGACAGATGCGAATAGGTGGTGTCGAGCGCCACCCCGATCGCCACCGCCTCGCCGTGCCGGAGCTGATGGTTGGTCAGCCGCTCCAGCTTGTGGGCCGCCCAGTGACCGAAGTCCAGCGGCCGCGACGAGCCCATCTCGAACGGATCGCCGGCGGTGGCGATGTGGTGCAAATGCAGGCCGGCGGACCGGTGGACGACCTGCTCCATTGCCGTCAGATCGCGGGCCGCGAGCAGGTGCGCCCGCTCCTCGATGAATTCGAAGAACGTGTGGTCCTTGATCAGCGCGGCCTTCACCGCTTCCGACAGGCCGCCGAGCCAGTCGCGATCGGCGAGGGTCCTCAGAAAAGACGAGTCGTTGACTACCGCGAACGGCGGCGTGAACGTGCCGAGATAGTTCTTCTGGCCGAAGCCGTTGATCCCGTTCTTCACGCCGACCGCCGAATCGTCTTGCGCCAGCACGGTGGTGGGGAACCGGATCAGACGGATCCCGCGGTGGGCCATCGCCGCCGCGTAGCCGACCACGTCGAGCACCGCGCCGCCGCCGATCGCCCCCACGTAGGAATGGCGATCGAGCGACGCATCGTGGATCGTCTGGAGGATCCGCTCGGTGGCGGCGTGATCGTTCTTGCACTGCTCGCCGCCCGGCACCACCAGGACCGGCGCGGCCAGCTCGAGCGCCCCCGCATGGTCACGGCAGTACCTGCGCCACCCGCTCCTGGAGCCCCGGATGCGCAGCCGCCACGCCGTCGTCCAGCACGAACAGGATCCGCGCCGGCTTCGGCGCCACCGCGCTCGGCGCCGCCTTCAGGACCAGCGGGTTCGACGACACGAAGACGTCGCGGCTGAAGTAGACCGGATAGCGGAACGTGACCCGGATTTCGTGTTGGAGGATGTCCATGTGTCCGTCAGTTTCCAGTTCCAGTTCCCAGTTCCCAGTTCCCAGTTCCCAGTTCCCAGTTCCCAGTTCTCAGTTCTCAGTCGCTGGCAATGCCAAACTGCCGTCCGGCGACTGGCAACTGGCAACTGGCAACTGGAAACCGACACTGCCACAGTCTTCACGTGACCGCGAATGTCCGCGCCAGCCAGCCGGCGACCAGGCCCGTCACGATGATCGCCGCCGCGATCATCGGCCCGGCAAAGCTCGCCGCAATCGCCGCGTCCACCAGCACCAGCGACAGGATGCCGCGTTTCACCGCCGTCCTGATCGTCGCCGGGACCGGACGACGGAGGGCCGCGGCGAACGGGGGAACCACGCGCCAGGCGAGCGCCGCGGTGAGGATCAGCGCCGGAGCCGGGCGGTCGGCCGTACGGATTATCACCAGCAACAGGGCGCCGATCGCCGTCACCAAGATTATCAACGCAGACGACGCGGCGCGGGCTGAGCCGCCGTGGACCTCGCCGCGGCTGAGCACGGTGACCGCGTAGATGTAGAGCAGCGGTACCGCGGCGATCGGCCACGCGTCCGGGAGCGCGGCCGGCACGGCGGCGACGCCCAGCATCAGGTTGAGTGCACGGCAGAGCGCCATGTTGAGTGGCGCAATGGGTGCCTGGCGCTTGCCCCAGGCGTCGTAGAGCAGGACCAGGAGGGCGATCGCCAGCGCGAGGCCGCCGGCCGCGAGTGACGCGACCGCGCCGCTGGCCACCCCGGCCGCCAGCAGGCCACCCCCGAGCGCGGCCGCCCGTGGCGTGCTGACGCGTCCCGACGGGATCGGCCGCTCCGGCCGCTCGATCCGATCCAGGTCCCGATCGAACACGTCGTTGAGGACCACGCCCCCGGCGTAGAGACAGCACGAACTCAGGATCAGCCACGGCAGCGTGTCCGGATGGCGCAGGCCGGCAATCGCGAACCCGGCCAGCACGTCGGCGATGGCGGTGACCACGTTGGCAGGGCGAAGCAGCTCGATATAGGCGCGGCGCATGGGAATGGGGGTGGCCCGTAGTAAATCACGGCCGTGCGCGCGGCGTATCATCAACGGGGCAATCGCAATCCGCAGTCCGCAGTCCGCGGGCTTGCCCCGCCGAAGCGCGAAGCGCGAAGGCGGGTCCGGCAAAGTCGAGGTGATCCCATGTGCAGGTCGACGGTGCAGTGGCGGAGAGGGATGAACGTCTTGGTGCTCGCCGCGGTCACGGGGGCGGGCGCGATGGCACAAACGCCCGCTCCTCCGGCCTCCCGCGAGCAGCTGCTCGAGACGCACATGAAAGACGAGAAAAGCGGATCGGCGGCGGCCGGCCGGCCGGTGTACGACAAGCTCTGCGCCGGGTGTCATCGGTTCGGAGCGATCGGGAAGGACGTCGGTCCTGACCTGACCACGCTGACCAGCCGGTTCAAGCGGCGCGACATTCTCGAGGCGATCCTCTGGCCGTCGAAGATCATCTCGGATCAGTACCAGTCGGAGATGCTCGAGCTGAGCGACGGGTCGATCGTCACCGGCGTGCTGGTGCGTGAGAACGCGTCGGCGCTGTTGATCCGGACCGGTGAGCAGCCGGACAAGCCGGTGGTCGTGGCCAAGGCCCGCATCACCAACCGGGCGCCGTCGACGGTGTCGCTGATGCCGGAGGGCCTGCTCGACGTGGTGACCCACGAGGAAATCGCCAATCTGCTCGCCTTCGTCTCCGCGCCGGCGCCCGAGAAGTGACCGCAATCGTTGCACGGTGCGAAACCGTGGGGGCACGGCTCGCACTCGCTTCCTCCCATCGATACCGCCAAATCCGTAAGCTTTACCGTTAAAGCGCCGTTTGTCATCTCGAAAACTGCCCCGCCTTTACGACAACCCTTTGAGATGGTCGGCGTCGGGCGTAGGCTCCCGGCCTGCGTGAAAGCTGCATTCGCCCGGCTGCTGGTGTCCGAACCGGCGGCCTTGGCGAGGTACGAGGGAACAGGTTCAGTGGAGGAGGAAGTCGTGAGACATCGTCTCGTCAGAGTCCTGCTCGCGGTCGCGATGCTGGTGAGCTCGCTCACGGCCTCGGCCCTGGCTCAGGGGCTGACCGGTCAGATTACGGGTACCGTCACGGATGCGGGCGGCGGCGTGATGCCGGGCGCCACGGTTTCCATCAAGAACGCCGGCACGAACCAGGTTCGGGAAGCGATCACTGGGGCGGACGGCGCGTTCCAATTCCCCGACCTGCTGGCCGGCACCTACGACATCACGGTCGGCGTCCAGGGCTTCAAGACCTACGAGCAGAAGGGCATCGTGCTCGGCGCGACCGAGCGCGTCGCGCTGCGGCAGATCTACGCTCGAGGTCGGCCAGTTGCAGGAGACGGTCACCGTCACCTCCGAAGCGTCGCTGGTCCAGACCACCAACGCCGCCCGATCGGCGCTGGTCGACCGCACGCAGATCGACGACATCGCGGTGAAAGGTCGCGACTTCGCCAGCTACCTCAAGCTGCTGCCGGGCGTCGTCGACACCAGCGCACGCGAGGCTCCGGGCTGGGGCAGCATGGGCGGCCTGTCGATCAACGGCCGCAGCGGTGGGTTCAACTTCTCCTACGACGGCGTCACCAACAAGGACACCGGTTCGAACAGCGGCAACTACGCCGCGCCCGCGCTCGACTCGATCGCCGAAGTGCGGGTTCAGACCTCGAACTTCCAGGCCGAGTACGGCCGCAGCTCGGGTGCGACCGTCACGGTCATCACCCGCAGCGGATCCAAGGACTTCCGTGGCAGCGCGGCGTATCTACAAGCGCGACGATGCCTGGAACGGCAACGAGTTCAACCGCCGCCGGCAGTGCAGCCAGGGCGTGACGAGCGCAGTGCAAACCGCCGCGACTACACCTTCGACAACGGCGCCTGGACGCTCGGCGGGCCGGTGTTGCTCCCGGGCACGTCGTTCAACCGGGGCCGCAACAAGCTGTTCTTCTTCTTCTCGCAGGACGTGCTGGGCCGCACCGATCCCGGTGGTCTGCAGGAGCGCCGAATGCCGACCGAGCTCGAGCGGCGCGGCGACTTCTCGCAGTCCACCGACAACCAGGGCCGGCTGCCGTGCGTCCGAGATCCGACGCTGGCCGGAAACTGCAACGTCACCACCGGCGGCCCGGCGTGCTTCGACGGGCAACGTGATTCCGCCGAGCCGGATCAACGCGACGGCGCAGCGGCTGCTCAATCTGTTCCCGCTGCCGAACGCGACGCCGACCGCGACCAACTTCAGAACAACTACACCTTCCAGACCGTGCAGGACTGGCCGCGCAACGACCAGGTGCTGCGGATGGACTACAACATCGCGCAGAACACCACGATGTACGGCCGGCTTGCAGTTCGGCTACGAGAAGCGCGCCGGCCCGGTGTCGTTCCTCGGCTCCGGCGGCGGATGGCCGCAGCAGCCGAGCAAGTACGAGATCGACACGGTGAGCTACGTGAACACGCTGCTCCACACCTTCAGCCCGACGCTCTATTCGGAGCTGACGGTCGGCGTGAACTGGGCGCACCAGTACACCAGTGCGTTCGACGATTCGGCGGCGCGTGACGGCAACGACCGGCGGATCGTGCTGCCCGGGTTCCCGCAGTTCTTCCCGCAGGCGAACCCCGATGGCATCATGCCGAACGCCACGTTCACCGGCGGCACGCCGGGCACTGTCGGAGCGTTCAACACCGACAACCGCTGGCCGTTCTTCGGCTTCAACACGCTGTGGAACTTCTCGGGCAACATCACCAAGATCAAGGGCACGCACAACATCAAGGCGGGCCTGTTCGTCGAGCACACGACCCGTCCGGCGCAGCGCGCGTCGACGCTATAACGGCACGATCAGCTTCAACAGCGACGGATCGAATCCGCTCAACACCAACGTCGGATTCGCCAACGCCCTGCTCGGGGTCGATACACGCAGTACCAGGAGTCCGACGGTCATCCCGAGGCGCACGGCCAGTTCATGAACACCGAGTGGTACGTGCAGGACAACTGGCGCGTGAAGCAGAACTTCACCATCGACGCCGGGCTCCGCTTCTACTACCTGACGCCGACCCAGAGCGAAGGGGACGAGGTGGCGGCAGTTCAATCCCGAACACGTGGGCCGGCACTGCCGGCACCGCTGCTGTACCACGCCGGTGACGACGGCGCTCAGGGCCGCCTGGCGCGGAATCCAGTGACCGGCGAGATCCTGCCGCTCGTCTACCTCGGGCCGCCTGGTGCCGGGCACCGGCAACTTCATCAACGGGATGGAGGTGTTCGACGGCACGCCGCAGACCAAGAATCCGTTCAAGCTGGCGCCGCGCATCGGCTTCGCGTGGGACGTCACCGGCGACGGCAGGACCGCGGTCCGCGGCGGCGCCGGCGTGTTCTACGACCGGTACTCCGACGACAACATCCTGGACCTGGTCGAGCTGCCGCCGCTGCTCAACACCTTCACCACCAACTACACGACGATCCCGGAACTGCTGGCCAGTCCGCTGACCGCGACGCCGACCGCGGTGCGGTTCATCGATCGAATTCAATCCGCCGACGGTCTACAACTGGAGCATGGGCGTGCAGCGCGACATCGGCTGGAACTTCGTCGGCGATGCCGCCTACGTCGGCAACGCCGCGCGCAACCAGCGCGTGGACCGTGCCGATCAACGGCCGCCCCTACGGCTATATCTACCAGGCGTCGAGTCTGGATCCGACCAACGTGATCGGCGGGATCACGCAGCCGCTGCCCGACGATCTGCTCCGTCCGTACCGTGGGTATGCGCAGCATCACGCAGCGGACCTACGACGGCTACGCGGACTACCACTCGCTGCAGTTCTCGGTGAATCGCCGCCGCACGGCTGATGGGCTCTCGTTCGGCGTCGCCTACACCCGCGAGCTGGTCAACAAGACCCTGAGCGGCATCGACCCGTTCGTGCAGCGACAACCGCGCCCGCAACTACCGCTGGGTGACCGGCAACGACGGCCGCC
This sequence comes from uncultured Acidobacteriota bacterium, assembly GCA_963717745.1. Taxonomy (GTDB): domain Bacteria; phylum Acidobacteriota; class Vicinamibacteria; order Vicinamibacterales; family 2-12-FULL-66-21; genus JACCXG01. Next base: position 366,051 of record CAVQXJ010000013.1, read on the forward strand.
GCAAGCACATCCTGAACATCAACTACTCGTACGAGGTGCCGAACCTGAGCCGCGAAGTGGAACAACATCGTGGCCAAGGCGCATCTTCGACAACTGGCAGGTCTCCGGGCGTTACCTCGATCCTGAGCGGCGTCCGCCAGGGCTTCAGCTACGGCTACACCGGGTGCCAACCCCGGGGTACTGACCGGCCAGGGCTCGATCAACGGCGGCGGCAGCCGCGTCAACATCCTGTGCGACCCGAACCTGCCTCGCGGCGAGCGGACCTTCGAGCGACAGTTCCGGACGGAGTGCATCGGACCGCCGACCGACCAGTTCCGGCTCGGCAACTCGACGCAACGACGAGTACATCGGACCGGGCTTCATGAACTGGGACATCTCGTTCTTCAAGCACGTCCCGATGGGCGGCAACCGCCGGCTGCAGTTCCGGATCGAGCTCTACAACGCGTTCGACACCGATCAGTGGCAGCAGACCTCGATCGACACGAGCGCGGCGTTCAACTACATGACCGGCGCGCAGACCGATGCGGCCGTTCGGCAGCCTGACCGGCGACACCCTGAGCGCGCGGCGCATTCAGCTCGGCGCCCGGTTCACGTTCTGATCGACACGATGATGTAGGCGCCGGACACGCCCGGGGCGTGCCGGCGCCTGCAGACCACGGAGAACGTCGCCGATTCGTACGCACCACCACACCGACAGGCGCTCCTCCGGGAGCGCCTGTGTTCTGTACTGCAGAGTGGGGCTCGTGCTCGCTGTGCTCGGATGGATCGGTGATCGTCGCGTTGCCGCCGGCAGCGTTGGCTCAATCCTCAGCGGCCGATCAGCAGCTCGCCTTCTACAAACAATTGCTGACTGATTGGGCAGGGCTGACCCGCTACGGCAGCGACAACAGCGAGCTGGGATCGCCAAGGCCGGGCGAAACGCGAGTCGTGTTCTTCGGCGACGACGCGACCGAGCGGTGGAGCGGCGCAGCATTTTTTCCCGGCAAGGCGTATATCAATCGCGGGATTCGCGGGCAGAACTCGGCGCAGATGCTGGTTCGATTCCGGCAGGATGTAATCGGCTTGAAACCGGGCGTCGTAGTCATCCATGCCGGCACCAACGATCTTGCGCGGATGCTCGGGCCGGGCACTCGTGGCACGTTCGCCGACAACATCATGTCGATGTCCGAGCTGGCCAGGGCGAATGGTATCCGCGTCGTGCTCGCGTCGATCCTGCCCGTGTGTGATTGCTTCACCGAACAGAGTGCGTTGCGCTCCCCAATCCGTCTCGGGGACTTCAACGAATGGCTGCAGGAGTACGCCTCGTCGAGCCGTGCGGTCTATCTCGACTACTTCGGCGCGCTGAGCGAGGGCCGCAGCTTCCAGAAGGCATTGACGGCCGACGGGCTGGTGCCGAACGCCGTCGGGTATGCGGTGATGGCGCCGCTCGCCGAAGCGGCGATCGCGAAGGCGCTGAAGAGCCCGTAGCCCGTAGTCCGTGGTCCGCTGTCCGCGGTCCGCAACAGAGAAAGACAATCATGATGCGAGTAACAGCCACGATGTTCGCCTTGGTGGTCGCCGCGACCGTGGTCTCCCACGCGCAGGGGCGCGGCGGTGGGGCGTGGAGCACGGTCGGCGGCGATGCGCAGCGGACCGGATGGGTGCGCACCGATCCGCGGATCTCGAAGGACTCCGCGGCGAAGGGGCTGCAGCTCTTGTGGAAGCGACAGATCGACAAGAGCGCGGCCGCGCTGACCCAGCCGGTGCTGCTGCCGAACATCATTTCCTACAAGGGCTTCAAGGCGCTCGCCTTTCTCGGCGGGTCGGATACGGTCTACTCGATCGACTACGACCTCAATCGCATGTTCTGGCAGACGCGGTTGAGCAGCGCCGCGAAAGCGGGTGGAGCGGCGGCGTGTGGCGGCGGATCGATTGGCGTGACGCGCGCGGCCTCGTTCGCGCCGCCGGCGGCCGGCCGCGGCGGCCGCGGCGCCGCACCCGCACCCGCCCCGCCGGCGGCAGCGCCAGCCGCGCCGGCGCCGGGCGCGCCCGGCACACCACCCCCGGCTGGTGGTGCGCCGGCCGGCATTCCGCCCGGCGCGGGAAGTCCTGCGCCTCCGTCGGCGAACCCTGCGGCCGGTGCGGCTCCCGCGGCGCCACAAGGGCGTGGTGGCGGTGGCGGTGGTGGGGGATTGGGCGGCGGCCGCGGGGCCGGCAACAACGTGTATGCGGTGTCGAGCACCGGGATGGTGCACGCGCTGAATCCGCAGACCGGCGAGGATCTCAACCCGCCCGCGAAGTTCACCGGCGGTTCGGCCCGGCTGAGCGGCCCGGTCTTCGTCGACAACGTCGTCTACGCGGCAGTGGTGGAAACCTGTGGCAGCGTCGCTTCAGGCGTCTACGCGATCAACCTGGCCGACAACGCGAACACGGTGACCAGCTGGGACGCCAGGGGCGCTCGCATCGCCGGCGCGCTCGGTCCGGCCTTCGGCGCGGACGGTACCCTCTACGTGGCGACCGGGTTCTCCGCCGGCGACGCGACCTTCGCGCACGCGATCGTCGCGCTCGATCCGCGCACGCTGACCGCGAAGAACTGGTTCACCGCCAAAGCGCCGTTCACCTCGTCGCCGGTCGTGTTCGCGCAGGGCAATCGCACGCTGGTTGCCGCGTCGAACGCGGACGGCAGCGTCTACGTGCTCGACGCCGCCTCACTCGGCGGCGCGGAGAACAAGTCGCCGCTGGTCAAGTCGCCGCTGGTGCAGTCGCCGCAGTTCTCGCAGGCGCGAGACTTCTCGGCCGGGGCGATCACCACGTGGGAAGACGCGGGCAGCCGCTGGATCGCCGTCGCGACCGGGGGTCCGCTTGCCGGCACCGCGAAGTTCGCTCAGGCCAACGGCGCGGTCACCGGCGGGGCCATCGTCGCATTCCGCCTGACCGGCGACGGCGCCGCGCCGGCGCTCGAGCCGGCATGGAGCTCGCGCGATCTGGCGCGCCCGGGCGCACCGGTCGTGGTGAACGGCGTGCTGTTCGCCGCATCGGGCGCAGCGATGGGAAGCGGCGGCAAGGGCCGATCGGTGTTATACGCGTTCGACGCGGCGACCGGCAAGGAACTGTGGAACAGCGGATCGGCGATGAGCTCGTACGTGCCGGGCGTCCCGCCGTCGGCCGGCGACGGCCAGGTCTACGTCGTCACCGCCGACGGGACGTTGTATGCGTTCGGGATTCCGCTGGAGCACTGAGCGGGCCTTCGCTTGTCAAGGGAGAAGGGAGAAGGGAGAAGGGAGAATTCAGAATGCACTCCAGGCATAAAAGACTCTCCCTCACGCGTTCACCTTCTTAGCGACTTGTCAGAATGACGGCGGTGCCGTTCACCGAAATTGTCGAGGGCAGGAAATGCGAAAAGTGATCGCGGTCGTGTCAGTCATCGCGTGCAGCCAGTGGCTGGTCGGAGCCGAGCGGGCGGCCGCGCCGCCGTTGCCGAACACGGGCACGCGAGCAGCAGCCTGCGGCTTCCAATCTCACCGACTACTGGACCGACGGGGCCGATGTCGAGCGGTCCGGCTGGATCAAGAACGAGAAGATCCTGACCAAGGCCAACGTCGGCACGCTGAAGCTGAAATGGAAGCTCGAGACCGGCAATCAGCCGCGCGCGCTTCACGCGCTGATGCCGGTGCTGGTGATCGGCCAGCTGAACACCGCGGGCGGTGCGAAACAGGTCGGGATCGTCAACGGCATCTCCGACAACCTCTACGCTTTCGACGTCGAGACCGGCAAGATTCTCTGGCAGAAGCACTGGGACTACCCGGCGCCGGCGGGCCGCGGCGGTGGTGGTGGCGGTCCGGCGCAGACCGATCCGAAGCGCCTCGGGTTCCTCCAGCCCGGCGGCAGCAGCGACACGCCGGTGATCGGCCCGGCGGATGCCCAGGGCCGGCGGCCGGTGTATTTCGTCACCGGCGACGGCATGCTCCACATCATCAATGCAGCCGACGGCACCGACCTGCAGCCGCCCTACAAGTTCTATGGCGGCAAGGGCTGGGCGCTCAATCTGGTGGGCAATACGCTGTGGATGCAGACCACCTACGGCGGCGCCTCGATTGCGGCGGTGCGGGTCGACGATCCCGAGCACAAGGTCATGACCTGGAGCGCCGGCAGCGGCGGTGCGTGGGGACGCCGCGGCGTGGCCGTGGACTCCAACGGCACGGCCTGGACCACCACCGGTGACGGCATCTACGACCTCACCAGCGATCCGCCCCGCTACGCCAACAGCGTGGTCGGCGTGCACATCGTCAACAACGAGCTGAAGTTGAAGGACTAGTACACGCCGACCAACTGGGAGTGGCTGCGCAAGCGCGATCTCGATCCGAACAACACGCCGACGGTGTTCAAGTACAAGGGACGCGAGCTGGTGGCCGCATCGGGCAAAGAGTGCCGGCTCTATCTGCTCGATCCCGAGTCCGCCGGCGGCGAGAACCACCAGACCCCGGCCTACAAGACCTCGCTCTTCTGCAACGAGGAAGTGGACTTTCAGGACATGGGCAGCTGGGGCGCATTGAGCTCGTGGGAAGACCCGGGCGGTACCCGCTGGGTGCTGGCGCCGTTCTGGGGCCCGGTGCACTCGCAGGCCAAGTTCCCGCTGTCCTACGGTCCGGTGAAGGAGGGCGGCGTCGCGGCATTCAAGCTGGTGGAGCGCGGCGGCAAGCTCGAGTTCGCCCCGGCCTGGGTGTCGCGGGACATGAAGCGCGGCGAGCCGGTCCTGATCGTCAACGGCATGGTGATCGGCTACGGCAGCGGCGAGGAGACCAGGCAGGCGTGGCCGGACATCGGCCTGCAGTTCGACTCCTCCATCCGCGCCGCCAAGGGCACGCGCGCCGTCATCTACGCGCTCGACGCGCTCACCGGCAAGGAGCTGTGGTCGAGCGGCGAGCAGATGCACCAGTTCAACCACTTCTCGGGAGTCACCGTGGCCAACGGGCGCATCTATCTCGGCACCTACGACGGCACCTTGTATTGCTTCGGGGTCGACAGCGCGGCGGCGACGCGGTAGTTGCGAGTTGCCAGTTACCAGTTTCCAGTTACCAGTTTCCAGAAAGAAGCTCACAGCTGGCACTACTACTGGCACCTGGCAACTGGCAACTAACAGCGACGGCAACACACACTCGGCAGCAGGGGCATGAAGATGAACGTCAGATTCAGGAACTTCGGCTTGGGTGTCGCGGTACTGGCGCGCCTCCGGCGTGCTGCCGGAGGCATGGCAGCAGCAGCGGGCGCAGCCGCCCGCGACGGAGCGGGCGCAGGACCAGCCGTTTCCGTCCGGCTCGCCGTTCGCGCTGCTGCCCGGCTTCAAGATCGATCGGGTGACGCCGGAAGCGAAGAACGAGTCCTACATCGTCGTCACCTTCGATCCGCAGGGGCGGCCGGTCGTGTCGCAGAGCAGTTCCGGCACCGGCAGCTCGCCGCGGGTGCTGCTCGACGAGAACAAGGACGGCATCTTCGAGGGCGAGAAGATCGTCGCCGAGATGCTGAACACCTGTCACGGATTGTTCTACGCCACTCGGACGACGCTGTATGCCAACTGTCGTGGCGAGGTGCCGGGCGATCCGCCGCCGCCGCCGGAGCCGCAGCGCGGTCAGCAGCCGCCGGGCGCCGCGCGCCGGGGCGCCCGGCCAGCCACCGGGCGGCGGCCGCGGCGGCGGGCAGAATCAGCCACCGCCCCGCGGCGTGCCCGGCTTCTACAAGCTCGAGGACACCAACGGCGACGACGTGATGGATCGGATCGAGCGGATCAACGGGTATTTCTCCAACGGGATGGGGGACCACGGTCCGCACGCGATTCGCCGTGCTCCGGACGGCTCGATCATGTTCCTGGTCGGCAACAACACCTACGTCGGCAGCCGATCGGCCGACGGGCAGGTGAACGACAACGCGGTCGACAAGGACAGCTCGCCCAACTGGCACAACGTCGAAGAGCGGCAGTTCCTGCCGCAGTTCAACGATCCCCGGTTCGGCAACAGCACGCGCACCGGGGTCCACTCGACGGTCTGGCGGCTGCAGCCGAGCGGCAAGTACTCCCTGTTCTTCAGCGGGATGCGCAACCCCTACGACTTCGCCTTCAATCTCGCCGGTGAAGCCTTCACCTTCGACAGCGACATGGAGTGGGACGTCAACGCGCCGTGGTATCGCGAGGTGCGGACGGTGCACATGGTCCCGGGCGGCGACGCCGGCTACCGGAACGGCACCGGCAAGTTCCAGGACGAGTACTTCGACACCGTTCCGGCGCTCCGCCACCTGCGGCGCGGCTCGCCGGTCGGCGTCGAGTTCTATCAGAGCTACGCCTATCCGGAGAAGTACTTCGACAATCTGTTCGAAGCCGACTGGTCGCGCGGCCGGCTGCTCTACAGCGCGTTGACGGCGACCGGCGCGACCTACAGCGGACGCGAGGATCTCGCCGAGTTCGTGCACGGCGAGCCGATGCCGATCACCGACCTCGAGGTCGGGCCCGACGGCAACATCTACCTGACGACCGGTGGCGCGCCGGGGCAGGGCGGTCTCTACAAGGTCACGTGGACCGGCGCCAAACCGGCGCAGCCCGACATGACCGGCATTCTGGCGGTGGTGCGGCAGCCGCAGCCGCTCTCGAGCTGGGGATGGGACGCGATCGAGAAGGTGAAGGCGTCGATGGGCGCCGGCTTCGCCGCCGAGCTCGAGAAGCTCGCGCGCAGTGCGACGGCGGCGCCGGCCGATCGGGTCCGGGCGCTGCTCGAGATGCAGCGGCACGGCGGCGCGCCGAATGCCGCGCTGCTGCAGGCGCTGGTGAAGGACCGCAGTGCCGACGTGCGCGCCGCGGCGGCGTATGTGGTCGGCCTGCATTCCAGCGACAACGCCAAGGCGGTCGCCGCATCGGCGCTGAACGATACGAATCCGGTGGTGCAGCGGCGCGCCGCGGAGGCCGTGGTCCGCATGGGGCTGAACCCGGCCTCGCCGAGCTTCGCGCCGGTGGCTGACATCTACGCGCTGCTGCGGAGCGGCGATCGATTCGTGCGCTATTCGGGCCGGGTCGCGCTCGAACATACGCCGCGCGGCGAGTGGATCAAGATGGTGATGGCCGAGACGAACGTCACCGCGCTGACCGAAGGTCTGGTGGCGCTCGCCAACACCGTGCCCGAGGCGCAGGCGCAGTCCGAGCTCCGTCCGGTGTTCGACAAGCTGCTGACCCTGATGCAGCGCACCTCGCTCACGCCGGACGAGAAGATCCGGGTGCTGCGCGCCTTCGAGGTCGCGGCCTCGCAGAGTCCGTCCGGCGTCGATCCCGAAATCAAGAAGCAGGTCCACGCGGCGCTGATCAAACAGATGCCGGCGAGCCCGCCGGCCGGCACGTGGGTGTCGTGCACCAACCGCACCGGGCAGGCGGCGCCATGCTCGCAATACCTGTTGGCACACCATCTGGCGAAGGTCCTGGCCTATACCGGCGAGCCCGACGTCATTGCCAGGATCCTGGCGATCGTGCCCAAGGGTGAAGAGGATCAGCCAGGGCAGATCGACCTGATGTACTCGATGCGCCTCCTGGAGACCGGCTGGACCAGCGCGCAGAAGCAGCAGGTGATCGACTGGTTCGGCAAGGCGTCGAAATGGCGCGGCGGCTCGACCTTCGCCGGACACGTGAACAACATCTTCGACGCGACCATCGATGCCTTCTCGGAGGACGAGAAGCAGCTGGCGTACAAGGCCGCGCCGTTGTTCGCGCCGATCACCGAGGACAGCGTGGCGGTGGCGGCGACGCCGAACCCGGCCGCGCCCGGCGGACGGGCCGGTGGCCGCGGCCGCGGGCCGAGCGTGCCGCTCGATCGCCAGGAGCGCTACGACAACCTGGTGTTCCCCCGCGGCGGCGGTCCGGGATCGCTCGCGGGCCGCGGCGGCGCGCCCAATCCCACCGAGGGCGAGAGGGTATTCAGAGACACCTGCGCGCAGTGCCATCGCTTCGGCACGCTCGGCAAGGACTATGCGCCCGATCTCACGAAGGTGGCGGACCGCCTGGCCCGGCGCGACATCCTGCGCTCGATCTTCTTCCCGCACGAGAAGGTCGATCCGAAGTTCGCGACCACGGTGATTGCGACCAAGGACGGCAAGACCATCCGCGGGCTGGTCGTGAGTGAGGCCGGACCCAACGTGACGCTGAAGACCGCCACCGAGCCCGAACCGGTGACGGTGGCCAAGGCGCAAGTCGCGAAGCGCACGACCGAATCCTCGTCTATCATGCCGGCTGACATCGCCGATCAGGTCACGGACGCCGGCGTTCGCGACGTGACGGCCTACGTAATGCGGACGGTGAAGTAACCCGCGAGTCGTTCGAAAGGACGCGCCATGTCCATCCGCGGCCTGCTCAGCGCTGGGGTTTTCGGCGTCTGCTGTGCGGCAGCCGGCATCGCGGGCCTGCGTGCGCAGCAGGACGTGGGGCGCACCGCCCTCGCCGAAGGGATCGCGCGCAAGCTGTTCATCACCGTCACCGACGACAAGGGCGCCGCGGCGCACGACCTCACGCCGCAGGAAGTCACGGTCAAAGAGGACGGCGCCGAGCGGACCGTGCTCACGGTCGGCCCGGCCGCCGAGACGATGCAGATCGCGATGCTGGTGGATGACTCGGGCGCGGGGATCCAGCACATCAGAGAAGGGGTGGCCGGCTTTCTGCGGATCGTCCAGCGGACCGCCGAGGTCGCGATCGTCAGCACCGCCGGACAGAACACGGTGGTGGTGGACTTCACGTCCGATCCGGGCGCGCTGCTCAACGGTGTCAACCGTCTGCTGCCTCGAACGACCACCGGCGGCTACCTGCTCGACGCGATCCACGAGGCCGCCCAGACGCTGATGCGGCGCGAGGCCACGCGCCCGGTGATCGTGGTGCTCGTGCTCGAAGGGAAGGAATTCAGCAACCTCTCCTCGCAGCGCGTCCTCGAGGCGCTGCGGCGCAGCCGGGCGGTGGTGCACGTCCTCAGCGTCGGCAAGCCGTCCACCAAGACGATGACGTCATGGAATCAGCGGCCGACCGATTCGATCCACGAAGCGCTCGACGAGACCCTGACGCGCAACGCCGTCCTGGCGGAGGCGCCGCGGCGATCCGGCGGCCGCATGGAACAGCTCGGTCAGGCGACCGGCATCCCGAAGCGCCTCGCTGAGATTGCCTACGAGCTGCGCGACCAGCTGGCGGTGACCTATGCGAGGCCGGCGTCCGCGAAGCCGGCCGAACGGGTCGATGTCACGGTCAAGCGCCGCGGAACGAAGCTGCGGGCCCCGAAGTACGTGTCGTGAGCTCGGGAGCTGACGGAGGGGGGTGGAGGTACCGGATCTCAAAAACGGAGCAACGGAGATAACGAAGGAAACGGAAAAGAAAATTATTGTTTCTTCGTTTCCTCCGTTGGCTTCGTTGCTCCGTTCTTGAGATCCGGTACCTCCGTCCCCTCCGGGGGCTCAACCGCCGAAACCGGTTTCGTGCAACATTTTCCGCATATAATTGCCCGCCGCACTCCCATGACGAAGCTCAAGCCGACGCTCGTGAACCTGCCTCTGGCGCTCACCCTGGCCGCCGTGGCCCTGGCCACGGCCCGTCCGCTCGGCGCGCCCCGTCCAGCCGACATCCCGTTCCGGACCCAGATGCTCGACGGCGGCGCGAGCGAGACGGCGGCGGTCGCCGACATCAATCGCGACGGCCGGCTCGACATCGTGTCTGGCGAGCATTGGTATGAGGCGCCGGCCTGGACCAGACACAAGTTTCGTGAGCTGGGCTTCTCCGGCAATTACATCGACGGCTTCAGCGATCTGCCGGTCGACGTCGACGGCGACGGCTACCCCGACATCGCCTCCGTCACCTGGTTCGCCAAGAAAATCTCGTGGTTCCGGAATCCGGGCAAGGGCCCGGGGGCGTGGGTCGAGGCCGACATCAACTCGGGGTTCAACATCGAGTTCGCGACGCTCGCCGATATGGACAACGACGGCAAGGCGAACGAGATCGTCGCGCAGGAGAACGGCACCGGTCAGTCGTGGTACGAGGTGAAGGACAAGCGCTGGGTCAAGCACGTGGTCAGCGACCGCAGCTACGGCCACGGCATCGGCGCCGGCGACGTGAACAAGGACGGGCGCAACGACATCCTGACGCCGCGCGGCTGGCTCGAGGCGCCGGCCGATCCCCGCGCCGCCGGCTCCTGGACCTATCATCCGGCGTGGGAGTCGGTGAACGTCGTGGTCACCCCCCGCCAGCCCGCGGCCGGCGCGCCGCCACCGAGCCCGTCAGCCCCGCCGCCGGTCGCCGAGCTCGGGTTCATCCACGTGCTCGATGTCAACGCCGACGGCCGCAACGACGTCGTCACCGCCGCCGGGCACGATTTCGGGGTGTTCTGGTTCGAGCAGGGGCCGGACGGCAAGTGGACGAAGCGGATCATCGACAACGCCTGGTCGCAGGGACATGCCTCGACGCTGATCGACATCAACGGCGACGGCCGGCTCGATCTGGTGACGGGCAAGCGCTTCATGGCCCACAACGGGTCGGACCCGGGTGAGCGCGAGCCGCTTGGCGTGTATTGGTACGAGTACCGGGCCGTGGCGCCCGCCTCCGCTCCGCCCGCTCAGGCCGGAGCTACGGCGGGGCAAGCCCCAGTCGAATGGATCAGGCACCTGATCGACTTCGGCGGCCGCATGGGCGGCGGCATGCAGATTCCGGTCGTCGATCTCGACGGCGATGGCGATCTCGATGTGGTCACCGCGGGAAAGAGCGGGCTGTTTCTGGCAGAGAACCTGACGAAAGGCTCCCGCACCAAGGGAGCGACCCGATAGCGCCGGCCGGCGTCACTTCATTTCTTCCTAGACCAGGAGCGACAGAGACCCCATGAGCAAAGGAACTCTCAATACCGGCGCGATCGCGCCGAATGCCATGCGCTTGTTGTGGGCGGGCTCGCTCGCCATTTTCGCCGCTGCCATCGGCGCCGGCGTGCGCGGCGGGATCCTGGCCAACTGGGCGGCCGACTTCGGCTTCACCGGCGCGCAGCTCGGCGCCATCGGCGGCGCCGGCTTCACCGGCTTCTGCTTCGGCATCATCATCGGCGGCGTCGTCGTCGACAAGATCGGCTACGGGAAGCTGGTGGTCGCCGCGTTCCTCTTCCACGTGCTGTCCGCGTTCATCACCTTTGCCGCGACCAAGGGACAGGAGCAGAACACCGCCTACCTGTTCCTCTACATCGGCACCTTCGTCTTCGCGCTGGCGAACGGCACGCTCGAAGCGGTCGCGAACCCGCTCGTCTCCACGCTGTTCCCGAGCAACCGCACGCACTACTTGAACATCCTTCACGCGAGCTGGCCGGCCGGCCTGGTGGTCGGCGGTCTGATCGGGTGGATTCTCGGGGACGGCATGGGCGTGAGCTGGAAGATTCAGCTTGGTCTGTTCCTGGTGCCGACGCTGCTCTACGGCGTCGCGTTCATGGGCCAGAGCTTCCCGAAGTCGGAGGCCTCGGAGAAGGGGCTGAGCGTGGGCGAGATGATGCGCGACGTGGGCATCGCCGGCGCGCTGGTCGCCTGCTTCCTGGTCGGCCTGTTCTTCAAGGATCAGCTCGGCGGCATTCTCGGGTTCTTCACCAACAATCCGTTCTTCAGCTCGGTGACGTGGAGCACACTGAGTTGGGCGGTCGCGTTGGGCCTGCTGCTGCTGGTCGGCATCAAGACCAACTTCGCGATCGGCTCGATGCTGCTGTTCGTGCTGTTCATCGCCCACCTGCTGGTCGGCGCGGTCGAGCTCGGGACCGACGGCTGGATCCAGAACATCACCGGTAACATCCTGACCCCCAGGGAAGGCAAGATCCTCTTCGTCTTCACCTCGTTCCTGATGTTCTCGTTGCGGTTCTGCGCCGACTTCATCGAACGGCACCTCAAGATCTCGCCGATCGGCCTGCTGCTCATCTGCTCCCTGCTGGCGATGGTCGGCCTGCGGATGGTCAGCGGCATCAACACCTTCGGAGGGGCGATGGTGGCGCTCGGCGTTTACGCGGTCGGCAAGACGTTCTTCTGGCCGACGATGCTCGCGGTGGTCGGGGATCGCTTCCCACGGACCGGCGCGGTCGCGATGTCGATCATGGGCGGCATCGGCATGATGTCCGCCGGCCTGCTTGGCGGCCCCGGCCTCGGCTACGCGAAGGATCGGTTCACCGCGGAACATCTGAACACCACGGCGCCGGCCATCTACGAGCAGTACAAGGCGCCGGTCCCCAGCAAATTCCTGTTCCTGGACGAAGTGCATGGCCTCGACGGCAGCAAGTTGTCGCTGGCCCAGACCGCCACGCCGAAGACCCCCGAGCAGCAGACGGTGGTGGAAGCCAGCATCATCGGCGACCGGGAAACGCTCAAGGCCGACTCGTTCATTCCGCTGACGATGGCGATCATCTATCTGCTGCTGTTCTTCTACTTCAAGAGCATTGGCGGGTACCGGGCGGTGCATATTGAGGGAAAACACTGACAAATCCCAAGCTCCAAATCCCAAGCTCCAACCATTCCCAACCTCCAAATCCCAACCCCTCACAATCGGGGCAATGGGAAAGGGTTGGGATTTGGGAGTTGGAAGTTTGCTTTGGGACTTGGAGGTTGGGAGTGGTTGGAGCTTGGATCTTGGAGCTTGGGATTTGACGTCGTGAGGGGCAAACCATGCAGTTTGGAGTGAATGGGTGGGTGTGGACGTCGCCGGTCAATACGCAGGCGTTCGAGGAGCTTGCGCCCAAGGTCAAGAACATGGGCTTCGACCTCTTCGAGTTCGGGATCGAGAGCACCAGCGATCTGGATTACGCGAAGGCGGCCAGGGTCGCGAAGGACAACGGCCTTGCGGTCAGCGTCTGCGCGGCGATGGGCCCCGATCGGGATCTCATTCACGAGGATGGCGCCATCCGGACCAACGGGATGGACTACGTCCGCCACTGCATCGACGCGGCGAAGACTCTGGGCGCCGCGAATGTCGTGGGTCCGCTCTACAGCGCGGTCGGCCGCACCTGGCAGCAGACCGCGGATGAGCGCAAGCACGACACCGATCTGCTGGTCGGGCAGCTGAAGGCGCTGTCGCAGCACGCCAAGGACAGCGGCGTGGTGCTCTGTGTCGAGCCGCTCAACCGTTTCGAGACCAGCTTCCTGAACCTCTCGCAGCAGGCGATCGAGGTGGTCGACCGGGTCGACAGTCCCGCGTGCGGCATCCTGCTCGACACGTTCCACATGAACATCGAGGAAAAGTCGGTCGGTGACGCGATCCGCGCCGCCGGCAAGCGGTTGAAGCACCTGCACGGCTGCGAGAACGATCGCGGCGCGCCCGGCTCGGGCCATGTGCCGTGGAAGGAAGTCGCGGCGGCCGTGAAGGATGTCGGCTACGACGGTCCGGTCGTGATCGAGTCCTTCACCAGCAAGGTCAAGACGATCGCCCGGGCCGCCGCCATCTGGCGCTCGTTCGAATCCTCACAGGACGCCCTGGCCCAGAACGGGCTCAAATTCCTGCGGGAGCTTTTCGTCTGATCGGAGATAAATCCCAAGCTCCAAATCCCAAATCCCAACCACTCCCAACCACCAACTCCCAAGCTCAACTTTCAAGGAGCTTGGGAGTTGGTGAGTTAGCTTGGGATTTGGTGATTGGGAGTGGTTGGAGCTTGAGATTTGGAGCTTGGGATTTGTCAGCGTAAGGAAACAAACGGCGCTATAGTGCCTCCGCTCACGCGTGGGACCGGTTCGATTGCCGGTCGCCACCGAAGGAGGTCCGATGACCACTGCAAGGGCTCTGAGGCTGGTACTCCTGTTCCTCGTGCTGCTGATGCCGCGACCCGCGGCCGCGCAGTTCAGCAGCGCGCTCCAAGGCACCATCACCGATACGCAGCAGGCCTTCGTGCCGAATGCGACGGTCCGCATCACCAACACCACAACCGGCGTCACGCGCGAGGTCGTCACCTCGGCGGACGGCGTCTACCGCGTTCCCAGCCTCGGCGCCGGCGTCTACACCGTCGAGATCGAGAAGGCCGGATTCCTCAAGGCGCAGCGCGAGAGCCTGCGGCTCGGGATCAGCGAGACGCTGCGGCTGGACTTCACCCTCGAAGTCTCCGGCGTCGCCGAGAGCGTGACCGTGGAGTCGAAGGCGCCGCTCGTCGAGACCGAGCAGGGCCGCGTGTCGGGCCGCGTCGATCGCATGCTGCTCCAGGAGATGCCGCTCAGCGGCCGGAACCTCTACAACCTGCTCGCGCTTCAGCCCGGTGTCACCGGCCGCGGCTTCTCCGCATCGATCAGCGGCGGCGGTGGCGCCGACGATTCGTTCGCCGGCGAGTCCGCGCCGCGCGTCAACGCCAGCGGTCAGCGAGACGAGGCCAACAATTTCACCGTCGACGACACCAGCACCAACGGCGTGGCGCGCGGCGGCATCACCAACCTGACCCCCAACACCGAGTCGGTCGAGGAAGTGCGGGTCGTCGCCAACAACTTCTCCGCCGTCGACGGCCGCAACCCGGGCGCGCAGATCCAGGTGATCACCAAGGCCGGCACCAACCAGTTCCGGGGCAGCGGCTCGTACTACTTCACCGGGAATCAGCTCTCGGCGCGCAACGTCTTCGAGACCTCGGTGCCCGAGTTCAGCAAGAACCAGTTCGGCTACAGTCTGGGCGGACCGATTGCGAAGAACCGGGTCTTCTTCTTCACCTCGTACGAAGGTCTGCGGCAGACCGGCGCCCGAGGCTCGACCTTCACCGTCGAGACCCCCGCATTCCGTAACTTCATCCAGCAGACCCGGCCGAACAGCATCGCCGCGCAGCTGCTGCGGAACTTTGCGCCCGCCGTCGATCCGACCTCGAACTTCCGCGATCTCGGCAGCCCGGCACCGGGCGCCAACGTGGTCGGGCCCGCGGACGGCATCATGGATGTCGGCGCCGCGTTCTTCGTGCCCGAGGGCTGGCGCGACGGCAACCAGTTCAGCGGCCGGGTCGACTACGAGATCAAGCCGGGGACCGATCGCCTCTACGGCAACTTCTACCGGACAACGTCGTATGCGGTGACTGGCGGGATCCGCCCGGCGTTCAACCGGCCGACGCCGAATTGGACCACTTTCGGCAACCTGAATTACACCCACACCTTCAGCCCGACCAAGATCAACGAATTCCGCGGCGGGGTGATGCGGCTGGTCGGCCTGCCGGACACACCAGGGCACCTCGAGATTCCCGGCATCACGATCACCGGCGCCACCGGCTTCGGCCAGGCGGGTTACCCCAACGGCTGGTGGCAGACCAACTGGCACTTCAAGAACATCTTCACCTGGGTGAAGTCGGCGCACATGGTGAAGATGGGCGGCGAGCTGCGCCAGATGTACGGGTCGGCCACCAACACCAACAACTTCATCCCGGCCTACCAGTTCTCGAGCCTGCTGAACTTCGCCGACGACGAAGCGCTGCAGATGACCCGCTACGTCGATCCGCGCAGCGGCGAGCCGGTCACCGCGTATTCGGAGCTGACCCAGACCGAGTGGGCGTTCTTCATCAACGACGACTGGAAGGTGAGCCGCACGCTGACCGTCAACGCCGGCCTGCGCTACGAGAACTACGGCACCTTCAAGGACAGCGACGACGGGCTCAGGAACCTGGTCTTCGGCGCCGGTACCTCGCCCCGCGATCGCCTCGCCTCGGCCCGGGTGGACTTCGTCGACCAGTTCTACCCGACCGACCACAACAACCTCGCGCCGCGGATCGGCTTCGCCTGGGATCCGGGCGGCGACGGCAGCACGGCAGTGCGCGGCGGTTACGGTCTCGCCTTCGACCGGCTGATGAATCTGCCGGCGGAGAACTACCGGCACAGCCCGCCGCTCAGGGCGTCAGTCGTGCTCGGGCAGTTCTTCGGGACCCCGCAGTTCACCTACGGTCTCGGCGATCCGGCCAAGGCGTTCCTCGGCTACCCGGTCGACGCCGCGCTGCGGGTCGGGCTCGATCCGCGCAACGGCGTGGTCGGCGCGCGGGTGAACCTGACCACGGTCGACCCGGAGCTGAAGAGCCCCTACGTCCACAACTGGTTCCTCGGGGTCCAGCGCGAGCTCTGGTTCGGCATCGTCGCCGACGCCAACTACATGGGCTCGGCCGGCCGCAGCCTGCACAACGCTTACAACATCAACCGCTTCCGCGGCGATCTGCTCGACGGCCGGTTCGACGGGATCAATCCGAGCTTCGGCACGATCGCGATGGTCACGTCCACCTCGGCCTCCGACTATCACGGCGGCACTGTTGCGCTGAAGCGGAACTTCCAGCAGGGCGTGCTGCTGCAGGGCGCGTACACCTTCGGCCGGGCGATGGACGACGCCGACGCGGCAGTGGGGACCACCGCGTATCAGGACGCCGCCGACATCAGGGCGGACCGCGCGGTGGCCGGCTACGACGCCGCCCACAAGCTCTCGATGGTGGGGCTGTGGGAGGTGCCGTTCTTCAAGGACGCATCGACCCTGGCTGGAAAGCTGCTCGGCGGCTGGCAGTTGGCGGGCTCGGCGATTCTCCAGAGCGGATCGCCGATCAACGTCGTCCACAACGGCACTTATCCAGGTGGGGACTTCAACGCGGACGGCAACAGCGGCGATCGACCGAATGCCCCTGCCGCCGGCGTCAAGCAGGGAGGATGGAGCCAGGCCGAGTACCTGGCGGGCATCTTCCTCGCGTCGGACTTCCCGAGACCCGCGCCCGGCGAGAACGGCAACCTCGCGCGCAACGCGTTCCGCGGACCGGGCTACGTGGACGTGAGCCTGTCGCTGTCGAAGAAATTCCGGGTCCAGCGGTGGTCCGGCGAGTTCAGGCTCGATGCCTTCAACGCGCTGAACCGGGTCAACCTCGCGGATCCGAACATGGATCTGAGCAACACCAACTTCGGGCGCGTCACATCGCAGCTCGCGCCGAGGGCGTTCCAGGTGGGGGTCAGACTGAGGTTCTAGTCAAATCCCAAGCTCCAAATCCCAACTCCCAACCACTCCCAATCACCAATTCCCAACGCTCACAAGAGCTTGGGAGTTGGGAGTTGGGAGTTCGGATTCGCTTTGGGATTTGGGATTTGGGAGTGGTTGGAGCTTGGGATTTGGATCTTGGGATTTGACCCCTATCTCCCCACCGTCTCCCACTGGCGCGTCTGGGCTGACTTCAGGATCGCATCGGTCACGAAGTCAGTCGCGAGACCGTCTCTGAAGGTTGGCGGCAGCGCCTTGCCCTTCGCGGCGGCGTCGACGAAGTCCGCGAACTGGTGGATGAAGGTGTGCTCATAGCCGATCTGGAGGCCCGGCACCCACCAGTGCTTCATGTAGGGCTGGTCGCCGTCGGTGATGTGGACGTTCCGCCAGCCCCGCACCCGGCCTTCGTCGCGGTGATCGAAGTACTGCAGGCGATGCAGGTCGTGCAGGTCCCAGAATGCTGACGCGTCCGCACCGTTGACTTCCAACGTGTAGAGCGCCTTGTGGCCGCGCGCGTAGCGGGTCGCTTCGAACATCGCCAGCGATCCGTTCTCGAAGCGGCACAGCACCAGGCTCGCGTCGTCGATCCCCACCTTCTCGACCTTGCCGGTCAGGTTGTGCTTCCGCTCTTTGATGAAGGTTTCGGTCAGTGCGGAGACTTCGGTGATCGGCCCGTTCAGCCAGAGCGCGGTGTCGATGTTGTGCGCCAGCAGATCCCCGGTAACTCCGCTGCCCGCGACGGAGACGTCGAGCCGCCACAGGCCCTCGCCCCCCTGAGGCAGGTCCTGCGAGATGGTCCAGTCCTGGAGGAACTTGGCGCGGTAGTGGAAGATGCGCCCGAATTTCCCCTCGTCCAGCAGCTGCTTGATCAAGGTCACCGCGGGCACGCGTCGGTAGTTGTACCAGACGGTGTTCGGCACGCCGGCCTTCTCGACCGCGTCGACCATCTCTTTCGCCTCGGCGGCGGTGCGCCCGAGCGGCTTCTCGCACATCACCATCTTCCCGGCCTGCGCCGCCGCAATCGCAATCTCGCGGTGGGTGTCGTTGGGGCTGGCGATGTCGATGACGTCGATGTCCTTGCGCTCGATCAGCTTGCGCCAGTCGGTCTCGTACGACTCGTAGCCCCAGTTGGCGGCGAATTTCTCGACGCGCTCCTTGTTCCTGGCCGCCACCGCCTTCAGGACCGGCTTGTAGGGCAGCTCGAAGAAGCGCGGCGCCTGCAGAAAGGCATTCGAGTGAGTGCGGCCCATGAAGCCGTAGCCGACGAGTCCGATGTTGAGAGTTTTCATGAATGTGTGTTCCTTCGTCCGCGGTCCGTAGCCCGCGGTCCGTAGTCCGTGGTCCGTGGTCCATGGTCCGGATGACCTTGCTATTCAGAGGTAACCATTTGTAATCCAAGCGGCTGGTTGCCTCTGACTATCACCGACTCCCGTGCGGACTACGGACTACGGACAGCGGAAGCGTCAGTCCCACCCGTGCGCGTCGCGCACCGCGAGCATCACGCCGAGGATGTCGTTCCAGGTCTTCTGCTGGCCCATCACCTCGTTGGGGAACATGCAGCCGTCCCAGCAGATGTGCTCGAACTTCTTCGTGACCTGGCCCTGTTCGTCGCGCAGCCAGAAGCCGGCGTGCTTGACGATGTCGAGCTTGCCGTTGGGATCGAGCGGCTGGCAGTGGCGGCCGGTCTTGTCGTGCGAGCCCGAGCCCTTGACCGTGGCGTCGTTCTGCGCGACGTGGAAGTCGATGGTCCACGGGCGCAGCGCGCTCGTCATCTTGCGCAGCGCGGCATCCAGCGTCTTCTGGTCCGACCAGTCGAAGTTCTCCGGCAGGAGCCGATCGTCCGGCGCGTTGTAGCCCATGGTGAAGAGCAGCGTGTGCGCCATGTCGGCCTGGAAGCCCACGGTCTCCGGCCGGCCGACCTGTTCGAGCAGCTCGACGTTCCGCTTCACGCTCTGCATGCCGCCCCAGCAGATTTCTCCCTCCGCGGCCAGGCGCTCTCCGTAGGACTCGGCGACGTCGGCGGCTTCGCGGAAAGTCGCGGCGATCTTGCTGGTATTGCCGGCCGGGTCTTTCGCCCAGTCGGCCGGGCTCGCCGCGGAGTCGATGCGGATGACGCCGTACTTGCGGATGCCGATGGTGTTGAGCTTCTTGGCGATCTCGCAGGCCTTGCGCACCTGGGTGACGAACGCCTTGCGCTCCTCGTCCGATCCCATTGCCGATCCGCCGCCGGTCGGCGGCCACACCGGCGCCACCAGCGATCCGACCACGAGGCCGCGCCGCGCGACGCTGTCGGCAAGCTTGTTCACGTCGTCAGCGCTCGAATCGATGCTGACGTGGGGATCGAAGAGGAACAGGTCGACACCGTCGAACCTGGCGCCGTTCACTTCGGCCTTGGCGGTGTTGTCGAGCATGGTCTCGAGATCGATCGGCGGCTCGGCGCCCGGCCCGCCCTTGCCGACCAGCCCCGGCCACATCGCGTTATGGACTGCGGGTTTCTTGTGCATGTGTCCCCTATTTCCTGGTCTTCAGCGACTCGGCGTCTGGATTGCCAGGACCGAAGTGTTTCAGCACCACCAGCGGATCCGACTCGCTGAGATTCTCGATCGTGACGCCTTCGGCCGCGGCGGCGGCTGAGACGAACAGCTCGTCTTCCGTCATCTGTCCGAAGCGAATCATCGACGGGGTCGACACGGGCAGCTTGCCGAACCGGCCGTAGCCCTGGGTCACGATGATGCCGTAGGCGGCGCGGTCCTTGATGGTGACGGAGCGCTTCGGCAGCACGGTCAGCTCCTTCGCGGAGTACCACTGTGTGCCGTAGCAGACCCACAGCTCCTGATATCCGGAGTCGGCGGCCGATGCGCCTTCGGTCACCGGCTTCGGGAAGCGCTTGTTGTCGGCGCCGAAGTTCGGATTGGTGTTGGCGTCCCAGTCGAGCATGTCGACGATGTAGTCGAGATCCTGGTGGTGCTCGGGCAGGACGTCTTTCACGAGGAGGTCCCAGGGGACGATGCGGCCGTCGACCTCGGATTCGTACATCGCGAACACGTCGCTGTTGACCTGCGGCTCGTAGGTGACGAGCGAGCCGGGGGCATGCAGGATGCGCGGATCGATCTGCCAGCCGGTGCCGGGCTCCAGGCGGTAGGCGCGCGAGAGGAACGTGATGCCGTTGTCGCCACGGTTCCAGTTCTCGAGGCAGCGCCGCACGTCCGCCTTCGTGGTGCCGGGTTCGAGGCCCATGAAGGTGTAGGGATAGTTGTTGAAGGTCTCGTTGTATTGCGGCGGGAAATAGTAGGCCTCGGGCTTGCCCTTGCGGCCGAGCAGCTTCGCCTGCTCGTCGCTCTGGTGCATGTGATGCGGAATCGCGCCGAGGTTGTCGAAGAACTTGCAGAGAAGGTTCCAGCCCTTCTCGCGGTCCATGACCTCCTTCCCGAGCAGCAGGTCGCCGGCCTGGTCGACGGCCTCCTTCAAGAGGAACCGGTTGCCGCCCGACAGCCGGACATAGCTGAGGCCCTCGTCCTGGGGCGTCCCGGGGCCGTTGTCGGCGTTGGTGGTCGACGAAAACCAGCGTTCGTTGATGCCGCCGCGATGGCCGCCGAGCGCATACACATCGTCCGGGTGGAGCTTGAGCCGGCGGCCGGGAACCATGAACGAGCGGGGGACCCAGCTCGGCTCCAGCCGAAGCAGTCCGCCCCCCGCGTCGAGCGCCTGTTGAACCTGGGTGCGATTGAGCATCACGCGTCCTTGAATCGTTGATGAGGGAACGGGCGACGATACCCTCGCGCGGCGCATGTCAGCAAGCCCATTCCAGCGCGATGCGCGCGTTTCGCGGAACGAAACGTGGCGGGTCGCGGTTCGCGGGCTTGCCCGCCGTAGCGCGAAGCGCGAAGGTGGGTTCGCGGGTTCGCGGTTCGATCCGCAGTCCGTAGTCCGCGGTCCGTAGTCCGCGCGGAGCCGCTCGACGAATCTGGGCGAAAAGCCATCGCATAGCTGGTTGCTGCGCCTTCCACCCCGATGCGCCGGGCAGCCCGCTACGGTCCGCGAACCCGCGAACCCGCGAACCGCGAACCCCGCGGACAGCGGGCCCGGCTCCGCCTACAATGACCGCCCATGCCCACCTTGACCACCTATCGCGGCCGGCGGGCCGCGTCCATCGAGAACGAGCATCTGCGGGTGACGGTGCTGATCGGAGGCGGTCACCTGGCCGAGGTCTACGACAAGCGCGCGGGTGTGAACCCGCTCTGGACGCCGCCGTGGACGTCGATCGAGCCGGCGGACTACGACCCCGCGCGGCATGCTGAATACGGCGGCACCGTGGAGTCGAGCCTGCTGGCGGGGCTCATGGGCCACAACCTCTGCCTCGACATCTTCGGCGGGCCGTCGGATGACGAGGCGCGCGCCGGGCTCCCGGTGCACGGTGAGGCGCCGACCGCCGACTTCGAGGTCACCGGCACCGGGGACACGATCGAGATGCGGGCGGCATTGCCGCTGGCTGGCCTGGAGGTGGAACGGCGTCTCGTGCTGCGGGAGCACGCCGTTTGGATCCGCGAAACGGTGCACAACCCGGGGGGCGTCGACAAGCCGGTGGGGTGGACCGAGCACGTGACGCTCGGTCCACCGTTTCTCCAGAAAGGACGGACCCAGTTCCGTGCGTCAGTCGGACGATCGCGGGTCTTCGAGTCCTCGTTCGGCGCCGGCGACTATCTGCAAATCGGCGCCGATTTCGAGTGGCCGCACGCGCCGCGCCAGTCGGGAGGCACCGAGGATCTCCAGGTTTTCACCGACGCGGCCGCCTCGAGCGCATATACGGCTCACTTGACCGATCCAACGCGGCCGACGGCGTTCTTCGTCGCGTTCGCCCCCGACGCGCAGCTGGCGTTGGGCTACGTCTGGCACCGCGCCGATTTCCCATGGCTGGGCATCTGGGAAGAGAACCTGAGCCGGACGTCCGCTCCCTGGGATTCCCGAACGATTACCCGCGGAATGGAGTTCGGGGTCTCGCCATTCCCCGAAAGCCGTCGGGCGATGGTCGAGCGCGGCCGTTTGTTCGACACCCCCTGCTTCAGATGGATTCCAGCGCGGTCGCAGGTCAGCGTAGAATATTCATGTGTCTCCATGGTCGCCGCGACCATCCCGGAGACACTGGAGTGGCCGGCTCAAGCTCCCGAATCGCACTGAACAGGTATCCCTGGTCCAGAGGCCTGGACCGATAGCGAGGCACTGTTATGTACCAGCACGTGATTCTTTCGATGATGCTCATGTCACCGCTCGCGGCTCAGACCCCCGCGACCACCAAACCCGCTCCGTCCATGGCAAAGCCCGCGGACACCCAGAAACCGGCGCCCGGCGCCGCCAAGGGGGTGCGGACGGTGGAGATCATCGGCACCGAGGACATGAAGTTCAGCCTGACGACGATCACCGCGAAGCCGGGCGAGCAGCTGCGCGTGCGGCTGGTCGTCAAGGGTGCGATGCCGAAGGTGGCGATGGCCCACAACTTCGTGCTCCTGAACAAGGGCGCCAGCCCGGTGGACTTCGTCAGCGCCGCAGTCATGGCGAGCGCGACGGCCTACATCCCCGAAGCCAAGAAGGCCGACGTCGTGGCCACCACGGCGCTTGCCGGCGCGGGTGAAACGGTCGAGGTCGTCTTCAAGGTTCCGGCCGCCGCAGGCGACTATCCCTACCTGTGCTCGTTCCCGGGCCACTTCCAGGCCGGCATGCGCGGCACGCTCGCGGTCAAGTAACCCCGCGCGGTTCGGGGGATCGCGGTTCGAGGGTTCGAGGGTGTCAGGTAGTGAATCGTGAACGGGCGGAGAGCCCACTCATCGCCCGTTCACGATTCACTACCTGACACCCTCGCGCCCCGAACCCGCGAACCGCGAACACCCGCAGACGACCAACAAAATCAGGAGCCGCCGCGCTGCTAGTCTTCCTCGCCTCTTTCCTCGTCCTGTTCGTCGAGATCGCGCTCATTCGCTGGATGCCGGCCTACATCCGGCTGCTGTCCTACTTTTCGAATTTCATCCTGCTCGCCAGTTTCCTGGGCATTGGCGTGGGCTGCCTGCTGGCGCCGGCGCGAGTGCGGCTGTTCGCGTGGTTCCCGGTGCTGACGGCGGCGCTGATCGGCGCGGTCTACGCGTTTCGACTCGAGGTCGGGATCCCGCCGTCAGCCAGCATCTACTTCACGAGCGGCACCGCGGATCCCGTGCTCCCGGTTGAGTCCACGCTGCTGCTCCCCCTGTTGTTCGTGGCCGTGGCGGCGCTCCTCGCCACCTCGGCGCAGCGGATGGCCCGGGAGATGGCGGCGCGGCCGCCGTTGACCGCCTACATGCTGAACATCGCCGGCAGCCTGACCGGCGTCATCGCGTTCGCGGTGATCTCCTGGCTCGAGCTCCCGCCGGCGGTCTGGTTCACCCTGCCGTTCGCCGCCGCGATCGTCCTGCTCGTCACGCCCGAGCCCGCCGCCGACTACGGCGTGCCCGCCGGGGTCGCGCTGCCCCCGGTGCGGCGCCCGGTGGCCCGGGCCGCGGTGCTCGTGGATGTGGGGCTCCTGGCGGTGTCGCTGATCCTCGTGCACATCATGGCGCGCGGCGCGCTGTGGTCGCCCTACTACAAGATCACGGTCGGCCAGACCGGCGGGGACACCGTCGTCGAGGTGAACAACATCTTTCACCAGTCGATGGCGCCGGTCGCGCAGAAGGAATATTTCTATCAGTGGCCGTACACCGTGTTCGGCAATTCCTTCAAGAACGTGCTGATCCTCGGCGCCGGATCCGGCACCGACGTCGCCGCCGCGCTGATGCATGGCGCCGAGCACGTGGACGCGGTGGATATCGATCCGGTCATCCTGCGGCTCGGTCGCCAGCTCCATCCCGATCGCCCGTTCGACGATCCCAGGGTCACCGTCATCAACGACGACGCCCGGCATTTCCTGCGAACGACCAAGAAGAAATATGACCTGGTGGTGTTCGCGCTGATCGATTCGCTGACCATGCAGTCGAGCTTTTCCGGGGTCCGCCTCGAAAGCTACATGTTCACCACCGAATCGTTCCGGGCGGTCCGCGATCGGCTGACCGACGACGGGTTGCTGGTGGTCTACAACTACTTCCGGGAGCCGTGGCTGGTCGACCGGCTGGCCAACATCGCAGCGGCGGCGTTCGGTTCGGAGCCCCGCGTGCACGTGCACGAGGCCCGCGCCTATCTCGGAGTCATGCTGGCCGGGCCGAGGCTGGCGACGCTGAAGACCGATCCCGTGATCCCGGATCGGGTCACGGCGTACAACCAGGGCACCGCCCCGGCGCCGGCGCGGATGCACACGCGTGACGCGTCGGTCGAAGCGGCCACCGACGACTGGCCGTTCCTCTACCTGCGCGATCGGCATGTGCCGCGTCATTACATCTACGCGCTGGCCCTGATCCTGGTCGTCTCCGTGGTCACCGTACTCTGGGTCCTCCGCGGCCAGGGGGGCGGCTGGTCGTGGCAGTTCTTCTTTCTCGGCGCCGGCTTCATGCTGCTCGAAACCAAGGCGATCATCCAGTTCGCGCTGCTGTGGGGATCGACGTGGGTGGTCGCGTCGCTGGCGATCGCGGCGGTGCTCGGCATGGCGTTCGTGGCAACGCTGATCGTCTCGCGGATCGAGATCCGCCGCGCCGGGCTGGTCGCCGCGGTGCTGGTCGGGCTGCTGGTGCTCAACGGCCTGATCCCGGTCGGCCGGGTGGCGCTCGACAGCCGCGTGGCCGAGTCGGTCTTCTACGCGATCCTGATGTTCAGTCCGATCCTGTGCGCCGGCCTGCTGTTCGGCTCGGCGATCAAGCACTCGACCTCGCTGGCGCGGGACTACGGGACCAATCTGCTCGGGGCGATGGTGGGCGGCGTGGCTGAGTACCTCTCGCTCGCCACCGGATTCCGCTTCCTGCTGATCATCGTGGCGGTGTTCTACGTCGCCGCCGTGCTGACGCGGAAGCGGGCTGTTTGAGCGAGCGTGGTCAAATCCCAAGCTCCAAATCCCAAGCTCCAACCACTCCCAAGCTCCAAATCCCAAAAAGAACTCTCAACTGCCAACTCCCAAAGGGGTCCTATTGCGGCGATTCTGCGGTTGGGACTTGGGATTTGGGGGTTCTTTTGGGATTTGGGCGTTGGGAGTGGTTGGATCTTGGGATTTGGAGCTTGGGACTTAGCGTGAGCGGCGGCCGGTATAAAATAGAGGGCCGGACTGCGATCCTCTTCCAGCTGTGATTCAGAAAGGGCAAACCGATGGGTGATATCTCCAGACGCAAGTTCGTGAGCACGGTCGCAGGCGCCGGCGCGGCGATAACCATCGTGCCCCGACACGTGCTCGGACACGGGGTTCAGGCTCCCAGCGACACACTCAACATCGCGGTGGTGGGCTTCGGCATGGGGGCCAGCAACGCCCAGGCGCTCATGAGCCAGAACCTGGTGGCGTTCTGCGACGTGCAGGACTCGATCATGGCGGCGGCGATCAAGCGGTTCGAGAACGCGGCGGCGGCATCGCCGACCGCCGCGCAGCGCGGCGGCGGCTCGGCGCAGCGGTCGCAGCCGTCGAAGGCGCAGCAGGACGCCAACGCCCGGCGGCCCGCGCAGAACAGCCGCGAGGACGCCAAACGGTTCGTCGAGCGGAATCTGCCGAAGCTCGGGAAGTATCGCGACTACCGCGAGATGCTCGAGAAGCAGAAAGACATCGACGCGGTCGTCATCGCGACCCCCGATCACATGCACGCGCCAATCGCCTCGATGGCGATGGATCTGGGCAAGCACGTCTACGTGCAGAAGCCGCTCTGCTGGTCGGTCGAGGAAGCGCGGGTCCTCGCCAAGAAGGCCAAGGATCGCAAGATCGTCAGCCAGATGGGCAACCAGGGCCACTCCTATGACGATGCCCGGACCGGCTACGAGTACGTCGCGAGCGGCGCCATCGGCGAGATCCGGGAAGTGCACGTCTGGACCAACCGGCCGCTCGGTTACTGGCCGCAGGGCGTGCCGCGTCCGAAGGCCCTGCCCGCCGAGGCGACGAACAAGCCGCTCGGGTGGAATGGCCGCAACGTTGAGCAGCGGCTCGCCGCCGCCCTCGCCGGCAACTATCCCAAGCCGGCCGATCTCGACTGGAATCTCTTCCTGGGCGGCGCTCCGGAAGTCGACTATCACCCGATCTATCACCCGTTCAACTGGCGCGGTTGGGTGGACTGGGGCCAGGGCGCGCTCGGCGACATGGGGGCCCACCTGGTCGACCATCCGTTCTGGGCACTGAACCTGGGTTACCCGACCACCGTCGAGACACTGTCCACGCCATTCAACGGCGCCTCGTTCCCGTCGGCGACCACGACTTACTACGAGTTCCCGAAGCGGGGCAACCTGCCGCCGGTGAAACTGACCTGGTACGACGGCGGTCTCCTCCCGCCGAAGCCCGAAGACCTCGGCGACGTACGGATGAACCCGGGCGGCGGCCTGATGTACGTCGGCACGAAGGGCAAGCTTGTGCAGGACACCTATGGGCAGTCGCCGCGGCTCTATCCGGCGCCGCATGCGGCGTCAAAGACACCGCCGCCGCAGAAGCTGAAGCGGATCGCGCACGAAGAACACGAGATGAACTGGGTCGAGGCGATCAAGGGCCAGGCCGAGATCTCGTCGCCATTCGAGTATGCGGCGCCGCTCACCGAAGTGATGCTGCTCGGCATCGTCGCGCTGCGCGCCGGCCAGAAGATCCACTACGACGGCGCGAAGATGCAGATCACCAACTCGGTGGCGTCGAGCGATCAGCCGCTCGAAGGCGAGCAGCTGCTCCGCCGGCAGTACCGGCAGGGCTTCGGCATCGCTGATACGAAGACGCTGTAGTCCGTCGCGGGTTCGCGGGATCGCGGTTCGGGGATCGCGGGATCGGGGTTCGGGTTTTGAGTTACGTCTCGGACCCCTCAATCTGCCCGAAGCCGCGAACCCGCGAACCGCGAACCCCGATCTCGACATCGAAGAACCCCGACTCCCTTTCCCTGACAATGAACAAGCTCGCAATCCTTGTAGGCGGCGGCCCCGCCCCCGGCATCAACAGCGTCATCGGCGCAGCCACCATCCGCGCCCGTCTGGGCGGCATCGAAGTCGTGGGCATTCGCGACGGGTTCGAGTGGATCATGCAGGGGGACATCAGCCAGACGGTGCCCTTGACCATCGAGTCGGTGAGCCGGATTCACTTCCGCGGCGGGTCGACGCTGGGCACCTCGCGCGCCAATCCGACCAAGAGCGAGGCACTGCTGGATGCGACGCTCGATTCGTTCAAGACGCTCGGCGTGTCCCAGCTGATCACGATCGGCGGCGACGACACGTCCTACTCGGCGATGACGCTCGAGGGGCGCTCCAATGGCGCGTTGCGCGTGGTCCACGTCCCCAAGACCATCGACAACGACCTGTTCCTGCCCGATCACATCGATACGTTCGGCTACCAGTCGGCGCGGCACTACGGCGCGGAGATCGTCAAGAACCTGATGGTCGACGCCAAGACCACCTCGCGCTGGTACTTCGTGGTGGCGATGGGCCGCAAGGCCGGCCACCTGGCGCTCGGGATTGGCAAGGGCGCCGGCACCACGCTGTCGTTGATCACCGAGGAGTTCACCGCGCCGATCCGCCTCAAGACCATCGTCGACACGCTCACCGGCGCGATCATCAAGCGGCTGAGCGAAGGGCGCAAGGACGGCGTGGCGGTGATTGCCGAGGGGGTCGTCCTCGATATGGCCGAGGAGGATCTCGAGGGGCTGCAGGACGTCGAGCGCGACAGCCACGGCCACTTGCGGCTCGCCGAGGTCGATCTCGGCAACATCCTCAAAGCGAAGGTGCAGGAGCGGCTGCATCAGCTCGCGATCAAGATCACGATCGCCTCGAAGAACATCGGCTACGAGCTGCGCTGCGCCGACCCCATCCCCATGGACATGGAATACACGCGAGACCTCGGCTACTGCGCCGCCAAGTACATGCTCGCCGGCGGCAGCGGCGCGATGGTCTCGCTGCAGGGCGGGCACTTCATCCCTATCCCCTTTGCCGAGCTGACCGACCCTGAGACCGGCCGCTCCAAAGTCCGTCTGGTCAACATCACGTCCACGCGCTACGCGATCGCGCGCCGCTACATGATCCGGCTGCGCCGCGACGACTTCCAGAACCCGGAGAAGCTGGGCCGCCTCTCCAAGACCGCCAACCTGACCCCCGAGCAGTTCCGGCGCGAGTTCGAGTCGGTGGTGGCCACCGAGCCGCCGCCGCTCGCCATCGACGACCACGGGGAGACGGCGGTGCACGCTGTCTAGATCAAATCCCAAGCTCCAAATCCCAAGCTCCAACCACTCCCAAATCCCAACCCCCAATTGCGCCCGACTGGTAGGCGTGATTGGGGTTGGGATTTGGGAGTTGGCGGGTTGGTTGGGATTTGGCAGTTGGGCGTGGTTGGGAATTGGGATTTGGAGCTTGGGATTTGATGTTGACCCCCTCATTCGCGCGTAGTAAAACCGGCCTTTCGAATCGGTTCCATGCGCGCAGCCGCCGGCTGCGGCAAGTTGCTCCACAAGCCTGAAAGGTCCAACATTCATGGAGTCCAGCGTTTTCCGCCCCCGGTCATGGGCGGTGCTCGCCCTCGCGGGCATGCTCGGAACGGCCACGTTCGGCGTCGTCGCGCAGTCCAAGCCGCAGCCGGCACCCGCTCAGAAGCCGGTGGCCTCCGCACCGGCCCAACGGACGACGCCGCGTGAGGCCGAGGCGCGGCCGCTGCGCGTGCTGGTCGTCGGCTCGGAGAAGACCGCCGCGCATTCCGTCCAGACTCTGATGCCGCCGCTGGTGTCGGCGCTGGCGCGCCGTGGGATCCAGCTGATTCCCGCGGCGATGGGGGTCGAGGCGCTGTCGGCCGGGACGCTGCCGCACTACGACGCGCTCCTGATCTACGGTGACCTGACCCTGACGCCCGAGCAGCAGAAGGCGGTGTCGGCGTTCACCGAAGGGGGCAAAGGGGTGCTCGCCATCCACAGCCCCGCGCTGGTGGGTCAGGTGGGATCGCCGCCGGCCGCGCTCCAAGTGTTGTCGGCGCCGGTGACCGCCGAGATCGTGCAGGCCGGGCATCCGATCGTGCGAGGCGTGCAGACGTTCGCGTCATCCGACGAGGGACCCGCGCCGGCGCCGCCCGCGGGCGCCGAGACCACGGTGCTGATGCAGCGGTCGATCGGGCAGGGACGGGAGGCGTTCACCTGGGTGCGGACGCAGGGCAAGGGCCGGCTGTTCTACACCGGCTACGGCCACGAGCCCGCGACCTGGTCGAACCCGAACTTTCAGAAGCTGATCGAGCAGGCGATCACGTGGAGCGTCGACGAACCGGCCCGCCGCGCCTACCTCGAAATGAAGATGCCGGAGGTCACCTACGTCGACACCTTCGTGGTGCCGAACTACGAGCAGCGCAACCCGGCGCCGAAGTATCAGATGCCGTTCACCGCAGACGACTCGATGAAGTTCATCCAGGTGCCGGCCGAGCTCAAGCTCGAGCTGTTCGCGAAGGAGCCGGACATCATCGAGCCGATCGCCTTCAACTTCGACGAGCGCGGCCGGCTGTGGATCATCGAGGCGATCAACTACCCGAACGTGGTGCTGAACGGCAATCCCGGCGACGATCGCATCAAGATCGTCGAAGACACCAACGGCGACGGCCGTGCCGACAAGTTCACTGTCTTCGCGGACCATCTCAATCTTCCCACCAGCCTGGTCTTCGCCAATGGCGGGGTGATTGTGACCGCGGCGCCGCACACCCTGTTCCTCAAGGACACCAACGGCGACGACAAGGCGGACGTGAAGCAGACCCTCCATACCGGTTGGGGGATCGGCGACACGCACGCGGGCCCGTCGAGCCTGATGTACGGGTTCGACAATCACATCTGGGGCACGGTCGGCTACTCGCGCTTCAGGGGGCAGGTCGGCGACAAGTCGTTCGACTTCGGCCAGGCGGTCTACCGCTTCAAGCCCGATGGCTCCGGCTTCGAACAGATCACCGGATCGACCAACAACACCTGGGGCCTCGGCATGTCCGAGACCTTCGACGTGTTCGGCTCGACAGCGAACAACGATCCGAGCTTCTACGTCGCGATCCCCAACCGCTACTTCGACGGGGTCGAGGGATTGCCGATGCCGCCGGGCGGCGGGCGGGGTGTCGGCGCCGGCTACCAGAGCGCGGCGCAGTTCTACAACGCCCACTTCGTCACCCCCTACATCCGCCAGGTCGACGTGTTCGGCGGCTACACCGCCGCCGCGGGGCACCAGCTCTACACCGCCCGTGCGTTCCCCAAGCCGGTACTGGAACCGGATCGCGTTCATCAACGAGCCGACCGCGCACCTGGTCGGGCAGGGCATCATCGAGAAGCGCGGCGCCGGGTTCGTGACCCGCGACGGCTGGAACCTGCTGGCCGGCGCCGAAGAATGGGTCGCCCCGGTGCAGGCGCAGGTCGGCCCGGATGGCGCGGTGTGGGTGTCCGACTGGTACAACTTCATCGGCCAGCACAACCCGACGCCCCAGAACTTCAGCAACGGCGCCGGCAACGCCTACGAGACGTCGATGCGCGACGAATCGCGCGGCCGCATCTACCGCGTCGTCTATCGGGGCGCGCCGCCGCAGAAGAAGCTGTCGCTGTCGAAGAACAACGCCGCCGGTCTGGTCGCGGGGCTGTCGTCCGACAACATGCTGTGGCGGCTGCACGCGCAGCGCCTGCTCGTCGAACGGAACCAGAAGGACGTCGTCCCGCAGCTGCTGGCGCTGGTGCGCAACACGGCGGTCGATGAGATCGGTCTGAACGGCGCGGCGCTGCATGCGCTGTGGACGCTCCACGGGCTGGGCGAGCTGTCGAGCCTGACCAGCGAGGCGGGCAAAACCGCGGTCGGCGCGCTCAAACATCCCGCCGCGGGCGTGCGGAAGGCGGCGGCGATGGTGCTGCCGAAGACCCCCGAGGCGGCCAGCGCGATTGCCGCGGCGGGCCTGCTCGAAGACAAGGATCTGCACACCCGGCTGGCCGCACTCCTGGTGATGGCTGATGCGCCGGCGACGCCCGAGCTCGGCCGTCTGCTCTACAAGGTGAGCTCCAACGCCGACAACTACAACGATCGCTGGTTGAGCCGCGCGATGTTCATCGCCGCGACCCGCCACAAGGCCGCGTTCCTGGCGGAGTACAAAGCCGATCCGAAGGCCGTATCGGCCGGATCGCTGCCGATCTCGCTCCGCATCGGTGCGACCAAGCCCGACTGGCGGACGCCCGACAGCGCCGCGCTGTCGTCCGACTGGAAGGAGATGCAGGCTCCCGGCAACTGGGAGACTCGCGGCCTCGAGGACTTCGACGGGGTGGTGTGGTTCACCCGGACCGTCGATGTGAAGGCGCCCGCCGGCGAGTCAGCATTGTCGATCGGCCGGGTCGGCAACAACGCCGAAGTCTGGGTCAACGGGTTGTCGGTGTCCGTGGCGCCCGGAGGCGGCCGCGGCGCGGCCCCGCCAGCCGGCGGTGGGCGCGGCAACGTGCCGCCGTCGTACGAGTTGCCGCCGGGTACGCTGAAGAACGGCGCCAATGTGGTCACCGTGCGCATCACCAACAATCGGAATGATGGCGGGTTCCTGGGTACGCCGGATTCGATGTTCGTGCAGGCCGGGGAGAACCGCGTGGCGCTCGCCGGGGCCTGGCGCTACCGCGTCGAGCGCCAGACCAATGCCGGTGCGCTCTACTCGAAGGCCGGTGAGCTCGCCGCCCACGTCGCGCTGGCCAGCACGCCCGCGTCCGCGACCGGAACCCTGCCCGAGACCGTCGTCCGCGCCGCGCCAGACGTGGTGATCCGGTTGACCGTCACGCCGGGCGAGATGAAGTTCGACAAGACCGAGTTGAACGTCGCGCCAGGGCAGCTGGTCGAGATCGTCTTCACCAACCCCGACACCATGCAGCACAACTTCCTGCTCGGCCAGCAGAATTCGCTCAACGCGATCGGCACGGCGGCCGACGAGCTCGCGCGCACGCCGAACGGTCCCGCGCAGCAGTACGTGCCGCAGATTCAGCAGGTACTGTTCTTCACGAAGCTGGTCGAACCGGGCGAAACGGTGACGGTACAGTTCAAGGCGCCGGCGGAGGCCGGCCAGTATCCGTATGTCTGCACGTTCCCCGGCCACTGGCGGATCATGAACGGGATTCTCAACGTGCGCGCTCCGCAGGGCCGCGGCGGACGCGGAGGTCTGTAGATGTCTGACAAGGTCAGGGTGGGAATCGTCGGTCTGGGGTTCGGCGCCGAGTTCATCCCCATCTACCAGAAGCACCCGAACGCCGAGATGTATGCGATCTGCCGGCGCGATCGGCGGGAGCTCGATGCGTGCGGCGACCGGTTCGGCGTGGCGGCGCGGTACACCTCATTCGAGGAGATGCTCGCCGATCCGAAGGTCGACGCGGTGCACATCAACTCGCCGATCGCGGATCACGCGCCGCAGTCGATCGCGGCGCTGAAGGCGGGCAAGCACGTGGCCAGCACCGTGCCGGCCGCGACCACCGTCGACGAGTGCCGGCAGATCGTCGAGGCCCAGCGAGCGAGCGGCAAGGTCTACATGATGATGGAGACCGTCGTCTACAGCCGCGAGTACCTGTTCGCCAAGGAGCTGTACGAGAGCGGTCAGCTTGGGCGGATCCAGTTCCTGCGCGGCAGCCACCAGCAGGACATGGACGGCTGGCCGGGCTATTGGGAAGGCTTCCCGCCGATGCACTACGCGACGCACTGCGTGAGCCCGTGCCTGGCGATCCTGGGCAAACACGCCGAACATGTCGTGTGTCACGGCTCGGGCCGCATCGACGAGTCGTTGATTCCGAAATACGGCAGCCCGTTCGCGATCGAGACCGCGACGTTCAAGCTGCGCGACTCGGACGTCTGCGCCGAGGTGACCCGCAGCCTCTTCAACACCGCGCGGCAGTACCGCGAGAGCTTCGACGTCTTCGGCTCGAAGAAGTCGTTCGAGTGGCAGCAGGTCGAGAACGAAGAGCCGGTGATCCACACGAAGAGCACGCGCGGAGGCGCCGCTGACCGAGGCCCAGATTCCGACCCGCGTGACGGTGCCGGACTACGCCCGCCTGCTGCCGGAGCCGATCCAGCGTTTCACGCAGCCGGCGGCGATCCAGGATGCGGACCACCTGTCGTTCCTGCAGGGCGGCGGGCATGGCGGCTCGCACCCACACCTGGTCCACCACTTCCTGATGGCGTGCCTCGGCCGTCAACCGGCGATGCCGGATGCCGAGACGTCGGTGAACTGGACGATGGTGGGAATCTGCGCGCACCAGTCGGCGCTGAAGGGCGGAGAGAAGATCGAGATTCCGAGGTTCTAAGTTGCCAGTTGCCAGTTCCCAGCAAGACCAGGAACTGACTACTGACTACCGGCTACTGGCTACTGGAAACTGGAGACTGACAAGCGACAGCCCATGAAGAAGCCCACGATCGCCACCGTCGCCGAACAAGCGGGAGTCGCCGTCAGCACCGTCTCCCGGTATCTCAACGGCCACTACGTCAGCGCGCCGGTGCAGGCGCGGCTGTCCGAAGTGATTGCGGAGCTCGGGTATTCGCGATCGTGGACCGCGCGTAATCTGAGCCTCGGGCGGCGCGGCTGTATCGGGGTCGCGGTCGACTTCAGCTCCGATCCGTGGTTCGTGCAGCTCCTGATGGGCATCGAAGAGGAGCTGTCGGCGCGCGATACCGGACTGATGCTCTCCAGCCTCGAGCTGCGCGGCCAGTACGATCCGGCGCTGGTGTTCTCGTGGATTCGCGACCGCCGCGTCGACGGCCTGGTCCTCGCCAAGTCGCAGCGCCGGGAGCGCGCGCTGCTGAAGGCGGCGGTGGAAGCGCAGCTGCCCACCGTCATCATCGCGCCCGATGAGATCTTTCCCGACGTGCAGGTGGTGCGGTGCAACAACACCGCCGCCGGCACGGCGGTCGGCGCGCACCTGGCGGCGCTCGGACATCGCCGGGTCGGCTTCGCCGGCGGTCCCGAGCACTCGATCGATTCGAAGCACCGCCTGCGCGGGCTGCGCGACGAGCTGGCGCGCCGCGGCATCCAGATCGAGCCGCATCACATCTTCACGTGCGGCAGCTACACCAGCGAGGCCGGCGGCGAGTTCGCGCACCGCTTCTTCGAGTCCGGCCCCGACCTGACCGCGCTCGTCCTCGCCAACGACGCGCTGGCGTTCGGCTTCATGCGGGTGGCCCTGCAGCGCGGCATCCGCATGCCACACGACCTGTCGGTCATCGGCTTCGACGGCCTGGCGCACGGGGCGCTGTTCTGCCCGGCGCTGACCACCGTGTCACAGCCGATGCGCGACATGGGCCGCATCGCGTGCTGCCGTCTGTTCGAAGCGATCGAGAACCCCGGCCGGATCGAGACCACCGAGTTTCCAATGGCGCTGCTCGAGCGCGAGAGTACCGGCCCCGCGCCTGGCTCCGGCTCCCGCCTTCCGGCGCTGCGCCTCGTCACACCGCCGTCCGTCCCGCCGGGGCCGCCCTCGCCCGCGTCGCCTGAATGACGCGTGCGCCGCTGCTGGTTTCCATCGCCGCCGCCGCCGCGATCCTCAGCTGCCGTCCGATCTACGAGCCCGACCTCTGGTGGCACCTCGCGCACGGCCGCGAGAATCTGACGGGCCACGTCGTCCGCGCCAACCTGTTCAGCTTCACCTATCCGGACTATCGCCAGCGTTACACCTCATTCCTCTTCGATACCGGCTCGTACGTCGCCTGGCGGGCCGCCGGCGCCGTCGGGATTCAGGCGGCGCAGGCGCTGCTCCTGGGCGCGGCGCTGCTGACCCTGTTCGCCGCCTGCCGCGTGCGCGCGCCGGCCTGGGCCGCCGCGGCGGTGCTCTGTCTGGGATTCTTCATCCTGGAGCCGCGTGCGATCCCCAGACCCCATCTGGTGTCGTTCGCCGGGCTCGCCGCGTGCGCGTGGCTGATCGAGCGGGCGATGGCTCGCCGCGACCCCGGACCGCTCTGGTGGGCGGTACCGCTGACCGCGGCCTGGGGAAACTTCCACGTCGAGTGCGTCTTCGGTGTCTTGCTGCTGCTGGTGTTCTCTGGAGCAGAACTGATCAAGCCTGCCTGGATCACGCGCCGCCAGGCGATGCGCGCGCTCGGCATCACCGGCGTCGCAGCCCTGGCGACCGTTGCCAATCCTTACGGATGGGGACTCGCCGCCTATCTGTACGAGAACCTGTCGGTGCCGGGCATCGTCGCGATCGCGGAGCTGCAGCCGCCCGGCCTTCCGGCCTATCGCGCGTTCTTCGCGTATCTCGTGGTGGCCGGAGGATTGCTCCTCGCGCAGCCGCGCCGGTTCACGCTCTCCGAGGGAAGCATCGCCGTGGTCTTCGGCACGCTCGGCCTGATGCACCTGCGCGAGACGCCGCTGGTGCTGCTCGCCACCGCGCCGCTGGTGGCCGCGCGCCTCAGCGCGTTGACCGCCCGTGGGCTCGACTACCGCGCGATCCTGATCACCACTATCTGCGCGTCGCTGGCCCTCTCACGAATTCCGCCGGCGATGCTGATCACCGAATTCCACGTCGGCCGCGCCGCAGTCGAACCGCCGCAGTTCTTCCCGCCGCAGGCGGTTGCGTTCGTGCAGCAGGCCGGCCTGGAGGGGCCGGTCTTCAACAGTCACAACCTGGGAGGCTACATCGCGTGGTCGCTGTATCCACGGGTGCGGGTCTTTCAGGACAGCCGCCTTCAGGCTTACCCGGCCGAACATTTCCGCCGCATCATCGACGCCTCGAGGTCGCAGGACGATTGGAATGCGCTGACCGCGGGCGTCGACTGGGCCATGATCTCGGTGCCGCGCCCGAATCAGCTCTCAGGAGCCGGCCGGTTCCCGGCCGCCGACTGGGCCACGGTCTATCTGGACGATGCGATCGAGATTGTGGTGAGGCGGACCGGGAAATACGCGGGACTGGTGAGGTGAGCTCGGGCCTGCGGCATTCGCTTGTCACGCTGCCTTCGTGATCACGGCTGTCACGCTGCACTCATGATCACGGCGCCTGCGGCGCGCTCCGGCCTTCGGCGGCTCACGACGAGACGACGACACGACGACACGACGCCAACGGGGGAGAGCCGATGATATTGAGTGGGGGCAGTCGCGAAAATGCCCCCGGGTGCCGACGTGGCCGGTTGCGTTCTCAACGTCGTTGTCGTCGTGTCGTCGAAGGCGGCAGCGCGCCGCAGGCGCCGTGGCAGTGCGCGGGACAATGAATGCAGCGGGACAGTGAATGCAGCGTGACAGCGAATGCCGCAGGCCCTAGAGCGAAGGTGGTCAGGCCCCGCTGATCGGACTCCCGGCGATTCTCGACCCCCGCTCACCTCTCACCCTCAACGGCGATCGGAGCGACTGCGCCTTGGCCTCGGCGATTCGGATCCGTAGCACCAGTTGCGTCACCACCGCGGCCAGGATGGTCGCCGCCGCTCGGATGGCTCTGGTCTCCTCGACCCCCGGGTGCAGCTCGAGGGCGAGCACGCCCGCGCAACCGTCCGGGGTGAGGAGCGGCACCACGAGCGCGCCGCTGCT
This sequence comes from uncultured Acidobacteriota bacterium, assembly GCA_963717745.1. GTDB lineage: Bacteria > Acidobacteriota > Vicinamibacteria > Vicinamibacterales > 2-12-FULL-66-21 > JACCXG01. The sequence continues at coordinate 402,542 of CAVQXJ010000013.1, forward strand.
GTGCGTGGTACCCGGCAGCTCGCACGTCTGACCCGTTCGGAAGGCGGCCGCCGTCACGTTGTCGCCGTCGCGGCGGACCGTCGGCAGTTGCGCGAGCACCTTGTCCGAGTAGCCATACACCAGCGCCGGCATCAGCGCCTCGGCAGTGGCATCCCAGACCCAGACGATGAGGCCGATGGCGTCGAGAATCCGCGCGGCTTCCTGGAGCAGTCGCTGGACCTCGTTCCGGTCGACCACGCGGGCGAAGGCGGTGCACAGGCCGGCCACGGCCTCGAGATCGGAACCGGCGGCGAGGCTGGATGGCGGAGGCACGGGATTCGCGGTCACAGGCTGGGTTGGTGGCGTTTGAGGGGCTGCGGCAGCTGCCTCTGCTCCTGCTGGCACGTCGGGAGCCGGAGCAGTGGGCACGGGCACCGAAGCAGGGACCAGGTCGGCCACGGTGTCGTCGGTTCGGTCGAGTGATGGCTGGTCGGCAACTGGTTCCTGCACTGGTGCGGAGGCCGTTCCCGCATACAGGTGCTCCAGGCGCATGCCTCGCACGGTGTCGTCGTCGGTCGTGTCGCTGGAGCCGAACCCGCCCGTGGATTCCGAGATCACCAATCGATTGGGAGCGAGCTCGGCGGCGGGAACCTGACTGGGGGCTGGCGGAGTCGAGTCCTCGGCCCCCGCGGTGCGGCGAAGCCGGACCAGCGAGCCCAGCGCCGAGTCCACGATGTTTCGAAGCCGCGTGGGCGGCGGCCCGGTCTTCCGCGCCGCCTCCTCGGCGGCCGCCAGCGCCGCCGCCGCTGCGACTTCTGCGGGTTCGGGATGCACTTCCAGGAACTCGCGCACCACCTCGTCTGGATCGAGGCCGATCATGTGCGCGTATGCCTTGATGTAGGCCCGCCGGAAAATCCCGGACGGCCAGTGCGAGACGTCGTCCCGCTCGAGCGCTTCGAGCAGCGTCAGCTTGATCTTGGTGTCGTCGGCGATCGAGCTCAGAGCAATCTGTCGTTCTTCACGCCGCTGGCGCAGCCGCGCGCCGAAGCTGTCTGGCATGCGCTCAGTCGAACGCCGGCTTGGATACCGTGACCGTGAACGTGGCCCGACCCAGCTTGCCGCGGGTGTTCGAGGCCCAGCAGCTCACGACCGTCTTGCCGATCGCGAAGGTCGAGCCCGAGCGGGGGAGGCAGTAGGCGGCGCGCACGCCGTCCTTGTCGTCGCGGGCGCTCACGGTGAACGTGGCCGGGGCGCCGGTCTCGGCGACGGCAGCGACGGTCACGTCACCCGTCGTTGTCACCACCGGCGGGGCAGCGGTCTCACCGTCGGTCGGGATGCGGTCGGTGCAATCCCCGTTGGGGCACTCGTTTACGTCGAAGCAGCCGACGTAGCCGGTGCCCTGGAAGTCCTTCGGGCAGACACCGCACTCGCGGGACCCCTTGGTGTTCGTGCACATCGCCAGTTTGTGACAGCCCCCGTTGGCGCTGGCGCACTCATTGACGTCGGTGCAGCCGGTCGCCGGGGATCCGTAGAAACCGGCGGGGCAGCCGTCCGCCGAAGCGCTCTGCGCCGCGGGTGGTGCTGCAGCCTGGCTCGCTGACATGTCCCACGAGCTGACGCCCATGCTGGCAAGGACCACGGCGGCGATCCCGATCGCGGACTGGACGGTCCATCTGGAGAAAAAGCGAGAGGTCATAGTCATAGATTTTACCGGATTTGCTCCCCGGCTGCGCACAGCTCGGCCGTGATGGTGTACAAACACGGACGCCCTTATGTCCAAATCAGTCGTTCTTGTTACGGAAACCGAGTTTCGCCGCGCCCAGTCGACGTTTGCCGCTCCGGACGACGATCTCCAGTGCGTGCCCATCCCCGGCGCCGAAGACGCGCTTTGCGACGCCATCGCCGAGCAGGCAGCCCGGTTCGTGATTGTCGGAGGGTCACCCTACCGCGGCCGGCTGTATGCCACACTGCCTCGAGGCGGGGTGATTGCGCGATTCGGCGTCGGCTACGACAGCGTCGACCTGCGCCAGGCGACCGACGCCGGGATCCTGTGCACAAACACGCCGGACGTGCTCCAGCAGTCGGTGGCCGAGTTGACGATGATGATGATCGGCGGGGCGGCCAGGCACCTGGTGGCGGCGGCTGTCGGCATCCGGAACGGACGCTGGGAACCCAAGGAAGGACTGGAGCTCGAAGGCAAGACGCTCGCGCTGATCGGTTCGGGCGCGATCGCGATCGCGGTGGCGCGGATTGCAGCGGCGGGCTTCGGGATGCGCGTCATCGGCTACGCCCGGTCGGCGCGCCAGACGCCGAGCCCGCACATCGCTGCGATCACCACCGATTTCGCCGAGGCGGTCGGCGAGGCCGATTTCGTCAGCCTGCACATCCCCGGCAGCCCGGAGAATGCGCGCTTCATCAATGCGGACCGGCTGGCGCTGATGCCGCCGCGCGCCTGGCTGATCAATACGGCCCGCGGCGCTGTCGTGGACGAGCTCGCGCTGTACGACGCCCTCGCTGGCGGCCGACTGGCAGGTGCGGCGCTCGACGTGTTCGCGCGCGAGCCGTACCAGCCGGCGGCTCCGGATCACGATCTGCGCACCCTCGCGAACGTCATCGGTGTGCCGCACATCGGCAGCAATACCGTCGAAGCCAACCGTCGCATGGCGCTTCGCGCGATCCGGAACGTGCGCCTGGCGATCGAGGGAGACCTGTCGAGCATGGATATCATCAACCCCGACATCCTTCCGCGGAGGGCGTGAGCGATGCCATGGATTCAGGTCTACGACCCGTTGGGGAATGCCTGGCTGAGCACGCTGGTCGCGGCGCTGCCGATCGTGCTGCTGCTGGTGGCCCTCGCGGTCTTCGAATGGAAGGCCCATTGGGCGGCACTCGCCGGGCTCACGGCCGCGCTTCTGGTCTCGGTGGTCGTCTACGGGATGCCGGTCTCGGCCGCGGCGGCGACCGCGGTGTACGGTGCCGCTTACGGACTGTTCCCGATCGGCTGGATCATTCTCGCCGCCGTCTTCCTCTACAACCTCACCGTCAGGACCGGTCAGTTCGACGTCGTCAAGGCCTCGGTCGCGCGGCTGTCGGCTGACCGCCGCATTCAGGCGCTGCTGGTGGCGTTCTCCTTCGGCGCCTTCATCGAGGGCGCGGCGGGCTTTGGCACGCCGGTGGCGATCACCGCGGCGCTGCTGATGGGGCTCGGCTTCACGCCGCTGTATTCGGCCGGCCTGTCGCTGATCGCGAACACCGCGCCGGTCGCCTACGGCGCGATCGGCACGCCGATTCTGACGCTGGGCGCGGTCACCGGCATCGATCCGATGCTTCTGAGCGCGATGGCGGGCCGCCAGCTGCCGATCGTGTCGCTGATCGTCCCGGCCTGGCTGGTGGTGACGATGAGCGGGTGGAAGGGGCTGCGCGGTGTGTGGCCGGCGGTGCTGGTCAGCGGCGGTTCGTTCGCGATCGTGCAGTTCTGGTGGAGCAACTATGTCGGGCCCGAGCTCGTGGACATCGTCGGCGGCCTGGTCTCGCTCGGCTGCCTGGCGCTGTTCTGCACCTGGTGGCGGCCGGCGGAAGCGTGGGAATTCCCCGACGCGCCGGCCAAAGAGCGAGTTGAGGCGATCGGCAGGCGACATCCCCGCTGCTGCGCATCCTGCGTCCGGGGCGAGCCGCGCGTGGATGCCCTGGGTATTCCTGTCGGTGTTCGTGACCGCCTGGGGCATCGGTCCGATCAAGGCCTTCCTGAATGCCGGCCCTGCGGGCATGCAGAGCTATCGTGCGACTGGCCGCCAGCCGCCGCCTCATGCCGTGCTGTCGCCGGCGTTCGACGTGCCCGACCTGCACCGCATGGTCTTCCGCGATCACCCGGTGGAAGCCACGCCGGTGGAGCGCGCCCGCGTGACCGATCCGGCGTATCGATCGACGCGCGCCGAGGCGGCGCGGTTCACGCTGAACTGGCTGTCGGCCACCGGCACCGCGATTCTCTTCGCCGCGTTCGCTACCATCCTCTACCTGCGGGTTCCGGCGGCCGTCGCTCTCGAGGTCGCGGCGCTGACCCTGACCAGGATGCGCGCGCCGCTGATGACCATTGCCTTCATGCTGTCGCTCGGATTCGTCACCCGGTACGGCGGCACGGATGCGACACTTGGACTGGCGTTCACGCGGACCGGCTGGTTCTATCCGTTCTTCGCCGCCATGCTGGGATGGCTCGGGCGTGGCGTTGACCGGGTCCGACACCAGCTCGAACGTGCTGTTCGGCAGCCTTCAGAAGATCACCGCCGAGCAGCTCGGACTGAACCCGATCCTGATCACGACCGCGAACTCCACCGGCGGCGTCATGGGCAAGATGATCGACGCGCAGAGCATCGTCGTGGCCACCGCGGCAACCAACCAGCACGGGCAGGAGGGGCGCATCCTGCGGTTCGTCTTCTGGCACAGCATCGCGCTGGCTGCGATCATGGGCATCATCGTGATGCTGCAGGCCTACGTTTTCCCCTGGATGGTACCGTCGCCATGAACCCGTCGTTCCTCCGGGAGCTGCGGCGGATCGCCGGAAACGACGGCGTGTTCAGCGAGGCCCTGGAAGTGTTGACCTACGAGTGCGATGCGCTGACGCATCTGCGGCAGTCACCGGTCGCGGTCGTCCTGCCGCGGTCGGCGACGGTGGTCCAGGAGATCGTCCGGCTGTGCGCGAGTGAAGGCGTCCCGTTCGTTCCGCGCGGGCATGGCACCGGCCTTTCGGGCGGGGCGCTGCCGGTCGAAGGCGGCATCGTGATCGCGCTGTCGCGCCTCAACCGCGTGCTCAACGTCGACATCCCGAATCGCCGGGTCATGGTCGAGCCCGGTGTCACCAACCTCGAGATCACCCGGCAGGTCGCGCCATTCGGCTATTACTACGCGCCCGATCCCTCCAGTCAGCAGGTGTGCTCGATCGGCGGCAACGTCGCCGAGAACTCCGGCGGCGCACATTGCCTGAAGTACGGGTTCACCGTGCACCACGTGCTCGCGGCGGACGTGGTGCTGCCGTCCGGCGAGCTGGTACAGATGGGGAGTGAGCTGGCGGACGCATCAGGACCGGATCTGCTCGGCCTGTTGATCGGCTCGGAGGGGACGCTGGGGATTGCCACCTCGATCACGGTGCGGATTCTCCGGAAGCCCGAAGCGGTGCAGACGCTGCTGGCGGCGTTCGACACCATCGACCGCGGCGGCGCCGCGGTCTCGGACATCATCGGCGCGGGGATCATTCCGGCCGCGATCGAGATGATGGACCGGCTGGCGATTGAAGCCGCCGAAGCCGCCGTGCATTCCGGTTTTCCCGCGGCCGACACCGTGCTGATCGTCGAGCTGGACGGGCCCGATGCCGAGGTGCAAGGCCTGTTCGACGAGGTCGAACAGATCTGCCGGAAGAACGGCGCAACCACCATCGAGGTCGCGAGGACCGAGCCGCAGCGCGCGCGGATCTGGAAGGGCCGGAAGGCGGCGTTCGCCGCGATGGGCCGGGTATCGCCGAACTATTACGTGCAGGACGGGGTCGTGCCGCGCACCCGTCTCCCCGAGGTGTTGAACCGCATCCGCGACCTCGAACGGACCTCGGGCCTGCGCATCGGCAACGTCTTCCATGCCGGCGACGGCAACCTTCATCCGCTGATCTGCTACGACGAGAAGGTGCCCGGTCAGGCCCAGCGGGCGGAGGCGGTGGCGGCCGAGATCCTCGGCTACTGCATGGATGCGGGCGGCTCGCTGACCGGCGAGCACGGGGTCGGGGCGGACAAGTCGCAATACATGCCGAAGATGTTCAACGACGCCGATCTGGCGCTGATGCGCCGCGTGCGCGGCGTCTTCGATCCGCGCGGTCTCTGCAATCCCGGCAAAGTGCTGCCGACGCCGCGACTCTGCGGTGAGGTGCCGGGGCCGTACCGCGCACATCCTGTCGAACGCGACGGGCTCGTCGAGCGCTTCTGATGATCGCGGCTGCCGAGTTGATCGCTTCGGGCCACGCGCTCGACACCCGCGCCGCCGATCCTGTCAGCGACCGCGTCGATGGTGTCGTGCCTGGGGTGATCGTGACCCCGAAGACCGCCGCCGCCGTGGCGGCCATTCTCCAGTGGGCTTCGGCCCGGCGGCTTTCGGTCGTGATCCGCGGGCAAGGCTCGAAAGACGGCTGGGGCGCCGGCGCGGCCCCGATCGACGTCCTGGTCGAGATGTCGGCGCTGAACCGCATCCTCACCCATCAAGCCGGCGATCTCACGGTGACCGTCGAGGCTGGAATACGTCTGCACGACTTGAATCAGCAGCTCGCCCCGCATCGGCAGTGGCTCGCGCTCGATCCGCCGTGGCCGGACCGGGCGACGATCGGCGGGCTGCTCGCGACCAACGACAGCGGCCCGCAGCGCCATCGGTTCGGCACTCCGCGCGACCTCGTGATTGGCATCCAGCTCGCGACCACTGACGGCGCGTTGTCGAAGGCCGGAGGACAGGTCGTCAAGAACGTGGCCGGCTACGATCTGTCGAAGCTGATGAGTGGATCGTTCGGATCGCTGGCGGCGATCGTCAGCGCCACGTTCAAGCTCGCGCCCCTGCCCGGCGCGTCGGCGACGGTGGTGATCGATCGGCTCAGCGCCGAATCGCTCGGCGCCGTCATCGACTCGGTCTCCGCCAGTCAGCTCGAGCCGGTGGCGTTCGAAGTCGCCGTGCGGCATCCCGCCGGTGCCTCGACACCGGCTTCTCCGGCCATCACCTGTCTGCTCCGCTTTGCCTCGTTCCCGCGGGTGGTCGATGCCGAAGTGGCGAACGCCTCGGCGCGCGTCGCCAGCTTCCACCAATCGCTGCAGGTGGTCGTGGGGGAGTCCGAGCGCGAGGTGTGGACCGCGCATGCACGGCGATTGTGGGAGCCGCCCGGTACCATCCTCCGGGCCGCGTGGCGTCCGGCCGACATCCTGCGTGCGCTGACGACGCTCATCGAGACCAGCGGCTTGGCGGGCTTCGAGCTGACCGGCCGGCTGGGGGTGGGTGCGGGGCATGTTCGGCTCGAGGGCGACGCTGCGGAGCACCGGACGGCGATCGACCGGCTTCGCCGCTCGGACGTCCTGGGCAACATCGTCGTGGTCCGCGCCCCAGCCGGGCTGCGGACCCCCGAGCTCGTCTGGGGCCCGCGGCACAACGAGCCCGTAACTTCCGCACTCAAGCGCGAGCTCGATCCGGCCGGCGTGCTCGGGGCGGGACGAGGTCCGCTGTGACCGCGTTGGCCACCCTCCAGCCGGCGTTCGACGACCACCATCCGCCGGATCCGGCGCTGATCGACAAGTGCGTGCACTGCGGCTTCTGTCTGCCGACCTGTCCGACTTACGCGCTCTGGGGCGAGGAGATGGATTCGCCGCGCGGGCGGATCTATCTGATGAAATCCGGCCTCGACGGGCGGGTGGGGATGACCGATGCCTTCGTCGGCCACTTCGACGCCTGTCTGGGCTGTATGGCATGCGTCACCGCGTGCCCTTCGGGCGTGGAGTACGCGCCGCTTGTCGAGGCAACCCGCGCGCAGATCGAGCGCCGCTACGAGCGGACGTTCGGCGATCGGCTGTTCCGCTCGGCGCTGTTCGCGGTGATTCCGTATCCGGGGCGGCTCCGGTTTGCGCTGGCGCCGCTGCTCGTCTACCAGTGGCTCAGGCCCGTGCTCGAACGGACCGGGCTGCTGAACCTGCTGCCCGAGCGGCTTCGCGCACTCGCGAAGCTGGCGCCGCCCATCACCGTCAGATCGCTCACCGCGTCGACGCCTGAAATCACTCCTGCCGTCGGCCAGCGCCGCATGCGGGTGGGACTCCTGACCGGTTGCGTGCAGCGGCTCGCTTTCGCGCACGTCAACGACGCGACCGTCCGCGTGCTGGCGGCCGAGGGCTGCGAGATCGTCGCGCCGAAGGCGCAGGGGTGCTGTGGCGCCCTTGCGGTGCACGCCGGCCGCGAGCCGGACGCCCGCGACTTCGCCCGGCGGGCGATTGAGGCGTTCGAGCAGACCGACGTCGAGCGCATCGTCGTCAATGCCGCCGGGTGCGGGTCGTCGATGAAGGAGTACGAACGATTGTTCGCCGGCGATCCGGCGTGGGCAGCGCGGGCGCGCGCGCTATCCGCCCGGGTGCGCGATGTCAACGAACTGTTGATCGAGCTCGGCGAGCCACGCGCGACCCGTCACCCGCTGCATCTCCGGGTCGCCTATCACGACGCCTGTCACCTCGCCCACGCCCAGGGCGTCCGCCAGCAGCCGCGCGATCTGCTGCAGCAGATTCCGGGCATCGAGCTGCTCGGGTTCGCAGAGCCCGAGCTGTGCTGCGGTAGCGCCGGGATCTACAACCTGGTTCAGCCGGAGCCGGCGCGGCAGTTGGGAGAGCGGAAGGTCGCACACATCGCCGCGGTCCATCCCGACGTCGTCGCGACCGCCAATCCCGGATGCACGCTGCAGATCCAGTCGGTGGCCGCGGAACAGGGCCGGCCGCTGAAGGTGATGCACCCGATCGAATTGATCGACGCGTCGATCCGGGGGATCGCGATCCGGGGTCCGCTATGACTCCGGTGCGGCAATGTGTGCCCGTCTTCCTCGCGCTGGTCGTGATCGGCGCGGCCCAGCCCGTTCTGCGCATCGACTCGACGGATCCGGCCAGGAATCTCGCACCTGTGCGTCTGTTCGTCTCGACGCGGGCGGCTGCCGTAGACATCACCGTCGCCAACGCGTCGGTCGCCAGCTACCGCTCATCCATCGTCAACGGGCGCGAAGGCGTGCGCTCGTCTCAGACGGGCCAGAAGCTCCGCATCTCCGGGAACATCACAGAGGAGCCGGCAGAAGCGCAGTTCGACGTCATCCTGTCCGACGTGCCGGCCTCGGGAACGATCCGCTGGCAGGTGAGCGCCGAGCGTTCGGCCCAGACCGTTCTCGATGTGCAGGTGGCGCGAAATCCAGGACGTCCGCAATCCATCGACCGCTTCACCACTGACCAGGCCACCGCCACATTTGCGACCGATGCCGCCCTGCTCCAGCCGGGCTCGGTTCGGGTGCCGCGCCCGCCGTCGCGACTCGTGCTGGCGCAGTTCTATCCGTGGTACCCGAACCTTGCTGCCTGGAACGACTCCGACCTGGCAGGGCGTCCTCTCCGCCGGTCCTCCACCGACGATCTCGCCGACGTGACCCGCCTGGCGCGCGAAGCCCGTTCTGCAGGCATCGACGCCTTCGTCATGTCCTGGCAGGGCCCGTCGGATCCTCGGCTGGACACGATCCTCGACGCCGCCAAGGCGGCGGGAATCAAGGCATGCGCCTTCATCGAATCGTGGGACGCTAACAAGTCGCACCTGATTGGCCAGGGCGCGGACGTCGAGACGATGACGGCATGGATCGAGTACCTCGTTGACAGGTACGCATCCCATCCCGCCTACCTGCGCGTGGGCGCTCGGCCGGTGATCTTCGTGTACACGGCCCATAATTTGTCCACTGCGGAGTGGACGTCGGTCATCGCACGCGTGCGCGCCGGTGGACGCGATCCGCTCGTCATCGGCGATTTCTATCAGTTCCCGCTGCTCGAGCCGCTCGACGGCGCATATGACTACCTCACTGTGTGGTACCCGGCCGATGAGCTGCTGATGAGAAATCGCCTGGAGAGTCTGCGGGTGCGCACCTACTCGCTGCTCAGGCCCGGCGATCGGCGCCGCATCTGGGTCGGCACCGTGAGCCCCGGGTACGATGACTCGAACGTCGCATCGCGCACCAGGCACACCGTCGTGCCGCGCGATGGGGCACGGCTCTACGACCTCATGTGGTCGACCGTTCTCGAGACCGCCCCCGACTGGGTGATCATCACCACGTGGAACGAATGGTTCGAACACACCGCCATCGAGCCGGGCGAGAAGGACGGCACGCTGATGCTGGACCGGACGCGGTTCTGGACGGCCGAATTCAAGCGCCGCACCAGCGAAGTTGAACCGCGAGACCCTCGAGATCCCCGGTGAGTCCGCGGCTGACGGTCACACGCTGGAGCTGACGTCTGGAGCGCGCTCGACGATCTCAAGGTCGAGAGGTTGCCGCAGCGACTCTATTTCAAGTCTCTCGCGTAGATGTTCTTCCAGTACAGCTTGTCGCCGTGGTACTGGAGCTCGATGTTGCCCTTCGCTGGGAGCGGCTTCGAGTAGTCCCAGTAGTTTTCCATTTTCACGTGATCGACCACGAGCTGGCCGTTGAGCCAGATCGTCGTCATGTCGCTGTCGCGCTGGATGATGTGGAAGGTGTTCCAGCGGCCAGGAGGGTTGTCGGCGACGACCAGCGGATTCTTCCCGCCACCCTTGTTGTTGAAGATGCCGCCCGAGCCGAGCGGATTCGTCCACATCTGAATCTGCGGCGCGTTCTTCAGGTACACCCCGCTGTCGGCGCCGGCTTCAATGCACCAGTCGACGTAGAGCTCGACGTCGCCATATTCCTTCACCGTCTGAAGGTTCTGCCCGCCCTTTTCAACGTGCGGCGTCAGCTTGTCTGCCTGGACGCCGTCGAAGATGAGGATGCCGTCCACGACCGACCAGTGCTTCAGGTACTCGGCGTTCGACGCCTTCTGCCTGTCGGCTTTCTCGGCCGGGGAGAGCTTCACCAGATCGGCAGGATTCAGGCCCGCGCCGTACTTGAGCGTGCCGATGTCGATGAGCGCCTGCCAGCCGCTCAAGTCCTTGCCGTTGAAGATCGCGGTAAAGCCTTCGCGCGCGAGTGCGGCTGGCACCTTGTTGTCGGTTGGGGCGGCCGGCGACGTGCACGTGAGTGGCGGCGGGGGCGGTGTCTGTGGTCCCCGGCCGCGGCCCCGTCCGCCTGGCTGCGGTGCGGCCGGTGCAGGCTCCTGCTGGCCGGCAGCGGGCGCCGCCGCAGGCGGTTGCGCCTGGAGCGCATCGGGCCGTGGGACCGCCGCTGTAATTGTCATCGCGGTCAGCAGAAGTGCATATCGCTTCATCGTGTCGTCCCTCGTCACTCAGGCAGTGTCAGCCAAGCCCTGCGACCATCCTCACAGCTCACGATCGATCAGGATCGGTCCACCGTGGTCGGCAATCGAGTCGAAGTATAGCCGGGCGTTGAAGCGGTGCTCAGCGGCCTTCGGATGCGGCACCGTGGAGACGATCGCAGCGTGACAGCGAACGCCGCTCGCGGCGAGCTACTTCCGAACAGCGAGGTAATTCGCGATCGCCGTCAGCTCCTCGGGCGTCAGCCGGTCGTTGAATGCCGGCATGTCCGCGAGATCGTCGATCGCGGCGGGATCGCTGATCCACTCGCGCAGCCACTTGGCGTCGCGCTTCTCGCCGGCGCGGGTCAGCTCCGGGCCCTGCTTCACTCCTTCGCCGTCGATCACGTGGCAGTTGCCGCACCAGCGGCCGTAGACGAGAATCGCGGTCCGGTTCTCGCCGGTGATCTCCGGCGCGGTCGCGCCGCTGCGGATCTTGTGCATGTAGCTGGCGACGGCCCGCCCCTGCGACTGCGTCATGCCGCCGGGCGGCGGCTTGCGCGTGCCGGGCGCGATCACTTCCGGATCCGCGACGTGCGCCCGCAGCCATTCGGCGTCGCGCTTGACTCGCGTGTCAGCCATCGGATTCGCCGCACCGCCGATGCGGTGGCAGCTCTGGCAGCGCTGATCCTGCGCGAACTCCCGGCCCGCGAGCGCCAGCGGGCCCCAATGCGATGGATCCGCGTGCGCAGGGGAATCCTTCAGTCCAAGATAGGTCAGCGTGACCACGCCGGTGCCGAGCAGCACGAACGCCGCCGCGACCAGGCGCCGATGCCGCAGGTGCCGGCCCGGGCCCCGATCGAGAAATGGCAGCAGCAACAGGCCGCCGACCACGATGCCGGGAATGATCATCGTGGCTACCGGTTCGAGCGGACCCGGGAAGTACTTGAGCATCTGGAACAGGCTCAGGAAGTACCACTCGGGCCGCGGGATGTAGGTCGCGTCCGACGGATCGGCGACCGCATCGAGCGGCACCCGGAACAACAGCGTGAAGGTCAGCAGCAGCGCGAACACGACCGCTATCGCGATCGTGTCCTTGAGCGCGTGATACGGATAGAACGGCTTGGCTTCGCCGGGCACTTCCGCGATCGGACCGGAGATGCCATGGCGGCGCATCAGATACAGGTGCGCCACGACGAAGCCGATCAACGCCGCCGGCAGCAGGAACACGTGCGCGGCGTACCACCGCAGCAGCGTCAGCGCGCCGAGATCGGCACCGCCCCGCATCACCCCCGCGATCTGTTCGCCGAATACCGGCGTGCTCCGCGCGATGTTGATCGTGACGGTCGTCGCCCAGTACGCCTTCTGATCCCACGGCAGCAGATAGCCGGTCAGCGCGAACCCGAGGATGATCAGCAGCAGCACGACCCCTGTCATCCAGGTCACTTCGCGTGGCTTCTTGTACGACCCGAACAGCACCACCCGCAGCATGTGAATCACCGCGGCAATCACGATGAAGCTGGCGCCGAAGAAGTGCAGGCCGCGGACGATGCGGCCGAGGGTGAGGCGATCGGTGATGTAGCGGACGCTGTCGTAGGCGTGCTCGGGCGACGGCACGTAGTACATCGTCAGCACGATGCCTGTGATCAGCTGGACGCCGAGGAGGAACAACAGGATGCTGCCGGTGACGAACCACCAGCCGACGCCGGCGGGCAGGCGCTCGTCCAACAGGTGGGCGCGGCCGGCGCGGAAGCCGGTGCGCGAGTCGAGCCAGTCGGCGAGGCCGCGCAGCGAACCGATCACAGCTCGACCAGCACCTGCTCGCCGTCGACGCGGGTCGGGAGCGTGTCGAGCGGCTTGGGGGGCGGTCCGGATTTCACGGCGCCGCTCCGATCGAACACGCCGCCGTGGCAGGGACACTTCAGCGTCTGATCGTCGGCATTCCAGCTCACCCGGCAGCCGAGGTGCGTGCACGTCGACGACAGCGCGGTGACTTCCGAGGCGCCGGTCTTGACCAGGAACACCACCTGCCGTTCGACGACCTGGCTGTAGCCGTCCTCACGCGTGACGCGGATGGCAATCGGGGTCGGCTCGTTGTCCGGCAGGTCGTCGAGCGCGGCGGCGGGCCACCAGGTCGAGCGCCGCTTGCCGAACGCGGGCGAGACAACCGCGCCGCCGAGCAGGAACGCAAGCGTGGCGCCGATGGCGCCTTGGATGACGGCGATCGTCACGGAGAGAAAGCGCCGGCGGGCGGTCTGGGGCGGAGGACACATGTGGCGGGTGAGGTTCAAGGGTTCAATAACCCTTGAACCTTTGAACCTTTTCCGTCCGGCGCTAGATCGAGCCGGGCTTGAGGACCCAGTTGTTCTCGGCGTCCCGCACCCGGTACTTCTCGTGGCATTGGCGGCACGCCGGTCCCACCTGCTGTTTCATGGCGGCCATCACGGCCGGGCCGTCCGGTGTCGGCGCGGCCAGCATCTTCTGGACTTCTTCGAGCTTGGCCACCGTTTCCTTGTTGGCGGCGATGGCATCGTCTTTCTTGTGCGTGACCCAGAATTCGCGGGAGTCGTCCAGCGCCTTCTTGACCGTGGCGAGCTGCTTCGTGGCCTCGGCGAAATTCGCCGGCGGTGATCGCCTTGTTGGCGGCCATCTGCGCCTGCTGCAGCGCCTTCATGGTCTTGTCGAGTTCTTCCGGCGTGGTCACTTTGGATTGCGCGACGACGAACACGCCTGCGCAAACCACCATCAGTGCCGCGATACTGGACTTGAAATGCAAGTTGGCCTCCAATCCCATTCCTCCCGAGATGAACGCATCTGACGCGCGCTCAATAATACTGTCGGTGTCGCCTGGCAGTTACACCCATGGCGATCGGAGCCCGCGGGCTTTCGCGGAATGAAAACCGCCGGACGTTTTCCGTTGCGGGGTCAGACCGGGGTCAGGCCCTGGTCTGACCCCCTCCCCGCGACTGGCGGTGGGGGGCCGCGCGGCGCCGGTTTTTCGCGAGCGAAGGGGCGGGCGGACCCGGCAGGCGGTGTTTTGCTTGCCGAAACTCGCCGTCACACCGGCGTTCCCGACCGCCCCGGCACGCCGGCGCCGCGATCGCCGCGCGGCGGCCAGTCCCGGCGCCGGCGGCCAATCCGAGGCCGGGTGCCGGTCAAGGGCGTGTTCCGCTATGCGAAATGGAGGGGATCCTGCGGGATGACGCGTGACACAGCCCGCCTGGGGCGTATGCTTTACCGCCGGCACACGCACCGCGCTTCGCGCCCGTGCGATTGTCAGCGCCTCCAGCAACAGGACCGCCTCGAGGCCTGGCACGCCGACTTTCCGACCACGTGCGAAAGCGGGGATCAGTGTCAGCTCACTTTCTAGCATTCGATCTCGGTGCTGAGAGCGGTCGTGCGATTGTCGGCCGGCTGCGCGCGGACGTCCTCGACATCCGCGAAGTCCATCGCTTTGCCAACGAGCCGGTGCGGCAGAACGGGTCGCTGCAGTGGGACATCCTGCGGCTCTGGTTCGAGATGCGCCGGTCGTTCGAGCGGCTGGACGTCACCGGGATCGAGAGCCTCGGCGTCGACACCTGGGGCTGCGACTTCGCCCTGCTCGGCGAGGACGGCACCCTGGTCCAGAATCCGTACCACTACCGCGATGTGCGCACCGATGGGGTCATGGAGGCGGTCTTCAAACGGATTCCAGCCGACGAGATCTATGCGATCACCGGCATCCAGTTCCTGCCCTTCAACACGCTCTATCAGCTCTACGCGGCCTGCCAGGCGACGCCCAAGCTGATCGACGCCGCGTCGACCCTGCTGACCGTCCCCGACCTGCTGAACTACTGGCTGACCGGCACCCGGGTCTCCGAATACACCAACGCCACCACCACCCAGTTCGTGGATGCGCGGACCCGCGACTGGGCCACTGCCGCTGCTCTCGGAGCTCGGCATCCCGACGCGATTGCTGCCGCCGGTCGTCGAAGCCGGGACCGTGCTCGGACGCCTGCGCTCGGACGTGTGCGGGACGCTGACGGACACGCCGGTCGTGGCCCCCGCGTGTCACGACACCGGATCGGCGGTCGCGGCGATCGCCGGGGGTCCGCACCGCGCGTTTCTGAGCTCCGGCACCTGGTCGCTGCTCGGCACCGAAGTGCCCACGCCGATCATCACCCAGCGATCGCGGGAGCTGAATTTCACCAACGAAGGCGGCGTCTCCGGCACCACGCGGCTGCTCAAGAACATCGCCGGGATGTGGCTGCTGCAGGCTTGCCGCCGGACCTGGGCGTCCGAAGGGCATTCGCTCGGCTACGACGAGCTGCTGGCGATGGCGAACGACGATCGCCAGGCGTTCAAGGTGCTGTTCGATCCGGACCATCCCGGGTTCCTGCACCCGCCCAACATGGTGACGGCGATCGGCGAGTACTGCCGCGACACCGGCCAGGCGGCCCCCGAGGGGCCCGGCGGCTACACGCGCGCCATTCTCGAAAGCCTCGCCTTCAAGTACCGGTTCGTCATCGACTCGCTTCACGAGCTGACCGGCCACACCATCCAGGAGATTCAGATCGTCGGCGGCGGATCGCGCAACCGGCTGCTGAATCAGTTCACCGCCGACGCGACCGGCTGCACCGTGCTCGCCGGTCCGATCGAAGCGACCGCGCTCGGCAATCTGGCCCTGCAGATGGTCGGCACCGGCGCCGTCGATTCGCTCGACCACGCCCGGCGGATCATCGAGCGATCCTTCCCGGTCGATCGGTTCCTGCCGACCGACCGCGATCGCTGGGACTCGCAATACCGGCGTTTTCAACAGTATTTGGAGCTGACCTGTGTCTGATTCGTCCACCCTCGAAACCACCTTCCTCCAGAACCTCTGGGACGATCGGGAGGCGGCCCGGCTCGACGCGCAGCCGCTTGAGCTGCTGCGCTACCGCTCGAACCTGCTCGGCGCCGATCTGCGGATCACCAACTTCGGCGGCGGCAACACCAGCTCGAAATTCGACCTCCCGGATCCGCTCACCGGCGAGCCGACGCGGGTGATGGCGGTGAAGGGCAGCGGCGGCGATCTCCGATCGATCTCCACCTCCGGGTTCGCCGTGCTGTATCAGGACAAGCTCGAGGCGCTGATCAAGCGGTATCGCGGCGAAACGTTCGAGGACGAGATGGTGGGCTTCTACCCGCTCTCGGCGTTCGGCGAGAGCCGGGTCGCGGCCTCGATCGACACGCCGCTCCATTCGTTCCTGCCCTTTCCACACGTCGACCACCTGCATCCCGACTGGGCGATTGCGCTCGCGGCAAGTGCCAACGGCAAGGCCCGGCTCGAGCAGTTCAACCAGAAGTACGGCCGCAAGATCGTCTGGGTGCCCTGGCAGCGGCCCGGATTCGAGCTGGCGCTGATGCTGCGCCAGGCGGTCGAGGACAACCCCGGCTGCGACGGCATCATCCTCGGCGGCCACGGTCTGTTCACCTGGGGCGGGACCCAGCGGGATTGCTACTTCAGCAGCATCAAGACCATCGATCAGATGGGGGAGTTCGTTCAGGAACACGCCAGGAAGGGCGGCCTCGAGCCATTCGGCGGCGCGTCTGCGTCGCCCGCCGCCGATCGCGAGGTGATCGTCGCGGCGCTGCTGCCCTACCTGCGGGGCGCCGTCTCCTCGAATCGCCGGGTCATCGCGCACTACGACAGCAGCGGGGATGCGCTCGGTTTCGCCAACTCGAAGTGGGCGGAGCAGCTCTGCCAGATGGGCACCAGCTGTCCCGATCATTTCCTTCGCACCCGCATCTCCCCGCTCTACGTCGGCTGGAAGCCGGAAGACGGGCTCGCGGCGTTGAAGCAGCAGATCGGCGAGCGGCTCGTCACCTACCGCGAGGACTACAAGAAGTACTACCAGGCGCACGCCGAGAAGGACTCACCGGCGCTGCGTGATTCGAACCCGTCGGTCGTGGTGATCCCCGGCATCGGGCTGTTCGGGTTCGGCAAGGACAAGCGCGAAGCGCGCATCACCTCGGAGTTCTTCGTCAACGCCATCCACGTCATGTCGGGTGCGAACGCGCTCGAGGATGCCGACGCCAAGCCCGGCCCGGCGCCGCAGGCGCGCCATGCCGATCAGGCGGCGGAGTTCAAGAGCTACCGGAACTACGTCGCGCTGCCGCGGTCGGAGGCCTTCCGCATCGAATACTGGGCACTGGAAGAAGCCAAGCTCCAGCGGATGCCGCCCGAACGGGAATTCAGCCGGCGCATCGCCGTCGTGGTCGGCGGCGCGAGCGGCATCGGCCGCGAGGTTGCGCTGCTGCTCGCGAAACGCGGCGCCCACGTCGTGGTGGCCGATCTCAACGCCGCCAGCGCTGAAGCGGTCGCCAAGGAAGCCGGCGGCGCTGTCCTCGCCGGAGCTGGTGCTCGGCGTGGCGCTCGACCTCAGCTCGCGCGAGAGCATCGCCGCCGCGTTCCGCGCCACGGTGATGCGGTTCGGCGGCCTGGACGCGGTGATCAACACCGCGGCGATCTTCCCGACCCCGGCGCCCGGCACACCGCCCGAACACACCTGGGGACTGGCGATGAGCATCAACGTCACCAGCAACCACGTGCTGGCAGACGAGGCGGCAAAGATTCTGAAAGAGCAGGGCCTGCTGGCCTCGGTGGTGCTCACCAGCTCGGCCAACGCGGTGGTGCCGAAGAGCGGCAGCGAGCCGTACGACGTCAGCAAGGCGGCGATCAACCACTTGATCCGCGAGCTGGCGATCGGCCTCGGGCCGCTGGTCCGGGTCAACGGCATCGCACCGGCGACCGTGGTCGAAGGGTCCTCGATGTTCCCGCGCGACCGCGTGATGGTGTCGCTCAAGAAATACAGCATCGCGTTCACCGAGGACGAGAGCACCGAAGCCCTTCGCACCAAGCTCGCGGAGTTCTACGCGCGCCGCACCATCACGCACCGGCCGATTCTGCCGGTCGACTGCGCCAACGCGATCCTGTTCCTGGCCGGGGACCAGAGCGCGAAGACCACGGGACATGTCATTCCGGTGGACGGCGGGTTACCCGAGGCTTTCTTGCGGTAGAGGTGTCAACTCCCAAGCTCCAAATCCCAAGCTCCAACCACTCCCAAACGGCCAAGTCCCAAACCAAAACGGCAAGTCCCAAATCCCAAGCGAGAGGGGGACGGGGTTGGGATTTGGAGCTTGGGAGTTCGGCTTGGGATTTGGGAGTTGGGAGTGGTTGGAGCTTGGGATTTGGATCTTGGGATTTGACTGAGCACATGCAGATCTCGCTCTTCATCACCTGCTACAACGACACGCTCTTCCCGGAGACCGGCAAGGCGGTAGTCACCGTGCTCGAGCGGCTCGGGCATCAGGTCGAGTTCAGGGAGGCCCAGACCTGCTGCGGCCAGATGCACTACAACACCGGCTACGCGGCGGACGCGCTGCCGCTGATGCGCCGGATGATCGAGGTCTTCCGCGGGTCGGGGCCGATCTGCGTGCCGTCGGCGTCGTGCGTCGCGATGATGCGCGACCACTATCCGAAGATGGCCGCCGAGTCGGCTGACCCGGCGCTGCAGGCGGCGGTCGCGGACCTGTTGCCGCGTGTCTTCGAGTTCTCCGAGCTGCTGGTGGACAAGCTGCAGGTCACCGACGTCGGCGCGACCTTCCCGCATACCGTCACGCTGCATACGTCCTGTCACTCGCTGCGATCGCTCCACCTGACCGACCAGCCGCTGCGGCTGCTGCGGGCGGTTCGCGGCCTCGAGCTGGTGCCCTTGCCGCGTCAGGACGAGTGTTGCGGCTTCGGCGGCACGTTCGCGGTGAAGAACGCCGAGGTGTCCACCGCGATGGGGCTCGACAAGATCCAGGCGATCGAGGAATCCGGCGCCACCGTGTGCACGGCCGGGGACAATTCCTGCCTGATGCAGATCGGCGGGCTGCTGCACCGCCAGGGTGCGGGTGTCCGCTGCCTGCACCTCGCGGAGATTCTCGCGATGGCGGGACCTGACGGCTCCAGCAATGAGCCCGCCCGATGATCCGGGTCGGCGACGCGGCGACCGCACCGGACTTTCCTGAGGCGGCCCGGCGGGATCTGGGCAACGCGCAGCTGCGGCGCAACGTCCGGCACGCCACCGACGTCATTCGCGGGAAGCGCGCGCTGGTCGTCGGGGAGACCGACGACTGGCAGGCGCTGCGCGAGGCGGGACGCCGGATCAAGGCGCACACGCTCGCCCATCTCGACACCTACCTGACCGCGTTCGAGGAGAACTGCACCCGTGCCGGCGGCCAGGTGCACTGGGCCGCGCGATGCCGACGAGGCCAACCGGCTCGTCATCGACATCATCCGCTCGCGCGGCGAATCCGAGGTGATCAAGGTCAAGACCATGACCTCGGATGAGACCGGGTTGAACCGGGCGCTCGAAGCGGCGGGGATCGCGCCGCACGAGACCGATCTCGCCGATCTGATCATTCAGCTCGGCCACGATCGGCCGTCGCACATCGTGGTGCCGGCGCTGCACCGCAACCGCGCCGAGATCCGCGACATCTTCCTGCGGGGCATGCAGCTCACCGAGCTCGGCGGCGAGCCCGAGGATCTGACCAGCGCGGCGCGCCGGTTCCTGCGCGAGAAGTTCCTGCGGGTCCGGGTCGGGTTCAGCGGCGCCAACTTCCTGATCGCCGACTCCGGTGGGGTCTGCGTCGTCGAGTCGGAGGGCAACGCGCCGGATGTGCCTGACCCTGCCGCAGGTGCTGATCACGATGGCGGGGATCGAGAAGGTGGTGCCGACGCTCCAGGATCTCGAGGTGTTCCTCCAGCTGCTGCCCCGGTCGGCGACCGGGGAGCGGATGAATCCCTACAACACGATCTGGACCGGCGTGACGCCGGGTGACGGGCCGGGGGAATTCCACATCATCCTGCTCGACAACGGACGCACGAAAGTCCTGGCCGACCCGCACGCGCGCGAAACGCTGCACTGCATCCGCTGCGCGGCGTGTCTGAACGCCTGCCCGGTGTACCGGCAGACCGGCGGCCACGCCTACGGGTCGATCTACAGCGGTCCGATCGGCGCGATCCTCACGCCGCAGCTGCAGGGTCTGGAACACTCGCAGTCGCTGCCCTACGCCTCGTCTTTGTGCGGCGCCTGCTATGAAGTGTGCCCGGTCAAGATCGACATCCCGGAGATCCTGATCCATCTCAGGCGGCGGATCGTCGAAGAACGCGGGTCTTACCTCGAGCGGCTGGCGATGAAAGGAGCGGCGCTCACCTTCTCCGATCACCGATGGTTCTCACGCGCGCAGACCGTCGGCCGGTTCCTGCAGCGGCGCTTCGAACGGGATGGTTACGTGACCTCCGCGCCCGGGCCGCTCGCCGCCTGGACCCGGACCCGCGACCTGCCGGCGATGCCGGCGCAGTCGTTCCGCCAATGGTGGGCGGCGCGAAAGGCCACGGCATGAGCGGCCATTCCGGCGGCGGAGCGCGCGACCGCATTCTCGGACGCATCGGCGGCATCCTCGGAGTGCGCCACGAGACCGCACTTGCCGCGCACGAGCGGATTCCCCGCGACTATCGGATCGCCGCCACGCTCGCTCCGGACGCGTGCCTCGACCTGCTGACCGAGCGCCTCCAGCATTACCAGGTCGACGTGTATCGCGCCGAACCGGCGACGTTGTCCCGGACCATCGCTGCGGCGCTCGCGGCGCGGAGCAAGACCCGGATCCTCGTGCCGGTGGACATCGACCCGGCCTGGTTGCCCGGAGAAGTTGCATTCACGCCTGACGCCGGCCTGTCCTTCGATGATCTCGATCGCAGCGAGGGAGTGCTCACCGGCTGCTCGTTCGCGATTGCGAATACCGGGACCATCGTGCTGCGGCACGCAGCGGGAGAGGGCCGACGGGCCCTGACCCTGATCCCCGATTACCACCTGTGCGTAATCCTCGCCGATCGGGTAGTGCACACGGTGCCGGAGGCGCTTCGCGGCGTGGCGGAGCGCAGACCGGCGCTGCTGACCACCATCTCCGGTCCTTCAGCGACCGCCGATATCGAGATGACCCGAATCCGGGGCGTCCACGGTCCGCGGACGCTCGATGTCGTGCTGGTGAGCTGAATGCGGCGGCTGTTCGCTGTCACGCTGCCATCATGATCACAGGCGCTCCGCGCAGGGCACGACGACACGACGACAACGACGCAAGATTGTTTGGTAGCGGCGCTGTCGCTGGAAATCAACGGCTGTCCCCGTTGGCGGCGCGAAGCGCGGCGCCGCCAACGGAAGCAATCCGTCGAAGTGACTCACAGGATTTCGTCGTGTCGTCGTCTCGTCGTTTTCGCGGCCGTAGGCCGCAACCCGCCGAAGGCGGCGTGACAAGCAACAGGCGCTGAATCGCGCGTCCCCCCGCGAAGCGGGCGTGACAGGCGGCTGTGGCCCGGCTGAGCACAGGCAGTCCACGTCCGTTCTTGGGAACAGAATTGCCCAGGTATGCCCTTCAGCCCGGCGGGGCGCCGCGGCGGACGGTCCAGGGCCGCGCTCGCGGATCGAGTGGGCACGCTGTTTTGCTCGAAAAAACGCCCACCTCCTCCGTACGAGGACACGGACGCCCGTGGCATCCGCCTCGCAATGCGAGGTCGGCAGTTACGTGCCGTTCACCCATCGTCTGCTCCGCCTCACGATCGCGGCCCTCATCCTCATTGCCGGGGTGGTTCCGGTCACCGCGCAGGACCGTCTCTGCGACCCCGGAGACGAGGACTGCCGCGCCATCCTGATCAACTACATCCGGAGCGAGACCGTCGCCATCGACGTGGCGTTCTGGTTCATGGAGGACGCGCGATACACGACCGAGTTGATCCGGAAGCACCAAGCCGGGGTGCCGGTTCGTGTGTTGATGGATCCCCGCGCCAACGCCAGCTACCCGCTGAACCAGACCCGCCTCGCCGAGTTGGAGGGCGCCGGCATCCCGATGCGGAAGCGGCTGACCAGCTACATCCTGCACTGGAAGATGATGCTCTTCCACGGCCAGAACCTCGTCCAGTTCAGCGGCGCCAACTACAGTGCCGACGCGTGGCGCCCCGCCAGCAGCGTGCCCTACCAGAACTACGTCGACGAGGGGATCTACTTCACGAGCGATACGGCGATCGTCAACAGCTTCCGCACCCGGTTCGACGACCAGTGGGTGAACACCACCGAGTGGGCGAACCACGCGAACGTGTCGGGGCCCCTGTTCCGGCGCTACGGCATCTTCCCGAAGGATCCGTCGCTCAATTTCGCGCCGTGGGAGAACTTCCGGACGCGGTCGGTCAACAGCTATGCCGACGAGCTCCGCAAGATCGACGTGGTGATGTATCGCATCACCGACCGGGCGCACGCCGACGGCATCCTCGCGGCCGTGGCGCGTGGCGTCGGAGTCCGGCTGATCACCGAGCCCGAGCAGTACCGCGACGACAGCCGCATGTGGCACGCCTGGAACGTGGATCGTCTCTACATGGGCGGTGTCCAGATCAAACATCGGGCGCACCAGGGACTGAACCACCAGAAGTCGGTCATTCTCTACGACCAGGATCCGATCGCGCCCGGCGATCAATCGATGGCGATCTTCGGCTCCTCCAACTGGACCAGCCCGTCAGCGACGGGACAGGTGGAGCACAACATCTTCACCACCAAGCCTTACGTCATCACCTGGTTCATCAATCAGTTCGAGCGCAAGTGGAACAACCTTGGAGGACTGGTCGAGAACGTCGCTTTCGTTCCGCTCCCGCCCGACGCGCCGAAGAATCCGGCGCCGGCGCACGGTTCCGGGGGCGTGGAGACCTCCGTACGGTTCACGTGGGCCGGAGGTCCGTGGGCGCATCTGTACGACCTCTATCTCGACACCAATCCCAATCCGACGACGCCAATCGCCCTCAATCTCGCGGAGCCACCGTCGAAGACCGTCACCAGCACGTTCAGCTACACCCACCCGATTCCCCTGCGGCGGGGGACCACCTACTACTGGAGGGTCGTGGCGAAGACGATGGCACTGCAAGCGAAGGCGGGGCCGGTGTGGAGTTTCACGACGGCCGGCCCATCGGCGTGCGCCGGACGCCTCGGCGACTTCGATGGCGACTGCCGCGCGGACATCACGGTGTTCCGCCCGTCCAATGGCACGTGGCATTCGCTTCAGTCCTCGACCGGCGGTGCGAGTACGGCGACATGGGGCGGCGGCGGCGACATCCCGGTGCCCTTCGATTACGACGGCGACGGCAAGGCTGATCTCGCGGTGTTCCGCCCATCGAGTGGCGTCTGGTACGTGGTCAGGTCGGCCACCGCGACGACCTACTCGGTGACGTGGGGTGGCGGCGGCGACATTCCGGTGGTAGGAGACTACGACGGCGACCGCCGGGCCGACATCGCGGTGTTCCGGCCATCGACCGGCGTCTGGTACCTCATCCGCTCCGCGACCGGGACCGCCTATTCGGTGACGTGGGGCGGGGGTGGTGACGTTCCCGTGGTTGGTGACTACGACGGCGACGGCAGGACCGATATCGCGGTGTTCCGCCCTTCGTCGGGCACCTGGTACATCATTCGGTCGGCAACCGGCACGGCCTTGTCAATGACCTGGGGCGGTGGCGGCGACATACCCGTGGCGGGCGACTATGACGGCGACCTGAGAACGGACGTCGCGGTCTTCCGACCGTCGAACGGGACCTGGTATCTGACGCACTCGAGGACCGGCGCCACCTTCGCCCGGCAATGGGGGCTGAGTGGCGACCGGCCAGTACCTGGCGACTACGACGGCGACGGCAGGACGGACCTCGCGGTGTTTCGGCCATCCAACGCCGTCTGGTATCTGTGGCACCTCGGCAGCAATACCACGGCAGCCCACCCGTGGGGCACCGCGGGCGACATCCCAATCCGGCAACCTCAATGACACGCCTGTAGTTGGGCCGGCAGCCTTCGTGTCCGGCCGAAGTGCGGGCCTTGTGGCGCCGCAGTTTCTGCCGTTCTGCTCGCATCAGTATCAGAACTCATCGGTAAGTCGACACACCCCGCATTTCCCATGTTCTCCGGCCATGGTGTAGAAAATACAAACCGATGAGTTCGGTTTCAATCATCCCGCTCAGTTCAATTCCACTCCGCTCAGCCTTTTGCGTGATTTTCGAGCCCGCGGCCCATGTGGTCACCGATTTGCCCTCCCATCTCCGACGGTTGCTCGTCGACCGTCTGACTCCGATCACACAATCCTCGTCCCGCTGATCTGATCCTTCTGGACAGTCGCGCCCCGGGAGTGTGTGTCCCTCGACCGAGCAAGAGCTGGAGGCTGGATGCGAGTTCTGAATCTTGGTGCGCGGCTGGCGGCGTTCACGCTGTGGATGGTGATGCTGTCGGCTCCCGTGGCGCAGGCGCAAACCGGCAGTACCCTGAAGGTGCTGGACTGGAATACGCATCACGGGCTCGGTACCGACGGCGTCTACAACCTGCAGCGGTTCGTCACCTGGATCGCGCGCAGCGGCGCCCAGGTCGTCTCGCTCAACGAGGTCGAGAAGTTCACCAGCTGGGGCAACGAGGATCAGCCGGCGCGGTACGCGGCGCTCTTGCGGGCGGCGACTGGCAAGACCTGGTACTACACTTTCGCGCAACGCGACGGGCTCACCAATGGCCAGGGCAACCTGATTCTCAGCACCATCCCGTTCGACGCGACGGGGAGCGACACACTCAGCTACTCGCGCTCCGTGGCGCGCGCGCAGATTGTCGTCAACGGCGTCCGGGTGAACCTGTTCTCCACGCATCTCGATGCCGACTCGAGCACGCGTCGCGCCCAGCAGATGGTCGAGCTGCGGGCATGGGCCGCCAACTTCTCACAGCAGCACATCTTCGCCGGCGACTTCAACGCCTGGCCGGGCGCCACCGAGATCGCCAAGATGACGGCGGTGGCGTACGACGCCTGGGCGGTCGCCAAGGCCAAGGGAACGACAGTCGCCTATACGGGCAACGAGGCGGGCAACACGCGGAACAGCCGGATCGACTACCTCTGGTATTCGAAGCAGGCCACGAAGCTGGTCCTGAAGGCCGCCCAGGTGTTCGACACGCGCGACGCCGCTGGCGTGATGCCGTCGGATCACCGCCCGATCATGGCGACGTTCCAGGTCGGCTCGGCGACCACGACGACCACCACTCCGCCCGCCAGCGGCCCGTCGCGGCTGACCGGTGATTTCGACGGCGACTTGAAGTCGGATATCAGCGTCTACCGGCCCGGCACCAGCGAATGGTTCGTTGCCCGCTCCGGTGGGGCCGGTGTGATGCAGGTCCTGTGGGGCACGCGCGGCGACATTCCTGTTGCCGGGGACTACGACGGCGATGGCCGCCAGGACATTGCGGTGTTCCGGCCCTCGTCGGGCGTGTGGTACGTCGTCAAGTCGGGCACCGGCACGACCTATTCGGTGACCTGGGGTGGCGGTGGCGACATTCCGGTGGTCGGAGACTACGACGGCGACCGCAAGACCGACATCGCGGTGTTCCGGCCGTCGACCGGCGCGTGGTACATCATCCGTTCGGCGACCGGCACCGCCTACTCGATGACCTGGGGTGGCGGCGGCGACATTCCCACAGTTGGCGACTACGACGGCGACGGCAAGAGTGACATCGCGATATTCCGCCCGTCGTCGGGCGTGTGGCACATCATCCGTTCGGCAACCGCGACCGCCTACTCGATGACGTGGGGCGGCGGCGGCGACATTCCGGTTGTGGGTGACTATGACGGCGACCACCGAGCCGACGTCGCGGTATTCCGACCGTCGAACGGGACCTGGTACCTGACGCACTCGAGCACCGGCGCTACGGTCGCCTGGCAGTGGGGTGTCACCGCCGATCGGGCGGCGGCCGGAGATTACGACGGCGACGGTCGAACGGACCTCGCCGTGTTTCGCGCTGCGACCGGCACCTGGCACGTGCGCTACTCGAAGACCGGAGCGACCACCAGCCTGGTGTGGGGGGGCGGCGACGACATTCCACTTCCCGGCCGCTGATGCGGTCGTTCGGTCCGCCGGCCACCGGCGGTCGATCGCGACCGCCGGGATCTGGTAAACCGGGAACCGTTGCGCTCAGGCCGTCGGCGGCCCCGTGACCTTCTTCCACGGCGCGAAGGCGTTCTCCACCCCTTGGAGCGCCGGCGCCAGTTGCGGGTAGTGACGGCGCAGCACGTGCATCATCGTGTTCTTGCGCAAGTAGTCGATGCCGAGCTCGGTGTAGATCTCCGGCCGGAAGTCGTCGGTGAAGAAGCGATCGCTCTTCAGCCGCCGCGACGCCATCAGGAGGAAGATGCGGAACGCGGTCTCGCTGAAGCCGAAGCCGTCGGGCAGCGGCTCGGCGAACAGACCGGTCATCAGGTCCACCTTCTCCAGGTCCCCGTTGTAGACCTCCTTGATCTGTTTACGCCAGGCCGGATTGTCGCTGAGCTCGTCGAAGGACTTCGCCGGCGGCTTGTGCAGCAGGCGCCGGAACTGGTTGTAACGCGGCACGCCCCGCTCACGATCGCGCAGGATGTCCACCGCCGCCAGATCCAGACGCTCCCCGTCGTCGCGGGTCAGGTTCTGGAGATGCCGTGGGTAGTTGTGCAGCGTGATTGCGCCGGGATGACAGGTGCCGAACGAGTAGAACAGATCGGGCATGGTCAGGCGCTCGGCGATCTTGGGAGTCCGCAGCCCGGCGATCTCGTCGAGAGTGCGCTTTTCCAGGAGGTTGCCGGTGACCACCGAATGGAACGCGTAGTCGTCCGGCATCAGCGGGTGCATGCGGTAGACCGCCACGAACTCTTCGGTCAGCGAGTAGGGCGCGGAATGGTGATCCGCCCTCGATCCGACGATGCCGCCGAGCAGCTCGTTGTCGTCGAGGAACCTCAGCACGTCCTGTTTGTCCTCGCCAGCGAGACCACTCCAATTGACGTTCATCGCCTGCTTGATGAGGGGGTGCGGCACGATCGCGGGCGTCCACTCGACGGTGTGAATCTTGGCCATCAGCGCCGAGTTGATCAGCCTGGCCTTGCGATACAACTGCTCGTCGTTCCACTGCGGGTGCTGATGCGACAGCAGATCGCAGATGTAGTTGTGCTCGAGCGTGAAGATGGTGTGCAGCATCGCGAGGCCGATCCACCAGTTGTCGCTGAAGCCGCTGAAGTGCACGCCGGTCTCGGGATCGACCGGCAGCAGCCCGGTCGGCTCGATCCGCAGCTTGCCATTCGAGTTGGTCCTCACCTTGGCTGCGATCTCGACGATCGCCCCCGTAGACCTGCGAGGCATCCCACCAGTGACTGTTGAGATTGCTGTAGGCCGGCGGCCGCGTCGACCCGGCCGGCGCCGGTTCCGGCACCGACGCGGGCACGCGGACTGAGGGCGCGCCCCAGTCGTCTCCCGGCCCGGTCGGGATGTCGAGGAACTCGGTCGTCGAGCGCTTGTGCACGAACCAGTCGTGGACCATGAACTGGATCCAGGCCGCCGCCAGCAGGTTCAGGAAAGTCGCCGGCTGGAACTGCTCGCGGGTCATCAGATCGCGGCTGACGGTGCGCGGGCTCGGCACCAGCAGATTGGCGGTGTCGGGTCGGGTGTGCTCGATCGGCACGTTCCGGCCGAAGCGGCAGCCTGCCGATCCCATGCGCGGATGCTGGAGATCGTTGTTGCTGCCGTCGGTTGATCTCGACTCGCGAATCGCCGGATCGAGATCGGGCGGCACCGTCCGCTTCTCGAGCGGCGGTTCCTCGGTGTCGTGCAGGTTCTTTTCCCGCAGCTCGTTCCGCATTTCGACGAGCCGGAATATGGAGAGCACGCGCGGCAATCTGTACCACTCGCGATTCTGGAACAGCCCGCCGATTTTGCGTTGGAGCGCATCTGACACGCCTGACCTTGCGGCCGGCGCCGGGCCCGCTCCGGCCGTTGCGTCGGCCATGGCCTCCTCATCCCGGGTGCGATCGGCGACCACCTCTGCGGCCGGCCGCGCCGGCGCAGCCGCCGGGAACGGCGGCGGGTCGAACACGGTCATCACCTGCGCCAGCATCGCTTCGCGGCTCGGAAAGCGGGACTCGTCGTAGCACCCCAGCGGATGCTCGAGCACGTTTGCCAGACATTTGTTGCAATACGTGCAGGGCTTCTCCGCCTGGTTCTGCCCGCTCGCGAAGATGTGCACCAGGTCGTTGTTCGCGATCAGCGGCCTGGCGATCGACACCAGATCGCAGTCGCCGCGCCTGATGGCGTCGGCGATGACCCGCGCGGTCTGGAACCCGCCGGTGCAGATCACCGGCACCCCGACCGCCTCCTTGATCTTCCTGGCGTTGGCGAGGTTCGCCCCTTCGATCTCGTGCGGCTTGGGGGCGGCATCGTTCCACTGCCGGCGCGCCAGACCCGGGAAGTTGCGGAACAGGTTATAGGTCCGATAGGCGGCCTCGCCGCCCGAGATCATCATGTCGTAGGTCTGGACGAGCTCCTCGACCGGCAGATCGACGCCGGCCGGATTGCGAGGATGCGGGAAGAACGCCCCGGTCGACACGTGGATGGCATCGACGCCGGCCTCCACCAGCATCTTGCAGACCTTGATCGACTCGTCCAGGGTGTTGCCGGACGGGCCGATGCCGAAGAACGCGATCGCGTCGGCGTGATCCTCGGCGCTGATCTTCATCTGCAGGTGAAAATCGCGGCCGACCTTCGCCCGGATCGCCTTCACGATGTCGACCACGAAGCGGGCGCGGTTCTCGATCGGTCCGCCGTATTCGTCCTTCCGATCGTTGATGGCCGAGCTCAGGAACTGCGTGATCAGATAGCCATTGGCGCCGTGGAGCTCGACGCCGTCGAGGCCCGCCTCTTGCGCCCGCCTCGCGCCCTGGGCGAACGCCTCGACCACTTCTTTGATCTGAGCAATCGTCATCCGCTCGCAGCGGAAACCATGGGTCGGGTCGCTCTTGTCGGTCGAGCTCAGGCCGACCGGGTATTCGATGCCGCTGATGTCCCGCTGCCGCCCGCCGTGACTGAGCTGCATGATGAACCGGCAGTCGTACTCGTGGACCGCCTTCCCCAGCTCGCGCCAGAACGGAATGTGTCGATCGTGATCGACCATCGCGTAGTTCGGGACGATGCGGCCGCGCAGGTGCACCGGTACGAACGACGAGACGATCGCCCCGACTCCCCCTTTGGCGAACTTGGTTTCCCAGTTGATGCGCGTGCGGGTCCCCGATCCGTCGTAGTTGTCGAACCGTCCGGAGATGTTCGACCGGATGATGCGGTTCTTGATCGTGAGATTGCGGAAGGTGATCGGCTGGAAGATCGCGTCGAATGCCATGGCGAACCTCTGGGCGGCGTACGCGCGGACCGGGCCATCCGCGCGCAGATTCGGTTGATGCGGTAGCGCTTGTGCTGCTTGGTGCGCGACATTCTAACGAAGTCGCGCCGCCGTGGAGGGGGTTTGTTGCGCGGAATTGCGCGGTGAGTCTCTTCGAAACGACATTCACCCCCAACTCATCCGTAGGCTGAGGGCGGAAGTGAAGGACGGCTTAACAGGAGGAAAGGAGGACCGGAAATTCATGGTGAATACTAAAAGAATTCCGGTCCTCCTGACCTCCTGTTAAAAGTGCGCAGGCTTGGCGAGTCCCCACGGTTGCCTCCTTTTCAAGGGGGCACCGTCGCCCGACCGCGGAGTCTATTGACCGGTGCGCGCGAGGATGGTCGTATCGTTCTTCAGGGTGCCCGGCGATGCGGTCAGGAACCGCGCCGCCGACAGCACGATCTGATCGATGCCGATCCCGTCTTCCCGGACCTGCACGCGGATCGTGTGGGTGCCGCTCGTCGCGAATCGGAGCGCCGGTCCGAGTGTTGCCGCTCCATAGCCGTTGTCCTGCCAGCCCCAGCCCGACACCCCGCACGACGAGCAGTCCTCGAGGTTCACCTCGGCAGCCGAGGTCGAACCGATCCGGAACTGCGGGGCGCCGCCGGCAGTGACCGTGTCGCTGAACTGCACGTGCACGGAATCGTTCGCCCAGTTGTTGCTGGCCGCCTTGGCGCGAATCCAGAGGCGATAAGGGCGGCCCGCGTCGGCTTGGAACGTCATTTCGAAGAAATCCGCGGGATTGACCAAGGCTCCGGTGATCTTCGGAGCGCCGGCGTTCGGGCTCTGCAGCCGCGCGCCTCCGGCGGCGGTCGAGTCGGTGGTCCGGATCCAGGAACCCGCCACCGCAAGCGGGTCGGCCGCGTAGAGCACCACTTCGGCGTGGGAATCGGCCGGAGGTGCGACCGGTGTGTTTCTGCCGAGAATCGTGGCGTCGTTCTTCATGCCGCCGGGCGCGGCCGAGATGAACCGGCCGGTCGACAGCACGATCTGGTCGATGGCGACCCCGTCATCGCGCGTCTGGATCCTGATCCGCTGCGGCCCGGTCGTCGCGAAGAACAGCGGCGGACCCTGCACGCCGCTGCCGTAGCCGTTGTCCTGCCAGCCCCAGCCGGACAGGCCGCAGCCGCTGCAGTCCTCGAGGTTGACCTCGGCGCTCCCCGTGGTGCCGATCCGATAGATGGCGGCGCCGCTCGCGTTGACGGCATGGTCGAACTGCACGTGGACGGAGTCGTTCGCCCAGTTGTTGCCCTCGGCCTTGCCGCGGACCCAGAGGTGATAGGCGCGGCCGGCCTCGGCGGTGAATGTCATCTCGACGTAGTTGACGGGCGCGGCGAGTGCGGGCGTCACCTTGGCGGCTCCGAGGTTCGTGCTCTGCAACCGCGCGCCACCGGCCGCGGTGGGATCGGCCTGCACGGTCCAGTTGCCGAAGACCGAGGTCGCTTCAGCAGGGTAGAGCACGATCTCGCCGGGGTTGGACGATGGCCCGCCTGGTACAGGGACGAGACGGCCGAGATTCAATCGCCCACCGGTCACCGTGCGCCCCGCCAACGCCGGGACCGGATCCACGGCGGCCAGGATGGCGTCGCGGAGCCGGGCGCCGGTCTTGCCGGTGATCACGTGCGCCAGCGCTGCCGCGCCGGTGACGTGCGGCACCGCCATCGAGGTGCCGTTCGAGAAGCTGTAGGTGTTCTGTGGCGTGGTGCTGACGATCATCGTTCCGGGCGCTGCCAGGTGGACAGTGGTCAAGCCGTAGTTCGAGAATCCGGCCAGCGCGTCGAACTGATCGGTCGCCGCCACCGAGATCACCGCGTCGTAGCCGGCGGTCGCGGAGGTGTCGTAGTTCCCCGGATACGACGGGATCCAGTCGCTGTCGTCGCCGATCTCGTCCGGCCCGCCATTGCCTGCGGCCGCGATGAAGAGGATATCCGCCTGGGCCGCGCGGGTGATCGCGTCCAGCAGCCCCTGCGAGTATCCGCCGCCGCCCCACGAGTTGTTGGTGGCGATGATGTTCAGGCCGTGCCGCACCTTCAGATCGGTGAGGTAGTCGAGCGCCTGGATCGCGGCGGCCGTGGTGCCGCCGGTCACGCCCATGAACTTGGCGGGAATGATCACCACGTTGCGGCTCACGCCGGCGATGCCGATGCCGTTGTGGCGGGCGGCAATCGTCCCGGCGACGTGCGTGCCGTGGGCGTCGATGTGCTGCTCGGCGGGGGTCCCGTCGTAGACGGTGTTGGTCTGATCGGAGAAGTCCCAGCCGTGCCGATCGTCGACGTAGCCGTTGCCGTCGTTGTCGACGCCGTCGATCGGGTCGAACGGATTGGTCCAGATCGCGCCGCCGGGCTCGACACCGAGATCCGGATGCGAAAGGTCGATGCCCTGGTCGATGACCCCGACGTAGGCGCGTTGGCCGGCCGCCGCGGCCGGGGACCATCCCTGCAGCGCGTCGACGTCGGCGTCGGCGGTCCCGCTGATGCCCGCCACCGCCTGCCCGGTGTTTTCGAGCGCCCATTGCTGCGCAAACAAGGGATCGACCGGCGTCGTCTGCTGATGCCGGTAGATCCAGTTCGGCTCGGCGTATTCGACCGATGGATCGCGCAGCAACTGGAGCCGCGCCGCCTGCAGCGTCATGCCCTTCGCCGTCCTCACGAGCTCCACACGCCCGTGTCCACGCGCCGCCGCACCGCGCGCCAGTTCGCGAATCGCGGAGACCGCCGCTGCGGCGCGGGCCCGACCTCGCGCCGTGGGCGCAGCATCCAACCGGTATTTAACGATGAGCTCGCCAGGAACGAACGCCGGCTGTGGAGTGGCGGACTGGGCGCCCACGCGAGCGGCGCCAGTGCCTGAGAGAGCGATGACTGCTGCCAGACCAAGACAAAGAAACACACGCATAGGTGTTGTTCAGCTCGGAACGGAACACACGTCGCCGCTCAAACGGGCGAGAAATTCGAACAGCTCGCGATCTGCGTGGACAAACCGCGAAGAATGACAAGGGAACGCGTCATTGTCGCAGCGGTCAACCAAACCTTCAAGCTCAGCGCGAACAAATCCGCGATCCGTGGTCCGTAGTCCGCTGTCCGGAAACCTTTTGACAGAACCGTTCGCACCATCTGGGTTGAAGACGCCGCAATCAGCTGGTTGGGCCGTCTTCGACCCCGCTGCGTCGAACGGCTCCGACGCCGGACTGCGGACTACGGACTACGGACTACGGACTAGCGGACTACGGATTGCGGATTGCGGAGCGCGGATATGATCGGCGAATGCCAACTCGGCTGGCGCGCTTTGCCTGGGCGGTGCTCGCCTACAACGTGGGCGTGATTGCCTGGGGCGCGTATGTGCGCGCCACCGGCTCGGGCGCGGGGTGCGGCAATCATTGGCCGCTCTGCAACGGCGAATTCGTCCCGCGCGCTCCGGTGCTGGCGACCGTGATTGAGTTCTCCCACCGGCTCACCAGCGGTCTCTCCCTGATCGCGATCGCCGCGCTCGTCGTCTGGATCTTCCGCGCGTGCCGGCCCGGTCATCCGGCCCGGCTGGGGGCGGTCCTCTCGGGCGTGCTGATCGTGACCGAGGCCGCGGTCGGCGCCGGACTGGTGCTCTTCCAGCTGGTGGCCGACAACGCGACGATGGCCCGCGCGATGTTCGTGGCGGTGCATCTGCTCAACACGTTTCTCCTGCTGGGCGCCCTGACGCTGACCGCGTGGTGGGTCTCGACCGGTGTGCCGTTCGTCGCGGGGCGGCCGCGGCAGGTCGCCACCCTGGTGGTGGCCTGTGCCGCGCTGCTGATCGCGGGCGCGAGTGGCGCGGTGGCGGCGCTCGGGGACACCTTGTTTCCATCGACCAGTCTGAGCGACGCGCTCTGGAACGACCTCTCGGCGACCTCACACTTCCTGATCCGGCTGCGGATCCTGCACCCGGTGCTCGCGGTCGGCGCCGGGCTGATCGTGGTGACGTGCGCCTCTCGATTGACGCGCGGCGGCACCGCGGCGGATCGGCGCGCGGCGCGGATCGTCACCGTACTGGTGTTCGGGCAGATCGGGCTCGGGCTGCTCAACGTGATTCTGCTCGCGCCGGTGTGGCTGCAGCTCGTGCATCTGCTGCTCGCCGACGGCATCTGGATTGGTGTGGTGCTGCTCGGCGCCGGCGCCTTGTCGGACCGGATGCCCGCGGCAACGAACGTGAAGGCGGCGTGACCGGGCCGTTCCCGGTTCCTCCCTCGGCGTACACACCGCCGGCGGTCTCCTCGCCACGCTGGCGGCACGGGTCGAGGTCGAGCCTTTCAATCTGATCGCGACCGGTATTTTCGTCGCGGCGATCCTGCACACCTTCGCGGCGGCCTGGTTCACCAGACTCGCGCACGCCGTGCAGCGTCGTCACCACGCCATGACCGCGGGATCCACGCGGCCGAGCGTCGCGGCGGAGCTGCTGCAGTTCATGGGCGAGGTGGAGGTCGTGTTCGGGCTCTGGGCGGTGGTGCTGGTGGCGGCGATCAGCGTGCGGTTCGGATGGGGCACCGCAACCCACTACGTCAACGATCTCGTCGACTACACGGAGCCGCTCTTCGTCGTGGTGATCATGGCGCTGGCGTCGACCCGGCCGATCGTCGCGCTCGCGGAACGCGCCCTGGGGCAGGTCGCGCATCTCGGCGGCAACAGCCCGGCCGCGTGGTGGCTCGCGATCCTGACCCTGGCGCCGCTGCTCGGCTCCCTGATCACGGAGCCCGCGGCGATGACGATCGCGGCGCTGCTGCTCGGCCGGCAGTTCTACGATCGCAACCCGGGACCGGCGCTCAAATACGCGACCCTCGGATTGCTGTTCGTCAACGTGTCGATCGGCGGCACCTTGACGCATTTCGCGGCGCCGCCGGTGCTGATGGTGGCGCGCCACTGGGGCTGGGACACGGCCTTCATGCTGACGCACGTCGGATGGCGCGCGGTCGTCGCAGTGGTGGTCTCGAACCTGACGTACTTCCTGATCTTCGGCCGCGAGCTGCGTGCGATGGCGGCGCGGCCGCCGCAGCCGGATGTCGATCGCGGCGAGGAGAACATCGACGGCGCCGCGGTCCTGCCGCTGTCGCCGATCCCCGCCTGGGTCACGTCGGCGCACCTTCTGTTCGTACTTTGGACCATCCTCACCGCGCACTATCCGCCGCTGTTTCTGGGCGGGTTCCTGTTCTTCCTGGGGTTCGCGCGCGCGACGGCCATCTATCAGTCGCGGATCGACCTCCGGGCGCCGCTGCTCGTCGGCTTCTTCCTCGCCGGGCTCGTAATCCACGGCGGCCTGCATGCCTGGTGGATCACGCCGGTGCTGTCGAGCCTCTCCGAACACGGCTTGTATTTCGCCGCCACCGTGCTCACGGCGTTCAACGACAACGCGCTGATTACCTACCTTGCCACGCTCGTACCCAACCTCGACGATCGCTTCAAGATGGCGGTGGTCGAAGGCGCGGTGACCGGCGGCGGGCTCACCGTGATCGCCAACGCGCCAAACCCGGCGGGACAGGCACTCCTCAGCCGCTTCTTCGGCGGCGCGATCGCGCCGATGTGGCTGATGGCGGGCGCGCTCCTGCCGACACTGATCGCCGTACTGGCGTTCCGAGTCCTGTAGCCAGCGGTACAATCAACGCTTCTCTTCCGCGGAGTGCTGGATGTTGAGAGTGGTGTGCGTCGGCGTCGTAGTGGCGGCTGTCTCGTTCGTGCCCGGTCGGTCCCGCTTGAACGCGGCGCAGCAGGCGCCCGCGCCGGCCGCCGAGTCGCAGC
Source organism: uncultured Acidobacteriota bacterium (assembly GCA_963717745.1). Classification (GTDB taxonomy): domain Bacteria; phylum Acidobacteriota; class Vicinamibacteria; order Vicinamibacterales; family 2-12-FULL-66-21; genus JACCXG01. The sequence continues at coordinate 437,516 of CAVQXJ010000013.1, forward strand.
TGGCCCCTCCAGTCCCGGACGCGACCGTGCAGGCGCTGGTCGGCCGCCTCGACCTCGAGCGCTACAAGGCGACCATCAAAGGCCTCACGCAGTTCGGCGATCGGCGGCAGGGCACCGATCGCAACCGGGCGGCGGTGGACTGGATCCAGCAGCAGCTCGAGAGCTATGGCTGTCCGACCGAGCGCATCAAGTACCGAGTACGTCACGCCGCAGCGGGGCGCCCGCGGCCGCGGCCGCGGCACTCAACCGGCCGGCAACAAGCGGCCCGGACAGGGCGCCAGCACGATCTTCGGCACCGCCGCCCGCACCGGCGTCAACAACGACCCGGCGGCGCAGCCGGACGAGAAGCTCCGCGCGCTCAACTCACAGCCGGCGACGGACGGTCCTCGCGAGGAGGTCTTCTGCACCAAGGTCGGTTCGAAGACGCCGGGCGAGATGTACATCCTCGGCGCTCACATGGACGGCATCGGCTGGGGCGAGGCGGCCAACGACGACGGCTCGGGCACCGCCATCGTGATGGAGCTGGCGCGGATCTTCAGCAGCCCCGACGTTCAGACCGATCGCACGGTTCGCTTCGCGCTCTGGAACAACGAGGAGACCGGCCTGAACGGCGCCCGCGCCTACGTGGCGCAGCGCCAGGCTCTCCAAGGCCAGGAGAACCCGGCCGGGTCAGGGAAATATCCCGAGCCGAAATGGCTGGGGATGATTCAGCACGACATGATGATGTTCGATCACGGCATGCCCGGCCCCGACGGCAAGGTCAGCCCGGAGCAGCGCCGCGAAGCCGACGTCAACATCGAGTTCCAGAGCAGCTCGAAGATGGCGGCCGAGTCCCAGAAGCTCGCCTGGCTGGTGAAGGCGGCCAACGAGAAATATGCCACCGACTATCCGGCCGCGGTCGGACCGCACATGACCAACACCGACTCGGGTCCCTTCATGGACCTGGTCGCGGCGATCAGCTTGCGCGAGAACGAGCGGGGCGCGCAGATCGGCGGCGGCTGGGATCCGCACTGGCATCAGCCGACCGACGTCTACGCGACGTTCAGCGACGCGGACTTCCGTCTCGGGTTGAACGCAGCCCAGACGACGCTGGGCGCGGTGGCGGAGCTGGCAGGGGTGACTCTCAAGAAGTGACGCTGTTCGCTGTCACGCTGCCCTCGTGATCACGGCGCCTGCGGCGCGCTGGCGCTTCGCGCCAGGACGACACGACGACACGACGTAAGAAAAACCTTCATCAGTCACTTCGACGGACTACGAGCCCGCCGGCGTCGGCGCCAGCGCGGAGAGCCGTTGGTATTTCGAGTCGACCGGGGCATTGACGAACATGCCCGTGCGTGCCGAGGTGGCCTGTTGCGTTCTCAACGTCGTGTCGTCGTGTCGTCGTGCGGCCGAAGGCCTCATGATTGATCACATCTCTTGGCTTGCTCGGCGGCCATCCACCCGGACTCCATCAGCGCGAGCTTTTGCCGCCCGCGTCCAAGCACCTGCCAGCCAGGGCTGCCGTTTTGCCGGAGGTGGCCGCCGAGCGAGGCCACGGCGAGCAGCGCCTCGGCCACGGTGGGCTGGGGTCCGAGCGGCCGACGGGTCGACGAGGCCCGCAGCACGTCCAGTTGGCGGGCGGTGAAGACCGCCGTGGCGGGGCTCTCCGGCGCGGTCTGCGCGAGGTGCCGGAGGAGCAAGAGCTGCCACGCGATCGGCGCGAGTAGGGCGAGCGCGACGAGCAGCGTCTGGAGACTTTCGAGTTGCCGCTGCTCGTAGGCACACCCCGTTTTCAGCGCCTTGAAAAACTCCTCAATCAGCCAGCGCGTGCGATAGATGTCGACGATGCGCAGGACTTGCGACAGCGTGTCGATCGGTTCGCTCGTGATCAAGCGCCACTCGACGGGCTCTTCGCCGGCCGGTGCGTCCACCTCCCACACCGATACGACATTGACGGACAGGCTGGAGGGGAGCGAGGGCGGCCCCTTCTGCGGTCGCGGCACGGACAGCGAGCGTGCAGCAAATCGCAGCGTGGCGGAGCGCCCAGCGCGCGGGGGGTGCCGGCGCCGGGCCTGCAGCGGCCGATTGCCGGTGGCCCGCGCGCTGAGCGTGATCTGCCGCTCGCCGAGGGCGTCCCGCGGTAGGACCCGGCTGAGGGTGCCCCCGCCGTCGGCGGTCTCCACCTGCCGATCGTGTTGGAGCCGCACGACAAACCGATCGTGATGCGTCAGGAGATCCGCGAACAACGCGTAGCTGTCGCCCGCCCGGTCCATCACGTGGATGGCCGGCACCTGCGGGCCGAGGCACGCCCGCACCGCGGTGACGCCGTCCCCCCAGCACCGCCGGTCGGTCGTCAGATCGGCCAGGCGCGTCCGCACCGCCGGTGGCGGGGTGCCCGGCGCGGCGACGTGCCGCACGAACGGTCGCATCGACAGGAGTCCCAGCGGCGCCCGCAGGCCGTCGGCCGAGACGGCCAACGCGGCATGGAGCCAAAATCCCTGGCGCCGTGCCGACAAGGTCACCAACCCCTCGCGCGCGGACTCGCCCTTAAACACCATGTCCGTGGTGTCATGCAGGACGAGCACTTCCCCGACGGCCGCACAGCGGGTCCGCGTGGCCGCCACGTGCGGCGCGATCAGCGCGTCCCACGACACGCGGGGGTTGCGCAGAAACCGATACAGCGCCTCGACGTCGGCATCATTGGCACAGGCCTCCGGGAAGGCCGCATCCGGGGCGTCCTCCAGCGCTGCCATCACGCGATCGCGCCGGTCATTGAGCCGCTGATCGCCCAGATCGCTCACGCCCATCTCGTCGACCAACGTCGACCGACCCAGGACCACATCGCGACTCGTTTCAGCCAAGGCAGCCTCCCAACGGAACTGCCTCTTTAGATCACGTTCGATCCCCGGATGCAAGTGAGATGTGTAGGATCATGAGGCCGAAGGCCGCCAGCGCCGCAGGCGCCGTGGACACGATCGCAGCGTGACAGCGAATGCCGCCGTATCATTTGCCCATGCCGAGTATGAAGCGATTGGTCTGTCTGCTGGGTACGGCGTTCGTGGTGGCCGTCGCGGTGCCGGCCGCCGGCGCGACTCGCATCCGGATCATGCCCCCCGACGGCGGTGTACTGGCGGTGGGCCAGCAGTTCGACATCCGGGTCGAGGCCGAAAACGACGCGGCTGACGCCGCGGCTGCGCCGCGCGGGCTGGTGGTGCTGATCAACGGCCGCGAGGTGACGGCCCAGAACCTGCTCGAGCCCGGCTCCCATGGAGAGCGCGGCGCCGGGGGCACCGGTGCGGCCCGCCCCGAGCTGGCGGCCCGCGATCGCGCGGCGCCCGCGTTCCGTCACACCACCAACTTTCTGCTGCGCCGCTATGTGGTCACGTCGGCCGGACCGCTGCTGATCGAGGCGCGCACCGCGGATGGCGCCACCGCCCGATCGCGCCTGACCGTGGAAGACTGGAGCGGCGCTGCCGGGCGAACGGCGCGGGCGCGCAACATCATCGTGCTGCTCGGCGATGGCATGGGGGTGGCTCACCGCACCGCGGCGCGGATCGTGTCGCGAGGCCTGCACAACGGCAAGGCCGCGGGCCGCCTCGCGATGGACACGATGGACGTGACCGGGATGGTGATGACCGCGGCGCTCAATTCCGCGATCACCGACTCGTCGCCTGGGATGGCCTCGTACTCCACCGGCCAGAAGCACAACAACAATCAGGAAGGGGTGTTTCCCGACAACACGCCGGATCCCTTCGACAATCCGCGCATCGAATACATCGGCGAGCTGCTCAGACGAACGCGCGGCGCCGGCTTCAACGTCGGCATCGTCACCACCGCGGACCTCACCGATTCGACGCCCGCGGCGAACGCCGCGCACACGTCCGACCGGAACGCGGGGGCGGGCATTGCCGCTCAGTTCTTCGACGAGCGCGAGACCAATGGCGTCGCGGTGCTGATGGGAGGAGGGGCGCGGCACTTCATGCCCGCCAACGCCGGCGGCGAGCGGCCGGATGCACGCCGGCTGCGCGAGGAGTTCGTCGCGGCGGGCTATTCGCTGGTCACCGATGCGCCGGGCGTGTCGTCGGCGAGCGCCGGCGCGCCGCCGCGCCGGTTGCTCGGGCTGTTTTCCCAGGCGCACCTGCCGGTCGCCTTCGACAAGGTCGGCGCCGGCCGCTACAGCGACGAGCTGGCGCGTCCGGCGAACGCCGCCGTCAGGAACGTGCCGATGCTCGAGGATCTGGCGAGGCTCGCGCTGCATTCCCTGGCCGCACACTCCCCATCCGGCTTCTATCTGATGATCGAGGGCGCGTCGATCGACAAGCGCGCGCACGCCGCCGACGCGGAGCGGATGATCTGGGACGTGATCGAGTTCGATCGCGCGGTCCAGGTGGCCCTCGACTTCGCGGCGCGGACCAACGGCGACCGCGATCCGGCCAACGACACGCTGGTGATCGTCACTGCCGATCACGAGACCGGCGGACTCGGCCTGATCGGCGTCGGCAACGACCGTTACGTGCCGGAAACGCTCGGCCGCGCGGTGCGCGACTATGCGGCGGTGTTCCGCTTCAAGCCGGATCAGGAGCTCGAGCTGGTTCCGAACTACGTCCGGGACGACCGCGGTTTCCCGACCGATCCCGATCCATCCCGCAAGCTGCTGCTCGGATGGGCGGCCGGGCCCGATCACTACGAGAATTGGATCTCCAACCGCCTCCAGCTCGATGCCGCGGTCCTGAAAGAGGGCACCAGTGTCGCCAATCCCGATCGCGACGGCACCGCCGCGAGCTCGGACAACAAATCGGTCACCGGCAAACCAATCCCCGGGTTCCTGATCCCGGGCGTGATCGAGAACGGCGCGACCCCGTGTCCCGCGCCCGACCACTGTCCCGCGGACACCGCGCCCGAGCCGCACGTGATCACCGGCCACACGGCGTCGGACGTGCCGCTGTCGGCCAGCGGACCAGGTGCGTGGCAGTTCACCGGCGTCTTCGAGAACAGCGATGTGTTCCTCAAGATGCTCCGGGCGTCGACCGGCGCCGCCACCGCGGCCGGTCCGCGCGGGGTGGGACCGCCCGCGAAATAGACGTTCAGGTACAATCAACGGAATGCGCTTGCGTGCCGGTGCGGTGATGCTGCTCCTCGTGATGCGGAGCGCTGCCGCGCAGCCGCCGGCCGCCATCCCTCCCGTCGACCCGCTGCCGTTGCCGCCGTTCGAGGTCTGGCTCGCCGAGCTCCGCTCGGAAGCGGAAACCCGCGGCATCCGCCCCGAAGTGCTGGACCGGGCGCTGACCGGCCTCCAGCCGGTTGCGCAGATCCTCGAACGCGATCGCACCCAGGCCGAGTTCTCGTTCACGCTCGACGGCTACCTGAAGCGGCGGCTGACGCCTCCGACGGTGCGCACGGCGCGGGCGATGTACAAACAGCATCGCGCGCTGGTGACGCGGGTCGGGCAGGCGTACGACGTCGATCCCCGGCTGCTCGTGTCGGTGTGGGGACTCGAGTCGAACTTCGGCCGGTTCGCGGGGGTCCGTCCCACGATCCCGACCCTGGCAACACTGGCCTACGACGTCCGCCGCGGCGCGATGTTCCGCGCCGAGCTGTTCAACGCGCTCGAGATCGTGAATCGGGGAGACATCGAGCTCGAGCGGTTGAAAGGGTCCTGGGCCGGCGCGCTCGGCCAGCCCCAGTTCATGCCGTCCAGCTATCTCCGGTATGCCCAGGACTTCGACGGCGACGGCCGCCGCGACATCTGGACCTCTCCGCCCGATGTGTTTGCCTCGGTCGCGTTCTACCTGCAGCAGCACGGCTGGCGGCCGAACCGCCTCTGGGGCCGGGAGGTGATCGTCCCGGCGGGCCTTGCGGCCACGCTCGACGATCTGCCGCGCCGCACCGACGGCTGCCGGGCGCGCCGGGAGATGTCGCTGCCTCAACCGCTCACCGCCTGGCGCAAGCTCGGGCTCAAGACCGTGTCCCGCCAGCCGCTGCCGGCCGCCGCGGTGCAGGCGTCGTTGATTCGCGACCAGTCACGCGCCTTCCTGGTGTACGACAACTATGAGGCGCTGCTGGACTACAACTGCGCGCACTCGTATGCGCTCAGCGTGGCCCTCCTTGCCGATCGGCTCTAGTCGATGGCGTTCGTCCTCGAGCACCATCCCGTGCGGTTCGCGGTCGACGAGCGCGGAATGAACCCCCAGGGCCTGACGATCAGCTCGCAGCTGCTCCGGATCGCGCGCCCGTTCGACGGCATGATGACGCCATGAGCGGCCCGTTCCGCTACCTGCCGATCCGTCTCAAGCTGATCGCGATGATCATGACCACCAGTGCCGCCGTGCTGGTGCTGGCGAGCCTCGGCTACCTGGTCACCGATTACTACCAGACCCGCGGGCAGCTCGAGCAGGATCTCCGGGCGCAGGCCGATCTGATCGTGCGGAACAGCGTCGCCGCGCTGCAGTCCGCCGACGAACGGGTCGCGCTCGAGACCCTCAACACCTTGTCGTCGAAGCCCAACATCCGGATCGCGTGTCTCTACGGTCGTTCCGACCGGCTGCTCGCCGGGTACCGCTACGACGCGGACAGCGGGATGTGCCCGGATTCGCCGCCTGCTCTCGGCACCCGCTTCGGCTCCGAATACGTGCAGCTCACCAGCCCGGCGCTCGTGCAGGGCGAGAACTACGGCACGCTGCTGCTGCGCTCGGACCTCGCGGTACTCGCCCTGCGCGGACGGTTCCAGCTGGCGGTGGTCTCGCTGCTCCTGGCGCTGGCGCTCGGCGTGGCGGTCGTGCTGTCGTCGCGCCTCCAGCGCATCGTCTCGGACCCGCTGATTGCGCTCGCGAACACCGCCGGCGAGGTGTCGCGCCAGGGGGACTACTCGCTGCGTGCTGCCAGATCGACCGACGACGAGGTGGGCGATCTGGTGGATGCGTTCAATCGCATGCTCGAGCGCATCGAGAGCCGGGAAGCCGACCTGTCGAAGGCCAACGACGAGCTGCGGCGCGAAGTCGCCGATCGGCGCAAGGCGGAGCAGGAACGCGCCGAGCTGCTGGTTCGCGAGCGCGAAGCGAACCGGCTGAAGGACGAGTTCCTGGCCACGCTCTCACACGAGCTGCGAACACCGCTGAACGCGATCCTCGGCTGGACCAAGCTGCTGCGGGCCAACGCGGTGCCAGTCGAGTCGGTGGACCGCGCGCTCGAAAAGGTGGAGCGCAACGCGCAGGTGCAGGCGCGCCTGATCGAGGACCTGCTGGAGATCTCGAGGATCGTCAGCGGCAAGCTGCGCCTCGATCTTCGGCCGCTCGACATCGTGACGCTGTGTTCGATCGCCATCGAATCGATCCGGCCCACCGCCGAGACCCGGGGCATCGTGCTCGAGCGGGTGTTCGAGACCGGCCCGATGCCGAGCGTCGGCGATCCGGACCGGCTGCAGCAGGTGATCTGGAACCTGTTGTCGAATGCGGTCAAGTTCACGCCTGCCGGCGGCATGGTGACGCTGATCGCGCGGCGGCTCGGCGAGGTCGACGAGGTCGTCGTCAGCGATACCGGCATCGGCATCGATCGCGCGTTCCTGCCCAATGTCTTCGAGACCTTCCGGCAGGCCGATGCCTCCACGACCCGGGCGCACGGCGGGCTCGGCCTCGGCCTCTCCATCGTCAAGCAACTGGTCGGCCTCCACGGTGGGGAGGTGCTTGCCGCCAGCGAGGGGGAAGGGCGCGGCGCCACTTTCACGGTGCGCGTGCCGGTCCGCTCGGGCGAGCCGAAGCAGGAGCCGGCGCGGGCCGAACCGCCCCAGAGCATCGAGGGCCGCCTGGGCGGCCGGGACATCCTGGTCGTGGACGACGATCGCGACACGCGCGAGCTGCTGGTCTCCGCGTTCGAGGCCGCCGGCGGGCACGTCCGCGCGGCCTCGTCGTCCGCCGAGGGCCTGGCGCTGGGCTCGGAGCGGGTTCCGGAAGTGGTGGTCAGCGATCTGGGTATGCCCGGAGAGGACGGGTACGTATTCATGGAACGGCTGCGCAGCGCGCTCGGCACCGCGGGCGCCGCGGGTACGCGTGGCCCTGTCCGCCTTGGCCGCCCCCGGCGACCGCGAACGCGCGCTCGCCGCCGGCTTTCAACGCCACGTCGCCAAGCCGGTCGATCCACACGCGCTCGTGAGGTTGATCGAAGGATTGCTCGATCAACCTCACGAGCGCGCAATCACTAATCCCTCATCCCTAATCGAGAATCCCTAATCCCGAGTCCCGAATCCCTAGTCCCAATCCGCGCGCCGGATCGGCGCGCGAGCACCAATGCCGCAACGCACAGGGCGATTCGGGATTGGATTAGGGATTCGGGATTAGGGATTCCGATTAGGGATGAGGGATTAGGGATTGCGGCCGTCAGTGTCAATCCGAGCGGCCGCCGTGGTCGCGGGCTCGATCACACCAAGCGATGCCACCGTTGCGACCGCCAGCGTGACGAAGATCGATGCGAGCGCGTCGCTGTCGCCGGTGACCAGCGCCGCGGACACCAGCAGCAGCACCCCGAGAATGGCTTCAACCGTGGCCATCGTGCGATAGACCCGGCGCCGCTGCTCGCGGAGGTGTGGCAGGTTCACGCGCGATGTGAAGAGCAGATTCAGACGGATCGTCACCGAGATCGTCGCGAGCGCCAGGACCGCCAGGAACAGCGGCGAGCCGATCGGGCGGTTCCAGCTGCGGACGAACCAGGTGGCCACCGGCATGGCGGCAATGACCGCGGCGATCACACCTTGATGAATCTGCCACCAGCGGAGTGCTGGACTCTTTTGCGCGGAGTCCGGCAGCGTCACGACCGGATGGGCGCCGGAGACGCGGAGCGCCTGGAGATCCTGGCGCAGCGGCTCCGCCGAAAGATAGCGCTCGGCGGGATTCCGGCGCAGGCAGCGCCGCAGGATCGCTTCGAGCCCGGCGACGGGCAGCGGGCGCCCGATCGTCGTGACGGCGCGGCCTTCCAGCAGGTCGGTCATGTGCGCGAGCATCTCCGCGGCGTTGGCCCCGAACGGATGCGCGCCGGTGGCCAGCTCCCACGCCACGACACCGAACGCGAAGACATCGGTCCGGGCGTCGACGTCTTGACCGGTCAACTGCTCGGGCGGCATGTAGCCGGGGGTGCCGAGCGCGAGTCCGGTCCGGGTGAGGCGCGGCTCGCTCGCCGCGGCCCGCGCCAGTCCGAAATCGAGAATCTTCACCCCACCGTCGGTGCACCGGACGATGTTCTCGGGCTTGAAGTCGCGGTGGACGATGCCGGCGGCGTGAGCGGCTGCGAGCCCGGCCGCGAGATCGATCAAGGTCGAGATCAATTTATCGCCGGCGAGCGGGCCCCCTGCGAGCTCTTCGCGGAGCGTCTGACCGCGCACCAGCTCCGAGACCAGGTAGAGCGCGCCATCGAGCTCGTCGAGCGCGAAGATGGTCGCGATCGACGGATGCGTGAGGGCCGCCGCGGCCCGCGCCTCGCGGGTCAGCCGCTCGCGCCGCAGCGGGTCGGTGGTGTATTCCGAGGGGAGTGCTTTCAGCGCGACCAATCGGCGCAGCCGGGTGTCTTCGGCCTCATACACCACGCCCATCCCGCCGCGGCCGATCTCGCGGACGATGCGGTACGGGCCGGCCATCTCTCCGGCCCTGGTGAGCGGTTCGTCGAAGGCGAGTGTTGGCGCCACCGCCCATGCCGGCTGTTCGAGAAACTCGTCCTGCGGCTTGTGCGCGGCGAGGAGCGAGCGCACTTCCGCGGCCAGTCCGGCATCGGTCCGTGCGGTTCGGTCGAGGAGCGCGTCGCGTTCCGCCGGATTCAGCTCCGACGCGGTATGAAACAGCTCGTTGATCTGGCGCCAGCGTTCGGGCGTCACACGGGCCGTCCCCCCTCGAGCTCGCGCGCCAGCCAGGCGCGCGCCACTGCCCAGTGGCGCTTGACGGTGGCCGGTGAGATCTTCATGGCCTCGGCGGTCTCTTCGATGGTCAGGCCGCCGAAGAAGCGCAGCTCGACGAGGCGCGCCTGTTCGGGGTCGATCAGCTCGAGGCGGCCGAGCGCCTCGTCCAGCGCGACGAGATCCACGGACGGGGAAGCGCCGGCCACCAGCGCCTCGTCCAGTGTGACCATCGGTTGCGCGCCGCCGCGCTTCTGCGCGCCGCGGGCGCGCGCCCGCTCGATCAGGATCTGGCGCATCGAGTGCGCGGCGATCGCGCAGAAGTGCGCGCGGTTCTGCCAGCGCTCGGGGCGATCCTTCATCAAACGGAGGTAGGCCTCGTGGACGAGCGCCGTGGGCTGGAGCGTCTGCCCCGGACGCTCCCGCCGCAGATACGACGCCGCCAGCCGGCGCAGCTCCTGGTAGACGATCGGCAGCAGCTCGTCGACCGGCCGACCGTCAGCCATCACGCGACCCGTTCGATGGTGACTTTGTTCATCACGACCGGTGTGACCGGCCGATCCTGGCGCCCGGTGGCCACCCCGCCGATGCGCTGAACGATGTCGAGCCCTTCGACCACCTCGCCGAAGACCGAATGGCGGTTGTCGAGGTGCGGGGTGGGCCCCAGGGTGATGAAGAACTGGCTGCCGTTGGTGTTCGGTCCCGCGTTCGCCATCGAGAGGATGCCGGCCTTGGTGTGGCGCCGGGACGGATGGAACTCGTCGCCGAACTGGTATCCGGGGCCGCCAGTGCCCTGGCCGAGGCGGTCGCCGCCCTGAATCATGAAGCCGTTGATCACCCGATGGAAGATGACGCCGTCGTAGTAGGGGTCCTTGCGCCTCTTGCCAGTCGAGGGATCGGTCCACTCCTTGGTGCCCTCGGCGAGGCCGACGAAGTTGGCCACGGTGTTGGGGGCCTCCTGCTCGAACAGACGAATCGTGAACGTGCCCTCAGTGGTCTCGAATCGCGCGTAGGTTCCGGGTTCCACGAATGCTCCTTCCTCGGGTTTGGCTTGGTCGACAGACGGCGGCACCGGATCTCAAAAACGGAGCAACGGAGGCAACGAAGAAAACGGAAAAGAACTATTTTGTTTTCTCTGTTTACTTCGTTGTCTCCGTTGCTCCGTTCTTGAAATCCGGCAGCTCGACCCGCCTCCTAAGCTGATCTTCGGTTCAAGGGTGCACAGCCCCTTGAACCCCGCATTATATGCCGCCCCGCTTGACCCCACGGGCGGCCGCTTCTCCTGATGTACGAAGGTTTTCGTTGACACATACGAAGTGAGTTCGTAGATAGTAGGCGCCATGTCGAAAAACGCCCCGGCGCCGCGCCCGACCGACGCGGAGCTGGCGATTCTCCGGGTGCTGTGGGAACGCGGCCCCAGTACGGTTCGTCAAGTCCACGAGGTGCTCGTGGTGCGGGTCGGTCAGACCGCCTACACCACCGCGCTCAAGCTGCTCCAGATCATGACGGAGAAGGGGCTGGTGCGGCGTGACGACACCGACCGCTCCCACGTCTACACCCACCGGCTCAGCGAGGAGCAGACCCAGCGGCAACTGGTGCGCGATCTGCTCGATCGCGCGTTCGGCGGGTCCTCGTCGAAGCTGGTGATGCAGGCGCTCAACGCCCGGCGGGCCACGCCCGAGGAGCTCGGCGAGATTCGGAAGCTGATCGAAGCACGGCGGGAGGCGCATGATGATCGAGATTGACGAAACGTTGCGGCAGCCGATGGCCCAGGCGCTCGGCTGGGCGCTCCTGCAGTTCCTCTGGCAGGGCGCGCTGATCGGCGTGCTGACGGCCGCGCTCCTGGCGTTGTTGCGGCGGAGCGCCGCCGACGTGCGGTACGTGGTCTCGACCGTGGCGCTCGCGCTGATGCTGACCATGCCGGTCGTCACGGCGATCCAGACCTTCGGCGCGCTTGGCCGGGGTCTGAAGACCCCGGCCCCACAAGAGGCCTTGGGCCTTTCAACCCCCGTCATCTGTCAGGGCGGGGTCTTCCGCCTTCGCTAGGGCTCCGGCGGACCGCCGCAGCTTTAGCGGAGGCTGGTCAGACCCCGCCGCAAGCGGCCGATCGTTCTGTCGGCCGCGCTCTGCAAACCGGGGTCGCCTGGCCGGTCGATCGATGGCTGCCGATGCTCCTGACGATCTGGCTCGCCGGGGTCGCGATGCTCACCCTGCGACTGCTCAGCGGATGGCTGTGGGTGCAGCGGATGAAGTCTCGCAATGCCCGGCCGGTCCACGAAGGGCTGGAGGTCATGGCCCGCCGCCTGATGCGCCGTCTCCACATCGTCCGGGCGGTGCGGTTCCTCGAATCGACGCGCGTCGACGTGCCGACCGTGATCGGATGGCTGACGCCGGTGGTGCTGCTGCCGGGAAGTGTGTTGTCGGGTCTCACGCCGCGGCAAATCGAGGCGATTCTGGCGCACGAGCTCGCCCACATCCGGCGGCACGACTACCTCGTCAATCTGCTGCAGACGGTGGTGGAAACACTGCTGTTCTACCATCCGGCGGTGTGGTGGCTCTCGCACCGCATCCGGGTGGAGCGGGAGAACTGCTGCGACGATCTCGCGGTGAGCCTGTGCGGCGATCCCGTGGCCTATGCCGCCGCGCTGGCGGAGCTCGAGGGGCTGCGATCGTCGAACCGGACGCTGGCGCTCGCCGCGACCGGCGGCTCGCTGCTGCAGCGGGTCAAGCGGCTGCTTGGCGCACCGTCGCACGCCGGCCGCGCGCCGGGCTGGCTCGCGGCCGGTCTCGCGGTGATGGTCCTGAGCGTGCTGTCCGCCAGCGCGATGAACACCGATGCGCTGTTGGGGGATCGTCAGGCCGACGATGATCAGGTCGTCGCGTCGACGCCCGCTCCGGTCATGCCGAGCGTTCCGCCGGCGCCGTCCCGCGAGGCTCGGCCGGCGATGGTCGCCACGACGCAGCCCATTCACGCCGCGGCTGCCGCCGCGCGACGGGCGCGTCGTCGCCGCGGCGGTCGCCGGTGGCGATCTCGAGATCACACCTGCCGCCGCGCCCGTGATCGCTGCCGTCCAGCCTTCGACCGAAGAGGCGGTGGCCGCGGTGGTTGCGGCGAACGCCGAGATGTCCCGGATCACGACGCCGGCCACGACCGCCACCACGCCGGCGATCGCGGCCGTGGCCGCCGCGATTGCGCAGGTTGAACCGGCGATCGCCAGCACCGGCGCGGCCCTCGGCCGGCGCGCCAGCTGAGGGTGGAGAACAGAGCGGCAACTACGTCTGGTCCGACAACGGCCAGAAGCTCGAGGTCAACTATCGGGGCGAGATCGAGTTCACCGCGGACGACACTGACGTGGCGCGAATCAGTCCGGGGGGGATGCTGCGGATCAGGGAAGGCCGCCGCTGGTTGGCGTCCGACAACGCGGTCGAGTTCACCGCCGACGGCAACGGGGACATCCTGCGCCGGTTCTGGATCGGCTGGACCGAGAAGCCATACGATCCCGAAGGCCGCAAGTGGCTCGCGGCGATGCTGCCGCGATTCATCCGGCAGAGCGGCATCGGCGCACCGGCGCGGGTCGCCCGGATCCTCAAATCGGGGGGCGTCACCGGCGTGCTGGCGGAGATCGCCCTGGTGGAAGGCAGCTGGGGAAAGCGCGTGTATTTCAACGAGCTGATGAAGTCGCCGGGCTTGAGCGCCTCCGACGTGCAGCGGGCCTTCGCTCAGGCCGGCACCCAGATCGATTCGGACTTCGAGCTCGCCTCCTTCCTGATCGCCAACAACCGGCTCATCGCCGACGATGGCACGCGACGCGCCTACCTCGAGGCGGCGAGATCGATCGGATCGGACTTCGAGCTCCGTAAAGTGCTCTCGTCCATCCTCAAGACTGGTACGGTGCCGTCCGCGATTGCCGCCGGCGTGCTCGATGTCAGCACGAGCATCGACTCCGACCATCGAGGAAGCGTCGCTCCTGGTCCAGTTCGTTGGCCAGCAACCGCTCGACGGTACCGTGCGCGGGCCGTTCTTCAAGGCCCTGGCCACCGTCGGCAGCGCCTTCGAACAGGCGAAGGTGCTGAAGACGGTGCTCCAGCGGACGGACCTGTCACCAGAGGTGCGAAGCGCCGTGCTCGAGTCCACGGCCACGGTTGGCTCGGACTTCGAGAAGGGAGTGGTCCTGCAGCAGTTCGTCAAGACCAATTCGATCGAGGGATCGGTGCGCGCGCCGTTCTTCCGCGCCGTCGGGTCAATCAGTTCGGCTTTCGAACGCGGAAAGATCCTGCAGCAGTTGGCGAGGCGGTCGGATTTGTCGGACGAGTCGACCCTCGAGCTGCTGCGCTCGGCGCAAGGGGTCAGCTCGAACTTCGAACGCGCGCAAGTGCTGCTCGCGGTGGCCTCGACCCAGCCGCTGAGCCGCGCCGGCCGCGACGCCTACATCGACGCCGCCGAGAAGCTCGGCGACTTCGAACAGGGCCGGGTGCTCTCGGCGCTGGTGAAGAACGAGCGGCGGACGCCCGGCGCGCTGACGTGGAGTTGCCACGCTATCGCCGCGTGGCTTGCGGCATCCGGGTAGCTTCAGCGGCACTCAGGGCAGTCCGCGGGCCTGTGAGCTTTGACAGGAGGTCAGGCAGGACTGAGCAACTCTGGTCACCTGATCTCCTGTAGGTTTTGACAAGCGGCTGTCGTCGCAACTCACGTCAGCGCCGGCGTCCTCGTATGCCACGTCGTCGCCTGCTCGTGCGCCAGCGCGACCCGCAGTAACGTGGCCTCCTCGTAGAGCCGTCCCGTGATCATGAAATCGATCGGCGTCTCCTCCAGGAACCCGGCGCGGAGTGCCACGGCGGGGTGGCCGGTCAGGTTGGTCAGCCCCAGCGTCCGGCTCGCGGTGGAGGAGATGAAGACGTCGTACTGCGACATCAGCTTGTCCATCTCGCGGATGATCAGCGTTCGCGCCCGCTGCGCGCGGATGTATTCGACCGCCGGCACGTAGCGGTGGGTGCGGAAGCTGTTCGGCCAGGTGTTGAGCGAGGGATCTGAGATGTCCTTGCTGCGCGTCAGGTCGTCGAACGCGGCCGCGGCCTCGACGCTGAGGATGAAGCCGATCGTGTTCGCGATGTCGAGCGCGGGCACCTCGATCGGCTGAATCGTCGCGCCCGCCTTCCGGTAGACGTCCAGCGTCCCATTGAGGAGTTTCAGCCGCGCTTCGTTCTCGCGCGCGCTGCTGCTCCGGTGTCAGCCCGCCGCGGCCCCGTCCCCCGCCGTCGCCGCGGCCGCCAGCGCCACCGGCTGCGCCTCGAACTCGGTCTTGACATACCCGATCCGCAGCTTCGACAGCGGCACTTCGGGATTCCACTCGAACGGCGCGTCGACGACGGTGTCATCGCGGCCGTCGGGCCCGTAGATCGCGTTGAACACGAGCGCGCAGTCCTCGACCGAGCGGCACATCGGCCCGATCTTGTCCATCGTCCAGCTGAGGGCCATGGCCCCGAAGCGGCTCACGCGGCCGTAGGTCGGACGAAGGCCGACCACGCCGTTGGCCGCCGCCGGCGAGATGATCGACCCGCGCGTCTCGGTCCCCAGCGCGAAGCCGACCAGCCCGGCGGCCGTCGCCGATCCGGGGCCGGCGGAGGACCCGCTCGAGCCGCGCCCGTTCCACGGGTTCTTGGTCTGTCCGCGAAACCAGTTGTCTCCCTGCGCCAGCGCGCCCAGCGACAGCTTGGCCACCAGCACCGCGCCCGCATCGCGCAGCCGCTCGACGACGGTGGCGTCGTAGTCGAAGACCTGGTTCTGATACGGCGCCGCGCCCCAGGTCGTGGCGATGCCCTTGGTCGCGAAGAGATCCTTCGCGCCCCACGGAATCCCGTGCAGTGGCCCGCGGTAGCGTCCGGCCTTGATCTCCTTGTCCGCCAGTGCGGCCTGCGCCAATGCCAGATCTTCGGTGAGCGTGACCACGCAATTGAGCGCCGGCCCATGCTTCTTGAGCCGCGCGAGATACATCTGCGTCAGCTCGGTCGAGGAGACATCCCGCTTTCGCACCAGCGTCGCCAGGGTGGCCACCGGCAGAAATGCCAGCTCCTCGACGGAGGTGCGGCGCGTCCCGGGCGCGGCAGTCGTGGTCTTGATCTTGGCGTTGGGCGTCGCGCCTGGTTTAGGCTTCCGACCCGGCAGATAAGGCCGGAACGTGATCGCCGGTTCGGTGTCGAGCGGAATCTCGAACTGGCGCAGCCGCTCGAAGTTGGCGAGGCTGGTATTGACGCCGGTCAGGGCCTGCTGCTGTTCGGCGTCGGAGAAATCGATGCCGATGATTTTCTCGGCGCATTCGAGCGTCGCCTTGTCGATCCGCTGCGGCTCCTGAGCCTGACGCGCCAGGGCGGGACCGGCGATCCCGGCGGCCAGGGCCGCTGGCACGGTCTTCAGAAAACGGCGGCGCGCCACGCGCGCCGGCTGGCCTGCACCCTTTTGCATCAATCCTCCTGATCCTACTTCTTCTCCTTGAAGCCCGCGGGGATCTGCAGGTCCTCGGGGGCGACCGCCGTCGAGACCTCGAGCGTCTCGGTGTTGACGGTGAAAATCGTGGCGCGCGGCTTGTCGGCGTTCTTGTTCATCCGGCGGGCCAGCATGCCGCCCAGGCCGCCGCCGCTGTTCTGCTGCGTCCCCTGTTCCAGCTCCGCCTTGCTCTTCACCGCCTCGAACACCGTGGTGGTCGCGAGCGGGGTGCCTTCGATCTTCGTGCCCTCGGCCTTGAGCCGTTCCATCGCCTGCTTGACCATCGGGTACATCGCCATGACGGCGGCCATCTGTTCGGCGGACATCCCGGCGGCCTCGGGGGCGATCGCCGTCCAGTAGCGCCGCTCGAAGTCGGCGAGCTCTTTCATCGCCGGGATTGCCGGCCCCATCCAGGAATTGGAGGTCATGACCATGCCGCCGCTCTCTTCGAGCACCTTGCCCTTTTCGCGGACCGTCACCGTCATCACGACTTCCTTGGCGCTGTAGCCGGCAATCGTTCTGGTCTGCCCGGTCTCCTTCACCGAGAAGTCGACCTCCAGCTCCTTGGCCGGCTTGTCCTGAGGGCTCTGCTCCCCCTTGTCTTCCTTCGGTGCTTCCTTCGCCGCCTTCTCCCGCGCCTCACGCAGCCGCCGCCTCAGCTCCTCGAACGTCGTGACTTTGTAGCTCTTGTCCTTCACGTCCAGCTCGTAGACCTTTTCTTCCTTGAGGTCCACGATGCGGCCGGTCGACTCGTTCATCTCGGCCTTGCGATCGCCTTTGACGGCGTTGGTCGTGACGACGCCGTCCTTGGCGGCCTTGCCGCCGAACATGCCGGCCATCCGGCCGAGCATGCCTTCGAACTTCACCTGCCCCTTGTCGCGCGTCTTCACCTCGGCGGCCGCGGAGCCCCCGGTCAGCGCCATCAGCGCCACGACGATTGCAGATCGCTTCAACACACGCTTCATTGGGATCCCTCCGAAAAACCGTTTGATTGTAGCGCGCGGGGCCCGGCCGAGCTGGAGGTTCAAGTAAGCTAGCGCGGCATCACGGCCATGGATCGCGTTAACGCCGGCCTCGCGCGACCGTCTTTCCCTGAGTGGACTCCGCTGTCCGATGGCTGCAGGCCTCGCTTCTGCCCGACGCGGCTTCCCCCCGACCGATGACCAGCGTCCGGTTCACGCCCGCCCACGCGGCCGACGACGGGAAGCTGGCGGCGGCGGCGCAGCGAGGCGACCAGTCGGCGTTCGGCGAGCTGTACGAGCGGTACGCGCGGGTGGTCCACGGGCTGCTGCTGGCCCGAGTCCCGCGAGTCGACGTCGAGGATCTGGTCCAGGACGTGTTCCTGACCGCCTGGAACCGGCTCGCCGGACTCCGGGAGCCGGCCGCGTTCGGCGGATGGCTGGCGATGATTGCGCGCAATCGCGCCGTCGATTTCCATCGGCACGCTGCTGATTCCGTCGAGCTGCCGGCCGATCTCGCGGCGCATGACGACACCGCCGCGCGCGCCGACGCCGCGCGTTTGCTCGAGATTGTCCGCTCGTTGCCCGAGGCCTATCGCGAAACGCTGGTGCTGCGGCTGGTCGAAGGCATGACCGGACCGGAGATTGCCGCGCGCACCGGCCTGACCGCGGCGTCGGTGCGCGTGAACCTCCACCGCGGGATGAAGCTGCTGCGCGAGCGGATCGAACGATGACCGACCACGAACCCGACGCGCCGAACGACTACCTCTGGGACGGCACCGGGGTGCCAGACGAGGAGATCGTGCGCCTCGAGGAAACGCTCAGGCCGCTGCGCCATCAACGCACGCTTCCGTCGCTGCCCAATCGCGAGGCCGGCCGGCGCCGCGTGCGCTGGCGATCAGCGCCCTGGCTGGCCGCCGCCGCGGCACTGGTGCTGCTGGTCGGAGGTGTGTCGATCACGCTGCTGCTGCGGAGGGCGGACTGGAGCGTGCGCAGCCTTTCTGGCGCACCCGCGGTCGACGGGCGGGCGGTGACCACCCGCGCGCGGATGAGCCGCGGCGACTGGCTGGTCACCGACAACGGGTCGCGCGCCAGGGTCGCGGTCGGCGGCATCGGCACGGTCGACGTCGAGGCGAACAGCCGGCTGCAGCTGGTGGCGAACGATCGCGTTCACCGCATGGCGCTCGACCGCGGCACCATCCATGCGCGGATCTGGGCGCCGCCGAAGCTGTTCGTCGTCAACACCGCGGCGGCGACGGCGATCGATCTCGGCTGCGCCTACACCCTTCAGATGGACGAGGACGACGGCATGCTGCGGGTGACGAGCGGCTGGGTCGGCCTCGAGCGGGACGGTCGCACCGCCTACATTCCCGAGGGGGCAGCCTGCGCGATCCGCACCGATCGCGGGCCAGGGACGCCGCGCTACGAGGATGCGCCCTCTGGCTACGGCGAGGCGCTGATGATCCTCGATTTCGCTCCATCGAGCGATCCGCGCCGCGACGGCGCGTTCGATCTCGTGCTCTCCAGCGCGCGCCGGCGCGATGCGCTGACGCTGTGGCACCTGTTGACGCGTGGCTCGCTCGAGGAGCGTGGCCGCGTCTACGATCGGCTCGCCGCGCTGGCGCCTCCGCCCGAAGGGGTCACCCGCGAGCTGATCCTCAACGGCGACCGGTCCGCGCTCGACAAATGGTGGGACTGGCTCGGAATCGAAGTCTCGACCTGGTGGCGGTTGTTCAAAAAGAAGTGGTAATGTCGGTGCCCTGAACCGACACGATGCCCTCTTCCAACAAACAGATCATCCCGTTCGGACCCACGCCTGCCAGTCCGTACAGCGTCGCCGTGAAGGCGGGCGGCTTCATCTACCTCTCGGGGACGCTCGCCGAGGATCTCGACGACGAGTCCGCGCCGGATGCCCGCATCGCGACCGAGACCCGCCGCACGCTCGAGCGGATGCGCGAGGTCCTGCACGCCGCCGGGTCGTCGCTGGACGACGTGGTGGCGGTGATGGTCTACCTGACGTCGGCCTCCGATTTCCAGGCGATGAATCAGGCGTACCGTGCCTTCTGGCCCGGCGATCCGCCGACCCGCACGACCGTCATCACCAAGCTGGTCGTCCCCGACGCCAGGATCGAGATCTCGATGGTGGCGGTGCCGCGCGGCGCCGAGCGCGTGATCGTCCTGCCGCAGGGCTGGAAGCCGTCGGCCAATCCCTACAGCTATGCGATTCGGAATGGCAGCACGCTGTTTCTCTCCGGACTCGTGTCGCGTCGCGGTGCCGACAACACCTTCGTCCAGGGCGACGTGCGCGCTCAGACGCGCACGATCATGGACAACGCCAGCCAGCTCCTCGAGGCGGCGGGCCTCACGTTTCGCGACGTGGTCAGCGCCCGCGTCTATCTCACGAGTGCATCCGACTTCACGGCGATGAACGAGGTCTACCGGGAATTCTTTCCGGACGCCCCGCCGGCCCGTGCCACGGTGCAGTCGGGGCTGGCCGGCCCGGAAGCGGTGGTCGAGATGACGTTCGTCGCCGCGTCTGGCCCGCGGCAGGCGATTGGCGCGCCGCCGCCGGGCATTCCCATCAGTCCCGCCATCCGCTCGGGCCGGCATCTCTACGTGTCGGGGATGCTCGGTAATTCGCCGGCGACGGCGGGGGACGTGGCGGCGCAAACGCGCGAGACGCTGGCGAAGATCGGCCGCACCCTCGCGGATGCGGGCGCGTCTCCGGCCGACGTCGTCGAGGGGCTCGTCTACCTGACCGATGCGGCGGCGTTCGGCACCATGAACGACGAATACCGCGCCTTCTTCGGCGCGGATTTCCCGGCCCGCGCCACCGTGGTGACGCCGCTCGTCGCCGGTGATGGGCTAGTCGAGATCATGGTCACGGCGGTGCTCGGGGACTAGTGGCTCCCGAGCCTGACGATCGGCCGCGGATCGGCATCTCCGCATGCCTGCTTGGCGATCAGGTCCGCTTCGACGGCGGCCACAAGCGCGATTCCTTCCTGACCGTCGTCCTGGCGCCGCACGTGCAGTTCGTCCGCGTGTGCCCCGAGGTGGAGGTCGGCATGGGCACGCCGCGCGAGACCTTGCGGCTGGTGCGCGCGGCAGACGCGACCGTGCGCATGGTCACCACCCGAACCGGGATCGATCACACCGCCGCGATGGTGGCCTGGTCCAAGAGCCGCCTGTCCGAGCTCGATCGCGCGGATCTCTCCGGCTACATCCTCAAGAAGGACTCCCCGAGCTGCGGGATGGAGCGCGTGAAGGTCTTCGGCGAATCGGGCACGCCCGAGCGGAACGGACGTGGGATCTTCGCCGCGGCGCTGCTGCCGCGATTCCCCAACCTTCCCGTCGAAGAGGAGGGGCGGCTCTCGGATCCGCGGCTCCGCGAGAACTTCATCGAGCGGGTGTTCGCGTATCAGCGTCTGCAGCGGTGCTTCGCCGGCCGGTGGACAGTCGGCGGTCTGGTTCAGTTCCACACCGCGCACAAGATGTCGCTGCTCTCACACTCGACCACCCGCTACCGCGAGCTCGGACAGCTCGTCGCGGGCGCTGCCACCATGCCGCGGGCGATACTTCGCGCGGAGTACGAGTCGCGGTTCATGAAGGCGATGGCGTCTGATCGCGACCGCGCGCCGGCACACCAACGTGCTGATGCACATGGCCGGGCATCTCAAGAAGCTGCTCGATGCGGCGTCGAAGCAGGAGCTGACGGCGTGCATCGACGAGTACCGCCGCGAGCTCGTGCCGCTGGTCGTGCCGCTGACGCTGCTGCGCCACCACGTGCGAACGCACCAGGTCGGCTACTTGCTCGGGCAGACGTATCTCGAGCCGCATCCCCGGGAGCTGATGCTCAGAAACAGAGTGTGAGGTGTGTAGCCCGCTACCTACACCCTGGCCTGAACTGAGCCATCGCCGCGATCTCAATTGAATTCCTCAATGATTGACGTGGCACCCGCGTTGCTGAAAGAGCACCGGGGGCCATGGAATGCGGCGCTGCGGTCTGATAGCCGGGGTTATCGTGATGGCGGGTGCGGCGTCGATCGCGGCGTGGCGCGTCGCTCGTTTCACCGCATCGGTCGCCACTGAGCTCGACCGCGCCGGCGCGTTGACCAGCATCGCGCCGCGGCCGCAATCCACCATCGTTTTCGATCGCCACGGCAAGCCGGCCTTCAGCTTCTTCGTCGAGCAGCGGACGTCGGTTCCGCTCGATCGCGTCTCTCCGCACATGGTGCAGGCGGTTCTGTCGGTCGAGGATCGACGATTCTTCCAGCACTACGGCATCGATCCGGTGCGGATCGTCGGGGCTGCCTGGCGGAATGTGCGCGCGGGACGGATCGTCGAGGGAGGCAGCACCATCACGCAGCAACTCGCTCGAGCGGCGCAGTTGTCGGCGGTCCGGACCTACGAGCGCAAGATTCGCGAAATCCTGCTGGCGGCCCGTCTCGAGGAACGCTACTCGAAAGCGCGAATCCTCGAGGAATATCTCAACACGGTCTACTTCGGCGAGGGCTACTACGGCGTGGAAGCGGCCTCGCGCGGCTACTTCGGAAAGTCGGCCGCGGATCTCAGCCTCGCCGACGCGGCGCTGCTCGCCGCACTGGTACGGTCGCCGTCGGCCGATGCTCCATGCGTCTCACAGGTGCGCGCGACCAAACGGCGGAACCTGGTGTTGGCCTTGATGCGGAATCAGGGGCGCATCTCAGTGTCTGATTTCCAGGCCGCCGCGGCCACCAGCATCCCCGGCGAGTCCCACAAGAACATCGCCGCGACGGCGAGCGCGGCCAGCGGCACCAACGGCCTGTACTTCCAGGAGGAAGTGCGCCGGCAGCTCGTTCAACTGTTCGGCGCCGACCGGGTGCTGCGAGGCGGCCTTCGCGTCTACTCGACCTACGACCCCGAGATGCAGCAGCAGGCGGAGCAGGCGATCGCCAAGCGGATCGAGCAGATTGCCGGCGCGCGCAAGAGTGCACGCGACCTCCAGGGCAGCCTGGTCGCGATGAGCCCGATTTCCGGCGACGTCTACGCCATCGTCGGCGGGCGGGATTTTCGCGAGAGCAGCTTCAACCGCGCGACCCAGGCGCGCCGGCAGGCGGGATCCGCCTTCAAGCCGATCATCTACGCGGCGGCGCTCGAACGCGGCTTCTCCCCGGGGACGCTCCTCAAGCACCTCGACACGCCGATCGAAGGCTCTGAAGACTGGATGCCGAACGGCGGACACGAACGCGACGAATACACCGTGCGCGGGGCGTTGAAGGTGTCGAGCAACCGCGCCGCCGCGCAGCTCCTGCAGCAGGTCGGAGTGACCACGGCGATCTACTACGCGCAGCGGCTCGGCATCGCCTCGCGGCTGCCGATCGTGCCGTCGCTGGCGCTCGGGACCGGAGAGGTCACCCTGCTGGAGCTCACCGCCGCCTACAGCGCCTTCGCGAATCAGGGTTCCGTCGCCTCGCCGCGGCTGGTGCTGCGCGTCGAGGACCAGTCGGGCACCACCGTCTGGTTTGCCGAGGAGCGCCACATTCAGGCAATCAGCTCGACCACCGCCTATCTGATGTCCAGCATGCTCTCGGACGTCATCACCAGCGGCACCGCGACCCGCGTTCGTTCGGCGGGCTTCAAGCTGCCGGCGGGCGGCAAGACCGGCACCACGGACGACTATGCCGACGCCTGGTTCATCGGCTATACGCCGCACCTGTTGACCGGCGTGTGGTTCGGCCTCGATCAGCCGGCGCCGATCATGCGCGATGGATTCGGCGGCACGGTGGCCGCGCCGGCGTGGGCCCGGTTCATGACCGCCGCGACCAGAGGCGCGAAGCCCGACTGGTATCGGATGCCGTCGGATGTCGAGAAGGTCCGGATCTGCCGCCTGACCGGCATGCGCGCCGGCCCGCACTGCGACGAGGAGACCATCGACGTGGTGAGCCCGCTGCCGGCGGTGGTCGGCGCGGCATATTCATCCACGCCGCCGCCCGCGACCCCTGGCGATCCGCCCGAGCCGAAGGTCTACGAGGACCTGTTCCAGGTGGGCGCCATGCCTTCGGAGATCTGCACCCTTCACGATCCCGCGCCGCACACGGTCGGGGGCAGCGCCACCCCTTTGGTCGACTCACTGCTGCAGGCGGCGTCGTACACGACGCCGGCAGTGGCGACCACCGGCGCGGCGATCCGCACGCCTGCGACGCGGCTCTACGTCGACCGGGTGCCGCAGGGCGATGGGTCGTACAGGACTGTCGTCAGAGAGCGGTGAGACAAATCCCAAGCTCCAAGCTCCAAATCCCAACCACTCCCAAGTCCCAAATTCCAACCACGCCCAAGTCCCAAATCCCAACGTCCCAATTCCCAACCCTTCCGATTCGAGGAGTTGGGAGTTGGGAGTTCCTTGGGATTTGGAAGTTGGGCGTGGTTGGGATTTGGCGGCTTGGAGCTTGGGATTTGACTTAGCGCGCGCGAAGCGCGCGCCCAGGATCAACTCTCATCGCGCGCCGTGCCGGCATCAGGCACGCGAGCGCGGCGGTGCCGGCCAGGATCAGCGCTGACGGCAACGAACGTCGCCGGATCGATGGCATCGACGCCGAACAGCAGGCTCTGGATGTACCGGGTGGTCGCGAACGCGGCCACCAGTCCGATCGCGGTGCCGATCGCCACCAGGCGGAGCCCATCTCCGAGAATCAAGCCGAAGATAGATGACGGTGCGGCGCCGAGCGCCAGCCGGATGCCAATCTCCTGGCGGCGCTGCGCCGCCGCGTGCTCCATGATCCCGTAGACGCCGACCGTTGCCAGCAGCAGCGCGAGCCCGCCGAAGGCGCCAACCAGCATCGCCATCATCCGCTGACCGGAAATCGAGAGATCGAAGATGTCGCGCAGACGCTGCGGCCGTGCGATCGCGAGCCGCGGATCGACGTCGTGCACCGCCGTGCGAATCGCCGACAGCAACGCAAGCGGATCGCCGCCGTCGCGCCGGACGTGCAATCCCACGCCGGACTTCGTAGTTCTGCGCCAGCGGCACGTAATAGAACGGCGGCGGTTCGCGCTCGAGCGCGCTGCGATACACGGTGTCGGGCACGACGCCCACCACCGCGGCGTGGGTCTGGCCGTCGCCGATCGGCTTGCCGATCGGGTCCTGGTCCGGCCACAGTCGCGTCGCCAGCGCCTGGCTGACGATCGCCACGGGCACCGACGCCGGACCATCGTCGGCGCGTGAAATCGCGGCCGCGCAGGATCGGGATGCCGAGCGTGCGCAGGTAGCCGTCGCTCACCACGTTGACGCGGACGTCGAGGTTGTTGGCGCCGTCCGCGCGGATGCGCTGGCCGTCGAGGCTGACCGACACGGTTCGCGCGCCGCCGCTCAGCACGGTGACCCTGGCCGCGCCGGCCGCGGCGACGCCCGGCGCCGATCGCAGCCGATCGAGAATCTGGCGGTAGACGGCGAGGCCGGCTTCCTGGCTGTAGCCGCGCACATCGAGGTTGATGTCCGCCACCATCGTCGAATCGATCTGATAGCCGAGATCGATGGCGTTGGCGTTGCGGAGCGTGCGCAGGAAGAGGCCGGCGCCGACCAGCAGCATCAGGCTCATCGCCACCTGGAACACGACGAACCCCCGCCGCCACCGCGCCGCGCGGATGCCGGTCGCGACCGCGCCGCCTTCGTCGCGCAGCGCCGAAATGGTGTCGCCGCGGAGCGTGTGCAGGACCGGGGCGAGCCCGGACAGGATGCCGCTCGCCGCGGCAATCGCGAAGGTGAAGGCCAGCACGCGATCGCTCACGCTCGAGATCGATCTCCGGAGGGATGCCCGCGACGTGCAGGAGCGGCGCACCCCACCGGGCCAGCACGAGCCCGCACAGGCCGCCCAGCAGGGCCAGCAGCAGGGACTCGGTCAGCCACTGCCGGATCAGCCTCGTCCGGCTGGCGCCGACCGCGGCTCGAACCGCGGTTTCGCGCCGCCGCGAGACCGAGCGCGCCACCAGCAGGCTGGTGACGTTGGCGCAGGCGATCAGCAGCACGAGCCCGACCGAAACCGCGAGCAGATAGAGCATCGGGCGCGTCGACGTCCGCACACCCGGACCCTCGCCGAGCGGGACCTCATGAAAGGCCCGCGGGCCGTTGGTCTGGGGATACGCTTCACGGAGCCGCCGTCCGAGCACGTCCAAGCGTCGCCGTCCGCTGCGCCTCCGTGGTCTCGGGGCGGGTCCGGGCCACGATGTTCAGCCAGCGCGGCCCGCGCTGGCCGAGCAGGTCGGTGCCGCCGAGGGCACGCCGCAGGCCCGCGGAGGGCGGACGGACTTCTTGCTGAAGGGCCATCGGCAGCCAGACGTCGGGTGCGCGGCCGATGCGTGGCGCCGACGAACCGCCGCGGCGCCACGCCGATCACCACGTAGCGCGATCCGTTCAGTTCGATGTCGCGGCCGATCGCCGACGGCCGAGGCACCGAGCCGGTTCTGCCAGAACGCGTGCGACACCACGGCGACGTGCACCGGGGCGCCCGGCCGATCCTCCTCGGGGACAAAGGCGCGGCCGTACGCCGGCGACGACGCCGAGCACGCGGAAGTAGTTGCCGGTGACCAGCTCGCCGGGAATCGACTCCGACTCCGCGCCGGTGTCGAGCGACACCGAGATGCCGCCGTACGCGGCCGCATCCTGGAAAGATGCCGGCATCGCGGACGTCCGCGTAGTCGGGGAACGACACGGTCGAGAATCGTGACCGGCCGTCGGTGTTCTGCGTTGTAGACGCTGACCAGGCGTGCGGGTGTCGGCCAGCGCCGAGCTCTCGAGCAGAATCGCGTCGACCGCGGTGAAGATCAGCGCGTTGGCGCCGACGCCGAGCGCCAGCGTGATCACGACGATCGCGGTGAACGTCGGGGCGGTGGCGAGCATCCGCAGGGCGTAGCGCAGGTCTCGACTGATGTCGCTCAGCATGGTGAATCGTCCCTCTCTCGGAGCCGCAAGGTTGGCGTCGGCAAGGTGCCAGCGATCGACGATCAGTCCGGGGAGCGAGCGGCTCGCCGATTCGAGGTCGCGCGCCAGCTCGGCTCGCTCGCCCGGCAGCGCGCTGAGCGCCCGGGCGATGGCGGCGTCGCCGGTCAACCCCGCCGCGAGCGCCTCGTCATACAGGTCGTGCAGGTGCTGGGCGAGCTCGTCGACGATCTCGGGCTCGCGGGCGATGGCCAGCGGTGGCAGGTGACGGCGGACGTGAGGTCTGAAGTCCATCGTGGCTACCCGATCGGATCGAGGCGGGCCACGCGCTGCAGGGCCGACAGCAGCTCGTGCCAGCTGGCGCGCTGTTCGATCAGGATCTTCTTTCCGGCCGGCGACAGCTTGTAGTAGCGGCGCCGCCGCTGCCCGCTCTTCTCCAGCCAGTGTCCCTCGATCCATCCCCGCCGCTCGATGCGGTAGAGCATCGGATAGAGCGAGCCCACGTGAAAGCGCAGCACCCCGCCCGACCGGTCGTCGATCAGCCGGGCGATGTCGTAGCCGTGGCGCTGCTGTTCCTCGAGCACCGCCAGGATCATCAGGTCGGCGCTGCCGCGCTTCAGCTCGGTGTGTGGGGCCATATGTGGCGAGACAATATAGCTTCGCGACGCATATCGTCAAGTCCGCGTCCCGCAATCCGTGGCCAGCGGTCCGGCGTCCGCGGGTGCGCGGTTCGCGGGTTCGCGGGTTCGCTGGGGGCACGGTCGGGCCGGCGGATGGAGGTCGAGAGGTCTTCAGCCCCCGTGTGCGCGGCCGTCGTCAGCAGCGTGCACGAGCACCGCGTCTAGAATCACCAGCGGGACGACATGTTCTCCGCCGCCCTCATCGTTCTCGGCGCAGCACTCGTCACGGCCGGCGCCTCCCGCTTTATGTGGTGGGCGTGCCGCCGCTCGCCGTTGTGGAGCATGGCGGCGGGAGCAATCCTCGCCCTGCTCGCGCTCGGCGGCGCCGTCACGATTGCCTGGCTGATGACCCAGGCGATGTACGGCCGGTGATAGAACGCCTATCCAAGCTGCCAGTCGCGGGGTCTAAAGACCAGCGGCACAAATGCCTTACAACCTGAATTCTGCCCCCGCCCCCGCGATCTTCCCGAAGCCGCGAACCCGCGAACCCGCGAACCGCGAACCCGCGGACCGCGGACAGCGGACAGCGAAGCCGAAGGCTTCGCCTACACCGCGAGCAACCCCAGCGCCAGGAAGAGCACTGCGTTGGCGATGTGACCCGCCCAGCAGATGCGGCACTGGCGATGATGGACGATCAGGCCGTAGCCGAGGAACGCGCTCATGGCGACGGCCGGCCAGGTCAGCGCGAACAGCAGCAGGGGAGGAGTGCCGGCGATCAGGCCGGCCGCCAGGATCACGTACAGCAGGATCCCGAGGGCGGCGTTCGGGACGCCGAGCAGGCGGGCGCGGGGAGAGCGGAAGAGTACCTGGCAGCCACCGTGCTCGAGTTTGCAGATTTCCGGACCCGTCAGCCACGCGGGCAACACCAGATAGTGGCCGTACAGCGCCGCGGCAGACGCCAACAGGCCAACGAACAACGCCATCCACACGACTGCCAGCAGCGGCGTGATGATGATCGAGACGTTCACACGCTCACCGCGTCCTCTCCGATCCACTGCTCGCCGGCTGGCATGCCGGACACCAGTAGGTCAGCCGCGCGTCGTTGCCCTGTTTGTCGATCTTCACGCTGGTCCCGCAGCGGCGGCACGGCTTGCCGGCGCGGCCATAGACCCACAGCCGCTCGCTCGGATTGTCGCGATTGGTGGTGCGGCGATAGCCGGTATAAGTCGTCATCGGCGCCAGCGATGAGTGGACGTTGGCGAGGAGCAGCCGCCGCGCCGTCGCGACGAGACGCCCGAGGGCCTGATCGCCGACGTTTCCGACCGGGGTGAACGGATTGACGCGGCATGCGAACAACACCTCCGACTTGTAGACGTTCCCGATGCCGGCCATGACCCGCTGGTTGAGCAGCACGTCGGCGATCGCCTCAGCGGACCGCGCCTTCATGCGCCGGAGCGCCTCGGCCGCGTCGAAGCTCTCCGCCAGCAGATCGGGCCCGAGCTGGCGCAGCTCGCGATGGCGCCCGAGATCGCGGGCGGCCACCAGCTCCGCCACCGGAATGTTGAAACCGACGGCGACGAAGTCCGCGGTCGCCACCACGATCCGCATGTCGCGGCGGGGCCGCTGCCACGCTTCGCCCGGACGATAGATGTGCCAGCTGCCGTTCATCCGCATGTGGGTCCGCAGCACGAGGCCCCCTGAGAACGTCATCAGCAGGTGCTTGCCCGAGGCGGAGACGCTGTCGAGCGTCCGGGCGGTGAGCGGTGCGTCGACATGGACGCGGGTCAACGCGGGGAACACCGACTCGAAGTGGACGATCGGCTTTCCGGCCATCGCACGATGCAGCGTCCGCGCGGCGCGGAAGATCGTATCGCCTTCAGGCATGCCGCTTGGTGATGTCCGCGGCGTCCTCGTCTGCCGGATCGCCCTCTTCATCCAGATCGAGGTTGAAGCTGGGAATCGCGGCCGGCGCCCGCCGCATCATGAACCCCATCGCCGAAGGCGCAAACCCGGCGCCGACCAGGTACGGCGCGATTGCGTGCTCGACGGTCGGGATGCCGTCGACTTCGGCGATCAGCAGTCCCGCGGCTCTCGCCAGCTCCGCGAGCCGCGCCGACACCGCGCGCGCCACCGTCGACCGCGCCGGCTCGTCGTCGGGCAGGAAGACCTGCAGCTGGCGCGCGCCGCGACTGATGTAGGCGCCGAGCGCGCCGTTCACCAGGATCACCAGCGATCCGACGCTGCGTGTGGTCGCGCCTGCCGCGCCGAGCCTTGGCGAAGCGGGCCTGCCGCGCCGACGCCTTTGGCGAAGGCGGGGCCGGCGTCGGCGCGCTCGGGATCGGCCGGCCAGGGGAGCAGCGTGCCGTAGGGATTGCCGGGATCCGTGGCGGCGAGCGCCACCGTTTCCGGGTCGTCTGGCGTCTCGCGCAGCGATCGCAGCAGATCGAGGGCCGAGGGCAGCGCAAATTGCGTGGCGCCGACGCCGCCGACGAAATAGCCGCGGCGGATCCGCCCGGCATCCTCGAGCGCCTTGAGCACGTCGTACACCGCGCTGAACCCACCGCTGATGCCTTCGGCCGCCGCGACGTCGCGGGTCACCACGCCGTAGCGCGACAGCAGTTGCTGCGCGGTGGCGGTGGACCATTCAGTGGGGGACACGCGCGCCGCTCCCCGGCTGGCCACCAGCGACCAGCGGCCTTCGGCTGACGGAGGCGCGACCCGCCGGCTGCGGAAGATGCGCGGCGGCGCGGCCGGCCCCGCGGCGGCGGCTGCGTTGCGGCGGACGCGTGAAGGCCCGCAGCGCGTGAAACGTGTCGTTGGTGATCTGCCCCTTCCAGACCAGATCCCACAGCGCCTCCACGGTCTCGGCCGGATAGCCATCGCCGGCCGCGCGGTGCAGATCGCTGAAGAACGACGCGCCGCTCTCCGCGAGGTGCGCGACGATCGCCTGCTCGCGCGGCGACAGCTCGGGGACCGGCTCCTCTCGACGGAGCCGTCCGAAGTGATCGGTCAAGTAGAGCGCCACCCGTCCGTCGCGATCGCCGAGCGGCTCGACGCCGCACCAGACGATCTCGCCTCCGGCGGTCAGCGCGTCGAGATCCGCCGGGTTGTAGCCGTCGATGCGCGCTGCCAGGATCTCGGTCTCGAAGATCGACGCCGGCAGCGGCGCCCCCTGCAGGTTCTCGATGGTGTCCAGCAGCGCGTCGAGCCCGCTGCGCTTCCGGATCACGCCCTGCCACGAAGTAATCAGCCGGCCCAGCACCGGCGGATCCACCGGCTCCACTTCCTTGCGCAGCTTCGCCAGCGATCGGCGGCGCACCGACTGCAGCACGTCTGAATCGCACCACTCGCGTCCGCTGCCGCCGGGCCGGAACTCTCCCTCGAGCAGCCGGCCGTTGGCGGCGACCTCTTTGAGGAGCAGGTGCGCGGTCGAGCGGCCGAGACCGTAGCGCTCGGCGAAGTTGTCGGTGGTGAACGGTCCGTGCGTGCGCGCATACCGCCGTGCCAGGTCGAGGCCGGCACTCGGCACCGGCTGCAGCAGCGAGTCCGGCAATCCCATCGGCAGCGGCACGCCCAGCGCGTCACGATATCGGCCGGCGTACTCGACCGGCACGTGCCGCGGCTCGCCGGCGATGCTGACGGCGATCGCACGGCGGGTCTGCACCAGCGCGGCGATGGCCGGTGCTGCCTCGATCCGGCTGCGCGCCGCGATCTCCGCCGTGGTCAGATCTCCGAGGCGCAGCAACAGATCGTGCAGCCCGTCGACGCTGCGCGCCTGGTGCATCGCGTCGAGGTGCTGCAGTTGCGCCTCGACCTGGGCCAGCGCATCCTCGTCCAGCAGCTCGCGCAGCTCCGCTTCGCCGAGCAGCTCCCGCAGCTGGTTCTGATCGATGGCGAGCGCCTGCGCCCGCCGCTCCGCGAGCGGCGCGTCACCGTCGTAGATGTAGTTGGCGACGTAGCCGAACAGCAGCGCCGACGCGAACGGCGAGGGGATGGCCGAATCGACGGTCACCGTCTTGATCTCGCGGTTCTCGATCCGCCGCAGCGTCGCCACCAGCGCCGGGATGTCGAACACGTCCCGCAGGCACTCCCGGTAGGCCTCGAGCAGCATCGGGAACGAGCCGAATCGTGCCGCGACCGCGAGCAGATCCGCGGCGCGCTTGCGCTGCTGCCAGAGCGGGCTTCGTCCCCCCGGCCGCCGCTTCGGCAGGAGCAGCGCCCGGCCGGCGGCTTCCCGGAACTTCGCCGCGAACATCGCGGAGCCGCCGAGCTGTCGCAGGACGAGGTCCTCGAGCTGTTCCGACGCCGGCACCATCAACCGCGGGTCGGGCGGCGTCTCGGTCTCAGGGAACCGCACCACGAACCCGTCGTCAGTCCACATCGTTTCGGCTTCGAGGCCGGTCTCGGCGCGGATCCGTTCGACGACCGCCATCGACCACGGCGCGTGAATGCGGCCGCCGAACGGCGTGAGCACGCAGATCCGCCAGTCGCCGAGCTCGTCGCGGCAGCGCTCGATCAGGATCGTGCGATCGTCGGGGACGGCCCCGGCGGCCGCGGCCTGATCGGCGAGGTACCGCATCAGATTTTCCGCGGCGCGGGCGTCGAGATCGTGGTGCTGCACCAGCCGCTGGACCGCGCTGGCCGGGGGCAGCTGCCGGAGCAATCGGACCATCTGCCCGATATACATGCCGAGCTCGAGCGGCCGCTGGGCGGCATCGGCTTTCCAGAACGGCATCTTGCCCGGTTCGCCAGGCGCCGGCGTCACCAGCACGCGGTCGTGCGTGAGCTCCTCGATGCGCCAGGTCGACGCGCCCAGCAGGAACGTCTCGCCGACCCGGCTCTCGAACACCATCTCCTCGTCCAGTTCGCCGACCCGTGCGCCGGGGCCACGCTCGCCGAGGAGGAAGACGCCGTATAGCCCCCGATCCGGGATCGTCCCGCCGTTGATCACCGCCACCCGCTTCGAACCCTCACGCGCGGTCAGCGTGTTCGCGATGCGATCCCAGGTCACCCGTGGACGCAGATCCGCGAACTCGTCGGAGGGATAGCGGCCCGAGAGCATGTCGAGCACGCCTTCGATAGATGCTGCGCGCGAGCTCGGCGAAGGGGGCGGCCCGGCGGACGGCGGCGAACAAGGCGTCGACGTCCCAGTCGTCCATCGACACCATCGCCACGATCTGCTGCGACAGCACGTCGAGCGGGTTGCGCGGGTAGCGGCTCGACTCGATCTTCGACTCCCGCATCGCCCGCGTCACCGCCGCGCAGGCGATCAGATCGCCGCGGTACTTGGGCACGATGATCCCGCGACTGGCGGCGCCGATGGTATGTCCCGCCCGGCCGATGCGCTGCAGCCCGCTCGCGACCGACGGCGGCGCCTCGATCTGGACGACCAGATCGATCGCGCCCATGTCGATGCCGAGCTCGAGCGACGAGGTGGCGACCAGCCCGCGAATCTGCCCGGCCTTCAGCCGATCCTCGACCTCGATGCGCTGCGGCCGCGCCAGCGAGCCGTGATGCGACCGCACCAGCACTTCGCCGGCCAGCTCGTTCAGCGCCGCCGCCAGCCGTTCGGCGATGCGCCGGCTGTTGACGAAGATGAGGGTCGACTGGTGCGCCCGCACCAGCTCGAGAAGCCGTGGATGGATCGCCGTCCAGATGGAGGCGCGGTTACCGGTTGACGCGGCCGGCCCGCTCGGAATCTCCTCCGGCTGCCCCATGCGGGCCATGTCCTCGACCGGCACCTCGATCGTCAGGTCGAGCCGCTTCTTCTCGGAGGTGTCGACGATGGTGACGGGACGGTAGTCGATCGATCTCACCGGCGCGTCGCGAATTCGTCGTGGATGGCGGCGTCAGGCGCTTCTATTTCCCCCGAACGTTTCGTCTTGCCCCGACTCTTGCCAATTTTGGCATTCTTGGCATTCTTGGCCGTGAGAGGCGAAGCCCCCCCGAGGAACCGCGCGACTTCGTCCAGCGGCCGCTGTGTCGCGGACAGTCCGATGCGCTGGACCCGCGCGGCCAGCGCCTCGAGGCGTTCGAGCGACAGCGCCAGATGGGCGCCGCGCTTGGTCGGCACCAGCGCGTGGATCTCGTCGACGATCACCGTGTCGATCGAGCGCAGCGCTTCGCGGGCGTTGGACGTCAGCAGCAGATAGAGGGACTCGGGGGTCGTGATCAGGATGTCGGCGGGCTCGCGCTGGAAGCGGGCGCGCTCGGTCGACGGCGTGTCGCCGGTGCGGACGGCAATTGTCGGGATGTGGTGCGCGTCGCCGCGCGCCGCCGCGCGGTTGGCAATCCCCGCGAGCGGCGCGCGGAGATTGCGTTCGATGTCGACCGCGAGCGCCTTGAGCGGCGAGAGATAGAGCACCCGGCATCGCGACTCGCGCGGCGGGGCCGGCTCGAACATGAGCCGGTTGATGCACCACAGGAAGGCCGTCAACGTTTTGCCGCTGCCGGTGGGGGCCAGAATCAGCGTCGATTCGCCGCCGGCAATCGCCGGCCACCCGCCTGTTTGCGGCGGCGTCGGTGCCTCGAACGACGCGCGGAACCATTCCGCGACCGCCGGATGAAATAGCGTCAAAACGTCTGCGCGCGGCACACGATTATTGTAGGCTTGAAGGTATGGGTGATTCGGGTGAAGGACTTGTTGACGCGGATGCGCGCATTCAGGAACGGATCGAGGAACGGGAGTCGGAACGCAAGCGCCGCGGCGCAGCCCAGCCGACGATCAATCCGGACAAGGTAAGGGAACTGGAGTCGCTGCGGCTGGCCAAGGCCGAGCTCGATCGTCAGGCCGCCGCGACCACGCATCCGGTCCGCAAGCAGCAGATTCAGGCCGCCATCGCTGAAATCGACAAGCGACTGGCCGCGGGCTAGCTTTTATCTCTTCCCTAGAGCGCCCCGGTCGCCGCGCCGATCAGATACGCGAGCGCCTGTGGCGACGGCGGACGCCTGTCGGGATCGAGCGCGAGCGCCGCGTGAATCGCGCGCGACAGCGTGGCCGGCAGGGTGGTGACCGCCGGTGGCATGCCGCGGGCCTGGGCAAGCACCACCTCGGACACCGACCCGCCGCCGAACGGCAGGTCGCCGACCAGCATCTCGTACGCGATCACCCCCATGCTGTACACGTCGGTGCGCGCATCCGGCCGGTCGCCACGCAGCTGTTCGGGCGCCATATACGCCGGCGTGCCCACGACCGGCTCGTCGACCGTCGCGAATCCGCCTGGCGCCCGCCCGCCGGGGATCGCCCGGGCGCCGGTGCCCCAGCCGATCGCCTGCGCCATCCCGAAATCCAGCACCTTCGCCTCGACCCCGTCGTCTGGCAGCAGCACGTTCTCGGGCTTGAGATCGCAGTGCAGGATCCCTTGCTCGTGGGCGGCGGCCATCGCGCCGCAGATCGCCGAGAGGATCCGGCTCACCCGCTCCGGCTCGAGGCGTCCTTCGGTGACCAGCTCGTGCCGCAGGTCGTTCCCGATCACCAGCTCCATCACCAGATAAGGTGACCGATCGGCCAGCGTGCCGAAGTCGTAGATCTCGACAATCGACGGATGCCGGAGCCGCGCCAGCGTCCGGGCTTCGCGCAGCAGCCGGATCTCCGCCGCGGCGTCCCGCACCAGGGCGCTGCGGATCACCTTGATCGCTACCGGCCGATCGCGCGTCAGGTCGTGGCCACGGTAGACCGATCCCATTCCGCCGCGACCGAGCAGCCGCTCGAAGCGATACCGGCCATTGAGGACGAGCGGGATCCCCGACGAGCGGCCGATCGGCGTGCCGTCTTCCGGACACGTGCGCACGCTGCTGTCGGTGCAGCGTCCGCAGCGAGGGCATTCGCTGAAAACGCCGGACGCTTCGACGGCTGGTGAGGGGAGGGAGACGCCGGCGAGGCGGCGAAGGAAGTCGAAGGCGCGCGAGTAGCCGGCCATCTCGCGGCACATTGTAGTGCCGCTGTCAGTTCGCAGTTGCCGGTTCGCAGTTCCCAGTCGCCAGTTCCCAGTCCGGAGCTCGAAAGCCTCGGCTCGAGCTGAACCGGAAACTGGAAACTGGAAACTGGAAACTGGTGACTAGTTCAGCGACGCGCCGGCGCGCGCCAGCAGGGCCTTCAGCTCGTCGGCGTCGAGCGACTCGACCTCGAGCAGCTCCTTCGCCATCATGTCGACGGCGGCGCGGTTCTTCTCGATGATCCACTTGGCCTGGCCGTAGCCGTCCATGACCACTTTGCGGATTTCCTCGTCTACGCGCTGGGCGGTGGCTTCGCTCACCACGTGCGCGCGATCGGATTCGTAGCCGTTGCCTGGCTTGCGGAAGGCGAGCGGCCCGAGCGTCGACATCCCCCATTCGCAGACCATGTGCTGCGCGATGTCGGTGGCGCGCTCGATGTCATTGGAGGCGCCGCTGGTCATGTGGTGCATGAACAGCTCTTCGGCCACGCGGCCGCCCATCAGCACCGCGACCTGGGTCTCCAGGTAGTCCTTGGTATAGGTGTGGCGATCGGCCTCGGGCAGCTGCATGGTGACGCCCATGGCGCGGCCGCGCGGAATGATCGTGACCTTGTGCAGCGGGTCGGCGTTCGGCAGCAGCGCGGCGACCACGGCATGGCCGGCTTCGTGATACGCGCAGTTCACCCGATCCCGCTCGCTCAGGACGATCGAGCGCCGTTCGACGCCCATCAGCACCTTGTCGCGCGCCTCGTGCATGTCGGCGTTGGTGACGGTGGTCCGGGTGGCCCGGCCGGCGTAGAGCGCGGCTTCGTTGACCAGGTTGGCGAGGTCCGCGCCGGAGAAGCCAGGCGTGCCGCGGGCAATCGAGCGGAGATCGACCTCCGGCTCCATGTTGATCTTGCGGGCGTGGACGCGCAGGATGGCTTCGCGGCCTTTGATATCGGCGTTGCCGACCATGACCTGCCGATCGAACCGGCCCGGGCGCAGCAGCGCCGGGTCCAGGATGTCCTGGCGGTTGGTGGCCGCGATGATCACGATCCCCTGGTGGCCTTCGAAGCCGTCCATCTCGACCAGCAGCTGGTTCAGGGTCTGCTCGCGCTCCTCGTGGCTGAGCGAGTTGCCGCCGCGGGCGCGCCCGACTGCGTCGAGCTCGTCGATGAAGATGATGCAGGAGCCATGGCGGCGCGCATCGCGGAACAGCTTGCGGACGCGCGAGGCGCCGACCCCGGCGTACATCTCGACGAAGTCCGATCCGCTTGCGAACAGGAACGGCACCCCGGCCTCGCCCGCGATCGAGCGCGCCAGCAGCGTTTTGCCGGTCCCCGGGGGGCCGACCAGCAGGATGCCCTTCGGAATGCGGCCGCCGACGGCGGAGAACCGTTCGGGCTCCCGGAGGAAATCGACGATCTCCTTGACCTCGTCTTTGGCCTCGTCCACGCCGGCCACGTCCTGGAACGTCACCACGTTGGAGGTGCGATCCGCGAGGCGCGTGCGCAGGCCGATCGACGGAATCTTTCCCGAGGTGGTCCGATAGACGGTGAAGCCGAGCAGCACGAAGAAGGCAGCGGCGACGCCGATTGCGCTCCAGCTGAGCGAGGCCGGGTCGGCCGACGGAGAGCCCTCGACGCGAACCTCCCGGCGGACCAGGTCGGTGATGAACGCCGGGTTCGTGAGAACTCAGGGGGTGCGACGGTCGTGGCCAGGACGCCATCCCGGAAGGTCACTTCGATCGACCGTTCGCCGAACGTGACCGCGGCGACGCTGCCCGACTCCACCCGCTGGATGAACTCGGAAAACGGCATCTGGCGCGGCGGGGCCGCGCGGCGGACGATGTAGTAGCTGGCCGACGCCGCGGCCAGCAGGACAATTACAGCGGCAGCGACCAGAAAGTGCGGGCGGCGGAAGCGTGGTGGTAGAGCCACAAAGCGAATCCGTTTCAGAAAATGCTGGGCCCGGAGGCTCCGCAAGGATCAGTCCTCCAGGACGGACCTCGCCATGCAAGCTAAAGGCGGCACGTTCAGATTGTGTGTGTTTGCACTCCGCTGGGGCTTGGAGTGACAAAATTCTACACGATCGCGGCCCTCGTGTAAACGTAATACGTAACTGTCGAGGTCGAAGCAAGTGACACCTGTGTCGACGCCGCTCCAAAAGACGCTCGCCTGGTCCGTACACGCCTACACCGCCTCCGGCGCGGTCTGCGGCTTCGCCTCGCTCCTCGCCACTATCGCCGGCGACTACCGGAAGGCGTTCGTCTGGCTGATCGTGGCGACCCTCATCGATGCGACCGACGGCGTGCTGGCGCGGGCGGCCCGCGTCAAGGAGCATGCCCCCACCTTCGACGGCGCCCGCCTCGACGACATCGTCGACTACCTCACCTACGTCGTCGCGCCGGTGGTCCTGCTCTATCAGGCCGGCACGCTGCCGGACCGAGGGGATGAGGCGGTCGCCGCGATCGTGCTGCTGAGCAGTGCGTACGGGTTCGCGTCGGCCGACGCGAAGTCCGATGACTACTTTTTCACCGGGTTTCCGTCTTACTGGAATATCGTCGCGTTGTATCTGTTCGCGGCACTCCTGCCGCGACCGGTGAACGCGGCCATTCTCCTGGTGCTGAGCGTGCTGGTGTTCGTTCGAATCGGCTATGTCTATCCTACCCGCACGCCGACGCTGCGCGGCGTGACCACCGCCCTCGGCGCCGTCTGGACGGCGCTGGTGGTGGCCATCGTCTGGATGCTGCCTGAGGTGCCCCCGTTGCTCCTCCTCGGGTCGCTGTTCTTCCCGATCTACTACACGGTGCTGTCGCTGGTCCTTCATTACCGCCGCGGCAGGCACTGACCGGATGGCGTTCAAACTGTTGTGGTCGCGGCGGCTGCGCGACCGGGTGTTCGGGGCCATCTTCGTCGCGCTGGTCATCATGACCGCGGTGGTGATGACGTGGGTGTTCAGGCAGGGTTACGCCGTGCACCGGCTCACGCGCGGCGTGGGGGACACCTGGTTTCTCTCCGCCGACGGACGCCGCTGGTTCCGGATGGACGAACACCATCAGGACGTGCCGCTCTCGCAGATCCCGGTCCACCTCCAGAATGCGTTCATCGCGGTCGAGGATCATCGCTTCTACAGTCACCCTGGCGTCGATCCGATCGCGCTCGGGCGCGCCGTCGTGCGCAACGTCCGCGCCTCTGGAACGGTCGAGGGCGGCAGCACCCTGACGCAGCAGCTGGCGCGGACGCTGTTCCTCTCGAACAAGCGATCCTACGGACGCAAGGCCCGCGAGGCGGTGCTCGCCGTGATGATCGACGCGCACCTGTCCAAGACCCAGGTCCTCGAGCTGTATCTCAATCGCATCTACTTGAGCGCCGGGGTCTACGGCGTCGAGACGATGTCGCGGCACCTGTTCGGGAAGCCGGCGAAGCAGCTGACGCTGGCGGAGAGCGCGCTGATTGCCGGTCTGGCGAAATCGCCGGCGGGACTCTCGCCGTGGACCAACCTGGATGGCGCGGTGGCGCGCAGCCACGTGGTCCTGTCGCGGATGCGGCAGCAGGGCTTCATCGACGCCGGGCAGGAAGAAACCGCGACGCACGCGCGGCTGCGGATCCGCTCCTATCCCGGCTCGATCGACGCCCGCGCCGGCTACGCGAAGGAGTTCCTGCGCCAGCGTTTCCGCGACGAGTTCGGCGGCGACCATCCACCCGACTGGGATGTGCGCACCACCTTCAGCCAGGAGCTGCAGGCCATCGGGGAACGCTCGGTCGCCGAGGGGCTGCGCCGCTTTGGACGGCCCGAGCTCCAGGCCGCCCTGGTGGCGCTCGACCCGGCGACCGGCAACATCCTCGCGGTGGTCGGCGGGCGTGACTTCCGGCAGTCGCAGTTCAACCGCGCGACCCGCAGCCGCCGGCAGCCCGGATCCGCGTTCAAGCCGCTGCTCTTCGCCGCCGCGCTCGAGCATGGGTATTCGCCGGTTTCGGTGCTCGAGGGCCTCGCGCATGTAGCACCGCAAGGACCTGACGAATGGGCGCCGCGCAATGCCGATGGCGCGACGCCGGACGCCCTGACGCTGCGCGCGGCACTGCTCGAGTCCAACAATCGCGCCGCCAGTGTGCTGCAGCAGAAGGTGGGGTCACGTCCGGTGCTGAAGCTGGCGTCCGAGGTTGGCCTGCGCGATCTGCCGGACGTGCCCTCGTTGTCGCTTGGCACCGGGCTGGTGACGCCGCTGGATCTGACGGCGGCGTTTGCCGCGTTTCCGAATGGCGGTCTCGCGGTCCGGCCGCACGGCATCGTGCGCGTGTCCGACGCCGACGGCGTCACCGTCTTCGAGGACACGCCGGCCCCCGAACGGGTGATCTCGCCGGAGGTGGCCTACCAGATGGTCTCGATGCTGGCCGACGTCGTCGATCGCGGCACCGCCACTGCGGCCCGGCGGCGTGCGAGCGCCGATCGGCGGGAAGACCGGCACCACCGACGACTTCAAGGACGCCTGGTTCGTCGGCTTCTCTTCCTCGCTGGTGGTCGGCGTGTGGGTGGGCTTCGACCAGCCGCAGACGATTGGCCGCGAGGCGTACGGCTCCAAATACGCGCTGCCGATCTGGAGCGATTTCATGCGGCAGGCGCTGCGGTCCCATCCGGCCAACGAGTTTGCGGTCCCTGCCGGTCTTCACGACGAGCCGATTTGCCGCATCTCGTATCTGAAGCCGGTCGAAGGCTGCCCCACCTACACCGAATACTTCAAGGACGGCGACCAGGTGCCCGGCCGCTTGTGCCCGATCCATCAGGGCTCGATGAAGCAGCGGGTGCGGCGGGCGATGGAGGGGCTCCTTTCAGGCCTGGGCAAGCGGATCGCGAGAATCCTGCGCTAGCCCCCATTGCCAAGAATGCCAAAATTGCCAAAATTTGGGGGCAACTTGTTGGCGCTGCCGCGTTTGCGCCGCCGTTGTGATTCGCGTGGGGGTCGAAACGGGAACGAAGCTGCGAACGTGGCACCGCCCGCCCGAATTGCCCACAAATTTTGGCACTTTTGGCACTCTTGGCACTTTTGGCAATGATTACGTGTGCTCTCGGTCGGTCAGATCCTCGACGGGCGGTATGAGATCCTTGCGCCGCTGGCGGAAGGCGGCATGGGTGCGGTCTACCGGGCCCGCCGCGTCCTGCTTGGCGACGACGTCGCGATCAAGGTGATTCTGGCGGATCTGGAAGGCCCGGCGCCGATCGAGCGCTTCGTCCGTGAAAGCCGGGTCTGCGCCCAGCTTCGCCACCCCAACATCGTCTCGATCCTCGACTACAACGCCGACGACCCGCAGCGGCCGTTCCTGGTGATGGAGCTGCTCAGCGGGCCCAGTTTGAGGGACGAGCTCGCCGAACGCGGCCGGTTTCCGGTCGAGGAACTGCAGCGCATCATCCCGCCGGTGTGTTCCGCGCTGGCGCTGGCCCATACGCGCGGCATCGTCCATCGCGATCTGAAGCCGGCCAACATCGTCGCGCACGACTTCGGCGATGGCCGCGTCCACAAGGTCGTGGACTTCGGGGTCGCGAACGTGCGCCAGCAGGGCAACGAGCCGCGGCTGACCAACTCGAATCAGTTCATCGGCACCGTCGCCTATGCCTCCCCCGAGCAACTGACCGGAGGTGCGGTCGACGCGCGTTCCGACGTCTACTCGATGGGAGCCGTGATCTTCGAGCTGGTGACCGGGCGGCTGCCGTTCGAAGGCCTCGAACCGATGGCGCTGGTGGCGGCGCACTTGAACCGGATCGCCCCGGTGCCGAGCAGCGTGTGTCCGGGAGTGCCGGTCTGGCTCGACGTCGCGGTTTCGCGCGCGCTCGCCAAGGACCCGAAGGACCGCTGGCCTGACATGACCTCACTCGGCCGTGCGATGGCCGGACCCGAGCCGATGCGAGTCACCGAGAGCTCGGTCCGACTGCCCCTCGGCACCGGCGGCGGCCTGCTCGGCACTTACGACGTCGGCGAGGCGCTCGGGCCGGGGCGTCTCGGCAGCACCGTGCACCGCGGCGTGCACCGCGCGCTCGGTCATCCGGTGGCGATCCGCATCCTGCGGGGTGCCACCGATCGAGACGATGCGGTGCGCGAGCGGTTTCTTCACGAGGCCCGTTCGCTGCAGTTCTCGCATCCGTCGATCCTGCACGTCCGCGATTACGGCGAAGAAGGCGATCTCGTCTATCTCGTGACGGATTTCATCGACGGCCCGAGCATGCGGCAGCTCTTGACCGCCGGCGGCCCGCTGCCGTGGCCGCGCCTGTCGCGGTTCGCCGGTCAGCTGCTCGAAGCCGCGCACGTGTTGCACCGCCGCAAGGGGCTGATGTGCGGACTGTCGCCCGACATCATCCGCATCGCCACCGACGAGGATGACGCGGAGCGCGTGGTGATTTCGAGCGCCGGGATCTGCGATGCCCAGGACGTACTGGGCACGCTGCAGGACCAGACGCTTCGCGGCGTGTCGATGGCGGACGTCGAGCTCCGCTACGTCGCGCCGGAACTGTTCACCGGCCGCAAGGCGGATGTCCGCTCAGACATCTTCACGCTCGGCGTGCTGATCTACGAAATGGCGACCGGGGTGCCCCCCTACGACGGCGCGACGCTGCCCGAGCTGCTCGGCAAGATGCTGAGCGGCGCGGCGCGCGATCCGCGCGAGCTGCAGCCGACCCTGCCCGAGGCCGCGGCGGCGGCGATCCAGACCGCGCTCGCCACCGCGCCGGAACGCCGCTATGCGACGGCAAAGGAGTTCGCGGCGGCCCTTCTCCCTGGCCCGGCGCCGTTCACTGTCACGCTGCCATCGTGATCACGGCGCCTGCGGCGCGCTGCGGCCTTCGGCCGTGAACGACGACACGACACGACGACAACGACGTAAATGCCAAGGCCACGAGGGAACGTCTTGCATTCCCAAGTGCCCTCGGGTGCGAGCTGCAGGCCACTCCTGTCTCCGCGCGCAGCGCGGCGCCGCCAACGGGCAGAATCCGTCGAAGTGATTCACAAGGGTTGCGTCGTAGTCGTCGTGTCGTCGTCTCGTTGCAACGACCGAAGGCCGTTGGCGCGCCGCAGGCGCCGTGGACATGAATGCAGCGTGACAGCGAGCGCCCGCCGAATCAGTTCCGGGTCCGCACAATCGGGTAGGTCTTCGCGTTCTTCAGCGCCTCATCCAGCAGGTTCCAGTCCACCAACCCATCGTCCGAGCGCGGCTCGATCAGATAAAAGGCCAGGCGCGCCAGGGGCTGGGTGAGATCCACCCGTAGCGTGCCGGCGGGGATCTCGCGGGCCGCGGGAACCCAGGCGCCGGTGAGGGTCCGCTCGTTGTGGTTCTGAAACGGGGTCGCCGCCGCGGTGTTGCTGTCGATCCGGAACTCTTCCACGGCCATCGTCATCGCCTTCGCGAGCGGCGTGGCCTGAATCCCGTGCATCCGCAGGCGCTCGACCGCGTCGGCGAGGTGCGGCGGGACGAAATAGGCGGACGGCACCCGTTCCGGCTCGGTGCCCGCGAATGTCAGGTAGTCGGCCATCGTCTCCGGCTTCCGGACATCCTTCCGCAGGTGCATGATGTGACCGTCGACCGGGTGTTTCTCCTCGGCGACTTCTCCCATCAGCACCTCGATGGTTCCAGCCCGCTGCAGCTCGGCGCGGAGCGGCAGCTTCAGGCCGATCAACCGTCGCGTGTCGGCGGCCTCCGCCGCCTTGCGAATCCGGCCGGCGTTCGCGTTCGCGAACGTCAGCGCCTCGTCCATGAAGCGGTTGGTCGCGAGGATGCGGTCCTGAAACGTGAGATAGGCGAACGCCTCGCTGAGCAGCGCGAAGCGATTGCGCAGGCCGATGTAGTTGTTGTTGAAGCGCGGGCGATGGTCGAACGTCTCCCAGCGGCGCGGCCCCGCGGCCGGCGCCGCGCCCGCCCTGAGCCCAGTCGAAGGGCCCGCGAGGTTGCCGTAGTAGCTGTATTCCCAGCCGTACTTGTCGCGCACCTGCTTCGTGATGGCGGGAAACCACTCCTTGCGCAGCATCTCGACGATGGCCGGATCGGCGCCGGGATGGAGCGGCGGGGAATAGGTGAGGTGATAGGCGTGGCGCGTCCCGTTGGTCGTATGGAGGTCCAGGGCCACCTGCGGGTCGTAGTCGCTCAGGAGCTTCGCGATCGCGCGCGCTTCGGGTGAGTCCAGCTTCATGTGGTCGCGATTCAGGTCGAGGCCCTGCGCGTTGGGACGCTGCCCCTGTCCGCCGAGCGGCCCGTATTGGGGGCCGCGGTTGTTGAGCGCGAACCGCTCGTTGCCGTCCGCGTTGTAGATCGGGGCGATTAGGAAGACCATCGACTGCAGCCAGTCGTCGTGCCGCCCGGCCGCCAGATCGCGCAGCAGCATCTGCGCGCTCTCCTTGCCTTCCACCTCGCCGCCGTGGATGTTGCCCTGAATGTAGACGCGCAGCTTGCCGGTGCGGCGAACCGCGGCGGGGCTCGAGCCGTCTGCGCCGATCACCGCCAGCGGCAGGGGGCGCTTTTCGGTCGTGGTGCCGAAGGTGGTGACGTGCACCCGATCGGAGGCGCGATCGATCGCGTCCAGGAACGCGACGACGTCGGCGTAGCGGCTGGTGTCCTTGAAGTCCGACTTCTCGGGCACGGTCCGTATCTCGTCGAGCTGCGCTAGGCCGCGCTGCGCCGAGCCGGCCGCCGAGGCGGCGATGAGAGCCAACACGATCACGACGACGCGTTTCATATGGCTCGCATCATATCTGCGCGTTCCGCGGGGCGTATAATCGCGCCTTGCAAGTTTTCGGGGGAAAGTTGGGGGAGGTTTGGATGGGTGATGTACCTGTGCGTCGTCCGACTTCGCGCCTCCGGCGCTTCGTCGAGACAAGCACTCTCCTCGCGATTCTGTGTCTGTGCTGGGTCGTTCCGGCATCGGCGCAACAGGTCGGAGCGATGAGCGGAAAGGTGACGGACACCGGTGGCGCCGTCCTGCCGGGGGTGACCGTCGAAGCCCGAGCCGACGTCCTGCCGTCGCCGCGCGTCACCGTCACCGAGGCCGCCGGCGAGTATCGGCTACCGGCCCTGCCGCCTGGCAACTACACGGTCACGTTCACGCTATCCGGCATGCAGACCGTCACCCGCCAGGCGCAGGTGCAGCTCAATCAGGATACGGTCGTCGACGCCTCGCTCGGCATCCAGGGCGTGGCCGAGACGGTCAACGTGACCGCCACGGTCGGGTTGATCGAGCGCGAGTCGGCCTCCCTCAAGAGCGGCATCTCGAACGAACAGATCATGGCGCTGCCGGTCGGCCAGGAGTACCGCGACCTCCTCAAGCTGATTCCCGGCGTGCAGTACTCGCAGGATGCGGTGCGCGGGCCGAGCGCGGGCGGCAGCGGACAGGACAATGTCTACAACTTCGACGGCGCCAACGTGACGCTGCCGCTGTTCGGCACGCTGTCGGCCGAACCGTCCTCTCACGACATCGCGCAGGTCACCACCATCCGCGGCGGGGCGCGCGCCGTGGACTTCGACCGCTCGGGCGGCTTCAGCATCGACTCGGTCAGCAAGTCAGGCACCAACCGTTTCAACGGGGAGCTCAGCTGGCAGGCCAGCACCTCGAAGATGGTCGCGGCCCTGCAGCGCACCAGGGCCTCGCGGTTCGAGCAGAATCGGTATTGGTTCACGGTCAACGCCGGCGGGCCGGTGATACCCGGCAAGTTGCACTTCTATGGCTCGTACTACCGTCCGGAGAACGAGCGGGAGAATCGCGCCAATCGCTACGGCGAGCTGCCAAGCTACGACCGCACGCGCAATGAAGGCTTCGGCAAGCTCACGTTCACGCCGGCCAGCTCGGTGCTGATCAACGTGAGCTACCGCGACTCGCATCGTCTGGATACGAGCGACCTGTTCGCAGAGACCGCGTCGGCGACCACCGGTACGGGCAACGAGGCGTGGCAGCGCATTGCGTCGGCCGAGGGTTCGTGGGTGATCAACTCACGCAGTCACCTCAACGTCCGGTACTCCGACTACACCAACGACACGCAGGGCCGTCCCGACAACCTCGCCGCCGTCGCGGCGGGCACCGCGATCGGCACGCGGCTCGACCTCGACCGGCTGGATCAGATCGGCCTGCTGACGGTGCCGGCGGTGATCGCCGGCCAGACCGCCTTCAACGCCTTCGCGCAGCCGCTGAT
The DNA here is from genome assembly GCA_963717745.1 of uncultured Acidobacteriota bacterium. Classification (GTDB taxonomy): domain Bacteria; phylum Acidobacteriota; class Vicinamibacteria; order Vicinamibacterales; family 2-12-FULL-66-21; genus JACCXG01. The sequence continues at coordinate 482,415 of CAVQXJ010000013.1, forward strand.
CGATCGCTATGGCTACGTCGAGAACGGCGTGAAGACTGGCGGCGGAACGGTCGGCTACGGGACGACCTTCGACGAGGACAACTTCTTCCGCGACTCCGGACAGATTGCCTACAACGTCGACCTTCGGCTCGACGATCCGTCACGAGCTTCATGCCGGGTATCAGCGCTATCTCGACGCCGAGGATCTGATTCGCAGCTCCAACGGCTGGGGCTCGATCACCGTGCCGGGCGGCCGCCTGGCGTTCAACGGCACACCGATCTTCTACACCGCCGCCTTCCAGCAGCAGGGGATCGGGCTGGTGCCGGCCATCCACTCTGAATACCGGTCGCAGAGCTTCGAGCTGAACGACTCGATCCGCTGGAACCGCTGGACGTTCAACGCCGGCGTGCTCGCCAGCAACGACACGCTGTTCGGTCAGGGGCTGGCCCAGGACGCCTCGAAGCCGCTGACCGGATCGGTGGCGAGACCGGGGGTCAAGTACGAGATGTACGACATCCCGTTCAGCAAGATGATCCAGCCGCGCCTGTCGACGACCTGGGCCTACAACGACTCGGACACCGTCTTTGCCAGCTACGCGACCTACCACCCGGCCGCGAGCTCGCTGCCGCGCGCCGCGTCGTGGGACCGCAACCTGGCCACCACGATCAACGCGCATTTCGATGCCAATGGCGTGCTGTTCGGCTCGACCAACGTCGCGTCGTCGTCAGGGAAGTTGTTCGTGGCGGATATGACACCGCGCACCATCGACGAATTCGTCGTCGGCACGGCGCGGCAGTTCGCCAATCGCTTCTCCGGCCGGGCCTACTGGCGCTATCGGAAGGGCACCCACTTCTGGGAGGACACCAACAACAACGCGCGGGTGGCGTTCAGAACCGGCAACACCCCGTCGAGCGTCCCGTCCACGCTCTACATCGAGGATCTGACCCAGCGTCTCGCTGAAATCACCAGCGGGTCCACCTACGTGATCGCGGAGCTGGACGGCGCCTACACGAAATACCACGAAGCGACGCTCGAATCCGAGTGGCGCGGCGACAAGATGTTCGTGCGCGGGCTCGTACACCTGGAGCCACTACTACGGCAACTTCGACCAGGACGCGTCGACGACCGCCAACGACGCGAACGTGTTCGTGGGCTCGTCGTTCATCGGCGACGGTGCGGGGCGCCAGCTCTGGGACTTCCGCGACGGCGACATGCGGGGCGACCGCCGCCATGTGCTCAAGGTCTACGGCTACTACTCGCTGAAGTGGGACGCCATCGTCGGCGCCTACGCCTTCGCGCAGTCGGGCCAGCCGTGGGAGGTGTGGAGCTACGAGCCGTACATCGCCCTCACCACCAACACCAGCGACACCTCGCGCTACGCCGAGCGGGCCGGCTCGAAACGGACCAACCCGCACGCGCAACTCGATTTGAAGTACACCCAGAACGTCAAGCTGGGACCGCGAGCGCGATTTCAGATCGATGCCGATCTGTTCAACGTGTTCAACGGACAGACCGGCTACAACGTCAACCCCAACGCACACGGGGGGTCGGCATTTGGGGTGGCGCGCAACTTTTTCGATCCGCGCCGTTTCCAAATCGCGGCGCGGTTGACGATTCTGACGCGCCGCAAACCCCTAATCCCTAATCCCTAATCTGAAATCCCTCATCCCGAATCCCCAATCACGAATCCCCAATCCCGAATCCCTCATCGTTGATCGCCGCCGACTCCGATGAGGGACTTGGGATTAGGGATGAGGGATTTCAGATTAGGGATTAGGGATTAGGGATTCGCGTCCCCGTAAGTCCCCCCGAATAAGCGTCATAGGCCCAAAGACCGGCGTCCCTAGCCGTCCCGCGTCGACGCCGACGGTGCCGTCGAGGTGGTATTCGACGGATTCGCGGCGTGCCGCGCGCCGGATGACGTCGGCCAGTGCCGGCAGGTCGGAAAAACTCACCGACAGTTCCAGCGGCACGACCGACTGCTGCCCGGCGCCGAGCGGCAGACCGAGCGGAAACGCCGCCGCCGCGGCGCGAGTGCCTTCGAGGAACAGGGTTCCGTCGAGCGTGCCCAGCGTGAAGCCGAACGGATTCGGATTGCTGACCTCAGTCCACAGCCGGATGGTGGCACCGCCGAACGGACGACCGGCGGAGGGCCCGGACAGCCGCACCTCAGCGGGGCGGTCGGTCTGCCGGAACGACGGCGGTTGAACGAATGCCCGCAGCCCTTCCAGCGACGCGCACGCCGGCAGCGCGATCGCCGCGCACGACACGATCAGGACGCGGGTGAATCTCACGTCAACCTCCGGCCGGGTGACTGCAAACGCCGGGCCCCCTAACGGAAGAGTCGCTCCTGGCTGATCAGATCGCGCGTCGTGCGGTCGGCATGGCGCCGCGCTGCGTCGATTCGGGCGGCGCGGTCCGGTTCGTTGAGCAGGGCGCTCACCTGCGCGCGCTTGAACAGGGCCATCGGGTAACCGCGGTGTGATGGCGGCACCCGGTCGAGCGCGTCTCGTGCGGCCTCGAGCTTGCGGGCCGACAGGTACAGGACGCCGAGCTCGAGGTCGCGTTCGAACTGCCCGGCATCATTGGCGCGAGCGGCTTCGAACGCCTCGATCGCGGCGGCAGTTTGTTGCAGGCTCATCGCGAGGTCCCCAAGGCCGATCAGCTCGACCCGGGTGAAGGGACGGAGCGCCCGTGCCCGCTGACGCAGCGCCAGCGCCGCGGCGCGATTGCCTTCACGTTCCCGCAGCGACGCCAGCGCCTCGATCGCGACCAGCCGCTGGGGCGACCCGGCGATGACCTGTTCGAGCAGCGGGATCGCGCGCGCCGGGTCGCCGCTGCGCGCGTAGTGCAGCGCGAGGTAGGTGCGGACATCTGGGCGACGCGGGTGCGAGGCGCGTAGCTCGCTTGAAGGCCTCGAGCGCCGGCTGCTCGTTCCCGAGCAGCGAGTGCGCGGTCGCAAGGCGCAGCGCGGCATCCAGATTGTTCGGATCGCCGGCGAGGATCCGCTCGAACAGAGGAATCGCCTCGGCATACTTTTCACGAACGAACAGACCGGAGGCCTTGTCGATGACGTCGAACAGGTCACTCATGTCGGCCGGTCGCGGCGCGTCCCGCCGCACCACCGGCGGCGCGGTCGCACCGATGTAGCCAAGGCTGGCCAGCCGCCGGCGGGCCTCCTCGTCCAGGTTGTCCGGCGTGCGCGCGTCGCCGACGCTCGGGATGGGGTAGTCGTCGAGCGCCTTCCGCATCCCGCCCGGGAGGTTGACGCCGGCGCCGAGGTTTCGCGATTCCGCCGGGTCGGCGGCCAGGTCGTAGGTTTCGAGGGTTCCCGCGAGAATCCCCTTGAACGGCGCCGCCACCGCCATCGTCTGTGGCTGCCACCCGTATTCGAGGAACGGCTTCATGGCTTCGCCAAGGACGATGTCCTGCTCCGATCCGCGCAGGCTCAGCGACGGATCGACCCCGGCCCAGTCGAGAACCGTGTGAAAGATGCGCCGGGTGCTGACCGGCGTCTCACTCACGCCAGGCGCCATCCCCGGCCCGACCAGCACCAGCGGCACGTGCATCGTCGACTGATAGAGCAGGCTGCCGTGCTGCATCTCGCCGTGATCGCCGAGGCCCTCACCGTGGTCCGACGCGACGACGATCGCGACCGGATTGGCCGCGGCCGCCCTCGAACGCCTGGACCAGCCGGCCCAGCTGTTCATCCATCGCCGCGACTTCGCCGAGATAAGGGGTTGCCGCATAGCGCGTCCGAAATGGCTCCGCGGGTGCATACGGCGCGTGCGGATCGAAGTAGTGCACCCAGAGGAACAACGGCTGTGGCGAAGGCCGAGACAAGTAGGCGAGCGCGCGGTCCGTGGTCATCACCGCCGTGCGCTCGCTGGCGCCCGCCGGCGGCTCGTCGTCGAACAGCTCGAACCCGCGGGCGATGCCGAAGCGCCGTGAGAGGACGAACGACGAGACGAAGCCGGCGGTGCGATACCCGGCCGACCGCAAGCGCTCCGCGAGCACCGGGAAGCGGGCGTCGAGGAACCGGGCGTTTTCGTGCACGCCGTGGCCGGCCGGATAGAGGCCGGTCATCATCGAGCTGTGCGACGGCAGCGTTTCAGGGACGGTCGCGTAGGCCTGCCGGAATCGCCGGCCGCGGGCGGCCAGCGCGTTGAAGGCCGGAGTGTCGATCCCGCGCGCGTCCGGGCCGATCGCGTCGGCGCGGGTGGTGTCGAGCGTGACCAGCAGAATCGAGGGCCGGGCGGCCGGCAGGGGCGCGCTGCGATCCGGGCTGGTGTTCGAGCAGCCGGCGAGGGCCGCGGCAATGGCGATCGGGAGCGCGACGGCTTTCAACATCACCCTGGGCTTATAGTAATGGCCGGCCGGGACACTCGACCGGCGGAGGATCAACTGATGACACGTGTGCGCTCGCGGATCGTGCTGATGGCGGCAGTCGCTTCGATCGCGACCGCGGCCGCTGTCCTGCTTGCGGGGGAGACGATGGTCGCGCAGAACAATTTTCCTAAACCCCCGGGCATTGAACGCCTGGATCCCGCGCTCGATCAGTTGATCGCACCGGACGCCACCATCGAAGTGCTGGCGGGCGGGTATGACTGGACCGAGGGCCCGGTGTGGGTCAAGGACGGCGGCTACCTGCTGTTCTCGGACATTCCGCCGAACAGGATTCACCGCTGGAAGCAGGGCGAGGGCGCGAAGCTGTACCTGACGCCATCGGGATACACCGGCACCGAGCCGCGTGGCGGGGAAGTCGGCTCCAACGGCCTGACCCTCGATCGCGAGGGTCGACTGGTCCTCGCGCAGCATGGCGATCGCCGGATTGCCAGGATGGACGCGCCGCTGTCCAAGCCTCAGCCGAAGTTCACCACGCTCGCCGATCGGTTCCAGAAGGCGCGCTTCAACAGTCCCAACGACGTGGTGTTCCGCAGCAACGGCGACATCTATTTCACCGATCCCGCCTACGGGATGGAGAAGCAGTGGGACGACCCGAAGCGCGAGATGAACTACGCGGGCGTCTTCCGGCGGGCCGTCGACGGCACCGTCACCCTGCTGACCAAGGAAATGACCCGGCCGAACGGTATCGCCTTCTCGCCCGATGAGCGGCATCTGTATGTCGCGCAGTCAGATCCTGCGGCGGCCGTCATCCGGGTGTTCGACGTGAAGGCCGACGGCAGCATCGACAACAGCCGCGTGCTCTTCGACGCCACGGCGCTCGGCAAATCGCGCCGGGGTCTTCCCGACGGCCTGAAGATCGACACCGCCGGCAACCTCTGGGCGACCGGCCCCGGCGGCGTGCTCGTGATCACGCCTCAAGGCAAGCACCTCGGGACGATCCAGACCGGTCAGGCCACCAGCAATTGCGCGTTTGGAGACGACGGCCGGACGTTGTACATGACCGCCGACGACTTCCTGATGCGGGTGAAGCTCAAGGCGAAGGGGATGGGGTTCTAGCGCGCGAGGGTCCCTCAGAGACCTCGCTTGTCAAGGGACGAAGGCAACAGGGACAAGGGCAAGGGAGAAGCTGCCGCTAGCCGCGACATGTTCCGATTGGCGTGGACGGCGGCGCCGAGCAGGCCTGATTTCGGGTTCAGGATCACCGCCACCGGCATCTTCGCGACCAGACCATCGAGGGGCGCCTTGGCGCGGAAGGCGTCCATGAAGCGGCCGTCGCGCAGGGCCGGCAGAATCCGCGGGGCGATGCCGCCGCCGATGTAGACGCCGGCGGTGGCCACGACCCGCAGGCCGATATTCCCCGCCTCAGCGCCGTAGGCCGAGACGAACATCTCCAGCGTCTCGACACAGCGGGCGCATCGGCCGGCGAGCGCCGAGGCGCTGATGCGGGCCGGCAGCTCCGATGCGTCGTCGACGGCGCCGACCGCGGCGCAGGTTCGCGGGATCGCGGCCGGCGGCGGCACTCCCAGCTGATTGTCCCCGGCGGACTCGTCCTGGGTGTCGAGGGCGTCGTGCGTGAAGCGATAGACATTCACCAGCCCAGGCCCCGAAAGGATGTGCTCGGCGCTGACGCGGCCGAACAGCCTGGTCAGTGCCGCGACCATCTCGAGCTCGCGAGGCGTCCGGGCCGCGAAATCAGCGTGGCCTCCTTCCGACTGTCCGGGCACCAGCCGTCCATCGATGTTCAGGAGCATGCCCTCGCCAAGGCCGGTGCCGGCGGCAATCACCGCGACGTTCCCGCTGGCAATGCGAGTGCCTTCCTGCAGCACCGCGAGCTCGTCGCCGGCGAGGACCGGAATCGCGTAGGCCATCGCTTCGAGATCGTTGAGCAGCCGGACCCGCCTGAAGCCGTCCCGCTGCATCAACGACGACGCGTCGATCCGCCAGGGGACGTTGGTGAGTTGGGCGACCTGGTCGGTGATGGCGCCGGCCACGCCGAACGACGCGGCTTCGAGCTCGCCGGCGCCGACCGCGCGCTGGCGAAGAAACGCGCCGAGCATCGACTCCAGCCCGTCGAAATCGAGCGTGATGAACTCGTCGACGTGGAGCGGCCGGGGCCGCGTGTCGCCCGGCTCGAACAATCCGAGCAGCGTCTTGGTACCGCCGATATCTCCGCCGAGGAGCATGCGCTCATTGTATTTCCCCGTGGCCCGGATCCGTGGTCCGTAGTCCGTCGTCCGTGGTCCGGTTCGGAGCTGCTCGAGGCGGCGGGGGCCGCGGCGCGGCAGCCAGCTGGGTGCGGCGCCTTTCACCTCGATGCGTACGACGGACTCTGACTGCTCTTGCGGATCGCGGACCACGGATTGCGGATTGCGTGCTTGACTTTCAACGCTCGGTCGTTAATCTTCGCATCAATGACGTTGACCCCGTCAGCGGCACACGGGCCCTACTCCTCGCGCGACATTCGAAGCCTCTACCCTTCGATCACCGACAATCATCTGCGCTACCTGGAGAAGTGGGGAGTGGTGCGCGCCGACGCCCCGCGCCGCGAGCGGCTGTTCTCGTTCACCGATCTGCTGACGATCAAGCAGGTCGCCGCCGATCTCGACAGCGGTATCAAGCTGCGCGTCATCCTTCGCACCCTGCTCGCGGTCCGTCAGGGGCAGCTGGCGCTCGATTTCCAGCCCGGCCACGCCGGAGATGCGCCGCGCGCCAAAGTGGTGTCGCTGTCGGCGCGGAAGGAACAGAACTCCGCGTCCGCGGCCGCCGCGATCAGTCCCGGGGCGGCGGCCTCGTGCGACGCCTCGCTCGAGGAATACGCCGGCAGCGATCCCCAGCGCTCGCTCGCCGCCAAGTACTTCTCGGAAGGATCGCGTCTGGACGACGGTGAGGGGCGGAACATGGAGGAGGCGGTCGCCGCGTACCGGAAGGCGCTGGTGGTCGATCCCGATCTGGTGCCGGCGGTGGTCAACCTCGCCAACATCCACTACGCGCGCGACCAGGTGGTCGAAGCGCAGGCGCTCTACGAGCGCGCCATCGGGCTCGATCCCGACTGCTTCGAGGCCCACTTCAACCTCGGCAACATCCATCACGATCTCGGCCGCTACCGGCGTGCGCTGGTGTGCTACCGATCGGCGGTCACGCTCAACCCGCATTACCCCGACGCGCACTTCTATCTGGCGGTGACGCTGGAGAAAACCGGGCAGTCCACCGAGGCCAAGCCGCACTGGAAGTCGTACCAGCAGCTGGCGCCGAACGGCGAATGGGCGGAGTTGGCGAGCGAGTTCTCGGAATAGAGAACAGGGAGAAGGGACAAGGGCAGCCCTTGTCCCTTGCTCCCTTGACAGCGTCAGTACGTGTAATCCACCCGCTCGCGCTTCTTGGGGGTGCGGCGCAGCTTGTAGAACGCACAGTCCGGGCACCAGGATTCGGCGACGAACCCTTCCTTGCCGGAGAACGGCAGCACGTCGCGATGGGTGCAGAACTCGCCGTCTTCCGGGGAACACCGCCAGCGGCACGACTTGAACTTCTCGACTGCAGCTGAAACCGGACCGGGACTGGGACCGGCGTGGCCGCATCGGCGGCTGGAGCCAACGGCGTCCCCGCCGGCGATTCCAGCACCGGATCCCCGGAGTCGACCGGTTGGGCCGGTACCAGCTTGTCGTCGTCCATCATCCCTGCATCTCGATCCCAAACGAGCGCTGCAGCGCCTGTAATGCCCGCAGTTCTTCCGGCGCCACCAGCGTCAAGGCGGTGCCGGTCGCATCCGCACGCCCGGTGCGGCCGACGCGGTGCACGTAGGTCTCGCGGTTCGATGGCACCTCGTAGTTGACGACATGGGTGATGCCGTCGATGTCGAGGCCGCGCGCCGCCACGTCGGTGGCGACCAGCACGTTGAAGCGACCGCTCCGGAATCCCTCGACCGCCTGCGTCCGCTGCGCCTGCGTGCGATCGGCGTGGAGCGCCGCCGCCTTGAGCCCGAACGCGGCGAGCTTGCGCGCCAGCCGCTCGGCGCCCGATTTGGTGCGCATGAACACCAGCACCGGGCCGTCGCTGCGGCGAAGGAACTTCGCGAGCCACTCGGTCTTGTGCGCGGCCGCGACGTTCTCGATCGTGTGCGTGATGCTCTTGGCCGGACCGCCGTCGGTGCCGATCTGGACATACTTCGCGTCGGCCAGCACCTCGTCCGCCAGCTTCATCACGTCGGCGGGCATGGTGGCTGAGAACAGCAGGGTCTGGCGGGCCGCCGTATCCGGGAGCGACGAGACGATGCGCTTGACGTCGGGCCAGAAGCCCATGTCCATCATCCGGTCGGCTTCGTCCAGGACCAGCGTGTCGAGCTTGTCGAAGGACACCGCGCCGTTGCGCATGTGATCCATCAGCCGGCCGGGGGTCGCGACCACGATGTCGACGCCCGACTTCAGCGCCCGCTCCTGCTGATCCATCGGCACGCCGCCGTAGACCGCGATGCTGGTGAGCTCGGTGTGATACGAGAACCCCTGCACGTCGTCTTCGATCTGGACCGCGAGCTCGCGGGTCGGCGACAGGATCAGCACGCGCGTGTAGCCGCGCTCTTCGGGGGCCGCCGCGCGCGCCATGAGCATGCGGTTGAGGATCGGCAGGAGGAACGCCGCGGTCTTGCCGGTGCCGGTGTCGGCGCATCCGATCAGATCGTCGCCGCTCATGATGATCGGGATCACCGCGCTCTGAATCGGCGTGGTGGTCGAGAACCCGCGCTGCCGGATGCTCTCGATCAGCGTGTGCGCGAGGCCGAGGCTGTCAAAAGGGACAGGACTCGGATCGTACGGAGCCTGGGTTCGAGCGACAGCGGGTGGTGTGGAGGCCTGGGCCTTGTGCGGCCGCGGCGCAGCGCTGCGGCTCGCACCCCCGCGCGACGGACGGCGCCGGCGCGGTGGTCCGTGGTGATGTCCGGTTTGAGAGCTCAAATCGTGTTTAGCGAGCGCGGAAGGTGATGATGCCCCGGACCGGGTCGTAGGGGGAAACCCCCACGGTGACGCGATCGCCTGGCACCACCTTGATGCGGAAGCGGCGCATTCGGCCGCTCAACTGCGCCAGCACCTCGTGTCCCTGGTCACACTGCACGCGATACAACCCGCCGCTGTGGACCGCCACGACCGTGCCCTGCACATCAATCAGATCATCCTTGCTCAATTGCTATCCTTTCAATCAAAGATTGTGCCATATCCGTGACCCCTTCCGCAAACTCAGCATTATATATGCTTGGTTTCATCACAGCCGGCGCACCGCCTCTTCCACGCTGGCAGCCAGCGCCGCGTAGTCCGTGCCCTCCAGCCGCAGAGGACGCCCGAACACTACTCTGGCGGTCCCGCGGCGAGGGAACTTCCATGTCTGGTGCAGGATACGGTCAAGACCCTCGAGCCGGACCGGCACCACCGGCACTTGCAGACGGGCCGCCGCCATCCCGACCCCTGGCTGAAACCGCACGATCGAGCCATCGTTCGTGCGCTTGCCCTCCGGGAAGATCAGCACCGAGTACCCGGACGACAGCAGCGCACCGATGTAGCGCAGCGTCTGCCGGGTGCCCGCTTCCCGCTGCGGCAGAGGGAACGCGTTGAAGAACAGCGACGCCAGATAGTAGTTCAGGCTGCTGGTCACATAGGCGCGGCGGCCGAACTGGTCCGGGTAGAAATGCGCCTTGAAGAATTCCTTCGCCATGGCCGGCGCCAGCCGGTAGCGCCACCGCGGTGGCAGGGCAGCCAGAATCGCCGGCGTATCGAAGTGGCTCTGGTGGTTGGCGGCAAAGATCGCCGGCCCCTCGAGCTCGGCGAGATGCTCCAGTCCTTCCACCTTGACGGTCGCAAACACGCGCGCCAGGGGGAGGATCCAGGTCGGGAGGCTGACCCGCCGCAGGGCGCGCGCGGGCGCGGTGCGATTCCAGGTCGGGAAGTCGATGGGATCGGACGTCGACGCGGCTGCGGCGCCGGTGGCGCTGCCGGCCGTGCCTTCCAGCGGCCGCGCCATCGCTTCGAAATCCGCCACGGTGACGGCGGCCGCGAACTTGGCTTCGTCGACCGTGATCTGCAGCGCTTCTTCCAGCGCCATCATCAGCTCGACGCGCTCCAGTGAGCTCAGGCCGAGCTCATCGATCGTGGTCGCGCTGTTCACGGTGCGCCCGGGCGCGAACCGGGCGATCACCGCGAGCGCACTGCGCGCGTCTGCTGCCTGAGGCAACGCGGTTGCCCCGGCCGTGCCAGCCCGGAGCAGCCAGTCGCGCAGTTCCCGGCGCTTCAGCTTGCGCGTGCCCTCGGTCCGGGGAAGATCTCCCGACAGCCACGGCGTGGCCAGCCTGATCTTCTGGTGATCCTGCAGGCTCGCGTTGGCCGCCCGGACGATCGCATCGAGGTCGGCGCCGTCGGCGAGCACGACGATCGCCTGCACCCGTTCCGCGGATCCTCCCTGGACTGGCGCGCCCACGACGGCGGACTCGCGCACACCCGGTTGATCGTTCAGCGCACGTTCGACGTCCTCGGGAAAGACGTTGAGTCCTTCAGGCGTGACGATCATCTCCTTCTTGCGGCCCCGGATGTAGAGCCGCCCCTGGTCGTCGAGCCCCCCGATGTCGCCGGTGTGGAACCAGCCGTCACGGAACGCCGCCCGGGTCTCCTCCGGCGCATTGAAGTAGCCGGTCGTCACGTTCTCGCCGCGCACGAGGATCTCGCCGTCGTCGGCAATCCGCACTTCGACGCCGCCGATCGGTTTGCCGACGGCGCCGCGGGAGGCATGGAAGGGATGATTCAGGGTCACGATCGGCGCGGTCTCGGTCAGCCCGTAGCCCTGAACCACGATGAAGCCGAGCCGGCCCCAGAACGCTTCCACCTCGGGGTCGAGCGGTGCGGCGCCGACCACCATGGCCCAGAACTTCATGCCGAACAGCCGGTGGGCCCGGCGATATCGCCACCACCGCGCCATCCAATGCGAGCGGCCTGGCGGGGCGACGCGCGACTCCGGCACGTCCTGCATCACGTGATCGCGCAGCACCTCGAGAATCTTCGGCACCGAGACCAGGACCGACACGCGCCGGGTGCGGATCAGCGTGACGATTTCTTCCGGCGCGAACGTCCGGTTGAAGATCACGACGCCGGACAGCAGCGGCGGCACGAACGTGGCCATCGCCTGTCCGAACATATGGCTGAGCGGCAGGAGATTCAGGAACCTGAGCGGCTGGAACGGCCTGGCGTACTTCTTGTACTTCCCGATCTCGCGTTCGATCGGGACGATGTTGGCGAGGATGTTCCGGTGGGTCAGCACGACGCCCTTCGGCTCGGACGTCGCTCCTGACGTGAAGATCACTTCCGCGACATCATCCGGCGAGTGCGCGATCGGGGGCGGGGCGGGGGCGGTCGTGCCGCCGGCGAGCGACGACAGTTTCCAGATCGGCGCGTCCAGGCCCGACAGTTCCGGTACCGCGTCGCCGACCAGCACGGCGCGGGCCTGGACGATGCCGGCCACCCGCTGCAGGAAGTCGGGGGAGGCGCGATAGTCGATCGGCACCAGCACCACGCCGCGCAGCAGGCAGCCCCACAACGCGACTATCCACTCGGGCCGGTTCTCGCTCCAGATGACGACGTGCTGGCCCTGAACGATGCCGCCGGCGTGCAGCCGCGCGGCGAACGCCCGCGCCTGCTCGGTGGTGTCGCGATAGGTGTACGACCAGGTCCGGTAACCGTCGTCGAAGGCCAGGAACTCGCCGCTGATACCGGAAAGATCTTCGAAGAAATCGATCAGCGTGCGCCGCGCCATTCTGGCTGAATTATGATGGAAAACCCATGTCGCTCCCGCCGGTTTTTGCCGCGAGCGCGCTGTACGACAGCCTGCTGCAGGCGGCCCTCCGGCAGTTCTACAGCCGCGCGACCTTCGAGACCGAAGCCATTCCGTCGCTGTCGTCCGATGGACGGCTGGCGATCGAGCCGGCCGACGACCCGTCGGCGCTGACGATCAGATGGTTCGGATCGCGGCACGTCCTGCACGTGCCGTCCCGGCGTCCGTTCACCGAGCACGAGGTGCGGCTGGCGCGGGCGATCGGTGCGGTGCTCTCGATCCGGTATCGCGCGGTCTTCGATCCGAAGCAGATGCTCGAGCGTGGCGAGTTGTTCCGCGGGGCGATCGAGGATCGCTACGTCGGCGCGTTCGTCGACGACTCGGCCTATTCGAACCTGTCGATGTCGCGGCCGGATTCGGTGGCCACGGCGATCGAAGTGCTGCGCGTGGCCGCGATGTCGAGCTACGAGAACCGCTCGATCTCGTCCGGGGTGCTGATCCTCGGCGACGGGGAAGTCGCGCCGGCGGCGGCGATGCGGGACAGCCAGGTGTTCCGGTATACCCACGCCCTGACCGGCATCAAGACGTTCTATCGGCTGGCTGACGGGCTCGAATCCGTCTACCTGCTCAATCGCGCCGGGTTCGTCCTCGACGTGGTCGACATCGCCCGGTGCCATCCGCCCGCGCACCTCGACGTGCCGTGCCCGACGCCCTATCGTTCGCACGCCCTGGCCACCGCGGGGAATCGCAACGTCTGCGTGGTGCTGAGCCCGTCGCACGAGATCAAGCTGTTCGCCGAAGGCGTGCATGTGTTCAGCTTCCGGAACGCGCGCTGGCACCTGCTCGATCTGCAGACGAAGTACGAGATGTGGGCGGCATCGGTCGGCAATGCCAGCCTGGCCGAGCGGCTGTTCCAGACCGCGGTCGATCTCGCCGACGCGCGCGAAGGGGCGCTGTTCGTGGTGCTGCGCGAGCCGGAGACGGCGCTGCCGCTGCTCGTCGCCCCGGGTGATCAGCTCGACGCGGCTCGCCCGCCCGGCAATCTCGACAACCCCACGCGCGGTCAGCTGCTCCAGATGCTGCAGGGCCGGTCCGCCACCAGCATCGACCCGTCCGTGCTCGCCGGCCTCGCCAGAACCGACGGCGCGACCGTCGTCGATCCGGACGGCCGCCTGCTGGCGGTCGGCGCCATCCTGCTGCACAGCGAACCGGTCGAGCCGCACTCGAGCCTGGCGGTGGAAGGCGCCCGGACCACCGCCGCGATGGCCGCGGGGCGTTACGGCGCCGTGCTCAAGGTCAGCGAGGACGGCCTGATCACCTTCTACGATCACATGGAGCGGATCTGGGACATCTGAGTCCGTGGTCCGGAGTCAAATCCCAAGCTCCAAGCTCCAAATCCCAACCACTCCCAAATCCCAAATCCCAAACGAATCCCAATCCAATCCGAATCCCAACCTAGCGGCCGGCTTTGATTCGGGTTTGGGATTTGGAGCTTGGGAGTGGTTGGAGCTCTGGAGCTTGGACTTGAAGCTTGACACGTTCACCGAAACGCCACGCCCGCACTCAAGAACCATGAACTTCGCCCGCGGATACCCCGGCACTGTCGCGGTGGCCGGGCGGGGGCTGATCGCGTAAAAGCGGACGTCGAACGTGAACGCCATGCGGGGGCTGTTGAACCATCGCGCGCCGCCGCCGTAGTTGAGCGCTCGGGTGCGGTCCGCGGTGACTGCGAGCGGGGAATCGGCGCGTTCGGTGGTGATGCGCGCGGTGCCCATCCCGGCGCTCACGTAGCTCCAGCCTTCATCTCGCCCGAAGTTGAGCGACAGCTGCGGCGACAGCGTCGTGAAGCGCGTGGTCAGCGTCGGGCCCTCGGTTTCGACGTCGTCCTCGCCGGTCACGGTGGTGGTCTTGCCGTCTGCGGCGCGCGCGTATTCGGCGCCGACGCCGACGGTGATCCGGCGCATGCGCAGTGGATACCAGTGGGCACCGACCGTGATGCCCAGCCCGCGGGTCGGCAGGGTGGTCGCGTCCACTTCGAGCGCCTCGGCAACCGCGGGATTCGCCTTGAATCGCGCGAGCGATCCGCGGGCGTCGACGACGAACCGGCTGATGGGCCCGGCGGTGGGCTGCGCGGCGGCGTCGGCGGAGAGGCCGAACAGGAGCACGATCGGGCACCACCGGAGGCTGATCTTCGCAAAGGACACGCGGTTCTACTCCTGTTTGGGTAACGCGGCGATCAGGTCGCGCGCTGCCTGGATGCCTTCTTCAATCGACGTGACCCGGCCGTCGAGCTGCCGTTCGTAGACCTGACGCAGGATCACGCCCATCTGCGGGCCGGGGCGGACTCCGAGCGTCAGGAGATGCCGTCCCAGGAGCAGCGGCTCGGGCGCGGCGTGCTGCACGCCGAGCTCGCGCGCGCGCTCGAGAAACCACTGAATCCCCGAACAGTCGAAGTCGCCGGCGCGGCCCTGACAGTCGGCGGCCGCGACCCGGGCCAGCAGCTCCAGATCGACCTTCAATGCGAGCCGCCTGAACGCCCCGTCGCCCGCCGGCGGCGCCGCCTTGGCGAAGGCGAGCGGCTTCAGATGGTGGGCCACGATGCCGAGCACCTGGCCGCGGACGTCGAAGCCGTCGAGCGTGTGGACGTTGAGCCGATCGAGGAGCCGGGTCGCCGGCGCCACGCCCGCCTGTTCATGCTCCATGGAGCGGATCCGCCCATCGATCACCGCGGTCGTCGGCGGCTTGCCGAGATCGTGGCAGAGGGCGCCGAGCATGACCGTGACTTTCTGCGGATGCTCGAGGTCCTCGATCCGCTGCCGCGCCTGGTCCACGACCATCAGCGTGTGGATCCAGACGTCGCCTTCCGGGTGCCATTCCGGCTCCTGCGGGCAGGAGACGAGGGCCTGGATTTCGGGAAAGAGCCTGGCAATCACCCCCAGCTCGAGCGCGAGCCGGAGGCCGATCGATGGCCGCGGCGCCTGCAGCAGCAGCTTTTCGATTTCCCCCCAGACCCGCTCGGCCGGCAGATCGTCGAGCGGGATCCGTTCGCAGAGCGCGCGAGTGGCCGGTTCGAGCGTGCCGTCGAACCGCGCCGCGAACTGCACCGCGCGCAGCACCCGCAGGCTGTCGTCGCCGAAGGTCCGCGGATCCACGGCGCGCAGCGTCCGCGTGTCGAGATCCGCGCCGGCCGTCGAACGGATCGAGGTACTCGCCGGTCAGCGGATCGAACGCGATGGCGTTGATGGTGAAGTCGCGGCGCCTGGCGGCCTCCGCCACCGTCATCGCCGGATCGCCTTCGATAGTGAAGCCGCGATGGCCGGCGCCGGTCTTCGAGTCCCGGCGTGGAAGGGACACGTCCACGCCGCCGACCTTGTAGACGGTGAAGCTCTCGCCCACCGCGTTGATCGAACCGAACCGGGCCAGCATGGCGCGCAACTGGTCGGGAGGGATGCCGAACACCTCCAGGTCGACGTCCTTCGACGGCCGGCCGAGCAAGCGATCCCGGACCCAGCCGCCGACGATCAGCGCCCGGCCGCCGCGCGCCGCCGCGTCGTGCGCGATCGCCTGCACCAATGGTGCGACCGGCCCGGTCACTGTTCGCGGCGCCTTCCGTACTTTCGTACGAGACTGTCGCTGAAGCCAGGCGCCAGCGCGTTGAGAATGGTGAGCCCCCGCGACTTCCGGTGCGGATACACCTCGGCCACCGGCTTGCGGATGCAGCGGACGACCGCCGCGGCGACGGTATCGGCGCTCTGCTTCGGCCCCAGCCCCTTGACCGAGTGGCCGTAGTCGCGGCTCATCGCGTCGCGGAACTCGGTCTCGGTCGAGACCGGGAGCACGACGCTGGCGTGGAGGCCGGTGCCGACGAACTCGGTCCGCAGCGCCTCGACGAACCCGACCTGCGCGGCTTTGGTGGCGCTGTAGCCGCTCATCTGCGCGATGCCGCGGCGTCCGACGATCGACGACACCACGATCAGGTGGCCGTGCCCTTGACGGCGGAAGATCGGCACCGCGGCCCGCGCGCCCAGATACGTGCCCATGAAGTTCACGTCCATCATCCGCTTCATCACATCGGGCGGCGTCTGCTCGACGGTGCCGTAGTAGCCGAACCCGGCATTGCACACCATCACGTCGAGCCGGCCGGCCGCCGCCGCGTGATCGACGAAGCGCTGCACTTGGGTGTCGGAGGTCACGTCCATCACGTGCGCGTCGGCGGTGCCGCCCGCCGCGCGGATCGCTTCGACCGCCTGCTGCAGACGCTCGGCGCGGCGCGCGCCGAGCACGACCGAGACCCCCTCGCGCGCCAGCGCGTGCGCGATCGCCAGTCCGATTCCAGACGAGGCGCCGGTGATCGCCGCGACCCGTCCCTTCAGATCCATCAAGGCATAATACAGGGCTGCCATGTCCGACGATCCCTGCCTGTCCCTGCTGCGCGAGCTCGTGTCAATCGATTCGGTGAATCCCTCGCTGGTGCCCGGCGCGCGTGGCGAAGGGGCGGTGGCGGCGGTGGTGGCGCGGCACCTGCGCGAGCTCGGCCTGCAGGTCCACGTCGAGGAAGTGGAGAACGGCCGGCCGAACGTGATCGGCGTGCTGGACGGACTGCAGCCAGGGCCGACCTTGATGTTCTGCGGTCATCTCGACACCGTCGGCGTCGAGGGCATGTCCGATCCGTTCGTGCCGATCGAGCGCGACGGCCGGCTGTACGGCCGCGGGGCGCAGGACATGAAATCGGGCGTCGCCGCGATGATCGACGCGGTGCGGGCCGCGGTCGTGCACGGCTTCACGCGCGGCCGCCTGGTGGTCGCGGCGGTCATCGACGAGGAATACGCCAGCCTCGGCGCCGATGCCCTGGTCGCGCGCTGGAAGGCGGACCTTGCCGTGGTCACCGAGCCGACCGATCTGAAGATCGGCGTGGCCCACAAGGGCTTTGCCTGGCTCGACGTCGAAACGCGCGGGCGCGCCGCGCACGGCAGCCGGCCGCGCGACGGGCGGGATGCGATCGTGCACATGGGCCGGGTGCTGCAGCGCCTCGAAACGCTCGATCGCGAGCTGCAGGCCAGACCGCCGCATCCGTTGATGGGCACGGCGTCATTGCATGCGTCGATCATCAGCGGCGGCCGGGAACTGAGCAGCTATCCGGATCGTTGTGTCCTGCAGATGGAACGAAGGACCGTCGCCGGTGAATCCGGGGACGTGGCCGGCCAGGAAGTCAGCGGGATCCTCGCGGCTCTGGTCCGCGAGGATCCCGATTTCCAGGCCGAGGCGCGCGTCACGTTCGCGCGGCCTGCGTATGAAATTCCCGACGGCCATCCGCTGCCGGATGCGATTGGCGCGGCGCTATCGTCGTTCGGCCTGCCAGCGGAGAAGGTCGGAATGAGCTTCTGGACCGACGCCGCGGTGCTCGGGTCGGCCGGAATTCCGACGGTGCTGTTCGGCCCCGGTGGTGCCGGCCTGCACGGTCGAGAAGAGTATGTGATCGTCGCCGACGTCATGGCGTGCCGGGACGTGCTGGCGAAGCTGGCCCTGGCGCTGCCCTGACTTCCGGCTAGCCGGCTGCTCGACGCGGAGCGTGGCTTCCGGCGTAGCCGGAAGATCTCAGGCCGTCTTCCGCAGCACCAGCCGCGGGCCCGGCGCCATGCGGTGGCGCCGCGCGTCGCCATCGAACCGGCGCCGCGGTTCACGCTCGCTGATGTCGACGCCCGGCGTATCGTGTCCACACGACGTGCATCGCATCATCAGACGCTTGCCTTCGAAGTGCATGAGCGATTCGTGCCCGCGGAAGCCACACAGCAGCTGACCGAGCCGCGTGAACGTGCGCGCGACCAGCGCGCCTCCAGTGGCGCCGTGACCGACCGCCGTCAGTTGTTGCGGATAGTTCGTGACCATGGCTCCATCCCCCGTCTTGCCGTCCAACCTCTTTCTACCTGGTTAGGACGCCCGCCACTTTTGGGGCGATCCCTTCCACCCGACGAGTTGGATATCAAGAGATATGCCAGAGGTCATCCGTATTTGTAAGTACCAGGACTACGATGAGTTAGGGTGCCGATGCGGTGAGAGCGGCCCGCCGGGGAAGTGGTAGGGCTGGAACAAGGGCGATTGCCCGACGTCCGGCGCTTACGTACCGTGGGCGAACGGTGACACAGCCGCCGTCAGCGCTCGCGAAGCAGGCTGCGGACGACCAAGCCGACGTTCGCCGGCCGGTCGCCCAGCCGCCGCATCAAATAGGGGAACCACTCGCGACCAAAAGGTACCCAGATCCGCACCTTTTGTCCCTCCCGCGCCAGCCGCGCCTGCAGGTCCCGCCGGACGCCGTACACCATCTGGATCTCGTAGCGATCGGCGCCGATCGATCGTGCGGCGGCGAACGCGACGGTGGCGGCGAGCATCGCCGGGTCCTGGGTCGCGATGGCGGGCTGCACGCCTTCGGTCAGGAGCACCTGCATGATCTCGATGAACGCCGCGTCGACCTCTTCCTTCTTCTGATAGGCGACCTTGCGCGGCTCGCGGTACGCGCCTTTGACGAGCCGCACCCGCGCCCCGAGCGTGTTCAACCGCTTCACGTCCTCCATCGACCGCGGCAGGTACGACTGCACGGCGATGCCGGCGTTGCGATAGCCCAGCTGCCACAGCGTGTCGAAGATGTCGAAGGTGACCTGCGTGTAGCGCGAGTCCTCCATGTCGATGCGCACGAAGAGCTCGTGCGCCGCCGCGCCGTCGAGGATGCGGCGCAGGTTGTCGACGCAGGTGGCGCGGTCGACGGTCAGTCCGAGCTGGGTGAGCTTCACCGAGACGTCGCGGCCGATGCCCGCCGCGGCGATCTCGTTGAACAGGGCGAGGTGCGCGCGGGTCGCGCGATCGGCGTCCGCCATCGTGGCGGCGGTCTCGCCGAGCACCGCGAGCGTGTGCTGGAATCCCGACGCTTCGAGCTGGCGGGCGACCTCGATGGCGTCGGCGACCGACTCGCCGGCGACGAAGCGTCTCCCGAAACCGTGTGGTCCGCGCAGACCGTAGCGGGACGCAAGCGTCTTCGCGCTCTTGTTCCCGCCAAGAGCCTGGAACATCAGCCGTGCGACGACACGCATCAGTGCATGCGAGGGGTGCGTCGTGGTCCGGCGAGCAGGTGGTGCAGGGTGCGGGCGTAGTAGCGGAGGACGGTGCGCTCGCGGACGCGGAAGCGGCCGCCGCGTTCGACCAGCACCACGTTGCGGGTTTCGAGCGGTTCGGCCGCGAGCTCCACGGCCTCCCGCCCGGAGGTGACCGACAGGTTGCCGCCGGCGGTCGCCACCGCGTCGATCACCTGCTGGGCGCGGCTCTCGAGCTCGCGCCGCGTGATCCCCGGCCGCACGGCGGCGGCGACGATGGCGGTCGGCAGCACCTTGTAGAGGCGGCCGATGGTGTCGCGCGTGAGGTGCGCGAGCGCCATCACGTCGCGGCGCGATTCGGGGTCGTAATCCTTGAGCGCGATCGGCTCGCCGAAGGTGACGAAGGCGCGCGACTGGTAGCCGACCGCGTAGCGCACCATCTCCGCGACCTCGCGGCCGAACGGCCGCGACCCGCGCTTGGTGCCCTGGTGCGCCAGGATCCGGTCCTCGAGCACGATGTCGTACGAGACGGCCATCGGCACGATCATCGAGGCCTGGCGATCCGCGGTCAACGCCGCGTGCAGCAACCCGGTCTTCGGCGCTTTCATCTCCCCCGAATAGCTCCGGCCGCCCTCGATGTAGAACAGCAGATCGTGGCGGCCGAGGATCTCGGCGACGTAGGCTTTCAAGCGTGACCAGGTAGGCGGGGTCCTTGGTGTTGCGGCGAATCGGGATCGCGCCGGTCACGTGACGGTGGATCAGCCCGAGCGGGCCGCCGAACAGGTTGATCCCGGCGGCGATCACCGGCGGCCGGATCCCGTTGTCGTCGAGCACCAGCGGCTCGACCAGGTAATCGAGATGGCTCTTGTGATTCGAGATGTAGATCACGCGCCCCTGCCGGGTCGCCTTCTGGGCGATCTCGACATGCTCGTGGATCCGTTCGATTTTGCGGAGAATGGGATAGAGCGGGTGCTTCAGCGCCCGGTAGATCGGGTACCGCTGAGTCGTCCGGAGCTCGTCGAGATAGCCGTGAATCCGTTCGCGGGCCTCGGTGCCGGATGTGCCATGCCCCCCGCGGAGATACCGCGCCACATCTTCGCGCGCCAGTACCGCCTGCGTGATGTCATCCAGGAGCACGGCTGGAATATAGCACGTTGCTCCGGGGTCCGTGGTCCGTGGTCCGCGGGTTCGCGGTTCGCGGGTTCGCGAGTCGTTCGAGTCAACAGGGTCTGAAGACATCCAATCGGCTGATTGCGCGTCTCGACCCGCTGCGTCGACCGGCTCTGAACCGCGAGCCCGCGAACCGCGAACCCGCGGACCCCGGACTACGGTGTTTCGAGTTGCCGGCAGACCGCGTCCGTGAACTCGGTCGTGGTGGCGCTCCCTCCGAGATCGCGGGTCTTGACCGCGCCGTTCGGATCCGTGAGCACGCGTCCGAGCGCGCCGCGGATGCGGTCGGCGATCGCGCGCTCGCCGAGGTGGTCGAGCATCATCAGCCCGGACAGCAGCAGCGCGGTCGGATTCGCCAGGTTCTGGTTGGCGATGTCCGGCGCGCTGCCGTGCACGGCCTCGAACACCGCGATCTCGGTCCCCATGTTCGCTCCCGGCACCACCCCGAGGCCGCCGACCAGTCCCGCGCAGAGGTCGGACACGATGTCGCCGTACAGGTTGGGCAGCACCATCACGTCGAAGCGCTCCGGGAACATCACCAGCTGCATGCAGGCGGCGTCGACGATCCGTTCGTCGTAGGTGATGGCGAGGTTCTCGCGCGACACCTTCCGCGTGCTCTCGAGGAACAGGCCGTCGCCGAGCTTCATGATGTTGGCCTTGTGCACCGCGGTCACGCGCTTGCGGCCGTTGTCGATCGCGTGCTTGAAGGCAAACTTCGCGATCCGGGTCGAGGCCCGCTCGGTGATGATCTTCAGGCTCTCCACCACACCCGGCACCACTTCGTGCTCCAGCCCCGAATAGAGGTCCTCGGTGTTCTCGCGGACGATGACCAGGTCCACGTCGCTGAACCGGCTGGTCACGCCGGGCAGGTTGCGCACCGGCCGCAGGTTCGCATACAGGTCGAGCGCCTTGCGGAGTCCGACGTTGACGCTGGTGATCCCTTCGGCGATCGGCGTCGTCACCGGCCCCTTCAGGGCGACCGCGTTCCTCCTGATGGAATCCAGGAGCTCGGTGGGCAGCGACTGGTTGAATCGCTTGAACGCGGTGACGCCGGCGTCGTACCGCTCCCACTCGATGTCCAGTCCGGCGACGTGAAAGATGCGGACCACCGCCTCGGTCACTTCAGGACCGATGCCGTCGCCGGGGATCAGCGTGATGACTCTCGACATGGGGCTAGCGACTCCCGCCTGACATCCGTTCGGCGAGCAGCGCCGCCACGGCCTCGAGCATTTTCTGATCGGTCGCATCGAACGCGGCGAGCCGATCGCTGTCGATGTCGATCTCGCCCAGCACTTCGTTGCCCGCCATGATCGGCACCACGATCTCCGACTTCGTGTCGATGCTGCAGGCGAGATATCTCGGATCGGCGTTGACATCGTCCACGATGATCGTCGCCTTCTCGGCGGCGGCGGCGCCGCAGATGCCGCGGCCGAGCGGAATCCGGGCGTGCGGAGACGGCTTGCCTTCGAACGGGCCGAGGACCAGCTCGTTGCCGTCGAGCAGGTAGATGCCGACCCAGGAGTAGTCGGGCATGCGCCGCTTCAAGGTGCTCACGGCGGCCCGCATCGCCCGCGTCGCGTCGGGCTGGTCCCGGACCTGCCCGGTGATTTCTGAGAGAACGTGTTCGTGGCTGGGCATCGATGGTTCGCGTCAGTCTTTCAATTCGAAGAACAGGAGGGCGAGCCCGCCCAGTAAGGGAATGAGCTGCACCGACACCGATCGGGCATGCAGCCGGCCGAACTCTATCCGCCGCGGATCGGTGGGGTCGAGGGTGGAAGGGGACACGCCGATGGTCTGCTGGGCGCGCACGATTTGCGGACCGACCACGGCGCCGGCGTAGACCGCCGCGGCGATCATCAGGAACAGCCCGGCGACGCGGACCCCGAAGCGGCGGGGCCGTGGTCCGAGCACGCCGCGCACCGCCAGGCTCAGGAGCACGACGCCGGCGCAGCCATACGCGACAAGGTTGAACCGCCGCAGCGTCTCCCCGACGACGCTGCCGGCGAGTGAACGCCCCTCGACGCCCAGGGCGCCGAGCACGTCGAATGCCGCCGGTGCCGCGAATGCGCCGAGTGCGACGAGCCCGCCAATCCAGAGCGCGAGGGCCAGCACAGCGGCAAACCGCAGCGCGAGCATCCGGTCATTATAATTGAGCGCTCATGGCCACCCCGGCGACCATCGCCTGGCTTCCCTGGAGCGGCGCCGCATTCGCGCGCGCGCGCACCGAAGGGAAGCCGGTGCTGCTGTCGATCGCGCCGTCCTGGTGCCACAACAGCCTCGAGATGGATCGCTCGAGCTTCGCCGACTCCGGCGTGGTGGCGCGGGTTGACCTTCGATACGTCGCGATCCGGGTCGATGCGGATCGCCGCCCCGACATCTGCGAGCGTTACTGCCTCGGCGGCTGGCCGACCACGGCGTTCCTGACACCGGACGGCGAGGTCCTCGGCGGCGGCACCTACGTGGAACGCGACCGGCTCGCCGACGTGCTGGATCGCGTCGCGGATGCGTTCCTTGCCCGCCGCTTGCCCGCCGTAGCGCGGAGCGCGGAGGTGGGTAGCGCGGCAGCGCGGAGGCGCGGCCGACCATCGCGGCGCTCGTCGACCTGGTCGACGCCAGTTTCGACGACGAGCACGGCGGCTTTGACGCCGCACCGAAGTTTCCCCATGCCGCCCCGGTCCACCTTGCCCTCGCGCTGTTTCGTGAGCAGGGATCCGAGCGGCATCGCGACATCGCGATCAGGACGCTCGACGCGATGGGCTGGAGCCCGCTCCACGACGATCGTGACGGCGGCTTTTTCCGCTACTCCCGGAACCGCGACTGGAGCGGGCCCGAGCAGGAGAAGCTGCTCGACGTGAACGCGGCCATGCTCGGACTCTACGTGGACGCGTTCGAGACGCTGCAGTTGTCACGCTACGCCGAGCGGGCCGAGGACGTCCTGCGTTACGTCCAGACCTGGCTCGCCGATCCGGTCGACGGAGGATGGGCCGGGTCGCAACGTGCCGACCCTGACTACTATGGCGGGCCTGCCGCGGGCGGAGCCGTCGCGACGGTTGCGGCGCCGCCGGTCGACCGGACGCTGTATACCGGGTGGAATGCGGCGATGGCGTCAGCCGCCCTGAGGGCCGGACGGGTGATGACCGACACCGCGCTCTCCGAATTCGCGATTCGCTCGCTCGAACGGATCGCCGAGCTGTGCTACCAGCCCGGTGCCGGGATGGCCCACTACCACGACCGCGTGCCGCGGGTGCGCGGCTTGCTCGCCGACCAGATCGCGATGGCCGATGCGGAGCTCGACGCCTTCGAGGCGACTGGCGATGTGACGTACCGCATGCTGGCCGAAGAGCTCGTCCTTCACGCCCTCAGGACGCTGTGGGACGAGTCCGGCGGCGGTTTCTTCGACCGCATCGCGGATCCGGTCGGCGACGTCGGGTTCATGCGCGAGCCGCTGAAACCGTTTGCCGCCAACTGCGCGGCCGCCCGGGTCCTGTGCCGGATGGCGCGCACCTGCGACCGCGCCCCGCTGAAGGAAACCGCGGCGCGAACGCTCGCGGCGATCCGAGGCCGGGCCGCCGGCGCCGGACCGCCGGCCGCCGAGCTCGCGCTCGCGATGATCGCCGCGGCTGAGTGATAAACTGCGCGTTTACGCCGACCGGCGTGCTCACACCAAGGCGGGACGAGATCACTTATGGCCGCTACTTCAGTTGCTGCACTGCGGGACATCGCCACACAACTCCGGATCGATTCGGTCGCCTCGACCAGCAAGGCGGGGAGCGGACATCCGACCACCTGCCTCTCGGCGGCCGACATCATGGCGGTGCTGTTCTTCGCGGAGATGCACTTCGATCCGAAGAACCCCCAGGACCCGGACAACGATCGCTTCGTGCTGTCGAAGGGACATGCGGCGCCGATTCTCTACGCCGCCTGGGCCGAGGCCGGACTCTTTCCGCGCGAGCGGCTGCTGGAGCTGCGGACGTTCGAGTCGGACCTCGAAGGCCATCCCACGCCGCGGCTGCCGTTCGTCGACGTGGCCACCGGGTCGCTCGGACAGGGCATCTGCGCCGCGGTCGGCATCGCGCTGAACGCCCGGCGCATCGGCTCCGGATACCGCACCTATGTCCTGCTCGGCGACGGCGAGATTGCCGAAGGCTCGGTATGGGAGGCGGCCGATGCCGCCGCACACTACAAGCTCGACAACCTCTGCGCGATCGTCGACGCGAATGCGCTCGGACAGAGCCAGCCGACCGAGTTCCGCCACGATCTGAGCCGCATCGCCGCTCGGTGGGATTCGTTCGGCTGGAAGGCGATCGTCGTCGACGGACATGACATCGCCGACATTCAGCAGGGCCTGGCCACCGCGCGTGCCACCTCGGGTCAGCCAACCGTCCTGGTCGCGCGCACGCTCAAAGGCAAGGGACTCTCCGCCATCGAAGGCAAGGAGGCGTGGCACGGCAAGGCCCTCAAGGCCGGTGAGGAGACCGACAAGGCGATCCAGGAGCTGGAGCGCCAGATGAGCGGGACGAAGCCCGAAGCGCCGATTCCCGGGCCGCGCAAGCGGGGCCGCGCCGAATCGGCGGTCGACTACTCGACGCTGCCCGCACCCAACTACCAGCTCGGCGATCTGGTGGCCACCCGCGAGGCCTGGGGCACCGCGCTCGCCAACGTCGGCAAGCTCGATTCCCGCATCGTCGGGCTCGACGCCGACGTCAAGAACTCGACCTTCAGCGATCGGTTCGAGAAGGTCGCGCCGGATCGCTTCTTCGAGATGTTCATCGCCGAGCAGGGGATGGTCGGCGCGGCGATGGGCTTCGCCGCGCGCGGCGCGGTCCCGTTTCCGTCGACGTTCGCCTGCTTCCTCTACCGGGCCGCGGACTTCATCCGCATGGCCGGCATCTCGATGCTGAACGTCAAGCTCACCGGCTCGCACGCCGGCGTGTCGATTGGCGAGGACGGACCCTCGCAGATGGCGCTCGAGGACCTCGCCATGATGCGGGCGATCCCCGGCGCGGTCGTCCTGTATCCCTGCGATGCGGTCAGCACCGAACGGCTGGTCGCCGGGATGGCGCAGCACAAGGGGCTCGCCTACATGCGAACGTCGCGGCCGAAGACGCCGGTCACCTATGGGCCGGAGGAGTCGTTCCCGCTCGGTGGCTCGAAAGTCCTGCGGCAGAGCGCGAACGATTCCGCGCTGGTGGTTGGCGCGGGCATCACGGTGTTCGAAGCGTTGAAGGCCTACGACCTGCTGAAGGCCGAAGGCACGTCGATCCGCGTCATCGATGCCTACTCGGTTCAGCCGATCGACAAGGCGACGTTGACCAGCGCCGCGAAGGCGGTGGGCGGCGTGGTCATCACCGTCGAGGACCACTATTCGGCGGGCGGCCTTGGCGATGCCGTGGCCGAAGCGCTGGCGGGCTCGCAGATCGTGGTCGAACGGCTCGCGGTCCGCGAGATTCCCCGCAGTGGACAGCCGGACGAGCTGGTGGACAAGTTCGGCATCTCGGCGCGGCACGTGGTCGACGCCGTGAAACGCAGCCGCACCGCCGCGCGGGCCTAGTGTCCCGTCCCAGTGGATCGCGACATCAGTCCCGGGCGGGGCATCCCGCCTCGCGGCGTTGCTCCTCGCTCAGATACTCCCGGTATCCTCGCTCGTCGCGCCTTGCGATCCGGGCGCCGCGCCCGGGACTTATGCCACGATCCACTGGGACGGGACACTAGTCACTTGCTGAACTCGCGGGTTCGCGGGCTCGGAGCTTCGCGGTCCGCGACCGGGCGCCTGCGCGGCATC
Source organism: uncultured Acidobacteriota bacterium (assembly GCA_963717745.1). Classification (GTDB taxonomy): domain Bacteria; phylum Acidobacteriota; class Vicinamibacteria; order Vicinamibacterales; family 2-12-FULL-66-21; genus JACCXG01. The sequence continues at coordinate 508,633 of CAVQXJ010000013.1, forward strand.
GCGGTGGCGATCGCCGTCGCCACCCTCATCGGCGGGCCCTCCTTGTGGGCCCGCGTCTTCCAGCCTGCGCAGACCAGCAGTGGCGGCGTGCAGGACCCGGCGTGGTCGCCGGATGGACGACGTCTCGCCTTCTCTTTCCTCGATCAAATCTGGACGGCCGACCAGGACGGCGGCCATGCCCGGCCTCTCGTTCCGAATGGGATCGGCAGCGAGCGGAATCCGGCCTGGTCGCCGGACGGCAAATCGATTGCGTTCGCGCAAGACGCCGGAACCGGGTTCGCGATTGTCGTGGCCGCCGTCGGCGGCGGTGCGGCGACGAAGATCAGCGGCGACGGCGAAGCGCGGTGGCCGGCATGGACCAGGGATGGCCGGATCCTGTTCTCGCGGCGGCAGGCTGACCGCTGGCGGCTGTTCGCGGCCACGCTCGACGGCGGATCGCCGGTGCCGCTGTTCCCCGATGGCGAAGAGGACGATCAGCGCCAGGTGAGCGTCTCGACCGACGGCAAACGGATCGCGTTCGTCTCGGATCGTGAGTCGGACGACGGGGACCTCGACCTGTGGGTGGCGGATCTTCCGGCCGGCGGCAGCGCTCGCGGCCGGGGCACTCGAGTCGCCAGAATCCGCGGCGACGAAGCATCGCCGTCGTGGGCGCCCGATGGATCGCGCCTGGTCTTCTTTGCCGTGAGAGATGGTGCGCCGGGGGTCTGGGTGACGGCGGTCGATCCGGGAGCGCGGCGACCGGCCGAAATGCCCGTCCTGGTCTCGCGCGTCGGCGGCACACCGGCCTGGTCGCCCGACGGCCGCCGGATTGCGATTGCCGATCTGCCGCCGGCCGACCCTGCCTACAACGGCAATCCGCTTCGCAATCAGGAGGAGCCGCCGCCGCTGTTCACCGAAGCGTACCGCCTGCGGATCGTCGACGCGCCGCTGCCGGTGGATTCGGGAACGCGATCGATCGCGCCGCCGAAGCTGCCGGCGGGCCGGTTCATCGTCGCGTTCGACCGCGTGTGGGAGACCTTGCGGCGCCTCTACTACACGGACGGAGCTGGCGCGCCGGTGTGGGCGGCGTTGAAAGACAAGTATCGCGGGGCGGCCGGCGCGGCGAAGGACGAGGCGCAGTTCGAGACGGTGCTGGACGCGATGGTCGGGGAGCAGCCGCTGATCAAGCCGGCCGTCACCTCGCGGCGCGCGATCGTGGTGTCCGGACATCCGCTGGCGTCGCGGGCCGGATCGGCGGTGCTCGAGCGAGGCGGCAACATCGTCGACGCGGCGATCGCGGTGTCGTTCGCGCTGGGCGTGGTCGAACCCGATGCCTCAGGTATCGGCGGCGATGGGATGGCGCTGCTGTATCTGAAGGGCATGAGCGAGCCGGTGGTGATCGACTACAAGGATCAGACGCCGAGCCATGCGACCCGCGACAACCCGTTGCTCGAGCGCGCCGCGAGCGGATGGTCCTGCGGCCGCGAACATCCCAGGTGTGGTGGCCGGACTCGATTACCTGTATCGCACGTATGCGAGCAAGAAGATCGCGTGGGCCGAGCTGATCGCCCCGGCGATCCGCCACGCTGACGACGGCTACGAGCTCGACGCGGCGCTGCCGACGACCATCGCGGAAGGCCGGCGCTATTTTGCGAAGTATTCCGCCGCGGCCCGGATCTACCTGCCGGAGGGGCGGGTGCCGCGGGCCGGCGAGCGGTTCGTGAACAAGGATTACGCCGCGACGCTGCGGGCGATCGCATCGGAGGGCGGGTCGGCGTTCTACCGCGGCAGCATCGCCCGGCGCATCGCCGGGGACCTGTCGCAGAACGGCGGACTGATCACCCTCGATGACCTGGCGCAGTACCGCGCGATCGAGCGCAAGCCGCTGAGCGGACAGTACCGCGACTACCGGGTGTTCTCGGCCTCGCCGCCGGTCTCCACCGGCGCGATGCTGATCGAGACGCTGCAGATCCTGCAGAACTATCCGGCGCGTCCCGGCACGGCGTACGCGCGGGACGCCGACTTCCTGCACTACGCGCTCGAGTCATGGAAGGTGCGCGACGCCGGTCCGCGGATCGCGGATCCGGCGCTGTGGGACGTGTCGGTCGGGCCCCACCTCGATTCCGCGCACGCCGCGTCGTTGTTCAAGCGGATCGATCCGTCGAAGGCGAGCCGCCCGATCGCGCCGGCCGGCGACGGCGGTCCGCCGGAACGGATCGGCCGGGGCACCACCGCGTTCGCGGTGGCCGATGCCGACGGCAACATGATCGCGGTGACCCAGACGCTCAGCACGTGGGGCGGGACGTTCTACGTGTCCAATGGCCTCGGCTTCCTCTACAACAACCACCTGCGCTTCAACGCCGGGAGCGCGCCCGGCCGCTTCCTGCCGCTCGCCCGGTCGTCGTCCACGAGCGTGCCGACCCTGTTGTTCAAGTCGACGGCGGCCGGCACCGGCCCCGGCGTGCCGACGCTCGCGGTGGCGGCCGCCGGCAACAACTGGATTCCGGCGTCGGTCTACAACATCATCCTGAACGTTATCGACGGCGGCATGCCGGCGCAGGCGGCGATCGAGGCCCCGCGGTTTCTGATCGGCCGGGATCCGTCGGACACGACGGCCACCCGCGTGCAGATCGAGGATCGGTTTCCGCGGGCCGTGCTGCAGGATCTCGGTGCGCGCGGGCACCGGTTCCAGAAGATCGGGCGCAAGGGGGAAGTGCGCTACGGGTATGCGGCGGCAGCAGTCGTCGATGCGGCGCAGGGGGACGTGCAGGGGGGCGCCGAGCCGCGGCGGTCGCACGCGGCGGTGGGGGTGGGGGCGGTAGGTCAGTAACCCAGCCTTACGCTCGAGACTGTGGATGGCCCGGAGACGCGGCACGTCCTCGCACCGCCTCGAGGCGCGCCTAACCATCCGCGCGCCTCCGCCGTCCAACGGCTGACGCAACCGGCTGGAGGGTGCATGCACGACCTGCGCGATGCGGTTCGCTCGCTGAGATCCAGCCCTGTCGTGTCGCTCATGGCGATCCTGTCGCTGGCGCTCGGGATCGGGGCGAACACGGCCATCTTCTCGATTCTCGACAGCCTGTTCCTGCGCACGCTGCCGGTCAGGGACCCGCAGCAGCTCGTCATGGTCCGCGATGCCGCGGGGCGCCGGACGTTCTGGAGCAATCCCATGTGGGAACAGATCCGCGAGCGGGAGCGCCTCTTCGACGGCGCGTTCGCATGGGCGGGCGCGCGCTTCAATCTGGCGCGCAGTGGACAGACCGAGATCGTCGACGGCCTATGGGTGAGTGGACGGATGTTCGACCTGCTGGGCGTGCCCGCCCTCCTCGGCCGCACGATCACCGAAGCTGACGACGGCCGCGGTGGCGGGCCGGACGGGCCGGTCGCGGTCATCAGCTACAGCTTCTGGCAGCGCCGCCTTGGCGGCGCCGCCGACGCGATCGGCCGCACGCTGACCGTCGAACGCGTGCCGTTCACGATCATTGGCGTTACCTCGCCGCAGTTCTTCGGCGTCGACGTCGGCCGCACGTTCGACGTGGCCATCCCGATCGGCACCGAGCTGTTGTTGTACGGCGGCGCCTCCAAGCTGGATGGCCGCTCGAGCGGATGGCTCAACATGATGGTCCGCTTGAAGCCGTCCCAGACCGCGCAGGTGGGCGAAGCGGCGCTGCGAGGCGTGCTCCCGCAGATTCGTGAAACGACGATGCCGCAGGAGCTGAGCCAGCGGGAGCGAGATAGCTTCCTCGGAGAAGGGTTCGCCCTCGTGCCGGCGGCCACCGGCGGCTCCGGACTTCGCGAGCGCTATCGGCAGCCGTTGGCGGCGATCATGGTGGTGGTGGCGCTGGTGCTGCTGATCGCCTGCGCGAACATCGCCAACCTGTTGCTCGCCCGCGCCACCGCGCGACGGCAGGAGCTGAGCATCCGCGTGGCGCTCGGCGCGTCACGGTTGCGAATTGCGCGCCAGCTCCTCGCCGAGAGCCTTCTCCTCTCGGCGACCGGTGCGATCCTCGGCCTCGCGTTCGCGCAGTGGGGCAGCCGCCTGCTGGTGCGGCAGCTCTCGACCTCCGTCAACAACGTCTTCCTCACGCTGTCGATCGACTGGCGGATCCTTGGGTTCACGGCGGCCGTCGCGATCGCCACCGCGGTGTTGTTCGGGATGGCCCCAGCACTGCGTGGCACGCGCGTCCAGCCGAACGACGCGCTCAAAGCGCGAGGACGAGGCATTGCTGGCGAGACCCGCTTCGGCCTGGGCAGCCTGCTCGTTGTCGGTCAGGTCGCGCTCTCGCTGGTGCTCGTCGTCGCCGCCGGCCTGTTCGTGCGGACGTTCGCCTCGCTCGCGACGCGCGATCTCGGCTTCGAGCGCAACTCGGTGCTCATCGCCAGTATCAACCCGCTGCCAGCGCGTCTGGAGTCGGCCGCGCGCTTCGAACTGTTCCGGCGTGCGCTCGACACCGCCGCCGCGGTGCCGGGCGTGGAGAGTGCCGCGCTGTCGGCCGTGACGCCGGTCAGCGGGAGCGCCGCCAGCACGCGCATCGAGGTGCCGGATGGTCAGCCGCTGCCCGAGCAAGACCGCATCGCCTCCTTCCACCGGGTCAGCGCCGGCTGGTTCCGCACGTACGGCACGCCGATGCTGGCCGGCCGCGACTTCTTGAGCGCCGACAGCGCCGACTCGCCGCCCGTCGCCATCGTCAACGAAACCTTCGCGCGCACACTGCTCGGCGGCAGGCATCCAATCGGCACACGCATCCGCCAGGCGCAGTCCGGCCGTCCGTTCGTCGAACGCGAGATCGTGGGCTACGTCAAGGACGCAACGTACCGCGACCTGCGCGAGCCCGTTCCGCCGACAATCTACATCCCGTATGTGCAGCAGGATGCACCGTCGATCATGTCCCTGAGCGTGCGCGCGGCGAGCGCGTCGCCGGTCGTCCTGACCAGACCGCTCGCGGCTGCGCTGACGCCCATCCATGGCGACGTCACGGTGACGTTCAGGCCGCTCGCCGATCAGGTGAACGCTTCGCTCGTCCAGGAACGGATCGTGGCATGGCTCTCCGGATTCTTCGGCGCCCTCGCGCTGCTGCTCGCGGGGCTCGGCCTCTACGGCATCACCGCCTATACCGTCAGCCGTCGCCGGACCGAGATCGGCATTCGGATGGCCCTCGGCGCCGCGCCTGCACGGGTGGTCGCGCTCGTGCTCGGGCGAGTGGCCATCCTGGTCGGCCTCGGCACGATCGTAGGCGTGGCCGCGAGCCTGTGGGCGACGCAGTTCGTGTCGACCTTGTTGTACGGCCTCCAGCCGCGCGATCCCGTCACGCTCGCGGCCGCCATCGTGATCCTCACCGTAATCGGCGCGGTAGCAGGCTGGCTGCCGGCGCGACGCGCCTCGCGCACCGATCCCGCGCGCGTGCTGAACGACGGCTGACGTCCGTCCGCACTTCCCCACGTTCGCCCTGGCAGAATCCCTACGTCGAACCGTCATCGGGTCCATCCGTCGGGAGTGTCTGGACCGTGCAGGGCGGCGCCGGAGCCGCGGCAGTCGCATGCGGCGGTGGGCGTGGGGGCGCCAACCTTCGCGAATCTCGCTACGCCGTCACTGAGGGGCTCGGGCTCCCGGCTGGTCCTACGTAACAGGGCGCGGGCTTTGATCGCCACCGCTCACGGCAACAAGACCGCGGCGCTCAGCCTCTTCGAGCAGCCATTCTGCAGCGGCGTCCAGGGTGCGAAAGTAACCTTGCTGCGAGTACGGGCCTTTCGACGGATCGCCAAGTCTAGCGGTCCAACCGCTGGCGGACAACGAATCGATCGAACAGGGGATTCGGTGGCGGCGAAGTACAACGAGGAGAGGGCCGGCGCTGATACGGGCGGTTTGTCGGCGCGTCGTGTGGTCCTGGGGACCCTTCAGGAAGTCACGGTTCGTCATCATGGTCGCGTGCAGACAATTGTCACTGGGCCGGCGGCCACTCGGTGATGTGAGCTATCCCCTAGTGCCGGCCGCGTGCCCGTCTCCGCCCGGGACGAGCTCGCTTCCCGAGGCGTCTGGCGAGCTACGAGAGGTATCGGCGCTTGTCGGCCTGATCACCAGACCACCAGAGAACCGGGAGAAGGGCGAGACCGACTGCTGAGCTCGTGGACGGCCCGAACTCGTCGTCGGCTGGCTGGCTAAGCAAGCTCCAGGGGCTCCAAGGAGCCGCATAATCGCCGGCCTGCTTCTCGTGTGCGGCTGAAGCCCGGCGTCATCCGCCCGTCGGGAGCGCCAGGCCGGTCAGCGTGTTCCCGGCCCCGATGAGCACATACTGGCGCCCGGCCCACTCGTACGTGATGGGCGCATTGGTCATCGGGCCGCCGAGGTTGGTTTTCCACAGCGTCTTGCCGGTCGCCGGATCAAGTGCCACGGCGTACCCGGAGTTCGACGTGAACAGCAATCGGCCGGCGGTCGTGAGGATGCCGGCGGCGTTTCCGTAGCCGAGCCGCCACTTGATTTGGCCCGTCTGGTAGTCAATCGCGAGCAGCGCCCACTCCCCGGCGCCGAGGGTCGCGCTCGCCCCGCCCTGATGGTCTTCGGGCTGTTCGTCGTCGCCGGCAAACAACAGATAGGCGATTCGCCATCCGCCCAGATTGGCGTTGACGTAGAACAAGCCGGTCGCTGGACTGAAGCTCGGCACCCACCAGTTCGTCTCGGATCCCTGGAACAGCACGCCATCCCGGCTGGGCTCCTTCTTCTTGTCGGGAATCGGCTCGCCTCGCGCATTCAGTCCGGACGCCCAGTTCTGCGGGCCAAACGGGGCCGTCAGGAGATGCTCGCCGGTGGCGCGATCGAGCACGAAGAAGTAGCCGTTCCGGCTCGCCTGCATGAGCATCTTCCGCTGCCGGCCTCGGAAGGGGCCGTCGACGAGGACGACAGACTCCGTCGCATCTCGATCGGCCGTGTCGTGCGGTGACGGTTGGAAGTACCACACGAGTTTTCCGGTATCGACGTTGATCGCGACGATCGAGCACGTGAACAGATTGGCGCCTTCGCGTTCGGTGCCGTTGTCCACCGGATGAGGATTGCCGGTGCCCCAGTAGATCATGTTGAGCGCGGGATCGTAGCTGCCCTGGACCCAGGTGGCGCCGCCGCCGTGCATCATGGCTTCCTTGTTCGGCCACGTCTTGGATTCTGGCGTGCCCCATTCCGGCACGCTCTCCCACGTCCACAACACTTTGCCGGTCTCCGGGTCCACGGCTTTGAGAAACCCGATGACGTCGGCGGCGTCGCCGGAGATGCCGACGATGAGCCGGTCTTTCACGACGAGCGGAGGGCTGCTCATGTAGTAGCCGAAGGTCACGTCGGCCATTGGCACTTCCCACACTTTCTTGCCGGTCTTCGCCTCGAGGCAGACGAGAAACGCGTCGGGTGTCCCGAAGTAGACGCGATCCCGGTAGAGCGCGACGCCGCGGTTCGCGAGGTGGTTGCCTCGAGAGGGCCGTTCGAACTTCCAGATCTCTTTGCCGGTCTGCGCGTCGAGCGCCCAGGCATAGTCCGGCGCCGTGACGTACACGACGCCGTCGACCATGAGCGGCGTGGATTTCATCACCATGCCGGCGTTGAATGTCCAGGCCTGCGTGAGGCGGCCGACGTTCGTCTGGTTGATCTGCGTGAGCGGGCTGTGTCGGCGGGACGTGTAGTCACCCAACAGCGTCGGCCACGTCCCGCCCGGGTTCAGAATGGTGGCCGGATCGAGCCCCTGGCCGTTTACCACGTTGACCACGAAGGCGGCCGACAGACACAGCGACAGCGTCAGGACGTTCTTCATGGCGCGCCTCATTTGAGGGTCCAGAGATACGCAAACATGTTGTGCATGTCGGCGTCGGTGTACTTCGGGAGCAAATCACGGTGCGCCTGCAGGGGATCGGTGACGTCCACTCGTACGCTGTCAGCCGGCCAGCTCTGCGTCTTCCCGTCGGCCGTGCGCACCGATACGTCGTAGGTGTTCAGGACCAGGAGCACTCCGGTGACGCGCTCGCCCGACGACAGCGTCACCGTGGCCGTCTTCGGTTTCGTCGTGCGCGGCATCATGAACCGCGCCTGGAGATCGACCGGACTGTATTTGCCCGCGATGCCCGCCAGGTCGCCGGTGATCGAGTGGCAGGTCGAGCACGTGCCGGCGCCGTTGAACCAGGCCCTGCCGGCTTGCGCGTTTCCCGTCAGCAGGAGCGTCACCGGATACTCGGCCGGCATCGGGCCCGACGAGCTCTTGTCATACGTCTGGACAAGGTCCCGGATGAAGGAGACGACGTCGCTCACCTGTTCGGGACCCAAGATGGCTGCCGGCGTCGTCGTGTGCGGGACGTCGGACTTGATTACGCCCGCGATCGCGGAGCCGTCCTTGTCGTGACGGACGATCGTCGATCGAATCAGATTCGGGGCTTTCGGCGTGCCCGTAGCATTGGCCGCGTGGCACGATCCGCAGGACGCGATGAAGAGCGGCCGGCCGCGTTTCACGCTGGCGGGATCGGGGACCGTTGTCCACGCCCACCACCAGCGGGCGTTCGGCGCGACTTCACGCGGCTCGCCGGCCTGTGTGCCACGCCCTGGCCCGGCGGCCCTTCCTTCGGCCCCACGGCCCTGCGCGTTGACGTGCGCGGGCGCCAGGAACACAGCCAAGCACCCAGAGAGCGCCACGGCAACGGCTCGCGTCATCGAGTTCCTCCTGGACGATGGGCTCGCCCCAAATCCCTCACGCATATTACAAGCGATGGCTGCGACTCGCGTGCCGACTCGCGATCGGACGCGTTGAGCATTCGATCAGTCTGTCGTCCGAACGACGTCTTCAGGCCGTCGGACTTCGAACTGGGCAAGTGGGTCCCGGGTGAGCCGTTGCCGCGACCCGCATCAGCGGCAGGGCGAGGACGTCAATAGCCCAGGCTCTACATTCGGATGAACGCCGCGATCGCCGGATCGCGGCGCAGCGCCTCGAGATCGTCCGCCGCGGGAAGCTGTGGGCGATCCCGTGTGGCGTTCACCATGCACAGAAACCCGAACGGCGCGTCCTCGCGCGCGCGGAACTGGTGCCACGTCAGCGCCGGGATGTGCACGAGGTCGTGCTCGCGCACGTCGTGCACGCGGTCTCCAACCAGCACCCGCCCCGCCCCGCGCTGGATCATCACCGCATGGGTATGCTCGTGCCGCTCCAGGGTGGAGTATCCGCCCGGCTGCATCTCGAAGTAGCGGAGCTCGCAGGCGAGCGCCGGGTCCTGGAAGAGCACCTGGCGCGTGATGTCGCGGAACGGCGCGGTGCCCTCGGCCTTGTAGCGCATCTCCTCCACGCCGGCCCAGCGGCCGTCGTTCGTCTGAGGTCGAACCGGCTTGATCGTCATGAGTGTCCTCCTGCAGCCACGGCGGCCACGAAGCCCCGCGCTCGCTGCAGCACGTCGTTGGCGATCAGCAGCGAGCCGCCGATGAGCAGCATCGCATCGCGGCCGTAGAAGCGCGCGAGCTCGGGCACGCGCTCGACCGTCATGCCCCCGGCAGGCACGGGCAGCGCGGCCGGCATGCCGTGCAGCGGGCCCCGCATCGTGTCAGCGAGATCGCGGCACAGCGCCTCGGAGTACCAGAAGCGCCCGCCGTAGTTGGGATAGATGATCGCGTCTGCACCGAGCATCCGGAAGAGCTTGCCGAGCAGGAAAGGCGGTGCCACGCGCGTCGCACCCGCGTATGCAGGATGCGCGAGCACCGGCACATCGAGATGCTCGCGTACGAGCTCATGGAACACCGGCATGCCGATCAGTGCCGGGGCGAGCAGCACCATGCCGATGCCCTCCTCGCGGACGATCTTCGCACGCTCGACCAGGGCCTTCGGCGCGCCGACCAGGCTGGGCGCGTAGAGGACGCGCCTCCCGGTTTCGCGCGATGCCCGTTCGACCGCGCGCTGGCACAAGCGCGCGCGTTCGGCGAACGGCGAGTAGGACTGGTCGGCAAGCCCGTGGTCGTCCTTGATGACGTCTATGCCACCGCGCGCGAACGTCGCGCACAGCTCTGCCAGCTGCGCCCCCGCAAGGCCCTGCGGCTTGAGCGCCGCGCAGGTGAACGGCCGGTCGTGCACGTCGAGCAGCTCGCGCAGCCCCGCGACGCCATGGCGCGGACCGCCGAACCGCGCGGCGAGAGCGTCCGGGAACGTTGCGTCGACGAGCTCGACATGTGCGTGCAGCGAGCTGTTGCCGAAGAGCATGTTCACCGTCTGCGCGACGTCGCCACCGGCGGTGACCTCGGCAAGCCCGATGCGCACGTCGAACAGATCGGGCGCCCGCTCCGTCATCGCACCGACGCGGGCGACGATCTCGTCGGCGACGTAGGCCTCGCGCACCGCGTCCACCGGCACTTCGACGCTCTGCTCCAGCGCGATGGCGTGCGCCACGCGCTCAATCTCGACGCGCGGCGCGCGAATACGATAGACGGCTTCGATGCGGGACATGGCGACGTGGCGGAGACGGTCAAGTATAGGGCGCAGGCATGGCGAACTCCTCTCCGCAAGCACCTACTAACATCAGTCGTCTCAGAGCGTATAAGAGCCCAGTGAAGAAATGTCGCCGACAAGGCCGTCTAACCTAATCACGCGAGCGGCATCGGAACTCGACTGGCGCGCGCTCGCCGCGCGGTGGAGGATGCAGGCATGAATGCTTTGAACCGGCGCGGTCGCGGTCGATCACTGACCTTACTGGCGTGGCTTCTGGCCGCCATCGCCCTGTCTGGATTCGGCCCTGCCTGCGCGGCCAGGACGGGTTCCGGGGTCCCTGCCCGCCAGCAAGCACCACAGCCGCTGGATCCCTTGACCGCAGCCGAGCGGACGACCGCGGAGAAGTTGGCCCGGTCCGATCAGGCAGCCCTGAAGCTGCTACCCGCCTCGGCCGAGCTGGTGTCCGTCGAGTTCCTGGCTCTGAAGGGCGCTGAGCGGGACACCGTCGAGCGTCATGCCGACCTGCTGTTCGCACGAGCGGAACGAGACTACGGCGTGCGTGTGATCGTTCGGCTCGGGACGACCCCCGCAGTGGCCGACGTTCAGCGCGTAAGCGCCAACAGCATCCCGATTACCCGAGCCGAGGTGGACCAGGCGTGGCGCGTGGCCCTGGCTGACAAGGCCTACGTCGCGCAACTTGGCCGTAACCCAGACCAGCTGCGGGTCGAGGCCCTTCGCATGTACAGCGAAGATCCCTCTGACCCGTGTTCCTCGGGCCGCTGCTTCTACCTCATGGTCCGCGATGGAGGCCGCTATGTTCCGGGCGCGTCGGTGATCGTTGACCTCGCTACGCAGCGGTTGCTCCCAGCCAGGAGACCACAGTGATGAAGACGTTCGTGATGGCCCTCGCTGTCCTGGGCCTGGCGGAAGTCGCCTCCGCCCAATGCTCCACTCCCTACTTCGTCGAGCAGCGCTTTCCAACCACCGGCACCGAAGAAACCCGGTGGCGCATCTGCTGGCAGAACCAAGGCAAACACGGCCTGGTCATCACGGCGGCATTCTTTCGCAAAGCTCCGTCCGCGCCCTTCGTGCGCGTGTTCTGGGATGCGCGCATTGCCGAGATCTTCGTCCCGTACCATGCCGGCCAGCCGCGATTCCTCGATCTGTCTGACTACAGTGGGGGCCTCGTCACACTGAACCAGGCGCATTGTCCGTCGGCGGCCGGTGGCACACTTCTCGGATCACCGGCGGTTGTGTGCAAGGAACTGCACGATCGGGGCCTGGCGTGGATGGACGACGGGAGAGCCAGGCGAGGAGAAGAGGTCGTCCTGTGGGGAACCATCGACGCGGTCAACTACAACAACGTGGTGTCATTTGCGTTCCGTGACGATGGCGCAGTGGAGGGAAAGTACGGCGCGACGGCTGTGAACCTGTCGCTGGATCCAGCTATGGTGCACATGCACTCGCCCATCTGGCGGCTGGACGTCGACTTGGATGGCTTTCAAGGCGACACCGTTCACGTAGCGTCACACCTCGAGACGGGCCTTCCGGCGACCGACACCAGCGTGCCCGTGACTCTCGAGGGCGCGATCGACTGGAAAGCGGAACAGTTCACGATGCTCCACATCCACGACGGCACGCTCAAGAACGCCAAGGGGCAAAGCTCGATGCTGCACTTCATGCCGCTTCGTTGGGGACAACCAAAGCATCAAGAGCCTTTTGTCAATCGCGACTTCTGGGTGACGCGCTACAACGGCACGGAGATGTGGGCCAAGGATCTGCCGGCGTATGCGGCGAACGCTCAGAACGTCGCGAACAACGACGTCGTCGTCTGGTATATGGGGGCGGTTCATCACGCTCCGCGGGCAGAGGACGGAGAGCTCGTCAACGGCGGGATCGAGGGGGCAGCACAGGTGATGTGGACGGGATGGCTGCTCAAGCCGCACAACCTGTTCGATCGCACGCCCTTGTATCCACGGCGGTAGCGTGCCAGCCCGGTGGTGGAAGCGGCTTGGAACCGAACAAGATCGGGTCACCTGAAGAAGCATTCGGCGTCGATCGCTCACCGGCCATCACCCACGGCGTCCCTGCTGAAACCCCCCTAACGTATCCCTCCTCCGATGGGACCGATTATTGATAATCTTTGACACATTTGAGCGCTGTGCGTAGGATGGCCGCGCGATACGCAACGGCACGACGCCCCCAGGCGCCGCGGCCATCCACTAGCGAGGAGGCGCACTAGTGTTGAAACAGTTGTCCCGTTCGATGCTGATTCTGGTCTGCTTGGCGTGGACGTCCGTTGCCCATGCCCAGATCCGATCCGCCACGCTCACCGGCATCGTTACCGATTCCCAGAAGGGGATCGTGCCCGGCGCCAGCGTCGTCATCACCAACGAAGGCACGAACGCGTCGCAGCAGCTGGTCACCAACGAGGCCGGTCTCTTCACCGCGCCCCTGCTGCCAGCGGGCACGTACTCCCTCACCGTGACGCTGTCCGGCTTCGCGCCGTTCAAGCGATCGGGCATCAGCCTCAACGCGACCGAGACCGTGCGCGTGCCTGTCGAGTTGTCGGTCGGGACGCTCGACCAGACCGTCGAAGTCTCAGCCGATTCGCCGCTGCTGCAGACCGACCGCACGAGCGTGTCGGGAGCCATCGGCGCCGAGATGATCGAGGCGCTGCCGAACATCACCCAGAACCCGCTGGCCTACGCGTTTCTGCAGGCAGGCGCCGTGCCACGCGCCGCGGCCGCGGACACCACCAACCTGAATTCGTTCGGCATCGGCGTGGCCGGACGACGCCAGTTGTCGGCGGTCGGCGTGAACGGCGGGCGCGCGTTCACGAATGACATTCAGCTGGATGGTCTGCCGGTGATGGGCGGAGGCTACAACGAAGCCTCTGTCGTTCCGAACACGGAAGGCCTGCAGGAGGTCCGGGTCATTTCCAACAACTTCAGCGCCGAGTACGGGCGCGGGCAGTCCGTGATCTCGATGAGCACCAAGTCCGGCACCAACACGTTCCGTGGGAGCGGCGCCTACATGCTGCGCCATCAGGGGCTCGACGCGAACACGTTCGCGAACAACGCGCAACGCATTCCCAAGCGTGAGTTCCGCGTCGACGACGCCGGCGGCTCGATTGGCGGCCCGATCCTGCGCAACAAGCTGTTCTTCTTCAGCAGCTATCACGCGCTGCGTAACGACCAGGAGACGACCTCGCTGCTGACGGTGCCGACGGCGCTGGAGCGCGTCGGCAACTTCAGCCAGACCTTCATCCGCGACGAGAACGGGAATGCTGTGCCGGCGCGCATCTTCGACCCGTTCAACGTCACCCCGATCAACTCGGATCTCTACCGCCGCGCCGAGTTCCCGAACGCCATCATCCCGAACCCCGATCCGTACGCGGTACGGATGTACAGCTTTTACCCGCTGCCAAACCGCACGCCGGAGGACGCCTTCAACACCAACAACTTCGAGTCGACGACGACCCAGACCATCCGCCGGCACAGCTCGAACAATCGCGTCGATTTCAAGTTGAAGGACCACGCGATCTACGGCAGCGGCGGCATCTCTTACGCCCAGGTCGTGACGCCGCGGCCGTTCGGCACCGCGCCGTTCAACGACGCGCCGGCCACGCGCGGCGACAAGAACCCGTACATCCAGATCGGCGATGCGGTGGTGCTGGGCCCCACGCTGCTGCTCGACGTCCGCTACGGGCTCAGCCGGGTGAAGACGGAGAACCTCAACGGCAACAAGGAAGGGTTCACGGACTACGCCTCGTTCGGCGTGCCCGACAACCTGCTTCCGTACATGTTCCAGGCCGGCAACGCTCCGGCCGTGACCCCGAACGGTTACGGCGGGGGCAACGGTGGCGGCAGCAACTGGACGGGCCTGTCGGCCGGCACCTTCGGGACGGCGCGCGAACGGCAGGCCAACCACAGCGTGAGCGGCAGCCTGACGAAGACGCGCGGCAAGTGGGTGCACAAGGGCGGACTGGAGTTCCGCAATCTGCTGTCGCACTACGACGACCCCGAGCAGGCGTCGGTCGCGATGCCGTCGCCGTTTGCGCACCAGGGCGGCAACTTCAACTTCGAGTACACGACCGCGAGCGGCGGCGTGGCCTCGCTCGTGACGACCAACGCGCAGCGCGGCGTCAATGCCGCGGCGATGCTGCTCGGGACGGGGGTCTGGTGGATCCGCCCGGGCGCCAACGTCGCCCCGGACTTCTCGCAGAAGTACTTCGCGGTCTACTCGCAGAACGACTGGCGCGCGACCTCGAGGCTGACGGTCAACCTCGGGCTGCGGTGGGAAGTGCAACCTGGGCCGACCGAGCGGTCCAACCGCATGTCGTCGTGGGATTTCACGGCGCAGAGCGCCTTCGGCACGGCCGGGGCGATCGCGTTCCCTGGCGTCGACGGCTACAGCCGCAACCTGTGGGATACGACCTACGACAACTGGGGACCGCGGATCGGCGCCGCGTATCAATGGAACGATCAGACGGTGCTGCGCGGCGGTTTCGGCATCACCTACCTGCCGACCAACACCGGCTACTTCTCGAGCCCGGTGGACTACGGCGTCGCGAACTTCGCGGGCGGCGTGCTGCAGCAGGCGTACGGCACGAGCCCGGCGGGCGTGCCGGTGATCCGCTTCTCGGATCCGGCGCCGGTCTCGCCGGCGATCGGCGGCAATCCTGAAGCGCCGCAGGTCTACGGCATCGGGGAGGCGCGCTTCGACCGCCACCTCGAGAACGGGCAGGCGCGGCAATGGAATTTCTTCATCGAGCGTGCGCTCGGCGCCCGCTGGATGACGTCGATCGGCTACAGCGCCTCGGTGAGTCGCAACCTGCACAACCGCTCGTTCCCGATCCAGAACCTGCAGAGCCTCGATCCGGGGCTCCTGTCGGAGTGGCGCGATCAGTTCATCTCCAGCAACGGCACCCTGAACCCGGCGACGCAGCTCGTGCAGAACCCGTGGCAGCCGGCGACGGGACCGCTCGTGCCGTATGCCGGGGTCCTCGGCCAGCGCACGATTCCACGGCAGAACACCCTGTTCCCGTATCCGCTGCTGGTCGGCTCCAATGCCGCGGTGAACCTGTCGCAGGCGACGGCGGACTATCACGCGATGATTTTGCGCATCAACCGCCGCTATTCGAACGGCACGATGCTGGACGCGACCTACACCTGGTCGAAGGAGATCGACAACACCGACACCGTCGAAGACAACCAGGGCTTCAACGCCGGGGCGAGCGCGCGCGGCGGGAACCACAGCCTCTCCAACTTCGCTCTCAACCGGCGCATCGGCTACAGCGACATCCCGCATCGGCTGGTGGCGACGTTCCTCTACGAGTTGCCGTTCGGCAAGGGCAAACCGATCGGCGCGTCGAACCGGCTGGTCAGCGCCCTGCTCGGCGGATGGCAGGTGAGTGGTTCGGCGATCTGGCAGACCGGATTCCCGCTGGCGATCACCGGCGCCGCCGACGGCGCGGCCCTGTCGCGGCCCGATCGCGTCGAGGGCGTGGATCTCGTGCTGCCCGAGAACCTCTGGGGCTGGTATGACGGCGCGACGCGGGTCACGCTGCCGAGCGGCCGCATCATCACGCCGCCGGTGCGCACGTATCTCAAATACAACCCCGACGCCTTCGCCGGCCGCGTGGTGACGACCCCGAACGGGCGGGTCGTCGCGGATCAGTTCTGGTATGGCAATGCCGCCATCACCTACGACGAGATCCGCACGGACAACCGGTTCAACGTCGACATGAGCATCCGCCGCGAGTTCGCGCTCCCCAATGCGCTGCGCTTCGAGCTGGGTGCCGATGCGATGAACATCCTGAATCACACCCAGTTCAGCGGCAGCTACACCGGCGCCCTCGGCGGCACCGTCACGACCGCGAATCCGGCGCTCGGCCTGGTTCCCGGAATGGGCAACTCCAACAGCTATGGGACCCGCGGGATCAACACCTACAATCCGCGGCAAATCATGCTGCGCGCCACGCTGCGCTTCTGAGCACGCCAGTCGGGGGCGCCGCGGGGGTCCGGACCGACCGGGCCCCCGCGAGCGCCCGTCTACATCCGGGCGCTGAAACCTAGGCTCTCCTGCTTCGGCCTTATCCCTTGACCCTTGTCGACGGCACTGTTTCAGAAACCTGTTAGAGATTGAGCTGGGTCGTGCCGGCCGACGACTCGTTGTCCGCCGTATCGACGGCGACGACTGAAATGTTGTTGACGCCGAGGTCGCCCTCGACTTCCGCGCTCGCCTGGCCAACCACGACCGCGCGCAGCTCACCGTTGACGTAAACGTCGTAGCGGATGAAGGTCTGCGGGGCGAGATCGTCGGTCGAGGGATCCCATCTCACGATGATGTGTCCACCCTCAGCTTCTGCCGTGACGTGCATGGGCTGCGTCGGCGGCGTGTGGTCGTTGGGGTCAGCGGGATCGGTCGTCACGACTACGGGATCGCTGAAAGACGACAAGTTCCCGTCGACGTCCCGAGCACGAACAGTGAACGTATACGTCGTCTCTTGGCCTAGCGGAGTACAACCCGTGGCCACCAGAACGGCGGCACACGTAAACGTGCCTGACTTCGAATTCATCGTGAAGACGGGCTCCCCGTCGACGTAGATGGTGTACCAGATGATCGAACCGTCGTCAGTGGACGACCAGTTCAGCGAGGCGTGCGTCGGGCCGATATCGAGCACTCCTACGACAGGTTTCGTCGGCGCGGCGAGCTGCCCCGGCAGCGTGACCGTCACGGGGTTGCTGGCTTTGGAAAGGTTGCCGGCAGCATCCTTGGCGTAGACGCGAAAGGTATACGTCTTGCCGGATTGCAGACCCTCCAGCGTATGACTCGTCGTCGTCTGACTGACGCTCACGGTGGTCCCCGCGCAGCAGATGATGTAGTTGAACCGGCCCGAGTTGTCCGTCGAGGGGCTCCATGTCAGCGACACGCTGTGCGCCGTCGTCGCCGTGACGACAAGGTTGGTTGGCGCGGTTGGTGGTATCCGATCCCGGAGCTGGGCGGACAGGACCGACGAACCCAACAACATCGTGAGTGACAGCGTGCCGACTATCGCGAGCGACGAACGGACCATTCGCGTCATGTGAGTTTCTCTCTGCGAGCTTGGGCGCTCGAGGGCACCTCGCTCGGGTAAGGTTTTCGAAAGGGGCTACGGGCGGCGGGCGCGCAAACGCCGCGCCAAGCCAGCCGCGCGATACGCGCACGGGGATGTCCGCGATGACGACGACCTGGCGGACGGGCCGAGTCGCCTGCTCTCGTCGATGAATGGACTGCTGAAGAGGACGAACTACCGCGCGGAGGTCCAATACGGGTCGTTGGCCTGGCGCCAGGTTGCGGCGTTCAAGGCGTTCCTCACCGGGAGTAATGTTCCTTCGTGGTAAATGTCTTCCGGCCGCGTAAGGCGACCCATTGGGACTTCAATGCGCTCGGCGCGATTCTGGAGCGCGAAACCGGCCCGCCCTCAACGGTCCGCGAAGACGGCTCGACGCACCCACCCATCGATCACGCGCGCGACCTGGCGCTCTTCGCCCGTGTACATGTGGTCGGCGCCGTCGATCAGCGCGGTATCGACGCGCAGCGTCGTCATCGCCAGTCGCGTGGGCGTGGCCTTCACGACGTCGAGATCTGGCTGGCCGCCGACGTCGCCGCGCGTGCCGAAGAACGCCAGCAGCGGGCAGCCGAGTTCCGTGACCGCCCCGTCGCGTCGCTCGACGCCGAAGAAGTCGAGCAACTGCGGCGTCGTCTCCGCCTGGTCCACCAGCGTGCCCGCGCTGATGAAAGAAGGAAAGTTCGGATTCGGCAGACGGACCAGGTCGTCGCTCGCGCCTGCCTGGACGAGCCGGCGAGCTTCCGCGAGTTCCTTCGGCTGGTCAGGGAGCCGGAGTGGCTGTACGGGTCCGGACGCCAGGACTACGCCGGCCACCCGGGGGTCTTGCGACCGCACTCGATACGCGCCGACAGCGGCCCATCCGGCGCTGTGACCGACGAGTACCACTCGCGAGTGGCCCAGCCGCTCCGCGAGGTCGATCCATGCCTCGAGGTCGAGATCCTGCTCGGTCTGAATGCCCCAGTAGCCGCCGCCGCGCACGCGCCTGCCGCCGCGATGTGTCGCGGTCGTGCCGAGGTCGTGCATGCGCGTGTTGACGCTGATGGTCGTCAGCCCGCCGGCTGCGAGAGCACGGCCGATATTGGTGTATGTGGGGGAGTAGAAGTTCACGCCCCAGCCATGCACCCAGATGATTGCGACCGCATCATCGGTCCCTTTGGGCGACGTGAAGATGACACCACCATTGACCACGTCGTCGGTCGATCTGACGTAGACGAGTTCCTCGGGGAGTTGGCCCGCGGTGATTGTCAGCGCGCGCGGACGGTGCAGCCACAGCCAGGCGGCAGCGGCCAGTAACCCCAGAAGCAGCAGGGCGGCCAGGCTCCTGACCGCCCAACGTCTCGACATCGGCTTCAGCCTCCCTCACGTCGTCGGCAGTGCGTTCGCCCTGGTGTAATTACGCGGGCCTTCTCGAGATGAGAGTCAGCTTGGTCGTGCCGGCCGACGACTCGTTGTCCGCCGTTCGACCGCGAGGGCCCGATCGAATCGAGCAGCTACTTCACCGGCACGAGCCGGACGACCCAGCCAGGCACCGGCGCGATGAGACCGTATGTCGTGCCTGCACCAGTGGCGTGGTTGATGGCGAGGTACATGTAGCCGTCCGGTCCCTCGACCACGTCGCGAACGCGGCCGTACTGATTGAAGATCACTTCCTGCCGCGTCACCCGGCTGCCGGAGATTTCGAGACGGCGGAGTGCCTGCCCGGCGAGACCGCCGACAAACAAGCTCGTGTTCTTCCAGGCGGGATAACGATCGCTTGTCAAAAACGAGATCCCTGCCGGTGCGTAGGTCGGGATGTAATACACGACCGGCTCGTCCATCCCGGGCTCCGAGCTCTTGGTGATGCCGGGCTGGGTGCCCTTGGTCGCGACTCCCCATCCGTAGTTATGTCCGCGCTCGATGACATTGACCTCGTCGCCAGCCGTGGGCCCGTGCTCGGTTTCCCAGAGCCGGCCCGAGATGGGATCCCACGCGAGGCCTTGCGGGTTGCGATGGCCGTAGCTCCAGATTGACGGGACCGCGTTCGGCGTCTTCACGAACGGGTTGTCGCCCGGAATCGTCCCATCGTCATTCACCCGATGAATCTTGCCAAGCGGGCTCGACAGATCCTGCGCGCTCTGCATCACGCCGCGATCGCCAATCGAGTAGAAGAGATGCCCTTCACGTCCGAAGAGGAATCGCGACCCGAAGTGCGAGCCGTCTGTCGTGTAGAGCGCGGGCGGCGCGCGATAGACGAACTGCTGATCGACCCACTCGTTGTTTCGCAGGCGTCCACGGACGATCGCGGTCATCGACGGCGCCGTCGCCCCGCCGCGCCCGCGACCCGCGCCGGCGGCCGGCGCGGCTGGCGGCGTGTAGCCGGGAAGCAGCTCCGCGTAGGACAGATAGATCCAACCGTTGTCGGCGTACCGTGGGTGCACTTGCACGTCGAACATCCCGGCATCCTGTTGGACGTGGACCCGTGGCGTGCCTTTCACGGCCGGCAGCAGGACGCCCTTCTCGACCACCCGAAGCTGACCGCCGCCGACGGTGCGCTCGGTGACGAGCATGCGGCCGTCGGGCAGGAACGCGATGCCCCATGGCGTATCGAGGTCCTTGGCCACAACTTCCATACGCACCGTCTGCTTCTCGCTTTTCACCACCGCGCCGTCCAGAGCGACGACGAAGGGGGGACGCGTTCTCTGGACGCCGCTCTGCGTCCGCATGTACTGGGTGAGTTGCCAGATCTGTTCGTCACTCAAGCTCTTGAACGGCACCATGGCGGTATTCGGGACACCGTTGCGAATCGCGTTCGCAATTCGCTCGTCGGTCGTCGATGCGAGCCACTGCTCATTGAACAGGCTGGGTGCGCGGCCGCCGGCCAGGTCCGTCCCGTGACAGCCTGAACATTGCTCGATGAAGAGCGCAGCCGTCGGATTGGCGTCGCGACCGCCACCGCGGCCGCCCTGGTCCGGCGCAGCGCCCTGACGCGCTCCTGCGGCCGGCTTCGCGGGAGCGCCCGCCTGGGCACGCGGCAACGCGATGGCGAGCGCCACCAGCCCGATCACCACTGTCACACCGCTAACGGCGGCGTTCGTTCGAGTCATTGTGGTCCCCGCTGAATGTGGAGCGTCCCGATACTGTTCCCTTGGCCATGTCTGACATCTTGTACGACAAGTCGCGTTGCGGACGAACCGAGATCAGGCCTGACGCGCCGCGGCGTGCCTTCGACGCCGATTCGCATCGGCGCTGAACATCAGCTCGCACCAACGCGTCCGGCCGCCGCTTGTCGCAGCCGTGCCGAGTCGTAGCCAACGCCGTCCCTGAAGACGGTGACGACGTTGTAGATGTCGGCCGGCCTCCGCACCGGGTCACCCTGAATCACGACAAGATCGGCGATTTTACCGGGAGCGATGGATCCGAATCGTTGATCGATCCCGAGAATCCGTGCGCCGTTGAGCGTCATGATCTGAATCGCCTGTTCGGGCGTGAATCCTGCCTCGACCAGCAGCTCGTAATTCCTCAGGTTGCCGACGCCGGGCACGAGGCCGGTGCCCCACGGATCCGATCCGGCCCCGAGTAGTCCACCAGCGGCCACGAACGCCCGCTCCCACTGCATCATATTCGGCAGCATCCGTGGCGGCAGGGCCCATGTGCTCTCTGCGAGTCGCGCGTGGACCGCCTCCACCTCCTTGCGTGTCTCCGGGTCGAGCGTCTCGAGTATCCGCGCCTCGAGGCGCACTCGGCCAGGTATGAAGGTCTCGTACGCGGCGAGCGTCGATGCGACAGCGGCCCTGGCGGCCACAATCACCCGGATGCTCTCCTGCGCCGCGGCACTCGACACGTCGAGATCGGCCTGGATGCGCTGGTTCCCCGGCGGACACGTATCCGGTTGTTTGTCCGGGACGTAGTCGGTGTTCGTGATGAGTCCGTGCTGGAGCAGATCGATGCCGAGCGCGGCGGCCTCGGTGAACGTCACCGAACAGAGGTGCCCGGTCACGCGCATGCCGCGCGCGTGCGCGGCCTCGACGCCGGCCCGCAGCCCGTCCCGCGTGATGCTGCCCATGAATTTGACCCAGGTGGCGCCCTCGGACGCCCAGTAGTCGATGATCCGGCGCACCTCCTCGGCGGTGGTGACACTCCGGAACATCCCGGCGACTATGTTCCGCGACGCCCACTCCGTAGTCGCAGGTCCGTTGAGGTACGGCCCGGCGATGTGAAACCGCGGGCCTGGCGTGTCGCCCGCCTGCACGGCGCGTTGCAGATTGAGCTCGTGGTACGGCAGGGCACTGCCCGCAGTCATGGCCGTCGTCACGCCATAGGCGAGGTAGAGCAGCGGCGCGCTCACATTCATGGGAGCGACCCGCCGCGGCCGGCCCGAGAGGGGGTCAATCGACGCGAAATAGGTGTGCTCGTGCAGCCCGACCTGCCCCGGCGTGACGGTGTGACCGGATAGATCCACGACCCGCGCGCCGGGCGGCACCGCCGTCGTGTCAAAGGGGCCGACCGACTCGATGACGGGGCCTCGCAGGATCACCGTCTGGTCGGGGCGCGCCGGTAAACCCGTGCCGTCGACCAGTTGGACGTGGGTGAGCGCCACGAGTGTCGCGTTGACGCTGACAAATGACTGGACTGCGGCGGGAATTGCCCGCTCCTGGCCGTGGAGCGCCACGACCATCAGCATCCCGGCGACGACCGACACCGTCCGCGCGTAGCTCTCGATCACGCCGGCCTCTCGTCAAGACGATGGCGACCCGACCAGCGCGGGTCCCGTCTCAGTCGGAGATTGTCATGTCGGCCGCCCAGTCGTCCAGCCGTCAGACTGGGGTGTCAGGCAGTGAATCGTGAACGTTCGTTGCGGCGATTCACGATTCACTGCCTGACACCCACCCGGCCTGGCGGGCCCACCCTCTCCGATAGCTGACGTCAGCGTCGGCGTCCTCGTCGGTACTCACCTGGCGTAAAGCCGGTCCGGCGCTTGAACGTGGTCGTCAGTCGGCTTTGCGTGCCGAAGCCGGAATCGACGGCGATCTGAGTCAGTGATTGCATCGATTGGTGGATCAGCCGCGTGGCCCGTCCGATGCGACGCTCCTCGATGAATGCGCGCGGCGTCATACCAGCCGATGCCTTGAAAGCGCGCGCGAAGTGGTACACGCTCAACTCTGCACGCTTGGCGAGATCACGGAGATGTATCGGCCGTCCGAGGTTGGCTTCAACGAAGAGCTGCACGCGCCGCAATGCGGCCGGCGAGAGGCCGCCACGAAGGTGCGCGCTGGCTGTGGACGACGGAAGCTCCAGCCATTTTCTCAGCCTGCGCAGCGGCCGCTCCTGCACTTCGCATGCACGGGCCATGAACGCGCTCATCACGGCCAGATCCCGCGCCGAATAGGAGTGGAGCAGCCGGCCACCCTCTTCCCGTAACGGAGCCCAAATGCGCTCAATCCACTGGCGCGCGTGCTCAGTGAGCTCAATCGAAGATCCAGCGCCGTCGGGCCGGCGGCGAGCATACCCCGCGATCTGCAGGCGATCGATCGTCGCGGCAATGGGCCCTCGCCCAGCCTGCAGGGCGGCGCGCAACTGGTCAACTGAGGCCGGCCCTGCGAAGAGCAGGATCGTCATGCAGGGCAGGTCCCCCCGCTCCAGCGCGAGGATCCGTGCCGCGAGGTCATCGAACGCCGCTGAGTGCGCCTGGAAGCGCACGACCTCGGTGCCGATCGAGGCGGCGAGCTGATCACGCTTCGTCACCGACGCATTATCGTCACCGAGCCAATCGGCGCGCCAGCAGGCGGTGCCATTCGCCGCAAGATCCAGCAAAACACCGCAAACACGAGGAAGAACGGGGACCTCGCGGCATGCAATCCTCGCTCTGAAGGGCGACGACTTCTGCCGCGCCTTCGTCAATCGGGCAGTGTGCCCGAGAGGAGCATCGATTTGTGGTCAATATCGACTATCGCGTTGTGGCTGTTCGTGATCAATCTCGGCATCGTATTCGGCGCCGGTGTGTACGAACACCGGATCGTGGTGTCGAGATGGATCGGGCCGCATCCCGGCGCTCACTGGAATGCTGAAGCCGCGCGGCAAGACGACACCGGACGGCGATTCTGGGCGTTCGTCTCAACCATCCCGCTGACGCTCCTGACCCTGGCCAACTTGTTCGTCGGATGGCGATCCACCGGAACGGTGCGCGGATGGTGGCTTGCCGCCGCATTCGTCGCCCTGGCCGACCGCGTGTGCACGTTCTCCTATTTCATTCCAGCAATGGTCGGGCTGATGCGAACGGCCGACTCCCCGGAGTCGGTCGCCGCGGCGACCGCGGTGGATGAATCTCAACCATCTGCGTCACGCGATCCTGCTGGTCGCGTGGCTGGCGGCGCTGAAGGCGTTCGCGTTGCTTCCCAGGTAACGGCGGCTCGCAGATGCACACCCAGCTCGCATCCCGGCGCGTGGATGTAGAGTACGACGCACTATGAGGCAGCGCAGTGCGTGGACGTCAGCCATCTTCCTTCTTTCACTGCTCGTGCCCGCGGCCGCGTCCGCCCGCGAGTTGAAGGCGGGCATCGCCCGAGTGGAGATCACGCCGTCCTCGTTCATGCCGATGTACGGCTACGCCAACCGGAAATGCGGGCCCGCCAACGGTACGCACGATCCGCTATTTGCGAAGGTGCTCGTCCTCGAAGCCGGCGACTCGCGGATGGCGCTCGTGACCGCGGATCTCGGCAGCCTGGTCTCGGACAACCTCCGCCGCGACGTGGCGTCGAAGCTCGGGATTCCCGTGCTGCTGCTCGCGGCCTCGCACACCCACTCGGCGCCGGCGTTCCTGCCGTTCGGCAGCGCACCGGCCACCGGTGACGAGGCGCGTGCGTACCTCGTCGATCTGGAACGCAGGATTTTCGGCGCGATCGAAGCGGCGACCCGTTCGATGTTTCCGGCGCGGCTCGGCGTGGGGAAGGGATCCCTGCAGCTGGGCTACAACCGCCTCCTGCTCCGTGAGGACGGCCGGGCGCGTGCGGTGTTCGACAATCTCGATCGCGTTCCCTATGGCCCGGTCGATCCAGAGATCGTGCTGCTCCGTGTCGAGGATGCAGACGGGCGCGCGAAGGCGCTCCTCGTCCACTATGCCGTGCACGCCGTCGTCCTTGGTCCCACGAGTTGTAAGTACTCGGCCGATTATCCCGGTGTGCTCCAGTCGGCGGTGGAGCGGGAGCTCGAAGGCACGCAGGTGATGTTCGTACAGGGCGGCGCCGGAGACATGAATCCGCTGTTCCAGGGGCGCTCGGGCCGTGAGGCGGATGACTTCGCGGTGATGGAGAAGATGGGACAGCTGCTCGCCGCCGAAGTGCTCCGCGCGAACAAGGGCGTCAAGCCGCTGGCGCCGCTCGTCGATGCCATCAAGGTCCGCAGTGAGGTCATGACCTTCGGCGATCGGTGGGAGAAGGGTCAGACGCTCGACGTCGGCATCACCACGATCCTGATCGGCCGCGAGATCGCGATTGCGACCGTTCCGGGCGAGCCGCTTCACAAGCTGCAGAAGATGTGGAAGGAACACGCCGACGTCCCCCACGCCCTCTTCTATGGGTACACGTTCAGTGCGGGGGGGACCTGGGCAGGATACGTCCCCGATCTGCGCTCGGCCGCGTACGGCGGCTACGGCGCGGACGCGAGCACTCGGATCGAGGTCGGCGCGGGCGAGAAGATCATGCTGCGCCATCTCACCTTTCTCTACGACCTGCTCGGGATGTGGAAGGACAAGCCGGGCCGTCCCTAACCCGAGGAAGGAAGGCCCGCAGGAGCGGGCTCTGTCTCCGAAAAACTCTCAGCCGCACGCTGGGGCGACTGGCGTCCTATCCCGATTTCGAGGATTGGTCCCGGGAGAACCGCGCGTTCCAGGGATGGCGCTCCATCGCTACGGACTCCTCCGGATGACCCACGGTGAGTATCCGGAGATGCTGGTCGGCGTCCGCACGTCGCCAAGCTTGTTCGCGGTCCTGGGTGTGAACCCCATGCTCGGGCGCGGTCGTTCGAAGCGAGACGGGCTCGTCGGCGTTGATGACCGGCTTGCGCGATGCCCTCCGTGACGTCGACCGCATGCAACCGTTGTTCGGGATGCAGACGATGAATCAGGTGCTCGGTCAGTCGCTGTCGCGCAGGCGGTTCTTGATGCTGCTGATCGGGATGTTTGCGGGAATGGCCCTCCTGCTTGGACTGGTCGGCACGCTGTTCGGCGTCAGCCAGTTCGATCCGCTGACCTACGTTCTCGCGCCGGCGCTGCTCTTCACGGTCGTGGTGGGAACGTCGTCGTTGCCGGCCTTGCGCGCGACGCGCGTCCCGTCAATCGGGGCGTTGAGCGGCGAGTAATCTGCGGGGCACTATTTGCGCCGCCGGAAGACGCCTTCGTAGATAACGGGACCCGACGGTCGGATGAGCGCGCCCGGTTGAGGGCGGTTGTATTCACGAAGGGAAGTGCCCGGCTCCAGGTCGAATCCAGCCGTCTCGAGTTCGCCGAGGAGCTGTTCTTCAGTCAGAAAGCATTGGGGCTGACCCGAGAACTGGGTGAACACGAAGCGTTCGCCGGGCACCGGCCCGGCTTCGGGTCCGAGCGTGTGGCGAGAGAAGGTGAACACGAACAGCGCCGCGCCGGGACGAGCGACGCGTGCGGCTTCCGCCACCGCGCGTCGCAGCGTCGCGCCGGAGGGTGCGAGGTTCCAGATCCCGTGCGCGACCACGAAGTCGATGCTCCGCGTGGCGACGGGGAGGCTGTCCATCGATGCGAGCACGAAGCGCATGCGACCGGCACCGGCTTCCGCCGCGACACGACTCGCCGCCCCGACGAGCATGGGCCACGACAAGTCGGTTCCAAGCACGTCCCATCCGAGGCTGGCCAGGGGAGCCGCATTCCGCCCGGCCCCGCAGCCGATGTCGAGCAGACGTCCGGCGCCCCGGCGTGCCAGCTCCGTCGCGGCGACGCTCAGCAGGACATCGTTGGGCGGCGAGCTGCGGAAGCCGGCAACAGTTTCTGGCGTGCTCCACGGCGATCCAGCGAGCGGGTCCATGCCACCTCCAGGGTCTAGCGCCCCGGCTCGATGCCGGTCCGCAGCCGCTCGAGCGCGTATCCCAACAGCTCCTCGATACTCGCCGGGCCACCCGGCTCGCGCAGCTGCCCGTCGATGCCGAGCATGGCCACGCCATGCACGACGGCCCACACGAACCTCGCCACCTTGACGGTGTCGTCGCGACGCACGACCCCGTCACGCTGCAGCGCGGCGAGGGCGTCCACGAGCGCCTGAAAGGCGCCCGCGGCCTCGGCCTCCAGTTCGGGCTCGCACCCCTTGGGGTCGACGAAACCACCGAACATCACCCGGTAGTACGACGGGTTGGCGACGGCAAAGCGAACGTAGGCGACCCCCATCGCGTCGAACGCGGCGCGTCCGCGGCCGCCGGTCTCCCACGCGTCGACCAGCTGCTGCCGGAGCGTCCGGAACCCTTCGGTGGCGACGGCAGCGAGCAGCGCACGCTTGTCGGCGAAGTGCCGGTAGAGTGCGGTACGCGAGACGCCGACCCGGGTGCCGATTTCCCGCAGGGTCAGACCCTCAACCCCTTCGGCGCGGATGGTGGCGAGCGCCTCGTCGAGCAGCGCGCGGCGGAGGTTGCCGTGATGGTAGGGACGATGCGGCTTGGTCGCCGCCCGCGTCAATCGCGCCATGAAGCTCATCTTACCGGGCAGGTGTTGACATCGTCAACATTGTGGGTTATTCATGTTGACAACGACAACATGGAGGAGCCGATCGATGAATTCGACACCACGGCCGTCCGGTCTGCCGCGGGACTCGAGCCGCCGGTCTGTTCGATCGCCTGTGGCGGGGCAGCCCCCCGCTCACCGTGGTCGGAGTGTTGATGCTGGTCGCGGCGGGCGCGTCAGTGGTGGGTCTGCTCGTCGATCCGCGCCTCATCACCGGGGCGCCGGCCTGGCTCAAGCCGTTCAAGTTCGCGATCAGCACCGCCGTCTACAGTCTGACCCTCGCCTGGATCTTCGGCTGGCTGACCGACTGGCCGCGGGTCCGCCGGGTCGTGGGCTGGACGACCGCGATCGTGTTCGTGCTGGAGGTGGCGATCATCGACGCTCAGGCCTGGCGCGGAACCACCAGCCACTTCAACGTGTCGACGCCGCTCAACGCGGTGTTGTTCTCCGTCATGGGCGCCGCAATCCTGATTCAGACGCTGGTCAGCGTGGCGGTGGCGGTCGCGCTGTGGCGGCAGCCATTCACCGACCGGACGCTCGCAGTGGGCTCTGCGTCTCGGGATGACGCTCACCATTGTCGGCGCCCTGACCGGCCCGCTGATGACGCGGCCCACGGCGGCGCAGCTCGCGAACGCCCGCGCCGGAGCCCGCATGACGACGGTGGGCGCGCACTCTGTCGGGGGAGAGGACGGCGGCCCCGGCCTGCCGGTGACGGGATGGAGCCGGGAGCACGGTGATATGCGGGTGCCACACTTCATCGGCCTGCACGCCATCCAGGCGCTTGCGCTTGGTCGCGATTGGCTTGAGGCGATGGCGGCGGCCCGAAGTCATTCGCGTCAGGGCGATGCTGGCTGCCGCCGCCAGCTATGCGGCGTTGTTTCTCCTGCTGCTCTGGAACGCGCTCAGGGGAACGAGCCTCGCGGCGCCCGATGCAGCGGCCATGGCTTCGATCGGACTCTGGGCGATGGTGACCGGGCTGGTCCTCGGCTGGATCGCCCTCGGGTCGCGCCGCACACGCGACGGTTCGGGTTGGATAGCCGCATGACAGCCGAACAGCTGTTTTCGATTCTGAATCTGATCGCCGTCGCCGCATGGCTGCCGCTGGTGTTCCTGCCGCGGGTCCGCTGGACGACGACGGTCCTGCCCGTGGCGATGCCGTTGCTCCTCGCGGTCATCTATCTGGTGCTGGTGGCCGCGACGCTGCCGGGGAGCGAGGGCGGCTTCTCCTCCTTGGCGGGCGTGAAAGCGCTGTTCGACAATCCCTGGGCGCTGCTGGCCGGATGGACCCACTATCTGGCCTTCGACCTGTTCATCGGCGGGTGGGAAGTGCGCGACGCCCAGCGGCGGGGCATTCCGCATCTGTTCATCGTTCCCGCGCTGGTGCTCACGTTCCTCCTGGGGCCGGTCGGATTGCTGCTCTACGTGGCCACTCGGTGGTTGGCGAGTGGCAGAGGCTCTCGACCCGCAGTTGCGCAATAGTGCCATTTCGGTAATAGTGTTGCCGGAATGGATGAAGCAAAGCTGCCGACCAATGCCGTTCTGATCCTCGCGACGCTCGCCGACGGATATCGCCACGGCTACGCCATCCGCCGGGATGTGGAGCTCCGCACCGAAGGGGCCGTCCGGCTCGGCGTGACCACCTTGTATCGCATGCTGCGGCAGCTGCTGGCGGCCGGCCTGGTCGAGGAATCCGCGCGCCGGCCTTCCCCGCAATTCGATGACGAGCGCCGCCGCTACTTCAGCATCTCGCCGGCTGGACGTCGGGCGCTCCGGGGGGAGCTGCGGAAATTCGAGCTCGTGCTCGCCGCCGCCCGGCCGATGTCCTCCAAGGTCCGCTCGTGACACTGGCATCAGCGATCGCCCGCGGCGGCTGCGCCGCCAACCGTGCGCTGGTCGCGTTGCACCCGCTGGAATTCCGCGACTCGTTTGGGACGACCGTGATTGACGAGACCGCCGCTGAAATCGCGGCGGCGGTGCCGGCCGGGGCCGCTGCCACGACGGCGGCGGTGGCGCGTGCGCTGGTGGATGCGGGATGTGGCGTGCTGCTGGAGCGCGCAGCACAGATCGAGGCCTGGAGAAGAGCCATGAAAAACGCGTTCATGTCGGACCTGCGGCTCGCCGTCCGCACCCTGTTGCGCGATCGCGGCTTCACGGCGGTGGCGGTGGGAACCCTGAGCACCGGCCTGGCCTTGTGCGTGACGGTGGCCGTGCTCGTGAACGCCTACCTGGTGCGCGGCCTGCCCTTCCCCGAGAGCCACCGGCTGTTCGACGTGCAGTACGGGTCTGCCAGCGCACCGCCACCGCCCGGCATGGAGACGCTCGATTGGCATTCCCTCGACGACGTCCTGGAGCTGGGGATGTCCTGGGATCTCGACAGCTTCACCCTTCGCGGCGGCGCGTATCCCGACGTCCTCCAGGGGACCTGGGTCACGCCGGGTTATGTCGAGGGGTTTGCCGTGCGCCCGTTCCTCGGACGCGGGTTCGTTCAGGCCGACTTCGAGCCCGGACGTCCCATGGCGGTGCTCATCAGCCATCGCCTGTGGCAGGCGCGCTTCAATGGCGATCCGTCGGTTCTCGGCCGGACGTTCCAGGCTCACGTGAGCGATCGCCCCAACGACGCCGAGACCTTCACCGTGATCGGCGTCCTCGCACCCGGCCACTGGCATCTGAATGTCTTCACGGAGGTCCTGGCGCCGCTGCGAGCGCCGTCGTATCCCTACCTGGTGCGGGTGCGCGAAGGCGTCCCACCGGCGACGGCCGCCGATCGCATTGCGGCCCTCGTTCGGGCCGGCGCGCCGGGGCTGCCAGCCGGCTGGCGCGTGGAGCTTCGGTCGACCCATGACACCTATGTGCAGCAGATCAGACCGTTGCTCCTGGCCGTGGCCACGGCGACCGGGCTCGTCCTGCTGATCGCGTGCGCCAACGTCAGCGTGCTGCTCACGGTACGCGCGACCCGCCGCCGCCGCGAGATGGCTGTCCGTCAGGCCCTTGGGGCGAGTGCCGCACAGATTACGCGTGCGTGCGCCGCGGAACCACTCCTTCTGGGCGCCGTCGCAACGGCTCTGGGCTTCGCACTCGCGTGGGCCACGATCGTGGCGATCGCGCCCGTGATGAATCACTACCTGGGGCGTCCCGCGCCGGGCGGAGTGACGGCCGTCCAGATCGATCCGGCCACGACCGCGCTCGCGGTTGCCGCCGGTCTGCTGGCGATCGCCATGTGCTCGCTGCTGCCCATCTGGGTCGTCCGGCGCACGCCGGTGTCCCTCGCCCTGTCGAGCGGACAGAAAGGCGGCACAGACGGCCCCGGACAGCGGCGCGCACGGGCCGTCCTCATTGCCGTGGAGGTCGCCGCCTGCCTGACGCTGCTGGTGGGCGCCGGTCTCACCATTCAGAGCGCGGTGCGCATGCTGCGCGTGGACATGGGCCTCGATGCGACCGATGTGCTCGTCACCCGATTCGCCCTCAACCAGCGGGCCTATCCGGACGCTCCGGCACGGGGCGGATTCTACGAACGTGCCGCGGCGCGCGCTGGTGAGCTCACGGGCGTGGCGGGCGTGGCCTTCACCAATGCCTGGCCGCTGCAGCAAAGCCCGATCCGCGACGTTGCGGCCGGCGATATCGGCGCAGCCTCCTCGGCCCGCGCGGGCCTCGTGGCCGTCAGCCCGGACTATTTCAACGTGCTGCGGATTCCGCTCCGCGACGGCCGCGGGTTCACCCCGGGCGATCGAGTCGGGTCCGAGCCGGTGGCACTGGTCAGCCAGACGCTCGCGTCGCGGCTCTGGCCGTCTGGCAGCCCGATCGATCAGCCGCTCCGCATCGCCCCGCCGTCCGACAATCCCCGGTCTGGCAGCGCCGTCACGGTGAGGGTGGTCGGGGTGGTCGGCGATATCCGGCACACGCACACGGACGACGATCTCGCGGACGCGTACCTCCCCATCTTCCAGCGGCCATCCGCGAGCGTGTTCACGTACGTGCGGGTGTCCGGCGATCCATCGTCTGCGGAGGGCGACCTGCGAAGACTGCTGGCCTCGATCGACTCCGAGGTGGGGCTGGGAGCGCCGCGCCAGCTCGCCGAGATTCTCGACCTGCAACGAGCCGGATCCCGGCTGCTCGGCTACCTCCTGGCAACTTTCGCGGCGTTTGCCGCGGGCC
The DNA here is from genome assembly GCA_963717745.1 of uncultured Acidobacteriota bacterium. Taxonomy (GTDB): domain Bacteria; phylum Acidobacteriota; class Vicinamibacteria; order Vicinamibacterales; family 2-12-FULL-66-21; genus JACCXG01. The sequence continues at coordinate 540,023 of CAVQXJ010000013.1, forward strand.
TGGCGCTCGTCGGCATCTATGGCGTGATCGCATACACGGTGAAGCAGCGGGAGCGCGAGATCGCGGTCCGGCTCGCAATGGGCGCCGATCGCGGGCTCATCATGCGCATGTTCGTCGGGCAGGGGGCGATCGTGCTGGCGGCCGGTCTTGCCTTCGGCGTGGCCGGCGCCGTCGGGCTCGGTCGGGTGTTGCGATCGCAGCTGTTCGGGGTCGAACCGGCCGATCCGGTGGTGATCGCCGGCATGACCGCCGCATTCGCGCTCTGCGGGCTGCTGGCGATCGCGTGGCCGGCGCGTTCAGCCGCGAGTCTCGATCCCGCCAACGCCCTGAAGGAGTAGCAGGCGGCCCCTTCGCTCAGGGTACCCGAGGAGCGCCGCCCGTCCCTTGTGGCCGTGTGAGCGGACCCCACACGCGGGGTGGTCCGATGCGACGTGCCTCGATCTGCAAGCTGGCCTTGTTCCAGGTCTTGCCGCGGTCGAACGAGCGATCCCCCGTCCATGAGAATCGATCAGGCTGAATGTTGTAGTACCGAATCTTCATCATGGACGGTCGAGGGCTCGCCACACCAAACCGCTGTTCGATGTGCATCTCGGCGCCGACGCGCTGCGCCGTGCCGAAATCCTGCAAACCTCCTCCGGTGTCCGCGCCGATCAGCTCCCATCGATTCTGGGTCTTGTTGAAGTTCCGGAGCGTCGACGTCACGTAGTAGGTTTCGCCCTTGTCACCGACCGCGCGAAATTCGTCGAGAATCTGTCCTTCGGCCAGCCGCACGGCACTCCACAGTCCACGATAATCGCCGTGCTCGCGACTCTTGGCCGCGAACTCCCAGTCCCCGAGCAGGTAGTCGAAGTCGGTGTTGCGCGACTCGGCTGACGGCTTCGCCTGCTCCTTCGTCGTCTTCGTTTGCGAGTGCAGGGGGGACGTGGACACCAATGTGGACGCGCAAAGCGCAAGAATGATGTGGCGCATGATTGCCTCGCCAAGAGCATCCACTGCGAGTCGGCGGCGCGCAATCACGGATCCGCGAACGGTGCCGGTACTGCCGCCAACGGCCGTTCAGACCCGTTCCCGCCTTGAATGTCATCGGGCTGCACGGTACTGTCCCGACAGATGCGACTGCGCGTGCACCCGTGGATGCTGGTCTCCGCGGGGTGGATACTTCCCGCCATCCTCGGGGCGATCAACGAATGGATGCAACGACGGCTTGGGGGCGACCCGCCTCCGACCGCGCCGGAGCTGCTGTTTGCCAGCGGAGACTGGCTGATCTACGCGTTCCTCACTCCCGCGGTGTTCGCCGTCGCCGCGCGGTGGCCGCTGGCGAAGCCGAACCTGACGGCCCACCTGCTCGGGCATCTTGCGATCTCTCTCCTGTTCTGTGCTGCGTGGGCAGGTCTCGGCGCCGTCCTGCGGGCCGCCCTGGTGCCGGAGGCGCTGCATGGGGGCTTTGCCATGCACTTCACGAGCTGGCTGTTCATCACGCTGCCGTTCGGCGTGGCGGTCTATTTCGCCGTCGTCGGTCTGGCGCACGCGATCAGGTATTTCACCGAAGCCCGAGATCGTGAAGTGCAGAATGCTCACCTGTCCGAGCAGCTCTCCGCCGCGCAGCTCGCGGCACTTCAGGCTCAGCTGAATCCACATTTCCTGTTCAACGCCCTGAACACGATCGCGGTGCTGGTGCGCGACGGTGAGCGGTCCGGCGCGGCCCGGTTGATTGAGCACTTGAGTGAGGTGCTGCGGAGCACGCTGCGGCAGCGGCGGGGACCCGAAGTGGCGCTGGAAGAAGAACTGGATCTCGTGCGCCAGTACCTGGCGATCGAGCAGGCCCGTTTCTCGGACCGTCTCCAGGCCACGCTCGACGTCGATGCGGCGGTGTCTCTCGCCGCCGTACCTGTCCTGGCGGTGCAGCACCTTGTCGAAAACGCCATCCGTCACGGGATTGCCCGAAGCCCTGACGCCACGTCTGTGACCGTAATCGCCCGTCGCGACGGCGACGCGCTGACGGTCGCCGTCCTCGACGACGGAGAGGGGATCGAGACGCAGAGGACGACGCTCGAGGGGCACGGGCTCGCAAACACGGCGGTGAGGCTGCGGGCGCTCTACGGCGACCTGGCATCGCTCGTGGTCACGAGACGGCCGACCGGAGGGACGATCGCGACCCTCCGCGTGCCCTATCGTGAAACCGTGCGCGAGGTGAGCGTCGATGACGCCTGAATGGAGTGCCCTGATCGCCGACGACGAACCGCCAGCCCGCCGGGGCGTGCGCCAGTTGCTCGCGGCGTATCCCGAGTTCTACGTCAGCGGCGAGTGCCGCAACGGTGCCGAGGTGCTCGCGGCGCTCGACACGCTGCGCCCGCACGTCGTGTTTCTCGACGTGCAGATGCCAGGCCTCGACGGATTCGACGTAATCCGGCGGCGAACGCCAGAGCGGATGCCGGCGGTCGTCTTCCTGACGGCCTACGACGAGTTCGCGCTGAAAGCCTTCGAAGCACAAGCGCTCGACTACCTCGTGAAGCCGGTCAGCGAACAGCGCTTTGCCGCGACGATGAAACGGGTCGTGCGGCAACTGCGCATGCAGGCTGTGGCCTCGCCCGAGCCGACCATCGTGGTGACGACCGGACGAGGGGCCGCGGTCTTCGGTCTGAGCGAAATCGATTGGATCGAGGCGGCCGACAATTACGCGCGACTCTGGATCGGTCAACGCAGCTATCTCTTTCGCGAGTCGCTCGGACACGTCGAAGCCCGCATTGAGGGGCACGGCTTCGTTCGGGCCCACCGGCGCGCCCTGGTGTCGCTGGCCCGCACCCGGGCGCTGGAGTACACGAGCGACGGGGACCTGCTGCTGGTCCTGCGCAACGGCGTGACGGTGCCGGTCTCGCGGCGCCGGCGAGGAGCGGTTACCGCGGCGATCCGATCTCGGCTGAAGTGACGTCCGCCGTGGCGCTGGCCAGAGGTTTGTGCGACCATCTTGGCCTCCGAATTCAGCACAGGGCGCCGTTCGTCGTCGAGCCTGCGTATCGCGCGTCGCAGATCGGCGTTTCGAACTCACAACGGAAGAGCAGCCCGAACGTGGACGTTCTCGTTTCCCATTACCGCGTCCTCGAACGCCTTGGCGAAGGCGGCATGGGAGAGGTCTACGTCGGTCTCGATGAGACGCTGAAGCGCCGGGTGGCGCTCAAAGCGATCCGCGTGGAGCATCGCCTCGATTCAGTCTCGAAGGCTCGCTTCCTGCGCGAGGCGCGCATCCTGTCGCAGCTCGATCATCCAAACATCTGCCGGGTGTACGACTTCATCGAAGGAGATGACCGCGACTGGCTCGTGATGGAGCTCATCGAAGGGAAGAGCCTCCAGGTCGCGCTGCGCGATCGGCTCGACCCGGCGGCAAAGATGCAGATCGCCGAGCAGATTGCCGCAGTGCTCATGGCCACGCACGCGGCCGGGGTCGCCCATCGCGACCTGAAGCCGGCCAACGTGATGCTCACACGCGGCAGCGACGTCAAAGTGCTGGACTTTGGCCTGGCCCACGAGCTCAGACTCGACGGACCGATTGAAGGCGAGCGCTCGCGGAATCCTCGGTCGTTCGATTCGCTGACCCAGCCGGAGACGACCGGTAGCTTCGCGTCCTCTCCTCCGGCGGCCGACGACCCGACCATGGCGGCCCGGCGCTCCCAGCTCATGGTGACGGAGCACGGTGTCGTCGTCGGCACCCCCGCTTACATGAGTCCAGAGCAGGCGCGTGGTGAGCCGGCGAGCGCCGCGAGCGATGTCTACGCGTTCGGACTCCTGCTGCAGGAGCTGTTCACGGGGCGGCCGCCCTATCCGAAGGACATCGATTTCGTCACCCTCGTGGGACGCGCGGCGCGCGGCGACACACTGCCACCGACCGGGGCGAGCCCCGATCTGGCGGCGCTGATTGGGCGGCTGAAGTCTTTGGCTCCCGGTGAACGGCCGACCGCCACCGAGGTTGCCGACCGGCTGCGCTGGATCCGTGAAAAGCCGCGGCGGCGCCTGCGGAATGCGGCCATAGCCGTCCTGGTGCTGGCTGCAGTGCTCGGAGCCGTGAAATACACCACGGACCTGGCGCGTGAGCGGACGGCCGCCGTCGCGGCCCGCGACGAAGCGGATCGTCGGCGCGGCCAGGCTGAGGATCTCATCGGCTTCATGCTCGGCACCCTGCGCAGCAGACTCGAGTCGGTTGGACGGCTGGAGATTCTCGACGAGGTCGGGACCAAGGCGATGGGGTACTTCGCCGCGGTACCTGAAGCAACGTTGAGCGACACGGAGCTCCTGCGGCGGTCCACCGCGCTCTATCAGATCGGCGACGTGCGCATCGCCCAGGGGAACTTGGAGGGAGCGACCACGCCGCTCGAGGAATCGCTGGCGCTGGCGCGCATGCTCGTGGACCGCAATCCCGGCGACGGCGAGCGGCTCTTCGGCCTCGGGCAGAGCCATTATTGGGTTGCTTACGTCCACTTGCGCCGCCGCAATCTCGAAGCGGCGCTGCACCACTTCAAGGCATATCTCGACGTCGCGACCAGGCTCACCGCCATGGACCCCGGCCGTGCGGACTGGCGTCGCGAGCTCGCCTACGCGCACAGCAACATCGGGTCGGTGTTGCAGGAACGGCACGAGCTCCACGGCGCGCTCGAGCGGTTCACGGCCTGCCTGACGATCCAGCGCGAGCTGCTGGCCGCCGCGCCACGCGACCCGGAGCTCGAGCAGACCGTCGCGACATCGCACAGCCTCGTCGCAGCCGTCTTGAAATCGCTGGGACGGCTCAACGAGGCGCTGGAGCACTTCCGCGCCGAGGCCGTTATTCGCGAGCGCATGGTCGCTCGCGATGGCGGCAACGCCAACTTCCAGCGCTCGCTCTGCGTCAACCACAGCTCCATCGGTGACATGCTCGGGGCCCTCGGCGACCCCGCCGGAGCCCTGGCGCGCTACCAGAAGGCCATCGGGATCTGCGGGCAGCTGGTCGCACGGGATCCCGCCAATCGGCGGTGGCAGCGCGAGCTGGCCCGGAATCGGTTCAAGCTCGGCGACGCATGGCTCTCACAGGAGCAATCCGGCCCCGCCCTGCCGCCGCTGGAGGCTGCGGTTACGGCGATGCGCCGGCTCACCGAGGCAGATCCGTCCGATGCGGGATGGCAACGCGATCTGGCTGAAATGCGCGCGGGGTATGGGCGGGCGCTGGCGGCGAATGGGCGGCTGGCGCTGGCATCTGCGGAAGCGGACGCGGCACTGCAGATCGCCGGCGCGCTGCTCAAAGCAGATCCGGATGACCGCCTTGCAGTCAGGGTCCTCAGCCTGTCGCACGTCCTGCACGCTCGAGTGTGGGCGGCGCAGCGACAAACCAGCCTGGCAGAGAGGGCCGCGGAACAGGCACTGGCGGCGATTGAGCCGATCGGCCGCACCTCCGAGGATTACAGGATGCTCGAGGTCTGGCTGCGCGCCCAGCTGCTGGTGCACCGTCCGGAGGATGCCCTCCCAATCGTGCGCAAGCTTCAGGGCATGGGATACCGGAATGTCGCGTTTCTCGAACTGGTCAAAAATGGCGGGTTTCGCCTTCCGCCCGCCGCCGTTCCCCAGGAAGGCAGAAACGACTGAACAATGCCACAGATCGACGCAACCGTCGACTGGCCCGAGGGCCAGGCGGGAGCAGCAGTGAACCCGAATCCCATCGTGGTGCCGAAAGCCAACGGCGCGACGGTGATCAAATGGAGGAAAGGCGACAACGTCACCACGTTCGCCATCTCGGGCCTGGACGGGAGCCAGTTCAACCCGGTCGCCTCGAACGGCCAGGGCATCTCGTTCACCACCAACGACGCGAACAGCGACAGCGTCATGACCACCTATTCGTACAACGTTGTTGCCGTCCAGACGTCGTCCGGGCTCACCCACAGCCACGATCCGCAAGTCCAGAACGACTCATAGCGGCGGCCACCGCGGGTGGGCGATCAGTTCGGCCACGCAGCTTCACCGCGGCGATCCGTCGGAAGGGGGGATCGGGGGTCCCCCCTTCCGACGGACTTACCGCGCGACGCCGATGTTCTTGTTGGTGCGAAACAGATTGGTCGGATCCCACGCCGCCTTGACCTGCGCCAGCCGCTCGTAGTTCGTGCGGTAGGCGGCGCGCGTCCGATCGTCGCCTTCGTCTTCGGTCAGAAAGTTGATGTAGGTCCCGCCGGTCGAGAACTGGCGCATGTCGCGCCACGTCTCCCGCGCCCACTCGACGTTCTGGGCGTCGTCTCTGGCGTGGTCCCAGGCGCTCGAGATGTTGAGGACCGCTGACGCATCGCGGTTGCCCACCGCCGAGTAGTCCTCGGGCCGCTCGCTCACCGCGCCGCCGACCGGGAAGATCAGGATCGCGGAATGCGGCGAGACGATGCGGGCGGCGTGCTCGATCGCCCGCGCGGTGACGTCGGGCTCGATCGCGCGCAGGTACTCGGACTTCCAGTAGTAGCGCCGGCCCTTCGGCTGGGTGGCGTCGAGCAGCACTTGCTGCGAGACGTACGACCGCTGCTGCAGGATGTCGCCAACCGGGCGCCCGAAGGCCTTGATCGGCGCGAGCACGCGCTCCGCGTCCGCGAGGGAGCCCGAGTAGCAGACGAACAGCGCCACGATCGGCTTGCCGTGCACGTCCTTGGCGATCCACGGCGCGGGGGGCGCCAGGCGCAACCCCGCGACGCAGGTGAGCTCGCGAGGTGCGCTCGCCACGACCGCTCGATACATCTCGAGCACGTCGGCGGCCTCTTCGCCGCGCCACGCCATCGCGCCCGCCACGACATCGGGACCGACCGGATGGAGCGCGTACTCGAAGCTCGTCGCGACGCCGAAGTTGCCGCCGCCACCACACAGTCCCCAGAACAGATCGCTGTTCTCACGCGCGGAGGCGCGGACCGGCCGGCCGGCCGCGGTGACCAGATCGACTGAGACCAGGTTGTCGGTCGTCCATCCGAACCGGCGCGTGAGATAGCCGAAGCCGCCCCCGAGGGTCAGTCCCGCACAGCCGGTGGCCGACACGAACCCGAGCACCGCGGCCAGACCGTGGACTTGCGTTTCCGTGTCGACGTCACCGAGCAGGCACCCGGCCTGCGCGCGCGCGAGGCGCTCCGACGGATTGACCCACACGCCGCGCATCAGCGACATGTCGAGCATCAATCCGCCTTCGCAGACCGCCAGACCGGCGATGTTGTGCCCGCCTCCCTTGATCGACAGCGGCAGACCGTGCTCCCGCGCCGCATTGACCCCGGCGATGACATCGGCGGTGCCCAGGCAGCGCACGATCAGCGCCGGGCGGCGGTCGATCATCGCGTTCCAGACCGAGCGCGCCTCGTCGAAGCCCGGATCCTCGGGCCGGAGGATCGGTCCCCTGACCCGCCCCTTCAGATCCTTGACGACGGCTTCAGATGTTTCGACGCGCTCGGTGGTGGTCATGTCGTGCCCCTCGTCCGCGAATGTCAGCGCCAGATTCTAACGCGGTCAGTCGTCCCACCGATCGCGGCGCGTCATGTAGTTCGCGAACACGAACTCCGCCGCTGACTTGCCGATCTGCTGCCCGGCCTCACTGTCGAACCGGTAGTGGATGCCGCCATAGATGCGGCTGTCGGCCTGCTCCTGGGCGGCCTGCCAGAAGCCGGCGAAGTGGCGCGAGACGTCGGCGCCAGCGGATTGCTTCCAGGTCGCTGTCACCGGGATGTCGTTGGTCCGGAAAACGAGCTGAAGGGCGCGGGCCGCACTGGCGCCGATAGTCGCCATATTGCCGGCGTAGGACGGATACGGAGGGGTCGGGATCAGCGTCGTCCAGGTCGGATCGGGCGTGATTCCGCTGAACGGGTCGCCCTGCTGAATGGCCGTCACCGGCCGCCACATGCCGAACACGTACTTGCTGGCCATGGTGTGTTGGAGCGAGTCGTGCACGGAGACGTTCACCAGCACGAACAGCCGGGCGGTCTCGACCAGCGACAGCCCGCGCCCGCGGGCCACGTCGCGGGTGATGGCGTTCCAAATCGACATGAAGTGGGTCCCGGTGCCGGTACCGGCCGCCCCGAGGCCGGCCCACAGCCGGGCGATCGTCGTCTGCTCGGGCGTGCGCGTGGCACTGTTCGATCGTCCGATCACCATGACCTCGTTCAGATCGGCGGCGTAGCGCGGGCTCTGCAGCGTCGGCGGGGCCGCCGGCAGAAACTGGGTCGGGCTGACCAGCGCCATCGGCGCGGCATTCTGCAGGTGCGTGAACGCCGGGGCGGCATTGGCCGGTGGGGTGCGCTGCCAGCGCCCTGGCACCGGCGGCTCGGAATACGGCGGGAATGGCGACACTACCCAGCCATCGTTCTGGCGCCACTCCAGGATCTCCCTGGCGACCTTGGCGCCGACCGCAGCACCCCAACGGGCATAGATCGAGGGACGATCGCCGATTTGACGGGCGAGCGCCGCATCGTAGACCGCCGTGGCGGATGGGTTGATGGCGACCAGGACGTCGTGGGCGGCCTGGGCGGCCGCGGCGTCGGGTGAGCCGTAACCCAGCGAGCGCACGCGGACGCGATAGGGCTCGAACTCCCGCTCGATCGCATTGATCGCGTCGAACATCGCGATATGCGTCATCGCGAAAAAGCGAGGCGTAAGCGGGTTGTGCGGTACAGGGACAGTGTCTTGCAAGATCTGGTTCCATTCGAACACGACGCTGGCGGACGACCCGTTGGCATGGATTTCCCGCTCGGCCGGCGCCACCATGGCGAGCACGAGCGCGGTTCCAATCAAGTGAGCTCTGGACATGACGTTCTCCTTCACACAGGAAGGCGCCATTCCGATCCGAAAGTGCTAAAGGGGGCGATGACGGCCTGTTTGTTAAGCTATTGACCCTTTGGACCAGATCCCATGAGTGCCCCCGCCAACGTCACGCAGCTGCTCGTCTCGTGGGGCGGCGGGAACCAGGCCGCGCTCGAGGCGTTGACGCCGCTCGTCCACCAGGAACTGCGGCGCATCGCGGCCCGGTGCATGGCCGCCGAGCGGCCGGGCCACATCCTCCAGGCCACTGCGCTCGTCAACGAGGCGTACCTGCGCCTGATCGACTGGAAGGACGTCCAATGGCAGAACCGCGCCCACTTCTTCGCGGTCGCCTCGCAGATCATGCGGCGGGTGCTCGTCGACGTGGCACGGACGCGGGATCGCGAGAAGCGCGGCGGCGGCCAGCTGCACGTGTCCTTGTCGGAAGCCGCCGGCGTCGCCGACGGGCCGCTCGCGCGCGGTGTGGATCTCATCGCCCTCGATGACGCGCTGAAATCGCTCGAGGCGCTGAGCGCGCGGCAGGCCCGCGTCATCGAGCTGCGCTTCTTCGGCGGGTTGAGTCTCGAGGAAGCGGCGCACGTCCTCGACGTCTCGGTCGGCACGGTGCGACGGGACTGGAGCCTCGCGCAGGCGTGGCTCTTTCGCGAACTGAGCGGCGGCCGATGACGCCCGAGCAGTACGAGAAAGTGGGGCAGCTGTTTCACGCCGCGCTGGAGTTGCCCCCCGATCGCCGTTCGGCATTCCTGAGCGGCGCCTGTCGACGCGGACGCCGACCTGCGCCACGAAGTGGAGTCGCTGCTCCGCGCGCACGACCAGGCCGGCAACTTCGTCGAGGATCCGCCGGTGACGGTGGCAGGGCTGTGGCTGCCGCATCAGGACGAGCCGGCGCCGGTCAGCGGACGCATCGGCGCCTACGACGTGCTGTCGCTGATCGGCCGTGGCGGGATGGGGGAAGTCTACCTGGCCCACGACACCAGGCTTGGCCGCAACGTCGCGGTGAAGCTGCTGCGGTCCGCGCTCACGAGCAATCCCGACGCGGTCAGGCGGTTCGAGCAGGAAGCGCGCGCCGCCTCGTCGCTGAACCATCCGAACATCGTGACGATCCACGAGATCGGCGACCTGCTCGAGCGCCGCTTCATTGCGATGGAGCTGGTGGAAGGGTCGTCGCTCGCGGCGATGGTCGGAGCTCCGCTCGAGGTCACCGCGCTGGCGCGGATTGGCGCGCAGCTGGCACGGGCGCTCTCGGTCGCGCACGCTGCGGGCATCGTCCATCGCGACATCAAGCCCGAGAACGTCATCGTGCGCGACGACGGCTACGTCAAGGTGCTCGACTTCGGGTTGGCGCGCCTCGCGCCGGCGCCCACGGTCGCCCGGGCCGACGCCGAGACGAATCCCAGCCTGCTGCTCGGCACCCCGCGCTACATGTCGCCGGAGCAGGCGCGCGGCGAGACCGCGACCGGCGCCAGCGATGTGTTCTCGCTCGGCGTCGTCCTCTACGAGCTCGCCACCGGTGCGCACCCGTTCGAGTCGGCGTCCACGCTCGGGACGCTGCACGCGATCACCTCGACCCCGGTGCCGAGCCCGCTGCGTTGGGTGCCGGGCATGCCGGTGCCGCTCGAGCGGCTGTTGCTGTGGATGCTCGACAAGGTGGCGGCGGCGCGGCCGACGGCGGTGGAGGTCGAGGTGGAGCTGGTGCGGCTGGCGGCTGGCATGCTGGAGCCGGGTGACGCGCCGCTGCGCGCTGTCGCCCGGCCGCCGCAGCGTCCCGAGCACAATCTGCCGTCGCAGCGGACCGCGCTGGTCGGCCGGGCGGCCGAGCGCGCGAGCGTCGAGGACATGCTGCGCCAGTCCGCCGTCCGCCTGTTGACGCTCACCGGTCCAGGCGGCACCGGCAAGACGCGTCTGGCGATTCAGGTGGCTGAGGATCTCGTCGATCACGTCGACACCCGGTTCGGCGGCGGCGTCACGTTCGTCAATCTCGCGCCGATCGACGATCCGACGCTGGTCGCCTCCGCCATCGCGCGGTCGCTCGGCGTCCGGGAGAGCGGCGACCTGCCGCTGGTGCAGGCGATTGCCCAGCACCTGAACCGCCTCGGCGCGACGCTCCTGCTTGATCGACAACTTCGAACAGGTGTCGGAGGCCGCCGCCCTCGTCAACCAGCTGCTCGACGCCTGTCCCGCTCTCAAGGTCCTGGTGACCAGCCGCGTCGCGCTGCGCGTCTACGGCGAGCAGGAGTTCCCGGTGCCGCCGTTGCCGCTGCCGTTGCCGAGCGCGTTGTTCTCGCCCTCCACGCTAACGAGCTACCCGTCGGTGGCGTTGTTCGTCCAGCGCGCCGCGGCGGTCCGGCCGGACTTCGCACTCACACCGGCGAACGCCGGCGCGGTGGTCGAGATCTGCCGCCGCCTGGACGGGCTCCCGCTGGCCATCGAGCTGGCGGCGGCGCGGATCAAGATCCTGCCGCCGGGGGAACTGCTCGCGCGGATCGAGCGGCCGCTCGAGCTCCTGACCGGCGGTGCGCGCGATCTGCCGGAGCGCCAGCAGACGCTGCGCGACACCATCAAGTGGAGCTACGACCTGCTGACACCGTCCGAGCAGAAGCTGTTTCGCCGGCTGTCGGTCTTTGCCGGCGGCTGCACGCTCGAAGCGGCGGAGGCGGTCTGCAACGCGGTCGAAGACCTGGGCGTCGCGGTGCTGGACGGGGTGTCGTCGCTGGTCGACAACAGCCTGCTCGTCCAGCGCGTCTCCGAGGACGGCACGCCGCGTTTCCTGCTGCTCGAGACCTTTCGCGAGTACGGCCGTGAACAGCTGCTCGAGCTCGGGGACGCGGCGCTGACCGAGCGCGCGCACGCCGCCTACATGCTGGTGCTCGCCGAGGAAGAGACGCTGGACATGGGCCCGGCGCAGCGCGAAGCCTGGCTGCGCTACTGCGACGTCGAGCACGACAACTTCCGCGCCGCGATCCGGTGCCTGATCACCACCGGCGACGCGGAGTGGGCGCTTCGTCTCGCGGTGGCGCTGTTCAGGTTCTGGGAGCAGCGGGACCACCTCTCGGAGGGCCGCGAGACGCTGGCGCGGGTGCTGGACATGCCCGGCGCGGCCGCGGCGACCCGTCTTCGGGCCCGCGCGCTCTATTGCGCGAGCGTGCTCAACGATACCCAGGGTGATCTCGCGCGCGCCGAAGTGCTCGGCCGGGAAGCCTGCGACATCTACCGTCAGTTCGACGACCTCAAGGGGGTCGCGACCACGATGACGGTGATCGGGTATCAGGCCCAGCGGCAGGGACGGCCTGAGGAGGCGGTCTCGCTGTTCGGCGAGACCGCCTCGCTGTGGGCGCAGCTCGGCGATCAGACCGCCGTCGATCTCGCGACCAGCAATATGGCGACCGCCGCGAAGATCCTGGGAGACTTCGACCGCTCCCGCCAGCTGCTTGAACGGGTGGTCGCGTCATCGCAGGCGCGGGGCGATGTGCGCGGCGTCGCGTCCGCGTTGAACGGCCTCGGCGACGTCGCGGCGTCGCAGGGCGATCACGAGTCGGCCCGCCGCTACCACCACGAGAGCCTCGAGAAATATCGAGACATCGACGATCGGTGGGGGATGGCCAGGGTCCTGGCGGATCTGGCGAACCTCGATCTCCACGCGGAAGAATACGCGGCGGCCGACGCCTCGCTCCGCGCGGCCATCCAGGCGTTCCGCGGCCTGGGCCATCAGCGCGGCGTCGCGCGCCAGCTGGAGCTGTTGGCCTGGTGCGTCAGCCGGCAGTCACGCGCCGACACCGCGGTGGTGCTGGCGAGCGCCGCGGCGGCCATCCGTCACCGGATTGGCAACCCGGCGAAGCAGAGTGACCGTGAGCGGATCGAGGGGATGCTGGCCGACGCCCGAACCCGGCTCACCGCGGCGGCGTACGCGCACGCGTGGACAGAAGGGCTGACGGCGTCGCTCGATCGGATTCTCGACCAATAGCGAGGGTGGGCCCGGGGCGGAATCCACATTCCATTTGACAGGCCAATAAAACGGGTGATACTCCATTGGTACGGCTACCAGAGGGGCGAGGCAGAGCGGGTGTGACAACTGCCGGCGCACCGCCTCCGCGGTCCGTGATAACCAGAGGACAAGTCCAATGGCCACGCTCCGCGAGTGGGTGATGCGTCTGTGGGGAACGCTGTATCCGAGCCGCCGGGACGCCGAGTTGGAAGCGGAACTGCGGCTGCACCTGGAATTGGCCGCCGAGCACGAGCGGCGGCGCGGCGAGGCCGGCGGGGACGCCCGGCGGGCAGCGGCGATCCGGTCCGGCGGTCTGGCGCAGGCGATGGACGCGGTGCGCGATCAGCGCGCCCTGCCGTGGCTCGACGATTTCGCTCGCGACCTGCGCTACGGGCTTCGTGGCTTGGGCCGGAATCCGCTGTTCGCCTCGGTCGCGGTCGTGACGCTCGCGCTCGGGATCGGCGCGAACACGGCGATTTTCTCGCTCGCGGACGCGGTGCTCCTCCGCTCGCTGCCGGTCAGCAACCCGCGGGACCTCGTCATGCTTCGTGAACGAGGTCAGAACGGCGACATCTTCCCGTTCACCTCCCGCGCCGCCTCGGATCTCGCCCCCACCGGCGAAGCGCTTTCCGGGCTCGCCGCCTTCCGTCCGCTGCTGAACACGCCGGTCGGCGTCAACGGCGAAGCGGAGCTCGCGCACGTGCAGCTGGTGTCCGGCAAGTACCACGCGGTGCTCGGCATCCACGCCGCCGTCGGGCGGACGCTGACCGACGACGATCGCGATCCGGTCGCGGTGATCAGCCATCGCTATTGGCAGCGGCGGTTCGCCGGTGCGCCGGATGTGGTGGGGCGCGTTCTCGAGATGCAGGGGCGCGTGTTCACGATTGTCGGCGTCACGCCTTCCGCGTTCTTCGGGACACAGCCGGGACGCTACATAGACGTCACCGCGCCGCTGGCCGCACAGACGATGAAGATGCCGCCAAACGCGCGGTGGCTCTATCTGGTCGGGCGACTCGCACCGGGCGTGTCTCGCGAGCAGGCGCGGGCGGGATTGCGCGTCAGATGGTCACAGCTCGCCGCTCCTGCTGCGAGGCCTCCGTCGGTCACCCTCGAGTTGGATCCCGGCGCCCAGGGGTTGAACGAGCTCCGCCGCCAGTTCTCGGTGCCGCTTCAGATCCTGATGGCGGCGGTGGGTGTGGTGCTGCTCGTTGCCTGCGCCAATCTCGGGGGACTGTCGATCGTTCGCTCGACCGCCAGACAGCAGGAGATGGCGGTGCGGCTTTCGCTCGGAGCCGGGCGTGGGCGAATCGTCCGCCAGCTGCTGACGGAGAGTGCGCTGCTCGCGGCCGCCGGCGGCGCCGCCGGAGTAACGCTGGCCTACTGGATGACCGATCTGATCCTCGCGATGATGTCCCGCGGCCGCATGCCGATTGTGATCGATGTGGCGCCCAACGCACGCACCCTCGCGTTTGCGGCGGTGGTCACGGTCGTCGCCGCGATGCTGTGCGGGCTGCTCCCGGCGCTCGGCGCCAGCCACACCGAGGCGCAGCCACGATTGAAGGGGACTGCATCAGGTGCCGATGGCCTGCGCCATGGCTGGGCGCGAGCGCTGGTGGGCGCGCAGGTTGCGCTGCTCGTCCTGCTGTTGACGGCGGCCGGGCTGTTTGCGCGGACCTTGCAGAAGCTGCAGGCCGTGGACGCCGGTTTCCGCCAGGACCATGTCCTCGTCGTGAGACTGTCGACCGGCCCTGCGGTCCGCGGCACCAACCTCCGTGCGCTCAACGAGGAGCTCTATCGGCGGTTTGGAGCGTTGCCCGACGTGCAGTCGGTCAGCATGTCCATGGACGTTCCGCTCGCCGGGGGGCTGTCGATGGGCGCGGGCATTGCCGTACCGGGCCGTCCGCCGGATGCAGACGATGCGCCGCAGGTCTACCACAACTTCGTGGGGCCGCGCTTCTTCGAGACGTTGGGGATACCGGTGCTCGCCGGACGCGATTTCCAGCTCGGCGATGACGAGCGTGCGCCGAAATGCGTGGTCATCACCGCAAGCGTCGCCGAACGCTACTTCCCCGGCGGCGATCCGCTCGGTCGCCAGATCCTCATCAAAGGACTGCCGGCGTCGATCGTCGGGGTGGTGAAGGACGTCCGGTACACCAGCCTGCGCGATGACGCTCCGCTGATGATCTACCGTCCCTACCGACAGGAGGCGAGTGCGCCAGCAGACGCCTTCCTCGTCCGAACATCCTCGGCCGAGGTCCTGATCCCGCTGCTGCGTGGCGAGGTCCGCTCAGCGGCGCCAGCGCTCCCGCCCCCGTCGATGGCCCGCCTTGAAGATCAGGTTGCGGCGGCGCTGGTCGAAGAGCGGATGCTGGCCGCCCTGTCAGCTGCGATCGGCGCCCTGGCGGCGGTCCTGGCCGCGATCGGCATCTTCAGCACGGTCGCCGCGAAAGTGGCCCGCCGTCAGCGCGAGATCGGTATTCGCATGGCCCTGGGCGCCCTCCCCGGTCGAGTCTCGAGGATGGTCGTCGGCGAAGCCTTCGGGATCGTCGCCGGTGGGCTGGCCGTCGGGATTCCGGCCGCATTCGCCGCCGCACTGGCCGCACGCGGCGTTCTTGCCGGCGTGTTGTTCGAGCTGTCGCCCACCGACCCGTTCATCCTGGCGAGCGCGGCCGCCGCAATTCTGTTGATTGCGTCGCTCGCCGCGTACGTGCCGGCGCGTCGCGCGTCGCGCATTGATCCCGTCGCGGCGGTCAGGTACGAATAGGGCGTGTGAGCCGGGCGTTCAGGCGTAGCGTTTGGGATCGATGAGGCGCCGCACCGCCGAGATGCGGCTCGCCGGCACCCCGAGCTTGCGGGCATGTTCCTGAATCACCCCTTCGTCGGGCGCCAGATAGACGCAGTAGATCCGGTCGTCCGTCACATAACTGTGCAGCCACTGGATCTGCGGTCCGAGGCCTTGCAGGACCGCCAGCGACCGCACCGAGACGTCGCGGATCTGATCCTCGGTCATCTGTCCCGCGCCGGGGACATCGCGCTCGATGACGTACTCGGGCATGGTGGCGAGACAATAACACGGCCGAAGGCTGCTCGCGAGAGACGCCCGCCAAGCGGCGGCAGATATACTCCAGCCCGCGTGTCACGCCACTCCCCGTCACCCGTAATCATCGCTGCCCTCGGCGTCGCGCTGTGGCTAGCGGCTCTGCCGGCCGCCGCGCAGGTTCCGTTTCCCACCGACCGCTGGCCGTCCGCGACGCCGGAAAGCCAGGGGCTGGACTCGAGCGTGCTCGCCGACATGCTGGAACACGTCGAGTCGCGTGCGCTGCCGGTGCACAGCATCCTGATCGTCCGGCACGGACGGATCGTGCTGGACGCGAGCGTCTATCCGTTCGCGGGTACCGGCCTGCACGACATCGCGTCTGCCACCAAGAGCGTCATGTCGCTGCTGATCGGCATCGCCATCGACAAGGGCTACATCAAGGGCGTTCAGGAGCCGGTGGTGGGATTGCTGTCGCTGGACGGCAATGCTCAATCCGATCCACGCAAGGCGCGGATGACGGTCGAACATCTGTTGACGATGACGTCAGGGCTGGCGTGCGGGATCGAGCCTGGCGAGCGGGAACTGGCTGCGATGCGCCGGCAGGACGACTGGGCCGCGTTCGCGTTCGGGCTCCCGATGTCGGCGGAACCCGGACGTCGATATGCCTATTGCAGCTGCAACAATCATCTGTTGTCGGCGATGATCTCGGCGCGGACCGGCACCAGCGCGCTGGCGTTCGCGCGCAAGCACTTGTTGGCGCCGCTCGGCATCAAGGACGCGATCTGGCCCGAGGATCCGAAAGGCCTTACGCACGGATGGGGCGATCTCCGGCTGCATCCTCGCGATTTCGCGAAGCTCGCCTATCTATATCTGCATCGCGGCCGCTGGAACGACACCCAGGTGGTCTCGGAGGCGTGGGTGAGGCAGTCCATCACGCCGTACGTGACGGTTCGGGACGGCGTCGGCTACGGTTACAGCTGGTGGATCAACACCGCGCGAACGCCGGCGGTATTCGAGGCGGTCGGCCGCGGCGGACAGCGGGCGGCGGTGCTGCCGGACAAGGACCTGATCGTCGTCTTCAACGGCGGTGGCGTCGATACCGACGAGATCGCACCGTTCCTGATCAAGGCGATCCGTTCGGACGCGCCGCTGCCCGACAATCGGGCCGCGACCCGCCGGCTGCGGACTCGCCTCGACCTAGCGCGGCGGCCCCGTGTCTCGCCGCCGCCCGCGCGAACGGATGATGTGAGTCCAACGGTCGCCCGTGCGATTTCCGGCCGGCGCTACGCGATCGATCCGAATCCGCTGGACCTGCGCCATCTGGCGCTCGCGTTCTCCGGACCGACTGAATTGCGCGCCACACTGAGTTTGTTCGGCGCGGATTACCGGGTTCCGGTCGGCGTGGACGGCCGCTACCGTTTCTCGTCGACTGGACCGGCGGGGCTGCCGATGGCGGCCCGGGGATATTGGGCGTCCGCCACCGAGTTCGTGCTCGACCTCGATACCGTGGCGAACATCAACCGCTTCATGATCCGGATCCGATTCGACGATCACCAGCTGCGCCTCCGCATAGACGAGGCGACTGGCGAGGTCCGGGACCTGGTCGTCCAGGGACGGGCCGAATCCAGCGTGCGACCGCGGTAGTCCCCGCAGGCCGCCACCGACGGCTCTTTCACCGGCACCGTTGTCTCGGTGCCGACGATGCGCACCAGCCAATGCCGACTTTGGCCTTCGCCGGCAGGCGGAGATCTGGGAGGAAGCCGGCAGTAGAATCAGGGATATATTTCCAATTGCCTTCGCCAGGGACCTGCATGCACACATCGCTGTCGCGCGATCCATCGACCCCTCTCGCGAGAAACACCCACCTGCTGCGCTGGGTCGAGAAGATGCGGGCGCTGACCCGCCCCGCAGCCGTGCACTGGGTGGACGGCTCGCCGGAGGAGTACGAAGCGCTCTGCGCCCAGATGGTGGCGTCGGGCACCTTCAAGACGCTCAATCAGGACCGCTGGCCGGGCTGCTATCTGGCTCGGTCCGACGCCGGCGACGTCGCCCGGGTCGAGCAGCGCACGTTCGTGTGCTCGCTGTCGAAGGATGCCGCAGGACCGACCAACAACTGGGTCAACCCGTATGAGATGCGCCGGACGCTGAAGGAAAAGTTCAGCGGCGCCATGGCCGGGCGCACGATGTACGTGCTGGCGTTCAGCATGGGCGCGCTCGATTCACCGATGGCGCAGATCGGGGTGCAGCTCACCGACTCCCCCTACGTGGTGGTGAGCATGCGGACCATGGCGCGGATCGGCGCGCCGGTGCTGGCGGCGATCGACCGTGACGAGAAGCGCGTCGTCGCCTGCATGCACAGCGTCGGGGCGCCGCTGGCGCCCGGGACAGCCGACGTGCCCTGGCCGTGCAATCCCGACAAGTACATCGTCCATTTTCCGGAGACGCGCGAGATCTGGTCCTATGGATCCGGCTACGGCGGCAACGCCCTGCTCGGGAAGAAGTGCTTCGGCTTGCGGATCGCCTCGGCCATGGCGCGCGACGAAGGCTGGATGGCGGAGCACATGCTGATCCTCGGCGTGGAGGATCCGCGGGGAGAGAAGACCTACGTGGCCGCCGCGTTCCCAAGCGCGTGCGGGAAGACCAACCTCGCGATGCTCATCCCGCCGCCGGGGCTGTCGGGCTGGAAAGTGTCGCTGGTCGGCGACGACATCGCCTGGATCAAGCCGGACGAAAAGGGGCGGCTGCGGGCGATCAATCCGGAAGCCGGCGTGTTCGGCGTCGCCCCGGGCACGTCGGGGCGCACCAATCCGAACGCGATGGCGATGCTCGCCTCGAACACCATCTTCACCAACGTCGCGGAGACGCCGGACGGCGGCGTGTGGTGGGAGGGCATGACCGACGCGCCGCCGGCCGAGTGCCTCGACTGGCAGGGCCACCGCTGGACGCCGGCGATCGCCAAGGAAACCGGCCGCCCCGCGGCCCACCCGAACGCCCGCTTCACCGCCCCGATCGTCCAGTGCCCGATCATCGATGCCGACTGGGAGTCACCGTCCGGGGTGCCGATTGGCGCGTTCATCTTCGGAGGGCGGCGCGCCACGACGATGCCGCTGGTCTACCAGGCGTTCAACTGGACGGCTGGGGTCTACGTCGGCGCCACCATGGGATCGGAGACGACCGCGGCCGCGGTCGGCCAGGTGGGCAGGGTCAGGCGCGATCCGATGGCGATGCTGCCGTTCTGCGGTTACCACATGGGGGATTACTTCCGGCACTGGATCCAGATGCAGCGCTCGTTGAACGAGACGCCGAAGATCTTCCACGTGAACTGGTTCCGCAAGGACGAGAACGGCCGGTTCCTGTGGCCGGGATTCCAGGAGAACATGCGCATCCTGAAGTGGGTCGTCGACCGGGTCCGCGGCCGGGCCCTGGCGCGGGAAACGCGGATCGGGTGGATGCCGCGCTGGGAGGACATCGACTGGACCGGCCTGCCCTTCCCGAAGGAGACGTTCGACGAGCTGCAGGCGGTTGATCCCCGGCAGTGGCGATCGGAAGTGATCGAGCACGAGGAGTTGTTCATCGACCTCCACGCACGTCTGCCGCCGGAAATGATCTACGAACGGGAGTTGCTGATCTGTCGCTTGTAGGAGGCTGGAGTTGCCAGTTATCAGGTTTCCAGTTCCAACTGGTAACTGGTAACTTGCAACTGGCTGCTTCAGAACGCCGACAGCCGGGCCGCGTCGACCCGGAACATCCCCGAGAAAATCTGGCGCAGCAGTTCCGGCCGCTCGCTGAGCAGCGAGAACAGGTCTTCGCGATCCAGCCGCAGCGCGAGGCCTTCTTCGATGACCTCGGCGGCCAGGCCGAGCGATCCCCCCGACATGACTTCGAGCGAGCCGATGACCTCACCGCCACGGACGCTGATCGGCGGCGTCTCCGGGGCACTCCCTTTCAAGACGACCGCGCCCGACAGCACCAGCCATAACGCAGCGGGGGCGGACGTGGTGAACAGCTCCGCCCCGCGCTGCAGCGTCACCGGCGTGGCGACGTCGGCGAGCTGCCGCATCTCGTCGGCGGCGACGCGCGCGAACAGCGGCACGCGCTGCAGTGCCAGCACCTTGTCGACCGGCGACAGGCCGCCGGCGGCAAGCTGGCCGAGGTCAGCCGCGGCCGCCGTCGACTGGATCGTGCCGCTGACGCCCGGGGGGGCCGAGGACAGCGTGGCGAACAGTCCGGTGACCAGATCCGTGTTGTCGGCGAGCAGCGAGCGGAGCTCGCCGCGGCTCATCGCCAGGGTGACCGCCAGTCCGTCGGTGCGCACGGTGCTGGCCATCGGCGCGCCGGACAGCGCTTCGGTGAACCCGAGCGCGGTCGGAAGCTGCACCGTTTCGGGCGCGGCATCGCGGCTGGAGACGATGACCCGGCCGTCGAGCAGGAAGTGGATGGTCTCGGGAATCGCACCCTCCGCGAGCAGCACCGTGCCGGGATCGTGGCGGACCTGCTTGGCCGCCGAGGCGATCCGGAACAGCTCGTCGATGCTGACCGACGCGAACAGCGGCAGGTCGCGCAGCCGGGTCGCGAGCTCCGCGGCCGGCAGTGGCTCGTGCCACAGCTCGCGGCGGCGCTCGGCCGGCATCCGCTGCTCCGCCAGCGCCCAGGATGCCGCTTCGAACACGTACCAGTCGCGCGCGTCGCGATGCGCGAGGACGTGCTCGATGTCGTCGGCGAGCGCCCACACCTTGTGCGCACGCGCGCTGTCGATCGCCGACGCGGCCACCACCTGATCGTCGTCGTTGATCAGTTGCAGCAGTGTCTCCTCGACGTCGCGAGGACGGGTCTTGAGCAGGATGTTGCCGCGCCGCACCTTCTCGTCGAGCGGCATTTCCTCGAGCACCGGCATGATGCGCTTGCGGAGTGCGCCGTCGAGCAGGTTGTCGAGGAACTCCGAGGCGTTGGCGCGGCTGCGCGAATCGGTGTGCGAAAGCGTCCACTGTGCGGCGGCTGATGTCGCGCCACGGATAGATCAGCGTCAGCAGCCGGTAGATGCGATCCTTGGTCCGGACGATCTTCTGCTCGAGCGCGAGCGCCAGCGTCGACCCGCCGGGGAGCCGGTTGCCCGCGAACAGATTGTGGTGCAGCGAGAGATAGTTGAAGTAATTGCGTCCCTCTTCCAGTGCGAGCCGTTCGATGGCCGGGCGCGGAAAGCGTCAGCGTTGCGTGCTCGCGCCGCAGCCGCTCCAGTGCCGACACCACCTTGTAGCGCAGGAATCCATCCGTCTCCTCCAGCGCCGCGGTGAGCACCTCGACCGTCTTCTGGCTCGGAATCAGCGCCAGGGTGGCCGGGATGTGCCGCCGGACCCAGATGTCTTCGCCGGGATCGCGCAGGAAGTACGCCAGCGCGTCCACGACCGGCTCACCATAACCGACCAGCACCATGCGCGCACTGCCCTTGAGCCGCCGGTGCCGCAGCAGCGCGATCAACGTGGGCACGAACACGAAATCTTCGGTGCCCGCGGCCCTGACGCTGTCCATCGCCTGGTCGGCGACATCGGAGGCGGGGTCGTAGAGCAGCGGAATCAGCAGCCGCCTGAAACGCGCCGCCGAGGTCTGACCGAGGGCCGCGGCCACGTCGCGCCGCGCGTTCCGCGCGCCGTCCGAGGTGTCGGTGATCAAGCCGGCCAGAGCCGCTTCGGCGAGGTCGAGGTCCTCGGGCCGCGTGCTGCTGGCCAGCGCCGCCGCCGCGGTGGCGCGGATGCGCGGATCGTCGTCGGCCAGCATCGGCCGGGCGAGCGTTGCGGCGTCCTCGTTGCTGATCGCGCCCAGCGCCGCGATCGCGGCGGCCCGCACCGCGGAGTCGGGATCGGCCAGCAGCCGGCGGATATTCGGCGCCGATTTCCGCGCGATCTCGCTCTTCGAGGCGGCCAGCGCCTGGAGCGCCCGGGCCCGCACTTTCGGCGACTCATGATAGAGCAGCAGCGGGGTGACCAGGCCGCGCTTGTCGAGCGACTCGAGCACGTCGATGGCGTAGACCACGCGATCGGCATCGGGGTGGGCCAGCTCCTGCACCAGCGTCTCGATGGTGGAGAGATCGGCGGCATCGAGCCGCACCTGCTCCGGCTGCACGATTCGCTGCTCGATGCTGCGGCGAAACGACGCCAGGTACTCGCGCTTGGCGCGGACCGCCATGAAGACCCAGATCACCGCGAGCGTGAGGCTGACGATGCTCAGCTGGTTCCACGCGAGCGCGAATCCCCATGGCTGGATCAGCACGAGGGTCAGCAAGCGCGCCGGCGGCTTTCGCCATGCGGTCCACCGTCACGTCGACGAACGGTTTGACTTCCTGCCGGAGCTCGGACGGCAGCGGCAGGAACAGCACCTCGCGGGTCGTCTTGTCGACCGTATACCTGAACGACTGGTCGGTGACCCGCGCCAGCGCCGGGGCCCAGAGCGCGTTGTTCAGCAGGATGACCGCCGCGGTGATCGACAGATTCGTCGGCAGGATCAGCAGGGCGAACCCGATGCCGAGATAGCGGTGGATGCTCGGCGTGATCCACACCTGGATGACGAAGGCCGCCGCCGAGGTGTAGAAGCGAATCTGCGCCAGAAACGCGCCGATCGAATCCTCCTGTCCCGCGCCCTTGAACATCTCGGCCGCCATGTTGACCTGCTGATCGAGCAGGGCCGCGCCGAAGGCGCCGAAGCTGATGACCACCGCGATGATCTGGATCTGGCGGGAGCCGCGCAGCAGCTCCATCGCCCGCGCCATGGTCACGCCCCGTTCTTCCTTGCCTGCCAGGGTGACCGGCTTCTGCTCCCGACCGAGAATCGCGGCGACGATCGCGCCGCAGGTCAGCAGCGTGGCGGCGCTCAACAGCAGCAGTGCGTTGGTGCCGACTTCTTCGATGATCAGGGCGGTCAGCCCCGAACCGGTCATCCCGCCGAGCATCACCCCGCCGCCGACGAAGCCGAACACGCGTTTGGCCTGGCGCGGGTCGTAGATCCCGTTCGCGAGCGTCCAGAACTGGCTGATCAGCAAGATCCCGAGGAGCGCGCCCCACACGTAGAACGCCACCGATACCCAGGCCGCGCCGGTCCTGAACAGGAACCAGAATCCGAGCATCGCGACCGCCATCGCCACCTGCGTGATCGGCAGCGCCCAGCGCCGCGGCAGCGTGCTGACGACGCGGGTGTAGCCCAGCATCAGCAGGCTGATGATCAGTCCCGATCCGAGGATGACCCACGGCACGTTCACCGCACCCAGGCTCTGGATCACCTTCGAACGGGTCAGCGGCTGGATGATGTTGTAGGCCGTCATCGCGAGGAACGAGTAGACGAACATCAACACCGCTGTGAACGCCTCCTCCTTGCGGACGTCGACGAAGGGGGCGAGGAACCGCTGAAGGGACATACGCGACAGCCTAAGCGATGAGCTAGTTGAAGTAAACTGCGCCTGTCCATGCTTCAGCGGGTCCGCCGGTTCCTGGACGTCAGGCCCGGCGAAGGGCTGCCGGTCCTCCTCACGTTTCTCTACATCTGGATCGTCGTCGCCTCGTTTCTCCTCGCGAAACCGATTCGGAGCGGGTTGTTCCTGGGCGAGCACGAAGCCTACGACCTGGTCTATGTCTACGCCGCGGTGCCGCTGGTGCTGTCGTTGTTCGTGCCGGCCTACTCGCGGGTCGCGGCGCGCTTCGGCGCCCGCACCGTCACCGTCGCGACGCTGGTGTTCTTCAGCCTCAACGTCGTCCTCTTCTGGTACCTGTTCCGCTTCCATGCGTTCAGGCGGCTGCCCGACATCTTTTATGTGTGGGTGAGTTGCTACGGCATCATTGCGCCGGTTCAGGCGTGGAGCTTCGCCAACTCGCAGTTCGACACCCGCCAGGCCAAGCGGCTGTTCGGCCTGATCGGCGCCGGTGCCTCGCTCGGCGCGATGTCGGCGGGTGTCCTGGCGCGCCTGCTGGTCGAACCGGTCGGCGGCGCGGTCAACCTGCTGCTGGTGCTCGCGCTGCTGATCGCCCTCGCCGCGGCGATCGTGCTGATTGCGAACGTGAAGATCCGGCGGGTCGGCCTGACCCGGCGCGGCCGGCCGGCCCCGCGCCCCTTCGCGGATACCTGGCGCGAAATCATCGGGACTCCCTACCTGCGGCTGCTGGCCGGGCTGGTGTTCGCGGTCGCGATCGCGACGCAGTGGTCGTCGTTGCAGCTCGGCGTCGTCGCGAAGCTGCACTTTCAGGGCAGCTCCTCGGAGATCACGCAGTTCTACGGCACCTTCAGCTTCATCACCGGGGTGTTCAGCTTTCTCGTGCAGATCCTGGTCACGGCGCGGGTGCTGCGGACCTGGGGCGTCTCCGCCGCGATTCTTGCGCTGCCGCTGGCGCTCGGGTTCGGCAACGGGCTGATCTTCCTCTTCCCGGCGTTCTGGAGCGTGCTCCTGACCAACGGGTTCGACCAGGGGCTGCGGTTCTCGGTCGACAAGGCGACCTACGAACTGCTCTACCTGCCGATTGCTCCGGGCAGGCGGGTTCCGATCAAGAACGCGATCGACATCGTCGTCAATCGCCTGGCCGATGGCGTCGGTGCCGTGCTGCTGGGGCTGGCGACGAAAGGCTTCCTGTTTCTTCCCGGCCTGCATCTCGGGCTGCGTGGCACGGCGGCCGTCAACCTCGTGACCATCGGGATCTGGACGTCGCTGGCGTGGTGGCTGCGGTCCGAGTACATCCGTACGATTCAGGACAGCATTCACCGGCACCGGCTCGACACCGAACGGGGCACCGCGGCGGTCACCGAACGCTCGGCCGCCGACGTTCTCACGGCCAAGCTCGCCGCGACGGATCTGTCCGAGGTCCGTTACGCGCTGGATCTGATTGAGGGGCAGCGCACACGGAAGTGGTTTCCGGCGCTGCGTATCCTGCTCAGCCACCCCGATGCGGACATCCGCCGCCGTGCCCTCGCCATCCTGAGCGCCGGTGAAGACGACGAGATCTCCGACCGCGTGCCGGCGATGCTGCGTGATGCCGATCTCGGAGTCCGGACCGAGGCGCTGCTGTATCTGTCACGAGAGTCGGGCATCGATCCGCTGCGGCAGATCCAGGAGCTGGGCGATTTCCAGGACTTCTCCATCCGCGCGGGAACGGCCGCTTTTCTTGCCGCCCCGGGGCGGGCGCAGAATCTCGATGCCGCGAGGCTCATGGTCCAGGCGATGGCCCTGACCACCGGCGTCGAAGGACGGCGCGACCGCACCGAGGCGGCGCGGCTCATCGGATCGGTGCACGACCCGGCATTCCTGCTCGATCTGCTGCCGCCGCTGATTGCGGACGAGGACCTCGAGGTGGCCCGCCAGGCGGTACGCGCCGCGAACCGGGTTGGCCGCGAGGAGCTCACCGCTCCGCTGATGATCGCGCTCAGCCGCGCGGAGCTGGCCGAGGATGCCGCCGAGGCACTGGCCAAGCTTGGCGAGGCGGTGGTCACGCCGTTGTCGCAGGCATTGCGATCGGACGAGGTGCCGATCGAAGTGCGGCGGGAACTGCCCTCGGTGCTGCTGCGGATCGGCAGTGCGGAAGCGGAGCAGGCGCTGGTCTCGAGCCTGCTCGAGGCCGACGGCACCGTCCGACACCGCGTGATCGCGTCCCTGAACAAGCTGCGGGCGGTGCGGCCCGACATCCACATCGATCGGAGCGCGCTCGAACTGCTGCTGGCGGCGGAGATCGCCGGACACTACCGGTCGTATCAGGTGCTCGGACCGCTCCAGGGCCAGCTCAAAGGCGATGACGCGGTCATCGACGCGTTGAAGCATTCGATGGAGCAGGAGCTCGAACGCATCTTCCGGCTGATGGCGCTGCTGTTCCCGCATGGCGGGCTGCACGATGCCTACGTCGGCGTGCGTTCGTCGAATCCCACGGTCCGCGCCAATGCCTTGGAGTTCCTCGACAACGTGTTGAAGCCCGAGCTTCGTCACGTCCTGGTCCCGCTGCTCGATTCGCAGGTCGCGGTCCAGGAGCGCATCGAACTGGCGAACCGGCTGGTTGGAGCGCCGCTCGAGACCTCGGACCAGGCCGTCGCGACCCTGCTCGCGAGCGAAGACCCGTGGCTGCGCTCCTGCGCTATTCAAGCGGTCGGCACGTTGCAGCTGCGCAGCCTGGCGCCGGAGCTCAAGCGCTACGAAGACGCCGCGGATCCGCTGGTGCGCGAAGCAGTGGTGACCGCGCGCGCCCGCCTGGCCGGCGACTCGCGGGCGTTGCTCGAACCCCAGCATCCGGCGCCGGCCGATCTCGACCTCGGCGTCGGGGCCGGCTGAGCGCTATTCGGGCTCCATCACCAGGGGCGCTCCTCGCCGGCGTTCGCTGGCCCGCATCAACCGCTCAATCTTCAGGGCGGTGGCGGGCGCCACGCCGTCGGGGCCGTCTGCCAGATAGCGTTCGAGGTCGCCGTGAGTCAGCCCGGTCGCGCCGTAGTCCGCATCACGCGTCGACCGCGCATCGGTCTCGGCGCGCTCGACGATGGCCCGCGGGATCTCCAGGTCGTTGGCCAGCGCGAGCACGTCGCTCTTGAGCAGCCCGCCGAGCGGCAGCAGGTCGGCGGCGCTGTCGCCGTGGCGGGTGAACGATCCGATTGTGAGGTCGGTGCGGTCGAGTGAGCCCGCCACCAGATAGTTCATGGAGTCCGCGACGAAGTAGGCGGCGGCCATCTGCAGGCGCTGCCGCAGCCCGGCGCTCCTCAGCCACTCACGATCGGCGGTCACCGGCGCGGCGCCGGCCGCGGTGATCGTGCTCGACAGCGCGGCGCCGAGCCGCGTGCAGGCGAGGTCGAGCGGCAACCGCAGCACCCGAATCTGGAAGGCCTCGGCGGCCAGCTCGGCCTCGTGTGCCGCCGACGCCAGAACGCTCCCGGCGGGAAGCAGCGCCACGACCCGTTCTTCCACTGCGATTTGGCACAGTCGCGCGGTGACCGCTGAACCGACGCTGCCGCTCAGCGTCACGAGCAGGCCGTCGGCGCCAGCCGCGCTCGCGCTGTTGCGAATCCAGGCTGCGACATCGTGAGGGCGAACGTGCATCGCGCGGGGCCGGGGGGCTATTGGGTCCGCGCCGCGGGCGCCTGGTGATCGATCACCCGCAGGAAGGCATCGACGATCTCGGGGTCGAACTGCCGCAGGCGCTGCCGATCGATTTCGGCGACCGCCTCGGCGATTGGCCAGGCGGCCTTGTAGGGCCGCTTCTGGGTGAGCGCGTCGAACACGTCGGCGACCGCGACGATGCGGCCGGCGAGTGGAATCTGATCCTGTTTGATGCCGGCGTACCCTTCGCCGTCCCACCGCTCGTGATGGCTGAAGGCGATCTCCTCGGAGAGCCGAAGCAGGTTGAACCGGCTGCCCGACAGGATCCGCGCGCCGATCGTCGTGTGTTTCTTGACCTGCTCGAACTCGTCGACCGTCAGCTTCCCCGGCTTCAGCAGGATGGAGTCGGGCACCCCGATCTTGCCGACGTCGTGCAGCGGCGCCGCCCGCCGAATCAGCGAGACCTGCGGATCGGTGAGGCCCAGCTGCCGCGCCAGCAGCGCCGCCATCTGGCCGACCCGCTCGGTGTGCTGGCCGGTGTTGTCATCGCGGAACTCCGCGGCCCGCGCCAGCCGTTCGATGATTTCCTCCTGCGCCGCCTCGAGCTCGCGCGTGCGGTCCCGCACCTTGGCTTCCAGGATGGTGTTCTGGCTCTGGACCTGGAAATAGAGGAACCGGGTCTCGAGCAGAGTGCGGATGCGGAGCAGGACCTCGTCGGCATGAAAGGGCTTGCTGAGGAAGTCCTTGGCCCCCCGCGACAGCGCCTCCTGGCGCGCGGCCGGCGTGATGTCCCCGGTCAGCATCAGGATCGGGAGATAGCTCGCTTCCGCGATCTCGTTGAGTTGATCCATCACCGCCAGGCCGTCCATGCCGGGCATGTGCAGGTCGAGCAGGATCAGGTCAGGCCGATACTTGACGTACAGCTTCGTGGCATCGGCCGGGTCGGTCGTGCTCTCCACCTTCTCGAACCCGGCGCGGTCCAGCAGGCGACGCAGCAACGCGACGTTCGACGCCTCGTCGTCCACGATCAGGATGCGCGCGTTCTTGAAGGTGCGGTTCTGCATTCGCTCTGGTGTCCGGCAGTAGCCGGCTCGCGCTGGTCCGAATCGCCGGCCGTTCCGGCCATGCCCTGGCCGCGCGCCCAGGTATACCTGTCCGCGAACCGCGCCAGCCGCCAGCGGCTGGCGAATGTGTTTTCGGACAATGACGCCGAATGATACAGACCTGCCCGGGTTCGGCACGGCACTTCTGGGCCGTCCGCGGCGTCGGAGCATCCGGGTTCCGGTCCCGCGGACCGTCCGGATCGCAAATGGTGGCGCGTGCGGGAACGTGCGGCACATGCTACACCAGACCCCGGGCGGCCAGTGGAGCCCGCAGGTATAATTTCAGTCTCATTTCACTGTCAGGAGCTCAGGAATGGCATCACAGAAGGGCCCGATCCGGGTTGTGCATTTCGGCCTCGGGCCCATCGGCGCCGCCGTGGTGCGGCAGGTGGCCGTCCGCAAGGGGTTCAAGATTGTCGGCGCCGTGGATATCGATCCGGCCAAGGTCGGGAAGGACCTCGGCGACGTGGCTGGCGCCGGCCGTCCGCTCAAGATCAAAGTTTCGGACGATGCGAAGAAGACCATCAAGGCCGCCAAGCCGGACGTCGTCGTGCTGTGTACGAGCTCGTCGATGAAGGGGGTGCTCGGCCAGATCGAGGCGATCCTGGCACTGAAGGTGCCGATCGTCTCGACGACCGAAGAGCTGGCCTACCCGACCAAGGGCAACATGCGCTATGCGCGGCGGGTGCACGAGATGGCCAGGAAGGCGAAGGTGGCCGTTCTCGGGACCGGCGTCAATCCCGGCTTCGTGATGGACGCGCTGCCGATCATGCTCACCGGCGTCTGCGAGCGGGTCGACGCGATCAAGGTCGACCGCATCCAGGACGCCCGCATCCGGCGGCTGCCGTTCCAGCAGAAGATCGGCGCCGGCCTGACCCGCGAACAGTTCCAGAAGAAGGTCGACGACGGGAGCGTGCGGCACGTCGGGCTGGCCGAGTCGGTGTCGATGATTGCCGACGCCCTGGGATGGAAGCTGGATCGCATCACCGACGAGATTCAGCCGAAGATGGCAAAGGAAACCGTGGCCAGCGAGTTCCTGGCGGTCGACGCCGGCTATGTGTGCGGAATCGTGCAGGACGGGGTGGGGTACCGCGGCGATCAGCCGGTCATCACGCTGCACATGGAGGCGTATCTCGGCGCGCCGGAGTCTTATGATTCGGTCGAGATCGTCGGCTCGCCGGCGATCTCGTCCAAGGTGGCGGGCGGCGTCCATGGCGACATCGCCACTGCGTCGATCGTCGTCAACTCGCTGCCGAAGATCCTCGAGGTGGCGCCGGGGCTTCACACCATGCGCGACATGCCGCTGCCATCGTTCTTCGGCGGCCGGTAGGGGCTGCTAGGATTCGACGCCGAGGCCCCAGCGGCGGCGTTTGAGGAAGAGGCCCTTGCGGGAGATGCCGAGCAGCCGCGATGCCTCTTCGACCCGGCCGTGCGTGCGATCCAGCGCGCGGCGCACCATCACCTGTTCGAGCATGTCCACGGCGTCGGGCAGCGGCTGATCGAGGGCGACCCGCACTTCGGGCTCCGCGGGCGGGGTCACGGGAATGGTCCGGCGGGAGGCCTGGATCTCCGGCGACAGCAGCGCCGGCGTCAGCGTGGAGTCCGGCTCGGCCAGGGCGACCATCCGCTGGACCTCGTTCGCGAGCTGGCGGACGTTGCCCGGCCACGAAAACAGCAGCAGGTATTCGAGCGTGTCGTCGGCGACCGTGAGCTGGCCCTTGCGCTGCTCGTCGCCGTACTTGCGGACGTAGTGTTGCACCAGCGGCGGGATCTCCTCCCGCCGTTCGCGGAGCGGCGGGAGTGACAGCCGCATGACGTTGAGCCGATAGAACAGGTCGCCCCGGAACCGGCCGTCCGCCATCAATTGTTCGACGCTGGCGTTGGTCGCCGCGATCACCCGGACATCGACTTTCAGCGGGTGCGGCTCGCCGAGCGGATGGATCTCGTGGGTCTCGAGGAAGCGCAGCAGCTTGGGCTGCATTTCCGGGCCGATCTCGCCAATCTCGTCGAGGAACAGGGTGCCGCCGGCCGCGGCGCGAATCACCCCCTGGAAGCCGGTGTCTGCGCCGGTGAAGGCGCCTTTGCGGTGCCCGAACAGCTGACTCTCGAGCAGGTCGCGAGGGACGGCCGCGCAGTTGAACGGCAGGAACGGCCGATCGACACGGTCGGAGGCGCGATGGATGGCGCGGGCCACCATCTCCTTGCCGGTGCCGGTTTCGCCGGTGATGAGCACCGACAGCGGGGTGGCGGCGATCCGCCGCGCCGTGGTCAGCGTCTCGATCATCTGCTCGGAGGCCCAGACGCACTCGGGATCGCTGTCGAGCGCGTCGGCGGGCCACAGCGCGGCGCGCTGCTTCTCGTCGCGCCGGTAGGCATCGAGCGACAGCGCCAACGCCAGCAGCTTCCGGACGGTGGCGAAGGTGCAATACGGCTCGAGCTCGCGTCTGGGCTCAATCGCCAGGAACCAGTGCTCGTCGCCCCGGCTGCCGAGCGGCAGGTGCTCGATCCGGTCGGTCGCCCCCTGGGCCGCGGCGGTCGCATCGGCGGCGGTCCAGCCGACCGCGTCGACGATCCGGAGGCCCGCCGGCGCCGCCGCCACCAACGCCAGCGCACTGGCACAGCCAGCGCCCTTGATGAGCGCCACGGCTTCGGGCCCGAGGATATGGGGATGCCCGGCGAGCTCGAGCAACCCGACGGCGGCGTCAAGGGTTGGAACCGCCCTTTCAGTCGGCGCTCCCCGAGGCACCGATAACTCCGCACGGGCGGCGGCTGGAGCGCTACCGAGGTTTCTCATTAGCCGGACTCCACGGTGAAGAATCTGTCGGCCGAGCTCGAAGTCACCATTATTCCCTAACGCTTTGCCACGAACCACGCATGCCGCCGCTATGAAATCAAGAGAGGCATTCGGCGGTACCTCGACGCATAAACTTGTGGCTTTAACGTCAATACCCAAACCCACGCATGCCTCTGCGGAGCACAGTTCAAGTAATCTGCGCGCGGGCTCATTGTCCAGTTCGGAAGCCAACGACACTCCGGCTTCCGCATGTTGCTTCGCTCGCATCCAATCGCCTTGGCCGAGCATGATCTGAGTTCGGGTGATATGCCGAGACAGTCCATACCATCGCAAGTTCGGAAGGTGTTCAGTCTCTGGCTCCCCCACGAGGCTGCCTGCCTCCTTAAAATTGCCCTTGCAGAACGCCGCCTGAGCCAGCGTTTCGGCGATGGCGATGCGATAGGCGGGCTGGTTGCGAAACACGGCAGGAATCGTGTTCAGCCACCACGCGGCCTCTGCTTCCTTCCCAAGCATCGTGTAGAAATATGCCAGGTTTGACCCCGCCATAGCTTGGCCCTTGGCCCATCCACTTGCTGAAGCGGACTCTGCCCCCTTTAGCGCGAGTTCTACTGCTGCGGTGAAGTTGCCCTTGAGGCCAAGCACCGAACCCATATCAAGATCCAAGGCCGCACTGATCCACAGATTGGGTTCGCTCTCAAGTACGGTTCGAGCCACTGAGAGATGCCGGATTGCCGTTTCGTAATGCCCGACTCTGCCTTCCAACCGACCGAACACTAAATGGACTCGAGCCGTCAGTTGAGGATCGCCCGCTCGCAGCGTGTATTTTCGCGCTTCAGTTGCCAGTGGAATGTTAGCGTTCCACGCACTGGTAGGCGCACGCTCGAGCAGTTGAGCAGCGCCAAGTGCCGAAACCGCGTTATCCTTAGCGGTTTGCGCCAAAACCAGAGCCTCACGGTTTGCCTCGAGGGCGACTCCATGGTCGCCGGCATCATATCGACACGAGGACCGGATCAGGCTCAGGCGTGCCAGGGCGGTCGTAGTCAAATTGGGAAATTGAGCGGGAAGGTGCAGTGCGAGTCGCTCGGCACGGTCGAGATCGCCGGCGTGATAAAGGAGCTCAGCAAGTAGAACGTGCGCATCCGGATCACGCCCAACTTGATCCGTGACGAGCCGTAAAGACTGGGTAATATGGCCTGACCGCACCAGACCGCTTAGACTCGAAGTGCCCATAGTCAGTGTATTGACGAAGACGCGCTGTTGTAGTCCGCAATTGTACGCCCGCGCTGTCCTGCCATGTTCAGCAAGTCAGCGAGATTGGAACCATCTGAGGGAGTTGACGCTAATCCCATAGAGATTGAGACGTCCTGTGGCATTCTCGGATCAGTAGCGAGGCGACGAGCTACGCGTTTGACCACACGTTTAGAGGCTTCATCGTCTGTTCGAAGAAGAAGGATCGCTAGCTCGTTCGCAGCAAAATGAAAAACGAGATCTGCCCCTCGCAAAGCCGGTCGCGACGCCTCTGCGACGAGCCTCAAAACATCCTCGGACCCGTGACGCAATGATCGTGTTTCGTCGCTGGTGACTCTAACAACTAAAAGGGACAGAGGAACGCTTGTCTCTCCTAGCGCCAGCTCATTCGTAACAATTCGCTCGAGCTGACGCGCGTTTGGCAAACCTGACTGGCTATCGCGATCGATGAGAAAGCGCTCTCGTTGAAACGTCACGGCTCTGCGCAGAGTGTGGGATACCTGCCCGCCGATGACCTCGAGTATCCGGCGATGATCTTCCGAAAAAGCCTGGCGATGCGGTGAGTAAACCGTCAACACGCCTACAAGGGTCTCGCCAATTAGTAGCGGCGCACTAAGACAGCTGCGCAACGGCGGTCGCAACGATCGAGCTGCGTCACCGAGGTCGAGAACTGGATCAGAATTCAGGATCGACTGACGATTCGCAGCCACCCACCCACTGAGTCGTTGACCCCGAGGTATTCTTAGGCCTGCGAAGTGAGATGCGCCGTCTCCTGCCGCGTGCGCGACATACAGCTCATCGGCAAGCGTATCGTAGATGTAAAAGACGATAGTGGACGCCGGGACGACCCGCCTCAAATGTTTCGCTATTAATTCGGCGGCGTCGGGCACGTCCAAATGAGCAGTCAGCCCTTGTGCCAGTTGGTACAGCGCGAGCATTTCTTCCGTGCTTGCAGATATTTCATTTAGCCGGGAATCGGCCGCCGCCTCAGAATCGACTGAGGGAGAGGTGACGCGGGTAATCGCGGAGAGACCGCCTGGGGCCGTGGGGGCCTCCAGGGTTTCGACCGCTAGCTCGTTGTGAACCCGAATAAATGTGTCGACAACCAGGGCGTCATACATGGACCCGCGGCGTTCGAGAAGAATTCGAATCGCGTCACCATTTGACAGGCGAGGTCGATATGGACGATCGGATGTCAACGCGTCGAAACAATCGACCACTGACAGGATGCGTGCACCTATTGGAATGTCGCTGCCCCGGATGCCGTCTGGATACCCAGTGCCATCCCAATTTTCATGGTGATGCCGAACGATCGGAACGACTGGATACGGAAAGTCAATGGCGGACAAGATATCGGCGCCTACGCTGGCATGCAATTTCATCTTATCGAACTCGGCGGGCGTCAGCTTGCCAGGTTTGTTTAGGATGTATTCCGGCACCGCGAGTTTGCCCATGTCGTGGAGCAGCGAGGCGGCTTCAATCGCGCTAATTTGTTCTGGGTCAGTCACTCCCATATGTCGCGCCAAGCCGACGGCGTACTGCTGAACCCGGCGAATGTGACCGTGCGTGATTTGGTCTTTTGCATCGATCGCCATCGCAAGCGTTTCAATTGTCGACATGTATAGCTTGTTGAGCTGGCTAAGATGCTGGTTCGCGTCTTCAACTCGCCCCATTGATACGGAGAATGTGAAGTAGAGAACGGCAAGAAGCGGAAGAACGAAGGCTATATAAGCGTAATCAATGTTCCGTGTATACGTGACGAGCAGCGCCGCTACGGACGCTCCGCCGAAATAGTTGAGTGATAGCCACGCGAAATTGTCTCTCCAGACACGAATCGGAGAAAGACGCTTTTCAAATGATATGGCGATCGCAATGAGCGAACTATTTAGCCCGAAATAGACAGTCGTGAAACAGAAGAGAGGAATCAGTAGTCGCGAGATTTTCACAGCCTGCGGTGACGTATACAGGGGTGGAACGTCTCCGATGGCGTAGTAGATCTGGGCCCCAGCCCACATCGCTGCAGGCAGCGCGAAGATATTAAACGCGATTCTATGGAGAGGGTGGCCTCGTCTTGCTAGCCACAATGAAATTACTAACGCATCCAGAGCTACCGTAAGAGTGCCAGCCGCTGGGCCGAAGAGTAGAGCCGAGGTAAAGACAAAAGTCTCGGATACGGAGATCGTAGCGGGAACAGATGGAAGCTTGACTGTCGCAGAGCCGCTAAGAAGAGTTAAGACAGCTAGGACGACCCAATTCCAGCCGAGTGGATCAAGATAGAGCTGGACGGACGAGTGAAGCAGCGTGGCAGCGCCGAAGAGCGCGACCGCAACGACATACGCTCGTCCCCATGGCGACAGTCGGTCCATAAGTCTGTGAAAATGACGTTACGCTATCTGCGATAGCGGTAACGCCAAGGAGAGTCGGTCTATGCGCCCCAGGCGATAATGGTCATGATGTGCTCCAGATGTTCCAGCTTGATTTAATGGATTCTCAACTCGGGAGTATGGGTTCTAGTCTCCGTCGCCAACCATATTGCCCCAGACCAGAATGTCGCCGTCTGAGGTGGAATTGCCCCAGACCAGGATGTCGCCGTCCGTCGCGGAATTGCCCCACACCAGGATGTCTCCGTCCATCGTGCCCTCGGCCCAAGCGGTCGTCGTGTTTCCCCACACGAGGATGTCACCCTCCTGCGCGTCGTTGCCCCAGACCAGGATGTTGCCCCAGACCAAAATGTTGCCCCACACCAGGATGTTACCGTCGACACCGGTGGATGGTACCGTTGCCTGACGGTTTCCCCACACCAGAATATGAGCAGTCAGGTCGGTGCCGAAGAGGTTGGTAGGTGTGTCGTAGGAGATTCCGAGAGATGCGACGCGCTCTGAAGCGATGAACGTGTCGGCGATTGTGTGTTCTCCCGACACCAGCCCCAGCGCCGCAATGACGTTGACCTGGCCCGCGCCCGCCTCGATCAGTCCGGCGCCTGCCAGTCGTGAGCTCGTCACCTGCAGTGCCAGCTTGACCTGCGCCGGCGTCAGGCGGGGCTTGGCGTCCAGCAGCAGGGCCACCGATCCCGACACCACCGCCGCCGACATGCTGCTGCCGCTCATCTCCGCATAGCGGGCCAGGTCCTGACCGAACACCACCCGCTCGGGGTAGGTCCGCGTCAGGTAGGCGAAGCTCGCTGCCGCCGCGACGATGCGGTTGCCCGGCGCCACCAGCTCGGGCTTGAGCAGACCGTCGATGGCGGTGGGGCCGCGTGAGCTGTAGGTCGCCATCACATCATCCGACCGCTGCGCCGTGCCGCGCGTGTTGCTGGCGCCGACCGTCAGCGCCGACGGGCTGTTGCCCGGAGAAACGATCCCGCCCACCACGGCCTTGCCCTCCGCCGTCTTGCCGAAGTTCCCCGCGGCCGCGACCACGACCATCCCGGCCTTGACCGCCCGCTCCACCGCCTGGCACAGCGGATCCTCACGATAGCTTTCGAACACCGGATGTCCTAGCGATAGGTTGATCACGCGCAGGTTGTAGCGGAGCCGGTTGCGGACCGCCCAATCGATCGCCGCAATCACGGCGCTGGTGTCCCCCGATCCGTCCGCCTTGAGGACCTTCAGGCTGACCAGATGCGCCCCGGGAGCGACGCCGGCATACCCGGAATCCTGCGATCCGGCGATGATCCCGGCGACGTGGGTGCCATGCCCGTAGTCGTCGCGCACGAGGCTCCGCGAGTCCGTGAAATCCATCGCCGCGACGACCCGCCCGCGGAGGGCGCGGTGGGCGGCGATGCCGGAGTCGATGACCGCGACGCCGATCCCCCGGCCGGTGTACCCGTCGAGCCCCGCCACCCGCCCCTGCCACGCCTGGTCGGCGCCGATGGCTTCGGTCGTGACGCTCATCAGCCGCTGCACCGGCACGTCCCCGGACAGATGCGCGGTCTCTTCGTCATCGCTCATCGCATCCAGCGTCCGTTCGGCGATCTCGAGGACCGCGGCGCCCTCGAGCCTCTTGGCGATTCGCGCGCCGTGCCGCGCCGCCAGCCGCTCGATCCGGGCGTCGTCTCCCGAGACGATGACCCGAACGGCGCGGCTACGGCCGGAGCCGAGTCTGTCGGCCAGGTCGCGGGACAGCCGGGCGCGGCCCGCGCCACGAGGACCGGCAGCCTCGAGCTCGAGGCTGCAGGTCGCCAGCAAGGCGACGGCGACGAGAGACGGCAACAGGCGCGACGTCGACAAGGCCGATAAGGTCTTGGTCATAAGAGCTCAGTCAAGAACGCGCGTTCGTGAGAACGCGATGGTTTCGTTTTGTTTGTCGGGGGAGCGACGCCACCCTATAGAGCACGGCACGTGCCACGGCCGAGCTTTTTGGCGGTCTGGCGATCTGCGATGTCGCATTGAATGCCACGAGATGACACAAAAGAACTCCTGTTGTGATCGGCGCCCGCTTCACGTACGATTCAGGCTCACCCCCAAGCGGGGCGCCAGCCAACCGGTTGGCCCTTCTGCGCGGTCTCCGCACACGGGTAGGGCCTACCCACGGCGGAAACTGCAATAGATCGGCTCTTTTTCGGCGGCCAATAAATTGGCCGGTCAGGTCATCAGTGACCACCTCACCAAAACGCCTGATTTTCCTAGGGATTTTGCTGCTGTCGGTGGGAGCGTGCCGGCGCTCGCCGGCCCCGGTTCCGGAATCGGGCCTGGCCAAAGGGGGGGAGCTGGTCGTGTCGCTCCGCAGCGAACCGGGAAACTACAACCGGTATTTCGACGCCAGCGCCGCCGCCGATGTCATGGCCCTGTTGACCCAGGCCCGGCTGGTTCGAGTGAACCGGGCGACCGACGCCACCGAGCCCGCTCTGGCCGAGAGCTGGGATGGCTCCCAGGACGGACGCACCCAGACGCTGAAGCTGAGACAGGGGGTCAGGTTTTCGGACGGCACGCCGTTCACGTCGGCCGACGTCCTGTTCTCGTTCATGGTCGCCTACGACGCTCCGGGCAGCCGGCTCGGCGACGGTGTCACGGCCGCCGGTCAGCGCCTCGAAGTCACGGCACCGGACCCGGCCACCGTCGTCGTGCGGTTTCCCACCCCGTTTGCTCCGGGGCTACGCCTCCTCGACAATCTGCCGATCCTGCCCCGGCACAAGCTCGAGGCGGCGCTCAAGAACGGGACGATTCAGAAGGCCTGGAGTGCCTCGACTCCCCTCACCGAGATCGTCGGACTGGGGCCGTTCGTGCTGGTCGAGCACGTCGCGGGACAGCGGCTGGTGTTCGCGAGGAATCCGCACTACTGG
The DNA here is from genome assembly GCA_963717745.1 of uncultured Acidobacteriota bacterium. Lineage (GTDB taxonomy): Bacteria > Acidobacteriota > Vicinamibacteria > Vicinamibacterales > 2-12-FULL-66-21 > JACCXG01. Next base: position 577,293 of record CAVQXJ010000013.1, read on the forward strand.
CGCCGCGACCAGCAGCAGACGCCCCTTCCGTACCTGGACCGCCTGATCGTCGAAATCATCCCCGATCAGAACGCCGAGGCCCTCAGGCTCGAGTCGGGCGCGACCGATCTGATGTCGAACGCGGATATCCGCCCGGACGACTACGCGCGGTTCAAGCGTCTCGCCGATCAGGGACGGCTGCAGCTGCTCGATGCGGGGATCGGTCTCGATCCCAATGTCCTCTGGTTCAATCTGAAGCCACCGGCGTCCAAAGACCTCAAGCCGTGGCTGCGTCGCACGGAGTTCCGGCAGGCCCTGTCCTTCGGGGTCGATCGTCAAGCCATCGCCAACACCGTGTATCTCGGAGCGGCTGTGCCGGTCTTCGGCCCCATGACGCCGCGGCATGGTCAGTGGTATTCGACCGACGTTCCGGCCTATCCGCACGACCCCGCCCGCGCGCGGCGGCTGCTGGCGGCGGCCGGCCTGACGGACCGCGACGGTGACGGTCAGCTCGAGGACGGGTCGGGAGCCGCGGTGCGATTCTCAGGTACTGGTGCAGAAGGACGCCACCCTTCGAGAACGCACGGTCGCCCTCCTTCAGGAGCAACTCCGCCTCCTGGGCGTCTCCATCGATATCGTCGGGTTGGATCAGGGCAGCATCGGGAAACGCTGGGTGACCGGCGACTACGACAGCATCCTCCATGGGTGGCAGGCGAGCGCGACCGATCCGGCGATGAACCTGGATTTCTGGCTGAGCGCGGGCAACAGCCACTTCTGGAACCCCGGACAGGCCAAGCCGGCGACCCCCTGGGAAGCCCGGATCGACGAGCTGATGCGGCAGCAGGTACAGACGCCCGATCCGGCCGAGCGGCAGCGTCTGTTCCTGGAGGTGCAGCGGGTGTTCGGGCAGGAAGTGCCGGCGCTCTACTTCGTCGCTCCCAAAGTGACCATTGCCCTGAACCCACGGGTCCGGAACGCGACGCCAGTGCCGCAGATGCCGCAGCTGCTGTGGAGCGCCGACACGCTCGCGGTCTCAGGGCCGCGCACCCCGGTAACGGCTCCCAGCCGAGCCGCCGAAACAACAGCCGTGACGCCCCACCTCGCCTCCTTCATCCTGCGGCGGGCGGCTGCGGCGTTGCTGCTCGTGCTCCTGGTGTCCTCCGCAGCCGTGGTCCTCGCCCGACTCGCCCCCGGCGATCACCTTTCCGAATTCGAATTGACTCCGGCCCAGATCGCCGCCGAACGACATCGGCAGGGCCTCGACGCCCCGCTGCACCTCCAGTACTTAGCCTGGCTGCGGCGGTTCGTCCGGCTCGATCTGGGCGAGTCGATCAGGTACCCCGGTCGAAGCGTCAGCGCCCTGATCGGCGAACGCGTCGGCAACACCGTGCTCCTGGGCCTCGGAGCGATGTCGGTGGCTACGGCGATCGGGATTCCACTGGGAGTGATCACCGGACGCGGCCGCCGGAACGCATTCACGTTGGCCGCCCGGGGCGTTTCGGTCATCCTTCTCGCTCTTCCTCCGCTTGTCCTGTCACTCGCGTTGCTGTTCGTGGCATCGAGAACGGGATGGTTCCCCGTCGGAGGACTACCGGCGGATGCGGGATTCGAGACGATGGTGCGGCATCTGGTTTTGCCGATCCTTGCGCTGGCGCTGCCGGTGGCGGCAACGCTCCAACACCTGCAGGCCACGGCGATCAGCGAGGCACTTCAGCACCCGTCGGTGCTGGCGGCGCGGGCGCGCGGCGTACCGGACCGCCGCGTGCTGTGGCGGCACGCGCTCCGGCTCTCGCTGACCCCCGTGCTGGCGGTCTACGGGGTCATGACCGGGACGCTGATCAGCGGATCGTTCGTCGTGGAATACGTCATGACCTGGCCCGGCCTGGGCCGCCTGCTGTACGACGGCCTGATTGCCCGGGATGCCAACGTGATCGCCGGTTGCGCAGCGACCGGGGCCGCCTTTCTCGCGCTCGGCATCTTCATCGCGGACGTCGCATTGGCGGCGGCCGATCCGCGGGTCACCGAGCTGCGATGACCCGAAGCCACAGGTTCGGCGGCACGCTGCTGGCGGCACTGGTGCTCCTCGCGGTGCTCGCGCCCCTGATCACCCCGCATAGTCCGACCCGCCAGTTTCCCGACTACGAAAATGCCCCGCCGATGCGTCCCCACCTCATCTCCGCCGATGGGCGCATCGTCTGGCCGTTCGTGAAGCCGCTGACTCTGGTCAACCGGCTCGAACGCCGCTTCGAGGCGACCTCCGCGGAAGTGCCGATCCGCTGGTTCCACGACGGCGTCCTGTGGTCCATCGACGAATCACACGGGCCGTGGCTCCCGCTCGGCGCCGATCCGCTCGGCCGCGATGTGCTGTCGCGGCTGGCGTTCGGTGCCCGGCTGTCCCTGTCGGTGGCCTTCACGGCATCGCTCGCCGCGCTGGTCGTCGGCATCGTGATCGGCGGACTGGCGGGATTCGCCGGAGGGCGCCTGGAATCCCTGCTGATGGCGGTCACCGACTTCGTCCTGGTCTTGCCCGCCATCTACGTGGTGCTCGCTCTGCGGGCGGCCATGCCGCTGGTGTTGTCGGTCTCGCAGGTGTTCTGGACGCTCACGCTGGTTCTCGCCGCCGCCGGATGGCCATTGGTCGCGCGCGGAGTCCGCGGCATCATCGCGGCCGAGCGGCGGAAGGAGTACGCAGAAGCTGCACACTCTATCGGGGCTTCACCGTTGCGAATTCTGCACCGCCATCTGCTGCCCGCGACGACGGGGTTCCTGTTGGGCATCGAGACGATGATGGTGCCGGCATTCGTGGTGGCGGAAGGGACGCTGACGCTGGTCGGCCTTGGATTTCCGGTGCCTGTTGCGAGTTGGGGCGCCATGCTGCGCGACGCCTGGCAGGGCGCGGCGTTCACGGATGCCCCATGGCTGATGGCGCCGGCGCTCGCGCTCGCTCTCACGGTTCTGGCGATGCAGTTGCTGAGCTCGAACCGCAGCTCTCTGCGCCTCGATCCCGTAAGGCCTTCCAAATAAACAAGTAATCAGCCCATCCCATCTGTTCCAGGCTGAGACGGCTGCTCCACGATGGAACAGATGCCTGTACTCAACAGCGTTTCCAACGACTTAGCGGCAGTTCGGTTCGAAAAACGTGAGATGCGTGTGCCAGAACGGGCCACGCGCAGCGCGTGTGCGTGTGCGGTGGTGTTTCACGCGTGCGCGGTAAGTTCCACATCTGCAACGTGTTGTGCGGTTCTGCGGCAAGCCCGACCGTGGTGGCAATCGCCTTGCTCTACCACGACCGGTATGCCTTCCCGTTCGCACGCCTGACGGGGGCTGACCGAACCAATAAGCAACATCGGCAACGCCTGGGTCTGGACGACCGGGCGGCGCCTCAGAGACCGCAATCAAAGTTCGTCGGATTGATGGTGGGTCACCACTGCCGGTCGGCACCCGGCAGGTACCGGTAAAGAAAGACCGTGCTCGCTCCCGCCCACGCGGGAGGTATCAGCAGCGAAAGGAAACGACAGTGATTCGATGGCAGATGAAAGTGATGAGGGTCGCGCTCGCGCTGGCACTCATCGTCGGGCTGGGAGGGCCGGTCCTTGCCAAGTCCGGTCGTCCGCGGCAGAAGGTTGATAAGTTCCTGAAAGCTCGTGAGGGCAAGGGCGGGACGTCACGCGTGATCGTGACGCTGAAGCCCGGCTACGATGCTTCTACCGAAGTCAGGCGTCTCGGCGGCAAAGTGGGACGTCGGCTCGGGCTCATCAACGGACAGGCGGTCGAACTTCCGAATTCAGTGATTCGGAAGCTCGCGGACCATCCTGCCGTGGAGAGCATCCACCACGACCGCCCGACCGGCGGCGAAATGAATCGTGTGGCGGTCGCCGTCGGTGCACGGGCCGCGCAACTCCAGTACGGGTACACGGGTGCGGGTGTCGGCGTGGCCGTCATCGACTCGGGGATCACCACCTGGCACGACGACCTCACTTACCAGGGCACGTCGACCGCCGTCCGCGTGAAGAACGGGCAGCGCGTCGCGGCGTTCGTGGACTTCGTCAACGGCCGCACCGCGGCTTATGACGACAACGGCCACGGCACGCATGTCGCGGGAATCATCGGTGGCAACGGTCGCGATTCGTCCTACGTGCGCGCCGGAATTGCGCCGTCCGCGCACCTGGTCGGACTCAAGGTGCTCGACGATCGCGGCCGCGGCGTCATCAGCGATGTGATCGCGGCGCTCGACTGGGTCGTCGCCAACAAGACGGCCTACAACCTCCGCGTCGTCAATCTCTCGGTGGGCGCGGCTGTGACCGAGTCGTACGAAACGGACCCGCTCACCCTCGCGGCCAAACGCGCTGTCGACGCGGGCGTGGTCGTCGTGACCGCGGCCGGCAACCTCGGCAAGAATGCCAACGGGCAGCTTCAGTACGGCGGCATCACGGCTCCCGGCAATGCGCCGTGGGTCCTCACCGTCGGCGCCTACAGCCACGAAGGCACGGTCGTCCGGACGGACGACAAGATGGCGGGGTACAGCTCGCGGGGTCCCACCGCCGTTGATTTCGAGGCCAAGCCGGATCTCGTCGCTCCCGGCACCGGCATCGTCTCGTTGGCCGATCCTTCGAGCACGATGTATTACACGAAAGCGGCCTACCTCCTGAGTGGGACGCTGTTCTCGAGCTCCAAGCCGTATCTGAGCCTGACCGGCACCAGCATGGCGTCTCCCGTTGTTGCGGGGACGGTCGCGCTGATGATGCAGGCGAACCCGTCGCTGACGCCGAACATGGTCAAGGCGATCCTTCAGTACACCGCCCAGATCTATCCGGGCTATAACGTGCTGACCCAGGGCGCTGGCTTCCTGAACACTCAGGGCGCCGTGCAGCTGGCGCGGTTCTACAAGACGGCGCAGGCCGGTTCGAAGCTGGTGATTCCGACAGTGTGGAGCAAGCAGGTCCTGTGGGGCAATCATCGCATCAAGGGCGGTGTGATTCGTCCGAACGCGAATGCCTTCCAACTGGGGACTACCTGGGGCGCGTTCGCCGATCGCGATGGCGACAACATCGTGTGGGGCACCCTCGGCTCCGACAACCTGGTCTGGGGCACCGTCGATCTGCTGTCCGAGGACAACCTGGTGTGGGGCACGGTCCTCAACTCCAACGGCGACAACCTGGTCTGGGGCACCATGCGGGACGGCGACAACCTGGTGTGGGGCACGCTGTTCGGCCACGACAACATCGTGTGGGGCACCGACTGCGGCGGCAAGGACTGCGACAACCTGGTCTGGGGCACTGCGATTACCGCCCAGAACCTGGTGTGGGGCACGATGCTTTCGGCTGACAACCTGGTGTGGGGCACCGCGAGTCCCGGCGACAACCTGGTGTGGGGCACGAGCGGCGAAACTGACAACCTGGTGTGGGGCTCGTCTGCCGAAGACGACAACATGACCTGGGGCAACTCGGGTGAAGACGCACCGATGTTCGACGACCCGATTGCGCCGCCGGCGAACTTCGATCAGACGGTGTTCGACAGTCTGTTCGGAGTGCCGCTGGCCACGGTGCCGCCGGCCGAGCAGAACATCCTCACGCAACCGGTTACTTCCGTCGTCTCGACGGGCATCTTGGGGGGATTCTAGTCATGGAAAAGATGCCTTATCGTGACAGCGAGGTGCCGAACGTGCACGCTGCGCTGGCGGGCACCTACGGTGTGACGACCACGACGGACTGGCGTCAGTGCCTGCCGGTCATGACCGGGACGATGGTGACATTGCGGGAGCTGCGGCTCTCGGATGCGCCGTCGCTCCTCGCGATGCTCTCGACCGAAGAGGTGGCGCGCTTCATCTCGCCGCCTCCGACGTCGGTCGAAGGCTTCGAGCGGTTCATCGCGTGGACGCACCGTGAGCGGGCGGCGGGCAACTACGCCTGCTTCGCGATCGTCCCCCACGGGATGGATACGGCGATCGGGATCTTCCAGATCCGCCAGCTGGAACCGGGCTTCGCGACGGCCGAGTGGGGCTTCGCGATTGGCTCCGCGTTCTGGGGCTCGGGTGCGTTCATGGACGGCGCAAAGATGGTGGTCGACTTTGCGTTCGACGTGATCGGCGCTCACCGCCTCGAAGCGCGCGCCGCGGTCGCGAACGGTCGCGGCAACGGTGCGCTGCGGAAGGTCGGCGCGGTCCAGGAGGGTGTGCTCCGCAAGTCGTTCCTTCGCAACGGCGAATACCTCGACCAGACGCTCTGGACGATCCTGGACGACGACTGGCGCCGGACCAAGTCCGGTTGGTCGGTGCGCGTGCACTAAGGTCTCGCGTTGCGGCGGTGCAGCCGCGGCGTGAAACAGGTGAAGGCGGGGCGGAGGCGCCCCGCCTTCTTCTTTGTACTGCCGGATCGCGTGGATCCGCCGCATCAAAACCATCGTCTGGCGGCGGAGAGCAGGCGTAGACTGCAGTGAATGCGGATGATCGGACGCGCCCTGGCGGCGCTCCTCGCCGTCGGCTTCGCCGCCTCGGCCTACTTGTATCTCTCGCTGCCCGATGTGCGCACCCTGCGCACACGCAATCCCGAAACGACCGCGTTCATCGAGCTTCGCCTGCGCGAGGCGCGCGCGAAAGGCCTCGAGCCCCGGCGCGTGCAGCGATGGGTGGACTACGGCCGGATCTCCCCGAACCTGAAACGGGCGGTGCTGGTGGCCGAAGACTCCGGATTCTGGCAGCACGAAGGCATCGAGTTCGAGCAGATGAAGGAGTCGATGGAAATCAACATCGAGCGAATGGAGTTCGCGCGCGGCGGCAGCACGATCACCCAGCAACTGGCCAAGAACCTGTATCTGTCACCCTCCAAGAATCCGATCCGGAAGGGTCGCGAGATCCTGATCGCGCGGCGCCTCGAAGCGGAGTTGCCGAAGCAGCGGATCCTCGAGCTCTACTTGAACCTGATCGAATGGGGCGACGGCGTCTATGGCGCGGAAGCTGCGGCGCGCACCTACTTCGGTAAGTCGGCGGCCGATCTCGCCCCTGCTGAAGCGGCGCTGCTCGCCGGCGCGATTGTCAATCCACGCATCTTGACGCCGGGGCGGCCCACCACGCGCCTGCGTCGCCGCCAGCAGATGATCCTGCGGCGGATGGGTGGCGTGACGCCCCCTCCTGTGGTCGAGGCGCCAAACGCCAGCCCGGGCCCTGGGGACGGTCCTTCTCCGGATCCGGCGCCGACCGTGCCCCAGCCTGGCGCGCCGATGGCCCTGCCGGGAGAAAGCGTCCCGCCGCCGTCCGTCCCTCCAGCCCGTCCGTGCGAGCAGCCGCCCTGCGGCTAAGTCACTGACAGCTCGGCCTTTGGTCAGTACGGCTCACCTTGACACTTTTGTCGGATCCCGCGTATAGTTTGTGAGTTCCTGCTTCACATAGCTCCCTCTCTTGAAGCGGCAAGGACGCGACCCTGCCAGCGAATGCTGTTTGCTGTGAGGTCGGCGTGTGTCGATGATCAACTACACGGAGCGCATTGCGCTGCTGATGGACGACGTTTGCCGCCGCACGCCGCGGCTGTCCTTCATCGACCTCAAGGAGGTCCTGATTTTCGGCAGGTTCGGTCGCTCGCACACGGATGGGGCGTTCGCGACGTGCCACTGCATGACGCTCCCCGAAAGCGAGCCGGGCTATTACTTCTGGCGCGACCGCGATACTGGCCAGCTGACTCGCCGATCCGAGTGGTTCATCACCAAGTCGCCTGACGTCCGCATCGGCGGCACCAAGATCAAGTATCTGATCTCGTTCGTCCTCCCGCGTTTCTGCGATCAGTCGCTCGATCGATCGCGCAAGGCCGATCTCTATCCGGCGGATGCGCCGGGCTGGCTGGCCAAGCTCGACACGATTGTCCACGAGCTCTACCACATCGATCCGGAAGCGGCGGGAATCAGAAAGCTGATCCGCGCCGACGGCAGCGACTCGCCGCACTCGCACGGGCCGGAGTTCTACGAGGAGGTCGCCGACATGGTCCAAGCCTATGTCGACGGCAGTCCCGACCCCGACCTGTTCGACTTCCTGCGGCACGACTTCACCGAGCTCAACACACAGTTCGATGGTGTCGTCTCGACGACGTTCAGGAATTTTCCGTCGTTTCCACAGCGCTACATGGAGGCGGTCGAGATGCCGATCGATCCGGCGGTCCGGGTCGAGCGCATCAAGTCTCCCTCACAGCCCGTCCTCTACACCGCCGACGATCTCCAGATGCGCCAGTTCCTCGACCAGACAACCCGCCGCCTCACCCGGAAGGGCGCTCACCAGGCGGCGTAAGGTTCCTCCGCCCTCGTAGCCGATAAGCTGGCCAATGCGCCTCGCGGTCTCTCTGCTGCTGACCCTGCTGGCCGCGGGCTGCGCGTCGAGTGGCGCCGTGCCGTCGCCCTTTCCACGCCCTGACAGTTCTCCGGATTCCGCCGGACCGCCGGTCCCGGACCTTCCGCTGCCAGCCAGCGACACCCCTTTGCCACCGATCGTGGGCACCGCCATGTCGTTGCGCGGCGCCCCGTATCGGAACGGCGGCAGCGACCCCTCAGGGTTCGATTGCAGCGGATTCGTGTCCTATGTGTTCGCGCAGCAGGGACTCGCGCTGCCCAGGACCGTGGCGGAGCAATACGATGCCGGCCGGGGAGTGCCAGTTGACTCGCTGACACCCGGCGACCTGGTCTTCTTCACTACCGTGGCTCCCGGCGCCTCCCACGTCGGGATCGTCATCTCGGCCGACCTGTTCGTGCATGCGCCGAGCTCGAACGGCGTGGTGCGGGTGGAGCGGCTTAGCAGTGGCTATTGGAGCTCGAGATTCGTGGGGGTCCGGCGCGTGTTCTAGGTGGTTTCAGGCCTCCGTACTTGCCCGTCTCGACTCGGCCGATCGCTGTAAGCCCCTGCAAACATTGACAGTTTGCGACGTCATCATGCAGAATGACTCAGGCTTATATGGAGCAGACGCTCCTCCTGAACGCGACCTACGAGCCCCTGAAGGTCGTCCACTGGCAAAAGGCGGTCACGCTTTGGTGCCAGGGGAAGGTCGAGGTCATTTCCTCGTACGACCGCGAGGTGCGCTCACCCTCCGTCAGCTTCAAGCTGCCGTCGGTCATCCGCCTGCTGCGCTACATCAAGATCAAGCGGAATATCGACTACGTGCCGTTTTCCCGTGCCAACATCTACGCGCGCGACGATCATTCCTGCCAATATTGCGGTGAGGTCTTTCCCACAGCCGATCTGACCTTCGATCATGTGGTGCCGGTCGCCCAGGGCGGCCGCAAGGACTGGGAAAACATCGTCAGCTGCTGCGTGTCGTGTAATCGGCGGAAGGGGGGACGGACGCCCGCCGAAGCCGGTATGCACCTCATTCGAGTGCCCAGACGGCCCGAGAGGGCACCTGCCATTCGCATCACCGTCGGCCTCAAGGACGCCCCGGAGACCTGGCGCGATTACTTCTACTGGAACATGGAGCTGGACGAATCGTAGCCGCCGGTTGTCCGGGCCGGTCATAATTCGCCGCAAGGCAATGTTCCAGTGATGAGCGTCGGTTCCGCTTCCCGCATCACCTCTGTCCAGCCGCTGTGGGCCGTCGAAGGCGGCCAGGTGGCCATCGTCGGGGAAGGCTTCCCGGTCGACCCGCCGGTCCAGGTCCGGATTGGCGGGGAGCTGGCCCGGCCGACGGTCATTTCGCCGCAGGCCGTGACGGTCATCGTCCCGCCCGGGTTGGAAGGGGGCTCCACCCCGGTGCGCCTGGACGATGTGCCGGGAGAGACCGCGTTCATCGAGGTCGCGACACCGCTGGCGACCGGGCTTCATCTCGTCGACAGCCCGGTGTTCGACCGCGACGGCAATCTCTATGTGACATTCAGCGGTTCGCGCGGGCAGCAGGCGCCGATCTCGATCTTCATGGTCCGGCCCGACGGCACGCGCGAGCCGTTCGCCGCGGAGATCGCCAATCCGACGTCGATGGCCTTCGATCGCGACGGGTTTCTCTACGTTTCTTCCCGTTTCGAGGGCACCGTCCATCGCATCGGACCTGACGGCGCCGCGTCGGTTTACGCCGCCGATCTCGGCGTGCCGTGCGGAATCGCCTTCGGTCCAGACCGCGCGCTGTATGTCGGGGATCGATCAGGCTCGATTCTGCGGGTCGAAAACGGGCGCGCCACGCTCCTCGCCAGCCTCCCCGCGAGCGTCGCTGCATTTCATCTCGCGTTCGGTCCCGATCACCGTCTTTACGTCACCGCCCCGACGATGGCACCGCGGGACGCGGTCTATCGGATTTCCATGGCCGGTGAGGTCGAGGTGTTCTACGACGGCTTCGGCCGTCCGCAGGGGCTGGCGTTCGACGATCAGGGGCATCTGCTGGTCGTCGACGCGGTCGCCGGCTGGAGCGGCGTGTATCGGCTGTCGCTCGACGGGCCACCGGAGCCGCGGCAGCTGATCGCCGGCGGAGACCTGATCGGGCTCGCCTTCGATCCGCGCGGCGGCCTCGTGGTGGTCTCGCAGGACACCGCCTATCGCCTCAACGTGACCGTTCGTGGTCTCTTGTCCGTGACCCGTTGACCTCATGAATCAACTGTTCGCTCGCAAGCCCATCTCCGAGCTCCTGGCCGAAACGCAGCACTCGCTGAAGCGGGTCATGGGCGCGGGCGACCTCATCATGCTCGCCATCGGCGCGGTCATCGGCGCGGGCATTTTCTCGTCGATCGGTACGGCGGCCGCCGGCGAGGTTCTCGCGGACGGCACGGTCGTGCGCTACGGCGCGGGACCGGCGCTGGTGTTGTCGTTCCTGCTGCTGGGCGTGGTGTGCGCGCTCGCCGGACTGTGCTACGCCGAGCTGTCGTCGATGATCCCCCAGGCCGGAAGCGCGTACGCCTACTCGTATGCGACGCTCGGTGAGCTGATTGCGTGGATCATCGGCTGGGACCTGATCCTCGAGTACGCGGTCGGCAACATCGCGGTCGCGATTGCCTGGAGCGGTTATTTCACGTCGCTGCTGTCAGGCTTCGGGATCGAGTTTCCCGCCTGGCTGACGCACGGCTACCGCACCGCGCTGCTCAGCTCGAATCCGGAGGTGCACGCGCTGCTGCAGACCGCACCGCGCATTGCCGGCATTCCGGTGCTGCTCAACATCCCCGCGGCGGTGATCGTGATGGCGATCACCTGGCTGCTCTACATCGGCGTCAAGGAGAGCACGCGCGCGAACAACGTGATGGTGGTGGTGAAGCTGCTGGTGCTCGGCCTGTTCGTGGGGCTGGGCGCGATGCACATCGATCCCGCCAACTACAAACCGTTCGCGCCGAACGGGTGGGCCGGGATCCACCAGGGGGCGGCGATCGTGTTCTTCGCCTACATCGGCTTCGACGCGATTTCGACGGCGGCGGAAGAGACGCGCAACCCTCAACGGAACATGCCGATCGGGATTCTGGGCGGGCTGGCGATCTGCACGCTGATCTACGTCATCGTCGGCATCGTCGCCACCGGGCTGGTGCCGTATCAGCAACTGAAGGCCGCCGATCCGCTCGCCCGGGCGCTGGAAGTTGCCGGCCTCACCACCGCGAGCTGGATCGTGGCGTTCGGCGCGGTGGTCTCGCTGACCGCGGTGCTCCTGGTCTTCCAGTACGGCCAGCCGCGGATCTTCTTTGCGATGGCGCGCGACGGGCTGCTTCCGGCGTGGGCGGCGAAGATTCATCCGAAGTACCGGACCCCTCACATCACCACCGTGGTGACCGGCGTGGTCGTGGCGCTCGGGAGCCTGGTCGCCGACGAAAACGAGATCTACGACCTCACGAACATCGGGACCCTCTGCGCGTTCGCGATCGTCTGCGTCGGCGTGCTGGTGCTGCGCTACACGGACCCGTCGCGCGAGCGGCCGTTCCGCGTGCCGTTTGTCTGGGGCGTCTCATTGCTCGGTGCCGCGGCGTGTATCTACGTCATGACCGGGCTGCCGACGCATGCCTGGGAGCGCTTCGGTTACTGGCTTGCTCTGGGGCTGCTGCTGTATTTCGTCTACGGGTATCGGCACAGCCGGCTGCGGCCGGCGAACGGACCAGCTGCGCACTAGCTACCGGCCATCCTCACCGCGCTCCGGATGGTAGAATCACTGTTTTGGGTATCTCCCTGAACAGCCGGTAGAGAGAGATGGCGCACGACTGGATTGCGGTCCGCGGAGCCCGCGTCCACAACCTCAAGAACATCGACGTCGAGCTGCCTCGCGACAAGCTGGTGGTGATCACCGGCCTGTCCGGGTCAGGGAAGTCGTCGCTCGCCTTCGACACGATCTACGCCGAGGGACAGCGGCGCTACGTCGAGTCGCTGTCCTCGTACGCCCGCCAGTTCCTCGAGCAGATGGAGAAGCCGGACGTCGACCTGATCGACGGGCTCTCGCCGGCCATCGCGATCGAACAGAAGACCACCGGGTCCAATCCCCGGTCGACGGTCGGCACGGTCACCGAAATCTACGACTATCTCCGGCTGCTGTTCGCCAACATCGGCATCCCGCACTGCCACGTCTGCGGCCGTGAAATCGCCTCGCAGTCGCTCGAGCGCATCATCGACATCGTGATGCTGTCGCCGAACGAGGAGCGGGTGAACGTGCTCGCGCCGGTGGTGCGCGGCCGCAAGGGGGAGTTCAAGAAGGAGCTGGCGGCGCTGCGCGCGCGCGGGTTCACCAAGGTTCGGGTCGACGGCCAGCTGCGCTCGCTCGACGAGGACATCAAGCTGGATCGCCGGAAGAACCACTCGATCGACGTCGTCGTCGATCGCGTGATCCTGAAAGCGGGCATCGAGCGGCGGCTGACCGAGTCGGTCGAGATCGCGCTCAACCTCGCCGACGACATCGTGGTGATCAATACCTACGACGGCGGCGACCGGCTGTTCTCGCGGCGGCTGGCCTGCACCTACTGCGGCGTCAGCATGCCGGAGATGACGCCGCGCGCGTTCTCCTTCAACTCTCCGCACGGCGCGTGCACGGAATGCCAGGGCCTCGGCGCGGTGTACGACTTCGATCCGGTGCGGCTGGTGCCGGACGAGTCGCTGTCGCTGAGCGACGGCGCGATCGTGCCGTGGGCGAAAGGTGACAAGAAGCTGGTTCGCGAAGCCCTCGAGAGCCTGAGCCGCACGTTCGGGATCGATCTCGCCCTGCCCTTCCGCCGCCTGTCGCGAAAGATTCGCGATCTGCTGTTCTTCGGCGCGGTCGGGGCGAAGCGCGGCGACGAGGTGCCCAAGAAGCCGAAAGCCAAGGAAAAGGATCCGTTCGGGGCCGGCTTCGAAGGGCTGATTCCGAACCTGCGCCGGCGCTATGAAGAGGGCAGCTGGCTCGAGCAGGAAAACCTCGAGCCCTATCGTGCGCTTCGCCCCTGCCCGGCCTGCAACGGCGAGCGGCTGAAGCCGCAGAGCCGCGCGGTCCGGGTCAAGGGACGGACCATCTCCGAGTACGTGGACCTGCCGATCGCCGAAGCGGTCCGGGTGTTCGACTCACTCGAGCTCACCGATCGCGAGGCGCTGATCGCCAACCGGATCCTGCGGGAAATCCGCGATCGGATCCATTTCCTGTTCGACGTCGGCGTCGGATATCTCACGCTCGGGCGCAGCGCCGCCACGCTGTCGGGCGGGGAAGGCCAGCGGATCCGGCTCGCCACCCAGATCGGCTCCAATCTGACCGGCGTCCTGTACGTGCTCGACGAGCCCTCGATCGGGCTGCACCAGCGAGACAATCGCGCGCTGCTGTCGACCCTGGCCCGGCTGCGCGATCTCGGCAACACCGTGCTCGTGGTCGAGCACGACGAGGAGACCATCCGAACCGCCGACTACGTGGTGGATCTCGGCCCGGGCGCAGGTGAGCACGGCGGCTACGTGATCTTCCAGGGCACGCCGCAGCAGCTGCTCGCCGACGGCAATGGCTCGCTCACCGCCGCCTACCTCCGCAACGAACGGGTGATTCAGACCCCTCGCGCGCGCCGGCCGCCGACCCGCGGCCACGTCGTGATCAAGGGCGCCCGCGAGAACAATCTCAAGGACATCGACGTCAGCATCCCGCTCGGCGTGCTGACCACCGTCACCGGCGTGAGCGGCTCGGGCAAGTCGACGCTCGTGAACGAGATCCTGTACCGGTCGCTGGCGCGGCAGCTCTATCGCGCCGCCGACGAGCCGGGCGCCCACACCGCCATCGAAGGGATCGAGCACCTCGACAAGGTCATCCAGATCGATCAGTCGCCGATCGGCCGGACGCCGCGCTCGAACCCCGCCACCTACACCGGGCTGTTCACGTTCATTCGCGAGCTGTTCGCGATGCTGCCGGAGGCCAAGGCCCGCGGCTTCAAGCCGGGGCGGTTCTCGTTCAACGTGAAGGGCGGCCGCTGCGAGGCCTGCCAGGGCGACGGCGTGATCGCCATCGAGATGCACTTCCTGCCGGACGTCTACGTCACGTGCGAGCAGTGCAAGGGCCGCCGCTACAACCGCGAGACGCTCGAGATCAAGTATCGCGGGAAGTCGATCGCCGACGTCCTCGATCTCACGGTCGACCAGGCGCTGCCGCTGCTCGAGAACTTCCCGCCGATCGCCAGCAAGCTGCGCACGCTCCAGGATGTCGGTCTCGGCTACATCGAGCTGGGGCAGTCCGCGACCACCCTCAGCGGCGGCGAGGCGCAGCGGGTCAAGCTGTCGAAGGAGCTGTCGCGCCGGGGCACCGGCACCACCCTCTACATTCTCGATGAACCGACGACCGGGCTGCACTTCGAGGACACCCACAAGCTGCTCGATGTCCTCAACAAACTTGTCGATCAGGGCAACACGGTCGTGATCATCGAGCACAACCTCGACGTCATCAAGTCGGCCGACCACGTGATCGACCTGGGGCCGGAGGGGGGATCGGGCGGCGGACGAATTGTGGCGCAGGGGACTCCTGAAGACGTCGCGAGGAGCCGAGAATCCTATACAGGACAATTTCTGGCGGAAATCCTGCGAATTCCGCCGGCGCTGGCCTCGTGATGCGGTCGAACACCTCTTCGCAGCCGCTCGTGAACTGTGGTAGCCAAACCACAAAATCGTCGTCCGGCACTGTGGCTGGACAGCCACACACCGGTCTCGTTGACGCTCCGTCCGGGCTCGCCGTTCTTCACAAAACCGCGCGAAATCATACAGTTAGCGGTAATATTACAAACACAGGAACGGTGGCAGACGCTTTGCTGAGGTGGGGAAAGCTAAGCTGGCTTACTCCCTTATCAACCGAGAGGTCATGAACGCGCAGCGCACCCTCCGTCGAACCGTCTCCTGCACCGGAATCGGCCTCCATTCTGGGAACAAGGTCACGCTCTCGCTCAAACCCGCTCCCGCGGATTACGGGATCCGGTTTCAGCGCAGCGACCTTGGCGGGCTGGAAATCCCGGCGACCGTCACGCACCTTGGCGGCATCCAGTATCAGACCGGGCTGACCCGCGAAGCGGTGTCGGTCGAAACCGTCGAACACCTGCTCGCGGCGCTCACCGCGCTCGGCATCGACAACGCCATCGTCGAGCTGAATCACTCGGAAGTGCCGATCATGGACGGCAGCGCCGCGCCGTTCGTCTACCTGATTCTGAACGAGGCCGGCGTGCGGAAGCTGTCGGCGCCGCGCCGGTTCCTGAAGGTGCAGCGGCCGATCTCGCTGACCCATGGCGACAAGCGGATCGCGCTCTATCCCTCGGATCACTTCAAGGTCACCTACAGCATCAGCTTCGACCATCCGCTCCTCCGCCACCAGTCGCGGACGATGAGGATCACGGAAGACAGCTTCGTCGAGGAGATTGCTCCGGCGAGGACCTTCGGGTTCCTGAAGGAAGTCGAGATGCTGCGGCAGCGGGGTCTGGCGCTCGGCGGCTCGCTGGACAACGCGATCGTGCTCGGCGAGACCGGCGTGCTGAACAACGCCCTTCGCTTCGACGACGAGTTCGTCCGCCACAAGATTCTGGACGTGATCGGCGACCTGTCGCTGGTGGGGTATCCGGTGATCGGCCACCTGGTCGCGCACCGCGGCGGGCACGCGCTCCACACCGCCTTCGCGGCGCGGATCCTCGAAGAGACGGACGCTTGGCGTCTGGTCGAAGCGCCGGAAGCGGCGGTGCTGCCGGTGACCGCGCCCAGCGCGGTGGCGGCCTCGCCGCGGCTGGCTAACTAGCGCGTTCAAGTCAAATCCCAAGCTCCAAATCCCAAATCCCAACCACTCCCAACCACCAAGTTCCAATCAAGTTTGGGATTTGGGATTTGGGATTGGGAGTGGTTGGGATTTGGAGCTTGGAGCTTGGGATTTGATCTAAATCACCACAAGAGTCTTGGTCGTCGTGGGAGACCCGCACGACTCGAACCAGTCGATCCCCTCGCTGACCAGATCGAACTTCAACGTATAGCGGCCGGGCTGTGATGGCGCGGTGATCGTGATGGGGACGTCGGCACGGTCGCCAGGTCCGAGCGCCGCCGGCAGCCAGGCGCGCTCGTAATCGCGGTTGACCAGCGAGCCATCCGGACCGCAGAGCTGGGCCCCGAGCCTGACCAGGCGGCGGCCATAGCTGGCCTGTGCCGGGAATGGCCGTGTGGAGGCGTTCAGGACCCGGGCGCGGAGCGTCAGCGGCCGCCCGTGCCGCGCCAGGATGGGCAGACCGGCCAGCGACAGCGGTCCGCGGACCTCGATCTCGGCCCGCGGCGTGGCGCCGGGGATCGCGTTGCCGAGGTTGTTGTCGTCCCAGATCTCGTGCTGGATGCGCGCGAGGTCCGGTGTGCCTGGAACGAAGCGCCGCGAGAACAGATCCTCGGGATGATCGGTCAGCTCCCAGCACAGCCGATCGACTCCGATCTCCGCCGCCATTTCCCGCGCCCGCAGCATTTCCCCTTCGCTGTCGTTGTGATTGAAGAGGATATAGCGCCAGTTGATGAACGGCACGTCGCGGCCGGTCGAGCGCTTCTCATCAGCGGCGAACCGCAGGTTCCGGATCGCCTTGTCGAAGTCCCCTCGCCGCCGATACTTGACGTAGCTCTCGGCGGTGGCGCCATCGATCGAAAACGTCAGCTCGTCGATCCCCGACCGAACCAGCCGCCGGACCTGTTCCTCGGTGAAGGCCAGGCCGTTGGTGCTCGTGTAGAGATAGATGTGGGGGAACTGCCGTTTGATGTATTCGCACATCTCCACGGCGCGCTTGTGCAGGAACGCCTCGCCGTAGTTGAAGAAGTCGATGCGGACCAGCGACGGCCCGGCCTCGTCCACGACCCGTTTGAACAGCTCGAAGTCGAGCATGCCCGCCTGACGGGTGCGGGTGATCCCGGTTTCCGGCGCGCAGCACGCCTGCTCGCACGAGATGTTGCAGGCGGCGGTGGTCTCGATATACAGCCGCGAGGGGAGCTGCGGCACGTTGAGGTCCCGGACCGGCGCCACCTGATCCTTCTTGAGCGGCAGCTTCAACGGACAGTCGCCGCAGAACTTCGACCCGCCGGCGTTGAGGTCCTGACGGAGGGCTGACGCGGTCGAGCCCGTCCAGACGGCGTGGACCGTCTCCTGTCGCACGTCGCCGAGCACCCGCCGCCCATACGGGTCGGCGCATCCGCAGACCAGCCGGCCGTCGCAGAGCAGCACCATGGTGCTCCACGGCCAGCTGCACGTGAATCGGGTGGCCAGGAAGTTCAGGGACACGGAGGGTAGAGCGTCAGTCGTCCTTCCGGAGTTTCTTCATCAACGCGGCGAGCTTCTGGTTCTCGAAGGAGACGAAATTGAGGAACAGGCTTTCGGAGAGGTACTGCCGCCGCTCGTCCTCGGTCATCTGTTCGATCAGCTCCTGGATCTCCTTCACCGTGTCCTCGAAGGTGTGCTCCAGGTCGCCTTTGGCGGTGATCTCCAGGTAGAGGCTCTCGATGACGGTCATCAGGTCGCCGTCGAGCGGCACCTCAGCGCCGGTCGTCAATTTGATCGTGCGCATCGGTCTACGCTCCGAAGCTTTTGACGGCGCTGGGCTCGTCGGGGTGTACCTCGATGAAATTCTGCGCCCCGGTCATCGTCAGCATCGTCTCGACGCGCTTCTGCACCCCCGCGAGCTTCAGCGATCCGCCGGCGGCCGAGGTCTGCCGGTACAGGTCCATCAGGCAGCCGATGGTCGCGCTGTCGACGTAGCCGACCGACGAGAGGTCGACGATCACTTTCCGCTCGCCCGAGGCGAGCAGCTGCGTCACCACGGACGAGAACTCCGAGAGGAGCGGATACATCAATCGAGACTCGCCGACGCGGACGATGGCGATGCCGCTCGCGTGGTCGGTAGTAACGTTCATTCAGCAGCTCCGGATTCGCGGCTGCGACGGCGTCCCGCTGGCTGTTTGTCTTCCAGCCTCTTCAGCTGACGCCCGAGCTCGAGCCGCCCTCGGTTGATACGCGACTTCACGGTGCCTTCCGGCAGTCCGAGCCGGTCGGCGATTTCCTGGTACGACAATTCCTGCAGGTCCCGCAGCACGACGGCGGTGCGCAGCGTGGTCGGCAGCTTGCCCAGCGCCAGCCGCAGCAGCGCCCGCAGGTCCTGGTGCTCGGCGGCCGCATACGGCCCGCGCTCGCTGGACGCCGGCTGCAAGATCGTTCGAATCCACGTCGCGCGCGATCGTCTGCCGTTCCTTGCGCACGCTGCGATAGTGATCGATGCAGAGGTTCCGGCTGATGCTGACGATCCAGGTCTGAAAGTTCGCCCGCCGGTCGAACGTGCGCAGCGCCTTGAAGATCTTCAGGAAGATGTCCTGGGTCAGGTCCTCCGCTTCGTCGTGCTTGCCGACGAACTTATAGGCAACGTTGAACACCTTCCGCCAGTTCTGCTTGACGATCGTTTCCCACGCGACCTGATCGCCGCCGAGACATTGCTCGATCAGCGTGTCGGGCGTGAGTGGTTGCTGGGCCGCGGCCGAGTCAACCGACATCGGGCCTCGCCTCGCAAGACGGAGTTTCGGGGCGATCTGGGCTGGCAGCAACCGTCATCAGCTTCAGGTGTAGGCCGAAATAATATCAGAAAGCTTTCGACCCACACGTCCGCCGGCGGCCCCAGCTCAGCGCGCGGCACGGTAGAATCGAAGGACCTTGTCTTCATTTGAACGGCTGCAGGGTGCGCTGCACGGCGACGGCGTCCCGCTCGCGGACCTTGCCGACCGTTTCGGCACACCGCTCTACGTCTACAGCGCCGCGATGATCGCGGCCCGTCACCGCGAGGT
The DNA here is from genome assembly GCA_963717745.1 of uncultured Acidobacteriota bacterium. Classification (GTDB taxonomy): domain Bacteria; phylum Acidobacteriota; class Vicinamibacteria; order Vicinamibacterales; family 2-12-FULL-66-21; genus JACCXG01. Next base: position 596,449 of record CAVQXJ010000013.1, read on the forward strand.
CGACCAGGCGTTCGCCGGCTACCCGCACACGCTGCACTACGCCCTGAAGGCCAATTCCACCCTGGCCATTGCCCGCCTCCTGCGCTCGCTCGGCACCGCCGCCGATGCCAACTCCGGCGGGGAAATCGAGGTGGCGTTGCGGGCCGGCTTCACGCCTGCCGAGATCGTCTTCACCGGCGTCGGCAAGTCCGATGCGGAGCTCGCGCGCGCGATCGATCTCGGCCTGCGCAGCATCAATGCCGAGTCGGAAGGCGAGCTCGAACGGATCGACGCGATCGCAGCGGCGCGCGGAACCCGTGCCCGCGTCGCCGTTCGGGTCAACCCCGACATCGACGCCCGCAGCCACCCGCACATCTCGACCGGCCGCAAGAACAACAAGTTCGGGGTCGCGATCGAGGACGCGCGGGCGATGTGCCTGCGCATGCACGGCCGCCGCGGCGTCGAGATCGTCGGACTCCACAGCCACGTCGGCTCGCAGATCACCGAGCTCGAGCCGCTCCAGCGCGCGGCGCAGGCCGTGGCGACCCTGGCCGCCGACTTGCGCGGCTCGGGTCTCCAGATCGAGCACCTCGACATCGGCGGCGGGCTGGGCATCCCGTACGAAGGCCAGCGGGTGCCGTCCGCCGCGGAGTACGCCGCCGCGGTGCTGCCGATCGTGCGCGAAACCGGGCTCGCGCTGATTCTCGAGCCCGGCCGTTTTCTGGTCGGCCAGGCCGGTCTCCTCATCACCCGGGTCGTCGACATCAAGCCTCAGGCCGGAGGCAAGCTGTTCGTCATTGTCGATGCCGGCATGACCGAATTGATGCGGCCGATGCTCTACGGCGCCTACCACCGCATCGAGCCGGTCGTCGCCGGCACCGGCCCCGAAGCCCTGATCGACTTCGTCGGGCCGATCTGCGAGACCACCGACACGCTCGGCAAGGACCGCCGTCTTCCGGCGCCGGCCGTCGGCGATCTGATGGTCGTCTTCGACGCGGGCGCGTATGGATCGGTCATGGCCTCGAACTACAACCGCCGTCTCATGCCGGCCGAGGTCTTGATTCAGAACGGCGACGCCACGCTGATCCGCCGTCGTCAAACCATCGACGATCTGGTGGCGCTGGAGCTGTGACAGATGCGCGGTGCGCTGATTGCGTTCGAAGGACTGGATCAGAGTGGGAAACAGACACAGACCGATGCCCTTGCCGCGTCGCTGACGGCCGCCGGCTCGGCTTGCGAGCGACTCTCGTTTCCCGACTACGCGACGGCGATCGGCACGGAGTTGCACCGGGCGCTCCACGGGGAGCGCGACTACGCGGCCGACGTGATGCAGTTGTTGTACGTCGCCAATCGCTACGAAACCAAAGCCGAGGATCGATACCTGGCTGACGGCGGGTCGCACGATCGTGTGTGATCGGTACACGGCCTCCAGCATCGCGTATGGCGAAGCCCAGGGCCTGGACGCCCGCTGGCTGGCCGACATCCAGAAGTTCCTGCCGGCTGCCGACCTCACCATCCTGCTCGACATCGATCCGAAGGTCGCGGTCGAACGCAAAGCCGCCAACCGCGATCGTTACGAGCGCGATCTCGACCTGCTGACCCGCGTCAGGGACAGCTATCGCACACAGGCTGCCGACGCCCGCTGGGTGCTGATCCCCGGCGGCCGCCCCAAGGAGCAGGTCAGTGCGGATGTGCGTGAGGCGGTCCGGTCGCGACTCGGGCTGCTGTAAGCGTCCTCACTTCTCGCGCCCCTCCTTCCCTCAACACTCTCGCGCACGCCTCCATCGTCGCTCCAGTCGGTACTGACGTCGTCCACCAGGACGATGCAGAGATCGTCGATGCGGTAGCGGGGGCGGACCACGAAGGCGTTGCGGACGTTGGCGGCTCTGGCGCTCGCCGACAGGCCGGTCTGAGAGCGCGTCCGCCGCGTGCGCCGCAAGACAGTGGCAACCGGCAGCCCAAGGCCGATTGCCAGCTCGTACGCCTGGTTGAACCCGCGCCGCCAATGTCTCAGCCAGTGCAACGGAACCGGGACGACGAGATCTGCGCCGCTCAGGATGGCGTGGCCGTGGCGACGGAGGAGCGCGGCGAGAGGGTTGGCGATCGACCGCCGGCCATCGTACTTGAGCGCATGCACGATCGCGCGGAGCGATCCGTCGTAGTCGCCGATCGCCCGCCCTGCCGCGATGTGCGGGCGGCGGACCCGGCACGCGTCACATCGGTGGGAAGGACTTTCCGAGCGCCACGACCGAAGGGGATCGCCGCAGACGCTGCAGAAGGGTGGACGCAGCAACCGGATCCGGCTCCAGCAGGCGTCGCAGACCACCGAGTCCACGGGCGCCTCCAGTGGCTGCGCACAGGCGGCGCACGGAGGCGCGACTAGAACGGAGAGGACGCCGTTGGCGGTTTGCCGAATTGCTGCATGCATGACGCGGGGGCCCGCGCTACAGAATGCAGGGGCGGGCCGTTATCCCGGGAAATGCAGGAGCACTGCCAGTCGATGACCTGAACGAAAGTCCAGTCAAACCTTGGGGGCGAAAGGGCTGAGCGCGGAGAAGTACGAACTTTCTGCGGCGTGCCATCGCGGCACGGGTGGCCATGTCTGCGATCGACGTCAGGACACTGCGTCAGCCGGTGGTGTATCGGTCATTTCGATCCGCTCCGCGTCGCCCCACAGCCGCTCGAGCGAATAGAACGCTCTCGTCTGCGGCGTGAACACATGGACGATGAAGGTGAAGAAGTCCAAGAGGATCCATTCGGCGCGGTCGTAGCCTTCGATGTGGGCCGGGCGGATCTTGGTGGCGCGCAGCGCCTCTTCCACGGCGTCGGCGATCGCTTTCACCTGTCGCTGGTTCGAGCCGGAGCACAACACGAAGAAGTCGGTGAACGCCGGCGTATTCCGCAGGTCGAGCACGACCACGTCGAGCGCTTTCTTGTCGAGGGCGGCGCGGACGGCCTTCGTGACCTCGCCGCTCAGGCGCTTGCGCGCTGATGGCTTCCGCGGTCTCTTCTCGACCGGCTCTTTCGCAACCTTTTCAATCTTGTTGTCGGTCGTCTTCTTGTCCGTCTTCATGCGAGTGTTCCGCTCTGGGCCGTGTTCGCGTACAGACCGTGTCGCCGTATGTGATGCTCAACGGGCTGCGGGACCAGCCCGGCGATCGTCGTGCCGGCCCGCAGACGCCGGCGTATGTCGGTCGAGGAGACGTCGGGCGTCGCTGCGTCGACCAGGAAAATGCCCGGCGTGGCGTCCCCTTCGAGGGGGTCATTCGTTCGCCGGAACCGAGGGCCAAGCTGCGGCAAACGTGCCGGCATGGTGCTCGCCGGAGCTCCTGGCCGTGAAATCACCACGAAGTGACAGAGATCCAGCACTTCGGGATAGCGGTACCACGTCTCGATTTCGGCGAACGCATCGGCTCCGGTGATGAAGAACGTCTCCGAGGAGCGCAAGCCTGTGGCGGCGAGCCGCTCCAGCGTCGACGCGGTGTACGACGGGCCGTCGGCTGCGAGCTCCACATCCGAAACGGATGCGTCCGGCAGATCGGGTACGGCGAGCGCGGCCATTGCAAACCGATGGAACGTCGACGCGGACGGGCCCTGCGTGCGATGCGGCGGAACCCGCACCGGTATCACGAGCACCCGGGACAGTGCGAGGGCGTGCTGTGCGGCCCGCACCGTCTCGAGATGACCGACGTGAATCGGATCGAGCGTGCCCCCGAAGATTCCGACCCGAACGCCGGCCCGCTCCGTCATCGACGCTGTGCGGGATCGAGCTCGGAGTCCTCTTCGACGCCGGCATCGCGCGTGGTCGCCGAAGCTGAAGGCCCCATGGCATGGCGCGCGATGGCCTGCCACACCGCTTCGAGCAGTGGAGGCATGCCCTCGCCGGTCGCGGCGGACACCGCGAACAGCGGCAGCCCGCATCCGGCGACGTGGGCACGCAGCCGGTCCAGGCGTTCGGGCTCGTCGAGCGCGTCGATCTTGTTTGCCGCGACCAGCATCGGCTTGTCTTTCAGCTGTTCCCCGGACGCGTCGCGCCCCGGAAAGAGCGCCAGCTCGCGCATGATCACGTCGAAGTCCGAAACCGGGTCCCGGCCGCTCACCGAGGAGACGTCCACGAGGTGGACCAGCACCTTGGTTCGCTCGAGGTGACTCAGGAACCGGTGTCCCAGTCCGTGCCCGGTGTGGGCGCCTTCGATCAGGCCGGGCACGTCGGCGACCACGAAGCTGCGTCCGTCGGACAGACCGACGACGCCGAGGTTCGGGGTGAGTGTGGTGAACGGGTAAGCGGCGATCTTCGGGCGTGCTGCCGAGATGCGCGCGATCATCGTGGACTTGCCGGCATTGGGGAAGCCGACCAGGCCCACATCCGCCAGCAGCTTGAGGTGAAGGCGCAGATCCTTCTCTTCGCCTGGCAGTCCCGGTTCCACGCGCCTCGGCGCACGATTGGTGGAGGTCGCGAAGGTCGCGTTGCCGCGTCCGCCGATGCCCCCCTTCGCGAGCAGCACCCGCTCGCCGTCCACGGTCAGGTCGGCGACCTGGACCAGTTCCTCGCCGACTTTGTCGTAGATCACCGTGCCCACCGGCACCGCGAGCTCGATGTCCGCGCCTCGCTTGCCGGTGCGGTTGGAGCCTTCGCCGTGCCCGCCGCGGCCGGCGGCGAATTCCTTCTGAAACCGGAAATTGAGCAGGGTATTGAGGTTGGACTGCGCGGTGACGTAGACCGAACCACCAGCGCCGCCGTCGCCGCCGTTCGGACCGCCGCGCGGCACGAACTTCTCGCGCCGGAAGCTCATGGCGCCGCGACCCCCGTGGCCGGCGGCGACATGGATATCGACTTCGTCGACAAACATGTTCGGGACCGCCGGCGGCTACCGGCGCTTACTGGGGTTGTTCAACAGGGTGCACGCTGATGACGCGGCCGCGCGCGCCATGATCTTCGAACTTCACGCGCCCGTCGACTTTCGCAAACAGCGTGTCGTCCTTGCCGAGGCCCACGTTCAGGCCAGGCCGGAACTTCCGACCGCGCTGCCGCACCAGAATCGAGCCGCCGGTCACGACGTTGCCGTCGTGGCGCTTGACGCCCAGCCGCTGCGAATTGCTGTCACGCCCGTTGCGCGACGAGCCTTGTCCCTTTTTATGTGCCATGACGATCTCTCGTTCGAAGGCTGAACCCTTGAACCCTAGATGACGATCTCGGTGATCCGTACGCGAGTGTAGGTGGAGCGGTGCCCCTTGGTGCGGCGCATGCCCTTCCGGCGCTTCTTCTTGAAGACCCGAATCTTCGGTCCGCGCGACTCGCCGTCGATGACGCCGAGCACCTTCACGTTGGCGACGAACGGTGCGCCGGCGAGGACCTCTCCGCCGTCCTTCTCCAGCACGATGACCTGATCGATGCTGACTTCCTGGCCGGGCTCGGCGTCCGCGATGCGATCGACGGTGATGACTTCGCCCGGGACGGCCTTGACCTGCCGGCCGCCGCTCTGAATGATTGCGAACACGCTCGAACCCTCCACCCGGCGGCCAGCCCCGAGCACTACGCATCGCAGTGTCGAAGGGCTAGGACGGGTATAACTCGCTGTCGGCAAAGGTTCTAGGGTAACACGAGACTTGACCCGGCGTAAACGCTCGGCACGCCAGTGCCGGCTACTTCAGCAGGACGCGGGTGCCGCGGATGCGCTGGGTGCTGAGCGACCCCAGAAAGCTCGGGATCAGGCGGTCCATCAGCTCGAAATACGACGACAGCGGCGGGGTCTGCTGCTGGGCCGGGTAAAGAATTTCTTCGTGAAACCGGTCGGAATACAGCACCGCCCCGGTGCGTCCATCGATGAAGATGAACCGCGGCTCGATGATGAACCCCTTCCGCTCCATATACACGCGATAGGGCTGGACGACGCGGCGGCCGAGCGGGTCGATGATCTCGCGGTTGGTGGTGACGAAGCCGGATGACTGGGTGTCGGTGAAGAGCACCGTCCCGGTCACGATCAGCGGATTCTGATGTTCCTCGCCGATCTTCTTCCAGAACGCGGCATTCTCGAAGATGCCTTGATACCGCTCGAGATCCTTTTCGTTGCGGATCTTGCCGTCGGTCGATTCGACGCCGGGAACGGACGGCACCGTCTGCTGGCCCGGTTCGGCCGCCGGAGCTCGGGGCGGAGTCGAGGTGGCTGGCGATTGCGCCGGTTCCGGGAGCGGGCTCGGCGCCGGCGTGCCGGTTGGGGGATCGACGGGAGCGGCCGCACCGCCGCGGCCATGGTCCACGGCGCCGGTCACCGCGCCGGCCGGCGCGACCTTGATCTGATCGCGTGCGATTTCGGTCAGCGGCAGGACTTCGGCTTCGATGACGCGGAGCGTTGACTTGCTTCTCAACTGACTGCGGAGCAGCCGCACCGTCTCGAGATTTCCATCCACGTCATCGCTGCCGCCGCTGATGAAGCCAGCGACGAGGACACGCGAGAACGGCGTGACGTCCATCTTCGGCTGGATGGGCGTCTCGATCGGAATCTCGTAGAAGTTGGTGCACCCGATCGCGGCGCACAGCACCAGGGTGCTAGCGAGTACCGCGACGTTTCTGGGTCCGGTCATTGATTTCTTTGAAGAGATCGTAATTCTGCCGGATCATCGTGTTCTTCGGATCCAGCTTGATCGCCGTTTCGTAGGCTTTGCGGGCGTCGTCGAACTTGCCAGAGTGCTCGTAGGCAATCGCCAGGTTGTTCCACGCTTCCGCGTAGGTGGGGTCGAGTTCAACCGCGCGCTCCCAGCGGTACTGGGCTTCCCGCCACAACCCGTTCTGCGCGACCCGGATGCCGAAGTCGACCTGCTCTTTCGCGGCCGACCGATCCGCCGCGACGGCACCCGCCGCCGAGAAAGCGAGCATCGAACAGACCGTGATCGCTCGGAAGAACATGGGAGATTTGTTCACTATAGCGACCACTCCGTACACTCGCAAGCGGATTCCCCGGTGGACAGATGGAAGAGCACAGCAATGGGTGTACCAGCCAGGTGTGAGGCTTTTCTGACGGATATTGACCACGGGCCGTCGACGCGGTGTAAAAGGACGACGCGATCCGTAAGAAAACCCGGCCGAATGGTGACAACGGCGGGCCTATAATCAGGACAGGGGTCGGGCTCAGTCGCGCAGGCTGAGGGCCGACCCCTTCGTCCGTTCAGGAGGGCCGGCTCCCCGCGGCGCTGAAAGGGTGACCATGGACCTTCAGACGGCCGTCGCTTCCTCCTTGCTGCCTGCCTCACGGGGGAGAATCGCCGCCGCATTCCGTGACCTCTCCGAAGAACCGGGCAGCGGTCCAGCGTTCCTCGAATTTCTCTGGTCCGCGTGCGGGCGCGCCGATCCGCTGACGGCTGCTGACCGCCGACAACCTGATGGGCGCGGCGGCGCGTGCGCTGGACGAGGGGGCCAGGATGGGAATCGACGCCGTCGCCCTGTTCGATCCTCGGTATCCGGCGCTGCTCGCGGCGACGCGTGACCCACCCCCGGTGCTGTGGATGCGCGGCAAGCTCGATCTGGTATCCAGAACAGCCGTCGCCGTCATCGGCTCACGGGCGGCGACGCCGTACGCGCTCCAGGTCGGCACCCGCCTCGCCGCCGAGCTTGCGGAGCGCGGTGTCGTGGTTGCGAGCGGCCTGGCCCGAGGCGTGGACTCGGCGGCGCACCGCGGATGCCTCGACGCCGGCGGCGCGACGGTCGCGGTTCAGGGATGCGGTCTCGATCGCGTCTATCCTCCCGAGCACGCCGATCTCGCCTCCCGAATCGTGGAAAACGGGCTGATGCTCGCGGAACTTGCGCCGGGAGCGGCGCCGCTTCCCGACCACTTCCCGCTGCGCAATCGCATCATCAGCGGGATCTCCCTCGCCACGGTCGTCGTCGAAGCCTCGGAACGGAGCGGATCGCTCATCACGGCCCGGTATGCGCTCGAACAGGGGCGGGATGTGATGGCGGTTCCCGGGAGTGTGCTCTCAGGACGCAACCGCGGATCGCACGCGCTTCTGAAAGACGGCGCCAAGGTGGTCGAAACGGCCGACGACGTCCTGGAAGGGCTCGGGTGGGCCGGCCATCAGCCGGTCGAGGAACCCGGTCGTTCTTTGCCCGGCGACCCTTTACTGGCTGAAATGGCGACTGGCGAGTCGTACGGGGTGGAAGAGCTCGCGGCGTTGACTACGCTCGCCGGGTCGGCACTGCTCGCGCGGCTCACCGAGCTCGAGCTCGCCGGCCTGATCAAGACATTCAACGGCCGATTCGTGCGGATTTGACCGGTTGAAGGCGTAAGGTACTCCCACATGGCACGAGTCACGATCGTCGGCGGCGGTCTGGCAGGGAGCGAGGCGGCTTGGCAGGCCGCCTCGGCCGGCGTCCCTGTCACCCTCCACGAAATGCGACCCGAGCGGCCCACGGCGGTCCACAAGACCGATCGGCTGGCCGAGCTCGTCTGCAGCAACTCCTTTCGCGGCGACAAGCTCGATAACGCGGTCGGCGTCCTGAAAGAGGAGATGCGCCGGCTGGGCTCACTGGTGATGCGCGCCGCCGATCAGGCGCGGGTGCCGGCTGGCGCCGCGCTCGCCGTCGATCGCGAGCAGTTCTCGACGCTCATGACCCAGGCGATCACGACGCACCCGTTGATCGAGGTCGTTCGCGGTGAAGTGCCGCGGATCCCTGACTCGTCGGGCGGCCCGCTGATCCTCGCGACCGGGCCGCTGACGTCCGAGTCGCTGTCGGCTGACATCGCGGCCTTCGTCGGCGCGACGCATCTATATTTCTATGACGCCATCAGCCCAATCGTGCTGGCCGAGAGCATCGATCGCTCGAAGGTCTTTCGCGCGTCGCGGTGGGATCGCAGCCTCAGAGCAGAGGGTGCGGCGCTTGCCCGCCGTAGCCCGGTCAGTCATCCAGTGGGCGAAGGTGGGTGCGGCATAGACGACGGCGAAGGGGATTATCTGAATTGCCCCTTCACGCCGGATGAATACGCGCGCTTCTACGAGGCGCTGATGGCGGCCGAGAAGGCACCGCTGCACGACCTCGATGATCCCCGCTTCTTCGAGGGATGCCTGCCGATCGAGGTGATGGCTGCGCGGGGTGTGGACACGCTGCGATTCGGCCCGATGAAGCCGGTCGGATTGCCGGATCCGAGAACCGGCCGCGACGCCTACGCCGTCGTGCAGCTGCGCCAGGACAATCTCGCCGGCGATCACTACAGCCTGGTCGGATTCCAGACCCAGATGAAGTGGGGCGAACAGGCCCGCGTGCTGCGCCTGATCCCCGGATTGGAGAATGCCGAGTTCGTCCGGTTCGGGATGATCCACCGCAACACCTACATCAACGGGCCGACCGTGCTGCGGCCGACGTGGCAGACGCGATTGCGCGACGACCTGTTCTTCGCGGGCCAGATCTCGGGGGTCGAAGGGTATGTGGAATCTGCCGCGTCGGGACTGATAGCCGGCCGGAACGCCGCGGCGGTGGCCATGGGACACGCGCCGTCGGAGCCGCCGCGCGAGAGCGCGATTGGCGCGCTCGGCTTCTACGTCTCGCATGCCAATCCCCGGCACTACGAGCCGACCAACATCACCTTCGGTATCATGCCGGCGCTGACCTCACGTTCCGGAGCGCGAGTGCCGAAAAGCAAGGGTGATCGGAAGCTGGCGTATGCCACTCGTGCGCTCGCCGCGCTCGATGACTGGATGGCCGGACGATCGGCGGCATTGACATCGGCAGACGCCGCGACCGCGGGCACTCCATGAAAGAACAGCTCGACAGCTTTCTCGAGCACCTCGCCCTCAACGACAACGCCTCGGCGCACACGGTCCGCGCCTATGAAAGCGACGTCTCGCAGTTCCTGGCGTTTCTGATGGTGCATCTCGGGAAGAAGCGCATCGATCTGACACCCGACGACTTCACCCACCCGAACATCCGGGCCTTCCTCGGCGACCTGCACAAGCGCGGCAATTCCCGGTCGTCCGCGGCGCGAAAGCTCGCCGGGATTCGGGCGTTCGGGCGGCACCTGCGGGAGGAGGGGGACATCGACGGCGACCCGGCGGCCCTGGTCGGTACGCCGCGGCAGGATCATCATCTGCCCGCGCATCTCGGCGAGCAGGAGATGTCCCTGCTGCTCGAAATGCCCGACGGTTCGCGGCCGCTCGGCCGCCGCGATCGAGCCATCCTCGAGTTGTTCTATGCCTCCGGACTCCGTTTGAGCGAGCTGGTGGGACTGGATATCGAAGACGTCAATCTGTCGAGCCGCACCGTGCGGGTGCTGGGGAAGGGGCGGAAGGAACGGCTGGTGCCGTTCAACAAGTCGACGGAAGCCGCGGTCCGGGCGTGGCTGCAGGACTGGGAGGCATTGACGGCCGGCGCCCCGGCGCCCGCACTTCGACCGGCCCGCCCCGGACGGCGGGCGCTGACGGCGCGCAATGTGCTCGCCGCGCGCGCGACGGCGTCACGCCGTAAGAGCGCGGATCCGTTGTTCCTGAACTATCAGGGAAAGCGGCTCTCGACGCGCAGCGTCGATCGGCTGGTGCGGAAATACGTGGCGCAGTGCAGCACGCGGTTCGGCATCAGTCCGCACGCCCTGCGTCACTCGTTCGCCACGCACCTGCTCGAGCGAGGCGCCGATCTGCGCTCGATCCAGGAGCTCCTCGGACACGCTCGCCTCAGCACTACCCAGCGCTACACTCACGTCAACGCCGCGCAGCTGATCCAGGCGTACAAGAAAGCGCATCCCAAAGCATGAACGGCGCGGTCCCCGTCCGGGTACCGCGCACGTCAGTCATCAGTAGCCAGTGACCAGTTCCCAGTTACCCGTCGCCACTCGGGAGGTCGCGAGATGCTTGCGAGGCCTTTGCGGGGAACTGGAAACTGGCAACCGGAAACTGTCTACTGAAATCAAACCAGCTGCTCGATCATCGGCCGCCGCCCGCGCGAGTAGTCGATGCCGAGCGTCTTGATCTTGTAGTTCATGACCCGGGGGCTGATTGAGAGCAGCTCCGCCGCGTCCTTCTGCACCCAGTTCGACATCTTCAGGGCTTCGATCAGCGCCTGCCGCTCGATCTCGTCGAGCGCGATGCCGGTCGGCGGAATCTTGACCACCGGGTTCGAGTCTCCGGACGACGAGGTCGTCGACAGTTCGCCGAGGCGGAGATCCTCACTGGTGACCTGGGCCCCTTCGCTCATCAGCACCGCGCGCTCGATCGAGTTCTCGAGCTCGCGGATGTTGCCGGGCCAGTTGTACCGCATCAACAGCTTCACCGCGTCCGGCGACAGCCCCTCGACGCGCTTCTTCAGCTCACCCGCGAACCGGCGCAGGAAGAACGTCGCCAGCTGCTGGATGTCGTCCTTGCGCTCGCGGAGCGGCGGCATGTCGATCGAGACGACGTTCAACCGGTAGTAGAGGTCTTCCCGGAAATGGCCGGTCGCGACCATCTGCGGAAGATTGCGGTTGGTCGCGGTGATGACCCGGACGTCGACCCGCAGCGTGCGCGTCCCGCCCAACCGCTCGAACTCGTGCTCCTGCAGCACGCGAAGGATCTTCGCCTGCGTGTTCGCGCTCATGTCGCCGACTTCGTCGAGGAAGAGCGTGCCGCCGTCGGCCTGTTCGAAGCGGCCGATCCGCTGCTTGTCGGCGCCGGTGAAGGCCCCCTTCTCATGGCCGAACAGCTCCGATTCCAGCAGGTTCTCCTGCAGGGCGGCGCAGTTCACCTTCACGAAGTTCCGGCCGGCACGCAGCGAGTTGTGGTGCGTCGCCCCGGCGATGAGCTCCTTGCCGGTGCCCGTTTCCCCCCGGATCAGGACCGTCGTATTGCTCTTCGCCACCTTCTTCACGATTGAGAGCACCGACTGCAGCGCGCCGCTCGCGCCGACGATCCGGTCGAAGTCGTAAATGTCTCCCTGCGTGTGGCGCAGGTACTCGACCTCGTTCTTGAGGCGCCGGTGCTCGATGGCCTTGTTGACCTTGAGCTCCATCTCCTCGATCTCGAACGGCTTCTGCACGTAGTCGAACGCGCCGATCTTCATCGCCTCGACCGCGGTGTTCACGGTCCCGAACGCGGTCATCAGGATCACGTGGGTGGTCGGGTGCAGCGACTTGGCCGTGCGCAGCACGTCCATGCCGTCGCTTCCACCCATCTTGAGGTCGCTCAGCACGACGTCGTAGGCCCCTTCGTGCAGCTTCTCGATGGCGATGTTGCCGTTGGCGGCTTCGTCCACGTCGTGATGCGCGTCGGTGAGCGCGCGGACGATGCCGCGGCGAAGGGAATCGTGATCGTCTGCTACGAGGATGCGACCCATGAAATTGCTCCTTATCCGAACAACTGATGGCTGCCGGTGACCGGCAGCGTGACCCGGAATCGTGTCCCACCCGTCTCGAGCACCCCGACGTCGATCCGTCCGTCGTGGGCGTCGACGATCTTTCTGACGATCGCCAGTCCCAGACCCGAGCCCTGCGGCTTGGTCGTGAAGAACGGGCTGAAGATCTTCTCGAGCACGTCGGCCGGTATGCCCGGACCGTTGTCTCTGACCTCGACCTGGACCATCGGCCCCTGAGGCTCGCCGCCAGCCGGCCCCTCTTCGTTCAGCGCCGACGCCGTCATCGTGACCACGCCGTTGCCGTTGAGCGCCTCGAAGGCGTTCATCAGCAGGTTGGTGAAGATCTGGCGCAGCTGATACGGATCGCCCTGGATCGCCGGCAGCTGGTCGGGCAACTCGACGTCCAGCCGGACCCCGCCGCGGGGCACGTGGCCTTCAGCCAGCGAGATCGCGTCGCGGATGGCGTCGGTGATCGAGACGTTCTCGACCTGGAGACGGATCGGCCGGACGAAGTCGAGGACTTCCAGCACGATCGCGTTGGCCATCTTGCATTCCTTGATGATGTCCGCGAGGATCGACTGGGCATCCGGCGACTCCGCCAGCTGCCGTTTCAGGATCCCGGCCATCACCTCGATACCGGCCAGCGGGTTCTTGACCTCGTGCGCGATCGCGGCGGCCATCTCACCGAGCGCCGCCAGCCGGTCGCGCAGCCGTTCACGCTCCTCGAGCTGCTCGACCCGGGTCAAATCCTTGAAGAACAGCGCCGCCCCGGTGATCTCTCCGTCGGCGCTGCGGACCTGCGACAGCGTGTACCCAATCACCTTGCCGGTGTTCTTGAGCCGCATCTCCGCGCGGTTGGGCAGATGCGACAGCTCGAACGCGCCCGCGACGATGCGGCAGACGTCCTGCTGGTTCTGCAAGACCACCTTGAACGGCTTGCCGATGTCGGACGGGCGCTTCTCCAGACCCAGAATCTGATACGCGACGTCGTTCATCACGGTCACGGTCCCGTCCCGCAACACCGCGATCAGACCGTTCCGAAGACCCCAGACCAGATCGCGAAAAAAACTGTCGGCCGGGCCCGCGTTCACCGCACGTGACGCGGCGACCGTTCGCGCTCGCGGCGTCGGGATCCGGGCGACTTTGGATGTCGATTTCGTCTCTGGCATGGTTGCTTAGGCCACCGCGGCAGGCGTCATACGTCGCTCAATATTGTAATTAGCCAGGGTCGCGGAGCCAAGCCGTTTAAATGCTTGAACTTACAGGCTCTGCTGTTTCGACGAAACCGCAGAGGTTCAGGGGCGCACGCTGTGTCACGCCGGGTGTGGGGCAAGCGGGGTGCCCGGAGGGCCGTGTGCGGGACTCGCGGTTTTCGTTAGGGATTTCTCGGAATCGTGAGTGGAGGGGAGGCCGGGTCGATTACAAAACTGACGCGCGCTTACGATTCCGTCTGGTGCTGGAGGACTTCCCACTGACTCATCAGGTCCCCCACTTCCCACATCAGGGCCTGATGGCGATCGACCACCGGCTTCGCGGTTTCGTGATTCTCGTAGAACCCGGGCGCGGCCATCGCCTGTTCGAGGTCCTTGATGGCCTGCTCCCGGTCGGCGATGCGGCTCTCGAGCTCTTCGATCCGTTTGCGACGCGCATCGGCCGCTTTGCGCTCCCGCCGGGCGTCGGCCTCCTGACGCTTGCGGTCCTCGTACGAAGCCGGCGGCTGCGCCTTCTCGGCCCGCCGGTCCCCGGCATGGCCGTTCCCCGACGGCTTGCCAGTCTGGCGGGACGCAGCGGGTTCGCCGGAGACTGCCGTCGATCGCGGAACCGGCGCAGGCGCAACAGGCTTCGCAGCCGGCCGTTCGGGCTGGGGAGTGGTTTCGCGCTGTTTGCGGCTCCACAGGAACTCTTCGTAGGTGCCCGGATAGATCAGCGCTCCACCGCCGCCGATGTCGATGATCTTGGTGGCCAGCTTGTCCACGAAGTAGCGATCGTGCGAGACGAAGATCAGCGTGCCGCCGAAGTCTTCCAGCGCGTCGAGGAGCACGTCCTTCGAATCGAGATCGAGATGATTGGTCGGCTCGTCGAGCAGCAGCGTGTTCGAGGGCCGGAGCAGCATGCGGGCCACCGCAAGCCGTGTCCGCTCGCCTCCGGACAGCACCCGGACCGGCTTGTCGACGTCGTCGCCTGAGAACAGGAACCCGCCCAGGATGTTGCGGATGTTCGGCACCATATGGATGGGGGCGTCGCCGGCGAGCGTCTGGTAGACCGTCAGCGTTGGATCCAGCCTGGTCGCCTCGTCTTGCGCGAAGTACTGCATCACCAACTGATGGCCTTCTGTGCGGGACCCGGCATCCGGAGTTTCGACACCAGATAGCATCCGCATCATCGTCGACTTGCCCGCGCCGTTGGGCCCGACCAGCGCAATCCGGTCGCCGCGTTCGAGGTGAACGCTGACGCCGTCAAAGACCCGCACGTCGCCATAGCTCTTGGAGACGCCACGCAGATCGAGGACTGTCCGGCCGCTCTTGGCGCAGGCCGGGAACGAGAAGTGGACGCGCTTCCGCTCCGGCGGGATCTCGATCGGCACGATCCTGTCGAGCATCTTGATCCGGCTCTGCACCTGCGCGGCCTTGGTCGCCTGATACCGGAAGCGGTTGATGAACGCCTGCATGCGCTCGATCTCGTCGTCCTGCTCCTTCTTGCGCTGCCGGAGCAGATCCATCCGCGCGTCGCGCTCCTCGAGGTATGCGGTGTAGTTGCCGACGTAGTCGGTCAGCGTGCGCATCCCGATCTCTGTGATGCGGGTCACCACCGCGTCGAGAAAAAAGCGATCGTGGGACACGAGGATCACGGCATGCGGGTAGGCCGACAGGTATTCCTCGAGCCAGTTGCGCGCCTCGAGATCGAGGTGATTGGTCGGCTCGTCGAGCAGCAGCAGCCCTGGCCGGCCGAGCAGCAGCTTGGCGAGCGCGATCCGCATCTGCCATCCCCCAGAGAAGTTCTCGCAGGGGCGATCCAGATCGGCTGCCGTGAAGCCCAGTCCACGCAGCACCGTCGTGATCTTGAGATCGATGCTGTAGCCTTCGAGGCGCCGGAACTCCTCCTGGAGATCGCTGTAGCGCGACAACATCTCCACATGCTCGCTCTCGGCCACATCGTCGTGTCCGAGGCGCTCCTCGAGGTGGGAGATCTCCTGGCGCATGTCGAGCAGGGGCTTGAACGCCAGGCCGGTCTCTTCAATCAGCGTCCGGCCGGAATGGATCAAGCCGTCCTGGGGGAGATAGCCGATGGTCAACGCCGCCGGCTTGGTGATGAGGCCGCTGTCGGCCTCTTCCATGCCCGCCATCATCTTCAACAGCGTGGTCTTCCCGGCCCCGTTCGGGCCGCTCAAACCCACACGATCCCCGTCGTCTATCTGCCAGCTCACCGAGTCGAGGAGGACCCGGCCGCCGAACGATTTTGAGAGAGAGGAGAGCTGAATCACGGGTCAGGTGGTGCGCGGGCGCGTGCGGTACGGGCGCGGTAGCCGGGACAAACGTGCCATTTTAGCACGCGGGTGCGGCGGTTTTCTTGGTCGTCCCGCTGACCGAATCTGCGTGCGTGGTCCGTGAGTCGCACTTGATGTCAGTTGGTGTCATCCCGAGTGCTATCGATCGCGAGCGCTCCAGACGTTGGCGCGGTTCGTGAGAAGCCATAGCATTGAACCCCCACACCGATGCACCGTTTTTTCCTGACTCTCGCCGTTGTTCTCGGTCTCGCCGCACCCTCTATCGCGGCGGATTCGGTGTCTGCGTCCGCCTCGGTGGTCGTCAACGCAAACTTCTCGACGCGAACATCGTTGAAGGTGTCGAGCCAGATGCTCCAGTTCGCGGTGCCGTCCGGCGACGAGACGGCGCGAGTGGACGTCGACTTCACCGCCGCGGCCCGTACCCGTGCCGGCGGGGAAGTCATCCTCCTGGTCGAGTCATTCGGTCCGCTCGATGACGGATCGGAGGGGAGCGCTGATGTCACTTTCACCGGCGAGGGGCCAGGCACTGGCCGCGGCGCGCTCGCGGTCGACAGCGCCACCCCGGTCGCGCGCTGGATCGGCAGCGGCCTGCGCACCGGCCGCCTGACCTTCACCCTCCGCGCCGTCGCCGGCCGCTATACCGTCCCCGTCCGTTTCCTCCTGGCCGCCCCCTAACCGGGGTCAGATCTCTATTTTCGAGTCCCGAGCCTTCCGCCCCCTCCAGGGGTCAGATCTCGATTTTCCAGACCCGCCACCAGAATCCATCGCTCCAGCCAGCTGAAAAATCGAGATCTGACCCCCAGAACAGGGCCGCAAACATTGATCTTTTCGTGGGGTCAGATCTCGATTTTGCGCTCGCCGCTAGGGAGGGCCCGGCCGACGACTGGAAAATAGAGATCTGACCCCTAGCGTTCGGGGATGACCCAAAGCTTCTCGCCGCGGACGCGGCCGAGGCGGACGGCGGCGGTCGAGGCGGCTTGGCGAGAGCGGTAGCCGCCCAGCCGGACGCGATAAGGGGCGTCCGGATCCTCACCTCCCGGGTTGACCACGTAGGCCGGATACCCGGCCGCCGACAGCTCGCGCACCATCAACCGTGCGCGGATCGGATCGTTGAAGGCGGCGATCTGGATGGCGAAGCTCGCCGGCGCCTCCGGCGACGCCGCGGTCTGGCGAGTCGCGACGATGCCCTCCGCGATCTGACTGGCGGGCGGCGTTGACGGTGTGCGTGGCGAGGGCACGGGGTTCGCGCCGGCACCCGACCCGGTGCGCGCTGCCGGAGGGGCGGCGTTCGCAGTCACTCCCGTCCCCGGACGCGCTGCCGGTGATCCCGGTCGCGCGGACGCTGGCGTCGATGCGGCGGCAGGCGGCGCACCGCCACTGCGCGGTGGGAACACCTTCCGCGTCTCCGGGCGCTTCTGCACTACGACCAGGAAATCCAGATCGGCGGTCAGCTGATTGCGCGTCAGCGAGACGGGAACCTCGGCCGCGCCGGTGATGACGGCGCCCTCAGGCAGCGAGTCGGCGAGCAGCGAGACCACGTGATCGCCGCTTCGGATGGAATCGAATCGAAAGGCTCCACGCCGCACCTGCTCGGAGCGCTTGCCCCCGTCGAGCACCAGCACGGCGCCGTCGATCGGCTCCTCGCCGGGATCGACCTTGCCGTTGCCGTTCGCGTCGCGGATGACCCGGCCACGGACCCACCCCAACGGGATGAGCCCGAACGAGACGCGCCGCGTCGCGCCGCGATCGAGGTCGATGTCCACCATGCTGACGGCCGGCGAATCGAAGTCCACTGGGACCGCGGCGTTGTCGAGGCCAACCTGCTGCGGCCCGGTCGGGACGTTCAGGAATGAAAAATCTCCGTTCCGTCGCGTGGTCACGGTGCTGAGCGCGGAGACCCGGACAGGAATGTTCTCGAGCGGGTTCTCGTCGGGGTCCTGCAGGCCATTGCCGTTCCAGTCGGCGAACACGGTGCCGACAATCTGCCCCGTTCCGCGCGCGCGCGACACTGCTGCCGCAGTCATGCCGGCTGGAATCACCCGCGACGTGCCGGTCGAAAAATTCTGCGTGACGCGGAACATCGATCGCGTCGTCCATGTGGAGTCAGACGAGGTGAAGAACGGCGTCCGGTAGGCCGAGACGTTGAGCGAGAAGCCGGTGCCCGGGCGCAGCTGGCCGTTCAGTCCCACGTTGAGCAGCTCGCGGGGAATGAAGTCGCGTGTGACCAGATCGACGTTCCGGCTGGCCGTGGCTTCGCCGCGGGCCCACAGGTTGCGCTGGGCAATCTGGACTTCGGCGCCTCCGCCCAGCTGCCAGTAGGTGCTGCCTTGCGCCGCGCCGGTCTCGTGACGGGTCAGCGCCGCGGTCGTGAAGATCTGCGTGGTGCGGGAGACGCGCAGGAACAGCTGGCCGGTCAGATCATCCTGGGTGTAGGTGGCCTCGGTCCGCCGGCTGTCGATGTTCTGCCGACGTGCGACACGCGCATAGGTGGTCATCGGACCGGCGAGCACCTGCCATTCCAGCGACCTCACTCCGGTGTCACTTTGTGAGTCGAGGCCGGCCAGCACCGGCCGGCTGATTCGGCCGCCCTCCTCGATCCGCACGGTGACGTTCGACCGTGTGCCGAGCCGCACCCGGAACCCGCCAAAGCCCCGGCGTGCGGTCTGGCGGGGCAGGTTGGCGGACGAAGGCAGCGTCTTGTCCGGATCGATGTTGGTGGTGACAATCTCCCACCCGCCGAAGAGCGTCGCGCGCGTCCAGAAGTCGTACTCGCCGGCCGCGAACGCCGATTCTCGGTCGTGCATGGAGTCGTTCATCGCGGGAAACTCACCGGGCGAGAACCGTGACACATTCACCTGGACCCAGCCGTGTGGAAGCAGGAAGCTCGCGCCGGTCAGATACGATCCGTCCCGGACCTGCTCGTTCGAATCGAGCCGCCGGTACAGGACGTAGGATCCGTCGGCGATCAACTGCACGGCCGGCACCAGCGTGAAGCGGAAGCCCCCGCCCGCCTGCCGGCTGTCCGCGATATCGAAGCTGAACTCGCGCAGGCTGGACGTCTGAATGCGGGAGACTCGGCCCAACACCTCCAGGCGGTTGGACACTTTGTACGAACCGCGGACCATGCCGAGCGTCTGGGCGAGAGTGTCGGGATCGGTCCCGAAGATGTTGCGCCAGGCGGTGGCGCGACCGCCGACCACGTGCAGGGTGCCCCGGTTCGTGCGGGCGCTGATGACGCCGCCGCTGAAGGTGACCGAGGGAGTCGTGAGGTTGGAGAATCCGTACTCGCCGAGCGCGCGGGTAAAGTAGGCATCGCCCGCTTCGAAGCTCCACGACACCGGCCCGCGCTTCAGATCGCGGAGCGCTGCGTAGTTGCGCCCGACGTGCAGACGGTCGGCGCGCTTGGCGCCCCTGAGCTCGAGCTGGAAGCTGCCGAAGCGCACGCCCGGCTGGATCCACGACGCTCCGAAGTCCGGCTCGAAGCTGTTGTCTCCGGGCTGGAGCGTTCCGCCGGTGATGGTCTGTCCGGCACCCGAGATCTGGACGACACCCTGCTGCGCGCTGGCCGCGCCCGCGTGGCACGCCAGCAGACCGACCGCCAGCCCGCAGACGACCACCCGCATTCGCCTACCGCGCGACCTTGATCGTCGTCTCCCCGACCAGCAATGCCGGCATCCCGACGTCGATCTTCACTTCAACGCGGTATTCGCCCGGAGCCAGCGGCTTGGCGGCCTCGAAGGCCACGATCGCGACTTCCCGCTCGCTCTGCGGAAGGACGGGGACGTCGGGAACCGGGATCTGCTGGAGCGGCTTCCCTCCGGCGTCATAGAGAGTCATCGTGCCCTTGGTGCGGACCGTGCGCTTGCCGGTGTTGGCGAGCACCGCAATCAGCTGGGTCCGATCCGCGGTGACGCGCTGCGACAAATCGGTCAGCTCCACGGCGGCTGGCGGCTCGCCCACGTTCACATAAATGAGCGTGGCCACGCGGCTGCGGAACTGCATCCCCTTGCGGGCGGCGGCTGCGCCGGCGGGGGGCTCGAATTCGAACAGGATGCCGGCGCGGTAGCCGGCAGGGGCAGTTTCGGGCGGCACCGTCAGGCTGAACCGGATGATGCCGTCCTTGCCGGGATCGATCAGCAGCTCCGGCGGGGCAACGCGGACCCACGCGGCCGCGGAGAACGGTCCTCCCTCGGGTACCCCTTCGAACTGGGGCGAGCCGTCGCGCGCCAGGTCCCAGTCCGAGATCCGGGCGCGGACCCGGATCGTCTCAATGCCGCCGTTGTTCAGGGTGACCGCCTGGGTGCTCGTGGCTCCGGGACCAGCCTGGATTTCCACTCTCAGCGGGGAGACCTCGACCGACACCTGGGCGCGCGCGGGCGTGAGCCAGCCGAAGACGATCACCAGGACGATCAACAGAACGAGGAAGGACCGGCGGCGGCTCAGGGCGCCGTCAGGGTGAAAACGACTGTTTGAGTGTAGAGGCCGACGGCGTAGTTCCATGAGTTTGCCAGGCGAAAGGTGATCTGGCCCTGGCTGGGGTTGGCCACGTTGCCCGTGCCCGATGCCACCCGCTGTGCGACGGTCTTGCTCATGACGCCGCTTTGAAAGGGCGGTGACGGGGTGGCGACCCAGCTGATATTGGAGATATCGACGGTTGCCGAGCCCGAGACCAGATCCCCACCAGCGAGCACGCTCAGGATCCACGGATTGAAGTTGTTCTGCCGGATCCGGTAGCTCACCTGCACCGCCGGCGAGGTGATGATGGGCACGACATCGGGATCGGCGGCGGCAAAGGGAATGGTGGTCGGCGAGATGGAGAGATCGAGCCGCTGCGCCGAGGCGATGCCGGGCAGGGCGGCGAAGAGCACGGCAGCCAGCCAGAACCGGACGAACGGTGCGCGACTGCGGGTCGGGCTCATGGACCGGTCAGCGTGTAGATCAGCTGCAGGTTGTAGGTGCCGGGCACGTAGGTCCAGCTGTTCTGAAAACGGTAGCTCTGGGTGCCGCTGTTCATGCCCGAGCCGGTCCACGTGCCCAGCGTCTGCGCGGCGAAGCGGTTGACCGTCCCGGACACGTACCCGGGGCCGGTGGCCGTCCAGCTCAGGGCCGTCGCGGGAATCGTGTCGAGCCCGGAGCGAAGGTTGTCGGTGGCGGCAATCGTGAGCCGGATGGTGCCGCCCGGCGTGGAGCGGGCCTTGACGACGATCGTGAGCGGTCCAGACGATGCGGGTATCAGCGGGACCGTGTCGGGATCAGCGTCCGGGAAGGTGACGGTGTTGCTCGAGAGGGAGAACTTGGCGAAGCCGGCGAAGTTCGCGCTGAACGTCGCGGTGGCGGTCTGCGCGCTCGCGGGAGCCGCGATCAGCGCTGCGGTCAGGAGACTCAGGGCAAGGTGACGAATCGGGGCAGCCATACCAAACACCGCATATCCCGCCCGGTATGCCCGGGCCGGGATATGCGTACTGGGTTATCGGTTAGGGGGCGCTCAGCGTATAGGTCAGCGTGGTCAGATAAGTGCCGGTGGCGTACGCCCAGCTGTTGTCGAGCGTGTAGCTCTGCGTCCCGCTGGTCGTGCCCGAACCCGAGAACGAGACGACCGTCTGTCCGGCGGAGGCGTTGCTGGTGCCGCTGGCGCTGAAGTTCGTGCCGGTGGAGGTCCACTTCAGGGCGCTGATGGCGATCGAGTTCGACCCGTCGACGAGGTTGCCGCCGGCCTGAACGGTCAGGCTGACCGGGCTGCCCGCGGTGGTGCGCGCCTTCACGGTGATGTCGAGCGGGGTGTTCGCGGCGATCTGGGCGACCAGGTCGGGATCCGCATCCGCAAACGAGATGGCCGCCGCCGAGACGGTCAGCTTCGCCTTGGCCGCCACATTCGCATTGACGTTCACGGTCGCCGAGGTCTGAGCAAACGCGGGAGTCGACAGCGCCAGGGCGCCGACCGCCGCAATGATTCCGTTCCAAACTGCTTTCTTCATGACTGACTCCAGTTAAGTACCATCCGCTCAACGGCGGAAGTGGGGCACGATTCCGAGTCCTGATACCCGCCGGCGTGCTCTCGGCGGTGGGGGGAGCTGGTAGTACTTGCCGTCCTGCCTGCTTACGATGCTGTCCGCTGCCGCTGGATCCAGTCGTCCAGGTCGGAGCGGCGAAACCGCCACTGTCGCCCGATCCGGACCGCCGGCAACTCACCGGTTTTGATCAACCGGTAAATCGTCCGCGGATTGACTTTCAAACAGCTCAGCACCTCTTCAGTGGTCAGGAAGGCGGGAATGGCTGCCTTGCTGCTCATGTTCCACTGTCCTATCGATGCTGACAAACGATGTCGTTAGAAGCCATTTAAAGAACTTTATATGACAACCGCGACAAAGACAATGTAAACGGATCCACCCCCTCTCGTCAAGGGGCTTCGACAAGAATTCTGGAGAAAGACGCTAACTGTTTGGGGATGAAGTGGTTGCGGGCTACTCGCCGAGCGCTTTGGCAGCGGCGGCGAGCACGCGGGGGACCCGGAAGGGCTTGGTCAGGTAGCCGGACACACCCAGATTGACCGCTTCGATGGCGCTCGACTCGGTCGAAAAGCCGGTGATGATGATCACCGGAATATCCGTCTTGAGCCGTCGCGCCTCCTTGATCACGGTCAGACCGTCGACGCCCGGCATCTTCAGGTCGGTGATCAACAAGTCGTAAGGGATGATGCGAAGGCGCTCGAGCGCCGCCCGGCCGTCCGGTGCGAGATCGACGTCATATTCGGCCAGGGCCAGGGTTTTTGCCAGCAAATCCCTGATGCTCGCCTCGTCGTCCACGACCAGCACGCGTGGGCGCGAGGTGGCGGGCGCGGGCAGGCGGGTGGCTGGCGCCGGCCGGATGTTGCGCGGGCGCTGGCTCTCGAGCCAAGCGTCGATGTCCCGCTTGCGGAAGCGCCACTGACGGCCGACGCGCACCGCGGGAATCTTCCCGGCTTTGATCAGCCGGTACACCGTCCGGAGGTTGACCTGGAGATACTCGAGTACCTCCTCGGTGGTCAGGAACCCTTCTTCCATCGCGCTTTAGCGTACTCTATTACCAATCCAGCCGCTCACTCGGCCGCCGGCAGGCTGATGGTGAACACCGCTCCTCCGGCCGTCGCGTTGGCTGCGGCAATCGTCCCGCCGTGCTCCTGAATAATCCCGTAGGTGATCGCCAGGCCCAGCCCCGTGCCCTGCCCGACGTCCTTGGTGGTGAAGAACGGGTCGAAGATGCGCGGCAGCGCGTCGGTTGCGATGCCGGGGCCGGAGTCCTTCACGCTGGTCACGACTCGATGGTCGCGCGCGTCGTAAATCGCCGTCACCTCGATCCGTCCCGCCTGGCCGGTGCCGAGGATGGCATGTTCCGCGTTGATCAGGATGTTCAGAAACGCCTGGTGCATCAACAGCGGGTCCCCCAGGACGGCGGGGAGATCGGCGGCCTCGTCTCGTGTGACCTCGATGGCCGCTCGCGACAGCGCCGCGGCCCGGCTGCTGATCGCCCGCGACAGCACCCGGCTGACCCGCATCCGGCGGCGCACCATCCGGCGCGAGCCGGCGAACACCAGCAGATTGCGGACGATCTTCGCCGCGCGATCCGCTTCGTGGTAAATCCGCCGGAGATCGCGGCGGAGCGGGCGGGCGTCGGTGGACGTTTCCATCAGCAGCTCGAGATGGCCGAGCACGCCCTGCAGCGGGTTGTTCATCTCGTGGGCGATGCCGGCGACGAACTGGCCGAGCGCCGCGAGCTTTTCCGACTGCGCGAGCCGTTCGCGGAGCGCCGCCTGTTCCTGTTCCAGCCGGATCTCGTGCGTGATGTCACGGGCGACGATCACGTGACCGGCGGGATCGCCGGCGGTGCTGATGAGCGGCGTCATCGTGACCAGCAGCGTGCCGCCCAGCCGGGGATCCTCGAACCGGCGGGTCCGTCCGCGATCCCTCGCCGCGTCCGCCGCGTCCGCCGTCGCCGCCCACGCGGCCAGCTCGGGGCCGACCAGCGATTCGAGCGCGCGATCCATCAACTCGGCCCGCGACAGCGCCGTGCGCTCGACGAAGGCCTCGTTCACCTGCACGATCCGCAACTGATCGTCGGTGACGACGACGAGATCCAACAGGGAGTTGAAAGTGTCCTCGAGCAGCCGGCGTTGTCGCAGGACCTCGTCCAGCAGCTGGATGTTTTCGATCGCCGCCGACATCTGCCGGCTCAATTCGCGGGCGAAGTCGGCGCGCTGGTCCTCCTCCAGGTCGGCGCTGAGCGGGCCATCCACGACGAGCGCCCCGAGGGCGCGCCGCCAGCCGCGAAGCGGGGCGAGCAGCACCGGCCCCTGAGCGTCCTGCAGGAACGCCGGCAGCTCCAGGCGCATGCCATGGGCCGCCGGCGCGAACGGATCGTCGGCCGACACCTCGGCCGGTGTCTTGGCGTACTGTCGATCAGAGGAGGCGGCGAGGACCAGCCGCCGCGCGCGGCGTTGGTGCAGCCAGACCGAGGTGCGGGTCGCACCGAGCAGACTATTAGCGTCCGACGCCAGCGTCTGGAGCGCGGTGTCCAGGCTCAGCGCGGACGAGACGTTCTGCGAGAACGCGATCGTCAGGTCCCTGAGCCCCTGATGGAAGGCGGCGGCCGAGCGGAGCCGTCGAAGTTCCAAATGGGCCGAGGCGACCTCGACGCCGTCTGCCAAATCGCGCCGGGTTCGTCCGTGGGGCTCTGACATCCGGTGGAGAGGCATTCTAAGATGTTGAAGCGCAAAGGTAAACGGACGGGCCGGCCAATCCGGCCGCCAGAGCGTCTAAACGCTGTTGACGGTAGCCCTTCTCGGCCCATCCCGTCAGACGGCCCCGGCGAGCCCGTTACGACCGCCGGGCGGCCGCCTCCCAGCCGGGCGACCAGGAGACATGGCGTCGACAGACGAAGAACTGGTCGCCCGATCACGAGGCGGCGATCTCGACAGCTTCAACCAGCTGGTGGTCCGCTGGGAACGGCCGATCTACGCGCTCGCGTACCGGGTTATCGGCCGTGAAGAGGACGCCCGCGACGTCGCCCAGGAAACCTTCCTCCGCGCCTTCCGTGCGCTCGGCGGCTTCAAGGGGCAGGCAAAATTCTCCTCCTGGCTCTACCGGATCACGCTGAACCTGTGTCGCGACTGGATCCGGCGTGAGCGGCGCGCGCCGGTCGCCCAGGCCCCCGAGGGGGTCGACCTGGTCGAGCTCGCCTCGGAGGCCGAGCCGGCGGAATCGATCGAAGATCTCGTCGCCCGGCGCGAGCTCGGTCGAGCGGTCGCGAAGGCGATGGCGATGCTGCCAGACGAACAACGAACCGCCATCGTCTTGAAGGAGTACCACGGCCTGACGTTTCAGGAGATCGCCGATCTCCTCGATTGCCCGCTCAGCACCGTGAAAACACGTCTGTATCAGGGGCTCGGCGTGCTGCGGAAGCAACTGGCGCACGCCGGGGTCGAGAGCATATTCGGTGGCCCGAAGGGATGACGGCGCCCGGCCGCCATCGCCGGTGGAAATCGCACGGGTGGGATGACCATGTGTAACAAAGAGCAGCTCATTGGATACCTCTACGACGAACTCGACGCCGGGGAGCGCCAGACCGTCGAGGCGCACCTCGCGCTCTGCGAGGAGTGCCGGGTGGAGGTGGCCGGCCTTCAGCAGACCCGGCAGCACCTGACCACCTGGTCTCCGCCGCAGCCGGAATTCACGTTCCATATCGTCCGAGGCGCCGCTCCGGCCTCCGCACCGGTCGCGCCCGCGCCGAAGCGCTTCGGCTTCGTGCCGCAGTGGGCGATGGCCGCCGCGGCGAGCCTGCTCGTGCTGGCCGGCGCCGCGGCAATCGCGCACGTGGAGCTGCGATACGGGCCCGAGGGATTCGTGGTGCGCACCGGCTGGGCATCGGAGCGCGCCGGAACGCCGCCGGCCGCGACGCCGGGTCCGGTCCAAGCTGCCGGCGCCGGCGTGTCGTCAGAACAGTCAGAACAACTGAAGGCCGCCCTGCGGGTGCTCGAGAGCCGGCTGGCGGAGCTCGAGCAGGCGCGCACCAGCCAGACCGTCATGGCCGCCAGGACGACGCCGGCGGCGATCACGGCGCCGGAGCTGCGCAAGATCATGGCAGCGAACGAGGCACGGCACCGCGAGGAGATGGCGCTCCAGGTATCGCAGGTGTGGAAGGATTTCAGCGCGGCGCGGGTCTCCGACTTCACCCGGCTCCAGGATGTGATCGGCCGCGTTCAAGGCGTGACCAATCAGCAGCTGCGGCTGCATCGTGACTCGATCGATACGCTCTACCGCGCCTCGGCGTCGCAGCGGTGAAATTCATTAGAGGGTGAAATGGTGAGGAAAGCAGCATTCGCAGGTTTGGTGGTGATGCTCGCCGTCCCGGGCGGCCGGCAGGCGCACGCGCAGGCCGGGACCCAGCCGCGGCCATCGTCGGTGGCCGAGAGCCGCCGGCACTCGATCCGGATGATGGAGGCCGTGCTGTCACGCGCGGTGCTCGGTGGTGCGGAACAGCTCGCCGAGCAGCTCGGGAACGGCAGTCCGAACATGTCGTTCTTCACCGGCCAGGCGCGCGCGCGCGGATTTCAGCTCGAAGGCTACGGCGTCTTCTTCCACGTGGAAATCCCCGAGATGCAGACCAGTCTGGTGTTGTCGGTGACGACGCTGGAGCGAGACGGGGCGGTGGCGAGCGCCCTGGAGTCGGTGCGCCGCGCGTTCGGCTCGGTGCCCGAGGGTGCGCCAAAAATCGAGGCCGAGAATGGACTGAAGCGGCTCGAGGTGCTGGTCGGGCCGATGCCGGGGCTGGCCGCCGACCCCGGGAATGCCGCCGACCGCAACATGATTCGCGCCGCGAACACCCTGCCGGTCGCCGACCTGCCGGCCTTGCGCGACCCGAGCGCCGTCTATCGGGATGCCATCAAGGGCGCGTTAATCGACGCGATGCTGGAACACAGCCGCGGCATGAACATCCATCCCGACGAATGGCTGACAGTGGCCGCGCATCGGGGGGAGAGCCCGTACGGACCCAGCGAGATCGTGAACAGCTCGACCCTGGTGCTCCGGATCAAGGGGAGCGATTTGGCCATTTATGACGCGGATCGGACCCGCAAGGCGGAGATCCGGGAGCGCGTGGAAGCCCGGGAGTTCTGATCTACAATCGCCGCATGTTTGCCCGGTGCCCGCTCCGCGCGTGCCTGCTGTTCGCGGTCCTGTCCGTCGCGATCGCCTGCAGCCGCTCAGTGGACGTCAAGCAGGCGCTCGAAGTCACCGACACCAGCAGCGGCTGGTTCGACGCCGGCATCGTCGACGGCAAGAACAAGATCGTGCCGAGCGTCACGTTCACGCTGAGGAAGAAGCCGGACGTCGACCTGTCCGCTATCGCCCTCAACATCGCCTTCCGGTACGTGCCGCCGCCAGGCAGTAACGTCGAGGAACCCTGGGAGGACGTCTTCGTTCAGCGCGCCGAGTTCAAGAACGGGAACGAGACCGACCCGTTAGTGGTGAGGCTCCCGAATGGTTACACCGGCGAGCCTCCACAAAGCCGGCTCGAGATGCTGAAGAACAGCCAGTTCCGTGACGTCCGCGCCCGCATCTTCGCGAAGTACAGCTCTTCGCAGTGGGTGGAGATCGGCACGGTCGACGTTCAGCGCCAGCTGATCGTGCGATAACCCTCAACGCCGCTCCGCTGCTTCTCATATGGCTGCCACTTCCGCGTCATCTCGATCCGTACCGTCGCCGACTGGCCCTGGGCTCGAGCGGCGGCTCGGCCCTCTCGACGCCGCGGCAATCATCGTGGCGAATGTCATCGGGGGAGGGATTCTCTTCTTCCCGCCGGGGATCGCGGCCAATACCCCGAACACCTGGCTGTTCCTCTCGATCTGGATTGCGGGCGGCTTCCTGGCGTTCTGTGGCGCGATGGCCTATGCGGAGCTTGCCGCGTTGCGGCCGCGCGCGGGAGGCGAGTACGTCTACCTTCGGGAAGCCTATGGCGGCCTCGCCGGATTCCTGACCGGATGGACGTCGTTCATCGCCGGGTTCGCCGGTGCGATTGCCGCCAACGCGATGATCGTTCCGTTCTACCTGGAGCGATTCGCGCCCGGGGCGGCCAATTCCACGCCGTGGCTGCACGTGCCGCTGCCGTATCTCACCCTGACCGTCTCCAACCAGTCGATGATCGCTATCGCGATCGTCTGGCTGCTCGCGATCATTCATATCCGCGGCGTCGGGCCTGGCCGCGTCGTCAGCAATGCGCTCACGATCCTGAAGGTGGGGGCGCTTCTGGTTTTCATCGCGGTCGGTCTGGCGATGAGCGCGCCCGCCTCGACACCGCTCGCGCAATCAGCCGGAACCGCCACCGCGACCGGGTGGCTCCAAGGGCTGATCATCGTGATGTTCGTCTACTCCGGCTGGAACGCCGCCGCCTACATGGCCGAAGAGGTCCGCGACCCGGGCCGGAACCTGCCGCGAGCGCTGGCGCTCGGCACCGGCGCGGTCACCTTGATCTACATCCTGATCAACGTGCTGTATCTGAAGGTCATTCCGATCCAGGAGCTGGTGACGGTGAAGGGGAGCGTCCTCGACGTCGCCGCGGAGCGGCTGATTGGTGTGAGGGCCGGCGACGTGATGGGCATCGTGTCGATCATCGGCCTGGTGGCCGGCGTGAACGCGATGACGTTTGCCGGTCCGCGGGTCTACTTTGCCATGGCCCGCGACGGCGTGTTCCTCCCCGCCGCCGCCCGGATCCATCCGACCTACAAGACGCCGTGGATCTCGGTCGCAGGGCAGGCGGCCTGGGCCACGGTCCTGATTCTGACCGGCAGCCTCGACGCGCTTGGCAACTACGTCGCGTTCGCGATCACGCTGTTCGCCGGGATCGCGGTGGCGGCGGTGTTCGTCCTGCGGGCGCGCGACCCGCACGCGCCGCGGCCATTCAAAGCGGTCGGGTATCCCTGGACGCCCGCCATCTTCGTGTTCTTCAGCTTCGTGATGGTGGTCAACTCCATCTACCGCCAGCCGCGCGTCACTGGTGTCGGTCTGCTGCTGATCGCCGCGGGCATCCCGCTGTATTTCTGGTTCACCCGGCGCGCGAAGAGTGGACGGGCGTGAATTGAGGGCGTGGCTTCCGGCTTCAGCCGGAAGGCTCCGGCTCGAGGCCTCGGGGTGGTTTCAGCAGCACACGGGTGATTCGACGGCCGGTAATCTAACAGGAGGGCCAGGAGATCAGGAGGAAACCAATAATTTTCTTTCTCCTGATCTCCTGGCCCTCCTGTGATCCTAGCGTGACGAGTTTCCCCGATCGCCAGTCCGAGCGCCCGGGTGGCTGGCGCTCAAGGAGTCACCCCCCTGGATCTTCGCCGGCGTCCGCACCAGCGCGACGAGGGTGAGGAGCGCCAGCGAGCCGTCGCTCGCCGCGAACAGCAGGAACGACCGGGGTGAGCCGCGCAGCCAGTAGTCGAGCAGGAACACCGCCGCCCCGGCGCCTTTCAATCCCGGACCCATCACCCACATGTAAGCGCGGTAGCGGTCCGGCTCACGCCACGGGAGCGCGTAGCCGATCCCCACGGAGAGCAGGAACAAGGCGTTGAGGTCGGAGAAGATTCGCGGATTCGCCGGCGGGACCCCGAAGAGCGACGCGAGCAGGTCAGGACGCACCAACAAAAAGGCCCCTACGATGACATCGTAGAGGCCTGAGATTGCAGCGACCGTGGAGAGCACGACGCCCGCGATCCGGAGATCGACTTACTGGATGCGGCGCAGCTCGCCCTTGTAGGTGACCGTTTCATTCGGCGTGATCAGCACGTCGAACGAGATCGGCTGGTGACCCGGCGCCTTGATCTCGATCCGGTGGCCGCCGGCGTCGATCCCGAGCTTCTGGAACGCCCCGTCGAAGCTGTCGATGACGCCGACGAAATATCCATCGACGTAAACCTGGGCGTCGCGCGGCTTGATCTTCAAGCGCAGTGACCCGACCGGACCGCGGCCGTAGGAGCTGATCCCGGAGCCGGACTGGTATCCACCGCCGTACCCGCCACCGAAGTTGCCATAGCCGGCGTCGGCGCCGTAGCCGCTATAGCCGCCGTAGTAGTACGGGTCGTACCATCCGAGGTCGTAGAAGCCGAGGCCGAAGCCGTACCCGGGATAGAAAATGCGGTTGCCGTAACCGTAGCCCGGATAGTAGATGATCGGCGAGTTGCCGCCGCCCCCGGGGTAGTAGCCGGCCGGCCGATCCACGGCTCTGCCGGTCACGGTGCGGCCATCAGACGGCCGGCTGTAGGTCGGAACCGCGCGGCGCGATGGCGAGTCGTTGTCACCGCTCGAGGCATTCGCCGTGCGCGAATCGTTCGAGCCGCCGTTCGAATCCGAGCCCCGAGGAACGGCTCGCGAGCCGCCCCGGTCGCTCCCGCCGTCGGCGCTGGGGCGACGGCCGCCGCCACCGTTGCTGGGTGAACGGCCCTGCGCCGTTTCGCGATCCTCGCGGCCCGGGCGGACCGGAGCGGTCGCGTATTCACGAGATGAGGAACCCGACGGCGTGGAGGGCGCCGAATACCCGCCGCCGCCTGACGAAGACGACGAAGACGAGCCGCCTCCGGAACTGGTGGTGCTGCCTCCGCCCCCGGAGCTGGTGCTCGAGCCGCCCGAGGAACGGTCGGAAGCGCTCCCGGTCGTCTCCGCGCCGCCGCCACGCTCCCGCTGGGCCCATGCCGGGGCGGTGCCCAGTGCCCACGCCGTCACGCCGACTGCCACCAAGAATTTGCCGCGAGTCATGACCACGCTCCTCAGGGCTGGGAAAAGCAACGATGCTGCCATAGGTCGAGCTGCCGGCATCGCTCGGGATTCTGCCATTGTATCGCGTTAACTGACGCAGAGTTGTCATGCTTCAACAACACCTGTGTCCTCCAAACGTGTCGGGCCCGGGGGCACGACGCCGATCGAGGGGTCTTTGATACGATCGGCTTTTCTATGTTCCACGCCACAACGGTCCTGGCGGTCCGCCACCGCGAGCAGGCGGTCATGGCCAGTGACGGCCAGGTCACCTTCGGCGATACCGTCGTCAAGCAGACGGCCCGCAAGATCCGGAAGCTCTACAACGATCGGGTGCTGGCCGGGTTCGCCGGGTCGGCGGCGGACTCATTCGCCCTGTTCTCGCGCTTCGAAGCCAAGCTCGATCAGCACCGGGGCAACCTGGAGCGATCGGTGGTCGAGCTCGTCAAGGATTGGCGGACCGACCGCATGCTGCGCCGGCTCGAAGCGATGCTGCTGGTCATGGACAGCAAGTCGACCTATCTTCTGTCCGGCAACGGCGATCTGATCGAGCCGGACGATGGGATTATTGCGATTGGATCGGGTGGCGCCTATGCGCTCGCGGCGGCCAAGGCGCTGGCCCGGCACACGCCGCTCGAGGCCCGGCAGATTGCCGCCGAGGCGATGTCGATCGCCGCCGCCATCTGTATCTATTCGAACGAAAAAATCACGATCGAGTCCCTGTAGCCGATGGCGATTTATCTCCCCGAAACCAGCACCACCACCGCCGCCTCGCTGACCCCGCGTCAGATCGTGGCGGAGCTGGACAAGTACGTGATCGGCCAGGCGCAGGCGAAGCGGGCAGTCGCGATCGCGTTGCGCAACCGGACGCGGCGGCAGAAGCTGCCGGCCGACCTCGCGGAAGAGATCGCGCCCAAGAACATTCTGATGATCGGTCCGACCGGGGTCGGCAAGACCGAGATCGCCCGCCGGCTGGCGCGGCTGGCCCAGTCGCCATTCATCAAAGTGGAGGCGTCGAAGTTCACCGAGGTCGGCTACGTCGGCCGGGACGTCGAGTCGATGGTGCGGGATCTGGTCGAGCTCGGCGTCGAGATGGTGCGGGAAGAGCGGCGGGCGGAAGTGCGCGAGAAGGCGTCGCAGGCCGCCGAGGAGCGCATCCTCGATCTGCTGCTGCCGCCGCTGCCGCCGGCGTCGGAGTACGACACCAACGCGGCGTCGATGCGCGAACAGGCGCAGCGGACCCGGGAAAAGCTGCGGGAACAGCTGCGCGACGGCCGGCTCGACCACAAGCATGTCGAGATCGACGTGCGCGAGAAGAGCTTCCCGTCGTTCGAAATCATCGCCGGGTCGTCGGTCGAAGAAGTCGACATCAACATCAAGGACATGCTTCCAGGCCTGTTCCAGGGGCGCACGAAGAAGCGGAAGCTGCGGGTGCCGGAGGCGCGGGAGGCGATCGCGCAGGAAGAGGAACAGAAGCTGATCGACATGGAGACCGTCGCCCGCGCCGCGGTCGAGCGGGTGCAGCAGTCCGGGATCATCTTCGTGGACGAGATCGACAAGGTCGCGGGCCGTGAGGGCGGGCATGGCCCGGACGTGAGCCGCGAAGGGGTGCAGCGCGACATCCTGCCGATCATCGAGGGCACCACCGTCAACACGAAGTACGGCATGGTGCGGACCGACCACATCCTGTTCATCGCGGCGGGCGCCTTTCACGTGTCCAAGCCGTCGGACCTGATTCCGGAGCTCCAGGGCCGCTTCCCGATCCGGGTGGAGCTGGAAGCGCTCGGGCGCGACGATTTCGTCCGGATCCTGACCGAGCCGAAGAGCGCCCTGATCGAGCAGTACACGGCGCTGCTCTCGACCGAGGGTGTCGAGCTCTCGTTCACCCCACGCGCGATCGAGCGGATCGCCGACTACGCGAGCATCGTCAACGAGCGCGCCGAGAACATCGGCGCGCGGCGTCTGCACACGGTGATGGAGAAGTTGCTGGACGAGGTGTCGTTCGAGGCACCCGAGCTGCAGGATCGGATCGTCGCCATCGACGAGGCCTACGTCGACCGCATGCTCGCCGACATCGTGCGCAACGAAGATCTCTCGCGCTACGTTCTCTGATGCACCGCCCCAGGTGGCCGTACGGCCTCATGCTGATGGCGCTCTGCTGGCTGATGAGCGCCTGTGGTCAGAAGGGACCGCCGCTCGCGCCGCTCCACCTGGTGCCGGCGGGCGTCTCCGAGCCGGCGGTGCGGCGGATCGGCGACCAGGTGCGTCTTCGTTTCGTCCTGCCGAACCGGAATGAGAATGGCCCCGGAGCGCTGGAGCTCGACCGGGTGGAGATTTATGCGATGACGGTGGCCCCCGGCGGCGAGCCATCGGCGGCCGAAATCATGTCGAAAGAGCACCTGATCGGTCAGATCGCGGTGCGCCCGGTGCTGGAGGCAGGCGAGCAGCCCGCGCCGGATGAGAAGCGGCCGGAGCCGGGCACCGCGGTCTCGTTCGACGAGGAGCTGACCGCGGCGAAGCTGACGCCGGAGCCGGTGAAGAAACCCGTGAAGCCGCCGGTTCCACGCGCGACCGTTCCGGGCGCCGAGGCCACGCCCGCGGCCGCGGCGGCGCCCCCTGTTACGACCGCGACGCCCCCGGCCGCCGCTGCGCCGGCGACCGCTGCTCCCGCGGTCGCTGCTCCCGCGACGACCCCTCCCGCCGTGGCCGCTCCCGCCACGGCACCGCCGGGCACGCCCCCGGCGGCCGCGGCACCACCGGTTCCCAAGCATGTTCGCCGCCTCTACATCGCGCGCGGCGTCACCAGCGGCGGCCGGCCCGGCACCGCATCGGCGCCGCTGGCGATTCCGCTGGTCGACCTGCCGGCGCCGCCGCAGGACGCCAAGGGGCGGGTGACCGAGCGCGCCGTGGTCCTCGAGTGGACGGCGGCTGATACCCCGACCAGTTACAACGTCTACCGCGGCGACGATCTGATGCAGCCGCTCAACTCCAAGCCGCTGACCGCACCCGGCTTCGAGGACACCAATGCCACGCTCGGCCAGGAACAGTGTTATCGCGTGCGCGCCATTGCGCTCGTCGATGGCGTGAGCCTCGAAGGGGAGCCGTCGGAGCCGCGCTGCATCACGCCTCGCGACGAGTTCCCGCCGGCGGCGCCGACCGGGCTCGCCGCGGTCCCGACGCCCGGTCAGATCAGCCTGATCTGGGACTCGAACCCCGAGAAGGATCTGGCCGGCTACCTGGTGCTGCGCGGCGATGCCCCGGATGGTCCGCTCAAGGCGATTACCGCGGCGCCAATCGCCGAGACGTCGTATCGCGACGCGACCGTCAAGCCCGGCATGCGCTACGTCTACGCCATCGTGGCGGTCGACTCGGCGACGCCGCCCAACATGAGCGCGCAGTCCGCACGGGTGGAAGAAACCGCTCGATGAAATGCCAAAAATGCCAAAATTGCCAAGAGTGCCAAAATTGCCGGGAGCCTCTTGAACTTTTGGCACTTTTGGCCGCTTGTCGCGAGAAATCCGGGCGACAAGCTATGGCGAGGTCTCGCCGTAGCGCGCCTGAATCCCTGGCGCGAAGGCGGACATGTTTGGCAATGAAGTGAGGCACCTATGAAGCTGTTCATCGACTCCGGGAATCTCAAGGAAATCGAAGCGCTGGTGCCGCTCGGCATCATCGATGGCATCACCACCAACCCGTCGCTGCTGGCGAAGGAGCCGGGGGACTATCGGGAGCTGTTGAAGCGGATCTGCGACATCGTGCAGGGCCCGACCAGTGCCGAAGTGGTCGCGACCGATGTCGACGGCATGCTCCGCGAAGGGCGCGAGCTCGCCAAGATCGACAAGCACATCGTGGTCAAGGTCCCGTTCACGAAGGCCGGCGTCCAGGCCTGCAAGACGCTGACGTCCGAAGGCCACCGCGTCAACGTCACGCTGATCTTCTCGGCAACCCAGGCGCTGCTCGCGGCCAAGGTCGGGGCCACCTACGTGAGCCCGTTCGTCGGACGGCTCGACGACATCGCGACCTCGGGCATGAACCTGATCAGCGACATCGTGCAGATCTTCGACAACTACGACTTCACCACCGAGATCCTCGTCGCCTCCACCCGCGGCCCGATCCACATCGTCGACGCGGCCCGGATGGGCGCGGACATCTGCACCTGTCCAGCCTCGGTCATCGAAGCGATGTTCAAGCACCCGCTGACCGACATCGGGCTCGAACGGTTCCTCAAGGACTGGGAGAAAGCTCAGACGGTCAAGGCCTGAATGCCAAGAGTGCCAAAATGCCAAGAATGCCAAAATTGGAATTCTTCGAGGCTGGGGTGAGCGCTCTCAATTTTTGGCATTTTTGGCATTTTGGCATTCCTGGTAATGGACCGAATCAAGCACCTGGAGGATCTGGAGCGCCGCGCGGAGGAAGGGGGCGGGGAAGAGCGGCTGCGTCGTCATCATGACGCCGGCAAGCTCACCGCCCGCGAGCGGATCGATCTGCTCTTCGACGCCGGGAGCTTCCAGGAAGTCGACAAGCTCGTCACCCATCGCTGCCGCGATTTCGGGATGGCCGACCAGGTGATCCCGGGCGACGGCGTCGTGGCGGGCGTCGGGCGCGTCGACGGCCGCGTGGTCTACGCCTTCGCGCAGGACTTCACGGTGTTCGGCGGATCGCTCTCGGAGACCAACGCCGCCAAGATCGTCAAGATCATGGACCTGGCGATGAAGATGGGCGCGCCGGTGGTGGGCCTGAACGATTCGGGCGGGGCGCGCATTCAGGAAGGCGTGCTCTCGCTCGCCGGCTACGCGGACATCTTCCTGCGGAACACCCTGGCCTCCGGGGTGATCCCGCAGATCTCCGCGATCATGGGGCCGTGCGCCGGAGGGGCGGTCTATTCTCCGGCGATCACCGACTTCAACATCATGGTCGACGGCACCAGCTACATGTTCGTGACCGGTCCCGACGTGATCAAGACGGTGACGCACGAGGAAGTGACCAAGGAGGAGCTCGGCGGCGCGATGACCCACAACGCGACGAGCGGGGTCGCGCATTTCGCCGTGCCGGACGACCGCGAGTGCCTGCGGCTGGTCCGGGAGCTGCTCGGGTATCTCCCGAGCAACAACGTGGACGAAGCGCCGCGGCGGGACACCTCCGATCCGGTCGACCGCGAGGACGAGGCCCTCGATCGCCTGGTCCCGGAATCGCCCAACCAGCCGTACGACATGCTCGACCTCATTCACGCGATCGTGGATGACGCCACCTTTCTCGAGGTGCATCGTTACTTCGCGAAGAACCTGGTGGTCGGGTTCGCGAGGCTCGGCGGCCGTTCCGTCGGCATCGTGGCGAATCAACCCGCGTATCTCGCCGGCACGCTGGACATCGACGCATCGGTCAAGGGGGCGCGGTTCGTGCGCTTCTGCGATGCCTTCAACATTCCGCTGATCACCTTCGAGGACGTGCCGGGGTTCCTGCCGGGCACGCGCCAGGAATTCGGCGGCATCATCCGCCACGGCGCCAAGCTGCTGTTCGCGTTCGCCGAGGCCACGGTTCCCAAGATCACCGTGATCACCCGCAAGGCCTACGGCGGCGCGTACTGCGTGATGTCGAGCAAGCACATCCGGACCGACGTGAACCTGGCCTGGCCGACCGCCGAAATCGCGGTGATGGGCCCCGAAGGCGCCGTGAACATCCTCTACAAACGTGAGCTCGACGCCGCGGACGATCGCGAGCAGCTCCGGGCCGAGCGGGTGGCGGAGTTCCGCGAGAAATTCGCCAACCCGTACGTCGCGGCGTCACGCGGGTTCGTGGACGAGGTGATCCACCCGAGGCAGACCCGAGGCAAGCTGATCGCCGCGCTCGCCGGCCTCGAGACCAAGCGCGATCGCAATCCTCCCAAGAAGCACGGGAACATCCCGCTGTGACGCCGCACGCCGGGAGCGCGCCGTGAGGGTGCTGATCGCCAACCGCGGTGAAATCGCGGTCCGCATCATCCGGGCCTGCCGCGAGATGGGGCTCTCGACGGTCGCGGTTTATTCCGACTGCGATCGCGGGGCCCGTCATGTCCTCGACGCCGACCTCGCGGTCCACATCGGCGCCAACGAGGCCTCCGCCAGCTATCTCAACATCGACGCGATCGTGGATGCCGCCCGGACGTCGCAGGCCGACGCGGTGCATCCCGGCTATGGCTTTCTGGCCGAGAATGCCGGCGTTCGCCGAAGCCTGCGCCGCGGCCGGCCTGACCTTCATCGGTCCCTCCGCCGCGGCGATCGCGATGATGGGCAGCAAGACCGCGGCGCGCACCGCGGCGATCGCGGCCGGCGTTCCAGTGGTGCCGGGGAGCGACGCGCCGCTGCCCGCCTCCGCATCCCCAGACGAGGTGAGCCGTGCCGCGGCGGCGGTGGGCTATCCCGTCATGGTGAAGGCGGTGGCTGGCGGCGGCGGCAAGGGGATGCGGGTCGTGGACGCGCCGGGATCCCTGTGGGCCGCGGTCGAGACCGCGCGATCGGAAGCCGGGTCAGCCTTCGGGGACACCGCGGTCTATCTCGAGCGGCGGCTGACCAGGCCGCGGCACATCGAGATCCAGCTGCTCGGCGACCACCACGGCACCATCGTGCCGTTCGTCGAGCGCGAATGTTCGATCCAGCGCCGGCATCAGAAAGTCGTCGAAGAGTCGCCGTCGCTCGCGGTGACGCCGGCCTTGCGGGAGCGGATCGCCGCGGCCGCGGCCGCGGTGGCCCGGTCCGTCGGCTACACCAATGCCGGCACCATCGAGTTTCTCCTGGACGAGGACGGGTCGTTCTATTTCCTCGAGATGAATACCCGGCTGCAGGTCGAGCACCCGGTCACCGAGATGGTGACCGACGTCGATCTGGTGCAGTGGCAGCTTCGCATCGCGCGCGGCGAGCGGCTCGACCTCGATCCCGCCCGCGCGCTGTCCCCCAACGGGCATGCGATCGAATGCCGCATCTACGCCGAGGATGCCGATCAGGGCTTCATGCCCTCTCCGGGGCTGATCCTCGGCCTGCGCGCCGCGGCCGGTCCCGGGATCCGCGATGACGGGGGCGTGGTGGCGGGATATACGGTCCCGGTGTTCTACGACTCGATGATTGCCAAACTGATTGCCTGGGCGCCAACCCGCGGCGAGGCGGTCGCGCGCATGTCGAGGGCGCTCGCCGAGTATCAGGTGCTCGGCATCCGCACCACGATTCCCTTCTTTCTCTGGCTGCTGCGGCAGCCCGACTATCTCGAGGGGCGCTACGACACCACCTATCTCGATCGAGTGCTCGCCGAGCGCCGCGGCGAGAGCTTCAGCCAGTTTTCGGAGGCCGAGATCGAGAGCATCGCCATGGCCGCGGCGCTGGACACGTATCTCCGCGGAACCGCGCGCGGCATGGCCGGCAGCCCGCAGGCTGTCGCCGCGGAGCGCGTGGACCCAGGTTGGCCGCCGCGAGGCGCTCCGGGGATGACGTTCGAGGTCGAAGTCCGCGGCCGCACGTTCAGCGTCGCGGTCGAGCGGACCGATCGGGCCGGCCGGTTCCGCATGACGCTGGACGGCGTGACCCGACTGATCGACGTCTCGCGAACCGGCGAGTTCGGACTATCGTTGCTGGACAGGGGGACAGTCACGTTTTCTCCCGACTCTCCAGAAAACGTGACAGTCCCCCTGCTCGTGCCCGGCAACGGCCCCGGCGAACTGCTGGTCGTCCTCGGTGGGCGGACCATCGGTGCGACGGTCAACGGCCGGCGGTCCGCTCACGCGGAGGGAGCGCGGCATGGTGACGGTCAGGTCACCATCGTGGCGCCGATGCCCGGCCGCGTGGTCCGGGTGCTGGCCGCCGCGGGCGACGAGGTCGAAGCGCGGCAGGCCGTGATCGTCGTCGAGGCCATGAAGATGGAGAACGAGCTCAGGGCGCCGCGCGCCGGCCGGATCAGGGAGATTGTGGTGGCGCCGGGGACCTCGGTGGAAGCCGGTCGCATCCTTGCAGTGATCGAGTAGCGGCGGCATTCGCCAGCCACCGGCCAGCGCATTCGAATGGACACCAAGCCGACAGAGACCGACGCCGAGGTGCCGCTTCCCTCGGAATCCCCGGAGCCAGCGCGAGCACGCCGCCGCGTTCCCCGGGTCGTCGTCCGCCTCGGGGCGGTGCTGCTGTCGATTGTGGTGGCGCTGCTGCTGACCGCGCTCAGCATCGATCTCGGTCCGGCGGTGCGGAAGCGCGCGGAAACGGCCGGGGCGAATTACCTGCGCCGCCCACTGCACATCGGTCGGGTGTCGGCCCGAATGACCCCGGGTGTGTTCGTCTTCGAAGACCTGGTGATCGAAGGGCTGACGCCAGCGGCCCGTCCGTTCCTGACCGCAAAAAAGGTCACCATCCGCATTCCCTGGTGGACGATCGCGACCCGCAAGCTGATCGTCGAGTCGGTCGAGATGACCGACTGGAACATGGTCGTCGAGACCTTTCCGAACGGCGTGAACAACTTCCCGCGAATCATGCCGGAGCGAAAGGGGCCGCGCGGTCCCAGCCGCTTCACGACCACCGTCAAGGCCGTGTACGCGGGCGACGGTCAGTTCACCTACGAGGACCACGTCACCCCCTGGACCACGGTCGCCCGGAAGCTCAACGTCACGCTCTATCGGGCCGACCTGTTCAACGACTACCGGGGACGGGCCACATTCTCGGACGGCA
Organism: uncultured Acidobacteriota bacterium; assembly: GCA_963717745.1. Taxonomy (GTDB): domain Bacteria; phylum Acidobacteriota; class Vicinamibacteria; order Vicinamibacterales; family 2-12-FULL-66-21; genus JACCXG01. The sequence continues at coordinate 635,674 of CAVQXJ010000013.1, forward strand.
CCGTCAAGATCCAGTCGTACGAGCAATTCGGCACCGCGATGCGCTCGCGCTTCAAGATCGTCGGCGGCAAGATCGTCTTCGATCAGCATCGATCTCACGAGCGACGGCGCCACGTCGACGTTGGACGGCGAAGTCGATCTCGGGCGGTGGCCGGAGCAGATCTACCGGATCAAGTCGAAGATCGACTTCGCCAGGCAGAAGGACATCTTCTTCCACCGCGAGCGCTTCACGGCGTCAGGGCAGGGAGACTTTCAGGGCACGTTTCATCTCTTCAAGGGCGGCCGCGAGTTGAAGGGCACGTTCACCAGTCCGGTGGCCGGGGTGAACGACTGGCGGTTCCCCAATCTCCGCGGGTCGGTGCTGTGGCTGCCGGATCGTCTCGAGATCACCGACGCCAGCAGCGGCGTCTACGGTGGGACCGCGCGCTTCGACTACCGGATGGCGCCGTTCGGCAAGAAGGGGTGGCCGACCATCGCCACGTGGGACGTCAAGTACCGCGACGTCGACCTGTCGCAGTTGACCGACTTTCTCGAAACGCGAGGCATCCGGCTGGCCGGCCGGGCGACGGGAGAGAACCGCTTCACATGGCCGATCGGCAAATGGGCCGAGAAGCGCGGCGGCGGCGTGATCGAACTGGCCGCTCCGCCGGGCGTCGAGACCATGACCCGCGAGATGCCGGCGGCCCGCCTCGACGAAGAGCTGCGGCTCGAGCCGGCGCCAGGCCCCTTCAATTCGACGCTGGCGCTCGGCTACATTCCGGTGTCCGGCCGGCTCGATTACCGGCTCGATCCGGAATGGATCACGCTCGGCCCCAGCCGGGTTGCGACCCCGCAAACCTACGTCGAGTTCCAGGGACGGACTGCGTACGGCCAACGCTCGAACATCCCCTTTCACGTCACCAGCCTCGACTGGCAGGAGAGTGACCGCGTGCTCGCGGGGATCATGACGACGTTCGGATCGTCGACCGGCGCGATCTCGATCGGCGGCCACGGCGAGTTCGACGGCGTGATGTTCGAAACCTTCTCGCGCCCCCGCATCGAAGGGGTCTTCTCGGGGGATCGGATGCGGGCCTGGAACGTCGTCTGGGGCAAGGGCCGCGCCGACGTCGTGATCGAGAACAGTTACGCCAACATCAAGAACGCGGTGATCACCGTGGGCGACTCCGAGATCGCCGCCGAAGGCCTGTTCTCGCTCGGCTATCCCCGCCGCGACGGTGGCGAGCAGATCAACGCCCGGGTGAAGATGACGCGCCGGCCGATGGCCGACCTCAAGCGCGCCTTCGTGCTCGACGACTACGACATGGACGGCGTGGTCTCGGGCGAATACCACGTCTACGGCAATTACGAGACCCCGCTCGGGTTCGGACGGCTGTTGATCGAGGACGGCCTCGCCTACGGGGAGACCTTCGACACGATGACCTCGGCGCTGCGGTTCGAAGGCAATGGCGTCCGGCTCGACACCATTCAGATCGCGAAGAGCACCGGCGAAGCCACCGGCGCGGCATGGGTCGGCTGGGACGGGACTTATTCCTTCAACGTGGATGGCCGCCGGATTCCGATCGAGTCGCTGAGGACCGCCTCGTTCCCGACCGCCCCGCTCTCGGGTCTGCTCCAGTTCAATGCGACGGGCGCCGGCAACTTCGACGAGCCGCGCTACGACGTCAAGGTGCGCGTCGACGATCTGTTCGCCGGCGATGAAGGCGTCGGCCAGGTCTCGGGCCGGCTCTCGCTGCGCGGCGACACGGTCAGTGCGGATTTCGAAGCGGCCTCGCCCCGCCTGTTCGTCTCCGGATCCGGCCGCCTCGAGCTCACGCCGGCAATGGCTGCCGAGATGACGATGCGGTTCCAGGATACGTCGCTGGATCCGTATCTGCGCTTCTTCGAGCCGCGGTTGTCGCCGTTCACGACCGCGGTCGCGAGCGGCACGGTGCGCGTCGATGGCGAGCTCACCAACATCGATCGTCTGACCGTGAGCACGACCGTCGAACAGCTCGGCCTCAAGCTGTTCGACTACGCCCTGACCAACGACGGGCCGATCCAGCTGTCGCTGAACCGGCACGTGCTCGACATCGGCCGGCTGCGGGTCGCCGGCGACGGCACCAAGCTCCAGATGGGCGGGCAGGTTGACCTCCACGCCGCCGTCGTCGCGGTCGAAGCGACCGGCGAAGCCAACCTCGGCATCCTCCAGGGCTTCTTCAGAAACGTGCGGAGCCGCGGCACCGCCGCGCTGCTCGGACAGGTCAAGGGGCCGCTCGCCAAGCCGCAATTCTCCGGCAGCGCCCGCATCGTCGACGGCCGGTTCCGGCACCTGGCGGCCCCGCACGGCCTCGAAGGCATCAACGGCACCATCTCGTTCGACGGCAGCGGCATCCGGCTCGAGGACATCGATGCGCGCGTCGCCGGAGGCCAGGTGACGCTCGGCGGCCGCATCGGGTTGAACGGCTTCGGTCCGGGGGCGCTCAGCCTCACCGCGGTCGGCGAACAAATGCGGCTGCGCTACCCGGAGGGCTTCCGCTCGACCGTCGACGCCGACCTCTGGCTGCGCGGCGAGGCGTCAGCGCCGGTGCTCGGCGGTTCGGTGGTGGTGCACGACGCGGTGTGGACGCGACGCTTCGAAGTCGATCCGAACATCTTCGATCTCGGGGGCGGCGGACCGGCGTTGCCGGCCGGGCCGGCGGCGCCTTCAGGTGTGCCGCTGCGCTTCGACATCACCGTCAGCGCGAACAACACGCTGCGAATCCAGAACAACCTGGCCGACGTGGTGGCGAGCGCCGATCTCAAGCTGCAGGGCACGTATGACCGCCCGGCGATCTTCGGCCGGGCCGAAGTCAATCGCGGCAGCATCGTCTTCGAGGGCAATCGCTACGTCGTCACCCGCGGCACCATCGATTTCCTGACCCCGCCGGCCGGCAACATCGAGCCGCTGTTCGACATCGAAGCGGAGACCCGGGTGCGGGTTCCGCAACAGACCTTCCGGGTCACCCTCGGGGTGACCGGCACGCCGCGCAGCTTTTCGCTGAATCTCGGCTCGGATCCGCCGCTGCCCGAAGTCGACATCATCGCGCTGCTGTTCGGCACGACGACCGACGTGTCCAACGCGGAGCTGCGCGCGCTCAGTCCCACCGGGGCGACCCAGGCCGAAGAAGCGCTGCTCAAGGCGGCCGGCGCCCGGCTGCTCGCCGGATCGATATCCGCGCCGGTCCGCCGCGTGGTCGAGGAGACGTTGCGGCTGGACACGGCGCAGATCTCCCCGAGCTTCGGACCGAGAACGATTCGCTGACGCCGTCGGCCCGGCTGATCCTCGGCAAGCGGCTGTCGCCCCGCGCCTACCTGACCTTTTCACGCGCGCTCGGCGGCACTACGGCGCGCGACCAGGCCATCGTCCTCGAATACGACCAGAACGATCGGGTCGGCTTCGTGCTCACCCAGACCGGCGACCGCACGTTCGCCGTGGATTTCCGGGTCCGCCACAGCTTCTGATGTCCAACCGGCTGATCCTGCTGATCCTCGTCCTTGCTGCGGCGCCGCGTGCCTTCGGACAGACCGGTCCCGAATCGTATTCAGGCCGCCCGGTCGCCGGCGTCCAGGTGCTGGTCGACGGCGTACCGACCACCGACGCGTCGCTGATCGATCTGGTCGAGACGCGACCGGGTGCGAATCTCTCGATGGCGGCGGTGCGGGAGTCCATCGCGCACCTCTACAGCCTGGCCCGATTCCAGGACGTGCAGGTGGAAGCCGTGCACGCCGCGGACGGCGCAGTCAGCCTGCGCTACAACCTGATCGCGGTCCGGGCCGCCGATCGCGTCGAGTTCCGTGGTGCGTTGGGCCTCGCGGAAGGCCTGCTCCGGGATACCGTGAGCGAGCGGTTCGGCCGGACACCGCAGCCGGCACGCGCCCAGGAAGTTGCTCGCGCGCTCCAGAAACTCTACGAAGATCGCGGCTACTTTCACGTGTCGATCCGGCCCGGATCCGCCGAGCTGCACAATCCCGAGCGCATCATCCTGACCTTCGACATCGACGCCGGACCGCAGGCCCGCGTCGGCGAGATCGAGGTGGTGGGGAACCCTCGCGCCTCGCGCGCGGAGCTGCTGTCGCGTCTGGACCTCGCCCCTGGCCGGCCCTACGAGCGTGAAAGGGTGAACGCACGGCTGGCCGACTATCAACGCCGTCTGAAGGGGCGGGGGTATCTTCAGGCCGCCGCCAGCCACACCGCGCGACTGTCGGAAGACGGCCGGGTCGGCAGCCTGACGCTCGACATTCAGTCGGGTCCGATCGTCACCGTCACGTTCGAAGGGGACCCTCTTTCCGCCGACCGTCGCAGTGAGCTGGTCCCGTTCGAACGGGAAGGATCGGTTGACGAGGATCTGCTCGAGGACTCGATGCAGCGGATTCGCGATTACCTGAGCCAGCAGGGTTACTGGAAGGCGGACGTGTCGGTGCGGCCGCAGCAGACCGACGAGGTCCTGACGATCGTGTTCTCGGTCCGGAAAGGCCCGATCTACCGGGTGGCGCCGGAGGGCGTGCGAATCACCGGCAACAGCGTGGTGTCGCTCGACGAGATTCGGCCGCTCCTGGTCCTGAAGCCCGGCGATCTCTACGTCGCCTCGCACCTCGACGCAACCGTGGGCGCTCTCGTTCGGTTGTACCGCACCAAGGGATTCCGCTGGGTCGACATCAAGTCGTCGGAGAACGATGCCGGCGCCGACGGGGCGGCCGCGCTGCTTCGGCCGGAAATCGCGATCGCGGAAGGCCCTCGCGCCGTGCTCGGCGAGGTGACGATCGCCGGCGCCAAGGCCCTGAGCGAGGCGGAGGTCCGCCGCACTCTGCAACTGCAGGTGGGACAGCCGTACTACGAACCGTCGATTGCGGCCGCCCGCGATGCGGTGCAGCTCGAGTATCTGAACCTCGGGTTCTCGAACGTGCAGGTCGCGATGACGCCGTCGCTGTCGGAGGATCGCACCCGCGTCAGCCTCGGGATCGCGATCGCTGAAGGGGTCCAGACGCTGGTCGATCACGTCATCATCGTCGGCAATCGCCGCACGTCGGACGCGGTCATCCGCCGGGAAGTGCTGCTGCAGCCCGGCGCTCCGCTTGGCCTGAGAGACATGCTCGAGAGCCGCCGCCGGCTGAGCGCGCTCGGGCTGTTCCGGCGGATCGACGTCCGTCAGCTCGAACATGGGCCGGCGGCGCGGCGTGACGTGCTGGTTACCGTCGAGGAGGCGGCGGCGACCTCGGTCGGCTACGGCGGCGGTCTCGAGGCCGGGAAGGTGCTGCGCGCCGGTGCGACCGGTGGCGGCGCGCAGGAGCGGCTCGAGTTCGCGCCGCGGGGGTTCTTCGACATCGGCCGACGTAACCTTGGTGGCAAGAACCGTTCGATCAACCTGTTCACGCGTGTCAGCCTGCGCCCCGAGGATGCGCCCGACGACCCCGAGCCAGGATGGCCGCGGCATCGGGTTCAGCGAGTACCGCGTCATCGGCACTTACCGTGAGCCCGCGGCGGTCTTCTGGAATGCCGACCTGATCCTCACCGGCGCCGTCGAGCAGGGCAGTTCGAACCAGCTTCAACTTCGCGCGGAAAGGTGTCAGCGCGGAGGTGACCCGCCGCGTCACGCAGACCATCCGCGTCAGCGCCCGCTACTCCTTCGGTACCACCCGGACCTTCGATGAGCGGCTGAGCGATCAGGAACAGTCCCAGATCGACCGCCTGTTTCCCCAGGTCCGTCTGTCGGCCTTCTCCGGCGCGGTCGCGCGCGATACCAGGGACGACGTGGTCGAGCCGACGCGCGGTGCGTTCCTCGGGGGGCGAGGCCGCGGCGGCCCTGCGCGGGCTCGGAGGCGAGGTCGGTTTCCTCAAGACGTATCTGCAGGGCTCCTGGTTCCGGCGCTTGCCCGGCCCGCGCGCGGTCGTCCTGGCCACCCGCGCCTCGGTCGGGCTCGCCGACGGCCTGCCGCGCGAGGCCCAGCCGACGGATGCGGACGGCCGGCCGATCCCGGGTGACCCGATCGTGATCGAGGACCTGCCGGCCAGCGAGCGGTTCTTCGCCGGCGGTGACACCACGATCCGAGGCTTCGCGCTCGATACCGTGGGCAGCGCCAAGACGATCAGCCCGCGCGGATTTCCGCGCGGCGGCAATGGCGTGCTGGTGATGAACGTCGAGCTTCGCATCCCGGTCTGGAAGGAGCTCGGCGCGGCGGTGTTTACCGACGGCGGCAACGTGTTCGAGCGCGTCACCGACTTCGACGTCTCCGAGCTGCGCGGCAGCTACGGATTTGGTCTGCGCTACCGTTCTCCGATCGGTCCGGTCCGGGTCGATCTCGGCTTCAAGATGGATCGGCGGCAGTTCGGCGGCGAGCTCGAGAAGCGTACAGCGCTGCACTTCAGCATCGGACAGGCATTCTGATGAGGCTGGCCCGCTCGATCGCGCTCGCGCTGATCCTGATGGGAACGTCCACGATCGGCCGCGCCGAGATCATCGACCGCATTCTCGCGATCGTCGATACCCAGATCATCACGCTCTCCGACGTGCGGGCGGCCCTGAAGTTCGGCCTGGTGCCGGCGGACGTCAACACCGATCCTGTCGCGGGCGGCGCTGCAGCGTCTGATCGACCACCGGCTGATGCTCGCCGAGGTGGACCGCTACGCCCCTCCGGAGCCGACCGAGTCCGCCGTCACCGCGAGCGTGGCGGCGATCGAACGGCGGTTCGCCGACGCGCTGGCATTCGAGATCGCGCTCAACCAGTCGGCGCTCAGCCGCGAGGAACTGCGCCGCCATCTGCGCGACTCGCTTCGGATCGACACCTATCTGCGGCAGCGCTTCGCGTCGGCCATCCAGGGGCCCGGCGAGGATGTGGAGGCGCAGCGGGCGGCCTTCGTCAGTCAGTGGGTGGAGGGATTGCGGCGGCGTGGCGCGGTGCAGTTGTTGTATCTGCCGGCGACGAAATAGCGTTCGCGGGTTCGCGGGTTCGCCCTACAACCGGCTTTTGTAGGTCGGGGCTTCAGCCCCCGGCAAGTCACCGCCCGATGCTCACGTACTTGAGCAACTGCGCGAGATTGAAGCCGGCGTGGCTGATCATCGGCGCGATGATGCTCTGCCGCTTCCAGTAGACGATGCCCCAGGCGGCGCCGAGCGATCCGGTCGCGATGGCGGCCGCGTAGCCCTGGTCGATGTGGCCGAGCCCGAAGAACACGCTGTAAATCACGATGCCGACCACCCCGCCGCCGAGGTACTGATCGAAGCGCCGCACGATGAACCCGCGCTGGACTTCCTCCCGGACCCCGCCGGCGAGCATCGCCACGATCGCGAAGATCGCGGCGTCGCGCGGCGTCTGTAACATGCGTTCGAAAGGATTGACCGCGACATTGTGCAGTCCGGGTTTGAGCGTGAGGATGACCGCCAGCACGACGACGACCAGCATGAACGCCGCCGGGATCAGCGCCACGCCCAGGAGCATTTCCCGGCCGGGCCGCCGCGGACCGAGCACGAACGCCGCGACCGGCTCTCGATGCGCTCGCAGGAACAGCCAGACCAGGAGCAGGATCAGCACCATGTCGATCAGCGCCATTGCGACGATGAACGCCGGTGACCAGCCACCGTCGGCGGCCCGTGATGACATCCCGAAGGAAGTGAGTGCCTGGAAGACCAGGAGTTGCGTGGGCAACCCGGAGCAGAGGAACACCTCGATGAACGCGCCGAGCCGCTCGATCGGCAGGGTCGGCCGCGGCAAGGCCACCGGTTGTCGGATCGGGCGGAGCGACCGGGCGGGTAGGGAGAATCTCCGGGGCGGGATCGGGCGCCGGATCCACTAAGCACTCTAGCGGAACGCGCTGCTTCGACCAGTTGAATCGCCCACTTTCCAACTTCCCGAGTGAAGAAACCGGCAACTGGAAATTGCCAACCGGAATGACCGCCTAACTACGAAGCGACCCGCACTCTCACGGTCAGGGGTGCCGAGAGACGGACCGACACCGGAGTGCCTGCACCGAGACGAATCTCCTTGCCGCGCGTGCCCAGCACGACACCCGTCCCGGCCGCGCCGCCAATCGCGGCGCCCTTCGCGGCGCCGTCTCCGCCGCCGAGAATGCCGCCGATGATCGCGCCGCCCGCCGCGCCGCCGCCGATTTTCGCGGCGTCGGTCTTCTTCGTCGCCTGCGCCTGACGGGCGATGGTGTCGGTTCGCATCGAGAGCCGCTCCGCATCTCCGGGCGGGTCGATCGTGCTGAACCGGAACGCTACCTGGGCTCGTCCCTTGACTCGTCCCGCCCGCTCCACCGCGGTGACGACGCCGGAGACCGCCGTCCCCATCGGGAACGCCTGAACTCCGGCGGCGGTCGTCACCGCCCGGCGCAGCGTGCCGCGCACGGCATCCTCGACCTTGCTCGAGTCCGATGCGACCGCGGTTGTCAGCTCAACTGGCAGCACCGTTCCCACCGGCAGCGTGACTTCACGATATTCCGTCGCTGCCGGCCTGGGATCCGAAGCCGTCGCCGCAGTCCCCGCTGAGCCCAATGCGCGGTCGGACGCCGGAGTCGACACGGTGGCGGGCGCCGAGCCCGACGCGGTCGACGGGGCAGCGGCGGGCAGCGCTGGCGCGGTGGTCACGGCCGTGTCCGCCCGAAGGCTCGCAATGTCCGCACGGGCAATTTCCCTACGGCCAGCGACCGTTTCGACGATGACGTGCTCCGGTTTGACTTCGACCAGGCGGCCGGCGACGACCACGCCATCTTTCTTTTCCACCGTGACCGTGCTTCCGGCCTTGATTTCCAGGCTCGCGCTGTCCCTGGCGCAGGCCGACGTCAGCGCCAGAGCGACGACGAGAACTACCAGCTTTTTCATGTATTGTTCCTCGACCCGACAGGAGCAACGCCCGTACCGTCCAAATGCCTGGGCTGGCGTCCGAAAATCGGCAAAACCGTGTAAACCTTACGTTGACACTGTTAAACTTGCCGGGTGGATGTAACTGAAGACGCAAAAGTGCAAGCGCCACCGACGCAGCCGGTCGGCGAACGGGTGCTGATCGTCGAAGACGATGCCTCGACGCGGGAAGGGTTGGCGGAGCTCGTTCAGACCTGGGGGTTTCAGACCGAGGCGGCCTCCGACGGCGAGGAGGGGCTGCGCAAAGTCACCAGCTTCCGGCCCGCCATCATCGTCAGCGACATGGTCATGCCCAGGGTCGGAGGCATGGACATGCTCCGGGCCCTCAAGGATCAACTGTCCGACCTGACCCTCATCCTGTTGACCGCTCAGGGAACCGTCGAGACCGCGGTGGAGGCGATCAAGGAAGGGGCGTACGACTACCTGAGCAAGCCGGTCGATCCGCAGCGGCTGCAGATCCTGCTTCAGAAGGCGGTCGAGCGGCAGGACACGCTGCGCGAGGTGCGGCATCTGCGCCGCCAGCTTCGCGAGGCGGGAACGTTCGGACGGATCATCGGCAACAGCCCGACGATCCGATCGGTCTACCGGGTCATCGAACAGGCAGCGCCGACGGTGGCCTCGGTGCTGATCTCGGGCGAGTCCGGCACCGGCAAAGAGCTGATCGCGCAGACTATTCACGAGCTGAGTCCACGGTCGTCGTTCCCGTTCGTGGCGATCAACTGCGCGGCGATCCCGGAGACGCTGCTCGAAAGCGAGATTTTCGGCCACGAGAAGGGGGCGTTCACCGGAGCGCACGATCGCCGGACCGGCGTGTTCGAGCTGGCGCATCGCGGCACGCTGTTCCTCGACGAAATCGCCGAGATGGTGCCGGCGACCCAGGTCAAGCTGCTGCGCGTCCTGCAGGAGCGGACCTTCCGCCGGCTGGGCGGCCGGCAGGAGCAATCGGTGGACGTGCGGGTGATCGCCGCGACCAACGTGAATCCGATGGAGGCGGTGAAGTCCGGCAAGCTGCGGGAGGACCTGTTCTACCGGCTGAACGTCTTCGCGATCGAGCTGCCGCCGCTCCGCGACCGCAAGGAAGACATCCCCATGCTGGCGCAGCATTTCCTGGCGGAGTTCAACGAGCGCAACGGGAAAGCGGTCCGTGCGGTGGAACAGGAGGCCGTGTACCTGCTCGAGCAATACCCGTGGCCGGGCAATATCCGCGAGCTCAGGAACGTGATGGAGCGCGCGACCATCCTGGCCGAAGGGGATTTCATCGAGACGAAACACCTGCCCCCGACGCTGGTCGCGAAGGGTGAGGAGACGCTGCCCACGGTGACGCTGTCGCCCGGTACCACCGTGGACGAGGCTGAGCGCCGGCTGATTGTGCTGACGCTCGATCACACCCGCAACAACAAGACCCGAGCCGCGGAGATTCTGGGGATCAGCCTGAAGACGCTGCACAACAAGTTGAACCGGATGCGCGATCTCGCGGCGGGCCGGTCGGAGACCGGCCCGAAGCGCGAGTAGTGCGCGCCGATCGAGGCACACGCTCGTCTTGACTATCAAAGCGAAGCAGGTAGCGGGGGTCACGACGCTGGTCGTGGCGGTCGTGGCGATCCTGAGCGCCTACCATCTGAGTGCGCTGTCCGCGTTTCTGCTGAAGGAGACGGAGTCCCGCGCCGAATTGCTGTCTGGAGCGCTATTCCAGCGCACCTTCGAAGTGGTCCGCCGGAACCCGGCGGACCCGTACGCGGCGCTGCGTGACGACGGCGGCATCCGTTCGATTCTCGATGCGTCGATCGGCAATGCCGGCAGCATGACCTACGCGGCGATCGTGCGGGCCGACGGCGTGGCGATCGCGCACGCGATTCCGTCGCGCGAGGGAGACGTCGTTCCCGAGCAACCGGAGTTCAGCGGGATCGTGAAGGCGGGCGCACTCACCCAGCTGCAGGGGATTTACGCTGATCAGACCTTCGAGGTCCGCAAGCCGCTGCTCGCCGGCGATCAGCTGTTCGGGTCGATCCGCATCGGCGTGTCCACGCTGCTGATTCGCACCGAACTGCGCGGCGCCCTGCAACGCGCGGTGACGATCGTCCTGGCCGCGCTGTTGATCTCCTCGCTGGTCGCGATGCTGCTGGCCCAGTGGCTGTTGCGCCCGATCCACGTCATCCAGAGCAGCTTGAACCGGCTCGGCCGGGGTGAGCTCGACGTGCGCCTCGATCTGCCCGAGCAGGAATTCAAGGATCTGGGCAGCTCCTTCGACAAGGTCAGCGCCCAGCTGGCGGCGGTCGGCAAGGGCGGGCAGTCGGAGGAGGGGACACTGCGCGCCGGCGGCGGCGCCGACTACGAGTCGGTGATGGAGAACCTCGAGGACGCGGTCGCGCTGTTCTCCCCGAGTGGCGAGATGAACTTCACCAACGCCGCCATGCGCGCCCTGCGCTTCCAGGATCTGCCGGAATCGCATCCGGCGCGCCAGCTGGTCGCGCGCACGCTCTCGGGTCACCGATCGTCGGGGCCGGTCTCGGTGGCGCTGCCCCCGCGGGGGACCGCCGGCGCCGCCGACCTCTCCGGCACCGGGTCGTTCGAGGTCGGAGCGGAAGCGGAGTCCGATACCGAGCGCCTGCTGATGTGTCACGCGATCGAGGACAGCAACCGCCGGTTTCTCGGCGCCATGTTGGTCGCTCGGAACGTCGGCTATCTGAACCAGGTGCACTCGACGCTCAACTATTCGCGCAAGGCGGCGGCGATCGGACGGCTGCTCGCCGGGGTGGCGCACGAAGTGAAGAACCCGCTCAACGCGATGACGATTCACCTCGAGCTGCTCAAGCAGAAGGTCGGATCGATCAAGGAACCGATCGTCGTGCCGGCGCCCAACGGCGGACCGGGGCGCCCGCTCGACCTGGCGAAGCACGTCAACATCATTTCGAGCGAGATCAAGCGGCTGGACGAGGTGGTGGCGGGATTCCTGAAGTTCGCCCGGCCCGACGAGCTGAAGCTGCAGCCGGTCGCGATCGCCACCGTGGTCCACGATGTGGTGTCGACGATTGCGCCGGAAGCGCACCGCCGCCGTGTCACCATCCGGCAGGAGTGCCCGCCGGCGCTGCCGGACATCAACGCCGACCAAGGCATGCTGATGCAGGTGGTGCTGAACCTGGCGATAAACGCCTTGCAGGCGATGCCCGACGGCGGCTCGCTCAAGCTCGCGTGCCGGGTCGCGTCACGGCGTCGCGTCGCCCTGTCGGTCGAAGACACCGGCGTGGGCATCTCGCCAGAGGATCTCCCGCGCATCTTCGACCTGTACTTCACCACCAAGGAAAAGGGCAGCGGGATCGGCCTCTCCATGGTCTTCCGCATCGTCCAGCTGCACGACGGCGAGGTGGAGGTGCAGTCGACACCCGGCGGAGGGACCAAGTTCACCCTGCGTTTCCCGCAGGCGATCAGCCAGGAACTGAACGTCGAGCGCGGTCAGGCGGTCGAGGCTGCCCGGTGACGACGACGCCTCCCGCCGATTGCCGCGAACCAGTGTGACGGATGCGGACCCGACTCGCGGTAAGATTGACCTTTCACATGAACAGCCGGGTGGCTTGTCTGCTCGCAGCATCGCTGCTGGCGTCGGCGTGCGTGACCACGCGCGCCGCCACGCCGGTGGAGCGTCCGGCACTCGAGGTCCCGCCGGTGCCGCCGCGGATTATCGAGCCCGCTCCAGCGCCGGAAACGACCAGCCCGGAGCCGGTCAACGATCTGCCGCCGGAGAAGCCGACCCCGCCGGCGGCGCGGCCACGTCCGCAGCCTCCCCGGGAGACCCAGAAGCCTCCGGACCCGAAGCCGGTCGAACTGCCGCCCGCGCTGGTCGAGCCGCCGCCTGCGCCTCCACTGAACAACGCGCCGCTGCTCCGCACCCCGGCCACGGCCGATCCCGCCGTCGCCGAGCGGCAGATTCGCGACACGTTGTCCAAAGTGCAGATCGGCTTGAACAACGTCAACTTCCAGCGGCTCAGCGACGGGGCGAAGAAGGCCTACAACGAGGTCAAAGACTTCATGCTGGGCGCCGAGGCCGCGATCAAGACGTCGAACTTTGAGCTCGGCAAAGAACTGGCGTCGAAGGCCGAGAAGCTCGCCAACGAGCTGCAGGGCCGCTAGAGCCCGCTTTCCGGCTCGTCAGTGCCCCCCCTTTCAAAATAGGGCACTCAGAAGAACAGCCCGTGCTTATGACGAAATCAGCAAGATGTTGAGTCAGAGCTAGTTGCAAGCCCCTACATCTTGTAGGATCGAGCTTGACAGGGCGGGCGCGGAGCGATAACTTTCCGGCCCGCGTCATTCGGACCTGCGGGCCTCCCAGCGCCCGCGGATGACGGGCTCACGGGGCCTCTACGGGGGCCGGCCGGGGGCACCCCGCCGACCAGGCCCGGCACCGGATGACGCAGCACCTAAGTACAAATTCGTACGACGGTCACGCCGTGGGGACGGGCAGTGACCACGCTCGGAGGGGACGTATGCAGAAAAGCGTTGCCGCAGGCCAGAGCCAAGGCTCGGCCGGGTCACTCGAGATCACTACCCCGCAGGTCATGGCCCGCATTCCCGGCGCCGCGCCGGTGGGGGCGCCGGGGCTCGAGTTCGAGCGCTTTTTCAGCCGGGAGGGTCTCGATCCGTTCGATGAAATCGAATGGGAGACGCGGTCAGCGGTCATCGGCAACGAGAAGGGGGAACTGGTTTTCGAGCAGCGCGACGTCGAGATGCCGCGGTTCTGGACCCAGCAGGCCACCAACATCGTGGTGTCGAAGTATTTCCGCGGCCAGGTCGGTACCCCCGAGCGGGAGAAGAGCGTCAAGCAGCTGATCGGGCGGGTGGTCGATACCATCACGACCTGGGCGCGGGCGCAGCAGTACTTCGCCAGCGAGGACGATCTGCAGGCCTTCAGCGACGATCTGAAGCATCTGCTGGTGTATCAGAAAGCGGCGTTCAACAGTCCGGTGTGGTTCAACGTCGGGTTCGAGAAGCACCCGCAGTGCTCCGCCTGCTTCATCAACTCCGTGCAGGACACCATGGAGTCGATCCTCGGGCTGGCGAAGACCGAAGGCATGCTGTTCAAGTACGGGTCGGGCACCGGCTCGAACCTGTCGAACATCCGCTCGGCGAAGGAGCTGCTGGCGGGCGGCGGCACCGCCTCGGGACCGGTGTCGTTCATGAAGGGCTTCGACGCGTTCGCCGGCGTCATCAAGTCGGGCGGCAAGACCCGGCGGGCGGCGAAGATGGTGATCCTCAACGCCGACCACCCCGACGTCGAGGAGTTCATCAACTGCAAGGTCGAGGAAGAGAAGAAGGCGTGGGCGCTGATCGACGCCGGCTACGACGGCTCGTTCACCGGCCCGGCCTACGCCTCGGTGTTCTTCCAGAACTCGAACAACAGCGTGCGGGTGACCGACGAGTTCATGCGCGCGGTGATGGACGACCGTGAGTGGCAGACCCGGGCGGTGCTGCCGCCGCACGAGGTCACGGCGACCTACAAGGCGCGCGACCTGATGCGGCAGATCGGCGAAGCGACCCACATCTGCGGCGATCCCGGGATGCAGTTCGACACCACGGTCAACGACTGGCACACCTGCCCGAACACCGCGCGGATCAACGCCAGCAACCCGTGCTCCGAGTACATGTTCCTGGACGACTCGGCGTGCAACCTGGCATCGATCAACCTGATGAAGTTCGTGCGCGAGTCCGACGGCGAGTTCGATCCGATCGCGTTCGAGGCCGCCTGCCGCACGCTCATCACCGCGCAGGAGATCCTGGTCGACAACTCCAGCTACCCGACGCCGGCGATCACCAGGAACAGCCACGATTACCGTCCACTCGGGCTCGGCTATGCCAACCTCGGCGCGCTGCTGATGTCGCGCGGGTTGCCCTACGACAGCGACGCGGGACGTGACTATGCCGCCACCATCACCGCGATCATGCACGGCGCGGCCTACGCGCAGTCGGCCAAGGTGGCGCGCGACCACGGTGGTCCGTTCGCCGGCTACGAGGCCAACCGCGAGCCGTTCCTGCGGGTGATGCGCAAGCACCGCGCGGCGCTCAAGGACATCGACAAGACCCACCTGCCCAAGGAGCTGATGCAGGCGGCCCGGACGGTGTGGGACGAAGTGATCGAGATGGGCGAGGAGCACGGCTTCCGTAACGCGCAGTCGACCGTCCTCGCGCCGACCGGGACCATCGGCTTCATGATGGATTGCGACACCACCGGGGTCGAGCCGGACATCGCGCTGGTCAAGTACAAGAAGCTGGTCGGCGGCGGGCTGATGAAGATCGTCAACCAGACCGTGCCGATGGCGCTCCAGAAGCTGGGCTACACCGCGCCGCAGATCAAGGAGATCATCGAGTACATCGACGAGAACGAGACCATCGAGGGAGCGCCGCACCTCAAGGACGCGCACCTGCCGGTGTTCGACTGCGCGTTCAAGCCGGCGCGCGGGGTGCGGTCGATCCACTACATGGGCCACATCAAGATGATGGGCGCCACGCAGCCGTTCCTCTCGGGCGCGATCAGCAAGACCGTCAACGTGCCGAAGGAAGCGACGGTCGAGGAGATCGAGCAGGCCTACATCGACTCGTGGCGGATCGGCGCCAAGGCGGTGTCGATCTACCGCGACGGCTCGAAGCGCACCCAGCCGCTCAACACCTCGCGCGACAAGGAGAAGACGGCTGCCGTGGCCGTCGAGGCCGGTCCACGCCGCCGCCGGCTGCCGGACGAGCGCGCCGCCATTACCCACAAATTCGACATCGCGGGCCACGAGGGCTACATCACCGTCGGCCTCTACGAGGACGGTCAGCCGGGCGAGCTCTTCATCGTCATGGCCAAGGAAGGGTCGACGATTTCCGGGTTTGCCGATGCGTTCGCGCAAGCAATCAGCTACGCGCTGCAGTACGGCGTGCCGCTGACGGATCTGGTCGACAAGTTCAGCCACGTGCGGTTCGAGCCGTCGGGCATGACCCGCAACCCGGACGTCCGGTTCGCGAAGTCGATCGTCGACTACATCTTCCGGTGGATGGCGTCGAAGTTCCTGTCGCAGGACGCGCAGTTCCGGGTCGGCGTCAACAACCGGGAGGAGCACGTGACGTCGCCGGAGCAGCTGCCGCTCGACGTGGCGGCTGCGGCCGGCGCGGCGCCGACCGGCGCGGTGACCTCACGGTCGATGTCGGCGTTCGCGGCGATCCAGAACCAGGAAGACGCGCCGCCGTGCTCGACCTGTGGCTCGATCATGGTGCGCAGCGGGGCCTGCTACAAGTGCTCGAACTGCGGCACGACGAGCGGCTGCGCGTAATCCGTAGTCCGCAGTCCGCGATCCGCGGGTTCGCAAGGGCGGGGCTCAAGCCTCGCCCTTGTCATTTTCCTCTAACGCGGGGGCTTCAGCCCCCACTCTTTCCGGACCGCGGACAACGGACCGCGGATCACGGGTTACAGCTCCACCATTCCTCGTTTCAGCGCCTGCCTCACCGCGTCGGTCCGGTTCGTCGCCTGCAGCTTCCCGAAAATCGCGCTCAGATGGAACTTGACGGTCTCGTCGCTGATGCCGAGACGGGCGGCGATCGCTTTGTTCGACAGGCCGTCGGCGAGGCCATTCATCACTTCGAGCTCCCGAGCCGTCAACGCCTCTACAATCACGGCGTCGTCATCGGCAGGGACTGGCGCGACCAGGTAGGCATCGACGTCGAGCACCCGTCGCGCTTCTGACAGGTTTGCCGCTTCGCCGACCACGTCGAAATCGTCCGGCAGCCGCGCCCGCAGCCGTGCCCGCCGGGCCGTGGGGCCGACGATGACTATCCGCATGACATAAGGGACGCGGGCTCGCGGTTCGCGGGTTCGAATCGGCGGGGTCTGAAGACCCCGCCCTACAACCTGCCGATCACGTCATCTTGTAGGGCGGGGCCTTCACAGGCTCCGCCCTCGGACCTTGGACCACGGACCGTGAACAGCCGGACCACGGACCGCGGACCACGGACCACGGATGGCGGACCACGGATGCGCGGATTACGCGCGCTCTGCGATCACGATCGACTGCTCCAGCGCGCTGCCCCCCCGTATCGTGCTCAGCAGAATCGTCTCGCCAGCACCGCGGCCCGACAGCTGATCGAGCAGATCTTCGGATGATGAGGTCGGCTTCCCGTCCGCGGCGACGATCAGATCGCCGACGTGCACTCCAGCAGTTGCGGCGGGTCCGGACTCCGACACGCCGATGACGAGGAGCGCGCGATCGTGGTGCTCGGTTCGCTGCGCGGCGGGGAGCTCGACGGGCTGGACCGCGACGCCGATGTAGCCGCGGCGCGGCGTGCCCGAGACCAGCAGCTGCGAGGCCGACGCCCAGGCGATCGAGGCCGGAATCACCACGCCGTAGCCGCGGATGTGCGCCGCGGTGGCGAGGCCGAGCAGCGCGCCGGATGCATCGAACACCGCGCCGCCGGCGAAGCCGTCGTGCAGCGGTGCCGTGACCCGGATCACCTGTTCCAGCTGGCGGCGCCGTCCGGGGCGAAGCGGACCGCCGACCACGGCGACGATGCCGGTGCTGGCGGTGATGGCATTGCTCCAGGATCGCGCCAGCGCGAGCACGATCTCGCCCGTGCGGGGTGCGTCGGTCGAGAGCCGCGGTGGCGTGAGGGTGAGCTTCGTCCGGGTCCGGAGGACGGCGACACCGCTGGATGGATCCCACCCGGCCAGATCCGCCTCGACCACCGTGCCGTCCGGCAACCGCACCCGGAGACCGTCCTCGCGGCCAAGCGCCCTCGCGGTGGTGATGATGGTATCGGCGCCGTGCACGACGCCGCTCGCCGGCCGGCGCGCGCCGGCCACTTGCACCACCGATCCGGCGCCGGCGGCAGTCAACTGCGCGAGGTCGTCGGAGAGAGAAGCCAGAATCGAAGTAGCCATGCCGGCATTGTGGCGCTCGACGCCGGTGGTCCGGATCACCCGAATGGGGGGCCTCGCTGCCGCGGTTCGGGGGTTCGCGGGCCTGCCGCGCCGTAGCCTTGGCGGAGGCGGGTTCGCGGGTTCGATCTTTCAAGGGTGGCAACCGGCCGGAGGCGGCCGGAGGCACCTTGCCACTTCCGCTACTCCCGAATCAGCCCAGCGACGCTGACGGCATACTCCGGAAAATACTGCTCGATCACCGGCAGCTCGAAGCGCCGCAGGATCGCTTCCTTCGGCTCGCGCTCGAGCAGGAACGCGAACGACGCTTCGACGAGCGCCTCCGGCGTCGCATCCGGCGCATACCGTGCCAGATCGGACGGCCACACCGTCACCTCGTGGGCCGTCGTTCCCCGCCCGTCGTCCACGACCACGTCGTAGACCCCGTCTCTGATCTGAGTGACCCGAATCGTTGCCATCATGATCCCGCGCGTGTGACCGCGGTTGACCTGCTGAGCGCCCGGCCCTGCGAACCCGCCTCCGCCAAGGCTACGGCGCGGCAAGCCCGCGGGTCCGATCAGGCGATCGTGGTTCCCTTCGCCACGAACGTCGGATCGATGGTCACGCCGAGTCCCGGCCCTTTGGGAACCGTGAGCATGCCGTTGACGCACTGGAGCGACGAGGTGTCGGACGACACCGGCAGCGATTGATCGCGTCCCTTGTATTCCTGGAACGGCCCGGCGTTGGGCACGCACGAGGCGAAGTGCGCGACATACAGGTATCCGAGTCCGCCGTCCGACATGTGAGGTGTGCAGTCCATGCCGGCGGCGGCCGCCATCCGCGCCACCCGGATCGATCGAATGAAGCCGCCGAAGTAGAACAGGTCGGGCTGGACGATATCGACGGCGCGGTGTTCGATCATCCAGCGGAAGCGGCGAAGACTGCTGTCCTGCTCGCCGCCGGCGACCGGCAGTGGCAACGCGTCGGCGACCTGTTTGGTCTCGTCGTAGAAATCGAATGGCACCGGTTCTTCGAAGAAGGCGAACCGCTGGTCCTGCATCAGACGTCCGATCGTCAAGGCCATCGGAACGTCGTAGGAGCTGTTGGCGTCGGCGTGGATGGCCATCGCGTCTCCGAACGTCTTGCGGGTCAGCGGGATCAGCGCCAGATCGCGCCGGGTCGAGGCGTCGTCGTAGCGCAACCTGGCGCCGAGCCTGAACTTGATCGCTTGGGCGCCGATCTCCCCGACCAGCTGCTGGAGGTACGCGATCTCCGCGTCGGCGGTGTTGCCGCGATTGCCGCTGGCGCGGTACACCGCGACCTCGCGGCGGATGATCGGTCCGAACAGCTCGCCGAGCGGCTTACCGGCCACCCGTCCGAGCAGGTCGAGCAGCGCCATCTCCACGCTGGCGACCGGCACCCAGAACGGCAGCCCCTGCCATTTGTAGTTCGAGCCGGCGACATAGAGCTCGTCGAGGAGTGTCTCGAGATCCCGCGCGTCTTTTTTGACGAAGAACGGCGCGACTCTTTTTGTCAGGATCGGCCAGGTCGTCTCCAGCACATCGGGATGGCCGGCCGCGATGCCTGCCGCGCCGTCAGTCGATCGTGCCCGCACCAGGAACTGATCGCCCGACTTGATCAGATCGATCGAGGCGATCCGGACCGGGCCCGGCAGCAGCTCGCGCCGGAGCACGCGCGCGGTCATGAGCCTGGCGAGCTCCTCGGTGCGCGGTGGTGACGGCTTGCCGCCCTGCGGGACGCCACTGACGGTCAGTCCGGCGGCCGCACCGACTTGCAGGAATCTCCGACGGGACGCGAGATGGGGCACGGCAGGTTCCTTTCGCGATTGACTATACCTCCCGCCGGGCGGCCCGTGTGGCCCGTGTCAGGCAGTGAATCGTGAATCACGATTCACCGCCTGACACCCGAGACTCGCCGGGGGCGCGGCGGGATGGCGCCGCGCTCGCACCAGCATCAAGGCTGGCATCAAAGCTGGTATACTTCACCCATGCGACCGGAACGAAAGATCACGCTCAACGTTCCCGAGGAGCTCCTCGAAGCGGCCCAACGCACCACCGGTCAGGGTGTGACCGAGACGGTACGGCAGGGACTCAGGCTGGTGGCCGCAGGCGAGACCTTCCGGCGGCTGTCGAAGCTGCGCGGGTCGGTCAAATTCACCGTGGACCTCGCGCGGTTGCGGGACGACCGCGGGTGATCGCGGCCGACACCAGCTCGCTCGTGGCGTTTCTCGAGGGCGCGGCGGGCGACGACGTCGAGGTGATTCAGTCCGCGCTCGACCATCAGCAGCTGGTGCTGCCGCCGGTCGTTCTCACCGAGCTTCTCAGCGACTCCGGGATCCCGGCCGCGGTTCGCTCGCTGCTCACCGCGCTTCCACAACTCCACCTGGAGCCGGGCTACTGGGAGCGCGCCGGTCTGCTCCGTGCCGGTGTCCTGAAGCAGCGCCGGAAGGCTCGAATCGCCGACGCGCTGATCGCCCAGAGCTGCATCGATCAGTCGGTGCCGCTGGTGACCCGCGACAAAGACTTCCGGCACTTCGCCGGCAAGGCAGGCCTCGCGCTGTTGTGAGGCGGCGCAGCCCCACCCAACAGACGGAACAACCACCTGGGCGCTTTCACAGGCAAGCTGGGTGACTCGGTGGCCGGTGAGCTTTTTACAGGAGGGCCAGGAGATCAAGAGAAACCCAATGTGTGTTTCCTCCTGAACTCCTGGCCCTCCTGTTAAGTTCACAGGCCGTCGAATTGCCAGTACGCGGCTGAAAGCATTGCGGAGTGAACTCCAACTCCTACAGCCCCGTCGTTCGCAGCGACCGCGTCAGCCACGCGTAGCGCAGCCACAATCCCACCGCGCCCACCAGCAACAGCGCCGAAAGCGGCTGATCGCGCAGCATGAAGAACGTCACATCACCGCCGCGGAACGCGAAACTGAACGGCAGCAGGGTGAACAGGAGCGCGATCGCCATCACCCACGCCCGGCGCCGAATCGTCGCGCGGGTCAATGCGACGCTCCGCCGTTCGAGCTCCGCGCCCGCCGGCACCCGACCGCGGCGTCGTCGTCGGCGATCTTCGCCAGCGACGGATCCCGCCGCAGGAAGTCTTCGATCGCGGCGCGGGTATCCGGGCTCGCCTCGCCGGACTGATACAGGGGCATGAGGTCGATCACCATGTCTCTGGTCACTTCCATGATTGCTCCTCTCGCGCGCGCAGGATTCGCACCCGCGCGCGATGAACGCGGACCTTGGCGGCGGCGACGCTGATCTCGAGGCTCTGCGCGATCTCCGCGTAGGACATCTCCGCCGCCCGCATCAACAGCGCCTCACGGTCGTCCGCCGACAGCGTGGCCATCGCCCGCAGCGCCGCGGCCGCCTCCGAGCGGCGTTGCAGCGGTCCGGCAACCCGGTCGACGGGATCGGGCAGCGAATCGTCCAGGGGCGTCGCGCGGCGTGTCTTCCTCAAGTGCGACACGTAGAGATGGCGGACGATCGTGCAGAGATACGCACGAACCGTGGGCAGGCGGATTTCGCCGCTCGCAGTCCACAGCCGCACGAAGGCATCGGCGGTGAGGTCGTCGGCCAGCGCCCGGTCTCCGGTCAGCCCTACCGCGAAGCGATGCACCGCCGGTGCGTGTTCCTGATAGACGGTGTGGAAATCCACGGCCCTGAAAGGGTTACGCGCCAGTGCCTGGAAGGTTACAGCCGTCTGGTTGCTTTCAGAGGCAAGCTGGGTGATTCGGTGGCCGGTGAGCTTGAACAGGAGGTCAGGGAATCGGAAAAACTACTTTTCTCCTGAACTCCTGGCCCTCCTGTTAAGCTCACCGGCCATCGAATGACCCATCCGAGGCTGAAAGTATCCGGCTGCCGCAAGCCCGGGCGCTTGGCCGGCGATAATCTCTCTCATGCCCACCACCGCGATCCGCGATCTCTTGAGCAACGCACTGGCCTGGCAGGACGCGCACGCGACGTTCGACGATGTAGTGGCGGGGATTCCGGCGGAGGCTCGGGGGACGCCGCCTGCCGGCCTGCCGTATTCCGCCTGGCAGCTCGTCGAGCATCTCCGCATCACGCAGCGCGACATCCTCGACTTCTGCGTCGACGCCAACTACAAGGAAAAGAAGTGGCCAGACGACTACTGGCCGTCTTCGCCGGCGCCGGCGTCGGCCGCCGCCTGGGACGGATCGATCCGCGCGTTCGTCGCGGATCGCAAGGCGCTCCAGAAGCTGGCGGCTGATACCAGCCTCGATCTCGAGGCGAAGATCCCGCACGGCAGCGGCCAGACCTATCTTCGAGAGCTGGTCCTGATCATCGATCACAGCGCGTATCACGTCGGCCAGCTGGTGCTGGTGCGGCGGCTGCTCGGGCTGTGGCAAGAGTGATGCCGATCTGGCCGGGTTCAACGAGATCGCCGGACGGAAGACATTGAGAGTCTCTGCGACGGACAGCCGCTGTCACGCTGCCTTCGAGATCACGGTTGCGCTCCGCGCTAGAACGACGACACCACGACACGACGATAACGACGTTATGACTTGGCCGGTGGTGCGTTGAGCGCCAGTGTGCTTGTCGCGCGCTGGCGGCTGCGCACACTATCAACGGCTTTGCGGGAGGCAATCCGTCGAAGAGAACTGGCATTTGACGTCGTGTCGTCGTGTCGTCGTCTCGTCGTGCCGCGGCCGAAGGCCGCGAGCCCGCCGCAGGCGGCGTGACAGCGACAGGCGCGCGGCAGCATCAGGGCTTCGGCAGCACTCTGAACGACATTTCGCGGGTCGCACGATCGCGGCCGGACGCGACGTCGACGATCAGGCGATAGGCGCCAGCCTCCAGGTTCGGCGGTAGCGGCACCTGATAGACCGCACCGCCCGGCCCGGTGAACCCCACCTGGGCGGCCGCTGGCGCCGGCAACACCATCGGGTCCCGGTCGTTCCGCAACAGCCGCGTTTCGATGTTGATCGCCGCGTCGCCATTCGCCGTGGCGCGAATCGGCAGTTGTGCGACGAGCGGGGTCGCCGCCGGGAACTCCAGGGTCGGCAGCGGCACCAGCGGCAGGACGCTCGCGATCGCCTCGGCTCGCTGCTCGGTGCGCAACGCCGGCGACCCGAGCGAGAGCCCGCCGATCGCCAGGTCGTTCGTGAATTTCGGTACGGTCACTTCGGTGAAGACGCTGCCGCCAGTGCCATTCCCACCGACCGCCGCCAGGCGGATTTGGTATCGGCCCGGAGGCACGTCGACGCGCGACCCGAGACGGGCCCATCCGGCGGGCGGTGCTCCTTTCGCCTGGAAAGTGCTCCGGGATCGCTGCCGCGTGGACACCTTGCCGTTCGAGTCGACGGCAACGAGCGTGAAATCGATGCTCCCGGCGCGGGCGGCGTCAGCCGCCAGCAGCTCGATCCCCACCGCGATGGTCGCGCCGGGCTTGGTGGCCAGCGGCGCCGGCACCGCCGCGATCTTCATCGTCAAACCGCGCGATTGGATCGGGGCCTCGACCAGCGCGTCGATCGCGGACGGCGCCGCCTTCGCCTGCGGCGCCCTTCGCGGTGAGATGTAGCTCTCGCGGGCGCGAACCTGATGGCCCGGCTCGCGGGTCCGCACCTTGATGCGATGGCGTTTACCGTCATACGGTGGCGCCGGAGACGAGTAGCCAATCAGGTAGTAGGTGCCCGTCTCGGCAATCATCCGGTCGACGCTGGCTTCAGGCGCGTTCGTGTTGGTGACCGAGAATCCGCCGGTAGCCTCGGCGAGCGTCTGCAGGTTCTGCCGTGAGGAGGTGGAGCAGCCGGCGTCCAGGTCGAGCCCGCACGGATCCATGGTGTAGATGGCGATGTTGCTGCGCTGGGCGGTGAGGATGAAGTCCCGGAGCGCCTGAAACGCGTCGGTGGCGTTCGAATTGGTGATGATGTCCTCGACCGAGACCGGCAGGCCCTGGGTGACCAGCAGCACCGCCTTTCTTCGATGCGGAATCAGCGCCAGGCCGGTCGCGGCGCTGCGGAGGGTGTCCATCGCCCAGCGCGCCTTGAGCCCGCCGACGAAGCTCATGCCGGCTCCGCCGCCGGCTCTTTGCGGAAAGCCCGACGCCGCGATCCCGTCGGCACCGTTTTCCGATTGCGGGAAGAAGGTTTTAATCGCCTCGAGCAGTTTGGCCTTGTCGCTGGTGAACTCCGCCTGGGTGCTTCGCTGCCCGCTCGTCGACATGACCGCCACCAGGTCCGACGGCCCCATGCGCTCGACCAGCTTGTTCGCAATCGCCCGGCTGGTCGCGGCGCGGCCGGCGTCGAAGCTGACGTGATAGTCGTCCAGCACGATCAGCAATACCCGCCCGTCCTGCGGCTGATCGTTGGCAGCGACCGACGTGCCCGAGCGATCGAGCGGTGGAATGACCGCCGCTGGTTCCGCCGCCGGAACATCCACCGCACTGAAGGTCAGCAGCTCGACCGGCTTGCCGTCCTCGGTCACCGCGAAATCCTCGCGTCGCAGGCCGCGCACCGGCACGCCATTCCGGTCGGCCACGACGACGTCGACTTCGACGAAGTTGACGCCCGACTTGAACTGGGGCGGCGCGACCGCCTGGGCCAGAAGAAGGAGGAAAAGGGCGCTGAGTTTCATGGGTTATAGTCCCTCGGATGCGTCGTGTCGTGCTCGTGGCCCTGCTGTTCTCGTGCGCAGTGGGCGCCCAACCGCCCACCTACGATCTGGTGCTCAGAAACGGCCGGATCGTCGACGGCACCGGCAGCCCATGGTATCGAGCCGACCTCGCCATCAAGGGCGACAGCATCGCCCGGATCGCCCCGCTCATCACCGACCCCTTCAGCCCGCGTGGTCGACGTGAGCGGCCTGGTCGTGGCGCCCGGCTTCATCGACATTCATACGCACGCGCGGCGCGGGATCTTCGAGATCCCGACCGCCGACAACTACGTGCGGCAGGGTGTGACGACGCTGGTCGAGGGGCCGGATGGCGGTTCGGACGTGCCCCTGCAGCCGTTCCTCGAGCGAGTCGCCACCGCGCGCCTCACGCCGAATTTTGCCACTTTCATCGGTCAGGGTTCCATCCGCAGCGAAGTGGTGGGCAGTGCCAATCGTGCCGCGACCGCCGAGGAGCTCGAGCGGATGCGCGGGCTGGTGCGGCAGGGCATGGAACAGGGGGCGTTCGGCCTGAGCTCGGGCCTGTTCTACGTGCCGGGCACGTTCACGCCGACCGACGAGGTCGTCGAGCTGGCCAAGGTCGCCGGCCGCATGGGCGGCATCTACATCTCGCACATGCGCGACGAGGCCGGCGGCGTCGTGGACAGCGTTCGCGAGACCATCGCGATCGGCGAACGCGGCGGCCTGCCGACCCAGGTGACGCACCACAAGGTGATTGGCAAGAAGTACTGGGGCCGATCGGTCGACACGTTGAAGCTGATAGACGAGGCGCGCGCGAGAGGCGTGGACGCGACCATCGACATGTATCCCTACACCGCCTCCTCCACCAGCATCCAGGCGGCGCTGCTCCCGGCGTGGGCGCAGGAAGGCGGACGGACGGCGCTGATGAAGCGCCTCGACGATCCGGCTACGCGCGAGAAGATCAAGGCGGAAAGCGCCACCATCATCCGCGACGAGCGCGGCGGCGGCGATCCGCAGAAACGTCGTCGCGTCGAGCTGTCGCTTCGATGCCTCACTGGCCGGAAAGAATCTCGCCGAGATCACCGCCAGGCGCGGGCTGCCGGTGACCATCGAGAACGCCGCAGAGACCGCAATGTGGATGGTGATGGAAGGCGGATGCCAGGGGATTTTTCACGCCATCAGCGAGGAGGATCTCCAACGCGTCCTGGTCCATCCCGCGACCATGATCGCGTCGGATGGGGAGATTCCAACCTTCGGACAGGCGGTGCCGCATCCGCGCAGCTATGGAACGTTCGGGCGCGTGCTCGGCCTCTACGTTCGTGAGAAGAAACTGCTGACGCTCGAAACTGCGATCCAGAAGATGTCGTCGTTCCCGGCGCAGCGGCTGGGCCTCGCGGACCGCGGTGTGCTCCGCACCGGGCTCAAGGCCGACCTTGCGATCATCGACCCCGCGCGCGTGGCCGACACCGCCACCTTCGAGAAGCCGCACAGCTACGCGGTCGGCGTCTCGACGGTGATCGTCAACGGCCAGATCGTCTTCGAGAAAGGGGCGATGACCCCGGCGCGTCCGGGACGCGTGCTCTACGGCCCGGCGACGGTGGCGAAGCCGTAGACTCTCGACTCTCGAATGCCAAAATTGCCAAGAATGCCAAGAATGTCCGCCTTCGCGCCGGTGATTCAAGCGGTGCTACGGCGAGACCCCGCCGTAGCTTGTCGCCTGCGACTTCTCGCGACAAGCGGAGGCGGGCCAAAATTGCCACGAGTCACTTCTCAGAGAGTGGTCGGACCTCAAATTCAGATCGACCGCGCAAACGTGGCTATTTGCACGTTTGGCATTTTTGCCATTGTTGGCATTTTTGGCATTTGATGAACCAGTCTTCTCGCCTCGCCGCTGTCCAGCCGCCCGTCATCCCCATCGTCGGCCGATGGACTGCTGAAACTCCCGGAACGGTCTCGCTGGGCCAGGGCATCGTGTCGTACGGCCCGCCACCCGAGGTGATGGCGGCGGTCCGCGCGTTCGGATCGGCGCTCGCCGATCATCGCTACGGACCGGTCGAAGGGCTGCCTGACCTCGTCTCGGCGGTCGAAACGAAGCTCGCGCACGAGAACGGGATCGTCGTCCGTCCGGCGAGCCGGGTGCTCGTCACCGCCGGCGGGAATCAGGCATTCGTGAATGCCGTCCTTGCGGTGACCGATCCGGGCGACGAAGTCATCCTGCCGGCGCCGTACTACTTCAATCACGAGATGGCGATCGTGATTGCCGGCGCCGTCCCGATCGGCGTAGCGACCGATCGCCAGTATCAGCTCGACGTGGACGCCATTGCCGCGGCCATCACCGCTCGTACGCGCGCGGTCGTCACGGTGTCGCCGAACAACCCGACCGGGGCCGTGTATCCCGAAGAGGTCCTGCGCGCGGTCAACGCCCTGTGCCGCGATCGCGGGGTCTTCCACATCCACGACGAGGCCTACGAGTACTTCACCTACGCGCCGGCGCTGCATTTCTCACCCGGGTCGCTGCCCGATGCCGGCGGCCACACGCTCTCGCTGTACTCGCTGTCGAAGGCGTATGGCATGGCGAGCTGGCGCGTCGGCTACATGGTGGTGCCGGAGGTGCTGGCCGAGGCGATCAACAAGATTCAGGACACGCTGCTGATCTGCCCGCCCGCGGCGTCTCAGCGCGCGGCGCTCGCGGCGCTGGCGGTCGGCGCCCCCTATCCCCGCCGCTACCTGGCGCAGCTGGATACGATGCGACACGCGATCTTCGAGGCGCTGAGCGACGGGGCGGTGCCGTGCGAGGTGGCGCCGGTGGCCGGGGCGTTCTACTACCTGGTTCGCGTCGACTCCACGCTCGATTCGATGACGTTGGTCGAGCGCCTCATCCGCGAGCACAAAGTCGCGGCCATCCCGGGCTCTGCGTTCGCCGACGCCGCGCCATGCTCGATCCGGATCTCGTACGGCGCGCTCGAACCACAGCTCGTCGCCGAGGGAGTGGGGCGGCTGGTGAAAGGGCTGCAGGCGCTCGCCTGACCAGTTGCCAGTTGCCAGCTACCAGTTGCCAGTCAGCAGTCATGACCGGTAACTGGTAACGGATTACATCTACTTCACAAGAAACAGCCGGTCCTGTCTTCGCAGCGCCCATCTGATCTTGCCGTCCTTGTCGAGGATCACGTCTTCTTCCTGCGCCATCCGCACCGGCTGGTTGTTCCACTCGGGCACGGGCGTGGTGGCCTGCAGCTCGATCGAGAACCACATGCTCGGGATGACCTTGGCGTCGCCGCGGCCGGCCACACCGTCCTGATAGTCCCAGAGCCCGATCAGCGGGCCGGCCCCGTGGCCGTGCAGGCCGATCGGATGCGAGTAGACGGTCCCGTCGATCCCCTTGGACTTCATGCGCTCGCGCGACGTGGCCAGGATCTCGTTGCCGGTGCGGTCCGGACGGATCTCCTGCAGCAGGATGTCCTGCAGCGCGTTCGAGTTGGCGAGCGCGCGCTTGAGGCCCTCGGGCGCGTCGGTCTCGCCCGGCAGCAGGACATAGGCATTGTGCTGGGTGTCGGTATTGAGCCGCGCCGCCGTGATGCCGACGTCGCAGTGGAGCACGTCGCCCCGCTGGATCACGGGATCCTCGCCGAGCTGTTCCGCGGTGGCGCCTTTGCGCTGGACCGCGACGCTCGGCTGGAACCAGGTGTCGAGGCCGAGGTCGGTCACGCGCTGGCGCCACCACCACACCAGATCGCTGGTTCGCGTGGTCCCAGGCTTGATCAGCGCTGACGAAAACATCGTCTCGGTCATCGACCAGACCAGCTCCTGCATCCGCCGGAAGAACGCTTCCTCGTCTGGCAGCCGCGACGCGATCAGCTCGAGCGGCAGCGCTTCGGCATCACGGAACTTCGCGGTCCATTTCTCCCCGAGTGCCGCGCTCATGCCCTTGAGCTCACCGCTGCTCAGGCCGTCCGAGAACGCGAACACCGTGGAGCGGTTGATCGCGATGGTGCGGGGATTCCGCTCCTCGATCAGGCTGCGCAATGCCTGCCATTGCTCGTCGCCCCACAGCTCGGCCTGCTGGCCGCGGCCGATGTTGCCGGCCGCCTGCTTGGTCGACCGGCGTGCTTCGAAGACGCCGCCCTGCGAGCTGCCGCCGAGCGCGATCCGCTGCACGCATGACGCCGCCGGCGGGCGGCCGGATGCGGCGCAGGTATCGAAGAACACGTAGATCGTCCTGCGCCGCGCCGCGAACGTCTCGGGGGCGGTAATCGCGGTGAACACCGGATCTTCGGCGTATTCACGCATCGGCACCACCCACATGTCTACCCCGTGCTTGCGCAGGAGGGCGGGGACGAAGGTATCGAGCCGCTCGCGCAGCCAGCGCTGCTGCATCGCCGCCAGCTCGCGCTGGGTTCCGAAAGGCCGCTCGACCGCCGCGGGACGGGTCTGGGCCGGCAGCGGCGCCACGCCGAGGCCGAGGGCCATGAGTGAGATAGCCAGAGTCGTGCGCATCAATTGATCTCCGCGAAGGGGGAGTTCTCCCTTTTCCCTTCTGCCTTCTCCCTTGACACGCGGGGGTTCATCAGCGTGCGAAGCCCCCGCGGACGTCAGTGCTCCTCGCTGCGCTCGATCCGCCGGTGGTCGGCCACGACTTCCGGCGCGAGCCGATCCGCCAGCCAGATTTTCTCGACGGTCGGATACATCGCGGCAATCGGCAGTGCCACCAGCGCGCCGATGACGCCGCCGAGCTCGCCGCCGATCGCGAAGGCGAGAATCACCGCCAGACTCGACAGCCGCAGCTGGTTCCCGTAGACCTTCGGCGTGATGTAGTAGGTCTCGACGGTGTTGTAGAGGGCGTTGAACGCCGCGGTGGCAATCGCGACCCAGGTCGAGACCGTCAGCGCCAGCAGCACCATCGGAATCGCGGTCAGGAACACCCCGATCACCGGAACGAAATCGAACAACCCGGTGAGGAGCGCCAGCAGCAGCGGCGCCGGCACGCCGGCAATCAACAGGAAGATGTAGGCGACGACGGCCGCGAGCGCCGAAGTGGCGACGTTGCCGCGGACGTAGGCGAGGACGGCTTGACGGCTCTCGATCGCAGTCTGGCGGACACGGGCCCGCTGATGGTGCGGCGCGAACGCCACCAGCCACTCATAGGTCCGGCGGCCATCGAGCAGGAAATAGATGGTCAGAATCAGGGCGATGCCGAGCGACAGCACGCCGCCGGCGATGGCGCGGCCGAAGCCCGCGGCCCGGTCGGCGAGCGGTGATTCACCGCCTTGCCCGCCGGTTGGCAACATCTTCACCAGGAAGGGTGGCAGGCGCTGCATGACGTCCTGCTGAACGGCCTCGACCCGGCCACCGAGCAGCCGGGCCTGTTCGACGAGCTCGGCGCCGGCGAGGTAGGCGAACCCGACCAGCAGGCCGGCGATCAGGAGCACGATCAAGAACGCGCCGTACGCCCGCCGAATCCGGTGGCGGTCCAGCCACTCGACGACCGGATCGAGGCCGACCGCAAGGAAAGCCGAAACGATCAGCAGCAGGATCCACTGCCAGAGGCGAAACCACAGCCAGACCAGGAGGACCACCGTCAGCACTTTGACGATGGTGCCCCACGGGAGCTGTAGCCAGATGCGAGGGCGCGCGTCCGTTGAGGGGGCGTGAGGATCGCGAGACGCCGATGAGGTCATCTAGTGACGCGACACTGGCTATCTGGGCACGGGCGCCAGGACGGCCTGCAGCTCCTCGGTACTGATCGCTGGCGATGAACTCTACCCCGGCATCGCGCGCCGCCTGCATGCGTTCACGCACCGCGCCGGTCGAGCCGAAGTTGTAGCTCTCGGTCCAGCCCTGGCCCTGGCCTTTGGGATGACCGTTGAGCGTGTAGAAGCGAACCCAGAGTCCGAGCGAGTGGGCCCTCGACACGATCGCCCGCAGCCGCTGCTCGTCCGCGGCCGTCCATGGACCGGCGTTGTTCTGACCGCCTTCTTCGACCACCGCCCACCCGAAGTTCGTCCATCGCCGATAGTTGGTCGCACCGCTCGGGATCAAGGTCTCTGGGGTGGCGCTGATGGCCACCTTCGCGCGCTCCTCGGGGGTCTTCGCCGGGGGAAGACTTGCGGGGGGAACCGTGCCGAAGAGTCTCAATCGGCCGCCGGCCGGCACGCTGGTGTGAAACGTGTCGACCTGATGCTCGCCGGCCTCGGTGATCACCAGCAGGGGTCCTGGCACGAACGGCGTCACGGTGCGGTCATCGGCGGTGCGCGCAGCGGTCGTCAGCCAGGCCTCGTGCCGGCCGAGCAGCTCCCAGATCGCCTGATGATGGGCCGGCTCGTTGGTCTTGAAATCGAGGTGCAGGACCATCACCGGCCAGGTGTCGCGGCGGTTCTCCTTCAGCGCGCGCTCCATGAGCGGCCGCACGCGATCGAAGAAATGCGCTTCGAGCGCCGGTTCGGTGCCATCCGGCTTGGCATCGTGCGAGACGACCGAGCGGCCGCGGCCGGTGGCCGGATCGACGAACCAGGCGACGTCCTGCTCGATGGCCAGGCCCGACGTCCGCACCGCGAGCGCGCGCTCGATCCGATCGCCCCAACGACCCTTTTCCGGGTAGCAGTTATGGGCGTGCAGCCACACCTGTGCGCCGGGTTGGAGGCGGTCGGCCGCGGTGGGTGAGCCCGGCCAGTGGATGAGCGCGAACAGGAAGACGGCAATGAAGGCGGCCGGCCGGAATCGCGTGATCGTCATGGGCACTGTCGACAGCGAGGACAGCATGTCACATCTGCTCACGCCCCTCCAGCTTGCGGAGGCCCGGAGCGTAGGTCGCGAGGAAGGTCCGAATCGCCTGCTCGAGCAGCGCGGCGGATCGATCGATGGCGGCCATGTGGCCGCCCCGCAGCTCGACGAACATCTTGGCACCGCGCGCCGCCCGGTGCAGCCGGCGCCCCTCCTCGATCGGAATGATCTCGTCGTCTTCGCTGTGCAGAAAGAGGATGGGGGCGGGGATGGTGCCGATCTTTCGAATCGAATCGAACGGGCTCCGCATGAAGAGCCGGAGCGGGAAAAATGGATAGCGGCGGCCGGTGAGGTCCACCAGCGAGGCCGGCGCGCCTTCGAGGATGAGCGCGGCCGGCGGCACCCGCGATGCCATGTCCACCGCGACCGCGGCGCCGAGCGACCAGCCGTAGATGACGATCGCGTGTGGCGGCACCCGCCGGGTGTTCCGCAGGTAGTCGTAGGCGGCGCTGGCATCGGCCCGAAGCCCGCTCTCGGTGGGCGAGCCGGCCAGGCCGCCGAACCCGCGATACTCCGGCGCCATGAGGTTCAGGCCGGCGTTGCGCAGCGCGCGGTAGTGCGCGATGTTGACCTGCGAGGCGACGCTCGAGGCGCTGCCATGCAGGTAGAGCACCCACGGTCCGGCATCGGAGTCGCCCCCACGCATCACCCAGGCGAACTGCTGGATCCCGTCGGGTCGCGGTACATCGACCTGCTCGTACGGAAACGGCGGCCGGCCGGTCGCCAGCGTGCTGCCAGCCTGGAACACCAGCTGGGTCTCACTCCCGATCAACCACATCACCGCCAGCCCATAGCCGATCGCCGATATGAACAGGAGGTTGGCCAGGCCCCGCCACGGTCGCGGCCGCCACCGCGGTCGCTGGCGCCGCTCGGGCCCGGTGTATTTCGGTGCGCGGTTGATCACCGGCGGCCTGTGCTGTCTGCGGGTATCATCGGATGCATAGAGTAGCCTCGAATGTTGCGTCCGCTGACAGTGTGTCTGGTCGCCTTGTCGGTCCTGGGTGGCGGTCGAGCCGACCTCCTCGAAGGCGGCGCCGGTCGCGGCCGCCAGGCGCCGTCGCCATCCGCTGCCGCGACCCGCGAGGTCGCGATTACCATCGACGATCTACCCTCGGTGTCGGTCCTGGGCAGCGATTTCGGCCAGGCCGAACGCACCACCGCCGATCTGGTGTCGGCGCTGTCTCGGCACCAGATCCCGGCGATCGGGTTCGTCAACGAACGGAAGCTCGCTCCGGACGGCACCGTCGAGCCGCGCCGGGTGGCGTTGCTGCAGCAATGGATCGATGCCGGCCTCGAGCTCGGTAATCACTCGTACTCCCATCCCGATCTCAACACGACTTCGCTGGAGGCGTATGAGGCCGATGTGGTCGAGGGGGAGCCGATCACGCGGCGGCTGCTGACATCCGCGGGCAAGTCGCTGCGGTACTTCCGCCATCCGTTCCTGCACACCGGCCGCACGCTGGAGCTGCGGCGCGAGCTGTTCGCGTTCCTGACCAGCCGCGGCTACCGCGTCGCCCCGGTAACCATCGACAACAGCGACTACGTGTTCGCCGCCGCCTTCGATCGTGTCTCCGCGACCGGCAACACCGCCGGCGCCGAGCGGATCGCCGCCGCGTACATCGATTACATGGAGGCGGTGACCGCCTACTACGAACAGCAAGCCGTCGCCATCGTCGGCCGCGATATCGCGCAGACGCTGCTGATTCACGCCAACGCCCTGAACGCCGCGACCCTCGACCGCCTCGCCGCCCGCCTGGAAGCGCGCCGCTATCGCTTCGTCCCGCTCGACCGTGCGCTTAGCGACCCCGCCTACGAACTGCCCGACACCTACGCAGGCCCGGGCGGCATCACCTGGCTCCACCGCTGGGCGATCACCGCGAAAACACCGCCGGCGGTGTTCAAAGGGGAGCCGGCGGTGCCGGAGTGGATCAACAGCGCCGCCGCGCTTCGCTGAGGGTGCCGCGGCAACG
Organism: uncultured Acidobacteriota bacterium; assembly: GCA_963717745.1. Taxonomy (GTDB): domain Bacteria; phylum Acidobacteriota; class Vicinamibacteria; order Vicinamibacterales; family 2-12-FULL-66-21; genus JACCXG01. The sequence goes on from CAVQXJ010000013.1 coordinate 668,775, forward strand.
GGCGCTTGGACTGGCGACTGCGGGACCTGGCTTTCGGCGCAGTGCCGCTCGAAGTCGCGACGGGGGGTATTCGCGCCGCTTGCGTTCACAGGAGGGCCAGGAGGTCAGGAGAAAAACATTGGTTTCCGGTCCCCTGCCCTCCTGTAAACGCTCACCGGCCTTCGGATCACCCAATTTTGCCGCTGAGAGCACCCCGCCGGCGAAACAGCGGGGCGCTTGGACTGGCCACCGGGGCGGCTCGCACCGCTCGCGATCACAGGAGGTAAGGAGGACCGAAAAAATCCAATGGTTTTTCTCCTGAACTCCTGACCCTCCTGCAAAAGCTCACTGGCCATCGAACCACCCCGTCGCGGCTGGAAGCACCCCGAGCGCGAGGCCCGTCCGGGCCGGCCCGCCCCACCAGTTATGATTCAATTACATGGCCGAGCCGCTGCGGGTGGCGTTCCTGGGATGCGGTTTCATCACGCGTGTGCACAGCGGGCATCTGCGGGCGCTTGGGGGCGAGGTGGCGGCCGGGTACGCGAGCCGCGATCGGAACAAAGCGGCGGATTACTGCCGGCGGTATCGCGGCGTTTCCAGCTACGGTGACTATCTCGATGCGATTGCCGACCCGCGCGTGGACGCGGTGGTGGTCGCGGTGCCGCCGCGATTCCATCTCGAGCTGACGCTCCGCGCGCTGCAGGCCGGCAAGCACGTGCTGGTCGAGAAGCCCGCCTTCCTCCGACTCGACGACTATCGCACCGTGCTCGAGGCGCGGGACGCGGCGGGGAGGGTCGTGCTCGTCGGCGAGAACGATCACTACAAGCCCCTGGCGGTGCGGCTGCGCCAGCTGCTCGCAGACGAGGTCATCGGCGAACTGGTGTTCGCGCACTTCGTGACGATCGCCCGGCGGCTCAAGGACGCGGACGACTGGCGCAACGACGAGGCGATGGCCGGGGGTGACGCGTTCTTCGAGGAAGGCATCCACTGGCTGCACGTCGCCGGCAGCCTCGGGCCGAAGATCGTCGAGGTGCACGGCTTCCGTCCGTCGGTGTCGCGTGAGGGCCCGGACCGCCGGGTGAAGAGCATGATGGTGGCGTTCCGCTACGACAACGACGCGGTCGGATCGTTGTATTACTCGCGCGAGATCCCGTCGTTGCTCCGCGGCCTCCGCTGGTCCAAGCTGTTCGGGCGGCGCGGCGTGATCACGTTCGAATCGAATGGGGCGTTGATCCTGGTCCGGGGGGAGGGCCTGCCCAAAGTGATCGTGCCGGGGTTTCGCGACATCCGCGGATACCAGGCGATGTACCGCGATTTCGTGGCGTCGGCGCGGTCCGGACGCCAGCCGGAGATGAGCATCGAGCGCGCGATCGAGGATCAGAAGCTGATGGAAGCGATCTACGCCGAGGCCGGGCAGACCACGTGATCGACCACTACGACATCGCGATCATCGGCAGCGGGGCCGGCGGCGGGACGATGGCGCAGGCGCTGTCGGGCACCGGCGCGCGGATCCTGCTGATCGAGCGCGGCGATTTCGTGCCCCAGGAAGACGAGAACTGGGATCCCGCGGCGGTGTGGAAAGACCTGCGGTATCAGTCGAAGGAGCGTTGGCTCGACGAGCGGGGCCGCGAGTTCCGTCCGTACACCCATTACAACGTCGGCGGCAACACCAAGTTCTGGGGCAGCGTGCTCTACCGGCTGCGGCGCGAGGACTTCGGCGCGGTCGAGCATCGCGACGGCGTGTCGCCCGCCTGGCCGATCGACTACGACACGCTGGCGCCGTATTACGACCGCGCCGAACGCCTGTATCACGTGCACGGCCAGCACGGGCTCGATCCGACCGAGCCCGAGCGTGGTCCGTATCCGCACCAGGCGGTGGCGCACGCCCCGGCCATCGCCGAGATTGTCGAGCAGTTGCGCGGGCAAGGCCTCCATCCGTCACCGCTGCCGCTCGGTCTCCTGCGCCCGGGCGAAGCGGACGGCTGCATCCTCTGCAACACCTGCAACTCCTTCGTCTGCCGCATCCACGCGAAGAGCGAGGCCGACATCTGCGCGGTGCGGCCGGCGATCACCTGCCCGAACGTGACGCTCTGGACCAATGCCTGCGCGCGCCGGCTGATCACCGATCCAAGCGGGCGGAGGCTCGAAGCGGTGGAGGTCGAACGGAACGGCGAGACGATCCGGGTCGCCGCGTCGCTGGTCGTGGTGTCGTGCGGCGCCGTGAACTCGGCGGCGCTGCTGCTCCGATCGAAGAGCGATCGGCATCCCGACGGCCTGGCGAACTCCTCGGGGCTGGTCGGCCGGCGCTACATGGCCCATCTGGCGACCATGATGCAGGGCTTTCATCCGTTCAAGCCCAACTCCACGAAGTTTCAGAAGACGGTCGCGATCAACGATTTCTACCTGCGCGGTCCGCATTCGCGGTATCCGCTCGGCCAGATTCAGTCGCAGGGCCGCACCCACGGCGTCATGGCGCAGACCGCGTATCCGTGGATCCCGCTGAGGGCCTACGAGGCGTGGGTGTCGCGCGGCGTGGACTGGCTGGTGATGTCCGAGGATCTGCCGAGCCTGGAGAACCGGGTCGCCGTCGAGAGCGACGGCCGCATCCGGTTGCGCTATCGTCCGAACAATCTCAAATCGCACCGGATGCTGGTCGGCGAAACCAAGCGCATCCTGCGCCGTCTCGGCTTCTGGATGGTGGTCACCCACTCGCACGGCAGCAAGAACACCACGCACCAATGCGGCACGCTGGTGTTCGGGGCCAATCCCCGTGACTCGGTCCTCGATCCCTTCTGCCGCGCCCACGACGTCGACAACCTCTTCGTCGTCGACGCCTCCTTCTTCCCTTCGTCTGCCGCGGTCAATCCGGGGCTGACGATCATTGCCCAGGCGCTCAGGGTGGCCGACCATATCCTCGCGACCGAGCTCAGGCAACGGAGTCAGCAGCGTGAAAGCCCGGTCTTTCAGTCATAGCGGCATCACCGTCACGAACTTCAATCGCGCGGTGCGGTTCTGGTGGGACGTCTTTCGCTGTCCGCTGGTGGGCGTCACCGACGCGCCGCCCGAGCGGGTGCGCGGGTTCTTCGGCGTGGACGCGCCCGCCGGCACGTGCAAGATCGGCTGGATCCGGATTCCCGGCGGCGCCGTGATCGAGATCTTCCACTTCGAGCCGCAGCAGCCGGCGCAGCCGGTGGTCTGGAACAGGGTCGGCCTCACGCACATCTGCCTCAACGTCCGCGGCATCCAGAGGTGGCACGACCATCTGGTCTCGAAGGGCGTGACGATCGTCAGTCCGCCGGAGCAGTCGCCGCGCGGCCACTGGCTGTTCTTCGTGCAGGACTTCGACGGCAACCTGATCGAGATCACCGATCTCGGCTACATGTATTACGTGTTGCAGTGGCTCGGCCCGCTGGGCGGATGGATCTTCAGGCGGGGGATGTATAAGCGGTACCAGTAGGGAAGAATGAATGCCAAGAATGCCAAGAATGCCAAAAATGCCAAGAGTTAAATCGCTAGTCGGACCCGTGGTTCCAAACGTGGCCGTACGCCGCGAGTAAAGATCAATTTTGGCATTCTTGGCATTTTTGGCAATGGTCTGAGCCCCCATGCGTGGCCGGAAGCGAGTGCTGCTTCTCTCCTGGTGCTCGCCGCGCTCGCGGCGGCGCTGTGGGTCGTGGTCACCCAGGTCCTGGGATCAGGATTGGTGCGGTCCACGCTCGAAGAGCAGTTGTCCGCGCGCCTCGGTCAGCCGGTTCGGATCGGTTCGGCGTCAGCGGCGGTCTTTCCGCGGGTCGCCGTCGATCTTCACGACGTCACGGTCGGGGCTCCGGCCGCCATCACCCTCGGCCGCATCCGGATCGTCACCGGGCTGCGCGCGCTGCTGTCGCGCACCATCCAGGACGCCGAAGTGATCCTGGACGACGGGGAGCTGCGGCTGCCGCTTCCGTTCGATTTGTTCCCGGCGACGCCGGCCGCCGTCACAGCGGCGCCCGAATCGCCGCTGACCGTCGCATCGATCCGGGTCATCGCGATCCGCCGGTTGACGCTGATCGCCGGAGAACAGAAGTGGCTCACGGAAGCCGAAGGCACCCTCGAAGGTGATCGGCTCGAGGTGACGCGCGTCTCCGCGGAGTCGAACGTGACCCGGCTGCACGGGTCTGGCACGATCGCGAGCATGGCGCGCAGCGAGGGACAGTTCTCGGTTGCCGCCGATCCGCTCGATCTCGGCGAGCTGATCGCCTTCGGCTCGGCGTTCGCCCGTCCCGCGGCGGCCGCGCCAGCGACCGTGACACCGGAATCGCCGATGCATATCAGCGTGGTGCTGACGGCAACCTCCGGACGGTTCGCGGCGCACCAGTTTCGCGACCTCGCGGCGACCGTCGACCTCACTGGCGGATCGATGTCGCTGTCGCCGTTCGCCGTCAGCGCGCTCGGTGGCCGATTCCAGGGCCGGCTCGATGCCGACACTCGCAAGGCCGTGCCGCTGCTCCGGCTCAGCGGCCGAATCGACGGCCTCGACATCGTCGAGGTGATGAAGGCCGCAGGGTCTGAGGGTGGCATCACCGGCCGCCTCGGAGGCTCGCTTTCCTTGTCCGGGACCGGCACCGACTCCGACGCGCTCCTGCGCAGCGCTCGGGGAGCCATGACCGCTGCGATCACCGATGGGACGATGCCCCGGCTCGAGCTGGTGCGGCCGATCGTGCTGGCGTTCGGCCGGCCGAGTGGGGCGCCTCCGCAGGGATCGGGGTCGGCGTTCTCGCGGCTGGGAGGGACGTTCGCGCTGGCCGGCAGGGTCGTCGATTCGAGCGATATCTCGATGGCGTCGCGCGATTTCGACCTGACCGGCCGCGGCCGGGTGGACTTGGCGAGCGGCGCCCTCTCGGCGCGCGGCGACGTGGCGCTGTCGAGCGAGCTGAGCGCGCAAGCCGGAGTCGATCTCCGCCGCTATGCTCAGCAGGACGGACGGGTAGTGGTGCCCGCGACGATCGGCGGCACGCTGCAGCGGCCCACCGTGGCGCTCGACACGGCCGCCGCGATGCGGCGAGCGCTTGGGAACGAGCTCCAGCGGCGAACGAAGTCGTTGCTGGACGGCCTGTTCAGGAGACGGGAGAAGTGACCCGGCAGATCCGCTATGCTGGCTCGCGATGACGATCCCGAAAGTGACCGCGTCGAGACGACGGTTCCTGCGCACCGCGGGTCTGGCGAGCGGCGGGGCGCTGGTCTCGCGATCCCTGCCGGGAGCCATCTTCGAAGCGACCGCATCCGCTCGAGGCGTCCAGACCGCCGATCCAGTGGTCGAAAAGCGCCGGGCCCAGATGGCAGCGGCGCCGATCGAGACGACGAAGCTCGCCGACGGCCTGGTCATGCTGTCGGGGCCGGGCGGCAACGTCGTGGTGCTGTTCGGACGCGAGGGCAAGTTCGTGGTCGACGCCTTCGTGCTGCCGGCCTGGCCGGGCCTGAAGGCGACGCTCGACGGGCTCGACGGATCGCCGCTGAAGCTGCTGATCGACACGCACTGGCACTTCGACCACGCGGACAACAACGCCAATTTCCGGTCGGCCGGCGGTGGCGTCCTGGCCCACGAGAACACCCGCAAGCGGCTGTTGCAGACGCACGACGTGCTCGGGATGCACTTCGATCCGGCGCCCGCCGACGCCCTGCCCACCGACACGTTCGCGGATCGCCGGAGCGTCAACGCGAACGGCGACCAGATCATCCTGGCGCACGTGCCGCCGGCGCATACCGACACCGACATCCTCGTGCACTTCAGCAAGGGCAACGTGCTGCACATGGGGGATCTGTTCTTCAACGGGACCTATCCCTTCATCGACGCGAGCACGCGCGGGACCATCAACGGGATGATCTCCGCCGCCGACCGGGCGCTGCAGATGGCCAACGATCGCACCAAGATCGTGCCTGGCCACGGACCGCTCGGCGATCGGGCCGCGCTGCAGAAGTACCGCACGATGATGGCCACGATCCGCGACCGCGTGCGCGCGCAGAAAGTCAAAGGCGCGACGCTCGAGCAGGTGCAGGCGGCCACGCCCACCGCCGAGTTCGATGCCGACTGGGGCAAGGGCATGATGGCGCCCAACGACTTCGTTGCGCTGGTGTTCGCGGGAGTCTGACCGCGTGACAGCCGCCCCGCCACCCGCGAGCGCCAAGGCCGCTCGGTACTACAGCGACGGGGGATGCTCGCGAGGCCTCGCGATCACAGGAGGTCAGGAGGACCGGAAAACCATGGTTTTCCTCCTGATCTCCTGGCCCTCCTGTGAAGGTCACCGGCCCTCGAGTCACCCATCCGCGTCTGAAAGCACCCCGAATGCCGCGAGCAATGGGGCGAAAGGCGTGAGGCCAATTACTCTCTCAGCAGCGTGCGACCCAGGGGCGCGTGGGGGAATTTCCCTTCGTCGAAAATCACCTCACCCCGCAGGATCGTCTGATGCACTCTCCCGCTCAACAGCATGCCCGCATAGGGTGTGACCGGATGGCGGTGCAGCAGGGTCGACGGATCGACGGCCGCGGTCGACTCGGGGTCGAAGAGCACGAGATCGGCGTCGCGTCCCGCCTCGATCGCACCCTTGCGGCGGGTCAGACCCGCGAGCTGGGCCGGCGCGGCCGCGAGCCAGGTTGCGACCTGGTCCAGCGACAGCGCGCGGGCGCGCGCGCCGGTCCACACCGCGGAGAGACCGAGCTGCAGCGAGGCGATGCCGCCCCACGCGGCCACGAAATCTCCCTCGTCTATCGACTTCAACGCGGCGGGCGCCGGAGAATGATCGGTCGCCACCAGATCGATGTCGCCCCGCGCGAGCGCGGTCCACAGTGCTTCGCGATGGCGGGCCTCGCGGATCGGCGGCGCGCACTTGAATGCGGTCGCGCCAGGTGGAATCTGCCCGGCGTCGAACGTCAGGTAGTGCGGGCAGGTTTCGACCGACACCTGCAATCCGGCACGCCGGGCGGCCCGCAGCGCGTCGAGCGGTCCGGCGGACGCGAGATGAACGACGTGGATGTGAACGCGGTATTCCCCGGCAAGACGAATCAGCAGATCGATGGCCGCCTGCTCGCTCGCCGGCGGACGTGACGACAGCCAGGTCCGGTAGTCGCGCGGGTCGGCCGTGAGATCGACGTCGACCAGGGCCGCTGGAAGCTCGGCATGGACCAGCAGCGGCAGGCCGAGTCTCGCCAGAATCGGCAATGCGACGCGCAGGTCTGCTTCATCGACGTGCCCGAACTCGTCCACACCTGACGGCGACAGGAAACACTTGAAGCCCAGCACGCCCCGCCGCGCGAGCGGCTCGAGTGCCTCGGCATTTCCTGGCACGACCCCGCCCCAGAACCCGACGTCGACCGCAGACCGCCCTTCGACCGCGCGCAGCTTGGCATCGAGTCCGGCGACGTCGACGGTCGAGGGGACGCTGTTGAGCGGCATGTCCACGAGCGCGGTCACCCCGCCCGCGGCGGCGGCGCGCGTGCCGCTTTCGATACCCTCCCAGTCGGCACGCCCCGGGTCGTTCAAGTGCACGTGCGTATCGACCAGGCCCGGCATCACCGTCAGCGGGCCGGCATCGATCACACGCACCGCGGAAGGACGATCGCGATAGGCGCCAATCGCCAGAATCCGCCCATCGCGCACGTGCACGCTCGCCGGCCGCGTCCCCGACGGAAGCACCACCCGCTCGCCGCAGACGAGGAGATCGGACATGTGTCGTCAGCGACCGGCGGTCAGCGGGCCGGTCGCTGAAAGGTGTCGCGAACAAGGGAGAAGGGAGAAGGGAGAAGCATAAGGAAGAAGCTTCGATTTCTGGCGTACATCCGTGAATTCTCCCTTTTCCCTTCTACCTCTCCCTTGACACGCGAGGTTTTTATCAGCCTCGCACAATCGTGGCTTCGATCAGCCCGTGCGGCTCCTCGGTCGCCACGAACACCTCGTTCCGGTTGGGCAGCCCGAAGGGCGTCAGATCGATGGGGAGATGGTGGCGGTTCGGCATGACCAGCCGGATCTCCGCCACGTCGCCAAGCGCATCCAGCACGCTCTGGCCCATCGCGAACAACGTGTGCTGGACCGATTCGCTGTGGTGCTCCGCGAACGTCTCGAGCAGGGTCGACCGGACCGCCCGCCACGCCGGACCGAACTCGAGATCGTTGCCGGCGTACCGCCACGACGCGGTCAGCGCGGTCGCGAGCAGACGGTCGCGGGTCTCAGGGAGCGTGGTGTACTCGTCGCGCGGGAATCCCGTGAAGGCCGAATCGGCGGTCTTCATGATCACGAGGTCGGCGATGCCGGCGGTAACGGTGACCGTTCCGCGGTCGGACTCGACCGACGCGGTCCGCGCTCCCGATCCCGTCTGCACGAAAGCCCGGCCGTGCTCGCGCTCGCCGCGCGGGATCCGGCCCCACCCATGCTCGGTCAGCTCGATCCGGACCCGGGTCAGCCGGGCGTTGCGGGTGAGGAAGTGGTCGGCCAGACGCAGCGCGAAGGATTCCGGCTCGCCAACCGGTTCTCGCGCGGCGAGCGCGTACACCGTATTCTTCATGGTGTCGGTTGGCAGGACCGCGCTGTTGTCGCCGTCGGTGTACGACGCGTCGTAGTCCCCTTCGAACCTGATCGCGATCGTCAGGTCGCGAAGGTCGTGGCGGTCCGGCCGCCGCTGCACCTGCACCAGCCTGACCCGCGACTTGCCGTAGGAAGATTGAGCGATCATGCAGAGCTCCGAACACGACCCCGCCGGTGAGATAGCCGGCGATCATAGCATCCCGGGTTTCACCAGGCTCGCCGAGCTCGCGTCGGCGCGGGTCGGCGGCCGGGCCATCCTCGCCAACGACGACTTCTTCGCGCCGCGGTCGAACCTGCTCAAGGTCGAGCCCGCGATCTTCATCCCTGGCAAGTTCACTGCCCGCGGCAAATGGATGGACGGCTGGGAATCGCGCCGCCGGCGCACCCCGGGACACGACTGGTGCGTCGTCGCCCTCGGCATGCGCGGCGTGGTCCGCGGTGTCGACGTCGATACCAGCTTCTTCACCGGCAATTTCCCGTCCCACTGTTCGATCGACGCGCTCGACACCACCCGCGTCGTCGGAGCGGCGCTGGCCGGGAAGGAGGGGCCACCCTGGACCTCGCTGCTCGCGAAAGCACCGCTGTCCGGCAACAGCCACAACTACTTCACGATCGCGGCCGGCGTCGACGCGTCGTGGACGCACGTGCGCCTCAACATCTTTCCGGACGGCGGCGTCGCGCGGCTCCGGGTCTACGGCGACGTGGCCGTGGACTGGGCGGCGCGGGCGGGACGGGCGGCGGCGATCGATCTCGCGGCGATCGGGAACGGCGGCCTCGTGCTCGGGGCGAGCGACATGCACTTCGGCGCGAAGGACAACATGATCATGCCGGGGCGGGCCAAGAACATGGGCGACGGCTGGGAGACCCGACGCCGTCGCGGCCCGGGGCACGATTGGGCGATCGTCAGGCTGGGGGCGACCGGGACCATCACGCGCGTCGAGATCGACACCAATCATTTCAAGGGCAACTATCCAGACACCGCCTCGATCGAGGGATGCCTCGCCCCTGGCGCCGGGCTCGCCGATCTCGCGGCGGCGTCGTGGCGCGAGCTGCTGCCGCAAACCAAGCTGCAGGCACACCACCGGCATTTCTTCTCGCGGGAGCTGCATGCCACGGGACCGCTCTCGCACCTGCGGCTCAATATCTTCCCTGATGGCGGGGTCAGCCGGCTGCGTGTCTATGGAACCGTCGCAGCGGCTTGATCTCGCGCCCGGCCGAAGAGGCGCGCCAGCTTCTGACGACGTGCTGCGGATCGAGCGCGTGGGTGTGGCGGATGCTCCGCCGCCGGCCGTTCATGAGCACCGATCGCCTCGTCTCGCTTGCGCGAGACGAGTGGTTCGGCCTCACCCACACCGACTGGCTGGAGGCATTTGCTCATCATCCGAAGATCGGCGACCGCGACGCCCTCGCCCGCCGCTTCGCCGGAACCGCGCACCTGTCGGAGCGCGAACAACGCGGCGTCGACGACGCTCCCGCCGGCGTGCTCGACCAGCTCGCCGCCGGCAACCGGGCGTATGAGGACAAGTTCGGCTACATCTTCATCGTGTGCGCGACCGGCCGGACTGCCGCGGAGATGCTGGCCGCTGCTGCGCGCGCGCCTGCCGAATGACGCAGCGACAGAGATCAGGATTGCGGCGGAGGAGCAGGCGAAGATCACGGAGCTGCGACTGCGGAGTCTGGGGGCAAATCCGAGCGGCTAGTTGCCCCACGCTTCGTGGCCGCCGGGCGCTTGGAGTGGCGACCGGGGCAATCTGCGGCGCCTGCGATCACAGGAGGGCCAGGAGATCAGGAGAAAGAAATTTTGGTTTTCCTCCTGAACTCCTGGCCCTCCTGTTGAGTTCACCGGCCCTCGAATCACCCGTCCGCGTCTGAAAGCACCCCAGACGCCGCGAGCAACCCGCAGGGAGCCGCTAGCGGCTGGCCGGGGCGGTGCTGGTTGACTTCACCGGCTCGATCCGAAGGATGCCTCCCGGATTCGAGTCCACCGCCAGATAGATGAAGCCATCCGGCCCCTGACGCACGTCGCGAATCCGCTGACGCAGGCTGTCGAGCATCGTCTCGCGTCCGAGCAGGCCGCCCTTCTCGTCGAATGCGAACCGGTGCAGCTGCAGGCCCGACAGCCCACCCGCAAACAGCTGCCCCTTCCAGTCGGGGAACTGATCGCCGTTGTAAACGATCAGCCCTGACGTGCCGATCGAGGGAATCCAGAGCATCATCGGTTCCTCGATGCCTTCCTTCGACGTCACCGTGCTCACCTTCGCCCCATTCGGCGCGTACTCGCGTCCATAGGACGCTACCGGCCAGCCATAGTTCTTACCCGCCTGGACAATGTTGACCTCGTCGCCACCCTGAGGCCCGTGCTCGGTCTCCCACAACACGCCAGTCTCGGGGTGGAAGGCCAGACCCTGCGGATTGCGGTGGCCGTAGCTGAAGATCTCCGGCTTGTGGTCAGGCTTGTTCACGAAGGGATTGTCGGGTGGCACCGTCCCGTCGTCTTTCAGGCGGAGCACCTTGCCGCCGTGGATGTTCGTGTTCTGCGGCGCGGTTGCGATCGCCCCGCTCGCCGATGGTCATGTAGAGCATGCCATCGCGGCCGAACGCCAGCTTCGATCCGAAGTGCGGGTTGCCGGTGTTGCAGTTGTCGGCGACGAAGAGATCGCGCCCCTCGGTGAGCGCCTTGCCGTCGAACTTGGCGCGATGGAGCGCGGTGGTCGCACCCTTGTCGCACGCCTTCGAGTAGGTCAGGTAGAGGAGCTGGTTCTTCGCGAACTGCGGATGCGGGAGCACTTCGAGCAGGCCGCCCTGACCGATCGCCCAGACCTGGGGCGTCCCGGTGACTGCCTGGGGGTCGAGCGTGCCCTTGCGAACCATCCGCAGCCGTCCTGGCTTCTCGGTGACGAGCATGTCGCCGTTCGGCAGAAACGTGAGGCTCCACGGATTCTCGAGCCCCTTGACGACCGGCACCGCGCGCACCTTCGCACCGACGGTGTCGACTTCACGGGCGGCGTCCGGGAAGGGCAGCGTGGGGAGGCGCGGAAATCCTCCGGGCGGCGGCGGGCCACCCCGTCCTGCCGGCGGTGCGCCGGCTCGGCCAGCGGGTGGTTGGGCAGGGGTCTGCGCGGCGAGTCCGATAGCCGCGGCGACCATCAGCGCGGCGGTGGCACCTGTCAGGCGAGTGTGGGTCTTCAGCATGCGCCCAATCTAGCACGGGGGCGTGACCCGCGGGGGGCGGCAGTCCAGCGCCCCCAGACCCGCGGCATCCAGGCGCTCCCAGCCGCAGTTGGGCATTACGCCGGGCCGGTGAACTTAACGGGAGGGCCAGGAGATCAGGAGGAAACCCAAATTCTTCTCTTCTCCTGATCTCCTGTGATCGCGGGCGCCGCGCGTTGTCCCGATCGCTAGTCCAAGCGGCCGGTTGTCTCTGATCCCTTTTTTCTTTTCGCGATCGCCTCGGCCACGGCTGCGAAGTCGGATTCCCCCCATCCCGCGGCAATCGCCTCGTCGAATCGGCCCAGCGCGGCCGTGGCGGTTCTCAGCTCGACGCCGTGTCGCTTCGCTTCCTCGGACGCATAGCCGACGTCCTTCCGCATCAGCCGGAGGTAGAAGTTGACCGCATAGTCGCGCGCCATCATCCGGGCGCCGACGGTCTTGACCAGCGGGCTGCCCGGCGCGCCGTTGGTCAGCACGTGCATCGCGCCGACCGGATCGAGTCCGCATTCGTGGCTGAACGCGAGCGCCTCGCCGAGCGCCACCGCCTGCACCGCCGACATGAAGTTGTTGACCAGCTTCATCCGCGCGCCGCTCGCGACCGGCCCCATGTGCACCACGTCGCGGCTCATCGGGCGGAACACCTCGCGGACACTGTCGAGCGCCACCGGATCGCCGCCGACGAGAAAGAGCAGCTCGCCGCTGGCGGCCTGCGGCTTGCTGCCGGTGACCGGCGCATCCAGGAACGACGCGCCGCGCGCGGCGATCACGCCGGACAGCTCGGTCACCCACTCGGGCGACAGCGTGCTGCACTCGATGGCGACGGTGTCCTCGCGAAGCCCTTCAACCGCGCCGTCGGGCCCGGTCCACACCGCGCGCGACGCCTGGTCGTCAGCGACCATCGCGACGACCACGTCGGCCGCCGCGGCGGCTTCGCGGGGCGATCCGGCAATCGCCGCGCCTTTCGCGCGCAGCGGCTCGGCCCGGGCGGCATTCCGGTTCCAGACCGTCACGCCGAATCCGGCATCCAGCAGCCGCGCCACCATGCCGCTGCCCATCACCCCGAGCCCGAGAAATCCGATGTTCTTCATAAGGGTCCGTCCGGAAATCACTGTGTCATTCTGGGCGTCGAGGCGCCCGCCCGGCAAGGCGCGAGGAGCGCGCATACCGGGTGTATGTAAGCGACGAGCAACGCAGCCCGGCGGGATGCATCGGCGGCCAGAATGGCGCAGTCATTTCCGGACGGGCCCTACGGTTCCGATTCTATCCGCGCGGCCGGCCACCGCCACGACTGCCACCACCGCCACCGCGATTGCCACTGCCGCCACCGGCGCGGCCACCGCCACGCCCGGCTCCGAACCCGCTCGCGTGCCCTCCGCCGGAGCCTGGGCGTCGCGGCCCGCGCGCCGCCTGTGGCGGCCGCGAGTCTCCCGGGCCCGGCGGACGGGACGCGCCCTGCGGCCCTGACGGCCGCCGCGCCGCCGCGCCCCGCCGCGCCGCGTTGAGCTCGGCCCGGGCCCGCTCATCGCGCTTGCGCGCGCGAATCTCGGCGATGCGCTGCGCGAGCGGGACCTCGAGCTTGCTCTTCGGACGCGCGTTGTAGTCGAAGTCGGGCACCGTGACCCGCGGCAGGCGGTGGCCGAGCACGCGCTCGATGTCCCGCAGATCCTGTTCCTCATCTGGAGCGACGAACGTGAACGCCTCGCCGACCGCGTCAGCGCGGCCGGTGCGGCCGACCCGGTGGATGTAGTCGTCGGGAGCCTTCGGCACGTCGAAATTCACCACGTGCCCCAGCTGTTCGACGTCGATGCCACGCGCCGCGATGTCGGTGGCGACCAGCACCGGATACGTCCCGTTCTTGAACCCGGCCATCGCCGCGGTCCGCTGCGACTGCGATCGGTTGCCGTGAATGCGCTCGCAGCGGATGCCGGCCTGCACCAGCGTGTCGGCCAGACGATTGGCGCGATGCTTGGTCCGCGTGAAGATCAACGCCTGGCTCATCGTCTTGCTCTGGAGGAGGTAGACGATCAGCGACGACTTGAGATCCTGCGGCACCGGGTACACCGCCTGGGTGATCCCCGACGCCGGCGCCGACTGCCGCTGCGTGGCGATCGACACCGGATCGCGCAGCATGTCGCGGGCGAGCGCCGCAATCGGCGCCGGCATGGTGGCGCTGAAGAACAGCGTCTGCCGGCGCGACGGCAACTGCGCGAGGATCCGGCGAATCTCCGGCAGGAAGCCCATGTCGAGCATGCGGTCGGCCTCGTCCAGGACGAGATGCTCGATATCCTTCAGCCGCGCGTAGTTGGACCGCATGTGATCCATCAGCCGGCCCGGGGTCGCGATGATGATGTCGACGCCGCTGCGGAACGCATGCTCCTGCGGCCCCATCGCGACGCCGCCATACACGGCCGCACCGGTGATCGGCGTGTGCACGGAGAACCCGTTGAGGTCCTCGAGGATCTGGGCCGCCAGCTCCCGGGTCGGCGCGAGCACCAGCGCCTTGGTGGTCCGGCGCGGCCGATCCAGCAGCCGGTGCAGGATGGGCAACAGGAACGCCGCCGTCTTGCCGCTGCCGGTCTGCGCGCAGGCGATGACGTCCCGGCCTTCGAGCGCGGGAGGGATGGCTTCGGCCTGAATCGCGGTCGGGCGAGCGAAACCGAGCTCCTTGACAGCCTTCAGGAGCGACGGGTGAAGCTTGAGTTGGGTAAATGGCACATTCCAGTGTACCGCCTGGGGGCGCGGCGGGTTGCCTCGGTGTCGCGGCAGCTCGGTGCTTTCAGACGCCGCCGGCCCCCGAATAACCCGTTTTGCCGCTGACAGCGCCCCGATGCCGCGAGCCGTCGGTTCCCCGGACCCCGGACCACGGATCGCGGACAACGGATTGCGTGAATACGCTAAGATGGCCCACTCGTGAGCGCCATCACCACCCATGTGCTCGACACTGCCCGCGGCGCGCCGGCGGTTGGGGTCGAGGTCGTGCTCGAGCGTCAGCACAATGCGGAATGGCAGACGATTGGCCGGGGCCTGACCGACGCCGACGGCCGGCAGCGGGCCCTCATGGCTGATACCGCGGTCGCCCTCGCGGGCATCTACCGGCTGCGGTTCGACACCGGGAGCTATTTCGCGGCGCAATCGATGACCGCCTTCTTCCCGCAGGTCACGGTCATGTTCGAGGTGCCCGAGGGCCGGGCCCATCATCATGTGCCGCTGCTCCTCAGCCCGTTCGGCTACACCACGTATCGCGGTTCCTAGTCCCCTGGAAACATGATGACTCACCTCATTCCCGGGCGGGGCAGCCCGTCTGGCGGCGTTGCTCATCGCTCACGTATGCCCAATAAGCTCGCTCTTCGCGCCTTGCCAGCCGGGCGCCGCGCTCCGGGACTTAGGCAAGTCATCACGTTTCCAGGGGACTAGCCAAGCTCCGCATGCCCAGCCAAGAGCGCCAGCCCCCGGCGTCGCTGACGCCCGGCGACCTCGAACCCATCCTCAGCGATCTCAGCGAGACCCAGGCCGCCATCGGGCAGGCGTTCCCCGGCGACCCGGAAGCGCGACAGCCCGTCCACACGGTCTACGGCGGCGCGCACCTGTTCCGTTCGGACACGCCACAGAAGCTGGGGAGCCTGGCGACTCGTGCGCTCGACACCTATGCCGCGAACGCGTGGAAGCTGGCGGCCGCGCTGGGGATGCCGGATCAGACCGATGCGGACCGGCGTCACCTGGAGGCCGTCAGGTCGCGCGTCGCGGCCAAGCTGCGGACGGAGCCGGTCGAGGATTTCCGGATCGATTTCGAGGACGGGTACGGCCACCGGCCGGCCGGGGAGGAAGACGGCCACAGCGCGTCAGCCGCGGTGGCCGTGGCGGCCGCCGCAGGGCAGGACGCGCTCCCGCCGTTCATCGGGATCCGAATCAAGCCGCTGTCGAAGGATCTGCACGAGCGCGGTCTGAGGACGCTCGACCTCTTCGTGACCACGCTCGCGGCCCAGGCGGGATCGTCGTTTCCATCGCGGCTGCTCGTCACGCTTCCCAAGATCGTCGCGGCGGGGCAGGTGACCGCGGCGGCGCGCGCCTGCGCGGTGCTCGAGCGCCGGCTCGCGCTGCCCGCCGGGACGCTGCGGCTGGAGCTGATGATCGAGACGCCGCAATCGATCGTCTCCGCCGACGGGACCTCGCCGCTGCGCGGGTTCGTCACCGCCGGCGACGGCCGGGTCACCGGCGTGCACTTCGGCGCCTATGACTACACCGCGCTCTGCGGCATCACGGCGGCGTGGCAGGACGTGCGCCATCCCGCCTGCGACTTCGCGCGGCGGATGATCCAGGCGTCGCTCGCCCAGACCGGGGTGCATCTGTCGGACAGCGTCACCACGCTGCTGCCGGTACCGATCCATCGTCTCGCCGGCGATCGGCCCCTCACCGCCGAACAGCAGCGCGAGAACGAGGCGATGGTCCACGGCGCCTGGAAGCGCCACTTCGACAACATCCGTCATTCGCTCATCGACGGCTTCTATCAGAGCTGGGATCTGCACCCGGCGCAGTTGCCGGCCCGCTACGCCGCGGTCTACGACTTCTTCCTGTCGGCACGCTCCTCCGCGACCGCGCGGCTCCGGAACTTCGTCGAACAGGCCACCCGCGCCACGCTGATCGGCGGCGCGTTCGACGATGCCGCGACCGGACAGGGGTTGTTGAACTTCTTCGCGCGGGGGCTGGCGTGCGGCGCGCTGACTGTCGATGAGGCGAGCGAGACCGGCCTCACCGAGGAGGAGCTGCGCGGCCGCTCGTTCCTCACGATCGTCGAGAACCGCCGCGCCCTTCGCTGACCGATGCCCAGAGCTCCCCTCTATCGCAGTCTCTATGCCCAGGTGCTGGCCGGCATCGCGCTCGGCATTCTCCTCGGTGTGCTCGCTCCCGAGACCGGCGCCGCGATGCGGCCGCTCGGCGACGGCTTCATCAAGCTGATTCGCATGCTGATCGGCCCGATCGTCTTCACCACGATCGTCGTCGGGCTGGCGCAGGTCGGCGAGATGAAGGAGGTCGGCCGGATCGGCCTGCGGGCCGCGATCTATTTCGAGACCATCTCCAACGTCGCGCTCGTCATCGGGATGGTGGTGGTCAACGTCACGAAGCCCGGCGTCGGGCTCAACGTCACCCCCAGCGCCGCCGATGTCAAGGCCGCCGCGAGCTACGGCGCCGTGGCGGCGACGCAGGACCAGGGCACGGTGGCGTGGCTCCTCAACCTCATCCCGACCACGGTGGTCGACGCGTTCGCCCGGGGCGACATCCTGCAGGTGCTGCTGGTCTCGGTGATCACCGGGATCGGGCTGCTGATGCTGGGCGATCGCGCCCGGACGCTGGTCACGGTGATCGAGCAGGCCGGTCAGCTGGTGTTCGCGATCGTCGGACTGATCATGCGGCTGGCGCCGATCGGCGCCTTCGGAGCGATGGCGTTCACCGTCGGCCGCTACGGCGTCGGCTCGCTGGTCTCGCTCGGCGCCCTTATGGCCGGGGTCTATCTCACCTGCGCGCTGTTCGTGGTGGTGGTGCTCGGCGGCATCCTCCGGCTGTGCGGGCTCAGCCTGTTCCGGTTCCTGCGCTACATCGGCGAAGAGATTCTCCTGGTGCTGGGGACCTCGTCGTCGGAGTCGGCGCTGCCGCGGCTGATGGTCAAGATGGAGCGGCTCGGCGTCAGCAAGCCGGTGGTGGGGCTGGTGGTGCCGGCGGGCTATTCGTTCAATCTCGACGGTACCGCCATCTACATGTCGATGGCGGCGATTTTCGTGGCGCAGGTGAGCGGCGTGAGCCTGTCGTTTCGCGAGCAGCTCTCGATTCTGGCGATCCTGATGTTGACGTCGAATGGCGCCGCCGGCGTGACCGGCAGCGGCTTCATCACGCTCGCGGCCACGCTGTCGGCGATTCCGAGCATTCCCCCCGCCGCGCTGGCGCTGCTGGTCGGCGTGGACCGCTTCATGTCCGAGGTGCGCGCGATCACCAACCTGATTGGCAACGCCGTCGCGACCGTGGCCATCGCCCGATGGGACAACGCGCTCGACCTGCCGCGGGCCCAGGCGATGCTACGAAATCCGTCGTCTGAAGTCCCCGACGCCGCCCAGAGTCCTGATCTGCAGGGCGGGTGACGGGGCTGATGGGAGCTCCGCGTGTCAAGGGAGAAGGCAGAAGGGAAAAGGGAGAACTCCCTTCTCGTTCGTCACGCGAAGTGTTCAGCGTCCACCGAGCTTCTTGACTGGCGCGATCACCGGCGCTACTTCGCGGCGCTTGATCACGCCCGAATCGATGGTCTGACCTTTCGACTCGATGGTCTGGAAATAGAGCTCGTCGCCGGCGATCTCGACAATCATGAACGCGTAGCCGGTGTCGTAGCCCTTCGCGGTCATCCCGGTGCTGCGCGATGTTCCCCTTGCGCAGCTTCGCGGCGCTGCCGTTCACGAAGTAGGTGATGCCCTTCTGCGGCTTCAGCCGTTCGTAGAAGTGTTCATGACCGGCGAAGACCACGTCCACACCGTACTGCACGAACAGCGGCTCCAGCTGCTCGCGGAGCGCGGTGTCCGAGCCGTGCGTCTCGCCCGACGAGTACAGCGGATGATGGAAGAAGGGAATCTTCCAGGCGGTCCCGCTCGCTTCGAGCTCCTTCTTCAGCCACTGCACCTGGTCTGGTGACATGTAGTTGCTGTCGAGCGCGAAGAAGCGTACGTCGCCGAACGCGTCGACGCCCTTCTTGGGCGCTTTGAAGGTGTAGAACTTCTCGCCGTTCATGTTGAAGTTCTTGTAGAAGCGCTGGGTCGGGTCGTCATGATTGCCGAGCGCGGCGTAGAACTTGACCCCGGCGTCGAGCAGCGGCTTGTAGGGCTCCTCGAACTTCTGGCGGTAGTCGCTGGACGCCCTCGGCGCCGTAGAGGTTGTCGCCGACCATGATCGCGAACTCGAACCGGAAAATCTTGTGGACCTCGGCAATCCGGTTCGCGACCTCACGCTGCGCGCTGCCGCCCGTGCCGCTGTCGCCGATGACCAGGAACTTGACCGATCCCTCCTTGTTCGGCAGCTGCAGCCGCTCCTGGAGCGTCACCGCCGAGGAGGACAGCAGGATCAGGACGAAGGTTGCAATGACGCGGCGCACGGGGCGACCTCCTTGTGATTACGAGATGGCATTCGGCACGAAGTCCACGATGAGATTGGCGTGGGTGTCGAGCAGGATCATGGTGCGGTTGACGAAGCGGTACTCGAGATCCTCGGGCAGCTTCGGGAGCGCCGACAGGATGTTCGGGGGGACCGTCATCATCGGCGCGTTGTCGGGATAGTCCGCATTCACCTTCAGCACCACCTGTTTGGTCTCGTGCGCCTCTTCGGTGATCGCCGCCTTGGTTTCCGCACCGGCCGCGCCCTTGGTCTCCGGATACATCAGCCGCCGGAGCAGCTGGCGGATCTCCGGCGTGAAGATGTCCCCCTGCTTGGCGGTCTTCCGCGCCTCGCGGATCTTCATCCCCAGCACGTCCTGCGAGGCTTTGATCTCCGCGGGGTTCTTGGTCTCCTTGAGCGCCGGCCCTTCCTTCTTGAGCTTGTTGTGCAGCGCCATGTACTGGTCGATGCGGGTCTTGAAATCGATCAGCAGCTGCGCGTCCGCATTGGCCCTGCCCGCGGCCGGCGCGGTCTGCGCCGCCGGCTCTGCCGACCGCGCCGCCTCAGATCCGTTCGGCGAGCACCCGACGACGGCGATCATCGAGCTCAGCAGCACCATCACCTTGCGGCTCATAGGCCCTCCGTCAAGCTGCTGTTACATGGGATGTGCCAACGCCGAAGGAGGTAGGAGATAGGAGGTAGGAGAGAGGACTTGAGAGAAAAACTCCTATGTCCCACCTCCTACGTCCTATCTCCGCTACCGGCTGAGCACCGGCACGCCTCTTCTGGCCAACTGTGCGATGGCATGGCTGGTCTCCGCGTCCATTGGCACCAGCGGCCGTGTGAAGTCGCCTTCCATCACCGCCAGCGCGATACCGTCGCGGTAGACCAGGGTGTTGCGTGCGGCGGTCCTGACCCGCTCGCCGGGCGTGATGATCCCGACCAGGTTGAGCGGATCGGCGGTGGTGATGGTGAGGAGGCGGCCGTCCGGCGCGGTGCGGCGGACCTCGCGCAGTCGATCGATGGCGTCGGGCAGGGCGAACTGTTCCCCCGTCATCCCCGACACGAATCGCCCGCCGCGGATTTCGCCGCGCGCTTCCAGGCGGCGGTAGATGCGCGTCAGCTCGCGCCACGGCGCGACGTGGGGCTCGCGGGTGAGCAGCCGTCTGAAGATCACGCCATAGCGGCGGAGCAGTCCCCAGGCCTGGATCTCGACCGCCTGCTCGCGCCCCCCGACCTCGGGCGCGGAGGTGGTGGTCCATCGGCCGGAGAACTGACCGCGGCCGGCGCGGTGGGCGGGAGCGTCCGGCGACAGCAGCGCGCGCAACCCCGCGAAACCGTCAGAGGCGGCCAGACCCGATGCCACCAGCGCGCCGACGCCGTGTCTGAGCGCGTCCCGATCGAGGCCGCACTCGGCCGCCAGGTCACTGAGGAACGACGGTCCGCGCTGCTCGAGCGCGGCGAGCACCGCGCGCGCATTCGGCCGCAGCGACGCGCGGACGCTCTCGTCTTCGGCATCGCCTCCTCGCCAGGCGTCGCGATGCTCGCGCAGAAAGATCGCGATCGGCGTGGCGCCGGTGAGTTGCGGCGGCCCACTCTCGGGCGACGACGACGGCGCCGAGACGCGGCCCCAGGCCACCTCGCCGGAGAGGCAGAGCATGTCCAGGAGCGACGGGTCGTAGCCTTCCACCCGCGGACGGAGCACCCCGCTCTCCCACGCGCCGGCGGCGAGCTCGAAGCCGTCGAGCGCGGCGAGCACTTCGCGCAGCCCGTCCAGTCCGACCAGCCGCGTCGACGGGGCGACGTGCTGCCATCGGAACAGGAAGCGCGTGAAGTCGGCGGCGGTGACCGGCTCGATCTCGGCGCGCAGCCGCGTCAGCGTGTAGCGGTGGATGCGCGCCAGCAGCGCACGGTCGCACCACTCCAGCTCGCTCGTCCCCGGCGAAAAGCGCCCCCGCAGCACCGCGCCTTCGGCCTCGAGCGCGAGGAGCGCGGCCTCGGTGTCGGCTCCGGTGAGCCCGAGCCCCCGTGCCAGCCCCAAAGACGACACCGGGCCGGCGATCGTCAGGCGACCGCGCACCAGCTCGCGCGCGGCGTCCTCGCGCTGCCAGACCCGGCGGCTTCGCGACGGCGGCGCCTGCACCCCATCTGAAACCGTCGCCGCAGGATGGATCGCCAGGATCTCGGGGATCCGCTCGGCGGCAATCCATCCGCTGACCGAGGGACTCACCGCCACGCGTCCGGCTCGCCGCGCCGCCTGCAGCTGATCGAGGTACTCCCGGCCGGCCTCTGGCAGATCGCCATCGAACAGCAGGCCGACCGACATCAACGTGTCGTGCAGCTCGTGCGCATCACGCGGGTCCGGCCGTTCCTCCTCGCGCACCCGGTCGATCGCCTCTTCGTCCAGCGCACCCAGATCGCCGGCCGACGCCACGTCTCCCGCCCGCCGCGACTGCACCGCGTGCGCCCGCCTCTCCTCGAGCGGGGCGTCGTCCAGGAAGGCGTAGGGCTTGGCGTTGAGGATGTCGTGTGCGAACACCGACGGTTCAGGGGTGTCGCGCGAGATCAGCCGGAGATCGCCGCGGTGAATGCGATCGAGGACGGTGCGCAGACCCTCGAAGTCCATCGCCTCCTGGAGGCAGTCGCGGACGGTCTGACTCACCAGCGGATGATCGGGAATCTGGCGATCGCCCGGGATGTTCTCCAGGCAGGCCGCCGCATCCGGGAAAACCGCTGCCATGAGGTCGTCGGCCAGCATCCGCTGCAGCTGCGGCGCGACTTTCCGGCCGC
Source organism: uncultured Acidobacteriota bacterium (assembly GCA_963717745.1). Taxonomy (GTDB): domain Bacteria; phylum Acidobacteriota; class Vicinamibacteria; order Vicinamibacterales; family 2-12-FULL-66-21; genus JACCXG01. The sequence goes on from CAVQXJ010000013.1 coordinate 690,433, forward strand.
CGCGGCTGCGCGGCACGGCCAGCGCCACGGTGGTGTTCCAGCGCCAGCGGGTCTTGAAGACCGGGGCGTCGAGGAACGCCTGTATCAGCACGTCGCGGGTGGTTTCCGGGTGCAGGTATCGGAACACGTCCGACAGCGGAAACGAATGTTGGGGACCGAGCGACAGCATCAGCGCGTCCTCGGTCGCCGCTGCCTGCAGCTCGAAGTTGAACTGGCGGCAGAAGCGCTTGCGCAGCGCGAGCCCCCACGCCTTGTTGATCCGGCTGCCGAACGGCGCATGCAGCACGAGCTGCATGCCGCCGGACTCGTCGAAGAAGCGTTCGAGCACGAGCGTGTCGCAGGTGGGAATGACTCCCAGCGCACGGCGCCCCTCGGCGAAATACTCGATCGCCTGCGTCGCGCCGTCCCGGTCCAAGCCGGTCTGCTCGATCAGCCACTCGATCACGCGGTCGTGACCCGCCGTCTCGTTCTGCGGCGTAGCACCGCCTTGATCGGGTGAAGGCTCGCCGGCCGCGAGCGCGCCATCGACATCGGCGCGCAGCTCGCTGACCGCGCGCGACAGCTCGTCGCTCCGCGCCGGCGCTTCGCCGAGCCAGAACGGAATGGTCGGCGGCGACCCCTTCGCGTCGGCGACGCGGACCGTGCCACCCGCGACCTGAAGGACGCGCCACGACGCGTTGCCCAGTTGGAACACGTCGCCGGCCGAGCTCTCGATGGCGAAGTCCTCGTTCAGCGTGCCGACGAAAGTCTCGTCCGGCTCGAGGACCACCCGGTAGTCGGCCAGTTCAGGGATCGCGCCGCCGGACGTCTGCGCCAGCAGCCGCGAGCCGCGCCGGCCGCGCACCACCCCGTTCACTTCGTCTCGATGCAGGAGCGCCGCGCGCCGGCCCCGTCGCGTGCTGAAACCGTCGGCGGCCATGGCGATCACGGCATCGAAATCGCCGCGGGTGAGTCCGCGATAGGGGGCAGCGCCGCGGACCAGATCGTAGAGCGCGGTCTCGTCGTACTCGGCGCACGCACACTCCGCGACCACCTGCTGCGCGAGCACGTCGAGCGGCGCGTCGTGCTGGACGATGGCGTCCAGCTCGCCGCGGCGGACCGCGCGGAGCAGCGCCGCGCATTCGACCAGATCGTCGCGCGTCACCGGGAACAGGCGGCCTTTCGGCGTGCCCGACACCGAGTGTCCCGATCGTCCGAACCGCTGCAGCAGGGTCGCGATCCGGTGCGGCGATCCGATCTGGCAGACCAGATCGACGTAGCCGATGTCGATCCCGAGCTCGAGCGACGCGGTCGCGACCAGCGCCTTGAGCTGTCCGGACTTCAACCGCGTCTCCGCGTCGAGGCGCTTCTCTTTCGACAGGCTGCCGTGATGCGCCGTGACCGCGTCCTCGCCCAGCCGATCGCTGAGGTGGCGGGCGAGCCGCTCGGCCATCCGCCGCGTATTGACGAAAATCAGCGTGGTGCGATGCGACCCGATCAGCGCTTCGAGCCGATCGTAGTACTCCTCCCAGACCTCGTGCGCCATCACCGCGTCGAGCGTCGAGCGTGGAATCTCGATCCCGAGGTCCATGTCCCGGCGATGCCCCTCGTTCACGATCGTGCACGCGCCGCTGCCGTCGCGCCGTCGCTGCCGACCAGGAACGTGGCGACCTCTTCCAGCGGCTTCTGCGTGGCTGAGAGCCCGAGCCGCAGCAGCGGCCGTCCGCAGAGCTGCCGCAGCCGCTCGAGCGACAGCGCCAGGTGAGCGCCGCGCCGGGTACCGATCACCGCATGAATCTCGTCGACGATCACGGTGCGGACCGTACGGAGCATCGAGCGGCTGCGCTCCGAGGTCAGCAGCAGATACAGCGACTCCGGCGTCGTCACCAGGATGTGCGGCGGCGTCCGCAGCATCGCCGCGCGTTCCGACGGCGAGGTGTCGCCGGTTCTGACCGCCGCAGTGATCACGGGTGCGCTGTGACCGGCGTCCTCGGCGAGCTGCCGGATGCCGCGCCGCGGCTCGGCCAGGTTCTTGTGAATGTCGGCGCTCAGCGCCTTGAGCGGCGACACATACAGGACGCGGACCTCGTCTGGCAGCGGCCGGTCGAGGCCTTCGCGGAACAGGTCATCCAGCGCGGTCAGGAACGCCGCGAGCGTCTTGCCCGACCCGGTCGGCGCCGCAATCAGCGTGTGACGGCCCGACCGGATCGAGTCCCAGCCGCGCCGCTGGGCCTCGGTGGGGACGCCGAGCTCGGTCGTGAACCACTGCTGGACGAGCGGGTGGAAGTGGGAGAGAGACATCAGAGGTGACGATGGAAAATACTCCGGCTACACCTCGAGCTGTGCTTCGAGACGGATGAGGTATATCGAGGCAACGGATCTCAAAAACGGAGCAACGGAGTCAACGAAGAAAACGGAAACGAAAACTATTTTTCTTTTCCGTTTCCTCCGTTCTCTCCGTTGCTCCGTTTTTGAGATCCGGTACCTCCGCAGTCTCCCGGCAGCCTGAAGCCTTCAGCGCCTCAGATCTTCAGCGTCTCAGATCGTAACCTGCCATCTCGTTGCCGTTCCGAATGAGCAGATATCCGTCGCTCAGCGCCGGATGGTTCCAGGTCTTGCCCTCGATCGCGGGGACCCGGAGCAGCTCTTGATGACTCTCGGGCGTGGCACGGACCAGGGCCAGCTCGCCCGACTCGGTCAGCACGATCAGATGGCCGCTGGCCAGGACCACCTGGCCGTAGCCATAGCGGCCGCCCTTCCATTTGACGTCGCCAGTCGCCGCGTCGAGGCACGCCAGGATCGATTCGTCGAGGCCGTAGAGATAGCCCTCGTGCAGCACGGACGTGGAGAACTGGTTCTTCATCCGGATGTTGCGCCAGACCTCGCGCACCGACCACTTGGGCTCCGCGCGAGTGAGCTCCAGCATCACCGCGCCCTGGCCATATCCGGTCGACAGGAACACCCGGTTCGCCGAGACGACGACCGGCTGCGAGGCGTTGATGTCGAAGTTCGTCTTCCACGGATGCTCCCAGAGCACCTGGCCGGCGTCGATGCTCAGGCCGACCACACGTGTGGCGCTGAACACCAGCAGCTGGCGCACGCCGGCCAGTTCGGCCACCATCGGCGACGAATAGGACTGCTGGTCGTCGAGCGCCGCCCACGTCCGTTTGCCGGTCGCCTTCGAGTACGCCACCACCGATTGGCCGCTCGATCCGCCCGGCTGCACGATGACGGTATCGTCGACGACCAGCGGCGACCCGGCCATCCCCCATTGCAGGTTGTTCGCCCTCGCATCCTTCAGGATGTCGGTGCGCCACACCACCTGCCCGGTTGCCTCGTCCAGGGAACGCAATTCGCCGATGCCGCCGAGCGCGAACACCCGCCCGTCGGCCCACGCCGGCGTGGCACGCGGCCCGTCGCCGCCCATCGACTCGCGGAACGTCGCGTTCCACGCGTTGGTCCAGAGCTCGCGGCCGCTGTGCACGTCGTAGGCGGCCACGACTTCCTGGGACCCGCGCTGCTCGATCGTGAAGGCGCGGCCGCGCGCGATCGCGAACGAGGCATAGCCCCCGCCGACCGGCTGCTTCCACAGTGGCTTCGGGCCATCGGAGGGCCAGGCCGTGAGAATCGGCTGCTGATCGTATGTGCCGTTGCGGCGCGGGCCGCGAAAGCCGGTCCAGTACGTCGAGCCTGCCACGGCGGACACCGCGGTCGCCATCGGCCCTTCGGACTTCACTGGCGCCGCGGCGGGCCCAGCCCCCTCTGTCCCCGCGGACGGGCTGGCAGGGGCCGGCGCCACCGGCACCGGGGCCGAAGCGGACTGGCCAGGGACGGCCGCTGCCGCGCGCTGGGCCTCACGATGCCTCGCCAGCTCCGCCGCCTGACGGTCCGGCGACGAGACGAACTGCAGGTGGAAACCGCCGCCGCCGTCCAGAACGACCCGCAGACCGGCGAGGTAGAGCACCCCGCCCGCCACGAGCGTGACGAGCAGTGTGATCCACACGGCTTTGAAGAGTTTTCTCAGCATTGAACTGTCGAGTGAAGACTGGCGGCCGGCCTCGGGCGTTAACGGGCTGCGGCTCTCTGAATGGTACCATCAGCCCAAGGAGACCGTCCCACGATGCGCCGACTCGCCGGAACCCTGCTGATCGCCGCGCTCGCTGTCGCGCCGATCGCTGCCGACCTCACCATCGTCACCGTCACTACCATCGAAGGGGCGATGATGGCCGGCACCCCCGGCGGCGTCACCCCGAAAGTGGTGGTGCGGATCAGCGGCACCAAGTCGCGCATGGATGTCGACACCGGCGAGCAGGTCGTCACCACGATCTCGGACACCGCCACCAGCCAGGCCTATGTGCTGCGTTCGGATGACAAGACGGCCACACTGATCCCGACCGATGCCGCCGCGTCTGCCGATGGTTCCACTGCCGCACTCTCGACGGTCGAGGCCATGGTGAGACCCACCGGGCAGAAGCGCGACATCGAGGGGCAGGCCTGCGACGAATACATAGTGGCGATGAAGCTCCCGCTGGCGTCGCTGGCCGCCGCCGGCGGCAGCGCGCTGCCGCCGGAAGCCGCAGCCATGCTCAAAGATGTCATCCTCGGCATCAGCGGATCGATCTGGACGGCGAAGGACGCGCCCGGCGCCGCGGAATACGCCGCGTTCCAGAAGACCACCAGCCGGCTGGCCCTGGCGATGGGGCGGCGCATCCCCGGCCCCGGGGCCGCCCCAGCGTCGATTCCTGCGGGGCTGGATCGGCTCCTCACCGGATTCCCCGAAGCCCCCGGTATTCCCTATCTGAGCGAGTTGACGACGAAGCTCGAAGGGACCGGCCAGCTGGTCGCGCTGATGCAGCAGATGGGGCAGATGACGGTCACCGGGAAGGTCTCGTCGATCTCGACCGAGACCGTGTCGACAGACATCTTCAACGTGCCCGAGGGCTACACGATCGTGAAGTGATCGTCGCCAACCAAGCGGGGGATTGCTCGCGGTTCAAGGGTGCTTTCAGTCGCTACTCGGGCGATTCGACGGCCTGAGAGCGTTACAGGAGGGCCAGGAGGTCACGAGGAAAGACTAGTGTTTGTCTCCTGGTCTCCTGTGATCGCGGGCGTCGCGAGTTGCCACGGCCGCTACTCCAGCTGGCAGGTTGGCTCGCGGCCACAGGGTACGTGCGGCAGAATAGGGACGAATGCCGCACGTCATCGTGGGGACCGCCGGGCACATCGATCATGGCAAGACCTCGCTCGTCAAGGCGCTGACCGGGATCGATGCGGACCGGCTCAAAGAGGAGAAGGAGCGCGGCATCACCATCGACATCGGTTTCGCCAACCTCCGGCTCGACGCCGAGACGACGATTGGCTTCATCGACGTGCCCGGCCACGAACGGTTCGTCAAGAACATGCTGGCGGGGGTCGGCGGGATCGACGCGGTGATCCTGGTGATCGCTGCCGACGAGGCGGTGATGCCGCAGACCCGCGAGCATCTCGACATCTGCTCCCTGCTCCACGTCAAACGCGGCCTGACGGTGTTGACGAAAATCGATGCCACCGACCCCGACCTGGCGGACCTCGCCGAAATCGAAGTTCGGGAATTCCTCCAGGGCTCATTTCTCGGCGACGCACCGGTGATGCGCGTCAGCTCGACCACCGGCACGGGCATTCCCGAGCTGACCGCCGCGCTCGAGGCGATTGCCAGGGAAGTGCCGGTCAAGGACGATTCACACGTCTTCAGGCTGCCGATCGATCGGGCGTTCACGATGAAAGGGTTCGGCACCGTCGTCGCGGGAACGCTGATGGCGGGCCGGATTCGCCGCGACGACGAGGTCGAGATCCTGCCCGGCCGTCGCGCGGCCCGCGTTCGTGGAATCCAGGTGCACGGCAGCCACGTCGAGGAGGCGCGCGCCGGGCAGCGCACGGCTCTCAATCTGCAGCGGATCGAGCTCGAGGACGTCGAACGCGGGATGGTGGTCTGCCCGCCTGGCGTCTTCACCCCGACCACGGCGTTCGATGTGCACATCGAGCTGCTCCGTTCAGCGCCAGCGCCGATCGTTCGCCGCAAACGGATTCGCTTTCACATCGGCACCGCCGAAGTGATTGGTCATGTGGTGCTGCTCGGACAGGACGTCCTCGACCCCGGGGCATCCGCCTTCGGCCAGGTGCTGCTCGAGCGGCCGGCGTTCGCCCTGCCCGGCGACCGGTTCATCCTCCGGCAGTACTCCCCGATGGTCACGCTCGGCGGCGGTGAGATCCTCGACGGGCGGCCTGAGCGCCATCGCCGATCCGATCGAGCCGTGCCTGACCGGCTCCAGGTCCTCCACGATTCACCGCTCACCGCGCGGATCGGCGCGCTGGTCGACACCGCCGGCGCGGGCGCGATGGACGTAGACGAGCTGATCGGCAGGCTGGGCGTGGGCCGCGATCAGGTCGAGCAGGCACTCGACGATCTGGTTCGCGCCGGCACTTTGCGCGACATCGCCGACAAGCCCCGGGTGGTCGTCTCCGCCGGCGCGTTCGAGCGGACCGCCGGCGCGCTGCTCGGGGAAATTCGCCGGTTTCATCAGGCCGATCCGCTGGCGAAGGGGCTCGGACGAGAGGATCTGCGGGCCCGCGCCGCGCGGAAGGCGTCGCCGCTGGTCTTCCGCACCGCGCTCGATCACCTCGTCCGCGACCATCAAGTCGCGCTCGACCAGGATCTGGTCCATCTCCATGGACGCGTCATCACGTTGCGCGATGACGAGCGCCGGATGCGCGCCCAGCTCGAGGATCGCTTTCGCGCACTCGGCCTTCAAGCACCGTCGGCCGACGACCTGATTCGCGAGCTGCAGCTCGAGCGGATTTCAGCGCGAAAGATTCTGCAGATGCTGGTCGACGAACGAGCGGTCGTGAAGATAGCCGACGACATGCTGGTCGATCGCGCCGCGCTCCAGAAGCTGATCGACGACGTGAGGGCGCTGAAGCCGGGGCAGGAGCGCTTCGGCATGCGCGAGTTCAAGGAGCTGACCGGCCTCTCGCGCAAGTTCGCGGTCCCCCTGCTCGAGTACCTCGACACCCAACGCGTGACGCGCCGCGTCGGCGACGAGCGGGTCATTCTCTAGCGCGCGTCAACTCCCAAGTCCCAAGGAGCGTCACTCGCCGCTAGTCTGGTGGCCGCATGGCTCGCGGCCGACGGGTACTTTCAGCCGCGGATGGGCAATTCGATGGGCCGGTGAGCTTTTACAGGAGGGCCAGGAGATCAGGAGAAAAGCACTATTTGTTCTTCCTCCTGACCTCCTGGCCCTCCTGTTAAGATCACCGGCCTTCGAGTCGCCCATTCGCGGCTGAAAGCAGCCGGCGGCGGGGGCCGCGGCGCCCAGTTGCCGCTGAAAGCACCCGGCCGGCTCGAATCGCGCTGACGGCAAGTGACGATAAGCTTGAACGCATGCTCACATCACGGAGGGGCCTGCGCGGCGTGGCCGCGGCGCTGCTGTGCACCTGGGTGGCGATCACCCGTCCCGCCGCGCAGACCGCGCCGGCCGACATCTCGAAGCTCGTTGGCAGTGCGCGGTTTCAGGAGGCGAAAGCGTTCATCCGGAGTGATCACGAGCGGTTCGTGAAGGAGCTGATCGCGCTCACCGAGATTCCCGCGCCGCCATTCAAAGAGGAACGGCGCGCCCGCGCGTACCTCGCGATGCTCCAGCAGCACGGCTTGAGCGAGGTGCAACGAGACGAGGAAGGCAACGTGATGGGCATCCGTCGCGGCACCGGGGGCGGGCCGATGCTGGCGGTGCTCGCGCACCTGGACACGGTGTTTCCGGAGGGTACCGACGTCAAGGTCCGGCGCGACGGCACCCGGCTGATGGCGCCCGGCATCGGCGACGATACCCGCGCCCTGGCGCTGATGCTGTCGGTGATACGGGCGATGAACGCCGCGAAGCTCGAGACCCGCTCCGACATTCTGTTCGTCGGTAATGTCGGCGAGGAAGGCGAGGGGGACCTGCGCGGCGTGAAGTACCTGCTGCGCAAAGGTAAATACAAAGATCGGATCAAACAGTTCCTGGCGATCGATGGGGGCGAGCAGGGCGCCATCACCCGGGGCGGAGTCGGCAGCAAGCGCTACCGGGTCACGTTCAAGGGGCCGGGCGGACACAGCTACGGCGCGTTCGGACTGGTCAACCCGGCTTACGCCATGGCCGCATCGATCGCGCGATTCTCCGACGTCCAGGTCCCGTCGTCGCCCAAGACCACCTTCAACGTCGGCGTCGTGAGCGGCGGGACGTCGGTGAATTCGATCCCCTCGGAAGTCAGCATGGACGTCGACATCAGGTCCGAGGCGTGCGCCGAGCTGGCGAAAGTCGACGCAACGTTCCTCTCGATCGTCAAGAGCGCGGTCGACGACGAGAACCGGGCGCGCTCGGTGCGCGAAGGGCGGATCGAGGCGGAGCCCAAGGTGATTGGCGAGCGTCCGTGTGGCGAGACGTCGATGGACGCACCCATCCTGAAGACGACCGCGGCGGTGGTGCAGGCCTTCGGCCTGAAGCCGTCGTACGGCATCAGCAGCACTGACAGCAACATCCCGATGAGCATGGGCATCCCGGCGCTCACCATCGGCCGCGGCGGCCCGGGCGGTCGCGCGCACTCGCCGGACGAGTGGACCGACGTCGCGCCGGCTGGCATCGCCGAGTCGGTCGAAGTCGCGCTGGCGATCATCCTGGCGGTCGCCGGGTCATGAAGATCAAGCCGACCACCTAGCCACGCCGACGGCTCTTGCCCCCTCGGCTCGCGGCATCCGGGTGCTCTCAGCGGCGCGCCGGGTGATTCCGTGGCCAGTGAGCTTTACAGGAGGGCCAGGAGATCAGGAGAAAACAATATTTTTCTATCGGGGTGCTTTCAGTCGCGGACGGGTGACCCGATGGCCGGTGAATTCAACAGGAGGAGGACAGAGAAAACCAATATGTCTTGCTCCTGGTCTCCTGGCCCTCCTGTTAAAGATCACAGGCTCTCGGACCAGCCCGATTGCCGCTGAAAGCACCCCGACCGTCGTTAGGTGGGGAGGCTGCCCGGGAACAGTCACTCGGGTTTGACCCCGCCGCGGGCGGCCAGTTCGGCGTAGCCGTCGCCGAGGGTCTCGTCGGGCGTGGCTTCGAACAGGGCGAGCAGCTGGGCGATGACCGCCGATTTGTCCCTGGCGTCCCGCTGGGACCAGGTGCGGGATTTGATCTCGAGGAAGTAGCCCTCGGCGGCCGGCTCGATCAGCCGATCGAGATGGACGTAGAACTCGACGCCGCGATAGGCGACGAGCCAGCGCCGCCGCTCTTTGGTCACGACGTGCTCGGCGGTCGGACGGAAGTACTCGCGATAGAACCGCGCCGAGTGCGCGGCCGGGGCCAGGTAGCGCGACCGGAAGAGCAGCACTTCCCCGAAGCGGTCTTCGCGCGTCCGGCCGGTGAGCGTCAACCGCGATCGCTCGCCGGTGACCGCACCCTGATCGTCCAGCAGCTCGTCGTCGCGATAGCGCAGCCGGCCCTGATCGGGGTCGTCGAACGACCAGTACAAGTCGTGCTGGCGGTAGCGGCTCGAGCGGATGACGGTCAGCTCGCGGCCGGCGAGCGCCTCGAGCACCCGCGCCTCGCTGGCCAGCCGGGCCTTCACCTGCACCTCGAAGCTCTCCTGCTCGATCGCGCCGCCGACGGCGACCAGCTTCTGCAGCACGCTGACTTCACGGCTGCCGAGGAAGGCATCGATCCGGTGCGCCCGTTCGGCGGCCTCCCGCATCAATTCGCTCTCGTCCACCGTCAGCAGCACGCGGTCGCGCATCAGCCACCGCCCGTTGCACATCACGTCGATGACGTCCGTGGACTTCGACGTGTAGACGATGCGGGCGTAGATGGCGGCAGGGTCGCGCGCGAACGCCGGCAGATTGTGGAGGCGCGACACGTCGAGGACCATCAGGTCGGCGCGCTTGCCGGGCTCGAGCGAGCCGGTGAGGTGATCCATGTGCAGGGCCGCCGCGCCGATCCGTGTCGCCATCGCCAGCGCGTCGCGCGCCGGGACGGTCGTGGGATCGCCCATCGTGCCCTTCGCCAGGAGGGCGGCCAGGCGCGTTTCCTCGAACATGTCGAGATCGTTGTTCGACGCCGCCCCGTCGGTGCCGATGCCGACGTTGACGCCGAGCTCCAGCATCCGCGCCACCGGCGCGATGCCCGCGGCGAGCTTCAGATTGCTGGTCGGATTGTGCGCGACCCCGGCGTTGAAGTTCTTCAACGCGCGAATCTCGCCGTCGTCCACGTGCACGCAATGCGCCGCCAGCACCTTCGCGTCGAACAGGCCGTGCTTCCGGACGTAAGGCACGCCCGGCATGCCGTGACGCTCGCGGGATTCCTGCACTTCGAGCAGGGTCTCGGACAGATGGATGTGCAGCGGCACGTCGAACTCCACCGCCAGCTCGGCGCAGGACCGCAGGATCTCGGGGGTGCAGGTATACGGCGCGTGCGGCGCCGGCGCCGGCACGATCAGGGGGTGGCCCTTCCAGCTCTGAATGAACTCGCGGGCGCGGGTCAGCCCCTCTTCGTAGCTGCGCGCATCCGGCGTCGGAAAACGGAGCACGGTCTGCCCGCACAGGCCCCGCATACCGACATCGGCGGCCGCTTCGGCGACCGCTTCCTCGAAGTAGTACATGTCGGCGAAGCAGGTGACGCCGGACCGGATCATCTCCGCGCAGCCGAGCCGCGTCCCGAGCCGGACGAACTCGGGCGTGACGAACTCCCGCTCGACCGGCATCATGTAGCCCATCAGCCAGACGTCGAGCCGCAGGTCGTCGGCGAGCCCCCGCACCAGCGACATCGGCACATGCGTGTGCGCATTCACGAGCCCCGGCATCACCACGCGCCCGCCGCAGTCGAGGGTCGCCGCCGCGTCGAACGCGAGCGCGTCAGGCCCGACCGCGACGATCGAGTCGCCGGTGATCGCCACCCCACCCGACCGATGGATCGTGAACTCGCCATCCATCGTGAGGATGAGGGCGTTGGTCAGGAGGAGATCGCAGGACGCCACAGCGGCCATCTTAATGGAGCTCGCGGGGCTCGTCGCTGCTCCTGCCCATCGTGGTTGTTCGAGGCCTCCGAATGCTTCCAGCCACAAAATGGGCAATTCGATGGGCCGGTGAGCTTTTACAGGAGGTCAGGAGGATCAGGAGAAACCAAATGTTTTTCGGTCCTCCTGTCCTCCTGTGATCGCGGGCGTGGCGAATCTCCGCGGTCGCCGGTCCAAGCAGCCGGAAGCACTATCCCTCTCGCCTCAACGCCACCGCCGGCTCGATCCGCGCGGCGCGCGCGGCGGGGATGTAACTCGCGAGGAGCGTCGTCGCGGCCAGGCCGATCGCCACGACGCCGTAGGTCGCCGGGTCGATCGCGGTGACGCCGTAGAGCATCGCCGAGAGGGCTCGGGTCACGCCGGCGGCGGCGACCAGTCCGATCGCGACGCCGCAGGCGGTCAGGATCAGGCCATAGCGCAGGAACAGGCCGCTGACGTCGCGCTGGGCGGCGCCGAGCGCCATGCGGATCCCGATTTCGCGGGTGCGTTGGGTGACGACGTAGGCGAGCACGCCGTAGATGCCGACGACGCCGAGGAGCAGCGCCACCGCGGAGGAGGTGCCGAGCAGCACCAGCGCCAGCGACGTCTGCGCCATCGAGTTGGCGCGCAGGCGCTCCAGCGTCCGGACGTTCGCCACCGGCAGGTTCGGGTTCACCGACCAGACCGCGCGTTGGATCTCTTCGAGCAGCGTCGGTGAACCGGCGCGCCCGGTGCGCAGGACATAGCCGATCGATCGCGCTGCGCGGAGACGCCGATCGCCCCAGCAGTCCTCCTGGAGCATCGGCCAGTAGACCGTGGCCGGCGCCGGCCTCGCCAGCGCCGTCGTCGCGCTCGTCGCCGACGACGCCGACGATGGTGCGCCAGGGACTCTTCGGCGCTTCGCGGACGCGCTTGCCCGAGCGCCGCCGCCGGTTCTTTCCAGGTACTCACGGGCGAACGCCTCGTTGACGAGGGCAATCGGCGCGTGTTCGTGCACGTCGCTCCAGGTGAAGGTGCGTCCGGAGACGACCCGGTTGCCCATCGTCTCGACGTAGCCTTCGCCCAGCCACTTGTGCGTGCGGATCGGCCGCGATCCGCCCTTCGGGGGTCGGGAAGTCCTCGACGAACACCGGATCGCGGGCGTCGTTGCCGTCGAAGGTGACGCCGGTGGAAAGCCCGACCCGGGTCACGCCGGGAATCTGCGCCATCCGCTCGGCGATCTGCTGGTGGGTGCGGACCGCCTGCGCCGCATTCGAGACGACCGACTCCGGGAATCGAGATGCGCAGCGTCACGAGCTCTTCCGGGGCGCGGAATCCCGGCTCGACCCGCCGCATCGCCTGGAACGTGCGAATCATCAGGCCCGATGAGACCAGCAACACCACGGCGAGGGCGATCTGCCCGACGACGAGGGTGTTGCGCGCGCGATGGCGCTCGCGGCCGGCGCTCGACAGCCGGCCGCCTTCCTTCAACGCGCCGGCGACGTTCGGCGTGCCGAATCGCAGCACCGGAATCAGCCCGAACAGCAGGCCCGCGATCACCGACAGCGCGAGCGCGAACAGCAGGACCAGCGGCCCGATCGTGATCGCGTCCAGGCGCGGCAATCCTGGCGGCGCCGCCCACTGGATCGCCTGGACGCCGGCGTAGGCGAGCAGGAGCCCGAGCACGCCGCCGGCCAGTCCCAGGGTCACACTCTCGGCCAGGATCTCCGCCGCGAGCCGGCGCCAGCCGGCGCCGAGCGCGGCGTGGATCGCGAGCTCCTGCTGGCGGCTCTCGGCCCGGACCAGGAACAGATTGGCGACATTGGCGCACGCGATCAGCAGGACGATGGCGACCGTGCCGAGCATCACCCACAACACCCGCCGCACGTTGCCGATGACGTCCTCCGCGAGCGGCACGGTCCGCGGTCCGATCCGTGCTTCGACCGCCATCTGCCGGGTGAAGCCCGGCGGCAGGCGGAACCGCTCGTAGGTCAGCGGCAGCATCCGCGCGAGGTCGGCGTTCCGCCTGGGCGGTGGTGACGCCGGGCTTCAGCCGCGCGATTCCCTGATAGCTGAAGTTGCCGAAGAACACCTCGCCGGGATCGAACCGGAACGGCAGCACCACCTGCGGGTTTTCTTCGAGGAAGCGGAACGCCGGCGGAAGCACCCCGACGATTTCCCGGGGCCGTCCATCGACCGTGATCGGCGGCCAATCACCGAGCGGTCCTCGCCAAACTTCCGCTGCCAATACGCGTAGGTCAGGATCGCCCGTTCCGGCGATCGGCGCGAGTCGTCTTCGCGGGTGAACAGGCGCCCGAGGAAGGGCTGCGCGCCGACGATCGGCAGCACGCCGTCGGTCACCAGCAGTGCCGTGACCCGCTCGGGCGTGCCCGTCCCGGTGACCGAGACGGCGCTGTCGGTCCACACGCCGATGTCGTCGAACACCCGGTTCTCGGCGCGGTAGGTCAGGTAGGTGGACGGGGATTGCGCGAGCCGCGGGATGTTCAATCCCGGCGCGGTATGCCAGACGCTGACCAGCCGCTCGGCGCGCGGGATACGGCAGCGGCTTCAGCAGGACCCCATAGACGACGCTGAAAACGGCGGTATTGGCGCCAATGCCGACGCCGAGGGTGAGGACCGCGACCGCCGTGAACAGCGGCACTCGGCCCAACCGGCGGAGCACCCGGGTCGCGCGTGAATGGAAAAAGGACATGTGAGGAAATTACGCACCGCCGCGGCCCGATGTTCGGCGCTTTCACCGTTGTGTCACGGCCGGGGACCGGGACCCTGGCGTGCCGGGCATCTTCCGGCTGAAGCCGGAAGCCACGCGATGGCCGACGCGCTCACCCGAAGATCAGCCGCAGCGCGGCGATGGTGGCGAAGGCGAGCATCAGGAAATCGAAGGCGCGCTGTGGCAGCCGGTGGACGATCCACCGCCCGCTGAAGACGCCGGCCATGACCACCGGCACCAGCACCAGGTTCAGCATCAGCGTATCCACGCGAATCAGGCCGAGGCCGGCGCTGAACGGCAGCTTGAACACATTGACGATGAAGAAGAACCAGGCCAGCGTACCCACCACCTCGAACTTCGGCAGGCCGACCGCGATGCAATACAAAGCGATGATCGGTCCCGCCGCATTCGCCAGCATCGTCGCCGCTCCGGCCACCAGACCGATGATCCAGACCGCGGCCCGGGTGTGAGGCACCGCGCCCATCCAGTTCGACCACCGCAACCGCGCCGCATGCATGAACGCGAGCAGGAGCACGATCGCGCCGATCAGCGGCTTGAAGCTGGTGTCGCTGATGCGCCCCATGAACAGGGCGGCCACGGCAACGCCCAGGCACGCCGGTGGCACCATCCGCCGCACGTAGTCCCACCGCACGTGCTGGTGCAGCGCGATGACCGCACAGATGTCCCCGGCCACCAGCAAAGGCAGCACATAGCCCGTCGACTCGCGCGCCCCGAACAAGAACGCGAAGACCACGACGTGAAAGAGTCCGACGCCGGCGAGGCCGGCCTTGCTGAGACCCATGCCGAGCGCGGCGGCTGCGGCAAGGAACCACTCGATTGGCGTGAGGTTGGGCATGCGGGCGGTGTCGGCGGCTGCGCATCATCATGCCATGGCCGATCGTTGTCGGGACGGTCCGCGGCCCGGTATCATGCCGCGTCGACAGGACGAAGAGAGGCACCATGCGCGCACTGACCATCGCCACGACACTGACCCTCGGCATCACCACGACCCTCGGCGTCGCTGTTCCGGCACAGCAGCACGACCACGGCGCGGCGCCGGGCCGGCTGGGTGCGGTCCATTTCGCGACGTCGTGCGCACCGGCGGTGCAGAAAGACTTCGACCGCGGCATCGCGCTGCTGCACTCGTTCTGGTTCTCCGCCGCGATCGAGTCGTTCAACAGCGTGCTCAAGACCGATCCGCAGTGCGTGATGGCGCAGTGGGGCATCGCGATGAGCTGGTGGGGGAATCCGTTCGCCGGCTTCCGTTCACCGCAGGCGATGAAGACGGCTCTGACGGCGCTCGATGCGGCGAAAGCCAGCGGCGCCGGCACCGATCGGGAGAAGGCGTACCTGGCCGCCGTCGATCTCCTGTTCCGCGACGCGGCGACCGTCGATCAGCGCACCCGATCCGTCAAGTACGAAAAGGCGATGGAGGCGCTGGCCGGCCGCCATGCCGATGATGTCGAGGCGCGAATCTTCTACGCGCTGGCCCTGGCGCAGACCGCGCTGCCGTCGGACAAGACCTATGCGAACCAGCTGAAGGCCGCCGGCATCCTCGAGCAGGAGTTCAAGCGGCAACCGGAGCATCCGGGTCTGGCGCACTACATCATTCACAGCTTCGACGTGCCGCCGCTGGCGCCCCGGGCGCTCGATGCGGCCCGGCGCTACGCGAAGATCGCGCCGGACGCGCCGCACGCGCTCCACATGCCGTCGCACACCTTCACCCGGGTCGGGTTCTGGCAGGAATCCATCGAGGCCAACCTGGCGTCGGCCGCTGCCGCGCACAAGGACAACGCGATTGCCGAGGAACTGCACGCGCTCGACTATCAGGCCTATGCCTACCTGCAGACCGCGCAGGACGGGGCGGCCCGGCGCACGCTGGACGTGATCGGCCCGCTCGCCGAGCGGATTCAGATGGCCAGCGCCGGCAACGCCGCGCCGCCGCCGGCGGGTTACTACGCGCATGCGGCGATCCCGGCGCGCTACACGCTCGAGCGCGCCGCCTGGGCCGATGCCGCGGCGCTCACGCCGCGCAAGACGCCGTTCGCCCACGCCGATGCCATCACGCACTTCGCGCGCGCGCTCGGCGCCGCTCGCAGCAGTCAGATCGCCGGCCGCCCGTGAGGACATCGCCCGGCTCACGGCGCTGCGCGACGCGCTCGAGACCGCCAAGGACGCGTACTGGGCCGGGCAGGTGGAGATCCAGCGGCGCGGGGCGACGGCGTGGGTGACGCTCGCCGAAGGCCGCCAGGCAGAGGCGCTGACGCTGATGCGTGAGGCCGCGGACCTGGAAGACGCGACCGAGAAGGCCGCGGTGACGCCGGGACCGATCAAGCCGGCGCGCGAGCTGCTCGGCGAAATGCTGCTGCAGCTCAATCGTCCGGCCGAGGCGCTCGCCGAGTTCGAGATCGCGATGAAGAAGGAGCCCAATCGCTTCCGCGCGCTCTACGGTGCCGCGCAGGCGGCCACCGCGGCAGGCCAGCAGAAGAAGGCCGCGAGCTATTACGCCGCGCTCATCAAAGTCTGCAGCAAGGCGGATCGCCCTGGCCGGAAAGAGCTGGAGCAGGCGCGCCAAGCGGCGCGGTGACGGCCATTCACCCAGCTGGCGCGAGACAACGGGGCGCTTGGAGTGGCGACCGGGGCAACTCGCGACGCTCGCGATCACAGGAGGGCCAGGAGATCAGGAGAAAGAACTATTGGTTTCCTCCTGACCTCCTGGCCCTCCTGTAAAGATCACTGGCCTTCGAATTACCCGGATTGCTGCTGAAAGCAGCCTGCTGCCGCGAGCCCACCTACCGCAAGAACCACTTGAACGCGTCCTGCGCGATCGGCTCCGGCACCGTGTGCGGGCCGTCGAATTCCTTGTAGGTCACGGCATACCCCGCATCTTCCAGCTGCGGGACGATGCGGCGGCTGCAGGCGTCGATGGGCAGGACGTTGTCCGACTTGCCGTGGGAGATGAAGATCCGTGGGCGGCCCTGGGGGCGGCGGTTCGCCGTGAAGCCGGGGGAGAACGCGATCACGTGCGTGAACAGGCTGCCGTTGTCGAGGCCGAGCGAGAGCGCGTAGGTGGCGCCGTCGGAGAAGCCGCCGATCGCGATTTTCCCGGGAGCGACCGCGCAGCGTTCGAAGGTGTGCTCGAGCGCGCGGCCGACGAAGTCGACGTCGGGTCCGAATGGTCCACGGATCGCATCCCAGGTGCCATCGCGCGAGTCCGGGATCAGGAGGATGACGCCGAGCGCGTCGGCCATCGGGAATCGTGACGCCAGCCGCTGCGGCCCGGCCGCCCGCGCCGTGCAGCATCAGCACCAGGGGCGCCGGCGTGTCGGGCGAGTACCCGCGCGGAACGATCAGCAGGCCGTCGCGATCGCGGCCCAGGCCGAGCGCGTGCTCGCCTGGACCGGAGAGCCTGGTTGGTTTTCGAGGGCGCACGCGGAGCAGGCTGTCGCCGCCTCGCGTCGATTGCACCGCCCGCAGCGCGACCGCACCGGCGGCCAAGACACCCGTACCCGCCGTCAGCAACGCCCGCCTGGTTAGGGTTCGAACCCTAAGCATCAGCCGCCGGTCGAGATCTGCAGGTTCTGCACCTTCTTCTCGCCGTCGCCGATCGTCACGCGCGTGGAGGCGGCGTCGATCTGCTGGAGGAACGCCGGATCGAACCAGGCGCCGGTCTCGACGTCGATCATCGCGACGATCTTGTAGTCGCCGGGCGGGATGCCGCCGAACGTGAACTGGCCGTCGGTCGACGGGCGGGTCGAGCGGATGCGCCGCGACTGCGGGATCCAGTAGCGCTCGTCGGCCGGATAGAGAATCAGCGTCTGCTCGGGTGCCGGTTGGCCGCGCTGATTGGTGATCGTGCCGGTCAACTGCGACTGCTTGTCGGTGAACGTGATCACGGCGCCCGACGGCGCGCTGCCAGGCTTCACCTCGAACGGAAAGTCGAGCGTGTCCTGACCGTCGATGGTCGCCGACTCGATCGACCAGCCGCCACCCGCGCCGCCGGCGTTCAACCGGTAGAGGCCGGGGACGACACTGGCGATCGTGAACTTTCCGGAGGCGTCGACGGCGCCCACGGGGTTCGGCGGTGGGCCGCCCGCGCCGGCGGGATCGGCCGGTAAGAGGTTCACGCGGATCCGGGTCAGATCGGCCGGGCTGGGGCGCGCTGCCCTGAAAACTGATCCGGCCGGAGACGGTCAGGCCCTGCTGCAGCGTGACCAGCACGTTGGTCAGGTTGCGCCCATCGACCGGCACGTCGACGCTGCCCCAGAGCCGGATCCCCGTGGATTGAGGACCGAATGGACGCGCGCCGCGCCCGCCGAACGGCCCCGGAGCGCCCGGCGCCGGTCCGTGCGGTCGCGGTCCCGGCCGGTTGCGAGGCGGCGGCGGCGCGCGCGGTCAAGCGATAGCTGCCCGGGGGCACGTTGGCGAGGCGGAAGCGGCCGTCCGCGTCGGCCCTGGTTCCCATCGTGATCGCCCCGGGCACCGACGGGGCCGCGTCGGTCAGCGTGAGCAGGACGTTGTCGATGGCCTGGCCGGTCGAATTCACGACCGTGCCCTCGATGTGCGCCAGCGACACGCGCACCAGCTGAAAGTCGACACTGGCCCGCTCCTCGCCGAGGTTGAGCGCGATGGTCCCGGCCTGGGTGGCGCTGACCGTGCCGGGGAAGTAGACCGGCGCGTAGCCGGTCGCCTGTTCCTCGGCTTGCGGCAACTGGCTTTGGAGCATGCCGGCGCGGGTCGCCAGCGCGCGGACGTCGGCGGCATTCGGCGCCACCGCGGCGATCCGTTCACGCACCGCGGCGAGCTCGGTCTGCAGCCGCGCCACGTCGACGGACGGCCCGGCATTGCGCGGCACCGCCGAGACGATGTAGTCGCCCGGCTGGAGCCCGTAGACGCGGTAGATCCCCCGATCGTCAGTGGTGCCGTTGCCGGACTGCTGCAGCGTTCGCCGGCCTCCCTGCATCGCGTAGCGCAGCACCCGCACCTGCGTCCCGGCCGTCGCCTCGCCGTATTCGTCGACCACGGTGCCGGTGATGACGCTCCCGCGCGGCAGCTGCAGGTTCGCGGCGAATTTCTGACCCTCGGTCAGCTGGATCGGCGTGCCGGGCCGTCCGGGCCGCGCCTGTCCGTAGGTGATGCCGACGTGCCCGCTCTTCGACGCGCTGACGTTGTAGCGGCCGGCCGCGAGCTGGTCGAACGCGTAGCGCCCTTCCTCGTCGGTCGTCGCGGTGCGCGAGCCGCCCCCTTCGGTCGCGTTCAACGTGACCCGGGCGCGGCGGGCCGGTTGACCGGTGCCGGCCACCACCACCGTGCCGGACACGCTGGCGGTGCCCGCGGGCAGCGCCTGATTGCCGCGCGCATCCCGCGGCTGCCCGGCGCGATCGGGCGGCTGGCCCTGGCCGCGGCCGGCGCCGCCGCGCCCACCAGGGCCCTGCGGGGGTTGTGCACTTGCGGCCGTGACGGCCAAGGTCGCGGCCAGGGCCGCAACCGCGACGAACCAGGTGGGACGTAGCTGCATGCTCGTTAGACGCCCTTCGAAATCAGCCGGTTTAGTCATTCACGCTTTTGTCACGGCGCCGGTAATCGGAGTAGGTCGTGGTCACCTTGAACTGAAACGGCCGGAAAATCAACGTCCGTCCGCTGGCTTCATAGGTGGTCTCGGCCGGCAGCCAGGCGTTCTCGAACCGCCGCCGCGCGTACAGCACCCGCGTGCCTCTGTGGATCCGGCCGACCACGCCCCACCCGATGGTCACGTCGCTGGCCGCGCGCATGTCGATCTTGACGATCTGATAGTCCGCTTCGGCGACCCAGAGCTGTCCCTCGAACTGCTTCATCCAGCGGCCTTCGCGGGTCGTGACCACGGCCTCGCGGCGCGGCGTCATCCGGGCGATCAGCACCGGCTGACCGTCGACCGTGGTGCGCCCTTCGATCCGCGCCGCGAACACGCGGAAGGCGTCGTCGAGGATCTGCTCGCGCTCCCGCTGCTCGGATGCCGCGCCCTCGAGCCGCGCGGCTCGCTCGGCCGGCGTTTCGCGGCGCGCCCGCTCCTCGGCGTCCGCGAGGTCTTTCTGGTGCTCGGCGTCGCGGCGCGCGAGATCCGCGGCCGACAGCGGCACGCCGTTTTCCGCGATCAGCCGCTTATAGGTCTGCCCGCGGACTGGCTCCGGGACCACTTGGAAGGTTCGGGGTGGCCCGATCGTGACCTTGCCCAGCTTCGAGAACTTCACGTCGCGCCGCAGCTCGAGGTAGGTGAAGTTCTTCAGAATCTGGTCGTTCAGCTGCACGCCCTTCCGCACCCGGCGCGACAGTTCGGCGGCCGGCAGATCGGGCAGCGGCGGATGCGCGATCTGCGTGACGCCGGCGCACAACAGTGCGCCCACGAGCAGCCGCGTCACGCCGGTCACTCGTCCCCGCTGACCGGCCCGCGCCGGTTCTTGGTTCGGGCATGACGCTTCTTGGTCTCGACCCGCCGTTCCTGCGACGCGCGCGTGGGCGCAGTCGCGCGCCGCCGGCGGGGCGTCTTCGCGGCCTCGCGGAGCAGCTCGATCAGGCGCTCGCGGGCATCCTCGCGGTTCTGCGCCTGGGTGCGGTGCCGTCGCGCGTCGATCACCAGCACGCCATCGGCGGTCAGCCGGGTGCCGGCGAGCGCGCGCAGCCGTTCACGCATGCGCGCATCGAGCGCGGCCGATCGCCACGCATCGAAGCGCAGCTGCACCGCGGTCGACACCTTGTTGACGTTCTGCCCACCCGGACCGGACGAGCGGATGAACCGTTCCTCGAGCTCGGATTCATCGATCGCGATCCGCGGCGTCACCTGCAGCATGGCTACCAGTATTCCTCATGGCGCGCCGCCGCCGCCGACGTTCAGTGACCCGAGCGCGATATGGTGGAGCTGGCGGCGGACATCGCCACGCCAGCCGCCCCACAGATTCGCGGCAACGGGGTGTTTTCAGCGGCACACGGGTGATTCGGTGGCCGGTGAGCTTTTAACAGGAGGGCCAGGAGATCAGGAGGAAACCACAGCTTTTTCTCCTGCACTCCTGGCCCTCCTGTGATCGCGAGGCGTCGCGAAGCGCCCCGGTCGCGGCTCCAAGCAACACAGCGCCCCAGACTCGCGGCTCCGCGTCCGCTGTAGGGCGGGGTCTTCAGACCCCGCCGGCCCTGGGCGTGGCCCTCGACCCGCGCCAGGAAGTCGAGCCACCACTGCTGGGCCGCCTTCGCCAGGTCTTTCGCGCCGAAGCCTTCGACGACCTGCGTCAACGCGAACCGGTCTCCCAGCCGCTGCCCTTGCCGATCGCGGACGATCGTGGCCATCTCCAGGAACGCCGCCACGACGTTGGCCCCCGGCAGCAGGAAGAGGGCGTTGCGGCTGATCGAGGCGCCGCGCCCGCAGGGGCGTCCGGTCATGAGATTGACCACGACCAGGCCGCAGCAGAATTTCCCGATGCTGCGACCCGACATGCTGTCCCGCAACAGCAGGTAGGTCCCCCCCACGAACAGGAAGAACGGCATGGTCCGAGTTGCGATACAGCACGATCGTGAACGCCACCAGCAGCCCGTCAATCGTCGCCGCGGACGCGCGCTTCACCACATCGGCCTTCGCATACGGCGACACCAGCGCGAGCGACAGCCGCGCCAGGATCGGGTGATAGGCCACGCCGAAGGCGAGCGCGGGCGCGAGAACGACGCCAATCAGCGCCTCGGTGCTCATGCTGCTCGAGTGATCTTCCTGCCAATCGGCTCCTGGTGGGAAAATCATTGGGTGGACCTCGACACCGGATTCCTCGCGCCCCGGCACGGCGAGCCCCTGCGCAGGCTCATGGGGCGGCGGTCTCGATGACTCGCGCCTCGCGGCGGCTCTCGACCCCGCTCCGCTTCGCCGTCGTCGTCGTCGCGACTATCGCGGTCTGCTACGGCGCGGCCATCCTGTGGCTGGTGTCGCAGGAGACACGGCTGGTGTTCCAGGCGGGACGGCCGCTGGCCGAGTCACGGCCGGCGTTTCCTTACACCGAGGTCGAGATTCCGCGCGCGGACGGAGCCCGCCAGTTTGGCTGGGCGATGGAGCAACCCGACGCGCGCACCTGGCTGCTCTTCCTGCACGGCAACTCGGCGACCATCGCGAGCCGCGCCAACATCGCCCGGTACCGCGAGCTGCGGGCGCTCGGCGTGAACGTGCTGGCGCCCGAGTATCGCGGCTTCGCCGGCCTCCCCGGCGTTCCCAGCGAAGCCGGACTCAATGGCGATGCCCGTGCGGCGTTCGACTATCTCACCGGTCCGCGGCGGGTGTCCCCGACTCGCATCGTGATCTACGGCTGGTCGCTCGGATCGGCGGTGGCGGTCGACCTCGCGGCCAACGTGAACGAGGCGGCCGTGGTGCTCGAGGGGGCTCCGGCATCGCTCGTCGCGGTCGGCGCCGACCTGTATCCGTTCTTCCCGATCCGGATGATCATGCGCAATCCGTTCGAGTCGATCCGCAAGGTCGATCGCATCCATTCGCCGATGCTGTTCCTCCATAGTCCGGAAGACACGATCGTTCCCTACGCCCAGGGCCGACAGCTGTTCGAGGCGGCACCGCCGCCGAAACGCTTCGTCGACGTGCGCGGCGGACACATCCGGGCGAACGAGGTCGACGCCGCAGTGTTCTTCGGCGCCATCCGCTCGTTCCTCGACGAATACGGCTTGCTCGGGCGTCAAGAATAACTTCGCTGTCCGCGGGCTCGCGGTTCGCGGGTTCGCGGGTTCGCTGACAACGGGGCGCTTGGACTCGCGACCGGGGTGACACGCAGCGCTCGCGATCACAGGAGGGCCAGGAGGAGAAAGAAAAACATTGGTTTTCCTCCGGATCTCCTGGCCCTCCTGTTAAGTTCACTGGCCGTCGAAAGCCCATTCGCGTCTGAAAGCACCCCGCCGCCGCGAGTAGCAGGGGCGCCGGCCGTCGATCGGGGCTACGAATGCGCGCGGGCGCGGCGGCCGAACAGGCGGCCGATGCCGCCGGTGGCGCGGTGCCAGCGGCTGGCGAGGTGGCCCCAGGCGGGGGACTGCGACGCGTCTTCGAACAGCGAGTAGAACACCGGCACGGCGAGCAGCGTGAGCAGCAGGCACATCGCCTGGCCGCCGGCGACCAGGATCCCGATCGAGCGGTTGGTTTCCGCGCCCGGGCCGCTGCCGATGCACAGCGGCAGCATGCCGGCGATCAGCGCGAGCGTGGTCATCAGGATCGGCCGCAGCCGATCGCGGTTGGCCTGGATGATCGCCTCGTAGCGCTCCATCCCTTTGGCGCGCAGGCCGATGGTGTGGTCGATCTGCAGGATCGCGTTCTTCTTGACGATGCCGAACAGCAGCAGGACGCCGAGCGCGGAATAGATGTTCAACTGCTGCTTGAACAGCAGCGACGCGAGCAGCCCGAACGGCACCGCGAGCGGCAGGGTCAGCAGGATCGTCACCGGATGGATGAACGACTCGAACTGCGCCGCCAGCACCATGTACATGAACACGAACGACAACGCGAACGCGATGCCGAAGTAATAGGCCGCCCGGCCGAGCTCTCTCGATGAGCCGCTGGTGACCAGCGCGTATCCGGGCTCCATGTCGAGCGAGCGGAACACCTCCTCGACCTGGGCCTGTCCCTCCGCCTGTGCGCGGCCGGGTGCCGGGTTGGCGCTGATCGTGATCTGGCGCTGGCGGTTCAGGCGCTCGATCGCCGCCGGTCCCGCGCCTTCGTTGAACATCACCAGGTTGCGCAGCTGCACCAGCTCACCGGTTCCGGTGCGCACCGTGGCCGAGGCCAGCGACTCGGGCGTGCGGCGGTAGGAGTCCTGCGCGCGCAGCACGACGTCGTATTGATCCGACGCGGCGTTGAAGGTCGTGACCTTCTGTCCCGCGACCAGCGCGTTCACCGTTTGCGAGATGTCCTGGACCCGCACCCCGAGGTCACCGGCCCGGCGCCGATCGATGTTCAACCGGAGCTCCGGCCGTCCGGGCAGATAGGTGCGGTCGACGTCGACCAGGGTCTCGTTCTTGCTCAGGATCTGCCGGGCCCGCTCCGTGTACTGATCGAGCTTCTGCAGATCGGGACCGACCAGCGCGTACTGAATCTGCGCGCCGCGGCCGCTGATGGCCACCAGGCCGCCGGCGCTCTGGATCGAAATCACCGCCGACTGCCGGTAGGGCTGAATCAGGCGGCGGGCGCGCACGATCAGGTCCTGCTGCGAGAATTCCCGCTCGTCGATCGGCTTCAGCCGCACGAACAGGCTGCCGGCGTTGGTCTGGCCGAACCCGCCGCCCCCGCCGCCCGGGAACGACAGCGTGTCCGACACGCCCGGGGATCTGCTCACGCATGTCGCGGGCGATCCGCTCCATCAGCGAGGTGGTCGCCGCCAGGCTCGATCCGACCGGCAGCCGCACCGATACCTGGAACCGCGATTCGTCCTCGGCGGGAGTGAAGTTGATGCCGGAGGCGCGGAACAGCGGCACCATCGAGGCGATGACCATCGCGGAGACACCGACGATCACCCAGCGGTGCGCCATCGAGAAGGTCAGCATCGAGGTGTAGGCGCGGTCGATGTGGCGATAGAACCCGCGGCGCGATTCGTCGCCGGCCTTGTCGTCGTGGTCGTGCTTGATCCAGCGCGACGCCAGCATCGGCGTGAGGGTGAAAGACACGATCAGGCTGATCGCGATCGCCGCGGCGGAGGTCAGGCCGAACGACGACATGAAGCGGCCGATGATCCCGCCGAGGAAGCCGACCGGCAGGAACACCGCCAGCAGCGACAGCGTGGTCGCCATGACGGCGAGGCCGATCTCCTTCGTGCCCTCCACGGCGGCACGCATCGGCGTCATCCCCTTCTCTTCGACGAACCGGTAGATGTTCTCCAGCACCACGATCGCATCGTCGATGACGATGCCGACCATGAGCGTGAGCGCGAGCATGGTCATCTGGTTGATGGTGAAATTGAGGGCCGACATCACGCCGAAGGCGCCGATGATCGATGCCGGGATCGCCACCGCGGCGATCAGCGGTCGAGCGGAAGTTGCGGAGGAAGATGAAGACGATGATCGCGGCGAGGAAGCCGCCGAGGATCAGGTGCTCCTCGATTGCCGCGAGCGAGGCGCGGATGAACTCGGAGTCGTCGCGGATCAGCCGGACCTCGAAGGTCGGCGGCAGCGTTTTCTCGACTTCGGCCATCCGGGCGCGGATCGCGTCGGCGAGAGCCACGGTGTTGACGCCGCTTTGCTTGCGGATCGCCACCGAAATCGCCGACTTGCCGTTGAGAGACGACACCGAGAGCGGATCGGCGCCAGTGTCCTCCACGGTCCCGAGGTCCTTGATCCGGATCGGGATGTTGCCGCGGGTCGCGACGACGATCTCCGCGAACTCGTCGGGACGGGTGAGCCGGCCGACGGTGCGCACCGACAGCTCGCGCGCGCCCTGCTCGAGCCGGCCGCCCGGCAGCTCGAGGTTCTGCGCCCGCAGCGCCGCGGCGATATCGGTGGTGGACAGCTCGTAGGCGTTGAGCCGATCGGGGTCGATCTTGACCTGGACCTGGCGACGTCGCGCGCCGAACAGGATCACTTCGCCGACGCCGTTCACCGACTCGACCCGCTTCTGGACGTTCTGCTCGAGGAAGCTCGTGAGCTCGACCGCGGGCAGCGGCGCCGAAATCGAGAACATCATGATCGGCATCGAGTCCGGATCCTGCTTCTGCACGACCGGGGGATCGGCGGTCTCGGGCAGGTTGCGGAGCACCGGATCGACCTTGGCGCGCACCTCCTGCGCCGCGACATCCGGGTTCTTCGACAGGTCGAAGGTGATGGTGACCCGGGACTGTCCCTCGGTCGAGGTCGATCGCAGCTCGTCGATGCCGGCGACGGTGTTGACGGCGGCCTCGATCCGATCGGTGATCTCCTTCTCGATGCTCTCGGGGGTCGCGCCCGGATTGGAGGTGGTCACCGAAACCACCGGCGTCTCGATCCGCGGGTAGCGATCGACGCCGAGCTGGGTGAAGCTGGCGCCGCCGACGACGACGATCGCCGCGATCAGCATCGAGGCGAAGACCGGGCGGCGGACGCAGATTTCTGCGAGCTTCTGCATGTGATTTCCTCGACTATCCGGCGGAGTGACCGATCATTTTCCCGACCGCGACCCGGCACCCGGCGCCGGCGCGGCCCCGGCGGCGCCGCTCGCCTGGACGTCGGCACCATCGTAGAGATCCGCCAGGTTGGACGTGGCGACCTGCTCGCCTTCCTTGATTCCAGTGAGGATCTTGGTGCTCTCGGGCTGGTTCTGGCGCGCCGCGAGCTGCACCACCCGCACCCGCGCCTTGTTGTCCTTGTCGACGACGAACACGCGGTAGGAGTTGGTGTTGACGTCCTCGATGACCGCGCGCTTCGGCACCAGCATGGCGCGCTCGGTCCGCCCCTGGTCGACCGACGCCACCGCGAACATCCCCGGCTTCAGCTCGCCGGCGGGGTTCGGCACCTTGGCTTCGATGATGAACGAGCGCGATTCGGCGGCGATCAGCGGATTCAAGGCGCTGATCTTGCCCTCGAAGACCTTTCCCGGAAACGCATCGACCCGTGCGGTCACCGTCTGTCCGATCGCGACCTGGGACGCCTGGACGCTCGGGATGGTGAGCTGGAGACGGAGCGGATCGATGCGGAGCAGCGTGACCACGGCGGTCGACGGCTGCACGAACTCGCCCATCGCCACGCGACGCTGGCTGATGAAGCCGGCGAACGGCGCCACCACGACCACGTCCGAGACCGCCTTCTCCGCGAGGGCCAGCTGCGCCCGGACCTGCGCGAGCGAAGCGCGGGCGACCAGGACATTGTTCGCCGAGGTCTCCGCCTGGGTCCGCGCCTCATCGGCCGTCGTCTGGGGAATCAGCCCGCCTTTCAGGAGCGCCTCGTTGCGGCGCGCGGTGGTCTGGGCCAGGGCGTTCTGCGACTCGGACAGCTTGAGGTTGGCGTCGGCCCGCTGCACCGCAGCACGCGCCTCATCCAGCCGCAGATTGGCATCGACCGCCTGAATTCGAATCAGCACGGCCCCCTTCGCGACGTGCTGGCCGACGTCGACCGGCGTTGCCATCACCCGGCCGGAGCTGTCCGGGGCGACGTCGGACGATTCGTCCGCCTGAAAGCTGCCGGTCGCCTCGATGATGACCGGTTCGTCGACGCCCTTGACCGGAGCGACTGCGACGGCCGCGGGGGGCCGGGCCTCGGCGGCAGGCGCCGCAGTCTCGGATCCTTTGCAACCGGCGGTGATGAGGGGAATACATGCGACGCAGGCGGCGAGCGCCGCGGGACCAATGCGCACCAATAGCTCCTGACCGGGAAGAATTGCCTAGACATTGTAGACGCCCGCGTCCAGTCAATCGTTTCTCCCGGCACGTTCTATTTCAGCCCTTGCGCAGCTCTGTCGCTCGAATTGACCATAATCGCCCATGCGCATCCTCATCTCATCCG
This sequence comes from uncultured Acidobacteriota bacterium, assembly GCA_963717745.1. Classification (GTDB taxonomy): domain Bacteria; phylum Acidobacteriota; class Vicinamibacteria; order Vicinamibacterales; family 2-12-FULL-66-21; genus JACCXG01. The sequence goes on from CAVQXJ010000013.1 coordinate 717,632, forward strand.
TCCTGGCAGGCCTCCTCGTGGGACAAGGGGCGGGGCAGCCCGACTGGTCACGGGTCGAGACGGAGACGCTCAGCCACTTCCAGACGCTGATTCGCTTCGATACGAGCGACCCGCCCGGCGGCGAGAAGCCGGCGGTCGACTACCTGAAGTCGGTTCTCGAGCGGGAAGGCATTCCGGTCGAGGTCTTCGCCCTCGAGGCTCACCGTCCCAATCTCGTCGCGCGCCTGAAGGGGACGGGGAAGAAGCGGCCGCTGCTGATCATGGCCCACACCGACGTCGTCAACGTCGACCCCAAGAAGTGGACGCACCCGCCGTTCGGCGCGGTCCGCGACCGGGGCTACATCTACGGGCGCGGCACCGTCGACGACAAGGACAACGTGGTGGCGTCGCTGATGACGATGGTGCTGCTGAAGCGGATGAAGGTGGCGCTCGATCGCGACGTGATCTTCCTGGCGGAGGCCGGCGAGGAAGGGTCGACCCGGGTCGGCATCAAGTACCTGACCGAGCAGCATCAGTCGGCCATCGACGCTGAGTACTGTCTGGCGGAAGGGGGCGGCGTCAGCCGGTCCGGCGGCAAGGTCAAGTTCGCGTCGGTGCAGACCCTCGAGAAGACGCCGCGCGCGATCGAACTGGTGGCGCGCGGGGTGGCCGGTCACGGGTCGGTGCCGCTCCGGACCAATCCGATCGCGCACCTGGCGGCGGCCGTGGCCCGGGTCGCCGCCTGGAAGCCGCCGATTCGGTTGAACGACACCACCCGGGCCTATTTCAAGCGCCTGGCGGCGCTGTCGACGCCGGCGGATGCGAAGCGCTATCTCGATGTGATCGGCGCCGATCCGCGGCTGGTCGCGGCGGCGGACGAATACTTCCTCGACCACGAGCCGCGTCATGCGTCGATGATCAGGACGTCGATCTCGCCGAACATCTTCCAGGGCGGCTACCGCGTGAACGTGATCCCGTCGGAAGCCCGCGCGACGCTCGACGTGCGCACGCATCCGGATGACACGCCCGAGCAACTGCTGGCCGAAGTCCGCAAGGTCGTCAACGATCCGGCGATCGACGTGGCCTGGGGCCAGCGCGACGTCCGGCCGTCCGCCCGCGGCGCGGAGCTCGACTCGGAGGCGTTCACCGCGATCGAGGCGGGGATCAAGAAGCACTACGAAGCGGTGACGCTCCCGACCATGAGCACCGGCGCGACCGACATGGCGTATCTCCGCGCGGGCGGCATGCAGTGTTTCGGGGTCGGACCGGCGACCGACCTCGAGGACGGCCCGAAGGGCTTCGGCGCCCACAGCGATCAGGAACGGATCCTGGAGAGCGAGCTGTATCGATTCGTGAAGTTTTACTACGAGGTGGTGCTCACGCTGGCGGGGCGAGGGTAGTCGGGGTCAAATCCCAAGTTCCAAGCTCCAAATCCCAACCACTCCCAAGCTCCAAATCCCAAGCACAAATCCCAACTCCCAAGTCCCAACCCCAAGCCCCAAATCATCCGGTCCTGAGCGTCTTGGGAATTGGGCCTTGGGAGCTGGTTTGGGATTTGGGAGTTGGGAGTGGTTGGGATTTGGGATTTGGAGCTTGGGATTTGACGCTATTCGTATCGAAGCGCCAGCATCGGATCCACCCTCGAGGCGCGCAGCGCGGGAATGAACCCCGCGCCCATCGCGACCAGCCCGAGGACCACGACCGATCCGGCGAGCACCATCGGATCGTGTCCCTCCATCTGATAGAGGATCGCCTTGGCGGCGCGGCCTGCCCAGATCGCCGCGACCAGCCCGATGGTGCCGCCGATGATCGTCATGATCCCGACTTGCCGCATGACCATCGCCCGGACCCGGCTCGGCGCGGCGCCGAGCGCCATGCGCAGGCCGATCTCGCGCGTGCGCTGCGCCACGGTGTAGGCGAGCACGCCGTAGAGGCCCACCGCGGCGAGCAGCGTCGCCAGCACCGCGAAGCCGGCCGACATCGTGCTGATCATCCGATCGAGGAACACGTTGTCCCGCACCTGCTGCTCCATCGTCCGCAGGTTCTCGACCGGCAGGTTCGGATCGACCGTCGCCACCAGGCGCTGGATGGTCTGGATGATCTGCTCGGGTGCGCCGGAGGTCCGGACGTAGAAGGACAGCGATCCGACCCGGTCGTCCTGACGATAGGGCCGGAAGAACAGCGGCGGAATCGCGTCCTTGACCTCGCTGTACTTCGCGTCCTTGACGAGACCCACGATCTCGGTGTCGAGCTTGTCGGTGGGGCCGCCGTCGCCCATGCGCTTGCCGACGGCGTCGCTTCCGAGATTGAACTTCTTCGCGAAGGCCTCGTTGACGATCGCCACCTTGGGCCCTCCCAGGGTGTCGCCGCGCGTGAATTCGCGGCCGCCGAGCAGCCGGATGCCCATCGTCTTGAAATAGCCTGGCGCAACCTCGTTGTATCTCGAGTCGTTATCGGTGTCCGGCCCCGTCTTGAAGCCCTCGACCGAGACGCCGGTGCCCCAGTTGCTGCCGCCCAACGCCGGCACCATCGAGGCGGTGACGCTGATGACGCCGGGCTGCGCCGCCAGCTCGTCTTCCAGCCGCTCGAACAATTGTTTCGAGCGCTCCGCCGAATAGCCATTCAGCTCGGGCGACACCCCGAACGTGGCGAGATGCTCGACGTTGATCCCGAGCTCGACGCGGCTGACATTCATGAGGCTCTTGGTGAACAGGCCGGCGCACACCAGCAGCGCCATCGAGATCGCAATCTGCGTCGTGGCGAGCGAGGCGCGGAACCACTTCGCCGACTTGCCGCCGCCGGGTTGGCCGGCCTGACCTTTGAGCGTGCCGAGGAGGTTCGGATTGGTGCTGTGCCAGGCGGGGAAGAGACCGAACAGGAGGCCGGTGCCGATCGTCACCGCCGCGGCGAACAGCAGCACCGTCCCGTCGATCCTGACCTGCAGCGTTTCCGCCGCTTCGTTCGGCAGCATCGCGAAGATCACGTCGAGCGTCCATCGCGAGACGAGCAGGCCGGCCAGGCCGCCGATCACCGCCAGCACCACCGATTCGGTCAGCAACTGGCCAATCAACTGCCCCCGGTTGGCGCCGAGCGACAACCGGATCGCCATCTCGCTCGATCGGGCCGCCGCGCGCGCCAGCAGCAGGTTGGCGATGTTCGCGCACGCGATCAACAACACGAGCCCGGTCACCGCCAGGAGCAGGAGCAGCGGCACTCTGGCCTCGCGGTCGACCGAGGTCTGTCCGCGCGCGCCGGGCTCGAGCAGCACCAGACGCGCCTTGAAGCGGCCCATCGTCTGATCGCTCATCCCGCGCTGCAGCGGCGCTTCGACGTCGTTGATGATCGCGTGATAAGGCACGTTCAGCTGGGTCCGCGCCTGCTCGATGGTGACCCCCGGCCGCAGCCGCGCGAAGAGATACGCCCAGTAGCTGCGGCGGTTGTGGAACTGGTTGAAGCCCGGGTTCATCAGCCCGCGGAGGGTGATCGGCACGAACACCTGCGGTTTGGCGCCGAGCGTGGTGCCATCGAACCCCTCGGGCGCGACCCCGATGATCGTGAGGTGCTGGCCGTTCACGATCAGCGTGTCGTTCAGCACGCCCGGATTGCGGTCGAACCGGGTCGTCCAGTAAGCGTGGCTGAGGACGACGACGAGCGATTCGCCGAGCTTCTGGTCGTCTTGCGGCGTGAGCAGGCGTCCGATGGCCGGCCTGAGGCCGAGCACCGGAAAGTAGCTGCCGGAGACCAGCACGCCCTGGCCGTTCAGGGTCTGGTTGTGAAAGGCGAGGTTGGCGCCGAAGAGCACGTGCGCGGCGATGTCGGTGAAGACGGCGTGCCCCTTCTGCAGGTCGCGGAACATCGCATAGCTGAAGACGTGCTGGCAGTCCCCCGCCTGGTTGCACGACTGCGACCCCTGCTTGGGGCCCGGCGCCTGCAGGTTCACCAGCTCGTGCGGAGCCGGCACCGGCAGCGGCCGGAGCAGCATCTGGTTGAACAGCGAGAAAATTGCGGCATTGGCGCCGATCCCCAGCGCGAGGGACAGAATCGCCACCGAGGTGACAAACGGCGCCTTGAACAGCCGGCGGAAGGCAAGCTTGAGGTTGTTCATCGTTCAACAGTAGACGAAGAGTGGGGCCGGGAGGTTGACCAAAGCCCATGCGCTACAATTCGCGCCAGATTCCCGACCATGCCCAGACGCCCCGTTGACTCGCGGCAATCGGGCGCTTTCAGCCGCGACTGGGTAACTCGAAGGCCGGTGAACTTCGCAGGAGGCCAGGAGATCAGGAGGAAACCATGGATTTTCTCCTGATCTCCTGGCCTCCTGTGATCGCGAGCGTTGCGAACATGCCCCGGTCGCCGGTCGAAGCATGGGGCGGTGTTGTAACGGCGTTCACACATTGGGCGTATTCGCCCGATGGGCTCAGGCTGGCATTTGCGGGCAGGGCTCTCTGGCAACAAGAGGAGGATTTGCGGATGCGTACGAAGATCCTGACGACGCTGGGAGTAGTGGCGCTTGCCGGGGTGGCGAGCTACTGGATGGCGGCCGGCGTGCCGGTTGCCGCCGCGGACGGGGGTCCGCAGATGACGTCCATCGGGTCCCTGACTTTCGGGCCTGACGGCGTGCTGTTCGCGGCCGATACGCAGGCGGCCACCGTCTATGCGCTCGAGCTGGGCGACAAGGCTTCCGGCGGCGCCGCCGGGACCCAGGCGGTCGACGCCATCGATCAGAAGATCGCGGCGCTTCTCGGCACCGACGCCAAGGAGATCAGCATCACGGATCTGGTCGTGCACCCGCGCACCAGGAACGCCTACATCGCGGTCATGCGCGGTCAGGGCACCGCGAGCAAGCCGGCCCTGCTCCGGGTGGACGGCGCCGGGCAAGATCGAGGTCGTCTCATTCGAGAACCTCAAGCACACGAAGGTCACGCTGCCGAACGCGCCGAACGCCGGCACCAACCCGCAGCGCGATCCACGCCAGCAGTCGATCACCGACATGGCCTTCACCGACGGCCGCCTCTACATCGCCGGTCTGTCGAACGAAGAGTTCGCGTCGAAGCTGCGCGCGGTGAAGTATCCGTTCGCGACCGCGGACAACGGCACCAGCGTCGAGATCTTCCACGGCAATCACGGACAGCTCGAGACCCGCTCGCCGGTCTACGCGTTCCTGCCGTACTCGATCAACAACCAGCCGCACCTCGTCGCCGCGTACCTGTGCACGCCGCTGGTGAAGTTCCCGGTCGCCACGCTGCAGCCCGGCACCAAGGTCGTCGGGACCACCATCGCGGAGCTTGGCAACCGCAACCGTCCAATCGACATGGTGCTCTACAAGAAGGACGGGCGTGAGTTCCTCCTGATGTCGAACACCGCCCGCGGCGTGATGAAGATCCCGACCGACGGGTTCGCCACCGCCGCGCCGATCACCGCACGGGTCGCGGCCGAGACCGGCGGCGTCGGCTACGAAACGGTGGCGACGATGAAGGGGATCGAGCAGCTCGATCTGCTCGACGCCAACCGCTCGCTGGCGCTGTCGCGCGTCGAGGGTGGCCTCAACCTGATGACCGTCGCGCTGCCCTAGTCCTCCTGGAGGCGTCCGCAGCCATGTCCGTTCTGCGACGCTTCTCGTATCACGCGCAGGCGGCTGCCGCAGCATTGCTGCTGGCGGCCGCCTGCCATCGTTCGATCCCCGCCCCGGCTCCCGAAATCACTCTCGTTCAGCATGCCGCCGGCGCCTCCGTCGCGGTCACCGGCATCGGATCGCGGGCGGCGAACGCACTGGCGCGGCTGCCGCCGGCTTCCGACGAGTGGGAACGCATCTTCACGCTTCGCGTGCTCGGCCCGGACGGCGCGGTGAGCTCGACGCCGGTGGCGGGGAAGCATGTCGTGGACGGAGACACGCTGCGTTTCACGCCGCTGTTTCCACTCGACGGCGGACGCCGTTACCAGGCGCGGTATCAGGGCGCCGGGGGCCTCTCGGGAGAGTCCGCCCAGCTCGTCGAGACCGTCGTCTCGCCGCCGGCGCCGGCTCCGCAGGCACCGGTGCACGTGACCGGCGTCTTTCCGTCGTCTGCGGAGCTCCCCGAGAACCAACTGCGGATCTACATCCACTTCTCCGGTCCGATGGGCCGGCGGCCGGCGCTCGAGCACGTGCGGTTGCTGGACGACAAGGGACGCCAGGTCGTCGATCCCTTCCTGCCGGTGGACGGCGAATTGTGGAATGCCGATCGGACCCGCTACACCCTGTTCTTCGATCCCGGCCGTCAGAAGCGCGGCATTCTTCCGAACCGCGAGATGGGCCCGTCGCTCGAGGCGGGACGCAAGTACACCCTGGTCGTGGATCGCGAGTGGATCGATGGCAACGGCAATCCGCTCCGCGAGGCGTTCACGCGGCCGTTCCGGGTCGGCCCGCCGGCCATCGCGCCGCTGGACCCGGCAACCTGGAAGATCGCCGCACCCCCGGAAGGCACGCGCCTGCCGATCTCGGTGACGTTTCCCCAGCCGCTCGATCACGGGCTGCTGTTGCGGGCGATCGGCGTGCGGCGCGATGGTCGGGACGTGATCGGCGAGATCCAGGTGGACGCGCACGAGACGCGGTGGGTGATGACGCCCGCCTCGCCGTGGACGCCGGGACGGTACGAGGTGATCGCCCTGGGGATTCTCGAGGACCTCGCCGGCAACCGGATCGGCCGCGCGTTCGAAGTCGATGAAGCCCACCGGCCCGCGTCGGAAGACGATGCCAAGGTGACGACGGTGCCGTTCACGCTGGTGCGCTGACCTTCCGCCAGCGCCCCCGCGCTGCGCGCAACCGGCCACTTGGAGTAGCGACCGGGGCGATCCGCACGCTCGCGATCACAGGAGGGCCAGGAGGTCAGGAGAAAAAAACAAAACATTGGTTTTGCTCCTGGTCTCCTGGCCCTCCTGTAAAAGCTCACCGGCCATCGAACTGGCCATCCGCGTCTGAAAGCACCCGGAACCCCGAGCCGCCGGCCGATTGATCTACTTGCCCGTCAGCACCTCCGTCAGCACTTTGCCCTGGGCATCGGGCAGTGCGACGCCGAGCAGGTGCGCGATCGTTGGCGCGAGATCGAGGTTCGATACCGACTCGAGGGTCGTGCCTGGCCGGATGCCGCGGCCGGCGGCGATGAACAGGGCGCGCAGATCGGGATCGCTGGCGAGATAGCCGTGCGAGCCGAGGCTGGCGGCCGGCGCGTCCACGACCGCCGGTTCGGCGGCATCGGCGGTGAACGCGTATCCCTCTTTCGCGGTCAGCAGGAGTGCGCCCATCTGGCCGGTCGCGGTGGGCTGCGGCAGCCCGTACTTGTCGAACTCGCCGGCCTCGATGATCGAGGCGATTCCCTCCAAGCCGTCCAGTGACGCTCTGGCCTGTTTGAGGAGCGCGCCGGCGGGGTCGGGCACCGTCACGTAGACGAGTGCCGTCCCGCCCTCCGGATAGGAGAAGACGCGGGCGCCGGTGGTCTTGCCCCCTTCGACGGTGATGAAGCCGGCCTTGACGAACGCGGCGTTTGGACGAATCTGGCGCTTGACCGCCTTGAAGCCGTGATCCGATACCACGAACAGCGTGGTGCGCGGCATCAAGCCGGTCTTCTCCAGCGTGTCCACGATCGTGGCGACCTGGGAATCGAGGTGCGCCATCGCCGCCATCGCCGCCGGGGTGCGCGGCCCGTAGCGGTGCTGGGTCGAGTCCAGGTTCAGGAGGTGGAACAGCAGCAGGTTCGGCCGATGCTGCCGCAGGATGTGCGCCGCGGCCTGGGTCCAGATGTGATCGCGCCAGAGGATGTTCCTGGTGGCGAAGGCTTCGAGGTCGGCCTGTGACAGGATGCCGGCCTTGACGGCCTCCTGCGCGATGGCGCCCTTGGCATCGGGGCGCTCTGGAAATTCCCAGGTGATGGTCGGCGCATTCAGGATCGCGACCCAGTCCACCTGCGCGGTGGTCAGGCCGCGCTCGTGCGCGGCGTCGTAGACCGTGCGCGCGTGCACCAGCTCCTTCTTGTCGCGCCACGGTTCGACGCGAGGCGCCACTCCCGGCTCGCGGATCAGCAGGCCGTTGTAGATGACGCCGTGCTTCGCCGGCGGCACGCCGGTGACCATCGACGTGTGATTGGCCCAGGTGACCGTCGGATCCACCGGCCGCATCCCCTTCGCCGCGACCACGCCGGCGGCCGCGAGCCGCCGCAGTGTCGGGACCGGCAGATACGGGTCGTCCATCGCCCATCCCCCGAAGCCGTCGAGACTGATGACCACGACATGGTTTCCCGAAGCGGCCGGCCGTGATTGCGGCGCCTGCGCGTGAATCAGCGTGACCAACGCAACTGAGAGGACCAGGGCGGGAGAGAGCCGGCTGAGGACGGTCATGGCCGGTCACGTTACCATCTGCCGCTGGAGGCCGGCAACGCGATCGCAGCTCCAGTCGCCCCGCTGTTCGCGACAGCCGGGGTGCTCTCAGCGGCACCCGGGGCAATTCGCCGGGCCTGTGATTTTTACAGGAGGGCCAGGAGGTCAGGAGGCGTTTTTGGTCTTCAAGGGAATTTCTCCTGGTCTCCTCCTCTCCTGTGATCGCAGGCGCCGCAAACATCACCGGTCGCGTGTCCAAGCGGCACGATGGTCGTGACCGTGGGGCGAACGACGCCACAGGAGAAGTGGGTTGGCAGGGCCATCAACGCATGACGCCATTCACGCTGTTCGTCTGGGTGTTGACTTGTGCGATCTGGAGCACGGTCTGGCTGTTCATCAAGCTGGGCGTCCGGGACGTGCCGCCGGCGGCGTTCGCGGTGTATCGCATGTCAGTGGCGTTGGCGGTGCTGTTGCCGGTCGTCCTGCTGCGGCCGGCGCCCTGGCCGCGCCGGCGCGCCGACTGGGTGCTCATCGGCGGCACCGGGCTCCTCCTGCTCGGCGTGAACTATGCGCTCCTCAACTGGGGCATCCAGTTCATCTCGTCGGGACTCGCCGCGGTGCTGCAGGCGATGACCCCGGTGTTCGGCTTCGTGTTCGCACACCTGCTGCTGCGCGACGAGCCGATGACGCGCTGGCGCGGAGCGGCGCTGGCGCTCGGCGTCGCCGGCGTCGGCATCATCTTCTGGGATCAACTCGGGACCGGAGGCGGGCGGCCGGTCCAAGGCAGCGCGGCGGTGATTGCGAGCGCCGCCTGCGTCGCCATCGCCTACGTCGTCATGAAGCGGCGCGGCGCCGGTCTCGATCCCGCGGTGATCACCACCGGCCAGCTCCTCGCCGGAACGCTGCCGCTCGCCGCTTACAGCGCGATCGTGGAAGGGAATCCCGCGGGATTTCGCTGGACGCGGACCGCGCTGCTCTCAGGCCTCTATCTCGCGCTGCTCGGCTCGGTGGCCGGGGTCTGGCTGAACTACTGGCTGTTGAAACGGATCGGCGCCACGAAGCTGCTGAGCATGGGACTGATCGAGCCGCTGATCGCGGTCCTGCTCGGCGCGGCGTTCCTCGCCGAGCGCCTGACGCTGAAGACGATGATCGGGGGAGCCTGCATCCTCGTCGCGGTGAGCGTGGTGCTGGATATTTTCCGCAGACGGACGTAGTCCGTCGTCCGCGGGTCCGCGGTCCGGTCGCCCGCCTCGGAGCCGTTCGACGCAGCGGAGTCGAAGACGTCCCAACGAGCTGATCGCGACGCCTTCAGCCCAGATGGTTCGACTGATTCTCGAGAGTTTTGCGGACCGCGGACCGCGGACAACGGACAACGGACGACTCGAATCACGTAACATCGTGGGGCCATGCCTCCGCCCCCGATCGCCCGCACGATCCTCGACGTCATCGGCGACACCCCGATGGTTCAGATCAATCGCATCACCCGCGGGGTGATCGACGCCACGGTGCTGGCGAAGATCGAGACCTTCAATCCCGGCAACTCCATCAAGGATCGGATGGCGGTCCGGATGATCGAGGATGCCGAGCGGGCCGGGCTGCTGACGCCGGGCGGCACCATCATCGAAGGCACCTCCGGCAATACCGGCATGGGCCTGGCGATCGCCGCGGTCGTGAAGGGCTATCGCTGCATCTTCACCACCACCGACAAGCAGTCGAAGGAGAAGATCGACGCGCTCAAGGCATTCGGCGCCGAGGTGATCGTCTGCCCGACCAACGTCGATCCCGGAGATCCGCGCTCCTACTACTCGGTCTCGTCGCGGCTGGAGCGGGAAGTGCCGAACTCGTGGAAGGCCAACCAGTACGACAACCTCTCCAACAGCGCGGCGCACTACGAACAGACCGGTCCCGAAATCTGGGAGCAGACCGGAGGGCGGGTGACCCAGCTGGTGGTCGGCGTCGGCACCGGCGGCACCATCAGCGGCGTCGGCCGCTATCTGAAGGAGCGCAACCCGGCGATCAAAGTGTGGGGGATCGACACCTACGGCTCGGTGTTCAAGAAGTACAAGGAGACCGGCATCTTCGACAAGAACGAGATCTATCCCTACATCACCGAGGGCATCGGCGAGGACTTCCTGCCGAAGAACGTGGACTTCGACGTGATCGATCACTTCGAGAAGGTGACCGACAAGGAGGCCGCGCTCATGACGCGCCGGATCGCGTGCGAGGAGGGCATCTTCGCCGGCAACTCGGCGGGGTCGGCGATGGCCGGGCTCCTCCAGCTGAAGGATCGCTTCGTGCCCGAGGATGTGATCGTGGTGATCTTTCACGACCATGGCTCGCGCTATCTCGGGAAGATGTTCAACGACGACTGGATGCGCGAGAAGGGCTTCCTCGAGAAGACCGGCATGACCGCCCGCGATCTGGTCGCGTCAGGCGTCTCCGGAGAGCTGCTGGCGCTCGAAGCCAGCGAGACCGTCGAGGCCGCGGTCCGCCTGATGGGACAGCACGACTTCTCGCAGATCTCGATCACCCACGACAAGCGGCTCGTCGGCTCGCTCAACGAGTCGCACCTCTACGCCGAGCTGGTGCGCGATCCGCAGATCAAGATCCAGCCGGTCGAGGCCATCATGCAGCCGGCCTTCCCGTTCGTGGACATCTCGACGCCGGTGGAGCTGCTGGCGACGATGATCACCTCGGCCAATCCCGCGGTCCTGGTGCGGGACTTCAAGACCGACAAGACGTTCATCATCACGCGGTCGGACGTCATTCGGGTGCTGTGCTGACCAAATCCGTAGCCCGTAGCCCGTAGCCCGTAGCCCGTAGCCCGTAGTCCGTGGTCCGTGGTCCGTGGTCAGACAGAACCGATCGAGGCAGCTGGGTGGAAGACGCGGCAACCAGCTGGCCACGGGGTCTTCCACCCAGATGGCCCGAACGGCTCTCGAGGGTTTCGGACCGCGGACTCCGGACCACGGGCTACGGACTCCGGACCACGGGCTACGGACTCCGGACCACGACTCCGGACCACGGACCTCGGGGAGCATGCTATTCTCTAAGGCGGCCTGATCGCAGAAACCTCTGCAGGGCTAGGGTTTAACGGACTTCATGGCTGGTCCTCTAGAGCTCACACTCGAGCTCACTCCTCGGGCCCGCGTCGATGTCATCGACGTGCGGAAAGCGTTGTCGAAACAATTCGGCAACGTCCTCGATGCCTATCCTCGCGCGCTCTGCTGCTCGTTCCACACTACTGCGGGTTACCTCGATGCCAGTGTCGCGACCCGGCTGAATCAGAGCAGCGAAGGGGTAATGCCCTACATCGAGCTCTTCCGGACGATGTTTCCGGAGGGGGCGGGATACGAGCACGACAACATGGACCGGCGGACCGAGCTGACCGAGGATCAGAAGCCCGTCGAACCCCCCAACGCTGATTCGCATCTCGCGTTCATGGCGGGTGCTCTGCGCACGTGCGTCGTCTACCAGAACAAGCCGGGGGCGCCGGTCTCCTTCATCGATTTGGATGGCGTCCATGGCGGCACGCCGCGGCGCCGGCTGACCTCGGTCCTTGGCTACAGCGTCGAAGAGCCGGTCGCCCATGCCCGGCTGTCTGTCCCGGTCTCGGGCCACGCGGTCGATTCGGTCAATCTCAAGAATCCGAAGTTCGAAATCTACCAGCAGTGCGCCGAGCTCGTGCGACGGCACGGGGTGACGAAGGGGCGTCTCCGCATCGCGCTGGCGCCGGGCGAGCGCCACGCCGGGCTGACCGTCAACGAGTACGAGACGCTGCTGATGCGGCACGACCTGTCGGAGGTGCTGCGCGATCCGCTGCGGTTCATGGCCGAGAAGGCCGGCCACATCCTGGGCAATCCGCGGGCGATCCCCGCCAAGACCCTCGACTACGCCAAGTACGATCTGGTGCGGGTCTTCAACCGCCTGCTGGACGCCGTCGGCCTGCGCGAGTCGATGCTCGAAACGGTGCTGGCGCAGGCGATCGCGATGCCGGCGGCGCGCTTCCTGCGGATGAAGCGCTCGGTGAGCCTGCTCGTCTCGGATCGCCAGTCGCCCGGCTCCGGCGCGATCGTCGAAGGCACCTACCAGAGCCCGATCCTGGTGCAATGGCATCGCGGCGCCCGCCGCGTCCGCGCGCTCGACGTCACCCTCACGCGCTTCGTCTGACGCCCACGCCCGGCCAACCGCCCTTCAGCTCGCGGCATACCGGTGCTTTCAGTAGCAACCCGGGTAGTTCGACGGCCAGCGAACTTTTACAGGAGGGCCAGGAGAGCAGGAGGAAATCAAATTTTTCTTTCTCCTGGTCTCCTGGCCCTCCTGTGATCGCGAGCGTGCGAACAACCCCGGTCGCGGCTCCAAGCAGCAGCCAGTGGCCCGCAGCATAGGGGGACGATGGATCAATACGCTACGATGGGAGCCATGTACCGGAGTGCGGCCCCTCTCGTTCTTCTGATCGCGCTTGGTGCCGGCGCCGCGCTGCAGTCGCAGGCGGCCGAGTCGGTTCCGCAGTTTCATCGTCCGCTCGATCAACTCCTCGACGTCAACGTCCGGGACGGGCTGGTCTATTACCGCGCGCTGCGCGGCGAGCGCGGGCGGCTCGATCGCTACGTGGCATCGCTGAACGTGCCGGCGGCCAGCTATCAAGCCTGGACGCGCGAGGACAAGATCGCGTTCTGGCTGAACGGCTACAACGCGATCGTCCTGCAGACGGTGATCAGCCACTATCCCATCAAAGGCAAGTCCACCCAGTATCCGGCGTCGAGCATCCGGCAGATCCCGGGCGTGTTCGAGACCGCCAAGCACCGGCTGGCCGGCCGCTCGCTGACCCTCGACGAGATCGAGAAGACGGTGCTGCCCGAGTTCGACGACCCGCGGTTGTATCTGGCGCTCGGACGCGGGGCCGTGGGCAGCGGCCGATTGCGCAGTGAGGCGTATGTCGGATCCCGGCTGGCCTCGCAGCTGGCCTCGCTGCAGTCCGAGTTCGTCTCGGATCAGGCGATGCTCAAAATCGATCGCGCCGCCGGGAAGATGACGGTCACGCCGATCATCAGCTGGCGCGAGGCGGCGTTCGTGAAAGCGTACGACAAGGGTGCCCAGGGACCGTATGCACAGCGGTCGCCGATCGAGCGGGCGGTGCTCGCGTTCGTCACGCCCCACCTGCTCCGGCTGGAACGCGAGTTCGTCGAGAAGAATGCGTTCCAGATGTCGTTCCACGAGCTCGACTGGCGGTTGAACGATCTCTCCGGCGGCCGTAACAACTGAGCGCACCGATCGCCCCCACGCATTCATGGATTTAGGTCTCACCGACAAGATCGCCGTGGTCACCGGCTCGAGCCGCGGCCTTGGCCTGGCCAGCGCGCGGGCGCTGGTGACCGAAGGATGCCGGGTGTGCCTGTGCGCGCGCGGCGAGGAGCGGCTGGCGGAAGCGGCAGTTGAAGTCGAGGCGTCGGCGCGGAAGCCCGGGATGGTGCTCGCCGTTCAGGCCGACGTTTCCACGGTGGCCGGCGTCGAGCAGGTGATCGCCAGGACCGTCGAGCGATTCGGCGGCGTCGATATCCTGGTCAACAACGTCGGCAAGGCCGGCGGCGCCGATCTGTTGGATACCTCGGACGCGGAATGGCAGGCGGCGTTCGACGACACGCTGTTTCCGGCGATTCGCGCGTCACGGCTGGTCGTGCCGCTGATGCGGCAGCGCGGCGCCGGCGCGATCGTGCTGATCGCCTCGATCTGGGGACGCGAATCGGGCGGACGCATGACCTACAACGCGGTGAAGGCCGCGGAGATCAGCCTTGGGAAGGCACTCGCCCAGCAGCTCGCGCCGCTGAACATCCGCGTGAACAGCGTCGCTCCGGGATCGATCCTCTTCCCGGGCGGGTCCTGGCATCGCCGCCAGCAGGCCGACCCCGCCGGGATGGCACAGTTCGTCAGCCGCGAGCTGCCGTTCGGCCGGCTAGGACGGGCCGAGGAAGTCGGCGCCGTCGTGGCCTTCCTGGCGTCGGGCCGGGCGAGCTGGGTCAGCGGCGCCTGCGTGACCGTGGACGGGTGCCAGTCGCGATCGAATATCTAAGAGCCGCGGGCTCGCGGCTCGCGGGTTCGCGGATTCGCCGCGGGGGCTGAATGAAGACCCCGCGATTCAACTTGGGGCTGTCAGAAGGTCTGAGGCAGATCCAAGCAGCCGTTGGCCGCGAGCCCGCGAACCCGCGAACCGCGAGCCCGCGATTCGATAGAATTCCCTGAAATGCCAGACGCCATCGGCCCCTACACCATCGTCCGCGAGATCGGGCGCGGCGGCATGGGTGTCGTCTACGAGGGCTGGGACGATCGGCTGTCGCGCGCGGTGGCGATCAAGACCATCCTGCGGGCCGCGGATCCGGCGATGCGGGAGCGGTTCGCGCGTGAGGCCCGTGCGGCGGCGGCGGTCAGTCATCCGAACATCTGCCAGCTGTTCGACATCGGCGAGCACGACGGGGAGCCGTTTCTGTGCATGGAACTGCTCGACGGCCAGTCGCTCGCCGATCGGCTGGCCGGCGGGCCGCTGGCGGCGGCTGACGCGCTGGCCATCGAACTGGCGGTCCTCTCCGCGCTCGCCGCCCTCCATCGTCGCGGTATCGTCCATCGCGATCTGAAGCCGACCAACGTCTTCCTCAGCGCCAACGGGGTCAAGCTGCTCGACTTCGGCCTGGCGCGGTCCGCCACCACCAGCCTCGACGAGACCGGGGTGACCATGCCTGGGATGGTGATGGGGTCGCCGCGCTACATGGCGCCGGAGCAGGTGCGTGGGGAGGAAGTGGACGCCCGCTCCGACCTCTTCGCCGCCGGCCTGGTGCTCTACGAGATGCTGAGCGGACGCGCGGCGTTCGGCGGCACCTCGGCGGTCGACATCCTGCACGCGGTCGTGCACGAGCATCCGCCGGCGCTGATGGGATCGCCGGCCGTGATCGATCTCGACCGGATCATCCAGCGCGCCGTCGCCAAGGCGCGCGAGGATCGGTATCCGTCGGCGGAGGACATGGCGACCGATCTCCGCGCCTCGATGTCCCGCGGGGACGCCGGCGAGGTGGTGAAGGCGCGGGCGACCAAGCGACTGGTGGTGCTGCCGTTCCGCGTGCTGCGGCCGGATCCCGAAGTGGACTTCCTGGCGTTCAGCCTGCCCGACGCGATCACCGTGTCGTTGTCGGCGCTCGACTCGCTGACCGTGCGATCGAGCCTGGCGGCGGCGCGCTTCGCCGACGGCGCGCTGGATCTGCGCGCGCTGGCCTCCGAGCTCGGGGTCGAGGCGGCAATCACCGGGACCTTGCTGCACGCCGCGAAGGCGGTGCGGGTCGCGGTGCAGCTGATCGAAGTGCCCTCGGGCACCGTGCGCTGGTCGCACACCGCGCAGGTGCCGCTCGACGATCTGTTCACCATCCAGGACTCGGTGTGCTCGGCGGTGGTCGACGCCTTTGCGCTGAAGCTGACCAGGAAAGAGCACGACGTCCTGCGCCAGGATGTGCCGGCGACGCCGGAGGCCTACGAGCAGTACCTCCGAGCCAATCGCCTGAGCACCACCGCGAGCACCTGGCCGCTGGCGCGCGACCTGTACCGCCGCGCGGTGGAGGCCGATCCGTCGTATGCACCGGCCTGGGCGCGTCTCGGCCGGGTGTCTGCGCAACATCGGCAAGTACGCCCGCACCCCGGAAGCGAAGGCGGAATATCAGCGCGCCGAGGAGGCCTTTCAGCGCGCGTTCGCGCTGAATCCGGACCTCCCGCTCACGCACAATCTCTACACCTACATGGAAGTCGAGACCGGCCGCGCGCTCGGGGCGATGACCCGGCTGCTCGGACGTTTGCAGACGCGCACCAACGATCCGGATCTCTTTGCCGGGCTGGTGCAGGCCTGCCGGTACGTCGGGTTGCTCGAGGCGTCGGTCGCCGCCTACCATCGCGCGACGCGCCTCGACCCCGGGATCGTCACCAGCGTTGCCCATTCCTATTTCATGCTGGGGCAGTATCAGCGCGCTATCGACATCGATTCCGATCAGCCGCCGTACATCTCGGTCACCTCGAACATCGCACTGCGACAATACGACGAAGCGCGGGCGTTGTGCGATGCGGCCAAGGCGCAGGCCGGCATGCACCCGCACGTCGAGCTGATGGTCCAGGTCTTCGAGGCCATGCTCACCGGCCGGGTGGAGCAGGGACGGAAAGCGCTCGGAGAGCTGACCGACTGGAACAGCTTCAGCGATCCGGAAGGCTGGTTCTACTGGGGACAGGCCGCCGCGGTCCTCGAAGACTACGATGTCGCGCTGGAATTGCTCACCCGCGCGGTCACCACCGGGTTCTCCTGTCCGCGGGCGCTCGAAGCCACGCCGCTGTTCGACGGCCTGCGCGGCTCCGCCGAGTTCGCCCGGTTGATCGCGCTGGCCCGCGAGGGGCATGAGACCGCCCACCTGGCCTTCGCCCAAGCCGACGGCCATCGCCTGCTCGGTCTGCCGCGCGCATGAACCTGTCCGCGGCCGGCCTCGCCGATTTGATCCAGTCCGCGGCCGACTGGTTCTTCATGCCGTGGGTCGTGGTGGTGCTGCTCGGCACCGGACTCTTCCTGACCATCCGCACCGGCGTCGTCCAGGTGCGGCGGTTCGGCGATGCCTGCCGGGTCGTGTTCATCCGGCAGGGGAGCGGCCGCGCCGGTGCGCTCACGCCGTTCCAGGCGTTCATGACGTCGCTGGCGGCCTCGATCGGCACCGGCAACATCGCCGGCGTCGCGACCGCGATTGTGTCGGGCGGGCCCGGCGCGCTGTTCTGGATCTGGGTCTACGGATTCGTCGCGACCGCGATCAAGTTCGGCGAAGCCGTGCTGGGCGTCACTTTCCGGGAGATGCGCGGCACCGAAGTGTTGTCGGGGCCGATGTACTACTTGCGCGACGGCCTCAAGTCGCCGGCGCTCGCGTGGATCTTCGCGTTCGTCGCGGCGGTGGCGGCGCTCACGACCACGCCCTTCACCCAGCCCAACTCGATGGCGCTGGTGCTGAACAGCGTCGTCGGCATTCCGCGGCTCGCTTCGGGCGTGGCGATCGCGGTGCTGACGTGGCTGGTCATCATTGGCGGGATCAAGTCGATCGGCCGGGTGGCGGAGAAGCTGTCGCCGCTCAAGGTGAGCCTGTATCTGATCGGCGGCCTGATCGTCATCGTCAGCCACGCCGGGCAGATCCCGTCGGTGCTGGCGCAGATCGTGGACTCGGCGTTCTCGATGCGCGCGGCCGCCGGCGGCGGCCTCGGTATTCTCGTCGCGATGCGCTACGGGATCGCCCGCGGCATCTACGCGAACGAAGCGGGCTACGGTACGGCGGCCGTCGCCTATGGCACCGCCCGAAGCGATCGGCCGGTGCAGCAAGGGCTGAACGCGGTGATCGAGGTGTTCATCGTCTCGTTCGTGACCTCGACGATCAGCGCGATGACGATCCTGCTGACCGGCGTCTGGCAGTCGGGGCTCACCAGCAGCGCCGCGGTCGCGGCCGCGTTCGATACCTCGATGCCCGGCGTGGGCGGCTATGTCGTCGCCTTCTGCGCCTTCCTGTTCGGCTACACCACGCTGATTGGCTGGGCGTACTACGGCGAGCAGTTCTTCGAATACATCCTCGGACGCAAAGTCACCGTGCCGTACCGCTGGCTGTACTGCCTGCTGATCCCGTTCGGCGCGGTGTCGCGTGTCGAGGTGGTGTGGGCCTGGGGCGACCTGATGAATGCGCTCCAGGTGTTTCCGAATTTGATTGGGGTGATCGGGTTGAGCGGGATGGTGGCGGTGATTTCACGGCAGCCGTCCAGCGAGGTTCCGCGACAGCCGTCCCACGGCGATTCGACCAGTTGAGCGCACTCGAGGGACGGTCACGGCCGCTCCGCGGGAGGCACGACGACACGACGATACGGCGACACGACGTTTTCTCTGTTGGATTCGGGCTGATCTTTTGCCGGTGCTTAGATGTGGGCCGGGGTCTTTCGCAGCTGAAACAGTGAAGCCACAAGGGGAGGGGTTCTCCCTTCTCCCTTTTGCCTTCTCCCTTGACACGCGGCTCTAGAAACCCCGGCGATTCGAGCAGGAACATGCATCGTCTCTTCTGGATTTGTCTCGCCGGCGCCGGTGGAACCGCGGCGCGCTACTTCGTTGGTCTGTGGGCAACCCGGCGCTTCGGTCCCGCACTTCCCTTACGGCACGCTGGTCGTCAATCTGGTCGGGTGTTTTCTGATCGCGTTCGTCATGAACGTCGCCGCCGCAAAGGCGTGGCCCGAGACGACTAGATTGGCTGTTACCGTGGGCTTCCTGGGTGGCTTCACGACGTATTCCAGCTTCAACTACGAGACCACTCGGCTCGCCGCGCACGGGGCCATGGCGGCGGCCTCGGTGAACGTCCTCGTGACCCTGCTCGGTGGTGTTGCCGCCGGCGTGCTGGGTGTGCTGGCGTCGCAAGCCCTGATTCAGAAATAAGTGTTTTCGTCGTGACGCCTGCCGCGCCGTACCCTTGGCGGAGGCGGGTCGTCCCCGCCCGCGTTAGCGGAACCGTGAGGGCCTGAGGCGCCCGAAGAGACTCACTACTTTCGCTTCTTGATCGCCGCCCGTCCCCCTGCTACCATCGTCCCGCCTTCGCTGGAGCTTCGGCGAGGCGCGCCTTAGCTTCGCACAGGCGCGCAATTCACAGAACCGCATCAGTTTGCCCATGCCTTCCCAGACTCTTCCTGTCGTTACCGGCGATAAGGATCGATCTCTCCAGGAAGTGCTGAGCCGGCTGACCAGCTCCCGGGCGCCCCTTGGCCGGGAAGCGGATCCGATCGTCACGGCGGCGCACCGGCTGCCGGCGATCGCCGCCTCGTTTGCGCCGTTCCCCGAGGAGACCGACGACCGCCTGCGCGGGGCCCTGGCGGTGCGGGGCATCGAGCAGCTCTATACCCATCAGGCCGAAGCGTTTCAGCACGTGCTGGCGCGCCGGAACGTCGTCACCATCACGCCGACCGCCTCTGGAAAGACGCTCTGCTACAACGCGCCCGTCCTCGACGCGATCCTCAAGGACCACTCGACGCGGGCGCTCTACCTGTTTCCGACCAAGGCGCTGGCGCAGGACCAGCTCGCCGAGCTTCATGCGCTCTCCGAAGCCGTCACCGACGGCACCGATACGCGCATCGGCGTCTACACCTACGACGGCGATACGCCGGCCGACGCGCGCCGTGCGATTCGCGGCAAGGCGCACGTGGTGCTGAGCAACCCCGACATGCTCCATTCGGGGATCCTGCCGCATCATCCGCGCTGGGCGAAGCTGTTCGAGAATCTGCGGTTCGTGGTGATCGACGAGCTGCACGCCTATCGCGGCGTGTTCGGCAGCCATCTCGCCAACATCCTCCGGCGGCTGCGGCGGGTCTGCCGGCACTACGGCTCCGATCCGGTGTTCATCTGTTCCTCGGCGACGATTGCCAACCCGCGCGAGCTCGCCGAAGGCCTGACCGGTTCCTCGTTCGAGCTCGTCGACAAGAACGGCGCGCCGCGCGGCGAGAAGTTCTTCCTGTTCGTGAACCCGCCGGTCGTCAATGCGGAGCTGGGGATCCGCCGCTCCTATCTGGCGGAAACGCGCCGCGTTGCGCTCGAGTTCCTGAAGCACAACCTGCAGCTGATCGTCTTCGCGCAGAGCCGGCTGGCGGTGGAAATCCTCACCACCTACCTGAAGGATGCCTTTCACGGTCCACCGGGCGCGGCCGATGTGATTCGCGGCTATCGCGGCGGCTATCTGCCGAACCGGCGCCGCGAGATCGAGCGCGGCCTGCGCGAGGCGCAGGTGCGGGCGGTGGTCTCCACCAACGCGCTGGAGCTCGGCATCGACATCGGCGCGCTCGACGTCAGCGTGATGGCCGGCTATCCGGGCACCATCGCCGCGACCTGGCAGCGCGCCGGCCGCGCCGGCCGCCGCACCACACGATCCGCGGCGGTGCTGGTCGCCAGCAGCGCCCCGCTCGATCAGTTCGTCGTCAGAAATCCTTCGTACTTCTTCGACGGTACGCCGGAGCATGCGCTGATCAATCCCGACAATCTGCACATCCTGGTCGACCACGTGAAGTGTGCCGCCTTCGAGCTGCCGTTCGCCGAAGACGAGCAGTTCGGATCGGTCGACGTGCAGGAAGTGCTGCGCGTGCTCTCGGAAGAAGGCTTCGTCCACTACGCCGACGGGCAGTGGAACTGGACCAACGAGTCCTACCCGGCCGACGCGGTCAGCCTGCGATCGGTGTCGTCGGACAACTTCGTGGTCGTCGACACCACGCACGGCGAACGCGTGATTGGAGAGACCGACTTCACCAGCGGACCATCGACGCTTCACGAGAAGGCGATCTACATCGTCGAAGGGGCCCTGTATCAGGTCGAGCGATTCGACTTCGACGGCAGGAAGGCGTTCGTGCGGGCGGTGGACTGCGACTACTACACGAACGCAATCACCTATACGAAGGTCACCATCCTCGACACCTTCGAATCCGACGGACAGGAGCGGGCCGGCCGTTCTCAGGGCGAGGTCCACGTGGTCTCGCGCGTGGTCGGCTTCAAGAAGATCAAGTTCTACACCAACGAAAACGTGGGGTCGGGGGAGCTGGACCTGCCCGAGCAGCAGATGCACACGTCGTCGTATTGGCTGACGATTCCGACCGCGGTGATGCAGTCGCTGCCGTTCGCGAGCGACGACAAGCGGGACGGCGTAGTCGGCCTGGCGTTCGCGATGCGCAACATCGCCCAGCTGCTGTTGATGTGCGATGGCCACGACATCGGCATCTCGGTCGACGGCGGGGCGATCGAGCGTCAGATCAGGACCGGTGGCGCCGGCGCGGCGCCGGCGGCGATCGCCGCCGAGCCGCATATTTTCGTGTACGACAACTATCCCGGCGGCATCGGTTTCAGCCGGCCCTTGTTCGAGATGCACCTGCCGCTGCTGGAGCGGAGCCGCGAGCTGATCGACGGGTGTCCGTGCGCGTCCGGCTGTCCGTCCTGCGTCGGACCGGAAGGCAATACCGGGCCCTTCGCCAAGAAGGTGGCCTCGCTGATTCTGCGGCGGCTGCTCGATGGGGAGACGGGAGAGGCCGCCTGATGGATCTCACCTCGCGGCTGCGATCGGTGATTCGTCCCAACGCGGCGATAGCGCCCGCCGGTGAAGCATCGCCGAGACGTGAGTTGACCTACGAGCCCGACGACGGCCGCCGGTACGAGGCGCACGTCGATCTCGATCAGATCGCCGACGTCCTGGGTGGCCGTCTGCTGACGACGACGTTCGGGCGTTGCCTGGCGATCGACCGGCGCTACGAGGCGGATCGCTGGCACGGCGACGTCCAGATCGGGGACTGCGAGCTGCTCGACTACGAATCGCTGCGCATTCTCGACTCGGCGATGGCGCCCGACCGCGACAATCCCGCGCCGCGCGCTGTCTTCATCGATCTGGAGACCACCGGTCTGAGCGGCGGCGCCGGCACCGTCGCGTTTCTCGTCGGCTGTGCCTACTTCGACGGCGGCGCGCTGCAGGTCCGGCAATTCCTCCTGAGCAGCTTCAACGCGGAGCGGGCGCTGCTGGCCGCGGCGGCTGAACTGTTCGATGACGCCGACTTGATCGTCACCTACAACGGGAAGACCTTCGACGTGCCGATGATGGAAACGCGCTGGGCTTTCCATCGCATGCCGGCGCCGTTGGAGGAAGTGCCGCACTTCGACATGCTCCACCCGGCCCGGCGGTTGTGGCGATCGCGATCCACGCTGACCGACGACGGCGGGTGCCGCTTGACGACGCTGGAGCGCATGCTGCTGAACCTGCGGCGCGTCGGCGATGTCGATGGGTTCGAAATCCCTGGACGGTTCTTCCAGTTCCTGAGGACCGGCGATGCGCGTCCGCTGGAGCCGGTGCTCGAGCACAACCGTCTCGATCTCGGTCTCCCTGGCGGCGGTGACCAGCCGGGCATTGCGCCTGGCCGGCGGCGGCGAGAGCGCTTGCCGGGATGGGATCGAGGCGCTCGCGGTCGGCCGCGTGCTCGAGCGCGGCGGTGCCCTTGACCGCGCGGACCCGTGCTACCGCCGTGCGTCGGAGTCGCCCTGCGTCGACACCCGCGCCGAGGCGCTCTATCGCCTCGGGTTGAGATGCCGGCGCGACGGGCGGTTCGAGGAGGCGGCGGGCTGGTGGCGTGCGCTGGTGGCGGCGACCGACGAGGTCCGCCGTCGTGGTCAGGCCCTCGACAGCCTGCGCCAGTTCGCGATCGAAGCGCTGGCCATCCATCACGAGCACCGCGCCCGGAACCTGCACGCGGCGCGAGAGCTGGCGCTGTTTGCGCTGGAGGAGACTGCCGGCTCCCGCCGGGCTGACGGCCTGCGCCATCGCCTGGCCCGGCTGGACCGAAAGCTGTCCAAAAGACAAAACGCCCAGCTCTTCCTGGAGAGCTGAGCGTTTTCGAAGTGCGTCCTGGCTTCCGGGTTGAGCCGGTAGCTATTTGGTTGCGGCGACCGGCTTCTTGGCGGCCTTCTGGGCGGCCTTGCGGCTTTCCGAGGTCTGCGCGCCGAACCGCTTGGTGAAACGCTCGACCCGGCCTTCGGTATCGATCAGCTTCTGGCGGCCGGTGAAGAACGGATGGCAGTTATTGCAGATTTCGAGATGCAGCTCGGGCTTCGTCGAATGCGTCGTCCACGACGCGCCACACGCACATCGAGCCTCGACCACGTGGTACTTGGGGTGAATCCCTTCCTTCACGGCGTTCTCCTTGGCGCTTCCGGGAAACAGAAAGTATAGCAGCCCGGCTTATTCCCAGTCCACGGTCCTGTTCCAGCGGTGCCCCTTCAACTGTTCGACGAGGGCTGGGGGCAGCGGGATCCCGTCGCTGACTCCGATGTTCTGCTCGACGTGGCTCAGCTTGCGCATGCCCGGAATCACCGTCGACACCGCAGGATGCTCCAGAATGTGGCGCAGCACCATCTGGGGCATCGTCATGCCCTCGGGAACCACCGGCCGCAGCCGCTCGACTCGCGGAAGGGTGTTTCGGAGGTTCTCGGGATGGAAGTAGAGGTTCCTGAAGTCCCCTTCCGGCCACCGTGAATCGGCGGTCAGATTTCCGGTCAGACTGCCCTCGTCGAACGGCACCCGCGCGATGACGGCGATGCCCCGTTCCTGGCAGGCGGGGAACAGTTCGTCCTCCGGGTTCTGGTCGAACGTGTTGTAGACGACCTGGACGGCGTCAATCAGTCCGGTCTCGAGCGCCTTGAGGACGTTGGCCGGTTGGAAGCGATTGATGCTGATCCCGATCGCCCGCGCGAGTTTCTGTTCCTTGAGCGCGGCGAACGACTTCTGCCACCGCTCGTCGGTCGCCCACGTGTCGTCCCAGACGTGAAACTGCTGGAGGTCCAGCGTGTCTACGCCGATGTTCTCGAGGCTCTTTTCGGTGTACTCCCGGATGTAGTCGGCGGGGAAGACGTCCTCCAGCTTGTACTCGGGACGGGCCGGCCACTTCCGGTTCTTCGGTGGGATCTTGGTGGCGACGTAGAGGCGCTTATCGGGATGGCGCCGCAGAGTCTGCCCGAGCAACCGCTCGCTGTGACCGTCGCCGTAGGCCCAGGCAGTGTCGAAGAAGTTGCAGCCGAGCTCGATGGCTCGATCCAGCGACTCGAAGGACTCTTGATCCTCGCTGCCGGTCCATCCGGCCATGCCCCACATGCCGTACCCGACTTCGGAAACGGACCATCCCGTGCGACCAAACTGGCGATACCGCATCCGCCGATAGTACAGCGAGTCACCACACCCGGCGGCCGACCACGATAGCTGCGACGATGGCCACGATGGTGAGAGGGATGGTGACGAGTCGTACCAGACGAGGATTCGCTTTAGCGGCGGAATCGACCTGTCCCGGCCCGGAGGTCGAAGTCGCCCCGGTCTCCCGGCCGGCTGCGTCTGTACTTGTGCCTCCGGACGCAGCCCGCGCCGGTTCTGTCGGGGATACGCCGGAAGTGTCTCCAGCGGGCGCGTCAACGCAGCATGCGGGCCAGGATTGGCCGGAACGTAACGGCCGGGGTCGGCGGTTCGGTGCCTTCGTACGGGCTTGCAGCCCGTGGTGTTCAGGCTCTAAAAAAACGACCCACGAGCCGGTAAGGACTCGTGGGCCTTGTTGCAGGGTGCTTTGTGACGAACGATCAGTGAGTGGTCACGGCCGGGCGCAGCTGCCACTGACGCCACTCGTCCTGGCAGATCGACCAGATCACCTGGTCCAGATAGACGCCGTCGCGGAGGAACGACTTGCGCAGCAGTCCCTCGCGGGTCGCGCCGATCTTCTGCAGGGCGCCGTTCCCGCGGCCGTTGGCGACCGCCGACCGCGCCTCCAGCCGCTGGATGCCGACCTCGCCGAACGCGAAGCCGAGGACCTCTTTCGCCGCCGCCTGGAACATGCCGGTGCCCCAGAACGCCGAGCCGATGGCGAAGCCCCATTCAGCGATGTCGAAGCCCGCGCCGAGCGTCCGGATCTGGATGATGCCGATCGCGTGCTCGAAGCCTTGCGGCACGACCCCGAAGCAGATGTAGCGGCCGGCCGCCCGCTCGCGGTGGGTCCACGCGATGAAGCGTTCGAACCCGTCCACTGAGGTCGGCGGCGGCGAGATGAACCGCGACACTTCCGCGGTCGTGAGCATCTGGAGCAGCGAGGGCGCATCGGCCAGCCGCAGTTCGCGCAGTGCCACCGCGCCCGCCTGCAGCACCGGCAGCGCCTGCCGCCAGTCCGTAGTCGTCACCGGCGCCGCCACAGGCACCGGCATCGTCGCCACGGTCGTCTGAGTCATGGTCCCGATCACAGCCCACCCCCGTTCGATCCCAGACGCAGCACCTTCTTGACTGAGGTCCCCCACACGATGTTGTCGTCGCTGAGCGTGCCCCAGACGATGTTGTCGGCGCCCTCGCGCATCGTGCCCCACACGATGTTGTCGCCGTTGAACATCCCGAGCAGCCCCGTTCCCCACACGATGTTGTCGGTCCAGCTCATCGTGCCCCAGACGATGTTGTCTGCGAACTGGGCATTGCCGCCGAACAGCGTGCCCCACACGATGTTGTCGCTGCCGAACAGCGTGCCCCACACGATGTTGTCGCCGCCGAGCAGCGTGCCCCACACGATGTTGTCGTCACCGCGCGAGAACGTGCCCCACACGATGTTGTCCATCTCGCCGGTGCCCCAGACGATGTTCTTCGCCCAGGCGGTCTGGTTGATGTCGACCAGGCTGCTGCCGCGAATCGCGCGCGTGCCCCAGATCAGCGTCTCGGACCACTGCTCGGTCACGCCGCCGAACGAGGTCTCGGTGGGCCACTGCATCGACATCCAGAAAGCGCCGGCCGCCTTCGTGGTGTCGGCGGAGCCGGCCAGCGCCAGCGCGCCGTAGCCGTTCACTTCGCCGCTGCCCTGGGTCAGCGCGTCGTATTTCACGCCGTTGCCGGCGCGGAGCGGCGTCGCCGAGTACCTGCAGCATCGCCTTGACCGCGTTCGCCGTCAGCGTCGGCGCACCGGTGTAGATGGGGGGGCGGCGGTAGGCCGGCAGCGACTGCCAGCGGAGATAGCCGCCGTAGTTGTTGGCGTCCAGCATCGCGGCCACCAGGCCCGACACGACGCCCGTCGCCATGCTGGAGCCATTCAGCATGAGGAACCGCGTCAGCTTGTCGGTGACGATCAGCCCCGGATAGGTCTTCGCGATCGTGCTCCCGTCGACCAGATTCGACATCAGGTTCGCGCCCGGCGCGACGATGTCCGGCTTCGCGATGCCGTCGTACCACGAGGGGCCGCGCGAGCTGTACGGTGCCACGCGGTCGTCGCCGCGGCCGACGGTGTTGCTGGCGTTGGAGGCGCCAACCGTGATTGCCGACGGGGCATTCCCCGGCGAGGCGATCCCGGCGTAACCCACCTGCCCGGTGCTGGGGTTGGTTCCGTAGTTTCCGGCCGCGGTCACGACGATGAGTCCCGCGCGGACCGCCCCTTCAACCGCCTGAACCAGCGGGTCGCTGGCCGCTGATTCGAAGATCGGGTGACCGAGCGACAGGTTGATCACCTTGATCCCGAACCGTTCCTTGTTCACGACCGCGAACTCGAGCGCGCGGATGACGTTGCTGGTCTTGCCCGCGCCTTTCTTGTCGAGGACCCGGAGCGACAGCAGCTTGACGCCCGGCGCCACGCCGGCGTACTTGCCGCCAGACGACGCACCGCTCGAGCCAATCAGCCCGGCGACGTGCGTGCCGTGGCCGTACTCGTCGGTCGGCGCGGTGGCGACCGCGCCCTGGTTGCCGGTGAAGTCGTAGGCGCCCACGATGCGTCCGTCGAAGTCAGGGCCGCTCTGGATGCCCGAGTCGATGATGGCGACCGTCACGGTCGATCCGCTGAACCAGTCCTGGACGCCGAGCCACCGCTTGAGCACGCTGGTGGTCCCGGTCTGGTTCAAGTTGACGCTCGCGGCCGCCGCGGCCGGAGAAGCCGTCACCGCGCTCGCGTTGACCTCGGCGTCGGCGGACACCGAGAGAACGTCGGGGTCGCTCGAGAGCGCCGCGATTTCCTTCGAATCCATGTCGGCCGACAGCCCACCGATGATCCGATGCTCTTGCGGTCCGCTCCGGCGGTTCGGGAGGCGCTTCTTGACGCGGTCCTTCGCTCCCGGCCGTGTACGAATAATGACTGTGCGCGGCGATCCCGACGAGGTGTTCTCCTGCAGCAACCTGTCGGTTTTCTGCCCGCCGCCGCTGGCAGCGGACGCCGACGCGGCTGGGATCATGACCCAGAGCGCGAGCGCGGCTCCCCAAACGGCTTTACGACCTAGTGTGCCCATTAGTCCTCAATCCCTTGCGAGTATCCGCAGAGGTAATAGCAACAACGGATCCGTCGAGGTTGATTGGGCGCGGTTGTAAGTTGCTGTATTTAAATGGTTTGCGTACTTACTGAACTGTCGCGAACTGACGCTTTTGTCGAAGTGTGCCGTTTTGAGACGGGCGCCTCAGCAGCGCACACGGTAACTGATTGTAAACGCGCGACTTAGTGGCCTATTCTCGAAATGAAACACGATATCCAGCACATGTGCCGTTCTGGTGCGCTCGCTCACGGTTGTGCGAGAGCCCCCTTCTGGCGGAAGGCCGAAGCCACGATTTGGGAGTTGATGCGAACTCAGCGCTAAAATCCATCGGTGCGTTGTGGCCGCATTCTCGGGGTGTGGGTAGTGGTGACGCTGGTCCGGGCCGGGGCCGCGGCGCAGACGCCATCGCCGGCCACCGCCGCGAACCAATTGCGGGAGGCGCGGCAGATGGCGGCGGCGGGCCGGCTGGACGCCGCGGTGGAGGCGGTCGAGCAGATCCTCGCCGGCAGTCCCTCTCGCTATGATGCGGTGCTCCTGCTGGGCGAGCTGCTCGAGGCACGCGGGGATCTGGCCGGCGCGACCACTGCCTACGAACGCGCGATCCGGGCACGGTCCGGCAGTGCGGTCGCCCACGATAAGCTTGGGTTCGTGCTCGGTCGGCAGGGGCGGATCCCCGAGGCGCTCGCGGGGTTCGCCCGGGCGATCAAGCTCGATCCGATGCTGTTCGACGCGCAGTATCACCTCGGAGCCACCAGATGGTGGACAAAGGACCTGAACGGCGCGATGGCGCCGCTCCGCGCGGCGGTCCGGCTTCGTCCTGACCATCCGGAGGCGCGCTACTATTTCGGCGCCACGCTGCGCCAATCGGGCAGCCTGCCCGAGGCCGCGATCCAGTTGCGCGAAGCGGTGCGGCTGGCCCCGTCACTTGCTCCGGCACATCTTCAACTCGGGGTCACGCTGCAGGCTCTGGGCGACCTGGATGGCGCGCTCGCGAGCTTCAAACGCGCCGCGGCGCTCGATCCTGGTGTCCCCGACGCCCTCAACAGTCTCGGGCTCGCGCTGATGCAAAGCGGGAATGGCGCGGAGGCCGTCGACACGTTCCGCAGGCTGATCGCCGCCCACCCCTCGTTCGCATCCGGACGCCTCAATCTGGCGACTACCCTGATGCACCAGGGGGACCTCGGGGGCGCCGTGGAGCTCCTGGAGGCGGTCACGGCCGAACAGCCGGACAATGCCGAAGCGTTCTACAACCTTGGAGTGGCCCTCAAGCAGCGCGATGACTTCGATCGCGCCGAAGCGGCGCTGCGCCGCGCGGTGACGCTGGCTCCCAAGCTGGGGGATCCGCCGTTCACGCTGGGCGTGCTCCTCTGGCAGACCGGCCGCAGCGCCGACGCCGAGCAGATGTTCCGCGAGGCGATGGCCCGCACTCCTGACTCCGCCGACGCGCATTACATGCTCGCGACGGTGTTGAAGGCCGACGGACGCGTGGACGCCGCGATCACCGAGCTGCGGGCCGCGATTCGCCTGCGGCCCGAGTCGATCGAGGCCCATCACAGCCTCGCCCAGCTGCTGCAGCAGCGCGGCGACGCCGACGGCGCCCGGCTGGCGCGTGAGGAGGCCGATCGGCTGGCGCGACGCAAGGCCGACGCACAGGCCTCGGCCTTCGCGGCGAGCGTCGGCCGTCAGAAGCTGAAGGCCGGCGATCGGCCGGCCGCGATCGCCCAGTTCCGCGAAGCGATCCGCCTGGCGCCCGACAATGCCGACGCGCATTACGCGCTCGGGGTCGCGCTGCAGCAGGGGGGCGCCCCCGCCGAGGCGCGCGAGCACTTCGAACGTGCGCGGAAACTCGCGCCCAACCTCTATCCACGTGAGGGACGTCCGTGATCCGTCCGCTACGCCCGGCTGCTCCCGCCCTGCTGATCCTCGCGGCCGCCTCGGCGGCCGTATCGGTGCACGGCCGTCAGTCATCGGCCACACCCCTCGGGTTTTCGTTCAGCGAGGTCGCGTCATCGGCCGGCCTCTCGGCGATTACCGTCTACGGCGGTATCCGCACCAATCGCTACCTGCTCGAGACCACCGGCAGCGGCGCCGCCGCGTTCGACTACGATGGCGACGGCTGGCAGGACCTGTTCGTGGTCAACGGCACGACGCTCGAAGGATTCCCCAAAGGCCAGGAGCCGACCAGTCACCTGTATCGAAACAAGCGCGACGGCACGTTCGAAGACGTGAGCGCGAAAGCCGGGCTCGCGTTGACCGGGTGGGGACAGGCCGCCTGTGCCGGTGACTACGACAACGACGGCCGCGAAGACCTGTTCGTCACCTTCTTCGGCACCAACCGGCTGTTTCACAATCGCGGCGACGGCACCTTCGACGATGTCACCAAACGGGCCGGGCTCGAGACCGTCCGCTCTCGCTGGGGCGCCGGCTGTGCCTTCCTCGACTACGACCGCAATGGCCGACTGGACCTGTTCGCCGCCAACTATATCGATCTCGATCTCAGTACCGCGCCGGTCCCGGAGTCGGGCCTGTGCCGCTACAAGGGGCTGCCAGTCGCCTGCGGCCCGCCAGGGCTCCCCGGAGGAAAGAATCTCCTCTATCGCAACCAGGGCGACGGCAGCTTTGCCGACGTCTCGGCCGCATCCGGCATCACCCGCGCGCACGGCACCTACGCGCTCGGCGTCAGCACGCTCGACTTCGACGACGACGGGTGGATCGATCTCTATGTCGCCAACGATTCGAACCCGAGCGCGTTGTATCGAAACAACCGCGACGGCACCTTCACCGACATCGGCGTCTCCGCCGGCTGCGCCTACAGCCAGGACGGCAAGCCGCAGGCCGGGATGGGTGTGGCGGTCGGCGACTACAACCGCGACGGCCGCATGGATATCTTCAAGACCAACTTCGCCGGCGACACCTCCACGCTGTACGCCAATACCGGTAGCGGTCTCTGCGAGGATCGCACCTTCGCCAGCGGGTTCGGCCGGAACACGCGGTGGCTCGGATGGGGCGTCTCGTTCCTGGATCTCGATCTCGACGGCTGGCAGGACCTGTTCCTCGTCAACGGGCACGTGTATCCCGAGGTCGACCAGGTCAAAACCGAAGCGGGCTACAAGCAGCGCAAGGTCGTCTATCGCAACCGCGGCGACGGCCGCTTCGACGATGTGACCGAGCAGATCGGGCCGCCGGTGACGGTCCCCAAGGCCGGCCGGGGCGCGGCCTTTGCCGATCTCGACAATGACGGCGACATCGACGTGCTCGTCAACAACGTTCACGACCCGCCCGAGCTGTATCGACTCGATCAGCGCGAGCCGCACAACTGGTCGGCGCTCCGGCTGGTCGGCGTCCAGTCGAATCGCAGCGCGATCGGGGCGCGCGTGGTCCTCATGGGCGGCGGCGTCTCCCAGGTGAGCGAAGTGCGGGGCGGCGGCAGCTACTATTCCCAGAACGACCTTCGGCTGCACTTCGGTCTGGGCGCGGCGAAGACCATCGACCGCATCGAAGTCCGCTGGCCGAATGGCAACGTCGAAATCTGGACCGGCGTCGAGCCCAATCGCATCGTCACCCTGACCGAAGGTACGGGCCGGCCGCTGCCTGCCAAGACAGGCGGTAAGTGATCGGCGTCGTGACCCTGGTGCTGGCACTGTGCGTACCCCAGATCGCGGGGGACGTGCTCGCGGAAGCGCGCAAATTGATCGACGACGGGCAGCCGCGGAAGGCGATCGCGGCACTGCAGTCGGTGAAGACCGACGGCGACGCGGGATTGCAGGCGCAGGTCGGCCTGCTGCTCGGCGTCGCCTACTATCACGCCGACGATCCGGGGAAAGCGATCGAGTTGATCACACCGGTCGTGGATCGATTTCCCGCGGATTCCGTGGCACGCCGCGAGGCGGACCAGGTTCTCGGCCTCGCGGGAGTGGTGGTCGGCAGATTCGCCGAGGCGATTCCGCGGCTCGAGGCCACGCGGCGGTGGGCGCCAGGCAATCTCGAGCTCGCCTACGCACTCGCGCAAGCCTACGTTCAGACCCGGCGCGCGGACGGCGCACGGTCGACGGTGGCCTCCATCTATGGCGTCGCACCCGATTCAGCGGCCGCGCACCTGCTCGTCGCCCAGCTGATGATTCGGCTGGAACTGGAGCCGCAGGCGGAGGTCGAGCTGACGCAGGCTCTCGGCAAGGATCCGAGGCTGCCGACCGCCAATCTTCTGCTCGGCCAGATCGCGATGTTCCGCGGCCGGTTGCCGGAGGCGATCGCGCTGACCACCCGCGAGCTCGCGATCAGTCCGGCCAACGCCATGGCGTTCTCGCAGCTCGGCGACGCGTACGTGCGTGAAGCGAAGTGGGACGAGGCCATCGCCGCGCTGCAGAAATCGATCTGGTTGAATCCCTTCTACAGCGCGCCGTACATTCTCCTCGGCCGTGCCTATGTCAGGAAGGCGCAGCCGGTAGTCGCCGAGGGAATGTTCCGGCGGGCGATTCAGTTCGATCCGAACAACCGTACCGCCCACTACCTGCTCGCGCAGCTCCTTCAGCAGGCCGGCCGCGAGGAAGAGGCGAAGCGCGAGTTCGATCTCGCGGAGCGGTTGCGCACTCCGCGCGAGCGATGAGAGCTGGCGGAAGTCTCTCGGTCTGCGCGTTCGCGATCCTTACGCTCGCGGCTCATCAGTCACCCGACGCCGCGTGGCCGGTACGCTTCACCGACGTCGCGCTGACCGCCGGCCTGACCCATCCCAGCGTCTACGGCGGCGTCGACCGCAAGCGATTCATCCTCGAAACCAACGGCTGCGGAACAGGGTTCCTCGACTACGACCGCGACGGCTGGCTCGACGCGCTGGTCCTGAGCGGGACGCGCTTCGAGGAGGGCAGCCGCCGCGAACAGTCCTGGGCGCCCGGCGATCGGCCCACCAGCCGCCTGTATCGCAACCGTCGTGACGGCACGTTCGAGGACGTGACGGCTCGAGTGGGTCTCGACCGCGTGGGATGGGCATCCGGGGTGTGCGCCGCCGACTACGACAACGACGGCTGGCTCGATCTCTTCGTGACCTTCTTCGGGCACAACGTGCTGTATCGCAATCGCGATGGGGCGCGGTTCGAGGACGTCACGAAGGCGGCGGGCCTCGACCGGAGTGAGGTGCGCTGGGGCTCGGGGTGCAGCTTCCTCGACTACGACCGCGATGGCGACGTCGATCTCTTCGTCGCCAACTACCTGCGATTCGATGCCGCGTCGGCGTCCGAGCCGGGGCAGGGTGCCAACTGTGTCTGGAAAGGCGTGCCGGTCAACTGCGGTCCGAAGGGGCTGCCCACCGACACCAATCTCCTCTATCGCAACCGCGGCGACGGCACCTTCGAGGACGTCTCCGTTCCGTCACGCGTCGCAACCGTCACCGGACGCTATCCGATGACGGCGATCGCGGCGGACCTGGACGACGACGGGTGGCCCGACATCTACGTGGCGTCGGACTCGACCGCGGCGATCCTGTATCGCAACAATCGCGACGGGACGTTCACCGACGAGGCGATGAAGAGCGGCGCCGCGCTGAGCGAGCAGGGAGCGCCGCAAGCCGGCATGGGCGCCGCCATCGGCGACATCAACAACGACGGCCGGCTCGATCTGCTGAAGACGCACTTCGCCGACGACATCCCGGCGCTGTATCAGAGTCTCGGTCGCGGGCTGTTCGAGGACGTGGCGATGTCCATGGGCCTCGGCGTGCAGAACCGCTATGTCGAGTGGGGTGCCGGGCTCCCCGATCTGGACAACGATGGCCGCGCCGACCTGATGTATGTGACCGGCCACGTCTATCCGGAAGTCGAACGGACGCTGCCCCAGTATCCGCATCGCGGTCCGCGGATGGTGTTCAGGAACGCCGGCGCCGCGCTTCGTCGACGTCACGGCTCAGAGCGGGGGAGCGGCCGATCCGCGGTCGAGCCGGGGCGCCGCGTTCGGCGACTACGACAACGACGGCGACGAAGACGTGCTGATCATGAACATGAACGAGCCGCCGTCGCTGCTCCGCAACGATTACCGCGGCGCGAACCGCTGGCTGTCGCTCCGACTCATCGGTGCCGCGTCGAACCGGGCGGCCATCGGCGCGATCGTCACCGTGACCGCCGGCGGCGTGCGGCAGGCACGCGCGGTGGTCAGTCAAGGTAGCTACTACTCGCACAACGATCTGCGCCTGCATTTCGGCCTGGGGACGGCGGAGACTGCCGAGCGGATCGAGGTTCGATGGCCGAATGGCGCAGCGCAGGCGTTGACCAACGTGCAGGGCCGCCAGATCCTCACCGTCACCGAGCCGCGATAGCGACTCACTCCCGCGGCTGTCGGCTCGGCCCGGGTCTGAAGACCCGGACCGCACAATGGGAAGGAACTTGGACCTTCCAGTTGTCGGAAGTCGCAACAGCCTGATCGCTGTGGCGTCCGGGTCTTCAGACCCGGACGAACCCGCGAGGTGCTGGGGCGCTTGGACGGGGGACACGCGCGGCTATTTCTCTACCTCATCAAAGTGAATGCGCTTGACGCTGGTGTCAGCGCTCTCTATGTTGTTCGCACTAGTCGTCGTCGTCGGTTCGAATCGATTGGAGGGCCTTTCTTATGGCAGTCGTTCACGCCCGGGCCCGCGTCGTCTCGCGTACGGGCAGGTTTCTCTTCCTCATCCTCTGGGCATTGGCGGTCGCGCCGCGGCCGGTCGATGCGCAGGCGGTCTACGGCAGCATCGGCGGCACGGTCAAGGATCCCAGTGGCGCCGTCCTGCCCGGGGTCACCGTCAACATCGTGAGTCTCACCCGTCAGACCACCGACTCGGTCGTGACCAACGAATCGGGCATGTTCGTCAAGGAGCGGCTGCTTCCTGGCGAGTACAAGATCCAGGCTGAGCTGGCGGGATTCAAGACGGCGATCGTGCCGCGCGTCGAGGTCGGCGTGGACTCGCAGACCCCCGTGGAGTTCGTCCTACAAGTCGGTCAGCTCTCGGATGAAGTGACGGTGACCGGCGGCGCGACGCTGCTGACGACCGACCGGGCGGATGTCGCCATGCGATTCGACGCACGGCAGCTGACGGATCTGCCGGTGCTCGATCGCAACTTCACCAAGTTCCTGCTGCTGACCCCCGGGACGCAGCAGCTCCAATGGCAGCATGCGGCCAGCGAGAACCCGCAGGGGTCGACCCAGACAATGGTGAACGGGCAGCACTTCAGCGGGACCAACTATCAGCTCGACGGCACCGACAACCGCGATCCGATCCTCGGGATCATCGTCATCAACCCGACGCTGGAGTCGATCGGCGAGACCAAGATCACGTCGCAGAACTACGACGCGGAGTTCGGTCTGGCGGTCGCGGGCGTGGTGTCGGTGCAGACGCGATCCGGGAGCAACTCGGTGCGCGGCAGCGGCTTCGAGTTCTTCCAGAACGACAAGTTCCAGTCGCGGAATCCCTTCACGCAGTTCCAGCCGGATCCGCTGACCGGCCGACACATTCCCGAGACCAGCCGCCACCAGTTCGGCGCGTCGATCGGCGGTCCCATCTCTCGCAACCAGTGGTTCTTCTTCGGTGACTATCAGGGCACGCGGGCCACGCAGGGTGGCTCGCGGCTGTTGTCGGTGCCGACCGCGGCGGCGCGCGGCGGCGATCTCAGCGCGTACGGCATCAACATCTACGATCCGGACACCCGGGTGCAGTTCCCGGGCAACCGTATTCCGCAGGGGCGGCTGTCGGCCCAGGCGCAGCGCATCCTCGCCCTGATTCCGATGCCGAATGCGCCGGGACGCGACAGCGGGATCCGCGACAACTACGTGGCGTCGGCGTCGGAGTCGTTCGACGAGAACTCGATGAACGTCCGGATCGACGGGCGGCTCTCCGACAAGCTGAACGTGTTCAGCCGCTACAGTCTGGGCGACTTCATCCGCGACGGGCCGACCGCGTTCGGCCCCGGCGGCGGACAGGAGCTGGTCAGCCTCGGCGGCGTCTCCGACGTGCGCAACCACAGCCTCGCGGCCGGCATGGACTACACGCTGTCGCCGACGATGCTGGCGGATTTCCGCTTCGGCTTCTTCAAATACAAGGTCAACGTGCTGCCGTTCGACTTCGGCACCAGACCGGCGGCGGAGGCCGGCATTCCCGGCTTGAACTTCGACGACACCTTCAGCTCGGGGCTTCCCGCGGGCTTCGTCGACAACGAGGGCTCGAGCGAGGCGGGTGCCTTCGAGTTCGGATCCGGCCTTAACGTCAACCGCTGCAACTGTCCTCTCGATCAGGACGAGAAGCAGTTCCAGGTCGTCGGCAACCTCACCCGAATGCAGGGCAACCACACGATCAAGTTCGGCGTGGACGTCCGCCGCGCCCACAACCTGCGCGTGCCGAGCGACGCGCACCGGTCGGGCGAGCTGACCTTCCACAGCGATCGCACGTCGCTCAACGGCACCGGCGGGCTGGGTCTCGCCACGTTCCTGCTCGGTGATGTCACCCAGCTCCGGCGCTACGTGAGTGCGAACACCGACGCGCGTGAGCAGCAGTGGCGGCACTTCTACTACGCGCAGGACACCTGGCGCGTGAACAGCAAGACCACGCTCAACTTCGGGCTGCGGCTCGACGTGATCAACCCGCAGACGATCAACGAGGCCGGCAACGCGGGCTTCCTCGACCTCAAGACCGGCGAGATTGCGGTGGTCGGCGTTGGCGGGATTCCGTTGAACGGCGGGGTCGAGAACAAGCTGAATTGGGCCCCCCGTCTCGGCGCCACGCATCAGATCACCGACAAGACCGTGCTGCGCGGCGGCTACGGGCGGGTCTACGACATCGGCGTGTTCGGATCGCTGTTCGGCCACAGCGTCACCCAGAACCTGCCGGTGCTGGCGGTGCAGGAGCTCAACGCGCCGTCCAACTTCGACCGCGTCTTCACGCTGAGTCAGGGGCCCTCGGCGCCCGCGTTCCCGGCAGTCCCGTCGTCAGGCCGCTTCCCGCTGCCGAATGGCGTTTTCGCGCGGGCGCTGCCCGAGACGCAACGGCCGCCGACCGTCGACGCGTTCAACGTCATGGTGCAGCATCAGTTGACCGCGACGATGTCGGTCGAGGCGGGCTACGTGGGCAACCGTGGCAGGGACGTGTTCGCGGGCGACGGTCCCGCGATCAACATCAACCAGCCGTCGCTCAACGGGTTTGCCCAGGGCGTGCCGCTGAACAACCGGCGGCCGTTCTTCAACCGGTTCGGCTGGACGCAGGGCATCGACTACTTCTGCAACTGCGCCACGAACTCGTACGACTCTCTGCAGGCGAAGCTCACCAAGCGCTTCTCCTCGGGCTACTCGGCCAACGTGAACTACACGCTCCAGAAGGCGCGGCAGCACGGCGGTGATCAGTTCGAGACGGATCTGCCCGAGCACCAGGGCCTGTACAACAGCGACCTGGAATTCGGTGCGCCCGACTGGGACCGGATCCACAGCTTCGTATTCTCGCTGGTGGCGGAGCTGCCGGTCGGCAGAGGTCGCGAGTTCCTGTCGGACATGTCGCCGTTAATGGATGGGATTGTCGGCGGGTGGCAGTTCAACGCCAACACCACCATCCAGAGCGGACTGCCGTTCAACGTGACGTATTCCGGCGCCGGCGGGGATCGGGATACCGGCCCCAACCGGCCGAATCTGATCGGCGATCCATCGGGGCCGGAAACGCGGGATCAGTGGTTCAATACCGCGCCGCTCGGCGCATCGGGCAGCGCGTTCGGCCGCCCCGCGCGTGGCACGTTCGGCGACCTGCCGCGGAACCACCTCCGCGGTCCCGGCTACTGGCGCACCGACGCCTCGCTGTTCAAGCACATTCCGTTCGGCGACGGCCGCAATGTGGAGCTGCGGCTCGAAGTGGTGAACCTGTTCAACCACGTGAATCTGGGCAATCCGAACGGAGAGCTCGGCAACACGGATGCAGGACGGATCACGTCGACCGCTTTCGGTAACGCCGATCCGCAGCGGAACTTCCAGTTCGCGGCAAAAATACGCTTCTAGTGTCAAATCCCAAGCTCCAAGCTCCAAATCCCAACCACTCCCAACTACCAACCCCCAATTCCGGGTGTTGGTAGTTGCGGTTGGGATTTGGGAGTTGGGAGTGGTTGGGATTTGGGATTTGGAGCTTGGGATTTGACGCTCTTCAGCTGCGCCCGCCGGCCATCGCCCCCAGGAACTCCCCGTTGTCCTTGGTCTTGCCCATCTTCGACAGCAGCAGCTCCATCGCTTCTCCCGGTGACAGCGGGGTGAGCACCTTGCGCAGCACCCACACGCGGCCGAGCTCCTCCTTCGGAAGCAGCAGTTCTTCCTTCCGGGTGCCGCTCTTCTGGATGTCGATGGTGGGGAAGACCCGGCGATCGGCGAGCTTGCGATCGAGGTGGATCTCCATGTTGCCGGTGCCCTTGAACTCTTCGAAGATGACTTCGTCCATGCGGGAGCCGGTGTCGATCAGCGCGGTGGCGATGATGGTCAGCGATCCGCCTTCTTCGATGTTCCGTGCCGCGCCGAAGAAGCGCTTCGGGCGCTGCAGCGCGTTGCTGTCGACACCGCCGGACAGGACTTTGCCCGACGGCGGCACGATGGTGTTGTAGGCGCGCGCGAGACGCGTAATCGAGTCGAGCAGGATGACCACGTCCTTCTTGTGCTCGACCAGACGCTTGGCCTTCTCGATCACCATCTCGGCGACCTGCACGTGGCGTGTCGCCGGCTCGTCGAAGGTCGACGAGATGACCTCGCCCTTGACCGAGCGCTGCATGTCGGTCACTTCTTCCGGCCGCTCATCGATGAGCAGCACGATCAAGTAGATCTCCGGGTGGTTGGCGGTGATGCTGTTCGCCAGGTTCTGCAGCAGCATGGTCTTGCCGGTGCGCGGCGGCGCGACGATCAGTCCGCGCTGCCCCTTGCCGATCGGCGTCATCAGGTCCATGACCCGCGCCGACAGATTGTCGGACAGCGTCTCGAGCCGGATGCGTTCCTGCGGATAGAGCGGGGTGAGGTTCTCGAAGAAGATCTTCTCGCGCGTCTTTTCGGGCGGCTCGAAGTTGACCGCCTCGACCTTGATCAGCGCGAAGTACCGCTCGCCCTCCTTCGGCTGCCGGATCTGCCCCGACACCGTGTCGCCGGTGTGCAGGTCGAACTTCCGGATTTGCGAAGGGGAGACGTAGATGTCGTCGGGACCGGGCAGGTAGTTGTAGTCGGGAGCGCGCAGGAAGCCGAAGCCGTCGGGCAGGGTCTCGAGCACGCCTTCCGAGAACAGCAGCCCGCTCTTCTCCGCCCGGCCGCGGAGGATCTGGAAGATCAGCTCCTGCTTGCGCATGCCGGTGGCGCCGGGGACGTCGAGCTGTTTCGCGATCTTGGTCAGCTCGGTGACGCTCATGTCCTTCAGCGTGCCGAGCTCGACGACCTCCTGGCTGCCGCCCTCGCGCGGGGCCGCGGGCTCCGCCGGTCCACCCGGCTGGGCGGCCGGGTCGGGCCGTTCGGCGGGTTCCGGCCGGTCCGCGGCGTTGCCCGGGTCCTGCCGGCCCTGGCCCTGGCCGTGACGTTCCTGCCGGTCGTGGCGGTCGGGGCGTCCGCCCCGGTCGTTTCTATCGTTTCGGTCGACGGCCGCCGCGCGGCCGCCGCCTCGTCCGGACTGTCCGTTCACGCGCGACCGGTTCTGGCCAGGCTGGCGATCGTTTTCCACAGTGTGTCCATTCCTTCGCCGCTCGCGGCCGACACCGGCAGCGGGGGCATGCCTAAAGTAAGTTCGAGCGCTTTCATGTTGCGCGCGCGCTCGGCACGCGACAGCTTGTCGATTTTCGTGGCGACCACGTGGTAGTTCACGTGCATCGCGCTGAGCCATTGAGCGGCCTGTACGTCCGAATCGAGGCCGGGGTGACGGCTGTCGACCAGGAGCAAGGCGGCGACACTTCTCTCGTCGACGTTCGCCGCGAACGTCGACGAGTGATCGCCGGACGCGGCAGCGAAGTACGCCTCCGCGACACCCCTCAACTCTTCCGCGGCATCCCCGCCGCCCCGCGCATAGCCGTAGCCCGGGAGATCGACCAGATACAGCCCCCACTTGCCCGGGCCCCCGCCCTCGACGGTGAGGCGGAAGACATTGGCCAGTCGCGTCTTGCCGGGGGCGGCGCTGGTACGGGCGACCTTGGCCCGGCACAACGCATTGAGCAGTGTCGACTTTCCGACATTCGACCGCCCGGTCATCGCCAGCTGCGGCAGGCCATCCCTCGGGATCCCCGCGGTGCTGCCACCGGCAGCGGCGCTCGTGACGAACTCGGCGGAGATGATCTTCAACGTGATCGCGGTTCGGGGGTTCGCGGGTTCGCGGGTTCGAAGAGCTCTCGATGCTCTTGCGAACCGCGAACCTGCGAACCGCGAACCCGCGGGTCTTAATGAGTAATGGTGTCGTCGCTGATGGCGGGCTGGACGGTGCTGTCGGCGGCGGCCGCGGCCATGCTCGGGAGCGGCCTGACCAGCGCGATCTTCAGCACGTCGTCCATCGTTTCGACCATGTAGATGCCGAGCGAGTCGAGAACGTTCTTGGGAATGTCCGCCAGATCCTTTTCGTTGTCCTTCGGCAGAATGATGTTCTTCAGGCCGGCGCGATGCGCCGCCAGCACCTTTTCCTTGACCCCGCCAATCGGCAGCACTTTGCCGCGCAGCGTGATTTCGCCGGTCATCGCCACGTCTTTCCTGAGCTCGATCCGGCCGAGCGCGGACACCAGCGCGCTCGCCAGGGTGATGCCGGCCGACGGGCCGTCCTTCGGAATCGCCCCCTCGGGAATGTGGATGTGCACGTCGGTGGTGCGGTTGAAGTTCTTCGGAATGCTGAACTCGTCCGCCTTGGACCGCACGTAGCTCATCGCCGCCTGCGCCGACTCCTGCATGACGTCGCCGAGCTTGCCGGTGAGCGTCAACCGCCCCTTGCCCGGCATCAGCGTCGCTTCGATCACCAGAATCTCCCCGCCGACCTCGGTCCACGCCAGACCGGTCGCGACGCCGATCTCGTTCTTCTCCTCCGCCAGCGTCGGGCGGAACCGCGGTACGCCCAGGTACTCGGTCACCTTGGCCGCGGTGATCTCTTCCTTGAACGACGCCCCTTCGGCCACGACCTTGCGCGCCACCTTGCGGCAGATCGAGTTGATCTCGCGCTCCAGGCTGCGCACGCCCGCTTCACGGGTGTAGCGCTGGATGATCGTCTGGTAGGCCTCGTCCAGGATGGTCACGTTCTCCAGGGTGAGGCCGTTGCCTTCGATCGCCTTCGGTCCGAGGAACCGCTTGGCGATCTCGACCTTCTCCTGTTCGGTGTAGCCGGCGAGCTGCAGGACTTCCATGCGGTCGCGCAGCGCCTGCGGAATCGTGTGCAGCACGTTCGCCGTGCAGATGAACATCACGTTCGACAGGTCGTACTCGACGTCGAGGTAGTGATCGAGGAAGGCATTGTTCTGCTCGGGGTCGAGCACTTCCAGCAGCGCCGCCGACGGGTCGCCGCGGAAGTCCATCGACATCTTGTCGACCTCGTCCAGCAGGAAGATCGGGTTCATCGAACCCGCCTTCTTCATCATCTGGATGATCTGGCCGGGGAAGGCGCCGATGTAGGTGCGGCGGTGGCCGCGGATCTCCGCTTCATCGCGCACTCCGCCGAGCGAGAGCCGGACGAACTTGCGGTTCATCGCGCGGGCGATCGACTTGGCCAGCGAGGTCTTGCCGACGCCCGGAGGGCCGGCGAAGGTCAGGATGGTCGCCTTCGGCTTCTTCACCAGGGCGCGGACCGCCAGGAACTCGAGGATGCGGTCCTTGATCTTCTCGAGCCCGTAGTGATCCTCGTTGAGGATCTCCTCGGCGCGCCGCAGGTCGCGGCTCTCCTTGGTCTTCTTGTGCCAGGGCACCGCGATCAGCCAGTCGAGATAGTTGCGGGAGACCGTGGCTTCCGCCGACATCGGCGGCATCGCCTCGAGCCGCTTCAGCTCCTGGATGGCCTTTTCCTCGACCTCCTCGGGCATCTTCGACTGTTCGATCTTCTTCTTCAGCTCTTCGACTTCGTTGCCCTTGTCGTCCTTGCGGCCCAGTTCCTTCTGGATCGCCTTCATCTTCTCGTTGAGGTAGTACTCCTTCTGCGCCTTCTCCATCTGCTTCTTGACGCGAGACTGGATCCGGCGGTCCACCTGGAGCTTGTCGACTTCCGCTTCGAGGATGCCGGCAATGCGGTTCAGGCGTTCGGTCGGGGAGATGATCTCGAGCAGGTTCTGCTTCTCGTCGACCCCGACCAGGAGATGCGCGGAGATGGTGTCGGCCAGCTTGCCCGGATCGTCGACCCGGACGGCGGCGATCATCGCGTCGTAGTGCAGGTTGTTCGAGAGCTTCACGTACTGCTCGAACAGCGCCACCACCCGGCTCATCGTCCCCTCGGCGTCGGTGCCGGTTTCCTTGTGCTTGGGGACGATTTTCACGACCACGCGGTAGAAGCCCTTGTCTTCCTTCCACTCGACCGCGCGGGCGCGCTCGACGCCTTCGACCAGCACCTTGATATTGGCGTCAGGCAGTTTCAGGCTCTGGACGATGTTGGCCACGCAGCCCATCGTGTAGATGTCCGCGGGCTGCGGATCGTCCACCGCGGCGTCGTGCTGCGCCGCCAGGAAGATCCGCTTGTCCTTGAGCAGCGCGTGCTCGAGCGCGCGTGTCGACGACGGCCGTCCGATCACGAACGGCATCATCATGTGGGGGAAAACGACGACGTCCCTCAGCGGGACGATCGGGAGAGTTTCGTAGAGTTCCATGAATTAGGAGCGTCCAGCTACCAGCTTCCGGCTTCCGAGCGCGTGGCAATCGCCGCGTTGATGAACGGCTCTGTTGAGACAGGCTGGGAGCTGGCAGCTGGAAACTGGAAGCTAACCAGCCTTCTCAATGAGCGTGATGGGCTTCTCTTTGGACTGCACGACCTCACGCGTAATCACGCACTCCCGGACCTTCTTCTGCCCGGGGAGCGTGTACATCAGGTCGAGCATGAGGTCCTCGATGATCATCCGGAGGCCGCGCGCGCCGATCTTGCGCAGCAGGGCGGCTTCCGCGATCGCCTCGAGCGAATCGTCTGTGAACCGCAGCTTGACGTTCTCGTACTCGAACAGCTTCTGGTACTGACGCGTGATGGCGTTCCGTGGTTGCGTGAGAATCTGCACCAGCGCGGCGCGATCGAGCTCGTGGAGGGTGCCGACCACCGGCAGCCGCCCGACGAACTCCGGAATCAGGCCGTATTTGATGAGGTCTTCCGGCTCCACCATCTCGAGCGTGGTCCCGATGTCGCGGCTGGCGAGGGACTTCACGGGCGCGTTGAATCCCAGCGTCTTCTTGCCGATCCGCCGATCGATCTGCTTGTCGAGCCCGACGAAGGCCCCGCCGCAGATGAACAGGATGTTGGTGGTATCGACCTGGAAGAACTCCTGATGGGGATGCTTGCGGCCCCCCTGGGGCGGCACGTTGGCGACCGTCCCTTCGAGAATCTTGAGCAGGGCCTGCTGGACCCCCTCGCCCGAGACGTCGCGGGTGATCGAGGGATTTTCGTCCTTCCGGCAGATCTTGTCGACCTCGTCGATATAGATGATCCCCTGCTGGCACTTCTCGATATCGCCGCCCGCCGCCTGCAGCAGCTTGAGGATGATGTTCTCGACGTCCTCGCCGACATACCCGGCCTCGGTCAGGGTCGTCGCATCGACGATCGTGAAGGGGACGGACAACAGCTTGGCGAGGGTCTGCGCCAGCAGCGTCTTACCGGTGCCGGTCGGGCCGATCAGCAGGATGTTCGATTTCGTGAGCTCGATGTCGTTCCGGCTGCGCGACTGCTTCTGGATCTCGATGCGCTTGTAGTGGTTGTAGACGGCGACCGCGAGCTTTTTCTTGGTCTGTTCCTGGCCGATCACGTACTCGTCGAGGAACTTCTTGATCTCCTGCGGGACGGGCAGGGAGGACCGGGCGCCGCCGCGCGCCTCGAACCGGTTGTCGTCGGCGATGATGTCGTTGCAGACCTCGACGCACTCGTCGCAGATGAACACCGTGGGCCCGGCGATCAGCTTGCGGACGTCGTTCTGGTCCTTGTTGCAGAACGAGCAGCGGAGGATTTCGCCGTCGCCGGTTTTTTTCACCATGTGGGTTCCCTCGTAAGCCTGCGTTCGCTCCTGGCGCCGGGGTCCAGCCCAGCGTTCAGGCGGCGTGACGTGCGGCTGCAGCCGCACCCTGCGAACGTCCGTTACGCCCGCTTACGAATAACGTCATCAATAATACCGTATTCCTTACCCTGGTCGGGTCCCATGATGTAGTCCCGCTCGGTGTCGTCCTGGATCCGCTTGAGCGGCTGCCCGGTGTGCAGCGACAGGATCTGGTTCAGCCGTTCGCGGGTCCGCAGCAATTCCCGGGCGTGAATATCGATATCGGTCGTCTGCCCTCCGAGCCCCTGCACCCACGGCTGGTGAATCAGGATCCGTGAGTTCGGCAGGGAATACCGCTTGCCCTTCGCCCCTGCCGCGAGCAAGACCGCGGCCACCGAGGCCGCCTGCCCGATGCAGGTCGTCGCCACGTCCGGTTTCACGAACTGCATCGTGTCGTAAATCGCCAGGCCGGCGGTGACGACGCCCCCAGGGCTGTTGATGTACAGAAGGATGTCCCGGTCGGGATCCTCGGCCTCCAGGAACAGCATCTGGGCAATCACCAGGTTGGCGATCTGGTCGTCAATCGGGGTGCCGACGAAGATGATGCTGTCCTTGAGCAGCCGCGAGAAGATGTCGTAAGCGCGTTCGCCCCGGTTGGTCTGCTCGACCACCATCGGGATGAGCTGCATGCGTTCCTGCATAGAGAGTCCGAAACGTATCTGACGTGTGAGTGTACGGGGAATCCGAGAGGAAGGTCGTACGTCCGGTCATTGTACAACACCCACCGGCCGGATGTCCTCCCTGGTGAAGTATCGGCCCCTTATGGCTGTTCAATACCGGTCGCGCGCGACAGCAGGAAGGCCACCGCCTTCTCCCGGCGCAACCCGGTGTAGAGCCGGCCGAGGCCCCCCTCCTTCTCCAGCCGGGCCCGCACCGCGGCGGCGGTCCGGCCGGTGCGCTCGGCGTACCGGCTGACCTCGGCTTCGATTTCCGCTTCCGACGGCGTGACGTTCTCGCGCCGGGCCACCTCGTCCAGGACCAGGGCGCTCCGCACCGCCTCTGCCGCACCCTCCCGCTGGCGCTCCCGGAACTCTTCCCAGTTGATGTTGGTCTGCATCGGGTCGATCTGCTGTTCCATGAGCCGGCGGACGAATTCCTCGACCCGGCGGTCGATCTCTCGGTTGAGCAGCGACGCCGGGACGTCGAACTGGACCCGGGTCGAGAGCTGCTT
This sequence comes from uncultured Acidobacteriota bacterium, assembly GCA_963717745.1. Lineage (GTDB taxonomy): Bacteria > Acidobacteriota > Vicinamibacteria > Vicinamibacterales > 2-12-FULL-66-21 > JACCXG01. The sequence continues at coordinate 762,153 of CAVQXJ010000013.1, forward strand.
CAGCAGCTCGGCGCGCACTTCCCGCTCCACCTCATGGCCGGCTTCGTGCTCGAGGTCGGCCCGCACCCGGGTCCGCAGCGCCGCCAGCGAATCGAACTCGCCCAGATCCTTCGCGAACTCGTCGTCGAGCTCAGGCACCACGCGCTTGCGGATCGCTTTGATCGACGCGTCGTAGCGCACCGTGGTCCCCGCCAGCTCCTTGATCGTGTAGTCGTCTGGATAGGTGACGTCGAAGGATTTCTCATCACCCGCGTTGACCCCGGTCAGGGCCTCGTCAAAGCCCGGCGGATTCGCAGGCGCGCCGATGTCGACCGTGACGTTGTCGTGCTTGTCGGTCTCGGTTTCGGGCTGCGGGCGGTCCTGCCCCGGGATCACGATCAGCGGCTCTTCGGTCTTCTTGATCGCGGTCCGTACCAGATCCATCAGGACCGAGTCGCCCACCTCGACCGGGCGTCCTTCGACCGGTTCGTACCGCGCGCCCCGCTCGCGCAACTGCGACAGCGCCTGGTCGACCGCTTCGTCTTCGACCCGCGCCGCCTTCCGGTGGACCGTCAGGCTCGCATAATCCCCCGGCTCGATCGGTGGCACGGTCTCGAACGAGGCGGTGAACTTGAGCGGCTGTCCCTCTTCGACGACGACGTCTTTGATGTCCGGCGTGTCGACCGGCTCGACCCCACGCTCGCGGAGCGCCTCGTCCACGGCGCGGGGAATCAAGCCGTGCGCGACGTCGTGCAGGATCTGGTCGCGAAAGCGCTGGCGGACGACCTTGGTCGGCACCTTGCCCGGCCGGAACCCGGGAATGCGCGCGGCCTTGCTGTAGTCTCTCGACACTTTGTCGATCTCGGCATCGACGACCGTGCTGTCGATCTCGACGACGAGGTGCTTCTGGGTGTCGCTGACGTCTATGAATTCGGTTTTCATCGATTGAATAGGACTCTCTGGAATGCGCCCACCTTCGCGCTGCGCGCTACGGCGCGACGGTGGACGCACTCCGTCACCACCTGCACTGTGCCAGCTGAGCGAGTGCATTTGCTCACATGCTTCACTCCATAGCTCGCTCACGAGTGCAGGCGAGCGACGGAGTGCGAAAGGGGGGAGTCGAACCCCCATAGCCTTTCGGCTACCGGATCCTAAGTCCGGCGCGTCTGCCAGTTCCGCCACTTTCGCGCGAGCCAATCACCAAGATTACAACAATCTGATATAAAACCCCTTCCACATGCCTCAGCTCATTTCGGCCGTCGCCTACGGCGGCGTTTTCGTCTGTTCCACCACTCAAGGGCGCTCACGGCTGACCCGCCATCCGTCAGCACCGGCGAGCCTGGCCGATCCGGATACCGGCCGTGCGCTGCGAATCGCGACGGTGGAGATCGCCGGCGCGATTTGTCCGTCGTGCGACGAGCGATCCGAGGGAGGGTTCGTGTCCTTCGAAGCCGATCTCCGGATGGTTTATGCCTGCCCGGCATGCCAGGCGCTCGTCTGGACCCACGGCGCCTGACCCAGCCATTCTCGTCGTCGGGTGAACGTCTGCCGTTCTGCACGGCACCGGCAAAATCTGCTGTAATGCGATCCATGAGATACGCATTTGCCGTCCTGGCGATCGCGACACTGCCGGTGACCGCCGCCGCCCAGCACAATCACGGAACGTCCCAGGTCGCCGCGCCGCCCGACGGCAGCACAGTGACGGTGACCGGGTGCCTCGCGCGCGGCCCGGTCGCGAACACCTTCGTGCTTCAAAAAGTGGCGTGGCAATCGAGCAACGTGCCGTCCGCACAGGCCGGTCAGCCGCCCGCCCCCGCACCGTCGTCCAACGTGCCGCCAGCCCCGGAGAACCTGCGGCTGGCCGGCGCCGCCGCCACACTCAAGATGGACGCCCACGTCGGCCACACCATCAGCGCGACCGGCACGCTCGCCAAACGCGATCCGATCGTGACGCCGGGTATCGTGCTGCCCGACCCGCAGCCGCAGGGAGACACGACCTCGCGGACCAGGGACGTCGAAGAAGCGAAAATCAAAGCGGCCGGTGGACCGAGAACCCTCAACATGACCAGCATGTCCCACGTAGCGCCAGAGTGTAAGTAAACCCGCGTTCCGTGGTCCGTGGTCCGCGGTCCGGAGGGATTCGGGATTCGGGATTCGGGATTAGGGATTTGAGATTAGGGATTAGGGATTAGGGACTGAACCATGGCACGGGCGATGTGGAAGGGTGCAATTGCGTTTGGTCTGGTGAACATCCCGGTCGAGTTGTACAGCGCGACCCGCGATCACCGTCCCCGATTCCGGCTGCTGCACGCGAAAGACGAGTCGCCGGTGCACTACGAACGCGTCTGTCAGTCAGAAGGCAAGGCGGTGGGCTGGGAGGATCTCGTCAAGGGCTACGAGTACGAGAAAGGTCAGTTCGTGGTCCTGACCAAGGACGACTTCAAGACGGCCGCCCTCCAGAAGACCAAGACCATCGACATCCTCGATTTCGTCGATCCCAAGGACGTCGATGAGCGCTACTTCGAGACGCCTTACTACCTGCAGGCGGGCAAGGGGGCTGACCGGGCGTACGCGCTGATCCGGGAAGCGATCCGCGAGTCCGGCAAGATCGGGATCGCGAAGATCATTCTCCGCGACGCCCAGCACCTGGCCGCGGTCGAGGCCATCGACGACGCGCTGGTGTTGACGATGATGCGCTTCGCCGACGAACTGGCCGATCTCGAAGACTTCAAGTTCCCGAAGAAGGGCGAGATTCGTCCGGCGGAACTGCGCATGGCGCGGCAGCTGGTCGACAGCCTGAGCGCGAAGTGGGAGCCGGACAAGTACACCGACGAGTACAAAGAAAATCTGATGCGCGTCATCAAGGGCAAGCTGAAAGGGAAGGCGCCGCGGCTGAAGGAGCGGGAGTCGCACCAGCAGGCCGACGTGATCGATCTGATGGCCCGTCTTCGCGCCAGCCTGGAGGGTCGCGGGCAGAAGGGCGGCGGTGCGGGCTCCGGCGCGGCGAAGGGGTCCAAGAGCGCGTCGCGCGCGAAGGGCACGGGCTCACGCCGAACGACGGCACGCAAGCGGCGGGTGGCGTGATGCCGGTCTCCGCCGACACCGCGATCGCGCGGCCAGCCCTGATCGATTGGTACCGCCGGAACCGCGCCCGGTCGCGCGCCCTGTTCGATCTGCTCGATCCCGACGTCTACTACAGCCGCCCGATCGCCCTCCGCAATCCGATCGTGTTCTACGAAGGACACCTGCCGGCGTTCAGCGTCATCTCGTTCCTCAAGCGCGGCCTCGGACATCCTGGCGTCGACGCGCGATACGAGACGCTGTTTGCTCGAGGGATCGATCCGGACAGCGAGCAGGATGCCGTGCCGCGCAGCGGCGCGTCCACGCAATGGCCCACTCGTGACGAGGTGCTGGCATATGGAGTCGCGGCCGATGCGGCGGTCGTGGACGCGCTCGAGCAGGCGCCCTTCGATCTCGCCGGCAGCGCCCATCCGGCCATGACCCGCGGCGAAGCGGTCTACACGGCGCTCGAGCACGAAGCGATGCACCAGGAGACGCTCCTTTATATGTGGCGGCGCCTCCCATATGCGCATAAGCGCAAACCCGAGAATGTCCGCTACGAGCTGAACGCGGCATCACCGCTACACCGCCGGATCACGGTGCCCTCGGGATCGGCGACCCTCGGCGCCGAGCGCGACCGCATTCCGTTCGGGTGGGACAACGAGTTCGGCGAGCGGCGGATCCCGGTGCCCGAGTTCGACATCGATGCGCACAGCGTGACCAACGCCGACTTCCTGCATTTCATCGCCGACGGCGGCTATCAGCGCCGCGAGTGGTGGGACGACGCGAGCTGGGAATGGCGGGATCGGGAAGCCGTGTCGCATCCGGCGTTCTGGGTGCAGGAGGATGGCGAGTGGTGGTGGCGCGGCATGTTCGAGGACATCCCGCTGCCCGGGGCGTGGCCGGTCTATGTGAGCCAGGCCGAAGCCGCCGCCTATGCGCGCTGGCAGGGTCGTCGCCTGCCGACCGAGGCGGAGTTCCATCGCGCCGCATTCGGTTCGCCGTCGGGCGTCGAGTTGCCGAATCCGTGGGGCCCGGCACCCGCGTCAGTGGCGCACGGCAACTTCGACTTCACGTCGTGGGAGCCGGTGCCGGCCGGCGCGCGTCCCGCGGGCGCCAGCGCGTGGGGCATTCACGACCTGGTCGGCAACGGCTGGGAGTGGACCGAGACCGTTTTCGGCCCGTTCCCGGGGTTCGCCGCGATGGTCTCGTATCCGGAGTATTCCGCCGAGTTCTTCGATGGTCTGCACGTCGTGCTCAAGGGCGCATCGCCCGCGACCGCGCGCGAGTTGATTCGCCCGAGCTTCCGGAACTGGTTCCGGATCCACTACCCCTACGTGTACGCCAAGTTCCGCACCGTTTCGCGCCGCTCCTAACCATCGTGATTCCCGAGACCACCCTGACCGACACCTTCGCGGCCGACGTCGTCCGCGACCTCCGGCGCGCGCCGAAACAGCTGCAATCGCGGTATCTCTACGATCCGCTCGGCACCAGCCTGTTCGATGCGATCTGCCGGCTGCCGTGGTATCGCATCACGCGCGCCGAGGCCGGGCTTCTGGAGCAGCATGCGCGCGACGTGGCGGCGGCGCTGCCGCTCTGGCGAGAGGCGCCGACGATCGTGGAGCTGGGCTGCGGCACTGGCGAAAAGCTCGATGTGGTGCTCTCCGGCGTACCGGACGTCGCCGTGGACGTGCACCTGATCGACATTTCCGCCGATGCGCTCGAGATGGCCGCGGTACGGCTCGCTCGCCGTCCGGAGGTGATCGTGAGCGCCCACGAAGTGCCGTACGAGATCGGGCTCGAGCGCGTGCGCCCGCTGCTGAGGGGCCGCGTTGGCACGCTGGTGCTCTTCCTCGGATCCAACATCGGCAACTTCGATCGCCCCGTCGCCGAGTCTCTGCTGCGATCGATCCGGCAGGCACTGCAGCCTGGGGCGGCCCTGTTGCTGGGCACCGATCTGGTGAAGCCGCGGCCCGCGTTGCTGCTCGCCTACGACGATCCGCTCGGGGTGACCGCGGCCTTCAACAAGAACCTGCTGGTGCGGATCAACCGCGAGCTGGCCGCCGACTTCGATCTGGACGCCTTCGACCATCGTGCGATCTGGAACGACGCCGAACATCGCATCGAGATGCATCTGGTGAGCCGGCGGGCCCAGGAAGTCCGGCTGTTGGGCGCGAGTGTCAGGATCGGGTTCGAGGCTGGCGAGTCGATCTGGACGGAAAGCTCATACAAGTACACCGAAGCGGAGATTGCCGACCTTGGCCGGGCCGCCGGGCTCTCGATCATCGATCAGTGGGTCGATCCGGAGGCCGCCTTCGCGCTGACGCTGTTCCGCGCCATCTGAGGTCCGCTGGCAACCCTCGCGCGTTTGTGAGTCTCTTCGACGGACAGCCGCTTGTCCACGGGCGCTTCGCGCGCTGGCGACGACGAGACGACGACACGACGACACGACGTAAACCCCTGGTGAGTCTCTTCGACGGGCCTCTCACTCCTGCACGTCGGCCGCGAGGCCGCCGTCGCCGCCAACGGGGAGAGCCGTTGATATTCGGGCCGGGGCATTGATGAACATGCCCTGCGTGCCGACGTGGCTCGATTGTCGTTCAAAAACGTCGTTGTCGTCGTGTCGTCGTGTCGTCGTGTGGCCGCCGAAGGCGGCCAGCGCGCCGCAGGCGCCGTGGTCACGAAGGCAGCGTGACAGTGAAAGGCGGTCGACCAAACCTAGGCGCGATACCGCGCCGCCAGGCGCGCCGCTTCCTCCTGTATCTCCGCCGCGAGTCCCGCCGGCGCGATCACCTTGGCCAGCGCGCCAAAGCCCAGGATCCAGCTCCGCAGCGCGAAATCGTTCGACACCTGCAGGGTGATCACCACCCGTCCCTCGGCTTCGTCTCGGACCGTCTGCGACGCGTGCCAGACCCGCTCGCGAACGTAGGGCGCGATCTTCGGTTCGAACACGATCTCGACGGGCTCGGGCGGGCCGTGGTGCACGCCGAGCGAGTGCGCGAACACGTCCTCGTCGCTCTCGACCGGCTCGAACCGTTCCTCGGTCAGCGAGAGCGACTTGATCCGATCGACCGCAAAGGTGCGCACCTCCTTGTATTCCGGGACGAACGCATTCAAGTACAACGCGTTCTGCGCGAATACGATCCGGATCGGTTCGATGGTGTAGGCCTTCTCGCGCTCGCTCGACCGCGAGTGGTAGCGCATGATGACGCGGCGGTGCTGGAGCGTGGCGTCGAGCAGCTGGCCGACCTCCTTCGTCCGCGGCACACCGGGCTGGGCGCCGGGCTCGGCCTTGGCCTGGATGACCAGCGGCAGGCGATCGAGAAACGTCCGCATCCCCGGCGTGAGCGCCGCCGCCAGACGTTCGAACGCGCTCTTCACGTCCGCCTGAAACGGCGTCGCCGCAAGCCCTTCCACCAGCGTCCGGCTGAAGTAGAGCGCGCTCAGCTCGGCGAAGGTGAAGCCGGTCGCATCCAGCCGCTTGAACGCCTTCTGCTCGAGCAGCCAGTACCGCTTGCCTTCGTAGACCTCGTCGTAGATTGGGAACCCGACGTACTGGAGCGCTTCGAGGTCGCGCCGGATGGTCCGCGTCGAGACCTCGGTGGTTTCGGCCATCTCGTCGATGGTCAGGCGGCGAGACGACTCGAGCGCCCGCAGGATGCTCCACTGCCTGATGACTTCGGCGTTCCGCGGCATGACGGGTCAGACGCCGGCCGCGGCCGCGGTGCCTTCCAGCGCCTTCCGGCGGCGGCCGGAGACCACGCCGAACGTCCAGTGCGCGGGGCCCATCAGGAAATAGGTGAATCCGGACAACACCGGGAACGGCATCGGCGTGAAGAGCGCGACCGCAATCGCCACCAGCCCTACCCCCGCGCTGACCAGGTGCTCCCCGATCGATCGGCGCACGTCGAACTCGTCCAGGGGGGTGAGATCCAGCTCCCGCCGCCAGCGGTAGGCCTGCAGGTAGAGCAGCGCGAACATCGTGAACAGCACGACGAACCCGGCGCCGTAGATGGCGAAGATGCGCGGCAGCTGTCCCGGCGTGAGCGCCAGCTTGATGCCGAGCGCCGGGATGAAGAACGAGAACGCCGCCGTGAACAGGAATTTCAGCGGGTAGACGTAGAAGAGCACCACGAACAGCAGCACCGCATTCAGCGTGGTCGTCAACGGGTCCTGCAGGCCGTACTTGCGGAAGAAGATGTTGTGCTCGTACCAAATCCAGCTCAGGAGCGCGAATGAGGCGGCGAACGGGATGAATCCGGCCATCAGCCTCATGAGCTCGTCGTAGGTCTGCGGCACGTCCAGCGACACGACCAGCAGCGTGAGGGCGAAGGCGAACACGGCGTCGCTGAACGCTTCGAGCCGTGAGATGTCGTGACGGCGCTCGGGAAGCATGGGCTGTTGGCGACCTCGGGTGCCAGTGGCTGACTGGGCGCAGGACTCCGGGGGGACGACCGTGAGGCTGAAATTCTGGTCGGGCGGCCGCCCCCTGTCAACGCCGTCCAGGGGGATTGTCCTACCTTGTCACGCCCCCTTCGTAGACTGACGCTGTCGGCGGGAACACCGCGAAGGAGACGGGAATGACCGGAACAACCGGACTGGCGGGAACCACGGGAATGACGGGATTCGACGGATCGCTGGCCCTGAAACTGGACTTCGGCGACGTGCCGACGCGGGTCACCAGCACCGGCAGCCGCGGCCGGGCGGCATTGCGGCTGGCCCCGGGGCCGGCGGGACTGTCCGGACCCGACAAGTACCGGGTGCTCGACGAGCGCCGGCGGCGGGCGCAAATCCGGGCCCGGCACCTGCTCGACATGATGGACCTCGAAGGCTGAAGGGATACGGCGATGGCAACGACAGCAAAGCGCGACGACCATATTTGTGCGACCCAGGCCGTCTGCTTCCAGTGCTTCAAGGCCGGCATGGAGCGGGTTCAGGCCCGTCGCGAAGCCTGGGCGCAGCGGGCCCTCCCGTTCGACGAGGCGCCCACCGCGATGAGCTCGCGGGCCGTCGCCCACCGCGAGCAGATGCTGGCCCACCTGGCCCGGTTGGCCCGCCAAGCGTGATCCCCTCGCTGTCCGTGGTCCGCGGTCCGCAGTCCGCGGTCGCGTGAGTCGCTCGTGCCGGGCGGCCGAAGGCGCAGCAGCTAGCTTGATCGCGCGTCTTCCACCCCGCTGGTCCGGTTGACTCTGAAACGCTCTTTGCGGACCGCGAACCCGCGGACCACGGACCACGGATCGCGGATCTAGCCGGCGCCGGACGATCCACCGCCGCGCCCGCCACCGCCGCCGCCGGCCGCGCTGCCGCCGCCATCCCCGGTCGCTCCACCGTACGCCACGAACGTGGCGAACGCCGCGTTGTCCCCGCCCGATGGCAATGCCTGGAACCAGGCTGGCGCGGCGAGGTGCTCTTTCTTGATGAACTTCGCCCAGGCGCCCGCCAGGCCCAGCGCCACCGCGATCGGCAGCACCTGCGGTATGGCGATTCCCGTGGCCGCCTCGCGGCCGCGCGCGACGTTCGCCAGATAGCCGCGGTAGGCACGCCACCGATGCCCGCGCCGAACGCCTTCGTTCGAGAGCGGCGTGACGGTGGCGCTGAAGATGAGCGCGACGACCCCGACGACCAGAAACGCCGCCGGGAAGAAGAAGGGCCAGGGGCCGAAATCGTTGGCCAGCGCGATCGCCGGGATCAGTGACACCAGGGCCACGCCGATCAGCACGCCGCCGGCGGCCTGGTAGCGCTTGCGAATCGCCAGCCGTGCGACATCGAGCAGTCCGGCCGCCGCGAGTGCCTGCTTGACCGCGGCACTGACCTCCCGAGACCGGCTCGCCAGCCGCTTGCGAGCTTTCGAGAGCAACACCGTATCTCCCGCGGCGTGGGTGCCGCCGAACGCCACGTCGAGCACGCGCTGCTCGTACGGCGCGATCGGCGTCTGGCCGTGCCGCCGGGTCAGGTGGAAGTCACGGTGGGTCAGAATGCCGCGCGACTTCTCGCTGATTTCGATCTCACGACGGTCGCCGAGCGCGAACAGCGTCGCCATCGAGTGTTCCAGCGCGGTGCGGCCATTGGCGGCGACCACGCCACCCAGCATTGGGGTGAGATCGTCTGGCGGCTGCGATGAGGTGAGCCGTGGCGTGTCGCTGTCAGGCGGCCGGTCGTAGCTTTGCCGCCAGGCGACGAGCAGCAGCAGGCCCGCCACCACCACCGTGGCCGATGCGGCAACCCAGCCGCCGGCCTGGGCGTTGATGCGCGCGGCGCGCTGCTGCCACGCCGGCGCGGCGGCGAGCACGCTGCCTGCCGGCAGCCGGAGCGAGGTGTCGATCCATCCGTTCTCACCGATCCTCGCCGCGGTGACCTCGACGGTGTTGCCGGACCGGCGGATTTCAAAGGACTGCGTTTTCCGGGTGGTGACGCCCGGTGGGGTGGTCGGGCCGACCGGCAGCTCGAACCGGATCGTGCTCTCGGCGATCGCATAGCCATGCTCGCCCGGTGTGCCGCGCCAGACCAGGAGATCGGCGCCAGTCTCCTGCCGCACGGCGCCCTTCACGCGGTAGTTCAGCACGAACGTGCGGGTGACCTGTTCGACCGAACGGAACCGCCAGACGACCCGGACGCGTCCGTTGCGCTGCCGCACTTCCACCGTCCCGGACTCGGTGCCGAACGGCAGCGTCTCGCCCTCCATCCCGGCTCGGACGATCTCGATCCCGTCGGTCCCTCGGGCTGGAATCTCGCGAAACACTTCCTTGAAGGTCCCGTCCTCGAAGCGGAACACCACGGTTTCGGTGACGTCGAGTGTTCCGTCAGGCAGCACTCGCACCGTCGCATCGAAGCGATCGGCGGAATAGGACTTCGCGGCGGCCGGATTGCTCCAGACCGTGACGAAGGCCAGGCACGCACACAACACGACGACCGATCGTCTGAAGGTAGGGCGCATGGCGAGATCATAGCGCCCTGTGGCGTGTGCGCTTATGGCGCCGTCATGCCGCGAAGAGCAGCACCATGCAGTTCCGACGGTGCCCGAGGAGTCTTCTCGCGGCCGCTCGTGGCCGCGGATGTCGGCGTCCGCCGATTCCGCGTGTGTACTCTCTGATTACACTTTTGTAAAATCGTGTCGATTTTGTCAGGGCGGCGCAGCATCGGTGCGCAGCGACCGCGAAAATCGCACGCATTTTTGTGAGATGGAATGCGGATCGGTGTTCGCTGGTGAGGGAACGGTTCGTGCCTCCAGCTGTGCCAACGAGGCCCCATGAACCTGTTCTCGGCATTCTCCAGCGACGTTGCCATCGATCTTGGAACCGCCAACACCTGCATCTTCGCCAGGGGTCGCGGCATCGTCCTCAACGAGCCATCCATCGTCGCCTTCAACAATACGAATGGACAGATCGAGGCGGTGGGGACCGCAGCCTACGAGATGCTCGGCCGGACGCCGCACAACATCACCCCGGTTTTTCCGCTCCGCGACGGCGTGATTGCCGACTTCGAAGCCGCCGAGAAGATGCTGACCTACTTCGTGCGCAAGGTGCACGGGAAGCGGCCACTGGTGCGGCCGCGGATGGTGATTGGCGTGCCGTCGGAAATCACCCCCGTCGAACGGCGCGCGGTGAAGGACAGCGGCTACCGCGTCAAAGCCAGTGAAGTGCACCTCGTCGACGAGCCGATGGCCGCCGCGATCGGGTCCGGGCTTCCCGTGACCGAGGCGGCCGGGAACATGGTGATCGACATCGGCGGTGGTACGACCGACATCGCGGTGATCTCGCTGGCCGGCACGGTCTACGGCCGGTCGCTTCGAGTCGCAGGCAACAAGCTGGACGAATCGATCATCCAGCACCTGAAGCGGGCTCATCAGCTGTTGATCGGCGAGCGCACCGCCGAGCACATCAAGTGCGAGATCGGATCGGCGACACCGCTCGACGAGCGGCTGACGATGGAGGTCAAGGGCCGGCATCTCACCGCCGGCGTGCCCCGGACCATCACCATCGAAGACAGCGAGATTCGCGACGCCATGGCCGAGCCGATCCGTTTGATCGTGGCTGCGGTCCGCGACGCGCTCGAGCGCGTGCCGCCCGAACTCTGCGCCGACATCTACGACCGCGGCGTGGTCTTGACCGGCGGCGGAGCGCTGCTGCGGAATCTCGACAAGCGCCTGCGAGACGAGACCGGGCTGCCGGTGCTGGTCGCGGAGAATCCCCTCACGTCCGTGGTCCTGGGCGCCGGCAAGATGCTGACGGACCTCAATCTGCTCCGGAAAGTGTCCGGCCACTAACCAGAGTCGGCGGGGTTTTCAAAAGCCCCGCCTACAGCAGCGAAGCTCCTTCGTAAGGCGGGGTCTCGCGGTGACCCCGCCTTTTTCACGTCTTGACATTTGTTCTAATGAACTAGTACAACGACGCAAAGGATGGCCATCGTCTCGATCGATACCCGAGACCGCACGCCGATATACGCGCAGCTCGAACGGGCCTTGCGGGCCGCGGTGGCGACCGGGAGGCTGCAGCCGGGCGATCAGTTGCCGACCGTCCGGCAGCTGGCGGTGGACCTCAGCGTCAATGCCAACACGGTCGCCCGCGTGTACGCCGAGCTCGAGCGCGCCGGCGTGATCGAGACTCGCCGCGGCGTCGGGTCGTTCGTGTGCGGGAGCGCGGCGCGCGCCCATCCGCCCCGCGATCACGATCGACGCCTTCGGGCGTTCGCGATCCGGCTGCTCGCGGACGCCGATGCGGCGGGATTCACGATCGACGACGTGATGCAGGAGCTCGAAGAACACCGCGCCGCCGCGGCAGAGCGGCGATAGAGGAGTCCTCAATGGCGTTAGCTTTCTCCCGGCATTCCGATGACTCGAGCGCCGGCTCGCGGACCAACGTCGTCGCCATCGCGATTCTGATCGGCGCGGTGGGGCTCGGCCTGGCCGGCTGGAACGCGTCCGGGAGTCTGGTGCCAGTGATCGTCATGGTGCTGGTCGGGCTGCTGCTGATGCCGTCGGCGCGGATCGCGCAACAGTGGGAGCGTGCGGTGGTGCTGCGGTTCGGCCGGTTCATCGGTCTGCGCGGACCGGGGCTGTTCTGGATCGTCCCGTTCATGGACCGCGTGTCTTCGTGGATTGACCAGCGGACCATCACCACCAGCTTCGCCGCGGAGCAGACGCTCACCTCGGACACCGTGCCGGTGAACGTCGACGCGGTGCTGTTCTGGATGGTGCACGACGTGGAGAAAGCGGCGCTCGAGGTGCAGGACTACGCGCAGGCGGTCAGTTGGGCGGCGCAGACGGCCTTGCGCGATATCATCGGCCGGACCACGCTGACCGATCTGCTGCGCGGGCGCGAGCGGATCGAGACCGAGCTGCAGGCGCTGATCGACCAGCGCTCCAACCCATGGGGCGTCACGGTCTCGTCGGTCGAGATGCGCGACATCGTGATCCCCGGGGCGCTCCAGGACGCGATGTCGCGCGAAGCGCAGGCGGCGCGCGAAAAGCAGGCGCGCATCATCCTCGGCGAAGCCGAGATGGAGATCGCGCACTCGTTCCAGGAAGCGGCGAAGTCCTACGAGAAGAACCCGACCGCATTGCACCTGCGGGCGATGAACATGCTCTACGAGGGTTTGAAAGAGAAAGGCGCGCTGATGCTGGTGCCGAGCAGCGCGGTCGAGTCGATGGGAATGGGCGGGCTCATGGGCGCTGCAGCACTCCGGCAGCAGACGCTGACCGGTAGTCCGGAAACTCCGGAACAAAAGGAGCGATGACGTGACCAACCGAAACGATAACGTGCCGGCCGCACCTCCGGATCGAACGAACCTCAGGGTCATGCTGCTCATCGCGCTGGTCGGCGCGGCACTCGCGCTCGTCGGCTGGTATCGATATTTCAGCGCCTAGCGGCCTCGGATGCCGACGGGGGAGAGGCGATGCACGATTTTCGATTGGCCTGGCGCGCGCTTCGCGCGTCCCCCGCGCTCACGGCGGCAGCCGTCCTCTCACTGGCGCTCGGGATGGGCGCCAACACCGCGATGTTCAGCGTCGTGGATGCGCTGCTGCTCCGATCCTTGCCGGTCCCCGAGCCCCACCGCCTGGTAACGGTCTCCTCCGGATTCGCGCTCAATCAAGGCTTCAAGGCCGGGGCCGGGATGAGCTACGGCCACTGGTCCCGGATGCGCGAGCGGGCAGCGCTCGTCGGCGACGGCTTCGCGTGGGCCCCTGGCCGGGTGGACCTCTCGCCCGGCGGTGAGGCGCAGCCGGCCGACGCGCTGTTCACGAGCGGTGGCTTCTTCAGCACGCTCGGCGTGCCGCCGCTGCTCGGCCGGACGTTCTCCGCCGCCGACGATGTCAAAGGCGGCGGCCGCGACGGGCTGGTGACGGTCATCAGCTACCAGCTCTGGCAGCGGCACTTTGGCGGCGCCGGCACCGCGATCGGGGCGGTGCTGCCGGTGGATGGCGTGCCCTGCACGGTGATCGGTGTCATGCCGCCGCAGTTCTTCGGCATCGAAGTCGGTCAGCCTTTCGATCTCGTGCTGCCGCTCGCGACCGAGCCGGCGATTCGCGGCGCCCAGGCGTCGCTGCATCATCCGTCGCGGTTGATGTTGACCGCGATGTTCAGGCTGAAGCCGGGACAGTCCATCGACGCCGCCACCGCCGTACTCAGGTCCGCACAGGCGGACATTATCGGGATGACCGGCGAGCCCGGGTCCCGTCCGCTCCCGGCCTTTTTGAAGGATCCGTATGTGCTGGTGCCCGCCGCGTCGGGAACCTCTGACCGGTCAGGGCTGCGCCGGCATTACGCGCGGCCGCTGCTGACGGTGCTCGCGGTGGTGGTGCTGGTCCTGCTCGTCGCGTGCGTCAACATCGCGAACCTGCTGCTGATCCGCGCCGCCGAGCGCCGTCATGAAATGAGCGTGCGGCTGGCTCTCGGCGCGTCGCGCTGGCGGCTTGCCCGGCCGTTGCTCGCCGAGAGCATCATCCTGGCGCTCCTCGGCGCCGCGGTCGGACTGGTATTCGCCGTCTGGGCGAGCCGCGCGATGGTGTCGAGTCTGTCGACGCCGGACACGCGAGTCTCGCTTTGGCTGTCGCTCGACTGGCGCGTGCTCCTCGTGACCGCGTCGACCGCAATGCTGACCGCGCTGATCTTCGGGGCCGGTCCGGCGTTCCGCGCCTCGCGCGGCGCACCGGCTGAAGCGCTCACGCTCCGGGGCCCTGGTGCCGGCAGCCGGGCGCGGATCGGCGGCAGTCTGGTGGTGGTGCAGGTTGCGCTGTCGCTGGTTCTGGTCGCCGGGGCAGGGTTGTTCCTGTCCACACTCACACGGCTGGCGGCGATTCCGCTGGGCTTCGACGCGCCGGCGCTCCTGATCGTCGACGTCGAGACGGCTCGGGCTCACACCGATCAGGGATCGCGCCTCGCGTTCTACCAGCAGCTCGCCGACGCGGTCGCGGCCGTTCCCGGCGTCACCCGGGCGGCGGCCTCGTCCATCACTCCCTTCGGCCAGGCCACCAGGTCACCGCTGTTCGCCGATCCCAATCGAGTGACCGAGCTCGTGGTGTCTCCGGGCTACTTTGCGACCGCCGGGTTGGCGCTCCGCTCGGGGCGCGACTTCGATCGGCAAGACGTGGCCCGCGGGCCGCGGGTGGTCGCGGTCAGCGAGTCGTACGCGCGCAGGTTTCTCGCCGGCCGGGATCCGCTGCAGTCGATCATCGAGACGGGGCCCTGCCGCCCCCCGGCCGGAACGTGCGCCGTGGTCGGTATCGTCACCGACGCGGTGTTCGGCCCGTTGCGCTCCGGGGCGCGCCCCACGATGTATTTCCCGCTTGCCCAATCCGAAACCCTCGGGGCGCCGGGGCGGACGACGATCGCGCTGAGCGTGCGATCGGCCGTCGGAGCTCCGGCGTCGCTCGTGCCGGCGGTCGGCGACGCGCTGAGGAGAGTGAATCCCCGCCTGTCGTTTTCTTCCCGGCCGCTCCAGCAGGACGTCGATGCGGCGCTGACCGAAGAGCGCCTGGTGGCAGTCCTGTCGGGATTCTTCGCCGGCCTGGCGCTGCTGCTGTCGGGACTCGGCCTCTATGGCGTCACCGCGTATTCGACCGCGCGCCGACGCATCGAGATCGGCATCCGCCTGGCGCTCGGCGCGACGCCATCGCGAATCGTCCGGCTGGTGGTGGTGCGGATGCTGTTCCTCACCGCGATCGGCGTGTACGCGGGGATCGGCGCGACCGCCTGGGCGTCGAGGTTCATCTCGACGCTCCTCTTTGGTATCGGGCCCGCGGACCCGACCACGCTCGCGGTCGCGGCCGGGAGCCTCATCGTCGTTGCGTTGGTGGCAAGCTTCGTCCCAGCTTTCCGCGCGTCGATGACGGATCCGGCAAAGGCACTGCGGGAAACCTGATATACGCTTGTTTCCTCCGCACGGCCTGCCACACACCGCGCGCTTCCCGGCCGCCGACCTGAGCGTCCGCTGAAGCACCCCGTGCCGGAGCCACGAGGCTCCAGAATGATCGATCGCAGAGGGTTCGTTCAGTCGATGCTCGCGCTCGGCGCCGCCGCCGGGGTCCGTCCGGTCGAGGTCTTGTTCGCGTATCCACCCACCGAGGAATTGAAGGATCTGGCCGATGCGGCGCTGGCGTCGGCGAAGCAGGCAGGTGCGAGCTACGCCGACATCCGCATCAACCGCTACCGGAACCAGTTCATCTTCACCCGCGACCGCCGCGTCCAGAATCTCGTCAATACCTCCGACTATGGATTCGGCCTGCGGGTGATCGTCGACGGCACCTGGGGGTTCTCCAGCAGCAACGTCGTGACGAAGGACGAGATCGCGCGCGTGGCCGGGCAGGCGGTGGCGATTGCACGCGCCAACCGGAAGGTGAACGCGGAGCCGGTGGTGCTGGCGCCGGTCGAGGCGTTTCCGAAGGCCGCGTGGAACACGCCGGTCCGGAAGAATCCCTTCGAGATGCCGATCCAGCCCAAGCTCGATCTCCTCCTGCAGATCAACGAGGAAGCCCTGAAGGTGCCGGGCGCGAGCTTCGTCAACGCCTTCATGCAGTTCGTGCACGAGCAGAAGTACTTCGCGTCCTCCGAGGGGTCGCACATCGAGCAATCGTTGATCCGCTCGTACCCGAGCTTCTCGGTGACCGCGGTCGACCGCGCGTCGGGGAAGTTCTACGCACGCCGCGCCCTGACCACCCCCATGGGCATGGGCTACGAGTACGTCGAGGAGTACCCGCTGCTGCAGGAAGCAAAAGTGGCGGCGGAGGAAGCGGTGGCGATGCACAAGGCCAAGCCGGTGCTCGCCGGCCAGAAGACGCTGATCCTGCACCCCTCGAATCTCTGGCTGACGATTCATGAATCGGTCGGCCATCCCACCGAGCTCGATCGCGCGCTCGGCTACGAGGCCAATTACGCGGGCACCAGCTTCCTCACCACCGACAAGCTGGGCAAGTTCGAATTCGGCGCCAAGGCCGTCAACATCGTCGGCGACAAGACCCAGGAGCGCGGACTCGCCACCTGCGGCTACGACGACGACGGGGTCAAGACGTCGCGCTGGCACATCATCAAGGACGGCGTGTTCGTCGACTATCAGACGACCCGCGATCAGGCGCACCTCATTGGCCAGAAGGCGTCGCACGGCTGCAGCTATGCCGACAACTGGGCGTCGATTCCGTTTCAGCGGATGCCGAACGTCTCGCTCGAACCGGGGCCCCGCGATCTCACCGAGAAGGACATCATCGGCGCCACCGACGACGGCATCTACATCAAGGGGGATTCGAGCTACAGCATCGACCACCAGCGCTACAACTTCCAGTTCAGCGGCCAGACCTTCTGGGAAGTGAAGAAGGGCAAGATCACCACCCAGTTGCGTGACGTCGCCTATCAGTCGAACACGCCGGAGTTCTGGAAGTCGTGCGACATGGTCGGCGGAAAGAGCACCTACGAGCTGGGCGGGGCGTTCAACGACGGCAAGGGCCAGCCGGGCCAGAGCAATGCGGTCAGTCACGGGTGTCCGATCGCGAGGTTCGCGCGGGTGAACGTGCTCAACACCGGACGCTAGCTGCTAGGTCGGAGGCGAAGATGATCTGGACCAGGGAACAGGCGAAGTCGCTGATCGATCGGGCGCTGTCGCTGAGCAAGGCCGAGGAAACGTACGTGGTGCTGACCGGCGGCGATCGCGGCAGCCTGCGGTTCGCGCGCAACACCGCCACCACTTCCGGGGCGACGTCGGGGTATAGCCTGGCGATCACGGCGGGCTTCGGCAAGAAGTCCGGCACCGTGACCACCGCCGAATTCGACGACGCGAGCCTGCGGCAGGCGATCACGACCGCGGAGGAGATTGCGCGGCTGTCGCCGGAGAACCCCGAAGCGATGCCGGTGCTCGGTCCTCAGACCTATGGCACCGCCAAGGCCTACTTCGAGGACGTGGCCAACGTGACGCCGGACTGGCGCGCGGCCGCCGCCGCCACCGCCATCGAGTTGAGCAAGCAGAAGGGCGCGGTCACGGCCGGGTTCGTCGACACGTCGGCCTCGGTGCAGGCCGCCGGCTCGTCGAAGGGACTGTTCGCCTACGATCGGCAGACCGCCGCCGACTACAACCTGACCGCGCGCACTCCGGACGGATCCGGCTCCGGGTTGGGCCTCGAAGTCGTTCAACGAGCTCCGGCAGCTCGATCCGGCGAAGCTGGCTGCCGCGGCGATCGACAAGGCGGTCCTCTCGAAGGGGGCGGCGGCGATCGAACCGGGCAAATACACGGTCGTGCTCGAACCCGCCGCGCTCGGCGATCTGCTGGCCTTCCTGCTGTTCTCGGCCGACGCGCGGCAAGCCGACGAGGGACGCAGCTTCTTTTCGAAGAAGGGCGGCGGCAACCGGATCGGCGAACAGGTGCTCGGCGAGAAGGTGAACGTGTATTCCGATCCGTCCGACCCGATGGCGCCGACCGTGATGTTCGATACCGGCGGGCTGCCGATCAAGCGCACCACCTGGGTGCAGAACGGCGTCTGGAAGGATCTGAACTACTCGCGCTTCTGGGCCCAGAAGCAGAACCGCGAGCCCACCGGCGGACCGGCGAATCTGATCATGGAAGGCGGCACCGCCACCATGGCTGACCTGATTGCCGGCACCGAGCGCGGCGTGCTGGTCACCCGGTTCTGGTACATCCGTCCGCTCGATCCGCAGACCCTGCTCTTCACCGGGCTGACCCGCGACGGCTTGTTCCTGATCGAGAAGGGCAAGGTCACCAGGCCGGTGAAGAACATGCGGTGGAACGAGAGTCCGATCGTGGCGTTGAACAACATCGACGCCATGACCGCGTCGGAGCGGACGGTGAGCGGTGAGGGCATCGGCGGCTCGGACGGCTTCGCCTTCGGCCTGGTCTGTCCCGCGGCGCGGATTCGCGAGTTCACCTTCTCGAGCGCGTCGGACGCGGTATGAGTGCCAAGAGCTGTAACAGGAGGGCAGAAGGCAGGAGGGATCAAGGGAGAAAACACAATGCCTCCTGACCTCATGGCCGATCGCTGTTAGCGCCCTCGGGGGCCGCCCGGCGTTCTCCCTTGTGACATGATCGGCGCCATGCGCCTCGCATTCATCGCGGCTGGTTGTGCTCGCGCTGGCGAGCGTCGCCGCCGCCGAAACCCACAAGTACAAGCCGGTCGCCGGCGTCGCCACCTTCGCGGTGCGGCCGCCGGTGCTCACCGTGAAGCCTGGCGACACCGTCGAGACCGAAACCTTCTCGCGCCCCGGTGACTACTACGATCCGAAGGTCGCCGGGCCGTGGCCTGGCGAGGTCGGGCCCTTCCACATCGAGGGCGCGGCGCCGGGCGACACGCTCGTCGTCCGCATCGTCAAGCTGACGCCGAATCGCGACATCGCCGTCTCCAACGTCAGGCCGAATGGCATCAGCGGCGTGGCCGGCGACAGCCGCACCCGCATGTTGAACGAGCCGCTCGCCGGGCGCCGTTTCATCTGGCAGATCGATCGGACACGCATGGTCGGCGTGCTGGACATGCCGGGCTCGGCCAGCAAGCGGATCGAGCTGCCGCTGCGGCCGATGCTGGGCCGGGTGGCGGTGGCCCCGGCCGGCGAAGAAGCCTGGGGCGGGCTCTGGCCAGGCGATTTCGGCGGCAACATGGATGCGTCCGACGTCGGCCAGGGCGCCACCGTGTATCTGCCGGTGTTCCATCCGGGCGCGCAGTTCTATTTCGGCGATTTCCACGCGCTGCAGGGGGATGGCGAGATTGCCGGATCCGGCCTGGAGTCGACCGCGGATGTCACGCTCCAGTTCGACGTGATCAAGGGCAAGTCGATTCGATGGCCGAGGATCGAGAACGACGAGTTCATCATGGTCGCCGGCAGCGTGCGGCCGCTGATCGATGCGCTCCGGATCGCCTACGTCGAGCTGATCGACTGGCTGGTCTCCGACTACGGGTTCGAGAAGATGGACGCCTACCAGGTGGCGTCCCAGGCCGGCGTCGTCCGGGTGGCGAACGTGGTCGATCCGAACTACACCGTCGTCGCCAAGTTCCCGAAGCGATTCCTGCCGCCACGCCGATGATCCGGATCGCTGCGTCCGGCGACGGCCGCGGCGAGTCGGTATGACGTGAGCAGAGAGCTGAGAGCCAAAGGACCCGCATGTTTCCGATAGGCGACGAGAACGACCACGCCGGCGTGGCCTTCGTGACGATTGCGCTGATCGTGATGAACGTCATCGCCTTCCTCAACGAGATCAACCGGCCCGAACAGGCGGTGCAGGCCTTCATCTTCGCCTGGGGCGTCGTCCCGCGCGAGTTCGCCACCGCCACCGATCTGCCGCCGCTCATCCCATTTCCGTTCTGGTCGACGCTGCTCACTTCTATGTTTCTGCATGGTGGCTGGGGCCATCTGGGCGGCAACATGCTGTTCCTCTGGATCTTCGGCGACAACATCGAGCATCGTCTCGGGCACGTGCGGTTCGTGGTGTTCTATCTGGCGTGCGGGCTCGCGGCGAGCGTGGCCCACATCATGTTCAACAGCGGCTCGAGCATTCCGGCGGTCGGCGCGTCGGGAGCGATCAGCGGCGTGCTCGGCGGCTACCTGCTGATGTTCCCGCGCAACCGCGTCTACGTGCTGACCTGGGGCGGCGTGATGGCGGTACCGGCGATCTTCATGCTCGGCCTCTGGATCGTCACCCAGTTCGTCAACGGCGTGGGATCGATCGCCGTCACCAACCAGACCGGCGGCGTCGCCTACATGGCGCACATCGGCGGCTTCGTCGCCGGTCTGATCCTGGCGCCGCTGTTTGGGAGGGGGCGGGCGACCGCGATTACCGCCCCACGCCGAAACGACCGGTGGGGGTAGGTGGGAATGCCAAGAATGCCAAGAATGCCAAAATTGCCAAAATTAATGGGTTGTTCGTGTTGCCGGCCACGGTCGGCGGTCGCGATGATGCGACGGTCGTCACCCCACGGAAGGCGGGCATAGCCACGACGCCCGACTCCGCCCCTCCAATTTTGGCAATCTTGGCACTTTTGGCATTCTTGGCAATTCAGTGAGGAGCCCTACATGTGTGTGCGTGTCATTGCAGTCGGTGCCGTTGCGGCAACCCTCGTACTGAGTCAGTCGGGCGCCGTCGCGGCGCAGCAGCCTCCCCGCCGTCAGGCGGCCACCGCCAAACCCGCGGCGCTTACCGTCGAAGGTCACGGTGCCGATCGAGTACCACAAGCTCGAGAACGGCTTGAAGGTGGTGCTCTCCCGCGACACCTCGTCGCCGACCGCGGTGGTCGGGATCTACTACTCGATCGGCTTTCGCATCGAGCCGAAGGATCGCACCGGCTTTGCGCACCTGTTCGAGCACATGATGTTCCAGGGCTCGCGAGCATCTCGGCAAGAACGAGTTCATCTCGCTGGTCGAATCGAACGGCGGCATCCTGAACGGGTCGACCCGGTTCGACTTCACCAACTATTTCCAGATCGTCCCGCGTCCATACCCTCGAAACGATCCTCTGGGCGGAAGCGGATCGCATGTGGGGGCTGAAGATCACCCAGGACAACCTCACCAACCAGCAGGGCGTCGTGAAGAACGAGGTGAAGGTCAACGTCCTCAATCAGCCGTACGGTGGATTTCCCTGGCTCGACCTGCCGCAGCAGGCGAACACCAACTGGTACAACGCCCACAATTTCTACGGCGATCTCGCCCACCTCGACGCCGCCACCCTCGCCGACGTTCAGCAGTTCTTCAAGACCTACTACGCGCCGAACAACGCCGTGCTGGTCGTGAGCGGCGACATCGACACCAAACAGACGCTGACCTGGGTCCGCAAGTACTTCGGCGGCATCCCAGCGTCCAAGCTGGCCGCGCAGCCCGACATTTCCGAGCCCCGGCAGGAGAAGGAGAAGCGCAGCAGCAAGGAGGACCCGCTCGCGAACCGCCCGGCGATCGCGCTCGGCTATCACTTCCCGCAGCGCGACACGCCCGAGTACTACGCGATGGGGTTGATCGATCAGTTGCTCGTGCAGGGTGCCGACAGCCGTCTCTATCAGTCGCTGGTGCAGAAGCGCGGCCTGACCGGGTCGGTCTCGGGCGGGACCAATCCGCTGCTCGGCAACATGTTCGACATCAAGGGGCCGACGCTCTGGTCGGTCTGGCTGATCCACGACGCGGACAAGAAAGCCGAGGACATCGTTCAGGCCATCGACGAGGAGATCACCCGGCTGCAGACGACGCCGGTCAGCAAGGAGGAGCTCGAGCTCGCGCTGGTCAAGCGGCGGTCGAGCCTGTATGCCGCCTACGAGCAGTTCGTCGGGTTCGGCCGCGCCAACCTGCTCGCCGCGTTCGCGTTGTTCGACGACGACCCGGGGAAGATCAACCGGCTCGAGGACGAGTTCCGAAAGGTGACGCCGGCGTTGATCCAGAAGGCGGCGCAGGAGTATCTGCGCCCGACCAACCGCACGATTCTGACCATTACCCCGAAAGGCAAGGGCAACTGACATGATGCGCATGCGCACCGTTTTCGCGTTCTGTGGCGCCGCGCTCGTGGCAGCCGCCGTTGCCGTCCACGGTCAGACGCCGCCGGCCAATCCGCCCCTGGAGAACCCTGCCGCGCAGAAGCCGGCCACCGGGAAGCCCGCGGCTGGCCAGCCGTCGACTCGTAAGCCACCCGCCGCGAAGCCACCCGCCGCGAAGCCGGCCGCCGCGCGAAGCGGCACCGCGCCGTTCCCCGCGGAGCCGCCGAAGCCGGGCGTGCCGCGCGACTTCAAGGTTCCAGAGCCGAAGCGGTTCACCCTCGACAACGGCCTCTCGGTCGCCCTCGTGCAGTGGGGCACGATGCCGAAAGCGCGGGTCACGCTCAGCATGCGGACCGGCAACGCGTTCGAGCAGGCGAACGAGGTCTGGCTCGCCGACCTGACCGGCGATCTGATGCGTGAAGGCACCACGACCCGCACCGCCGCACAGATTTCGGAGCAGGTGGCACGCATGGGCGGGTCGCTCGACGGTGGCCGTGGGTGGCGACAGCACCACGATCGGCGGGGACGTGCTCAGCGAGTACGGCCGGCAGATGGTCGAGCTCGTCGCCGACGTCGTCCGGAATCCGAAGTTCCCGGAGTCGGAGCTGTCGCGGCTGAAGGCCAACCTGCTCCGCAACCTCGCCGTCTCGTTGAGCCAGCCGCAGCAGATCGCCTTGCAGAAATTCCGGGCGGTGATGTACGGCGACCACGCCTATGGCCGGGTGTTTCCGACCGAGGACATGATCAAGGCCTACACGCTCGATCAGACCCGCCGCTTCTATCAGCAGACGTATGGCGCCGGCCGATCCCGGCTCTACGTCGTCGGCCGGTTCGACGAGCCCGCGGTCGAAGCGGCGATCCGGAAGGCCTTCGCCGGGTGGGACAAGGGTGCCGCACCGGCCCAGCCTCCGGCCAAGCCGACCTCGACGCGAGCCGTCCACATCGTGGATCGCCCCGGCGCCCCGCAGTCGACGGTGATCCTGGGGGTGCCGACCGTGGATCCATCCAACGCGGATTTCATCCCGCTGAGCGTGATGGATGCGCTGCTCGGCGGCGCATTCGCCTCCCGCATCACAAAGAACATCCGGGAGGACAAGGGCTATACCTACTCCCCGAGCAGCGACCTCTCGGTGCGATATCGCGACGCCTACTGGTCGGAGAACGCGGATGTCACGACCACGGTGACCGGGCCGTCGATCAAGGAGATCCTGGCGGAGATCGATCGGCTGCAGGCCGAGCCGCCAGCCGCGGAGGAGTTGACCGGCATCCAGAACTACCTGGCGGGAACCTACGTGCTCCAGAATTCCAGCCGCGCCGGTATCACCAACCAGCTCGATTACATGGATCTCCATGGCCTGCCGCCGACCTACGCGAGCACTTACGTCAAGCAGGTGTATGCGGTCACGCCGCAACAGGTCTCGGAGATGGCGAAGAAGCACCTGCAGGACGATCGCGCGCTGATCGTCATCGTTGGCGATCGAAAAGTCATCGCGGAGCAGGTGAAGGGCTTCGGCGCGATCGTCGACAAATAAGTGGGCCACCGCGCGGGAGGCGGGTGCGCGCTACCCGCTCCGCGCGCCCGCCATGCGCGAGATTTTTCACGGTTGTCCGGGTTGATTCGTGTTGACCGGTGACAGGTGTGACGAAATACTTCTCGCAACCCTGCGAGGTGGTCATGGCGGAATCTCCGGATGTCGTCGTTCGGCGTTGGTTCAAGGAAGTCTGGGATGAAGGGCGCGAAGAGTCCATCGACGAGCTGATGGCACCCTTCGGCGTTGCGTACGGATTGCCCGGCGGCCCCATCCAGGGACCGACCGCGTTCAAGCCGGTGTTCCGCACGTTCCGGGAAGCGCTCGGCGATCTGACAATCGAAGTGGTGCGGACCGTCGCCGAAGGCGATCTGATTGCGGCGCACTGTCACGTCAGCGGGCGCCATGTCGGGGCCGCGTTCGGTGGAGACGCGACCCTCCAGCCGGTCGACTTCTGGGGCATCACCATCGTCCGGGTCGAGGACGGCAGGATTGTCGAGGGCTGGAACTGCTTCGACATGCTCTGCATGTATCAACAAATTGGCTGGGTGGCCAATCCACCGCTCCCCCAGCAGCCGCCAGCGGTCGCGTCGCAGTTGTAATCCGGCGAGCGTTTCCGGCGCCAGTCGCGGAAACCCGGCCAATGAACAACACCGGTTCAGCTCTCCTGCTCCCTGGCACCGGGATTGCTAGTGTGGAGGCGGAGGCCGACGTGGCAGACAAGAGAACCGGTGATATAGCCGACCTGCGGTATCTCGAAGCGAACAGTGTTCGCTGCTCCGCCGGCAACCTTTCGGACTTCCGGGTCTGCACCGAGGACTCGCAGCCCCTTGGAAGCGTCGCGGGCGTGCTGATCAGTCCGGCCACACGCCGGTGCCAGTATTTCGTGGTCGAATCAAGTGGACTCCTGAAACACCGGCGTTTCCTGGTTCCGGTCGATGCCGGCGCCAGCGTTCAGGAGGAGTTCAATACCCTGAGAATCGCGGCGCGGAAGGACGAGCTCGACTTCGAGACGTTCACGCCGAGCTCGGTGCCGGAGTTCTCGGACGAAGACCTGATCACGACGATGTTCGCGCAGGACGCCGCGTAGGAATTTCACGCCACACTCGCCGGACGCCTTCCACACACCCGGTCGCCATCTGCTGACGTCTCGCGCTATCGTTGGGCATGCACCGCTCAGCCCGCACCACAATTCTCGTTCTCCTGTCGATGGCTCTGCTGTCCGCCGCCCCGGCCAACATCGCCGGTCCGTGGCAGTTCACGGTGGAGCTCGCCATGGGCACCGGCAAGCCGCTCGTCACCTTCAAACAGGACGGCGAGAAGATCACCGGGACCTACGAAGGGCGCTATGGCAAGTCCAACCTCGAAGGGACCGTGAAGGACAACCAGGTGCAGTTCACGGTCACCGTGGTTGCTGAAGGAACCACGGTGAGTGGCGTTTTCACCGGCACCTACGAGAACGACCGCATGAGCGGCGAAGTGGCGTACGAGGGGGCCGGCGACGGGGCGTGGAGCGCGGTCAGGGTTCCGTCGAAGCCGTAAGCGACCGGCGCCGCAGGGCGGCGTCGAGCCACCGCTCGACGTCCATCCTGAAGTCGTGACCGAGCGCCGTCGCGGCGGCATCGGTGACGTCCTGGGGATCGAGCTGATCGCGAACCGTGTCCTCGGTGCCGGTGACTTCGAAGAGATTCACGAACACCTCGACCAGCAGGTCGCGCGGGAACGGCGATCGCACGGACCGCGGCGCGCCGCCGGCCATTTCGATCCCGAAATGGCGCCCGCCGGACTCGGCGAACAACTCGAGGAAGGCGCGATCGCTGTCGTCCCCTTCGTTGCGCCCGCCCGAGGCGAGCACGCGGCTCTCGAGCTCGCCGGAATCGCAATAGATTTTCAGGCCGGACGGCAGCACCCCGACCCACGCCCGCCACCAGCTCCCGTCGGCCCATTCGAACGACAACAGGGTCCGCGCACGCAGCGACTGCGGATCGAAGCGGTCGGCCTCGTCGGCGAGGGCTGGCCGGATGATGGCATCGAACACCAGCGGTTCGCGCGGCACGCGCAGGGGCCACAGCTCGTCGCGGCGGAGGAATTGCTTGACGCGGAGCTCCAGGGCTTCCAGCACACGGAGCCGGAGTTGACGCGCGGCGAACATATATGGCCTAGGCGGCTCGGCCGCCGGAACCGCGCATCTTGGTGAGCGCTTTCGCCTCGATTTGCCGAACCCGCTCACGGGTGATGAACAGGCGGCGGCCCACTTCCTCGAGCGTGTGCTCGCGATCGGTGCCGAGCCCGTACCGGAGCCGCATCACTTCCTTCTCGCGATCCGTCAGCGGCGCCATCGCGCGCTCGACTTCGACCGCCATCTGATTGCGCATGGCGGCTTCTTCGGGAGTCTGCGCGGTGGAGTCCTTCACCAGGTCGCCGAGCCGGGTCTCCTCGTCTTCGCCGACCGGCGCCTCGAGGGAGGTGGGGGACTTCGAGGCTTCGAGCAGCAGTTGGACCTTGCCGACCGGCAGCTCCATGCGGGCGGCGAGCTCCTCGGGCGTCGGTTCGCGATCGAGCTCGGTCGCCAGCGCGCGGCGCTCGCGGGTGAGGCGGTTCAGGGATTCGATGACATGCACCGGCAGGCGGATGGTCCGGCCGTAGTCGGCGACCGCCCGGCCCACGGCCTGCCGCACCCACCACGTCGCATACGTCGAGAACTTGAACCCGCGCCGGAACTGGAACCGGTCGACCGCCTTCATCAGTCCGATGTTGCCTTCCTGAATCAGGTCGAGCAGCGACAGCCCGCGGTTCGAGTAGCGTTTGGCAATCGACACCACCAGCCGGAGGTTGGCTTCGAGCAGTTCGCGCTTGGCCTCGCGAATGACTTCCTCCTGCTGGCGCACGCGCGCGGCGATTTCGCAGAACCGGCGCCGCGGCAGCCCGGTGCGCTGCTCCAGCTCGTGCCGGGCCGCGGTCCGCGCCGGCCGCGGCACCTGCTCCAGGGCATCGAACTGGGCATTCTTCTCGCGCAGCTTGTTGGTGATGTCCTCGACCAGCGAGGGCCGCAGCGGCAGCTCGCGCAGGATGTTGCCGATCACCAGGTCGGCGGCCTCGATCTCCTTGCGGTAGCCCGCCCGCGAGGCGGTGGTCGACCGCTTGTCCTCGCACTTGCGCAGGCAGGCGTCGACCTTCTGGCGGGCCTGCCGGATCCGCTCGAAGGCCTTGAGCACCGGGGTGATGCGATCCTGTTTCAGCTCGCCGCCGTCCTGCAGCAGGATCAGCTCGGCGGCGGGCGCGCCTTTCCGGACCTCGTCTGCCAGTGCCAGCAGGGTCCGCACCGCACAGGGAATCATGCCGAGCATGGCCTGCAGCTCGCCGCGCGCCTTCTCGATGCGCTCGCCGATTTCCTGCTCTTCCTTCGCCTTGAGCAGCTTGCGTTTGCCGACGTGTTTCAGGTACACGCGAACCAGATCGAGGTCTTCGCGCGACGTGCCCGGGGGCGGTGCGGCGTCCTCCTCCTCGTCTTCACTCTTGGCCTCGCTCCGCAGCGGCTCGTCGCCGTCCTCGGCCATGATCTGATCTTCGAACGCTTCGGGGTCGTCTTCCTCGACGAGCTGACGCGGTGGCAGCACCACGGCCTCGTCGGTGTCATCGGATGGAACGATCCCGAACTCGTGCGCGCGCTGACGCCAGTCGAGGACATGAGCGTTGCGATCCGGCTGGGTCCAGTCGATCAGTGAATCGGAATCGGAATCGGGACGGGCGCCTCGCCGCCGAGGGCCTGGTTTCGGTGCAGAAGGCCGCGGGGGTGCGGCTGGTCTGGGAGCCATAACAGCAGGGTATTGCAAGTCGGCTGCCCAGTGTACGTGATATGCTCTCGGCCGATAGGTGGAAGGCAGCTCCTGCCGTAGCCCGCGTGCCGCGCCGAAACGACGTCCTCCAGACCCTCATTTCCCCGCAACGTAGACTGCTGAGCCTCGCCCGCTCCATCTCCGATCCGCAAGGGCGGATCACCAACCCCGTCAGCAGCTCCGTCAGCGGAGCAGAAGTGAGAACAGTCAGCAATGGGTAGAAAACTTTACGTGGGCAACCTCCCCTACAGCGCGGGAGAGCAGGATCTGGAGCAGTTGTTTGCCGGCTGCGGCACCGTCGAGAGCGTGAAGATCATGCGGGACATGGCCACCGGGCGCGCACGGGGCTTCGGGTTCGTCGAAATGGCCACCGACGAAGAAGCGCAGAAAGCGATCGAGCAGCTGCACGATCACAGCTTCGGCGGCCGCAACCTGACCGTGAACGAGGCGAAGCCGATGCCGGCCCGTTCGGGCGGCGGCGGTGGCGGGTTCGGCGGCGGCGGTGGCGGCCGTGGCGGCGGCGGACGGCGGGAGCCGCGCTGGTAGCAGCAACGGGCGGCATCGAACGGGGTGCCGCCCGCACACAATCGCTCATCCCTGATCGCTGATCCCGAATCTCTCATCCCCATCCCGAATCCCTCACCGAATCCCACATCGAATCCCCAATCGGCTGATCGCCTGTCGGCGATCGAATCGCGAGGTCATCTCCTGATCGGCATGAGCGCTGCTCGCTCGCGCGAGCATGGCTCACAAACTCGAGGAATTGCCCGTCTATCCGAAGGTGATGGCCTTTTCGGTAGCAGTTTCGGCCATCATCGCTCGCCCTGCCTTTCGTAGAAATCGCAAACTCCACGACCAAATCGCCGAAGCTGACGCATCGATTCGGGCGAACATCGCCGAGGGGTTCGAACAGTCGACAGACGCCCATGTGGCCAAGTTCCTGTACACGGCGAAGGGCTCGGTCGCAGAGGTCGTAGCACGGCTGCGGAGCGCGCAGCGCGCCGGCTTGATTGGGCCCGACGAATGCTCTCGGTGTGCGGCGATGGGGCGACGAGATTGGCCGGATGCTCGGCGGCTGGATCACGTATCTGGCGCGCTGCGACTGGAAGGACAGCGGTCGATTCAAGGGAGTAGGCGCTGAAGGACGATAGGCCGGCGAAAGCGAGCGATGAGGGATTAGGATTAGCGATTGGTGATTGGGATTTGTGATCCAGGATTAACGATGAGCGATGAGCGATTGAGTCCCTGATGCCGAGTCGAGCGCTGGTCACCGTCGCTCTCGTGTTGTGGGCCCTGGTCCGGAGTGCCGCCGCCCAGAGTCCTCCCAACATCGTCGTCATATACGCCGACGATCTGGGCTACGGCGATGTGGGGGTCTACGGCGCGACGTCCATTCCCACGCCGAACGTCGATCGCCTGGCGAGGGCCGGGCTGCGGTTCACCGACGCGCACTCCAGCGCCGCGACCTGCACGCCGTCGCGCTACGCGCTCTTGACCGGCGAGTACGCGTTTCGCAAGCCCGGGACTGGCGTGCTCCCCGGCGACGCCGCGCTGGTGATCGAGCCGGGCCGGACCACGCTGGCCTCGATGCTGCGCGCCGCGGGCTACGCGACCGGCGTCGTGGGGAAGTGGCACCTCGGGCTCGGGCCGAAGGGCGGACCGGACTGGAACGGCGACATCACCCCGGGGCCTCTCGATATCGGCTTCGACGAGGCCTTCATCATGGCCGCCACCGGCGACCGGGTACCAACGGTCTACGTCGACAACCGTCGCGTCGCCGGCCTGGACCGCGCCGATCCGATTGCCGTGAGCTACGCCACTCCGTGGCCCGGCCTCCCGACCGGCAAGGCCAATCCGGAACTGCTGAAAGTCGTCCCCAGCCACGGACACGACCAGACGATCGTCAACGGGATCAGCCGGATTGGATACATGAAGGGTGGCGCGGCGGCGCTGTGGAAGGACGAAGACATGGCCGACGTCTTCACCGCGAAGGCGGTCCAGTTCGTCGAGCGTCAGCGGGCGCGTCCGTTCTTCCTCTTCTTTGCCTTGCACGATCCGCATGTGCCCCGCGTCCCGCACCCTCGGTTCGCCGGCAAGACGGCGCTCGGACCGCGCGGCGACGTCATCGTCGAGGCGGACTGGTCGGTCGGTGAGATCCTCGGCGCGCTCGACCGGCTGAAGCTCTCGAACAACACCATCGTGATCTTCACCAGCGACAACGGCCCGGTCGTGGACGACGGCTACCAGGACGACGCGGTGGCGAAGCTGGGGAGCCACGCCCCGTCGGGGCCGTTCCGAGGCGGCAAGTACAGCCACTTCGAAGGGGGCACGCGCGTGCCGTTCATCGTGCGGTGGCCGGCGCGGGTCAAGCCCGGCACGTCCGATGCGCTGGTCTCGCAAGTGGATTTCCTCGCGTCGTTCGCGTCGTTCCTGAAGCGGCCGCTGACGGCTGGCGACGGTCCGGACAGCGTGGACGTGATGGGCGCCCTGCTCGGGACGTCACGCATCGGCCGGACCGAGCTGATCGAGCAGGCCGGCGGCCAGGCGCTGCGAGTGGGGCAGTGGAAGTTCATCGAGGCCAGCAAGCGGCCGAAGATGAACGTGCAAACCAACACCGAACTGGGCAACGACGCGGTGCCGCAACTCTACGATCTGTCCCGCGATCCCGGCGAGCGGCAGAACCTCGCCGACGCGCATCCGGACAAGGTGAAGGAGATGCAGGCGCGGCTGGACGTCCTTCGAGGGCGACCCGGCGGCCGATGAGGCAGGCTCTCTCAAGTATCGACCACGGCGGATCGAGAAATGATTAGTCGGTTCTGAGAACTACGTTGGGATCCAATCGCGACGCGCGCCACGCGGGCAGCCAGCACGCGCCGGCCGCCACAAGAGTAATCGTCATGATCACAGCCGCCAGCGTTGTGGGGTCCGTCGGCTGGACGCCGAACAGCACTGACGCAATCAGCCGATTCAGTCCAAGCGCGCCTGCGAGTCCTACGACGACACCGATGATGGTGAGTTGGAGGCCCTGCTTCATCACCAGCGCGACCACGCTTGAACGGGCCGCGCCCAGCGCGATGCGGATGCCGATCTCACGCCGGCGCTCCGTCGCCATATAGGAGAGAACACCGTACGTGCCGACGGCCGCGAGAAGCAGCGCCAGCCCGGCGAACGCGCCCAGCAGCTGGGCCAAGAGCCTCGGCCGACGAATCGATTCCGCGAATACCGAGTCCATGTCGCGGAGCCGCACGACGGGAACGGCGGGGTCCACTTCCCGCACGAGTCGCTCGAGCGTCCGTGACAGGGCGGCCGGCGGCAGGCTCGTCCGCAGTACCACGTTCATCGTCGGCGCAGCCATCGCAAGCTGGTCGAGGGATACGTAGAGCTCGGTTCCCGTCTCTTTCTCGACCCCGCCCTGCTTGACGTCCTTGGCCACTCCAATCACCGTATGCCAGACGTCGCCGCCAAAGCCAACTGCCGCACTGAGGTTGGGCCGCACACGCTGCCCGATCGGATTACGCCCTTTCCAAATCCTGTTCGCCAGCGTTTCGTTGACGATGACGACCCGGCTTGGTGACGCCGCATCGGCGGGTTCGAAGCGGCGGCCGGCGACGATCGGCACGCCCATCGTTTCGAAATAGTCGCCCATGACGAACTGGTAGTAGTCGATGATCTCGACGGGACTGCCGTCGGAGGCGGTGTGGTTCTCGATACTGGTAGGGATCGCCTCTGGAGATCGATTCGGCGGGAGACCCGACATGACGGCGGCCTGCTGCACGCCGGGTGCAACGCGTAGTTTATCGAGAAGGCGTTGATACGCCGGAGCGCGCGTGTCAGGTTCGTATGGCTCTGCCAGCGTCATCGAGAAGGTCACCAGGCGCGACCGATCGAATCCCGCATCGACGCTCGTGAGGTTGTAGACCGTGCGGATCAGCAAACCCGCGCCGATGACGAGCATCACTGCCAGCGCCACTTCAGACACCACGAGCGCGCGGCGGATGTGATGGCGTCCAGCGCCGCTGGCCCCTCGATCGCCACCCTCCTTGAAGGTAGTCACGAGGTCGGTCATGTGTCCCTGCGCGACGGGCGCGAGGCCGAAGAGTACGCCCGTCGCCATTGACACACCGAGCGCAAAGAGCAGGACGGACAGGTCGATGGCGATCTCACCCATCCGAGGCACGCTGGTGGGATAGGCCCGGATCAGCGATTGGACGGCGACATGGGCGAGCACCACGCCGATCATGCCGCCGGCCACGCACAGCATCACGCCTTCGGTTATCGTCTGCCGGAGCAGCCGGCTTCGGTTGGCGCCGAGAGCCGCGCGCACCGCAAATTCACGACGGCGTGAGGCGGCACGAGCCATGAACAGGTTCGCGAGATTCGCGCACGCGATGAGCAGCACGAACCCGACCGCGACTTGCAATATCCAGATCGAGCGCCTGGCATCGCCGACAATCGCGTCCTGCACCGGCTGCATCTGCAGCGTGTGGTCTGCCGCGCGCGACGGACGATTCGTGGGGACATGGCCCGACGAGCCGGTACGTTCGCCCCAGTTCTCGAGGAATGCGTTCAACTCTGCCTGCGCCGCCCGCGCCGTGACGCCGTCCTTCAGGCGCCCAACGACATGGAGGATGTGGAAGCCGCGGTTCTCACGAATCGCCGCCGGAAGTCCGAGAGGCAGCCAGATGGCCGTACGGTTGTCCATGACATCGACGCCGGATGGCATGATGCCAAGGATTTCGTGGAGCCGGCCCTCGACATTCACGGTTTGTCCAACCAGCGGTTGTCCTCCAAAGACGGTTTGCCACAACTCGGACGAGAGAATCGCGAGCGGTGGCGCCAGCCCTCCGGCACGATTGGTTTCTTCCTCGCTGAAGAAGCGTCCCTGCGCCGGCTGCACGCCAAGCGTGTTGAGCAGACCGGCATCGACAGATATCGCCCGCACGCGCTGAGGCCGGTCGCCGGTCGTGAGATTGACCTCGCCGGTGGTGTAGGCCCCGCCCATGTTTCTGTACGCACCAACCGCCGCGAACGACTGATTGATCTGCCGGAACTCCTGGTACTCCCGCACCGAGAGCGGGTTCCGGGTCAATCCGAGCGTCGGAAATTCCGTGGTCAGATACATCAACTGGTCCGGCCTGGGATAGTCGAGCGGACGCAGGATCACGCCGTTGACGATCGAGAAGATCGCCGTATTCGCGCCGATCCCCAGTGCCAGCGTCAGAAGCGCGACCGCCGTGAACACGGGAGTGCGCCGAAGCGTGCGCAGCCCATGGCTCAGGTCGCGCGTCAGGTCGTGCAGCCACGGCAGGCCCCGCTGATCCCGGAGCGCGTCCATGGCCTGCGAAGCGCCTCCTGCCTCAATCCGCGCGGCGCGCGTGGCATCGTCGGGGTCGAGACCACGACGTCGGGCGTCCTCTGCGGCCATTTCCATGTGCAACTGGATTTCGTGCTTGAGATCGGCATCGCGCCGGCCTTGAAGCAGCGTTCCCTGAAGACGGTGCATCCATTCGCGAACGATGCGCATGCGATCTCCCCGCCTCACGCGTCGCCGCGCAGCAGCGTGCGGATCAGGTCGGGCGTGCCCTGCAGCACATCAGCCCTGGATCGGCGTTCATTAGACACGCCAATAGAATGTCACGAACACCATTCGAACATCAAATGAGATTACGAACGGCTTCAGAGTGCCCGTGTTGCTCACGATAAGTCGATGGCCACGACCTCGTGAATCTCGACGGTTGGCACCGTGATGGTGAGCACTCCGGCTGCCTCCCGGGTCCGCACCGTCGATCCGGCGGTCAGGAGCTGGACTTTCTTTGCCCGCGCGCCTTCGGGGAGGCGGACCCGCACCGTCAGCGGTCCTACCGGGATGGCTTCTCGCAGCGGTCCCTTCATCATCATCGGGTTCGTGAGGTTCACGAGGTGCACCGTCATCGAATCGCGCTGCCGCCAGACGGTCACGTCGATCACCCCTCGGCCGTCGACTTCGACCGGCGGCGGCTCGTTGGTGGTCCACTCGATGATGTTGCGCAGCAGCCGGCCGTGGTCCGGCGACATCACGTCCCAGAACGTGCGGTCGATGTCCCAGGGCACGTACGCCACGCGACTTCGGCCGAGGTCGCGCAGATAGAGCTCCCGCGTGTCGGTCTTCGGCACTCGCGGGTAGACGTCCTCCATCGGCAGGTCCGGATACGACGGAATCAGGGTCAAGGGTGACGGGAACGGCTGGGTGGGGCGCACCTCGATCCTGTACACGCCGTTGATGATGCGCGGCGCGTCTTCCAGTCCTCGCAGCACCGGATGCAGCGCCGTCGCGCCGGGCGCTCGATCCAGGCTCAGATAGGAGTTCTGCATCGGCCCTTCGTGCCGGCCGCCGAACGACACGCCGAAGACGTCGGCGAGGCCGAAGTCGGGACGGCGCTGGCCGAATTCGTCGAACAGCGAGCTGGCGAAGGTCGCGACCAGGCTGCCACCGCGCTGCACGTAGTCGCGGATCGCCGAGCACTGCGCGTCTGACAGCGCGGCGGCGTCCGCGAGCACCAGTACCTTGAACCGGTCGAGCCGATCGGCGGTCAGAAAGGCCTCGTGCACCAGTTCGAACGGCAGCCGGGCCTCGAGCAGCCCGTGATACATCCCGAGCACGTGATCCTCGGCACGGTCGCCGGCCGCCATGCCGCGGTGATAGCGCGCCGTCTGCTCCGAAAAGAGCAGCCCGATCCGCGCCAGCGGCGCCTCGTTGCGAAGGTAGCGCTCGTGGCGGTAGTGCCAGTCGTAGATGCGCTCGACCACCGGCAGCCAGCGGCGGTCGTAGAGCACGCCGGAGAACTTCGTCACCCACGGCCGCATTCCGTTCGCGGTGCCCTCGGCGACCCACAGCTCGATCTCCGGAGCGCTCTGCACCGAGTCCTTCCAGCGATACGGCTCTTCGACGCCGACGCTGAAGATTCCCCCGATCGGCCGGCGGCCCATGACCGCGCGGTATTCCTTGGCGCGGCGCCCATTGTTCCAGGGCGGCGTCAATCCGCGCCGCGCCTGGTTGTCGGTGAACTGAATCGCCGCCAGCTCACCGGCCGATTTCATGGTCGGCGGACCGTTGGGGATGAAGCGTGCCTCGGCGTTCACCGCCCGCACCGTGGCGTCCCATCGCTGCCACAGCTCGATCAACCGTGCGATCCGCCACTCCTGGTATTGCCGGTCAATCGGTTTGCCGGTGTCGCCGATTCTGGGCACTTCCAGGCCGGTCGCGGCCTTGAAGTTCTTCTGGCAGTGGACGCAGTAGCACGTGCCCGCCTGAGGTGCCCATCGGTTGGCGAAGATGCCGTCGACCCGGTAGTTGGTGACGATCTCCCGATGCACCTGGTCCATGAACTCGAAGTTGTAGGGACCGAGCGCGCACGTCACCCAGAGCGCCGGGTTGGCCCAGTGCCGCACCGGCTCCCCCTTGCCATCGACGGCAATCCAGTCCGGATGCGCCTTCCGCACCTCGTCTCGGACCGCATGCGGATCGGTCCGGGCCACGACGTTCATCTTCAGATCCCGGCACCCCGCGACCAGCGCCCCGAACGGATCGCTGGCGCCGAGCCAGTCGCTGC
The DNA here is from genome assembly GCA_963717745.1 of uncultured Acidobacteriota bacterium. Classification (GTDB taxonomy): domain Bacteria; phylum Acidobacteriota; class Vicinamibacteria; order Vicinamibacterales; family 2-12-FULL-66-21; genus JACCXG01. Next base: position 797,085 of record CAVQXJ010000013.1, read on the forward strand.
GGTGGTGCAGCGGCACTTCGGTCGGGTAGTAGGCGACAATGCCGCCGGCGCTGAGCGTGGCCGCATCGGCGTGGAGCCGCCGGAAGTAGTCGAGCCAGAACTTCGGATCGAACCGGCCCGGATCGTTCTCGACCAGCGTCAACTGCACCCACCGCATGGGCCGATCGAACCAGCCCGCCGGCACCTCGAACGCGCCGGTCGCGGGCGCTTGCGCGGACGTCAGGTGGAGGGCGGGGCCTTCAGGCCCCGCCAACGCGCTGCCCACGCTCAACAGTGTTCCGGCGGCGGTGGTCTGCAGGAAATCGCGGCGGCTGATTGGTTCCGACATGAGGCGCCCTCTGTGTGGCCGGACCATAACACGGCTCGGGCCGGTCGCCGGCGGGGCCGGCCTGATTTCGCGCCGCGGCATGCCCGGGTTCATAATACGCAGGACCGTGACCAAGACCCCACCCACGGACACCGCCGCCCTGCCGGTTCGCACCACGCGCGTGCTGCAGCCCGCCGCTCAGCTCGAATCCTGGGTGGACCGGCCGTGGACCGACGGCGTGCAGGTCGACACGCTGCGCGACCTCGACGTCCTGTTCGTGAAGACGATGAACACGGTCTACCAAATCACCGTCGTCACGGCGCGCACCGGCGAGGCGATCGTGCGCGGCGGCAAGTACTTTCCGGAACCGACCCGCGCCGTGATCCTCGGCAGCTCGCTCGGCGGCGCCTTCCTCAAGCTGCGGGGTATCTACTGCGGATTCGCGCTCGAGGTCTACGCCATCGGCACGCGGATCGTCACCAGCTCGGTCCAGTCGGTGCACTTCGTGGAGGAGCCCGAGCGGGTACGGGTGCAATGAGCCGACCCGCGCTCCGCATCACGCTCGACCCGCGCGGCGACGTCACGGTGCTTCATCTCAACGGCCGGTTGGTGCTCGAAGACGGCGATTCGGTGTTCCGCGATGCCGTCAACGACATCGTCGCCGAGAACCGGATCAATCTGGTGGTGAATCTCGCCGACGTCACCGCGATCGACAGCGCCGGCATCGGCGTGCTGGTGGGCCGGTTCCTCAGCGTCCGCCGCCGGGGCGGCGACATGAAGCTGGCCAACCTCACCGCCCGCAGTCACCGGGTGATGACGATCACGCAGCTCCTGAACGTCTTCGATTGCTTCGACTCGGTCGACGAGGCGGTCGCGGGCTTCGCGGTCGCCAGTTGATCTCTTCGCAGGACATCCGCCCTTCAGGAGGGAACGGAGCAGAGGAGAGGCACCGGATCCCAAAACGGAGCAACGGAGCCAACGAAGGAAACGGAAAGAAATTCTTTTGAAAGAAAAAAGAAAAAGCTTTTCTTTTCCGATTCCTCCGTTTTCTCCGTTGCTCCGTTTTGAGATCCGGTACTCCGTCGCCTTGCCAGAGGTCACCCGCGGCGCTCGGGCCGCCACTGCAGGCCCGTCGAGATGATGCGCTGCAGCAGCTGCTCGTACGAGATCCCCATCCGCTCCGCTGATTCGGCGAAGTCCTCTCCGTATCCGAGCTGCGGGTTCGGATTGGCCTCGATCACGTAGACCTTGCCGCGCTCGTCCATCCGCAGGTCGATCCGCGCGTAGCCGCTCAGATCGAGCGAGCGATAGACCCGCTTGCAGAGGTACTGGATCCGTGACGTGACGTCGTCCGGCAGCTTCGCTTCGCGGGTCTGGATGCCGTATTTCCGCTGGTACTTGGCGCTCCATTTCACGCGCTCGGTGGCGATGTTGTGGACCTCGTCGCCGCGCTTGGTGAAGTGCAGCTCCCAGACCGGGAACACCGTCAGCCGCGCATTGCCGATGATGCCGACGTAGAGCTCGCGTCCCTCGATATAGCGCTCGAGAATCGCGTCGGTGCCGATGCTGTCGTGGATGAACCGCACCCGCTCGCGCAGCTTGCTCTCGTCGTCGACCACCGACGCCTGCGAGATGCCGGTCGATCCTTCCTGCGTGAGCGACTTGACGATCACCGGGAATCCCAGCTTCTTGTACGGCCGCACCTTCCGGCCGACGTGCACCACCGCGAAGTCCGGGACCGGAATGCGGTGGTAGTGCAGGATCGTTTTCGAGAGCGCCTTGTCGCGCGCCAGCATCAGGCCGCGCGGGTTGCAACCGGTATACGGCACGCGGAGCAGCTCGAGATACGACACCACGTTGTGATCGAAGGTGCCGAGCTCGTGGAACGCCTCCATCATGTTGAACACGATGTCGGGCTTCCACGCCTGCACGGTGCGCCGCACCACCGCCAGGTCGTCGCCGACCCCGAGCGGCAGCACGTCGTGCGCCATCTCGCGCAGCGTCACCAGCACGTCGTGCTCGGTCTTCCACGACACCGTCATCAGGTCGTGCCCGCTCACGTCGTCGGGCGGCACCATGTAGTCGTGCATCAGCACGAGCACCCGCCGCTTCTTCACAGCGCCACCCGGTGTCGGCCGCTGTGCAGATAGTTCATCGTCTGCACGGTCAGGACGACGATGAAGTCGGCCCGGGTGCGATCCTCGGCCCCGGCGGCGAACCGGAGCGACAGCTCGTCGCAGCGCTCCGCCATTTCCTCGAGCACCTGATCGATCGTGTATTGATACACGCCGGTCCACGCCGCGACGGTGCGGCGCACGTCCTTGCGGATCCGGTTGATGAACCGTGATGCGGGGACGGTCCGGGCATCTTCGGCCGGCTGCGGAAAGAGACGGCGGAGGTCGCGCTCGTAGAAGTCGGGATAGTCGAGCGCATAGTGCTCGGCCTTCTTGCGATAGTGCTGTCGGAGGGTCCGGCGGATCCGGTGCAGCGGATCGACGGTGCGGCGCTTGTCGACCAGCGGCGGCTGATCGGCGATCGCGCCCATCAGCTCGTCCATGTACTCGAGTTTTTTCAGCGCCGGCCAGTCCTGATAGCGGCGGCGCCACTCGGATCGCGGGTTGAGCCAGACCGCGAATGTCTCGGCGAAGTCCTCATCCGGGTGACTCTGCGCGTACCAGTTGTCGATGTGCAGGACGAAGCTGCGGCTGTACGGCTTGGGCGTGTAGAACTCGGGATACTCGATTGAGTGGGAGCCGAACATCGCCAGCCGGCGCCGGCGGCGGCGCAACAGATACGCATTGTCGATGGCGTGGCCGGCCTCGTGGCGGAGGATGCGCATGCACCAGGAGGGCGTCCCGCCCTCGACTTCGAGCATCTGCGCGCGCTCGAGCCGGGCGAGCCGGGGATGCGCGAGGTAGAAGGGGATCGCGACGCCCGGCACGCCATCCGGCGTGAACCACTCGTCGGACAGCCAGAAGTGCGGGCGGAAGCGGATGCCGCGCGCCGCCAGCTCCTCGTGGAGCTCGGCGATCCGCTTTTCGAGCACGCTGCCTTCGATCGACAGGTTGAGCTCCGACATCCGCAGGTTGAGCAGCTTGTCGTCGGGCCATTTGGCCCAGATCGGTGGTTTCGGGCGCGACGGCGGCGGCTCGGCGGGGATCGGTTCGGGGGTGGCGGAGACCGCCGGCGGACCCTCGACCGGGTCGGGCGAGTCGGGTGCGACCTCGATCACGTCCCCAGAATGGCCCGAAACCGCGAAAATGCCAACCCGCAGCGGGTCCGGGAAGTGCCAGAATGTGCAGGCAAAAGGAGCCTGTTCATGACGTTGCTTCGCCAATCACGATGGGCGGCGGCGGTTCTGTTGTGCGCGGTCGCCGCCTCGGCGCAGACCGTGCGGCCGTCGCGCCAATACACCATCGACCAGTTCCTCGACACCACGTCGATCGCCGGCGCGTCGTTCTCGGCCGACGAGTCGCGCATTCTCTTCTCGTCGAACAAGACGGGGATCTGGAACGTGTATGCGGTCGCGGTGACTGGCGGCGAATGGACGCCGATCACGTCGTCTACGACCGATTCCACCTACGCGGTGTCGTTCTTCCCGAGGGACGATCGGATCCTGTTCACGCGCGACCAGGGGCGGGAACGAGCTGAATCATCTCTACGTGCTCGACAAGGCGCGGCAGGAGCGCGACCTGACGCCGGGCGCGAAGCTCAAGGCGTCGTTCGCCGGCTGGACGCCGGATGGGAGCGCGTTCTTCGTCGCTTCGAACGAGCGCGATGCCCGCTATTTCGACCTCTATCGCTATGACACCGCCACCTACGCGCGCGCGCTGGTCTCCAGAACGAGCACGGGCACTTTCCCGACGACATCGCGGGTGACGGCAAGTGGGTGGCGATGACGAAGCTCAATACCACCAATGACAGCGACATCTATCTCTGGAATGCCGCAACCAAGGCGCTCACCCACCTCACGCCGCATCAGGGCGCGGCGCAGTTCTCGCCGGCGACGTTCGACCCGGCGTCCCGGCATCTCTACTAACCTCTCGAACGACGGCAGCGAGTTCACGCGGCTGCGGCGGTACTCGCTGGCCGGCGGCACCCACGAAGACGTCGAGAAGGTCGACTGGGACATCACCTTCACCGCCTTTTCGCACCACGGCCGCTACCGGGTGACCGGCGTGAACCGGGACGGCCGCGCCACCATCTCGGTGGTCGAGAATGCGACCGGCAAACCGGTCGAACTGCCGGCGATCCCGAACGGCGGCATCGGGGGCGTGGCAATCGCCCCCAGCGAGGCCCGGCTGGCGTTCTATGTCAACGGCGACCGATCGCCGAACGACCTGCACGTGCTGACGATTGGCGCCGGCGCGACACCGGCGAAGCTGACCTCGTCGCTGAGCGCTGACATCGATCCGTCGGACCTGGTCGATACCCAGGTGGTGCGGTTCAAGGCCCGCGACGGGATGACCATCCCGAACATCCTCTGGAAGCCGCATCAGGCCACGCCGGCGGCGAAAGCACCGGCCCTGGTGTTCGTGCACGGCGGCCCCGGCGGCCAGACGACCAGCGGCTACAGCGGGCTGGTGCAGTACTACGTCAACCACGGCTACGTCGTGCTCGGCATCAACAACCGGGGGAGCTCGGGATATGGCAAGACGTTCTTCGCCGCCGACGACCGCAGGCCGGGAGCCGCTGTGGGATGGCGATGCCAAGAAGTATCTGGCCACGCTGCCTACGTCGATGCCACCGGATGGCATCATGGGGGCAGCTACGGCGGCTACATGGTGCTGGCGGCGCTGGCGTTTCAGCCGGACGAGTTCGACGTGGGGGTGGACATCTTCGGCGTGTCGAACTGGCTGCGCACCCTCGGCGCGATGCCGGCGTGGTGGGAAGCGCAGCGCAAGGCGCTCTACGCGGAGCTGGGCGACCCGGTCGCCGACGAGAAGATGCTCTACGAAGTGTCGCCGGTGTTCCACGCCGCCAGGATCCGCAAGCCGCTGGTCGTGCTGCAGGGAGCCAACGACCCGCGGGTGATCAAGGCCGAATCAGACGACATCGTGGCGGCGGTGACGAAGAACGGCGTGCCGGTGGAATACGTGGTCTTCGCCGACGAAGGGCATGGGTTCACGAGGAAGAAGAACCAGATCGAAGGCTATAGCGCGGTGTTGAAGTTTCTCGACACGCACCTGAAAGGCAAGGGTCCGGGCACGCGGTGACCCGCCTTCGCGCTTTGCGCTACGGCGCGGCAAGCCCGCGAGCCCGCGAACCCCCAAACCGCGACCGTGAGGTGAGCTACGACGCTTCGGCGGTGATGCCGAGATCGGCGCTCGACATGCTGTGCACCACGTCGGCGAGGTCGCGTGAGAACGCGCTCGACCCGGCCATTTCCGCCGCAATCTGCTCGTCGAGCAGCGACGCCGCGGCGGTGCCTTCCATCGCGGCGCGGTAGGCATACAGCTGGCTGGCGCAATCGAGGTTGTCCTTGAGCCGTGCGCGCAGCTGCGCCGCGGGCTTCGCCGCCTCGGTGTCCGCGGTGTACATCTCCTTCGCCTCCTGCAGCAGGGTGGTGGCGTACTGCCGCAGCTCCGCGAGCGTCTTGAGCTCGTGGGTGTGGCACATCAGGAGCACCGACGCTTCGTCTACGAGCAGCTTCGCGTAGCCGACGCTCGACTCGTGCACCGCCGGACTGCGTGCGTAGTCGGGCATGTCCGCGTCGTCGGCATACACCACCGCGAGCGTCGTGCCCTGGAGGACGATCGGCAGCGCCACCGCCGAGGTCGGCGATCCGCCGAACGGAGTACCCAGCTTGCTGCCGATGTCGGCGCCGATGAGGCTTTCCACCGTGCCCGAGTTCATGGCGCGGGTCAGCAGCGAGTCCATGGTCACCGGCAGCACCAGCGAGCCGATGTGAGTGTCTTCGAAGCCGATGTGCTGCTCGGCCTCGAGGCCGTGGCTCTTCACCCGGAACAGCGCGACGCGCGTGAATTGAATCGACAGCCGCTTGACCAGCTCGGTCAGGAGATCGCCGGAGTTCCGGGCCTTGGTCATCTCGTTCACGGCGCGCACCGACGCGTCGAACAGCGAGACCATGCGTTCGAGCTCCCAGCGCAGGGCCTCGGTCTGTTCCTCGTCTGGACGGATATCGCTGGCGCGCGCCAGCGACTCCCGCAGTTTCGATTCCGCCTGGAGGGCGTCGTCGAGACGGATCTGCAGCTGACGCGTCTGCTCGTCGTGTTCGGCCTGCTGCGCCTCGAGCGCGACCGCGCGGGCGCGGCTGAGTCCGAGCTCGGTCACGGTGGCGTCGTGTTCCGCCACCGCGGCCTGCGCCTCGGCCAGCGCCGTCTCGATCGTGGTGACCCGCGCCGCCGCGGCATCGAGCTCGCTTGCGGCGATCTCGCTCATCGTGGCCAGCTCGCTCTCGATCGTCCGCGCTCGCGCGGTCGCTGCCTCGAGCTCGCGGGCAAGCCCGTCGCGGTCGGCCAGGGTCTCGTGTGACGCGATCAGCTGCCGATCGAGCTCGACACGCTCGGCCTGATAGCTCTCGAGCGACCTCTCGAGCTGTCCGGCGTGCACCTGGAGCTGGCCGGCCTGCGCAGTCGTCCGGTCGAGCGCCTCGCGGAGCTCCCGTCCGTCAGCGGTCGTACGCTCGAGGGTCTGGCGAAGGTCGTGTGCCTCGGCGGTGGCGCGCGCGAGCGCCTCGCCGCGTTCGGATCCTTCAGCGGTCACTCGCTCGAGTAATCCGCGCAGCTCCAGGCCTTCAGCGGTGACTCGCTCGAGTATTCCGCGCAGCTCCAGGCCCTCGGCGGTGATGCGCTCGAGCTCCTGGCGCAAATGGTCCGCTTCGCCGCCGGAGCGCTGCACCGTGGCGCGCACCGCGACGAGCTCGGCGTCGAGCTGGGTGCGCTCTTGCCGCGCATGGCGGAGCTCGTTGTCGGTCGCGTTGAGAATGCGCTCGAGCTCGGCGTGGGCGTCGACGGTGGCGGTCAGATCCCGCTCGACCGAGTCGGCCCGCTCGTACGCGGTGGAAAGCTCGCTCTTGAGCAGCGCGGCCTCGGCTTCGCTGCGCGCCACTGCCGAGACGAGCCGGCCATTCTCTTCGAGCTGCGCCATCAGCGCGGTGTCCGATTCGTCGAGCCGTCGCTGGCCTTCTTCGGTGACGCGGCGGATCGCCTCGGCGGCGCGCTGTGATTCGCTCTCGAACGCCGCGGTCAGCCTGGCCACCAGCTGCTGGACGTCCGCGTCTGGACGCGGCGCGGCTTCCAGCGCGTGGGCGGCGGCGTCCAGCGCGGCGCGCACGGCGCGGAGTTGGTCGAGGCAGCCGTCAGACTGGCTCGCGAGCAGCCGTGCGATGAGCGTCGAGGCTTCGGTTGCGGCGTAGTCGTGGAATGACATGGTCGGAAATGGTCTGGTGACGAGAAACGTTGCAACCCTGGATCCGAGGAGAAGTCGTTGAAATACGGGTAATTGGCGGGATCGGCCGCGGGGCGTGGTTACAGTTCCGTTTGGACGATCACGAAATCGTCGGGGGAAGTGGGACGGGTCTATTCCGATCTCGCTTGCCGGCCGCTCAGGGGTGGGGTCAGACCCCGCTCTGACCCGTCGGTCGGTTGGGGTCAGATCTCGAATCTCCACGGCGCCGCTGAAAAATAGAGATCTGACCCCAGGCCTACGACCATCCGGTGTTCCACTTCCGGTTGAGTTGGTTGGTCGGTGGGGTCAGATCTCGAATCTCCACCGGCGCCGCTGAAAAATAGAGATCTGACCCCAGTCTACGACCAGCCGGTGTTCCACTTCCGATTGAGTTTGGTCACGCCGGGCATCGGCACTGGCGGGACCTCGAGCTTGCCGAAGGTGATCTCGGGCGGCATCAGATCGAGATCCGCTTTGAGCACCTCGTCCCAGGTCAGTTCCTGACCGGTGTAGACGGCTTCGCGTCCCATGATCGCGGTCAGCGTGCTCTCGGCCACGGTCTTCAGCTCGTTGATCGGCTTGCCGGCGCGGATGCTCGCGATCAGGTCGGTGTGCTCCTGCACGTAGGGGCTGATCGACCGGGCCGGCTTGGGGTAGGTCCACGCATTCGCGCCGACAATCCTGGTCGACGCGTCGGAGCTGCCGCGCGTGCCGACGAAGCTCTCGCCGATCCTGGTGGCGGTGCCTTCGATCTGCCGGCACATGCTCATCACGCGGGCGCCGTTCTGGTATTCGAAGTCCACTGCGAAGTGGTCGAAGACGTGCCCGTATTTCGGATCGACTCGCTGCTGCCGCCCGCCGACCCCAATCGCGCGCACCGGGTGTCCGCGCAGCACCCAGTTCGCCACGTCGATGTTGTGCACATGCTGTTCGACGATGTGGTCGCCGGAGAGCCAAGTGAAGTAGAGCCAGTTGCGGATCTGCCACTCAGTATCCGACCAGCTGGCCTGCCGCCCCTGGTTCCACAGTCCGCCCTGATTCCAGAATACCTGCCCGCTGACGATGTCGCCGATCGCGCCGCCATGGAGCCGCTCGATGGTGGCGAGGTATTCCGCCTGATGGCGGCGCTGCGTGCCGGCGGCGATCGCCAGCCTCTTCTTTTGCGCCGCTTCGTAAGTGGCCAGCACCGAGCGGATACCGACGGAGTCGGTAGCCACCGGCTTCTCAGTGAAGACATGCTTGCCGGCGGCGACTGCCGCGGCGAGGTGCATCGGCCGGAACCCGGGCGGCGTCGCCAGGATCACCAGGTCGACATCGGACGCGAGCACCTTTTTGTAGGCGTCGAAGCCGGTGTAGATCCGCTCGCCGGTGACTTTGAATCCCGCCTTGTACTTGGCGGCGAACGCGGAATCGTCGCCGGCTTCCTTGTCGAGACTCATGCGCGACTGCTCGATGCGATCCGGGCTGAGATCGCCGAGCGCCGTGATCTGGATGCCGTCAGCGGCGCTGAGGATGTTGGCAATCGCGCCGGTGCCGCGGCCGCCGGTGCCGATCACCCCCACCCGAATCGCATCCGAGCCCTGGGCATGCACGCCGCTCGGAAACATCATCGCCGCCGCGGCTGTCGTGGTCGTCTCGATGAAGGTGCGGCGGGTCAGCGGTGGAAGTCTGTCGTTCATGGACGTCTCTCCTCTACCATCGTTCATTGCGTCACGGCCTGATCCGCACGTGTCACTTGCCGTCCGAGACCACCCGGAACCCAACGAAGGGACCGTCCGAGAGCCACCAGCGGCTCTTGGGAAGCTGGGGGTCGCGCTCGTTCCAGGACGAATCCTGCTCGGCGCGCGCCAGGGGGCCGGTCCCGGCGAGCGGGTCGCGGAACGAGCCGCCGCGCGTGACCCGTCTGCCGTCCGCGGCAGTCACCCATTCGGCGGCGTTTCCGAACAGATCCGACAAGCCGAGTGCGTCGGGCTTCAGGGTCCCGACCGGATGGGTTGTGCCCTTGGCGTTGTCGCGATGCCAGGTCATGGCCTCGCCCGTCGCGGCGGCCGTCCCGCCGCCGGCGGCGAGCGTGGCGGCGCGCACCCATTCCGCCTCGGTCGGGAGCCGATAGGTCTTGCCGGTCTTGGTGGAGAGCCACGCGCAGAAGGCGTCGGCCGCTTGGCGGGTCACGCTGATCGCCGGGTAGCCCGCATGTCCCCAGCCGTAGTCCGGAGCGCCGTACGGGCTCGACGGCCGCGCGACGGCATCGACCGTGGCGCCCGACTTGGCGGCGTCCAGCGCGTGAGCGTAGACGTCGAACAGATCCCAGGTGACCTCGGTCCGCCCGATCAGAAACGGCGCCACCGCGACGCTGGTGCCGTCGACCGTCGCCGCTCCGCCTGGCACGCGCACCATGTCGAAGGTCACGAAGGTGCCGCTGATCGATTCCCGGTAGCCCGATGCCGGAGTCTGCGCCGTCGGGGTCGTGAGTGTGAGTCGACTGACGGCAGCGACGGTCGCCAATGCGACCAAGGTCAGGGGGAAGCGGAAGGACGCGCGCACGCGGCCCTATTATTGCCGCCCCGTACGGGAATCTTCAATTTTCCTGGCCATACCGTCCCCGCCCGCGGCGGTGCGGTTGCAGTTTCTGCCCTACCCCCGCGTCTGTCCCCCCCGTCTCCTCTTCCCGCCCCCCCTCGCTCCCGGCGCGCCGCCCCCACTTCCTTCGGGGTCAGATCTCGATCCTCCATCCGCACGCCGCGGGGTGCCTGGTTGGGAGCCGCCCCTCAGGAGTCCCGCGGGGTCAGATCTCGAACTTCGAGACAGGCCGAAATTCGAATGCGGGCCAGCCGAGTCGCGGCAGCAACAACTCTGACAGATCGAGATCTGACCCCGGATGCGTCGGCGCCGTCCGCCCCGACTGGATCAGCCTGGCCCCCGCCCCGTCCGGCCCGTATCGGGGTCAGATCTCGATTCTCGAAATTGTCGGCCGTGTTGGATGACGAGTCGGTTGACGAGAAAATCGAGATCTGACCCCGGTATTGCTTGACGCTGGCTTGGTAGTTGTTGGGGCCTTAGCGGCTGAGTGCCGTGATCACTTTGCCGATGAATTGATCGAGGTTGCGATTGCTGTCGATCCACCGGAGCACCCGCCCCGCTTGTGGGGGTCAGATCTCGATTTTCGATTCTGTGCGGCCGGCCGGGCCTCGTGCGCTTCGAAACTCGAGATCTGACCCCGCTGTGACCTAGCGCCGGCGACGCAAAATTTCGAGATCTGACCCCAGCTCAGGCTGAGACAACGGAGCTCAGGCTGAAAAATCGAGATCTGACCCCAGGGGGTGGAGGGCGGCGGAGGCCTCGGCGGCTTGGCGGGCTGGGGACCAGGAGAGCTCGCGGGCCATCAGGGCGGCGGCGGCGGCGACGGCTTGTGCTCCCCGATCGGCGGTGGCCGCCAACAGCGTGCGCCGCCGCATGAAGTCCTCGAGCCGCACGCAGGTACTCGCGGCGAACACCATAGACGACTTCTGCTCCGATGTCCGGATAGGCGGGTGACAAGGGTGCCCCTAGCGCCGGAGCCGCATCCGCGAGCGCGACGACCTCCACCGCCCGCGACCCGTACAGCTCGACGAGATGCTCCCACACCCGATCGCCCGCCGACGCGGCGTTACCGCTAGGACCTGCCGTCTCGGACCGATCGGCCGCGCCCGGCAATGGCCGCTCCGCCGTAATGCACCGACGACGAGCTCGGAGGCAGCGACAGACAACATCCACGACTTCCTCCGCGATCGCCCGATATCCCGTGATCTTGCCGCCAAGCACCGTAATCACCCCGGGCGGGCCGAGCGGTTCGCCAAGGACGACCCTGTGCATCCGCGACACCGACGACTCAGTGCCTCCACGCCGCACCAGCGCGCGCACGCCCGCCGTCGTGAACAGCACATCCTTGCGTTCGAGCGACGGAAACGCCCGCCGCACCGACCGGAGCAGATAGTCGACATCGGCGTGTGTCGCCCGCGCGGTCCCGGGGTCGCCGCTGAAATCCGTGTCCGTCGTGCCGATCCAGGTCAGGCCGGCGCGCGGGATCGCAAACAGCAGGCGCTGATCGACCTCCGAGAACAAGACCAGCGCGCGCTCCGTCAGCGGCCGGCACACCAGGTGGATCCCCTTCGTCGTGCGGATCGCCGCGGTGTGACGGCCGGTCAGGGCCGCGGCAACGCGGTCCACCCACGCACCGGTGGCATTGATCACTACGGCAGCCGTGAGCGCCACCTCCTGCTCGTCGAGCCGATCGCGAACCCGCACGGTCAACCCCGCGCCGCCGGCATTCTGCTCGCTAATCGCGGTGACTTCGCAGTAGTTGACGGCTCGAGCGCCGTGATGCTCAGCGTCGATCACGTTCTCGACCGCCAAGCGTTCGGGGGAGTCGACGCGGGCGTCGTGGTACGCCGCAGCGCCGCTGACCTCTGGCCGATCGAGGCTGCGATCGGCCGTCCTAGCCTCGCTCGACGTCAGCCATCGCCGCGAAGGCAGACTCTTGTCGAAGCTCAAAGCATCGTAGAGCGCCAGGCCCACCCGGAATTTGAGCGCCGCAAGACGCCGATCGCCGAAGAACGGAATCAGGAACTCGAGCGGCTTCACGAGGTGAGGCGCAATTCTCAACAGGGTTTCGCGCTCTCGCAGGTCGAGCCGTACCAGGCGAAGGTCCATTTGTTCGAGATATCGCAACCCGCCGTGGACGATGCGGGTGGACGCGGCGGTGGTGCCGCTGCCGAAATCCCCCTGCTCGATGAGGGCGACTCTGAAGCCGCGAAGCGCCGCATCGCGGGCCACCCCGCAGCCGATGATGCCGCCGCCGATCACCGCCACATCGAACGCTTCACCGTCGAGACTCGAAACCCTGGTCACGTCCGATCATTGTAAAACCACACGAATACGCACTCCTCTTTGCGCGGTGCGGACCAAGGTCGGCCATCTCCGCCCAGCGCGCCAGCCACAGCGGACTTGACTCTTTGTTGGGCTCCACCGAAGATTCCGCACCATGCAAATTTTTGTGGCGGAGTTGCTGGGCACGATGCTGCTCGTCCTGCTGGGTGACGGCGTCGTGGCCAATGTCGTGTTGAGCCGGACGAAAGGCCAGAACAGCGGGTGGATTGTCATTACGGTCGGGTGGGGCGTGGCGGTCGCCATGGCCGTATACGCGGTGGGGCGCTTGAGCGGCGCGCATCTCAATCCCGCCGTGACCATCGGGCTCGCCTCGATCGGCAGCTTCCCCTGGGCGGACGTGCCGCTATATGTCGCGGCGCAGTTGATCGGCGCGTTCGCCGGGGCGGTCCTCGTCTGGCTGGTGTATCTGCCCCATTGGGAAACCACGGCCGATCCCGACCTGAAGCTGGCGGTGTTCGCCACCGGTCCAGCCATCCGGCGGCCGTTGTTCAACGTGATCGCAGAGGTCGTCGGCACGGCGGTGCTGCTTTTCGGCATTCTGGCGATCGCCGCCAACGCCCAGACGCTCTCGAAGCCCGGCGACGTCGATCTGTCGTTCGTGTTCAGTCGCGGGCTCCAGCCCCTTCTGGTCGGCATCCTCGTCCTGGGGATCGGGCTGTCGTTGGGGGGTGCCACCGGATATGCGATCAATCCGGCCCGCGACCTGGGTCCTCGGCTGGCGCACGCACTGCTCCCCATCCCCGGAAAGGGCACGTCGGACTGGGACTACGCCTGGGTGCCGATTGTGGGTCCGCTGATCGGCGGCATCGCCGGGGCGGGTCTCTACTTCGCGCTCGGATTCTAGTCGGCCCGAACGCCGGGGCACACAATTCCATGGAGTGGTGATGAAGCAGTACGTGGGCGCCGTCGACCAGGGCACGACCAGCACCCGGTTCATGGTCTTCGACCGTCAAGGGCGGGAAGTCGCGCGGCATCAGGTGGAACACGATCAGATTCTGCCGCGGCCCGGCTGGGTCGAGCACGACCCGCTGCAGATCGCCGCGCGCGTCAACGAGTCGATTGCCGGAGCGTTGAACGCCGGCGGGCTGGTCGCGACCGATCTCGCGGCCATCGGCGTCACCAACCAGCGCGAGACCACCGTGGTCTGGAATCCTCGCACCGGCCGGCCCTGGTACAACGCCATCGTCTGGCAGGATACCCGCACCGATCGGATTGTGTCGGCGATTGATCCCGCAAAGGCGCGACTGATTCGCGAGCGCGCCGGCCTGCCACCCGCGACCTATTTCTCCGGCGCGAAGCTGCAATGGATCCTCGACAACGTCGAGGGGGTCCGCGCCGCCGTGGATCGCGGTGAAGCGATTTTCGGCACGATCGATTCGTGGGTGATCTGGAACCTGTCCGGCGGGCGCGACGGAGGGGTTCACGTCACCGACGTGACCAATGCCAGCCGCACGATGCTGATGGATCTCCGCACGCGCCAGTGGGACCCGGAGCTCCTGGAGGTGTTCGGGATTCCGCCGCGCATGTTGCCCGAGATCCGCTCATCGTCCGATGCGGCGTTTTACGGAGTGACCCGGCGCACCGGGCCGGTCGGTGGCGAGGTGCCGATCTGTGGCGATCTCGGGGATCAGCAGGCCGCGACCGTCGGGCAGGTGTGCGTCGCGCCTGGCGAAGCCAAAAATACCTATGGCACGGGCAACTTCATGCTCTTGAACACCGGCCGCGAGATCGTGCCGTCCGCGTCTGGCCTGTTGACGACTGTGTGTTATCAGATCGGCACGGCGGACACGATTTACGCTCTCGAAGGCTCCATTGCCGTGACGGGATCCGCCGTTCAGTGGCTGCGCGATCAGCTCGGAGTGATCTCGTCAGCGGCGGAAATCGAGCCGCTCGCGAACAGCGTCCCCGACAACGGCGGAATGTTCTTCGTGCCTGCCTTCTCAGGTTTGTTCGCGCCCCACTGGCGGTCCGACGCCCGGGGCGCCATCGTCGGGCTGTCGCGCTTCAACACGCGGGCGCACCTCGCTCGTGCGACGCTCGAATCGATCTGTTATCAGACCCGTGACGTCTTGGATGCGATGGTCAAGGACTCAGGGGTCACACTCGAGGTGTTGAAGGTCGATGGTGGCGCCACAGTGAACGATACCCTGATGCAGATGCAGGCCGACATCCTGGGGGTACCGGTTGTGCGGCCGGTGGTTGCGGAGACGACGGCGCTTGGCGCCGCCTACGCCGCTGGCCTGGCCACCGGCGTCTGGAGCGGCCTCGACGACCTTCGCCAGAACTGGAAGAAGGATCGGCAATGGGAGCCTCGCTGGACCGGCGACCAGCGTCAGAGCGGATACGCCGGATGGCAAAAAGCGGTGTCCCGCACCCTAGATTGGGTAGACGTGGGGAATTGATCTCCGATCGTTCACGGGCGCCCTGATCGTCGCTCCGGATACCTCGTCATTTCGTTCGGATCTTCCAGTCGAGCTCGACTCGTTCATCGATAGGGTGGTTGGCGGCAATCTTGAGTTGCTGCGCGCCTGCAGGCCCCCGTTACCGGGGCAACTTGACAGATGCGAACCACGCCCATCCTCAGCCGTAATCTCCTCAGCCGTATCGCTACCGTCGCCGCCGCTGCGAGCCTGCTGCTCGCCACGTCTTCGTGTGGCGGGTCGGCGGCCACCAGCATGACCGCCCCGACGCAGATCGTCCGCTGCGGTATTGCGATGCAGCCCGTGGACGCGCCACTCCCCGCCGAGGGAGGCACGGCGTCGATTGCGGTCACCGCGGCGCGGGAGTGCGCGTGGTCCGCCTCGGCCGAAGGGGCGTGGCTGACCATCAAGTCGGGCGCGAACGGGCAGGGGGACGGCGCGGTCGAATTCGTCGCGACCGTGAACCCGGACCCGCAGATGCGTCGAGGGTCGATCATCGCGAACGGGCAGCGAACGGAAGTCAGTCAGTCGGCTGGGGCGTGCGAGATCGTGCTTGGCGAGAGCGCCGTCAGTTTCGGTCAGGGCGGTGGCAGCGGGCAGGTCCAGGTTCGCGCATCCAGCTCGATGTGCGCGTGGTCCGCGGCGACCGCCGCCGATTGGATTCAGCTTCGCACGACCAGTGGACAGGGGAATGGCACTCTGTCGTTCGATGTGCCCGCATCCACCGCCCCTCCACGCAGCGCGACCATCACCGTTGCCGGTCAGACATTCAGTGTCACCCAGTCGGAGGGCTGCACGTATGCGATCGCGCCGGCTTCGCAGTCAGTCCCCCCCAGCGGCGGCGCCGGCGCGATTGCGATTACCACGTCTCCGGCGTGTCCCTGGACCGCGGCCACGAACGCCAGCTGGCTGACCGTGACGCCGGCCGCCGGACGCGGCCCGTCGCCGGTCACCTTCAGCGTCGCGGCTACGTCGGGTCGCTCGCGCAGCGGTACCGCCATCGTCGCCGGCGAGACCTTCACCGTGACGCAGTCGCAGGGATGCGCCTACGTGGTCCAGCCCGCGGCCGGCCAGGTTGGTTCGTCCGGTGGCACGGTATCTTTCAACGTGACGGCGAATCGGGAGTGCGACTGGTCGGCTGCGTCGAACGATAGCTGGATCACACTGCAAGGCCGATCGTCTGGCAGCGGAGACGGAACCGTAAGTCTGATTGTCGCGGCGACGACTGGGCCGGCTCGTTCGGGCAGCGCCACGATCGCTGGACAGCGAATCGCAATCACCCAGTCGCCGGGATGCGCGTTTTCGATCACACCCGAGTCTGCGACTGCACCTTCGGCCGCATCGACCGGAAAGGTCACGGTGAGCGCCGGAAGCGGCTGCGCCTGGACAGCATCGAGCAACGCATCGTGGCTGACCATTGCCTCCGGAAGCACCGGCAGCGGCAACGGAGACGTCCAATATGCTGCCGCAGCGACGACGGGTCCTGCCCGAAGCGGCACGCTCACCATCGCAGGGCGGACGTTCACTCTGAATCAGGGAGAAGGCTGCGCGTTCACACTGTCTCCGACCTCCACCACGATCGATGACGATGGCGGACAGGGATCATTCGCCGTTCAGACGGGGTCTGGCTGCGGCTGGAGCGCGGCGTCGACCGTGCCGTGGGTGACGATCTCATCGGGAGCGTCAGGCACGGGCGACGGGACGGTGCGATTCACCGCCAGCACGAACACAGGCCCCTCGCGTAGTGGCGCAATCACTGCTGCCGGCAAGACCTTCACCGTCAGTCAAGGGAACGGCTGCTCGATCGCGCTCGCGTCGCCGACGTTCAACGCTCCCGTCGCCGGCGGCAGCGGGACGGTCGGAGTGACGGCCGGCGGCGGGTGCAGTTGGACCGCGACGAGCAACGCCAATTGGCTCTCGATTGCGTCCGGCGCGTCCGGCACCGGCAACGGGACCGTCGGCTTCACTGCTGCGGCCAACAACGGGCCGCTGCGTTCGGACACATTGACGATCGGCGGTCGCACGTTCACGGTGTCGCAGGCCGAGAACTGCAGTTTCAGCCTCGCCCCCGAGCGAGTGACGATGTCCGCGGCGGCTGGTGACACGAACGTGGCGGTCACGACCGTGTCGGGCTGTCCGTGGTCGTCGTCGAGCAGCACGCCGTGGATCAGCGTCGCTGCCGGATCGTCCGGGAGCGGCAGCGGCAGCGTGAAGCTGGCGGTGCAGGTGAATAGCGGAGCGGCGCGGTCGGGGAGCGCGACGATTGCCGGCCGCACCTTCACCATCGATCAGAATAGCGGCTGCTCGTTCGCGATCACGCCAACATCACAGACGGTCGCGTCGTCTGGCGGGAGCGTGCCGGTGACGGTGACGTCCCCCGGCGGCTGCGCGTGGACGGCGTCGAGTCAGGTGCCGTGGTTGAGCGTGCCGTCGGGCGCCAGCGGAAGCGGCGGCGGCACGGTGCAGGTTGACGTGCAGGCCAACACCGGTGCGCAGCGCCTCGGCACCGCCACCATCGCCGGACAGACATTCACCGTGATGCAGGACGGAGGCTGCGCCTACGTGGTCTCGCCGGAGAGCCTCACGGCGGGAGCGGGCGGCGGCGCGGCGCGAGTTGACATCTCGACCGGGTCATCGTGCGGGTGGTCGGCGGTGAGTGCGGTGGGATGGATCGCGGTGAGCGGCGCTGCAGCTGGGAGCGGCAGTGGCGGTGTCGATCTCTCGATCGCTCCCAACGCCGGTCCGGCGCGGAGCGGGACGATTGCGGTCGCGGGTCGTACGGTCACGGTTACGCAGGACGGCGGGTGCACGTTCAGCCTGAGCGCCACGTCGCAGACCATGGGGGCGCCCGGCGGCGCCAGCAGCGTGTCGGTCACCACCGGCACCGGCTGCGCCTGGACCGCGGTCAGCGCGGCGCCGTGGCTCGTGATCACGGATGGCGCGTCGGGGTCAGGGGCCGGAGCTGTGCAGTTCACCGTCGAGGCGAACGCGACCGGCGCGCCGCGGTCGGGCACGCTGAATATTGCGAATGTGGCATTCACGCTGACGCAGCAATGACCCTTTGTATAGCACGCCCCCCGATCGTGGGGTCAGATCTCGATTCTTCATCGGCTCACTCGCGGGCCGCTGCGCGGACTAAAAGCCGTCACGCGCCTCATTCACGGACGGGTCGCGCGCCCGCCGGACCGACGAGGGGTCAGATCTCGATTTTCGCGTGGCTCGAGGAGCGGTACTAAATTCGAGATCTGACCCCGAGCCGGAGGTCTCGGACGGGCCGCTGGCTTAGACGCGCATAACTAACTCAGCTACCGACTGACGGCGTTCAGCCTCGGACAATGAAAAGCGGGAGTGAGGCGCTTCTCACGGATCGAGATTGTCATCGACGGAAGCCGATGTTAATGCCGTGATGGAAGTAGGGTTTCAGCGGGGGTCTGCAACCGGCGGCAAGAGCGACGTCGCACAGTCGCAAGAGTGGCGAGCGAGCCACGCGATCGGTGAGCGGGCCCAGCCTGCGGAGAGTTTGGTTACATCGATCGCTACGCAGCGCGAGCAGCGCGCTGGGTCCAGAGCCAGACCGCCGAGGGCGAAGCTCCAACATGCTCCGCAATCTCTCTCAGCGTGAAGGCGTAGGTCTGGAATGCACGAAGGGCGGCATGTTCGAAGCCTGGCCCACGGGTTCTCTCCGGTATCAGCTCGGCGATTGATGGACGTGCGGCGAATCGCTCGGCATGAACCAGCTCACGATTGTTTCGGTGTGGCGCCAGCATCGACTCGAAGCTGCGAACGAAACCATCAGACCCAATCAGGAGGCCAGCGGGGCCGTCGTCCGATGGCACGCCCTGTTCGATGAATCCCTTGAAGGCCTGCTGCGCGTTGAGGCTATTCTGAGCATCGAACGCGCGCCAGATATCCGAGAGGGACAGGAAGGGCATCCGATCGTCGAGCCCCACCGCATGCGAGTAGCTGCTCCATGGCCAGTCCGCCGGATGTGCCACCATTCGAGCCGCAACCGGATTCATTACAACGTAACGGAGAACCCGCAGGAAGCTCGGCCCACCTTCAATTATCTGGCACTTGTACCGCCCTTGAAGGACGTGGCCGACTCGCCCGTGTCGTCGGTTGAACCACCCGCAGTACGAGCCATTGAGGTGCTGCATCATCCGCGACAGCGGATGGTGGTGCGGCTTCACCAAGAGGTGCACATGATTCGGCATCAGACAGAGCGCGACGACTTCGACGCCAAACCGCTCCGCCGACCGCTCGAGCAGGCAGAGATACCTCTCGTAGTCCACATCGTCGATGAACATCTCACGCTTGTCATTGCCGCGCGACATCACGTGATGAAGCATCCCTGGGACGTTCAGTCTGAGCGGTCGGGCCATGCTCTTCGCGAAGAGCAACGGTTGGGCCGAGTCGCAAATCGTCAAAATACGCCTTAAACTGCGCCCTCTGTCCCCGGAGTCGGCAGAAAGCGAGAGGTCGACCGCCGCCGATTGTTGCAGTTATCGCCACGTCGATACGGTGGCGGTTGCCCGAAACAACGGAGGCCCACTGGACAGCGAGTCCAGTTTGAGACGCCGGCGGGGTCAGATCTCGATATTCGAAGTAGACGGCGAGCTGGATGCTCCAGTGCGACGGATCGGGGTTTGGGAAATCGAGATCTGACCCTCGGTTCGATCTTGATAACCCTACGATTCGATCTTGATTAGCTCCACGTCGAAAACGAGCATTCCCTGGGGTGCGCCTCGCTGACCGCCGTAGGCCAGACGTTCAGGAATCCACAGTCGACGTGTTTCACCCTCGACCATCAGTTGCACGCCCTCGGTCCAACCGGCAATCACCTGATTCAAGCCAAACGAGATCGGCTCACCTCTCGCCACCGAGCTATCGAACATCTGGCCATCGGTTGTCCAGCCGCTGTAGTGCACGCGAACGCGCGAGCTCGCACGAGGATGTTGGGTGCCGGAGCCCGGCGCGATTACTTTTGTGGCGAGGCCGCTGGCGGTGACGGCGGCATCCGCGGCCGGAGCCGCGACATCAGAAGGTACGGGAATGGTTTTGGTCATCGGATCAGTTCCTCGAATCTGATTATCTGGCCGATTCGCCCTGCCTGCAGCGACGTCGGTCGGCGTTGAAGCTCATCCTAGGACGACCACACGGCTGGCCGATCTCAGAACCGCAAGGGAATCTCAGCAATCGCGTCGGGGCGCCCGAGGATCTGGACGACTTGCTCGACGGTGAGCGACAGCGGCTGCTGCTTGATGTGTGATGACAACGGCGGCTGGGGTCAG
Organism: uncultured Acidobacteriota bacterium; assembly: GCA_963717745.1. Lineage (GTDB taxonomy): Bacteria > Acidobacteriota > Vicinamibacteria > Vicinamibacterales > 2-12-FULL-66-21 > JACCXG01. The sequence goes on from CAVQXJ010000013.1 coordinate 817,439, forward strand.
ATCTCGATTTGTCGAACCGCAGTTTGATGAAATCCGGGTCACTCAACGAGGCTGGCAGAAAGCATTGTTGCCAACGACAGCGGTCGAGACCGTCGAGGCCCAGAAAAGCGGCCAGTACCTCGCGTTTTCAGCGCTGCGACTTCGCAAAATCGAGATCTGACCCCGGGGGCGCTCGCGGCGCGCGGCAGCGAGGGGCCGCAGGTCGGGATCGGCGTTGAGCCAGGTGTGGAGCAGGGCGTCGTAGGCCTGCCGCGACTCCGCCGCGCGCCCGGTATCCGCCAGGGCGCGGGCCAAGCCGAGCTGCGCCAGCGGCCACACCGGTGAGAACGGGTCGGCACCGCGGTGTTCAAGGACGACACGAAATTCCCGGGCCGCCCCCTCGGCATCGCCCGCTGCCAGCCGCGCCGCGCCGCGCAGATACGCCGGCATCAGCGCGGCGACGATCCCGCGCTCGTGGCCGACCGCGGGTCGCAGTTGCTCGACGGCGGCGGCCCCGCGATCGCGGGCGTTCGAAAATCGAGATCTGACCCCCGGGGGAGGGGTGGGCGGGGCGGTGGGGGGGAGGAGGACGGCGGCCTCGGCGATGGGGAGATAGGCGGTGTGCAGCAGGGTGTCCTCGGGGCGCACGTGACGCAGGCGCCGGATCACCGCCTCCGCCTCGTCGACCGCACCGGCCAGCGCCAGTGCGGTCGCGGCGCGCAGTTGCGGTTCGTTCGGCGCCGCGGCCTGGATGACGCTTCGCGCCTGGGCGATCGCCTCGGCCTCGTAGCCGTAGAGCGCCTCGGTCAGCGCGGCCACGGCGGCGTACCCCGACGCGACCTGGGTGTAGCCCTGCGCCCTCGCCCCGGCGATCGTTTCCGCGTAGAGCCGTCGAGCCTCGCCCATCCGGCCGTGAAACGCCGCCACCTGCGCGCGCGCGCCGGTGATGTCGAATCCGACGGCGCTCTGTGTCGCCCAGTCCATCTGTGCCCGCGTCCCGACCTCGTCGTGGTCGAGCTCCGCGAGTTGATACGACAGCCGGCGCAGTGGCCCGGTGCCGAGATTGCGGCCGAGCGCCTCGTCTGCCACCCGCCGCGCTTCGGCGAACCGGCCGGCCCCCCGCAGCGCATACGCCAGGTTCGAGCGCGGGAACGCGTGATCGGGATTGCGGCGGATCGCCTCACGCGCTTCCTCGATCGCGGCATCGTAATCGCCGAGACGATTCAGCAGCACCGCCAGCGCGTTCGCTGGCCGGTAGTCACGGGGATAGGTGCGCTTCCAGACCTCCAGCGTCTCACGGGTTTTCGTCTGATCGCCGGTGGAGCGGTCATGGTACTGATAGGTGATGAAGAGCCGCTCGCGCTCGCTGACGTGGCCGCGATTGTCGAACGCCCGGCGCGCCAGCTCCTCGCTGCGGCCCGTCTCACCCAGGCCCCCGTACAGGCTCGACAGCGTCGTGTAGGCGAGCGCGAAGCGCGGGTCGAGCGCGATCGCACGCTCGAAGAACGGGATCGCTTCGGTCTCCCGCCCGGCCGCACGGCGTGACGTTCCCTCCGCATAGGCCTTCAGCGCGTCGAGCGATGGGGTGGTGGCCTCTTCAATCGGCACGTTGTGCCGCGCCAGCGAGGTCCGGGACTCGCCGAGCGCTTCACGCAGGTCGGCGGTGATCGCGCCCATCGCCCGCAGGACGTCTTCCTTGCGTTCGACGTCCACCTGTCGCCGCGCGATGGTGGCGCCGTCGGCGCAATCGGTGGCGGCCAGGGCCACGACCGTGGTGCGCCCCACCGCCGAGACGCTCCCTTCGAGCATCGCCTGCAGCCCGAGACGCTGGCACACCTCCTGGGCCGTCTCATGGGTCATGCGGAGAGACGAGTCGCGTCCCATCAACTGCAGCGTGCCGCGGATCCGCTCGTCGGAAACCAGATCGAGATAGGGCGACTGCGCCAGGTAGACCGTGACCGCTTCGCGCAACGTGCCATCGAAGTCCGGATCGCCCGTGCCGTTGGCGACGTGACTCACCAGGACCGTGCTCCGCTGCGCCCGGGCCGAGGCCAGCGGCCACCAGCCGCGCGCGCGTCCGGTCAACCCGATCGACGCGGCCACGATCGCCAGGGCCGCCGCGGCTCCGGCCGCCACGAGCGTCCGCCGCGACTGCAACCGCGGCGGCAGGCGACCCAGGAGCGCCGCATTGGCGCCCGCGCGCCGCAGATCCTCGAACAGCTCCGCCGCCGACTGATACCGGCGCTCGGGCTCCTTCGCCAGCGCGCGGACAATGATTCTGCCGGCCCCCGGCGGCAGGCGTCGGTTCACCTTGCGGGGGTGAGGAGGCTGCCGGCCGGCAATCGCCGCGGCCACCTGGCCTGGCGTGTCACCGGGGAAGGCGGGACGGCCGGTTGCCATCTCGTACAGCACGGTCCCGGCCGCGAAGATGTCAGCGCGGTGATCGCTCGGCTGTCCGGCGATCTGTTCGGGAGCGAGAGAGGCGTGCAGCAGCGCACCGTCGGCCTCGAGGCGGGGTGGCGGCAGCTCCAGGCCGGTGGTGGTCGACCCGCTGGCATCGCGCACCGTGGCGATGTCGTCGCGCGGTGGCCCGCCCGCGGCCCCGAGCTCCAGCAGCTTCACGTGGCCGTCGTTGGTGATGAAAACGTTGGCCGGTACCAGGTTGCCGTGGACCAGGCCACGCCGGTGGATCGCCCCCAGCGCATCCGCGAGCTGGGCGCCGATCTCGAGCAGCCGGTCGCCCGTCAGCGGCATGCCGGCGATCAGCTCGTCCAGCGGACGACCCTCGAGCAGCTCGCAGACCAGGAAGGGCTGTCCCTGCTCCTCGCCCGATTCGTGCACCGCGCAGACGTGCGGGTGAGAGACCAGCGAGGCGATCCGGGCCTCGCGGTGGAAGCGATCGATCGCGCCTGGCATGGCCAGTTGCTCCGGCCGCAGCAGTTTGATCGCGACCTCGCGATCCAGCCGCAGATCGCGGGCGCGATAGATCTCGGTCGTGCCGTACCGGCCAATCCGCTGGAGGAGCTCGTAGTGGGAGATGCGCACCGGCTGAACGGGGTGAGGAGTCAGCGTCGACTCTACTTCACTGCCGCGTACTCTGCACGGGCGGCCAGGAGTGGCGGGAAGTCCGCGTCCGCCGACGTCCAGATCCTGAACAGCTCGTCGAAGGCGCGCCGCGCGCCGTCGCGATCGCCGGATCGCGCCCGGGCGCGGGCGATGCCCAGAGACGCCAGCGGCACCACCGGCGAGAACGGATCGACTCCCCGGTGTACGAGGACCGATTCGTACTCCCGGACCGCCGCGGGTACTCGCGCTTGAGCAGGTGCGCTTCGCCACGCAGGTAGAACGGCACGAGGCCGGCGACCGTGCCGGTCTCGGTCGGGGTCGCGGCTCGCAGCGCCTCGATCGCCTCAGCCGGCTGGCCGCGATGGATCGCGATCGCCGCCCGCGTCGTCGGACCGAGCACCGTGCGGACGAAGGTGGATTCGGGATATCGCTGCTCGGCGCCGGCCACCAGCGCCTGTGCTTCCGAGACCATGCCGACCAGGCGCGAACGCCGCCGCGGCACGAAAGCGTGGCACCGTCCCCGGGGCGTCGGATTCGGCGTCGATTCGGGTGATGACGCGCTTGATGTGATCAGTCGGCGCTGACGGGTCGCGATACAGGGCCTCGGTCCACGCCAGGTGGGCGGCGTAACCCGACGCCGTGCCGCGCAAGCCGCGCGCGATCGCGATGTCGGTGGCGCGTTGATAGAGCGCCGCCGCCTCGTGGAGGCGTCCGCCGAACGCCGCCGCCTGTGCTTCGGCCGAGACCAGATCGAATTCCCGTGGCTTGCTCCTGGCCCAGGCCAGGTGCGTGGCGGCGGATCCGTCGCCCGCGACCAGCCCGATCTGGTAGAGGAGCCGCCGCGTCGGCGTCGTTTCGACCCCCAGCGTGACCGCCTGCTCGGCGATTCTGCGGGCCTCCTCGTCGCGGCCGAGCGATCGAAACGCAAACGCGAGGTTCGACAGCGGGAACGGGTGGCCGGGACTGCGCCGCAACGCCTCATGCGCTTCGGCGATGGCACGATCGTAGCGGCCGAGCCGGTTGTAGATCAGCGCCAGGGCGTTGACCGGCCGGAAGTCCCGCGGATACGCCGCCTTCCACAACTCCAGCGTTTCGGCGGCGCGGTCCTGGTTGCCGGTGACCCGGTCGTGGTACTGGTATGCGATGAACAGGCGCTCCCGCTCGCTCAGCCGCCGGGTGACGCCGTTGGCGAGCCGCGCGAAATCTTCACTGCGCCGCCATTCGCCAAGGCTGCCATACACGGTCGACAGCGTCGTGTAGGCCGACGCGAAATTCCGATCGCTTTCGATCGCCTGATTGAAGAAGGCGATCGACTCCAGCTCGCGTCCGCGCCGCCGTTCTTCGAGACCGAGCGTGTAGGCCTTGAGCGCGGTCAGCGAGGGCGTGGTCGCCTGTTCGATCGGCGCGTCGAACTGCCGGATCGACGGCAGCGATTCACCGAGCTTGGTCCGCATCGACGACGAGATCGCCCCCAGGTCGGCGAGCACGCCCTCTTTGGTCGTCGCTTCGGCCTGAGTCCGCGCGAGCGCCTCGCCGCTCTGGCAGTCGGTGGCGGTGAGCGTCACCACATAGTGGCTGCCGAGCGCCGCGATCGATCCTTCCAGCATCGCCTTGACGCTGAGCCGCTGGCAGATCTCGCGGACTACCGCGTGATCGAGCCGCGCGTCGGCGGGCCGGTCCATCGATTCCAGCGTCTCGCGGATCCGTTGATCCGGGATGAGGTCGAGGAATGGCGATTGTCCGAGGTGGACCTTCAGGGCGGTGGACAGCGTTTCGTCGAAGACCGGATCGGACGTGGTGTTCTCGAACTGGCCGATGACGATGCTGTCCCGATCGCTCAGGGTCGACGGTCCGGTTCGCCATCCAGGCGGCGGTGACCGCACCGATGACGGCCAGGCCGGCGATGACCGCGGCAATCGAGCCGCGGCGGCGGCGGGTGACCGCCCCCGAGATGGCGGCGCCCGCGGGGTCCGATTTCCGCGCCTCGATCTGCAGCAGCTGCGCGGCGCTCTGGACATCGGAGAGCAGCTCGCCTGCGGTCTGATACCGCTGCTGCGGATCGACCGCCATCAGCTTCTGGATGATCGCTTCGAGCCGCGGCGGGATCGTCTCGTTGATCGATCGCGGCGGCACCACGATGCCGTTGATGATCTTCATCACGATCAACGGGATGTCGTCGCCACCGAAGGCCCGGCGGGCCGTCGCCATTTCGTAGAGCACCGTGCCGAGCGAGAACAGATCGGTCCGCGCATCGACCGGGCTGCCTTGGGCCTGCTCCGGCGCCATATACGAGGCGGTGCCGACCGTGCTGCCGGTGCGGGTGAGGTCCGCGGAGTACACCCCGGTGAGCGTCGGGGCTGACGGCGCCGCCAGCGCGGGTCCGGCGCTGTCGTCCGCGAGCTTCGCCAGGCCGAAGTCGAGCACCTTGACGCGATCGCCATGGGTGACGAACAGGTTGGCCGGCTTGATGTCCCGGTGAATGATGCCGCGGCGATGCGCCGCGTCGAGCGCCTCGCCCACCTGCCGGGCAAAGTTCAGCACCCGCGCGGCCGGCAGCGGTCCTTCTTCGATCAGCTGCTTGAAGGTGCGCCCTTCGAGCAGCTCCATCACGATGAACGGCTGGCCGTCGTGTTCGCCGAGCTCGTGAATCGTACAGATGTGCGGGTGCTGCAGCGACGACGCCAGGCGGGCCTCGCGCTCGAATCTGGCCAGCCATTCGGTCGACGCGATCGCCTCGGTGCGCAGCAGCTTGATGGCGACCTCGCGGCCAAGCTGGAGGTCTTCGGCGCGATAGACGACTCCCATGCCACCCTCGCCGAGGGGGTTCAACAGGCGATAGTGTGAAACGACGGTCGGGGTCATCTCGTCAGACGGCACGCAGCCGCGGGCCGAACGCGGCGCACTGGGCACTCGAGCAGGGGAGACTACATTCTAGCAGGCGCTGTCGCTGCAAGGTTCTACGCGCGGCTTCTTTTCCGGGTTCCCGCCGGCGCCGGCCAGGAGCGCCGGCTCGGTCGAGCGGGGATAAATGTTCGCTTCCCGACACTCCGCCGACGCGGCGGTCCCCAGTCGAGCCACGCCCGATGCCCGGAAGGATTAGAATCAAGTGTGGCCGACATCCTCTCCCTTCAGCAGAAAGCCGTCGACTTCGCGAAATGCGGCGATTTCGGTTCGGACGCGCGCGCCGTCAACGAAGAGCTGACCAAGCTCGCTCCCGACAACGAGGGCGCCTGGACGCGGCTGGCGCGCTGCTGCCTCGAAGCCGGCCAGCTGAGCGACGCGAGCGGCGCCCTCGAGTCGGCGTTGCTGTTGAATCCTCAGAACAACCTCGCGCGGAGCCTTCTCCAGGAAGTGATTCGCCGCGAGTTGCTCGCGGAGCCCGCCGAGGCACCCCCGCCGCCCCGCCCGCGGAAGTCACGGGCGAAGAAAGCGCCCGCCGCCGAAGCGGAAGAGTAACCCCCGCCTCTCCAGGGGTACGTGCAGCCGGCGAACCGGATTGCACGCGACTCGCTGTCGTCGATGCCGCGGGTGGAGGACGCCCTCGCCACCGCGGTAGCCGGAGCCTGCCGCTGCTCCTCGCACTGGATATGATGGGCCGCGGACGTTACGATTCACGGAGAGGTGAGAGGGCGATGAGCTTTTGCGAGCACTGTGAGGGCCAGCGGTTCGATCGCGCGCGGGTGTTGCGCGCGCTGCGACAGCTCCGGCGTGAGCTGCGCGGCACGGACCGGACCGCGGCCGAAGCCGTGGGAGCCGCCCTGCACGCGATCAAGACGATGGACATCCCGCATCTCGAGCTCGAGGACGAGATAGACGAGGTCGTTCACTGAGACCGCCGAGGTGACGCGTGGTCAGCCTGCTCGATCCGCCGACCCGCGCCAGCGTGGCGGCGCGCATCACTCGGTTGCGGCCCGACAGCGCCCGGCAGTGGGGCCGCATGACGCCCCACCAGGCGATTTGTCATATGAGCGACGTCTTCAGGATGTCGCTGAACGAGCGCGACGTCGCCGCCGTGCCCACCGCATTCCGTCCGGTCGTCCGGCTCGTCGCGCTGTGGCTCCCGCTGCGATGGCCCGAAGGGCGCATCAAGACCCTGTCTGAAGTCGAACAGGGCTCAGGCGGCACTCCACCCGGCGAGTTCGAGCGCGATCGCGCGGACCTCCTGGCGCTCATGACCCGCTTCTGTGCGGCCACTCCGGCCCAGCGCTGTCCGACCCATCCGATCTTCGGGCCGATGAGTACCACCGCCTGGGGACGATGGGGCTACCGCCACTTGGATCATCACCTCAGGCAGTTTGGCGTGTGATCAAGCGGTTGCGGCAACGCGGTGCTTTCAGCGGCGGCTGGGTGATTCGATGGGCCTATGAACTTGACAGGAGGGCCAGGAGATCAGGAGAAAGCCAATTATTGGTTTCCTCCTGATCTCTCCTGGCCCTCCTGTAGGTTTTGACAAGTGGCTGTCGTAGCAATGGACCGTTATCCGCGCTCCGCCTCCGCCCTCATCGCGCGCATACGGGCGCCGAGGGCCTGCAGCTCCTCGCGGCTGAGCACCCGCCGGGCGTTGGGGAACATGTTCCGTTCCTCTTCCTGGATGTGATGCTCGAGGCTCTCCTGCAGCACCTTGAACTTCGCGCCCCACCGCTCGTTGTCCGTCGCGAGATCGTGGAGCTCTTTCACGATCACGTCGGCAACGTGGTGCTCCTCGAACCCCTCGAGCACGATGGCGCGGGTTTCAGCGTGCGGCTTCAGCGCCGGGTAGAGCACCTGCTCCTCGATCAGCTCGTGGACGTTCAGCGCGGCGGTGAGGGTGTCGAGCAGGGCGGTCCGGCCTTTGACGGCGCGCTCGGTGGTCTCCTCGCCTTGCTTCAGCAGGTCTTCGAACCGGCGGTGATCACTCTCGAGCAGCGCGATTGGGTCGTTCTCGTCAGCGGACCACGGTCTCGATCCTGCCACCAGTTGCACGGCGGCAGCGACGGTGCCGCGGACCTTCTCGACCGCAGCCGAGACGGCCGACCGCGATGATGGTGCGGATCGGCGCGCGCCCGGTGACCGGCGGGCCGACTTCGACGCCGCGGCCCGGGCTGCGGTCTTGCGGCGCGCGGTCTTGATGGCCTTTTTGGGCGCGGCGGCCTTCCTGGCAGTGCTCGTCTTGGCCGCGCTTTTCTTGGCCGCCGTCTTCTTGGCACCGCCCTTCGCGGCGGCGGCCCGCCGTGCAGTGCCGCGCGCCGGCGCCTTCTTCGCGGCCCCCGCCCGGCCGGCCGCCGGCTTCCGGCTGCCTCTCGCCCGTCCCGCCTGTGCGCGCTTTTTCGTCGGATTTCGCTTGGCCACGCTCGACCCTCCTCAAGGCACAATACTATCCCTCGTCCGCGATCCGTGGTCCGCGGTCCGTTCCCGGAGTGGGGATTCGGGAGTGGGGATTCGGGATTCTGGATTAGGGATTAGGGATTAGGGATTTAGCGATTACCGATTCGGACATGAGACGAACGATGACCGAGAGCAAGCCGTTGATAGTAGCCGCATTGATCGCCGCCGGTGCGGCGCTCGTGCCCGCCCAGGCGCCCGACCCCGGTCGCAAGATCTTCGAGAGCCGCTGTGCGCGGTGTCATGGGGCGGACGGCCGGGGTGGTGAGATGGGCCCATCGATCGTCGAGCGGCTCACCACTCGTGACGATCCGCAGTTGGGTGAGCTGATTCGCGCCGGCATCCCCGCGCGCGGCATGCCACCGACCGAGGCGAGCAGCGGCGAGACGGCTGACCTCCTGAAGTTCCTGCGCGGTATCGAACGGCGCCCGGAGAGCCGGCCGGTCGTTCGCATGTCGGCGCCGACGGCCGACGGCAAACCGCTCGAAGGCCAGCTGCTGGCCGAAGGCTTCCACGACCTGCAACTGCTGACCGACGACAAGCGCGTGCACCTGCTCCGGCGGAATGGCGGCCGCTTTCGCGAGGTCAGCTCGTCCATCGACTGGCCGACCTACAACGGCGACCCGCGCGGCAATCGTTACACCACCATGACGCAGATCGACAAGACCAGCGTCGCGCGGCTCGCGCCGAAGTGGGTCTTCACGATCCCCGGCGGCGGCAGTTCCCAGGCCACGCCGATCGTGGTCTCCGGGATCATGTACGTCTCGAATCCCAATGAATGCTTCGCGCTCGACGCGGGCACCGGCCGTCAGATCTGGCGCTATCAGCGGCCGCGCTCCAAGGGCACGGTCGGGCACGCCAACCGCGGCGTGGCCGTCGCCGGCGAGCGGCTGTTCATGGTCACAGACGATGCGCACCTGCTGGGACTGAACCGCTTCACCGGCGAGCTGCTGTGGGAGACCACGATGGACGACTGGCGCAAGAACTACTCGGCCACCTCGGCGCCGCTCGCCGTGGCGGGCGACATGGTCATTGCCGGCGTCACCGGGGGCGAGCACGGGGCCAACGGGTTTCTCGCCGCGCATGATCAACGCACGGGCAAGGAAGTATGGCGATTCTGGACGGTGCCGAAGCCCGGCGAGCCTGGCTCGGAGACCTGGGGCGGCAAGGACATCGAGCACGGCGGTGCGCCGACCTGGTTCACCGGCAGCTACGACCCGGAGCTCGACGTGGTCTACTGGCCGACCGGGAACCCGGCGAAGGAGTACGACGGCACCGATCGCAAGGGGGACAACCTCTACGCCGGCAGCATCCTGGCGCTGCAGCGGACCGACGGCAAACTGAAGTGGTACTACCAGTTCACGCCGCACGATTTGTGGGACTGGGATGCGACCCAGACGTCGGTGCTCGTCGATGCGCCGTGGCAGGGGAAGCCGCGCAAGCTGATGCTCCACGCCAATCGCAACGGCTTCTTCTATGTCTTCGATCGCACCGACGGCTCGCTGCTGCTGGCGAAGCCGTTCATCAAGATGATCACGTGGGCGAGCGGCATCGGCGCCGACGGCCGTCCGATCAAGCTGCCGAACCAGGAGCCGTCGCCGTCGGGCACCAAGGTCTGCCCCTCGCAGGACGGCGCCACCAACTGGTACTCGCCGTCCTACAATCCGTCCACCGGGCTCTACTACGTGCAGACCAACGAGAAATGCAGCGTCTACACCCGGAAGGACCAGGGGAACTGGGAGAGCCTCAAGACCTACCTTGGCGGCTCGCAGCGGACCGCTGACGATCCCAAACCGCAGCGGATCCTGCGCGCGATCGACATCCACACCGGCGCGATCAAGTGGGAAGTGCCGCAGCAGGGGTCGGCCAATTCCTGGGGCGGCACGCTCTCGACCGCGTCCGGCCTCGTGTTCGTCGGCGAAGACGGCGGCGGCCTCATGGCGGTGGATGCCGCGTCCGGGAAGGTGCTGTGGAACTTCGAGACCCAGCACAATTGGAAGGCCTCGCCGATGACCTACATGTTCGACGGGACGCAGTACATCGCCGTCGCCGCGGGGTCGAATGTGATCGCGTTCGGGGTGCGGTGAAGCGGGAAGCGGGGAGAGGAGGTCGGATGAGCGGTCTCGCGGCGCGTCTGATGCTGGTCGTCGTGCTCTCGGTGCCGGCGGCCGGCTGCTCGCTGGCGGCCGGGATTTTCAAGGCCGGATTCTGGGTGGGCATCGTGCTCGCGGTGGTGCTCGTGGTGGGCGTGATGCTGATGTTCCGGGGACGTCGGTAATGGGCCGGGGGGGATGCGCGTGACCGACGACAAGCCAATCGACCACTACGAGGCGCTCCAGGTCAGCTCGAACGCGGAGCCGGAAACCATTCAGCGCGTCTTCCGGCTGCTGGCGCAGCGGTTTCATCCGGACAACAAGGACAGCGGCGACGAGCGGCGGTTCCGGGAGATTCAGGAAGCCTATTCGATCCTGACCGATCCCGAGCGCCGGGCGCGCTACGACATCGGCTACGAGCAGCACCGCCACAACCGCTGGCGGCTGGTCAGCACCGGCGCGCAGGCCGAGAGCGACTTCGAAGTCGAGCAGATGGTTCGATTCACGCTGCTCGAAGCGCTCTACACCAAGCGGCGGGTCGAACCCGATTCGCCGGCGATCTTCTCGACCGAGCTCGAGACCCTGCTCGGACGGCCGCGCGAGCACCTCGAGTTCACGATCTGGTATCTGGTGCAGCGGAAATACATGATCCGGGACGATCAGTCGCGCCTGATGATTACCGCGGACGGCGTCGACTACCTCGAGCAGAACTACAAAGGGGTGCAGAACCGGAAGCGGCTCCAAGGGGCGACCGAACCGCCGCGCTGAGAGCCGCGGTCAGGCCTTGCGCTTCGTCATCTGCAGCTCGCGCCCGCCGTCGGTGAACCGCACTTCGTCCATCAACCCGTTGATCAGGAAGATGCCGCGGCCGCTGGATTTCAGGAGATTGGCGGGATCGAGCGGGTTCGCGACCTTGCTCGGATCGAACCCGGCGCCCTGATCGCGCACCGTAATCACCACTTCGCCGGACTCGCCGATTGACACCGAGCATTGCAGCTGCTGGCTGGGGTCGCCCTGGCAGCCGTGGCGAATCGCGTTGGCGACCGCCTCCTGAAGCGCGAGCTCCACCGCCATCACGTCGGATTCCGGCCAGCCTTTTTCCTGCAGCACGTGCGTGACCCCGTCGGTCACCAGGGGAATCGCGCTCGGGTCGGCGGGAATCGTCATCGTGAACTGGCAGGTCGAGCAGAACGGGATCAGTCCGCTCAGCCGGCGGACATCGTCGTGTGCCGCGCGCAGCTCGTCGATCAGCTTCGCCTGGACGGCCTGCGCCCGATCGCGCTCGGCGAGGGTCGCTTTCAATTCGATCAGGTTTCGCCGCAGCTCGAGCTGGCCCTCGGCCTGGCGGCAGAGCGCGCTGAGCGCCTCGAGTTGTTCGCGCGACAGCGTCCGGGCCACCTTGTCCAGGACGCAGAGGGTGCCGAGCGCGTGGCCGTCGGGTGTCACCAGCGGCGCGCCGGCGTAAAAGCGGATCGCGGTCTCGCCGGTGACGAAGGGATTTTCGCCGAACCGCTCGTCGTGGCGGGCGTCAGGGACGATGAAGATGTCGCGGTGCTGGATCGCGTGCGTGCAGAACGAGATGGCGCGGGCGGTCTCGGCCATCGAGATGCCGACCCTCGACTTGAACCACTGACGGTCGGTGTCGACCAGCGTGATCAGCGCCATCGGGGTGCCGCAGATGTGCGACGCCAGCATGGTGAGATCGTCGAAGCCACGCTCCGGCCCGGTATCGAGGATCTGATACCGGTGCAGCGCCGCGATCCGCTCGCGCTCGTCAGGCGTCGTCGTCACCGCATCAGGTACGGCCATCTGGCGAGATTATAGCCAGTCCAGCGTTCGGCAACGGTCCTGTTTCCGGTTGTCCGTGGCCCACTTCCAGCGCCGGTTCCCAATTCCCGTCCCGTTCCAGCGGGCGGCCGTGCGGATCCGGCACAGCGCATCGACGAGCGAATGCCGCTGACGCCCGGCTGAGCGGGGAACTGCAAACCGGGAATTGCCACTCGTGTCAGTGAGACTAAGATCGCACTGGTGAATCCCGAGCCTTCCGTCCTGAGCGCCATGATCACCCCCGCCGTGCTGATCTCGGCGTGCGGGGCGTTGATTCTGTCGACCTCGGTGCGGCTGGGACGGGTCGTCGATCGTGTGCGGTCGCTCGCCGATCGCTTCGAAGAGCTGGCGCGCAAGGACGCGGCGAACGTCGAGCTCTTCGAAGAGCGGATGGAGCTGACGTTCACGCAGCTCGATTGGCTGACCACACGCGCGCGGCACCTCCAGCGTTCGATGACGACGTTCTATCTGGCGCTGGGGTTGTTCGTCGCGACCACGGTCACGCTGGGCTTCGTCGGCCTCACCGGGAAGTCGGGCAAGGCGTTCCAATGGATCCCGGTCGTCTTCGGGATGATCGGCGCCGGGATGCTGTTCTGGGGCACCATCCTGCTGGCATTCGAGGCCACGCTCGCCCTGCGCTCGGTCCACTCCGAGATGGACTTCCTCTGGAAGCTCGGCAAGCACTACGCACCGAGCGCACTGCAAGAGCGCCTCGGGTCACGGCGATTCTTCCGCACACAGAACCGCTGACGCGGACCTCACCTGGCCAGCGGCGCCGTGTCCGTGCACGACGGTCCCACCGTGACGACGAGGGCGATGAGCGGGTTGCGCCCTTCGCGCCGGATGCTGTGCTGAGCGCCGCGCGGAATCACGATGAACCAGCCGGATCCGGCCTTGTAGGACTGTTCCTTGACCCGCACGACCCCGCCCCCCGCGACTACGTACAGAAGCTGATCGGCGGTGTCGTCCTGCTGGCTGGCCAACGGCTCTTTCACCTGAATCAGGCGTGCAGCGCCGCCGTCGCTGCAGGCGAGCAGCGAGATCTTCTGCGGCTCCGCGCCGATGAAGTTCCGATCGATGAAGTCGACCAGCCCCAGCGCGCGCGGTTCGACTGTTCGAAGCGTCCGTTCAGCCGGCCGCGGGACGACCGGGGCCGGTGCGGGCGGCGGCGTCACGACCGGCTTGACCGGCGACGGGTTGAGCGCCACCGAAACGTCGCCGCCGCCGCGCGCGAGGACCACCTCCCGCTCGAGCGTGACGAAGCCCTCGTGCTCGAATCGCAGCCGGTAGGTGCCCGCGCGCATGGAGCGAAACGCCAGCGAGCCGTCAGGGCCACTCATGCCCGAGCGGTCGACCGGGCCGGAGAGCGCAATGGCGACGTCGCCGATGCCGTTTCCGCTCTTGTCCGTGACTTGAACCGACAGAGTAGATGGGTTGCTCGCCGCGCGCGGCGGAGCTGGGGTCTGCGCGCTGGCGCCGGCGCTCGCGGCGAGGATGAGCAGCGCTGTCGACAGTGTGTGCATCCCGTTATGTCACTACTCCCGCGTCTCCGATGCAAGGCAGCTCATCTTTAGGATCAGTTTTCCGCTCGTCGATCGGGACTCCAGCGCACGATGCGCCTCGGCCGCCTGCTCGAGCGGGAACGCATGATCGATCCTGAGCACGAGCTGGCCGCGCTCCATGGCCGCGAAGACGTCACCGGCTCGCCACAGCAATTCATCGCGCGACAGGAGATAGTGTGCGAGGCTGGGTCGGGTCAGGAACAGCGAGCCGCGCGTGTTCAGGATCTGCGGTTCGAGCGGCGGCACCGATCCGCTCGACTGCCCGAAGAGCACCAGCATCCCGCGTGGACGCAAACAGGCGAGACTCTTCTCGAACGTCGTCTTGCCAACCGAGTCGTAGACCACGTCGACGCCGGCCCCACTGGTCAGGCGCCTCAGCTCGGCCTCGAAGTCGGTTGCGGTGTAGATGATCGGATGGTCGACGCCGGCCTCCACCGCAATTGCCGCCTTCTGCTCCGTGGACACCGTACCGAACACCCGCGCGCCGCGTGCCTTCGCCATCTGCGCGATCAGCCGGCCCGCGCCGCCGGCCGCGGCGTGAACCAGACAGCTCTGCCCGCTGCTCAGCGGAAACGTCGAGTGCGTAAGGTAGTGCGCGGTCAGGCCTTGCAGCATGACCGCGGCGGCTGAATCGAGATCGATGCCGTCAGGAACCTTGACGAGTTGTGCCGCCGGGACCAGGGCGTACTCGGCATAGGAGCCGCGGATCATTGCATAAGCCACCCGATCGCCGGGCGCGACCTCGGTGACGTCCGCACCGACCGAGTAGACGGTGCCGGCGGCTTCGCTGCCGATGGTGACCGGAAGCTCCGCTTTGTAGAGGCCGGTGCGGAAGTAGATGTCGATGAAGTTCACGCCGCTCGCGGCGATGCGCACCAGCGCCTGACCGGGACCCGGCACCGGCACCGGCACGTCGACGAGCTGCAGCCGCTCCGGACCGCCGGGTTCGAGGACCTGAATAGCTTTCATGGGTGTCTCCTGACGCGGAGCGAACCGCCTCCGCCAAGGCTCCGGCGAGTCACACCGTCGCTCGCGGCATTCTACGAACCCGCGAGCGAAGGCGGAAGCTCCGCGCTACGAACGTCGGGCACCGCGGTCGCCCGCGCGCGCCGCAGCGCCTTGAACCACCACCAGCCGAGGACCCAGGCGAGCGCGGCGCCTGCGGTGATCCCGATCAGCGCGCCAGGGTAGGGGCGCTCCGCGGCGCGGACCAGCACGCTGACCGCGGTCATTGTTCCCATGGCCAGCGGCACCATCGTCAGGTCGAAGCGCAGGACCGAGACGTAGGCGACGACCAGCGCGGCGGCAATGGTGACCGCGGCCAGCGCCCAGCCTGCGGGATGCACGCTCTGCGGCACGCCGGCGGCAGCGATTCCGACGACCGCCAGCAAAGCGCTGCCGGCGACCCGGCGCCGGCTCCATCCGGCCGTCCACTGGTCGACCGTCACCGTCGTCGCGAGCAGGAGCGCGGACGCCATCAGCACGCGCGTGATCGGATCGAGCGCGCTCTGCAGGAGCGGAACGGCGGTGCCGGCGGCGGCCACGTCGGGTGCGCGGAGCCATGAGGGCGATCGGAGCAGCGCGGCGGCGGCCGCGGCGGCGGCGCCGACGATGCCGACCGCGACGCCGAGGCGCAGCGCCGCCGCATCCGGCAGCGCGCCGGCATTCGCCAGCCGCCGCGGAATGGCCCCGAGCACCAGCCCGACGAGCACGGCGCTGATCGTCAGGCCGACGAGGCCCACGCCAATCACGCCGAGGATCTGGAGTTGGAGCGGCGCCGCGGTGGTCAGCGCGGCCAGCACCGTGGGGTAGTTGTTGACGCTGCGCGCCGCCGACACGATCAGCATGATCGCCGCGGCGAGCACGAACAGGCGCGGCGTGTACTCGCGGCGGCTCCAGGCCATCATCGCGAGAATCGCGGCGCCGACCAGCAGGCCGGCGAACACGAACGTGTCGACGATCCGGATGATCAAGTCCCGGGTCCCGGCCGCGCGCTGCTGCCGCTCCCATGCTTCCGGCACGAAGACGAACGGCCGATCGGCGACTACCTCGTCGCCGGCGATTTCCACGGCGATCCGCGGCTCTCCCTGGGGCAGCGGCGCGATGGTGAGGTCAGCGAACGTGAACGTCCAGTCGGTGCGGGCCTTGAGCTTCGACGAGGTTGCGGATACCTCTTTGGCCTGACCCCGAGCCACATCCAGACCGCGACGTTCGGACAGCGCTCGCACGGCGATCGCCCGACCCTCGTTCTCGCCGAGCGAGGGGCCGGCCCGATCCTCGGGCACGCGATGCTGGAGCCGCCGGAGCTCGCCAGACGCGGACACGATTCCTCCCCATTCCTCGGCGCGGTCCGCGACATCCCCTACGAAGGTGGCCACCCGTACCGACCACCCGGGCGCGGGCAGATACCGGCCGACGAGCTCTTTGCGCCTGGCGTCGCCGGCTGTTTCGGCGACGAACTCGTGCGCGGCGCTGCTCCCGTCGATCGGCACCGGCATCACCCGCCACCGCGGCTCGAGCGTGACGCCGCGCTCCGCGATCGCGCGCCGGACCACGGCCTCGGCCTGAGCGCGGCTCGCCGACAGCGTCTGCGGCTCGGTCGTGACCATCGCGACGACGGCGACGATCAGGCCGGCGCCGGCGAGCACGAGCCAGGCAGTTCTGGTGCGGGGGCCCAGGACCGCGCTGGGCCGTTCCCACGCCGGCTCGGCCGCCACGGCCGCAGGCGCGGGCGGCGTCCATGCGGCGTTGCGATCGGCCGGCGAGAGATCGGTCCACCGGCCCGCTTGCCATCGCCGGATCAGCACTACCCAGAGTGGCACCAGCGTGAAGAGGCCAACCATGATCTTCTGAAGCCAGATGCCTGGCGCATCCGCCAGCAGGATCGGGATCGAGAAGAGCACCGCGTCGAAGGCATAGTGCAGGATGATGCCCGGCAGCAGCCCGTACGCGAGGTAGATCAGGCCGAAACCGATCGACGGAATGATCAGTTCGACCGGCCGCGCATAGGCGGGTTGCGCCGGGTACGGCGCATGACCGGCGCCAAAGATCGCCGCCTGCACGACGAACGCGATCACGAGGAACAGACGGCGCTGGCCGAAGCGATCGCCGATGAGTGCGGCGCCGGCCAGCGGTACGGCGCGGAAGAGCGCTTCCTCCCAGAATCCCGCCTGGAACGAGTTGGCGATGGCCGAGAGCCACGGCGCGTGCGTGGCGAGCACGTCCGGGTGCAGCAACGCCTCGGCGGGCGACCACCATCCCAAATACTTGGTCGCGAAGAAGTAGAGCATCACGTCATAGGCGAGGAACACCGACACCAGCAGGAATCCGGCGGCGGTGAGGCCGAGCACCTGCACCGAGGCGCCGGGGACCGCCGCTGGATCGGCGGCCGGCGGACGCGGCGACCAGACGCGCCAGAGCTGCGGCTGATGCCCGAAGGCGCGGCGGGTCAGGGTCTCCGCGGCGATGAACGATACGCCGAAGAACGCCGAGAAGCCGATGAAACTGGCGATCACCGTCGCCGCCTGCTGCGCGAGGAACGTCGATCGCGGGATCGCGGTGTCGTACGCCATCCACGCCAGCGGGAACTCGTTGATCATGTTCAGCGCCTGCAACAGCGCCACCGCCATGCCCCAGAAGGCGGCGTGGCGCCACTGCACCCACCGCAGGCGCATCATGAAGAACAATCCGACGCCAATGCCGCCGACCACGTAGAGCAGCATCAGGCCGACCACCGACCCGATGCCGATGGCCTCGTTGGCCGAGCGCATGTTCGCGTAGCGGCGGGTGAAGGCCTCGGGGATGCGGACGAAGTGCGTCAGCTCGGTGAGCCGGTCGCCGGACACCACGAGCCGGAGGCGGTAGCGGCCTTCACCGGCGGCGGCGCCGGTGCGCTCGTAGGTGATGGTGTGGTCGACCCGGCCGCCGACCCGCCGCTCCTGTCCTTGTTCGGCGACCGTGAACGGCGACAGGTCGATGCTCCAGCGCGCCGCGCCACGTTCCGCGATGGCCCGGGCGGCGGCCGGGTCGAGCGCCGCGCCGGGCGCGTCCTCCGCCAGCTTTTCGACGAATCCATAGGGTGTGCCCGCCGGCGTGAAGCGGATGGTGGTCTCGTGGGTCTCGCCCTCCTTGAACTGCCGCACCTGCCACGTGTAGGCGGAGTAGAGACCGCTGCGCAGCATCGCCGTGAAGGCCTCCTTGCCGCCGCCTTCCAGTTCGACGAAGGTCTGCGTCTCACCGTCGAGCGTGAACGACGCGGCCTGGCGATAGTCGGAGGGACCCAGTTGGTCGCGGGTCATCAGCTCCCGGGCGCGCCCGAGCGCCTGCTCGCGATCCATCGTGATGTCGAGCGCGACGATCGAGAAGGCCCTGGGAAAGTAGCGGACCGCGAGCACCGCCGACGCCAGGGACACCAGCGTGAACGCGATCCAGACTGCCGGACGTCTCACGATCTCTCCTCCTTCAACAGTTCACCCGGCTGTTCGAGCGGCTCGGGTGTTACCTCGCGGTGCACCGGCCGGGCCGGCAGCAGGACCCGGAACGTCGCGCCTTGGCCTTCGCCGGCGCTCTCGGCGCGCACGCTGCCGCCGTGCAGTTCGACCAGATGTCTCACAATGGCGAGGCCGAGCCCGAGGCCGCCGTAGCGCCGCCGGGATCCGACGTCCGCCTGACGGAACCGCTCGAACACGTAGGGCACGAACTCCGGGTGGATGCCGATGCCGCTGTCGCTGATCACGATCTCGACCTCGGTAGCGCTCCGCGTGACGGTCAGGTCGATGGCGCCGCCTTGTGGCGTGAACTTGATGGCGTTCGACAGCAGGTTCCAGACGATCTGCTGAACCCGGTCCGGATCAGCCAGGATGGTGCCGGGGGCCTCGTCGATCGCGGTGTGCAGATCAATGGACTTGGCCTCGAGGGCGGGGGTCACCGTATCGACGGCCGCGCGCACGATCTCCGCGACATTCACCGGGCGGGACTCGAGCCGCAGCTTGCCGCTGATCGCGCGTGAGACATCCAGCAAGTCGTCGATGAGACGGGCCTGCGCGCGCGCATTGCGTTCGACCGTGGCCAAGGCCCGTCCCCGCTCGCCCGGCGGCACCATGTCGGTGGCGAGCATGCGCACCCAGCCGAAGATCGCGGTCAGCGGCGTGCGAAGCTCGTGCGACAGCGTCATCAGGAACTCGTCCTTGAGCCGGCTCGCGGCCTCGGCATCGCGCCGTGCGCGCTGCTCGCGTTCGAGCGCGGCCTCGAGCCGCTCGTTCGCTTCCCGGAGGCGATCGGCTTCGCCCTGCTGGTGGTGACTGAGATCGGCTTCCGCCTTGACCCGGGCCGTCGTCTGCCGCAACAGCCCCAGCATGATGATGCCGACCGTGGCGGCGAGGACGCCCAGCGCGAGGATCGACGTCCGCGCGTGATCGCGCCACTCGGCCAGTATTTCGGACCGCTGGAGCGACACGGCCACCAGCAGCGACGGCGTGCCGACGGTTTCATAGCCGCTCAGGAAGGCCGGGCCGCCCGGCGTCAGCGAGCCGGTCAGCAGCCCGCGTCCCGGCCGCGCGCGCGCCGCCTGCAGCAGCGGGTCGCCTGCCGCGGACTGTCCGATCGGATCGGTGATCGAAGGCTCGCGGAAGACGACGATCCCGTCCGGGTGCAGCACCGAGATGATGCCGGCCTGCCCGATGTCGAGGGTGCGGAAGAACCGGCGGAACGAGTCGGGAACAAAGGTCGTGACCACGACGCCGTCGAACTGGCCGGCCGCGTTCCTCAGCGGACGGCCAATCGGCAGGATGTAGCGGCGCTGGCCGGGGACTTCGAACGGCGTGTCGATCGCGAGCTCGTCGCGGCCCGACGCCGACAGCGTGCGGAAGATGTACTGCTCGCGTCGGGACTGACCGACGATCGAGCGCAGCGTCGCGTGGCGGATGATGCCATTGGCGTCGGCGACGCTGATCGATCCGCTCGAGCCCGCCGGCATCGCGGCGCGCGCGGCCGCGAGGATCGGCTCCCAGGCCGCCGGCTCGGCGGCCGCACCGCCGACGCGGCGTCCGTGAACCGCCAGCTGCCGCAGCGAGGTGTCGGCGACGGCGAACGTGCCCCGGATGTACTCCGCCAGCACGAACGCCAGGTTGGCGGCCCGCTTTTCCGCGAGGCGGAGCGCGCGCTGGTGGCCCCACCACAGATCCGCGCCCTCCAGCAGGGCGACGCCGATCAGGACCGCCGCCGTGAAACCGATGACGAGGGTGCGCGACCCTCGCTGGAACGGGGCGATCAGCGACTGAGAATCCAAGACAGGAATTCTACTGCCCGGCCCGGCAGAACCGCTCAGTTGCAATGTCGTGACCTCTGTGTAGAAGCTACCGGCGTCAAATCCGCTCGCCGATTGCCGACCTCGTGGAAACCTTCGACTTTCTCCACTTCGGTCAAATACCGTCGAGCTCGATTTCATGGCCGTGTCTTTGCGATACTGCCGCGCCAGAACGGCGTTGCTGCGAACGCGCCGTTTCCATCACCCAACTTATTGTGTCGTCGGCGCGACGGCCGGCGTGTGGGGCAAGGGCCGCACCCGCCTGAGTTCCTCTCGCGCCGTCAGTGTGCCCTCAGGGTGTGTGCGGAGGACGAATGCGACAAGTCGTGAGTCTCGTGGGCTTCAATCGAACGCGTGCGGTGGTCGCCGTCGTGGCGTCAGCGCTGGCGCTCGCCGTCGATGCCTCGGCGCAGAGTGACATCGTGCTGCAGGCGAGCAACGCGTCGGTCAAGGCCGGGAAGTGGTCGGCCGCGAGCGACAGCAGTGCCGCCGGAGGCAAGAAGATGCGCCACGCCGACGGCAGCGCGACCAAGCTGACGGCGGCTGCGGCCAGTCCCAAGAACTATTTCGAGCTCACGTTCACGGCGACCGCCGGTGTGCCGTATCGCCTCTGGCTGCACGGGCGCGCCGAGGGAGACGACTGGGACAACGATTCGGTGTTCGTGCAATTCGCCGGCAGCGTGACCGCGTCGGGCAGCGCCACCTATCGGATCGGCACGTCGTCGGCGACCGAAGTCAATCTCGAAGAGTGCAAGGGATGCGGGCTCGCCAAGGGCTGGGTCTGGCAGGACAACGGCTGGGGAAAGGGCGTGCTCGGTTCCGAGATCTATTTCGCGAAGACCGGCGCCCAGACCCTCCGCATCCAGACCCGGGAAGACGGCCTCTCGATCGATCAGATCCTCCTCTCGCCCTCCACCTACCGGAAGAAGCCGCCGTCAGGCGTCATCGGGACACAGCCCCCCACGGATGACGACGATGACGAGGATGACGAGGATGACGAAGATGACGAAGAAGCGGCGGCGCCGCCGAGCTCGGCCAGTTCGCAGCTCAAGGTGCTGGACTGGAACATCCATCACGGCGTCGGCACCGACGGCGACTATGACATCAACCGCATCGCCGACTGGATCGCCAAGACCGGCGCCAATGTGGTGTCGCTGAACGAAGTGGAGAAGTACACCGGCTGGGGCAACGAGGATCAGCCGGCGCGGTTCGCGTCGCTGCTGAAGTCGAAGACCAAGAAGACCTGGTACTACAACTTCGCCCAGCGGGATGGCGGCACCAAGGGACAGGGCAACCTGCTCCTGACCACCTACGAAATCGAGTCCGACGACGACTACGAGCTCAGTTACAGCCGCTCGGTGGCCCGCATCGCCATCATCGTCAACGGCATCCGCGTGAACCTGTACTCGACCCACCTCGACGCCGACTCGAGCGCGCGCCGCAGCACCCAGATTCGGGAGCTGAAGGGCTGGGCCGACAATTTTCCCGAACAGCGCATCGTCCTCGGCGACTTCAATGCCGGGTCGAGCACGGGCGAAATCTCGCTGATGACGGCCAGCTACGCCGACGCCTGGGCGACGGCGCAAGAGCCTCGACCTCGAGGTGGCCTACTCCGGCAACACCTCCGGCAATACGCGGAACTCGCGGATCGACTACGTCTTCTACTCGAAGCAGGCGTCGCGGCTGAAATTGAAGAAGGCGCAGGTGTTCGACATCCGCGACTCGAAGGGAGTCATGCCCTCGGATCACCGGCCGCTGATGGCGACGTTCGACGTGAAATAGGTTTCCAGCTTCCAGCTTCCAGTTTCCAGTTCCCAGTTCCCAGTCTGCCGCTGCCCGTCGCTGGCGACTGGCGACTGGCGACTGGCGACTGGCAACTGGCAACCGGCACAGACACCGCCCCGCGCTCAGACGCCCGGGCTGCGGCCTCTTCTATGGCCCGCGAGGACATCCGCTGACCATGCGGATCCCCACAACTGCCGGCGGCCGCGGCTGTGGTGTCTACGCCAGGGGACATGGCCGTCGAAAACATTAGGAAAAATCAAAAATTGCGCTGGCGTCCGCATTGCACTTGTTGCGGGCATGACCCGAATGGCGCACTCCTCATTCAGAAGCCGGTTGCTCCTCGTGCCGTTCTTGACGACCGCTATTGCCGTCTCGGCGGTGGCGCAGACCCGCATCGAGCGGGACAAGAACAGTTACTCCCCCAAGCAGGACGTCGAGCTCGGGCAGCAGGCCGCCGCCGAAGTCAGGCAGCAGATGCCGATGCTGAACGACGAGCGCACGGAAGCGTTTGCGGAGCGGATTGGTGATCGTCTCATCGACGCCATCCCGGCCGACTATCGTCAGCCGGAGTTCCGCTACAGCTTCGACGTCGTCAATCTTCGGGAGATCAACGCGTTCGCGTTGCCCGGCGGGCCGATGTTCCTGCACCGCGGCATGATCGAGGCGGCCAGGTCCGAAGCCGAAGTGGCCGGGGTGATGGCGCACGAGATCGCTCACGTGGCGCTGCGCCACGGCACCGCACAGGCGACCAAGGGCCAGAAGTTCCAGCTCGGCGCCCTCGCCGGCCAGGTGCTCGGCGCGGTGATCGGCGGGCGGACCGGTGCAGTCGTCTCGCAAGGCTCGCAAATCGGGCTCGGCACGTACTTCATGAAGTACGGCCGTGAGTATGAGCGCCAGGCGGATCTGCTCGGGGCGCAGATCATGGCCGGGGCGGGATACGACCCGCGGGCGATGGCCAGCATGTTCCAGACGATCGAGAAACAGGGGGGCGGCGGCGGACCGGAGTTCCTGAGCGACCACCCGAATCCGGGCAACCGGGTGCAGGCGATCAACCGTGAGGCGCAGCAGCTTCAGGTGCGAAACCCCCGCGGCGGAAACGGCGACATCGAGGCAGTGCACGCGCGGCTTCAGCAGATGCCGCAGGCGCCGACCTCCGCCCAGGTAGCGCAACAAGCGAAACAGGGCCGGCAGCGTGAGCCGGTCGGCACCAGCGGCGGCAACGTCCGCGTCGACCAGCCCTCGGGCGAGTGGCGCACGTATCAGCCCGGCGACTTCCTGCGCATCAGCGTGCCGGCGAACTGGCAGCAGGTCGGCAGCGGCAACACCGTGACCTTTGCTCCGGATGGCGGCTACGTCCGCGCCCAGAACGGCCAGTCGGCCTTTACGCACGGGATCGAAATCGGCGTCACCCGCGGCAACGGCAGCAACGGCAACAACCTGCAGCAGCAGACCGAACAACTGCTCCAGGGCTTCGCCCAGTCGAATCCGCAGCTGCGGCGGCAGGGGGGATATTCGCGCACCAGCGTCGGCGGCCGTCAGGGCCTGACCACCACGCTGAGCAACGTCTCGGAGGTCAACGGGGAAACGGAGGCCGTGAATCTCTCGACCGTGCAGCTGCGCGATGGCAGCGTGCTCTTCCTGATCGGCGTTGCGCCGACAGACGAGGCGCGCACCTATCTGACCACGTTCACCCGCATCCGTCAGAACGTGCAGCTCACCGACAGCCGGTAGGGGAGCGGCGGGTTGGGCGGGTGACGAACCCCGCTTTCAAGGGAGAAGGGAAGGGAAGGGAGAACTCACGGATCGTCCCGAGAATAGAAGCCGCTCCGTTCTCCCTTCTCCCTTCGCCCTTGTCAGCGTCAGTTCCCGATCCCACTTCGGTAATCCCAATCACAACAAGCGTTGGCCGCTCAGCGGCTGTGCGGTTCCTGCCATCAAACGTAAAGCGTTGAGCGGCATGTAGTAAGTCGGCGCTTACGGCTGAGGCACGGCACTTGCCATCATCCCGCTCAATACCACGGGAGGGTTTCATGTCTACGGGACGTACCTATCGGCGCCGCTATCGGTCTGGCGCTGTTCATATTGTTTTTCGCCACGATTGCCGGCCGCCTCAGCTACCCGGTGTCCGCGGCGGAGCTCAGGCCGGCGGCCACGCTAGTGCCCTGACGGCGGTTCGCTATGATGAGGCGTGGATCACCTCGCCTCGCTGGAACAGCAAGCCATTGAATTCGCGAAGCGGGGGGATTTCGGTCCCGCCGCGCGCACGGTCAACGAACAGCTCACCACCGTCTCGCCGGGAAACCAGGGTGCCTGGACCCGTCTGGCGCGTTGCTGCCTGGAGCTCGGTCAACTGGACGACGCCACGGCCGCTCTCGATCGCGCGCTTCAGCTCAATCCTCAGAACACCATCGCGAGGAATCTGCACATCGAGGTCAGCAAGCGCCGGGCCGGGCCCATTGCCGCGGTCGCGCCGCGCAAGCGAGCGAGCGCCGCGCCGCGCGCATCGGCGGGGGCCGCGACGACTACTGTGCGGCGTCCGGCCAGGACCGGCGCCACGTCGCTGACGCTGGGGGGATTCGGTCGCGCGGAATTCGCCGCGCTCGGCCATCTGCCGCCGGCAGCCGCGGTGGAGTCGCTGACGACGCGGGTCGAGCCGATCCTGATGGCGCTGAACGATCGTCCGTTCGCTGCCAGGGTGGTCGAAGCGCGCAATCGCGCCGGGCACGCCGGCGTGCGGTTGTTCCGGCGCGGAAGCGTCGCACCGGGCTCACCCGGACACATCCACGTATTCCAGCAGGGCGGCCGATGGGAGCCGCAGTTGAACCTCGGCCTGTTCGCCGCGTCGCAGTGGCGCCGCGACGCGCTGTCGGCTGGCATCGGCTTCAACCTCGCTGTCGGCGGCGAAGACGAGAAGTCCGACGTCGGCCGCGAGCGGATCTTCGAGTACTACGCCGGGTTCCAGCAGCACCTGTCGACGACCTGGCGCCAGCACCTCGCCGAGTGGCTGCGGACCAACGGCGGATTCATCCAGCTGGGCGATCGCCCTCCCTCGGAGGACGTCCTGCCCACCGACGCCGTCAACACGCTGATAGACGACGCCACGCCCGCGGAGCACGGCTGGATCTTCTGCGGCCGGTGGCTGTTCATGGATCGCGGCGAGGACGCGGCTATCCTTGGCGACGCGCCGCGGCTGCTACGATGGCTGGAACAGACGTTCACGGACCTGCTGCCGCTGTGGAGCTCGGTTTATCGGGAGGCGTACCGAAGTTGACGCCGAAGTTGGCCGGTTCGGAACCAGACGGCCGGCTTCCGCGTAATCGGTACCTAATGCCAACGGATCTGCGGTTTGATCCGTCAAAGGTCAGAGGAGGGTTGCTCATGTCCCTGCTGGACAGATTGTTCGGAAAGAAGTCCCAGCCGCGCCAGCGGATTCGGATCTGCGTCGAGTGCGGGATGCCGGTGGCGGAACACAAGGACTGGTGCAGTATTTTCCGCACGCAGCAGGAGATCGACCGCAAAGCCGGCGGCGCCCCCAATCCCGACACACTCCCTTCAACGTAGGGGCCGTCCGTCGTCCCTACGACGGCGCGGGTAGCACGCAGGACTGCACGTCGTCCGTAGCCCCGCGAGCACGGAGCCCGTTGCCCGTGGCACGTAGCACGTGTCACCATGCGAAGTTGATGGGCCTGGTTGAAGCGCTGGCGCGCGATGTGTCCGAGCGCACGCGGACCAAGGGCAATCGGTACTTTCTCGGCGGCGCGGTCAGGGCGATCGAAGGATCGGATTCGGAAGTCGTGGCCACGGTCCGCGGCTCCGAGTGGTATCGGGTGCGCCTCTCGCGCGAGGGTGACGGGTTCTTCGCCTCCTGCCAGTGTCCGTATTTCACCGACCGACAGGATTTCTGCAAGCACATCTGGGCAGTGGTGCTGGCCGCCGACGCCGAAGGCCTGCTGCTCGCCGATCCGGTCACCGAGGACGCGTACCTCGAGCCGCGATTCGAGGACGACCGGGGAACCGCTCGCCCCACCACCACCAGCGCCACCACCGCCCTCGTGGGCCCACGCCCGCACGAGGCTTGGCAACGGTTTCTGCAGTCGGTCCAACAGCGCGCCAGCGCGCCCACGCAGGCATACACGAGCCGCTATGCGCAGGGCGAGCTGCTGTATGTGTTCGAGCGCCAGCCGGATGTCGAGCTGGTGCCGACGGTGCAAGTGCACTGGCGCACCCGCAAGAAGAACGGCGACTGGGGCAAGCCGCAGCCGGCGGCGCTGGCGCCGGCCGACATCCCCATCCTCGTCGAAGAGCAGGACCGCGAGATCATGTCGCTGCTCCTCGGGGCGGCGGATCCGCAGCTGCTCGGGCTGCACTATGTGAACGTGGGTACCCGCGCGTCGTTCCGGATTACCGGTCCGCTGATCGAGCGCGTCCTTCCCACGATCGCCCGATCCGGCCGGATGTTCCTGCGTGACGCCGATCTGCGTGCGACGGATCTGACGCCGCTGGTCTGGGACGACGAGCCGGCGTGGTGGTTCAGTCTCGACGTCCGCGTCCTGCCGGACGAGCGCCTGGCGGTCGACGGCGCACTGACCCGTGACGACCGCCGCATCGCGGTGACCGACCCGCAGGTGCTCCTGTCGCCGGCGTTCCTGATCCTCGGCGACACCGTGGCGCGGCTCGAACATCGCGGCGTCCTCTCGTGGCTGATCGAGCTGCGCCGATCCGGGCGGGTCGTGATGCCGGCCAAGGCGGCCCCTTCGCTGATCGAGGCGCTCGCGCGATCGCATGTCGATCCGCAGCTGTTGCCGGACGAGTTGCGCTACGAGGTGATCTCGGCGACGCCGCAGCCGCGCATCCGGCTGGCGCGATCGAGCCGGCCGCAGGGCCATGGCAACCGCGATGAGCTCGACGCGGCGATCGAGTTCGACTATGCCGGCACCATCGTCCCGGCGCTTCCGCAGTCGACCGGTTACGATGCCGAGCGCCGGAGGGTGGTGCGCCGGCAGGAATCGCGCGAGCGCGAAGCGGTGCAGCGCCTCGAGGAGATCGGCTTTCACCGTCCGTGGTACTTCAATGCGAAAGCGGGCACGCTGGCGATCGCGGTGGAGAAGTTTCCGGCGGCGGTGCGGGCGCTGGTCGAGGACGGTTGGCACGTCGAGGCCGAAGGGCGGGTCTTCCGCGCCGCCAGGTCGGTGCAGCTCCAGGTCAAGTCGGGAGTCGACTGGTTCGAGCTGCACGGCCAGGTCGACTTCGGCGAGGGACGGTCCGTCGCGATCGCCGAGCTCCTCGCGGCACTGCGGCGCGGAGACGGCACGGTCATCCTCGACGACGGGACCCGGGGGATGGTGCCGGAGGAATGGCTCCGGCGCTACGTCAGGATCGCGGCATTCGGCGAGACCAAAGACGATCATGTCAGGTATCGATCGTCACAGACGGCGCTCCTCGATGCGCTGCTGGAAGCGCAGCCCGCGGTGCGGATCGACGACGGGTTCGCGCGCGCCCGGGCCGAGCTGGCGCAGTTCAGCGGCATCAGCCCGCTCGCGGCCCCCGAGTCGTTCCGCGGCCAGCTCCGCGACTACCAGCGGCTCGCGCTCGGCTGGTTCGCGTTCCTGCGCCGGTTCGGGTTCGGCGGCTGCCTCGCCGACGACATGGGCCTCGGCAAGACCGTCATGGTGCTGGCGCTGCTCGACGGCCGCCGCTCCACCCGCGAGGCACGCGCCCCGCGCACGTCGGTCGCGGTGGTTCCGCGATCGCTCGTCTACAACTGGATGGACGAGGCGTCGCGCTTCGCGCCGGAGCTGCGGGTGCTCGACTACACCGGCGACACGCGCGCGGCGGCGCGGGTCGAGGACTACGATCTGCTCCTCACCACCTACGGGACGCTGCGGCGGGACGCGGCGCGGCTCGCCGACTACGAGTTCGACTACGTGATCCTGGACGAGGCGCAGGCGATCAAGAACGCCGCGACCGCCTCGGCGAAGGCGGCGCGGCTGCTTCGCGGACGTCATCGGCTCGGGCTGAGCGGGACGCCGATTGAAAACCACCTCGGCGAGATCTGGAGCCTGTTCGAGTTCCTGAACCCGGGCTTCCTCGGGCCCGCGTCCGCATTCGGCCGGACCCTTGGTCCCGGTCGCGCGGAGCAGACCGATCTCGAGCTGCTCGCGCGCGCGCTGCGTCCGTTCATTCTCAGGCGGACGAAGGAGCAGGTGGCGCCCGAGCTGCCGGAGAAGTTCGAACAGACCATCCACTGCGACCTCGAGCCGCCGCAGCGCCGCTTCTACGACGAGCTCCGCACGCACTACCGCCACACCCTGCTCGCGAGCGTCGCAAAGAGGGGGCTGGCCCGCTCGAAGATGCAGGTGCTCGAGGCGCTGCTCCGGCTCCGCCAGGCGGCCTCGCATCCGGGACTCGTCGACGTGTCACGGAGCGGGGAGGCGTCGGCGAAGTTCGAGATTCTGCTGCCGCGGCTGCGGGAGCTGGTCGAGGAGGGGCACAAGGCGCTGGTGTTCTCCCAGTTCACCACGCTGCTCGGTCTGCTGCGCGGTCGACTGCTGGACGAGGGGATCACCTACGAATATCTGGACGGCCGGACCCGGGATCGAGGCGAACGGGTGGCCCGGTTCGAGTCCGACCCGAACTGTCCGATCTTCTTGATCAGCTTGAAGGCCGGCGGGCTCGGGCTCAATCTCACGGCCGCGGATTACGTGTTCCTGCTGGATCCCTGGTGGAATCCCGCGGTCGAATCGCAGGCGATCGATCGGGCGCACCGGATCGGCCAGTCGCGCCACGTGTTCGCCTATCGGCTGATCGCGCGGGACACCGTGGAGGAGAAGATCGCCGAGCTCCAGGCGTCCAAGCGGGAGCTCGCCGACGCGCTGCTCGGTGACAGCGCCGGCCTGCTGCGCACGCTGCAGCCGGAGGATCTCGAATGGCTGCTCTCGTAACGGCGCGGCGCTCGACGGCCTGCCCCGAGCGTAGTCGAGGGGCCCAACGTCGGTCGCAGAGTTACCCACAGTGGTCAGGCGACTACCGCCCGCTGACCTGAGTCCCGCTCCTGAGCGACGGCCGCCCGGCCGCCGTCCCCCCAATCCCGCCGGATTCGTCTCGTTTACGGCCGTTTTTCACCCCGGCGGTATGGCAGGACTTTTGGACTCGGCTGGAGCACTGGAAGGATCCAGGCGCACGAAAGAGCGAATGATTACCCGATCGTCGATCGTCCTCCGCACCGCCCTGACCCTGATAGCCGCGATCGGCGTGAGCGGCTGCGGCTCATCCGCGACCACCGCCACCGCGACGTCGCCCTCCTCGATCAGCCGGTGCGCGGTCACGGTCAACGGCGACGGGCAGGTGCCGGCGGCAGGGGCTACCAAGAGCTTCACCGTCTCCGCCGCGCGCGAGTGTGCCTGGGCCGCGTCGGTCGAGGCGACCTGGCTGGCCATCAAGGCCGGCGCCTCCGGGCAGGGGGACGGCACCGTCGAAGTCGCCGCGGCCGCCAATCCCGACCCCCTGGTGCGGCGGGGCTCGGTCGTGCTGAACGAGCAGCGCGTCGAGGTGATGCAGGCGGCGGCTGAGTGCAGCTTCTCGCTGTCCGCGCCCTCGAGCGCCTTCAGCCAGACCGGCGGCTCAGGCGCCTTCGACGTTCGCACGTCGAGCGCGCTGTGCCCATGGACGGCCTCCTCGGACGCTCCGTGGATCGCCGTTCGGTCGGGCGCGAGCGGGAAGGGCAACGCGGCCGTGGAGTTCGACGTCTCGGCGTCGACCGGCACCGCAGCGCGCACCGGCACGATCACCGCCGCGGGTCTCCGGTTCACCGTGACCCAGCAGCCCGCGACCACCCAGCCGCCGCCGATCACGTGCTCCTACGTCGCCGCGCCCCTCGTGCACACCGTCGCGACCGCCGGCGGCGCGATCACGGTCGCCGTGACCACGGGGCCGCAGTGCCCGTGGACCGCGGCGAGCAGCAACAGCTGGATCGCGGTAGCGGGACCGTCCTCGTTCTCCGGACCAGGCACCGCCACGTTCAACGTCGCCGCGAGCTCCGGCCCCGCCCGCTCCGGCACCGCCGTCGTCGCAGGACAGGCGGTCGCAATCTCGCAGGGAGCTGCGGCCTGCTCATACACGCTGTCGGCGCCCGGCCAGACGATGCCGGAGGGCGGCGGCAGTGGCACCGTGGTGCTGACCACCGGGGCGGCGTGTCCGTGGTCCGCCTCGAGCACGGTGCCGTGGCTCACGATCACCTCGCCGGCGAGCGGGGCCGGCACCGCCACCGTCGGGTTCAGCGCGGCGGCGCAATCGGGGCCGGCGCGCACCGGCACGTTGGCGATCGGCGGCCAGACGTTCACCGTCATGCAGGGGGGTGTCTGCACGTTCGCGATCGCACCCGAGGTGTTCGCCGCCGATAGTGCGGGAGCGGCCCCATCGATCGCGGTGACCGCAGCCCCGGGTTGTGCCTGGAGCTCGTCGAGCCAGGCGCCGTGGCTGACGCTCCGAGCACAGGGGCCGGAAAACGGCTATCGGTGCCGTCCAGGTGACGGTCGCCGAGAACAAGGGGGCCGCACGCTCCGGCACCGCGACCATCGCGGGCCGCACGCTGACGGTCAACCAGGCCGCGGCGCCATGCTCCTACAAGCTCGATCCCAAGGAGAAGACGCGTCTCAGATCGCGCAGCGAGATCATGAAGATCGACGTCGAGACGGCGGACGGCTGCCAGTGGTCGGCGACGAGCAACGTGCCGTGGATTCGCATCGGCTTCGTGTCGCCGGCGGCGGCGGCGATGGCGTGGTCTGGATCCAGTACCTCGAGAACAACGGCGCCGAGCGGGTCGGCACGGTGACGATCGGGAACCTGACGTTCACGCTGACGCAGCGCCGGAATGACGACGATGACGATGACGATGACGATGACGACTGAGCCGCCGTCCTACTTGATGTCGATCAGCTCGACGTCGAAGACCAGCATGCCCTGCGGCTGTCCGGGCTGTCCCTGATAGGCGAGCGCTTCGGGGATCCACAGCCGCCGCTTCTCACCTTCCACCATCATCTGCAACCCCTCGGTCCAGCCGCGGATGACTCCGCTCACCTGGAACTCCGAAGGTTCGCCGCGCTGCACCGAGCTGTCGAACATCTTCCCGTCGGTGGTCCACCCGGTGTAGTGCACGACCACGGTATCGCTGGCCCGAGGACGGCGCTGCCCGGTTCCCGCCTGCAGCACCCGGGTCGAGAGTCCGGAGGGCGCTTTCAACGAATTCGGCGGCGGCGCGGCGACGTCGGGAGGGGCCGGCAGTCCAGGCTTCTCGGTGATGACCGGCGCGCTGTCGCGGCAGGCCCCCAGCAGCACTATCGGCAAAAACAGCAGCAATCGGCCACGCATCGCAACTACTAGGATATCGTTCCCGTCCAACCACCCATGCACGACATCCGCTACGCCGCCCGGGCCCTGCGCAAGCAGCCGATGTTCACGCTGGTCGCGGTGCTGACGCTCACGCTCGGCATCGGGGCCAACACCGCCATTTTCAGCCTGCTCTACCAGGTCCTGCTGCGGCCGCTGCCGTATCCGGACGCGGACCGGCTGGTGTTCGTGTGGAACATGTATCCGCTGATGGGGCTGCCGCAGGCGAGCGTCTCGATTCCTGACTACCTCGACCGCAAGACCCAGGCGGATGCGATCGAGGACACGACGCTATTCACCGGCGGCAGTGCGAACCTGGCTGACGGCGGCCAGCCCGAACAGGTGCGGGCGCTCGTGGTGACGCCCTCCTTCTTCACCACACTGCAGCGCCAGCCATTCCTCGGCCGGGGGTTCACGGAGGCCGAGGCCATGCCGGACGCGGACAACTACGTGATCCTGTCGTACGGCTTGTGGCAGTCGCGCTTCGGCGGGGACCAGTCACTGGTCGGCCGCGACATCCGCATGAACGGCGAGGCCTACCGCGTGGTCGGCGTGATGGCGGCGGACTTCCGGTTGACCAATGATGTCGGCGTTTATGTCCCGTACGCGTTCACGGCCCAGCAGATGTCGGACCAGGCGCGCGGCAACGAGTCCAGCCAGATGATTGCCCGGCTCAAACCGGGCGCGACGATCGAGCAGCTGAACGGTCAGATGAAGCTGATCGTGGAGCGCAACATGGAACGGCTGCCGCAGCGCCAGGCATTCGCGCGGAGCAGCGGCTTTGGCGGCTTCGCGGTCGCGATCCGCCAGCAGCTGGTCGGCGAGGCGCGGGCGCCGCTCTATGCGCTGCAGGGGGTGGTGCTGGCGGTGCTGTTGATCGCCTGCGCCAACGTCGCGAACCTGCTGCTTGATGCGCGCGACCGGCCGGTACAGGGAGCTTGCGATCCGGACCACGCTCGGTGCCGGTCAGTGGCGGCTGGTGCGGCAGATGATCACCGAAGGCCTCCTCTTGTCGCTGCTCGGGTCGGTTGGAGGACTCGTGCTCGGGCTGATTGGCGTGCGAACGCTCGTCGCGCTGAGCTCCGCTCAACTCCCGGGCATAGCCGAGGTCTCGCTGCACCCGCCGGTGCTGTTCTTCACGCTCGCGCTCGCGGTCTTGACCGGTCTCGTGTTCGGTATGGTGCCCGCGGTGTCGGTCATCCGCGGCAACACGTCGTCGCTGCTGAAGGAGGACGCCACTCGCGGCTCGGCGAGCCGGACCACCACGGCCGTCCGCAGCACGCTGGTCATCGTCGAGACCGCGCTCGCGTTGATGCTGCTGGTGGGCGCGGGGCTGCTGATCAAGAGCTTCGGCCGGCTGCAGGAGGTGAATCCGGGATTCTCTCCAGAGCGCGTGCTGACCACTGGGATCGCGCTACCGGCGAGCCGCTATCCCGATGGCGCGGCCCGCGGAGCGTTCTGGGCGCGGCTGCTCGAGAAGGCGCGAACGATTCCCGGCGTGAGCGCCGCCGGTGTGACCTCCAACCTGCCGTTCACCGGCAACGTCAGCTCGGGGTCGTACGCGATCGTCGGCTACACGCCAGGGCCTTCGGAAGCGCCTCCTCACGGACGGCAGGAGGTGGTCGGTGGAGACTATTTCAAGGCGATGCGGATTCCGGTGGTGCAGGGACGGATCTTCAACGACGGGGACACCGCCGACAGCCCGCGGGTCGTCGTCATCGATCAGTATCTGGTCAACCGCTACTTCCCGAATCGCAATCCGCTCGGCCAGGAAATTCAGCGCGGGCAGGGCCCGCAAGGGCGCTACACGATCGTTGGCGTCGTGGGGACGATCAACAGCATCGACCTGGCGCAGCCGGTGACCAAGGAGCGGCTGTATTACCCGATTGCGCAGCAGCCGCGGCAGGGCATGGCGCTGGTGCTCAAGAGCGCGCTGGAGCCGTCGCAGCTGGTGGCGCAGGTGCGCGCCGCGGTCCAGTCGCTCGATCCCGAGCAGCCGCTGGCCAACGTCCGCACCATGGACGAGTGGGTGGGCCGCTCGCTGGAGAACCGGCGCACGCCGATGGTGTTGTTCGTGTTGTTCGGGATCGTCGCACTGCTGCTCTCCGCGATCGGCATTTACGGCGTGCTGGCGTTCAGCGTCGCCCAGCGCGTGCGCGAGTTCGGGATCAGGCAGGCGCTCGGCGCCAATCGCCGGTCGATCCTGTCGCTGGTGTTCAAGCAGGGGCTGGCGACCACGGGAGTGGGCCTGGCGATCGGCCTGGCCGCCTCATACGGATTGAGCCGCTATCTGGAGACGCTGCTGTACGGCGTCAACGCGCGCGACTGGATGGTATTCGCGACGGTGACAGTCCTGCTGCTCGCGGTCGCCATCCTCGCCTGCTACATCCCAGCCCGACGGGCGACGAGGATCGATCCGATGGTCGCCCTGAGAGTCTGATCCAATCCCAATCCCGGGATCTAGCCGCGATCTAGGGATTACGGGATTAGGGATTAGGGATTCCGTGGGGGAGCCCCCCCTACCTCCACTCTCCGTATCGAAGGCCCCTCTTCAGTCCTCCCGATGTAATACACCGCGTCGCGCGAGAACGTCAGCGCGGTCCCCACGCTTTGCACGTCTTCGTCGAGGATGTCGACCGCGGTCGCTCTCCGGCCGCGGGCACTGAGACGAATCCGCACCAGCCGCGCGGCCGGCCCCTCGCCCTGAATACCAAACAGCACCCCGCGGCCCCACCGGATGCGGTGCAGGGCGGCGAGCGAGACGCCATCCGGCGGCTGGATGGTGGTGAGGCGGTTGCTGGCAGTGTCGATCACCGAGAGCCCGCCCTCGTGAGCGATGTAGGTGACGCCGTTGGCCGGAGCGATGCTCGAGGGGGCGATGAGTTTGAGCGCGACCGGACGTTCGAACCGGCCACTGGCGGTCTTGACCCGAAACAGACGGGCGCCGCGCGAATCCACCACCACCAGCGTCCCGTCGTCGGTCACCGCCAGGTCGTCGAGGACCACCGGCTGGAGCTCGGCCGGAACCGCGATCTGCGAGAGCACCCGGCCGGAGACCAGCTGCAGTTTGTGGATCGCCGCCGCGCCGTTGCCGTCGCTGCTGGTGACCCAGAGATCGCCGCGCCGGGTGTCGATCTCGACCGCGCTCAATCGCCCGAAGCCGGCCGACGCGGCGCCGATCAGGTCGTTGACGTGCTCAAAGACCTCGTCTGCGACGATCAGCTTGTTGTCGTCGCCGTCGCCGAGCACGAAGCGCCGCGACGCGCTGTCGTAGGCGAGCCCGACCGGATTGACGGCGAGCGACGGCAACCGCAGCGTGGTCCCCGCCTCGCGGCGGGCGGCGGGCGGATCGGTGAGCGCAGCTGCGGCGGATGGCGCGGGCGTGAGCTTGGGATCGCTGCGGCGTGTGGCCGCCGAGGACGGTTTGGGAGGCGCGGCGGTGGCTGTGGCTGGGGGAGTCGGTCCGGCGGGCGGTGGGCTGTGCTCGGTCGCCGCGGCCATCAGGGCCTCGAGGTCGGCCCAGCCGGGCAGGCGCCTGACCCGCTCGAAGTCCTGATTGTCCCGAGCGTCGGACGGCACGCCCAGTTGCGCCAGACGGCGCAGCATCACGAGTGCATCCCCGGGCCGGCCGCTCAGGCTTTGGGCGCGCGCCAGGAGGTACATGAGCTCGGGATCGTTCGGACGGCCCTTCTGTGCGGCTCGCCACGCGAGATCGTGAAAGGCCTCGAACTCGCCGCGTGCGGCAGCCTCGACCGCCGCCTGGCGGCACGCGCTGACGTCGGCACACGGCGACGATTGCGAGAGCGCGAACAGGAGCAGGGGAAGCGACGCGATCGTGGCGAGCACGAGCGATAGTACATCGGTGCTCAACGCCGCCGCGGACGCGCGCTATCGTTAATCCCACTCCACAACGATGATGATCGCGTTCCCACCCACTCCCGCGCCCACCCGTGCGATTGCCGCAACCCTCACGCGGTTTGCGCCGGCGCCGACCGGGTCACTGCACCTCGGGCACGTGTTGAATGCGCTCTACGTGTGGAACACGGCGCGGCTGGCTGGGGTGTCGCGTGCTGCTGCGGATCGAGGATCACGATCGCGAGCGCAGCCGGCCCGCGTTCGAGCGCGGGATTCTCGACGACCTCGACTGGCTCGGCTTCGCGCCGGACATCTACCCGACCGAGGCCTTCCGGCACGGCCGCTGCGACGGCCGGCAGAGCGATCGCGACCACGTCTATCGCGCCGCGGTCGAGCAGTTGCTTCGCCTGGACGCCGTCTACGCCTGCGAGTGCACGCGGCGAACCTGGCCCCTTCGACTCGCGTCGCTCGCTCAGGGCAGGCCTCCGGGCCCGCGATCGAGTCCGGCCAGGAGCTCCGCTACCCGGGCACCTGCCGCGACAAGCGGCTGCCGCTGGTGGACGGGTACGGATGGCGCGTCCGCATGGACGATCGACTCGAGCATTTCGATGACGGCCTGCTCGGTCCGCAGACGCAGCGTCCAGGCGAGCAATGCGGCGACGTGCTGATTCGCGATCGGCGCGGCAACTGGACGTACCAGTTCGCGGTCACGGTCGACGACCTGTCGCAGGAGGTGGATCTGGTGATCCGCGGGATCGATCTGCTCCAATCGACCGGCCGTCAGATTCAGCTCGCGCGTCTCCTCGGACGCCGCGTCCCGCCGGCCTACCTGCACCATCCGCTCATCATGAAGTCCCCCGATCAGAAGCTGAGCAAGTCCGACGGCGACACCGGCATTGCGGCCCTCGCGTCGGCCGGCTGGAGTCGAGAGCGCATCCTCGACGAGGCCGCGTCCAGAATCGATCCACAATGATCGGTTTGGGAGCACGCCCGGGTCTGAAGACCCGAGCGCCACACTGGTAGGGCATCTGGCCGGGCTGTCTTGGTGGGGCCGGGTCTTCAGACCCCGGCCTGGGCGCCGCGCCACAGCCCTCGATCAACCCCTCTGGTCCCCCGCCACGAACGGAGACGAACGATCTTGAAGCTCGAAGGTGTGTATTCGGTATTGCCCACGCCGTTCGCGGAGAACGGTGACGTCGATGAACGCCAGTCTGCGCCGGGTCGTCGACCTGTTCATCGGTGCCGGGGTGAACGGCGTCACCGCGCTTGGCGTGACCGGCGAAGTGGCCCGGCTGGACGAAGGCGAGCGGGCGCGGGTGCTCGAGATCGTCGTCGATCAGGTCAAGGGGCGCATCGGCATCGTGGCGGGGACGAGCGCGGACGGCACGCGGACCTGCATCCAGTTACAGCCGCCAGGCGAAGGCGGCCGGCGCCACCGCGGTCATGGTCAGTCCGCCGCGGATGCCGAAGCTCAACTCCGAGGCGGTGGTGCGGCACTACAGCGCGCTCGCCGAAGCGGTGGACATCGAGATCGTCGTGCAGGACTATCCGCCGATCTCCGGCTACGCGATGGAGCCGGGGCTGCTGGCGCGCATCGCCAGGGAGATCCCGCGCGCGCGGACCATCAAGCTCGAAGATCCGCCAACCCCGTTCAAGACGTCGCGGATTCTCGACCAGGCCGGCGATCTCGAGCGTCCGGATCTTCGGCGGTCTGGGCGGCGTGTTCCTGCTGGAAGAGCTGATGGCCGGCGCCACCGGCGCGATGACCGGATTCGCGTTCCCCGAGATCCTCGTCAAGATCGTGACGCCAGTACCGCGCCGGCAGACGTGGATGGCGCCGCCGACGTGTTCTACCGGGCGGTGCCGCTGATGCGCTTCGAGTTCCAGGAAGGGATCGGCATGGCGATTCGCAAGGAAGTGCTGCGCCGCCGCGGCGCGCTGTCGATCCGCCGCGACGCGCGCGCCCGCCGCCGGTCTGGATCGGACCACGCGCGAGGCGCTGGACCGCGTCATGGCGTGGGTCGAGAAGGCGAGCCTCTGAGGCATTGCCAAAAGTGCCAAGAATGCCAAGATTGCCAAAATTATCCGGTCGTAGGGATTTGGCGCGACAGGCCCTAAATTCTTGGCATTCTTGGCAATTTTGGCAATAGACAAGGTGACACCCGATGGATCTTGGCTTGAAGGGCAAAGTCGCGATGGTGGCCGGCGCGAGCCGCGGGCTTGGCTTTGCGGTGGCCGAGGCGCTGGCGCGTGAAGGGGCGAAGGTCTCGATCGCCTCGCGCGACGAGCAGGCGATCGCCGCCGCCGCCGCGCGCATCGGGGGCGACGTCCTCGCGGTGCCGGTGGACGTGCGCTCGGCCGACGCGATCCGGCGCTGGGCCGACGAGACCGCGCGGCGGTTCGGCGGCGTCGATCTGCTGTTCACCAATTCGGGCGGGCCGCCGGCCGGCGCCGCCATCTCGTTCGACGATGCGGCATGGCAGGATGCGGCGGAGCTGCTGCTGTTCAGTGCGCTGAGGATGGTGCGGGCCGCGGTGCCGCTCGATGCAGGCGCGCGGCGGCGGCGCCATCCTGATGTCCACCTCGGCCTCGGTCAAGGAGCCGATTCCGAATCTCGGGCTGTCCACGGTGTTGCGGGCGTCGGTGTCGGCGCTGGCGAAGACGCTGGCGATCGAGCTCGCCCCCTCCAAGATCCGCGTCAACCAGATCATTCCCGGCCGTATCGACACCGACCGCGTCCGGCAGCTCGACGAGATCGCCGGCAAGAAACAGGGCATCACGCCGCAGCAGGCGAAAGAGAAGTCGATGGCGGCGATTCCGATGGGCCGCTACGGCGAGATCGACGAGTACGGCCGGGTCGGCTGCGTTCCTGCTCTCGGATGCCGCCAGCTATATGACGGGTGCCACGGTGCAGGTGGACGGCGGGCTGATCAAGAGCGTGCTGTAGAGCGTCAGCTCGGTCAACTACCTCGACTCGCACTTCGAATCACGACTCGAGCAATCCCCTCGATGAGCGTGATGCGGAAGGTGCTGCTGGCCAGTTCGACCAACGCCTGGCTTCGGGAGCAGGCGACCAAGGCGGCGTTCGTACGCCGGTCGGTCGCGGCGTTCATGGCCGGGCGAGCGGGTCGAGGATGCGCTCGCGGCGGCGCGCGAGCTGCAGCC
Organism: uncultured Acidobacteriota bacterium; assembly: GCA_963717745.1. GTDB lineage: Bacteria > Acidobacteriota > Vicinamibacteria > Vicinamibacterales > 2-12-FULL-66-21 > JACCXG01. Next base: position 855,820 of record CAVQXJ010000013.1, read on the forward strand.
TCAGGGGATCACCACGATTCTCACCGCGCTCGGCGAGAACCTGACCAAGGCCGAAGAAGCCGAAGACGTCACCCAGCACTACCTCGACGTGCTTCGACAAGGTCGCGGCGGCCGGGCTCGACGCGCACATCTCGGTCAAGCCGACGCAGCTGGGACTCGATCTGGATCGGGCGATGTGCGAGCGCAACCTCGATCGCCTGCTCGAACGGGCCGATCAGCGCAACAACTTCCTGTGGATCGACATGGAGTACTCGCCGTACGTCGATCCGACACTCGAGCTGTTCCGCCGCGCCCGCGCCAAGATCGCCGCGCATCGGGATTGCCCTCCAGGCCTACCTCTATCGCACCGCGAACGACGTGGAATCGCTGATCCCGCTCGGGCCCGCGGTCCGGATCGTCAAGGGCGCCTATCTCGAGCCGCCGGAGATCGCCTATCCGAAGAAGTCCGACGTCGACGAGAACTTCTACAAACTGTGCGTCCGCCTGATGTCGCCCGAGGCACAACGCGCCGGCGCCTTGCTCCACATCGCCACCCACGACGCGCCGCTCGCCGAGCGGCTGGACACCTACGCCCGCGAGCACCAGGTCCCGCCAGTCGGCCTACGAATTCGCGATGCTCTACGGCATCGGCGTGAATCAGCAGAAGCGCCTGGCCGCCGAGGGCAAGCGCCTGCGCGTGCTCATCAGCTACGGCGAGTATCTGGTTCCCGTGGTACATGCGCCGGCTGGCCGAGCGCCCGGCGAACGTGTGGTTCGTGGTGAAGAATCTGTTCGGGTGAGTAGCGTCAAATCCCAAGCTCCAAAGCTCCAAATCCCAACCACTCCCAAATCCCAAATCCCAAACCTAACTCCCAACTCCCAAATCCCAACTCCCAACTCCCAAGTCAATTGTCGGCTTGGATCTGGCTTGAGATCTGCGCTTCGGTTCGCCCTTGGGCAGTGGGAGTGGTTGGGATTTGGAGCTTGGAGCTTGGGATTTGACCAGCGAGTCAAAATGAAAACCCGGACGAGAAATGCACTCGCGTGTCGCCGGTCTTCAGGCCGCGGGCGACGTCGAGATTGAGCGTCATCACCGAGGCGATCAGGAACACCCCGCCGCCGACTCCCCGGTGCCAGTCGGCGTCCTTCATCGAGCTCCCGAAGTTCCACACCTTGCCGGCGTCGGTGAACGCGGTGACGCCCAGCTTCGCGCCGTTCAGGACCGAGGTCAGCGGCGCGCGCACTTCGACCGACGACGCGAAGGTGCGATCGCCGTCGAACGCGCCGGTGCGAAATCCGCGGACAGACGAGGCGCCGCCGAGCAGCAGCCGTTCGTACGGCGGAAGCGAGGCGTCGGCGCCGACGTAGGCGGCCCGTCCGGCGACCACCACCTGTTTGAACACCCGCAGATATCCGCGTCCGTCAGCCGTGTAGCGATTGACCCGGTCGGGCAGCGTGCGGAAGTGCATGCCGGTCCAGCCGGCGGTGACGAGGACGGCGTTGCCAGGGAAGATCGGATCGAGGCGGGTGTCGACGCCGACCGTGGTGCCGACGGTCCACAGGTTGTCGTCGAGCTCGCCGAAGCTGATGGTGCTGCGGCTGGCGTCGAGGCCCAGACGGAGGACATCGCCGAACACGCGTTCGGCCCGCCCTTTGACCTCCACGCGCTGATCGCGGATCTCGAATCGCGGGTTCTCGCGGTTCCAGATCGCCAGGCTGGAGTCGACGCGGGTCAGCGGGCCCGACTTGAAGGGGCGCTCGAACTCCAACGCGGCCCGGCGGGTGCCGCCCCACGTCAGCGGCACGGACAGCCGCTCGCCAATGCCGAACAGATCCACCGTGCTGACCCGGCCGCCGTAGGTGAAGCCATAGCCGTCCGCGAAGCTGACGATCGGCAGGAACATCAGCTTGCTGCGCAGCCGGCCCATCGGCCGGGCGACCGTGCCGGGCACGCCAGGGATGCTCACCCCGCCAATCGCCGACCGCACGCCAGGCTTCTCGTGCACCACCAGGACGATGGCGATGTCGGTGGTGCTGGTCAGTGACCGGTAACGCTTCCGGACCTCCACCGTTTCGAAGCGGTCGCTGTCCTTCAAGCGTTTCGTGATCGCCTCGATGCCGCCGGCGGCCAGCGGCTGGCCGACGGCGATCCCGGCAAAGTCGAGCACCTCCTTGTCGGTCAGGAAGGCATTGCCGTGGATGCGGATTTCACCGATGACCTCCGGCTGGAATGCGCCGGCCCCGGCCTCGCTCGATTCGCCCGCGGGTTCGACGGCCGGATGGCTATCGCTCTCGCCCGCCTTCGCTGAAGCTACGGCGGACAAGCGGGCAGGGACAAAAGGGCCGTGGCCAGGCTCCTCCGGCTCGTCGTGGTCGGGTTGGGGGTCGCGCTTCGGAACCCGCATCTTGGTCGCGACTTCGGCCAGCCGGTACTCCGCGAACGTCCGCCCGTAGGCCCCCTCGAACGAGCCGTTCGCCAGCGTGATGCCCGAGTGGATGTCCAGCTCGCGCGGCAGCCAGACGCCCGGGAACGGCTGGCCCATGGTCATCGACGCCCGGATGTCGTCGACCTTCACCAGCCAGCCGCCGGGCAGGAAGTCCAGCCAGACGTTGTCGAAGGTGTATTTGACGATCTGGTGCTCGGTGGGATCGATCCAGAGGGTGATGAGCGCCGTCTTGTTCATCGGCGTTCGATGTCCTCTTCGGCCTTTTTCTCCCGCTCGGCCTGCTTCGGGTCGCGCTTCTGCTCGGCTGCCTTCTTCTCGTTCTTCGCCGAATCGTCGCGGTGCTCGTCGGAGTCGGCGAACATCTGGGTCGGGTAGTACTCGATCTTCAGCACGTCGTGCCCTTCGAGCTTCTCGCGGCCGGCCAGGTAGTAGTTCCCGGCCTCGAACTTGAAGTCCATGAAATAGGCTTCGGAGACGAACCGCGGCTCGGTCGGCATCGGGCTGCCGCCGACGCTGACCTGCACCCCCTCCGGGCCGATGGCGATCCCGGAGTCGGAGCCTGGCTTCGGCTCGGCGTCTTTTCCGCTTTCTTTGTCGCCTGCCTTGCCGGCGCCCTTTCCTTCCTTCTCCTCCTGCTCCTTCTTCCGCGCGCGCTCCTGCCGCTCGCGCTCTCTCCGGATCCAGTTCGTCTCGTAGCGCTGGCGCGCCTCCTCGCCGATCTTCACGCCGTTGTAGCGGACCGGGCTCCGGACGTGCATCCCGTCGCGCACGTACCAGGTGAAATCCCGTTTGGTGCGATAGAGCGGCCATCGGCCCGGGCCGAGGATTTCGAAGGATTCGGTCTCGTCGAGGATGTACTGGTCGAGCGTCTTGCGGTTGACCTCGCGCCGCGCCAGGACCTTCTCCATGAACGCGTCGAGCTCGTTGGCGGGCGCCGGCCGCGGCGTGGCGCCGACGGCGCCGGCCGGATCCTGGGCCCCCACCGGCAGGGACGTCAGCGAGAGCGCGCACCACAACGCGCACGCGCGAGCGAGAAGGACGGGCCGTCGTGTCACGAGACCTCCGAGAAGGTGGCTGTCTGAACTGATTCTAGACGCACACCACTGGCGGCTGGCTGGCTGGCGAGGTCTTAGACGAGGGCCGGGGAACGGGCGTTCACGGCCCGACTCAAATCCCAAGCTCCAAGCTCCAAGCTCCAAGTTCCAACCACTCCCAAATCCCAACGCCCAAATGGAACTCCCAAGTGCCAAATCCCAACCGACCCTTGGGATTTGGCGGTTGGAATTGGGATTTGGCAGTTGGGAGTGGTTGGGATTTGGAGCTTGGAGCTTGGGATTTGTCGTAGATACACTGAGAGTTTCATGCACAGACGTCTTGCCCTCTCGCTCGTGTGTGGTCATGGCGACCGTGGCGCTGGCTGCGCAGCAGCGCGCCCCCCAGTACCGCGTGCCGCCGCTCTCCGATCTGTCCGGCGCGCCAGGCCTGTCGCTGGCGCTCAGGAAGCTCAATACGGTCGGCACGCTCATGAACGCGACCGCGCATCCCGACGATGAGAACAATGGGATGCTGGCGTTGTACGCGCGCAGTCTCGGGATGAGGGTGGCGCTGGTGTCGGCGACCCGGGGAGACGGCGGGCAGAACGAGATCGGGCCCGAGCTGTTCGACGCGCTGGGAATCCTGCGGACGGAAGAGTTGCTCGCGGCCCATCAGTTCGACGGCGCGGAGCAGTACTTCACGCGCGCGGTGGATTTCGGCTACTCGTTCAGCCCCGAGGAAACCTACGAGAAGTGGGGGCGGCAGGAGATTCTCGGGGATTTCGTCCGGCATATCCGGACGCTGCGGCCCGACGTCATGGTCACGCTGGGCACCGAAGGGACCGGCGGCGGCCAGCACCACCAGGCGTCCGCCGTGATTGCCGCAGAGGCCTATCAGGCGGCCGCCGATCCGGCGAAGTTTCCCGAGCAGATCCAGGCGGGCCTGCGGCCCTGGCAGGTGCGGAAGCTGTATCGGGTGGCGGGTGGTCCCGGAGGCCGCGGCCGTGGCGGTCCGGGTCGCGGCGGTCCTGGGGGAGCCGGCGGGCGCGGCGCGGCCAGAGGCGATTGACCAGCCGTGGCGCCGATTGCTCCCGGTGCGGGACCGGCGGATCCGGCGCTGAAGTACGCCACGGTGGACACCAACGTCTTCGAGCCGCTGCTCGGCTGCACGATCGGCGAAGTGGGCGGCGTCGCGTCCGGGATGCACATGTGCCAGGGACGCGCGCCGCTGGTGCCGCCGCCGGCCGCGTCCGCGGCGCGCTACCGCCTGGTCGAGACCGTGCTGGCCGGTCAGCGCGACAAGGACGAGACCTCGCTCTTCGAAGGGATCGACACCTCGCTGATGGGGCTGACCCGGTTTGCCGGCGCGCGGCAGTCCGACGCGCTGGTGCGCGGGCTGGCGGTGGCGTCGGCGCATGTGGCCGGGGCGATTCAGGCGCTCGGCACCGGCGGTCCCTCCGCGGCGGTGCAGCCGCTGGTCTACGGCCTGTCGTCGATCCGGGAGCTCCGCTCGAACCTGAAGACGGCGGTCGAGTCCGAGGACGGCCGCTACGAGATCGACTTCCGGCTCGCGCAGAAGGAAGAGCAATTCCAGGACGCACTGGTGCTGGCGCAGTCGCTGCGGATCGACGCGACGGCGAACGACGGCGTGATCGTCGGCGGCCAGCCGCTGTCGGTCACCGTCGCCATCGGGAATCGCGGCGCCGCCGATCTGCCGGTCGCGACGATCTCGCTGCTCGGTCTGAGCGGCCAGTCGGGGTGCGCCGCACAAACCGTCGCGCCGAAAGTGCCGTTCTCGTGCACGGCGACCGCGACCGTTCCCGCGAATGCGCAGGTGACCGGACCCTACTGGGATCGTCCCGAGGACGCCGGACGCGCCACCTTCGCGCCAGGTGCGCCGTTCGGTGTGCCGTTCCGCCCGACGCCCTTCAGGGTGCGGATCGAGATGGGGATCGGCGGCATCGCGGTCACCCGCGAGGTGCCGGTGCAGTTCCGCTACGAAGGGACCGGGCTGATCGGCGAAAAGCGCATGGAGCTCAACGTGGTTCCGGCATTCGCCGTGGAGGTGTCACCGAAGATTGCGGTCGTCCCGCTGCGAGCGTCCGCCGGCGGCGCGGGGCGCGGCCGCGAGGTCCGTGTGACGGTGGTGAACGGCGGCAAGGGGGCGGCGAAGGCAACCGTGAGCCTGAAGACGCCCGCCGGATGGACGGCGTCGCCGGCGTCGGCGCCGGTGGCCTTCACCCGTGAAGATGAAGCGGTGACCACCCGCTTCACCGTCGCGCCGCCGGCCCAGGCGGCCGCCGGACAGGTGGCGATCACCGCGGAAGTGCGCGGCGAGGGCGCCGCGGTCTCCAGCACCGGCTACCAGGTGATCGAGTATCCCCACACCCAGCGGCGGCACAAGCTGACCACCGCGACCGCGGCGATGAAGGTCATCGACGTCGCAGGTGGCGCCGTCGCTCGCCGTCGGGTACATCATGGGCGTCGGCGACCAGGTGCCGGCGGCGCTGCAGCAGCTCGGGGTCAACCTCACGCTGATCGATCCCGACGAGCTCGCGTGGGGCGATCTCTCGAAGTACCACACCATCGTCACCGGCGTCCGCGCCTACGAACGCCGGGCCGACCTCCGCGCCAACAATCACCGCCTGCTCCAGTACGTCGAGAACGGCGGCACCGCGATCGTTCAGTACAACAAGACGGAGTTCAACCAGGCGCAATACGGCCCGCTTCCGGCCGCGGTCAGCTCCAACCGCGTCACCGACGAACGCGCCCCGGTCAAGCTGCTGGTGCCGTCACACCAGGTGTTCACCTGGCCGAACCGCATCGAGATTTCGGCGTGGCAGGGATGGGTGCAGGAGCGCGGCCTCTACTTCCTCGGCGACAAGGACCCGAAGTACGTGGACCTGGTCGAAATGGAAGATCCGTTTCCCTACAACAGCGGCGCCAAGCGCGGGGCCCTGGTCGAAGCGCGCCACGGCAAGGGGCGATGGGTGTATGTGGGGCTCGGTCTCTGGCGCCAGCTGCCGGCGGGGACTGACGGGGCTTACAAGCTGATGGCGAATCTGGTGAGTCTGGGGAAGGCCAAGTAGTCAAATCCCAAATCCCAAGCTCCAAATCCCAACCACTCCCAAATCCCAACCACTCCCAAATCCCAAGAACTCCCAAGCCCCAACCTCCAACCCCAACTCCCAAACGTGAGGGGTTGGGAGTTGGAGGTTGGGATTTGCTTGGGCTTTGGGATTTGGGAGTGGTTGGGATTTGGAGCTTGGAGCTTGGGATTTGATCTATTTCTCCAACAGGATCTTCCCCCTCAACAACATGTCGAGCGTGTCATTGAGCTCGCGGGCATTGGCGGCCGACAGCACCAGGCCGCCCGCTTCGCGGACGCCGTTGAAGCGGCGCGCTTCGATGTCGAAGGCAACGAAATAGATCGACGGCTTCTCGGCGTCGGGCCGCCTGCCGATGGCGGCGGCGACGTCCTCGGGTCTGAAGCCGTCGGTGTTCTCCCCGTCCGAGACGATCAGCAGATGGCGGCGCGACAGCCCGGTGGCGTCGAGCGCCAGCTTCGCCGCGACCATCGCCTGACCGATCGGCGTGCCTCCCTCGGGATCCAGCCGCGACAGCGCCTCGTCTGCCACTGAGAGATCGGGCGGCCCCATCGGGATGATCGGGCGGCAGTCCGGTTGGTTGTCCCGGCGGCTGAACTCGAAGATCCCGAGGCTGACCGGCTGGTCCTGGTGCTCGCGGGCGTAAGTCGCGAACTGCGCCACCAGCTCGCGAGCGGCCCGGCGCGCCACGTCGATCTTCCGGGCCCGCCGTCCGTCCTCGCCGGTGACGCGGTCGTCCATGCTGCCGGAGACGTCGATCGCAATCGCCGCGGCGAGCCCGTCCTTCGCTTCGGTCGCCATCGCCGGCTGCAGCGCCTGGTCGATCTTCGCCGTGTCCCGGGCCGGCGCGTCGGCGGTGCGGCCGACTGAAGACGAGGGCTTCGAGGAGTTGTCGCGGCAACGGCCTGCAGCGATGATCAGCAGGCCGATCACGATCCAGGCTTTGTTGTACGAGCGTCTCTGGCGATGGCTCATGTCAAATCCCAAGCTCCAAGATCCAAATCCCAACCACCCCCAAATCCCAAATCCCAAACCTAACTCCCAAGTCCCAACTCCCAACCGTCCTCACTCAGCTTGTTGCGATCCCCTTTGGGATTTGGCAGTTGGGAGTGGTTGGGATTTGGGATTTGGAGCTTGGGATTTGACTAAGCCGCGCTCTTCTTCAGAATGCCGTCCCGCTCCGCGATGCGCTTCGCCGCGGCCGCTCCTGAATTGAGCGCGCCTTCCATGTAGCCCATGAACGCGTAGCTGCTGTACTCGCCGGCGAAGTGCAGCCGGCCGATGCCCTGCCGCAGGGTCGGGCCCTGCGAGGTGACCTGGCCCGGCGCCGGGAACGAGTACGAGGCCTTGCTCCAGGGATCGGACGGCCAGTCCATGAAGCGTGCGCGGACGAAGCTCGCGGTGATGCCGCGATACACCTTGTTGAGCTCGGCCAGGTAGTTGCGATCGCGCTGGGCGGCGGTCCAGCCGCGGCACTCGTCGGCGGCCGGTCCGCCGGAGAACGCGGTCAGCGCTTCGCCGGCGCCCTTCTGCGCTTCGGTCGCGTGCCACGTCATCGACACCGGACCGTCCGACAGCAGATCCGGCGAGAGCTCGGTCCGCCGCCAGACCGGCGACTTCAGCGACATCAGGTACTTGACGTTGGTTCCCATCTGCGGTGCCAGCGCCGGCCGGCAGCACCGGATCGATCGCGATCTTGTTCCACACGCTGGGCGGCGCGGTGAGCAGGACGTGCTCGGCCTCGAGGACCTTGCCGGAGTCCAGGGTGACCCGCGCGCCGCGCTCGGTCAGCGCCAACGCCCGCACCGGCGTGCGGGTCAGGACGCGGGCCGCGCCAATCGCCGCGACCAGCTTGCGTGGCGAGCTGCTGATTGCCGCCGCGGCAGCGGTAGACCTCGGATTCGGTCCAGTACTTCTCCAGGCCGCCGCCCTTCACCATCGCAAGATTGGCCAGGTAACTCTGCCACTGGGTGACCACGCCGTTGTCGGCCATCATCATCGTGTGCAGCGCCGACGTGCAGAGCGGCGATGCCCCCTGCTTGTTGATCCAGTCGGCGAGCGTCCGCTTGTCGAGCGCTTCCGCGCCGGCCGCCTTCCACGGCTCGTCCGCATCGACCTTCGCGGCATCGGTCACGATGGTGTTGAAGACCTTCTCCATCTCCTCCCACAACTGCTCGGACTGCTCCGCGGTGACCTTCTTGCCGTTGAGGACGATCGGCGCCTCGAGATCCTCTTCGCCGACGTCGAGGAACGACAGCCCGAACTGCTTGGCGTAGGCCAGCCACGCCGGGTGGTTCGATCCGATCAGCTCGCCGCCCCCTTCGACGTTCTTGCCCGGCACCAGATCGGAGAAGCAGATCACCCGGCCGCCGACCCGATTGCGCGCTTCGACCACGGTGACCTCGTAGCCGGCGCGCTGCAGCTCGTAAGCGGCAGCCAGCCCGCTGAAGCCCGCCGCCGATCACCACCACGCGGCCGGCGCCGGCAACCAGCGGGCCGGTGAAGCGCTCGGAGATCAGCAGCGCGGCTCCGGCCGCAAACGATCGCTGCAGCATCTCGCGCCGGGTCAGGCCGCTCGGCTTGCCGTACCGAAGATTCAAGTTGCGGTAGATGTTCGACATAGTCAAATCCCAAATCCCAAGCTCCAAATCCCAACCACTCCCAAATCCCAAATCCCAAACCTAACTCCCAACTCGCCAACTCCCAACCGCCCTCACTCAGCTCGTTGCGATCCCGTTTGGGATTTGGCCGTTGGGAGTGGTTGGGATTTGGAGCTTGGAGCTTGGGATTTGACGTTCACTCAACCGTGAACCACTGCACTTCGACGCGACGGTTCAGATCCGAATTCGGCCCCGCCGGTTCTTCCCAGCCGCGGCCGACGATGTCGATGCGCTTGGGATCGATGGTGAAGCGATCGACCAGCAGCTTGCGGATTTCTCCCGCGCGGTTCTTGCTCAACTCCATGGCGCGCAGGGCCTGCGTCCTGACGTAGGCTTCGCCCCCCTGCTTGCGGAAGTCCTCGACCCGCGCGTTGTCGACGTGGCCGCGCAGCAGCAGCGTCGATCCGGGGCTGACCTGGAGCAGGCGCTTGATCGCCTCCAGGTTCTTGGTGTTGTCCGGGTTCGCCTGATCGAGCGTGGCGGCGTTCGGCTCGAACAGGAACCGGATGTCCTTGCTGAGCAGCGGATCGGTCTCGACCGAGGCGCCGGAGGTGGTGCGAATCGGCGCGATCGCGACGTTCTGTTCCTTGAACAGGCCGCCCTTCTCCAGCGACTGCAGCGCCGCGGTATCGGCGAAGCGGCTGGGATCCGGCGGATCCTTGATCACGTCGCTGCCGTAGGCGAGCACCGCCGACTGGTAGATGCCGCCGAAGCTGCCGGCCGCGTCGATGGCGCCGGAGAAGAACGCGAGGTTCTCCGGCAGGTTCGACAGGTGCACCTTGGCCAGCTCCTGCTTCGTCTGTCGCGGTTCCAGTTGAAGGCGCGGGCGACCACGTCGACGTTCTGATCCGGCTTGTCGCGCACCATGCGGTTGCCTTCGAGCAGGCCCTGGACCAGCCCCTGGACGATCTTCGGCTGCTCCTGCGCGAACCCGCGGTGCACGATCAGCACGTCGGCGATGATCAGCAGGTTGCGGTTGGTGGTCAGCACGTGCGCCTGGCCGCCGCTGCCGCTCGACCACTTCCGACACCTTGGGCTCCCAGGTCACGCAGCCGGCGAGCTGGTTCTTGCCCGACTTGACGTCGTTCAGGAACAGATCGCCCGCCTCGAAGCCGTCCTCGGTGTAGACCACGTTCAGCCGATCCGGGTGCGGCGTGGCGTCGAGGCTGCCGAGCGCGTTGATCGGCAGGCCGGCCTCCTGCGCGAGGTAGCGGATGAAGAAGTCGACCTCGGTGAACTGCGCCGTCGCGATCGTCTTGCCCTTGAGCTGGTTGATCCGCTTGATGTCGTTGCGCACGACGACGCCGTCGGCGCCGCGCGAGAACCCGATCTGCGCCGGCACCACCGCGTGCAGCTGCCGGCCGTACGCCGCCAGCACGTCGACGGTCGTGACCGACGCGGCAATCTTGCCCTCGTTCAGCGCGCGACCAGGACTCGTCCTCGCTGACCGTCAGCTTGACCTTGAACCCGTGGTTCTTGAAGAACAGCGAATTCTCGGTCGGCATCGAGTCCGCCGTTGGCGGCGATCAGCCCGGCGTAGCCCGCGTACTCGCTGATCTCGATCGGGACGGTGTTGTCCTTGAACTGGAACGCCGCCGGCGGCGACAGCTTCGGGACCTCGACCTTCACTTCCTGGACTTCCGGCGCCGCGCCGTCCGCGCCGGCTTCACTCGCGGCTCCGGGAGCCCCGCTGCTCTGGCCGCCGCCCATGCGGCTGCGCACCATGTAGACGCCGAGCGTGATCAGGCCGGCGACGAGCAGCAGCGAGACGAGCTTGCCGAGCGCGGTGAAGCGAGGCGGTTGTTGTTGGGTCATCGTTCAGGTCCGATTTCTTTCGACGCCACCGGCGTGCGTCTGACCGGCTTCGGGCGCCGACTGAATGCCCTGGCTCGCGAGGAACTCGGCGAGCGCCACCTGCTCGAGCGCCTTCCGCTCGTTCTCCTTTTCCGTGACCGTGGTCATGTCCACCATGTCCTTGGCGACGCGCGCCTTGCCGGCGGACACCTCGTAGCGCTTCTCCAGCACTTCCTCGACGCGCTTCATGGTGTCGCCGAGATCGCCGACCTTGAACGCCACGTTCGACAGCGCCGCCGCCGCCTCGGCCTGCGCTTCCTTGATCTTGACCTGCGAGAGCTGCTTCTCCAGGCGGCGCACCTTGTCCTCGAACTCGCGCTGCGCGAGCTTGGCCTGGCGCATGTTGGCGTCGTAGGCCTCTTCGGTCTCCTTCAACTCCGCGGTGTCGGTCTGGAGATCGGCCTTCAGCTCCTGCAGCTCGCGCGCGAGCGTCCCGGCGAGCTCCAGGTTGCCGGCGCGATGGTTGGCCAGAATCCGGCGCTCGAGCTCCTGCGCGCGCGTCGTCTTGGCGCCGACCTGGCTCTTCAGCCGCTCGGCGACCCCCGCCATCCGCGCCAGCGCGAGGTTGTACTGCGTCATGCGGGAGCGGAACTCCTGGCGCGCCGCCTCCATCAGCGCTTCCGGGTTCGCTTCTTCGATGCCGCTGATGAACAACCCGAGAAAGCCGCGGAACAGCCGTCCGATGCGCCCAAACATGCAGAGACCTCCTGTTGATGACGACGCGCGATTCTATCGTTTCCGCGCGCAGTCCGTGGGCCGCAGTCCGCGGTCGCGTAGTCCGTGGATCCGCAAGAGCGTTTCAGAGTCACTCGGACCATCGGGGTGGAAGATGGCCGCGATCAGCTAGCTGCAGCGCCTGTGGCCCCGCCGCGTCGAGCGACTGAACCGGACTACGGACTACGGACCGCGGGTTTCTACACGAACCGTCTCAGCGCATCGATTCGCGTCTCGAGCTCTTCGGGAGTCAATTCGCGGTATTTGGGCGGGAGAAACCGGACGTCGGTGCATTCCTTCACCGCGACCAGGTCCATGAATTCGAGCTTGCGGGTATGGGGGTTGGGACGCACGTCCTTGATAACCTCCGCGAGCACTTGCCCGAGCGGCCGCCGTGGTTCCGGGCTCAGCTCGTGTACTCTCAGCGCTCTGACGAGCACGCCTTCGAGCTCGTTCCCCCCCAGGCGTCACATCATCGGTGAACGGCGGCAGATCCCCGGCTGTCAGCGGCAGCTTCAGCTTCTTCGCGATCGCCAGCAGCAGCGCCCCGCGCTCCTCGGCGGTCTCCGGCGGGAACAGCGGGATGTGCACGTCGAGCCGGCCCTGCCGCTTCAGGTCGACTTCCACCAGATCCGGGCGCGAGGTCGCGAACACCCAGACGATGCGGCCGCGATTTCGGGTCTCGGACATCTCCTTCGCCAGCATGGAGTAGACCCGGCCCGACAGTCCGCTGTCGCCGTCGCCCCCTTCGCGGCGGCCCGACGCCTGGTCGGCCTCGTCCACGAACACCACGACCTGCCCGAGCGCCCGGAGGATGGCGAAAATCTTCTCGAGGTTCGATTCCGTGGCGCCGACCCAGCGGTCGCGGAAGTTCTTGAACACGACGCACGGGATGCCGAGCTCGCCCGCCCAGCACTGCACCAGGAACGTCTTGCCGGTGCCGATGCGCCCGGCAATCAGATACCCCATGGGGAGGGCGTGCAGCGCGCCCCGTCTGAGCAGTTCGGCGTCCTCGCGCAGCCACGCCTTGACGGCGTCGTGGCCGGCGACGTGGTCGAGCGTGAACGGCGACTCGATGAAGTCGAGGAGCCCCTGGCCTTCGCGCTCGATCAGATCCTTCTTGATCGACCCGAGCCACGCCGCGGTGATGCGGCGGTCGTTGCCCATCGCCAGCGCGATCGCCGTGCGCGCCCCGACCCGGCTCAGACCGGTGAGGCGGGTGGCGATCGTGTCGAGCGGGACGTCCGAGCGCGTGGCCAGGTCGGGGAACTGCGCCGCCGCCAGCGTCCGCACGTACTCCTGCATATCGGCTTCGTCCGGGAGCGGCAGGTGCAGCGCCGCCGCGTGCGGGTTCTCGACGACCAGCTCGTTCAGATCGTGCAGCCCTTCGCTGATCAGGACGGTGACGATGTTGGACTGCACGATCGCGGGATCGTTCGCCCAGCCGAGGACCTTGACGGTGTTGGCGGCGAACGGGCCGCCGAGGTGCGCGGCGTCGCCGCGCGGCACGACGAACTCCGCGAACTCGATGATCACCGCAATGCGGCGTGGCGCGGTCGCCGCCCGGAAGTCCGCGCAGGTTCAGCGTCCGCAGCAGGTAGCGATCGATCAGCTCGAGCGCGGAGCCCGGCTCGCGGGTCAGCGTCAGCGTCGACGACGTCCTTGCCGAGCGCGCCCTGGAGCCAGTCGCCCCAATCCTCGGCGCCGCGGGTCGCGCGCACGCCGCGGCTGCGGTCGTAGCGCAGCACCACGTCGTAGGTGGCGAACATGACCTGTTCGAGGAATGCCGGCACCGACAGCAGCTTGCCGCCGGCCGGGACCACGTCGAACACGTTGCCATGCAGCAGGAACTGGGCGGCGGAGCCGGACCGGAACAGGTCCCGCATCTCCGCCGCCCAGCGCGGCAGCTCTCCGCTCATTGGATCTCCCGGGCGCGGGCGTCGGGCGCCAGTGGCGGCGGCTCGGTCAGCAGATCCTCCATCGCGCCGTAGACCTGCTGCTGATCGCGGATCCATTGGCCGGTCGACCCGAGCGTCGCCGTGATGTCGTCGATGCGTCGCGACAGCAGCTCGGGATCGGTGGACATCGCCGCCTGCTCCCGGATCAGCTCGACCTGCTGCGAAATCCGTTCGAGCTCGGCGTCGAGATACACGAGCTTGCGATCGCCGTCGGTCCGCTGCTGCAGCCGCTGTCGCAGGATCTCCAGCTGGCCGCTGAGGCTGCGGGAGAGCTCCTCGCTCAGGCCCGTCTGGTGCTGCTGCCGCTCCAGTGACGCGATTTTCTTCTGCAGCTCCGCGTCGTTCTGGGCGCCGCCCATCACCTGACCGATGGTGCGCCGGGCGAGCAGCAGCCGGAGGAACATCCAGGACAACCGCCCGAGGCTGTCGGCCTGCTGCTCGAGCCCTTCCGGCGGCTCGTCCGCGTTCTGGAGCTGCAGGTCGAGAATCGAGCGGCAGCGTGCGGCGAGCGCGTCGTAGGTGCGGACGTCCGCCGGATCGAGCCGGTCCAGCACCTTGGAGATTTTCTGGTTCCACGCCTGACGCGCCGCGGTCAGCGGTTTGCCGGACACCGTGTTCTGGAAGCGCTTGTTGGTGGCGAGCGTCAGCAGATACCCGAGCTCGAGCCCGGCGCCGAGCACCCAGAAGCCGGGATTGGCGACACCGAGAATCCCGATGGCGGCGAGCCCGATCCAGTTCGGCGCGACGAACATGCCGATCGGGCGGGCGTTGAAGGCCGCGGTCAGGTAATCGAGGAATCCCGGCTTGGCGGCCATGGAGCGGTAATTATCACTCGTCTACGCGGCGAGTGGCGCCGGGGTTCGACGAACGCCGCCGGGGCCCGGCGAGCGGCGTCTGGGGGGCGGCGGGTGTCACGTAGCAGGTGACACCCGCTTACTTCATCAGCGCCAGCGACACATCGATCTTCATCAGCTCCCCGGTCACCGGATCGGTCGCCGAGGTGTACTGCATGGTCTGGCCGTCGCGGAGGAGAGCGGTGAACGACGAGTTGAAGTTGCGGAACGACGGCACGTCGGGGACGAGCTGGGCGCCTCCTCCGGTCCCCACCCGCTTGGAGTCCAGGCCCAGTGAGGAGTCCGATATGGTGAGCGCCAGCTGAAACACGCCGGGCACGGTCTCGTCGAACGTCGCCCCGCAGTCGATGTTGGTGCCGACGCTGCGGTAGTTGTAGCTGCTGGCCGGCGCTGACTTGCCGTCCGCGCTGGAAAACACCGTGGTTGTGACCGGCACGTCGACGCCCATCCGGAGCGTGCTTTTCGGTCCCGCTCCCCAACCGCTGGCCATGACGCCGACGATGTAGGGCATGCTGGAGAGCCGCTTTTCCCCCTGATAGCGCGAGAGCAGAACCGTGACCTTCAACGGCACCGGTGCCGGGGTGCGGCGCGGGGTGGCTGCTGGTTTCTCCGCCGCGGGCGGCGCGGGTGCCGGTTTCTCCTGAGCGGTGGCCGGAAGGATGGCCGCCGCGGCGATCAGCGCGATTGTCGATACGAACCGGACTCTCATCGGCATGCTCCTCATTTACTTACTGTCGCTCGGCGGGGTCCCCGGCGCGCGCCCGATGGCTTCGACGCCGGGCACCGTGATGTCGGGAATCTCCAGCGGCGCAATCGTCAGCGCCGCCGCTTCATGCGGCCCCGGGGGCGGCAGGGTTTTCTCGTTCAGCCGGCCCTCGACCAGCAGCTCGTGCAGGCGGGCGATGGCGCGCATCTGATTCGCGTCCACGATCACCGGCGGCTCCTCGGCGTGCGGTGCGGCGAACGGCCGGGGGACCTTCGGTGCCGATTGCCGAACTGCCGGCGAACGACGCACGACGGGTGGACTCACCGGCTCCACGATGGGCCGCGGCGTCGCGAGCGGGGCTGACACCGCCGCCGCAGTGCTGGGGGGAGATGATGTCCCCGGTGCGTTCGCGACTGGCGCGCGCAGGAACGCGGCGGCGGCAATCGCGGCGGCTGCCGCCAGCCCGATCCACACCGCCGCGGGCCGCCATGCCGCGGGCCGCACGTCCGACGGGCGGATGCGCGCGGTGACACCAGCGACGAACTCGGGCGACGCGGTCATCGCGAGCGCGCGCTCGAGCTCCGCGTCAACCTCCGCCAGGAGGCGCCGCTGGAGGCCGAGACGGGCCGCGCAGACCTGGCAGCCGGCCAGGTGCGCCGCGACGGCCGGGTCGAGCTCCGCCCCCGCCGCGTGACTGGCTAGGGCTTCGTGGAATCGTCGGCAAGACATGTGAGACTCTCAGCCAGCCCTTTTCGGGCCAGAAACAGCCGCGATTTGACCGTGCCTTCCGGGATGTCGAGCAGCGCGGCGACCTCGCGGACCCCGTGGCCCTCCACCGCGGCGAGGATCAGCACGGCGCGGAGCTTGTCGGGAAGCGCGTCGATCGCCTTCCACAGCATCGCCGCCCGCTCGGATCTGGCCGTCTCCTCTTCCGCATCCGGACGGCCGCGGTCGAGATCCGCCACCTGCTCCCGCGCCTCGCGCCGGCGATCCGCCCGCCAGCGGTCGATCGCCAGCCGCCATGTCACCCGCACCATCCACGCCCGGAACTGCTGGGGATCGCGCAGATCGCGGAAGCGCCGGTAGGCGCGGGCGAAGGCTTCCTGGGCCACCTCTTCGGCATCTTCCCGCCGCCGCAGCACGCTGAACCCCACCCGCACCGCCAGGTCCGCCGACGCCCGCACGGCCTGCTCGAACTCGCGCTCGAGCTCGTCCACGCTCACGAACATCCCGGAAAGGTGGCCTGCGGCTTCATTCATCGTCAGACACTCGCTAAACGGCACAGAGGGGGGAGGGGTTCACTCGTCAAATCCCAAGATCCAAATCCCAAGCTCCAACCACTCCCAAATCCCAAATCCCAAGGCAATCCCAAATCCCAAATCCCAAATCCCAAATCCGAGCCCAAGGCCCAAGGCCAAATCCAAAATCCCAAGGCCCAAATTCCAAGCTCGGAACGGAACGGCGGGCATGGGTGGCCGGGCCAGTGCACTTCATGGAGACAACGGACTGGACGTTTTCGAACAAACCCTATGATTTGCGGAAGCGATTGTTCATCTTCGCCTGCACGATCACGCGGCTTGTGCAGTACCTGCACACTTGCGGGCCCGTTGCGATCGAACTTTCCGCACAGCTCCTGGCGTGCGGCACCTCGGCGGCGGCCAACCTCGAGGAGGCGGATGACGGGTCCAGCCGGCGGGACCGCGTCGCGAAGACCAGAATCGTGCTGCGGGAGCTGAAGGAGACCCGGCTTCGACTCCGCGTTCTGCGAGAAGTCGGAATCCTCACACACGTCCACGACCCTGTGATCCAGGAGAGCGATGAGCTTGTGAAGATCGTGGCGACGATCATCCGCAAGTCCAGCAGCTAGTCCGTAAGGACGATTGGAGCTCAGCGCAGGTCTGTTTGGCCCGAGATTTGGGATTTTGGAATTGGGACGGATTTGGGCTTTTGGGACTTGGGAGTGGTTGGGATTTGGGATTTGCAGCTTGGGATTTGATCCCTGCCATCATTTTTTCACCTGGTCGGCCCCCCCTCTTTGAAGCTGGCAGGCAGCCGCCGGCGTCTGTAGTAACAATAGTTTGCGGGGGCTCTGTATCCCGGTTATACAATCGGCCGCCTGGGCGCGTCACGGCCCACCAGGCGCGCCCGCGGGGACACTACGTGGTCGATTCTGTCTTCCAACTGTTCTTCACATACCGGCCGGTTGTATTTCAGCAAGGCGAATTCCGGCTCGTACCGTCGACCGGCTCGTATGTCGCCGCGATCCTGGTCCTCGTGGCCATCGCCGCGACGGTGCTGACCTACCGGTCCGCCCGGGCGCGCGGGGCGTCGGTCAAGCACCGGCTCGTCCTCACCACCCTGCGCGTGGCCACGCTCGGCCTGATGCTGTTCTGCCTCTTCCGTCCGGTGCTGGTGGTGCGGGCGGCCGTATCGCAGCAGAACTTCATCGGCGTCCTGGTGGACGACTCCCGCAGCATGCAGATCGCGGATGTGAACGGGCAGACGCGCGGGGCCGTGGCGCGGGAGCAGTTCGGGCCCGAGTCCCCCTTGATGAAGAGCCTGTCCGAGAAGTTCATCGTCCGGACGTTCCGGTTCTCGTCGACCGCCCGCCGGCTGGCGAATCCGCAGGAGCTGACGTTCGGCGGCTCCCAGACCCGGCTCGGGACCGCGCTGGAAGGTGCGCGTCAGGAGCTCGCCGGGCTGCCACTGGCCGGCCTCGTGATGGTCAGCGACGGCGCCGACACGACCGACGCCTCGTTGTCGGACGCGCTGCTGGCGCTGAAGGCGGCCGATGTGCCGGTGTTCACGGTCGGCGTGGGTGAAGAGTCGCTGCACAAGGACATCCAGATCGGCCGCATCTCGGTCCCGCGCTCGACGCTGAAGGGCACCTCGATTCTGGTCGACGCGGTCGTGACCCATCGGGGCTTCCCCGGCGAGACGGTGATGCTCGACGTCGAAGACGAGGGGCGGATCGTCGGATCGCAGGAAGTGCGGCTGCCGGCCGACGGCGAGCCCGCCGCGGTGCGGGTGCGGTTCACCGTCGCCGAGGCGGGCGCCCGCAAGTTCCGCTTCAAGATCGCCCCGCGGCCGGGGGAAATGGTCACGCAGAACAACGCGCGCGAGACCCTGATCGACGTCCGCGATCGCGCCGAGCGCATCCTGTATTTCGAAGGGGAGCCGCGCTTCGAGCTGAAATTCATCCGCCGCGCGGTCGCCGACGACGCCAATCTGCGGCTGGTGGCGCTGCAGCGCACCGCGGACAACAAGTACCTGCGGCTCGGTGTGGACGATGCGGATCACCTGCTCGGCGGCTTTCCCAAGACGCGCGAAGAGCTGTTCGCCTATCGCGGGCTGATCCTCGGCAGCATCGAGGCCGGCGCCTTCACCGGCGATCAGCTGCGCATGATCGCGGACTTCGTCGAGAAGCGCGGCGGCGGCCTGCTGATGCTGGGCGGCCCGCGCGCGTTCGCCGAGGGCAGCTACACCGGCACGCCGGTCGCCGACGTGCTGCCGGTCGTGCTCGAGCGACCCGCGAAGGCGTTGGACGCCGGCCAGGTGGCGCGGCTGAAGGTGCACCCGACGCGGGACGGCGCGTCGCACGCGGTGACGCAGCTCGGCGCCACCGAGCAGGCGTCGTCGGCGATCTGGGACAAGTTGCCGACGCTGACGAGCGTCAATGCGCTGCGCGCGGTCAAGCCGGGCGCCACCATCCTGTTGAGCGGCACCGACGAGCGGAAGCGTGAGCAGGTGGTGCTCGCCGCGCAGCGCTACGGCCGCGGCAAGGCGCTGGCGTTCCCGGTCCAGGACTCCTGGCTCTGGCAGATGCACGCCGACATCGCGGTCGAGGACATGACCCACGAGAACTACTGGCGCCAGTTGATGCGCTGGCTGGTGGATGGCGTTCCCGATCACGTCGAAGCGCACACCAGCGCGGACCGGGTGGAAGCCGGCGAAACCGTCATGGTGACCGCCGACGTCGTCGATCCGACGTTCGTGGAGATCAACGACGCGCGGGTGGTGGCGCACGTCGAGGGGCCGAAGGGGACGATCGAAGTGCCGCTGCAGTGGACCGGTGAGAAGAGCGGGGAATACCGCGGCAGCTTCACCGCCGCCGACGAAGGGCTCTACACGGCGCGCGTCGAGGCCGGCCGGGGCACGACCGTGCTCGGCACCGGCGTGACCCAGCTGCGCGCGGCGCCGGGCGAGGCGGAATACTTCGACGCCGGCATGAATGCGGCCCGGCTCGAGCGCATCGCCGGCGAAACCGGCGGGCGGTTCTACAAGGCCGCCGACGCCGCGTCGCTGGCGGAGGATGTCCGCTACTCGGGGCGCGGCGTCACGACCACCGAAGAGCGCGATCTCTGGCACATGCCGATCGTGCTCGGGCTGATCCTCGTGCTGATGTGCGGGGAGTGGGGCTATCGGCGCGCGGTGGGGCTCGCGTAAGTCGCGGGTTCGCGGGTTCGGCCGCGGGGTCTAAAGACCGCGCGGCCACAGGCGGGGTTGCCGAAATGACCGACAGCCGCTTGCCAAGAGCTTTAACAGGAGGTCAGGAGATTAGGAGGTTTGATTTTGAAAGAATTCCTCCTGATCTCCTTTCCTCCTGTAGGTTTTGACCAGCGGCTGTCGGTGATGTTGTAGGGCGGGGTAGCCTTGGCGAGGGTGGTCAGGCCCCGCCGCTGTCGCAGGAGATCGAAAACGTGAAGGTGCGCTGGAAACAGATCGTCTCCGTCCTGCTGATCGCCATGGCGATCGGTCAGGGCGTGGCGTCTGCGCAGAGCGCGCACCTGGCGGTAATTGTCGGGCTGGCGGGCGACCCCGAGTTTGGCGAGCTCTATAGCAAGTGGGGGGCCTCGCTGGTCGATGCGGCGACGAAGCGGTTCGGAATTCCCAAGGCGCAGGTGCAGTACCTGAACGAGAAGCCGGAGACCGATCCGGCCCGCGCCACCGGAAAGTCGACGCGAGACGAGGTGGTCAAGGCGTTCGGCAAGCTCGCGGCGTCCGGCGCCGAGGACGTGGTGTTCGTCGTCCTGATCGGCCACGGCACGTTCGACGGCAAGGTGGCGAAGTTCAATCTGCCGGGCCCCGACATGACCGCCGGCGGACTTCGAGCCGCTGGTCAAGCAACTGGCGCCGCGGCGGGTCGTGTTCGTGAACACGGCGAGCGCGAGCGGGCCGTTCATCGAGGCGCTGTCCGGGCCGGGACGGACGGTCGTGACCGCGACCCGCAACGGGCGCGAATCGTTCGCGACGATTTTCGGCGGCTACTTCGTCGACGCGCTGACTTCCGACAGCGCCGACGCGGACAAGAATCGCAAGGTGAGCGTGCTCGAGGCGTTCGATTTCGCCCGGCGGGAAGTGGCGACCGCCTACGAGCGCCAGGGCATCATGCTGACCGAGCACGCATTGCTCGACGACAGCGGCGACAAGGAGGGCACCGCTCAGCCGACCGCCGACGGCAAGGAAGGCCGAATCGCGTCGCTGATCTCGCTCGGCGCCGCGGGCGAGGGCGACCCGCTGCCGTCGGATCCCAAGATGCGGGCCCTCTACGAAGAACGCCGGGCGCTCGAACGCCGCGTCGAGTCGCTCCGGTTGATGAAGGACAGCATGGAGCCGCCGCGATACGCCGCCGAGCTCGAGAAGATCGTCACCGAGCTCGCGCTCAAGACGCGGCAGATTCGCGAAGCCGAGGGCCGGAAGTAGCGGCGTCTGATGTCCCGGACAGCCCTGGCGGCGATCGTGGTGCTCGGCCTGGCCGCCGGCGCGCCGCTGCGCTTCGCGCTCCGGCGGGCAAGCTGGCGCTCGACCAGGGCCGGGCGACCAGGAACGGCAGCGGCAGGAACCGCTCGATTTCTTCGGCGGCCGGCGCGACCCGCTGCCCGAGTCCAGCACCAACCAGCCGTACGACGGGCGGCTGACGTTCGTGAGGCTGCGGTACACGATGGGGTTCTACGGCCGGCGCGGCGGAGAGCCGCCGTGGGCCCACGACTATCCGACGGCGGACACGCACATGATGAAGATCCTGAACGAGCTCACGCTGGCGCGGCCGCGGATGGACGGATCCAACGTGTTGTCGCTCGCGGATCCGGAGCTGCACAAGTATCCGATCGCCTACATGTCGGAGCCGGGGTTCTGGTCGATGGACGAAGACGAGGTCAAGGGCCTGCGCGCCTACCTGTCGAAGGGCGGATTCATCATGTTCGACGACTTCCGCGGCCGGGACTTCGACAACCTGCAGGACCAGATGCGGCTGGTCTTTCCGCTCGGACAGTGGGTGGAGCTGGATGCGAGCCATCCGATCTTCCACTCGTTCTTCGAGATCGACGATCCGCACACCATGACGCCGCCGTACGGCGGCATGCCGCCGATGTTCTATGCGATGTTCGAGAACAACGATCGCAACGGCCGCGTGATGGCGATGGCCAACGTGAACAACGACCTCGGGGAGTACTGGGAATTCTCGGACACCGGATACGCGCCGGTCGATCTGTCGAACGAGGCGTACAAGTTCGGCGTGAACTATTTCATCTATGCGATGACGCACTAAGTAGCCGGTGCCAGTTCCCAGTTACCAGTCGAACTGGGTACTGGAAACTGGAACTGGAAACTGACAACTACGGGGAGCTTTCTTTCATGGCGCAAACCACAGAAGTCGTCAACATCGAATCGCCGGACGATGTCGCGCTGGCGGACCGGATGAAGCTGGGCCGGGAGAAGATCCTGACCGAGCTGCGCAAGACCATCGTCGGCCAGGAAGACACCATCAACCAGGTCCTGCTCTCGCTGTTCGTCGGCGGCAACAGCCTGATCGTCGGCGTCCCCGGCCTGGCCAAGACGCTGTTGATCTACACGCTGGCGCGCGTGGTCGATCTGAAGTTCAACCGCATCCAGTTCACGCCCGACCTGATGCCGTCGGACATCACCGGGACCGACATCATCCAGGAAGACGCCACCACCGGGCGCCGCCAGATGGTGTTCGCGCCCGGCCCGATTTTCGCGAACATCCTGCTGGCCGACGAGATCAACCGCACGCCGCCCAAGACGCAGTCGGCGCTGCTCGAGGCGATGCAGGAGCATCGCGTCACCATCCAGGGACGCACCTACAAGCTCGAGGAGCCGTTCTACGTGTTCGCGACGCAGAACCCGATCGAGCTCGAAGGCACCTATCCGCTGCCCGAAGCCCAGCTCGATCGCTTCATGTTCCACATCGTCATCGACCATCCGCCCGAGGACGAGGAGTTCGACGTGGTGCGGACGACGACCGGGTTGATCGATCCGCACTACGAACGGCCGGTGAATGGCGCCGACCTGATTGCGTTCCAGCGCGCTGGTGCGCCGCGTGCCGGTGGCCGAGCCGGTGATGCGCTACGCGCTCAGCCTGGTGCGGGCGAGCCGGCCCAAGTCGCCGACCACGCCGGAGAGCATCAAGAAGTGGGTGGCCTTCGGCGCCAGCGTGCGTGCGGCGCAGTATCTGGTGCTCGGCGCCAAGGCCCGCGCCCTGACCAACGGGCGCTATCACGTGAGCTTCGAGGACATCCGGGCGCTCGCGCATCCCGTCATGCGGCA
The DNA here is from genome assembly GCA_963717745.1 of uncultured Acidobacteriota bacterium. Taxonomy (GTDB): domain Bacteria; phylum Acidobacteriota; class Vicinamibacteria; order Vicinamibacterales; family 2-12-FULL-66-21; genus JACCXG01. The sequence continues at coordinate 878,699 of CAVQXJ010000013.1, forward strand.
CCGCGTGTTGACGAACTTCCATGCGCAGTCCGAAGGGATGACGAGCGACACCTTGATCGATCGGCTGCTCGAAGCGGTGCCGATGCCGCGCTCGGGAATGTGAGATGACGTCGAGCAGCAGCGCGGGCGCCGTTCCCGGCGCGCGGTTCGTCGATCCGAAGGTCCTCGCGCGGATCGGCAACCTCGAGCTGGTGGCGCGGTCGGTCGTGGACGGATTCATCAACGGGCTCCATCGTTCGCCCTATTTCGGGGCGTCGGTGGACTTCGCGGAGCACCGCGGCTACGTGCCCGGCGACGATATCCGCCGCGTGGACTGGCGGCTCTACGCCCGGACCGATCGGTACTACATCAAGGAGTACGAGGCCGACTCGAACTCCAACTTCGCGGTGCTGCTGGACGTGTCCAAATCGATGGGGTTTGGCAGCGCGGGACTGACCAAGCTCGACTACGGGCGAATGCTGGCCGGATGCCTCACCTACCTGGTCCACCAGCAGCGCGATCGGGTCGGGCTGGTCGCCTTCGACAACGACATCGTCGAGTTCGTGCCGTCGTCGGCGAAGCACATGGAGGTGGTGCTCCACGTGCTCGATCGGCTGAAGCCGGCCAATCCAGGCTCGCTGCAAGTGCCGATGAACAAGATGGCGGAGCATTTCGGCCGGCGCGGGCTGCTGGTGCTGATCTCGGATCTGTACGAGGAGCCGGATGCGCTGCTCGAAGCGATTGGCCCGCTGCGGTTCCGCGGCAATGACATCATCGTGTTTCACCTGCTCGACCGCGCCGAGCTGGACTTCGAATACGCCGATCCGTCGGCGTTCGAGGATCTCGAGAGCGGCGAGCAGATTCCGATCGTGCCGGAGGCGCTTGGCGACCAGTACCGAGCGCTGGTCCAGGCGCATATCACGGCGCTGACCGAGCGGTTCTCGGCCAATCGCATCGACTACACGCTGGTGAATACGTCGTCGCCGCTCGACCACGCGTTGTTCAGCTACCTGAGCGCGCGCGAGCGGCTGATGCGGACACGATAGACACGGACCATGTCATTTCTCACGCCGCTCTTTCTGATCGGGCTCGCCGGACTGGCGGTGCCGGTGCTGCTCCACCTGATCCAGCGCGAGCGGAAGCAGGTCGTCCAGTTTCCGTCGCTGATGTTCCTGCGGCGCATCCCGTACCAGTCGGTGCGGCGCCGCCGGATCCGGCACTGGCTGCTGCTGATGATGCGGCTGGCGGCGCTCGCGCTGATTGTCTTCGCCTTCGCACGCCCGTTCTTTCGCGGCGCCGACCCACAGGTTTCGGCGTCGGGCGGGGCTCGTGAAGTGGTGATCCTGGTCGATCGCTCCTACAGCATGGGCTACGGCGATCGGTGGTCGCGCGGCGCTCGCGGCGGCGAAGAACGCGGTCGACGGGCTGACGCCGTCGGATCGCGCCTCGATCGTGTTCTTCGGATCGGGCACCGACGTCGCGCTGCGTTCGACATCCGACAAGGGCCGGCTGCATTCGGCGCTGGCGGGCGCCCAGCTCTCGGCGGGGGCCACGCACTTCGGTCCGGTGCTGAAGCTCGCAGGCAGCATCCTCGCGGAATCGACGCTGCCGCGGCGCGAAGTGTTCCTGGTCAGCGACTTTCAGCGGGGCGGCTGGCGCGGCGCGGACGGCGTCCGGCTGCCCGACGGCGCGGTGCTCACCACGGCGAACATTGGCGATGCGGACACCAGCAATGTCGCCGTGACGCCGGTGGCGATCGAGCGCTCCACGTTTTCCGATCAGGAGCGGGTCACGGTCACGGCCGGCGTGACGAACCACGGCGCGAAGGCGATGGACGCGGTCGACGTCACGCTCGAAGTGAACGGCCGCGCGATCCAGACCCAGCGGGTGAAGGTCGACGGGAATGCGTCGTCGTCGACCACGTTCGCGCCGGTGACGCTGACCGCGTCCGAGGTGCGGGCCACGGTGCGGGTGGCAGACGATGCGATGAAGCGGGACAACGCGTTCCATTTCATGGTCGCGGCTGGACGTCCGGTCAAGACCGTCATGGCCGGGCGATCGGGCGCGCGTGACGGCGGCCTCTACATCGGCCGGGCGCTGGCGGTCGGCGAGGCGCCGCGCTTCGATCTGATCTCGCGCGACGTCGAGTCGCTGACCGCAGACGATCTCCAGCCCGGCGCGCTCGTCGTCCTCAACGACGTGCAGGTGTCGTCGAGCGTGGCCGAGCGGCTGATGCGCCACGTCGAACGCGGCGGCGGACTGCTCATCATCGCGTCGCAGCGCGGCACCTGGCCGCAGGAGCGGGCCGCCGCGGTGCCGGCGCTGCCGGGCGAAGCGATCGATCGCACCCGCGGGCAAGCGGGACGCCTGGTTGGCCTCGAGTATGGGCATCCGGTCTTCGAGCCGTTCCGCGTCGCCGCGGAGCGGAGATTTCTCGGCGGCGCGATTCTACGGCTATCGCGCGCTGACCATGCAGCCCGGCGCGAGCGTCCTGGCGCGCTTCGACGACGGTTCGCCCGCCCTGGTCGAACGGCGCGTCGGATCGGGCCGGGTGCTGCTGTGGGGATCCTCCCTGGATCTCGAGTGGAACGATCTCGCGGTGAAGCCGATCTTCCTGCCGTTCGTGCACCAGCTCGCGCGCTATCTCTCGGCCTACCGCGAGCCGGAGCCGTGGCTCACGGTCGGGGAAGTGCTCGACCCCGCGCGCACCATCGCCGGCCATCCGAACGACGTGCGCACCGTCATCGCGCCGTCTGGCCAGCGCATTTCGCTCGATCCCGAGGGGGGCGACGTGGTGGAGCTGGCCGAACAGGGCTTTTACGAGCTGCGGGCGCAGGCGAACGCGGCTGGACCGGCCGCCTCGGTCGCGGCCAATGTCGATCTCTCGGAGTCCGATCTCACGCCGATGGATCCCAAGGAAGTGGTCGCGGCGGTCGCAGGCCGTGACGCCACAGCCGCGGCCGGCTACGGGACCGCCGAGATGACCGACCCCGCGCGCGAAGCGACGCAGCGGGTGTGGTGGTACATGCTCTTCGCCGCCGCGATCTTCATGGCGGCGGAAACGATCGTGTCGAACCGGGTGGCGAAGTAGAGCCGTCAGTGTCTAGTTTCCAGAAGAGGAAGCTGACTACTGGCAACTGGGAACTGGCAACTGGATACTGACAGCGAGCGATAGCGAGAGACACCATGCGCAATCCTTTCGGGCACGACGAAGCACCCGCGGACTCCGACTCCGACCTCATCGCCATCATTCGACAGGTGCGGCGGCGCTGGCGCATGAAGCTCGCGCTGCGTGGCGCCGCGATCGTGGCGGCGCTCACGGTGGTCGCGTTCCTGGCGGCGGCGCTCGGTCTCGAGTCGTCGCGGTTCGCGCCGGGAGCGATCGTCGCGTTCCGCATCCTGCTGCCGGCGGCGATGCTGGTGTTGATCGGGCTGTTCTTCGTGAGGCCGCTGCTGCGCCGGGTGACCGACGAACAGGTGGCGCTCTACCTCGAAGAGCACGAACCATCGCTGCAGGCGGAAATCATCAGCGCGGTCGAAGCGAGCCGGATGCCCGGGACGCCGTCGGCGCTGGTCAAGCGGCTGGTCACGTCCGCGGTCGAGAAGGCGCACGCCCTCGAAGAAGGACGGCGCGTCGAGCGGAAGCCGCTCAACGTCTACGCCGGCGCAACCGTGCTGGTCGTGCTCGGCGCGATCGCGCTGTTGTGGCTGGGGCCCGCGTATCTGCGGCACGCGTTGTCGGCGCTGCTGGTGTTGTCGCGCAGCGTCGAGGCGGCGGTGCCGTACCGGATCGACGTCAAGCCAGGCACCATCAGTGTCCCCAAGGGCGCCGACCAGGCGATCACCGCGGAATTGTTCGGGTTTGCCGCCGACCAGCCGGTGCTGATGGTGCGGAAGACCGCCGACGGTCCGTTCGAGCGGCTGCCGCTCATTCGTGAGGACGCGAAGTTCCAGGGCATGCTGTTCGATCTCGCCGGGCCGCTCGACTACTTCGTCGAAGCCGGCGGCGTGAGCTCCTCGATCTTCCGCCTGAACGTCGTCGACATGCCGTATGTCCAGAAGCTGGAGCTCGAATACCACTTCCCGGCGTATACCGGCCTCGAGCCCCGGAAGATCGAAGACGGCGGCGACATCGCGGTGCTGCGCGGCACCGAGGTCCGCGTCAAGATCGTGCCGACGATGCCGACCAAGGGGGGGCAGATTGCGATCAACGAGCAGCCGCCGGCGGGGCTGACGGTTGCCGCCGACGGCACGCTGACGGGCAAGTTCACCGCCGACAAGGACGGGTTCTACAAGGTCGAGCTCGATGCGCCGACCGGCGAGCGCGTCACCGGATCGCCGCAATACACCATCGACGTGCTGACCGATCAGCCGCCGACGCGTGTCGATCGCCAAGCCCGGCCGCGACACCAGCGCGTCGCCGATCGAAGAAGTGTTCATCGAGGCGCGCGCCGAGGACGACTTCGGCATCAAGGACCTGGAACTGGTGTATTCGGTCAACGGCGCCGCCGAGAAGAGCGTGCGGCTGTTCGACGGATCGAAGCGGCTTCCCGACGTCAGCGCCGGTCACACCTTCTATCTCGAGGAGCTCGGCGTCGCCCCGGGCGACTTCGTGTCGTACTACGCGCGCGCCGCCGACAACGACGCCGTGCAGGGCGCGAAGAAGGCGACCAGCGACATCTACTTCCTGCAGGTCCGGCCGTTGAAGAAGGACTTCAAGCGCGCCGAATCGCAAGGCGGCGGCGGGGGCGGCGGCGGCGGCCAGCAGAATCAGGTCGGCGCGCTCTCGCAGCAGCAGCGCCAGATCATTTCCGCGACGTTCAACATCAATCGCGACAGGAAGACGATGACCGCCGAGAAGCTGAAGGAGAGCTCGGTGGTGGTGGCGCTGGCGCAGTCGAAGCTGCGTGAGCAGGTCGAAGGGCTGCTGACGCGGATGAACAGCCGGCTGGTCGAGCAGGATCCGGCGTTCAAGAAGATCGCGGAGCTGCTGCCGCAGGCGGTGACCTCGATGACGGCCGCGGAAGGCAAGCTGCGCGCGCCCGATCCGCAAGGAGCGCTCGAGCCCGAGCAGAAGGCGCTGCAGATCCTGCAGAAGGCTGAAGAGGAGTACGAAGTCCAGGTCAGCATGCAGCGCGGCGGCGGGGGCGGCGGCGGAGGCGGACAGAGCGCCACCGCGCAGGAACTGGCCGATCTGTTCGAGATGGAGCTGGACAAGGTCGCCAATCAGTACGAAACGGCGCAGCGCGCGGAGCAGCAGAACACCGATCAGAAGGTGGACGAGCTGATGGAGAAGCTGCGCGAGCTGGCCCGGCGGCAGGAGCAGGAAGCCGAGCGGCAGCGGCAGCGCGCCATGGCCGGGCAGCAGGGCGGCGGCGGTGGCGGCAACAGCAATCAGCGCGCGCTCGCCGAGCAGGTCGAGGAAGCGGCGCGGCGGCTCGAACAACTGTCGCGCGAGGAGCAACGCGCCGATCTCGCGCAGACCGCGCGGCAGCTGCGGGATGCCGCCGATGCGATGCGGAAGGCGTCGGCCAACGGGGATCCGTCGGCGGCCGCGCAGGCCTCGGCCGCGCTGGAGCGGCTCAAGGAAGCCGAGCGCCGGCTGCAGCAGAACCAGAGCGGCCGCGCCGAGCGCGACGTCCGGAATGCGCGGCAGCAGGCCGAAGAGATCGCGCGCGAGCAGCGCGAGATCGCCGACGCCGCCCAGGGGCTCGATGGCGCCGGATCGCAGCGGCAGGAGCGGGTCGAGCAACTGAGTCAGCGCAAGGAGCAGCTGGCGACCCGGGTCGGCGAGCTCGAACAGCAGGTCAACCGGACCGCGGGCGACATCGCCCGGCAGGAGAAAGAAGCGGCCCGGAAGATGACGGAAGCGGCCGGCACGCTCCGGGACCGCGCGGTCCGCGACCGCATCCGCTGGTCGCGCTCGATGATGCGGGCCGGGCTGCAGCCGGGCGATGCCCAGGCGCTCGACAAGGACATCACCTCGACCCTCGACGGCGTGCGCGACAAGCTGCGGGAAGCGGAGAATGCGCTCGGCCGTTCGGCGCCGGATGCGATGGGCCAGGCGCTCGACAAGGCACGGGAGCTGGCGCGCGGGATGGAATCGCTCGATCAGCGGATGCGTGAGCGTGCGCAACGCGGCCAGCAGGGCCGTGGCGCGGCGCAGGGCCAGCAGGGTCAGCAAGGCCAGCAAGGGCAGGGTCAAGAAGGGCAGCGGGGCCAGCAGGGACAGCAGGGCCAGGCCGGTCAGGGACAACAGGGTCAGCAAGGGCAAGGACAGCAGGGGCAGTCGGGCCAGCAAGGCGCCCAGGGCCAGCAGGGGCAACAGGGTCAGGGCGGACAGCAGGGTCAGCAAGGCCAGGGGCAGCAGGGCGGCCAGGGTGGGCAGAACGACGGGCAGCGCACCGCCGACGGCCGGGGCGGCTCCGGCGACACGACCGGCGCATGGCGCGACGGCGCGTGGGGCGGCGGCGATCGCCGTCCGGGCAACTTCAATCCCGAAGACGTGCGGCAGTTCCGCGGCGAGGCCCGGCAATGGCTGAACGACGCCGAACAGCTGCGCCGCCTGGTGCAGGGGCAGAAGATTGACGGCCGTCAGCTCGAGGAGGTTCTCCGCGGGCTCCGCGCGCTGCAGGACGACCGTGTGTATCAGAACGCGGAGGCCCTGCAGAAGCTGCAGTCGGAGGTCACCGAGAACATGAAGCGGTTCGAGTTCGGCCTGCGCCGCCGCGCCGAGGGGGGGAACGCCCAGCCGGTGCTCTCGGGATCAGACGAGGTGCCGGAACAGTTCCGCAAGCTCGTGGAGCAGTACTACAAGTCCCTCTCGAAAGGGCCGGAGCAGCCCAAAAAGTAATCGCGTCGCGGCTCGCGCGTCGCCGGCTCGCGGTTCGAAGATCTTCTCGAGTCTCTTCGAACCCGCGAGCCCGCGAACCCGCGGCTTTTCCGAGTCATGCGCCGACCTACTCACCGCCGACTCCTCGCCGCGGCGCTCCTCGCGCTCGCGCTCGCGACGACCGTTGCCGCGCAGGACTTCGGCTGGTTCCGCGGGCGCTTCCGCGGCCCGGAACCGCGCTTCCCTACCCCGACGAGCTTCGACGGTTACTTCAACTTCTGCCGCGGGATGTTCACCAGCAACCGCCGCGAGGACGGCGGCCAGGGCTGGTGGACCGACTATCCCGCTGCCGATGTCAATTTCTCCATCCGCTTGTCGGAGCTGACCAAGACCCGCGTCAGTCGCACCGGCGACAACGAGCCGAATCACCTGGTGGTCCGACTCACCGACAACGAGCTGTTCAAGTGCCCGTTCATCGAGATGGAAGATGTCGGGACGGCGAGATTCAGCGACGACGAGGTCCTGAGACTACGCCAGTACCTGCTCAAGGGCGGCTTCCTCTGGGTAGATGATTTCTGGGGAGAAGAAGCCTGGTGGCAGTGGGTGCAGGAGATCCAGCGGGTGCTGCCGAAGGCGGATTTTCCGATCCGCCCGGTCGAGATCGAGCATCCCGTGTTCGGAACCTTCTTCCAGGTGCCGCGCCTTCCGCAGATCCCCTCGATCGCGCACTGGCGGCGCAGCGGCGGCCGGACCTCGGAGCGCGGCCAGGAGAGCGCGGTGCCGCAGATGTACGCGATCAGCGACGCCCACGATCGGATCATGGTGCTGATGACGCACAACACGGATATCTCCGACGCATGGGAACGCGAGGGAGAGGACCCGCGGTTCTTCTATCTGTTCTCCCCGAACGGCTACTCAGTCGGCATCAACGTGCTCATGTACACGATGACGCATTGACTAGAAGATCGCCACGGCGGGGAGTCGCGACGGCAGGTACCGGATCTCAAAAACGGAGCAACGGAGACAACGCAGGAATCGGAGAAGAAACATTAGTTTTTCTTTTCCGTTCTCTTCGTTGCCTCCGTTGCTCCGTTTTTGAGATCCGGGATCTCCGTCGCCTCCGCGGTCTTTCGATTCACCACGTACACCCCCACCAGGACCAGCGCGCCTCCAATCATCTGAGACCCGGTGATCGGCTCGCCGAGCAGCATCGCTGCCAGCGCCGCGGTCAGCGGCAGCTGCATCAGCAGGCCGACCGAAGTGATCGTGGCCGGCAGCTGGCCGAGCGCATAGACCAGCGCGTAATAGGCGCCGAGCTGCGACACCAGCCCCAGGCCGGCGAGCGCCAGCCAGGTCCGGGTCGAATAGCCTGACAACGGCGCTCCGATCGCAACGCAGACCACCAGCAGCACCACAACGCTGCCGGCGATCGCCAGCGCGTTGAAGGTGAGCGTGTCCATCCCCGATCGGAGGTGCTCGGTGGTCAGCAGATAGCCGGCGAAGAAGATCGAGGCCACGAGTGCGAGGGCATCGCCGATCGGATCGCCCTGGCCTTCGCCGCCGACGTGCGCCAGGATCATGATGCCGCCGCCCGACAGCGCCAGCGCCAGACCGGCCCAGAATGCCGCCGGCGGACGGCGCCCGAAGAACCACCACGCACCGAGACCGACGAACACCGGGGCGTTGTTGCCGAGGAACGACGCGGTTGCCGCCGTGGTGCGCATCACGGCGGTGTTGTAGAGCGCGAGGTCGAGCGCGAAGAACCCGCCGGCAGCGAGCGCCAGCCAGACCGATCGCGCGGGGGCCGGGCGGGTCGATCCGCGCACCAGCCGCCACGGCACCAGCACGAGCGCCGCGATCGCGACCCGGTAGAACGCCGACGCCGGGCCCGGAATCCCTGCCCAGCGAATCAGCACCGCCGAGCACGCCATGCCGCCGACGGCGAGCGCCAACGCGGCGAAGGCGCGCCAGTTGTTCACGATCAGAACTGGATGCGGGCGACGGCGCCGTGCTCGCCCGCGGCCCAAACCGTGCGGGTGCCGCGAACGACCGCCAGCGTGTGGAAGCCGGGACCGGCGATCGGGCGCCAGGTGCGGCCGCCGTCGGACGAATAGTCGGCGCCTGACGGGCCGACCGCCACGGCCAGGCCGGGCAAGGATGGAACGAACCCGGCGGCCGAGCGAAAGCCGCCCAGACCCTTGACCAGCATCCACGACCCGCCGCCGTCGGTGGTGATGGCAGCGTTCTCGACCGCGGCCGACTCCACCTTGTAGTCGCCGCCGACGGCGAGACCATGGTTCTCGTCGGCGAACGCGATCGAGAAAATCCCAGCCGACGCGCTGGAAGGAATCGGCGTCGGCGTCGCGTGCCAGGTCCGCCCGCCGTCGGTCGACCCGACCACGCGCGATCGACTGGTCCCGATCCAAATCCGGTCCCCGACCATCGCGATGTTGGTGCCGCTCGCGGCATAGGCGCCCTCGTTCTCGAGCGCCGGCGGCAACCCGCTCGACACCAGCGTCCAGCGCGCGCCGCCATCCGTCGTCGTCAGCAGCACCATCCGGCCGTCGATCGAGTCGCCGATCGCAAACCCGCGGCGCGCATCGCGGAAGGTCATGGCGTCGAAGAACGCCCGCGGATCCTGGTTCTTGAACTGCAGGGTCCAGGTCCGCCCGGCGTCGGAGGTCTTGTAGATGCGGGACACGTCGCCGTTGCCGATGCTGAGCACGTACGCGGTACGGTCGTCGACGGCGTCGACGTCGCGAAAATCGAGCGAGGCGGAATCGGGGACGTCGAGGCGCGACCAGGTGGCGCCGCCATCGGCCGAGCGGATCACGGTGCCGTTGCTGCCGCTGGCCCAGATCACGCGCGCCGAGGGGGCGCTGAGACCACGCAGCCGCGCGGTGACGCCGGTCACGACCGGGGTCCATGCCGGAGCGGGCCGCGAGGCGTCCTGCGTTCCGAGGAGATCCACCGCCAGGAGCGCTGCGGCGGCGAGCGTCAGCCCGGCCCGGGTCACGGCTTGGGCAGCGCGGTGGGGTCGGCGGCGCGCTCCGAACGCGCCGCGAGCAGCATCGTGGTCGCGGTGTAGACGACCACGACGATCACCAGCCAGCGCACGGTGCTCAGATCCAGTTGTTTGACGATGTAGGCGGCGACGAGGACCCCCGGGATGCCGCCGAGCGCCAGGCCGAGCGCGGCTCGCAGGCTGTAGCACTGTTCCTTGATGAAGCGGAGGCTGCCGACCGGCATCAGGAACGCGCACGATCCCATCATGATCGGGAACGCCGTGCGCTCGCTCATGCCCAGCAGCCCGACCAGGATCATGCAGGGCGCGTAGAGGCCGATGCCGAGCGACATGAGCGCGCCCAGGAACAGATTGCCGAGCACCGCGACCGCCAGCGTCGTTCCGCGCACGCCGACCGGCGCCGAGTCCACCCTGATCTCACGCGCGGTCTGTGCTGGCGGCAACACGATGGTGCCATCCCTCCAGAACCACTGATCCTGCGGGATCTCAACGAACGTGCCGTCTGCCGCTCGAGCGGAGATTTTTACTGGAATGAACAGCCGAGCCGTCAGGTCCGCCGGCAGCGTCGTGTCGGCCACGCCGGCGGGGATGGTCTGCGTGGAAGAGAGCTCGGGTTTTGGAAAGAGGTCCAGATTCCGCATCGTGAAGAACGTCGCGGCCGCGAGCAGCGCCAGTCCCATCCCGATCTGAACCTTCCGCTTGGGCCAGCTGGCGACCACGCCGGCGCCGAACCACGCACCCAGCACCGCCGCGACAATCATCGACACCAGCGTGAGCACGTCGACCGGAATCGCGGTGATGTAGATGAGGGCCTGTACCACCGTCGGCGCAGTGTGGCCGGCGTTGAGGGTGCCGGGAATGATGCGGTCGGGCACCATCTTCGAGGCGCGGAACAGCGCGGTCGTGGTGGCGAACGATCCAATGCCGAGCGTGTCGAGGAAATTCGTGATCGCGCCGACCGCCATTTGCAGCGGAGTGGGGAAGCGGGCGTCGGTCGCGGGGTCCGCCTGCGGCGCGCCCCGCTGGGTCCGCCGCGCCGTCGCGACCGCCCGGGCCCAGAGCCCCACGAATGCCACGCTCAGAGCCCCGAGCGCCGCCAGCAACGCCGTAATCGGATTCATGCGGGTGCGATCTCCTGGATCAACCGTGAGCAACGTCGAACCGGGGCCGCTCGGAGGCCCGCGGAGTGAGCAATAGCCTATCGCGACTCGAGAGTTCCTTGTTCGAAGCGCTGTTCGCTGTCGCGCTGCGATCGTGTCCACGGCGCCTGCGGCGCGCCGCGGCCTTCGGCCGCACACGACGACACGACGACACGACGAAAATCATTGTGAGTCTCTTCGACGGACTGCGTCCGGCGGCGGCGCCGCACTTCGCGCGGTGGCAGGAGTCGACCCTCACTCCTGCAACGTCGGCCAAGGCCGAACGTCGCCGCCAACGGGGGAACCGCTGATATTCGGAGTGCGTAGTCAGCGCAACGACAGGCAGACTGACGTTCGAAGCATCACCGGCCAGATCACAACGTCGTTGTCGTCGTGTCGTCGTGGACGGCCGAAGGCCGGCGAGCGCGCCGCAGGCGCCGTGGACATGAATGCAGCGTGACTGCGAACAGCCCCCGAACCAGCTGTCAGCCAGCCCCGCGAACCAGCCCTCAGCCCTGCACTCTGAAGGTCACGTGCTCCGATACCGCGCCGACGGTCAGCCGCAGCGTGTATTCGCCCGGCGCGAGACCGGCGAGGGGGAGATCGAACTGGGTCGAAGGGGCCGACTGTTCCACCATCGGGTCGACGGTTCGCATCGGCTGGCGCCAGCGGTTGAGGAGCGTTGCCGACACCGCCGCGGGCGTGCCGGAGGCGTCGATCGCGGGGACCCGGATCAGCAGGCGATCGGTGCGGCGGAAGTCACGGGTCGGGATCGGCGCCGCGTTCGGATCGCCGGCGAGCTCGCGGAACTCGCGCGCCGATCGAGCGCGCAGGACGGCGGGAGCGTAGATCGTCGGACCGGATGTCTGGGGCTTCGGAACGGAGAGATCCCGGTTGTCGGTATCGAGCACGACGCCTTTGAAGTCCAGAATTTTCATGTCGACGCGGACCGCGCCGATCGGGGCCTCGAAGGAGGCATGCGTGGGGACGCCGGCCGGCGCCGTTTCGCCGGTCGGTCCGACCGGTCCGTCGAACAGCACCGTGCCGTCGGTCGTGGCGGCTGTGATCACCACAGTGGCGGCGCGGGGCCGGGGGGACGCCATGGTCACGGTCGGCGTCCACGTCACGGTCACCAGCGCCTGCCCCGGATCGGTCGGCGTGATGCCCGACCACGACTGGATCAACGCGCTCCGTCGCAGGACCCGAACCGGGGCCGAGGACGGCGGTGAAAGCGCCGCCCGCATCGCGTCGGACATCTCGGCCACGTATCCGGTGCGCGCCTGCACCTGCACGTCGGGCCGCTTCACGCCGACCTGCAGCACGTGGAAGCGGCCGTCGTTGCCGTGCGAGGGGCGATAGCTGAGCACGTAATGGGTCTCGAGGTCGCGCATCAGCCGGGCGAACCCAGCCTCTCGCTCCGCCGGGCCCGCAAAGAGCTGACCACCGGTTTCGGTCGTGAGGGCGCGCAACGCCACGAATGCCGGATCGGGCGGCGGGGCGACTTCGCCTTCGGGCGCACGAGCGAGCGATGGCGCGAACGCATACACCGGCGCGTCCGCGCGATTGATCACGCGCACCACGCTCTGCAGGCTGGCGGGCAGCTCGCGGCTGGTCCGGCCGCGGCCGTAGCCGTCGCTGATCAACACGATTGCGGCCGGACCAGGCGCCAACTGTGGAAGCGCGGTGGCGATCGCCCGGAGCGCGGAGGTGACGATCTGCGCCCGTGCCCACTGCACCGCCGCCGGCGCCTGCGCCAGGTAGTTGCGCTCGAACGCGTTGCGGGGCGTGTAGTCTCCCTTCCGCCCCTCGAACGTCTCGATCGCCTGCCGCAGCGCGTCGCGGCTGGCGGTCAGCTTGATCGACGACAACGAGTCGAGCGGTTTGAACACAATCGTGCGATCGACCGGCCGGACCCGCGCCTCCACGAAGCGCTGCAACGCGTCGCGCATGGTGGCGCTGTCTTCGGCGGGAGTGTGGAACTCGTCCAGGAGAAAGACGAACGTGCGTGGCGCCGCGCTGCCCGCTGCGTACTCGATCCCTTCGATCGTCTGAGGCTGGCCGTCGACGACGATCTCGAAGTCCGTCGTCTTGAGATTGCGGGGCACCTGTCCGCGCCGATCCGTGACCACCGCGGTCACGCGAACCACGCCGGTCGATTCGACTGCAGACGATGGCGCGAAAGCCGAGTCCAGCCGCACATGGTTCGCCAGCGCCGCCAGGCACGCGGCGAGGATCAGCCGTGGCACTGGATGGACCGCCGCGAACGTGCGGAAAGGGGTCACGAAAATCGAGTGTACACGAGCGTGCCCGCGGGGGAGAATGCTGCCATGGGACGGATTGCGGCGGGCCTGGTGCTGGCGCTCGTCGTGTTGTCAGCCGGGTGCGGCGGCGACGGGTCGAGCCCTCCTGCTCAGACGCCGTCCGGGCCGGGGCCGGCCGGGCCGGCGATGGCGCACCTGCTGGTGGTGACGCACACGACCGGCTTCCGCCACGATTCGATTCCGGCCGCCGAGGCGGCGCTGCGTCAGATTGGCCTGGACAGCGGGCTGTTCGACGTCGCGTTCTGCCGCACCGCCGCGGAGGTGGGCGAGCGCCTGACGCCGGCGGGGCTGACCGGGATCGACGCCGTCTTCTTCGCCAACACCACCGGCGACCTCGGGATTCCGGACCTGCCGGCGTTCCTCGACTGGATCGCGTCGGGCAAGGCCTTTCTGGGCACGCACAGCGCGTCGGACACCTATCACGGGTCCCCGGCGTACCTGGCGATGCTGGGCGGGGAGTTCGTGACGCACGGTGCCATAGTGGACGCCGAGGTCCGCGTGGCCGAGCCGGCCAACCCGGCGGTCGCCCATCTCCCGCCCACGTTCCGCATCACCGACGAGTGGTATCGTCTGACGCTCTCCGGTGCCGCGCGGACCGTGCTCCTGAAGTTCGACCGCAACCCGCCAGACGGCGTGGGCGCCGCCGGCGCCACCGTGGACTTGCCGCTGTCGTGGCAGAAGGCCCATGGATCCGGCCGGGTGTTCTACACCGCGCTCGGACATCCGAGCGAAGTGTGGGGGGATGCACGGTTCAGGACCCACCTGCGGGAAGCAATCCGGTGGGCGCTGGCGCGGTAGTCAAATCCCAAGCTCCAAATCCCAAGCTCCAACCACTCCCAAATCCCAAGATCCAACGAACTGCCAACTCCCAAACCCCAACGCGCCCAAACGTAAACGCCCCAACTTCTCCTTTGGAAGTTGGAAGTTGGGGCGTTCAGTTGGGATTTGGAAGTTGGGAGTGGTTGGACCTTGGGATTTGGAGCTTGGGATTTGACACCAGTCCGCTCACTCAGAGCGTCCGGATCAGCTCTTCGATGGTATCCGGGGGAATAGGCTTGGTCAGGTGATGATCGAACCCCGCTTCCGCCGTGCGCCGCCGATCCTCCTCCTGCCCCCAGCCCGTGAGGGCGATGAGAACGATGCCGCGGCCCCACGGCGCGCTGCGGATGCCGCGGGCCACCTCGAAACCGCTCAGATCCGGCATGCCGAGATCCAGGAGGGCAACATCCGGGAGAAACGTCTCGGCCACGCTGAGCGCCTCGGTGCCGTTCGCCGCGATTGCTACCTGATGTCCCGCCAGCTGCAGCCACAGCTGCAGGCTTTCCGCCGCATCCAGATTGTCGTCAGCGATCAGGACTCGTTTGGTCACGGCGACCTCCGCTGGTAGGGCCGGCGCGGGATCCGGTTCACGAGCGGCCTCCGGCGCGCGCGGTAGTCGGACCCGGAACGTGCTGCCTTGATCCGGTCCGCCGCTCTCGGCGGTGACCGTCCCGCCGTGCAGTTCGACCATCGAGCGGACCAGGGTCAGGCCGATGCCGAGCCCGCCGAAGGCGCGGTCCCGGTTGCTGTGCACCTGCGTGAACATGCCGAAGACCGCCTCGAGCATCTCGGGTGGAATGCCGCTGCCGTTGTCGGCGACCTCGACGGTCACGGTCTCCGGCTCGACCACCGCGCTGATCGTGATCTCGCCGCCGGGCGGCGTGTACTTCGTGGCGTTGGTCAGCAGATTGGTGAACACCTGCGACAGGCGTTCGCTGTCAGCGTCGAGGATGATCGGCTCGTCCGGCAGCAGGACGCGAAGATGCTGGTCGGCGGTCCCGATCGCCAGGGAGGCGGACTCGACCGCGGTCCGAATCACCTCGGCCAGCGTGGTCCGGCTGATGCGCAACTGCAGCTGACCGCGCGAGATGCGCGACACGTCGAGCAGGTCGTCGACCAGACGCACCAGTTGTTTGAGCTGGCGGTGGATGATCGCGCTGGCACGCTGGCTCCCCTCGGCATCGAGCTCCGGGACGGAGAGGAGCTGGAGGGCGTTGCGCATCGCCGCCAGCGGATTGCGCAGCTCGTGGGCGAGTGTCGCGAGGAACGCATCCTTCCGGGTATTGGCTTCACGGAGGGCTTCTTCGGCGTGGCGCCGATCGCTCACGTTGACGACTGCGGCGACGTACCCGACCACCGTGCCGGTGTCGTCGAGCTCCGGCTCGTAGGCGAAGCGCATGAACTGGCGTCCGAGCCGCTGGTACGGCACTTCGATCTCGACGTCCACACGCTGGCCGGCGATGGCGCGATCGAGATAAGGCCTGATGGTGTCGTAGGCCTCCTGTCCGAGCACGTCTGCGATCGACCGCCCGATCAGATCGGCCGGGTGCAGCCCGAAGCGTGCGGCGTATGGCCGATTGACGAACTTGAACCGATGCTCGAGATCGCAGTGCGCGATCATCACCGGTGCGCTGTCGGTGATGAATCGCAACTGCCGCTCACGCACCCGCGCGGACGCTTCCGCCTCGAGCCGCGGCGTCACATCGCGATTGATTTCGACGACCACGCGCTCGCCGCGGGCGGCATCGAGCGCCCAGCGCGAGTCGACGCTGATCTGCTTGTTGTCCCGCCGCGTGTGCACGAGGCGGCCTTCCCACACGCCTCTGTCGGCCAGCGTCTCTTCGATCACCACCAGCGGCTTCGGGAAGCGCGTCTGCAGCAGGCTGTGCGACACCTGTCCGATCGCTTCGGCCGCGGTCCAGCCGAAGGTCCGTTCCGCTCCGAGGTTCCAGTAGAGGATTTCACCGGTCGGCCGCCGCACCGCCACCGCGTCGTAGGCATGATCGAGCAGCATCGCCAGCGTCGCTGGATCGATGAGAGCGCCGCTGGGTACAGCGCCGATTCGAGGCTCATGACCGGACGACATCGAAGGGCGAACAGTATACCGTCCGCCGGCCGCGGATCTCGGCCGTCAGCGCGGCAATCGCCTGGCATCGAGCGCGTAGATTCCGCGTCCGTAAGTGGCGATCACGATGATGTGATCGCGCGTGTGGTAGGCCAGATCCGATACCTGGACCGAGGGCAGCCCGCCGCCCGAGCACCGACCAGTGGCGCCCTCCGTCGCCGGTCACCAGTGCACCGAAGTCCGTGCCCACGTAGAGGACGTTCGGGTCTCCCGGATCCTCACGTAGAACATTCACCGACCCGGCCGGGATGTTGGCGGCAAGGCTGGTGAACGTCTTGCCGAAATCCGTGGACTTGTAGACATAGACCCCGAAGTCGTCGTCCTCGCGGCCGCGCTGCGTGACGTAGACCACGCCTTCGGCGTGGAGCGACGGCACCACACGCGAGTACCACTTGCGGGTCGGCACCTGCGCCGTGAGCTCGGTCCACGTCTTTCCGCCGTCCCGCGTCACGTGCAGCTTGCCGTCGTCGGTGCCGGCGTAGAGCAGGCCCTGACGTCGCGGCGACTCCGCCAGCGCGGTGATGGTCTGGAAGGGAATCGCGCTCGAGCTCTTGAGGAGCATCCGTGCCGGATCGTTCGACGTGAGATCGGCGCTGATGCGCTCCCACGAGGCGCCACGATCGGGCGAGCGGTAGACGAACTGATAGCCGGCATAGATGACGCCCGGCTCGTGCGCCGACGCGATGATCGGAGCCATCCACTGCGCCCGCAGTTCGGCGTCGCCCGACTGGGGACGGATGCCGGTGGCGGTCCCGCGATTGCGGCCGCTGCCGCGCCCCTGTGGGGCCCCCGCGAGCGTGGAGACGTCGGTGCGCGTGAAGTTGCCGTAGAACCCGTGCGAGAAGATGACATTCACGTTGGCGGGATCGACCGCGTGATGGGAGCCTTCGCCCCCCGGCGCGTTCGTCCACTCGACCGCGGGCAGCCGATCGCGTCCGGCGGAGAGATCGACGCGGCCGCGCCGGCTGCCGTCGTCTTGAATCGATCCGTACGCCCAGGCCGGCGTGCTGCTGTCGAGGACGATGTCGTAGAACTGGGTGCCGCCGGCGGCGGTGGCGTATTTCCACGTCTTGCCGGCATCGTCCGAGAGATAGAAGCCGCCGTCGTTGGCGCTGTAGAGCGTTCCCGCTTTCGCCGGGTCGATCCACAGCCCGTGGTGATCGGCGTGCGTGCCGCGGATCTCGGAGAACGTCCGTCCGCCGTCGTGCGAGACGTTGAGCCCGAGCCCGAGCGTGTAGATCGTGTTCACGTCGTTCGGGTCGACGCGAATCTGGCCGAACACCCAGCCGTAGGTGCCCGAGTGGCCGCTCATGTATTCGTTGCTCTCGCTGACCTTCCGCCACGTCGCGCCCTTGTCGTCGGACCGGTAGACCTCCGCCGCCTTGATGCGCGCCTCCATGATCGGACGGCCGTACGCGTCCCGCTCGCCCTCCCGCGCCGGCCGGAACGGCTCATAGTTGTCGAGGAGCGCGTAGAGCACGCGCGGATTCGACAGCGCGACGTCCAGACCGATGCGTCCACGGAACTGCGCCGCGGGTAATCCCTGGCTCGCGTCGATCCATGTCTTGCCGGCGTCGGTGCTCTTCCAGATCCCGCTCTCGGTCGCCCCTGGCTCGACGCGAGGGTCGCTCCATTTGCGGCGGGTGCGCTGCCAGCTCGCCGCATAGAGCGTGTTCGGGTCGCCAGGATCCATCACGAGGTCGATCGCGCCGGTCGCCGGGCCTTTGTAGAGGACCTTCGACCACGATCGTCCGCCATCGGCGGTCATGAAGACGCCCCGCATCTCGTTCTCGGTCCAGGCGTGCCCCGACGCCGCCACATACACGATGTCCGGGTTGGTGGGGTGGATGACGATGCGGGCGATGGTGTGGGTGTCGGTCAGTCCGGTATGACTGAAGGTGCGGCCGCCGTCGATCGACTTGTAGACGCCGACCCCCGGCATCGAAGCCCTGAACAGGTTGGCCTCGCCGGTGCCCACCCAGACGATGTCGGGATTGGATGTCGCGACCGCGATGTCGCCGATGCTCGTGCTCGCCTCGTGCTCGAAGATCGCCCGCCAGGTCGCGCCGCAATCATCGGAGGCCCAGACGCCGCTCGAGGCAAAGCCGGCGTAGATGCGCCGCCCCGCTGGAGTGTCGGCGACGGCGACGTCGGTCGCCCGTCCGCTGATGTTGGTCGGGCCGAGCGACTGCCAGGGGACGTCGCGCGACGGTGACGAGCGCGCCATCGAACGGTAGGTGTCATAGGCCTTGCGCAGGAGCTCGGCATCGGCGCGGGGCGGCGTCTGCGCGCGGAGGAAGCCCAGGCTCAGTCCCACCGCGGCCACCACCGCCGTGGCCATACGGCGGCTTACTCGTCGCTTCATCGTGACTCCAAGGAGATCCACTCCCAACTCCCAGGGTGAGTCGCTCGAAGCATCCGGCGATCACCGTGCTGCTCGAAGCGGCGACCGAGGCTATCGCGGCGCTCGCGATCACAGGAGGGCCAGGAGATCAGGAGAAAGAAAATTATTGGTTTCCTCCTGAACTCCTGGCCCTCCTGTTAAGTTCACAGGCCATCGAATAGCCCGACGGCGGCTGCAAGCACCCCATCCGCCGAGTTGACGTCACAACTGCAGGGCCTCGCCCTCGCTGGCGGTCTCGGTCGCCCGGAATACGCGTTGCGCGTCCAGCCTGATGCGAACCAGCGCCTCGTCTGTCCGGCCGGGTTTGTGATGAAAGAGCCAGAGCCCCCCGGCATCGACCCGCGACGCGAACTCGGCGCACTGGCGCCAGTGGCTGTGTCCCCAGCCGCGATGCGAGCGGAATTCCTCCGGCGTGAAGTGCGCGTCGAGCACCAGTGCCGCCGCGCCTCGTGCGAAATCCGCCAGCGGCTCGTCGAATGCCGGGTCGCCGAACTCGTGATCGGTCGCATACACGAGGTCGCCGGTCATGCCGCGCACGCGGAACGCGAGCGCCCCGCCCGGATGATTCAGCCGCAGCGCCGACACCGCGAACCCTCCCACCGTGATGTCCCCTGGACGAATCATCTCCACCGCGGGGCGATTCGGCAGGTGCTCGGGGCGCACCGGAAAGAAGGGCGACCGGAACAGCACCTCGAGCCAGTCCTCGTGATTGGCTTCGAGCTCCGGCGCGAGGATGCGTGGCTTCCAGCCGGGGCTGTACAACTGCGATAGGAAGGGGAGGCCCTGCAGATGATCCCAGTGATAGTGCGTCAGCAGGATCGGCAGGTCACGCGGCGGCCCGCACCAGCGCCGGGCCGAGGCCGACGATCCCCGATCCGGCATCGATGATCATCGTCTCGCCCGACTCCTCGTCGGTGATCTCGAGACAGGGCGTATTGCAGCCGTGCCCGATCGCCGCTGGAATCGCCCAGGGGACGGATCCGCGCACACCCCAGAACCGTAATTTCACCGAAGGATCTTACTTCGCCGGATCTGCCTCCAGCCCAAAAGCCCAACCATTGTCCCGGCACGCCCCGTGAAGGCTTTCAGATCATCCATGGGTATCCGGCTCGCACTCATCTGCACCATGCTCGCTTTGGCGGCCGTTCAGGCGGCCGCGCCGCCAGTGCTGCTCGAATCGCTGGTGGGGCGGCAGGTATTTCCGGCCACGAACTGGTGGAATCAGGACATCTCCGGGGCGCCGGTGGACGCCCGATCGCCACAGCTCATCGATTGGATCAGCGGCCGCTCGCCGTCCAACCCGACCGCGGTGCGCAGGCTCCATCCGGACTTCGGCCCGCCCCCCTACGGCATTCCGTACGTGGTGGTCGCCGGGGATCAGGCGCGGGTGCCGGTCGTCTTCGGATATGCGGGCGAGAGCGACACCGGCATACCCGGGCTGCCGGGCTATCCGATTCCAGACGAGGCCCGCACGACCGCGAACTACATCGAGGGCGGACAAGCGGGCGGCGGCCCGTCGGGCGATCGGCATCTGCTGGTCATCGACCGCGACCGCTGGTTGTTGTACGAGACATGGGCGACCCGTTGGAATGCGACCCGCGGGGGATGGGATGCCGGGTCGGGGGCCATCTTCAATCTGGCCACCAACGCGCGCCGACCCGACACCTGGACGTCGGCCGACGCTGCCGGCCTCGCGATTTTTCCCGGTCTCGTCCGGTACGACGAGGTGTCGGCGGCGGCCGAGATCACCCACGCGTTCCGCGTGACCACCCGCGACACCGATGGCTACGTCTGGCCGGCGTCACACGAAGCGGGCGACGCCGCCGGCGCCCCACCGATGGGCACGCGCCTCCGGCTGAAAGCCTCGAAGAACATCTCGACGTTCACGCCGGAAATCCAGCGCATCTTCCGCGCGATGAAGCGGTACGGGCTGATCGTGGCCGACAACGGCACGGACATGTATCATCAGCGGCACGATGGACGGCCGGTGGAACAACGACGTCCTGAATCCCGCGTTCCGGGGGCTGACCGCCGACGACTTCGAAGTCATCCAGCTGGGATGGCGGGAGTCGACGGCGCCGGGGGCGCCGACGAATCTGCGGATTGTTCGCTGAAGCGGGTGGGCCAAGCTTGAACGCTCACCGCCCTTCGCTCGCTGCGTCCGGGTGCTTTCAGACGCGGCTGGGTGATTCGACGGCCGGTGAACTTAACAGGAAGGCCAGGAGGTCAGGAGGAAAACACAATTGTGGTTTTCTCCTGATCTCCTGCCCTCCTGTGATCGCGAGCGCCGCGAGTTGTCCCCGTCGCGAGTCCAAGCGCCCCGATCTAGCGAACCCGCGAACCCGCGAACCCGCGGACTGCGGACCGCGACTACCTCATATTCAACATCGGCAGCAGCGGTCCAGGCCCATCGTCCGGTGAGTAGTACACGCCCTCGAGGAACAGCCCCGCGGCCGGCGCGGTCAGGGCGGCGACGTCCACTTTCTCGCTGATGGCGTCGCGCGGCCGCAGCTCGCCGCGGCCCACCGCCGCGAGGACGCCGACCACGCGCCGCACCATCTTCCAGAGGAAGTGCGATCCCCGCACGCGAATCAGCACCAGCGGTCCCGCCTCCGCGATCTCGATGGCGTCCACCAGCACCATCGTCGACTTCTCCGACGGGTCATCGTCGGTGAAGCCGCGGAAATCTTTCATTCCTTCGAAGAGCGCCGCCGCTTCGCGCATGGCGCCGATGTTCAAGGGTTCCCTGATCCACCACACGAACGGCTTGCCGAACGCGGTCCGTCGCCGGGAGATCTGATACAGGTAGCTCCTCGACACGGCATCGTGTCTGGCGTGGAAGCGGTGCGGCGCCTTGTCGACGGCGATGATGTGGATGTCGGCCGGCAGCTCGTCGTTCAGCTTCCGGCGGAGCGGTTCGGGTGCGAGCGAGGTGTAGAGCTCGAGGTGCGCGACCTGGGCGAGCGCGTGCACCCCGGCGTCGGTCCGGCCCGATCCATACAGCTCGAACTCGCGCGGCCGGAACGCCTCGCGGATCGCACGATCGATCTCGCCCTGCACCGTCCGGGCGTTCTGTTGAATCTGCCACCCGCTGTAGCGGGTGCCCGCGTATTCGATCAGCAGCTTGAATCGCGGCACGCCGGGATGCTATCCCGCCTTCGCGCTTCGCGCTACGGCGGGCAAGCGCGAAGGCGGGATCGCATACTCTGACAACGGTGCTCGATCTCGTCATCCTGTTCGCGTGGAGCTTCGCGGCTTCTACCGTGCTGCCGCTCTCGTCGGAAGTTCCGTTGATGGTGGCGGTGCGGCGCGCTGAGGGGTGGATCGTGCCGGTGGCGGTGGCGACCGCCGGCAACTATCTGGGCGCGTGCACGACCTACTGGCTGGCCCGGGTGGCGGTCGAGCGCACGGTGCGTCACCCGTCGCCGCGCACCGCACGCGCCACGGCGTTGATCTCGCACTACGGTCCGCCGGCGCTGCTGCTGTCATGGATCCCGCTCGTCGGCGACGCCCTGGTCGCCCTCGCCGGCGCCGCCCACATGCCGTTCGGACCGTTCTCGCTGTGGACGCTGATCGGCAAAGCGGCGCGATATGCGGTACTGGGGTGGCTCGTGAACTGAGTCCTTCGCTGTCCGTGGCCCGTGGTCCGCGGGCACGAGCCATTCGAGAGTGTTGGAGTGAAAGCCTCGCAACACGCCGTTCGTGGCTGCTTTTTCCCCGAATCGTCGAACAGCCCCGCCCGGACCACGGACTACGGACCACGGACCACGGAGCCACGGACCACGGACTACGGCGTAGTTTGGGTTACATTCTTCCAATGAAACTGCGCCTGCTCGCTCGGCTGTTCATCCCACTGTTCGTCATCGCGCTTGCGGCGCCCGGCGGCATGTTTGCGCAGGGTGCGGCACCGGCCGGTCAGGCCGCGCCGGCCGCGGCCCTCGCTGAAAAACTGCCGTTCGACGCCGCGGTGACCCGCGGCACGCTGCCGAACGGGATCGATTACTACATCCGGCGCAACACGCGCCCGGAGAAGCGGGTCGCCTTGCGGCTCGCGGTCAAGGCCGGCTCGGTAGACGAGGAGAACGATCAGCAGGGGTTGGCGCACTTCCTCGAGCACATGGCCTTCAACGGCACCAGGCGCTTCAAGCCCGGCGAGCTGATCGCGGCGCTCGAATCGACCGGGGCGCGGCTCGGTCCCCACGTCAACGCCTACACCTCGTTCGACGAGACGGTCTACATGTTCGAGCTGCCGACCGACAAGACGGGGCTGGTCGAGAAGGGGATGCAGGCGCTCGCCGATTTCGCCGGCGGCATGTCGCTCGATCCCATCGAGATCGACAAGGAGCGCGGCGTCGTGGTCGAGGAATGGCGGGGCGGCCTTGGCGCCGGCTCGCGGATCCGGGATCAGCAGATTCCGGTGCTGTTCTACGAGTCGAAGTACGCCGAGCGGCTGCCGATCGGCAAGCCCGAGATCCTGAAAGCGTTCAAGCCGGAGCGCCTGCGTGCCTTCTACACCAAGTGGTATCGTCCGGATCGCATGGCGGTGGTCGCGGTCGGCGACGTCGAGGTCGCCACGATCGAAGCGCTGATCAAGAAAGAGTTCGGTGCGCTGCCGAAGGCGGCGGGGGCCGCGCCGGCCCGCTCCTACACCGTGCCGCTGCAATCGGAGCTGCTGGTCAAGGTCGCCACCGATCCCGAAGCGACGCAGTCGTCGGTCTCGCTGATCAACAAGCGGGCGCACAAGTCAGACGACACGGTCGGCGGCTATCGCCGTGACCTGATTCACCGGCTCGCGTTCCAGATGCTCAACGAACGCTTCGACGACCTCTCGCGCAAGCCCGACGCCAAGTTTCTCGATGCCGGAGCCTACGAGAGCGGCCTGAGCCCGACCACCGCGACGGTCGGCCTGGGGGCGAGTGTCCAGGAAGGGAAGATCGCGCCAGGCCTCTCCGCGGTGGTGATCGAAGCCCGCCGAGCCGCCCAGCATGGGTTCGGCGCCGGCGAGCTCGACCGCGCCAAGAAGCGCATCATCGCCTCCTACGAGCGCGCCTACAACGAGCGCGACAAGACCGAGAGCGGCGGCTATGTGCAGGAGTACGTCAACCACTTCCTCGAAGGCGAGCCGAGCCCGGGCATCGCCCACGAGCGCACGCTGGTGCAGGCCCTGCTCCCCGGGATCACCGCCGCCGATGCCTCCGCGGCCGCGAAGCAGTTGTTCGGCGGCGCCAGCCGCGTGATCCTCGCGACCTCGCCGCAGAAACAGGGACTCTCCATCCCCACCGAAGCGGAGCTGCGCACCGCGGTCGCCGAGGCCGAGAAGGTGACGGTGACCGCGTGGAACGAAGCGGCCGCGACGGCGGCGCTGATGGCCCGCGATCCGACCCCGGCGGCGTTCAAGGATCGCCGTGAGATCGAGGCGCTCGGCGTCACGGTGGTGCGCTACGGCAACGGCGTCGAGGCCTGGTTCAAGCCCACCGACTTCAAGAACGACGAAGTGATCTTCTCGCTGGTCTCCTCCGGCGGCGTCGTCGCTGGCGCCGCCGGACCAGTTCGCCGAGGCCTCGCTGTCTCCGGCGCTGGTACAGCTGTCGGGCGCCGGCGGCCATCGCGCCGTCGACCTTCAGAAGCTGATGGCCGGCAAGATCGCCTCGGCCAGCCCGTCGATGTCGGCCTCGACCCACGGGATCTCTGGCGGCGGCAATCCCGCCAACATCGAGACCGCGCTGCAGCTTCTCTATCTGAAGTTCACCGACCCGGGCAACGACGCCGACGCCTTCGCGCTGATCAAGAAGAACCTCGAGAACTCCTATCAGAACCGCGAGCGCGATCCCGGGGCCGTGTACGGCGAGAAGATCGCCGAGATCAATACCAGCGGCCACTACACCGCCAAGCCGCTCACGCTCGACCGCATCGCCAAGCTCGATCGCGACGCGATGGCCGCCTTCTACAAGGCCCGCTTCTCGAATGCGGCGGACTTCACCTTCTTCATGGTCGGCGCGTTCAAGCTGGACGAGGTGCTGCCGCTGGTGGGCAAGTACGTGGGGTCACTGCCGTCGAAGGGGACCGGCGGCGCCACCTTCAAGCAGCTGGGAGTGACGTTCCCCGAGAAGGTGGTCCGCGAGAAGGTCGCGAAGGGGCGCGAGCCGCGGGCGCAGACGCTGGTCAGCTTCTACGCCGAGCCGCCGCTCGAGGAGAACGAGCAGTCGCGCGTCGAAGCCGCGACCGACGTGCTCGAGATCGCGCTGCGCGACATCCTGCGCGAAGAGCTCGGCGAGACCTACGGCGTCAACGTCGGCCTGGCGCAGAACCTGCCGCAGCGCGGCGGCGGCCGCATCGCCGTCAGCTTCGGCGGCGCCCCCGACAAGATCGACTCGATGGTCGAGCGGGTGATGAAAGAGGTGGCGCGGCTGCAGGCAGGAGGGACCGTCCGAGGACCTCACCAACCGCGCCAAGGAAACCGCACGGCGCGCCCACGAGACCGCGAAGAAGCAGAACGGCTTCTGGCTCGGACGGCTGCAGTCGGCGAAGCTGCTCGGCCGCGACCCCAACCTGATCCTCACCCGCGAGCAGCGCATCGACGCGATCACGCGCGAGAACCTGCACGAGATGTTCAAGAAGTACTTCCCGGCGGAGCGCCTCACCGTGGTGACGCTGGTGCCGGAGTAGGGAGCGATTCCGAGCTAGCCCGAGCTACGCGGTCCGACTCAGCTCGGCGCCCTGACCCTGTGCGCATCGCTGGCCGCGTGTTCCGCTACGATCCCGGAGATGACCGACGATCGGTGGGCCGCCGACCGCCAGCGGATGGTCGCGCAGCAGCTGCGCGGCCGCGACATCCGCAGTGCGCCGGTGCTGGAAGCGATGGGCCGCGTGCCCCGTCATCGCTTTGTCCCGGCCGAGGAACAAGCCGGGTCCTACACCGACTTCCCACTGCCGATCGGCTTCGGCCAGACCATTTCCCAGCCCTACATCGTCGCCTTCATGACCCAGGCGCTCGACGTCGGGCGCGGGCACAAGGTGCTCGAGATCGGGACCGGCTCCGGCTACCAGGCCGCGGTGCTGGCCGAGATCGCCGGGGACGTGTTCACGATCGAGATCGTCGATGCCCTCGCCAGCCGGTCGCGCGAGCTGCTGGACGGCGCTCGGCTACCGCAACGTCCACGTGCGCTCGGGCAACGGCTATCTGGGATGGCCCGAGGAAGCGCCATTCGATCGGATCATCGTCACCGCCGCGCCCGACGCGATCCCGCCGGCGCTGATTGAGCAGTTGAAGATGGACGGTCTGATCGCGGTGCCGGTCGGCGTCGGCGAGCAGACGCTCCAGGTGATGCGGCGGACTCCCAGCGGCCTCACCCTGCTCGACAGTCTGCCGGTCCGGTTCGTGCCGATGACCGGCAAACCGAAGATGGAGTAAATCAAATCCCAAGCTCCAAATCCCAAGCTCCAACCACTCCCAACTGCCAAATCCCAAAACCAATCCCAAATCCAAAACCGTGGGCAGAGAGGGGTTGGTCTTTTGGGAGTTGGGATTTGACCTTTTGGGCCTTGGGAGTTGGGAGTGGTTGGGATTTGGGATTTGGAGCTTGGGATTTGACGTGAGCCACCACAACGTCTACGTCGTCTTTCTGCGCAACCCGAAGGGCGACGGCAAGGCCGGCTACTACGTCGGGATGACCGGCCTCAGCCCGGAACAGCGATTCGCCAACCACAAAGCGGGCATCAAGTCGGCGTCAGTCGTCCGCAAGCACGGCGAACGTCTGGTGCCGGTGCTCTACGAGCACCTCAATCCGATGCGGTACGCCGACGCGCTGAGGATGGAGGGGGAGCTGGCCGAGTCGCTACGGAAGCGCGGCTTCGTGGTGTTCGGGGGGCATTGAGAAGCGCCCGCCTCGCTGGTTGGGAGGCGACGAAGGCACCGGCATCTCGAAAACGGAGCAACGGAGCCAACGGAGAGAACGGCAAAGAGAAAATAGTGTTTCTTTTCCGATTCCTCCGTTTTCTCCGTTGCTCCGTTTTCGAGATCCGCGTAGCCCTCGAAATGCCTCCTCCGTCTCAGGAGGTCGCGGCTCTGTCAGAATCCTCCTGTGATGACCCCTCTTTGCGGCGCTGTTGCGACGTCTGCGTTGACATCGCCAGCAGCCGACCACGAACCCTCGCGCCGCCTACACCCGGGCGGTCCAGCTCGAAGAACAGGGAAACTACCCCGCGGCGCTCGCGCTGCTCTGGGAAGTCGCGGGCGCGCTTCCCGCCGACGCGGACGTGCAGAACCGGCTGGGGGAGGCGCTGGAGCGGATTGGGGCGCTCGAGGCGGCAATCGAGGCCTATGACCGGGCGGTCGCGGTTCGGCCGGGATTTGCCAAGGCGTTCAACAACCTGATCCTCGTGCTCGTGAAGGCGGGCCGCGGGCCGGCGGCGCTCGAGCGGGCGCGGGCGCGGGTGGCCGCGGCGCCGTCCGATGCCGACAGCCTCTTCACCCTCGGCCTGGCCCAGACCGAACAGGACGTCGACGCGGCCGTCGCCACGTTTCGCCGGGTGTTGACGATGGCGCCGGGCCATGGGCTGGCGCATTACAACCTGGCTCTGGTGCTCAAGCGGGTCGATCGCGCCCGGGAAGCGATCGATGAGCTGTCGCGATCGCTCGCGATCGAGCCGCGGCCCGAAGCGCACCTCGCGCTCGCCGGCATCCATTTCCAGCAGGGAGACTTCGAGCACGCCGAGCGGGCGCTGACGGCGGCCATCGCGGCTGAGCCGCGCTACGTGGACGCGTACGTGATGCTCGGGGCGGTGCGGAAGGCACAGCGGCGCTACCGCGCCGCGGCGGAGGCCCTGAGCAAGGCGATCGCGTTGCGCCCCGATCTGTGGAGCGCGCACGCGACCCTGGCGCAGGTCTCGAAGCTCGATGGAGACGAGGCCGCGGCCGGCCGGCAGGCGGCGGAGGCCGAACGCCTGCGGCTGCGGGCGCAGGTCGAGCAGGAAGCGGGGGTCTGGACGGCCGTCGGCACCGCCAGCCTCGACGCCGGCAATCCCGCCGCCGCGGTCGAGCGCTTCCGCCGCGCCCTGGCGATCTTCGAGCTGTACGCGCCGGCCCACTATCAGCTGGGCCGCGCGCTGCAGCTGCTGGGGCAGCGCGACGCCTCGCGGGCGGCGTTCGCGCGAGCCAGGCAGCTGAACCCCAGCCTCGTCGCCCCGGCCGAGATCCGGTAACGGCCCCGGATTATTGAAAGCGCCGCTCCAATAAACCGTAAGCCGCCAGCGCCGGTCGAGGGGCGATTTCCGTCGGACCGGCAGATTCCCCAGGCGATTCTGCCCGCCCCCCCGCCGCAGGCCGGCTTGCTACCCGGGCACGCCGGTTGTATAACTTTACCGCTTTAGTTCAGGCGAAGAACCGCTGCCATAGGCCTGTGCCCACGTGGGCACAGCGGCAGTCGCCGCTTGAATGGTCAGGTTTTGAAACATCGGGATCCGTTTCGGAGGACGTTTGATGATGAGAATCAGGTCGTACCACGGCCTCGTGTGTGCAGCGCTGGTGCTGGCGATGGCCGGCGGGGTGACTGCGCAGGAATTCCGCGCCACTGTCAGAGGACAGGTGGCCGATACGAGTAAGGGCGCCCTGCCCGGGGCCACGGTCACGGTGCAGAACCAGGACACCAACGAAGTGGCCACCGCCACGACCAACAACGAAGGCGCCTACACGATTCCCTTCCTGCGCCCCGGCAACTACACCGTGACGGTGGAGATGAGCGGGTTCCAGAAGCACACCCGCACCGAACGTCGCGCCTGCAGGTCGGCCAGACCGCCGAGATCAACGTGCAGCTGGGCGTCGGGCTCACCGAGACGGTCAACGTCTCGTCGGAGGCGCCGCTGCTCGAAACCAGCCGGGCCGACCGCGGCACGGTCATCGACAGCGCCCGCATCGCCGAGCTGCCGCTGCAGTCGCGCAGCCCGATGGCGCTCGCCGTGCTCGTCGCCGGCGTCAACTACAACGCCCAGGCGATCTACCTGCCGCCCGTTCGACAACGGCGCGCTCGCCTCCTGGTCGATGAACGGCGGATCGAACAGCAACAACGAGTTCCTGCTCGACGGCGCGCCGAACAACGCCAACCAGGGCGGCAACAACATCGCCTACGTGCCGCCGGCGGAAGCCGTGCAGGAAATGAAGATCTCCACCAACTCGTACGACGCGCAGTACGGCCGCACCGCCGGCGGCGTCGTCAACATGTCGCTCAAGTCGGGCACCAACTCGTTCCACGGCGTTGTCTACGACTTCATGCGGCGCAAGGCGCTGGCCGCCAACTCGTTCCTCCTCAACTCGCGCCAGTCACCGAAGACCGATCAGTACATCGATCAGTACGGGTTCAGCGTCGACGGCCCGATCTGGAAGAACAAGACGTTCTTCCTGTTCACCGGCGAGAAGTACCGGGAAGGCACGCCCGCCCCGCTGTTCAGCACGGTGCCGACACCGGCGATGAAGAACGGCGACTTCAGCAATCTCGTGGACGCGCTCCGGGCAACCTGATCCGGATCTACGATCCGGCGACCGGCCGCGACGTCAACGGCGTCTGGACGCGCGATCCGTTCCCGGGCAACATCATCCCGGCGGACCGCATCAATCCGACGGCCCGGGCGATCATGAAGTACTTCCCGGACCCGAACAACACGGACCCGGCGGTTGCGCCGTGGCAACGGAACCTGGCCTGGGCCGAGCACTTCAACAAGGACCTGTTCTGGAACTGGGTCGGGAAGGTCGACCACAACTTCAGCCCGAACGACCGGGCCTTCTTCCGCTGGGCCGAGAACGAGCGCAACGAGATCGGCAATCGGGGCAACGCCATCCGCAGCGGTCCCGCCAGGACGGCCAGCTGCCGCTCATCGGCGCGCCAACCGCGCGATGGTCGGCGACTGGGTGCACATCTTCGGCGCCGGGACCGTCTTCAACCTCCGCGGCGGCTACACCTATTTCCTCGAGTGGAGCCAGTCGACCGACGCGTTCAACTTCGATGCGACCGAGTTCTGGCCGGCCAGCCTCGTCAACCAGCTGCCCAGCCAGCCGCTCGGCGGCCTGTTCCCGCGCATCGAGGTCGATGAGTTCGAGCACGCTGTCGCGCGGCACCAGCCCCAACCGGAACCGGAACTGGTCGCTCCAGCCGAACGTGTCGCTGACCCGCGGCGCGCACAACATCCGCAGCGGTCTCGACATGCGGTGGACCAACGTCCTCAACGAGAACTACAACAACTCCGGCGGCCGGGTGCGGTTCAACCGCGACTTCACGCGCACGCACGCTGAACAGCACCAACGCGCTCGAGGGCAACGCCTTCGCATCGTTCCTGCTCGGCGCACCGAGCGAACGGCGAACGTGGAGGTCAACCCGAAGCCGCACTACAAGTGGTTCTTCATGGCGCCCTGGATCCAGGACGACTGGCGCGTCAGCAACAAGATGACGGTGAACCTCGGCTTCCGCTGGGACATCAACGGTTCCGTGACGGAAGAGAACAACATGCTGAACTACGCGTTCGACCCGACCATCGTCAACCCGGTGTCGGCGCGCGTCGGTCAGCAGGTGATGGGGGGCATCAGGTTCGCCGGCGTCGACGGCGCCCCGAATCGGCCGTGGAAGCTCGACAAGAACAACTACCAGTTCCGCGTCGGCACGGCGTATTCCCTCAACGAGAAGACCGTGCTCCGCGCCGGCTACGGCAAGTACTTCCTCAACCCGACCAGTCAGGGCAACAATGCCGGGTTCAGCCTGGCGACGCCGCTGATCGCGTCGAACGACGGCGGCCGCAACGCCGACCTACGCGTTGTCGAACCCCTGGCCCAGCGGGATCCAGGCGCCGCCCGGGCAGCTCGCTGGGCGCCGCTCACCTTCCTCGGCCGCGCGTCCGGACTTCTCGAACCCCGACTTCGTCGTGCCGAACGTGCACCAGTTCTCCGCGGGCATCCAGCGCGAGCTGCCGTGGCGCATCAACCTCGAGGCGACCTACGCGGGCAGCCGCAGCTATGACCTGGAAGTCGGCTTCAACGCCTACAACGAGCCGTCGGCGGCGTTCCAGGCGCAGTGCGACGTCACGCTGGGCGGCAGCCGCAGCTTCTGCGATCAGCTGATTCCCGAACCCGTTCTTCGGCGTCGCCGGCTTCGAGGGCACGACCCGGTTCACGAACCCGACGCTCTCGCGCTTCGAGCTGAACCGGCCGTTCCCGGCGTTCGCCGGCGGCATCGACCAGGAACCAGAACAACATCGGCAAGCTGACCTACGACTCGGCGCAGTTCGTGGCGAACAAGCGCATGGCGAAGGGCGTCACCATCAACGCCAGCTACACCTGGGTGCCGCGGTGGACGGAGATCGGCGGCTACGTGGATCGCGTGTCTCGGGCTCCTGAACGAGGGTCCCTACTTCTCGCAGCGCAAGCACCGCGTCACCGCGTCTGGCGTGTGGGAACTGCCCTGGTTCCGCAACGAGCGCAGCATCGCCGGGTATCTCCTCGGCGGCTGGTCGATGGCGCCGATGCTCGTCTACCAGAGCGGCCGGCCGTGGGACATGCCCGACAACGTCGATCTGGCGCCGGGCGTCAGCCTCGACGAGATCGCGCTGCCGGGCAAGAAGGACGGGCAGTTCATCTACGGCGTGAAGCCGTGCATCGGCCAGCGCAGGCGAACGGCACGTACGCGCTGCTCGCCGTGTCTCGACGGCGTACGGCTGCACCGAGCCCTACTTCCTGATCCGCGAGAGCTTCCAGCGCCGCACCGCGATGAACCGCTACGACGAGTTCCGCCGGCCCGCGCTGTTCATGCTCGACGTGAACTTCGCGAAGACGACGCCGATCACCGATCGGGTTCGCCTCCAGGTGCGTCTCGAGGCGTTCAATCTCCTCAACAGCCCGCAGTACGACGAGCGTCAGTACAGACACAGACACCGACAGTCGCGGACTTCGGGCGCATCAACCGCAACACCACCGGGCAGTCGGGCTTCCAGCGCTTCGTCCAGCTGGGATTCCGGCTGTTGTTCTAACCACCCGAGGCCGGGGAGACGACGGCGTCTCCCCGGCTTTCGTTCCGCCTTTCCGCTCCCTCCCGCCCTTTCTTCACGATTTTCTCAAGGTTCGTTCACGACTTCGCACGCCTCGAGCCCGATCATCGAGCCGAGGTTCACATGCGATATTTCCCGGTCCTCAGAAGTGCCGTGCTTGCGCTGGCCGCGGCGCTCAGCGTGCACTGTGCGGCGGCAACCACACTTCCGCTGGATCGACCCGTCGATCGGCCGGCCACCGGCCAGCTCGCCGACGTCAGGCTCGAGGAAGGGACCGAGTGTATAGTGCGGTTGATGACCGGTGACACCGTGCGCGGCAGGCTCGAGCGCATCGGCAGCGACCGTATCGACCTGCGCTTGCCGGATGCCTTTCGCGGCCACGTCCTCCACAGCATTCGCCATGCGGACGTCGCGCTCCTGGCCAGGGTCGTGAAAATGTCGAACGCCAGGAGGGGCTGGATCGGTGCCGCGATTGGCGCGGCCGTGGTCGCGCCGTTCGGCGTCAGCATGACCGGCGACATGGTGCTTCCCGCGGCGATCCTGGGCGCGCTGATCGGGCGCGGCACCGGGGACTCGCGCGCCGAGGTCGTCTTCGAGCGCCAGCCTTCACCGCAGTGACGCTCACGTCGTCCGCTCGTCGCCGCGTGCGCGCTGGGCGCGGCACTGATGGCTGGTCGCGCCGTCCTCGCCGTCGCGATCCGGCAGGACACGGTCGCGCGGATCACGTGGGCCGACACCGCACGGCTGCAGCCGCGCCTCGAGGCCGGCGGCCTGAGCGCCGCCGGCTTCCAGGCCTACGTCGAGCGGACGCACCAGGAGAACGTCCGCCGCGTCCACGAAGGCGATCTCGATCACCTGGTCTTCTTCCTGCTCCAATCGACGAAGCTCTCGGCGGCGCCGCCGATCGAGCCGGCGCTCAGCGCGAAGTCGCTCGTCGAGAGCCTCGATGCGCCGGCGCGAGCCGCGTTCCTGCGCGATGGCCAGGCGGCCGGCCTGCGCGTGCCGGCGCCGGTGGCGGAGCGCATCGCCGCGCTGCTGCGCGCGATCGACAAGCCTGGCCCGGACGCCCGGCTGA
Organism: uncultured Acidobacteriota bacterium; assembly: GCA_963717745.1. GTDB lineage: Bacteria > Acidobacteriota > Vicinamibacteria > Vicinamibacterales > 2-12-FULL-66-21 > JACCXG01. The sequence continues at coordinate 911,441 of CAVQXJ010000013.1, forward strand.
TCTACTTCCGATCGCTGATCGCCACCGCATTCCCCAACCGCGCGGAACGCGCACCCGGGCTGACGCGCGAGTACGTGCGCGCGATGCGCTTCGTCTACGAGAAGGAGTTCGTGGCGCAGCGGGCGGTGAGTCCGGCATCGGCGATCGCCGACCTCTACCGGAGCCGTGGTCTCAGCACCGATACCGCGGTCGAAGCCGGCTACGTCGTGCACCTCGGGCTGGGCGTGGTGAAGGGATTGCAGCCGGATCGGCGGATCCGGCGCGTGCTGATCGTCGGTCCCGGCATGGACCTGGCGCCGCGAACCGGGCTCCGCGACACTCCGCCGGAGAGCTATCAGCCGTGGGCGGTCATCGACACACTGCTGGCGATGGGGCTGTCGCGTCTGGACGATCTGCAGGTCACCGCCGCCGACATCAACCCGCGCGTCGTCGATCACCTGCGCCGCAGCCGGAAGACTCCTCCGGTGCTGTCGCTGGTCACCGACATCGCCGAAGCGAACGGTGTGTCGTTCTCCGCTGAGTACCGCGAGTACTTCGCGCAGCTCGGGCAGCACGTATCGGCCCCGACGCCGGCCGACCGTGGACGCCAGGACCAAGCCGGACATCTGCTGAAAACGATCCGCGTGAGCCCGTCATCCGCAAACCTCTGCGCGCCGAACCGCTGGACATCGTCACCGAGCGCCTCACCGGCGCGGCCTTCGATCTGGTGATCGCGACCAACATCCTGCCGTATTTCGACGATCCGCAGCTGGCGCTGGCGACATCGAACATCGCCGCGATGCTGGCGCCGGGCGGCGTGTTCCTCCACAACGAGCCGCGGCCAATCCTCGGGGAGCTCACGGCCGCCGTGGGGATGCCGTTCGAACAGTCGCGGAGCGCCGTGATCGCGTCGGTCAAGGGGGCGCCCGCGCCGCTCTATGACAGCGTTTTCCTGCACGTGAGTGAAGGCGGAGTCACCGGAGCGTCGGAGCGAGTCGGAACTCTGTTCCGCTCGTGGCTCCGGCGTTGAATCGTCCGGACTACTCCGCGCTCGACTCAGGACCGCTCGACTCACGATCAACTCGCAATGAAGAAGCACGTCCCGGGTCGGGAGATCCCGGCGGGCAATGCGCTGCAGCATGGTGGCGAGCGCCGCATCGCCGATCTGACGGCTCGGCTGACGCAGCGTCGTCAGCGGGACCGGCAGGAGCTCCGCGAAGTCGGCATCGTCGATCCCGACCAGGCGGATGTCGTCAGGCACCTTGCAGCCGAGCCCGAGCAGCGTGCGCATGATCCGGGCCGCGGTGCGATCGTTCGCGCAGACGATCCCCTCGGGATGGTGTGCGGTGATCAGCGCGTTGACGGCGGAGGAGTCCTCCGGATCGATGCGCTGCACCAGGGCCGGGTCGACCGCGGCACCCGCCGCATAGAGGGCCTCGCGATACCCCGCGGCGCGCGCGTCCACCGTCGCCGCGGCATTGGGCGGGGCGACGAATGCCAGCCGCCGTGCGCCGCGCTGCAGCAGGTGCTCGGTGATCACGTAGCCGGCGCGGCGATTGTCGATGCCGACCAGATCGTGATGCCCCCGCTGCGGATAGGGCTCCACGGTGCGATCGAGCAGGACGACGGGGATGCGCGCGGCGTCGAGCGCCGCCGCGATCTGCTCGTTCACGCTGTCTTTCGCGGCGGTCATCTCGAGCGGCGCGAAGAACACGCCTGAGACGCGGCGGTCGATGTATTGCCGGCACAGCCGCCAGGCGTCCTCTTCACGCGAGCGGCTCGCCCCGTTGAGGCTCCCCCACAACAGCGCGTGTTCCTCGGCCAGCGGCGACGCCATCATGCCCTGGCAGATTGGCTCGAAGATCTCGGTTTCGCCGAGATCCGGAATGAGCAGGCCGAACGACAGGCCTCCCGCCGCCGCCGGCACCTTCACGAACGTGCCGGCGCCCGCCCGGCGCTCGACCAGCCCCGCCGCCTGAAGGTCGCGGACCGCTCGCCCGACCGTGATTCTGGACGCGCCGAACAGCCGTCCGAGGTCAGCCTCGCTCGGTAGACGGTCGCCTGTGGCCAGGCGGCCCGATTGAATGTCGCGGCGGAGGGCGGAGTAGACCTGCTGGTACTTCCGGGTTGGTGGGGCCGGCTTTGTCACGAGCAAAATGATATATCAGCTTTGTCGGATTCGCAACATTATCGTAACTATATGGCCTTTCTGTTGCGGATCCATTCAATCGCCTGCTATGCTGATTTAGCTGATGTTGTTATATCAGCATGGATCGGCTCGAAGAGAGGCCGGTCCCGGGAATTGGGAAAGCAAGCAGGCGGAAACACATGAAGCCATCAGTGGGACGGCATTTTCTCGTGGCGTCGGACTTCGATCAGACGCTCAGTTTCAACGATTCCGGTCTCGTCCTCAGCGAGATTCTGGGCACGACGCGGGTTCCAGGAGAAGGTCGATGGCCTGGCCCGCAGCAACCTGGTGCAGCAGGGGGGCGAGCTGGCCTACCTGATTCGTCACGACCCGGAATTCCGCGGCGTGCGCCGCGAACATCTGGTGGAGACCGGCCGGCGGGTCCGGCTGCGCCACAACATTCCGGCGCTGGTCGAGTTCCTGAATCGCGGGCTGGAGGGATGCCGGTTCTCGTTCTTCGTCATCTCGGCGGCGCCTCGCGAAGTGATCCAGTCGGCGCTCGAGGGCATCGTCGATCCGGCGCACGTCTTCGGAACCGAGCTGGAATTCGACGACCGCACCGGCGAGGTGCGCTCGATCAAGCGGGTGCCGGCCGGGTACGGCAAGGTCGCGGTGCTCGAGGAGCTGGAGGCGCGTCTCGGCACCGCACCCGATCGCACCATCTACATCGGCGATGGCAGCTCGGACGTCCACGTCATGCTGCACGTCAACAATCGCGCCGGGTTCACCATCGCGGTCTCGGAGAACCACCAGTTGTCGCGCATCGCGCGGCGCACCGTGTTGAGCGACGATGCCTTCAGCGTGATCGTGCCGATTCTCGAAGACGTGCTCGGCCGCGGCGTCAGCGAGATCCGGACGGTCTTCGAGTCGAACGGCCTCACGCTGGAGCAATGGGACAAGGCCCGCACCGATCGCGTCACCATCCGCGACACCCGCCCGTCTGACGGTGACGGGGCGGCGGCGTTCCTCTCGGTCGATCTCGTGGTGGAGAGTGACGCCGACACCGCAGACGCGGTGCCGGACGACGATGTGGCGGTGGCGTGATGGGGATGCCGATGGTCGAGTATCTGGGATGGCTGGCGACCGCGGTGTTCGTCGCCTCGTACCTCTGCCGGGGCTCCGACGCGCTCAAGCGCGTGCAGATGATCGGCGCGCTGATGTGGGTGGCCTACGGCCTCCTGATCCGCGCCACGCCCGTCGTCGCCGCAAACCTGCTCGTCTTCGGGGCGGCGGGCTGGGCGCTATATCGAGCAGCCGCGGACACTTGATCAGGAGTCCGCGTAAGTCCGCGGGTTCGCGGTTCGGGGGTTCGCGGGTTCGGAAGAGCCGGTCGAGGATGTGGGGTGAAAGGCGCTGCAACAGGCTCCAGTGGCGATCTTTCACCCCGATCGCCGAGCGGCCTCTGACAGCGAACCCGCGAACCCGCGAACCGCGAACCCGCGGACTTGCGAATCGCGGTTACAATCCCTCCGCGATGACGACCACTCCAACTCGACGACAGTTCCTGGCGACGGCGATGGCGAGTCCTGTTCTGGGACCGCTGCTGCTCAAGGTCCAGGACAAGGCCGGCACGAAGGCGCCGGTGCTGGGCGACGGGGCCTACCGCTACGAGGCCATTCACGATTGGGGCGTGTTGCCGCCGCAGATCAAGTGGGGCAACACCCACGGCGTCGTCGAGGACGCGCAAGGGAACATCCACGTCCATCACACCGTGCACGCCACCAGCGACAGCGCGGATACGGTGGTGGTCTTCGATCGGAATGGGAAGTTCGTGCGGTCCTGGGGCAAGGAATTCCGCGGGGTGGCGCACGGGCTGCACATCCGCAAAGAGGGCCGGGACGAGTTCCTCTACCTGACCGCCAACGCGGCCAATCCGAAGATGACCCCGCAGCCGGCGATGCAGGCGGTCGTGCTGAAGACGACGCTGAAGGGGGAAGAGGTCTGGAAGATTCAGGGTCCGCCGGACATTCCGGAGTACCGGACCGGAGCCGACGGGCAGCCTCGGCGCTACAACCCGACGAACGTCGCCATCGCGCCGAACGGCGATGTCTATGTCGGCGACGGCTACGGCTCGTCCTACATCAACCAATACAACCCGAAGGGCGAGTACATCCGCACGTTCGGAGGCCGCGGATCGGAACCGGGAAAGCTGGCCGAGCCGCACGGCAACTGGATCGACACGCGGGGCAAGACGCCGGTTCACGTCGTCGCCGACCGCGGGAACAACCGTCTCCAGCGCTTCGCGCTGGACGGGAAGCACATCGACTTCATCGCGGGATTCCGTCGTCCCTGCCACTTTCACGAACACAAGGGGCTGGTCGTGGTGCCGGACCTCGACGGGCGCGTCACGCTGATGGACAAGAACAACGCGCTGGTGGCGCAGCTCGGGGATTCGAACCCTGGCGGGAAGTATCCGCTGCGTAGCATGCCGCGCGACAAGTTCATCCCCGGTCAGTTCATCTGCCCGCACGGCGCCTGCTTCGACCACGACGGCAACATCTTCGTGGTCGAGTGGGTCGAAGTCGGGAGAGTGACGAAGCTGAGAAGGGTGTGACTCTGTCAGTTTCCAGTCTCCAGTTGCCAGTTTCCAGTCATCACTCCTGGCAACGGCAACTGGCAACTGGCATCTTGCACCGACCTGGCAACTGGCCGCAACTGGCAACTGGCAACTGCAACTGGCAACTTACATCCTCAACGCCTCCGACGGATCGACTCGGGCCGCCCGCCGTGAGGGAACGTAGGCGGCGGCGCCGGCGGCCGCGCCGATGACCAGGACGCCGGCTGCGAACGCGACCGGGTCGAGCAGCGAGATGTTCTTCAGGTCGATCATCGCCCGCAGCGCGCCCAGCACTGAGAGGGACAGGATCAGGCCGATGCCCGCGCCGATCGCGACCAGGCGGCCCGAATGTGAGAGCACCAGCCGGACGATCGCCCGCGAGCTCGCGCCGAGCGCCATCCTGATGCCGATCTCCTTCTGCCGCTGGCTCAACCCGTAGGTCACCACGCCGTAGAGCCCCGAGATGCTCAGGATCAACGCGATCGCGCTGAGCAGGAGGCCGATCCACGAGGCCACCATCACCGGGTAGCGTTGCAACGCCAGCGCTTCGGTCAGCGGCAGAATCTCGAAAGCCAGCGGATTGCGGCTCAGTGGCTGGAGCACCGGGCGGAGCGCCGTGGCGGTGATGTCCTGCGGCACCCGTCCGCGGGCCAGCAGCGCGCTGGCCTTCGAGCCGGTCGCGCTCGTCGGCATGTAGATGTGGGGCCGGTCAGCCCCGTCATACAGCAGGCCGATGACGGTGCTGGCCGCGATGCCGATCACCTGGACGTCCCGACCCTGTGCCGCGACCTGCTCGCTGGAAATCAGATCCCGGCGGGTGATCGCGCCAGGGGTGGAATCGGCGGGAATCCGGATCCGCACCGTCTGGCCGATCACGTTGCCGTCGGGCCACAACGTCCGCGCCGCGACTACGCTGACAATCGCGACGGGCGCCTCGGAGGCGGCCTCGTCGGGGGCGAATGCCCGGCCGGCGACAATCGGTACCTGCGCGGTCGGGAAGTATTCCGGCGACGCGTAGGCATAGGAGGTCGGCACCAGCCGGCCGGTCTGCGGCGACATCAGCGGCGCCATCGGTGCGCCGTTGGTCAGCGGGTTGTGGCTGGTGACGGCGATCGCCGCGATCCGTGCGTCGGCAGCCAGACGTTCCAGAGCCTGCGGAAGCAGCCTGGCGCCGGACGTGCGCTGCTTGATCGACACCAGAGATGCGGTCGGGAATCCCGGGTCGGCCTTCTCGATCGCCATGCTGTTCCGGGCCAGCGTGGTCGCGATCACGATCAGTACCAGCGAGACCGTGACCTGGCCGACGACCAGCAGGCTCCGCAGGCGGGAGCCCGCCACCCCGCTGCCGAGATCGTTGCGGAGCGCTCCGGTCAGCGACGTCCGTGTGCCCTGCAGCGCCGGCACCAGCGCGAACATCAGCGTCGTCGAGGCGGCGACCACCAGGGCAAAGGCGAACACGCGATAATCGAAGTCGAGCGGCAGCACCCGCGCGATCGCGGCAAAGGACGGCGGCAGGCTGAGGAAGAAGATGGCGATGCCGGCCTGCACGATGACCCGGGCCAGGACGATCCCGAGGATCCCCGAGGCGGCGGCGATGAGCAGCCCCTCGGTGAACAACTGGAGCACGACGCGGCGCCGGCTCGCACCGAGCGACAGCCGGATTCCGATCTCGCGGCGGCGGTTGAAGGCGCGGGCCAGCATGACGTTCGAGACGTTGGCACACGCGGCGATCAGGACCAGCACGAACGCCGCAAACACAGGGGACAACGTCGCCAGCAGCTCGAATGAAAATGGCGCTGGCGTCGCCGCGGAGAGCAGTTCCGCGCGGACCGGTCCTTCGAGCGCCGTGAGCCCGTCCATCGACGGACCGAGCGCCGCCGCCGCTTGTTCCGGGGTGACGTCCTTTCTGAGGCGGCCGATCGTCGCCAGCTCGCGGGCGGTCGAACCGTGGAACAGATCCGGTCCGACCACTGGCTGATACATGGTCACCGGCACCCAGAAGTCGGGCGGGGTGTCGTTGACACCTCCGAACTCCTCGGCCATGACCCCCACCACGGCGAACGGCTGATCGTTGAGCCGCACGGTGCGGCCGATGATCGCCGGATCGCGGTCGTAGACGCGAGTCCACGCGTTGAAGCTCAGCACTGCCACGGCGCCGGCCCCGGGCGCCGACGTGTCGGCATCGGTCAGGACCCGGCCGGCCTGCACGCGTCCGCCCAGACCTTCGAAGTAGTTGCCCGAGACGAAGGCCGCGAGCCGGCTTCGTTCGTCCACGCTGATCGACCGGTGCCGCTCGGCGATGACCGTATCGAACAGGTCGCTCCGCTGCTGCAGTTCCCGATACGCATTCCAAGAGTAGGTCCGTCCCGACTCCCGTTGCGTGTGCCACCGGATTTCGAACAGGCTCCATGGATCTCGAACCGCGTACGGCCGCAGTACGTAGGCGTTGAAGACGGCGAACACGACCGTGACGAGCGCCAGTGCCACGCTCAGCGTCGCCACCGTGGTGGCCGTGAACGCGCGCTCGCGCACCAGCCCGCGCACGGCGTACCGAAGGTCTCGGAACATGATTCCCTCCCATGACGGACGCGGCCCTGGATTCGTTCCCCGGGGGGAGCATCCGGAGGGCACGGAGCAACCGGATCTCAAAAACGGAGCAACGGAGAAAACGGAGGAATCGGAAAAGAAAATTTAGTTTCTTTTCCGTTCTCTTCGTTGGCTCCGTTGCGCCGTTTTTGAGATCCGTTGCCTCGATCCCCTTCGTCGTCTCCCTCCGCGATAAGATCGCCGGCCATGCAGTTGGCGGATCTCTTCGCGGCCTCGCTGGTGGGGCAGGCCGGCGCCGTCGCGATCGAGGTCGACGCGGCTGGCGGCGGCACCCGGACGCTGACCTTCGGCGAGCTCGACACCCGCAGCAACCGGCTCGCGCACGTGCTGTCCCGCCGCGGATTTCGCGCCGGCGATCGCATCGCAGTGTATCTCCCCAATCGCCTCGAGTTCATCGATCTGCTGCTGGCGTGCGTCAAGCTCGGGCTGGTGCTCGTTCCGATCAACATCCTCTACCGCGAGCGTGAAATCGCGCACATCCTCGCCGACGCCGAGCCTCGCGCCGTCGTCACCACCCGCGAAGCCTTCGAGGCCTTCACCGGCGTGACGGCGCTCGACGCGGGCGAGCTCACCGCGGAGGCGTCGGCCGAGCCGGACAGCGATCCCCGGGCCGGTCGGACGCTGGTCGACGGCGATGCCCCGGCGGCGATCGTCTACACCTCCGGCACGACCGGACGGTCGAAGGGCGCGGTCCTCTCGCACAACAACTTTCTGGCGAACACCGTGAACCTGATGGGCTGCTGGCGAATCACCGCGGGCGACCGCTATCTGGCGGTGCTGCCGCTGTTCCACGTCCATGGCCTGGCGAACGGGGTGATGACGTGGCTGGCGAGCGGCTGCCGGATGCGGCTGGTCGAGCGCTTCGACGGGCAACGCGCCGCGGAGTGGTTCGCGGCATTCCAGCCGACGCTGTTTTTCGGGGTCCCGACCGTCTACGTGCGGCTGCTCGAGCTGCCGCTCGAGACCGCGGCCGCGATCGGCGCGCGGATGCGGCTGTTCGTCAGCGGCTCGGCGCCCCTCCCCGCCGCGGTGTTCGACGAGTTCCGCAACCGGTTCGGCCACGCGATCCTGGAACGCTACGGGATGAGCGAAACGCTGATGAACATCGGCAATCCCTATGCGGGTGAGCGGCGCGCCGGCTCGGTCGGGCTGCCGCTGCCGGGCGTGTCGACGCGGATCGTCCGGCCGGACGGCCTCGACGCAGGGCGGGGCGAAACCGGCGAGCTGCTGGTCAAGGGACCCAACGTGTGCGCCGGCTACTGGCGGCAGCCCGAGGCGACCGCCGCGGCCTTCGCCGAAGGGTGGTTCCGCACCGGAGATCTCGCCGAGCGCGCCGACGATGGGTACTACACGCTGCGCGGACGCCGGACCGATCTGATCATCTCGGGCGGGTTCAACATCTACCCACGGGAAATCGAGGAGCTGCTGCTGGAAGAGCCGGCGGTACGGGAGGCGGTGGTGGTGGGGGTCCCCGATGCGCATCGCGGCGAGCTGCCGGTCGCCTACCTGGTGACCGATCAGCCCCTCGACCCGCCCGCCCTCGAAGCGCGCTGCCGCCGGTCGCTGGCGTCCTTCAAGGTGCCGCGCGCGTTCGTCCGCGTCGAGACGCTGCCGCGGACGGCGCTCGGCAAGGTGCAGAAACACTTGTTGCCGCCCTGGCGGCCAGACGAGGGCACCGTGACAGGAAGACAGAAGACTGAAGACGAAGACGATGCACATCAAGACCTACACTGATCGGCCGACAATGGGCCGCGCCGCGGCGAAGCACGCGGCAGGCATTCTTCGCAAACGCCTCGACGCCACCGGAGGCGTCCGGATCATCGCGGCGACCGGGGCGTCGCAGTTCGACTTCCTCGAGGGGCTGACCGCGTCCCCGGGGATCGACTGGAGCCGGGTCGAGATGTTCCATCTCGACGAATACGTCGGCCTCCCGATCGATCATCCGGCGAGCTTCCGCAAATACCTCCTCGAGCGGTTGATTCGGAAGACGGGCATCGCCCGGTATCACCTGCTCGATGCCGAGAGTGATGCGGCCGGCGCCGCCGGCCGCGTCGGGCGCGACCTTGCCAGCGCGCCGGTCGACGTCGCGTTCGTGGGGATCGGCGAGAACAGTCATCTCGCGTTCAACGATCCACCCGCCGATTTCGACACCACCGATCCCTACATCATCGTCGCGCTGGACGCGGCGTGCCGGCGGCAACAGGTCGGGGAGGGCTGGTTCACGTCGTTCGATGACGTGCCGACCCACGCGGTGTCGATGTCGATCCGGCAGATTCTCGCGGCGCACGAAATCCTCTGCATCGTTCCCGATACCCGCAAGGCGGCCGCCGTGAAGGCGACGGTGGAGGAACCCGTCTCGCCGGCCGTCCCGGCCTCGATTCTTCGCACGCACTCGAACACGACGCTCTATCTCGATCGCGAGGCGGCATCGCTGTTGGACGCGCCTGCCCGGGGCCCGATCCTCGAGGATGCCACGGCGTGAGAGTTGAACTGCCGGGTCTGTTCGACCTTCAAGTGAACGGCTTTGCCGGCGTCGATTTCAACGGTGCGACGCTGACGCCTGACGCCGTCGTCCACGCGCTCGATCGGATGCGTGCCACCGGCGTGACGCGGTGTCTCCCCACCCTGATCACCGGATCGCTGGAGCGGTTCGCGGCCAGTGTGCGGGTGTTGCTCGGCGTGGCGGACCCGGCGATCGCCGGCATTCACATGGAGGGGCCGTACATTTCGCCGCTGGATGGAGCCCGCGGCGCCCATCCGCTCGAGCACGTCGTTCCGGCCACGATCGACGGCTTCGCGCGCCGCCAGGACGCCTGCGACGGGCGAATCAGGCTCGTCACCCTCGCCCCCGAAGCGCCGGGGGCGCTGCCGCTGATCGAGCACCTCGTCCAGTCGAATGTGCGGGTCGCCATCGGCCACACCGCGGCCACGCCCCAGGCAATCGCCGACGGCATCTCGGCGGGCGCGACGCTGGCGACGCATCTCGGCAACGGCTGTCCGCAGATGCTGCCCCGGCACCCTAATCCGATCTGGGAATTATTGGCCGCGGATGATGTGTTCATGAGCCTGATCGTCGACGGCCACCACGTGCCTGGGTCGACCGTGAAGGCCATGGTGCGAGCCAAGGGGGTCGCGCGCACTATTCTGGTGACCGATGCGATCGCGGCCGCGGGATGTCAGCCCGGGTCGTATGCGATCGGCGGCGTCGACTGTGAGCTGAGCGCCGATGGACGCGTGTCCCTGCCGGGGACGCCGTACCTCGCCGGCTCGGCACTGACGATGGACCAAGCCATCGGAAATACGGTTCGGTTCGTGGGCGTGTCGCTCGAGGACGCGATCGCGATGGCGTCGACGATCCCGGCACGCTGGCTGGGGGACACGACTGCTGGCGTGGTGACCGCCGACTGGGATCAGGAGCGGTCGGAGCTGAGTGTCGTCAGTGTTACGGAGTAGACGGAGGTACCGGATCTCAAAAACCGAGCAACGGAGTGAACGGAATCAAACGGAGTTGTGATCGTTTGGAGGGTCATGAGTGGCGGCACCGGCCCTCCGGGCCGGCTGGAGGGGGTGAGGGATCCCCGCGGACGTAAGCCAGGTCTGACCGCGTGTCTGGCTTACGTCCACGGGGATCCCTCACCCTCTCGCGCGCGCAGCGCGCCCGCCACTGGGGCGACGAACAGCAGGATAGTGGCCGCATTCTGCTCCGATACCTCCGTTATCTTCGTTGCTCCGTTTTTGAGATCCGGTAGCTCCGTGCCCTCCGGAAGCTCCAAAGAGTAGAATGCGATGTTCGAGGTGGGGATGAGCATACGTAAAGGGATCACCGTGGCGGCCCTCGCGTGGGGCGTCGCGTTCATGGCGCATCTGGCCGCGCAGGCGCCTCAGACGCCGCCGGCGGGCGCACCGGCGCCGGCGCCCCAGGGGGGCGCGCAGCCGCCGGCCGGACGCGGCGGCGGGCAGCGAGGCGGGGGCCGGGCGACGTTTCCGGCGCAGCAGCGGTCGCTCGCTGACGCCAAGACCATCGCGCGCGGCAAGACGCTGTACGAAATCAACTGTCGCGCGTGTCACGGCGCGGACCTGCGCGGCGGCGATATCGGCGGGCCCAATCTGCTTCGCTCGCAGCTGGTGCTGAACGATCAGCACGGTGAGCTGATTCTTCCGGTCGTCAAGAACGGCCGCCAGACTCCGGGCATGCCGCCGATGCCGGCGCTGCCGCTTGGCGAAGAAGACATCAAGGCGGTCGCCGAATACATTCATAGCGTCGCCTTCACCATGCGCGGCCAGGGCTCGCCGCCTCCCGGCGAAGAGGTCGAGCTGAACATCGTGGTGGGCGATGCCAAGGCCGGCGCGGCGTACTTCGCCTCGAAGTGCGCGTCCTGCCACTCGGCGACCGGCGACCTGCAGGGGATCGCGGCCCGGATCTCGAGCCCGCTGCAGCTGCAGAATTACTGGATCACCGGCGGCGGCGGCCGGGGCCGCGGCGGCGCCGCGGGCGGGCCTGCGGCCAAACCGGTGACGGTCACCGTGACGCAGCCCAACGGCTCGAAGGCCGAAGGCCGTCTCGTGCGCATCGACGACTTCGTCGTCACGATGATCGGCGAGGACGGGACAGCGCGGACGTTCCGGCGCAGCGGCGACACGCCGAAGGTGCAGGTCAACGATCCGCTGGAGCCGCATCGCAAGCTCCTGACCGTCTACACGGACAAAGACATCCACGACTTGACCGCTTACCTGGTGACCCTGCAATGACCGCCCGACACCTCATCCTCGCGACATCGCTCGTCATGGCGCCGGTCGCGCTCGCGGGGCAGAACCCACCCGCGCCGCAGACTCCGGCTGCGAAGCCGTCCTCACCCGCGCCAGGCCGCGGAAACCAAGCGCCCGCGGCGGCCCCGACCTCTTCCCGCGGCGGCCTGGACCCCGCGGCGGTGCTCAAACCGCTGGCGGATTCCTGGCCGACGTATTCCGGCGACATGACCGGGCGCCGCTACAGCGCGCTCACGCAGGTCAATCAGTCCACGGTCAAGAACCTCACGCTGGGCTGGACGACTCGTCTGGTCCAGGGGGCCGGCGCCGCAGGCGGCGGATTCGGCGGCGGTCGCGGCGGCGGCGGTGGCGCGCCGGTCATCATCGGCGGGGAAGGGACCGAGGACGTCGGCGGCGGCGGGGCTCCGAGCATCAAGGGAGCGATCCTGCAGGTCGACGGCATCCTCTACGTGACCGCGCCCGACAACGTCTGGGCCATGGATGCGCGCGACGGCCGCGAGCTGTGGCGCTACTTCTGGAAGACCAAGGGAGGCACGCACATCGGCAATCGCGGCGCCGCCCTGTGGCGCAACTACCTGTTCTTCGAGACGCCCGACAACTACCTCGTGTCGCTGGATGCGCGGACCGGCAAAGAGCGCTGGCACGTCGAGATCGCCGACTTCAACCAGCAGTACTTCTCGACGATGGCGCCGATCGTCATCGGCGATCACGTGCTGGTCGGCACCGGCAACGATCTGGATGCTCCTGGTTTCCTGCAGTCCTACGACCCCGAGACCGGCAAGCGGAAATGGATCTTCTACACCGTGCCGATGAAAGCTGGCGACCCGGGCCTGGACACCTGGCCGAGCCTCACCGCCGCGCAACATGGCGGCGGTCAGGTCTGGATCCCCGGCGTCTACGATCCGGAGACCAAGCTGTATATCTTCGGCACCGGCAATCCCACGCCCGGCTACACCGGGGTCGGACGCAAGGGCGACAATCTCTACACGTGCTCGCTGGTGGCGGTGAACATCGATACCGGCAAGATGGCGTGGTACTTCCAGACCTCGCCACACGATACGCACGACTGGGACTCGGCGCAGACGCCGATCATAATCGACGGGACCATCGCCGGGAAGCCGCGCAAACTGGTGTCGACGGCGTCGCGCAACGGCTACTTCTTCACCGTCGACCGCGTCACCGGCGAGCACGTCGTCACCGCCAAGTACGGCGAGACCACGAACTGGGCGCTCAAGGTTCGGCCGAGCGGGTCGCCTGAGCCGAATCCCGAAAAGGAAGCGACGATTCCTGGATCGTTGGTGTCGCCGGTTGAAGGCGGCGTCGTGAACTGGCAGCCACCCGCCTACTCGCCGGACACCGGGCTGTTCTACACCCAGGAGAACAACGGCTTCCAGATGCTCTACCTGACCGATCCCGATCCGCGCGGGTCGATGGGCCTGGGCGGCAAGATGGCGGTGAACGTCGGGTCGGGGGGCAACGCGCTCGTGGGCATCGACTACAAGACCGGCAAGAAGGTGTGGCGCCACGCGTGGCCGCCCGGTGGCGGCGGCGGCTCCGGCCTGCTGACGTCAGCGGGCAAGGTGCTCTTCACGGGCGACGGCAGCGGCAACTTCGTGGCGTTCGATGCGGTCGCGGGCAAGCCGCTGTGGCACTCGCGCATCGGCAACATCTCGAACGCGCCCCAGACCTATTCGCTCGACGGCAAGCAGCACGTGCTGGTCGCGGTCGGGGATACGCTGTATTCGTTCACGCTGTACTGAATCGCGGGCTCGCGGTTCGCGGGTTCGGGGGCTCGGAGTCGGTGTTGACTAGAGGCAACGGGACCCTCGGATCCACCATCGTTACCTCTGAGTACCACCGGCTCCGAGCCTCGAACCCGCGAACCGCGAACCCGCGAACCCCGTGCTCCCCTCCCTCAACCCATACGGCCTGACCTACACCGTTGGCCTCCAGGGTCTTGGCACTCCTCGCGCCAATCCGGATGCGATCGGGCTCCGGGGTTTCATCGCTCTCGTCCGCGAGCTCGGGCTGCCCGCGATCGAGCTCGATCATCGGTGGCTGACGCCGCTCACCGATGCCGAGCTGCGCCAGGTGCGCGAGGAGCTGCAGGGACTTCAGCCGATCTGCAGTTTCTGGCTGTCGCATCAGCCTGGCGAAACGCTCCAGGAGGCGGTTCGATGCTGCGGCGGGCTGGGCGCGGTGATTCTGCGATTTCATCTGACGCCGGTGCTCGAGGGTGGCCGCGCGCGCTGGGGGCCGCGGTGGCACGAGCTGCTCGGCCACGCTCGCGACACGCTGATTCGCGAGTCGAGCCGGCTTGGCGATGCCGGTCTGACCATCGCGATCGAGAACCATCAAGACCTGGGCAGCGAGGAGCTGGTCGAGCTCGCCGAAGGGCTCGGACCACACGCGGGCATCTGCTTCGATACCGGCAACGCGTTTTCGGTAGGCGAGGACCCTGTAGCGTTCACCCGCCGTGCCGCCCACCGCATCCGTCACGTGCACCTGAAGGACTACGTCGCCCAGTTCACAAGCGAAGGCTACCGCCTGATCCGATGCGCGATCGGCGACGGCGCCGTGCCGTTCACCGAGATCGCGGCAATCCTGGACGCGCAGGGAACGCCGCTTGCGGCCTCGATCGAACCCGGCGCGCTCGAGGCGCGCCACATCCGGTTGTTCACGGCGGATTGGTGGACCGGTTACCCGCGGCGCGATGCTAGCGAACTGGGTGTGATGCTGGGCCGGCTGCGCCCGCGTGCGCTCGATGAGACCGCCGACTATCAGACCCCGTGGGAGAGAGGGGAGGGCGGTGCGGCGGTGATGGCGTTCGAGATGGCGCAGGTGCGCCGGAGCGTGGAGAACGTGCGGGCGATGGGGATCTGCGGCCGTTAGTCTCCAGTTTCCAGGTCCCAGTTCAGACTCAGTTCAACTGGCAACTGGCAACTGGCAACTGGTAACTGGCCACTACTCCTGCCGCAGCGCCAGCATCGGGTCGGCGCGCATCGCGCGGAGGGCTGGCAGCAGGCAGGCCGCGATCGCGACCGCCGACTGCAGCAGGCCGGCGGTGAGATAGGTCACCGGGTCGGCTGGACTGACCCCAATCAGCGCACTTGAGATCAGGCGGACCGCCAGCAGCGCACCAGCAAGGCCGAGGACGACGCCGATGACGCTCAGTGTGACGCCTTCCTGCAGCACCAGCGTCAGCACGTTTCGTGGCGCCGCGCCGAGCGCGACGCGGACGCCAAACTCGCGGGTGCGCTGGCTCACCGTGTAGTAGGTCACCCCGAACAATCCGACCGTGGCCAGCAGCAGGGCGAGGGTCCCGCAGATCGTGAGGAACCCTGCCGCCGTACGCGTGGGCCACTGCGGCAGTTTCATGCGCTCGCGCGTCGTCCTGACCGAGCCCGCAGGCAATCCCGGATCGAGCGCGCGCACCTGCTCCTGGACCGTCGCGACCAGCGCGCCGGGATCGCCGGTCGCGCGCATCACCACCGCGACCCGCTCTCCGAACTCGTGCGCGCGCAGCGGTCGATACAGGTACCAGCGCGGCGCGCGGTTCCCGTACATCTCCCTGACGTCCGCCGCGACGCCCACGACCTGCACGAGCCGTCCGTTCTTACCGGTCCGCAGCCAGCGGCCGACGGCTTCACCGCCAGGCCAGAGCTCGGACGCCATCGCTGTGCCGACGATCGCCACCGGCGCGTCGCTCGCGTACTCCTGCTCGGTCAGCTCGCGTCCGGCTTCCAGCGGCAGCCCGATGGCCGCGAAGTGGCCCGGCGACACGCCGAATTCGATCGCGGTCCGGCAACGGACGCTTCCGCAATCTTCGCCGGCGACGCTGATATCCAGGTTTTTCGGAAACCCGACTGAGAACGGCGCCCGATCGGCCAGCGCCGCCTGTTCGATGCCTGGGACTCGCCGCACCCGGTCGACCAGGTCGTCGAACAGCCGTCTCGACCGGGTCTGGTCGTAGCCGAAGGCGGCCGGGGTGAGCTCGAGCACCAGCGAATGCTCGGTGTCGAATCCCGGCACGAACGCCGTAGTGTTCCAGAAACTGCGGACGAAGAGCAGGGCCGCGGCGAGGAACAGCGTCGATCCGGCAATCTGCGCAATCACGAAAACGCTGCGGGTTCTGGATCGTCCGCTGCCGATCATCGTCTGCTGCCGGATCACCTGCACAAGATCCGCGCGGCTGGCCTGCAGCGCGGGAATCAATGCCGGCGTGATCCCCGCGATCGCGACCAGCGCCAGCGTGAACCAGACCTGATGACTGTTGAAGCTGATGTGGAGCCTCTGGGGGATGGGGGACGGGAGGCTGAACGCGGAGAGCAGATCGGCGCTCCAGGTGGAGAGGATGAGCGCCGCGGCGCCGCTGATCGCCGCGAGCAGGAGACCTTCGGTGACGAGCTGCCTGAGGATCCGGGCCCGGCTCGCACCGAGCGCGCTTCGCACGCCGATTTCGCGCTGCCGTTCCGAGGCGCGCGCCAGCAGCAGTCCCGCCACGTTGAAGCACGCAATCAGGAGAACGATCCCGACCACCGCGAGTCCGATCCACGCGAACCGTTCCAGCGTGCGAAGGTCGGGCACCCCCTCGCTCAGCGGGGTGAAGACCACGCTGCGGCTGGTGTTGGTCTGTGGGTGGGTCAGCGCGAGCTGACTCATGATGCCGCGGAGGTCGGCCTGTGCCTGCGCCGCCGTGACCCCCGGCTTCATGCGCCCGGCGAGCGACAGCCACTCCTCGCCGCGCGAGGTCAGCGCCGGCGAGAGTCCGAGAAGATCGAGGCGGTCGAGGGGGAGCCACAGGTCGGGCTCGTAGAGTCCGCCGAGTCCCTGGAATCCCTCGGCAATCACCCCGGCGATCGAGAACAACCGCCCGTTCAGGGGCAACGTGCGCCCTGCGATCGGGGCACCGCCGAGCCGCTCTTTCCAGAACCGCTCGCTGACCACCACGGCGGGTTCCGGCCCGGTGCCGTCGGCCTCGGTGATCAAGCGGCCCCGCAACGGCCGCGCCCGCAGCGTGGTCAGGTAGTTGGCCGAAACCAGCAACGCCCACACCTGCTCCGCCGCGCCATCGGTGCGCATGCTCAACGGAAGGCGCGCCTCGGCGGTGATCGCCTCGAAGGTCCGATTCTCGCGTGCCAGATCGCGATAGTCGGGAAGCGCCGTCTGCTTGTAGGGACTCTTGCCGCCGCTGGTCTGGATCCACCCCAGCTCATGCGCCCCGGGAAACCGCATCGGCTTGCCCAACAGCGCATCGATCGCGCTATAGACCACGGTATTCACCCCGATGCCCACCGCCAGCGTGAGCACGGCGAGCGCCGAGAACCACGGCCGGTTCAGCAGGGCGCGGATGGCGTATCGAACGTCGTGGCGGAGGGCATCCATCCGGTAAGGACCCTTACGTAGACGAATCCGAGAGCGCGAGGTTTCAAGTCTATACTCGCGCGGTGCAGGGGGCCCCACGCCGCGCCAGTCGTCTCCGGCCGGGGCGTGCAGCCCTGGCCGCCGCCGCTCTCATCGCCGCAGGCGCCATCGAAGGGCTGGCCCGCCAGGGGCAGCAGCCGGCTCCATTCCGCAGCGGTACCAACGTCGTCCGCATCGACGCGACCGTCGTCGATCGCGCCGGCCGGCCGGTCAGCTCGCTCACGGCCGACGATTTCGACGTGCGGGAGGACGATGTCCTCCAGCCGATTACGTCGTTCCAGTTCCTCGCGAACACCGGCCAGCCGTCCGACGATCGCTCGCTCGCCATCCGGAGTCAGCAACACGCGGCCGCCGAAGCGGCGCGGGATGACGTCCGCGTCTTCCTGATTCTTCTGGGACGAATATCACATCGGCCGGTTCGAGAGCACGCTAAAGGCGAAGACGGCGCTGGAGCAAATCATCATGACCGCCTTCGGGCCGACCGATCTCGTGGCGATCATGGATCCCCTGACGCCATCGAGCGCGATCGAGTTCACGCGGGATCGCCGGGCGCTCGCGGATCAGGTGCACAGGTTGGAAGGACGGCTGGGTGTCTACCTGCCACCTCGAAGTGCCGTGGAAGAGGCGCAGCTGGAGGCCGTGAATTGGCAGGTCGAACGCGTCGAACAGTTCCGGAACCAGGTCACGGCGACGGCGATCAAGGCCGCGGCCGCACACCTCGGGACGTCTTCGCGAAGGTCGCAAGACGATGATCGTCGTCAGCGAGGGATTCGGTCTCGCGCCGACGCTTGCCGGGCCCTGATCCTCGCGAGGCGATGAATCGCTACATCGATGATGAGAACAGTGCCCGCGACATCGTCCGAGCCGCGAACGACAGCAACACCGCCGTCCACATCATCGACCCGCGCGGGTTGAGGGTGGCCGGCGGGATGACGGCCATGCTCGAGACCCTGGCGTCCGGAAGCGGCGGCGAGGTGCATGGAGACAACGACATCAGCGCAGCGGTCCAGCGGATCGTGGGCCAGGCCACCGCGACGTATCTGCTTGGCTATACCAGGGAGCGGTGCACGACGGCCGCTTTCATCAGATCAAAGTCAGGGTGAAGCGCGGTGGCTACGACGTGCGAGCGAGAAACGGCTACTGGGCGCCGAAGATTGCCGACGTCGAACGGGCGCGGACCGCGGCGGCGGCCGCCGTCCTGCCGCCGCCGATCGCGAATGCGTTCGCGTCGCTCAATCCGGCGAAGTCCTCGCGGCTGGTCGAGGTCTGGACCGCGATCTGGCCGCTCTCGGAGAACCGCTCGCTGGTCAGCATCGCGTGGACGCCGATCGCCGCGCCGTCTCCCGGGCCTCCCGGCGCGGAGGCGGCCACCGTGAGCGTCCGCTTGACCGCCGGCGCCGAACCGCCGGTCGAGAAGGTCGTCGATCCCGGCGGGACCAGTTTCGAGATTGCCGGCAGCACGGCCCGGCTCGCGATTCGCGTCCTCGACAAGACCGGTGAAGTCATCGATCGCGAGTCGCGAACCGTCGAAACGGCTGCCGTGCCTCCAGGCACTGGGCCTCGCCGCCACGGTGCACCGTGCCCGGAACGTCGCGGAAACGCGAGCACTATCGGCTGGTGATGCCGCCCATCCACGCCGGCCGCGAGTTCAGTCGCAGCGACCGCGTGCTGATACGAATCCGCGCCTACGGCACGCAGGCCCAGGCCGCCGCGATCACCGCGCGTCTCATCGATCGAAAGGGCGCGACGCTGGTGGCCTTGCCGATCACCGGCCCGTCTCGAGGACTGGCACCGCCTCGATCTGCCCCTGGCCTCGATCGCACCAGGCGACTTCGCGGTCGTCATCGAGGCGCGGAGCGGCGACGACCGCGCCGAAGCGGTGGTGCCGCTTCGCGTGATACGGTAGGCCGTAGTCCGCAGTCCGTGGGCCGTGGTCCGTAGTCCGCGAATCCTCCTGAGCGTTGGCCGCGAGGGAGGCTGCACCACGCTTGTTGGAACGAATTCCACCCAACTGCATCGGACGTCATCCGCATCCGGACCACGGACCACGGATCTCGGACCACGATCGCGGCTATTGGGGCGTAATCTCAACAAAACAGATCTTGTTGTTGCTCGACCCTGATGCGCTGGTCAGCGTCAGGCGTCCATCGGAGACGGTGACGGTGGCCGTCCCCTCGACCCACCTCGCACTGGTGGTGGGGGTGCCGTTCACGATCAGCACGCCTTCGGCGGCGATCCGGTAGACACTGTCGAAGTTCGACGCGTCTCCCGCCACCAGCCTGACGGTGTAGGTGCCGTTCGGCAGCGCGATTTCCCAGACCGCAGTCGGGATTCGCCGGGCGCTGCATGTGGGTCAGCGTGTCGTAGGCCTGATCGGGCGATCGCGGACGAGTTGCGGTCCCTGGCCTGAGCGGTGTTGTCGGTATTCCAGCCGTAGGTCTGGCCGTTCCCGCGCGCACCGTAAACCAGGCCGCCGTCGGGGAGATAGCCGGCGGGGATCGGCGCCGATGCGAGCTGGAAGTTGACCCGGATCGTATTGGCCGGGGCGGCCGACGGATAGAGCCGGCTGGCGGGCACCACCGCCTTGGTGATCGACGCATGGCTCCAGAGCAGCCGCGCGGTGGCGGAGCCGGCGTTCTCGTAGTACTCCATCTTGATCGGATAGCGCTGGCCGGCGGTCAGCGTGATGGTGCCGCGGTCTTCATACGTCGCGTGGTTGTTCCAGTGATTGACCAGCTGCACGCCATTCACCCACAGCCGCACGCCGTCGTCGCTCTGCGTGTAGAAGGTGTAGGTGCCGGTGAAGGGCGCTTCGATCTGGCCGGTCCAGCGCGCGCTGAAGGTGTCGACGCCGAGCGTGCCGGCCGGCGAGCCGGCGCCCCAGGTGAAATCGACGGTCGGGTCGAACGCGTGCGATCCGCGTCCCGGTGAAATCGGCGTTGTCGAAGTACTCGGCGTTGAGCCCGGTGCCGCTGCCCGAGCTGCCGGCGGGCCGATACGTGGCGGTGTAGGTGGTATTCGCCGATGGCGTGCTGATGGTGTGCGCGGCCGCGCCGCCGTCGGACCACGACACGAATTCGTAGCTGGTCGTCCCCGACGACTGCGGCGTCGGCGCGTCGAGGCTCCGGACGATGCCGACGACCGCGTCGAAGGTGAGCGGTGTCGTCGACCGGCTGGCCATCGAGCCGGAGCGGCAAGCCGGCGCGGGCTGGTGGCCAGCGTGAGCGGATACCTTGCGCGGAAGGATGTCGCGCTGCGACCGTGTGGGTCGCGCCGGCGGCGTCGCGAACCGTCAGGTAGATGCGGTACCAGACGTTCGCCGAGGTCTCGCCCGGTGGTGGGTATGGTGAACGTGCCGCTGGCTGCGCACCGCTCGTCGCCGGCATGAACGGGTGCGAGTGCGTATCGTGGTGGAAGTCCACCCGCCAGGTGAAGGCGCTCGCCGGCAGCGTGCCGTCCTCCGGATCGGAGCCGGTGCCCGCGTAGCTGATGCTCGCGCCGCCGCTGTAGAGCGCGCCGGCGGCCGGCGCGGTGATCGTCGCGGTCGGCGCCTGGTTCGACGTTGACGGTCAGCACCGCCTCCGCGCTGGTCGTGCTGCCGAAATCATTCGACACCACGGCGCGGAACCGCGCGCCGCTGTCGGTGGTGGCCGGCGAGGCGATCGTGTAGTCCTGCGAGGTCGCTCCGGTGATGTTGGCGCCGTTGCGCTGCCACTGATAGCGGAGCGGAGCCGGGCCCGATGCCCGGACGCTGAAGGTGACCGGAGTCCCTGGCGCGACCGTCCGGCTCGACGGATGCGAGGTGATGGTCGGCGCGGTTGCGCCGTAGGACGACTCGATACGACCGCGCCGCCCGACTCCGCGCGCCAGGTAGTAGAGGCTGCCGTCGTCGGCGACCTTCAAGTCGACCGGCGAGCTGATGCCGGTGGCGAAGGTGGTGACGCTGTTGCCGTTGGCCGGATCGAGCTGCGAATCCATCCGGCGCAGTAGTCGGCGAAGAAATAGTCGTTGAGGTAGTCGCTCGGGAAACTGCGCGGTCATCGGGCGCGTAGAACGCGCCGCCGACGATCGCGCAGCGTGCCGCTCGCTGTGCGGGTAGCTGTAGCGCGGCGTGACGAATCGTGGATCGGTGGTCGCGCCTTCGGTGTCCGGCCACCCGTAGTTCGCACCGGCCGCGCCGTCGTTGATCTCTTCCCAGGTCCCCTGCCCGACGTCGTTGATGAACATCGACGTCCCGGACGGGCTGAACGCGAACGTGAACGGATTGCGCAGGCCGAGCGCCCAGATCGCGCGGTTGCCGCCGGTCGCGGTCGTGTAGAACGGGTTGTCGGTCGGGATGCTGCCGTCCTTGTTCAGCCGCAGGACTTTGCCGAGCCGGTTGCTGAGCGATTGGGCGTTCGAGGCGACCGCGTTCTCGCCGACCGCGATATACAGCTTGTCGTCCGGCCCGAACGCGAGGGCGCCGCCATTGTGGTTGGTGGCGGTGAGGTTCTCGAGGTCGAGCAGGACGACCTCGCTGCCGGGCGCGGCGACGTCGCCGCTGGCGGTGAACCGGCTGACGCGGTTGTGGATCGTGGGACTGGTGGCCGTGTAGTAGACGTAGACGAACTGATTGACGGCGAAATCCGGATCGAACGCGACCCCGAGCAGGCCTCGCTCTCCTGACGAGCTGACCGTGACCGTGAGGAACGGCGTGCTCAGCAGCGCGCCGTTCTTGATCACGCGCAGCCGGCCGTTCTGTTCGCAGACGAACAGGCGCCCGTCCGGCGCGAACTGCATCGCGGTCGGCGTGTTCAGTCCGCTCGCCACCAGCGATTCGGTGAAGCCGGCCGGGAGTGTCGCGCCGTAAGCGCTCACCGCGAACGCGGCAATCGCCACGCACGTGTTTCGAAGAATCTGCAGGACGAACCGCGGCCTCGTCGTCATGTACCCCGCCCCTCGAGATGCTTTGCGTCAGTCGGAAAGCGTCGGTCGCAGGGCCGCCGCGGAGACGGCGAAGCGCGTGCAAGACGAGCGCCGCGCCGGGCGCCGCGTTTTGCTGAGGGGTCAGGGATCAGGCCCGGTCTGACCCCATCTGCTCAATGTGGGCAAAGTTCTCCCTTTTCCTTTCTGCCTTCTCCCTTGACACCGCGGGTCTGTGATCAGCCCGCGTCGTCCGAACGGTCGGGCTACAACCGGGGCAGCGACAGGCCGCCGTCGACGTGGATGATCGAGCCGGTCGCGTACGGCAGGTCTCCGCGGACCAGCGCGGCGACGGTGCGGCCGACATCGTCGGGCTGACCCCATCGCCGCTCCGGCACCAACCCGTCGGCGATCCGCGCGTCGTAGATCTCGCGGACCGCAGCGGTCATGTCGGTGGCGATGATCCCGGGACGGACTTCGTAGACGGGAATGCCGAGCGGCGCGAGCCGGACGGCGAACAGCCGTGCCGCCATCGCCAGGCCCGCCTTGCTGACGCAGTACTCGCCGCGCGCGATCGACACCATCTCCGCCGACACCGACGTGACGAAGACGATCGCGCCGGCGAACGAGGGGTCGGCGGTTTTGCGCTCGACCATCTGGCGGGCGAGCGCCTGGGTCAGGAAGTACGGCCCCTGCAGGTTGATCCGCATGAGCTCTTCGAAGCTGTCCTCGGTCGCGTCGAGGATGTCGGCGCGCACTCGGGGCGCTCGCCCCGCATTGTTGACGAGCGCATCGACCGCGCCGTACCGTTCGCCGATCGCCGCGGCCAGCCGCGCGCGATCCTCCACGCGGCTCACGTCAGCCTGGAAATAGGTGGCGCGTCCCTCGAGCTCGTCGAGGACGCCGCGCACCGCGTCAGCGTCCCTGACGCCGCAGAGCGCCAGCGTCCAGCCCTCGGCGGCGAGCGCCCGCGCGATGCCGAGACCGATGCCTCGGGTGCCGCCGGTCACGAGGGCGACCCTGGCCGCGGCGCGGTCAGGCGCCAAGGCCGGCCCCTCGCGGCCAGTCGGCCGGACCGAAAAAGGCGAGATACGGCTCGTTGCGCGCGATTCGGCGGACCAGCAGCGCGGCCTCGCGCAGGTGATAGTCGCCCCACTGGCTCGACTCGCCGCGCGGAATACGCGAGCCCGGAGGCACGTGATCCCAGCCGTTCGGCCGGTGATAGACCGAGTGCAGCAGCAGCCCTTGATGCGAATCGCTGGTCGACAGGTACGGTCCGCGCTCGTCGAGCAGCGTGGCGAGCACGGCGAGGCCGGCCTGTTCGTAGCGGGCGCCATCCTCGCCACGATTCGCGAGCGCGCGCGACAGGCGAATCAGGCCTTGTGCAGCGATCGCGGCCGCGGAGCTGTCGACCGGCTCGTGATCGTTGAACGGATCGGCAGGACGCGCCGCCCAGTCGCCGAGCGCCGTCAGACCCGGCGCACCGGTATCCCAGTACGGCACGCCGTCCGACGCGGTGCCCTGCTCGATGTAGAAGTCGCAGGTGGCGCGGGCGGTTTCGAGCATCCAGGTCTCGATCGCCTCACGGTTCTCGGCGCCGGCGAGCTCGTCGTTCGGACGGGTGGCCACGAACTCGAGCTGTTCGGCGAAGCCGGTCATGGCCCACGCCAGTCCCCGGGTCCAGGTCGAAAACGGCGAATAGCCCTGCTGGCTGTTCGGTCCCCGGTAGCTGCCGTTGGCGACGTTGAAGAGGCTCTCGTGGGCAGTGCGGCCGCGCACGTCGTAGATGTCGCGGCCATGCCCGTAGTAGACGGCATACTCGGCGGTCGCGCGCGCGTGCTGGACCAGCCGGTCGATCAGGTTGATCGAGAGGTCCTGCTCCGCCGAGAGATGGTGCCCGAGCATGTGCGACAGCCCGAGCGCGCGCAGCGATCGAATGGTGTCGACGAACAGCGAATGGGCGCCGTTGAACGAGTAGATGTAGCCCCCGTCCGGCAGCGTCGTCCAGCGCGTCGCCTGGACGGCGCCGCTGACCTTCAGCGCCAGCTCGTAGAAGCGCATTTCCCACGGCGGCGCGTCGATGCGCCCCTCACGGGCCAGCCGCCACAGGCCGCCGTAGGTGCTGACATTGTTGAAGCCGTGATCGTGCACCCCGACGTGGGTGAGGTGCGGCGCCATCCGGTTGAGCGTCCGGTCGCGCGCGAGATCGAGGAACTCGGTCTCGCCGGTGGCATCGAACTGCAGCACCGCCGCGCCGAACTGAAAGCCCTGGGTCCACTCGGTCCAGCCCCGCGACTGATACTTGCCCTCGACCGTGAACACGGGTGCCCCGCCGCGCGCTGGCCAGGTCGATTCGAGCGCCCGGATCTTGTGGGCGGACAGCTCGAACATCCGGTCGATCTGCGGCAGGAGGTCTTTGGGAGTGCGGTGAGTGTCTAGAAGCATATTGAGACGAATGCGCTATCGCCCTGGCAACGTCGTCCCGGCCCGCACCACTTGCATCAGCCCATTCATCGTGCGCCAGTGCCCCGGGAATGTGCACACATAGGGATAGGAGCCGGTGCGGGCCGGTACCGTGAAGCGCAGCCTGGCGGTCTCGCCGGTGTTGATCAGGCGGGTGGAGTAGAGCACCTCGGGAGTGGCCGGGACGAAGTTCTTCGCGAAGGCGTCCGCTTCCTTGGCCATCGCCTCGGCTTTGAGCCCGACCGCCTCGAGTGCGCCCGGCACCGTGACCACCAGGTTGTGTGGCATCTGATCGGGATTGAAGAACTCGATCTCGATTTCCTCGCCCGCTTCGACGGTGAATCCCGGAAGGTTGAATTTCATCTCGGCCACCGGAGACTCGATCCGGATGGTGCGCACCACCAGCTTGTCGATCGCCGCGGTGGCATCCTTGCCCGCTGCGGCCGGGAGTCGGGCGGCGACAGCGCGCCCGAGCTCGACGGCTTCCGTGAACGCCGGGTTGGTGCGCTCCGCGGCCGGCACGCTGCGGATGTAGGTCAGGAGCGCATCCGAGACGGGCGCGAGCTGCTCGCTGGGCCACCGTTCCTGTGGAATCGTCCGGATCGCCGCGATGGCGGCCCGGCGAGTGCCGGCACCGGGGATGTGCTTCGCCATCAGGCCGAATCGCTCCGCCTCACGGCCAGGCACCGCCGCCAGCGCGACGAGAGCCGCGTTGACCATCGCGTCGGTGATGTCCCCGCCAATCACGGCGCGCTCGACCGGGCTCGCGGTCCATGAGAGCTCCTGAGCGTAGACCGGCCGCCGGGACGAGTCGAGCAGGGTGACGTGCAGGGCGGCGTTGCGGTCGTTGCCGGTTGCGGCATTCCAGATGGCGACCGATTCGATCGGCCGCGACTCGCCCAGATCGATCTCCCACCACGGATCCCGTTCGAGCGCCGTGAACGAGATGGTGGCCGCTTTCGGATCGACGTCGGTCCGGTTGTCGATGGCGCGCTCGGGTTGTCCGCCGGTGGCGCCGCCGGCGACGATGCTCGACTGGGTGGCTTTGCCGCGGAGCGCGAGGTTGTCGGCGGCGCTGATCACGTTGACTTCGGCGAGTCGCAGGCTCCGCTCCGCACCCGGGGCCACGACTCGAACGAAGCGTGCCTGCATCGCCGGCGCGGTATGACGCCCACTGCCGTCGAGCGACGCCAGGATCTTCGGCGAGAGCTCCTCCAGCAACGTGCCGTCGTTCAGCCGGGCGGCGCCGAGCAGCAGATCCATGCGGCTGCGCTGCGATGCCGACGCGATGTCCCAGGCGCGAAGTCGCCGATTCGAGCCCGCATCGGCGCGGAGCAGCGCCGCGAACGCGCCCTGCCGCGTGATTTCGTTCTTGCCGAGCGTGGCCAGCGTCACGATGTCGGAGCGGACGCTGGCGAGGGCCGCCGGATCGAACGTCGCGAGGATCTGCGACAGATCCTGCACGACCGAGCGGGTGCCGGGCTCGCCGTCGAGGCGTTCGATCGCCCCGACCAACTCCTGCGCCGCAGCCGCATTGTTCGCCTTGGCGAGGCCATCGATCGCCGCCCGCCTGGCGCCCGCGTCGATGCCCGGCCGCTCCACGAGCGCTCGAAGCACGGTCGGATTCCTGGGCAGCGCGATCAGCTCGCTCGGGTTGAGCCGCGCCAGCAGGAACGTCAGACCGTCGGGGTTGTCCACGGCAAAGGGACGGCCCGCGGTCAGCGCCGGCTTCCATGCCTTCTCCAGAGTCGTCATGGTGGAATCGAGCGTGTACTGCAGGTAGTAGTCGACCGGGTGCTGCAGTGCCTCGAGCGCGATCTCGGCCGCGGCCTGCCCTGAGCTCGTCGAAGGGGCGGCGGTCGGCGCGAAGCTGAGTGCCCGGACGGCTTCGAGGCGCACCCGCGGCTCGGGGTCGTTGACCATCCGCTTCAGCAGATTCAGGGCGCCGTCGACGCGATCGAACCAGTGTTGGAGCACCCGGGTCGCCGCCGCGCGGGCCCGGAATTCCCTGGCCTGGAGCAGAGTGTTGAGCAGCCCCTGCTCGACGGCGTCGTGATGTTCATAGACCCAGAGCGCTTCGAGCAGATGGTGCTCGTAGTCCGGGTCCGCCGGATTGAGGGCGCCGGTCCATTTCTTCAGCGCCGCGAGCACCGTGTCGGTCGGGCGCGCGCGCAGCGCGAGACGCGCCTGGTAGCGGGTGCGATCTTCATAGGCCTTCAACAGCTCGAGCTGCGCCTCGATCGGCTGTCCATCGATCTTCGGCCGTTCGTTGAGCGGCCGGCCTTTCGCGGTGATACGCCAGATCCGGCCATGCGTCGTGCTGCGACGCGGGTCGCGCAGCGAGTACTGCATGTGGCCGATCAGCGGATTGAACCAGTCGGCGATGTAGAGCGCGCCGTCGAAGCCGAACTTGATCGCGATCGGGCGGAAGTTCGGATCGGTGGACATCAGCAGCGGCTCGGTCTCGACCGCGACGAACCCTGACCCTTCCTCGCGCACCGTGTACTGCTTGATCCCCTGAAACCCAATCGTGTTGGTGACGAGGAAGTTGCCCTGGGCCTGATCTGGAAAGTGACGGCTGCTGACGAACTCGACGTTCGCGGTCGGCCGCACCTGGGTCAGCGTCCAGACCTGCATCGGCCGCTGCTTGCGTGGATAGTCGACGTGTCCGGAGAACGGCGTGCCGTAGTAGTTGTTACCGTTCGACGCGTCGGAGATGAAGTGCTGCCCCCACCGATCCACGACGTGCCCCCAGGGATTGGCGAAGCCGTAGCTGACGAACACGCTGAACTTCTCGGTCCGCGGTTCGTAGCGGAACACGCCGGCCTCTTCGAGACGGACCGTGCCGTAGGGCGTCTCGACCTGCGAGTGCAGGAAGGTGCCTTCCTGGAAATACAGGTCGCCGCCAGGTCCCCAGGTGAACGCATGAATGGAGTGGTGACTGTCCTCGGTGCCAAAGCCGTGCAGCAGGATGCGCCGCTCGTCGGCTTTGTCGTCGCCATCGGTGTCGCGCAGGAACACCAGGTTCGGCTGCTGCGACACATAGACGCCGCCATCCCCCAGCTCGAAACCGGTCGGAATGTACAAACCATCGGCGAACACCGTCAGCTTGTCCGCCCGGCCGTCCTGATTGACGTCGTCGAGAATCACCAGCTTGTCATGCGGCGGGACGCCGGGAAGCACGTGCGGATACGTGGGCGACGTGAGCACCCAGAGCCGGCCGCGCGTATCGAAGGTCATCGCGAGCGGGTTGGCGATCTCCGGGAATTCCTTCTCGGAGGCAAACAGGCTGATGTCGTAGCCGGCGGCCGGCTTCATCCGATCGAGCGCCACTTTGATGTCCGTCGCCGCCAGGTCGATCGCGCCCCCGCGGTTCGGCTCCGGGCGGATCTGACCGTCACTGCTTGCACAGGTGAGCAGCCATGCGCCAATGATCGCCGCCGGGTATCGCCTGCGCATCGTTACTTTTCTCGCTTGATGACCGGCGGTCTCTTGGCGGCGGGCGCGAGCGGCTTTCCGCGGCCGGCCGCCGGACGGACCGGCGGCGGGAAGCGCGTCATGCCGATGGCGCGCGCGCGTTCCCAGATGCGGTTGTCCAGGTCGGTGAGGATCTCGTCGAGCTGGCGCATTTCCGGGGGAAAGCTGATCGACCCGAACGGCTCGACGCGGCGGCCGACCACGTATTCGGCGTTGAGCGGACGCCAGCGGTAGAAGAACTGCTGGTTTTTGTCACGGATCTCCGCACGCAGCGCCTCGAGTTGTCGCAGCTTTGGACCGGTGGCGGCAGCAGTGGAGGGCGCCATGAACCCCAGTCCCTCCATCAGCAGATCCGCGACGATGGTGTCGCCCGCTTCGTTGAGGTGGATGCCATTGTCGGTCAGCGGCGTGACCGCGCGCTGCATGGCCTCGCGGGTCGGCGTGAACAGATCGACGAACGCGACTTTCTCACGCCCCGCGACCGCGCGCATCGCCGCCGTGTACCGCTCGAGCTCTTTGTTGCGCCCCTCGACATCGACATGCACGAGCTGCGTCAGCGCCTCGTGGGCGATCGGCGAGACCAACGCCAGTCTCGGCGGGGTCTTGCCGTTGTAGGTCGCCGCGGCGTGGGTGCGCAGGTAGGTCTCGAGATCCCGCTCGAACTGCGCGACCCCGGCTTCGCCGCC
The DNA here is from genome assembly GCA_963717745.1 of uncultured Acidobacteriota bacterium. GTDB lineage: Bacteria > Acidobacteriota > Vicinamibacteria > Vicinamibacterales > 2-12-FULL-66-21 > JACCXG01. Next base: position 940,491 of record CAVQXJ010000013.1, read on the forward strand.
GAACGATTCGCTGGCGCCGAAGAACGCCAGGATGACGTCGGCTTTCTGCTGCTGCAGGTGCTTGGAGGCGTCGCCGAAGTTCAACGGCCGGGGCTGCAGCGTCAGCGCGTCGCCGCTCCAGCCCAGATTGCGCACGCGCAGCTGCAGGTCCGGAAACCGCAGCATCAGCAGCGCCTCGAAATGATTGAAGTACTGCATCCGCTCGGCGAGGGTGTTGCCGATCAGCGCGATGGCGTCCCCCTTTCGCAGCTCGAGCGCCGGGGACTGCGCGCGGGCGGTGCCGAGTGCGCAACAGATGAGGAAGAGGCCCGTCAGGGGCCCAGACAGTCGTGTTCGGTGAGACATAGAGCGAGTGCCGGGGAACGATTTTACACTCGCGAACCGCGGACCACCGACAGCGAAGTTATCGCCCTGCTGAAACACGGGCGGGCCGCGTCGGGCGCTCTCCGGCCAGGCGCCAGAACTGGGCTTCGTTCAACAGCGTGATGCGATGGCCGCGTTCGCGCAGGCGCTTGATCTCCATCAGCTTGATCCCCCCGTCCCGGCCAGCCGCCTGCTGGACGTTGGGCCGGCCGCGCACCACCACGGTCGTGAGCATGGACGGGCTGCCGTGCACGACGGCGCCGGCGCGGCGCGCCGCGGCGATGGCGTCGGCGCGCCGCCGCGACAGGATGCCCGTGAACGCCAGGTGCACGCCCTTGAGCGATCGCAATGCGCCGGGCTTCAACGTCGCCGGCGGCGTCCGCAAGCGCGGCGATCAGCTCGTCGGCGCTCTCGTAGCGCTTGCGGCGCTCGCCGATGCAGCGGTAGACGATCTCCTTGAGCTGATCGCTGCACGCGAGCCCGCGAACATCCTGCGGGCGCACCCGCTCCCGGGCATTCCCCCGCACGACCATCGCCAGCAGCTGTCCCACCTGAAACACGTCGTCTCGCGCCTGCCATTTCGGCGCGGCGCCGGCGATGATCTCGCTCGGCGCGGTCAGCGCGGTCATCGTCCTCACCGTGATGCCACGCCCATCGCTCTGCTGCCGGACGATGCCGAAGTCGCCGAGCTTGAGGGTGCGTCCTTCACAGACGAAGACGTTCATCGGGGTGAGGTCCCGGTGCAGGAGCTGCCCGCGGTGCAGCTTGCCCAGGACCTGCAGGATCCCGGCGATCTCGCGGCGTGCCGCCGCTTCAGTCCAGCGCTTGCCGTCCTGCTCGAGGAACGCGGCGAGATCGCCGTGGCACGCGTACTCGAGCGCCAGGTAGTAGAGGACGCGGCCGTCGGGCCGCATCAGCGGAAACATGTCGAAGAGGCGAATGGCCCGGGGATGGCCGCCGAGCAGCTTGCCGAAATACGCCTCGCGCACCCAGCCATCGATGCTGTCGCTGACCTTGATGCAGACCGTCGCCGGGACCGCGGTCGAGCGCCCGAGCCGCGCCGCGAGATAGGCCTCGCCGAATCCGCCCTTGCCGACCTGGCGATCGATCCGGTAGCGGAGGCCGGTCTCGGGGCTGGCGATCACCTGGTCCGGGACGAGGAGGTGCTTCGCCGTCGTGTCGGGGACGTGGATGGAGCGGGTCCGGCGCGTGGTCCTGGCCGACGCGGTGTTCGGTTGGGTCAACGATGGCGGCATCGAGTGTAAGAGGTGAGCATAACCCGGTCCGCGGACCGCAGTTCGCGGGCTCGCGGGTTCACGGGTTCGCGGGTTCGATTCGGGTAATTAGAAGGTCTGTTGCCGGTCCAAGCGGCTCGTTGCCTCTCTCTAGCCGCGCCCGCGAATCGCGAACCCGCGAACCGCGAACCCGCGGACCGCGGACTGGGTGACTAACCTCATCGATCCAACCTGTGATATAGCCTGTCCACCCAGACTGGTACCGGTTCCACGATTCGACGAACTCCCGTTCAATTCAGACAACGGCGGAGGCCGCGACGATGATGAGCGTTGTGCGTTCACAGGTGCTCGGTGTGCTCTGTGCTCTGCTGCTGGTTGTGCCGGCAGGCTGGGCACAGACGGTCAGCGGAACCATCCTCGGCAGCGTCACGGACCCCACCGGGGCCGTGATTTCCAACACGAAGGTCACCCTCGTCAACGAGGGGACTGGTTTGACCCGCACGGTCACCACCGACTCCAACGGCGAATATGTCGCGCCGTCGCTCCCCACAGGCCGCTATACGGTGATGTCGGAAATCACCGGGTTCAAGACCCTGACCATGTCGAACGTCGAGGTCGGCGTCGACCAGCGCGTGCGCATCGACCTCAAGCTCGAGGTCGGCGCGATGACCGAATCGGTCAGCATCACCGCCGAGACCCCGCTGCTGCAGACCTCGTCGTCCGAGCTCGGCACCACCGTCGGCGATGAGCAGATCGAAGCGCTGCCGCTCAACGGCCGGAACTTCGTCAACCTGACGCGCACCGTGCCCGGAGTGCTCCGCGGCATCCCCGGGGCCAACATCGACGGCGCCGGCAGCCTCGCCTGGCGGGCCTCGGCCTCGTTCTCCGCCAACGGCCAGCGCGCCCGCGACAACAACTTCATGCTCGACGGCGTGGACAACAACGAAACCTGGCTCCAGACCGTGGTCATCTTCCCGAGCGTCGACGCGCTCGACGAGTTCAAGCTCCAGACCTCGACCTACTCCGCGGAGTTCGGCCAATCGCTCGGCGGCGTGGTCAATCTGCAGATCAAGTCGGGCACCAACGCCTTCCGGGGCAGCGGCTTCGAGTTCCATCGCAACGACGCGTTCGACGCCAACAACTTCTTCAACAACCGGGCGAACCGGCCGAAGCCGGACTTCAAGCAGAACCAGTTCGGCGGCACCCTCGGCGGCCCGGTGTTCAAGGACCGGACCTTCTTCTTCGCCAGCTATCAGGGGCATCGCGAGACGCAGGGCCAGACCTTCCTCTCGACCGTGCCGACCACGGCGATGCGCGGCGGGGACTTCTCGGCGCTGACGCGCATCATCTATGATCCGTCCACCGGTCAGCCATTTCCCGGCAACGTGATTCCAGGCGGCCGGATCGACTCGGTGGCGCGCAACATCCTGACCCAGCTCTATCCCGAGCCGAACACCGCCGGCACCGTCGGGCCCGTCGGGCAGACCATCAACAATTACCTGATCAACCCGATCAAAGAGCGGCAGGACAACCAGTTCGACTTCAAGTTCGATCACAACCTGGCGTCGAGCAACCGCTTCTTCGCGCGCTACAGCTACCAGAAGACGCACCGCCTGCAGCCGGCGACGCTGCCGCACGGCGATGCCGGCGCGACCTTCGGCGCCGGCGACGGCAACATCAAGGGGCAGAGCTTCGCCTTCAACGACACCCAGACGCTCAGCAACAGCTGGCTGAACGAATTCCGCTTCGGGTGGTCGTCGATCAAGTTCCTGATGACGCCGATCGACTTCGGGACCAATCCGGCGCAGGCGGTCGGCCTGCCCGGCATCAACCTGAACTCGGTGACCTCGGCGATGACCCAGCTCGGGTTCCAGAACATCCGCAACCTGGGCGCCAACAGCAACCAGCCGCTCATCACCAACCAGAACGACTTCCAGATCTTCGACAGCGTGACCCGCAGCACCGGCCGCCACACGCTGAAAGCCGGGGGCAGCCTGACCCTGCGCTCCCGCGAAATCCTCAACGCCGACACCATCGTCGGCAACTTCAGCTTCAACAACAACATGACGTCGAACTGCGCCGGGCAGGGTGCCGGCTGCACCGTGAACAGCGCCACCGGGTTCGACGTGGCCAGCTTCATGCTCGGCCTGGTCAACGCGAAGAACCGCAACCTCTTCGACGCCGGCACCTACACCGAGAAGCGCCCCGAAATCGCCACCTACATCCAGGACGATTTCCGCGCCACCGCACGGCTCACCGTGAACATGGGCCTGCGCTATGACATCTATCCGCCGTGGATCGAGGTCAACGACCTGCAGTCGAACTTCGACGTGACCACCGGCAAGTTCGTGATCGCCTCGGACGACGCGACGATGGGCGGCGTGAAGGTGGGACGGTACCTCCAGACCTATTCGAAGAAGAACCTCGGGCCGCGGTTCGGCTTCGCCTACGACATCGACGGCAGCGGCAAGAACCTGGTGCGCGGCGGCTTCGGGTTGTTCTGGAACTTCTCGCCGGGCGGCACCTCGTCTTCGAAAGCCCAGAACCCGCCGTTCCTGCAGTCCACGTCGCTGAATCCGACGCCGACCGCGTACGGCAACAACCTGCTGCTCTCGACCGGCCTGCCGGCGCCTCCCGGCGTCGACCCGAACCGCGCCGCCGCCGGCGCGACCCGCTCGGTCTTCGACATCAACTTCCGCGACGCCTACGCGCGGCAGTGGAACGTCAACTACCAGCGCAGCCTGGGCCGCAACTACATGGCTGAAGTCGCCTACGTCGGCTCGCAGGGCCGCCAGATGGTGATCAAGGTCGACATCAACCAGGCGCGGCCGGTGGTCGGGGTCAGCGATGCGAACGTGAATCGCCCGTTCATCACCCTGGCGCCCGCGGTGCGATCGCTCAGCCAGTCACAGAGCATCGGCGAGGTCGACTACAACGGCCTGCTGTTCAAATTCCAGCGCCGCTTCGCCAACAATTTCTCGTTCCTGAACTCGTACACGTTCGGCAAGTCGATGGACTACGCGTCGGACAACGAGGCGGGGATCACCAACAATCTCGACCTCGACTACAACTGGGGGCCGTCGGACTATGACGTGCGGCACACGCTGTCCTCGAGCTGGATCTACGAGCTGCCCTGGGCCCGCAATCACGTCTACGGCGGGTGGCAGATGAGCGGCATCCTGTATCTGCGCGGCGGGCTGCCGTTGACGGTCACCCAGGCCCAGGGGGTGGCATCGACCGGCACCGGCAACCGGCCCAACCAGGTGTGCAGCGGCAAACTGGACACGCCGACCATCGACCGCTGGTTCGATACCTCGTGCTTCGTGGCCATCACCGAGCCGACCGGCACCTACGGCGACACCCGCCGCGGCAGCATCCGCGGCCCGGGGTCGTTCAACATCGACGCCTCGCTGATCAAAAACACCCGCATCGGCCACATCCAGACCGAGCTGCGGATCGAGGCGTTCAACCTGCTGAACCATCCGCAGTTCACCAACCCGAACACCACCATCGGCAACGCCTCGGTCGGGATCATCTCGGCGATGCTGTCGAGCCCCTCCTGCTCGCTGTGCGGCACGACCGAGCGGCAGGTGCAGTTGGGGCTGAAAGTGAAGTTCTGATGCTGCTCGGTTGCCGCGCTCCAGCGCCCACTGGCTCGCGGCAACCGGGTGCTCTCAGCGGCAACCGGGATTATTCGGTGGCCGGTGATCTTTTACAGGAGGGCCAGGAGTTCAGGAGGACACCAATAATTTTCTTCTTCCTCCTGATCTCTCTCCTGGCCCTCCTGTTTAAAGTTCACAGGCCATCAGCGAGTTGCCCATCCGCGTCTGAAAGCACCCCGAATGCCGCGAGGCCAGTGGGGCGGCTGGAGTGGCGACCGGGCAAAGTCGCGAGGTATCCTGATCGGAAATGAGCGCACGCTATAACGTCGGCATCATCGGCTACAGCTGGGCGGCGACCGCCCATATCGGAGCCATCAACGCCACCTCTCGTGGCATCGTCACGGACGTCTTCTCGTCGCGGCCGCTCGATGCCGCCGAGCTCAGTCAGCGGCACGGCTGTCCGATCCGGGTGCACTCGGACCTCGCGGCCATGCTCGGCGACCCGCGCCTTCAGGTGGTCGACATCACCGGCTATCCGGATCAGCACGCGCGGCAGTTCATCGCCGCGGTGCAGGCCGGGAAGCACGTCATCATCGAGAAGCCGCTCGCGATCGAGTGGGCCGATATCCTCGAGATGAAGGCGGCGCTGGCCAAGAGCCGCGTGCGCACCTGCGTCTGCTTCGAGTGCCGCTACTCGTCGCAGTTCCTGGCGACCAAGGCGGTCATCGACGCCGGGCTGCTCGGATCGCTGCACTACGGCGAGATCGACTACTACCACGGGATCGGCCCGTGGTACGGGCAGTACCGCTGGAACACCAAGCGCGAGCTTGGCGGCAGCGCGCTGCTGACCGCGGGATGCCACGCGCTCGACGCGCTGCTGCTGTGCATGGGCAGCGACGTCGAGGAGGTCACCAGCTACGCCACCCAGAGCGCAAACCCGGTCTTCCAGGCCTACGAGTACCCGACCTCGTCCACATCCATCTTGAAGTTCAAGAATGGGGCCTTGGGCAAGTGCGCCGCGATCGTGGACTGTCTGCAGCCCTACTACTTTCACACCCACCTGGTCGGCAGCGAGGGCAGCCTGCTCGACAGCAAGTTCCACTCGCAGAAGCTGGCCGGATTGAATCGCGCCGCGTGGAGCCAGCTGTCGATGAAGATGCTCGACAGCGGCGATGTCGCCGACCATCCGTATCAGACGCAGTTCCAGGCGTTCTTCGACGCGCTGGATCGCGGCGAGGAGATGCCGCTCACCAGCTTCGCCGACGGCTTCGCGACCCACGGATCATCGCGGCCGCCGATCGATCGGCGAAGGAGGGAAAAGCGGTGAGGGTGCAGGAGATGGAGTGACGTCAAATCCCAAGCTCCAAGCTCCAAATCCCAACCACTCCCAACTCCCAAGGCCCAAAGGTAAATCCCAACTCCCAAAGACCAACCTTTCTCTGCCCAGGTTTTGGATTTGCGATTGGGATTTCGAAGGGGATTTGGCTTTGGGATTTGGCAGTTGGGAGTGGTTGGAGCTTGGGATTTGGAGCTTGGGATTTGACATAAGCTCTCCCGAATGCCCCGAGCGCTCGCCATCGCCGCCCACCCCGACGACATCGAATTCGTCATGGCCGGCACCCTGCTGCTGCTCGGCGACGCCGGGTGGGAGCTGCACTACCTGAATCTGTCCACCGGCAATCTCGGCAGCACCACGATGACGCCGGCGCGAACCGCGCGGGTCCGGCGCGGCGAGGCGCAGGCCGCGGCGAAGCGGCTCGGCGCCACCTGGCATCCGCCGTTCTGCAACGACGTCGAGATCTTCTACGACGCGCGGGCGCTCCGGCGTCTCGGGGCGGTGATCCGCGAGGTGGCGCCCGACGTGATCCTCACGCACTCGCCCCAGGACTACATGGAGGATCACATGAACACCAGCCGCCTGGCGGTGTCGGCCGCGTTCGTCCGCGCGATGCCGGGATACCGGACGAGGCCGCCGCGAACAGCCACGGAGCGGCCGGTCACCATCTACCACGCCAACCCGCACGGGCTCCGCGATCAGTTGCGCCGGCGGGTGCATCCGGGCGCGTTCGTCGATACCACCAGCGTGCACGCGCGCAAGCGGGCGGCGCTCGAGTGCCACGCCAGCCAGGGCGGATTTCTCGACACCACCCAGGGCATGAACAGCTACCTCAGGACCATGGACGATGAGAGCCGCACGGTGGGGAAGATGTCCGGCCGATTCAGGCACGCGGAGGGCTGGCGCCGCCATCTGCACTGGGGCTTCTGCGACGCCGATCGCGATCCGCTGCGCGACGCGCTCGGGCGCAGATATCTGATCAACCGGACTTACGAGAGGTCGCTCGAACATGGCGCGTAGACTGAGCGCAATCGCCTCGGACTGGTGGGACTACACCACGCTGGACCCCGACGTCATCGAGGAAGCGGCGCGCCTGACGCCTCGCGATCTCTTGCGGCTGTCGAGGCCGGGCTTCCGCGTGGTGTTCTACGACACCCTCGAGGACTTCTACGTCGCGGAAGCGCTCGAGTATGTCGACGCGTGGCGGCAGAGCACCGATGACGCACCGGTGGGGATCTGCGGTCCGATCGGTCCGACCGAGCAGCTGCCACTCGTGGCGCGAATCGTCAACGCGCTCGATCTCGACGTTCGCAGCGGACATTTCTGGGGCATGGACGAGTGGTTCGACGTCGGGACCGGCAGGGAAGTCGCGGTCTCACACCCATTGAGCTTCGAGCGGGCGGATCGCGAGTTGTGCTTCAGCCGGATCCGCCGCGGGCTGCGCATGCCGGATGCGCACCTGCACTTCCCCAAGGCCGACACCGCCGGCTACCGCCGCTCGTGGGACGCCGGCGTGCGATGCGCGGTCATGCAGGGCGGACAAGGGGACGTGAAGCATTGGGCGTTCAACGATCCGCTGCCGCGGCGGGGCCGTTACAAGGATGCGCCGCCGTCCCCGGCCGAGTACCGCAAGCTGGCGACGCGGGTCGTCGATCTCCACCCGCTGACCATCGCCCAGAACGCCCGCACCAGCGGCGGCGGCAACATCTCGATGGTCCCGACCAAGGCGATCAGCGTCGGGCCGGTCGAGACCTGGAAAGCCGAGAAGGTGTCGATCTGGCACGCCGGCCACCACGACAACCCGTTCGGTCAGCGCCTGACCGCCCTGATGATCTCGAAGCGCATGGTCGATACCGCGGTGCCGATGTCGCTGCTGGCCGACCATCCCAACGTGCAGTTCAACTACTTCCGGGGTGGGATTGGATCGTGCGACGTGGAGATGCACTGACGATGTCTCTTGTGAGTTTCCAGTTTCCAGTTTCCAGTTTCCAGTAACCAGGAGTCAGTAGAAGACGCGGCCATAGAGACGGTCTGAGGTTCGTTGGCTCGAAGAGTTCGTCAGGGAACCAAGGCTTCGAAGGGCTGTGAACTGACAACTGGAAACTGGAAACTGGAAACTGGTCACCCCAAATCCAGTCGCGTGGTGCCAGGCGCAGGGACATCGAAGGCGGTTGGAAGATCGAGGTCCGTGTTCCGGCCGGCGAGGAGATCCGGCGCCACCGCAATCAGCGCCAGGACCATCCACAGAATCGCGGCGGATTGCGCCTCGGCCAGTGCGAATCGCTCGATTCGCGCAAAGGTCAGGACCGCGAACATGCCGCCGATCAGGACCACCGGACCGACCGTGTTCAGCGCTTCAGAGGGCGCATAGGTGGCGACGAACGGCAGCTGCGTCGATCCGAACATCCGAACCGTCAGGAACGCGGCACCGAGCACGACGCCGGTGACGGCGTGCATCATCGCCAGCCGCCAGCCCATCAAATAGGCGCTCGGCGCCAATAGCATCAGCACCACAGGCAGGACGACGGCCGTCATGGCGGCGCGGCGGACGCCGGTGACGTAGCGCGGGGCATCGGCGATCCAGGCGATCCGGAAGAGACGGTTCGCGGTCACGTCGGCCGGCAGGCGCGTCGCCTGAGTGAAGCCGAAGAGCATGATCGCCAGGGCGATGGTCTGCGTCGCGAAGACGTAGACGGGAATGCCCCACAGATCTACCGCCGGCGAGCGGCTGCCCGCGCCCAGCAGTACCGTCGACAGCGCCAGCGAGACCGCCGTGCAGCCCGCCATCACGACGCGGTGCGGTCCGCTGCGAAACAGGCAGTGCAGGGTGAAGAAGAAGCCCGCTCGCATCGCCGGGTGCCGGAGGGTCGTGAAGATCATCACTCGCGTGAGCAGGCCAGGTCCGCGATAGCGGACCGCGCGATGCCCGACCAGTGGTAGCGGCAGCGAACGGCAATTCCAGAAAAACGCGGCGACCGCCGCGACCAGTGAGATCGTCATGGCCGCCACCGCGCGCCAGCCGAGCGGCCGCAGCCAGGCCGCGGCCTCGCGATACCGCGCCGCTGCCCGATCGTCCTGCAACGCAAAGCGGGGCGGCATCTCGCCTCGCGGCAGGTCAGCGACCAGTTGTCCCACGAGTGCGTCCTGCAGGCCGACGAACCAGACCGGCGGGAGCAGCCGCGCCAGGTTCGTGTCGGTCCGGGCGCGGCTCAGGATGGCGGGCAGCAGCAGAAAGCTGGTCACCAGAATCACGATGAGTGCGGCCTGGAGAGCTGGTGGACACTCGCGTGAAACGCCAACCCAGCGTAGCGCGCAGTAGTTCCCGCACCGCGAGCACCGACAGAAAGCCGAACAGGCCGGCACTGAACATGACCAGCAGGTGAACGACGATCAACGCCAGCCCCGGGATCATGCCGATTGGCAGCCTGGCGACCATCAACGTGGGATGGAAGACGCTCGAGAGCACACTGGCGATCAGCGAGAAACTGCCGGCGAGAATGGCGATGGCGCGCAGCTTGGCACGGGCCAGCACGGTGCGCTCGATCGGCAGCGGCCCGAGAATGGCGGTGTCCCGCGGATCGAGCGACAACGCATCCCAGGTGACGACCGCCACGAACGCCAACACGGTCATCGCGATGGTGACGAAGATCAGCCGGTCTCCAACCGCCAGAACAGCCGTCAGGCCCGGCATTGGAAACGGCATGAACAGGAATTTCAGGGAGATGAACACGCTGAGAAAGAGCCCCAGCGTCAGCAGGCCGCCGCAGACCAGGGCGATCGCGTCATGGTGATCGGCGTCAGGGGAGAGCAGGTCGTTCTCCAGGAACCGCTGGAGAAAGTGCTGCGTGAGCAGGCGTTCACGAAGGGTGGTTCCCCAGAGCATCGATGTGGCTCCAGTGGCCTGTATCGGTCAGTTCAGGAGTGGATCTCGGCCCAGGCGCCCGGCTGGCAAGGCGCGACGATCGAGAATACCGGGAGTATTTGAGCGAGGAGCAACGCAGCCAGGCGGTGCATGGGTCGAGAGGCACTACTGAATGACCGACACAGGCCACCAAGTCAGGATGCGCTGGTGAGATCCAGCCGCGCCATCTCCGAGGGATAGAAATCCGGCGCGTCCGGCGTCACATCGCGTTCCCGTCGTCCCCTCCGATAGCGCAGCACCAGGAAGAGCGCGGTCAGCGTCAGCCACAACGCCAAGGCGGAGCGGGGGCCGCCCAGTGCCGTCCGCTCGAGGCTCCCGAACATCGAAATGGCGAACAGCGCCCCGATGCCGACGACGGGTCCTTTCGTGTTCAGGTCAGCCGGTGGGCTGTAGCTGCTCGCAAATGGCAGCGCCCGGCGTCCTCCCGCCAACGCTTCCAGCACGACCAGCCCGAGCAACAGCCCGGTCAGCAGGTGGGCGGAGGCCAGCGGCAGCCCGAACAGGAGCACGTGGGTTGGAAACAGCGCCAGCAGGGCCGGGACGATCAGGATCACCGCCGCGGCCCGATTGATACCGTCGACGTAGCGGTCTTTCTGACCGATCCAGGCCAGGTGGAACAGCCGGTTTGCCCGCAGGTCGGCGGGTATCCGCATCACGTGGCCGAGACCGGCCAGCAGAATGCCCAGCACCAGAGTCTGGGTGACGAATCCGGTCGTCTTGGGCGCGCGCGGATCGAGGTTGCCTTCGAACGCCGCCTCGAAAGTGGCCGTCGCCAGTGCCAGCGACACGGCGGTGCACGCGGCCAGCACCAGCCGGTGCGGTGCGCTGCGCAGCAGGCACTGCACCGCGAAAAAGAAGCCGGCGCGGGTGGCCGGCGCCCGCGCGACGGTCCGCATGACCAGGCGGGCCAGCACGCCCGGACCCGCGTAGCGATCGGCACGGGTCGCGACCGGCGGGAACGGCAGCCGCCGGCTGTTCCACGTGTAGGCGAACAGCGCCAGACCGAGCGTGGCGATCGATGCGATCAGCGCGCGCACCGCCAGTGCCTGAAACGCCGGGACCGCAGCGCGATAGTCCGATGTGGCTCGGGCCTCCTGCTGCTCCAGCCAGCGTGGCAGGTCCGGCCGTGGCAGCCGATCGACGAATCCGCCGGCCAGCGTTTCCTGCGCCCCCAGGAACCAGAACGGCGGCAGCAGCGACACCGACGCTCCGGGTGTCGCGACGGCGCGGGCGGCATTACCCAGGATCGCCGGCACCAGCAGAAATGCCGTGACCAGCCCCACGATCAGCACCGCCTGGGCGATCGCCGCCAGCCGGGTGAAGTGCCGTCCCGAACAGGCCCGCAGCGTTTCGCGAATCGCCAGGACCGCCGCGAACCCGAAGAGTCCCGCCGCGAGCGAGACCCCGAAGTGGATCACGATGAGCAGCAGCGCCGGCGAACAACCCGACCGGCAGCTTGCCCACCATCATCGGCGGGTGCAGGAGCGACGGCAAGACCGTCGCCGCAATCGCGAATCCGGCGGCGAACAGCGCGACCGCGCGCAGCTTGGCCCGGACGATCGCGCCATGCGCGATCGGCAGCGGCCCGAGGATCGAGGAATCGCGCGGATCCAGCGACAGCGCCTCCCACGACGTGACCGCCACCAGCGCCATCACGATCATCGCGCAGGCCAGGAACATCAGGCGGTCGTCCACCGCCAGGATCGCCGTCCGTCCCGGCGACTGGAGCGGCATGAACAGGAACTTCAGCGACAGCCCGATCGTGATGAACATCGTGCAGGACAGCAGCCCGGCGCCCACCAGCGACAGCACCTCATGCCGATCCGAGTCGGGTGAGACCAGGTCGTTCTCGAGGAACCGCTGGACGAAGTGCCGCGTGAGCAGCCGTTCACGCACGGCCGGCCACCACGTCGGCGATCTCCAGGGCGGTCTGCGCGGGATTGGTCTCGAGCACCAGCTGGGCAAAGACCTGCTCGAGTGACTCGTGCGCCATCAGCGTGCGCAGCTGGTCGACGGTGTCTTCGGCGACGATGCGGCCGCGGTGCAGGACGATGACCCGCGTGCACAGCTTCTCGACGACCTCGAGCACGTGAGAGCTGTAGAGCACGGCCTTGCCGCGGCTGGCGAGCAGGTGCACCAGATGCCGCAGCACGAGCGCCGCGGTGACGTCGAGGCCGGAGTCCGGCTCGTCGAAGATCAGGACATCCGGGTCGTGCAGCAGCGCGCCGATGATCAGCACCTTCTGCTTCATGCCCTTGGAGTAGGCGCTGATCGATTGCTCCGCGGCGTCGGCCAGGCCGAACAGCTCGAGGAGCGCACGCAGCCGGTGCTCGAGCACGTCTTCGGGCACTTCCCGCAGCCGGCCGATCAGCTGCAGCTGCTCGCGTCCAGACAGGAACGAGTAGAGCGCGGGCTCCTCGGGAACGTACCCCAGCCGGCGCCGGTATCCGACCGGGTCATCGCCGATGCTGCGTCCCTCGAACAGCACCATGCCCGCAGATGGCTCCATCAGCCCGGTCATCATCCGTCCGGTGGTGGTCTTTCCCGATCCGTTCGGTCCCAGGTACCCGACCACTTCACCGGGACGGACCACGAAACTGACATCGTCGACCACTTTGATGCCGTGAAAGCGTTTGACCAGGTGGCTTGCTTCGAGCAGTGGAGCGGTCATGGAACCCCCGGAATCAGGAAGGACAGAGCAGTCGGCCGGCCTCGGTGATCGGATCGAGGCTCATCAAGATGGGTGGAAGTGGCGGCCAGTTGCGCTCGACGCCCTCCGCTTCGATCTTGGTGAGCTCGGGTTCCGATACGCCGCCGCGTTCCCGGATGCGCGATCTACATTCCGCGGCGCGCTGGGAGCCGACCGCCCCGCCGGCTGTGGCGCAGGCCGAGACGTCGGCGAAGAGCTTCACCCGCGCCTCCTGAGTCAAGCGGCTGACCGGATCGCTCGGGGGACCGCTGCCCTGCACCCGCCGGATCGCGTCCACGTTCGCGTAGCCGCGTGTTCCCGCGCCACGGCTCAACGCGTAGGTCGTCCCGTCCGCCCGGAAGAACAGCGCACCGGCGTCACACGCGATCGTTCCGGCGCCCATGTTGAAGGGCCACTTGTAGCCGACCTCGTTCCGCGTGATGGTCCGCTGCTGGGCGAGCGGGATGCCTTCGACCGGATCCGCCACGGCTGGCGCCTGCCGGCCGCACGCCGCCAGCGCGACGACAGCGAGGGCAGCGGTCACAGCCCGGAGCGGTTGTATCTGTGCCACGAACATGCGGCTTAGACTCCGTGGGAGTCGCGTTTGTGCCGTCGACGCGACAAGGGACAAGGGAAGCAAGGGATAAGGGACAAGGGACAAGGGAGAAGGGAGAAGTCCTGTTTTCTGGCATACAGCCTGAGAGTTGTCCCTTATCCCTTGTCCCTTATCCCTTGACACGCGGGGGGCACCACCCCGCTATCCCCCCGCCGCCCCCCGCCCTCAATCGGTCCGCAACGCCTGCAGCGGATCGACCCGGCAGGCGCGGCGGCTGGGGACGATCGCGGCCAGGGCGATCACGACCATCAGAATTCCGGCGACCACGGCCAGCGGGCCGGGATCGGTGGCGTGGACGCCCGGGGCGCCGCTCTGGAACCCGCCGGTCCACAGCGCCGTGAGGAGAACGCCGGCGCCGAAACCAATGCCGGCTGCGGAACGCCAGCCGGCTCAGGACGCGTCCGACGATCTGAACAGGCCGGGCGCCGAGCGCCAGGCGGATACCGATCTCCTGGCGCTCCTGGTTCACGGAGTGTGACGTGACCGCATACAGCCCGATGGTCGCAAGAAAGACGGCGATGAACGTCAGGAAGGTGAACAGCCGGCTCGACACGCGGCCGTTCCACTGCATGTCGTGTCGGACCTGCGGGAGCGTTCGGGCCCGGTAGATCGGGAGGCCGGGATCGATCGCGCGGAGCTGCGCTCGAAGCGTGGCGACAACGCTGGCGGTGTCGAGCGGGCTGCGCACGATGATGCCGACATTGGCGGGAGCCGTCTCCCGAATCGGGAGGTAGACGATCAGTGTCGAGTCCGAGCCCCGCTGCTGGTGGATGTCCGGAGCCACACCGACAACGGTCAGCCAGCGCGTGGCGGCGCCCTGGCGCTCGTTCGCCGGGCCGAGTGAGATCCGCCGGCCGAGCGCGCTTTCCCCGGGAAACGCCGTTTCCGCGAGGCGCTCGTTGACGATGGCGTTCATCTGGCCTGGAGCGCCATCGCTGTCCTGCAGCGTGCGTCCTTGGAGGAGTTCCAGGCCCAGTGCCTGGAAGTAACCGGGTGTCGTGGCAATGACCACCGCGGTCCGCTCCGCATGGTCGTCGGTCGTTCCGCTGCCGTCGGTAATGAACGGCAGCGACTCGCCGCCAGAGGCCGGCAACACCGTCGTCACGGCGACCCCATCGATGGCCGGCAGCCTGCGGATCCGCTCGATCAGGGTGCCGTAGAACGCGGCCCGGACCGCCGGCGTCGGGTAGGACGCCTCAGGGATCGTGACCGACGCCGTGAGGATATCGCTGCGATCGAAGATGGTGTCCGAGGCCAGGGGCTTGCCCTGGTCGCGCAACGTCACCGCGAACTGTGCCAGCAGCACGACGGACAGCGCGATCTGCGCCGCGAGGAACGTGGTCGCCAGGATGCGGCGCCGGCCCGGCGAGCCCGAGCGTCCGCCATCCTTCAACACCGCGATCACGTTGGTCTTCGAGGCTTGCAGCGCCGGCACCAGCGCAAACACCAGCACCGTCAGCGCAGACGACGCCAATCAGCGCGGCCAGTACGCGCCAGTCGATCGAGTAGTCGAGCCAGTAGGGCAAGGCGTCGGCGGGGATCAGGCGGCGGAATCCGCGCATGCCAACACAATCGCCACGAGCAGCCCGAGCGCGGCCCCGGCGCCGGCCATCACCATCCCCTCGACCAGCAGCTGGCGGACCAGCCGTCCCGCAGTCCCGCCGACCGATGCGCGGATCGCCAGCTCGCGCGCTGCGCAGCAGCGAACGGTCGATCATCAGGTTGGCGACGTTGGCGCCGAGATCAGCAGGACGATGAAGCCGGTCGCCATGAAGGCCATCCAGACCGTGTCGGTCGGGCGGCCGAGGAACGCGGTCGTTGATCGGGACGGCGCGGACGCGGGTGTTCCGGTTGGTTGCCGGGTGCGCCGCGCGCGAGGCGGTCGCCGATGCCGCTGATTTCGGCTCGCGCGTCGTCGATGCGGGCGAGCGTCGGCGACGCGGCCGAACACCTGCAGCGTGCGCTGGTCGCGCATCTCCGCGGCGAGGCCCGGCGTTTGGCGGAGCGGCCTCCAGATGGTAAAGGTGCTTGGAAAGCCGGATCGATCGGGGATCACGCCGATCACCGTGGCCGGTGCGCCGTCGACCGTGAGGCTCCGGCCGAGCGCGGCTGCATCGTCGCCGTAGCGCGCGGTCCACACCGATTCGGACAGCAGCACCACGCCGGCCGCCCCGGCTGGTCGTCGGCCGGCGTGAACAGGCGGCCGAGCACCGGCCGGACGCCGATCACGTCGAACGCGTTCGCGCGTGACGGAGGCGCCATCCAGGCGCTCGGCGGCGTGGCCGTCTCCGGCGACGACGATCGGAGCAGCACGGAACGCCGCGATGGCCTTGAAGTGCCGCGCGCCGGCCGCAATGTCCTCGTAGTCGCCGAACGACAGGCCGCGGTCGCGGCCGCGATCGTCGACGGTCGAGAGGAACAACACGCGGTCGGACCGTGGTATCGGCAGCCCGCGCAGCGTGTGGGCATTGAGGATCGTGAACAGCATGTTGTTCACGCCGATGCCGAGGCCGAGCACCAGCACCGCGGTGACCGCGAAGCCGGGATTCCGCCGCATCAGGCGCAGCGCGAAGCGCACGTCCTGGCCGATCGCATCGACGAGCGGCAGTCCGCGCTGATCGCGGTGGGCCTCCTTGATCTGATCGACGCCGCCGAACGAGCGGCGGGCCGCCTGCTGCGCCTCGGCCGTTGACATTCCGGCGGCCACATACTGATCGGTGAGCAGGTCGAGATGGGTGCGGATCTCCTCCTCGAGCCGGCGCTCGCGGCGCCCCGAGAACAGCAGGTCGAGGATGCGCGACAACAAGATGCGGATGGCCGTCATGACGGGTCCTCCAGCAGGCGGTTCACCATCGACACCGTCCTGGCCCACAGCGCCGCCTCCTTCGCCAGCTGCCGTCGTCCGGCCGCGGTGATGGCGTAGAAGCGGGCGCGCCGGTTGTTCTCGCTGGTGCCCCAGTCGCTCTTGATCCAGTGCTTCTGTTCGAGCCGGAGCAGGGCGGGATAGATGGTGCCCTGGTTCAGGGCCATCGCCCCGGCGGCGGCCTGCTCGATGCGGCGGGCGATGCCGTAGCCGTGCAGCGGGCCCATCGCGGCGAGCGTCTTGAGCACCATCAGGTCGAGCGTGCCGTAGGGGACTTCGCTGCTCATGTAGTCCTTCAACAGGTCAGGCGGAGGACTATACACCCGTCCTGTTGAAAGGCAACATGAGAAATCGCTGCAAGGACGCGCGGTCCGTAACAAAAAAAGGGCGGCGCCTTGCGGCGCCGCCCTTCCTGAAATCCGTTGGCAGCCTGTCGGCTTACCAGCGCGGCTCGGAACGCTTGCGGCTGCCGCCGCCGCCGTTCCCACCGCCGCCGCCGCCGAATCCGCCGCCGCCACCGGAGGTCCCCTTCGGGCGCGCCTCGTTGACGGTCAGGTTGCGGCCGCCGAAATCGCGGTCGTTGAGCATGCTGATCGCCTTCTGGGCGTCCTCGTCCGAGGCCATCTCGACGAACGCGAAGCCTCGCGCCTGGCCGGTGGCCATGTCGCGCATCAGGTTCACGTTGTCGACGGTCCCGGCGCCGGCGAACAGGGCCTGAAGATCCTGCTCGGTGGTGTTGTACGGAAAGTTGCCTACGTAGAGCTTTCTTGCCATTGCTGTGCTTCTCTCTTCGCTCCGCGACGCGGAGCATTCTCACTAGTGATGGATCCGGTCTGGACCCCTGATGGAGGCGGCGGCGGCTAAGCGATCACGTTGCGGGGAGAAGCGAGAACAGAAGGGCTCGATTCGGCTCTTGACGCGGGCTGCAGCAGAGGCTGTCTTCCACCTAACCCACACATCATACGCGCAAATGCCCGGGATAGCGAGCACGACCTGTCCGGGGGCGTCCGCGGCTGCCTCATCAGCGTCCGCTAATCACGGCTCGAAGAGCAGCAACGCGCACGGCCGAAACGGGTGCTCCAAGCGCCTGCGGCTCCCGCGCGACCCGGCCGACGTGGGCTTCCGTGACGCACGCCGAGGCCGCCAGGACCTTCAGCGCCCCTTCGTCGACCCCACCCCCGGGCAGGAACGTGAGCCTCGACCCGGCCCGGGCCGCGTACTGGGTGAAGCGCTCGCAGCGCACCGCCCAATCACCCTCGCCGCCAGAGGTCAGGATCCGGTCGATCTGGGGGAAGCCCAGCGCCTCGTCTATCGCCGCGAAGGGATCGGCCACGGTGTCGAAGGCGCGATGCAGGGTCACAGGCAGCGTGGGGGCGACCGACAGCACGGCGCGGATGCTGTCGAGATCGAGGCGCCCGTCCCGCGCGAAGCCGACCACGGCGCCGTGCACACCGAGATCGGCGAGGATGCCGAAGGTGCGCTGCAGGCTTCGGAGCTCCTCGGGCCCGCTGATGCCGAACCCGTCGCTCTCGCGCACCATCACCCGCAACGGCAGCGCGACCTCGGCCTGAATCGCGCGCACCAGATCGAGCGAGGGCGTCAGCCCGTCGCGTTCGATCTCGCGCACGACTTCGAGCCGGTCGGCCCCGCCAGCCGCCGCTTCCCGCGCGTCCGCGACCGATTGAACGATGACCTCGAGGAGCAATGCCGTCAGTCCCTCCGAAAGCCGCGAGCCCGCGAACCGCGAACCCGCGGCGTTTTTTACCCCTCTCTCAGCGCCACCAGCGGGTCGACGCGGGTGGCCCTCAGCGCAGGCACCCAGGCCGCGAGCGCGGCGACGGTCACGAGGAGAAGCGCCACCGCGCCGTAGGTCGCGGGATCCGTCGGGCTCACGCCGTAGAGGACGCCTGCCAGCAGCCTGGTGACCCCGAGCGACAGCAGGATGCCGGCGGCCGCGCCGATCAACGTCCACCGGCACGCCTGCCCGACAATCAGGGCGATCACTGCGCGACGGGACGCACCGATGGCCACTCGGACGCCGATTTCCCGGGTCCGCATCCGCACCAGGAACGACAGCACGCCGTAGATGCCGAGGGCGGCCAGAATCAGCGCCAGTCCGCCGAGCGCGGCCAGCATCATGCCACCCATCCGCGCCGGCAGCAGCGACACCGACGTCGCGTCCGTCAGCGTCGAGACCGCGAACAGCGCCAGGCCCTCGTCCACCGCGCCGCAGCTCACTCCTGATCGCGGCGATCGCCGCGGCGGTCGTCGTGTTCGATCGGGCGATGACGGTGACGCGCGGGGTGTACGACTGCGACAGCGGCAGATAGACGAACGGCCGTGCGCTCTTCGCCCACGGTCACGTACTTGCTGTCGCGGACGACGCCGACGACTTCGATGATGCGGGCCGGATCGGTCGCGCCGTGCGGCTTGAGCCGGCGTCCCACGGCCGGACTCGCCCGGCCAGAACTGCCTGGCGAAGGTCTCGTTGACGATGGCGACCCGAGGCGCGGTCGCGCTGTCGGCATGGCGTGAAATCACGGCCGGCGACCAGCCCGATCCGCAGCGTCCGGAAGTGGCCCGGTCCCACGTTGTTGGCATAGGCCCGCGGTCTGGGTGATCGTTCGCCGTGGGCCGGCTGCGGATCGGATTCCTGCAGCAGATCGATGGTCTGGTTCGACAGTGTCACCGGGACGATGTCCACCAGGGTAGCGGCGGCGAGTCCTCCGGCGCCATTGAGGCGATCGTGCAGCGTGCGGAGAAACGCCTGGCCCTTCGCCTCCGAATAGCCGCGCGTCTCCAGGTCGAGCGAGCCGACCACCACGTTGACGGGGTCGAAGCCCGGGTCGATCGAGGTGGCGTTCTTCGCGCTGCGAATGAACAGGCCGGCGACCACCAGCAGCAGGACCGACATCGCCACTTGCGCGATCAGGAAGGTCGATCGCAGCCGGCTGTCGCGGGCCCGTCCCGAGCGGTGTCCCTTGACCGCATCGGCGAGATCGGCGCGGGTCGCCGCGAACGCCGGCGCGGCCCCGAAGCCCAGCGTGGCGCCGGCGCCGATCAGCGCGGTGAAGAGAAACACCCGCCAATCGAGCGACGACATCGAACGCCACCGGCATCGGCGTGGGCAGTTGCAGCGGCGGCCAGCGCCCGCGTGCCCCAGTAGGCGATCGCCAGCCCGCCGAGCACACCGGCGGCGGCGAGGATGCCGTTCTCGGTGAGGAGCTGGCGAATCAGCCGGCGCCGTGGTGCCCCGAGCGACTGACGGATGGCCAGCTCCGGTCCCCGGCCCGCGGCCCGTGCCAGCACCAGGTTGGCGACGTTGACGCAGACGATGCCGAGGACCAGCACCATCAGGGCCATCAGGCCCCCGATCATCACGCTGAGCGGCTGCATGAATTCGGGATGGATCGCGGTCGCCGGATAGACCGTCACCGCCGCCTGCTCACGGGCCGGCTCCCCGGCATCCAGTCGAAGCTGCCGCCCGATGGTATCGAGGTCGGCCTGCGCCTGCGCGAGACCGACGCCGGGCTTCAGCCGCCCCACCAGGAGGGCACTGCGGTTCAGGCGTGCCGCCTCATCGAGCATCGGCCGCAGCAGCGCATCGGCGGCCGACGGCACCCAGAGAGCGGCGGCGAGCGGCGTCATCAGGCCGGCGAACCGCTCCGGGCCGACCCCGACGACCGTGAACGCCGTGCCGTTGAGCACAATCGTCTGGCCGACCACGTCGCGGGATCCGCTGAATCGGGTCTGCCAGAAGCCGTGCGAGAGCACCACCACCGGTGGCGCGCCGGGACGGTCGTCGGTCTCGGAGAGCAGACGTCCGATCGACGGGCGCAGGCCGAGCAGTGGGAAGTAGGTGCCGGCGACAATCTCGCCGAACGCCGGCTCGACCTCACGGTCGAGGCGCAGGCCGAACGATCGGATCTCGAACGAGGCCAGGCCGGCCAGGGTCGAATTGCGATCCCGCAGGGGGAGATAGGTCGCGTAGCGGGTGTTCGAGAAGCGGTTGGAGTAGACCCTGACCACGGTGCCCGGGTCGGCCGCCGGCAGCGGACGCAGGAACACGGTGTTGGCGAGGCTGAAGACCAGCGCATTGGCGCCGATGCCGAGGGCCAGCACGGCGACGGCGATCACGGTGAAGCCCGGCGTCCGCGTCAGCGTGCGGACGCCGTAGCGGAGATCCTGGAGAAAGGCGCGCATAGTTTCCCTTATACGCGCGGCGCGGGGAGTTGGTTGCGCTCCGTTCCGCGATCCGTGGTCCGTAGTCCGCAAAGGCTTCAGAGCCGCTCGAACCATCTGGGTTGAAGGCGCTGCGGCCAGATATTCGCTGCGCATTCGACCCCGCTGCTTCGAGCGGCTCGGACCGCGGACTACGGACTACGGACCACGGATCGCGTCAGATCGTCAAATGCTCGATCATCCCCGTGCTGTCGCCGAGCTTCTCCGACTGCACGCCCATCTTGTCGAGGAGCGTCAGGTAGAGGTTCGTCATCGGCGTGCCCTGCGGGTACTTGATGTGGTGGCCGAGCTTGAAGTCGGCGCCGCGGCCGACCATCAGCACCGGCAGATCCTCGTGGGTGTGCCGGTTGCCGTCGCTCAGACCGCTGCCGTAGACGATCAGCGAATGATCGAGCAGCGAGCCGTCGCCGTCCGGGGTGTTCTTCATCTTGTCGATGAACCCGGCGAACAGCTCCATGTGCATGGTGTTCACCTTGGTCACCCGCTCGATCCACTCGACGTTGTTGCGGTGGTGGGTGAGCGGATGATGCGGATCGGGGACGCCGATCTCCGGATACGTCCGCATGCTGCCTTCCCGTCCCATCATCAGCGTGACCACGCGGGTCATGTCGGTCTGGAAGGCGATGAGCTGCAGGTCGAACATCAGGTTGACGTAGTCGGCATACAGCACCGGGATGCCGGTGGGCTTGTCGATGGTCGGCACCAGCCCGGTCATGTCGCGCTCGGCGCGCTCGATCCGCTGCTCGATCTCGCGGATCGAGGACAGGTATTCGTCCAGCTTGCGCCGGTCGGCCGGTCCGAGATCCTTGACCAGCGAGGTGGTGCGCTCGCCGACCAGATCCAGGATGCTCCGGCGATAGCGCAGCCGGCGGGCGCGGGCCTCCGGCGACAGGCTGGTGTCGATGTCCCCGAACAACCGTTCGAACACCAGCCGCGGATTGGTCTCCGGCGGCATCGGCGTGGTCGGTCCGCGCCAGGCCAGGCTGTTGGTATACGCGCAGGAGTATCCCGAATCGCAGTTGCCGACGGTGCGGGAGTCGTCGCAGCCCAGTTCGAGCGACGCGAAGCGGGACTGGGAGCCGATCGCCTGGGCGGCGATCTGGTCGACCGAGATGCCGTTCTGGATATCGGCGCCGGCGGTCTTCCGTGGATGGACGCCGGTCAGGTACGACGCGGCCGCACGCGCGTGATCGCCGGGACCGTCGCCGAGCGCCATGCCGTTGCGATGGGCGAGGCCCGACAGCACGACGGTGTCCTTGCGGAACGCCTCCAGCGGCTTCATCACCCGCGAGTACTCGAACGCCGCCCCTTCACCCTTCGGCGTCCAGTCGCCCATCGTGATGCCGTTCGGGACATAGGTGAAGGCGAGCCGCAGCGGCGCCTTCGCCGCGCTCCGGCCGAACGCGCCGAGCGCCGGGGTCATCGCGTCGAGCATCGGAAGGGCGATGGTCGCGCCCATCCCCTTCAGAAACATGCGCCGTGGCAGATGTTTTTTGTGAACATGGTTGGTGGCTATTCTGCGGCAGTCAGCCGCGTCTCCGCGTCGCGTGACGGCCGCCGCGACTGGAACGGCAGGCTCTTCACGATTTCCAACACCAGCGCCGAGAACCGGTAGTCGCTCGCCGGCAGTGCCGCCGCGATCGCCTTGACCGTCTTCGTATCGTAGCGCTCCAGCCCGCGGCCGAGCGCGTAGGTCAGCAGCTTCGAGGTCAGCGCCCGCGCGAAGGCGTCGCGATCGCTCGACAGGATAGCGCGCAGCTCGTCGGGTCCGTTGAACGTCCGGCCGTCTGGCAGCACCCCCGCCGAATCGATCGGCAGCTTGCCGTCCATTGTCCGCCAGGCCCCGACCGCGTCAAAATTTTCCAGCCCGAACCCGAGCGGATCCATCCGCCGGTGGCAGGACGCGCAGACCGGGTTCTTGCGGTGTTCCTCGAGCTGCATCCGCACCGATGCCGCGGTCCCGATCCCGGTCTCGTCGAGATTGGGCACGTCGGCCGGCGGCTCGGGCGGCGGCGCATTCAGCAGGTTCTCGAGGATCCACTTGCCGCGCAGCACCGGCGAAGTGCGGGTGGCGTAGGACGACACCGTCAACACGCTGCCCTGGGTGACGACCCCGCCGCGCGGCGTCCCGGTGAGATCGACGCGGCGGAACTCCGGACCGGTGACGTTCGGAATGCCATAGTGCGTCGCCAGCCGTTCGTTCAGGTACGAGTAGCGGCCGCCGATGAAGTCGAGGATGCTGCGATCCTCGCGAATGACGTGCTCGATGAAGAGCTCCGTCTCGCGCCGCATCGACAGCCGCAGGTAGTCTTCGAAGTCGGGGAACTTCTGACGATCGCGGGTGACCGATTCGAGGGCGCGGAACTGCAGCCACTGGCCGCCGAAGTTCTCGGCCAGCGCGCTCGACCGCGGATCCTTCAGCATGCGGCGCACTTCGGCCGCGAGCACCACCGGATTCCGCAGCGTCGCGGCATCGGCGGCGCGCCGCAGCCGATCGTCCGGCATGCTCGCCCACAGGAAATAGGACAACCGCGTCGCGAGCTCGTGCTGCGAGATCCGATGCGACGTCGCGGACGCCGCCACCGGGCGATCGCGCTCCATGCGGAACAGGAAGTCGGGAGACACCAGCAGCGCCGCGATGCCGACCACCAGCCCTTCCTCGAAGGACTGCTCCTCCTGCTGCGCCTCGCGCACCAGCGAGACGTACTGATCCAGTTCCGCCGCCGAGACCGGCCGGCGGAAGGCGCGCCGGGCCAGGGTGGTCATGATTCGCCGCGTGCACGCCGGCTGGTGCTGCCCGTCGGTGTGCCCGCAGGTGTAGATGCGGGCCAGGCTCTCGGCGCGTCGGGGTCGACACCTGCGAGTACGGGCCGCCGACCTCGACGTTGGCAATCCGCACGCCGTTCAGCGGAATCTTCTCGACGGCCGCCTGCGCCTCCTCGAATCGCTGCTTCAACAGGGCGATCCGCTCCGGCGGCGTATTCGGCGGCGGCGTGAACTGTCGCGGCGGATCGGGGCGGGTCGACGGATTCGGACCGTCGAACCGCGCCGGCAAGCCTTCGAAGATCCGCGGAATCGCCACCGCGATGCGGTGATCGCCGGCGGTCAGCCGGACCTTGAACTCCGCGGTCTGACCGCCGAAGTCCTGCCGATCGAGCTCGAACCGGCCGTACTTCTCCTGATCGTGGGTGACGCTCAGCACCTGACGGTCGTCGATCCAGAGGGTGAGATCGATCGGCGACGAATTGGCCGGCCGCTGCCCGCCGAGGAAGACCTTGAGGACGTATTCGCCTTCCACCGGAACCCGGTGCACCGCATGGAAGGCGTTCGGCAGGCTGAGCCCGGTGACGTCGTAGGCCAGCGGGAACACCCGAGCGTCGCCGGTGCGGCGCCCTTCGGACCGCAGCCGCGTCAGCGTCGGCTTCAGCGACGCCGGACCGAACACCGCGGTCCGGGCCACCGCGTCCGCCGCCGACAGATACTTCTCCATCAACACCGGCGACAGCGACAGCACGTCGGCAATGTTGTCGAACCCATACCCCGCATCGTCTTGCGGAAAATCGTCGGCCGGACGGAGGTTGACGCCGAGCAGCTCGCGGACGGTGTTGTTGTATTCCGCGCGATTGAGGCGGCGCGCGGTGACGCGGCCGGGATCGGGCGGCGTGACCCGGTCGATCCGCGCGAGCTCGCGCTCGAGCCAGACAGCGACCGCCAGCCGCTTGGCGTCCTCGGGCTGTTCCTCTTCCATCGGCGGCATGTCGCCGCGCTTCAGCATGCCGACGACGTCTTCCCAGTGATTGCGCTGATCGATCAGCGTGCCGGCCGACTCGAACGATTGGAGGTTGAGGCCGTTCTTGGCCTCGCCCTTGTTCCC
This sequence comes from uncultured Acidobacteriota bacterium, assembly GCA_963717745.1. Taxonomy (GTDB): domain Bacteria; phylum Acidobacteriota; class Vicinamibacteria; order Vicinamibacterales; family 2-12-FULL-66-21; genus JACCXG01. The sequence continues at coordinate 965,233 of CAVQXJ010000013.1, forward strand.
GTGACAGCCGAAGCAGAACTCGGACAGGAAGGGCTTCACCGTGGTCTCGAACCCCTTCACGCTGGCGGTGGTGATGATGGGGGGAGTCGACACGGGAGCAGCGTGGGAAGGTACCGCCGTGCTGGCGCGCCTGGTGGCCCGGCTCGGCGCGGCGGCAGATGGGCTCGATGACACCTGCTGGGGTTCCTGCGCTCGAAGGACCATGTCCAGGACGGCGGGCCGGGAGAGGGCCGCGACGGCGAGACATGTGACGGAGACCAGGGTAATCAGTCGGCGCACGCACTCTCCGCTCGAGGAAACGACAAGAGCAGCGGTTGGCACCGCAGCCGTCGGGGACGAGTTCAGCGGTCATGGTCCGCAGGCCGGTTCGACCGAGATGCCCGGCCGGGCTGCGGATATCGAAGAAGTGGCTAAACCGTTAGCCAGCTAGTAATTATGGGGATGTTTCACCGAAAAGGCAAGCAGCCCGTTCGACTCGGCTCCGCGAGCGCCGAGATCGCACGCGAGCCGAATGGCGAACCCGCGAACCCGCGAACCGCGAGCCCGCGGACTTCGGACCACGCTTCTCGAATTACCAGCCCTCGGGTGCGGCGGCCGTGGCATGACGGCCGGTGGTGCGGGACCGGCGGCCGGCCTTGTCGCGATACATCCGCGCGTCGGCGGCGGCGAGCAGCTCGTCGAAGGTCCTGCCGTCGAGCGGGAACCGGGCGGGTCCCGCGCTGATCGAGAGCGACACCCGGACGCCGGGGCGCGGCTCGAAGGGATAGGCGCCGACCGCGGTCTGGAGCTCCTGCACCCGGCGCGCCTCGTGCTCGGGGCTGCAGTCCCACAGCACCACCACGAACTCGTCGCCCGCGAACCGGGCGCACAGGTCGTTCTGACGGACCGTCGCCTTCAACACGCTGCCGATCGCGCGCAGCGCGCGGTCGCCGGCCTCGTGGCCGTAGGTGTCGTTGATCTCCTTCAGCCGGTCCATGTCGAGGACGACCACGCTGATGCGTGCCCAGGGTGCGGGCGGCGTGCGCCAGGCCGGTCTCGAACTGGCGATCGAGTGACCGCCGGTTCGCGAGCCCGGTCAGCGGATCGGTATGCGACTCGTGCTGTGTCTGCTCGAAGCGCGTCGAGTTGAAGATGACCGCGGCCGCCTGTTCGGTGACCCGGCCCAGCACGCGCCGGTGCTCGTCGGTGAAGGCGCCCGGCACCGTGTGGTAGATCACGAGGCCGCCAATGAGCTGGCCCTCGGAGGTCAAGGGGCAGGGCAGCAGTGACGCCAGTTCTTCGCCGTGCGCGCCCCGGCCGTCGGCGCACGCCGGCAGCCGCAGCGCCACGTCGCTCCACGAACGCGGCTGCCACTTGATCAGCGCTTCGGTGCCCGGCCCGTGCGCGAACCGGCAGACGTAGCCCTCCTCGTCGTCTCCGAGGAAGAGCGCGATGGTGACGAACGGCACCAGGCGGTTGACCTTGTCCTGGATCAGCGCCATCGCTTCGGCCACGCCGAGGCTCGATCCGAGCGCCTGGGCGATCTCGTAGAGTGTCTGCTCCTCGCGGTGGGCGCCGGCGATGTCCTGCAGCGCCATGACTCCCTCGCGCTCGATCCAGGCGTTGTCCGCTTCGCCCTCGTCGGTCACGACCGGCGAGATCGCGGTCATGTTCATACGGGCGATGAACAGATCGACCAGCGCCGGGTCGAACGCGGTGCCGGCGAATTCGCGCAGCACCGTGACCGCCGCCGCCTCGCTGCGGGCCGGCCGGTACGGGCGGGTCGCCTGCAGCGTGCTGTAGCAATCCGCGATCGCCAGGATGCGCGCGCCGAGCGGAATATCGTCGCCGCGCAGGCCGGCCGGATAGCCCAGTCCGTCCCACCGTTCGTGGTGCGACTGGACCAGCTCGCTCACCGGGAAGCCGAACTCGACTTCCCGCAGAATCTCCGCGCCGACGCGCGGATGGATCTTCACGCGCTCGAACTCCTCGGGCGTCAGCGAATCACCCTTGGACAGGATGTGCTCGGGCACCGCCATGTTGCCGATGTCGTGGAGCAGCGCCGCCGTGCGCACGCCCTGGACCTCGCGGTCGGTCAGGCCCGCGGCCTCGGCCAGCAGCCCCGCGTAATGCTGAATCGATCGGATGTGCTCGGGGGTGCAGCCGGCGCGGGCTTCGATGGCGAGCGCCAGTGCCTCGATCGTTGCGAGCTGAACGTCCATCGCGCGCTTCGTCTCGTCCTGCTCTTCGCGCAAACGGGCGACGACGGTGTGGTAACTGCGGAAGACCAGGTAGAGCGGCACCGCGAGCACCGCCAGCCAGCCGAACCAGCCGCGGGCCAGCGCCGCGGTCGCCACGGCGGCCAGCGCCGCGCCGGCGAGGTAGCTGGGGGCGCTCCAGATGAAGTTGTGCTGATAGATCCGCACCACCGACTGCCGGGTCGAGAGCGCGATCGCGCCGGCGATCAGCGCGGAGTTCGCGAAGAAATACAGCGGTGCCACCACGGCCGCGGTCCGCATCAGCGGCGCGAACTGGGTGGGATCGTGGCCGAGCAGCTCGAGCGGCAACCCGGCCACCCAGGCGGTGACGGTGAGCGAGCTGATGCTGAAGACGATCCGATGGAGCGGGTTCCGTCCGGTCCCGGCGCGGAGCGTGCACTGCGCCCAGGCCCCGACCGCGGCGATGCACGCGGTCTCCGCCGGACCGAGCGCGAACAGCGCCCAGAAGTTGACCGCATGCGACAGCGACAGGTTCGACTGGCTGCGGCCGAGCGGCAGGTCGATCTTCGCGGCGGAGGTCAGGATCGCGAGCCCGAGCAGGACCACGAACAGCCCCGCGTGCTCGAACCGGATCTGGGTCGCGGAGCTGACGAGACAGACCGCGCCGGCGGCCACGACGGCCGCGACGTACGCGCGCGCCGCGACCGGCAGCGCCATGAATGACGGTGTTTCCTGGACGCGGGGGGTCATCGACGCTCTCACCGCCTGCAGCCGGAATGAAGGCGCCGCGAACATGTTGCGGGTCACCACCGCGTCGCTCGACCGGAGCCGCTGTGCCACGCGAACGAAGACATCGAGGATCGCCGGGTCGTACATGGTTGCGCGGCGGGACACGATCAGATCGACCGCGCGGCCGTGCGACATCGGCTCGCGGTAGGGCCGCTCGGAGGTCAACGCGTCATAGCAGTCGACGATGGCGAGGATGCGGGCCCCCATCGGAATGGTCTGGGCGCTGAGCGCGTCGGGATAACCGCTGCCGTCCCAGTTCTCGTGATGATGGCGCACGATCCGGGCCAGCGGGCCGCCGAGCTCGAGGCCGTCGAGGATCTCCCCGCCCAGGCCGGCGTGGCGCTTGACCAGCTCGTACTCCTCCGGGGACAGTGGACCCGGCTTTTGCAGCAGACAGTCGGGGATCGCCAGCTTGCCGATATCGTGGAGCGGCGCGGCGGCGTGAATGGCGGCGATCAGGAGCTCGTCGCCGAGGCAGGCCTCCTGCGCCACCGCGTCCGCCAGCCGCTGCACCCGCAGCGCATGTTCCGCCGTCGCCGGATCGCGCAAGGCCATGGTCCGTCCTAGCGCTTCGAGCATGACTCGCGCGCGATCGCTCGGCGCCCCACGCCGATCGAGCCCAGGTTCGAATCTGGGGTCAAGGCTGTTGCGACCTTGAAACGGCGTTGCACGAGGCGACAGGAGCGTCACGGGCGACATCGATCGCAAGGGCAGTGCCCGCGAGTCGGACGATCGCGACGCTTGATCGCCTGCATGCCGGCCGCTCGCCGGATGTCGTTAGCTGCGTGTCGATTACCGTCGGCGCTCGAGGGCCGCCCGTCCGTGGGCGCGCGGGCGCGCCGGCCGTCGCCACGGCGCCAGCCGGCGGGCGGGTGTTCTGTTTCAGGGCAGCCATGACGATCCTGGAGTTTGCTGACGGAACCGTCATCGCCATTTCCACGTGACCGACCTCCCTCGGTATCATGGCGGGTCCTCATGATCAACCTGCCGTGATCGAGCCCTCTCCGAAGACGAAGACGCCGGCTGACGTCGGTTCGCGGGATGTGCTCTGCGGGGTGCTCGTCGCCGCGCTGGCCGCCGTCCTCTATATAGCGACGCTGCAGCCGGATCTCGGCGGCCCGGAGGACACGCCGAAGTTCCAGTTCCTCGGCTACGTCTTCGGGACCGCGCATCCCCCGGGCTACCCGTTGTATTCGATGCTGTCGGGCGTGTTCGTGCACCTCGTGCCGATCGGCACCATCGCCTACCGCGCCAATCTGTTCTCGGCGGTGATGTCGGCGCTGGCCTGCATGACCGCGTACCTCATCGCGCGGCTGCTCGGCGCGTCACGCTGGACCGCGGGCTGCGCGGCGCTCGGCCTCGCGACCGGCGTCAGCTTCTGGCGAAGCGCGGTGTTCGCCGAGGTCTACAGCCTGGCCGCCGCGGCCGCCGGTCTGTCGCTGACGCTGCTGCTGGTGTGGGGCGAGCGGCTGCGCGCATCCTGGCTGCTCGGCGCCGTTGCCGCCACCGCCGCCGCCTTCGGCAACCACCTCACCATCGTCGGCGTGGTCCCGGCCTACGTGGTGTACGTGCTGGCGCGGCAATGGCGCGTGCTGACGCCGCGGGTCGTGGCGATCGCCGGTCTGATCGTCGCGCTCGGCTTCGCGCAGTACGGCTTCATCGTTCTGCGAACCCGCCAGCACGCCCTCTATCTGGAGAGCCGTGCCACGTCGTTCTCCGAGCTGGTCGAGATCGTCACCGCGCAGCGATTCGCCGAGGTCCGCTTCGCCTATTCGCTGTCGACGCTCCTCACGGTGCAGTTGCCGGTCGTCACCGAGACCATGGAAGAGGATCTCCGGCTGGGTGGACTGCTCCTGGTCGCGATCGGCCTCGTCTCCGCGGTGCGGCGAAAGCGTGGCGGGGCGCTGCTGACAATCGGCGCGGGTCTTGGAATGCTGTGGATGGTGGTGAACCTCGGCGGCGACGTCAAAGGGTTCATCACGCCGGTGATGGTCTTCGTCTGGCCGTTCGCCGCGGTCGGCGCTGACGCGCTTTGCCGCACGGTCGCGGCGCTGTCGCGGCGCCAGGCGATCGGTCTCGTCGCCGGCGGCATCGCGGCCGCGGCCTTGCCGATCGTCAACCTCGCGGCCAACTACAAGGAGGCGGATCAGAGCGGTCAGCGGGAAAATGCCGAGTTCTTCCGTGCGCTGCACGCGCAGCTCCCGGACGGCGCCGGAGTGGTGACGGAGGACTACTTCTACGACATGTCCTTCTACTACTACCGGATGACGGGGGAAGCCCCGGGCGGTAAGCGCCTCTACCCGGTGTCGTTCGATGCGGCGATCGTCCGCGCCACCGCGCGCACGCGGCCGGTCTACGCCTTTGCCGGAGCGGCGACCTTCTTTGCCGTCGAGGGGCTGCAGTTCCTGCCGATCGCCATCGAAGGGATGCCGCTCGAGGAGTGGCTCGCGCGGCTGCCGAAAGGCACCGTTCTCGCCGGTGCGACGTCCTACCTCGCCGGCCCGGTCGACCTGTCGCCGATCGGACATCCGAATGCGCGGCCGGCGGGCCGGGCGCAGAACTTCGAGACCTTCGCCGCGGTCGCCGGGCAACCCGGCGAGAGCTGGGGCAAGGACTATCGTCCGGTCACGATGCTGGTCGATCAGGCGACCCTCGGAGCGCCGCTGCCCGGCTTCGGCGGCACCTTGCGGGCGACCGCGGACGAGCGCGGTGCGCGCATCGAGCTCGGCGAGCAGACGGTGGTGTCGACGCCGAGTGGCCTGGCGCTGGCGGCGTTCTGGCGCGACGGCACCTTGATGCGCGCGCTGGACTTCCCCGATCGCGGTCCATGGAAAGTGCCGTACCACGGCGTTGTCTATCGGCTGGCCGGCGAGCTGCCCTGCGTGACGGTCGCCAGGAACGCGTGGGTGGACGTGTCGCCCGCGTTCGCGACCGGCAGCGCCGTCGCCACGCTGCTCGAGAAGGGCACGGTGGTCATCGAGACCCGCTTTGCCGGCGATGCGCCGATCAATCCGATCGCGTCGGGCATTCACGGCGATGCCGAAGCCCGCACCCGGAGTCTTCGCGCCGACGCCGGCGGCGGCCCGGTGTGGACCACCGAGCTGACGCGAAGCGGCGGCCGTCGAACCGTGTTCAGATTCGCCCTCGACCGTCCCGGCATACAGGCGACGGCGCGGCTCACGTCCGACGGCGAGCCGTCGATCAATCTGTGCAGCCAGCCGCCGACCCCGCTCTTCCGCGATCAGGGCGCCGTCGACGTGATCCGGCCGCACTTCGACAACGAGTCGTACTACGGCGCCGGCTGGAGCGACGTGCAATTCGCCGGGACCGGCCGGATCCGCTTCGCTGCCGCCCATGCCGCGCTGCTTGTTGCCGCTGGAGCCGGACTACGCGTACCGAATCGTGCTCGATCTGTCCGGACCGCCGCACAGCCAGACGACGATCGCATTGAATGGCGTGCCGGCCGGCAACTGTTCGCCTGGTGAGGTCCGGACCTGCGCGGTCGAGGTGCGGCCGCTCGCCGCCGCCGGTCCGGTCAGCGCGCTGACGCTGGTCACGCAGGGGGAGGGCGGTGCGCCGATTGCTCAGCGCCGCTTGATGTTCCGCGGCGCGCGGATTGAGCGCACCAGACAGTAGACAGTAGACAGAAGACAGGAGTAGGAGGCAGGAGATAGCTCGAACAACGAGGTGGAAACCGTTGCTACAAGCTCGTTGCAGCGTCTTTCACCAAGTTGTTCGAAGCGTCCTGTCTCTTGTTTTCTGTTTTCTGTCTTCTGTCTTCTGTCTACTGTCTACTGTCTACTTCCACCTTCAGATCCCGATTCGCGACCGCCTCGTTGCCGCGCACGTCCCGCGCGTGAATGCGCAGCGTATAGGCGCCTGCCGGAAGGCGGCTCGTATCCCAGAAGCCCTCCGACGCCGCTCCGTCCCGGAACGTGTTGGTCACGATATAGAGGAACCGGGTGCGCCGGCCGCGATAGAACGGGATTCCGCTCCCTGGCGCGTAAACGAGCGCCGCGGCGTCGGGCTGGACAGCGAGCCGATCGAACTCGATCGTCTGGCGTGGGTGCTCGAATCCCGGCGCCGCCGAGCCATCAGGCTTCAGCACTTCGTATCCGAGCGAGTACAACCCGAGCCGGCGGTTCGGCCGGTTCCCGTCCGCCTGATCCCAGCCGTCGACCACGATGCGGACCAGTCCGGAGAGCAACGGCGGCTGCCGGCGCTGGCGCCGGATCGGCTGCCATGCCTGGTCGTACAGCAGGATGCCTCCAGCTGCGATGGTCGGCGCGATGCCATCCTCGAAGTGCGGGAGTCGCAACGCCAGCGGATTCACTTCTTCTCCGGGCGAGCCGACGTTGAGATGTACGTGATTGAACGGGTTCACGCTGGCGATCACCTCGCCGGCGGCGAACCGGGTGCCGCGCCGGACGCGAACGCGCGACAGCTTGCCGTCGTCGTCGAAGCCCGGCACGAAGCGTTCGTGGTCCACCAGCTCGCCGGTCCGTGATCGGCCCGCACGCACGTGAACGTAGCCGAGCGGGCCGATCCGCAGCCATTCGTTCAGCGAGCCGAAGTCGCCGGTCGAAATCGGGCTGGTGACTGTTCCGTCGCGTACGGCTCTCACCCACGTGCCCTGCTCGATCCGGACGTCGAGCCCCGCGTGAAACCGCTCGGCGCCTGCGATGCCGCGCGCCTCACCCATCGTGCCCGCGACTTCGTACGGTCCGTCCATCGGCGCAATCGGCCAGAGGAGCGGCGTGCGCTCGAAGCCCTCCCGGTCGAACACCGGACGGACCACGGGCGACCTGGGAAGCCGCAATGGCGCCCGCGAAGGGGCGGCCACCAGGCGAATCACGCCATTGCCAGGGTCGGCGACGACGACGCGGCCTTCTCCGGCCAGTGCCAGGCCGGCGGCGCGCCGGAATCGGGCCTCGGACCCCGTCCCGTCTCTGAAGCCGGAGATCGATCCCGCGAGGGTGCGCACCTGCAGGTCCGGCGCGATCTCGACGACCCGGCCGCGCTCGTCGCTCACGAACAGCACGCCGTGCGGTCCCGCGGCGATGCCGATCGGCCGCAGCGCGGTTCCGTCGATCTGAGCGGCCAGCGTGGAGACGACTCCGGAGGCATCGATGCGGCGCACCGCGCCGTTGCCGGTGTCGGCGAGATAGATGTTTCCCGCGGCATCGACGGCGACGCCGCACGGCGTGTCGAAGCGCGCGCCGGCGGCATCGCCATCCATCAAGCCGGCGCCGGCCAAGCCGGCGATCGTCGTGACCGCGCCGTCTGGGGCGACGGCCCGCACCCGGTCGTTGTAGGTATCCGCCACGATCACGCGGCCGCGATCGTCCACGGCGATGCCGATCGGGCCATTGAAACGCGCCACTCGTCCGGGGCCATCGGCATCGCCTGGGTGGCCATCACCGGCGAGCGTGGTGACGTGGCCGTCGGAAGACACGCGGCGGATCGCGTGGTTGCCGGTATCCGCGACGTAGAGCGCGCCGTCGCCGCCGATCGCGATCGCCGACGGCGTGTCGAACCTGGCGGCGGCGCCGTCACCGTCAGCGAATCCGCGGGTTCCCCCGGCAACCGTCTGGACGAGTCCGTCGGCGGCGATCCGCAGGATGCGCGGCGCCTCGCCCGCGTCGGCGACGAACACGGTCCCGTCCGCAGCGGCCGCGACGCCGAAGGGATCAGGGAAGGTTCCGGCGATCGTGACGACGATCGCCTCCCATCCGGGCTCGAGCGCCACCGACCGGGTGCCCGCGATCTGCCATCGCCACGCCAGCACGGCGGCGAATGCCGCGACCATCACGATCGCGACCGAGGTGACGAGCGTGGCCCTGCGGATGCGCACCATCTACTTCGCGGACGTCACGATCCGTTCCGTCGCGATCCGCTCGCCGCGCTGTTGGCGATCGAAGTCCTCGGGATCGTAGATCCTGACGCCGTCGACCTCCGCCAGCGGCGGCCAACCCAGGGCGCCGAGCCGTTCTCCGGCGAACCGTTCCCTGAACTGCGGCTCCTCCCACGGTTCGAACATCAGGTAGGGCGTCCTCCCATGCCGCCGGAGAAACGACAGGGCGTCGTCCAGCCGTCCCTTCTCGATGTCGGCCCAGCCGAGCGTCGAGCGTCCGGCGTAGAAGCGCACGCTGCCGCTGTGGTGCAGCGTGATCAACGCGGCGGTGGCGGGCAGCGCCGCGACGCGCTCACCAGCGGAACGGAACCGCCACTCGAGGCCGCGGATCCGGAACACATCGCGCGGAATGGCGCTCCGGATCGAGAGTGCGACCAGCGTGCACGCCAGGAGGGCGAACGCGATCGCGCGTGCGGCTGCCGGCATGCGGCCGATCAGCATGACCGCGACGGCGGCGGTGAGCGCGAGCAGGGGCGGGATCGCGGGCAGCAGGAAGCGCGTGTACCACCAGGCATCGAACACCACATACGGCAGGTAGCACGCCAGCGTGGCCGCCACGAATCCCAGCAGCCAGATCGCCTGCCGCTTCGCCGCGCGTTCGCTCAGCACCCACGGCGCGGCGATCGCGGCGGCGATGACCGGCGTGTGGACCTCGATCAGCCATCGAGGATACCGCTGCAGGTTCGGCCACAGATGCGAGGCGGAGAACATCGTGGCGAGGTCGCCGTAGCCGGACTTGAAGGGGGAGCCATACATCGCGTTCTGAATCGCCATCACCAGCCCGACCCCCGGCAGCGCCGCCAGTCCGAACACGACCACCATCCAGATTCGCTCCCGCAGTGTGCGCGAGGAAGGAACCAGCCCGAGGCCGACCCCCACCACGAGTGCGACCGGCAGCAGGTTCGGTCTGACGGTCAATGCCACGCCGGTGAGCAACCCCGCGATACCGGCGCGACTCACATCCCGTCGTCCATCCTGCATGGCCACGACCAGGGCCGCGCACCAGGCGGCGGTCGCGGTCACGTCGTTCATCGGCTGGAACAACTGCATCAAAAAGGTCGGGCTCGCCAGCGTCAGCGCGGCGGTCAGCAGTCCGGCCGCCGGTCCGGCCAGCCGACGGCCGATCAGAAACGCCAGACCAACGGCGATGCCACCCATCAGCGGGGTGATCCAGAACATCGCCTGACGGCCGATCGCGCGCCGGGCGCCGGCCATGATCAGCGGATATCCAGCCGGGCAGATCGGCACCAGCGCCGGGCTGGTGATGCCGATCGGAATGTGGCCGGCCGGCGCGAATGACCAGGCATTGCCCGGCCAGCCCGGGTCGGCGGACAGCGGCTCGAAATCGTGCACCACGCCGCGCGCCAGCAACTCCGCCTGGTTGAGATAACAGTACCAATCGGATCCGCCCGCGACGAACGCGCCCCAGCGGAAGCCTGCGGCCACTGCGGCAATCGAGAGCACCAGCGCCGCACCGGCGGCGCCTCGCTGGATCATCAGCCAGTGCCATTCCAGCGCGGCGGCCACCCTGGCTGGTGCCGCGGGTGAGGGCGATCAGCGACAGCACCAGCGCGACGACCAGCGGCCGTACCGGATCGTGCGAACGCAGCACCAGCCCGCCCAGTTCGATCGCGCCGCCGCCCGTGACCGCGACGACGGCGGCGATCGACGTGGCGCAGACGGCCGCAGCGATCAGCCCGCGGACGAACCGATCCTCGGAACCCGGCATGCTCAGCGGGGAAAAGCGGTGGCGGAAGAGCACGCGGACGGCGGCGATGCCGTCGCGCCAGCCGATCTTCTTGCCGGCGGCGCGTGAGCGCGGCGTGAAGGTGACCGGCAGCTCCACGATCCGGTGTCCGGCCTTCAGCAGCCGCGCGGTGATCTCCGGCTCGATGTCGAAGCGATCGGCAGTGAGCCCGAGACCGCGCGCGACCGTGGTGCGCATGATCTTGTAGCAGGTCTCCATGTCCGTGATCGACGATCCGTACAGGATGTTGGTGAGCGAGGTGAGGGTGCGGTTGGCGACCAGCGTCAGCCACGGCGCATCGGGGCGCCGGCCCAGGAACCGCGAGCCGTAGACCACTTCCGCTTTCCCCTGGAGCAGCGGCTCGACGAGCGAGCCGAGTTGTGCAGGGTCGAGCTCGAGATCCGCATCCTGGATCGCGATCACATCACCGCGCGCCTGGTCGAGACCGAGCCGGATGGCGTGTCCCTTCCCGCGATTCACCTCGGCATGCACGATCCGCAGCCGAGGCGTGCCCTCGAGGCGCCCGAGCACTTCACGGGTGCCGTCGCTGGAACCGTCGTTGACGACGATGATCTCGCGGTCGGTGGGGAAGTCGATGGTCAGCAGGCGGTCGATGACGGCGGCGACGGTCGCATGTTCGTTGAAGACGGGAACGATGACGGACACGAGCAAACGGTGCGAGCCGCGCTCGGTCGTCAGAAGGGCTCCATCGGCATCCCGGGCATTCTACGATGTCCGCGGGCAGGAACATCCGCAGACGTCATGCGGGCAGATCCCGGAATGGCGCCGGGTGAGGAAGGTTCGGCCGACGGCGATAATTGTCGCCGTCGACGCGGATAGCGGCTCAGACCGGTTCGACCGACCCTCGCGACAGTGACGGCGCTCTCGCTCCGGCGGTCGGGGGACCGGCGCAGGGTGCCTCGACGGTCGGGCTGGTGCCGGCGATCGATTTCAGCCCGCACTTTCGTCGATAGTTGGATGAATTCCCGCAGTCCTTCGCCGGTGAGCCGCCCTTGCTCCTGGAGCAGCCGCAGCTTCAGCTCGCACTCCAGCAGGACCTTCGTGACTTCGTCATAGTCCCCACTAGCCTGGTCCATTGGCCTCCTCGCTCGCAGGAGGTCCCGTGCAGCAATATTCGCGCCTTTCGCCGTGCCGGACTACTGGAGACGCCGCCACCCACCGACACCCCGGCAGATGCCGCGTTACTGCATTGTGGTGAAGTCTGCGAACGACGGGCTCTTTCGGGCCCTGGAAGAAGCGTTTCTCGGTCGAACCGAGTTCAGTGTGATCAGAGAGAGGCGCCGGAATCCCAAGACCGCGGCGTGGCCCGACGAGCGCCGCAACGCGCGCGTGTGGGAAACCGGAGAGCTACAGTTCTCCGAATCTGCTGACGAATAGTCGTCGCCTTCTCAACTCTCCTTCAGGGACATCACCGGATTCGCGCGCGCCGCGCGGCGGGCCGGCCACCAGGTGGCCAGGACGCCCGCGGCCGCCAGCAGCAGGCTGGTGGCGGCGAGCGTGATCGGATCGAACGGACCGACCGCGAACAGCTGGTGCTGGAGCACCCGTGTCGCCGCGCTCGCCCCGGCGAGCCCGAGCCCCAGGCCGAGGGCGAGCACCATCGCCCCTTCTTTCAGGAACAGCGCGACCACCCGGCCGCCGGGCGAGCCGAGCGCCATCCGAATCGCAATCTCGCGCTGACGCTGCTGCACGCCGTAGGCGGTCACGCCATAGATGCCGAGCACGGCCAGCGCGCCGGCGATGGCGGCGAAGCCGGTCAGCATCGACGTGAGAAAGGTGGTGCCGGCGAGTTGCCGGTTCTCGCTGACCACGGTCCGCGGCGGATCGACCACCGCGTGGGAGTCGATCTCGGCGGCGACCGACCGCGCCGTGGCCAGCAGGGGGCCGAGCGGTCCATCGGTCCGGACGTAGAACGAGCCGAATCGCCCGGTCGAGGCAGGCGTGATCGGCATGTAGATGTCGGCGACGTTCGGGTCCGCGTATTCCTGGCGGATATCTCCGGCTACCCCGACCACGGTGCGCCAGGGACCGGGAGTGTCGCCCCCCTGGGTCCGCACCACGGCTCGGATCTGCCGGCCCAGCGCCAGCTGGCCCGGCCACAAACGCTTGGCGAGTGATTCGCTGACCACGGCCACCGCGGCCGCTGCCGCGCCGTCCGCCCGGGTGAGCTCGCGGCCGCTGCGCATCGGAATCCCCAACGCCGAGAAGTACCCGCCTCCGACTTGCATCGCTCCGCCCTTCACGCCTTCACCGACTCGGCCGTCGGCTTCGATCGTCTGCGTGGGCAGATCGAAGAAGGGCGGCCAGTTGGAGAACACCACCGGCGCGCCGGCGGTCGCCGCCAGCCGCTCGGCGAACTGATCGTAGAAGCCGAAGAACGCCGTGGAGTCCGGATAGTCGACGCTGCGCAGCACGATCCGCGAACGCACCAGCTGGTCGGCATCGAACCCGAGATCGGTGCGGAGCATGGTCGCGGCGCTGCGCAAAAGCAGGCCGCAGCCGATGAACAGGATCAGCGTGCCGGCGATCTCGAAGGCGATCAGGCCCGAGCGGAGGTGGCTCATCGACCGCCCCTCGGTCGCGCTCGTCCCCGACCGCCGCAGCGCGTCGGCGAGGCGATGCTGCCACGGCGCGAACAGGGCGAGGAGCGGCAGCCCGAGCGCGACGATCAGGCCGACGCCGCCGACGATCAGCAGGACGGTGCCGTCGACCGCGATGGCGGCGGTGCCGCCTGGGGCCGGACGGCCGAGCTCGGTCTCGATCACCGGCGCGAGCCCGCGGAGCACCCACTCGGTGAGCAGGAGGCCGAGCCCGAGGGCAGTGACGCACAGCACGCAGCCCTCGGCGGCCAGCATGCGGGCGATGTGGCGCCGCTCCGCGCCGAGCGCGGCGCGCACCGCGATCTCTTTCTGACGCCGCACCGCGCGCAGCACCATCAGCACCGCCAGGTTGGCGCAGACCACGACCAGCACCAGTCCCGCCGCGACGGTGATCCCGGTGAGGACCGGCCGCAGCGGTCCGACGTAGCGTTCGTGCGCCGAGTCCAGCTGCACGCCGCTCCATGCCGCGGGCAGATCCGTGGCCACGGCGCGCGCCGCCTCGGTGAGGCGCTGCTCGGCGAACGCGGGCGGCACCCCCTCGCGCAGGCGGACCATGTAGGTGCGCCGCGGCTCGGTCAGCGGGATCACCAGATCGGCGCGGGCCGAACTGTCGCGGCCGAAGTAGAAGTCTGGCGGCAGCACGCCGACGATCTGGAACGACTCGACCCGGCCGCCGGTCTCCTGTTCGGTCCGGATCTGCCGCCCCAGAATCGACGGATCGGATCCGTAGCGATCGCGCCACAGCGCGTACCCCATCAGCGCGACCCGGTCGGACGACGGCTTGAAGTCCGGCGCCGCCAGCGTCCGTCCGAGCGCCGCCTGGACCCCCAGGCCTTCGATCAGGCCGAGGCCGGTGCGCAGGCCGCGAACGGTTTGGGTGAACCCGCCGTCGGCGACGTAGAACGTGTCCCCCGCCGCCGTGATCGGGAGCTCGACCACGTCCTCGACACTCCGCCAGTCGAGTGCCTGGATGTTGCCGGGCTCCCACGGGCCGGGCGGGGCATACCTGACGTTGTAGAGCCGATCGGCTTCGGCGTACGGGAGCGAGCGCAGCAGGTAGGCGTTCAGCACCGCCACCGTCGAGGCGGTCAACGCAAAGCCCACCGCGAGCGAGGTCACGCCGACCAGCGTGAATCCTGGGGTCCGCCGCAACGTTCGAATGGCGAGCCGGACGTCTCTGGCGAGGTGATCGAGCCATCCCCAGCCCCAGACGTCGTGGGCGTCCTCGCGCAACCGCCGCGGGTTGCCGAACTGCCGCGGATCGCCCATCGCCGCACGGTGGTCCTCCATTTCCCGGCGCAGCTCGGCGTCGACGCGATCGCGATTGAGGAGATACGAGACGCGACGGTAGGACTCGCCGATGAAGGACATCTGGGTGCCTCGGTTCAGGGGGTATCGAGGATCGCCGTGACCGCCGCGGTGACGCGGCGATATTCCGTCCGCTCGATCTCGAGCTGCTTGCGGCCGGCCGGCGTGAGCCGGTAAGTACGGACGGTGCGGCCGGTGTCGGAGATCGCCGGTGCCGCCTTCACCCAGCCTTTCAGCAGCAGCTTCTGCAGGGCGGGATAGAGTGACCCTTCTTCGACGCTGAGCTCGTCCTTCGAGAGCACCGCGATGCGCTGCGCAATCGCGTAGCCGTGCAGCGGCTCGCTGGACAGCACCCTGAGGGTCAGCATCACGAGCGTGCCGGGCGGAAGGCCGTCGGTCCTAGGCATAGATCAACTATGCCTATGGTGGGCGTGGACGGGTCCGGCTGTCAAGGCTGGAGCTAGGAGTCTCCCACCACGGCCAGTATGAACCCGTCGTAGCCCTTGCCGCCGACCGTCTGCACCAGGGTCGCACTCAGGCGCGGGTCACCCCCGACTGCCTCGACCACCTGCCGCATCGCCTCGACCCGCGGATCGTCGTTGGTCTCGTCGGCGAGCGCGCCGGCCCGCACCACGTTGTCGATGATGATCAAGCTGCCGACCCGCGACAGCCGCAGGGCCCATTCCAGATACTGCGGCGTGCTCGGCTTGTCGGCGTCGATGAAGACCAGGTCGAACGGACCGCGCTTCTCCGCGGCGATCTTCGGGAGCTCGTCCAGCGCCCGGCCGACCCGGAGATCGATCGTGGTCGTCAGGCCGGCGTCCGCGATGTTGGCCCTGGCGATCGCGGCCGCCGCCAGATCCACTTCGATGGTGACGAGGCGGCCGCCGGGACTGAGGGCGCGCGCCATCCAGATCGTGCTGTAGGCGCCAAGCGTGCCGATCTCGAGGATGCTCCGCGCGCCGGAAACCCGGGTCAGCAGCTGGAGCAGCTTGCCCTGGCTGGCGGTGACGTTGATCGCGGGCAGGCCCGTGGCCTCGCTACGGGCGAGGGCGGCGTCGAGGGCGGGATCGGCGAGGATTAGCCGGGCTTCAGCGTAACGATCCACCGCGATCCACGCGTCGAGCGGCTCGCCGCCGGCGCTGCGCCGTTCGGGAGGCGTATCGGCCATCAGCTGGCAGACTACCACCCCGCCAATCGATCCGGTTGCTGAGTCGCATCCTGACGTTTCTACCTCCTACCTCCTATCCCCAGCGCGAAGCGCGTACCCCGGCCGGTGCCAGACCGTGGCGCCGGGGCGTTTGACTTTGACTTCGATCGATCGCCGCTTCTTCGTCGGATCCGGATTCGACGATTCGTACCCAATCAAGTAGTAGTCGCTGGTTTCCTGGTCGATCCGTTTCAGGACCTTGGTGAGGTCGTTCTGATTGACGGCGGCGAGGCCGCCGGTCAGATCGGCGAGGACCCGCAGGCTGTCCTGCTGGGTGCGGACCATCTCCAGGAACTCCATGCGGTCAATCTGCTCATCGAGATCGGGACCGGCCACCAGTCCGCGCGGGTCGATGGTGTAGATCGTCGTGTTCGCCCGGACCGCCGCCCGGGTGAGGTCGGCGAGGTCGCCCACCAGATCGGCGAAAGCGAACTGATTGCCCTGCGGGCGCGATGCCGGATCGTCGCTGTTCTCGACGTTCTCGCGCAGCGATCCGTAGCGCTCGGCTTCGTTCTTCGCGCGGGTCTTGGCGTACGGGTCGAGGTCGTAGCCGTTGCTGATGTAGATCAGCGCCTTGCGGCGATCGTGGATCTGTTCCAGCTGGCCGACGATGTCCCTCGCGGTGGAGAAGGCGACGTGGGCGCGATGGCGGACTTCCGCCGGCCCCTGCGAGCCCGTCGGCACGCTGAGGATGTCGTTCGAGGTCAGCGCGCCGCCCGACAGCTTCTGCGCCGCTTCGGCCAGGCGCTTGCGGTCATAGGTCGGGTTGATGGCAATCGACGACGTGCCAGTGGAGACGATTCCGAACAGGTCGCCGTCGTGGATCAGCTCGTTGGAGATCTGCGTGAACAACTGGCGGAGCCGCCCGGTATCGCGAAAATTCAGGTGCGCGTCGTCCACGAAGATGAAGAAGACACGCCCGCTCGTGTCGGCGGCCGGTCTCGCTTCCGGAGTCACGATGCCTTCGATCGTCGGCGCCGAGGGTGCCGACGTGATGTTGAAGGTGCGCCCGCCGTGGGTCATCGAGAACGACACCAGGGTCTGACGGATGCCATCCTCCAGCACTTCGAAATCCCCGATCTGCAGGTCGGAGATGAACTGACCGCTCTTGTCGCGGACCACCACGTCGGTCGTCACGAGCGCGACGCCCGATTTGAACGGCTTCCGCTGATCCTGTGCCCGGCCCGTGACGCCGCCCAGCATGAGGACCAGCCCGAGCCACGCGAGGGACACGTGCCGCCGGGAGATTGCTCGCATAGTTCCGATTATGCACGAGTGGGGCAGGCCTGTTGCTTGTCACGCCGCCTTCGGCGGTTCGCGGCCTTCGGCCGCGATATAGAGAGGACGACGACACGACGACACGACGACAACGACGTTGTGATCGCAACCGGCCACGAGGGCAGGTCTGGGCAAGTCCGTCGCTGCCCCCCTGGCGCTGAAATATCAACGGCTCTGCCCGCTGGCGGGGACGCCGGCCGGATGGCTGCCAGCGAATAGCAGTCCGTCGAAGAGAACAAAACGTCGTTGTGTTGTCGTCGTGTCGTCGTGTGGGCGCGCAGCGCCCTGCCGCGATAGCGGCCGTGACCCGCGGCTGTCGTCGGACGGAGCCGATCAATCGGGATCGGTTCGCGGCATCTCCGCGGATCCTCGAGGGCGTCCGCTCTTGCTGGCGCAAGCCCGGCACACGCAGGCCCGGTCGCGCTCTTCGACAGGGATCCGGTCGATGACTTCGGGGGGCACGCTCGCGGTGAAGCACCAGCAGTCGCGGTTGCCGGCGGCGATGCCACACTCGTTCGGTCCGCCGCACAGCGGGCAGAGCTCGGTTCTGTTCACGGAGATGATGCTACTGCGAACCGGGCGGGTCGCTGGGCGCCCCGAGCGCCGTGCGACACGCGGCGAGCTTCAGGCGGAGCGGTTGCTTCCCCTTGCTGCCGATGAAATAGGTATTCCAGTTGTAAGGCAGCCGGGCCAGGTTGACGCAGAACGCCGCGGTCTTGTCGCGATTCAGATAGACCTCCACGTTGGAGCCGTAGAACGCGCTCACGACCTGGCGATGGCGGCGGATGTAATCCCCAGTCCGCCGCAGCGCGGCCGGCCCGCCGAAATCGCCGATCACGGGGACAATCAGATTCCGCGCCTGCATCTCCTTCACGACCCCGAAGCTCTCCTCGGTAGCCAGGTAGCTGCGGCGGTATCGACTCACGTCGGTGGCGGTCATCAGCGTCCGGTATGACGGGCCTGGAGGGTCGTGCGGCAGCAGGCGGGCATAGTGGATGTCGGGGCCGGCGGCGTAGAACGCGTCGACCGTGTAATCGATCCACGCGAGATCGCGCGCATCCAGCGCAAACCCGTGGGTCTGCACCAGGCGCTGCCGCACCAGCTGTCGGGTCTCGTCGCGGAGCCGGGGCTCCGGCCTGGCGGTCGCATATTTCTCGAACAGCTCCTGGACCGGCGTCTCCGGTCCGACCGCGGGCGGCCGCTCACGCGAGAACAATCGGGACACGAAATCCGCCCGGTCGGCCGACACTTCGAAGAGCGCTTTGTAGAACAGGTGCAGGCTGCGGTTCTCCGCTCGCACGTCGACGATGAACGCCATCAACGGCTGGATGGCCGCGATGTAGCTGAAGTTCTGTTCCGGCCCGACTCCCACATAGACGCCGCCGCGCGAGCGGAGCGTTCGCATGATGTCGGCGAACGCCGCCTCGTTCGAGACGAGATTGTCGGAGTGCGTGAAGGTCCCGGCAGGCTCGGACAGCTCCGTTGCCAGTCGCCAGAACTCAGGGTCGGACAACGCCCCTGGCAGCGCCGAACGTCCGCAGGCGACCGGCCCAACGAGCGCGAGCGCCAGGACGAGCGCGACCGAGCGCCAACGACCTGACGGCGTGGAGATCCGGGTCCCGGTCATCCGTGACGAAGCGCGTCGGCCGGATCGATTCGCGAGGCGCGGCGTGCGGGCAGCCATCCGGCCAGGCCCACGACCGCGAGCAGCACGAGTGCGGCGGCGATGAATGTCAGCGGATCGCGCGCCTCCATCCCGAAGAGCAGGCTTTGAACCAGTCGCGCGGCCCAGAGCCCACCCAGCATCCCGGCCGCCGCGCCGGCCGCGGAGAGCCACAGCACCCGCCCGAGGACCAGCCGTACGATCCGTCGTGCGTCGGCGCCCAGCGCCATTCGAATGCCGATCTCCGTCCGCCGCCGGGCCACCGAGCAGGCGGTCACTCCGTAGAGCCCGATGCCCGCGATGAGCAGCGCGAGCGTGGCAAAGAACACGGAGAGCAGCGCGAGCAGGCGCTCACGGATGTAGAACACGCGCAGCTGCTCAGCGACTGGACGCAGGGTGACGGCGAGACCGCGGTCGACGCCGTCGATCGCCGCCGCGACGCTTCCCGACAACCCGGCCGGCGACAGACCGTCCGCGGCACGGATGCTGATGCTCACCGACGACACCGCCTCGAGCAGGCCTTCACCGACCGCTTGTGCGAACGGCTGGTAGATGGTCGGTGCGATGCGATCGCGCACGGTGACGAACGCGGCGTCCTCGACCACGCCGACGATCTCCATCGCCTGCCGGCGCTCGTCGCCCGACTCGATCGTGTGGCCCACCGGCGGCGCGTCGGCACCGAGGTACCGCTGCGCGAACGCCTGGTTGACGATGACCACGGGTGGAGCGCCGTGGCGATCGCGCGCAGCGAAGTCGCGCCCAGCCAGGAGCCGGGTCCCGAAGGTGCCGAACCAACCCGGACTGACTGGGACCATCAGGATTCGCGCGGCCGCCATCCGGGTGCCGGGCACGGAGACTTCCGGCGTCAACCTGACCCCCGCATTGCCGAGCGGTGTCGCCAGCGATGCGGCGGCGCTCTCGACCCCGGGGACGCCGGCCGCGGCTTCGCGGATCCGCTCGTACAGTGCGGCCCGCCCGGCCGCCGGCACCGCGCTCTTCCCGGCATCCACCATCGCCACCAGCACCCGGCTGCGATCGAATCCGAGGTCACGATAGGCCAGCGCAACGAACGAGCGCAGGAATAGCCCGGCGCCGGTGAGCAGCACCAGCGACAGCGCGACCTGCGCAACCACCAAGCCTCCCGCCGCCCGTCGCGTCGCATCGGGGTCCGCGCCGGCGGTTCTCAGCGCGGTAACTCCGGGGACCCGGGCAGACAGGTGAGCGGGGACCGTTCCGAACAGCAGCGCCGTGGCGATGGTGGTAAGGGCGGTGACCCCGAGCACGCGCCAGTCGAGCGACAGGTCGAGGAACGCGCTCGAAGCCCAGGTCGAGAGTTGCGCGACCAGCAGCCGGCTTCCCCAACTCGCGAGTGCGACGCCGAGGACCGCGCCGGCCACGGCAATCATCAGGCTCTCGACGAGCAGCTGCCGGACCAGCCGCCAGCGCGAGGCGCCGAGCGCGACTCGGACCGCCAGTTCACGCCGCCGCGCCGCGGTCCGGCCCAGCATCAAGGTGGCGATGTTGGCGCACGCCACCAGGAGTACGAGGCCGACAATCGCGACCAGCGTGGCCAGCGCGCGTCCGTACTGTCGCCGGAGCCGCGACACGCCGCCGGGCGCGTCCCTCACCGTCCATGGCTCGCGCAGGTAGCCCTCGCGGTCCTCCGCGTGATCGAACGGCGGCATCGTCGCGTCGCGGATCCGCGGCTGGGCCGCGGCGAGCGCGGCGGCGAGGGATGGCGCGGTCTGCCCGCCTCGGCGCCGCGACATGACCTGCAGCCACGTCCAGTTGGAGTTGTCGAGTCGCCGCGGCGTCCGGCCGAGCAGCGGTTCGGTCTCGAGCGGCAGGATCGCGTCGAACGAGGCTCCGACGTTCAACCCGAAGAACGCCGGCGGCGTCACTCCGACGATCGTGAAGGCGATCCTGTCCACCCTCAGCGTGCGTCCGACGGCGCCGCCGGCTGCGCCGAACCGCCGCCGGGCGAATGCATCGCTGACCACCGCCACCGGGCCATCCGGACCGCCACCGCGCCGATCGTCGCGCGCATCGAAGGTCCGGCCGGACGCGGCGCTGATCCCGAGCACATCGAAGACGTCCCCAGTCGCCCAGATGACTGCGGCGACGTCGGTCGCGCCGCTGGTCGAGAGTCCAACCTGATCGGTGGCCCATGCGAACGGACGCTCGAACAGACCGCGATTCCGGATCTCAGTCCAGACCGGATAGCTCAGGGCGAACCATTCGTTCGACATCGCCGAGTCGATCACCACCAGCTCCCGCGGCTCGTGCACGGGCAGCGGTTTCAGGACCAGGCTGTTCAGGATGGAAAACATCGCGGTGTTTCCGCCGATGCCCAGCATCAGCGATGCGACCGCGATCGCCGAGACCAGCGGGGTCGCCCTGAGGGAGCGGTAGGCGTCTCGAAGCGTGATCATCGCAAGCATCGCCGGTGCGCGGCCGGGCGCTCAATGCGCCATGGTGTAGAGCAGGACGTTGATCCCCACCGCGTACGAGTCCACCGAGAACTGCCGGAAGTAGCGGGGGTCGACCCCTTCGCGCTCCCAGCCGTCCGCGATGTCCGTGTTGTGCGTGGACAGCACCATCAGACGGCCGTGCTCGTCGGCGATGCCGCGCACGTGCACCTCGGCGCTGTCGGCGCCCCGCTCCGAGGTGTCGCCGCCGCTGCGCAGCCAGTAGTTGATGGCCGGAATCTGCGGCACCTTCGGCAGGTCGAAGTGAGTCCGGTACATGGGATGGGTGGGAGGCACATCGACAAAGCGGTACTGAGGGTCGGGCAGGACTTTGCGCATCTCCTGCTCGAAGTTCTGCAAGGCGAACGCGCCCCAGGAGTCGTCGGCCCAGATGAAGCCGCCCTTCAGCAGGTAGGCGCGCAGCTGTGCCGCGTCTTCGTCGCTGACCCAGAACGACTCCGCCTGCCACAGCATCACGAACGGGCACTGGAACAGCGCCGGGTCGGTCGGCCGGACAATCAGCGGCCGGACTTCGCCGCCGGCGCTCCTGCCGACCGCGGTCTTGGTCAGTTCCGAGAACCGCGTGCTGAAATTGACGTCCGCGTCGGGATAGTCGGTGGTCCAGCCGCCGCCGCTGTACGCCAGCCGGCAGAAGTGCCACGCGCCGTCGAAGCTGTCGCTGGTCGCGAGGGCCGCCTCCGGGATGCGCTGCCGGCCGCGGCCGAACTGACCGTAGGCGGTCGCGGCGGCCAGCATGGCTGCGACCAGCACGAACAGCAGTTTGGTTCGAAGGTCGGTCACGCGGCGAGTCCCGGTGTCAGTGAGCCTCAGCGAGCAGCGAACGGCTGCCGAATGTTCTGTGAGGACTCTAAATGACCTGCGTAGCGGACGCAACCGCGGAAGCCACGGATTCACTCAGGCGGATTCGACGGGAGGCTTTCTGCCTTTCCACCTTCGCCAAGGCTACGGTGGACCCGCCGTAGCTTTAGCGGAGGCTGGGCAGGCGGAAGGATCAGCGGAGACCGGTCACTAGAAGCGGAGGCGGGCGCGCAGCAGCGCGGTCGCGCCGTCCTGCGGAATCGCGTGCTGCAGGTGCTCTTCCGCCCCCGGATCGGAGTAGGCGCTGCTGGTGGCGTTGTAGACGCTGGCGCTCAGCTCGAGCCGGCGGTTGACCGGCATCGTTACGGTCAGATTCGGGATCAGCACCGGCCCCAGGCGGTCGCCAGACAGCACGTCGCGCGACCCGAGGTACTGCAGCCCGGCCGCGACCTCCAGCGACGACACCGAGAAATCCACCTGGAATTTCGAGAGATGGGACGGCGAGTTCGAGACCCGGTTGTCGCCGGTGTCGCGGGTGTACACGTAGCTGTGGTTCCACGAGCCACTGATCCCGCGGCCTTTCGCCTCGACTTCGAATTCCAGGCCCCGCCCTGAGATGCCGGCGGTGTTGGCGAAATGGATCTCACCGGCGATCGGCTCGGTCCGCTGCTCAATCACGTCGTCGATCTGGTAGTGGAAGCCGGTGACGGAGGTGCGGAGCCAGGACGACAGGTACTCCTCCCACACCAGCTCCGACGATTGAATGCTCTCGGGACGCAGCGTCCGTCCTGCCTCCCGCATCAGCGTGTAGTACTCGCGCTCGTAGTTGTTCGGCGCGCGGAACGCCCGGCCGTGAAGAAACTTGACGGTGGTGCGCTGGGTCGGCATGACGACGACGCCGAGCCGCGGCGTGGTCCGATTGCCGAAATCCTCCGACTGATCGAAGCGCACGCCGCCGTTGACAATCAGCCAGCGCGTCGGCCTGAACTCGTCCTGTGCATAAACTGCCCAGGTCGTGGCCGGGTTGTGCACATCCAATATCGTCGCCGCGCCGTCGCTGGCCACGAGGTCGTTCTTGAGGTGACCGAGAATCTCGGTGCCGGTCGACACGAGATGCGCCTTCCCGAACTTGCGGCGGACTCCAATCTCGCCGGACAGGGTGCGAGTCGTGCTGCGGTCGCGCGTCAACGTGGTCGCGCCATCTCCATAGTCGTACGGGTAGACGCCGGCATAGTAGTACTCGTCGAACGACGCGCGGGTGTTCGCCGTCCACCCCGCGCCGAGCCGGCGTTCGTATTCGGCCCGGAGGTAGTAGCGGTTGTCGACGGTGACGAGCTGGTCGTTGCCGACGATGGTGCCGAACGCGGCGGTCGGCACGTGTTTTCGCCGGCCGGCCAGGCCGCCGCTCACCGAGAGGGCGCCCGTCCGGAACGATCCGAAGAACGTGCGTGACCGGTCGCCGTCCAGGTCGAACACTTCTCCGGTGGTGTCCGGGGTCGCGAGCTCGGGGTAGGAGAGTCGACGGGCTCCTGCGGTGTGGAACACCGAGCCCGCCACCAGCATTTCGGACCCGCTCCGAAACAGCCGACCGTAGCTGCCCGTGCCGTTGAAGGACTCCTGCGAGCCGCCGGCCGCGGACAGCCGCAATCCGGAGTGCTGGCCACCGGTGCGGGTCACGACGTTGATCACCGCGAACAACGCGTTCGTGCCATAGAGCGACGACGCGGGGCCGCGGATGACTTCGACCCGATCGATGATGCTGACGTCGAGCGGGAAGTCCGTGCCGATCGGCGCCATGTCGTAGAGCGCGTCGTTGAGGCGATGACCGTTCAGGAGCAGCAGCACGCGGGTGTTGTAGTCGCCAGGCCGGGAGAAGCCGCGGACCCCCGCGTAGACATAGTTCCGGTCGTAGGTGGTGTAGAGGCCGCGCACCGAGCGCAGCACGTCGGCGAGCGTGCGATGGCCGTGCCGCCGGATGTCTTCCGCCGTGACAATCGTGATCGACGCCGGCGCCTCGCGGACCGACTGCGGAAATTTCGAGGCCGTGGTGACGACCTGAACGGACAACAGATCCTCGAGCGACATCGACGCCGCTTCGGAGCTGTTCACCGATTGTGCCGCGGCCGGTCCGGCGACGAGGCAGAGCAGTGCCGCGGTTATCCCGGACCGAATTTGTCTCACCATGAAGCTCAGACTCGAGGCAGCAAGATGTGCGCCGGGGCGCACGGGCGCGGGAGCGGTTTTGCGGGGGTTGTTGCGGCTTCTCAGCTCGCGGGTGTGCGCGGTGTGCCGGGCGAGTGTGCGGTTTCGTCCGGCGCGTGCGCTGGGGGCACAGTCTCGGTCGAGCCCCGATGGTCATTCACGATTCGCCCGACTTCGGCGATGAGCTCCTGGCGCGAAAACGGCTTCTGCAGGACCGAGATCTCCGCTGCGAGCTCGGACGGAACGGTCGATACGCACCCCGAGATGCACAACACTTTGAGGTCGGGCTTCGACGCGCGCAGCGTCCTGATCAGTTCCGGCCCGGTCATCTGCGGCATGCGGACGTCGGTGATGAGGAGGTTCACCGCGTCTGGATGCTCCGCGAAGCGGTCGATCGCTTCCTGGCCGGTGGCGGCCTCCAGCACCTGATAGCCGTTGCGGCGAAGCGTCGTTCCGAGGAGGCGACGGATCGGGGCCTCGTCTTCCACCAGGATGATGGTCGTGAGCGGGTGCTCTGGAGGTTGCTCGGGCATGGCCTTGGTTTCTGATGTCGCGCGCCGGATCGCCGCTACTTCGTCTCGTTGAAGCTGGCGAGCACTTTGTCGTAGCAGCCGGGACAGACACCGTGGCTGAACTGCGCGTCGGAGTGGTCCGAGATGTAGCCCTCGAGCTGCTGCCAGTAGTCCTGATCCGAACGGATTTTCTTGCAGTACGAACAGATCGGCAGCAGGCCTTTCAATTGTTTGACGTTGGCGATCGTCTCCTCGAGCGCCGCAATCTTCGTGCTCAACTGCTGCTGCAGCGAAACGGTCCTGACGCCGATGTTCACGCGGGCGCGGAGCTCGTGGATGTCGAAGGGCTTGACCAGATAGTCGTCGGCGCCGGCTTCCAGCCCGGTCACGCGGTCGGGACTGCTGTCGCGGCCGGTCAGCAGGATCACATAAGTGTGGGTTTTGCTCTCACGGCTACGGAGCCGCCGGCAGAGTTCGAGCCCGTCGATCTCCGGCATCATCCAGTCGAGAATGGCGAGTAGGGGCGGATCGGGTTCGCACAGCCTGTCCCATGCCGCCTTGCCGTCGTAGGCCACGATCGGTTCGAGGTTCCAGCGGCGCACCGAGCCCGCCACCAGCGCGGCGGTCACGGGATCGTCGTCCGCAATCAGCGCGCGCATGGGGTCCCCGCTGCGCTGTCGGGAGCGTTGCGCAGCCCCCGCAGCGTGTCCATCAGCGCGGCCGCCTCCCGCGAGAGGTGGCGGAAGGCCGCCGGGGCCGCGTCGGTCCTCCGCTCCGCACCGAGCCGTTCGAGCATCTGACTGGCTTCGAACACCGACGCTGCGGCGATCGTCCCGGCCGCCCCCTTGAGGGCGTGCGCGGCAGTCCGCAGCCGCTCCGCATCGCCGGCGTCGACCGCGGCTTTGATGTCCGCCAGCCGCTTGGGACAGTCGCTCAGGAACAAGTCGATGACCTCCGCGAGCAACTCGGTATCGCCGCCGAGGCGCTCCATCAGCTCGTTGCGATTGAGGGCCACCGGCTTGGTCGACGCACCGGCGGATCCGTGCTCGACGACCTCGAACAGCAGTGACTGATGGAAGGGCTTGGTCATGTACCCGTCCATGCCGGACGCGATGCATCGATCGCGGTCGCCGGTCATCGCGTGCGCGGTCATCGCGACGATGCGCGTATAACTGCCGTCGACCGCTTCTCGCTTGCGGATCTCAGTGGTGCATTCCAGCCCGCCCATCTCGGGCATCTGGATGTCCATCAGGATCAGGTCGAACTTCTCGCGGGCGGAGAGCTCGAGCGCTTCCACGCCGTTGTTGGCGACGGTCACCTGATGGCCGCGGCGGGTGAGCAGGCCGACGGCCACCCGCTGATTGACCACGTTGTCCTCCGCGAGCAGCACCTTGGACGTCTGGATCGTCGGGACTGCCGCGTCGAGGATTTCGCTGGCCGGCTCGTCGCCTCTCCGATCACGCTCGAGCAGCCGGCAGATCTGGCTGAGGAGATCGGCCTGTCTGATGGGCTTGGTCAGATACGCCGAGATGCCCAGCTCGCGGCACCGCGCGGCGTCGCCGTACTGACCCGACGAGGTCAGCATCATGATGGTCGATCCGGCGAGCTCGGAGCCGCGCCGCGATCCCTTCCGCGACGCCGAACCCGTCGATGCCGGGCATGTTCGCGTCGAGCAGCACCAGGACGAAGGGTTTGCCGACCTGCTGCGCTTTGAGCAGCGCGTCGAGGGCTTCGGCGCCGCCGGCGACGGTCGTCGCCTTCATCTGCCAGCGGGTCAACTGCTCCTGCAGGATGCGGCGGTTGACCGGATTGTCATCGACCACCAGCACCGGGAGGTCGGTGAGCGGCGGCTCGCGGTGCAGGAGGTTGCTCCAGGTCCCGACTTCGAGCGGGACGGTGAAATGGAACGTCGTGCCGACCCCGACCTCGCTCTCGAGCCACAGCCGGCCGCCCATCATCTCCACGAGATTGGCCGAGATGGTGAGCCCCAGCCCGGTGCCGCCGAAGCGGCGGGTGGTCGAGCCGTCGGCCTGGCTGAAGGCGGCGAAGATGGTGTCGTGCTTCTCCTTGGGGATGCCGATGCCGGTATCGTTGATGCTGAAGTGGAGATGGCTGACGGTGCCTTCCCGCCGTTCCTCGAACAGTTCGACCAGGATGTGTCCCCGCTCCGTGAACTTGAGCGAGTTCCCGACCAGGTTCGCCACGACCTGCTGCAACCGGATCGGGTCGCCGATCACGGCGCTGGGCACGTCCGGCGCGATATTGACGATCAGCTCGAGCGCCTTCTGGTCGGCCCGCACCGCGAACGGCTTGATCATGTCGTTGACCATGTCGACCAGGGGAAACGACACCGACTCGAACTCGAGCTTGCGGGATTCGATCTTCGAGAAGTCGAGGATGTCGTTGAGGATGCCGAGAAGTGACTCGGCCGACTGCTTCACCGTTTCGAGGTGGTCGCGGGTCTCGTCATCCAGCTGGTTGCCGAGCGCCAGCTCGGTCATCCCGATGATGCCGTTCATCGGGGTGCGAATCTCGTGGCTCATGTTGGCGAGGAACTCGCTCTTCGCGCGGCTGGCCTCCATCGCCTTGTCGCGCGCCGCGATCAGGTCGACGGTGCGGGCCTGCACGGTGGTCTCCAGCTGTTCCTGATTGCGGAGCAGCGTCAGGTCGCGCTGCTGGATCTCGTCGAGCATCCGGTTGAAGTCGGCGACCAGCTCGCCGATCTCGTCGCTGCCGGTCTGCTCCGCGCGCACGTCGTACCGGCCCTCCCGCGTGACCACCCGCGTGATGTCGGTCAGCCGCAGCAGCGGCTCCGAGATGGTGCGCTGCAGCCCGTAGGCGATCACCGCCGAGAGCACGAACGCACTGGCGAACACCGCGGCGAAGATCCACGCGAGGCCGATCGCCCGTTCCCAGACTTCCCCTTGATCCGACTGGATGAACACCGACCCCAGCACGTCGCGGCCGATGGCGATCGGGCGGTTGAGGAGGAGGGAGCCGTCGACCAGCACATGCCAGGGCTGGCTCGTCTGCGCCGCCAGCGCCGCCGGCACCGGCGGCGTGGCCACGCCCGGTGAATCGCGGTCATACCGTGCGAGGATCTGGCCGGTCGGCGAGCGGATTTCCGCCGACACGATGTGGGGGTCGAGCGCGACCGCGCCCAGCATCTCGCCGGCCTCCTTGGCGTCGCCGAACGCCAGCACCGCGGTGCTGTTCTTGGCGATGACGTCCGCCAGCATGCCGGTCCCGCGAATCAACCGCTGACGCGAGGTCGAGAGGTCGTAGGCGAAGATGACGGCACACGCCAGAATCAGCGCGACGGTCGAGGTCAGCACGCCGATCGCGGTGAGCTTCCGGACCACCGACAGGTGGGCGAACCAGGACTTAGCGAGAGGCATCGGGAGCGTCCTTTACGATTTTGGCCAGGCTCAGGAGCCGCGAACTGAGCCGCAGCTTCGAGCGCTGGAGTGCGTCGACATTCACGGCGAACCGCATTCTGCCGCCTTCGATGAACAGGTTGGCCACACCGCCCATCTGGGCGAAGTTGTTGAGATCGCTGACCGTCAGTATGGGCTTGTCCTTCACCCGCTCGAGCAGCTGGAGGGTCCGCCGGTCGTCGGCATCTTCGACGTACACGAGGTGGCACGCCTGCACCGGTCCCTCGATGTCGACGCTCCGGGTGGTCAGCGGATGACCATCGACGTCCCGCCCGGCGGTGGCTTCTTCGAGCGCCTTGGTCACCCTCGGCTCTCCGGCGACGCACAGCACCAGCGCCGCGCCTGGCCGCGCGGCCTCGGTCGGCCACTCGGTGAGCTTCGCGAAGTTGACCAGGTATGCGGCCTTGAGCGCGGGCGCGGAAGCGGTCTGCGCAGCGCGCGGGGCCGGGCCCCAGCATGCCGCACGCCGTCGCGACGGCCGCGCTGATCCAGCGCCGCCGCTGACGGCCCGACCCGCGCCCGATCGATCATGGGTTGCACCACGACGCTCAAAAGCGCCAGCCGACGCGGTCTCATGCCGCCGCCACGACTTTCAGCCGCCGGAAGACCGCGTTGACCCGCGACAGCAGCACGTCCGGGTTGAACGGCTTCATGATGTAGTCGTCGGCGCCGAGCTGCAGCACGCGCCGCTCCACACCCGGACCTTCTTCCGACGTCAGCACGAGAATCGGCATGGTCGCGAGCGACATGTCCTTGCGCATCCGGGCGATCGCCTCGTATCCGTCCATCTCCGGCATGTTGAGATCGATCAGCACGAGGTCGGGGTGCTCGCGCGCCGCGATCTCGACCGCGTCGCGTCCGTTCGCCGCCTCGAGCACCTCGAAGTCCGCCTTCTCGAGCAGCAGCTTCACCAGCATCCTGGTAATCGGCTCGTCGTCGGTGACCAGCACGCGCTGGCGGCCGTGTTGGCGGCTGGTGACGGTGGTGGCGGAGAGCACGCGGTTGACTTCGGCGATCGAGGTGATCCCGTTGGCCACCAGGCGCAGCGCCTGCTCCCGCATCGTGAGCACGCCCGCGCCCCGCATCGCGGAGCGGATCTCGTGGGCGGTGGCGCCACGGACGATCGCGTCGCGCAGGGCATCGGAGGGGGTCAGCAGCTCGGTCACCGGCAGCCGGCCCGAGTAGCCGGTGAACTTGCAGTGTTCGCAGCCGGCGCCGGCGGTCGCGGGAATCGAGTCCATCTGGTGCTCGGCCCCCTGCTGACGCCGTTCGAACTCGGTGTGCATCCGACGGCAGTGCTGGCAGAGCGTTCGCAACAGCCGCTGCGCGAGGACCGCCGACAGGCTCTCGGCCACCTTGTATGGCTCGAGCCCGAGGTTGGTCAGCCGGGTGATCGCGGTCGCGGTGTCGACGGTGTGCATCGAGGACAGCACCAGGTGGCCGGTGTAGGCGGCCTGCCCGACGATCTGCGCGACTTCGGCGTCGCGGATCTCGCCGACCATGATCACGTTCGGATCCTGGCGCAGCAGCGATCGCAGGATGGTCTGGAAGGTGTTGCCGGCGCGCACGTTCACGGGAATCTGCGAGACCCCGGGAATGCTGCGCTCCACCGGATCCTCGACACTGACGATGTTGGTGCGGCCGGTGCGCAGGTGGCCGAGCGCGGCGTAGAGCGCGGTGGTCTTGCCCGAGCCGGTCGGTCCCGTCGCGAGCACCAGGCCGTCGGGCCGCGCCAGCGCCCGCTCGAGCCGCATCAGCGTGTCCGGGTCGTAGCCGAGGCTGGAGAGTGAGGTCAGCGGACTGTGGCTGTCGATGACGCGCATCACCAGCTTCTCTCCATCGACGGTCGGCAGCGTGGAGAGGCGGACGTCGATCGGGCGGCCGTTCACTTTGAGCTGGAACGATCCGTCCTGCGGACGGTGGCGGACGGCGATATCGGCCTGCGCCATGATTTTGAAGCGGTTGCGAATCGGCTGCGACACGCTCGCCGGTAAGGTCAGCACCGGTTCGAGCACGCCGCAGATCCGATAGCGGATCAGCGTGCCCTCGTTGCCCCCCTCGATGTGCACGTCGCTCGCGCCGACGTCCACGGCGCGGCCAATCAGGTGATCGCACAGCTCGATGACCGGGGAAACGGTGCCGCTCGCCGTGACTTCGGACGGCTCGACGTCCGGCCGCTCGGTTCGCAGCCGCTGGGCGAGGACGTCGAGCTCGCGCAGCTTCGGATAGCAGCGATCGAGCGCGGCGATCAGTTCGGATCGATTGGCCACCAGCATGCGGGTCCGGCGGCCCGACGCGAACGCGACGTCGCGCTCGGCCTCGGGATTGAGCGGCCGGCAGGTGGCGAACGTCAGGGTGCGGTCGTTGACCTCCAGCGGCACCAGCTCGTGCTTGCGCGCGATCCGCTCCGGGAGCAGCCGGATCGCCAGCTCACTGAACTCGTGGGCCCGGAGCGGCACCAGGTCGCTGCCGGCGGCCGCGGCAAGGGCCCCGTAGGCGTTTTGTTCCTCGACCATGCCAGTGGTGACGACGGCGTCGACCAGCTCGATGCGTTCACGCGCGGCATGATCTTCGGCAATGGATAGATCGTGCTGATTGATCAATCCGCTTTTCACTAACTGGGCGCCGAGCGCAGACCCTGCAACGC
This sequence comes from uncultured Acidobacteriota bacterium, assembly GCA_963717745.1. Lineage (GTDB taxonomy): Bacteria > Acidobacteriota > Vicinamibacteria > Vicinamibacterales > 2-12-FULL-66-21 > JACCXG01. The sequence goes on from CAVQXJ010000013.1 coordinate 996,046, forward strand.
GAGGCGTGCCACGCCCCGGGGCCACTGACTTCAACACGACTCCTCCTCGCGAATCGATGACGAAACGGTCTTGTCGGGAGCAAGAAGGGGTCCACTGGAGTGGAGCGCGCGAGGCCGCTGATTCGTGCGGTTCGGGCGCAGGCGTGTGCGGAACGTGCACAAAGCCGACGCGCGTGCCGCACACCGCGCCGCACACCGCACACGCTGACGCGAGCGAACAAGACGGCTGGGAAGACGAACGCCTAGCGTCCCACGCCGACAATGCGCAACCCGGTCGGGGGGGTGGGAGGCAGCTGAGTCGACGGGTACAGCGCACGCACTCCGGCGATGTCGTCACCATCCAGCGCGCGCAACCCGGTGTCGCAGGATGCGGCTGACGGATACATGGTCGCGGCCGACGAAGTGGAATGTCCAAGACCGAGCGCATGGCCGAATTCGTGCGCCGCGATGTCTTCGATGTAGAAGCCGCCGGCGCAGCCGCTCGACCCGGCGAAGAATCTGAAGGCCGCATCCCAGAACACGATGTCGGCATCGATGATCCGCGATCCACTGGACCACCAATACGCAGTGGCGATGGCCGAGCCGCTCGACGCGTTACGGAACAGCACGAGATTGATCGCGTCGTTGCCCGTGACGGCCAGGGTGCTCGGACCGGCGTAGGCGAACCGGAAGGCCCCCGATTGCTGCTGCCAGACGGCTGCACCGGCGCGCACCGCCGCGTCGGCGGCGTCGCCCGCGAGATCCAGGTTCGCGGCGTTGACGACGAAGGGCGTCTGCGACTGGGCCCAGCTCGGCCCGATCAGCGCGAACGCGGTCGGATTGCCGGACAGCAGTGCCACGGCCGCGACGGTGGTCGCAAGCAGGCCGGCGATCGGCCGGATGGAAGGCAACGCCATTGCCGCTACCGTCCTCTTCCCGCCGCGACTTCGCGGCGAATGGAATCCAGCGTCAGGCTGCTGCCCGGCACGCGGTTGGCGGGGTCGAGCTTCAGGAGTCCGTGGCCCCGCAGGTGTGGGACGAACTTCCCGCGCCTGTTCCGCCTGATGAAGAAGGTGGCGCGTTCTCCCGGCGCGAACGACACCTGATCGGAGACGTGCAGTGTGAGCGTGCCGATGGTGCCCCCTTCGACTTCGACGTCGACGATCGGCGCCGCCTCGCCTTTGAGTGTCTCGCTGACGCCGACGCGGACCACCGACACGATCAACCGATCGCCGAATTCGTTGACCTGCCATTCGGGGGTCACCGAGACGACGCGCCCGACGACCACTCGCTCAGCTCCGCGCGCGCGCTCCGACAGGGGCACGGGAGCCTGGCCCGCGCCGAGAGCCCGGGTGGGCTGGACGAGGCACAGGAGCAGAAGTGTGATGACCGAGCGCCATCCCACGGCGGGCATTCTCATGGCGACCATGTAGTGCCGGAGGCAACATGTGTGCCGGGCCGCTCTCGTGGCTTCCGCATTAGCCGGAAGGCAGGGCTGACTGCAGGCTTGCGGCTAGAGCCGGTAGCCAGATGACCAAATCGTCGTCTCTGGGCGGGTCTTTGGCCGGGTGAAGAGCCCCGCGGCGTCAGCTAGCTGCCCTCTCTGAGCACGATCAGCGGATCGACACGCATCGCGCGTCGGGTGGGCAGGTAACAGGCGGCGAGCGACACGATCGCGACGGCACTGGCTGCGGCGGCATAGGTCAGCGGATCGGCGGGGTTCACGCCGTGCAGCTCGCTCGACAGCCACCGGGTCGCCGCCAGGGCGGCAACGAGCCCGAGCGCGATCCCGATCGCACAGAGCGTGGCCCCCTCGCCGATCACCAGCCAGAAGACATCCGCGGGCCGGGCGCCGAGCGCGAGGCGGATGCCGATGTCGCGGGTCCGCCCCGACACGAGGAAGGACAGCACGCCGTAGACGCCGATCGACCCCAGGGTCAGCGCGAGCACCGCCACGGTGACGAGCACCGAGGTCGTGGCCGCGGGCGCGGCGACCGCATCGGCGGCGATCGCGTCCATCGTGCGGACGTCGCCGACCACGACCGCGCCGCTCGCGCTCGCGGTGGCATCGCGGAGCACCGCCGTCACGCGTTCGCGATCCATCGAGGCGTTCAGCACGATCGTCATCTCGGTCGGAATCCGGCCGTCTTCCAGCGTGGCGTTCGGTCCCTGGGGCAAGTAGACCGCGCCGTCGATCCAGCCGGGCACGCTGCTCGCGAGGTCGAACCCGCGCACGTCCGCCACCACGCCGACCACGGTGTGCCAGTGGCGTTCGCCGACGAACCGCAGGTGCCGGCCGACGGGATGCTGGCCGGGCCAGAACCGCTTCGCGGTCGCCGCCGTGACGATCACCACGGCCGGGCGGCCGGAGAGGTCCGCTGGCGTGAACGCGCGCCCCAGCTCGAGGCGGATGTCCATCACGCGGAAGTAGTCCGGCGTGATCGCGTGCATCCAGAAGAGCGGCGCGGCCGAGGACGGCGGGACCGTGTAGCCTTCGAGCTCCACCGACCGTTTGGCGACGGAACCGGTCAGCGGGAGCGTGTTCACCAGCGCCGCGCCATGCACCTCCGGCATCGTCTGCACGGTGGCTTCGAGCTCGCGGTAGAACGCGAGGCATCGATCGGGGGTGCTGCAGACGGATTCAGCCGGCGAGATGCGCGCGGTGACGAGCCGATCCGCCCGGAAGCCGGGATCGGCATGCGACAGCGTCCACAGTCCACGCACCAGCAGGCCGGCGGTGATCAGCAGCAGCACCGCACAGGCCACCTGCGCCACCGTCAGCGTCGCGCGCAAGCGGCTGGCGACGGCGCTTCCGGATCCCCGCCCCCCGGGAGCGATCACGGATCGACGCCGCCCGCGCGCCAACTGCACGATCGGCGCGAGACCGGAGGCGCAGCCCGTCACGATCGCGAGCACGCCGGCGAAGAGCAGCGCGCGCCAGTTCAGGTAGGCGTCCATCACCCGCGGCGTATCGGGAGGCAGCACCAGTTTCAGGAGCGCCAGCCCCTGGGCGGCGACGAGCAGTCCGGCGACGGCGCCGAGCAGGGCCAGGACGACGCTTTCGGTGAGCAGTTGCTGCGCGACCCGCCGCGGCGAGGCGCCAAGAGCGGTGCGGACCCCGAATTCCCTCTGTCGCGAGGCGGCTCGCGCCAGGTTGAGATTGGCGACGTTCGCGCAGGCAATCACCAGCACCACCGCCACCGCCGCCAGCATGATCAGGAAGCGCGGCTTGACGTCGCCGACCAGTGCCTCGTGGAGCGGGATCGTCGAGACGCTCTCGTTCCAGTCCGACGGCATCCGCCAGGGAAACTGCGCCCCGATGTGCGACTGGAACCACCGGATGTCGGCGTGGGTGTCGGCCAGGGTCGCGCCGGGGCGCCGGCGGGCGACTATCGGCATGAAGTCGCCGCCCCAGTAGCGCGGGGTGTTGCGCGCATCGAGCCCGAGCGGCACCCACACTTCGGACCGCCGCGACGGGAACGCGAACGTCGCCGGCATGACCGCGATGATTTCGTGCGGCTCTGCGTCGAGCCGGATCGAGCGACCGATGATGCGTGGATCGCCGCCGAAGTGGGTCTGCCACGCCGAATGGCTCAGGATCACCAGGCGGTGGTGCGGCGCCTCGTCTTCGCCGGGGCGCAGCCATCGGCCGAGGACCGGGGTCACTCCCAGCGTCGGAAAGAGCTCCGCGGATACCCGCGTGCCGGGCACGCGCACTGGGGCGCCGACGCCGGTCAGGGTGAACGCCTGACCATCGGCGTACGCCGCGACGTCCATGGTGTGGACTTGACGGCGCATCGCCGCGAACGCGCCATTCGGATACGTCCCGGTGACGCTCACCAGTTGCTCGGGGGCCGCATAGGGCAGCGGCGACAGCAGCACGCCGTCGATCAGGCTGTAGACGGCGGTCGTCGCCCCGATACCCAGCGCGAGCGTCAGCGTGGCGGCGGCGGTGAAGGCCGGCTGGCGCCGCAGAGTGCGGATGGCGTACCGCAGATCCCGCCCCACGTGCTCGATCGCGCGGACGCCGCGAGCATCGCGGCAGGCTTCCTTCGACTGCTCGACGCCGCCGAAGGTGCGCCGGACGATCCGCCAGGCGTCATCACGGCCGACGCCTGTGGCGACGAGCTCGTCGACCTGCCGTTCGAGGTGGTAGTTGATCTCGTCGGCGAGATCCTGCTCGACCTGCGTCCGGCGAGTCAGCGACCGCCAGCGGAGCGGCAGCCGGTGGAGCCAGCGTTCGAGATCGTTCCGCGTCATTGCTTCCCTCGGTTACCGAGCGAAGCATAGCCGCGCTCGTCTCGGTAAGCAAGGGAGCGCCCCGATGCTCGCGGCGGCCGGCTGCTTTCAGCGGCAGGAAGGGCAATTCCAGGGCCTGTGAACTTCACAGGAGGGCCAGGAGGACCGGAAGAAATCAGTTTTCTTTGTCCTGTTCTCCTGGCGGCCGCTGCGGCCCTATTGTGTGTCCGCACAGTAGCGTGCTACTGTGTGACACACATTAGATGACAAAGAAGAAGACGAGGCGCGGGTAACACGTGGTGACCCCGTCCGCCGACTGGACCTCGCAGCTCCGTCGCGGTGTGCTCGAGCTCTGCATCCTCAAGCTGCTGCGGCCCCGGCCCAGTTATGGCTACGAGATCGTGACCACGCTCGAGGCGCTCGGCCCGCTCGCGGCGGGGGAGAACACCGTCTATCCGCTGCTGCGCCGGCTCAAGACTGACCACTACCTGGAAACGTTCACGCGGGAATCGCCCGCCGGACCCCCTCGCCAGGTACTACCGCCTGACCCCCGAAGGCCGGCGCCGGCTCGCGGCGCTCGAACGGGAGTGGGGCGAGATGGTAGGAGCGGTCGAGCGAGCCGGCGTGTCAGGAGAAACCCCATGACCCAGCACCATCCCGTCGTCGAGCGCTACCTCACACATCTCGAGACCGCGATCGGCGGCCTCGAACCGGCCGACCGGCTCGAGGTGCTCCAGGAGATCCGCAATCACATCGCCGAGGCGATGGCCGCGGGAAAGCCACTCGACGCCGTGATCGAGACGCTCGGCCCGGCCGACGCCCTCGGCCGCGCCTACGCGCTCGAGTTGCTGCTGCATCCGCGATCCGATCGACCGCGGCGCGGCGCGGGCCGCTGGCTCACCATCGTCGGTCTGCTGATCGCTTTCAGCATTCCCACCCTGGTGGCGGTCACGACCCTCGGGTCGATCGGACTCAGCTTCGTCGTGGCTGGGCTGGTGTCGTTCGTCGTCGGCGTCCTGGAAATAATCGGCGTCCATCTGCCGTTCGTTCAGACCGACAACCTGCCGCCGATTCTCGCGGTCCTGGCCGGACCGGTGCTGGTGGTCCTCGGCCTGATGGCGCTGCGGGCGCTGAAGTTCTACGCGCAATTCGTCGTGCGGACGCTGCGGAACGTCGGTCCACGGGCTTCCGCCGCTCCGGTGGTGTGAGCACGCGTCACTCGTCCCTGCGAACTTCATTTCTCCGCGCGCGTGTAGGACAAACACCGCTGCCCCCGGACCAGCTGTGTAAGTAAGATGACACTCCCTTCGGGCCCGGAGCCGACTCCGAAGGTTACCGACCGGACACCAGCGAGAGCCGAAGGGCAAAAAAACACCATGGCGAGGAAGCCTGCAGCGTCAGCGTTTACACGTCGCATGTATCGTGACGCGCTCTCTGCTCAGGACACCCGAAAGGCCGCCATGGCACGACCGCGTCTTCCCGTTGTTCTCCGCGCTTGCGCGGCCGCGCTGGCCGTTCTAGGTCTGCCTGCCGCCGCGGCGGCTCAACTCGTGGTGGGACCGGCACAAGGCTCCACCGGCGACGTCCAGCTCATCGAACCGACCGGCACGCGGACGGTCAATCCTTTCCCAGGATTTTTCGGCGGTGTGAGCCTGACGCTCGGCGATGTCGACGGCGACGGCACCGCGGACATCATCGCCGGCGCCGGCCCCGGCGGCGGCCCGCACGTGCGCGTGTTCAGCGGGATCGATCTGAGTGAGCTCGCCAGCTTCTATGCGTTCGATCCCGCCTTCACGGGCGGCGTGCACGTGGGGGCGGGCGATATCAACGGGGACGGGCGTGCGGACATCATCGTCGGCGCCGGCCCGGGCGGCGGCCCACACGTGCGCGTGTTCAGCGGCAGCACGTTTGGCGAACTGGCGAGCTTCTACGCGTACATCCCGGCGTTCGCCGGCGGCGTCTCCGTGGCCGGGGGCGATGTCGACGGCGATGGACGCGCCGATATCATTACGGGCGCGGGCCCCGGCGGCGGTCCACACGTCAGGGTATTCAGCGGCAGCACCCTTGCCGAACTGCAGAGTTTCTACGCGTACGACACCGGGTTCGCGGGAGGCGTCCGCGTCGCCGCCGGTGATCTCGACGGCGACGGGTTGAGCGACATCGTCACCGGCGCGGGACCGGGCGGTGGGCCTCATGTGCGCGTGTTCAGCGGCCGCAATCTCGGTGAGCTGGCGAGCTTCTACGCGTACGACCCGGCGTTCGCCGGCGGCATCGGCGTCGCGACGGGAGACTACGACGGCGACGGCCGGGTCGATCTGATCCTCGGGGCCGGCCCGGGCGGCGGTCCGCACGTCCGCATCCTGAGCGGTGTGGACCTGCACGAGCTCGCGAGCTTCTTCGCCGACGTGGGGGACAACCCCGCCAGCGGCGTCTCGATCGGCGCACAAGGCGATCGACTCGGCCTGCGCTTCACCAGTCCCTCGACCACGACGTTCCCGGCCGGGGCGGCAGGGACCTTCACGGTGACCACCGGCGGCACGCCGGTGCCGGCGATCACGTCCAGTGGCGCGCTTCCAGCAGGCGTCACGTTCGTCGACAACGGCGACGGCACGGCGACGCTAGCCGGCACGCCCGCCGCCGGCAGCGGCGGTGCGTATGCGCTGACGTTCACGGCGGACAACGGCGGGCCCACCACGGCGACGCAGAGCTTCACGCTGAACGTGAACCAGGCCCCCGCGATCTCCAGCGCCTCGTCGACGACGTTCCCGGTCGGAGCGCCCGGGACGTTCACCGTTACCACGAGCGGGTTCCCGCGACCGGCGATTACCCGGACTGGCGCGGCCCTGCCGGCGGGCGTCACGTTCGTCGATAACGGCAACGGCAGCGGCACGCTCGCTGGGACGCCGGCGGCTGGGACTTCCGGCACATACGTCATCACCTTCACGGCGGATAACGGCGTGCCACCCCCGGCGGTCCAGACGTTCACGCTGACCGTGAACGACAGCCCCGGGTTCACGAGCGCCAATAACACGGCGTTCACCGTCGGCAGCGCCGGGACCTTTACGGTCACGACGGTCGGAACCCCGACGGCGTCGCTCTCGTCGACCGGCGCGCTGCCCTCTGGTGTGACTTTTCTGGACAACGGCAACGGCACCGCGACGCTGAGCGGCACGCCGGCCGCGGCCACGGGCGGGGCGTACCCGCTGACTTTCACCGCGACGAACAGCTCCGGCACCACGACACAGAGCTTCACGTTGACCGTCAACCAGGCGCCGGCCGTCACTAGTGCGGCCAGCACGACGTTCGCGATTGGTGCGGCGGGCTCGTTCACGGTTACCACGAGCGGGTTCCCCGCGCCGTCGATCGCACGCGGCGGGGCCGCGCTGCCCTCCGGCGTGCAATTCGTCGACAACGGCGACGGCACCGGCACTCTCAGCGGCACGCCCGCCGCGGGCACGGGCGGCACCTACGCGATCAGCTTCACCGCGACGAATGCCGCCGACTCGAGCGCGCCGCAGGCCTTCACGCTGACGGTGAGCCTGGCCCCGACCATCACCAGCCCGAACGCGACCACCTTCACCGTCGGGAGCGCCGGCACGTTCACGATCAGCACGACGGGCTTCCCGTTGCCGGGGATCACGCACACCGGCACGCTGCCGGCCGGCGTGGGCCTCGTCGACAACGGCAACGGCACCGCCACGTTGAGCGGGACGCCGGGCCCTGGCACGACCGGCGCGTATCCGATCACGATCACGGCCGCCAACGGCGTCCTGCCGAATGCCACGCAGGCGTTCACGCTGACGGTCAACCAGGCGCCGGCGATCACGAGTGCGAACAGCGTGACGTTCACCATCGGGGTGGCCGGCTCGTTCACCGTGACGACGAGCGGTGTGCCCCCGCCGGCCGTGACGATCGGTGGCGTCGCCCTGCCCGCGAACGTGCTGTTCGCCGACAACGGGAACGGGACGGGGACGTTGAGCGGCACGCCGGCGGTCGGGACCGAGGGCACCTACGCGCTGACGTTCACCGCGGCCAATGGCGTCACGCCGGCGGCCACCCAGGCGTTCACGTTGAATGTCATCGTGCTCTTGCCGCCGACGCTCGATCCGATTGCGAGCCCCGCCGCGATTCTCGAGAACGCCGGCCTGCAGACCGTGAACCTGACCGGCATCACCGCCGGGGGCAGTGAGACCCAGCCGCTGGAGGTGACCGCGATCAGCGACACGCCGGCGCTCATCCCGAACCCGACGGTCACCTACACGAGCCCCGCGGCGACCGGCTCGCTCAGCTACACGCCGGTGGCCAATGCCTTCGGCACCGCGATCATCACCGTGACCGTCACCGACGGCGGCCTCGACAACACCCTCGCGACCGCGGGCGACAACGGGACGTTCACCCGGCAGTTCACGGTGACCGTCACCGGCGTGAACGAGCCGCCGACGCTCGATGCCATCGCCGATCCGGCGCCGATTGCCGAAGATGCCGGCCTGCAGACCGTGAATCTGACCGGGATCACCGCCGGCACCGGGGAGAGCAGCCAGCCGCTGGAGGTCACCGCCTCGAGCAACAACACCGGGCTCATTCCGAACCCGACGGTCACTTACACGAGCCCCGCGGCGACCGGGTCGCTCAGCTACACGCCGGTGGCCAACGTCTCCGGCAGCGCGATCATCACCGTGACGGTGACCGATGGCGGCCTGGACAACAATCTCGCGACCCCCGGCGATAACGGCACCGTGTCGCGCACGTTCACCGTCGTGGTGTCCGGCGACAACGATCCGCCGACGCTGGATGCGATCGCTGATCCGGCGGCGATCCTCGAGGAGGCCGGGCTCCAGACCGTGAACCTGACTGGCATCACGGCGGGCGGCGGCGAAACGCAGGTGCTGACCGTCACCGCGCTCAGCAACAACACCGCGCTGATCCCGAATCCCACCGTGACCTATACGTCGCCGAACGCGACCGGGTCGCTGGCCTACACGCCGGTCGCCAACGCGTTCGGGACCGCGATCGTGACGGTGCGGGTCACCGACGACGGCACCGCGTTCGTGGAGAGAACCTTCACCGTGACGGTCACGGCGGTGAACGATGCACCCAGCTTCACCGCGGGGGGCAATCAGACGGTCCTCGAAGATGCGGGTCCGCAGACGGTCGCCGCGTGGGCGACGTCGATCAGCCCCGGTCCCGGCGAAAGCGACACCCTGACGTTCGTCGTCACCAACAACACCAACCCGGGCCTGTTCGCCACGGCCCCGGACGTGGCGGCCAACGGGACGCTCACCTACACGCCGGCGGCCGGCGCCAGCGGCATCGCGAGCCTCACGCTGGTGCTCAACGACAATGGCGGCACCGCCAATGGCGGGGTCAATCAATCGGCGGCGCAGGTGTTCACGATCACCGTGACCGCGGTCAACGATCCCCCGACGCTGGATGCGATCGCGGATCCGGCGGCGATCCTGGAGGATGCCGGGCTGCAGACCGTGAACCTGACCGGGATCACCGCCGGCAGCGGGGAGAGCAGCCAGCCGCTGCAGGTCACCGCGGTGAGTAACAACACCGCCGTCATCCCGAATCCGACTGTGACCTATACGAGCCCCGCGGCGACCGGCTCGCTCAGCTACACGCCGGTGGCCAATGCCTCCGGCAGCGCGGTCATCACCGTGACCGTCACCGACGGCGGCCTCGACGAGAATCTCGGGACGCCCGGCGACAACGGGACCGTCGTCCGGACCTTCACGGTCACCGTCACCGGCGTCAACGACGCGCCCAGCTTCACCGCCGGGGGCAATCAGACGGTCGCCGAAGATGCCGGCCCGCAGACCGTCGTCGCCTGGGCGACGGCGATCAGCCCCGGTCCCGGCGAGAGCGATGCGGTGACCTTCGTCATCACCAACAACACCAACCCGACGCTGTTCGCCACGGCGCCGGCGGTGGCGGCCAACGGGACGCTGACCTACACGTCGGCGGCGAATCTGCACGGCGTGGCCACGATCACGTTACAGATCACCGACAACGGCGGCACCGCGAACGGCGGCGTCAATCAATCGGCGACGCAGCAGTTCACCATCACGGTCACGCCGGTCAACGACGTGCCCGTCGCGGCCGCGAAGGCGTTCACCGCGCAGGCGAACCTGCTGATTGGCTACACCATCAACCTGGCCGCCAATGGCAGCGGCGACGTCACCGACGTCGACAACAACGACCCCGGGTTCACCACGCAGGACTTCACGCTGACCTCGGTGGCGGCGCTGGCCTGCCCGGGGTGCGTGGCCACGATCACCGACGGAAACCTCGGGACGTTCACCTTCGAGCCGCCGCCGGGCCAGACCGGCACGTTCACACTGACTTACCGCGTGACCGACAATGGCAACCCCCCACCGGGCGTGCAGAGCGTGCCAGGCGCGGTGACGGGCCAGCCGGGTGTCATCACCATCACGGTGAGCGGCCCGACGGTCTGGTTCGTGGACAGCACGGCGCCAGGCGGTGGCAACGGTACGTGGACCGGCACCAACGCAAAAGCGTTCCAGACGATCGCGCAGGCGGACGCGGTCAACCTCGCCGGCGACCGGATCTTCGTGATCAACAACAACATCGCGAGCATCAGTTACGCGGGCAATCTCGGGTTGCTGGCGGGCGAGCGGCTCATCGGCCAGGGCGTCCCCGGCGTGAGCTTCGACGCCGTGGTGCTGGGACTCGTCCCGCCGGCGGGCACGGCGGCGCGCCCGGGGATCAACGGGACGCGGCCGACGCTGCAGGGGACTACCACGCTGGCCGACGGTGTGACGGTCACGGGCCTCAACTTCGCGCCGGTCGGGGCGATCCCGGCGATGTCCGCCAGCGCCCTGGTCACCACGGTGCCGAGCACCATCGATCAGGTGAACGTGACCGGCGGCACCAGCGCGCTCAGCCTGACCAACGTGACGTCGTCAGGCAGCGGCGCGATCAGCGTCAGCAATGCGGCCTTCACCAACACGAGCCTGGCCGAAGTGCTGATCAATCAGGGCAACCTCCCGATCACGTTCAACGGCACGGTGAGCATCAGCAGCAACGCCGGCCGGTCGATTGACATCCAGAACAAGAACGGCGGCGCCGTGATCTTCAATGGCCCGATCACGGACACCGGCCAGGGCATCTTCCTGAACGCCAACAGCGGGAGCACCATCACGTTCAACGGCGGCCTCTCGCTGACGACGGGCGCCAGCCCGGGCTTCACCGCGACCGGCGGCGGCACGCTGACGGTGACGCAGAACAACACGACGATCGTCAACACCATCACGACGACGACCGGCACGGCGCTCAACATCGCGAACACGCCGATCAGCACATTCGGTGTTACGTTCAGGAGCATCACGGCAGGCACAGGCGCGGGGAGCGCCGGCAACGGCATCGTGCTCGACAACACCGGCACGGCAGCCGGAAACGGCATCCTGACCGTGACAGGCAATTCGGCCACCGGCACCGGTGGAACCATCCAGCACAAGACTGGTGCCGATGGCGCGACGACGGGCGGAATCGGCATCTATCTGAACAACACGAAGAACCACTCCTTCAGTTGGATGCAGCTGAACGACTTCGACAACTTCGCCATTCGCGGCACCGACGTTCAGGGCTTCACGATGGCCAACATGGTCATCAATGGCACCAACGGCACCAACGACGGCTTCGACGAAGGCCCGGTGAGCTTCGCGAATCTGACCGGGTCGGCGTCGGTCACCAACAGCAGCATCAGTGGCTCCGTCGAGCACAACATGCAGGTGCTGAACTCGAGCGGGACGCTCAACCGCCTCACTATCAGTGGCACGACCTTCGGCGCCATGAGCACGGCCACCGGAAGCGATGCGCTGCTGATCGAGAGCTCCGGGACGGCGGTCATGAACGTGACCGCGAACAGCAATACCTTCACGTCGGCGCGCGGCGATCATTTCCAGTACAGCAACACCACCGCGGCACAGGCCGGTGACGTCGTGTTCACCAATAACACCATCACCAACGCCCACCCGGCCGTCGTCGGCGGCGGGGGCGGGATCCGGGTGGTCGGGGGGAACAACACCGGCCAGAACGGCAACATCACCTTCAACGTGTCGGGCAACTCGATTCAAGGCGCCCGCGGCACGGCGCTCGCCGTCAACAAGCTGGGTGGCACCGGGACTTATAGCGGCACCATCGCCAACAACCTCGTGGGGGCGACCGGCATCCAGGGTTCCGGCTCGCTGGAAGGCTCTGGCATCTTCGTGCTCAGCGACGGGGGCGGAACCTACACGGCGTCGATTACCGGGAACACGGTGCGGCAGTTCGATAACGACGGGATCTTCATGCAGACCGGCGGCAGCGGCGTTATCGGCACCGGGGCGATGAACGTGACGGTCACCGGCAATACCGTGACCGAGCCCGAAACGCAGGCGAGTGGCAATCTTGCGACGAACGGCTTCCATCTGAATGGCGGAACGATCGGCGGAGACGCCTACCAGATCTGCCTGAACCTGAGCGGCAACACGCTGGCCGGCAGCGGTCAGGACTCGATTCCAGGCGGAAGCACGTTCGGAGACTTCCGCCTGCGCCAGCGTCAATCGACGACGGTGCGGCTGCCAGGGTACGCGGGTGCCGCGACCGATACCGCCGCCGTGGTCGCGTTCATCCAGGGCCAGAACCCTGGCGGTGAAAGCGGCGTGGCCGCCTTCAGCTCCGGAGGCTTTACCGGCGGCGCGGCATGCCCGACGCCCTAGATGCCGTAAGAGGTGACGCTTACCCGCGACATCGTCTCGGCGGTCTGAGGCGGAGCCGCGCTAGAGATTCGGCGAGGACCCAGCAACGCTTGAAAGAGGAGTGAGGATCGATGTCTGAACCGTTCCTGTCAGAAATCAAGTTGGTGAGCTTCAATTTTGCGCCCAAGGGGTGGGCCCTCTGCAACGGGCAGTTCCTGCCCATCAATCAGAACCAGGCACTGTTTGCGCTGCTCGGGACGACCTATGGCGGCAACGGGCAGACCACGTTTGCGCTGCCCAACTTGCGCGGGCGCGCACCGATTCACATGAGCAGCGGCCATAGCCTCGGCGAGGCGGCGGGCTCCACCGCCGTCACGGTCAACATCCAGCAGTTGCCGACCCACCTCCATTCGGCGATGGCGTCCTCGAGCTCAACCGGCACCCAGGCGCTTCCCAATGGCGCGTTCCTGGGGCCGCTGAACAACGCCTACAACGCGGCGGCCTCTCTCACGACGCTGAACCCGCAGTCGGTCACCAGCGTCGGCGGCAGCCAGGCACACAACAACATGATGCCGTACCTCACGTTGAACTTCTGCATCGCGCTGCAGGGCATCTTCCCCTCGCAGAACTAGGGAGAACGAGATGGCACCATACGTCGGAGAGATTCGCATGTTCGCAGGCAACTTCCCGCCGAACGGCTGGATGTTCTGCGAAGGACAAACCCTGCCGATCTCTGAGAACGATGTCCTCTTCCAGTTGATCGGCACCACCTATGGCGGTGACGGCCAGGAGACCTTCAACCTGCCGAACCTGGCCAGCCGCGTGCCCATTCACATGGGCACCGGACCGGATGGCACGACCTATCAGCTCGGCGAGATGGCGGGCGCCGAACAGGTCACGCTCGCCACGACCCAGATCCCCGCACACACGCATCCGCTGACGGCGTCGGCCAGTGCGGGGAACAGCCCCAATCCGCAGAACAACGTTGTTTCGCAGACCGACGGCACGATCTCGCTATACATCGCCGATCCGCCTGGCGCAGCCATGAACGCCGGCGCGATCAGCCCGGCAGGCGGCAGCCAGCCGCACGAGAACTGTCAGCCGTTCCTGTGCATCAACTTCATCATTTCGCTGTTCGGGGTGTTCCCGAGCCAGACGTAGGAGCGCACGATGTCGGATCAGTTCGTGGCCGAGATCAGGATCTTCCCCTTCAACTTCCCGCCGACGGGCTGGGCGTTCTGTAACGGGCAACTGATGCCGATCTCGCAGAATACGGCCCTGTTTTCGCTGCTCGGAACGACATACGGCGGGGATGGCAAGAGCACCTTCGCGTTGCCTGACTTGCAGGGCAATGCGCCCATGCAGCCGGGTCAGGGGCAGGGACTGTCGCTGCGCGATCTGGGCGAAGTGTCCGGCGCCGAGAGTGTCACGCTCCTCGTGAGCGAGATGCCGGCGCACACGCACGCGCTGCGGGCGTCGAGCGATCCGGGCGACCTGTTCGCACCCGGTCCGTCGGCAAGTCTGGCGGGCTCGACCGGTGCGACGGCGTACCAGCCGTCGAACGCCAACCTCGTGGCGATGGCGCCCCAGGGGCTGCCTCCTGCGGGAGGCGGCCTGCCGCACAACAACCTGCAGCCCTACCTCACCCTGAACTTCTGCATCGCGCTGCAGGGCATCTTCCCGCAGAGACCGTGACCGTCGAGGGCGCGGCACACCTGGTTTCGGACGCAGCTCTCACGCTGCGTCCGATTCGGCCGGATGACCGGTCGTTCCTGCTGGCCGTCTACGGGAGCACTCGCGAGTGGGAACTGGCCGTGGTGGACTGGGACGCGACGCAGAAGGCGGCGTTCGTCGAGATGCAGTTCGACGCGCAGCACGCCTACTACCAGGAGCAGTACGAAGGGGCGGCCTTCGACGCCATTCTCGTCGATGCGCAGCCAGCCGGCCGGCTCTACGTGGCGCGCAGAGACGACGACATCCGCATCATCGACATCGCGTTGCTTCCCGAGTACCTGCAATCGCGGCATCGGCTCGAGGTTGGTGAGGGCACTGCAATCGGAAGCCGCGGCCGCGGGCAAGCCGCTGAGCATTCACGTCGAGCGCTTCAACCCCGCGCTCAGGCTGTACGAGCGTCTCGGCTTTCGACAGCTCGAGGACAAAGGCGTCTATTTGTTCATGGAGTGGCTTGCCGCGCCGTAGCGCGAAGCGCGAAGGCGGGAGATCCACCAACCAATCCCCACGTCCAACGATCCACTGCGACGTCAGTAGCTCTCGGCATTCGCAGCGTCGGAGGCGCGAAACCAGGTCGCGATGGTATAGCGCTCGCCGCCCGTCACCATCGTGACTTCGTGCGTCGTCTCGGACCGGAACGCGAGAAGCGACCCGGCGGCGCCGACGACCGCCTGACGCAGCTCGCCCTGCGGGTAAGGCGCATGGAACACCAGCTCGCCCCCCGTGTAGCCGCCGGAAAGATTCCCGGGAGTCTGCGCATTGAGAAAGATCACGATCGAGATCCGCCGATCCCGTGTGCGATCGCGGGTCAGCGGGGTGTTGCCGTCCTGGTGAGCGACGAAGAAGCCTCCGGTCTCGTAGCGCAGGAACTGGAGCGGCTCATGAGCCGACAGCGCGACCTCGAACCGCTCCGTCAGCGCCGGTGTCAGGTCCGACAGACGGCGATCGACGAGACGGCGCGTGGCGTCGCTGACTGCCAGCTGTGTCGCATGCCTGACGCGGGAGACAGCTTCCGTGCGGCCATGGCCGTGCACGGTGGCCGCCGCGCCAGCCGCGGCACGCGCGTCGGTCAGCACGGCATCGCGCGTCGGAGGATCGAGAAAAGCGTCGAGGAGAAGCCCTGGCCCTAGGTCCTTCCAATCGAGCACGCTCCTTGTGCTTGGCATGTTGAAATTCCAACTTCGGAGTGTCAGGCAGTGAATCGTGAACGCTCCCGATTACAGTAGCTGCCATGAGCGAGCGCAATGACGCAGGCGAGTCGAATGGCGCGAACCCGCGAACCCGCGAACCGCGATCTACGTGAAGATCGCCTCGTACACCATCCCCTTGCCGTCGGGTCCGACCGGCACCAGGAAGATCTCGTACACGCCCATCTCGTCGTGCACGACCTCGTAGATGCTCTGTGGCAGCGGGGCCATCAGGCTCGTGCGAAACGACAGCGAGAACGGCGTCCGCCGCTGTGACGCTTCCGACGGAGCCCGGCTCGGGCCGCCGCCGAGCGCGCGCGCTTCGATGAGCTCGGCTTCGACCTCACTCTCAGGACGCGGGCGGATCCGGAAGGTTTGGCCGACTCGCGGCTGAAAGGCGTCGACCGTCAGGGTCTCGAGGCTGCTCGACATGACCCTATCCTCTGGCACCTGTCGGCCGGCTCGCAAGTATCTTCTTGCTCAGGCACAGATGAGGACGTTGACGTCCGGCACGATCATCGGATGTCGTCAAGGCAGTCGAGCACATCGCCCGTGTCATCGAGATTGATCCCGGCCGGACACCGCCCGTGGCCTTCGACGTCGGAAGCCTCACGCGCGCCGAACGTGCATGCTTGTGCGAGCCTGAGATGGCGAGCCGCAGCCCCCGCTCCATCAAGCTGGTCAAAGTCTCTCCGCGCTTGCGCGCTTCCTGCTTGGCCTTCGTCAGCAGGCCTGGGTCGAGCCTGACGGTGGTTCGCATGCCCGAGCGTCTCAGCCAGACATACGCATGTCAAAGGCTCCGCGAGGTGGCGTCACGAAATCGACGTCGCGCGTCGTTCGAATCGCTCCGTGAGCGTTGGCGGCGAGTCCGCCAATCAGGATGTACTCGCCACCGCCGGCCGACAGCGCCTGCAGGACCCGCTCGAAGTCTGTCACGCTGGCGGCTTCCGGCCAGCGTGCTGCATTCGCTCGGTGAAGTGCGTGAGCTCGACGAGCCGCTGCAGGCGTTGGGTTGGCGTCAGCTTCAGCGCCTGCCGCAGCACTCGCCGATCGACATCCTTCTTGTACACGTCGATGATGTCGTCGATTGACGATCGGGCCGGTCGCGGAGGATCGTGCGCGCCCATACGGCTATTCTATGCCGGCCGGCTTGACCGGTCTCTCTACGTGAACGGTCAGCCGCGGTCAGGAGTCAGCCGCGGTCAGCGGCGGTCAGCGGCGGTCAGCGGTGTCAGGCAGTGAATCGTGAACGACCCTCGAGTGGTGTCCCCCGGGGTGGTGTCAGATTCACGATTCACTGCCTGACACCGCATTCGCGCCGCACTCGCGACGGTCGGACTACTTCACCGGCGCCGCAATCCACCAGGTGATGCCGTTCGCATCCACGACGCCGGCATTCCGGTGGCCATAGGGCTTGTCTTCAGGCGCCGACTCCGACGTGGCTCCCGCATCCAGCGCACGCGCGTACAGCGCGTCCACGTCTGGGACCCACAGGTAGAGGGCCGCCGACAACGCCTTCCACTGGCCGTTCGCCTGTCCGATCATCACGAGCGAATCGCCGACGGTGAGCTCGGCGTGCATGACCGTGCCGTCGCCGTTGCGCTGGCAGGATTTTTCGGTCGCGCCGAACGCCGTTTTCAGAAAGGTCAACTCGGCGTCCGCGTCAGGGACGACGAGATAGGGGGTCAGCGTGCGGTAGGTGTCAATGGTGTCGGGCATGGACGCCATTCTGCCCGACGTCATCGTTCGCTGGATTGTAAGAATGTGACGTGGTTCTGAAACGCCGTGCGGGCGGCTTCGTAGGCGGTTGGTGTCAGCCCCGAGAACTCGCGGAAGTCGTGGATCAGGTGGGCCTGGTCGAAATAGCCGCACGCCAGCGCGAGCCCCGTCCAATCCGTCGGGCCGCGGTGATGCACGCCCGTCAGGACCCGCTGGAACCGGAGGATCCGGCAATACCGCTTGGGGGTGACGCCGACATCCGCCTTGAACCGCTCGACGAAGCGCTTGGGACTGAGGGCAATCGCGTCGGTCACGTCGCGAATCCGGGCGACCGAGGGCTGCGCACGAAACGCCGCGAGCGCGTAGTGCACCGCGGGGTGCGGCGCCTTCCCACGACAGGTGTCCCGCAGCGCCGCTTCCAGGACGTCGAGCGTGGCATCCGGATCGACGGCGCTCAGCAACTGCTCCCGCAACCGCTGCGTGCGCTGGCGGCCCCAGAGCGCCTCGAGCGGGACGTCGGCGCGGCCCAACTCGCTGGCCGGTGCGGCGACGAACGGCACGGTGCCGCCGGGGCGGAAGACCACACCGGCGACGAAGGCCTGTTCATCGGTGTCGATGATCTCGAAGCGCGTGGTGACTCCGGTCAGGATGGAGCCCGGCGATTCGCGACAGACCAGGCCGGCGTCGCCATCCTCGTAGACCCGCGTCTCGTCCTCGGCGAGGTTCACGATCAGCTGCGCCCGGCCCGACGGCAGGACCCGTTCGAGCGCCCGCGGCCGCCAGTCGCTCCGGCAGAGCCAGATCGACTCGACCCACCCGTCGAGTGGCGGCGCGACCCGCCGCTGGTGGAACAACATGACGTCCATGTTACCGCCCCCGCCCCGATTCAACCCGCTGGGATGGGGGTGTCAGGCAGTGAATCGTTCCGCCGCCCTGCTGGTATCCTCTCTGCGTGTCCACTTCATCGCCCGGCCGCGCAGGTGCCGGCGGCACCCCGGGCGGCGTCGGTCAGTTCTTCATCGGACTGATCATGGCGGCCGCAGGGGGATATCTGATCCTGAACCAGGTGCAGGTGACGACGTCCTTCTGGCGGTTCGGCCAGTACGGCGGCTTTGGCCTGACCCTCCTGCCGCTGCTCGCCGGCATCGGGATCCTCTTCTACAACGGGAAGTCGGTCGTCGGGTGGCTGCTCACGAGCGCCGGTGCGGCGATCATCTTCGCCAGCATCCTGATGCACATGGACATCTACTTCCGCCAGACGACGTTGTTCAACACGATTGCCATGCTGGTGCTGTTGTTCGGCGGGCTTGGTCTCGTCGCGCGTTCGCTGCGCAGCGCGTAGCGCGCGACGGGCGGAGGGTGTCAGGCAGTGAATCGTGAACAAGGGCCGTCATCCCACGAGTTCACGTTCACGATTCACTGCCTGACACCGTCACTTCGTTCACGCTGGCGAGCGCGCGGCCGCGGACCAGCATCTGCCACACGCGCGCGGTGAGGCCGTCTCGAGCCACCGCCATCGCGCGTTGCAAGGCCACCTCACGCTTCTCCAGCAGCTCCTCGATGCGCCTGTCCATCGGGGCGAACCACGAGACATAGGCGCCCTCCTCTGCCGCGGCCAGGGCGTACCGAACGCGCAGCTCCTGCAAGTGGCGAAGCTCGGCCTCGATCGTCTGATACTCGGCTTGCCGCCGTCGGGCTCTGACGACCCCGCCGATCAGGAGGGTGAGCAGCACGGCGGCCACGACCACCAGCGGTAGTACCACCAGCCAGTAGGCGTCGGCCGGCGACGAAGACGCCGCCTGGATGGCGAGCATCCACCCGCCGACCGCGCCGTAGGTCGCCAAGGCCACCAGCAGGAACGCGTAGACCGTCTCGAAGCACACGCGAGCGGCGCCACCGGCCCGCCCGCGCTCGGGACTGTCCTTCAACGACTCCAGCTGTGGCCCCACGAAGTGACGCATCGTCGCGACCGCCACCGCCAGGAGCACCAAGAGCGCCCAATAATTCACCACGCACCTCCAGCCCCGCTCCGTCGGCGGGCCGCACGGCGTCGCGGATGGCAAGAGGCGTACCGGCGCGGTGAGCAAAGTTGGAGGCGTACCGGCGAAAGAGGGCGGGTGTCAGGCAGTGAATCGTGAACGGGGCAGTCATCCTACGAGTTAACCGTTCACGATTCACTGCCTGACACCCGCCAGGAGGGGCCTGGAACCGGATTGACCTCGGCGCCCTGCGACGTACAGTCCGGCGCGTGAAAGGGGAGACGAAGATGAGCGCACCCCGAGGTTTTGCCGCGGCTCGCGAGTATCCGTTGTGGGACGCGATTTTCGGACGGCGATCGCGCCGCGTCGCGGCCGGGTCGGCATTCCGCTCCGGCAGCCTGTCGTTTCAGTCGAAGCTCGACCCGCAGCCGCTGTCCCGGCTGGAGGAGGCGTACCTGATCGCCGCCACAGGGGTGACCGGATTGCCCTACTGGGACAACCCCTACGAAACCGCCGACGGAAAGCCGCTCCTCGGCACGCCGTGCGTGGAAGGATCCGGCCGCGCCGCCGGCAGCCCCGACAACGCCCAGAGCACGGTGTTCTTCATGTGGAACGACGAGGGCACCTACATGCTGAAGCGGCCCGACGATCCGGG
This sequence comes from uncultured Acidobacteriota bacterium, assembly GCA_963717745.1. Taxonomy (GTDB): domain Bacteria; phylum Acidobacteriota; class Vicinamibacteria; order Vicinamibacterales; family 2-12-FULL-66-21; genus JACCXG01. The sequence continues at coordinate 1,016,237 of CAVQXJ010000013.1, forward strand.
CCCTCCAGTGAACGTGCGCACGATGTCGGCCGACGACCTCATCACGCATGCGGAACGGTGCAAGGTCAAGGTCAAGGATGGCCGCCTCGAGTTTCCGCGCGACTTCCCGGCTTACGCGGGCGGCAACAAATACGTGTCGAACGTGCCGGGCAGCACGATGTTCATGCCCGTCACCGAGGTCACACGGCAGTACATCAACGGTCTGTTCTACGTGCTGGCACAGGAGCCAGGCCGGCGTCCGGTCTTCCTCGACGACTTCAACAACTGGTCGCCGTGTGGCTGCGAGCGGTGGGTGAAATCGAAGTTCCTCAACAAGCAGATCCCGATCCCCCTCGGCTTCTACGCGAAGGGACGCACCGAATACGAAGCGATGCTGCTGCTGCAGAACCTGGCGCTCGTCGCGCAGAGCATGGGCCTTGGCGGCTGGATCCATGCCGCGTTCGAGAACACCATCATGCTGGGTGGCTATCCCGACATCGGACCAGGCCTGGGGTTCCGCTTCGAGCGACCCAAGAAACGGCTGATCCCGAGGCCGTACCCAGCGTCCACACCGAACCCGGTGGGCCTCGACGGCGTGCTGCAGTCGTATGCGCCGCCGTACTTCAAGGACACCGACGCCGCCATCGACGCGATCCTCGCGGAGAAATACGGACCGTCCGGGCTCTACTCGAAGGCCGGCACCGCGGCGCCGAGCATGAAGCCGGAGGCCGAGGCGGCGTTCATCCGCGAATCGCCGCACGTCGAGCCGGAAATCGTCGAAGTCGTGCGTGCCATCTGCCGTTACATCTGGAAGACCTACCGGCGGTTTCCCGCGCATTGCCACGCCATCGATTCGGCCGGCATCTGGATGCAGTGCCATCACATCGATCCCGAGTTCTACGATCGCTTCTTCCGGGAGGCGTACTCGCCGACGCAGGCCGCCCACGCCGAGGCGTGGCACGGCAAAGGCGGGACCGGGCGCGCAGGGTGTCAGGCAGTGAATCGTGAATCAGGGAGACGGCGAGTCAGGCAAGGAAGCGATCGTCGGCGCTGAACACGAGGAAGTGCTGCCGCGGCAGGAAGTCGTGCCGCGCGTCGAGCCGGTACCCCGCCTGTGCCATTCCCCGATGATCTGGTCCGCCTCAAACCGGAACTCCGGCGGCGGTCCTTCCGGCGCGTCCTTCCTGAAGTCGATGATCGCGACGCGGCCACCGGGCGCGAGTGACTTCGGAGATCGCTGACGTAGGTCGGACGGTTCGGCAGGTGATGGTAGGTATCGACGACGATCACCACATCCGCTGGCTTGGGCAGCTTCGGGCTCGTGCCGCTCGCCTGGACGGTGACAGGCACGCAGCGGTGTCACGTGCACCACCGAGCACGGGCATCGGGGCGCACGACGGGGCACACGGAGAGGGTCAGGCACCAAGTGGGACGCACGGAGAGGGTCAGGCACCAAATCGTGATGGAGGTGCGGGGATCACGGCAACGGTGGGCAACGGTGGGTGTCAGGCACCGAATCGTGCGCCACGCACAGAGAGGTGTCAGGCACTGCATCGTGAATCGATTGGCGTCGGAGACTCCAGAGGGACTTCGCCCGAGACCCTGCGAGCGACTGACGCCGCAATTTGTGCGTGGCACGCCGCACCCGGAGGGCGCTGTATTTGCAATCTGCCGGTCGACTGGCCTCGAAATTCTCCAGGATCTCAGTGGCCTCCTGACGGCCCGTCGTTTGCGATCGGTCCTCGCATGCCGAGGCGTCCCCGCCTGCAGTTCCCGGGCGCGGTCTACCACGTGATGGCGCGGGGCAACCGCAAGTCGATGATCGTCGAGGATGACGACGACCGGTGGATGTTCATGAAGACGTTCAGCGAGGCTGCCACCGACTACGGTGTCCGCGTGTATGCCGGCTGTCTGATGGGCACGCACTACCACTTGTTGCTCGACACGCCGCGCCGCAACCTGTCCGAGTTCATCCGCAGCCTGAACAGCGAGTACTCCAAAGCGTTCAATCGCCGGCATGCGCGGGTGGGACACACGTTCGAACAGCGGTTTGTGTCCATCGTGGTCCAGCGCGAGAAGTACTTGCGGCGGGTCGCGCGCTACATTGTGATCAACCCGGTCAAGGCACAGCTGTGCGACTGATCCGGCGGACTGGCCCTGGAGCACGCATCGCTGGACAGCGGGCCTGGAAGACCCGCCGGCGTGGCTCCATCTGGATTGGCTGCGCTGGGCCTTTCGCGCCGACGCGGCTGTCCGACGCGCAGCGGCGCTTGCCGCGTACACCCAGGATCCGACCGGGCTCTCGTGGTCGTTCGGCACGCCGGCCGCACTCGGCACGGCTCGCTTCAAGGAGGCTGTCATTGGGTCCCTGCGCGGCGGCGCAGAGCCGGCTGGTCTCCGCCGGCTGCCGCCGAGTGGGCGCAGCTGTCGTTGGATGCAGGTGTTCTCCGGCGAGGACGAGCGACAGTCGCAGCCGTGATGCGCTTGATCCTCGTCGCGCATGCCACACACGGGTATCGGGTCGCAGAAATCGCGAGGTTTCTGAGCGTGGCGCCCTCGACGGTCAGCAGGGCTCTGACCCGAGCCCGGAGATCGCCGGGGCTTGTGGTGCCGTGATGACCGCCGGAGTCCTCGCCGCAGGACGTCGATTCGGTCACGATTCGGGTGCCTGACACCGTTTGGTGCGCGAGCTGTGTTTGGTGCCTGACACCACGTCGTTGCGTCTCCCCGGATTCAATCCGATTCAATCGGTGCCTGACACCCTCTTCTGCACTGAGCCGGGCCCGAGGTCGAGGGGGGCCTGAACGTGTGGACGTCGCGCATTCACGATTCACTGCCTGACACCGCGACCGCCGCCGTTCACGATTCAATGCCTGACACCCCCGGCTGGCCAGGCCCTCCGCCCGCGCCAGGACCGCGTCGCGGCCGGCGGCGATATCGGCAATGCGCCGTTCGACCGTGACGTCGGGGACGATCCCGATGCCTTCGAAGGGCGCGCCGTCCGGGAACCGGTAGCGCACTGCCCCGACGGCGATGGTCATACCCTGTGCCAACCTCGGTTCGATACGGATTCCCCGAGCTGCCTTGCGTGGTCTCGCCGACGATGGTGGCGCGCCCGGTGTCCTTGAAGGGCATGACGAAGTCCTCGCACGCGGAGCCGCAAAACCGGTCGACCAGCAGGAACAGTCTCCCCTGATAGGCCTCCTTCGACGGCGCCTGCTGGCGAGCGGCGCGCATCACCTGGAGCGGCGCAACGCCCTGGCCTCCAACAACGCGATCTGCTGTGCCCCGGTTTCCTGCCAGGTCCGCCACGGCGTGTTCATCAGCGCCGCGATGAGCTGTCGCGGCGTCGAGCCGCCGCCGTTTCCACGCACGTCGACGATCAGGTGTGGCGCGGCGGAGAACTGCCGGACGAGCTCGACCGCGGTTCGTTCGTAGACCGGATCGCCAAACGATGGGATTCGAATGTAGGCGACCTGACCGTCGCGCAGCCAGCGCCCCTGGGAGTCTCGAACCGGTGGGGCCTCCGGGACGTCGCTGGGAAGCGGCGCGATCGACCAGGACGGTCCGCCCGTCCTGCAATGTCAGGGAGACGCGTTCGGGAAACAGGCCGGGGTAGGAGAACACGTGGGCGCGAGCCAGCCGCTCGTTCGACGCCGCGACATACTGCGCCGACTCGCGGACGAAGTCGTTCACCGGACGCCCGTCGAGGCTGCGCACCACGTCGCCGCGCGACAGGCGGCTGTCCTGGCTGCCGATGACGACCCATTGGTCCTCGACCTCCAGGAGCCGGAATTTCAGCGGCCGGCCGTCCAACTGGGTGTCGAAGAACTGCGTATGGCTGTTCTTGAGCGTCGCAAGAAATCGAAGCGTGGCCAGCGTGAACACCTTGCCGCTGTCGGCCCGCACCGCGCGGTCGACGTAGGCGCGGTACGCCGCCTCGAAGTCGGCGCGTGGCACGCCTTCCCAATGCGCGAAATATTGCTGGACCAGCGAGTAGATTCTGCTGACGGTGATCACCCGGTCGCTGATGTCTGGAGCCGCCTGTGCCGGCCGGTGTCCGGCGTCGCCCGCGACGACCGTCGTTGCCAGAAAGACGCCGAGCAGGGCTGCGCAGGCCGAGTGATGGAGTGTTCAACAATGATGCCTCGGGGATTGGACGCCCGAAACGTCAGAGCGTTGATCCCGTTCACGGAGAGCCGAGGGCTAACTGAACTCGCGACCCGCCGTCTAAGGTCCAGAGTGGAAGAGGACCAAAGATGAGACCCGTCATGCTGTCCGATCTCGGTCGCGACCTTCGCTATGCGGTGCGGACGCTGCTGCGCGCCCCGACGTTTGCGGCGACGGTCGTGGCGACACTCGCCCTTGGGATTGGCGCCAACTCGGTCATCTTCAGCGCGGTCGACGCCGTCCTGTTGCGCGACGCCCCGGTGGCGGATCCGGACACGCCTGGTCGACGTCTACACGACATCCGGCAACAACCTCTACTCGAGCTCGTCCTACCCGGACTATTTCGACTTGCGGGACAGCGGGACGTTCGCGTCGCTGGCGGCCTATACGCCGGTGTCGGTCACGATGGATGCGAACGGTCAGCCGGAGCCGCTCGCCGGGCAGCTCGTGAGCGGCAACTATTTCGAGGTGCTTGGGGTCAGCACCGCCACTCGGCCGCGGGTTTGCGCCCGACGATGACCGACTCGGGGCGCCGGTCCGCGTGGCGATCCTCTCGCATGCGCTCTGGCAGCGCGTGTTCAATGGCGACCGTCGCTGATTGGCCAGACGGTTCGCCTCAACAGCAATCCGTACACGGTGATTGGGGTCGCACCACCAGGGTTCGCCGGACCAGTGCCTCGGCGCTCGCGACAGACGTCTGGGTGCCGACCGCGCTTCAGCCTGAAGTGGATCCGCCGTCAGCGGCAGTCCGCCGCGCGCGCGGTCATTCGGCGATCTTCGACCTGCGACGGTCGCGAGGACTGAACATGGTGGGCCGGTTGCCGAGTGGCGCCAGCATCGACCAGGTGACGTCGCGCGCTGACGTCATTGCCAGCCGCCTGCAGATGGCCTATCCGGATTCCAACCGCAACCGGCGGTTCACGGTGACGCCGCTCGGCGAGGGCCGGGGCCTCCGGGTGACGACGCGGCCGATCCTGCGGCAGCTGGCGGGCGTCGTGTTGATGGTGCTGATGGTCGCGTGCGTGAATGTCGCGAGCCTGCTGCTCGCGCGCGCGGTCTCGCGCGAGCGGGAGGTCGCGGTGCGGATGGCGATCGGTGCCAGCCGCGCGCGGCTGGTCCGTCAATGGCTCGCCGAATCCGTGCTGCTCGGGAGCCTGGGCTCGATCGGGGCGCTGCTGGTCGCTCGCGTGAGCACGCCGCTGCTCCACGCCTTCGTGATTCCGGAAGCGGTTGACCTGTCGGTGAACGCGCGCGTGCTCGGCTTCACGCTGGTCGTGGGGATCGGAAGCGGCCTGCTCTTCGGGCTCGCGCCGGTGTTCCAGGCGCTCCGCCGGAATACCACCGCCGCCCTTCGGGACCGGGGGACCGGTGCGGCCGGTGCCCGCGCCGCATGGATGCGCGGGGCGTTCGTCGTCCTTCAGATCGCCGTGAGCGTGGTGCTCCTCGTGGGAGCCGGCCTGTTCCTCCGCACCCTCGAGAACGCGTACTCGGTGGAGCTCAGTTACGACGTCGATCACACCCTCGTCACCGCGCTCAACCTCGAGTCGCGCGGCTACTTCGAAGGGGGACCGAGGGGGGCCGAGGCCGGAGCGGCGGTGTACGAGCAGATTCTGTCCCGTATCGAGGCGCTGCCAGGCGTGGTGGCGGCCAGCGCGGCGCGGATGACGGTGCTCAGCGGCGGCGCCCGCTCAACCGCTGTCAGCACGGATGGCCGCCCGATCGAGGCGGACCACGGCAATGCGCTCGGCGTTCGCGCCAACGTTGTCAGCCGCCGCTACTTCGAAACCATGAACATCCCGTTCCTCGCCGGACGGTCCTTCAGTGCCTCCGATGGTCCGAAAACCCCACGGGTGACCATCGTCTCCAAATCTCTGGCGGACCGGCTCTGGCCACGCGAGGATCCGCTCGGGAAACTGTTGCGAGATGAGACCCAGCAGCTGCAGGCCGTCGTCGGGGTCGTGCCGGACACGGTGTACACGAGCACGCTCGAGCGCGAACGGCCGCCGACCTACTATCTGCTGCTGGCGCAGAACTACGAGTCGGGGGTCGCGCTGCATGTCCGCGCCGCGGGCAATCCGATGCCGCTGGTGCCGGCGATTCGCGAAGCGGTCCGGCAGGCCGACAGCCAGCTTGCGGTCGAGCGTCCGCTGCTGCTCCGCGATGTGCTGGATCGAACCCTGAGCCGGCAACGGATGATGGCCACACTGGTCGGCCTGTTTGGCGCCGTCGCACTGATCCTCGCGGTGTGCGGCCTGTATGGCGTGATGGCGAACGCCGCGACCGAGCGGACCGCGGAAATCGGCATCCGCCTCGCCATGGGCGCGCAACCGGCATCGATTGTCACCCTGCTGTTGGGGCAGGGGATTCGCCTGCTCGGCATCGGCGCGGCGATTGGTCTCACGGCGGCGCTGATCGGCACGCGCTACATCGAGGCGCAGCTGTTCGGGGTGACGGCCACCGATCCGCTGACCTTCGTCAGTGGATGTGTCGTGCTCGCGGTTGCGGGCCTCACCGCGTCGGTGATTCCCGCCCTCCGCGCGATGCGCACCGACCCGATCAGCGCCCTCCGCCAGTCGTGAGGCGATTCGTTCTCCCTTTTGCCTTCTGCCTTCTCCCTTGATACGCCGTCACGGCCTGTTCATCGTGACGGCCGATCCCACGCCGCTCGGCGTGTGATTGGCCGCTGCCGGAGTACGTGCTCAGGGGCGCCGACACGTTGGTGACCGTCAACGTCACCCAGGAGCGCAGGTAACTCAACGTTCCGGATTGGAACGTGCACTGTCCGTTCGAGGCGGTGATACACGACGCCGTCTTCGTGACTCCGCCGGTCCAGGCGGCCGTGATAGTCGCGCCCTGCGATCGGCCGTTCGTCGCGCCATGTGCGGCCACGGTGACGGCGGCGCTCCAGTAGTTCGTCGCTCCCGACGGGCTGGTCCATTTCTATGTCGTGCGGCATCTGCTTATAGATGAGCCTCTGCTCTCCCACCGCTGTCATCGATAGAGTGACAAGCCGTTGTTACTGCCTTCTCTTACGAGTGCGTGAAACAACCCGCCTGATTCTCCGCTTGTCTGAACAGGGAAGGTTCCAATACCCGCCTTCCGCAACCGACCTTGGAGGTCACCCGTGTTCAGGAAAAATGCCGTCGTTGGTGTCGCCGCAGGCGCGCTCGTGGTTGGTGCCGCGTGGACCACGCTGGTCGCCTTCGATCCGCAGCCGGATCCACCGGCGTTCGGCGTGATCAGCATCACGCCGGATCAGACGATTCGATTGAATGCCGTCTGCTCCGAGCACGGCGTGAAGGGAGCGCCGGCGCCGTGCCGCGCCGAGCTGATGTTCCACGACGCGGCCGGCAACGTGCTGGCATCGCAGACGGTTCGGCTGCGGCCAGGGCAGAGCGCCTTCCTCGACTACAGCCTGGTCGTCCGCACGACCGCGCTCGAGCGTGTCGGGATCGTCCCCTGCATCCTGCCGGATCCCGGCCGCGGCCGCATGTTGCCGACCGCGGAAGTCTTCGATTCCACCACCGGCGAAACGGCTTTCGTGGTCAACCCGGTGACGCCGCGGCTCTCGTTCATCCTCGGGCAGCTCGCGGACTGACGGAGTGTGGTCCGCTCACCGACGCGGCACTAACTCCGGCCAGACCTCGCTAGTACCATGCCGCTGTCGGACATACGCCGACACGAGTGACTCGCTGGCAAGGCGATGATGGCACTCACCACTCAGTCGGTTAGTGCTGTGGTGCTGTCGTCCTCTCCGACTCTACGGCGGATCGTAGGAGGACCGTCAGTTAGTCGCCACGCAGCGCGTCCGTTGGCGCCACGCGCGCCGCACGGATCGCCGGCACGGCGACGGCGGTCATCGCGACTGCGGCGATGACCGCGGCGGATGCCGCCAGCGCTCCGGCGTCGAACGAGGTCACACCGAACAGCACTCCACGCAGCACCCGATCAGCGGCGAGCGTCAGGAGAATGCCGAGTACGATCCCGCTGGCCAACAAGCGTCCGGCGGCAGCAGCGACCAGCCGGATCATTTCAGCGGGCGACGCGCCGATCGCGAGACGGACCGCAATCTCACGCGTACGATCCGACACGACCAGCATGAACAGGCTATAGAGGCCGATGCCGGCCAGCGCGAGCGCGGCGCTCGCAAACGAGCTCAGCATCGCGGCATCGAGCCTCGGCTGGTCGAACGCGCCGTCGACGACGTCTCCAAGCGGACGCAGCCCGAAGATCGCACGCTTCGCATCAATCCGGTTGACGATCTGCCGCAGGTCGGCGGCAAGTGCCCGAGCGTCGGCGGTGCGGACGACGTATTCAGGGTCGGGCCACCAACCTGGTTGGCTGCAGGCGTAAACAAACGGCACCGGGCTCACCGCCGGTCCGTCTTCCGCCATGGTTCCGATGATACCGGCGACGGTATAGGTGGCGCCGGGACCGCTCTGAACCATCTCCAGCGTGCGACCCACCAGGTTCTGATTCGGCGCGTGCGCGTCGACGAAGCGCTGGTTGACGATTGCATAGCGCGATTTCTCGTCCATTCGCAGCGGAGGGCACCACGACCCGGCCACGAGCGGCGCACGAATCGCGCGCAGATAGCCTTCGGTGACGGTGCGGCTGCCCACGGTGATCGAACCATCGGCGTTCGGACCGGTCAGCCCGGACACCCGGGCCGAGTACCCGCAGCGACCCGCCCGGCGCCGGCAGGAAGTTGGTCATGCCCGCGGCCTGCACGTGAGGTAACTGACTCAATTCGGACAGCAGCTGCGTCTGCAGCAGCCCGACCCGATATCGGTCCTCGGACCAGCCCGCGGCGACGTGGAACGTCATCACGCCCCCCGGATCGAAGCCGCGATCCACCAAGGTCAGGTTGTGGTAGCTCCGCAGCAGCAGCGTGGCGGAGCCGACCAGCATCACGCTCAAGGCGACCTGTGCGAGGACGAGCCCTTGTTGGAAACGGTAGCGGCCTCCGGCCACACCCCGCGACCCCGCCGCCATCATCTGCTGCAAATCGCGCCGCGTGCCAACGACCGCGGGGACGACGCTGACGATGACCGTCGCGAGAAGAGTCGTGACGGCAGTGAACGCGACCGCGCGCCAGTCGAGCGTCAGCTCGTTCATGCGCGGCGTGGCGGTCAGAATCGCCGGCATCAGCCGGACGAGGCCAAGCGCCAGTGCGGCTCCGACGCTCGCGCCAAGGGTGCCGATGATCAGTCCTTCACGCCAGACCATGGTGATCGCGTGAGCGCGTGAGGCGCCAAGCGCCGCGCGGATGGCAAGATCGCGGGCACGCCGGCGGACCTGCACCAGAGTGAGGCCGGCCATGTTGGCCACGGCGATCAGCCAGAGCGCCCCGACCGACGAGAACACGAGGATCAGTCCGCGCCGCGAGGTGCCGATCCGTGCCTCTTTGAGCGATCGGACTTCCACCGCCCACCCGGTGTCGGTCTTCGGAAACTGCCTCGCGAGCGCTTCCTGCACGAGCGCGAGATCTCGAGCGGCCTGCTCGATCGTGACGCCCGGCCTGAGCCGGCCGACGCCGTTCAGGAAGCGCGCTTCCCGTTGCCCCAGCAGCCACGCGTTGATTTTGCCCGGCAACCAGACGTCGGTCGTGGCGGCGGTGAACGAGGCCGGCATCACGCCGACGATCGGATATCCCTTGCCGCCGATCGTCAGCGTCCGGCCAATCGCCGCGGGATCGCGACTGAAGCGCCTCGTCCAGAAGCGCTCGCTGATCACCGCCGCGTTCGGGCCGGTATCCCGCTCCTCGTCCTCGGTGAACCATCGGCCCGCCATCGGCGGCTGTGCGTAGACCTCGAAGAATCGCGGCGATACCCGCACGCCCGACAGGCGCTCCGGTTCCTCCCCGCTTGTCTCGGTCAGAGTCTCGGTGTTGGTGCCGGAGATCGCGACGAAGGATCGATTGGCGCGATGCCAGTCCTGCAGGCGGCCCGGCGCCACCAGGCTGCGCCGTTCACGCGCCGAGGGGCTCAATTCGTAGACGGTGACCAGCGCGTTGGCGTCGGGATAGGGGAGCGGCTTGATGAGGACGGTGTCGACCAGCGAGAACACGGCGGTGGTGATGCCGGCGCCGAAGGCCAGCGTCAGCACCGACGCGGCGAAGAATGCCGGCCGTCTCCACAGCGACCGCCACGACTGGCGCCAAGCCCACCTCTGTATCCACTCGCCGCCCTGATGCGATGCGGCAGTGACGCTCGGCCCGGGCGGAAGCCCGACGCCGGCGGGACGGTTGCCGCGCCGGGCCCAGGCGAGATCGAGGATTTCGTGAAACAGCAGCCTCCACACGGCCCAGCGCCCCGTACCTCTGGCATGGTTGGCCGCGGTTTCGAACGTCGCCATCATCTCCGCGCCATACTCGCGACGCACCTCGGATGGGACGAGCCAGAGAAAGGCGCGCTGCAGCCGCATGGCCAGGCGCACCGTGCGAGACGAGGCCGTCATGACCGCCTCGTTCCGGCCGGGGCCGGTGATGGCCGCACGCCGCGAGCGTGGGCGTGACGCACGAGCGCCTCGAGCCGCCGCGTTTCCGCCCGCAGGACGGCGCGGCCGAGCGGCAACAGGCGGTAGAAACGCCGCCGATCGTCTTCGCGGCCGGTATCGCCGATCAGGCCGAGCGCGACCAGCCGCGCGATGGCCGTGTAGAGCGTGCCGGTGCCGAGGCGCAGCTCGCCGCCCGTGCGCCGCTCGACGTCTTGAATGACACCGTAGCCATGGCGCTCACCGTCGGTCAGGGCGAGCAGAATGTGGAACTGATGGGACGAGAGCGGCAGAAAGCGGACCGGGTCATCAGCCATACGTCGAACCTCGATGTATTGGCTTTGGACGGATGGGAACGCCGGAGGGTTGGCAGCGCCGCTAGAAAATTGTGGGTTGAGAGTGGCCGCCTCCGCGCGTCCGGCTCCGGACGCGCGGAGGGGCGGCCTGCAGGCTCATGGTTTGATCGTCCGCCCCAGACCGTCCTTGGTCACGATCTTGATGAATGGATCCGCGCCCGCGACGGACTCCACAACTCGCTCCTCAGCTCAGCGTGTCGTTCGATGGCGCACAACCCTGTGAGGAACGAGTGCGGAACGCCCTCACCGCCGCGCGGCCGCGATGACATCACGGATCGCAGCGACGACGAGATCAGGCTCATCGAGCGGAATGTGATGGCCGCTGCGCTTGGCGACGACCTGCTTGCCGATACCTGACAGGGCGACCAGCGCCGCCTGAACCGTGGCGTGCTCCGCTTCCCCCTCCCGACCGGCTGGGCTCGAGTCTTCTGGAAGCCCTGCCGACAGCACAATCAGCGGCAGATCTCCCAGCACATGGGCGGTTCGGGTCCTCTCGGTCCGCAGGATGGCCAGCTCCTCAGCCTCGACGGGATTCTCGTTCGAGATGTGCATCTTCACCTGCGCGTACGACCAGGTCCGCATCCGCTGCGCCTCCGCCGGCAATTTGTTGCGGGGCGGATCGTTTGCGTGAGGAGAGAGCTGCCGCACCTGCTCGTTGATCATGGTCACGAACCGTGCGGGAATCTGATCGGCGCGTAACGGGTCCGACGTCTTCACGTCAGGAATCGGCTTCCCGGTCGCCAGGTCGGACGAACGGACCCGTCCTTTGTCGGGGGTGACTCGCCAGGGATTGTCAGCGGCCGCATCGACGAGGACGATGCCCACGACATCGGCGGGATACTTGAACTGATACAGGCGCGCCAGGCCGCCGCCGTATGAGTGTCCGACCATGACGTACGGCGGCCGCTCCCCGGCGTTTGCCAGCAGCTGGTGCAGCTCATGGACGATCTGGTGCATGGTCTGCGGCCGCGGACCCAGATCGCTCCATCCGGAGCCGGCGCGATCATAGGAGCAGACGCGCGCAGTGCGGGCGACGCCCGGCTGCACGAGGCTCCAATCCACTGAAAAATCGCCGGCGCCGGCCTGGAGGATGACGGTCGGCTGCGAGGCGCGGATCTCTCCCGTGCAGTTCAGATGCAGGCGCCACCCTCCGACGTCAATCAGCCGCCCTGGCGCAGGCAGCGGCGGCGGTATCGACGTATCCTGCGTTTGCGCCGCAGCCGGGGCCGGGCGCATCAGGAGCAGCACCAGGACGGCGGTCACGACGGTCAGGCGATTGCTGGTAGCGCAGCGCATCTTGCCCTCCTCGGTTACCGAGGGCTACGGTAGGTCATCTCCACTCGGTAATCAAGGGGAGCCGTATGAGCCTCATCCGTACGGACGGCCGGGGTGAAACACGCATCACGGCGTCACTGTCGATCCGTCGCGTACTCCCAGTGGCTCCTCGCACGCGTGAGCACAGCGTCGAGATCCTCTTCGAGCATGTAGCGATCGCGGATCAAGTCCATCGCCGCGGCGCGTCCTCGCTGCAGGTAGTCGTCCACGCCGCGATAGCCCTCCTCCAGCGAGAGCCTCGGATCGCCTTTCGACTCGCGGACGGCTCGCGTGCGCGGGAAAGGAATGTACGAGCCGAGAACTGAAAGACGTCGCCAGGATTTCCAGCGCTCGCATTCCGGAAGTTCCAGCCGGTCGTCGTCGCCAGCGGCACGGCGACTTCGGGATCGCGGATGCCGGCAAGGTCGTTGCCGTCCGCATCGACCTGTGGCACCAGGTGCGGCAACGGCACGACTTTTCCGCCGATCCGTCTTGCCGGTCCAACGATCCGGCGGGGATCCGCGACATGCGGCAGGGCAGGGAACCTGACGTCCTGAATGCGCGCAAGGGTCCCGTCAGCGATCCGAGGATACTGACTCCGCGGAGGCGCCGCGGCGTCGGATGCCCACGCGTGCAGCCCCCGAAGCAGCGCACGCATCACGGTGATTTGCGGCGTCGGATTGCTCAACTCCTGACCCAGCAGCGCCCGCGCGTCCAGGGACGAGGCGCGCGCACTCGGACCGCTCGGCGGAGGGAATGCCCCGGTGATGTGCTGGGCACCCGCACGCAGATACATCCGAATGTGGTCCGGCAGGACGAGGTCGCGGGTGCCATCAACGCTCACGTGCGTCAGCGCCGCTGCCCGCCCACCTCCCCAGTACTCCACCGGCGTGTTCGTGTAGAAGACCTTCGGGAGCTGATCGGGGCGATACCGAGACAGCAGGCCCTCGCGTGAGCCATCCACATCGGTTTCCTGTGCGTCGGCAAAGGGGAACCGCGTCGGCTCGAACATGTCGCCCTGGCTCGGCCTGGCGAAGCGCTCGTTGAACGAGCCTCGGGCGGCGCCGGCAATGTGCACCCACACCGCGTCGAAGACGCGGCGATCGCTCTCGTCGGCATTGAACCCGTCATACAGGAATTGACGGAGGAAGCGACCGGTCTGCGAGATGCCGAAGACATAAGCGGCACGCCCGCGAACCGGAAGGTCGGAACGGTAGCGGAATGCCGCTGCCGCGTCACGAATCGCCGCCAGTCCCACACCGGCGACGACGGGATGCTCGGTCGATACGTGACACGATACCAGCGCCCTGGCTCGAAGCCGCCATCCAGTTGAAGCACGGGCAGACCCTTCGAATTCATCACGACCCGCCACCGTTCGCGCGGGATGACTGTGGACTCGTTCCAGAACAGGTCGCGCACGGTCAGCCGGTCCGTCGGGCTCGACATGTCCGCTGGTGCGTAGATGACCGGCGGCCGCGCCGGCTCATCGACCAACGGCGTCTCGGTTGTTCGCGCGTTGACCGACACATCGACGTCGATCGGGTTGACCGGCGAATCGTGTGGCCGCATCACCGGTGGAGCACTGACACCGATGTGGGGCGCTGACAAGCCGAGCTCCCATCCGACGAAGACCAGCGTGTAACCCTCCTTCATCAGGAATCCGTCGCCGAAGTCCGCCTGCGTGGAGGGATCGGCGCTTCTCGCGGTGTCCTCAACGATCATGCGGCGAATTCTCGTCGATGCCGCACGCGCCCGGGCCTCCGTGAAGCGCGGCGGCGGGCTGCAACGAGTCGAGAACACGACGGCGTCGAGCCTGGACGCACTGCCGGCAACCGGCACGGATCGCGCCACCGAAATCTGCGCGCTCGACGACGCCTTGGACGCGCTTGCCACACGGGAGCCGCGCCGCGTGAAGGTGATCGAACTGCGGTATTTCGGCGGGCTGAGCGTCGAGGAAACGGCGGAAGCGCTCGGCGTCTCTCCGCAGACCGTGGTGCGCGATTGGAAGCTGGCGCGGGCGTGGCTGGCGGTGGAGCTGAGCGACTCGAGTCACCGGTAGCTTCAGATGGGCGGCGGGTTGCGCTCCGCGAAGCCGCGCTGGTGCCAGTAGGGATAGGCCAGCGGCGTGGCGCTGGCCGCATCCAACCGGGCGATCTGATCCGGCGTCAAGCTCCAGCCGATCGCGCCGAGGTTCTGCGTCAGCTGCGCCTCGTTGCGCGCGCCGATGATGAGCGTCGCCACGGTCGGCCGCTGCAGCAGCCAGTTCAGCGCGATCTGCGGCACCGTCTTGCCGGTCTCCTTCGCGACCGCCTCGATGGCGTCGACCACCGTGAACAGGTATTCCTCCGACAGCGGCGGCGCGGCGTCGGCGTTGGTCTTGTCGCGCAGGCGCGAGACCTCCGGCGCCGGCTGCCCGCGCCGGATCTTGCCGGTGAGGCGGGCCCAGCCGAGCGGACTCCACACTACTGCGCCGACGCCCTGGTCGAGACCGAGCGGCATCAGCTCCCATTCGTAGTCGCGGCCGGCGAGCGAGTAATACGCCTGGTGCGCGACGTAGCGGGTCAGGCCGTGATGGTCGGCGTAGGCCAGCGACTTCATCAGGTGCCAGCCCGAGAAGTTCGAGGCGCCGATGTATCGGATCTTGCCGGCGCGCACGAGATCGTCGAGCGCACGCAGGGCCTCGCCGACCGGCGTCTGCGCGTCGAAGCCGTGGAGCTGGTAGAGGTCGATGTAATCGGTGCCGAGCCGCTTCAGGCTGGCCTCGACCGCCTTCATGATGTGGAAGCGCGACGAGCCGACGTCGTTCGGGCCGTCGCCGCTGCGGAAGGTGCCCTTGGTCGAAATCAGCACGCGATCGCGGCGCCCCGCGATCGCCCGCCCCAGGATCTCTTCCGACTGTCCCTCCGAGTACACATCGGCGCTGTCGAACATCGTCAGGCCCGCGTCGAGGCAGACGTCGACCAGGCGGGTCGCCTCCTTGACGTCGCTCGCGCCCCAGGGTTTGAAGAAGTCGGTCTGGCCGCCGAAGGTTCCGGTGCCGAACGTGAGGATCGGAACCTTCAGTCCCGAGCTGCCAAGCTGTCGATATTCCATCCAGCGGATTATGCCTGCTCCGGCGTCCCTCTCTCCTTGACGTCCTAGGAGAAGTCGGGCATCCTCTCCTGGCATGTCTAGGAGAGCCGCATGAGCGACACCACCGAGCTGCTGCAGGGCACCCTCGACCTTCTCATCCTCAAGGCGGTCTCGCTCGGGCCGCTGCACGGCTACGGCGTCCTGCTGCGCATTCAGCAGATCTCGCAGGACCGCCTGCAGATCCAGCAGGGCTCGCTCTACCCCGCGCTGTATCGCCTCGAGCATCAGGGATTGATCACTTCGGAATGGGGCGAATCAGAGAACAAGCGCAAGGCGAAGTTCTACCGACTCAACGCGGCGGGCCGTCGGCGTCTCAAGGAAGAGACCGCGTACTGGCGGCGGCTCTCCGAGGCGATCGGGTTCGCGCTCGAGGCGGTGCCGGAGGATTTATGAGTCTCATCGCGCGCGTGAAGTCGTGGCTTCGAATCAGCCGCCGCCGGGCTGCCTTCGACCGTGAGATGCAGGACGAGATGCGCACCCATCTCGAGCTCTATCAGTCGGATTTACGGCGGCGGGGTGTCCCGGAAGAGGAGGCTCGCCGGCGCGCGTTCGCCGAGTTCGGCAGCGTTGGCGCGCGCCAGGAGGAATGCCGCGACGCCGTCGGCCTGCGCCTGGTCGACGAGCTGCGCGGCGACGTCAGCTATGCCTTCCGGCTGCTGCGGCGGTCGCCGGCGTTCACGCTGGTGGCGCTCCTGTCGCTCGGGCTCGGGATCGGCGCCAACACCGCGATTTTCAGCCTGATCGACACCGTGCTGGTCAAGACGCTGCCGGTCGGCGACCCGCAGCGATTGTTCTTCGTCGACAACTCCGGCGGCAAGTCCGGCGGCAGCAACGGCCCGCCGTATCCCTGCTTCGAGCGGCTCCGCGATCACAACCGGTTCCTCTCCAGTATCGCGGCGTTCGACGAACGGCTGTTCAAGGTGTCGATCGACGGCGTGCCGGAGCGAATGCGCGGCCAATATGTCTCTGGCACCTACTTCGATCTGCTCGGTGTTCGCGCGACTCACGGACGACTGCTGACGCCCGCCGACGACTCCGAGCCGGGCCGGGGCGGTCCTCACGGCGCGGTCGCCGTCATCAGCGATGGCTTCTGGACGCGCCGCTTCGGCAGAGATCCCGCAGTACTCGGCAAGGCCGTTCAAGTCGGCACGCGGTGGGTGACGATCGTCGGAGTCACACCGCCGGGATTCTTCGGGCTCCAAGTAGGGATGCCGCTCGACATCACGCTGCCGATGATGCTGGTCGAACAGGGTCTGCAATCGCAGCAGAGCTGGTGGTTGAGCGTGATCGGACGTCTTGCGCCCGGCGCGACGGTCGAGCAGGCGCGCGCCGATCTCGAGGTGCTGTGGGACAGCTATCTGACCGAGGTCGGGATGCCGCGGGAGAGGCGCGGGTACTTCAGCGGCATCGCGCTCGTCCCCGCGGCGAGGGGCGGCAATGAGCTTCGCCGCAGCTACGCCGAGCCGCTGATGATCGTCATGGCGATCGTTGGCCTCGTGCTCCTCATTGGCTGCGCGAATGTCGCCAATCTCTTGCTCGCTCGCGCCACCGCGAGGCAGAACGAGATGGCGGTGCGGCTCGCGATCGGCGCGAGTCGCGGCCGGCTGATCCGCCAGCTCCTGACCGAAGGCCTCGTGCTCGTGACGCTGGGGGCCGGGGCCGGGTTGCTGTTCGCGCGGTGGGGCGCGTCGTTCCTGGTGGCGGTGCTCGCCGGGCCCGCCGAACGAGTGGTGCTGGAACCGCAGTTCGACCTGCGCGTCCTGGCCTTTACCGCCGGCGTGTCGGTCGCCACGGCGCTGCTCTTCAGCCTCGCGCCGGCACTGCGGGCAACCCGCGTCGATGCCGCCAAACCGGCCGCGGCCGGGGGCGCCGCGACTCACAACCGCCTCGGCCGAGTGCTGGTCGTCGTGCAAGTCACCCTCTCGGTCCTCCTGCTCTGCGGCGCCGCGCTGTTTCTGCGGACACTTCACAACCTGAACAAAGTGCCGTCTGGCTTCGATCGCGACGGTGTCTTGACGATGCAGGTCGAGGCCACCGTGCCTGGGCGCACCGTGACGCCGAAGACTCCGGACGAGTCTCGCGCGGACCATGCGCGGCTGGGCGCGATCTGGAGCGGCTTCATGGAACGGGTGCACGGGGTGCCGGGTGTGTCGTCCGCCGCGGTGGCGACCATGAACCCGCTCAGCGGCCGCGACCGTGGAGTGAGGATCGCGTTCCACGGTCCCGTGCAGGGACTCGAAAAGGAGCGCGGCATCGGCATCAACCACGTCACCGGCGGCTATTTCGCCACCACGGGCATCCGCCTGCTGGCCGGACGATGGTTCACACCCGGCGATCGGTCGGGCTCGCTGCGTGTCGCCATTCTCAACGAGACGGCCGCCCGGGCATTCTTCGGCGGCGAGACGCCGCTGGGCCGAAAGGTGAATTTCCCGGGACAGCGGGTCCAGGACGACTTCGAGATCGTCGGCGTGGTCGCCGATACGCGCTACAGGGACTTACGAACTCCGGACCAGCGCATGGCATACCTCCCGCTGGAACAGGCGATCGATCCAGTCACCAGCGCCATCGTCGCGGTGCGAGGGCCCGGCGATGTCACACGGCTCGCGCCATCGATCCGCGCCATCGCCACCGAGACCGTGCCAGGCGGGTTCGTGACCGGAATCGGGACGATGGAGCAGCACGTGGAGATGTCGCTGGTACGGGAGAGGCTGCTCGCGCTCCTCGCCACGTTCTTTGCCGCGCTCGCCCTGATCCTGGCGTGCATCGGCGTCTACGGCGTGATGGCGTACCGCGTCGCCCGGCGTACTCGGGAGATCGGCATCCGCATCGCGGTCGGCGCCAGACGACAGAGCGTCGTGTGGATGATGGTGCGCGAAACGCTGCTGCTGGTGGCCATCGGGGCGGCGCTTGGCACGCTGGCCTCACTCGCCGCGAGCCGCTACATTGCCGGCCAGCTGTTCGGCGTGACCCCGCGCGACCCGGTGGCGATCGGTGTCGCGCTGTTGGTGCTGGGGATCGTCACGATGGTGGCGGGTTACATGCCCGCGCGGCAGGCGAGCCGCATCGACCCGGTCAGGGCGCTGCGGGCGGACTGAAGAGGACTGTGCCGAAGCCGTCAAAAACAGCCGTCGAAAGCTCTGCTATACTTACGGGTCCCAGGACATCGATTCCCAAAGGTCCCTCCTGAATTGCAGCCTCGCTCTTCTGGCTGTTCTGTGTCTTCTTCCGTTCGTGGCTTGTGCGCAGACTCCCACCAAACCGTCGGACTCCTCACAAGCCGGTTCAAAGACGAATGCTAGAAGCGTGCGTTACATCGACGGGCCATGGGATATATCCCTGATCTTGAACGCCCCCGATGGCCAGGCGAACCTGACAGGTACGTTTACGAACGCGGCGGGGTTCAGCGGAACGATTAGTGGTCTCGTGACGGGGACTCTCGAGGACGGTGCCCTTGTGGGAACCCTCGAGACGATCGCCCCAAACGGCTGCACTGAGCGGGCGAGCTTTCGGGGACTGATCAACACGGGCGGATTGTTCTGGACGCCGGAGGAGCGAGTCAATGAGTGTCCCGATAGTCCGCCAATACTTGATGCCATTTCAATAAGACCCTCGTCGCGTTCGAAATATGAGGCGTGCACCTATGAAGCCGTAGCGGACGAAAGCTCTCTCGTGGCCTCGGGCGGGAAGACGTCCATACATGTAACCACCCGATCCGACTGCAGCTGGTTCGCGAGACACGCCACCGCAGGTGCCAGTGATCTTCATCTGGAACCCGATGCTGGCCAGGGGAGCGCTGACATCGCGGTCACCCTGCCTCCAAATGGCTCGAGCGCGCAACGTTTGGTGTCGGTCGTCGTGGCTGGACAGATCATGCGTTTTGCACAGGAGGCCCCCCGGTGAAGGAATGCAAATACGCATTGAATGGGACTTCGAGAAGGTTCCCCGCCGATGGTGACACATCCGGCGTGCTCCTGGAGTGCCTCATCGGACGTGCCCTGGATTACGCTCACCACTCAGATGCCGGTCAGGGGCGCGGGGGGGTTCGAATATGTCGTGGACGCAAACCGGACTGGAGCGACCCGATTCGGAACGCTGACGGTAATGGACCAACGTGTCTCGATTGTCCGGACGGCGCGGACCGATATTCCCCTGTTTTACGGAACGGTGAAAAACCGAGTCACGCAGTTGCCGCTGGCCGGCGCGAGCGTAAGCGTCAGGGGCGCGTTTTCAGGTGACGCCATTACCGATGCGTCTGGAAATTACTCCATTCGGAATGGCCAAACGGGATCCGCCACAATCACCATCAGCGCCGCAGGTTTCGTGACGCAGACGCTGCAGTTGGAGCTCGGGCGGCGCGAACTCGGGCGTCAGCGCTGACCTCATTCCGTCGGCGGCATTTTCGTCCTCCGCCCGGTGACCTTTCCGCCGATGGCACCGGCGCGCCTGCAGAGCATTTGTCGAGCTGAGGTCGCCCTGACCGCATCGCGCGCCGGTCGGGGTGGCTTCGCCCCGTTGGCCGCTCTCGACATTTGACGTGAGCGTGTCCGGAATGCGTTGCCCGGTTGCGGCGTGCGGGTGCTGGCCCGGCCGTGTCCAGACCCAGAAGGACTCTCCCCAGGAGTTTGGCGATTCTGCCGCCGACAAGTCCTCAAGGCGTGGTTCGTTTCAAAGTGCCCTTCGCTGGCCTCATCGGCTTGCGCTCCGTTTGCTCGCCGCGGCCGGTCGCTCGCGTTCTGCCTGATCTGGCGCAAACTGGAGAAGGTCGCCCGGCTGGCACGAGAGCGCCTCGCAGATCGCCTCGAGGGTCGAGAAGCGGATCGCCCGCGCCTTGCCGGTCTTGAGGATCGAGAGGTTGGCCAGCGTCATTCCGACGCGATCTGCGAGCTCGGTGAGCGTCATCCGGCGATCGTGGAGCAGGTCGTCGAGCTTGACGGCGATCGCCATGTTCATACCGTCCCTTCGAGGTCGTCACGCATGCGCGTGCCTTCCGCGAACACGCGGGCCAGCAGGAAGGTGAGAAGTACGGCGAGCCAGCCATTGATCGAGAAGCCGGCATCGAGATTGACGGGATGCGCCGGCGTGGAAATGGATTTGGCGATCGCGCCGATGATCAGGCTGAACAGCTGCAGCGCGAGCAGCACCCAGGCGATCGTCTGCAAACGCTCCCCGTTCGCGGCCACGAACGGGTCGCCGGCGCGCACCGTTTCGATGATCGCGAGCAGCCGCGTCAAGACGGCGTAATGCAGCGGAATCGAGGCCAGACCGAGCCCGGCGATCGCGCGCAGGCCCATGACCACCCGATCTGCCTCGAGCGAAGGCGAGAGGTCCAGAGCGCTCATGATCCATTGCCTGTTCGGGATGACGAACAGCAATGCGAGGATCACGGGGACCATCAACCAGTTCACGACGACGAGGATCCGCAGCATGACGTGCGCGAGCGGCAGCGCGGCGGATGACGAGCCTGGCCTTGACATGATTCACGACCCTTCTGATATCGACTATAAATAACATACGTATCGAATATCGGAAAGTTCGGTATTGTTAGTCGATAAATTGTCAGAGCGCGCTCAACGTTGCCTCGTGCAGGGCGACGGTCGGGACGTCTCTCGCAGTGAGCCGCAAAAACGTATGATTCCAGCCTTCGCTCGCCCTTCGGGCGAGGCTCCGGCTGGCGAGCCAGCGCCAGACCGAACGAGGGAGGACGGATGAATCCAGAGAGCTCTGCTCGAGCCAGCCTTCGCTCGCCCTTCGGGCGAGCTTCGGCTAGGCAAGCCGCGGGCCTGTCACGGCGTCAGATGCTGCACACGCTTTCCATCGCCGGCGCGGGTGCCGCCTTCGACTGGCACGTCCCGGCTTTCGCGGCACAGGCCGGAGCTGCGGCCGGCACGCCGGCGTTCGCGGCGCTGAACCGCTTTCCGCGCATGGTCCAGGAGTTCTTCGTCGCGCGCGAGAATGCGCTCCACCAGCAGCGGCTGGAACGGCTCGCGGCGCTGAAGACGAAGGCCGATGCGGAGGCGTACGTGCGGACGGTCCGCGGAAAGATCCGTGAGTCGTTCGGGCCATTTCCGGAGAAGACGCCGCTCAACGCGCGCGTCACCAAGGTCGTCGAGCGGGACGCCTACAGGATCGAGAACGTCCTCTTCGAGAGCCGGCCGGGGTTTCTCGTGTCGGCGAACCTCTATATCCCCAAGGGACGGCGCTTTCCGCTGCCGGGCGTGGTGGGCTCCTGCGGGCATTCGGCGAACGGCAAGGCGATCGAGACGTATCAGTCGTTCTGCCAGGGGCTCGCGCGTCTCGGCTACGTCGTGCTGATCTTCGACCCGATCGGCCAGGGCGAGCGCATGCAGTACGTGGATGCGAGCTGGAAGCCGCTGCGCGGGACCGGCACCGCCGAGCACAACTACGCGGGCATCCAGCAGGTCCTGGTCGACGAGCGCTTCTGCACGTGGCGCGCGTGGGACGCCATCCGCGCGCTCGACTATCTGGTCACCCGCGACGAGGTCGACAAACGCCATCTCGGGATCACCGGCAACTCGGGAGGTGGCACGATGACCACCTGGCTGTGCGGTCTGGACGACCGGTGGACGATGGCCGCGCCGAGCTGCTTCGTCACTGAACTGCGGCGGAACATGGAGAACGAGCTGGGCGCCGATATGGAGCAGATCCCGCCGCGCGCGCTCGCGCTGGGCCTCGATCATGAGGACTTTCTCGCGGCGCTCGCGCCGAAGCCGGTCATCGTCCTGGCCAAGGAGAAGGACTACTTCGACGCACGCGGGAACGAAGCCGCGTACGAGCGGCTGAAGCGCCTCTACCGGCTCCTCGGCGCCGAGAACAACGTCGCGTACTTCGTCGGGCCGACCTACCATGGCTACTCGCAGGAGAACCGCGAGGCGATGTACCAATGGTTCAATCGCTGCACCGGCATCTCCGACGCGAAGACCGAGCCGAAACTGGTGCTCGAGAAGGAAGAGACGCTCTGGTGCACGCCGCAAGGCCAGGTGGCGGCGCTGCGATCGAAGCCGATTCACGACTTCATCCGCGAGAAGTCGAAGGGCCTCGCATCGAAGCGAGGAAATCTCGACGCCGCGGCGCTCGGCCGGACGGTCGCACAGACGCTCAGACTCCCCGAGCGCAGCGGCGCGCCGGAGTTCCGCATCCTGCGGCCGCTGCCCGACCGCAAGTATCCAATCCGACACGCGCTGCCATACATGGTGGAGACCGATCGAGGCGTGCACGCGCTGGTCTACAGACTCACCAGGGAGCCGCTCCTCTCGAGGCCCCCGCGTGAGACGAAGCAGGCGATCCTCTATGTCTCCGATCAGTCAGCGGACGTCGAACTGCGCAGCGAACCGCTCGTACGAGAGCTGATCGAGGCCGATCCCGCCGCGGCCTTCCATACCTGCGACGTGCGCGGCATCGGCGAGTCGACCCCCCAGGCGACGAGTCTCAACGCCGGCGACGAGTACAACACCGACTACTTCTATGCCTCGCACGGGCTCATGCTCGACTATCCCTACATCGGCCAGCGGACCTTCGACGTGCTCCGCGTCCTCGACTGGCTCGCGGCCTGGGGCTACGACCAGGTGCACCTGGCCGCACGAGGTCAGGGCGCCGCGCCGGCCGCGTTCGCGGCACTGCTCTCGCCTCAGGTGACGCGCGTGACGCTGAAGCACCCGCCCGCGTCTTACGCGGAGATCGCCGAATCGCCCGATTACCAGTGGCCGCTGTCCGCCCTGCCGCCCGGTGTGCTGGCCAGCTTCGATCTGCCTGACTGCTACCGCGTGCTGAAGGCCAAGGACCTCAGGCTGCTCGAGCCGCTCGGCATCAGAGGGCGGACGTAGGAGAGTCCGCGGTTCGCGGTCCAAAAACACGGGAGAGATCCTTCAGATTTTCGAACCCGCGATCCGCGATCCGCGATCCGCGAACCCGCGGCAGGCGGCAGCGCCAGTCCATCCGCTATACTCGCGGACATTCATGGAGAGGTAAGGATGGAAACAGATCGACGGTCTTTCCTGCGTGCGGCAGGAAGTTCGCTGGTCCTTGGTGCCGGCAGTGTGTTGAACGCAGCGTCGGCGGCCCAGGCGCCGGCGCCCCCTGTGTCTTTTCCCGGCATCGCCAATCCACTGGAAGGCGGAGTCGACATCATCGGCACGGGCTACATGTGGACTGAGGGTCCCGTGTGGGTGGGCGGCGAGGGGGGACACCTGCTGTTCTCGGACGTGCCCGGCAACGCTATCCACAGCTGGGATGGCAAGCGGACCACCGTGTTTCTGGCCCCGTCCGGCTACCAGGGCTTCCCGATCCCCGCCTCGCTCCGCGAGGCGGGCTCGAACGGCCTGGCACTGGGCCGTGGTGGTTTGCTGATCGCCGACAGCGGAACGCGAGCACTGGCGCGCGTGGACCTCGCCACGCGCCAGAAGGCGGTCTTTGCCGAGTCCTACCAAGGGAAACGTTTCAACAGCCCGAACGATCTCGTCGTCGCCCGCAACGGCGACATCTACTTCACCGATCCTCCCTTCGGCCTGGCCGGCGTCCAGAAGTCACCACTGCGGGAGTTGGCCTACACCGGCGTCTTCCGTGTGACCCCGGACAATCAGGTGCACCTGATTGCCGACAAACTGTCTCCCAACGGCATCGCGTTGTCGCCGGATAACCGCATTCTCTACGCCACGGACAATTCGGGTTGGGTGGCCATCGATCTCGATGCGTCCGGGATGCAGACCGGCCAGCGTCAGTTCGTTGCCAGCGAAAAAGTCGGGGGGGCGCGCGGCGACGGCATGAAGGCCGACTCGGCCGGCAACATCTGGACGAGCGGTCGGGGCGGGATCTACGTCTTCTCGCCGAAGGGAGAACATATCGGCTTCGCCCCAATCGCGGGCCGCGTTTCGAACTGCGCGTTCGGGCCCGGCCGGCACCTTTACGTCAGCAACGACACGCAGGTCGTGCGGGGCCGCATTCGCACCGACTTTCCCGGAGGGTCGCCAATCCAGTACTGACCGCGACGGCGAAGGCACGGCCTCTGGCTGCTGGTCCACTGGAAGCGTGATGACTTGCCTAAGTCCCGGAGCGCGGCGCCCGGCTGGCAAGGCGCGAAGAGCGAGCATATTGGGCATATGTGAGCGATGAGCAACGCTGCCAGCCGGGATGCCCCGCCCGGGAATTAGGCGAGTCATCACGTTTCCAGGGGACTAGGCGGCGACGTGTTACAACAATCGCGTGTCGCCGCCGGTTTCCCCCGAGGTCAATCAGCTCGTCCAGTCGTTGTTCGAGGAGCGTTCGCTGGCCGACCGTGTCCGCCGCCTGAACCGTCGGCTCGCGAGCCTCAACTCGGATCGCCCGGTCAGGCGAGGTCCGGGTCGTCCCGGATCTCCTGCCACTTCTGACGGCCGACGATGCCCTGGGGCCGCACGTCGCCAGGACCATCGCCGAACTCGTTCGCGACGTTACTCCTGTCCAGCTTTCGTGGCTCGACGAGCAAGTACGTCGCAGCTCGTACCCTTACTCCTGGTCAGGCGCCTGGCAGCAGCTCGCGCCTAGCTTCGCGCCACCCGAGGGGAGCTGCGACAGGAGCTGAGCGTCGTGCGGACCTCGAGTGGCTCGCGTTCGCAGCGTCGGTGGCTGAACGGGCTGATCGTTCTGGAGACGGCGCTTGGCGTCGTGTTGCTGGTCGCGGCGACGCTGGTGATCACCGGTCTGAATCAGCTCGCCCGCACCAACCCGGGATTCGACGGCGGGCAGGTGACAACCATGCGCGTCAATCTCCCAGACAGCCGGTACCCGTACACGAAGCAAGTGTCGTTCTACGATCGCCTCCTGCCGGAGATCGCGCGCGTTCCCGGGATCGAGGGCGTCGGTATTGCCGGGCCGCTCCCGCTCACGGGATCGCGCTTTGGGCTCACCTTTGAACTGGCCGGTGATGAAGCACGGGGGACCGCGAACCGGCCCATCGCCGGTTTCGCCTTCGTCAGCCCGGGATATTTCCGCTCGATGCGAATCCCACTCAACCAGGGACGTGAGTTCACGACCGCCGACACCGAGTCGTCTCCCCGTGCGATCGTCATCAGCGACAGCTTCGCGCGCCAGTACTTCCCGAACCAAGATCCGATTGGCAAGCGGATCAAACCCGGACTGAGCACCACCGAAACCGAGTCGCCCTGGCGCGAGGTCGTCGGCGTCGTCGGCGCTGTGAAGCAGCGGACCCTCAACGAGGACCGGCGCTGCTGGTCGTGGCTGGCGTCGCCGCGGTTGCGCCGGCTCGCCGGGCGCTTCGCGTCGATCCGATGCCGACGCTGCGCTCGAACTAGCCGCCCCTCGGCCTTGGGGTGTCAGGCAGTGAATCGTGAAAGATCCAGACCGCGGACGGGTCAGCCATTCACGATTCACTGCCTGACACCCAGGGCCGACCCGCGCCCGCCCGGGAGCTCCGCTTACAATCTCACCCATGAAGACGTGGCTCTTACACGCGGCTCAGGACGCGCGCTACGGCGCGCGGATGCTCCGTCGGACGCCGCTGATGACGACGGCGGCGGTGGTGACCCTGGCGCTCGGTCTCAGCCTGACCGCTGTCGTCCTCAGTCTGGTCAACGCGGTTCTACTGCGCCCGTTAGCGGCGCCGGATCCGGATCGCCTGGTCTGGGTGGCCACCCGTGACGACCAATCGCCCTTTCCGATGGCGATGGTCGTCGGGCCCGATTTCGCCGACTGGAAGGCGCACGCTCGGTCGTTCGATCGGATGGTCGCCTACGGCATCGGCGACGAGACCATTGCCGCATCCGGCACCGCCACCCGAGCGCGCATCGCGCGGGTGACCGACGACTTCTGGTCGCTGTCGGGCGCCCGCCTCGAGCACGGCCGTCTGGCAACCGCGACCGAGGGACCTGCGCTGGTCGTGTCGCATCGGTTCTTCGAGGGCATCTTCGGGGGCGATCCGGCGCGGCTGGGTGGCCGCGTCACCGTGGACGGGCGCGCGGCGGCGATTGTCGGCGTACTCGCGCGCGATTTCCGTTTCCACTTTCCTCCGTCGCCCTGGCTGCCCGACCACCAGCCAATCGACGCGTTCTCCCTGATGCGGGTCGAGACGAGCGGCCGCCAGATGCAGCTGCTCAACGTGGTCGCGCGTCTGCAGCCGGACGTGAGCCTCGAGCAGGCGCGAGCGGAGATCGAGGTGCTGCGCGCCGGCGCCGCGCAGGCCAATCCGGGACGCCCAGGGCAGTCGGCGCAGCTGATCGTGTCCCCGCTCGCGGAGGAGCTCGTCGGGTCTGCGCGGCGAGGTCTCGTCGTGCTGCTCCTGGCCGTGACGTTCGTCCTGCTGATCGTCTGCGCCAACATTGCCGGCCTTCTGCTCGGGCGAGCGGCGCGGCGGCGAGGCGAAATGGCGGTTCGCGCCTCGCTCGGGGCGACGCGCCCGCGGCTCGCGCGTCAACTTCTTGCCGAGAGCCTGGTCCTCGCGGCGCTCGGCACCGGCGCAGGACTCGTCCTCGCACAGTGGGGCCTTGGCGCCGCGATCGCGCTGGTGCCGCACGCGATCCCCCGTCTCGCGGAAGCGACCCTCGACACGAGGATGCTGGTGGTCATGGTTGCCATTGGCGTCGCGACCGCCGGCCTGTTCGCGTGCGGTCCGCTCGTGCCGCTCTGGACCACGCGCCCCGCCGAAGCGTTGAACGAATCCGGGCGGCAGTCGACCGCGCCGCGGAATCCGCGCCTGACCCTCTGGCTGGCCGGTGCGCAGATTGCCCTCGCATTCGTGCTGCTCGTGGGAGCCGGGCTGCTGCTCAAGAGCTTCTGGCGCTTGCACGCCTACCCAGCCGACTTCCATCCCGACCGCGTGCTCATGCTCAACGTCCAGCTCTCGGGGCCTCGCTACGAGGCGGACGCGCAGCGCAAGGCGTACGCCACGAGCTTTCTCGAGGGACTGCAAGCGGTGCCCGGCGTTCGCCGGGTATCGCTCTCCACGCACGGCGATTCGATCAGCATGCTGAAGGTCGAGGGGCAGCTGCCGGCCACCTCGGACGAACAGGTGGCTCGCTCGTCGACCCTGATCACGTCGTCGTCTGCCGGGCTTGCCGACGTGCTCGGCCTGGAAATGCTGAGCGGCCGCTGGCTGCGCGATGATGAGCCCGCACCGGTCGTGGTCATCAACGACGCCGTGGCGAGGCGCGATTTCCCCGGCAGGGATCCGATCGGCCGGCGTGTCGACGTCGACGAGGCCGGGCCGCGCACGATCGTCGGCGTGGTCGCGAACGCGGCGTTCACCGAGCTCGGCGTTCCTGTCGCCCCGGAGGTGTTCGTGCCTTATACGGATGGCGGCCTGTATCGTCTGGTCGGACTGGTTCGGACCCACGGCGACCCGCGCGATCTGGCGCCAGCAATCCGCTCGATTGTTTCCGAGCTCGATCGCTCACAATCCGCGTACGACGTGATGACGCTCGAACAGGCGCTCACCGATTCGATCCGGCCGCGGCGATTCAACACGCTGCTGCTCGGCCTGCTCGGTGGTACGGCGTTGGCGCTCGCGCTCGTGGGCATCTACGCCGTCGTGGCGCTGGGCGTGGCCGGGCGCGTGCGCGAGATAGGCGTTCGGGTGGCCATCGGCGCCGCGCGCGCCGATATCGTCCGGCTGATTCTCCGGCAGGGCGCGATCGCGACGGCAGGAGGCATCGCCGTCGGCCTTGGCACGGCTGCCGTGCTCACCCGCTGGATGGAGAACCTGCTGTACGAGGTCTCCCCGCTCGATGCCCAGGTGTCAGTCGCCACGGGTGTGCTGCTCGCCGGTGCAGCGCTGGCTGCCGCCTGGATTCCGGCGCGCGCGGCGGCGCGCATCGATCCGATCGACGCGCTCAGGCGCGACTAGTGACGCGACACTAGGGGCGCGCTACTTGGGGCAATGCGTGTCCAAGAACCGGAACGCGTCGTCGGCCCATACCGCGCTCCCAGCCCAGGCAAAGCTGTGGCCGTCAGCCGCGGACCGGCCGTACGCGGGATAGATCTTCATCTCGAAGACTTTGCCAGCATCTCTCATCTCATCCGAGAGGGTTCGACTTGGCGACAGGTCGTAGTCGTTCTCGGCCTGGAAGAAAAATATTGGCGCGTGGGCACCACGAACGGCGCGCACCATCCGGGCTCGCAATCGAGGTGCCGTAGCCCAGCTCTCAGCGCCACCCGAGCCATCGATCGCCGCGCAGTACCTGTCCCCCTCCGCGCCGAGCAGCGCTTCAATGCCGCCGAACGAGTTTCCGGCGGTGGCGATGCGACGCGTGGCAACAAAGCTCTGCTTTTGTAACCAATCGGCGGCGTCGAGTTGATCGCTGAGATGCTCCGTTTCGAGCAACCGCACCATCGCAGCGCCGCCCGCACGAACACCGCTCGAGTGCGCTCCATACGCAACGACCAGGCCCAGGGATACTCCACAGACGATCCGAAGCCATCTTCGTTGCTTGCGCATCACAGCCAGAAACAGCAGCAGGGAAGCCGGAACCGCAACGAACAGCCCCACCCAGGTCCCCTTGTTTCTGGCCGACGCGATCTCATCGCCAATGAATGGGCCCGCCGTTGCGCTGAGCCCCTGGCCGCGCCGGTACGGCGCGAAGAAGACCCAGCCTCGTCTCGCGAACAGCGGGCCGAGTGCTTCGAAGGCTTGCTGGTTGAGCATTCCCGGAGCGCTGCCATGGTTGTAGATCAGTCCCGGAAATGGTCCTGGGCCGTCCGGCTTGTAGAGCACTCCGCGGAGGGTTGGGTTCTCTCGAAAGGAGACGATCTCCGGTGCTGCTGAGGGCAGTTCGGGCTGGAGGAGCAAAGCCAGCAGCCCGACCAGCCCGACGCACCTTCGCCCGCGTGCGGTCGCCGGGGTCGGTGCGGGGGTGTCAGGCAGTGAATCGTGACAGATCGCATGCGGGGCACCGGTCGGGCATTCACGATTCACTGCCTGACACCCATGGCTGGCGTCGCGATACCATGATCGAGGAGTGTTGAACATGCGTCGAAGTGTGAGTCTACTGTTGTGTTTGGGAATGGCATCTACGAGTCTGCTCGCCGATACCGCCGCGGAACGGTTGAGCGAATCGGCCACGGTCCTGCAGGAAGTCCTGGCTGCGCCCGACAAGGGCATTCCCGAGGATCTCCTGAGGAAGGCGCACTGCGTCGTGGTCGTGCCCGGCGTCAAGCAGGGCGCATTCATTGTCGGCGCCAAGTATGGCCGCGGGTTCCTGGTGTGCCGAACCGCTGACGGCGGCTGGGGCGCCCCGGGCGCGTTGCGCATCGAAGGCGGGAGCGTCGGGTTCCAGATCGGCGGCTCGGAGACCGACGTCGTCATGCTGGTGATGGATCAACGGAGCATGAAGGGCATCCTGTCGAGCAAGTTCACCCTCGGCGGCACCGCCGACGTCGCCGCCGGTCCGGTCGGACGCAGCAGCACGGCGCAGACCGACGCCACCATGAACGCCAAGATCCTCTCCTACTCGCGGTCGCGCGGAGTCTTCGCGGGCATCGCCCTGACCGGTGCGACGCTGCGGCAGGATCTCGATCAGAACGCCGAGATGTATGGCAAGCCAACCACCAACGCCGACATCGTCAGCGGCAACCCGAAGCCTCCGACTGGTGCCGAAGGTCTGTTGGCAGTGCTTGGGAAGTACCCGCCGACCGGCAAGTGAGGCCGGCGGGGCGTCGTCAGCGCCTCGGATCGCGCCAGATGACGTGCTCGTTCCGACGCTGGGCGAAGAAGTCAGGACACCGCCCGTCGCCGGTCCCCGCAACCCCGCCGTCAGCCTGGCACTTGACCGCGCCGTCGGATCGATACACCACACTCCTCACGTCGCAGCAGCGCTGGGGGACGAAGTACACCGTCTCGCCGTTGTACTCGTAGCGCGCAACGAAAGCTGGTGGATTTGCCACTGGCTGCGTTTCGAGCTCTCGGATCACTGACGTCAGCCACGGGGGCGAGGGGATTGCAGAATCGGGCGCGGCGGGACTGTGGCCGCACCCGCCGGCTAAGACAACGGTCAGAAGGACCCGCTCGAGAGCTCGCGCCACGGCCAACCTCCTGGCAACAGGATACCGCCTCGGACTCTCGGACGGTTCAGTCCGCGCGCAGCGCGCACAGAGGATCGATCGTTGCCGCGCGGCGCGCCGGCACGTAGGCCGCGATCACCGCGACGATCGCGAACAGCACCGAGACGCCGGCCCAGGTCGCGGGATCGAGCGGCGTCAGGCCGAACAGCATGCCTTCGAGATAGCGCGCCAGCGCTGCCGCACCGGCGATGCCAATCAGGATACCGGCCCCGGTCAACGCCAGGCTCTGACCCAGCACCAGACCGATCACCTGCGCGCGCGGCGCGCCGAGCGCCATCCGGATGCCGATCTCACGCGTGCGCTGCGCCACGGCGTAGGCGATCACCCCGTAGATGCCGATCGCCGCGAGCGCGGCGGCGATGGCCGCGAACAGCCCGAGCAGCGTCGCATAGAGCCGCGGCCGCGAAGTGGAGTTCGCGACAATCTGCGCCATCGGCGCGACGTTGAACAGGCCGGTTTCCGGATCGATCTGCCGCACGGCCGCGACCGCCGCGGCCATGCCGCCCTGGGTGCGCATCGAGAAATACGGGCCGATGGGGAAGACCTGGCCCGGCCATTGCCGGATGTCCACGAACACCTGCGGCGTCGGCTCCCGATCGAAAGCGAACTGGCGCACGTCTTCGACCACACCGACGATTTCCCACGGCCCGGCATCGTTGCCGATGTGGACCTGGAGGCCGATCGGGTTCTGGTTCGGCAGTTCGCGGCGCGCGGTAGTCTCGTTGATCAGCAGCACGCGCGGCCGGCCCGCGGCATCGCCCTCGGTCAGGCCCCGGCCCTGGACGAGACGCGTGCCCATGACGGAGAGGTAGTCGCGGCTGACGAGGCGCAGCTCTGGACTGCCGGGCACGAACTGCGCCGGGCGCTCGGGCGTGCGTCGAAACAACGCATTCTCGGTGAGGCCCACCAGTGGAAGCTGCTGCGCGTAAGCGGCGGCCTGTACGCCGGGCGCCGCGCGCAGGCGTGTCGTGAGATCTTCGGCGAATGCGCGAACCCGATCGGCGGGATAGCGCGTGGCGGGTAACGCGACCTGGAAGGTGAGGACGTTCGCCGTGCGGTAGCCGGGCTCGACCGAGGTCAGCTTCACCAGGCTGTGCAGCAGCAGGCCGGCCCCGATCAAGAGGATCATCGCCAGCGCCACTTCGGCGATCACCAGCAGTCCGCGCAGCCGCGCGCGCGTCGTAGCGGGACCGCCGCCGAGACCGGGTCCGAATCCCGATCCGTCCGCCGTGGCGCCGGCGCGAAGCGCGTCCATGTGTCGATGATCCGAATGCAGCAGCGCCGGCGCGAGCCCGAACAACAGGCCGGTCGCGAGCGCGATCCCCAGCGTGACCGCGAGCACGGTGCCGTCCACGCCGACTTCTCCGAGGCGCGGGAACATCAGCTGGACGCCGAGGTCCATGCGGTTGAGCGTGGTCCCCAGGCCGCGGAGCAGCCGCACGCCGCCGGCCGCGAGCACCGTCCCGGCGGCGCCGCCGAGCAGCGCCAGCAAGACGCTTTCGGTCAGGAGCTGACGCACGAGGCGGCCCCGGCCGGCGCCGACCGCGGTGCGGATGGCCAGCTCGCGTTGCCGCCCCGCGGTGCGCGCCAGCAGCAGGTTCGCGACGTTCGCGCAGGCGATCAGCAGGACGAAGCCAGCGGCCAACGTCAACACGAGCAGCGCCGGCCTGACCGGCTCGACGATCGAATCCTGGGCGCGCCTCAGCTCGAAGGCTGCCGGCCGCTCCTCGCGCTTGATCTCGCGCAGCAGCGCCTCGAGCTCCGCGGCCGCTGCCACGATCGGCACGTCGTCCGCCAGGCGGGCGATCAGCGAGCCGCCGCTCGGCGGCGTCCAGGGCACGGGCGTCCAGAACTGCATCTGTGCATCCGGAAACTCGAAGCCGCGCGGCATGACGCCCACGATGGTGTGCGCGGTGGGCGTCGCGGGGCCGCCCAGCGCGTTGGCCAGCATCACCTTGCGTCCCACGACGTTCGGGTCGCCGTCGAACTGCCGCTGCCATGTCTCGTGCGCGAGAAGCATCACCGGTTCGGCGCCAGGCGCTTCTTCGCTCGCGCCGAACGTGCGGCCGAGCAGCGGCCTCACGCCCAGTACGTCGAACGCACCCGGGGCGACACGCATGCCCTGCAGGCGCCTCGCTTCTCCCATCCCGGTCATCGTCACGAACGACGGCCCGCCGCGGAACGCGACCTGCGACAGGCCCTTGATCCGCGAACGCAGCTCGATCAGCTCGGTCACGGTCACCGAGTCGAGCGAGGCGGACACCGACGGGCGGCGCACGGCCGGTGCGGATGATGCCGCCGTCGACGGCGCCGGCGCGGTGACGCGCACGCGCACCACCCGATCCGCGTCGACATAGGGCAGCGGCTTCAACAGGACGCCATGGACGACGCTGAAGATGGCGGTGGTGGCGCCGATACCGAGCGCCAACGCGAGCACGGCGACGGTGGTGAACACCGGGCTGCCGCCGAGCGATCGCCGGGCGTAGTGGACGTCGCGACCGAGATCGTCGAACCAGCGAGCTGACATCACCATCCTCCTCTGTCCGTTCCCAGGGTCTGACGTGCGAGAAAAATAACATATCTCGGCGTCGACCGAACGTCGTCCAGACCCTAGTCAGGCGTCACTTCGGGCGGCTGTGTCGGCGTGAGCAGTAAACTCCTACTGCACAAGACAGCAAAGGAGCGCCAAGTATGCGATCGCTCGATGTCGCGCCGCTGATTGTCGCGGTGCTGCTGATCCCCACGTCCGGCGTCGCCCGGCAGCCCGGTGCGCAGACGCCAACCGCGTCGTGTGAGCGCCTCGCCGCTCAAGCGCTGCCCGATACGACCATCGCGGCGGCCGAGGCGGTGACCGCGGGCGCGTTCACGCCGCCTGGCAGCACGAACCCCATGACCGGACTCCCGCCGTTCTGCCGGGTTGCCGGCGTGATCGCGCCCACTCGTGAGTCACGCATCCTCTTCGAAGTCTGGATGCCGTTGGAGAAATGGAACGGCAAATTCGCCGGCGTTGGCAACGGGGGATGGGCGGGGACCATCTCCTTCGGAGCCCTGGGCGACCAGCTGCGGCGCGGATACGCGACCGCCTCGACCAATACCGGCCACGAGGCGGCACCCGGGTTGAACATGGCCCGGTTCGCGCTCGAGAAGCCGGAACAGCTGATCGATTTCGCGTACCGCTCGCACCACGAGACGGCGGTCAAGGCCAAGAGCCTGGTCCAGGCGTTCTACGGCAGGCCTGCGGAGCGCGCCTATTTCGTCGGCTGCTCCTCGGGCGGCTACGAAGGCCTGATGGCGGCCCAGCGCTTTCCCTCCGATTACGACGGCATCGTCGCCGGCGCGCCCGCCAACAACTGGACCCGGCTGATGGCGGGGGACTTCGATGGCGTGCTGGCGGTTCTGAAAGATCCAGCCAGCCACCTGCCGCCCCCGGCGCTCGGCCTGCTCCATCGCGCGGCGCTCGCCGCCTGCGACAGCGGCGACGGTGTCGTCGATGGCGTGATCGACGATCCACGGCGCTGCCGGTTCGATCCGGGCACTCTGGCCTGCGCCGGGGATCAACCGTCGCCGGCGTGTCTCACGAAACCGCAAGTCGAAGCCGCCCGCCGCGTGTATCGCGGCCTCACCGATCCGAAGACCGGGACGCAGCTATATCCGGGGCTGGCGCCCGGCAGCGAGCCATTCTGGCCTCACCGCGACCGCGGCAATCCATTCCCGATTCCGCTCTCGCACTACCAGTGGCTGGTCTTCGCCGATCCGAATTGGGACTGGCGCTCGTTCGATTTCCGCGATGCCGCAAGCTACGCGGCGCACGTGAAGGCCGAAGCAAAGCTCGCCCCCATCCTCAACGCCACCAGCCCGGACCTGAAGGCGTTCCGCCAGCGCGGTGGCAAGCTGCTGCAGTATCACGGCTGGAACGACCAGCTGATCTCGGCGCAGAACAGCATCGACTATTACCAGAGCGTGCTGAAGTTCTTCGGCTCCGCCGCGGACGTCGACGGCTTCTATCGGCTGTTCATGGCGCCCGGGATGGCGCACTGCAGCGGCGGCACCGGTCCGAACAGTTTCGACATGCAGGCCGCGCTCGAGGCGTGGGTCGAACGCGGCAGCGCTCCAGATCAGATTGTGGCGACGCGTGCGACCAACGGGATCGTCGACCGGAGCCGGCCGCTGTGCAAGTTTCCGGCGACCGCGGTCTACAGCGGCCGCGGCGATACCAACGACGCCGCCAATTTCACATGCCGGGAGCCGCCGCGGTGAGGTCATTCCTGGGACCAAGGCGCCCAGCTGGGCCACTACGAGATCGTGGCCGTCCTCGGCAAGGGCGGGATGGGCGAGGTGTATCTCGCTCAGGACACCCGCCGCGACCGCCGCGTCGCGCTCACGATTCTCCCAGCCGAGCTCGCCGTCGACAGCGACCGGCGGCACCGCTTTATTCGCGAGGCCAAATCCGCATCGGCGCTGAATCACCCGAACATCATCACCGTCTACGACATTGGCGAAGCGGCAGGCACCCCGTTCATCGCGTACGAGTTCATCGACGGCACGACGCTGAGCGAGCGTCGCGTCGACTCGCGTCGTCGCTGGAGATTGCGATCCAGATTGCATCGGCGTTGGTCGAGGCGCATCACGCGGGCATCATTCATCGCGATCTCAAGCCGGACAACGTGATGATTCGGCCAACCGGCCTGGTCAAGCTGCTCGACTTCGGTATTGCCAGATTGGCGAGGCCGGCCGCGCCTGCCCACGATGCCGCCACAGGCGTGCAGCTTCAGACCCAGCTTGGCCTGCTGATCGGCACGCCGCTGTTCATGTCACCGGAGCAGGCTCGAGGCACAGACGTCGATCCTGTGCGGCTATCTTGGCGACGAGTTGATCGCCGCGCCGATTGCCGCTTTGTATGACTGGGTCGGCGCCAACCCGGCGCCTGGCGCCACCGGAGAACCGTTCGATTGTCAGGTGCTCGAGATCGCGGTGACGAACAGGGTCGCCACCGCGACCGTGCGGGAAACCGATTCGCACGGCACGGTGATCGACCATTTCCACCTGCTCAAGGTCAGCGAGCGATGGTGGATTGTCAGCAAACTCTGGGATGCGGAGCCGTAGCACACGAACTGAGCCCGGCACCGCTCGAGGCGCAACGCCACGCGGCGGGTACCGCTCAGGCTGGTACGCCCGCCGCATACGAGATGTTCCTGGGTCGCTTAAATAGAGGCAATCAAGCTGATTGCAGCGCTGGAAGACTTACAGGAGGGCCAGGAGATCAGGAGAGTTTGTTTTGAAGAAGAGAGCATTTCTCCTGAAACTTCTGGCCCTCCTGTGAAGACCGTCGTCGCTAACCGAACCAGTCGCCGCTCTCCGCGGACGATGGCTGTCGCGAGACCGCGCTCACCGACGGGGTGGCGCGCTGGCCGGCGCCCAGCAAGAGTCTTTCGTACGGCCGCGCTTTCGTACGGCCGCGCTTGAAGATCCGGGCGCGACCCGCTCGCCTGCGGATGAACGAAGACGACGAAACAGGAGGAGGCGATCGTGGCGACAACGCAAGAAGCTGTGCAGATCAGCGCTATCGTTCCGACCTTGACTGTCGACGATTTGCAAGAGAGCATCACGTTTTATGAGGCGCTCGGCTTCGCGATCGACGAGCGGTGGGAAGAGAAAGGGACGCTGCGCGGCGTGATGCTGAGAGCGGGCGGGACCCAGATCGGCTTGAACCAGGACGATTGGAAGAAGGGGCGCGACCGCAAGAAGGGAATCGGCGTGCGCTTGTCCATCTCGACGCCGGCGGGTGCCGTCGACGGGATCGCCAAGCGGGCCAGGAACGCTGGCATCACGCTCAAATCGGAGCCTCACGATACGGAGTGGAAGAGCCGCGCGTTCGAGGTCAGCGATCCGAGCGGTGTCCTGCTGACGATCTATTCGGAGACATCAGCGTAGGCAGAACACGCGGGCGGAGACGCTGCGGACGTGCGATCCGTCTGCCGACGACCGATCGTTCGAGTGAATCCGCCCGCGATACGCTGGCCCGACGTCGGCGGTTACTTCCGGTGCTCGAGGATGTAAGCAATCCAGACGGGCGCGAAGGGTGACGTGCACCCCTTCGGCACGGGGTAGTCCTTGAGCACTTCCAGCTTGTTGCCGATGGCAATCGCGCGCTTGCGCAAGGGTGGGTAATCGACCGCGATCTTGACCAGGCAATAGTTCATCGGTTCCTGCGTTCGGAACGGTGCCGCCTTCATCCTCTTTTCGATTGTGTCGAGCAACTTTTCCGGGTCATTGTCCGCGAGCTGCCCGGCCATCAGCGTCCAACCGGCCCGGGCTACGCACTCATCCTTCGAGTCTGCCCACTTCCGGCACAGCTCACCCTTGAATGGCAGCGCCTTGACGACGTTCTTCACGAACCAGTCGGTCGTTGTGTAGTAGCTCAAATCCTTCGCCAGCTTCTCGACGTCCGGCTGCGTCAGCTGCTTCGGATCCATGATCAGTGTTGCCAGATTCATCGCGTCGATGTTTCCGGACTTCCAAAGCTCCAGCGCCAGTGGGTGATCGCGCTTGATTCTTCCGGCAAGGCCGCGAAGCTTACCGAGATTCACGCCGAACTGATTGTCGCCCGCGCCATGCTTCGCGTTCACGGCGCGCATCTTCGGATGCTCCCACGCCTCGAGTTGTTTCATCACGCCTTGCAGATCCACGCGCGTACCTCCTGCGGTTCTTTGGCAGGCTAGCATGGGTTTCAGAACTGGTGCAGCCGCTCTCCGTCGCACAAGCGCGCCGCACAAGTGGTAAGCGGAGCGGCGAGGGCAAGACGCTGGTGAATTACGGCATCTCGGCGGGGCACAGCGCCGGCGCGCGTGCAGGTGGATGGCGGCAAGTACCAGGGCTTGCATTTCTCGGGGCCGGCGCGGACCAGCGCGCCGACGCCGGAACAGATCGATGCAAATCGCTGTCGCTCATCCGGCGAGCGCTCGCCCGCGGCGCGCTCGGCATCGGCGTGATGCCCTTCTACACGCCGGCGGCGACTGAGGAAGAGATCAACGGGTGTTCGAGGTCGCGACGGAAGTGCCCGGAGCCGCGGGCTACGTGCATCTGCGATATGCGGGACTCGGGGCGAACGGCCAGCCGGGCGCGGCCAGGCGCTCGAAGAGGTGCTCGAGCATCTCGCGGGAAGCCGAAGGCGCCGCTGCACGTCTCTCACGTCACCACGAGCGGCCTCGGCGGCGACGCCACGCTGCTGGAGATGATCGCCGACGCGAAAGCGCAAGGCCAGGACGTGACGACCGAGCTCTATCCGTACACGGCGGCGATGAGCGGCATCAACTGCGACGTGGTTCGCGGCCGGGCTGGCAGCAGACGCTCGGCATCAGCTACGACAAGCTGCAATGGCCGAAGACCGGGGAGTTCCTGACGGAAGAGACTTCAAGAAGTATCAGCGAGAGAAACCCAGGAGAGGAAGTCATCATCCACGCGATCCCGCAGGAGGCGTTCGTAGCCGCGCTCACAGATGCGAACACGATGATCACAGCGACGGAATGGTGTTTCCGAACCTGGTCGCGCATCCGCGCAGCTCGGCACGTCGGCGCGCGTGCTGGGGCCGCTCGTGCGAGAGCAGAAATAGCTGACGCTGATGGAGGCGCTCCGCAAGATGACGCTGATGCCGGCGCAGCGGCTCGAAGCACGCTGCGTACCGGCGATGAAGAACAACGGCCGGGTGCGGGTCGGCGCGGACGCCGATCTCGCGATCTTCGATCCCGCAGACGGTCGCCGACCACGCGGCGTTCGGCGATCCCGCGCTCGACGCCTCCGTTCGTCTCGTAGTGAAACGGCGGGCGGCTGGTCCGAGACCTGTGCAGCCGTCGGTGAGGCAAGGCCGAGCCCTCCGATCAAGGCGGCGGCGATCAGCAGTTTGTAGATCAGTGCCCGTCTGAACATGTCACTCCTCCTGCGTCCAACGGTAAGACGAATAGGGCTGCGGAATGTGACATGGCGCCGCGGGGGATCGGCCGGGCGCGCCGATGAGTCGATCCGCTGGGAACGTGAGTTGCCGCCTATCGGCGACTGGGCGGGCCTTCCATCGTGACGTCGACCAGCGCGGCACCGACCGCGAGCAGCTCCGCGTACCGGGCGCGCCGCTCGACCTCGAGAAGTTCGGCGATCGCCGAGTCGATCTTGTCCGTCCACGATTGCACCGCCTGCGGGTGCAGGACCCCGGCCGAGTGGCCCGCTCGCACACCGCATTGCCTCGCGCACTCCGCGCAGGTTCGCGATTACCTGATCGAACATCGCTGAATCAATCACGAGGCCCCCTGAGGTGGACACGGCGCCGCGGCGACGTCGCCGCATCCGGACATGCGGCGGGCAACTGCGCTCACAACTCAGTGTTCACCAGGCCCGTGTCAGG
Organism: uncultured Acidobacteriota bacterium; assembly: GCA_963717745.1. Lineage (GTDB taxonomy): Bacteria > Acidobacteriota > Vicinamibacteria > Vicinamibacterales > 2-12-FULL-66-21 > JACCXG01. Next base: position 1,055,138 of record CAVQXJ010000013.1, read on the forward strand.
GGAGGTCACCCCCACGGGTATCCAGCGACGCTCGCGATCACAGGAGGGTTAGGAGTTCAGGAGACAAACCGTGGTCGTGTGACTGGCGTCCGTCCGGGTTTCGGTTCACTTGGACTGTTTGAGCGTCAGATTGCCGGCACCCAGACTGGCCTTGAGGGTGTACTTCCCCCGGCCCGACCAACTGAAGCGCTGCAGCAGGCCGGATCGAGAGCCGTTGAACACGCCGGCCTGAATGTCGCCTGCTTTCACCGATCCGTCCACGCTCGAGTACTCATTGGGATCGCCGACGGAAATATCGACGTTACCCGCGGTGCTCTCGATGTCCTTATTGCCAGCGATTGCGGCGATCTCCAGATTGCCAGCGCTCAAGCGAACCACGAGGTCGACGGTGGCTGGCACTTCGATGGTCGCCTGAAAGTTATTGGAAGGCGGGTCTTTTACGCCGACGTGGGCCTCCGCGCCGTTGGTGGTCAGCTCGGCCCTGGCCTTGCCGGTATTGCCGCTGAAGGTGACGCGGATCTGCTCGCCTGCGGCAGGACGGACGGCGTACGAGCCTCCGTCGAGCTCGACGTGAATCTTGCCGCCGGACGCGAATGGCTTCTCGGCCATCACCGTCGGTTTCGCCGTTTCGGTCGTCGCGGGTGGAGTCGTCTCGGGTGGAGAAGAACAGCCCTCGCAAAAGAAGAGCGTCAGAAGAACAGATATGAGCACTCCGCGTAATCTCACGATCGAACCTCCAGTTCCGAGTGACACCGAGCCGCCACCGCAGCATAGGGCTTGTCATCCTCCGCGCAACGCGCTGGATGGATCCAATGCGGCGGCCCTCCGCGCTGGCAGCCAGCACGACACTGCCGCAATGACCAGAAAGACGAAGCCCATCGCGAGAAAGGTGACCGGATCGGTCGGTCGCACCCCGACAAGCATCGTCGTCATCGCCCGGGTCAGGATGAACGCACCGGCGAGGCCGAGCGCGATGCCGCCAGCGCTCAGGCGGAGGCCGTGCACGATCACCAGCTGAAGAATCTGCGCGGGCGAGGCGCCAACCGCCATGCGGACGCCGATTTCGGCGACCCGCTGGCGGACGATCGTCGCAAGCACACCGTAGAGACCGACAGCGACGAGCAACGCCGCCGCCGCCGCGAACACTGCGATCAGTGTCAGCGAGAACCGCGTACCGGCCTGCGCGCGGCGCACGAGGGCCTCCGCCGGCAGCACGTCTGTCATCAGGATCTGCGGATCGATCGACCCGATCGCCGCACGAATCGCCCGCGTATAGCTCGCGGGATCGCCGCTCGCCCGTACAGCCCACTTGCCTGCGCCAAAGTTGAGAAAGCCCTCTGCGAGGTACAGCTGCTCGCGCCCCGGGTCGGCCAGCGACGTTACTCGCTGGTGGGCAACCACGCCGATGATCTCCACGAACTCCGGCTCGGGTGTGCGGATCCGAATCAGAATGCGCTGACCGACAGCGGACTGATTCGGGAACGCCTTCGCTGCGAGCACGTCATCGATCACCGTCAGATTGCGCTCGGGATCGTTGTCGGCCTCGGTAAACGTGCGTCCCGCAATGAGCCGGGTGCGCATCGTCTCGAAGTAGCCGGGCCGAACGATCTGCCAATCGACCGCCTGGAATTTCGTCGCGTCCGCGAGCGCCTCTTCCTTGCCCCAACGAATCGTGCTGAAATTGCCGGCAAGCGGAAACGGGAAGGATGCGGTCACGCTCTCGACGCCGGGAATGCTCCGGAGCCGATCGGCGATCTGGTTGCCGATCGCGCGCCGCGCCTCTGGCCCGTCGGACGCGTCGCCGAGCAGCTGGAACGTCAGCATGCCGCGCGGATCGAATCCCGGGTCGATCCGCTGAAGCTCGATGAAGCTCCTCACCATCAAACCGGAGCCGATCAGCAGGACGAAGCACAGCGCGACTTCGGCAACCACGATGCCGCTCCGGAACGTGGCGCGGCCGCCGCGGAGTCCCGCCGCGCGGCCGGTTCCCTGCAACGCTGTCGTCAAATCCAGCCTGAAAGCTCCCCACAGGGGCACCATCCCGAACACGATGGCGCTCGCGAGCGCGATCGCTGCGGAGAACGCCGCCACGGCCGGATCAAGGCTGACCGAGTCGAGCCGAGGAATATTTGCCGGCGCTGCAGCGAGCAGCTGGCGAACGCCGGCCCATGCGAGCGCGACGCCAATGGCTGCGCCGATCGACGTGAGCACGAGCGCCTCGGCGAACATCTGGCAGACGATGCGAAGGCGGCCGGCTCCAAGGGCGGCGCGCAGGGCGAGCTCTGATTCCCGTAAAGAGGCGCGAACCAGCAGCAGGTTGGCCACGTTCGCGCACGCAATGAGCAGCAGGAACAGGGCGGCACCCATGAGCGCCAGGATCGCGGGACGGATCTCGCCGACGAGCGCCGCGTGGATGGGTTCGAGCCGCGCGTAAAAGCCGGAAGTCTGATGGAAGGGAAAGTCCTTCCGGATGGAAGCGACCGTCGCCTCGACTTCTTCCTGCGCCCGCTGGAGGGTGACGCCGGATTTCAAACGGCCGACCGGCCGGAGGCCGTAGGTCAGGCGGTTGGCGTTGTTGTATGGTTGGCGGCTCGCGATCCAGATGTCGGGCCGCCGCTCGACGTTGTCCGCCGGCGGGAACATGAGCTCGAAGCCGGGCGCCAGCACACCGACGATTTCCGGCCGCGGTCCGTTCGGGATGCGCTCGCCGACAATGTCGGCTCGTCCACCATAGCGGCGCTGCCAGTATTCATGGCTGAGGATCGCGAACACCGCCAGCGGCGGCCGCTGCGCGCTCTGGCGGCGTCTGCGCCTGCGGCTGCGGCAGACCGTCAGAATCCTGAAAATCGCGTCCGTGCGCAATCCGCGCGCCCATGACCTGGAAGAAGTTGGTCGTGACGAATCCGAGGGCGACCTGTTCCGGCGTGCCGTCGGCGGCGGGGATCACCAGCCGCGAGGTACGCACGGCCGCCATGTCCTCGATCGCCCCGCTCGACCCATTGCGGATATCGGTGAAGTTCTCGTTCGAGAAGGGCATCGCGAAGTTGTTTCGCGCCCGCAGATCCATATACATGACGACGAGACGGTCCGGGTCCAGGTAAGGAAGCGGCCGCAAGAGGACGGCGTTGGCGACGCTGAAGAGTGCGGTGCTGGCACCGATCCCGAGCGCGATCGTGATCGCGGCGACCGCCGTGAACAGCGGACTGCGGCGCAGGGCGCGCACGGCATACAAGGCGTCACGTGTCAGCACTGTCGGCCCCCGTCGGAATGAGCGAGCATGCGGGTTGTATTCGAGCATCCATAGCGCGGAAGATCGAACCAAGCCGTGCGCTGTGACAAACCGCTCATGGGCTTGCGGCAATCATCGGAGAGGTACGGACGATGACGATCGAGTCGCTGTGGCAGGACGTCAGGCACGCGGCGCGGACGCTCGCCGCGCATCGCGGATTCACGGTTGCGGCCGCCGGGATTACTGGCGGTTACTAGGGTCGGGATCACCATGGCGATGTTCACCAAATTGTGCATTGGCTTCCTGTGCCGTTTCCTGCAGGAGGAGCCGCACACCTGTGGATGGGCACCGATCGTGGAGGGCGCTCGGCCGTCGCCCCGGCAGTGGTCCGGGCCTGGCGCGAGAGTCCCGCGTTCGATGGTTGCCGAATCTGCGCAGGCAGGAGACGGCCAACTGGAGACCGGAGAGCCGGTGGTCACGCGCGGCATGGCCATCGTCACGCCCGGGGTGTTCGATCTCCTCGGAGGCGTGCGTCCCGTCCAGGGGCGGCTGTTTGATGGCGCGGACGGAAGTGCCGGCCAGACCGACCGGCTGCTCGTGTCCGAAACGGTCTGGAGAACGCTCTACGGTGCGGATCCGGATTGTTGGACGGAGCGCACCGTCAAGGCGAGAGGCTCGCCGTGGACGGCATCCTTCCGGCGGAGTTCCGCTTTCATCCGTCGAGACTGTCCTCTCGAAGAACACGGACCTCGCTGGCAGGCCGGCGGGAACATGGCGCGTGCATAGGTTCGCTTTGCATCCGGGATGCCGCGCGGCGAGGAACTGCGCCTGCGACCGGCGCGGCGCGGGCCGCGGATGCGGCGAACGCGTCGCTGCGCCCCTGGGTGAACACGCTGGCCGGCGTCGAGGACGAATACTCCAGGCGCGCCGTCCCGTTGCTGGCAGGCGGCGTGGGCCTCGTCTTCCTCGTGCTCTGTGCCAACGTCTGCGGGCTGCTGCTGGCGCGCATGACGGCGCGCCGCCGCGAGTTCAGCATGCGCGCGGCGCTCGGCGCGTCCCGCGGACGGTTGATCCGCCAGGCGATCGTGGAAAGTTGCCTGCTGGGGACAATCGACGCCTCGTTGGGGCCCCTCTCGCGTGGGCCGCCGTGTCACCGCACGCCGCTTCGCCATGAAGATGCTGCTATGCTGAATCCGTTCAACCTCGATGCCCGGGCTCTCGTCGGCGACCTCGATCGCAGGCGTGATGGCCACGCTCGCTTCCGGACTCCTGCCGGCCTGGCTCGGCACGCGCGTCGACGCCGGCGAGTCGCTCCGGGTCGTCGACCGCAGCGGCACCGAGGCGCGCGGGGCGCGTGCGCTCACGCGCGGGCTGCTGGTGGTGGAAGTGGCCTTCGCCTGCACGCTGCTGGTCGGCGCGACACTGCTGACGCGGACGTTCGTGAACCTGGCGTCCGCCGAGCGTGGTCTCGTGACCTCCGGAGTCACCACGCTGTGGCTGGCGCTCGGCGATGCCGTTTCGAAGAATCCAGCGGCGGTGGCTGGCCCTCGCGCGGACGCTGGAGGAGGAACTTCGGCAGCTGCCTGGTGTGCGGCAGGTGGCGTGGTCGTACGGGCTCCCGCCGGGTGGAGGGATGACGTCTTTCGGCGATTGGATTTCGGACGATCCGGCGGTTCCGTCGCTCAACCTCGTCCTCGACCGCTATGTCGTCAGTCCTGAGTTCTTCCGACTCTACGAAATCCCGAGCATCCGGGAGGATCACCGACGACCGATACCTTCGCCGATGAAATCGTGTCCGAGCGCCTTGCGATAGAGCTGTGGCGACTCGAACGGGTGGCGCCCCAGGTTCGTTAGAAGATTCCTTGCGGGGATCGGCGTCGGCCGCGAGATTCATCGGCCGGCGATCGACGCCGCGGCTGGTGCGGCCGAGTTCTCCATCGTCACCGTCCCAAGCCGTAAATGGTACCGAGGCGACCTCGAAGGCTGAGCCTGCGTCTTCGGAAGTCGGCTGACTCGAACCACCCGGCCGTCCCGTCAGGCCGCCAAGCCCGGCGAGCAGGACCAGGGGAGATGGAGTTCCCACACGTTGCCCCGATGGCGGCGCCCTCCGCGCCAGCCGTCCGCGCGGCCGCCGGCGGCTTGTTCAGCGTCTGTCCAATGCCGTGAGCCGCCGGCGGCGCGAGTTCGGATCCGTCCCTCTTGGAGCGACTCTCGCACGGAACCCACTGCCTCGCGTGAGCAGTCTGCTCACACGGCATCGGAGCCGGTGTCAGAGAAGCCGTCCATCAGCAACGTGGCGACCTGGTCTATTCGGTCCGAATCAGTCTCGTTGATCGATGACTGATCGAGGTGATCGACATCCGGCGCTCACGACCTGGCCGCGCATGGTCCCTACCACTGGCCGGGCTTGGACCCGTGGTGTCGGAGGCAGTAATCGTGAACCGCGAACGCTGCCAGCGTGTCCCTCAACACGCAAGCGTCCGCACGGCGACACCCTCTGGCAGTTGCGACTCTGTCGGCTCCGGCAGTTGCGTTGCATCGGGCCAAGCCATTTGCATTCATGCGGGGTCTAATGGCGTGTGCCGCACCGGCGAAGCGCTGAACGTATGTGCCCACGTGTGGCCAACGTACTGGCTCTCCTGTCACTGAGCGCGATCGCGGGCTCGGCGCTGGCGCAGAACGCGCCGCAACGTCCCGAACCTCAGCCCACAGGCTCCGCTCGCATCACTGGCCGCGTGTTGGCTACGGACAACGGCGCGCCGGTCAGGCGCGCGCACGTCAGGCTCTCAGGGCCCCCCCGCACCGCCCAGCGCCGGTACGAACCCGTACGTCCAAAGAGAGGCAGAGACGGACGACAACGGCGCGTTTACCTTCGCGGGTCTGCCGAGTGGTCGTACCACATCAGCGTCGCTCGAACCAACGGCTTCCTCGAGCCTGCGCGGGCGAGACAGGCGACTGTTGGCGAAGGACGAGCACACGACGTGGTGATTCGGCTCGAGCGGACTGGCGCGATCGTGGGACGGATTGCCGACACGAACGGCGAGGGCCTGTTGGGCATTGAAGTTGTGGCGCTACAGAAGAATGACTTTCGGAGCTGGTAGCGCTCGTGGCGGTAGTCGCGCGGCTCGAGAACGACCTCGGGCAGCGGCCTTCAACTGAAAGGCGAGAATTTCGCCTGAGCGACCGAGGCGCATCAGCATGAGCCCGATGTTGTGATGCACGACGCCCGGCGGACGACCTACTATCCCGGCACTCAGGCGCTGGGGAATGCGCGTCTCGTCGTCGTGCGCGCCGGAAGGGACTCGCAAGCGTCAACTTTTCTCTCGTGTCCGGCCGCTCGCGAGCTTCCTGATACGCCGCGATCGCGCGGACTGCCGCTCGGCCGTGAGGCGTCGGCGACCCTCAACGCTCGTCGGCGACGTCTATCTCTCTTCGTGGATGCGTCAGGCCAGTCGCCAGGACGACGCCCGATTCGTGTTCTCTGACGTCCCGCCGGGCGACTACCATCCGATCTGAGACGAGACCTGTTCTGGAGGAGTCGGCCGACTTACGTAAGTCATGGAGTCGCGCGCTGCGGGTTCAGCCGACTCCGGCGCGAGAGCTCGATCCGTTCGTCTTCAGGGACTCGGCGAAGCAGCGCCGCCAGCTGATGCCGAACGTGGCTATCACCGCCACTCGGCCGCCGGGCTCGTACGGCCCGTCTTATGCGAAGGAGCCACTGGTTCACCGAAGGAGCGGACAGATTCAGTGACGGACTCGAGGCCCGATGGCCCAGCGAGCATGAGCGGGGCAGTGCTGGTGTCGATACGCCGCGAAGGAGGAGAGGATCTCGCCGGCAAACCGCTCCATTTCACGGGCGCAGAGAGCATGGACGACCTGCTGGTGGTCTTCACGAACGAAAAGGCCGAGGTCGAGGTGACCCTGACCGGATTGCGGGAGCCGGAAGATCCAGAAAACGTTCTCGTGATGCTGTTTTCCGAAGACCCCGCTCGATGGCACGCTGGCTCCGTGCGGTACACGGGCATACAGGCGACCGCGGAAAAGCCGCTGCAGCCGGCCGCTGCGGGGGGCGCCGTTCGTCGTGCTGGACGGGCGTTTACGTTCCTGCTCGGGCCAGTGGTTCCCGGCCGCTACCTCATTGCCGCCGTGCCAAGTCCCGGGGTCATGTATCCGACGGACCCCGCCATCCTCGAGCGCTTGCGCCCGCTCGCGGTACCGATCACGCTCGTCGCGGGTGAGACGCCCAAGGTAAGTGCGCGTCAGCCGCTGACCGGTCCACCGAGAGACTGCACGCGATCATCGGCCTGCGTGAACAATCTGCGGCCAGTTGAACACCACGTGCAGCGTCCGCGATTGGTCGGGCCGTCCGAGTTGCACGAGGAACTTCTGCCCGTCGCTGGTCACCGCATAGTGCCAGCCCACGCCCGACGGAAAAGGACCCACGCGAAACAACGGGAACGGATGGCGCGGATCCAGGGTCGGGTCCGATCGCGGCCGCCATCAACATGTCGTCGCCGCCAACGTAGAACAGCTCTTCCCCATTCGCTCTCCACCGCGGTTCGCGGCCGCCGCGCTCGGAGATTCGATGCTTTTGTTGGCCGCCAGGAAAGTCGGTGAGCCAGATCTCCTGGGCGCCGGTCTCGTTCGACTGATAGGCGACCCACTTGCCGCCTGGTGAAAACGCTCCGTATTGTTCCCTGAAATTCGAGCTGAGCAGCGGCCGCCAGTCATCTTTCCCAACGATCGAGTACATCAGCTTCCTGCCGGGAGTGCCCGTGCTGTCCGAGAGCGCCCCCAGGAGAATCCTGCCGTCAGGCGACACGTCCAATGGCTCGATGACTTTTCCAGGAGAGCTCAGCACACGCTCCGCGTTCGCATCGTCTGGTGCCTTGACGAAGATCTGTTCGTTTCGGCTGGTCGAAGCAAAGTAGAGCCGGGTGCTGTCTGGAGACCACGCCGGAGCCATGCTGCGCTCGCGTTCCAGCGAGAACGGCGTGGCGAGGTTACGCGCGACGTCGATCAGCCAGATCGCGAAATAGCCGCTGAGCGCCCGATGATACACGGCCGCGACGCGTTTGTTGTCCGGAGACAGCTGGATTCCCGAGTAATCGCCTACCGGCCCCAGGGTGCCGAGAGGCTTTCCTCCACGATCGAACCACGTGAGCTGCGTGTGTTCGGCCGAGGTCTGTCGCGAGACCAGCGTACCGGTCGTCGACACGGTGAACAGACCAACGTCTTCAGAGATGGCCACCGGGTCGCCTGACAACTCACCGCGCCCGGTGTCGAACGAGTGGGCCCAGAGCTTGTCGTTCCTCGGATATAGAAGATAGTTATGACCGCTCGAAGGGTCGCTCGCGACGGCGACGTAGCCGTCGGTCACGAGGAGCCGCTTCCGCAGGGTGGCGTCACTCAGCGAGGCCAGATACACGGCGCGATTCTCGTCGAGCTCGGTGCGCGCGAAGTAGAGGAACCGGTCGCCGTCCGGCAGGAACACCGGAAACCGGTGGGAATTCTCGCCGAGCGCCGAGTCCAGGCGGGTCACGGGAACGGGTACACCACCTTTCTCCGAGACCCGCAGGGCACCGACGCCGTAATTGGTCCCGACCACGATGGTGCCGGCACTGCTCCATGCACCGCCGCGACTGGAGCCGACTTCGCACAGCGTCACCGGATCACCGCCCGCGAGGGCGACTCGCTTCAGCGTGCTGCCCACAAAGAACCCGATGTGACGGCTGTCGGGCGACCAGAACGCCTGCGTGGCGCCGTCAGTGCCCGGCACTCGTTGAAACGTATTGGAATCCAGGCGGCGGAGCACGAGGTAGGTCTTGGCTGCGCTTCCGAACGTCAGCGCCACGATGGTCCCATCGGGCGAGATCGCGGGTGCGCCAAGAATTCGTCCGGGATCCGGGCTGACGTCTTCCGGCAACGCGATCGCCAATCGCGCCACGGGCGCCGGCGGCGGTAACCGCCGCCACATCAGCGCGGCGGCAATGGCGAGCGCCGCCGCGGCAACGACACCGGCCCACAGCCAACCTCGACCTCGCGCAAAGGCGCGCCGGTCGGGTAGACGTTCAGAAGCGGTCTCGCCGGCCGCGGCCGGGAGACCGCCGGAATCGATCGACGCCTTGAGCTCCTCCAGATCATTTCGGAGATCCTTCGCACTCTGGTATCGACGTTCCGGATCTTTCGCAAGCGCACGACGAACGATCCGTCCGAGATCGGGTGGCAGCGAGGGATTGAGCTCTGCAATCGGCTTGGGCGTGTCCTTGACGATGGACGAAAGGATCGAGATGGTCGTGTCGCCCGTGAACGGCCGCTGGCCAGTGGCCATCTCGTACAGCATGGCGCCGAGCGAGAACAGATCCGACCGGGGGTCGACGGGTTTCCCTTCCGCCTGTTCGGGCGACATGTACGCGGCCGTGCCGAGAATCCGTCCTTCTCCAGTGGCCGCAGGGGCCGGAATGGTCGTCGCGCCCGGATCGTGGGATTCATCCGCGAGCTTCGCGAGGCCGAAGTCGAGCACCTTGATGCGGCCATCGTGCTCACGCTCTCCGACCATGACGTTGCCTGGCTTCAGATCGCGGTGCGTGATGCCTTTCTGGTGAGCCGCGGCGACAGCCTCGGACACGGCAATCGCAATCTTCAGGAGCTCGGCGAGCGCCAGGCCGCCTTTCGGAATCACTTCGGAGAGGGCTCGTCCTTCGACCAATTCCATCGTGAGGAGGGGCACCCCCTCGACCGTTTCGACCGAATGAATCGTGACAATGTGCGGATGGTTGAGCGCGGCAACGGCGCGAGCCTCGCGCTCGAAACGGTCGCGGCGTTCGGGATCGAGTGCCGCCTTGTCAGGCAGCACCTTGAGCGCGACCATCCGGTTGAGTCGCGAGTCGCGCGCTTTGTAAACCTCGCCCATGCCGCCATGGCCGAGCGGGGAGAGGATCTCGTACGGCCCGAGGCGCGCACCGGCGGAGAACAGCATTGGCGACAATCGGGCGGATTATAGCGACTATCTCTCAGACCGCTGTCGGGGCCTCACGCGAACGGAGCCAGTCCAGCAGCAACAGCTACAGGGCGTGACGGCGCTGCGGAAGTAACGGTGGGAACGCTGCGCGCGCGATCTTCATCTCATGCAGCGTTGCGCAGCGGACAGCCGTGGCGCAGCCGGGGCCGTTCGGCGGGTCCGCTCACCTTCGACAATGGTGAACTTGAGCGTCAGGTGCCGGCGATTTCCGTAAGTCGGCCTCGTGTCGAGGTCGATCTCCGGCTCGAGAAACCCTTTCTCGCCCAGCACGTCCCGCAGGATCTCCTTGAAGCGACACAGCGTCTGGCTTTCCAGGGGCCACCCCAGCCGCAGCTCAGCGCCATTTGCCTTGAGCCGTTGGCCGAATTTCTCCCATCCGGATCGAGACAAGTCGAGGTGTTTCGTGCCAGTGATTTCAATGCCCGCAACTATGTTGTGTCCCTCGACGGGTATGCCGTGAATGCCACTCAGGTCATGCTCCTGCTGGCGACCGAACACGATCGACCCGGCCAGGAGCATGCAAGCTGACACACCGAACACGGCTGACTTCGCGCCTGTCACGTTCTCCTCCTGACAGCTCCAGCCAGCATAGTCCTCAGCGTTCACTGATGCGGAAGAGATGCGTGCGGCTGCGCAGGTACAGGTCGTTGCCGATGGCGATCGGCGACGCGATGAAGGACTGATCAGTCAGCGTGTTGGTGGCCAGCACTTCGAACTGGTTGCCCGTCTTCACGACCACGACGTCCCCTTCTTCCGTCGCGAGGTAAACGCGATCGTTCACGACCAGCGGCGACGCCTTGAAGTTGTACGGCTTCGGCAGCCGCTGCTGGATGTAGTGCGGTGTTCCGGTCGCCGCGTCGAACACGTGCAGCATGCCGCTGTCGGAAATGACGTAGAGCCGGCCGTCATGCAGCGACGGCGACGCCGTGTAGGACGTGCCGCGCGTCGTCTCCCAGATGACGGCATCCGTACCGGTCAGGTCGCCGGTCCTGCCCAGGCGCACCGCGAGCAACTTCGGATTGCGGAAGCCGCTCATCAGAATGACGGTGTCGCGGAACTGCACCGGCTGCGGAATCGGATTCTGGCCGAGGCCGGCGACTTCCCAGACGACCTTTCCGGTGTCGACGTCGTACGCCTTGACCTTGGTGTCGGCGCTCACCACCAGCTGCTTCGCGCCGGCGTGCTCGACGACCAGCGGCGTCGACCAGCTCGAATTCTCCATCCGCGGCGCGCGCCACAGTTCCTTGCCATCCGCCGCGTTCAGCGCCACGACGAACCCTTCGCCCTTGTGATCGAACTGCAGGTAAATGCGGCCGTCGTGGACGACCGTCCCCGTCCCCTCGCCGAACCCCAGGTGCATCGTCATCTTCAGCCCGAGATCCTTCTGCCACAGGAGCTTCCCGTTCAGGTCGTAAACATGCAGCCCGCGCGAGCCGAAGAACGCGTATACGCGCTGACCGTCCGTCGCTGGGGCGTTCGAGGCGAAGCTGCCGGTACTGATGGTGATAGCCCTCGTGCGGCGTCGTGGTGACCGCGGTCTGCCGCCAGACGATCTTGCCGCTGGCGCGATCGACGGCGAGCACCTCGAGGCGATGCTCTTCGCCGGCGCCCGCACCGCCACCAGACCCGCCCCGCCCGCCCGCGGCCGCGGCGATGTCCGTCTTCTTTCCCGTCGGCACTGCCGTCGTCAGGAACAGCCGGTCGCCCGACGCGACTGGTGTGGAGTGCCCGCGGCCGGGAATCTCAGCCTTCCAGCGCACGTTCGACGTGTCGCTCCACGTCAGCGGGACGTTCGCCGTCGTGGCCCCGGTTTGTCCGGGCCCGCGCCAGTGCGGCCAGCCGGCCGTCGTTGGCCGGGATTGCGCAACGATGACGACGGGAGCGGCGGTCAGTGCGAGGATGGCGAGACGAAGGGCGAGTCGGTGCATGACGGTCAGTTTTGCACAGTTCGCGGGCCATCAGGACTGGAGAGGACGGCAGAGCTATTGTCGCGGCTACAATCAATCCGTATGTCCTCCACGGCGCCGCCGCCGGTACCCGACCGCATCGGACGCTACAAGATCGAACGGAAGATCGGCGAGGGGGGCATGGGGGTGGTGTACGCCGCCCGCGACGAGCGGCTCGACCGCACGGTGGCGCTGAAGACGATTCGCGGCGCCACCGACGACATGTCGCGCAAACGCTTGTGGCGTGAAGCCCGGGCCGCCGCCGGCGTCTCGCATCCGAACATCTGTCAGCTCTACGAGGTCGAGGAAACCGACGGCGGGCTGATTTTGGCGATGGAACTGCTTGCCGGCGAACCGCTCGGCGCGCGCGTCACGCGCGGGCCGCTATCGCCGGCCGACACCTCCACCATCGCGCTGCAGGTGCTCGACGCCCTCGACGCGCTGCACGCGCGCGGGGTGATCCATCGCGATCTGAAGCCGTCAAACCTGTTCCTGACGCCGCACGGGGTGAAGCTGCTCGACTTCGGTCTGGCCATGCCGATCGCGAGCAGCCTCGGCGCCGACAGCGCGACCCGCCTCACCGAGGTCGGCACCATCGTCGGGACACCGAACTACATGGCGCCTGAGCAGGTGCGCGGGGAGGCGCTCGACGCGCGCGCCGACCTCTTCGCGCTGGCCGCGATGCTCTTCGAGATGCTGTCGGGCAAGGTGGCGTTCGCCGGCGCCACGATGATCGACGTGCTCCATGCCGTACTGAACGAGCAGCCGCCGGCACTGTCGGGCGGGGGCACCGTGGCGGGGCTCGACCGCGTGATCCACAAAGCGCTGCAGAAGCAGGCCGCCGATCGCTACGACTCGGCGGTCGCGATGGCCGCCGCCATTCGCGAGGCGATTGCGGATCGCGATTCGGGTGAGCTCTCGGCGGTGGCGGCCCGGACGATGACCCGATTCATCGCTCTGCCGTTCCGCGTGCTGCGCCCGGACCCCGAGACCGACTTCCTGGCATTCAGCCTGCCCGACGCGATCACGATGTCGCTGACTGGCACCCGCAACCTGCTGGTGCGCTCCAGCGCTGCGGCGGCCCGCTTCGACCCGCAAGCGCCCGACCTGCGCAAGCTCGCCGCCGACGCCGACGTCGACGTGGCGCTCATCGGCACCATTCTCCGCGCCGGCAGCCAACTGCGCGCGACGACGCAGCTGGTCGAAGCACCGGCCGGTACCGTGGTGTGGTCGCACTCGTCGCAGCATCCGTTGGCAGACGTGCTGGCGATGCAGGACGAGCTGGTGGCGGGGATCGTCCGCTCGCTGTCGCAATCACTGGGCGAGCCCGAGAGCCGCGTCGTCCGGCCCGACGTGCCGCGCCGCCCGGGCGTCTACGAGCTCTATCTGCGCGCCAATGAGCTGGCGCGCGACTGGGATCACATCGGCGAGGCGCGCGACGCCTACCAGAAGTGCGTGACGCTCGACTCGCAGTTCGCGCCGGCCTGGGCGGGACTTGGCCGCTGCCAGCGGGTGCTGGGGAAATATTTCGACGACACCGTCAGTGCCGTCGAGGCCGAGCGCTCGTTTCAGCGTGCCCTCGCGCTCAATCCCGACCTGCCGGTCCTGCACAAGTACTACGCCCAACTCGAGTGCGACGCCGGGCGGGCGGTGGACGCGATGCGGCGGTTGCTCCAGCGGGCGCGGCGGGCCGTCGATCCCGAGCACTTCGCCGGGTTGGTTCATGCCTGTCGCTACGCCGGGCTTCTCCACGCCTCGGTGGCCGCGCACGAGGAGGCTCGGCGGCTCGATCCCGGGATTCCGACCAGCGTGATCAATTCCTATCTGATGCTCGGCGACTACGAACGCATCCTCCGCATCGATGACAACGATCCCGATAGCAAGGTGATGGCGCTCTACCGGCTCGGCCGCCACGACGAAGCGTTGTCCGCCTGGAAACGCCCGCCTGCCGACGCTCCGGCCACCTACAAGGCCTGGGACGAGATGATGGTCGCGTGCTTGACCGGCGGGCCAGGCGCGCGCGAGGCGGCCGAGCGCGCGGTGGGCGAAATGACCTGGGGCGACCCGGAGGGGTACATGACCGGCGCGATCATGGTGTGCAGACTGGGCAGCTACGATCTGGCGCTGCAGGCCATCGCGAAGGCGGTTGACGGCGGCTATACCGTCGTGGAACCACTGCTGCACGACCCCTGGTTAGCACCCCTCCGCGACAACCCACGCTTCACCGAGATTCTTCGCCGCGCACAGGCTCGCCGTGACGAGGCGGTGGCGGTGTTCCGCGCCGCGGGGGGCGAGGCGCTGGTGGGGCTGCGCTCGGCGGCGTGACGAGCTCGAAGATAAGGATTAATTGGCTATGTTTGCTTTCTATGGCTCCATCGGGATAGCGGTCGTGGCGAACGTCTTCTACCACGTCGCGATGAAACAGACCTCAGAACGGCTCGATCCCCTCGTCAGTCTCTTGCTTACTTATCTGGTGGCGGCCACCACCTGCCTTGTGGCGATCCCCTTCTTCGGTCGACTGTCTCTGCGGGAGAATATGGCCTTCCTCGGTTGGCCCACCGTTCTTCTTGGCATTTCCATTTGTTTTCTGGAGCTCGGCTTTCTGCTCGCCTACCGGGCGGGATGGAATTTGAGCACCGCCGCCCTGGCGTGCAACGTTGCCGTGGGACTCTTATTGATCCCGCTTGGCTTCTTCTATTTCAAAGAACATCTCACGATGGCCAATGGAGTCGGCATTCTGCTCGCAATGACCGGCCTGTGGCTGATTGGACAGCGGTAAACACACGGCAGTCCTGCGGTACGTCCGCCAATCGTCAGAAAGGATTGACAGCGTGAATTGGTGGAGCCACATGGTCGCCAGCTGGAACCTGGGAATGGGTCACGTTCGAGCCTCGGGGATGCTCGTCGTGGCGTGCCTCGTCCTCTACCCGGCGGGAGCGCAGGTCAGCGGCGTTCATCAGGCACCAGAGACGGCGCAGGCTGCGTACGCGCGGATCCGCGACGAAGGGTTGTCCCGCTCAAGAGTCATGGACTACGCGACCGAGCTGATCGACGGCGTCGGCCCGCGGCTGACCGGGTCGCGCAATCTGAAGAAGGCGGTCGACTGGGCGCGCGCGCAGCTCACGCAAATTGGGCTCTCGCAGGTGCGGGCTGAGAGCTGGGGGGAGTTTGGGGCCGGCTGGGAGCAGCGGCACGTGTGGGTGCGCATGGTCGCTCCTGATATCGCTGTGTTCGTGGCACAGGCGGCCCCGTGGTCCCCGGCGACGGCCGGCCCGGTGACGGCAGAGTTGCGCGCCGTCGGTGGGCTTCCCAATGAGCAGGCGTTCGCAGCCCATCGCGGCACGCTGCGCGATCGGATCGTGCTCCTCGCCCGCGCGCCAGGGCCGCCTGATGTCGTCCCGCTCGACAAGCCGTTGTTCACTCGATTCGATGATGCGGAGCTTGCGGCGTACGCGCGCGGACCGGTCAGCACCACCGCGGAGGAGGCTCCGGAGGTCCGGGAGCGGACATTCGCGGAGGTCGCGCACCGTGAGCGGATCGGGCGCTTCCTCGCGGCGGAGGGCGTGCGCGCCGTGATCGTGCCAAGCGGCAATCGGCCGGGCGGCGGCATCAGCGGCGGCACACTGATGGTCGACGGCAACGCCGCCTTCGGGCTCCGCGCGTACGAGAAGGCGCATCGGATGCAGGTGCCAGTGGTCGTCGTGTCCAACGAGCACTATGGCCGGTTGCACCGCCTCCTGACGCGGAACGTGCCTGTCCGCGTCGAGGTCAACGTCGACGCCGTGTTCACCGGCGATCGCGAAGAAGGCTTCAACGTCCTCGCCGAGATCCCCGGCGTCGATCCGGTGCGCAAAGATCAAGTAGTGATGGTCGGCGCGCATCTCGACAGCTGGGCGGCCGGGACAGGGGCGACCGACGATGGCGCGGGCGTGCTGATTGCGATGGAGGCGATGCGGATTTTACGCGCAATCGGAGTCCAGCCGCGGCGGACGATTCGCATCGCGCTCTGGACCGGTGAAGAACAGGGCGCGCTGGGATCGCTTGGCTACGTGAAAGCGCACGTCGCGGCCGTTCCGCGCGCGACGACGGACGCGGCGATGGCGGTGCCGGAGTTCCTGCGGCGCAGGGCGGGACCAATCGTGTTCAAGGCGGAGCACGCGCGGATCTCGGCGATCTTCACCCTGGACGCGGGTGGGGGACGCATTCGAGGTGTCAGTGTGGGCACGCCAGACCTCGCGACGATTTTCGAGCCGTGGATCGCGCCGCTGCGGGATCTCGGCATCACGATGGTGAGCGCGAAGACCGATTGCGGCGGTGACTGCCGTCCGTTCGCGGAGGTGGGTCTGCCGACGCCGGTGTTCAGGCACGATCCGCTGGACTACGACACGCGCACCCATCACACCAACATGGATACGTATGAGCATCTGATCCCGGACGATCTGCGTCAGGCGGCGGTGGTCGCGGCGACGATGCTGTACAACACGGCGATGCGGGACGAGAGGCTGCCGCGACCAGCACGGCCGCAATAGGCTACTCCCGCACCTAGTGACGCGACACTAGACCGGGAGGACGCTGCGCGATCTGCGAAAGTCTGGAGGATTGAGATGGCGAAGGCACCGCTCAGTTTTGTTTTCTATATTGCGGCCCCGATCGAGAAGGTGTGAAACGGATTTGTGTCGAAGGAAGCGAACCGCACCATTTTCATGGGAGCGGATTTCGACGTGGACCTGAAGCCTGGCGGGGCGATGAGTTGGTCGGGGCCCGGAAAAGATGGGAAGCCGACGCGCTATGTGACCGGGAAAGTGTTGAGGGTGGAGGCACCGAATCTGCTCGAGTACAAGTTCGCGGTGGGCGAGGGGGACAGTGATGTCGCGGGTGCGGGTCGAGCTGACGCCGGAGACTGAGGCCGTGAAGGTTGTGGTCACGAACGACGAGTGGGCGGATGACGATGCGGCGTACACGCAGAATGCGGACGGGTGGCCGCGGATTCTTTCGCGATTGAAGACACTCCTGGAGACGGGGAAGACATTTCGCCCGCATTGAAGCCACGTACTCGGGTGATGCCTCCGCGAGAAGTGAGAGCGGAGGCTGGTCCTTCGCCTCGCTCCAGTCGAAGAATGAGCGGGCGACCGGGACCTCATCGCCACTCCGGCTGGCCGTCATTCGCGGCCGCCCCGCTCGGCGAGCAGCCGTATCGCCGCTTGTGAGACATAGGACTGGTCGTGGAACTGGCGGCCCCAGCCGAGCGGCGTCACGTTGCGATACTCGTGAACCGACGGATCGCGCGCGGAAGCCAGTCCTTTGCGAATCGACGCACGACGGTTGGGATCGGCGCCGCGATCGAGCAGCAATTCAGCCAGCGGTTCGGAGCTGCGTCCTGCATTGTAGGTGACCACGACGTTGAACAGCGGTGTGTGGCCGCCGAATTCGTCACCGTTCACGATTGCGGGCACGTCAACGTCCATTCCTCGGTCGAGCAGCCATTGCGCGACCGCCAGATCCTCGTAGTCGACCGCCATATGCAGGAGCGTCGCGCCGTCGAGCGGCGCGCCATGCAGAGCCAGCGCATGATCGGCGTGACAGCCGAGATCGGGCGGATAGATCTCCTCGTGCGAGAACCTCCGCGTGAGCAGGCCCGGATCCCGTTCGAGATGACGGGCGAGCAGGTCGAGGCGGCCACGGTGAACGGCCATCGGCGAGGTGTCGGGCAGCGTTGTGCCATGGCGATCGATCGAGTCGAGGATCCGGTGCTTGCCATCGGGATTGCGCGCATAGGTCTCGAGGGCGAGCGCGACGCTCGGGCGCCAGTCCTCGATGTCCGTGCCCACCTCCATCATGAACGCGAAGTCCTCACCATTCAGTATTTCGACCGCGCCGCCGACCGCGTCCCGCGGCGCTTGGGCACCGAGTTGACCGAGCAGTCGCAGCATGTCGAGCCACTTGCGCAAGTGGGGCCGAGCTCTCGTTTCGCTCACGCCGCGCGCGCCGCGTGCCTGGAGCATCCCGATGACGCGATGCAGGCCCAGTTCGGCGGCATGGGCGACGACCGGCATCCAGCCGCTCGCGGCGTCCTTCCACGCATCACGCGTCAGGTGCGGATGTCGCGCGAGCAGATCGCGAAGTGCCTCGACGTCGTCATGGGCAGTGGCGTCAAGCACCTCGCAGACGAACACGAGCTCGGGCCAGCTCGCTGCCTGATAGCTGCGAGCCAGCACCAACTGCGCGTCGGCAAGCGTGGCGTCGGCGAGATCGAATCCTGGCGAATGATGTGCACGGAAGTCATTTATCGCGGCGGGATCCCGATTGCGGAGCGCGCGCAGGAGATCCTTGGCCTGGTGGCGGAGCTGATCGAGATTCGGACGGGACGGGAACTGACGGACCGGCATGTCGAGCCTCCTCTGGATGCCCGTGGTCCGCATGCGCCGGGCGAAGGAGGTTCGAATCGAACGCTCGCGACGGTAGCTGGCTCAGGTGGACTCGGTCCTGCCCGCGGACGGGAGGCGTCCTGCACGCCTGGTCACGACCATAGCACTGCGGCAGACGGCTGGCAATCGCATTCAGCGGCGCTCAAGAGAACCACCTCGCTTCAATAAACCGTGAGGTCCTTGTAGTCGGGTGCGACGCGATCGAGACGACGGGAGAGCTCGGGAAGATGACAGGTGGGGACGGCGGGAAACAGATGGTGCTCCACGTGATGGAACATGTCGTAGGACATTACATTCTTGAGCCACCCGCGCTGCGTGCGGGCGATTCGACGGACGCGGTCGCAATCATGGTGCACCGTCCACACGGCGAAGAACGCCGTGGAGCACTGGCCGACGATCATGGTCGCGACATGTGCGCGGAGCGGGGTCCAGTCGATGAGAACGGCCGCCGTCGCGGTCAGAGCGAGCGCGACGAGCTCGGCAAGAATCCAGCGCCGCCGGCGCGCGCTGGCGAGCGTCCATCCGGCGACGTGCAGCCGAATGGCGAACGCCGGGCCGCCAAGCACGGCACGCCACCAGGTCCCCTGGGCGGCGTGACCTTCGACATCGTCTGGGACCAGGCAGTGTCGATGATGGTTCAGATGCGTCGCCTGAATCGCGTGCATCGCACTCATCATGCCGATGCTCAGCCCGAACATCGTGAGGTCGGTCGGCCATCGGCTCAGACCGAGCGCATAGTGGTAGGCGTTGTGAACCTGGCGAAGGCCGGTCAGGAAGAAAAAGAACGCGCTGATCAGCGCGACGGCGACAAAAGCGGGATGGCCGCTGTGCGCCAGGTGCCAGGCCGTCAGCGAACCGGCCAGCCATGGAGTGGTGATCAGAGTTTCATATGCGACCTCGGCTCGAGTGAGCGGCAGCAGATCGCGCCACTCGACGTTACGGAGCCGATCGTCACCGAGTTGTGTCACGCCGGTTCTCTCACTTTTGAGGCATCTGGCGTTGCAGCTCCTGGAACCAGTTGAGGATCACCACAAGCTGGGCGGAGGCGGGAGTGCGCTCTGTTTTCACCATGAGAAAACGCTTGCCGTCGAGGCTGACGTCGTAGTTGCGGTCGTCGCGATGCTCGAGCTCGTAGGTGTCGGCGAAGAGTGGCCGCTGTTCCGTGGCGGAGAAGCCTGGCGACAGGCGGACGCCCACGACCATCAGTTGTCGGTCCCCGCGGTAGTACAACTCCTTGCCGTCCCTCGACCACACCGGCTGGCTGCCGCCGCCGACCGAGATCTGCGACTTCGCACCCGGACCCGGATAGGCCTGCACGTAGACCTCGTCGCGTCCAGTCTCATACGACGTGTAGGCAATCCACCGCCCGTCAGGTGAGAATGCAGGACCCCGCTGGTCGAACGGGCCAGTCACGAAATCGCGAACGGGTCCTGACCCATCCATCCGGAGCACGCGAATATCGCCGCCCGCCACCGGGTCGAACTCGGTCCAGGCGAGTGCCTGGCCGTCGGGCGCCCACGACCCGAGGTGGGCGATATAGCGTGTGGCGGCCACCTGGCGCACGCTGCCTGGATCGTCTGGCGGCATGACAAAGATGGATCGCTGACCGTTCCGCGCGGTGCTGAACGCGATGCGCGTCCCGTCAGCGTTCCACACGGCGGTTTCGTCTTCGCCCGCGTCGAACGTCAGGCGCGTCATGGTGCGCCGCTGCAGTTCGTACAGCCACAGATCACGGTCGGCCGAGGTCTCACCGACGGTCACCGCGATGCGTCGGCCATCAGGCGACAGCCGAGGCTGCAGGAACGGGCGGCGTTCGCCCGGCGCCGCGTCCGCCTCGAGACCGGTGCGATCGACCCAGAGCAGGGCTCGCCCCGTGTCTCCGCCGCGCGCGCGGTACATGAGCACCCCGCTGGCGGAGAAGGCAACCAGCGCCGCGCCAGTGGTGGCGTTCATGCTGAGGTCGTTGATCACAGGAGTCGCGCTGCCGGTCGCCTTCAGCGTGCGGACATCGAACGGGAGCGCGAACAGCGTGCCGTTGCGGGCGAACAAGACGTGGCCTGTCGGACTGTAGCGGGGATAGGTACCTTCGGCGAGCTCGACACGCTCTGCCGTCTTCATTGACTGCACGAAAATTCGCGAGCTGGTGAAATCTGCGCCTCGAGCCCCAGCGAACAGCAGCGCCTGGCCATCCGGCAGCATCGACGGCCAGCGATGGCTGGTTTCCTCGACCGCCAGTCGCGTCAGCGGCTCTGGTGTCCCTCCGCTCGACGGCACCCATGCCAGCGGTGAGGCTGGCGACGGCGCAAAGACGATCGTGTCGTTCGGGCCCCACGCGCCGCCCACGCCTTCGGCCGCATCGCAGATGGTGACGGCCGCGCCCCCCGACATCCGGATTTTCTTCAGTTTGCCGGCAGCAAAGAACCCGAGCCACTCGCCGTCAGGCGACAGAAACACGCTCGTCGCGCCGGTGGTGCCCTCGAGCGGCACCTCCGAAGACTGGTCCATGTGCCGTATGTACGCTCTCGCGCCACTCTGCTCCTCCGCCACATACACCAGGCGTGTGCCGTCGGGAGTGATGGCCAGACGCGCCCCGAGCGCCCCGCCGAACCCCAGCGCGTTCGGCCGCACCGGCAAGGTGAGCTTGACGACCGGAGCCGGTGCGGCGCTCCACTTCAATCCTGCCCACACTGCGACCGCTCCGCTCGCCGCGGCGAGCGCTACGGCCATGAGCGCGACCCCAGCGCGGACGCGGTGCGCCCGAACCGACTTCGGCACGACGGGTTCGGCTCCGGCTATCCAGCGCAGCACCTCCGCGAGATCGCGTGCCGATTCCCAGCGGTCCTCGGGCTTCTTCGCCAGGCAACGGCGGACGATGCGCTCCAGTGCGGGGAAGGCCGGATCGATCGGCGTCGCGGCCTCGAACATCGGCAGCGGCTCGCGATCGAGAATGGCGGCCATGATGCTGACCTGACTGGTGCCGGCGAACGCGCGACGCCCGGTGGCCATCTCGTAGAGCACACAGCCGTAGGCGAACAGGTCGGTCCGCGCGTCGGCTGCGCCGGTCTCGAGTTGCTCTGGTGCCATGTACTGGACCGTGCCGACCAGCGCTCCCTCGGCGGTCAGCGGCTCCGTCGTAGTCGGACCACCCGACATCCAAGGGCCCTGGGTGGACGCGCCCGTCTGCTTGGCGAGGCCGAAGTCGAGGACTTTCGCGCCGCTCCGAACCAGCATGATGTTGGCGGGCTTCAGATCCCGATGCGTGATCCCCTGCGCGTGCGCCGCCGCCAGTGCGTCCGCGATCTGAATCGCGAACTTGAGCACCTCCGGCAGCGGCATCCGGCCACGGGCGAGTCTGGCTGCCAGCGTCTCGCCTTCGAGGTGTTCCATCACCAGGAAGCTGATGCCTTCGTGAGATCCGACGTCGTACAAGGTGCAGATGTGCGGGTGATTCAGCTGCGAAATCGATTTCGCCTCGTGGGCGAGCCGCCGGCGAAAGCCTGGGTCCGAGGCGGTTCTGTCAGGCAGGACCTTGAGTGCGACCAGGCGATCGAGCCGCGTGTCGCGCGCACGGTAGACCTCGCCCATGCCGCCGGCGCCGAGGAGCCTCTCGATGGCATAGGGTCCGAGCAGCTGTCCGGAGTCGAAGCGCATTGTCGCAGGCGAACCCGGATTATCCTCCAGCGCTGGCCCGGATCAGGTCAGCAGTATGTTCGAACCCCGCAGCTCAGAGGTGTCGCAGCGCGGTGAGGCGCGGGTCCGCGCGCGCCTTCGTGCACAATAGCGGCATTCATGGCCGGAATCTTCATCAGTTATCGCCGGTCCGACGCGGGTGGCCACGCCGGCCGGCTTTTCGATCGGCTGCAGGCGCGCTTCGGCCCCCGGCTCGTTTTTCGCGACGTGGACGACATCGCCGAAGGCGACGCCTTTCCGCGGGTGATTCAGTCGGCTCTCACGACCTGCCAGATCATCGTCGTGGTCATCGGACCCAACTGGCTCACGGTCGCCGATGCCGGCGGCGCGCGGCGGCTGGACAACCCTCGCGACTGGGTCCGGACCGAGACGGCCGCGGCGCTGCGGGGCAAGGCCCGAGTGATTCCGGTGCTCGTCGGAGGCGCCAGGATGCCGGGCGCGGACGAACTGCCGGACGATCTGAAACCGCTCGCCGACCTGAGCGCGCGCACGATCAACGACACCGACTGGGACGCGGACGTCACGCGACTCGTGGACATCCTGGAGAAGCTGCTCAGTCCCAGGGCGCCGCTTGTCCGCAAGGCCTCGCAGGCCGGCCTCCTGATCGCCGGCGTGGGCGCGCTGGCGATCGCCGCGTTTTTCGCGCTGTCGACCACCGTGCCGGACGTCGTCGGCCGCAGCGTGAACGAGGCGCGGCGGATTGCCGGCGAGGCGCAATTGAGCGTGCTGAAGGAAGCGCGGCAGGTATCGTCCCTGAACCGCGGGACGGTGATCGGCCAGACGCCCCGCCCCGGACGCCGCGTCGGCAACGCCAACCTGACGCTCGTCGTGGCGGAGCGCGAGCCGGTGGATCTCTCGAAATGGATCGCGATTCGCAATCAGGGAGAGGAGGGCACGGGTCCTGGATTCGCGATGGCGACCGCGATGAGCGCGTCGCTGGCGCGTCAGGGCCGGCCGATGCCGCTGTCGCCGCGGTATGTCTACGAGAAGGCGAGGGCGCTCGATCCGGATCGGCGGCCGACCGAGGCCGGCGCGCGGATCGATTACGTCTGCAAGGTGGCGCGCGAGTACGGCGCGGCGCCCGAGAGCGTGTGGCCGTACCGCGCGCTGGAACAGCATGCTGCGCCAGTGCCATGGAAACGCCTGGACGCGGCGGCTGCCGCGTACAAAGCCGACGTCATTCCCGTTCGCTCGCTCGACGCGGTCTACGACCAGCTTCGGCGGGGACGGTTCGTCGTCGCGGTGGTGAAGGGGACGGAGACGTGGATGGAAGGTGCGGCGCCGTCCAGCGGGCAGATCCCGCTCGTCGAACGTCCCGATCCGGACGGGGCCCACGTCGTCGTGATTGCCGCGATCGATCCGATGAACGATCGCGTGCGCTTCGCGAACTCGTGGGGCGCCGGCTGGGGCGATAGCGGTTTCGGCACGATGAGCGAGACGGTCGCGGAGGCGATGCTGGACAAAACCCAGATGTGGGCGGTCGAAATGCATCCCCTCTCGCCGTAACGGTCGGGGCCGACGCCGCAGCGAAGCTGGACGCGGTGCTTTCAGCTACTCGTCCTTGAACTCTCGGAGGTTGTATTCAAGGGACAGAAGCTCCGTGAGCGTCTCCCCCGGGACGAGGCCATCCTCGCCGCGCAGCGCCCGCTCGATGTCCACAGACACCGAAGAAGTGGGTTTCGCCAACCTCAAATGCCGAGCAACCGACTTGACTAGGAAATCTTTTTGGGCAGGCAGCGTGAGGGCGTGGAAATTTGCATACGGCTTGGGTAGTCCGTCGGCGTTCATCTTTCCGTAGCACACCGGGATGAGAACCTTCCCAGCGAGCCATGCCGCGCCCGCTTCAAAGTTCACCCAGGGACGCCGCACCCCACGGCGGCTGAGCATCAGAATCACGACATCGCTGGATCGGATTTCAGCTTCGATCCTCGTGAACCAGTTCTCGCCCGCCACCATCTGGGCCGGATCCGAGGACATGAAGACCTCGCCTGATAGCGACAGGCGATTCGCGAGCTCGCGCCGCACCGCATCGGCGACGAGCTTGTCTTCCGAGGCGTGGCTGATGAACACCTTAGCCATGAGGTCTCTTCAGGGTTAGGGTTTCAGTGACTCTCTATCCTGTGACAAATCAGGTGAATTGTTCGGAAGAGGATTTGAGCCGCCTCGGAATCGAACCGAGAACCCGCAGATTAAGAGTCTGCTGCTCTGCCAATTGAGCTAGCGGCCCACGTGCGCGGTGCGCTGGGGAAATCCGCCGCGCCAGGATTGAGGAAATCCCGCGCAGCGAACGCGAAAGTATACCACGCGCTAAACGAGATCGAGCCGTCGACGCGGCGTGCCCGAATGCAGCGCTGAGCCCGACCTCGTGACGCCGCGAACCCGACGCCGCAACTCCGTCAACTGCGGAGAGTGAACAGCGGACCGCGGACCGGGGACTGCGGAGCGCGGTTAGTGCCGCGTCCGCTTCACCATCCCCCCATCCACATCCCCCAACGCATGCGTCGTCACGAATGCACCGGGATCGAGGCGGCGGACGATCGATTTCACTTTGCCGATCTCCAGCCGGGTGACCACGCAGTACAGGATCTCCTGATCCTCGCCGCTCAGGCCGCCGCGGCCCTTGTAGACGGTCACGCCGCGGCCGAGATACGCGAGAATGTGGGCGCCGATCTCGCCGCTCATCCGCGACACGATCGTGATCGCGGTGAATTCCTCGATGCCGTGGATCACGAAGTCGAGGGTCCGCGCCGCGGCGACGTAGGTGAGGATCGAATACAGGGCCTCCTCGACGCCCAGCAGCCTCATCGCCAGGACGAACAGGACGACGTTGAAGAGCAGGATGACGTCGCCGACCTTCAGGAGATGGCTGCGCTTGCTGATCAGCAGCGCGGCGATCTCCGTGCCGTCCAGCACCGCGCCGCCCCGGACGGCGAGGCCGATCCCGGCGCCGATGAAGAAACCGCCGAACACCGCGGTCAGCACCAGATCGCGGGTGACGTCGGGAAAGTGGAGCGTCGCCAGGGCGATCGACAGGCCGGCAATCGCCGCCGCGCTGCGGATCGCGAACGCCGGTCCGATCTGCCGGTAGCCGAGCGCGATGAACGGCAGGTTGAAGACCGGCAGCCAGATCGAGAGGGAGATCGAGCTCACCTTCGAGGCCAGCATCGACACGCCGGTCACGCCGCCGTCGATGAAGTTGCTGGACAGCAGGAAGCCGTGCAGACCCATGCTCGCCGACAGGATGCCGAGCGCGATCAGGACGATGTTGAGTAGTTCCGGGGTGGCACGGCTCAGGCCGCGTCGCAGCGGCGCGAAATTGGGCACGGAGGGCGTCAATCTTACTCCGAGCCGCCCGCGGCAATCGAGCGGGCACGGCGGGGGTGCCGATCACGGCACGTCGGTTGCGTGCGGCCCTCCGAGATGCGCCAACTGTGGTACCCGACTGTATGCAGGCGTTGCACTTGGTGCCGCCCTGTGGACGGTCCCCGACAGATCGTCTAATGCCAGACTTCCACACGGCGATCGGCGAGACGGTCTGGCGCGAGAAGGGGGTCCGCTGCGTCCTGCAGCCGTCGAGCACCGGCACCGCGGTCGAGCTTCGGACGGAACAGGGGGCCATCTTCCTCCGCAAGCAGGCGCCAAGCGGCACCGCCGCCAGGAACGAGGCCGAGTATCTGCGACTGCTGTTGCTGCAGCGCGAGCCGGAGTCGGCGCCGCCCGTCGTCCTCAAGCCGTTCGCGCTGATCGTCGAAGACGAGCCGGACACCGCCGATGCCTATCGCGAGGCGCTCCGCTTCAGCGGGGTCCGCGCGCTGACGGTGCTCAACGGACGTGAGGCGCTGCGCCGCGCCGAGGAGCTGATCCCCGACCTGATCATCCTCGACTACCGCCTGCCGGACCTGCACGGCCGCGAGTTGTGTCGGCAGTTGCGCGCCAATCCGGAGACCGGACAAGTGCCGATCCTCGTCGTGACCGCCTCCCCCCAAGACAACCCCGACACGGATTGTCCCGATGCCGTGTTAACCAAACCGTGCCTCCTCCCCACGCTGCTGGCCGCGTCCCGTCTGCTCCTGCGCCGTGTGCTGTCGCCCGCAGCTCCGGTCGCGTGACGGACCCCACTGTGCCCTCGCATGTGATGGTCGTCGAGGACGACCGCGATACCCGGGAGGTTCTCAAGCTCATTCTCGAGCTGGAAGGGATGGGGGTGACCGAAGCCTCGGATGGCTTCGAAGCGCTCGATCGCCTGCACGAGCTCCGCGAAGGCGATCCGCTCCGGCCCTGTGTGATCGTGCTCGACATCATGATGCCGCGCTGCAGCGGCCCCGAGTTCCGCCGGCGCCAGCTGAATGACCCGCTGATTGCCGACGTTCCGGTGATCGTGCTGTCGGCCATCGCCGACCAGCTCCGGATGGACGAGCTCCACGCCTTCGCCAATGTCGCCAAACCCTTCGATCCCGACCAGCTGGTGCAGGTGATCAAACGCGCCTGTCAACTGCATCGCGAATGGTGAGTGGGTGGGGCGAGGCGTCTGCTATGATTGGCGCTTCACACAAAGGCCGCGCCCGTAGCTCAGCTGGATAGAGCGCCGGGCTTCGAACCCGTAGGTCGGGGGTTCAAATCCCTCCGGGCGCGCCAACAGTCTCGATTTTCTACGCGCCCGTAGCTCAGCTGGATAGAGTATCGGCCTCCGGAGCCGAGGGTCGCAGGTTCGAATCCTGCCGGGCGCGCCATTCGACTCGCCTGGTCCCGCCTTCGGCGGGCCCAGGCTCGCTCATGGCAGGCCATCTCATCGTTCATGGCAGGCCATCGTCATGTCGAATGGCGCAATCCTTTCGCCTCGATTGCAATGGACGAGGCTACGGCTAGGCAAGCCATCCTTCGTTACATCCCAAGGCATCATGACCGACCTCCATCACCCCCTCGTGCTCATCGTGGACGACGACTCTGATACGAGGGAGTTGTACCGGATGGTGCTCGAGTCGGTGGGATACCGGGTCGAAGATGCCGGGCACGTTCGCACCGCGACGGCCGCCGCGCTCGCGCTCATCCCCGACGTGGTCGTGACCGACTGGATGCTGCCGGACGGGGAAGGGCTGGATGTCGGTCGCGCCCTCCGCGCCAATCGCCGCACCAGGAGGATCCCGATCGTGGCCGTCACCGGGGTGACGCTCGGTCAGGCGGCGGAAGTGAACGCGAGCCTCGAGGGCATCACCGCGATTCTCCGCAAGCCCGCCAATCCCGACGAGATCCTGTCCGCGATCAGCACGGCCCTCACGAAAGCCGCCGAGCGGCGCCTGTGCGACGCGGCGACGCGCGCCCGGCGCTATGCGGAGCAGGCCCGCCGCCGGGCGATGTCGCCGGCCGGGAGCTGCGCCGGCATCCGCGTCGATCCCGGGGTGTTGTTGGAACGGGTCGCGTCGCGCAGCGACCATTCGATTGCGCTGGTGCTCGCCGACGATTCCGGCCATTACGTCGCGGCCAGCGGCGCGACCCGGGAGGTCACCGGGTACGACGCGGCGGAGCTCGCCGGGTTGACAGTGTGGGATCTGGCCCCGCCGGAATCGGTCCACGGCAAGGGGCTGTGGAATCAGTTCATCGCCACGGGCGCGCAGCAGGGGCACTATGTGCTGCGCCGCCGCGACGGCCGGCCGGTGGATGCCCAGTACTGCGCGCTCGCCAACATCGCGCCGGGCTGGCACGTCAGCGCGTTCGCCGAGCGGCCGGCGCACCCGCTGACGCTGCGCGCCTGCTGACGCCCGCCGCGGGCCTGCCTCATCTCCGGCTTTTTTCCAGCGGATTGCTGGCGAAGCACAAATCCGACACCACTCGCCCGCCGATCAGGTGTTCCTGAATGATGCGCTCCGCGTTCTCGGGCGTGACGTGCTGGTACCAGGTGCCTTCCGGATAGACCACGCAGATGGGGCCGTCGGTGCAGATGCGGAGGCACTGGCACTTGGTGCGATAGCAGGGGCCTTCGGAGCCGGCGAGATTCAGCTCCTTCATCCGCTTCTTCAGGTATCCCCAGGTCTTGTCCCCCTTGTCGGGGTCGACGCAGTCCGGTCCGATGCAGATGAACAGATGGCGTGTCAGTTTTCCCACGCCGAAGTCTTCCGCGACGTCAGCGGGCAGCTCATCCTTCCTCTTCCCCATGTTACGTTCGACTATAACGCACGCGCCGTGGCACCTCGCTTGCTGGAATCATCGAGTCACAGACTTCGGAGCGGAAAGAAAAAGGAGAGCCCATGGCCAACGATCGCAATCGCACGGACGAGCAGTACGCCGTTCCCCGGGACGAGCGCTCGAGCGACTCGACCGAGGAGCGCGTCCGCGACCGCGGCATCGGGGAGGATGTCCGTAGCATCGCAGACGAGGGAGACGAGGAATTCGAGGACATGGACGATCTCGAAGACGAAGAGGACAACGAGAGCTCTTTCTGAGCGCCTGCCGCGCGGGGCCGGGACACCGGCCCCCGTTTTGCCTTGTCCTTTCTCTCTTGTCCCTTGTCCCTTCTCCCTTGACAACGGGGTCTCATCAGCCGCTACACCCCGCCTACCCAGCCCCATATTTTCTGAACACCGCCTCCAGCGTCGCGGGCCGCGCCGACCGCAGCCGCGCCCACAGATCCGGCTGCGCGGCGAAGCGCGCCGGCGCGGTTTCGATCGTGAAGTCCCGCGGGTCGAGCGGCTCGTCGAGCTCCTCCCAGCGGAGAGGCGTCGAGACGCCGGCGAATTCGGTCGCGCGCGCGCTGTAGGCGGTCGCCAGCGTCTTGCCGAGGATGTTCTGCAGATAGTCGACGTAAACCGTGCCGCGCGGCCGGGCGCGGACCATCCGCTCCACGGTCGCGGCCTTCGGATGCCGGGCGGCGATCAGCGTCGCCACGATCTGGCAGAACAGCACGCCCGATTCGTACGATGTGTCCGGCGGCAGCGGGATGTAGACGTGCAGCCCTCTCGACCCCGATGTCTTCGGGACGCCCGGCACGCGAAGGGACGCCAGCTCGTCGCGGACCCAGCGCGCGACGTCCACGACGCGGCTGAACGGGGTGCCCTCGCCCGGGTCGAGATCGAGCGCGACGTAGTCGGCATCGAGCGGCGTCTGCACGCGCGAGAACCACGGGTCCTGCGAGATCGCGGCGATCTGCGTCATGTAGAGCAGGGTGATCAGGTTGCCGCCGACGACGCGGCGGGCGTCCGGCTCGGATATGGGTTCGACGTCGGCCGGCAGGGTCTCGATGCGCACGCCGGCCGGCGGCTGCTCGATCCTCGATCGCTGCTGATAGAACGCCGGTTTGTCGATGCCGTTCGGGAAGCGCTTCATGACCAGCGGCCGGTCGGCCACGGCCGGCAGAATCAGGTGCGACACCTGCGCGTAGTAGCGAAGCAGATCGCCCTTGGTCCGCTTGCCGGTGGGCCAGAAGACTTTGGCAAGGTTGGTGACCGGCAGGCGTTCGCCGGAGGGGAGGTCGATGGTGCCGTCTTTTCTGGCGTCCTCGAGGACGTGGAGCTGGCTGATGACGGCATCGATGGACTGGTGCTTCACCGCCGCCCGGTCAGGTTTGCCGGCCGAAACCCTGGCAGAGGCGGGTTGGCCTGACCGGGCGGCTTTTGGCGGCGCAGTCGTTTCGCCTCGACCGGCGCGAGCGGCCGGCCGTCCGCCGGGGAGAGTCACCTCGGCTGCGGGCTTGTCATCCCGTAGACCCAGATACACCGGGTGCCGCAGCTTTCGATCGGCAGTCCACTCGGTGAACCGCACCTGCGCGACCAGCTCCGGCCGCACCCAGTGCGCAGGTTCGTTGGTCTTGATGCGGGCCTGAAAGGGGGACTCGCGGACCTCACGTGGGGCCAGAAGCTTCCAGACGCGATCGAGCTCCTTCTGGTCGAACCCCGTGCCGGTGTGCCCGACGTAGATCAGCGGCCGTCCGGGCTGCTGGTCGTCGTAGGCGCCGAGGAGCAGGGCCCCGAACCGCGATCGGGTGCTGCGAGGCTCGGTCCACCCGCACACGACGAGCTCTTCCTCGTTGACGAGCTTCATCTTGCGCCACGACGGACTGCGGCGTCCCGACTGATATGGAGACGACGCCTCCTTTACGATCAGGCCTTCCCATTGTTCTTGACGGGCGCGCGTTGCGAGGGCGCGGCCGTCGGCCGCGACCTGCTCGCTCACGCGGAGCGTCTCTGAGAGGCAGCCTGCGAGATGTCCCTGGAGCCGCTCGCGCCGCCCCTTCAGCGGCAGCCCCCGCACATCGTCCGGCCCGTCACGCAGGAGATCGAAGGCGATGAACGCGGTCGGCTGCGCGCGGTCGAGCGCGTCGATGTCGTGGGAGCCCTTCACGTGGAGGCGTCCCTGCAGCCGCTGGAAGCCGGCCGGGCGGCCGCGCGAATCGAGCGCGACGATTTCGCCGTCGATGAACAGCGGCCCACGCAGTTGGCGCGCGAGTGGCTCGAGGGCCCGGACCACAGCGGGGAACTGCGCGGTCTTGTCGTTGCCCAGGCGGGACCAGATCCGGATGTCGGCCGGAGGGCCGGGGGCAAGGTGCACCAGCGCCCGGATGCCGTCATATTTCGGTTCGAAGACCAGCCCCTTGCCGGTGAGCGGCGGCTCGGCCAGGGTCGCCAGCATCGGGCGAACGTCCGCGGGATTGTCGCGCCAGGGCGGCATCGATCGATCTTACGCGTCGTCAAATCCCAAATCCCAAGCTCCAAATCCCAACCACGCCCAACGCCCAAATCCCAAGGGAACTCCCAAGGCCAACTCCCATTGGGATTTGGTCGTTGGGAGTTGGTTTGGGATTTGGAAGTTGGGCGTGGTTGGGATTTGGAGCTTGGAGCTTGGGATTTGAAGGCGTTGTGCGGATTCGTCTCGGTTCGACCGATAATCCATAAGCGGAGGATTGCGATGGCTGCCCGGCCGACCTGGAAAGGCTTTCTCAAGATCAGTCTCGTCAACATCCCGGTCCGGGTGTTCCCGGCCACGGATTCGGCGGCGACCATCAGCTTCAATCAGCTGCACGCGGAGTGTCAGACCCGCATCCAGCAGAAGCGCTGGTGTCCGACCTGCGATCGCGAAGTGCCGATGTCCGAAATCTCGAAGGGCTACGAGTTCGAGAAGGGACGCTACGTGGTGATGACCGAGGAGGACGTCTCCAAGGTCCGGCCCGAGTCGACGCGGGTGATCGACCTGGTGCAGTTCACCGAGGCGTCGGCGATCGATCCGATCTACGTCGAGCGGCCGTATTACCTGGCGCCTGACGGCAACATGGCCTCCCAGTCCTTCGCGGTGATCCGGGAAGGCATGAAAGGGAAGGCGGGGATCGGCAAGCTGGCGCTCTATGGCCGCGAGTACCTGGTCGCCGTCCAGCCGAAGGACAACGGTCTGGTGATGTACACGCTGCGACACGCCAAGGAGATCCGCAGCATGGACGCCATCGACGAGCTGCAGACCGTCCCGGTCAAGGTCAAGCCCGACGAGGTCAAGCTGGCGAAGCAGGTGATCGAGAACTTCGAAGGCACGCTCGACTGGGAGGAGTACCGCGACGAGTACCAGGAGGAGCTGCAGCGCATCATCGACGCCAAAGTCGCGGGCGAAGAAGTCGTGGCGACCGAAGAAGAGGCCCCACCCAAGGTGGTCAACCTGATGGACGCGCTGCGTCAGAGCCTCGACCGGGTCAGCACGGGCAAGAAGAAAGCCGCCAAGGCCGACATGACTGTCGTCGAGAAGCCCGAAAAGGCCGCCCCGAAGAAGCGCGCAGCCCGCTAGTTGCCGCACGGAGCACGTCGCACGTAGCACGTTTTTATGTCCGACCGCCCGACGGGCCGCAGTCTCGGCCTCCTCGTCATCTTCGCGATCGCGGCATATCTGTGCTGGATCGTGATCCGGCCGTTCGTCGGCGTCCTGATGTGGGCGATCGTGCTGGTCGTGGTGTTCTATCCGGCCCATCGCCGGCTGGTCGCCTGGACCGGCAACGCCGGCACCGCCGCCGCCCTCTCGACCCTGCTGGTCATTGTCACCATCCTCCTGCCGGTGGTCGGCGTGACGTTCGCGGTGGCGCAGGAGCTGCGCGGCGCGGTCGAGCACGTGCAGGGCGGACTCGGGCAGGTTCTGGACATTCCCGCGATCCAGCCGCTGGTTCGCTGGCTGGGGCAGTACGTCGACCTCCAGTCGCTGCGATCTTCGGATTACGTCGCCGATCACCTCCAGGGCTGGAGCGCCGCGATCGCCGGTCCGACGCTGATGTTCGTCGGCGGCGTGCTCAACGCGCTGGTCCAGACGCTGCTCGTCGTCTTCACGATGTTCTACTTCTTCCGCGATGCCGAGCCGCTGCGCAACGCGCTCTACGACATCGTGCCGCTGGAGTACGAACAGTCGAACGACATCCTGATGCGGACCCGCGACGTGATCGGCGCGACCATCTACGGGGTGCTCGCGATCTCGGCCATCCAGGGTGTGCTCGGGTTCTTCATCTTCTTCCTGCTCGGACTGCCGTCGCCGCTGCTGTGGGGCGTGGTGATGTTCCTGATGTCGATGATCCCGATGGCGGGCGCGTTCGTGGTCTGGGTGCCGGCGGCGCTCTATCTGCTGCTCACCGGCAGCTACGTCAAAGCGATCGCACTGGCGATCTGGGGCGTCCTGGTCATCGGGTCGATCGACAACTTCCTGTCACCCCGTTTGGTCGGCCGCCGCGCGCGGCTCCACGAGCTGCTGATCTTCTTCTCGGTCCTCGGCGGACTGCAGGTGTTCGGTGTGCTGGGCCTGGTAATCGGCCCGGTGCTCGCGGCGATCACTCTCGCGCTGATCGAGGTCGTGCGCCAGGCCAACCGCCCGGTCGTAGAGACACGTCAGGAGACGACGGTCATCGAGGCGCAGGCGGAAGTCAGAAACACCACATCCTGATCGCGGTTCCATCCGTTCCGCACCTTGGCGGATGGGAATGTCTCCCGGCGCACCCTGCGTCACAGCGTGATAGGCGCCGTTACCCAAGTAGTACAGGTACCAGGTAGCCGACGCCGGTCGCCAGATCGCCAGGTCTGCTCGGCCATCACCGTCGAAGTCCCGGCCAATGCGGCGTGGGAACATTGGGGCTCTCTGGGAAGAGTGCAAAGCCTACTGCCCGGCTTGGACCTCGGTCAAGGTGACACTGCCGCAGGTGACACTGCCGCAGGTCGCCGGGCGAATCGTCAGTGGCGCCCGAGCGGACCTGCGTATCAACTGCGAAGATTGGGATGTTTGGGGTGGATGACGGGGTTCGGCAGAGCTGGTCCCTGCTTGTGCTCGGCTGTGCCGCGCCTGTCGTCCCGAAGCGCGGTGATGGCTCGCAGGAGATCATCTGGGGCTTTTGCTGATTGCGGCACGCGCCCTCCTCATTTTCTGCAACCCAAGCGCTGCTCCTCGGCCTGTGTCGTTTTGGACGATACTTGGCTTGGCCGAACTGGCATAGTAGCCACATGCCCAAGGCGCGCGCGCGAGCCGAAAAGCTGGTCCCAGCTGGGGGCGATGCCGGCGGACGGAACAACGTCGTCGAAGCCGCCGCCGAAGATCTGCGCGCTTCGGAAAACAACGGAAGCCATCTCGGCAACTGGGGCCAACTTTCCGGCGATTCCGAAGCGCCAAAGGTGAGGGTGCCGAACGACCCGCCGTCTGGCGAATTCCTCCAGCGATGCGTGGACGTTCCCTGCCCCAGCGGCAAGCACCAGCGCTCGATGCTGACGTACCGTAGCGACAGCATCGCCGCGATGTTCTGCGTCCCCTGCCAGAAAGGGTGGACCGAACCGACCACCCATCCGGCACTCCGCGACCTCGCGATCGACAGCCCGCGGTAGGGCCTTCCGTCAGCGCCGGCAATCCTTCAGTAGGTGCGGTGGGTGTCGGAGGATTTCGAGGAAATAGAGGCGGACCCGATGCCGCGTCGCCAGCTCGTCGCCGGCCGCGACTGCATTCTCGAAACTGGTGAAGCGTCCCGGCTCCGGGCCCATCTCGTGCCGCGTCAGTAGGTAGACGTCGCGCTCGGCAGACCCACGAACCGCAGATGCCGACCGGCTGATGCGCGGCGACAAGACGCTCGCAGCCGCGAGCCGGCTCTGGACGCATCAGCTCGGATGGGAGGTGCGCTTGGAGATCAACGGCGACCTGGAGCGCCGGACTCCTGAAGACCGGTCATCACCTCAACGATCTCTTGGGCTCGAAAATTCCCTTCACCAACTGCGACGATCCGTTTCGTCGTGTCGTCTCTCGTCACCTTGACGGGCATCGTCCCCTACGGGCCACCGAGAGGATGGCATGGGCGAGGCAACCCTCGGCTGGAGACATCGCGAACGGCGGGCACGACAATGGGCCCCGTTGCGACAGCCTGCGGCGGACCTACACTGCTCATCTGCATAGACGATCGAACGAACAGACGCCCGTCCGACCAGCTCGCGGGGGACGGCTGGCTGCTCTCCGGTGGGTGTGCGACCCGGGCGTGTGACGTACGTGATCAACCTGTATGAGGTGCGGACCTCCCTCGGCGACAGCGTTCGGGCCGTCCTTACGGCCCCATGATTGTGAAACAGCTGAGGTTGTGCCACGATGCAGTCCGCTCCCAATCATGGACGCCTCAGTTGATACCGGCCGCCCACCCGACGGCTCATCGCGCACGTCCTGTCCTCGCTGCCACGAGCGAGAGACGAGGCTCGGCACGCTCACGGACCGATACGTATACCTGAGATGTTCGGCGTGTGCAGAAGTCTGGTCGATCCCCGAGCGGCGCCAGTTCGTCCGACGGACGATGGGGGAAGCGGCAGGCGCAGGACTGGCCGAGTAGGACTGGCCCTTGAACGCCAGTCGGATCAGCGACAGTCACCAGCCTGGGTTCCGGTTTATGGTAGGCGGATGGCTGACGAGCCTACGCCATTCAACCTGCGGTATGTGAACGTTCCGTGCCCAAGCGGGAAGCATCAACGCTCGATGCTCACGTTCCGATGAGCAACGCTGCCAGCCGGGATGCCCCGCCCGGGAATTAGGCGAGTCATCACGTTTCCAGGGGACTAGGCGCGATGAACTCGCACGAGCCCGTGGCGTGTGGCTGTTCTACCGCGATCGCCCTGTTTAGCTTTCGTCGGGAGCATCCGCCAAAATGATTCCAATTCGGAGCGGATTTGATGTTTGGGGTGGATGACGGGGTTCGAACCCGCGACTTCCGGAGCCACAGTCCGGCGCTCTACCACTGAGCTACACCCACCGTAAGCGATCTGACCGGCGGAAACGCTAATTGTAGCAGACGCCCCGCGCCCTGGCGGGTCTGAAAGACCCCGGCCTACATGGAAAAACGATGATCCCCGCGGCGCTGGGGTTGGCGATAGGGCCGCCGATTTGGATCCGCGTGCCTTCGGATGAGGGATTCGGGGTTAGGGATTAGGGATTCCGGATTAGGGATTCCGGATTAGCGATTAGGGATTAGGGATTCGAGACTCTCCGAACTAGTGATTCCCCCGTGCGTCTTTCCGCCGATCGAACGCCCCCTCGAGCTCGATCAGCTGCCCGTTCTCGATCTGCACCGCGGTGGCGTAGACGTGCTCGGCTCGCTTGCCTTTGGCCCCGTACATCAGCGTGTCGGCCCGGGAAATCAGCTCGGCGGCGAGCTTCCGCGCCACGCCGCGGCGCTCCGCGATCGGCCCGAGCTGCAGGCAGACCACGCCGACGTCGACCAGCACCGGACGGGCGGTCAGGCGGCGGTCGTCGCGGGACCAGTCGTGCGCTTCGACCGCCTCCTTGAAGCGATCGGCGATTTCGAACGCCTCGTCGCATCCGGGCAGGTCGGGAATCAGGAAGCAGAACTCGTCGCCGCCGAACCGGGCGTGCAGATCCCGCCCCTCCCCGGAGCGTTCCAGGGCGAGAAAGTCCTGGGAGCGGATTTGATCGGACAGGATCCGGGCCACGCGCTCGATGATGCGGTCGCCGATCGAGTGCCCGAGGGTGTCGTTGTACCACTTGAACGAGTTGATGTCGACGACGCCCACCCCGCACCACCGCACCCGCTGCTCGACCGCCAGGAACGACTCGACGCGCTCCATGAACCAGTCGAAGTTCAGCAGCTTGGTTTTGGGGTCCCGGTGCGATTTCTCGGTCAGGTCGGCGACCACTTCCTCGAAATAGCGGGCAATGTTGCTGACGGTCACGTCCTTCTCCGTCAGCTGGTGCTGGAGCCGCTCCATCTTCGCGGCGAACCCCTCCGACAGGGCCCGGATCGCCTCGTGCTTCGATTCTTCGATCAGCTGCCGCTGGCGGACAATGACGTGCTCCAGCATCGAGAAGAGCGCCGCGGACGCGTCCTCGTCGAGCGTCAGGTTATCGCGGACCCACTGGCGCAGGTCGGCAGTCGTCCGGGGTGATGACTCCGTATCCACTTCTCGACCGTGTATAGGCTGGGCCATAGCCATGGCGGACTACTCACATCAAGTGCTGTGCCGGTTGTGGTGGGGCCTATTCTACTCGGATTCGCACGCCAGTTGCGGATGAGCTTTGACGCGCACCGTAGCCATACAGCACACAACTACAGCTTTTCGGCAACCGGGCTCCGCTCCCGGGCGACTACGACGGTCACGTCGTCGCGCCGCCGGGAGAAATCCCGATAGAGGACACCGGCCAGGAGGCTGGGCGACCGCTGAGTCAATCCCGGATACGGCGACAGGTCCCAGTGGGTGGTCAGGCCATCCGAGAACATCACGATGATGGCCTGCGGCGGAACGGGGTAGTTGAACTCCTGGATCCGAGCGGCGGTATGGCCGGCCGTTCCATTGTGAGACACCAGGTTGTGCCGCCCCCCCGCTGGCAGTAGGACCATGCCGGTGATGTTGCCCAGCCCCGCGAATGTGCCGGTCCGCCGGTCGACGTCGACGGCGAACATTGCCACCGCGGCGCCGCGAGTCGGCCGCAGCGCGGCGTGCACATCCCCGATCACCCTCCCCGGCGGCAGCTCGTGCTCCGCGGCGAACAGGCGAGTGGCGGCGGCTGACGCGTCGTGCGCCTGGAGTCCGTGCCCGAGCCCGTCGGCGACGATCAGCGCGAGCCGTCCATCGCGTTGGCGCCAGCTCCAGTCGTCTCCGCAGACCTCCTCCCCGGTCTTCGACACGTGCACCGCGCCGATGTCGAACCGCGTCCGGGGGGCGTTCGGCGCCGGACGTTCCCGCCAGATCTGCGCGGCGATGACCGTTCCGGTCGGATGGGTGTAGAGGTCGAGGTGATCGGATTGGCGGGCGATCGCTCCCAGGCCATTCCCGAGTGTCCCGGCCGTCGAATAGCCATCGCGGCGGGCGGCCGCTTCCGGCATGCCCGGCCCCTTGTCGAGCGCCAGGATCTCGATGCCGCTGGCTTCGCCGTCCGGTGCGGTCAGCGGGCGAATCAGCAGTTCTCCGCCGCGCGCATGCTTGGCGAGATTGGTGCCGAGCTCGGTCGCGACGAGCGCCGCCTGTCCGCCGCGCTCCTCGGAGAACCCCAGCCGCCCGGCCAGCCACAGCGCCAGCCGGCGCCCTTCGGCGACCTGGGTGGTCTCGGTCACCGGAATGGCGGCGGTAACGTTCATCGCCAACGGGTGATGGTGACGCGCGTTCCCTGGCCGGGGGCCGACTGGATCGAGAAATCGCTCGAGAGCCGGCGCGCCCCGCCCAGGCCGAGCCCCAGCCCGCCCCCGGTCGTATAGCCGTCTTTCATCGCGATCTCGACGTCCGGGATGCCAGGGCCGTCGTCTTCGAAGGTGAGACGGACGCCGCGCCGCCCGAGGTTCTCGACCGTGTCGATCGTGACCGTGCCGCCGCCGCCGTATTGCAACGTGTTGCGGGCGAGCTCGCTCGCCGCGGTGACGATCTTGGTCTGGTCGACCAGGTTGAAGCCGATCTCGACGGCACGCTGCCGGACCATCTGGCGGACCGACACCACGTCCTCAGCGCTCTGGACCGCGCGCTGGTCGCTGAGCAGCACCGTCATTCCGACAGCCGTTCCCTGATCCGCTTACGGAGGAGGTCCATCCCGCGCTCGACGTTGAGGGCGGTGCGGACGCCGGTCAAGGACAGCCCGAGCTCCACCAGGGTGATCGCCACGGCCGGCCGCATGCCCACGACCACCGTCTCGGCGTCCAGCACCCGGGACATGGCGGCGATGTCGGCCAGCATCCGGCCGATGAAGGAATCGACGATCTCGAGCGCCGAGATGTCGATCAGGACCCCCTTGGCGCGGGTCTCCACGATGCGCGACGTGAGGTCGTCCTGCAGGGTCATCGCCAGCCGGTCGTGCATGTCGACCTGGATGGTGACGAGCAGGAAGCTGCCCATCTTGAGGATCGGGATGCGCTCCACGCTCAGTCCTCGATCCGTTCGTCGGAATGGCTGTGGTCCTCCCCTTCAGGGCGGCGCTTCCTCGGCGCGTTGACCTTGACGACACCCAGGCCGAGCCGCCGCAGCGCGATCGTGAACGCGTCGGCGAGCGTGGCCTTGGTGATGACGGTGCCCAGGTCCACGCCCAGGTGCACGATAGTCTGGGCGATCTGTGGACGGATGCCGCTGATGATGCAGTCGGCGCCCATCAGCCGGGCCGCCGCCACGGTCTTCAGCAGGTGCTGCGCCGTCAGGGTGTCCACGGTCGGCACGCCGGTGATGTCGATGATGGCGATCGACGCGCCGGTCTCGACGATCCGCTGCAGCAGGTTCTCCATCACCACTTGCGTGCGCGCGCTGTCGAGCGTTCCGATGACGGGAAGCGCCAGCACGCCGTCCCAGAGCGTGACCACCGGGGTCGAGAGCTCCATCAGCTCCTGCTGCTGCCGGATGATCACCTGCTCGCGGCCGCGCTGGAACACCTCGGTCGTGAACAGCCCCAGTTTGTCGAGCAGCAGGTTGGCCCCGATCACGAGCGCGCTCGCGTCTTTGGCGTTGGACGGCAGCTGGTCCTGAAGGCCTTCGAACAGGGTCTCTTTGAGCGAGAACACGAACAACGCCGTCTCGGATGGGCTGAAGCCCTGCTGGGCCCGGCTGGCTGACAGCTCCGCGAGCATCTGACGAGTGCTCTCCCAGGCCGACGAGTAGATGTCGCTGCTGCCGGAGGCCATCGCCTGGCGGAGCAGAGCGAGAAACCGGCGCGCCTGCTCCGTCAGCTCGGACTTGCTGATCCGGTCGGACCGGAAACTGGATGACGCGAGCTGGCGATCCAGCCAGCGTTGAACGATGTCCGCCTCGTTCCTGGAAACGAGGGCGTGCAACAGGCTCAGCTCGTTCATCGACTCCCTCTCTAAGGACCAGTGCGAACCCGTGATTATAGCGGGAGCGGCGCCGATGGCCGTGCCTGCCGTCCATCATCGTGGCCAGTCGCCGCCTGGACGATCGGCGCCAGGGTCGCGCGCGCCAGGTCCTGCTTCGACACAATCGCGAACGTTCCCTCCAGGCTGTCCCGTTCCTCCGGAGTGATCACGCGCGAGGTGACGATGACGACCGGCACGTCGCGGGTCGCCTCGGCCCCCCGCAGCCGCTGCAGGACCTGCCACCCGTCCACGTCCGGCATCATCAGGTCGAGCAGGATGACATCGGGGCGGGCCTCGACGGCCTGCCCCAGTCCCTCGGCACCGCTCGCGGCTTCCGTCACCTCGAACGCCGGCGCGGGAAGGCATTGCTTCACCAGGTACCGCGCGACCTCGTCGTCATCGATCGACAGGACTTTGATTGGCCGCACGGTGCGCGCTTGCAGCGTGATCAGAGTGTCGAGCAGCGTGCGGCGGTCGATCGGTTTGGACAGGTAGGCGTCGGCGCCGAGGCTGATGGCCTTGGCCCGGTCATCCGCCGAGCTGATGACCACGATCGGCGTCTCGCTGGTTTGCTGATGGCGGCGCAGCCTGGCGAGCAAGTCCCAGGCATTCTCCAGCCCGAGGACGATATCGAGAATCACCGCCGCCGGCTGGATCCGTTGCAGCGCCGTTTCGGCGTCGTGGAGCGTGTAGGCGGGATAGATCTGGTACGCCGACGACCGCAGCACCTTCTCGTAGAAATACTGCGCGTCCGGCGCGTCCTCGACGACGAGCAGCGGCAGCTTGCCCGGCTCCGGCTCCCAAAAGAACTCGTCGTCCGGGTCGCCGCGGAAGGACGTGTAGCCCAACGGCAGCCGGAGCGTGAACGTTGAGCCCACGCCGGGCTCACTCGTCACCGCGAGAGCGCCGCCGAGCAGCTCCGCGAGCCGGCGCGAGAGCGGAAGGCCCAGTCCCGTTCCCCGCACCTGGGTCTGCAGACGGTGTTCGAGCTGGGTGAATTCCTCGAAAATCCGCGGTTGATCGTCCGGTGCGATGCCGATTCCGGTGTCGGCGACCGTGAAGACGATCCACTCGCGCTCCGGGGCCGTCGCGGCGACCCGCACTTCGCCGCGCTCGGTGAACTTGAGCGCGTTCGACAGCAGATTCCTGAGGATCTGCGACACCTTGCCTTCGTCGGAGTAGACCACCGGCAGGCCGGCCGCATCCTCGAACACCAGCGAGACGGATTGATTCATCAGCAGCGGGCGCAGCATGCCGCGCAGCGCGCCGAACAGGTTCTCGACCTGGAATTCCACCGGCCGGACGATCGTCTTTCCGGCCTCGACCTTGGCGAGATCCAGCAGGTCGTTGACCAGCTCGGACAGTTGTTCCGCCGCCTTGCGGATATAGATGACCTCGGGCTCCGCTTCCCGTCCCGCGCCCTGCCGATCGTCGAGCAGGAGGTTCGACAGCCCGAGGATCGAGTTCACCGGCGTTCGGAACTCGTGGGTCATGTTCGAGAGAAATCTCGACTTCAATTCGTCGGCTCGGCGCAGGTGATCCGCTTTCTCGTCGAGCTCGGCGTAGAGGGCCACCACGCCCCGGTTGGTGTCTTCGAGCTCCCGGTTCAGGTGCGCGAGCTCCTGCTGCTTGCGCTGCAGATCGTCGAGCGCCCGGAGCAGCGCCTGGTTCTGCTGCTGGATCTCCTCCATCAGGCCGACCGGCTGCTTGCGCGCGATCGCCTCCGTGATCTGGCGGACGCGTTCGGCGGTGACCACCTCGTGCCGCGGCGACAGGAACTTGTGGAGGGTCACCGTCGTGCCGCTGGCGGAGGTATCGATGCTGAAGTGATCCATCAGACGACGCGCACCCACGATCCCCATCCCCATCCCGGTGGCGGACTGGTAACGGCCGGACAGCACGTCGTCAAGCCGCTGAATCCCAGGTCCCTGGTCGGTCACCGTGATGATGAGCCGCTGGGGATTGGATTCGTCGTCGACGCCGAACTCGACGCTGCCGCCGGTGGCGTAGCGGAACGCGTTCCTGACGATTTCCGAGACCGCGGTTCCGACTCGCGTCTGTTCCGAAGTGTCGAAGCCGAGCAGCTGTCCAAGCTCGGCCGCGCGCTGCCGGGCGGTGACTACGTCTTGGTCGTGATGGAGGGCCAGGGAGAGGAGGTGTCGCATGCCGGCGAAGAGTAAGCGCGTACTGTACTTGGGGCATCCGCAACTGTCCAACCGGTCCGCGCTCAGGCCAAATTGTTGAATTGCTGAGGATTAGGCCTCTTTACGTTGCCGTCACAAAGGACTCGTCTTTGCATTTGCGAGCCCCGGTGCCTCCCTGTAAGTGTCGATCCCTGTGAAAGACTCGCCGCACGCGGGCTTCAGCCTGGCGAACGTCGCGCTCAGAACTGCCCAGGACATCGTGTCCCTGAGCCGGCGCATTCGTGTCTGCGGCGAGGAACTGGGGCTGGCGTCCCGCACGATTCGGAACCTCTCGGCCGCAAGCTACGAGGCCGCACGTCTGTTGAGCGGCGAGCCGCTGACGAAGGCGGAAATCCGGCTGTCTGACGGACCGTCCCTGCAAGTGGTCTTCAGGGTGCCGCACGGTGAGGCGCCGCTTGCGGCCCTGCATGCCCGGCTCGCGGAAGCGGTGGCGCCGCTTCGGAGCATGGTCGACGAAGTGCAGATCACCGAGAACGGGACGCAGCTGTCGGTGTGTCTGCGGGTGCTGTTCCCGTTCGGAGCGGTGGATCGCAACCGGGGCGCCCCGCCGACGGTCGGGGCGGAGCCGGGACTCGAGGTTGAGGGCGGTACGCCGGACGAACTCCGACAACGGCACCGTGAGCTCACGCAGGCGTATCACGAGCTGCAGTCGGAGCTGCAGGAGACGAACCGCGGTGTGGTCGCGCTCCACGCCGAGCTCGAGGCGAATACCGACCAGCTCCGCCAGGCTGAAGATCGGCTGCGGCTCCTCCTGGACAGCGTTCACGATTACGCGATCTGCATGCTCACGCCGCACGGCGAGATCGCCAGCTGGAATGCCGGCGCCGAACGGCTGTTCCTCTACAAGGCCGACGAGATCATCGGGCGAGGCTTCTCGTCTTTCTATCCCGCCGGCGAGCGCGATCTCGATGTGCCGGCCGAGCATTTGCGGGTGGCCGAAGAGCGCGGCAAGCACGGCGGCGAATGCGTGCGTCTTCGCCGTGGCGGCGCGGCCTTCGACGCGCATGTGATCGTCACCGCGGTGCGGCGCGGACGGGGACGCGCGCTCGAAGGATTCTCGCTGGTCGTCCGGGACATCACCGAACGCAAGCGGCTGGAGGAGAACCTGCGGCGTCGCGCCGAAGATCTGGCCGCCGCCAACCGGGCGAAGGAAGACTTCCTCGCCACGCTGTCGCACGAGCTCCGGACGCCGCTGAATGCGATGCTCGGCTGGACCCGTCTGATGCGGATGGGGAAGCTCGATGCCGCCGCGATGACCCGCGCGCTCGAGACCGTGGAGCGCAATGCCCACATCCAGGAACAGCTGATCGCCGACATCCTCGACGTGTCGCGCATCGTCACCGGCAAGCTCCGGCTCGAACTGCGGCCGATGG
This sequence comes from uncultured Acidobacteriota bacterium, assembly GCA_963717745.1. Taxonomy (GTDB): domain Bacteria; phylum Acidobacteriota; class Vicinamibacteria; order Vicinamibacterales; family 2-12-FULL-66-21; genus JACCXG01. The sequence continues at coordinate 1,098,286 of CAVQXJ010000013.1, forward strand.
AGCTCGCGCCGATCGTCGAGGCGGCGGTCGACGCGGTCCGACCCGCCGCCACCGCCAAAGGGATTCACCTCGAGACGGACACGAACTTCCAGGGCACGGTGCTCGGCGATCCGGATCGGCTGCAGCAGGTCGTCTGGAACCTGGTCGTGAACGGGATCAAGTTCACGTCGACCGGGGGGCATGTCAGCCTGCGGCTGGCGCGGATCGGGCCGAGCGCGGTCATCTCCGTCTCGGACACCGGCGAGGGGATCGCTCCGGAGCTGCTGCCGTTCATCTTCGATCGCTTCACCCAGGGCGATGCGTCGGTCACGCGATCCCACAGCGGTCTCGGCCTGGGGTTGTCCATCGTCAAGCACATCGTCGATCTGCACGGCGGCAAGGTGCAGGTGCACAGCAACGGCCGCGGGACCGGCGCGACGTTCTCGGTCCACCTGCCAGTGCGCGCGATTCAGCAGGTCGCCGAATCCGCCACGGAAGAAGTCCAGCCGCTCGGTGGCCTCAAGGTGCTGGTCGTGGACGACGACCCGGATGCGCGGGAGTCGGTGTCGCTGGCGCTCGCCCAGTGCGGCGCGAAGACCGCGGCGGTCGGATCGGCGCGCGAGGCGCTGCAGATGCTGCCGGAGTTCCGGCCCGACGTGCTGGTCAGCGACATCGGGATGCCCGACGAGGACGGCTGCGCGTTCATCCGCCGGGTGCGGTCGATGACGCTGCACGGCGTCGGTGATGTGCCGGCAGTGGCGCTCAGCGCGTATTCGCAGCCCGAGGAGCAGCGCCGGGCGTTGATTGCCGGCTTCCAGGAATTCGTGCCCAAGCCGGTGCACGTCCGGGAGCTGGCGGCGGTCGTGAAGACACTCGCCGAACGACGGATCGCCTGACCCTGGTCGTCACCGCTCCGCCGCGGTGAGCTTCTCGACGGCGGTGCGGGCCTTCTTCTCGCGTTCCTTCATGTCCCGCACGTCCGTGGCCGCGCGTTCCGCGCGTTCCCGCGCGGCGATGCTGGCCTCCCCGGCGGCTTCGGCCTCGCGGGTGGCCTCCTCGAGCGCCGCTTCCGCCTCGCGCACGGTGTCCTTGGCCTGGGCGACCCGCTGTTCCGCTTTCTCCGCGTCGCGCGCGGCGCGAGCCGACTCGAATTCCTCGCGCCGCGCCGCCTGCTCCGACAACCGCGCATCGCGCGTGGCCTCCGCCAGTGCCTCGCGCGCCGCGGCCAGGCGCTCGCGGTCCTGGGCGCGGCGCTCGGGCGTGGTCTTGCCGCGCGCCGACGGAGCGGACTGAGGGGTGAGGGGCGGCGCGGGCGCGGGACGCACCTTGCCTCCGGGCAGCGCGCCGGCCAGCATCTCGAATCCGCGCGGCTGCAATTGACGTGTGAGCCGGCCGGGCTCCTCATCTGCGGGAAGGACGCGCAGGGTGGTCGCCACCGCCTGTTTGGTGGCCTCGGTCACCGGCTGTCCGTCTTCGGCGAGGATCGCGAGCGTCGCCTTGAGCGCGGCGTCGACCGCCTGTTCGTGGGCGCGACCGGCGCCGCGGAGATCCGCGCGTTTCCCGGCGAGGGTCGCGTCGTGGGTGGCGCGCAGATCCTGGGCCTGCGCAATCAAATCGTCGTAGGCGTCGCGCCGCCGCCAATAGAGCTGGTTGACGGCCCAGGCCGGCAGGCTCGGCTTCTGCAGCGCCCGGATCGCGGCGCCGTCCTTACCGGCCTCCTTGGCGAGCGCATTGCGCACGGCGACGAAGTCGCCGAGCGGCGCCTGATACAGGCGATCGAGTGGAGGCTCGGGCTTCGGGGACACTGGGGAACGAGCTGCGAGCTCAATGCGCGGCGGGGTTGGACCCGTGGGGTTCCATCGTCCATCGCAGCCGGGGGGTCGCGCTGGTCGTGGACGGCTCACGGCAGATCTCGTATGTCACCGCGAACGGCCGGCGATCGCGCGGCCGCATGTGGAGGTCGCGCTTGGCGACGTGACCGTCGAGCGCGCGCGCCATGTCGCCGAATACCTGATGACGTTCGCCGGCGAAAAAGGCCGGCAGGCTCCGGCCAAGCGCGCCGCGGGCGGAGAGGTTGAGCAGCCGATGGCCGGGGCCGCTGATTTCGAGCATCACGCCGCGATCGTCGGTCACGATCCAGGCTTCGGCGTCGGCAATGGCGAACTGACCGGGGTCGAGGAACCGGCGGATGATCTGCACGAGGCGATCAGCCGGCACCGGTTCGATCAGATAGGCATCGGCGCCGCTCGCGAGACCGTCCTGGCGTCCCTGGGCGGTGGCGTACGTGGACGTAATCATGACGACCGGCAGGGCCGGACGGACCGCCTTGATCTGTTCGCAGACCTGGAACCCATCGCCATCGGGCAGCCGCAGATCGAGAAGCACCAGCCGCAGCCCATCATTCCCCGCTGAGCGGATGGCATCGGCCGCGGTGACCGCCTCCACGACTTGGAACCCGGCGCGTTCCAGAATGCGGCTCTTGAGAAAGCGCGACGGCGAATCGTCTTCGACGTTCAGTATGACGGCCATGGACTGTCTCGCTGGGAACGAGAATTGTCTCCCTGGGAAACGAAAAATTATACCGCATCGCCCGAACGCGGATCGGCGACCGTCCAGGCCTGACCCGATCGATCCGTGCGTGCCGGCAGGCGGAGCGTCACGGTCGCGCCCTTGCCCGGGCCGTCGCTGCTGGCGGTGATGGTGCCGCCATGCGTTTCGACGAGATGCCGGGCCAGCGAGAGGCCGAGCCCGAGCCCCCCGTGTCTGCGCGTCGAGCTGCTGTCGCCCTGGCGGAATCGATCGAAGATGTAAGGCAGGAACGCCGGGTCGATCCCCTCACCGGTATCGCGGACTTCCACCTTCACCCGGGAACCCGCCGCGTCGACGCTCACCGTAATCGTGCCGCCGTCCGGCGTGAACTTCGTGGCGTTCGACAACAGGTTCCAGATCACCTGCCGCAGCCGGTGCGCATCGCCGGTGACCCACGCATGCGGGACGAGGTCGAGTCGCACCTGTTGCTGTTTGGCGAGCACCGCCGGGGTGAAGGAGTCCACCGTGGTGCGCACGATCTCGGAGAGGTCCACCGGTTCCGCGCCGAGCGCCATCCGGCCGGTGACGATCCTCGACAGATCGAGGACGTCGTCGACCAGGCGCGACTGCGCCAGCGCGTTGCGGTGAATGGCGGCGAGCGCCTGTTTGCGTTGCGCCTCGTCGAGCTGGCGGCGCGCCAGCATATGGGCCCAGCCCATCACGGCGTTCAGCGGCGTCCGCAGCTCGTGGGACAGCGTTGCGAGGAAGTCGTCCTTCAGCCGGTTCGCCCGCTCGGCCTCGGCGCGGGCGATCCGCTCGTTCTCGAGCAGCTGCAGCCGATCCTCGGCCTGACGCTTGAGGGATTCCTCGACCCGCCGCTGCGGCGTGGCGTCGCGAAACACCAGCACCGCGCCGATCATGCGGCCTTGCCGATCGCGGATCGGCGCGCCACTGTCCGCGACCGGCAGCTCGGAGCCGTCGCGGCGGCGAAGCAGCGCATGGTGCGCCAGGCCGACCACGATGCGTTCCCTCAGGGCGCGCTCGGCCGGGTTGGGCGCCGGCATCCGCGTGTCTTCACGGATCACGTTGAACACCGTGCCGACCGGTTCTCCGTCCGCCGCGCCGACGCTCCAGCCGGTGAGATGTTCGGCGACGTTGTTGAGGAACGTCACCCGGCCGTTCGGATCGGTCACGATCACGCCATCGCCGATGCTGGCGACCGTGGCTTCGAGGGTCAGCCGCGCGTCGCGGCCCCGTGCGGCAAGCACACTGATGATCGTGGCGGTGAAGCCGAACACCAGCAGCTCGTAGGCTTCGCGACGCGTCGGCACCTCGAACTGCCCGACCGGCGGGGTGATGTAGTAATTGGCGAGCGCCAGGGTCACGGCCGAACAGATCAGCCCGGCCGTGAGCCCGTCGCGGTGGGCCAAATACAGCACGCCGATCATCGGCAGCAGGAACGGACGGTCCTGCAATTGAAGGAAAAGAGTCAGCCCGAAGGCGGCGAAGGCGACCAGCACGGCGATGACCGCCTGGATCCACCACGGCGCCCCCAACGAGCGGCTGAGCACCGACGGATTGTAACTGACCGGCCGGAGCCCCTCACTCGCCGGTCGAGCTCGGGCGCCCGCGATGTATAAATCTGTGTGCCTGAATTCCACTCCGAGCCGTACGTGTACCTCGCGGGGCTGTCACACAAGTCCGCGCTCATCGCATGGGGCGCGTTCTACTTCCGGACCAGAGTGGGGGGGACCGCGAAGCTGGTCGACGACGACGACCTGCAGTGGGTGCATCCGCCGCGGTGCGATTCGATCGGCTGCCGGTCGAAGCCGTACGGCCCGGCGGAAGTGGAAGTCCGCGACCTGACCGGGATTCTGGTCGCCTCCGCGATGACCAACGAGTGCAACCACTGCCTGATTTCGGGTCTGCAGCCGGACACGCCGTACGCCTACACCGTCCGCGTGAAGCACGAGGAGTGGGCCTCGGGCCTCCGCTGGGACTGGGATCCGGCGACGCAGGGGCTGGTGCAGAACGGCGGCAGCTACACCAACGAGTTTCGCACCCTGCCCGATCCGACCAAGCCGCTCGCCGCTCCGTTCACGTTCGCCGTCATCGGCGACTTCGGCACCGGCATCCGCCGGCCGTCGACGTCGACCAAGCGGCAGCGCGAAGTCGGGCTCGCGCTGCAGCGCGCCGTCGACACCGAGCACGTCCGGCTGATCCTGACCACCGGCGACAACATCTACGCCGCGCAGCGGTTCCTACTGTGGACCAAGGATTCCGGCGCCGAAGACGACGACTGGTTCTTCACGTTCTTCCAGCCGTACCGCTATGCGATCAACCGTGTGCCGGTGTGCCCGTCGATCGGCAACCATGACACCCGCGAGACCGAGGAGTGCGATGACCGCGGGCAGGTCATGGACAATTTCTATCTCACGACCCGGCTCGCCAGCGAAGAGGCGGCCGGCCGGGCGTCGGTCGGCCCCGGTCTGTTCTATCGCTTCCGGGTCGCCTCGGACATCGAGTTCGTGTGCATCGATACCTCCAAGGAACATTTCTTCAAGCGCGGGCGGTTGTTCAGCTATCCCAAACATCGCGAGTTCGTCCGCAATGCGTTTCCGGTGCTGCCTGCCGACCGGATCCGCTGGCGCATTCCGTTCTGCCACCATCCGCCGTTCTGCGCCGGGCCGCAACACCGGAACACCGACGGGATGGAGGAGCTGATCGGGCTGTTCGAGGCGGGCGGCGTCCGCGCCTGCTTCAGCGGGCACGAGCACAACTTCCAGCATTCGCGCCACCACGCCATCGACTATTTCGTGTCGGGCGCCGGCAGCAAGATCCGATCGGGCGTGCCGTCGCGCATGGACGAGGCACACACCATCAGCTGGGCGGCGGCGTGTCACTTCCTGCTGGTGACGATCGCCGGCGACGCCATGACCGTGCGGGCGATTGGTGACGACGAGAACGGCGTGCTGAAGGAAATCGCGCGGTTCGATCGCGACGGCCGCCCGGTGTCGGGGCCGATCACGGTACGCGGGGGGTAACAGGCCGATGAACCCCGCGTGTCAAGGGAGAAGGCAGAAGGGAAAAGGGAGAACTCCGCGCTACATCAGCCGCAGCACCTTGCTCAACCACGCCAGGCGCTCGCGGGTGGATTCCTCGCTCAACTCGTGGCCGGCTTTGTAGACCCGCACCTCGGTCCCCTTGGGTGCTGCCGCGGCCAGCTGCTCCCGCCGGGCGGTCGAGACGTGCTCGTCGGTGTCGGCGAACTGCATCAGGACCGGCCCCCGCAGCTTCGGCACCCAGCGCACCGGATCGAGCGGCGCCAACTGCGCGATGAAGCGGTCGCGGGCCTGTCCTTCGAGCTTCGGTCCATACAGGAACCAGTCGCTGAACGATGCCGTTCCCGCCATGAAGACGAAGTGGGTGATTCGCGGATCGACCGCGGCGGCGAGCGTGCCGTACATCGCGCCGAAGTCGTGCCCGACATACGCGACGCGGGTGCGGTCGATTCCGGGCTGCGCCATCAGCACGTCGAGCGCGCGCCGCAGGTCGCGGACCTGCTGCACGGAGCGGGCGTAATCCTCGTCTCGCGCACGGGAGCGAAAGTATGTCGGCAGCGACCAGGGGGTGTCGATGAGCAATGAGGTCACACCCTGACGCGCGAGCGCGATGCCGTCGGGGATGAACTGGGTCCGGTTCGAGGTCGGCGCCGGCGGTCCGTACCAGTGCACGAACAGCACCGCCGGGGCGGCCCGGCCGGCGGCCGTACTCGGAGTGATCAGCGTCGCTGCATTGGTTCCGCCATTCAGCGTCGCGTAGGTGATGTCGCGCAACACCACGCCGTTGTCGTCGCGTCGCGTGGTCTCACGGACGTCGAGCGGCCGCGTCCGGTCGTAGTCGAAGAGGGTGGGCGCGGCGGTTTGCGCGATGGTGAGCGAGTCAGGAGAGCAAGGTGCAGCATCGGGCGATTATGGGGCCGCCGCTCGGGGTGCATCCGCCGTTGGTCACGGCGGCGGGGTCGTTCGTACCTTTGGCCGGGTTCCCCGCATGACCCCATCGTCAAATCGACCCTGTACCATAGACATCAAGTGCTCAAAGTCGAGTTGCACGCGCACACGTCGCAGGACCCCTGCGACTACGTTCCTCATACCACCCGCGAGCTGATCGATCGCGCGAGCGGTCTCGGCTATGGCGCGCTGGCGATCACGCTGCACGACCGTCACTATGACCCGGCTCCGGATCAGGCGTATGCACGGGCCCGCGGGCTGCTGCTGATTCAGGGGATCGAGCGGACGATCGCCGGCAGGCACGTGCTGCTCATCAATTTTCCCAAGGAATCGGAGGCGGTTGGCAGCTTCGACGATCTCCGTGCCCTGAAGCGGCGGTTTCCTCGCGGACTGGTGATCGCGCCGCACGCCTTCTATCCGATCGGGAGCGCGATGAGGACGGACGCGGAGCGGCATGCCGACCTGATCGACGCGGTCGAGGTGAATTCTGTCTTCACGTCCTGGCTCGATTTCAACGCCCGCGCCGTGCGATGGGCGCTGGCGCAGGGCAAGCCGGTGGTCGGGAACACGGATCTGCACCTGCTCGACCAGATGGGCACGACCTATACGCTGGTGGACGTCCCGGCCGGCGCGGACGCCGACACGATTTGCGAGGCGATTCGGGCCGGCCGGGTCGAATTGCGGTCCAGTGCCCTCTCGATCTTTCGGGCGGTGTCGATTCTCACCCGGATGGTGGTCAACGGTTGGATCGGCCGGCTCCGTCCGCGCCGCCCTTGACGATGCTACTGACCGACGCCTCCTGGCGCGCAGGTCGTGCCACGTGAGACATCCGCGAACGCGCCGTAGATGAACTGCTGCAGATCCCTGGCGTTCGGGGCGGACGCCCGATCGGCCTCCACACCCGCCGCAGCCACGCGCTGGGCAATCGGCAGGAGAAAACGCCCGTACTTCATCAGCGCGGCGCGGTCTCGCGTTTCGAGCGCCCGTTTCACGTCGGCGGTCGTGGCCGGCGTGATCAGCTCCATCCGGCCGACGAACACTCTTGCGGTCTCGGCCGGCTGCGGTTTGATCTCGAGCGGCAGCAGGGCATCCACGTCGGCGCGAGGGAGGATGTAGAGGAGCCGGGTGCCTTCCTCGAACCAGGAATCACGCCAGGTCTCGACCATCGCTTGCGCTTCCCGAGGATAGAGACCCGCGCCGGTCAGGATGGCTTCGAGCCGGGCCGTCAGCGCGTCGAGGCTGCCAGTCAAAGGCGGCGTGCCCAGACTGGTGCGCGATCCCGTCACGGTCCTGACTTCGAACCCGAGCTTGCCGTCGCGGCGATCGAATCGCACGAGCGTGCCAAGCGGCTGGGCACCGTCGCGGCTGACGTGCGCGATCCCGTCGGGCGACACCGTCGCCGAGAGCGGCAGCTTCACGGTGGCGACGCCGCGATAGAAGAGAAACTTCTCGGTCTGATTGCCGACCCGGAGCGTGGCGGCGTCGGTCCGGCGGGCGGCGTAATAGTGGCTCGGCCTGGCTTCGGTCGGGAACGGCTCCGATCCCCCTGGCACCACCGTGACCCGCGACCACGTCGCGCTGCCCACAAATCCCGGGGCAGTGAACGCGGCGTCGCTGACGGTCACGGTCGGGGCCGGTGTCACCGCGGCTCGCGGGTACCACTCCGTGACCAGCCCGCGCGGAAACCGCACCGCCACGTCGACCGTGGTCTGCCGTGGCGCATAGAAGTAGATGACCGGCGTCTCCATGCGGACGGTCGCCGCGATGAACCCCTTGCCCCTGAAATTGCGGAACCGCTCCACGAAGCAGGGGAGATCGTTCGGTCCCTGCAGCGGCAGCCATTCGATCGCCTCGCCGTGCTCGCCGGCGACCGTTGTAAAGGTGCCCCACTCGTGGGCCACCAGAGTGTCGGGATCACGCGTGTCGCGGCGAACCTCTGCCGGGGTCGTCGAGACCGCAAGGACGAGGAGAAGAAGCGATGCGCGAGTCATGCCTGGTCAAACGAGCGGCAGGGCGGGTTTGTTGGCGGGTCAATCCCTAATCACTAATCCCTCATCCGAAATCCCGCGTCCCGAATCGAACCCGCGAACCGCGAACCCGCGAGCTCTATTGCGTTCTCAGCGCGGCCAGCGGATCGATGCGCGTGGCTCGGCGCGCCGGGATCCAGGAGGCCGCGGTTGCGTAGAGAGCGGTGGGCAGGCTCAGCCGGACCGTGGCGATCCGATCGGTGCTGAACCCGCGCTCGACGTGCTGCATGGTCCACAGGCTGCGGAGCAGCAGCGCCGCGCCGGCGAGCAGCACGAACGCGAGCGCGACCTCGCAGGCGACCAGCGCGCTGCGGGTCCGCCGGCTGCAACGCGGCCGGGCGGGATGCATCGGCGGCCACGCTGGTAACGCTATTCCCGCGCGAGCCGTCGCTGACATACACCCGGTATGCGCGCTCCTCGCGCCTTCCCGGGCGGGCGCCTCGACGCCCACCCTGGCAACCCTATTCCCGCGCGAACCCGTAGACGGCGAGACCGACGGTACGGTTGAGCCTGTTCACGATCGGGACGTGATGGTGCGAAACCGGACGCACCGTAGGCCGGCACCTGCGAGATTGCCGGCAATCCCGATCGCCGGGCAAGGCACGCGGTTCGAATAGCCCCCGGTGTCCCGCCTTCGCGCTCCGCGCTACGGCGGGCAAGCTGGGCTCGGCGAACTATATGTCCGTCCTCAACGACCTTCATTACGCCCTTCGCGGCCTGGCGCGCAGCAAGCTGACCAGCGCGGTCCTGCTGTTCAGCCTGGCGCTCGGCACCGGCGCCAACGCCACGCTGTTCAGCGTGATGGATGCGCTACTGTTCCGGCCGCCCCCCGGGGTCGTCTTCGCGCGCCAGCTGGCCTGGGTCTTCACCAGTCAATTCACCGGCGCGGCCCACGGGCTGACCTCGTACCCCGACTTTCTCTCGCTGCGAGACGGCGCCGGAGGCGCGTTCGCGGCGCTCGCCGCCTTCGATGATTCCGCCGTCGAGTCGGTGCGGCTGGGCGACGCCATGCAGCGCGTGCGGATCGCCGCGGTGTCCCCGGAGTTCTTTCCGACGCTGGGGATGGAGCTTCAGGCCGGCAGCTTCGCCGCTCCGCCGGCGGGTGTGCGGAGTCCTCCGGTCCCGGCGTGCCGCGGCCGCCGGCGATCATCAGCGACGGCCTGTGGACCGCGCTCGGCCGGCCGGCCGATCTGATAGGCCGGGAGCTGCGGATCGGCGACTCGCCCTACGTCATCGCCGGCGTGGCGCCGGCCGGCTTCAATGGCTTGCAGCTCGGGCGTGCCTGTGATGTCTGGACGCCACTGGCGGTCCCGGCCGGCGAAACCACCCGCGGCGATCGCCGCCTGTCCGTGCTCGGACGGCTGCGCGCCGGCCGCAGTCTGGCCGACGCCGAAGAGGAAGTACATCTCGCTGGCGAGCGTCTGGCCGCGCTTCATCCCGAGACCAATCGAGGCACGCGCACGAACCCTGACGAGCCGCGGCAGATGTCGGCGGCGTCGTACTCCCGGCTCGACCCGTCCGCCAGGTCCCAGGTGTTGCTGATCAGCACCGTCGTGCTCGGTTCGACGGTGCTCCTGCTGGTGAGTGCCTGCGTCAACGCTGGCAGCCTGCTGCTGTCGCGGAGCGCCTCGCGCCGGCGCGAGCTGGCGGTGAAGCTCGCGCTTGGCGCCAGCCGCGCCATGCTCGTCCGTCAGGTCCTGCTCGAGAGCGTCGCGGTCTCGGTCGGAGGCGCGGCGCTCGGATTGCTGTTCGCGCGATGGACTGCCGGCGTGCTGCCGGCGTTCTTCGCTCCCGAGGAAGCGGCGATGCTGGACACGCGGCTCGACGCGGTCACCGTCGCGGTGACGATCGCGCTGTCGTGCGTGGCCGGCGCGCTGTTCGCCCTCGGACCGGCACGCCATGCGATGCAGAAGGTGAACGTGCTGGTCCTGCGCGGCGACTCAGGGGCCATCTCCGATCGGTCGGGCAGCACCTTGCGAGGGGCGGTCGTGGTGTTTCAGGTCGCGCTGTCGACCGTGCTGCTGATCGCCAGCGGCGTGATGGTGCGGGCGCTGAGCGTGGCGCTCGAGGGGGATCTCGGACCGGGCGGACGGGGTGTCGTCGTCACGCTGCGTGCGGATGCCCGGCGCGCTGAGGGAGACATCGTCCGCGGCATCAGGTTCCACGTGGCGTGGCCGATGCCGCCCGCAGGCTGCCCGGCGCCGAGGCCGCGGGCTGGGTCTCGCGCTGCCGGTCGGCCGCAGCAGGACCGAGGTGTTCGCCTCCAGGCCGACCCCGGAGCTGGTCGAGCGCCTCGAGGTCGAAGTCAACGTCGCCATCGTCCGGCTACTTCCAGGCGCTGCGCATTCCGCTCATCGAGGGCGTTGTTCACGTGCTGCCGACGGCGCGCTCGACAAGCCGGTGATCGTGGTCAACGACATTCTGGCGCGGCGCTACTTCGGCGCCGATGCCGTCGGCCACCGGCTGCAGGATGTGAAGGGCATCGGACTACGAGATCGTCGGGGTGGTCCGCTCCGGGAAATACCGGACGCTGCAGGAGGCGCCCGAGCCGATGGTCTACTTCCCGCTCATCGCAGCGGGACCAGGAATATATGCACCTGGTGGTGCGGACCGCGGATGCCGGCGAAGCGGTCGCCGCCGCGGTGCCGGCGATGTTGACCGCGGATCGACAGCGGCGTCACGGATCAGCCGGACCACGACCTTCGACGCCCATCTGGCGGAGGCGCTCACGCTCGATCGGATCCTGACCACGGTGGTGACCGCGTGCGCCGCCGCCGCGCTGGTGCTCGCGATGATTGGCGTCTACGGCGTCGTCGGAGACGCGGTCCGCCGCCGCACTCCGGAGATCGGACTGCGGGTGGCGCTCGGGGCGCCGGCGGTTCGGATTCTGCAGCTGGTGTTCGGCGAGGGAGTGCCGCTGTCGGCCGTGGGTTCCGCCGTCGGCATCGTCTCGGCACTGCTGATTTCCCGGGTGATGCGCACCTTCGTCCACGACTTGCCGTCCGTGGACCTCGTCAGCCTGGCGGTCGTCCCGCTCGCGCTCTTGTTCGTCGTCGCCGGCGCAGCGGTGTTGCCCGTACGGCGGGCGCTCCGCGTCAGCCCGACGATTGCGCTGCGGGCGGAGTGAGTGAGCGAAGGCGAGGCCGGGGTACTGAAGACCCCGGCCCCACAGCGAAGTGTGTGGGCGGTACCTTGTGGGCCCGGAGTCATTGGACCCACGGAGGGGCCTTCAGGCCCGCCGCGATTGAAACGCTCGCGGAGCTCACGCAGTAGAATACCTGCCGACATCAACGACGGCAGCAGGGAGCCGTGATTTCAGACGAGGGCTTCGTCTGAAGGAGGAAAGCAATGCGTCTGGCGAAAGTTTCAGTTCTGGCAGGTGCGGCGGCGCTGCTGGTGTGGGTGACCACGACGGCGCCGTCCGCGCAGGATGCGGACAAGAAAGTGGCCGGCGGTGGTGTGACCGTGAAGGGGTGGACCGGTCGCGTGGACTCCGGGAACCGGCAAAACCTCACGATCAACGATTCCAAGCTGGCGCCCGAAGGCGCGGGCTTCCGGATCATGACCGGCGCGGCCGGGCTGTACTGGAACCCGGCCAACATGGGCAAGGGGGACTACTCGGTCAAGGCCACCTTCGACGAGCCGAAGCAGCCGTACAACCATCCGCATCCGTACGGCGTGTTCATCGGCGGCAAGGGGCTGGACGGCGACGCGCCGCAGGCGCTCTACTGCGCGGCCTACCGCAACGGCAACTACATCGTCCGCGGGTTCAGCGGCGGCAAGCCGTTCGCGATCGTGCAGAAGCCGACGCCGAATGACGCCGTGGCCAAGGGCGCTGCCGACGCCCCCGTGAAACAGGAAGTCGCGCTGCGCGTGGCCGGAGACAAGGTGGAATGCACGGTCAACGGGACGTCGGTCTGGAGCGCCACGAAAGCGGACGTCACCGGCGCCGGCAAGCTGGATTCGACTGACGGCATCACCGGCATTCGCGTCAGCCACAACTCGGACGCGATGGTCAGCGGGTTCGCGGTCGGCAAGTAAGCGTCAAGACGCCCAGGCATAGGACGCCCGATAGCGGCCGGCCGGGTGGCCGGCCGCTATTGAGCGGGCCGCATCGGCAGCGTGATCTCGAAGCGCGCGCCGCGGCCGGTCCCCTCGCTGTGCGCGGTGATGTGGCCGCCGTGCAGCTCGACGAAATAGCGCACCAGCGACAGCCCCAGCCCGAGGCCGCCCTGGTCGCGCGTGTGGGTGGAATCGGCCTGCCAGAACCGCTCGAACACCCGCGGCAGCGCCCCCGCCGATATTCCAACCCCCGTATCCTCGACGTCGACTCGGACGTGCCGTCCCTGGCGCCAGCCCCGGACCGCGACGTGTCCCGGAAGGCGTGAATTTCGCTGCGTTCGACAGCAGGTTCCAGAATGCCTGTCGCAGGCGATCGGGGTCACCGTTCACCATCAGGTCCCGCTCCACCGAGACCTCGAGCTGCAGCCCCTTTGCCATCGTCGTGGGCCGGATTGTCTCGATCGCCTCCTCCAGCACCGCGGCGAGGTCGATCGGCCCCAGCTGCAGCCGCATCTGGCCAGTGACGATGCGGGAGGCGTCGAGAACATCGTTCACGAGCCCGACCAGCGCCTGTCCGTTGCGCGTCATCGCATCCAGAGCCTTGGCCATGGCCGCCGGATCGAGCGCCCCCGTCTGCATCATCTGCGTGTAGCCGAGCAGGGTGTTCAGTGGCGTCCGCAGCTCGTGCGAGAGCGTTGCGAGGAACTCGTCCTTCACGCGGCTGATTTCGGCCGCCGCCCGCCGCAGCGCCTTCTCCTGCGTGATGTCCCTGGCGATCTTCGATGCCCCGATGATGGCGCCGGAATGAGCGCGGATCGGCGACACCGTCAGTGAGATGTCGAGCAGCGCACCGTCCTTGCGGCGGCGCACGGTCTCGAAGTGCCGCACGCCGTGGCCGGCGCGGATCTGAGCCATCACCTCGTCCTCTTCGCCCAACCGGTCTCCGGGAATGATCATGCCGATGTGGCTGGCCGATCGCCTCTTCGGCGCTGTAGCCGAAGATCTCCTCCGCGGCGGCGTTCCACGTGAGGATGGTGGAATTCAGGTCCTTGCTGACGATCGCATCGTCCGAGGAGGCGACGATCGCCGCGAGCCGCTGCGCATCCCGCTCGGTCAGCCTCCGGTCGCCGATGTCACGGGCAATCTTCGACGCCCCGATAATCGTGCCGTCGTCGGCCCGGATTGGCGACACGGTGAGCGACACTTCGATGAGAGTGCCGTCGTTGCGGCAGCGTACGGTCTCGAAGTGTTCAATCCGGATCCCGGCGCGGATGCGCGACAGGACGTAGTCTTCCTCCGCGCGCCGGGCGGCAGGAATGATGGTGGTGATGTGGCGGCCGATGATTTCGCCGGCCGTGTACCCGAACATCCGCTCGGCCGCGGCATTCCATGACGTGACGTAGCCGTTCAAGTCCTTGCTGATGATCGCGTCGTCAGAGGACTCGACGATCGCGGCCAGCCGCGCGGCTGGCTGGTCGCGGTCCTGTTTCATCCCACGGATCTTAGTCAATGACCCGCTGTGTTTGCGGCCGCGCGATCATTTCATTGGCTGAGCTTGAGCGTGAGCACCTTCGGCTCTCCATCGGCGAGGGTGACGCGCGCGGCGCTGGCCTTCCACTTTTCCAGCTGTTCGGGATCCGTCTCCTCACCGGGTTCGAGATACTCCAGCGCGATCAGCTGGTAGTCGTCCGGCGGCAGGCCCTTGATGGAGAAGCGCCCGTCTTGATTTGGCCGCACCATCCGCACGTGGCGGCTCATGTATCCCCACTTCGAGCTGTCCGGGGTGAAAGCGACGACGACGTAGTCGGTGATTGGCCGCGCGCGCGAGTCCTGCACCGTGCCGGAGACGTCGGTGGTCCGCTGCGTGAGCGTGATCTCGATGTCTGACGTCTGCTGGCCTTCCCTGAAGTCGATCCCGACGTCGGTGACGTCGACACCGTTGTGCGTGACCGATTTCGTAAACCACCCTGGGGTCGGGATGTTCACGCGGAAGCGGCGGCGCTCCGAGAGCCCGGTTGCTTCGAACGTCCAGTCATCGCGCACGCGGACCATCCCGCCCGTGAACATCACCCCGAACTCGGTCGGGATCGCGCCGACATTCACCGCGGCCGGCGCGAGCGGTGGCTTTGCCGCGCCCTCGAAGACGATGCGGCCGGCGGCGGTGGCGCCGGGCGAGGTGACGATCGAGACGCCGGTGATGTCGGTCCCAGTGACGGTCAGCGAGACGGAACCCGATTCAACGCGAGGCGTGCTGCCGCTGACGATCATGACCTCGTCTGAATTCGGTGAGTGTTGCACCTGAATCTGGTAGTCCCCGGGAGCGATGTTCGAGAACACGAAGGTGCCGTCCGGTTTGAGGGGCGCGCCCGTCGTCATCATGCTGGCGCCGCCGATATTGCTCATCAGCATGAGCATGCCGCGGCTGATCGGCCTGCCGGTCGAGCTGGCGGCAGTGCCGGAGATGGTGGCTACTCGCGACGTCGCCATCTGGATGTTGATCTGCGCCGTCTCCTGGCCCACGGCGACCCGGACGCGCTGCGCTTCGCTCTGCACGGCGGTGCCGGGGAAGTAGGTGGTGCCGTATCCCACTCGATCGTCGGATTGGCCGAACATCAATCCCACCGACATCTGCGCGGAAATGAAATACTCGCCCGGCGAAAGGCCGTGGAGCCGGAACTGTCCGATGTCGTCGGTGGCGTCGCCGGCGGCGATCGGCATGAGCCGCCGCTGCCCGCCGATGTACCGGTAACGCAGAGGTTGCACGCGGGCGCCAGTGAGCGGCTCGCCGAACTCATCCAGGACGCGGCCCGTGACCACCCCGGCGCGCGGCAGGGCCACGTCCAGCTTGTCGAGGGTCTGCGCCTCGGCGAGCTCGAGGACCTTGCCGCCTTCGAATGGCCGCTGCTGGCCGTAGGCGAGGTCGACGAAGCCCCCCTTGCTGACGCCGACGCGGTAGCTGCCCGCCGGCAGGTTCTTGAGCTGCCATCGGCCGTCCGCATCGGTCGAGACCGAGCGGCCTTGCGGCGTTTCCGCCGACGAGGCGCGAACCAGCGCGCGCCGCAACGGCTTGCCGGTATCGGCGGCGAGCACGCGGCCGCTCAGGGTGGCGGTCCCCACTTTTTCGGTCTGGCCATCGCGCGGCGTCCCCGGTAGGGGACCCATACCCGGCATCTGGCGTGGGCCGGGCGGTGGGGGAGCAGGAGCCTGTGCGGCACCGTCAGCCGCGATCAAGAGGAGTCCGAAACCGGCGAGCGCACAGAGCATCCGGCGCATAGAGCAACTCCTTGCTTGCCGAGCCGAAGCTCGGGGGCCGTGGAGGGCGAGGATTGAATTCCGCCTTCGCCGCTGCGCGGCTACGGCGCGACAACCTTCGCACTTGATCACGAGCGAAGGTTGGATTCGACGGAGATTCTGGCCGTGCGCCCGGGGTGTCGTCAACTCCCTGCCAGTCCCCGCCGGCGGTGACAGTTGGGCGATCCACGAACGGTACAGACGCTTGTTACTATCACCGCATGTCCCTCTCACTCCGAGACGTCTATGCCGCGCGGCGCGTCGTGTATCGGACGCTGCGCCCGACGCCGCTGCTGCGGCATCCGCTCCTGAATCAAGAAACCGGGCTCGACGTGTATGTGAAGCACGAGAACCACAACCCGACCAGCGCTTTCAAGATTCGTGGTGGACTGAACCTGGTCGGCAGCCTGGATGCCGATGAGCGGCGCGGCGTCATCACCGCCAGTACCGGCAATCACGGTCAATCGATTGCGATGGCCTGTCAGCGTGAAAGCGTTCCCTGCACCGTCGTCGTGCCCGAAGGCAACAACCCGGACAAGAATGCGGCGATCCGCGCCTATGGCGCGACCGTCGTTGAAGTGGGACACGACTTCGACGCCGCGCGCGAGTACGTCGAACGCGTCGTCGCCGAGCGCGGCCTCCGGTACGTGCATTCGGCGAACGAGCCGCTGCTCATTGCCGGGGTCGCGACCTATGCGCTGGAGCTGTTCGAGGAGCTGCCGCAGGTGGACGTCGTTCTGGTTCCGATCGGTGGAGGGAGCGGCGCGTGCGGGTGTGCGCTGGTGCGGAGCTGGCTCGGCAGCGGCGCGCGGGTGATCGGCGTGCAGGCGTCGGGCGCCGATGCGTTCACCCGCTCGTGGCGAACCGGGGAGCGGGTCACCGGCGACGTCGCCGCGACATTTGCCGAAGGCATCGCGACCCGATGGACGTTCGATCTGACGTTCGAGATCCTGCGCGAGCATCTCGACGACATCGTGACGCTGGACGAAGAGGAGCTGCGCGAAGGGATCCGGCTGGCGTTGCGGACGACGCACAATCTGGCGGAAGGCGCAGGCGCGGCCGCACTGGCGGCGGCGCTCAAGCTGCGGGAGCAGCTGGCGGGGAAGACGGTGGCGTGCGTGATGAGCGGGGGGAATATCACGAACGAGGTGCTGGGGCAGGTGCTTAGGGGATAGGAGGTAGGAGGTAGGAGGTAGAGAGACAGAAAACAGAAAACAGAAAACAGAAAACAAGAGATAGGACACAGAGGCTGCGAACAACGGGGTGAAAGACGCCGCAACGACCTCGTAGCAGCGGTTTCCACCTCGTTATTCGAGCTATCTCCTGTCTTCTGTCTCCTACCTCCTATCTCCTACCTCCTGTCTCCTGATTCAACTACTGCCGTTCCAGGGTCAGGAACAGCGTCCGGGGGCCACGCTGCACTAGCAGCAGCGCGGGTCGTGAGCCGGCTTCGAGCGCGGTGCGCACCGCGTTGGGGCTGCTCACCGGCTTGCGGTCGATCTCGACGATGACGTCGCCGGGCCGGAGACCGGCGTCGGCCGCTCGGCCGCCCGACTGCACGTCGGCGACGATCACGCCCGAGGTGCTCGAGAGTCCGAGCTCCTGCGCGCGGTCACGGGTCAGCGGCTCGAGGGCCATCCCGAACCCGCCGCTCTCGCTGGCCTCGGCGCCTTCTTCGCGCTCGGCGTTCGCGGCCTTCCGCTCCGAGAGCGTCACGTTGATTGCGTGATCCTTGCCATCACGCACTACGGTCAGCTTCACCGTGCTCCCCGGCTGGAGCTCGGCGACGTCGTTGCGCAGATCGTTGCTGTCCTTGATCGCCGCGCCGTTGACCGCCGTGATCACGTCCCCGCGATGCACACCGGCCTTTTCGGCCGGGCTGCCGGCCTGGACCGCATTGACCAGCGCGCCACGCACGTGGGTCAACCCGAGGCTGCGGGCCAGGTCGCTCGTCACCGGCTGGATCGTCACGCCGATCATGCCGCGGTGCACCTGGCCGTGGTCAATCAGCTGCGTCATGACGTTCTTCGCCATGTTCGCGGGAATCGCGAAGCCGATGCCGATGTTGCCGCCCGACGGGGTCAGGATCTGTGAGTTGATGCCGACCAGCTCGCCGCGGGTGCTGACGAGGGCGCCACCCGAGTTGCCCTGGTTGATGGGCGCATCGGTCTGGATGAAGTCCTCGTAGGTGTTGTCGCCGCCCGCGGTGGCGCGTCCCTTCGCGCTCACGATTCCCATCGTGACCGTCTGGCCGACCCCGAGCGGGTTGCCCACGGCCAGCACGACGTCGCCCACGCGCACGGCGTCCGAGTCGCCGAGCGACAGCGTCTGCAGGTTCGTGCCGTCGACCTTCAGGACCGCCAGATCGCTGGGCTTGTCCGTGCCGACGACCTTTGCCTTGAGGGTGCGGCCGTCGGTCAGCTCGATGTTGACCTGCTCGGCCCCTTCGACAACGTGATTGTTGGTCAGGATGTAACCGTCGGGGCGGACGATCACGCCCGAGCCGAGGCCGCCCTGACGACGTTCAGGCATCTGGGGAGCGCGCCGGCCCTGGCCCTGACCGAACCGATCGCCGAAGAACTCGCGGAGCTCGTCGGGGATGTCCTGGCTGATGTTGCGGACGCGCCGCTCGGAGCGGACGGTCACGACCGCGGGAATGATCTGCTCGACCACGCCGGCGTACGAGCACCCCTGCTCCCGGAAGCGGGGCTGGAGCGGGCGCCGGGGCCGCGATCGGCGCCGCGGAGGCGGTGGGGCCGACTTCGTTGGAAGCCGACCACCCAATCACCGATCCCGGTCAGCAGCAGTGCGACCGCGGCGGCGGTTCCCCGTCCGGCCGTGAGCCGGTGACCGCGGCGGCCGGTTGGTGGAAGTTCCGGAAAATCGTTGTTATGCATGTTGGTGCTGTCTCCAGTCAGTAGCAAAGATGACTACTTGAAGATACGGAGCCAGCATTACCGGCACATGGCCGGAACATTACATCGGTGAAAGGTTCGCGGCGGGGACTAGGCCGGCAGCCGCAGCTCGAAGGTCGAACCGGCCCCGGGCGTGGACCGGACGTCCACCCGGCCGCCGTGCGCGGCGACGATCGCCCGCACCAGGCTCAATCCGAGCCCGAGTCCGCGGGTCGAGCGGCTCTTGTCGCCGCGATAGAGACGATCCCAGATCCGGGGGAGCTCGGCCGGCGGGATGCCGACCCCGGTGTCGGAGACGGTCAGCACCGCGTCGGGTCCGTTCCGGGTCGCCGCGATGGTGACGTGACCGCTTGCGGGCGTGTACTTCAGCGCGTTGTCGAGCAGGTTGGCGAGCACCTGCCGCATCCGGCTGCGATCGACGTCGACGACCAGCTCGGACTCCGTGCTGGTGCGGATCTCGACCTGACGCTCCTCGGCGAGATCCTCGTAGAGCTCGACCGACTGCCGGATCAAGTCGTTCAGATCGGTCGGCTCGCGGCGCAGCGTCATCGTCCCGGTCTCGGCCTCGGAGATGTCCATCAGGGTGTTCAGCATGGCCACCACCCGGTCGGACTCCTCGAGACAGTCGGCGAGCGCGTCCCGCAGCATCGCGGGATCGTTGGCGGTCAGCGCGGTCTCGGCGATGCCGCGCAGCCGGGTCATCGGCGTCCGCAGATCGTGGGCGACGTTGTCGAGCGCGCCCCGCATGCCGGCGAGGACGGCGTCGATGCGATCGAGCATCGCGTTCACCAGCGCACTCAGCTCGTCGAGCGCGTCGCCGGTGTCCTGCGCGGGCACCCGCACGTCGGTGCGGCCGGTCCGCAGGATCGAGCGCACCGTGTCGGCGAGCCGGCGAAGCGGCTGAAGCGCCGAGGAGGTCAGCACCGCGCCGCCGGCGAGGCCGACGAAGATCAGCGAGAGGACGTTGAAGAGGAGCACGCGGCGAAACCGCTCCAGCAGCTGCGCGCGGCGCTCGGTGCTCATGCCGACCTGGAACAGCGTTCCGTCGCGCAGCCGGACCGAGGCGACTTCCAGGACGAAGCCGTCGGCGCCGGTGTCGAGCGTGCTCCACGTCTGCTGCCCGTCGGGTGAGGGCACCTCGAGCCGTGACAGGTCGAAGTGGCGCCAGTCCTCGGGCCGGCTGAGAAAGGTCACCGCCTGCCGGGCGCCGACCGTGCGCACGAGCAGCGGCCCGGGCGCGGCCGTCGCCTGGGTGCGCTGAATCTCCTCCTGCAGCGCGGCAACGCCGCCCACCTGATAGGCGTTGGCATACTGCACCAGCGCGGTGCGGATGATTTCGCGGTCGTACTGGCGGAGCGACGCCGCCACCAGCAGATAGGTCAACCCGGTCAGGACCAGCGAGCTGACGACGAAGATCGCGGCGTACCAGAGAGCGAGGCGGAAGCCGAGCGTGTGGCGGAGCCGCTCACGCCACTTGGAGTACATAGCCCATGCCTCGGACGGTCTGGATCATCTTGTGGTCGAAGTCGCGGTCGATCTTCTCGCGCAGGCGATGCACGAGCACGTCGACGACGTTGGTGCGGGGGTCGAAGCTGTAGTCCCAGACGTGGGACAGGATCATGGTCTTCGACACCACCCGGCCGGCGTTGCGCATCAGGTACTCGAGCAGGGCGAACTCGCGAGGCCGGAGCTCGATCTCGCGGCCGGCGCGGACCGCGCGGCGCGATCGCAGATCGAGGCTGAGGTCGCCGGCAGTGAGGTGGGTCGACCCCGGCGCCGCGGTGGCGCGCCGGATCAGGGCCTGGACGCGCGCGAGCAGTTCGGTGAAGGCGAACGGCTTGATCAGGTAATCGTCGCCGCCGGCCTCGAGCCCGGTGACGCGGTCGTCGACCGTGTGGCGCGCGCTGAGGATCAGCACCGGCGTGGTGATCTGGCGCCGGCGCAGCTCTTTGATCAGCGACAGGCCATCGCGCTTCGGGAGCATGACGTCGATGATCGCGACGTCATGGCTTTGCCCGCCGGCGAGCTGCAGCCCGTCGTCGCCGTCCGCCGCCCGGTCGACGGCGAAGCCCGCCTCGCGCAGGCCGCGGGCGACGAAGTCGGCGATGGTCGGGTCGTCTTCAACGAGCAGCGCCCTCACCACGCGACTATACCAATGCCCCCAATGCCCGGATCCGCCCACCCCAGTGTCCGCCTCCGAACGCCGGGGTCAGATCTCTATTTTCCAATCCCACGCCCGTTTTCGGGGTCAGATCTCGAATTTCCCGCCAGATAGAGAAAGACGTGACTGAATGGTCACATTTGGTGGAGCCCCCACCCAAATCGCAGACGGCGCCGCGGGTCGTCGATGGCTGTAAACCGATGAAACGAAACAGAGATCGGATTCGACACGCCGGTCGACGTCCTGGGGTCAGATCTCGAATTTCCACTCATCCTGGTGCAGATTCGAGATCTGACCCCAGGAGGACGCTGGGCTCGCTGAAGAATAGAGATCTGACCCCGGCGAGTGGCGGGGTTCGGGGCGACAGCGACTCGAAAATAGAGATCTGACCCCTGGCATGTGGGGTGCAGCGCCGGGGGGCCATGCGGGAGCTTCGAATCGCGGTCCGCCGGATGTGGCGGAATCCGTTGTTCGCCATCTCGGTGGCGGGGACGCTCGCGCTCGGCGTTGCGGCGACGACGGCCATCTACACCGTCGTCGACGGCGTGCTGCTCAAGCCCTTGCCGTTCCCCGACCCGGGCGCACTGGTGCGGGTGACCGCTGACTACACCGCGCTCGACGCCCGCGATGTCGGACTGTCGCAGCCCGAGCTCCAGGACTACGCGATCCGGTCGGGCGCCTTCGAGTCGATTGCCGGCATCTGGCCGGTGACGGCGAACCTGACCGGTTCGGATCGGCCCGAGCGGGTCGAGACGCTGCTGGCGAGCGCCAACTACTTCGACCTCCTCGGCGCCACCCCCGCGCTCGGCCGCACCTTCTCGACCCGCGACGAGATCCCGGGCATTGCGACGGTGGCGGTCATCAGCGATGGCCTCTGGCGGCGCGGCTTCGGCGGCGATCCCCAGGTGCTCGGCCGCAAGCTCCGCATAGACGAGGACGTCTACGAAATCATCGGGGTCATGCCCCCGTCGTTCCGGCATCCCAGTCAGACCCTGGAGACCGACGTCGACGTGTGGGCGCCGAGCGGCTGGCGCGACGCCCCGTTCAGCAAGCCGTCCTACAGCGCGCGGTTCATGCCGTCGGCGATCGGCCGGCTGTCGCGCGGTCTGACCGTGGACCAGGCGCGCGCCCGGGTCGAGAGCCTCTCGGCCGAGATGCGGCGCGACCATCCCGATCAGTACCCGGCGCGCCTCGGTTGGACGCCGCGCCTCTACCCGCTGGCGGACGATCTCGTCTCGGCGGTCCGCCCGGGATTGCTGGTGCTGATGTTCGGCATCGCGTTCGTGATGCTGATCGCCATCTCCAACATCTCCAACCTCCTGCTGATCCGCGCGGTCGCGCGCGAGCGCGAGGTCGCCGTGCAGCGGGCGCTGGGCGCATCGCGCTGGCGGATCATCTCGAGTGTCCTCATGGAGGGCGGCGTGCTGGCGCTGGCGGGCGGCGCGATGGGCTTCCTCGCGAGCCTGTGGGGTGTCGATCTCCTGCTCAGGCTGGTGCCCGACCGGCTACCGCGGGTCGCGGAAATCGGCGTCGACCACCGCGTGTTCCTGTTCGCCGTCCTGACCGCGACAGTCGCCGGCCTGCTGGTCGGGATCGGTCCCGCCCTGCAGTCGGTCCGATCCGACGTCAGCGAGCATCTCAAGTCGTCCGGCAAAGGCGTGCACAGCGGCGCCCGGGCGCGGCTGCGCAACGCACTGGTGGTTGCCCAGGTCGCGATCGCAATGGTCCTCCTCACCGGAGCCGGTCTGCTGGTGCGCAGCCTCTGGAACCTGCAATCGGTGCAGACCGGCGTCATGCTGGACGAGGTGCTGACCCTGCGCGTGTGGCTGCCGCAGCCGAACGAGCCCTCGAGCGGCCCGTATTTCGCGCATCCGCGGCGACTCGCGCTGATTCGCGGCATTCTCGAGCGGCTCGGCGAGTCGCGCGATGTCCGCGCCGCCGGCATCGCCACGGCCTTGCCAGCGACCCGCGACACCGGAACGACGGCGTTCGCGGTCGAAGGCTCGACCCCGGATCCCGCCAATCTCAGCATCGCCTCGCCGATGGCCGTCACCGCCGGCTACTTCCCGGCATTCGGCATTCGACTCGTCCAGGGCCGGCTGCTCGAGGATCGAGACGACGAGCGTACGCCGCGCGCGGCGGTCGTCAACGAGACCTTCATGCGGACCTACCTGAAGGGGGAGCCAGCGGTCGGCCGGCGATTCCGTTTCGTCAACGGCCGCGGCCAGGCGCCGCCGACCGCTCCGTGGATCACGATCGTCGGGGTAGTGGCGGACGTGAAGGAGGACGGACTCGACGCCCCCGTCCGCCCGCAGATCTATCAATCGCTGCTCCAATCCTCCACCCTCTCGCTCGCCATCGTCGCGCGCGGCCACGGCGCGCCGCCAGCCGCATCGGTGATCGAGCAGGCGGTGCGGTCGGCCGATCCGAACCTGCCGCTCTATGCGGTGCGCACGGGCAAGGACCTGATCGCGGCGCAGCTCGCGCAGCGGGCGTTCGCGACCCGGCTGACCAATGCGTTCGCGGTGCTGGCGGTGCTGCTCGCGGCGTTCGGATTGCACGGCATCATCGCCTACGGCGTGCGCCAGCGGCGCCACGAGATCGGCGTCCGCATCGCGCTTGGCGCGACCGCTGCGCGGATCACCGGGCTCGTGCTCGGTCAGGCGGTCCGCCTCGCCGCCGGCGGCGTGGCGGCCGGCCTGGCCGCCTCCTTCATCCTCTCGGAGTTCCTGCGGACCATGCTGTTCGGGATCAGCCCGAACGACCCGCGGACGCTCGCCACGACGGTCGGCATCCTCATCGCCGTGGTCGGACTGGCCACGATCGGCGCCGCCCGGCGGGCGACCCGGATCGAGGCGTCGGTCGCGCTCAGGCAGGAGTAGTATCCTCTCCGCGGTTCGCGGGTTCCGCGGGTTCGCGGGTTCGCGGGTTCGCGAACCCGAACACTTCACTCCTATCGAGGCGCTTCAGACATGTCTACTCGTCTCCTGACCGTGGCGATCGCCGCGGGCACACTCGGACTCGTGGTCACGGCGCAGCAGCCGCCGGCCCAACCGCCGGCCACGGCGCCGGCGCCCGCGACTGCCGGCCAGACTCCGGCCGCGGGAGAGGGCCGCAGCACCAATCTTGGCGTCGATGCCAACAAGAATCCGCTGCGGCTCGCGCTCAAGACCGGGCACGTCTCGAACTATGACGAAGCGAAGGCCGGCACTTACACCTTGCCCGATCCCCTCGTGACCGCCGGCGCGAAGCCGGTGCGCGACGCGAAGGCGTGGCGAGCGCGGCGCGCCGAAATCCTGAACCTCTACGAGACCCATATCTACGGCCGCACGCCGGCGAAGACGCCGAAGGTGACCTGGCAGGTCGCCGAGACCGATCCGAAAGCGCGCAATGGCACGGCTATCAGAAAGAAGATTGCCGGCGCCGTTGGATCGAACGTCGATGCACCGCGCATCACGGTCACGCTCACCACACCCGCGAACGCCAACAAACCTGTACCAGTCATTCTGCTCGTCAACTTCGGCGGCGGCCCTCCGCCGCCGCCCGGTACCGCCACCAGGGGGCCGGGTTTCAATGCGCATGCGGACCCCGCTCTCGCGGATGACATCCTCGCGCGCGGCTGGGGCTACGCGACCGTCGGCTATAACGACATCCAGCCGGATCGCGCGAACACGCGCGGCGAGGCGGTGATGGCCTTGACCGCGGCGCTCCAGCCACCCGGCGCGGCGGATGCGCCGGACGCCTGGGGCACCATCGGGGTCTGGTCGTGGGGCGTCAGCCGGATCATCGACTATCTCGAGACCGATCGCGCCGTCGACGCCAAGCGGATCGCGGTGTTCGGTCACTCCCGGCTCGGGAAGACGGTGCTATGGGCGTCGGCGAAGGACGAACGGATCGCCGCGGTGTTCTCCAGTTGTTCCGGAGAGATGGGCGCCGCGCTCGCCCGGCGTGATTGGGGCGAGACGGTCGACGACATGGCGCAGAACTTCCCGTGGCAGTTCGCCGGTGCGCTCCAGCAGTACGCCGGCCGCTGGAACGAGATGCCGGTCGACGCCCACATGCTGATCGCGCTGAGCGCGCCGCGTCCGGTCTTCGTCACCGGGGGCACCGCCGATCAGTGGGCCGATCCCGTCGGCATGTTCAAGGCCGCGGTCGCCGCCGGCCCGGTCTATCGCCTGCTCGGGCGCAAGGATCTCGGCACCACCGAGCTGCCGCCGCTCGATACGCCGCTGACCGCCGGCGACCTCGGATGGCACTACCACACCGGTGGCCATACCGCGACACCCGCCGACTGGCAGGCGTTCCTGGTGTTCCTGTCGAAGTACTTCGGTTGATCTCGTTCGCACGACAGCCACCGCCAGCGGCCGGTAGCTCGCGGCGTTCGGGTGCTTCCAGCGGCACTCGGGGTGAGTCGTTGGCCGGTGAGCTTTTACAGCAGGGCCAGGAGTTCAGGAGGAAACCAATAGTTTTCTTTCTCCTGATCTCCTGGCCCTCCTGTGATCGCAGGCGCCTCGAGTGCGCTCCGTCGCCTGCTCCAAGCAGCGCGTGGCTGCGGATCGTGGGGCGGCTGTCGTTGAAACAACGTCACGCCTCCGCTCTCGCCGCCTCCCGCCGATCCTCACGACGCGATCGCCACCGAAACCGGCTCGCCCACGGATTCGGCCGGCGCTCGACCACATCCGCGATCAGCGGGCCGAGGATGGGTGCGAATTTGAAAGCGTGGCCGCTGTCGCCGGCGGCGACCACCAGGCCGGGCCGGTCCGGATCGTGGTCGATCCAGAAGTCGCCATCGAAGGTGTCGCAATACAGGCAGACGCGAGCCGCCTGGATCGGCGCGGTTGCCAGCGCCGGCAGGTTGTCGCGAAGGAACGCGCGCACGCGTGGCGCATGACCGGCCGCCATCTCTCGCGGTCCGCTCGGATCCACCCGTTGACCGATGCCGTGATGGCCAATCTTCAGCACCCCGCTCGCCAGCGCGGGGAAGCCATACCATCCGGTCCGCGCGATGTCCGCGGCCCACACCGGGAAGGCTGGCGCACGCCACCGGGGATCGGGTCCGGCGTCGACGTGCACTACCGGCTGACCGATCGACCACATCACGTGATTCAGGTGCGGCAGCAGCGCCGGTGTCCACGCACCCGCCGCGATCAGCACCACGTCCGCGGCATGGGCGGCCGCTTCGCGCGTCCGCACGCCGGTCACGCGGCCTGATGACGACAGCACGTGCGTGACGCTGGTGTGCTCGACGATCACGACCCCGGCCGCACGTGCCTCGGCCGCCACCTGCGCGACCACGGCGCCGCTCTCGACCCAGCCGGCGCGGCGATTGAGATAGCCGTCGGGGTAGGCGATCGGCGACCACGCCGGCAGACGCGATCCGCGATCGATCGCGGTCAGGCGTTCGACCGGATGTCCGCGTGACTGGAGGAGCGCAAAGCTCTGGTACTCGAAGCCGCCGGGCGCCATCGGCTCGGCGGCGAGCAGCACGAACCCATCCTCGTGATAGAGCGGCCGTTCCCAGCGCGCGTTCCAGGCATCCCATCCCGCCAGCGCGGCCTCGGCCATCTTCGTGTAGTGCTCGTCGGCGCCGTAGTCCGCGCGCACGATCTTGCTGATGTCGGTGCTGGCCGCCAAGGGTGCCGGGATGGGGCCGGGATCGAGCACGGTGACCGCCCACCCTCGCGCTCGGAGCTCACAGGCCGCGGTCAGACCGAAGATGCCGCCGCCGACCACCAGGATGGATGAGGACGCACGGGTCATGCGCAACGGTCAGTATGGATCGTCACCCACTGAACCGCAGGCCGGTCAGACGGTTGTGTCAACGGCTGACAAATCCGTTGCATCTGTACTGAACTTGCCCACGGCATCAGGCGCCACAGTGAACACGACCACCCGGAAATATTGGTCGACTCGGAGTTCTGGTGAGCTTGGTGCCGCCTGAAAGGGTGGCCCGTCGAGTCGCTGAGCTTCCCTGGCCGGCCAAAAGAGCCCATCTGGAGAACCAATTGCAATGGGACCGACGTGGCACGCTCCTTTCCTGGAGTGTGGCGACGCAGCGCACACAGTGTGCAGGCGTCGGCCGAGAGGTGGAAGATGGATGGTTATTTTGTCCTGAACGAGCGTGGAGAGCCCAGGCTGGAGCCGGATCTTGAAGCCTGGGGCAAGTGGTTCGAACGTGCCGACCGCAGCGTGGCCCGCACCGTCGTCTCGGCAAGAATCACCGTCCTCACGACCTTCCGTGGGGTGGGTGAAACCAACGACAGCGGGGAAGCGCCGCCGCTGTTCGAGACCCGGGTGTTCGGGGGGATCCTCGACGGCGAGGAGCGCTGGAGCCGCACCCGCGCCGAGGCCGTCGACGGGCACGAGTGGCTCGCGACCTGGTGCCGGATCGGCAGCGCCCACAATCACGGCATCACCGCAGCCCAGCTGCGCTGACCCGCCCGCCTCCGCCAAGGCTACGGCACGGCAGGCATCGCACCGCCGAGTCGGGCGCCACGGCCGTCGCGCCCGGCGGTCAGCCCCGGCGGATCCTCACCATGTCTCCCCGGAATCCGGTGGGCCGATGTCGATCGGCGAATCCGGTGATACGTCCACCACGCCGGGGATCGACCGCAGCTTCGTTACCGTGTCATCCGCGGCCGCACCGGTGATGCTGCCAATCTCCGCCAGCACATGGCCGACCGAGAACCCGGCCTTCTTCAGATCGCTCTCGATATCCTTGATCGGCCGATCCGACGACGTCGTCACGATCCAGCCTTTGTGTTCGGCCATACTTCCTCCTCACAGTGTCGTGGTCCGTGGTCCGTCGGTCCGTTGTCCGTAGTCCGCAAAACCCGTCGAGTATTACTCGCGAGGTTTTCGGACCCGGACCACGGACCCGGACCCGGACCACGGACCACGGACCACGGATCGCGGATTAAGGTGCCTGCACCAGGCCCGCCCCCACGCGAACGGCGGGCAGCGGGAGTGGCTTGGCGGTGAGCTGCAGCTTCTTCCACAGCGCGCTGCCGCGCAGCGCCGGGCTGCTCTCGGCCCACAGCGCCGCGCAGCCGGCGACGTGCGGCGTCGCCATGCTGGTGCCGCTCTTGGTGCCGTAGCGGGTCGGTCTCGGCACCGACGAGAAGATGTCGCGCCCCGGAGCCGCGATTTCAACCTTCCCGAAGTTCGAGAAGCTCGAGGGGCTCGAGCTCGGATCGAGTGAGGCCACCGACATGATGGTCGGCGAGTTGGCGGGCGACCCGGTCGCGGCGCCGGCATTTCCGGCGGCGGCGATGATCAGGCAGCCTTTGCTGAGCGCCGCCGATCCGGCCGCGGTGTAGGCGGCCTGCACCGGCGCCTGGGATCCCAGCGACATCGAGATCACCGCGCACCGGTTGGCGATCGCCCAGTTCATCCCGGCGAGCACGTTCGCCGTCGTCCCCGAGCCCGAGTTCGTCAGCACCTTGCCGGCGAAGATCTGCGCCCGGAACGCGATGCCGTAACGCGGCGTGGCGGCGGCCGGCGCTTTCGGACCGGTCGCGGTGCCGATGCAGTGGGTGCCGTGGCTGTGCAGATCCTGGACCGGCTCGCCGACGAACGACTGTGTGACGAACCCGCGCCCCGCGAAGTCGGGATGGCCGACATCCATGCCGGTGTCGAGCACCGCGACTTTGATGCCCGCGCCGCTCTTCAGGCTCTGCGGCACGCGGCACTTGATCAGGCCCCAGGTCGCGCCGACGACCAGCGGGTCCTCGTCGGGGGAGACTCGCCGATTCGGCGGGCGACCGCAGATCCTGGGCGATCGCTTCCGCGGCGCGCACGAACCCGCGCAGATACAGGCTGCTGGCATCGTCGTGCGCGAACACGAAGTACTCGGGCTCGATCGCTTCGATCGGGCTGTCGGCCGGAATCTCCGCCTGCGCGTTCATGCCACGCTGCCGAAAGGCGCCGCCGGAGATCACCGCCGCGCCGATTTCCGGGAACATCACGGCTTCGGCGTCGCCGACGGCTTCGAGCCTCGCCGCCTGGTCGTGGAAGTCGCGCGCATCCGCGACGCGCATGCCGAGCGTGCTCAGCGAGCGTGCCGCCTCGTCACCCGCGTTCTCCTTGTAGGTGACGATGTAGCGGCCGGTTTCGAGGCTCTCGTCGCCGCGGGCGAGCGCCGCGGTCAGCAGGTCGTCGACAGACGCAGAGACCCGATGCTCACCGGAAATCTTTGACTGGTTCCCCTTCTTCTTGGCCATGTAATGCCTCCTCTACTGCAGTCCGATCAGGCCGTGAACACGAAGAAAGACGACGAACCCGCAGTGCGGCTCCGGAATCTGTCAACTCTTTACGAGATTGGCGGCCAGGAGTTTACTCCCATCCCAGGCGCGTGCACGGTGTACTTATCAACCGCGTCGAGATTGTGTCTGTGCTGGTGGGCGGCAATCCGGTACAGTCGAACCCATCATGCAAGCTCAGCCGGCAGACGACACGTTCGTCCGCGGGTCTCCCAAGTATCTGCAGCTCGCGCGGGGCTTCGAGCGCCAGATGCGCAGCGGGGTGCTGCGGGTCGGCGATCGGCTGCCGTCCGTCCGCCAGTTGCAGGCCACGCATCGCATCAGCGTCGCCACCGCGGTCGGCTGCTATTCGTGGCTCGAACGTCAGGGCTACGTGCGCGCGCGTCCGAAATCCGGCTTCTACGTCAGCCGGCCGCCGGGTGACCAGGGCCCGGCGCCGGCTGCGGCGACGCGGGTCCGTGGTCCGCTGGCGGTGCGCCTCGACGTCCGGCAGACCGCGGCCGCGTCGACCTCCGACGCGCTTGAACCTCGGGCCGGCGGTGGTCGGATCGGCGCTGCTGCCGATGAACCGCTTGAACCGATCGCTGCGCCTCGCGCTGTCGGCGTTCGCGGAGCACGCGGTGCGCTATGAGGATCGGCGCGGCAACCTGCGGCTTCGCCGGCAAATCGCGCGTCTGGTCTTCAGGCAAGGGGCGTCCTGTCATCCCGACGACATTCTGGTGACCTCGGGATCGACGGAAGCGCTGGTCCTGGCGATCCGGGCGGTCGGGCGGCCGGGCGACGTGATCGCGGTCGAGAGCCCCGGCTGTTTCGAGATGCTCGAGGCGCTGCAGGCGCTGCACATGCGGGCGATCGAAGTGCCGCACGTGCCGGGCGTGGGCCTCGATCTCCGAAAGCTCGAACGGGCCGCCAGCCGGCACGACATCAAAGCGATGGTCGTGAACGTCTCCTGCCACAATCCGTTCGGCGACCGCGTGCCCGACGCGCACAAGGCCGCGATGGTGGCGTTTGCCGCCGAGCGCGGCATCGCGCTGATCGAGACCGACACCTTCGGCGATCTGATCTTCAGCGGCGAGCGGCCGCGCACGCTCAAGGCCTTCGACACCCAGGGCATCGTCATCCAGTGCTGTTCCCTCGCGCACTATGTCGCACCGGGCTTCAACCTCGGGTGGGCGAACGCCGGGCGCTGGCGGGCCGAGGTGGAACGGCTGAAGGGGCTCACCAACGTCGCGGGGGCGTCCCTGCCGCAGCTGGCGATGGCGGAGTTCCTCGAGTCGGGGGCGCTCGACGTCCATCTCAAACGGCTGCGCCCCGCGCTGTCCCGATCGGTGGATATGGCGCGTCAGGAAGTCGTGCGGCTGTTTCCCGCCGGCACGCGGGTGAGCCGGCCGGAGGGAGGGTTCGTGCTGTGGATTCAGCTTCCCGACGGCTATGACGGTACCGACGTGCAGCGCCGGGTCGCGGCGGCGGGGATCCACATCCTGCCCGGATCGGTCTTCTCACCGAGCGGCCAGTACGCGAGCTGCATCCGGATCGCGTGCGGCCACCCGGCCGACGTCATGCAGCGCGCGGTGGCGACCATCGCGGAGGTGCTTGCCAAGATCAGCGGGGGCTGACGAGCGTGTGAATAAGTCGGATGCCGTTCACTGTCACGCTGTCTTCGGTGCCCAGGGGCGCTTCCGCCTTCGCTGAAGCACGGCGGACAAGTCGCGCAGGCACGACGATACGACGACACGACGCAAACCTTTGTGAGTCACGTCGACCGGCTGTCCCCGTTTGCGGCGCCAATCCGAAATCCTTCACTGTACTTTCCGATCCAGCCCCGTCTGAGCCTGCCGCGCCGCGCGTCCGGTCGCTATCGTCGGCACATGCTCACGCATCTCTCGATCGCGCTCCGCATGCTGGCCGCGCGGCCCTGGCTGACGGTGGGACGGCTCGTCACCGTGACCCTGGTCGTGACGGCAGCGAGTGCGGTGTTCACCGTCGCCAACGCGACGCTGCTCCGTCCGCTCCCGTTCCCCGATCCCGATCGCCTGGTGCGCGTCTTCCTGCAGCCGCCGGGCACCACCGATTTCGCCGACGCGAATCCGCTGGATCCGTTCGAGTTCGTTCGCTTCCGCGGACACGTCCGGCTGTTCGATCGCATCGAGGGCATCTGGGCGGCCGATCGCGGGGTCGTCTTCGACGCCGAGCCGGACAGCATCCCCGCCGGCCGCGTGTCGGCCGGCTTTTTCGACCTGCTCGGGGCCCGGATGATCCTTGGCCGGGCCTTCAGCGAACAGGAGAGCCTCTCCGGCGCGCGCGTCGTGATGCTCGGCGAGGGGCTCTGGATGCGCGGGTTCGGCGGCGATCGCGGCATCGTCGGGCGGACCGTGACCGTCGATCGCGAGCTGCACACGATCGTCGGGGTGGTGGCCGCCGGCTTCGAACCGGCGTTCACCGCGACCGAGCTCTGGACACCGTTGACGATCGCGCCCGCCGCGCCTCCCGCCTTGCTGACCTCGGTGCAGACCATCGGCCGGCTGCGTGACGGCGTTTCACTCGAGCAGGCGCGCAGCGAGCTCGAGCAGTTGCTCGACGCGATGAGGTCGGAAGCGCCGGTGGTGCTGAATGGCTGGACGATCGGACTGCGCGACTTGCGCGAAGCACGGTTCGGCTCGCGGCGTCCGGCGATTCTGATGCTGCTGACGGCCGTCGCCGTGCTCGCGCTGATCGCGATCGCCAACCTGGCCAACCTGACGCTGGCCGACGTCACGTTCCGGCGCGTGCGACTTCGCGCTCCGCGCCGCGCTCGGCGGATCGCGCCGTCAGATCGCCGCGCCGGAGATTGTCCAGGCGCTGGTGCTGGCGATGACCGGCGGTATCGCCGGGCTGACGATCGCGGCCTGGCTGCTTCCGGCGCTGCTGGCCCTCGATCCGTCCAGCGCATTCGCCGCCGAGCGGCTCACCACCGACTGGCGAGTCGGCGGCGCCGGCCTGGCGGCGGCGCTGACGGTGATGCTGACGGCGGTGGTGGTGCCGGTCATCCGCTTCGCCGGCCCCGCCCTCGCGTCGGATCTGTCCGGCGGTGGCCGCCGGATCATCGGCGGGCCGGCGGCGCAGCGGATCCGGATCATCCTCGTGTCGACACAGACGGCGCTCGCGGTCGTGCTCCTGTCCACCGGCGGATTGGTGATGATGACGCTGTACCAAACCACCCGGCTCAATCCCGGTTTCGATGCCACCAATGTAGTGGCCGCGCAGCTCAGGCTGTCGGGCACGGTCTTGCCGACAGTGGCCAGCCGGGCCGCGTTCCTGCAGCAGGTGCTGGACCGGCTCGCGGCGACGCCCGGCGTGACGGGCGCGGCCATCACGCTGAACCCGTTCCGTGTCGGCGAGTCATTTCAGACGTTGATTCAGATCGAGGATCACCCGAGCCCGGACGGTCAGCCGCACACGGTGCAATTCCGTCGCGTCTCTCCCGGCTATTTCAACGCGATGCGGATCCCGCTGCTGAAAGGGCGGGCATTCGATGGGCACGACACCGTGGACGCGACCCCCGTGGTGCTGGTCAGCCGCAGTTGTGCCCGGCGATTCTGGTCTGATGCGGATCCGATCGGCCGTCGCATCAAGCGCGGGTCTTCCGCGACGACCTGGTCCACGGTCGTCGGCGTGGTCGACGACGTGCGCGATAGCGGCCTTGATCAGCCGCTCCGCGACACGGTGTACGCGTCGTATTTCCAGGGCAGCAACGCCGCGGCGCCGGTGGCGCTGGTGGTCCGCACCGCATCGGCGCCCGGCGGCCTGGTGCCCGCGATCCGGCGCGCGGTGTGGGCGGTCGACCCGAAGCAGCCGCTCGGCCAGATCACCACGCTCGAAACGTTCCTCGACGCGTCGATCGGACCGAGCCGCTTCCGGGCGTTGTTGATCGCCGTGTGCGGCGCGCTGGGTCTGCTGCTCGCGACCATCGGGACCTACGGGATCGCGGCGCGGTCGGTGGTCGAGCGCCGGAAGGAAGTCGCGATCCGGCTGGCGCTCGGAGGCCGCGTTGCGCGCGTCTGCTGGGCGGTCGTGCGCGGCCCGCTGCGCGCGGTGCTCACCGGCGCGGTCGCCGGCATCGTCGGCTCGGGTCTGGCGCATGCGGTGGTGCAGGCGGTCCTGCCGGACGTCAGCGCCGACGGATGGCGCTTCACGGCCGCGGCGACCGGCGTGCTGATCGCCACCGGCATGGGTGCCGCCGCCGTCGCGGCGCGTCGAGCCGCGTCGGTCGATCCGGTGCGTGCGATGCAGGGGGAGTGAGGGAGAGCCCGGGCATCGCACCCAGCGCGGGACTTTAGCCCCGCGTCCGGCCGGGGTCTAAAGACCCCGGCCCCACATCAAGACAAACCCGGCCCTGACTGGGATTCCTCAGTGGCGCCCGGGTCTTCAGACCCGGGCGACCGCCGGGCACTCCGCGCTACGAACGTCGGGAGCGATCACTTCGTGATCTCAATCCGGTACAAATCCATGCTGGTCCGCAGGATCAACGCGTCGCCCACGACCGCCGGCGACGCCATGAAGCCGTTGTCGAGCTGATTCTCCGCCAGCACTTTGAACTCGCGGCCGGCGGCGAGCACCGTGGTCTTGCCGTCTTCGTCGAACAGATAAATCCGCCCCGCGGCGGCCAGCGGCGAGGCCGAGAACGTGCCGCCGATCCGCTGCTGCCACACCAGCGTGCCGGTCTTCGCTTCGATGCAGGACGCGATGCCGGCGTCGTTCACCATGAAGATCAGGTCATCGACCAGCACGATCGAGGGCTTGTTGGGGATGCCGCGGGTGAATTGCCAGACCACGTTGGTCGCGGTGACATCGCCGCGGCCCTCAGGCTTGATGGCATTCAGCTTCGTTTTTTCCCAACCGGTCGGATAGAAGATCAGGCCGTGGCCGGCGACCGGGCGGGTGGCGGCGGTATGACTGCTGCGGTCCTCGAGACGCCACACTTCCTTCCCGGTCATCGGCTCGTAGGCGTACATCGCCTTGCCGCCGAGGCTGATCAGCAGCGGCCGGCCCTCGACTTCGACGATGAGCGGCGTCGAGAAGGCCTTGCGGAAGTCGCCTTCCGCGTTCGGCTTTCCGTCCGGCCCCAGATCCTTGAAATCGATCGAACGCGGCGTCTTCCACACGGTCTTGCCGGTGTTCTTGTCGAGCGCGACGACGTACTGCACGTCGCTGCCGTCGAAGTGCATGATCAGGAGATTCCGGAACAGGATCGGCGACGAGCCGGCGCCGCGATAGTGATTGCACTCGAGGTCGCGGCGTTCCCAGAGCACCTTGCCGGTGCGCGCATCGATCGCGGCGGTGCCCGGAGAGCCGAATGTCACGTACACCCGCCCCGGCTCGCCGACCGGCGACGGCGACGCATAGCTGTTGAACGGGTGCTGCTCCTGCGGCGCCTTCACGGCGAAGATCTTCTGATCGCGGACGATCTTGCCGTCGGCCAGGCCCACGGTCAGGACCGACAGTTCCTTGCCGTCCGGGGTCGCCGTGGTCAGCCAGATCTGCGAGTCGACCACGATCGGCGACGACCACGCGCGGCCGTGAATCGGCGTCTTCCACTTGATGTTGGTGCTCTCGCTCCACGTCAACGGCAGGTTGGCGCTGCCGGCGGTTCCGACGCCGTCCGGACCGCGAAACTGCGGCCATTGGCCATGCAGCTCGGCGCCGGCGAGCAGGACCGGAACGAGGACGAGCAGTGCGTGTTTCCAGGGGACTAGGTGCATGGGACTTACCAGTCGGCAGGGGCACCGAGCGGATACTGTTCCATGTCGAGGACGCTGCCGGTGATCAGCGCGCTGTCGTCCGAGGCGAAGTAGGCGGCGGCGAGGGCAATCTCGCGCGGCGTGAGCAGCCGGCCGAACGGCATCATCGACACCGCGTCACCCAGCCAGTCGGTGCGCGTCCCCGCGCGCTTCTGCACGGCATCCTCGTTTTCGGTCAACGTCCATCCGACGTTCAATTGATTCACCCGGATCCGGTACCGGTTCAACGCGCTGGCTGCGTTGCGGGTCATCGTCATCAGCCCGCCCTTGGACACCGCATACGGGCCGAGCTTCGGGGCGCCGATGTAGGCGTTCACCGACCCGATGTTCACGATCGAGCCGCCGCCGCGCGCTTTCATCGACGCCACCGCTTCCTGCAGGCAGATGAACGGGGCGCGCAGGTTGACGGCCATGATGTCGTCCCACAGCTCGACCGGCGCGTTCTCGAGAGAGCCGCGGTCGACGATGCCCGCGTTGTTGACCAGCACGTCGAGGCCGCCCTGCCATCCGATCGCCGCCCGCATCATCGCCCGGCAGGCGTCGACGTCGCGCAGATCCGCGGACACACCGGTGCAGGCGGCTCCGTCAGGACTCAGCTCCGCGGCGGTGGCGTCGGCCGCCGGCTGCTCGCGCCCGTGCACGACCACGGCGGCGCCAAGCGAGAGAAAATGCTTGGCAATGCCGAGGCCGATCCCGGATGTCGCGCCGGTTACCAGCGCGGTCTTGCCGGTGAGCGAAGGCATCGGCTGGATCAGTGACCGTTCGGCAGCAGCACCGACTTGATCACCCGCCGGTCGTGCATCGCATCGAAGGCGTCGCGCCAGCCTTCGAGCGGGGCACGCAGGCCGATGATCGTTTCCGGCTTGGTCAGCCGCCGGTCGAGCAGGTGGATGACCCGCTCCCAGACGGGATAGTTGTGACTGAACGAACCCTGGATGCGGACGTTCCGCAGCACCAGCGGATTCATGTCGACGGCCAGCTTGTCGGGTGACCAGCCGACCTTGGTCACCTGTCCGTTGGGACGCGCGATCCGGATCGCGTCCTCGAGCGGGCGGCTGGCGCCGGTGGCATCGCACACCACGTCGGCCCCTTCGGGGCGCAGCGCGCGGACGAACTCCTCGAGGCCCTGTTCCTCCAGATTGACGGTGTGGGTGGCGCCGAGCTGCCGCGCCGCCTCCAGCCGCGGGCCGTCCGCGGCGAGCCCGGCCACGATCAGCGGATCGGCCCCCGACAGCGACGCCATCCGCGCACACAGCAGACCGATTGGTCCGGGACCGAGCACGACCACCGAATCGCCGGGACGAATCTGCGAGTTGACGCACATCGCCTGATACGCGACGGCGTGGGGTTCGGCCAGGCAGGCGAGATCGAACGGCAAGGAGTCCGGAATGCGGTGGAGACACCGCGCCGGCACCCGCACGTACTGCGCCATGGCGCCGTCCAACCCGTAGCCGAAACCGAGCCGCGAAGGGCAGAGGTTGTACCAGCCGGTCCGGCACTGCATGCACTCGCCGCAAATCCGGGCGGCGGTCTCGCTGACGACGCGATCGCCGTCGCGGAAACCGCGGACGCTGCGCCCCGTCTTCGCGATGGTGCCGCCGAACTCGTGGCCGAGCACCACCGGCACGTTCACGCCCCACGAATGGGTGTTGTGCGCCTGGTGCACATCAGAACCGCACACCGATACGGCTCCGACCGCCAGCAGCACGTCGTCGTCGCCGACGTCGGGAACGGGAACTTCACGGAGCTCGACCGCCAACGGCTCGAGCGCGTAGTGAACGACGGCGGAGTGGGTAGGCATCGGCGTCAGCCGAAGAGAGTATCACCCCTCCAAGTGTGGCCGCCCGTCGCTTGTCCACGCCGCCTTCGGCCGACTGGGTCTTGTCCACGCCGCCTTCGGCGGGTTCGCGGCCTTCGGCCGCTCAACGACGACACGACGACACGACGACACGACGAAACCTTTGTGAGTCACTTCGACGGACTGCATCCGCTGGCGGCGCCGCGCTTCGCGCGGTGACAGGAGTGAGGGGCGGGGCGGGAGGGTGTCAGGCCGTGAATCGTGAACGGGCGATAAACGGGCTCTCCGCCCGTTCACGATTCACGGCCTGACACCCTCCCGAGACCCCGGCCCCTCACTCCTGCCAACGTCGGCCGTGGCCGACGTCGCCGCCAGCGGGGGGAGCCGTTGATACAGGGCACCGACTGCGCTGGCCAGGGGCACTCACGAAGTTGCCCCTGCGTGCCGACGTGGCCGGTTTGCTTTCTTAACGTCGTTGTCGTCGTGTCGTCGTGTCGTCGTGCCGCCGGAGGCGGCAGCGCGCCGCAGGCGCCGTGGACACGAGGGCACGTGAGGGGCGGCTGCCGCCCCGAAGAGACTCCCGCGTGCGAGCTTCTAGACCGCGACGGCTGCCGGCGGCGTCACCCGGCTGCCGTGATCAATCGGCTTGCTGTGCCCGCCGCAGTGCGCGGTTCCAGCGGCCATTCCAACGACGACGGCGAGAGCGGCGAAGTACTTCAACATGAGAAACCTCCTGCCGCAGACGATAGCGAGGCCGCCCTGAACCCCGGGTGAATGCGCCGTTCAGGCGGGGTTCAGCATGGGCGTCACAGGATCGCTGTAGCATGCTTCCCACAATTCGGAGGATGCATGTTGAATCCGGCGGGTTTGTACGACCGCGTTCTCGATCGCATGTCGCGGCGCGATCTCTTGAAGCTGGCGTCGTTCCTCGGGGTCGGCCTGATCCGGCCGGCTGCGGCGCGGGGCGGACAGGCTCCCATGTATTTCAACGCCTATCCCTTCACGATGGGTGTGGCGTCGGGGGATCCGCTGCCTGATGGGGTCGTGCTGTGGACGCGGCTGGCGCCGCGGCCGCTCGAGGGGGGCGGGATGCCGATGGTGCCGGTGCCCGTGCAATGGGAGCTCGGACGGGACGCCGCGTTCCGCACCATCGCCCAGAAGGGGGAAGCGCTGGCGAGGCCGGAGCTCGGTCATAGCGTCCACGTCGAGGTGAGCGGCCTCGAGCCCGGTCACGAGTACTGGTATCGGTTCCGCGCCGGCAACGAGGTCAGCCAGATCGGCCGGACCAAGACCGCGCCGGCGGCCGGGGCGGCGGTGAATCAGCTGCGGTTCGGCGTCTGCGGGTGCAGTCATTTCGAGACCGGTCACTTCACCGGCTACCGGCGGATCGCCCAGGAGCAGTTCGACTTCGTCATTCACACCGGGGACTACATCTACGAGTCGCGCGCCGACGGTGGCCGGACCGAAGGGCGCGTCCGCCAGCACCAGGGGGACGAGATCTTCACGCTGGTCGACTACCGCAATCGCTATGCGCTGTACAAGTCGGATCCTGATCTGATGGCGGCGCACCGTTCCGCGCCGTTCATCGTCAGTTGGGACGATCACGAGGTCGAGAACAACTACGCCGGGGAGCTCGACGAGAACGGCACGCCGTCGCCCCTGTTCCTGCTGCGCCGCGCCGCCGCGTATCAGGCGTACTACGAGCACATGCCGCTCAGGATGCCGTCGATCCCGAGCGGGCCCCACATGCGCATCTACCGCCGCCTCGTCTTCGGAAGCCTGATCGATCTGAGCGTGCTCGATACGCGGCAGTGGCGCTCCGATCAGGCGTGCAACGACGGCCTGCGGAACTGTCCCGCGTCGCTGGATGCGGCGCGAACCATGCTCGGGGCGGAGCAGGAGAAATGGGTGTTCGGCAATCTCGCCGACGCCCGCGCGCGCTGGACGGTGCTGTCGCAGCAGGTCTATTCGTTCGCGCGTGACTTCGTGAAACAGAGCCCGGACGCGCGGTTCTCGATGGACGTCTGGGACGGCTATCCGGCGGCGCGCCACCGGCTGTACTCCCGGATCAAGGAGACCAAGGCGCCCAACCCGATCGTCCTTTCCGGCGACGTCCACGTTCACTACGGCGCCGACCTGAAGCTGGACTTCGCGGACCCGAAGGCCGAGGTCATCGGCACCGAGTTCACGAACACGTCGATTTCGGCCGGCGGCGACGGCGCCGAGGTGTCCGCCAACTGGGAATCACTGCGCGGCGCCAACCCGCACATCCGCTATCACAGCGCCCGCCGCGGCTACATCGCCTGCACCGCGACGCCCGAGACGATGCGCGCCGATTTCAAGATCATGGACCGCGTCAGCGTGCCGGACCAGCCCACTCGAATCGGAGGATCGCTGGTGGTCGAAGCGGGGAGGCGGGGGGCGCAGAGCGCGTAATCAAATCCCAAGATCCAAATCCCAAGCTCCAACCACTCCCAACTTCCAAATCCCAACTGAACGGCCCAACGCCCAACTTCAAAAGGAGATTGGAAGTTGGGCGTTGGGGTTTGGAGGCGTTGGGATCGGGGGCGTTGGGATTTGGGAGTTGGACAGTTCGTTGGATCTTGGGATTTGGGAGTGGTTGGAGCTTGGGATTTGGATCTTGGGATTTGATTTAGATGCGCGTCCTGATCGTCGAAGACGAACCCGCGCTGCGCGACCAGCTGGCGGCGGCGATGGCCGAGGCCGGCTACGCGGTCGATGCCGCGGCCGATGGCGCCCGGGCCGACTTCCTCGCGCAGACCGGGCACTACGACGCGGTGATCCTGGATCTCGGGCTGCCCAAGGTCGATGGCCTGACGCTGGTGAAACGCTGGCGTGACGCCGGGTTGACCGTCCCGATTCTGGTGTTGACCGCCCGGGGCGCCTGGCATGAGAAGGTGCAGGGCATCGACACCGGCGCCGACGACTACGTCGGCAAGCCGTTCCGGATCGAGGAAGTGCTGGCGCGGCTGCGTGCGCTGATCCGGCGCGCGAGCGGGCAGGCGGCGGGCGATCTCCGGTGCGGCCCGTTGACGCTCGATCCCCGGACCGCAAGGGTCACACTGAACGGCACGGCGGTCCACCTGACCAGCCACGAGTACCGCGTGCTCGCCTATCTGATGCATCACCGCGGCCGCGTCGTCTCGCAGGCGGAGCTGGTGGAGCACATCTACGCGCAGGA
Organism: uncultured Acidobacteriota bacterium; assembly: GCA_963717745.1. GTDB lineage: Bacteria > Acidobacteriota > Vicinamibacteria > Vicinamibacterales > 2-12-FULL-66-21 > JACCXG01. The sequence goes on from CAVQXJ010000013.1 coordinate 1,138,298, forward strand.
CGTCGATCGCGATTCGAACACCGTTGAAGTCTTCATCGCGCGGCTGCGCCGCAAGCTCGGCGCGTCGACCATCGAGACCGTGCGCGGTCTGGGCTATCGCATCGAGGGGGCGGCGTGAGGCTCGACTCGCTGCGCTCGCGGCTGTGGCTCGGCGCGGCGCTGTGGACGCTGGGGCTGATGGCCGTCGGGGTTCTCGTCATCGGCGTGATCCTGCTCAGCGACGCCCGCTACCCCCGCGCATTCCACAGGAGCGCGCACACGCACCGGGTCGCTCTCGTGCTGTTCGCCGCGTTCTGCCTGGTGGTCGGGCTGTGGCAGGTGCGGCGCGGGCTCAATCCCATCGAGCAGCTGCGGCGGCGCCTCGCCGCGGTGCGCGATGGCCATAGCCGGCGCGTCGACGGGGTGTATCCGAGCGAGGTCCAGCCGCTGGTCGACGACCTCAACCTGCTGCTCGAACACCGGGAAGCCGCCGTCGCGCGGGCGATCGCGAAGGCCGGCGACCTCGCGCATGGACTCAAGACGCCGCTCGCCGTCCTGACCCACGAAGCCAGCCGCGCCGCCGCCGCCGGCCACGCCGAGCTCGCCGCGGCCATCGACCATCAGGTCGATCGCATGCGGCGGCAGACCGAGTACCACCTGGCGCAGGCACGAGCGGCCGCGTCGGGCTCGATCCCCGGAGCGCGCAGCGCGGTGGCGGACGCCGCCAGCGGGCTGATCCGCACGCTGCTGCGCCTGCACGCCGATCGCGGCCTCACCATCCGCAACGACGTCGGCCCGGCGCACCACGTCCGCTGCCAGCGCGAGGACGTCGACGAGATGCTCGGCAACCTGCTGGACAACGCGTGCAAATGGGCGCGCACGACCGTGCGGATCTCGTCGACGGCCACCGAGGACACGGTCGAGATCGCGGTCGACGACGATGGGGGAGGCCTGGCGCCGGCGCTCCGCACCGCGGTGCTGCAGCGTGGAGTGAGAGCAGACGAGGCCGCGCCTGGCTCTGGACTGGGGCTGGCGATCGTGCGCGAGCTCGCGATTCTGTATGGCGGGTCGATCGCGTTGGAACCGTCACCGCTCGGTGGTGTGCGGGCGGTGCTGCGACTGCCGGCTGCCTGATGACTTGGAGGTTCGGAGTTATTCGGAGGTACCGGATCTCAAAAACGGAGCAACGGAGCAAACGGAGGCAACGGAGATATCTTGACGCTGGCCGGGATCGCCCGGGTCTGAAGACCCGGGCGCCACATGCGCCGAATCAGTCGAGTGGATAGCCTCGTTCAGCGCGCGTTTCTCGCTGACTGTGGGGCCGGGGTATTCGACCCGGCTGGATGGCGGAGCAATGAAGCTACGGAGACTTGAAATCTCGGCCTAGATCGGTAGGGTCTGAAGACCGGGCGTCGCATCACCGAATGAGTCGATGGATAGCCGCGGTGAGCGCAGCGTTTGTCGCTGCTGTGGGGCCGGGGTCTTGAGACCCCGGCCGACATGTCGTGGGCTCTAGAAGAGACCCGGCCAGCGTTCGTCAGGAATCCGCTCGATTCCATCCGAACGCCCACTCGACTAACTCTTCGCGGCTGCACGTAAGCGATCCCGAATGCGGATAGTCACCTGGCGATGCGACGAGCCCTCCGCGGACCGGATTCTCGAGCACATATCTAATGACCTGACGGGTCGACTCATTCTCTCGCAGGACGTGATCGTGATAGCTGCTCTGCCATAGCCGGACACCCGTTCAGCTTCTTCCATTCGAATGCTGTTCTCTGCTTGAACAGCCTGACCCACTCCTGAAAGTCGCACCGGTCTTCTCCCGCCTCGACAGACTGCATGGAGATGATCAGGCATGAGACATGTACGCAAGAACTGCGAAGCATAGATCCTGGGAGGTACGCTGAAGCTCACGCAGCACCACCTGGCGACACTCGGCATCGTTCAGAAGGGGACGGCGATTCTCGCAGCAGATCGTCACGAAAATATCGAGCGGTGCCGATGTAGACGCTCGAGTGAAGGCGTGGAGGATGAGGGCGAACTCATGCTTTTCGAAACGCAACCCGGTACCGGTTTCGATGTAGAGCCAGGTCAGTAGACGCCTGGCTTGATCGCCCGGGTCTGAAGACCCGGGCGCCACATGAGGAATCTGAGTTCAACTGAATGGCGCGGGCGATTGATGAATGACGGCGGTTTCTGACTTCGACTCCGGCCGGATCGCCCGGGTCTGAAGACCCGGGCGCTACAGGAGGAATCTGAGTCAACTGAATGGCGCGGGCAATTGATGAATGACGGCGGTCTCTGACTTCGACCCCGGCCGGATCGCCTGGGTCTGAAGACCCGGGTGCCACAGGAGGATCTCGAGTCAACTGGATGGCCCAGATCGTCGGCGCTTCTCCCCGGTGTGGGGCCGGGGTCTTCAGACCCCGGCCGAGATCCTTGGAAAGTGCGATCCAATGCGCGGTTGGCGGACCCTGGCAAGATCCAAAACGTTTCAGTCTTCTCCGTTTCCTCCGTTGACTCCGTTGCTCCGTTTTTGAGATCCGGTGCCTCCGACCCCTCCGGCGGTACAATTACGAAGCTCACGCACGTCCGCAATTCCCAATCCTGATGCACATCGAAGTTCCACCCGACGCCGCGGGCGTGTCCGCGCCGTTGCCTCGCGGTCTCTGGGCCACCATTCGCGCCGCCGTTCGCGGGGCGCGGATCGACTACACCACCGCCCCGGTCGGACAGGCCGTGATCATGCTGGCCGTGCCCATGGTCATGGAGATGGCGATGGAGTCGATCTTCGCGGTGGCCGACGTGTTCTGGGTCGCGCACCTCGGCGCCGACGCGGTGGCCACGGTCGGGCTCACCGAGTCGATGATGACGATCATCTACACCGCCGCGATGGGGCTGTCGATCGGCGCGACCGCACTGGTCGCGCGACGCACCGGCGAGCACGACCCCGACGGCGCGGCGCGTGCCGCGGGGCAATCGATCCTGCTCGGGCTCGGCATTGCCGCCGCGATCGCCCTGCTCGCGGCCCCGTTCGCGCCCTCGCTCCTCCGGCTCATGGGCGCGACCGAGGAGGTCGTGCGCACCGGCAGCGGCTTCACCCGGCTGATGCTGGCGGGCAATGCGACGGTGCTGCTGCTGTTCCTCCAGAACGCCGTGTTCCGCGGCGCCGGCGACGCGGCGATCGCGATGCGGGTCCTGATCCTCGGCAACCTGCTCAACATCGTCCTGGGGCCCTGCTTCATCTTCGGCATCGGCCCGTTCCCACGGCTCGGGGTGACCGGCGCGGCGGTGGCGACCAACGTCGGCCGCGGCGCCGCGGTGCTCTACCAGTTCTGGATGCTGACCCGCGGCACCGGCCGGGTGCAGATCGCGCGGCGTCATCTCCGGTTGGACCTGCCGATGATGCGGTCCGTGCTGACGCTGTCGGGCTCGGGGACCTTCCAGATCCTGATCGGGTCGGCCAGCTACATCGGGCTGGTGCGCATCCTCTCGACGTTCGGCAGCGCCGCCCTCGCCGGCTACACCATCGGCATCCGGGTGATCATCTTCGCGCTGCTGCCGGCCTTCGGCATCAGCAACGCCGCGGCGACGATGGTCGGCCAGAACCTCGGCGCCAGGCGCCCCGATCGTGCCGAAGCCGCGGTGTGGACGGCGGCGCGCTACAACATGGTGTTTCTCGGCGGCGTCGGCCTGCTGTTCCTGATCGCCGCCCCGCAGATCGCCGCGTCTCTTCACGGGCGATGCGGAGGTGCAGCAGTTCGCGGTGTCGTGCCTGCGCACCGTCAGCCTGGGGTTCCTGTTCTACGCGGCAGGGATGGTGCTGACCGCCGCCTTCAACGGCGCCGGCGATACCTGGACGCCGACCCTGATCAACCTGGGCGTGTTCTGGCTGTTCGAGATTCCACTCGCGTGGTGGCTGGCGACGCAGACCGCGCTCGGACCGCGCGGCGTGTTCTGGGCGCTGACGATCGCCTACTCCGCGCTGGCGGTCGTGAGCGCCGTCTTGTTCCGCCGCGGGAAGTGGAAGGGGCGGGTGATCTGAGCGCGTGACCCGCGCGCGCGGCGCGCCCCGTTCAGCGCGCGTTCAGCTGGCGGGTGATAGCGTCCCGGGTTCGGGGTTCGAGGCTCGGCGACGATCAGAGGCAACGAGCCGCTCCAATCGATCCACGTGGCCCCTGGTTATCACTGCCCCTTCCGAGCCCCGAGCCCCCCGAGTCTGTGGAGTTCCCCATGCCGTGGATTGAACATCTGGCGCGCGATGTGCGCCACGCCTGCCGGACCATCGCGCGGATGCCTCTGCTCGCGGCGGTGGTGGTCCTGTCGCTCGGCGTCGGCATCGGCGCCAATCTGGTGGTCTTCTCGTGGCTGCAGGCGGTGGTCCTGCAACCGCTGCCGGGGGTGGCCGATGCGCGACACCTTTACTCCGTCGAGCCGCGCGCCGAGACCGGGACGCTATCCGGGCGCCTCCTGGATGGAGGACGGCGACTACCGTGAGCGGCTGCGGTCGTTCGAGAGCCTGCTGGCGTTCCGCCCGGTGCCGTTCAACATCGGCGAGGCCGCGAGCAACGAGCGGATGTATGGGCAGCTGGTCTCCGGCAACTTCTTCAGCGCGCTCGGGCTGACGCCGGCGGCCGGCCGGTTCTTCCGTCAGGACGAGGTCGAGCGGTCGTCGAGCGCGACCGGCCCTGGTGATCTCGCACGGTCTGGCGCGCGCCCGCTACACCGCCGCGGCGTCGGCGGTCGGACAGACCCTCCGCGTCAACGGCACGGATCTGGTGATCGTCGGCGTCGCGCCGGAGCACTTCCAAGGCACCGTGCTCGGCCTGGAGTTCGCGATGTGGGTGCCGGCGACGCTGGCGCCGACCCTGCTCGCCGGCTCGCGCGAGCTCGATTCGCGCGAGAGCCGCGGCTACGCGGTGATGGGAAGGCTGGCGCCCGGCGTGACCCCGGCCCAGGCGCAGGCGGAGCGTCGACGGCGTGGCGCGGGAGCTCGCGCGCGATCCATCCCGCGACCAACGCCACCATGACCGCGGAGGTGCTGACGTTCTGGCAGGCGGCGCGCGGGCCCCAGAAGATGATCACCGGAGCGCTGGCGGGGCTGCAGGCCATCATGCTGCTCGTCCTGCTGGCGGTCTGCGCCAACACCGCCAACCTGATGCTGGCGCGCGCCAGCACGCGGCAGCGCGAGGTCGGGGTGCGCGTCGCGCTCGGCGCCGGACGCCTGCGCATCGTCTCGGCGCTGCTGAGCGAGAACGTGCTGCTGGCGCTGGCCGGTGGAGCGCTGGGCGTCGCGCTCGCGGTGTGGGGCACCAACGCCATCCGCGCGGTGCCGTTCATCGGGGCGTTTCCGATCCGTTTTCAAACCCACATCGACGGCATGGGCCTGGGCGTGGCGGTGCTGCTCGCGCTGACCTGCGGCGTCGCTCGTCGGCCTGGTGCCCGCCGTGCAGCTGTCGCGGATCGGCGCGCAGCAGGCGTTCCGCGCCGCCAGCCGCGGCGCGTCGCGCAGCCGGCTCCGCAACGCGCTCATGGCGGCCGAGGTCGCGCTGGCGCTGATGGTGCTGCTGGTGGCCGGCCTGTTCCTGCGCGGCCTCCTCGAGACACGCGAGATCGAGACCGGCTTCCGGCGCTCCGGCGTGCTGCTCGCGGCGTACGACCTGAGCGGCCGCACGCTGACGCGACCAGGCCTCGCGCGAGTTCGCCGACCGGCTGCTCGAACGGCTTCGAGCCGTGCCGGGCGTCCGAGGCCGCGGCCATTGCCACCCAGGTGCCGCTCGACATTCACGGGCTGCCGCTGCGCGCGTTCGTGATCGAGGGCCGAGCCAGGTCCGACGGCCAGCCGGATCGCGCGATCAGCAACACGGTCACGCATGGGTATTTCGCGACCATGGGCATTCCGCTGCTGCAGGGCACCGACTTCGCCGCGCAGCCGGCGCCACGGCTGCGGCCTCAGGTCATCGTCAACGAAGAATTCGTCCGGCGCTTCCTCGAACGGCGGCGAGCCACTCGGACGCACGGTGCAGAACCGCGATCGCGTGCTACACCATCTGCGGGGTGGTCCGGAACTCGCTCTATGAGTCGTTCGACGAGGCGCCGACGCCGATCGTGTATTTCTCGTTCCGCGATCGCCCGGCCTCGGCCGGGGAAATCCACGTGCAGACCGCCGACGGCTCGGAGACGCTGCTGGCGGGCGACCTCCGCCGCGCCGTCCGCGACATCGATCCGGCGCTGCCGATCTACGACGTGCGGACGCTCGAGGAGCACGTCGAGAAGAACCTGTTCCTCCGCCGCATCCCGGCGCGCATGTTCGTGGTGCTCGGCCCGCTGCTGCTGGGGCTCGCGGCGATCGGGATTTACGCCGTCGTGGCCTACGCGGTCGCCCAGCGCACCACCGAGATCGGCATCCGCATGGCGCTCGGCGCCACCGGCGGCCGGGTCGTCGGCGAAATGGTGGTGGATACGCTGCGGGTGGTGGCGGCGGGCGCGGTGGTGGGATGGCTGCTGGTCTATGTGGTCCAGATTCACATCGCGCCGGGACGGCCGCTGGCCTTGTCGGTGTTCGCCGGGGTCCCGGTCATCCTGCTGGTGGTCGCGGCATTCGCGTGCTGGCTTCCGGCGCAGCGCGCGTCGCGGGTGGATCCGATGATCGCGCTGCGGCACGAGTGACTTATCTGCGACAGCCGCAGTCACGCTGCATTCCTTGTCCACGGCGCCTCCGGCGCGGCTCGGCCTTCGGCCGAGGGACGAGACGACGACACGACGACACGACGAAAACCTTGTGAGTCACTTCGACGGATTGTGTCCCGTTGGCGGCGCCGCGCTTCGCGCGGCGCCGGCGAGGTCGGTCAGACGCGCGCGACGTGCGTCGGCAACGGGGAAAGCCGTTGATATCGGGATCGAGGGAGCGTCGACGAACATGCCCCGACGGACCGACGTGGCCCGTTGCTTTCTAGCGTCGTTGTCGTCGTGTCGTCGTGTCGTCCTGGCGCGCAGCGCGCGCGCAGCGCAACCGTGGTCTCGATCGCAGCGTGACGGCGGCTGCCGTCCGAAGAGAGCTCCGGCGCACGCGATTGCGATAAACTCCTCTCTTCAAGGAGTCTATCGTGACCATCAGGCACCGATTCCGCCGTGCTCCTGCTCTGTCTGGCCCTGTTCGCGACGGCGCTGGTCGCAGCCCGCGATCGGACAGGGTGTGCCCGCTGCCGCGCCCCAGTCGGCGGCCGCCATCCCGAAGGTCCAGTTCGAGAAGTACAGCTTGCCGAACGGGCTGCAGGTCATCCTTCACGTCGACCGCAAGCTGCCGATGGTCCACGTCAACCAGTGGTTCCACGTCGGCTCGAAGAACGAGCGCGAGGGACGGAGCGGCTTCGCGCACCTGTTCGAGCACATGATGTTCCAGGGCTCGAAGAACGCCAGCAAGGAGTACTTCACCTACGCCGAAGCGGCCGGCGCGAATGTCCGGGAAGGGGGCGTGAACGGGACGACCGATCAGGACCGGACCAACTACTTCGCCACCGTCCCGTCCGCGAATCTCGAAAACGTCCTGTGGTTCGAGAGCGACCGTCTGCTCACGCTGCCGGAGGCGTTGACCGACGCGAAGCTCTCCAATCAGCGCGACGTGGTGCGCAACGAACGGCGGCAGGGACTCGAGAACACGCCCTACGGCCGGTGGTTCAAGCTGGTCGCCGAGAACCTGTATCCGTCGCGCCATCCGTATGCCAACGACGTCATCGGCATGCACGAGGATCTGGCGGCGGCCACCCTCGAGGACGTGCGCGACTTCTTCCGGACCTACTACACGCCCAACAACCTGTCGCTGGTGATTGCCGGCGACTTCGATCCCGCCGCGGCCAAGCCGCTGGTCGAGAAATACTTCGGCACCATTCCCGCGGGACCGCCACTCGACCGGCCGGCACGGGGGACGCCGAAACTCGATGGGGAGAAGGCCATCGAAGTGCGCGATCGCGTGCCCCAGGAGCGCACCTATTTCGCCTGGCACACGCCGGCGTACTTCGAGCCGGGTGACGCCGAGCTCGATCTCGCCTCGACCATCCTCACCGACGGCCTCTCCGCGCGGCTGAACAAGACACTGGTCTACGACCGCCAGCTCGCGTCGGACACCACGGCCTTCCAATCGAGCCAGCCGTTGACCGGGTGGTACGTCATCTGGGCGACCGCGCGGCCGGGCGCGGATCTGAAGCAGGTCGAGGCCATCGTGACCGAGGAGATCGCCCGGCTCGCGAAAGACGGCCCGACCGAAGAGGAGTTGACCCGCGCCAAGACGAAATGGGAGTTCACCTTCGTGACCGGGCTCGAGGGCATCGGCGGCTTCGGCGGCAAGGCCGACATCCTCAACCGCTACAACACCTACTTGGGCAACCCGGGGATGTTCGAGGCGGATTTCGCCCGCTACCGCGGTGCGACGGTGGCCAGCGTCAAGGCGGCCGTCAACGAGTACCTCAACACGCGAAACCGCCTGCTCGTGCGCTTCAGGCCGGAGCAGTCCGGCGCGCCGTCGAAGACGGCGGTCGATCGCACGAAGGAGCCGCCGCTCGGGGCCGACCGGCCCTTCACCGCGCCCGAGGTCAAAACGTCCAAGCTGCCGAACGGCCTCGAGGTGTTCGTGGTCGAGCGGCCGGAGCTGCCGAAGGTTTCGGTCGCGCTGGCGACCCGCGCCGGCGGCGTGACCGATCCGGCGGGCAAGGGCGGTCTCGGCAGCCTGACCGCGCGGGTGATGCGCCGCGGGACCAAGACGAAGAGCGCGCTCGACATCGACAACACGCTCGGCGACCTGGGCACGTCGCTGACGTCAGCCGCCGGACGCGAGAGCGCGCGGCTCGGACTCGAGGTGCTGAAGCGGAATCTCTCGCCGGCGCTCGTGGTCCTCGCCGAGGTGGCGCAGCAGCCATCATTTCCGGCCGCGGAATTCGATCGCGAGAAGAAGCTGGCGCTCGACGGGCTGTCGCAGGCCGCCAACAATCCGCAGGCCGTCGCCAACCGCGTCGCCTTCATGCTGGCGTTCGGTCTCGATCACCCCTATGGACGGCCGCCCGCCGGCCTGCCCTCGACCGTCGGGACCATCACCCGCGATGATCTGAGCCGGTTCCATCAGGCGCAGTGGAAGCCCGGCAGCTCGGCGCTGGTGTTCGTCGGCGACATCACGCTGGCCGAAGCGACCGCGCTCGCCAAGCAGCATTTCAGCAGCTGGTCGGGCGGGGCGGCGCCGGCGGCGACGGTGGCGGCACCGCAGCCGGTCGGACCCGGAAAGGTCTACCTGATCGATCGACAGAACGCCGCGCAGACCGTCATCGCGCACGTGCTGCCGGCGCCCGCGCGATCCGCGCCGGATTATGCGGCGGTGACGCTCGCCGACGCCGTGTATGGCGGGGGCGGTTTCGGGACCCGGCTCAATCTGAACCTGCGCGAAGACAAAGGCTACTCGTACGGCGTCTTCTCGAACGCGGCGCTGCTGCGCCACTCCGGCGCGATCATCGCATCGGGCGGGGTGCAGACCGACAAGACCAAGGAGTCGGCCGCCGAGTTCATCGCCGAGCTGAAGAACCTGGCCGGCGCGAAGCCGATTTCCGAGACCGAGCTCACGGCGGCGCGCCTCACCAAGATTCGCGGCTATGCCCAGCAATTCGAATCGCTGGACCGCGTGTCGGGGCAGGTGGTCAATCTGTGGGCGCTGGGGCTCCCGATGATCGAGCTGCAGCGCGAGCCTGAAAGCCTGCTGGGCGCCTCGGTGGCCGCGGTGAACGCCGCCGGCGCGAAGTACGCGGCCCCGGCCGGCACCACGCTGCTGCTGGTCGGCGATCGATCGAAGATCGAGGCGGGCCTGCGCGAGCTCAACGCCGGCGAAATCGTCGTGCTCGACGTCGAAGGGCGGCCGCTGAAGTAGGCGCTTTCTTGGGAACTTGTTGCCAACGGGGGATACCGAGGTATCGGATTTCAAAAACGGAGCAACGGAGCCAACGGAGAAAACGAAGAAGACAGTTCATTTTTCAAGAAAAGCAAAAATCCGGTACCTCCGACTCCAAGATGGCGCTGGTCGCTGTGAAACATGGCGCCGATCGCCTTGACATCATCCAACGAGCCCGCATAGCGTTCCGAACGTGCACATGAAGCATCGGGGACCCGGCGCGGACGACACCGTGATCGGACACGGCGTCGCCGAGGGCTACCTCTCGGACGCTGAGATCGCGCGCCTGGCGAAGGAGGGACTGGCGCGGCTGCCGCTCGACGGTCGGCGCGTGCTGGTGCTGATTCCCGACGGCACCCGGACCATGCCGATGCCGCTCATGTTCGAGACCCTCGAGCGCGAGCTCGGACCCCGCGTGGGGGCGCTGGACTTCCTCATCGCACTCGGCACGCACACGCCGATGAGCGACGAGCAGCTCTCCCGGCACGTCGGCCGGACCGTGGTCGAGGGCATGGTGGGGGACCGGCGGATCTTCAACCATCGCTGGGACGATCCGGCCACGTTCGTGAAGCTGGGCGAGATTCCCGCCGACGACGTGCGCGAGCTGACCGGCGGGCGGCTCAACGAGTCGGTCCAGGTCGCGCTCAACCGGCTGCTGGTCGAGTACGACCACGTCCTGATCTGCGGCCCGGTGTTTCCGCACGAGGTGGTCGGCTTTTCCGGCGGCACCAAGTATCTGTTCCCCGGCGTGGCCGCCGCCGAGATCATCCATTTCACGCACTGGCTGGGGGCGCTGATCACCAGCTACGACGTGATCGGCACGATGGACACGCCGGTCCGTGCGGTGATCGATCGCGCCGCCAGTCTGCTCCATACGCCGCTGTCGCTGCTGGCGCTGGTGGTGACGCACGACGGCGTCGCCGGGCTTGTATTGCGGCGATCCGCGCGACACCTGGCGCGAGGCGGCGACGCTGTCGTCGCGGCGGCATGTCGTCTGGGTCGACAAGCCGTATCAGCGCGTGCTGGCGATGATGCCGCCGATGTACGACGATCTGTGGACCGCCGCCAAGGGCATGTACAAGATCGAGCCGGCGGTGGCCGATGGCGGAGAAGTGGTGATCTACGCGCCGCACGTCACCGAGGTCAGCTACGTCCACGGCAAGCTGCTGGACGAGGTCGGCTACCACTGCCGCGACTATTTCGTGTCGCAGTGGGAACGCTTCAAACATTATCCCGGCGGCATCCTGGCGCACTCGACCCACGTGCGGGGCCTGGGAACGTTCGACGCGTCGTGCGGCTTGGAAACGCCGCGCATCCAGGTCACCCTCGCCACCGGCATCCCGCGCGAGCGATGCGAGCGGATCAACCTCGGATACATGGACCCGGCCACCGTCAACCCCGACGAGTGGCGAGGACATCGAGGGTGGCTGGTGGTGCCGAGAGCCGGCGAAATGTTGTACCGGGTGGGGCAGCCGCCGGCGTGGGGGGAGTGAGCCTTGTCAAATCCCAAGCTCCAAATCCCAAGATCCAACCACTCCCAAACGCCAAATCCCCAAAGGAACCCGGTTGCGAGTGAGTGGGCAGGTTGGGGTTTGGGATTTGGGATTTCCATTTGGGACTTGGCAGTTGGGCGTGGTTGGGATTTGGGATTTGGAGCTTGGGATTTGACATGACCTACAAGATGGGAGTGGTCGGGCTCGGCGTGATGGGGGCGAGCCTGGCTCGGAACATCGAAAGCAAGGGGTTTCCGGTCGTCGGCTACGACCTCGACACCAAGAAGACGCGCGGGTTCCTCGATGGGCCGGCCAAGGGCAAGGCGATCGCCGGTGCCGACCACCCGACGCAGTTGATGGAGATGCTCGAACGGCCGCGGCGCATCCTGATGATGGTGCCGGCCGGCGCGCCGGTGGACAGCGTGATCGCGCACCTTCGGCCGCACCTCGAGGAAGGGGACATCCTGATCGACGGCGGCAACTCGTACTTCGCCGACACCGACCGGCGGAGCGACGATCTCGCGAAGACCGGATTCCGGTTCGTCGGCGCCGGCGTGTCGGGCGGCGAAGAGGGTGCGCTGCTGGGGCCGGCGATCATGCCGGGCGGACCGCCGGAAGCCTGGGATGCGCTGGCGCCGATCTTCCGGGCGATCGCGGCCAAGGCGGAGGACGGCGAGCCCTGCGTCGACTACATGGGACCGCGCGGCGCCGGGCACTACGTCAAGATGGTGCACAACGGCATCGAGTACGGCGACATGCAGCTCATTGCCGAGGTCTACGACATCCTGCACCGCGGCGCCGGCCTGCCCCCGCGTGAGCTCGCCGACATCTTCGCCGATTGGAACGACGGCGAGCTCAAGTCGTACCTGGTGGAGATCACCGCGAAGATCTTCGAGCGCGAAGACGAGGAGACGGGGAAGCCGCTGGTCGATCTGATTCTGGACGAGGCGCAGCAGAAGGGCACTGGCAAGTGGATGAGCCAGAACGCCTTCGACGTGGGGGCGCCGATCCCGACGGTCAACGCCGCGGTCGAAGCGCGCATCCTCTCGTCGCTCAAGAGCGAGCGCACGATCGCCAGCCGCGTCCTGCGCGGGCCGTCGCCGGAGGGTCGCGGTGACCGCGCCCGCCTGATCGACGCCGCCCGCCAGGCGCTCTACGCCTGCAAGATCACCTCGTACGCGCAGGGCATGGCGATGCTGCGCCTGGCCTCGAAGGAATACGGCTACGGCATCGATCCGGGGCGGGTCGCCAAGATCTGGCGGGCCGGCTGCATCATCCGCGCGAGCCTGCTCGGCGACATCCGCCAGGCCTTCGAGCGCGATCCCAACCTGGTCAACCTGCTGCTGGACGACGCTTTTCGCGACGCGATCGGCGAACGTCAGGAAGGGTGGCGGCACGTCCTGCAGGCGGCGATCGGACTGGGGATTCCGGTGCCGGCGATGGGCTCGTCGCTCGCATACTACGATTCATACCGGGCGGCGCGCCTGCCGGCCAATCTCACGCAGGCGCAGCGCGACTTCTTCGGCGCGCACACCTACCGCCGCGCCGATCGCGACGGCACGTTCCACACGCAGTGGATCGGTGAGCCCGCCGCCCGACAGGGGAGCGATACACACTGATGGCCACCGATTCCGGTCCGCTGAAAGTTCCGTCCGAAGGCGCGCTCGACTTCCTCTCGCTCGGCGCGCTCATTCATCGTCTCGATCCGGGGGTGATCCCGTTCCGCAAGGCGATGACCTGTGCAATTCATGTCAGCGGCGGCGAGTTCAACACCGCCGCCAACCTGTCCGATTGCTTCGGGCTGAAGACCGGCGTCGCCACCGCGATGGTCGAGTATCCGATCGGCGAGCTGATCGCCGGACGGGTCCGGTCGATGGGCGTGACGCCGTTCTACAAGATCTTCAAGCACGACGGCGTCCGCGGCCCGAACATGGCAACCGTCTACAGCGATCGCGGCTTCGGCGTGCGTGGTCCCACTGTCTTCTACAACCGCTGCAACGAGGCCGCCGCCCAGCTCAAGCCCGGTGATTTCGACTGGGACAAGATCTTCGGCACCGGCGTGCGGTGGTTCCACAGCGGCGGGATCTTCGCGTCGCTCTCGGAAACGACCTCGGAGCTGATCATCGAAGCCATGGAGGCGGCGCACAGGCACGGCGCTGTCGTCTCGCTGGATCTCAACTACCGGGAGAAGCTGTGGGCCGCGGCCGGTGGCGCCGACCGGGCGGTCGACACCCTCGGCCGCATCGTCGAACATGTCGACGTGCTGGTCGGCAATGAAGAGGATCTGCAGAAGGGCCTGGGCATCACCGGTCCGGAAGTCTCCAGCAAGGCTGCGTCGGCCCTGGATCACAGCGCCTTCTCCGGCATGATCGAGCACGTCGTGAAGCGTTTCCCGGGCATCAAGGTGGTGGCGACGACCCTGCGCCACGTGCACTCGACCAACCGCCACTCGTGGAGCGCGGTGGCGTCGATCAACGGCGAGATCCACGTCGCCCCGACCTGCGAGCTCGACGTCTACGATCGCGTCGGCGGCGGCGACGGCTTCGCCTCCGGCCTGTTCTACGGCCTGCTGTCCGGCGAGCCGCACGCGGAATGCGTGAAGCTGGGCTGGGCTCACGGTGCGATGATCACGGCATTTCCAGGGGACACTACGATGGCGACGCTCGAGCAGGTGCGGGCCTTCGCCAAAGGGGGGTCGGCCCGCATACAGCGCTGAGCGCTGTCTGCGAGCCGAAATCCCAAGCTCCAAATCCCAAATCCCAACCACTCCCAAACGCCAAATCCCAAAGGTACGAAGGCGGGAGTTGGGAGTTTGGGAGTTTGAATTATGAGTTGGGAGTTGGGAGTTAATTTTGGGACTTGGGATTTGGGAGTGGTTGGAGCTTGGGATTTGGATCTTGGGATTTGATTCTAGGAGCGTCATGAAGCGAGTAATCACCTCCGTCGTCGCTGTTGATGGCTGTCGCCACAGCGCATCCGTCCGTCCAATCCAATCAACCGGCGCGACCGCTCAAGATAATCGCCTTCGGCGCGCATCCCGACGACGCCGAGCTCAAGGCGAGCGGAGTGGCGGCACTGTGGGCGGCGGCCGGGCACAAGGTGAAGTTCGTCTCGATGACCAACGGCGACGTCGGTCATTTCGAGAGCGCCGGCGGGCCGCTCGCCAAGCGCCGCAAGGCGGAGGTCGGCGAGTGCGCGAAGATTCTCGGGATTCAGACCGACGTCCTCGACATCCATGACGGGGAGCTGGTCCCCTCGCTCGAGAACCGGCAGAAGGTCGCCCGGTTGATTCGCGAGTGGCAGGCCGACATCGTGATGGGCCATCGGCCCTACGATTACCATCCCGACCACCGCTACACCGGGGTCCTGCTGAACGACACCGCGGTGGTCGTCGTCGCGCCGTTCTTCGTTCCGGATACGCCACCAACGACACGCAACCCTGTCTACATGAATTACTCGGACGGGTTCCAGGACCCGAAGCCGTTCACGCCGACGATCGTCGTCGGGATTGATGGGCAGGCCGACAAGAAGTGGAAGTGCATCCAGGCGATGCCCTCGCAGTTCGGCGACAAGGACTCCTGGCAGGGGCGCACGCTGCCCAACGTGCCGCAGGACGATCGGGAGCGCGCCTCCTACCTGCTCGAGATCGTCAAGAAGCGGAACATCGCCGTCGCCGAGCAGTACCGCGAGCGGCTGATGGCGCTCTACGGGGCCGAGCGAGGCAAGAAGATCCAGTACGCGGAGGCCTTCGAGTTGAATCAGTACGGCCGCCAGGCCTCGCTCGACGAGCTGAAGCAGATGTTCCCCGGCATTCAGTAGTCGTCTTGGAAGTGCGGCACATCGGTCCACTGGCGTCATTGCTCATCGTCGCCGGTGCGATGTTGCCGCACCGCTGCCGCGGCCGCCCGCCAGGACCCCGCGCCACGTTTCCGGACCGGCGTCGACGTCGTCGAGGTCGCGGTGCTGGCGCGTGATTCGGCGGGGAAGCCGGTCACCGACCTCACGCGCGAGGAGATCACGGTCCTCGAGGACGGCGTCCGGCAGCCGCTGGTCGCATTCGAGCGGGTTGCGCTGCCGGCCCGGCCGGCCGCCGTGCCGCCACAGCGGCCGGCGCCCGTCGCTCAGGACGTCGCCAGCAACGAGTCGAGCGCTCCCTCACGAGTCTTCGTCCTGGTGCTCGACAGCAACCACCGTCGCCGCGACCCGCGTCCGTGTGGTCAGGGACTCCGCGCGACAGTTCATCGAGAACCACGTCGGTCCTGATGACTACGTCGCCGTGTTCTCGCCGGGCGGGATCGCCGCGGCCACGCAGGACTTCACCACTGACAAGGCGCGTCTGCTCGCCGCGGTCGACCAGTTCACCGGCATGAAGATGGTGTCGGCAATCATCGAGGTGGACCGCGAACAGCAGGCGGTAGAACGCGGCGGCGTCGCGATCCACGGCGGGAAGGATCCGAGCGACGGCGAGCGTGCAAACCGGGCGCTGGCACTGAGCGGCACGCTCGAGGCGCTGGCGGCGCACCTCGAGCGGATTCCCGGACGGCGCAAGTCGTGGCTGCTCTTCAGCGAGGGGGTCGACTACGACACGGCGGACGTGTTCGGCCAGGTCCAGCGGAATGCCTCGGACGTGATGCGCAGCATGAGCCGGGCGATCGGTGCGCTGATGCGGACCAACGTCGCCGTATATGCGATCGACCCGAGGGGCGCGAACCTGGCGGACGCGGACCTGCTCGAGACGCCGCTGATTTCACAGGCGGGGATGCGCAACGCCCTTGCCGGCCGCACCTTGGCAGACGAGCAGAACGATTCGATTCGGACCCTGCACTCGCTGTCGGACTCGACCGGCGGGTTCGCCGCGGTCAACCGCAACGACTTCGCCGGCGCGTTCGACCGCATCATCGACGAGAGCAGCTCGTACTACGTCGTCGGCTATACCCCGCAGCGTCCCGCCAAGCCTGGAGAGTTTCGACCGATCGAGGTGAAGGTGTCGCGGCCGGGCGTGAAGATCAGCGCCCGGAACGGCTACACCGGCAGGGCCGAGCCGGCGCGCCGCGTCAGCCAGCCGGTCATGAGCGAGCCGCCATCCGGTTTCCCGATGCCGTCCACGCGCGGGCGCGGGCGTGCGCCGGAGCCGGTGAACGTGCCGTCCGCGCCGGCGGCGACCGCGGGACTCGCCTCGCCGCTGCAGGCGCTGCTGGCGAGCCCGCTTCCGCAGCCGGGGCTGCCGATTCGTCGTGCAGGCCGTGACGCTCGGCGGTGACGGCCGGAAGATCGAAGTGCGCCTGGTGGTCGAAGTGCTCGGCCGGTCACTGCAGTTCGAGGAGCGAGGCGGGCGGTTCAACGAGCGGATCGAGCTCGCCCTGCTGACCGTCAACGACAGCGGCAAGGCTTCGAATGGCACGTCGGCCGACATGGATCTGCGGCTCACGCCCGAGGATCTGGTGCGGGTCAAGAGCACCGGCGTGCGCTGGCTGTCGGCACTCGAACTGCCGCCGGGCCGCCATCAGCTCCGGGTCGCGGGACGGGCCGAGCGCACCGGCATCTCCGGGATGATCACTCACGACTTCGTGGTTCCCGAGGGGCGCCGGCGCGGCGTCGATCTGAGCGGGGTGACGCTCACGTCCGTGCCCTCGGTTCTGATGATCACCAAGGGCAAGCCGTGGCTCGAGCGGGTGCTGCCAACGCCGCCGACCGCCGCAAGAACGTTCGTCAGCGGGGACCAGATCGTCGCGGCGGTCGAAGTCTATCGTGCCGAGAAGGGCGCGTCCGACGCCACGCTGATCGCGCGGATCGACAAGGCCGACGGTTCGCCGTCAGCGTTCAACGAGCGCCGCAACATCCAGGCGAGTGGCCCGCGCAGCGAGCAGCTCGGCTTTCCCATCGATACGGAGAAACTACCCGCCGGCCGCTACGTCCTCCGCATCACGCTGGATGCCGGAAGCGAGCGGCTGGAGCGCGCCGTGCCTTTCGAAGTCGTAGGCCGCTGAACTCCCGGCTCGGGCCGCGGTTCGCGGTCCGCGGGTTCGCGGGCTCGCAAGAACTACGCAGACGTTCGAAGCATCTGGGTGGAAGGCCCCGCGAGGAGCTGGTGGCAACGTCTTTGACCCAACTCTCTCGACTGGCTCTGTCGGCGAACCGCGAACCCGCGAACCGCGAACCGCGGACACGTCACTTCATCCCCTCCGTAGGACTCACCCGTGTCGCGCGGAGCGCGGGGGCTAGGCAGGCGGCGGCGGCAGCCAGCACCAGGACGCCGGCGGCGCTCGAGAGCGCGAGGAGGTCGGTGGGGCGCGTCTCGAACAGCACGTCGCGCAGCAATCCACGCGCGAATTGCGCGCCGGCCAGGCCGAGGATCGACGCCGAGCAGGGCCAGCATCAGGCCTTGCGCGGTGACCAGCCGCGCCAGCGCGCCCGGCTGCGCGCCAAGCGCGAGGCGGATCGCCAGCTCCCGGCGCCGCTCGTTCACCGTCCACGCGAGCAGCCCATACACGCCGATGGCCGCCAGCATCGCGGTCAGCACCGCGAAGGTCACGAGCACGCCGGTCAGCAGCCGGGGGCCGGCTGTGGCCGCGACGAACCGTTCGTCCATCGTCCGCACGATCCCGAAGGCGAGCGACGCGTCGAGGCTTTTCAGCGCCGCCCGCAGACCGGTGACGACCGCGGCGGTGTCCGGTCCGCGGCCGGCGATCGTCATCGCCTTGAAGGGAAACTGCCGCTGGGTGTGGTAGATCACCGGCTCGCCGCGCCGGCCGATCGGCGCTTGCTGGATGTCGGCGATCACGCCGACGATGCGGAACGGTTTGCCGGCCAGGAGGTTTCTGCCGAGCGGGCCGATCTGGTTTGCAATCGTCAGAATCCGCTTGCCCAAGGCCTCCTCGCCGGGGAACGTCCGCCTCGCGAACGTCTGGTTCACCACGATCGCTCCGGCTCGCCGGCGGCCGAATCAGTGATCTTGGAAATAGCGCCCTGCAGCAGGGTCGCGCGCATGGTCTCGAAGTAGCCGGTGCTGACGCTGACGTGCTGCGCGATCATCTCCTCGCCGGCGCGCGGCGCCGGGCGCCCTTCGACTCGGTAGGGAAGCCGCCAGCCTGGTTCGAGCGCCAGCGACGTCGACGCGCCGACGCTCTCGATGCCCGGCTGCCGCCGCGCCGACTCGAGCAGCGTCGAGTAGAACTGCTCGACCTTGGTCCAGTCCTGATAGGCGGCGCCCGACAGCTGGATCGTGGTCGTGACGACGTTGTCGGCGACGATGCCGGTCGGCGCGCGCATCATGCGGACGACGCTCCGCACCAGCAGCGACGAGGCCACCAGCACCGCGCAGGCGAGCGCGACCTCGGCGACGACGAGGGCGCGGCTGATCCGGCGTCCGCGCATGCCCGTCGACGAGCGCGTCCCGTCCTTGAGCGCCTCCGCCGCTGACGCCCCCGCCGAGACCAGCGCCGGGAACCAGCCCGAACAGCAGCGTGGTGATCGCGACGACGCCGAGCGAGAAGGCCAGCAGCGGAACGTCGATGGTGACCTGTTCCAGCCGCGGCACGCGCGCCGGCAGCATGGCGATCGCCCCTTTCAGCAGCAGCACGGCCCCGAACGCGCCGGCCGCCGTACCGGCGGCCGCGAGCAGCAGGCTCTCGACGAGCATCTGCCGCACCAGCCGCAGCCGCGACGCCCCGAGCGCGGCTCGCACCGCCATCTCGCGCGCCCGGGCCGTGGCGCGCGCCAGCAGCAGGCCGGCGACGTTCAGGCAGGCGGTGATCAGCACGAGCGCCACCGCCCCGAGCAGCACGTAGAGCGCCGGCCGGTAGTAGCCGAGCATGTCGTCGAGCAGCGGCACCGGCGTCGCCAGCCAGTTGCGATTGGTCGCCACGTTCTCCTGACCGAGGCGGGCGCTGACGCGCCGCCAGCTCTCGCGCGGCCTGCTCGCCGCTGACTCCCGGCTGCAGCCGGGCGATCGCTTCCATGAAATGCGCGCCGCGGCTGTGCTGGGTGAGGTCCCACTGCCAATCGCAGCCACAGATCGACGTCGTCGGGGAAATCGAACGTCGGTGGCATGACGCCGGCGATCGTGTACTGGCCGTTGTTGACGTTGATCGGACGTCCGACGATGCCGGGGTCTGCGTCGTAGTACTGACGCCACAGGCGGTCGCTGATGACGGCGATGTCGGTCGCTGCGAGTAGAACGGACCGCCCGCCGGAAATCCCGGCCCGAGCGCGGTGCGCACGCCGAGCAGATCGAACAGATTGCCGCTGGTCTCGATGGTGTTGACGCGAATCGGATCGCGGCCTGGCTCGGCCAGGTTGATCTCCGGGCGCCACCACGCCGCGGCGTCGGTGAACGCAGCGCGGCTGGCGCGATAGTCCATGAAGTTGACCGGGGAGAGCCGCTCGCGCGGCAGCGCTTTTTCCGCGTTGCTCTCCCAGATCGAGACCAGGGCCTCCGGCTGGTCGAACGGCAGCGGGCGCAGCAGCACGGTATCGACGATGCTGAAGATGGCGGTGGCGGCGCCGGCGCCGAGGCCGAGGGTGAGGATGGCGATGGCGGCGAAGGACGGGGCACGGCGCCATTGACGCCACGCCCAGCGCACGTCGCCCACTACTCCAATGAGCCCGCGCCCCGACGGCGGGTCGTTGAGCGGCCGCGACTCCGGCGTCCGGGTGCGCACGACCGGGACCAGGCCGAGCGGCGACTCTTTGAGCTTGGCGGACGCCGCGCGGTGCGCGTCCGGCTCGCTTCGTCCGTTCCGGATCGCTTCGAGATAGATGTCCTCGAGGTGCGCCGCCAGTTCCTCGACGGTATGGGCCGGGAGATCCGCGGCTCCCGTCGCGCGGCCGTGGCGGATGACGTCGGCTTTCCAGTCTCGCTTGGCTGTCATGGTGTGCCTCTTGACGGAAGCAGCGCGGCGGAGGCTAAAGCCCCCGCGATGTCATGCGTACCGCACGCCCGCCACCTGCGCCAGCGCCGCCACGAACCGGCGCCAGTCGTCGCGTTGTTCGGCGAGGACCTTTCTGCCGGCCTCGGTGATCCGGTAGTAGCAGCGCCGGCGCTGGCCGGCCTTCTCCACCCACCGCCCCTTGATCCACCCGCGCTCTTCCATCCGGTAGAGCGTGGCGTAGAGCGACGCGAGCGTGAACCGGAGGTCGCCGTCCGAACGCTGCTCGATCAGCTTGGCGATCTCGTATCCGTGATGCCCTTCGTCCTCGACCACCGCCAGGATCAGGATCTCGGCGCTGCCTTTCTTGGCCTCGTCTATCGCTCGACGGCTCGACATGGTGGAAGCCTATATGAAGGACAGCTATATAATCAAATCCCAAGTTCCAAATCCCAAGCTCCAACCACTCCCAAATCCCAAATCCCAAATCCCAAATCCCAAGCTGAACTCCCAACTCCCAACTCCCAACTCCCAATCCCAAATCCCAAAGGGACGTCGCGTAGGGAGCTGGGGATTGGGAGTTGGAGTTGGGAGTTAATCTTGGGAGTTGGGCGTTGGGAGTGGTTGGGATTTGGGATTTGGAGCTTGGGATTTGACGCTCTCCTGAATGAACTCGCCGCCCAAGCTGCGACACGCGGCCGCACCCGAGCAACTTCATCGTCCTGATCATGTCGGTGCGGAGGATGTCGATGGCGTGGGCCACGCCGGCATGGCCGGCGGCGGCGAGGCCGTAGGCGTAGGCGCGGCCGATCAGTACCGCGCGGGCGCCCAGGCACAGGGCTTTGACGATGTCGCTGCCGCGGCGGATGCCGCCATCCATCAGGACTTCGATCCGGCCGTCCACCGCAGCGAGGACCTCCGGCAGCATCCGCAGCGACGCCGGGACGCCGTCGAGTTGACGGCCGCCGTGGTTCGACACGATCACGCCGTCCGCGCCGACGTCGGCGGCGCGCCGGGCGTCGTCACCGGTGTGCACCCCCTTGATCAGGATCGGGCCGCGCCAGGCCTCGCGGATCCAGCCGAAGTCGTCCCACGTGATCACCGACTTTGCCAGCGACGCGGGGACATCCGCATAAGCCATCGGCCCGGTGTCGGGAAGGACAACGTTCGGGAACTTCATCGTGCCGCCGTCCTGGAGGAAGCGGGCGAGCCAGCGCGGGCGGGCCAGGAACTGGCCCATGAACGGCAACATGGGCGCAATCCGCCTGGTCACCAGCTCGCGGGACCCGTTGCGGAAGTCGCGCTCGCGCAGGCCGGCCACCGCGGTGTCGATGGTGACGACCAGGGCCGAATACCCGGCGGTCTGTGCCCGCTGCATCATCGATGTGGAGACGTCGCGGTCGCCGACCAGATACAGCTGCAGCAGGCACGGTCCGCTCGACGCGGCCTTGACGTCCTCCAGGCGGCAGCCGGAGAACGTCGACAGGATGTAGCCGGTGCCGGCGGCGCCGGCCGCGGCCGACGCCCGCTCCTCGCCGCGCGGGTGGAGCATGCGGCTGCTGCCGATCGGCGCGAGCAGGAACGGCAGCGACAGCGGGATGCCCGCCACCGTGGTGGTGAGGTCGCACTGCGGCGTCTTGACCGCACAGCGCGGCCGGAACGAGACGGCTTCGAAGGCGCGCATGTTCTCGCGCATGGTGATCTCGCCGTCCGCGCCGCCGTCGACGTAGTCGAACACGACCCGCGGGACCCGGCGGCGTGCCGCGAGCCGCAGGTCCTCGATGTTGATGATCCGGTGGGGCTTCATGTGAGCGGGATTTTCTCATGACGTGGAACCGGTTACAGTGTTGCCCGTGCGCACCCCCCTGACGCTCGCCCTGCTGCTTCTGATCCCGACGCCGGCCGCCGCCGAAGACGGCCACGCCGCCTGGCTGCGGTATGCGCCGCTCGAGCCGTCGGTGCGCGGGCGCGCCGCGGCGCTGATGCCTGAAACCTTGGTGATCTACGGCGACTCCGCTCCGGTCCTGCGCGCCCGCGACGAACTGGTTCGCGGCATCCGCGGGATGGTCGGGCACGAAGTGCGCGCCGATCGGCCGGAGGGGTCGCGCCGCACCCTCGTCATCGGGACGGTTGAAAGCGTCGCCCGAGGCAACCCGGGCTTCGTCGTCAATCCGCCCTTGGGACGCGACGGCTACATCATCGACCGGCTGCCGGCGGGCAAGGACGGCGCGCCGCGTGGGATGGTCATCGCCGGCGAGAGCGATCGTGCCGTGCTGTACGGCGTGTTCGCGTATCTCCGCACGCTGGCGCTGGGTCGGCTGACCGCCGACTACAAAGAGCGCAGCTCGCCGGCCGCGCCGCTGCGCTGGCTGAATCACTGGGACAATCTCGACGGCACGATCGAGCGCGGCTACGGCGGCCGCTCGATCTTCTGGGAGAGTGGCAGGGTCCGCGGCGACCTCACCCTGGTGAACGACTATGGCCGGTTGCTCGCCTCGCTCGGCATCAACGCCATCTCGATCACCAGCGTCAACGCCAACCCGCTCTTCCTGACCCCCGAGTTCCTGCCGCAGATCGCCAGGGTCGCCGACGTGTTCAGACCGTGGGGCGTGCAGATTGGCATCTCGGTGGACTTCGCCAGCCCGCAGAAAGTGGGCAAGCTCGACACCTACGATCCCCTCGACCCGGCCGTCGTCGCCTGGTGGAAAAAGACCATCGACGCCCTCTATAGCGGCGTTCCCGACCTTGCCGGCATCGTCCTGAAGGCCGACTCCGAAGGGCGCGTCGGCCCCTCTGCTTACAAGCGCACCCACGCCGACGCGGCCAACGTCATCGCGAGGGCCTTGAAACCGCACGGCGGCGTGTTCTTCTACCGCGGCTTCGTCTACGACCATCGAATGGACTGGCGCAACCTGAAGAACGATCGGGCCCGTGCTGCCCACGACAACTTCATCGGTCTCGACGGCCAGTTCGACGACAACGTCATCATCCAGATCAAGCACGGCCCGATCGACTTCCAGGTGCGGGAGCCCGCGTCGCCGCTGTTCGGCGCGCTCAAGAAGACCAACGAAGCGATCGAGCTGCAGATTACCCAGGAGTACTTCGGCCAGGGGCGCTACACGGTGTTCCTGGTGCCGATGTGGAAGGAGAGCCTCGATTTCGACATGCAGGTGAAAGGTCCCGGCACTCCGGTGAAGCAGATCGTGTCGGGCAAGACCTGGGGCAACCCGACCGGCGGGTTCATCGGCGTGTCGAACGTCGGCCGCGATCCGAACTGGCTCGCCAACCACATGTCCCAGGCGAATCTCTATGGCTTCGGCCGGCTGGCCTGGAACCCGGACCTGACCTCGAAGGAGATCATCGACGAGTGGACGCGCCAGACGTTCGGGTCGGATCCCAAAGTGGTCGAGGCCGTCAACGACATCCAGCTCCGCTCGTGGCGTGTCTTCGAGAACTACACCGGCCCGCTCGGCCTCCAGACCCTCACCGACATCGTCGGCAACCACTACAGCGTCTCGGTCGAAGCGTCCGAGCGCAACGGGTGGGGGCAGTGGCACCGCTCCGACGAGAAGGGCGCCGGGATGGATCGCACGGTTGCCACCGGCACCGGCTACAGCGGGCAATATTCTCCGGCAATCGCGAAGATGTACGAGTCGGTCGCGACCACGCCTGACGACCTGGTGCTGTTCCTCCATCACCTGCCGTACACGCACAAGCTGCGCGGCGGCAAGACCGTCATCCAGTTCATCTACGACTCGCACTACGAGGGCGCCGACGCGGTCGCCGGCTGGGTGCGGGACTGGAAAGCGCTGGCGGGCAAGGTCGACGCCGAGCGGCACGCCGCAGTCCTGACGCAGCTCGAATACCAGGCGGGGCAGGCGATCGTCTGGCGCGACGCGGTGACGCGGTGGTTCCATCGGACGTCGGGGATCCCTGATACCGCCGGGCGGGTCGGCACCTACCCGGGCCGCATCGAGGCGGAGGCGGCGAGTCTCGACGGCTACGTGAAAACAGCGGTGACTCCGTGGGAGACCGCTTCTGGCGACGGCGCCGTCGAGTGCAAGGCGCAGAAGTGCACCGCTACCTTCCGCCACACCGGCGAGGCGGGCCGCTACGACGTCGTCGTGCAGTACTTCGACGTGAACACCGGCGCCGCGCGGTATCAGGTGCGCGTGGCGGAGGCGCAGGGCGACGGCGCGGTCCGCGCCGAGTGGACGGCGAACGACCGCCTGCCGGTGCGAAAGCTGGATGGAGGATCGTCGACCCGCCACATCCTGCGGAATGTCGCGCTGAAGACCGGCGACCGCATCATCGTCGAGGGGACGCCGGACGCTGGGGAGACGGCGGCTCTCGACTACGTCGAGATCAGGAAGAGATAACTTCAAATCCCAAGCTCCAAATCCCAATCTCCAACCACTCCCAACTCCCAACTCCCAAACGACTCCCAAGCTCCAAATCCCAACTCCCAACTCCCAACTCCCAACTCCTCTCGAGGTCCAAATCCCCAACCGCCCAGGACCCCTCACTCCGAGCCGGAGATTGGGCGTTGGGATTTGGGAGTTCGTTTGGGATTTGGGATTTGGGAGTGGTTGGGATTTGGGATTTGGAGCTTGGGATTTGACGACGCCTCACAGCAATTGCGCTGCCACGTAGTACAGCGCGAACCCTGCCATCACGATCGTCGCGATCCACAACATCACCGTCGTCCACATCGCGGGCTGGATGTCAGCAGGCACGTGGCGGTGGCGGAGGTAGATGGCGGCGATCCCGATCAGCGGCAGCATGGCTGCCTGGGCCAGGCCGCCGGCGAGCACCATCTGCACCGGCGATTCGAAGAACCAGTAGAAGACCGGCGGCAGCACCGCCAGCACCAGCAGGAACAGGTTGCGCCACCAGAGCCGGGCGGCGGTGTCCGCCCGCTCGTAGCCGCCGCCGACGCGCACGGCGTCGGCGAACAGCCGCGAATGGGCCGCGGTCGACGCGAAGATGGTGCCGTAGAGCGTGATGACGGCGCCCGCGTAGAACAGCCACAGCGCCCAGTCGCCGAGGGTCTGCGTGTAGAGCCGCGACAGCACCTGGATGGTGTCCCGCTGCGCCGGAACGACGCCGCTCTTGTGGAGCACCCCGGCACCGAGGAGGTAAAACGCCACCGTGGCCAGGGTGTAGATCACCAGCGAGCAGAGAATGTCGAGGTGCATGACCCGGAGCCAGCCTCGGGCGCGCGCCACCCACGCCGCGGTGCCGTCGTGCGGCCCCACGTACCGCGCATAGCCCTTCTCGACGCACCAGTACGGGTATTGCACCAGCTCGGTCGCGCCGACGCCGGTGATCCCGAACACCGCAATCGCGGTGGCGAGTCCTGCCGCCGGAAGGCCGAAGCTCAGGCCGTTCGCCAGATCCGCCGTGGTGACCGCGCCGGTCCGGCGCAGCAGCACGGCGGCGGCGCAGATGGTGAGCAGTGAAAAGAACCCGACCTTGACCAGCGCCAGCTTCTCGATGCGGGCGTAGCCGCCCCCCAGCAGCACGCTGATGGTGATGAGCATGCAGACCGCCACCCACGCGCTGATCGAGACCTGGGGCACGAGCAGGTGCAGCACCTGCGCCACTCCGCCGTACATCCCGCCGACCTGCACCATCGTCAGCAGCACCATGACGGCCCAGACCCACACCAGCCAGCTCACGCGCAGTCGCGGCCCGGGGACCCGGTTCAGGCCCTCGAGCCCGGTGTGTCCGGTCGCAATCGTGTATCGGCCGAGCTCCCCCTGGACCACCGGCTTGATCGCGCAACTGACCAGGATGATCCAGAGCGCCGCGAATCCGACCTGCGCGCCGAGCGTGGTGGTCGCAATCAGCTCGCCCGATCCGACGATGGAGGCGGCGAGCACCATCCCGGGTCCGATCCGCCGCAGCGCTTTGCCCAGCGACAGCGGCGGCGCCTCAATGGCGTCCGGGGTCAGGATGTAGGGGTTGTGCGCCGCCGATGGATCACGGTGAACAGCGGGGCGGGGTGCGGCGGCGGTGGTCATGGGGGCGCGGGGACCATAGCACCTTCAAATCCCAAGCTCCAAATCCCAAGCTCCAACCACTCCCAAATCCCAAATCCCAAAGGACTCCCAAATTCCAAGCTCCAAATCCCAAATCCCATCCCAAATCCCATCCCAAATCCCAACTACTCCCAAGTCCCAAATTCCCAACCGCTCCCGAAGCCTCACTCCGAGCTGGAGATTGGGCGTTGGGATTTGGGAGTTCGTTTGGGATTTGGGAGTTGGGAGTGGTTGGGATTTGGGATTTGGAGCTTGGGATTTGACGACCTTACGCCGACAGCGGCAGCGACACCGGCACGCCCCCATGCGCCGCCGAGCGGTCCGCTGCGATGCAGATCTCCATGGTCTTATGAGCGTCGAACACGTTGAGCATCGTCTCGCGTCCCTGCAGCACGCAGTCGACGAGCTCATCGATCTCAGCCTGGAACGGATGATGGCTGACGTCGGCGGAATTGGGGGTCGGACACTTGATCAGGATGCCGGGACGGCCGGCGGCGTCCGCGCCGGCTTCCAGCTGGACGTCGGGGAACGGGTTGGCGGCCTGCAACGCCTCGAGATCGAGCGGCGTCTTCTCCCACTGCAGCAGGTCCTGCCGGAGCGTCGCCTTGTCGCCCATCAGCTCGATCTGGAAGTTGTAGGGCATCATGAAATCGGTCGAACTGGTCACGTGCCCGAGCGCGCCCCCTTCCATCGCGAGGTTGACCAGGATCGAGGTCGGCCACTCGTAGCCCTCGGTGAAGTGGGTCTGCAGGGCGCTGACCGCGACTGCCTCGCGGCCCGAACACCAGCGCAGCGCGTCGACCGCGTGACAGCCGGCGGCGAGCAGGTGGCTGCCCCCGGTCTCGACGGTGCGGACCCAGTCCCACCCCGAATACCAGTCGGTGACGCGGGACAGATACTGCACGCGCGCGAACCGGATGGTGCCGAGGGTGCCCGACTCGCGCAGCCAGTGGGCGAACTTCAGCAGCGCGTTGTATCGCAGCTCGAACGACACGATGGTGCGCACGCCGGCCCGTTGCACCGCGTCGCCAATCCGGGTCAGCTCCGGCATCGTGAGGCCGGTCGGCTTCTCGAGGAGGATGTGCTTGCCGGCCTCGGCGGCGGCGACCGCCTGGTCGGCGTGCAGATGATTCGGCGACGCGATCGAGACGATGTCGACGTCCGGGGCGGCGAGGAGCTCGTCGTAGCTGCGTGCGATGCGCGCGTGGGGCAGATCGACCTTGTGCCGGGCCGCACTGGCCCGGGTCCGTGGTTCGTCCCCGCCGCCGAACAGCCAGGTCACTTCGGTGTGAGGATTCTTCTGAAACGCCTGAATATGCTGCGCGCCGCACCAGCCGACGCCGCAGATTCCGACCCCAAGCTTTCCGTTTGCAGTGGGCATAGGGGGAAGAAGATATCAGCTGTCGCCGACGTTCGCGGCGCGAGCTTTAGCTGCGCCGTCGATCCGCCGAATCAGCAATGGGGTTGGGTGAGGGCTGTGGCGCTGAGCTGAAGCTCCGCGCTGGGAACGTCTCTGAAAGCGGTAAAGTAGGGCCGGATTATGACTCGCCCAGCATTTTCTCCCGAGTGGCTCGCCGTTGCCGGCGGGCTCGTTCTTTTTGCTTCCGCCGCGTCGATCGTCGCGACCAGCGACCAGGCTGCCCCACCCGCCGGGTCCAAACCGGCAGGCCAGGTGCGGCTGGCGACGGCCGAGGCCGCGACGGCGGCCGCCGCGGTCCGCAAGAGCGTCAACGTCGAGATGCCGGCCGGCGTCGAGCTGACGCTCTGGGCGTCGGAGCGGCTCATCACCGATCCGATCGCCATCGACGTCGATGCCGACGGCACCGCCTACGTGATCAGCTCGAGCCGTGCGAATCTGCCGCTCGACATCCGCGGCCATGCCGACTGGCTCCCGATCGTCCACACGCTGAAGTCGACCGAGGCGCTGCGGGAGTTCTACCGGAAGGATCTCGCGCCCGCGAACAGCGCGCGCAACACCTGGATCCCCGACCTCAACAAGGACGGCTCCCGCGACGAACGGGACCTCTCCGAGTTCAAGGACCGGATCGTCCGCATCCAGGACACCGACGGCGACGGCATCGCCGATGCGTCGCGGGTGATGAAGGAAGGATTCAGCGAGGATCCGACCTGGGACGTCGGCGGCGGCATCCTGAGCCACGGCGGCGATCTCTTTTTCGGCATGGCCCCTGGTGTGTTCCGGCTGCGCGACAACAACGGCGACGGCGTGCTCGATACCGAGACGCCGATCAGCCTCGGATACAGCACCCACATGGCGTTCGCCGGTCACGGGATTTCGGGTGTGATGCTCGGTCCCGACGGTCGGTTGTATTGGGAAGTCGGCGACATCGGCTTCAACGTCGTCGACAAGAGCGGCAAGCGGTGGGTCTATCCGAGCCAGGGCGCCGTCCTCCGTTCCGAGCTCGATGGCTCGGGGTTCGAAGTGTTCGCCGCCGGCATCCGGAACCTGCAGGAGTTCACGTTCGACGAGCACGGCAACCTGATGAGCGTGGACAACGACGGCGACCACGACGGCGAGAGCGAGCGGGTCCTGTATATCCCGTACGGATCGGAGACCGGCTGGCGATCGAACTGGCAGTACGGCAAATACACCGACGCGCGCAACAACCGCTACAACGTCTGGATGGACGAAGGGCTGTACAAGCCCCGACACGATCGACAGGCCGCCTACATCCTGCCGACCGTGAAGTCCTGGCACGCCGGCCCCTCGGGCATGGTCTACAACCCGGGCACCGCGCTGTCGGACGAGTGGCGCAACTACCACTTCGTCACCAGCTTTCCCGGCGGTTCATCGAACGCCCGTGTCATCGGGTTCCGGCTGAAGGAAAGCGGCGCCGGCGTGACCTACGAAGATGAGAAGCTGCTGCTGCGGGGCGTGCTGGCGATCGGGATGCGGTTCGGGGCCGAAGGCGCCTTGTATCTGACCGACTGGATGACCGGCTGGACGGCGAAGGACAAGGGACGCATCTGGAAGCTCGACACCCCGGCCGCCGCGGGGAGCGCGGTGCGCAAGGAAGTGCAGACTCTGCTGCGGGCCGACTTGCGCAGCCGCCCGGTCGACGGCGTGTCGAGCCTGCTGCGCCACGCCGACATGCGGATTCGGCAGAAGGCACAGTTCGAGCTGGCGCGTCGCGGTGACCTGGCGCCGTTCCAGGCGACGGCCCGCGACGCGGCGGCCGGCCTCGGCCGGCTCCACGCGATCTGGGGCATCGCCCAGGTTGCGCGCCGGCAGCCCGCTCATGCCGCCCAGCTCGCCGAGTTCCTCGGCGACACAGACCCGGAAGTGCGGGCCCAGGCGGCCAAGATGATTGGCGACGTGCGCTACGCCGCCGCCGGCGATCGCCTCGTGCCGCTGCTCGCCGATGCGGCGCCGCGGGTGCAGTTCTTCGCCGCCGAGGCCCTCGGCCGCATCGCCTACAAGCCGGCCGCGAGCGCGCTGGTGAGCATGCTCGTCAAGAACGACGATCGCGACGTCTACCTTCGCCATGCCGGCAGCCTCGCGCTGGCCTCGATCGGCGATGCCGGCGGCGCTCGAAGCGCTGGCGCAGCACGAGTCCCGGTCGGTTCGTCTGGCCGCGGTCGTGGCGCTGCGCCGGATGCGGCACGCGGGCGTCGCCCGCTTCCTCGCCGACAAGGACGAAGTGGTGGTCGTCGAAGCCGCGCGCGCCGTGAATGACGACGGCGGGATCGACGGCGCCGTGCCGGCGCTGGGCGCCACGCTCGGTGAGGCGCGGTTCACCAGCGAGCCGCTGCTGCGCCGGGCGATCAGCGCAAACCTGCGGGTCGGGACCGCGGCCGCGGCGGAGCGGGTGGCGGCGTTCGCGGCCGACCCGGCCCGGCCGGCCGCGCTCCGCGCCGAAGCCGTCTCGACGCTCGGCGTGTGGCCGTCACCTTCACCGCTGGACCGGGTGGACGGGTATCACCTCGGCACCGCGATGCAGCAGGCGCGCGACGCCGCCGCGGCGCGGCAGGCGATCCGGAAGATGATCGAGGCGCTGCCGAAGGCCGAGAGCGCGCCCGAGATACGGGTGGCGCTCGCCGAGGCCGCCGGCCGTCTCGAAGTCGCGGAGGCCGTGCCTACCCTGCACGCGCAGCTGAAAGGCGATGCGTCGGTGGACGTCCGGCTGGCGTCGCTGCGGGCGCTGCAGGCGTTGAAGGTGAGCGACATCGACGAGGTGATGAAGACCGCGCTCGCCGACAAGGACCCGGCCGTCCGCAAGGCGGCGCTGGGCATTCTCCCGGGACTGGCGATGTCCTCCGCCGCAAAGGTGCAGCAGCTGACGTCGGTGATCAAGACCGGCTCGCTCGGCGAGCGGCAGGGAGCGATGGAAGTCATGGGAACGCTCCGCACCGCCGAGTCACGCGAGGCGCTGGGTCAGTATTTCGACGAGCTCCAGGCCGGCAAGCTGGCGCCGGAGCTGCAGATCGATCTCGCCGAAGCCGCGCAGACCGACGGGGCGCCGGCGTTGACCGCGCGCCTGGACGCCTTCCGCAAGAGCAAAGGTGCCGAGACGGTGACCGGCGCACTGCGCGAGGCGCTGCGGCACCGGCGGCGATTCGCGCCGCGGCGCGCAGGTCGTCTTCGGCAATCCGGCGGCCGAGTGCTCGCGGTGCCACACGTTCCAGGGCACTGCGGCCAACGTCGGGCCGAACCTGTCGAAGGTCGGGGGCAGCCTGACCCGCGACCAGCTGATCGAGTCGCTGCTCGAACCGAGCGCGCGGATTGCGCCCGGCTTCGGCACGGTCGGCATCACCCAGCGCAAAGGCCCGCGCATCGTCGGCATGCTGCGCGAAGAGACCCCCACCCATGTCGTCATCATGGAAGGGACGCCGCCGGTCGAACGCCGGATCGCGAAGAGCGAGATCGCCGAGCGCAGCAACCCGGTGTCGCCCATGCCGCCATACGGCTTGATCTTGAAGCCCCGGGAGATTCGGGACATCGTCGAGTTCTTGAGCGTACTGAAATGACCTGGAGCCACTAACGATGCGATCACGTCGAGTCTTCATCTCTCTGAGCGCGGTGCTCTCCCTGGCCGCCGGCACCGCTGTCCTCTCCCAGTCCGGCGCGAGCACCGGCGCGGTCCCAAAGGCCGATCCCAAAGAGTGGATTCAGCTGTTCAACGGCAAGAACCTCGACGGCTGGACCCCCAAGTTCGCGAAGCACGATCTCGGCGAGAACTACAACAACACGTTTCGTGTGGAAGATGGCCTGCTGAAGGTCCGCTACGACAAGTGGGAGACGTTCAACGGCGAGTTCGGGCACATGTTCTACAAGGACCCGTTCAGCTATTACGTCATCGGCGCCGAATACCGGTTCGTGGAGGACCAGGTGAAAGGCGCGGGCCCAAGCCTGTCCTGGGCGATCCGCAACAACGGCCTGATGCTGCACTCGCCGGATCCGAAGACGATGCTGAAGGATCAGGATTTTCCGATTTCGATCGAGGTGCAGCTGCTGGGCGGCTTCGGGAAGCCCCGCAGCACCGCCAACCTGTGCACCCCCGGCACCAACGTGGTGATGGACGGCAAGCTCGACACCCGGCACTGCATCAACTCGAAGTCCAAGACCTTCGAAGGCGACCAGTGGGTGCGGGTCGAAGTGCTGGTGCACGGCGACGAGCTGATGCGCCATCTCGTCAATGGGGAGCCGGTGCTCGAGTACACCAAGCCGCAGATCGGCGGCGGCAACGTCAGCCCGGTCGATCCCAAGGTCAAAGTCGACGGCACGCCGCTGACCGGCGGCTACATCTCGATCCAGGCCGAGACCGCGCCGATCGACTTCCGCAAGATCGAGGTGCTCAACCTCGAGGGGTGCATGGACACGAAGGCGAAGAATTTCAAGGCCTACTACGTGAAGGACAACCCGAAGGCCTGCCGCTGACCCGTCGCGTCGGGTGTCAGGCAGTGAATCGTGAACAGCGGCTCGGTGTCAGGCAGTGAATCGTGAAAGTCGTCGCGACGACTGTTCACGATTCACTGCCTGACACCGCCCGTGCCTGACACCGCCCGCGCGCGGAGACTCGATCGGAGAGGTGATTCATGATGCAGCGCGTGCGCTTCGTGGCGGCCCTGGTCGGTGTCCTCGCGCTGGTGGACGCGGGCCTGGGCGCGCAGGTCAATAGCGGGACCCTGGTCGGGTCTGTCCGTGACGCCAACGGCGTGGTCCCTGGCGCGTCGGTGACGATTCGCGAGGTCAGCCGGGGAACGTCGAACACCTACGTGACCGACGAGAGCGGGAGCTATACCGCCCCGTTCCTGAGCCCCGGCACCTACACCGTCGAAGTGAACGTCCAGGGCTTCCGGCGCTGGCGGCGGGAGGGCGTGATCCTGCAGGTCAACCAGCAAGCGCGCGTGGACGTCACCCTGGAAGTGGGCGGCATCGAGGAGACCACGACCGTCGTGGCCGAAGCGCCGCTGCTCAGGATGGATTCGTCCGAGGTCGGGACGGTGATCGAGGAGCGCGCGATCAAGGAGCTGCCGCTGAACGGCCGCAACTTCGCGGCCCTGGTCTACCTGACGCCGGGCATCACCCCCGGCCAGGCCAACGAGAACCTGTCCGGCGCCAGCACCTTCAACCCG
Organism: uncultured Acidobacteriota bacterium; assembly: GCA_963717745.1. Taxonomy (GTDB): domain Bacteria; phylum Acidobacteriota; class Vicinamibacteria; order Vicinamibacterales; family 2-12-FULL-66-21; genus JACCXG01. The sequence goes on from CAVQXJ010000013.1 coordinate 1,171,200, forward strand.
CGCGGCGCGTCGAACTTCAACGCGCTCGGCCATCAGGCCAACGCCAACGGCTGGCTGATCGACGGCATCGACAACAACGAGTACACCTTCAACACCGTCATCATCGCCCCGTCGGTCGAGCAGGTGCGCGAGTTCAAGGTGCTGTCGGGGGTGTTCTCGGCGGAGTTCGGCCGCGGCGCCGGCGTGGTGTCGGTGGCGACCAAATCGGGCAGCAACCTGCTGCACGGCACCGTGTTCGAGTACCTGCGCAACGACGCCTTCGATGCGCGCAACTTCTTCGTGCGCAAGGTGGCGGGCGCCGACGGCAGCCTGATCAAGGATCCGAAGCCGGCGCTCGATCGGCATCAGTTCGGCGTGGCGGTCGGCGGGCCGCTCGTCCAGAACCGCACCTTCTTCTTCGCCGACTACGCCGGGCTGAAGGAGAAGCGCGGCCAGGTGTTCGTCAACACCGTGCCGACCGCCCGCACGCGGGTCGGTGACTTCAGCGACTTCCGCGATACCAGCGGCAACCTGATCCCGATCTTCGACCCGCTCACCACCCGGCGCAATCCGGCCTTCGATTCGGCGCGGCCGGTGAGCGCGGCCAATCCGGAGTTCCTGCGCGATCCGTTCCCCGGCAACGTCATTCCCGCCGGCCGGATCAACCAGGTCGGGATGAACGTCGCGAGCATCTACCCGCTGCCGAACGCTGCCGGCAACTTCAACAACTACACCTCCACCGTCAACCGCGACACCACCGACAACGTGTTCTCCGGCCGCATCGATCACCAGGCGTCGTCGAAGGACTCGTTCTTCGGACGCTTCAACTGGGGCCGTTTCAAGCTCGATGCGCCGCAGGGGCAGGCCGCCTGCTGTCTCCCGACGCCGGCCGACGCCGCGTCGAGATTCGACCTGGGGCCGTTCGTCGCCGGCATCCAGAACACGCGCCTGACCACGCATGGGGCCGCGTTCAACTACGCGCGGATCGTGTCGCCGAGCCTGATCAACGAGCTGCGGTTCGGCTACGCGCGCACCCAGCCGTTCACGTTCCAGTCCGACTTCGGCATCAACGCCGCCGACTCGCTCGGCATCCGCGGCATCAACGTCACCGAGTTCACGACCGGCCTCCCCAACATCAACGTCCCGGATATGACCGGCATCTCCGGCGGTCCGGCGTTCCTGCCGGTCAATCCCAAGCAGTTCCACTGGCAGATCGAGGACTCGCTGGTCTGGATCAAGGGCCGGCACCAGTTGAAGTTCGGGTATCGGCTGGTCGACCGCTATCCGTCGCCGTTCACCAACACCGACACCCGCGGCACCATCAACTTCGGCCGGAACTACACGAACAATCCGGTCACCAATACCGGGGGCTCGGGGCTGGCGTCGCTGCTCACCGGCTACATCAACAGCGCGGCGCGCGGCTTCCTGCTCGAGCCGTACACGCTGCGCACCCAGGAGCACGGCCTGTTCATCCAGGACGACTTCAAGCTGAGCTCGCGGTTCACCATCAACGCCGGCCTGCGTTACGAGATCTTCGGCGCCGAGACGGAGGTGGACGACAAGATCGTCAACTTCGATCCGGTCAACCTCCGGTTGATTTACGCGGGCGAGGATGGCGCCAGCACGTCGGTCAACAAGAAGACGCAGTACTTGAACTTCGCCCCCCGGCTGGGCCTGACCTTCGATTTGCTCGGCGATCAGACGACCATTCTGCGGACCGGCTTCGGCATCACCTACTTCCCGGAGCAGCCGTCGGCGTCGAACATGATCGGGCAGCAGGTGCCGTACACCATCTCGCAGAACGTGAGCTTCGCGACCAACCCGACCGACTTCGGGCCGGTCCGGACGCTGGGCGATCCGTTCCCGGCGATCGCCCAGGTGCAGCCCCGCACGACCGCGGAGCTGCAGGCGGCCAACCCGCGCGTGCTGGGGCACTCGTTCGAGAACGAAACGCCCTACGCCGAGCAGTGGCACCTGGGCGTGGAGCGCCGGGTGATGTCCGCGCTCGCGGTGGAGATGACCTATGCCGGCAGCGCCGGCAAGCACATCATCTTCTGTTACAACCCGAACGAGCTGCAGCCGGGGATCGGGTCCGCAGGCGTCCCGCCGCCTGATCCAGCCGCTCAACCTGCTGAACAACATGCTGCAGTGCGATCCAAGGAACCGCTCGACCTACCACAGCGGTCAGCTGAAGGTGACGCAGCGGTTCCGCGGCGGTCTCCAGTTCCTCGGCAGCTACACCTACGGGAAGGCGCTCGACTACGGCGGCTCTGCGGCGAGCGGCGCCGGCGCGGTCGGCAATCCGCAGACCATCACCAACCTCGAGGCGGGTCATGGGCCGGCCGGCTTCGACGTCCGCCACCGCGCAGTGACCAGCTGGGTCTGGGAAATGCCGTGGGGGCCCGAGCGGCGCTGGCTTCGCAACGGCGGAGTGCTCGGCGCGATCGTGGGCGGCTGGCAATTCGCCGGCATCGCCACCTTCACCACCGGGCGGCCGTTCACGGTGTTCATGCAGAACGGCGTGAACAACGGCGCGACCAGCTGGCCGAACCGCATCGGATCCGGCAAGCTCGACGATCCGACCGTCGATCTCTGGTACAACCCGCGTGATTTCGTGGCGCCGCCGGCCAACACCTACGGCGACAGCGGCCGCGGCATCCTCTACGGTCCCGGCCACACGAACTTCGACACCTCGCTGTCGAAGCGCTTCACCGTGATCGGCCGGGCGAACGTCGAGCTCCGCTGGGACGCGTTCAACCTGCTCAACCATCCCGGCTTCGGCTTCCCGAACCAGAACTTCGATTCGCCGACCGCCGGGCGCATCACGTCAACCTCGGTCGACAATCGATCGATGCAGTTCTCGCTGAAGTTCAATTTCTAATTCGCGACTTCGCTGTCCGCGGGTTCGCGGTTCGGGGGTTCGCGGGTTCGCGGCGGGGGCTGAAGCCCCGCCCTATGACCACCAGCGCGGCTGTCTAGAGGCAACACGCCGTTGGGATCGGCGTCGGTTGTCCTGACCATCCGAGAGGCGAGCCGCGAACCGCGAACCCGCGGACTGGGGGCGGCGTTAGTGCGTGTCATGTCTAAACTCACCCTCATCACGCTCGCCGCCGCCGCTGTCCTCGTCAGCGCCTCGGCGCAGGACCGCCCGCTGGTGTTTCACGTCGGGGCCGAGCTGGTCGTGCTCGACGTCATTGCGACCGATGCGAACGGGCGGGAGGTGTCGGACTTGACGGCTGCCGACGTCCAGATTCAGGAAGACGGCTCACCGCGGCCGGTTCAGCATCTGCAGCTGGTCTCGCGCGCGGTGCAGCTGCACGATCGAGGCGTGCCGGCCGGCGCGGTGCCGGCGACGCAGGCGATGTCGCCTTCCCAGCCCGTCCCGGGGCGTCCCACCGCAGGCCTGAGCGTGGTGATCGTCGTCGATCTCAACAGCATGCCCGCCGACGCCATGCCCCGGGTGCGATCGGCCATCCTGGACGCGGCCGGCGGTGGGGACGCGAGCGTGGCCCCGACGATGATCGTGGCGATCAGAGAGCAGTTGGAAGTGGTGCAGTCATTCACGACCGATCCGGCAGTGCTGCGCCAGGCGACGCAGCGCCTCGGGGGGGCGGCGGCCACACAGACGGACATGTCGGCCCTGTTCGAACGGCTGGATCGGATCTGCGGGATCGCCGGAGCTGGAGACGTGGTGAACATGGGCGTCGCGGTGGGGCAGGACATCGTGACCGAGGGCAACCGGCGGATGCTCTACACCACCTATGCGCTCACCGGACTGGCGCGGTCGCTCGATGCGATGCCCGGCCGCAAGCACATCGTGCTCTATTCGGGCGGCTATACCCTCAACCTGGTGAACCGGGTGATCGACACGGTCACCGCCATCGTGTCCGCCTGCACCGATCAGGACGTCCTCCGTGTCCGCCGGTCGCTTGGCCAGCAGTTGGGGATGCTGATGCCCCCCGACGTCACCGGCAGCATGCGGGCCATCGTCGATCGCGCGACCTTCTCACAGGCGTCGTTCTACAGCGTCGATCCCGGCGGCGTCACGACCACCGCGGTGCTGCCGCAGCAGAAGGGAAGCAGCCGGGGCGGCCGCGTGCCGTTCCCGAAGCTCGCGTCGATGAGCGAGGGGCCCGGCCACGACTTCCTCGAGACCCTGGCCAGGGAAACCGGCGGCCGCGTCTTCCTGAACACCAACGACCTCGGCTCCGGACTGCTGCAGGCGCAGCGCGACGCGCAGTCCTACTATCTGGTGGGCTACGAGCCGCTCGACCCGCCCAGGAGAAGCGCGTTCCGCGCGGTGAAGATCACGACCACCCGCCGCGACGTCACGCTGCGGTACCGGCGCGGCTACTACGCGATGAGCGAGCGCGAGCGGGCCGGCGCCGACATCGACGGCGCGATGCGGACGCCCGGCGCGTTCCGCCGCGAAGGATTTCTGGTCTCGGCCGAGACGAGCGAGCGGGTGCTGCGGATTGACGTCAGGATCCCCACCACGGCGCTCCGCATTCGGAAGGCCGGAGACACCGAACAGGCCACCTTCGCCGTGCACGCGGAGCTGCGTTCGGCGGTCAACGGCCGGCCGCGGGTGAAAACGCTGCCCGGCAAGGACGTGGTCCTCGACTTGAGCCCGGAACGCATGAATGCCATCCGGGCCAGCGACAAGGTGGCGGTGCGCCTCGATTCCCCGGCGCCGTCACCGGGGACCTACGTGCTGACCGTGGTCGCCCGGGACAGCGGCGGCTGGATCGCGGCGCATACGAGCGACGTGGTGGTGAACCGGTAACCCCGACTTCTTCCCCTCAGGCTTCCAGTTCATCAGCAGCGTGATTGGCGCGGCGGCGCTGTCCAGTTCGACGTTGATCAGGAACCGTCCGTCGGGGCCGACGTCGTTCGCGAACGCCCTCGGGGGCGGGCTGGCGGGTCGATTTCACCGTGGTGGGCACGAGCGCCGGCGCGGAGGGCATTGTCGTGACCGGCTATGCCATCGACGGTGGTCCGGCGGGCTCCGGCGCCGACGCGTTGTCGATCACCGTACGCACGGCAACAGGGGGGCCGATCTTCGCCGCGACCGGAGCCGTCTCCGAGGGCGACGTGGTGATCGTGCGGTAGTTGCCGCCGGCTTGCCGTGCGCAGTGATCGGGTGCAGCCGGTTCGAGTAAGCTTCCACGAGCCTAGCAAAGGAATGAAGATGACACCTGTGCAACCGGTAACCCCTGCTGCACTGCGGGAAGTAGCAGACTATTTCAGCCGAACGCCGGGATGCCTGTATCATTGGCGCCGAGGCCTCACAAATGACTCGTGCACACTCCACTGCCGCTTTCCTGTTCGCCGGCGCGATAGCTGCCAGCGGATCTTTTTCAGCCCAGGTGCCAGCCAAGCCGCCGGCCGCGCAAGCCGTCGTCCAGCCTGCCGTCAAGGCAAATGCGTATCGGCAGCTGCCGCCGGTCAAGCTTTACCTGGGGCCCGCGCCGCTGCGTGCGGATTGGCCTGGTCTGATCAACCCACCGGTACAGGAAGTCACATCGTCAGACGGCGAGGCCATCTACAACGTCAGCGATCCGGCGTACACGGCGTTTCTACCGGAGAGCGCGCGGAACACGAGGACGGCCGTGCTCGTCGCACCCGGCGGCGCGTTCCGGCAGCTGTCGATCAACAGCGAAGGGAATCGCGTCGCGACGTGGCTGGCAGAACGCGGTGTTGCTGCCTTTGTGCTGAAGTACCGCCTGGTCCAGCAGACAGGCCCGCAGTTCTCGTGGATGGCGCGGACGAAGGAGATACCGATCAATGTATCGGGCGAGCCTGGCGTCGCGGACACGATTCGCGCCATCGCGATGATTCGGGAGCGCGCCGCCGAGTATGCGATCGATCCGGACAAGCTCGTGGCGATCGGATTCTCTGCCGGGGCGCACGTCGTGGCCCACGCGGCAATGAACGCTGACGTCAAGGCGCGGCCGAACTACGTCGCGCCAATCTATGGCGGACCGTTTGGCGGCATCCCGCCAATTCCCGCGCCCGATTCGGCGGAGAAGCTGCCCCCGATGTTCTTAGCGATGGCACAGGACGACACGCTGGTTGGCGGAGAAGTTCGCGAGTTCTACGCGCAGCTCTTCGCGAAGGGCTACCGGCCAGAGCTGCACCTCTATATGAGCGGTAGTCACGGCTTTGGAATGAACGTCACCCGAAATACGAGCGACCTGTTCATCGACCAGTTTTTTGCCTGGATGCAGGCGCAGGGACTCACGCGTAAGCCGGGCGATCCAGACCTGCGTCCGCGAGGCCGAGCCACCCCTCCGCCATCAGGACGCGGTGGCCAGTAGTAAGCTTCACCGCATCCGATGGCCGTCACGATCGAGAACCCGATCCTCAACAGCCCGTTCGACGCTCCAACCCGCCACTTCACATTCGACGAACAGGGGATCACCGCCACGGTCGCGGAGTCGCGCCGTAAGAGCGCGTATTTCATGCCGATCGCGCAACCACGACAGCGGGGTGCGCAGCGGTACGTTCGAGACCGAGTGGACGCTCGATCGCGTCCGGGAAACGACCGAAGTCAACCGCATCCGCGAGCGCGTAGAAGCATGGCGGATTGGCGGCTACGTGTCGATCACCAGCACGACCCGGCGGCTGCTCGACTACTGGAACGATCCTGACCGCACCCGGCGCCTGTTCTTCTGCCAGCGCGAAGCGGTCGAAACGGCGATTTACCTCACCGAAGTTGCCGCCAAGTACGGCGACGCGTGGATCCAGAACGCGCTGAGCGAGTGGAACGCGCAGTACAACGCCGGGCCTGCCGCGCGTTGCAGTGAAGATGGCGACGGGCAGCGGCAAGACCGTGGTGATGGCGATGCTCATCGCCTGGCAGGCCCTCAACAAGCTTGAGAACGTCAGGATGCCCGGTTCAGCGACGCGTTCCTGATCGTCACGCCTGGCATTACCATTCGCGATCGCCTCCGAGTGCTGCTTCCCAGCGACCCCGACAACTACTATCGGGCTCTCGATGTCCTGCCCGCCGACCTCCGCGAACGCCTTGGCCAGGCCCGCATCGTCATCACCAATTACCACGCCTTCCTGCTGCGGGAGCGCGGCGATGCCGCCCGGCTGACCAAGAGCATCTTGACGTCGACGACGTCTTCCGCGGGCCGGGGTCAGACCCCGCCGATTGACAGCCCCTTCAAGGAAACTGCCGCCCAGATGGTGCGCCGCGTCGCCCGCGAGCTGGCCGGCAAGAAGCACATCGTCGTGCTCAACGACGAGGCGCACCACTGCTATCTGGCGAAGGAATCGACGGCGGCGGGCCCGTCGATGCGCCACCGGACAAGGACGGGCGGGCCGAAGCCAGACGCGCGACGAGGAAGCCCGGGTCTGGAGCTCCGGCCTGCAGGCGGTGCAGAAGAAGCTCGGTATCAGGCCGTCTACGACCTTTCCGCCACGCCTTTCTTCCTGCGCGGATCGGGTTACCCGGAAGGGCACGCTGTTCCCGTGGGTGGTGTCGGATTTCTCCCTGATCGACGCGATCGAAGCCGGCATCGTCAAGATCCCGCGCGTGCCGGTCGCCGACAATACGACGGCCGGCGACATGCCGACATACCGCCGACCTGTGGGACGCGCATCCGCGAGGAGCTGCCGTAGAAGGGCGGCGGCGCGGCGACGCCAGCCCGGGATCGCCGCAGCTCCAAAGGAACTCGAAGGCGCGCTGCTCAGCCTCTACGGGCACTACCGGATCGCCTTCGAACGGTGGGAGCAGAACGCCGAGGCCCGCGCCAGAGGCGCAGACGCCGCCGGTGTTCATCGTCGTCTGCAGCAACACCAACGTGTCGAAGCTGGTGTTCGACTGGATCGCCGGCTGGAGCGACAGACGCGACGGCGACGAGAGCCGTGCCGGCCCGGCAACCTGCCGCTTTTCGAACGTCGATGGACGGCAGTGGACGGCGCGACCGAACGATCCTGGTCGACTCGGCACAGCTCGAGTCGGGCGAAGCGATGAAGGACGACTTCAAGGCCAATGCCGCGGGCGAGATCGAAGAGTTCAAGGCGGAGCTACCGCGCGCGATTCCCGGGCCGCGACGCCGACGAAGCTCACCGACGAGGACCTGCTGCGTGAGGTGATGAACACCGTCGGCAAGCCGGGCAAGCTCGGCGAGCAGATCCGCTGCGTCGTTTCTGTCTCGATGCTCACCGAGGGCTGGGACGCCAACACGGTCACCCACATCCTCGGCGTGCGCGCGTTCGGCACCCAGCTGTTGTGCGAGCAGGTCGTGGGCCGCGGGCTCCGCCGCAGCAGCTACGCGCCAACGAGAACGGCCACTTCGAGCCGGAGTACGCCGAAGTCTACGGCGTGCCGTTCTCGTTCATCCCGACCGCCGTGGCCGCGAAGCCCGAGCCGCGCCGCCGACCCGACCCGCGTCGTGCGGGCGGCTCGACGCGCGCCGAAGCTGCGAGATCACGCTTCCCGCGTCCTCGACGGCTATCGCATCGAACTGCCCGACCGGCAGCGCTGCACGCCGACGTTCACCGACGACGTCCCGACTGACGTTCTCGACCGGCCGACGTGCCGACCGTGGACCGAGAACGCAGCCGGATCGTCGGCGAAGTCGACGAGCATTGACGCTCGACGACGTTGCGAGGCACGCGCGCGCCAGGAGGTCGCATTCGCGCTCGCTCAAGCTTCTGCTCGACGACGCACTATCCGCGACCGACGAGGACCGAAGCCGTGGCTGTTCCCGCAGCTGCGTGCGCATCGCCGCGCAGCTGGATCGACGAGATGCGTCGACCGTGCACGGACGACACGTTCCGCTCAGCTGCTGCTGCTGGCCGAGCTGGCGCCGACGGGCGGCCGAGCGCATCTACGACGCGATCGTCGCGCGATCGCGACGGCGCCGAGCGACCTGTGCTGCCGATCGCTCGCGCCGTTCGACCGGACGGGCTCACCGGCTAGGTCGACTTCGATCACCACGCAAGGAAGCGTCGATGACCGACCGAGCCGCTGCCAACGTGTCACGCTGGACGGGTCGTCGCGACACCGAGCTGGGAGCAGATGGTCGATGGCGTGCTCGAGGACAATCGACGGGGTCGCGGCGTACGTGAAGAACGACCACCTCGGCTTCACGATCCCCTACATCCACCAAGGCCGACGCCACGACTATCGTACCCGACTTCCTCGTACGGCTCGGCGACCGGCGGACGACGTCGAGCCGCTCGACCTGATCGTCGAGGTCATCGGTCAGCCGAAGCGCCCAAGACCGACCGAAGGCGCAAGGTGGACACCGCGCGCGACCTGTGGGTGCCGGCGGTCAACAACCACGGCGGCTTCGGCCGCTGGGGCTACGTCGAGATCACGCGACACCCGAGCGACGCGACAGAACGTTGATCCGAGCCGCATCGACGGCCTTCGGCGACGAAGGTAGCGGCGATCGATGCGCCGCCAAGAAGCGCAAGCCGGCGGACCCGATGCCGGTCGACTCGATCAAGCACGAGCGACAAGCGGACCAACATTCCGACCGCAGGAGCTGCGCAGGTTCGTCGCACGACGAGGAGCAGGCCGCCGACGCAGTCGCTCTATCCGCGCGATCCCTCGCTCGACCCGCAGCTGGTCTGGAAGGGCAAGGACGAGCAGGACGCGCGCCGACTCGAGGTCGCCGGCGGTCCGCCGATCTACATCCAGGAGAAGATCGACCCGCGGGTGCTCGTCGAGAACCTGCGCGACACGGCCGCGGCCGGCGAGGACGAGCCCGAGCTGACGCTGTTCGACGACTTCGACGGCCTCGACGAGTTCGACAAGCAGGTCGACTTCTACCAGCACGAGCCAGCACTGGTCGAACCGGATGATCCTCGGCGACTCGCTGCAGGTGATGGCGTCGCTGGCCGAGAAGGAGGGCCTCCGGCAAGGTCCAGATGATCTATGTCGACCCGCCGTACGGCATCAAGTTCGGCTCGAACTGGCAGGTCTCCACCCGCAAGCGCGACGTCAAGGACGGCAAGGTCGAGGACGCGACCCGCGAGCCGAGCAGATCAAGGCGTTCCGCGACACCTGGGAGCTCGGCATCCACTCCTACCTGTCGTACCTGCGGGACCGGCTACCGTGGCGCGCGAGCTGCTGACGGAGATCGGGATCGTGCTTCGTGCAGATCGGCGACGAGAACGTGCACCTCGTCCGGTGCGTGATGGACGAGGTGTTCGGCAGCGAGAACTTCGTCCGTCAGATCACGTTTCGAAGACCAGCGGCAGCCACGACGGCGAGTTCTTGCCGGCGTTGAACGACTATCATCCTCTGGTATGCCGAAGGACATCGAGCACGATCGAAGTATCGACAGCTCTTGACCAGACTCGCGAGTCGAGTCGAGACGGTTACGACAGTGCACTCGACGTCGCGATCAGGAGCTCGCCGACGGCGCGACGCCGACGACTGACGCATGCAGGCTGGCGCATCCGCTGCACCGCAGCCGACGTCTTCAGCCTGACAGCTACGTCACGAACGGCACGAGTCGGCGACTACGTCTTTCCGTGTCGAGTTCGAGGCCAGACTTACCAGCCCTGCGCGCAGGACGAGCTGGAAGACAAACGCAGACGGGCATGAGCGGCTCGCATGGCGGGCCGCGTTGACGCTCCGGGCAGACATCGCTGTCCTATGTCCGCTACCTCGATGACTTTCCCGCGTTCGCGATCTGACAACCTCTGGGACGACACGCAGTCGGGAGTCGCGGATCGACAAGATCTATGTCGTCCAGACCAACACCAAGGTCATCGAGCGTTGCATGCTCATGACGCACCGACCCCGGCGACCTCGTCCTCGACCCCACCTGCGGCGCGGCACGACCGCCTACGTGGCCGAGCAGTGGGGCCGCCGCTGGATCACCATCGACACCGTCGCGGTCGCGCTGGCGCTCGCGCGGCAGCGACTGATGGGCGCGAAGTATCCCGTACTACCTGCTCGCGGACTCCCGAGGGCGGCGAAGGAGGCCGAGCTGACGGCAAGCGCCGCCGCCCGGCACACGACCAGCGGCGACATCCGCACGGCTTCGTCTACGAGCGGGTCCCGCACGTCACGCTGAAGTCGATCGCCAACAACCCCGACATCAAGGAGGGGATGACGCCGCGAGGAGATCGACGCGGCGATCAAGCGCCACGCCGACATCGAGACTGCTCTACGACAAGCCCTACGAAGACAACAAGCGCGTCCGCGTCACCGGCCCGTTCACCGTCGAGAGCCTGTCGCCCGCACCGCGTCGCTGGCTTCGGACGACGACCGACGCCGGCCAGCGGAGCGCGAGGCGGCGGCGCGACGCGATGCCGGCGCGCCAAAGTTCGAGCAGACGATCCTCGACAACCTGCGCAAGGCCGGCGTGCAGAACGCGCCGCAAGGACGAGCGGCTCGAGTTCGCGCGCTCGAGCCCTACGCCGGGCACTACATCCAGGCCGATGGGCGACGTACACCGACGCCGAGGGCGAGCGCCCGGCGGGTCGGCGATTGCGATCGGCCCCAGTACGGCACGGTCAGCCCGACGTACGTGCAAGGAGGCCGCCCGGGAGGCGATGCCGGGCGTCGGCATCGACCTGCTCTGCGTCTCGGCTTCGCCTTCGACCCGCACGGTGTCGACGAGGACGACGAAGTCGCGTCACCGGCGAGGGCTTCGACGCGTGCTGCCGAGCGCCCGGTCGAATCCAGGTGCTGATGGTGCGGATGAACGCCGACCTGCTGATGGGCGAGGAGCTCAAGAAGACCGGCGCCGGCAACCTCTTCACGGTCTTCGGCGAGCCCGACATCGAGATCGAGACGCGACCGACGACGACGATCGTCGTCACCTCAAGGGCGTCGACGTCTACGACCCGACCACCGGCCAGGTCCGCAGCAACGACACCGACCAGATCGCGCTCTGGATGATCGACACCGACTACAACGGCGAGAGCTTCTTCGTCCGCCACTGCTACTTCACCGGCGGCAACGATCCCTACAAGCGGCTGAAGACGCGCCCTCAGGGCCGACATCGACGAGGACGCCTGGGCAGCGCTCTACCGCACCGTCGCCGCCCGTTCCCGACGCCCGAGAGCGGCAAGATCGCCGTCAAGGTCATCAACGACTACGGCGACGAAGTGATGAAGGTCTTCGAGGTCTGAGATGGACTTCGATGCCGCCCGGCTGGTGTTGTCCGCCTTCGAGCGCGAGGGCGTGCGCTACGCGGTGGTTGGCGCGGCGGCACTCAACCTGCACGGTCTGGCGCGCTTTACCGAGGATCTCGATGTCTTTCTGCAACCATCCGCCGACAATATCGCTGCCGTCCGCCGTGCGCTCGCGTCGGTGTTCGACGATCCGAGCATCGAGGACATCACCGCTGCCGATTTGTTGGGCGACTATCCCGCGATGCAGTCCGTGCCACCGTCCGGCACCTTCTCGCTCGACCTGCTGACCCGGCTCGGCGACGCCTTTGTCTTCGAAGACCTCGAAGTCGGCCGCATCCCGTTCGAAGACATCACCGTGAGTGTGGTCACTCCGCGTACGCTGTATCGTATGAAACGAGACACCGTGCGTCTCAAGGATCGCGCTGATGCCGAGCTGCTTCGGCAGCGATTCGATGTGGAGGAGCCCTGATGCCGGTTCGCCGCTTCCGTTCCGTCGAGGAGATGAACCAGCCGCGGTGGCGCAAGCCGGGCGACCCGGAGTTGTACGCCGCGATCGCCGCGCTTTGGCGCCTGGGCGCGCGGACCGGCCGGCGCCGGTTTCCTCCCGGCGTGCACAAGCACCGGTCAATCGAGCAACTGAATGCGACCAGGGAGCGGTGGGCGCAGGCGAACTTCGACGCCCGTCAAAAGTCGATCAAGAGGTGCGCCGGGGCCGGTCACCCGGTCGCGATGTAGGGGACTCTGGTCCTCCCGGACGACATCCTCGCCCCTCGCCAAACCACCTCACCGCCTCACACGCATCCCTCGGCGACTCAGCGAAGAACACAAAAAAGGAGAAGGCACGTAATGCACCCAATCACTGTTGAAGCGAGCCCCGTCGCTGTGGCTGCTCAAACTCGATACCCGACTGGGACAATTCAACGAGGAGCAAATTGGGGCTCGCAACACCCACAACTTCGTGCTGTCTGTTCGCGATGACACGGGGGAGCTGGTGGCTGGTCTCGTCGGCGAGACTCTCTGGAACGCCCTCCTGGTCAGCGTCCTCTGGGTCCATGCGCAGCATTACGCAAGACGGGGTACGGTACGGCCTTGATGGGGCGGGCAGAGCAGATCGCGGAAGAACGGGCCTGTGACGTGGTGTTCTTGAACACGATGACCTTTCAGGCCCCGGGGTTCTATTCGAAGCTCGGCTACAAGGTGTTCGGAGAGCTGACGGACGCACCGCGCGGACACGGTCGACTCTGGTTCTGCAAGCGGCTCACCCGACGTTCTGACGCCGTGTCAGGTGTCGATTCAATGCGGTGACACCTGCTTCACCTGAAGGCGGACAGAAACGACGACCCGCGCTGAGCGATTCAGCGTCGACGATGACCGCCGCCCGTTCGCCGCTTACGATCCGCCGAGGAGATGAACCAGCCGCGCTGGCGCACGCCCGGCGACCCGGAGTCGTATGCGGCGATCGCCGCGCTCTGGCGCTTTGGCGCACGGATCGGCCAGCGCCGGTTTCCTCCCGGCGTGCACAAGGACCGGTCGATTGAGGAATTGAACGCGACCAGGGAGAGGTGGGCCCAGGCCAACTTCGACGCCCATCGAAAGTGACGAAGAGCCGGCTCACCCGGTCGCGATGTAGGCGACCTGGTCCTCCCGCACGAAATCATCCAGTCCCCCGCCAACGGAACTGGGTCTCTCGAAACTGGTCAATCAGTCCATCGATCACTGACCGTACTGCGTCTCCGCCGCGGCCAGACGTGCCGGCAGCTTCCGGACCGACGACGGGACGGAAGGCTGGGGCCGAAGCGCTGCAACAATCTCCTCGACGGCGCGCTTGCTCTTGTGCCGTGCAGACTCGGCGCATCCCGATGGTTGTCTGCGGTGAGCTGCGGAGCGAGCAGGCTGACCGCCGTCAACCGAAGTGAGCTGTCCTTCAGCGTCCCGACTGCTCGGGCAGATGGTTGAGGTTTGACCCTCTGACGCCCTACGGATAGCGTCATCCCGACACGGCAGGGCCACAGACGATGATGGATGCTGATTCGGGTCTAGAGATTCTGTCCGAGATTTCGTCTCGCTTTGGAGCTTTCAAGGCCGAACGCGGTCAAGTGAGCGAGGCGGACACGAGAGTCAAGGTCATCGATCGAATCCTAACGGACGTCCTCCTCTGGCCCGAGGACTGCCTCAGGCGAGAGGAGACCCACGTCGAGTCCGGATTCATCGACTACACCGTACGTGTGCAGGGAAGGCCGTGCAGCTTGCCTGAGTCGAAGCCAAACGCGAAGGTAAAACGTTTGTCTTGCCAGTCGATACCGACAAGCATCGTGCGGTGCGCATAGACGGAGCCCTGACCACGGACGACGAGGTTCGAAAAGCGATCAACCAGGTCCAATGGTCCTGCGACGACGGCGGCATTCGCTACGCTGTCGCGACCAATGGCTACTGCTGGATAGTCTTTCGAGCAATTCGCGAAGAGAGCAATTCGCGAAGACAAGCCCTGGCGCAAAGGGCTCGCGCGCGTTTTTCCCTCCATTGGACCACATCATTGCGAACTTCACTGAGTTCTGGAACCTGCTCTCATATCCGGCAATTACGAAGGGTGCACTGGACGCGGAGTTCGGTGCGCCGAACCGGGCTCCACGTGAGCTTCTCAGGGTAACGGCGAGCATCTTAACCCGGATTATTCACGAGTCGTGTGATTCGGTAGAAACAGAAACGCCTCCGAGTGATACAAAGGGCTTGCTGAGGGCCACTTCGTCACACGGAGGCGTCGCTGTTGAACGACACCACGGTAGCACAGACCGTTCTCTTCCCCGACCTGTTTGATCGCCCGCTCGTCGCCGCCTTTGATCAGGCCCACGCCAGTTCGGACGGCGGCGCGATGCTGCTCAAGGCCGCCGATCGATCGCTCGGCCTGATCGCCGCCCTGGCACAGGCACTGCCCGACGCGCGGGCGGCGACGCGGGTGACCCACGCGTTGCCCGACGTGCTCGCCCAGCGGATCTTCGGGATCGCGTGCGGCTATCCCGATGCCAATGATGCCGACGGATTGGCGGAGGATCCGATCCAGAAGCTCCTCCTCGATCGCGACCCGATCACCGGCGGACGGCTCGCCTCGCAGCCCACCGTGTCGCGCTTCGAGAATGCGGTCACGCCGCGGGCGCTGTATGCGATCGGCGAGGCGCTGACCGACCGGTGATCGCGCGCCATCGGCGCCGGCCGCCGGGTACGGCGCGTGACGATCGACCTCGACGTCACCGAAGATGCGACGCATGGCGCCCAGCAGCTCTCGTTCTTCAACGGGTTCTACGGCGGGTGGTGTATCTGCCGCTGATGGCGTTCCTGACCTCGACGACGAGCCGCGGCAGTATCTCGTGGCCGCGGTGCTGCGCCCGGGCAACGCCGCCACCGCCGTCGGGGCGCGGGCCTGCTGCGACGCCTCATTCCGAAAGTGTGGGCGCCTTCCCGCGGGCCCGCGTCCGCGTCCGGCTCGATGGCGGGTTCGCCAGCCCGCCCTCTTCGACGACCTCGAGGCCGCCGGCGTGGAGTACGTCGTGGCGATGGCCAAAAACAAAGTACTCGAGGCGGCCGCGGCGCACCTGCTCGTCGAGGCGCGGACCCAGGCGAGCGCCACCGGGGCCTCGGCGCGGGTCTTCGGCGAGACACTCTATCAGGCGAGGACGTGGCCGCATCCCCGCCACGCGGTGATCAAGGCCGAAGTCGTCGTCCACCCGGGACGAGAGCTCCGGGACAACCCGCGCATCGTCATCACCAACCTGCGGCATCATCCCGAGCGGCTGTATCGCGAGATCTACTGTGCGCGCGGAGATAGCGAGAACCGGCTGAAAGAATTGCATCACGATCTGGCCGTGGGCCGCACGAGCTGCTCTCGCTTCTGGGCCAATCAGCTCCGCCTCACCCTGACGGCGGCGGCGTACGTGCTGTTGCAAGAACTCCAGCTGCGCGCCGACCGCACGTCGCTCGCACGGGCCCAGGTCGGACGCCTGCGGCTCGTGCTGCTGAAGATCGGCGTGCGCGTACGTGCTCCGTCCGCCGCTTCGTGTTGCATCTCCCGCGCTCCCATCCCGACCCGGCCGCGTGGCAAGCCATCGCTCGTAGCTTCGGCGGCGTCCTCGCCTAAATCGCGACCCCCGCCGACTCCTGGCCTGCGCCACAGCACCCGAGGTGTGCCGCGTCGAACACCATCGCGCCTGCCCGCGCGTGCCGAACGCTCGCACAGCCGGCTCGCCACGCTCGCCACGGCGTTCCCCGTTGCGCCCTGCTCTTCACTATTACTCACGCCACCCGTGAACTCGTCTTGAGTAAGCTCTGATGAATAATCCGGGTTAACGCGGACCTGCCGCTACAGCGAAATCGCCTTCACGCCCAGTTGCACCTGTTGCTCAGCACGATTTTTGAGAACATCGCAGATCAGGACGCAATTGAGATTCTTCAGTCCTGCTACGTGTATTCGAAGAGTCTACGAATCGTCGCGGATGATCTTAACGTTATCATCACGGATGCTCTCCCGCAGTTCATGCTCGACCAAGGCGCAAAGCCGGCTAAGCAAACCGATACCGATGCGGGACAGTTCGGCATCGTGCTGGCCGAAGCAATGCCAACTCGGCACGGTCAACTGTTTCTACTACTCGGTGGCATCGGATCCGGCAAGACGACCTTTATTAAGCGGTACCAACGCACAGTTAGCGCACCCTTGCTCAACTCCAAGGCGATATGGTTCCACGTCGATTTCCTTGAAGCTCCTCCGGAACTCTCGGAGATGGAGCGATTCGTTTGGACGACTATCCTCACGCAGCTTCGTGCACGGTATTCGAGTCCCCACCTTGAGACGCGTAGAAACATCAAGAAGGCATTCGCCGACAAGATTGTCTCCGTCGGCACCACGGGGCTCAGAGGACTACGAGCTGGGACCGACCCATACGAAGACGCGCTGTCGCCGTTCCTGGCTCGGTGGCAAGAGAGCGTGGCGGAGTACATGCCCAGGCCTGCTGAGAGTTGGCCGAGAAGACCGCGGGGTCGAGATCGTCATCTTCATCGACAACGTGGACCAGCTGTCGCCGGTGTATCAGGCGCAGATTTTCCTGCTTGCGCAGCGCATCACCCGCTCGATCGGCTCGATCACCGTCGTGTCCCTCCGCGAGGAGTCCTACTATGCGGCGAACCTTCAGCGGACGCTGACAGCCTACGAATCGGAAGTTCCACATTGCATCCGATCCGCAAGCTGATCGGGAGCCGATTGCGATTCGCGCTCGACTCTCTTGACCGCAAGACGGGCGTACACGCGATGTCATCATTCCCGAAGGAATTGCTTTCGATGCCGAATCGATAGGCTCATTTTTACGGATAGTGGAGTATTCAATTTTCGAACGGAACAGAATATTGCACGATTCATCGAGTCGCTCTACTTCGGCAATATGCGAATGGCACTAG